>NZ_JBRAZQ010000002.1:0-4252523 GCF_056780115.1 Arthrobacter sp. T572
ATGACAGTAGACGAAGCCAACCACGCCAATACTGTCGGAAGTTCCTGGCGCCGGGTGCTGAGCCTGCTGGAGCAGGACGACCGGGTCACACCCCGTCAGCGCGGTTTCGTCATCCTGGCCCAGGCACAGGGCCTTATTGGTTCCACGCTCCTGGTAGCCGTTCCCAACGAGCTGACCCGGGAAGTGCTCCAGACCCAGGTCAAGGACGCGCTGGATGACGCCCTGCGCAGCGTGTTCTCTGACGACATCCGGTGCGCGATCGACGTTGATACCGATTTGGTGCCTGTCCACGCTGAGCCCGAACCCGCCGTCGAACTTGCCGCCACACCGGACCTGGCGGTAGAGCCCAAGCCCCAGCCGACCCCTCCCAGCACGTCGCACGAGTTCGGCCGGCTCAACCCGAAATACATCTTCGACACATTCGTGATCGGTTCCTCGAACCGTTTCGCCCACGCGGCGGCCGTAGCCGTGGCGGAGGCACCGGCCAAGGCCTACAACCCGCTGTTCATCTACGGTGACTCCGGACTGGGCAAGACCCACCTGCTCCACGCGATCGGACACTACGCCCGCAGGCTCTACAGCGGCATCCGCGTCCGGTATGTCAACTCTGAAGAGTTCACCAACGACTTCATCAACTCCATCCGCGACGACGAAGGCACCAGCTTCAAGACCACGTACCGCAACGTGGATGTGCTGCTGATCGACGACATCCAGTTCCTTGCCGGCAAGGACCGGACCCAGGAAGAGTTCTTCCACACGTTCAACGCCCTGCACAACGCGAACAAGCAGGTTGTGATCACCTCGGACCAGCCGCCCAAGATGCTTGCCGGCTTCGAGGACCGCATGACCTCGCGCTTCGAGTGGGGCCTGCTGACGGACATCCAGCCGCCGGAACTTGAAACCCGTATCGCCATCCTCCGCAAAAAAGGCCTGAGCGAAGGACTTTCCGCGCCGGACGACGCCCTGGAGTACATCGCGTCCAAGATCTCCAGCAACATCCGTGAACTCGAAGGCGCCCTCATCAGGGTCACGGCATTCGCCAGCCTGAACCGGCAGCCCGTGGACGTGGCCCTGGCCGAAATGGTCCTCAAGGACCTCATCACCGACGACGGCGCGCAGGAGATCACGGCCAAGCAGATCCTCGACCAGACCGCGGACTACTTCAAGCTCAGCATGGAAGAGCTGTGCAGCAAGTCACGCACACGCACCTTGGTGACGGCCCGCCAGATCGCCATGTACTTGTGCCGCGAACTCACGGACATGTCCCTGCCCAAGATCGGACAGGAGCTCGGCGGCCGGGACCACACCACCGTCATCCACGCAGACCGCAAGATCCGCGAACTCATGGCCGAGCGGCGTGTGATCTACAACCAGGTCACCGAGCTCACCAACCGGATCAAGCAGCAGCAACGGGACTCCTGAATCCACATCAGGCCGCGCACTCCATACCTTATTAACAGGCGCATGTGGATAACCCTGTGGATTCTTAAGGGGACAAGCGCGCTTAATGGGCTTAAAACCCTTAAGCCGTCTGTGGATCGTTAAAAATGCCCCTTCCGGTTGTCCCCATCCACACCCTGTTTAAAACCCAGTTAACGCACAGGCCGTAAACAGGGCTTAACCGCGGAACCGCGCGGCAGGAGCCACTTATCCACAGTTTCCACAGCAGTTATTAACACTACGAATCCCAAAAAATTGAAATCCCTCAAATAACAACCTCGTTCTCCCGCACACCCGCCGGCCCCAAGGCCAGGCTGAAGGACAGCCTGCGGCTGTCCACCTATAAGGGGCGGCGCCCGTGGGGGATGGGTTAATCGCGGATCTTCCGGCTAAGCTGTCAGCAGCGTTCCCATCCCCGGGTCTGTTGTGTCATTCGTTGCGTGCGGACCATGCAGGTTTCCGGGTTGGATCGCGAAGAATTGGCGGGCGCCCACCAGGAAGTCCGCAGCACTACATGGCAGCAGCAATGAAAGGCGGCACCCTTCCGTGAAGTTCAGAGTCGACCGCGACGTCCTGGCAGAAGCCGTTACATGGACCGCGCGGTCGTTGTCTCCGCGGCCGCCAGTGCCCGTACTCTCGGGCCTCCTCCTCAAGGCGGAAGCCGGAACAGTCAGCCTTTCAAGCTTCGACTACGAGACTTCTGCCAGGCTCGAAATTCCTGCAGACATCGCCACTGAAGGCACCATCCTGGTGTCCGGGCGCCTTCTGGCCGACATCTGCCGCAGCCTGCCCTCCGCGCCGGTCGAGGTAGAGACCGACGGCAGCAAAGTCACCTTGACCTGCCGCCGAAGCAGCTTCCACCTGGCCACCATGCCGGAGTCCGAGTACCCCGCCCTTCCTGCATTGCCTGCGATCAGCGGAACGTTGCCCGGTGACGCCTTCGCCCAGGCTGTTTCCCAGGTCATCATCGCCGCAAGCAAGGACGACACCCTGCCGATCCTTACCGGTGTTCGGATGGAGATCGAAGACGACCTCATCACGTTGCTCGCCACCGACCGGTACCGCCTGGCCATGCGTGAAGTGCCTTGGAAGCCTGTCACCCCGGGTATTTCCACCAGCGCACTGGTGAAATCCAAGACCCTCAACGAGGTCGCCAAGACCCTGGGCGGCAGTGGTGACATCAACCTGGCCCTTGCTGACGACGACAGCAGGCTCATTGGGTTCGAGAGCGCCGGACGCACCACCACGTCGCTCCTGGTGGATGGCGACTACCCCAAGATCCGCTCCCTGTTCCCCGAATCCACGCCCATCCATGCCACGGTGCAGACGCAGGAACTCGTGGAGGCTGTTCGCCGTGTGTCGCTTGTTGCCGAACGCAACACCCCGGTGCGGCTTGCCTTCACCCAGGGGCTCCTGAACCTCGACGCCGGAACCGGCGAGGACGCCCAGGCTTCGGAAGAACTGGAAGCCCAGCTTTCCGGTGATGACATCACAGTGGCCTTCAACCCCCACTACCTGGTCGAAGGCCTCAGCGTCATCGAGACCAAGTTCGTCCGCTTTTCGTTCACCACAGCTCCCAAGCCCGCCATGATCACCGCGCAGGCGGAGGCAGACGGCGAAGACCAGGACGATTACCGCTACCTGGTGATGCCCGTCCGACTTCCCAACTAGCCCGGCACCCTTCGCAGAAAAGAGTTCACACCGTGCACATCGGACTGATCGGCCTTGGCAAGATGGGCTTCAACATGCGTGAACGCATGCGGAACGGCGGCATCGAAGTCACCGGCTATGACCGAAACCTGGACGTCACCGACGTCGCCTCGGTGGACGAACTCATCGCTGCCCTTCCCACCCCTCGCTTGGTCTGGGTCATGGTTCCCGCCGGAGCCGTCACCGATGCCGTGGTCACCGAACTCGGCGAAAAACTCGCCGACGGCGATCTGGTGATCGACGGCGGCAACTCCCGGTTCACTGAGGACCAAAAGCATGGCGCGGTCCTCGCCGGAAAGGGCATCCGGTTCGTCGATTGCGGCGTCTCCGGTGGTGTCTGGGGCCTCCAGAACGGTTACGGCCTCATGGCCGGCGGCGCCGAAGAAGACATTGAATTCGCCATGCCTGTCTTCGATGCGCTCCGGCCCGAAGGTGAACGGGCCGACAGCTTCGTCCATGTCGGTGGAGTCGGCGCCGGCCATTACGCCAAGATGGTCCACAACGGTATCGAGTACGGTCTGATGCAAGCCTACGCCGAGGGCTACGAGCTCCTTGCGGCCAAGGACATCGTCAAGGATCTTCCCGGCACGTTCCGTGCATGGCAAAAAGGTACGGTTGTCCGTTCCTGGCTGCTGGACCTGATGGTCAAGGCACTGGACGAAGACCCCGGCCTGGCCTCGATCGACGACTACGTGGAAGATTCCGGGGAAGGCCGCTGGACTGTGGAAGAAGCGATCGCCAACGCGGTCCCGGCTCCGGCCATCACGGCTGCCCTCTTTGCGCGCTTTGCTTCCCGTGAAGACGTTTCACCGGCCATGAAGATGGTTTCCGCCCTGCGCCACCAGTTCGGCGGACACGCCACCCGTCCAGCCAACTAGGCTGCAGGAGCCCTGCTGACGGCGTGTACCTAGAACATCTTTCACTGACGGACTTCCGCAGTTATGCACAGGTTGATCTGAAGCTTGGCCCCGGGGTGACGGTCCTGGTGGGGTCCAACGGGATCGGCAAGACCAACCTCATGGAAGCCATCGGCTACCTGGCGACGCTGAGTTCCCACAGGGTCAGCACGGACGCGCCACTGCTTCGCTTCGGCACCGAACGGGCCCTGATCCGTGCCCGCTTGGTCCGGGGCGAACAATCAACCATCATCGAGCTCGAAATCAACGCAGGCCGGGCCAACCGGGGCCGGATCAACCGGGGGAACCCGGTGCGGGCCCGGGACATCCTGGGCATATGCCAGACCGTACTCTTCGCGCCGGAAGACCTGGCACTGGTAAAGGGCGATCCTTCCAATCGGCGACGTTTCCTCGATGAGCTCCTGGTCAGTCTCGTTCCGCGCCACGCCGCCACCCGAAGTGACTACGACAGGGTCCTCAAGCAGCGAAATGCCTTGTTGAAATCCGCCCGCACGGGCAAGTTCACAGCAGGGCATGAAGCCACCCTGGATGTGTGGGACCAACATATGGCGCGGGCCGGAGCTGAACTTCTTCATGCCCGGCTGGAGCTCGTGGAGCGGCTTCGTCCGCACCTCAACAGCGCCTACGCCCAACTGACGGACGGGTCCAAAGAGGCCGGCGCGGTCTACCGCTCAACCATCCAGGGCGTCCTTGACGACGACGGCGGTCCGGCCGACCGCGCGACGGAACCTCCGGCGTCGTACGAGGACCTCCGGGTGCTGTCCGTCGAACAGCTCACCGAGCGTTACATCCAAGCCTTTGCAGCGTCCCGCAAGAAGGAACTGGAACGCGGAATTTCGTTGGTGGGCCCACACCGGGACGAACTTGAACTGGTCCTCGGACAAGCACCTGCCAAGGGGTACGCCTCACACGGCGAAACGTGGTCGATGTGTCTGTCGCTGCGTCTGGCGTCGTACTACGTCATGCTTGATGACGCCCGCACCGGCGGCACGGCACCAATCCTGATCCTGGACGACGTTTTCGCTGAACTCGATGTCCAACGCCGTCGTAAACTGGCTGCAATAGTGGCCGGTGCCGAACAGGTACTGGTGACAGCCGCCGTCGACGCCGATATCCCCGAGGAGCTGGCCGGACGGCGCGTAACCGTTGTTCCGGGAGGCATCGATGGCGAAGGGTAGTCCCGACGGACTCCAACCCGGCCGTGAACCGGATGAGATCGATGCCGCGCAGGCTGCGCTGAACCGCGTGCGGGAAGCTGCGGCCGCGCGGGGCGAAGTGCGCCAGCGTGCGCCGAGGCCGGGCCAGGCAGCCAACCGCAAGGGAGTACGCGACACCCGTGGTTTCAGCCAGTTCCATGGCACTGGACGGGATCCTTTGGGCCTCGGGAAGGTGGTGGGCAGGCTGGTCGCCGAACGCGGCTGGACCTCGCCCGTTGCGGTGGGCTCGGTCATGGCGGAGTGGGACGCCTTGGTTGGACCGGAAATTTCCGCCCACTGTACGCCTGAGAGCTTTACGGACACCACGTTGCATGTCCGGTGCGACTCGACGGCATGGGCCACCCAGCTGAGGCTGCTGAGCTCGAGCCTTCTGGGGAAGTTCCGGAATGAGCTCGGTGAGGGTGTGGTCACCAGCATTCAGGTGCTGGGACCCTCGGCACCGAACTGGCGCAAGGGTGGCCGCAGCGTCAATGGTCGTGGACCCAGGGACACGTACGGCTGAACGGCGTGCAGGGCGATTCAAGGCCCCCGGACCGTATAGGCCCCCATCGGCACCCACGCAGGGCCGTTTCAGATAGGGCCAGTGGCCTCCCACGGGCATATTCAGCTCTCGGCTGCCTCCATATTTGCAGGGATCCGGCGGTTTCCACGATAGAATTGCCCTAGATCACTGAGCGCCGGTGAAACGTCCGTTGGGGTCCTGTATGCAGTTCCGTGCCATCCGGGACCCCCTCTGTCGCAGTAGACGGCGCAATCAGTCACGTGCCCTTTGACGGCTGCGGTTCGCCGCTGCCTGATCCGGGGACGACCGTCATCGAGTACAGAGGAGTCGAAAGCGCCTGTGGCTAACGACAATGCAGAGACCTTGGCAGTAGAGCCCGCGGAGGAGACTGTTACCAGCCCCGACGCCCCTGCGGAAACCCCAAGGGAGTATGGCGCCAGCGACATCACCGTGCTGGAAGGCCTCGAGGCCGTCCGCAAGCGTCCCGGCATGTACATCGGTTCCACCGGGCCCCGCGGCCTCCACCACCTGGTGTACGAAGTCGTGGACAACTCAGTCGACGAGGCCCTGGCCGGCTTCTGCAGCCACATCGAGGTCACCCTCCAGGCCGACGGCGGAGTCAAGGTCGTGGACGACGGCCGCGGTATCCCCGTGGACATCCACCCCACCGAAGGCAAGCCCACGGTCGAGGTGGTCATGACCATCCTGCACGCCGGCGGCAAGTTCGGCGGCGGCGGGTACGCCGTATCCGGCGGTCTTCACGGCGTGGGCATCTCCGTTGTGAACGCCCTGTCCCGCCGGGTCAACACGGAGGTGCGCCGCCAAGGCCATGTCTGGCGCATGTCATTCGCCGACGGCGGCAAGCCCCAGGGCGAACTCGTCAAGGGAGAAGCCACCGAGGAAACCGGGACGTCCCAGACGTTCTACCCTGACGGCTCGATCTTTGAAACCACCGAGTTCGACTTCGAGACCCTCCGTGCCCGTTTCCAGCAGATGGCGTTCCTGAACAAGGGCCTGAAGATTACCCTGACGGACGAGCGTCCCGTTGCCGGTGAAGGCGATGATGACTTGGACCTCGATGCCGTTGCCACCGAGGGCGAAGTGGCTGCCGAGCACCGCACCGTGGTGTACGAATACCCGGACGGCCTCCTGGATTACGTCAAGCACCTGAACTCCAGCAAGAAGGTGGAAATCGTCCACGAGGACGTCATCGCCTTCGAAACCGAAGACACTGAGCGGCACATCGCCGTCGAGGTCGCCATGCAGTGGACCACCGCTTACTCGGAGAGCGTCCACACCTACGCGAACACCATCAACACCCATGAGGGCGGTACCCACGAAGAGGGGTTCCGGGCCGCGATGACCTCGCTCATCAACCGCTACGCGCGCGAGAAGAGCATCATCAAGGAGAAGGAAGACAACCTCACCGGCGATGACATCCGTGAAGGGCTCACTGCCGTGATCTCGGTGAAGCTCTCCGAACCGCAGTTCGAGGGCCAGACCAAGACCAAGCTGGGCAACTCCGAAGTCAAGGGGTTCGTGCAGCGCGTTGTCACCGACCAGCTGGGTGACTGGCTGGAACGCAATCCCGGCCCTGCCCGCGACGTCATCCGCAAGGCCATCCAGGCTGCGCAGGCACGCATGGCTGCGCGCAAGGCCCGTGACAATGCACGCCGCAAGAGCCCGCTGGAATCCTTTGGCATGCCAGGGAAGCTGTCCGATTGCTCCTCCAAGGATCCTTCGCGGTGCGAGGTTTACCTGGTGGAGGGTGACTCCGCAGGTGGCTCCGCCAAGCGTGGACGCAACCCTGAGACCCAGGCCATCCTGCCACTCCGGGGAAAGATCCTGAACGTGGAACGCGCCCGGCTGGACAAGGCGCTCGGCAACGCCGAAGTCCAGTCGATGATCACCGCGTTCGGTACGGGCATTGGGGAGGACTTCGACATCTCCAAGCTGCGGTACCACAAGATCGTCCTCATGGCAGATGCCGATGTCGACGGCCAGCACATCACCACGCTGCTGATGACGCTGCTGTTCCGCTACATGCGGCCCTTGATCGAGAACGGGTATGTGTACCTGGCCCAGCCGCCGCTGTACAGGATCAAGTGGTCCAACGCCGCGCACGACTACGTCTTCAGTGACAGAGAGCGTGACGAGACCATCCGCAAGGGTGCCGCCATGAACAAGCGCCTGCCCAAGGACAACGGCATCCAGCGCTACAAGGGCTTGGGCGAAATGGACTACACGGAACTCTGGGACACCACCATGGACCCGGATCGCCGGACGCTCCTGCAGGTCACCATGGACGACGCCCTTGCAGCCGACCAAACCTTCTCCGTGCTCATGGGCGAAGACGTCGAATCCCGCAGAAACTTCATCCAGCAGAACGCCAAGGACGTCAGGTTCCTTGATATCTAGGGCCTCCATCGCTCAAGAGATATTCCAGAACTGACATATACCTGAAACGGAACATGACATTATGAGTGACGAAACTCCCGAAGTCCCGGCGGAAAACACCGACGTCCCGGATGCGGTTTTGGAAGGCGATTTGCTGACCGACCGCGTCGAACAGGTGGACCTGCAGACCGAGATGCAGCGGTCCTACCTTGACTACGCCATGGCCGTCATTGTTGGCCGCGCCCTTCCGGACGTCCGCGATGGCCTGAAGCCGGTCCACCGGCGCGTGCTGTATGCGATGTTCGACGGCGGCTACCGCCCGGACCGTGCCTTCAACAAGTGCGCCCGCGTGGTAGGCGACGTCATGGGCACCTACCACCCCCACGGTGACATGGCCATCTACGATGCCCTGGTCCGTCTCATCCAGGACTGGACCATGCGGTACCCGCTTGCCCTGGGCCAGGGAAACTTTGGATCACCGGGCAACGACGGCGCTGCTGCGCCCCGATACACCGAAACGAAGATGGCCCAGCTGGCCATGGAAATGGTCCGTGACATCGACGAGGAAACCGTCGACTTCCAGGACAACTACGACGGCAAGAACCAGGAACCCACCATCCTGCCGTCGCGGTTCCCCAACCTGCTGGTCAACGGATCCTCCGGCATTGCCGTGGGAATGGCCACCAATATCCCGCCGCACAACCTCCGGGAAGTCGCCGAGGGCGTGCAGTGGGCATTGGAGAATCCCGGCGCCACCCGCGAGGAACTCCTTGAAGCACTCCTGGTGCGGATCAAGGGGCCCGACTTCCCGACGGGTGCCACCATCCTGGGCCACAAGGGGATCGAAGACGCATACAGGACCGGTCGCGGATCCATCACGATGCGGGCCGTAGTCAACGTCGAGGAACTCCAGGGCCGCACCTGCCTGGTGGTTACGGAGCTTCCCTATCAGGCCAACCCCGACAACCTGGCCATCAAGATCGCCGAACTCGTCAAGGACGGCAAGATCCAGGGCATCGCCGACCTCCGCGACGAGACCTCGGGCCGCACAGGCCAGCGGCTCGTGATCGTCCTGAAGCGGGATGCCGTGGCCAAGGTGGTCCTCAACAACCTGTACAAGCACACGCAGCTGCAGGACAACTTCTCTGCCAACATGCTGGCCATTGTGGACGGCGTGCCGCGGACCCTGAGTCTGGATGCGTTTATCCGGCACTGGGTGGCGCACCAGATGGACGTCATAGCGCGCCGCACCAGGTACCGCCTGCGCAAGGCCGAAGAAGAAGCCCACATCCTGCGGGCCCTCCTGAAGGCGCTGGACATGCTGGACGAGGTCATCGCCCTCATCCGCGCTTCCAACACCACGGACGCCGCACGCGAAGGCCTGATGGAACTCCTGGACATCGATGAACTCCAGGCGCGTGCCATCCTGGACATGCAGCTGCGTCGCCTTGCCGCCCTGGAACGCCAGAAGATCCAGGACCGCCATGCGGAGCTCGAAGCCATGATCGAGGAATACAACGCGATCCTCGCTTCCGAGGAACGCCAGCGTGGCATCATCAGCGAGGAACTTGCCGAGATCGTTGCCAAGCATGGCGACGACCGCCGTACGCAGATCCTCATGGGCTTTGACGGCGACATGTCCATGGAAGACCTCATTCCCGAAGAGGAAATGGTGGTCACCATTACGCGCGGGGGCTACGTCAAGCGCACGCGCAGTGACAACTACCGGTCCCAGCAACGCGGCGGGAAGGGCATCAAGGGTGCCCAGCTGCGCGGCGACGATGTTGTGGAGCACTTCTTCGTCACCACCACCCACCACTGGCTGCTGTTCTTCACCAACCTGGGCCGGGTCTACCGTGCCAAGGCCTACGAGCTCGCCGAAGGTGGCCGCGACGCAAAGGGCCAGCACGTTGCCAACCTCCTGGCTTTCCAGCCGGACGAGCACATTGCCCAGGTACTGGATCTCCGTGATTACCAGCAGGCACCTTACCTGGTGCTGGCCACGAAGAACGGACTGGTCAAAAAGACGCGTCTGGAAGATTACGACACCAACCGCTCCGCGGGCGTTATCGCCATCAACCTGCGCGATGAAGACGAGCTCGTATCCGCGCAGTTGGTCAGCGAAACCGACGACCTCCTGCTGGTGTCCCGGAAGGGCCAGTCCATCCGCTTCACTGCCACCGATGACGCTCTGCGTCCCATGGGCCGCGCTACCTCAGGCGTGACCGGTATGAAGTTCCGTGAAGACGACGAATTGCTGGCTGCGGACGTCGTCCAGGACGGCTCGTTCGTCTTTGTGGTCACCGAAGGTGGCTATGCCAAACGAACAGCTGTTGACGAGTACCGCTTGCAGGGCCGTGGCGGCCTGGGCATCAAGGTGGCCAAGCTTGCCGAAGACCGGGGTGACCTCGTGGGGGCCCTGATCGTGCAGGAAGAAGACGAAGTCCTGGTGGTCATGGAAGGCGGCAAGGTGGTCCGTTCGGCGGTCAGTGGCGTGCCCGCCAAGGGCCGTGACACCATGGGCGTGATCTTCGCCAAGCCCGACAAGAACGACCGCATCATCGAGGTTGCCCGCAACAGCGAACGCGGCTTGGAAGGCGAAGAATCCGAGGACGCACTGGACGATGACGTAACGTTGGCTGCAGACAACGATGCCTCAGAGGGCGTCGCGACGGCAGTAACGGAAGACGACGCAGACCCGGATACCGATGCGGGCGCGGAGCTGAACGAAGACAACACCGGAGGTAACGAGTGAGCAATTCGGACTCATATCCCAAGCCGAGCACGGGTGTATCCGGCGGGGTCCGGCAGCCCTCGGGCACCGCACAGACCGGGACGCCGGCCCGGCCGCAGCAGCGGCCAACCGCAGGCCAGGAGAGCGGACAACGGCCGGCGAACGCGCCGGGCCAACGCCCCGCATCGGCAGGCCAGCGGCCGTCAGGCACACCCGGCCAGCGTCCGACCCAGCCGGGTCAACGTCCGGTCAGTGCCGGCGCCCAAAGGCCGGCCCAGGGCAACCCCGGGCTCGTGAAGCCGGCGCCGAAGGCCAAAGTCCGCCGCGCACGCCTGCTGGTGAGCAAGGTTGACCCATGGTCCGTGCTGAAGATGGCGTTCCTGCTGTCCGTGGCACTCGGGATCGTGACCGTGGTGGCAGCCATCGTTCTCTGGACCGTGTTGGATCTCACAGGCATCTTCAACCAAGTGGACAGCCTGCTGGGCACCTTGGCGGGCTCCGAAGGCAGCGGTTTCGAGCTGAAGAAGATCGCATCCCTGGGCCAGGTGGCATCCTTTGCCACGATCATCGCCGTGGTGAACGTGGTCCTGCTGACCGCCCTGTCCATGCTCTCCGCAGTGCTCTATAACATTTCGGCAACGTTGGTGGGCGGCATCGGCGTGACGCTGACCGACGACTAGCAAAAAACCGCGAAAATCCGCCGAAAAACGGCGGAAAGCAGCGGGACGAAAGCCTCGATTTGAGATCGGGCCGGGATGTGCTGTACAGTCATATCTCGGCCCGATGAGGCATCGGGGCGTATAGCTCAGGCGGTTAGAGCGCTTCGCTGATAACGAAGAGGTCCCAGGTTCAAGTCCTGGTACGCCCACGGAACCTAACAGGTTCAGGAAACTGAACGGAATGAGGTACTTGTGAAGAAGTTGCTGGTAGCAGTAGCAGCGGCAATCGCAGGTGTCCTGGTCTACAAAAAGGCCCAGGAATCCGAAGCCCGGAAAGAAGTCTGGAGCAAGTCCACCGACAAGGTTGACTAGCAATGGATCCCGGCACCAACTGGTCTTGACCAGTTCGGGCATGGGGTATGATTGACGGGTTGCTTCTTATGGGGGCATGGCGCAATTGGTAGCGCACCTGCTTTGCAAGCAGGGGGTTAGGGGTTCGAGTCCCCTTGCCTCCACCATAAGGAAAGTCCCGGCCAGGAATGGCCGGGACTTTTTCGTTTAACTCATTCCCCGATGTCCCCCCGGCACCCAACTAAGTCGCAGTTGTGCGCGTTTTGGGGGCTCAAAACGCGCTTAACTGCGACCTAGTTGGGTGGGAGGGTTTCGAGTGCCCGTTCGAGGAAAGTCTTCAGTTCGCTGTCTCCCAGGATCGGGGTGACCACGCCCAGTTCCAGGGTGGGCTGGGTTCTTGCGCCGGCAGCCATCAGTGCCCGCTCTACGTTCCGCCGGCCCTCAGCCGCTCCTGCGGAATCGTTCCGTGCGGAGGCCTCCAGCATCTCGAGGGCGTCTTCCACACCGCGGCCATACTCAGCGGCCGCGGTACTCCAGTGCAAGGCATCGGATGCGAACCCGGGGACCGCCATCCGTTGCAGCAGCTCGGGCAGCCGCTGTAATAGCCGCGCCCTGGCGAGGAGATCCCCTGAAGGTGACCTGCCGGCGTCGTAATCCGACCAAAACCGCTCAATATCAGCACGCAGCTGTGGAGCTGACGGCGTCAGCGGATCATCCTGCCACTCCTGGTTCAGGTCAGCGAAGGCGCGGACTGCCGAGCGCACCTCAGGGTCCGGCCCGGCCAGGAGGTCCAAGGCAGCGTCCATGGAATCCTTGGGATCGTAGGCCGGTCCGTTCCAGGTGAAGTCCGCATACGTGAAGACTGCCGGGAGGGACAGATACGGCTGGATCATGGGGTTGGTGACCATCCCGCGGACGGTTTGGTGCAATGTGGCATCACGGCCAACGACGGGAGCCATGAAGAGGTGGTCCTGGGAAAAGTCGTTGACCGGGTAGTTGTCCCAGACCACCAGGGCACGGGGTGTGCCGGCAGTCCCGTAGGTGCGGCTGGCGTCCCGTGCGGACTGTGCGGTGATGCGGTGGGAGACGACGTCCTCGCCGGTCCACTGCACCACGATCGAGGGATCAAGCGATTCGCCCAGCACTTCCTTGTAGGCATTGCTTGCCGAGCCGTTATAGAAAGTGGGGACCGTTTCCAATGGCTGGAGGCCCTCCTTGGCCGCACTGAATTGTTCATTCACCCGGTTAAGGAACCGGGCCTGGGCCCTGGCCAGGTTGGCCTGTCCCGCGCCGAATTCCTCCAGGTCCCCCGCACACTGCACGCGGGTGGCAATGTCATCCAGCGGAATGACAAAGGACCTGACCCCCAGCGAATACAAGGATTCAAGTTTGGCCAGCGCGTCCTCAAGATCGGAGCGACGCGAATAGCAAATGTCGATTCCGGGCGACAGGGCGTAGCTGAAGCGGACATGGTTGGCGTTGGCCGTGGCGATGAGTTCCTGCAGCTCCGCCAGCTCCTCGTCCGTGTACAACTCCCGCCATTTGTCCCGCAGCAAGGGATCGTCCTTGGGTGAATAGATGTAGGTGTTCATCTTTTGGCGGCCCGCGAACGCTATGACATCAAGGCGCGCCTGGTGCGACCAGGGAGTGCCGTAGAACCCCTCGATCACGCCGCGGGTTTCCATCAGCGGCCAGTCGCTGATCCGTACGCTGGCCACCGCACCGTCCTTCACGAGCTGGCGGAGGGTCTGCACGGCATGGAACAGCCCGTCACCGTCGCTCGCGGCGAGTACCGCCGTCGGGATCCCCTCCCGCTCTCCGGTGGCGATCGCGTAACCTTCCGGGCGCTCCAGGGCGTCCTGCACGGTTTCGGGGTTCCCTCCCGCCACGTCCTTCAGCAGCGTGCCCGCAGCCTCATCAGTCCCGAGGTGGACTTCCGAGGAACCCTCCTCCGGACTCCCGGTGGCGGCCCCGGGTTCGGACATACCCCCGGCATCTGCCACAAGGTCCTGGATGACGCTGATTGACGCCGGGTCCGTTCCCGGCGCGGCCACAATGTAGACCCGCCCGTTCAAGGGAACAGTGCCGTTTCCGGACCTGACATCCTGGGGCATCGGATGGACGGCCGGTATGCCTTTCCGGTCCTCCCCCCGGGAATCCCCGCCATCACGGGCAACTGCGATCCACACCACCACAACCACCAATGCCATCGCGAAAGCCGCGGCAACGATCAGCAGGGATCGCCTCCGCCTGGTGCCAGCGCCGGCAGGTGCTGCGTTCAAATCGGGTATCCCCTTGGGTATGCCGTCTCCGGCTCACTGGAACGATGTGTCAAGACAATCACACCCCAATGGTGCTGGATAGAGGCGGGACGAGCGTCGCGCCAAACTAGAGTTGTTGCGTGAACCTCCTCATTGCCGCGCTGGGTGTGCTGGGCGTTGCGTCGTCCGGGCCCCTGATCGCAGGTACCCTCGGCGCTACCTCCGTGACGGCACTGGCCATCGCGTTTTGGCGGAACGCTCTTGCAGCCGTCATCATGGCGGCGCCGGTGGCCATCAAGGAGCCAAGGCAGTTTGCGCAGATCACGCGCCGCGAGCTGGGCTGGTCCGTTGTTGCGGCCGTGGCACTGGCATTCCACTTTGCCTGCTTCATCACGGCGCTCCAGCTGACGTCGGTCGCGGCCGCCACGGCACTTGTCTGTCTGCAGTCGGCATGGATTGCCGTCTTCCAACTGTTCCGCGGCACCCGTCACCGCTGGCCTGTGCTGGCGGGCCTCGGCATCGCCTTTGCCGGTGTCGTGGCCATTACGGGATTCGACATGGGCTCGTCCCCGGAAGCGCTGCTGGGCGACATCCTGGCCTTGGCCGGCGGAGCTTTGGCGGGCCTGTACACGCTGGCCGGCGGAAAGGCGCGGCAGAGCATGGGTATCGGGACGTACACCGCCCTGTGCTACGGAATGTGCGCGGCCTTGGTGGCGGTCATGGCGTTGGTGGGCGGCCAGCAACTGACAGGGTTCGACGCCGGAGGCTGGCTTGGGATCCTTGCCATCACCGTCTGCGCGCAACTGGTGGGACATACGGCGTTCAACCATCTGCTGGCAACCATGAGCCCGCTGGTCGTTTCCATGATCATCCT
Organism: Arthrobacter sp. T572; assembly: GCF_056780115.1. Lineage (NCBI taxonomy): Bacteria > Bacillati > Actinomycetota > Actinomycetes > Micrococcales > Micrococcaceae > Arthrobacter > Arthrobacter sp. T572. The sequence continues at coordinate 15,063 of NZ_JBRAZQ010000002.1, forward strand.
GCTGGAGATCCCCGGCGCTGCCGTCCTTGCGGCGGTTTTCCTGGCCGAGGCCCTACCCGCCGGGATTTACGCGGGCCTGGGGCTGATCCTCGCAGGACTAACGGTGGTGGTGGCCGGCCAGCGCCGGGACCGGGCGGAAGCACACCGGCGCGAGGCGGAACTTGGCACAGACTGACGTGCCGCCGTCGGGCTGTCCGTAATTACAGCCCGACGCGTCTGGCGCCCTGGGCGGCGTTGGCCGTGTGGATTGCGCGCAACAGCTTGGCCGGGAAATACACGGAGAAGAACACCACCATGGGTGCCTTCAGGGCCATCTTCTTGACGTTGTGTGCCTTGTACGTGCGGTCGAACCGCGTCACGTAGTAGCGGTAATCCCGCGGTGAATCTTCGAGGCGGCGCGCTGACATGCCGGAGACCATCTGCGGACAGTACTGGATGTGGAGGTCGTGTTCAGCCAGGTGCAGTGAGAGGTCGATGTCTTCATGCATCTCATCCTTCTCATCCAGGCAGGCTTCGTCCCGGATGGTTTCCCAGGCGGTGCGCCGGAGGGCCATGTTGGAGCCGAACAGGAAGTGGTACTGGTGCTTGGCCAGGCGCAGCATGAGCTGCCGCATTTTGTCGTCCGCCTTAAGCCCGAAGCGGCGCATGGGCATGTCGTAATAGACCACCGGGCCGGTGGCAGCCTGCACATGCCGGTCCATGAAGGCTTTCTGCACCTGCTCCACCCAGTCGGGCTCCAGCACCGAGTCGGCATCGATGCGGCCCACGATGTCAGAGGTGGCGCTGTTCAGTCCGAAGTTGCGGGTAGGGATGAGGCCCTGCACCGTGTCCTGCTTGAGCAGGATGATGGGGCTTTCCGGGTACTCCTGCTGCATCTGGCGCACGATCCGCGCCGTCCGGTCCGTGGACAGGTTATCCACCACGATGATCTCATTGGCCGGAACAGACTGGTAGATGGCCGCGATGAGGCACTGGCGGATCACGCTTTCCTCGTTATACGCCGGGATGACGATTGATACGCCGGGCGGTTCCGGAGCATCCTTGAGGGCACCCGCGAGGGGTCTATCGGCAGACATCACTTCAAATCTAACACCAGCCACACCGCGTCAGGCTGAGCGCCGGATGACGTCCCGGCAAACACTGAAGGGACCCCTTCCGGGATCCCTTCAGTGTTTTGTCCGGCAGTGATTGCCGCGAGTTCCTAGAGACCGGAGTCCTTGGATTCGGCGCCCTTGTCCTTGTCCAGGCTTGCGGCGATGTTCTTGACAGCCGTCTTGGCGTCGGTGGCGACGGTGCCCTCCACGTTGGCGAAGGCGTCCTTGGTGGCCTGCTCGGCCTCGGCTGCAGCTTCCTCCGGCGTCAGGTCAGCAGCGTGCTTCTCCGGACCAGTGGATGCTGCCGCGGTGGCGGCGGTTGCCGATGCCGTGGCATCCGACGCAGCCGTGTCCGATGCCACGGGAGTGGTTGACGGTGTGGGGGTCACGGGCGACGGTGTCTTCCAGGGATCTTCAACCGGCTTCGCAGCCTTCCAGGCTGCTACCCCGGCGGCCACGGCAGCAGCGATGACGGTGACGATCAGCAGTCCACGCTTCCGGGGCTTCTGCTGCTTGCCGAGCTGCGCGGAGACAGCCTTACCGGCCTCGTCCGCAACGACCTTGATGTGCTTGCCAGTTGCCTGGGCCTGTTCCTGCACACTGTGGACAACACCCGAGTCCGCAAGCTTCTGGGCAACGGCGTCCACCTGCGCCGGAGCGTTCTCCAGGACGTGATGGACTGCCACCGAGGCCTGGCCGAGCTGTTCGGACAGCTTGGGCAGGTACTCCACCACAACTTTGTCCCGCGCGAGGCCGATGGCCGGGGTGGCCTTGTTCAGTGCTTCCTGGATCCTGGGAGTCGCATCTTCCACAGCGTCATGGATCTTCGGCGCGAGGTGGGCCAACCCATCCTGGATCCGCGGGGTTACGGTCGCAACGCCGTCCGCCAGGTTGTGGGCTGCGCTCTTCAGGCCCTCCTGGATCTTGGGGGAAGCGGTGTCAATGCCGTGCTGGATGCGGGGAACAGCCCAGTTGACGGCAGCTTCAACGCGGGGCGCCGCCCAGTCGCGGGCGTTATCCACACCAACCACCACGGAGTGTTCAATGTCGCGGGCAATACGGTCTGATTTCTTCACAACTACCTCCCGATACACATGCTCGTTTGTTGCTAGCCTACGTGGCTTGGGGAACACCGGCTATTCATCTGCGCGATTCTTCCCGGATTTCACCCAGCGCGGAACCGGCTTGCGGGCCCCACCGGCGTTGACCCTGCATGAAAGAATGGCTCCATGACCATTGCAACCGCAAAAGCAACAATCCACACGAGCCTGGGCGACATCAAGGTTGACCTCTTCGGTAACCACGCCCCCAAGACCGTGGCCAACTTCGTCGGCCTCGCCACCGGTGAAAAGTCCTGGACGCACCCGGAAACCGGTGAAGACAAGACCGGTACGCCGCTGTACAACGGCACCATCTTCCACCGGATCATCAAGGACTTCATGATCCAGGGCGGCGATCCCCTGGGCCGTGGTGTTGGCGGACCGGGCTACAAGTTCGACGACGAAATCCACCCCGAGCTGACCTTCAACGCTCCCTACAAGCTGGCCATGGCCAACGCGGGCATCCAGATGGGCAAGGGAACCAACGGTTCACAGTTCTTCATCACCACTGTCAACACCGACTGGCTGTTCGGCAAGCACAGCATCTTCGGTGAAGTCACGGACGAGGAATCCCGCAAGGTTGTGGACGCGATTGAGGCCGTCCGCACCGGTATGGGCGACCGCCCTGTTGAGGACGTCGTCATCAACAGCATCGACATCGAACAGCTCTAACCTGCACCCATGAGCTACGGAATCCCGTCGGCAGAGCCGTCCGCTGATATCCCGGTGTGCCCGAGGCACCCGGACCGGCCCTCCTATGTGAGGTGCCAACGCTGCGGGCGCCCCGCGTGCCCCGAATGCCAGCGGGCGGCCGCCGTCGGGTTCCAATGCGTTGACTGCGTCAACGAGCAAAAACGTACGACGCCGGCCTACAAGTCCGCATACGGCGGCGCCTTGGCCATGGGGCGTCCTTTGGTGACGTACACGATCATCGGGTTGTGCCTGCTGGTCTTCATCCTCCAGTGGGTGCTGCCGGGAGACGTCATCTTCCAGAACTTCGCGTTCGCCAACATCTTCGCGGAGAGCCAGCCCTGGCGCATGCTCACCGCGGCATTCCTGCATTCGCAGGGCTTCCTGCTCCATATCGTCCTGAACATGTACACCCTGTGGATCTTCGGCCAAGCCCTTGAGCCGTTGCTCGGGAGGATCCGCTTCCTCGCTGTGTACCTGATGTCCGCGATCGGTGGTTCCATAGGTTTCCTGCTCCTGACACCCGACCGTCCGATCGTGGGAGTCGTGGGGGCCTCCGGCGCCATCTTCGGCCTGTTCGGCGCCATGTTGGTGGTGCAGAGGCACCGCGGCGGAGAAACCAAGCAGCTGTGGGTCCTGATCGCGATCAACGGTGCGATCGGCTTCTTTGTCCCCAGCATCGCCTGGCAGGCACACCTGGGTGGGCTCATCACCGGTGGCCTTGCTGCTGCCGCCATTGCGTACGCGCCGCGCGGCAAGAACCAAGCGCTCCTGCAAGCGGGTGGGCTGGTCCTGGTCGCCGGTCTCCTGGCCGTAGTTGCCGGATTCAGGCTGGCTGCGTAGCGCCTATTCCCCAGGGACGACGGGTTTCCGGGGCAGTTGGCCCGCTGATGGTATTACGGGCTGGCGGAGGATCGTTTTGAGCTTCTCCGGCGCCGTGCGGCGGGCGTCGCTCAAGTAGATCTCATGGTGTTTGCCGGTCATCGTGAGTGAGTTTTCCGGGATGAACCCGTTGTGCATACTCTCCAGCACCGGCCCCTCGGCATCGTAAGGGCCAATGTGCAAGGTCTGGACGCAGAGCCCCTCCTCCAAGGGCTCCAGTCGTAACGCATCCAAGGATGGCGCTTCCCCTTTGGCCGCAACCACCTCAAGGATCCGTTCCAGATGGTCTTGGCCGATCCAGTCCGGGACCAGGTTCATGGCTGTCCATGACCATAGAGATTTGTCGCGTGCGCTGGTGAAACTCTCCATATCGTCTGCCCACCAGAGACCCTCCAGCGGCATCACACCGTAATCCCTGTCCAGTTCCTTCTTGCTGAAGAACTTGAGTGCATACGCCACGGGGTAGATCGTCTTGAGGGCATCCTGATACCCCTGTGAGCTGTTGGGATCACCGTGCCCGTCAATCATCAGGTACTGCAGCCGCGGCACTGTGACGAGTGAGAACTTTCCGCGGGGCGCAGTGTAGGAGGGAATGGACTTTTTCAGTTCTGCCTTCTCCATGCCCACTCCACTCCTTCTTTCGGCGGCTGTCACTGTCCCTGCCGCCCTTCGTCTCTTTAGCGTTTATCCACAGGAGTTTTCCACACTGTGAGTAACTTACATAGGTGTAGTTAAAGGTGACCCCGGTGTCAGAGGTGGCCTGTGGGGACAGATATCCCCTCAAAGGCATGAATTAGTCCACATCTGTGGATAACTTTGTCCCCTACGGGGCTGGAAATGTGGACAAGTGAGGTCCAGGACCACCATCTGTGGAAAACACTGTTAATTCCGCACGCTTAGCCCGGGTTTCAACAGGTTTATCAACACTGTTAATAACTTACAGGACTGTAATTCAGGCGTGACGAGGGCCCCGGATCCCAGCAACGGCGGGCCCTCTCAAGTGAAGTGCCACAGGTTTTCCCCACCTGTGGATAACTTGTGGGTACTGGCATGTTGTTAAGTGGGTAAGTCTCATGGAGACGCTTTGGCGCTCCGGGTGGAGCGGCGGATCATCCTCTGCGGGGAGGAACCAGAGTGGGTGACGCCGGCAATGCTGTGACCGTGAACTTTCCGTGAAGTCACGGCCACTATCCACAGCGATGTGCACACTGGGTAAAACTCTCAGCAGGGTACTTTTGGTGGCTGGACACCGTCAGGACGCGGGAGATGTGCTGAGATGCGTGGATGTCCACAAACTTTATCCCCACCTGTGGATAAAGTTACGCACTTTTGTGGACAGGGCCGGGCCTCCATGCACGCGGCGTTGTGCTGCCGAGGGCTTCAGGCCCACACTCCGGATGAACCGCGCCTGTGGCTGTCCAGCAAGTGGGTATCCACGATCCCCACTGCCTCCATGAGGGCAAACATGGTGGTGGGTCCCACGAAAGCAAACCCCTTCTTGCGCAGCGCCTTGGACAAGGCAATGGATTCCGGTGACGTGGTGGGTATGTCAGCCACGGTCCGGGGGGCGGGAGTTGAAGCGGGCTGGAAGGACCACACGAAATCCACCAGGCCGCCCTCTTCGCGCAGGGCAATGGTGGCTTTGGCATTGGTGATGGCAGCGTTGATCTTCAAGCGGTTGCGGACGATCCCGGCGTCCAGCATGAGGCGTTCAACGTCGGCCTGGTTGAAGGCGGCCACACTCTCAGGGTAGAAGTCCAGGAAAGCTTTCCTGAAAGCATCGCGTTTGCGGAGGATGGTGGCCCAGGACAGTCCAGCCTGGAATGCCTCCAAACTGATGCGCTCGTACATCCCCTGCTCGTCCCGGACCGGCATGCCCCACTCGTGGTCGTAGTACGACTGCATCAAGGGGTCAGCGGCTGCCCACAGTGGACGCGCCAGGCCGTCAGGACCGACGATGATGCCGTTTTCTCCAGGGGTCACGCAGTTCTCCTCCATTGCTCCTGCGGATATTGTGCACCGCGGCCCTGACATTTTCTGATGACGCTTTCAGGACAGGCCGGTCACCCTCATGGTGATGTTGATCCGTCCCCCCGAAAGACCGCTTCCGTCCGGTGCTGTTCCGGGAAGGACCTTGGGAATCCCGTGGTAGGCGAACCGGGACGGTCCACCGAAGACGAAAAGATCACCGGAGCGAAGGTGCACGTCGGTGTAAGGCTTGGTCCGGGTCAGCGTATTCCCAAAGCGGAAAACACACTCGTCTCCGATGCTCAAGGACACTACGGGGGCATCAGACAGTTCGTCCTTGTCCTGGTGCATGCCCATGGCTGCGCCGTCGGAGTAGAAGTTCACCAGCGCGGCATCAGGCGTGTATTTTGCTGACAGTCCTGACAGGGAGGGGTCTGCCCCGGAAGACGCGGCTTCCAGCGCCTTCCTTCCCAGCCGCACCATCCAGTCCGGGAAGTCCAGGACGGGCAGGCCATTGACGTCGGTTGCTTCCCGCGTGTAGCGGTACGGCTGCCAATGCCAGCCCAGGCACACTGTCCGCACGGACATCCGGCGGCCTCCTGGCAGGGTTGCGGCACGCAAAGGTACTGGTCCCTGGCTCCACTCCTCGAAGCGGGCCACAATCCACTGTTGTTGTTCCAAGGTCAGCCACCCAGGCACATGGACTGCCCCGGGAGCTATCTCCCGGGGTCCGGAGGGTGAGTCATCGGCAGGTGCCACCAGCTCCCGTGGGAGCAACGCGTCTTCACTCATGCGGCCGCCTCCAACGCGAGGAGGGTCCGTTTGGCCTCGGTTCCCCCGAGGTAGCCACCGTAGCTGCCGTCCGTCCTGACCACCCTGTGGCACGGGACGATGACGGGGATCGGGTTGGTGGCACAGGCTGTCCCCACCGCGCGGACGGCATTCGGGCTCCCTGCTGCACGAGCCACTTCCGCGTAGCTCTCGGTCCGGCCATAGGCAATCTCCGGAAGGTGGTGAAGGACGTTCAAACGGAAGCCCCGCGACAACTGGAAGTCCAGCGGAAGATTAAAGGTCCTGCGTGTCCCGCGGAAGTACTCGGTCAATTGCCGGGCAGGTTCCGCAAGCTGCGACGGTACGTGAAGGATGTTGGGGCTGACTGTTGCGGCCAATTTCTCCAGCACCGCCTGGTGATCTTCGTTTTCGAAGGCTACGCGGACTATTCCCTGTTGCGTTGCCGCCACCAACAGGTTGCCCACGGGGGAGGTGACCACGGTATAGGCGATCTTTAGGTCGCCGGTCTCAAGCGCTGCCTGGGCAAGCCGCTCATGAAGCCCGGCAAGTGCCGGCTCCAGTCGATGGTCCAGTGGTTCGAGCAGCATGGCCACCCCGGCGCTGTCTGTGTGTTCCACGGCTGTTCCGTCCTGGTGGAGGGACTCCGGAGAAGATGATGGCAGGGTCATCGTGGCGCTCCTTTCGCGGTGAGGGAGGTGGGGGGTGCAGGCTCATGCGGTGTGTATAAGGGACGCTGCAGGGTTCCACGGAGGGCTTTGATGCCGTCGGACGCTGCACGTCTTGCTGCTTCCGGTGTTCCGCCCAGCAGCAGCGCAATGTCCTTGTAGGGAACTCCGGCCAGGAAGTGGTAGGCAATCGCCTGCCGCTGCTTGGGCGGCAGCTGCCCCACGGCGTCGAGCAGTTCCGCGTAGCCCCCGCCCGGGATGCCCAGCACGGAAGGCCGCTCCGGCGGCTGGTCGACGGGCGCAGCCCGCCTGGAACGGGCCCGGAGGATGTCCACGCACTTGCGGTGCGCGATGGTGACGAGCCACGCCTCGATGTTGGCGTCCGGGGGGAGCTTGGAATACGCCTGCAGGGCAGAGAGGAAAGTGTCCGACCAGGCGTCGTCGGCCTCCTGGGCACCCACCACGGCGCGGCAAACCCTGAGTACGGACGCCCCGTGTTCCTGGACGATCACTTCAAACGGCAGCTTGCGGTGCCCCGGCGCGCGTGCCATCAGAAGAGTTTGCCCTCTTTGGCGGCAGCCGGTTCTTCGAGATCCAGGAGGAAACGCTTGTTCCGCAGGCCCCCGGCGTAACCGGTCAGCTGCCCGTTTCTGCCCACCACGCGGTGGCATGGAACGATGATGCTGACCGGATTGCGGCCCACTGCTGAACCCACTGCCTGGGCCAGGTGGGGGTCGCCCAACTCCGCGGCAAGTTCCCCATAGGTAATGGTTTCGCCGAAAGGGATGAGGTGGAGCCGCTCCCACACCCTTTGCTGGAAGGCATTGCCCGCTGTCTTGAATCCAATGTTGAACGCGGTGCGGCGGCCTTCAAGATACTCATTGAGCTCTGCCGCAGTTTGCGCGAAAACGGGGTCATCGGCGGGTGCTGCAGCACCAAAGTAGTCCGGTGGGGGCAGGTGCCAGTGGCCTTCGTAGAAGACGCCCGTGAGGAAGTCCCCGTGGGCAGTCAGCGTCAACTGCCCCAACGGGGAATCCATGGTGGTGTGCCTGGTGGTCATACCCTGTAGACGCTCACGGGCACCTTAATGTGAGGTGCGGTTCCTAGGAGCGCCAGCGCGTGGTCATGAGGAACCCGACGATCGCGATGCCGAAGCCGGCCACGATGTTCCAGGAACCCCAGTCCTGGACGGGAAAGCGGCCCTCGGTGATGTAGAACGTGATGATCCACAGCAGCCCCAGGATCATCAGTCCGAACATGACGGCCTTGTACCACACGGGGTTCGGCTTGTACTGCTGCGCTGCGGAAGTCTGCTCGGCCTGACGGGCAGGCCGCTTGCGGGGCTTGGACTCGGGCACGGAGCCTCCTTGGCTGGCGGTGTGGACCCCCGATGCGCCGGCCTTGGTATCCTGCAGGAAGGAAAATTCCAGCGGTCAACGGCCACGCGGCGTTCCGGGTTGTTACTAGCTGTCAAGTCTAGCCGCAACTCCGGGTCATCCTGTGCCGCCCGCACCGATCAAGGAGACCCCCCGTGGCGCACCAGCAGACGACGGCCGATGCCAGCCGTCCGCCTGCCCCCGGGCAGAGGCGCCGGCAGCCGACCACGCGCCTCCGTGTCTCCGATGTCCTCCGCAAAATCAGCCAGATATTCGGCGAGCTCCTGATTACCGGGGGGATCGTCCTGCTGCTGTTTGTGGGCTGGGAATTGTGGTGGACCAATGTGGAAGCCGATGCCAAGCAGTCAGAGGCGATCAAGAGCTTCGCCCAGGAGCTGTCAGGCCCGGTTGAACCGGCTGTCCCGGGCACGGACTACGGACCACCCGTAGTGGGCACCGCTCCCTCCAACGGACAAACGATCGGCATCATGTACATCCCGCGCTTCGGCGCCACGTACACCCGGCCCATCATTGAGGGAACCGGGGCAGATGTCCTGGACACCCTGGGAATCGGCCACTACGCAGGCACCTCCATGCCAGGGGCCAAAGGCAACTTCGCGGTAGCAGGACACCGCCAGACCCACGGCGCAGTCCTGGACAGCATCCACACCCTGGTCCCGGGCGACAGGATCTACGTCCAGACACCCGACGGCTATTACACCTACGTTTTCCGGAACAACCAGATCGTGCTGCCCAACCGTGCTGATGTTCTCCTGCCCGTCCCCACGCAGCCCGGGGCCGCGCCCGAGGAGAGCATCCTGACCATGACCAGTTGCAATCCCCGCTTTGGCGCGCAGGAGAGAATCATCGCCTACTCCGTGTTGGACAGCTGGCAACCTTCCTCAGCGGGACCGCCGTCGGAAATAGCCGCCCAAGTAGCCCAAGCCCAAGGAAAGGGGTAACGGATGTACGCCTGGATCTTTCGCAATTTGCCCGGCCCCTTGTGGGTGCGGATACTGACATCAGTGGTGCTGGTGGCCGTGGCCCTGGTCCTGATGGTTCAGTTCCTCTTCCCCTGGTTCTCCCAGTTCACCACCTTGACCGACTCAACGATTGGTGCAGTACAGCAGCCATGAGCACTACAAAAATCCTGGTCGTGGATAACTACGACAGCTTCGTCTACACCCTGGTGGGCTACCTCCAGGAGCTGGGCGCCGAAACAACCGTGGTCCGCAACGACGACGTCACCCTGGCCGAAGCCAAGGAACTCGCCGCCGCCCGCGACGGCGTCCTGGTCTCCCCCGGCCCCGGAACGCCCGCTGAAGCCGGCGTGTGCATCGACCTCATCAAATGGTGTGGTGAAGCCAGCAAGCCCATGTTCGGGGTCTGCCTGGGCCATCAGGCCCTCGCCGAGGCTTACGGTGGCGTGGTGACCCACGCGCCGGAGCTGATGCACGGCAAGACTTCTCCGGTCAGCCACGAAGGCAAGAGCGTTTTCTACGGACTGCCTTCCCCGGTGACAGCTACGCGCTACCACTCACTGGCCGCCGTGCGCGACTCCATCCCGGACGTCCTGGAAATCACCGCCGAAACCACCAATGGTGTGGTCATGGGCTTGCAGCACAAGACCGCACCGCTCTGCGGAGTGCAGTTCCACCCCGAATCCGTGCTGACCGAAGGCGGCTACCAGATGCTGGGCAACTGGCTCGAGTCGCTCGGGATGCACGGCGCCGCAGAGCGTGCCGCGAAGCTCAGCCCCCTGATCCAGCACTAGCGTTCAGGGGGCCGGCTCAGTCCTTCTTGGTGGGCGTGGGCTTGGAGCTCGACGTCTCCGTTGGCTTCGGCGTCGGCGTGGGGTCCGGCGCAGGGGCCTTGGCGACAGTAACCGTGATGGTCTTGCCCTGATCGACTTCCGTGTCCGCAGGATCGCTTTGGGCGGTTACCTTTCCGGCGGCCACCTGCGAGTTTTCCTGCTCCACGACGTTCATGACCAGGCCGTTTTCCTTCAGGCGCGCCTCGGCCTCCTGCTGGGTCATACCGATCAGCTGCGGCATCAGGACCTTGCCCGACGAAAGTTGCAGCAGGATCTTGGCATCCGGCGCAATCGCTCCGCCGGGAGCCGGGGACGTCCCGACGATCTGGCCCATCAGCACGGTGGGGCTGTGGGTACGCACGGTTTCCATGACCCCGGTGAAGCCGAGCCTCTTCAGGTAGTCCCTGGCATCGGGCTCGGTCCGGCCCACGATGTCTGCGGGAATGGTGAGGGAGGTCGGTCCGCTGGAGATGTTGAGGATGATCTCCGAATTCTCCTCCAGCATGGCGCCAGCGGTCGGGGACGTGCCTATGGCCATGTCCTTGGCGACCGATTCACTGGAAACCCGTGAGGTTTTCGGGACCAGCTTGGCCGAGTACAGCTCCTGGAGGGCTTCGGATTCGGTCATGTTGGCGACCGTGGGAACGGCAACCTTGGCGGGGGCGGGTGGCTGCGTGTTCACCACGTTGTAGATCCAGAAACCAGCGCCTGCCAACACCAGGACAGTGAAAATCACCAGGGTGGCAGTCCAGGCACGACGGCGGGACTTCTGCCGTGCGGTCCTCTCGCGTTCCGGTGGGAGGCCCAGCGGAAGGGCCTCGTCAGCAGGCGGGTTGAAGCGTCCGGCCGCGTACTGGGCATCGTTGTACACATCAGTGGTTTTGTCGTCGTCCACGGGGTCAACGTCGAGGAAACCCACGGCAGTGGCGCTGAGCAGCTGGGTCGGCGGATCCTCCGCAGCTACGTGGTCCTGAGGATCCGTGGCTGCCTCCCCCGACGGTACGACGGGTACGGCAATTCCATTGCTTGCCGCCCGGAGGGCGCGGCGGAAAGCAGCTGCATCCTGGAAACGGTCCTCACGGTTCTTCTGGAGGGCCTTGGCCAGGACGGAATCCAGGGCTTCGGTGACATCCGGGTTGTGCGTGCTGGCGGGTTCCGGCATTTCGCGGACATGCTGGTACGCCACGGACACCGGGCTGTCCCCAACAAACGGCGGACGGCTGGTCAGGAGTTCGTAGAGCAGGCAGCCCGCCGAGTAGAGGTCGCTGCGGTTATCCACGGTCTCACCGCGGGCCTGCTCCGGTGAAAGATACTGGGCCGTGCCCACCACGGCCTGGGTCTGGGTCATGGTTGCTGCTGAGTCGGCCATGGCACGGGCAATGCCGAAGTCCATGACTTTGACGTCACCGCTGTCCTCGCACACCATGACGTTGGCCGGCTTGATGTCGCGGTGGACGATGCCGGCCCGATGGCTGTATTCCAGCGCGGAGAGGACACCCAGCGTGTAGCGGATGGAATCCTCCACGCCCAGTTCCTTGGCCTTGATCATGTCCCGCAGCGTCCGGCCTGCCACGAACTCCATCACGATGTACGGAACGCGCACATCCTCCGCGGGGCCGCCGTCCACGGAGAACTCGCCGGTATCGAAAATAGCCACGATGGAGGCATGGTTCAGGGCAGCAACAGCCTGGGCCTCGCGTTTGAAGCGGGCCTGGAACTGGGGATCGCGGGCGAGGTCTGCACGCAGGACCTTGACCGCGATGGTCCGGCCCAGCAGCGTGTCCGTGCCGCGGTAGACATCGGCCATTCCGCCACGACCGATCAGGTCGCCGAGTTCGTAGCGGCCATTGAGGATGCGCTGTGAAGACACAGAAGGGTTCTCCTCCCTGTGCGCGGGACCTTCGCGGTGTGCGGGCCCCTCACGATGTGGGGAACCAGGCCTGGGTGTTGACATGGCGGGCTGCTTAGTTGCCCGGACGGCTGGTGGGGCTGCCGCTGGACGTAGACGGGCTGGTGGGCACTACTGACCTGGAGAGGTAGTAGGTGACGTTGGAGCCCTCAGGCACCTCGGTCCCGGCGGCCGGCGAAGAGCGGACGAACGTGCCCGGCTGCTGGCCGACTGCACCATTGACGGGATCACCCGGAATCCATTTCAGGCCGGCACCTTCGATCGCCGCCCTGACCTGGTCCTCCGTGGCCCCGACGCCGATCGCAGGAACGGTGACTGTAGCCGGTTTCTCCGGGCCCTTGGAGTACGTGACCGTGATGGTGGTGCCCGGATCGAGCGGACCGGTGGGGTTCAGGCCGGTCACCAGGCCAACAGCAGCCGTGTCACTGAACTCTTCCCGGCCATCTACACCGAAACCGAGGCCCCGGAGTTCGGCACTGACGGTCTCGAAGGGCTGTCCCAGGTACTGCTCCGGAATGACGTTGATCTTCTGGGGAGTACTCTGCGTGGGCGATGGTGAGGGCGCCTGCGAGGTCTGCGTAGGCGTGGGTGCGGCCGACGAGGACGCGGGGCTCGACGTCCGGCTGGGGCTGGACGACGTTGTTTCGCTGGGACCAGGGCTCGGTGAGAAGAAACCAGACTGTGAAATCAGGAAGCCGACCAAGGCAAACAGGACCAGGAGAATGAGGGCCACCAGCGGCCACGTCCACGGGCTGCGCTTCTTCCGCTCGGGCTCGGGGTCGTCGTAGGTGGTTTCCTCGTAGATGGTGGCGTCATCATTCAGCTGGCGTTCGGCCTCCAGCGCATTCGCACGCGCCAGGGGGTTGTCCGCTGAAGCTGCAGCGGCGGCCCCAACAGCAGCCCCTGCCGCACCGGCGCCAACCACCGGAAGTGCGGAGGTCGCCGTCGTGGTCTGCTCTTTGGCGATGGGCGACGTGACTACGCCGGTGGGGGCCGTGATGGGTCCTGTGGCGCCTTCGAACAGGAGCATGCCGGGAACGGCCGCGTGTGCCGTAGCGATGTCACCGTTGCGGATGGCCTCGGCGGCCTCGGCCAGCTTGATGGCGTTGGCCGGGCGGTTCTTGGGATCCTTGGCCAGCATGGACATCAACAGAGCGCGCACGGGCGTAGGCAGCGTCTCCGGAAGCGGCGGCGGAGCATCGTTGACCTGTGCCAAGGCGATGGCGATCTGTGACTCACCCGAGAACGGACGGTGCCCGGTGAGGCACTCGTAGCCAATGACGCCCAGGGAGTAGATGTCCGAAGAGCCCGTGGCCGTCTGGCCTGTCGCCTGCTCAGGGGCAAGGTACTGCGCAGTGCCCATGACCTGGCCGGTCTGGGTCAGCGGCACCTGGTCGGCAAGGCGGGCGATGCCGAAGTCGGTGACCTTGACGCGGTTGTCCGGCGTGATCAGCAGGTTGCCCGGCTTGATGTCGCGGTGGACCAGCCCCTGCGCGTGGGCCACGGCCAAAGCCCGTGCCGTCTGGGAAATGATGGACAGGGTCATGTCCGGGGACAGCACCTGTTCCTTTTCAAGGATGGCGCTCAGCGGGTGTCCCGGAACGAGCTCCATCACCAGGTATGCCGAACCGGCTTCCTCGCCGTAATCGAAGACGTTGGCAATGCCCACGTGGTTGAGCAGGGCGGTGTGGCGGGCCTCGGCGCGGAACCGCTGCAGGAACCCGGGGTCGCCGGTGTATTCCTCCTTGAGCACCTTGATGGCAACAATCCGGCCCAGGATCTGGTCCTTGGCCTTCCAGACTTCACCCATGCCGCCAATCGCAATGCGACTGGTCAACTGGAACCTGCCGCCGAGTGTGATTCCCGAAGTAGGCCTCACTTATTCAACACCGCCTCAAAAATCTTCTTTGCGTTCGGACTGGTTAGCTTGGAACCGGTGACCACATCCACACCCTCCATGACGATGGTGACGGCCACTTGCGGATCGTTCGCCGGGGCAAACCCGGTGAACCATGAGTTGTTCAAACCTGAATCGCCCAGTTCAGCGGTACCGGTCTTGCCGGCCACCTTGACCCCGGAAACGGAAGCTCCATTGGCGATGCCGTTGTCTACAGCGCTGGTCATCCACTCGGTGATCTGGTTGGCGATCGGCTCGGTGGTGCTGGTGCGGAGCCGTTCGGACCTGGTCTCGGTGATGACGCGCAGATCGGGAGCCCGTACGGTCTTGACCAGGTACGGCTTCATCTGGACGCCGTTGTTGGCGATCGCGGCAGTCATCATGTTGATCTGCAGCGGCGTCGCCTTGACGTCGCGCTGGCCCACGGAGGACTGGGCGAGCTGGGCCTGGTCCAGGTCGGTCGGGAAGATGCTGGGGGCCATCTGCAGTTTCAGCTGGTCGCCGAAGTTCTGGCCGAAACCGAACTTCTCGGCCTGCTCGCGGATCGCGTCCTGTCCGAGGTCCAGGGCGATACTGGCAAACGGCGTATTGCAGGACTGCTCCAGCGCGAAGGAGAACGACGCCGTCTCCCGCACGTTGCAGTTGCCGCCCGCATAGTTGGGCAGGCTGGCGCTCGAGCCGGGCAAGGGCAGGCTGCTGGGGTTGGGAAGCTCGCTGTCCTTGTTGTACTTGCCGGAGTTCAATGCCGCGGCGGTGTCGATCAGCTTGAAGACTGAGCCCGGGGACAGCAGGTTGCCCGTGGGGCCGCTGACGTTCTGGTTCAGGTTGATGCCCGGTACCTGGTTGAGCTCGGCGTAATTGGCCTCTGCCGCGGCGGTGTCGTGCGTTGCGATCAGGTTGGGATCATAGGAAGGCTTGGAGACCATGGCCAGGATGGCGCCGGTCTTGGGGTTGGTGACCACGATGGAGCCACGCTGGCCGTCCGGAATGAGGTCAAAGGCAAGCTTTTGGACCTCGGGGTCCAACGTCAGCTCCACCGATGCGCCCTTGGGCTCGTTGCCCAGGAACATCTGACTCACACGGTCCAGGAACAACTGGTCGGAATTTCCCGCCAGAGTATCGCTCATGGATTGCTCAAGGCCCGTGGAACCGAAGCCACGGGAGAAGTACCCGGTGACGCCTGCGTACAGCTCCGGCTGCGTGTACTTGCGCTGGAACGCGCAGGATTCGGTGCCGGTCACGGACTCCGCGACCGGTTTGCCCCCGACAATGATGGATCCACGGTCGTTGCAGAACGATGCCAGGATGGCGCGCTGGTTCCACGGATTGGCGTTGAGGTCGTCCGCGCCAATGACCTGGACGTAGCTGATGGCGCCGAAGATCAAAGCAAACATGGCCACGGCTGCCATCCACGAACTTCTGATGGCCTGGTTCATTGTTGCTTCACCGCCTCGGTTGGTGCGCCTGATGTGGGGGGATTGGCCGGCTTGCGGGCAGCCGGGTTGCTGCTGGTGGCCGGGGGTTTGTTCACCATGGGTGTAGTGTCCACAGGACCCCGGGCCGTGTTGGAAATCATCAGGAGCAATCCGACAATGATCCAGTTGGCCAGCAGGGAGGACCCTCCGGCGGCAAGGAACGGCGTGGTGAGGCCGGTCAGCGGAATGAGGCGCGTTACGCCACCGATGACCACGAAGCACTGCAGGGCGATCGCGAAGGACAGGCCACACGCCAGCAGCTTGCCGAAAGCATCCCGCGTACCCAGCGCGGCACGGAAACCGCGGGTGAAGAGCAACAGGTAGAGCATCACGACGGCGAAAAGCCCGATAAGGCCCAACTCTTCGCCGATGAGCGCAACGATCATGTCGCTGTTGGCAAAGGGAACCAGATCCGGCCGGCCCTGGCCAAGGCCGGTACCCACCAGGCCGCCGTCGGCCATGCCGAACAGGCCCTGCACGATCTGGCCACTGCCGCCGGGAGACCTGCCGAAGACCTCCGGGGTGAAGGCATTGATCCAGCTGTCGATGCGGAAGGCCACATGCGAGAAGATCCGCGAGGCAATGAATCCGCCGCCCAGGATCAGGGTCAGGCCGATGACCACCCAGGAGATACGGCTCGTGGCCACATAGATCATCACGATGAAGAGGCCGAAGAACAGGATGGACGAACCGAGGTCGCGCTGGAACACCAGGACGCCGATGCTGACCAGCCAGGCCGTGATCATGGGGCCAAGGTCCTTGAACCGCGGGAACTGCATGGGCCCGATCTTCCGGCCGGCAAGGAGGATCAGGTCCCTGTTGGACGAAAGATACCCGGCGAAGAATATGGCGAGGGTGATCTTGGCGATTTCACCGGGTTGGAACGTCATGGGGCCCACCCTGATCCACACCCGGGCACCCAGGATTTCACCGGCGGATATGCCGGGCACCAAGGGAAGGATCAGCAGGAAGGCGCTGGCTGCAAGCGAAATGTAGGTGAAACGGCGCAGGATCCGGTGGTCCTTGAGGAACCAGATGACTGCGATGGACACAGCCATGGCGATGAGGGTCCACCGCAGCTGGTTGTTGCCGGTATCGTCCGCCGGCCCATCCATGCGGTGGATAAGAGCAAGGCCGAGTCCGTTGAGCGCCACCACAATGGGAAGAATTACCGGATCGGCATACTTGGCGCGGAGCCGGAGTACGACGTGGAAGGCGAACGCGGCCACGGCAAGCAGGCTCGACTGGAACCAGAAGTCCCGGTCCAGGCCGCTGTCCGAGTTGATGCTCACCAGGGCGCTCGCGCCGATTCCCACGGCCAGGGCGAGCACGATCAGGACGAGCTCTACATTGCGGCGTGGCTTGGTGGCGGTATCTGTTTGAATCACGGTGCCACCTCACAGGGAGTCGGGACGGGCGAGGGCGTTGGCTCTCCAGGTGAACTGGCGATCGCAGCAGTACTGGGAACTGCCACGCTGGTGGCAGGTGCCGGGCTCGGCGTGGGGGTGCCCGTAGCCGGTGTTCCCGGGCTTGGGCTGGCTCCCGCGGTTGCGGGGCTTCCCGCGCCGGGTGATGCAGCCGGTGCGGTGGGGGTGCCGCTCGTCGTGGGGCAGGCGCCGGACGTGCTGCCGAAGTTCTTGAGGTTCTCCACGATCCTTTGGGCGTCGTCCAGGTCTCCTGCCGGCACCGTCTGCCGGACGCTTTGCTGGCCGTACTCCGGAAGGGAGTCGACACGCAGTTCGGTCACCGATTCCAGGCGCGACAGCTGGATGGGACCCAGCCGCTGCGAGATGCCGTTGAAGATGGCCACCCGCTGGTCGAACTCGCCCACGTAATAGCGGGTTTGTGTCCAGGCGTAGCCGAGCCACAACCCGACCACCACTCCAAGGACCACAAAGGCTGCGACGGCGGGCATAAGCCAGCGCACGCGGCGGCGCGGTGGCTCTTCGAGGTCTAGCCTGTCCTGTTCGGCTTTGTGCGTCAGGACGGTCGCCGCGCGGCGGGCCACTGTTCGCCCGGCCACGGTGGGGATGGAGCCCGTCTCGGCAGCAGTTGCAGCGGCGCCGACGAGTTCGTGCGGTCTGCTGGCGAGTTCTTCGCGGAGAACCTCCGCGGAAAGGTGTTCGCCGAGGTTGGGGTCAGTGGTAGCAGGGGGCTCTGCTTCCTCTGCGGCGTCCTTGTCCTCGGTGGCGTCTTGGGGCTTGGCGTCTTCAGGGGTTTCTTCGCCGGACTTTTCCCGGGAAGCAGCAGTGGAAGCAGCCGGGGTTTCCTCCGCGGACTTGGTGGCGGAGGGGCCTTCCGTTACCTTTTTGCCCTTGGCCGCATCCTTCGAGGCCGCAGGTCCGTCCACCGCGGCAAGTGCTGCGGGCGGAACGACGTCGACGGCGGCGGTAGTGACGTCGTCGTCGGTTTCCTCGGCGATTTCCAGCATGACCACGGTGACGTTGTCCGGCGCGCCGGCCTCCAGCGTGAGGTCCACCAGGGTCTCGACGCATTCACGCAGGTCCTTGGTTTCACGGACCGTACGCTCCACCACATGGCCGGCCACGTAGTTCAGTCCATCCGAGCACAGGAGCCAACGTTCGCCGGGTTCGACATCCAGGATGTCCAGGTCCAGCTCCGGGCTGGCGTCCACGTCACCCAGAACGCGCATCAGCACGTTCTTGTGGGGGTGTGTCTCGGCTTCCTCCGGACGCAGCCGGCCCTCGTCAATCAGGCGCTGGACGAACGTGTGGTCGATGCTGACCTGCTCAAACGTCTTGTTCCGCAGCCGGTAGGCGCGGGAATCGCCGATGTGGGCGAAATGGAGCTTGCGGCCCTCAAGGAGCAGGGCAGTGACTGTGGTTCCCATGCCCGACAGCTTGGGATTCTGGTGCACCAGCTCGGAAAGCAGCGAATTGGCGGTCTGGATCTCGTCCGCCAGGACGGTGTCAGCTCCGTCCGGATAGTCGTCGTGATCCAGATGGATCATGTCCAGCACCGTGGAAGCGGAGGCGACATCGCCGCCTGCGTGACCGCCCATGCCATCGGCAACCACGGCAAGGTGACGGCCCACGTATGCGGAGTCGTCATTCTTGGAGCGGATCCTGCCGACGTCGGAACGCGCGGCGTAGCGCATGATGAGGGGGCGCTCCGCCGGCTTCTCCTTGCCTTCGGTGGTCTGGGGTGCAGCCATGGACTACGGCCTCAATTCGATGACCGTCTTGCCGATCCTCACGGGGACGCCAAGCTCGACCGGAAGCGCCCGGGTGAGCTGCTGATCGGCGAGGTAGGTGCCGTTGGTGGAGCCGAGGTCCTCAATGAACCAGCGGCTGCCCTGGGGGAACAGCCGGGCGTGGCGTCCGGAAGCGTAATCATCCTCGAGGACCAGGGTGGCCTCCTGGGCCCGGCCCAGCAGGATCGGGCTCGCAGCCAGCGGTACCGTGGTGCCCTTGAGCGGCCCTTCGGTCACCACCAGGTTGCGGGCATGCTGGATGGCAGGCGGCGGCGATGCAGCGAGTTCCGGGTGCTTGCGCACTTCACGCGCCGTGGGCGCACCCGTGGCAGCCTTGCGGCCGATCTGGAAGTCCCGCCGCATGGTGGAAACGATGCTGAAAATGAGGATCCACAGCAGGAGGAGGAAGCCGAAGCGAAGAGCGGTAATGGTCAGTTCGCTGATGTCGTTCACGCGTGGCCACCCGGGTTCTGGGGGAGGAGGCGGAAAATGATCTTGGTACGTCCCATCGTGATGGTTGAGCCGTCAGTGAGTTCCACGCTGCCGTCGACTTTATGCCCGTTGACATAGCTGCCGTTGGTGGAACCCAGGTCCACAGCCCAGGTGGTGCCGTTCTGGGTGCGGACTTCAAGGTGCTTGCGGGACACTCCGGTGTCATCGACCAGGATGTCGGCTTCTGAAGAGCGGCCCAGCACGATCGACTGGGCATTGAGCGAGTATCGCTGTCCGCCGATGTCCAGCACGGGCTGGAGGCGGGTGGGCTGCCTGGAGGGGGCTGCTGGAACGTTCGGCCGCGGCGCCTGGGGGGCGGGAGCGCCGCCGTCGGAGGTTTTCTCCGTCCGCGAGGTGATCTCGAAATGCCCGGCGCGCTCTTCTTCGTTGCGGCGGAAGGAGATCCGGACCGGCCCCTGGAGGG
This sequence comes from Arthrobacter sp. T572, assembly GCF_056780115.1. NCBI lineage: Bacteria > Bacillati > Actinomycetota > Actinomycetes > Micrococcales > Micrococcaceae > Arthrobacter > Arthrobacter sp. T572. The sequence goes on from NZ_JBRAZQ010000002.1 coordinate 34,854, forward strand.
TGTAGCCCTGGCTGCGGACGTGCTGGATCACGACGTCGCACAGTTCCTCGGCCAGCGGGGTTCCCCATTCCTGGGCCCGGGCAAAGTCTTCGTCACTGAGCAGGACGTCGAAGACATTGGGAGCCAGGGTACGCCCGGCCGCGATGGTGATGGACTTGTTGTCCAGTTCCCGGCGCAGGTTGCTCGCGATCTCCACCGGCTCGACCCGTGCCCGCGACCCTGTGGAGAAGACGTTGCGGACAGCTTTTTCGATGCCGCGCTCGACTTTATCCAGCAAACCCATGGTCCTTCTCCTTTCCTTGCCGCGGCACGGTCAGTGCCTGTCCGATAGTCCGTCCGTTCACCCTTCTGCGCACACAGCGAAATGAGCGCCGAACGGCCCTTCCACTTCCCGATACTACTGGGCGTGACTGGGAATGGCCTTAATCCACAACGCCTTGCGACCCGGAAAAGTTCGCTTGCGCCCCGTCCTTACGGCCTTCCTGCGGGGTGAAATTTCCGCGCTGTTCAGGAGAAGTTTCGTCTGTGAAGCTTCCTTCAAAGACCTTGCCATGATGCCCTGTTTTGCTCGATTGGTGTTTTGCCCGGGGTGTCCGTTATGCTTGATCTCGCTGCTTTTGAAGGAAGCGAAGCCGGTTTCCGGTGGATCGCCTGAAAAAGAAGTTGCGCGCGAGTGGCGGAACGGCAGACGCGCTGGCTTCAGGTGCCAGTATCCGAAAGGGTGTGGGGGTTCAAATCCCCCCTCGCGCACGCAATGAAAAAAGCCCCGATCTACGGATCGGGGCTCTTTTGTTTCCCCTCGCCCCCAACTAGGTCGCATTTGTGCGCGTTTAGAGGGCTCAAAACGCGCACAAATGCGACCCAGTTGGGTGAGGGGTTAGAGGGACTGGCGCTTCAGGGCCCGTCCCAGGCGGGCGGCGGCCTCTTCCAGCTTGTCCCCGGATACATCTCCATAGGCAAGGCGAAGGTGGCGGTCGGCGTCCGTTCCTGGTCCCGAGGGGAAGAACGAGCCGCGCTGGTACTCCACGCCTTCGGCACTGGCATCGGCGGCCAACTGATCCGCGTCCACAGAGTCATCGGCCAGCCGCGGCCACAGGAACAGGCCACCCTCCGGAAGGACAGTCTCGAAAGCTCCCGGGGCTTCCCTGTGCAGCGCTTCTACCAGAGTCTCCGCACGGCTACGGTACAGCGCGCGTGCACTCTCCAGCGTCCTATCGAAGATTCCGGGATCGGACGTGACCAGTTCGCCGATGATCGCCTGTACCAAAGTGGAACTGTGCGAGTCCTGGCGGCTGCGGAGCGCCACCAGATCACGGGCCAGGTGCTCCGGTGCCACAGTCCAGCCAAGCCGCAGGCCCGGCCCCAGTGTTTTGGTGAACGTATTAATGTGCAGCACGTGGTCCGAGGTGTTGAACTCCTCCACACTTTCCTGTTCGCCGGAAAAACGCAGTTCACGGTAGGGGTTGTCCGCCAGGATGACGAATCCGTAGTGCTCCGCCAGCCGCACCAGCTCCGCACGCGCCTCGCCCGGAAGCGTGCCCTGCGAGGGGTTGTGGAAGTCCGGCACTGTATAGAGCGCGGACGGACGGGCTCCCGAACGCAACAGGTCGCTGAGATGGTCAACGTCCAGCCCACGCGGGCCAACGAACACGGGCAGTGTCTGTGCATCGGAGAGCTGCAGGCCGCGGAGGAACAACGGGAAGATCGGGTTGTCCACGGCCACCAGGTCGCCGCGCTCCACCACAGCCTGAATGGCCAGCGACAGTCCATGGAAGCCGCCGTTGGTGATCAGGATCCGGTCAACGGAGACTCCCTCGCGTTCGGCGATCCACTCGCGCAGCGGAGAGATGCCTTCAGTGCGCGAATACTGGAGCGCGGGTACGCCCGGCCTGGCCAAAACCCGGGCCGTGGCTTGGGCGAGTTCCTGGGTCGGCAGGACGCCGGGGTCCGGTATGCCGCCGAGGAGTTCAATCGCGTCAGCCCGCTTGTCACGCAGGGTGGCGTCACCGAATCCCTTCGGTGCGGTGAAGGCCTCGATCAGTGCAGGCCGGCGGGTGCTTGTCAGGTTCACGGTCATGCGGTTGCCTTCGCTGGTTGTTTGGTTTCGGATACAGGCGTTGCCAAGGGAATGGCGTCCAGAAGCGCCTGGGTGTATGCATGTTGCGGCCGCAGGAAGATGTCCTCCACAGGGCCGTCTTCCACAACATGGCCACGGCGCAGCACGGAGACGGTGTCTGCCACCTGGCGCACCAGTGCGAGGTCGTGGGAGACGAACAGGTACGTCAGGCCCAGTTCCCGTTGCAGTTTGGAGAGCAGTTCCAGGATTCCGGCTTGGACGCTCACGTCGAGGGCGGACGTCGGTTCGTCCAAGACCACGACGTCGGGACGCACCACCAGCGCGCGGGCAATGGCCACGCGCTGCCGCTGGCCACCGGACAGGTGTGCGGGCGTGCGGGATGCGACGGACTCCGGCAGGCCCACTGCGTCCAATGCTTCCCGGACACGCTGTGCCCGTTCGGCTTTGGTGCCGACGCCGAATTGGTCCAGGGGCTCCCGGATGATCCGGCCCACCCGCCAGCTGGGGTCCAGGGACGTGAACGGGTTCTGGTAGACGAGCTGGAGATGGCGCCGGATCCCGCGGACTTCCGACCGCGACCTGCCCGATGTCGACTGGCCGGCTACCGTGATATCCCCGCCATCCGGTTGTTCCAGTCCCAACAGCAGCCGGACAGCGGTGGTCTTTCCGGAACCCGATTCGCCCACCAGCGCGTGCGTGCGTCCCCGTTCCACGGAGAAGGAAACACCATCAAGGGCCACCACTTCCTTGCCGCCCGCAGTGAAGCGCTTGGTCACGGCCCGGACGTCAATCTGCCGTTCGCCGGCCGACGGTGTGCTGTCCGCCGCAGTCCGGAAGCCGCCGTCGTACGTTTCTTCACGGGTGGAGCGCTGGTTCCGGTACCTGTCAGGGTGCAGCGCGGGAACGTCGGCCTGGAGGTTACGGGCGTACTCGGTCCTTGGCCACGCGAAGATGTCCCGGGACGCCCCGCTTTCCTGGACCGAACCGTCTTTCAGCACCACCAGGGAGTCTGTGCGTTCGGCCGCGATGGCGAGGTCGTGGGTGATGAGGAGCAGACTGATGTCCAGCTCGCTGCGAAGCTCGGTCAGCATGTCCAGGATCAGCTTCTGCACCGTCACGTCCAACGCGGAGGTGGGCTCGTCGGCGACGATCAGGGATGGACGTGGCAGCACCGTCAGTGCAATCAGTACGCGCTGCAGCATTCCGCCCGAGAGCTGATGCGGATAGGAGTCGTAAACCCGGGCAGGATCCGGGAGCCCCACCTGCTCCAGGACGTCCAGGATTTTCGGTCGCCGCTTTTGCGGATCGGTTTCGCCCAGCAGCGCGGCGGCCTCGTGAGCCTGCGCGCCGATGGTCCGCACGGGATTCAAGGCGGAGGCGGGATCTTGCGGGATAAACCCAAGCTCCCTTCCCCGGAGCGGGCGGAACTGCCTCTCCGGGAGGGCCAGGACGTCCCTGCCGTTAAGCTCCACTGCACCTGTGGCGGTTGAGTCGTGCGGAAGCAGCCGGAGGACGGCCTTGGCGATGGTCGACTTGCCGGAACCAGACTCACCGATGAGCGCGAGGCTCTCACCCTTGGCGAGGGAGAACGACACGTCATGAACGACGGCGGTACGGCCGTACGCGATCGACAAACCTTGCACTGTTAAAAGGGAGCTCATGTCACTTCGCCTTTCGCAGCCAGCGGCTGATGCGGTTCACGGACAACACGGTGATAACGATGACCAGCGCCGGCGCGTACACGAGCCATGGAGCCGTGACGTAGGTCTTGCCGGAGGCCACCAGCAGTCCCCAATCGGAGGACGGTGGCGGGTCGCCGTAGCCGAGGAACGCCAGCGAGGCGATGACGAGGATGGACGTGCCGAACTGGAGCACCGCCAGCACCAGCACCGAGCGGTAGGCGTTGGGCAGGATGTGTCCAAGCAGGGCGTGGCGGCGGTTGCCGCCTTCCAGGTAGGACGCTTCCACATAGCTGGCGCTGCGGACGCGGATCACTTCCGCGCGCATCAGCCGGGCGAAGACGGCGACGGCGGACACTCCGGTAGCGATGGCAGCGTTGATGGTCTGGAAACCCAGGGAGCTGACGATCACCACGGCCAGGAGGAATCCCGGGATGGCCAGCAGGACATCGACGAACCGGCCCAGCACAGCATCCAGCCAGCCGCCGCGGAACCCGCTGGCAAGGCCGATGATGCTGCCTACCACCAGGCCGATGAGTACGGCCACCAGGGCGCTTGTGACCGAGGATGCCGTTCCGTAGACCACCCGGGCGTACTGGTCGCGGCCGAGGTAGTCGGTTCCGAACCAGTGTGCGGCGCTGGGCGCGGCCAGTTTGCTGGCGGTATCGCCGGTAACCGGGCTGTAGTGCGTGAAAAGCCCGGGAGCGAGCGACCAGAGGATCACGATGAGCACCACGGTGAAAGACAGGAGCACTGTAACGGGCGGCAGGCCCGCGAAGAGCCGCTTGGGTGGAGCCACCGGTCCGGCGAGTTCGGGGTTGCTGAGGATGGCAGTCATGCGCCCACCTTTTCCTGGAGTTTGACGCGGGGGTCGAGCAGCGGCGAGGCGAGGTCGGCCAGGAGGTTCACGCCGACGAACACCACTGCGGAGAGGGAGACCACGGCCTGCAGGACGGGCTGGTCCTCACCCGTCACGGCGCTCTGGACGACCGTGCCGATTCCGTCGCGTCCGAAGATGGTCTCGGTGATGACCGACCCACCCAGCAGCTCGCCAACGATGAGGGCGATCATGGCCACCGACGGCAGGGCTGAAGGCTTCACCAGGTGCTTCGCGAACAGCCTCGCCTCGGTCAGCCCCCGTGACCGTGCCACCAGCGCGTATTCCTGCCGGGATTCATGATCCAGGCTGGCGATCAGCACTTCGGCCAAGGGTGCCGACACCGGAATAGCCAACGTGATGGCAGCGAACAACGTCGCCACGGCGCTGTTGGGGTCGGTAGTAGTGAAGGTATGCAGCCGGAACGCGAACAGCTCGATCAGCACCAGGCCGATCACGAAGTTGGGCACCGACAGGAACAGCGATGGGATGGAACGCACGACGGCGGCTGCCCGGCTTGGGAGGTACTGCGCACCGTAGGCGATCCCCACCGCGAAGACAACGGCGATGACGAGTGCCGTGGAAGCCAGCGTCAGCGTTGACGGCAGCGCGTCACCCACCAGCTGTGCCACGGGCAGGTTGGACTGCAGGGAGAAGCCCAGCTCACCGGTGAGGAAGCGGCCAAGGGAGAGCAACAGCTGGACGATCACAGGTTCGTCCAGGCCGTAGTACGACACAATCCTTTGGATGTCTTCTTCACTGAGGCCGCGCTGCGGGTCACGCAGCGTGTTGGTGATGGCGTCGCCCGGGAGCACGCTGATCACCAGGAACGTCACTACGTAAGCGAGCAGGATGACGATGGCCGCCTGTCCCGCCCTGACCACAGCGAAACGCTTGTACCCGGAGGTCACTTTGCTATCCAGGCGGTGTAGAAGTTGGCGTAGGCAAGGCCGTTGTAGTGAACGTCCTGGACCTTGGGGCTGATGAGGTAGAGGCGCTGGACCAGCTGGTTAAGGGGAACGAAATAGCCCTGCTCCAGCACGTACTTCTGCAGTTCGTCGGCAACCTTTTCACGGGAAGCGCGGTCCGAGGCAGTGGCGATCGCCGTCGAGAGGTCGTTCAGCTTTTGGTCGCTGGTTCCGACGCTGAACCAGTCCTCGCCCTTGTTCTGGCTGGTCAGGACACCGGCGACCGTTCCGACGTCGACGAAGCTGCGGGAGGTCTGGAACAGCGGCGGCTTGCTGGCCTGGACAGCTGCGTAGCCCGCAACATCGACCACCTTGAGGTTGACCTTGATGCCGACCTTCTTCAGCTGTTGGGCGATGAGCTCGTCCTCGGCCTTGGTGGAGGGGACGTAGGGGTTCGGTGTCAGGGTGAACTCGAGGGTCCTGCCGTCCTTGGTGCGGTAGCCATCGGAGCCCTTGGTCCAGCCGGCGTCGTCCAGCACCTTGTTGGCCTTCCCGGGATCGAACGCGAAGGAGTCGCTGAACTCGCCCGCTTCGGGGACGTTGCCCTGGATGAAGGTGGTGGCAGCGTTCCAGTCGTCGGTGTAGACGGTCTTGCGGATTTCTTCACGGTCGATGCCGTGCTGGATGGCTTGGCGGACGGCGAGCTCGTTGGTCGGGAATGCCGTGGTGTTGACTTGGAAGCCGTCGACGAAGCCAAGGTAGCGGGGCGTGCCAACGGTAAACCCCTGAGCCTTCAGGGACTCGATTTCCTGGGGTTCCACGTTGAAGGCCACGTCCGCCTGGCCGGACACCACGGTGGATGTACGGACCGAGGTGTCCTTGATGACCTTGTACGTGATGGTGTCCAAGCGGGCCGGACCCGTGTGTCCGAGTGCCGCCGGGCCCCAGTTGTAGTCCTTGCGCTTCTCCAGGACGTAGCTGTCGCCCTGCTTCCAGGACTTGACCACAAAGGGACCGCTGCCAATTTCCTGGCTGAGGTCTGCCTGCGCTTCAACCGGCAATGCCAAGGTCTTCGGGGAAAGCAGGATGCAGCCGTGGTACGCCAGGGTGGCGATGAAGCCCAGGGCCGGCGAGGAGAAAGCAACCTTGACCGTCCTGGGATCCACGGCCTCCGCAGAGACGAAGTTCGTGGAGGGGAACAGGCCGACCTTGCTGATACCGCGCTCTGCATCGCCCTTGGCCCAGGCATTGAGGTTGGCCACCACGGCGGCCGCGTCCAGCTGGCTTCCGTCGGAGAAGGTCACGCCCTCCTTCAAGTGCAGGACGAAGTCCTTGGCACCGTTGAACTCTTCCCACTTCTCGGCAACCCACGGGCTGAGCTCGCCCTTCTCGTTGACGTACACCAGCTTGTCGGTGATTTGGCCCCAAAGGTTGCCCTCGTAGCTTGAGATCGCGGTCTTGCTGGGAACCCAGCCGGTGTCGTAGCCCTGGATCAGGAAGGTGATGTTTCCGCCCTCTACCGGGCTTCCTCCGGTAGAGCCGGTGCTGGCGGTAGGCCCGCCGCAAGCGGTGACCAATGCCGAGGTGGACAGGGCGCCGAGGCCTGCGAGGAACGCGCGCCTGCGGAATTCGGGGGTGCCAATGATGTTCATGAGGGGTCTCCTTGATGCTGTTGGGATTGCGTGGCCGGGCCTAGATGGCTTTGCCGGGGTTAAGCAGGTGGGCGGGGTCCACGGCTGCTTTGATGGCGTGCTGCAATACACGGCTGCGCTCGGAGAGTTCCAAGGCAGCCCATTCCTTCTTGATGGTTCCCACGCCGTGCTCACCGGTGACGGTGCCGCCCAGGGACAGGGCAACCTTCACCAGTTCAGTGGCAGCTTCCTGCAACGGGGCAGGCGGGGTGGGACCGTCGTCGGGCGTTTTGTCCAGGGTGATCAGGGGGTGGAGGTTGCCGTCGCCGGCGTGTGAGACGGCCGAGATGGTGACGCCGAAGCGGGCTTCCAAGGCTGGGAATGCGGCGTAAACCTCGGCCAGGCGCGACTTGGGTACCGCGATGTCCTCACCGATGTACCACTTGTCCTGCGGGAGTCCGCGGCCGCTGCGGCGCAGCTCCCAAAGCCGCACGCCGTCGTCGTCCGCTTCCACGGTGACCCGGCCACCCACCGCACTGAGGGCGGTGGCGAGGTCCGCGGCCTGGTCGCCGATGCCGTAGCCGTCGAGCTCGATCAGGATCAAGGCGGCGCCCCGGCTGCGGAGGGCTGTGCCGGAGTGGGCGTCGATGTTTGCCAGGCTGGGCGTGTCAAAGAATTCAATGGCCGCAGGGCGCACGGGCGAGCGGGTGATGGCTGCCAGGCCGCCGGTGCCTTCAGCGGTGCTGTCGAAGAAGGCGCTGACGGTCTTGCGGGCTACCGGGATGGGACGGAGGCGCACCGTGGCTTGGGTGACGATACCCAGGATGCCTTCGGAACCGACAAACAACGACGTCAGATCAAGACCGGTGACGCCCTTGATGGAGCGGTGGCCGACCGAGATGAGGCTGCCGTCGGCGAGTACGACGTCGAGGGACAGGATCGATTCGCGCGTCACCCCGTACTTGGCGCAACGCAACCCGCCCGCGTTGGTGGCGATATTGCCGCCGATGGAGGAAATGTCGAAACTCGCGGGATCCGGGGCATAGAAAAGGCCGAAGGGCTCGAGGTGTTTGTTCAGATCAGCATTGATGACGCCCGGCTCTACAACTGCTACTTCGTCCAGGGGAGAAACTTCGATGATGCGGCTGAGTTTTTCCGTGGAAATAACCACCTGGTTCCCGGTAGCCGCAGCACCGCCCGAAAGGCCTGTGCCGGCACCTCGCGGAACCACGGTGACACCGAGGTCCCCGGCAAGCTTCACGGCTTGCCGGACTTCGGCCGCCGATGCTGGAAGCACGACGGCGGGACCTTGCGTTTGCGCTGCAGTGGCAGCCTTGGCGGTGGCTGCGTCGTGGCTGTACCGGGTAGTTTCAGCGCCCGGTTCGAGGACAGCTATTTCCGGGGACAGCTCAGTGAGCTTCCGGAGGTATGCCTGTATGGCCGGTGCTTCCGTGATCTGCTGGGTTGTCATGCCGGGATCTCTCCTCCCGGGGCGCACACATGACGGAATGGCGCAGCGTGCAGCCCGGACTCTTTTGATGAATATCCCGGCCGCGAAATGACTGGGAGTCAGTCATAAAAAATTATCGGTCCTCGGAATCCGGGCGCCAGTTAAAGGAAATGTCGATCAATACTTCTCAACGGAGCGACGCGGTGATTCCCATTTCGTTAAATAGCGTCATTGCACGACGAAATATGTCGGCGGGGGGCGGAGTAATTCGTCATGTGACGCCCTCCCGCCGCCCCTACCCAACTGGGTCGCATTTGTGCGCGTTTTCAGCGCTCAAAACGTGCTTAACTGCGACCCAGTTGGGTAGGTGAGGGGTTAGAGGTTAGCTGCGTGCGGAAGCCTTGAACCGGCGTCGTGAGTTGGCCAGGTGAAGGCGCATGGCGGCAGCGGCAGCGGCTGGGTCGCGCTCGGCGATGGCTGCGTAGATGGAGGCGTGCTCATGGACCACTTGGGCGAAGCGCTCGGGGGAGTCTGGTTCTTCGCTGGAGAGCAGTCGGGGTCGCGGCATGGTGATCATCGTTTGTCCCAAAGCCGTGATGCAATCCGTGTAAAAGGGGTTGCCCGAGGCTGCGGCTATTGCGCGGTGGAACTCGTAGTCGGCCTTCATGGCGTGCGCAGGGTGGCCGGAGCTGGCGGTGAATAGTTCCAGGGCACCGTGGACAGCCTTCAACTGGCGGTCCAAGTGGTGCTGCGCCGCCAGGGCTGCCGCTTCCGCTTCGACACCGATGCGGAAGTCCAGCATGTTCAGGCGGTCTTCAGCGGTGGAAACCTGCCGGGTGCCGGGCGCCTGGGTGGGGCCGTCGGCGGGCGGGGTCAGCGCGAAGCTGCCCCGCCCGCGTTCGGTTTCCACCAGTCCCTCGGCCTGCAGGCGGGTGAGTGCGGAGCGGACAACGGTCCGGCTCACGCCAAACTCGCTGATGAGGGTGTTTTCGCTGGGGAGCTTCTCACCTGGCTGGATGACGCCGTCGACGATCCGGTTGCGAAGGTCGGCGGCGAGGTCCGCGGTCAGGTTTCGGCTCATGCGTTCAAGGTTACGCGCCGAACTCCACGGACTCGGTGGTCCAGGCGCGGGCCTGTTCGGACAAGGTGACGCCCAAACCGGGGCGGTCCGGAACGATCATGCGGCCGTTCTTGGTTTCCAGCCGTTCCTCGAAGAGCGGGTCCAGCCAGTCGAAGTGCTCCACCCAGGGTTCAGTGGGGTAGGCGGCGGCGAGGTGGAGGTGGATTTCCATGGCGAAATGCGGGGCCAGGCCAAGGCCTCTTTCATCCGCCAACGCGGCGAGCCGCAGGAACTGGGTGATGCCGCCGACCCGTGGGGCGTCCGGCTGGATGATGTCGCAGCCATGCGCGCTGATGAGGCCCTTGTGCTCCGCGACCGAAGCCAGCATCTCACCCGTGGCGATGGGGGTGTCCAGGACCTGTGCGAGGTGCGCGTGGCCCTCGAAATCGTAAGCGTCCAGGGGTTCTTCGATCCAGATGAGATTGAACTCCTCGAGCTGGCGGCCCATCCGCAAGGCGGTGGCGCGGTCCCACTGTTGATTGGCATCCACCATGAGCGGGACGTCCCATCCGATGTGCTCCCGGATTCCGGCAACGCGGCGGAGGTCTTCCTTGGAATCAGGCAGTCCAACTTTGATCTTGATGCCGCCGATGCCATCTTCGATGGATTGCGTGGCCCTTGCCTTGACTTCGTCCAAGGTGGCGTTGAGGAAGCCGCCGGAGGTGTTGTACGTCTGGACCGAGTCGCGGTACGAGCCAAGGAGCTTGGCCAGGGGAAGGCCGGCACGCTTGGCTTTGAGGTCGTAGAGCGCGATGTCGATCGCTGCCAGCGCCTGCGTTGCCACCCCTGACCTTCCCACTGACGCCCCGGCCCAGAGGAGCTTGGTGTAGATCCTGCCGATGTCGTTGGGGTCCTCGCCGATGATGCCCTCCGCGACTTCCTTGGCGTGGGCGTACTGCGCGGGGCCTCCGGCCCGCTTGGAATAGCTGAAGCCAACGCCGCTGTGACCTTGTTCCGTGGTGATTTCCGCGAACAGGAACACGACCTCGGTCATGGGCTTCTGACGGCCCGTAAAGACTTTGGCGTCGCTGATGGGCACGCTGAGGGGTAGCCGGGCGGTGGACAGTTTGACGTGCCGGATGAGATCTACGGGGCTCACTGGGTCTCCTAAGTGGGTGTGATACTTAGGATACAAGTTTGGTACTTGTGCTACAAGAGATAATTTTTCGGAGGAGCCCGCCGGATGGCCACTGACCTGGCGGCGGGCTGATCCGTCAGCCGCGTTCCACCGGTAGCCAGAGTTCACAGCTCGCTGTCCGGAAGTCGGCCGCGCGATCGAGAACTGCCACGATCGCTGGGCCCGGGCGGAGCCGCCACGGGTTGGAGGGGAACCAATCGGTGGCAGTGGAGGCCCACGTGGACTGAAGAACCTCCGGGTAGGCCCCTTCGGCGTGGAACACCGCCCACGTGCCGGCGGGGACCTCAATCGTGTCGAGCCCTTCGGGCACCGGTGTTGTTTCGGTGACCGCGACGCCATGAAGGTAGGTCAGCTCGCTGCCCTCCGTATAGTCAGGGTCGACGTCGGCACTCACCTGGAGCAGGCCAGCGGGGTTGGTGTTGCTCAATTCCTTGAGCCGTGCGTGCTCTGATACCGGGAGTGAGGCGATGTGTGCCTGGATGTGCGGGTTTGGGCCGCTGTGTATCAGTGGGACACGTGCCGAATGACCGATGAGTTTGAATGCCGGCCGGTCTGCGATGCGAGTGTCCATTGTGGTGTTCCCTTCTACGGTCAGGCGGAACCTGAGCTGCGGTTGTGTGCGAAGGGGTCCGCCGTTTCGGCGCACGTCGCTCGGACCGAAGCCGTGCACTGACCGGAATGCCCGGCTGAAAGCCTCGGTGGAACCGTAGCCATACCGCACCGCAATAGCCAGCAGGTCACCCGTTCCGAGAACGTCCGTTGCAGCCACCGTCATTCGGCGCCTGCGGACGTACTCGGAAAGCGGCATGCCGGCCAGCGATGAGAACATCCGACGGAGGTGGTACTCCGTCATGCCGAGACTGATCGCCAAGTCATCAACATTGATCTCCTCAGTGAGGTGGCCATCAATAAAGTCGACGAGTTGGTTTAGCGCTGAGATCACGGTTCTCCCTTCGACTACAAGCCTGCTCGTCCGGTTCACCCCGAACCCTACTATTGCGGTCCGATTCGATCGTCGCCCATCCTGCAGAGCACACCAGGGCGCACCTCCCGGGGCGCTTTTGCATTTGTGCGTTGACGCTGGGAGGTAAATGGCACACTTCTGGCGGCACCATTGCCACCCGGACGGCGCGCACGCGAAGCGGTAAGTGTCGGGCCACATGCACGCGCTGGAATATAGGCCATGTGGACGGCAATGGAGTGCGCCGGGCTAGCCGATGGCTCGTCACCTTGAGACGGATTCCCTCATCTAAGGGACCATCTTCACCGTGCCTCCAATGGTGAGCACTGCCGAACCAGCTCGTCCGGCGATGAGGACTCGGAATGAGAGCTGATCGCCATAGGTAACCGTTTCATAGTTTCTTACATTGCTCATAGTGCCGTGGAAATAATAGTTCGCAGGAACTGTGTGGGGTGCATTCTTCCCTTGACGAACCCCCGCTTTGTACCAAACAAGGCCTGATTCACTGACATTGCTTGTTATTTTACCCCGAAGTAAGGAGGAGATCTGGTAACTCCAGTTAGCATTATTGTAGGGGCAATTATTCCGGATCTGGAAAGCGCCGTTAGTATCCGAGAAACGGTAGTTCCCAATTTTGCAGCTGATATTCTGATTGACCGCTGGACCGTGTACCAGCGGAGGTGCAACGTAGCTCATGGGCTGTATCAAAGGCTTGTCGCCCAGTGAGGTCTTTACATCGCGGGTGGATTCCTTGGATAAGGGTATATCGAACACAATCTCTAGTGTTGAATCGGCAGCTGGAGTGGGGTCATTTATGACGAATACTTGGGAGTCTTGCGTGGTGTCGGCTTGGGCGACGGGAGTAACTCCTAGAAGCGACAAGCCAAGCGCTGTAAGAATGCCTATGATTGCTTGCCTGAATTTGATGCCAGGATGCCGCATATCTCCCCCATAGATTGAACATTGATCCCGGTGTTCTGTCACGTCGAACTAGCGGCCGCGGTCAGGGGTAACGTAGCAGATGAAGAGGCTCGAGCAGCGGAGGCGGGCACATAGCGGTAGTGAGAGAGGCCTTCATGAGAGTAGAGATCGTAGAGATCATCCGTCAGGTGTTGCGGGATGTGAGTTCCGCCGGGCTTGAAGAACCACGCATCGAAGAGAGCGACTGGGACGACGACCCGCGGATGCTCTCGGCGATGATTTACAGTACGCGAGATTCCACAGGTCAGGGTGTGTCGGTCAAAGAGGACCTACCACAGGCCGAGCAGCTTGTATCAGTGGCGGACCAGGTCCAAGAATGGGTTATCGAAGAGAACAGCCCCACTAACAGTAATTGGCCTTGTTGCCCTTGGCATCCCAACAATCACCCTCTGGCCGCCCAACTGATCGATGATCAAGGTTTTTGGGCCTGCCCCGTACTAAACACCCCTGTAGCCCTGATAGGTGAGCTCAGCGTAAAGGACTGAACGGATAGGCCTGTCTTGCGCTGGCCTTCTCGCTACCGCTTTTCCGTTCACCGCATTGAGAAGGTCTCACTGTCACGTTCCTCACCCATCGCCACCGCCGGTAGAATCCGACAATGCGTGCCGCACCCCACGGATCCATTAGCATTGCGTTCAATTGATCACCAACCGAAGGGATTTCACTCATGCAGCAGTATGTCGTTCTCCAGGTGATCCTGAAAGAAAAGCTGATGGGAGCCGGATCGGGGAATTTGCCGTCCCTCGAGAAAGCCATCAACGACCAAGCTGCCAAAGGCTATCGCCTGCACACCATCACCACCGCGAGCAGCGGCAGCAAAGGGATGATTGGTGGAGGCGACCGGATTCAAGCGACGATGGTGTTCGAACGCCTCAACTAGCTTTCAACGCGTCCGTCTTCGTTCCTCACGCCGCCCGGCGTCGCCACGCCGCCCGGTGTCGCCGGCACGTCCGTCGTCACCACCGGCTTGGCAGACCGCCTGCCACCCTGCTGCGCCGCCGTCCCCGCCACTACAACCAGGGCGATCCCGAGAACCTGCATCAGCGTCGGCGCCTGCGCGAGCACCAGCAACCCGATCAGCACACCGAAGGCAGGTTCAATCGACAGCAGAGTGCCAAAGGCCGTATGGGTCATGCGTCTCAAGGCAAGCATCTCCAGGCCAAACGCGATCACGGGGGTAATCAGCGCGATTCCCGCGGCAACCGGCAGCACCCACCATTCAAGCGACCCACCCAATACCTGCGGCAAGCCAACGGGCAGGGTGGCCAAGGCGGCAACGGGGATGGTGAGCGACAGCCCGCTGATCCCCGAGAAGCGGTCGCCCACATGCTGGGTGAGCACGTTATACAAACCCCAGCACGCGCCTGCGGCCAGGGCGAAGCCCACACCAACCAGGTCGATGGTGCCGTGCCACGGCTCCGTCAGGAGAACCACTCCGATCAGTGCGAGCAATGGCCACACCAGCGCCTTCCGGCGATGACTCATGATGCCGGCTACCGTGAGGGGTCCGAGGAATTCAATGGCGACGGCGGTGCCCAGCGGGATGCGCTCGACGGCGGCAAGGAAGAAAGCGGTCATGAAACCCGTGACCACTCCAAGGGCTATCAGCGCCGGAAGATCCCGCCGGCGTATGGAACGAATGGCCGGCCGGCTGATCGTCCACAGGAACACAACGCCGAAGCACATGCGCACCCAAGCGGTACCCGCAGGTCCCACCTGGCCGATGACTGATACCGACAGGGCGTTGGCCAGCTGAATGGTCAGCATTGCTGCGACGGCCATCGACCAGGGCGGAGCTGCCGTGAGAGTACGGGTCAGGGCGCTACGCATTGGGATTCTCCGTGCGATGTCCAGCTCCAACGCCCGGTTCAAAGACTGCCAACGTAAAGCGGGTGGGCAACGCAAAGGGATTTACATAGGAGTGGGGAACATCGCTTCGGAACGTCAACGCATCGCCGGTGTTGAGCTCGTGGCCCTCTGATTCGATCAGCACGGTGAGGGAGCCCTCCAGTACCTGCAGCAGCTCGCGGGTGCCGTCGGAGTGCGCCTCACTTTCATGCCGCTCGCCGGGGGCAAGCGTCCAGTCCCAAAGCTCGACGACGTCGGGAGACTCAGTGCCCGCGACCAGGATGCCGCGGCCTCCCGAGGGCCCGGTCCACAGCACGGCACCCTCGCCTGCGCGGACCACCTTCACCGCCCGTAATGCCGGAGGTTCGACCAAGGCCGGCAATCCCACCCCCAGCGCATCGCTGAGCCGCAGCAGTGTTCCGATGCTAGGATTCACGCCGCCCTGCTCGACATTTACCAGCATCCGGCGGCTGACGCCCGCCAGTTCAGCCAGCTGGTCGAGTGTCCAGCCGCGGCCCTTGCGTTCCTGGTTCACCCGCATGCCGATGGCACGTGACAGCGATTCCGCACTCTGATCCATAGAGTGCAGCATACTGCACTAGCTTGGCATTATGAATCCAAGCTGCTAGTTGATAATCTCTCCGCGGTCATCAGCAAGGAGCGCATTCAGCCGCTCCCGCCACATATGCAGCGCTTCGGGTGTCAGCCGTGTCCAGTCGTTGACTTCCTCAACCACCCTGAGCGGAGAAGTGCTGCGGTACGAGCGCGTGGGGTTGCCGGGAAACTTCTTGTCCGTAACGTTCGGATCGTTCTCGAACGGCCCGGTCGGCTCAACGAGGTAGACGTGCGGTGTCCCGTTGCCGGAGGCAAGCTCGACGGCGAGCTCCGCCGCCAGTCCTGCACCGTCGCGCAACGCTGTGAAGTAGATGTGGTTCATGACGACGTCGGGCCGGTAGTTGGAGCGGTAGCCCGGCGAGAGGATGTCGCCCACCTGAACTTCAGCTTTCGTACCGTGATAGAAGGGACCTTCATCCAGCGGTTCAGTCATGGACCTAGCCTAGGCAAATCAGGCCCGCATCGCCCCGAACCCCGCGATGAGCGCTTCCAGCCCCAGGCTGAACGCCGCATCCGTGGGGCGCTCGTGGCCCGCCAGGGACAAGCGGTCCACCGCGGAGGTGAAGTTGGGGACGTCTTCGGCGAGGTTGCCGGCGTCGAAAATGTCCTCCGGTGCGGTGACGTCGTAAGCGGCGCCGAACACGAAGGCCTCCAACGCAACGATCGCGGAGATGATGCGTTCTTCGGGGAATCCGGCATCCCGGAACCCGGCTGTCACGGCCTCGTACATCGCCAAGGTTTTGGGGGCGTTGGCAACGGGGAGCACGGCGATGATCGGAATCAGGGGAGTGTGCTCGGAGAAGACGTCGCGGTAGGACCAGGCCCAACGACGCACGGCAGCTTCCCACGGCTCCTTGCCGAAGGCGGACACGTCCACCATGGCCGCGAGGTGATCCTCGAGCAGCACCAGCACGTCGTCCTTGGAGGAGACGTGGTTATACAGCGCAGACGGTGCAACGCCCAGTGAGCGGGCCAGCGCCGCCATGGTGAGTCCGTCGTAACCCTTGCTGCTGATCAACTCGAGTGCCGCCGTCGTAATTCCGTGCTGGTCCAGGATCCGCGCAACCGGGCGACCGGCACGACGGCGGGACTTGCCGGCGGCGGGGGCTGAGCCAACAGCCGCGGGTGCGGCCTCGGGTGTGGGTGCGGGCATCGGGAGCCTTTCTGCTGCCAGTGTCCCCTGCATTATTCCATCGGGGCTTCACAGGTGCCGATTCCCGGGCTACCATGGAGATAAATGAATGACATTCATTTATTGGTCAGTCACCAACGGACGGCCACGGAGAGGACATCATGCAGAATCTTGATCGCGACGTTGTGATCGTCGGTGCCGGACCGTCAGGGCTGACGGCGGCACGCGAATTGAAGAAGGCCGGACTCAGCGTCGCAGTGCTCGAAGCGCGCGACCGCGTGGGCGGCCGCACCTGGACCGACACCATCGACGGCGCAATGCTGGAAATCGGTGGCCAGTGGGTTTCCCCTGACCAGACGGCCCTCATGGAGCTGCTGGACGAACTCGGCCTGAAAATGTACTCCCGCTACCGCGATGGCGAATCCGTCTACATTGGCGCAGACGGCAAGCGCGTCCAGTACACCGGGGACACTTTCCCGGTCAACGAGACCACCAAGGCGGAGATGGACAAGCTCGTCGCCATCCTGGATGAGCTCGCCGCGGAGATCGGCCCCACCGAACCCTGGGCACACCCCAAGGCCCGGGAGCTGGACACCATCTCCTTCCACCACTGGCTCCGCCAGAACTCCAATGACGAGGAAGCCTGCAACAACATCGGCCTCTTCATCGCAGGCGGCATGCTCACCAAACCCGCCCATGCCTTCTCTGCCCTGCAGGCGATCCTCATGGCTGCCTCGGCCGGTTCCTTCACGCACCTGACGGATGAGGACTTCATCCTGGACAAGCGCGTGATCGGCGGCATGCAGCAGGTTTCGCTGCTCCAGGCAGCGGAGTTGGGTTCCGACGTCGTCCTTAACAGCCCGGTCCGCAGCATCACCTGGGAAGAGAACAACGTCACTGTCGTTTCCGACGGCGCCACCGTGAACGCCCGCTACGTGATCATGGCCGTCCCGCCGAACCTGTACTCCCGCGTCTCCTTCAACCCGCCGCTGCCGCGCCGCCAGCACCAGATGCACCAGCACCAGTCCCTGGGCCTGGTCATCAAGGTGCACGCGGTCTACGACACCCCGTTCTGGCGCGAAGACGGACTGTCCGGCACGGGCTTCAGCGCCGGCGCGCTGGTCCAGGAGGTTTACGACAACACCAACCACGGCGACACCCGCGGCACCCTGGTGGGCTTCGTATCCGACGAAAAGGCCGATGCCGTCTTCGAGCTCAGCGCCGAGGACCGTAAGAAGGCCATCCTGGAATCAATCGCCGGCTTCCTCGGCGACAAGGCCCTGACCCCCGAGGTCTACTACGAGTCCGACTGGGGCTCGGAGGAATGGACCCGCGGCGCATACGCGTCCAGTTATGACCTTGGCGGCCTGCACCGCTACGGCAAGGACCAGCACGCGAACGTCGGCCCGATCTACTGGTCCTCGTCCGACCTCGCCGCCGAAGGCTACCAGCACGTGGATGGCGCGGTCCGCATGGGCCAGGCGACCGCCGCTCGGATCGTCGAAGCCAACAAGCTGGCTTCCGTAGCGGTCTAGCCGCAGAATCAAGCAACCGGCAGTCCGGGGGAAGTGCCGTCCCCGGACTGCCGGCAGCACTGTTTAAGGAGAATCATGCGCTACGTGGTCGGCTACACCGCTAACGCGAGGGGCCGCGACGCCGTGCACCTCGCCATCGCGCTGGCCCGCGGCCAGGACGCCAGCCTGGACCTGGTCCTGGTGGTCCCTGAGGACTCCCCGTACAACGCCGTGTACCCGCCCGAGCCCGGCTACGACTCGATCCTCAACGAGCAAGCCCGGCAGTGGCTCGACGACGGCCTGGCCCTGGTTCCCGACGACGTCACAGCCCGCGCCCACATTCGCCGCGGGGA
Source organism: Arthrobacter sp. T572 (assembly GCF_056780115.1). Taxonomy (NCBI): domain Bacteria; kingdom Bacillati; phylum Actinomycetota; class Actinomycetes; order Micrococcales; family Micrococcaceae; genus Arthrobacter; species Arthrobacter sp. T572. The sequence goes on from NZ_JBRAZQ010000002.1 coordinate 53,138, forward strand.
CTCCGAAGCGCAGGCGCTCATTGACGCCGCGGTTGAGTTCGATGCGGCCGCGCTGGTCATCGGTGCCACCAACAACGGCCTGTTCAAGCGGTTCACCATCGGTTCAGTGGCCAGTTCGCTGCTGCACTCATCGCCGGTCCCGGTCGCTTTGGCGCCCCACGGGTTTGATCGGACAGAGTCAGTTACCCGGCTCAGCTGTGGTTTCGGCGCCCGCGCCGGTGCCGATGAACTGCTCGACGTGGCAGTTGAGTCTGCGCGTGACCGGCAGCTTCCCCTGCGGCTCGTCTCCCTGTTGGCGCTCGACGGCGGTAACTCGCCCGGGCTCGCCGACGCCGCCTGGGTGCATGCCGCCGACCGTCTTGCCGCCGTCGGGGGTTCCGACTCCGGCTCCGCCCCCGGTGACGCAGGCGCTGAACCCGAAATCGTCGTCGCGCAAGGCCGCACGATCGAGGAGGCCGTGGACCGGCTCGAGTGGGAAGACGGCGAAATCCTGCTTATCGGCTCCAGCCGCCTGGCGCAGCACCGCGCCACCTTCCTGGGCACCACCGCGAACCGGATCCTGCGTGCCCTGCCAGTTCCCATGATCGTGGTTCCCCGCGACTACACGCGACAGCGCTCTTAGCCGTCGCTCGAGAGGCAATACCCATGTCAACTGCACCAAAGACGGTCCAGTCGAAAGATTCGGCCCTGAGTGAGAAGGGCCTGAAAGCCGGATCGGTGGGCCTCATCGGCGCCGTCGTGATCGGTGTTTCCTGCATCGCGCCGGCGTACACGCTCACCGCCGCCCTTGGCCCTACTGTTTCCGAGGTGGGTGTCCACCTGCCCGCGATCTTCCTGGTGGGCTTCATCCCGATGCTGTTGGTGGCGCTGGGCTACCGCGAACTCAACAACGCCATGCCCGACGCCGGAACCTCCTTTACGTGGGCAACGCGCGCCTTTGGTCCGTGGATCGGTTGGATGGGCGGCTGGGGGCTCATCGCGGCGACGATCATTGTGCTATCCAACCTTGCCGCGGTTGCCGTGGACTTCTTCTATCTGATGCTCGGGCAGGTGTTCAGTGATCCCTCGCTTGCAGAGCTGAGCAAGATTCTTCCCTTGAACATCGCGACCACGCTGGTGTTTATCGCGGTGGCTTGCTGGATCTCCTACCGGGGCATGGAGACTACCAAGGGCGTGCAATACGTGCTGGTGGCCTTCCAGTTGCTGGTCCTTGGTTGGTTCGCAGTTTCCGCGTTCGCGCATGTTGCCAATGGCACGGCCTTCGATGCCACGGCCATTTCGCCCGACTGGTTCAACCCGTTTGCGGTTGACTCCTTCACGACATTCACAGCGGGTGTGTCCCTCTCGATCTTCATCTACTGGGGCTGGGACGTCACGCTGACCATGAACGAGGAAACGAAGAACCCTGAAAAGACACCGGGACGCGCCGCAACCGTGACCGTGCTGGTGATTGTGGTCATCTACATGACCGTGGCCTTGGCGACGTTGTCCTTTGCGGGTGTTGGGGACACGGGCCTGGGGGCGGGCAACCCGGAGAACCAGTCGAGCATCTTCGCTGTCCTGGCCGGTCCGGTCATGGGTCCGTTCGCGATTTTGATGTCGTTGGCCATCCTGAGCAGTTCCGCGGCATCCCTGCAGTCGACGTTCGTCTCACCCGCCCGGACCTTGCTGGCGATGGGCCACTACCGCGCCATTTCGCCCAAGTTCGGCCGCATCAGCCCCACCTTCAAATCCCCGAGCACCGCCACCATTGCAGCAGCCATCGCCGCGGCGGGCTTCTACGTGGTCACCCGTACCGTTTCCGAGAATGCGCTCTGGGACACCATCACGGCCCTGGGCATGATGATCTGCTTCTACTACGGCATCACGGCATTGGCCTGCGTCTGGTACTTCAGGGCTGCGGCGTTTGCCGGCGTGCGGTCATTCTTCTTCAAGTTCCTGGCACCCCTGCTTGGCGGCGTGATCCTGCTGGTCATGTTCGTGAAGACCGCCATCGACTCCCTGGACCCGGCGTACGGTTCGGGTTCGTCGGTCGGTGGCGTGGGTTTGGTGTTCATCCTGGGCATGGGAGTGATCCTGTTGGGCGTCGTGATCATGCTGGTGATGTATCGGGTGCGCCCGGAGTTCTTCAGGAACTTCTCCCGCCGAGGTGGCAATTGATGACAATGTTGCGGCCCAGGATTGTCATTAAGTGTCATCTCGGCGAGGGGAGGGTGCTGGGGACGCCCGCCGCCCGTTCGGCTTCACGCAGGGCCTCTGCAAGGTGCTCGACGGCGGCCCTGTAGTCGGTGCCCGCAGTCACCTTGCAGCGCTCGGCCTCCCGCATGGCCTTGGCGAGGGCTGCGGTTTCCGTGATCCGGACGTCGGTCATGCCCGGGTAGTCAATGGTCTGTGCAGGGTCCAACTCGTAGCGCCGCCATTGGGTGAGGATCTCGGTATGCCGGGCGGAGTCGTCAGCAAAACCTGCCCGCCGCCACGGGTCCGCAGCCTGCACGCGCTCGACTTTCCGGATGGCAGCCAGGGTTCCGGCCGCCGTCGTTCCTGCCAGGGCGACCATCACCAATCCGGCCGGTGGCCACTGCACCGAGGGAACCAGGATGGCTGGCGCAATGATGGTGAGCCCTGCGAACACATCCCAGAAAATGGTGTCCGGCTCCGGGCCTCTGCCGTGGGTGAGCTTGCGGTGCAGGAGAAACGTCGTGGCCGCGGTGGCGAGGACCAGGGCCAATCCCCACAAGAGCATCGGAGCACCTCCCGGACGCAAAGGCTGTGGTTTCAGTATGCGGCAGCGGCTGGCTGCGCGACACCTCCACCGGACAATTCACCACGGCGTGCGCCGGTGTCTTGTCCGGTTGAGGGTGATTCTGCCCGCGGGACACTGTCGGGGCCGGAGCGTAGCCTAAGCCCATGAGACTGAAAATGTGCAGTATCCATGTCAAGGACCCCGCAGCAGCCCACGCGTTCTACACGGGTACGCTCGGTTTCGGCACGCTGATGGCCATGCCGGAGTACAACCTGTTCATCATCAAGAATCCCGGTGCCGATGACAACGCAACAGGTCTGCTGCTTGAACCCAGCGACAACCCCATCGGCGCCAACTACATGAACGCCGTGTACGACGCCGGGATGCCGGCTGTGGTGCTTGGCGTTCCGGACGTACGGGCAGAGTATGAGCGCCTGCTCGCGGCCGGAGTCGTGTTCAAGGGGGAGCCGGCAGAGGATCCCTCCGGCATCAGCGCGGTCTTCGACGACGGTTGCGGCAACTTCGTCCAACTGCACCAGGACTAGTTAAAAGCCGGTGGCCGGGACATTGCCGTCCCGGCCGCCGGCTTTGATGGATCATGAGTTGCGCTTGGTTCCCTTGGGAGCTGCGCGCTTGGCGGCCGCGTTCTCCTTGGCTTCCTTGGTGGCTGCCTTTTTCCGCTGCTCTTCCTTGACGCGCAAGGCGTCGGCGCGGACGGCGGCATGGGTGGCGCGCTCAACCACCAGCCACTGTGGGGGAGCCTGCAGCAGTTCGGCGATTTCCGCCGTCGTGAGTGGTTCCGTCACGCCGCCGCGGGTGAGGCCGCTGATGGAGATGTTCAGTTTCTGTGCCACTACCGGACGCGGGTGCGGACCGTTGCGGCGCAGTTCGGCGAGCCACTCCGGCGGGTTGGCCTGGAGCTCGGCGTATTCGTCGCGGGTGACGGGCGAGTCCTGGAACTCCTGCGGTGCGGCGGGCAGGTAGATGCCGAGTTTCTTGGCAGCTGTTGCCGGCTTCATGGTCTGGGAGTTCTTGGGAGTCATGCTTCAAGGGTATCCGGCCCGGTACTGTGAGTGTGTGCCAGCCCCCGAAGAAACCCCCGAAACTCCTGAGCTCCGCTTCGCCTATGTGGCCGGTGTAACGCCCGGCAAGTGGATCCGCCGGTGGGAGGAACGGATGCCGGACGTCCCGCTGCATGCGTTCATGTCCGACGACGGCACTCAACTGTCGGTACTGCGTGACGGTTCCGCTGACGTCAGCTTTGTGCGGTTGCCGGTGGACCGGGAAGGCCTGAACCTCATTCCCCTTTATGAGGAGCAGCCTGCGGTGGTGGCTCCCAAGGGACACGAGATCTCCGTCTTCGAGGACGTGGCAGTGGAGGACCTCGCCGAGGAGAACTTCCTGGACGTCGCGGACATGGGCGGCCCGGACATGGCGTTGCAGGTAGTGGCCTCGGGGGCCGGCCTGGTGATCCTGCCGATGCCCGTGGCCAGGCACCTGAACAACAAGCAGACCGTGAGCCGGCGTCTGTCAGGCGTACCGGGGACACAAATCGGTGTTGCGTGGCTCGCTGACAAGGACAGCCCGCTGATTCAGGAATTCATTGGAATCGTCAGGGGTCGTACTGCCCAGAGCTCGCGGCAACCGTCGGCGCAGGCGGAGAAGCCGAAGAGGGCGCCCAAGCCTGATCGCCGAGGGTCTTCCGGCGCGAAGAAGCCGGCCGTCGCCCAGCGGTATGCGCCCAACCCGGATAAAGGCCGCGGCCGCGGTTCGCGGAAGAAGGGCAAGCGCTGACGTTTCCGCCCCGCCAAGGTCTACTCGCCGTGGCCTACTCGCCGTGGATTGCGGCCTGCTGTGCCTCTGAACGGTTGAGATAGGCCAGGAGGAGATCGCCGGCTTTCTCAAGTTCGCCGCTTTCCAGCGCCGCGCAGATCTGGTCGTTTTCGGCCAGCCAGTCGGCATAAAAGTGCGCGTCAACGGTGGCTTTGTGGAAGTAGAGCCGCATCTCGGCCAGTACCTGGGCCATGATCGTGTTGAGCCTGCTGCTTTCCGCCAGGGCCACGATCGCCCCGTGAAAATGCTGGTTCGCACTGCCCAGGCCGTCGTTGTCACCTTCGGCTGAGGCGCGCTTGCCCTCCTCGACGGCGGCCCTGACGGCGGCGATGCGGTCCGGGGAACCCCCCGCCCGGATGGAGCTGACCTCGATGGCGCGGCGCACGGTGTAGACGTCGTGGATGTCCCCGGCCTCCAGGGTGGCCACGAACACGCCCCTGTTGGGAAGCCTGACCAGCAGGCGTTCACTGGCCAGTTCCGCAAAGGCCTCCCGGACGGTATTGCGGGAGACTCCAAGGTCTTCGGCGATGGTGGCTTCGGTCAGCTTGGCGCCCGGTACCAGGAATCCCTCTGCCAGTTGGTACCGGATTTCCTCTGCCACCCGTTCGGCCACCGAGGGGACGCGGACGCGCATGCGGGCTTTGGAGCCCGAGGCGTCCGCCGTGCTGTTAACGATCCCGTCTGCGCTGGCCATGCATCAAAATTTACACGATTGCCGAAAAGGGGAATCGCTGGATTGTTGAACAATCCGGCGATTTGGTGCATTCTTGATGTAACGCACCTCACGAGACAGGGATCACACCATGCCCAGCATTGACCTGAACAGCGACGTCGGCGAATCATTCGGCCGGTGGACGCTGGGCGATGACTCAGCCATGTTCCAGTCAGTCTCGAGCGCCAACGTTGCGTGCGGATTCCACGCCGGTGACCCCAGCGTCATCCGCAGCACCTGCCACAAGGCGGTCCAGGCCGGCGTCGTTATTGGTGCCCACGTGGGATACCGCGACCTGGCGGGCTTTGGCCGCCGGTTCCTGGACATCGATCCCAGGGAACTCGCCGATGACGTCGTTTACCAGATCGGAGCACTGCAGGCGCTGGCTGCAACCGCAGGCGGCACAGTCCAGTACGTCAAGCCGCACGGTGGCCTCTACAACGCGATCGTCAGCCACACTGCCCAGGCCCGCGCCGTGGTGGATGCCGTGAAATCGGTGGATCCCACACTGCCAATCCTTGGCCTTCCCGGATCGGAAGTGCTGCGGCTGGCTGACGAGGCAGGTCTGCGGGGTGTCTCCGAAGCTTTCGCGGACCGTGCCTACAACCCCGACGGCACCCTGGTCTCCCGTTCCCGGCCCGGTGCAGTCCTCCACGATCCGGAGGAAGTCGCCCGCCACGTTCTCCGCATGGCTACTGAAAACAGCATCCAGGCAATCGATGGCTCCATCCTCAGCGTCCAGCCGGACAGCATCTGCCTGCACGGTGACTCACCCGGTGCCGTGGCCATGGCGGGCGCCGTGAAGTCCGCCCTGGATGATGCCGGTGTCAGCATCTCCCCGTTCGTCCAAACCCCAACAGAATCCCTCATCCCCGGAGGAAAACCATGACCAGCACCAACAAGGCAGCCAAGGCCGTGACAAGGAAGCCACCGGCCGGCGCCCTCAAGGCATACATCGCCAGCCTCACCGGCACGTCGCTGGAGTACTACGACTTCGCCATCTATTCCGTGGCCTCCGCCCTGGTCTTCCCCAAGATCTTCTTCCCGGCGGGCGACGAATTCGTTGGCCTCCTCCTGTCCTTCTCAGCCTTCGCCGTGGGCTACCTGGCCCGTCCCATCGGTGGGGTCGTCTTCGGACGGTTGGGCGACAAAATCGGGCGCAAGTTCGTGCTGGTCTTCACGCTGGTGCTGATCGGCGTGGCCACAGTCCTCATCGGTGCGCTTCCCGACTACTCGGTCATTGGCGTTGCCGCACCCACCATCCTGGTGCTGCTACGCCTTGCGCAGGGCATCGGTGTTGGTGGCGAATGGGGCGGCGCGGTCCTGCTGTCCAGCGAATTCGGCGATCCGAACAAGCGTGGATTCTGGTCTTCCGCAGCCCAGATCGGCCCGCCCGCCGGCAACCTGATGGCCAACGGCGTACTCGCGATCCTCGCGGCCTCGCTCCCCACCGATGCCTTCCTGTCCTGGGGCTGGCGTGTGGCCTTCCTGGCCTCGGCCCTCCTGGTGGTGTTCGGCCTGCTGATCCGGCTCAAGCTGGAGGAAACGCCCGTGTTCAAGGCCATCCAGGCTCACGGTGAACGTCCCAAGGCACCCATCAAGGAAGTCTTCACCACCCAGCCCAAGGCGCTGGTCTCCGCCGCCCTGTCCCGCGTTTGCCCTGATGTCCTGTACGCACTGTTCACCGTCTTCGTCGCGGTGTACGCCACCAAGGAACTGGGCATGACAACAGGCAACGTCCTGGCGGCCATCCTCATCGGTTCCGCGTTCCAGCTGTTCCTCATCCCGGCCGCCGGTGCCCTGACCGACCGCTTCAACCGCCGACTCGTCTACGGCGTCACCGCTGCGGCCACGGCTGCCTACATTCCGCTGTTCTTCCTCATGATCCAAGGGAAGTCCGTGGCCATGCTGACCATCGGCGTGGTGATCGGCCTGGCCCTGCACGCCTTCATGTACGGTCCGCAGGCAGCATTCATCACCGAACAGTTCCCTGCACGCCTCCGGTACGCTGGCAGCTCCCTGGCCTACACGTTGGCCGGTGTCATTGGCGGAGCCGTGGCACCGATCATCTTCACTGCCCTTTACGGTGCGGCCTCCGGCGGCTGGTACCTCATTGCCCTTTACCTCCTCGCCACGGCCATCGTCACGATCGTGGGCATGCTCATGGGCCGTGACCCCAAGCCCGAAGAGGAAGCTTTGCTCCTGCAGGAGCAGCGCGCCTAGGCGGCGGTTTCGGCAATGATGGACACCGTGACGCAAACCGCCGCACCCAGGAAGCTCCGCTCCGTTCGCCCTGTGGGCACCCGGGCGGTGCTGGTTGAACTCGACGACCTCCAGGAAGTCCTTGCCCTGCAGGATCTCCTGAACCGGTCGCCGCTGCCCGGACAAGTGGATGTCCTGGCGGCAGCGGAGACCGTCATGGTGGTGGGCGAGTCGGCCTCGGCCACCCGTGCCATCGGTGCCCGGCTCCAGGACGTGGAACTCACGCCACCCGAAGCCGCCGATTCCAGCCTGGTTGTTATTGAGACCGTGTACGACGGCGAGGACCTCGCCGATGTCGCGGAACTCACCGGCCTCAGTGTGGACGGCGTGGTGGCCGCCCACACCGGGCAGGTCTGGACCGTGGCCTTCGCGGGCTTCGCTCCTGGCTTTGGCTACATGGTCGGCGAAAACCAGGCCCTGGACGTCCCGCGCAGGTCCTCCCCGCGCACAGCGGTTCCGGCAGGCTCGGTGGCATTGGGAGGCCAGTACTCGGCCGTGTACCCGCGGAAGTCTCCCGGCGGCTGGCAGTTGATCGGCCGTACCGGAGCCCGGATGTGGGACCTGGACCGGCCACAACCTGCTCTGGTCCGGCCGGGCGACAGGGTCCAGTACCGTGCAGTCCGCGAAGTCGTGACTGCTCCCTCTGCGGCGAAGACCCCCGAAGCCGGCGAGTCCGACGGCCCCGGCCTCCGCGTCCTGAACCCGGGAGCCCAGAGCCTTATCCAGGACCTGGGAAGGAAGGGCTTCGGTCCGCTGGGTGTGTCAGCGGCCGGTGCGCTGGACAGGGCTTCCCTGCGCCGCGCCAACCGGCTTGTGGGAAACCCTTCATCTGCGGCAGCCATCGAGACCGTCAACGGCGGGTTGGTGGTGGAGGCCGTGGGTGATCAGGTGATTGCCGTGACCGGTGCCCCGACGACGCTCACCATCCAGCCGCCGTCGTGGGTTGATCACGACGGCGGAGCCCGGCAAGGTGCCGGCCGCACCGTTGCCATGGCCACGCCTTTCGCGCTGCTCGACGGGGAAGTCCTGTCTTTGGGCGCCCCCGACTCCGGCTTCCGGAATTACGTGGCCATCCGGGGCGGGGTGGACGTTCCTGAGGTTTTGGGGAGCCGTTCATCGGACACGATGTCCGGGATCGGCCCGGCGCCCCTGCGCATCGGAAGCCAGGTACCAGCGGGCGGCCTCACGGCCTCGACTGTGGTGGGCAGCCCGGAGTTGCAGCCGGATTTCCCAGGCACGGACGTCACCGTCCTGGATGTAGTTCCTGGTCCCCGGGCCGATTGGTTCGACCAAGCAGCGATCGATTCGCTCTACAGCCAGGAATGGCTGGTGACCCCGCAATCCAACCGGGTGGGCATGCGCCTGGACGGGACACCCCTGCAACGGGCACGGCAGGGTGAACTTCCCAGTGAAGGGACCATGGCCGGAGCGGTTCAGATGCCGCCCGCGGGCTTGCCTGTCCTCTTCCTGGCCGACCATCCCATCACCGGTGGATATCCCGTGATCGGCGTGGTGGTCGACGGGCATCTGGACCGTGCCGCACAGGTACCCATCGGAGGCCGCATCCGGTTCCGTCCCGTACCGGAAGCCTCTCCTGCCCCCACGATTTCCTCGAAGAAGTGAGTTTTTGATGCGCAAGGTCCTGATTGCCAACCGCGGTGAAATCGCCGTCCGGGTAGCACGAGCCTGCAATGATGCCGGTATCGCCTCCGTTGCTGTGTATGCGGATATCGACGCCGATGCCATGCATGTGGGCGCGGCCGACGAGGCCTACAGCCTTGGCGGCAACAGCCCCGCCGAAACCTACCTGAACGTCGGCAAACTCCTGGAAGTTGCCGCGCGCTCCGGCGCTGATGCCGTGCACCCCGGCTATGGTTTCCTGTCTGAAAATGCGGACTTCGCCCAAGCGGTCCTCGACGCCGGACTGGAGTGGATCGGCCCGTCACCGGAGTCCATCCGCCAGCTGGGGAACAAGATCACGGCCAGGGAGATCGCCGTCCGGGCCGGTGCGCCACTGGTATCGGGCAGCGACGGCCCGGTTTCTTCTGCTGCCGAAGCCCGGGTATTTGCCGAGCAGCATGGTCTTCCTGTGGCCATCAAAGCCGCTTTCGGCGGTGGCGGACGCGGGCTCAAAGTGGTGCGGGAGCTCGCCGAGGTTGAGGAGGCTTTCGACTCCGCTGTGCGGGAAGCCGTGGTGGCTTTCGGACGTGGCGAATGCTTCGTGGAGCAGTATCTTGACCGGCCCCGGCACGTGGAAGCCCAGATCATTGCCGACAAGCACGGCAACGTTGTGGTGGTGGGCACGCGGGATTGCTCGTTGCAGCGGCGTCATCAGAAGCTGGTGGAAGAAGCCCCGGCACCGTTCCTCACGGGGCAGCAGCGGACCAGCATCCATGACGCCGCCAAGGCAATCGTCCGTGAGGCCGGCTACTACGGAGCCGGAACGGTTGAGTTCCTGGTGTCCGCCACGGGCGCTGTGGCATTCCTGGAGGTCAACACACGGCTCCAGGTTGAGCACCCCATCACGGAAGAAACCTCCGGGGTAGACCTGGTGCAGGAGCAGTTCCGCATCGCCGCCGGCTTGCCGTTGAGCATCACCGAGGACCCGGAACCGAAGGGCCATTCCTTTGAGTTCCGCATCAACGCCGAGGACGTTGGCCGGGGGTTCCTGCCGTCGCCCGGAACCGTTGCAGCTTTCGACATCCCCTCCGGCCCGGGCATCCGCGTGGACACCGGGGTTCGTGCCGGCTCGACGGTTGCTCCGCAGTTCGATTCCCTGCTGGCCAAGCTGATCGTCACCGGGGCGGATCGCCAGCAGGCCATCCGCAGGGCACGCCGCGCCTTGGCCGACTTCAGGATCCAGGGCGTGGCCACCGTGCTTCCCTTCCACCAGGCTGTCCTGGAAGCCCGCGACTTCACTTCCCCGGAAGGCCTCGCGGTGCATACCCGGTGGATCGAAACGGACTTCGCAGACCGGATCCCAGCCGATCCCGCCTACAACCCGGTTGCTCCCAGCGGTTCCCGCCGCACCATCACCGTGGATGTCGACGGCAAGCGTCTGGCCCTGGGACTCCCGGCTGACCTCCTGGACGGCTGGGCCCGATCAGGACAGGGGCTGCCCGCAGTTTCTGCCCAAGCCGATGCGCCGCACTCCGATCATTCACCCGCCGAGTCCGCTTTGGTCTCGAGCATGTCCGGGACGGTGGTGAAGTGGCTGGTTGAACCAGGTGCCGACGTCGCAGAGGGAGACCCTTTGGTGGTCCTCGAAGCCATGAAGATGGAGACTCAAGTGCCGGCCCACCGCGGCGGAACCCTCACCGAGGTGCTGTCGCAGGCCGGTGGCGTGGTCACTGCGGGTGCTGTGCTGGCCCACATCGAGTAAGCGGGCCGGCACCCAAACACCGCACCGCCCCGGCAGGTGACAGGTCCGCCGTCGGGCCTTAACGTCCGTTAGCTGTCCGCCGGAACCGCGACGCCCAGCACCGTGTCCAGAAGGGCGTTGCGGAACTTGCCACTGGCATCATTGGCCCGGACCAGGGCGCGGAAATCTTCGAACCGCGGGTACAGTGACGCGAAGTCGTACAGCTCCGGGGTGAAGAGCTTGCCCCAGTGTGGGCGGGCTCCGAAGGGTGCCAGGGCGGCCTCCAGTTCGGGGAGCACGTTCTCCACGTCGGCCTGGAGGGGTTTCCACGTGAAGTGCAGGGCCACGCTCTGTTGCTGGTAGAACGGGCTGAGCCAGAAGTCGTCTGCCGCCACGGTGCGGATCTCCGAGACGAACAGCAACGGGGCGATCCGGTCCGCCAAACCGCGGACAGCCTCCAGGGCCGCAGGAGCTTCGTCCAGGGGGAGGAGGAATTCGCTCTGGAGTTCCTCACCGTTGCTGGGGGTGAACTCGTGGCGGAAATGGGGCAGTCTGTCCAGCCACTTGCCGGGCTCGTCCAACTGGCCAGTGCAGTTCTCCGCGGACATTCCAGGCAGCGGGTGCATGGCGACGCTGGCAGCGGTGGAGCCGAACAGGTCAGGCAGCGCGGCTTCCGTGTCCAGTGCCTTCAGCCATACCTGCGGGATGGTGTCACCGGTGTAGTCGGTAAAGAAGCTGACGCTGTACGCGCACGATGCGATCTCCCGGAAGGAAGCCAGCGCCCGCTCCCAGGGCAGGCCGGTCAATACGCGCTGACGCATCTGAAAGCTCGGGCGCACCTCAAGTTCCAGAGCTGTCACAATACCCAGCGAGCCGATCCCCACCACGCTGGCCGGGAAATCGCGGTCGCCACGGGTGATGGTGACAAGTTCGCCGGAGGCCCGCACCAGGTCGATACTGACGACGGCGGCTGCCAGGGAGGGATTGTCCACTCCACTGCCGTGCGTGCCGGTCTGGATGGCCCCGGCGACGGAGATGTGGGGGAGGGAGGCGAGGTTGTGGATCGCGTAGCCTTGTTCCTCGACCGCCCGGCCCAAGGCGCCGTAACTGATTCCGCCGCTGACCCGGACCGTTCCCTTGTCCGGATTTACGGTGATGTCCTGTGGCAGGGCATCAAGCAGGATATGCGTGCCGTCCGTATCCGCGACGGTGTTGAAAGAGTGGCGGCTGCCGATGGCTTTGACTTTGGCAGCCGCGGCCACCAGTTCCTGCAGTTCAGCCACGGAGCGTGGCCGGCGCACTTCGGCAGACGAGTACTCGAGGTTTCCTGCCCAGTTCTTCATGACGTGATCTTTCCCTATGGTCTTCGAGGCGTCCCAACAGTGTGAGCGTTCACAAAACGAGCCGTCAAGAGGTGCCCACGTGGTGGCGATAGAGTGCAGGAAAGCCGCCGACCAGCAGGAGCACCATGTGAGCAAGGGATCCAAGCCCACCATCCGGGACGTTGCGACCGCTGCGAACGTCTCCCTGACCACAGTGTCCTATGTGTTGTCCGGCCGGCATGGAGGGACTACCCGGATCAGCCAACCGACGCAGGACCGGGTGCTGGCTGCCGTGAAGGAACTGGGCTACGTCCCCAACCAGGCAGCCCGGGGTATGCGCCGCGGGAAGACGGATGTGGTGGCTGTTGCGATCGGCAACCTGGAGTGGCCCTGGGACCGCGCACTCGCGACGGCCGCGGCACGGATCCTGCCGACCCACGGGTACCAGCCCGTGATCCTGCTGGGGGACGACTGGCGGAAGTTCATGATGTCCGGAGGAGCCGATGGCGTGATCATCGGCTATTTCCCGGAAGCCACCGCCGAGGATGCGACCGTGACGGAGTTGGCCCGCCGCGGGGTGGCGCAAGTGGTCATCTCGGGCACCATGGAGCCGGCGGGGTTCGATGTGCTGGCCCCGGAGCAGGAGGCCGGCCTCAAGGAGTGCATGGAGTTCCTCACGGCCTCCCACCGCAGGATTGCCTGCATCCGCAGGGCGGAGCCGTCCGGCAGGCGGAAGAGCCGGTTTGCGGCGTACGCTGCCGGCTTGGAGGCGGCAGGCATCGGCCTGGATGAATCCTTGGTCCGTACCTCACAGCACCGCCCGGATCTTGCCTACCAGTCGGCCTTGGAGCTGCTGCAGCTTCCGGACCGGCCCACTGCCATTTTTGCCACAGACGACATGGAGGCTTTGCAGGCTGTCCGCGCGGCATTCCGCCTGGGCCTTCGGGTTCCCGGGGACATCCAGATTGTTGGCGTCGGGAATTCCACCGAGGGGCAGCAATACGATCCCGCCCTGACAACAGTGGGGCCGGAGCCCATCTTTGACCGCGTGGTAGGCATGCTGCTGGACCGGCTTTCAGGTGCCACACCGGTGGAGGGGATCCGCGTTCCGGCGGCATGGAAGCTGCACCGCCGGGGAACCACGCTGGGCTAGCCTTTCAGCGGACGGCGGGCCAACCAAGCGGCCACGATGGCGCCGGAAATGTTGTGCCAGAGTGAGAAGACTGCGGAAGGCAGGGCCGCGAGGGGGCTGAAGTGCGCTGTGGCAAGGGTCGCGGCGAGGCCGGAGTTCTGCATGCCAACCTCGAATGCCAGGGCTCGGCGGGCCTTGTCATCCAGGCGGCCGAGCTTGCCCGCGAGGTAACCGAGACCCAGGCCGAAGCCGTTGTGCAGGACAACTGCCAGGAACACGATTCCGCCCGCGGCAACGATCTTGCCGGCACTGCCGGCCACCACGATCGCCACAATCAGTGAAATCACGACGGCGGATGCCCACGGAAGCGCGGGAAGCACCTTTGCCACCAGTTTGGAGAGGAACAACCGGGCAAGAAGGCCTGCGATGACCGGGAGCAGGACGGTCTTCACGATGTCCAGCACCATGGCCCCGGCGTCGATGTGGAGGAAGGAACCGGCCAGGAGCAACGTCAGTGCGGGAGTGACGAGCGGTGCGATCAGCGTGGAAACCGAAGCCACAGCTACGGACAGCGCCACGTCGCCCTTGGCCAGGAATGCCATCACGTTCGAGGCAGTGCCGGACGGAGCGCAGCCCACCAGGATCAAGCCGACGGCGAGCTCAGGCGGCAGTTGCAGAAGGACGGCGATCAGCCAGCCTGCGCCGGGCATGATCACGTAATGCGCCACGATGCCCAGGGCCACGGCCCAGGGGCGGCGGGCCACCGAGGCAAAGTCCGGCGGGGTCAGCGTGAGGCCCATGCAGAACATGATGACTCCCAGCAGGTACGGCACGCTGACGCCAAGAGGTTTGAACAGATCCGACAGGAGGAATCCGAGGACGCCGGCGATGACCACCAAAATCGGGAAAGCGGTGACGGCGATGCGCGCAATCCGCGCCTCGGCCGCAAGCGCAGGGTTTTCAGGGATTGCCGTGGTGGATTTTGTTGCCTCAAGCATTTATCCATGCTGACACCCGGGCCTCAAACGGAACTACTTTCGTTACATCCGTCCGGCGGTATATGTCAGACATCCGTCATCCCCAGCACCCAACTGGGTCGCATTTGTGCGCGTTTAGAACGCTCAAAACGCGCACAAATGCGACCTAGTTGGGTGGGGGTTGGGTTGGGTGGGGTTGGGGTCAGGGGTTCAGTTTGCCGGCCAGGCGCTCGCGCATCCTGATGCTCGCCTCGTTCAGCCCGATGAGCTCCACCTCTCGCCCGTGGTTCCGGTACTTTTCCGTCACGGAGTCCAAGACGGCGATAGTTGACGCGTCCCACAGATGCGAGGCATGGAGGTCGATCACCACACGATCTATGCCTTCCGAGGAATCCTTTGCGTAATCGAACTGGGTGTAAAGATCGTTGGAGGAAGCGAAGAAAAGCTCTCCATCCACAACGTAGGTAGCTACCGTCTCCCCATTGAGCTTCAGTTCAGTGCGCTCCACGGTGGCGAAGTGGGCTACCCGGCGGGCGAACAGCACCATTGCGGCCAAAACCCCGACGCCGACACCCACCGCCAGGTTGTGCGTCGCCACCACAGCGGCAACAGTCAGGAGCATGACGGCGGTCTCGGACTTTGGCAACCGCCGAAGCGTGGAGGGGCGGATGGAGTGCCAGTCGAAGGTTATGAGCGAAACGAAGATCATCACGGCCACCAGGGCTGCCATGGGAATCATGCCCACGATGTCGCCGAGGGCCACCACGAGGATCAGCAGGAAGACACCGGCCAGGAACGTGGAGAGGCGGCTCCGCGCACCCGAGCCCTTGACGTTGATCATGGTCTGGCCGATCACTGCGCAACCGCCCAGACCGCCCAGGAACCCCGTGATGATGTTCGCCGCACCCTGACCCCAGGAGACCCGGGTCTTGTTGGAACGAGTGTCCGTGATGTCATCCACCAGCTTGGCAGTCATGAGGGACTCCAACAGCCCCACGAGGGCCATGGACAAGGCGAAGGGTGCGATGATCCGGAACGTCTCCAGGTTCAGCGGCACGTTGGGCAGGAAGAACCCGGGCAGGCTGTCCGGGAGCTCGCCCTTGTCGCTCACGGTGGGAACATCTATGCCACCCAGTGCCGTCACCAGCGTGATGAGCACAATTGCCACCAACGGAGCCGGAACGGCCTTGGTCAAGCGCGGCAGGAGGAACACCATGGCCAAGCCCACGGCAACGAGGGGATAGACCATCCAGGGCACGTTGAAGAGCTCCGGCATCTGGGACATGAACACCAGGATGGCCAGCGCATTGACGAATCCGATCATGACCGAACGGGGAATGAACCTCATGAGCCGGGTGACCCCGAGGACCGCGAGAATGATCTGGAAAACGCCGGCGAGGATAATGGTGGCGATCAGGTAGTCGAGGCCGTGCTCTTTCATGACCGGTGCGATCACCAGGGCCACGGCACCTGTGGCCGCGGAAATCATGGCGGGACGCCCACCCACCAGGGCCGTGACCACTCCCATGGTGAAGGAAGCGAACAACCCGATCCGCGGATCCACTCCGGCGATCACCGAGAACGCGATGGCCTCGGGGATGAGCGCCAGGGCCACCACGAGTCCTGCCAGGGATTCCGTCAGAAGGCGGCGGGGCGAGCGGAAGGTCGCCCGCAGTGACATGAGTTGCTCGGGGGTCATGGGTCCTTAAAGTGCAGTCTGGCGGTAACGCTCAATCTGCTTCAGACGCCGCAGGAGACTGTCGCGCCGCGGGTGCGGAACGACGTCGGGCGCCTCAGCGGTGAGATCGATGTGTTCGGTTCCGTACTGCCACAGCAGGAGGTCGTCCAGGAGGCGGTCCGGGCCGGGGGAGTAGCGGTGGTCCAGTGCCTTGCGGACCTCGGTGATCCGGTTGGCGCTGAGCAGTCCGGCAAGTTCCACGGTCTTGGTCAGTCCGTGGGCTGCCAGGAGTTCGGCCGCCCATCCCCAGTCGTCATCCACTTTACGGTCAACGTGGGGCAGGAGGGTACGCCAGACGTCGCGCACACGGTTGGGGGTCAGGGGCGAAGCGCCCTCGCCCTCCAGGTCCCAGAACCCGCGGACTTCCTCATACCGCTCGTGAAGGTCAGCGAAGGCACTCTCCACCGTTTCAAGCATTGCCGCCGTGGCCGTGAACTGCCTGTCGAACTGCGGAGTCCACGCGCGGGGATCGTCAGCCTTGAAACGGATATCGTGCTCGATCTCGCTCCAGGCGTGGGCGAAGACCGTACGGATCTGGCATTCGAAAAAGTAGCTGCCGTTGGCCGGAAGGTCCGGGTTGAAGACCTGCTGGTACTCCTTGACGGTCTCGTTCTGGAGGGTCCGCAGGATCAAGTGCCGGCTCGAGTATCCGTACGTCCCGGATTCAATGGAGCCAATGTCCTTCTCACGGTCCCCGCGGCAATCAAAGAGGTGCCGCTGGCGCTTGATGATGTTGGCAACTGCCGCATTGTCCGCCGGCAACTTGGTGATGACACGGATGCCCACCATGTCGTTCAGCGTCCGGAACGGGTCCGGGAACTTCAGGACCCGCGGGCCCCCGGGCTCCAGCGGGTCATCCGTCCGGGAGATCTTCTCGCGGAACGATTCCACGGTTTTGGTCCGCCCCGTGACGAACAACGGCGTGACCTCGGCTTCCTTCAAGATGCCGCGAAGGGTCAGCAGGACATCGCGTGTAATCCGCTTCAACGAGGGGCGCACGCGCTCGTAAAGCTCCACGTTTGCCTGTACGGCCTCCCGCTGTTCAGGGTCCAGCCTGTCCCAATTGCTTGCCATGCCCCCAGCTTACGGCGCAGCCCCGACACTGGGCCCGGCCACCCGCCGTCGGGGTGTATCTACCCAAAGTTCCGAATCCTCGCGATAGGCTCGGTACAAAGGAGGGCGCAATGTTGCGGCACAAGTACAGCTACGGCGAACACCCCAGTCAGTGGGGCGAACTCTTCATACCTGAACCAAGCAACGGAAACCATCGCGGTCCGTCGACGATCGCAGGCGGCGTGGCCGTGGTGATCCATGGCGGCTATTGGCGCTCGCAGTACGGCGCAGAGCTGGGTGAGCCCCTTGCCCGGGACCTCGCAGCGCACGGCATCACCGCCTGGAACCTCGAATACCGCAGGGCGGGAAACGGCGGCGGCTGGCCCCATACTTTCGAAGACATCCTGGCCGGCATCGACCATCTGTCCGAGATCGCCGGCAACCATGACCTCCAGCTGGGCAAGGTGGTGGCCCTGGGCCACTCTGCCGGCGGCCATCTGGCCGTGTGGGCGGCCGGACGGCACCGCCTCTCGTCCCTTGGAACGCCCGACGCCGACAGGCAGCTGGTGCGGGGACCGGAAGAAAAGGCCGTGCGGCTCACCGGCGTGGTCAGCCAGTCCGGGCTGCTGAACCTCGCCGCGGCAGAGCGCCTCAACCTCAGCAACGGCGCGGTCTGCAACCTGATGGGCGGCGATTCAGGCCGCTACCCCAAGCGCCACAAGTACGCCGACCCCATGACGTCGTTGCCCTTGGAAATTCCCGTTTTCGCCGTGCACGCCACCGAAGACGAGGACGTTCCGGCCAGCCAGTCAGAGGCCTATGTCGCTGCGAGCAACGCATCCGGCGGCGCTGCCCAGCTGCTTCGCGTTCCCGGTGACCACTTCGACCTGATCGATCCCAAGGCCGTGGCCTATAAGAAGTGCCGGGAACTGGTGCAGCGGTTGCTGTCCTGACCGCTGGTCCAGTCAGGACGCCTCTGGCAGAGTTGACCCATGCTGACTGTGATTGGTGAAGCCCTTGTCGATGTCGTTCAACGCCCCAGCGGTATCGAGGCACATGTCGGCGGCAGTCCGCTGAACGTTGCGGTCGGTTTGGCGCGGCTGGACCACCCGGTGCAGTTCATCGGCCGCTACGGACAGGACGCCTACGGAGATTCGGTGGCGGCGCACCTGCGTTCCAGCTCGGTCATGGTTCCGCTTCCGCCGGACAGCAAGCCAACCAGCGTGGCCACTGCGTTGATTGACGACGACGGCGCCGCCACCTACACGTTCGACCTCACCTGGGAGCTGCCTGACCTGGGCCAACGGTTGCCCCTCATGCTGCAGGGAGGCACCCTGCTGCACACAGGGTCGGTTGCCACGGCCTTGGAGCCGGGCGCCGCAGCGGTGCTTGCCGCCGTCGAGCATGCCCATCCGAACAGCACCATCAGCTTCGATCCCAATTGCCGCCCCAGCCTCATCGCGGACCGCGACCATGCGCGGACGCAGGCCGAAAGGTTCGTCGCGCTGGCGGACATCGTCAAGGCCTCGGATGAGGACCTGGCGTTCCTGTATCCGGAGGTTGATCCCCTGGAGTCGGCCCGGCGCTGGCTGTCGCTGGGCGGGACGGAAGGCCCTGCGATGGTGGTGGTGACGCGGGGTGCACGGGGGCCGTGGGGCATCACAGCGGCGGGGGAGACGCAAGTCCCTGCGCCGTCGGTGGACGTGGTGGATACCGTGGGTGCCGGGGATTCGTTCATGGCAGGACTACTGTCCGCCCTGGTGGACCGGGGCCTGGTGGGCGCGCAAAACCGTGACGAACTGCGCGCCATGCCGGCCGAGACCCTGGCCGCGATCATGGAACACGCCGCAAAGGCAGCAGCGGTCACCGTGTCCCGCGCCGGGGCAAACCCGCCCACCCGCGCGGAACTTAACCACGGTCCGTCCTAGAGGGCTACCCGGCTCCGTGGCCGGCCGTGACTTCCTCGCCTGCTTTCACCGGACCCGGCGGAGTGCCCTCGCCGAACGGCCTTCCGCCCAGGGATTCCCGTCCGTGCGGGGTCAGCCAGCCCGAGAGGTCCGGGCCGGCCGGGACGATCCGGGTGGGATTGATGTCCTCATGCACGATGTAGTAGTGCTGCTTGATCTGCACGAAGTCGATCGTGTCGCCGAAACCGGGGGTCTGGAACAAGTCCCGGGCATAGGCCCACAGGGCGGGCATCTCCGCAAGCTTGTTGCGATTGCACTTGAAATGCCCGTGATAGACCGCGTCGAAGCGGGCAAGAGTGGTGAAGAGCCGCACGTCGGCCTCTGTGATGGTGTCGCCCACCAGGTAGCGCTGGTTGGACAGGCGTTCTTCCAGCCAATCCATGGCGGTCCACAGCCGGTGGTACGCGGCGTCGTAGGCCTCCTGGGAGCCGGCAAAACCACAGCGGTACACCCCGTTGTTGACCTCCGTGAAGACGCGCTTGTTCACCTCATCGATTTCCTGGCGCAGGTGTTCCGGATACAGGTCCGGCGCCCCGGGCCTGTGGAATTCGGTCCACTCAGTGGAGAAGTCCAGCGTGATCTGCGGGAAGTTGTTGGTGACCACGGCCCCGCTGGGAACATCCACGATTGCCGGAACCGTGATGCCGCGCGGGTAGTCAGGGAAGCGCTTGAAGAAGGCTTCCTGCAACCGTTCGATGCCCAGGACCGGATCCCTGCCGTCCGGGTCGAGGTCGAAAGTCCAGGAGCGTGCGTCGTGGGTGGGTCCGGGCTGGCCGAGGCTGATGACGTCCTCAAGGCCCAACAGCCTGCGGACGATCACGGTACGGTTGGCCCACGGGCAGGCCCGGGCGGCGATTAGCCTGTAACGCCCGGGTTCCACGGGCCACCCCGGTTCGCCGTTCGGTCCGGGCTGTCCGGAGCGGGTGATGCGGTCTTCGATGTAGTTGGTGTCGCGGTTGAACTCGCCGCCGGTTACGTATGCGCCCCTTGTGCTGTGCTCTTCCCTGGTCTTCTCACTCATGAACCCACACTATGTGGTGTTTTCCGGAACCTGCTATCACTTGCAGAGGCCTTGCCCGCCCAACGCCCACGTAAACTGACATGATGCGGCTCGTAGCAAGTGACATTGACGGCACCATCCTTGGCCATGACGGAAAAATCAGCGCCAGGACCATCAAGGCGTTCCAGGACTGCCGCGACGCCGGAGTGGAGCTTGTGTTCGTCACCGGCCGCCCGCCCCGCTGGTTGTACCCGTTGCAGGAGCAGCTGG
Source organism: Arthrobacter sp. T572 (assembly GCF_056780115.1). Taxonomy (NCBI): domain Bacteria; kingdom Bacillati; phylum Actinomycetota; class Actinomycetes; order Micrococcales; family Micrococcaceae; genus Arthrobacter; species Arthrobacter sp. T572. Next base: position 73,508 of record NZ_JBRAZQ010000002.1, read on the forward strand.
GTCACAGCGGGATCGTCATCTGTTCAAACGGTGCCGTGGTGTGGGACCTGGCCACGGAGAAGCCGCTGTCGTCTACCGAGCTGGACCTGGACTCGCTGTTCGAGGCGCGCCGCATCATCAAGAAGATCCGTCCAGACGCCCTCTTTGCGGCCGAAACGCTGACCGGATTCCACCTCGAGCCCGGCTTCATCGAAAACGAAACCAGCGAGCTCCTCGCAGAGTTCACCCCCGCACCGCTGGACCGGACGTTGACTGCGGAAGACGCCGTCGTGAAGTTCCTGGCCATTACGCGAAAAGGCACCCCGGACGAGTTCCTGGCTGAGGTCCAACCTGCCGTGGCCCATTTGGTGGCCACCACGCACTCAGCGCCGCGGACCGCCATGCTGGAGATGTCCGTGCCGGGGATCAACAAAGCCGTTACCTTGGCCACCTACGCCGAATCGCTGGGCATCAGCGCCGCGGACGTGGTGGCTTTCGGCGACATGCCCAATGACATTGAGATGCTGCGCTGGGCCGGCCACGGCTACGCGATGGCCAGCGGCCACCCGGAGGCGATTCTTGCCGCGGGCCGGCAGGCGCCGCATTTCGACGACGACGGCGTGGCTCAGATCCTTGAAGCGAAGCTGACGGAACAGAAGGTCTAAGCCAGGTCCGCAAGCGCGGACCCGCCATCACGGGTGCCGCGCGCCTTCCCCGGCCAGGATGGCCCGGTAGCCCTCCTTGTAGCTGGGGTAGGTGAAGGTGAATCCGGTGGACCGGAGCCGCCGGTTGGAACAGCGCTTGTCGCCTGCACCGCCGTCGGACGTCCGCCCCACCTGCGGTTCCGGAAGCCGCAGCTCCCCGGCGAGGAACCTCAGGACATCGCCCAACTCAGCCGATTCGTCATCCACGCCAACATATACGGGTTCGGGGTCCTGGGCCATGGTGGCCAGATGGACGATCGCGGCGGCTGCGTCGTCCCGATGGATGCGGTTGGTGTGCTTGGGCTGGTCGGGGATGACGGCCTTGCCCGAACGGACCTGGTCGATCAGCCTGGTCCGCCCCGGGCCGTAAATGCCGCCCAACCGCAGAGCCACCGCGGTGAAGCCGGCCTCACGTGCCCGCGCGAACAACAGGTCCTCCGCTTCGAGCAGGATCTTTCCGCTGAACCGCGTGGGCTCGGTGGGCGTTGATTCGTCCACCACGGCACCGCCCGCGTCCGCATACACGGCGGTGGAGGAGACAAAGATAATCCGCCGGGGTCCGTTGTCCTGCCGCGCCACGGCGTCCAGCACGTTCTGCAGGCCGTCCACGTACGCTGCGCGGTACGCCTCCTCCGTCGACGCATCCGCGGCAAGCGAGACCACCACCGTGTCCACGTCGCCAGGCAGCTCCGGAACCCCCTTCGACAGGTCCGCTGCAATCCCGAGGATGGCGGCAGGGAGCTTGCCAGGAGAGCGCCGCAGCCCGATCACGTCATGACCGGCCGCCACAAAACGCAGGCCGGCTTCGGTTCCAAGGTCGCCGCAGCCGGCAATCAACACAGTCATGCCCTTAGTTTGCCAGTCCCGCAACTGTCACCTGGCTCCCGGCTTCCATACAACCGGCGTTCAACTGGCAAACGTAGGCTTCCAGCCACGGACCCGTTCGCATCGTGTTCTGTGACTCATTCGATCAGCAGGAGGAACCATGGCAAAGCGTCGGATCAACGACTTCACCAACGCGCCGCTGCGGCGCGTCGAACCGGACCACCACTGGCGGTCTCTGCGCCGGGGCGACCGCGTCAGCCTGACGCTGGCTCCCGGTTTCGCCGAGCACGGCGTGGTGGACGACGTCACCGGTGACGCCACTGCCGTTTGGGTGGAGCTCGACGGCGGTCGCGGCCGGACGCTGGTGCACGTCAGCGATGGCGTGGCGATCGTGCCGCAGGATTCCTGAGCGACCCTCCGGGAGTGCGGCTCCGATACGCTACCGGTGTGGTGCTCCCATACTTCCTCCGCAAAGACGGCACAGTTGGCCCGCTGGCCTTCGCCCACCGCGGGTTCTCGCTGGATGGCCTGGAGAATTCGATGGCTGCGTTTCGGGCTGCGGTGGAGCTGGGGACGGTGCACCTTGAAACTGACGTCCACACCACCTCTGATGGGGTGTTGCTCGTTTTCCATGATGAATCCTTGGACCGGGTCACCGATTCTGCCGGGCGGATCTCGGAGCTGACGGCCGAGGACGTTGCCAAGGCCAGGATCAAGGGGCTGGAACCCGTGCCGACCTTCGATGAGCTGGTGGCTGCATTTCCGCAAGGGCGCTTGAACCTGGACGTGAAGGACTGGAACTCGGTGGTGCCCGTAGCCGAGGCCATCGGGAAGCACGGTATCCATGACAGGGTGCTGGTCACGAGCTTCTCGGACCGCAGGCGCCGGGCTGTGCTGCGGCGGCTCGGCCGGCGCGTTGCCACGTCCGCCGGAAGCACGCTGACCGCCGTGTTCGTTTTCCTTGGCCCGGTCCTTCCCGCAGCGCTGACCCGGAAGCTGCTTGCCGGCGTCGACGTTTTCCAAGTGCCTGCCCGCTACGGCAGGTTCCCTGTGGTGACCTCCGGGTTTGTCCGCCGCGCCCACAAAGCGGGCCTCCAGGTGCATGTGTGGACCATCAACGAGCCCGCAGAGATGGAACGGCTTCTGGACCTGGGCGTGGACGGCCTTGTCTCCGACCGGCTGGATCTGCTCAAGGAAGTGCTGGTTCGTCGAGGCGAGTGGGTCTGATCCCCCCGCGAGTTGGCATTTAACGACAGTCCCAGCCTCAAACATTGTCATTAAATGCCAACTCGGCGGGGTTAAATAGTCAGTACCCTTTCTATTTCCACCCGATCCGGGCTAGGGTCGAAAGTGTCCGGATAATTCTTCGCCGGCAGCAGTGTCCGCACCTGTGTCCGGCGATCGGGAAGGGAAGGAACACGCCTTGGCTTCGGAATCACACACCACCACGGACCACGACGAGATCCGCAAGTGGGTTGAAAGCAACGACGGCAAGCCGGCAAGCGTCAAGAAAACCGGCGACAAAAATGATCCAGGCATCCTGCGCATCGACTTCCCCGGCGGTGCGGGTGAAGACAGCCTGGAGCACATCAGCTGGGACGAATGGTTCGAGAAGTTCGATGAGAGCAAACTCGCCTTCCTCTACCAGGCAAAGAAGGCGAGCGGCGAGGACAGCACCTTCTTCAAGCTCGTCAAACGCTGATCGCGAATCGATATCAGGAACATCGAAGTGAAAAGGAGGAGTGTCGTGGCTGAACGAGGAAATACCAAGCACGGCTCGGAACTGGACGACCAGATGAAGCATGAGGCGGAGGGGATCGTGCGGGGAACCAAGCCCGCCCACGTCGAGGAAGGCCGTGAGACCGAACCCTTCCCGGACGAGACAGACCCCCAGGAAGTCCAGGACGCGCTGAACCCTGGAGCCGGCAAAGGCGAAGCCGGGGGTGGGCTGGATGACTGACAACTTATCCAAGTACTCCGGCCTCTATCGTGAGCCCGGACCTTGGTGCGTTGCCTACGTCGACGCGAGCACAGGCACCGTGGATGGCCTGGAAAATGCGGAGGTGCAGCCGGACAACGTCCGGAACACTCTTGAAGGCTTGGGCGCCTCGAAGGAGGATCTCAACGCCATGGAGGGAGCGATCCAACCTGCCAAGGGAGAGCCGTCGCCTGTCAGCCGTTTTGTTCTGGTGCGCAACGGCGAAGTGGTGCTCAACGAGGTGCTTCCGGGTGCGCTGGTTGTTCCCGAACGGGTCTCCATGGACGAGGTTCCGGATCTCCTGCCGCTGTTGAAGCACCACCCCGACGGTTTCGCATACGTTGTTGTGGAGGCCAGCCGTGACGAGGGTGAGATCCGCCTTTACAAGGCCGGAGCTCCCGATGTCGAGGCGAGCCAGCACGTCCAAGGCGACGACGACTCCATCAAGAAGGTGCCAGTGGGCGGCTGGTCACAAGGCCGCTATCAGCGCCACACGGAAGAAGTCTGGCGTCGCAATGCCGACCAGGTGGCTGAGGAAGTCGACAAGTTGGTGCGGGAACGCCAAGCCAGGTTGGTGATCCTCTCCGGTGACATCCGAGCCCGCCAGTTGGTGGCCGATCAGCTCGCAGAGGCCTCGAAAGCCGTTCTTTCGACCATTGAGTCGCACACCCTCGCCGCAGGATCGGACCGCGAAAAGTTCGATGACGAGGTCAACTCCCTGGTTGCCCGGCAGTGGGCCGAGGAACAGCGGCAACTCATGGACCGGCTGGCCGAGCAGGAGGGCCAGGCCAACCCGCAGTCTGCCACCGGTCTGGGCTCCGTGGTTCACGCGCTGCAGCAGGCCCAGGTTGACGATTTGATTCTCGACGACACTGCGCTCGCCGATCACACCCTGCTGGCCTTAAGTGCCGAGCCGTGGGTGGCAACATCCGAGGCCGAGTCGTTGGCGGCGGACGTTGTGGGCAAGGTGTCCGCTCCGGGAGCACTGTTGCGCGCTGCCGCTCTGACCGATGCCCGGGTTCAGCTGGTTCCCTCAGGCGCGCTTCCTGATGGCGTCAACGTGGCAGCCTTGCTGCGCTGGCCAACAGGACCGGAAGTACCTGCGGGAAGCTAGCGGCAAGCAAGGCTTGATGCCCGACGGCGGTGCGTACCGCCGTCGGGCATCTGCGCGTAAGCGGCTGGCAGCTTAGCCGCGTTCGATCGCAGCCTGGCGCTCCTGGATGGCCCTGATCCTGGCAAGGTCCAGCTTGGAGGTCCGGTCGAAGTTGTAGATGCCGTTCTTCTCCTGGAAGACGTCCGTCAGCTGCGTGTAGCAGTAGCCAAACATGTCCGGGTTCTCCAGCAGGACCGCGCAGAGGCCTTCGAACCGTTCGTAGAACTCTTCCTCACTGGCCACCCGCTGGCCGTAGCCCCAGGAGCTTTCGACGTCGGTGCCCGCGGCTTCCGCGGCCTGCCTCGCCTCCGCCTCGTTCCACCAGATCCCGCCGAACTCCGAGACGAAGAAGGGCTGGCCGTTGTAGGGGACGGAGTAGTCCACGGCGTCGTGTCCGCGGTTGAGGAAGGGTTTGCCTTCGGCGAGGCCTTCCTGCTGCAGCTTGAACTTGACCGGGTCCTGCTCGTAGGAGTGGGAGTCGTAGATGTCGGTTTCCCGGACCCGGTGCGAGTAGCCGGAGGAGTCAATCACGGGGCGCGTGGGGTCGGCGAGCTTGGTGGCCAGGAACATGGCGTGGGTGACATCGTCCAGGACGGTGATCCGATCGTGGAGGTGCTGGTGGGTCTCGTTGAGCGGGCACCAGCCGATGATGCTGGGGTGGTTGTAGTCGCGCTGGAGGACCTCCAGCCATTGCGCCACGAAGCTGGCGGTGGGCTTCTGGTTGTGGCCGACAGTGCCGCCGCCGGAGACACCCCAGTCCCCGAACTCACCCCACACGAAGTAGCCGAGCCGGTCTGCATGGTAGAGGAAGCGCTCTTCGAAGACCTTCTGGTGCAGCCGGGCACCGTTGAAGCCGGCCTGCATGGCCAACTCGATGTCCTTGACCAGGGCGGCGTCGTCCGGGGAGGTCATCAGCGACTCCGGCCAGTACCCCTGGTCCAGGACCAGCCGCTGGAAGACCGCCTTCCCATTAATGCGCACCACCTTGCCATCCAAGGCTACGGAGCGGACAGCGGCGTAGCTGCTGACCTGGTCCACCACACGGCCGTCCGGGTCGCTGATGCGGACCTCGAGGTCGTAAAGGAACGGATCCTCCGGTGACCAGGGACGCAGGGAATCCCCAGGGATGCCGAGCCGCAGGGAAGGGGAAAGGTCAAGGTCTGCCCGCGCCTGGGCCACTGCCACCTCTGTGCCGTTGCTGCTGAGGGTGGCGGTCACTGTGTAACCAGCGCGGTTCTGCGACAGCGGAATCTCGATGGTCAGGCTGGAATCTGCCAGGTTGGGCGTCATCCGAAGTCGCTTGATGTGGACCTCCGGCACTGCCTCGAGCCAGACCGTCTGCCAGATTCCTGTGGTGCGGGTGTACTGGCAGTGCGTGTTGTTGTACCAGGTGGCTTGCTTGCCGCGCGCCTGCATTTCGTGCCGGGAGTCGCGGGCACGCACCACGATGACGGCTTCGGCGCCGGGCTCCACGGCATCGCTGAGGTCGGCGGTGAACGGCGTGAAGCCGCCGCGGTGCCGGGCAACCTCAACACCGTTGACCCAGACTGTGGCGTCGTGGTCCACCGCGCCGAAATGCAGGAGTGGTTTCAGTCCCGACCACTCCTGGGGAACAGTGACTGTCCGCCGGTACCAGACTGCTTCCATGAAGTCGACGTGCTCCACGCCTGACAGCACGGATTCGGGGGCGAAGGGAACAAGGATTTCTCCTGTGAGCCCACGCGTCCGGAGTCCCCGTTCCAGGCCGGAGTCCCCGGCGTCGATCTCAAAACCCCAGGTGCCGTTGAGGTTGAGCCAGTTCTCCCGGAAAAGTTGCGGCCGCGGATGTTCGGGCTTGGGAAGGGACGGGTTCGTCTTGGGCTCGGTCAAGATAACTCCTTCGGAACGGGATTGGTTCATCTTTACAACGTTAGAATCTTTCCGTTGATGACGCGAGGGTTTGCTGCCGTGAGATGGTGTGTGTACCAACCGTCGCCGCGAGGAGAGCGTCCATGACCCAGTACCGTTTGGCCATCCTTGATGATTACCAGCAGGTCTCCGGCGACTACGCGCCGTGGGAGGAACTGCTCGACGACGGCGTGAAGGTCACGGTCTTCAGTGCGCCTTTTGTCTCCGAAGAGCAGGCGGTGGCAGCGCTGGAGCCGTTCGATATCGTCGTCGCCATGCGTGAACGTACGCGCTTTCCCCGCCACGTCCTGGAAGCATTGCCCAACCTGCAGCTCCTGGTCACCACCGGAATGGCGAACGCCTCGATTGACCTTGCGGCCGCCACCGAGCGCGGCATCGTGGTGGCCGGAACTGCGGGTTCCCCTGCCGCGGCCCCCGAGCTGACCTGGGCGCTCCTGCTGGCGTTCGCGAGGAACCTGACGGTGGAAGAGAACTCGCTGCGGGCAGGCGGGTGGCAGACCGGCGTCGGATTTGAACTGGCGGGCAAGACGCTCGGGATCGTGGGCCTCGGCAAGATCGGCAAGCGCATTGCCGGGTACGCCAGGGCTTTCGGGATGGACGTCCTGGCGTGGAGCCAGAATCTGACGGAGGAAGCTGCTGCTGCTTCGGGTGCCCGGAACGTCAGCAAGGAGGAGCTGTTCAGAGAGTCGGACATTGTCACCCTGCATCTGCGCTTGTCTGAGCGGACGGAAGGGATCGTTGGTGCCGCGGAACTGCAGCTGCTGGGGCCGGAGGGCTTGCTGGTTAACACGGCGCGCGGTCCCCTGGTGGACGAGGCGGCGTTGATCCGGGCGTTGGAAGAGGGATGGATCCGCGGAGCGGCCCTGGACGTTTTCGATGAAGAGCCGCTCCCGGCCGGTCACGCCCTGGTGCACGCGCCACGGACCGTGCTGTCGCCGCACGTGGGCTATGTAACCCACGAAAGTTACCGGCAGTTTTATGGCGGAGCGTTCGAGGACGTGAAGGCCTGGTTGTCCGGTGCTCCGGTCCGGGTCTTGAACGGCTGAGTACCTCCCTGGCGGGTCGCCCACGACATCCCACAACGCGGACATTACGCGCGCGGCAAGCGCTTTCCAGGGAATTGCTGGCAAGATGTAGACCATGCGTATTCTCATTGCCCCTGACAAGTTCAAGGGATCACTGACCGCCGCCGAAGCCGCGTCAGCCATGGCCGAGGGCGCCCTCCGTGTTTATCCGGACGCCGTGACCACCCAGTTTCCCGTCGCCGACGGCGGGGAAGGAACCCTCGATGCGGCACTCGCTGCGGGCTACGAGGAACACAACAACGCCGTTGTGGGTCCGATCGTCAAGCCCGTCGGTGCCTCATGGGCCATCCGCAAGGACGCGTTTGGTGGAGGAACTGCCGTCATTGAAACAGCCCAGGCATCCGGCCTCGCCTTCATGGAGCCGACGCCGGAGAACAGCCTCCGCGCACACAGCTACGGCTGCGGGCAGCTGATTGCCGCCGCTCTGGACGCCGGCGCCACCGAGATCGTGCTCGGGCTGGGCGGTTCGGCGATGACAGACGGCGGGAGCGGTGCCTTGCGTGCACTGGGGCTCAGGCCCCTGGATGCTGCCGGGAATGTGGTTCCCCTCGGCGGAGGTGCCCTGGCCGACGTCGTTTCCGTGGATGCCTCAGGGCTGGATCCGCGACTGTCCAGCGTGAAGTTCCGGATCGCCGTCGATGTCCAAAATCCGCTGTATGGGCCGGAAGGCGCGGCGCATGTCTTCGGTCCCCAGAAGGGGGCAGATGGTGACGCGGTTGAGAAGCTCGACGCCGGTCTCCGCAACTGGGCCTCGCTCCTTCGGGAAGCCACGGGCCGTGACGTCAACGTCCCGGGAGCCGGAGCGGCAGGCGGGTTCCCGGCGTCGTTCCTTGCTTACACGGATTCGGCACTGGAAGGCGGCTTTGCCTTGGTGGCAGGGCTGACCGGACTGGCCAAGCACCTGGGTGAGGCCGATCTCGTGATCACGGGCGAGGGCTCCATGGATGAGCAGTCGCTCACCGGCAAGGCGCCCATCGCGCTGGCCGATGCCGCCAGCGTTCACGGCATCCCCGTGGTGGCTGTCGCCGGCCGCATCACGGTCACCCCGGAGGATTTGGCCAAGCACGGCATCGTGGCCGCAGCCCAGTTGCTGGACGTTGCCCAGCGCAAGGACGGCGTCCCTGATGTGGCCGACGCCGTGGCCAACGCCGGAAAGTATGTTGCCTGGGCCACCAGCCAGGTGCTTGAAGGGGCGTAGCCTTTACTGGCGGTAGCCCTCCACTTCGCTGACGGGGCGGGCTTCGGCCTCGTCCGGATTGGCGCCGGCGTCCCTCTTGGCGCGGCGCTGGCGCAACAGGTCCCAGCACTGGTCCAGCTGGGCCTCCAGTTGGGCGAGCCGTGCCGTGTTGTCGTCGCCGGCCTCAGTGCTGGTATCGGCGTCACGGAGCCGGTGCTCCTCCTCGACAAGCGACTGGATGCGTTCGAGGATGTCCTGGTTGTCCATGGCTTTCTCCTTGGGTTGTGGGCGTTGATACTGACCGTAGTCCTGCGTCACGGGTGCGTCCATGGTGCCGCTGGTGCCGGTCCGCCCTGCATACTTGGCTCATGAAATTCACCACGACAATTCAGGGCGAGGGTAACAAGGCCGGCATTGAGGTTCCCGAAGATGTGGTCACTGGGCTGGGTGCGGGCAAGCGGCCCCCGGTGGTGGTGACCATGAACGGCAAGAGTTATCGCAGCAGTATCGCTGTCATGGGCGGCAAGTACATGGTGGGAGTCAGTGCGGCCAACCGGGAGCTGACCGGCGTTTCTGCCGGGGACACACTGGAAGTTGACCTCGAAGTCGATACCCGGCCACGCGTCATCGAGGTTCCCGGCGACCTTGCCGCAGCCCTCGACGCCGAACCGGACGCGAAGGCGTTCTATGCAACCCTCAACTACAGCGCGCAGCGGCGCTATGTCGAGCCGATTGGCGATGCCAAGTCGGAGGAGACGCGGGCCCGGCGGATCGCCAAGGTCGTGTCGGACCTGAAGGCGGGGAAGAAGTAGCACCTGCTGGGCCTAGGCCGGACCGTTTGCGCGGGCGATGGAAACCGCGGATTCGATGCCGGCCTCCCAAGGTTCGCCGTGTCCGGGCAGGACAAGCTGTGCCTTGGTAGCGGCGAGCTGCTTCAGCGAGGCGATGTTCAAGACGCTGTCCGCTGTGGCCGCCCCGGCCACGATCCGCGGGCCTTTCCGCTGCGTGTAGGGATCCAGGGTGACCAGGGCGTCCCCACTGAACAGGATGCCGCGTTCGCGGAGGAACAGGGCGCAGTGGCCGCTGGTATGCCCGGGTGAGAACACGATCTCCGGGCTGCCCGGAACCGGGAGTGCGCCGGTGCCGGGAAAATGCCGGACGTCCTCCAGGCCCTGGACCTTGAAGGCACCTGCTTTTGCCATGCTGGTCAACACCGGAAGGCCCTTGCGGTGGGTCAGGGCGAAAATGAGACGGGACCTTTCGTGCCGGTACCGGTAGGGATGCCTGGCGATGTACGAGTCTTCCCTGTGGACCCACACCGGAATTCTCAGTTCCTGGTGGAAGCGGTGGGCCAGGCCCAGATGGTCGAAGTGCGCGTGGGTCAGCACGAGCGCCCTGATGTCCCCGAGTTCAAATCCCTCCCCTTGGAGTGCGCGCTCCAGCGGAGTCCACATCGCCGGCAGGCCGGAGTCCACCAGGGTCAGTCCTTCGCGGCCTTCCACCAAATAGAAGTTGACGTAGGCATCCGAGAATCGATGCACACCGTCGGCGACTTGGGTCATGGTCATGGGTGCCCCCTGGGGTACTTCCGTTGGGTGACTGCCGGTCCACTTACCATAAGCATGCTTAGTATTTCGGGGCAAGGTCTGCTGATTGTGAGGGCTGCTGTCGACGGCATTTCAGGACGGCAGTGCAGGCTTGGTGAGGGGTCTTATATTCGGCCGCGAGTTGCGTTATCTTGGTCCAACCTGCGTCGGGCCGGCTGGGGAGCGCGCGCCATGTCTAACGAAGCGAGGTAAAGCAATGCGAATCAAAATTCTCTCCGCTGCACTCTGTGTTGGTGCGTTGACGGCGTTCTCGGCCACACCGGCCTTCGCCGCCGGGCAGTCGGAACGTGGTCCGGAAAACTCGAACTCCATCTGTTCCTACTCTGGCCTGAACGACGATCCTGACGCTGCGTACCCCGAGGGTGGGCGCGTGCAATCGTATGGACAGGCGGTCAAGCAGGGGTTCAAGGATGAACTTGCTGCCATGGGCGAATCCCCGAAGCTCCTGTGTAATGCGCACAAACTCCCGTGGCAGGACATCACCGGCAGCCACTAGCAGCAGAACAGCGCCTCCCGTCCTGGTTCAGGGCGGGAGGCGCTGCTGGTCTTCCTCGGTATCGCGTAACGAGCCGGTCGTGGCGGGTTGCTCGCAGGGCCTGTGCTGGAGCCGAGCGGACCCTAGGCGGCTGCCGTCGCCAGGCGCGCTGCCCGCGTCGGCAATGCAGTGACATTGGCGGCCTCAGCCGCAAGGCGGACGGGCACTTCGTAAAGCTCCGAGTAAATCTGCAGCTCGTCCATGGCGTCGGCGTCCACTGTGGCCTCTGAAAGGTCCATCTCCACGTCGAGTCCGCTGCCGAGGCTCTTGGTGCGCTGGACTACGGGGTAGAGCCCCTGAAGGCTCGAGGTTGTGACACGACCGGTTGCTGCAATCTGGATTTGTTCGCCGTCAACGTCGACGCGAACCACTACGGAGAGCTTGTCGCTGGTCAATTTGTTGCCTTTCATCGGTGTGCTGCCACGCTGCAGCCTCCCCAGCGTAAGCATCGAATGTGATCTGCGCAACATTACGACGAGGTGCTGGTGTTGTCTTTTGCTGTGGGTGCGGGTGGTTCGGTGCGTGAGGGAGGCGAGTGCCGCCGTCGTACGTCTTGTGGACTTACGACGGCGGCACTCACCGTGTGTGGGTCGCGCGCTGGTAAGCGCTACGCTGTTTGGCCGGCGTGCTGGCCCTCGGAGATTTCCTCAACGAGCTTGCTGTTGAAAGCCGGGAGGTCGTCCGGGTTCCGGCTGGTGACCAGGCCCTGGTCCACCACCACTTCCTGGTCGCTCCAATTGGCTCCGGCATTCCGGAGGTCGGTCTGGAGCGTGTGGTAGGACGTGACGTTGCGGCCCTTGATGACACCTGCCTCGATCAGGATCCACGGTCCGTGGCAGATCGAGGCTACCGGCTTGTGTTGCTCGAAGAACGAGCGCGTGAAGTTCCGGGCGTCCTTGTCGACTCGAAGGTGGTCGGCGTTGACGACGCCACCGGGGAGAACCAGGGCGTCGAAGTCCGAGGCGTCGGCGTCTGCCACGGCCAGGTCGACGTCGAAGGTGTCACCCTTCTCCACGCCGTTGAAGCCTTGGAGCTTGCCCTTTTCGGGGGCGACGAGGGTTGGCTCCCCTCCTGCATCCTTGACGGCCTGCCATGGACTGGTGAGCTCCACCTGCTCCACGCCATCCGTCAACAGGAAGGCGACCTTCTTGCCTGCAATGCTGTGCTCTGACATTGTTCCTCCTCTTTATGCGGTGGGCGCTGCTATGGCTTGATGCCCTGGGCTTGTGGCCCCGGCTCTGGCGCAACCGCTTCTGCGAGAGTTGTTTGTCTTGACCTGTTCAACCCTATTGATCATCAAACTACTAAGCAAGCTGACTATATATTTTGTTGCATATTGCTTCTCTTTCTATCGATTAACGATAGGATCTAATTGTTGTTCGATGGAGGAGTGGTGCTCGTGGGTAGGTTTGCGATTCTCGCGCTGAGGCTTGTTATCGCGATGGTGCTGGCTGGTTCCCTGTTTGTGCAGGTGTGGATGGTGCCGCTGATTTCCGCGGACCTCTCGAATGCGGGCGCGCCGGACGGACTGCGGATCGCGTTCCTGGTGGTCGTCGTTCTGGGGATTGCGTGTGTTCAGGTTGTTGCGTTCTGCGTGTGGCGGTTGTTGACCATGGTTCGCCGCGGAACAGTGTTTTCCCACGGCGCCTTCCGGTTCGTGGACGTCATCTTCTGGGCTGTGGCCATTGCCGCTGTGCTGGTCTTCTCAATCGCCGTGATGCTGGCGCCGGGTGATGTGGCGCCAGGGATCGTGATGCTCATCTGCGGAGCGGCGCTGATGACGGGGGGAGTGGCGCTGCTTGTGCTGGTGCTCCGAACGCTGTTGGCCCAGGCCGTGGCGCGGGATGTCGAGGCGGCCGGGCTTCGGGCCGAGCTCGACGAGGTGATCTGATGCCGATCATCGTGGATATTGACGTCATGCTCGCTAAGCGGAAGATGCCCGTGGGAGTGCTCGCCGACCGAGTGGGGATCACGCCCGCCAATCTGGCGGTCCTTAAGAACGGCCGTGCCAAAGCTGTCCGGTTTACCACCCTGGAAGCCCTGTGCGAGGTACTCGAGTGCCAGCCGGGGGACCTGCTGCGGTGGGAAGCGGAGGTCCCGGAGGTTGCCTAATTACGTTCCTTGAAGTACGTGAAGAGGCGGGCCTCGCGGCTATAAGCAGACACAAGAAGGCTCCCCGTAATCGCTCCGAGGATACCGGCTGCTCCGATAGTTAGAACTTGACCATATAGGGCATTGGCGATCAGTGGAGCGACTATTTGTGTAGTCAGGAGGATGCCCGCAGTCGCGGGCCCCTAGTGGTCGCGAGGTCTAGAGCCCGAGGTCGGGAGCTTTGTTGCTCCACAGCGGGCCGGGTAGGGACCGGGAGCCCCCTACTTCCCCTTCTTCCCGCTCCGCTTCGCCGCGGCGTTCATCGCGGACTTCACTGCAGGCGGCAGTCCCGCCGTCTCGGTTTCGGGCTCAGCAACGGTCCCGCGCCAGCGGGCCAGGCCCTTCATGCCGTGATAGATCACCAATGCAGCGGCGGAACCCAGGGCGATGCCCGTGAACTTCAGTTCTCCGATGGTCCACGTGTAGTCGGCGATGCCAATGATCAGCGCGACGGCGGCGGTAGTCAGGTTGATCGGGTTGGAGAAGTTGACCTCGTTCTGCACCCAGATCTTTACACCGAGGACGCCGATCATTCCGTACAGCATGGTCGCGGCACCGCCAAGGACACCTGCCGGTACGGTCGCAATCAGTTCACCGAATTTCGGCGAGAAGCTCAGCAGGATGGCGAACACGCCGGCCACCCAGTACGCCGCCGTCGAGTAGACCTTGGTGGCGGCCATGACGCCAATGTTTTCCGCGTAGGTCGTGGTACCGGAACCGCCGCCGAATCCGGCAAGTACCGTCGCGGCACCGTCGGCCATCAGCGCGCGGCCGGAGACGCCGTCGAGGTTTTGGCCTGTCATCGCGGCAACCGACTTCACGTGCCCCACGTTTTCAGCGACGAGCACCAGCACCACTGGAACAAACAGGCCTACCACGCCGAGGTGGAACTCGGGCGTCTGGAAAGTGGGCAGGCCAACCCAGGCCGCGGCGTCCATCTTTTCGTAGGAGACCTCGCCGCGCATCATGGCGACGAGGTAGCCCACCACTACGCCCACCAGGATGCTGAGGCGCCCCAGGATCCCGCGGAACAAGACGGAAACCAGGATGATCGTTACCAGCGTGACGAGTGCGGTGACGGGAGCGGCGTCGAAATTATTCTTGGCCGCAGGTGCGAGGTTAAGTCCGATCAGCGCGACAATCGCGCCGGTGACGATCGGGGGCATGAGCCGGTTGATCCATTCGGCGCCGAACTTCTGCACGACCGCGCCAATGAGCGCCAGTACGACGCCGGCAAGCACCACGCCGCCCAGGGCGCCGGCAACGCCGTACTGCTCTTGGGACGCCATGATCGGGGCGATGAACGCGAAGCTCGAACCGAGGTAGCTGGGCACGCGGCCCTTGGTGATCACCAGGAACAGCAACGTGCCGATACCGGAGAAGAACAGCGTGGTGGCCGGGGGCATGCCCGTGATGATCGGGACGAGGAAGGTGGCGCCGAACATGGCCACGACGTGCTGCATGCCCACGCCGATGGTGAGCGGCCACGCGAGACGCTCGTCGGGGGCAACCACGTGGCCGGGGCGGATGGTCTTGCCGTTGCCGTGGAGCTTCCATTTGATGCCGAGCATGCTCATGGCGGGCCTTCCTCAGAAGAAAAGTTGGGGTTCGGTGCAACATTACCGCCGTTGTGGGGCCTGCTCTACGCGCCTCGCGTTGGATTGGGACGCAAGCCGGGCCTCACACCGCCAACTCCACAGGTCCCGTGTGCCCAACGTCACGCGCGGTCACGGGAAGACGACAGGCGAAGTTGAAGTTGCAACCATGGAGAGCAAAAGAGCCCGGCCATTCCCCTGAGGCGAGGGCACAGCGAAAGGTTTATCCATGACGATTGCCCATGAAGAAGCAGTCATTGACGCCGCAGCAGTCGACGCCATTTTTGCCGAAGCCCGTACCGCCAACAGCTTCTCCGGTGAGGTCACCGACGAGCAAGCCCGTGCGATCTACGAGCTCACCAAGTTCGGCCCCACTGCTTTCAACTCGCAGCCCCTCCGCGTGACTTACGTCCGCTCCGACGAGGCCCGCGCCAAGCTGGTCGACCACCTGTCCCGTGGCAACCAGGCCAAGACCGCCTCGGCTCCGCTGGTGGCCATCCTGTCCTACGACACCGACTGGCACGAGCAGTGGGACAAGTTCCTCCCGGCCTACGGCGCCCCGAAGGCCATGTACGACGACAACGCCGAACTCACCGCCGCCACGGGCAACAACAACGCCCACCTGCAGGCCGGCTACTTCATCCTTGCCGTCCGCTCCCTCGGTTTCGCTGCAGGCCCGATGACCGGCGCCGACTTCGCAGCCATCGACGCCGAATTCTTCCCGAACGGCGACCAGAAGAGCTTCCTGATCGTCAACATCGGCCAGCCCGGCCCGGACGCCTGGGGCGAAGCCAAGCCGAAGTTCGCTTACGAGGACGTTGTCCGCACCGTTTGATCCACGCTTCCAACCGCCAACGCTCTTGCCCTTAGGTGCAAGAGCGTTGGTGTTTAAGGGCGTGTTTACGTGAGAGAGCGTTGGTGTTTAAGGGCGTTTAGGTGAGAGAGCGTTGGATCCTCTATTAGGGAAACGCCCTTTCGGGGGAACGCTCTCTCACCTTTGGGTGACGGTGGGAGACTGTCCCTATGCGGAACCTCATCTGGGTGGCGTTTACGGAGCCGGTGACAGAAGGGCTGGTTTTTCCGCGCAGCGACTGGCCGCTCCACATCACCCTGTTAAGGTTCGACGTCGGCACTGACGGAAGTGCCGACGTCGTCGGCGTCCTCGCGGACCTGGCAGAAGCGCCCGTCAAAGGTGCGCTGGGAACCCGGCTGCAGGTAGGCGGGGACGCTGGGTTCGGGCACATGGGGTCGATCCCGGTAAGCCTGATCGAACACAATCCACTGCTGCAGGGGCTCCACGAGGAGATCGTGGAAGGTGTCGGCAGCGTGGGAGGGCGCATCGCCACTCCCAAATACATCCTGGACCGTTATCGGCCGCACATCTCGCACCACAACGGCAAGCGCCCCAAGTCCGGAGACGTCGTCGTGCTTGACCAGATAGCGCTGGTGGACATGGCCCCCGAAGGAAACCACACCATCCGCCGCATCCTTAAGCTGTGGAGCCAGGACGCGACGGACGGTGATGACCCGGAGAAGATGACCCCGGAGGCTAGGCGATGACGCCGTCCACCAGGGCCTTGGCCTCTTCCTGGACCTGCTTGAGGTGGTCGGCGCCCTTGAAGGACTCGGCGTAAATCTTGTAGACGTCCTCGGTACCGGAAGGCCGTGCAGCGAACCAGGCGTTCTCGGTAACCACCTTCAGGCCGCCGATGGACGCACCGTTGCCGGGAGCTTCGGTGAGCTTGGCGGTGATCTCCTCGCCGGCCAGGGTGGTGGCGGTGACGTCGGAAGCGGAGAGCTTGCCCAGCTTTGCCTTCTGCTCACGCGAGGCGGCGGCGTCGATGCGGGCGTACACGGGGGCGCCGAACTGGTCGGTGAGTCCCTTGTAGAGCTGGGAGGGCGAAGACCCTGTGACGGCGGTGATTTCCGAGGCCAGTAGAGCCAGCAGGATGCCGTCCTTGTCCGTGGTCCACACACTGCCGTCACGCTTGTTGAAGGAAGCACCGGCCGATTCCTCGCCGCCGAACGCACCTTCGCCGGACAGCAGGCCGGGAACGAACCACTTGAAGCCCACGGGAACCTCAACCAGCTTGCGGCCCAGTCCACCGGCAACCCGGTCGATGATCGAGGAGGAAACCAGGGTCTTGCCCACCACGGACTCCGGGTTCCAGCCGCTGCGGTTGCGGTACAGGTAGTCGATGGCCACGGCGAGGTAATGGTTGGGGTTCATCAGCCCACCATCGGGGGTTACGATGCCGTGGCGGTCAGCGTCGGCGTCATTTCCGGTAGCGACATCGTAGGCAGCCCTGCCGTCCGCGCCGACGGACATCCGTTGGATCAGGGAAGCCATGGCCGACGGCGAGGAGCAGTCCATGCGGATCTTCTCATCCCAGTCGAGGGTCATGAACGCCCACTGCGGGTCCACCGTGGGATTCACCACGGTGAGGTTGAGTTGGTGGCGCTCGCCGATCTCGCCCCAATAGTCCACGGAGGCACCGCCCATGGGATCGGCGCCGATCCGCACACCAGCGTTGCGGATGGCGTCGAGGTCCAGGACGGAGGGGAGGTCATCGACGTAGCTGCTGAGGAAGTCGAACTTTCCGGTGGTGTCGGCGTTCAGGGCATCGTTCAGGGGAATGCGCTTGACGCCGCGGAGGCCGTTCTCCAAGAGTTGGTTGGCGCGCTCGGCGATCCATCCAGTGGCGTCCGTGTCTGCCGGGCCGCCATGCGGAGGGTTGTACTTGAAACCGCCGTCCGCAGGCGGGTTGTGGCTGGGGGTGACCACGATGCCGTCGGCCTGGGGTGTGCCCGGCGCCGCTTCGCGGTTGTATTTCAGGATCGCGTGGCTCAGCGCCGGCGTGGGCGTGTAGCCGTGGCGGGCATCCACCAAGACGGTCACGCCGTTGGCGGCCAGCACCTCCAAAGCGGAGTTCTGCGCAGGCTCGCTCAGGGCGTGGGTGTCACGACCAATGAAGAGCGGCCCGGTGATTCCCTGGCGGCCACGGTATTCAACGATCGCCTGCGTGATGGCAAGGATATGGGCCTCGTTGAAGGAGGCCTTCAGGCTCGATCCACGGTGGCCCGACGTTCCAAACGCCACGCGCTGCGCGGGATCGCCCAAATCCGGAACTACGTCGAAGTACGCGTCCAGCAGGGCAGTGATGTCAACAAGGTCCTGGGGAAGGGCAACTGTGCCCGCTCGGCTAGCCATGTCGTCCAGCATGCCAGACCGTCACGCCCGCTGACAGGAAATGACCCGGATAAGACACCTGTGACGCTGAATGGCGCCCGTCGCAGACCCGAATCGGGTTCCTGGCCGTCCAAAGTTCATCCGCCCTTAAGGAAGGCGGACACCACAAGGCGCCATGTCTTATGCGGCGCACCCCGCAGTTGTAGGGTGGGAATCAAAGACCGATTCCAGGGGGATATCTCATGTCAGACCAGCCATCCAAGGGCAACGAGGACAAGCCCGCGGGCTACGAGCCGCCGCAATACGTCCCGCCGGCAGAATTCAGTGCGCCCGGCCAGAGCGGCGCTGTACCGCCGCCGCCGTCGTACGGTTCTTCGCAGCAGTCCGACCAGGGCGCCGGAGCCACCCAGCCACTGCCGCCGTACGACCAAGGCGCGTACACCCAGAACGCCCAGGGCCAGGACGATTTCTATTCGCCGTCGCCGTCGCCGTCGTCGTCTGCTTCCAGTTCCTACACGCCGGGCGACTACAGCCAGCCCAGCCAGCCGAACCCCTACGGCCAGCCGCCCAGCCCTTACCAGCAGCAGGCCTTCGGGCAGTCAAGCCCCTACGGCCAGTCGAACCCGTACGGCCAGCCCGCCTACTATGCCATGCCCAACCAACCCAAGGGCCTGAGCATTGCCAGCATGTGCTGCGGTATTGCGATCTTCGTGGGCTTCGGGTTCTTCATCCTCCCGCAGATCGCCGCCGTGATCCTCGGCCACCTCGCCCTGAAGCGCGAACCCGCCGGAAAGGGCATGGCGATCGCGGGTTTGGTGATGGGTTACATCGGCGTGGCGCTCACGGTGGTGTTCATCGCCGTCATGGTCGCCGCGATCGGCGCCTCCAGCAGCTATAACTACTGATCAATAACGCACGACGGCGGCCGCGGCCTCAGGTGGGAACCTCGCCGGAGCCGCGGCCGCAGTCGTGCCTGGCAGCGAACCATTCCGGCCCTTTCGCCCTTATCGCGCCTCAGATCCAGGTAAGTCCTGAGGGCTTGCTCGTTGCCGTCGGTGCTGGAGGGGTTTTGGGTGTTCATGAGGATTAGAAATCCCCTCCGGGGTACACACCTTCCGGCAACGTGAAACATGGCGAACCGGAATCAATCCAAATCTCATTGGCCTTGATGCCTTCACCAACCAGGTAATTCTCACCGGGCGGGGGTGAATCGATTTGGACAAGATACTTCGCGTCAACATCCTTATCGATGGACACCTTGAGTCCATTCGCACGGTAGTGGGCCTCGATGTCTTTCACGATCGGCTCGGCAGGGGTGCCCTCGCTAATCGTGATGGTCGTGAAGCCATGCCAATTGTGCTGGGTCTTGTTGCAGGACAGCAGCACGCCCTTCGTCTTCTGATCGATCGAGACAACCAGGTCTTTGGGGATCAGTGCTGCGATCTCCAGTTCCGCTGCTTGGGCTTGAACTTTGGCTTCCTGCCACGTGAGTTTGGCTTCCACCGGTTCCGCCAATGTTTTGGCCGCAGTGGGCACACTTGACTCTGTTGGACTCGCTGTGGGTGTCCCGGCGCAACCGGCAAGGCCGGTCGAAGCGACCAGCACCAACGCCAATGCACTGCTCCGAGCCCTCAACGAGCCACGATCCCAGGCATGTCCTGGAGGGCTTGCTCGTTGCCGTCGCTGCTGGAGGGCTTGTCGTTATCCATGAGGATTAGAAATCCCCTCCCGGGTAGATACCGTCGGGCAACGTAAAGCACGGTGAACCTGAATCAATGCGGAGCTCCATTGGAGTCAGACCAATGCCGATCAGATATCCTTCGCCGGGTGCGGGACCAAGCAAGTGCACTTGATAGTCGCCGTTGATTCCCGTTCTGGTTGTGACCTCGAAGCTGCTTTTCTTGTAGTGGCTTTCAAGGTTTTCCATAACTTCTTTTACATTCGTGCCCGCCGTAAGGGTAACGTCTGTCCAACCATTCCAATTATGCTCGGTCTTGTTGCAAGAGAGAAGCACGCCGGCTTCTTTCTGAATGATGGAGACAACTTTGTCTTTTGGAATTACGTCGGCGATCTCCAGTGCGGTCTTCTGCGTCTGGGCTTTCGCATGCTGCCAGGTGAGGGTGGGCGATTCCAACTTACCTTCATCCTTTGAAACTGCTGTATCTGCACAGCCAGAGACGCCTAGACTTGCCATCAGTAGAACTGCAAAGGCTTTGTGGCCTGCGTAGCTCACTTGTTAACCAAACCTTGTAGATCCCGGAGCGCTTCCCTGTTGTCCTTATTGTTGGAGGCAATGAGGTTGTGGTTGTTCATGAGGATGTTCCCTTCTTCGGGGGTATTGATCGCACCGTGGATTTTTTCGTCGTCGGGGCCTTGGTAGAAGTGCTGTTCGAACTCTCTACGAAACATGGGGTTGTTGCCATCCCACACCGCCCCTTTATCGGTGACGGGGTTGATGATTCCTTGGGCGTGGACGAGCAGGTCGTAGTAGTACAGATTCGAGTACCTGGTGGACGGCTGTGGTTTCCAGTCGGGGAGCATCCCGGCCCCCGAGAGGGAAACCACCTTGTTGTACCGGGCTCCTGCGACCTCGGAGCTGGTGACGTTCGCGAGGCCCCAGCTGTGCCCGATGCCGATCTGTTCGGCACCGGTCAGGAAGGGGTCGGTGCGCATTCCGGTCTCGAAGCCAGCCAGTTGCTGCCCGGATGTGCGGGCAAGGTCCTCATCGTTCGCCTCACCGATCCTCCCCAGGTTGGGACCTCCTGCGGTTGCCTCCTCCCCGGGGAACCGCCCGTCCTTATAGACGAAGGCCACGGTCCCCGGCACCGCGCCGTTCAGATATGTCGGGACCTGCTGTACCCCGCCCTCGTAGAAGATGTTCATTCCGGTGAATGTCCCCGGAACATAGGTGATCACGTGCCGTGTTTCAGGGGACGGAGTGCCGATCATTTCAACGATCCGTGAGCGGTCCCGATCATAGAGGTAAAGCTGCACTTGGCCCGCTTCGACCTGTTTGAGGTAGGCGACCTCATTTTCCAGCATCCTTATCCGGTTCGGGTCCTGATGGGCTTGCCCGACCCCCGACAACCTCAGCGCTGTGCCCAGGTCTTTCTCCGCCGCGCTGAGCAGGTGGGAGGCGTTCAACTGGTTGGCCCGTACCCTGGCCAGGGCGGGCATCCCGTCCAAAGAGCCGAACATGGCGGGAGCAGCGGCGAGCAGCAACTCCTGCAGCGGCGCGAACCCGCCGCCGTCGTTCTCGTTCCCGGTGCCGGTGTCCACGCCCGCCCACCAGGCCGCGATCTTCGCTGGGGCCATGCCCTGCAGCGTCCTCTGCCATCCGGGCAATGTGGCCAACGCTTTCACGTCAGCAGCCGTAGCCGTGGACAGGTAGTTCAGCAGCGCCGCACCCGATAACGAGGCCGGCACCGTGGCAAGTACAAGGGCTCCGTTCGAAACCGTCACCTGTCCCACGTGCCCGCTGCCACCGGCGGCCCGGAACGCCGAAGCGATCTCGCCAAGCCGGTCCGAATCCTGATGGTTGTCTTCCAGGAACCGCCGCAGCCCGCTACCCACAGCGTCCAGATCCGTGTGCACCCATGAACAATGCTGCTCGAACTCCCACACCGCTGCGCTGACGTGGTCGGCGGCACGCCGGGCAGTCTCGTCCTGGGTCCTGAAAATGGACACCGCGGAATCCAGCGCATCCGGCTCAGCCGAACTCGCCCCTGCAGTGCTTCCGCTCACCCAAGCACGCAAACCCTGACGTGCGGTGTCAACGCTGACCACCGGACGGTCAGCCTCCTCCAACGGCGGGCGAGGCCCTACATCAACGGCAACACCGCTCGCCCAACCGGAGGCAACAGCCCACGCCGTCACCTCTTCCAGACGGCGCTGCTCAACCTCCGCAGCGCTCTTGGCTACCTGGACCTGACGGGCAACATCCTCCAACATATGGACCAATTCCACCCGGGCCGCCCGTTCAGCAGCCATGTTGTCCTGGAAGCAGTCGGCGAACACGCCCCGGAACTCCCCGAGGGCACCGTTCGAGGCCGTATCCCGGCTACTGCGTTGCTCCGACAACACCCACACCGCATCACGACAAGCACCGATAAGACGGTCGGAAACGTCCCCATCGAAGTTCACAAAGCCCCCCAAACTGTTAAACATCCACTCGGTCAAACAGGACCCTTCCGAGTGCACCCGGAAGGGTCCTGTTTCGTCGACGATCACAGCCGGGGCAAGGCTGTGGCGCCAGGAATCTCAATCGATCGGCGGGGGCCAAGAAAAGTGCCCCTGCGGATCCCTGGGGAATGTTCATGCCGTCACCAGGGCGGCATGCCTAAGAGTATAAGGGAAGCGTAGTTGTTTGGATTTCGATGGCCGACCGGCGTGGGGCTGCCTTACCGCACGCCTGCCATCAGCTTCTTAATGGCGGGCGACGCGACGGCCAGGGCAATGGCCAGGACGACCGCCACACCACCGATGCCCAGGAAGTACGGCAACTCGTCGTCAGGGTTGTAGAGTCCGGCGAGGATGCCCGCCAGGGTGGTGCCCAGCGAAACCGACAGGAAAAACAACGCCACCATCTGCGTATGGAAGGCCTTGGGTGCAAGCTTGGTGCTCACGGACAGGCCGATGGGGGAGAGACACAGTTCCGCCAAGGTGAAGAGCAACAGGATGCCCACCAGCGCCAACAACGGGGTCTTGCCGTCGCCGGCCAGCGGAATGAAGGCAAGGAAGGCCAGGCCCATGATGAACAGGCCCATGGAGAACTTGAACGGCGAGCTGGGCTGCCGGGATCCCAGCTTGGTCCACAGTGCAGCCATGACGCCGGCGAAGATGATGATGAACACCGGGTTGATGGACTGCACCCAGGCAGCCGGCATCTCCCAGCCGAAGAGGTTGCGGTCCAGCTTCTCCTCCGAGTACACGGCGATGAATGTGAACTGCTGCTGGAACAGCGCCCAGAATGCAGCCGAAGCCACGTACAGCGGAATGAAGGCGACCACGCGCTTGCGTTCCAGGGCGGAGACCAGCGGGCTCCGGAAGATCAGGAAAAGGTAGATCACCGAGGCGCCGATCGCGGCGTAGGCCATGCTGCGGGCGAGGTTGCCCGCGTTGACGATGCCCGTCCCGAGCAGCACGCCGATCACCGCGAGGATGCCCAGGAAAATCAGCCCGTACCTGGTCCGTTCTGCAGCCGGAAGCGGGTTGGGGACGCGGTGTGCTTCTTCCGGGAGCTTCTTGCGCCCGAATGCGTAGATGGCCAGGCCGATCGCCATACCCACGGCTGCGGCTCCGAAGCCCCAGTGGAAACCGCGGCTTTCCTGCAGCCAGCCGGTGACCAGCGGGCCGATCAGGCCACCGATGTTGATGCCCATGTAGAAGATGGAGAACCCGGCGTCCCGGCGTTCGTCCTTCTCCCCGTACAGGGTTCCCACCAGTGCCGTAGCGTTCGCCTTAAGCCCGCCGGAGCCGATCCCCACCAACACCAGGCCGGCGATCAGGCCGGGAATCCCGGGCAGGAGGGCCAGCGCGATGTGGCCGGCCATGATCATGATGGCCGAGCCAAAGAGGACCTTCTCGGAACCGAAGACCCGGTCGGCAAGCCAGGCACCAAGGATCGTGGACAGGTAGACACCGCCACCGTAGGCGCCCACCAGGCCTGCGGCGAGGCCTTTGTCGATGGAAAGGCCGCCCTGGTCGGCCGTGAAGTACATGTAGTACAGCAGGATTCCCTGCATGCCGTAGAAGGAGAATCGCTCCCACATTTCCACGGAGAAGAGGCTGGCCAACATCTTTGGGTGGCCGAAGAATGACGTATCGCCCGGGGTTTTGGCGGGCGTAGCCGTGGTTTGAGGTGTGCTCATTTCCTCAATGCTGGCACTGACTGCGGGCATTGTCACATCGATGAATGCCCGTGGCAACCAGCTTCCATATGCTAGACGCGTACTTCAGAGGGCTTCAAGTGAGGCAGCGACCTGGAGAAGCTGCAGTTCAGATCCCGTTCGCCCGATCAGCTGGATGCCCATGGGCAGTCCGGTCTCCGTGGTGTGCACCGGGATGCTGATGGCAGGCAGTCCGCATACGTTCACCATGGAACTCCACGGTGCGTACTCGCACTGCCGCTTGTAGTCCTCATCCGCGTCTCCGGCCCACTCGCCCGGCCACTGCTCCGTGCTGTGCCCGCCGCCAGTGAACCAGCCGATGGGCCGCGGCGTCTGCGCCAGGGACGGCATCAGGATCATGTCCCAGCGGGCGTACTGCGCCACGGTGTCATGCTCGAATTGCCGCAGGAACTTCAGGGCCTCGCTGACCTTGGCGGCACTGCGCTGTTGTGCACGACGCCGGAACGTCCGGGTGAGCGGGGTCAGCAGCGCTTCCCGCTGGGGTGCTATCCGAGCTCCCCCGACGCCGGCAGTCCACGCCGCAGTGAACGCCTGGGGATAGCGGTTGTCGTAGCGGATCTCCGCCTCGGACACACTATGGCCGGCGCCTTCCAACAGCTTGATGCCGACGGCCAGGGCGTCGTGGGCTTCCTGCCCGATCCTGAACGGATACACGCCTGCCCACGGGCTGTCCAGGCTCACGCCCACGCGCAGGCCCGAGGGCGTGCGGCCGACGTTGGCGAGGTAGCCGCCGTCGGGCTTGTCCTGCGGCGGGACCAGCGCATCCATCAGCAGCGCGGCATCCGCTGCGGTCTTTGCCAGCGGTCCGGCGACCACCAGCCGTTCAGCATCTCCCGCGCCGGCTCCGGACGGGACCACGCCCCGACCGGGCTTCAGCCCCACCAGTCCGCAGGCCCCGGCCGGGATGCGGATGGAGCCGCCGCCGTCCGTCCCCGGCGCGAACGGGACCATCCCCGCGGCCACCGCGGCAGCACTCCCGCCGGATGAGCCGCCGGAGCTTCGGCCCGGGGAATACGGATTGCGCGACGGCGGTGCGATGCGGTTTTCGCTGTACGCGGTGAGCCCGAACTCCGGCACCTGGGTCTTGCCCAGCGGGATGGTGCCCTGCTCCTTCAACGTGGCGGCCAAGGCACTATCTTCCGGCGCAGGCTTGTGCTCCAGGGCGGCGCTGCCGTGGGTCGTGGGCACGCCCGCCACGTCCGTAAGGTCCTTGAAGGCCACTGGCATGGCGTGAAGCAGGGGGAGTGGTCCGCCGCCTGCGTGGAGTTGGTCCGCTGCAGTTGCGTCCGTCAGCGCCTGCTCCGCTGTCACCGTGATGAAGGCACCCAGGTGCCTGTTCCGCTGCTCAATTACCGACAGGAAGTGTTCAGTGGTCTCCCGCGCCGACAGTTCGCCCTTGGCCAGGGCATCCCGGAGGCGAACCGCGCTGAGCCCGGCGATTCCGGACGTATCAGCCAAGGAAGCGGGGCTCCAGCCGTTCCTCCACGGCGATTGCATCCACGCTCTCGCCTGCTCCTGCCGTAACGCGGTACGCGGCCTTGTCCTTCGCCTCGGACACCACCTCCGCGAGGTCGGTGCCCCGGTAAACCAGGCCCACGCCGTCGTCCGTGCAGTGGGCCTCGCCCAGCGTTCCGTTGGCCACCAGTTTGTGGACGGTGGGCCGGCGGCGGAGTTCCGAGTCGTAGTGGACGCCGTTGGCGTAAGGCAGGAAGCCCAGCGCATTCGTGACGGGCTTGAGGTCAGGACCGAACGAATCCGTGACCCCACCCTGGAACCAGCAGATGGAGCCCGCCGAGACGCCGGCCAGCACCACCCCGCTTTCCCAGACACGCTTGAGGATCGCCTCCAGTCCGTGGGCGCGCCACACCGCCAAAAGGTTCACCACCGATCCGCCATTGACCCACACCACGTCCTGCTCCATGAGGTGGGCCTCGGGGTCCTCCACGTTGGGCATGGTGAAGAGGTTCAGGTGGCTGAAATCGAAGCCTGCAATCCGGGCGGCCTGGTCCATTTCCGCAGCCCACCAACGTTGATCCCCTGACGCGGTGCCCAAGTGGGTCACCCGCGGTGCCCGCCCTGTCACACCGGAGAGTTCCACGGCGTAATGCATGAGGTGGTTGAACTCGACCCTGGTGCGGTTTCCCTGCTTGTACCCGCCCGATGTTGCCAGAATGGTGGGCTGTCCAGCCGCCATGGTCCTACTCCTCAAGTGCCGGTTTGGGGAAGAGCTACGCGTCCCAGTCTTAGTGCCACGACGGCGCCACGCAAGCGACGCTGCCGCCGCATGTCCGGGGGACTAGGCTTGATGGTGACTTAAATCGAAGGAAGGACACCATGAGCGACTTCGAAACAGTGCCGGTGGGAGACATCCCGGACAACGCCAGCATCCTGGACGTGCGCGAAGACTACGAATGGGTTGCCGGGCATGCCGAAGGCGCCGTGCACATTCCCATGGACCAGCTTCCCGCGCGCTTGGAAGAACTGGATCCGGACGACGACCTGTTCGTCATCTGCCGCACCGGGGGACGCTCCTTCCGCGTGGTGCAGTGGCTCGTGTGACAGGGATACTCCGCCGTCAACGTGGCCGGCGGCATGGACATGTGGCTCGAGTCCGGGCGTCCCATGGTCTCGGACAACGGGCTCAAACCGGTCGTCCTTTAGGCGTTTATAACCAGCAAGGAATATTCATGCCGTTGCCCCATACCTATACATTCCTGGGCCCGGAAGGGACGTTCACCGAGGCTGCCCTTATGCAGGTGCCCGGAGCAGCCGAGGCTTCGCGCGTGCCCTGCACCAACGTGAACACCGCCCTGGACAAGGTGCGGTCCGGCGAGGCCGACGCGGCGATGGTGCCCATCGAAAATTCCGTCGAAGGCGGTGTCACCGCAACGCTGGACGCCATTGCTTCAGGCCCGGAGCTCCGCATCATCCGGGAGGCGCTGGTACCCATCACGTTCGTCCTCGTGGCGAGGCCCGGCGTCGAAATTTCCCACATCAAGCGGATCTCCACGCACGGCCACGCCTGGGCGCAATGCCGCCTGTGGGTCGACGGGCATCTTCCGCAAGCCGACTACGTCCCCGGATCCTCGACCGCGGCTGCAGCCATGGGCCTGTTGGAGGACGGAGCCCCTTACGACGCCGCAATCTGCGCCCCCCTGGTGGCAGCATCGCAGCCCGGGCTGAGGGTGCTGGCAGAAAACATCGGCGACAACCCGGATGCGGTCACGCGGTTCATCCTGGTCAGCAAACCCGGCACGTTGCCCGAGCGAACCGGTGCGGACAAAACCACCGTGGTGGTACCCCTGCCCGAAGACCACCCGGGTGCCCTCATGGAAATCCTGGACCAGTTCGCCTCCC
Organism: Arthrobacter sp. T572; assembly: GCF_056780115.1. Taxonomy (NCBI): domain Bacteria; kingdom Bacillati; phylum Actinomycetota; class Actinomycetes; order Micrococcales; family Micrococcaceae; genus Arthrobacter; species Arthrobacter sp. T572. Next base: position 100,661 of record NZ_JBRAZQ010000002.1, read on the forward strand.
GCGGAGTCAACCTGAGCCGGATCGAATCCCGCCCCACCGGCCAGTACCTGGGGCACTACTTCTTCAGCATCGACGCGGACGGGCATGCCGCGGATTCCCGCGTCGCGGACGCGCTGGCAGGTCTCCACAGAATCAGCCCGGGCACGCGTTTCCTGGGGTCCTACGCCCGGGCTGACCAGCAGGCGGCGGTCGTGGCGCCGCACACGTCCGATGCCTCGTTTGCTGCCGCGCATGCCTGGGTGGAGTCGATCCTCAAGGGCTGAAACTGCCGTATTTCCTTGACGCTTCAACCCCTTTCGCGAGCCACCAAGTGTGCGTATGCTTGCTTGATCCACAAACGATGGATGAATGCCCAAACGAAGGGAGCGGTCATGACAGCACATCGCGATGACCAAGACGGCCAGGGCATGATTGTGAATCCCAAGCCCTCCGGTGACAACAAGGACGACTGGGACGGTGACGAAGCCGACCGCGCGGATCGGCTCCGTTTTGAAGAAGAACAAGCCATGATCCGCGAACAGGCAGAGGCTCGCGCCGCCGCGAAAGCAGCAACCGAAGCTGCCGAAGAGACTGCAGCGCAGCCGGACAAGGGCGCTGTCTAGGCGGTTTCGGCCTTGGGGACGCGAACCAACAATGAACCCGGCCGCACCTGGACGGTGACCTTGGTCGCCTCACCCGAGGGATCGCCGTCGAGCTGTGTGGCCATGGGTTCCTGGCTGCGGATGGTGACCTTCCCGGAACGGTAGAAGTTCATGACCGGCAGGTTCACCTTGTGCTTGAACAGGACCTTGGCGTACATGGCAAGCCACCCCAACGCGCTGCGTGGACTCATGACCACGATATCCAGCATGCCGTCGTCCAGCATCGCTTCCGGAATGAAGTCGATGCCGCCCGGAATCAGGCCGCAGTTGGCGAACAGGACGCTGCGGATCTTCCGGGTCTGTTCGGGTTCGTCGTCCATGGTGATGGTCACCCGCTTGCGGCGGCCTGGCAGGTGGCGGACGCCGGCCTCCGTATAGGCGAGCCATCCCACGGTTTTCTTGAGGTCTTCCTTGGTGTCGCCCACGACTTCCGCGTCCAGGCCCATGCCGGCGATCACCAGGAAGGTGTGCTCGGAGGATTCGCCCGTGATGCTGTTGTCCAGGGCCATGGTGGCGGTGTCGATGTACCGTTGGTGCCCGAACAACGCGATCTGGATACAGTCGGCGACGTCGTTGACGTCCAGCTCGACATTCCGGGCCAGCAGGTTGCCGGTGCCCAGCGGCACCAGGCCCATCGCGACCCCCGTATTTGCCAGCGACTCAGCCACCACGCGTACTGTGCCGTCGCCCCCGCACGCAAGAACGACGTCGGCCCCGTACTCCATGGCCTCCCGTGACTGACCGTAGCCGGGGTCATCGACCGTGGTTTCGAAGAACCTGGGCGGGTCCCAGCCGGCAAGCTCGCAGGCGTCGATGATGCCTTGCCGGGCTTCTTCGGCGTTGTTCTTGATGGGATTGAGGATCACGGCGACCTTCTGGTAGCCGGGATCCGGCTTGTGGGTGTCCTCCCGCACCGCGCTCCTGATGTGCCGGGCCCTCAACCGGCGCACACCCCACCAACTGGAGACGGCAAAGACCACGCCCCCAGCGAGAATCACGTACAGGATCCAGTCGCTCATGGTGATCCAACACTATCGTCCTGGGAGGGCACGTCCGATTCGATACTCTTGTGTGGTGATCGACGTAAAAGACCTCAGCGAAAACCCGGACAAGTTCCGTGCCAGCCAGCGCGCCCGTGGCGCCGACGAGTCCGTTGTGGACGCGATCATCTCCGCTGACTCCGACCGCCGTGCGGCCCTGATCCGCTACGAGACCCTGCGGGCGGAGCAGAACGCCTTTGGCAAGAAGGTTGCCCAGGCCAAGGGCGAGGAGAAGCAGGCCCTGCTGGCCGAGGTCAAGGAACTGGCCAACTCGGTGAAGGCTGCCTCGGCTGAGGCGGACGCGGCGCAGGCCAAGCAGGAGGAACTGCTCCGCATCATCCCCAACCTGGTGGTGGACGGCGTGCCCGAGGGCGGCGAGGACGACTACGTGGTGGTCAAGACCGTGGGCTCGCCGCGTGAATTTACAGACTTTGAGCCGAAGGACCACCTGGAGATCGGCGAACTGATTGGCGCGATTGACATGGAGCGCGGCGCCAAGGTTTCCGGCGCACGCTTCTACTTCCTGCGCGGGGTTGGCGCGCGCTTGGAGATGGCGCTCCTGCAGATGGCCATGGACCAGGCCATCGAGGCGGGTTTCATCCCCATGATCACGCCCACTTTGGTGCGTCCGGAGACCATGCAGGGCACCGGCTTTGATGTAAAGCACGACGCCGAGATCTACCGTCTTGCTGAAGACGACCTTTACCTTGTGGGAACCTCGGAGGTGGCCCTCGCCGGCTACCACGCGGACGAGATCCTGGACCTCTCTGCGGGCCCCATCCGCTACGCCGGCCAGAGCTCCTGCTACCGCCGCGAGGCCGGTTCGCACGGCAAGGACACCCGCGGCATCATCCGCGTGCACCAGTTCAACAAGGTGGAGATGTTCATCTACACCACCGTTGAGGAAGCCGCCGCCGAGCACGAGCGCCTGCTGGCGTGGGAAGAGGAAATGCTGGCCAAGTGCGAGCTTCCGTACCGCGTGATCGACACCGCGGCCGGTGACCTGGGCATGTCCGCGGCCCGCAAGTTCGACTGTGAAGCTTGGGTTCCCACGCAGAATGCGTACCGCGAGCTGACCTCAACGTCCAACTGCACCACGTTCCAGGCCCGCCGCCTCAACATCCGCGAACGCGTGGTGAACGAGGAAGGCGTTGCCAAGGGAACCCGCGCCGTGGCCACCCTGAACGGCACGCTTGCCACCACCCGCTGGATCGTGGCCCTCCTGGAGCACCACCAGAACCCGGACGGCTCGGTCAACGTACCGAAGGCGCTGCAGAAGTACCTTGGCGGCCTGGAAGTCCTTCCCGTCCTGTCCAAGTAGCTGGCAGTAGTGGTTGTTCTGAGCTCTCAGAACAACCACTGCTGCCAGTCAGTTGGGGGGAGTGTTCACCCACCGTTCAGCCGCTGCTGTGGTCCCGGTCCTAGTGCCGTGTCCGGGGTGTCTGCTCTACTGGAACCATGACTATTTTGACTGAGAATACAGTTGCTGGCATCGATGACCAGCCAAATACCAACCAAAAGCTCATGATCGCCCTGGACGTTGACGGCACGCTGGTGGACCACGACGGCCACATGTCGCCGGCAGTCCGGGAAGCTGCCCAGGCTGTGGTCGCCAGTGGCCACGACGTCATGATCGCCACGGGACGTTCCCTCAACGCGACCCTCCCGATCATCGAACAGATCGGCCTGGACCGCGGGTACGCCGTGTGCTGCAACGGCGGGGTGACGCTTCGCCTGGACCCCGCGTTGGACACCGGCTACGAGATCATTCACAAGGCCACGTTCGATCCCGCTCCTGCGTTGAAGGCGCTCCGCGAACGGCTGCCCAATGCCAAGTACGCGCTGGAAGATGAAGAGGGCAACTTCCTGTCCACCGAACGCTTCCAGGACGCCAGCTTCGGCGTTGAATCCATCGGCGTGGACTTCCAGACCATGCTGGATTCCGTTGCGGTGCGCGTGGTGGTTTTCAGCAGCGAGAACACCTCCGAGGAGTTCAACGCAGCCATCCACCACATCGGCCTGTCCGGTGTCACGTATTCGGTGGGCTGGACGGCCTGGCTGGACATCGCGGCGGAGGGGGTCACCAAGGCAAGCGCACTGGAGGCCCTGCGCCTTCAGTTGGGCACGGACCCGGACAACACATTGGCGATCGGCGACGGCCGCAATGACATCGAGATGCTCACGTGGGCCGGCCGCGGTGTGGCCATGGGACAGGCGCCGGAGGAAGTGCTCGCCGTGGCGGATGAAGTCACCGCGTCAGTGTTCGACGACGGCGCAGCCCTGGTGCTGCGCGGCCTGCTGTAAGAGCCACTCACGTCCTCCGTGCTGTATCAGGAGGCCGCGGCACCAGAGGATCTGCAGCCGTTCGCCACGCATTTTTGGTTCATCCGGGCCCAGCCCCAGGCGCGGTACGAAAAGATCCTTCCGGGCCCTTCCGCGCACCTGATCCTCAATTTGTCCGCTCCGTACCGCCTGATTACCCCTGCGGTGGACGCTGGACCTGCCACGTCCACGGCTGTAGCAGCAGGATTCTATGCCGGGCTCCAGCGCAGTTACCTGATCAGTGAGAACCCGGACCGGTTGTTCAACGTCGGGGTACGCCTGGCCCCTTTCGGCCTGCCTGCCTTTACCGGGCTTCCGCCGTCGGAGGTCCAAGGCCGCGTGGTGGATGCGGAAGACCTCTTTCCAGGGTTCACGCAGCTTCAAACCCGGCTGGAGGAAGCGTCCCCGGACCAGGCCTTTTCAGCGCTCGCTGATTTCCTTCGGAGCAGGCTGAGGCGGGGGTACCGGGCCGATGCAAGGACGGTGCGGGTCACGGAAACCCTGGCCGGGCGTGACATGGAGATTGCTGCGCTTGCCCGGGATGCGGGCATCAGCTGGTCGACGCTGGAACGCATCATGGCGCGGGACTGTGGGGTGACGGCGAAGGCGTACTCCGACGTCTGCCGTTTCTACAGGTTCGTGAACCAGGCTACCGCCCTGCCCCAAGGCGCCGCACCCGGCAGTGAACTCCTCCAGTTGGCCGATTACTACGACCAGCCACATCTGATTCGTACCTTCCGGCGGTTCAGCGGCTTCACCCCCACCGAGTACCTGCGTGTGGTGCAGGGATATGGTCCCGAGTACGCCACGTTCGTGCCGATGGAGAGCGTTCCGGCCGTCTGAGCGGGGCATGGGGATTTTTTACAAGACGCAGCATGCCAGTGCGCCGTACTGTCCACCCAAGTACAGGACAGCAGGTGAAAGGGGCAGGCGTGGACGTCTACATCAACTGGCTGGCGGTGGTGCTGGCAGCGTTGGCGACCTTTGTGGTGGGCGGACTGTGGTATTCCGTGCTGTTTGCCAAACCCTGGCAGAGGGCCGCCGGTGTCACCGACGAGCAGCTGAGGTCCGGAACGGTGCGGGTGTTCGCGGGGTCGTTCATCCTGGCGGTGGTCATGGCCGTTTTCCTGGCGGCCTTCATCGGCCGGGGAGGGGCAGCATTCGGAACGTTCGCGGGCCTCGCTGCAGGTATCGGCTGGGTGGCTGCTGCCCTTGGCGTCAATTACCTGTTTGAACGGCGCAGTCCTGTGCTGTTCGCCATCAACGGCAGCTACAACGTGGTTACTTTCACGGCCATGGGCGCCATCATCGGTGCCCTGCAGGCGTAGGGGGAGTCAGCCCACCCGTCCGCGCCACGCCCCGGTTTCGCGGCCCCGGTCCTCGATGAAGTCCTTGAACTTTTCCAGGTCCGCGGCCACCTGCATTTCATCCGCCGAAAGCGCGGCGCCGGCTTTCTCGAGGAATCCTTCGGGCTCCCATTCCAGGGTGACGCTGACGCCGCAGTGTTCCGGGCCCAGATTATCGAACCGGACGGTCCCTGCATTGCGGGGCTCGTCGAGGCTTTCCCAGCTGATCACCTGGTCAGGTACCTGCTGGGTGATGCGGGCGTCGTATTCACGTTTTACGCCGCCCACCTTGGTGGCGAAGTGCAGGGTAGTGTCATCGATTTGGCGGACACTCTCGACCCCCGTCATGAACTGCGGAAAGGTCTCGAACTGGGTCCACTGGTTATAGGCGACCGTAACGGGAACCTCGAGTTCCACGGCCTTGGTAATCGTTTGCATGGCGTGTGTACCTCGCCTTGGTAGTGCCTAGCTGAAGTGCGTTTCCACGGGCCCGCCACCGGCCGAGTTGACGATGGCCTGCGCGACTTCGCGGAGCTTGATGTTCCTGTTGCTGGAGGCGCGCTTGATGAGCTCTACGGCCTCTGCCTGGGTGCAATGGTTCTGCGCGATGATGATGCCGGTGGCCACGTCAATGACCGTCCGTGACGCCATTGCCGCCTTCAGGTTGCTGGCGGTTTGGCTGTGCCGGGCGATCATGATGGCCAGCCTGAGTCCCTTGGATGCCTGTTGGACATAGTCCGTGGCACGTTGGACGGCGGTCTGGTCGAAGGCGTGCGGTCGTTCGGAGTAGAGGTTAAGTCCTGCCTTGGCGCCGTCTTCCGGCAAGGGAAACGGTACGGCGAGGACGGAACGTATCCCTTGCCGGATCGCTACTTCGCTGTACTCGGGCCAGGTGGCGTCGTTTTCCAGGTCCGTGATGTGGACCAGCGTCCCTTCGCGTGCGGCAGTGAGGCAAGGACCGTCGTCGAACTGGTACTGAAGCTCGTCGAGTTGCAGCGCGCGTTCACCGCTGCTTGCGGCGGTGGCGGCTTCGCGGTGCCGCAGCAGGGTCAGGCCGCAAAAAACTTCACCGGCAGGCGAGCTGAACATTGCCGACGAATGGCGTGCAAGCTCGGTGAGGAACGCCCCGACCTCGGGGTTGTCCAGGAGCAGGTCCTGCACGTCCGTGGCCACCGGCGGGGACTCTTGGGTCAGTTGTGGGTCTTCCATCTGGATCTCCGATCCCTGGACGAGGCTACTCTTCGAGCCTAGTCCTGTACACCCGTTGAAAGCTAATAGTAAGTGTGCTTCTCTTTTTAAGGAGTCTTGCCGTGGGCTCACCCTTACCAACAGGTCAAAGGATTGAAGCCACATGCGACAAGCCCGACCCTTGCAGTACACAAACCGGGCCAACGCCCCGGAAAGCACCATTAGACAGAGCTTCCAGGACGGCCTCGTCCTGGACCACCTGAACCTGGCCAAGTCCATCGCCGCGCGCTATTCCGCGCATACCCACGACCTCGACGACGTCAGGCAGGTTGCGTACATGGGCCTCATCAAGGCCGCGCGCGGCTACGACGAAGCCAAAGGGGTGAGCTTCCCCGCCTATGCCGCCCCGACGATTGCCGGTGAGGTTAAAAGGTATCTTCGCGATCACTGCTGGGTGGTCCGTCCGCCCCGCCCCATCCAGGACGTGCGCCGGCAGGTATTGGCCCGCACCGAGGAAATGACCCAGGCGCTGCAGCGGACACCCTCGCCCGAGGAAGTGGCCGAGGACCTGAAGCTGGAACCATGCCAGGTGCGCGAAGCCCTTATGGCAGGTACCAGCAAACGCCCCGATTCGCTGGACGCTCCCGCGGGCGAGGGACGCGACGGACTTCAGGGCTCCCTGTCAGCGCAGGGCTGCCCGACCGAGCGGCTGGAGGATGTGCTGGCGTTGCGGAACGCCATCCGCAGCCTCAGCGCCGAAGACCGTCACTTGCTCTACCGGCGGTACTACCGCGAGGAAACCCAGTCCACCATCGCCGACGCCCTGGGGATGTCGCAGATGCAGGTTTCCCGCAAGCTGTCCAAGATCCTGGTGGCACTCCAGACCCAGCTCCTGGACGAGGAAGTACACAGCCAGACAGGGACGGCTCCCTAAGGGGCACCCGGAGGGCTGCGCCGCTGCGGCTGCTCAGGGCTCCAGCGAGTCCACGGCCTCCAGTACGTCGCGGACACCCACGGCAAGGAGCGCGGGGTCAGGATCCGGAGCAAAGACGTCACCGCGTCGGAGCCCGACGGCGGTAAGCACCTTGTGCGGCCCGGGCGGCGGACCCCATTCCTCGGCAGGAGCGGGCCCGAACAGCACGACCGACGGGCGTCCGTAGGCCGACGCGAGGTGCGCCGCTCCGGTATCGGCCGAGACCACCAGCCGCGCCTCCGCGATGGTGGCCGCAAAGGCGGCGAGCCCTTGCTGCCCGGCCAGCACGCCGCCGTCGAGGTCTACTCCCTTGAGCTTGGCCAAAGCGGCGGTGGCTTCCGCGCGATCCCGTTCCGATGTCCCGCCTGTGAGCACCACGTTGTGGCCGGCGGCCGCAAGCTCCACGGCCACGTCCGCGAACCGCTCGATCGGCCAGAGCCTGCTTCCGTAGGCGGCGCCCACATGGATGACGGTCGCGCCCGGACGGGGTGAAGGGACGCCGGGTTTGTTGAGCCGGAAGTCGAGCGGGTCGGCGTCGATACCGTGCCAGGCCAGGAGCCGGGTCCAGCGCTCGCGTTCGTGACGGCCCGTAACCCACTCCGGCCCCTCCAGTGCAGGCAGCCCGTCCAAGGCCGGCGACTGGTGCGCGATCACGCGCCGGGCCTGGAGTTCGTCAATCCGACGGCGGCTTTCGGGGCCGTTTCCATGCAGGTTCACCGCAACGTCAACGGTGCCCGGGGCCATGGTCAAGGGGTCGTCCAGCCCCGGCGTGGGCAGGTGGTCGATGCCACCCACCAACTCCAGGGCTTCGGCGATCCAGGCCGGCGCCGCGTACAGGATCCGGTGGTCCGGGTAGGCCTTGCGAAGTCCGCGCAGGGCCGGAACCGCAACCAGCAGGTCCCCTAGTTTCAGCGCGCGCAGGGCGAGCAGTACCGGCTGTTTGTTGTTTTCGATGGTGTTCACTGAGTCCTCCCGCCAGGAGTCTATCGGCAGGAAACTTATCATCCCGCCGCTGTTTAGCGCTTGGAGAACTGGGGAACGTTGCGGGTATGGGAGGAACCGGAACGTTGAAAGCGGTCCTGTTTGACCGCGATGGAACGCTCGTCGTTGATGTGCCATACAACGGCGACCCGCAACTGGTGCGGCCCATGGACAGTGCCCGCCCGGCCTTGGAAAAAGTCCGCAGGGCAGGCCTGGCGACAGGGGTAGTGAGCAACCAGTCGGGCGTCGCTCGTGGCCTGTTGACGATCGGGCAGGTAGAAGCCGTAAACCAGCGGGTGGACCAGCTGTTGGGGCCATTCGATGTATGGGAAGTGTGCCCGCACGGACCGGGGGACGGCTGTGGATGCCGCAAACCGGCGCCGGGAATGATCCTCAGTGCCTGCCGTGCCTTGGGCATCCGCCCTTCGGAGGCCGCATATGTTGGGGACATCGGTGCCGACATGCAGGCCGCCACCGCTGCCGGCGCACGTGCTGTCCTGATCCCCACGGACGTGACCCGCGAAGAAGAGATCGATGCGGCGCCCCTGGTGGCACAGGACCTGTGGCACGCCATCGAACTGTTGCTGGCCCCGGTGGAGGAAGCCCCGCCGCTGCCGGCCGCGGAACCGGGGCCGGCCGCCGAACCCGGGCGGGCCGCCGTCGAGGATGTGCCTGCATGAGCCGCGTCCTGGTGGCCCGGCTGGACAGCATGGGCGACGTCCTCCTTTCCGGCCCGGCAGTGCGTGCGGTAGCCAACGGGAAGCGGCCGGATGGCAGCGCGCCCAACGAGGTTGTCCTCCTGTGCGGGCCTGAAGGAACCGGTGCAGCCGAGATGCTGCCCGGAGTAACCCAGGTGCACACGTGGCCGTGTCCGTGGATCGTGAACCCCGCCCCGCCGGCCACTGAAGAGCTGACGCAGGGCCTGGTTGAGTTCGTCCGCAGCTCACGGATCGAGGAGGCCGTGATCCTCACGTCCTTCCACCAGTCCCCCCTGCCCTTGGCACTCATGCTGCGTCTGGCGGGAGTAGGGAAGATCACCGGCGCGTCCACCGATTACGCCGGTTCGCTGCTGGACGTCCGGCTGAAGCCGGGAGAAGACTTCCCCGAGGACCAGCCGGAGGTAGTGCGGGCCCTCGGGATCGCCAGTGCCGCCGGCTATGAACTGCCGCAGGGCGACGACGGGAAACTGCACATCCAGCCGCCCCCTGACGATGACGAACTGGTGGACCAACTCGCCGACGAAGGCCCTTACATCGTGGTGCACCCGGGTGCCGCGGCCCCGGCGAGGGCCTGGCCGGCCCTGCACCACGCTGCCACGGTGGAACTGCTGGAAGCCTATGGGCACCGGGTGGTGGTCACGGGCGGACCTGGCGAAACGTCACTGACGGCCACCGTGGCCGGGCCTTCGGCGCAGAACCTGGGTGGCAGGACCAACCTGCGCACCCTTGCAGCGGTCCTTGAGGGAGCCGCCGTCGTGGTCACGGGCAATACCGGACCCGCCCACTTGGCTGCAGCGGTGGGAACTCCGGTGGTGTGCCTCTTCGCTCCCGTGGTCCCGGCCATCAGGTGGGCGCCGTACGGGGTCCCGATGGAACTGCTCGGCGACCAGGAAGCACCGTGCCGGAACACGCGCGCACGCCATTGCCCCGTTCCAGGGCACCCCTGCCTGAGTTCCGTAACCCCCGAACAAGTGCTGGAAGCAGTCGAGCGGCTCCTGGGTGGAGTGTCGTCACTGGCCACGCGAAGAAAGGTCTGGAAACCATGAGGATCCTGGTGTGGCATGTCCACGGTGGATGGATGGAGGCATTTGTCAGGGGCAGACACGAGTACCTTCTGCCGGTTGAGCCCGACGGCGGCCCTTGGGGCCTGGGGCGCGGTGGCCGTGAGTGGCCGGCCGCTGCCAAGGAGGTAGACCTGGCCACGATCGACCCCGACAGCGTGGACGCCGTGGTCCTGCAGCGGCCCGAGGAGATCGCCGCCGTCGCGCGGACCCTCGGGCGCAAACCGGGCGCAGACCTGCCGGCTGTGTATTTGGAACACAACACCCCCAAGGGCGATGTTCCCTTTACGCTGCATCCGATGGCCGACCAGCACTCCATTCCCGTAGTGCATGTCACCCACTTCAACCGGTTGTTCTGGGACACGGGATCTGCGCCTACCGTGGTGATCGAGCACGGCATCCCTGACCCGGGCCACCTCTACACCGGCGAACGTGAAGAAATGGGCGTGGTGGTCAACGAGCCCGTCCGCCGGGGCCGGGTGACCGGGACGGACCTCCTTCCCGGGTTTGCAGGCATTGGACCGTTGCGGGTCTTCGGCATGGGAACCGAGGCCCTGCCCCAGGCCTTGAACCTGAAGAACCATGGCCTCAGCGAAGAACGGCTCAGGATTGCCGGGGACGTCCCGCCAGCCGGGATGCACCAGGAACTGGCACGCTGCCGGGTCTATCTGCATCCTCTCCGCTGGACGTCTTTGGGGCTTGCCTTGCTGGAAGCCATGCATCTGGGCATGCCCGTCCTGGCCCTGGACACCACGGAGGCCGCCCGTGCCATACCGCCGGGAGCCGGCATGGTTTCCAACAATCCGGAGGAGCTCCACGCCTTCGCACGCAGGCTCCTGGATGATCCGGAGGAGGCCCACGCAGTTGGCCTCATAGCACGTGAAGCCGCCTTGGAACGCTACGGGCTTGGCAAATTCCTGGAGGCCTGGGACGGGCTCCTGGCCGATCTCGTGGCCGATTCCGGCATGGAGCCAAGGGGCGGCCGGGCACAGGAATCCGGCCACCCGCACCACGGAACGGACCACCGGCCGCAACCCGGGACGGTGCCCGTCAGCCATGAGAAAGAGAGGACGTACCCATGAAGATCTCCATGGTTTCCGAACACGCCAGCCCCCTGGCCGCGCTGGGAGGAGTGGATGCCGGCGGGCAGAACGTCCACGTCGCGGCACTCTCTTCCAGTTTGGCCCGACGCGGCCACCAGGTCACCGTCTATACCCGGCGCGACGATCCCTCCTTGCCTGCAACGGTGCAGGTAGCCCCGGGACTCAGCGTGGTCCACGTGGACGCCGGTCCGGCCGCCCGGATACCCAAGGACGAGCTCCTGCCCTTCATGGGGGAGTTGGCCGACGGCATCTGCGCCCACTGGGGCAACCAGACACCTGACGTCGTCCACGCACACTTCTGGATGTCAGGGCTGGCCGCCATCCAGGCTGCCCGACGCTCCGGCGCGGCCACAGCAATCCCCGTCGTGCAGACCTTCCATGCCCTGGGCGCCGTCAAGAAGCGGCATCAGGGAGCAGCAGACACCAGCCCGCCGGCACGCGAATGGCTCGAACCCTGGGTCGGCCGAACCGCCGACTGGGTCATTGCCACGTGCCCGGACGAGGTTTTCGAACTCAAGGCCCTGGGCATCAGCAGGTCGAAGATCTCCATTGCACCCTGCGGCGTGGACCTTACCCTGTTCCCAGGGACGGAGCAGGCGGAGGCCAAACCCAGGGCCCACCGCATCCTCAGTGTTGGACGGTTGGTGCCGCGCAAAGGCGTGGACCTTATTATTCAGGCGCTTCCCCTCCTGGCCGAAGCCGGCTTCGATGACGTGGAACTCCTGATCGTCGGCGGTTCCGGGGATGCGCTCACCCTGGAAGAAGATCCCGAGGCCCAGCGCCTGCGCGCACTCACCAAGGAACTCGGCGTCGAGGACAAAGTCACCATGCGCGGCCAGGTTCCCCGCGACGCGATGCCCGGCATCTTCCGCAGCGCCGATGCCGTGGTGTGCGCACCGTGGTACGAACCCTTTGGCATCGTGCCGCTGGAAGCCATGGCCTGCGGTGTTCCCGTGGTCGCAGCGGCGGTGGGTGGCCTCCGTGAAACAGTGGTGGACCAGAAGACCGGCCTGCATGTCCCTCCACGGAACCCCGAAGCGATTGCCGACGCCCTGGCCAAGCTCCTGGCCGACCCCGCGTCTCGGGCCGACATGGGCAAGGCCGGCATGCGCCGCGCCCGCTCCCGCTACTCCTGGGACCGCATTGCCGCTGACACTGAAAAAGCATACCGATCCGTCCTGGCTGCCGGTCTGTCCCGGCAGGCCGGTGAGGGCCTGGAACCATTGGAAGGAACGGCACTGTGACTATCAAACCCGTGACCATCAAGCCCCTGACCGCCAAACCCGTACCCGCCAAGCCCATGCCTGCCCGCAGGCCCATCCCGGACACCGTACCGGCCGGGTGGGGAGGTTCCCCGGACCCTCGCGGCCCCGGCAGCACCGAAGAAGTCACCACGCATCTGGACAACGTCCTCCCGGCGATCGAGTCGTTGCGCTCGCAGGCGGGCAGGCTCTCCGCCTGGGGGACGGAGCTCGCCCATCGGCTCCTTGCCGGGCAGCGCCTGCTGGCAGCGGGAAACGGCGGATCCGCCGCCGAAGCGCAGCACCTCACCGCCGAACTCGTGGGCCGTTTCGACGGAGAACGCGCACCCTTCTCCGCGATTTCGCTCCACGCCGAGTCATCGGCTGTCACCGCATTGTCCAATGACTACGGATACGACGAAGTCTTCGCCAGGCAGGTCCGCGCGCACGGCCGGGCCAGCGATGTCCTTATCCTGCTCTCCACCAGTGGGCGCAGCCCCAATCTCCTGAACGCAGTACGTGCCGCCAAGGAACGCGGCATCACCACGTGGGCGCTCACCGGCACCGGACCGAACCCCCTCTCGGAAGCCTGCGACGAAGCCATCATGGTCGACGCGATTGCCGCGAACGCGCAGGAAGGCCACCTCATCGCCGTCCACGCTGTATGCCGTGCCTTCGATGCCGAGGTCGCCCGCCGCACGGGCAGCGGGCCTTCACCAAGCGTTGGAGCATCGTCATGAATGTGACAGTCGTGGGCGATGTCCTCCTGGACGTGGACATCAACGGAACCGCCTCCCGCCTCAGCCCCGACGCGCCGGTGCCGGTGGTGGACGTCGGTGACGTCCGGCGTCGTGCAGGCGGAGCAGGCCTGGTAGCTACCCTCCTTTCGCGGGACGGCAACCATGTCACGCTGGTCACCGCGGTAGCGGACGACGACGGCGCAAGCCACCTCAGGCGCGCCCTGTCCGGTATCACCGTGCTCGCCGGAGAGCCGCTTGCCCCGACACCCACCAAGACGCGGGTGCGGATCGGATCACACCCGATGGTGCGCTTCGATGAAGGCTGCGCGCCGGCCCCCACCCCCGCCTGTACGCCGGAGATGGTGGCGGCCATAGCATCTGCCGGCGCGATCGTAGTGGCCGACTACGGCCGGGGCATCACCGCCAATCCGGACATCCGCGCCGCACTGTCGGAAGCAGCGCGACGTGTCCCGGTGGTGTGGGACCCCCACCCGTCCGGTTCCGCGCCCGTGCCCGGTGTCGCCGTCGTGACTCCCAACCTTTCCGAGGCAATGGCCGTGGCCAGAGCGGCAGGACTGGACGCGTCCGGTGCCGGTCCCATGGAGGCCGGGCGGCACCTGCAGGAGCACTGGCGGAGCGATGCAGTACTGGTGACCAGAGGCGAGGAAGGCGCCGTGCTCCTCCAGGCTGCGGCCGATGCGGTGGAGATACCCGCGCCGAAAACTTCGGTCACGGATCCCTGCGGCGCCGGGGACCGGCTGGCCGGAAGCCTGGCCGTGCACCTCGGCCGCGGTCTGGCACTGCCCGTGGCCGCCGCCCGCGCGGTCGAGGACGCCTCGGCATTCCTGGGAGCCGGCGGGGCAGCTGCCCTGGTAGCCGCGGTGGGTGACGCACCTGCCGCAGTGCGCAAGAGGCCCTCCGGCGATGGGGAGCGCGCCGTCGTCGAGCTCAAAGGCCTCGGCCTGCCCAGCGGCCATGCGATGGGGCTGGAGCCTGATGGTATCCAACTGGCTGCGTCGGTCCGCAGGAGTGGCGGCACGGTGGTAGCCACCGGAGGATGCTTCGACCTGCTGCATGCCGGGCATGCCCGCACGCTGGCTGCGGCGCGCAGCATGGGGGACTGCCTGGTGGTGTGCCTGAACTCGGACGAGTCCGTCCGGCGGCTGAAGGGCCTGCACCGGCCGATCGTCAGCCAGGAAGACCGGGCGGAACTGCTGCTCGCATTGTCCTGCGTGGATGCCGTGGTGATCTTCGGCGAGGACACCCCGGAAGCCTGCCTCGACCTCCTGCGGCCCGACATCTGGGTCAAGGGCGGCGACTACGAACCCGAAGATTTGCCGGAAGCCCGCTTGGTGGCGGGCTGGGGAGGGCGTTGCGTCACAGTGCCCTTCCACCCGGCGCGCTCCACCAGCGGCCTGGCGGCAGCCCTGGCCAAAGTGGGCTGAACAGAACCTGCTCCTGCAGAGAACCGACCAACGAAAGGAACCGCATGAACACGCAAACCCCTGGCCGCGTCATCGTTACCGGAGGCGGCTCCGGCCTTGGCGCAGCAATCGTGGAGGCCATCAGCAATGCCGGCGGCACCCCGGTGGTCTTCGACCGGAACATCAGCAACGTCTCCGGCGCCAAGGCGTTCGAGGTGGATGTGGCCAACCGCGAATCCGTGGAAGCCGCCGTCAAGGAAGCCGCAGAAAGCCTGGGCGGCCTGGACGGCGTGGTGACGGCAGCGGGCATCGACAGGTGCGGCAAGCTGGGCGACGTCCCGGCGGAAGAGTGGGAGAAAGTCATCGGAGTGAACCTCCTGGGAACCGTTTCCACCATCCGCGCCGCGTTGCCGTACCTGAAGGAATCCCGTGGCCGGGCAATCACCATCGCCTCCACCCTGGGCCTCAGGGCCCTGCCGGATGCCACGGCCTACTGTGCCTCCAAGTTCGGCGTGATCGGCTTCAGCCGGGCGCTCGCCGCGGAAACCGGCGGCGTCATCGGCGTGACCACCATCATCCCGGGCGGCATGAAGACCCACTTCTTCGACGACCGTGACGAACAGTACAAGCCGCAGGACGACTCCAAGCTCAACGATCCGGCAAATGTGGCCCAGGCAGTGGTGTTCGCGCTGTCGCAGCCTTTCGGCAGCGAGGTCCGCGAACTTCTGATCACTCCTGCAGAAGAAGGCTCGTGGCCGTAAGGTCCAGCACATCCTGAACAACGTCGGCCACGGCGATGCCCCTGATGAGGGTGTCGTCGTGGCCGCAGTGCGGTGCGGTCCAGCCGACCTGGGTGACGTCAGCACCGCAGACGGGGCACTCCGTCACCCAGGACATGTGGATGCGGTGCTGGCTGCGACCCCGGGCGCCTGCATTGAAGACATTGCCGACCCAGAAAATCCCCACCGTGGGCGTGCCGAGGGCCTGGGCCAAGTGGCGGGGGCCGCTGTCGCTGGCCAGCATCACCGTGGCCGACTCCAGGAGCGCTGCAAGCTCCCCGATCTCCAGCTCACCGGCCACGGACCGGACGGCGTCACGGTGTTCGGCCGGCAGTTTGGCCGCGGCGCATTCCGCCACTTCCTGGGCCAGGGCCTTCTCCGAGCGGTCGCCGACCACCAGGACCTGTGCTCCTTCCAGCGCTATTCCCACTACGGCCCCGGTGAAGTACGACGCCGGCCATCGCCTTCTGGGATCGGTGGCACCCGGGTGGACCACCACGAGGGAGGCCCGGTCCGGGTTCCGTAGGGTTGCGGTGTTCCGGCGGTGCTCGTCCCGGGCCTGCAGCAACGGCGGGATGATGGTGGGCGCCCCGGCCAGGCCCGCTGTCTCCAGCCAACGGTCGGGTTCGTTCTGGTAGTAGACGTAGTCCAGGTTCCGCTCGAGGAACCGGGCGTCCTTGGTGCGGGTGCCTGCGGTATGCCGGGCGCCGAGCCTGAGGAGGAAGGGGTTGGAGTACCTGCCCCCGCCATGCATCTGCAGTGCAAGGTCGAACTTCCTGGCGCGCATGGAAGCGAAGAAATCCTCCACGGCCTGCTCGTCCTCGTCGGTATTTCCGGATCCACCGTCACGCACGCCCTCCGCGAACGGGAGCAGTTCCACAGCATCTATGGGACCATCCGTGGCGGCAGCCAGGGCGGCGTGGATCGGTGTGCCCAGGAGTGTGATGGTAGCGGTGGGGTAGGCCGCCTTGAGGGCGTACAACGCAGGGTAGGTGTAGATCAGGTCGCCCAGGCCGCCGCCCCGCAAAACAGCGATCCGTTCGACTCCCGTGAACTTTTCCAGCACCGGCCCAACACCCTGGCCCACGCGGCGGGCGGATCCGGCCGGGCGGGCTGCTTGCATCCCGTTGTTGGTGCCTGCAGGCGGGGGAACGACCATGAGTATTTCCCTTCGTGGGGGGGTGCTGGAAAACTTCCGGCGCGGCGTGTGAAGCCCGGACCGCGGGGTACCTGAGGGGAACAGGAACATGCCGCCTCTACCGGAAGGTACCCCATGGTTCGCCTATCCAATCAAGAAGGTTTGGCTGAGTGGCTGCCCCGCCGCCTGGCCGAGGAACGCCCCGTCATCACGGTCATTGGCGATGCCATTCTGGACGGCTGGTGGGAGGGGCTGATCGAGCGTTTTTGCCGCGAGGCTCCTGCGCCGGTGGTTCAGGTGCAGCGCCGCGAGTACGCACCTGGCGGGGCTGCCAATACCGCCATGAACCTTGCCGCGCTGGGCGCCCGGGTCAGGTTCGTTTCCCTGGTGGGGGAGGACGATGCGGGCCAGCGGCTCAGGGACCGGATGGCGGACGCGGGAGTGGACGTGTCCGGTGTGGTGTCGCATCCTGACATGACCACCACCACCAAGTTCCGCGTCAGCAGTGGAGGGCAGGTGATGCTGCGCTTGGACGACGCCGCGGCCGAGGTGCCGGATGCCGGACTCCGGGGGCTGGCAGGTGCCATCCCCGCAGCAGTGGCCGGTGCGGAGGCCGTGGTCCTGTGCGATTACGAGGCCGGAACCCTGGACGGGCCGGTCCGGTCCGCGTTGCTCGCCGCGCTTGGTCCCGAGCAGCAGCGGAACCTGCTGGTGGTGGATGCGCACCATCCCGCCCGCTGGGCCGAACTGCGCCCGGACCTGACCACCCCCAATGCCATGGAAGCTGCCACCCTCCTGGGTGCGGAATTTCCCGGCGGTGCCGCGCGGTGCCCCTTTGTGGAAGCCCACGCGGAACAGCTCCTTCGCGCCTCCGGTGCCGCCGCCGTCGTCGTTACCCTCGACAGGGAGGGCACGTTGACCCTGCGCTCCGGCGAAAGCGGCAACCTGCCCCCGCATCACCGGACCTGGGCCAGGCCCGAGGCCGAAAAGCAGGCATCCGGTGCCGGCGATACGTTCGTGGCGGCGCTGACGCTGGCCCGGGCAGCGGGACTGCCCCTGACCACCAGCGTGGATCTCGCGCAGGCCGCCGCGGACGTAGTGGTCCACCGGCCCGGCACCTCCGTGTGCAGCACGGAGGAACTCGCCCGGCACCTGGGCGGATTCGCGGATACCGCCCTGTCGGCAGATGAACTTGCACGGCAGATCGAGGCGCACCGCCGGGAGGGCCAAAGAATCGTCCTTACCAATGGATGTTTCGATGTCCTGCACCGCGGGCACACCCGGTACCTCAACCAGGCCAAGCAACTGGGCGACGTGCTGGTGGTGGCGCTCAACAGTGACTCCTCCGTCCGCAAGCTCAAGGGCCCCGACCGACCCGTCAACCACGAGGCAGACCGTGCCGCAGTAATCGCGGCGCTGAGCTGCGTTGACCACGTGACCGTCTTTGACACTCCGACGCCGATCCCGCTGATTGAGCTGCTGGAGCCGGACGTCTACGCCAAGGGCGGCGACTACACGCCGGAAATGCTGGCGGAGACGGAAGCCGTGGAACGATACGGCGGCACCGTGACCATCCTGGACTACGTGCCCGAACACTCCACCACCGCCGTCCTGGAACGCATCCGCTCCACGGGCGACACTCCCACCGACTAAGTCCCAACCTCAAGGGGAACCAGATGCGGATCGTCATTACCGGTGCCACCGGCAACGCCGGCACTGCACTGCTCAAACGGCTCCAGAAGGCGCGGACGGAGGAAGGCGCGGACCTTGAACTCGTGGGCATTGCCCGTCGTGAACCTGACCGGAATGCCGCCCCCTACAAGGGTGTGGAGTGGCACACGCTGGACGTTGGCCACTACCAGGACCGTGGGGCACTGGAACAGGCCATGGCAGGGGCAGATGCCGTGGTGCACCTTGCCTGGCAGATCCAGCCAAACCACAACCGCGAGCTCCTTCGCCGCACCAACGTGGCGGGCACGGCCCATGTCCTGGGGGCAGCGCGCCACGCGGGGGTCAGTCATGTCGTGTGCGCCTCGTCAGTGGGCGCCTACTCTCCGGCACCCAAGGACCAGCGGACCAAGGAAGGCTGGCCGGCCGGCGGGGTGAAAGGCTCACACTACAGCGTGGATAAGGCCGCCCAGGAACGGCTCCTGGACAGCTTCGCCAAGGAGAATCCGGACATTGTGGTGGCCCGGCTCCGCCCTGCGCTGATCTTCAGTTCCGAGGCCGGCAGCGAGGTAGGCCGGTACTTCCTGGGGCGGCTCCTTCCGCGGCTCATTCCCCGCAAACCATGGCTGCCCGTACTACCTGTTCCAAAGGAGCTTGTGTTCCAGGCAGTCCACTCGGACGACGTCGCCGATGCCTACTGGCGCGTCCTCGACCAGCGCGCCGAGGGAGCGTTCAATATCGCCGCGGAACCTGTACTGGATCCCAATGCGCTGGCGTGGATCTTCAAAGCCCGGCGGCTGCTGCCATTGCCGCTTCCGGTGCTTCGCGCCGTCGTCGATCTTTCCTGGCGGCTCCGCCTGCAGGTGACGGACCCGGGGTGGGTGGACATGGCGGCGGGCGCGCCGGTGATGGACACCGGCAGGGCGCACGGGTTGCTGGGTTGGATGCCGCACAAGTCCTCGCTGGAGGCATTGACCGAAATCCTGGACGGCCTGGGTGCGGGGAAGGGGCGGAAGGCTTCGCCGCCGCTGACGCCACGCTGATGGGTCCGCACCCAGGTGGCCACTCAACCGGCTGTGGCCACCGCGGTAATCATCCGCCGGATACTCATGGCCACGGAAGCTGCCGCATTCACTGAGGCCTGGCCCGCTGCGGCTTCGTTGATCGCCTCGCCGAGGGCCGCCACCCTATCCCTGGCCTCATCCAAGCGGGCGTTCCGTTTCTCCGCATCACCTGTCCGCCACTCATCGATCATCCCCGACGCAGCTTCCAAGGCCTCGGACAGATTGGCCAGGACGCTGTCCGGAATCACGGTCCCGGCGTCCTCTTCCCAGATCACGCTTTGGAGGACGTCCGTAATGTCCTGCACGTGGAACGTCAGGCGCTCCACCGTGCGCATTCCGGCCAGCGCACCAGGGATACGGCCAGGACGACGCCGGGACCTGGGGTTCGCTTTTGCGCTCACTTCCGCTTGGTGGACGGCGGTCCGCACGTTTGCCGCGGTTGCATCCAGTTCGCCGCTGCGGCTTGCCCAGGCCTCATGGTCGGGTGGCCAGGACTCCTGCATGGCGCGCGCCATGTCGCTGAGCTGCCGGGAGAGGGCCCGTTGGTGTCCGGCCAGTGCCGGATCGATGTCGTCCAGGTGGAGCGGTGGGAACACCAGCCAGTTGACGGCGAATCCCACGGCGACTCCCATGCCCATTTGGAGCACATAGGCGAAGGAGAAGCCCTGGGCATTGGAATCACCGAGGACCAGCACGAACAAGGCGGCCATGGGGACCCACTCCGAGGCCGAACCCAGGCGGGGCAGGCCACCGATGATGACGCCCAGGCCCACCACCAGGGCCACGGCCCACGACGTAGGACTGGCTACCGTCGTCACGGCAAAGGCCATGGCAATCCCCAGCGCCAGTCCCAACAGGCTCTGCAGCCCGCGCTTGGCGGAGTCGGCCACGGTGGGGTGCATGCTCACCAGGGCGCCCAGCGGGGCATAGTACGGGTAGGCCGCCGCGGGGCCCGGCATGAAGGGGGCCAGGTACCAGGCCAGGCCGGCGGCGATCGCTGTTTTGGCGGCGAAAAGCAGCCGCTGGCGGGTCACGGTTTTTTGCAGAGCGGGGATCAGCCGCCCACTGATGGGCTTATGGCTCATTGTTCCAACGTAGGCACGTTGCCTCCGACCTGTCGAACCCCCGGTCGGGCCCGGGAACTTTTGAAAATATGTGTGATTGAAGCCGGGACAAGGGGGTACACACCCATTTGATAGTAACGATACTTACTATCCCGGCTGCTGTCCGCAGCCTGCCAACTGTGGAAAGAGAGCGACAATGACTGAGAGCCAATCGCCGCAGGACGGAAGCTTCGCGGCGCCACGAACTGGAGTCCCTGCAGGGACCGAGCCATACTCCGGAAGCTACCTCGACGCGCCGGTCGACACCGAAACCACGTACACCGGAACCCCGGGTACCACCGGCGGCACCGAATCATCGGGCAAGGTCGAGACCGCCAAGCAGGAAGCCGCTGGTGTAGCCGGTGCAGCAAAAGATGCTGCCGGCGGCGTCGTGGATACGGCAAAGACCGAGGCCTCGCATGTGGCCCAGGAGGTCAAGCTGAATGCACGGCAACTGCTCCACCAAACCAAGGGTGAGCTGACCGACCAGGCCGCAACGCAGCAGCAGCGGGTCGCCGAGGGACTCCGGTCCATCTCCGACGAGCTGTCCACCATGGCCAACGCTTCCACGCAGGGCGGGGTTGCCTCCGACCTTGTGCAGCAGGCAGCACAGCGTTCCTCCTCGGTAGCCCAGTGGCTGGAAAACCGTGATCCGGGTTCGCTCCTGGATGAGGTCAAGAGCTTCGCCCGCCGCAAGCCGGGTGCCTTTCTCCTGATCGCAGCAGGTGCGGGTGTCCTCGCCGGAAGGCTCGGCCGCGGAATGGCCGGTGCCGCCTCCGAAGACGCATCGACCGGTACTGCCCCCACCACGCCCCGTGCCGAGTACTACCCCACCTCGCGTTCGGCTGTGACACCGCCGCCGGTTGATCTCCCCGGCCCGGAGGCCACCACAGCGGGCTACGGAACCAACGCCGGCTACGGCGCAGCAACCACCACCGGCTACGGTGCGGGCACCACGGGCGGACTGGACGGGTCCACCGCTCCCTACCCGGAGACGGACGCCGGCGGGGTCAAGGCACAGGGTGATCCGCTGGCTGGACCGCTCGATCCCGATGACCCCCAGTATGGAGGTTCCCGATGAGCAGTCCCGCCGACCTTCCTCCTACGGAGGCCCACGCGAAAGCTGAATCCGTTCCGTTGGGCGAGTTGCTCAGCGACCTGACCCGCGACGTCTCAACGCTGATGCGCCAGGAAGTGGAACTGGCGAAGGTCGAGTTGAAGGACAGTGCCACCAAGGCAGGAAAAGGCGCCGGCATGCTGGCCGGTGCCGCCTGGGCCGGACACATCACCGTCCTGTTCCTGTCCATCGCCCTGTGGTGGGCGCTGGGCCAGCTCGTCGGCCTGGGATGGTCCGCCGTGATCGTGGCGGTCATCTGGGGAATCATTGCCGCAGTCCTGGCCAGCATGGGCCGCAAGGAACTGAACAACATCAAAGGACTGCCGCGCACCGCTGAGACAGTCAAGGAAATACCTCCAACCTTCAAACCGAATACTGAGGAGACACGATGACGCAGAACCCCGATGCCCTGCGCGCCGATATCGAAGAAACGCGCCGGCGGCTCAGTACCAACGTTGATGCAGTGGCGGACAAGGTCACTCCTTCGCACATTGTCCACCGGAGGGTTGACCGTATTAAGACGGCCGTCTTCGGTGCGCGCGATGACGTCCACGACCGGGCAAGCCATGTCCACGACCGGGCCAGCGACGCCGCCCACAACGCCCAGGATGCCGTGGCCGGCGTCGTCTCCGACATCGGCGATGCTCCGCAGGCAATCACGCGCAAGGCCCAGGGCAGTCCCATCGCCGCCGGTTTGATCGCCTTCGGCGCAGGTCTGCTGGTCTCGGCGCTGATCCCGCCGTCGGAGAAGGAACGCGAGGCCGCCCAGGCAGTCAAGGAAGCGGCACAGCCCCTCACCGAGGAACTGAGCCACGCCGCCAAGGAAGTGGCCGAACACCTCAAGGAGCCTGCACAGGAAGCTGTCCAGAGCGTCAAGGAAACCGCTACCGAAGCGGCAGCCAACGTCAAGGACGAAGGCCAGCACGCAGCAGCAGACGTCCAGGACCGTGCCTCCACGGCCAAGGACAACTTGGGCAACCAGTAACCCCAACCGGGCACCCCGCCGGGCCGCAGCAACGCGGCGTCGTGATGAGCGCGACGCCGCCAGGCTGCGGCTTTGCGGCGCTTAACGGCGGCTTTGCGGCGGCTTTGCGGCGGCTATTTGGGGCGCCGCACGGCGGCTATCCGGGGTTCCGGAGGTCCCGGGTCGCCGGCCAGGGTGTTCCTCCGCTTGGGTTCCTAGCGGACCTCGAGGATCATGTGCAGCAAGCGTGCCGCTGCCGGGCGTGCCGCGTGTTCCTCAACCCACTGGGCCCGGGCCACGGCCTTGCTCACAGCCTGGGTCGTGATGCCCAGCTCCTGGGCCACGGCCCGCTGTTGGCCCCGCACTCCCGGGGTCAACAGGTCCAGGACCCGCCACTCGGCCGCGCTGCGGTGCTGGACGATGTGGCCAAGCAGCCGCAGGACAGCCTCGGCTTCGGCAGCCAACGCGGCAAAGGGGCCGTCCACAGCCACCGGGATGCGGTCCTTGCCGTTCCGGAGCCGGTCCACGGCCCTCCGCGCATACACCAAGCCATGGCCCGACGCGTCGCGGACCAGGTTGGGCAGCGGTTCGTTGACGGGACCAACGCCGATCCCCACATACCACTGGCCGGTCCGCAGCGCGATCAAGGCGGTTTCAACAGCCTGGTGGCCATCGTCAACGATGCCTTGGACTTCGTCTTCCACTGAGCGGTCAAAGTCCAGCCGTGCGGGAATATGCCGCAGGTCCTTCAGGAGCTGGGGCACGAGGTCGCCGTCGCGGCGGCTGTCGCGTTGGTTGATCGTCAGCGTGAACATAGTGGATCACATGCTACCGGCTGGTAGCTGCTCTGCAAGGGCTTCTTTTCCGTATTACATTGCGTTCCGCATGGTTCAATCCAGTGCAGTACGGGTGCCTACGGCGACGGCGGGCAGCGCTCCTGCCATGACCTGGGCGGCCCCGGGTGCGCCTGCGTCCACCATGCCCTGTTGGACCGCCGACAGCAGTCCGGCCGGGTCGTCGTCGGTAGAGAAGATCCAATAACTTCCGAGGGCTTTGAAGACCAGCGCCTGGCGTCCCGCGGCCCCCAAGGACACTTTCCTGCTTGCCACGAGCCGCCGTTCGGGGTCCGTGCCGTCCGGAGTGGTGACAGCCTTGATGGACTCCGGCGCGATGTCTTTCCAAGGGACCACAATGGTGGTGCGTGGCTGGGCGTAGCGGGCCACCAGGCCACCCTGGAACACCAGCAGCTTTCGGAAGCTCCCCAGCAGGGTCATGCTCCACAGCAGCAGCCCGGTGAGAATGCTCGCCACTACGAACAGCACGGGGTCGGAAAAATGGGCGGGATTGCGGGTCGAGCGGATCGGGGTGATGAATTCACCGATCACTCCGAAAACAAAGCCGACCGCCAGGCATGGAAGGAGCGCCTTCCAGTAGATATGCCGGGAAGACGCAATGAACCGCAGCTCACCCAGTTCCGGACCGAGCCGCTGTTCCGCACCCCTGACGAGCCAGTTACGGCCGCGCATCCGGGTGCTGGTTGTAGAGATGCGGGAGGTTCCCGCGTTCGGCGTCGGCAGCCTGTTGGGCTGCCACGGCCTTGGGATCCGGTACCGGCTGCACGCCTTGCGCCGTTCCGGAACGGCGGTCCATTGCGGCGAACTTGGGGTCCCAGGTGTCGCCCGAGCCGCCGGTCAGCGCGGAGGCGATCACCATGACCACGAAGAACGGGAAGAAGGACCAGCAGATGGCCCGCCAACCGCCGAGCCAGGCGCCCGCCGTCGTGCCGTCCTTGATCCTGACGGAGCGCATTCCAGCAGCTGCGTCCCCAACGCTGCCCACGGTGCCCCACACCATGCCGTAGGCCAGGAGCGCCACAAACCAGAGGATCACGTAGAGGGCGAGCCACAGGCCGTCGTTGTAAGCGGCCGCAGAGCCGTTGTTCATCATCGAGTTCCGAACAACGGCCAGCACCACGGCGAGCACCGAATAGGCCGCAAGGAACACCACGGCATCCAACACGCGCCCCCAGAAGTGGGCCGCACCGGACGCCTTCACGTAGTAGGCGCCGGTTTGGGTGTGGCGGCGGACTTTCCGTCCGTTGACGGCGTCAACCAGGCCGGTGGCGGATTCTGACTTCGGGTTGCTCATGCGTGGCTTTCAGCTCGACGGCGGTTGGACGGCTGGGAGGGCGGCGTCAGGACAGGCCCGCGAGTCCACCCAGGACTGCGGCGAGGCCGGACGCGGACGTTTCCTTTACTTCAAGCCTGACAGAACCGCCCTGTTCCGGCGAACCACCCTGGCCTTCCGGCGAACCTTGGACGAGGGGCGTGAGGACGTGGACGCCGGACGGGCCGGTGTACACGGTGAGGGTCGGGAAGTCGTTGGTGTCGGCGTTGAAGGCCACCACGTTGCTGGCCGCCTGGGTGTCGGCCAAGGCGGTTGCGGCGTGTTGTTCGAATTCCGCCTCCGTATATTCCACGGGGTCCGAGTCGCGGGATGCAGCCTGGTTGGGATCAACGAATTCGGCCAGGCGCGGCACCAGTTGGTCCCGGGTGACGACGGTGAAGCCGTGCAGGCCGCCCTCGTCCACTTCTTCCAGCAGCACGCCGTCGTCGTGGAGGTAGCCGTAAAGCCACCGCTTGCCTGTTGAGACCGTCCGCTCCACGGACACCACGCTGCTGCCACTGCGGCGGAGCGTCAGGGCGCCGGTGATTTCCTCGGTCGCATGAAGCCTGCTGGGCTCCGTTTCGCCCTCGAAGATCACGGGGTAGACCAGTTCCTTGGCCAGCAGGCCGCGGAGGGCCACGGCGCACATGAGTTCCTTGCTGGCATCCTGCGTGGAAAGCCAGGGGAGTGCGACGATCTGTTCATGCTGCACGCCGTCCAGCGCCACGACTTCCTCGTCCGTCAGGGTTGGCAGTGCGGCTCCGGTGGCGCTGGCAGAGGCAAGCACTTTCGCGGCAGCCTCAATGTCCCGCGCAGTCCATTTCATGGTGCTGGTGGTCATCCGAATATCCCTCCGACAAAGTTTCCGACTGACTTGGCGGCGTCACTGACCCCGTCTGCCACCTTACTGCCTACATCCTTGGTAAAGTCGGCCACCTCCCGGGCGCCGTCGGCAATGTAGCTGCCGGGGTTGCGCGCAAAGTTGGTGATGGAATCCCAGTTGTCCGCTACCAGGTTGCCCAAGGCCCAGGCGCCGGCAACGATTCCCGCGCCGATCACGATCGGGGCGCCGATGGGACCGAGCAAGGCTGCGCCGCCTGCGGTCATCAGCATGATGCTGCCCACACCGCCCACCACGGAAAGTCCGCCGGCGATCCGGTCGCCCGTACCGCGCCAGCCGTCGTGTTCGGGGTTGATCATGTCGCTGATGCCGCCCACGATGTTCAGCGGAGCCGCCAGTGCGCCGGCGATGCGCAGGCCCTTGGAGAACTTGCTCGCATCCTGGAAGGCCTGGCTGTAGGGAATGTTGGCCTTGAGGTCCGTGAGGACGTCGGTGACCTTCTCACCGTTCCGCAGTGCGGTCAGCGCGTCCCGGATCACTGTGCCGCCGGCCCGCCAGTTGGTCAGGACTTCGCGCGTCTTGACCCATTCGGCGTGGCCAAGCTTGCCGTACTTGTACGCCGTCCACAGCTGGGCGGCCAGGTCCTTGACGCCCAGGCCCGTGTCGTAGACGTCCTTGAGCACGCCCACGGAAGTGCCCGAGCCGTCGTTGTGGCTGGCGAACTCCTGCTGGTTGGCGTGTTTCTTCAGCTGGCTGGCGTTCTCCCGCAGCATGTTGGCGGCCTTGACCAGGCTTTGCCGGTGCTGGCTGTTCCAGTCGCTCTTGAAGACGGTGGCATCGCGGCCCTGCCACGCGGTGGTGGAGTTGATGGCGTTGGACAGCTGCGTGCTCTGCAGGTTGATGGCATCGGCAGCCTTGCCCATGACCCCTGCAAGACTGCGGAGCTGCGCGATGTCCGCGCCGTAGAACCCAGCCATATGGAACCCCCTGTAAGCATCGAAAAGTCTCGTACCAGCCTAGGCGGAGCTGCAAGAAGCCGCGATGGGGAGACATGCCCATGTGCGCCAACGCTGCTTAAAGCACGACGGCGGGTGGTGCCGTCCCGTACGGAACCGCACCACCCGCCGTCGTCACCCAACTGGGTCGCATTTGTGCGCGTTTTGAACGTCCAAAACGTGCTCAGCTGCGACCCAGTTGGGGAGAGAGGCTAGTGGCCTTCGGCGGAGAAGCGCTTGATGGAAGCTTCCAGCTCGGCTTCGGCAGCAGCGCGGTCGCCCCAGCCCTCGGCCTTGACCCACTTGCCGGGCTCAAGGTCCTTGTAACGGGTGAAGAAGTGCTCGATTTCCTTGATGAGGAATTCGCTGACGTCGCTGACTTCCTGGATGTGGTCAAAGCGGGCGTCGGCAGGAACGCAGAGGACTTTGGCGTCTCCGCCGCCGTCGTCGGTCATGTTGAAGACACCGATCGGGCGGGACTCAACGATCACGCCGGGGTGAAGGTCGAAGTCCTGAAGGAGCACCAGTGCATCCAACGGGTCGCCATCTTCGCCCAGGGTGTTCTCGAAGAAGCCGTAGTGCGTGGGGTACTGCATGGAGGTGAAGAGGACGCGGTCCAGGCGGACGCGGCCGGTCTCGTGGTCGACTTCGTACTTGACGCGTGATCCCTTGGGGATCTCGATGGTCACGTCGTGCTTCATGGAATGCTCCTTGACGGGTGTGGGTGGGGCGTTGCTCCGCCGAAGCGGTGGCCGCCACGGGTGACGGTGCCTGGGCAGGCTGCTCAGCCCGGGGCTGGCGGCAGGCAAAAGTAAGCCGACGCCGCCGACTACTATTGAGGATATAGCGAGAGGCCCGGGTTTCTTGAACCGGCGGGGACATTTCAGGACTGACAGGACCAAGCAACTTCCATGATGGGCGTTAAAGACGGATCTGCCCGCTCGCGGTTTTCGGCGTTGTGGGCCCGCTCCAGATGGCCCTTGCTGTTGCTGCTGGTCCTCCTGCTCCTGGGCGCCACGGTGGTTGCCGGGATGGCTCCCCACCTGTTCAGCGCACCCAAAGCAGCGCCTGCGGTGCCGGCATGGCAGCAACTGCCTGACCGCCTTTCGGATACCAAGGCAGTACTTCCCCTTGACGGTGAAGCTCCCGTGCCGGTGCCCGGGGAGGTTGCCCGGCTGCTGAACCAAACCCTTCGGCCTGACGGCCCCGGCGACATCAGCGCGGTGGTCATGGATGCCTCCAGCGGCGACGTCCTCTTCGACCGCGCGGCCGGCGCCGCCCGCATCCCGGCGTCGAACATGAAGCTGCTCACCGCCGTCGCCGCCCTGAAAGCGATGGGCCCTGAGGCCCGGTTCACTACCCGCGTCCTGGCCACGGACGATCCCTCCACGGTGGTCCTCACCGGCGGAGGGGACGTCCTGCTCGGAGCGGGGGACTCGGACCCGGCAGCTGTCATGGGTCATGCAGGTCTTGCGTCGTTGGCAAAGGAGACCGCGGCGAAACTGACCGCTGCGGGCGTGAAGGGGCCGGTCACGGTCACAGTGGACGATTCGCTCTTTTCCGGCCCGCCCTTGAACCCGGCATGGAGCCTGGACGACGTCGCCGCCGGTGAAACCGCACCGCTGTTCCCGCTGGCCTTGAACTCGGGCCGCTATGCACCCGGCGTCACCACGGGGCCCAGGCCCAGGATGCGGCCGCCACCGCCGCGGAGGCCTTCGCCCGGCAGTTGGCGGCGGCCGGGATTGAGGTGCGTCCCGGCGTCGAGCGCGGCAAGGGCATCCCCGCCAATGTGTTGGCCGCCGCCGAGTCAGCCACCGTCAGCGACCAAGTGGACCTCATGCTGGAATCCTCGGACAACTTCCTGGCGGAGGCTTTGGGGCGGATGACCGCCAAGGCGTCGGGCAAGGAAGCAACGTACGACGGCGCCACAGCGGCCGTGCGGCAAAGGCTGGGGGAGTTGGGCCTCGCCACGGACGCGATGGAGTTGGCAGACGTTTCCGGTCTTGCCCTGGGAAACCAGGTCAGCGCCCGGCAGTTCGCCGAGGTTGTCCGCGCCATCACCAGCGGCCCCGATCCTGCGCTGCGCACCGCTTTGGACGGTTTTCCGATCGCCGGACTGACCGGAACCCTCGACGACAGGTACGTCGAGGCCGGCACCGCAGGCGGCGCGGGCCTGGTCCGGGCCAAGACCGGCACCCTTAATACAGTGATCGCATTGAGCGGATACGTTGTGGACGCCGACGGCAGGTTGTTGGTTTTTTCCTTCATCGGCAATGGCCTTGAACCGGGTGCCGGAGGAAACAAGGTGGCCATGGACAGGTCCGCGTCCGTCCTGGCCGCCTGCGGGTGCCGGGGCTGAGGTGCGTCGGCGAGGCTTCGCGTGCCGCCGAGGCTCAGCCGTGCCGGGCGAGGCTTCGCGTGCCACCGAGGCTCCGCGTGCCGGGCGAGGCCCAGCCGTGCCGGGCGAGGCTCAGCGTGCCACCGAAGCTCCGCGTGGAGCGAACTTAAGCGCACTCTGTCTGTGCCGTGTGGTGTGATGGACCTTATGGTGTCATCTGCCCAAGATTCGTCAGCAGGGGCCCAGTCCCTGATCAACTGGGACCTGGC
Source organism: Arthrobacter sp. T572 (assembly GCF_056780115.1). Lineage (NCBI taxonomy): Bacteria > Bacillati > Actinomycetota > Actinomycetes > Micrococcales > Micrococcaceae > Arthrobacter > Arthrobacter sp. T572. Next base: position 129,882 of record NZ_JBRAZQ010000002.1, read on the forward strand.
CGCGTCCACGGCTGCGCGGCTGGCCCCTCCCGGCCCTGCCTTGAGCGCCGGGGAGATCGGCAAGGCGGTGGAGAACCTCCGCTTCAATGCTGATATTTCCGTGCCCCACGTCCATGACATCACCGGACTGGATGCGGCCAAGGACCTGCGCGACTCCCATGTGCTGGTGGTGGACAGGGCTTCCTGGTCCAAGGCCAACAGCCAAAGCTTCGCCGTGATGCTGCAACCTGCGCTGAAGAAGATGCTGGAGAGCCGCAGCGGCCTCTCCATGACCCCGGCCGCAGCCGCTGCAGGCGGAGCCATTACCGGCAGCCAGCTGGGCGCCGTCCTGGCTTTCCTGTCCAGCAAGGTTTTGGGCCAATACGACCCCTTCGCAGCGCTATCGCCGGCAGCCAACGTTCCACCGGCGGGCAGGTTGCTCCTGGTCGCACCCAACATCATCTCCGTGGAGCGCGAGCTCAACGTGCATCCGGACGACTTCCGGCTGTGGGTGTGCCTCCACGAGCAAACCCACCGCGTGCAGTTTGCCGCCGCTCCATGGCTCCGCCACCACATGCTGGAGGAGATCGAAAAGCTGAGCGGACACCTGCTGGGCAACATGGACACCTTGGTCGAGCGGGCCAGCGCCGTGGCCAAGTCGTTGCGCGACCGCTCCGCCACGGGAAACGTGCCCGGCCGCGGTGCCATCCTTGACCTCCTGCAGGATCCGGAGGAAAAGGCCTCCATTTCGCACATCACCGCCGTCATGAGCCTCTTGGAGGGGCATGCCAACGTGGTGATGGATGCCGTGGATTCGAGCATCGTGCCGTCCGTCAAAACCATCCGCCAGCGCTTCAACGATCGCGGGAAGGACCGCGGCATCGTGGAGAAGTTCATCCGGAACATCCTGGGCCTCGATGCCAAGATGCGGCAGTACACCGATGGCGCCAAGTTCGTGCGCGAGGTCGTGGCCGTGGCAGGTATGGACGGCTTCAACAGGGTGTGGGATGCGGCGGAGAACCTCCCCACGGAGGACGAAATCCACAACTCCCGGCAGTGGCTTGAGCGGATGGGACTTTGAGTCCTTGCCCCACCTCCGGCGACGCCCCGCCCCTTAAGGGTCGACGGCGGCCCGGTCGCCTTGCGCCTGTCATCGGCAAGGCGCGCAAGCAGGTGCAGAACGCCCTGGCCGACGCCGGCTACCCCGCGCGCGTCCTGGTGGCCTGCAGCGGCGGTCCGGATTCCCTTGCTCTGGCTGCGGTTGCTGCATACTTTGCCCGGCGCGGCCATGTGGACGGGCATCCTGTGTCCGTGGGGGCAGCCGTGGTTGACCATCAATTGCAGCCCGGCTCAGCCGACGTCGCATCCCGGACGGCCGCGGTCCTGCGTGACCTGGGCCTGTCGCCTGTCGAAGTGTTGACAGTGGATGTCGCGTCCACGGGCTTTGGTCCTGAGGCTGCAGCGAGGGACGCCCGCCATGCCGCGCTCAATGCCGCGGCCGATGCCCTTGGCTGTGATGCGATCCTGCTCGGCCACACCTTGGACGACCAGGCCGAGCAAGTTCTCCTGGGTCTGGCCCGTGGCTCCGGAACGCGTTCGCTGGCAGGGATGCGGCCGGCCCGTGGCCGCCTGCTCCGGCCCTTCCTCGGGCTGCGGCGGATTGAAACACTGGAAATTTGTGAAGTCGAGGAACTCGATCCCTGGCATGATCCCAGCAATAGCGACCCCTCTTTCGCGAGGTCCAGGACCCGTGGTGAAGTGATGCCGGTGCTGGAAGAAAAGCTCGGCCCGGGAGTCGCTGAATCCTTGGCACGCACCGCCGCGATCCTGCAGCAGGACGCCGACTTCCTGGACGACCTCGCCGGGCAGACCTACCTGTCCCTGGTGGAGCGGCGGGACGGCGGCGTGCAGCTGCCCGAGGACGCCGTCCGGGATCTGGCCCCGGCGCTCAGGTTCCGTGTCATCGCCAAGGCAGCTGCCGACGTCGGGGGTCAACAGCCCGGGTACGGGCGGCTCCAAGCAGCCGAAGCGCTGCTCAGGCGGCAGGGTTCCGCAGGCCCCGTTGAGTTGCCCGGCCACGTGAGCGTCTACCGCCTGTCGCTCAGTGATTTGGAGCGGGAACGCAGGGCAGTGGAAGCCGGCCAGGCTACCCCCGTTCCCCGGGAAGCCGCACCCTGTGGGAAGCTAGTATTCCAGCATCAAAAAACGGCCCAACAGTAGCCGCACCCCGAGCATCAAACAGGAGCCATTGGTGGATTCAAACGACGTCCAGGCAGACCTCAAGCACGTTCTCTACACCAAAGAGCAGATCCAAGCCCGTATCGCTGAACTGGCGGCGCAGATCGACAAGGACTATGAGGGCCGCGACATCCTGATCGTGGGTGTTCTGAAGGGTGCCGTCATGGTCATGGCAGACCTGGCGCGTGCACTGCACAGCCACGTCAGCATGGACTGGATGGCTGTGTCGTCGTACGGCTCGGGTACCCAGTCATCGGGCGTCGTCCGGATCCTCAAGGACCTTGACACCGACCTCATGGGCAAGGACGTGCTGATCGTCGAGGACATCATCGATTCCGGCCTCACCCTGTCCTGGCTCAAGTCCAACCTTGAATCCCGCGGCACGGCCAGCGTCGAAATCTGCACCGCCTTCCGCAAGCCTACGGCCGCCAAGGTGGAAATCGACGTCAAGTACGTCGGGTACGACATCCCCAACGAGTTCGTGGTGGGCTACGGCCTGGACTACGCGGAGAAGTACCGCAACCTGGACTTCGTGGGCACCCTGGCCCCGCACGTCTACGAGTAAGCCTTTTCTTTAGCCGCACCCGTTTCCGGCGCCCCCGTACGTGGGGTTCGCGTGGGCCCGGACGCTCGCGTATACCGCCGCACCCGCTTCCGCCCGGCGCCCCCGTAACACCGGGTGCATCTGGCGCGAGGGGGTGCGGCGCACGCGCTTAGGGGGTGCACAGTTGCAAGGCCCCGAGGTTCCTCCCTGGCATCGTCACCGCCCAGTGCGAACGGGTTCGAGGCCGCCGTCTGTCAGGATCCTGATGAAAGTACGCGGATTCATCATCTCGGCCCAATCCCACCGAATGACGGTTAGCCCGAGCGCACGCAAGGCGTTCTCCCGTGCCTTTTCCGCCATGACTACCTGCTGAAGGGTCTTTCCGCCCCGGAGTTGGTTCCGCAGGTACTTTCCCTGGCCATCAAATTCTCCGACCAAGTCCAACTCCGGCCACCAAAAATCGGTCCTTGCTGTCTTTCCATTCCTTAGCTGGAAGACGGCCTGAAGCCGAGGCAGTGGGATCCTGTGGAGGATCATGCTTGCACGGCTCATGGATTCGCCAACAGATTCCGACCCGGATGTAGAGAACTCGATGATTTTGGCGGCACGCTGTTGCCGGGATGATGCGGGAAGGGTGCTGACCGCGTCCTCCAGGGTCTTCTCCTTGAGTGCCGTGCCCCACGGAGCCTCCTTGTCCCAATCTGCGGCTGTGTCCATGGGAGCCTTGGATGGTTCGCGGCGGCTGGAGTCAACAACCGCCAGGGCTTCTGCAAAGTCCAGTCTGCTTGCCAATTCGATCGTTGTCCGCGCCTTGTCAGTAACCCGAAATCCTCCGAGTTCGCAGACACCGTGGTCGAGGGACCCCAAAGTGCGGAGGACTCCGTTCTTGGATCGCCCACCGCGGGGATCATCGGTAGCGGTCTGGAGCTGCTGTGGAACCCCGACTACCCCCAAGCCCCACAGCAAACCCGCTGTTTTCAAGGTGAAGACGGGTGTCTTCAGGCTGGTCCCGGCCAGTGCAGCAGCAAGGAGACCGTGCCGTTGCCGATCGTTGAGGGAAGACCAGTCCCGGGCAGAGACATAGGCTCCCCGGCGCACACGTATCAGCTCTCCCCGCCGCGCCCGCTTGGCAAGCAGGCGCGGGTCCTGCCCGATCCGCGTGGCGTCGGAACTCAAGATCAGAGTGGAGGAAGGCATGACAGCAACGATGCCCCCTGCCCGTCACGGATAGGCAGGCCTGCCCAGCCGTATGTGGAAAAAGAGAACGGGTCTGGTCAACCAGGGCCGCACCCGTTCACACCCAGCGCACCCCTCTGGTGTGGTCTCCGCTCCCGGTTCCGCCAGGCGCACCCGTAATACGGGGTGCATTGGGCGGGAAGGGTTGCGGGTGGGGTGTCAGGAGGGGGACGGGGTGCATTGGGCGGGAAGGGGTGCGGGTGCGGGTGATAAAGGGGAGCGCCAAGCCGGAACCCCTGTTACAGCCCGTCGGAGGCGGGTATCCTGTGTACGCCCAGAGGGAACTTTTGAGCATTCCAGTGCGTGAATTACTGGGAACGGGTGTATAGCTAGAAACTGAAGCAGCACCACTTGCGCGCAGAAGTTGCGCCTTGCAGCACTACCAGGAGGGACGGGGCGCAACCCCGATCAGATGAAAGCTAAGAGTTTCTTCAAGGGCCCGGGCATCTGGATTGTTGTCGTTGTCGGCTTGCTCCTGGTGGCATTCGCAACCCTGGCCCCCGGCGGGTCTGCACGCATCGATACCAAGGTCGGCCTCGAGCTCCTCGCCCAGAGCGGCAAGGTGGAGCAGGCAAAGATTTTCGACGCCGAGAACCGCGTTGACCTGGTCCTCAAGGACAACCTGAACATCGATGGCCAGGACAAGGGCAAGAACGTCCAGTTCTTCTACGTCACGGACCGTGGTCCGGACGTCGTCAAGGCTGTCACCAATGCGAACCCGGAGAAGGGCTTCACTGACCAGCCCATCGAGAACAACTGGTTCTCCGGCTTGTTCTCCCTGTTGATTCCGGTGCTGCTGCTGGGTGTGCTTTTCTGGTTCCTGCTGTCCCGCATGCAGGGTGGCGGTTCAAAGGTGATGCAGTTCGGCAAGTCCAAGGCCAAGCTGGTCAACAAGGACATGCCGCAGGTGACCTTTGCCGACGTCGCAGGTGCTGACGAGGCCGTGGAAGAACTGCAGGAGATCAAGGAATTCCTCCAGGAGCCGGCCAAGTTCCAGGCCGTGGGCGCCAAGATTCCCAAGGGTGTGCTGCTGTACGGCCCTCCGGGTACCGGTAAGACCCTGCTGGCTCGCGCTGTCGCGGGCGAGGCCGGCGTTCCCTTCTTCTCCATTTCCGGTTCGGACTTCGTGGAAATGTTTGTCGGCGTGGGTGCTTCCCGTGTCCGCGACCTGTTTGAGCAGGCAAAGGCCAGTTCCCCGGCCATCATCTTCGTGGACGAGATCGACGCCGTTGGCCGTCACCGTGGTGCCGGGATCGGCGGCGGCAATGACGAGCGCGAACAGACCTTGAACCAACTCCTGGTGGAGATGGACGGCTTCGACGTCAAGACCAACGTCATCCTTATCGCAGCCACCAACCGCCCGGATGTACTGGACCCGGCATTGCTCCGTCCCGGCCGTTTCGACCGTCAGGTCACCGTGGAAGCGCCGGACCTGCAGGGCCGCGAGCAAATCCTGAACGTCCATGCCAAGGGCAAGCCGATGGCCCAGGGAATCGACCTCAAGGCCGTGGCCAAGAAGACCCCGGGCTACACGGGTGCCGACCTCGCCAACGTCCTGAACGAGGCCGCCCTGCTGACGGCCCGTTCCAACGCCAACCTGATTGACGATCGCGCTTTGGACGAGGCAATCGACCGCGTCATGGCCGGCCCGCAGAAGCGCAGCCGGGTCATGAAGGAACTCGAGCGCAAGATCACCGCGTACCACGAGGGCGGCCACGCCTTGGTTGCAGCAGCCCTGCGCAACTCTGCCCCGGTCACCAAGATCACTATCCTGCCCCGTGGCCGCGCCCTGGGCTACACCATGGTGGTTCCGGAGGACGACAAATACTCGGTGACCCGCAACGAACTGCTGGACCAGATGGCCTACGCCATGGGTGGCCGCGTGGCGGAGGAGATCGTGTTCCATGATCCGTCCACCGGCGCCTCCAACGACATCGAGAAGGCCACCGGCACCGCCCGCAAGATGGTCACCCAGTACGGCATGAGCGAACGCGTGGGCGCTGTGAAGCTGGGCCAGGGTGGCGGCGAGCCGTTCCTGGGCCGCGACGCAGCGCAGGAGCGCAACTTCTCCGACCAGATCGCCTACGTGGTGGACGAGGAAGTACGCCGGCTCATCGACCAGGCGCACGACGAGGCCTACGCGATCCTCACCGAAAACCGCGACATCCTGGACCGCCTGGCGCTGGAATTGCTCGAGCGTGAAACCCTGAACCAGGCCGAGATCGCCGATATCTTCCGCGATGTCCGCAAGCGCGACTTCCGCGAGATCTGGCTGTCCAAGGAATCGCGTCCCGTGCAGACCATCCCGCCGGTGGAAAGCCGCGCGGAACGTGCCGAACGCGAGGCCCAGGAGGAAGCCAAGAAGGCGCGCCTGGACGAGCCGCTGGACACCGTTGCCCCGCACGCGCAGGGCGTCAGCAGCCAGGACAACTTCCAGGCGCCGGGACCCGACGGCGGCAACGACTCCCCGCTTCACGGCTAAGCTTTCTGCTGTGACTCATTTCGACGACGACGACCTCGCCGCCGTTCCCGGTTCTGCCGTGGACGCCCACCGGGGCAGCAAAGTGGACCGCCCGCGCATCGAAGCAGCTGTCCGTGAAATCCTCCTGGCCATCGGTGAAAACCCTGACCGTGGCGGCCTCCAAGACACTCCCAAGCGGGTGGCCAAGGCCTACGCGGAAGTCTTCGCAGGGCTGCACCAGAACCCTGCCGAGGTCCTTTCCACCACGTTCGACCTTGACCATGAAGAGCTTGTCCTGGTGAAGGACATTCCCTTCTACTCAACGTGCGAACACCACCTGGTTCCGTTCCATGGAGTGGCCCACGTTGGCTACATCCCGTCACATGACGGCAAGGTGACGGGCCTGAGCAAGCTGGCGCGCCTGGTGGACATCTATGCCCGCCGGCCGCAGGTGCAGGAGCGGCTGACCACGGAGATCGTCGAGGCCCTCGTGAAGCACCTCAACCCGCGCGGTGCGATCGTGGTCGTCGAGTGCGAACACATGTGCATGTCCATGCGCGGCATCCGCAAGCCGGGCGCCAAGACCGTCACCAGTGCGGTGCGCGGTCAACTCCATGACCCGGCCACCCGCGCCGAAGCCATGAGCCTCATACTCGGAAGGTAAGCAATATATGGATTCCCTCGCCGCAGCACCCGGAACCGGCCCGGCCACAAGCCCGCTGCCGATTCTCCGTAAGCCGCGACCCACGGCCAGGTTCGAGGACCTGCCAACGGACCGGACCCTCGTCATGGGAATCCTGAATGTCACCCCGGATTCCTTCAGCGACGGCGGAGCCCATCGCACCCCCGACTCCGCGATCGCCCTGGGCCTGCGGATGTTCTATGCCGGCGCAGACATCATCGATGTCGGCGGCGAATCCACACGGTCGGGGGCCGAGCCCGTGTCGCCGGAAGAGGAGCAGCGCCGTGTGCTGCCCGTTGTGGAAGCCTTGGTCAAGGCCGGGGCGCTGGTCAGCATCGACACCATGCACACGTCCACTGCGGCCGCCGCCGTGGAAGCCGGGGCTGCGATCATCAATGATGTTTCCGGCCTGACCATCGAGCCCGGCATGCCGGAGCTGGTGGCCCGCACCAAGGTGCCGTATATCCTCACGCACCGCCGTGGCGATGCCCGGACCATGGACAGCCTCACGGACTACGACAACGTCACCGAAGACGTCGTCTCCGAGCTCCAGGGCGTACGCGACAAACTCTACGCAGCCGGCGTCAGCCCGGAGCAGATCATTGTTGATCCGGGCATTGGATTCTCCAAGAACGAGGACCAGAACTGGGAGATCCTCAAGAACCTGGACCAGCTGTTCGGCCTCGGTCACAAGGTCATGGTCGCGGCGTCCCGCAAACGCTTCCTGGGCTCGCTGCTGACGGTTGCCGGGAAGTCGGCGGCCCCGCAGGAACGTGACGCCGCCACTGCCGCGATCACCACCCTGAGTGCCGCGCAGGGCGTTTGGGCTGTCCGGGTGCACGACGTCGGTCCAAGCCTTGACGCCGTCAAGGTCGCCGCTCGAATCGCACGCTGACCGGAGGGCGCTGTGGACAGGATTACGCTGACCGGCGTCACTGCCGTCGGTTACCACGGTGTGTTCGATTTCGAGCGCCGTGATGGCCAGCCGTTCGTGGTGGATGCCGTGCTGCACACGGACTTCACCAAGGCAGCGGAAACGGACGACCTCCAGTACACAGCGCACTACGGCGAGGTAGCCGAGCTCATCACCTCGTACATCGAGGGGGAGCCCTTGAACCTGATCGAGGCGCTGTCCGTCAGGATCGCCGAGGGGATCCTGGCCAATTACAGAAGCCTGTCCGCCGTCGACGTCACTGTCCACAAACCGAAGGCCCCCATCGAGGTGCCGTTCGGCGATGTCACGGTCAGCGTTCACCGGGAGCGCACATGACCGGCTCCTATACCAAGGCGATCCTGGCGCTGGGCAGCAACCTGGGGGAGCGCAACGACACCCTGACGACCGCCGTCGCCGACCTTGTCGACCCGCCGGAAGTCCGGCTCCTTGGCGTGTCTCCCGTGGTGCAGACCAAGGCGGTGGGTGGCCCGGAGGGGCAGCCCGATTTCCTGAACATGGTCATGGCCGTGGAAACCACTCTTGACCCGTTGGAACTGCTGCAGCACTGCCACGCCGTGGAACAGAAGCACCACCGGACCCGGGAAGTGCGGTGGGGTCCGCGGACCCTGGACGTGGACATCATTGTCTTCGGCGACCTGCACAGCGACGACCCCGTCCTGACGCTGCCGCACCCGCGCGCGGCCGAACGCGCCTTCGTCCTCTACCCGTGGTCGTTGCTGGAACCGAATGCGCAACTGGACGGCCGGAGCGTAGCGGAACTCGCGGCACGTGCCAGCGACATGCCGGACATCCGGCGTTTCGACGGGTACGGTGATGTGGCCGGCGTCCCGGCGACAGGAGCCCTGGAGTAGCCATGAAAGCCATGCGACCGCTGACCCTGGTGATTATCGCCGTCCTGGCTGCCGGCCTGGCCTTGCTGGCTACCGCCGCCACCAACCGTTACAGCATGGCCACCCCGGTCCTGCCGGTGTCCGCCCTGGTGACCATGGGCGTCATTGCCGTCCTCACGCTCGTCATGGGGATCCGGGTCCTGCGCTGGCGGAACGGCAAGAAGAAGACGTTGCTCAACCCGATCATGGCGGCCCGGACGCTGATTCTTGCCCAGGCCTGTGCCTATGCGGGCACGTTGTTGCTGGGTTGGCACGCCGGGATTGCCCTTGACCTGCTCCGCATCGGGACGCTTCGCAGCGGCGAGGGCATTCTGTGGAACACCCTGGTCATGGGCGGCGGCGGCGTGGTGATGCTGGTGGTGGGCTTGGTCGTGGAGCGGTTCTGCCGCATCCCCCCGGAGGATTTCGAAGGCGGCACGACGGGGCCGGAAACCCGTCGCGGTGAGTCCAAAGGCGAAGGCGAGTATGCATACCGAGGCGATTGACCCTCCCGGCATCCAGTGGCAGCGGGTTTCGCCCAAGTACGTCACGGTGCGATTGGTTGAGTGGGCGATCGGCAACGCGGTGATGCTGCTGATCGTGAGCCTTCCTTTGATCTTTGTGCAGCTGGGGTGGTGGCGGTGGCCGCCGCTGTGGCTTGCGGTTGCCGTTCCCGCGGTGATGTTGGTCCTGGCGCTGTGGCGGCTGGTGCTGATTCCGCGCCAGGTGCGGGCCATTGGGTACGCGGAGCGCGACGACGACCTCCTCATCCGGCGTGGCATCTTCTTCCAGCGGACCATGGTTGTGCCTTATGGCCGCATGCAGTACGTGGACGTTGCGGTGGGCCCTGTGGAACGCAGCCTGGGGCTGTGCACCCTGAAACTCCACACGGCGTCGGTGGGTACCAACGCGCAGCTTCCCGGCCTTCCGGCTGCGGAAGGCGCACGGTTGCGTGAGCAGCTTTCCGCCCGTGGAGAAGCCAGGCTGGCCGGGCTGTGAGCCCGGAGGCTGTCTTTCCCGGTAAAGCCGTCGACGGCGACTGGCGGCGGGTACACCCTGCCTCACCCTTCGTGCGGGGCTGGGTGGCGCTTGCCGCCGTCGTGTATTTCTTCGGCCGTGACGCCTTCGAACGGATACTGCAGGGCCGTGATTTCCTGGACCCCAACCTCAGCGGCCGGGTCCCGTGGCTGCTGGCCGGCGGGGCCGTGGTGATGCTGCTGACCGTGGGCGGGTTCATCCTGAGCTGGTACTTCACGCGCTACCAGGTGGCCGAGGGGTACGTCAGGGTCAACACCGGCTTCCTGTTCAAGCAACAGCGCCAGGCACGGTTGGACCGGGTCCAGGCCATCGATATCGTTCAGCCGCTGCTGGCCAGGATCTTCGGGCTCGCCGAGCTGAAGTTCGAAGTGGCCGACGCCGGTGAATCGGCCGTGCGTTTGGCCTACCTGCCGCTCGCCCAGGCCAAGCAGCTCCGGGCCACCATCCTGGCCAGGGCCGCCGGCGTCGCAGCTGCTACCCGCGGAGGGTCCCCGGCAACAGGAGTCGCGCAGGGGTCGGTGCCCGGGCAGGAGCCCTTACCCGGGTCGGGGTACCCGCCCCGGCAGACAGGCGGTGCAGTACCGGCTGAAGGCGCTGTAGCGGTAAACGGCGCTGTACCGGCGGACGGTGCTATACCAGCGGACCGTGCGCCGGGAGGACCGGGCCCCGCGGCTGAATCGTCTGCCTTCGAGGAGTACCCCGAGGCTCCGGAGCAGGTGGTCCTGTCCGTCCCGCCGTCGCGACTGGTGGGTTCCCTGCTACTGAGCGAGCAGACTGTCTTTGTGGTCCTGGGCGCGGCCGTCTCCGTAGCCGTTTCCGTGCTGACGGACAACAGTGCCATCTTTTTTGCACTGATACCCGCCATCCTGGGCATCGGAGCCGCGTATTGGAGCTCTTTCAACAAGGGGTACAACTTCACGGCCGCCATCTCGCCGGACGGTATCCGGCTGCGATATGGGCTTCTGGATACCCGGGCACAGACGCTTCCGCCGGGGCGCATCCAGGCGGTGAAGGTAACGCAGCCGCCGTTGTGGCGGATCTTCGGCTGGTACCGGATGCACGTCAATGTTGCCGGTTATGGCCTTTCCGCAGGGAATGAGTCTGCGGCGCGGACCACCCTGCTTCCGGTTGGCCGCAAGGAGCACGTCATGATGATGCTCTCGCTCGTGCTGCCCGATCCGGGCATCGCCGATCCCGTGGGGGTCTTCACGGCGGGACTGGAAGGCCTGGCACCTGCGGCCGGATCGGCCAGGACGTCTGGCGCTTCCGAAGCCGCGAAGGTGCCCGAAGCCGCAACCATAGCCGCCGCCGGTCCCGACGGATTCGTCACCACTCCCCGCCGCGCGCGCCTGCTTGCCCCGCTGGGATGGAGAAGGAACGGCTTCCTGGCCACGGGGACCGCGCTGTTGCTGCGGTCCGGCCGGTGGTGGCGTACCTTGGTGCTGGTCCCGCATCAGCGCACCCAGTCGATGGCCCTCCAGCAAGGGCCGCTGGCGCGGCGTTTCAGGGTTGCCGACTTGGTCCTGCACACCACGACCGGACCAGTGATGCCGCGGCTCTACCAGGCAGGGGTGGAGGAAGCGGTGGCGCTGTTCGACCAGCAGGCGGCCAGGGCGCGCGAAGCCCGCAAGCGGCAAACCAGCGAGCAGTGGCTCGCCCAGGTCATGCCCGCTGACACCCCACCAACCAAGGAGGAACCCCACAATGGCTAGGCCAGGACGACTCGGAGTAGGCATCATCGGGGCCGGCAAGGTGGGTGCCGTCCTTGGTGCCGCTTTGCGCGGGGCCGAGCACGCCGTCGTCGGGGTTTCCGCCGTCTCCGAGGCAAGCCGGGAGCGGGTAGAGACCCTGCTCCCCGGTGTCCCGATCCTGGAGATCCAGGACATCGTGGAGCGTTCCGAACTGGTGCTGATCGCCGTTCCGGATGACTCCCTGGGAGAGCTGGTGTCCGGCCTGGCCAAGCTGGGTGCGTGGCAAAGCGGCCAGTTGGTAGCGCACACCTCGGGCCGGTTCGGGGTGGGCATCCTGCAACCCGTCCGCGCGGCCGGTGCCATCCCGCTCGCCCTGCACCCGGCCATGACTTTCACGGGGCTGAGCCTTGACCTGAACCGCTTGATGGACTGCACCTTCGGGGTAACGGCTGACGCTGCCATGCTGCCGATTGCGCAGGCCCTGGTGGTGGAGATGGGTGCGGAACCGGTGGCCATCGCCGAAGGTGACCGCACCCTTTACCATGCCTCGCTGGCCCACAGTTCCAACCACATGGTCACTCTGGTGGCGCAGGCCTCGCAGCTGCTCCGGGAGATCGGCGTCGAATCGCCTGAAGCCATGCTCGGGCCGCTGCTGCGCGCCACGCTGGAAAACGCCCTGGCGTCGGGGGAAACTGCGTTGACCGGGCCGGTGGCCCGGGGCGACGTGGGGACAGTTTCTGCCCACGCCCAGGCCCTGAAAGAGTACGACGGCGGTGCCGGGGGCGACGTCCTCGCGGCCTACCAGGCCATGGCCCAGGCAACCGCGAGAAGGGCAGCCAACCGCGGGCTGCTGCGGGCCGAACAAGTCACCGACATCATCGAGGTGCTGCGGGATGGCCCCGCGGAACCGGAAGGACACTGAACAGCATGGCCATCAAACTCGTCAGTACAGCGGCCGCGCTCCGCACGGAAAGTGCGCGCCTCCTGGCCGAAAAGAACGGCTCATCCCAAGGCCTGGTGCCCACCATGGGCGCGCTGCATTCCGGACACGCTGCGCTGGCGCGGGCAGCCGTAGCGGCAAACGACGTCGTTGTTGCCACCATCTTCGTCAATCCCCTGCAGTTCGGCGACGCCCAGGACCTCGACCGCTACCCCCGGACCTTGGAGTCCGACATGGAACTCCTGGACGCCGAGGGCGTGGACCTGGTCTTTGCGCCGTCCGTGGACGAGGTGTACCCCGGCGGACAACCGCTCGTGCGGATCACCTCTGGCCCGCTGGGCGAAAAATGGGAAGGCGCTTCACGGCCGGGCCACTTCGACGGAGCACTCACAGTGGTCGCCAAGTTGCTGCACTATGGACTTCCCGGCGGTGCGGCTTCGGACGGCACGACGGCGGCCTACCGCGCCTACTTCGGCCAAAAGGACGCGCAGCAGCTGGCCCTGGTCAAGCGCATGGTCGCCGACCTGAACTTCCCGGTAGAGATCGTCCCCGTGCCGACCGTCCGGAGTGCCGACGGGCTCGCCCTCTCCAGCCGCAACCGGTTCCTCTCCGACGAAGAGCGCGAGGCGGCACTGGTGCTCTCGCGGGCATTGCGCCTGCTCGAGTCCCGCGCCAAGGCGCGCGAACCGCTGGACCTGGACTCCGCCGTCGCGCTCGTCAAGTCCCAGCCACGGGTGGAACTGGACTATTTCGACGTCGTCAGCCCCACCACCCTGGAACCCCTCGCCGAGAACTGCAAGGAGACGCCGTTCCGCGGGGAAGGACTGGCGATCATTGCCGCGAAGGTAGGGCCCGTTCGCTTGATTGACAATGTGCCACTGAATTCCTAACGTTTGGATTTTCTGCTGACGGGAATGGAGCGGGCGTCTAGACTGTTCCTGTCTTTACCGGCATGGATCGCCGGAAACCACATCTCAAGCAGAGGGAATTTCCATGTCTTCCGACGTCACGTCCGACGGGCCTGTTTCTGCCGCGACCGCGCAGGCCACCCCAGCGGAGGTGACGGGCCCGCAGCCACCCGTTTCCGGGAAGATGTCCCGCGAATCCGTCACGGTCATTGTCACGCTGCTGGTTGCCACCTTCGTGGTGATCCTCAACGAAACCATCATGAACGTTGCCCTGCAGCGGCTCATGACCGACCTCCAGGTCAACGCGTCCACCGTGCAGTGGCTGGCCACCGGGTTCATGCTGACCATGGCCGTGGTCATTCCCACTACGGGCTTCATCCTGCAACGGATGAGTACCCGGGGTGCCTTCATGCTGGCCATGGGCCTCTTCAGCGGCGGGACGCTGCTGGCTGCCCTGGCGCCCGGCTTCCTGGTGCTGCTGGTGGCCCGGATCGTGCAGGCCGGTGGTACCGCCATCATGCTGCCGCTGCTGATGACCACCATCCTCACCTTGGTGCCGATGGCCAGGCGTGGCGCCGTCATGGGCAACGTCAGCATCGCCATCTCCGTGGCGCCGGCCATGGGTCCCACCGTTTCCGGCATCATCCTGGACCACTTCTCCTGGCGCTTCATGTTCGTGTTCGTCCTTCCCGTTGCGCTGGCAGCATTCGCGATCGGGGCCAAGTACCTAACCAATGTGGGTGAGCGTGGAAAAACGACGCTGGACCTTGCTTCAGTCATCCTCACCGTTCCTGCCTTTGGTGGGCTGGTGTACGGGCTGAGCCAGATCGGCGGCGCCGAAGCCGGCATTGTCCCCGTCATCGCGCTCGTTGTGGGTGTGGCCTGCCTGGCGCTTTTCGTGGTTCGTCAGCTCAGGCTGCAGAAATCCGACGCCCCGCTGCTGGACCTTCGAGCCTTCAACTACCGGATGTTCACGGTGTCCACGCTGCTCATGGTCGTCGCCATGATGGCGTTGTTTGGCGGCGTCATCCTGCTGCCGCTCTACCTGCAGAACACCCTCCACCTGGCCCCGATGGAAACCGGTCTGGCGCTGCTCCCGGGTGGCCTCGCCATGGGCTTGCTGGGCCCGGTGATCGGCCGCATCTTCGACAAAGTAGGGCCGCTGCCGTTGACGGTCACGGGATCAGTCCTCATGGTGGCTACACTGTGGGCCTTCTCCCGACTTGATGAATTTAGCGCCCTCTGGTGGGTCATCACCCTGCATGTTGTCCTCAGCCTTGGCCTGGCCCTCCTCTTCACCCCGGCCTTCACCACCGGCCTGAACCCGTTGCCGCCCACCCTGTACTCCCATGGCTCTGCCATCATCAGCACGGCGCAGCAGGTCTCCGGCGCCGCAGGAACCGCGCTGCTCGTGTCGATCTTTGCCGTGGTGTCAGCGCAATCCGGGCAGGTAGCCGGCATGCAGGCCGCCTTCTTTGCGGCCACCATCATTGCCGTCGCCGCCGTAGTTCTGGGCTCGATGATGCGCAGGACCGAGGGCGCAGGAGGCCACGGCGGCCACTAGGACGCTGGTCCTGGGTAGTTCCGGGTGCCCGAGTAGGTCGGACGCTCTCTCACCTATCGCCCGTTTAGGTCGGACGCTCTCTCACCTATCGCTCGTTTTGGGTCGACGCTCTCTCAGCTATCGCCCGTTTTGGGTCGATGCTCTCTCACCTGTGTTGGCTTTCGGGCCGTCGCTCTCTCACTTCCCGGCGCGTTGTGTGGGGTGTTTTGGGGTGTGATGGGGTTCACGGGTTGTGGATTTGTTTGTGGTGTGGGGGGTGTGTAAAGTTATTCGAGTTGCCGCCGCTGATGCGGGGTTGAAGGCGACGATCTCCCTTTTGAATGGCCGGTTTCCGGTGGTGCTTTGGTGTGCTGTCGGGGTTGGTGGGGGCTTGGGCTGGTTTGCTTTGTGGGGCTGGTTCGGGTAAGTTTGAAAAGTTGCTCCGGAGCGATCTGCTGGCCTGTGTGGTTGGTGGTGGTGCTGGTTTGTGACCTGTTGTTTGAGAACTCAATAGTGTGCCAAGTTTGTTGATACCGATTGTTTTTTGATTGGTTGGATTTTGCCGGGCCGCCGTGCACCCCCGTGTGTGGTGGTTTGGTTTTCAGCTGGTTTCAGATTTTTGCATGGCTTCTCCTGTCTTTTTCCGGTGGGGGTTGTTGTGTTTTCGTTTTTGTTTTACTTTGACGGAGAGTTTGATCCTGGCTCAGGATGAACGCTGGCGGCGTGCTTAACACATGCAAGTCGAACGATGATCTCCAGCTTGCTGGGGGGATTAGTGGCGAACGGGTGAGTAACACGTGAGTAACCTGCCCTTGACTCTGGGATAAGCCTGGGAAACTGGGTCTAATACCGGATATGACCATCTGGCGCATGTCATGGTGGTGGAAAGCTTTTGTGGTTTTGGATGGACTCGCGGCCTATCAGCTTGTTGGTGGGGTAATGGCCTACCAAGGCGACGACGGGTAGCCGGCCTGAGAGGGTGACCGGCCACACTGGGACTGAGACACGGCCCAGACTCCTACGGGAGGCAGCAGTGGGGAATATTGCACAATGGGCGCAAGCCTGATGCAGCGACGCCGCGTGAGGGATGACGGCCTTCGGGTTGTAAACCTCTTTCAGTAGGGAAGAAGCCTTTCGGGGTGACGGTACTTGCAGAAGAAGCGCCGGCTAACTACGTGCCAGCAGCCGCGGTAATACGTAGGGCGCAAGCGTTATCCGGAATTATTGGGCGTAAAGAGCTCGTAGGCGGTTTGTCGCGTCTGCTGTGAAAGACCGGGGCTCAACTCCGGTTCTGCAGTGGGTACGGGCAGACTAGAGTGCAGTAGGGGAGACTGGAATTCCTGGTGTAGCGGTGAAATGCGCAGATATCAGGAGGAACACCGATGGCGAAGGCAGGTCTCTGGGCTGTAACTGACGCTGAGGAGCGAAAGCATGGGGAGCGAACAGGATTAGATACCCTGGTAGTCCATGCCGTAAACGTTGGGCACTAGGTGTGGGGGACATTCCACGTTTTCCGCGCCGTAGCTAACGCATTAAGTGCCCCGCCTGGGGAGTACGGCCGCAAGGCTAAAACTCAAAGGAATTGACGGGGGCCCGCACAAGCGGCGGAGCATGCGGATTAATTCGATGCAACGCGAAGAACCTTACCAAGGCTTGACATGGACCGGAAAGACCTGGAGACAGGTGCCCCGCTTGCGGCCGGTTTACAGGTGGTGCATGGTTGTCGTCAGCTCGTGTCGTGAGATGTTGGGTTAAGTCCCGCAACGAGCGCAACCCTCGTTCTATGTTGCCAGCGGTTCGGCCGGGGACTCATAGGAGACTGCCGGGGTCAACTCGGAGGAAGGTGGGGACGACGTCAAATCATCATGCCCCTTATGTCTTGGGCTTCACGCATGCTACAATGGCCGGTACAAAGGGTTGCGATACTGTGAGGTGGAGCTAATCCCAAAAAGCCGGTCTCAGTTCGGATTGGGGTCTGCAACTCGACCCCATGAAGTCGGAGTCGCTAGTAATCGCAGATCAGCAACGCTGCGGTGAATACGTTCCCGGGCCTTGTACACACCGCCCGTCAAGTCACGAAAGTTGGTAACACCCGAAGCCGGTGGCCTAACCCTTGTGGGGGGAGCCGTCGAAGGTGGGACCGGCGATTGGGACTAAGTCGTAACAAGGTAGCCGTACCGGAAGGTGCGGCTGGATCACCTCCTTTCTAAGGAGCTGCTAACAACTTGCCGGTGCCCCTGTAGGGGGTGTTGGTGGTTGTCAGTGTTGCCCATTGCGCAGGCGGATGTTCTGCGGTGGGTGCTCATGGGTGGAATATCAACGAATCATTTTTTGTGGTGGCATGGTTTTTGCTGCTGGTGTTCTGGTGTTAGTACGGCGGTCCTGCCCTTTTGTGGTGGGGTTGTTTGGAAGGTGCCGGGGTGTTGGTGGTGGGGGTTGTGTTT
This sequence comes from Arthrobacter sp. T572, assembly GCF_056780115.1. Taxonomy (NCBI): domain Bacteria; kingdom Bacillati; phylum Actinomycetota; class Actinomycetes; order Micrococcales; family Micrococcaceae; genus Arthrobacter; species Arthrobacter sp. T572. The sequence goes on from NZ_JBRAZQ010000002.1 coordinate 147,410, forward strand.
GGCGCACTGTTGGGTCCTGAGGCAACAGGACCTTCACGCAGCTTTTTGCGGGGAGACACGTTTCTGGTGTTTCTTTGTTTTCCTGCGGCCGTTTCCTTGTCACACGGGTGCCCCTCTTTTTTGTGGGGTTGTGTGGTGGGGGTGGTTGTTGGGGTTGTTGTTTGAGAACTACATAGTGGACGCGAGCATCTGGACGCATGCACCTGTTGGGTGTGTGTGTTCGTAGCAATTTCTTTGATTTAGAACCTGGGACTGCTGCCTGCCTGTTGGGTGGGTGGTGGTTTTCCTGTGGTTCTCTCGAATGGATTCAAGCATCAGCCAGGCCCCTTGGTGGGGTTTGGTGTGTGTGGTCTAGTTTTTAAGGGCGCACGGTGGATGCCTTGGCATCAGGAGCCGAAGAAGGACGTAGGAATCTGCGATAAGCCTGGGGGAGTTGATAACCGAGCGGTGATCCCAGGATGTCCGAATGGGGAAACCCCGCATAACGCTGCAAGGTGATTGTGTGACCCGTACCTGAACTCATAGGGTGCGTGGGGGGAACGCGGGGAAGTGAAACATCTCAGTACCCGTAGGAAGAGAAAACAAGAGTGATTCCGTTAGTAGTGGCGAGCGAACGCGGATGAGGCTAAACCGACCCATGTGTGATAGCCGGCGGGCGTTGCGTGGGCGGGGTTGTGGGACTTGCTGTACTGGTTCTGCCGGACCGGTGGGGTGAGAGTGCAGGTATAGGTGAACGGTCTTGAAAGGCCGGCCAGAGAGGGTGTGAGTCCCGTAACCGTAATGTTGTGCACCGCCTTTGGTGAGGATCCCAAGTAGCACGGGGCCCGAGAAATCCCGTGTGAATCTGTCAGGACCACCTGATAAGCCTAAATACTTCCTGATGACCGATAGCGGACCAGTACCGTGAGGGAAAGGTGAAAAGTACCCCGGGAGGGGAGTGAAACAGTACCTGAAACCGTGTGCTTACAATCCGTCAGAGCAGCCTTGTTGTTGTGATGGCGTGCCTTTTGAAGAATGAGCCTGCGAGTTAGTGTTACGTCGCGAGGTTAACCCGTGTGGGGCAGCCGTAGCGAAAGCGAGTCTGAACAGGGCGTTTGAGTGGCGTGATCTAGACCCGAAGCGGAGTGATCTACCCATGGCCAGGTTGAAGCGACGGTAAGACGTCGTGGAGGACCGAACCCACTTCAGTTGAAAATGGAGGGGATGAGCTGTGGGTAGGGGTGAAAGGCCAATCAAACTCCGTGATAGCTGGTTCTCCCCGAAATGCATTTAGGTGCAGCGTTGCGTGTTTCTTGCCGGAGGTAGAGCTACTGGATGGCCGATGGGCCCTACAAGGTTACTGACGTCAGCCAAACTCCGAATGCCGGTAAGTCAGAGCGCAGCAGTGAGACTGTGGGGGATAAGCTTCATAGTCGAGAGGGAAACAGCCCAGACCACCAACTAAGGCCCCTAAGCGTGTGCTAAGTGGGAAAGGATGTGGAGTTGCTTAGACAACCAGGAGGTTGGCTTAGAAGCAGCCATCCTTGAAAGAGTGCGTAATAGCTCACTGGTCAAGTGATTCCGCGCCGACAATGTAGCGGGGCTCAAGTACACCGCCGAAGTTGTGGCATTCACACATATACCTCAGCCCTTTGTGGTTCAGGGGTGTGGATGGGTAGGGGAGCGTCGTGTGGGCGGTGAAGTCGCGGTGGAAACCAGCGGTGGAGCCTACACGAGTGAGAATGCAGGCATGAGTAGCGAAAGACGGGTGGGAAACCCGTCCGCCGAATGATCAAGGGTTCCAGGGTCAAGCTAATCTGCCCTGGGTAAGTCGGGACCTAAGGCGAGGCCGACAGGCGTAGTCGATGGACAACGGGTTGATATTCCCGTACCGGCGAAAAACCGCCAATACTGAGCGGGGGATACTAACCACCCCCCACCTGGCCGGATCACCACTTGTGGTGTGATGGTTGTGGTGGTGGCTGGGACCTGATCCCGGGAGGTAAGCGTATTAACAGGTGTGACGCAGGAAGGTAGCCGGGCCGGGCGATGGTAGCCCCGGTCCAAGGATGTAGGGTCAGGGATAGGCAAATCCGTTCCTGTGTGCTTCGAGCACGCTCCTGAGATCTGATGGGACCCCCGTTCGGGGGGATCCGGTGATCCTATGCTGCCTAGAAAAGCATCGACGCGAGGTTTTAGCTGCCCGTACCCCAAACCGACACAGGTGATCAGGTAGAGAATACCAAGGCGATCGAGAGAATTATGGTTAAGGAACTCGGCAAAATGCCCCCGTAACTTCGGGAGAAGGGGGGCCTGCCCCGTGAAACGACCTTGCGTTGTGGAGCGGGTGTGGGCCGCAGAGACCAGGGGGAAGCGACTGTTTACTAAAAACACAGGTCCGTGCGAAGTCGCAAGACGATGTATACGGACTGACTCCTGCCCGGTGCTGGAAGGTTAAGAGGACCGGTTAGCCACCTCGCGTGGCGAAGCTGAGAATTTAAGCCCCAGTAAACGGCGGTGGTAACTATAACCATCCTAAGGTAGCGAAATTCCTTGTCGGGTAAGTTCCGACCTGCACGAATGGAGTAACGACTTCCCCGCTGTCTCAACCATAAACTCGGCGAAATTGCAGTACGAGTAAAGATGCTCGTTACGCGCAGCAGGACGGAAAGACCCCGAGACCTTTACTATAGTTTGGTATTGGTGTTCGGAGTGGCTTGTGTAGGATAGGTGGGAGACGTTGAAGCCCGGACGCCAGTTCGGGTGGAGTCATCGTTGAAATACCACTCTGGTCACTTTGGACATCTAACTTCGGCCCGTGATCCGGGTCAGGGACAGTGCCTGATGGGTAGTTTAACTGGGGCGGTTGCCTCCTAAAGAGTAACGGAGGCGCCCAAAGGTTCCCTCAGCCTGGTTGGCAATCAGGTGTCGAGTGTAAGTGCACAAGGGAGCTTGACTGTGAGAGAGACATCTCAAGCAGGGACGAAAGTCGGGACTAGTGATCCGGCGGTACATTGTGGAATGGCCGTCGCTCAACGGATAAAAGGTACCTCGGGGATAACAGGCTGATCTTGCCCAAGAGTCCATATCGACGGCATGGTTTGGCACCTCGATGTCGGCTCGTCGCATCCTGGGGCTGGAGTAGGTCCCAAGGGTTGGGCTGTTCGCCCATTAAAGCGGTACGCGAGCTGGGTTTAGAACGTCGTGAGACAGTTCGGTCCCTATCCGCTGCGCGCGCAGGAAATTTGAGAAGGGCTGTCCTTAGTACGAGAGGACCGGGACGGACGAACCTCTGGTGTGTCAGTTGTACTGCCAAGTGCACCGCTGATTAGCTACGTTCGGATGGGATAACCGCTGAAAGCATCTAAGCGGGAAGCTCGCTTCAAGATGAGATTTCCACACACCTAGCGTGTGAGAGGCCCCCAGCCAGACCACTGGGTTGATAGGCCGGACGTGGAAGCGAGGACCAAAGACTCGTGAAGCTGACCGGTACTAATAGGCCAACAACTAACACCACACACACTTGCATGCACGCGTCCACTATGTGGTTCCCGAACAACAACCCGTTCAGGAAAACCAACCACAACCAAATAACAACACCACAGTTGTAACCACACAAACTTCCCACCCCCACCAACAACCAGGGGGACGGGTAACAAGGTTACGGCGGTCATAGCGTGGGGGAAACGCCCGGTCCCATTCCGAACCCGGAAGCTAAGACCCACAGCGCCGATGGTACTGCACCCGGGAGGGTGTGGGAGAGTAGGACACCGCCGGACAACCATTCACAGGTCGAGACCCCCCAACCACGTTGGGGGGTCTCCCACATTAACCACCCACACAAAACCCCGACCATGGGGCGGGTTCTAGCGGTCGTTGCAACACCCAGAATTTTTGGGAGTTGCAACGACCGTGTCGTCTTTAACGGGGAAACTGCCGGGCGGAGGAAGTACACGCCCGAGCAGAAGGCCCAGTTCTTCCTTGTGTTGGATAGTTGTGGGATCGTGAGCGCGGCCGCTGCGGAGCTCGGCTTCAATCAGACGACGTGCTATCAGTGGGTGCATAAATCACGACTCCCTCAACGGGCCCCCCGGGATCGCAAGGCTGGGCAGCGGAAATACACGCCGGCCCAGAAGGCGGAGTTCTTCAAAGTGTTCGACCGGATCAAGAGCACGAGGAAAGCTGCAAGGGAACTCGCACTGAACCCCGATACATGCGCCGGATGGGTTCGTAGAGCCGGGCTGAAAAGCCATGGGAAACCGGGCGCGGGCCCTCACCCGGGGCGGGATGAGTACTTCCGGCTGCGCAAGACCGGCGTAAGTCGGCGCAAAGCTGCCATGGCGATCGGGATACATCTGCGAACCGCCGAAGAGTGGGATCAAGGAATCCGGAAGACTGGTGGGAGACGCATTTACCCCGACGGCCGCGTCATCGATTACAAACGTGGTGTGACCACCAGGAGAGGCCCATCGACCCGCGATACCTGAACGTTCAGGAACGGGAGATGATCCGGGACCTGCAAGCAGCAGGGTCCTCCATCAGGGCGATCGCACGCACCCTGGCACGACCGGCTTCAACAGTCAGCGGGGAACTTGCCCGCAATTCCGATCCCCGGATGGGCTACCACACCGCCGAAACAGTCCCCGACGGCCTCATCAAGACCATGGCCACCCTGCCGGCGCACCTGCGAGGCTCCCTTACCTGGGACCAAGGCGCTGAAATGGCAGGCCACAAGTCCTTCACCCTCGCCACCGACATGCAGGTCTACTTCTGCGACCCGGCTAGCCCTTGGCAACGCGGATCCAACGAGAACACCAACGGGTTGCTGCGACAGTACTTCCCCAAAGGCACCGACTTGTCCGTTTACGGACCCGAAGACCTCGAGCACGTAGCCCAGGAACTCAACGGCCGCCCACGCAAAACGCTCGGCTGGAAAACTCCAGCCGAGCGTTTACGTGATTTACTACTAACCACCTAACCAACAGGTGTTGCAACGACCCCTAGAAATCGCCTGGACGGTCGGCGCTTTCGCTGTTTGCGGCAGGGAACCTCAGGCCTTCGCGGCTTTGGCAGCAGCCTTGGCAGCCTGCTTGCTCGCACGGACCTTGGCCAGAGATTCCGGACTCACAATGTCCGCCACTGAGAGGTATGAGCCTTCCTCGCCGTAGTGGCCCGCGGCCTCGCGCCAGCCTTCAGCCTGGAGGCCGCATTGCTTCCCGAGGAGAGCCAGGAAGATCTTCGCTTTCTGGTCCCCGAAACCGGGCAGTGCTTTCAATCGGCGGAGAACTTCAGCTCCATCCGGGTTGCCGCGGGTCCAGATCGCGGTGGCGTCGCCGCCCCAGTCGCTGTGGACCGTTTCGGCCAGGGCCTGGACGCGTCCTGCCATGGAGCCAGGGAAGCGGTGGACGGCAGGTGTTTCCTTGAAGACCTCTACGAAGCCTGCCGGATCGTAGCCGGCGATGGCTCCAGGCTCCAGGGAGCCAATGCGGGTGCGGATCTTCTCGGGCCCCGCAAAGGCGGACTCCATAGTGACCTGTTGGTCAAGCAGCATTCCCGTCAGCAGCGCGAAAGCGTCGTCACTGAGCAGTCGGTCGGCTGTGGGATCTCCTGTGATGTGCAGTTCCATGTGCCAATCCTCCCACCACGGCACAACGTCCAGCCAGAAACGTCAGCGGAGGGTGGCCCCTGGATGAGGGGAGTCGTCAGCGCAAGCGCCGACGGTGGGTAGCCTGGGCCGGGCGGTTGAGTGGGGGGCGGATAGCCCGTGGATCGTGGCTTCTTCACGGGAGATTCATGAGCGCTTCATATGGGACAACGGTGTGTCCGGTTGCCTTCGAGAGGCACTGCGGTGGGTGGATTTGCGTTGGGGGTTGGGGGCGTGTATTGTTTTCTGAGTCGCCGGGAGCGGAACGGAAAGCCGGAAGGTGTGTACGGGCCGGGAGGCGGCGGATAAATAACTCTTCTTTTCCAATGGCCCTTGGTGGGTGTGCTGCTTTGTGTGGTGCGCTTCGGGGTTATGTTTTGGAGGGTTGTTGTTTGAGAACTCAATAGTGTGCCAAGTTTGTTGATACCGATTGTTTTTTGATTGGTTGGATTTTGCCGGGCCGCCGTGCACCCCCGTGTGTGGTGGTTTGGTTTTCAGCTGGTTTCAGATTTTTGCATGGCTTCTCCTGTCTTTTTCCGGTGGGGGTTGTTGTGTTTTCGTTTTTGTTTTACTTTGACGGAGAGTTTGATCCTGGCTCAGGATGAACGCTGGCGGCGTGCTTAACACATGCAAGTCGAACGATGATCTCCAGCTTGCTGGGGGGATTAGTGGCGAACGGGTGAGTAACACGTGAGTAACCTGCCCTTGACTCTGGGATAAGCCTGGGAAACTGGGTCTAATACCGGATATGACCATCTGGCGCATGTCATGGTGGTGGAAAGCTTTTGTGGTTTTGGATGGACTCGCGGCCTATCAGCTTGTTGGTGGGGTAATGGCCTACCAAGGCGACGACGGGTAGCCGGCCTGAGAGGGTGACCGGCCACACTGGGACTGAGACACGGCCCAGACTCCTACGGGAGGCAGCAGTGGGGAATATTGCACAATGGGCGCAAGCCTGATGCAGCGACGCCGCGTGAGGGATGACGGCCTTCGGGTTGTAAACCTCTTTCAGTAGGGAAGAAGCCTTTCGGGGTGACGGTACTTGCAGAAGAAGCGCCGGCTAACTACGTGCCAGCAGCCGCGGTAATACGTAGGGCGCAAGCGTTATCCGGAATTATTGGGCGTAAAGAGCTCGTAGGCGGTTTGTCGCGTCTGCTGTGAAAGACCGGGGCTCAACTCCGGTTCTGCAGTGGGTACGGGCAGACTAGAGTGCAGTAGGGGAGACTGGAATTCCTGGTGTAGCGGTGAAATGCGCAGATATCAGGAGGAACACCGATGGCGAAGGCAGGTCTCTGGGCTGTAACTGACGCTGAGGAGCGAAAGCATGGGGAGCGAACAGGATTAGATACCCTGGTAGTCCATGCCGTAAACGTTGGGCACTAGGTGTGGGGGACATTCCACGTTTTCCGCGCCGTAGCTAACGCATTAAGTGCCCCGCCTGGGGAGTACGGCCGCAAGGCTAAAACTCAAAGGAATTGACGGGGGCCCGCACAAGCGGCGGAGCATGCGGATTAATTCGATGCAACGCGAAGAACCTTACCAAGGCTTGACATGGACCGGAAAGACCTGGAGACAGGTGCCCCGCTTGCGGCCGGTTTACAGGTGGTGCATGGTTGTCGTCAGCTCGTGTCGTGAGATGTTGGGTTAAGTCCCGCAACGAGCGCAACCCTCGTTCTATGTTGCCAGCGGTTCGGCCGGGGACTCATAGGAGACTGCCGGGGTCAACTCGGAGGAAGGTGGGGACGACGTCAAATCATCATGCCCCTTATGTCTTGGGCTTCACGCATGCTACAATGGCCGGTACAAAGGGTTGCGATACTGTGAGGTGGAGCTAATCCCAAAAAGCCGGTCTCAGTTCGGATTGGGGTCTGCAACTCGACCCCATGAAGTCGGAGTCGCTAGTAATCGCAGATCAGCAACGCTGCGGTGAATACGTTCCCGGGCCTTGTACACACCGCCCGTCAAGTCACGAAAGTTGGTAACACCCGAAGCCGGTGGCCTAACCCTTGTGGGGGGAGCCGTCGAAGGTGGGACCGGCGATTGGGACTAAGTCGTAACAAGGTAGCCGTACCGGAAGGTGCGGCTGGATCACCTCCTTTCTAAGGAGCTGCTAACAACTTGCCGGTGCCCCTGTAGGGGGTGTTGGTGGTTGTCAGTGTTGCCCATTGCGCAGGCGGATGTTCTGCGGTGGGTGCTCATGGGTGGAATATCAACGAATCATTTTTTGTGGTGGCATGGTTTTTGCTGCTGGTGTTCTGGTGTTAGTACGGCGGTCCTGCCCTTTTGTGGTGGGGTTGTTTGGAAGGTGCCGGGGTGTTGGTGGTGGGGGTTGTGTTTGGCGCACTGTTGGGTCCTGAGGCAACAGGACCTTCACGCAGCTTTTTGCGGGGAGACACGTTTCTGGTGTTTCTTTGTTTTCCTGCGGCCGTTTCCTTGTCACACGGGTGCCCCTCTTTTTTGTGGGGTTGTGTGGTGGGGGTGGTTGTTGGGGTTGTTGTTTGAGAACTACATAGTGGACGCGAGCATCTGGACGCATGCACCTGTTGGGTGTGTGTGTTCGTAGCAATTTCTTTGATTTAGAACCTGGGACTGCTGCCTGCCTGTTGGGTGGGTGGTGGTTTTCCTGTGGTTCTCTCGAATGGATTCAAGCATCAGCCAGGCCCCTTGGTGGGGTTTGGTGTGTGTGGTCTAGTTTTTAAGGGCGCACGGTGGATGCCTTGGCATCAGGAGCCGAAGAAGGACGTAGGAATCTGCGATAAGCCTGGGGGAGTTGATAACCGAGCGGTGATCCCAGGATGTCCGAATGGGGAAACCCCGCATAACGCTGCAAGGTGATTGTGTGACCCGTACCTGAACTCATAGGGTGCGTGGGGGGAACGCGGGGAAGTGAAACATCTCAGTACCCGTAGGAAGAGAAAACAAGAGTGATTCCGTTAGTAGTGGCGAGCGAACGCGGATGAGGCTAAACCGACCCATGTGTGATAGCCGGCGGGCGTTGCGTGGGCGGGGTTGTGGGACTTGCTGTACTGGTTCTGCCGGACCGGTGGGGTGAGAGTGCAGGTATAGGTGAACGGTCTTGAAAGGCCGGCCAGAGAGGGTGTGAGTCCCGTAACCGTAATGTTGTGCACCGCCTTTGGTGAGGATCCCAAGTAGCACGGGGCCCGAGAAATCCCGTGTGAATCTGTCAGGACCACCTGATAAGCCTAAATACTTCCTGATGACCGATAGCGGACCAGTACCGTGAGGGAAAGGTGAAAAGTACCCCGGGAGGGGAGTGAAACAGTACCTGAAACCGTGTGCTTACAATCCGTCAGAGCAGCCTTGTTGTTGTGATGGCGTGCCTTTTGAAGAATGAGCCTGCGAGTTAGTGTTACGTCGCGAGGTTAACCCGTGTGGGGCAGCCGTAGCGAAAGCGAGTCTGAACAGGGCGTTTGAGTGGCGTGATCTAGACCCGAAGCGGAGTGATCTACCCATGGCCAGGTTGAAGCGACGGTAAGACGTCGTGGAGGACCGAACCCACTTCAGTTGAAAATGGAGGGGATGAGCTGTGGGTAGGGGTGAAAGGCCAATCAAACTCCGTGATAGCTGGTTCTCCCCGAAATGCATTTAGGTGCAGCGTTGCGTGTTTCTTGCCGGAGGTAGAGCTACTGGATGGCCGATGGGCCCTACAAGGTTACTGACGTCAGCCAAACTCCGAATGCCGGTAAGTCAGAGCGCAGCAGTGAGACTGTGGGGGATAAGCTTCATAGTCGAGAGGGAAACAGCCCAGACCACCAACTAAGGCCCCTAAGCGTGTGCTAAGTGGGAAAGGATGTGGAGTTGCTTAGACAACCAGGAGGTTGGCTTAGAAGCAGCCATCCTTGAAAGAGTGCGTAATAGCTCACTGGTCAAGTGATTCCGCGCCGACAATGTAGCGGGGCTCAAGTACACCGCCGAAGTTGTGGCATTCACACATATACCTCAGCCCTTTGTGGTTCAGGGGTGTGGATGGGTAGGGGAGCGTCGTGTGGGCGGTGAAGTCGCGGTGGAAACCAGCGGTGGAGCCTACACGAGTGAGAATGCAGGCATGAGTAGCGAAAGACGGGTGGGAAACCCGTCCGCCGAATGATCAAGGGTTCCAGGGTCAAGCTAATCTGCCCTGGGTAAGTCGGGACCTAAGGCGAGGCCGACAGGCGTAGTCGATGGACAACGGGTTGATATTCCCGTACCGGCGAAAAACCGCCAATACTGAGCGGGGGATACTAACCACCCCCCACCTGGCCGGATCACCACTTGTGGTGTGATGGTTGTGGTGGTGGCTGGGACCTGATCCCGGGAGGTAAGCGTATTAACAGGTGTGACGCAGGAAGGTAGCCGGGCCGGGCGATGGTAGCCCCGGTCCAAGGATGTAGGGTCAGGGATAGGCAAATCCGTTCCTGTGTGCTTCGAGCACGCTCCTGAGATCTGATGGGACCCCCGTTCGGGGGGATCCGGTGATCCTATGCTGCCTAGAAAAGCATCGACGCGAGGTTTTAGCTGCCCGTACCCCAAACCGACACAGGTGATCAGGTAGAGAATACCAAGGCGATCGAGAGAATTATGGTTAAGGAACTCGGCAAAATGCCCCCGTAACTTCGGGAGAAGGGGGGCCTGCCCCGTGAAACGACCTTGCGTTGTGGAGCGGGTGTGGGCCGCAGAGACCAGGGGGAAGCGACTGTTTACTAAAAACACAGGTCCGTGCGAAGTCGCAAGACGATGTATACGGACTGACTCCTGCCCGGTGCTGGAAGGTTAAGAGGACCGGTTAGCCACCTCGCGTGGCGAAGCTGAGAATTTAAGCCCCAGTAAACGGCGGTGGTAACTATAACCATCCTAAGGTAGCGAAATTCCTTGTCGGGTAAGTTCCGACCTGCACGAATGGAGTAACGACTTCCCCGCTGTCTCAACCATAAACTCGGCGAAATTGCAGTACGAGTAAAGATGCTCGTTACGCGCAGCAGGACGGAAAGACCCCGAGACCTTTACTATAGTTTGGTATTGGTGTTCGGAGTGGCTTGTGTAGGATAGGTGGGAGACGTTGAAGCCCGGACGCCAGTTCGGGTGGAGTCATCGTTGAAATACCACTCTGGTCACTTTGGACATCTAACTTCGGCCCGTGATCCGGGTCAGGGACAGTGCCTGATGGGTAGTTTAACTGGGGCGGTTGCCTCCTAAAGAGTAACGGAGGCGCCCAAAGGTTCCCTCAGCCTGGTTGGCAATCAGGTGTCGAGTGTAAGTGCACAAGGGAGCTTGACTGTGAGAGAGACATCTCAAGCAGGGACGAAAGTCGGGACTAGTGATCCGGCGGTACATTGTGGAATGGCCGTCGCTCAACGGATAAAAGGTACCTCGGGGATAACAGGCTGATCTTGCCCAAGAGTCCATATCGACGGCATGGTTTGGCACCTCGATGTCGGCTCGTCGCATCCTGGGGCTGGAGTAGGTCCCAAGGGTTGGGCTGTTCGCCCATTAAAGCGGTACGCGAGCTGGGTTTAGAACGTCGTGAGACAGTTCGGTCCCTATCCGCTGCGCGCGCAGGAAATTTGAGAAGGGCTGTCCTTAGTACGAGAGGACCGGGACGGACGAACCTCTGGTGTGTCAGTTGTACTGCCAAGTGCACCGCTGATTAGCTACGTTCGGATGGGATAACCGCTGAAAGCATCTAAGCGGGAAGCTCGCTTCAAGATGAGATTTCCACACACCTAGCGTGTGAGAGGCCCCCAGCCAGACCACTGGGTTGATAGGCCGGACGTGGAAGCGAGGACCAAAGACTCGTGAAGCTGACCGGTACTAATAGGCCAACAACTAACACCACACACACTTGCATGCACGCGTCCACTATGTGGTTCCCGAACAACAACCCGTTCAGGAAAACCAACCACAACCAAATAACAACACCACAGTTGTAACCACACAAACTTCCCACCCCCACCAACAACCAGGGGGACGGGTAACAAGGTTACGGCGGTCATAGCGTGGGGGAAACGCCCGGTCCCATTCCGAACCCGGAAGCTAAGACCCACAGCGCCGATGGTACTGCACCCGGGAGGGTGTGGGAGAGTAGGACACCGCCGGACAACCATTCAGGTCGAGACCCCCCAACCACGTTGGGGGGTCTCCCACATTAACCACCCAAACAAAAACCCCGACCACGGACGGTCGGGGCTAAACCCATTTTAGCCCGGCGAACCAGGTCGCAGATAAGGCCGTTCCCAGCGCGGCGGTTTCTAGCGGTTATCGCAACAGGAAGGTTCTGATCATCTCATTTGGGGTGCAGAAGTCGAATCGTTGGCGGGGTCTGTCGTTGAGTTCGTGGGCGACGTAGTCGAGGTCGGTTTGGCTGTAGATGCTTAGGTCTGCACCTTTGGGGAAGTACTGGCGCAGGAGCCCGTTGGTGTTCTCGTTCGAGCCGCGTTGCCAAGGTGAGTGGGGATCGCAGAAGTAGATGTCGATGTCGGCTGCGATCTTCACTTCCTTGTGCCTGTGCATTTCAGTGCCTTGGTCCCAGGTCAGTGAAAGCCTCAGTTCGTCGGGAAGGGCGCCCATTTTGCGGATCAGCCCATCCCGGACGGCCTCGGCACGGTTCTGATCTGTGGGGATATGGACGAGCATCACGAACCCGGTGGTGCGCTCCACAACAGTGCCGATGGCGGTTTTTCCGTCCTTGCCGACGATCAGGTCCCCTTCCCAATGCCCTGGCACGGCACGGTCTTCGACTTCGGCGGGGCGGTCGGCGATCATGACCATGCCTGGGATTCTGCCGCGGCGTTCGTCGGGGCGGCGTTGGGGTTTGCGCAGGGTCCGGCCGGTGCGCAGGTTCTTGACCAGTTCCCGCTTCAGTCCGCCCCGGGACTCGAGATAGAGGGACTGGTAGATGGTCTCGTGTGACACCCACATCTCCGGGTTGTTCGGGTGGTCCTTGCGGAGTCTGCCGGCGATCTGGACCGGTGAGCCTTTCTTTTCCAGTCGCTTTTCGACTTCCAGGCGCAAAGGTTTGTTGCTGTTGAGCTTAGCGGTCTTGGGCCTGGCTGCCCGGGCATGGGCGCGGGCATGGGCAGTAGTGGCCCGGTAGTAGTAGACCTCATCAGCGTTACGACGTAGTTCCCGAGATATCGTCGAGGGCGACCGGCCCAACCGCTTGGCGATCTCACGGATGGATTCCTTGCCCCTGAGCAAAGCGATCTGCTCGCGTTCATCAAAGGACAGCGAACGCCCGGTAAGGGTCCGACCCCTGCGGGGCCGGACCCCTCCCGAGGACCTCAGTTCACGCCGAACGGTCGTGATGGACCAGCCAACGGACTCTCCCGCTTCCTCAAAACGGGAGCCTTCCGCTACCTGCTGCCAGAACGACTGAACAACCTCAGCAACCAAACGACTTGAGAACTTCACCATGGCAATCGACACCCTTCAATAATCAGGCGTTGCGATCACCGCATGATTCGAAGCGCTCAAAACGCGCTTAAATGCGACCTAGTTGGGGGCCGACTAGGCTGAGAAGAACACCGACAACTCAGAGATCAACTTGTCCGGCGCCTTGTTGGGCCCGTCGTGCCCGAACCCCGGCAGGATGGTGTAACTGGAACCGGACAGGACATCGTGGATCTGCCCGCAGGCCACACCGAAGTAGGCCGGGCTCTTTTCACCCACAACGATCAGTGTTTCCAGGGGCAGTTCAAGGAACGGTTCAGCGGGCATGTCAGCGGCGATCACGGCCTTGATCTCCCGGACTCCACAGGTCATGAGCTCACGCATCTGCTTTCCCATGGGCGTTCCCGAGGTGAGTTTGGTGGCGAGTGTCAGCATGGACAGCGGCATCCGCGAAAAGGCGCCGCCGGTTTCAACGCCCTTGATCAGGACGGCGAGGCCACGGTCGTAGTCTCCCGCCGCCGTCGCGCGTTCATATTCCGGCGTCCAGTCGGCTTTGACGCTGTGGTTGACCGAAACTGCGGGGTCGTACACTGCGAGCCGCTCCACGGGCAGCGTCCGGGCGGCATGCAGCGCCACTGCCCCGCCAAAGCTGTGGCCGAAGACGTCGGTGCTGGCGGTGTGCTTCATGACCGCCGAGAGGTCCCGGATGTCGGCTTCCAGGGTGTAGTCCTCTGCCTGTGGTGAAGAGTTGCCCCGCCCGCGACGGTTGAACGTGTGAACCGGCCGGCCCAGGGCTTCGCTCAGCTTCTGCGCAAAACGCGTGTAATCGGCGGCGGTCACCATGGAGGCGGGGACCACCACGACGCCGGAACCTGCCCCTGTCAGGTCACCACCCGTGGTGAGAACTTCGAGGTGTCCGCCGTCCGCTGTGGTGATGATCTCGCGAGTCATGTTCCGAGCCTAACCGAGCCACCTGAATGCCGGCAGCATGCCCTTGCCGTGTGGAAGGTGTCCTATCCGTGCGGCCGCATGAAGTAGTCGGAGATGTCCGTGACCAGTTCCTTCACGGCCGCCGGCACCGAGCCATGGAAGCCTTTGGGGGAGACTTCCAACGTGCTTCCCGGAACAGCGGCGTGCAGTCGTGTGGCTGTCACCTTGTAGTACTGGGGGCTCTTCTTCCCGACCATGAAATGCGTGTTCGCGGGCAGGACTGAAAAGTCGCTGGCTTTTCCGCTGGCCTCAAAGGCTGCCTTGAGTTCGCCCACGCCCGAGGGGAGGAGTTCGCGGAACAACCTGTTGATCTTGGTACGGGATACCACGGCCATTAGCCCGGCAAGGACCGGTTCCGGCACGCGCGCGAGAGCCGTTCCGGGATGCATTCCCCGCTTCAGCCGGGCAAGGGCCAGATTGATGTTGCCCTGGTCCACGGAACTCGCAAACGCGTCCAGCCAGTTGGTGTCCATGCTTCCGTCGATGTTCACGGCGGCGTCGTACACGGCCAGCTTTCCCGGCTCGTGCCACGTGCCGGCGAACGCCTGTGCGGCGTTCAATGCCACCGAGCCGCCGAGGCTGTGGCCCAGGATGTTCCTGGCGCCGGTTGCGTCCATGATGGTGCGGACATCGGCGATTTCCGTGGCCATGGAGTAGTTGTGGGGTTGTGCCGTCGACTTCCCGCGGCCGCGGCGGTCGTACACGTCCACGGCCCAGCCCTCGCCCAGCCCCTTGGCGAGGGCGATCGAGAAGGGCCGGTAGATCAGGGCCGTCAGGAACGCTCCGCCCACCAGGACTACACGATGTTCCCCGGGCGCGTCTTCCGTGCCGTAGGTGTATAAGGCGAGTTTGCCGCCGTCGTGCGTTTTAATGTCGCGTTCTCTCACCGGATCATCCTAGGTGGCCGGAACAGTGGCGGCCGGTTCCGCCGACAGGAAACGTGCAATCCGGGCGGCCAGGCGCCGTCCTGGCCGGAGCGGCCCTTCGTGGAACTGCAGCGGCACGATCGCAAAGTCGATGGCCGGCACAGCCCCCGCGAGGACGCGGCCCGTTTCAGCGAAGTAGGAAGGGCTCCATCCGCCACTGAGCATCAGCGTGGGGGTGGCGAGCTTCACGAAGTCGCTGAGGTGAGCGTCGGCGTCGAGGACGGCGCGCATTTCGACGACGGCGGTGGGCAGCAGGGAGCGCATCTCGAATCCCAGCCGGGTACGGGCGGACATGATGCTGAGCATGCGGAGCGCGCCCATGGGCAGGTAGGAAATTGGCCCGGCTGTACCCAGCCCTTGGACAAGATGCGCCCACGCGTGGTCGAGTTGCCCGGCCGTCACGGCCAGCTCCAGCTCGGGGCGCCAACGGCTGGAGAGGTTGCCGGACAGCGACACTGCGGCATCGTAGGTGACCAGCCGGTTGATCGCGGCCGAGCGCGCAGCCTGGAGGGCGATGAAGCCGCCGTAGCTGTGCGCCACCACGTCCGACGAACCGCTCTTGGCCATCACTGCCTGCAGGTCCGCAACCTCCGTCTCTGCCGAGTACCCCGCCGGCTGGGGTGCCGATCTGCCGCGCCCGCGCCTGTTGTAGCAATGCACCGGCCGGCCAAGCATGGCGCCCAGGGTCCGGGCGAACGGCCAGTACAGGGAATCCGTCACCAAGGTGCCGTGGACAACCACGACGCCGGGTGGTTCCGCAGGTGCCGAAGATCCGGGAAGGGAGGCTCCCGACGCCGGGCGGAAGGTGTGCACCTCAAGCTGCCCGCCGCCGTCGTCCGTTTCAACCGTCCATGTCTCCACAGCCCGAGTCTATGTCCGGAAGTGGCGGCCCGTAATCAACGGTAAACTTAAGGACTGTGACTTCCGCAAACACCCCCGCCCAGAACGCCACCGCAGAACCAGCCGACGCCAGCGAGCAGATGCGCATCCGCATGGAGAAGCGCGCCAAGCTGATCGAGGGTGGCTCGGAGGCCTACCCCGTGGGTGTCGAGCGGACTCACTCGCTGGCCGAAATCCGGGAGAAGTACGCCCATCTGGAAGCCGATGACACTACCGGCGACACCGTGGGCATCACCGGTCGCGTGGTGTTTGTCCGCAACACCGGCAAGCTGTGCTTTGCGACGCTGCAGGAAGGCGGCGTAGACGGCAAAGCGGTCCGCCTGCAGGCCATGCTCAGCCTCGCGAACGTCGGGGAAGAGGCGCTGGCCGAGTGGAAGGCCCTGGTGGACCTTGGCGACCACGTGTTCATCAAGGGAGAAGTCATCTCCTCCCGCCGCGGTGAGCTCTCCGTCATGGCCGATTCCTGGTCCATGGCCTCGAAGGCCCTGCGGCCGCTTCCGGTGCTGCACGCTGAACTCAACGAGGAAACCCGTGTGCGCCAGCGGTACGTGGACCTCATGGTCCGCGACGAAGCCCGCGAGATGGTCTACAAGCGTGCCGCCATCACCCGCTCTGTCCGCGACACCCTGGACCGCCATGGCTATGTCGAGGTGGAGACCCCCATCCTGCAGCTGGTCCACGGTGGTGCTACTGCCCGTCCGTTCGAGACGCACATGAATGCGTTCGACCAGAAGATGACCCTTCGCATCGCAACAGAGCTGTTCCTCAAGCGTGCAGTTGTTGGCGGTATCGACCGCGTGTACGACATGGGCCGCGTGTTCCGCAACGAGGGCGTGGACTCAACCCACAGTCCGGAATTCACCACCCTGGAGTGCTACGAGGCGTGGGCTGACCAGTTCGTCATGGCCGAGCGGATGAAGGAAATCATCCTGAATGTGGCCGACGTCGTAGGTACCCGCACCATCCAGACGGAGGCAGGCGAGATCAACCTCGACGGCGAATGGGCCTGGCTTCCGGTGTACCCGGGTCTGTCCGAGGCCGTGGGGGTTGAGATCACCCCGGACACCACGGTGGCGGAACTGCAGGCCATCGCCGCCAAGCATGAGGTCAAGGTCGATCCCCAGTGGGACGCCGAGAAGCTGGTGGTTGAACTGTTCGGCGAAATCGTCGAACCCACATTGCTGAACCCCACCTTTGTGTACGACTACCCGCCGTCCGCCCAGCCCCTGGCGCGTCCGCACCGCGAGGACGGCCGCCTGATCGAGGCCTGGGACCTGATCATCGGCGGCATGGAGCGGGGCACGGCGTTCTCCGAGCTCATCGACCCGGTCATCCAGCGTGAACGGCTGACGGAGCAGTCACGGCGCTCGGCCGCGGGCGATGTCGAAGCCATGCAGCTGGACGAGGACTTCCTCCGTGCCCTGGAATACGGTGCACCGCCCATGGGCGGTATCGGCCTGGGTATTGACCGCCTGGTCATGCTCTTCACGGGTGCAGGCATCCGTGAAACCATCCTGTTCCCCCTGCTGAAGCCTGAAGGCCACTGACCATGGAATACATCGCAGTCCTGGCGCCGTCCATCGTTGTTGGATTGATCTTCTGGTTCGCCATGAAGTCGATCTTTAATGCGGACAAATCCGAGCGCCAGGCCGAAGCCCGCGCCCAGGCCGAGGCCGATATGCGCAATTCGACGCCTGACACCGAGGGTCCGGCCGCTAAATAGCCCGTAAATTGGCGGGGTGTAAGCGGTAATCCACATATGCCTTTGACGAGTGTGCTTGCCGTGAACGATAATCAGGAATAGCACTATGGGGATTTCTGAATATCCAACCCTCCAAAAGAGAGGCTACTCATGGCACAAAAAGTAAAAATCATCCTCGTCGATGACCTGGATGAGGGGGCAGCCGATGAAACCGTCCGCTTTGGCCTGGACGGTGTCAGCTACGAGATGGACCTGTCCACCGCCAACGCCTCTTCCCTGCGCCAGGCTCTTGAGCCGTATGTGGCCAAAGCACGGAAGACATCAGGTGGCCGTGCCACCAAGGGCCGTTCCACCACTGCCCGTAACCAGGATTCCGCGCAGATCCGCCAGTGGGCCCGCGACAACGGTTACACGGTAAACAGCCGCGGCCGTATTCAGGCCGAAATTCAGGAAGCGTACCAGAAGGCCAATTCCTGATTCACCTGCCTCAATGCCCCGGCTGCGTGCCGGGGCATTGGCGTTTAACGGGCGCCCTTTGTTGGGTTCTGCTTCCTTCCTGCCTGGAATATGCGGGAATCACGACAGGCGATGCGGCGGTCAATATCCGCGCCGTGATCCGGCAAAGACGACGCCGCGCAATGCCGGTTTGGTAATTCAGGGCGTCGCCCGGCTATTGCCGTTTGCTCCCAAGGTGCCGGGACCAGCCGGATTTTCGGGCGCGGACCGGCAGGAAAAGTCCTCCGGGTCCCGAGCGCCGTGCTCCCCGGCACCGGCCCTGGCGGCATGTGGGGGCTGCGGGAGAAGTGGGGGAAATTTATTCCGCAAGGCGTCATGTTTCCCCTGTGGCGAACACGCTCCAAATCTCCGGCTTCGCCACGTAGCATCAAAGTACGTCGTAGCTAGGAGTGTGGCGAAATGTTTGAGAGATTTACAGACCGTGCCCGTCGCGTGGTAGTCCTTGCCCAAGAAGAGGCACGGATGCTGAATCACAACTACATCGGTACCGAACACATCCTCTTGGGTCTGATCCACGAGGGTGAAGGTGTTGCCGCAAAGGCGCTTGAGTCTTTGAGCATTTCGCTCGATGGCGTCCGCGAGCAGGTGCAGGAGATCATCGGCCAGGGCCAGCAGGCTCCGTCCGGGCACATCCCGTTCACGCCGCGCGCCAAGAAGGTGCTGGAGCTTTCCCTCCGCGAGGCACTTCAGCTCGGCCACAACTACATCGGCACCGAGCACATCCTGCTCGGCCTCATCCGCGAGGGCGAGGGCGTTGCTGCCCAGGTGCTGGTCAAGCTCGGAGCGGACCTCAACCGCGTCCGGCAGCAGGTCATCCAGCTGCTGTCCGGCTACCAGGGCAAGGAAACTGCCGGCGCAGGCAGTGGACAGGGCCAGCAGGAAGGCACCCCGGCAGGTTCCGTGGTGCTTGACCAGTTCGGCCGCAACCTGACCCAGGCTGCCCGCGAGAACAAGCTCGATCCCGTGATCGGCCGCGAGCAGGAGATGGAACGCGTCATGCAGGTCCTCTCCCGCCGCACCAAGAACAACCCCGTGCTTATTGGTGAGCCCGGCGTCGGCAAGACCGCCGTCGTCGAGGGCCTCGCCCAGGCGATCGTGCGCGGCGACGTCCCGGAGACCATCAAGGACAAGCAGCTGTACACGCTTGACCTCGGTTCGCTGGTGGCAGGCTCCCGCTACCGTGGTGACTTCGAAGAGCGCCTGAAGAAGGTCCTCAAGGAAATCCGCACCCGCGGCGACATCATCCTGTTCATCGACGAGATCCACACCCTCGTCGGTGCAGGTGCGGCAGAAGGCGCCATCGACGCCGCGTCGATCCTGAAGCCAATGCTGGCCCGTGGCGAACTCCAGACCATTGGTGCCACCACGCTGGACGAGTACCGCAAGCACATCGAGAAGGACGCCGCCCTGGAGCGCCGCTTCCAGCCGATCCAGGTCAAGGAGCCTTCCGTCGCCCACGCGATCGAGATCCTCAAGGGCCTGCGTGACCGCTACGAGGCACACCACCGCGTGACGATCACCGATGGCGCCCTTGCCTCCGCTGCGCAGCTGGCCGAACGCTACATTTCGGACCGCTTCCTGCCGGACAAGGCGATCGACCTGATCGATGAAGCCGGCGCGCGCCTGCGCATCCGCCGCATGACCGCTCCGCCGGAGCTCAAGGCCATGGACGAGCGTATTGCTGACGTGAAGCTGGAGAAGGAATCGGCGATTGACGCCCAGGACTTCGAGGGTGCCGCTTCGCTGCGCGACAAGGAGCAGAAGCTCATTGCCGAGCGCGCAGAGAAGGAGCGCAACTGGAAGTCCGGCGGCATGGACGACATCTCCGAGGTTGACGAGGACCTGATCGCAGAAGTCCTCGCGAACTCCACGGGCATTCCGGTCTTCAAGCTCACCGAGGAAGAATCCTCGCGCCTGCTCAAGATGGAAGAGGAACTGCACAAGCGCGTTGTTGGCCAGGACGAGGCCATCAAGGCCCTGTCGCAGGCCATCCGCCGCACGCGTGCCGGCCTGAAGGACCCCAAGCGTCCGGGTGGCTCGTTCATCTTCGCCGGCCCCACCGGCGTCGGAAAGACCGAGCTCGCCAAGGCACTTGCCGAGTTCCTGTTCGGTGAAGAGGACGCCCTCATCACGTTGGACATGTCCGAGTACTCCGAGAAGCACACGGTTTCGCGTCTCTTCGGTGCTCCTCCGGGCTACGTCGGCTACGAAGAAGGCGGCCAGCTGACCGAGAAGGTTCGTCGCCGTCCGTTCTCCGTGGTCCTGTTCGACGAAGTTGAGAAGGCCCACGCCGATCTCTTCAACTCCCTGCTGCAGATCCTGGAAGACGGCCGCCTGACCGACTCCCAGGGCCGCGTGGTGGACTTCAAGAACACCGTGATCATCATGACCACCAACCTGGGTACCCGCGACATCTCCAAGAGCGTCGCTACCGGCTTCCAGTCCGGAACCGACACCCAGACCGGCTACAACCGCATGCGTGCCCGGGTTACGGAAGAGCTCAAGCAGCACTTCCGCCCCGAGTTCCTCAACCGTGTTGACGACGTCGTGGTGTTCCCGCAGCTGACGCAGGACGAGATCATCGAAATCGTGGACCTGTTCGTCACCCGCTTGGAGCGTCGCCTCAAGGACAAGGACATGGGCATCGAGCTCACCAAGGCCGCCAAGGTCCTGCTCGCTACCCGAGGTTACGACCCCGCCATGGGTGCCCGGCCGCTGCGCCGCACCATCCAGCGTGAGATCGAGGACCAGTTGTCCGAGAAGATCCTGTTCGGCGATCTCCACACCGGTGACATCGTTGTGGTGGATGTGGAAGGCGAAGGCGACGACGCCAAGTTCACGTTCGAAGGCAACGCCAAGCCGCGGATCCCGGAGATCGCTCCTACCGCGTAAGGCAGAAGCTACACAAGCAGCGTGCCCCGCACATTCTCCTGGGAGTGTGCGGGGCATTCGTGTTTCCAGGAAGTGGGTTTCTTGATGCGGGTTTTGATGGTGGCGCCGGGGACCCGTGGGGACGTTGCTCCCATGGCGGGCCTCGGTCGCCGATTGCAGGAGCACGGGTTTGAGGTCACGGTTGCTGCCAACCCAGCCTATGCACAGCTGGTGGTGTCGTCGGGTTGCGGGTACAGCCCATTGCCCGGGGACCTGACGCGCATCATCACGCGGACGGCCCCTGGCACCAAACCGGCCATGGGGGACCTGGCCACCACATGGCGGGCGCTGGGGGAGTACATGGACCGCGCCGCCACAGGAACGCTGGCGGCGGCGGAAGCGGGGGCCGATGTCATTCTCGCCAATTCGGTGGCTCCCTACGCGTACGACATCGCGGCGGCGCTGGGCATCACCGCCATAGGCGCGCACCTGCAACCGGTGGAACCCAGCGCCGACTACCCGCCCGTGCTGATGGGGTCCGCCCGGGACCTGGGAAAGTTGGGCAACAGGATCGTCGGGGAGCGTGCCCTGGCCGGACCTGCTCCCTATGATGCACCGGGCGCCCGGCTTCGGCGGGAACTCGGGTTGCCCAAGCTGTCCCGCCGAGCCGCGGACCGCCGTCGAAGGCGCCGGAACGCAACCGTCCTCCATGGCATCAGTCCCACGGTCCTTCCGCGGCCGGCCGACTGGCACCCCGGTTTGGTCATGGCCGGGTACTGGTGGCCACCATCCCGGCCGGAATGGCGTCCGGATGCGGAGTTGGTGGACTTCCTTGCCGCCGGTCCCGCGCCGGTGTTCGTTGGCTTCGGCAGCGGCGCCGCCCTGGACGTGGAGCTCGTCCTGCAGGCTGCCCGTCGGGCCGCCGTCCGTGTGGTGATGCAGGGCGGGAGCGTGCGGGAAGATGACGCCCTGGGCGTCGGCGACGTCCCCCACGAGTGGCTCTTCCCCAGGATGGCGGCTGTTGTGCACCACGCAGGTTCAGGTACGACGGCGGCCGGTCTCCGCGCGGGGGTACCAACAGTTTGCGTCCCGGTCTTCACGGATCAGCCGCTGTGGGCCTCCCGCATTGCCGCGCTGGGGGCCGGGCCGAGGCCTGTCCCGTTCCGTGAGCTCACGGCGGAGCGCCTTGGCGACGCCATCGCCAAGGCGGTCAGGTCGCCGTCGTACGCTTCCCGGGCAAGGCTGCTCGCCGGACGTATCGCGGTTGAGGACGGAACCGGCCCGGTCCTCCAAGCCCTCACCCAACTAAGTAGCAGCAGAGCGCGTTTACAGGGCTGAAAACGCGCACAAATGCGACCCAGTTGGGTGAGGGGGGTGGATGTGAAAGCAGTGTTTCACTCTTAGTGAACCACTCTGTGATTGAGGGCACATTAAGTGTTGAATCGGATCATGCCTTCGACTGACTCCCACACCCCGCAACCAAAGACTCCTTTCCACGATCTGGACCACTACCTGGCCATTCCCCGGGTCAGTGGCCTCACCCTCAGCCCGGACGGCACGCGGCTGGTCACCACGGTGACGACACTCAACGGCAAGGGCACCGAGTTCGTGACGGCCCTGTGGGAGCTCGACCCCGCGGGGGACAAGCAGGCGCGCCGGATCACCCGCAGTGCCAAGGGCGAGGCCGGCGCTGCGTTCGCGGCCAACGGCGACCTCTACTTCACCTCGGCCCGTCCGGACCCGGAGAGTCCGGACGAGGATCCTGTGAACGCACTCTGGCTGCTGCCCGCGGCTGGGGGAGAGGCCCGGGTGGCGCATTCCCGCGCCGGAGGCGTCGGTTCCGTCCTCGCCGCGGCAGACGCGGATGCCGCCTTTGTTGTCGCGGACGTCCTGGCCGGCTCCACGGACGAGGAAAACGATGAAGAGCGCCGCAAGGCCCGCAAGGACAACAAGGTCTCGGCCATCCTGCACAGCGGCTATCCGGTGCGCTATTGGGATGCCGACCTCGGTCCTTCGCAGCCGAGGATTTTCGCGGTGGAGGCAGGCGAGGTCGGTGAGCCAGGGAAGCCCGCGACCATTGACGCCGGGCCGCCGGTCAGGCTCCGGAACCTGACTCCCGCCGTCGGAGGTTCGCTCCGGGAGGCGAAGACCGTGGTGAGTCCCGATGGCAAGACCATCTACACGAGCCTCACCAAAGCGCTTGCGAAGGCTGACAGCCGCGAGGTGCTGGCCGCCGTCGACGTCGCCACCGGCACCGTCAAGGTGCTGCTGGACCACGACGGCATGAGCTACTTCCCCGGCCCGGTCAGCCCGGACAACCGCACGTTGGTGGTGCAGAGCGAAAGCGACACCACCCCAACCCAGGCACCGGAGGTCAAGCTGCATCTGCTCGATGTCTCAGGCGGTGAAACTACTGACCTGGTGCCGCTTGCGCACAACTGGGACCGCTGGGCCATCCCGGTTGCCTGGCTTCCGGACGGCGGTGCCGTCCTTGTCACAGCGGACGACGACGGCGCGTCGCCGGTTTTCCGGGTGGACGTCGCCGACGGTGGGGTAACCCGGGTGACGAATGACGCGGCGGCGTATACCGACGTCGTGGTTTCCCGTGACGGCAGCACAGCGTATGCGCTGCGGAGTTCGTACGAATTCCCGTCGGAAGCCGTGCGGATCGACCTTGCCTCCGGTGACGTTGTCCGGCTTCCGGCTCCAGCGGAGCGGCCCGTTTTTGACGGGCGGCTGGAGCGGGTGGAGACGACGGCGGCTGACGGTACGCGGGTGCCTGCGTACCTGGCTCTGCCTTTGGGGGCGTCCGAGAGCGCGCCTGCCCCGCTGTTGCTGTGGATCCACGGTGGACCGCTTGGTTCCTGGAACGCGTGGACCTGGCGCTGGAACCCGTGGCTCCTGGTGGCCAAGGGCTATGCCGTGCTGCTTCCGGATCCGGCGCTGTCCACGGGGTACGGGCAGGAGTTCATTCAGCGTGGCTGGGGTGAGTGGGGAAAGAAGCCGTACTCCGATCTGATGGCCATGACGGACGCTGTGGTTGCGCGCCCGGATATCGACGAGTCCCGGACCGCGGCCATGGGTGGTTCGTTCGGCGGGTACATGGCCAACTGGGTTGCCGGGCAGACGGACCGGTTCAAGGCGATCGTGACCCACGCAAGCCTGTGGGCGCTGGACCAGTTCGGACCCACGACTGATGCTGCGCAGTACTGGCTGAAGGAAATGACCGTGGAGATGGCCATGGAGAACTCACCGCACCTGAACGTCGGCAACATCACGACACCCATGCTGGTGATCCACGGGGACAAGGACTACCGCGTGCCGATCGGCGAAGGCCTGAGGCTTTGGTATGAGCTGCTTTCGTCGTCCGGGCTGCCTGCGGGTGAGGATGGGCAGAGTCCGCACCGGTTCCTGTACTTCCCGGACGAGAACCACTGGGTACTCCAGCCGCAGCACGCCAAAATCTGGTACGGAGTGGTGGAGCACTTCCTGGCCAAGCAGGTGCTCGGGGAGGACGTGGAGCTGCCGGAGGAGCTGGGAGTTTAGCCCTGGGCGCCGATGCCGCTGTTTACGTCACCGTGTTCTATATGTGAGCCATATCACACATGAAGTTCCGTGAGCTTTCGGTGCCTCCTCCCGTCCTCCTTATGAAGGCGCAAAACGCGACCATCTCACCGACAGGAGCGAGTGCTATGACAAACCAGACGCATACCCCCGCAGAGGTTGCAGCAAGGAACACCTCATCTGCTGTGGCAAAGACCGGAGCAACGTCCGCTCCTTCCCTTAAGGAAGCCGTGGAGTACAAGGGCAAGGACGGCCGCGGAGCAACGAACGTCGCTGACGGTGTGGTGGCCAAGATCGCCGGGATCGCTATCCAGGAAATCCCCGGCGTTCACGCACTGGGTGGCGGCGCTGCACGCGCCATCGGCACCTTGCGCGAAAAGGTGGGCCAGAAGGATCTGACCCAGGGCGTCAGCGTGGAAGTCGGCCAAACCCAGGTTGCTGTTGACGTCACCCTCGTCGTCGAATACCCGTACCCCCTTCAGGAAGTTGCCGACAACGCCCGCAACGCCGTCTACACCGCCATCGAAGACCTCGTTGGCATGGAAGTCACCGAAGTCAACATCACCATCACCGACATCCACGTCCCCTCCGATGAATCCGACGACGACGATCGGGAACCGAGGGTGGCATGAGTCCCACGGTCACCGGCATCGCCATAGGAGCCGTCCTGGCGATTGCCGGCTTGTGGTTCGGATTCTGGGGGCTGCTGCTGACGGCGCTGTTCATGGGGATCGGAGCAGTGTTGGGCAGATCGGCAGAAGGCAAGCTTGACCTCGGCGGGGTGTTGGACGCCCTGCGCGGCAAGCGCTCGTCCTCATGACGCGGCCCGGGTACACCCGGATTGCCCGCACGGCGCTGCGAAAGACCGTGGAGGCCGTCACAGCAGAAGCTTTCCGGGTGAGTGACAGGAACGTCACCGCGGAACTCGACGACGACGGCGGCAAGCTGGGTGTGAGGGTAGCCGTACAGCTGGCCCTCCCCCGGTTGCCCGCCCCGCAGTCCGATCCCCGCCACGGGGGAAACGTCTTTGAACAGGCTCAAAGCGCACGCTCCAGGATCGTGGCCCGCGGGCTGCAATTGACGGGAATGACCTTTGGCCGGGTAGACATCAGGCTCACAGCAGGCAAACCGCCACACAACCAGGAAAGGAGGGCGCGGTGAGTGCGGACAGCATCAGCAGGCGCATGATCCGCAGGGAGACCCACTCCTCGCGGGCGCTGGCCTCATCCATCTGCGCAGTACTGGTGGCTGGCGTCTTCCTGTGGCTGGCAGCGGAAATCGTGCTGTGGCTGGTGCGCGGGCCAGCCGTGATCGCAGGGCCGGCGCAGCTGCTTCAGTGGCTGACGGACCTGCCGGTGAGGACCATCCCGGCGGGTCTGGCCGCCGCAGGAGCGGGACTTGGGTTACTGGGGATGCTTCTCCTGGGCCTTGCCTTCGGGCGTGGCCGCAAGGCACGGCGAGCCCTCAGCAGTGACCGCAGTGCGGTCGTCGTTGACGACGAGGTCATTGCAGCGGCGGTCTCCGGCAAGACCCGCCAGGTCGCGGGCCTCGCGCCCGGCCAAGTGACCACCACCGTCGGTGGACGGTCCGTACGCGTCCGGGTGCGTCCGACGTCGGGCATTGCGCTGGACCGGGACGCCATCCGCAAAGCGGTGGACGACGAACTGGCCGCCTACGGAATGGCTGGCCCGTTCACATCGTCAGTGAAGGTGGCCAGCCAAGGAGCGGTGGGGCAATGAGGAAGACCAACAGGGCTTTGAACCGGACACTGCTTGCCCTTCTGGGCGTAGTCCTGGCGGGTGCAGGCGCCGCACTGATCGCGGCCGTCGTCGTTCCCGGATTCGCGCAGACGTGGACCTCCACCGGAAACCGGCTCCGCGACCAGTCGCGGGAACTGCTCACATCCGCCCCGTTGGCAGATCCGCCAGGAAGCTGGTGGGCAGTGGTGGCCGTCGCTGCGCTGCTGGTTGCGGCGGCACTCAGTGTGGGCTGGTTGGTCTCGCAGGGCGGCGGTCGCACGGCCCGCTTGGCGGAAGTGCACGACGGCGACCGCGGACGCACCGTGGTGGACACCGGACTCATCAACTCGGCCGTGCAGGAAGCAGTCAAAGGCAACCGCGAAATCCTCGCCAGTTCCGTTTCAGCATGGGAGTTGCGCAAAGGGACGGCGATCAAACTCCGGATAGAGGCACGCAAGGGAGCTTCGCCGCGTGAGCTGGTGGAGACAGCCGAACTGCTGGTCCAGTCGATCGACATGTGGCTTGGGGGCCAGACACCCGTGCTGGTGCGCATCACCGCCGGCACCCGAAGCCGGTTGGCCGGCACCGGCCGGGCCCGCTAGGAACCATCAACAACACAACAGGAAGGAAAACCATCATGGGAATCAACGACAAAATCAACAACGCAGCCACTGAGCACCTCGGCGCAGCCAAGGAAAATGCCGGCAAATTGACCGGGAACGAATCCCTGGAACGTGAAGGCCAGCAAGACCAGGCAGAGGCCAAGGTTCAGCAGGCCGGCGAGAAGGTCAAGGACGCAGCAGCCGACATCGCCGAAAACCTCAAGGACGCAGCCCAGAAGATCAAGGAAGGCTTGTCCAGGAAATAGCCACTGAACCCGTGAGGGCGGACTGCAGCGAAGAACGGACGCGGCAGCCCGCCCTCCGGGATCCCCTCGCTGGAAGCCGGGCAGCAAAGTCAAGGTTGAGCCATCCGGTGCCGGACCTGATCCGAATCACCATCGATGCCTGAATCGGCTTGAACAAGGCGGGCAAACGGACGTTTCCCGAGTTTGCGCAGTGCCTCCCCGGGCATCGCGCAAAGCAGCGAAGGAAGGAGTCGCGTGACAAACGCACAACGGGCCCGGAATCCGTTGGATCATGTTCCGGACGCCATTCTTGCCGGAAGGGCGGGCGACGGTGACACCGCAGCCTTCGAGGCTTTGGCCCGGCGGCATGGACCTGTGATGCGGGCCAGCGCCCGCCGCCTCACCGGATCCTGGGCC
The DNA here is from genome assembly GCF_056780115.1 of Arthrobacter sp. T572. NCBI lineage: Bacteria > Bacillati > Actinomycetota > Actinomycetes > Micrococcales > Micrococcaceae > Arthrobacter > Arthrobacter sp. T572. Next base: position 174,891 of record NZ_JBRAZQ010000002.1, read on the forward strand.
GACGCCGACGACGTTGTCCAGGAGTCGCTGGTCCAGGCATGGAGGCAACTCGAGAGCCTGCGGGACCCTGCGGCGGTCCGAAGCTGGCTGTTGCGGATTGTTGGCAGCCGGAGCATCGACCACCTGCGGAAGCGCCGGAACCATGCGGAACTTGAATCTGCGGAAGTGCCGGCGCCGCAGCCCAGGGCCCAGGACCCGGAACCGGCCGCCCTCAACGGATCCGGGGTGGAAGCCCTCAAGGCTGCCCTCGCCGAGTTACCGGAAGAACAAAGGCGATGTTGGGTTCTCAGGGAATTCAATGACCAAAGCTATGAGGAGATCGCCGAGACGTTGAAGATCAGCCCTGACAGCGTCCGCGGCCGACTGGCCCGGGCCCGCATCACCCTCGCACGCAGAATGGAGGAATGGCGATGAACGCTTCGCATGACACCATGGAATGCGGACATTCCCTTGCGGAGTTGAGCGACTACCTTGATACCGGCGAATTCAGTGATCCGGCACATCTGGAATCGTGCCCCGAATGCCAAGCAGGACTGGCAAGCCTCCGCCGCCTCTCCCGCTTCGCGGGCAACCTTGTGCACGCAGATACGGCCGAGGCAGGCTCGGGCACCGATGAATGGATGCAATCGATCCTGTCCAACTTGCGCTTGGAGCTTCGGCCCGGGCGGACAATCCCGCTGCGTTCGGACAACCCGGCCGATGTGCTTTCGGAAACAGAAGGAGCCATTGCTGCGCTCATCCGGTCCCTCGTGGATGAGATTCCCGGAACCGCCGCGGGGAGGTGCAGCCTGCTGGGGAACGTCACGGAGCCAGGCGCTGGAATCAGCGTCCACGTGGACGTGGCCGTGATGTATGGCCGGCACCTTGAAGAACGGGCCAGTGAAGTCCGCGCCCGTCTGGCAGAGGCACTGGGGACGCATACGGAGTTGAACGTCACCGGGATCGACGTGACCATCACCGACGTGCTCGAACCCGCTGCCAGTCCAGAGAACAACCGGGAGGAGCAACCATGACGGAACCGGCAACCGGTGCGCTCGCCGACGAACTGACGCGGATAGCCCAGGCCGTTGATGGGGTCAGTGCGCTGTTCCCCGCCCGGCCGTTGTGGCAGTCCGTGGCGGGAGTGGCCCTGCAAGCCATAACGGGTGAAGCGCTGCCCCTGGTTGCGCTGACGGAAAGCCCCGGCGGAGTGTCCGTCAAGGTGAGGATCGGGGTCGACGCTGCCCATTCCGCCCCAGCGGTGGCGCGAAGAGTAGCCCAAGCGATCCGAAGCCACCTGCACGGGCCGGCTGCCGCCGTCGAGGTTTCCGTGGTCAAAATCGGAGGCTGACCGGCCCTTGCGGGTCGGCGGCTCGGCCCACTGCGGTGAGCGGTGCACGGGCAGTGGCTGCTTCATGACGTCATGGTGGGGCGGCGGTTGAGGGTCGGTGGAGGTGGGTACGTGTAGCGGTGGCACTACTGTTCTGGCAGGAGATGAGCGCTGATGGCACGGATTGACCGCATTGCTGAACCGTGGGGAAGCAGGACGCCCTACGGCGCCGGGGAAACGTGGCCGGTGAGGGTCGATTCGTATCTTGCAGAAGGAGTGGACCCTGGGAAGGTGCAGCGATGGGTCCAGAGCGCATCGATTCTGCATTCGAACGGTGATGCGATGGACATTGCGGTTCAGGATGAGCGGATCGTTGGGGTTCGCGGTCGTGCCGGGGACCGGGTCAACCACGGCCGGCTGGGCCCGAAAGACCTTTACGGGTGGCAGGCGAATGCTTCAGGTGACCGGCTGACCCGGCCGCTGGTGCGTCGGGACGGCAAACTCGTTGAAACGGACTGGGACACCGCGATGAGCGCGTTGGTTTCCCGGTCCAAGGAGCTGTTGGATGAGCAGGGTCCGAGCGCGCTTGCTTTTTACACCACCGGCCAATTGTTCGCGGAGGAGTACTACACCCTCGGCACGGTGGCCCATGGCGGAATCGGCACAAACCACGTCGATGGCAACACCCGGTTGTGCACGGCGACGGCGGCGGAGGCGTTGAAGGAATCGTTTGGCTCCGACGGGCAGCCCGGCTCCTACACGGACGTCGACCACGCTGATGTCATTGCCCTATACGGCCATAATGTGGCCGAGACCCAAACTGTGTTGTGGACCAGGATGCTGGACCGTCTCGCCGGCCCGAATCCTCCCAAGATCATTTGTGTCGATCCGCGACTGACGCCTGTGGCCCGGGCGGCGACGGTGCATCTGGCACCTCTGCCGGGAACGAACCTGGCCCTGATGAACGCGATCCTGCATGAACTCATCAGTAATGGCTGGGTCGACCAGGATTACATCCAGGCCCACACCGTCGGCTTCGAGGCCCTGGAACGGGAAGTTAAAAAGTATCCTCCGTCCGTAGCGGCCGGTATCTGCGGAGTGCCGGAGGAGCAGATAAAGGAAGCAGCCAGGATCATCGGCCATGCCGAACGGCTCCTGTCCACGGTGCTTCAGGGCTTCTACCAGTCCAACCAGGCCACCGCGGCCGCGGTCCAGGTCAACAACGTCAACATCGTCCGGGGCATGCTGGGAAAACCGGGGTGCGGGATCCTGCAGATGAACGGCCAGCCCACGGCGGAGAACACCCGTGAATGCGGCGCCGACGGGGACCTTGCCGGGTTCCGGAACTGGTCCAACGACGCCCATGTGCAGGACCTTGCCCGGGTTTGGAACGTCGATCCAATGTCCATCCCGCACTATTCACCTCCGACGCACGCACTGCAGATCCTGCGCTACATCGAGGAGGGCTCGATCAGGCTGTTGTGGGTCACCGGCACGAACCCTGCTGTATCACTGCCGGAGCTGGCACGGATCCGCTCGATCCTGTCGCAGGAAGGACTGTTCCTGGTGGTACAGGACATTTTCATGTCCGAAACGGCTCAACTGGCAGACGTCGTCCTGCCCGCCGCGACCTGGGGCGAAAAGACCGGGACGTTCACGAACGCGGACAGGACCGTGCACCTGTCCGAGAAAGCCGTCGACCCGCCTGGACAGGCCCGACCGGACCTGGACATCATCATTGACTACGCACACAGGATGGGATTGAAGGACAAGGACGGCCAACCGCTCATTAAATGGCACGACCCGGAAACTGCCTTCGAGGCGTGGAAGGAATGCTCCCGGGGCCGGCCCTGCGATTACACCGGAATTACCTACGCCAAGCTGCGTGGCGGTTCAGGTATCCAGTGGCCCTGCAACGAGGAAAACCCGGACGGAACAGAACGGATCTATCAGGACGGCACGTTCTGGGCGCACCCGGAATACTGCGAAAGCTACGGCCGCGACCTGATCACCGGCGCCCCCGTCGAGCCGAGCGATTACAAGGCCATGAACCCAGCGGGCAAAGCCATCCTCAAAGCCGCCGAGTACATGCCACCGCACGAGCTGCCCAGCGAGCAGTTCCCCCTGCAACTGATCACGGGCCGGACATTGTTCCATTTCCACAGCCGCACCAAAACAGGGAGAAGCCCCGAACTGCAGGCCGCAGCCCCGGACGTCTGGTGTGAAGTCTCCGTACCCGACGCCGAGGCCCAAGGGCTGGCTGAAGGAGACCTCGCCGAAATTCGAACTCCCCGGGGCACAGTTCAGGCGCAGGTACGCATCGGCGGGATCCGCGAAGGAGTGATCTTCCTGCCCTTCCACTACGGCTACTGGGACACCGAGGGCGGACACGAGCCAGTTGGTTCCGGCCGGGCAGCTAACGAGCTGACCATCACGGACTGGGACGCCGCATCCAAGCAACCGATCTTCAAAACCGCCGCCGCCCGCATCGACCGCGTCCGCGCATGTACGGGGCCGGCAACGGCACCGACCAACACAGCTTCTGCCCCCGCCGCCCGCTATCCAAGCATCCCCAAGACCAAAGGCATCCATTCAGCCTCGGCAGAGGAAGAACTCATTGAAACGGAGCAGAACCAGTGAAGATCGGGCTGGTACTCAAAGGGCTGCACAGGGATGAAAACGAACTGGCCAAGCACTTGCTGCACATCTCCGAACGGCACAAAGTCGACCACGAAATCTTCCATCTTGGCCAGGACCTGGCCATGTGGTCCCAACAGCACGTGCGCGAGATCGCGGACATCGCCAGGGAATACGATCAGGAACTGGACCCCATACCAGTCAATGACACCACCCTACTGGCCAAGGCAAGGGAAAAGAGCAGCCAGCTTATGGGCCGTCAAAAGGAAGCAGGACTGCTGCTGCTACGCGATCTTCGGGAGGCCTACACGATGGCGTGCGGTGTCTCCTCGGACTGGGAAATGCTCGCCCAGGCCGCCCAAGGCATCCAACACACCAGGCTCCTGGCGGTGGCACAGCACTGCCATCCCCAAACCTTGCGACAAATGGCCTGGGCAAACGGCAAGATCAAGGAATCATCTACGCAAGTGCTGGTCAGCTAACGCCGCAGGCACCGTAAACCGGCGTCAGCACAAGTGCGGTTTGATGGCGTCCGCCCCCGCGCAAAACCTAATCTGACGACTGAGTCCGTGCGCGGCGCACGTCCACACGTAACAAGCCGGCGCTAGTCTTCGAAGTGCGTTGAGGGGACGGCGTTGGTGCCATTGCGTTCGGTCATGATGCCAGCGGCTACGTCGTGCAGTTTCTGGTTGCGGTTCTGCGAGGCCTGGTTCAGGAAAGCGAAGGCTTGTTCCTGGGTGCAGTTGTTTTCGGCCATGATGATTCCGGTTGAAAGGTCGATGACGGTGCGGCGTTTCATGGCGGCTTTGAGGTCCTCGGCGAGCAGGTCCGCTGCCGCGATCCGCAGCGCAAGCCGCAGTGCCTGCCCGGCCATGTCCGCGAATATCTTCGCTTCACTCACTGCGTCGTCGGTGAACGCGTGGGTGTTGGGGGCGAAGAAGTTCAGTGCTGCGGAAGCGTCTTTGCCCAGCTCCAGCGGCGCCGCGAGGACGCTGCGTGCCCCGGCGGAATCCAGGGTCGCTGCGTATGCAGGCCACGGGGAAGCTGTGCTGGTGTCGGCCAGAACCACCGGTGACCGGGTTTGCAGGGCTTCCAGGACAGGACCGTCACCCAGGGCCTGTTCGATGCCGTCCCAGAGGATGGCGTTATCGCTGCTGCCAGCCAAGGTCACGGCCCGTTTGCGGCGCCAAAGGGTCACGGCGCATTCGATGCGGGTACCGGTAGCCCGGCTCAGAGTGGCCGCGGCGTAGCCGGTCATGCGGTCCAAAAAGGACTTAACATCATCGGAACCAGCGATGAGTTGGTGCAGTCGCTGGAAGTCCTCATTCTGCTCCTCAGTTTCCACATCCAGCATTGTAGGTGCGGGTATTTTGACCTCGCAATATGGCACCTCCCGGACGGGCCGGGTGCTGCGGGTTAGTCTTAGCGTCACAGGACGCAATGGGGGGAGTGCCAGATGGAGCAAGAGACCGTGGACGGCGGCAAAGGAACCGTCGGGCTCGACGGGCAAGGAATCCTGCAGCTGATCTGGGGACAGGGCACCGTCCTGACAGTGCAGGACGTTCACGCGGCGATGGACAAGATCAACAAACTCGCCGGTGACGCCGAGTATCCGATGCTGATCGACATCACCCACACCCAGTCGGTCACCCGGGAAGCCAAATCGGCTTTCAGTACGAAATGCGCTGCTTCGCGGATCGCATTGGTGGGTTCAAGCCCGGTCAACCGGGTCATCGCCAACTTCGCCATGTCACGGCGCACGCTGCCGGTTCCCACCCGGTTCTTCGCCTCCCACGATGAAGCCATCACCTGGCTGCTGACTCCTGAGTATTCCTGATTCGTTGCCGGTCGCGGCAGCGGCTAAAGGATTCCGCAGCGCGACCAACGCCCGCGAAGGGGGCCGGGTCCGGGATCCAGCAACGCTGACGCTGGCAGCGGCACACCTGGCCGCCAGCATGTCGTGACGACCTTGAAGACTCACTTCGCCGTGCCAAGTTTCCTTGGGGCCCGTTGGCGGCCCCGTGGTGAACCACAACGATAAGTAGCGAGCGTTTTTCTGCGGTATTCGGGTGGGCCTGGGTTGGCAAAGCCGATCTGGCCGTAAGCGGTGGTCAAGGATCTCTGCGCCACAAGACATTTACGGTGCACTGATGGCTCCGCCGATGTCTTCTTGAGCAGGTTTTAGATCCAACTTTGAGGCCATGATTCACTTTTCGCTGACCTGCATCGGAGGGGCTTTTGCCCCGGATCTCATGAACATCCAGATGGCCAGGCTCCATCTGCCCAACTTACTTTCACGCGGAAGGCTGCGGCTGCTAGGCGTCGTCCGGGATCGGCTCGTTGACACTGCTGAAGGATGAGGCTTCGGTGGACGCTATTTCCACCTGTACTCCGGCGTCACGGAACTTGCGGACCTGGGTGGGGTCGGCGCGATCGTCCGTTACCAGCGTCCACGGCAGCGGGAGCCGTGCCCATGCGTGGAACGGCCGGAGGCCGAGCTTTGAGGAATCCGCCAAAATATAGACTTCCCGGCCGCGACGGGCCATTAGTTCCTTAAGGCGGGTCTGGGCGTGGTCGGCCTCGCAGATGCCGTCCTCGGCGGTGACGGCGTCGGCGCCGAGGAAGACGCGGTCGAAGCTCATCCGCTCCAGCGCCGCCTCGGCCAGCGGCCCTACAAAACTCTGGCTCACGCCACGCAACCTCCCGCCGAGGCAATCCACCTCGACGCCCACGGAGTCCGCAAGCTCCTGCAGAGTGTTGATTCCCGGGGTGGTGACGGATAACCGACCGAACCCCCGCAGCTCGTGGGCCAGGGCACCCGCGGTGGAACCCGCGTCGAGCAGAATGTTCTCCCCGTTCTGGATCACCGACGCCGCCCACCGGGCAATCGCGTGTTTTTGGTCGAACGCCTCGCCAATCCGCTGCCGCAGCGACGCCTCCGGGTGCGCGCCCAGCGCCATCGCACCACCGTAGGTCCGCGCCAGCCGGCCCTGGCTGTTCAGCAGTGCGAGGTCGCGGCGGATGGTAGAGGCGGTAACCTCGAACCGGTCGGACAGTTCCTCCACGGAAGCGAGGCCGGTGGTCACGGCGAGGTGGTAGATCTCCTCGCGCCGCGCATTAGCGGACAGCATTCCCGGTTTCCTCCCCGTGGGCATGGCGGTTGCAGTGCTAACCATCCTAGTTCCGGCCCCCAATCAAACCAGTCACCTACACGGCAACGGATGGGCGAGTGGCCATTTCCGCTGCCTGGTGCAGCGCCTCGACCATGGAGCGGGAGTCAGCGATGTTCTTGCCGGCGATGTCGAATGCAGTGCCGTGGTCCACGGACGTGCGGATGACGGGCAGGCCCACGGTGATGTTTACCCCGGCCTCGATGCCCAGCACCTTCACCGGCCCGTGGCCTTGGTCGTGGTACATGGCCACTACCAGGTCGTAGTCGCCCCGGCCGGCCAGGAAGAACAGGGTGTCGGCGGGCAGCGGGCCCACGGCGTTGATGCCGTCCGCCTGGGCGGCCTTGACGCCGGGTTCGATCTTCTCGGCTTCCTCGCCCTGGCCGAACAGGCCGTTCTCACCGGCGTGCGGGTTGATGGCGCAGACGCCGATCTTCGGGTTGGGGATGCCCGCCCGGACGAGCGCTTCGTGCCCGCGGCGGATGGTGCGTTCGACCAGGTCCGGGTTGATCTTGCGGACGGCATCCATCAGGCCGATGTGCGTGGTCACGTGGATCACCCGGATCTTGGGAGTAGAGAGCATCATGGACACTTCCTCGATGCCGGTCAGGTGCGCCAGCAGCTCGGTGTGCCCCGGGTAGATGTGCCCGGCCGAGTGTAGTGCTTCCTTGTTCAGCGGCGCCGTGCAGATGGCCTGCACCTTCCCGGCCATTGCCAGCTCGCTGGCCACCCGGATGTATTCGTAGGCTGCGTGCCCGGCGACGGGGGAAAGCTGGCCCCAGGCGAGGTCCTCCGGCAGCAGCGCCAGGTCGATCACGTTCACCCGGCCCGGCGTGAACACCGCGTCCGCAACGTTCTCAATCACCTGGATGTCGGCCTTAACACCCACGATTTCAGCGGCCTGGCGCAAGCGCAGCGCATCGCCGACCACCACCGGTCGGCATTCGGCCAGGATGCCTTGGTCAAGGACGGCCGGGACGATAACTTCCGGGCCGATGCCGGCACCGTCGCCCATAGTGACGGCGACGTAGGGGAGGGATGAAGTGGTTTCAACGGTTGTCATTGTTGCTCCAGATTGTTCGGAAGTCTTGCGGGGAAGGGTGGAGGCGGGAGCTCCCGCGGTCTGGCGGCGGCGCTCCCGGATCTCGTGATAAAGCTGCAGGAGGGCGAGGTCGTCGCCGAAGCTGCCGGGCTTGGTGCCCACCAGCGTGCCATCGTCGGCCCGGCTGAGCACGGCCCCGTGTTGGACCGCGGCGAGCGGCACCAGGCTGGAGCGGCCGACGGTTTGCAGGACTTCCCTGGCCGTCTCACCGCCGGTGAGGATCAAGTCGGCCCGGGTTTCCTTCGCGACCTCGGCGGCGAACTTTGACAGAGCTTGCACGATGCTTGCCGCCCTCGCAGGATCGATTTTTGTCGACGCCAGCGTGATGGCAACGCTGGCGCCTGACTGCAACGCCTGCTTGGTTTCCTCAAGCTGCGTTGCGTATGCGCCCGCTGCACCTGCGTACTGAGGATGTAGCCGGACCACTGTGAAGCCTTCGGCTTCAAGACTGGCCAACTGTACCTGCGCCGTCGTGGACGCTGAGCCGACGACGGCGAGCACCGGCAGTTCCGCTTGGTGCCGTTCCGCAACGGTTAAGTCCACGGCCGGCGCTCTCTGCGTGTTTCGCGCAGGTTGAGCACCGAGCCGCTGGGCCAGGACGTCCGCCGCCCCTCCGGTTCCCACCAGGACGATGCGGCGGCCACCAGCCTGGAAATCCAGGTCAAGCAGTGCGTCAACCACCCGCTCCAGGTCCTGGACGTTCTCGCCGTCAGTTACCAGCACCTGAGGCTCGTTGGTGTTCAGCAGCCCGGCCAGCGTGGTGTTGAGGACGCTCGACCGGACCGCGTTCAGATTCACCGTGTGGACCGACGAGGGATCCTTGGGCCGAAGCAGTGACGGAACGTCCGTCGGCGGGGCCGAAACTTCCGCCTGCCACAGGCCCGTCTCTGCCAGCGGAGTGCCAGCCACCAGCGGCTGGCCTTCCACAACAGAGCGCTGCAGTTGGGGGAGTGCTCCCGCAACAACAGCGTGGAAGCCAAGGCTGGTCAGCCCCGATATTTCCGCACGGACGTTGCCGCGCCACAGGGAGTCCATCTTCTTGAACATCACCTGCACGTCGGACGTTTCGGGGCCGGAGAAGGCGTCCTTCACCAATGCCTCGGCTGCAAGGTCAGACAGTCCGCGGGAATGCGTATCAGTGACCACCACTTCGGTAGCGGGCCCCCTGAGAGGGGTGGCCCCGTCGTGCCTTATCGCAGCGTTCGATAAATCCGTGGCGAGCAGAACCTGTGCGGACAAGCCGTGCTCCACAAAGCAGTAGCCAACCTCGGCGGCGCCGGAGAAATCGTCGGCCTGCACAAATACGGAAGCCACGCTGCTCCTCTCGTCATCATTGGCTGGAACCCCGCCAAAGATGCGGGAAGCTTTCCACCATCATGGCATGGGTGCGCGAATCACGCTAGAGGGCTTGCGTGGTTTGTGCAAAAGTGGCAAAGTGATGGAGACAACATTCGGCGCAGCCACCTCGTACGCCGTCCCCGATCTACCGAGAGGTCAACGATGACCGTTCTTCCTCAAGGAAGTGAGATTTCCCGCCGTCGTCTGCTGCAGTTCGGCGCGGCGGCCGGGTTTCTGCTGGGCACCGGCAGCCTCGCCGGCTGCGCCGGCCCCACCGGCCTCCCGGGCCCCAGCACCCTGACCTTGGCCTTGAACCGCTCCCTGGTCAGCCTGGACAACAAGCTCAACCAGTTCGACGCAGCCGTCACCGTGCAGCGCTCGGTCCGCCAGGGCCTGACGGCCATCGGTCCCGAAACCAAGCCCGTGCTGGTGCTGGCCGAACGCTTCGAGATGACCGGCCCCACCGAATGGACTGTTCGGTTCCGCGAAGGCATCCGCTACTCCGACGGCAGCCCGGTCGAGGTGGAGGACGTCGCCACCGCCCTGAAGATGTATCAGCAGGTCCAGGGCTCCTTTGTCGCCGGCTTCTTCCCCGAATTCCCCGAAGTGGTCCCGGTGGATGACCGCACCTTCAAGATGGTGTCCAAGAAGCCGATCCCCATCCTGGACTCGCTGATGAGCATGATCCTGATAACCCCCGCCGCGCAGAACAAGCCGGAGGAACTGCAGGAAGGGATCGGTACCGGCCCGTACGTGGTGACCAAGTTCAATCGCGGTGCCGGCACCTACAGCCTGCAGCGTAACGAGAACTACTGGGGCCCCAAGCCTGAGATCGAAAACGTGGAAGTCCGGTTCCTGCCGGAGGAATCCAGCCGCGTGATCGCCCTGCGCAGCGGCGAGGTGGACGTCATCGACTCCATCACTCCGGATTCCCGCGAACAGCTCGGCGGCCTGCCCGGCGTCGAACTGCAGGAAGCGTCAAGCCTGCGCCTGAACCAGATCTTCTTTAACTTCCGCAAGCCCGCCGGTCACCCCCTCGCCGACCCGCGCGTCCGGCAGGCCCTGAGCATGGCCATCGACGGCGAATCTCTGGTCCGCGACGTCCTGGTGGACTCCGTCACTCAGGCAGAGGGCGTCACCCCGTCCAGCCTCACCGGCTACTACAAGACCGGCGAATATGTCTACGACCCCGATAAGGCCAAGGCAACGCTGGCCGAACTCGGCGTCAAGGACCTCACCCTGAAGATCATCTGGGAAACCGGCGAGTTCGCCTCGGACACCTCCGTGATGGAAGCGCTGGTGGAAATGTTCGGCAAGATCGGTGTGAAGGCCGAGCTGCAGCAGTTCGAACCCGGCGGCAACATCCTGGCCTGGCGCCAAGGCAAGCAGGGCGACTGGGACCTGCTCGGCAACGGCTATCCGAGCCCCACCGGCCTGGCCATCACCATGCTGCAGGGCATGTACGCCGGCACCCCGGAAAAGGAAGCCACCCGCGATACCTACCAGGGTTACGTGATCCCGGAGGTCAGCGCCAAGGTCCGGGCCGCTGCAGAGGAAGCAGAGCCGGCGCGCAGGACCGAACTGCTGAACGAAGCCCAGCAGGCAGTCTGGGACACGTGGCCATGCGCCTGGGCCTTCGTGCCCAAGTCCGTCCTCGCCCACCGGGAGCGGGTATCCGGCATCAACCTGGCGCCCACGAATTCCTACCCCCTCGTTGATGTCCGGCTGGAGGCCTAAGCCATGACGAACTACATCCTCAAGCGTGTGGGACAGGGCCTGCTGACCGTGTTCCTCACCGTATCCACCGTGTTCATCCTGATCCGCATGGCCCCGGGCGACCCCGCTGTCTCCTACGCCGGCCCGCTGGCCACCAACGAGCAGCTCGCCGCCGTCCGTGAGCAGTTCGGCCTGGACCGGCCGGTGCTGGAACAGTACTGGATCTTCATCCAGCAACTGTTCACCGGAAACCTCGGCCAGTCCTACTCCTTCCAGGCCCCGGCCATGCAAGTGGTCTTCGAACGGATGCCCTACACCCTGACCCTGGCGACGTCGGCGATCCTGCTGACCGCCGTCGTCGCCATCCCGCTGGGTGTATGGATGTCCCGCCGCCCGGACACCGGCCGCGAGTTCGGCGTCAACGTGCTCACCATCGCCGGGCAGTCCATGCCGGACTTCTGGACCGGCATCATGCTCCTCACCGGCTTCGCCGTGCTGATCCCGCTGTTCCCGGCCTCCGGCTTCGCCACTTGGGGCGGGCTGGTCCTGCCCACCATCACCATCGCCATCCTGCAGATCGCCCTGATCTCCCGGATGGTCCGCCGCGAAATGAGCAACAACCTCGCCGCCCCGTATCTCACCGTGGCCCGCTCCCGCGGCGTCACCAACTCCGCACTCACCTGGCGCTACGCCATGGGCAACTCCGCCATCCCCGTCTTCACCGCCCTGGGCACCCGGTTCGCCGCCATGCTCAACGGTGTGGTGGTGGTGGAAGTAGTGTTCGCCTGGCCCGGCGTCGGCTCCCTGATCGTCCGGGCCCTCGAAACCCGCGACTACCCTCTCATTCAGGCCACGGTCCTCATCACCGCGCTTCTGGCGGTAGGAGTGCAACTGCTCATCGACCTCGCCTACCCGCTCCTTGATCCCCGCGTTCGTCTTGGAAAGGCGGCCACAGCATGAGCCTCGACACCGCAAACCCGGCAGCGTCTTCCGGCGCACCAGCGAAACAGCCCGGCCCCAGCGCCGTCACCAAAGCGGACATCGCCAAGGCAGGCGCCACACGGCGTCGTAAATCCGCCCGGTGGAAGCTCATCGTTGGCACCATCTGCACCCTGCTGGTGATCATCCCGATCATTCTCGCCCAGGTGCTCCCGCTCCCGGACGCGAACTTTCAGGACCTCGCCGCCCGGCGCCTCCCGCCGCTGACCGACGGTCATCTGTTTGGCACCGACCAACTCGGGCGCGACCTCCTCTCCCGGGTCCTGCACGGTGGCCAGGTCTCCCTGACCATTGGGGTGTTGGCCGTCCTGGTGTCCGGGGCCATCGGCGTGATCCTCGGAGCGGCCGCCGGTTACTACGGCGGCTGGGTGGACACCATTGTCTCCCGCATCCTCGAAGCGCAGATGTCCCTGCCGCTGCTGATGATGCTCCTGCTGGTGGTGGCCCTGTTCGGCCCGTCCATCCCGGTCATCACCTTCGTGATCGCCATCGCCCAATGGCCCGAAGTCGCCCGCCTCACGCGCTCAATGGTGTTGGTGGAACGCGAAAAGCCATACGTCTCCGCAGCCCGGATTCTAGGCCTGCACAAGATCAAGATCCTGATCCGGCACATCATCCCCAACGTCATCAAACAGGCAACCCTGGTAGTCCTGCTCCTGCTGGCCCAAGCCGTGCTCCTCGAGTCCGCGCTGTCCTTCCTGGGTGCCGGCCCACAACGGCCGTTCGCCACCTGGGGCCGCATCATCTCCGACGGCCAGGACTACATCACCACCTCCTGGTGGATGGTCACCCTGCCCGGCCTGGTGATCGTGCTCATGGTGGTGGGCGTCAACCTGCTGGGCGACGGCCTCCGCGACCGTCCCCGCCGCAAGAAGAAGGGTGCCTGACATGAGCACTGCTAACTCACCTGCAGATCAGCCCGACCCCATCGAGCAGCCGCTGCTGGAAGTCCGCGACTTCCAGGTGGAGCTCATCACGGAGACCGGCATCGTCCGCGCCGTCGACGCCGTCAGCTTCAGCATTCACCGCGGCGAGACGGTCACCATCATCGGGGAGTCCGGTTCGGGGAAATCGACGACGGCGATGGGAATCCTCCGTCTCCTGCCCGAGGACCTGGCAGTCCTGTCCGGCACAGTGAAGATCGACGGCGTCGACATCTCAGCTGACCCCAAGGCCATCGACAAGGTGCGCGGCAAGACCCTGGCCCTGATTCCGCAGGATCCCATGACGGCGCTGAGCCCGGTCCACTCGATCGGCAGCCAGCTCTTCGAAGCCATCAAGATCGCCGGCGCCGCCTCGGCCAAAGACAAGACTGCGCTTCAGGCCCGGGCCGTGCGCCTGCTGGAACAGGTGCACATCCCAACGCCGGAAAAGCAACTGAAGAAATATCCGCACCAGCTCTCCGGCGGCATGCTCCAGCGTGTGCTGATCGCCATCGCTTTGGCTTCCGAGCCGCAGCTGCTGGTGGCGGACGAGCCCACCTCGGCCCTGGACGTTACCGTGCAGGCCGGAATCCTGGACCTGCTCCTCGAACTCCAGGAACAGCGCGGCGTCGGCATCCTGATGATCACCCACGACCTGGGTGTGGCGCGGCTGATCTCGGACCGCATCCACGTGATGAAGGACGGCTCCTTCGTCGAATCCGGCGAGGTCCAGCAGATAGTGGACCACCCGGCCACCGAATACACCCAAACCCTGCTGGCCGCCATTCCCGTCCTGGGGGAGTGGGACGAAACACCTGCCTCTACCGGCCGCCGCTCCGCCGGCACTACAGGAACCGCAGCAAGCACCGACCCAGCCCTCACCCAGACCGGAGCAAAGCCATGACGAAGCCGTTCCTCGCCGTCAACAACCTGGTAGTGGACTACCACGTGCCCGGCGGCACCTTCCGGGCCGTGAACGACGTCTCCTTCTCCGTGGACAAAGGCAAAACGATCGCCGTTGTAGGCGAATCAGGCTGCGGCAAGTCCACCGTGGCCAAGGCCCTGATGCGGCTGGTCACCCCCACCAGCGGGTCCATCACTTTGGACGGCACGGACATCGCAGGCATGAGCGAGGCCAAGCTGCGGCCGCTGCGCTCCAGGTTCCAGATGGTGTTCCAGGACCCCTACGGCTCGCTGGACCCGCACATGACCGCGCAGGAAATCGTGGCCGAGCCACTGAAGCTGCAGGGTGTCCGCTCCAAGGCCGAGCGGCACAAGGCGGCGGCGAAGCTGATCGACCAGGTGGGCCTGCCCGTCCGGTCCCTGGAGAAACGGCCTTCTGAGTTTTCCGGCGGCCAGCGCCAGCGCATCGGCATCGCACGGGCACTTGCCTCCAAGCCGGAACTGCTGGTCTGTGACGAGGCCACCAGCGCGCTTGACGTGTCCGTGCAGGCCCAGGTGCTGCGGCTGCTGGAGTCCATTCAGGACGAAACCGGCATAACCTACGTTTTCATCTCGCACAACCTGGGAGTGGTGCAGGAAATCAGCGATACCGTCATGGTGATGCAGCGCGGCAAGCTCGTGGAACACGGCACCACCGCGTCCGTCCTGACCGCGCCCAAGGAGGACTACACCCGCAAGCTCCGCCGCGCCGCGCTGGACCCCTCCACCATGACCGGGCTGAAGCCGCGGCATGTCGTCCGATCACTGGCCCTGGCCAACCAAGCCAATTAGCCGAACCGGCCTAGATCCTTACTCACGAACGCAACCACGAGGAATCAACACATGAGCACCCAGCCCGAAGGCTCCCAGGTGGACGGCCTGAAACTCCCCATCTCCCGGCTTGTCCTGGGAACCATGACGTTCGGCGACACCGTAGACGAGGCCACCGCCGGCCGGATGGTGGAGGAAGCGCTCGACGCTGGCATCACCACCATCGACACCGCGAACGCCTACGTGGGCGGTGTGACCGAGGAGATGCTGGCGCGCCTTTTGAAGGGAAAGCGCGACGGCGTCATCCTGGCGTCAAAGGCCGGCATGCCCCACGCGGACCACGGCTCCCATTCGCCGCTGTCGCCCGAGGGGCTGCGCGCCAGCGTCGAAGGCAGTCTCCGCCGGCTGGGCGTGGACAGCATCGACCTGTTCTACCTGCACCAGCCGGACCGGGCCACACAGCTTGCCTCGACACTGTCCACAGTTGCCGATCTGAAAGCCGAGGGGAAGATCGGCGCGCTGGGTGTGTCCAACTTTGCCGCCTGGCAGATTGCCGACGTCATTCACGCGGCGCGTGAAGTGGGGGCCCCGCAACCCGTCGTCGCACAGCAGCTCTACAACCTGGTGGCCCGCCGGCTCGAGGAGGAATACCTCGAGTTCGCCGCCATCCACAACGTGCACACCATGGTCTACAACCCGCTGGGCGGCGGGCTGCTCACCGGCAAGCACAGCTTCGACGCCAAACCCACCGAGGGCCGCTACGGCGACTCGAAACTCGCCGCCATGTACACCCAGCGCTACTGGGACAAGCAACTGTTCGACGCCATCGGGGAGCTCTCACGCATCGCCTCGGACGCCGGAGTATCACTGGCCGAACTCTCACTGCGCTGGCTCGCCTACCGCGAAGGTGTGGGCTCCATGCTGCTCGGCGGATCCAAAGTCGAACAGCTGCGCGCCAACATCGCCGCCGTCGCCAACGGACCGCTCCCGGCCGACGTCGTCGAAGCCTGCGACGCCGTCGGCATCTCACTGCGCGGCCCGATGCCCGCCTACAACCGCTGACTTCCTACCGAACCGCTAATCACGAACTGAAGGACTCTGATGACCTCCCAACTGGCCACCGAATTCGCCCGTAAGATCCGTGCCCGTGAGCAGGCGGTGGGCTACTGGGCGGTGCTGGACGCGCCCGTGGCCACCGAACGCGTCGGCCGCCTCGGCTACGACTACGTCGCCTTGGACGCCCAGCACGGCTTGCTCGGGTACTCGGGCGTGCTCAATGGGCTGATGGCCATTGACGCCGGAAACAAGGCCGTCGGGATGGTCCGGGTGGAGGCCAACGACTTCACCGCGATCGGCAAGGCCCTGGACGCCGGCGCCGTGGGCGTCATCGTGCCGCTGATCAACAACGCCGAAGACGCCGCAGCGGCCGTGGCGGCGGCGAAGTACCCGCCAATGGGCGGCCGGTCCTACGGGCCGATGCGCTCGGCCCTGCGCATCGGCCCCAAGCCGGCCGACGCCAACAGCACCACTTTGGTATTCGCCATGATCGAGACCCCTGAGGGCCTGGCCAACGTCAAGGAAATCTGCGCCACTCAGGGACTGGACGGCATCTACGTGGGGCCGTCGGACCTGTCCATCGCCGTCGGCGGTGCATTCCCCGGCGATCCTCAGGTTGAAGCGGAATTCAACGCCGCGCTTAAGACCATTTCTGAAGCAGCTGCCTCCGCGGGCGTCGCCGCCGGCATCCACACCCCCGCCGGCTCGGTAGCCAACCAGCGCCTCCAGCAGGGCTACACCTTCGCCACGATCGCCTCGGACCTGACCCATCTGGAACAGATCGCGAAATCCCACCTCGACGCCGCTACCTCCGCTGCCGGAACCAAGGAAGAGCAGTAATCATGCCCAACACCACCACCGACGTCTACAGCACCATCACCCCGGACGGGGCGGTGAAGCGCGCCGACGGCGCCGACTTCGCCTACCTGCCCGCCCCGACCGTGCAAAGCCACGCCGCCAACCTGCTCACCCTCCCTGACGGGCGGCTGGGCTGCGTCTGGTTCGGCGGCACCCAGGAGGGCGTGCCGGACATCTCCATCTGGTTCTCCACCCTGGAGCCAGGCAGCAGCCAGTGGTCCGAGCCGCAGCAACTCTCGGACGATTCCACCCGCTCCGAACAAAACCCCATCCTGTTCACCAACACCGACGGCGCCCTCTGGCTCCTGTACACCGCGCAGAAGGCGGGCAACCAGGACACCGCCGAGGTTCGCCGTCGTGTTTCCACGGACAGCGGCCGCACCTGGGGCGAGGTGGAGACCTTGTTCCCGGCCAACCAAACCGGCGGCGTGTTCGTGCGCCAGCTGCCGGTGGTCCTGCCATCCGGCCGGCTGATCATCCCGATCTTCCGCTGCATCACCACGCCCGGTGAGAAGTGGGTTGGCAACAGTGACGACAGCGCCGTGATGATCTCCGACGACGCCGGCGCCACCTGGACCGAAACCGTCCTCCCCGGCAGCCTCGGCTGCGTTCACATGAACATCCAGCCAGTCGCCGACGGCTCCCTGCTTGCCCTGTTCCGCAGTCGTTGGGCAGACTCCATCTACGAATCCCGCTCCACCGACGACGGTTCCACCTGGAGCGAACCCGTCCCCACCGAACTGCCCAACAACAACTCGTCCATCCAGTTTGTTGCCTTGGGCGACGGCCGCCTCGCGCTGGTGTACAACCACAGCCGGGCGGGGGAGGGCACCGAGCGGCGCCTCTCGCTCTATGACGAGATTGACGATGACGGGCTGGCCGAGGAGCAGGGCGTCGCCGAGCCGGACGCCTCTGCTTTTGCCGAGGACGACGGCGTCAAGCGCGCCTTCTGGGGCACGCCGCGCTCACCGATGACCTTGGCCATTTCCGAGGACTCCGGCCGCACGTGGCCGATCCGCCGCAACCTGGATGTGGGGGACGGGTACTGCCTGTCCAACAACTCCCGCGACGGGCTGAACCGTGAATACTCCTACCCGTCCATCCATCAGGGCCCGGACGGTGCGTTGAACATCGCGTACACGTATTTCCGGCAGGCCATCAAGTTCGTCCGGGTTGACCCGCAGTGGGCGTACGAGGGGACCACCACGCCGGGCGGGGACGAATGACGAAGCATGCGGTGGTCACCGGGACCAGCTCGGGCATCGGCAGGGCGATCGCTGAGCGGCTGCTGGCCGACGGCTGGAAGGTCACCGGGCTGAGCCGTACCGAGTCTGCCCTAAGCGGAAAATTCGAGTGGCTGAAGACCGACCTGTCCGCGCCGGAGTCGCTTGCGGGTGCAGTTTCAGGTCTGGAACCGGCCGATGCCTTGGTGCATGCCGCCGGGTTCCAGCGGACTGCGCATTTGGGGGACCTGGATCCGGCGGCCCTGGAGGGGATGTTCACGGTTCATGTGGCGGCTGCGTCGGTGCTGGCCAACGCTTTGGTGCCGTCCATGCCTGACGGCGGCCGGATCGTCCTGCTGGGCAGCCGCACCTCCACAGGGATGCCGGGCAAGAGCCACTACGCCGCGACGAAGGCCGCGCTGATGGGACTCGGCCGGACGTGGGCGCAGGAACTGGCGCCGCGCGGGATCACCGTGAATGTGCTGTCCCCAGGCCCGACCGACACCCCGATGCTGAATGATCCCGGCCGCGCCGCCACTCCGGTGAAGGTGCCCGCTCTCGGCTCGTTGGTGGATCCGGAGGACGTGGCCGCGCTGGCCGCGTTCCTCCTCGGTCCCCACGGCAAGTCCATCACCGGCCAGAACTACGTCATCTGTGGCGGTGCATCCCTGTAAATCCGCTTGTCGGATGGGCAGCATCATCTGAAGTCCTGTTTTCCTTGCCTCTGTCTGCGTGGGCAAACAACGGTTACTGGGTGTAAGGAAGGATTGCGGGATTTAGCGTGACCGTCGTTGAGCTGTCTGTCCCGGCATCCGTGCTCGTCACAGGAGCGTGCTTGCAGGGGGTCAGCGGGTTTTTTGCCTTTGTTGGTTGGGCTCCACCGCCGATAAAGCGAAATCTGATGGCGGCCGGCATGGCTTCAGGAATTCCGGGGAACGCCACCTCTATTGGCAGTAATTCATTGGCGCTTGTTTGGCAGAACTCCGACGGTCCAAAGGTGCGCGGGACGACGGTTTCTGTGATGGGTTTGTTCGTGAGCGAACGGCTGCCTTGGCACTAACAGCAACAGAAACAAGGACCCTGCCCCCGGCTGGCTAGGATGGGGGAGTGGATTCCGCCTTCAGCCTTCGCCCTGCCCGCACCAGCGACGTGGCCCAGATCAAGAGGCTGGTGGCGCCGCTGGCTGAGCAGCGGATCCTCATGGCCAAGGAGACCGTGGCCTATTACGAGAGCCTCCAGGAATTCCGGATTGCTGAATCCGTGGATGGCGAGATCATTGGCTGCGGCGCACTGCACGTCATGTGGGAAGACCTCGCGGAGATCCGCACCCTGGCAGCGGCGGATTCATGGCGTGGCAAGGGTGTGGGCCATGTCCTGGTGGAGGACCTGCTGAAGGAAGCCAAGGCCCTGGGCGTCAGCAGGGTCTTCTGCCTCACGTTCGAAGTGGACTTCTTCAAGCGGCACGGCTTCGAGGTGATGGCGGACCAGTCTGCCGTGGATCCGCAGGTCTACTCGGAGCTCCTGCGTTCGCATGATGAGGGCGTGGCTGAGTTTCTCGACCTCGCCCGGGTTAAGCCCAATACCTTGGGTAACACCCGTATGATCAAGCACCTTCAGTAACACGCGCGGCAAAACACAAGGAAAATGCCTGATTTAAACCATCTTCTCTTATCTAAACTTGATGGATAAACTGGTCGAGGCTTGCTGGGGAGCTTCCGCCAATATGCATCAATCGAGAGAAGATCATGCAGTCCCACGCGTCCATTTCAGCCGTTTCAGAACTCCAACTCAGCGTGCGCGGTCCCGTGTTCACGCCGGCCGACCCGGGCTTCGCAACCGAGGTAGCGGCCTTCAACCTTTCAACACAGCACCAGCCCCACTTAGCCTTCGGCGCCCTCGACGCAGAGGATGTCTCGGCAGCAGTGAAGTGGGCGGCGGAACGTGCAATCCCCGTGGCCGTCCAGTCCACCGGCCACGGCGCCACCAATGCGATCGAGGGCGGTTTGCTGATCAGCACCCGCCGCATGCTGGAACTCAGCATCGACCCGCTTGAAAAGACAGCCCGGGTCGGAGCCGGCGTCCGGTGGAAGGCAGTGGTGGACGAGGCTGCGGCTTTCGGACTCATGGGCCTTTGCGGTTCCACAACGGACGTGGGCGTGGTGGGCTACACGCTCGGCGGCGGCCTGCCCATCATGGGCCGGAAATACGGGTTCGCCTCGGACCATGTGATCGCCTTCGAACTCGTCACCGCCGACGGAACGCAGCACCGGGTCACCCAAGACGAGAATCCGGAGCTCTTCTTCCTCCTGCGAGGCGGCAAGGGAAACCTGGGCATTGTCACTGCCATGGAATTCCATCTCTTTCCGAGCCAGGACATCTTCGCCGGCGGCATCTACTTCGACGGCGACCACGCAGCCACCGTCCTCCAGCAGTTCAGTGAATGGGTAGGGACGCTTCCAACGGAGGCGTCGGCGTCGCTGGCTTTCCTGCGGTTGCCGGACATGGACATCATCCCCGAGCCGCTGCGCGGCAAATTCGTGGTGCATCTGCGGTACGCCTACCAGGGTGACGCCGCCACTGCCACGCAGCTGCTGGAGCCCATGCGCAGGAGTGCTCCTTTCATGATGGACGGCACCGGTCCGCTGGACTCCACCCGGTTCGACACCATCCACATGGACCCGGATCAGCCCGTGCCGGCCCGTGAATGCGGCTTCCTCCTGGACCGACTGGACGGCCCGGCCCGGGAGGCCATCCTGCGGCACTTCGGTCCGGGCGTCGAAAGTCCCGTACTGATGGCCGAGCTCCGGCTGCTTGGCGGAGCCCTTGCCGCCGGCGACGGCCAGGACACTGTGGGTGGCCGCGACGCGGCGTTCAGTTTCTTCATGGCGGGCATGGCTGTCCCGCCTCTGGCGGAGCTGCTTCCCAAGGTGTACGACGCCGTTCGCCAGGACCTGCGCGATGCCTCCAACAGCGGGACTTTCGTCAATCTCCACGGGCACTTCGTGGACGCCGAGGACCGGGAGCGTGCCTGGGGCCCGGCCATCCGTGAACGCCTCCGCAAGGCAAAAGCTGAACTGGATCCGCAGAACATGTTCAGCTTTGGGCACGTGGTGGGGCTCCCGGTGATCGACCAGACCGTGCTGCTCGAAGACGTTGTGACCTCCGGCGCCGACGCCGCCCTGGGCAACTAGGGGCGCGCCGTGCAGGAGCCCACTATGCAGGACAGGCCTGTGTTCCCGGATTTCTCGGCTTTCCAGATCGACATCCCGTACAGCACCGACGCGCACCAAACCCTGTGGGCCGGTGGCGGCCACCCCGACCCCGACCTCTATGCGGCCTTTTGGCCGGACATCGGCACTCCCGCGGCCACCGATGTTGGCACGCCCGCGGCCACCGACGTCGGCACCGAACCGCCGGTCGACGGCCGAGGCTAAGAGGCCGGGCCGGACCGCGCGGGAAGCCCTACCGCGGTCCGGCCCGCCGGTAGTAGGGTCAGAGCACCAGCCACTGCATGCCCAGGAGCAACCCATGAAAAAGCTCATCAATGATCCTCGCGCCGTGGTGGACGAGTCCGTCCAAGGGTTCGGCATGGCGCATGCCGATTTGGTGGACGTCCATCCCGAGCCCAAGTATGTCGTCCGGAAAGGTGCCCCGGTCCAGGGCAAGGTAGCCCTTGTATCCGGTGGCGGCAGCGGTCACGAACCATTGCACGCCGGCTTCGTGGGCCTGGGCATGCTCGACGCAGCTGTACCAGGGGCAGTTTTCACGTCGCCCACACCCGACCAGATCATTCCGGCGACCACCGCCGTGGACTCCGGCGCCGGCGTCGTACATATCGTCAAGAACTACACCGGTGACGTCCTGAACTTCGAAACCGCCGCAGAGATGGCGCAGGCCGAAGGCGTGGCCGTCCGGTCCGTGCTGGTCAACGACGACGTCGCGGTGGAGGACTCGCTGTACACGGCGGGCCGCCGGGGCGTGGGCGGTACTGTGCTTGTGGAGAAGATCGCAGGTGCCGCCGCGGAACGCGGGGATGACCTGGACGCCGTGACAGCTATCGCAGAGCGGGTGGTGGCCAACGTGCGGACCATGGGCGTGGCCCTGTCCGGATGCATCGTTCCGCACGCAGGAACGCCAAGCTTCGAACTGGCCGATGACGAAATCGAGATCGGAATCGGCATCCATGGCGAGCCTGGCCGGCACCGGATCGCCATGGAAGGTGCGGACGCCATCACGGACCGCCTGTTGGAACCGGTGCTGGAAGACCTGTCTCTTGCTTCGGGGGACAACGTGCTGCTGTTCGTCAACGGCATGGGCGGAACTCCACAAAGCGAGCTCTACATCGTCTACCGCCGCGCCGCCCAGATGTTGGCCGAACGTGGTGCCACGGTGGCGCGCTCGCTGGTGGGCAATTACGTCACGTCCCTTGAAATGCAGGGCTGCTCGGTATCCGTGCTTCGCCTGGATGACGAGCTGACCGCCCTGTGGGACGCTCCAGTGCACACCGCAGCCTTGCGGTGGGGAGTGTGAGCATGGGGCTCGGAGTCGATTGGGCACTGGATTGGATCCGGCTGTCCGCCAAGGCCATGGCAGAACACCGCACCGAACTCATCGAATTGGACCGGGCGGTCGGCGATTCGGACCATGGTGAGAACATGGACCGCGGATTCCAGGCCGTGCTGCAGAAGCTCGAGGAAACTCCGCCGGAGACGGCAGGCGCTGCGTTGAAGGCAGCGGCCATGGCGTTGATGTCCAAGGTGGGCGGCGCTGCCGGACCGCTCTACGGGACCGCGTACCTGCGCGCGGCGACCTCGTTGGGTGATGCTACGGACATCGACCCTGCCGCCATGGCCGCCGCACTGGCTGCGGCCCGCGACGGAGTGGTGGCGCGGGGAAAGGCCGAACCGGGCGATAAGACGATGGTGGATGCCTGGACCCCTGCCGTGGCAGCTGCCGCGACCACCGTGGAAAACGGCGGCGATGTGGTGTCCGTCCTGGAAAAGGCCGCCGAAGCAGCCGAAGCCGGTGCCGCAGCGACGGACCCGTTGGTTGCCCGGAAGGGCCGCGCCAGCTATCTCGGGGAGCGCAGTGCGGGACACCGTGATCCCGGGGCCGCCTCCACAGCGCTTCTCCTGCGGGCGGCCGCGGAGGCAGCGGGCGGAGTCGCAGGGCCGGGAGCCTCTGGGGCCGACGCTTCATGACGGTTGGCATTGTGGTGGTATCGCATAGCAGCAGAATTGCTGACGGTGCGGTGGAACTCGCCGCGCAAATGGCTCCCGACGTCGACCTCGCCGCCGCCGGGGGAACTGACGACGGCCGGATCGGCACCAGCCTGGAGAAGGTGCTTGCCGCCGTCGAGCAATCCCT
Organism: Arthrobacter sp. T572; assembly: GCF_056780115.1. Taxonomy (NCBI): domain Bacteria; kingdom Bacillati; phylum Actinomycetota; class Actinomycetes; order Micrococcales; family Micrococcaceae; genus Arthrobacter; species Arthrobacter sp. T572. The sequence goes on from NZ_JBRAZQ010000002.1 coordinate 198,302, forward strand.
GGTGGACGCCGGAGGTGATGGCGTGGTGGTGCTCGCCGATCTCGGCTCGGCAGTGATGACGGCGGAGTCGGCGATCGAGTTCTGCAGCGATCCGGATGCCGTGGTGCTGGCCGATGCCCCCTTGGTGGAAGGGCTGGTGGCTGCTGCCGTGGCAGCGCAAGGTGGTGCCGCCGTCGTGGATGTCCGCAATGCTGCGGAGAGCGTCAGGTTCGGTAGCGCGGAAGGCCAGCCGGCCGGGGAACCTGCCCCTCGCGAACCCGAAGCATCCGGCGATTTCGAGCTCGTGAATCCCATGGGCATCCATGCCCGGCCTGCCGCGAAGATCGCCGGCGGACTCTCCTCGCTGGACGCGGAAGTGACCATCAACGGCGTCGACGGTACCTCCGTGATGGCGCTGATGACCCTCGCCGCCGGCCAGGGCGCAAACCTGCACGTGGAAGCGGACGGGAAAGATGCGTTGAAAGCGGTGCAGTACGTACGCCGGTTGGTGGAAGAGGGTTTCGGTGAGTCCTGATACACGCCGAATCCACCCAAAACGTTGATAAGTATCCTGATTAGTGATGTTGTAGAGGTACAGGTTCACTACGAAAGAGGTGCAACATGGGTGCTGACGACAAAGCTCAGAACACAGGCGAGAAGATCGCGGGCAAGGCCAAGGAAGCAGCTGGAAAGCTGACTGACAACGAACGCCTTGAAGCCGAAGGCAGGGGCGAGCAGGCCAAGGCCGACCTCAAGAATGCCGGCGAAAAGGTCAAGGACGCCTTCAAGAAGGATTAGCAAAGATGGCGGGGCCGCTGCGGGTTGCAGCGGCCCCGCCATGCTGTTGGGCGTACATTGTGGGGAACTGCCCCGCGATCGGATGGAGGATTTTTTCGTGAACTTGCTCGTGAAACTGTTCGGACTGGTGGTCAGCCTGGGTGCAGGTGCCCTGGCGAACAAGACCCTCGAGGGCCTCTGGGAGAAGAAGACCGGCAAGCCCGCGCCCAAGGACGGCACGGACCTGGATGACTCACTTCCGGGCGTACTGGTCTTCGCGGTGGTATCGGCGGGCGTCGGCGCCGTGGTGCACGTCCTCACCCAGCGGGGCACCAAGAGTGCCTTGGCCCGACTCAAGAAAACTGCGGACGAGGTTTAGTCGATGGCTATCGCCAAACACCCCAGCGTTGTGATCGACTGTCCCGACGCGTCCGCCCTGGCCGCCTTCTACGCCGAACTGCTCGGCTGGGAGGTCACCCGGGAAGACGATGACTGGGCGGACGTCCGCCCGGCCGACGGCAGCAACTGCATCTCGTTCCAGCAGGTGGAGGTCTATCAGCCGCCTGTGTGGCCCGGCCAGACCATCCCGCAGCAGATGCACTTCGACGTGATCGTCGAGGACCTGGACAAGGCCGAAGAGGCCGTGCTGGCGATCGGCGCCAGCAAGCATGATCACCAGCCGGGTGAGACGTTCAGGGTCTTTTTGGACCCCGCGGGGCATCCGTTCTGCTTGTGCGTTTCCTGATGGCGTGACCAGCTACGTACCGCCGGACTGTGGGCGGTTGGTGTTCACTCATCCTGATCGGCGGAGCCGGGTTCGCTGAGCCGCCTCCCGAAGGCCGCGCCCAAGGCGTCCGGGAGGATGTTCGATCCCAGCCCCATGGTGCGGGACTTCAACGAGCCGCCCAGGACGTTGCCTTCGCCCTTCATCAAGGCCGTGAAGCCCTGTTCTGCCACCTGGGCGGCATCGTCCTTTTCCTCGGCTCCGACCTTGGTGTCCAGGAGGTCGGCCTTCTCGAAGAACGGCGTCTCCGTGGGGCCGGGCAGCAGGGTGGTGACGCTGACGCCCGTGTCCTTGAGTTCGTTGCGCAAAGCCTGCCCAAAGGACTGGACGAACGCCTTGGACGCTCCGTAGATCGCCTGGAACGGCGCGGGGGTGCGCGCGATGATCGAGGACGTGAACAGTATCCGTCCGCTGTTCCGCGCGGCCATGTCCCGGGCCACCCATTTGGCGATGCTGACGGTGGACGCAACATTGAGGTCGATGATCCTCAGTTCCTGGGCGAGATCGGTTTCGATGAAGGGTCCTCCGACGCCGATGCCCGCGTTGATGGCTGCCGCTTCAAGGGGTGTGCCCAGTGCGTTGACCGCGGACTGGAGGGTACCCGGGCCGGTCCGGTCAGCCAGGTCGATCTGCAGGGGGATGGCTGACCCGCCCAGTCCCGCCAGGCTGTCAGCAGCACTCCGGATGTCCTGCCCGTCCGCCACCATGACGGTGTCGAAGCCATGGGTGAGGAACTGTTTGGCCAGTTCATAGCCGATCCCGGAAGAGGCTCCGGTGACCATGGCGAGGGGGCGGGTGTCGGTTGTCATAAAAGACAGCCTACTTACCATCCGGCCTGATGGGCAGCGTTATGCCGCGAAGTCCACGGAGAGAATGGTGCGTGACAGGGCGACAGCGCGGTCGGCAAGGATAGCAAGCTCAGCATCGGTGCAATCCGTGGGTGCCCAGCGCGTAGCACCCTCAAGCAGCGTCATGACCACCTTGACATGCTCGGACGCCTCGACGCATCCCATGTCTTCTGCGGCGGCGACGTACATCTGTTCATGGAGCGTGACCCAGGCGTCCACCTGCGCGCGGAGGTCTTTCGGCAGAATCCCGGCCATCCTGTCCGTCGCCACCAGCAGGTCCCAGAGATTGCTTTCAGGAAGCCGGACTTGGCGGGTGAAGTGGAGCTTGACCATGGCATCCCAAAACTCGTCTGCATTCCCGGTCGGGTCCACGGCTTCGAGGAGGGCGACCCCGAAGCGGTGGAAGTGCCAGCGGAGGGATTCCGCCACGATCTCGTCCCGGCCATTGGGGAAGTGGGAGTACAGGCTGGGTGCCTTGATATTGACCGCGTTGGCAATTGTCCGCATGGAGACGGAGTTGATTCCGTTGGTGATGGCGAGCTCGAGGAAGGCCCGCAGGATGTTTTGGCGCGCAGCCTTCTGGCCGCTCCAGTTCCATTCCTTCAGCTGGAGTTCGAAGGCACTCCGGGCGGCTTTGTAGGACATGGTGCTCATAAGCCGCCATCCTAACAGTCGTTAGTTTCTGAGGTCTGCACCCTTTCCTAACGTCTGTTAGTTAGGTACGCTGGTGAGTGGCGCGGAACACAATAAGTCCGTAGCTTCTCACACGGTTTGAACGGGAAGAGCAAAACACATGGTCACCGAAAACACGAGCCTGGGGGCCTCTCGAAACAACAACGTCATTCTCGCCAGCGGCCTGTCCGGCATGGTCGCCGCGTACATCAACGCCCGGGCACAGGAGGACAACGCTCCACTGCTTGAGCAATGGAGCGCTGAACAGGCATTCCGCCCCCGGGTGCCCCGATGGCTGCGCAGAAAACCCCGCCCCGGCGGCACCGGACCGGCCCTGGCCTCCTGATTCCTGCAAAACCCAGAAAGAACCTGCCCTAATGTCTGCAGAAGTGATGTCACCCTGGCCCTACGAGTCCCTGCGTGAAACCGACCGGCTCCGCGAACTCTTCCTGATGCAACCCCAGGCCGATTTGAGCGGCATCCGCCCGATCGTTGCCCGGTCCTGGTACAGGAGCCGGGCTGCCGGTGTGGATGCCGTGGCCGACCGCGGCATTTTCGATGAAGGCCGCGTTGACGAATACACCATTGCTGCTGCCGGCCCGCATCTGCAGAAATTGGATGAAGTGGCTGCGGACCTGGGCGGCTACGTCAGCATCACCGCACCGAACGGAGTCCTCGTCAAAGCAAGCTTCCTGCGTGACGATGGATTCCCCGCCGGATACTCGCTTCTGGAGGAGAGTTGCGGCAGCAACGGCGAAGGCCTCGCCCTGGAAGAGGGCCGTGGCGTTTGGCTGGCCCCCGAAGAACATTTCCGCGAAGACATGCGCGGCAATTGGTGCTTTGCCTCGCTGGTTCGCGATCCTTTCCATAACCGTGTGCGGGCGGTAATAGGGCTGACGCTCCCGGCCAGCCGCGTCACAACCCTGGAGCCGTCCTCGACGCTGCTGATGCTGGAGGGGGTCGCTTCCCGTATCGAGCGGGACATTGAGGTGCGCACTTCGTCCAAGGAACGGGCCCTCCTGAGCGAGTACCTGCGCATCTCCCGCCGCCGGGGGAACCGGGCCGTGATCGCGGTGGATGGCAAGAACTCCCTGCAGAACGCCTCGGCCACGGCCACACTGCTGGACAGCGATTTTTCGGTTGTTTCGGGTTACGCCAAAGCGGTGATGTCCTCAGGCCGGGACATGAACTGCGAAGTCATGCTGCAAGGGCCTGGGCTGTCCACCCTGGAGATTTCGCCCGTGACCCTGTCGGCGGCGAATGTGGGAGCCATTGTTGTGGTCCGCCCGCACTCACCGGCAAAGGAGCGGGGTGCCGTTCCCGGAAGCGCCGCCCTGTCGTTGGAATCGGCGCCCCAGGGAACCGCCGAACGGCTCATGAAGCACGTGGACGGCACGAGCACGGAATTCAAACGCACGTTGAATCTGGCCCGGAAGGCCGTGGACCAGGACCGGTCTGTGGTGATCATCGGTGAGCTGGGGAGCGGGAAACTGCGATTGGCCACCGCAATGGCGTCCCTGCGAGGTGGCCACATGTTGGTTGATGCCCGCAACGGTGACCTTAGAAATCCCCATTTCAGGGATGTCCTGCACCGGGTGGCCACCGAGCTGCCGGCCACCCTGATTGTTGAACACGCAGATGAGCTCTCGCAAAATGAAGCCGCCGAGATCGCCCGCAGTCTTCGCGGCAACTCCACCACCGCATTGATCTTCACCGTCACCCGCCCCACTGATGCGACGCTGGTCTTATCGGAGGCGTTTGATGTCTTGGAAGTATCGGTGGCACCTCTGCGGAACAGGCGCGAAGACATACCGCAACTCGCCAATGCCATAGCAGAGGAACTGGGGGAGCGCCGGTTGTCCCGCCGGCTCCTCACCACCCTCACTCAAGCCGACTGGCCGCGGAACATCGATCAGTTGCGGGCCGTCGTTTCCAATGCCGTGGAACGGGCAGAAGGGGCCGAGGTCACGGCCGACGACCTGCCACAGGGCTTCCACCGCGTCCTGACCAAGGGCAGGCTGTCCCGCCTGGAGGATGCGGAGCTCAGCGAACTGCGTACGGCGCTCCAGGAAGCGGGCGGCAACCGCAGCCTTGCGGCCGAAACCCTGCAGATCGGCCGTTCCACCCTGTACCGGCGCATGGACTACTTCCGCAGCCGCGGCTTCGACCTCTGATTCAACGCAGCAGCAGCCGACCTCCCAAGGGGCCGGCTGCTGCGTGCTGCCCATCGAAAAGGCCCGACGGCGGGTGGCCGCTTGCGCTGCCCGGCTGCCCTCCGGCGTCGAAAGGGCCGACGGCGGGTGGCCGCTTTGCGCGTCCGGGGCCCAGACACCCAGGCGCTGGGACAGTGTCCCACGGCGGTGTCTCGATCTGGCACGGATGGCCGCCCCGATATCGCGTTGTACTGGAAATCACCCGACACCGGCACCCGTCCCAAGGAGTGTCCGGCAGGACCGAGGGTACCAACACGAACAGGACGACTGACTATGACCCGCGATGCCCAGGGAACCATTCTTGTGGCCCCTCACCATTTCCCGGACCTGGACCGTGAGCACGCGCTCGCGGAGGAGTTCGGTTACGCACTCAACCCCGCGGCGGACACTGACGCCTTCCGCGACGGGCTGGCCGAAGCCGACATTGTGATGATCACTCCCTACGCCAAGCTCACTGCGGCGGACTTCCCGCTCATGGCCAAGTGCCGTGCAGTCATCCGGTACGGGATCGGCTACGACAACATCGACGTCGCCGCGGCCACCGAGGCGGGCATCCCGGTCTCGATCGTTCCCGGCACGGCGTCGGAGGAAGTTGCCTCCCACGCCTTCGCGATGGGACTGGCGCTGGCCCGCCGCCTGCCCGCCGGCAACGCAGCGATCAACAACCTCAGCTGGGCCGGAACCATCGGCTACGACACCCCTGTCCTCTCCGAGCTGGAGGTAGGCGTCCTGGGCATGGGACGCATCGGCCAGCACGTAGCCCGCATGTACTCGGCCGTCGGCGCCCGGGTCCGCGCCTACGATCCCTTCGTGACGGACAGCTTCGTGGAGATGGCCGGGCTGGAAGACATCCTGGAGAATTCCGACGTCGTTTCCCTCCACCTGCCGCTGAACGACGAGACGGCGAACCTCATTTCCACCGAAGTCCTCGCAAAGATGCGCAAGGGCACTGTGATCGTCAACGTGTCCCGCGGCGGACTTATCGATGAGGCCGCGCTCGCCGAGGCCCTGACCTCGGGTCACATCGCAGGCGCCGGCATCGACACCTTCGCCCAGGAACCGCTCGCCGCTGACCACCCCCTGCGCACGGCACCCAACGCCATCCTCACCCCGCACATTGCCTGGCGTTCCAACCGGTCGACGGGCGCCCTGCAGGACGGCGCTGTGGAGCGGGTCCGCCTCGCGCTGACCGGCCAGCCACTCATCGACCTCGTGAACTGAAACGACCTGTGAACTGAAGAGACTGGAGAACCCGACTTGGCAACCACCAATCATCTTGAAGACCTCGCTGCTTTGCAGAACCCCGTAGAAGATCCGCACCTGCGCCGTGGACCGCGTGGTTTCCCGCTGCTGCCGGGCGGCTACGGCCGCTCAACGTACTACACCGGCGCTCCGAGCCCCTACGCCATCAAGGGTGAGGGCTACCGCGTGTGGGACGACCGCGGCCGTGAACTGATCGACGCGAACAACAACTTCACCTCCCTGATCCACGGAAACGCCCACCCGGAAATCACCGAGGCCGCCACCAAGGCGCTCACCACCGGGGCGAGCTGGGGCATCCCGAACCTTTACGAATGGGAACTCGCCGAACTCCTGCTCGGCCGCCTCCCGGAGTTGGACCAGGTCCGCTTCGCGAATTCCGGCACCGAGGCCGTCATGTCCGCGATCCGCATCGCCCGTGCGTCGACGGGGCGCGAGCGCGTTATCGTCACCAAAGGCGGTTACCACGGAACGTCCGAGGTTGCCCTGGTCCCGGGCGGACCGTCCTACCAGCGCGGCGTGACCCGCGGCGTGATCGACGACGTCACTGCGGTGCCGCTGAACGACGTCGAATACCTGCGCCAGGCGGTTGAAGCCGCTCCGGACGCCTACGCCGCCATCATCCTGGACCTGCTGCCCAACCGTGCCGGCCTGCTCACCATCAACGAGGAATTCGTCCGGACCGCCCGGAAGCTGGCTACCCGCTACGGCATTGTGCTGATCATCGACGAGGTCATCAGCCTCCGACTTGGCTACAGCGGCTTCAGCGGCGAGTACGGGGTTTCCCCGGATCTGCTGACCACGGGCAAGCTCATCGGAGGTGGCTTCCCCGTCGGGGCAGTCTGCGGCAAGGCCGAGCTCATGGCCGAAGTGGACCCGACTCGCCCGGGAAGCCTGCCGCACGGCGGTACGTTCTCCGGCAACCCGGTGAGCATGGCCGCCGGTTCCGTGGCCCTGCGTCTCTACACGGAAGCAGAGGTAACGCGTTTGAACCAGTTGGGCGACACCGCCCGCGAAACCGTGAACGCCAGGATTGCCGACGCCGGCTGGGAGATCCGTGGCCACGGCTCGCTCCTCCGCGCGGTGCCTGCCGGTGCGGAGAAGGTGGACGAGCACACCCAGCACAAGCTGTGGTGGGCCTCTTACGAGCGCGGACTGCTCGGCTCCCCGGCCAACCTGCTGTCCCTGTCCACGCCCATGGACGAAAGGGTGGTGGCCGACATTACCGACCGCCTGGCCGACGCTGTCCTGGCAGTCGCCTCGGAGGCTCCCACTACGGAAGGTGCCAAGTAACCATGAAGATCGTTTCCTACGAACACGAATCCGGTATCCGCGGCGGCGTCCTGATCGAGGACACCGTCTATGACCTGGAACTGCTGCTGCAGGGTTCCAGCCAGGCAGTGTACGGAGCCACCACGTCCGTGCGGGAATTCCTGGAACTTTACGGCGACCGGCTGGAGGCCATTTCCGCGGAGACAGCCGCCTTGGCCGGACAGGATCCGGAAGCACACGTTGGTGCCCGGGCCGATGTCCGCCTGACCACTCCGGTGCCCAATCCCTCCAAGGTGCTCTGCATTGGCCTGAACTACAAGGACCATGTTGCCGAGACCGGCCGCGCGTTCCCGGAATACCCTGACGTCTTCGCCAAGTTCGCCTCCACCATGGTTGGGCCCGAGGACGAAATCGGCGGTGCGAAGGTCAGCGAAAACCTCGACTTCGAGGGCGAACTGGCAGTAGTCATCGGGCGCAAGGCCAGTGAAGTCACGGAAGAAGAGGCGCTGAACTATGTGGCCGCACTTGCCCCGCTGAACGATGTCACTGCCCGCGACCTGCAGTACCGCGGCACCCAGTGGTTGGCAGGCAAAGCCGTGGACGGGTCAACCCCGTGGGGCCCTGCCCTGGTCACCCTGGACGAAGTGGGCGATCCCCAGAACCTGGACCTCGCAACCCGCGTGAACGGCATTGAAGTGCAGCGCTCCAACACGAGCTACCAGATCTTCCCGATCGCGCGGATCGTCTCCTACCTCTCAAGCTTCCTCACCCTGGAACCCGGCGACGTCATTGCCACAGGAACCCCGCAGGGCATCGGTGCCAAGCGGAACCCGCCTGTCTGGCTGGAACCGGGAGACACCGTGGAAATCGAAATCGACAAGGTAGGTCTGCTCCGCAACACCGTGGGCAAGCCCCAGCTCTAACCCCCTGCAAGCTCTACGAAAGTAATGAAGACCATGAGTGATGTACAAACACAACCAGGCGAGGCCCGGTACCGCATCGCCGTCGACACCGGCGGTACCTTTACCGACGTCGTGGTCGGTTCCAACAGCGGTGACATGGCGGTCGGCAAGGCGCTGACCACCTACGACCGCGTGTTCACCGGCTTCGAAGCCTCGGTCCGCCGCGCGGCCGAGTCCGTTGGCTGGAGCGGCGACGACGTTCTCCGCAACGCTGACGTCATTGTCTACGGCACCACGCATGCCACCAACGCAGTGCTCACCGGCAAGGTCGCCAAAACAGCGCTGCTGACCACGGACGGTTTCGCCGACACCCTGCTGCTCCGCGAAGGTGGCCGCCGCGATGCCTTCGATTCCAAGGCTGCCTACCCGCCGCCTTACATTCCCCGTCACCTGACTTTTGAAATCACCGAGCGCATCTCGGCCGAGGGCGACATCCTGGTGGAACTGGACGAAGAGCAGGTCCGCGAAGTCCTCGGTTCCTTTAAGGAACAGGGCATCGAAGCCGTTGCGGTGTCCTTCCTGTGGTCCATCATCAACGACGCCCACGAGAAGCGGGTTGCCGAGCTGATCAAGGAAATCCTCCCCGGCGTTCCGTACACGCTCTCCAACGCGGCCAACCCCACCATCCGCGAATACCGACGCTCCTCGGCAGCCTCGATCGACGCTTCCCTGAAGCCGCTCATGGCCGACCACCTGGGTAAGCTGCGCTCGGACCTGCAGGAATACGGCTTCGCCGGCGACCTCCTGGTAGTGACCTCCGAAGGTGCCGTGCTCGACGTCGCCGATGTCCTTGACCGTCCCGTCCTGCTGCTGAACTCCGGCCCGTCCATGGCACCGCTGGTGGGTGCGGCGGCAGCCCCGGACCACGACACCGTGGTGGTCTGCGACATGGGCGGCACCACCTTCGATGTGTCGCTGGTGGAGAACGGCGTGGTCCGCCACACCCGCGAAGCTTGGTTGGGGGAGCCGTTCGTCGGTCACCTCACCGGCTTGTCTTCCGTTGCGGTTTCCAGCATCGGCGCCGGTGGCGGCAGCATCGCCTGGATCGACGGCGGTGGCCTCCTTCGCGTGGGCCCGCAGAGTGCGCGCAGCACTCCCGGTCCCGCAGCGTACGGCCGCGGGGGCGAAGAGCCAACCGTCACCGACGCCTGCGTGGCGCTTGGCTACCTCGACACGGAGGGCTTCGAAGGCGGGTTTACCTTGAACCGCGAGGCCGCCGTCAAGGCCATCGATACCCGCATCGCCGGGCCTTTGAAGATGGACACCCTGCAGGCCGCCCAGGCCATCCTGGATGTCTCCGCCAACCACATGGCTACCGCCATCCGGCAGTCTGCCCTGGAACAGGGCGTTGACCCCCGGGGTGCGCTTATTGTTGCCGGCGGCGGCGCAGGCGCCATGGTCGCAGCGATCATTGGCAGGCTCCTGGAAGCGGACACCGTCCTGATCCCGGCGACAGCCGGCGTCCTGGCCGCGTACGGCGCCCACCGTGCCCCGATCGCCACCGAGTTCCTCTCCCCGCTGCACAACGACACCCGCAGTTTCGACGCCGGTTCGGCCTCCCGCGCCGTGGAGGATCTGACAGCCAAGGCTGAGCTCTTCGTGAAGCGCTTCGACGGCGTAGGCGAAGCGCCCAAGGTCACCTACTTCGTGGATGCTCGGTACCCCGGCCAGGCCTGGGACCTCCGCGTCTACCTCGACGCCGCCCCGGACACCTCTGGTGACGCGGCAGGCATCATCGAGCGGGCCTTCCACGAAGAGCACGACCGCCGCAACGGCACCCACGATCCGGACAGCCGCGTGGAGATCATCACCTGGGGTGTCCGCGTGGAAATCCCGCGTCCGGAGCACACCAGGTCCGAAAGTGAACTCAGCCGCACCGCGGAAATCCACCGCACTGACAGCATCGTCTTTGGCGGCGAACCCTTCAGCACCCAGCGCTACCGCGGTGTGACGCTCGCTCCGCGCGACAAGATCGTGGGACCGGCCGTCATCGACCAGCCCACCACGACCATCGTAGTACCGCCGGAATGGGACGCGACGCTCGATGAACGATCCAACATCTACCTCACCCGTAAGGAGGCGTAACCGTGACCCGCGAATTCGATCCCGTAAAGCTCTCGGTCCTTGCCAACGCATTCGACGGCATTGTCCGCGAGATGACCAGCGGCCTGCTCCGCTCCGCCCGCTCTTCCGTGATCAACACGGCCCGCGACTTCTCCTGCGCCGTGCTGACCGCGGACAACCAGTTGCTTGCCGCGGCTGAAGGTGTTCCCGTGCACGTCTTCGGTGCCGGCCCGTTGGGCGAGGACATGGTGGAACTCCACAAGGACATCCGCGAAGGCGACGCGTTCCTGCACAACGACCCCTACATGGGTAACTCACACGCAGCAGACCACGTGATCCTGGTGCCCATCTTCATCCAGGGCCGCCACCTCTTCACCGCCGTGACCAAGGCCCACCAGGCCGACTGCGGCAACTCGCTTCCCACCACGTTCTTCGCCACCGCGCGGGACGTCTACGAGGAAGGCGCCTTGATCTTCCCCTGCGTGCGGATCCAGCGCGACTACACGGACATCGACGACATCATCCGCATGTGCCGGTCCCGCATCCGTGTTCCGGACCAGTGGTACGGCGACTACCTGGCCTCCGTCGGCGCCTCGCGCATCGCCGAGCGCCGCATCCACGAACTCGCCGAGAAGTTCGGCGTGGATGACCTGGTGGACTTCGTGGACGCCTGGTTCGACTACTCCGAGCGCCTGACCGCCAGCGCGATCGAGAAGCTGCCCGAGTACGTCCTACACGGCACTTCCGCCCACGATCCGTTCCCCGGAACCGGACCGGAGGGAGTGCAGCTGCAGGCAACCCTCGAGGTGAAGCCCAAGCAGGGCAAAGTGGTGATCGACCTGCGCGACAACCCGGACAACCTGCCCAACGGCCTGAACCTCACCAAGGCAACTGCCACCGGCGCCGCCCTGGCCGGCATCCTTTCCGGCATCCCGGAGAACCTGCCGAGCAATGCGGGAACCTTCCGCCGTGTCGAGGTGCTGCTGCGGGACGGCTGCGCCGTCGGTGTTCCCAAGCACCCGTACTCTTGCTCCTCCGGCACCACGAACCTCGCTGACCGCGTGGTCAACATCGTCCAGGCCGCTTTCTCCCAGATCGACGACGGCTACGGCACCGCCGAGGGCGCAGCCGGCCAGGCACCTGCCAAGTCGGTCATCTCCGGGACGGACGAACGCAACGGCAACCCCTACGTCAACCAGATCCTGGTAGGTGGCGTCGGCGGTCCGGCAACACCGTACGTAGACGGCTGGCCCACCTACCAGCGTCCCGTGTGCGGCGCCCTGCTGTACCACGACAGCGTGGAAGTGGACGAGCAGCGCTACCCGATCCTGGTCCACGAGCGCACCTTGGTTGCCGACTCCGGCGGAGCCGGCCGCCAGCGCGGCGGACTCGCCACACGCGTCACCATGGAGCCCCGCGGCGAGAGCGTCACCCTTACCTATGGCATCGAAGGCAAGATCAACCCGCCGAAGGGTGTCCGCGGTGGCCACGACGGAGCCGAACCGTCCGCGTGGGTGGAAGACCTCAAGACCGGCGAACGCCGCGAAATTCCCGTAGTGGGCCGCTACGACCTGCAGTCGGGCGAGAAGGTCGTTTCCATCACTCCCGGCGGTGGCGGCTACGGCGACCCGCTGGAACGCGACGTCCTGGCTGTACTCGACGACTACCGCGAGTCCCGCGTGACCCTCGAAGCCGCGGCCGCACACTACGGCGTGGTCATCACCGACGGTGCCATCGACGAGGCAGCCACGGCGAAGACCCGCGTGGAACGCCTGGCCGGCTAAACCGCAGCTATCGCAACCCATCCCGGGGCGAGGTATAGTCCTCGCCCCGGGATGTTCCAACAATCATTAAACGGAGATTCACATGGAACCCATTCGAGTCGGCATTATCGGCGTCGGAAACGTCCTCAACCAATACCTGGACAAGATCGGCGTCCACCCTGACGTGGACATCGTGGCGCTCGCGGATGTGAACCCCGAGGCCGTGCGGAAGCGCGCCGCCGAGTATGACGTTCCCAAAGCACTCACCCCGGACGAGTTGCTGGCGGACGAGGACGTGGAGCTGGTCCTGAACCTCACACCGCCCAAGCTCCACGCGCCCGTCACGCTCCAGGCGATCGCGGCCGGCAAGCACGTCCTTTCAGAGAAGCCCTTCGCCACGTCCCTTGAGGAAGCGAAGCAGATCCTGGACGCGGCACGGGAAGCCGGTGTCAAGGTTGGCTCCGCGCCCACCACCTTCCTGGGTTCCGGCATGCAGACCAGCCGCAAGCTCATCGACGATGGCTGGATCGGTGAGCCCGTTGCAGCTTTCGCTTCCTTCGCGTGCCGCGGCTACGAGCACTGGCACCCGAACGTGGACCCCTTCTACAGCCCCGGAGCCGGCCCCATGCTGGACATCGGACCGTACCTCATCACCAACCTGGTGAACTTCTTCGGCCCCGTTTCCCGCGTCTCCGCAACCACGCCGCGTTCGTCCGAGACCCGTCCCCGCCCCGGCAAGGACGGCGAAGTCATCCAGATCCAGACCCCCACGCACGTCACGGGCACCCTCGACTTCGAGTCCGGCGCTTCTGCCACCGTGATCGTCAGCTGGGACATCTGGAACCACAACCTGCCGCACCTGGAGATCTACGGCACGGGTGGTTCCTTGGCAGCACCGAACCCGGACCACTTCTCTGGCGCTCCCGTGCTGCGGCGCGGTGAGCCTGGTGACCTCGCGCTGGACATGACGCCTCCCGGCGGCGGCGATTGGCGCGAAACGCCCATCACCCACCGCGACGACGCCTACCGCGGCATTGGCCTGGCCGAGTTCGGCTACGCCATCCGCAACGGCGTGGAACCCCGGACGGGCGGCGATTTCGCCTACCACGTGCTGGAAGTCCTCCTCGCCTTCGAGGCATCTTCGGAGCAGGGCAAGCACATCGCGATCGAAAGCACCTGCGAGCGGCCCCGGCCGCTGCCCTCCGTGGGACCGCAGGAGCCTTACCGCTTCGACTAAGACAAGCGAAAACAAACAGCAGCCGACGGCGGTACGCGCGTACCGCCGTCGGCTGCTGTTCTTGCGTGTCCGGGCAGGTGGCCCGCGTCCCAAACTGGGACACAACTTTGCTTCCCCACGGTGAAAACCTGATGTTCGGGCGAATCGGTTTGCAAATGCCGACGCACCTACGAATTTAGGAGAACGCATGACTAGCACAGCCGCTGCTGATATCGGCACCGAGGTCAATATCGCAGCCGATAAAAAGGCCGTCCGCCGCCGCACTGTCGCACAAGCGATCGTCGAGTATTTGCAGGTCCAGTACAGCGAACTCGACGGCGAACAACGCCGCCTGATCGCCGGCATGTACGGCATCTTCGGACACGGCAACTCCGTGGGCCTGGCCCAAGGCATCGACGAGTACGGTGTGGACTTCCCGCACTTCCAGGGCAAGAACGAACAGTCGATGGTCCACGCGGCCATCGGCTTCGCCAAGGCCTCCAACCGTGCCGCCACCCTGGCCTGCACCGCTTCCGCAGGTCCGGGATCCACCAACATGGTTTCCGGTGCCGCCACAGCCACCACCAACCGCCTGCCCGTGCTGCTTTTCCCCGCGGACATCATCAACAACCGCTTCGGCGATCCCGTGCTGCAGCAGATCGAGCACCCCGTGGAACGCGACGTGTCCGCCAACGACTGCTTCCGTCCTGTCAGCCGCTACTTCGACCGCATCACGCACCCCGCCCAGTTGCTGTCCACGCTCCCGGAGGCAATGCGCGTCCTCACCGATCCCGCGGAAACCGGTGCCGTGGTGGTTTGCCTGCCGCAGGACATCCAGGGCGCGGAGTTCGACTTCCCGGAGTCCTTCTTCACCCCGCGCGTCTGGCACATCCGCCGTCGTCCGGCTGTTGAGGACGAGCTTCGCGACGCCGCGGAAATCATCCGCAACGCCAAGCGTCCGCTGCTGATCGCCGGTGGCGGCGTCCGCTACTCCAAGGCGCAGGAAGAACTGGCGCGCTTCAGCTCCGAGTTCGGCATCCCGGTCTCCGAGACCTACGCGGGCAAGGGAAGCGGACCCATCACCGACCTCAACCTCGGTGCGCTGGGCGTGACCGGCACGGTGGGAGCCAACGAGATCGCCGACGGCGCGGACTGCGTCATTACCGTTGGCTCGCGCCTACAGGACTTCATCACCGCCTCGCATTCGCTGTTCCAGAACCCGGACGTGAAGTTCGTGAACCTCAACGTGGGTTCGTTCGACGCCCACAAGATGGGCTCGTTCCCCGTCATCGGCGACGCCAGGCTCAACCTGGCCGGCCTGCGTGAGCGGCTCACCGCCGTCGGGTACTCGACGTCGGACGAGTTCCGCAGCGACATCGCGGACGCACGCAAGGCCACGCTGGAAGTGCGCAAGCACGACCTCCAGGCCTTCCCGGGCGAACTGATGAGCCAGGCCCAGGTGATCGACGTGCTCAACAAGCGCACCACCAGCCAAGACACCCTGATCCTGGGTTCCGGCGGCGTGGTCGAAGGTATCCACAAGGCCTGGGACCCGTCCAACGGCACCGAAATCCACTTCGAGTACGCCAACTCCTGCATGGGCCACGAGATCCCCGCAGGCCTGGGTTACCGGATTGCCCGCGATGACGCGCCGGGCGAGGTGTATGTCCTGATCGGTGACGGCACCTACTTCATGCAGCCCACGGAACTGGTCACGGCCGTCCAGGAAAGCAAGAAGATCATCACGATCGTGATCGACAACCGCGGCCACCAGTGCATCTGGCCGCTCCAGGTTGCCAAGGGTGGTCCGGGCCGCGAATTCGGCACACAGTACCGGGAACGCAGCAAGGAGTCCGGCCGCTTGGACGGGGCAGTACTCGAGTTCGACATCGCCGCCAACGCGGCCAGCATGGGCTGTGCGGCATGGTCGACGACGACGGTCGAGGAGTTCTCCGCCGCCCTCACCGAGGCGCAGGAGGCCGAGGGTCCCGCAGTGATCGTCGCCCGGGTGGAGCCGTGGCGCTACCTTTCCGGCAACGGGGCCTTCTGGGACGTTGGAGCTCCGATGACCTCGGAGCGGCCTGCCACCCTGGAGGGTGCTGCCAAGCACCTCAAGGGCCGTGAGCGCCAGCGCTTCTACGCTGCCACCACCGCACCTGACGCACGCTAGGCGCACCGGGCGGGACCGCTCCATCCAGCGGTCCCGCCCGTTTCTTTTACGGGATTTACTGACCAAGGAGCAATCATTATGAGCACATTTGCCGTTACTGATCCGGCTACCGGAACCATCCACGCCGAGTACCCCGCCGCCACTGACGCAGAGGTGGAAGCCGGGCTCAGCGCCGCCCAGCAGACCTACCAGGAGTGGTCCCGCACCACCACAGTCGCCGAGCGCGCTGCCCTGGCCAAACGCCTCGCGGATCTGTTTGTTGAGCGGAAGGACAAGCTGGCCGCTATCATCAACCGCGAGATGGGCAAGCCGCTGCAGCAGGCCGCCGGCGAGGCCGAGTTCTCCGGCTCCATTGCCGCTGCCTTTGCTGAGCATGCCGAAGAATGGCTCGCCGATGAGCAACTTGAGGTAGCCGACGGGCTGCGGAGCTTCTTCCGCTACCAGGGCCTCGGCGTGATCCTGGGCATCATGCCATGGAACTACCCGTATTACCAGGTGGCACGGTTCGCGATTCCCAACATCATCCTGGGCAACACCGTCATTGTCCGGCACGCCAGCCAGTGTCCGGAGTCGGCGTTGGCATTGGAGGAACTCTTCCGCGATGCCGGCTTCCCGGAGGGTTCCTACGTCAACCTGTTCGCCACCCACCAGCAGATCTCCACCATGATCGCGGACGACCGGGTGCAGGGTGTCTCGCTCACCGGCTCCGAGCAGGTGGGAGCGATCGTGGCTGAACAGGCCGGACGTGCGCTGAAGAAGTGCGTGCTGGAGCTCGGCGGCGCCGATGTGTTCCTGGTCCTGGACACGGACAACGTGGACCTTGCCGTGAAGAAGGCCGTCATGGGCCGCATGGGCAACACCGGGCAGTCGTGCAACGGTTCCAAGAGGATCGTGGTGCTGGACAAGTACTTCGACGAGTTCTCCGAGAAGTTCAAGGCAGCCATCGCCGGACAGTCCTACGAGAACGGCGATTTCGGACCGATGTCCTCCGATTCGGCCACAAAGTTCCTGGCTTCCCAGGTGCAGGGTGCCCTGGACCAAGGCGCAGAGATCCTGGTGGGCAACAATGAGCCCCAGGGCAACGTGTTCACCCCGACAGTGATCACGAACATCACGCCGGCCATGGACGTCTACAGCGAGGAACTCTTCGGCCCTGTTGCGCAGCTATACAAGGTCAGCAGCGACGAGGAAGCCATCAAGCTGGCCAACTCCTCGCCGTACGGCCTGGGATCGGTAGTGATTTGTGACGACGTTGAGCGCGCCGAGCGCGTCGGCAACCAGCTCGACGTCGGCATGGTCTTCGTGGGTGCCTACGACCTCAGCGGTGCGGACGTGCCGTTCGGCGGCGTCAAGAAGTCCGGCTACGGCCGCGAACTGGGCAAGGTGGGCATGCTGGAGTTCGCCAACAAGAAGCTGTTCCGCTTCGCGAAGTAGGTTTCAGCGACTAAATTTCAGCGCAGCAAAAGGAGGCCGGATCACGCGATCCGGCCTCCATCTTTGTCGCAGGAGCCTAGGCCCCGTACGTGGTGTTCCCTGTGACTTCCGGGACCTCCACCCAAGCGGAAGACTCTGCGCTGCGCAGGGAGGCATCCACCAGTTCCGATGCCGACCAACCGTCGGCCACAGAAGGTCCAAGCTGCTTGCCTTCGGCCACCGAACGCAGGAACAGCGCGGCCTCGATGGTCTTGAGGTCGTTGAAGCCGATGCCGGGCCCGGCGTTGGGCTGGAAGCGCCCGAATTCGCCGAAGGAGGGCGGGGTCATGATGGTCCGGTATCCACTGCGGTCCGTTGCGACTTCCAGCTGGTTCATGCGCTCGAAGTTCCAGCGGATGGATCCTTCGGTGCCGTAAACCTCCACGATGTATTCGGCGTGCGGGCCGATCGCGACGCGGGTTGTCTCGAACATGCCCACTGCACCGCCCTCGAACCGGGCGAGCATGGCCGTGTAGTCCTCGTTCTCCACCTCCCGGGTCACATCCGAGGCCTCACCCTTGTTGAAGGAATTCGACGACGTTCCGGCTGGCAGCGGACGTTCCTTGATGAACGTTTCCGTCACCGCGTTGACCGAGGTGATGCGGCCTATCAGGAACTGGGCCAGGTCGAAACCGTGGCTCAGGATGTCGCCCAATACGCCGGAACCTGCGCGCGCTTGCTCGTAGCGCCATGTGAACACCTGCGTCGGGTCCGAGGCGTAGCTGGTCAGCAGGCGGATCTGCACGTTGGTCACCTTGCCCAGCGCCCCGGAACGGATCAACCGTCGTGCCTCAGCGATAGCCGGGGTGTGCCGGTAGTTGAAACCCACCGAGGTGATCAGCCCGGCAGCTTCGGCGCCCTGGGCGATCTCCCGGGATTCCCGGGCACTGCGGCCCATGGGCTTCTCGATCCAGAAATGCTTGCCCGCCTCGATGGTGGCCAGCGCGATCTCGTGGTGCAGGAAGTTGGGGGAACAGATCGAGACGACATCGACGTCCGGGTTCTCCAGCACCTTCCGGTAGTCAGTAGCCGCTTCCTTGTAACCGAGCGCGTCCTCCGCGTGGTGACGGCCGGCGTCGTCGGGGTCTGCGGCGATCACAAGCTCAGGGTGACGCGGCAGTTCAGGGAAGAACTGCTTGGTGGCGAGGTAGGCGCGGGAATGCAGGCGTCCCATCCACCCAACGGAGATAAGGCCTACGCCAATGCGGTTCTGGTCTTCCAAGGGAGACTCCTCTTGTCTAGCAACTGGGTTCGGGGAAACGGTGCCACGCAAATGGCGGCATCTGCCGATCAGCCTATGAAGTCTGCCGGTGTGTGCTGTGTCTCAATCTGAGACATCCGGAGAGTGTGGCGTGCTGTTTATGTAGAACGTACTAGTCCGCCAACGCCAACAAAGGAGCCCGTCGACGATGATGGATCGAACCAAACCCCTGCGGGTGCTCGTCACCGGAGCCACATCGGGTGTCGGTGAAGCAACGGCCAAACTTTTCGCCCGTCGCGGAGCCCGGGTCGCGCTGCTGGGTCGGCGGCCTGCTGAACTCCGGCGGGTTGCGGAGGAAATCGACGGCGGTGCGCACCAGGTGGTCGCCGACGTCTCCAACCCCGGTTCAGCGCGGAACGGTGTCCGCAGTGCAATCCATGCACTGGGTGGCCTGGATGTAGCCGTCAATGCGGCCGGGGTTGCCGGCTACGCCGCACTGGAGGACCTGGACGAGCACCGCTGGGCAGAGGTGTTAGGCACCAATCTCTCCGGCACCTTCTACGTCGCCAGGGAAACCGGCCTGCACATGCGCAGGTCCGGGGGAGGGGCCATCGTGAACGTCGCCTCTGACCTGGCGGCCATGGGGGTTGCAGGGTTGGCCCACTACTGTGCAGCCAAGGCCGGTGTGGTGGGTCTTACCAGGGCGCTGGCGCTGGAACTGTCCCCCGATGTCCGCGTCAATGCCGTCTGCCCCGGACCCATTGACACCCCCATGCTGCGTACCGGCCTTGAGGCCGAACCGGACCCCGCCCTGGCCTTGCGGCAGAAGGAAAGCACGGTTCCGCTGAGCCGGCTCGCGGACCCCGGCGAAGTGGCCGCCGCCATCTACTTCCTGGCGGTCGACGGCACCTTCGCCACCGGCACCAGCATGGCGTTCGACGGCGGCACATCTGCTGCCTGATTGCCCGCCCAAGACCTGACAAGAGACGAACAAGCCAAGGAGCTTTGAGAGATATGCCTGAGTCGAACTACAACGATCTCCGCAGTGCGCACTGGTTCGCGCCGCACGACCTCACGGGATTCGTGCACCGTACTGCCATCCAGGCCGAAGGCTTCTCGCGCTTCGCCATCAAGGACCGGCCGGTCATTGGCATCGCAAACTCCTGGTCGGAGCTGGTCAACTGCAACATCCACTTCAAGCTCCTTGCCGAGGCCGTGAAGCGCGGCGTCCTGATGGCCGGCGGTTTGCCGCTGGAGTTCCCCACCATCTCCTTGGGCGAAAGCCTGATGAAGCCCTCGGCCATGCAGTTCCGCAACCTGATGGCCATGGACGTTGAGGAATCCATCCGCGCGTACCCGCTGGATGCGATCGTGCTGCTGGGTGGTTGTGACAAGACGGTTCCGGCACAGCTCATGGGAGCGGCCAGCGCGGACATTCCCACCATCATGCTGACGGGTGGCCCGCAGGAACCGGCGTACTTCCGGGGCAAGCAGCTGGGCGTTGGCACGGACACGTGGAAGTACGCGGACGAACTGCGCGCGGGCAAGATCACCGAGGCGGACTTCGATGAACTTGAGTCCTCTGCCAAGCCCTCCGCCGGCCACTGCAGCGAAATGGGCACGGCCTCCACCATGACGTCGCTCGTTGAAGCGCTGGGCATGTGCCTTCCCGGCACTGCGTCCATTCCCGCCGTCGATTCACGCCGCGGGCAGGCGGCGGAAGCCACAGGCCGCCGGGCAGTGGAAATGGCGCTGTCAGGACCGAAGCCCAGCGAGATCCTGACCAAGGAAGCGTTCGACAACGCCATCACCTTGCTCATGGCCGTGGGTGGCTCCACCAACGCAGTGGTTCATCTTTTGGCTCTGGCCCGCAGGGTGGGCTACGAACTGCAGTTGGACCGCTTCCACGAGATTTCCCAGCGGACCCCCCGGATCGTCAATGTCCGCCCGTCCGGTGAGTACCTGGTGCAGCAATTGTTCCAGGTGGGCGGCATCTCCACCGTGCTGAAGGCGCTGGACCCGCTCCTGAACCGGGACGCCCTGACCGTCACGGGCGAGTCCCTCGAAAAGGGCTACATCAACGCACCCGAGCCGGACGGCGTCGTCGTGAGCAAGCTCGAGACGCCCTTCGACGCCTCAGGCGGCATCGCCGTCGTCCGCGGCTCGCTGGCCCCCAACGGTGCCGTGATCAAGCGGAGCGCTGCTTCGAAGGAACTCCTGCAGCACAAGGGTTCGGCCGTGGTATTCGATGACATCTACGACCTCGGCCGCAGGATTGACGATCCGGACCTGGACATCACGGAGGATTCCGTCCTGGTGCTCCGCAACAGTGGTCCGGTGGGTGCTCCGGGCATGCCGGAGTGGGGCATGCTGCCCATTCCGCAGAAGCTGCTGCGCAAAGGTGTTCGTGACATTGTGCGCATCTCAGACGCCCGCATGAGCGGCACCGCATTTGGCACAACCGTGCTACACGTGTCGCCCGAAGCCGCCGTGGGCGGACCGCTCGCGATCGTTCGCGACGGCGATCCGATCATCCTGGACGTCGAGAACCAGCGCTTGGACCTGGACCTGCCGGAGGAGGAGATCAAGGCCCGACTCGCCGAACTCAACCTCCCGGCGCCCAAGTATCGGCGTGGTTACGGCCGGCTCTTTATCGACCACGTCAACCAGGCACACGAAGGCTGCGACTTCGATTTCCTCAAGGGCTTGCCGGACGAAGAGCCGCAGCGGCTGCCGTACGGCCTCATGAGCGGTTGGCAGGGCGGCTGGTAAGCAGCCGCAAACGACAAACTACAAAACATTGGGCCGCTCCTGGGGGGAGCGGCCCGGGAGGGAGCACGTGTGTCACGACCAAAAGTGATTGTCATAGTCCAGGAGGGCCGCCCGGTTCCTCCCGTGGAACGCTTAGACGCCGAAGCCGATGTGGTGGTGGTTCGGACGGCAGGGGAGTTCAGGGCGGCGCTGCCCGGAACGGAAATCCTGTTCCTGAACGACTTCCGGACCAAGCTTCTGCGAGAAGTAGGTCCGGGCGGGCTGCGGTGGATCCACACGTCCAGCATCGGCGTCGACAGCCTTATGACGGACGAGATCATCAACAGTGACATCGTCGTCAGCAACTCCCGCGGCGTCTGTGAGCGGCCGATCGCCGAATGGGTCCTGGGTGTCCTTCTGATGTTTACCAAGGACCTGCGCCGGACCATAGAGCTGCAGCAGGCAAGGACGTGGCAGCACCGCGAAACTGAACCGCTGCTGGGCCGCAAAGTCCTGGTGGTCGGTCCAGGCCCTGTGGGTCGCGAGACTGTGCTGCTGTTGCGGGCGGCGGGCATGGATGTGACTGTCGTTGGCAGGAGTGCCCGCGAGGACGAACAGTTGGGGGCCATCGCCTCCTTCGATGAGTTGGATGTGGTGCTCGGTGAGGTGCAGGACGTGGTGTTGACGGTTCCGCTGACCGAGGAGACAAGGGGCCTGTTCAACGCTGCCCGGTTCGACAAGATGCGTCCGGGCGCCCGGCTGGTCAACGTGGGCCGTGGGGCCGTGGTGGTGGAGCAGGATCTGCTCGATGCCATTGATGCCGGACACGTCGGTGCAGCAGCCTTGGATGTTTTTGAGAATGAACCGTTGGCGGCCGAAAATCCGTTGTGGAGCCGCAACAACATCCTGGTTTCCCCGCACGCCTCCGGCGACCTGATCGGGTGGCGTGGGCGGGTAGTGGACTGCTTTGCGCGGAACCTTCAGCAGTGGAAGGCAGGCCAGCCCCTCAACGACGTTGTGGACCTCAAAAGCTTGGCGGAAGTGCTCCAAATACCGTGTCCCAAGCTGGTACAGTGCTGCCACGATCCGCGTCGATAGTGTGATTCAGCACTAGTACTTTCGTGACGAGGATTACATGTCAAGCTCAACAAAGGGGAAGCCGATAACGCCCACCCAAACCCAGGAAAACAAGCTCAGCGGCAACATGGGGGTGGGCGAGCTCGTGATGAACGTGCTTGCGTTTTCCTCCCCGCTGACCACCGTCGCAGGCACCTTGCCCGTGATGCTCCTTTTCAGCGGCCACACGGCTCCAGGGATATACCTCCTGGTGACCCTGATGCTCCTGATTTTCTCGGTGGGATTCGTCAAGATGAGTCGGAGCGTCGAGGCCCCCGGTGGCTTCTACTCCTTCGTCACGGCCGGGCTGGGCAAGCCGGCGGGCCTGGGCGGGGCGCTGCTGGCGCTTGTCGGGTACGTGTTCATCGGATTCTTTGCCCCCTCCCTGTTCGCCCTGACCCTGCAGAGTTTCGTGGTGAACACGCTTAACGGACCGGACATCCCTTGGTACTGGTACGGGCTGGGCATCATAGCCATCACCACTGTGCTGGCATACAACCGGATCGACCTTTCCGCCAAGGTCCTCACGGTGGTGATGCTGCTTGAGTCTGCCGTTGTCATCATTTTCGACGTTGCCGCGTTTGCCGCAGGAGACGCCTCCCAGGGTGTTGGCTTTTCCATGCCGTGGATTACCGACGCCGGTTTGGGCCTCGCGCTGCTGTTCGCCGTCGGTAACTTCTTCGGGTTCGAAGCGACGGTCATCTACCGCGACGAGGTGAAGAATCCCGACCGCACCATCCCCAGGGCTACCTACCTGGCCGTGGTTGGAATCGGCCTGTTCTACGCGGTGGCAGCCTGGGCTTACACGGCATTCCTGGGCGCAGACAACGTGCAGGAAGCTGCCAAAGCCAACACAGTGAACCTCTTCAACGATGGGGCTACTGCCTTGGTGGGCAAGATTTTCGCTGACATCGGAGTGGTTCTGCTCATCACCTCGATCCTGGCTTCCATGCTCTCGATCCAGAACATTGCCGCACGGTACAGCTTCTCGCTGGCGGCTGACGGAGCCCTGCCCAAGGCCTTGGGCAGGGTGCACCCGCGGCACAAGTCGCCGTACGTGTCAGCGCTGGCAGTGGGTCTGCTGTGGGCGGTGGCCACCGTGGTCTTCACCCTGTTGGGGGTTGCCCCGGAGGCTTTGTATCCGATCGCCAGCGGCAGCGGTACCTTCTCCGTGTTGCTCCTGATGTTCATCACGAGCTTTGCCGTGCTGGTCTACTTTGTCCGCCGACGTGGTTTCGCCCCGGAGTCGGTATGGAAGTCCATCATTGCCCCCATTGTCAGTGTGCTGTTCCTCGGCCTCATTACCTATCTGGCAATTGCGAACTATCCCGAACTCATCGGAGGTTCGGCAATCATGACGGTTATTTTCATGACTTTCACCTTCGCCTTGTTTATCGGTGGAATGATCTATGCATTCTTCCTGCGCTCAAAGCGGCCGGATGTTTATGCGCGTTTGGGTCGGCAAAAAGTCGACTGAAATTCCTTTCCTTTTGAATATCCTGGAGATCTGCAATGACGCAACAGATCAGAGTTGGCCTGTTCGGGACCGGCAGGATCGGTCAAGTACACGCCATGAGTTTGGCAACCCTGGACGAAGCCATCCTCACGTGGGTCTGCGACCCCTTCGTGGAGGGAGCGAAGCGAACGGCGGCTGAGTTTGGTGGCCGTGTGAGCGACGATCCTGCGGAGGTCTTCGCCTCAGGGGAGGTCGACGCCGTTATCGTTGCCTCTCCAACGGCCACGCACGTGGACCTGATGGAGCAATCCATCGACGCAGGCATTCCGGTGCTGTGCGAAAAGCCCATCGACCTGGAGATTTCGCGTGTTGACGCGCTCCGGGCAAAGGCGGCGGCCGCTGATGTTCCCATAGCCCTGGGTTTCAACAAGCGCTTCGACAGACACTTCGTGGAGTTGAAACGGCGTGTGGCTGCCAACGAGATCGGAACCTTGGAACAGCTGATTATCACCAGCCGGGACCCAGGTGAGCCGCCCGCAGCATACCTTCCCCAGTCCGGTGGGATCTTCCGGGACATGACCATCCATGACCTGGATATGGCCCGCTATTTCATTCCGGACATCGTGGAGGTATCGGCCCGGGGCGCCAATGTGTTCAGCGACGCTATCCGGCAGGCTGATGATTTCGACTCGACCGTGGTTACCCTCAGGGGATCCACGGGTGAACTTGTGACCATCCTGAACTCGCGGCATTCCGTCTTTGGTTATGACCAGCGCATAGAGGCCTTCGGCTCCACCGGCCTGCTCCACGTATCAAACAAGAATGACAACCTTGTCCGGCACTGGGGTTCCAGAACCGTGGAGGGGATCGCACCGTACCAAAACTTCTTCCTGGAGCGTTATGCGGAGGCGTACCGGCTCGAGGTCGCTGAGTTCCTTCGCGCCGTCCGCGGCCTGCCTTACCGGAATCCCGGTTTCGAGGACGGCCGGGCCGCCCTGATTCTTGCGGATGCCGCGGAGAGGTCGGCCAGGACCGGGGTTGCGATCGCCGTGGATCTGTCCGCCTAGGACCCCTTGATGCCCGGCCCGGGCATGGATGCTTTCGCAACCGTCCATGCCCGGGGCCGGGTTTTGCCGTTTAAGGAACAGGTGTTGCCCGGTCGATTCTCCAGGAATTGACCTGCTGGAATGAATCGATTCAGAGCCGTGTTCCAAATTGGCACAAATGCCCCATCATCCCGTCCGTCAAAGTTCAAGTAAGTGAAACATTGTGGCGGAGGTCACGCAGTGACGGGGCTTTTTAAAAACCGCTCCTATCATCTGCAGAATCAAACAACGTTGTTTGGTTGATCCTCGCCGGAGGCGTTTCACCGGTTCATTACATGGCCCAATCAAACGAGGACGAGATGACCGATGCACCACCTGCGACCCCTCCGCTGGTCGCACTAAAAGACATTCACAAGACATTCGGGGCGGTGTCCGCCTTGCGGGGCGTCAGCATCGATGTCATGCCAGGCGAGACCTTTGCGCTCCTTGGCGATAACGCTGCCGGCAAATCCACGCTCATGAAAGTCCTCACCGGTGTCTACCAGCCGGACCGGGGCTCGATAGAGCTGGACGGAAAGAAAACGGAGTTTCCCACACCGTCAGCGTCCCGCGACCAAGGCGTCGAGATGGTCTACCAGGACTTCGCCCTGGCAGACAACCTCGATGTCCGGACCAATGTATTCCTGGGACGGGAACCGCAGAAGAACCTCCTTGGCCCCTTGGTGCGGATCATCGACCGTAAGAAGATGGAAGCGGAAACCAAGCGCGTACTGGACCGCCTGGACATCCCCATCAACCCCCGGCTCAAGGTCAAACGGCTCTCCGGCGGCCAAAGGCAGGCCGTCGCGATCGGACGCGCCCTGGCCTTCGATGCACGCTTGATCATCATGGATGAGCCCACGGCAAACCTGTCCGTGGCCAAGGTGGACAAGCTCATTGAAGTCACCCAGCGACTCAAAGACCTGGGCATTGCCGTCATTATCATCACGCACCGCCTCGACGAGGCGTTTGCCGTGGCTGACAGGTTCGCCGTGATGCGGCAGGGACAGGTGGTGGGTCGCTTCCACGTTGGGGACGTCACCGAAGCCCAGGTAGCCCACCTTATTTCCCACGGGACCCTGGACGACTACATCGATAACGGGGACGGCATACCTGACAAGCGGCGGAAGATCGGCAGCACCTCGTCCCTGCCTGTAGTGGACGCCATGGCTGCCCGCGGAACAACAATCAACGGGAGCAACTCATGAGCCTCACCATGGAAAGCCTGAAGACTAAGTTGGGTCCGGCTGATCTGAAAGACGGTGACCTGTCCACCAAGGTCAAGAGGTTCGTCGGCGATTACGGCATCCTGATCTTCTTCGCACTCATTATCATTTTCCTCGCGGTTGCCGCCCCGAACTTCCTGACGGTGAACAACCTGGTCAACGTGGTCCGGCAGTCCTCCATCATTGGCCTGATCGCGCTTGGAATGACTTTCGTCATGATTACCGCCGGCATTGATCTGTCGGTCGGCTCCATTGTGGGCCTGGCCGGCATGGTGTTCGCCATTATGGCACCAGCAAGCGGCGGGGCATTCTGGATACCCCTGATAGCCGGCCTGGCAGTGGGCCTCCTGGTGGGATTCCTTAGCGCAGCGATGGTGGTTTGGGGTGCCATCCTTCCCTTCCTGGCGACGTTGGCCACCATGGCGATCGCCCGCACCGCAGCACTGGTGGTGACGGATGGCCAGGTCGTCTCGGGACTCAGCGGACCCGCTGAGTGGCTCGGGTCCGGGTTCGTCGGACCGATCCCGGTCCCGGTCATCGTGTTCCTGATCGCGGCCGTCATCTGCGAGTTTGTCCTTAGCCGCACCAAATTCGGTTCCCACGTTTACGCCGTGGGCGGCAATGAGGAGTCGGCCAAGAAGGTCGGTATCTCCACAGGCAGGGTGCTGTTCACCGTCTACCTGATCGGTGGCGTCACCGCGGCCCTGGGAGGCTTGGTCCTCACTGCCCGTCTCGACGGCGCTGCCCCCGTGGCCGGCACCGGCTACGAGCTCCAGGTCATTGCAGCGGTCGTGATCGGCGGCACGAGCCTCTTCGGCGGCGTCGGCACCATCCGCGGAACCGTCATCGGCGTCCTCCTGCTGGGCGTCGTGATGAACGGCATGAACCTGATGGGCGTCTCCTCTTACTTCCAGCAAGGTGTGCAAGGCGTAATCCTCGTGCTTGCAGTCCTCCTGAACCGCTGGAAGTCGGACTGAACCAGCGTCCGGGGGCCCACAACCCCTTGGGCCCCACCAACCCAGCAACACATCTCCCCAGCATCAAGAACCACTGAAAGGAACAACCATGGGAATGCGACAGAAGCTCGCCGCAGCCACCGCCATGTTGGCCGCCGGCGCCCTGACACTCACCGGGTGCGCAGGCAGCACCAATGCCAGCAGTTCCGAGGGGGCAGCCAAGAGCTACAACATCGGCGTTGTGGTCCTTGACCTGCAGGACCCGGATCTGGCACACATGACGGACGCCATGAAGAAGGCTGCCGACGAGAAGGGCGTCAAGCTCAACATCACCGACTCCAAGAAGGACGTTGGCAGCGAACTCAACCAGGTGGAGGACCTGCTCACCCGTCAGGTTGACGCCGTCATCCTGCAACCGTTGGACGGCGAAGGCAGCCAGAACGCCGCCAAGCGCGTCATTGAGGCCAACATCCCGTTGTTCATCCTCTCCACCGAATTCGCAGAAGGTGCAGACGTGGCCTACAAGAGCTACATCGGTGTTGACGACACTGTGGCCGGTGAAATGCAGGCAGAGTACCTGAACAAAACGATGCCTGAAGGCGGCGACATCGTCTTCGCAGCCGGCATTTATGGCGCGTCCTGGACCGACCGTCGCAAGAAGGGCTTCGACAGCAAGATCAACAAGAACTTCAAGGTTGTCGCTGAATTCCAGGCGAAGGGCAGCCGTGACGAGGCCAAGCGCAACATGGAAGACACCCTGCAGCGCTTTGGCAAGGGTGAGATTGACGCCGTAGTGGCCAACAACGACGAGATGGCCATTGGCGCCGCCTCCGCAATCACCGATGCGGGCCGTACTGCCGAGTTCAAGGCAGTGGTGGGCGTCGACGGCACCGAGCCTGCGCTGCAGAACATCAAAGCTGGCACCATGTCGGCAACTGTTCGCCAGGATTCTGCCGGTCAGGGCGTCAAGGCGGTCGAGGTCGTCACAGACTTCCTCAATGGCGGCAAAGCGGAGAACCGGTACACGCTGCCGTTCACGTTGATCACCAAGGACAACCTGTCCGAGTTCCTGAAGTAAAAACCCAAGCAGACAAGGGCGCAGCGGAGAGATCCGCTGCGCCCGTTCTGTTTTGGCACACTGCGGCACCACCCCCGCCTGCCTACACTGCCGTGGAACCACAGAAATGGAGAACGTAAGCATGCCCAAGAACGACGTCGCAGTCCTTTTGAACGAACTTCGGGACGCGGGCATCGAGGTGGAGGAGACTCCGCGAAGGCTCTCCGAGTACTCCTATGACGCATCGAACTATCGCGTGCGTCCGTCCGCTGTCGCCTTCCCGCAGAATGTGGACGAGGTCCGTGCAGTCATGCGCGCATGCTCCGCCTCCGGCGTGCCCACCACCGCTCGCGGCGGCGGAACATCAATGGCCGGCAACGCGATAGGCGAGGGGCTCGTCGTCGATCTCTCGCGCCGAATGACGTCCGTGGGAACGCTCGACGCCGATCACGGCACCGTATGGGTGGACGCCGGAGTGGTGCTGGGTGAATTGCGTTCCTACGTTGAAAGGGCCAGCGAAGGCAGGCTGACGTTCGCCCCGGATCCGTCATCACTGACACGCGCCACGATCGGCGGCTCCATTGGCAACGACGCCTGCGGCAATCATTCAGTGGCTTACGGACGCATGACGCACCACGTCAAGGAACTGGAACTGGTCACAGCTGACGGCGCCTACCTGCGCGCCGGCAAGGACTTCCTGCAGGCTGTGGATGCCACGGACAAACACTCGGTGACCCGGGCCGGTGAGCTCATGGACGGGCTGAAGGAACTCGCCCAGGCCAACCTGGCGCCCCTACGCGTAGAACTCCAGTCCATTCCCCGCCAGGTGTCCGGATATCATGTGGGACACCTCCTGCCTGAGTACGGCTTTGACGTCGCGGCCGCCCTTGCCGGCAGCGAGGGAACCTGTGCCATAGTGGTGCGGGCCAGGGTGGGATTGGTCCCCAAGCCGCGCACCACCGCCCTGCTTTGCCTCGGTTACGCCAACACCATTGACTCGGCCCGCGACGTGATGACCATCCTCGCCGCGAAGCCGAGTGCCATCGAAGGCCTGGACGCTTCGATCGTGGACATCATGCGGCACCGCCGCGGCTCCGCCAGCGTCGACTCCCTTCCCGAGGGCAACGCCTTCCTGATGGTCGAATTCTCCGCAGACAGCATCGGTCAAGCGGCGTCAGACTGCGAACGTCTGCTGGAGAAACTCGCCGCCGACGGCCGTGTTATCGACCACGCCATAGTGACGGAGCCCTCGGAACGCGCCAAGCTCTGGAGGGTCCGCGAGGACGGAGCCGGGCTTTCATCCCGGCGAATCGACGGGATCCAGACGTGGCCGGGTTGGGAAGATTCAGCGGTAGCCCCGGAGCGCTTGGCAGACTACCTCGCGGAGCTGCTGCCACTGGTGAAAAAATACGGTTACACAGCCTTCATGTATGGACACTTCGGCGCAGGCTGCGTGCACATGCGCCTTGATTACGATCTCCGCAGTGACGAAGGCCGGACGACCTTCAGCGACTTCACCCGCGAAGCGGCCAAGCTGGTGGTGTCCCATGGAGGTTCACTATCCGGGGAACACGGCGACGGACGGGCGCGCAGTGAGCTGTTGGATGTCATGTATTCCTCCTCGATGGTGGGCATCTTCAAGGCATTCAAAAACCTGTGGGATCCTGCGGGAATCCTCAATCCGGGCATCATCGTGGACCCGAAGCCCTTTGCTGCCTCGCTTGCCTTGGAAGGGGTTCCCTTGCCGGGCCCCGACCACGGCGGGTTGCACGCAGTGGCAGGTGCCGCCGTCCTGCCTTCCACTGAAAGCCGGCAGCTGCTGCCGGTGGTGAGCCCCTTCGTAGGAAATACCCACGCGTGCATCGGCGTGGGACGCTGCCGGGCGACGACCGGTGGGTTCATGTGCCCCAGCTACCGCGCCACCAAAGACGAGAAGGATTCCACGAGGGGCCGTGCCCGCGTCCTCCAGGAACTGACGCGGAGCAAGGGAACCAGCCACAACGGTTGGTCCAGCCCGGAAGTCCGGGAAGCCCTGGACCTTTGCCTGTCCTGTAAAGCGTGCTCCGCCGACTGTCCCACCGGCGTGGATATCGCCGAAGCCAAATCGCAGCTGGTAGACGAACACTACAAAGGCAGGATCCGCCCCTTCACGCACTACTCCATCGGCTGGCTGCCCCGTTGGCTGCCGTTGCTGACCCGCATAGCGGCCCTCGCCAACCTGGGGTCCGGATTCCGTCCGTTCCGCCTGGTGGGCGAATGGTTGGGTGTCAGCGCCCGGCGTCGGCTCCCGGACTTCGCCCAGCGGGGCCGCATCCGGCAACGCATACAGGAGGCCGGCTTCACGGACGGTGCCGATGCGTTGCTGTTCATCGACAGCTTCACCCGCGCTTTCCGTCCCGAAGTCGTTCCCGCCGCCGCCCGTGTGCTCCGCGACTCCGGCAGTTCCGTGGGCTGTACCCCGGATGCCTGCTGTGGCCTGACCTGGATCTCAACCGGGCAGCGTGATGGTGCCCGCCGGCGGCTGGCCCAGTTGATCGAAAAGCTCGACGACGGCACAGACCGCGACATCGTGGTCCTGGAACCCAGCTGTGCCGCCACCATTCGCGACGAAGGACCAAAGTTGGTGGGTGGTGCGGCGGCATCGAGGGTTGCGGACCGGGTCCGCTCGTTCTCTGTCGCAGTGGATGAGGCCATAAATCGTGGCTGGAAACCCACTGCCCAACCGCCCGTCACGGCAGTGCTGCAAACCCATTGCCACGAGCACGCCGTATTCGGTTCCGGCGCCCAGAAACGCGTCCTCGAAGCCTGGGGGGTGCCGCAGCTCGTGGAATCCTCCTCATGCTGCGGCGTGGCAGGCAACTTCGGTTTTGAAGCCGAACACTTTGACATGTCCATGAAGGTTGCCGGGCACTCCATCGTTCCGGCGCTCGCGGGCGCGTCGGATGCCCTGGTCCTCACGGACGGGTTCAGCTGCGCCATGCAGGTTTCGCAGATCGACCCGGAGCTTTCCAGCAAGCACTTGGCCATTGCCCTGGATCCCGGTCCATCCGGTGGGACGGAGTAGGAGGAAATCCTGCCCGCTCCCGGTGACAACCGGACCTCTTCTGATCACCGTGTCCCAAACTGACACGATCAGCGGCACCTCAAAAGTTGGATTCTGGAAAGACCAAAAGGCACCACTAGTTTTTGAGAGTTGATTCCGATGATGAACAGGAAGCTCGCCCAAGGACGGCATGTTGAATGGCTGCGGGCCTCAGCACATATTAACGAGACTGAACTTGGGGAGCGGAGCGACCACCAGATGAAGCGGTCCGGCCGCAACGTTCACCGGCTTCTTAAAGACATGGTCGAAGGGCGCGACATCAGCGACGCCACGCCCTGGCCGTACCCGGGGGCGTAACCCCTCCTGAAGACCGCGGGCCGCAGCGCTTGGAGCCGGCACTGTTCCAGGCGTTGCGGTCCGCTTCCTTAGCCCTTGGTGGAGGTGAAGATGGCTGGTTATGCACCCACGATCCTTTCATGCAGGCCTGGCACCCTCCTGGTGGAACTTCCACAGCCTGCTGGCTGCGGGCCATGGATTGCTCCGTTTATCGAAGCGGTGAAGTCCTTGGATTTCGACGGCATCACGGACATCCGCGGCCTCCGTGACGGCGTCATTGTGGATTACGTTGCCGGAGCCGTTGATCTGAAAGGGCTCAGCGCCGTGCTGGTGGCCGCTTTTTCCAAGGTTTCCTATGCCCGCGGTGACTTTTCCGCCATGACGCACAGTGTGCCTGCCATTTTTGATGGTCCGGATCTGGCAGTGGCCTGCTTGCTCCTGAACGTGCCGGAACGTAGCTTGATCCGGCGATTGTGCCGCACAAAACACAAGGTCAGGACGTTCGCCTCCCCAGGAGCCTCGGCGTTGCTCGAAGTACCCTGGGCCGGGGACTGGCACCAATCCGCGCAAGGGAGCCGACCCGCCAAACTGGTCCCCCAAGGCTCGCTCACCCTGTCCCGCCCTGGAGTGACGCTGACCAGCCGCAGCAGCTACTCGGACGAACTCGTCGTGGGACGCGTGGGCGCCGGATTCCTCACTTCCCTGCCGGATCTCCGGATGGGAGATTCTTTGTGGCTACGGCGCGGCAGTCCTTTACCTTACTAACGATCGTTCGCTAGAGTGGGAGATGGTTTCACCAGCAGGCCGAGGATGGCATTGAACTATTCGTCGCGTGATCAGGCCACCGCGGCCCTGGCAGAATTTCTTTCCGACCGCGGCAGGCCCCTACTGACGACCTCCCAGCAGCGGATCGTTACAGCCTTCCTCCGACTTGCCGGGGCGCATGGTTTCGAATCCGTGACGATGCGCACCTTGAGCCGTGAACTGGGCCTCAAAGCACCAAGCCTCTACTCAAGCTTTCCGGGTGGACGTGAGGAAATCGTGGCTGAGGTCCTTCTGGGGTTCAGGCGGAGGTTTGCCCTCGGACTCCTGGCGGCCGTGCAGGCTACTGCTGGTCCGGAAGAGTACTGGGCAGCTTTGGTCCGCTTTCACCTGGTCCAGCACCTAAGGGGCCTTGAGGCCGATCTCGGGGATCTGCTGGTCGCTACGGACAAGGTGTCCCGGTTCTTCAGCGAGGAAGTCCGGCAAGAAATTTCCGCCTGGTTGCGCTTGCGCGAAGCCATGTTTGTCGCGTCGGCGCAGGACATGGGATACCCGCTCTCCCGCCAGACTGCCCACGTTATTCTTACGCTCCTTGACGGTGCGGGACGATGGGCGGCCTGGAACGGCGGCGAGCCGGAGTTGCAGGTCCTGGTGGACCGCACAGTGGCGCTTTCACGTTCCATTCTCGAGATCGGCTCCGGAGTCCCGACTTAGGTCAACCGCCCTTTGCCGCCGGCATCGACTTCCAGGGCGGTGGTGTCCCAACATGGCACATGTTCCCCAATTGCCGCCCGGATAGTGTGATCCGGCACGCAATATCCAGTGATGAGGATTACATGAACAACACCGCAACAGACACACCTGGGTTGGCGCGCCAGGTCCGGACGAACAAGCTCAGTGGCAACATGGGAGTTGGTGAGCTCGTCATGAATGTGCTTGCGTTCTCCTCGCCGCTGGCAACGGTAGCCGGAACCTTGCCGGTGTTGCTGATGTTCAGCGGAAAGACCGCCCCGGCGATCTACCTGCTGGTGACGTTGATGCTGCTGATCTTTTCCGTTGGCTTTGTGAAGATGAGCCGCAGCGTCAAAGGCGCCGGAGGATTCTATTCATTCGTGACGGAGGGCCTCGGCAAACCGGCGGGCCTTGGCGGCGCGCTGCTCGCACTCTTCGGCTACATCTTCATCGGCTTCTTCGCCCCGTCGTTCTTCGGCGTCACGCTCCAGGGCTTCGTGGTGAACACGCTGGGTGGTCCGGAGATTGCCTGGTACTGGTACGCGCTGGGTATCACTGCGGTGACGACCATTCTGGCTTATCACCGGATCGACCTCTCCGCCAAGGTCCTCACGATCGTGATGCTCCTCGAAGTTGCCGTCATCGTGG
Organism: Arthrobacter sp. T572; assembly: GCF_056780115.1. Lineage (NCBI taxonomy): Bacteria > Bacillati > Actinomycetota > Actinomycetes > Micrococcales > Micrococcaceae > Arthrobacter > Arthrobacter sp. T572. Next base: position 232,124 of record NZ_JBRAZQ010000002.1, read on the forward strand.
TCTTCGATCTGGTGTCGTTCTCCGCCAGCGGCCTGGAGGCAGTGCAAACCGCCGGCTTCGCCCTGCCGTCGGTCACGGATGCTTCGCTTGGTTTGGCGTTGCTTTTTGCTGTGGGCAATTTCTTTGGTTTTGAAGCGACGGTCATCTACCGCGATGAGGTCAAGAACCCCGACAAGACCATCGGCCGGGCAACATACATTGCCGTGGTGGGAATCGGAATCTTTTATGCGGTGGCGGCATGGGCATACATAGCCTTCCTTGGAGCTGACAATATCCAGACCGCTGCCCAAGAGAACACCGTCAATCTCTTCAATGATGCCGCGGCGGCCCTGGCGGGAAGGATCTTCGCCGATATTGCCATGGTTCTGCTGATCACCTCGGTTCTGGCCTGCATGCTGTCCATCCAGAACATCTCGGCCCGGTACAGTTTCTCGCTGGCGCAGGACCATGCGTTGCCCTCAATCCTGGGCCGTGTCCATCCGCGCCATAGGTCTCCATACGTATCTGCGCTTGCTGTTGGTTTGGTCTGGGCGGCGGCAACGGTGCTCTTCACCGTTCTGGGGGTTGCTCCGGAGGTCCTCTATCCGATTGCCAGCGGCAGTGGCACCTTTGCTGTATTGCTCCTGATGTTTATCACCAGCGGGGCTGTCCTGGTCTACTTTGCCCGCCGCCGCGGTACCACTCCGGGGTCTGTCTGGAAGACGATCGTGGCCCCCTTGATCAGTGTGCTGTTCCTCGGTGCCATTACGTGGCTGGCCATCACCAATTACCCTGAGTTGATTGGCGGATCGGCCGTTCTGACCGTCATCTTTATGTCATTCACGTTCGCTCTGTTCATCGGCGGCATCGTCTACGCGCTGTACCTTCGCTCAAAGCGACCGGACGTATACTCCCGGCTGGGACGGCGGGTAGTCGATTGACAAGAGGGGCAGAGCAGGGAGTTGCCTCCCGGGCAAGTCTGAACGCGATACATCCCCTTGGGAATCGCCTATCTGCCCCTCCTGCCCCGCCCTTCTCTCCGGTGCGTCCACAAGTCGACCAACGCCAGCCCCGCCACCAGGAATCCGAGCCAGCCCACCGCCGCGAGGTTCTCCAGCAGCCCCAGCAGGAAGAACAGGACACCTGCCGCCAAGGCAACCAGGCCCAACGTCCGCCGCGGGACATGGCCGTCTTCGGCCCGGCCCGATTCAAGCCGTCGGGCCAAAGCGGGGTCTTCTATGAAAAGTTCACGTTCGACGTTCTGCAGAACCCGTCGCTCATGTTCGGACAAAGGCACGGGAGACCTCCAGCGTGGATCCACATGGTGATGAATGCACGCGTACCCGTTTCCGGCCCGGTTATGCGGCAGCCCCCAACAAAATTGGTTAGTCCTGCCTCAGGCCAGCGGCGTCCAGCAGCACATGCGCGGTGATAAACCGCCCGCACTGCTCACCGAAGGGATATTCACCCTTGGGCGTGAACGTCAGGCTCCTGACAGGGAGGGACGCTCCGTCCGGGGCCGTTCCGGAAACAGTCGCCTCCAGCGGTGACTCCGTGAGCACAGGAAGCATGAGGGACCCTTGCAAAGTGCCGTCGGGCGATGTCGTGGCCGAGCACGTACCCTCCGGCGTGCATCCCTGGTCCACAGCCACGGCCCCGGGGTGCAGGACAAGCTCTTCCTGTGTGCACGTCCCGTCCTGGCAGGCTTTCATGGTCAAGGAATCCACCGAGGGCGCGTAGCTGGCAGCCACCGTGATTGAAACCCCGGGAACCTGCCCTACGGCGGGGCACGCCACGGGTTCCTCCAGACAGCCGGGCAGCAGCGCCGCCGTTCCGGCCAAGGTCAACGCCAGTGCGGTTTTCCCCATGCTTCAGGGTAGGCCCGGCGACGCCCGGGGGGATCCGGTATCCGCGGAACAGCGCCCGCATTGTTACCCGTCGTCCCGCTCTGTGGCCAAAGCGACACCCGGCCGGTCAGGCTGGAAGCCGCAGCCCGCCGTCGTGCATTTCAGCCAAACCGTCCTGGAGCAGGCCGTCCAGTGCCCGCTCGAGCTGCTCCGGAGCAGTATTGAGCCGGTGTAGCGCCGCCAGGGGAACCCCGACGCCGGACGGTCCGAATCCGAGGTCCGCCGGCTCCCGCTCGAACAACTCACGCGGAACCGGCGCGGCGGCCTCGCGCAGTACGGCCATCACGGCACCGCGGACCTGCCGGTCGGTGCCGTGCCAGGCCTGACCCTTGGGGGTGTACGACGGCGGAGGCTCGCCTGCCGCCAACCAGGCGCACCGTGCGCGGACAGGACAGTCGGCACATTTGGGGCTGCGTGCCGTGCAAACCGTGGCGCCCAACTCCATAACGGACGCGTTCCACCGGACGGACAGCTGCCGGTCCTCCGGAAGGGCAGCAACCGCCAGCTTCATCTCGGCGGCCGTCAGGGCAGGGGCCGGCAGCGCTGTGCCCATGAAAAGCCTGGCGTGGACGCGGCGGATGTTGGTGTCCACCACGGTCTCGCGGCGGCCGAACGCAAAGGAGGCGACGGCGGCAGCTGTGTAACTGCCGACCCCTGGCAGGCCCAGGAGTTCGGCGTAGGTATCGGGTACCTTGCCATCGTGAATGTCCCGGATGGCCACGGCAGCGGCATGGAGGCGCAAAGCCCGGCGGGGATACCCCAACCGCCCCCAATGCCGCACCGCTTCTCCCGACGGTTCGTTGGCGAGGTCGGCAGGGGAGGGCCAGCGCTCCATCCAGTCCCGCCAGACGGGCAACACCCGGACCACCGGGGTCTGCTGCAGCATGACCTCACTGACCAGGATTCCCCACGGGCCGCAGTCCGGGTCGCGCCATGGCAAATCCCTGGCTGCCTGCGTGAACCAGTGGTCCAGGGCCTGGTGCAGGCCGGCGAGTTCGTCGGTGCCCGGAAGCGTCATGCGTGCTGGGAATCCCTGTTCTGGATGGCGTGGTCCGCCGGTGCGGAACGGTGTTGGCTGACATCAACTGTAGTGGAAGGTCACGGTCCGGCAGGCCGTGCTGCTACCCCGCCGGCCGGTTGTTCCGCGGGAGCAGAAGGTAAACTTGTTCGATGAGTGGCATTGCGCATTCAACCATCACGCTTCAGGGGCGGTTTGCCCGCGAACTCCAGGAGATGGCCATTCCGTGGCAGGCCGAGGACGCCCCGGAACCGCAGCTTCTGGTCCTCAACGACGCCCTTGCCGTTGAGCTCGGCCTGGACCCGGAATACCTCCGCAGCCCCGAAGGGGTACGGTTCCTCACCGGCAACCATGTCCCGGAAGGCGCCACGCCGGTAGCCCAGGCCTACTCCGGGCACCAGTTCGGCTGGTATTCGCCCCGGCTGGGTGACGGCCGTGCCCTCCTGCTGGGCGAGGTCGACTCAGACGGCGGCCTGCGTGACCTCCACTTGAAGGGGTCCGGCCGCACTCCGTTTGCCCGCAATGGTGATGGGCAGGCCGTGGTGGGACCCATGCTCCGCGAGTACCTCCTCAGCGAATCGATGCATGCCCTGGGGATTCCCACCACCAGGTCGCTGGCCGTCGTGGCCACGGGACGGCAGGTGCAGCGTGAGTCGCTCCTGCCCGGTGCCGTCCTGGCCCGGGTTGCCGGCAGCCACCTGCGCGTCGGCAGCTTCCAGTACGCCAGGAACACCAACAACCTGGACCTGCTGCGTCGCCTGGCCGACCACGCGATCGCCCGCCACCACCCTTCGGCGGCGGAGGAACCGAATCCGTACCTGGCCCTGCTCGAAGGGGTCATCGCCGTCCAGGCCAGGCTGCTGGCCCAGTGGATGCTGGTGGGCTTCGTCCACGGTGTCATGAACACGGACAACATGACCATCTCCGGTGAAACCATCGACTACGGCCCCTGCGCCTTCATGGAAGGCTTTGATCCGGGCGCCGTCTACAGCTCAATCGACGAATCCGGACGATACGCCTACCGCAACCAGCCGGTGGTGGCCGAGTGGAACCTGGCCCGGTTCGCCGAATCGCTGGCAGTCCTCATCCACGACGACCAGGACAAGGCCGTGGAACTGGCAGTGCAGGCCCTCAACGGGTTCCGCACGCAGTACAGTGCCGCGTGGTTTTCCGGCATGAAGGCCAAGATGGGACTGCCGGACCTTGATGACGATCAGGCCTCGCCCCTTGTGGATGACCTGCTCAAACTGGTCCAGGAAGCACGGGCGGATTACACCTCCTTCTTCCGGAATCTCGGCAAAGCAGCCCGCGGACATACCGGACCGGCGCGGGGCATGGTGCTGGACCTGCCCGCGTTCGACGAATGGTTGGCGCGGTGGCAGGCCCTGAAGCCCGACGCCGATGCCATGGACAAGGTCAACCCCCTCTACATCCCCCGCAACCACCTTGTTGAAGAGGCGCTCGCGGCTGCGACCACTGGCGACATGGAACCTGCCCGGCAGTTGCTCACCGACGTGACCGCCCCCTTCGACGAACGTCCCGGCCGGGAACGTTACGCTGAGCCGGCTCCGGACGACTTCGGCCCCTACAGGACCTTCTGCGGGACGTGACAGTGCCCGCGGGGTACGGCATGGCACACGTCACATGCGTCCGGTTTGGCGCCCGGCGGCGTGGTGGCGGGGCTGGCCCAGCCCGGCGCGCCTAGCCTAGAAACATGGCCAATCAGGGTAAGCAGTCCACCGTGCGCAAGTCCGCGCCGGCGCAAGGCGCTGCCCGCGGACAGAGCCGCCCCGGCGCCCGGCGACGTCCGAGCCCTGCCGTGTACCGCCGTCGACGACTCGTGGTGTTCGGCGCCTTGCTGGTGGTGGTGGCACTCCTCGTGGGCGGCGTAGTCGCCATCGGTTCTGCGCTGGCCGGCAGCCCTGCACCCCAGGCGACGGGCACGCCGGAGGCCAGCCAGGGCCCCACCCAGGACGCCGCGCCAACGGCCGCCGCTTCAGCGTCGCCGTCGGCCAAACCCACCCCCGTGTGCGACTTCAACCTGATGACCGTCGCAGCCAAGACCGATAAGGCTGCCTATGGCGCGGATGAGAAACCCATGCTCACCATGACCATCACCAACGGCGGCTCGGCCCCCTGCGAAGTCAACGTGGGCACCTCCCAAATGGAGTACCTGGTCATGAGCGGGGCGGACCGGATCTTCTCCTCCAAGGACTGCCAGACCGGCGGCGTGGACCTCATCAAAACCATCCAGCCCGGCAAGAGCGAAACCGCCAACTTCCCGTGGCAGCGCAACCGCACCCTGGAAGGCTGCGCTGCGATCAACGCCAAGCCCGGCGCGGGCGGCGCCTACTACACGTTCGAGGCGCGGCTCGGGAACAAGTCCAGCCCCAAGGCTGTCTTCCAGCTCAACTGACGTTCACGCGCCGGGGCGCTTTGGCTCGCGGATCGCTTAAGCTCGTGCCGGGTCGCTTCCGTGAAGGCACGACGGCGGATCCCGCCTTAAAGGAACCGGTCCAGAAGGCTGGCCTCAGCCATGCGGCTCAAGCCTTCGCGGACTGTGCGGGCGCGCTGATCGCCGATTCCATCCACGGTCATGAGGTCGTCGATGGTGGCGGCCATCAGGTTCTGGAGCCCGCCGAAATACTCCACCAAACGGTCTGCAACAGCCTTGGGTACGGATTTCAGCCCGGACAGCAGTCGGTAGCCCTGCGGCTGGACCACGGCGTCGAGTTGTTCCACGCCGCCGGCGAAGCCGATGATGTGGGCGATCCGGCTCAGGTCGATCAGTTCCGTGGGGCCGAGGTTGAGAAGCGCCTGGACGGACTCCTCAATGTCCTCGGGGGTGGCGTTGGGGTCGGCGTAGTCGCGGATGATGATGTCGCTGCCCGGGCCCCGGCCCATGGTGAGCTCTTCCAGCTGCAGGGACAGCAAACGGCCGTCTTCGCCGAGTTCCAACACGTACTGGGCGATTTCCTCTGAAATGCGGCGGACCATTTCCTGGCGCTGCAGCGTGACGGCGACGTCGCGAACCGTGACCAGCGCCTCGATCTCCAATGCCGAGAGGGAGCTGGTGACCTGGTCAAGCCTGGCGCTGTAACGCTCCAGCGTGGCCAGGGCCTGGTTGGCGCGGGCCAGGACTTTCTCGGAGCCTTCCAGGACGTGGCGCAGGCCGTTGACGTACAGCGCGATGATCTGCATGGACTGGCTCACGGAGATCACCGGGACGCCGGTCTGGATGGCCACGCGTTCGGCCGTGCGGTGGCGGGTGCCCGATTCCTGGGTTTCGATACTTGCGTCCGGCACCAGTTGCACTGCAGCCCTGACAATGTTGCTGGCGTCCTTGTCGCAGATGATGGCGCCGTCCATCTTGGCCAGCTCCCGGAGCCGGGTGGGGGAAAACTCGATGCCGATATCGAAGCCGCCGGAACAGATGGAATCGATGGTGCGGTCGTATCCGAGGACGATCAGGGCGCCGGTGCGGCCGCGGAGAATGCGTTCAAGGCCGTCACGGAGGGGAGTTCCGGGGGCGACCCTGGCCAGGGTCGCTTTGAGCGTTTCTTCCGGGCTCCGGGCCATACGGTCTTTCCCTTTCGAAGGTGCAAGCCACGGCTCACAGACAAGCTGGTTCTTCGCGTTCAGGGGCGCAGCAAAAATGCCCCAAAGGCGACTAGCACCATGATAGGGCTTCCCGGCACCGTTAACCGCACCAGCAAGCCCCAAAGTGGACCATTTTGTTATCAGCGAGGCGCTCCCAAAAGTGGGTTTCGGCCGGCGCCCGGCAGAGCCATTTGAGGGGTCAGTAGTCCACGTTGCGCTTCATTTTGTTGCCAAGCCAGAGCATGGCAAGGCTGACCACCAGGAAACCGATGGCGATCGCGATGGCGTAGAACACCACGCCACCCCACCCGCCGGCGCGATCCGGGTTGATGAACCAGTACGGGTACCAGTTCACGATCGACCCGCGGACCAGGCTGTAGGTCAGATAGGCGACGGGGTAGATCAACCAGTACCAGATGTGCCGGAGCAGGAGTTTGGCCCGCGGCGGCTGGAAAAGCCAGTCCACCACCATGACTACGGGAATCAGGTAATGCACCACGAAGTTGACCCACGGGACCATGGAGCCGAGGTCTTCCCCGGCCAGCAGCGCGCCGAAGACAATGCCCACCACGGCCATGGCGATGGTTGCCGTTCCCCTGGTGACGTCGTCAGCCTCGCTGGGTCGCTTTCCTACCAGCACCCGGTATCCGCTGACCAGCAGCACAACCGCCGCGAAGATGTTGGAGAGATTGGTGAAGTAGCTGAAGAAGTTGCCGACGTCGTAGTTCAGGCTGATGTGGACCACCAGCTGGGTCGCCACAGCCACCAACGTCAGAATCCCAAAGAAAAAGCGTCCCCCGATAAGCACCGTCCGTTTGGTCATGCGTCCCATCCTTGCCGAACGCCCTTGCGGCAGCCCTGCGACACCCCGAAAGGGTTAAGTGATCAGCAGTTCCAGCGCCTCGGCCAGGTGGCCGACTTCCTTGACAGAGAAACCATCCGGAATGACGCCTGCGCCGGCCGGACTCGCTGGGACAATCGCGTGGGTGAAGCCCAGCCGGTGGGCCTCCTGGATGCGCTGGTTGATCCCCGGCACCGGCCGTACCTCTCCGGCCAGGCCCACCTCGCCGAATGCAATGAGCCGCTGGGGGAGTGCCTTCCGCGACTTCGCCGAAGCGACCGCCAGGGCCACGGCGAGGTCCGTAGCAGGTTCGCTGAGCTTGACGCCTCCCACGGTGGCTACATAGGAGTCGTCTTTATGGAGCATGCACCCGGCCCGCTGCTGCAGGACCGCCAGCAGCATGGCCACCCGGGAGCTTTCCAGTCCGCTGGTGGCACGCCGTGGCTGGGCATTGGCGCTTTCCGCCAGGAGTGACTGGACCTCGGCCAGCAGGGGGCGGCGACCCTCCATGGTGACGGTGATGCAGGTGCCGGACACCGGCTCCCGGGTCCGGGAAACGAACAGCCCGCTGGGGTCGGCCAGGCCTTCGATTCCGGCCTCGTTCAGGTCGAAACACCCGACGTCGTCCGTTGCTCCGTACCGGTTTTTGACGGCGCGGAGCAGCCTCAACCGGGAATGGCGCTCACCCTCGAACTGGCACACCACATCCACCAGGTGCTCCAGCAGGCGTGGGCCGGCAATGGTGCCGTCCTTGGTGACATGGCCTACCAGCAGGGTGGTCATGTTGCGGCGCTTGGCCGCGGCGATGATGGAAGCGGCAACCTCGCGCACCTGGGATACGCCGCCGGCACTGCCCTCCACTTCCGTGCTGCTCAGCGTCTGCACGGAATCAACAATCAGCAGCTTGGGTTCGAGCTTCTCCACCTGGCCCAGGGCCTGCCCAAGGTCCGTCTCTGCGGACAGGTAGAGGGTGTGCGCCACGGCATCGATCCGCTCCGCCCGGAGCTTGACCTGGGCAGCTGACTCCTCACCGGTGATGTACAGGACGTCCTGCCCCGTGCGGGCAAACTTGGCGGCGACGTCCAGCAGGAGGGTGGATTTCCCGACGCCGGGTTCCCCGGCAAGCAGGATCACGGCACCAGGAACCAGCCCTCCTCCCAGAACGCGGTCAAGCTCATCAACGCCCGTGGGCAGGAACGCTGCCGTGGTCCCGTCTACCTCCGCGATCCGGCGGGCAGGCTCCAGGACTGAAGCGGCCGCCGTCGTACGCGCAACAGTGGCGCCGTACTCTTCAACGGTTCCCCACGCCTGGCACTCACCGCACCGGCCCACCCACTTGATGGCGGTCCAGCCGCATTCGGAGCATTTGTAGGCAGGGGTCTTGGAAGCACGGGAGGTCTTTGAAGCCATGGATCCAAGGTTAGCCGCGGGGACTGACAGGATAGGTGCCAGGGGATCGGAAGCGGCAACGTGGCCTTGAAGCCGGCGGCGGCTGGGGGGAGAGTCTCGGTCTCAGAAGACTCTGTCGCCGCCGGCTTCGTCAAGGGCCGGACCGCGCGGTGGCGGCCGGGGCATCGGCTCAAAGAGACCACCGATGCGGTTGTTGCGACTGTGGAAATCCGGCGATGCTTGGGGCTAACCGTTCTTCCAAGAAACAGTTAACCGCCCGGCGAAAATCAGTACACGAGTAGTTGGTACTCGATTAGTTCAGGCATTCCGGGGCGCCGGCACCCGTCCTGTACTCAGGTTGCCGGGGGCGGCTACTTGGTCAGTCGGCCGGAATGACGGCCTGGATCAAGCAGTTTCAAGGGCCCTGCCGTGCCGTGCAGCGTCCACAAAAATGGCAATGCCCGTCACGCCCAGTGCCACACCCAAGGATGCCACCACGTCGGTGAGCCAGTGGTAGCCCAGGTACATCCGGCTGAAGGCGACCACCAGGGACAACAAAGCGGCCGCGGCGAAGGCAAGGACCGCCGTCGTCCGTGTGCCCGAACGCGAGACCAGCAGGTAGGTGAGGACCAGGGCGAAGATGCAGACGCCCATGACGTGGCCGGAGGGGAAGGAGAGGGCATCGTCCGGGCCCATCAGGAAGTCCGAGGACGGCGGGCGGGAGCGCCCCGCTTCGTGCTTGACGAGAGTGGTCAGCACCACGGACAATCCCATGGCACCTGCCAGGATGGCCGGGCGCCACACTTCCTTCTTCCACAGAGCCCAGCCGACGGCCACGGCAACGGTAAGTACGGACAACCACGGCGGCGAGGTGATGGTGGACAGCAACGCGAACAGTGCCGTAGCCCAACCGGTGCGCGAGTCCACCACGAAGGTGTGCACCGAAACGTCGGCAGTGGCCAGGCCGGACTCAGACATGACGGCGGCAAACATCAGCCAGAACACCACATCTCCTGCCACCAGCAAACCACCTGCCCACAGGAACAGCGGTTGCTGGCGCAGCCTGAGGGCGGGTGCGGCGCGGAAACGCGTCGGGGCGGCGGGAGTCATCGCCCCATTTTCCCCCATGAAGCCGGGGCTTCCCTAAACGCAGGGCGCTAGAGCGGCGGCAGTACCGCCCGGGCTTCGTCCGGCTCCACGCCACTGGCCTCCAAAAGATCCACCATGAGCGGGCGGAACAGCATGACCACGGTTTCGCCCTCGAGCCTTTGGACATCCAGCATCTTGGGGTGCAGCCGGGACGCGATCACGGACAGATCGGTCCGGGCACGCCTCAGGTGCACCCGCCGCGCCCCTTCACTCTGCTCGGACAGGCCGATATTGAGTTCGTCCACGGCGGCGGCCGTTTCCTGGAGGACCTCGGCGATGCTGTCGATCGCCTCATCGGACAGGGCTGCGTGGTTGATGGCACTGGTCAATCGCCTGGCGAAGACCCGGCTGTTCCGGAGCGCCAGGTCGATGTACTCCAGCGAATGCTCGAGGCTGGCCAGCTCATCCCGGTGCCGTCGGTGCGCAGGAGCCAGCGTGGCCACCTCACCGGACGCCCGCAGCGTCTGCCGCATCCGGTCCACCAGCGGCTGGCAATTACGGCCGCGGATCAGGGCATGCCAGGCGGCCGTGGAGTCGCTTTCGATCATCGCCTTGGCGCACTCGCGCAGCACTTCCGAGAGTTCATGCAGGATCTTCTGGACATCCTTGCGCGGCTCGCGGCGTGGATCCTTGGGCACCAGGATGGTCACCAGGAGCGCAAACACGCCCCCGATCACGGCATCCAGGCTGCGTGTGAACGGCCCGCCGGCCGGCGCCGGCAGCAGCACCACCAGCAGCGACTGAAGTCCCAGCTGGGTAGTGAAGATGGTGCCGCTGTCCAGGAACCTGGCCAGCAGGATGGAGAAAAGAAGTACGACGGCGGCCTGCCAGATTCCGGCGCCCAGCCAGTGGAGCAGCAGGTCGCCAACCACGATGCCGAGTGTGCAGCCAAGGCCGACTTCGATGACCCGCCGCAGGCGCGGGTCGCGGGAGAATCCAAGGGCAATCAGAGACGAGGTGGCCGCGAACAGGGGACCCTGGTGGCCCAGGACGTACTCAGCAAAGGCATAGGCGCCTACCGCGCACACGGTCATCTGGATCGCGGGGACCAGGGACGTGCGGCTGCGGACCAGGCCGGTGCGGAACCGTGCCCGCACGAATCTCTTGCTTGCGGAAAGTCCCTTCACGGCGGCCATGCCTTCCAGTCTATTTGCCGCAGCCCGCACCCGAACGGGACGGGGCGCCCCACTCAAGGTGGCGCGCGCCACATAACCCAATGGTCCGCCGTCGTTCACCTTCCGTTCACTTTCCACAACAGGTCCCGTTACCTGCGCTCTTTACCTTCAGTAAAGGAACGAAAAGGTCCTTAGCTCGCGCACGCCGAAATCTCCGTTCGGCCCGCATCGAAGAAACCCTGGAAGGGGCACATCCAAGTGAAGGCAACTCACTTCGGCCGCAACGCGGCACTCGCGGTCATCGCAGCCGGCGCTCTGGCGCTCACTGCCTGCGGTTCAGACAACGCAACCGGCACCTCGGCCGGCACCCAGTCTGCTGCATCCGGCGCCAACGTCACCGGTACCCTTACCGGCATCGGCGCTTCCTCCACCGGCGCAGCCATGGACGCCTGGAAGGCCGGCTTCTCCGCCGCAAACCAGGGCGCCACCGTTCAGTACTCCCCGGACGGCTCCGGCGCAGGCCGCAAGGCCATCATCGACGGCTCCGCCCAGTTCGCCGGTTCCGACGCCTACCTGAAGGACGAGGAACTGGAGAGCTCCAAGGCCAAGTGCGGCCCCGACGGCGCCATCAACATCCCGGTGTACATCTCCCCGATCGCTGTCGCCTTCAACGTCCCCGGCGTCACCGACCTGAAGCTCGACGCAGCAACGGTCGCCAAGATCTTCCGCGGCCAGATCACCAACTGGAACGATCCCGCGATCGCCGCCCTCAACGAAGGCGTTACCCTGCCTGACCTCAAGGTCACCCCCGTGAACCGCTCCGACGACTCGGGCACCACCACCAACTTCACCGACTACCTGGCAGCTGCTGCTCCCGAGGTCTGGACCGACAAGGCTGCAGGCGTGTGGCCCGCCAGCCTCCAGGGCGAGAACGCCAAGGGCACCTCCGGCGTCGTCAAGACCGTTACCGACACCCCCGGTGCCGTGACCTACGCTGACGACTCCGCTGTCTCCGGCAAGCTGGGCACCGCGTCCATCAAGGTCGGCGAGGAATTCGTCAAGATCTCCGCAGAGGCTGCTGCCAAGGCTGTCGAAGCCGGCGCTCCCGTCGAAGGCCGCGCAGCCAACGACGTAGCCATCAAGCTGGACCGCAAGACCACCGCTGCCGGTGCCTACCCGGTAGTCCTCGTCTCTTACCACGTTGTTTGCACGACGTACGAGACCAAGGAAGTTGCCGACCTGGTCAAGGCCTTCGAGTCCTACGTTGTCTCCGACGAGGGCCAGAAGACCGCTGCTGACGCCGCCAAGTCCGCACCGCTGTCCAAGGCGCTGCAGGACAAGGCCAAGGCTGCCATCGAGACCGTCAAGGCCAAGGCCTGAGGGTTCCCCGGTAGGTTCGCCTGAACCCGGCTGAACACTGAAGTTCCCTGTCCCGCGGAGTGGCTGAAGAAGCCGCTCCGCGGGACAGGGAACTAGCCATGTATGACCAGTTCACTGAAACCTGAAGGATCGTGAAGTGACCACCAACTCCCTGACAACCTCCCAAGGCGCCGGACGCGCCGGGGACAAGGTTTTCTCCGGGGCCGCCCTGGCCGCAGGGTGCCTTATCCTCGCGGTCCTCTTCGGGGTTGCGTTGTTCCTCGTAGTCCAGGCGATCCCCGCGCTGACCGCCCCTGCGGCGGACATCCAGGGCGGCAACGGCTTCTTTGCCTACATCGCCCCGATCGTGGTCGGCACGCTGATCGCCGCCGTGATCGCCCTCATCATTGCCACGCCGGTGGCCATCGGCGTCGCCCTGTTCATCTCCCACTACGCACCCCGCCGCCTGGCATCCGGGCTCGGCTACGTGGTGGACCTCCTGGCCGCCATCCCTTCCGTGGTGTACGGCGCCTGGGGCGCTGCGTTCCTGGCCAAGGAAATCTCGCCCGCCTACGACTGGCTGGCCAACAACATGGGCTGGCTGCCGATCTTCCAGGGTCCGGCCTCCGCAACCGGCAAGACCATCCTCACCGCCGGCATCGTCCTCTCCGTCATGGTCCTTCCGATCATCACCTCCCTGTCCCGCGAAATCTTCCTGCAGACCCCCAAGCTGCACGAGGAAGCCGCGCTGGCCCTGGGAGCCACCCGCTGGGAAATGATCAAGATGGCCGTCCTGCCGTTCGGCCGCCCCGGCATCATCAGCGCCGTTATGCTCGGCCTGGGTCGTGCCCTCGGTGAGACCATGGCCGTTGCCCTGGTGCTCTCCTCCGGTGTCCTGACCGCCAGCCTCATCCAGTCGGGCAACCAGACCATCGCCGCCGAGATCGCCCTGAACTTCCCCGAAGCCAGCGGACTCAAGGTCAACACGTTGATCGCCGCGGGCCTGGTGCTGTTCGTCATCACGCTCGGCGTCAACATGATCGCCCGCTGGATCATTGCCCGGCACAAAGAATTCTCGGGAGCCAACTAAATGACCGCCACAGTAGTCCGTAAGCGCTCGGCGCTCACCAAGGGGCAGCTGCCCAGGTTCGCACCGTATGTCGTCCTTGCCGTCGCACTGATCGTCGGCGCGGCCATCCTTGCCCTCATCGGCTTCAATGCCTTCGGCTGGGGCATTGTCTCGGCCATACTCTTCACCATCGGACTGGTTTCCTGGAGCGGCGCTGTTGAAGGAGCCCGCAAGGCCAAGGACAAACTGGCCACCTGCCTCGTGGTCGGCGCCTTCCTGATCGCCCTGCTTCCGCTGATCTCCGTGATCTGGACCGTACTGGTCAACGGCATCCCCGGCCTGGTCACCCCCGGTTTCCTCTCCACGTCCATGAACGGTGTCACTGGCGTCTACGACAACCGGGCAGCCGAAGAAGGCGCTCCCGTGCTGGGCGGTATCTACCACGCCCTGCTCGGCACCATCCAGATCACGCTGCTGGCCACCGTCATTTCCGTGCCCGTTGGCCTGCTGACCGCGATCTACCTGGTGGAGTACGGCAACGACCGCCCGTTGGCCCGTGCCATCACGTTCTTCGTGGACGTCATGACCGGTATCCCGTCCATCGTGGCCGGCCTTTTCGCTGCGGCTTTCTTCTTCGCACTCGTAGGCCCCGGCACCAAGACCGGTGCGGTAGCCGCCGTCGCGCTTTCAGTGCTGATGATCCCGGTGGTGGTCCGCTCCAGCGAGGAAATGCTCAAGATCGTCCCGAACGAACTCCGCGAAGCCTCGTACGCGCTCGGCGTGCGCAAGTGGCGCACCATCACCAAGGTGGTTATTCCGACGGCGATCTCCGGCATCGCATCCGGTGTCACCTTGGCCATTGCCCGGGTTATCGGCGAAACCGCGCCGATCCTCGTCACCGCAGGCTTCGCCACCACCATCAACAACAACGTGTTCGGCGGCTGGATGGCCTCCCTGCCCACGTTCATTTACACCCAGATCCTCAACCCGACGTCGCCGTCCAACCCTGGTCCGTCAGACCAGCGTGCCTGGGGTGCCGCCTTGGTGCTGATCATCCTGGTGATGCTCCTGAATCTCGGAGCACGCCTCATCGCCCGCATCTTCGCGCCCAAGACGGGCCGGTAACCGGGCGGGCAGCATTGCTGCCCCACTACACACTTCCAAACCCCCCAAGGAAAAAAGGAACACCATGTCCAAGCGCATCGACGTCAAAGACTTGAATGTCTACTACGGCAACTTCCTGGCCGTACAGGACGTGAACATCAACATCGAAGCCAAGTCCGTCACCGCCTTCATCGGCCCGTCCGGTTGTGGCAAATCCACCTTCCTCCGCACGCTGAACCGCATGCACGAAGTCCTGCCCGGCGCCCGGGTTGAGGGTGAAGTCCTGCTCGACGGCGACAACCTGTACGGACCCGGCGTGGACCCCGTGACCGTCCGCACCCAGGTGGGCATGGTGTTCCAGCGCCCCAACCCGTTCCCCACCATGTCCATCCGCGACAACGTGCTGGCCGGGGTCAAGCTGAACAACAAGAGGATCTCCAAGGGTGCTGCTGACGCGCTCGTTGAGAAGTCCCTGGTAGGCGCCAACCTGTGGAACGAGGTCAAGGACCGCCTGGACAAGCCCGGCTCGGGTCTTTCCGGTGGCCAGCAGCAGCGTCTCTGCATTGCCCGCGCCATTGCCGTGGAGCCGCAGGTGATCCTCATGGACGAGCCGTGCTCCGCCCTGGACCCCATTTCCACCTTGGCCGTTGAGGACCTCATCAATGAGCTGAAGGACCAGTACACCGTGGTGATCGTGACCCACAACATGCAGCAGGCTGCGCGTGTGTCGGACAAGACGGCGTTCTTCAACATCGCCGGCACCGGCAAGCCCGGCCGCCTGATCGAGTTCGCCGACACCACCACCATCTTCAACAACCCCTCCCAGAAGGCCACGGAAGACTACGTCTCCGGCCGCTTCGGATAAGGGTTGCAGGTTCCGGCTTCATGGGGGAGCCGGCAGTGACAACGACGGCGGCCGTCGCCTTGGGGGTACGGCCGCCGTCGTTTTGTCATACCGTCATACCCGCTCCCGCCACCCACTTTTTTACCCAACTGGGTCGCATTTGTGCGCGTTTTGAGCCCGCTAAACGTGCTTAACTGCGACCTAGTTGGGGAGGTCTGCGAGGGGAGAGAACGCGAGCTCCAGAATGAACGCGATGGCGGCCGTGACCAGGGGAGTGACGAGCCAGAAGAGCAGGATGCGGCGGACCACCCGGCGGTTCACAACGTGGAAGCGCTGGTTGGTTCCGGCGCCCAGCACGGACGCTGTCAGGGTGTGGGTGGTGGACAACGGGAAGTGCAGCCCGATCGCGCCGACAAAGAGCATCACGGACGTCAACGTCTGCGCGATGAAGCCCCTCTGGGGATCGACGCGGATGAGCTTGTGGCCCAGGGTGTGGGAAATCCTCCACCCGCCAAACAGGGTTCCCGCCGTGAGCATGATGGCCGTCAGGAGCAGGATCCAGAAGGGTACGTCGTCCCCGGAATCGAGGCCCGCGGCCACCAGTGCCAGCAACAGGACGGCGGTAGTACGTTGGCCATCCTGCAGTCCATGGCCGAACGCCACCGCCGCCGAAGACACTGCCTGCGCCCGGCGGAAGCGCCTGTTGATCACGCTGGGCTGGGCGTAGCGGGCCGCCCACGTCACGGGCCACACCAACAGGTAGGCAGCCACGAAGGCCACCAGGGGCGAGACCAGCAGCGGCAGCACCACTTGCCCCACCAGTGCCGAGTCCACGCCGTCAATGAAGTTGCCGCCCACCGAGATACTCGCCAAGCCTGCACCCACCAAGCCACCCATAAGCGAGTTCGTAGAGGACAGGGGGATGCCCCGCCACCACGCATAAACACCCCACAGGATGGCTGCCGTCAAGGACGAGGCCAGCATGGTGAGCCCGCTGATCCCGGAGGGAAGGGAAATCCATGCCTGGGTGAACGCCAGCACGAAGCCGCCGCTCAGCATGGCGCCCACGAAGTTGAAGATCACGGCGAGCAACACCGCGATGGACGGCGTGAGCGCACGGGTCCTGGTGGACAGGGCCACGGCATTGGAGACGTCGCGGAATCCATTGAGGAACGCGAATCCTGCGGCCAAGCCCACCACCAGGAACAGGATTGCAGTGGTCACGTCATGATTCCTTGACGATGATGCTGCCTACCTGGGTGGCGATCTTGCGCATGTCCTTGGTGACTTCCACCAACTGGTTGGCAATGTCCCGGTGCCGTGAGTAGGGCGTCGGCTTCATGTCCCGCAGCATTTCCGCCACCCAGATCCGATGCGTCCGTTCGGCCCTTTTGGCTAGCCGCAGCACCTCGATCCAGTAATCTTCCAGCTCATCGAGGTCTTCCAGCTTCCGCATGGCGTTGACCGTGAGTTCCGCTTGGCGGCTGATGATTTCCAGTTGGTCAGCGGCGCGCTTGGGCAAGCGGTCCAGCTTGTACAGGGCAACGAGTTCCCCGGCGGCGTCCAGCTTCTCCATGGCCTCGTTCAGGTGCCGGGAGAGCGTGTACATGTCCTCGCGGGGGAGCGGGTTCACAAAGCTCGTGCGCATATGGGTCAGGAGCGCGAAATGCAGGTCGAGCGACTTGGATTCGTGTTCGTGGAGTTCTTCGCTGAGCCGATCGTGTTCGCTCGCGGGAGCGCCGAGAATCTCGGACAGGGTTCCGGTCGCAGCCACAATAACGCCTGCCATCTGCGCGAGCAGTGCAAGTCCTGCGGGCTCCTGGGGGAAAAGGCGCAGCTTCATAACGCTTCCGGTCGGGGGCGGTCGGGTGGGGCGGGCAGCTTGACTTGACGCTGACCGTTTCAGCCCCAACTTTACCGGTACCGGACTCAGGTCCGTGCTTCGCGATGGGCGCTGCGCCGATCGGCAAGCGGGACACATCTCCCCATGGCAAAACCCAAGCAGGCGTGAAAGTCTAGGCGGGTTACCAATTAATCCACTCAATGGGGGAACTATGCCAGTCAATAATGTAGTGAAGATTACCGGGCTTGCGATCGCGGGGATGCTCGCCCTGAGCGGCTGCGGCAACGGAAGTTCAAGCACGACGGCGGAAGGTTCCCAGCCGCCGTCGTCGTCCTCCTCTTCGGCTTCTTCGCCGTCATCTTCACCGTCCACCTCTGCCTCGGCGGATGCCGGCACGTCGTCGGGTGCCTACAAGGCGGCTTCCTGGGCCCAGCCCATCTCGGAAGCAGGGGACAAGCTCGGAACCATCAAGGGCGAAAGCTTCAGTGTGGACATCTACCAGGTGGCCACCGATGCGGCGTCCAAGGACAGCATGTTCGTGGACAAGGAGACCAAGGAAAACCTGCTCAAGAAGGGCGCGCCCATCGTCTACATCAACTACGTGGTCACCAACACGTCATCGGCGGAGATCCCCTTGGGGCACTCACTGGTTTCCCCGTCGGCCAAGTACACGGACTGGAAGTACCTGGGCGGTATGCCCTCCGACTCAAGCACTGACGGCTACAAGAAGCACGGACTGACTAACTCCGGCATGAAGCTCAAGGAGGAAGCTCCGTTCAAGTTGGGCCCGGGGGAGTCGTTCAACATCGCGGAGAACTTTGGGTACACGGCGGGAAAGGAAGCGGAAATTTCGGCAACCATGACGCCTGTTGATGCGTCCGGCGATCTGGACCATGACAAGAAGGAAAAGGCTGAAACCACGGTCACCCTGAAGTAGGGCATGAAAATGGTGCCGAACCGGATACGCCTCTCGGCGGTAGGCCGCTCGAAGCGGCTATAAGTTGAAGCCCGGGGGTTTCGCGGTTCGGCACCAGTTTTAGTTTTCTACGGGGCCGCTCCTAAGTCAACATTGACATCGGCGGCGAGCAGTAGGTACGGTCCGGCTTTGGTTTCGGCCTAGTCCAGTTCGCCTAGGCGCCATGCGTTGGCGGCGTGTTCGAGGTCTTCGGCCGTCTTCACCAGTTGGTGGGAGTTGCGCGTGAGCTTGCTGGCGTGGCCTTCGTTGCTGTGCTCGGCGCCGTCGGCGAGGGTCGCCTGGCCGAGTGCCACCACCCGGCAGAACGCAGCGGAACGTTCCAAGGCGACGTCGAAATCTCCATCGAAGGCTCCGGACAAAATGGCGTCCGCCATGGTCTTCATCTCTTCGGCTCCGGGAGGCTCGGCGGCGCCGGCAACCACATTGGATACCTGTGCTGTGTCGCGTCCGGCCCTGAAGTATACGGAGATGCGTTCGGGGTTCTGGATGGTGGCAGCCCGCAGTGCGTAGAGCCGCCACAGGGCACCCGGGAGGGATCGGGCGGGGCTTTCGGCCCACATTTCTGCAATTGCCTCAAGGCCTTGTTCGTCGGCCAGCTTCACCAGGCGCCGGGTAACCTTGGGGTCGTCACTGTCGCGGCCGCGCCTGACCAATGCCTGGGCGGCCAGATGCGCTGCTTCAGAGACCCGGGCAGGATCCGCTCCGCCAGCGAACGGTTCGAAATCGATGGGCGCAAAAGGCTTGGGTTTGTGGTGCCTGTTCGCTCCGCCGTACGCACGTGATCCTGACTGTTCGCTCATGAGTTCACCGTACTCCTGTGCTCTGGCGGGGTCGAGTAACGGTTGTTTGGGCTGGTTCGACGTTTGGCTGTACCGCTGCCACCCACTTTGCGGCCGCCGGTGGGCCGACGCGCCGCTGTGGCTGCGCGCCGTCGTCGTTCTCCGCTCAAAGTGGGTGGTGGCGGTACGGTTCTGTTGCAGCTCCGGCATTGGGGTACAGTATTCATGGCTGTTTCTACAGCTGGAGGGCCTTTAGCTCAGTTGGTAGAGCATCGGACTTTTAATCCGTGGGTCGTGGGTTCGATCCCCACAGGGCCCACCCTCCAAGACAGGCCGGAGACCATGAGTCTCCGGCCTGTCTTTTTTCGTTCCCTGGCCATGGCTGATCCTTGCTCGAATATCGGTTACGCCATTCGATGGATTAACTGTTTGGGGGATTGGTTGTGACGGTTTTTGATGTGGCGATGGAGATTGCGTTCGACGACGGCGCTGCCGACGCCCTGATCAGCGCTGCCGATTCCGCTGACAACGCGCTGCGTTCCGAGGGCTGGTCGCTGGCCGGCGCCTTGGAGTTTGCGATGGAGGACTTCAAGGGCGACTATGCACGCTTGTTCACCCAAGCCTGTGCCATGAGGGCCGAGGATCGTGGCCGGCTTGCCGCTGTTCTCGCGGCGTTGGCTGACGATGTCCGGGAAGCGAAACTGCTGGCCCAGCGGGAGAAGGCCCGGCTCAAGGAAGTTGCTGCTTGGCGGGGACGCGCCGTTGCCCGTGAGCAGGAACTGGCGTCCCTTGACCCTGCCCGTCAGTCCGCGGCTCTGCTGAGCATGGCTCATGATCCGAAGCCCGAGGAAATTCCGATCGCCGCACCGACAATTTCAGCGGTGTTTTCCGCGCAGGAGCGGGTGCGTTTCGCCGGTGGATCCGGAGGTGGAACCAGCTCGGCCGATGCCGGAAAGCTGCGCGAGTGCGCGGCACGATCCCGCGCCTCGACGATTTTCCTGGAGGCGGAGCTTGGGCGGGTCAGGAATGCATGGAGCGGATTCGTCGCCTCGTGTTCATGGGTGAACAGGGGCACCATCACGCTCGTGTCGGGCTTCGAGCAACTGCTGGCTGAAAACGGCGCTGACGCGACCTGGCTTGAGCAGATCGCCACGGCATTCGAGACGGCTGGCAGCGGGTCCATGAGTGACACAATGCTCAACAGTGCACTCATACTGTATGCGCCACCAGAACAAGTCAATCTGAACGACATCGGGGCGCTGAACGCCGGGCAACTGAAAGCCTGGCTCGCCGCGCCTGCGAACAAGAGCCGGCTTCAGGGGCTCCTCGGACAACCTGGCTTGGACCCTGTAGTGATTGCCAAGTGGTGGGCCGGGTTCGGCCAGTCCGTGGACGCCGGGACCGTCATTGTCGGTGAAAGGCAGCAGCTCCTGATCGTAGCCCTCCCCGGGGTTATCGGGAACTTGAACGGGGTGACCGCGACAGCACGGGATCTCGCCAACCGGAAGCGTCTCATCACCGAGCAGGAACGCATCAATTCGGAGCTGGCCAGGACGCCGGAATTCCTGTTCACCACCACGGGACAGGCCATACCCAACCCGAACTGGACAAACCTGCAGACGCAGCAGCAGGCACTTGATGGGATCACGGAAGCACTGAGAAACGCAGGAGGCATCAACGCTGTCCTGCTTGGTTTCGATCTCGCTCCCGGCTCACCCAAGGCGCAGGTCTCTGCGGGCAATCCGGACACAGCTGACAATGTCACCTACGCTGTGTCCGGCATGAACATCACTCCCCAAAGCGGGTTCAACGACTGGGCCGAGAATGCTGCGAACCTTGCGGAGCAGCAACTCTTGCTTGACGAAGGTGAATCCATCGCGGTGGTGGCTTGGATCAATTACGAACCGCCCAACCCGGCCACCGTGAACAGCGGTGATGCCGCCCGGGTCGGTGCCACCCGCTTCGTGGCTGACCTTCAGGGGTTCAACGCCGTCAGGAAAGGCCTGGGAAACGGAACGTCGGAGACCCTGCACGTACTGGGCCACTCCTACGGGACAACCGTGACGTCCAATGCCCTTGCCACCGGGGAACTGAATGTCGCCTCGTTCACCATGCTGGGCTCTGCCGGCATGGAAAAGGAGATCGGGAGCGCCGCAGCGCTTAATGTGCCTGCTGGAGAGGTGTACGTCAGCCACGCAGCAGGTGATGGTCTGGCTCAGATGGGCCGCTTCCTGCGCCAGGATCCGCGTCTGGAGTCTTTCGGCGCCAAAGTGTTCTCCTCGGAAGAGGCCACCATTGATGGGACTCGCTATCGAGGCACCACGGAACACAACACGCTGGTCCACAGAAAAGACGGCGACGGCTACGGATACCTGGACCGAGGAACCACCGCCCTACATCAAGCTGCCCTCACATCGACCGGTCACGGAGACAGTGTCCTGCAAGGCGCGCGGCCCATGACACCTCCCGCAGGATTTGCTGGCCGATGATCAACACAGGAAGAGTGAAACGCATGCCCGCTGAATTCAATTGCCCTCCAAAGGCCCGCAGTTTTCTTGCCGTGCTGTTATGCGCAGCTTTCGCGCTAAGCGCCTGCATACCCACCACGACGGAGAAACCCATGACCGGCTCGAACAATCCGAGCGACCCGGCAACCGTCATGGCCCAGGTCGAAGAGCTCAAGCAGGCCCTCGAGGACCTCCACGGTTTTAAAACCGAAACCCAGAAGGCCATCGGACCCCAGACATGGAAAGACAAGGGCGCCCGAAACAGTGCGTGCACCACGCTTGGGGGGCAGGATGGTGTGAACTACATCATCTTGAGCCAAACAGCCGATCCTGTAGACCTGGAATCGTCAACAGAGATCGTCAGGACGTTATGGGAATCCAAGGGCTTCACCACCCGTACCGAAACCAACCCCAGGGAGCCGGGCCTCATCCGCCTCTACGCTCATAAGGGCGGCGAACGCATCCTGTCCTATTTCGCAAATGTCAAAGGATCCGGGCTGGAAATGGATACCGCCTGCGTCGCCGGCGACCTCAGCGCAATTTACAAAGAGCTGGACAGGCAGGACGCGAGTTCCAGTCCCGTTCCGGCCACTACGTGAATCGGTTTTGCATGATGTCTCCTGGGTGGCCGGCCCGCTCATTGCGGTGTGGGCCGGGTAGCAGTCTTGGAAAGAGTGATACGCATGCCCGCTGAATTCAATGGCCGTCCAAAGGCCCGCAGTTTTCTTGCCGTGCTGTTCTGCGCAGTTTTTGCGTTGAGCGCCTGCACACTCACGACAACGGAGAAACCCATGACAGGCTCGAACAATCCGAGCGACCCGGCAACCGTCAAGGCCCAGGTCGAAGAACTGAAGCAGGCCCTCGCCGATGTCTACGTCTTCAAAACCGAAACCCAAAGGGTCATCGGGCCCCAGCGGTGGGCGGACAAGAACCTCCGAAACATGGACTGCATCACACCTGGTGGGGAAGACGGTGTGAATTACAGCGTCATGAGCCAAACAATGGAAACCCTCGACTTGGAAGCCTCCGTCAACGTCGTCAAATCGTTCTGGGAGTCCAAGGGCTTCACCACCCGCGTCGAAACCAACCCCAGAGACCCGGGAGTCATCCGCCTCTACGCTAACGAGAATGGCGGGCATCTCATATCGTTCACCGCCAACATTGACGGCTCCGGCCTTGAGATGAACAGCGCCTGCGTCGCCGGCGACCAAACGGCGATCTACAAAGAGCTGGACAGGCAGGACGCGAGTTCCAGTCCCGATCCCGCCACTACTTGAATCGGTTGTGCATGATGTCTCCTGGGTGGCCGGCCCGCTCATTGCGGTGTGGGCCGGGTAGCAGTCTTGGAAAGAGTGATACGCATGCCGCTGAATTCAATGGCCGTCCAAAGGCCCGCAGTTTTCTTGCCGTGCTGCTCTGCGCAGTTTTTGCGTTGAGCGCCTGCACATCCACCACCACGGAGAAACCCATGACAGGCTCGAACAATCCGAGCGACCCGGCAACCGTCAAGGCCCGGGTCGAAAAACTCAAGCAGGCCCTCGCGGACCTCCACGCCTTCAAAACCGAAACCCAAAAAGCCATCGGGCCCCAGCAGTGGACGGACAAGAACCTCCGAAATAGTGCCTGCACCACACCAGACGGGCAAGAAGGCGTGAATTACAGCGTCATGAGCCAAACAATGGAAACCCTCGACTTGGAAGCCTCGGTCAACGTGGTCAAATCGTTCTGGGAGTCCAAGGGCTTCGCCACCCGTACTGAAACCAACCCCAGGGAGCCGGGAGTCATCCGCCTCTACGCCAACGAGAACGGCGGACACCTCATATCCTTCACCGCCACCAGCAAAGGCTCCAGCCTCGAGATGGACAGTGCCTGCGTCGCCGGCGACCAAACGGCAATCTATAAGGAGCTGTATCCCGGGAACTTCGGCCTCCGTCCCAGTCCCAGTTCCTCCGCGACGTCCGGGTAAGCCTCATGCCCGCTGAAACCAACGCCAGATCAACGCCTCGGCGCATCCAGCAGCCCAAGCAACCCGGGGCGCATTAAGAAATCTCTTGACTCCCACCCCTCCGGCCCGTCAGCATGGTTTCTACAACGTTGTAAACCAGTAAAGCCCAGCCCACGCAGAGGACGCCCCGTTTGGAAACCCCAGAAATCCCCACAGCCAAAATCACCATTGACCCCGCGTTTGCCGTGGGCCCTGTCCGGAGGAAGACGTTCGGAGCCTTCGTCGAGCACCTGGGCCGCTGCGTTTACACCGGCATCTTCGAACCGGACCACCCCAAGTCCGACGAAGACGGATTCCGAACCGACGTCCTCGAACTCACCAAGGAACTCGGCGTCTCAACGGTCCGGTACCCGGGCGGCAACTTTGTCTCCGGCTACCGCTGGGAGGACGGCGTTGGCCCCCAAGAACAACGCCCTGCACGCCTGGACCTCGCGTGGCACTCCACGGACCCCAACCTGGTGGGCGTGGACGAGTTCGGTGCCTGGTCCAGGAAGGCCGGCGTGGAACCCATGATGGCCGTGAACCTCGGCACGCGGGGAACGCAGGAAGCCCTGGACATCCTGGAGTACTGCAACATCAAGGGCGGCACGGCCCTGTCTGAGCAGCGCAAGGCCAACGGCACGGTGGAACCGCACAACATCCGGATGTGGTGCCTGGGCAACGAGATGGATGGGTCGTGGCAGATCGGGCACAAGAAGGCGTCTGAGTACGCCCGGCTGGCGGCAGAAACTGCGCGTGCCATGCGCATGGTGGACCCGGGCCTTGAGCTTGTGGCCTGCGGTAGTTCGGCTCCTGCCATGCCCACTTTCGGCGAATGGGAGCGGGTGGTGCTCACGGAAAGCTATGACGTTGTTGACCTGATTTCAGCCCACCAGTACTTCGAGGACTTCGGTGACCTGCAGGAGCACCTGTCCGCCGGGCACCGGATGGAAGCCTTCATCAAGGATCTTGTGTCCCACATCGACCACGTGAAGTCCGCCCTGAAGTCCCAAAAGCAGGTCAACATCTCCTTTGACGAGTGGAACGTGTGGCACATGTCCCGGGACGAGTCCAAGGCGCCCACAGGTGATGATTGGCCCGTGGCACCCGTGCTGTTGGAGGACCGCTACACCGTGGCCGACGCCGTGGTGGTGGGCGATCTCCTCATCACCCTGCTGCGGAACACGGACAGGGTCCACTCCGCGAGCCTGGCGCAGCTGGTCAACGTGATCGCCCCCATCATGACCGAGCCGGGTGGCCGCTCGTGGAAGCAAACCACCTTCCACCCGTTCGCGCTCACGTCCAGGCATGCCTCGGGAACGGTGCTGAATCTCGCGGTGGAATCGCCAACCCTGGATAGCGGCAAGACGTCCGGCTTCCCGGCGCTCTCCGCGGTGGCCACTTATGATGCCGGGGCCAAGGAAGCTGTGGTTTTCGCCGTCAACCGTTCGGCGACCGAGGCACTCACCCTGGATGCCGCCGTCGGAAGCCTGGGCGCAACCAAGGTCATTGAGGCGGTGACCTACACCAACAAGGATCCGTACTGGCAGGCAACTGCTGATGATTCGACGTCGGTCCTGCCATCCGAGAACGTCAGTGTAAAGCTCGACGGCGGCCGCCTCACCGCCGGGCTTCCGGCGGTGTCCTGGACCATGGTCAGGTTGCAGCTGGCCTAGGCAATTGCCTGGGAACCGTCCTGGAAAACGGGAAACACCGAGAGCGGAGTGACCGTGGCCGGCTCCGGCTCCTTGATGGGGGCCGGAGCTTCGCCCTCTGCCGTGACAATCTCCAGTGACTCCATGTCCAGCAGACGCCGGTTGCCGGTCTCATCCTGCAGCCAGAAGAGTTCCGTACCAGCAACGGTTTTGACCACCGTGCCCCGGTGGTAGAGGCGCCCGTTGTGCCAGGCTTCAATGAACTGGCCCTCCGCCAGCGGGTGCGTGTCTTCCGTGGTTCCCGGCAGGCTGCCGAACGCCTGGGCCAGGCTGGCCTGTGTCTTGAGTGCCAGGAATAGGTCCCTGTTTGCGATGCTCATGTCTGTCCCCTTCAGCTGGGCTGGCTCCGTTGAATCCAGCTTTCCGCATTCATGTTGCGGGGGCGTTGCAAAATGATGAGCGCTGTGTGACGGCGCCTGTGACCGGCTATGGGGCGGAGATGTTCTGCGGCCCGGAGGTGGGGTCGCCCTTGCGGAGTTCTTCCGCGTACGGTGCATGGGGTGCTGCGTCGTCGGTAAGCTCGTTGGCTGCCATGGCCAGGAGGTCGCGTTCGAGTTCGGGGACGGAGAACATGCCCTGGACGTACGCTTCGACCTCGCATTCGCCCATGGACCCGCCGATGCTGAAGTAGTAAAGCCAGAGCGAATCGCTGCTGATATCCGCTGCTGTCAGCACTGCTTGGAGCCTTCTGCTTTGCTCAGGTTCATTCGGATAGAAGCTCATGATGGTCGGCTTGGTATAGGTGCCGTGGGCGGCCGGTGTGCGTGTGTGATCGCTAGACTTCCGTGTAGTTCCCATCGTAGCTTCTCCCGTGCCGGGACCACCAGTAAAAAGGACCTCCGGCAAGGGACACCCGCCAGCCGGCTGCCCGGCGATCCAAAGGAGTACAGGCATGGCCGTCACCATGAACGACGTTGCGCGCGCTGCAGGCGTTTCCCTCAAGACGGTCTCCAATGTGATCAACAATTACGAGTTCATCCGCCCGGAAACCAAGCAGCGCGTCCTTGATGCCATCGACCAGCTCGGTTATGAGACCAACCTGACGGCCCGCAGCCTCCGTTCGGGGAAGACCAACATGATCGGATTGGTCCTCGCGGACCTGAACGTCCCGTACTACGCCGAGCTCGCGTCGGACATCATGAAGGCGGCCTGGGCCAAGGGCTACCGGGTGCTGGTGGAGCAGTCCGGCAACCAGGCGGACCATGAACGGGCAGCGCTCCAGGGCCAGTTCCGGAGCCTCACGGACGGGCTGCTGTTCATCCCCTTGGGACTTGATGCGGACCAGATCATTCAGGCGGCAGGGCAGAAACCCTTGGTCCTCCTCGGTGAGTACGTGCAGGATCCGCGTCTGGACATGGTCCTCATCCAGAACCACGAGGCCGCCGCGGCGGTGACCACGCACCTGCTGGCGGGCGGCCGC
The DNA here is from genome assembly GCF_056780115.1 of Arthrobacter sp. T572. NCBI lineage: Bacteria > Bacillati > Actinomycetota > Actinomycetes > Micrococcales > Micrococcaceae > Arthrobacter > Arthrobacter sp. T572. Next base: position 258,722 of record NZ_JBRAZQ010000002.1, read on the forward strand.
CGTCGTATAGCCGTCCTTGGCGCGAACGACGGCGACACGAGCGGCAGTGGCGGCCTCCGCCTTCAGGGATACCGGGCTGCGCTCGCTGCCGCGGGTGTCGAGTACAACCCTGAGCTGGTGATTCCTTGTGGGTGGCGGCGTGACGGCGGGGCGGACGCCGTTGGACGGTTGCTGGAGAGCGGGACGGAGTTCGATGCCGTGTTCGGTTTGAATGACGCAGTGGCCCTCGGTGCCCTGCACGAACTCTTGGTGCGCGGCAGGAAGGTTCCGGAAGACATTGCCGTGGCCGGTTTCGACGACATCGATGAGGCCCGCTTCGCCTCTCCTTCCCTGACCACGGTGGCGCCGGGCCGTACGGAAATTGCGGAGCGCGCCGTCGAACTCCTCATCAAGAGGATCGAGCGCAAGGGCAACGCCGTGGACGTGGAGCAGCCGGAGGCGGCGTTCTCGTTGCGGGTGCGGCAGTCGGCACCGGGGGACGTTACTGTCGAAGGATGACCCAGGTAATTCCCGCAGATATTGTCACGCCCGCCATCATGATCGACGTCGACGTCCTGGACCGGAATATCCATCGCATGGCCGCGGCGATGAAGAACAGGGGCATCGGGCTCCGCCCGCACGTGAAGACGCACAAGACGCTGGAAATCGCGGCCAGGCAGCTCGCGGCCGGGGCTGTGGGCATTACCGTGGCCACGATCGGCGAGGCTGAGGTATTTGCCGACGGCGGTGTGAGGGACATCTTCATTGCCTATCCGTTGTGGGTGGAAGAACACCACGCTGAACGGCTGCGCCGGTTGGCCGGGGCCTGCACCCTGGCGCTGGGCGTCGATTCGGTGGAAGGTGCGACGGCGATGGGCCGCCGCCTCGGGGAAAGCGCTGGTGCCGTTGGGGTGCTGGTGGAGATTGACAGCGGGCACCATCGCAGTGGGGTCCTTCCGGAGGAAGCGGTGGAGGTGGCACGGGCAGCAGCTGATGCAGGCCTTGATGTTGCGGGCGTTTTCACGTTCCCCGGCCACAGTTACAAGCCGGGCATGCCCACGGGCGCTGCCAACAACGAGAACCAGGCACTGGGGGAGGCAGCCGCGGCGTTGACCCGTGCAGGTTTCACGGTACGGACCATCAGCGGCGGGTCAACTCCCACGGCCTTGATCGGGAATGAAACTGCGGCCACGGAGCTGCGTCCGGGCGTCTACGTTTTGGGGGATGCCCAGCAGCTTGAGCTTGAGCGTTGCTCGTGGGACGACATCGCACTGACGGTGGCCGCCACGGTAGTAAGCCGACACGGGGCGGGCGGCGGAAATGTGCGCCGGATCGTCGTGGATGCCGGAAGCAAGGTCCTGGGCAGCGACAGGCCGGATTGGGCTTCCGGATATGGGCGGCTTCCCGGGTTCCGCGACGCCCGGATCACGGCCTTGTCAGAGCACCATGCCACTATTGTGTGGCCTGATGATGCCGGCCTGCCGCGTCTGGGCGAACGGTTGAGGGTCATCCCGAACCACGTGTGCCTGGCCATGAACCTGGTGGACCACGTCACGGCGGTCCGGGATGGTGCGGTGGTGGACACCTGGAAAGTCGCAGCCCGGGGGAAGAACAACTAGTAAGGAAAAGCGGCGGTCGGGGAGTGCCCCGACCGCCGCTTTGTTGTTGTCAGTTGATGGGTGTTGGTGGTTGTTCGCCGCCCAGGACGGCGAGGGTGTTGGTGGCTGCGAGGACGGCCATGGCGGTGCGGGTTTCCACCGTGGCCGATCCGAGGTGCGGGACGAGGGTGACGTTGTCGAGTTCGAGGAGCCAGGGGTGGACCTTGGGTTCGTTTTCGAAGACGTCCAGTCCGGCGCCGGCGATCTGGTTTTCGCGCAGTGCGGTGGCGAGGGCTGCTTCGTCGATGATGGGTCCGCGTGCGGTGTTGACCAGGTAGGCGGTGTCCTTCATGGCTGCGAGTTGCTCGGGTCCGATGAGGTGGTGGGTGTTCGGTCCGTACGGGCAGTGCAGGGAGACGACGTCGGAGATGGCCAGCAGTTCGTCCAGTTCCACGCGTCGGGCGCCGAGTTCAGCGGCGATGGCGGGGTCGATTTCGCTGCGTGACTGGTAGACGATTTCCATGCCGAAGGCTTTGGCGCGGCGTGCGGTGGCCTGGCCGATGCCGCCCATGCCCACGATGCCGAGGGTTTTGCCTTGCAGGCTGGAGCCGAGCAGGAAGAACATTCCCCATTTCCACGGCTGGCCGGCGCGGATGAGCCGTTCACCTTCGCCGAGGCGGCGGGTGGCCATGAGGATCAGTCCGAAGGCGATGTCCGCGGTGGCCTCGGTGAGCACACCGGGGGTGTTGGTGGCGGTGATGCCGCGCTCGGTGCAGGCCGGGACGTCGATGTTGTCGTAGCCGACGGCAACGTTGGAGACAACCTTCAGCTGCGGGCCGGCAGCGTCAAGCAGTTCCGCGTCGACGCGTTCGGTGAGGAGGCTGACGATCGCGTCAGCCCCGGCGACGCGGCGGAGGAGTTCCTCGCGGCTGATGGACCCCTCGCCTTCCCAAGCAAGGACGTCGTGGTTGGCGCGGAGGTTTTCGAGGGCGGCTTCGGGGATGCGCCCCGTGACGACGACGCGGCTCATGCGTTTGCGATCCATTCACGCAGGCGGCCGAGGCCCTCTTGGATGGCTGGTGTTTCGATGCCGGAGTAGGCCAGCCGGATGTACTGGCGGTCTTCGCCGGGCAGGCGGCGGCCGAAGTGCTCGCGGGTGCAGAAGGACACGCCGGTCTTGTACAGGGCGTCGGAGGCGAAGTCGCCCACAGCGGTGTACCCGAGTTTCTGCATGGCTTCAGTGACGTCCGGGAACAGGTAGAACGTGGACTGCGGAACGGCGACGCTCATGCCGGGGATGGAGTTGACGATGTCGCAGGCGGCGTCGCGGCGGCCCTTGAGGATGTCAAGCATGTCCTGGACGGGTTCCTGCGGGCCGCGGAGGGCTTCGATGCCGGCCCACTGGACATAGTGGGTGGTGCAGGATTCGTCATTGGTGTTCAGGGTGGACAGGACCTGGGCGATCTCCTTGGGCGCGACGGCGCAGCCCAGGCGGGAACCGGTCATGGCGAACTTCTTGGAGAACGTGTACAGGATCACGGTGCGCTCGGCCATGCCCGGAATGGAGGTGATGGAGGAGGAAACACCTTCGTAGCGGGTCTCGAAGTACGCCTCGTCGGAGAGGACCCAGAGATCGTGTTCGATCGCGATCCGGGCGATTGCCTCACGCTCGGCGGCGGTGGACTCGGCCGAGATCGGGTTCTGCAGGTCGTTGTAGATGATCGCCGTGGTGTTCGGCGTGATCGAGGCCCGGACCTGGTCCAGGTCGATCGCGAAGCCCTTGTCTGTGGGCACGTAGCGGTAAGGCACGGCCGTGCCGCCAAGGTACTCGATCTGGGATTCGTAGATCGGGAAGCCCGGGTTCGGGTACAGCACTTCCTCGCCCGGGTTCATGACCGCCTGCAGGAACTTGGTGATCACGGGCTTGCCGCCGGTCATGACCACCACGTTCTCCGGGGTGAATTCGATTCCGCGGCGCGATCCGATGTCCTCGGCCAGCGCTTCGCGCAGCTGCGGGATGCCCGGGCCGGGGCAGTACCCGGTGTAGCCATCGGCGATCGCCTTGTTCATGGCCTCGATGATGTGCGGTGCGGTGGGAATGTTGATGTCACCGAGGTGGAAGGGGTAGACCAGGTTGCCCTTCGCCTTCCACGCAGCGGCGGCCTGCGCGACGCTGAAAGCAGTTTCAGTGCCAAGTCGTTCGAGCCGGTGTGCGAGTTTCTGCATATGCGGTATAACTCCTCGTCGAGCTGATCACGCCAGCAGCGTGAAGTACGCAACTAGTATATTAGTGATGTATTAGGCTGTCTACGGTTTCCATAACTTTTCGCGCGGCCCCCGCATCGCTGCCCCGCGCCGCTTTCGCGCGGCCTCCGCGCCGGCCCTGGAATGGCCCCTGCCCAGCCCCCTCGCCGCCATTGCACAGAGTTTTGACCCGCGGCTGAGACAGTTTGGAAACGTCGTCGAAACGTCCGCTCCCTACGCTGGCAGCAACCGTCCCCGGTGATCCCCAGGTTGTAGGAGAACCATGCACCTTTTGCCACGTGAGCAGGAAAAACTCATGATCGTGGTGGCCGCCGACCTCGCCCGGCGCCGCCAGGCCCGCGGGCTCAAGCTCAATTACCCCGAAGCCGTCGCCGTCATCAGCTACGAGCTGATCGAGGGCGCCCGCGACGGGCGGACCGTAGCTGACCTCATGAGCTTCGGGACCACGGTGCTGGCCCGCGACGAGGTCATGGAAGGGGTTCCCGAGATGATCCACGACGTCCAGATCGAGGCCACCTTTCCGGATGGCACCAAGCTCGTCACCGTCCACAACCCCATCCGTTAGGAGCAGCCATGATTCCCGGTGAATACCGGCTCGGCCCAGGATCCATCGAATGCAACCGCGGACGTGAGGCGATCGTCGTCGAGGTCGTCAACCGCGGCGACCGCCCCGTCCAGGTGGGCTCCCACTTCCACTTTGCCGAGGCCAACCCTGCCCTTGAGTTCGACCGCCACGCCGCGCACGGCCGCCGCCTGGACATCCCTGCCGGGACCGCGGCCCGTTTTGAACCCGGCGACCGCCGGACCGTCAACCTGATCACGATCGCCGGCAGCCGCGAGGTCTACGGCCTCAGCAATGCGGTCAACGGAAAGCTCGACGGCGGCACTCACCTTAAGGGGGGCGCGCAGTGAGCTTCCAGCTTCCACGGCGGCAATACGCTGAGCTGTACGGCCCCACCACAGGTGACGCCATCCGGCTCGCCGACACGGAACTGTTCCTCGAGATTGAGCACGATTACACGGTGCACGGGGAAGAGGTGGTGTTCGGAGGCGGCAAGGTCATTCGCGACGGGATGGGACAGAACGGCCAACTGACGCGCGACGGTTCCGGTCCCGGCGACGGTGTGCCGGATACCGTCATCACCAACGTTGTGGTTCTGGACTACACGGGGATCTACAAGGCTGACGTTGCCCTCAAGGACGGCCACATCTTCAAGATCGGCAAAGCGGGCAACCCGCAGATCACCGACGGCGTGGACATCATCATTGGATCGAGCACGGAGATCATCGCCGGTGAACGCAGGATCCTCACTGCCGGTGGCATCGACACCCACATCCACTTCATCTCGCCGGAGCAGGTACCCGCGGCGCTGTGCAGCGGAGTCACCACCATGGTGGGCGGCGGCACCGGACCCGCCGAAGGGACCAAGGCCACCACCGTCACCCCGGGTACGTGGCACATCTCCCGGATGCTGCAGGCCGCTGAAGGTCTGCCCGTCAATATCGGCCTGTTCGGGAAGGGGCACGCGTCCGCCGTCGAACCGCTGGCGGAGCAGGTCCGCGCCGGTGCCGTGGGGCTTAAAGTCCACGAGGACTGGGGGTCCACCACGTCCTCCATCGACATGTCCTTGCGGGTTGCCGACGAATACGACGTGCAGGTGGCCATTCACACGGACACGCTCAACGAGTGCGGATTCGTCGAAGACACCATTCGCGCAATCGATGGACGCGTGATCCATACCTTCCACACCGAAGGCGCAGGTGGGGGCCACGCGCCGGACATCATCAGGATCGCAGGCCTGCCCCATGTCCTTCCGGCCTCCACCAACCCTACCCTGCCGTACACGAAGAACACCATCGAAGAGCACCTGGACATGCTCATGGTGTGCCACCACCTCAACCCGGACATTCCGGAAGACGTGGCCTTCGCTGATTCCCGGATCCGGGCAGAGACCATCGCGGCCGAAGACGTTCTTCACGATCTGGGCATCTTTGCGATCACCTCGTCCGACTCCCAGGCCATGGGCCGCGTGGGTGAAGTGGTCACCCGGACCTGGCAGGTGGCGGACGCGATGAAGCGCCAGCGCGGGGTTCTCCACGACCCCTCCGGCACGGTGCACGGTTCGCCGGACAGCGACAACTTCCGGCTCAAGCGCTACGTGGCCAAGTACACCATCAATCCCGCCATTGCCCAGGGCATGGCGGAGGTCATCGGCTCCGTCGAGGAGGGGAAGTTCGCCGACCTGGTGCTGTGGGACCCTGCATTCTTCGGGGTGAAGCCGGAACTTGTCATCAAAGGTGGGCAGATCGCATATGCCCTCATGGGCGACTCGAACGCCTCCATCCCCACACCGCAGCCCCGCACCATGCGGCCCATGTTCGCTACTTACGGCAAGGCCGTGCAGGAAACGTCCATCACGTTCCTGTCCCAGGCCGCCATCGACGCCGGCGTCCCCGCGCAGCTCGGCCTTGAGCGCATCGTCAGGCCCGTCCGCGGTATCCGGACGCTGCGCAAAGCTGACCTGAAGCACAACGGCGAAACCCCGGACATCGCCGTCGACCCCGAAACCTACAGCGTGAAGGTGGACGGCGTGGACGTCACGTGCGAACCATCCGATGTACTGCCCATGGCCCAACGCTACTTCTTGTTCTAGGAGCTACCGTGATCATCGAAAAAATCCTGGGCAACCTGCATGAACAGCCGCCGGAAACCTATGCAGGGCACCATAAGGAGAAGGTGGTGCTGCCCAGCAGCCTGCTGGTCAAGCGCATCCAGCGCGTCACCACAGACCACGGCAAGGAACTGGGCATCCGACTTCCCGCCGGCTCGGGGGACCTGCGCGACGGCGACATCCTCGCCATGGAGGACACGAACCTCATTGTCATATCCGTCCTGCCTACCGACGTCCTGGTCATCTCACCCCGGACCATCCACGAGATGGGCGTTGTGGCACACTCGCTGGGCAACCGGCACCTGCAGGCGCAGTTCTTCGACGCGTCCTCCGAGTACGCGGCAGAGGTCATGGTCTGCCAATACGACCACACCGTGGAGGACTACTTGAAGCACGTCGGCGTGCCCTACCAGAGGCAGGAACGGGTGATGCCGGTGCCATTCCGCCATGCAGGGCACACGCACTGACTACCAATTGGCCCTCCAGCAGCTGACTGATTCGGCGCTGCCCACCGGGGCGTTCGCCCATTCCCTGGGGTTTGAGACCTACATCGACCGAGGGGTCGTCCGGGATGAGCGGACCTTTTCGACCTGGCTGACGGTGTTTGTCAGGCATCAGTTGGTTTACACGGACGGGCTGGCTGTCCGCCTCCTCTATGAGGGCGGGGACATCGGCGTGCTGGACGGGATGCTGACCGGCTGCTTGTTGGCGAAGGAGGGCCGGGAAGCCTCCATCAAGATGGGTGGGCGGCTGCTCGACATCGGGACCGAGGTCTTCCCCTCCCCGGAGCTCGACGCCTACCGCTCGCTGGTCCGGGAGGATCGGGCGGCGGGCCACCAGCCCCTGGCGTTCGCCGTCGTCGCGCGCTCCCTCGGGGTGCCACTCCGCGAGGCGCTGGCCGCCTACTTCTTCGCCACCGCCACTTCACTGACCCAGAACGCCGTCCGCGCCATCCCGCTCGGCCAGAACGCCGGGCAGCGGGTACTTCGGCACGCGCACGACGCCGTTGCTGCCGCCGTCGACGCTGTACCCCACCTGGGCTGGGACGACTTCGGCGCGGTCATCCCCGGCCTCGAAATTTCACAGATGCAGCACGAACGGCAACGCGCCCGCATGTTCATGAGCTAACGCAGGAGGACACATGACAGAACCCATCATCATCGGCGTCGGAGGGCCCGTCGGAGCCGGCAAGACCCAGCTCGTGGAGCGGATCACCCGCCACATGAGCGGCGACACCTCCATGGCCGCCATCACCAACGACATCTACACGATCGAGGACGCCAAGATCCTGGCCGCCAACGGCATCCTGCCCGAGGACCGCATCATCGGCGTCGAAACCGGAGGCTGCCCCCACACCGCCATCCGCGAAGACACCTCCATGAACACCGCCGCCATCGAAGAACTCAAGCAACGCCACCCCGACCTGCAGGTGATCTTCGTCGAATCCGGCGGCGACAACCTTTCCGCCACCTTCAGCCCGGAACTCGTGGACTTCTCGATCTACATCATCGACGTCGCCCAGGGCGAAAAAATCCCCCGGAAAGCCGGGCAAGGCATGATCAAGTCCGACCTGTTCATCATCAACAAGACCGACTTGGCGCAGCACGTGGGGGCGGACCTGTCCATTATGGAGCGGGACTCCAAGGAATTCCGGGGCAACAAGCCGTTCTGCTTCACGAATTTGAAGACCGATGAGGGGTTGGGGGAGGTCCTTGGCTGGATCAAGCGGGACGTCCTGATGCTCGATCTGGCGCAGTGAGTAGCGCCAGCAGCGCTGCCGCGGCTCCGGCGGCTTCGCCGGATTTTGGGCCGTGCCCGTCCCCAGCTGCTCCCAACTCTCGCAAGCTCGAGTCCGGGCCCTCGCAGCAGTGGGCCCCCCGCGGAGCCCGCCACGCCGCGGCCCAAAAATCCGGCTCAGCCGCCTCAACGGTCCTCTCACCGCGGGGCGAACTCAGGCTGGGGATCGTCGAGCGGGGTGGGAAGTCCGTTGCTTCGCGGCAGTTCCACGAGGGAGCTTTACGCGTGTTGCGGCCGCACTACCTCGACGACAGTGGACAGGTTTGTTATGTCGTGGTCAATCCTGGCGGGGCTTATTTGGGGGCGGATTTGTTCCTTGTTGAGCTGGACGTGGGGGACGGGGCTGAGTTGCTTCTGACCACGCAGTCGGCCACCAAGGTTTACAGGACTCCGGGGTCGTTTGCTGAGCAGCGCATGACCGTCCGTTTGGGGGAGGGGGCCCGGTTGGAATTGGTGCCGGACCAGTTGATCGCCTACCGGGAGGCCAGCTACAGGCAGGTTTCGCACATCAGTGTCCACCCGTCATCGAGCCTTGTCATGGCGGAGGTCATCACGCCGGGGTGGTCGCCGGACGGCGGCGCGTTTGGCTTCGAAGAGATCCGGCTCCGCAACGAAATCCGGGTGGAAACGCAACAGGGCAGCAGGCTGTTGGCTTTGGACAACGTGCTTATCAGGCCGCCCCTGGTCGACGTCACAGGATTGGGGTTCATGGAGGGATACAGCCATCTGGGTTCACTGGTGGTGGTCGACCCAAGGGTGAACCAGGAGCTGGCTGACCTACTGCATTCGGTGGCCCGTGATTTTGATGCCTGTACCGGTGTTTCATTGACCATGGGCACTGCCGGGACCCGGGGGCTCGTCTTGAGGTCGTTGTCCAACAGCACCGGGGAACTGAACCGCTTGCTGGGTGCTTGTACCGGGCTGCTGCGCGAGCGCTGGTATGGGCAGGCGCCCTTGAACTTGAGGAAACACTGATGAGCGCTCTGACCGGATTCACCACCCTGTACCGGGAACGGGATGCCCTGTCCCTCCGCACGAGGCTGTTGTTCACGTTCGGTGCGGTGGCCGCTTTGCACGGTGCCGCCGTCGTACTTCTGCTGCTGGGCTCCGCCGGTGGTGCGGAGCCGCTGGCGTTGGGGCTTGTGGTCACCGCCTACCTGGCGGGCGTCAAGCACAGCTACGACTGGGACCATATCGCAGCGATCGACAACTCCACCCGGAAGTTCGTGGCACAGCGGAAGGACCCGGTGAGCGTCGGGTTCGCGTTCAGCCTGGGTCACAGTTCCGTGGTGGTTCTGGCCGGGCTGCTGGTGGTGGCCGGGGCATCGATGATCGGGCAGCTCATGGAGGATGGCACAACCGGGAACATGGTGCTGGGGATGATCGGCGGCGGTGTTTCGGGACTGTTCCTGCTGGCCATGGGACTGTTCAACGGTTCGGCGTTCCTGCGTGCCCTGAAGGTTTACCGAAGCGCGCAGGAAGGTGCCGCAGTCCGGGAAGAAGACCTGGAGGCCAAGGGTTTCGGGGCCAGGCTCCTGGCCAAACCTTTGGCGCGGGTGGAGCGGCCGAGGAACATCTACGTCATTGGTTTCCTCTTCGGGCTGGGGTTCGACACCGCCACTACCATCGGGCTGCTGCTGATCACCACGACGGCGACCCTCGCCGGAGTCCCGCCGCTTGCCTTGATGGCGTTGCCGCTGGCCTTCACGGCCGCCATGACGCTGTGTGATTCCGTGAACGGCGTGGCGATGATGCGCATGTACCGTTCGGCTATCGCGGATCCGCAGCGGAAGCTCGGCTTCAACGCGGTGATCACGGGCATTTCCGCGGTCTCGGCGCTCTTCATCTCGGTGATCACGCTGGGCGGTTTGGCAAATGCAGCGTTTGGCCTGGACGATCCCTTGACCGCGTGGTTGGGCGCACTGGATCTGGGTGACGCGGGCCTGGTGTTGGTCGGCTTGTTCGTGATCGTGTGGGCCGTCTCGGCGTGGCGCGGCCGGACCAAGCCCGCCGTCTGACCTGCCCGCCCTGTGTCCCCTGCCCCGCCCTGTGCCCCCTGTCCCGCCCTATGTCCCTTGCCCAACTAGGTCGCATTTAAGCGCGTTTAGAACCCTCAAAACGCGCACAACTGCGACCCAGTTGGGTGAGCCGGGGCTAGGAGGCCGCTACCGCGTTGAACAGTTCCGTGGTGTCCACGCCAAGGTCCGGAGTGTCCAGAACGTTGGTCAGGAACACCACGCACCTGTCCTGCTCCGGGAGCATCCACCACTCCGTGCCCGCCCACCCCGGGTGGCCGTAGATTCCGTTGGCCAGGAGCTCCGATTCGTACGCGGGCATCTGGAAGCCCAGCCCTGTGTGGCGGCGGGGAGACTCAAGGATGCTGATGAACGGCACGCCCGTGGTCCGCGGCCGACGCATCGCCGCCAACGTAGCCGGCTGGACGGCCTTGCCTGAGTCACGGAGCAGTTCAGTGCCCAGGTTGAGGAGATCCGCTGCCCTTCCGAACAGGCCCGCCCCGGGGTGCCGGTTCTTGTACATCGCGTGAACGTTGAGGCTGGGCTCGCTGTCCACATGGACAGTGTGCGGATTGCAATCGGAGTCAAAGGTAAGCCCGCCTGCGCCGGTGTCGTCAGCCAAGGCCTGGACCTGGGCTTCGAACGGACGCCCGGCGGCCCACTCAGCCATGGCGGCAGCCCCTTCGAACGCCAGGTTGCAGTACTGCACCAGCGAACCCGCGTAAAAGGTTTGTCCCGCGGCCATGAGGGAATCACGCAGGGGAGTGACGTCGTCGATCTTCGGGTCGGTGATACCGGACCGATGGCTCAGCAGGTGTTCCAGCGTGACGGTGTCCGTACGGCTGGCGCCGAAACCCTGCACCGCGGCGGACAGCGGCGTCCCCAACGCCAGCCGGCCAAGCTCTACGTTGCGCATCACCGTCAGCGCAGTGATGGGCTTGGTGACGGAGAACAACGCAAAGTGGTCCTCCGTGGAGGCCGGGCGGCCATCGTCGCTGCCGAATGCCACAATGTCCTCAATGCCGTGGCTCGACGCGACGCCCAGCGCAGCCACCGGAACGCGTCCGGTGTCCACTTGCCTGCGTGCCCAGTCAGCGGCCGGTCCCATAGTCACCATGGTTGTTGACTATACGTCGGAGACGGTCGCTTCCGCAGAATTTTTTGGGCGCGTGTAACCGCGGGAGGGGGGCCGGAAACTATATGGGTATCCTGCAGTCCGGGCTCTATTTATCAGGGGGAATCGTGCTTTCCGAGCGCGAACTGGCGTTCATCGCCATTCACAAAGACAGCTACCCAGCCGTCTTCAGATTTGTTGGCCGACGCGTTGAGTCGTTGGAGGTGGCGGAGGAAATTGCCGCCGATGTATTCCGGGTGGTCTGGCAGAAGTGGTCGGACGATACCCGGCCCGAGCTCGGCTACTTGCTCGGGATCGCCCGCAACCTGGTGGGTAACGCCTACCGCAGCCGCGAGCGTCAGTCGGCACTCCAGGAAAAACTGCGGACGACGGCGGTCCAACGCTTTGGTCCCGACTCCGGCAACGCGATGGTCCAGGACGCCATGGAACGCCTGCGTGGGCAGGACCGCGACATCCTTCAGCTGGCTTACTGGGACGGACTGGGCCCTGCCGAAATAGCCGGGGTCCTCCAGTGCAGCGAGTCGGCCGCCAAGGTCCGCCTGCACCGAGCCCGCAAAGCCTTCCAAAAACAACTGCCTGCAGGTTCCGCATCCGCTACAGAAAAGTTGGGGGTCTGACATGGATCCGATCAAGAACCAGATTGCCGCAATCGACCCGTTCGAACCGGGAACGGAGCCGGATGGGCAGGAAGCGCTGCACCGGATGCTGTCAGGCTCCACGATGTACAGCGACGCCAAACCGCTGCGGGGCGTCCCCTCGCTGGAGGATCGTCGGCGGCGGAAGGCCCGGATCGCGGGCGGCCTGCTCTTAGGGGCAGCGGCCGTGACCGCGGGCGTGCTGGTGGCTGCCAACTTCGGCCAGGTGAGTTCCACTCCTGCGCCGGCGGTCACTATGGAAACCAGCACGCCGTCACCCACGGTTTCGGTCACTGCCGCACCCACCCCCACGCCTTCCGTAACGCCTTCGGCAAGCACGACGCCGGAGCCCGCCCAGGTGCCGACGCCCACCGTGCCGGCAGTGGCCACCACAGTTCCGGTAGTTCCCCCGGTCCAGGCGCCAGCGCTCAAGACATTCACCTTTCCGGACGGCCACTTGTCCTTCACGTACCCGTCAGATTGGACGGTTAAGACCGGGCAGGGGGCCTACCTGACGGAGGAAACGAAGGCAGGTGCCGTGAACGCGACCATCATGGACAGTTCCGGTGCGGAGGTGGCCTTTGTAGCCAGCGGCTCCTACGGCGGAGGAACGGGCGGCTGGGTCAGAAGGACTGTCCTGGACAAGGCTGTGGTCCCTGGACTTACAGACAGCTCGGGACGGGCTACGGAGTTTGGATTCGCTTCGGACATCATCCTGCCCCACACCAGCCAAGGCCTGCCGACTCCGACAGAGTCCTGGTCGGAGAGCAGCGCCTACTATTTCATGGATGTTCGTATTGCAGGGGAGTTCAAAGACGGTGAGATGGGCTCGGGTCCACCGCTGGTCATGACGCCAAGCCTTTTCATGACTGCACGTGTGTTGTTCGACTACGAGAAGCAACCCACCTTCGCCACCCCCGCGGCAGCGAAGGCCTGGATGGGCACCCAGCAGTATGCCCAACTCAAGGCGATGCTGATGAGCCTGAGTTACAAATAGGCCGGATCGCGCGGGCCCGCAGCCACTCTTCCGTTGTGCTGCGGGACCCGCCCCTACCATGCTGGTCAATTGCATACCACCGTGCGAAAACCTTGTGCATTTGCCTATAACAAACGTCTTGGGAGTTTCATACGGTTGAGGAGATCTGCTTCACACCCGCAGAGCCAGAACTACCAAGGACGAGTTTCAACGATGAAGAGCATCGCCCTCCTGCGCGAACGAGCCACCCGCGTCATGCCCACTGGTTCCCACTGCCCGGCTTCGGGTGTATGGAGCCCGGACTCCGAACCGGACGCAGTCCAGGTGTTCCCCGAAGGCCACGTCCTTCCGGCCCACAATGGCGTACCGACGGTGTGGCGCCGCCGGGTCTCCGCCGACGTCACGGCATGACCCGGGCCACCCTGGGCAGGCCCGAGGACTACCAGCACGTCCCGGCATCGGAATGGACCAGCCTGAAAACGGGCGACCCCGTCTGGATCTACGACGTCGCCTGGGGCGCCGGGACCGGCCGGGTGGACGATGTATCCCAGCACCAGGAACTCCTCTGGGTCATCCTCGAGCCCACCGGTCGCAAGCTCATCTGCGGCACCGACGACGTTGAGGTCTGGGCCGCCTGAAACACCACCGAGATGGCATTAGGTGCCAATGTTTGAGCGGAGCATTGGCACTTAATGCCATCTCGGCGGGTTTAATGGGCGGCCATGAGGAAGCTCGGTGAGCCGGTTTCCACCCTGCTGACGGGTCCGTCCGGAAGGCCTGTCTGCGGATCCAGCCTGTAGCTGACCACGTCATCGGACCCCTCGTGGGCTACAAAGAGCCACTCGCCGTGGACCAGATGGTGGCGCGGCCAGTCCCCGCCGCTGGGCACGTCCGCCAGCGGTTCCAGCGCGGTTCCGCCGTCAATCACTTTCAGGATGCAGATGCGGTCGGAGCCCCGCACGCCCACATAAGCGAACCGGCCGTCAGGTGAAAGGGCAATCTCGGCCGCAGCGTCGCCGTCGAACGCTTTGTTCACGCTGGCGGGGACGATCGCGGTGAGTTCGTAAACGCCCTGCGGCTCGGCGCGGATTGCGGCTACCTCAACGGAGTACTCGGTGTCGATGAACACCGTGCCGCTGGGATGCCGGACCATATGCCGGGGGCCTGAGCCCTTGGGCAGCACCACCTGGTGGTCAGGCACCAAACCCGTTCCCTGCTGGTAGCGCCACACCCGCACCAGGTCGTGGCCGAGGTCCGTGGTGAGTATCCGGCCATCCGGGAGCATGTGGCTCGAATGCGCCCTGCTGGGGCGCGGGTCATCGGTGGGGCCGGTCTGGTGAGGGTCGACGGCGGCTTCCGCGCTCGTGCGCGAGGTGATGGCGCCGTCGTCGTCAAGTTCGTAGAGGACCACCTGACCATCACCCCAGCAGGTGGCAATGATGAAGCGCCCGTGGGGATCGGCGGCGACGTGGCACGTGGCCTCGCCCGAGTGCCAGGCCTTGCCCATGGGTTCCAGTTCAGCGGTCCGTGTCCGCCGGTAGGCCTGGACTACCTGGCCCTCTTCGGCGACCGCATAGATGACCGGCAGGGTGGGGTGCTTGGCCAGGAAGGACGGAGAATCGGCGGCTGCAGCGAGACCCAGCGATGTCAGTTTTCCATCCGAGTCCACGCTGATCGCGCCGATCCCTTTGCCGTTGGCGTTGCGGTCTGCAGTGTATGAGCCGGTCCAGATAAGCGTGTTCATGATCAGTGCCCCTGTACGTCCGAGTCCACGCCGGCGTCTGGCCCGGCGTCGAGGGTTTGCAGTCCGGTGAGATCCTCCTGGTCCAGCTGGAAGTCGAAGATGTCCAGGTTCTCTTCCATCCGCTGGGGATTGGAGGTCTTGGGAATGGCCACGAGTCCCTGCTGGATGTGCCAGCGCAGGACCACCTGGCCCGGCGTCTTCCCATGTTTGTGGCCGATTCCCGCCAGGACGGGGGCGTTCAGGAGGTCGCTCCTGGCGCCCAGGGGACTGTAGGACTCGGTGACGATCCCGTGGTTGCCGTTGTAGGCGCGGGCTGCCGGACGGGGAATGGACGGGCTCACTTGGATCTGGTTGACCGCCGGCACCACGTCGGTTTCGCGGAACAGTCGGTCAAGATGGGTGGGCTTGAAGTTGGAGACGCCGATTGAACGGACCTTCCCCGAGGCCTGCAGTTCCTCAAAAGTCTTCCATGTTGAGATGTACTCGTCGCGGCGGGGCAGGGGCCAGTGGATCAGCAACAGGTCCACGTAATCCAGGCCGAGGCGCTTCAGGGAGCCGTCAAGGCCGGCGACGGCTTTGCCGGAGCCTTGGAACTCACCGTCGAGTTTGGTGGTGATGAACAGTTCTTCCCTGTCCACGCCGCTGTTCCGGATTCCATTGCCCACGCCGGTCTCATTGCCGTACTTCACGGCGGTGTCGATGTGGCGGTATCCGCGCGAGACGGCTTCAGCTACAGCCTGCGCAACCTCTGCGTCATCCAGGGCCAGGTGCCCAGGCCCAGTTGCGGGATTTTGTGGCCGTCGTTGAGTTCCACGAGCGGGGCTTGGGCCATGGGCGCGATCTCCTTCTAGCTGGGCGAAGTGGCTGTGCGTATTAGCTGTGGCGAAAAAAGAAAGGTTCCTTGCTTTTCTACGCTGGTGAAGCGGTACTTGGCAACAATTGACGCTGCGACCACTGATAGAGGCGGTCGCTCAGCTCCATGTGGTCATCCTTCACCACCTGAAGTTCCGGGTGCTGGTCGTGCCATTCCACAATCTCGCGGGCGCCATCCGCAAACGGGATCGTGGCCCGGTAATCCGGTACCAAAGCCTTGATCTTGGAGTTGTCAAAGACCACGGAATGGGAACGGTCGCCCAGCAGGTTGGGCCCAAGCTCCGGGGCGTGGGCCGCAATCGTCTCCGAGGAAACATGGAAGAGCTCGGGATCCGGAACACCAGCGGCGCGGGCAAACAAGCGGAACACCTGGTCCCACGGCAAATATTCGTCCGAAGTAATGGTGTAACTCTCGCCAATGGCCTGCGGCCGACCCAGCAAACCGACAAAGGCCTTGGCAAAGTCACGGCTGTGGGTCAATGTCCAAAGCGACGTGCCATCGCCGTGGACAAGGACAGGGAGTCCGGCCCGCATCCGGTGGATGTCCGTCCAGCCACCCAGCATGGCGATCTTGGTCCGGTCATAGGTATGGGATGGCCGGACCACGGTCACGGGAAAGTCCTGCTCGCGGTACGCCTCATAGAACAGCTCTTCACAGGCGATCTTGTCCCTGGAGTACTGCCAGAACGGGTTCTTGAGGGGCGTGGACTCCCGGATCGGCAGGGTGGTTGGCGGTTTCTGGTACGCCGAAGCGGAACTGATGAAGACATACTGCCCCGTCCGCCCGCGGAACAACTCCAAGGCCGTGCGAGCCTGCTCTGCAGTGTAGGAGATAAAGTCCGCAACGGCGTCGTACTCCTGTGCGCCAAGTACCCCACGTACCGCCGCGGCGTCGCGGATATCGGCGTGCAGGATCTCCACACCTTCGGGAACCGGTCTCCCGGTTGACCGCCCTCGGTTGAGGATGGTCAGCCGGTGGCCCAGTGCGACGGCGCGTTCAGCCGCCGCCGCACTGATGACGCCCGTCCCGCCGATGAACAGGATGTTGCTCACCAGGCGTAGTCTTCCGGAGCGGTGCGATGGCCCGGGAAAATGTCATCCAGCCGTTTGAGCGCATCTTCATTCAGCGTGACATCCAGGGCGCGGATGGCCGAGTCCAGCTGTTCCTGCGTGCGGGGACCGACGATCGGTGCCGTCACCGCCGGCTGGTGGAGCAGCCAGGCCAGTGCGACATCGCCGGGTGCGTGTCCCAGTTCGTCGGCAAAATCCTCGTACTGCCGGATCTGGTCCTCGTGCTTCTTCAGGGTCTCCAGGGCCCGGCCTTCCGTGCGGCGGACGCCCTGTTCCTCCTGCTTGAGGACACCACCCAGCAGGCCGCCCTGCAGCGGTGACCAGGGAATCAGTCCAAGACCGTAGTCCTGGGCTGCGGGGATGACCTCCAGCTCCAACTCCCGGCGGAAGAGGTTGTAGATGGACTGCTCGCTGACCAGCCCGGTGTAGTTGCGGCGTCGTGCCGCCTCCTGGGCCTGCGCAATGTGCCAACCGGCGAAGTTGCTGCTGCCCGAATACAGGATCTTGCCCTGTTGGACCGCGACCTCGATAGCCTGCCAGATCTCGTCCCACGGAGTATCGCGGTCGATGTGGTGGAACTGGTAGATATCGATGTAGTCGGTCTGCAGGCGCTTCAGGCTGGCATCCAGCGCTCGCCGGATGTTCAGTGCAGACAACTTGGATTCATTGGGGCGGTCGGTCATGGTGCCGTAGAGCTTGGTGGCAATCACGGTCCGTTCGCGCCGCCCCTCGCCCTTGGCGAACCAGCGGCCGATGATCTCCTCGGTCCAGCCGCGGTGTTCGGTGCCGCCGTAAACATTGGCGGTGTCAAAGAAGTTGATGCCCGAATCCAGGGCGGAGTCCATGATCGAGTGCGAGGCCTCTTCTTCGGTCTTGGGGCCGAAGTTCATGGTGCCCAGGCAGAGGCGGGAGACTTTAAGGCCGGAACGGCCGAGGTGCGTGTACTGCATGGTGGTGGGTCCTTCGGGTTGAGGGTCAGAGCTGGGTAAAGGCCGCGACGGCGGGATCGGAACCAATGCGGGCTCCCGCCTCCAGGGCGGTGATGGCGGCGAGTTCTGATTCCGTGAGGGTGAGGTCGGCCGCGCCGAAGTTCTCCCGCATGCGTGCCGAGTCTGCAGACTTGGGAATCACGATCGTTCCCTGGGCGAGGTGCCAGGCGAGGATCACCTGCGCCGGGGTGGTTTCATGGGCTGCTGCGACCAAGGCGACGGCCTCCGCGTTCAGGTCCTTGCCCTGTCCGAGGGGGCTGTATGCCTCCACGGCGATTGTCAGGTCGCGGCACTTGTTGGCAAGCTCAGCCTGCTGGAAGGTGGGGTGAAGCTCGATCTGGTTCACTGCCGGCACAACGTCGGCCTCGCGAAGCAAAGTGTCCACATGGTCGGGCAGGAAGTTGGAGATGCCGATCGCCCGGATCTGCTGGTCCTGGTAGAGCTTCTCCATTTCCTTCCAGGCCTGGGTGTAGAGGCCCTGCGATGGGACCGGCCAGTGGATCAGGTACAGATCAACAACGTCCAGGCCCAGGGCGTCACGGCTGCGCTGGAACGCGTCGTAGGCTTCGCCCTGTTCGCCGTTACGAAGCTTGGTGGTGATGAAGAGCTCCCCGCGGGGGATGCCGGAAGCCGCAATGGCAGCCCCCACGCCGGCTTCGTTGCGGTAGGCGGCAGCTGTGTCGATGTGCCTGTATCCGGCTTCGAGAGCGTCTTCCACCACCTTTTGCGTCTCTTCCGGAGGCACTTGGAAGACACCGAATCCGAGCTGGGGAATGGTGACGCCGTTGTTCAAGGTCAGCTCTGCCATGAGGGTCTCCTTAAGAGGTAGAAAGTGTGGTCCTTCCGAATCCACCGGGCAACCGGTGGGCCGTCTGTGTGAAAGCGTTTTCGGACGGCTCTTTCATGAGCCTATTCAGTTTTGTGCACGGAGTCAGCAGTTCTGCCTGATTCTGTTTTTCCTAGGTCTGCCAGTCCTACCCACTGGTGTGGTTTTGGCAGGCCAGGGGCGGCAAAATGGACGGATGGGTCAAAGCGCTGAGTTCGGCAAGTTCCTCAAAGCCATGCGGGCCAGGCTCTCTCCCGAGGACGCCGGGGCGACAGAGTCCGGCGGTTCCCGCCGCGTACCCGGGCTCCGCCGCGAAGAGGTGGCCAGGCTGTCCGGCGTGAGTACGGACTATTACACCCGCCTTGAGCAGGGCAGGAACATCCACCCTTCCAAAGCGGTGCTTGAGTCGGTCTCGCGTGCACTGCGGCTGGACACCGGTGAGCACGCGCACATGATGGACCTCCTGGAGCACTGTGCAAGTTCTGCCGCCAACCCCGGCCCCGCGCAAAAAGTGAGGCCTGCCCTGCGGCAGTTGCTGGACGCCGTCGGGGATGTACCTGCCATGGTGCTCGGAAGGCGGGCCGACGTCCTGGCCGCCAACCGCATGGCCAGCCTGCTGCTGACGGATTTCTCCTCCATGCCGGCAACCGAACGGAACCTCACCCGCTGGACGATCCTCGACGACGCCGCGCGGGACCTTTTCCGGGACTGGAAAACGGTGGCCGCGGAGGCAGTGGGGTCCTTGCGCATGGATGTCGGACGGCACCCCAACGATCCCCGGACCAACCAGCTGGTGGGCGAGCTTGCCGTGCACAGCGAGCATTTCCGCCAATGGTGGGCCGGGCACCGGGTCGCCACCCGTTCCGCCGGTACCATCCGGCTGCACCACCCGGTGGTGGGGGACCTTGAACTGAACTTCGAGACGCTCGGTCTCCCGGACGATCCCGACCAGCTGCTGAGGGTGTATTCCGCGAAGGCCGGCTCGCCGTCGTCGGACGCTTTGACGCTGCTCAGCAGCTTCGGCGGCGTGGCCACCCAGGCCGAGGTCCCCGAGCCCGCCCGCCGAGATGACAGTTGATGCCAATGTTTGCTGAAAACATTGGCATCAACTGTCAATTCGGCGAAGGGCGGGGCGGGTAATTCAGCGTTCCAGTCTGAAGCCAAGCTTGATGGTGACCTGCCAGTCGGCAACCGCGCCGTCCTCAAGGTGGCCACGGATTTCCTTGACTTCAAACCAGTCCAGGTGCCGCAGCGTCTGCGAGGCGGTCGCGATGCCATTCCTGATGGCGTCATCCACACCCTCGGTGGAAGTTCCTACAATTTCGGAAACGCTATATGTGTGGCCAGCCATGGTGCTCCTCATCAACGTCTTACGAATCTTTGGAAAGGTAAATCAGACCCGCCAGGCAGGTCGTCCATGCAGACTAGCCCACGGATTACCGTGCGGCCAGAGGTTGGCAGGGCCTAGCTTTCCCGCCAGTCATTGCCCGTAATATGCGAGCCGGCCTGCGGCCCCATCTGGAGCATCCCGCCGTCCACGGGCCAGGAAGCGCCGGTGACGTAGCTGGACTGCGGGGATGCCAGGAAGGCGATGACGGCGGCGATTTCGCGGGCATCACCGGGGCGTCCCAGGGGCACGCCGGGGCGTTCCTTCTGCCGCGGATCCTCATCTTCCTGGCCCGTCATGGGCGTTGCGATCTCGCCAGGGGCCACGTTGTTGGCGGTAATCCCGTGCTCGGCAAGTTCCAGGGCCATGGTCTTGATCAGCCCGCCCAGTCCATGCTTGGAGGCGTCGTAGGCCGACGCCCCCACGCGCGGCTGGAATTCGTGCACGCTCGTGACGGCGATGATCCGGCCACCTCTGCCGGCCTGGACCATGCGCTTGGCCGCGGCCTGCATCGCCACGAAGGCCCCGTTGAGATTGGTGTCCAGGGTGGACATCCAGGTGGCGTAGTCCAGTTCCAGGAACTTGGTGCCGTCGCCTGTGCCCGAGTTGTTGACGAACACATCCACGCCGCCCAGTTGGTCGGCCAGCTGGTTCACGGCGGCGGCAGTCTCCGCCGCTTTGGTGGTGTCGAGTTGCTGTACAACGGCCTTGCGCCCCAGGCTGCGGACCTCTTCGGCGGTTTCCTCGGCGCCCTGCTGGTCCGAATGCCAGGTGATGCCCACGTCCAGGCCTGCCTTGGCCAGGGCAACGGCGGTTGCCCGGCCGATGCCTGAATCCGATCCCGTGACGATGGCGGTTTGCGGTGAAAACTCTGGGTCGCTCATGATCTTGCCTTCCGGTCAGTGATCGTTTTCGATGATTTACCCTTACCCGTATCGGCGCACCGTAAACACACTGACGGGAGGGATCCCTGGCGGGCGTGATGGCGTGTAAATTGCTGTGGAGCACCACCCATGAATCCATCAATGAGGAGAACTCATGCCAGATGTAATCGTTGTCGGCGTTGACAACAGTGAAACAGCCAAGCGTGCGGCCGTGGCAGCAGCCAAGCTGGCTACTGCGCTCGGCGCCGAGTTGCACGTCATCAGCGGTTTCTCTGATGACCGCATCGAAGAGTTCGGCAGTGGCAGCGACCGCATTACGGTTTCTTCGGCGGACTCCGCAGAGTACGTGGCGCGTAAGGTCTCCGAAGACCTGGACATCCCCGGCAACAGCGTTAAGTACTACGCCGCCCGGGGCACTCCGGCGAACGCCCTCATCAACTACGCGGAGACGCACAACGCCTCCTTGATCGTGGTGGGCAACAAGCGGATGAAGGGCCTGGGCCGCGTCCTGGGCAGCATCGCGAACAGCGTGGCCCACGGGGCGCCGTGCGATGTGTACATCGTGAACACGGAAGTGGACGCGTAAGCACCCAAGTAGGTCGCAGTTGAGCGCGTTTTGAGGGCTCATAACGCGCTTAACTGCGACCCAGTTGGGGAAGCCCGGGGCTTAGTGGCCCTGGAATGCCTCAGCCAGCCACCACGATCCGCCGTCAGAGGCGATCTTGGCGTCGATGACCAACGGCCTGTCCTGCGTTCCGGCAGCGTACGCCTCCAGCCACGGCTGGGCTGCGGCCAGATCGCCCACGGTCCTTACAGTGACACCCTCCGCCCCGAACCCCCGCGCGATTGCTGCGATGTCCGTGTCCGGGAACACGACGCTGGACAGGTCCTGCTCGGGATGACCTGATGCGAAGTGGTGTACCTCTGCCCCGTACGCTGCGTCGTTGTACACGATGCAGACCAGCGGCAGCTTCATCCGGACAGCGGTTTCGAGTTCGCTGATGCCCATGAGGAAACCGCCGTCGCCGGCACCGAGCACCGGCAAGCGGCCCGGTTGCGCCACGGCGGCCCCGATCGCCGTGTACAGCCCCAACCCGATCGCTTGGAATGCTTGTGTGAAGCAGAACCCAAACTCATCCGGGACGGCGAGGTACTGGCTGGGATAGCCCATGAAGTTGCCTGAATCCACGGACACGATCCGCTCGATGGGCAGCATCGAATCCAGTTCCCGGGTCAGGACGCGTGGGTCGATCCGTGATTCGGTCGACACATCCTGGATGGCGACGTCGCGCCAGCGCGAGCGCTCCTTGATGGCCGTCGCAACGGCCTCCGTGCGGTACTTTTCCACCGGTTCTGCCTGCACGGAACGCAGCGCCGCCAAAGCATCCGTGGCGGTCAGGGCGGCATCCCCGAGCACGCCCAGCGAGATGGGACGGTTGGCACCCAGCGAGGCATCCTCGACGTCGATCTGCACCACTTTGGTGCCCGGCGAAATCAGCCGCCCGTGCCGCATCGTCCACATATTCAGCGTGCAGCCCCATCCAACAATCAGGTCGGCTCCACTGATGAGCTCCGCGGTCACAGGCGAGGAGAAGCCCCCGGAAATTCCGAGGTTGTGCGGATCGCCGTTAAACAGGCCGCTCGCCACCGCGGAGGTAGCCACCAAGGCACCGGCATGCCGAGCCAGAACCAGGATCTCCTCCCGGGCACCCCGTCCGCCACGCCCGGCCACGAACACCGGCCGGTCAGCCCCGGCGATCAACGCCACCAGCTGCTGAACCGCGGCAGCGTCCGGCCGCACCTTCAAAGGGACAGGCACGACGGCGGCACCCACCTCGTCTGCGGCGGTTCCACTTTGGATGTCCAGCGGCAAGCTGAGGACCACGGTGCGCCGTTCGTTGACGGCCGTGCGGAATGCCCGGACCGTATCCGCGACGGCCGAGGCGGGCGAATGAATCCTTTCGGCCACCGCCCCGACACTGCGGGCCAAGGCATCCTGGTCGATCTTGAAATTGGACCTGGTGGCGGCTGCCTGGGTGTCTGCGGTCAGGACGATCATGGGGGTGCGGCTTTTCGCGGCTTCTCCTACGCCGGTGATGGCGTTGGTGAGTCCACAGCCTTGGTGGGTGGTGACTACGCCAACCTTGCCGGACATCCGCCCGTAAGCGTCGGCCATGGTGGCGGCACCACCTTCGTGCCGTGCAGCCGTAAAGGGGATACCTTCGGCCATGAGCGTGCCGGTGACATCGAAGTTGCCGCTGCCCACCACCCCGAAGACATGGCCGACGCCGAGCTTGGCCAACGTTCGTCCGACCAGTGTGGAAACTCTGACCGATTCCAGTTCCGCGCTCATGCGTGCTCTACCAGCGCATACACGCGGCTGGGGCTTCCCGTGCCACCAACGATGGGCAGCGGGGCAACCACCAATGTGGCGCCCGTGACGGGGAGCCGGTCCACGTTCCGCAGCGACGTCACACCATACTTGTCCGCGCCCAGCAGGAAGGAGTGGACCGGGAACATCGGATCCAAGGCACCGGCCTGCCCGGCGTCGATGCCCACGGTTTCCACGCCAAAACCGCTGATCGATGCGTTGCCCGCAAGCCACTTGGCACCCGCCGCGGAAACCCCGGGAGTGTGGGGACCGGCGTCGTCCGCGTTGACGAAAGCTGCAGCGTCCCCGCCACGGGCCGCCCATCCCGTGCGGAAGATGACCCAGCAGTTTTCCGGGAACAACCCGTACTCGGACTGCCACTGCTCAAAGTGTTCCGGTTCCAGCAGGAAGTCTGGGTTGTCCGCCGCCTCGGCTGTCTTATCAATCACCACCAGCGGTCCCACCAGGCGATGGGGTTCGATCTTGTCCACTGACTTGCCGTCCTTGCCGGTGATCCAGTGGACCGGGGCGTCCAGGTGCGTCCCTGCGTGCTCACCTACGGTGACGTCGTTCCACGCCCAGGCCGGTCCGGCGTCGTCGAAATTGCTGACCGGTGAGACGGACAATCCAACCGTGTTCGCGAACGGCTGCGGAAGGTTCAGGATGGGTGTTTCGGAGCTGAGCGGGGTGGTGAGGTCGATAATCTCCACCGAGCCATTCGAAAGGGCTGCTGTGAGCCCGGCCAGAACAGACATTTGTTCTCCTATCGCGTGGTGTTCTTGGATCGTTTGGTCGTAAGGCGCTGCGCCGCAAGGTGGCCGGACCCGCCCGACAGGCCCGGTCCCGGGTGGGTCGACGCGCCGATGTGCCAGAGACCCCTGATATGTGTTTGATGCCCAGCGGCCTGCGGGAACGGGCGCCACAAAAGGTTTTGGAAGAGCTCCGCAGAGCCGCCGTAGGGATCGCCGTGGACTGCATTCGGATTGGCAGCCGCGAGGTCCGTGGGGGCGATGATGTCCGAAGCGAGCACGCTTGCCCGGGTTCCGGGGGCGAACTGTTCCAAGCGGTCAAGGACGCGTTCCAGGTACGCCTCCTTGAGCTCCGGAGTCCAGCCTTCGGCCACGGAGAGCCCGCCCGCCCCGTCCCCTACGGGCGAGAACGGTACCTCCTGAAGTTGCAGCCAAAGCGTGGCCTTGCCCTCGGGAGCCCGGGACGGGTCGAGCACGTACTGCTGGCCCACCACGATGGTGGGTTCGGCGGGCAACAACCCCGCCTCCGCTTGTGCGCAGGCGACGCCCGTGCTGTCGGCTCCGTTGCTGATATGGATCAGGGGGACCGTGTTGAGCCGGGGGTCGAGCCACTCCACCGGCTTATCCAAGGCAAGGTGGATCTGCATGGCACCACGGCCGTTCCGGTACCTGCGGGCACCCGCGGCGAGCCCGGCCGGGGCGCCGGGCAGCAGCCGCGTGTAGAGGGCCTGCGGCGACACGTTGGCCAGCACAGTAGCCGCCGGAACAATCCCCTGGGACGTCCGCACGCCGGTCACCGAGCCGGAAACGGAAAGGATCTCCCGGGCCTCGGCGCCCAGCATGATCCGGACGCCATGATCACGCAGCAGCGACTCAAAGGCTTCTACGAACCGTGAGGCCCCGCCTTTCACCACGGGAAGGCCGAAGCCGTGCATGGTCATCGCCATGACGGGCAACATCACCCCGCCCGTTGCCTGGTCCGGACCAAGCCCGGCATGCAGGAGCCAAGGAGACCACAGCTGGTCCACTTCCCAGCCGTCAAAGCGGCTGCGGAGGTAGTTGCGGCCGCTCATCAGCGAATCCCGGATGAACAGCTCATTTGCCTTGACACCACCTGTGCGGAGGGCACCGAATCCCAGTTTCACGAGCTCCTTCAGGGAACGCAACTCCGCTCCGAAGGCCCCGAACACGGTTCCGGAATGATGCCCAAGGTCATCGAGCATCGCGAGGTAGGCTTTTTGGTCCCCTGGCTCCTTGAACGCCGCAGCAGTCACGGCCGGATCACGGTGTGCGATCACAACCCGGTGCCCGCCCGTTGGATCGGCGGCAACCGAGGCCGTCACCGCCGTGGAGGCGTTGCAGTACTCCAGACCCCGTGCGTGCAGTTCACTCCCCAAAGCGGCATAAGCTCCGCCGGATACGAAGAGCGGATGCCATGAAGAGAACGAGTCATGGATAAACCCGGGCAGCGTCCTTTCGCCGGAGTGGATGAAGCCACCCAGGCGGTCCGATTGCTCTATCAGGCAAACCTGCTGCCCGGCGATCGCCAGTTCCGCGGCGGCCACCAGCGAGTTGATACCGGAGCCTATGACGGCAACATCGTTCATGGATGGTCCTCTCAGAAGTCCGGGTGGCTGGCCGTCGCGTGGTACTTACCGCTGTGGAAGACAAGGGGAGAACCGCCGTCGCTGGTGTATTCCTCCACTTCGCCAACGTAGATCACATGGTCGCCCGCGTCGTGGCGCGACACCGTGCGGCACTGGAATGTTGCAACCGCGCCGTCCAGCAAGGGCACCCCGGCGATGCCCTCGGTGGTCTCCGCGCCGTCGAACTTGTCCGGGGACGGGGTGGCGAACTGCCTGGACAGGACGTGCTGGTCGCTGGCCAGGATGTTGATGGCAAAGTGTGAGGCTTCTTCAAAGTCAGCGAGGCTGGGAGCGCGTTTGCTGGGGCACCACAGCACCAACGGCGGTTCCATGGAGACGGAGGTGAAGGAGTTCGCCGTCATGCCGACCTTGCGGCCATCCGGCGAGACTGTGGTGACCACCGTGACGCCGGTGGCAAACTGTCCCAGTGCGTTGCGGAAATCGCGGACATCGAAAGCGGCGGAGTCCTCTTCTTTCCGTGCCTGCATGAAGTCAGCGGCCGCCGTTGGATCGAACCACCAGGGGTAGGACGTCCGCGGGTCGTCGAAACCGGCAGCGATGCATGCCGCCAAGGCCGGGTGCTCCGCGGCTTCCTTCAGCAAGGTGACCTGGTGGTCGCGTCGAGGCTTGAGCATGTCGTTGGTCCATGCGACCGACCACTGACCCCAGCCGCGCCAGAACTCGTCGAAAGTCCGCTCCATCCATTCCCGGTCGAAGGGTTGCCGGCCGCGCCGGACGATCGAGTCGAGGTAGTACTTTGCCGCCAACGTGGCATTGTTGGAGCCTTGCCCCGTCAGCGGATCGTTGAGGACCACGGCATCGCCCAGCCCGAAGACCAGCCTGCCGTTCCCCAGTTCAGCCACGGCGGAACGCACCGTGGGGGTGATGCGGCCCAGGAGCGTGGCGCCGTCGTCGGTCAGCTTTGCGTCCCGGAACGCGTCTGCCTCATGCGGGAAATGCTCCCGGAGAACCTCGAGCGACTTGGCCAGTTGCGCTTCAGGACTTACGACGCCGGTCCAGCAGTCCAGGGGGCCACCCACCACGCCTTCGAACACCATCATGCGGCAGGGGCCGGAGACTGTGAGGCCCGGGAAGGTAAAGAACTCGCCCACCCCGGGTGCCATCGACATCCGGACGGCGGCGGCAGCCCCGCCGTCGTCCTCTTCGCCGGGTGTCACGTAGTTCAGTGCCAGGACCCGCTGGGGACGGTCGAAAGGTGACTTTGCCTTGTCCCGGGGGAAGACCTGGCCGATCTCACCCTTGCCGGTACTGACGATGACGAGTTCGTAGCCGCGGGACAGTTCCTCGAGCATCCGGGGCGTGACTTTCTCGATCCGGAAGTCCCCGCCCGCGGCGATGAAGCGATCGATCCAATGCGCGCTCTTGATGCGCTGGTCGATCGACCTGGCCGGGCCGTCCAATGAAGCTTCCCATTCGATGGCCTCGCCTTCGCGGGCTACGTGGACCCGGATGGACGTGATGGGAGAGGCCGCTCCGGTGACCTGCGGTGTTGTTCCCATTTGGGCCTCTGCGTCGAGGGCCGTGGAGAACATGCACTGGCTGGACATGACTTTTCCGGCGCGGATCTGGGCGGCGGAGCGGTCGGAGAACAGCGTCACGGCGTAGCCCTCCCGTTGGAGGCCCAGGGCCAATTGGGCGCCGGATTCGCCGGCTCCGATGATTGCAATGCTGCGCATGGTGAATCCTTAGTAGCAGGGGTGTGCTATCAAACTTCGGCGGCCTCAAGGCTGGCCAGGTAGTCGGCAGCCCTGTCCGGGTACATGAACCATTCCTGGAACTCCGGCGGGTGGTTGAACCCGTTGGCGAAGCGGTGGGCGATCTCCGGGGCGGAGTTGGCTGCGCCCAGGAGTTCCAGGACGTGCGGCGGGGGCGGGGCCAGCAGCGCGTTGGTCCATTGGGCAACATGCTGTGCATAGTCCCAATAGCGCTCGAAAGTGGCCTGCATGAAACCTGCGTCAAACTGCCCGCTGTGGCGGACGATGCTGTCCAGATAGGACGCCGCGCACTTGCTCGCGTTGTTGGAGCCCTGCCCGGTGATGGGATCGTTCAAAACCACGACGTCGGCCAGGCCCAGTACCTGCCGGCCGCTGGGCAGCGTAGCGATCGGGTGGCGGACGGTGGGTGCGAAGCGGCCTTGGAGGATGCCGTTCGGGTCGGTCAGTTCCACGTCGTTGGCCCGCTCGGCTTCCCAAGGAAGGAAGGTCTTGAGGATGTTCTTGGACGTTTCCAGATGCTCCTCGGGAGTGAGGCCCTTCCAGACATCCATGGGGCCGCCGGGAACACCTTCGAACACCATGATCTCGCAGGGCCCTGTGGTGGTGAGTGCCGGAAAGACGAAGTATTCGCCCACGCCCGGGATGAGGTTGAAGGAGACCGCAGAGTAGTCCTCGCGGGGCGTGAGGCCCTTGACGTAGGTCAGGGCGAGGGCCCGCTGCGGGGTCTCATAGGTGCTGCGTTGGGCGTCGCGGGTGAACAGTTGCGCGATCTCGCCCTTGCCCGCTGCCACGATCACCAGGTCCGAGTTCTGCGTGTACCGTTCCAGGTCCTCGACGCCGGCGTCCTCGAACACCAGCTCCCCGCCGCGCTGGGTGAATTCCTCCATGAACCGTGGGAACTTGACGCGCTGGTCGATGGACTTGGCGTGGTTATCCAGCCTGGAGGCCCAGCTGATGGCCTTTTCGCCGGGCAATTCCGGGTGGGGAATGGTGAAGGAAATGCCGTCCACCGTGGGTGCGTCGGGCCAGAAATCCAGCCCCAGGGCCCGCTCGTGTTCCAAGGCGTCATGGAAGATGCATTGGCTGGAAGCGACCTTGCCGTTGCGGATCTCCTCCGGCGTTCGGTTGGAGATGGTGGTGACCTGGAAGCCGGCATCCAACAGGCCGATGCCCAGTTGGAGGCCCGACTGGCCTGCACCGACGATCGTGATGTGGCGTTGCGTCATGGTGTTGGCTCTTTCTTCTCGTTTGAGTGGTTCATTCTGCGGCGAGGAGCGGGATGGTTTCCTCGGCCCGCTCGGGACCCAAGGCGGAGTAGCCGCCGTCGACGGCCCAATCGGCGCCGGTGACGAAACTTGCCTGGTCGCCGGCGAGGAAGGCGACGACGTCACCCACCTCGTGCGGGCGGCCTACCCGCTTGAGTGCGTGGAAAGGTGCAGCTACCGCGTCCGTTTTGTCCAGGTCCCCGTTGCTGAGCGTGTCCATGATGTTGCTCCACACCCAGCCGGGGCTGACCGAGTTGACCCGGATGCCATCCGGGGCAAAGTCCACGGCCATGCTGCGGGTGACCTGGACCAGTGCCGCTTTGCTGGCGGGGTAAAGCCAGCGGCCCGTCTGGGCGACGGAGCTGGAGATCGAGGTGAAGTTGATAATCACGCCGTGTCCCGACTTTGCCAGGTGTGGCCGGGCTGCGTTGCCCGCCATCACCGCGCTGATGAGGTTGACGTTGAGGGCTTCCAGCCAGTCCGCCCGGCCTGATGCGGCTCCTTCGTCTTTGTAGGTGCACGCCAGATTGACGAGGATGTCCAGGCTTCCGTGCCGTGCCACGGTTTCTTCGATGAGTTCTCCCAGGGCGGCATCGTCGGTGATGTCTGTGTGGGCGTAGTGAATTCCTTCTCCGAGGGCTTTGGTGCGGGTTCCGCCGTCGGGGTTTATATCGGCGACCACCACGGTTGCGCCGGCATCCCGCAGGGCGGTGACAACCCCTTGTCCTACCTTGGTGGCACCTCCGGTGACAATCGCAGTTCTGCCGTTCAGTTCCGGCATGGCAAACCTTTCTTGGTCGATGGTCGTGTTACGCAAATATGACGTGCGTCATATTTGCTCTGAAAGTGACTCTAGGCGCCGGACCATGCACGGAATATCCACTTGGCGCAGCGGCTATCCGATCTGCGCAGAGTCTTCGTCCTCCTGGTGCCACCCTTCCCACGGCGCTGAAGTAAGCGGGGTGTCCTTCCGCCGGAGTTCAGCCGCCCACAAGGCGAAGTGGCTCCTGTCCCACTCTTCGCGGCGATCGTGGACGAGCTTGATGTTCTTCACTGTTCCCACCTTCCTTTCAACGTTGTGATGGTGTTGTGAGCTGGGTCATACTTGTCCTGAAAGCGACTCTAGGCAGCGGCTGCAGCCGGGGATATCCGCTGGGCGAGGAGATCATCCGAAAAGCGAAAATCCCGTGAAATGACCTCGTAGGGCAGGTGTTGGATGGTGAAGATGCTTCCCCGCGACGTACTTCGCGGGCAGCCGACGACGGCTACCAACGACGTCGACGAGGCTCACGCCAGAATTGCCGCGCTGTTCTGCAGCCATGAGTTGGCACCGCGGACGAGGACGTCCGCCGTGGAGATGAAGCTGCGCTCGATGCACCGTGGGGATGTGGGCATCGAGTTCCTGGATTATGGGTCAGATGTCCGCATTGATCCGGAGGGGCTGCAGGATTTTCATCTGGTCCAGATCCCGTTGGCGGGCCATGCGTCGATGCAGGTAGGGGCGCAGACGGTTGACTCCACGCCGCGCATGGCCACGGTGCCACCGATCGACAGGCCGTTTTCGATGTCCTGGGACAGTGGAAGTCCGCACCTCATCGTCTACGTGCGCCGCACTGCGTTGGAGCGGGTAGCGCTGGAACTGTACGGCCGGGAAGTCGGCGGGCTGGGCTACGGCATGGACCTCACGAGTGGAAGCGGCCGCGCCTTCCTGAGGTCCGTCGTCGAACTTCACGACGACCTGATCAGCAGGCCGGCGGCTGCCGCGCCCGTCTTCGTGCAGGGGCTGTTGGCGGACAGCATGATGTCCCGGCTGCTCATGGCGATGGAACCACCGGCGCTGGAGGTGCGCGATGGTGAATCAGAAAGCCGGATTGTCCGCCAGTGCCGGGAGTTGCTGGAACGGCACGCCTTCGAGGAATTGACGGTGCCGGACATCGCCGAGTGCCTGGGTGTTTCCGTCCGGACCCTGCAGACCGCGCTCCGGGCCGAAACGGGTGCAACGCCGTCGGAGTTGCTGCGTTCAATCCGGCTTGACCGCGCCCGCGAGATGCTCCTGGACGCCAACCCCCGCGAACAGTCCGTCACCGCTGTTGCCGAGTTGTGCGGCTTCACGCATCAGGGCCGCTTCTCGGCGCTCTACCTGCAGACTTTCGGGGAACTGCCGTCGGAGAGCCTCCGCCGCTGACCCAACTAGGTCGCATTTGTGCGCGTTTTGAGCGCTCAAAACGCGCACTAATGCGACCCAGTTGGGTGCTAGGCCTCCAGCACGTACGTCTTCAGGTCGTCCAGTGTCTGTTGCATGTGGGCGTCCATGGCGAGCCGGGCGTCGTGGGGGTTCCGGGATGACAGGGCTGCCGCAATTTTCCGGTGGTGTCCGATTGCATGCGCTTGGATCTCCGGCACTGCCGATGTCTGGGCCCGCCGGGCTTCCAGGACTCGGTGCAGCGGCTCAAACAGGACCGCCACGAAGATGTTGCCGGAGGCGTGGAGGATGACATCGTGGAAAGCGAGATCGGCCTCTACGAAAGCTGCAAGATCGTTGACCTCGTGCGCCGCCTGCATCTTCTCCACATGGTCCGCGAGAACCGCGAGGTCCTCATCGGAGATTCGCTCAGCCGCAAGTTCGCAGGCGCCGGTTTCCAACATCCGGCGCAGCTCAATCAGCTGGATGGCTGCTTCCGCGTCCTTGGTTCCTTCGGAGGCGGCCCGCAGTACAGCCTCCAGCGACGCCCACTGATTGAGGGGGTTGACGAATGTCCCGCGGCCCCGCTCAACACTGAGGATCCGCTGGGCCTCAAGGGTCTTCATGGCTTCGCGCACGGTCATGCGGCTTACCTCGTGCCGGGCGCTGAGCTCCAGCTCACCGGGGACCACGGTGCCCGGGGGAAATTCCCCCGCGACGATCCTGTCCAGCAGCTCATCAGCAACGACGCCGACCAGCGACTTGCGTGCCATGTGTCCCCATTTCTGTACTTCAGGCCGCGCACCCCAGGGTTCCCCGTGGGCGGGATGGATGTCAGACATCTTACGCTGGCGATGGCAGGCTTGTTCTCCAGAATTCGTTCAATGTCGCCGCGCATTCGCCGGGTTGTTCCCAGTGGACGCTGTGGCCGGCATTGGGTATCGCGCGCAAACGCCGCCCCGGGGCTTCCGCCACGAAGGACTCCATCTGTTCGATCGGCCGCACCCGGTCCCCGGTTCCGGCGATCACCAGCAGCGGCGCGTGGACGCGCCCGGGTACTGAAGGTTCGACGCCGGTCATGGCCGCCTTCGCGCTGGCGGCAAGAACAGGGAAGGGCGCATCAAACCCTCTGCCAAGCCGCTCGCTGTCCTCCGCGGAGAGCTCCCCGTACCAGGCCTCCATGCACTTCCGGATGGTGGCGGCATCAAAATATCCCTGCTCCACCTGCTGCCGGATCAGGTTCCTGAAGCCAGCGTTTGGGGGCGCCGGAACCATGCCCACCAAAGCTATGGAGGCGACTTTTTCCGGCCACGCCGCAGCGAGGGTCAACGCAACGCTGCCGCCCATGGAGTGGCCCACCAGATGCACCCCATCGGCTCCCAGGGATTCCAGGGTCGCTGCAACCGATGCTGCTGCCGAGTCCAGGGTCCATTCGAATCCGGCAGGAAGGTCCTGGCCACGGTGGTAGCCGGGCAGGTCCAGGATCCACACTGTTTGTCCGGCGGCGAGGAGGAAGGCAGTCAGTGGCTCCCAGTAGGAGGAGCCCGAAGCCCAGCCGTGGATGAGCACTGCCGGGGGCTGGACGGCCGAAGTCCCTGAGGGCTCGCGTCTGTCAACAAAGCAGTGCGGCACGCCGGTGTCAGCCATGGATCCAGCCTAGTGAGCACGGCCATCTTGCGCCGGGAAGAGCCGTATGTCACACTGGCATTCAAATGTTAGATGTCTGACATCTTACATTCACAAAACTGCCCCACAGATTTCCCACGATGGAGTGTCCCGTGATCCTAGAAGCCGACGTCCTGGCCGCCTTCCCGGCTGAAGTCCAGATCCCCGCTCAGCTCGTGGCCGACGCCGTTGCAGAGTCTTCGGCAAGCAGCCCCCGCGTCCTGGTCGTCCTGGATGACGACCCCACGGGCACCCAGTCCGTTGCGGACCTTGCCGTGCTGACGCGCTGGGACGTGGAGGACTTCTCCTGGGCGTTCTCGCATATCAGCGGGAACCAGACCAAGCCCGCCGTCTACGTCCTGACCAACACGCGCAGCCTGGACCCGGCCGAAGCCGCCGCCCGCAACGAGGAGATCGTCCGCAACGCCCTCGCCGCAGCCGCTGCTGCCGGACTGAGCCTCGGTTTTGTCAGCCGCAGCGACTCCACCCTCCGCGGCCACTACCCACTGGAGCCGGACGTCATCGCGGCGACCGTCGCCGCCGAAACCGGCGAAGCCACCGATGGTGTCGTCATCGTCCCGGCATTTCCCGACGCCGGCCGCGTCACCATCGGCGGTGTGCACTACATGCGCGCCTCCGGAGAAGATGCCGGCGCCCTCACCCCGGTGGCCGGGACCGAATTCGCCAAGGACGCTACGTTCGGGTTCGCCAACTCCGAGATGGCCAAGTACGTGGAAGAGAAGTCAAAGGGACGCTTCGCCGCAGAGAACGTCATTGTCCTGGACCTGAACATCATCCGCGCAGGTGCAGCCGCCAACGACCCCGCAATCTCCGCGAAGGCCATTGCCGACGCCATCGAACCGGCCACGGACTCCACCCCGATCGTGGCCGACATTGTCACCGAAAACGACTTCCGGGCCCTGGCCCTTGGCCTCGAGGAGGCCGAACGACGTGGCAAGAAGCTCCTGTACCGCGTGGGCCCGCCGTTCGTCCGTGGCCGCATCGGCCAGGACATCCGTGAAGCCCTCACCGGCGAGGAAGCCTACGCCGGAAACAGCCCCTCCACCGCCGGTGGCCTGATCGTAGTCGGTTCCCACGTGGGCCTGACCACCCGCCAGCTCAACGTCCTCACCGCGGAACACGGCTCGGCAAAAATCATCGAGATCGATGTCGAGAAATTGCTCGCCGCCGGGACCGAAGCGGCAGCCGATGCCTTCATCGGAACCGTCGTGTCCGACGTCGTTGCTGCCCTCCGCGAAGGCGACGTGATCGTGCACACCAGCCGCCTGCTCATCAAGACCGACGACCCCGCGGCCAGCCTGGAGATCGCCCGCAAGGTCTCCGCCGCCGTCGTATCCGTGGTGAACCGGACCCTGAAGACGTTCCCACCGCGGTTCGTCATCGCCAAGGGTGGCATCACCTCCTCCGACGTCGCCGCGCACGGTCTGGAAATCCGGCATGCGATCGTCCGCGGACCCATGCTCCCGGGCATTGTCTCGCTCTGGGAACCGGTGGACGGCCCGGCCAAGGGCATCCCCTACATCGTCTTCGCCGGCAACGTGGGCGACGACCAGTCCCTCGCCCAGGTCACGCGCAAGCTCAGCGCCACTTTCTAACTGCACGTCCCCACCAGGAAATTCAATGGAGAACACCATGACCAGCAACTACACCGTTACCGTCCTCGGCCTCGGGGCCATGGGCCTGCCGATGGCGACCCGCCTCGCCTCGCAGCTGACCGTCCACGGCTTCGACATCGCCCAAGCCCGCCTGGAACTGGCAGCAGAAGCCGGCATCAAGACGTTCGCCTCGGCCCGTGAAGCCTCCGAGGACGCCGACGCACTGCTCCTTGCCGTCCGCAACGGCGAACAGCTCAACGATGTCCTCTTCGGAGAGAACGGCGTGGCGTCCGTCCTGAAGCCGGGCGCGGTCGTGATCCTCGGCAGCACTGTGGGCACCGAAGCCATCCCGGTCACGGTCGCTAAGTTGGCTGAGTACGGCGTTGCCCTGGTTGATGCTCCGCTGTCCGGTGGCCCGAAGCGTGCCGGCGAAGGCGACCTCCTGATTGTCGTCGGCGCCGAGCCGGAAGCCCTCGAAAAGGCCCGCCCGGCGCTCGAACTGCTGGCCTCCACCCTGAGCATCGTGGGCGACAAGCCCGGTGACGGCCAGGCCCTCAAGACCGTCAACCAGTTGCTTTGCGGTGTGCACATCGCCGCCGCAGCAGAGGCCATGGCCCTGGCGGACGCCCTTGGCCTGGACCAGGCGAAGACCCTCGCCGCCCTCGAGGCCGGCGCGGCAGGTTCGTTCATGCTCTCCAACCGCGGCCCCCGCATCCTGGAGGCGTACACCGAAGAAGGCGCAGAAGTTCTCAGCCGTCTCGACATCTTCGTCAAGGACATGGGCATCGTGGGCAAGGCGACCCGTGCTGCCGGTCTGGCTGCGCCCGTCGCCGCCGCTGCCGAACAGCTTTACCTCCTCGGCCAGGCCCAAGGCCTCGCCGCTGCTGACGACTCCGCCGTCATCAAGGTTGTCGCGCCCGAGAAGCGCACCGCCTAAGCACCCCTGTAAAACCCGCGACGACGGCGGTCCCCCCTTCGCCGTCGTCGCCCCTTTTCGCCGGTCTTCTAGACTGGTATGTCAAAGGAGACACTCCCCAAATGAATCCCCTCATCAATTCGCTGATGGTTCGCGCCGCCGATGCGCCGCCTATCAAGCCGGCCGTGGAGCTGGGCACTCCGCTGCTGCTGACCATCGCCGCCGTGGGCATCGCACTGCTGCTGGTGCTGATCATCCGCTTCAAGATCCAGGCCTTCGTGGCCCTGCTCGCCGTCAGCATCCTGGTGGGTATTGCCGCGCAGATTCCGCTCAAGGACATCTTCACCGTGGTGACCACGGGTGTCGGCAGCACCATGGGCAAGGTGGCGCTGTTGATCGCCCTAGGCGCGATCCTCGGCCGCATGATCGAAGTTTCCGGCGGCGTGCAGTCGCTCGCGACGCACTTCACGGAGAAACTCGGTGCCAAGCGGGTCGCGGTGGCATTGACCGCGGTGGGCTTCCTGGTCGCCATCCCCGTCTTCTTCGAGGTCGGCGTGATCGTGCTCGTGCCGATCGTCTATGCCTTCGCCAAGATCGCCAAGGTCCACCCGATCAAGTTCGGCCTCCCGATGGCCGGCATCATGCTGTCCATCCACGTCGCCGTCCCGCCGCACCCCGGTATTGTTGCCGGCGCCGGTGTTTTCGGCGCGGACATCGGACTCATCACCCTGATCTCCCTGATTATCTGTGTACCGCTGGGTTTCCTGTCCTACTGGGTTGCCAGCATCATGAACCGCAAGGACTACGAGCTCCTTCCCGGTGTGAAGGAGCAGGTGGACGAGTTCGGCTCCGATTCCCTGGTCCACGTTGGCCACGACGGCCCCGGTGCCCGCGCCATCGCTCCGCCGCGTCCAGGCCTCATCATGTTCCTCATCGCCGCTCCGATCGTGCAGATCCTCCTCGGCACCGTGGGTACGCTCACCCTGCCCAAGGACAACTACTGGTACGGCGTTGCGGCTTTCATCGGCAACCCGTTCTTTGCCCTCCTGGTGGCCGTGGCCCTGTCCTTCTTCCTGCTGGCAGTGCGCCGTCACTGGTCGCTCAAGGAAACGGGCGAGATCTTCGAAGGGGCGTTGCCTCCCATCGCCTCGATCCTCATGGTGGTTGCAGCCGGTGGCGTATTCGGTGAAGTCCTCCGCACCTCCGGCATCGGCGCCGCGTTGTCCCACACGCTGGACAGCCTGGGCCTTCCGGTGATCGTGCTCGGCTTCATCATCTCCTTGGCACTCCGTGCGGCCCAGGGTTCCGCCACCGTCGCCATCGTGACGACCACGGGCCTGCTCACCTCCGCCGTCATGGAAGGCGGCTACTCGCCCGCCCAGATCGCCGTGATCGTGATCGCCATCGGCTTCGGTTCGCTGGGCCTTTCGCACGTGACCGACGCCGGTTTCTGGACCGTCATCCGCTACTACGGCCTCACCGTGTCCGACGGTCTCAAGACCTGGACCGTCCTCACCACCATCCTTGGCCTGGCCGGCTTCGTGCTGACCTACGTCGCCTGGATCCTGGTGGGAGGCCTGGCCCACTGATGCGCACCACACTCGACCAGCTGGTTTCGTCCGCCCTTGCCTCCGGCTCAGCGGTCCCCGCCTTCACCTGCTACGACTTCACCACTGCACTGGCCGTGGTGTCCGCAGCGGAAGAGGCCCGCCTCGGTGTGATCCTGCTGGTCGCACCGAAGACAGCAGCCACCCCCAACGGGCAGCGGCTCATTACCGCTCTCCGAGGCCTGGCGGACAGCGCCTCCGTCCCGGTTTCAGTGCAACTCGACCACGCTTCTGACCTGCCGGTGATCCTCGACTCCGTGGCAGCCGGCGCCGATGCGGTGCTGGCGGACGGTTCGTCCCTGGCCTACGAGGACAACATCGCGCTGGTTCGTCGCGTCCGCGCGGCCCTGGACGGCGCCGGCCACAACGGCATCGTGATCGAAGCCGAACTCGGCGGCCTGGCCGGTGACGAGGACAAGGCATTCGGTGCGGAAACGCCCGACGCCGGCACTCCCGTTGCGGGCCTCACGGACCCTGGCCAGGTGGCCGACTTCGTGGAACGCACCGGTGCGCAATTGCTCGCCGTTGCCGTGGGAAATGTGCACGGAAAGTACAAGGGCGAACCCAACATCCGGTGGGATGTGCTGCAGGATGTCGCCTCACGCACGGACGTGCCGCTGGTGCTCCATGGGGCCTCCGGGATCCCCGCGGCCGAACTTGCCAAGGCTCCTTCCCTGCACGTGGGCAAGGTGAATTTCAACACCGAACTCCGCACGGGCATCCTGCAGACGCTTGAGACTGAAACTGCTCCGCACCGCGCCGACGGGGAGAACCTCCAAGGCCTGCTGGGCCGCTGGAACGCATCGGCAGCGGCCTTCGCGGGCTCCACGCTGGACATGCTGAGCGCCTGACGCTGAAGCGCCAAATCACGGGAGGCTAGGATCAACACATGATCCTGGCCTCCCTGATTTTTGCCCTGGTGGCAGCCCTCCTGCATGTGTACATCTTCACCATGGAATCCATTACCTGGACCAAGCCGGCAACGTGGAAGCGCTTCAGCCTTACGTCCCAGGCAGACGCCGAAACCACCAAACCGCTGGCTTACAACCAGGGCTTCTACAACCTGTTCCTGGCCATCGGTGCGCTGGCAGGCATCGTGGCCGTCTGGGCCGGCTCACCGCAGGTGGGATGGACGCTGGTCTTCAGTTCTTGTGGCTCCATGTTGCTGGCCGCGCTGGTTCTCGCGGCCAGCGGACGGAAGTACCTCCGCGCAGCGGTGCTGCAGGGAACTACGCCGTTGCTCGCCGTCGTGCTGGGAATCCTGGCCATAACGCTGGGGTAGCCCACGGCAGTCCGTAAAGCACGCGTGTACTAGGAAGCCGGCGGACCGTCCTGGGCGGCGGTTTCGTCCATCCAGAGGACTTCCCAGTGGTGGCCGTCCAGATCCCGGAACGCCCGGCTGTACATGAAGCCAAGATCCTGCGCGTCATAGGTTTCCGAGCCGCCGGCTTCCAACGCCTTGGTGGCCAGCTCGTCCACGGCTTCCCGGCTGTCCGCAGACAGGGCAAGGATGGCAGCGGTGGATGCCTGCGTATCTGCGATCGGCTGCTTGGTGAACTCGCTGAACTTGGCGTGCGTCAACAGCATGGTGTAAATCGTGTCGCTGAAGACGACGCAGGCCGCCGTGTCATCCGTGAAGTTCGGGTT
Source organism: Arthrobacter sp. T572 (assembly GCF_056780115.1). Taxonomy (NCBI): domain Bacteria; kingdom Bacillati; phylum Actinomycetota; class Actinomycetes; order Micrococcales; family Micrococcaceae; genus Arthrobacter; species Arthrobacter sp. T572. Next base: position 296,968 of record NZ_JBRAZQ010000002.1, read on the forward strand.
GATCGTGTAGCCCAGCGCCGTGTAGAAGGACTTGGACGCCTCAAGGTCGCGGACAGGCAGATTCACAAAAATAGAGGTTGTCATGGGTCTGATCCTGCCGTTGTTTGGCGGCCCCGTCCAGAGTATCCCCGCTCTATGTGGACAAGCCCGGTCCTCTGGCCCGGATCCCGAACCCGGCGGACAATAGAGGCAGCATCGGGCGGGGAGGAGCCATGGAGCGGCCACGGCATGTGGATACTCCCGTCGGGCAGGCGGTAGCCCCCGGACGGGACCCGGCGATCGACCTTGTGCGCTTTGCCTGCCTGTTCCTGGTGGTGGCCGCCCACTGCATGATGGTCAGCCCTGTCCTCCACTCGGATGGAACAGTCACCACCCACAACACCCTGATGGAGCAAGGCTGGTTTACGCCCGTGGTGTGGGTGTTGATGATCGTTCCCCTCTTCTTCGTCATGGGAGGGGTGACAGGGCTGCAATCGTGGCGACGCCTGCAGGCCCGGGGCGGGACCGCTTACGGATTCGCCCAGCTGCGGTTGCTGCGGCTGGTCCGCCCGGCCATGGCACTGCTGGCCATCATGTGGGCGGCCCTCTGGGCGGCCTTGCTCCTGGGGGTCCACCCGCAGGTCATCCAGCTCATGACTGCCGGCGCCGCCATGCCGCTCTGGTTCCTCGCCGCGTACCTTACAGCGCAGTTGAGCATCCCCTTGCTGGCACGGTGCCATGGGGCAGCGCCGCGCTTGACGTTCACGGCTCTGGTGGCACTGATTATCACGGTCGATTCGCTCCGCGGCGCTTTGCCGGTGATCGCCTACCTTAACCTGGCCTTTGTCTGGTGCGCTGTGCAGCAGCTGGGTTTCTTCATCGCCGACGGGGGCTTCCAGCACCGCACCCGGACCTGGTTGATGGGCGTGATGATCTCCAGCAACCTGCTGCTCGGCCTTTTGACCGGCGTTGGCCTCTATCCGGGCAACATGGTGGTCAACATCAACCCACCCAACCTCTGCTTGCTGCTCCTTGGCGTATCGCAAACAGCCACGATCCAGCTTCTGCGCGGAGCCGTCACATGGCTTGGGGGAGTCGCGTGGGTCCGCACCTGCATTGCGGTAGCGGGCCGCCGTTCCATGACCGTTTACCTGTGGCACCTGCCGTTGCTGGTGGGCATGTCGGCAATCCTGCTGCTGACGGATTTCCCGAAGCCCTCCCCGGAAACCGCCGAGTGGTGGTGGGGCCGCATTCCCGTTTTCCTCGCCGTGGCTGCGTTGCTCGTTCCCGTGGCCGTGTTCCTGGGGCGCCTGGAAGACCGTCCGACGGCGGCCAGCCATGCGCTGGGTCCATCCCGGGCCGCTGTGGTGCCTGCCGCCGTCGTGGTTTTTGTCCCGGTGGTGGATGCAGCACTGAACGGCCTGACGCTGGCGCTGCTGGGCGGCGGAGCGGCCTGCTTCGCGCTCGCCGTCCTGCTGCTGGGCAGGGTCCCGACGCCGGTACCGCCGCCGTCCCGGCACCCGTCGGGAAAGGTGGAGAACGCGATGGGCTCCGGATTGCCAGAGCCAGGTTTACGTGCCAATCTCGAAGCATGACCGAGCATACTGATTCATTGGCCGACTCTTTCCGTGCGGGCGTCACGACTGCCCGCAACGATAAATTCCACCGCTACGAACTCCACGTGGATGGTGAACTGGCGGTCATCGCACACTTCATCAACAGGCCCGGTCACATCGACTTCACGCACACCGAAACCAAGCCCCAGTTCAAGGGTCAGGGCTTGGCCAAGGTCCTGGCACATTTCGCACTGGACGATGTTGTGGCATCAGGCAAGCGCATCATTCCACATTGCCCGTACATCGCCGCATACCTGCAGAAGCACGAAGGCTATGAGCAGGATGTGGACTGGCCGGCAGAAAAGCCCGTGGGAAATCCGAACAACGACTGACGTCAGTTAGCTGCGCTGACCAGTGTGCGGGGCCGTCGCCGTGGCGACACCGACGCAATCCTGGTGATGTTCCAATAGCCAAGGCCGGGTTTGGCGGACCGGAAGGGCCAGCTCATCCGTGCGCCCGTCAGGGACACGATGGCGTCGTGCTCGTCTGAAACGTGGCGGCCCAGGCATAGTGCCTTGACCTGCATGGCGCTGACCAGGCTGCCGCCGTGGATATGGTCCGTTGCCGTGACCTGGTAGGAGAAGCTCCGCATGACAGCTTCGCCCGGCGCCAGGGATGGGATAGCGAGGTCTTCCCGTGCCGGCGCCGAGGAATAAGCCAACGGTTCCATGGCCTCGTTGGTGAATGAACGCGGAATAAGTCGAATGTTACGCAGGTGGCTCCGGGAGTCGTTGGTGATCCAGGCAGTAAAGATGACGGTGTCGCCCGGGACGGCCACGGAGCGGTCGGAGCCGTAGACCAAGCTGATGGTCGCCGCCGTTTTTCCCCGCGCAAAACGTCCTCCACGGGGAGCCCGCAGGCCGGGTCTCACAGCAGCATCAGGCCACGTGGAGCGGCTTTTCCGCCACGAACGCGCAATCTTGGCCACCGGCGGACGGCGGTCTGCCTGTTCTCTTGGGGAAGGGGACTCAATGCTGTGCAGCCTCATGTTTGGGTAGTGGCAGCAACTACCGGAACATGTCGCGGCTTTGACCACAAAAATTGTCCCCTTATAGTCGTAAGTACCCTGAGATTCAAGTCAGATTGCAATGTGATGTCACACTATTGCTTATGGATCATGGAACAGCGGCCGGAGCCAAGGGAACTTCCGTCCTGAAGGGGCCCGCAGACAGTGATCCCTGCCTGCTTGACCTTGTGCGACAGGGCGACGCCGATGCCTTCGACACCCTCTACAAGCGCCACCTGCAGATCGCCCTGTACGTTGCCCGGCAGCAGACCGACAACCAGAGCGACGCCGACGACGTTGTGGCCGAGGCGTTTGCCTCCGTCTTCCAGTCCCTCAAGGACGGCAAAGGGCCCAAAGAGTTCTTCCGTCCCTACCTGCTGACGGTGGTCAGGCGGACCGCCCACGACCGCAACCGGAAAGCCCGCCGTACGCAGACCACCGAGGACGCCCTGCTGGACACCGCGGTGCTGGATGACGACACGGTCATGAAGGACCTGGAGTCCACCATCATGGCCAAAGCCTTCAAGTCCTTGCCCGAACGCTGGCAGGCGGTGCTGTGGCACATGGACATCGAGGGACTGAAACCCGCTGCGGTTGCTCCCTTGGTCGGCCTCACTCCCAACGGGGTGTCATCCTTGGCGATCCGCGCCCGGGAAGGCCTCCGGCAGGCCTACCTGCAGCATCACATTACTACCGTGGCTGATGAGGCGTGCGCTGAGTTTGCGGGCCAGATGGGCAAATACGCCCGCAATGCCCTGAAGCGCACCTCCCGGGACAAGGTCAATGCCCACCTGGAAGGCTGTGCACGATGCACGGCGCTCCTGATCGAACTCAATGATGTCCAGGGTGGGATGCGGGCCATCCTGTTCCCGTTGTTCGCGGGCATCACCTTCACGCCGGGCGTCGCTGCGGCTGTCCTCTCCGGATCGGGGGCCGGGGCGGGGGCCGTGGGTTCAGTTGGGTCAATGTCCGGCTCGACGGCTGTTCCTGTCCTGTCGGGACCGGGCGGGTCGAAAGGTGCCGGCCACCTCTGGAAGCCAGCCGCCGCCGTCGTGCTTGCCGCAGTGGTCGCGGCAGGAGCGCTGGGGTGGATCCTGCAGCCTGCCTCCCAGTCGGTCGTCGCGGAGCCGCCTCCCGCCGCGCCCGCCGGTGAGACCCCGACGCCGGTTGCCACACCGGTCCCGGTCCCTACCGTTCCGCAGCCATCTCCTTCTGCCCCTCCTGCGGAAGTTCCGGCAGTCCCGGCACCTCCAGCGGCTCCGGAACAACCCGCCGTCGTGGTTGCGCAGGAGCCTGCGCTGCAGCGGAAGGCGACGGTCGTTGACTCTGCCGTGGTCACTTCGGTTCCGGTGCCGCAACCTTCTTCGCCGACGTCCGCGCTCCAGACGGTCGAGGCTGTCTTTGCTTCCACCACTGCGGCCAACGCCGTGGAGCGGAACCTTGAGGTGCAGTTTTCCTTGGTGGGTGACGGTTCACCCACCGCCGGTGAAGCCGTCTTCACCCTGCCGGATCAGGCCACGTTCATTTCCGGCAGGACGCTCGCTCCCGCCGGGTGGGAATGCAGTGCCACCGGTGCCCGTCAGGTGACGTGCACCAGCCGTGCGATGGATCCCGCCCAGCTGAACTTTGCTTTCGGGGTCACCATGCCTGCGACGTCGGAGCTGGAAACCCTGGACTATGGATTCAGCGGCCAGGACATCGTCACCAAAACATTCGCCAGCACCTTCCACTAGGGCCTGGACAACTTTTCTCAAAGTTTCTCTCATTACCAGCGTCACGTTTCACGTGTTGCCCGCACTACAGCTTTGGGCCGCCCTATGTCGGTGCGCCCGCTGAAGTCTGTCCGGGCTTCGACGACACGAAACGCCCGCTGCGCCTACTGGGTCAGTGGCGAGTAGCCGAGCCGGGCCGGTCACCTCTGACCTGGCTTCGGCGTGACCTAGAGAAAACAAGAGAGTCCATGAAACATTCACGTCCACGAAAGCTGTTGGCGGGCGTACTCGCTGCAGCGATCCTGTCCCTGGGGGCTGGTGGCGCCTTGGCGCCGCCGGCCTTGGCCACGGTGCCGGGCACGCCGGGTGTTACCCAGCCCGGCACCGTTGTCTTCACCGAAGATTTCGAGAACGGTACCGACAACACCCCGTTGGGTGCGCAGTCGTACTCCGCGCCCGGATCCACCACCTACGTGGGTGCAACCGGGCAGACCTACACCGGTTCGATCAACTGGATCAACGGTATCCGCTGCAACGGCGTCATCCTCAGCTATGACAACTCCGAGACACCCCCCTGGGCAGTGTCCGGCGCAGCCGGATCGGGTACGGAGAACCGCTGCGCCGACGTCGATACCCGCCGCAGCTACCAGCACCTGCGGATGCTCGCGCAGGCCATGGGCCAGCAGTTCACGCCCGGTTCGCCCAGCACCAACCATGTGACGAGCTCCTTCACCGAATGCCTGTCCACCAACACCGCCGGGGGCTTCTGCGCCACTCTTCCTGCGGGTCCTACGGACGGCGTGATGTTCAAGACGGCCAACCCGTTGGCCACTACCGCCGGCCACTACTACACCTTCGGCGTTGACACGGCGTACATGAACTGCTTCGGCGGCACGTCTGATCCGTCCTACCAGTTTGCCAGGATCGACGCCGACGGCACGGTCACGCCCATAGGTGACCCGCTCAACGGCTGCCAGGCGTCGTCCGATCCGAATGTCCAGGCATACCAGCAGAATGTCACCAGCGATGTCGGTGGTTCCTTCGGCACGATCACCAAGACCGTGAACATCAATTCGATGCTCACCAACGAAGCCTTCCAGTCCACGGGCGGATCGCTGGGTCTTGAAATGTGGAACAACAATGGCCGGTCCAATGGCAACGACGGCGCCTTTGACAATGTGCGTTTGGTGGACGTCACCCCGCAGTTGGACAAGTCGTTTTCTCCGACGTTGATCGGTCCGGGCCAGGCTTCCACGCTGACGCTGACCGTCACGAACACCAGCGAGCTCAACGCCAAGAACGACTGGTCCATCACGGACACCCTTCCGGCCGGCCTGGTAGTTGCCGCAGCACCGAATATCGGCGGCACGTGCGTTCAGTCCGCCGGTGCCCCATTGACCACCACCGCGGTGGCCGGCGGCAACGTCATCTCCGTGACCGGCGGCGACTTGGCCAAGGGCGAAGAGTCCTGCACCATTACCGTTGATGTCACCTCGGACACCGAGGGTTCCTACGTCAACGGTCCTGCGAACATCGAGACCAACCTGAACCCGCCTGCCGACGCCACCTTGGTGGTCAAGGCTCCGCGCCTGGTCCTCTCCAAGGCACTGGATGCTCCCCGCCTGACCGATGGCGACCAGTTCACCATGGAAATCCGTTCGGGTTCCGCGACCGGTGCAGTGGTCAACAGCACGGCCAACTCCACCACCTCGGGAACCGGCTCAGCTGTCACCGCCGGAACGGGTGTCACTGGCACCTACGTTGCGGACGCCGGCAGCACCTATTACCTGACTGAGTCCGGCTCCAACGTTTCCGGGTACGATCAAGCCATCACTTGCACTGATGCCAACGGTCTCCAGCAGGGGCTGCCGTCCGGCGCTGCATTCGAAGGCTCCCTGGCCCTGGTGCCGGTGGCCGGCGCGGATATCAACTGTGTCCTGACCAACACTGCCGTTCCTGCACCTGCCCTGGAGTTCACCAAGTCAGCTGATACCTCGGACCTCCAGTCACCGTCGCAGGCAGGTGACGTGATCACCTACACGTTCACTGCAAAGAACACCGGCAATACGGTCCTCACTGGCGTCGTCATCAACGATCCCCTGGCCGGTCTGTCCGCTCTGAGCTACACGTGGCCGGACACGCCCGGAACCCTGCTTCCGGGTGAAACAGTGACCGCGATGGCCACCTATGCCATCACCCAGGCTGACATCGATGCCGGACACGTTGCCAACTCGGCAACGGTCTCGGGTAATCCTCCCACCGGCCCACCGGTTACCCCTCCTCCCGGAACCACTGACACTCCGTTGGTTCCTGGTCCTGCCCTCACCCTGACCAAGGCGGCGGATGCTTCGGCAATCCAGAACCCGTCGCAGGTGGGGGACATCATCACCTACACGTTCGAGGCAAAGAACACGGGCAACGTCAAGCTGACGGGCGTTGTGATCAATGATCCGCTGGCCGGACTTTCCGCCCTGACGTATACGTGGCCTGGTGCCCCCGGCGAACTGCTGCCGGGCCAGTCGATGACGGCTACGGCAACGTACGCGCTCACGCAGGCTGACATCGACGCCGGTCATGTGGCCAACACGGCGACCACCACGGGCACGCCGCCCACGGGTCCTGCCGTGACGCCTCCGCCGGCCAGCACGGACACGCCGTTGACACCCGGTGCCGACCTCTCGCTGACCAAAACGGCGGACGCAACGGCCGTTCAGAGCCCGGCACAGGTGGGGGATGTCATCACCTACTCGTTCGAGGCGAAGAACACGGGCAACGTCAAGCTGACGGGCGTTGTGATCAACGATCCGCTGCCTGGCCTGTCGGCACTGGCGTACACCTGGCCGGGCGCTGCCGGCGAACTGCTGCCGGGCCAGTCGGTGACGGCTACGGCAACGTATGCGCTCACGCAGGCTGACCTCGACGCCGGTCACGTGGCAAACACGGCGACCACCACGGGCACTCCGCCGTCGGGTCCTGCTGTGACGCCGCCTCCGGCCGGCACGGATACGCCGCTGACTCCCGGCCCTGCCCTGGAGTTCACCAAGTCCGCTGACGCGTCAGCTGTCCAGGACCCGTCGCAGGTCGGTGACCAGATCACCTACACCTTCACGGCGAAGAACACGGGCAACGTGAAGCTGACCGGTGTGAGCATCAACGATCCGCTCGCGGGCCTGTCTGCGCTCACGTACAGCTGGCCGGGCACTGCCGGCGAGTTGCTGCCGGGCCAGACGGTGACAGCTACGGCAACGTACGCGGTCACCCAAGCGGATATCGACGCCGGCCATGTCGCCAACAGCGCCACCGCAACGGGTGTTCCTCCCACCGGTACTCCGGTGACGCCTCCTCCGGGAACCACGGATACCCCGTTGACCCCGGCACCGGCCATGGAGTTCCGCAAGTCAGCTGACAAGAGCGCCATCCAGAACCCTGCTGTTGTGGGTGACCAGATCACTTACACCTTCACGGCGAAAAACACGGGCAACGTGAAGTTGACCGGTGTGAGCATCAATGACCCGCTCGCGGGGTTGTCTGCGCTCACGTACACCTGGCCGGGCACTGCCGGCGAGTTGCTGCCGGGCCAAACGGTGACCGCTACGGCAACGTATGCGATCACCCAGGCGGATATAGAAGCAGGCCATGTGGTCAACACGGCAACCACGACCGGCACTCCGCCGTCGGGTCCTGCTGTGACGCCGCCTCCGGCCGGCACGGATACGCCGCTGACTCCCGGCCCTGGGTTGGAGTTCACCAAGTCCGCTGATGCGTCGGCTGTTCAGGACCCCGCCCGGGTGGGGGACATCATCACCTACTCGTTCGAGGCCAGGAACACCGGCAACGTGAAGTTGACGGGCGTTGTAATCAACGATCCGCTGGCGGGCCTGTCGGCGCTCACGTACACCTGGCCAGGTGCTCCCGGCGAGCTGGAGCCTGGCCAGTCGGTGACGGCTACGGCAACGTATGCGGTCACCCAGGCCGATATCGACGCCGGTCACGTGGCCAACACGGCCACCACCACTGGTACGCCGCCGTCGGGTCCGGCAGTGACGCCGCCTCCGGGAACCACGGATACCCCGTTGACCCCGGCACCGGCCATGGAGTTCACCAAGTCGGCCGACGCTTCCGGCGTGCAGGACCCGAGCGTGGTGGGCGACCGCATCAACTACGCCTTCACGGCCAAGAACACCGGCAACGTCACGCTCACGGATGTGGTCATCAATGACCCGCTCGCGGGGCTGTCGCCGCTGGTCTACTCCTGGCCCGGCGTAGAAGGAATCCTCCTTCCGGGCCAGACAGTGACCGCTTCGGCAACGTATGCGGTCACCCAGGCCGATATCGACGCCGGTCATGTCGCCAACACGGCGACCACCACTGGTACGCCGCCGTCGGGTCCGGCTGTGACGCCGCCTCCGGGAACCACGGATACCCCGTTGACCCCGGCACCGGCCATGGAGTTCAGCAAGTCTTCGGACGCTTCCGCTATCCAGGATCCTGCTGTCATAGGCGACCTGCTGACCTACACCTTCACCGCCAAGAACACCGGCAACGTGAAGTTGACCAACGTGTCCATCACGGACCCGCTGGCCGGTCTGTCCGCGCTCACGTACACGTGGCCGGGTGCGCCGGGTGAGCTGCTCCCGGGTGAGACCGTGACCGCTACGGCAACGTATGCGATCACCCAAGCGGATATCGATGCAGGTCACGTGGTGAATACCGCCACGACGACGGGCACTCCGCCGTCGGGTCCTGCTGTGACGCCGCCTCCGGGAACCACGGATACCCCGCTGACCCCGGCTCCGGCGATGCAGTTCACCAAGACGGCAGACGACTCCGCTGTGCAGAGCCCTGCGCAAGTGGATGATGTCATCACCTACACCTTCACTGCCAGGAACACCGGCAACGTGAAGTTGACCAACGTATCCATCACGGACCCGCTGGCGGGCCTGTCCGCCCTGGACTACACGTGGCCGGGCACGCCCGGTGAACTGCTGCCGGGTCAGACAGTGACCGCTACGGCAACGTACGCGATCACCCAGGCTGATATCGACGCCGGCCATGTCGCCAACGCGGCGACCACCACCGGCACTCCGCCGTCGGGTCCGGCTGTGACGCCGCCTCCGGGAACCACGGATACCCCGTTGACCCCGGCACCGGCCATGGAGTTCACCAAGTCCGCGGACGCTTCGGCCGTGCAGGACCCGGCCACGGCGGGGGACGTGATCACGTACACGATGACGGCAAAGAACACGGGCAATGTGAAGTTGACCGGTGTCAGCATCAACGATCCGCTCGCGGGGTTGTCGGAGCTCGCGTACACCTGGCCGGGAACCCCTGGCGAGTTGTTGCCGGGCGAGTCCGTGACGGCTACGGCAACGTACGCGATCACCCAGGCTGATATCGACGCCGGCCATGTCACCAACGTGGCAACGTCCACCGGTACTCCTCCCACCGGCACTCCGGTGACGCCTCCTCCGGGAACCACGGACACCCCGTTGACCCCGGCTCCGGCGATGGAGTTCACCAAGTCGGCCGACTCGAGTGCTCTTCAGGACCCCACGAAGGTTGCTGATGTCATCACCTACACCTTCACGGCGAAGAACACCGGCAACGTGAAGCTGACCAACGTGTCGATCAACGACCCCCTGGCAGGCCTGTCCGCCCTCAACTACAGCTGGCCCGGTACGCCCGGCGAGTTGCAGCCGGGGGAGACCGTAACTGCTACGGCAAAGTATGCGGTAACGCAGGCTGATATCGACGCCGGGCACGTGGTCAACTCGGCTACGGCAACGGGCAATCCGCCCACTGGTCCTGCTGTAACGCCTCCTCCGGGCACCACGGACACCCCGTTGACCCCGACTCCTGCGATGGAATTCAGCAAGCAGGCAGTGGTTCAGGCAAACTCGGGACCGTCCAAGGTGGGGGACAAGATTGAGTACCAGTTCACGGCCAAAAACACCGGCAACGTGAAGCTGACCAAGGTGTCCATCGATGACCCCATGGCTGGCCTCTCGGACCTGGTCTACACCTGGCCGGGTACCCCCGGTGAGTTGCTGCCGGGCCAGACCGTCACGGCGACGGCGGAGTATGCCGTCACGCAGGCGGACCTCGACGCCGGTCACGTGGAGAACCTGGCGACCACTACGGGTACTCCTCCCAGCGGCCCGGCGGTCACCCCGCCTCCTGCCGGTACGGACACCCCGCTGTCGCCGGATGCAGCCCTGCAGTTCTCCAAGACTGCGGATGCCTCCGCCGTTGGTGATCCCGCGAAGGTAGGCGACATTGTCACCTACAACTTCACGGCCACGAACACGGGCAATGTCACGCTGACTGACGTGGCCATCGTGGATGAAATGCCCGGCCTGTCTGCCCTGGATTACACCTGGCCGGGTACCCCCGGCGAGTTGCTGCCGGGCCAGTCGGTGACTGCCACGGCAACGTACGCCATCACCCAGGCCGACATCAACGCCGGCAAGGTCGCCAACAATGCGACCGCGACGGGTACACCTCCGACGGGACCCCAGGTCACCACGCCGCCTGCAAGCGCAGTCGTGACCTTCCCGCCGGTTGATCCGGGCCAGCCGGGCGGCTCCTTGGCAAACACGGGAGTTGTCCTCACCGTGCTGCCGATTGCCCTCCTGGTGGTTGGTGCGGGCCTGTTCCTGCTGCTCATGGGACGCCGCAAGCGTTCTGAAGCGTAGGGCAAAAGTGCGCGGCAATCGGACCCCAAGCCGGTTGCCGCGCACGTTCCACATCCCAGTTACCCAAGAGTCAGGTAGTAAACCCATGAAGAAGTCAGTCACGTGCGTTGCCGGCGTGCTGGTTGCCGCAGCAGCCCTCGCGGGCTGTTCAGGGAACGGGGCGGGCTCATCGCCCTCGTCCACCACCACCCAGGCCGCGACGACGGGCGAGGCGAAAGCGGCCAACCCTGGAACCGGCATCATCGAGGCCACCAAGATGACCTCGTGTGATACCGCAGCGGGAAAGGTTGCCGCCAAGGGTACCGTCACCCCGCCTGAGGGTACCAAGGGAACCGTGAAGATCTCGGTGAGCTGGGTTGATCCCCAATCGTCATCGGTGCTGGCCCGCGGCGAGCAGACTTTCAAAGACCCGCAGGCAGGAAAAGCCCTTGATTGGGCCATCACCGCCGAAGTCCCCCAAAAGGGGACCGAGGCCAAGTGTGTGCTGGGAGCGGCTGTGCTCCAGTAGGCGGCCGGAAAGTCGGGACTCCAGCAGCGGGGTCCGGGCGGCAGGGCGCAAGCGGCACACAGAAAAGTGGCCGGCCAGGGCATCCCTGGCCGGCCACTTTGCTGCATTCATCAACTCCCTGACTGGCCCTGTGGGCCGTGCCGACGTTGCCACTGAAACGCGTGCCAGAACAGCAACGCGCCGGTGATCAGCAGAGACGCCGGCACGAGGTAGGGGAGCATCGAGAGGACCACGAAGTTCATGGGCATTCCGTCCGAAGAGGGAGCGGAAACCATGGGGCGCAAGGTCTCGGTGAAGGCCCAGACGCTGAAGTAAAGCATCGCGCCATCGAGCGCCCACAGCGCCACGATGAACGGGTTCACGGACAAGCGCTTCTTCGGAGCATCGAGAGGATCCGGTGCATGGGGGCTCACTGCACGCACCGCCTTGCCCTGGTCATCGATTTCGCGGAAACCGAGCCGCTCGTGCGTATGGTCAGTCATGGACTCCCCCCACCGTTATGGCCTGTGGCACTGACCCTACCCCGATAGTGGTCCTCCGGGAACCCACATGACCTGCCGTGGGAACAGCAGCGACGGCGGCGTTCGGGCTTGCGAAGGGAGGGGATATTTTGCACCTAAAACCGGATCCTGGAAAGTCAATGACGCGCTACCGGCAAGTAGAACAGCGAGAAACCGCCTTCTGAGCGAATTAGGTCACGAAAGTTTGACGGAAAGGCAATCCTAAGTAAGGCTTGCCTTTGCTAACTAGCGACCCCAACGCAACGGAAGGAAGCTGTCGTGACGTCACCCAGTGTCGAAGAGCAGATAGCCCAGGAGCAGGACTTCGGCTCCAAAGTGGAGTTGGCACTTGCTGCCACCAACCAGCTCTTCAACGCGCGAAATTCGCCCAGCTACGTGGCGCAGGTCCTTCAGGGAGTCAACGCCGTCTCCACCAAAGTCCAGCGGACCACCCAGCCATTTACCGGCGTCGCGCATTCCGAACTTAAGGCGAAAGTGGGTGCCGTGGACCTGGGCCGGCCGCTGCCGGACACGGCTGCTGCCCTGGAGGAACTGGATGAGCTGTACCTCAAGGACGCCATCTACTTCCACGACTCCCGCTACGCCGCCCACCTGAACTGCCCCGTGGTCATCCCCGCCCTGGTGGGTGAGGCCGTGCTGTCAGCGGTGAACTCGTCCATGGATACCTGGGACCAGAGTGCAGGTGCCACCATGATCGAACGCCGCCTTATCGATTGGACCGCGGAACGCATTGGCTTCTCCGCCGAGGCTGACGGCGTCTTCACGTCCGGCGGCAGCCAGTCGAACTTCCAGGCGCTGCTGATTGCCCGGAACCACGCCGTTGCCAACCTCCGCGCCGACCAGCCCGAAGCCCGCCTCCCGCACCTGCTGGATCGGCTCCGCATCTTCACCTCAGTGGACAGCCACTTCAGCATCCAGAAGTCTGCCTCCATGCTGGGTCTCGGTTTCGACGCTGTGATCGCAGTCCCCACCGCGGAAGACCACCGCATGGACCCCGCCGCCCTCGCGGCTGCTTTGGCGGAAGCGCACGACGCCGGGCTGGTGCCTATGGCGGTCGTGGCCACCGCCGGGACCACCGACTTTGGGTCGGTGGACCCGCTCGCCGAGCTCTCGGCCCTGGTGCGTGCCTACGATTCCTGGCTGCACGTGGATGCTGCGTATGGAGGAGGGCTGCTGGTCTCCGGCCGCTACCGCCACCTCCTGGACGGTATTCACCTGGCGGACTCGGTCACGGTCGACTTCCACAAGACGTTCTTCCAGCCCGTCAGCTCCAGTGCAGTCCTGGTCCGCAACGGTGCCATGCTGCGCCACGTCACCTACTACGCCGATTACCTTAACCCGGAGAGCGCCGCCAAGGCCGAAATCCCCAATCAGGTGGACAAGAGCATCCAGACTACGCGCCGCTTTGACGCCTTGAAGCTGTGGCTCACCCTGCGCATCATGGGCGCCGACGCCATTGGTGCGCTGTTCGACGAGGCGATCGACCTTGCCGGCCGCGTTGGGACCCTGTTGGCGGACGACGCCGAATTCGAACTCGCTGCCGCTCCCCAACTGAGCACCCTTGTCTTCCGCTACCGACCGGAAATCAACGGAGTCCGCATTGACGAGGACGCCGCCGATTCCCTCAACCCCGCCATCCGGGCGGCTGTCTTTGCCTCCGGCGAAGCAGTTGTGGCCGGTACCAAGGTCGCTGGTCGCCATTACCTCAAATTCACCCTCCTCAACGCCGAGGCCTCCCTGAGGGACATTCAGGAAATCATCGAACTCATCCGCCGCACGGGCGCCAGCCTGCTCGCAAACACCACGGAGGCCGCCGCGTGAGCACCCCGGACAACAGCAGGATTTACGACGTCGCCGGTATCGGCGTCGGACCTTTCAACCTTGGCCTTGCCGCGCTGAGCGAGCCGGTGGAGAACCTGGACTGCGTGTTCCTGGAACGCCGTGAGTCCTTCGACTGGCACCCGGGCATGATGCTTGAACCGGCCCACCTGCAGGTGCCGTTCATGGCGGACCTGGTGACCCTGGCCGACCCGACGTCGCCGTACTCGTTCCTGAACTTCCTAAAGCAGACAGGACGGCTGTACCGCTTCTATATCCGTGAGAACTTCTACCCGCTGCGTGCCGAGTACAACCAGTACTGCCAGTGGGTTGCCGGGCAGCTGGAATCGGTCCGATTTAGCACGGATGTGCTGGATGTGAGCTACGACGACGGCGTGTACCGGCTTGCGGTGCAGGGTCCTGAAGGCGCTGAGGTGCTTCGCGCCCGCCGGCTTGTTCTGGGGACGGGAACCTCACCGTACATTCCGGTGTCCTGTGCAGGCATAGTGGACGGCGGGGGACTGGTCCTCCACAACGCCGAGTACCTGTCGAGGAAGACTGAGCTGCAGTCCAAGCGCAGCATCACGATCGTGGGCAGCGGCCAGAGCGCCGCCGAGCTGTACTACGAACTCCTTTCGGAAATCGACGTCTATGGCTACCAGCTCAACTGGGTGACCCGCTCCGGCCGTTTTTTCCCACTCGAGTACACCAAGCTCACGCTCGAAATGACGTCGCCGGAGTACGTGGATTACTTCCACTCGCTTCCGGGCGATCAGCGGGACTCCCTGATCAAGAGCCAGAAGAACCTGTACAAGGGCATCAACTCAGACCTGATCGACGACATCTACGACCTCCTCTACACCAAGAGCCTCTCCGGCATGGTGGATACCCAGCTGCACACGCACTCGTCCCTGACCGCCGCTGCGTGGAATCCTGCGACCGGGACGCATACCTTGCAGTTGCGGCACGAGGAGCACGGCCGCGACTACACGCTGGAGTCCGAAGCGGTGGTGCTGGCTACCGGGTACTCCTACAAGGAACCGGCCTTCCTGTCCGGTATCAAGGACCGCATCCGCCGTGACCACAAGGGCCGCTTCGATGTGGAGCGTAACTATGGGACCGGCGTCGAACCCGGCGAGATCTTCGTACAGAACGCTGAGCTGCACACCCATGGATTCGTCACGCCGGACCTGGGCATGGCTGCCTACCGGAACTCCGTCATCCTGCGTGAAATCACGGGGCGCGAGGTCTACCCGGTGGAACGCAGCATCGCCTTCCAGCAGTTTGGTGCCCCCGCGCCGGTTGCTGTGGAGGCCCCGGAAGAAGCGGTGGCAGCAGTATGAGTTTCACGTTCCGCGCGGTTGATCCTGTGAAAGATGCACCCGTCCTCCACAGCTGGGTCAGCCAAGAGTATGCACGTTTTTGGGGCATGGTGGGCTGTGTCGAGCAGGATGTTGTGGAGGAGTACAAGAAGGTTGCCGCCACCGGTCACCACCAGGCGTTCCTGGGACTCGACGACGGCGTTCCCTCCTTTCTGATGGAGCGGTACCTTCCTGAAGCGTCGCCCCTTGCGGACGTCTATGAGGTCCAGCCTGGGGATATCGGCATGCACCTGCTCGTGTCCCCGCCGGACGGCGACCCGCAGCCCGGGTACACCACTGCCGTGATGCGGGCCGTGATGGCGGAACTCTTCGCTGACCCCTCAACCCGCCGGGTCGTCGTCGAGCCTGACGCCCGCAACCACAAGATCCACGCACTCAATGAAAAGGTGGGCTTCCGCCCGCACGGCGTGGTGACCCTTCCCGCCGTCGACCCTTCCGAAGAGCACAAACAGGGGCTGCTATGCTTCTGCACCCGCGAGGACTTCCTTGCAACCCTGACCCCGATCCTGGCCGCACCTGCCGGGGCGACCGGAGGAGTAGACCAATGACCAGCACTGTTGAAGCCATTGCCCCGCAGGCAGCAGACCCGGTTTCCCACCTGACTCCGGAACGCTGGGCCGTAGCCAACCGGCATCTGGTCCGCAAGGCGATTGCAGAGTTTTCGCACGAGCGGATCCTGGTTCCCGACCTGATCCGCGACGAGGGCGAGGGCGTCGGCCTCTACAAGGTGGTGAGCGACGACGACGCCGTTGAGTACCGCTTCCGGGCCAAGGTCCTGGAACTTGAGCACTGGTCCGTGCTTCCGGAGTCCATTGCCCGGTTCCGCGACGGTAGAGAGCTGCCGCTGGATGCACTGGAGCTCATCGCCGAATTCCACGAGGCCCTGGGCATCAGGATGGATATGCTTCCCGTGTACCTGGAAGAAATCAGCAGCACGTTGGCGGGCCACGCCTACAAGCAGGGCAAGCCTTTCGGCTCGGCCGAATTGGCCGCCGGGGTCACCGGCGGAGCTGACCGGGCTGCGGACTTCCAGGCGATCGAGCACAGCATGACGGAGGGCCACCCCTGCTTCGTGGCCAATAACGGGCGCCTGGGCTTCGGGATTGCCGACTATCACGCGTTTGCTCCGGAGACCGGAGCAACGGTGAAGCTTCAGTGGATCGCGGTGCACCGCTCGAAGGCCGTGTTCACATCCAGTGCCGGCCTGGACTACCGGACGCACTTCGAAGCTGAACTTGGTCCGGCAACTCTTGCGTGGTTCAACGCGGAGTTGTCCGCTTCCGGGCTGGATCCCGAGGACTACCTCCTCATGCCGGTCCACCCGTGGCAGTGGGACAACAAGCTGACCGTGACTTTCGCTGCGGAGATTGCCCAGCGGCACATTGTGCACCTTGGTGCCGGCGGGGACGACTACCAGGCACAGCAGTCCATCCGTACGTTCTTCAACACCACCTCACCGGAGAAGGCGTACGTCAAGACGGCGATGTCGGTGATCAACATGGGCTTCATGCGTGGGCTTTCGCCGCAATACATGAAGGCTACGCCGGCCATCAACGACTGGCTGCAGGAGCTGATCGACAATGACCAGGAGCTCCAGGACCGGGGCCTGGCCATGATCAAGGAAAGCGCCGCGATCGGCTACCACAACCACTACTACGAGGCCGCTTCCGCCAAGGGTTCCCCCTACCGGAAAATGCTCTCTGCCCTGTGGAGGGAAAGTCCGCTGCCCCTGCTCGGGGACGGCCAGCAGTTGGCAACCATGGCGTCCCTGCTGCATGTTGACCCGTCCGGTGAATCCGTGGTTTCCGCGCTCATCAAGCGTTCCGGCCTGGCGCCCACCGAATGGCTGCGACGCTACTTGGAGGCCTATTTGGTGCCGCTGGTCCACTGCCTGTACGAGTACGAGCTCGCGTTCATGCCCCACGGTGAAAACGTCATCCTGATCCTGGAGGACGGCGTGCCGGTCCGGGCCATCATGAAGGACCTTGCCGAGGAAATCGTCGTGATGGGGGACAGGTTGGAGCTTCCGGAGGAGGTTTCCCGCATCAAGGCGGAAATCCCCGCGGAGGAGATGGTCCTGGCTATCTTCACGGATGTCTTCGACTGCATTTTCCGCTTCCTGGCGGCCATCCTGGCAGAGGACGGAACGCTCCGCGAGGACGAGTTCTGGGGGACTGCGGCGGCCGTGCTTCGGGAGTACCAGCAACGCCACCCGGAGCTCGCCGACCAGTTCGCCATGCACGACCTCTTCGCGCCGGATTTCGAGTTGTCGTGCCTCAACAGGCTGCAGTTGCGCAACAACCAGCAGATGCTGGACATCTCGGACCCCTCCGGCGGTCTCCAAATGGCTGGCCGGCTGGCCAACCCCCTGGCGAAGTTCGCCTAGGACCCCCGCCGAGATGGCAATTGATGACAATCGTGGTCGCAGACATTGTGATCAAATGCCATCTCGGCCGGGAAGGGAGGGGAGATAGGGTGCGGGCCGGCCGTGGGGGCTAGTCTGGGCCCATGATCACTCGAGCCAACGAACTGACTGCCTTGGTCACAGGAGCCACGGCCGGGCTCGGTGCGGAATTCGCGCGCCAGCTCGCTGAAGCGGGACACCACCTTGTCCTGGTGGCCCGCGATGAGGAGCGGCTCAAGGCCAAAGCCGGGGAATTAGAACGCGACTTCAGTATCTCGGCGGAGGTCCTGCCCGCGGACCTGACCACCGACGTCGGGGTTTCAGCAGTGGCCGACCGGCTCCGCGACCCGGGGAGTCCCGTTGACGTGCTGGTCAACAATGCCGGAATCGGGCTCCTGAAGTCCTTCGAGGACAACGAGCTGGAGGAGGAACGCCGCCACTTGAGGCTCCACGTCCAGACCCCCATGGAACTGTGTCATGCCGCGCTGGAGGTCATGCTCGCCCGCGGCAAGGGAAGGATCATTAACGTCGCCAGCGTTGCGGCCTTCGCCAACCGCGGAACGTACTCGGCGGCCAAAGCCTGGCAGGTGACGTTCAGCAGGTGGGCCAACACTGTCTACGGGAAGTCCGGCGTCCAGGTCACCGCCGTGTGCCCCGGCTTCACGCACACTGAGTTCCACGACCGCATGGGCATGGACAAGTCCGTGGCGCCGCGCTTCCTGTGGCTGACCGCTGAGCGGGTGGTGCGGGAAGGACTGGAAGACAATGCCAAGGGCAAGGCAGTGTCCATCCCGACCCGGCGCTACAAGGTGGTCAGCTTCTTTGCGCGCATCCTGCCGGCAAAGCTCAGCGCCGGGCCGCCGCGGCGGCCCCTGGGGGATGCCAGCTGATCGTGGGCTGCGATCTGCCCGCGGTGGTCCAATGCCAGTGATGGCTCGCCTGCATCCGGGACCGTCAGGATGGGAATGGGACCGGTTTCAGCCGTGACTACCGGTGGTTGCTGGCCAGCGCGCATCCTAAGGAGCGCAATGGCCGAGATGGCGAACCAGGCCACGTTGGTAGCCACGGAAGGCCAGGCCCCATGCAGCGTGCCGTTGATGATGAAGGCGCAGGAGCCAAAAAGGTTGACCGTCTGGAAGGTCTTGCCGGCTTTCAACCACCCCATGGACACAGCCATGTAGGCGCTAAGCATCGCAGCGGCGCCGGCCCAGCCGGTGATTTCCCACAGCAGTTCCACAGGGTGTCCTTTCACAAGTCCGGCGCTCCCCATGGCAAGGCAGGGGTAAGGCGCAAGTGTGGTTTTGTCCGGCTCCAGAACGGAGCTTTCAGTAAATTATTGAGCCGTTTTCGCTTTAGATCAATTGCATTCGCCTGAAGGTGCCATTTAGTGTTGCTTAACATGGAAATGGACCCCCGGCGGTTGCTAGTTCTCCTTGCCGTGGCCCGCACAGGCGGCATCCTGGCGGCGGCTGATGAGCTGGGAATCACGCCCTCCGCAGTGTCGCAGCAGCTCAGCAAACTTGAGAACGAGACCGGCCATGACCTTGTTCTCAGGACCCCCAAGGGGTCGGTGCTCACACCTGCCGGCCTTGCGATGGCTGAAGCGGGGGAGGAGATCGAGCGGGCGCTCAACATGGCACGCTCCCGGATGGAGGGCGGCGCCAAGGTCGCAGGCGTTGTGCGGGTAGGTGGCTTCACGAGTTTCATGCGCACCGTGGTGATTCCGCGCCTGCCCGAATGGCGCAGCCATTACCCCCAGTTGCAGGTCAGGATTGTGGAGGAAGACTTCCCGGCCCTCATGCGCCTGCTGCGCCAGCGGCAACTGGATGCGGTGGTCGTGGAACTGGACTCCACCACCGTGGAGCAACAGCCCCGCGGCGCCGGAATGATCGAGGAACCGCTCCTGGATGAACCTTGGAAACTGGTGGTCCCCTCCGGCGCTGTGCTGTCCACGGACAATATCGACCTCAGCCGGCTCCAGCTTCCCTGGCTGGGCGTGCAGCCCTCGGCGGCCAACGCCTCGGTGCTTGGCAGGCTTCACCACTCGACCGGCGCTCCAATAGAGATCGTCCACCAGTACCAGGACACGTTGACGGCCCTGGCGTTGGTGGCAGCCGGCGAGGGCGCCGCGATTATCCCAACGTTGGCCCTGACCGGTGTTGTGCAGGATGGAGTGGACGTCCTGGACGTGCCTGGATTGGGCACCCGTCGGATCGTGCTGCGGCGCTTCGACCGGCGGAGGCCAACCAGTACTCCCGTGGACACCGTGGCGCGGCTGCTGCGTGAGTCGGCAGCAGGGTTCGACACCCGCTCGCAGTAAGCTCAGGCCACCGGCAGTCTGCCGGGAGCCCGGACCACCACCGCCACGGCGATACCGATCACGGCCCCCACGAACGTCTCAACGGCACGCTCCAACACCAGCACCCCCGGGTCCACTGGGGCCGCCAGTTGGGCGATCAGAAGCACCACCGGAGTGAAGAACACCATGGCCCAGCCGTAGTGCCGGGCCATGAACAGTTCGGTGGGGAACTGGCACAGAACCACCACCACGGCCAGTACCAGTGCCTGGTGGTCCGGAAAGTACTGCAGCGGTGACATCGGTCCAGGGAAAAGGACGACGGCGACCACCACCAAGCCGAGGAACGTCCCCACGATCCTGTGGATGCCCCGGTTGACGCGGCTTGGGAGGTCCGCTCCTGCCAAGGGCACGGCCGCTGCGGCCATGGCCCAATGCGGGTGCCCGCTGCCGCTCAAAACCCCTGCGGTGCCGGCGGCGCTGACGGCAAGCACGTAGCGGGTTGCGTGGACCATGGCAGACTGGCGCAATTGGCCGCGGAATACCGGCACGTCGCGGGCGGCACGGGCAGCCCACGTCCTGTGCCGGACCCAGCCGGCAAAACCGACCAGGATCGAGAAGGCGGCAGACGCTGCACCGATGAGTACCGCCGTCGTGAGCGGAACACTGGTGGGGACCGACGCGCAGGCTCCCAGTGCCAGAATCCCGAAGAACGGTCCGATGGGCTTAAGGCGCACGGCATCGGCGTACAACGAGCCTGCCCCGGCGAAAAGGGTAGCCGCCAGGACCAGCCACCAGGAATGGATGTGGTTGACGGAGAGGAACGTGCCGACCGCAAGGCCGCCCACCAGGACGAGTGCTGCCTGCGCCTGGTGCTTGAGCCTGAGCTGGTGGGTTTCGTTGCGCCCGTACATGCCGGTCAACGCCCCGAATACCGCGTACATCATGAGGTCGGGGCGGCCGATGAGGATGAGGGCCACAGCCGGGACAGCGACGCTGAGCGCGACACGGACGGCAGACAGGCGGTCGTTGTCCGCCGGCCCGATCCTGTGGAGTTCGCGGGCGAGCGTCATGAAAGCGGGCACGGGAACACCACCAATCGCTAAGGGTTTGCTGTCGAAATTATCAGGGCCGTTGGCGACCCCGCCATAAGCCCGGTCACACCCCGTAGTAACGGCCGGCCCTGAGCGGCGATGCTGCCGCCTGCCTGCTGAAGCTCCGTCATGAATCCAAGTCCGGGACCACTCCCAAGCGTCAGGATTTGGGCGGAAGTGGACGGCGTGGGGATTGCTTTTGATGATGGCGTTGCTGACGCTTTGATCGGTGCTGCCGAATCGGCGGACCGTTCTCTGCGTTCAGAGGGTGGGTTTTTGGACAGCGCCCTGGATCAGGCGATGGAACACTTCTCGGGCGGCTACGCGCGCTTGTTCGCTGCGGCGTGCGTAGCAAGGTCGGACGACCGCGGCCGGTTGGGTGGCGTCTTCGCGGCCCTCGCCGATGATGCCCGGAGTGCCAAGCTGAAGGCCCGGGAAGAGATGGACCGGCAGGAAGAACTCGCGGCGTGGCAGCGTCGTGAGGAGGCCAGGGAACAGCAGCGACGCGCTGACCCTTTCGGTGTCCTGTTGGAGTTCGACGGCTTGCTGTTTGACGTGAAACCTTCGGACATAGCCATCGCGGCGCCGACGATTTCAGCCACGTTTTCTGTTCGGGATCGGCCTCGGTTTGCCGGAGGCTCAGGAGGAGGGACTACCTCTGCTGAGCCCGGAAGGCTGCGTGCTTTTGCGGGCCAGTCCCGTGCCGCCAACAACATCCTTAACGCAGAGTTTGGCAAGGTACGTGCTGCGTGGAATGCCTTCATCGATTCGTGTTCCTGGGTGTCGATAGACCAGGCCACAGTGGTGTCCGGTTTCGAGAGGCTGATAGCAGAAAACGCCGGTGATGCGGATTGGGTGGAGAAGATAGCCGCCGCTTTCGAAGCAGCCGGGAGCGGTTACTTGGCCGACGCAGCGCTTAACGGGTTGTTTCTGCACTACGCGGAGCCTGGCCAGATCCGTTTGAGTGATATCGCCACCCTGAGCTCGGCAGAGTTGAGAGCCTGGCTCGCAGTTCCTGCCAAAAGAGACAGACTGGGCGGACTCCTCCGTGCGCAAGGATACGATCCTGCGTTGACTGCTGCGTGGTGGTCGGGACCGGGGCAAACGGCAGATCCCGGCACCGGGAAAGTCACCGTGGGCGAGACCCAGCGGCTCCTTATCGAAGCCTTCCCGGGGATCATCGGGAATTTGCAGGGTGTTGCTTACACAGCACGTGATTTGGCCAACCGCCTGGTGTTGACGCGGCAACTGGAGGAGTTTGATGTTTTTGTACGTCAGTCAGCCATGGGAGCTCAGCCTGCTCCACCGGCATGGTTGAAGAGCCCGGGGCACCTTGAGCGGCTCAAGAGCATCCGGAATGCACTAACTTCGGGCCCAAGCGGGGCCGTGAAACAGCTGATCAGCCTGAACCTCGACCAGCCAGGGGCCGCGATCAGCGTGGGTGACCTAGACGCCGCCAAGGTCACCACCTACCAGGTCCCCGGGGTCGATACGACGGTGTCGAAAAGCATGTTCGATCTTACGATCGCCGCTGATGTCCAATATCGAGAGCAAAATGGTGGTGCGCTACTGAACTTAACCAGAGCTGGCACGCCACCGCGGCTGGCTGTGGTGACGTGGGTGGCTTTCGAGCCACCTCCGGCCGCCGGAGTCTACGACGACGGCAACGCCCGGACAGGCGGGGACGTCCTGAGCAAGGACATCACGGCACTCGCCGCGGTGCAGGACAGCCTCGGGAACCTCGCAAGCAACAACGTTTCAGCCCTTTCCTACGGTACTTTGACGGCCCAGGCAGCGGCCGTGGAAGGTTTGGCGGTGGACAGTATCAACCTAAACGCCGATGTCGGCGTTCTTCCCGGCATCAGCGGCGTGCAGGACTTTCACCTGAACCCGGGTGCCGAGGTGTATCAGACCAAGTTCACAGTGGACCAGGTTTCCGAGCTTGGTAACTTAGGCAGGCACCACATCCAGGTTGCCCATGTCCAGACGAACCAGAGCCCGTTGGGAGGTCCGTCGTTTACGGTCCCCGTCCCAGGCTTTGGAGCGACACAGCTCGGCGCCGATGGGACCGCAGCAACGGAAACCGAGATGGCAAGATTACCGACCGAGAACCACGGTTGGCTTGAGTCGGATGGGAAGCGTGGTTACGCCTCGCTTAATACCGAATCCAGTGTGAATCAGGCCTATGCTTCCCTTGGGCTCACAGCCAAGCTGACGAATTCCGGAAAGCCCGTGGTGCATCACGAATGACGAAAAACCCCTTGTTGAAACTGATGTTTCCGGCGGTGGCTCTTTTGGCCGCCTGTCTGCTGCTAGCTGGCTGTGCATCGACTCCTCCTCCCCGGGAGGGGTTGTCGGGCGCTTCAACCCTGCATGCCACCCAACCCGGGCGGCTGCCCAGCGACGGAAAAGGAGCGACCATGACCCCGAATGAGGCCCGTGAAGAGTTTTTCGGTCTACTGGATGAGATCCAAGCCATGGCACCCGGTGAATGGGTCAACGAGGATGTCCCGGCCGGAGGGATCTGCAATTTCCAGGGAACCGGGAACGGTAAAGGATTTGCCGGTACCCGGACTATGGACCCACTTAGCCTCGCCGAACGGGAGGAGCTGCGACGAAAAGTAACGGAACTTTACAAGTCGCGCGGGTACGTCGTGCAAAACCTCGATCAATCAACCACCACAAACAGTCTGTTTATCACTACGGGGTTCGGTCCTGACGGCCTGACTATCGGTCTCTACACAGCCGATACCCGGACCATGGTCGCCGGTCAAAGCCGCTGCGTTCCCGATCCCGAGGGCTGGAAATGACCGCTGCGTAAGGGCGTTCCCTGACCGACCACTATTAAGAGCCCCCCAGTCACGAAAGGTCTGGAAAAATCGAGGTATGCCCGTAGTTTTCGTCTGCCGCACCCGTTCTGCCCTTGCCCCGGAACAGCTCTTCGACCTGTCCCGCGACATCGATTTCCACGTCGGCTCCATGAAAAGGAGCCGGGAACGCGCCATCGCCGGCGTCACTTCCGGGCTCATCTCCGAGGGGGAGGAAGTCACCTGGCAGGCGTGGCATCTCGGAGCCAGGTTCCGCATGACCAGCAGGATCGTACGGATGGAGGCGCCGGCGTCGTTCTCCGACGAACAGGTGCGCGGACCGTTCAAGTACCTCAGGCATACGCATGAGTTCAGGCCGGAACGGAGCGGAACCCTCATGGTGGACACCGTGGAATTCGCGGCGCCCTTCGGCATCCTGGGACGGCTGGTGGAGAAGCTGGTGCTGGCAAGGTACATGGAGAACCTGATCAGGGAACGCAACCGGTTCCTGGTGGGCCAGCCAGCCGCCGTGGAGGGCGAACCATGATCCGGCTCGCGCGGGTGGAAGACCTTCCGCTGTTGCAGGATATCGAGCGGGCGGCCGGTGAAGCATTCCGCGGGCTGGGCATGGATTCGGTCGCGGATGACGACCCCGCTTCCCTGGACGAACTGCAGGTGTATGCAGCAGCGTCACGCGCCTGGGTCTACGCCGACGGCCTGGATTTCCCGGTTGCTTACGTGCTGGTGGACGTGGTGGATGGCAACGCCCACGTGGAGCAGGTCACCGTCCACCCTGACTCGGCCCACCAGGGACTGGGCCGCGAGCTGCTGCATGCAGCCCGCATCTGGGGCCGGGGCCATGGCATGCAGCGCCAGACCCTCAGCACCTTTCGCGACGTTCCGTGGAACGCGCCCTATTACCGCCGCCTGGGTTTTGAGGAGCTCGACGCCGGAACCTGGGGTCCGCAGCTAACCCGCCTCATGGAACACGAGGCGGAGCTAGGCCTGACCCGCTGGCCCCGCGTGGCCATGTGGCGGCCTACCGCGCCCCCTGGCCACTAGTCTGCAACAAGCTCCACTTCGTAACTGTCGGTGTTCACCAAGTACGCCGCGTAATGACTGGGCCCACCTGCGTGTGGGTACTTCGATTCGAACATCTCATACCATCCGGCGTCTGCACCAAGTTCGCGGATCCGGTCCACGTTGGCCGGTGTTCCGGCGTGGAACGCGAGATGGTTGAGCCCCGGATCCGTCCTCCTGTGGGCCGTTGCCGTGATGGCGTCGGAAGATTCCACGACCACGTACATCCCGCCGAGCCGCCAACTGCAGCCTGTGGGCCACTCCTGGAACGGCTCGTATCCGAGTTCCGCCAGGAGCCAGCCCCATTCCTCCCTGGCACGCTCAAGATGCGGTACCCAGATCTCGATGTGGTGGATGGACCCCACCTGAACCTCGCCCATGGGGGGAGTCTACGAGGTCCGCGCCCGTTCCACATCTGCGGCACTTGCAGAGTCCCCCGCCGACCGGAGCCCGGCGATCACTCCGTCTACGTCAGCTGATGTGCGGTTCTGGCTTAGTTTCGTCTTCGCCTCCACCCGCCGGATGACCAGTTCGACGCCGACGATCGCCCTCAGCTGTCCGGCGATGAAGCGCTCGGGTGCTTCATCCACCGACCACGGGCACGGCATCGCGGCCTCGTGCTGATCGGACAATTGGCGGACGTGCCGGGCCAGCCATTCGACGTCGTCATGGACAACAAGTTCCCCGTAGACGTGGGCCGTGGAGTAGTTCCAGGTGGGAACCACCCTGCCGTGTTCGGCCTTGGAGGCGTACCAGGACGGGGAAATGTAGGCGTCCGCGCCTTGGACGATCATCAGGGCCTCCCCGATCGCAGGAGACGACCACTGGTTGTTGTTCCGGGCCATGTGGGACTGCAATGCTCCGTGCTCCCCGACGCCCGGGTTGTAGACAAAGGGCAGGAGTGTGGCCAGCGGCCCGTCGGATGACGAAGTCACCAGGTGGGCAGCGCCGGTTTGGCGCAGCAAGGCATCGACTGCTTCAGGCGACGCAGCGAAGTGGGCTGGTGTGTACATGGGTTCTTCCTTTCAGTTGGGTGCGCAGCTAAGAGCCCGACGGCGGCGCGAGCCTCACGCGGACGGCGGCACCTGCGCAGAAAATGACGAGGAGCCCGCCAAACACGGTCGCCCAGGTCAGTGGCTCTCCCAGGAGCAACCATGCCCAGGCAATGGTCATGACGGGCTGAACCAACTGGATCTGGCTGACCTGCGCCATGGGTCCGATGGCCAGGCCGTGGTACCAGGCGAAGAAGCCGAGGAACATGCTCACTGCGCCGAGGTAGGCGAAGGACCACCATTGTCCAGGGGTGGCCTGGGGCATTCCGGATTCCAGCGAAACCAGCGTGAGCACGATCATGACGGGTGACGCTACGACCAGGGCCCAGGAGATGGTCTGCCAGGCACCCAGCTCCCGTGCCAGGAGGCCGCCTTCCGCGTACCCGACGGCAGCAGCCACCACGGCGCCCAGCAGCAGCAGGTCCGCCCAGTGAAGTGAGCCAAGGCCGCCGGACTGGATGAACGCGAAAGCCAGGGCCGCCAGGACACCAACAACGGTCAGGACCCAGAACAGGGCCCGGGGACGTTCCCGGCTGCGGAGGACCGCTACTGTGGCCGTGGCCGCCGGAAGCAGGGCGATCACCACGGCTCCATGGCTGGCGGAGGTGCTGGTGAGGGCGAACGTGGTCAACAGCGGGAACCCGGCTACAATGCCGGCGGCGACCACGGCAAGCCGGAACCACTGAAGCCCGCGGGGGAAGCGTTGGCGCGTCACGGCCAAGGCAACGGCGGCCAAGGATGCTGCCACCACTGCGCGGCCGGCGCCGATGAAGAGCGGGGCCAGCCCTTCCACGGCCACCCTGGTCAGCGGAACGGTGAGGGAGAAGGCAAGGACGCCCAGGAGGCCCCACAGGATTCCGGTGGATGTCCGGCTCGGTATCAGTGGCCGCGAAAAGGTAGTAGCGCTACTATTGTGACTCATGAACAACGATAGCAGTTCACGGATTGCTGCGGAACTGAAGGCGTGGATCGCTTCCGCCGCCCCGGGTGCGAAACTGCCTTCGACCCGCCAGTTGGTGACTGAACACCAGGCAAGTCCGGTCACCGTGCAGAAGGCCTTGCGAACCTTGACAGCACAGGGCCTGGTGGAGAGCCGGCCGGGTGTGGGGACCTTCGTCCGGGCCTACCGGATGGCCCGCCCCGCCGACTACGGATGGCAGACTGCGGCATTGCGGCCAGCCCAGGCCGCCCGTCCCTTGAACGCCGCCGCCATGCGCAGCGCATCCAACGATGTCATCGCCTTCCATTCCGGCTACCCGGACCGCGAGCTCCTCCCTGAGCGACTGGTCCGTTCGGCGCTGGGCAGGGTCGCCCGGAGCGAGGCTGCACTGTCGCGTCCGCCGGCGCAGGGGCTCCCGGAACTGCAATCGTGGTTCGCGCAGGAACTCAGTACCTCAACACCAACGGGAGTAACACCGCCTCAGCCGGGCGACGTCGTCGTACTTCCGGGAAGCCAGAGCGGACTCAGCTCGATATTCCGCGGACTGGTGGGTCACGGGCAACCCCTGCTGGTGGAGTCGCCCACCTACTGGGGTGCGCTGCTGGCCGCGGGGCAAGCCGGTGTCCGGGTGATTCCGGTGGCCAGCGGTCCCGAGGGACCGGACCCCGACGAACTCGCGCGGGCGTTCGAGGAGTCAGGTGCCCGGGTGTTCTACGCCCAACCGAATTTTGCCAACCCTACTGGCGCGCAGTGGTCCGCCCAACGGGCAGAGGAGGTGCTGCAGATCGTGCAGCGGTACGGCGCCTTCCTTGTGGAGGACGACTGGGCACACGACTTTGGCATCACCGCACCGTCAGCGCCGGTGGCTGCCAAGGACGACTCCGGCCACGTGGTCTACATCCGTTCGCTGACCAAGAGCGTCTCGCCTGCCATCCGGGTGGCGGCCCTGATCGCCCGCGGACCCGCCCGGGAAAGGATCATGGGCGCGCAGGCGGCCGAGTCGATGTACGTCAGCGGACTGCTGCAGGCGGCAGCCCTCGACGTCGTCACCCAGCCCGGGTGGAAGGCCCACCTGCGGGGTCTGAGCCACCAACTGAAGTCGCGGCGCGACCTCCTGGCCACCAGCCTCCGCGACCACGTGCCTCAGGCGCATCTCAGCCACCTGCCCAAGGGCGGCTTGAACCTGTGGTTGCGTCTGCCGGACGGGTTCGACGCCGAACAGCTCACCAGGGACTGCGAGGCCGCCGGTGTACTGATCGCGGCGGGAACGGAATGGTTCCCGGCCGAACCCGAAGGGCCTTGCATCCGCCTCAACTATGCCGGCCCCAACCCTGCAGCTTTTCCGGAAGGGGCTCGGATTGTGGGTGAGGCAGTGCGCGCGCAGTTGGGCCGCGTGCCTTAAGGTCAATGACCTAGGCGGGCCCCCCGGCCACCAGCAGCACGGAGTTGACGATCGTGACGATCGCGAACAGCACGGCGAGTCGGCCCACAGGCGCCCCCAGGGTTTTGCGGGCCAAAACTACGTAGATCGCGGCACCCACAGCCCCGAAGAGGATCCTCAGCCAGGCCTGGCCCAGCACGCCCAGTGCGTCCGGAGCAGTAAACGCGTCCGCGGCAAGAAACAGGCCGAGGACTGTCAGCATGAAGGGGATCTGCCCCAAAAGCACCCAGAACCAACTGCTGCGCAGCGTGGGAGCCTGCCCCCGGACGATGCCTTTGTAGATCAGCCGCAGGACCAGCGCTTGGAGGAATGATGCCAGGGCGCTCCATACAATGACACCGACCCGGAGGAAGGTGACCAGCACCTCCTGGCTGGAGAACTGGTTGTACTCGGCGTTCTCGGCCACCAGCCGGTCGATGCCGGTTCCCACCGCCACCTGGGCAGCTGCGGTGTAGGCCAGCAGGAGGGCTATGATCCAGGCCGGGTTGACCTTCTTCACCGCCGCGGGCGCCGGCTGGTTGGAGGTTGCGGGATACGCGGGGGTCATTGCTTACCTTTCCAGAAGAGCATGCTCGGCCCACTCGGCAAGGGCCGCGAGGATGTAGAAGATGAACGGAGCGGCCAGGACGCCGCGGAGCGTGGCGCCGGCGTCGCGCCAGCTGTGGACTTTACGGGCCGCGCCCAGCAGAACCGGCGACAGGACGCGGGCGCCTTGGATGGTCAGTGCCCACGCAATGACCTCCAAGGGCACGTGGACGACGGTCAGCGCCAGGGTCTTCTCCACCCCGGCGGCTGCCATGCTGCCCACCATCCCCATGCCCAGCCAGAATCCGTTCAGGACCATCATCAGCGTGGCACCGTAGTGCGTCAGGAAGAGTGCCAGCACGGCAAGGGCGGTGTTATGCAGGAAAATGCCGTGCGCCGTGATGGCTGGCGCGTCAGTCCCGGTGTCCCAGGTGAACAGTGACGCAAAGCCTGCACCGCAGGCGACGGCCACGAGGATTTTGGCAAGGTCCTTGCCCAGGTGGGGGAACCTGTTCCGGATTCCGGTGGTGAAAGCCCGGAACCCGGTGGCTCGGCTCCTGTCGGGAAGGACTGTCACTTGCGTGCTCCTGTGGTTTCCAGCTCCACTCCGTGGCCGGGCCCGATACTGAGGTCGTAGTCGGTCCAGTGATCGTCCTCGTGGGTGGCAACGATGACCAGCTGGTTCCGGCCTGCCTCCCGGATCGCCTGCCGTGCCGTGGCGGAGGCCTCGCGGTCCAAGCCGTTCAGGGGTTCGTCCAGCAGCAGCACGTCCACGTTCCTGAGGGACAGGGCTATCCTCAGGACCAGCCGCTGCCGCTGGCCCAGGGAGAGGTCGCTCACCTTGGCAGCCAGCAGTTGTTCGGTCAGGAGCCCGTCCCGGGGAATGTCTCCGGTGAGCGGCCTGACCATTTCCAGGACTTCGCCGGCACGGAGGTAGTCGAGCGTCAGGAAGTCCGTGTCCAGATAGACCGCCGAGTACTCCTTGCGCCAGGCTTTGATGTCCTGGCAGGAGGTGGCGAGAATGCCGCCCAACAACTTGAGCAGGGTCGTTTTGCCGGAACCGTTGGGGCCCCGCAGGGCTACAACGCCCGTTTCCGGGAGTTCGATCGCGGTGGCATCAAAAATCACATGGGCGCCAAAGGCATGGTCAACGCGGGCAAGGGACTTCATGCATCTTCCGTTTCTGTTGCCGAGAGTTCACGCAGCCAGGATGTGGCGTCGGCCAGGACCACGCCGGTCAGCAACCCGGCTACCAGGACCAATGCTCCGGAAGCCATGGCCAGCCAAGGGTTTTCCGTGGCCTGCGGATTGACCGCGCCGAGGATCCCGGAGAAGACCACTGCCACGCCCGCGCACACGGCGGCCCCCAGGCCTGCCTTGGATTTCTGCGCCAACTGCGAAATATGGGAGGCCGGCAATATGGCCGTACGCCGTTGGATAACCAAGGCGTCAATGCTCGTTTCAAGGATAACAAGTGCGGCCAGCAATAGGGCCTGAAGGGCGTAGCCGCTGACGACCAGGGTTATCGCCAGTGCCATACTGGCCGGTAATACCAGCAGCAGATAGATCAGCAGGCTTCTGATAATAAGTGGTCTTATGTGATGGGGTGCCAGCCGATAAAGGAATAGCGAATATCCTGCTGTTTCAGGAGAAGATATCCGTGCAAATGAAGAACGGAAAAGGACGAGGCCCAGGAAGAATGCCGCGAGCGAAATAAAGGGAGCAGTCCATGGCCACGGCGTTGACCCGGCAAGAGGCAGTGCTGCGCCGGCAAAAATAAACAGGCTTCCGGATTTCACGCTGAGGTCAATCAGCAGGCCCCTCGATTGCAGGGCGCGGACATGGGCTGACGCTTTGTACAGCAGGGGTGTGGCGAAGACCGTGACGGCGAGCCCCAGGGAAAGCGACAGCACCGTGGGTGCTATGCCGCCACCCAGGATGCCGGCTGTTGCGGCGAGCCATGGCGCCTGCGCCGCAACAGCCACGAGGCTCCCGGCTCCTGCGGAAACCGCCGCGATCGCGAGGGGCCGTATCAACCAGGGCTTCGCGGCGGAAAGGACCAGTGCCAAGGCTGCCAGCAGGCTGAGTGCCGCCAGGATGTTGCCCGCCCCGGCCCACCGCAGGTTCTGGACAATGAGCATCAGGGCGAGGCCCGCATCGAGCAGGACCACCCCTGCACGCATGCCGGTATCCAGTGCCTGCGACACGGTGTTCCAGTGGCGATGGCTCCGCCTGTAACGGCGCCGGGCTTGAAGCAGTGCTACCGCGAGCAGGACTCCCGCGACGCCCGCCAGTTCCGGGGTGGTGACAGGAATCCCCAGTGGTTCCAGGCCTGCTTCCGGGGGAGTCCATGCCAGTCCGGCGACAATCAGCAGCAGCGTCAGGAACTGCCCGGCCAGCAGGAAGCCGTTGGCTGTCCCGGCGCCAACACGAAAGCCGAGGCTTCCCGCGACGTCCTGGAAGCGGTGGGACCTCCGCCGGAAGTCATTGGTGAAGGTTGCCCGGCACCCGGAGAGGACCACACTGAAGGCACGGTCATGCCGATGGGCGGCGATGGGTGAATTCAAAGTGGCCCTCTCTGGGTCAGGCGTCTATCAGCGGTTTACCAGGCGACGAACTGCTTCAGGGCCCACTTCTTGGCCAGCCCGAAGATCAGTCCGGCCAGCGCCGTGCCAATGCCGAACGATGCCACGATTGCTGCAGCTGCAGCGGCCCATGACAGGGCGTTCAAGGCAAAGTAGAGATTTGTTGCCAGGCCGGAAGAAATGCCCAGCGTTGCAACAGCCTGGAAAGCCACGGACAGGGTCGCGAAGAAGGCCAAGGTGACGCCTCCAATTTTCGCCACCTGGGCCGGAGTACGACCAAAAATGCGCTTACCGCCATCAACAGCAGTTGACATGAGAGTGCCCTTTCAATATTTATCCCATGGGATATGAATGTGATGAGTCTGGTTATCCAATGCGGGAAGAAATTTCCCGAACCGGACAACCGTGAATGAGCGTTGCGGGTTTTCTGCGGTAAGTCAAGTCAAGCGAAGCGGCTTGTCATGCGGGATATCTGCGCTACGATACAGCTGTTTCATAAAACGAATTGATCGACTCAGGGGGAGAGTCCATGCTGAAACACGTCTGCCATTTAACGCCCGCAGCCACCAATCCAAGGAGAGCGCCTTGGGATCGGTGGCTGCAGTGGGCGGCTGCCTGCCGCGGGTGTTGAACGCTGCGCAGAAGTTGCAGTCAGATGGCTCCTAGACGGAAGCCAGATCCTTCTTGTCGTTGCCGAATGCCACGTTGTCCACGGGCTGGCCATCAAACGGCATCTCATCCAGGTTGATCAGGGGATTGGTGTCCTGCGTGGCTACCAGTTCCCGTGCTTCAGCCTGGGTGTCCACGCTGGGCATGGAGCCGGGCAGGGGACGCTGGGCGGATTCACGCAGGAAGTAGATCGCGATTGCACCAACAATGGACGTTGCCATCAGGTAGTACGCCGGCATCATGTCGCTGCCGGTTCCCTCGATCAGGCCCTGCACGATGAACGGGGTGGTGCCGCCGAAGATCGCCACGGAGAAGTTGTAGGCAATGCCCATTCCGCCGTAGCGGCTGGAGGTGGGGAACAGTGCCGGCAGTGCCGAAGCAAGGTTGGCCACGTAGAACGTCACCGGGAAGGCAACCAGGGCCAGGCCGGCCAGCGTGGACCAGATCTCGCCAAGGCCGATCAACAGGAACGCGGGAACCGCGAACAGGATGGTGCTGCCTGCGCCGATCCACAGCACGGGGCGGCGGCCGATGCGGTCTGACAGCTTGCCCGTCAGCGGGATGCAGATCGCCATGACCACCAGGACGGGGATCGTCAACAGGGTGCCGTGAACGGGATCGTAGCCCTTGGAGTCGGTCAGGTAAGTGGGCATGTAGGAGGTCAGGGCGTAACCGACCGTGTTGGCGGCCGCGGCGAGGATCATGGCCAGCACGATCTGGCGCCAGTAGGCCTTGATGATGCCCACCGGACCCTTGGCAGCGTCCGCATCCTTTGATGCGGCGTCCTTGGCGAAGGCCTCCTGGGCGTCCAGGGTGGCCTGGAACTGGGGTGACTCCTCGATCTTGCTGCGGAAGTACACGGCGATCAGGCCCAGCGGACCTGCGATGAGGAACGGAATCCTCCAGCCCCATTCCTCCATGGCGGCCTGTCCGAGCGTGAGCTGCAGGACCGAAACCAGGGCGGCGCCGAGGGCGAATCCGATGTAGCTGCCCATGTCGAGGAAGCTGGCAAAGTAGCCTCGGCGCTTGTCCGGAGCGTACTCGCTGACGAAAGTAGTGGCACCGGCGTACTCTCCACCGGTGGAGAAGCCCTGGACGAGCTTAAGGATGACCAGGAGCGCGGCGGCCCAGATGCCGATCTGCGCGTAGCCAGGCAAGAGCCCGACGGCGAAAGTACTTGCCGCCATCAGCATCAGTGTCGCTGCGAGCACCTTCTGGCGGCCCATCTTGTCGCCGAGCCAACCGAACACTACGCCGCCGAGGGGGCGTGCGATGAAGGTGGCAGCAAACGTACCCAGGAGGAAGAGGGTTTGGACGGACTTGTCAGCTTCCGGAAGGAAGACAGGTCCCATGGTAGTGATGAGGTAGCCGAAGACACCCACGTCATACCATTCCATGGTGTTGCCGACGATCGTGCCGCCGAGGGCTTTCTTCAGCATCGGCTGGTCCACCACATTGACGTCGGATTCCTTCAACCGGCGCCTGGGGCGGAGTTTGCCCTTCTTGGGGCTCTTGACTGCATGCGTGGCGGCCGTTGCATGGCCTGCCGTTACCTGTGGTCCGGCGGCGTTCCTTGCGCCATCCGGAGAGACGGTGTTGCTTGGGTCTATGGGCATTTGGGCTTCTCCTAGGGAGGTCATTTGCTTGCGACTTCTGCTGCCCCGCTCTGGGCAGGTGTTCAATTTTACGGGGTTTGTGCTCAAAACCCGAGTTGAGATCCGATTTTTGGGCCGTTTCTGGACGCAAATTGCCCAGTTGTGTTGCATCTCATTGCCCGGTTTTGCCCTGTAAAGACGCGGATGTTGGCCCGTTTTTGCCCTCCGGAGCACGTTGTTACCAAATTGTTTGGCTTAGCCCACCGAAACGGCCGTTTCGTGCGCCAAAAACTGACGGGTCGCCCCATGGTCAGGGGATGGAGGCGACCACCACCGTGGCACCGTCCTCGTCTTCGACGAAGACCTCAGCCGCGAGCCCTGCGGCGGCCATCACGCGGGCTGTCCCGGCGGCCTGCCTGGATGACGTTTCCAGAACCAGCGCGCCACCCGGTGCCAACCACTCAGCCGCCTCCCCGGCGACCCGCCGCTGGACCTCCAAACCGTCAGTGCCGCCGTCGAGCGCTGCCGCTGACTCATGCAGGCGAGCCTCCGGTGGCATCAGCGCGATCATGTCCGTGGGAACATACGGTGCGTTCACCACCAGCACTTCCACGCGGCCCCGAAGACGGGACGGAAGGGCGTCATAGAGGTCGCCTTCAAAGACGTGCCCGCTCCGAGGCTGGACGTTAAGCCGTGCGCAGGCCACGGCGTTCGGATCGATGTCGGCCGCATACAGCTCGCAGCCGCCCACCAGGTCGCTGACGGCTGCGCCGATGGCGCCGGAACCACAGCACAAGTCCACGACGACGGCCTCGGGCTTGCCCAGCGCGGCAACGAGGTGCGCCGCCTTCCGGACAAGGTATTCAGTGCGCCGGCGCGGAACGAAAACACCTGGCCGGATGATCATCCTGCTGCCGCAAAAGTCCACCCAGCCCAGGATGTGTTCCAAGGGGAATCCTTGGACCCGCTGTTCAACCAGATGCTCAAGGTGGTCCCGTCCGTTGGCAGCTTCCAGCAGCAGCCGCGCCTCATCCTCGGCAAAAACGCAGCCTGCCGTACGCAGCCTTTCGACGATAGCGGAGGACCCGGTCATGCTGGAATGCTAGCCGAGGGGTTCACAAACACCGCAGAGGGTAGTTAGGGTATGACGCATGGGAACACTGATTTTTGAGTAAACCGGCCTTTTCGCCCGTTTACATCCGACCAAGAATCCACGCCTGTAGAGGCCATGCCTCCATGCCGTTCCCGTTGTCGACGCCTTCCCGCACGTGATTTTCCGTTAAGGATCGTGCGCTCGTGACGCCATGGTTCCCCCGCCTCTCCAGGACTCACCATTTTTAAGGAGTCCGCATATGACTGCCACACCCGCAAGCAAAAGCCCCAAGGATGCCCCTGCCAGCGGAGGCATCCGCTCCAAACTGACCGAAGCCCAGCGTGCAATGCTCGCCAGCAAGTCCGGTGGTGGCGCGCCTGGCGGCTGGCAAAGCACGGGCAAGGGCCACAAGCCAACGTCAGCGAGCGGCAAGCAAGCGAAAACGGTCAAGAAGGTGCGTTGGTAGCTGTCGGGGAAATTCCTGCAGACAAGCAACGAGGCACCACCCTAATATTGAAGTCCCTTCATTTTCAGCGTGGAAAGGAAGAACCATGGCTGCCAAGCATGAAGCCGAAAACATTGATCCTGAGGTTGCCAACCATCTGGTGGAGTCCATGGACATGGCTCCCATGCCGGAACCGGCAACTTTGGCTGTCGCCTTGGGCGGCACACCGGGGAACCAGTGGCCCGATGGCAACGGCAAGCGCCGCCACCCGAAGGACCGGGAACAGGCGCATGGCCGCATGGGCCAGGGCGCCGCAGTAACAGCGGTCCACCGCACCAGCCGGCCCCAGATGCCGCACTCCTCCTGAACACCCACCAACCCAAGCCAGCCCAACTGGGTCGCAGCAGTGCGCGTTTTGAGGGCTCAAAACGCGCACAAATGCGACTTAGTTGGGCTGGCTGACGTCGGAAGGCGACTTGTCCGGGCGCCAACCCCGCCACACGGGGTGCCGAAGCCGGCCGGGACCCGTCCAGTTGCCGAAAGCCACTTCCGCCACAAGCTCAGGCTTCACCCAGCGGGCATTGGCTGAGTCCTCCCGCGGGATGTCCGCAAACGGTGATTCCGGGATCTCCCGCGGCTCGAGCTTGTCCATAATGTCCCGCAGCTGCCAGTCCTTGAACCCGGTTCCTACCCGGCCCACGTAGCGCAGTTTGTCGCCGTCGGGCACGCCCAGCAGCAAGGCACCGAACGTGCCGCTGCGGGCGCCGGCACCAACACGCCAGCCGCCAACCACCACTTCCTGGCTCTGTTCGAGCTTGAGCTTCAACCACGCCCGGCTCCGGCGTCCGACCACGTACCGGCTGTCCGCCTTCTTGGCCATCACCCCTTCCAGGCCCAGTTCGGCGGCGCTCGCCATGAGGTCGTCCACGTCATGGTCCAGGACCTCGGAGAGGTGGATTGGGCAGCCACCTGGCAGCTTCCCGGCGAAGCCCGCCAAATGGTCCCGACGTTCGCGGAACGGCAGGCGGCTGAGGTCGGTGCCGCCGTCGTACAACAGGTCGAACAACATCAGGCTCACCGGGACTGACCCGCGGACCCTTTCAATGTCCGCAGCCTTGACCAGGTTCATCCGCAACTGCAGCCGGCCAAAGTCCGGGCGGGCTCCCTTGCCGAGCGCCACGATCTCCCCGTCCGCCACGAAGTCGCCCGGCGGCCAGCACTTCCGGTCCGTGAGCTCCGGGTAGGTCGCGGTGAGGTCGTTTCCGTTGCGGCTCGTCAGGCGGATGCTGCTCCCGGTGCCCGTGATGATCGCCCGGATCCCGTCCCACTTCAGTTCATACAGCCAGCCGCCGCCGCGGAGTTCCCCCACGGTTCCGGAGGTTGCCAGCATAGGGGTGTAGGCCGGCATGGGTTCAGGCCCGACGGCGGGTGGCGGCTTCGTTTCCGGAGCCACCTTCGCGGCGGGCTTCTTCCGGCCGCCGGGTTGTTCCTTCATCAGGTGGATGAGCCAGCGGTCGCCGGTATTGATGAGGGCCAGGCGCTTGGTGCCCTGCAGGCCGCCACCGGGCTGGCCTGTAAGGGTGGCGATCACTTCCTTCCCCTCACGCCATTTCTCGCAGGTGTACTCGCCCCGGTCCCAAATGGTCATGGTCCCGGCCCCGTATTCGCCCTTGGGGATGACGCCCGCGAAGTTTGCGTATTCCATGGGGTGGTCTTCGGTATGGACGGCCAGGTTGTTCCGGTCCGGCGTTTCCGGCACGCCGCGCGGCAGTGCCCACGAGGCCAGGACGCCGTCGCGCTCCAGCCGCAGGTCCAGGTGGTAGCGGCGGGCGTGATGTTCCTGGATCACGAAGATGCCTCCGGGAGGCGGCGGGTCGCCGGGTTTCGGCTGCTCTGATGAACGTGCGGCAGGTGCCTGCCCGCCATCGCGGTTGGTGGACGACGCCGGAAAAGGTTCAGGAGTCTTCCCCGGGTCGCGCATTCCCACATATTTGGAAAGACGGTCCTCAACGGTCACTACCCGCTCGCGGCCGCCCGGAGTACCCCGCCGGGAGGCGCCGCTGCCGCCCGTGGAGGTGCCGCCGTCGTCCTCATCTTCCCCGTGCGGCGGGAGATGACGCGAGGAAATCGGCGCAAAGTGGTCCTTCCCCGTGCTGACGCGCTTCATGACCTCGGTGAAGTCGAGGTGGTCCAGCGTGGGGGAGGCCAGTTCCCGCCACGTGCGGGGTGCAGCTACCGTGGGGTGCGCCTTGCCGCGGAGCGAGTAGGGCACGATCGTGGTCTTGTTGCCGCTGTTCTGGCTCCAGTCCACCAGGACCTTGCCGTGGCGGAGGGACTTCTTCATGTCGCTGACCACCAGGTCCGGATGATCGGACTCAAGGGCACGGGCGAGCTCATGGGCGAAAGCGGACACCTGCTCTGATTTCAGCGTGCCTTCCAGCCCCGTGTAGAGATGGATACCCTTGCTGCCGCTGGTCACTGGAACGGGGTCCATGCCCATGTCCTGCAGGATGGACCGGGCGAGTTTGGCCACTTCCACGCATTCGGGCAGGCCTGCGCCGGGGCCGGGGTCAAGGTCCAGCACAAAACGGTCCGGGCGCAGCGGATTGCCGGCCGGATCCACCTGCCACTGCGGCACATGGATTTCCAACGACGCGATCTGGGCCATCCAGGTGAGCGTGGCGAGGTTGTTGACCATCGGATAGTCATTGGTGTGGTCCGAATGGTGGATGGTGGCGCGCGGAATCCACTTGGGCGCCGAGTCCTCCAGGTTCTTCTGGAAGAAGACCTGCCCGGGGTTCTCTGCAGTGCCTACCCCGTTGACCCACCGCTTGCGCGTCACGGGCCGGTTGGCTGCCGCCGGGATGAGAAACGCGGCAACCGCTGCGTAGTAGGCAAGGACTTCAGCCTTGGTGGTGCCTGTCTCCGGGTAGATGATCTTGCCCAGGTTCGTCAGGGTCAGTTCATGGCCCTCGACGACGACACGCTCCTTCTGCTTGACTGCCACCTCTTCTCCTCTGCTGGCTTGTGCTGTTGACTGGGTGCATGAGGGCCATATGGAAGGGATCTATCGCGTTCGGTCTGGTCAACGTACCAGTGAAGCTCTACAGCGCCACGGAGGACCACGACATCAGCCTCCATCAAGTCCACAATAAGGACGGCGGGCGCATCCGTTACCAGCGGAAATGTGAAATTTGCGGCGAGGTTGTTGCCTACGAGGACATCGACAAGGCCTACGAGGAAGAAGGCCGCACTGTGGTCCTCACAGCGGCCGAACTGAAGTCCCTTCCCGAGGAAAACAGCCGTGAGATCGAGGTGGTGGAGTTTATCCCCGCCGAGCAGCTTGACCCCATCATGTACGAACGCAGCTACTTCCTGGAGCCGGACTCCAAGTCGCCCAAGGCCTACATGCTGTTGAGGCAAACACTGGAGGACACGGACAGGATCGCAATCGTCCAGTATGCGCTGCGCCAGAAGACACGGCTCGGCGCGCTGCGTGTCCGCGGTGACGTGCTGCTCCTGCAGGCCTTGCTGTGGGGCGACGAAGTCCGCGAAGCCAAGTTTCCGTCCCTTGAGACGGACATCAAGATCTCGGACAAGGAGCTTGAGATGTCCTCCGCCCTGGTGGAGTCCATGGCCCACGACTTCGACCCCGATGAGTACACCGATGACTACCAGGTCCAGTTGAAGACACTCATCGAAGCCAAGCTGGAGAAGGGCGAGGCTCTGGACACCGAGGCCACCTTCGGTGCGGTGGAAGGCGAAGGGGAAGGTGGGGACGTCATCGACCTCATGGAGGCCCTCAAGCGCAGCCTCGACAAGAAGCGCGG
The DNA here is from genome assembly GCF_056780115.1 of Arthrobacter sp. T572. Lineage (NCBI taxonomy): Bacteria > Bacillati > Actinomycetota > Actinomycetes > Micrococcales > Micrococcaceae > Arthrobacter > Arthrobacter sp. T572. The sequence goes on from NZ_JBRAZQ010000002.1 coordinate 336,061, forward strand.
CAAGGAAAAAGCCGCCGACGACGACGCTGCCGCCACCAAAAGTGCGGCCAAACCCAAGACGCGGGCCAAGAAAAAGGCGTGACCCGCCGTCGTAAACCCAACTGGGTCGCAGTTAAGCGCGTTTAGACGGCTCTAAACGCGCTTAACTGCGACCTAATTGGGTGGAATCGGGGGGATTAGCCTTTGACGGATCCGGCGGTCAGGCCTTGCACGATGAACTTGCTGGCGAAGGCAAAGATCACCAGCGTGGGAACCACAGTCAGGACCGCGGCGGCGGACATGGAACCCCAATCGATGTTGAAGCTGGAGATAAAGCCGGCCAACGCCGTCGGAATTGTCTTGTTGCTGTCGCTGTTCATCAGGGTCACCGAGAGGAACAGTTCGTTCCAGCAATTGACGAAGTTGAAGACAAAGCTGGCTGCGATGCCGGGCAGCATGACCGGGACGATAACCCTGAAGAGCGCCCCCATCCTGGAACAGCCATCGATCATGGCCGCCTCTTCCAAGGCGTCCGGGACGTTCTCGAAAAAGCCCCGCAGCATGATGGTGCAGAACGGGATGCAAATGGCGATGTAGATCAGGATCAGCCCGGTTTTGGAATCGACCAGGCCGAAATCGGTCATCATCAGGTAAAGCGGGCCCAGGGCAATGAAGCCGGGGATCATCTGCGTGATGAGGAAAGCACCCAGCACTGCACCGCGCCCGGAAAACTGGAATCGCGCCAGAACGTAGGCGGAGAGCAGCGAGATAAGCGTGGCCACCGAGGCGGCCACCAGGGCCACCACCAGGCTGTTGAGCATGTACTGGCCGAAGTCCGACTTCGTGAAAAGCCCGATGTAGTTGTCCAGTGACAACTGCCGCGGCCAGTAGTCCAGCGGCAGCGCATAGATTGCTCCCGGCTCCTTGAGGGAGGTCACCACGATCCAGTACAGCGGGAAGACAGTGACGATCAGGCATAAGCCCAGGAAGACAACTTTTGAGACGCGGCCTATGAGCGTTGGACTGTTGATCATGGGGCTCCCTTTCGAAACCGGACAGCCATGAGGTAGAACGCTGCAAACAGCATGAGGGTGACCATCACGATCAATCCCAGGGCGGAAGCCTTGCCGTAGTCGCCTTCCTGGGTAATTTTGATCATGTAGGTGGTGATGATGTGGGTTTGGTCCGCAGGTCCGCCGCCGGTCATCGCGAAGATGATGTCCGGGAAGTTGAAGATCCAAATCACCCGCAGCAGGATGGTCAGCGCGAGGGTCGTGGAGATGCTGGGCAGCGTGATGCTGAAGAACGTCCGTACTTTGCCGGCGCCGTCCAGTGCGGCGGCCTCATACATCTCGTCGGACACCGACTGCAGGGCAGCGAGGATCATGATGGCGAAGAACGTCACACCGTACCAAATGTTGGCTATGATGATCGCCGCCATGGCAAAGCCCGGATCGGATAGCCACGGGATGGGCGAGCTGATGAGTCCGGATTTCATCAAGAGGTCGTTGACCACCCCGAATTCCGCGTTGAACATCCAGCGGAACAGCATCCCGATGAGGAAACCGGAAACTGCCCAGGGAAAGAAGATCATGGCTTGGTAGGCGCCGCGCATCCTGAACTTCCGCTTCAGGTACAGGGCGACGGCAAAGCCGATGACCACTTGGGGAACCAGGGAGCCGACAACCCACACCACGGTGTTGCGGACGATTGTTCCGAACTCGGGTGCGTCGAACAGGCTTTGGAAGTTCCCGAAACCAACCCATGACGTATCGGACAGGTCGTTCAGGTTCCAGTTCCGGAAGGCCATCTGGCTGCCGGCGAGCATGGGGTAGTAGGTGAAGATCCCCACGAATATGGCGGCCGGTGCCAGGAAGGCCAGCAGGGTCAGCGCTGTCCGGCCGCTGAACCGCCTCTTGGAGCCGCCACTGCCCTGGTCCCGCTGCACGTCCCTGCGCCCCGAGGGAGGCGACGTGGACCGCTTGACGTCGAGGCTCATGAACGGCTAGCCCTTCATCTTTTCTGTCCAGTAGGTGTCCCAGCTGGACAGCAGGTCGGCGGTGCTCATCTGGCCGGTGAGCACCCGCTGAAGTTCGCCGTCGGACTTCTTGATCCACTCGGTCCACCAGGAAACACTGCGTGGCTGGATGGCCGAGATGTAGGTGTCGGGGTTCTCCGTCATTTTCACGTAGGCAGCCCAGGGGCCGGTGCTGTAGAAGGGGTCCTGCGCGGCGGACTTCAGCGTGGGGACAAGGCTGTTGTCCTTGCTGAATGTGGTGGCGGCGTCACCTTGGGCGAGGTACTTGATGAGCTTGACTGCCTCCGGTTTGGCGTTGGAGGACTGTGCGATGCCCCAGCCGGCCGAAGCCACTGGCTGTATCGCCTTGCCGCCCGGTCCTACGAGCAACGGCGCAACATTCCACTGGTCCTGCTTGATGGCCTGTGACTCCTTGACGGTGGCGATGACCTCGGGGTCCTGCAGCAGGAAGGCCGTGGAACCATTGCTGAAGCCCTGGACCATCTCCGGGTAGCCCCAGGCCACGGACGACGGCGGCGATCCCTTCTTGAAGAGGTCGATGTAGAGGTCCATGGCTTCCTGGGCCTTGGGGGAGGAGAAGATCGTCTTGCCGCTGGTCAGCTTGAAGGCGTTCTCCCGGTCGATCTCATCGGCCACATAGGCCTCGATGATGGCGACGGCGTTGGAGTTGGCGTTGGTACCACCCCGGAACGCGTAGCCGAACTTGTTCTCTGACGGCTTGTTCAGGGCCTCGGCCTGCTTCGCCATCTCCGGCCAGCTGCTGGGCGGGCCGTCAAAGCCGGCGTCCTTGACCAGATCCGACCGGTAGAACAGGGAGAGGCCGTAGAAACCATAGGGAATGTAGTAGGTCTTGCCGTTTTGCTTGGAGTAGGTGACGGCGTTCTCTGTCAGGTTATTCCAGCCATCCCAGCCGTCCAGGTCCTTGGTCATGTCGTACAGCCAATTGTTGGCTCCAAAGGACCCCACCGTGATATCGCGGGCCTCCACGACGTCGATCCCCTTGCCGGACTGCAGCATCTGCTGGATCTTCTGGTCGGCTTGATCCGTGGGCGGCGAAATCAGCTCCACCTTGATGTCCGGGTTCTCCTGCTCGAACCCGGAGATCAGCTTCTTCAGGGTCTCAGTCCTGGTGGGGTTGGTGAGGCTTTCCACCATTTTCAGGGTGACCTTGCCATCGGCAGCATTTTGGCCGCCGCCGCATCCGGCAAGTGCAAGAACAGCCGCAAGGCCTGCTGCGGCAGTGGCCATAAATCTGGATTTCACGTGGGTCCTCCGTTGAATGGTTGTGATGGATGGTCCTGCACCGGTTGGCGGCGCAGCGTAGTTTCCTCAAGTGGATCGGGCAAGCTCCACGAGCCCGGGAACGGCCTTCTCCGCGAAGGCCTCGTAATCACTTGGCGAGTTGTAGAGATGCGCGGAAAGGCGCAGGAAGCCCTCACCCGCGAAGGTGGTCACGGCAGTTTCAAAGTCCCACCGTTCGGAGATGAGCTCCCGGACGCTATGCGAATCCTCGTGGGTGGTGGCAAGGCCCTTCGGCAGCCGGAGGAGTCGCAGGGGACCTACGGGCATGCCGACCTCCACGGAGTGGTCCTCGCCGGTGTGCGCGGTGAAAGCATCTCCAATGATCGACGCGCCATAGTCGCACAGCCCGCCGGCGTAGCTGCGGAACGTCCCCCAGCCGTATCGTTCCTCGATGGTGCCGAAAGAGGCGTGGGCGGCCATCCACGAGGTAACGTCCTGGGTTCCCACGTGGTCAAAGTTTTCGGGGAAGCGGTACGGGAATCCCCAGGAGTCGATGAGCGGCACCAGGCCCGCAGCACGGTCGCCGCTGCACACAAGTGCCGCCGTTCCCCTGGGGGCGCAGGCAAACTTGTGCAGGTTCCCCACCCAGAAACCCTCAAAGTCGGGCACGGGTGACTCCACGATGCCAGGCGCGTGTGCTCCATCCACCAACACCGGGATGCCGAGCGGGGCCGCGGCCCGCGCGATGGCCTCGACCGGGAAGGCACGTGCAGTTGCTGAGGTGATCTGGTCAACGACGATGAGGGCCGTCCTGCTGCTGACTTCGGCCAGAACCAGGGCGCAGACGGTCTCCGCGTTTGCATCCAATGGAACGTCGGCGATCCGGACCCTGCCGCCGTGCTTGCGCGCGATGCGGTGGGCCCCATGCAGCACGGCTCCGTAAGCATGGCTTGTGGTGACGATCTCCGCGCCGTGCTCGAAGTCCAGGGAGTTGTAGACAGCGCTGATGCCGGCACTCGCGTTGAGGACGAGGGCTGTATGGCCCGCGTCAACTCCCAGGAAGCCGGAAACCTGTGCCCGGGCTTTGGCCACGGCGCTGTACTGCCCCATGAACCAGGTGCACGGATTGGCGTCCATGCGGGCCTTGAGTTGGAGCTGCACTTCCTGGGCAGCCCGTGGGACTGAGCCATATGAACCGTGGTTCAGGTGGGTCTTGTGTGGGGTCAGGCTCCAGTCGGAGATGGACGGGTTGCCATCCGGAGTCGTCATCGGATGCGGTGCCGTGAGGTTGCTGGCTGGGTACACAGAAGCCTTCTTGGTCGAAGAGGCGGGACTGTCTGTAAGTTACATCACAGGAGCAGCCAAGACAACAGACAACTTTGCAAAGAAGTCAGAGGACTTTGGCGAAATGAAGCGCTTAAGTGGCTCCACGGTTCAAAACATGACGGAGAGATAAGATGTCTTTGTAGAAAAGTCCGACACTATGACGATCCGGCACACGCTTGCCTGGGTGGGGTAGCGTGTAACACGTCTGGAGGGAGCGGCTCAGTGGGTGCAGTTGAAACGGCCATGCAGGGCCTGCGGAACAAGATCGCATCCGGGGAGCTGGGGCCCGGGCAAAAGTGTCCCCCCGAGGCTGAGCTCTGTGCGCAGTTGGGGGTGTCCAGGAGTTCCTTGCGGGAAGCTGTCCGGGCGATGTCGGCGCTGGGGATCATGGAGTCGCGCCACGGCTCCGGGACCTACATCTCGTCGCTGGAGCCTACCGTCATTCTCCAGAACTTCGCGCTGCTGGTGGACCTGCTGCCCCTGGACGGACTGCTGGAACTGTTCGAGATCCGCAGGCTGATGGAGTCCCACGCGGCGGCCGCTGCGGCAGCCAATGCAACCCCGGCCGCTGTCGCTGCCCTCACGGAGCTGCTGGAAAGCATGGAGGGCACGGACAACCCTTCCGAGTATTCGGAGTACGATTCCCGGTTCCATGAAGAAATCTGCCGTGCCAGTGGCAACTCCACGCTAGCCGGCCTGGTGGGCATCTTCCGTTCGCGCGGGGGCCACTTCCACATCTTCGACGGCGACACTGGCACCGCGGTGCGCGAGGGCAGCACTGACGGACACCGCGCGATCGTTGAGGCTATTGCGCAGCGCAATCCCACGCTCGCGGCAACCGCCATGGCGGCGCATATTGCCCAGACCGAACAGTGGCTGAAAAAGCTCAGGCCCGCGCCGCGGCTTCAGGACTAGTTATCAGTGGTTCCGCAGCATGGAGATGATCTCCGACTTCTTCTTCCCTGAGTAGCCGGTGATGCCGAGCTCCTTGGCGCGGGCTTTCAGCTTGTCCACCGTCCAGTCGTCGTAATCGCCGGATTTACCGCCCTTGCGTCCTATTTCCTTCCGGCCTTGGTTTGCGGCGGCATTGGAGATGCGCGCGGCTTTTTCCTTGGAAGCACCGTCTTCCCGGAGTTCCTCGTAAAGCTCCGGATCCTTCAGGCTGGGATTCTTCCTGGCTGGCATGTCTTTCCTTTCTCTGGTCGATCAGGCGCCGGTTTCCTTGTGTGGTTCAGCCACTGGCTTGGATTCCGGAGAGCCCCGCTGGCGCAGGTAAACGGAGGCGCCGACGAGGACGGCGACGGCCAGGAATTCGCTCTGCCAGTTTTGGAATGACTCAAACCAGAATTGGCTGGAGCCAACATACTCCCACAGGCCCACTTCCGGGAGCCCATGGCTGACCTGTTCCTCGTTGTACGCCGCCGTTCCTCCGAAGGCGTGCAGCGTGATCGACGCCAGGAAGAGCAGGGCAAACAGGCCGGCGAGGGAGTGCTCGTACGCTTTCAGGACCCATCCTCCACGGCGCACGGGCCAGGGGGTCTTGGGAGTGTGCTTGGCGTCCCGGGGATCCTCATCCTGCGGTGCCGGTTTATCCACGGGCTTGGATTCAGAGGAGCCCTTCTGGAAGAGGAAAATGGTCAGGACCACGTACATGGCCATCTGCAGGAACTCGGATTCCCAGTTCTCGAACACGGCCTCCACAAAGTGGCCTGTGCCGACGTACTCCAGGACGCCCAGTGGTGGCTGTCCGTGGCTTTGCTGCTCCTCGCTGTAGCTGGCTGCCCCGGACACCACCATGCCGCCCAGGAAGGCGACGAACAGGCCGGCGTTTGCCAGCAGCAAGCCGTGGTCTTTCATCCATTGGCGCATCGGTCCTCCTTTCGTTGAGGTTTCCTGATGCTCTGTTGGCCGCAGCACGGGTCAGCGCTCCTTCCCGTTTGTCGCCTCATCAGCGCTGTCACCGTTGTCATGGTTTCGAAGGGCCCGCCGGTGGAGCCAGATCGGTGTCCCGAGGACAAGGACAAGCAGGACCAGGATGATGACACCCCCGGAGACCAGCCCGGCGGTCCTACCGGCCACCACATCGAAGACCAGCGATGCTGATCCCACAATGAGGATGGCCACGCCGAACAGTGCGAACTTGGTGATGATGTTGGCACTGGAGACGAGGGTCGACTTGAGGCCTTGGCGGAACAGCCGGCGGTGGACGCTGACGGGCAGCACAATCAATGACGTGGTGAGTGCGGCGGCCATGACGTTAAAGAGGTAAAGCCCGCGCTGCCAATCGTCCAGGTCCTCGAATCTTTCCTGGAACGGCAGGGTCAGCAGGAAACCTCCCAGGATCTGCACGCCTGTTTGCAGGACCCGTAATTCCTGGATCAATTCCATCCAATTGCGGTCCATCCGCTCTTCGGTGGATTCATTCCTGCCGGTCCTGGGAGCCTGATCGGGCTCAACCATTCGTGCACCTCCAGCTGGGTATGTGGTGGACGCCAACGGAACGCCGGACTACGGTCGAACTGTCAGCATTCCTCGTGTTTTATCGGGGCCTCACAGGAATTACCAGGAGGAAGAAATGAGCCAGGACCCACACCGCGTCGACCCGGAAGATGCACCCGGCGGCTACGGAACACCTACACCGGAGCAGGAATTGCCCGGTGGTGGCTCCGGACGCGAAACCCCGGAACGGCCCGCACCCGGGAGCTCTCCGGAACCGGAAAGTACGGACGAAGAAGGTGCCGGCGCTTCGCCGGACGACAACGCCTGAGAAGCGTGAGGGCTGCCCCATGCCGCAGACCTGCTGCAGGGGGACAGCCCTCGCGTTCCGCGATCATCCGGGGTGTGGCCCTTGGGGCGCCTGAGGAGTCAATCCTGGCGGCGCCGCTCTAAACCGTGTGGCCCCTGCGTCCGGACATGAAGCTGAGCAGCCAGCCAATGGCGGCAATGACCAGAAGGACCACGCCTACCCACAGCAGCCAGTTGAGGGCCTGCGAGAAGCCGCCCACCAGAAGAAGAACAATTGCCACTACACCAGCGATTATCAGAAGCGTATTCATGGTCAGCACATTCCTTTCCTTGGAATCCCGGGGATCTTCCTGGATTCCTGACTATGCATTCCTGCTTACTTCATTTCTTTGTTGCGGTTCCCGGTGCATTGCTGCCGCCGGGTGCCATTTGGCCGTTATCACCGCCAGCGGCCCGCGGGTGAGCGGGTTCGCCAGTTGTGAACAGCGACACTCTCCATTGTACTACTAAGCATCCTTATGAAAGAGTAATTGCAGTCGTCACCTGATGATTGACCTGTTGGTGAAGAAATTTGCTGGCATGGTTTTTCGCCCAAGCGACCGTCCACGAGAGGAAAACATGAAAGCGTCACAGCAGCTTGCAGACAACCTTCAAATCGTCCTGACGGACCTCATCGAGCTACAGCTCCAAGGCAAGCAGGCCCACTGGAACATCGTTGGCCCCAACTTCCGTGACCTCCACCTCCAGTTGGATGAACTTGTGGTGGCCACGCGGCAGTTTGCCGATGACACCGCGGAGCGCATGCGGGCACTGCACGCCCTCCCCGACGGCCGCAGCGCCACGATCGCCAAGGGCACTCGGCTGGAGGAGTTCCCGGGCGGCCTTGTCTCCACCAAGAACGCCGTCAAACTGGTCACAGACCGCGTGGAACGAGCCGTCCAGACCATGCGCGACGTCCATGACGAGGTGGATGAGGAAGACCCCACGACGGCGGACCTCCTGCATGAGTTCATCGCCCGCCTTGAGCAGTTGGTCTGGATGATCAATGCAGAAATCATGGGTGCCGGCGCCGCAGTAACGGACCCGGACGAAGCCTGACCGGCGGCCCGGCACCGGACACGCGGAGCACCCATGGCCAGGCTTCGGCGCAGTGACCTTTCCAAGCCCGGCATCGTGCGGCGCCGTTCGGGCAAGGGTTTCAGCTACCGCCATCCGGACGGGACACTCCTGGACAAAGAGGATCGCCAGCGCATCAATGCGCTGGCGATCCCGCCTGCGTGGACCGAGGTCTGGATCAGTCCCTACGAGAATGCGCACATCCAGGCCACGGGCGTGGATGCCGCGGGACGCAGCCAGTACCTCTACCATCCCCGGTGGCGCGAACGTAAGGACACCGAGAAATTCCAGCGCGCCGCCGAACTGGGCTCGGCCTTCCCATCGATCCGGCGCACCGTGACGCTGCACTTGAAGGACACCTCCGACCCCAGGCAACAAACCCTGGCTGCCGCTGTCCGCCTCATGGATCTGGGAGCACTGCGGGTCGGCTCCGAAAGCTATATGAAGCAGAACGGGTCCTACGGACTGACGACCCTCCGGTGCCGCCACGCGAGGATCAAGGACAACGCCGTCGGCCTGAAGTTTCCCGGCAAGAGCGGCCAATGGTGGGACACCTCCATTAATGACCCAGCGCTGGCTGCCTTCCTCGAACCCCTTTCCCGCAGGCCGGGCAAGGAGCGGCTGTTGGCCTACAAGGCCAACGGCTCGTGGGTTCCCTTGGACGGGTCCATGGTTAATGAGTACCTCCGGAGCATTGCCGGTGAAGCCTACAGTTCAAAGGACTTCCGGACGTGGAAGGGCACTGCCGCCGCAGCGCTGTGCCTCCTGAAGACTGAAGGCACCATGACCCGCCCCCAGGCCTTGGTCAAAGCCATGAAAGAGGCGGCCGGGTTGCTGGGCAACACGCCCACGGTGGCGCGCACCTCCTACGTGGACCCGCGGATCGTGGAAGCGTATCTTTCCGGTGAACTCCTCGACGTGAAGCCAACGGAGCCCTCCATCGCGGAATTCCTGATCTCCAAGCAGGGCTGACGCAAGTGGCTGCTGGACGCAAAGGCCAGTCTGGACGCAGGCGTTAAACGAAAAAAGCCTGGCCGCACCCTCCGGGAGCGGCCAGGCTTTTAGGAGCCGGTGCTTCTAGGCGTCGTGGTCCGTTTCGAGGATCTGCACCAGGCGGTCCAGGGCTTCGTCCGCACCCGCGCCTTCAGCACGCAGCACCACGACATCGCCGTGTTCGGCGCCGAGGCTCATCAAGGACAGGATGCTGGCCGCGTCCATGGCGTCATCGGCGGGTTCACCCTGGCGGGCAATGGTCACGTCGAGGTCAAGTTCCCCGGCAGCCTCGGCGAAGATGGCTGCCGGGCGGGCGTGGAGGCCGACGCGGCTGGCGATGGTGGCGGTACGTTCAGTCATTGGTGCTCCTTGGATAGGGATGTGGGTGTGGGAAGTCCAGGGTGACGGTGGTGCAGGAAGGTCAGACGCCTGCGGTGGCAGGAACCGCTTCCGCTTCGACGGGCTTTTTCACGGCCCAGCGCTTGAGGGCTATGACCAGCAGTGCGGTGATCGCCACGCCCACGGCGATGGACAGGAAGAAGAACAGGAAGTTGTCGATGGCGAAGAAGACGAACAGGCCGCCGTGGGGTGCCTTGGACGTGACAGCGAAGGCCATGGACAGTGCACCGGTCACGGCACCACCCACCATGCTGGCCGGGATAACGCGCAGCGGATCGGCGGCGGCGAACGGGATGGCACCTTCGGAAATGAACGATGCTCCCAGAAGCCAGGCAGCCTTGCCGTTTTCGCGTTCGGCGAGCGAGAACAGCTTCTTGTCCATCACGGTAGCCAGCGCCATGGCCAGCGGCGGAACCATGCCTGCCGCCATGACGGCGGCCATGATCTGCCACGGAGCCTGGTTGGTGATGGACGCGGTGCCGAGGCCGGCAACGGCGAACGAGTAGGCGACCTTGTTGACCGGGCCGCCGAGGTCGAAGCACATCATGAGGCCAAGGATGACGCCGAGGATGATGGCTCCCGCGCCGGTCAGGCCGGAAAGCCCGGCGTTGAGGGCGTTGGTCAGGGCGACGATCGGGGCGCCGAGGATCAGGAACATCAACCCGGACGCCACCAGGGACGCGATCAGCGGGATGATGACCACCGGCATCAGGCCACGGAGCCAGCGGGCCACGTTAAGCTTGCCCAGCTGGTAGGCGACGTAGCCGGCCAGCAAACCGCCGACGATGCCGCCGAGGAAGCCCGCGCCCATGAAGCCGGAAACCGCGCCGGCGACGAAGCCCGGCGCAATACCCGGACGGTCGGCGATCGCGTAGGCGATGTAGCCCGCCAGTGCCGGGACCAGGAAGCCGAGGGACAGGGCGCCGATCTTGAAGAGGACGGCACCGAGGTAGGCGCCCAACGGACCCCAGGCATTGTCCGGGAACTCGGTGGGCAGGTTGAAGATGCTGTTCTCCACAACGATCTTGTCGGCAAAGCCCGTGATCAGGTAGCCACCCATGAGGAAGCCGAGCGCAATCAACAAACCGCCACCGGCCACGAACGGAATCATGTACGACACGCCGGTCAGGAGTGCGCGCTTCAGCTTCTGGCCGATGTGCTCGCTCTTCTCCTCGGCCTCGCGCTCGGCCTGCTCCTCCGCACCGAAATGGGCCACCCGGTGTGCGTGGGGGTCATCGGCAGCGGCGAGGGCTTCCTGGACCATCTTGTCCGGTTCATCAATGCCGCGCTTGACGGGCGCGTTGATGACCGGCTTGCCGGCGAAGCGCTCCTTTCCGCGAACGTCGACGTCGACGGCGAAGATCACCGCATCTGCCGCGGCAATCACGGCGGGGTCCAGCGGCTTGGCGCCGGAGGAACCCTGGGTTTCAACCTGCAGGTCCACACCAACTTCCTTGGCCGCGGCAACCAACGAGTCGGCAGCCATGTAGGTGTGCGCGATTCCGGTTGGGCAAGCGGTAACGGCCACGAGGCGCTTGGGTCCGGCCGGGGTCGCTTCACCGGTGATGGGGGTCGTGCCCGCTTCGCGATGCCCAACCACTCCGCGACCCCCATCACCGGCTCCGCCGGAACTCGGCTTATCGCTCAAAGCGCCATCTACCAGCTCGACTATTTCTTGTGGAGAGGAAGCCGCACGCAGCGCAGCCGTGAAGTCCTTTTTGATGAGTGATCGGGCCAGCTTGGAGAGCAGCTTCAGGTGTTCCTGGTCAGCGCCGTCGGGGGCTGCAATGAAGAAGATGAGGTCCGCAGGGCCGTCCTTTGCACCGAAGTCCACCTTGTGGGAGAGCCGTGCCATAGCCAGGGCCGGTTCCGTCACGGCGGCGGAACGGCAGTGCGGGATGGCAATGCCGCCGGGAACGCCGGTGGCCGTCTTCTGCTCGCGGGCGAAGGCGTCGGTGAAGAGCCCTTCAACCTCGGAGGCACGGCCAGCGGCGGCAACCTTGCCGGCCAGGACACGGATGACGTCGGCGGGGGCATCGCCCAGGTTCTGGTCGAGGGTGACCAATTGGGGTGTGATCAGCTGGGTCACTGTTAGTCCTTCGGGAGGGCCGTGATGGTAACGGCGTCTGGGGTTGTCTGGTGGACTGCCGGGACAGTGGAGCCCGGCAGCGAAGCAGCGGCGGCACCATGGGCCACGGCTTGACGGAGGCAGTCCGGGGCGGAACCACCTTTGGTTGCGGCCAGCAGGTAGCCGGCCAGGGACGAATCGCCGGCACCTACAGTGCTGACGGCTTGTATCGGCGGATGCGTGGCAAGCCACGCTCCGTCTGCCGTCACCAGCACTGCGCCCTTGGATCCGAGCGTTGCGAGTACGGCACCCACACCGCTGTGAACGACGGCGGCAGCAGCTTGGGCGGCTTTGGCCGGGTCTGCTTCCAGTTCGTCAGCGGTGGAGACAGTGGCGAAGCCTGCGGCCGCAGCGAGTTCTGCGAGCTCTTCGGCGTTGGGCTTCAGGAGATCCGGCTTTCCGGCGGCGTCACCTTCCAGTGCTGCCGCGAGGGGAGCCCCGGACGAGTCGATGGCGATGCCTGGAGCGGCGATCCCATCGGCACGGGAACGCAGCCGGCGGGCGATGGTGGCATAGAAGTCGGCGGGCACTCCTGGTGGGAGCGAGCCGGCCAGGACCACCCAGCTGGCGCCACGCGAGCGTTCAAGCAGCAGCCCGATCAGGGCCTCCTGCTGTTCCCCGCTCAGTTCCGGGCCGGGCTCGTTGATCTTGGTGGTGACGCCGTCCGGTTCGGTAAGCGTGACGTTGCTGCGCAGCGCTTGACCGATGGGGAGCGCGGCAAAGGGCACACCGCCGTCGTGCAGTCCGGCAAGGACCGGATCCGAGTCGTCGCCCGGAAGAACCGCGAGCGTTTCGAGGCCGGAGGCCACGAGCGCCCGGGACACATTGACGCCCTTTCCGCCCGATTCCTGATGGACGGCCACCGCGCGCTGCACTTCTCCGCGGGCCAGCGGTCCGGGAAGTTCAACTGTCCGGTCAAGGCTGGGGTTGGCGGTCAGCGTGACGATCATGCGACCACCACGTCTACACCGGCGTCGGCCAGGGCTGCCGCGAGTTCCGCGGAGGGTTCCCTGTCTGTGATCAAGGTATCCACATCCTTCAAAGTGGCGAACTGGACCAGGGTTTCGGCGTCCAGCTTGGAAGAGTCGGCCAGTGCCACCACGCGGCGGGCTGACTTGACGAAGGCTGCCTTGACGGCGGCTTCCTCGGGATCGGGGGTGCTGAGCCCGAACGTAGCGTGGATGCCGTTGGCACCGACGAACGCGATGTCCGGCCGGAGCTTGAAAGCGGCCTCCACGGTGGACTGGCCCACTGCCGCCTGTGTCAGCCCGCGGACGCGGCCACCAAGGATCTGGAGGGCAACACCGGGAGTGGCAGACAGCTTGCCGGCAATGGGAATGGCATGGGTGATCACCACGAGGTCGTCCGTTGACCCATTGGCTGGCGTGCGTTGGGCCAGGAGGTCGGCGAGGGTCTCCGTGGTGGAACCGGCATCGAGCAGGACACTGCCGGTGGTGGGTCCGGGAATCATGGAAAGGGCGGCTGCTGCGATGCGGAGTTTTTCGGCCTGGCGCTGAATGGCGCGCTCCAGGATGCTTTCTTCGCGGGTGCTGAGCCGGTCCGAGGGGACTGCGCCGCCGTGCACACGGCGCAGGTTGCCGGAAACCTCGAGGGCCGCGAGGTCGCGGCGGATGGTTTCGGTGGTGATGCTGAACCGGTCGGCGAGCTCGGTAACGCTCACGCGTCCGCGCTCTGCGACGAGTGCGGAGATCAGTTGTTGGCGCTCTTCGGCGAACACTTACCCTCCATTGCGGTAATGCCTGTTTTCGTGCATCCACTGTGAGTGATTGCTGTCACAACAATGTGGAATTGCTTGACTCTATCTTTGTTTATGCGGGTAAGTCAAGAGAAACCAACACAAACAAAGATTGATGATGCGAAGGATCAGGCGTGTGCAGGGCAAACGAAAAGGCACGTCGCGCTCCCTGTAGCGCGACGTGCCCTCGTCGGGTCCTGACTGGGGGATTTGGCAGGACCCGGTCATTCGGTGGAACTGTCGGGAGCCGGCGCCCCTGCGGTTCCACTGGCCCGGCGGCTCCCGCAGCCAGGCCCTTCTTCTAAAGTTGGTCGTCCTCCGGTATCTGGTCCGGTTCGGGTACTGGCGGCGGCCCGGGCTCGGGCAGGGGAACGGGTTCCGGAGTGGGAGCAGGTTCCCGCTGGCGGGACTGGATGGCAGGGTCCGGCTCGACGGCGGGGTCTGCGCTCGTCAGGTCCGGGGTTCCCGCGCCGCCAGCGCCCGGGGAGTTGCCGCTCACGGCTTGCTGTTCCTGCGGTGCCCCAGGTGTTGTGGCCGGAGGCTCCTGGGCGCGCTGGTGGGGAACCGGCTCGAGTCCCAGCCGTTGGTGTAGTCGATGGGAAGGTTGTCCGGGTCGGGTGGGTCCGGAAGCTTGTGCTTGCCGGACCTCGAATCGGAACCGGTCGCCAGTGACTCTTTCCTTCGTTTGTCTGCCTTCATGCTGTCTTCTTCCGGTAGGTCCTTGGATGCTGCCGCAGGAGGTTTCCGCCGGCCATCAGTCGGGAAATTCCATGCGGAACCCGCAACTGCATCCCAGGACGCGTGTGTTGATGTGGACTTCATAAAGCTGGGCGCTGCTGCCTGGACGCACTGCCGCCGTGGCCTGGATCCGCCGAAGCTCGCAGCTCCTGGTTTTCATGGGGGCGCCGCAGTGGAGGTATTGGCCGCCGAACTGGAAGACGCTGTGGGAGGAGCCGGGCCGGTTCAGGATCATGGCCACACGCTGCACTGTGGCGGTCCGGAGATAGGAGTTCCCGCAGGCGGCGCAGTCATAATCCACATCAAGCGTGGTGGTGGCCGGCGGGTAGTGCTGCTGGATGGTGCCCACCAGCAGGTGCTGGTCTGTATTGCACTGCGGGCACCAGAGAGGTTCGTCGGGCGGCTGGTGGGCTTCGTCCGGGACTCTCGACGCTGGCTGGGCCGGCATGGGTATTCACCTTTGCATGTGAATGCGGGTGCCCGTCTGCATGAGCGTACGCCTGGGTCCGTGGGGCGGACTGTAGCTAGATTGTGCACATAGGTGCACCGTGGATGCAAGGATTCTTTGCCAGTATCCGCAAAGAATGACGCGGGGCGCAGTTGGCGACATAATCTGAATCATGGACGAAATGAACGTTGAATACGCAGGCCGTAACGACGCGGTGGTGCCGGACGATATTTCGATCCCTGAGCAGCTGCAGGATCTGGTCATCGACAGCGACGACGTCAACGGATTCCTCGAGGATCTGGCCGTCTTCTCGGCTGCCGCCGTGTCCGCCGCCGTTGGTTTGGACGTGCTCTGCGGCATCACGTTGAACCGGCGCCGCCGTTCAGCAACCGTGGCCGGAAGCACCAAGGAAGCCCGCCTGATCGACGAGGTTCAGCAGTCGTACGGAGACGGACCGTGTTTGGAGGCCATGAGATCCAGGGCCACGGTGCATGTGCCGGACACTTCCGTGGATCAGCGGTGGAGCGATTACTGCTCTGTCATCGCTGAGCGCGGGCACCTGTCCGTCCTTTGCGTTCCGGTCACCCTGGACGAGGGCGCAACGGCTGCATTGAACTTTTTCGCACCCAAGGCCGGGGTGTTTGATCCTGCCACCATCAGGGAATGCGAACTTTACGGCGGGCAGGCGGAACGTTCCCTGCGGTTGGCAGTGCGGATCGGCACCAAGCAGCAGCATGCCGACGACCTCCGTGACGCCATGCAGTCACGCACGGTGATCGACCTCGCCTGCGGCATCATCATGGGCCAGAACCGGTGCAGCCAGAAGGAAGCGTTCCAAATCCTGACCAAGGCCTCCAATGGCCGTAACCAAAAACTGAGGGACGTGGCGGAGCAGCTGATCCGGGCGATGGCGAACGAGGCGCCGGTCTCCCATTTCGAGCCCTGAGGCAGCGTTGGGGAGCGCTTCCCGTCAACCCTGCATCTTGTGGGGTCCGCCACTGGTGATCTACATTCTTAGTGGGTTAAGCCGATAGCCCTTGAAGCCCCGCGACCTGGAGCCATCCCGGAAATGGTCCCTGAACTGCACGCCCCAGCTGTGGCCTTCGTCGGCCGGCGACCCGCGTGCATTCCGCGCCGCTTTCACCAGGAGCAATCTGCTTCTTCCCGACGCTCTCAATGCGCCCCCGCAAGGGAATGTGTCGGAACCACTGCACAGTGGAAATGTGCTTGAAGGAGAATGGCAATGACGCTTGGATCCCCGATTCCCGCCCCCGAACCCGCAACCAGACCCGGGGCACAACCGGCCCCCAGTGACACCCGGCCGTGGTGCACAGTGTGCGGAACCGATTCCTATATTTTTGTTGAAACAGTGGTGGAAGCTGCCCCCAACCAGTCCGAGCTGGTGGAAGTCAGCTACACCTGCAGTGAATGTGACACTTTTTACGCCCACGCAGTCCGCCTGGCAGAGCTCGTCCCCAGCATTCAGGCGGAGTTCCTCGCCACCTCGGCGGCCGGACTGTGGTTCAGCTGCACGCACTGCGGTGAACCCATGACGCTGGGCCGCCCCGCCGAACGCGTGATTGAGGCTCCCCGGACCACTGGCGATCCGGATGGCCCGAGCTTGTTGGAGGTCTATCTCCAGACACAGGTGCTGCACTGCCGTTGCGGCTTCCAGATGGAGGTGCCGCGCCACGTCGGCTGAGTGCCGTCTTTGATCCACATCCACAGGGGAGGGTGGCCATGCGTACGTTCGGCGTCGAAGAAGAGTTGCTCATTGCCCATCCGGTGGACGGAACCCCGCTGGCGCTTGCCACCGGGATGCTGGATGTCGCCGCAGGATCCGGCAAGGGGCCCGATGAGTCCCCGACACTTAAATCCGAGTTCAAGCAGGAACAGATTGAAGTGAACTCGCGGCCCTGCAGCAAGGCATCCGACCTTCGGGAGGAGATCGTGCTGGGCCGGGCCTTGGCCGATTCGGCTGCGCGGGCAGTGGGTGCCAGGGTGGCAGCCCTGGCCACGCCACCGGTCTTCCATGCAACACCAACCCTGGGCAACCGCCGCTACGCCGCCATGGGGACGGAGTTCGGCCTCATTTCCCGTGAGCAGCTCACGTGTGGCTTCCACGTGCATGTGTCCATCGAGTCCCAGGACGAAGGAGTTGCCGTCCTGGACCGGATACGCCACTGGCTGCCTGTCCTGCTGGCCCTGAGCGCGAATTCTCCCTTCTGGATGGGCGCGGACACAGCCTTTGCCAGCTATCGGACGCAGATCTGGAACAGGTGGCCCACCGCCGGCCCCATGGACGTGTTCGGCTCGGCCGAGGGGTACCGGACAGTGATCGCGGAGCTGCTGGCCACCGGGGTACCCATGGATGAGGGCATGATCTACTTCGACGCGCGCCTTTCCCGCGGGCAACCCACCGTGGAGCTGCGTATTGCCGACGTCTGCCTGTACGCGGAGGATGCGCTGACCATCGCCGTCATCGCCCGGGCCCTGGTGGAAACCGCGGCGGGGGAATGGCGGCAGGGGGCGCCGCCGTCGAACGCTTTGACCAGCGTGTTGCGCATGTCCAACTGGCGCGCCAGCCGCTTCGGCATGGGCGACCAACTGCTGCATCCGCTGGAGCAGGTGCCCTACCCCGCAGCCGACGTGGTGGGGGCTCTGCTGCGGCACGTACGGAAGGCGCTGACCGGCACGGGCGACCTGGGAACCGCACGGTCCGGCCTGGCCAGGATCCTCAAACGCGGCACGGGTGAGCGTTTGCAGCGCCAGGCCTACGCTCGCCGCCTACGGCTGGCGGACGTGGTCAGTGCCGCGATCGCCACCACCAACCAGGACGGCCAGCGGTCCGATGTAGGGCTCGCCCGCCGGTAACTGCCCCGCCGTCCAAGGCGCACGACGGCGGGAGGCCGCCGCGGGTGCCACGGCCGCCTCCCGCTTGGCGTGCTTCAGCCCTGGTTGATGCGGATCAGGTTTCCGGACGGGTCGCGGAAGGCACAGTCGCGGGGACCCCACGGCTGGTCAATGGGCTCCTGGAGGACTTCCGCGCCGGACGCCCGGAGTTTCTCGAACGTTCCGTCGAGGTCGTCGGTAGCGAAGACGAGCATGGGCATGACGCCCTTGGTGAGGAGTTCCTGGATGGCGTCCCCGTCTGCTTGGGATCGCCCGGCGTGCGGCGGGGACAGGACCAGCTCAAGGTCCGGCTGCGCCTCGCTGCCGAGGGTCACCCAACGCTGCCCGTCAGAGCCGACGTCGTTCCTGACATCAAGGCCGAGTGCGTCCCGGTAGAAGGCCAGGGACTCGTCGATGTCGTTGACGGTGATGTGTGCGTATTTCAGTGAGATGTTCATGTCCCACACGCTATTGCAGTGGCCTGGCCGGCGCTTCTCCGATCCTGCTCAACTGGTGGCGGCTGTTTCGGCCTTCTTCCGTTCCGGCCGGGTGTGCTGCTTGGCGATGCAGGTGGGCATGGCCTTGACGGCCTGGTGCTCGCGGGAGCGGTATTCGCTGGGCGTCATTCCCACGATTTCGTTGAAGCGGGAGCTGAAGGAACCCAGGGAGGTACACCCTACTTCCATGCAGGCATCGGTGACGCTGGCTCCGGCGCGGAGCAGGGCCATGGCACGCTCGATCCGCCGGGTCATGAGGTAGTTGTAGGGGGATTCGCCATACGCCGCTTTGAACTGGCGGGAAAAGTGGGCGGGCGACATGAGGGCGCCGGCGGCCATGGTGGGTACGTCCAGCGGCCGTGCGTACTCGCGGTCGATGAAGTCCCGGGCACGCCGCAGATGGGCCAGGTTGGCCAGTTCCTGCGGTGTCATGCGGTCAGTCTACTAGGCTCGGGTCCATGGATTCAGTGGTTTGGTCGAAGCCTGAAAACGAGCGCGCAGGCACGCCGTTGCTGGTGATGATGCACGGCTACGGCACCAGTGAGGAGCGCATGGTGGAACTCTTTCCGCACCTGCCCAAGGAGTTCACGTGCGCCGCCCTGCGCGGGCCGATGGTGATCGGGGACCACTACGGCTGGTTCCTGCTGGACTACTTCCTCACCAACGATTTCGCCGATGTCATCACGTCGACCAACCGGGTGTTCGACTGGATCGGCTCGGTCAAGGGCAATCACAGCAGCGTCAGCCTGCTCGGCTATTCACAGGGCATGGCCATGGCCAGCACGCTCCTGCGGCTCCGCCCCCATGCCTTCAAAGCCACGGTGGGCTTGTCCGGGTTTGTGCTGGATAACGACCTCCTGGCCCTGAGCGAGTCCTTTGACACGCCGCCGCCGTTCTTTTGGGGCCGGGACAAGGCTGATCCGGTGATCAACGAGGACGCGATCGCCCACACGGAGGAGTGGCTCAATGCCAACGTGGCGCTGACGGCACGGACCTATCCCGGCATGGGGCACAGGATCGAACCGCCGGAGTTGGTGGACGTGAGCGCCTTCCTGCGCTTCTACGTGCTGAACGCTCCGGATTAGACGGCAAACCGCCGCCGGAAGCAATCTTTTTTTGCGATTCCCGTCACATACAGATGGCCGGGGATACTCTGTTGAATGACGAATTTGTAAGCGCTTACACTTTTGGCTTGCGGCTCCCCAACAGCCGGCAACAGGAACCGACGGCAGCGATTGGAGGCCGCACTCCATGCAGAGAACACCGTTAGCTGCATGTGCCCGCATGTATCCCGGGGGAATCTTCCATGGGACAATGGTCGTTGGCATCGATGACGGGCCCCCGGGGCCCGGGCGCAGAGCCGTCCAGTCCACCGCACCACCTGCGTGGCACGGCCCCCGGCAGCAGAACCCCAACACCTGCCCCTGAAAAGCCCATCGAACACCGAATAAAAAGATGCGCCCTGCGGCGCTGAAACGGACTTTTGCATATGACTGACCTCCATACTGCCTGGACCGGCGCTGCTGCGCTCCTGTTCGACCTCGACGGCGTGCTGACGCCCACCGCCGTGGTGCATGAACAGGCGTGGCAGGAACTTTTCGACGGCTACCTCGCCGAAGCCGGCCACCCCGCGGGCTACCGCGAAAGCGATTATTTCGACCACATCGACGGCAAGCCGCGCTTTGACGGGGTCCGGGACTTCCTGGCCTCCCGCGGCATCACCCTGCCGGAAGGTCCCCTGGACGACGCCCCCACGAGCGAAACAGTCCAGGGCCTCGGCAACCGCAAGAATGCGATCTTCAATGCGATCGTGGACACCCGTGGCGTGGACCCGTACCCAGGCTCGGTCAAGTTCATCAATGCAGCGGTGGAGGCGGGACTGAAGGTAGCGGTCGTGTCGTCATCCCGGAACGCTCCCGCTGTGCTGAAGGCCGCCGGACTCGACCACCACTTCGAGGTGGTGGTGGATGGCCAGGTGGCTGCCGCCGTCGGGCTTCCCGGAAAGCCGGACCCGGCAACGTTCACGTATGCCGCGTCGCTGCTGGGTGTTCCCACGGAGGAGTGCATTGTGGTGGAGGACGCCGTGTCCGGTGTCCAGGCCGGCAGTGCAGGCAACTTCCGGGCCGTGATCGGCGTTGACCGGGGAGCGGGCCGCCAAACCCTGCTCGATGCCGGAGCCACGCTGGTGGTGGACGACCTCAGCGACCTTCTCTGACACTACTTTTTCGAAGGACACCAAGAGCCCATGGCACTCATCAGCTCCGATCGGCTGCGCTTCCCGTGTGAACCGTGGAAGCTTGTGGAGAACATCCACGTCCCCGGTGACGAGGGGACGCTGGAGACGCTGTTCACCCTCGGCAACGGCCACCTGGGAATCCGCGGCGCACATTCGACCCGCGGCGACGGCGGACTTCCGGGGACGTTCATCAACGGGTTCCACGAGATTTGGGATATCAAGCACGCTGAGAACGCCTACGGTTTTGCGAGGACGGGCCAGCGGATCGTGTATGTTCCGGACGCCAACAACTTCACCGTGTCGATCGACGGCGAGGCCCTGAGCCTGGCCGAGTCCACGGTGCTCGACTACTACCGCAGCGTGGACTTTTCCACGGGAATCTATGAGGAAAGTACCACGTGGGCCTGCCGCTCCGGCGCCACCGTGACCACGGTGGAGCGCCGGGCAGTCGGGTTCGATTCACGCGGGTGCCTTGGCCTGGAACTGACGGTGAGCGCGGACCGGGATGTCTCTGCGGACATTACCTCGGCCGTGGTCAACCGCCAGGACCAGCCGGTGGAGGACCACTCGGTCCATGACCCGCGCCGCTCCGGCCGCCACGCCGGCCGTGTGCTCCTGCCTTTGCACCTGCAGGGCGCGGACGGGTCGCTGCGCCTGGCATGGGAAACCGCCGAGTCCCGCCAGCGGATTGCCGTAGCCGTGGACCACTGGATTTCCGTGGAGGGCCAGCCGTTCGAAACGGTGGTTGCCGAGGACGAGTCCTCGGTCCGGTACGTCCTGGCCATCAGCGACGCCGAGCCGTTCCGTTTGGAGAAGACGGCAAGTTACGTGGTAGCCGGTGCGGACGACGCCGATGACCGCGGCGAAAGCCTGGCCCTGGAGGCCGAGTCCCGGCTCGTGCAGTTGAGCGAGATCGTCGCCCAGAGCCAGGCGCACTACAACCAGTACTGGACCACCGCGGACGTGGCGATCGGTGGTCAGCCCGAACTCCAGCAGGCCGTGCGGTGGGGCCTCTTCCAGCTGGCGCAGGCAACGGCCCGTGCCGGAGTTGCGGGGATCCCGGCCAAGGGCGTGAGCGGTTCGGGCTACGAAGGCCACTACTTCTGGGACCAGGAGGTCTACCTCCTGCCCTACCTGACGTACACCAACCCCGAGGGCGCCCGGAAAGTCCTCGAGTCCCGGCATGCGATGCTTCCCGATGCCAGGGTGCGCGCCAAGGAGCTCAGCGTTGACGGCGCCCTGTTCCCATGGCGGACCATCAACGGCCTGGAGGCCAGTGCGTACTACGCAGCAGGCACGGCGCAGTTCCACATCGCCGCAGCCATCGCCTTTGCCGCCAACCGCTACCGGTGGGCCAGCGGCGACGCCGGGTTCACCGCGGAGGTGGGGGCTGAGCTCCTGATCGAGACGGCCCGGATGTGGGCATCCCTGGGGTTCTTCGGCAAGGACGGCATGTTCCACATCCACGGTGTCACCGGACCGGATGAGTACACCGCCGTGGTCAACGACAACCTTTACACCAACGTCATGGCACGGTTTAACCTCCGTGCCGCTGCGGAACTCGACCACCACGGCATCGCCGAAACCGAACGGATGGTGTGGCGGCAGGCTGCCGAGCGCATGTCGCTGCCCTATGATCCGCACCTGCAGGTCTTCAGCCAGGACAACGACTTCATGACGCTGGAGCCGTGGGACTGGAACACGCCCCGTTCAAAGTACCCGCTGCTGCTGAACTTCCACCCGCTGGTCATCTACCGGCACCAGGTGTTGAAGCAGGCCGACACGGTGCTGGCCATGTTCCTGCAGTGGCAGGACTTTACGGCGGAGGAAAAGCAGCGCGCGTTCGACTTCTACGATCCCATCACCACCGGCGACTCCACGCTGTCGGCCTGCGTGCAGGGCATCATGGCCGCCGAAGTCGGTTATGGCGATGTCGCGCTGAAGCACTTCACCGAGGCGCTGTTCATCGACCTGGACAATTCCCACGGCAACACGATCGACGGCGTGCACATCGCCTCCACCGGCGGCATCTGGAGTTCCCTGGTGTGCGGATTCGCGGGCATGCGGGACCAAGGCGAGGTGCTCCGCTTCGACCCCCGCCTGCCGTCCGAATGGGACGGGTTGTCGTTCCGCCTCAAGGTCCAGGGCAGGCTGCTCTCCGTAGAGCTGTCCCAGGGTTCCATCGCACTGGCGCTTGAACCCGCGGGGGGATACAGCCTGGAGCCGCTGGCCGTGGACGTCCGCGGCGAGCGCGTCACGGTCGGCGCGGACACCGTGACGGTGCCGCTGGACGCCGTGCCGGTCCCGCCGCCGTCGGTGTTTCCCAGTACCTTCCCGACGGCGGGACTTCCGATCATTGGCAAGCCCGCCTGATGCCATGGCCGGGTGAAACAGGCTCTGTTGCACCCGGCCACACCTTCCTTAGTGCGGTGAGGTGTGGTCCTCGATAAGGCCGCTCGCTGCGATTTCCCGCAGCGAGAAGATGCCCTTGGCGGCCTCTGCCTTGTCCTGGAAGCACATGGACAGCGCCAACTCCTGGCCGTCGGCGTCTACCAGGCGTACGCGGCAATCCCCGCCTGCGGCGTCGACGAGTTCAAAGTGGCCTGCCATGAGGGTGGCTCCTTTCACCGACAGCGGGTTGCGCCGCCGGGTTTGCCGGCGTCTTTGCCGGTTTACGTGCTGGTCCGCTCGCCGGGTGGGCTGCCTTGGCGGCCTCCCGGCGTCGCTCAAGTTCGCCCGTGATCAGGTCCAGGAGGGCTTGGGCGGGTTCGGACAGATGATGTGCTTCCGGCGAGCCAAGTTGGTCGCAATGGACCAGGACGTGGCGGATCCGTTCCAGTTCCCGGGTGGGAACCAGCGGCCATCGCCGGAAGAGTTGCCTGACTGCCATTGCTCCGAGCAGGGCATCGGGTTTGTTGGGCAGATCGTGCGGCCTGGTTGCTCCCCGTCGAGCAACAGGTGCAGCGAATGGTGCCACTGCGTGGGAGTACGTTGATTTGAGGGAATTGGGGGCCATTCGGACCTCCCCGGAAGTAGAGCGAAGGAAGCCGGCTGCGTGACTTTGAAATTAGCTTACAGAATGTGAGTTACGCCATGTCAATCATTACGCCGGGAGTATCTCCAACGTTTTCCCAGTTCAAAGCGTAATAAGTGGGAGTCGGCGTTCGGTTGGTTCCTGTGGGCGGGAAACCCGGGGGGCCTGTTACACGGCGCCCTCGTGCAGTAAGTTGCTCGCATGGACGACACCTATCAGGTCATCATTGCCGGGGCCGGGTTCGCCGGCGTTGCAGCGGCCAGGAAGCTGGGCCGCAAGGGCGTGCGCGTCCTGCTGATCGACTCCAACAACTACCACCAGTTCCAGCCCCTGCTCTACCAGGTGGCGACGTCCCAAATCGGCGTGTCCGCCATTGCCCGGCCACTGCGCTCCGTTTTTCGGCGCCTTAAGACAGTCAGGGTGGTCACCGCGCACGTGGAAGCGGTGGACGTCGCCGCGAAATCGGTCACGACCAGCGACGGCGACACTTTCCGGGGAGAGAGCCTGGTCCTCGCCTTGGGCGCCGTACCCAACTTCTTCAACACCCCCGGCGCGGAGGAACACGCCTATCCGCTGTACTCGGTCACTGATGCCACCAAACTTGGAACGGGCCTGACCCGGCTGCTTGATGAGGCGGACAAGAATCCCGAGGCCGACGTTGACGTGGTGGTGGTGGGCGGAGGCCCCACTGGCGTGGAAACTGCAGGGGCGATGGCCGAAAACGTCAAGTACGTGGTGGGCAAGTACTTCTCCAAGGACCTTGCTTCGCGGTGCCGGGTGCACCTGGTGGACATGGTTCCCACCGTCCTGGCCGCGTTTTCTGAAAAGTCGCAGAAATACGCCACCGCGCACCTCACGAAAGTAGGGGTGCAGCTCCACATGGGCGTAGGAGTCACCGATGTCCGTCCGGACGGCGTGACGCTGGCCGACGGCAGCCGCATCCCGGCACAGATCGTGGTGTGGGCAGGCGGGCTGAAGGCCGGCGCGGTGGTAGCCAACTCCGGGCTGCCGCTGGGGCGCGGGGGCCGCGTGGACGTGCTGCCCGACCTGACCGCCCCCAACGCCTCCGGAATCTACGTCTTGGGCGACGCCGCCAACATTACCGATTCCAAGGGAACCAAATTGCCGCAGCTGGGGTCAGTGGCCCAGCAAGCCGGCAAATGGGCGGCCGGCAACATCCTGGCCGACCTCACCGGAGGCACCCGCAGGCCCTTTGACTACGTGGACAAGGGGTACATGGCCATGGTGGGGCGCGGTGCAGCCGTGGCGGAAATCGGTCGGCAGCGCATCCAGCTGCAGGGGCCGTTCGCCTTTGTGTCGTGGCTGCTGGTGCACCTGGCGCTTCTCTCCGGGACCCAGCAGAAAGTCAGGGCGTTGTTCTCCTGGCTCAACGGATACCTCCTGCACAGCCCTGCCCAGGTAGTGGTCAGCGGGCCCGTGGACCGGAAGGAACCCAAACCCTAGGACGTCAGGCCCTCCGGCTGCGGACCGGGGCGGTTGCCAGGGCCACGCGGGTACGGACCAGGATGGCGGCTCCGAGAACCACGGCGGCCGCTGCGGCCGAGGCTATCGCGGTCGGGAACGATTCAGGCGCGTCTGCGCTGCGCCCCACGGTGATCCAGAGCAGGCCCCACGCGATGGCTGCAGCCAGGGCCAGCCGCCCTTGGCCCTTGACTGCCAAGGCAATCCCGACGGCGGCGACCACCACCAGCACGGCAATGGACCATACTTCCGGCCGCCACCCGAAACCGGAGAAACCCGCGGCCTTCAGGGCGGCGGCAATGTTGGCGCACACGGCCACGCTGGTCCAGCCCAGGTAGAGCCCCAGGGTGCCATCCACCACCACGGCTTCCGCCGGGGACGACGGGCGGCTCCGGCTGTAGCGGAGGAAGCACCCCGCCAGGACTGCCAACAATCCAACGATCACCAGCACGCTGGCTGCCAGCCATCCCGCCTGGACGGAGAGGATCCAGGCGGCGTTGAGGATCATGGACAAGGCCACCAGCCAGCCAAGTGCCCGCTGCCGTGGGTTGGTCCGCTGCGAAGGAAGCCACTGCCACACGGTGTACGCGGCAAGGCCCGTGTACACCACGGACCAGATGGAGAAGGCGGGCGTGGCCGGGGCCAGGAGCGTTGAATCCGCGGCCAAGGCACCGCCCGCGGCTTGAGCTATGGGCGTCCCGCCAAACACCCCGACCCCGATCATGGAGCCCACGATGCACACCGCCAGGCTCACTGTTACCGTGATCTGCCGGGCGGTGTCCGACCTTGTGATTGCCATGAGCCGTGCCTCTTTCCTGGTGGGATTGCCTGCGGTCTATGCGTTTGCCACGATTGGTGACTTACTATCAATTGCTAGGTAAACGAGCTTTAAGCTTCTTTGAAGGATCATGCATGAACGCGGACGCGCACGCGAAGGGCTACTGGTACGGGAAGGACCCGGGCCAAAAGGAGATTGCCGTTGGTGTCCTGAATGCGCTCCGGGATTACCGGACCTCGGAGCAGGCCATGCGCCGCCGCACCCGCTCTTCCATGCTGATGGGCGAAAAGGACCTGCTGGCCCTGCGGTACCTCTTTGAAGCCGAAGCCGATGGCCGGGTGATGAAGCCCAAGGACCTGGGCGAGCGGCTGGGCATAACCTCGGCCTCCATGACCACCTTGATCGATCGGCTGGTGGCGTCCGGCCATCTTCGGAGGGAACCGCATCCCACCGACCGGCGGGCCCTGATCGTGCGGCCGACACCCGCCTCGGATGAAGAAGTGCGCCATACGCTTGGCGCCATGCACCGCCGCATGCTGGACGTCGCAAGCTCGTTGACCCCGGAGGACTCGAAGGTTGTGGTGGACTTCCTGCAACGGATGAGCCAAGCCCTGGACACGGTCGATGAACCCGGCGAAGGGCACCCCGGGCATTAGGCGCGCCGGTCACGGGACCCTATTCCATTGCAGGATGAGGATCAGCGTGACCAGGAAACCTGAACCGTAATTGAGCCAGATGAACCGGCGCCACGCCACATTGGTGCGTGCCGCCGTCGAGTCCGTGACGTTCCACCATGGCGCACAGTTGAGGATGTACGGCAGGGCGATGACGGCCGCCAGCGGCCCGGGCCACGGTGTAGCCAGCATCGCCAGTCCGGCAAGGAGCCACAGTACGACGGCGGTCCGCACCGTGCGGCGGGCCCCGAAGACTGTTGCTATGGAGGCAATGTCCGCCTGCCGGTCGGGTTCGATGTCCTGGACCGCACCGAAGGCGTGCGCTGCCATGCCCCACATTAAGAATGCGGCCAGCAGGACCACCAGACCCGGCGTCATGGTGGCTCCCGCCAAGGTCAGGCCCACCACCGCGGGACTGACGAAGTGGGTGCTGGAGGTCATGGAATCCAGCACGGGACGTTCCTTGAAGCGCAGCCCGGCGGCAGAATAGGCCACCACCGCGAAGGCGCTGACGGCCAGGGCCAGCCAGGTTGCGGGTCCGCCCGCGAATCCCAGCACCAGAAGGAACGGAAGGTTGGTCACGGCGGCGAGCCACAGCATGGGCCGGTGCAGCCGGGGCTCAAGGAGCGCCCCCTCAATGCCGCCCTTGCGGGGGTTCTTGAGGTCGGAGGCGTAATCGAAGACGTCGTT
Organism: Arthrobacter sp. T572; assembly: GCF_056780115.1. NCBI lineage: Bacteria > Bacillati > Actinomycetota > Actinomycetes > Micrococcales > Micrococcaceae > Arthrobacter > Arthrobacter sp. T572. The sequence continues at coordinate 363,252 of NZ_JBRAZQ010000002.1, forward strand.
GATCCCGTACATGGCCAGGTTGTAGGGAACCAGGAAGTAGAGGGTTCCTGCTACCAGCACCCAGTCAATCTCCCGGGTGGTCAGGAGCATGGCGGCCGCGAAGGGATACGCCGTGTTGATCCAGCTGACCGGACGGGAGGCCAGGAAGGCCTGGGAAATGAGGCCTTTGCGCGGGCTGCCGGAACCGTCTTCAACCGTGGACGTTCCCTGGCGTTTGCGGGTCAGCCAGATCCAGAGCCCGGGGAGGGCCAGGGCCGCCGCCAACGGATAGGCGAAATCCTCCACCGGAGCCAGCCCGATCCTTAACCCCAGGATGTGGCCGGGGTCGTAGTGGAAGAGTTCCATCCCGATCATGATGCTGTCGAACACCGCCGTCAGGACCACCAGGGCAGCGAAGGCCAGGCCGGCCGCCTTCCAATGCCTTCCCGCGTTCCCTGCATGCTGCCCGCCGCGCTGTCCATCGGTGGCAAGGCGTCCACCAGTGGCGTTGCGCGTCAACAGTACGCCCGCCGTCGCTGCCGCGGCGATGAAGGCGAGCGCAAGCCACAGGTACGTCATGCGTTCTCCCGTTCCTGCTCACGGCTCCTGGCCGGCCTGGCCTGCCTGGCCGCGAGGAGCCGTGCGGCGCCAGTATAAAGAATCATGGTGCACAGGACCAGGAAGGTGAGGAAGACGGGCTCCTCCAGGGGAAGCTCCGGGGCCAGGAGCACCCCGGTGGCAATCGCCCCTTCACCGCGGAGGAAGATGCCCAGCCCGATCCCGGCAAGGTCCCAGGCCAGCAGGAAAAGGACGCCCACGGCGGTCACGATGGATGCCGCGCGCGCGTCACGCCAGAAGAACAACCTGAAACGGTGGTCCAGCAGCAGCATGCAGCCGATTCCGGCCAACAGGGAAGCGAGGTAGACGAAGCCCATCAGCCAACTTTCCGTGGCAAGGGTACAGTCCGCCTGGCTTGGGTGGGGCCGGCGCTGTGGTCCCCACGGATCTTCTTCAACACCAGCTCGGCGCTGATGAGGCACATGGGTACGCCCACGCCCGGTGCCGTGGTGGCCCCGGCGTAGTAGAGGCCCCGGACTTTCCGGGAGGCATTCTGCGCCCGGAACATCGCGCTTTGGCCCAGGGTGTGCGCCGGACCCAGCATGCCGCCGCGCCAGGAATTGTAGTCGCGGAGGAAGTCACCGGGACCTGTGGTGTGCCGTACTACGATGCGCTCGCGGAGATCGGGGATGTCCGCCCACGCCGCTATCTGGTCGATGGCGGCGTCGGCGGCCTGTTCGATCAGGGGGTCGCCGCTGCCCTCCGGTCCGCCGGAACCGAGGGCGGGGTCGGCCGGGATGGGTACCAGGACGAAGAGGTTCTCGTGGTCCTGCGGTGCGACTCCCGGGTCGGTGGCGCTGGGTTTGCAGACGTAGATCGAGGCGGGATCGGGGATGGCTGGCCGGTCACCGAAGATCGCGGCGAAGTTGGCGTCCCAGTCGTTGGTGAAAAACAGCGAGTGGTGGGGAAGCTGCGGCAGCGTTCCCCGCACACCCAGCATGACCAGCACGGCGCCGGGCCCGCTGGTGCGCCGTTGCCACCAGGGCTGCGGGTAGCTGCGGTCGGTTTTGCCCAGGAGCGCGGTTTCAGTGTGGTGGAGGTCGGCTCCGGAGACCACCAGGTCAGCCACACTGAAGTGTTCTGCACCGTACCCGTCGCGCCATTTGACGCCGGTGACCTCGCGGTCCCGCCGGGGGAGAATACGACGGCGGCCCAGGCCGCCCAAATGTCCCTTGCCGCCTGGCCGGGGTACTTCGCGGGTTTCGATGTGGAATGCCTCGGCCCGGGTGTGTATACGGACGCCGGCGTCGAGGGCCAGGGCTTCCAGCCGCTCCACCAGGTGCCGGAACCCGCCCATGGGGTACTGCACGCCGTCGCCCAGGTCCATGGCGCTCATCAAGTGGTACATGGCCGGGGCATCGGCGGGATTGGTGCCCAGGAACACTGCGGGGTAGCCAAGGACCTGGCGCAGCACGGGATGTGCGAACCGTTGGGCCACGAACCGTTCCAGGGGAGTGGCCAGCAGACGGGCAAGCTCCGGGAGTCCCCTAAGGATCTCGGGGTGAAGCAGCGACTGGAGCCGGGTGAAGGGGTTGTAGAGGAAGAACCGTTCCGCCATGTCCGAGGTATTCCGGGCGGAGGCAAGGTAGTGGCCAAGGCGCCCGGAACTCCCGGGCTCCACCTGCTCGAACATCCGCATGACGTGATCGGTGCCCAGGGGGATGGTCAGCGGTTCCTTCCTGCCGCCGTCGTTCCCTGGTTCGCTGAAGACGCGGTAGGCCGGGCTCAAGGTCCGTAGGTCAAGTTGCTCTTCAGCGCTGGTGCCCAACAGTTGAAAGAAGTGGTCAAAGACGTTGGGCATCAGGTACCAGGACGGTCCCGTGTCGAAGCGGAAGCCCTGCCGGTGCAGCGAGCCCGCCCGGCCGCCCACCTGGTCCAGGCGTTCCAGGAGCTGGACTTCATGGCCTTCGCGCGCAAGAAGTGCGGCGGTGGCAAGCCCAGCGATGCCACCGCCGATCACTACTGTCCGGGTCGCCCGCGCTGCCCGGGTCATCCCCGGGGCTCCAGCCACGTGGCAGCCACGGCCCGGGCGGCGAGCCCGGCCTTGAACACGTCCGGCACGCGGACGCGGGCCTGGTAAAGCTCATCGACGCTGCTGTGCTCGATGCGCCGGGTCAGTGCCGCGAACAGTTCCAGGGCGCTGCGGACGGCCGCCCGGGCGTCGTGGGGCAGGAGCGGGATGACAGCCCTGGCATCGGCCAGTTGGGAACGGATGGTTGTGACCCACTCCATCCGGTCCTCGTCCTCAAGGTGGTCGGCGGTGCCGAGGTAGTTGCGGCCCAGGCGGACAGTGTCGTCGGAGAGGTCGCGGAGGAAGTTGATGTTCTGGAAAGCAGCCCCCAACCGGCTGGCGCCGTACTGCAGGGCCGCGGCATCGCCGTCGTCGATGTTTTGCCCGCGGATGAACACCCGCAGGCACATCAGCCCCACGACCTCCGCGGAGCCGTACACGTAGCCCTGGTGGGCTGCGGCATCGAATCGGAGCGGCGCTCCGGTGGACGCGGTCCGCCCGCCAAGGTCCGTGCGCATGGAGTCGAAGAACGGCGTGGTCAGTGACTGGTCGATTCCGGCTGCCCGGGCTGTCTGGGCGAAGGCGTGGATGATGAGGTCGCTGCTGTAGCCGATGGCCAGGGCGCGGTGGGTTTCGTCAATGAAATGGTCCAGCGCTTCCCTCTGCTGCTCGTGGCTCAGGCCGGCCTCTGCCGTGACGCCATCCACCAGTTCGTCGGCCACCCGGACCAGGGCGTAGATGTTGCGGACGTGCTGGCGGTGCCGGGGCCCCAGGAGCCGGCATGCCAGCCCGAATGACGTGGAGTAGGCCGCGATGACCTGGTTGGCGGCACGTTCGGCCGTGCGGGTGAAATGGGAGAACGAGGTGTCAACCATGGTGCTCAAGACTGCCGTCCTTCCAGGTGGCCGGCCAAATCGGCCAGGACGTTGCGTGCGTTCTGCGGGATCACGGTGGTTGCGCTGTTCAGCAGGTCATGGAACGCCTGCATCTGTTGGTCGATGAGGCCCTGCACGAACGCTTCCGCGCCGCAGTCCGAAAGCTGGCGGCGGACATGCTCGCCGTCCTCCAGAGCCAGCTCGGCCCGCCCGAACCATGGCTCGATGCCCGCCCAGACGCTGGTCATCCTGGCGTAGGCGATGATGGCGGTCTGCTTGCCTTCGCTCAGGTCGGAGAAGGGGTCCTTCCCGTGGCGGCTGGGATCCCCGAAGGTGGAGAGGAGATCGTCCTGGAGCTGGAACGCCAGTCCCAGATGCCGGCCCGCGGTTGCCAGCGCAGTTTCCACGGGCTGCTCCGCCCCGGCCAGGGCGGCAGCGGCGCGCAGGGGGAGTTCGAATGTGTAGGTGGCGGTTTTGTAGCCGCACATTCTCAGGATGGTTTCCAGGTCCGGGGAAACCACGCCGTCGCCCAGTCCGACGTCCAACTGCTCGCCGGCAACTGTTTCGTGGATGGTGTGTTCCAGCAGGTCCAGGAGGCGCACTCGGACGGGGTGCGGCAGGTCGGCCCGGGCGAACGCCTGGTGTGTGCCCGCCAGGAGCAAGTCCCCCATGAGGATCCCGCCGGTCTGGGCCCAGTGCAGGGCCGCGTGGCCGTGCTTGGTGATGGAGCGGGCGGGGAGGTGGGCACTGCCAGGGTGGTCCGGGCCGGCGAGTTGATCCGCACCCGGCAGATGATCAACCTCGGCCAGGAGCGAACCGATGAGGTTGGGCTTGCCGCGCCGGACCAGGTCGCCGTCGATCACGTCGTCATGGAGGAGGAAAGCGTAGTGGAGAAGTTCGACGGCGGCCGCGATACTGATGGCGGTTTGGCGCCTGCCGCCGGGGTGCAGGTCCGCTGGCTGCAAGGCATCGTAGGTCTCCATGAGCAGGAGCGGGCGTACGAATTTCCCGCCGAGGACGTTCCGGCCGGCCAGGGTCCAGAGCCTGGTGAATTCGGTGCCATAGTCCGCAGCGGCGCGGGTCCGCGCGGAAATCATGCCGTTGAGTTCATGCTCGATCGCATCGCACAGCCGTGTCCGGCCCCTGACTGCGCTGGAGGTGACGGTCATGCCCCGGCTCCAATCGACAGTCCCTGGAGTTCCTTGATTTCCTTTACCTCCAGCAATTGCGGGTACTGGAGGGCCATCCACGGGCTGAAGAGGGAGGGGGTCCGCTCGAGGGACTCGGCCAAGAGGCTTGGGCTGACCCACACGTGGTCTGCGACTTCCAGCGGGTTGGGGTTGACCGGTCCGCTCATGCGCGCGACGTACACCGGGCAGACCTCGTTTTCCACGATTCCGGAGGGGTCGACCGCCCGGTACCTGAAGTCCGGCAGGGCCACCTCCACCTTCTTGGCTTCGACACCGAGTTCGAAGTGCGCCCGCCGAAGAATGGCGTCTTCGAAAGCTTCCCCGGGAGCAGGGTGGCCGCAGAAACTGTTGGTCCAGACACCTGGCCATGTTTTCTTCTCCGGGGAGCGGCGGGTCAGCAGGATCTCGCCGGCGCCGTTGAAGAGGTAGCAGGAAAAAGCGAGGTGGAGGGGAGTCTGGTCCGTGTGGACGCCCGCCTTGGGAGCTTGGCCGATCGGAGCCCCGGCGTCATCGAGGAGAACCACCATTTCTTTTGTATTCATCCTGCCGCGCCCTTCTTCCAACACCAATATTGCTAGACAAGCTAGAAAGAAGACTACCATGTAGGAAGTTCGGTGTAACATACTTTCATGTCCAACCCGGAAGAAATTGACGCCACCGTTTCTTCTGCGATCTATCACCTGGACGCCAACGACCCCGGCCGTGAACTGGTGGACCGTGCCCGCCTTACGGACGCCGACATCCAGCAGATCAACCAGGTGATGGCTGCCTTGGGAAGGCTCCGCGACGCCGAGCAGCGGCTCTCGGAAGCCTCCATGAAGTACATGAAGCTCAACCAGTCGGACATGCGGGCGCTTCATTACCTGATCGTCAGTGCCAACAGCGGAGTCATCGCAACTCCCGGCGCCATAGCCGCCCACCTGCACATTTCCACAGCGTCCACCACCAAGCTGCTGGACCGCCTGGAACGCGCAGGCCATATCGTCCGCGAGGCGCATCCTTCCGACCGGCGTGCGCTTGCCATCTCCATCACGCCCGAAACTCATGAAGCCGCCATGCGGACCGTGGGCCTCAAGCAGGCCAGGCGTTTCCTGGCGGCCGCCCGGCTCTCTCCGTCCGAGCGCGCCACGGTAATCCGGTTTCTGGAAGACATGGCCGACGAACTCGGCGTTGGAAAAGACCCCTGGGCGCAAGGGGAGCATCAGTAGAGGAAGATGGGCAGCCACTCCCGGTTGTGGGCGTGGACGAGGGCCAGGAAAAGGACGAAGTCGAACAACAGGTGGACGGACACCACATACGTGAAGGACTTGGTCAGCTTGAAGGTGTAGCCCTGCAGCAGCGCAAAGGGAAAGGTCAACAGCGGCCCCCACGCCTGGTAGCCGATCTCCCACAGAAATGACGAGAAGACCACGGCCTGGAGCAGGTTGGCCAGCCAGTCCGGAAAATGGCGGCGCAGCAGAGTGAACGTGGTGCAGATGAAGAACAGCTCGTCCCAGATGCCTACGGTATTCACGCCAAGGAACAACCGCCAGAAGATCTCCGGGTCCGAGGCGTCGGGCCAGTTCCGGTAGACGCCGGTCCGGATCAGGTACGCGGGCAGGATGAAGTATCCGAGCGCAATGACTCCGACCAGGTACAGTTTGGCGGCCAGCGGCCACTTGCGCCCGGTATTGACCGGAAAGCGGATGATGTCCTCCCGGTAGGCATAGCGCGACACGACCCACGGAACCAGTACCGCCAAAGCCAGGGCGGTGCCCATGAGCGCCATGTGGCTGATGCTCAAGTCGGCGTGCAACGGCACCAGGCTGATGATCACCAGGCCGGCGACAATGATCGCCAGATGACGCAGGAGGGTACGGTCCACCAGGGCCGCCGTTGCCACGCTTGCGGCCAGCAGGCTGTAGCCCAGGGCATCATTTCCGAAGGCGAAAAGTGGTGGCGCTGACAGGGACAGCAGGGAAGCCGGAAGCAGCTTCCAGCCCAGTACAGTGCGCGGCGTTCCCGTTGCGGTTGGTGTCACCCTCCCAGCATGTCAGTGCGGGCCGCCGTAGTGCAGTGTTTCCGGCCGTACAGGTCCGGGGCGATTCATCTGTAAGATTCGGGACAGGAGATTCGTGACCCGGCGCACATGCCTCGGGTCAGGTCTGGCTCTTGCCAGCGGGGGACACACACAAAGGAATAATCAATGGCTCAAGAAGCGGGCTCTGACGAACTGACCATGCGCGGGCAAGTGGTGGACATTATTGGTGCCATCCTTGCGGACACCGAACTCCGTGGCGAAGAGTCGCGGAACAAACTCCGCCGTCTCGTGGAAGCCCATCCGGGCAATCCCGAGGCCGCCCTCCTGGAGCATCTGATCGAGACGCGCGAGGCAGCCGAGGCTGAGCGCGAGGTGCCGGTGGAACAGGCGTCCGCGAACCTCCACCTGGAGTCCTCCGACAACGCCCAAACCGTGGCTGTTCCCGTGAGCCATGCTGTTCGCGAGGACATCCAGGCCATCCTGAAGGACAAGCTCCTCCTGACGGCATTCCAGCCGGTCCATGCCCTCCCCGGGGGCGAGGTGGTGGGTGTGGAAGCGCTGACCAGGTTCGTGGGTGTAGATGGCGCAGGAGCGGATGTCTGGTTCCGCGAGGCCGAGGAGGCGGGACTCGGCACGGAACTCGAGATTGCCGCACTGCTGTGTGCCCTGACAGCCGCCAAGGACGTTCCCGAGGACATTGCCGTAGCGCTCAACCTCACCCCCGCAACCTCCAGGGATCCCCGGGTGCGCAACCTGCTGGCAGCGTCGCCACTGGCACCTGAACGGATCATCATCGAATTGAATGGCAGCCTGGCCGGAGCGGGAGTCCACTCCAGTGACGGCCTGGGACCCCTGCGGCGGCTGGGTCTGCGGATCGCCGTCAGCGCTTCCGGGGCCGGGTACGTGTCCATGGACAGGCTTGAAGAGCTCAATCCGGACATCATCAAGCTGGACCGCCATTTGATCGAAGGCATCGGGTCCAGCGACGGCCAGAAGATCCGTGCCCGCGCTGTGGCGGAGCTTGCGCGTGAACTTGGGGCCTTCGTGGTGGCCGAGGGCGTGGAAACCCCGGAGGAACTGGACGAAGTGACAGCCTTGGACATCACGGCTGCGCAGGGTTACCTCCTGGGCCGGCCGTCAGTGCACCCCCTGGATTGGTCTGCGTGGAGCATCAAGGCGCAGGCTCAGCCGGCCCAATAACGGTGGTTCCCGCGGCCCAGAGGTTGTAAGTGTGCTTACCATACTCTGGTTGATCTGAAACGGGAGGCCGGGAACCATGCCGATGTGGCTGCAGGCGCTGATGTGGGGAACTGTGGCAGGCGGGGCGTTGGTTCTGGGTGCCGCGGTTGCCTGGATCTGGAAAGTGCCGGGCAAAGTCGTCTCCACCATCATGGCCTTTGGCGCCGGGGTGCTGATCTCTGCGCTCGCCTTTGAACTGGTGGACGAGGCAGTGGAAGGCGGTGGGCTGGTGCCCACCGTGGCCGGTTTTCTGGTGGGCGCCCTGATTTTCGTAGGCTCCAACGTGCTGCTGGCCAAGGCGGGGGCCAGGCACCGGAAGCGTTCGGGCGGTCGCCAGCCCTCGGAAAAGGATTCGCCGGGCAGCGGCACGGCGATCGCCGTTGGGGCGTTGATCGACGGCGTCCCGGAGTCCGTGGTGCTGGGTGTCGGGTTGCTGGCATCCGGTACGGTCAGTCCCGCCATGCTGGCCGCCGTCTTCATCTCCAACGTCCCGGAGGGCCTGTCCAGTACAGCAGGGATGAAGAAGGCGGGGCGAAGCCCTGCCTACGTCTTCGGTACCTGGGGCGGAATCGCGGTGTTCAGCGGGCTTGCCTCACTGGTTGGCTACACAGCCCTGGAAAGCGCTCCCGATGCCCTGATCGCGTTCATCACGGCGATTGCCGCCGGCGGGATCCTCGCGATGCTCGCCGACACCATGATTCCCGAGGCCTTTGAAGAGCACCACAACCTCACCGGCCTGACAGCCGCCGTCGGATTCCTCACGGCCTTCACCGTGCACCACGTGGGCGGCTGACCGCCACGGTCAACCTCGGTCAGCTGTGGTTCCGCAGCCGTTCCTCGCCCTCCGCGTACAGATCCAGGAGCTTCCGGGCGTGGGTGCCGTCCGCCCCTTCCTCCGCGAGCGCCGAACGCATGTCGTCCAGCTTCTGCGCTCCTGCAGGGAAGGGCGGAAGGAGGGGAACGTTGGGGTCGGTCAGTACTTCCAGTACGGCGGGCCGGTCGGCAGCAAGGGCCTCCTCCCAGGCCGCGCCGAGCTTCGTTGGGTCATCCACGCGAAGGCCCTTCAGGCCCAGCAGTTCCGCATAGCCGGCGTAGTCGAAGCCGGGGATTACCTGGCTGGCAGGAAAGCGCGGTTCGGCTTCGGTTTCGCGCTGCTCCCACGAGACTTCAGCGAGGTCGCGGTTGTGGAAGACGCACACCACGAACCGCGGATCGGCCCATTCGCGCCAGCGGTGGGCCACGGTGATCAGTTCGGCGACGCCCAGCATCTGCATGCCGCCATCGCCGGCAAGAGCCACCAGCGGCCGGTCCGGGTGGGCGAGTTTGGCGGCCAGTCCGTAGGGGACGGCGCAGCCCATGCTGGCGAGCGTTCCGCTCAGGTGCGCCGGAACTCCCTCGGGGAGGGTCAACTGCCGCGCGTACCAGTAAACGCAACTTCCGACGTCGACCGCCACCTGGGCGTTGTCCGGAAGCCGGCCGTTAAGTTCGCGCACCACCAGTTCCGGGTTGACCGGGCTGGCGGCGATCCCGGCGCGTTCTTCCGACAGGGTCCGCCAGGCGCGGACCTGATGCCCGACGTCGGCACGCCACTGGGCACGTTGGCTCTCTTTGTCCTGTTGCAGGGCTTCGAGCCGGACCGACAACTGCCGCAGCGTCTCCGCGGCATCACCCACCAAGCCGGTCTCCACCGGGTACCGGTTGGCGATCTTGCGGCCGTCGATGTCGATCTGGACCGCCCTGGCCTGGCCGGGCTTGGGATAAAACTCTGTCCAGGGGTCGTTGGAGCCGACGATCAGCAGGGTGTCGCAGTTTTCCATCAGGTAGGCGCTGGCGGTGGTGCCGAGGTGGCCCATGGTGCCGGCGGCGAAGGGAAGGGTTTCATCCACATACGGTTTTCCGAGGAGGCTGGTGGTGATGCCGGCATTGAGCTTCTCCGCAAGATCCACCACTTCCTTCCGTGCGTTGCGGGCGCCCTGGCCGACCAGCAGGGCAATCCGCTCTCCGTGGGACAGGATCCCGGCTGCGGCGTCGAGCTCCTGGTCCCGGGGCATCACGCGGGCCGGATGCCAGACCGGGGCCGTGACCACGATGCCGTGTTCCGGCTCGAGCCCGGGTGCGCCGGCGGTTTGTACGTCGTGCGGGACAATCACTACGCACGGTGTCCGGGTTTCCAGGGCGGTGCGGAAAGCCCGGTCCATCAGCATGGGCACTTGCTCGGGGGAGCTGGCCAGCTGGGCGAACTGCGCGGCAACGTCCTTGAAAAGGGTCAGGAGGTCTATCTCCTGCATGTAGGCAGAGCCCAGTACGGTCCGGCTTTGCTGGCCGATGATGGCGACCACCGGCACCCCGTCCATTTTGGCGTCGTAGAGGCCGTTGAGCAGGTGGACCGCGCCGGGACCCTGCGTTGAGGTCACGACGCCCACACCGCCCGTGTACTTGCCATGTCCCACGGCCATGAAGGCAGCGGCTTCCTCGTGCCGGGCCTGGACGAACTCCACTTCACCCTCGGCACGGCGCAAGGCCCCCATGAACCCGTTGATGCCGTCTCCGCTGTATCCGAAGACCCTGTTGACACCCCACGCTGTGAGGCGTTCCACCATGAGATCCGAAACTGTTCGCTGCGACATGAGGCTATGGTAAGCATGCTTATCTATCCGCTGGCGAGTACAAACCCTTCAGCAGTTCGATGATCGCCTCCAACTCCCGGGGCTTGTCTCGTCCGGTCCAGGCCGCATGCACGGGAACGGGCGGCGCGTCGCGGACAGGGCGGTAGGTGACGCCCCGCCGTCGATATTGATGCGCGGTGGAGGCGGCGGTGATGCCTCGTGCCGCACCGCTGCCGATCACCGTGAGCCAATCGTCGGTGTCGTTGATGGGGATCACCTCGGGGGGTCCACCCTGCGGGGGCCATAACTCGAGTGTGGTGCTGCCGGTGCGTTGGTCCATGGCCACAGGCAGCGTCGCGATCTGCGCCAACGTGACTGTCCGCTTGGAGGCAAGGGGATCGTCGGTCGACATGGCGCAGTAGCGCTTCTCCTCACCTATCAGGACATGCTCGACGGCGGCGCCTGGTGGCAGGCGCCGAAGGATCGCCATGTCGGTGGTTCCGTCGGTCAGCCCGCCGCTGGGTGTGTTGGACCGGACCAGTTGCAGTTCGGTGTCCGGGAAACGCCCCTTCCACAGTTTCTGGAACTCCGTGGTGTGCTCGCCCAGGGCCGACCAGGCGTAGCCGATCCGGATCTTCCCGGTGCCGGCGCGGGCGTCCCGTTCAAGGTCCGCCAACAGGCCGAGGATCCGGCGCGCGGTCGCTGTCGCCCGCTCGCCGGCTGCCGTGAGGCCTGCACTCCTGGTGGTCCGTCGCACCAGCTGTGTCCCCAGTGCCAGCTCAAGTGCTGCGATGTTCCGGGAGACTGCTGCCTGGGACATCCTCAGTTCAATCGCAGCGTCGGTGAACGTGCCTTCATCCACCACCGCCAGCAGGCACCGCAGTTGCCGCAGTTCCACATCCATGCGGCCCATCCTATTCATGCATCCAGCGTATAAATAGGGTGGCTTATGCATTTAGCGGATGGGCCTTCCGCGCGCAGACTCTCCCCATGACCGAAACGACTCCATCAGCAGCTGCGGGCAAGGCCGGCGGAGCAGCCACGCTGGTGGCCAGTGCCCTCTCCAACCAGCTCGGAGCCGCGACGGCTTCGCTGGCGTTTCCGGTCATCGGGCCGGTGGGGGTGGTGGCTGTCCGCCAACTCGTGGCTGCGGCCGTGCTCTTGCCCTTGGTCCGGCCACGCCTGCGGGATCTGGCCTGGCGGCAATGGTGGCCGGTCCTCCTGCTGGCTGTTTCCTTCGGCACCATGAACCTCGGCCTGTACGCGTCAGTCCAGCGGATCGGCCTGGGCCTGGCTGTCACGCTGGAATTCCTGGGGCCCCTCGCAGTGGCATTGGCCAGTTCGCGGCAGAAGACCAGCGCCCTCTGTGCGGTGGCTGCTGCGGCGGGTGTCGTGGCCATCACCAATCCGGAAGCATCCACGGACTTCGTGGGCATCGGCTTCGGACTGGTGGCTGCGTGCAGTTGGGCGGCCTACATCCTCCTCAACCGCGTGGTGGGCCAAAGAACCCAAGGCATCCAAGGCACAGCTGCCGCCACGGGAGTATCCGCGACGCTCTTCCTGCCTGTCGCCGTCGTGATTTTCCTGAGCCAGCCCGTGGATGGATTTACGGTTCTGTGTGCGGTGGCCGCCGGGATCCTGGCTTCCGTGCTGCCGTACGTGGCGGACCTGGTCGCGCTGCGCAGGGTACCCGCCAGCCTGTTCGGCATCCTGATGAGCATCAACCCCGTGTTCGCGGCAATCATCGGAGCGCTCGCGCTGCGCCAGGAGCTGGCGCCCGTCCAGTGGGTGGGCATTGGGCTGATTGTGGCAGCGAACGCGGGGGTGTTGCTGCTCAGGCGCTCGCGTTAGGCCGGTGCATCGCCGGATGAGCCCCGCACCTGCAACTGCGACGGAACCTGGTGCAGTCGCGCCGGCAGGTCCGGCGTGCCGAGGCGTTCCAGGATGAACTTTCCTGCTTCGACGCCCACGGCGAGGTTTCCGTTGTCCACCGAGGTCAGGGAGAGGTGCCGGATCTTGGCCAGGTAAGTGTTGTCGTAGCCCACCAGGGAAAGGTCTTCGGGAACGGAGAGGCCAAGATCGTCGGCGGCGGAGAGGGCGCCGATGCAGGCGATGTCGTTGTAGGCGAAGATGGCGGTGGGACGTTCCGTTCCCGCCAGCAAGCGGCTTGCGGCGGCGTAGGCACTTTCCTCGGTGACTCCGCCGGTCAGCACCACCGGCTTGCATCCGGCATCCACCATGGTCCGCTCAAAGGACAACCGGCGCAGCCTGCCCACTTCGCCCGGCCCTTGGAGGTGCGCGATGTGCCGGTGCCCCAGCGCGAGGAGGTGTTCGGTTGCTTGCCGCGCGCCGGCGTCGTCATCATTGACCACAATGTCGACGCCGTCCAACATCGGTTCGCGGGTCCCGGCCAGGACCACCGGGATGCTTTGCGCCGCCTTTTCGATGGCCGCCGACTCCGTGGTGGTTCCCACCACCACCAGGCCATCGATCCGTTGGTCAAGGAGGGTCTCCACAGAGCTGCGGCCCACCCGGTTGTCCGTGTACGAGTCGGCCAGGACGGGCGAAATCCCGGCCGCGTGCAGCGATGCGGTGAGACCCTCGAGGAGTTCCACAAACCAGGGGTTGCGGATGTCGTTGAGCATCACGCCGATGGTCCCGCTGCGGGGCCCGGACAACCGCTGGGCCAGGCGGTTGGGCCTGTATCCGAGCTGGTCCATGGCTTCCAGGACAGCACGACGGCGGCCCTCGCTGACGTTGGCGGATCCCTGGAGGACCAGGGACACCAGGGATTTGGAGACGCCTGCGGCGCTCGCGACATCGCGGATGGTGGGTTTCGCGGCCGGCATGCAGTGTCTCCTCTCGTCCAGCGCTCCGCAACCAAGCTTAGGGGCTTGACGCTGGAGGTCCGTCACAGCCATTATGGACCGGTCCAAGTAAATTCCAAAGAGTCAAAGAGGATCTCTCATGAGTGCACCGAACACGCGGCAGCTGGTGGCCGGAATGGTAGGAGGAGGGCCCGGCGCGGACATCGGCAAGACGCATCGTTACGCAATGCGCCTGGACGGCCACTACGATCTCCGGGCCGGTATTTTTGGCCGGGACCCTGGTAGCTCCCGGGAGATTGCCGCCGGGCTGGGCATTCCGGAAGACCGGAACTACGCTGACATCCGCGACATGGCCCGCGCCGAGGCCGCCCGTGAAGATGGCCTTGACCTGGTGGTAGTGGCCACGCCCAATGACAGCCACTTCACGATCGCCCGGACTTTCCTGGAAAAGGGCATCTCCGTGGTGTGCGAAAAGCCGCTCACCCAGGACTCCGCCACCGCCGCCGAACTCGTGCGCATCGCCGGGGAAAACAACGCCATCCTGGCCGTTCCGCACTGCTACTCGGCTTACGCGATGGTCCGCCAGGCTGCCCGCATGGTCCGCAACGGGGAGCTGGGCTCGATCCGGTTTGTCGACGTCGAGCATGCCTCCGGCTGGGCGGCGACAGCCCTCGAAGAGCTGGACCACAAGCAGGCCAAGTGGCGCACGGATCCGGACGTCGCCGGTTTCCCGAGCGTCGTCGGGGACCTTGGCACCCATGCCTTCCACCTGCTCCGCTACATCACGGGCCTGGAAGCCGAGCGCCTGTCCGGCCGGCTGCAGACCTTCGTGCCCAACCGTCGCGTCTTCGACAACGCCACCGTTGAACTCGAACTCACCGGCAACGTCCCCGCCCGCGTCTGGGCCAGCATGGCGGCGACCGGGCACAACCACGGCCTCCGCATCCGCGTCTACGGCGAGAAGGGCAGCCTCGAATGGCAGCACGAGGATCCGCACCACCTCAAGGTCCAGGACCTCGCCGGCGCCGCCACCATCCTCACGCACGGCCTCAGCACACTGCACGACGACGCGTCCCGGCTCACCCGCGTGGGCCTCGGCCACCCGGAGGGCTTCCTTGAAGCCTTCGCGAATTTCTACTCCGACCTCGCCGAAGTGCTGCGTGCCCGCCGCGACTCTACGGCCCTGCCCGGGCGTGAACTGACCTTCCCCACCGGGATCGACGGCCTGATCGGTGTGCAGTTCGTCGAGGCCGTCGCCGCCTCGCACCACGATGATTCCGCGTGGAAAGTCCCCGCATTCGCATTCGCCTCACAGAAAGCAGTAGCCTGACATGCAACGTTTCGCCCTTGTGGGAGCCGGCTTCATTGGTTCCGTCCACGCCGCCAACCTTGCCGCCCACCCCGGCGTTGACTTCCGTTTGGTGTACGACGTCGACCGGCAGCGCGCGGAGTCGCTCGCCGTCGCGCATGGCGCCTCGGCAGCCACATCGCTCGAGGAGGTCTTCGACCCTGAGGCGATTGACGCCGTCTTCATCGCATCGTCCACCGATACGCACGCCGAACACCTGCGCCGCGCCGCCGCCGTCGGAATCGCCGCTTTGTGCGAGAAGCCCATTGACCTGGACCTGGACCGGGCCCGCGAGACCGCCGCTTTCGCGCAGGAGAGCGGCATCCCGGTGATGGTGGACTTCAACCGCCGCTTCGACCGGGACTACGCCGAACTCAAGCGCGTGGTGGACTCCGGCGGGATCGGAACCGTTGAGCTTATCCAGCTCACCTCGCGTGGCCCGTCCATGCCGCCGCTGTCCTACGTGGCCACCTCCGGCGGTCAGCTGCGCGACCAGACCGTCCACTTCTTCGATCTCGCGCGTTGGTTGTCCGGCCTGGATCCGGTGGAGGTTTTCGCCACGGGTTCGGCTTTGGCGGAACCGGCCATCACGCAGTACGACGACGTCGACACTTCCGCGGTCACGTTGCGGCTCCCCGGAGGGGCGTTGGTCCAGATCGATTCCGTGCGCCGCACCGGCTACGGGTACGACGAGCGGATCGAGGTCATGGGCTCTGAGGGAATGGTGGAAGCCCGACGCCACCGGAACGGCGCCGTATCCCGGTACTCGGGTGGTGTTGTGGTGGAGGACGGGCTGCACCCGGGATGGTTCGAACGTGTGCAGCCAACGTACGCGGCGGCACTGGCAGCATTCGTGACCTCGCTGGAAGGCAGCCCGGCGTCCATTCCCGTGCTGGAGGACGGTTTGAAAGCCCAAGCCATCGCCGAAGCCGCCGTGCTCTCCCTGCGCTCCGGACGCATGGAACCCATCAAGTACTAACCCAAGTAGGTCGCATTTGTGCGCGTTTTGAGCGCTCAAAACGCGCACAAATGCGACCCAGTTGGGAGGGGAGGGGGTTAGGTGAAGGCGGTGCGGAAGGCGGCGAGGGCGGTGTCGCCTGCCTCGATGCCCTGGCCACCCACGGCTCCGGCTTCCATCCCGATCACCCCGGCGTACCCGGCGTTACGGAGTGCCTTGGCTATGGCCGGGTAGTTGATCTCCCCGGTCCCGGGCTCGAAACGTCCTGGAACGTCGGCCACCTGGATTTCGCCGGTGTACGGCTGTGCCGCCCGGACCAGTTCGATCAGGTTCCCTTCGCCAATTTGAGCGTGATAAAGGTCCAGCATCATTTTGACGTTCGGATGATCCACGGCCTGGACCAGTGCCAGAGTGTCCTTGGCCCGGGCGAGTGGAATGCCGGGGTGGTCGAGGATGGTGTTCAGGTTTTCGAGCGCGAACGTGATGCCGTGCTTCGCGCCCAAAGCTCCGAGCTTCTCCAGCGTGCGGAGTCCGGTCAGCCACATTTCTCCCGTGGAGCGGTGCGTTGGCCTCACGGCACGCCCGCCCTCGCCCAGTTCGGCCGGGTGCACCACCATCCGCTCCACGCCCAAATCCAAGGCGGTAGGAATGAGCTTCTCCGCCGAGGCCAGGACCTCGTGGGCGTTGGCGGGGTCGATGACACTGCCGCCAAAATAGCCGCTCATGGAGGAGAAACGGGCGCCGGTCGCCGCCAACCCGGAGATGTCCCGCCCACGGGTGTCCCAGAGTTCCACCTCAAAACCCTGATCGTGGATCCTGCGCGCACGGTCGATCAGTGGCAGTTCGCCGTAGACCATTTCGGCGCAGACAGCCAAGCGGAAACTCATGCTCCGGCTCCCTGCAACTGCACGGCACCTTCGGCCGGGCGGAGCTCAGCAATCTCCGAAACGTCTACCGGCAGCCCGGTTTCGGCGGACTTGAACGCAGCCAACGCCACGGCCAAGGCGTTCCGGGCGTCGACCCCGCCGGGAGCGGCGGTAGGCGAGGCAGCCGCCGTCGTGCTTTCAAAGCCGCGGCGTGCCGCGACGTCGTGCGCAAAGTGCGCCAGCTCATCGGTGTAGGCGTCGTGGAACAGGTGGATGTTCAGGCGCGTGGTGTCCGAGGCGATGCCGGCAGCGGTGTAACTGGTGGCGTTGGTGGCCTGGGGCGTGCCTGCGGTGACCATGCCTGCGGATCCGAAGACTTCGCCGCGGACGTCGTAGCCGTAGAGGGCGTTGAAATTCGCTTCCGCCACTGCGATGGCGCCGTTACTGTACGTGACGGTCACGACGGCGGTATCCAGCAACCCGCCCGCCTTCGCCTCGGGTGCCACCAGGGCATCGGCAACGGCGTGGACCTTGACGGGGACGGCGCCGGGGTTGAGCCAGTTGAGGGTGTCGAAGTCGTGGATCAGGGTTTCGAGGAAGATGGTGCCCGGTGCGATGCGTTCAGGATTGCCAAGGCCGGCTTCCGTGCCGGGGTCGCGGGTGAGGGAGCGGAGAAGTTGCGGCGTGCCCACAACGCCGTGGTCGATCAGCCTGCGTGCGGCCGCGAAGTCGCTGGAGTAGCGGCGGTTGAAACCAAAGCGAAGGACGACGCCGGCACTCGCCGCCGCCTCGATGGCCGCGTCCAGTTCCTCGATGGTTCGTCCGCCGGGCTTTTCGCAGAAGATGTCCTTGCCGGCCTTCGCGGCGGCCTGGATCAGTTCCGCGTGGAAGCGCAGGGGAGTGGCGATGAGGACCGCGTCCACGTCGGGATCGGCAAGGACATCTGCGGCATCGGTACTGATCTTGGTGACCCCGAACGTGGTGGCCAGATCCTGGACGGCGGGAAGGAGGGGGTCGGCGATGGCTTCCAGCCGGGCATCCGGAATCCGGCGTGCGATGGAATCGGCGTGGAATTTGCCGATCCAGCCGGCGCCAAGCAGGGCAATCCGGACCGGCCGGCTTTGGGGCGCGGGATGCTGGAGGTATGTCATGTGGACTTCTGGTTCTCCTGGTCTAGATCGTTCTAGTCAGTCCATGGTGGCATGTGCCGGACGTCGTGTCTAGATCGTTCTAGTTCACGTGTCAAAAGGAACCTGGCCCGGAACGCAAAACTTCTTTCAAAACCTCCGTCACGATCTTTGGTCAGGTGGCACATATCCAGTGCCCAAGTCGTTGCCCGGTGTGCAGTGCCGTCGCCCTTTTCGGTACAGATCCACGGGCAATGCTGAGTGAGCAGCGATGGATGTGGTGGGTTCTGGGGCCCACCCGGGGCGCCGTCGCTGTGGAACCGGGCTAGTGCGGTCGGTCGTCTGAGTCGCGGCCGGCCGCACGTCTGGTACCTGTCACGCCATGGTCCGGCCATCCGCCGGGCAAACCGAGCGCCAGTCATCTGCTGGATCGTTCTATAGACTTGCTCCGTCGGAGGAGGGCCATGGCAGGAAAACGCCCCACGTTAATGGACGTGGCAGAGGCAGCCGGAGTTTCCCGGGCGTTGGTGTCGATCGTGATGCGCAACGCCCCGGGTGCGTCCGAGGCCACCCGGGCCAGGGTTTTGGAGGCCGCCGGAAACCTCGGCTACCGCCCGGACAGCAGGGCGCGGCTGCTCCGCAGTTCACGGACCAGGCTCTTGGGCGTCACCTTCTCCACGGCACAAGCGTTCCATGCCGAAATCGTGGAGGCAGCGTATGCCGGAGCCGCCCACCGTGGTTACGACATCGCCCTGAGCGCAGTCACAGGGGACCGCCCGGAGTCGCAGGCCGTGGAGTCGCTGTTGGATTTGGGCTGCGAAGCCCTGATCATGATTTCCCCGGCGCTGGGGCAGGACGAACTGGAACGCTGTTCCGCACGGCTGCCGGTGGTGAGCCTGTTGCGCGACGACGTTGGCCCTACCGTGGACTCAGTCAGCAGCGACGACCTCCAAGGCATCCGGCTGGCAGTGGACCACTTGGTATCGCAAGGGCACCGCAGGATTGTGCACGTCCACGGCGGAACTGCCGTGTCCGGATCCAGGCGCCGTGAGGCTTTCGTCCAGGAGATGGAAAGCAGGGGCCTGGAGGCGCGTGTTGTCCAGGGCGGGGCCACGGAAGAGGACGGCATGCGCGCAGGCCAGGCGCTGCTGGACGAGTTGCCCACGGCGGTCCTGGCCTTCAATGACCGCTGCGCCCTGGGCATCCGGGAGAGCTTCCGCGCCGTAGGGCTAAGGGTGCCGGAAGACGTTTCCCTGATGGGCTACGACGACAGCCAGTTCGCGCGCCTCAGCTACGTGCAGCTCACCTCTGTCAGCCAGGATGCGCCGCTGCTTGCCAGGGCCGCGGTGGACAGGGCCATTGACAGGCTGGAAGGCGCGGCGACTCCCACCCACGCTGTGCGGACTCCGCACGTGGTGCTCCGCCGGACAACGGGGCCCCTGCCCGTGCAGTAACAACCTATGCCGGTGAATGACCTGCAGTTGAAGGACGGCCGGCCGGATCTGGCGAATCCGAGGACAGCGGGTGCTGGATCTCGTCCACCGTCATCCGTGCCGCGAACAGGGCAACGAAGGCCATGATGGGGCATACCAGCCCACCCACGAAGAAGATCAGCCAGATGGGAACCACCTCGGCCAGCGGACCCGCGAGGGCCATGGACACCGGCATCAGGGCCAGGGACACGAAGAAGTCCAGGCTTGAGATCCGGCCCAGCAGATGTGGTGGCACCCTGCGCTGCAGGAGTGTTCCCCAAATGACCACACCGACGCCCTCGGTGACTCCGAAGACCACCATGGCAGCCGCGAGGACCCACACGCTGTCCATGAACCCGATGGCCGCCACCGGCAGGCTGCCCACGCCCCAGGTCACAATCATCACCGTGAGGTAGCGTCGGGGCAGCCGGAAGGATGCCGTAGCCAGGGACGCCACGGCGCTGCCCACGCCCATGATCGCCAGCAGGAAGCCGAACATCCGCGAGTCACCGCCCAGTTGGTCCCGAACCACAAAGGGCAGCAGGACCTCGATGGGGCCGATAAGGAACAGCACCGACAGGCAGGCCCACAGCAGGGTCCACAACAGCCAGGGAGTGCGGATCGTGTAGCTGAATCCCTCGCGCAGGTCGTGAAAGAGGGACGTCCGGGCCGGGACTTCCGCTCCGGCCAGGTCTGCGGTGGGCCCGCGGATGTCCAGGTCCTGCCGGCTCAGGAAATTCAGGATGCCGAACGCCACCAGGTGGCAAACGGCGACTCCTGTCACCGCGAACGCAGGGGACAGGGACGCCACCACAATGCCCGCAAGCGCCGGGCCTGCTGCCTGTTGGAGGATGGGGCGGACCGTGCCCTCCATGCCGTTGGCGGCCAGCAGGTCCTCGGGCGGCAGGATGCGGGGGAGCATGGCGGAGTACGCGGGGAAGAAAAAGGCCTGTCCCACTCCCAGCACGAAGGCCCCGACCGCCAGGTGCCACAACTGCAGGAGGTTGAGCAGTGCCAGCAGGGAGACCGTGGCGATCACTGCCAGGTTGACACCCTCCACCGCAATGATGAGGAGGCGCTGGCGCATGCGGTCCGCTGCGATGCCGCCGACCAGGACGAACGCCACCAGGCCCACGCCGGCCGCGGTTGCCACAAAGGACAACTCCAAGGGACCGCCGCCGAGGTGGATGACCTCGTACACCATGGCCACGGCCCACATACCCGAGCCGAAAATGGAGACCGAAAGCGCGGCGATGAGCACCCGGAATTCACGGTGTGCAAAAGGGCGCAACGCCCTCAGAGCGGCCATTCCACCAGCCTAGACCCGGCAGCGGCCACAGGCGAGAGCGGGTCAGGAAGCTCCCGGCGCCGACTGGTCGTCGTCCGTGTCCGGTCCCTCTGCGGGATCCTGGCTATGGATGCCGATGTCGTCAGGTACCCAATCCTCGGTCCCGCCCTCGGCCGGGGAATCGGTGTGGTGCCTGATCACGTGTTCGTTCTTGTCGGCTGGGTTCATTACGGATACTCCTGTCCAGGGGACTGCTTCCGTGAATGCACCCTAGTCTACGCCCGGTGTGCAGCCGGCGTGGCATAGGCTGAACGCAGTAGTTCTTCGGAAACGAGCCAGCTGCCATGGAGAGGTGAAGATGCCCAAGCGACCCAACCCCGCTGTGAAAATCGCCCAAAAGACAGCACACAACGCCGTGTTCGACGCCCAGGGAAACACCAAGCCGGGCGTGCACACCGCCCTGCTCAAGGCCGTGGACGTGCAAAGGCCCCTGGTCCTGGCGAACCTCAGGCGGATGCAGCGGCGGCACCCCCACGCGACTCCCGCGCAATTGGCCGCCAAACTCGAGCGTGACTACCTGGCCGCCGTGGCAGGCGGGGGAGCAGCGGTAGGCGCTACCGCCGTCGTACCTGGTATTGGAACCGCAGCTTCGCTGGGACTGTCCGCGCTGGCCACCGTGGGTTTCCTGGAGACCACGGCACTGTATGCGTCGTCGCTGGCCGAACTGCACGGAATCCGGCTGACCGACCCCGAAAGGGCCAGGACCATGGTCATGGCCATCATGCTGGGCGAGGAAGGCACATCCCTGCTGGGAGCACTCAGCGGACAGTCGCTGGGCCGCGGGAAAGACATCACCAACGAGTGGGGCCGCACCCTGACCAAGAAGATACCGGGCAGCGGGTTCGGCGTGATCCGCGACGCCATCCAACGGGCCTTCCTGAAGAGCCTGGTGAAGCGGCAGGGAACGGCACTGCTGGGCAGGGCCCTTCCGTTCGGGGTGGGAGCGGTGGTTGGCGGCGCCGGCAACCTCATGATGGGCAGGGCTGTGGTGGCCACGGCCAAGGAAGCATTCGGGCCGCTGCCGGACACCGTACCCGGTGAACTCCAGCCCGGCGCAGCCAGGCAGGATCTTCCCTTGGAAGGGGGCACCGGTGGATCTGAACGCTGACCTGGGCGAGTCCTTCGGCTCGTGGACCATGGGCGATGACGCCTCCATGTTCAGGATCGTCAGCAGCGCCAACGTGGCCTGTGGCTTCCATGCCGGCGACCCCCTCACCATGCTGGACAGCTGCCGTGCCGCCTTCGACCTCGATGTCCGGGTGGGCGCCCATGTGGGGTACCGCGACCTCGCAGGGTTCGGGCGGCGGTCACTGGATATGAGCTTCGATGAACTTTTCGGGGATGTCCTCTACCAACTGGGCGCCCTGGATGGGGTAGCCCACGCGGTGGGAGCCTCCGTGGACTACGTCAAGCCGCACGGCGCGCTCTATAACAGGATTGTCCATGACCCGGACCAGGCCGAAGCCGTGGTGGCCGCCGTGCACGCCTACGACCCCGGCCTGCCGGTGCTCGGATTGCCGGGATCGGCATGGCTGAAGCTGGCCGAAGAGTCCGGCCACCCCGTGTTCGCGGAAGCGTTCGTTGACAGGGCCTACCTCCCGGACGGCACGCTGGTTCCGCGCTCGCAGGACGGCGCGGTACTGCACGATCCGGAGGCCGTGGTTGCCCAGGCAGTACGGCTGGCGACGCGGGCCGAAGTGGTGGCCGTTGACGGTTCCGTGGTGTCCGTCCGGGCCGATTCCCTGTGCATCCACGGTGACACCCCGGGCGCTGTGGACATGGCCGTGGCCGTGCGGCAGGGACTTGAACGCGCCGGTGTGGAGATCGAAGCGTTCGCCTAGGCGCGGCTTGGCCAGATGCAAAGGAGGCCTGATGAGTGCGATAGTGATGGACCCCGGTGCTTCCGCCGTGGTGGTGGCGCCGGAACAGGCCCTGGACAGGGCGTCCCTGAACCTGGCGAATGCGCTGCTGGGAAACGCCGGTGAGGCTGCCGGGCTTGAGGTCCTGGTGGGTGGCCTTCGCCTGCGGTTTGTCACCGGTTCCGCCGTGGCTGTCTCCGGCGCGGAGGGCATGGTCAAGCTCAACGGCTCAGAGCTGCCCCTGAACAAGGCGGTCCGGGTGGCCCCCGGTGCCATGCTCGAGTTCGGCCCTGCCCTGTTCGGCATCCGCTACTACCTCGCGGTGCAAGGCGGCATGGAACCGCAGTCCGATGCCTTGACCACAGGGCGGACGCTAACCTTCGGGCCGCCCAGCGGGCACACCTTCCCGGCCGTGACCCGGACCGCCCGCCGTGCCCTGGACCGTGAACGACCAGTGGTCGCCAGGGTGGCGCCCGGCCCGGACGTTGAAAAGTACGACGCCGCCACCTGGCTGAGGTTGACCACGGAACCCTGGACGCTCTCGCCTGAGTCGGACCGCGCCGGAGCGCGGCTGGTGGGGCGTTCCCTGCACCCGGCCGACGGACCGGCCCAGGGCTTCCATGAGGCGGGCGAAGCACCCCAGGCCCGACCGCTGGTGACAGGCTCGGTCCTGCTCCCGCCGTCGGGCCTTCCCATCATTGCGCTGGCCGGACACCCGGCTACGGGTTCCTCGCCCGTGATTGCGGTGGTGCGTGATGAAGACCTGGACGCGCTGGGCCAGGCAAGACCCGGCCAGATGGTGCATCTGTTGCGCTGAGCCTCACCCGAACAGCAGGTGAGCCACCGTGAAGATGGCCAGCCCGGCCAAGGCTCCGACTACTGTTCCGTTGATGCGGATGTACTGCAGGTCCTTGCCCACCTGGAGTTCGATCTTCTGGGAGGTTTCCTCCGCGTCCCACCGTGCAACGGTGTCGGAGATGACCCCCGCGATGTCTGAGCGGTACGTGTTCACCAGATAGCCGGCGGCGTCTCCGATCCACGCGTTCACCTTCCCGGCGAGCTCGTGGTCGTTGACCAGCCGGGCACCGAAATCGCGGACGGCGCCCTTGAAGCGCAGGCTCAGTTCACTGTCGGGATCGTCGACGGCGGCGAGCAGCGCGTTCTTGACGGTACCCCAGGTGCGGGAAGCCAGCTCGCGGACCTCGGGGTCACCGAGGATCTGGGCCTTGATGGCTTCGGCCCGTTCGATCATGGCGGGGTCGTGCTGCAGGTCATGGGCGAGTTCGGTGAGGTAGGCATCGATGGACTGGCGTACCTGGTGGTTCTGGTCGTTCTGCACGGCACGAATGAACTTCAGCAGTTCCACGTACACCTTGTCGCCCACGAGCCCGTCCACGAACGTTGGCACCCACACCGGCGAGCGGTCCGAGACCAGGCGGTTGACGGTGGCGTGGTTGGCATCCACCCAGTCCGCTGCCCGGTCCACCAGCAGGTCCACAAGCTTGTGGTGGTGGCCGTCGGCGAAGATCCGTTCCGCCATCCGTCCCACGGGCGGACCCCAGGGAGGCGTGAGCAGGTGCTTTCGGACCATCCCCTCGATCACGGCCTGGACGTCGTCGTCATTAAGCACGGTGAAGGCACCGCGGATCAGTGCGCCGCCTTCCTTGGCTACGCGCTCGGGACCGCCGGGACCGGACAGCCAGGTGCCGGCCTTCCGGGCTATGTCGATGCTGGCCAGCTTGTCCTGCACCACTTCCTGGGACAGGAAGTTGCTCTCCACGAAGTTGCTCAATGACTCGCCGATCTGGTCCTTGCGGCGCGGGATGATGGCCGTGTGCGGGATCTTGAGGCCCATGGGGTACTTGAACAGCGCCGTGACGGCGAACCAGTCCGCCAACGCACCCACCATGCCGCCCTCGGCCGCGGCCCGCACGTATTCCAGCCAGGGGTATTCCTTTTGATATGCGAAGGCAACCATGAAGACCACAGCCATGACAATCAGCAGCGACAGTGCCAGCCGCTTCATACGGCGCAGCGCCGCAGCCTTCTCCTCGTCTCCGGAGGAAGGCCCGACGACGGCGGACCCACCGCGGGTGCGTGCGGTGCCTGCCGCCGGTGTGGCTGGGGAATGGTTGGTGACGTCTTCGGCTGGGATTTGTTCAGAGTTCACCTGCATTAATCCAGCCTAGCCCCGAGCGTCCAACAGCGTGGGCTACCGTGTCTGCATGACAAGTGACGACTTCGTTCCCGCCCGGCCCAAGGTCTACGCGCACCGGGGAGCCAGCGCTGCCTTCGCCGAGCACACCAGGGCTGCCTACTTGAAGGCCATTGCCGATGGTGCCGACGGTGTTGAATGCGATGTCCACCTGACCAGGGACCAGCATGTGGTCCTCCTGCACGATGCCACCCTGGACCGAACGTCAACGGGGACCGGGCCGGTTGCGGAGAAGACGCTGGACGAACTGCGTGCCCTGGACTTCTCCTCCTGGAAGGGCGCCCGCATCCCGGACGCTTACGGCGGGACGGCCGACCAGTTCCTGACGCTGCCGGAGCTGCTGGACATCCTGCGCGGAGCCGGGCGGGAAATCGGACTGGCCATTGAGTTGAAGCATCCAAGCCCCTACCGGCTCAAACTTGAGGACAGGGTGCTGGACCTGTTGCGCAGCGAAGGCTGGAGCCCGGAGGAATCACGGCTGGACAATATCCGGATCACGTTCATGAGCTTCGACACGGATTCCATCCAGCATCTTCTGGCGTCTGTGCCCGGTGAGCACATCTGCCAGTTGGTGGACAACTTCACCGCGCAGGAAATCCGGGAAGACCTGGGCTTCGGCCCGATCACGGCAGGCGCGCTGGCCAATGTCATGAGGGCAACCCAGCAGGAAGCCGAGCGGGTCCTCGACGCGGGCGAGGTACTGATCGCCGGTCCGGGAATCGATTATGTGCGCGAGCATGCCAGGAACGTCCAGCGATGGCTTGAGTCCGGCCGTATTTTCCGTGTCTGGACAGTTGATTCAGACAAGGATGTAGCCCTGTGCCAGGGATTGGGCATCCACGAGATCACCACCAACAAGCCTGCCCAGGTCCTGGCCCAGCTCGCCGTCCCAACTAAGTAGCACTTGTGCGCGTTTTGAGCGCTCAAAACGCGCACTAATGCGACCTGGTTGGGAAACTTTGGCGGGTCTCCCGGCCGTTGTGATTGAGTGGTCTCATGTCGCTACGCCGTTCGCCCACACCATCGCACCTCTTACATTCCGTCTCAGTAATAGGAATGAGCGCGCTCCTCCTGGCCAGCGGCATGAAGCACTTCCGCACTCCGCAGTTCTACTACCCCGTGGTTCCGGAGTATCTCTGCCGCCGGGACGAGCCCGGCAGCAAGGCCAATGGTGCCCTGGCCGTGATGTCCCGTGAGGAATGGGTGGCGTCCTCCGGCCTGATCGAGGCGGCACTCGGCGTCGGCCTTTTGATTCCCGCTACCCGCAAAGCCGCGGCGGATGCGACAACTGCGATGTTTTCAGTATTCCTTGCCGGGCATATTGATGCTCTGCGTCGTGCATACGGGCCGGAGGGGACACCGGCTGAACGCAGGATCCACACCTTGCGCTTGCCCCTCCAGGCCCCTTTGATCCTGTGGTCATGGAGCCTGCGGAAATGAGCGGTCCCTCCCAGGAAGCGGCACCCATGAAGCTCCGGGACTCGCCGGCTTTCAAGATCGCACTTTCCCTGAGCATCGCCACCGGCTTGTACGGGGTATCCTTCGGGGCGCTCTCCGTTGCTTCCGGATTCGACGTCTGGCAGACCATGGTGCTGAGCTTGTTGCTGTTCAGCGGAGGATCCCAGTTCGCGTTCATCGGGGTTGTTGCCGGTGGCGGCTCCGGCGTGGCCGCCATGACGGCCAGTGCACTGCTGGGGCTGCGCAACGGAATCTACGGTATGCAGATCAATGCCATGCTGCATCCCCGCGGATGGCGCCGGTATGTGTCCGCGCACATCACCATCGACGAATCCACGGCAACGGCGTCGGGCCAAACAGATGCGGGCGAGCAACGCCGGGGATTCTGGACGGCCGGTATTGGCATATTCATTCTGTGGAATATCTTCACAGCTGTGGGTGCCCTGGCCGGCGATGCCATGGGGGATCCCAAGCAGTGGGGACTGGACGGCGCTGCGGTGGCTGCGTTTCTGGCGCTGCTATGGCCGCGGCTCAAGGGCCGCGAACCGTGGGCCATTGCGGCTGCCTGTGCCTTGGCGACCATCCTGGCCGTTCCGTTCGTACCGTCCGGCGTGCCAATCCTGGTGGCAGCGGTGATCGCAGGCGTCATCGGCTGGTTCAGCCACGCCCGTATGGACGAAGGACTGGAACCGGATATTGACCCCTACGCGGGACGCCACGGCCATGGGCGGGAGGGATCCTCGTGAATCTGTGGCTCTGGATCCTGATTGCCTGCGCCCTGGCCTACCTCACCAAGCTGGTAGGGTACTTCGTTCCGGCCAAGCTGCTGAAGAGCCCGCGTATCATGCACATCGCCGGGACCATGACCATCGGCCTCCTGGCCTCCCTGACGGCAGTCAATGCCTTGGCCTCGGGCCAGGGGCTGGTGCTGGATGCCCGCATCGGCGCACTGGCGGCGGCCGCGGTGGCCCTGTGGTTGCGGGCGCCGTTCCTGGTGGTGGTTATATCCGGTGCTGCCGCGGCGGCGCTGTTGCGGCTGCTCGGCTGGGGCTGAACCCTAGACGACGTCGGACAAGGTGACGCCGGGGATATCGGACTGTTCGGGCAGCGGCCGCGATGGCCGCTGGGTGCGGATGGCATCTTCGATCAGCGCCACCGGGCGCTTCCATGCCTGTGAGCCGGGTTCCATGGTGTCCACGGCACCGATGAGCATGGCCAGCAGGCGGACCATGTCCTCGATGGTGATGTCTTTGCGCAAGGACCCCTGGCCCTGTCCGCGCTCCAGCAAAGTGGCCATGGAGCCGATAAGTCCACCGGTGATGCCCATGAGCAGGCCGCGGCGCCCGGCCACCGCGTTGAGCAGGTTGGCGTCTTCGCTGGCCACGTGAACCACGGCGTCGATCACGTTGATCAGGCCCTCCGCCGCGTCCATACCGTCGAGTGCAGCCTCGGCCACGGGATCCACGTGCTGGCGGAGCTGGCGGGACAACGCCGCCAAAACCAATTGCTCCTTGTCGGCAAAGTTGCGGAACAAGGTTGCGGGGCCCACTCCTGCGGTGGAGGCGATGGTCTGCAAGGGAACGTCCGGGCCGTGTTCGCGGAAGCACTGCCGGGCGGCGGTGATGATCTTGTCCACATTGCGTGCAGCGTCCGCCCGGAGGGGCTTGCGTTGGGAGGGCTGTTCCATGCTTGCCAGACTAGCAACGGAGCGGGTGGGCGCCGTGGTTACGCGGGAGTAGGCCGTTATATGACATACCGGTACATGAAACACTGGTTTTCATGTTGCTTGCATTTTCAGTTGCTCCTTCCGGCCAGCCTGCTTCCGCCTCCGAAGGCGGACCCTCAGCGGACGCATCGGTCCACGATGCCGTAGCGGCCGCCGTCAGGATTGTCCGTGAGTCCGGCCTGCCGAACAGTACCGATTCGATGTTCACCACCATTGAGGGTGAATGGGATGAGGTTTTCGACGTCGTCAAGCGCGCCACCGAGGCGGTGGGCCGGTACGGCAGCCGGGTCAGCCTGGTCATCAAGGCCGACATCCGCCCCGGCTACACCGGCGAGTTGACCGGAAAGGTCGAGCGGCTGGAGAGGGCCCTCGGCAACCAGGAGTAGTTCCTTCCCCCGGAGGCGCCACAGGTGCCAGACTGGGGCCCATGGTTGAACACGCAGCCGAACCCGCATGGGTTGAGGTGGAGCAATACCTGACTGACGTCGTCGTAGGTCCGGATCCTGCGCACCAGCGCGCCTTGGAATCTGCCGTCCAAGCGGGAATGCCGCCCATTGAGGTGGCTCCCACCGCCGGGAAGTTGCTCAAACTGTTGGTGCAGCTGAGCGGTGCCCGCCGGATCCTGGAAATCGGAACCTTGGCCGGTTTCAGCAGCATCTGGATGGCGCAGGGACTTCCCGACGACGGCCGCCTCGTCACGTGCGAATACCTCCGGAAGCACGCGGACGTGGCGCGGGCCAACGTGGACGCGGCGGGTGTTGGCCACAAGGTGGAGATCAGGGTGGGCGCTGCCTTGGACACCTTGCCGACGCTGGCCGCGGAGGAATCCTTCGACTTCGTTTTCATCGACGCGGACAAGGACAACGATGCCAACTACCTGGACTGGGCCATCCGACTGGGCCACCCGGGGACGGTGATCGTGATGGACAACGTCATCTGGGACGGTGCGATCCTTGAGCCGGAACGGGACGAGGTTAATGCCCCCGGCATCATCCGGGCCCTGGACATGCTGGGCCAGGATCCCCGGCTCGATTCCACCGCGATCCAGACCGTGGGCAGCAAGGGCTGGGACGGCTTCGCGCTGGCAAGGGTGCGCTGATGGATTTCACCATCCGGCCGGCCCGGGTCCACGACGCAGAGGACATGGCGCTCATGCACCTCCAGTCGTGGCGGGAGAGCTACGGACATCTTCTTCCGGAGGAGTTCTTCGTACGGCAGGAAGCCGGCCTGGGCGCCAGGATCGAACGGTACCGGGAGTACATCGCAGCCGGCCACCAGCGCGTGGTTGCCCACGACCCGAAGGGTGGATTGGTGGGCATCGCGGCGGCCGGGCCGGGCAGGGACGAAGACAGCCCGTGCGGGCTGGAACTGTTCATGCTGTATACGCTGAAGCGGGTCCACGGGCAAGGCGTTGGGCAGGCACTGGTGGATGCGTTGATCGGCACGGGTCCGGCCTACCTCTGGGTCCTTGACGACAACCACCGGGCCCAGGCGTTCTATCGCCGCAACGGTTTCGTCCCGGACGGGAAGCGCCAACTGTGCGATCCTTCGTGGCACTCACTGCCGGAGCACCGCATGGTGCGTGCCGCCGTCGGGCGTTGATGCCGGGTCCTGGGCTACCGCCGCGTTATCCGTTGTCCGGACGTTCCTGGAACGGGTCGCCGGCCTCGTCCGGGTCGCCCAGGATACTGGGCAGCTTTGGCACCCGCGCCAGGATGAGGCCGACGACCGTCAGCCAGGCGACGGCGACCGACAACACCACCATCCACAGCGTTCCTGCAGCATCCATGATGAGAGTGTATGGCCCCGGACCCGTTAATGGTAAGTATCCTTAGTAACAGTGGCCTCGGGGGCGCACTAGGGTGGAGGCATGACGTACGGTGGATGGGCATAGTGGCGAAATCCGGTAAGGCAGCCAAGTCTGCCAGGGGTAAAAGGTCGACGGCGGGAGTCATCGAGGTGCCTGCCGGCACCCGTCCGGACGGTCCCGTGGAGGGCATCTACTACATCGACACCGGAGACTGCGAACTCCTCCACGATCCCGACAACACCAACGGGTGGCTCCTGAAAATCAACGGCGTGCTGAGCTCGCACATTGACCTGGCCGACCCACTGTTCCTGGACTTCGAATACATGCGGTGGATCGCTGCCCTGGTGGAGTCCCGCTGGCCCAGGGAGGCCAAGCCAAAGCTGCGCGCGCTTCACCTGGGTGGCGGCGCGTGCTCCATGGCACGGTATTTCCACGCCGCCTACCCGGACGCGCGGCAAGTGGTGGTGGAACTGGATGGAAAGCTTGCCGGGTATGTCCGCAACTGGTTCGACCTCCCCAAGGCGCCGCTGCTCCGGATCCGGGTGGGCGAGGCCCGGGAGGTGACGGAAACCCTGACGCCGGACACCCGCGACCTCATCATCCGTGACGTCTTTGCCGGCGCGTACACGCCACGGGCCCTCACCACCCGTGAGTTCAATGCCCATGCCGACGCCGTGTTGGCTCCGGACGGCCTTTATGTTGTGAACTCAGGCGACGCTCCGGACCTGAAGAATGCAAGGGCGGACGCCGCCACCATCGCGGACACGTTCGAGCACACCATGATCATCGCGGACCCACCCATGCTCAAAGGACGCCGTTACGGCAACATGATCATGGCCGGAAGCCATGTGCCCTTCGGCGACGACCCGACGCTGGCCCGGCGGCTCCTGGGCGGGGCCGTCCCGGCGCACATCTGGAACGACGCGCAGGTCCGCGCCTTTGCGGCCGGAACGCCGGTCCGGCACGACGCGCCTCAGCCGGCGCCCGTGCCGCCGGCTGCTTAGGGCCGCCGGCCGCCTAGGGGCGGCTGAGGGAGCTGTTCCAGGCATCCCACAGCCGGGCGTATCTGCCCCCGCCGGCCAGCAGCTCGGCGTGAGAGCCCGACTCCACAATCCGTCCCTGGTCCATGACCACCACGGTGTCGGCGGACGCGGCCTGCGACAACCGGTGGGCTATGACCACCGATGTCCTCCCGGCCAGGGCTGCCTCTGCCGCCCGGTCAAGCATGGTGGCTGTGCCGGTGCCCGCTTCTGCCGTTGCCTCGTCCAACACGGCGATGGGGGGATCCTTGAGCATGAGCCGGGCGAGGGCCAGTTGCTGCGCCTGTTCCGGTGTGGGCTGGTGGCCGCCTGCACCCACGGACGTCTCCAGTCCGTCGTCGAGCGCTTCAACCCAAGCGGCGCCGACGGCTCGAAGCGCTTGCAGCAGTTCCCCTGCCGTGGCGTTCGGTTTGGCGAGCCGCAGGTCCTCGGCGAGGGTTCCGGAGAAGACATGGACTTCCTGGCTGACCATGGCGATGCGCTCCCGCAGCTCGTGCGCCGGTGCCGTGGTGGCGTCAATGCCTCCCACAAGCACGCACCCGTCCTGGATCTTCTCCAAACCCATGATGACTTTGGCGAGCGTGGTCTTGCCCGCGCCGGAGGTGCCCACGATCGCCACGCTCTCACCGGGTTCCACCCGCAGGGACACTGACTTCAGCGCCGGTCGCTGCCCGGGATAGGCGAACGTCACGCTGTCCAGGACGATTCCGGCGGCAGGTCCGGACGGCGGCCGGCCCGCCAACGCGGCACCGTGCTCCGCGGCCCTGTCCTGGGTCAGCCCGACCATGCGGCCCAGCCCGGCAGCGGCCTTCTGGAGCTCGTCGAACTGGCCCAGGACCGTCCCGATCGGATCGAACAGCCGGTAGAAGTAGAGTGCCGCGGCCGTGGCGGCACCGATCGTGACCGCACCCTCGGCGTGCAGGAGGAAACCCATGGCCAGCACCGCCGAAAGGCCGATCAGTTCAGCCAGGTTCAGCCGGTTGTAGAAGCGGGTGAGGTAGTTGACGCCCCGCAGGGAGTGCCCGATCGTCTCCCGCGAAGCCGCCGCCACCAGGTCCGAATGCCGGTCCTGCAGGCCCAGGGCCAGGACTGACGGCGTGCCGTGGACAGTCTCAATGATCTGTTCGGTCCGGTCTGCTTCCGTGATCCGGACGGTCCGGTAAATGGGTGCGGTCCGCTTCAGGAACCAGCGCAGGGTGAACACCTGGAGGGGCGCTGCGACCAGCACGGCTACGGCAAAACGCCAGTCGATCACGCCGAGGCCCAGCAGGGTCACCGCTATGGTGAATGCCGCGCCCGTGAAGGCGGGAAGGACTCCGGAGATGGCCTCGCTGACAGCCTCGACGTCCCCGGACACGCGCGCAACGACGTCGCCGATGCCCGCTTTTTCCAGCTCCGCGAGGGGCTTCCGGACAGCCGCGGCGAACACTTCTTCGCGGAGGTCCGCCAGTGCTTCCTCGCAGATCCGGGCCAGCATGTTCTGGCCCGCGACACCCAGCAGGGCGCCGGCTCCGCCCGCCGCCAGCAGCCCAAGGGCAAGCCAGAGCAAGTCAGGAACCTCGCCGCCGGTGGCTGCGATGTTGACCATGATGCCCAGGATCGCCGGTGCTGCCAGCCCGCAGCACGAGGCCGCCAGCAGGGTCACGACGGTCAAGGCCAGGCGCCAGGGCTTTGCGGCCAGCAGCCGCCACATGGCCCTTCGGGTTTCCCGTGGCGTGGCGATGGGAAGGATTCCGTGGTTCATGAGTGCACCACTTCACGGTAGGTTGCCGAGGTCGCCAGCAGTTCACGGTGGGTCCCGGTTTCGGGGGGACCACCTGCCGTGTCCAGCACCACCCGGTGGCAGGCAGCCAGCAGCGTGGGGCTCGTGGTGACCAGCACCAGCGCCTTGTCCGGGAATCCTGCCAGCCCCTCCGCGATGACGGCTTCGGTGGCAGTATCCACCGCCGTGGTCGGGTCGTGGAGGACCAGCACCGGTTGGGGTTGGTGGAGGGCGCGACCCAGGACAAGCCGCTGCCGCTGCCCGCCCGAGAGGTTCTGCGCATGCCCGGTCAGCACCGTTTCGGTACCTTCCGGGAACTGCGCGACAAAATCGACGACGGCGGCAGCCGAGACCGCGCGCTCGTCCAGTTGGGCGTCGGCTGCTGACACGTTCTCCCGCACGGTGCCGCGGAAAAGCACGCCCTCGTGGCCGTCGGCAAACACTGTGGACCGGGCGTGCGAGGGATCCAGGTGTGCTGCATCGAGGCCGCCAATCTTAACGACGCCCGGAGCCGCGGGTATCCGGAAGCCCAAGGTGTCCACCAGTTGCCGGGCACGCGTCCCGTCAGGCAGGACGACGCCCACGATCTCCCTGGAGAAGCAGTGAACGGTGGAAAATCCCCGCCAGGTGGCGGGCAGAGCTCAAGCAGCGGAGCATGCGTGGCAGGTTTCGCGGCATCGGCATCCCCGCCAGGCGCAGCCGGCGACGCTCCGGCCGGAGGCGCGGCCGTAGTGCCGGACCGGGCCGGGACGGCTTCCGTTTCGCCAAGAAAGGCGGCGATCCGGGCCGCGGACGCACGTTTCTGCGCCAGCTCCACACTCAGGAAACCCAACGATGCCATGGGCCCCTGGACGAACTGGGCCACTCCCACCACGGTCACCAGCTGGCCGACGGTAATGAGGCCCTGCACGGCAAACCACGCCGCAAAGAAGGCGATCCCGGCCAGGAGAGCCGCGGACATGGCAGTGCTCGCCCCGGTGAAGGCGGCCTTCGCGCGAACGGCCTTCAACGCCGAAACCAGCGATCCCTGGCTGGCAGTGCGGTACCGTGCCACGGCGGCGTCCTCGGCCCCCAGTCCTTTGAGTGGCCGGGACCCGGTGATGAAGTCGGTTGCCAAGGCACCTGCGCGGGCCGCGGTGGACTGTTCCGCGTCGCTGCGGTCTTCCAGGGGTTTGGTCAGCCGGTGCATGATCAGCAGCATCACGGGAGTCGCCAGCAGCACGGCCAACCCCAGCGGCACGGACACCAGGAGCAGTGTCACGGCGGAGGTCGCCACGCCGGCGGCCGACGCGAGTCCGCTGCCCACCAGCCAGGCCAGGCCCGCAACACGGTCCGTGTCCGAGGATGCGATGGCCACGATTTCTCCCGGTGCGCGCCGGGCTGCCATGCCGCGTGGATGGAGCACGCGTTCCACCACGAGTTGCCGGAGGTCATGCGCGCCGTAGGAGTAGGTGCGCATGGTGGCGAGGGTGCCGATCCGCCAGGAAAGAGCCAGCACGATGAAGACAACGGCCAGTGCCCCGAGCCACCAAAGGAGGGCGCCGCCGTCGTGCGGTGAAATCGCTTTGTCCACCGCGGCGCCGATCGTGGCCGGCACCAAGGCCTCGCTGACCTGGTGCAGCACGAGGCCTGCGCAGCCCACCACGACGTACTTCCATCGACGGTTTCCGAACAGCGAGTACCGGAAGAGCCTGGATGCCTTCCATGGCTTGTGCTTGGCTTGCCCGGGAGGGCAGGGCGACGTAGCGGTACGGGAAGGCATGCTTCCCATAGTAAGGCTGACCTAACTTAGACGTTAAAAGCTGCGGGGCTGACCGCTTCCCAGCAGTTCCCCCCGCCGGTTCTCAGTTTCCTCCCGCAATGCCTGCACGACGGCGGCCACTGCGGGGCGGCGCATGGAGTCGGGGCGGAGGACCAGCCAGTAGGGGAGAAGTTCGGCAAAGTCCTCGGGGAGGAGCCTGACGAGGTCCGGGTGCCGGTCCGCCATGAAGCACGGCAGGAATCCGACACCGGCGCCGGCGCGGGTGGCTTCCACATGGACGAACACGTTGGTTGACGTCAGTCCGTCGCGCATCGTAGGGACCAGTCTGCGCGGGGCGTCGAGGTCATCCACCTGAAGCATGGAGTCGACGAAATACACGAGCTGGTGCCGGGTCATCTCCGCCGCGTTGGCAGGGGTGCCGTGGTCCTTCAGGTACTGCTTTGATGCATACATCCCCAGCCGGTATTCGCCCAGCTTGATCGCTTCGGCCCGGTGGACCTGAGGGGTGCCCACCACGACTTCGATGTCCAGCCCCGAGCGCTGCTGGAGGGCCCGGCGGGTCACCGTCACGATCTCCAGGCTGAGGCCGGGATGCTCCTTCCGCAGGCGGGCTGCTGCGGGTGCCGCGATGTAGGCGCTGAAACCATCAGTAGCGGTCATGCGTACGACGCCGGTGATGGGGTCGGGTGCGCGGTCGCTCTGTCCCAGCGTGCCCACTGCAGCTTCAATCCGTTCGGCGACCAGCACGGCTTCCGCGCCCAGGTCCGTCACCTCCCAGCCGCCCGCTGCACGCGCGAGGACCCGGCCGCCCAGCGCCTTCTCCAGCGCCGCGATCCTGCGCGAAACGGTGGTGTGGTTCAGGCCCAAGGCCTGTGCCGCCGTCGTGAATTTACCTGACCGTGAGACGGTGAGGAGGATGAGGAGGTCGTCCGGGTTCGGATTCATATCTGCAATTCTGCACATGCGTGGTGCCTCTTTGGTCATTGAGGCGCGAAGAATCTGCAGCAATACTCAGTGAAGCAATTCGTGTTGTGGATCACAACGCGCATCAAAAGGGCACTGTCAAAGAAGACACTGAGGAGATGGACATGAGCGTAGAGCAACGCTCCACACCCGCCGCCGGGAACACCGGCAAGGGATCCGGCCTGAAGAAGATCGTCGCCGCCTCCATGGTGGGCACCGTAGTGGAGTGGTACGAGTTCTTCCTCTACGCCACCGCCGCCACACTGGTTTTCGGCAAATACTTCTTCCCGAGCACCGGCAACGAGCTCGACGGAATCATCCAGGCATTCATCACCTACGCCGTGGGCTTCGTGGCCCGGCCGCTGGGTGGAATCGTCTTCGGACAGATTGGCGACAAACTCGGCCGGAAACCCACGCTGCAGCTGACGATCGTGATCGTGGGTGTTTCCACGTTCCTCATGGGCTGCCTCCCCGGCTTCGTCGAGATCGGATACTGGGCTCCGGCCATGCTGGTGGCCCTGCGCTTCATCCAGGGCTTCGCGCTCGGCGGTGAATGGGGCGGCGCCGTCCTCCTCGTCGCAGAGCACAGCCCCAACAAGTCCCGCGGATTCTGGTCCTCCTGGCCGCAGGCCGCGGTGCCGGTCGGCAACCTCCTGGCCACGCTGGTCCTGTTCGTCATGTCCAGCGTCCTCAGCAGCGAGGCCTTCCTCGGCTGGGGCTGGCGCGTGGCATTCTGGCTCTCCGCCGTGATCGTGTTCGTGGGCTACTACATCCGCACCCACGTCACCGAGGCGCCCATCTTCCTGGAAGCCAAGGCGCAGGTGGAGGAATCCAAGGCCATCAGCTACGGCGTGGGTGAGGTGATCCGCAAATACCCCAAGGGCATCCTGCAGGCCATGGGCCTCCGGTTCGCCGAGAACATCATGTACTACCTCGT
This sequence comes from Arthrobacter sp. T572, assembly GCF_056780115.1. Lineage (NCBI taxonomy): Bacteria > Bacillati > Actinomycetota > Actinomycetes > Micrococcales > Micrococcaceae > Arthrobacter > Arthrobacter sp. T572. The sequence goes on from NZ_JBRAZQ010000002.1 coordinate 399,269, forward strand.
GGTCAGCTTCGCGATTGTCTACCTCAAGAGCGTGCACAAGTACGACACGTCGTCCCTGCTGCTCGCCCTCCTGATCGCGCACGCCATCCACTTCGTGGTCATCCCGCAGGTAGGCCGCCTGGTGGATTCCTGGGGACGCAAGCCGGTCTACCTGGTGGGGGCCATCAGCGGTGCGGTCTGGCCGTTCTTCGCCTTCCCCATGTTTGACACGCAGAACGCCGTGATCATCGTGCTCGCCGTGACCATCGGCCTCTGCCTGCACGCGTTCATGTACGCCGGCCAACCGGCCATCATGTCCGAACTCTTCCCCACCCGGATGCGCTACTCGGGCGTTTCCCTCGGCTCCCAGGTGACGTCCATCTTCGCAGGCTCCCTGGCTCCGCTCCTGGCCACGCAGTGGCTCAAAGACACAGGCTCCTGGGTGCCCACGGCCATCTACCTCGTGGTCGCCTGCGCCGTGACCGCCGTGGCAGTGCTGTCCTTGCGCGAAACCAAGGGCATCGCCTTGGAAGACATCGACGAGGCCGACGCCGAACGGCACGGACTGGCAACCGCTACCCCGAAGGGCTGATCTGATGGACGACTCCTTGAATGGGCGCAAAGCATTGGTAACCGGCGGTGCGAGCGGAATCGGTGCGGCCTGTGCCCGAGCCCTGGCCGCCCGCGGCGCTAAGGTTGTGGTGGCCGACGTCGACGCTTCCGGAGCGGCGGCACTGGCGGATGAGCTGGGGGGCACCGCGTGGACGGTGGATCTCTTGGACACCGAAGCGCTTGCTGCGCTGAGCCTGGACTGCGACATCCTGGTCAACAACGCCGGCATCCAGAAGGTAGCGCCCATCGAGGAGTTCGAACCGGCGGAGTTCCGGCGGATCCTGACCCTCATGCTGGAGGCGCCGTTCCTGCTGATCCGGGCCGCGCTCCCGCACATGTACGCCAACGGCTACGGACGGATCATCAACATCTCCTCCGTGCACGGGCTGCGGGCCTCGGCTTACAAGAGTGCGTATGTGTCCGCCAAGCACGGGCTTGAAGGGCTCAGCAAGGTCACTGCCCTGGAAGGCGGGGAGCGCGGGGTGACGTCCAACTGCATCAACCCCGGCTACGTCCGGACCCCGTTGGTGGAACGCCAGATCGCCGACCAAGCCCGCGTCCATGGCATCCCGGAAGCGGAAGTCCTCGCCAAGGTGATGCTCACGGAGTCAGCGGTGAAGCGGCTGGTGGAGCCCTCCGAAGTCGCGTCGTTGGCCGCCTGGCTGGCATCCGACGACGCCGGCATGGTCACCGGCGCGAGCTACACCATGGACGGCGGGTGGTCGGCGAGGTAGCCCGCCCCCCTTCACGCCCGGCGCCCCCCGCGAGATGGCAGTTAATGACAATGTTTGGGCTTCGGATTGTCATTAAGTGCCATCTCGGCGGGAGTGGCGTGGGGATCAGGCCGTCTCGTCAACCAACTCGGCCCGGCGCAGACCGCCACCGCGGACCCACAGTTTGTAGGCCACGAACAGCAGCACCAGCCAGGTACCGCCAACATACAGGGCCACGCGGGTGTCTTCGAAGACTCCAAGGATCACGATGACCATAGCCATGAACGCGATGGTCAGGATCGACGCCACGGGCCACAGGGGCGAACCGAACTCCGAGGCGGGCAGCCCGTGGCGCTTGATCTCGCGCTTCATGGCAACATGCGAGGCGAGAATCATCACCCAGACCCACACAGTGGCGAACGTGGCGATGGAAGCAATGACCACGAAGACGTCTTCCGGGATCACGGCGTTCAGCACCACGCCCACCAGCAGGATGCAGCCCATCATCACCACGGTCATCCATGGAACGCCATGGCGGGAGATCTTGCCGAAGCTTCGGGGAGCGTGCCCCTGCTGGGCGAGGCCAAAGAGAATGCGGCCGGCTCCGAAAATGTCGCTGTTGATCGCGGAAAGCGCCGCTGTAATGACCACCGCGTTGAGGATGTGGGGTGCTGCGGGGATGCCCAGGCCGTCGAAGATCTGCACGAAGGGGCTGCCATTGCTGCCGATTTCGTTCCACGGGAAGATGCTCATCAACACGCCGAGGGTCAGGACGTAGAACAGCAGGACCCGCACGGGAACGGTGTTCACGGCCTGCGGGATGACCTTCTTCGGATTGGCGGCCTCGCCTGCCGTGATGCCGATCGTCTCAATCCCGCCGAACGCAAACATCACGACGGCGAACGCGGCCAGGAGCCCTTCGAATCCGTTCGGGAACAAACCGCCGTGGTTGACGAGGTTCCCCAGCCCCGGTGCCACGCCACCGCCGTCGTTCCCTGTCTGGAAGCCGAACACGACGATCGCGGCGCCTCCGACGATCATGGCGATGATCGCCACCACCTTGATGAGCGAGAACCAGAACTCAAGCTCCCCAAAGACCTTCACGCTGAGCAGGTTCATGGCGCCAAGGAAGAGGATGATGGCCAGCACCCAGATCCATCGGTCTACCTGTGGGAACCAGAAGCCCATGTAGATACTGAAGGCTGTGACATCGGCGATGGCCACGATCGCCATTTCGAACACGTACGTCCATCCGGTCACAAAGCCGGCAAACGGGCCGAGGTACCGGCTGGCGTATTGCCCGAAGGAGCCGGACACAGGATGTCTGACGGCCATTTCGCCCAGTGCCCGCATCACCATGAAGACGGCGGCACCGCCAATGATGTAGGCGAACAGGACGGCCGGTCCGGCCTTTTGGATGGCGGAAGCGGAGCCGTAGAAAAGTCCCGTACCGATCGCGGACCCAAGGGCCATGAAGCGGATGTGGCGGACGTTGAGGCCCCGGCTGAGTGCCGTCCCGGCGGCCTGGAGGACAGAATCCTTCGCGGCCAGCGTGGTTTGTTGCATGGTAAAACCTTCTCGTCTTTGGGAGGGGATCGCTATTCAGCACATCACTTTCCGGGCCCCTGTGATGGGACTCACGGGTGTTTGCTGTCTTCGATCGCAGACAATCGGGTTGTTGGGCGGGGCCTGGACGGGAGGACGGAAGGAAGCGCCACGGCTGAGAGACCGGAGAGGGCCACCAGCAGCAGCCAGGAAACGCCCGGCTCCCAGCCAGCCTGCCCGGACCAGGACCGCAGCAGTCCCAGGGCGGCGTTGGCCAGCAGCACGGCAATGCCTCCGCACGTAGCTGCCAGTCCGTAGTACGCTCCGCGGCCTGCAGCGCCGGACGGAACGAACCGGGGGATCACGGACAGGATGGTGGGCGTGAGGCTCATATGCCCCAGGATCAGCAAAGCAACGGCGGCAGCCAGTGCCGGCACGGCACCGCCTAATCCGGACACCACGCCAGCGCCGCCTGCGAGCACGAACGACAGTGCCAGAAGGGAGAAGCCCACGGACATCGCGCGTGCTTCGCCCAGCCTCTGAACCCCCGTAGCCACAGGAATTTGCAGCAGCAGCGTCAGGACGGAAGCCATCAGGAACATCCCGGCGAGCCAGGCGTCGCCAAGCCCCAGGCGGCCCAGTTCCAGGGGGATGGTGAAGTACAACTGGTTGTAGGCCACCATGTTCACGCTGACGAGGATGCAGAACAGGAGGAACCGGCGGTTCCTGGCGGCGTCCGGAACCGCAAAACCGGCGCGTTTGCCGGCTTTGGAGGATTGCGGTCGCGGCGTCGCCGGCAACCTGAGCCACAACAGGACGGTCACGATGCAGAAAATCCCGGTCCCGAAGGCTAAGGCGGCGTCGAATCCCCAGCCCAGGAGCGCAGCGCCGAGCAGCGGACCCACGAGCGCCCCGAACTCCCCGGTCAGCGCCAGCCATACAAAAACCGAGCGCTTTGCCGGGTTCCGGTGCCCGGGATCGTCGGCCCTGGACAGCTGCGACTCCAGGGCAGGGGAAAACAAGGCGCCCCCGGCCCCGGTCAGCACAGCACCCAGGAGGAACGCCGGGAAATCGGCGGCCAGGGCCAGCGTGACGTATCCCGCGATCCGTACGAGGCAGCCCAACAGGATGGAGCGCTTTGCGCCCCAGTGGTCCGCCAGCATCCCGCCCACCAGGAACATGCCCTGCTGGCTGAAGGTGCGGGCGCCCAGGACAAGCCCGACGGCGGCCGCTCCCATTCCGTACTCCCCGGACAATGCGCTGGTCAGGAAGGGGACAACTGCGTAAAACCCGATATTGAAGACGAGTTGGGCTCCCAGGAGCGTGGACGTTTCAGGCCTTTGCGGGCGCGCCATCAGGAATTCCCCGGGTCAGCGGAAGGACTGCCGCCACCAGTTGTTTGCTGTGCTCGTGCCGCGGCTCGGCAAAGAAATCCGCCACCGACGCAAGCTCCACCACTTCGCCGCGGTAGAAGACGGCAACGCGGTGGCTCATGTAGCGGATCACGTTCATGTCGTGGGAGATCATGATCAGCGACACCCCACGGCTTCGATGCAGCCTGAGCAACAAGTCAAGGATCTTGCGCTGCGTGATGGCGTCCAGCGCAGACGTTGCTTCGTCGCAGATGAGGACCGCGGGTTCGAGCAACAGCGCACGGGCGATGGTCAGCCTTTGCAACTGACCGCCGGAGCACTGCCCTGGCCGGCGTTCCAGGATCGCCGGGTTGAGCTCTACTTCCCTGACAGCCTGCTGGATGCGTTCGATCCGGTCGTCAGCGGTGCCCGAGGATCGAAGCAGGGGCGCTTCCAGGCTTTTGAGCAGCGTCATGCGGGGATCGAAGACGTCGTAGGGTTCCTGGAACACCAATTGGACGCCGGCACCCGGAGCCGTGGTGATCTTTCCCGAATCCGGCGTGCCCAGGCCCACCAGGAGCCGCGCCAACGTGCTTTTGCCCGAACCTGACTGGCCCAGCACGCCCAGGATTTCACCGTGCCTCAGCGAGAGCGTGACATTTTTTAGTGCTGCTGTGCTCTTACGGAAGCCGGACGGGAAGGTCTTGGTCACGCCGTTGAGATCCAAAATTGTCCCGGTGTTCTTCTCCGCGTCAGCTGGCCCGTGGTCGCCATCCTCGCGCGGATCCAGGGCCGAGGCCTGAAGGAGTTCCCACGTGCTGCAATGGGTCTGCGGTGATGCCAGGACGGTTCGGGTCACTCCCTGTTCCAGGATCCGGCCGTCCTTCATGAGGATCACGCGGTCGGCAAACGCAGAGACCGTGGCCAGGTCATGGGTGATGCAGAGAACCCCGAGTCCGTGGTTCCTGCGCTGCTGGTCCAGCAGTTCCAGGACCTGGCGTTCGAGCACCTTGTCCAGGGCCGAGGTGGGTTCGTCGGCAAGGAGCAGTTCGGGCTGCCCGGCCATGGCCACAGCCATCATGGCACGCTGTGCCATGCCTCCGGACAACTGGTGGGGATAGGACGCGGCCACGCTGCCGGGCTGCTCGAAGCCCGCATCCGCGAGGAGACGGAGCACCTCCGTGCGGGCTTCGCGTCCACGGAGGCCGCGGTGCAGCTTAAGCGGTTCCCGGATGTGGCGTTCCACGGTCATCCGGGGGTTGAACATGCGCTTGGGCTGCTGGTGGAGCATGCCGATCCGTCCGCCGCGCACCCGGTTCAGCTCACCTTCGCTGAGGTCGCGAAGTTCCGTTCCGCCCAACCGGATGGACCCGGACTGGATGGCCACGTTGCCGGGAAGCAACCCGGTGATGGACAGGGACGTCATGGTCTTGCCGCTGCCGGAGGCTCCCACCAGCGCAACGAATTCCCCTGGTTCCACGTGCAACGTGACGTCGTGGAGGATGCCCTGCGGTCCGGAGGAATCCCGCAGCCCTGCATGCAAGCCCTCGATCACCAATCCGCTATGCATTGGCGGGCACCGCCTCCGGAGCGAGAAACTGGGCTGTGGTCAGCCTGGACGTCCGCGAGAGGTGCTGGCCCAGGAGCGTTACGGACAGGGCGACGGCGAAAATCACCAGGCCGGGAGCCAGGATGGTCAGCGGAGCCCGCGCTGCGTAGGGCTGGGCAGCGGCCAACATGGAACCCCAATCCGACTGTGGTGGCTGGACGCCCAGGCCCAGGTAGGACAGGGCTCCAACGCTGATGAGGAAATGGCCAAAACGCAGGGTTGCCTGGCCCAGGAGCGGCCCGGCCAAGTGCGGGATGATGTGCTTCATCACGATGAACGAGGGCGGACACCGCAGCACGTGCGCCGCTTCCACAAACCCGCGCGCCGAGACGTCCAAGGCCAGTGAGCGGGCGAGCCGGGCGAATGGTGTCCACCCTGTCACGGTCAGGGCCAGGAGCAACGAGTGGTATCCGGTTCCCAGGACAGCCACCAGGAACAGGGCCACCACCATCTCCGGCATGGCGAGCAGGACGTCGTTGGTGCGGGTCAGGAATTCGTCCAGCCAGCCGCGCCGCCGGGCGCTCAGCACACCGATGGCCGTGCCCACGAGTGCCGTGAGCACGGTAGCCAGTGCCGCCAGCGTCAGGGAGAACTGGCCGCCGTCGAGCAATCTGCTGAGGGTGTCCCTGCCGAGGTGGTCGGTGCCCAAAAGGTGGGCAGGGCTGGGCGGGGCGAGCCTGTTGGCGAGGTCCTGACCGGCCGGCGGGTACGGGGCCAGCCAGGGCGACAGCAGGACGCCGACGACGATGACGGCCAGCACCGAACAGGCCACCCACAGGTGGAGGGGGAGTCTACGCAACGGTGGACCTCATTCGCGGGTTGAGAAACGTGTGCACCAGGTCGGCGGTGGTGGTGAGCAGCACGGCGAAGGCCACCACAACCACCACTGCACCCTGCGCCACGGGAATGTCGCTGTTGATCACGCCCTCAAACATCAACCTGCCCATGCCCGGGATGGAGAACATGACCTCCACAATCACCGAGCCGCCCAGCAGTCCGGCGAACCAGATGGCTACCGAGGTGGTGAGTGGAAGGAGGCCGTTGGGGATGACGTGCCGTGCCACAGTGGCAGTGCGGGACATCCCCCGGCTGCGGGCCGCTGCCACGTGGTCGGAGGCCAACGACTGGAGGACGCCTTCCCGCACGGCTGAGGTGAAGAAGCTGGTGGGGCGGAGTGCCAGGACAGCCACGGGAAGCACGGCGGAAGATGGGCCGCTCCAGCCGGCGGAAGGGAGCAGCGCAAGCTGCAGCGAGAAGACCAGGACCAGCATCGGGGCCAGCCAGTATTCGGGGATGGCAATGAATGCCTGGGTTACGGCGCTGATGCCCCGGTCCAGCAAACGGCCTTCGTTGAGCGCGGCCGTAACTCCCAGCAGCAGCGACACCGCTGCGGCAACCAGCAGGGTCAGGACGACGATGGAGAGCGTGATGCCGAGTGCGGGCAGGACCTGGTCGACCACGGGAGTGCGGCTGGTGTAGGACAAACCCATATCCCCGCTGGCGAGGTGCCCCAGCCAGCGCAGGTACTGCGTCCACAGCGGATCGTGGAGGCCCAACTCGGCTGACAGCGCCTGCACGGCCGACTCATCGATCACGTCCCCGGCAACCCGTGAGCGGATGATCTTGCGTACGGGATCACCGGGGGTGACGTACGGGATCAGGAACACTGCGAAAGACGCAAGAAGGACAGCGGCCACCAGGGCCGCTGTCCGTCGAGCGAGAAACCGGATCATTGCCGGGCCCGATCCGGGGTCTTCAGGTCAAGCATCTTGGTCAGGACGCGGGTTTCGCCGACTGTGCCCGGAGCACGTAGCGCGCCAGCGGATCCTGGGTGTGGCCGAGGACGTTCGAGCGGACAGCGTCGATCGCCTGTTCGTTGACCAGCCACACGTTGACGGCCTGGTCCCTCAGGATCTTGCCGGCCTGGGCATAGAGGCCGTAGCGCTCTTCGGCGTCGGCGGTCCTGGAAGCCTTGGCGATGATGGCGTCGTACTCCTCGTTGCAGAAGTGGCTGAGGTTGTAGGTGCCGTCGCAGGTGTAGTCGGCGGTCAGGAACCCGATCGGATCGGCGATGTCGATCAGCCGGTTGCGCTGGCTGAGCACCATGTCATAGTTCCCGGACAGGAGGTCAGGTTCGACGGCGGCATATTCCTTGGTCACGATGGTCACCGGGACGCCCACGGCCTTGAGGTTGTCCTGGATGACCGTTGCCACGTCGGCGAACTCGGCACGCTCGACGATCGCGATGATCTCCAGCGGGCGGTCCGAGGTGTAGCCGGCCTCGGAGAGGAGCTTCCTGGCGGCGTCCACGTCCTTCTTCGGAGCGCCGGGGTTCCCGCCGGCCCACGGTTCGGACGGCGCGAAGGGGCCGTTGGCCGGGATGGCGGCGCCTTCGTAGACACTGGCGGCGAGGGCCTCAAGATCCAGCGCCTTGGTGACGGCCTGGCGGAACTCCACCTTGTCGAAAGGCGCCTTGCCGTTGTTCATATATAGCGTGGCCGTGCGCGGGGAGTCGGCTTTGAGGACCTTGACGTTGCTGTCGGCTTCCAAGGTGGCAAGGCCTGAGACCGGTATGGACATGGAGATGTCCGCCTCGCCCGTCTGGACCTGGGTGGTGCGGGTGGCGCCATCGGTCACAAAGCGGACTTCTGCTCCGGCCAGCTGCACTTCGCCGCCCCAGTACTTCTCGTTCCGGTCCAGGGTCAGGGACTGCTTGGCTTTTTCGGAGACGGGTTTGAACGGGCCAGTGCAGTGCCCGAACGGGTCAACGTTGGCGCCCTTGAAGGCGGCCGGCGACAATACGCCGGTGTTCACACTGGCCAGCCGGTACGGAACCAGGGGGCTCTCGGTGGGTGTAGTGATGCGGACCGTGCGCTCGTCGAGGGCAGCAACACCGCTGACCACCTTGGGGTTGAAGGCCCTGGCAGGCACTGCCGCTTTCAGGACCCGCTGCAAGGACCCGACCACGGCTTCCGCGGTCAGCGGGGTGCCGTCCTGGAACGTGACGCCTTCGCGGATGCTGAAGTCCCACTCCAGCGGTGAGGTTTGCTTCCACTCCGTGGCGAGCAGCGGGACGATCTTGCCTTCAGCTTCGTCGTAGCGCGTCAGGGTTTCGAGGCAGCCGGAGAGCGACAGGATGTAGGCTGCGTCGCTCTCAAGCGCCCAGTTGGCCACGGGCGCCCTGAAGTTATCCACCACGATCCGCTGTTGCTTGTCGGCAACCTGGGTGGTCTGGCTGGAGCCGGTGCTGGAACCAGCGAAGCCGCAGCCGGTCAAGGTAAGGAGGGCTGCCAGTCCCAAAGAGACGGAGGCAGGCAGGGAGATGCGCATAAAACCACCTGGGTGAAGGGGTGCCCGCGAACGGTGCAGGCGATGGAACGGAGGCCACGGGCCGCCCATTAGTTTAGGCTTCCCTAAGTTTCCCGGCCAAACCGTGAGGCTTCACAGACCGACTTTTATTCCGGAGCGGCAGTCTGGCATCCCGGACAAGGATCGGTCCTCAGCGACTGGCGCGGGCCGGAAGAAAGGTGCACGCTTGAGTACGGGATACCGGACTGCCCCTGCGCTGTCCGATCCTCCGCACGTACGAGCAGTGAGGAACCATGACCACCACGTCCTTGGCACCCGGCAAAGCCACGTCCAAAGTTCCGGCAGCTGAAAACACGCTGCGGATCCTCAAGCTGCTGGCATCGCGCCGGGGCCCCATGGCGGCGTCCAATATCGCCACGGCTTTGGGGTTGCCCCGGTCCAGCGTGTACCACCTGCTGGGAGTCATGGAGGCGAACGGCTTTGTGCTGCACCTGCATGAGGAGCAGCGCTACGGCTTGGGAATCAGTGCGTTTGAGCTCAGCTCGGCGTACTCGCGGCAGGAACCCTTGTCACGGCTGGGTCGGCCCATGCTGGCCTCGCTGGTGGATGCCATCGGGGAGAGTGCGCATCTGGCAGTGCTGCACGGACGCGACGTCCTCTATATCGTGGAAGAGCGGGCCAAGAATCGCCCAAGCCTGGTGACCGACGTCGGGGTCCGCCTCCCAAGCCACCTCACGGCCAGTGGCCGTGCAATCCTCGCCGCCTTGCCGAAATCGCAGGTCCGCGCCCTTTACCCAAACGCTGCCGCCTTTACGTCCCGGCATGAAGTTGAGTTTCCCATCATGAAGTACTCGGCCCTGTCGTCGCACCTGGACCAGGTGCGGCAGCGCGGTTATGCCACGGAAAACGGTGAGATCACCCCGGGCTTCGGGTCGATCGCCGCCGCTGTGACGGATCACCTGGGGTGGCCGACGGCGGCAGTCGCCGTCACGTTCCTTGAGGACAAAGTGCCCGCTGAGCAATGGCCTGTCCTTGCCGCGCGCATCCGCAAGGCGGCGGACGAACTGTCCGCGCGTATCCACGGCCGCCGCCCCAACTAGGTCGCATTTGTGCGCGTTTTGAGCCGTCAAAACGCGCACAAATGCGACCCAGTTGGGTGAGGTGGGCTGCGGATCAGCGGGTTCCACCGGTCCCTGGGTTCTCGCGCTCGACGAGCCTCCGGAAGGTCTCAAGCTCGCCTTTGAAGCTGCCCCGGTAAGAGCCTGCGGCGAAGATCCGTGCCGATATCCCGGAGATGAATCCACGGGTCACGAATTCCTGGTTGATGCGGGTTCCCCCGCCTTCCGGGACGAACCGCACATCCGACTCACCTTTCAGGATTGCGTTGCCGAACCGGGTGCGCAGGTGGTTGGGCCGTTCGACGGCAAGGACCTCGGTGGGGCTGGCCATCCGTCCGAACCACACGGTGTAACGGCTGCCGGGTTGGTCCACTGGACCCTCACGGTCGGTCACTCGAGTGACGCCGCCGATCCACTCCTTGAACCGGTCCGGATCTGTCCAGGTGGCGAAAACGCGGTCAGGGGGAGCCGCCACGAAAGCAGACACTCGGAAGGTTGCCATGGGACCAGCATGCACCTCTTCCACGACGATTGCGAGGGGCCCGGCATCCGTCTGTAATCCCGGACAGCACCCATCAGAAAGCCGTTCCGCGACGTTGATGGACAGGCTCTACTGGATACAGAAGATCTTTCACCCAGACACTTTTCGAGAGATGAAGGAGCCATCATGGCACCCGCCGATTTCACTACTGGAGCCCGTCCGGTCAAAGCTGCCCGTGGTACGGAGCTCACTGCCAAGTCGTGGCAGACCGAAGCGCCGTTGCGCATGTTGATGAACAATCTTGATCCGGAGGTTGCCGAGCGTCCGGATGACCTGGTGGTTTACGGGGGTACGGGCCGGGCGGTGCGTTCGTGGGCTGCGTTTGATGCGATCACACGGACCCTGGAAACCATGGAAAAGGACGAGACCCTGCTGGTGCAGTCGGGTAAGCCGGTGGGTGTGTTCCGTACGAATGAGTGGGCGCCGCGGGTGTTGTTGGCGAACTCGAACCTGGTGGGGGACTGGGCGACGTGGCCTGAGTTCCGCCGCTTGGAGGCCGAGGGCCTCACGATGTATGGGCAGATGACCGCGGGGTCGTGGATTTACATCGGCACCCAGGGCATTCTGCAGGGCACGTACGAGACCTTCGCCGCGGTCGGGAACAAGCTCGCTGCGGAGGGCCGGCACCCGGCCCCTGCCGCCGAGGGCTCGTCCGAGGGTCCGCTCGCCGGCACCCTGACCCTGACCGGTGGGTGCGGTGGCATGGGCGGTGCGCAGCCGCTCGCCGTGACCTTGAACGACGGTGCGTGCCTGATCGTGGACGTGGACGAGACGCGCCTGCGCCGCCGGGCGGGGAAGCGTTACCTGGACGAGGTCGAAACGGACCTGGACACCGCGATCGCGAAGGTCAATAAGGCCAAGGAAGAGCGCCGTGGCTGGTCCGTGGGGTATGTGGGCAACGCCGCCGAGGTGTTCCCGGAACTGCTGGCCCGCCACAAAGCCGGTGAACTGACCATCGACGTCGTCACGGACCAGACCTCCGCCCACGATCCGCTGTCCTACCTGCCCGAGGGCATCACGGTGGAAGAGTGGCACACCGAGGCCGCCGCCGATCCGGAAGGCTTCACCAAGAAGGCCCAGGCGTCCATGGCCCGGCACGTACAGGCCATGGTGGAATTCCAGGACGCCGGGGCTGAGGTGTTCGATTACGGCAACTCCATCCGCGACGAGGCCCGCAAGGGCGGCTACACCCGGGCGTTCGAGTTCCCCGGGTTCGTCCCGGCCTATATCCGTCCGTTGTTCTGCGAGGGCCTGGGCCCGTTCCGCTGGGTCGCGCTCTCCGGGGACCCGGAGGACATCCGCGTCACGGATGAGGCGATCAAGGAACTGTTCCCGGAGAACAAGCACCTGCACAAGTGGATCGATGCCGCCGCGGAGCGGGTCGAGTTCGAAGGCCTTCCGGCGCGGATTTGCTGGCTCGGGTACGGTGAACGCCACCAGGCCGGGTTGTTGTTCAACAAGCTCGTGGCCGAAGGCAAGGTCAAGGCCCCGATCGTGATCGGCCGCGACCACCTGGACTCCGGGTCCGTGGCGTCCCCGTACCGGGAGACCGAGGCCATGAAGGACGGTTCGGACGCGATCGCTGACTGGCCGCTGCTGAACGCCCTCACCGCCGCTTCCTCCGGTGCCACCTGGGTGTCGATCCACCACGGCGGCGGGGTGGGGATCGGCCGGTCCATCCACACCGGCCAGGTCTCCGTCGCTGACGGCACCGAACTCGCCGCCGCGAAGCTGACCGCGCTGCTGACCAACGACCCCGGCATGGGCGTTATCCGCCACGCCGACGCCGGCTACGAACGCGCCATCAACGTCGCCCACGAACGCGGCGTCCGCATTCCCATGAACGAGAAGTAAGAACATGACCATTACAAGCAACGAACAGCTCACCGTCACCCTCGGCTCCAGCGGCGTGACCCCGGAAGACGTCGTCGCCGTCGCCCGCCACGGCGCCAAGGTGACCATCTCGCAGGAAGCCCTGGACACCGTTGCCAAGGTCCGCGCCCACATCGACGGCCTGGCCACCAGCGACGTCCCGGCCTACGGCATTTCCACTGGCTTCGGTGCATTGGCCAACCGCCATATCCCGAACGAACTCCGCACCCAGCTGCAGAAGTCGCTCATCCGCAGCCACGCGGCCGGCATGGGTCCGGCCGTGGAACGCGAAGTCATCCGCGGCATCATGTTCCTTCGCGCCAAGACCCTGGCTTCGGGCCGCACGGGTGTCCGTCCCGTGGTCCTGCAGACCATGGTGGATGTCCTCAACGCCGGGATCACTCCGGTGGTCCGCGAGTTCGGTTCGCTTGGCTGCTCCGGCGACCTTGCACCGCTGTCCCACTGCGCGCTGGTCCTCATGGGTGAGGGTGAGGCAACAGGGCCCGACGGCGAACTGTACGGCGCCGCGGGCACGGCACCTGTCGCTGAGCTGCTCGCGCAGCACGGCATCGAGCCGGTAACCCTGGCTGAGAAGGAAGGCCTGGCGCTGGTCAACGGCACCGAGGGCATGCTCGGCATGCTGCTGATGGCCATCGCGGACCTGCGCATGCTGCTGGCGACCGCCGATGTCACCGCGGCCCTCAGTGTCGAAGCCCTCCTCGGCACGGACCAGGTGTTCCTGCCTGAGCTCCACGCTGCCCTGCGTCCCCACCCGGGCCAGGCAGCGAGCGCGGACAACATGCTGCGCGTGCTCTCCAACTCGCCGATCGTTGCCTCCCACCGGATCAACGACACCAAGGTCCAGGACGCCTACTCGCTCCGTTGTGCCCCGCAGGTTGCCGGCGCCGTCCGCGATACGGTCGACCACGCAGCACTGGTGGCTTCCCGCGAACTCGCGGCTGCGATCGACAACCCTGTGGTCCTGCCCGACGGCCGCGTGACCTCCAACGGCAACTTCCACGGCGCTCCGGTCGCCTACGTGCTGGACTTCCTGGCGATCGCCGTGGCGGACCTCAGCTCCATTGCCGAGCGCCGTACGGACCGCATGCTGGACCCGGCCCGCTCGCACGGTCTCCCGGCCTTCCTGGCTGCGGACCCGGGCGTGGACTCGGGCCTCATGATCGCCCAATACACCCAGGCCGGCCTGGTCTCGGACAACAAGCGCCTCGCGGTTCCGGCGTCCGTGGACTCCATCCCGAGTTCCGCGATGCAGGAAGACCACGTGTCCATGGGCTGGCACGCGGCCCGGAAGCTGCGCAAGGCCGTTGAGAACCTGCGGCGCGTGCTCGCCGTCGAGCTTGTCACCAGCGCCCGGGCGATCGACATGCGCACGCAACTGTCCGACGGCGAACTGACTCCCGGTCCTGCCGGCACGGCAGTGCTTGAGGTGCTTCGCGAAGTGGTTCAGGGACCGGGTACCGACCGGTTCCTGTCGCCCGAACTGGAGGCGGCTGACCGCCTTGTCGGCTCCGGTGCCGTGCGTGCGGCCGCCGAATCCGCCGTCGGGATTCTAGCCTGACGCCGAATAAAGTGCTTCTTTGATGCGCAATTTAGCCACGCCCCGGACTTTGTTCGCAACGCAGCGTCCGGGGCGTGGCAAATGTAGTAGAACTTATGGTGTACGTCACGTCCGGCGACAACGGTGTCCCGGGCTTGACGGTCAAGTGAATATCAACAGAGAACATCCACAAAGGGGTAGAAGTTCAATGAAGGCACGGGGAGCAGTCCTTTCCAGAAGAAACGCACACTCTGCGACGGTTTCCGACTGGAAGCAGCTCAAGGTCGGCGAGAGGGTGGAAGTGGTCAAGTACGCCCATGTGATCGCGGCTGGACTGATCGAGGAAGTCTCCGGCAGCGGCAATGTGGTGTGGCTTGAACACTCCGGCCCGGGTGTCACCGAAGAAGGCAAGGAACTTTTCATGAAGTCCGACGGCGTGACCCTCCGCCGCGCGTAGGTACCCAACTGAGTCGCAGTAGTGCGCGTTTAGACCGCTCAAAACGCGCACAAATGCGACCTGGTTGGGGGGCTTAAACAGAAACCGGGGCCTGTCCCTTTCCGCGGGTAGTAATGGCGGAAAGGGACAGGCCCCGGTTCTGCTTGCTAAGCGGCGAGAGCTTCGTGGGTCTGGCCGAAGGGAACGGATTCGTCCAGGGCCACGGTGTAGGTGCCGGGCTCATGCCTGGTCACCAGGATGCCGCAGTTGGCATCTGCTCCTGCGCTTTCGATGAGGGCATCCACGGCGCGGTCAAGACCGTCGTGGATCTCGCTTGCGTTGGAGAACGACAAGCGGATTTCGCGTTCTGCGGTGATCGCAGGGGTCATGGTTGGGGCCTCCTCTACGTGTCGCTATGCGAAGGCGACCCATCAACTATAGAGCGTTTGCCCCGAAAATTTGTAAGATGACTGTCAGCCCAGTGATCTGGATCTCACCTGCGAACCATGGCCCTGAGCAGTTTGACCGCCACGGACAGGGCTGCAATATCCATGGGGCCCGGCTTGATGGCTTCCTTGATGGTCTGTTGGATGCGCGCCAATTGTTCGATGTTTCCCCGCTCCCAGTCCACGATCCGTTCTACGGGATCACCGGCTGCAGCAGACGACCGTGGCGTGTGCCTGACGACGGCCTTGGTCATGTCCGCCAGCACCAGGTACATGTCGTCCCGCAACGCGGCCCGGGCCAACGATTCCCAGTGGGTGTCCCGCGACAGCATGGTGATGTGCTCCAGCAAAGGGATGGCCGAGATCCGTTCAAACACCGCAAAATACACTTCCGCCACGGCCTCCACCGGCTCCTGCAGTTCTTCGGCGATGGCGGAGATGTCCAGCAGGCCATAGCTCACCAGGAGTTCGGACGCACGGACGCCCAGGCTGTGCGGGAGTCCCATAGCATCGGTGTGGGCCAGTCGCTTCAGCGAGTGGGCCAGGTTGATGCCGTGCAGGAACCCCGTGAAGTTGGCCCGCATCAACGCCATGGGCCGCTCCAGCCTGGCGAAGGCATCAGCCACCGGTTTGTCCCTGAAATCGTGGGTGACATACCAGCGGACGGACCGGTCCAGGAGGC
Organism: Arthrobacter sp. T572; assembly: GCF_056780115.1. Classification (NCBI taxonomy): domain Bacteria; kingdom Bacillati; phylum Actinomycetota; class Actinomycetes; order Micrococcales; family Micrococcaceae; genus Arthrobacter; species Arthrobacter sp. T572. The sequence goes on from NZ_JBRAZQ010000002.1 coordinate 415,041, forward strand.
GGCGCATATCAAGGGCAACGGCGGCTCCGTGCTCGCTCGGAGTGCTTGCAGGAAGCGCCGCGATCGCTTCCATGACCGAGTCGAAGTCCCAGATCTGCCGCATGACGACGAAGGCCCGTGCGACTGCCGTGGCCGAAACCGTGGTTTCCTCCATGGCCCTGAAAGCAAACGAGATTCCGCCCATGTTGATCATGTCATTGGCGATCACCGTGGCCACGATCTCGCGCCTCAGCGGATGCGTGGCCAGCTGTTCCCCGAACCGCTGGGAGACTTGCTGGGGAAAGTAGGAACGAAGCGTCTGGGCGAACCATGGATCATCCGCCAGGCCGCCTTCCGTGAGCTCCCGTGCCAGCTCGATCTTGGCATAGGCTGCCAGGACGGCCAGTTCCGGAGTGGTCAGGCCCTTGCCCGTGAGGACCCGTGCCTGGAGTTCCTGGTTGGAAGGGAGGAACTCCAGGCTACGGTCCAGGTCCATCGCTGACTCCAGCCAGTCCATGGTCCGTTCAAAGCTCGGGCTCCATTCCAGGGCCAGTTGCTTGTCATTGAGGAGCAGGACGTTTTGGTCCGCATTGGTCTTCAGCACGAGCCGTCCAACCTCACCCTGCAAGGACTGCAGGAAGCCGGTCCGTTCAGCCGCGGGCATCCTCCCGGCCGAGATCATCCGGTCCAGGAAGATCTTGATGTTCACCTCATGGTCCGAACAATCCACCCCCGCCGAGTTGTCGATCGCGTCCGTATTAACCAGGATTCCTGCCAGCGCTGCCTCAACCCTGCCCCGTTGTGTCACGCCCAGGTTGCCGCCCTCGGCGATGATGTGCGTGCGGAGCCGGCCGGCGTTGACCCTGATGGCGTCGTTGGACTTGTCGCCCACCTCTTCGTGGGTTTCAGCCGCCGCTTTGATGTAGGTGCCGATGCCGCCGTTATACAGCAGGTCCACAGGGGCCCGCAGGATGGCGCGCAGCAGCTCGGGTGGGCTGACCGCCGTCGGCCCCTCCTCCATGCCCAGGGCGAGCCGGACCTCCTTGGTGATGGGCACCGACTTCTCCGCGCGGGAGTACACACCACCGCCGGGGCTGAGCTTCGCCGGATCGTAGTCGGCCCATGAAGACCGGGGCAGCGCGAAGAGTCGTTCGCGTTCCTGGTAGGAAGCAAGCGGGTCCGGGGTGGGATCCAGGAAGATGTGCCGGTGGTCGAACGCAGCCACGAGTTTGATGTGGTTGGAGAGCAGCATGCCGTTGCCGAAAACGTCTCCGCTCATGTCGCCGATGCCCACCACGGTGAAGTCCTCGGCGCGGGAGTCGATGGTGAGCTCGCTGAAGTGGTGGCGCACGGATTCCCAGGCACCGCGGGCCGTGATGCCCATCTGCTTGTGATCGTAACCCACCGAGCCGCCGGACGCGAAGGCATCACCGAGCCAGAACCCGTACTCGGCCGCCACCGCGTTGGCGAGGTCGGAGAACGCAGCCGTCCCCTTGTCGGCCGCGACTACAAGGTAGTAGTCGTCGCCGTCGTGGCGTACTACGCGGGGTGGGCCGACAACGGTCCCGTTGGGTCCGCCGTCGGGATCCGACACCAGGTTGTCCGTGAGATCCAGGAGGCCACGGATGAAGGTGCGGTAGCTTTCCTGACCTTCGGCGAGCCAGGCTGAGCGGTCCTCCGCCGGGTCCGGGAGCCGCTTGGGGAAGAATCCGCCCTTGGCTCCGGTGGGCACGATCACTGCGTTCTTGACCGTTTGGGCTTTGACGAGCCCCAGGATCTCCGTGCGGAAGTCCTCGCGCCGGTCCGACCAGCGCAAGCCGCCACGGGCGATCGGTCCGAAGCGCAGGTGCACACCCTCCACTTGTGGCGAGTAGACCCAGATCTCGTGCTTCGGCCGTGGGGCCGGGGCGGCCGGCACGTTGGAGGGGTTGAGCTTGACGCTGATGTACGGCTTGTTGAGGTAGAAGTTGGTGCGCAGCGTCGCTTCCACCAGGCTCGCCAGCTGCCGCAAAAGCCGGTCGGCGTCCAGCACGGGCACGGCGTCGATGGCGTTGGCCAGCGTGCTCCTGGCCGCGTGGACCGCCTGGGTGCGGTGGCTTAGTTCGCTGGTGCCTTCCTCGAAGACGTCACCGCCGCCGGACGGGGCCGCGCCACGGGGCTGCGCCCCGCCGCCGGACGGCCCCGCGCCGCCGGACGGCCCCGCGCCGCCGGACGGCCCCGCGCCGCCGGACGGCCCCGCGCCGCCGGACGGGGCCCCGCCGCCGGGCTGCGCCCCGAGGCCGGGCTCGAACAGGTCGGGGCCAAACAAGTCCGGATTGAACTTGGCCTCGAACAGGTCAAGGAGGGCATGCGTGGCGGCGGGGTTGCCGCGAAGCGTGTCCGCAATGAAGCCATACGAGTTGGTACTGCCCAACTGCCGCAGGTACTTGGCATACGCGCGAAGGACGGCAACGTGGCGCCAACCGATCCCCTCCCTGATGACCAGCGCGTCGAAGGCGTCCGACTCCGCATCGCCCCGCATGGACGCAATGAACGAGTCGGCCAGCAGCCCGGCTGTCGGCAATGGATCCATGCCGCGGGGATACTTGAGCCCCAGGTCGTACAGGAAAAACTGCCGGCCATCGGCCCGCTGCACCTCGAACGGCCGCTGGTCCAGGACCTTCAACCCGAGGTTGTGGAAGAACGGCAGGATTTCGGTGAGGCTCTGGGGCCGGGTCAGGTAGACGCGGATGCGGGCGTCCTCGGTCAAGACTGCCGTGCCCGGGCGCTGGTAGACGGACAGCACAGGGTCCGGAGCATGCCCGGGTTCACCGGACGTGCTGCTGGGTCCGAAGCTCTCAAACCGGCCGATGTCCTCTACGGCGTCCTCGACCTCGTATTCTGCCTTGTAGCCTGCCGGGAACGCCGCAGCCCACTGCGCAGACAGGCGGCTGGCTTCCCCGCGCGGGTACACCGCCTGCAGTGCCTCCTCCAGTCCCTGCGCCCACGACCTCGTGGCAGCAATGATGCGCTGCTCCAGTACTGCGGAATCAACGACGGCGGTGCGTGCCTCCTGCTGGCCGGTTCCGGTGGCGGCAGGCAGCAGGATGCGGAAGAAGACCCGTGCCATGGCGGATTCGCCCAGCCGGAGCTCGAACTCGATCGCATCCGTTCCGAACGCTTCCCGCAGCTCGCGCTCGATGTTCAGGCGCACAGCGGTGCTGTACCGGTGGCGCGGCAGGAAGACCAGCGCAGTCATGAAACGCCCGTACGAATCCGGCCGCAGGAACAGCCGGGTGCTGTGTCTCTCCTGCAGGCGAAGTATTTCGCGGGCATGCAGTGCCAGTTGCTCCGCATCGATATGGAAGAGTTCGTCCCGGGGGTAGGCGTCCATCACGGCGAGGAGCTCCTGGCCGTGATGGGATGACGGCGGATACCCAAGGGACCGCAGGACCTCGGAGACCGTGTCCCGGATGACGGGAATCTGCAGGACAGGGTGCGCCGAGGAACTCGGGGTGAACAGGCCAACGAAGGTGTTGCCCGTCCGCAGGCTCAATTCATCAAGGTACGCGTGGCGCAGCACGGTGGAGCGCCGGGTGGATTTGGTGAGCGTGAGGATCGGGTCCCTTGCGCCGCGGTTGTCGATCGCGGCTTCGCCCCGCAGGATCCCCAGACCGGCTTCTCCCGGTCCTTGGTAGCCAAGGAACACGAAGTTCCCTTCGGCCAGCCAGCGCAGCAGCGCTTGGGCATCACGCGTTCCTGCCCTGGTTTCGCCTTCGAGCCCGCCAACAGCCCTGTCAAGCCGTGCCTGCATGGCGGGGGCATCCTCGGCGGCGGCCCGGACATCCGCCAGCACGTCCTGCACCCTGGCAATGAGCAGTTCTGCGCTCGCCTCGTCCGGCAGGCGCGGGATATCCAACGCCAACCACGACTCGGTGAGGCGGCCGCCGTCGTGCGTTGCGGAGGAGGAAGGCCCGACGGCGGCTGGGAGCCCCGTGCGGTGCGGTCCCCGGCGGATGTGGGTAAGGCGGTTGGTGGCGGGGTCGCGCCTGACCGTAAAGGTGGGGTGGACGAGGAGCCGGATGGAGGAGGCATCACGGGCGATTTCGGCGGTGACGGACGGAAGGAGGTAGGGGAGATCATCGGTGACAATGGCTACCACGCTGGCGTTGGTCTCGTGCAGGATGCCCACCACGGACTGGCCGGGCTCACGCCGCTCTGCCAACGAACGGTGGTAGCGTGCCCGTTCCAGGAGGGTTTCGGGCGTGCAGTTGCGGACGTCGTCATCGGATACGTGCTCGTAGTAGTCGGTCAGGAAATCATCGGCCGGCCCGATCCCTGGTGACATGCCACTGCGCCTCCGCTGCCTCCGGCGGTCCAGGGAGGGGCCGTGCTGGTGCGGCTTGGAGAGTCCCTGCGCCTCCCTCTATCATCGCCGCGAGATGGCATTTAATACCAATGTTTGAGCCAAACATTGTGATCTAATGCCATCTCGCGGGGGCCAGAGACGTGGTGACGGGATTCGAACCCGCGTGCGCTGCTTTGCAGGCAGCTCCCTGGCCTCTTGGGTACACCACGTGCCAACGACCCTAGGCGCGGTGGCAAGTGCCGGACAAAGTTCTTTTCCCCGGTGGTCCCGGGGCTACGGAATCTTTCCCGGGGCTACGGAGTGTGTCCCGGTTGGGCTACGTGGTGTTTCCGTGGGTGGCGGCCTGTGACGGCCGGGTCCCGGTCCAGCTCCGGGCTGCCAGACGGGCCAGCTTCCACGCGCTGGAGGCCAGCAGCAGGGTAAGGATGGCTGCGGCAACGTGCGTGTAGAGCATCAGGTGCACGGATCCTTCGGACGCGGCGCTGCTATCCGCAGGAACGTCCAGGGGCTGATTGCCACCGTGCAGATGCCCGAAGAGTCCGCCGCCGGGCACGTATCCGCCAAAGGCATCCAGCCCGAAGTGCAGGAGTTGCTGCGCCACGCCGGAGAACAGCAGCAGCAACAGGGGGCCATGGACCCAACGGGTAACCAGTTGCGCTGCGAGGCAGGTGAGCGCAAGGAGGGCCAGCAGCAGGGGCAGGGCCGGGGGAGCGCCACCGGCAGCCACGTGGGCTGCCAGTCCCAGGGCAACAGCGATCACACCAGCCGCCCAGGCCCACTTGTCCTGCACAGGAGCAGTGCGCATCGCCATCCTTTCCTCCACACAGGCTATGCGGAGAAAGACGCCGATGAACAGGGCTCACGCGAGGAGCGTGTTCACCAGCCTCGCTGCAACCTTGGCCGTCCGGGAATCGATGTCGAACTCCGGGTTCAGTTCTGCCACATCCAGGTGCAGCAGCTTTCCACTGGCAGCAACTTGGCGGCATATTGCGTTGATCACCGGCAATGGCACGCCGTACGCCGCCGGCGCACTCACCCCGGGAGCTACCGAGGCCGGCAGCACGTCGAGGTCGATCGTCAGATAAAGTACGTCCACGCCGGCAAGGAAATCCGCAACAAAAACCTCCACCCGTTCCGCGGAGCAGTCCTCGTCCAGCAGGTATTTCACGCCGAGCCGGTCAGCGGTGTCGAACAGCGTCCGCGTGTTGTTGGGTTCCGAAATACCGACGACGGCGTACTGCAGTTCGCGCCCGGCGGCGGCTTCCTCCCGGGACATCTGGAGGAACGGCGTACCCGAACTCGGAGTGGGCTCATCCCGCAGGTCGAAGTGGGCATCGAGGTTCAGCACGCCCAGCCGCTTGCCACTGCGCACGGCGTCAGATCCCGCAACGCCCAGGTAACTGGCGAACGCGGTCTCGTGTCCGCCGCCCAGCACCACGGTGAGGTTTCCGCCGTCGAGCAGTGCCGAAATGGCGCGCCCGGCACGCTCCTGGCCCGCCTCCAGGGCGTCGCCTTCCACCACGACGTCGCCGGCGTCGAAGAGGTCGCGGTCCAGATGGAACGCCAGCGGACCCAGTGCCGAACGGATCGCGGCCGGCGCCGCTGAGGCACCTACCCGGCCCTTGTTGCGGCGGACGCCGGCGTCACTGCAAAAACCAAGCACGACGGCGGGACGCAGGGCCCCTGCGGACGTTTCCGGGGTGTGGGGAGCCACAGCCTGCCACCACCGGCGGTGCTCGGCGCCGTCGCCGTCGAAACGGCCGGTCCACGGGGTGGGAGTGACGTCTACGGTGAGGGCGCTTGTTTCCATGCTTAAAGCAGACCGGACCCGGACGGCCAAAGCCAGCAGTTCCGGGTCCGGAGTGTCTGAAATGCCGGACATCCAGGCCCGGACATCACCGCGACATGGCATTTGATGACAATGCCGGAGCCCAACATTGTCACCAAATGCCATCTCGGCGGGGAGCTATTTGACCCCGAGCAGCTCCTCCACGGTGCCAATGCCAAAGAACAACAGGAAGGCGGCGGCCACGGCCCACATCAGCGGGTGGACTTCGCGGGCACGGCCCTGGAACGTGCGGATCAGGACGTAGGAGATGAATCCGGCGCCCAGGCCGTTGGCAATCGAGTACGTGAACGGCATGAGGGCGATGGTCAGGAAGGCCGGGATGCCCACGCCCCAGTCCTGCCAGTCGATCTTGCCCACCTGGGAGACCATCATGAAGCCCACCACCACCAGTGCGGGGGCGACGGCTTCGAACGGAACCAGGTTGATCAGCGGCGTGAAGAACATGGCCACCAGGAAGAGGATGCCGGTCACGATCGAGGCGAGGCCGGTGCGTGCACCTTCGCCGATGCCGGCGCCGGACTCCACGAAGATCTGGTTGGAGGACACGGACGAACCGCCACCCACGATCGCGCCGAGGGCGTCAACCTGAAGCACACGGTCAACGTTGGGGATGTTGCCCTTTTCGTCGACGGTCCCGGCCTCGTTGGCCAGGCCCACCATGGTGCCCATGGCGTCGAAGAAGATGCTCAGCAGGATCACGAACGCCAGCAGCGCCGCTGCGATGAAGCCCAAGTGCTCAAAGGCACCGAACGGGTTGGCTTTGCCGATCAGTGAGAGATCGGGTGCGCCCCATTCGGACAGGGTAGGGGCCACCAGGGACCAGCCGCGCGGGTTCACGGTGTCGCCGTCCACACTGGGGCCGATGTGGAGCGTGAACTCGAGGATGGCGGCCAGTGCGGTGGATGCGACGATGCCGATGAGGATCGCGCCACGGACCTTGCGGACTACCAGGGCGATGGTCAGCAGCAACCCGACGGCGAACACCAGGGTGGGCCAGCCCATGAGCTTGCCTTCAACACCCAATCCAAGGGGCACAGTGGTGCCGGCGGCGTCCGGGATGCGGCGCACGAAGCCGGCGTTCACCAGGCCGATCAAAGCAATGAACAGGCCAATGCCCACCACGATCGCGGTCTTCAGCGCCTCCGGGACAGCCTTGAACACGGCGGTGCGGAATCCGGTGAGCACCAGGATCAGCATGGTCACGCCGGAGAGCACCACCAGGCCCATCATGTCCGGCCAGGTCAGTTCCGGGTGCGAGGCCACGGTGACGGCCACGAAGGCGTTGACGCCAAGGCCGGTTGCCACGGCAAACGGGTGCTTTGCCCACGCACCCATGAGGATGGTCAGGATGCCCGCGACGAATGCGGTGGTAGCTGCCACGGCAGTAAAGCCGAGTGATTCGCCGCTGGAGTCCGCTCCGGAGAGGATCAGGGGGTTCAGGACAACGATGTAGCTCATGGCGAAGAACGTCGCAAAGCCGCCGCGGATCTCGCGTGAGTACGTGGAGCCTCGTTCAGAGATCTTGAAGTAACGGTCGATGGCAGAACCTTGTTTAAGCATGAAGGTCTCCGGGGATTGGGTGAGTGTGCTCTCAAATCCTATGCCGCGGATGCGGCCGGCCCGGACGATTCGCCTAGTCTGTAAGGAAGCCAACACTAGGAGAAACCGCCCCATGCGTACCATCCGCCCCCTTCTGGCCGCCGTCGTTGCTGCTGTGGCCTTCACCGCCGCAGTGCTGTTCGGTGCTGCTCCGGCATCCGCGCACGACGTCGCCGAGTCCACCGCTCCGGCGAACGGTGCCAGCGTTGCCGAGGTCCCGGCGTCGGTCTCCATCACCTTCAACAACCGCCCCCTGGCTATCGGCTCGGGCGTAACGGTGACTTCCGGTGGCGAGAACTGGGCGGATGGCGCCGTCGAAATCATCGACAACCAAGCGGTGCAGAAGCTTCGCCCCGGCGCGCCGGCTGGCCAATACACGGTCACGTGGCGCGTGGTCAGTTCCGACTCCCACCCGATCGAGGGCACCTTTTCCTTCACGGCCGCCAGCGGAAGTACGACGGCGGCCGGCGGCTCGGCGGCGGCGTCACCGTCGGCGTCAGCACCGGCGGCGTCGGTCCCTTCGGCAGGCACGTCAGCACCTGGTACCGGCGGCAACGAGGCTGCCCCGGCGGCGGAGTCCCACCCGTTTCCCTGGAGCATCGTCGGGCTGGCTGTTGTTGCGGTTGGCCTCGTGATCTTCCTGGCCGTTACGGCGCGTCGGAAGTTGGCGGCCACCGACGGCGCCGATGCCGAAAAATCCGCGGAATAACGGGGTTTTCTACTTAGCGTCGAAGGTCTCGGATCGGTTACTGCGACACGCCAAAACCAAACTTCTCGTTACTCAAATGTGACTTTGGTGTGATCATCGCGTACGGTAGTACCTGTGCCCGACCCATGTACGGGGCACTTCCGGCCTGATTGCCTAGCTCTGCCGCAGGCCGGAATCCGTTCGCAGACATACCTACGGCAGAGACGGGGAACCCATTTTGGTCAGCTTTTGAAGCTGACCTTGGGGTGAAGTCACGAAGCTTCCGCTGCATGGCGGGAGACAGTGGCCGGGTGACTCCCATCCGAATCCGACAGCTAACCTCGCAGGCATCGGGAGAGGCTTTTTCATGTCTTCACGCATTCTTCGCGGCCGTCGTAAGGCGGACAGCGTACGTCCCAATCCGTTCATCTCAATCTCCAAGGCTGTTGCCAGCAACGCATCGGGCGCAGGCCGCCAGGCTGCTGTTATCGCCGCCGCGTCGGGCCTGGTCCTGACCGGTTCCATCGCCGCCCACGCCGCGGAAACCCCGGCACAGGCACCGGTGGAGCGCGACTCCAGCCCCGCCACGGTGGCGCAGACGGTTTCCGAGGCTCCCAACAAGGTTGTCACCGCCGCTGCAACGGCTACCGTCAACTTCGAGCGTCCGGCGGTTGCTTCCGTAGCAGCACCGGTCATCGAAAAGCCGGCACCGGCTCCTGCGCCGGCACCCAAGAAGGCTGCAGCCGCCACCGCTGCCGCCCCGGCCAAGGCCACGGCTACCGCCACTGCAACCGCTCCGGCTCCTGCCGCTCCTGCTGCCGCAGCTCCGGCCGCCGGTGGCGTCAACGCCGCCATGGTTGCCTCGGCCTACGCGCAGATCGGCATCTTCCAGGACTGCACCGCCATGGTTGAAAAGGCCCTCGGCTCTGCAGGTATCCGGGTTGGCGATCTCGCTCCCATGCAGTTCCTGAACTACGGCAAGGTAGTCAGCGACCCGCAGCCGGGCGACATGATCGTCCAGTCCGGCCACGTTGCCATCTACATCGGCAACGGCCAGGCCATCAGCGGTGGCATCAACGGCAACCAGACGGGCATCCACCCCATCAGCTGGCTGACCGCAACGGGTCCCCTGACCTACGTACGCGCAGGCGCCTAAGCCTCACGCTTCACCCAAAAGCCGGCATCTCCGGGACTCAACGTCCCGAGGGTGCCGGCTTTTGGTGTCTGGTTGGAAGGCGTTTCAGGCGAGGGCAACGCCCGGTGAGGCCGGAAGGGCCACCCTTGCCGAGATGGCCTGGCCCACGGCTTTGGCCTGCCGAAGTACTTCCTTGGGGGTGGGGGTCACGAGTTCGCCCACGCCCACCAGGTGCATGCCTACCGCCCGCATGGCAGCCACGAGGTTCTGGCCGATGCTGATTCCAAGGTCCGCGAGCATCCTGCGCAACTGGCTCTGGGCGCAGCGCGTGACCACGATGTGGTCGGCCAGCAGGATGCCGTCCGGGGTGTGGACCGCCCATTTCCGGGTTTCCACCGGGGATAGGCCGGTGCGGGTGCTGCCAAGGTCCGCCACGTGGCCATAGGCCGCCTGTGGCTCGCTGCCCAGGAAATCGAGGCGCACGGCGCGGGTAGTGCTGCGGACATCCAAGTGATGGCTCGCTGCGTAGTTGCGCAAGTGCCGGAGGATTTCGTTGCGTTCCTGCATGGCAGCGGGGTCGGAAACATCGCAGCGGGGCAGCATGCCGGTATGAAGGGACGCCGTTGCCGGGGAAGGTGTTCCCATGAGACTGTCCACCACGATCGAGCCAACGCCATGACGGCTCAGTTCGCTGGCCACAGCCAACCCGGAAAGCCCGGCGCCGATGACCACGGTGGTGGTCCGTTCCGTGCCGGAATCAGGCGTGAGGTGCACTGCTTGGTTCCTCCTTGACTGTGCGCCCGCGGGCATCGCATGGGTTGCGTCCGGGTCCCCAAGCGGTCGCAAGTAAATGGCCGGTATGTGTGCTGGAACACGCTTGCCGGCCATTCGGTGACTCGAACATTACCCAACTTTTTGTGTCGTGGATAGCCTCCGCTACAGCGTGTTTTTTGTGGTCATTTTGGCCGCATCAAGGAGCCTGGCTGCGGGCACTGGCTGGACCCCGAAACCGAGCCCGGACCGTTATGCACATAGCCCAACGTCGCCTTGATTCGGCCATGCCAACCGAGAATAGTTGGGATTGGAAGGGGAATCCCAAGGGCTTCCCCGGCCCCGGCCGCAGGCAAGCCTGTCACGAGGTCCATCGATAGCTGGAACCTCTGGCAGAATGGCCGGAACATCAAGCAGCAGGTGGAGAGGCAGGCCCCCAATGGACCAGCACGGCAGACACGTTGACCACACCCGGGACGGTGAGGACCCGGTGGCAGCACCCGGAGGAATCGTCGTCGGCGTGGATGGTTCGGAGCACGGTCAATGCGCCTTGGTCTGGGCCGCCCGGGAAGCTGAACGCCGGCAGCGCCCGCTCCACATCGTCACCGCCTACTCGGTGCCGATCTTTGCTGCTTCGGGCTTGGACGGCGGATACGCCACAGTGGACGACTCCGTGATCCGGGAGGGTGCCGAGGCGATCGTCAAACAGGCCATGGACAAGGTTTCCGGCTACTCCATCGATGTCGACGCTTCCGTTGAGAACGGAGACGCGGCCGGTGTCCTGCTGGACCTGTCCGCGGAGGCGGAGCTGCTGGTCTTCGGAAGCCGTGGGCGTGGCGGGTTCGTCGGGCGCCTCCTGGGCTCCGTGAGCAGCGCGCTGCCTGCCCATGCCAAATGCCCTACCGTTACTGTGCCGCTCTACTGCGCGGACCGCTTGGGCGAGAACACCGAGGACAAACACATCAAGGCCGAACACGCCAAGGCCGGTCCGCGGACGGTGGAGAATGTGGTCGTCGTGGGCGTGGATGGTTCGGAGCAGGCGCGGGTCGCGGTTTTGGAAGCCGCTGAACAAGCGGAGCGGATGGGCGCCAGCCTCCGCGTCATTTGCGCAGTTCCGCAGTACAGCGGATCGCTGGCCTGGGTGCCTGCGCCGCTTGATCGCGATGCCCTCTTCGCGGACATCAAGGTGCAACTGGACGCTGGGGTAGCGTGGCTGCGGAGCCACTTCCCCCGGCTGACCGTGGAGACGGACCTCCGGGACGGCGCACCCGTTGACGTCCTGGTGGAGGCCAGCCGCAGTGTTGAGCTGGTGGTCCTGGGCACCCGCGGACGGGGTGGATTTGCCGGCATGCTTCTGGGCTCCACTTCGGACGGCGTCCTGCACCATGCCAAGGGGCCCGTGCTGGTGGTTCCGGACAGGGAAGATCCCAGGCTCGCCGACCGCGCCAAGTTCGGTCCCATGCTTGGCACAGCCTAAAGCAGCGCCGCCCTTCACATGAGCAGCCAGGAACGGAACCGGCAACCAACAACTGGTGGACGCACGTACGTTGTGCCGCTGGACCGGATCCGGGCTGGGATGCTCGCAGAAGTCGGAGGCAAGGCGGCAAACCTGGGGGAGTTGCTTGCCGCCGGGTTCCCCGTGCCTTCAGGGTTTTGCCTGACGACAGCCGCGTACAGGCATTCCCTCGCGTCCACCGGCCTGGAGGATGTTCTTGAGGCCTTGGATGCTGCGGCTAACTCCATGTCCGGCCAGCAGTCCATGTCCGGCCGGCGGGCCACAGCCGAACTGAACTCCTTGGCGGCCCGCGCGCGATCGCAGATACGGGAGGCGGGAATCCCTCCTGATGTGGTCGCCGAACTGCGAAGTTCCTATCTGGCCCTGGGCGGAGACGCTCCTGTCGCGGTCCGTTCCTCGGCCACAGCGGAAGATTTGCCGTTCGCGAGCTTCGCCGGCCAGCAGGACACGTTCCTGAACGTCGTGGGGGTGGACAACGTCGTTGATGCAGTGAGCAGATGCTGGGCTTCGCTGTGGACCGACCGGGCCGTGAGCTACAGGACCACCAACGGAATCAGCCACTCAACGGTGACCCTCGCGGTGGTGGTGCAGCAAATGATCGACTCCGCGGCCGCCGGGGTGATGTTCACTGCCAACCCGGTGACAGGCCGCCGGCGGGAGGCAGTCATCGACGCAAGCCCCGGGCTCGGCGAGGCCGTGGTGTCGGGAGCGGTCAATCCGGACCAGTACATCGTCGATGTCCAAACCCGGAGCATCCTCAAACGGACCCTCGGTGATCGTCGGGTGGAAATCCGGTCGGTACCCGGCGGCGGCACGGAACGGATCGAGGCCGCCCTGCCAGACAACGCTCCCCAACAGTGCCTCAGTGACTCCCGGATCCAGGAGCTGGCGCTGCTGGGGCAACGGGTGGAGGAGCACTACTCTGCCCCGCAGGACACGGAATGGGCCATCGACAAAACCGGCACCTTGTGGCTGACGCAGGCAAGGCCCATCACCACGCTGTATCCACTGTTCACCAGGAAGCCAGGCACCCCTGGAGAGCACGCTTTCCTGAACTTCAGCCTCGCACAGGGACTGACCCGTCCCCTGACACCCATGGGACTGGCCGGGATACGGCTGATCGCTTCCTGCGTTGCCCGGACTGCCGGTTTCGACGTTCCCCATCCGCGTTCCGGTCCTTCGCCGTACTACGAGGCCGGGCAGCGGATCTTCTTCGATCTCACGTCCGTTGTGCGCAGCCGGGTGGGCCGGTCCATCGTGCCGCGCGTCTTCGACATCATGGAGGCCCGCTCCGCGGCGCTGATCCGGGGGCTTACGGAAGATCCACGGTTCTCCATAACCAACAAAACCCCGCTGAAGCTCCTCCGGCATGTGGCTCCGGTGGTTGCCAGGTACAGGGTGCCGGAGACCGCGCTTCGCGGCCTTTTCCGTCCGGATGCCGCCATGGATCGCGTGGGCAAGCTCAGCAGGCACCTCAGGGACTCACTGGAACTTTCCGGCGCTGCCACGAGCCGTGAGCGCCTGGGCCATGCGGAGCAGATCCTCGGCCGGCAGATTTTTGCCACCGTGCCACAAATCCTTCCGCTGCCGGCCCTCGGCTTCGGCATGCTGCTGATGGTCAGGAAGTTGCTCGGTCCGGACGTGTCCTACAACGAGCTCCAAACCGTGATCCGGGGGCTACCCAACAATGTCACCACGGAGATGGACCTGGAGCTTTGGAGCTTGGCCGCGGAAATCCGGGAGGACCCCGAAGCCGCCGATTACTTCCGGACACACAGTGCAGGGGAACTGGGAGCGGCCTGCGTGGCTGGAACCCTCCCTCCCCGTGCCCAGTCCGGTGTGGAAAAATTCCTGACCGCCTACGGACACCGTGCAGTGGCTGAGATCGACCTCGGCATGCCGCGCTGGTCCGAGGACCCGACCCATATCCTGGGCGTAGTGGCCAACTACCTCAGGCTGGAATCTCCAGGACGCCTGGAAGGACGCTTGGAACCGGGAATCCCGCCCCAGGAGGCGCCAACGCCCGGGGACCCCGACCGGCAGTTCGAGCACGCCGCACGGGAGGCCGAAAAACAGGTAACAAGGCTCGTGGCCCGTGCCAGGACCAAGAGCCCGGTGCATGCGGCACTCGTCAAAACAGCCCTGGACCGAACACGCCGGTTTGCCGGGCTGCGGGAGTTGCCCAAGTACAACCTGGTTCTCGGCTTGGCGGCGGCACGCAGGCAGTTGCTCGTGGTTGGTGAGGACCTCGCGCGGGACGGCCGGATTGACGCGCCGGAGGACATCTTCTTCCTTGAGTTTGACGACGTCGATCTCGCGTTGTCCGGAAGGAGTTTCCAGTCCACGGTGGCACAGCGGCGCGAGGCCTACCAGCAGGAGCTGCGCCGCCGGCATATTCCGCGGGTCCTGCTCTCTGACGGCACCGAACCCGAGGCAACAGGCCAGTTGGCCGCCAAGGACCTGTCGCCTGGTGCCCTTGCCGGAAGCCCGGCGTCGGCGGGGGTAGTGACGGCGCGGGCAAGGGTCATCATGGATCCCGTGGGAGCCCACCTGGAGCCCGGCGAGATCCTGGTGGCCCCCTCAACAGACCCGGGGTGGACGCCGCTCTTCCTCACGGCGGGCGGGCTGGTCATGGAAATGGGTGGCCCCAACTCGCACGGGGCAGTGGTGGCCCGCGAGTACGGAATCCCCGCAGTCGTGGGTGTTCCTGATGCCACGCTACGCCTGGAAACCGGCCAGGCCATTACTGTGGACGGAGCCGCCGGGACAGTGGTTCCAGCCGCTGAAGCCTAGGCGTGCTGGTGGGATTCGTGCTCCGAGTGGCTGACGGGCTCCAGCTGGAACGTGCAGTGGTCGGTGTCGAAATGCCGGCCAAGGCATGAGCCCAACTGGTCCAGGATGCTGTCAGCACCCGTCGCATTGAGCACCTCGTCTTCAACCACCACGTGTGCTGAAAAGACCGGAACACCGGACGTAATGGTCCAGATATGGATGTCGTGCGCGTCCACCACGCCCTCGACGGCCAGAATGTGTTCCCGGATCATGGTGACTTCGATCCCCTTGGGGGTCGCCTCGAGGAGAACATCCACCACATCGCGGAGCAGGTGCCAGGCCCGGGGAATGATCATCAGCGCTATCACCACCGATGCAATGGGGTCCGCTGCCGTGAATCCGGTGGTCATGATGACGATCGCAGCCGCAATCACGGCCAGCGAACCGAGGAGGTCGCCCAGGACTTCCAGGTAGGCACCACGGACGTTGAGGCTTTCCTTTTGCGCACCCTGAAGGATGAGCAACGAAATGAGGTTGGCTGCGGCGCCCACGATCGCTGCCCACAGCATGACGTCCGTGTGGATTTCGGGCGTCTGCCCAAAACGGCGGATGGCTTCGATCATGATCACCACGGCGATGACGATGAGGATCAACGCGTTGGCCAGCGCTGCCAGGACTTCCGCCCTCTGGTAGCCGTAGGTGCGCTGGTCGCTGGCGGGCCGGGTGGCGATCCACGCTGCCATCAGCGCAATGAAGACCCCGGCGGCGTCCGAGAGCATATGGCCTGCATCGGCCAACAGGGCGAGCGAACCGGAAAGGAAAGCACCCACTACCTGGATGCCCACGACGCCCAGGGTGATGACAAGGACGGCCACCAGTCTCTTCCGGTGCTTGCCGGTAGCTGTGAGTCCGTGCGAGTGGTTGTGGTCGTGCCCCATGACTACAAGGCTAGCCCCAGCCCAGCTCGTGCAGGCGGTCGTCGTCGATTCCAAAGTGGTGGGCGATCTCATGGACCACGGTGATGGCGACTTCGTCGATCACTTCCTGCCGGGACGTGCAGATATCGAGGATCGGCTGGCGGAAAATGGTGATGCGGTCCGGCAGGGATCCTGCGTCCCACCACGAGTCCCGCTCGGTCAAGGGCACGCCTTCGTAGAGTCCCAGGAGGACAGTGTCGGGGTCCTCGCCCGGTTGCGGGGTGTAGTCGTCTTCGATGAAGATCGCCACGTTGTCCATGGCACTGGCAGCTTTGGGCGGAATGAGCTGGAGCGCATCGCTCACGGCTTCCTCGAACTCCTCCGGAGACATCTCGAAGGGTGCCCCTGCAGGCTGGCCCACTTCTTCCACGGGGCTGTGGACGGCGTTTCGCTCGGAGATCGGCCCGGCGAGGGGTGATGAGGGGCGCTCACCGTCAGGAACAATCGGCAGGCCGGGAGGAAGGTTCGCGGGCATAATCCGACTTTAGTCCGCTGGCGGGGCGTTGACGCTGGTTGTGATGGGAGATACAGTTTTCCGGGTTTGGTTATTCGTATAACTGCCTCTTTCATTCCGCTCACAGACAGGTCCCGCATGACGCGCCCCGGTACCCGGCACGGCCCCACGATGCACGATGTCGCTGCCGCTGCGGGCGTCTCGCAGGCCACGGTCTCCCTGGTGCTCAATGATGCCGGCGGCGGAAGGTTTTCCGAGGACACCCGTCAGCGGGTTCACGATGCCGCCCGCCATTTGGGGTACCGCACCAACGCCCACGCCAAGGTGCTGCGGGACGGCGTGGCCGGCATGATCGGCTTCGTGGGCGACCATGTGGCCACGGCTCCGTTCGCCGGCAAGATCATCGAAGGCGCGCAGGCCAGGGCATGGGAGGCCGGCATGCTGCTGCTCACCGTCAACACCGGGGGAGACCAGCGACTGGAGGAAGCGTCCCTGGAGGCCATGCTGTCCCACAAGGTGGCCGGGGTGGTTTATGCGTCCATGTATCACCAGGTGGTGGACGTCCCCGACGTCCTGGGTGAGGTTCCCGCCGTCGTGCTTAATGCCCGGGACAGAAGCCGCACCTTTCCCAGCATCGCGCCGTCGGAAGAGCTGGGCGGCTACACCGCCACCAGGCGGCTCATCGACGCAGGCCACCGGCGGATCGGCTTTATCAATATAGGTGACGTCGAGGAGGGGCTGCCGGCCGTCGTCGGGCGTCTTGAAGGGTACCGGCGCGCCCTGGCTGAGGCGGGCGTGGATTACGACGACGACCTCCACCGCCCGGGCGACGGCCACGAAGACGGGGGGTACCGGAACACCCTCGCGCTCATGACGGGCCCGAAACCTCCCACAGCGCTATTTTGTGGCAACGACAGGACCGCGTGGGGCGCCTACCAGGCGCTGGCTTCGCTGGGGCTGTCCGTTCCCGACGATGTGTCCGTGGTCGGCTTCGACAACCAGGAGTCCCTGGCGCCGTATCTCCGGCCGGGCCTGACCACCCTGAAGCTTCCCTTTGTGGACATGGGGCGGCGCGCCGTGGAGCTGATCCTCGCCGGCAACGCTGCCCCGGGCCACACTGAATTGTTCGAATGTCCTTTGGTTGAACGGCACTCCGTGGCCCATCTCCAGCACCTCCCCACCCAACGAACAGGAACCGCATGACCGCCACTGCCAACACCGCGCCTGAGCCCCTCGACGTCGTCGTGGTGGGTGAAGCCCTTATCGACATCGTGCAGTCTCCCGACGGCCAGACCGAGTACCCCGGCGGTTCGCCGGCCAACGTCGCCTACGGCCTGGGCCGGCTGGACGTCAAGACGGGGCTCCTGACCGCGATCGGCCGCGACGAGCGGGGCGATGCGATCGCCGCGCACCTGCAGAGCGCCGGCGTGGTGCTGCTGCCGGGATCCAAATCCCTGGGCAAAACAGCGACGGCGACGGCCAGTATCGCTGCGGACGGGTCCGCTGAATATACGTTCGAGATTGACTGGGCGCTTGCCCCGCTGACGCTGCCATACGCTCCTCGGATCCTGCACACGGGCTCGATCGCGACTTTCCTGCAGCCTGGTGCGTCGGTGGTCCGCAGCCTGTTGGAACAAGCTCAGGGCGGCTGCATGGTCACCTACGATCCCAACATCCGCACGGACCTGCTGGGCAGCCACCACGAGGCGCTGGCGCTGTTTGAAGAACTCGTGCCGCTCACCGACGTGGTCAAGATGAGCGACGACGACGCACGCTGGCTCTACCCGGGGAAGGACCTGGAAGACACTGCGAACCACCTGCTGTCGCTCGGGACCGGGCTGGCAGTGGTGACGCAGGGATCCAGGGGTTCCCTGATGGCCGCCCCGCGCATGCAGCTCAACGTTCCTGCAATTCCGTCTTCCGTGGCTGACACCATTGGCGCCGGCGATTCCTATATGTCGGCCCTCATCATGGGTCTGCTGCTGCGCGGCAGCGACGGGCTGGCACCCACCGTGCTTGAACGGATCGGCACCACTGCGTCCATGGCCGCATCCATCACGGTGGGCCGGCCCGGAGCAAATCCGCCAACGCACCGTGAACTCCTGGCCGGTATGGCCCGCTAGTTCACCGGTTCAGTATGATGTGCGCGGCCGGGGGTTGCGCCGCGTCAGTGCAACCCCTCCCAGGCACACCGCGCCGCCGACCAAGCCCCAGATGCTGGGGATTTCCTGCAGCACGGCCCACGAAATCAGGATCGTGGTTCCGGGAACCAGGTAGGTGGTAGCGGCCAGCTTCCCTGCCGAAATCAGGGACAGCGCATAAGCCCATGTAGTGAAGGCGATGGCTGTGGGAAAGATGCCCAAGTACACCATCCCCAGCGTCGCCGGCATGGGAGCCGCTTGGACCTCGCTGATGAGTTGTCCGGTCCACGGCAGGCAGCAGAGCGTGCCGACCATGATGCCGAACCAGGTCGCCTGCCCCGCGGTGAACTTCCGCAGTACCGGCTTCTGCAGGATCGCGCTCACCGAGGCGAGCACGGCGGCAAGCAAGCACAGCAGGACCCCGGTGACATCCGCCGTCGAGCGTTGGCCCGAGCCCAAGGCGATCATCGCCACTCCGCCGAAGGCCACCGCGCTGCCGATCAGCAGCCACCGCGGAAAGCCTTCCTTCAGGATTACGCCGGCCAGAACGGCGATCAGGATCGGCGAGACATTGATGAGCATGGCGCTCGTTCCTGCGTCGAGCAGGTGTTCTGCGGCGTTCAGGGCAACGTTGTAGCCGGCGAACCACATCACGCCGTAGGCGGCGATCGGCAACCACTCGCGTCCGCGCGGCCACACCTTCAGGGTCGGCAGCACCACAATTCCAAGAACGACGGCGGCAACCGCCAAACGTCCGAGCGTCAGGGAACCGGGGGAGAAACTTGGGCCGACGGCGCGGATACCCACGAACGCAGAGGCCCAGAGAACCACGGTGATGGCCACAGCTGCGATGCCGGCCTTGCTGATGGGGGCTCCTGGCGCTGGGGTGGTGCGCTGCCGGATGCCGGGTGACGGCTGGCCTGGTTCGGCCGGGGTGGTGGTTGTCATAGGGCAAATCTAGCCCGGTCCTGAGGTTCGCGGCTGGCGGATTTCGGACGCGTCCCCACAAGAAACTGCCAATGTTTGACGCCCGCAGGCTGCTGCCGTAGCTTATCGATTAACGGTAATAACGAATATCGATAAATTGGGGGTTAATCATGGGCTTGCGAAGAAACGTCAGCGACTCTTTGGCTCGCGTCAAAGTGGTCTCGAGGGCTGATTCGGTGGTCCTGATGGTGATCGCTTTCGCTGTGGCCTTGGTGACCACGGGTTTCACGGTGGTCTCGATCATCGGAAACTCCGGCGAGGTTGTGCTGAGGCTGCCGGTGGATCCAGCGCTGCAGGAAATACGCGATCTGGGATTCGGGGCCGCGGGGCGGACGTCCCAAGTTGAAGTCAGCGTGCCAAGGCTCCCGGAAAATGAGGCAGCTCTGCTGGGCTGGTCTGCCGTGTTCAATCAGTTGGCGATCCTGGCGGTGGCGTCTCTGCTGGTCCTGCTGGCCCACAGGCTGGCGAATGCGGTTCTTTTCGCCCGCGGTACCGCGGTGGTGTTGGGAACTGCCGGAGGGGTTCTGGCGATTGCCGGGAGCGCTGGCCAAATCATGGACTCAACGGCCCGCAACCGGCTCGCTGAATACGTCGGCCTGGCTCCGGCAACCCCGGGCGAGACCCTGCTGTATGTGTCGGGTTTTAATCCCACACCCCTTGTGGCCGGGATTGCCCTGCTGCTGTTCGCCGGGGTTTTCCAGTTTGGGCGGCGGTTGCAGCGCGATGTGGAGGGCCTGGTCTGATGCCGGCCGAGGAAGACCTTGCCATCCACTGCAAGCTGGATGAGCTGCTGGAGCAGCGGGGGATGACCCTGACCGAGCTCAGCCGACGGGTTGGGGTGAGCCTGGTGAATCTGTCCGTCCTGAAGAATGACCGCGCCAGGGCGATCCGCTTCTCTACGCTGTCAGCCATTTGCGGGGTCCTCGAGTGTCAGGTAGGGGACCTGTTCGAGTACGTTCCCGGTGGCGTCGGGTAGTCGCCGGGGAGTGATTCGCGAGTGCGTGTCGGAGGTCACACGGCCCTCGATTTTGGAATCCGGGTATCTATGCTCTAAAGTTTTAGAGTCCAGTTCGGACGAGCGAGAGCGGAAAAGAACGCATAAAGCGTTGTGTTCTGCTGCGAAATCCGAATTGAGTTCAGGCCCCCATCGTCTAGCGGCCTAGGACACCGCCCTTTCACGGCGGCGGCACGGGTTCGAATCCCGTTGGGGGTACGCAAGGCAAGTGGTAAATCGGACCGAAAAAGTCTGGTAAGCTGGAAGCCTTGAAAAAAACGCGGTAGAGATACCGCAAAGCAAGGCCCTGTAGCGCAGTTGGTTAGCGCGCCGCCCTGTCACGGCGGAGGTCGCGGGTTCAAGTCCCGTCAGGGTCGCTCTGAGCGCCGGAAGCAATTCCGGTTCTCAAGGTGACGTGTCACCTAGGCTCTGTAGCTCAGTTGGTAGAGCGTTCGACTGAAAATCGAAAGGTCACCGGATCGACGCCGGTCGGAGCCACCACTGGGAAGCATCAGTTCTTCGGAACTGGTGCTTTTCTTGTTTCAGCGGGTCATTCCGCGAGGCCGCCGGTGAGGCTGTGCCATTACAGGTTCGCTGGGTTCGGCGTTGTGCCAGTTCTGGGTCTTCGTGGGCACCTGGTCGGCTCTCTTGCCGTGTTCTCGTCTGCTCGCTTGAGCGCGTCGGTCAGTGCCGCACCGCCTCGGAGCGCGACGCCTTCGCGTGCGCGTGAGTAGAGCTCGGTGATCTGCAGGCTCGAGCGGCCGAAGGTCGCCTGGACATCCGGCAAGGTGTCACCGGCGTCGAACAGGATCGTCGCGAATGTGTGCCGCAGATCGTGGTTGCGCAGGTTGGGTCTACCGATCGCCTCGCGCAGCTCCTCCCAGTTCACCGCACGACGCGCATTGTGATTCGTGAGCCGCCCGCCGTCGGGTCCGTCGAAGAGCAGGTCACTCCCCTGCTTGCCTCGTGCCGCAGCTTCGGCGTACGGACTCAACGCATCGATCAGCGGGACATCACTTGGCTTGTGGCTCTTGAGCGATTGCTCGATCAGCTCGCCGCGCATGCCAAGACTCAGTGATCGGCTGACGCGGATGACACCGCTCACGAAGTCGACGTCGCCGACGCGCAGCTCGGTCGCCTCCCCGGCGCGCATGCCCGTGTAGACGAGGGCGGCGAAGTAGCGGCGGTAGATGCCGTCGGGAATGAGGTTGAGCAGCGTGGCGATCTGCGCGAGCGTGAGCGCCCGCGACACTGGCGAGATCGACTCGAGCATGCCCGGCCGCTTCACCTCGCGGGCAGGGTTGTAGTCGATGAACCGCGAGAAGCGAGCGCCGTCGAGGAGGCGCGAGAGCATGGCGAGGGTGTCGTTCTTGGCGGATGACACACCAGACCAGGCGACCATCGCCGACTTGATCATGGGCGAGGTGATCTCGTCGAGCCGGCGCCGTCCCAGGCTCGGCTTCACGCGAAGCCGCCCGGCCACGCCGTAGCTGCGGGCCGTCGCCGGCGAATGGGCGACTCGATCGCGGGCCAGTACTTGTCGTACCACCGGTCGAGCGTCATCGAGCCGTTCGGGTTGCGACCCGCGATCATCTTCGCGAGCTCGCGTTTCGCCTCGGCGAGGGTGAGGAAGGTTCGGGAGCGCTCGGCGGAGCCGCCCTCCGACGCTCGGGCCAACGACGCGAATCTGGTAGCGCTGGCAATCGGCGCGCCAGCTGATACCCTCGGGCAGCGGCCGGCCCGTGCGTGGATCAACGCGCGACGGTGTGTCCTTCGTCGGCCGCCCGGCCATCAGTGTTCCGTACCACCCCGCGCGAGCAGCTCGTCGATCGTGTCGGCGCTCCAGAGCAGGTGCTTGCCCATTCGGGCGTCGGGCTCGGGGATGATCCCGTCGTGGCGGAGCTTGTCGTAGCTCGAGACCGGGATGCGGCACCGCTCGGCCGCCTCGACTCTGCTCAGGTACTCGACCCTCCACGTGGTGTCGACCATGACGCTCCCCCTCGACTCATCGCCGCCGGGCTGGCATCTCGTGCATGCCGACCTTTGCGCCTGCAGCGCCAGGTCTTCGCCGTGCCTGAGGAAATCCGCATCACCGGCGTGATCTACCTCCCCCTGGCGTCCAGGCGACCCGATCACAAGCCGGCTCCAGCGTGAGCTCTCGACCGCCCGCATCGAGGCCGCGATCAACAAGCGCCTCTTCGCTGAAGCGGACGGAGACGATCACCGGCGGCAAGATCGTGCTGCCGTCGGGTCGAAAGGTCAGCGAGCGCGACCTGCTCAAGCCCTTTGGCGACCCGAAGAAGGTGCCGGACTTCTACGAGTTGGTCGCGCTGCAGCACGGCCGGCTCACGCAGTAAGGTGCTGCGAACCCGAGCGCGACGGTGGCGGAAATCAACGGCGTCTCCCTCTCGACCGCGCAGGGATGGATCACGAAGGCCCGCGACCGCGGCTTGCTTCCCCCGAGACGACGGGGCCGCGCTGGGTAACTCCACCACGGAGTCGGCGGCGCGCGCATTCGGTGGTTCCTCCGAACGAGCTGCAGAGTAACTGGCGCGCGGACACTCGCAGATTTGCCACCTCCGGGCGGGGGTGCACTGCTGCAGTTGCGCGCCTCTACGGACATCGCCACAAGGCGAGGTCGACGAACGCGATGGCTCGCACTCCGACGTGGGTACGGTCGAGGTCGACCGACGGCGGCTCAGGACCCGTCATCCGAACGACAGCCGATTGGCTGGAGCGGCATGAGGGTCTCTGTCTAGGCCGCTACTTGATGCGGACCTCCTGCCGGTTGATCGCGACGCAGGTGCCGTCCTTCACGACATACACCTCTACGTAGTGGCGTCCGCGGTAGGAGGTCGGCTCCGTCCGAGTCAGCGTCCCGTTGTCCTTCACGACTTGCCCTCGGATGCAATCGGCGCGGATCGCTTCCTCGCCGGTGTTGCGCACCTTCCAGTAGACCTCAACCGACCCCGGCACGTTGTGCCGCACGCTGAACTTAATGTCTGACTTCACGGGCACCACGTTCCCGTACCGGCTGAGCTCGTAATCCCGAAAGCCGCGCCGCTTCGCAACGCGACCAGTCAGGTTCACGCGATAGCGTGCATCGAGCCGGATCGGGATGCCCCAGCGGTCACTGATCGTCTCGTCTGTGTTGCGGACACCCTCGACACCGAGGTGCGCTTCGGATGCCTTCTTGACGGTCGTGTCGTAGGTGCCGAACTTGTTGCCGAAGAGTCGACGCCACTTGACCTTGGACTCCTCCGGATCCTCTTCCAGATACGCCTCATCGATCCAGCCGCGGTATACGTGAATCTTGGTGCGGAAGTTGGCGTACTGGTCCTGATCCCAGCGGTGGTTGTAGTTCTCGGTCGGCTCGCTCGGGTCGTCGATGCTCGGCATGAGTTCGTTGTCCTGCAGGTAATCGTCGAGCGCACCGACGATGCTTCTCAGTGCGGTCGGTACATCGGAGTACTGCGAGTCGTCGCCCCATGCAGCGGCGTCGCTGACACTGTTGCCGAGCAGGATGGACAGGATGACGGACTTGCAGCTGAACGTGTCCTTGAAATCGCGGAGGTACTTCACGAGACGGATGACCTTAACGAGACGGCCGCTCGCGAGACGGTTCTGCTCGTCGAGCCACTTGTTGTAACCCTCGGGGTTCGTCAGCTCGAACTGGTTCTCGAGCCGGTTGGTGATGTAGTGGGCGTTGTGCCGTTCCATGTACGGCACCAGGTCGATGTGGAACTCGTTGGCGTAGTCGATCCGGATGCAGCGGTCATGCCGGCTGACCATGTTCCGGTACGTCGAGCTGTCACGGAAGACCGTGTACAGCCCCTGGACGTAGTCCTCGGCCTCCCAGTCGTCTACCTCGTCCACCTCGAGCAGGAGGTCGGCGTCGAACTCGTCGTTGGCGCGCACCGGATTGATAATCGTGCGGTGGGCGTAGCTGCCCTGTGGAAGGATGTCGATGAAGTTCGTCGCGAAGGCACCGTCGCCCGCCTGGACGAAGTTCGTGATGGCCGTGACGCGTTCGTCGAGCTGCTTGATGCGGCCGTCGCCGAGGTTGACCTTGTTGACGAGGAACGCGTCAAAGTGCTTGATCAACTTCATCGTGCCACCGCCTCCTTCTCGAGAGCCCGAACCGGTACAAACGGCGCTGCGCTCGCCGAGAAGAATCGCGCGCGTAGAAACGGCAGCTGTGTGCGTGCCTGGTCAGCACCAAGCGCGCGGAGCTCCGGGATTCCTTCCACGCCGTCCAGCCGGTACTGCCCTTCGTCAACGACGGGAGAGACGCGCACGACGTGGTCGTGACCAAGCAACAGCATGGCCGATCCGATCGAAGAGGATGATTGTCCCGACATGAAGACCTTCACGATGCGCTTCGCCCAGTAGTTGGCGAGCCCATGACGGCGATCTCGACTTGCCTGGAAGTTGGCGGGCGCCTCCGTGCAGCCGACACCGAGGAGCTCGACATCCCCCTTATTCCACCCGAGGAGTCCGATCGCCTCCACTGCCGCCGTCCCCATCGGGTTGTTGGCCCAGGTGCCGCCGTCCACCAGTGGAACCCCGTTGGTAAGGCGATGCGTCGGGAAGTAGGTCGGTGCGGCAGCCGTCGCCATCGCCACGTCGACGGCCGGAAGGTCGACGGCCGGAAGCTTATAGTCGCGTTCGAACCGCTCGTGATGGGCGGTCTTGAAGACGTTGACCTCGCCTGTCGAGAGGTTGAGAGCCGGGATGACCAACCGCGTGGTGCTCTCGCCGACTCGCCGATCACCGAATACTTCAGTCAGCGCTGCCTTCAGCGGTGCGGGGTCGTACTTGGCCGTGACGAGCTGGCGAAGCGGTCCGAGGCGCTTGCTGCCCTTGAATATCGTCGGCCCCTTCTCTTCGTAGAAATGGAGGATGTCCGACGCGGGGATGCCGAGACCGAGTGCGAGTGTGATGATGCCACCGGTCGACGTACCGACGATGAGGTCGAAGTACGAAGCCAGTGGCTGGTCGAGTTCGCTCTCCAGATCGGCGAGGAAGGCCGCGGGAAACACACCCTTGATGCCTCCGCCGTCGATCGTGAGAACGCGTCGAGGCATCCCCGTGCAGTCATGCTCCGTACTCATTCGTCTCCCTTCTGGGTGCCCGCGGGACCAAGGTCCGCGAGGGCTACCGACATGCGCGCTCTCCGAGGTTGCACCGCGTGGACCGACAACCTCATTGGCTACGCTTCATGATTGCACTTGCTATATCACTGTGCAAATATAGCAGACATGACAGAATTAGCACCTGTTCCTCTACTACTCCAGACGATCCGCGCCGCACTCGACCTGACCCAGGCCGAACTAGCCGAGCGCCTCGGCATGTCATTTGCCACGGTCAACAGGTGGGAGGGCGGAGCCAACAAGCCGCAGCGGGCCCAACTGGCCAAGATCACTGCGCTGGCCGAAGAGGCCGGCGTCGACGTCGGCGACGCCCCGGTCACCAGCGGCGCGGTTGTTGCCCGTCGTCGCGGCCGTCAGGCCAAGTCGGCGACGCCGACCACCAAGCCGATGGAGCAGATGCTCTGGGACGCGGCGTGCTCGATTCGTGGCGAGAAGGACGCGCCGAAGTTCAAGGACTACCTGCTCCCGTTGTTGTTCCTGAAGCGCCTATCCGATGTCTTCGACGACGAGATCGACCGCCTCGCCGAGGAGTACGGCGACCGCGAGGTAGCCGTCGAGATCGCCGACAACGACCATAGTCTCCTCCGCTTCTACCTCCCGCCCGAGTCTCGATGGGCAGTCATCAGTGGCCGCGCCCAGTACGACTGGCCGAACGACGAGCGCGGTCGCACGACCCGCCCCCGCGACATCGGAGAGCACTTGACCAAGGCGGTGCGTGCGGTCGTCCGCTACAACCCGACGCTGGCAGGCGTCATCGACGTCGTCGACTTCGCGGCCGAGCGCAACAGCGAGCGAGACATCAACCCCGCCAAGCTCAACGGTGTCGTCGAGACCTTCTCGGATCCCCGCTACCGACTTGGCCTCGCCGATGTCCAACCGGACTTCCTCGGTCGTGCCTACGAGTACCTCCTCCGCAAATTCGCCGAGGGGTCCGGCCAGAGCGCGGGCGAGTTCTTCACGCCGACCGAGGTCGGCTTCCTTATGGCCCGGATCTTGCGCCCGAAACCCGGCCAGACCTGCCATGACTACGCCTGCGGATCGGCCGGGCTCCTCATCAAGCTCCAGCTCGTCGCAAACGAGCTCGATCCGACTGCGAAGGTGCCGCTGAAGCTCTACGGGCAGGAACTCCAAGCCGAGAGCTATGCGGTCGCGCGGATGAACGCAATCATCCACGACATGGACGTCGACCTCCGACGGGGCGACACCATGATCAATCCGAAGTTCCGTACGCCCTCAGGCTCACTCGACCAGTTCAACCTCGTTGTCGCCAATCCGATGTGGAACCAGCCCTTTGGCGCGAGCATCTTCGAGGACGACCCCTACGACCGTTTCATCAAGAATGGCGGTGCGACTTCGGGTAAAGGTGACTGGGCCTGGCTGCAGCACACCCTTTCGGTCCTCAAGGACGGAGGGCGTGCCGCAGTAGTTCTCGACACCGGCGCTGTCACTCGCGGCTCCGGCTCGAAGAACGAGGACAAGGAACGCAACATTCGCAAGTGGTTCGTCGACCAGGACCTCATTGAGGGTGTCATCCTCATGCCGGACAACCTCTTCTACAACACCACCGCCGCGGGCGTGATCGTGGTGCTCAACAAGCGCAAGCCCGAGTCCAAGAAGGGCAAGATCACGCTCGTCAATGCCAGCAAGCGCTTCACGAAAGGCAGGCCCAAGAACCACCTCGCTGACGAGGATGTCGCAGACCTCGCTCAACTCTTCAACGCCGGCGAGGCGGTGGCGGGCGAGGTCGCCGTCATCGACCTCCTGCAGGCCGCGGACGCGGACTACAACCTCAGCCCGAGCAAATGGGCAGTCAAAGCGGATGCGGCGAATCATGCTGGCCTTCCGAAACTCCTGGCGCGGCTCGACGAGTTGACGACCGAGGATGCCAATCTCACCACGGAGTTGCTGAAGCTTATGAGACCGCTCGCCGTGACAGGTGTCGAGCGATGAGAGCTGGGTGGAAGACGGCAACAGTTGGCGAGTCCATCGCGACGGTGTCTGTGACCGGGAAGGCCAAGGTTCAGACAAAGGACTACAAGGACGAAGGCGCATATCCCGTCGTGGACCAAGGGCAGGCGCTGATCGCGGGATGGACGGATTTGCTTGACGCGGTCGTCGACGATCCGCTGCCACTGATCGTGTTCGGCGATCACAGCCGAACCTTCAAGTACCTCGACCGGCCTTTCGCTCGAGGTGCTGACGGCACCCAGCTGCTGCGCCCGACTGACCTGATTGACCCCTTGTTCTTCTTCTACGCCTGCCGCGCGATCGACCTGCCCTCTCGAGGCTACAACCGACACTTCACCATTCTCAAGGAGAAGGAGATCGCTTACCCAACGGACATGGCGGTCCAGCGATCGATTGCAGCCCTCCTCCGGCGGGTCGAGCGCGCGGTCGTCCTGCAGGAGGAACTGGTTGCTCTGCTGGAGCAAGTGAAGGCTGCGACGATGCAGCGTGTATTCGCATGGGGGCTGCGGGGGGAAGCGCAGAAGGAGACCGAGATCGGTCCGTTTCCCAGGAGTTGGGAGTTGGCCACCATCGCCAAGCACTTCTCGGTTGTCTCCGGTGGCACGCCATCGCGTGGCAACGATGCGTACTGGGTGGGTGGCACCATTCCGTGGGTAAAGACGACCGAGGTTAAGTACGCCGTCATCACCGGGACGGAGGAACACATCACGCAGGCGGGCCTTGTTGAATCTGCCGCAAAGTTGCTCCCGCCGGGCACGTTGCTGATGGCCATGTACGGACAGGGCGTGACGCGCGGCAAGGTCGGGATTCTGGGTATCGAGGCATCTTGCAACCAGGCCTGCGCGGCGATGATCCCAGTGGATGACGGCGTCCTTCCTCGCTACTTGTATCACTACTTGACATCGCGGTACGAAGCGATCCGGTCGCTCGCCCACGGTGGACAACAGCAGAACCTCAACCTCGACATCGTGCGCAAGATCGAAGTGCCGGTGCCGTCCACTACCGACGAGCAGCGGGAGATCATCGACGTGCTGGACGCACTCGAGCGCAAAATCGACCTGCATCGTCGAAAGGGTGAGGTACTCGACCAGCTGTTCAAGTCGCTGTTGCACAAGCTTATGACGAGCGAGATATCCGTCGACGACCTCGATCTGAGTGCGCTGCCGACGCCCGAAGGGAGCGCCGCATGAGCCAGATCAAGATCTCTGAGGGCAAGTCGGTACAGTTCCCGATGGTGAAGCACGCATGGGCAGTCGGATGGGAGCAACTTACTCCCGAGGAAGCCGAAGGGATGCGGCGCGGCCGGGCGAACATGCTGTTCTCCGAGGTGTTGGAGGACAAGCTCCAGGA
The DNA here is from genome assembly GCF_056780115.1 of Arthrobacter sp. T572. Taxonomy (NCBI): domain Bacteria; kingdom Bacillati; phylum Actinomycetota; class Actinomycetes; order Micrococcales; family Micrococcaceae; genus Arthrobacter; species Arthrobacter sp. T572. Next base: position 443,722 of record NZ_JBRAZQ010000002.1, read on the forward strand.
GTTCAACCCGTGGCTGACCGAGGATCAGGCACGCGCAATCGTCGAGAGCATTGAGGCGCTCCCGGCGACGATCGAGGGCAACCGCGAGGTGCTCCGATGGTTGCGTGGCGAGCGCCAGTGGAACGACGAGAACGAGCAGCGACGGCGACCTGTGCAGGTCGTCGACTACACCTTCCCGGACCAGAACGCGCTGCAAGTCACCTGGGAGTGGAAGATCGAACCGCCGGCACGCGCCAAGGGCAACCGCGCTGACGTAATGTTCGTCGTCAACGGCATCCCGGTGACCGTCGTCGAACACAAGAACCCGAAGGATCGTGACGCTCTGACGAAGGCGGTCACCCAGCTTCGGCGCTACGAGAAGGAGACGCCCGAGCTCCTCACCCAGGCGCAGCTCCACAACGAGACCCACCTGATCGACTACTGGTACGGCGTCACCTGGAACGTCAATCGCCGCATGCTCTTCAAATGGAAGCACACGAGTGATGAGTCCTACCGCGACGCGGTTCAGGCGTTTTTCGAGCCGCATGAGTTCCTGCGCACGTTGCGGGAGTGGGTGCTCTTCTACGTCGAGGACGGCGAGACCCGGAAGTCCGTTCTCCGCGAGCACCAGCGAGGAGCTGTCGATGCCGTTGTCGATCGCTGCGCCGACTCGACGAAAAGCCGTGGGCTGATTTGGCACACCCAGGGCTCCGGCAAGACCTTTACCTTGCTGACCGCAGCCCAGTTGATCCTGAGCCAGAAGGACCGATTCAAGAACGCGACCGTCATACTTGTCGTCGACCGTACTGAGCTAGAAGGCCAGCTGAAGGAGTGGGTCGACAGGTTCCTCGGCGAGATGCAATCCAACGACGTCCCGGTCCGACGGGCCAACAGCAGGGACGACCTGCAGGACATCTTTGACTCAGACTTTCGCGGGCTCGTGGTGTCGATGATCCACAAATTCGAGACGATCAGGAAGGACAGCTCTGACCGGGACAACATCTTCGTGTTCATCGACGAAGCTCATCGCTCCGTCGCTGCCGACCTTGGCTCCTACCTGATGGCCGCCGTGCCGAACTCCACCATCATCGGCTTCACCGGAACCCCAGTCGGGGGCAAGCAGGGCGGGGGGTCGGGATCGTTCCAAATCTTCGGCGGCCAGGACGAGAAGGGCTACCTGCACAAGTACTCGATTATCGAGTCCATCGACGACGAAACCACGCTGCCGATCAAGTACATGCTTGCTCCATCGACCATGTCGATGGCGCCCGAGGATCTCGACGAACAGTTCTACGCGCTCGCCAATGACGAGGACGTCACCGACATCGAGGAGCTCAACAAGGTACTCCAGCGCGCGGTCGGGCTACGTACCTTCCTTGGGGCGGACAGCCGCGTGAAGCAGGTGGCCGAGTTCGTCGTCAACCACTTCCGAGAGAACGTCAACCCGTTGGGGTATAAGGCCTTCCTCGTTGCCGTCGACCGCGAGACGTGCGCCAAGTACAAGCGAGCGCTCGATGAGCTGCTGCCCCCCGAGTGGTCCGAGGTCGTTTACAGCAAGAACGCCAACGACGTCGTCGAGCGACCAGACGTCCACGAACTCCAACTCTCGGACGACCGCGAGAAAGAGGTGCGCCGCCAGTTCAAGAAGGCAGACCAGCAGCCCAAGATCCTCATCGTGACCGACAAGCTCCTGACCGGCTACGACGCACCCGTGCTGTACGCGATGTACCTCGACAAGCCGATGCGCGACCACGTGCTCCTCCAGGCGCTTGCGCGCGTGAATCGTCCCTACGTCGATAGCGACGGTGTACAGAAGAAGGTCGGACTTGTCGTCGACTTCGTTGGCATCCTCAAAGAACTGCACAAGGCCTTACGCTTCAACTCGGCCGATGTCGAGGGCGCGTTGGAAGACCTCGACGTCCTGATGGCCGACCTCCTCGCGAAGATCGACGCGGCCTCGACCGAGTACCTTCAGGTCGAGAGCGGCCTGGGCGCGGATGAGCAGCTGGAGAGCCTCGTCTACGGCAAGTTCCTCACCGAGCAAGCGCGCAAGGAGTTCTTCGACGCCTACCGCGACATCGAGTCGCTGTGGGAGATCCTCTCGCCGTCAGCAGAGCTGCGTGACCACATCGCGACGTATAAGCGACTCTCTGTGCTCTACGCCGCTGTGCGCAACGCCTATTCGGACGCCGGTGGCTTCACCGCCGACCTGGAGCACAAGACGAAGCGGCTGATCGGGGAGAGCGCGACGCAGGAGGGCCTCGGGCGCTTCACCAAGGTCGCTACTTTCGACGTCGACACCTTGGAGGCGCTGGGGAAGGACGACGGCCCGCCGGAGGAAAAGGTCTACAACCTCCTGCGCGGCCTGCGGAAGGAAATGGAGGACAACCCCGCAGCTGCTGTCGTTCTCCAAAGCATCAGGGACAAGGCAGACCGCGTCATTGAGAACCTCGAAGAACGCAGGGTCACCGGCCTCGCAGCTCTCGACGAACTCAAGGCCATTGCTGAGGAGAAGGATCGGCTGCGTGAGTTCGCGAAGCAGGCTGGTCTGTCTGATCGAGCCTTTGGCGTCTACGCGGCGCTGAGCGCAGAGCCGGCATTGGGCGGGCTCAAGATAGACATCCAGCACATCGCGACGACCATCGAGATCGAGGTCGACCAGTTCCCGCACTGGAAGCAGAACCCGGACGAGCGCCGCCGACTCCGTAGTGGCCTCTACAAGCCGCTGCTAGACAACAAGGTTCCGGCGAAGGCGTGCAACGAGATCATCGAGAACGTCATGAACGTGCTGGAGAAGGTCTGATGGCCCGGCCCAAGATGATTCTTACGGCTGACCAGGTGCTCACCCGCAAGACGATGGCCTGGGCGACGAAGATCCGCGTCAACCCCACTCAGATCGTGATCACAGAGCTGGAGACCAAGTGGGGTTCGTGCGCGCCCGATGGTGTCATCACCTTGGCTGGAGACCTTGTCGACATGCCTGAGGACTTCCAGGATTACGTCGTCGTCCATGAGCTCCTTCACCTGCGGTACCGCTCCCACGGCAAGGCGTTTACAGCGATGATGACCGCGCTTGTCCCTACCTGGCGTGATCTCGAGCCGTCGACCACGGTAAGAGAGCGGCGTCAGTGAGCGCACCATTGGATCGGCGAGGGCGCACTCACCCCCGACCAGTACGCTCAGCGGGTCGACTAGGTCAACCGCTCACCGGCGAGTCGATGGGCACGCCCCTGCACGCCGGTGCTCGCCACGGATCCCCTCGGTTCGCCGAGATGGTCGTGAACGCGCCAAAGTCGCTGTCGATCGCCGCAACGCTACACCCCGAGGTGTCCGGCGCCCTCGACGCGGCGCAGCGCGACGCGGTCGCCGAGATCCGGGTCTGGCTCGGTCAGCACTCGGTCACGCGTGTCGGCCCGCGCGGTGCGCAGCGGGTCGTACCGGTGGAGCATCTCGAGACGGTCGCGGTCTCGCACAAGACCTCGCGGGCCGGAGACCCGCACCGGCACATCCACTTTCAGATCGGCACGCGCGTGTGGGCGGATGCCGCGAGGCGAGGTCTCGACACGGCGGCGCTGTTCCGGCAGCAAGGCGCTATCCGCGCGCTCGGCACCGCGGTGATCGCCCCGCATCCGCAACTGCGGCCGCGCGATGCGCATGGCCTCACGCTCGATCCGGTAACGGCCGAGGTCACCGGGCTGCAGCCATTCAACGCGGCGATGAGCAAGCGTGCCGGGCAGGTTGCGCGCGACCTAGCACGCTTCGAGAAGGCCTGGCGTGCGGAGCACCCAGACCAAAGAACCCGGACCTGCCGCGATGTCGCGACTGACCGCGATGGCGTGGGATCACGAGCGGCCGCACAAGAAGCCGACCCGGCTCGGCAGCGAGGATGCGTGGCGACGCGAGCTCAAGGCATCCGGCTATCGACCTGATCTTGAGCGCGTGCCGACGCAAAGGGCCGTCGCGCTCGATGAGCTGAGCGTGCAGGATGTCGCGTCCCGCGCGCTCGATCGATGCGCGTCCGCCGCGTCGACGTGGACGGTGCACGACCTCCAGGAGCACGTGTCGCACCTCGTCACCGAGGCCGGCGTGCGGGCCAATCCGACACGACTGCGCGAGTTCGTCAGGCTCACCACGACCCCGAAACGGACGCCCCATACTTCGGCCCTGCGGCATCCGCTCTACTGCGCCGCGGCGAACGAATCGTCGTCGACGAGGCTGGCATGCGCGGTCAGGACAAGGCGCTCGCTCTGCTTACTGTTGCCGAAGAGGCGGGCGCCACCCTCGCTCTGGTCGGCGACTGTGCTCAGCTCGCCGCCGTCGGTCGAGGTGACTCGCTCGACATGGCCGCGCAACTGCTCCCCCGCTTGCATCGCATGACGGTCGTGCACCGATTCATCGACCCGGACTAGGCAGCGCTGACCGTGCAGATGAGGCGCGGAAATCATCCGGAGGTGTTCTTCGATCGGCTGTACGCGCTCGGGCTCGTTGCGATTCATAGGAGCCTGGATGCGTAGGTCGAGGCGCTCGCGCGCGAGTGGCGCGATGACCGTTGCGATGAACGACGAGGCGCGAGCAGAATGCGCGGATTCGTGAGAAGCGGGCGCGCTCCGGCGAGGTTGATGACAGAGGCACTGTGGTCGGGAGAGATGGGCTGAGCATTGGGCGCGGGGATGTGATTCAGACGCTGCGAAACGACTCCGACTTGCGGGTGGCGAACCGGCAGGTGAGGGTCGTTCAGAGCGTGGGCGACTATAGTGCGGTGTGGGCGACGGAGCGGGCCACTGGTCGTCGGCCGCGATCCGTGCCGTTGCCTGCCGAGTACGTGGCCGAGCACACCCATCTCGCGTACGCTTCAGCGGCCCACGGGGTTCAGGCATGACGGTCGACGAGTCACATACGGTGCTCGGCGATTCAATGGATGCGGCAGGTGTGTACGTGGGAATTACGCGGGCGAGAGCCTCGAATCGGGCTCACCTCGTCGCGCCGGATGTGGATGAAGCGCGCGAGCAGTTCGTCGCCGCGATGGGTCGGGATCGCGCGGATCGCGGGCTCGCGCGGGCCACCATGACCGCGCGTGAATCGGTGCGGGGACTCACAGGTGGCACCAAACCCACGAGAGCGCCAGAATCGCGCCTGAGCCGATGAGAAAGGGCGAGTCCGTGAGTCTTGAATCGCCCTAAAAGCGGAAGCCTGAGAGCCGAACAAGCAGGAGTCTGTCCCGAGAACAGGAGCGTTCTCACCGCTCCCTAAGCGTTGCTTCCACGGCGTCGAGTAGCCGGCGTATGGCCTGCGGAGATCTCAATCCCGGCGAGCATCTCCTGCGGGTGCCCGGTGAGGCACTGGTTCACGCGGTCGGCTTCGCCCAACTCGTGCCGGCAGTTCGTGCACTGCGCCCGCCCCCGGTCCACGTCCCGCTGTGAGGCATTTTAGCGGTCGCGCGGCGCCGCGTTGGTGACGACCCATACGCACGCGAATCCCGGTTCGAATCCCGTAGGTGCCACGTAGACATGCCTCCGAAGACCCGCACGAGCACGGAATGCCAATTGTGCGACGGCGCCCAGCTTGAGGCCCAGCCGCTTGCATCACGGGAACCGGGACGTTTTGGGCCTTCCCCTGCGCATCCGCCGGCTTATACGCACCGGTGGCTGCAACAGTGGGCGGACCACTGCTTTCCGAAGGACCCGCCGAGCCGCCTGGGGCGGGTGCCGCCGTCGTCGTGGGGTTGGCGAATGGTGAGCCACCGCTCGAACAGCCGGCCAGAAGCAGCGCTGCCGCCACAGCAGCGGCGACAGGCAGGCGAAAGGTCGGTAGGAAAGTACGGCGTGGCATGACAGGCTCCCCAGCGGCTGTTTGGCGTATTGTCGGCCAGTCTAGGCAGGGGAGGATGGAGGTTCCGACCCCGTGCAGCACGGTTGTGGATAACCTCGTCATGTGCAGGAAGAGTCCCGGCCCGGGCTGCAGGCATTGGCGCTGCAAGTACTGGTCGCCGCGCAACTCCTTCTCTCCCAAAGCGTCTGACCTAGACGTTAGGGTGGTAGTCAAGAGAAGGGGAGTGCTCCGTGTCAGAACAGAACGTGCCACACCACAACGTGCCGGATCCGACTGTGCAGATAGAACCCATGCCCGGGGACGAAGTCCCTGGCACCGGGCGCACCATCATCTCGGAAACCGCGGTAGCCAAAGTTGCCGGCATTGCGGCCCGCACGGTCCCCGGCGTGTACTCCCTGGGATCCGGACCTTCACGGGCGCTTGGCGCGATCCGGGATGCCGTGGGCAGCTCGGACCACGCAGCCGGGGTACGGGCGGAGGTAGGCGAAACGCAGGTGGCCGTGGACATCAACCTCGTCGCCCTCTACGGCTACCCCCTGCACGGCGTAGCCAACCAGGTCCGTGCCGCCGTTTATCGGGCGGTGGAGGAACTTGTGGGGCTCCAGGTCATTGAAGTCAACGTGGAAATCAACGATGTTTACGTGACACCGCCCGCCAAACCTGCCGGGGCGAAAACAGTGGTGGTCGAAAAGGAGGCACTCCAGTGAGCATGACTGTGGTGGGTATTGCGATCGGCGCCTTCGTGGCCTTCATGTCCCTTCAGTTCGGTCTTTGGGGCTTCCTCGTGGCGTTGCTGTTCATGGGCATCGGCGCCCTCCTTGGACGCGCGGCCGACGGCAAGCTGGACCTGCGCAGCGTCCTGGACGCGCTTACGGGCCGGCGCTCGTCGTCATGAGTGTGGCTGAGGCTGTGGAACCCACCACCAGCCTGGCCGGCCACAACCGGATCAGTACCCAGGCTTTGACATCGCTGGCCCAGGCTGCCGCCGCCGAGGCCCTCGGCGTTGCCCAGGGTGATATCCGTGCAGATTGGACGGACGACGACGGCCTGCTGGCTCTATCGATCGTCGCACCGATCCGGATCCCCGCCTTGGGCGACGTCCTCCGGAACCCGCAGCGCGTCCGGGGCATGGGCGGCTCCATCTGGGACCGTGCCGTGGCAGCGAAAGCCATGGTGCTCGAAACCGTGACCAGGCTGAGCGGTTCCCAACTAAGCCGCGTGGATATCCGGATCAGCGGCGCGCATGTCTCGGAGGGAGGCCGGGTCCAATGACCCAGGAATATGTCGTCTCGGGGCCTGCGGATCCCGCCCCCGGGCATCTTCCGGGAGCCAGCCCTGTTGCCGGTGAGGACGCCGCCATGAGCCGGATCCTGAGCAGGGAGACCCACTCATCGCGTGCCGGTGCTGCCGGTATCGCGGCAGTGCTGGTCATCATCGTGTGCGTCTATGCGCTGCTTGAATCGGTGGTCCGAGCTATCGGGCAACCGCCCTGGCTCGTCGACCCCGGCACCGCTGCAGAAAGGATCATCGCCCTGCCTGCGGGAATTTCTCCGCTGCTGCTCGGGGCCAGCGGTGCAGTGATCGCCATGGTGGGACTGTTTTTCCTCCTCCAGGCGGTGCTCCCGGGCAAACGGGCGCGCCACTTGCTGCGTGACGCACGCACCGCCGTCGTGGTTGATGACGAGGTCCTGGCCTCCGCCCTGGCCCGTCGTGCGCGTACTGCCGCGAACGTGACCCAGGAGCAGGTCATGGTGGTGGTGTCGCAGCAGCAAGTGATCGTGAACGTACGGCCAACGTCAGGCATCAGGGTCAGCCGCGAAGCGATCCTCACCGCGGTCCAGGCTGAACTTGAGGAAATGTCTCCCGTTCCCATGCCCACGGTGCGGGTTAACCTGGCGACGTCGGGGGTGATCGGTGCATGAATGAGACCCCCAGGGCCCTCAACCGGGTGCTCCTGTTCATTATCGGTGTGAAAATGCTGGCCGTAGGGCTGTTGCTGGTGCTGCTGGCGACCGTCCCGGCGGTCGCGGACTGGTGGCACGGGTGGTCTGGATCCGTCTGGGCCGGCGCCGAAGATGCGTTCCGGGCCACGCGCTTTCCCGGCCGCCAGGAGAGCTGGCTCTGGATAGTCGCAGGCGCGGTCCTGTTGTTGGTCATCGTGGCCATGGTGGCGTGGCTGGCGCAACAGGGCAAGGGCCGGGCAAACCTGCTGGTGTCCAGCGACGACGACAGCCATGTTGACGGTGAAGTCCAGATCGGCGGCGGCGTTGCCGAGCAGGCCCTTCGTGCAGCGCTGGCGGACAGGCCGGACCTCGCCGGAGCCTCGGTGGCAACCTATGAGGTCAAGGGCCAGCCGTGCCTGCGGGTCCGTATCCATCCGAGGCAAGGAGTGGCCCCGCACCTTCTTGCCGCAGAAGTGTCCCGTTTGGTGGAGGCGCTGGACCTGGTCATCGGCAAGAAGACCCCTGTCCTGGTCCACATGGCAACCGGCGCCCGTGCGCGTTTCACCAAGGCTGAAAGGGTCCGCTGATGTCAGGAACAACTGCTCTCGGAGAATCCACCCTCCATCAGGTGATGTCCGAACTCGCCGCTCTGGAGGATCCCCGCGCCCGGGAAGTCAACGAAAAACACGGCGACGATCACGGTGTAAACCTGGGTAAGTTGCGGGCTGTGGCCAAGCGCCTGAAAACCCAGCAGGAACTGGCACGCGAGCTCTGGGCCACCGATGACACCGCCGCGAAACTGCTCGCGCTGCTGATCTGCAGGCCCAAAGCCTTTACTCGGGAAGAGTTGGACGGCATGCTGCGGGAATCCCGTACACCCAAGGTTCATGACTGGCTGGTCAATTACGTGGTCAAGAAGAGTGCCCACGCAGAGGCGCTGCGCGAAGCGTGGTTCGCTGACCCGGACCCGGTGATTGCCAGCGCAGGCTGGGCGCTGACGTCGGAGCGCGTAGTCAAAAGCCCTGAAGGCCTGGATCTCGGCGGGCTGCTGGACACGATCGAGGCGGGCATGAAGGAGGCCCCGGAACGTCTTCAGTGGGCCATGAACCATTGCCTGGCCCAGATCGGGATCGAGCACCCGGACTTCCGTGCCCGTGCCCTGAGCATCGGCGAACGGCTGGAAGTGCTCAAGGACTACCCCACGCCGCCCAATTGCACCTCGCCGTTCGCGCCCATCTGGATCAATGAGATGGTGCGCCGGAAGCAATCCTGAGGAACTTAGCCCCGATTGCGGTGCATCATCCGGTAGGTCAGCTCAGCAAGGAGCTCCTCATCCGAGAGGTGTGACGCCCGGGCGATCGGGGCGGCCGGGGCTGTAACCCGTGGACCGGGCAGTTGCCGGGAGTCTTCGGTGGTCCGCATGTCGTCCGGCGTGATCTGGTCGGGGGCGAAGCTTGATTTTCCCTTAAGGACTTCTGAAACCGAGCCCGCCCGCCACCCCAGGGCATGCTCCAATTTCCGCTGGTTGATTTCCTGCGTCCGACGAGTGCCCGACTCCAGCGTCCGGACGGTCTTGATGGCGGTCCCGGCCTGCTTGGCCAGCTGCACCTGGCTGAGCCCCTGGGCCAGGCGTTCTTCCTTGATCAGCCGGCCAATAGTCTGGAGTGCTTCTAGTTCATCCACAGTTCCCACTGTTCCATAGGCAATACTAGGCAACCAAATCCGGTGTTCTTCCGGATGATGCCAGGGGGGTGCCGGGCCGGATGCCCGGACCTTGCCAGGGGGCGCACTGATTCCCCTGAACGCGGCCCCGCCATCGCGATGGAAAGGTTACTTGGTATCAGTGTGGTTACGGTCGGTGTAAGCGCTTGCATGTCATAGTGCTTGATCGCTAGTGTGAGGGCCACCACATCAGTTGCGCCACGATTTTCTTGTACTCAGCGAGGAGTCTTCAGCATGAAAAAATCCAAGTACCTGCTCCCGGTCGCTACGGCCGGTGTTCTGGCACTTACCCTCTCCGCCTGTAGCGGCGACAGCGGCGGCGGAGGAAACACGGCCGGATCGGACGATTGCTCGGCCTACGAAAGCTACGGTAAGCACGACGGCAAGACCGTCTCCGTCTACTCCACGATCGTGGACATCGAGGCAACCAACCTCGAAGAATCCTGGAAGCAGTTCGAGGACTGCACCGGAATCACCATCAAGTACGAGGGCAGCAAGGAATTCGAAACCCAGATCGGCGTCCGCGCCCAGTCCGGCACCGCGCCTGATGTGGCGATCTTCCCGCAGCCCGGACTTCTTGCTACCCAGGCCCGCGCAGGCTACTTGAAGGCGGCTCCCCAGACGGTCTCCGACCTCGTGGACAAGAACTGGTCTCCGGACTGGAAGAAGTACGGCACCGTGGACGGCACGTTCTACGCCGCGCCCATGCTGGCGAACGTCAAGGGCTTCGTCTGGTACGCCCCGAAGACCTTCAAGGACAAGGGCTGGGAAGTCCCCAAGACATGGGACGAAATGATCGAGCTCTCCAAGAAGATTGCCGCGGACGATCCCAACATGAAGCCGTGGTGTGCCGGATTCGAATCCGGTGAAGCCACGGGCTGGCCGGGCACCGACTGGATCGAGGACGTCGTCCTGCGCGCCCACGGCCCGGAGGTCTACGACCAGTGGATCACCCACCAGATTCCGTTCAATGACCCCAAGATCGTGGACTCCTTCAACAAGGCCGGTGATATCCTCCTCAACCCGGAGATGGTCAACGGTGGCTTCGGTGACGTCCGCTCGATCCTGAGCACGGGCTTCGCACAGGCCGGCCAGCCGGTCCTGGACGGCACGTGCGCCATGCACCACCAGGCCAACTTCCAGGCTGCCAACTGGCCCGCGGGAACCAACGTTGCCGAGGACGGCGACGTCTGGGCCTTCATGACGCCCCCGATCGACGAGAGCAAGGGCAAGGCTGTCACGGGTGGTGGCGAAATGGTGGGTGCCTACAAGGACACTCCTGAGGTTCAGTCGTTCCTTGCCTACCTGGCCAGCGCCGACTTCGCCAACAACCGCGTCAAGCTCGGTGGTGTTGTCAGCGCCAACAAGGGACTCGACCCCAACAACGCCCAGTCCGACCTGGACAAGCTGACCGTCCAGATCCTCCAGGACCCCGAGACCGTCTTCCGCTTTGATGGTTCGGACCTCATGCCGAGCGCCGTGGGATCCAACTCCTTCTGGAAGGGCATCGTGCAGTGGATCAACGGCACGTCCTCCCAGGATGTGGCCAACAGCATCGAGTCCAGCTGGCCCAAGAGCTGACTCACCGAGTACTGCCTCCCTTGCTGGCCCTGCCCAGCCGGGGAGGCAGTGCTTTTCCCGGAACTGAAGTGATTCACTCACGCCCCGGAGGTTGGGTATGGAATTTATAGGAGAAAAACTCCTTCAAGTAGTGATAGCCCTGGCGATTTTCGCAGCGGTGATCGGCCTCATCATGTTGCTGGTGGACAGGGCCCCCAAATCAATCAAAGACAAGGTCACGGTGGCGGGATTCCTTGCTCCTGCCGCGATCCTCATGGTGGTCGGCCTGGTCTATCCCGCCATCCGCACGTCCATGCTGGCGTTCACGGACGCCAGCGGGAACGGCAATGGTTTCGACAACTTCGTCTGGATGTTTACGCAGCCGGAGGCCTTGGTCACGCTGCGCAATACCGTCATTTGGACGGTACTGGTGCCTTTGCTGTCCACCGGCTTCGGCCTGGCCTACGCCGTGTTCATCGACAAGGCCAGGGGCGAGCGGGTCCTGAAGTCGTTGGTCTTCATGCCCATGGCCATCTCCTTCGTGGGCGCCGGCATCATCTGGAAACTCGTCTACGATTACCGGGGCCCGAACATCGAGCAAACCGGTGTCATCAATTTCTTCCGGGTGGCTTTGGGCATGGATCCCAAGCAATTCCTGCTGGACGCTCCGGAGAATACGATCTTCCTGATCATCGTGATGGTGTGGATCCAGACCGGTTTTGCCATGGTCATCCTGTCTGCTGCCATCAAGGGTGTCCCGGTGGAACTCATTGAGGCAGCCCGCCTGGACGGCGCCAACGCCTGGCAGCAGTTCCGGAACGTCACGGTTCCCGGCATCCGTGGAGCCCTGGTAGTGGTCCTGACCACCATCACGATCGCCACGCTGAAGGTCTTCGACATTGTCCGGACCATGACCGCCGGTAACTACGAGACGTCGGTTGTGGCGAACGAAATGTACACGCAGGCCTTCCGTGCCGGCGAACCTGGACGCGGCGCCGCCTTGGCCCTGGTCCTGTTCCTGATGGTCCTGCCGATCGTTGTGTACAACGCCCGAGTCCTTCGCAAGCAAAGGGAGATCCATTGACAGCCACGCCAGCCCCGAAAGAGGCCTCAAAGGCCGCCACCCGGCAGCGTCCTGGATCGGATCCCACGGAGGACGCCCAGCCCATCATGCGGCGCGTCAAGACCAAGCTGACGTCCAAGTGGGCAACAGCGGCGGCAATCATCATCGCCGTTGTGTGGTCCGTGCCGACGTTCGGCCTCTTCGTCACGTCGTTCCGTCCCGCCGCCAAGCAGGTGGGTCCCCGCTCTGACGGATGGTGGAATGCGTTCGTTGACTGGGACTTCACGTTCAAGAACTACGTGGACGTGCTGACCCCGGCGGGTTCGCAGTCCGCCAACCTCTCGCAGTACTTCGTCAACTCCATAGCGATCGTCATCCCCGTCACGGTCTTCGTGCTGGTGCTGGCAGCCATGGCCGCCTACGTGTTCGCCTGGGGCAAGTTCAAGGGCCGCGATGCCCTGTTCATTTTCGTCTTTGCCCTGCAGATCATTCCGCTCCAGATGGCACTGATCCCGCTCCTGCAGTTCTTCACGCAAACGCTGCAACTGCCGGCCGGATCCTACGCCCAGCTGTGGATTGCGCACACCATGTTCGGCCTCCCGCTGGGCATCTTCCTCCTCCACAACTTCATCTCGGAAATCCCCGGTGAAGTGATTGAGGCGGCAAGGGTGGATGGTGCCGGACACAGCACCATCTTCTGGCGCATCATCCTTCCACTGTCCGTTCCGGCCTTGGCGTCGCTGGCCATCTTCCAGTTCCTGTGGGTCTGGAACGACCTGCTGGTGGCCTTGGTGTTCTCCGGCGGAACGGCAGACGTTGCACCTATTACGCAACGTCTGGCCGAAATTTCGGGTACCCGTGGCGCCAGGGATTACCTCAACCCCGCAGCAGCCTTCGTCTCGATCATCATCCCGCTCCTGGTCTTCTTCGGCCTCCAGCGGTACTTCGTACGCGGCCTGCTGTCCGGCGGTCTCAAGGGATAACAACAAATGCGGCAGGTTACGCAGCGGGGACACCCCGCTGCGTAACCGGGGCCTGCACAAAATAGACTGTTTGTTCGCCAAAAGATAGTCACACAGGCACCGAGCAGCCGGAGAGGGGGACCTGTGACGCGTGCGACGGGTAGGTCCCAACGCGGTGGCCATGCCGGCGTCAGCATCGAGGACGTCGCCGCGGCCGCCGGAGTCTCCACCGCGACGGTTTCGAGGGCGGTCCGCGGACTCCCAAGGGTTTCCCCGGCGACCCGCGAGAAGATCCTGGAAGTCGCCGCGTCGCTGGGTTACGTGGCGTCGTCCTCCGCCTCGGGTCTGGCTACCGGACGGACCCGCACCGTGGGCGTCCTCGCCCCGTTCGTCAGCCGCTGGTTCTTCTCCAAAGCGATTGAGGGAGCAGACCGGGAACTTCACTCACGCAACTACAACCTCTCCCTGTTCAACCTGGGCGGCCACGGCAGCAACCGCGAGCGGCTGTTCAGTTCCACCATGGTCTATAAGCAGATCGACGCCCTGCTGGTCCTCTGCATGGCCCTGGGCGAAGAGGAACTGGGCCACCTCCACAAGCTGGACATTCCGCTGGTGGTGGTAGGCGGGCACGTTGAGGATTGCGCGTACATCGGGATCAATGATTACGACGCCGCGTCCACCGCCGTGCGGCACCTGCTGGAGTTGGGGCACACGGACATCGCATTGCTGCATGGCGACGACGAGACCGACCTGAACTTCGATGTTCCCCGCGTGCGGATCCGCGCGTTCCAGGAGGTCATGGCCGACGCCGGCCTGGAGGTCCGTCCCGAATGGGACGAATGGGGGGATTTCACGGTAGCCAGTGGGCAGCAAGCGTTCAACCGGTTGTGGGGCAGGCCCGGCCGGAAGCCCACGGCCATCTTCTGTTCTTCCGACGAGATGGCCATGGGCGTCATCTTCGAAGCAGCACGGCACGGTGTCCGGGTACCGGAGGACCTTTCCGTGATCGGGATCGACGACCACGATTTTTCGGCCTCGCTGGGACTGACCACAGTGGGCCAGCGCCCAGACAACCAAGCTGAACTGGGCACCAAAATGCTGCTTGACGAGCTGGACGGGATCACCGGCGCCGTGCATTCCCAAGTGGCGCCCCACCGGCTTATCGTCCGCGAGACCACCGCTCCGCCCTGCGCCAACTAGGAATCATCTCCTGGCGGGAGCTACGGCAACTACGACGCCCGCGCCAATTGGCGGATGGGGATCCACCGCGAAGCCAGCCTGCGGTAGGCTGCCGCGGCGCCGGTCATGTCCCCTTCAGCCAGACATTCGATGCCAAGGCGCACGTCCATGGGGGATTCGTCCGGATACACCTTGTCCGCCACGGCGCCGTAGTCGAGCTCAACCATCGATTGCTCATGGAACAACTCCAGCCATTCCGTCAGCTGCGTCAGGTCATCCAGCATGTCCAGATCGGGCGCAGCCAGGGCCAGGTGGGCCACGGCGAAGCGCGCCCTGTCCAGGGCTTCCATCAGGGGCGTCCATACCCGGACGGTGACGATCCGGCCATCAGCCTCCACCACGTCCGTACGGTCCGATTCAGCGAACAGGGAGAACCAACTGAAAGGGATGCCCCACGTGGATGCCCGGGTATGGACCCGCTTGGCGTCCTCGCCGGCGTTGATCCGGTCGATCCGGAGCTGGTGCCTGTCCCGCTGCGGAACCGGAATCAGGAGATCGGCCAGCGGACTGTGCACGCCGTCCATGAGGGCGTTTGCCGCCAAGCCGGCCCGGATCACGAGCTGGCTGGGGCAGTAAAGCAGCCGCCCCGCGTCGTGCTCCTGCGGGACCTCGCCGGAATCATCAGGTGCCGCATGCCGCCCGGCGGGGACGCGGGTCATCCGGACCAGGTCGGTCCGCCCTGTGGGAAAGGGGTCACCGCCCGGGCGGGTGATGCGTCCGAGCGAGGCCTGCAGCTCCGCATTCTCGACGGCGGCCCGGGAACCGATCCTGCCGCTGTCCGCCACGAGTTGGCGCTGTTGTTCGGGAGGAAAGGCCTCCAGGGGCTCGTAGATGCGCAGTGATGACGAAAAGGGCAGGCCGGCCTGGCCCCTGTACAGGTTCCCGCTCATGTCCAACCAGCCCCTTTCGTCCGAGTCAGTGAATGGTCAGTCTGCGAGCTCCACAATCACCGGAGCGTGGTCCGAGGCACCCTTGCCCTTGCGTTCCTCGCGGTCGATCGAGGCGCCGGTGACCCGGGCTGCCAGGGGAACGGACGCAAGGCAGAAGTCGATCCGCATGCCTTCCTTCTTGGGGAAGCGCAGCTGTGTGTAGTCCCAGTAGGTGTAGACACCGGGGCCCGGGGTGTAGGGGCGGACGACGTCGGTGAAGCCTGCTGTTTCGAACGCGTGGAAAGCTGCGCGCTCGGGTTCGCTGACGTGCGTGAAGTTGTTGTTGCGGAACAGCTCTATGTCCCAGACGTCGTCGTCGAAGGGTGCGATGTTCCAGTCGCCCATGAGGGCGATCTGGGCGCTGGGGTCGGCCTGGGCCCATGCGGCTGCCTGGTCGCGGAGGACTTCGAGCCACTTGATCTTGTAGGGCATGTGTTCGTCATCCAGGGAGCGGCCGTTGGGGACGTACAACGACCAGATGCGGATCCCTGCACAGGTAGCGGCGATGGCCCGGGCTTCCTGGGCCGGGTCCTTGCCGGCCTTGCCGAACGCCGGTTGGTCCACGAACGTGCGCTCCACGTCTTCCAGGCCTACCCGCGAGGCGATGGCAACGCCGTTCCACTGGTTCAGGCCGAAGTGGGCGACCTCGTAACCCATGCGCTCGAACAGCTCCCACGGGAAGTTGTCGTCCTTGCATTTGGTTTCCTGGATGGCCAGGACATCACAGTCGCTGCGCTCGAGCCAGGCTTCCACGCGGTCGGCGCGTGCGCGGAGGGAGTTCACGTTCCAGGTAGCTATCTTCACAGCAACTAACTTACCGAACTTGGCGCTGAGCGCATCCCTTGGTGCCGGTCTCCCTGGAATCCGGGCTGATGGTACCTGCGGCTCAGTGCGCGTACAGGAACTGCGAGGAAGGGCCCCTGCGGAGCCTGATCCCGCACACAATCAGCAGCAACCCCGCCACCACGGAGAACGCCGCGAGGAAGGCCGCCATGCTCAACAGGCCCAGTCCGGGGTTGAGGAGCAGGAAGAGTCCGAACGCCGCCGTCAGGAAACCGGTCAGCACCCACACGCCCCAGCCGCTCATGGTCTCCCTTGCGGCGAACGCCAGAATGATTTCCGAAAGCCCCAGCACCAATGCCCAGAGGCCAAGGAGCACCCCGAACGCAGCGGCTGTCAGCCCCGGCCACGCCACTGCCGCAAGTCCTGCAGAGATGGACACGAAGCCACCCACCAGGGTCCACCGGGAATGGCGGGAAGGATCGTAGAAATAGTGCGCCACGTTGGTCAGGCCGTCCGTGACGGCAAAGACGGCGAAGGCTAGGATCAGCCCGAACACCGTGGCCACAGGCAACGCCGCCACCAGGAAGCCGAACAGCACGGCAATGATTCCCCGGACCAGCAATGCTGTTCCCGAATGCTTGAACATCCTGCGTCCCGAAGCGTCGGACATACGGTCAGCTTAATCGAACGGACCTCCCGGAAACAGAGGCATACGGGGCTTCCTTAGCGCATTCCTTCGCGTC
This sequence comes from Arthrobacter sp. T572, assembly GCF_056780115.1. Taxonomy (NCBI): domain Bacteria; kingdom Bacillati; phylum Actinomycetota; class Actinomycetes; order Micrococcales; family Micrococcaceae; genus Arthrobacter; species Arthrobacter sp. T572. Next base: position 460,474 of record NZ_JBRAZQ010000002.1, read on the forward strand.
GGATGGCGGTCGCAATGGCAGCCGCCCGTGTCTCCACGCCGAGCTTGGCATAGATGTGGGCAAGGTGGGTTTTGACCGTCGCCTCGGAAATGAACAGCCGCTTGCCCAAGTCACGGTTGCTCAGGCCCTGGGTAAGGAGGCTCAGGAGTTCGGCCTCGCGCGGGGTGAGGATTTCGTCCGGGTTCCGCAACTGCTGGAACAGCCGCGAAGCCACGGGCGCACTCATGACGCTCTTGCCCTGCACCGCGCCGCGGACGGCAGCGAAGATTTCCTCCGGGGCCGCGTCCTTGAGCAGGTAGCCCATGGCGCCGGTGTCGACGGCCCGCACGATATCGGCGTCCGAGTCATAGGTGGTGAACACGATCACGGCCTGCCGGGGATTGCGCTGACGGAGCTGCTTGATGGCTTCGATCCCATCCATTCCGGAGCCCATCGCCAGATCCATCAGCACAACAGCCGGTTGGTGTTCTGCCGCGGCCTGCAGGGCTTCCTCACCCGATGCGGCTTCGGCGACGACGGCGATGTCCGCCTGGGTGCCCAGCAGCGCCTTGAGGCCGCTCCGGACTACCGTATGGTCGTCCACCAGGAGCACGGAAATGGTGGTCACGGAGTCTCCTTTGGCTGGAAGCCGGTGCCTTGAAGGGGCAACTGCGCCGCGATGATGGTGCCTTCGCCGGGCCCGCTTTCCACCGACAATTGTCCTCCCAGTTGTTCCATGCGCTGGCGCATGGCCCGCAAACCGTACCCTCCGGTTTCCGACGGCGGAGGTACCGCCGCGGGATCAAAGCCGCGGCCGTCGTCGTACACGTCCAGGGTGACCGCCTCCGGAAGGTAACCGAGCGTGACGCTGGCGTGCCCGGCGTCGGAGTGGAGCTTGATGTTGGCCACGGCGCTTTGGGTCACCCGGATCAGCGCGTGGCGCACTTCCGGCGGGACAGGCAGGGGATCGCCGGTTACCTGGAAGCGGACGTTGTCCACATGCTGCCGCGCGGCGTGCTCCACGGCCTCCGCGAGCGGCCCGCTCTCCAGGCCGGGCGCGGAGAGTTCATGGACCAGGCTGCGGGTGTCGGCGAGGTTCCGCCGCAGCAACCCGGTCGCTTTTGCCACGTCCTCCCGGGCATCCGCCTCCGGCCACGACCTCTGGGCGGCTTCCAGGAGAAGGAGGCTGCTGGCCAGGCCCTGGGTCACGGTGTCGTGGATTTCGCGGGAAACGCGTTCACGTTCCGCGGCGATGCCGGCCGCCCGTTCCGTGGCGGTGAGTTGCTCCTGCGCCCGCGTGACCTCTTCCGCCAGCCTGCGCTGGAGGGCGGCATCGCGTTCGATTTTGTCGTACGTCAGCGTCAGCAGGGCTCCCGCTGCCAGCGGACCCAGCAGCATGGCCACGTCCGTCCAACCGCTCATCCGGAAAAGCCCGACGGCGGTAGCGGCGGCCGTCGCCCCGCCCGCCACGTACGCGGCCACTCCGGTGAACGCGGTGCGGGCCAGGAAGAAGATCGCAAAGGAGCACCAGGCAAAACTGGGAGCCGCCACCACCAACGCCGCCCAGGCCGCAAGGAGGGCGACCATCCACGGCAGGGTGCGTCCGGCGTTCCTCCTGTGGGCCAGCACGGCAGTCGCGGCGTAAAGAGCGCACACCGCAGCGGCCAAGGCGACTGTCCACAGGTTGTCGGCGGGGGAGTGGCGCATGACATAACGGACGGCTGAAGCCACCATCAGCACCGCGAAGCCCAGGTGCACCACGATGTCGATCCGGCCGTCGATGCGGCCGGCGGCGGAAGTGGGGGCTGGCATGAGGGTTCCCGTTCGGTTGAGGGCGCTCTTTCCATGCTAAATCCCGCGCAGCCACCGGTCTCTCCAACTTTTGGCTGATACCGGTGGCGGAAAGGCTGAGGCCGGTCCCTGCGGCTGGCCGATGCGGGCACGGGGTGCCGGGCGGAAGCATGGAGCTGTACCGGATTGACCGTGCCTACTGCGAGGAGAACCCCGTGAAGAAGTCGAAGAAGATGATCGCCGCCGCTGCCGCCGGAGCATTGCTGCTCACCGGTGGCGTCACTGCTGTTGCCAACGCCGTTGCGCCGCAGGCCGCTCCCGCTGCCGCGGTTGCGAAGGTTCCGGCCGATGTGCAGCCGGCGCCCGAGAACGTCGTCGCCCAGAACCGCATCACCGTGGGTGCGTCCAGCAAGGCAGTCAATGCTGCGCTCGCCAAGTGCCAGGCCGACAAGCTGCCGTTCGTCACTGTGGCCCTGGTTGACCGTTTCGGTACGGTCCAGGCGCTCCTCCGCGGCGACAACGCCGCCGAGCACACCATCGAGGCCGCCAAGCAGAAGGCCTACACCGCTGCCGCCTTTGGCGCTCCCACCAGTGAACTTGCCAAGCGCATCAACGGCAACGGTCCGTCCATCGCCGACCTCCCCGGCACCCTCTACCTCGCCGGCGGCGTGCCGCTGAAGGTGAACGGTGTCTCGGTGGCGGGTATCGGCGTCGGCGGTGCTCCCGACGGCGCCCTGGACGAAGCCTGCGCCACCGCCGGAGCCGATGCCCTGGCTGCAGCGGCGAAGTAGCCTCGACGTATGAGTTTGTGGAAAGCGCGCGGCCTGGCCGCGGGTTCGGCGATGCTGCTCGCCGGGCTCGTGGCCGGCTGCGTGCCGTCTGCGGCACCTGAGCCGGCAGGCCCGACGGCGGCTGTCCCGCCTTCCGGCCCCGTCTCCGCCCAAGCAGCTCCAACAGCCCCGCCGTCGAGCGCGGGTGGCGGCCCGACGTCGTCGTCCCCTGCCGCGCCGCCGAAACTGTCACCGGAGGACCAGATGGAAACCGACCGGCTGCTCATCCTCGCCGCCAAGGCCAACGATCCCGTGCGCGTCCGGGAGTTGATTGCCGCCGGCGGAAACGTCAACGCGAAGGACGACATCCAGGACTCCGCGTTCCTGTATGCCGGAGCGGAGGGGTTCAACGAGGTCCTGCAGTTGACCCTGGATGCCGGGGCCGATGTCCGCAGCATCAACCGGTACGGCGGAACGGCGCTGATCCCTGCGAGCGAGCACGGGCACACGGAAACGGTGCGGATACTCATTGCCGCCGGAGTGCCTGTGAACCACGTGAACAACCTGGGCTGGACCGCTATGCAGGAGGCGATCCTGCTCAACAACGGCGGGCCGAACCAGCAGGACGTCGTGCGGCAGTTGCTCGCGGCCGGGGCCGACCCGGACATCCGCGATCCCCAAGGCCGGACTGCCCTGCAGAACGCAGAGAGGCTCGGATTTACGGAGATCGCGGCCCTGATCCGCAACCGCTGACCACCCTGTCTCACCTCCCCCCGCCTACCCAACTGGGTCGCAGTTAAGCGCGTTTAGACCCGTCAAAACATGCTTAAGTGCGACCCAGCGTGTGAGTGCCTTCGGCGCGCCGTGATCCGGGAAAGTATGCGGTTGGCATGCCTGGGCTCTGGTGGGCTCTGCCCATACGGGTTGATCATGGGATTGTTCATCTCGGTGAACGCCGGCCCAACTTGGTGCCTTGAGTCCGTGACCCAGCGTGGCGTGGAGGACTTCCACGGGAACCGTGGATTGTTGCTTTCAAGCACGGGTACTAGATTCCTGAATATTCTCCCTGTCCTCCCCGAGACGACGCCGGTAACTGGATGTATTGAAGGGAAGCTGGAATGGACATTGTTCATGAACGGGCCGCGGGAATGGATATTTCCAAACGCGACGCGAAGGTCTGCGTGCGGGTCCCCGGAGAACGGGCAGGGACCTACACCTCAAAGGTCACAACCTGGGGCGCGACCACGCACGCGATCCTGGAACTTCGGGAGTTCCTCGAACGCGAACACGTCACTGTTGTGGTGATGGAAGCGACCAGCGATTACTGGAAACCGTTCTTCTACCTGTTCGAAGAAACCCTGCCGGTGATGCTGGTCAACGCCAAAGTCGCCCGGAACATCCCGGGACGCAAAACCGATGTCTCCGACGCCGCGTGGCTGGCCCAACTGGCCGCGCACGGGCTGCTGCGGGCATCATTCGTGCCGCCCGAACCCATCCGCGAACTGCGGGACCTCACCCGGGCCCGCGCCATCGCTACCCGCGACCGGGCCCGGGAAATCCAAAGGCTGGAGAAGTTCCTGGAAAGCTCCGGGATCAAACTCTCTTCCGTGGTTTCAGACCTGACCGGGGTCTCTTCCCGGGACATGCTCGAAGCCCTCATCAACGGCGAACGGAACCCCGAGGTGCTGGCCGGGATGGCCCGTGGAATGCTGCGCTCGAAAATCCCGGCACTGGTCGACGCCCTCACCGGCAGGTTCAAACCCCACCACGCCTTCATGGCACGACTGCACCTGGACCAGATCGACGCCCGCACCCGCACCATCGATACCCTCACGGCACGGATTGAGGAGGCGATGGAACCCTTTCGTGAGGCCAGGGAAGCCCTGGCCACCATCCCCGGAGTATCCCAACGAGTCGCCGAAGTGATCATCGCCGAAACCGGAGCTGACATGAGCGTGTTCGAAACCCCGGGCCGGCTCGCGTCCTGGGCCGGGGTCTGCCCCAGCGCCAACGAATCCGCCGGCAGGATCAAATCCAGCCACATCATGCCCGGCAACAAATACCTCAAAGCAGCACTCGGCACCGCGGCCATGTCCGCGACCCGATCCAAAAACACCTACCTCGCCGCGAGATACCGCCGCATCACCGCCCGTTCCGGAACCAACAAAGCCCTCGTCGCCATCGAACACTCCATCCTCACAGCGGCCTGGCACATGCTCCGCAACGGCGAGTGCTACACCGACCCAGGCGCCGACCACTTCACCAGGATCAACCCAACCAGAGCCAAGAACAACGCCATCAAACAACTCAACAACCTCGGCTACAACGTCACCATCACCCCGGTCACCGCAGCCTAACCCACCACTACTTTCGTACTAGTTGGGAGGGCTAGAGCGCTTCGAGGACGCTCACGTAGTTGGCGATGCCCACCCCACCCATGTTCTGGACGGCGCCGCGCCGGGCACCCGGGAGTTGCATGTCCCCGGCGGTGCCGCTGAGCTGCATGGCCGCGATGACGTGCTGCGAAACTCCGGTGGCACCCACCGGGTGGCCCTTCGCTTTCAGGCCGCCCGACACGTTGACGGGCAGCTTTCCGTCCTTGTACACCCAGCCTTCCTTGACGGCCCGGGAACCCTCGCCGCGTGGGGCCAGGCCCATGGCCTCATACATGATGAGTTCGGCGATGGTGAAGCAGTCGTGAACCTCGGCAAAGTCCAGGTCCTCCACTCCCACGCCCGCCATGGTGAACGCCCGCTCCCACGAAGCCCGGGTGGCAGCGAATTCGGTGGGGTCGCGCTTCTCCGCGGGGAAGAAATCATTGGCGTGGCCAAAACCGGCAAGGCGCACGGCTGCGGTAGCGCCGTTGGTTGCCGTGGTGGACAGTACGACGGCGGCAGCACCGTCCGAGACCGGCGAGCAGTCAGTGCGGCGTAAGGGATCGGCCACCATGGGGTTCTTCTCGGAGATGGTCCGGCAGAACTCTTCGCCAAAGTCGCGGTGCATTTGGGCGTACGGGTTGTCCATGCCGTTGCGGTGGTTCTTGGCCGAGATGGAGCCAAGGACATCCCCGAGGCCCGCTTCAAACCCCGGGCCGGCGATGTCCGCGCCGTAGCGCTTCCCGTAGTGCTTGGCGACCTCGGCAAAAAGACCCGTGAACCCGGTGGTGGAAGGCTTTCCGGCCATCTCATAAGAGGCACCCAGGAGGGCCGCCCCCACGACGTCGGCTCCGGCATCGGTCATCTTCTCGGCACCGATCACCAGCACATTCCGGGCAGTGCCCGCGAGGACAGACTTCACGCCCTGCTGGAACGCCGCGGAACCGGAAGCACACGCGTTCTCCGTGCGGGTTGCCGGGACGTTGGCCAGGTCCGCGGAGACCTGCAGTGCCAGGGACGACGTGAAGCCCAGGGGCTGCATGCCGGAGTTGAACTGGCCAAGGTAGATCTCGTCGATGTCCTTGGGGTCCAGGCCAGAGTTCCGGATCGCTTCACCGGCTACCTGGACGATCAGGGTCTCCAAGGTCTCGTCAGTGAGCTTGCCGAATTTGCTGTGGCCCCAGCCTGTGAGCAGGATGTCCTTGCCGAATTGATCCTTGAGGCTCATGCGTTGGCTCCTTCCAGGGTGTGTGCTTCTGCGTCCAGCGCGACCGTGAACTGCGCCTCCGTCTTGTCGCGCAGCTCGTCCACCGTCACGCCCGGGGCGAGGCGGGTCAGCAGCAGGCGCGTGCCGCCGTCGTGCGTTTCATCAGGCGCGATGTCAAAAACGGCGAGGTCCGTGATGATGCGGTCCACGCACTTCAGGCCCGTGAGGGGGAGCGTGCATTCGGTGACGATCTTGGGCGATCCGTCCTTGGCGTTGTGCTCAGTCAGGACCACCACCCGGGGCGTCCCGGCTACCAGGTCCATGGCACCGCCCATGCCCTTGACCATCTTGCCCGGAATGGTCCAATTGGCGAGGTCCCCGATGCCGGAGACCTGCATGGCGCCCAGGATGGCGACCTTCACATGGCCGCCGCGGATCATGCCGAACGAGGTGGCGGAGTCGAAAATACTGCCGCCGGTGTTGATGGTGACGGTCTGTTTGCCCGCGTTGATGAGGTCGGCGTCTTCCTCGCCCTCATAGGGGAACGGGCCCATGCCGAGCAGGCCGTTCTCGCTCTGCAGGACCACCCGCACGCCGTCGGGCAGGTTGTTGGCCACCAGCGTGGGGATGCCGATGCCGAGGTTGACGTAGTCGCCGTCATTGAGTTCTTCGGCCGCGATGGCGGCCATCTGGTCACGTGTCCATGCCATGGTGTGTGCTCCTTTTAGTCTGCTTGGACGGCCGCGTTAGACGGCTGCGGGTTCGAGGCGCTGGCGGACCGTGCGCTGTTCGATGTCCTTGACCCGGTTGCTTGCCTGGACGAGCCTTTGGACATACACGCCCGGGGTCACGATGTGGTTCGGGTCCAGTTGGCCGGGCTCCACGATGACCTCCGCCTCGGCGATGGTCACTGTGCCCGCTGTGGCAACCACCGGGTTGAAGTTCCTCGCCGTGTAGCGGTAGATCAGGTTGCCGTCGGTGTCCGCGGTGTGCGCGTGAACCAAGGCGATATCTGCCGTGATGGCGCGCTCGCGGACGTACGTCACGCCGTCGAACTCTTCATGGGGCTTGCCTTCGGCAACCAGGGTTCCCACTCCGGTGCGGGTGTAGAAAGCGGGGATGCCCGCACCGCCCGCGCGGAGGCGTTCAGCGAGCGTGCCCTGGGGCGTGAATTCGACCTCCAGCTCGCCGGCCAGGTACTGCTCGGCGAACAGCTTGTTCTCGCCGACGTACGAGGCGATGACCTTGCGGACCTGGCCCGCCTCGATGAGGACTCCCAAGCCCTTGCCGTCGATACCCATGTTGTTGGAAACGATGGTGAGGTCCTTGACGCCCGACTCGCGGACGGCGTCGATCAGGTCGGCGGGTATGCCGCTGAGGCCAAAACCGCCGACGGCGATCGTCTGGCCGTCTGCCAAAAGGTCATGGAGCGCTTGGGTTGCGGAGGGATGCAGCTTGGACATTGGGCGACTCCTCGTTGAGTATCCACTTTGTGGACCGGCGTTTCGTTGATCTTGAGCCTAAGAGCGGCGCTCCTTCTGAGCAACGGCAGCCAAGCTTCCCGACTCACGCTGTGGACGATAGGATGCTAGGTGTCCATATTGTGGATGAAAATTCAGGAGCAGCTGTGACGGCCACTAAATCCGCATCCTCCAACCCGGTCCAAGGCGCCCAAGTGGTGGGACGCGTTGCCCTGCTGCTGAGGCTTGTCGGCCGAAAACCCGGCGGCATGTCCTTGGCGAGGTTGGTCCGGGAGTCGGGGCTGACCCGGCCCACGGTGTACCGCCTTTTGACATCGCTGGCAGTCGAGGGCCTGGTGGAACACGAGGAAGCCACCGGTAAATGGGTCCTTGGACCGGAGATTTTCCTGTTGGGTACCGTGGCAGCGGCCCGCTTTCCCATGGAAGACATCGCCCGGCCGTCCCTGCGCAGGCTCGCGGCTGAAACGGGTGAGAGCGCCTTCTTTTCCATCCGGCGTGGCAATGAAACCGTGTGCGTGCTGCGGGAAGAGGGCTCATTTCCCATCAGGTCGTTCGTCCTGCATGAAGGCGTGCGCTTCCCGTTGGGCGTCGCGTCCGCGGGGACGGCGATCATGGCTTTCCTGCCGGAGACGGAGCAGGAGTCGTTGCTCGCCGACTGGGAAGGGCATGCCGGTGAATTCGCCGTGGGACATCCCGCCGACGTGGTGCGGGGAAACCTGGAGCAGACCAGGCTGGCCGGCTACTCGGTGAACCCGGGGCTGGTTCTGGAAGGAAGCTGGGGCATGGGTTCGGCAGTTTTCGACCGGCAGGGCCACCCGGCCTGGGCCCTGTCCTTGACCGGGATCGAGCCGCGGTTCCGGGCGGAGCGCCAGGAGTTCCTCGGCAAACTCCTCCTCGAGGAAGCCCACCGGATGACCGCGCGTCTGCAAGGGTCCCAGCCCAACTAGGTCGCAGTTAAGCGCGTTTTGAGGGCTCAAAACGCGCACAAATGCGACCTAGTTGGGGGAGTTGGGGGCGGGGGCGTGGGGGAGTTGGGGGTGGGGCGTTAGGGGAGGTCCAAACGCATCAGGACCCTGGGGAAGCCGTTGAGGACGGACGTCGTTTCGGCTACCTTTTTGAACCCGGCTTTCTCGAACAGCCTGCGGGTTCCTACGTACGCCATGGTCAGGTCCACCTTGCCGCCCTTGTTGTCCACGGGGTATCCCTCGATGGCCGGGGCCCCGTATTTCCTGGCCATCTCCACGGCCCCCGCCAGCAGATGGTGCGAGATGCCCTTCCCACGGTGGCCCGGCCGCACCCGGATGCACCACACGGACCAAACCGGGGAGTCGTCCACGTGCGGGATCTTCCGGTTCGTCGCGAAACTGGTGTCCGCACGCGGGTGGACGGCTGCCCACCCAACCACGTCGTCGCCGTCGTACGCCAAAACACCCGGAGGCGGGTCTTCGGCGACCAGCTTCTCCACATATTCGCCGCGGGCTTCCTTCTGGAGGCTCTGGTTCAGCTTGGACGGGATGCGATAGCTCAGGCACCAGCACACGTTGGAGCCGGGGTTTTTGGGTCCCACCATGGTCTTGACGTCTTCGAACACCGTGGCAGGGCGGACTTCGATAGCCATCCGCCCATCCTGCCACCGTTCGAAAGGCTGCTGCTACCCAAATGTAAACGAGTACGCCTGGATCCCTTGCGGAACCCGTACTTCGAGCTTGCCCGGGCGGATGTCCGGATCGTCCACGATCTTGTACAGCGTCGGCGTGCCGGAAACCGCCACGGGAGTGGCCTTGCCGTCGCGGACCACATCCAGCGAACCCTCACCGCTCACCACGATGTACACCTGTTTGGCGTGGTAATTCAGGGTGATGGAAGAACCGGCACCCGTGGGGGTAATGGACTGCGTGCCAATGTCCCACCCGCCGGCCAGGGCGAAACTGTCAGCGGGCTGCGAAGCAGGGACGGTGTACGTGCCCACCCCGGCCTTATACGGTTCACTCCCCGCATAGTTGACCTTCTTGGTCACGCCCAAATACGTCTCGGGAGTCGTGGCACCCGCTACCGGGCCGTCGTCGGACGCTTCCACTGGCTCCGGCAGCTCAACGGACGGATCGGCCTGCTTCAGCAGCTCACGGATCAGCCGTTCCGTGGTCTGGTAGCCGCCCTCGCCGAACTTGATGTGCCGCACCGTGCCCTCGGAATCAATCAGGTAGTGGGCCGGCCAGTAACGATTGCGGTAGTTGGTCCAGGTGGAGAGGTTGTTGTCGATGGCCACGGGGTAGGTGATGCCCAGGCCCTGTGCGCCGGACACGACGTTCCGGACTTCCTTCTCAAATGCGTATTCCGGGGAGTGCACGCCGATAACTTCCAGCCCGGCGTCTTTGTAGGCTCCGTACCAGTCGGTGAGGTGCGGAATGGAGCGTTGGCAGTTAATGCAGGAGTATGCCCAGAAATCCACCAGGACCACCTTGCCCTTGAGGTCCTTCAGGTTCACAGGCTGGTTGCCGGGGGTGTTGAACCATTCCTGGATCCCCTTGAGGTCCGGCGCAGTGCCGCAGGACTCCAGCTCGGCCGCACCGTTGCTGCATTTGTCCAGATCCCTGTTCTGGTCGTTCACGAGCCCGCCGAGGTCCAGCGCCTTCTTCACCGATTCGTTGTCCTGCACTTGTTCCTGGAGTGTGGAGGTGTAGTCGGGGACCAGCTTCTGGAGCAGCTGGGGGAGATTGAAGACCAAGCCAATGGCCAGGGCGATCATCATGATGCCGCCGGTGATACGGATCTTCCGCTGATTGCGCCGGAAGGCCTTGACCCGTTCGGCAACCCGCCGTCCAGCGAGGGCAAACACCAGCAGCGGAATGGCCGCGCCCACGGCGAAGGTCAGCGTCAGCACGATCGTCTCCGGACCCACCTGGCCGGTTGCCCCGGCCACCGCGATGGCGGCCAGCACTGGTCCTGCACAGGGAACATACACGACGCCGAGCGCCAGACCCAGCACCAGCCCGCCGTTTTCCGTCCCCACCTGCTTCTGCGGAATCCACGAGAATGGCTTCTCCAGGATGTGCTGGAAACGGTCGAAGATCAGGCCAAGCCCGATCAGCACCAGCACGGTCAGCCCGATCCACCGCAGCAGGTCCTGCGGCAGGTTCAGCAGCGTCAGCAGGAAAGATCCTGCCAGCGTGAAGGTGCTGAAGCTGATGACCAGGCCAAGGATCACCAGATAGGGACGCCACCCGGCTGCGCGCCGTTGGGCACGGTCGGAGGGGGTCCCGACGGCGGTCGCTTCCTTTTGTGTGGCAACGGAACCACGTTCGACGGCGGCAGTTCCGGCGCTGCTGCCGGGTGACCCGGCTGCTGCGGTGCTGTGGGCGCGGAGTCCGTTGCCGGCGTCGGAGTTGTCCTTGGCGGCCGGGGCCTTGCTGCCGGTACGTTGGCGGGCCCCCTGGGCGCCGCCCGATAGAAATATCACCGGGAGGACCGGCAGGATGCACGGCGAGATTCCCGTGATGAGCCCGCCGAGCAGGCCGATGAGTGCCAATTGCAGCATTGAGTCTCCCAACGTAGCCGGGCCGGCCGTGTGGTGGTCCGGCTCCGGGATCTGCAGGAAGTTCGGAGCGGCAGGGCGGACGGCTTGGTCCGGCTTGCAGCGGGATGGCAGGAGTGGGGCCAGTCCGCCTGGAGCCGTGCCTTAAGCCCGCGTTTCAGGAAAACAAGGGTGCTTCCAAAATTTTTTCCATCCGCACCCATCCACCCCGGCAGACCCTCCGAATAGCAGGTGAGCACAACACCGGCAGCACCATCGCCGGGCCGCCCGTGCCACCCCCAGAGGACCAAACGCCCATGGTTCCAAGAACAAGGAGAATGACATGTTGTCCACAAAGCGCCGCCCCGCCCTCGCCTTCGTCGGCCTCACTGCAGCCGCCCTCCTCGGACTCACGGCTTGTGGTGGTTCAAGCACCTCCAGCACTCCTGCATCTTCCTCCGCAGCACCGGAGACGTCGTCAGCGGCACCGTCGCCGTCCGCCTCTTCCATGAGCAACGCCGCCATGGACCCCGCCCGCGACCTGGTGGGTCCCGGTTGCGCCGGCTACGCAGCCCAGGTCCCGGACGGCCCCGGTTCTGTGGTTGGCATGGCCCAGGACCCCGTAGCGGTGGCCGCGTCCAACAACCCGCTGCTCAAGACCCTCACCGCGGCAGTGTCCGGGCAGCTCAACCCCAAGGTGGACCTGGTCTCGACGTTGAACGGCAGCGAATTCACGGTGTTCGCCCCGGTAGATGACGCCTTCGCCAAGATCGATCCCGCTACGATCGAAACGCTCAAGACGGACGATGCCCTGCTGAGCAAGATCCTGACCTACCACGTTGTCCCGGGCCAGCTGACCCCGGACCAGGTCGTGGGTACCCACAAGACGGTCCAGGGTGGCGAAGTTACGGTGGGTGGCACCAAGGATGCCCTCACTGTTGACGGCGCCAACGTGATCTGCGGTGGCGTCCACACCGCCAACGCCACGGTGTACCTGGTCGACTCGGTGCTGATGCCCAAGTAAGCAGGACCTGAAGGCAAAGAAAAAGCAGGCGCCGGGTTTCCGGCGCCTGCTTTCTTGTGTCCGGGCTCAGCGGCCGAGGTCGCTGTCCACGTAGGACCCTGTGTGGCGGTGTTCTGCTCCACAGGGGCAACCGCCGTTAAGCTCGACTCGGACGGTCACGGGGCTGGAAGCATCCACGGTGAAGGAGACGTGCTCCTTGGAATCGCTGGATACCCTGACTGTGCTTTCTTCTGCACGGGTTGAGGTCATGGCATGACACCTTACTGCTGGTTGCTGGGAGAGGAAGGCTGGACTTAAAGGTCTTTCGCCTTCGGGGGGTTGTCTTCAACGGTGGGAATGCTGCCGGTGGCGGTTCCACCGGGACAGTCAGAGTCCGGGCAATCCTCGGCACACTCGTGCTTGGTCACAAGATCGAACTTGACTCCCCGGTGCTGTTCCACCCCGGTGCGGATGGCCCGTTCCACGACGGATGTTGCCAGCCGGCGCCGCAGGGACAGGGGGTCGCGCCTTAGGTCCTTCGCGAGGGCGAAGCAGAGCAGCAACATGACCAGGATGAAGGGCAGTGCTGCCACGATCGTGACCCTTTGGAGTCCCGACAACGCTTCGGACGGTTCATCACCGCCGGCCAGCATCATGACGGCTGCCACGGCACCGGTCAGGCTGCCCCAGAAGATCACGACTCCGCGGCGGGGGTGCTCAGCGCCGTTGGAGCTGAGTGAACCCATCACGATGGAGGCCGCGTCGGCGCCGGTGACGAAGAAGATCGCCACCAGGACCATGGCCAGCACGATCACGCCTGCCGTGAGCCACTCCGGCATGCCAAGGTTCTTGACCAGATCGAAAAGCGCGCCGTCGAAGTTGATGGAGGGAGCGCCGTCGACCATGGTCACGAGCCCCGGCGTGCCGGCTTTGTCGGCTTCCTGCTGGACGTGGAAGGCGGCTCCGCCGAAGATGCCGAACCAGATGACACTGACGATGCTTGGCACCAGCAGGACACCGGTGACGAACTGGCGGATGGTGCGGCCGCGGCTGATCCGGGCGATGAACATGCCAACGAAGGGCGTCCAGGAAATCCACCAGGCCCAGTAGAAGATGGTCCAGCTGGTCATCCAGCTGCGCAGGGCGTCGTCCCCGACAGCCTCGGTCCGGGATGACATCTCGGCAAGGTCGCGGGCGTAGTCGCCTACTGCCGAGGGGATGAGGTTGAGGATGAACAGCGTGGGTCCTGCGACGAACACAATGAGGGCCAGGACGACGGCCAGGACCATGTTGATGTTGGACAGCCACTGGATGCCCCGGCTGATGCCGGAGACCGCGGAAGCCACGAAGCAGAAGGTCAGGATGGCCACGATCACCACCAGGATGGGCGTGCCGATTTCCCCGAACCAGCCGTTGGACGTCATGCCGCTGCCGATCTGCAGGGCGCCGAGGCCGAGTGACGCGGCGGTGCCGAAGAGCGTGGCGAAGATGGCCAGGATGTTGATGAACTTCCCGAGCGGACCTTCCACCATCCGGATGCCGAACAGCGAGGTGAAAGCCGCGGATACCAGCTGCTTCCGGCCGAGGCGGTAGGTGCCATAGGCCATGGCAATGCCCACCACCGCGTACATGGCCCAAGGATGGAGGGTCCAGTGGAAGATCGAGGTAGCCATGGCGGTTTGGATGGCGTCAGGCGTGCGACCATCCACGGTGCCGGGCGGGGGTGAGATGTAGTGGTAGAGCGGTTCGGCCACGCCGTAGAACATGAGGCCGATGCCCATGCCGGCGGCGAACATCATCGCGATCCACGAAATGGTGCGGAATTCCGGTTTTTCACCGTCTTTGCCCAGCGGGATATTGCCGAACTTGCCCAGGGCAAGCCACAGCACGAAGATCACGAACAAAGAGGCAAGGACCATGAACAGCCAGCCGGTGTACTCCATGACCCAGTTGAGGGCACCTTTGGAGGTTTCAGAGAGGCTGTCCCTTCCGACAAATCCCCAGACCACAAAGGCGACGGCGATGGCGCCCGTGATTCCGAAGGTGACTTTGTCGAGCGTAAGTTTGCGGTTCCGGCGGGCCGATACGGCCTGCTCGGTCTTGGCGACGCGGAGTTCTTCCAGGATCTGCTCATATTCTTCAGCGTCCGGGAGAACTTCGGCCCCTCCGTCCTCAGCGTCGAGGACTGCGGGGTTTGTTTCCTCAGGGGAGACGGTGATGACGTCTTCATCCGTTCCCTTGCGGGTGTGTTTGTTGGCTGTTGGAGTTTCCGCCGGCAGGTTGTCGGCAGGTAACTCCTCGGGCGTTAAGGGTTTTGTGTCACTGTTTATGGCCATGAGCGGGTCCTTTGCTCGGCGAGTCATGGGCTTGCGTTTAAACATGGCCGTGGAATGGTGGGCCGGAGGGAAGGTTGGGGGCTTCATCCGGACCGGTGACCATGCGGTTGCCGGTGGCGGTCTGCAGTTTGTCGGCGCCGACCGGCAGGTATACCGGGCGGGTGTCCGATCCTCGGCTATGGAGGCCGGACCTGGCGGCGTCATGCATTCCGTCAGTGGCGGTGGTCCCGCCATCTTCACGTGTGAAAGCGGCGGTCGGAGCAATTGTTTGGGGGCTTGCTGCCTTCCCGTCAGCGGTTGCGCTGGGCGGGGAGGCGTCGTGCATGATGCACCTCTTCCGGTGTATGGGACGGTCTGCCGGCCCGGTGGCCGTCCGGCCTGACGGGCGTTCCGCAAGAATCAACAACATTCGCGGTAAGCAACAGAGTGCGCCCCGTCACACTCAAAGTCAAGCCTTTTTGGCTCTTTGACGGCAACTTGATATATCAATTGGCTTCAAGTCGGCCCGTTGCGTATGGTGTCAACAGTTGCGCAATGTGCGACGGCGGAGTCCGGCTAGGTGCCGACGGCGGAGTCCGGAAGGCACGCCAGCGGACGAAGACGCTGAATTACCGGTGCCGGTAACCCATCTTGGCGCTGATGGACAACCCGGCCTCGCGAAGTCCATCTATGAGTCCGGGCTGGTCCTCGGGGTTGAAACGGAACGCCGGCCCGGAAATGCTGACCGCGGCGATCACGCTGCCCAAGTGGTTGTAGATCGGCACAGCGACTGCCGTGAGTCCGATCTCGAACTCCTCATGGACCACCGCATAGCCGTTCCGTGCCACATCATGGAGCTGCCGTTCGAGCTCCCCGCGGTTGGTGACGGTGCGGGGGGTGCGGGCCGGGAGTCCCACCGCCTTGAAGACCTGGCTTCTCTCGTCCGCCGTCAATGCCGCCAGGAGCACCTTGCCGCTGGATGTCGCGTGCAGTGGCGTCAGGCTGCCCACCCAGTCGTAGGTGGCCAGCGTGGAGGGTCCCATGGCTTGATCAACGTTGACGGCGTAGTTCGACCGCAGCACCGCCAGGTTTACGGTTTCCTTGTATTCGGCAGCGAGGGTCTCCAGCACTTCGCGGGCCTCGTGGACCACACTGAGACGTCCGGGGATGGAGGAGGCCAGGCGGAGGATGCCAAAGCCCAGCTGGTACTTTCCCCGTTCGCTGTTCTGCCGGACCAGTTCACGGGCAACCAGTGAGCCAACCAGCCTGGACACCGTGGATTTGTGCACGCCCATTTCCTCGGCAATTTCGCTGACTCCGGCATCGCCCTCGCGGGCCAGGATTTCCAGGATCTGGAGGGCACGGTCCACTGACTGGACGCCTCCGCCTTGGGCGTCTGCGTCCTTGTCGATGTCCGGGTTGCTGCGTGCCATGGTTCACATCCTAAACGGACAGGACGGACGCAGGCGGGGGCAAGGGACTCTACGGGCCCATGCGCGCCTCCTCAAGGAGTGCCCGACGCGGGAGACCGACCCTCTCCCGCCCGGAGTAGACATTGAGGCTTTTGCCGCGGCTGAAGCCCACCAGCGTCACGCCCGTCTCTGCGGCCAGGTCGGCCGCCAGGCTGGATGGGGCGCTGACGGCTGAGAGGACGGGAATGCCGGCCAGTGCTGCCTTCTGGACCAGTTCGAAGGATGCCCTGCCTGACACCTGCAGCACCAGGCCGGACAACGGCAGCAGATCCTGCCGCAGTGCCCAGCCCACCACTTTGTCCACTGCATTGTGACGCCCTACGTCCTCGCGCAGGCAAAGCAGTTCCGGCTCCGGGCCATCCAGCCTGAACAGTCCTGCGGCATGGACCCCGCCGGTCCGGTCGAACACGGCCTGGGCCTCGCGTAGCCGATCCGGCAGTTGGGCGAGAAGGTCCACCGGGACGTGCAGGGGGTCGCTGGATGGATCGAAGGTGATGGTTTTCCGGACGGCATCTATGGAGTCTGTTCCACAGATGCCGCACGAGCTTGAGGTGTAGACGTGCCTCATGGTGTCGGGAAGGGGAACGTCCGGCCGCAGCTGGGCTTCCACCACGTTGAACGTTTGAACGCCGTCCCTCTCGCCCGCGCAGAACCGCAGGGAAACCAGTTCGGTCTGGTGGCGGATGATGCCCTCGGACACCAGGAACCCGGCCACCAGATCGAAGTCGTCACCCGGCGTCCTCATGGTGACGGCGAACGACGTACCGTTGAGGCGGATCTCCAGGGGCTCCTCCGCGGCAAGAACGTCCTCCTTGAACCGCACCGGGTGCCCGCTTGCCGCGTCATCCAACAGGAAGCGGTGGATCTTGCGGCGCTGGGTCAAGCGTGCCATGGGGCCGTCTTTCCGTAGTGGTCCAGGGGCGATGTCCACGGCAGCGGCATGACCGGGACGGGTTGGCCGGCTTCCACCCCTTCGGGGGGAACAGCCATGTAGCCGTCTGCCCAGGCGAGTCCGCGCATCATTCCGGGCCCGGTGTGGGCGGCGGGAACGGCGAGTCCGTGGACGAACGTGCACGGGACCAGCCGCGTCCTGCCGCGGTCCGGTTCGAAATCCGCGCCCGACGTCATCCGGCCTGCGGCGGACAGCGGGCGGTTTCCAAGGGCGGCCAGCAACGGCTCGCCCAGGGTGGCCAAGGCCAGCATGGCCGCCAGCGGATTCCCTGGCAGCCCAATGATGAAGCGACCGTCCGGAAGCTCGGCCAGCACCGCGGGGTGGCCCGGACGCATGGCAATTCCATCCAGCAGCAGGCGCCCTCCCAGGGCGTCCACGGCAGTCCGGAAGTGGTCTGTTCCGGATACCCCGGTACCGCCGGTGGTGATGGTCACGTCCGCCTGGTGGCCGTCGTGGCGGCCGGCAAGGGCGTCCAGCCATTCGTCGTAAGAGTCGCCGATCCTGTGTCGGCCGGCCGGCTCGCCGCCCAGTTGCGAGATAACCGTGGCCAGCTGCGGACCGAAAGTATCGCGGACCTGTCCCGGAGCCGGCTCACCGGACGTTACTACTTCGGACCCGGTAAGCACGACGGCGACGCGTGGCTTGCGCTGTACCCGCACGTGGTCGTGGCCTGCTACAGCCGCAAGGGCGATGTGGGCCGGGTTGAGTATGGTCCCGGCCGGAACCAGGACGTCGCCTGCCGAGGCTTCTTCCCCCGCGGGACGGATGTGGCGGCCCGGTTGTGCTTCTCCGGGCTTGGCGTCCGGTGTGAGTGTGACCTGCCGGGTGCCGGCCGCGTCTGCGGTGACCTCGCCACTTTCCTTCCGCAGGATGCCGTCGGCTCCCTCGGGGACGAGCCCTCCGGTGGCGATGATGCTGGCCTCTCCGGGGGCCAGGACCGACCCTGACGGCACGAGGATCCAAGGTCCGGGGCCACTGATGGCCCAGCCGTCCATGGCGGAGGAGGCGTAGTGGGGAATATCCTGGCGCGCCACAACGTCCGCGGTCAGTGCAGATCCGATTCCGTCCGCAAGCGGTACCACCACGGAACCGAGCGGCTTGGCGCAGTGGTAGGCCACGTGCCGCGCTTCAAGCCACGTGGGCGAGTGCTTATTTTCGCAGGACATGTGGAATGCGGGGATGTCGGAGACTTCCTGGGCTAGCATGATGCCCACTTCCTGGTCTGGTTGTGCTGTCTGGGCTGTTTGAGAATCTGAGCTGGTTGACGGCGGATGCCGTGCATTAAATGCGGAAGCCGGGGGCGGCAGGCCTTCCCGTTTTTGCCGTGCCGCCCCCGGAATCCGTGGTTGCGAACTGAACCCGCGGTTGTCAGGCCTTTACATAGCCATTGGGGTTCAGGACGAACTTGGTGGCCGCCCCGGCGTCGAATTCCGCGTAACCGCGCGGTGCGTCCTCAAGCGGAATCGCCTTGGCGTTGACTGCCTTCGCGATCTGGACCTTGTCGTGGAGGATGGCCATCATGAGCTGGCGGTTGTACTTCATGACCGGGCACTGGCCGGTGGTGAAGGACAGCGACTTGGCCCATCCGGTGCCGAGGGACAGCGACAGGGAACCGTGCTTGGCGGCCTCGTCGATTCCGCCCGGATCGCCGGTGACGTACAGGCCCGGAATGCCCAGGGCGCCACCGGCTGCGGTGATGTCCATCAGGGAGTTCAGCACGGTGGCCGGCGCCTCGTGGGAAGCGTCCTTGCCGTGGCCGCGGGCCTCGAAGCCGACTGCGTCGATGCCGCTGTCCACCTCGGGCACGCCGAGGATCTGTTCGATCTGGTCTTTCGGGTCTCCGTTGGAGACGTTGACGGTTTCGCAACCGAAGGAGCGCGCCTGTGCCAGGCGGTCTTCGTTCATGTCGCCCACAATGACGACGGCGGCACCCAGCAGTTGGGCGCCGACGGCAGCGGCGATACCCACAGGGCCGGCGCCGGCAACGTACACGGTGGAGCCCACGCCGACGCCGGCAGTGACGGCGCCGTGGAAGCCCGTGGGGAAGATGTCCGAGAGCATGGTCAGGTCCATGATCTTTTCAAGGGCCTGGTCACGGTCGGGGAAGCGCAGCAGGTTCCAGTCCGCGTAAGGGACCAGGACGTACTCGGCCTGGCCGCCTACCCAGCCGCCCATGTCAACGTAGCCGTAGGCGCTGCCCGGGCGGTCGGGGTTGACGTTGAGGCAGATGCCGGTCTTCCGTTCCTTGCAGTTCCGGCACCGGCCACAGGAGATGTTGAACGGCACCGAGACGATGTCGCCTACCTTGATGAACTCGACGTCGGGTCCCACCTCGATCACTTCGCCCGTGATCTCGTGGCCGAGGACCAGGTTTTGCGGCGCGGTGGTGCGGCCGCGGACCATGTGCTGGTCGGAACCGCAAATGTTGGTGGTCACGGTACGCAGGATGGCGCCGTGGGGCACCTTCCTGCCGACGTTGGCCGGGTTGACGCCAGGTCCGTCTTTGAGTTCGAACGTCGGGTACTCAGTGTCGATGATTTCGACGACACCGGGTTCCTTGTAGGCGACTGCTCTATTTCCTGACATGGCCACTCCTTGGACAGTTGATGATACGGAACTCATGGGCTGTCCAATGGTCCGAAAGCGATGCTCCGATGAGGAATACCTCCCCAGGTTTCAGGCCACCGAAGCACCGTTCACGGACCATTGGACAGCTGTGCATTGGGTCTAGGCGACGCCTTGGAACCGGACAGCAGCTCCAGCCGATGCCACGGTGTGGTCGTCCTCGACAGTGCTGCCGCTGACGCCGATCGCTCCAATCACCGCGCCGCTGCCGTCCTTCAGCGGGACACCGCCGGGGAACGTGATGAGTCCTCCGTTGGACACCTCGATGTTGAACAGCGGACCACCGGGCTGGGACAACCCGCCAATGGCTCCGGTGGGCATGTCGAAGTAGCGCGCGGTCCTGGCTTTCTTAATGGAAATGTCGATGCTCCCCAGCCAGGCCCCGTCCATGCGGGTGAAGGCCTTGAGGTTGCCACCGGCATCCACAACCGCAATGTTCATGGCTGTGCCGGTTTCACGGGCGGAGCCGAGTGCTGCGGCAAGGACGGCATCGGCGTGGGTTTGGGTGATGTCAGACATTGATTCTCCTTTGACTCATGTCTTCTGCACGGGGTTGGGGCCGGGCCGGAGCCAGACCGGAAAAGCCTCTGATATCTACGAACTCGGTCTATAGATATATCAGTGACATACTATGGCACGCATCACATGATGTACAGGCCCTTCTAAGCCCGTTCCAACCTGACGATGACGGACTTGGAAGTCGGCGTCCCACTGGTGTCGGCGACGGAGTCCAGCGGAACCAAGACATTCGTCTCCGGGTAGTAGGCAGCGGCGCACCCCTTGGGCGTGGAGTAGGAAACAATCCGGAAGTTCTCCGCGATGCGTTCTGTGCCTTGGAACTCCGAGATGAGGTGGACCATGTCTCCATCGGCGAAGCCCAGTTCCGTGATGTCATCCTGGTTGATCATGACCACGCGGCGACCGCCATGGATGCCGCGGTAACGGTCGTCCTTGCCGTAGATGGTGGTGTTGTACTGGTCGTGCGAACGCAGGGTCTGCAGCACCAGCCGGCCGGCCGGGATCTTGATGTACTCAAGCTCGTTCCCGGTGAAGTGGGCCTTTCCGGAGACGGTGTCGAACTTCCTGGCGTCCCGGGGCGGGTGGGGGAGGACGAAACCGCCCGGATGCTGGATGCGGTCCTCGAAGTTCTCGAACCCGTCGATGACGGCTTCGATGTGCTTGCGGACCAGGGTGTAGTCGTCCCGGAGGGCGAGCCAGTTGGCGCGGGGTGCTCCCGGCAGTGGCCTGCCCTGGCCGTCGGTGAACAGCAGGTGGGCGAGGTTGCACACGATCGCCACCTCGGAGTGGAGGTGGTCGCTGGCGGGCTTCAACCGTCCGCGGGAAGCATGGACCGCACTCATCGAATCCTCTACCGTCACGCGCTGGTCACCGGAAGCCTGGGTGTCCTTCTCGGTCCGTCCCAGGGTCGGCAGGATCAAGGCGCGACGCCCTGTGGAGAGATGGGAGTGGTTGAGCTTGGTGGAAATCTGCACGGTGAGTGCCGTGTTGGCAAGGGCGTCCTCGGTCACTTGCGAATCCGGGGCCGCGCGGACGAAGTTGCCGCCCATTCCCATGAAGAAGCGGACCTTGCCGTCCCGCATGGCCCGGATGGCCGCAACGGTGTCGTAACCGTGCTCCCTGGGCGACAGGAACCCGAATTCGTGGTCCAGCCGGTCGTGGAACGTCGGAGGCATCTTTTCGAAGATTCCCATGGTGCGGTCGCCCTGGACATTCGAGTGTCCGCGCACCGGGCACACGCCTGCGCCGGGCTTGCCGATATTGCCTTGGAGCAGCAGCACGTTGACCACATCCCGCAGGGTGGGTACGGAGTGCTTGTGCTGGGTCAGCCCCATCGCCCAGCAGACGATCGTGGCGTTGGAGGCCAGGAGGCGCTCACCTGTGGCGTGGATCTGTTCGAGGGTCAGGCCGCTGGCTTCGACGATGTCATCCCACTCCACCTTTTCGAGGTAGCGGAGGTATTCGTCGATGCCCACGGTGTGGTCCGCAATGAACGCGTGGTCCAGCACGGTGTCCAGACCGGGAGTGGCACGGCCTGCGGCCTCGGCTTCCAGCAGGTACTTCCCGAGGCCTTGGAAAAGTGCCTGGTCGCCGCCTGCCCTGATCTGGAGGAAGTCGTCAGTCAGCTTGGTGCCCGTGACCACGCCCGCAACGTGCTGCGGGTTCTCGAAGTGAAGCAGCCCGGCCTCAGGCAGCGGGTTGACGGAGACAATGACTGCGCCGTTCTTCTTCGCCTTTTCCAAAGCGCTGAGCATGCGCGGGTGGTTGGTGCCCGGGTTCTGGCCCGCCACGAAGATCAGGGACGCTGTTTCCAGGTCCGTGAGGCTCACCGAACCCTTGCCGATGCCGATGGTCTCCACCAGGGCGGATCCGGAGGACTCATGGCACATGTTGGAGCAGTCCGGCAGGTTGTTGGTGCCGAGGCCG
This sequence comes from Arthrobacter sp. T572, assembly GCF_056780115.1. NCBI lineage: Bacteria > Bacillati > Actinomycetota > Actinomycetes > Micrococcales > Micrococcaceae > Arthrobacter > Arthrobacter sp. T572. The sequence goes on from NZ_JBRAZQ010000002.1 coordinate 482,400, forward strand.
CGGACCAGGAGCTGGTACACGAACGCGGCTTCATTGGATGTGCGGCCCGAGGTGTAGAAGACTGCCTGGTCCGGAGTCTCCAGGCTGCGCAGTTCATCGGCCATCAGCGCGTACGCGTCATCCCAACTGATCGGTGCGTAGTGGGTGGCGCCCTCTTCCAGGACCATGGGATGGGTCAGGCGGCCCTGCTGGCCAAGCCAGTAATCGTCGCGGGTTTTCAGTTCCGCAACGGAGTACTTAGCGAAGAATTCCGGCGTGACCCGGCGTTTCGTGGCTTCTTCGGCCACGGCCTTGGCCCCGTTTTCGCAAAACTCTGCCGCGTTGCGCTTCTCGTGCTCCGGCCAGGCGCAGCCCATGCAGTCGAACCCGTCCAGCTGGTTCACGGCCATCAGCGTCTGAACGCTGCGGACCGGTCCCATCTGTTCGAACGAGATCTTCAGCGCATTGGCCACAGCCGGGATGCCCACGGCCTTTGTCTTGGGTTTGGTGACGGTCAGCTTTGACTCGTCGATGTTTTCGCGGGGGGCTTTGGAAGCCATGGCGATCTTCCCTCCAGATCAGGAACTAGCGGCTTTGCGGGAGTCAGGCGACGACGGCGGCCAGCGGCTGGCCGGTGGCCGCACGGGCCTGGCTGCGGGCTGCTTCGGTGGTGTGCAGCAGCAGGAGTGCGGTCGTCACCGAGCCTACGCCGCCCGGTACCGGTGTCAACGCAGCTGCCACACCGCTGACGCCCGCCTCGTCGACATCCCCTACCAGGGAACCGTCGGGCAGGACGTTCGTGCCGACGTCGACCACTACCGTCTTCTCCGAAACATGGCTGCCGGTCAGGAGTCCGGTGCGGCCTGCAGCCACGACCACGACGTCGGCGGGCCGGGTGAACGGCTCCAGCTCACCGGAGCGGGAATGGCAGACGGTGACGGTGGCGTCTTTGGCGAGCAACAGCAGGGACAGCGGTTTGCCCACCACTGCGGAGCGTCCGACGACCACTACGTTCTGTCCCGCTGTGGGCACGTTGAAGTGGTCCAGCAACTCCACCACGGCCCGTGCGGTGGCCGGCGCAAATGCAGGTTGCCCCACGGCGAGGCGTCCCAGGCTGAGGGGGTTTGCGCCGTCGATGTCCTTTTCCGGGGCGATCAGGCCCACCAGGGAATCGCTCCGGACACCGGCGGGCAAGGGGGTCTGGAGGATGATTCCGTTGACCGCAGGTTCTGCGCTGAGATCCCGCAGGACGCTGGCCAGGACCTGTTCGGTCGCGTCGTGGCCGAGGTCCACGATCCGGCAATCAATGCCGGCCCGCTCGGCGGCGCGCTCAATCGAGCGGACGTACCAGTGCGTCGATTCGTCGTCGGTGGCAACCACCACGGCCAGGACCGGATGCACGCCCTCGGCGTCGAGGAGGCGGGCCTCATCCTGCGCCCGCTGCTTGATGAGTCCGGCAAGCGGCTTGCCGGAGAGGACTTCAGTATTCATGCGAGGATCCTTTCGCGGACCCGCTGCACCAGGGCGTCGGCAGCGAGGACGACTTTCTCTTCCAGGCCGTCGGTTTCACTGGCCAGGCGTGAGCGGACCGCGGGGTCCTTGATGGCCACCACGTTGATGTCGATGTTGACCCTGGCAGTGGTCGCAGCAGCACGGGCGGCGTCCGCGGCGGCGGCGACGTCGCTGATCACATTGGGGTTCGCGGCGTCGAAGAGTTCGGTGGCAAGGTCCACCACAGCGCCGGAAAGGCCGATCAGCCGCGCAGGTGTCTGCGCGGCCGTGACCAGGGCGTCCTGGATGGCTGCGGTCTTCGCGGCTTTGAGCTCCTCCGTAGTGGAGGGAAGTTTGTAGGCATCGATCACGCCTTGGAAGGCGCGTTCGTCCTCGTCGGCGAGGCCGAGGGCTTCGTGCCGGAGGGTGTCTGCGGATTCGGTGATCCGGGCTACTTGTTCCGCGTAGGCGGCATATTTCTCACCGGTGGAGTACCGGGCCACCATGGCCACGAGTGCAGCACCCTGTGCTGCGTGCAGGGCGGCAGCGGCGCCACCGCCGGGAGTCGGCTGGCGTGATGCGAGCCGGAAGAGGTAATCGTTCATGCTTTCAGAGCTGATCATGGGGCTTCCTGGGCGTACGGGAGAGAGGCGTGGTGGGGCGTCTTGACGGCAGGGGAAAGGGCAGCGGCCCGGACACGGTTTGCGAGGGAGAAAGGGTGTCCGGGCCGCATGCCCTTGAAAGGCTGCGCGATCAGCCGCGAAGCCTGCTCATGGTGGGGTCGTACAGCGGGTCCTCGGTGACCGTTGCCTGGATGCGGCGGCCAAAGTATTCGATTTCCACGGAGTCTCCCAGGGAAACAGCCGACGGCAGGTATGCGTACGCAATCGGCTTGCGGACGGAATAGCCGTACGCGGCGCTGGTGACGTAACCCACCGGCTGGTTCTTGTAGAACACCGGTTCCTTGCCCAGCACGAGGCTGCGGCCGTCGTCGACCGTCAGGCAGCGGAGGCGGCGGGCGGAGCTTTCTTCGCTCCGGCCTTCCAGGGCGGCCTTGCCGACAAAGCTTTCCTTGGCCATCTTGACCGCGAAAGCGAGGCCGGACTCAAACGGATCGTGCTCGGTGGTCATGTCAGTGCCCCAGGAACGGTAGCCCTTTTCGAGGCGGAGCGAGCTGAACGCCGCGCGGCCTGCCGCGATGACGCCGAACGGCTGGCCGGCCTTCCACAACGCATCCCAGAGGCGCTGGCCGTTGTCGGCACTGGTGTAGAGCTCCCAACCAAGTTCGCCAACGTAGGACAGGCGCATGGCGGTCACGGGAACGCCGCCGATGACGACCTTCTTTGCACGGAAGTAGCGGAGGCCTTCGTTGGAGAAGTCGTCGCTGCTGATGGTGCTGACAAGGTCGCGGGCCAGGGGTCCCCAGAGGCCGATGCAGCAGGTGCCGCCGGTGGTGTCGCGAACCTGCACCCAGTCGCCGGCTCCGCCGTTCTCCGTCTGGTGGCGGGCTGCCCGCTCGAAGTAGGCGGTGTCGATGTTGCCGTTGGCGCCGAGCTGGAACGTGTCCTCGTCCAGGCGGGCAACCGTGATGTCGCTTCGGATACCGCCCGCGTGGTCAAGGAGAAGGGTGTAGGTCACGGCGCCCGGCTTCTTGTTGAGGTCGCCGGTGGTGAGTTCCTGCAGCAGCTTGAGGGCTCCAGGGCCGGAAACCTCAAGGCGCTTCAGCGGAGTCATGTCGTACATGGCTACTGCGGTACGGGTCTTCCAGGCCTCGGCTGCCGCGATAGGGGAGTTGAACATGCCGGACCAGGCGTCACGGGCCGGCGGCTGCCATTCGTCCGGCATTTCCTTCAGGAGCTCGGCGTTGGCTTCGAACCAGTAGGGGCGTTCCCAGCCGGCACCTTCCAGGAAGTAGCCGCCCAGCTGCTTGTGGCGGGCGTGGAACGGGCTGACGCGCAGGTTGCGCGGAGACAACTTGGGCTGGAGCGGGTGCAGGACGTCGTAGATTTCCACGAAGTTCTGCTGGGAGGTTTCGCTGACGTATTCGGGAGTGAGCTGGATGTCCTCGAAGCGGTGGATGTCGCAATCGCCCAGGTCGATCTGCGACTTGCCGTCCACGAGCACCTCGGCAACAGCGCGCGCAATGCCTGCGGAGTGGGTGACCCACACGGCCTCTGCCACGTAGAAGCCGTCCAGTTCCTTGGACTCGCCCACCAGGGAGCCGCCATCAGGGGTGAAGGAGAAGATGCCGTTGAAGCCGTCTTCGATTTCGCTCTCACGCAGCGCCGGAAGGATCTGCTTGGTGGCTTCCCACGCCGGCAGGAAGTCCTCCAGCGTGAAGTCCAGGCGGGACGGCATGTTGTGTTCGCTGATGCTGCTGGGCTCGTACTTGCCGAGTTCGTCCAGGTCCACTGGCATGGGCTTGTGGGCGTAGGAGCCGATTCCGTAGCGTTCGCCGTGCTCGCGGTAGTAAAGGTCCTGGTCCTGATGGCGCAGGATTGGCAGCTGGGCGCCGTTCGGGAGCTCGTTCTTGCCCTTCTGCGCGGGGACGGGGGTGGTCTTGACGTACTGGTGTGCCAAGGGGAGGAGCGGCACGGACATGCCGATCATCTCGCCGATCTTTGCGCCCCAGAAGCCGGCACAGGACACCACGATGTCAGCCGGGATCACGCCGTCGGCCGTTTGGACGCCGGTGACGCGGCGGCCCGACTGTTCAATGCCGGTGACCTCCGTGTTGCCCTGGTACTTCACGCCGGCAGCCTCGGTGCGCTTGATGAGGAGCTGGACTGCGCGGGCGGCGAGGGCCAGGCCATCGCTGGGCACGTGGAGACCGCCCAGGATGTCCTCTTCGTTGATCAGCGGGTAGAGGGCCTTGCACTCCTCCGGAGAAAGAATCTTTCCGTCGATGCCCCATGATGCCGCATAGCCGAGCTTGCGCTTCAGGTCCGCCAGACGGGTCTCGGTGGTAGCAACTTCAAGGCCGCCCACCTGGTTGAAGCAGCTCTGGCCGTCCTCGGTCAGGGACAGCAGCTTCTCCACCGTGTACTTGGCGAAGAGGGCCATGCTCTTGGACGGGTTCGTTTGGAAAACCAGGCCGGGGGCGTGCGAGGTGGAACCGCCCGGCATGTTGAGCGGTCCCTGGTCCAGGACCGTGATGTTGTTCCAGCCGCGTTGAACGAGTTCGTCCGCGAGGTTGGTGCCGACAATGCCGGCTCCGATGATGACAATGCGAGGCGTGGAGGCCATGAAAGTATTCTCCTGCTGTGATTCGGGCGGGGCTAGGGTGCGGGTTAGCGGAAAACGACCGTGCTGGTCTGGTCCAGCAGGACACGGTGTTCGCAGTGCCAGCGGACGGCGCGGGAAAGGGCGAGGGCTTCGGCGTCCTGGCCCACCGTGGAGAGGGCAGTGGGGCCGTAGCTGTGGTCCACCCGGATGACTTCCTGCTCGATGATCGGGCCTTCGTCCAGGTCCGCAGTGACGTAGTGGGCCGTGGCGCCAACCTGCTTCACGCCGCGGTCGTAGGCCTGGTGGTAGGGGCGGGCACCCTTGAAGCCGGGGAGGAAGGAGTGGTGGATGTTGATCGCACGGCCTTCCAGCTTGCGGCAGAGGTCGTCGGAGAGGACCTGCATGTAACGGGCCAGGACGACGAGGTCGGCCTGGTACTCATCAACCAGCTCAAGCAACCGGGCTTCGGCTTCTGCCTTGGTGTCCGGGGTTACCGGGACGTGGATGAAGGGCAGGCCGGCGGCCTCGGCCATGGCGCGGTGTGTCTCATGGTTGGACACCACCGCCACCAACTCGCCGCCAAGGCTGCCACCGCGCCAGCGGAAGATGAGGTCGTTCAGGCAGTGGCCGAACTTGGAGACCATCACCAGGACGCGCTGCTTGGTTTGGTCGTAGAAGCTGAACTTCATGTCGAAACGCTCCGCGATGGAACGGAACTCGTCCTCAAGCTGCTCCGGGGAGTAGCTCTCCGGACCGGAGAACGCGGTACGCAGGTGCAGCGTCTGGCGCAGGCTGTCATCGAACTGCTGGTGCTCTTCGATGTTGAAGCCGCGTTCGAACAGAAACGTGGTGACTGCATGCACGATGCCGGGCTGTTCGACGCACGACAGTGTGAGTACGAACTTCTGCGCCTGCTCGTCCTTGAGCTGGCTGCGCTCTGCCGGCACGGTGCTGAGGTGAGAGTCTGAAGCCACGAGGGTCATAGGTCCTCCTTAGATAATTCCCTAAATATATTCCTGAGTCGTGTACTGATATATTAGGATTGGATTCAGCGTATACTGGACCTTGGAACGGGGTCAATAGGTTTTTTTGAACTGTGGAAGGGGCTCGGCACTGTGGTAATCCAAACTCTGGCAACCGCCGAAGAGGCGGGCAGGAAGTCCCTTGCGGAGATCGCCTACGAGAGTGTGCGGGACCGATTGCTGACACTGGACATCAAGCCCGGGGATCTCCTGAACGACGAGCAACTCGCCAGGGAGCTGGGCATCGGTCGCACGCCGGTACGCGAGGCCTTGAAGCGCCTTGAGCTGGATCGCCTGGTGGTGACTTATCCGCGGCGCGGAACCTTCGCCACCAGGGTGGAAGTCACCGATCTCGCCTTCATCTCGGAAATCCGCGTCCAGCTGGAGCCTGTGGCCGCTGCCCGCGCTGCGCGGGTAGCCACTCCGGCGGGCCGTGACCATCTTCGCCAAGTGATGCGCGCTGTAGAAGCGTTCGACCTCCGCGCGGCCACGGTCGTTGAAACGCTGAAGCTGGACGCCAGCGTCCATCAGGGAATTTATGCGGCGGCCGCCAATCCGCACCTGGAAGACGTGTTGATCCGTTATGACAACCTCGCCACGCGCATCTGGTGCATGGTGTTGGACCGGTTGCCGAATCTTGAGCACCATGTCCATGAACATGTGGACCTCCTTCAAGCCGTGATCGACGGTGAAGCCGAGAAGGCGGCCGAACTGGCCCGTGTTCACGTGAGCGGCTTCGAGCAGGCCGTGCGCCAGGCGTTGTTTGCCGCCTGACGGCAGCCCGCCCGCTTCATTCCCGTTCGCCCTTCGGTCCTGCCGTTGACTCCGGGAACCAAGGCTTGCATACTGAAATCCGCAGCTAATATATCACCCGGATATCAGACACTCCTGCCTTTGCATGATCGATCCCCGGGTGCCCGCGGCCACCGCGGCTTTCATTCCTTTGGAGTATCACGTGAACCCAAGACCTCTCCCTTTTGAAAACATCGCGCTCACGGGCAGCAGCCGCGTTAAGCGGGGCATGGCTGAGATGCTCAAGGGCGGCGTCATCATGGACGTCGTTAACGTCGAGCAGGCCCGCATCGCCGAGGATGCCGGCGCCGTGGCTGTCATGGCGCTCGAGCGTGTTCCGGCTGATATCCGCGCCCAGGGTGGCGTGTCCCGCATGTCCGATCCGGACATGATCGAGTCGATCATTGCCGCCGTGTCCATCCCCGTGATGGCCAAGGCCCGCATCGGCCACTTCGTCGAGGCCCAGGTCCTGCAGTCCCTCGGTGTGGACTACATCGACGAGTCCGAGGTGTTGACCCCGGCGGACTACATCAACCACATCGACAAGTGGAACTTCACTGTGCCTTTCGTTTGTGGTGCCACCAACCTCGGAGAGGCGCTGCGCCGCATCAACGAAGGTGCGGCAATGATCCGCTCCAAGGGCGAAGCCGGTACCGGCGATGTCTCCAACGCCACCGGTCACATGCGCAAGATCCGCACCGAGATCGCCCAGCTCTCCGCCCTTCCCGAGGACGAGCTGTACGTTGCGGCCAAGGAACTGCAGGCTCCGTACGAGCTGGTCAAGGAAGTCGCCGCCACGGGCAAGCTTCCGGTGGTGTTGTTCACCGCCGGTGGCATCGCGACCCCGGCTGATGCTGCGATGATGATGCAGCTCGGCGCCGACGGTGTGTTCGTCGGTTCCGGCATCTTCAAGTCCGGCAACCCGGCCCAGCGCGCCGCCGCCGTCGTGAAGGCCACTGCCTACTACGACGATCCGGACGTGATCGCCAAGGTCTCCCGCGGCCTGGGTGAAGCCATGGTCGGCATCAACGTCGACGAGATCCCGCAACCGCACCGCCTCGCCGAACGCGGCTGGTGATGGAGGTGCCGGAGGCAAGGCAGGTTCGGACGGAAGAAGGGCGTGCATTGCGCCATGACTGGGCCCAGTTGACGGGGCACGTGGTGGAGGTGTGGTTAAAGGACGACCGCATCATGTCCGGGGTCGTGGAGCAGGCAGCCGCCGATGATTCTGTCCTGTGGCTGGCCGCGGACGGGGCCGAATCCCGCCGTCTGTTCGATAAATCGACCGGTTATCAGGTGTGGCACTGAGCAGCATGTGAGGGGCCATGGCGGGATATTGACACAAATTGACACTGTGAGACGGCCAACACTACGTTCTCATATATCAATTTTTCTGCTGTCAATATATTCACCGTTTTCCCGACGCAGCGTCGCGCCGGGACAGGCCAAGGAGAACCATGGGTCTAAGCTCCGCCCTCGATTCCGCCCGCTTTTCCCCTTTCCATCGAAAACTCGTCATTGGCTGCATGGGAGGTCCACTCCTGGACGGGTACATGCTGAGCATCATTGGCATAGCAATGGTGGGGCTTACTGCCCAGTTCGGAGCCAATGAGCTCGAAGTCAGCCTCATTGGCGCCTCCGCCCTGGTGGGCATCTTCTTCGGCGCGCTGCTCCTGGGGCCGCTGACGGACAAGATCGGGCGCCGTCTGATGTACACGATCGACCTGTGGGCGCTGGTGATTGCCTCGGCGCTGCAGTTCGTGGTGCAGGATGCCACGCAGTTGATCATCCTTCGCTTCATAGTGGGCCTGGCCATCGGTGCCGATTACCCCATTGCCAGTGCACTGTTGGCCGAATGGCTGCCCCAAAAGCGCCGCGGCAGGATGCTTGGCATGCTGATCACCGGCTGGTTCGCGGGGGCTGCCCTGGCATCCCTTGTAGGGTTCGCCATGTCGGAGGTCTTCGGTCCCGAAAGCTGGCGCTGGATGCTGGGGAGCTCTGCGGTGCTGGGCATCGCGGTGCTGGCCATGCGGCACGGAATTCCGGAATCACCGCGTTGGCTTTTCAACAATGGTCGACTGAAAGAGGCAGAGGACGCCCTGCGTACCGGCCTGGGCGACCAGGTGGACGCAGCGGCGGTGCTTGCGGCCGAAGCCGAAGCGCCGTCCGGGGCGTCGAAGCGGGGCAAGGTTGACTTCGCCATGTTGCTTCGCCGCCCCTACCCCAAGCGCCTGTTCTTCTGCAGCGCGTTCTACATCCTCCAAGTCACGCCACTCTTCGCCATCTTCACGTTCGGCCCGGTCATTCTTGGCTCGTTTGGCCTGGGGGAGGGCAACCTGGCAAACCTTGGCTCGGTCATCATCAATGCCGTCTTCCTGCTTGGATGCCTGCCTGCCCTCCGCCTGGTTGAAACCGTCGGCCGCCGACCGCTGATCATCTGGAGTTTTGCCTTGATGGCGCTCCCGCTCTTTGTTTTGGGATTCGCTCCGGGAGCGCCGGTCGCCATCATCATTGCCTGCTTCTGCATGTACGCCTTTTTCTCGGGCGGTCCCAACATCCTTGAGTGGGCGTACCCCAGCGAGCTTTTTCCCACGGAGATCCGGGCGAGTGCCATCGGCATTACCACCGGTGCCAGCAGGATCGGGGCGGCCATCGGTACGTTCGTGATCCCCTTTGCTCTGCGCGACTGGGGCATTGGTCCCACAATGCTGGCAGCAGCCGGCCTCACCGCGCTCGGATGGCTGGTATGCGTACTTCTGGCAGAAGAAACCAAGGGAATGTCGTTGGCAGCGGCTGCGGGTTCCAAGGAAACCATCGTCGACGACCAAGCCGCCGAGCCGGCGCGGATCGCAGGCGTCTAGAACCTGCGCCGAATGGCTTGGCATGATCCTGGCGTCGGCTGGACAATCCAGGCGACGCCAGGACGCCGCTTGGGGAGACACGAGCTGGTCAGAGGTCGTCCTCCGGGCGGGCGGTGAGGATCCGATGGGCCCGGGCCTGCAGGATGTCCAGCGACTCCTTGATCAGGGGCGAAGAGATGCTTCCCCTGCGGACTGCGGCGACAATGCGGCGCGCTGGCTTTCCCTTGCCCGTAATGCGGAGCCGGACCACGTTTTCGGCACTGTGGAGGGGAGCCAGGCGCGGCAAGAGGCCAACGCCGAGCCCCGCCCCGACAAAAGCGATCTGGGTTTCCCATTCAACGGCCTCGTGGGCTATCCGCGGGGTCACGCCCACCGCAGTGAACGCCGCGGTAAACAGGGCGTGATACGTGGAACCGGCTGACTCAGTGATCCATGGTTCCGAGGCCAGCTCTTCGAGCGTCACGGTCGTCCTCGTTGCCAGGGGGTGGTCGGCCGGAATAATCACGTCCAGGGGATCGTCGAGCAGGACGGTCTGTTCGAAGCGCGGATCGTCCTCGCCGTATGTGTCCGATTGCATGGCCACTATGACGGCGAGGTCGATCCGTTCGGCGACCAGCAGGTCAAAGCAGCGGGCCGGGTCGGCCTCCAATACCTGTACCTCGAGCTGCGGCCGTGTTGACCGCAGCGTTGCCGCCAGCGGCGCAAGCAACTGGGCGGCCGCCGTCGAGAATCCGCCCAAACCAAAATGTGACTGCACTTGGTCGCCGGCTTCCATGGCCGCGGCCCGCAGGCTCTCCCATTCCGCGACGAGCGCGTCCGATCCGGCCACCAGGTACCGGCCCGTGGCGGTCAGCCGAACGCCCCTTCCGTCCTTTGTCAGCAACTGCATTCCCAGCAGGCGCTGGAGCTCGCGGAGCTGCGCGGACACTGCAGAAGGGGAGTAACCGGTGAGTTCGGCTGTTGCTCCGACCGTGCCGCAGCGGGCAAACACGCGAAGGGTATTGAGCCTTGGATCGATCATGAACTAATCATGCACCAAATGTGCACGGTTATCTCCTGAATATTGCGCTTTTGTTGCAGTTCCTGTGACCCTAATCTCTTACTACGAAGACTTCGAAAATACCGGCCGCGACGACGCATTGCCGGTCCCCCAGATTCACCTACGTACCCAGCCTCCCGGGAGGAAACCCATGACTGCTCCAGTGAACGTCGCCCTCAATTCACGCGGAAAACTCGCTTCATCCCTGCCTGCCGAGCAGTTGGCAGAAATCACCGCGTTGTTTGAGTTCCGGCGTACGGGCTATTCCCTCGATGCCCCCTTCTACACCGATCCCACGATCTTCAAGATCGACATGGAAGCCATCTTCGGCCAGCACTGGATTTTTGCCGGCAGCGTCGCCGAACTGCCTGAGCCCGGCGACTACATCACGGTCGACTACGGCCCGTACTCCCTGATCGTGCTGCGCACCGATGAAGGTGACGTCAACGTTCTCCACAACGTATGCCGCCACCGCGGTGCCCGCGTCCTGACCGAAGCCGCCGGCTCCACCGGAAACCTCGTCTGCGGCTACCACTCCTGGACCTATTCCCCCGAGGGTAACCTGATCCACGCCTCCGCTCCCGGAGAAGCCAAGTTCGACAAGAACTGCTTCGCCCTCAAGCGTGCCCACAGCCGCGAGGTCGCCGGACTCATCTTTGTCTGCATCGCGGACGAGCCGCCCACGGACTTTGACGAGACCTCCAAGATCTTCGAGCCCTACCTGGCGCCCCACGATCTGTCCAAGACGAAGATTGCCTACCAGCAGAACATCATCGAAGAGGGCAACTGGAAGCTCGTCATGGAGAACAACCGTGAGTGCTACCACTGCGACGGACACCCCGAGCTGGCGTGCTCGCTCTTCCCCACGTGGGGCCTGACCGAGGGCCTGATCCCGGCACACCTTGAGGAGGTGTGGGACCGCAACAAGGAAGCCCAGTCCTCGCTTGAAGAGCGTTGCCGCCGCTATGGCCTGCCCTACGAGGTGGTTGAGGAACTCGATACCCGTATTGCCGGCATCCGCATCTCACGCGAGTCCTTGGACGGCGAAGGCGAATCGTTCTCCGCCGATGGGCGCCGCCTTTCCAAGAAGCTGCTCGGCGACCTGCCGGACTTCCGCCTCGGCCGCTGTTCCATGCACCTGCAGCCCAACAGCTGGTTCCACTTCCTGGGCGACCACGTGATCACGTTCGGTGTCTTCCCGATCAACGAGCACCAGTCCCTGGTCCGCACCACCTGGTTGGTGGCCGACGACGCCGAAGAAGGCGTGGACTACGACCTGGACAAGCTCACCTACACCTGGAAGCAGACCAACATCCAGGACAAGGCCTTCGTTGAGCTGTGCCAGACCGGCGCGGGCAGCCCCGCCTACGAGCCCGGCCCGTACATGAAGAGCGAATACCAGGTTGAAGCATTCATCAACTGGTACGTGCAGCGCGTTCAGGAGCACTTGGCATGACGGAACTCCTCACCGAGACGGTCATCGAGGAACCGCAGCGTATCCGCGGCCTTGAAATGCCGTGGAACCGGGTGATGGGCAGCACGGATGCACCGGCCCGCGCTGCCCGGGCCCTGGGCCCTGGCATCCGCAGGAGTTCATGGCCGAGTGCGTGGAAACCGTTCCCGAGGCCGGCGGCCTGATGACTTTCGTCTTCCGCCGCTGCGACGGTGCGCCCCTGGCATTCCGTGCCGGGCAGTATGTCAACGTGGCGTTCCCCGTGAACGGCGAGGACCACGAGCCTGTGGACCGCAGCTACTCCCTGTCCAGCTCGCCCACCGAGCCGTGGACCTTCAGCATCAGCGTCAAGCGCGATGCCGGCGGTCTGGTGTCCCCGTGGGTGCACGACAACGTCAAGCCCGGGACCGTGCTGGAGATGCTCGGTCCCGTGGGTGCATTCCATCTGCCTGATGCGGACCGGCGTGCACGTTACCTGTTGCTCGCAGCCGGAGCCGGCATCACGCCCATCATGTCCATGGTGAGGACCATCCATTCGTTGCCGGGTCACGCGGATGTTGTGGTGCTTTACCACGGTGCAGAAGCGGGCGGCTTCGCGTTCCACCGGGAGCTTGCTTACATCGCTTCCGTGGACTCGCGGATCCGGGTCTTCTACTCCCTGGGTGACCGCAACAATCCGGACGGTTGGGAAGGCCTCACGGGGCGCCTGACTTCGGCCATGATTGACCACGTGGCGCCTGACGCCAATGGACGCCAGGTGTATGCCTGTGGTCCCGAGGGCTACCTGAACACCGCCACCGAACTTCTCAAGAAGGTGGGCGTGGACGACACCTCCATCTACATGGAGTTCTTCTCCGGTGATCGCCAGACGCTCCTTGAATACGCGGCCGAGGTTGCCCTCGCCGCGGACATTGCCGAGGAGATCGCGGAGGAAATCGCCGACTCGGCCGAGGACTACTACGAAAGCCAGCCCGCCGCATTCGGACTCTACGAGCCCGGTTACGATGCCGACGGGACCCTGGAGGCTTCAGGCCTGCCCCTGGAGACGGTTGAGGGGGAGCCCTCCGGTTCCGGGACGAACGACGGCGGTCCGGTCACCGAGCCTGAGGCAGCAACTCCCGATGCCTCAAGCTTCAACACTGTAGGTTCCGGCAGCCTCACGATGTCCTTCCTGAAGACCGGCATTAATGTGCGGATCGACCCCAGCGAGCACATCCTTGAGGTGGCACAGCGCGCGGGCGTCAGGATCGGCGCGAACTGCAAGGAAGGAATGTGCGGTTCCTGCAAGGTGGTCAAGCTGTCGGGTGACATCGACATGAACCACCAGGGCGGAATCCGAAAGAGGGAGATCGACGCGGGCAAGTTCCTGCCTTGCTGCTCCACTGCCCAGACCGACCTGGTAATCGACGCTTAACTCCAATCCGGCTGCGTCCTGCGCAGCAACGGACTACCGGATTCCCGCACTGTGGGCCATTGCCGTGGCCTCAGTGCGGGACCGGACGTCCAACTTCCTGAACAAGTTCCGCACATGGAACTTCACCGTGTTCTCGCTGATGTTCAAGGCAGCAGCGATGGCACGGTTTCTGTGTCCCGCGGCCAGGAGCTCCAGAACCTCGAGCTCCCTCTGCGCCAGTCCCCATGCAGCTACGTCCTTGCCCGGTAACCCGGGAGGATCCAGGGGCAGGACTACGGAGATGTCCGCTCCCCACCCCTGCATGACGTCGATGCCCATGCGTCCGTCCACCGCCTGAACCCTTTGCCGCAGCCGGTCGATGGTGGGGGCGTCTGGGGAGAGGTCGCCGCGGCCGTCGTCACGGACATTGACCAGCAGGTTTTCTCCGTCGCAGTCCCACTGGACCCGGACCCGCCGCACATCAGGCTGCTCCGCGATCGCCAACACCAGTCCCCGCACTACAGCCCTGGCGGCGTGGGCAACTTCTCCCGGCAGTGCCCTGCCGTTGGCCGGCGGTTCGATGAACTGGGTATCGATGTTGCTGAACCGCATCAACGGCCGGAGATCCTCCCGCAGTCGCGCGAACGCAGTGCTTACGGGTTCCTCCGCGAGGTCGCTGGTGCGGTCGTTCAGTGTGCGCAGGCCCACCAATGCTTTGGCGGTCATGTCCGTCACTGCGGTGCGGGCGGCTTTGTCGTCCAAGGCTGTGGAGCGCAGGGCAGCGAGCACCGTTTCCAGCGTGGTTGAGTGCTGGTCCACGAGCTCCGCTGTGACCCGCAGCCGCTCGGCCGAGGCGGCACGGGATTCCAAAAGGTACGACGGCGGCGCATCCGATACCTTTTCCTGGATGCGGGCGGCTGCGAGGCACCACAGGTACTCCACAATGCGCAGCTGCCCACTGACATGCTGTTTGGGCTGTGCTGCGGGAAGCTGTTCCGCCGGAGGCTGCCCTGCCTGTACGTGCCCGGGGTCCGTGAGCACAAGCAAGGCCCCGCTGGGTTGGTATTTCAGGGCGAGAACGTCCCGTTCCATGCCCCCGATCTCCGCCCGCCCTGTCCACGCTTTCCCGTCCGGAACCCCGGCACGAAGGCGCTCCAGCTCCGCGATGGTGACCCGCCCGATGATTGCCTCGTCGCCGGCCTTCTTCTGGGGCCGTCCGGTGCAGTCTTCGGTGAAGATCACCAGGGCACTGTTTGCCATGAACGGCTGGACAGCGGCGCGGAGGCTCCCGGCGATGCCCAGGAGGGGGGCCTGCACAACTGCCGTGATGTGGTCCAGCAGTTGCCAGGGAAGTCCCGTGGACAGCAGGGCAGAAGGCGCAGCAGTGATGGTCATGGAAGAACGGTACCGGCTGTCGGCGCGCCCTGACTACCCGAACGGATAGGTATTACTGCTCTTTTTCAGCGTATTACCTACCCGCAGATACCTGAAAACTGGTATCAGGCCGCAGAAGCGGCCCATCTACCACCTGAGAAGGGAGCACGTATGGACGTAACGGCAGAGTCGCCGTCCCTGACCGGAACCACCGATCAGGCCGCCCTGAACCTTTCCCTCATCCAGAAGGAAATCCTGGACACCACCAGCAAGATCGATGTCCGGGAACTGGCAGTCCTGGCCGACCGGATCAAGGGCGCGGACCGTGTCTTCCTGGCCGGCGCCGGGCGGAGCGGGCTGGTCCTGCGGATGGCTGCCATGCGCTTGATGCACCTCGGACTGACGGTGCACGTGGCCGGTGACACCACGACGCCGGCCATCACCTCGGGCGACCTCCTGCTGGTTGCGTCGGGATCGGGAACCACGGCCGGGGTAGTCAAGGCTGCCCAGACTGCCCGCGACGCCGGAGCAGAGGTCGCGGCGGTGACTACCGACCCGGACTCGCCGCTGGCCGGCCTGGCCGGTGCCGTGGTGGTTATCCCGGCGGCACGCAAGACGGATCACGGATCCGCCATCACCCGCCAATACTCCGGGAGCCTTTTTGAGCAGTCTCTGTTCCTGGCCACCGAGACGGTGTTCCAAACCCTCTGGGACACCACAGACGAGCCGGCTGAGCAGCTATGGCTCCGCCACGCCAACCTCGAGTAGGCGTCCTCGTTTTACCCGTGCTGTGCACAACAACCAACACCACCAGAAAGAAGAAAACATGAAACTGCAGGTTGCATTGGACCTCCTCACCACCGAAGATGCCCTGGCACTGGCCGGCAAGGTCGCCGAGTACGTGGACATCATCGAGTTGGGTACGCCCCTCATCAAGGCCGAGGGCCTCTCCGCCATCACCGCCATCAAGGAAGCCCACCCGGAAAAGATCGTGTTCGCGGACATGAAGACCATGGACGCCGGCGAGCTCGAGGCTGACATCGCGTTCAAGGCCGGAGCCGACCTCGTCTCCGTGCTGGGCACCGCCGACGATTCCACCATTGCCGGTGCCGTCGCCGCAGCCAAGGCCCACAACAAGGGCATCGTGGTGGACCTGATCGGTGTTGCCGACAAGGTATCCCGGGCCAAGGAAGCCCGTGCACTGGGCGCCAAGTTCATCGAGTTCCACGCAGGCCTGGACGAGCAGGCACAGCCTGGCTACAACCTGCGCACCCTGCTGAACGCCGGCGAGGAAGCCCGTGTTCCGTTCTCCGTGGCCGGTGGAGTGAACGCCTCCACCATCGGATCCGTGCAGTTGGCAGGTGCTGACGTTGCTGTTGCCGGAAGCGCCATCTACAGCGCCGAGGACCCGGAACTGGCTGCCAAGGAACTGAAGGCTGCCATCCAGTAACTGCTGCTGCCATCCAGTAGCTGGCGGCCTACCTGTCCGGCTCCCGCAAGCGGGCCCGCTCCACGAGCTCGGACATCCAGGGCCGCTGCCCGTGATGAACCGTGAGACCCTCCGGAATGCCTTGCACCGTCGCTTGCATTCCGGAGGCGTCGATCGTGATGCGGGCATCTCCCATGGGGGCGTTGCTGATGTGCAGGTCCCCGAAGGACTCCGGCAGCACCGGGTCCAGCCAGATCCCGCCCTGCGAGATGTGGGTGTCGTACCGCATCAGGCTGGTGATCACGTGGATGGGCGTGGTGGCCGCCCATGCTTGCGGCGAACAGGCGGTGGGGTAGGGCACCGGTTCCATGAACCTGTCGCGGTCGAAGCCGCAGAAGAGCTCGGGAAGCCGGCCACCGGAGTACTCGGCCGCCTCGAGGAGGGCGGTGCCGATCCGCTGGGCTTCCTCCACATACCCGTACCGGAGCAAGCCGGACATGATCAGGGCGTTATCGTGGGGCCATACTGATCCGTTGTGGTAGCTGGCCGGATTGTAGCAGGCCATGTTGCTGGCCAGGGTCCGCACGCCCCAACCGCTGAACATTTCCTTGGACATCAGATGTTCCACCACGGATGGAACCTTGTCCTCATCCAGCAAACCAAACCACAGGCAGTGGCCCATGTTGGAGGCGCACGCATCCACCGGCCGTTTGTCCCGGTCCAGCGCTACGGCGAAGTAGCCCCGGTCCGGCAACCAGAACTCCTCGTTGAACCTTTGCTTCAGCCGGTCCGCGCGTTCCTGGAGGTCGGCCGCCAAGGCGGTGTCGCCGTCGTCGTAAGCCATCCAGGCGCGTGCCACATAGGCGCCATGCACATAGGCCTGGACCTCCGCCAGGGCGATGGGCACCTCTGCGAGGGTGCCGTCGGCGAAGTTGATGCCGTCCCATGAGTCCTTCCAGCCCTGGTTGATGAGCCCATGCTGGTTGGGCCGGCCGTACTCCACGAAGCCGTCCCCGTCACGGTCCCCGTAATGGCGGATCCAGTCCAGCGCCCGGTCCGCATTGGGCAGCAGCGCCGTGATGGTCTCCTTGGAGAAGCCCCAGCGGCTGACGGAGCCGAGCACCACCACGAAAAGCGGCGTGGCATCCACGCTGCCGTAGTAAGCGGACCTCCCGCCCAGTGCCTGCCCGCTGGTGACATCCAGCCTGACCTCGTGGAGGATCTTGCCCGGTTCCTCTTCGGTGTCCTCATTGACCTCGGTGCCCTGCCGTTCCGCGAGGGTGCGCAAGGTACCCAGCGCCAGGGAAGGATCCACAGGCAGCGCCATTTCCGACGCCCAGAGCGAGTCGCGGCCGAACAGGGTCATGAACCAGGGCGCACCGGCGGCCACCACCACACGGTCAGGGTGGTTGGGATCCTGGATCCGCAAAGCGCCCAGGTCCTCGTAGCTCCGGCGCAGGGTCCGCTGGATGGACCGGTTGCCCATCTGGAGGACCGGGATCCTGGCCACCCATTCCTGCCTTCGGCGGTCGCTGGGGGAGAGCCCGTCCCGGTCCGGATGCCCGAAAGGAAGGGCCGTGCCGGTGCCGTCGACCGTCGGGACCACGCTGAGGCGTGCGTTCCACTCCCCAAAAGGCGGCACGGTGATCCTGTAGCCCAGGGCCTTCGCTCCTGCACCGCCGCCTTCGGCCCTGATGACCACACTTTTGCGCACGCCTTCCCACTGTCCCCGGATTTCCAGGGAGTCACCGTCGATCCGGCGGGTTTCCTTCCACTCGCGGGTGACCCGGGCTTCCTTGACCTCGAACAGGTCCGCAAAGTCGGCTTCCACCGACAACGTGATCCGGCATTCCGTGGGCTTGGCGGAGTAGTTGTGGACGGTAACCTTCTCCAGGATCCCGGCCCCAACCTCCCGGCGCCGTTCCACCAGCAGGGGGCTGTCCGAGTAGCCACCGGGCCCCGGTACGCGGCAAGCGAACAGCGCACGGTATGGTTCCTGGGTTTCGGCGGCCAGGGGTTCCAGGGGCTGGTCGTTGATGGTCATTTCCCAGCGCGACAGGATGCGGGTGTCCAGATGGAAGACACCGTGGGGCAGGCCTGGGCGAATGTCCCCGTTGGCCGTGGAGATGCAAAACGACGAGCCCTCCACGAGCGTCACCGTACCGGAACCCAAGGGGCCGGCGGCCGTGTCAGTATTCCATCCGGCCACGGGGGGCTCCTTCAACGGCGTGCAGCGGGATGTAGTTGACGGTACGCCGTGCCGGCAGCGGATACCAGACCTCTGTACCCGGAGTTCATCTCCGCGGGCCAGCCGGGCGGTGGAAAGGGGTCTATAGTGGGGAAGAGCACTACCTCGCTGATGCAGACCGGCGGCCCTTTTGATGGCTGGAGGCCTCTGCAATGACAGATTCCCAGATTCATGCGTTCCTGCGCGATTCCGTAATTTACGAAGAAGACAGCGAAGACGGGTTGGGCTTTGAAGCCCTGTATGGCCTGTACATCAGTTGGTGCTTGCTGGGGAACAAGGTTCCCATCCCGGACAGTGCCTTCCGCACCGCAGTCCGGATCAGCGGCGTCAAGCATGACAAGCGTGACGGTCTGCGCTACTACCCGGGACTTCGCATGATGGGCGAGGCTGCGCGGGACTACGTGGTCAACAGCGTTCCCGTAGCCGGTGCCCTGGAGGTTCCCACCCCGGCGTTGCTGGTGGTTGAACAGGATGGGCCGGTTTCCACCCTCAGCTAGTCGGAATGTTTACAGAAAGTGCCCTTATGATTCGTTCGTAAGGGCACTTTCTGTATTCAACCTGGAAGAGGGGCTCAAGTGAAGCCGTCCATCGTATGGTTCCGTGACGACCTCAGGGTCCGCGACAACCCGGCCCTGCGCGCCGCCGTCGATGATGGCGCCGCAGTGGCCCTGTACGTCCTGGACGAGGAATCGCACGGCATCCGTCCGCACGGCGGTGCCGCGAAGTGGTGGCTGCACCACTCCCTGGCGGCGCTGCGCGAGGATCTGGACAAACTCGGGATTCCTTTGTTGCTGCGGCGTGGACCGGCCGCGGAGGTCGTGCGGAAAACCACGACGGCGGCAGGCGCGGGCGCGCTGTACTGGAACCGGCGGTACGGCGAAGTGGAACGGACCATCGACGCAGGGATCAAGGCCTGGGCGGGGGACGAGGGGCTGCATGTAGAGAGCTTCCAGGCCTCCTTGCTCCATGAGCCGTGGAAGATCACTACCAAGACCGGCGGGCAGTACAAGGTCTTCACGCCCTTCTGGCGGGCGGTGTCCGCCCAGGAGTTCCGTGAACCGTTGGCCATCCCGGCCAAGGGGCATGGTTACGGGGGCAAGCTTCCCGCGTATGACGACCTGGATTCCTGGCACCTCCTGCCCACCAGGCCCGACTGGTCCGGGGGGTTGACTGAGCGCTGGACGCCCGGTTCGGATGCCGGTCACCGGCGGCTCCGGGACTTCGTGGCCAACGGCCTGTCCGGCTACAAGGACGGACGCAACCGGCCGGATGTTGATGGCAGCAGTTCCCTGTCGCCCTACCTCCGCTGGGGTGAACTGAGCCCGTTCGAGGTCTGGCACGCCTTGGGCACCAAGCGCTCGGACAGCGCCACGATTTTCGCCTCCGAGCTTGGTTGGCGGGAATTCTGCTGGCACCAGTACTTCCACAACCCGACCCTGGCCACGGCCAATCTCCGAACCGAGTTCGACCGTTTTCCGTGGGCATGGCCGGGAGCTTCCGGCAGTTCCTCCGATGGCAAGCATCCCGGCCATGAGTCCGCGCCCGAGGAGTTCGAAGCCTGGCAGAAGGGCCTCACCGGGTTTCCCATGGTGGATGCCGGGCAGCGACAGCTTTGGCACACGGGCTGGATGCACAACCGGGTCCGCATGGTCGCTGCGAGCTTCCTGGTGAAGAACCTTGGCATTCACTGGCAGCTCGGCGAGCAGTGGTTTTGGGACACGCTGGTTGATGCCGACCCTGCGTCCAATCCGGCCAATTGGCAGTGGGTGGCCGGTTCAGGTGCTGATGCCTCACCGTTCTTCCGGATCTTCAATCCTGAGGCACAGCGCACCAGGTTCGACCCGCAGGGCAAGTACATCGCGCACTGGATTCCGGAGTTCGGCACGCCTGATTACCCCGCCGAAATCGTGGACCTCAAGACCTCCCGCCAGGACGCGCTGGATGCCTACAAGGAGCTGCGCGAGGTCCATTGAGGCCTGCCCGCCGCTGCCGGATGCCCCTCTGGAATTTAGTAGGAAGTCCGAGTATATTCAGGTTCAGAGATGACCTGGATCACAGTTGGTCACGTGTTCCCGCCACGTCCCAGCACCCCGGGAACGGCAGTCATTCACGATGCAAAGGAGCATTCACCATGGTGCGCGAACTTTCCCACTACATTGATGGCCAACGGGTGGACGGAACGTCCGGCCGTTTCAGCGACGTCTACGATCCCTGCACGGGCCAGGTCCAGGCCCGGCTTCCGTTGGCCAGCGCGGACGAGGTTCGCAACGCGGTAGCGAATGCGGAGAAGGGCCAGCTCGAGTGGGCTGCCATGAACCCCCAGCGCCGTGCCCGGATACTGCTGAAGTTCGTTGATTTGGTCAACGACAACATGGACGAACTCGCCAGGCTCCTGTCCTCGGAGCACGGCAAGACCTTTGCCGACGCCAAGGGCGATATCCAGCGCGGCATCGAGGTGGTGGAGTTCTCCGCCGGTGCCCCGCACTTGCTCAAGGGTGAATTCTCCGACAGCGCAGGCCAGGGTATCGATGTCCATTCGCTCCGTCAGCCACTCGGGGTGGTTGCGGGCATTACCCCGTTCAATTTCCCGGCCATGATTCCGCTGTGGAAGTCCGGACCTGCGCTCGCCGCCGGCAACGCATTCATCCTTAAACCGTCCGAACGCGACCCCTCCGTTCCTTTGCGCCTGGCCGAGCTGTACAGCGAAGCCGGGGTGCCGAACGGCGTCTTCAACGTGATCAACGGTGACAAGGAAGCCGTGGACGCGCTCCTCGAGGACCCGCGGGTCAAGGCGATCGGCTTCGTGGGTTCCACGCCGATTGCCCAGTACATCTACGCCACCGCCGCTGCGCACGGCAAGCGGGCCCAGTGCTTCGGCGGGGCAAAGAACCACATGGTGATCATGCCCGACGCCGACCTCGACATGGCTGCCGACGCCCTGATTGGTGCCGGGTACGGTTCCGCCGGTGAGCGGTGCATGGCCATCTCGGTGGCCGTACCTGTGGGCCAGGAGACGGCCGATGCGCTGGTAGCCAAGCTGGGTGAACGGGTCAAGGACCTGAAGGTGGGCCACAGCCTGGACAAGGACGTGGACTTCGGGCCCGTCGTGGCCGCCTCGGCCAAGGAAAGGATCGAGGGATACATCCAGTCCGGCGTTGATGAAGGCGCCACGCTCGTCGCCGATGGGCGCGGCCTGACCGTTGACGGCTATGACGGCGGGTTCTGGGTGGGCCCCACACTCTTCGACAATGTCACCAAGGACATGAAGATCTACAAGGAAGAGATCTTCGGTCCCGTGCTCAGTGTCCTGCGGGCGGCTGACTACGACGAGGCTCTGCGGCTCTGCAGCGAGCACGAGTTTGGCAACGGCGTGGCCATTTTCACCCGCGACGGCGATTCCGCCCGCGACTTCGCCAGCCGGGTGGAAGTGGGCATGGTGGGCATCAACGTCCCCATCCCGGTGCCGATCGCGTACTACACCTTCGGTGGGTGGAAAGCATCCGGTTTCGGCGACCTCAACCAGCACGGTGCCGACGCCTTCCGTTTCTACACCAAGACCAAGACCGTCACCTCGCGGTGGCCCTCCGGCATCCGCCAGGGCGCCAGCTTCGTGATGCCGGCAGGCAGCTGATGGGAGAAACAGTTTCCACCGAACAGGCAGAAGACCAAGTGCTCTTTGAGCGCCGCGGCCATCTGGGCACCGTGACGCTCAACCGGCCCCGGGCAGTCAACGCCCTCAATGCGGGCATGGTGAAAGCCATGCTGCAGCAGTTGGCTGCCTGGGCTGATGATGACTCCGTTGCCACGGTGTTGGTGCGCGGTGCCGGCGACCGCGGTCTCTGCGCCGGCGGTGACATCGTGGCCATCTACAAGGACATGCTGCACGGCGGTTCGGCCACGGCAGACTTCTGGGCTGATGAATACCGGCTCAACGCCCTGATTGCCAACTACCCCAAGCCCTACGTTGCCTTCATGGACGGGCTGGTGCTGGGTGGTGGGGTGGGCGTTTCGGCCCACGGATCGGTCCGGGTGGTCACCGAACGGACCCGTACCGGCATGCCGGAAACAACCATCGGTTTCGTGCCCGACGTCGGCGGCACCCTGTTGCTGTCGCGTGCACCGGGGGAGACCGGAACCCATGCCGCCCTGACGGGAGCGCACTTGACCGGGGCGGATGCACTGTTCCTCGGACTTGCGGACCACTTCGTGCCGTCCGGAAGCCTTCCGGCACTTGCCCAAGCGCTGGAAAGCTCGACGGCGGACGCCGCCGTCGGGCGCTTTGCCCAAGCCGCGCCGGACTCACCCCTGGAGGCGCAACGGGACTGGATCGATGCCTGCTACGCAGGCGGCGACGCCGAGGAGATCGTGCACCGCCTGCGCAGTGCCGGTGGGGACGCGGCCGAAGCCGCGGACACGATCGAGGGGAAATCCCCGACGTCGGTCAAGGTCGCCCTGGAATCGTTGCGGCGTGTGCGGGGGCTCTCCCTCGAAGAAGCCCTGGACCAGGAGTACAGGGTGGGTCTCCGCTGCCTCTCGGGTCCGGACTTCCGGGAAGGGATCCGTGCCCAGGTGGTGGACAAGGACCGCAATCCGCAATGGAAGCCGGCCACCCTCGCCGAGGTGGCGGCGTCCGACGTCGAGGGCTATTTCGCGCCGCTTGGCGACCGTGAACTGGGGCTTGCGCCAAGTCCAGTCCAGTCGAGTTGAGGGAGACGATCATGACAGAGAATGCAGCGAGGTCGGCCACGGGACTCATCGCTTTCCTGGGCCTCGGCCACATGGGCGGTCCCATGGCGGCCAACCTGATCAAGGCAGGGCATGAGGTGATCGGCTACGACCCTGTGCCGGCCGCCGTGGAAGCGGCCAAGGACCATGGGATCCCCATGGCGGAATCGGCGGTCGATGCCGTGCGGGACGCGGGCGTGGTGTTGACCATGTTGCCCAGCGGCAAGCATGTGCTGGACGCGTACCGGGGCGTCGAGGGTCCAGGGCTCCTTGCGGCTGCACAGCCGGACACCCTCTTCCTCGACTGTTCCACCATCAACGTGGACGAGGCCCGCGAGGCAGCGTCCCTGGCCGTCGCTGCGGGGCACCGGTCTGTGGATGCTCCCGTGTCCGGTGGGGTAGTGGGCGCCGAGGCCGGAACCCTGACCTTCATGGTGGGAGCGCTGTCCGGGGATTTCGACGCCGTCAGGCCGCTCCTGGAACACATGGGCAAGAGGATCGTCCACTGCGGCGACCACGGAGCCGGCCAAGCCGCGAAGGTGTGCAACAACATGATCCTGGGGGTGTCCATGATCGCTGTTGCCGAGGCCTTTGTCCTGGGCGAGAAACTGGGCCTTACCCATCAGGCGCTGTTCGATGTTGCGTCCAATGCGTCCGGGCAGTGCTGGGCGTTGACCACCAACTGTCCGGTTCCCGGTCCCGTGCCTACGAGTCCGGCCAACCGTGACTACCAACCCGGTTTTGCCGGCGCTTTGATGGCCAAGGACCTGCGCTTGGCAGTGAATGCGTTGGAAAGTACGGGTGTCGCAGCGGAGATGGGGCCGCTGGCGTCCAGGATCTACGATGCCTTTGCTGCCGGAGAGGGCGCCGCGCGGGACTTCTCCGGCATCATTACCGACATCCGCGACAAGTCTTCGTAAGTTTTGGTTGCTGAGAGGGAGAGTATGACGTTCGAGAACATCCTGGTGGAGCGCCGGGGCCGGGTTGGCCTGGTGACGCTGAACAGGCCGTCGGCTTTGAACGCCTTGAACACGGCGCTCATGAATGAGCTCGTTGCGGCGGTGACGGACATGGACCGTGACCCCGGCGTTGGGGCCGTGGTGATCACGGGGTCCGCGAAGGCGTTCGCCGCCGGTGCCGATATCAAGGAGATGTCCTCCAACAGTTACATGGAGATGTACGTGGCCGACTGGTTCCGCCATTGGGAGGACCTGACGCGCCTGCGCATACCCATCATTGCGGCGGTCTCCGGGTTTGCGTTGGGCGGAGGGTGCGAGTTGGCCATGATGGCCGATGTCATCATCGCCGGCGACAACGCCAAATTCGGGCAGCCCGAGATCAACCTGGGTGTGATCCCGGGCATGGGCGGTTCCCAGCGGCTCACCCGGGCTGTGGGCAAGGCCAAGGCGATGGACATGGTCCTGACCGGGCGTTTCATGGACGCGGAGGAGGCTGAGCGTTCGGGCCTGGTCTCCCGGGTGGTGCCCGCCGCGGAAGTTGTGGACGAAGCGTTGAAGGCAGCGGAAGTCATTGCTTCGAAGTCCAAACCCGCAGCCATGGTGGCGAAGGAAGCCGTCAATGCCGCGTTCGAGATGGGCCTCGCCCAAGGCGTGGTCTTCGAACGCCGGGTGTTCCACTCACTCTTCGCCACCGAGGACCAAAAGGAAGGAATGGCGGCGTTCATGGAGAAACGCGAGCCCGCCTTCAAGCACCGGTAATTCCTGTCCCGGTAGTTCCTGTCCCGGTAGTTCCTGCACGGAATCCGTCCCCGGGGCGGATAGACTCAAGGCCACCGACAAAGGGGGAGAGAACATGTCAACGGAGAGTGTTCCGGCCGGTCAGGTCGAAGTTTCGGCCCAGCAAGTCAATCGTCTTGCGATCGTCGCAGCGGCAATGGCGGTCCTGGCCCTGGTGGGCTTGTTCTTCGCGGGCATGGCAGTCATTGCCGTATTCGTGGTGGGTGCAGGCCATGTGGCACTCAACCAGATCCAGGAGCGCGGTGAGCGCGGCCGGCCCCTTGCCGTGGGCGCGCTGGCCGTCGGCTACGGGATCGGCGTCCTGTCCTTGGTTTCTGCACTCATTTTCGCCTTCACGGCAACCTACGCGTAGCTCTGGCAAGGAGCGGCCCGGACGCCGGCAGCACTAAACAGCTGCCGGCGCCAGCGCGGCGTCGAAGAACGCCCGCTCCAGGCGGACGGCTTCGCGGAACGTTGCCGCCACCCGATCGCGAACCGCCGGATCACCCGGTTCCACGGCATTGAACTCTGCCCGCAGCCAATCCACCCAGGCGTTGTACCCGGGATTGTTGTGGAGCCGGATCCATTCGGAATGCTTGGCCTGCACAGGCCAGTTCGCGGGGTCTCCGGCCCGTGCAGCCCAGTCACCGTAGAGCCACTCGGCCACCAGGAGCACCGCCAGCACATCCGGATACGAGCGCGTTGCCAGGGCACTTCTCATCAGTGCGTCGAACTGGGCCGTTGCCGGGCCAAGGACCGGAGCGGTACGGTCATGGGCAGGCACGTCGAGTTCATCGAAACAGTCCTGGAAGTACGTGTTCTCATCCGAGGCGAAGGCGCCCAGAATGCCGGCAAACACCAGCCGCGACGGAAGGGCAGGGGCCGACGCCACAGCTTGGCCCAGCAGCGCAGTGAAGGCATCGCAGAACTGGTAGTCCTGCACCAGGTAGTGGCGCAGGTGGTGGTCCGAAAGGCTGCCATCCAGCAGCTTGTCCACAAAGGCGTGATGCATGGCGGCTTCCCAGTCAGCGGCGCAGCTGGTCCTTAGGTCTTCGGCAAAGCCCACGGCTGGGTGCTCCTCATGGTGGTCGGCGTAGGGGGACTGAACCAGCATAAGAGACGGACAGGGCGCAGGGTGGCCCTGACCTAGGAGACGCGAAGAAGTTGCGAGGCCAACCGGCACTGGTTCCTGTCTCCGTGCCCGCGTAAGCTCGGGCCCATGACGGAGTCCGGACCCATCGTCGTTGGATATGACGGTTCCACAGAAGCGAAGCTGGCCGTGTCCTGGGCTGCCAACCAAGCGCTGCTGCGGAAGCGTCCACTGCATCTGGTGCACTGCTCCCTATGGATTCTGGTCGCCCCCGATCTCGCTCCGGTCCCCGGTGTGGCCGACAGCGGACTTGAGCGGGCGGCCGAGCTTGTCCTGCAGGAGGGCCGGGAGCTCGCAAAAGACGCGGCGCCCGCACTGGAGGTGAACACCACGCTGCTCCATGGCTTGCCGAGGGACCATTTGGCCAGGATGTCAGCCGACGCGGACATGCTGGTCCTGGGCAGCCGGGGAATCGGCGGGTTCATGGGTTTGCTCATCGGATCCGTCAGCTTGGAGATGGCGGCCACCGCCTCCTGCCCGGTGGCGGTCATCCGATCCGTTGAGCATCCTGATGGCCCCGTAGTGGTGGCGATCGATGATGCAGGTTCACCGACGGCCCTCGAGGACGCGTGCGCCATGGCGGAAGCCGAAAGCGCCACCCTAAAGATCGTCCACGTCGTTCACGAGCCGTCCGGCTACCGGCGGTTGCGGGACCCCGTGGACGCCTACCCGGCAGCGGAAGCACTCATCGACGCAGCAGTACTCAAGGCACGCCGGGAGGTGCCGCACGTGGAGGTTTCCGGACAGTTGTTGGTCGACCACTCGACGCCGCGGGCGATCCTCGAGGCCGCGAAGGACGCCCGGATCGTCGTGGTCGGCACCAAAGGGCACGGACTCATCAAAGGAACCATAGGGTCAACCGCGCATGCAGTCATGCATCACGCCGCCGGTCCCGTCCTGGTATCCCGCCGCAGCGCCGAGCCGCCCAGCGCTACTCCCCGGTGAAGTCTCCGGCATCCCTGCGGAAGGCGCCGAGGACGCGGATGAGGTGATCGACGTCGTCGTCCTTGAATCCCGACTTGCCGAAAACCTCGGTGTTGAGCGCCGCCGTCGCCTTTTTTGCGAGGGTGCGGCCCTCCGGGGTGAGTTCGATCAGCGTGGTGCGGCCGTCTGTAGGGTGGGGTGACCTGGCCACCAGCGCGGCTTTTTCCAAGCGGTCGACCGCGTTGGTCACCGACGTGGGATGCACCTGCAGCAGGGCGCTCGCCTTGTTCATGGGCAGCGCACCGCTGCGGGCGAAGCTCAGCAGGGCCAGAAGTTCATACCGTGCGAACGTCAGGCCGAACGGCTTGAGCACCGTCTCGATGCGGGCCAGCAGGATCTGCTGGGTCCGCATGATTGCGGTGATGGCTGCCATGGGAGCCGCGACATCGCCCCACCCATGCCGTTCCCAGTTGCGTTGGGCGTCGGCGATGGGGTCGCGGGGGAGCGGGGTGCCCATGTACGTCCTTTCCGTGGTGGGTGCCTAGTCTTTCAGATTCGGAAACTCTTCCTCCGTGTATTCGACGCCGAGGCCCGCCGGAAGCGGGCCGGCACCGTGGCGGGCCACCTCGGTTCCGCGCAGTTCGACCCGGCGGATCTTGCCGGAAATGGTCTTGGGCAGTTCCCCGAATTCGATCCTGCGGATCCGTTTGAAGGGTGCCAGGTGTTCCCGGGCGTACCGGAGGATGTCCTCGGCGACCGCCGGGCCGGGTTCATAGCCGGCGGACAGCACCACGAATGCCTTGGGCACCGACAGCTTGACCGCGTCGGGAGAAGGTACGACGGCGGCCTCCGCCACTGCGGGGTGTTCGATCAGGACGCTTTCGAGTTCGAAGGGCGACAAACGGTAGTCCGAGGACTTGAAGACGTCATCGTCCCGGCCTACGTACGTGATGACACCGTCAACGTCCCTGCTGGCCATGTCGCCGGTGTGGTAGTAGCCGTCGCGGAAGGCTTCCGCCGTTTTCGCCTCATCGCCGAAGTAGCCCTTCATGAGCCCCACGGGCCGTGGGTCCAAGCGCAAGCAGAGTTCGCCGTCGTCGGCTTCCTGGCCGGTGACCGGGTCCACCAGGACGACGTCGTACCCGGGGAGGGGGCGTCCCATGGAACCGATCTTGACCGGCTGGGCCGGAGTGTTGGCGATTTGGACGGTGGTTTCCGTTTGACCGAAGCCGTCACGGATGGTGACGCCCCAGGCTTCCTCGACCTGGCCGATCACTTCGGCGTTCAGGGGCTCGCCCGCGGAGACCACCTTCCGCGGCGGATTATTAAGCTGCGTCAGGTCTGCCTGGATGAGCATGCGCCACACGGTGGGCGGGGCGCAGAAGCTCGTGACGCCTTCGCGGTCCATCTGTTCCATGAGGGCTTTCGCGTCGAACCGCTCGTAGTTGTAGATGAAGACGCAGGCCTCGGCGATCCACGGCGTGAAGACGTTGGACCACGCGTGCTTGGCCCAGCCAGGGGAGGCGACATTGAGGTGGACATCGCCGGGTTCCACGCCGATCCAGTACATCGTGGACAGGTGGCCTACGGGGTAGGAGGTATGCGTGTGCTCCACGAGCTTGGCCCGCGACGTTGTGCCGGAGGTGAAATAGAGCAGCAGCGTCTCATCCGCGCGGGTGGGGGCGTCGGGCGTGAAGTCAGTGCCGGCGTCGTAAGAATCTTTATACTGTTTTGCCGCTTTGCTGGTGGCTTCCTGGCCGACTTCAATCAGCGTGTAGGTGCCCTCGACGTCGTCGAACTTGCCGATGTTGGCGCTGCCGACGGCGACCCACGAGGCGCCGCCACGCTCCACCCGGTCCTGCAGATCGCGGGCGCCCATGAGGGTGGTGGTGGGGATCATGACGATGCCGAGTTTGATGCCGGCCAGCATGAGCTCCCACAGTTCCACCTGGTTGCCGAGCATGATGATCATATGGTCGCCACGGCGGACGCCCTGGTCCCGCAACCAGTTGGCCAGCTGCGAGGAACGCTGTGACAGTTCCTGGTAGCTGCGGCGCGTGGAGCTGCCGTCCTGCTCCACGATGACCAGTGCGGGTTGGTTCATTCGCGCCGGGTTTGCTGCGAGGTGGTCGAACCAGTCCAGGGCGAAGTTGAAGTGTTCGAAGCGAGGCCACTGGAATTCGCTGTGGGCCTGCCGATAGTCCTCCCGAAGCTCGAGCAAGCGGTCGCGGGCCGCACGGAAGTCGTCAGTGACTGTCATAGTCCGCCTTTCGCTGGGGCATCGCCGCCCTAGTGATCCACATCACCTTGCAATATACTAGGACATCCAAGGGTTTGGAAGAGCCTGCGCGGGACATGACGAAGGGGTCACATGCTCGACGAAAAAGCCGGCACTGCCACAAGCGGAGCCGCCAACGGGGCAAGCAGCAAAAATGTCCTCCCTCCTTACCCGGAGGCGGACCTGATGCACGTAGTGGACCTGCTCCCTGCCGGGGAACACGCGCGCTACGTTGAAGTGCGCAAGTTCCTCCAATCGCACGTGCGGGCCGCCAGTATCGACTACTGGAACAGGGAAGAATTCCCTTATGGCCTGCTCGCCGACATGGCCAAGTTCGGGCTTGGCAGGCTGCAGACGGATGGTTCGTCGAAGCTGTTTAAAGGTCTCATGTACACAGAGGTCGCCCGGGCCGATGTTTCGCTCTCGGCCTTGGTGGGGATCCACAATGAACTCATCGTCGGGATGATCCATGAACTGGGCTCGTCCGAACAGAAGCAGCGCTGGCTGCCGGGCCTCGAAGCCTTCACCCAGTTGGGCGCCTTTGCGCTGACCGAACCGGATCATGGGTCCGACATCGCCGGAGGACTCTCGACGACGGCGCGGCGCGACGGCGGTGAATGGGTCATCAACGGTGCCAAGCGCTGGATCGGGGCTGGCACGATTGCCGACTTCGCGTTGGTCTGGGCGCGCGACGAGGCCGACGGGCACGTTAAAGGCTTCATCGTTGAGACGGACCGGCCCGGGTATTCCGCCACCAAGATCTCGCACAAGATCGGCCTGAGGATCATGCAGAATGCCGACATTGTTTTGGATGAGGTCCGCGTCCCCCTGGACAACCTGCTGCCTGGCGCCACCGAGTTTTCCCGGGCCAACGACCTCCTGCGCGACTCCCGGGCGTGGGTTGGATGGCAGGCTGCAGGGATCCAGTTGGCCGCTTTCGATGTCGCCCGGTCATATGCCTTGAGCCGTTTCCAGTTCGGCAGGGAGTTGGCGCGCTTCCAGTTGGTCCAACAGCAACTCGCGGACATCCTGGGGAACGCCCACGCATCGCTGTCCCTGATGGTGGAACTGGCCCGCATCCAGGAGGCCGGGAAGTTGGAGATGGTCCAGGCGGCGATGGCCAAAGCGACCACCACCCGCCTGGCCCGTTCATCCGTGGCAATGGGACGCTCCCTGCTGGGCGGCAACGGCATCACCACGGACTACGAAATGGGCAAGCTCTTCGGCGACGCGGAGATTCTTTACACGTACGAGGGCAGCTACGAGATCAACTCGATGATCGTGGCCCGGGCTGTGACGGGGAAGTCGGCGTTTGTTTAGGGGGCCTTGGCTGCTGTGTGAATAAGGATCTTTTCACTTCGAGGACTAGGTGAAAAGATCCACGCTGTGGTCCCTTCACTTCCCGGGTCACCTAAGCCGGGCAATCTCCGAGGATCCGTGCCATGGCGTCGTGTTCAGCCTGCGTGACCCAGAGGCCATAAGCGGCCTTCACGGAGATCTGCCGCGTAACGTATTCGCAGCGGAAGGCTTTGCTGGGCGGCAACCAGGTGGCGGCGTCGCCGTCGCCCTTTTGCTGGTTGGTGGGCCCATCGGTGGCTTGCAGGTTCAGCGGATCGTTCGCCAGGGCGGTGCGCTTTTCGAAGCTCAGCTGCTGGGCCCCTTTTTGCCAGGCGTCGCTGAGGGGCACCACATGGTCGATTTGTACAGCTGAGCTTGTGGTGGTGCCGCGGACAAAGGCGATGGTCTTGGCCGTGTAAGGGTCGGCGAGGGTACCGCTTTTGACCTTGCAGGGGACGCTGTTGACGTAGCTGACGGCTGTGAGGTCACGTTTGAGGATGTCGTTCCGGGTGTCGCATCCATTGCGGTCGACGTCCGCCCAGGCTTGCCCGAACTGGTCGCGGTCGTATCCCGTTTTCGGGGCGCGACCCTTGATAGGGAGGGTTGTCAGGGTATCGAGTGCCTGTGAGGCTCCACGAACGCCAGTGGCTTCGACCGGGCCGGGCGCGCAGCTTCCCAATAAGAAGGCCAGCGATACCACCAGGACAAGGGCGCCTGGGCGTCGCCAACCGGATAGGACGTGTGTGGGCAAAGCCGGCAAAAATAATCCCCTTTTCATGACATCAGGCCGCGAGTCAACGGCCGGCGGGGGCGCTTTTGGGAAAACGCCCCCAGGGATTCTAGTCGTCCGAATTACAAGGCTGTAATTAGCTGGGCTTCGTTAAAGGTTCGCCTCCGCGTAAAACCGCAACGCGTCCCGCACAAACGCAGCCCCCGATTCCCCTCCGTAGTTGGCCGCAAAACGGGGATCAGCAACATACATCTCGCCGAGGCCCACAACATACCCCTTCGCATCTCCACCGGGCGCTGCCGAGGGAGTTCCCGGAATGCCGCGCAGCCATTCAACGTGCCGCCGGGCCAGATCCTGGGCCTCCGCGCTGTCGGGTGACGCCCCTGAGGAAGCGGCCACAATCCAGTCGCTGCCAAGCTTCTGTGAACGGTCCTTCCATTCCTGCTTTTCGTCAGGGCTCATGCCACGCCACCACGCGTCACTCGCGGCGTAGGCGTCCTTGCCCCATCGTTCCTCTACCTCGTCCTTGTACTGAGTGTGGTCGAAGCCGTCAAACATGTCCTGTGCCATGTACTTTCCATCCCCTTTCATTGTCTCGATGGTTTGCCGCACGGAAGCGATCTGCCTGGCCAAGCGGTCCTGTTCCTGCCCGAGCCATTCCAGATGGCCGCTGAGGGCTTTGACGGTGTCCGTTTCCCGGACCAGGACCTCGGCAATCGCCGGCAGCCCGAGCCCGAGCTCCCGCAGCAGGAGAATGCGCTGGAGCTGAACCAAGGCCGGACCGTCGTAATAGCGGTAGCCGTTATGTCCGGTCCGGCTTGGTTTGAGCAGCCCGATGTCGTCGTAGTGACGCAGCGTTCGGCTGGTGGTTCCTGCCATCCTTGCGATTTCCTGGATTGACCAGTCCATCCGTCCTCCGTCCCGTGCCTGTCCTTTGACAGTAGAGGTTGACGTTACGTCAAGGTCAAGGGGATGAGTGCGGTACTAGTCGGCCAAGATCAGGTACAGCGCCCGGCGGGTTTCATCGAGCTTCTCGATGGCTGCCTTGCGCTGTTCCTCGGTGGCCGTGGCGCGGAACTGGTGGATGGCCCCCATGAGTTTCCCGATGCTCTGGTGGAACTCGTGGTCGGTCCCGTCCACGCCCGTGTTCCAGGCGTTGGCGAGTTCCTCTTCGTGCTCGGCCACGTATTCACGGCCGGCTTCGGTGAGGGTGAACTCGGTGCGCCGCCCCTCGCCCGTAGCGGTGATGAGGTCCTCATCGACCAACTGCTGCAGGGTCGGGTAGACGGATCCCGGGCTGGGACGCCACGCGCCGGAGGTCTTCTCCGCGATGGTCTTGATCAGGCCATAGCCGTTCGATGGGGATTCGGCCAGCAGCGACAGGATTGCCGCGCGGACGTCGCCGCGGTTGCGGCGCGGTCCGCCGGGACCAAAGCCGCGGGGACCGAAGCCGCCGGGTCCAAATCCCGGACCGAAGCCTGGGCCGAATCCGCCGCCGTGACCGCCGGGACCCCGACGTCCTCGGCCGCGGCCAAACCGTCCGCGGCCGGGGAAGCCCGGACCTTGTTCGGGAGAGTGGTGTTCGTGTTCGTGGATGCCTTTCATAACAGCATCGTCCTTTCGGTAGGGTTCACCGATGGAGTATCGGCGATAGTTAACGATATATCGGTAACTATCGTGTCGTCAAGACGGGTGAGAGAGGGTCCGGCTGGAAAGGGCTTTAGGTGAGAGAGGGTCCGGCTGGAAAGGGCTTTAGGTGAGAGAGGGTCGTTAACGCCCGACGGCGGGTGCGGACTTATCGCTAAGTCCGCACCCGCCGTCGCGGTTTTGGGAGGCTGGTGGCTATTTCCACCAGGTATCGAAGATGGTGACCGGTACCGTGCGCTTGTGGCGCGTCCGGAGGTATTTCTGCTCGATGAGCTCGGCGGCGCCGTCGGGAACGTCGCGGCCTTCGAGGTAATCATCGATCTGGTCGTAGGTAATGCCGAGCTCGTCCTCGTCCGTGCGCCCAGGCTTGTCGTCCAGGAGGTCTGCCGTGGGAACCTTCTGCCACAGGCGGGCCGACGCGCCCAGTTCCGCCAGGAGTTCGCGGTTCTGCCGTTTGTTCAGGCCGAACAGCGGCAGGATGTCTGCACCGCCGTCGCCATATTTGGTGAAGAAGCCCGTGACCGACTCGGCGCCATGGTCCGTGCCGATCACCAGGTAGTTGTGCTCGCCCGCCAGGGCGTACTGGGCGATCATGCGGGCGCGGGCCTTGGTGTTGCCCTTGTGGAAGTCGGAAATTTCTGCGCCAGTGGTTTTCTTGAACTCATCCTCGAAGCCGTCCACGGCATTGGAGATATTGAAGGTCCACTCGGTCTTGGCGTTGATGAAGTCCAGCGCTGCCTGGGCGTCGTCTTCGTCGTGCTGGACACCGTAGGGGAGCCGGACTGCCACAAAGTTGGCGTCGACGCCCTCGGCTTCCAGTTCCTCCACCGCCAACTGGGCGAGTTTGCCGGCCAGCGTGGAGTCGAGTCCGCCGGAGATGCCCAGGACGAAGCCCTTGGTACCCGTGGCTTTCAGGTAGTCCTTCAGGAAGGCAACCCGCTTGCGCACCTCCTCTGCTGGAGTGATCCGGGGCTGGACGCCCATTTCCTCGATGATCTTGGCCTGGAGTTCGCGCATGTGGTCAACACTAGTCAGGGCAGTTGTGACCGCTCAACCATTTCGCCTCCCGTTGCCCAACTAAGTCGCAGTTGTGCGCGTTTTGAGCCCGCTAAACGCGCTCTGCTGCGACCTACTTGGGTGCCGGGCCGGTGGAGCGGCGGACGGTGAGGTGGGTGGGCATGACTGCAAGCCGCCGGCTTGAACCAGCATGCAAGGGATCCAGCTGGGCCAGCAGCATGGAGACAGCCACCCGGCCTGCCTGCTCAATCGGCGAGGCGATGGTCGTCAGGGGCGGGTTGCAGAAGTCGGCGCCGAAGATGTCGTCGCAGCCCACGATGCTCATGTCCTCGGGAACCCGGATTCCGCGCTCCCTCAGCCGCTGGAGCATTCCGATGGCCAGGAGGTCGTTGAACACGATGCATGCGGTAGCTCCCGTCCGCGCAGCTGCGTCTGCAGCCGCGGCTCCGGACGTGGTCTTGGGAGCAAAGGGGCCGATTCGTGACGTGTTCAATCCACGTTCGCGGCTTTCGTCCTCGAAGGTTTTCCATCGCTTGGCGTTGGACCACGACGACGCCGGGCCGCCGACGTAGCAGATGTTGGTGTGGCCGAGGGATGACAAGTGGTCGATTGCTTGGACGATTGCCCCGGGCGTATCGATCATGACGGTTGGTGCATTGGAGGACGAACGGTTGATCGTGACAATCGCCTGGGATGAAGCCGCCGCAGCCAACTGGGTATCGGTGAGCCTGGAGGCAGCCAGAATAAATCCGTCAGCGGTCCGCTGCATCTTCTTGAGCGTGTCTGCCTCCATCTCTGCCGATTCCTCCGTGTCCACCAGCAACTGGGTGTATCCGGCAGCTTTCAACTGGTTCTGGGTGCCGCGGATGATGTCGAAATAAAAGGGGTTGGTTACGTCTGGGACAAGCAGGGCAATTGCGTTGGTGCGCCCTGAGCTGAGCCCCCTGGCCTGCGAACTCGGCACATAGTTCAGGGTCGCCGCCGCTTGCTCAATCCGTTCCCGGGTTATCCGGTTCACACGCCCCGGGTTGGAGAGTGCCCTGGAGACGGTCGATGTTGCCACGCCTGCCAGTTCGGCGACGTCGCGGATCGTGGGAGGAGCACCCGTGCCTCGAACGGTCGAGTCTGCCATGTCGGTTCCTTCCAGCTGGCGTCCGCCCATCCCGGTGGGCGCGTCCTGCCAACATTTGAGCAGTTTTGGCAACTTTTGGCAACCGCTTGCCGCAGGGATTGCCAACTCCTAGACTCAACTCCGAGCCCCTGTGACATAGACCACCATTGCGGGCTGGCCAACCAAGGAGGAAACAATGAGGTTTGCACCATCGGCAAAGCTGGCGGCTGTAGTCGCAGCAGCCGCACTCGCTCTGACAGCCTGCGGAGGTGACGGCGGAAGTTCATCCGCTTCAAGTGGTCCCGTAGATGGCACCGGGAAGAAACTTAGCGTCCTGACCGGAGTCAACAACCAGTATCCCGAGCAGCAGAAGGAATGGTTCAAGGACATCGCCGCGAAGTTCAAGGCCAAGACGGGCGCCGAGGTTGAGTTCGAGACCTTCGCCTCCGCAAACGACGAACTGACGCGGATCCAGACTTCTGTTGTTTCAGGCCAGGGCCCGGATGTCTACAGCCTCGGCACCACCTTCACACCCACGGCCTACGCCACCAAAGCCTTCGTGACCCTCTCCGACGACGATTGGAAAAAGGTGGGCGGGAAAGAGAGGTTCAACCAGGCTGCCCTGGGGATCTCCGGACCGGATGCGGAGCACATGGCGGGAATTCCGTTCGTCAGCCGCCCGTTCGTCATGGCGTACAACAAGGACCTCCTTGCGGCGGCCGGCATTGAGAAGCCGGCAACCACGTGGGACGAACTCGCTGAGCAGGCCAAGAAGATGACCAACGCCGGCACCGGCACGTATGGCCTGGCCACCGGCTACAAGGACAACTTCGACCCATGGAAGTTCATTTGGGCCATGTCCGTCCAGGCCGGAAACCCGCTGGTGGACGGCGACCAGCTGAAGATGGACGACCCCACGGTCAAGAAAGCCTACGAGACCTACTTCGGCTGGCTCACCAAGGACAAGGTCGTGGATCCTGCAGCGATCGGCTGGAGCAACAGCAACGCGGTGGCTGCCTTCGCGTCCGGCAAGGCGGGCTACTTGATGATGACGACGTCCAGCTCGGTTCCCACCCTGGACAAGTCGCCGATCGCCGGCAAATACGCCTACTCGATTATGCCCACCACGGCGCCCGGTGAGACCTCACCCAAGGGCGACGGCGATAAGGCCGCCAGCATCCTCTCCGGCGACAACGTCGTGGTTGCCGACTACTCCCAGCAGAAGGACCTGGCGTTCGCTTACATCGAGCTCATCACCTCCAAGGAAGAGCAGTTGAACTACCAGAAGATCTTCGGCGAGCTGCCGGCGAATGCCGAGGCTCTGGCCTCCTTGACTGATCCCAAGCTTCAGCCCATCGCCGAGGCCGCAGGCAAGTCAAAAGCAACTCCGTTTACCGGTGCTTGGGGCGACATCC
Source organism: Arthrobacter sp. T572 (assembly GCF_056780115.1). Lineage (NCBI taxonomy): Bacteria > Bacillati > Actinomycetota > Actinomycetes > Micrococcales > Micrococcaceae > Arthrobacter > Arthrobacter sp. T572. The sequence continues at coordinate 518,777 of NZ_JBRAZQ010000002.1, forward strand.
AGCTGGGCCTCCTGAACGTCACCGTCCAGTCCATTCCGGACCTGGCCAACGGCGCCGTGGATAGCGCTGCCCTGGAGTCCCGGCTCAAGGACGCCCAGTCCAAGGGCCAAGCATCCCTCGACCGGGCCGCAAAGTCCTAGGCAGGGTTCCCCATGTCCACTGATTCCTTCAGGGAAATGAAGGCCGTTGCCGGCCCGGCTGCCGGAGGGCATCCGGTCCGGTCCGGCACCTCAGCAAAAATGTCCGACGGCGGCACCGCCCCGACCCCGGGCACCAGCACCATGGGTCCTGCGGGCCGGGGCAGGAAACCCTCCCGCCGGAAAGGCATGAGCGAACGCAACCGGCCATTGTGGATGTTGATCCCGGGCGGCCTGCTGATGTTCGTCATCATCGTGGTTCCGCTTTTCCTCGGCATCTATATGTCGGCCCTCAACCTGGACCAGTACACCCTTCGCAAGTGGGTCAGCGCACCGTTCATCGGCGTCGACAACTTTGTGGAAGCGCTGACTGACTCACCCCTGCTGCATTCGGTATGGCTGAGCGTCAGCTATTCGCTGATCGCAATGCTGGTCACTTTGCCACTGGGTATCGCAGCTGCCGTCGCGACGCAGAACGCGTTCAGGGGCAGGGCGCTTGTGCGTTCGATTTTCCTGATCCCTTACGTCCTCCCATCCTTTGTGGTTGCCACGGTGTGGCGGACCATGTTCCAGCCGGACGGCGTGGTGGATTCAGCCCTGGGCGCCTTCGGCATGGACGGCGGGCTGTGGCTCAACGGCCCGCAAACGTATTGGACGCTCATCCTGGTTCAGATCTGGGCTTCCTGGCCGTTCATCTACCTGCTGGCCCTCTCCGGCTTGCAGTCCGTGGACCACGAGGTCCACGAGGCTTCGGCCCTGGACGGTGCGTTGTGGTGGAACAAGCTGCGGTACGTCATCTTCCCGTACTTGAAGGGTCCGCTGGCACTGGCCTTCCTCATCGGCATGCTGCACCACATCAACAACTTCACGCTCCCGTTCGTGCTGTTCGGCGTTCCGGCCCCTGCCGACGTCGAAGTCCTTCCGATCCTCACGTACGTCACCAGCTTCCAGAGCTTCCGGTTCGGCCTCAGCGCCGCCATGGCATTCGTGTCCCTTGTGCTGATCGCCATTCCGCTGTTCATCTACCTGCGCGCCGTCAAGTTGGACGACGCCGATACGCCGGGAGGCAAGAAGTGAGCGCACCAACCACCTCAGTCCGCGGCACGGCCGACCGGAGTTCGTCCGGAAACGGATTCCGGCCCGGCTCCAAACGGCAGCTTGAAGTAACCCGACTCCTTCCGGGCCCCCTGCTGGCCATCATCCTGGCGTTCCTGAGTGCCATTGTGCTGATTCCGGTCGCCTATATCTTCCTGGCGTCCGTGAACTCGGACATCGGCGTGGCCAACGGTGAGTTCTGGCCCTCGACGTTCTCCCTGGAGAACTACACCAAGATCTGGTCCAGCGTTGGCCTGGCCAAGGGCCTTGCCAACAGTGTGCTCGTCGCTGGAGCCACAGCTGTGGTGTCCGCCGCAATGTCCGTTTCCATCGCCTACGTCCTGGTCAGGTACCAGTTCCGTGGCAGGCTCACTATCCTGCGAAGCCTGCTTGCACTCCAGTCCGTACCCGGGACGCTCATGGTCTTGCCGGTGTTCGTACTCTTCTCGTCCGCGGCCAGCTATTTGGGAGTCCAGGTCATCGGAACGCAATGGGGCCTGTTCATCACCTACCTGACGTTCGCCATGCCGTTCTCGACGTGGGTGATGGTTACCTACCTGCGCGGCCTGCCCCGCGAACTGGAAGAGGCTGCCAGGATCGACGGCGCCAGCAACCTTGGGGTGCTGATGCGCATCATCCTGCCTCTCAGCTGGCCCGGAATTGTGGTCTCGGGAATCTTCGCCTTCCTGCTCGGCTGGAACGATGTTCTGTTCGCCTCGGTCATGACCAGGCCGGACAGCCAGACCGCGGCAGTCGCTTTGCAGATCTTCGGCGCCTCGCAAGAAGGTGGAGCCATCCCCCTGTACGGCCAAATGATGGCGGCGTCGCTCGTGTGCGCGGCACCCGTCGTGATTCTGTACCTGATTTTCCAACGTTACCTAGTGGGCGGCCTGACCGCCGGAGGAGTCAAGTAGCAATGACCGGTTCAGCAACAGTGGAGTGGACGCTCTCGGGCTTCGGAGACGAAATCGACGACGATCCCGTGCTGCAGATCGCGGTGCTCCAGGCCTTGGGTGCAAACCACATCGAAGTCCGCAGTGCATGGGGAACCAACATCGTGGAACTCACTGCGGAGCAGTTGGGTGAACTCAGGAAACTCCTCGACGCTGCAGGCATGGGGGTATCCGCCATTGCGTCGCCCATCGGCAAGGTGGATGTCACGCTGCCAGTGGACCACGAGGTTGAACGGCTGCGGCGTGCCGTCAACGCCGCCCAGGTGCTGGGCGCCCGTTATATCCGGATCTTCTCGTTCTACTACGGCGACGACGTTGCCGTAGAGAGCATCCGCGACGACGTCATTGACCGGATGCGGGCTTTGGCAGCCGTGGCAGAGGAAGCCGGAGTGGTGCTGCTGCACGAGAACGAGAAGGACATCTTCGGAGATACTCCTGAGCGGGTGCTGGACATCATCGAATCAGTGGCGTCACCGGCACTGAAAGTGGCCTGGGACCCCGCCAACTTTGTCCAGGTGGGGGTCAAACCGTTCGATGAAGGCTATGCCAAGCTCCGTCCGCACCTTGAATACCTGCAGGTAAAGGACGCACGGTTCGCCGACGGCGTCGTGGTTCCTGCCGGAGAAGGCGACGGCGATCTCCTCCGTACTGTCCAGGCTCTGAAGGATGACGGCTTTGTGGGCTTTGCCAGCCTGGAACCGCACCTCGCCGGTGCCCATGGGCTCGGCGGGTTCTCCGGGCCTACTGCGTTCGGAATGGCAGCACGCGCCTTTGCAAAAGTAGTGAACGAAGCTGGAGTGGAAACCAAGTGAGCACTGATACGAACCAACCCATTAACGTTGCCATTGCCGGATGCGGCAGCATCGGCAGGACGCATGCTGCCGCCGTCGGCGAATTGCCTGAACTGCGCGTCACCGCACTGGTTGACGAGATTGAGGAAGCTGCCACTGCCCTGGCGCAGCACATTGAAGACAGCGGTGCCTCCCGTCCAGCCACCTACGGAAGCCTGCGTGAAGCGTTTGCCGCTGCCGACGTCGATCTTGTCATCATCGCCACCCCCAGCGGACTGCACATCCAGCAGGCCTTGGAGGTACTGGCCGCGGGCAAACACGTTGTCATCGAGAAACCGCTGGACGTGAACCTCGATCGAGCAGATGAAATCCTGGCCGCAGCCGGGTCCGCGGAGGAAAAGGGCCTCGTTGCCACCGTCATCAGCCAACATCGTTTCGACCCGGCGTCGGTACTGGTGGACCGGGCACGCCGTGCTGGCCGGTTCGGCCGTCTGACGTCGGCAATCGCGTCGGTGAGTTGGTTCCGCAGCCAGGGCTACTACGATTCCGGGGCATGGCGCGGGACGTGGGCCATGGACGGTGGCGGAGCAGTCATGAACCAGGGCGTGCACACTGTGGATCTCCTCCTGTGGTTCCTGGGCAAGCCAGTGGAGATCAGCGCCAAGACCGCCCTCCTGGCGCACACGGACGTGGAGGTGGAGGACACCGCAGTGGCCACCTTGACGTTCGAATCGGGCGCGCTCGCGGTATTGCACGCGACTACTGCCGCCTACCCGGGACTGACCGTGCGGCTCCAGGTCATGGGCTCAACAGGCTCTGCCGTCATCGACAATGACAACCTTGAGTATTTCCACGCAGGGGATCCTGAGGAGGTAAACAAGAACCCGATGGGTGTCCGCGGCGGCGGCAACCAGGCCGAGTCCGAGCTTGCCACCTTCGCCGAGCCACCAGTAGCCACCAACCTCGACCCCACGGTTTACCCGGCTGGACATATCCGCCAGTACCGCGACGTGGTGGATGCCATCCGCAGCCGCAGGGCACCCGGCGTCACGGTTGCTGACGCCGTCACGGCCCTGGCCACTGTCCGCGCACTTTACGTTTCAGCCACGTTGGGCAGGCCCGTCCTGATCGCCGATGTCATGGCAGGAAAGTACAACGACGTGCAGGTGCGTACCGGCAATGGACACTTTGAGGAGGTCACGGCATGAAGTTCTCGGTTTTCACGGCATCGACCCCGGAATGGACTCCGCAGGAAGCGGCCATGACTCTGGCCGCGCAAGGATGGCACGGCATCGAGTGGCGGGTCACGGACCAGGCTGAGGCGTCGGAACCCGGCTTCTGGGCCGGCAACAAAGCCACCTGGCCCATGACCGGGCTTGAGGAAACCCTCCCTGAGATTGCCCGGCTGACCAAGGAATCCGGGCTGGAATACTCCGGCCTGGGTGGCTACGCACGTTGTGATGACCACGACGGCGTGGAACGGGTTCTTGCAGCCACGGCCGCCTTGGGTGCCCGGCAAGTCAGGGTCAATGTCCTTCCTCTGGGCAACTCCACCATGGGGGGCCAGGAGCCAAGCGGGCTGTCCTACCCCGAACTGTTCGCCTCAACGCGGGAGCACTACGAATGGGTGGCCGGGAGGGCCGCGCACCACGGGGTCAAAGCACTCGTTGAACTGCATCACGGCACGGTGACGGCCTCCGCTTCGTCTGCCCGAAGGCTCCTCGAAGGCCTTGATCCACAGCATGTGGGCGTGATCCATGATCTGGGCAACCTGCTGATAGAGGGCTGGGAATCACTGCTTCCCGGGCTCGAACTGCTTGGCCCTTACCTGGCCCACGTGCACGTGAAGAATGCGCGCTGGGTCCGGACGGAAGAACGCGACGCGGCAGGCGCAGCCATATGGGCACATGAGTGGGCGCCGCTCGCAGAAGGACAAGGCAACGTGCTGGCATATTTCCAGGCACTCGAATCGGTGGGCTACGACCGTTGGGTCACGGTAGAGGACTTTTCCACCGAAGTGCCTTTGGCAGAGCGTACCGCGGGCAACCTGGACTTCCTTCGCCGCGCTGCCTCCGCGGCGGGGTTGACCGTCAGCGAGAGCAATGCCGCTGACTCACTGGCGAAAGGTTGAACTGATGCCTTCCTCCATTGCAGCCCACCCTGACCGGCTCCTTCCCGCGGATCCTGGAACCCGGGAGATCGCCCGCTCGCTGCTGTCCAGGGTTCAGGACCTGCCTATTATCTCTCCGCACGGCCACGTTGACGCTGCTGTCATTGAGCAGAACACGCCCTTTCCGGATCCCGCCGCGCTGTTGGTGAGCCCGGACCATTACGTGACGCGCCTGATTCATGCCGATGGTGTTCCGATGGACCAGCTCCGTGCAAGCGGCTCCCGGGATTCCCGGGAAGTTTGGCGCCGGTTCGTGGAGGCGTGGCCGCTTTTTGAGGGGACGGCCTCCGGTTATTGGCTGCGTACCCAGTTCGAGCAGGTGTTCAAGCTTGGTGCGGACCTGGGCGAGCTGTCCGCCGATACCAGCTATGACGCGATTTCGGCCAAGCTTGTGGAGCCTGGCTTCCGCCCGAGGCAGTTGTTCAAGGACTTCAACATTGAGGTCCTGGCCACCACGGATGATCCCCTGGATGACCTTGCCAGCCATAAGGCGTTGACCGAGGATCCCAGTTTCAACGGCCGTGTCCTGCCGACGTTCCGTCCGGATGCCTACCTCAACATCGCCCACCCGTCGTGGGCCTCGAACGTGGAGCGGCTGATCGAAACCGCGGCCGACGGCGGCACAGGTTACGCCGGTTACCTCGCGGCCCTGGAAAACCGCCGTCGTTATTTTGTGGACCATGGCGCTGTGTCCGCGGACCATGGCGTCCGCACTCCGGCGACGCTCAAGTTGGAGGCCGCCGAGGCCGGGGCCCTGTTCGAGAAGGCGCGCGCGGGTAACGCCACGGCTGCGGACCGGGATGCGTTCGAGGCGCACATGATGTACCAGATGGCGCGGATGTCGGTGGAGGACGGGCTGGTGATGACCGTCCATCCGGGCTCGTACCGCAACCACCACGGGCCTACGTTCGAGGCCTTCGGCGCGGACACCGGCCATGACATCCCGATTGCCGTCAATTACACCGAGGCGATCCGTCCGTTGCTGCAGGATTTCGGGACGGCCAAGGACTTCCACTTGGTGCTGTTCACCCTGGACGAGACCGTGTTCTCGCGTGAATTGGCGCCGCTGGCAGGCTTCTATCCGTCCGTGTACCTGGGCGCGCCGTGGTGGTTCCTCGATGCCCCGGACGCCATGCTGCGTTTCCGCTCGGCCGTGACCGAGACGGCCGGTTTCTCGAGGTCCTCGGGCTTTATCGACGATACCCGCGCTTTCTGCTCCATCCCGGCACGCCATGATGCATCGCGCAGGATCGAGGCCTCGTTCCTGGCGCGTCTGGTGGCCGAGCACCGCGTCAGCGAGGACCGGGCGCATGAGCTGATTGTGGACGTCGTTGACGGGTCGCCGCGGAGGGTGTTCAAGCTGTGAGCTCCCTATTGCACAGGACGGCTCCGGCCGCTCCGGTCCGCATCGTCCATCTTGGGTTGGGTGCCTTCCACCGCTCGCACCAGGCCTGGTACACCCAGCACGCCGGCGATGCGGGGGAGTGGGGGATCGCGTCGTTTACCGGCCGCCGCCCCGACGCCGCTGCTGTCCTTGCCGCGCAGGATGGGCTGTTCACGGTGGTGGAACGCTCGGACGCCGGGGATGCCTTCGAGGTTGTCAGCAGCATTGTTGAGGCCGTCGATGGTGCTGATGTTGGCCGCCTGGTTGAACTACTCGCCGCGTCTTCCACGGCCATCGTCACGCTGACCATCACGGAAGCGGCGTACGGTCTGGGCGCCGCCGACGTGCCCGTTCTGCTCGCCGGTGGGGAACCCACGACGCCGATGGGCCGCTTGGTCGCGGGCCTCGCCGCCCGCAGGGACGCCGAGGGCGGGCCGCTCGCTGTGGTCAGTTGCGACAACCTCTCCGATAACGGGACCGTGGCCCGGAACGGTGTGTTGTCCCTGGCACGTGAATTCGATGCCGGCCTGGCGGGGTGGATCGAAGCGAACGTCAGTTTTGTGAGCACGTCCGTTGACCGGATCACCCCGCGCACCACACCGCAAGACATCGCCCTGGTGGCCTCTTCCTGTGGGTACCAGGACGAGGCGCCCGTGGTCACCGAGCCGTTCCACAACTGGATCCTGTCCGGCGATTTCCCTGCCGGGAGGCCCCGGTGGGAGGACGCCGGGGCAGTGTTCGTGGACGACATCGAACCCTACGAGAACCGGAAGCTCTGGCTGCTCAACGGCGCGCACTCCATCCTGGCCTACGCAGGCCTGGTCCGGGGGCACACCACCGTGGCCGAGGCCCTTGCCGATTCCATCTGCAGGGAGGCCGTTGAGAAGTTCTGGGACGAAGCAGCGAAACACCTGACCGGCCCGGACCTGCACATCACGGAGTACAGGGCCGCATTGTTGGAGCGCTTCGGCAATTCACGGATCGCCCACCACCTCAGCCAAATCGCCGCGGACGGAACGACGAAGCTCGGAATGCGCGCCATTCCCGTGCTTGCCGCCGAACGTGCGGCCGGCCGAAACGGAAGCGGGGCAGCCCGGATGATCGCTGCGTGGTCCGCCTACGTGGCTGCGTACTCCGGCGGACAAGACCCACAGGCAGAGGCCATCGAACAGGCGAACCTGCTCACCGGCACTGCGCGGACTGGAGCCCTCTTGGGCTTGCTCAGCCCGGACCTGGTGCGCGACACCGACTTGCTAGAGAGCCTGACCGCCCTGCAGGCAGAACTCGCGGCCGCGGTCCCTGACGATTCCACTCTTGAACCCGCGGGCAGCCACGTCGCCGATCCCGTACTGAAAGGACAATCATGAAAATCATCGCCGCCGAAGTCTTCGTGACCAGCCCGTCTCGCAACTTCGTTACCCTGCGGATCACCACCGAAGACGGTGTGACCGGCATCGGTGACGCGACCCTCAACGGCCGGGAACTCGCCGTCGCCGCGTACTTGAAGGAGCACGTCGCCCAGTTGCTGATCGGCAAGGACCCGCACCGGATCGAGGACACGTGGCAGTTCCTTTACCGGTCCTCGTACTGGCGCCGTGGCCCGGTGACGATGGCGGCGATTGCCGCCGTCGACATGGCGTTGTGGGATATCAAGGGCAAGATGGCAGGCATGCCGGTGTATCAGCTCCTGGGCGGTGCCTCGCGCAACGGGCTGCGGGCCTACGGGCACGCTTCGGGCTCCGACATTCCCTCGCTGTTCGATTCCGTGCGGGAGCACCTGGAACTGGGATACAAGTCCATCCGCATCCAGACCGCTGTTCCCGGCATCAAGGCCGTCTACGGTGTGGCCGCGCAGGCCCAGGCCTCGGGGGAGCGGTACGACTACGAACCCGCCGGGCGCGGTAACTTCCCGCTGGAGGAGGACTGGGACACCCGCGCCTACCTCCGCCACCTGCCCACCGTTTTCGAAGCCGTGCGCAACGAGTTCGGCCCCGAAATCCCGCTGCTGCACGACGGCCACCACCGCATGACCCCTATCCAGGCCGCCAAGCTCGGCAAAGCCCTGGAACCCTACGACCTCTTCTGGCTGGAAGACTGCACCCCGGCCGAGAACCAGGAAGGCCTGCGCCTGGTCCGCCAGCACACCACCACCCCTTTGGCGATCGGTGAAATCTTCAACACCGTGTGGGATTACCAGACCCTCATCAAGGAACAGCTGATCGACTACGTCCGTGCCGCATCCACCCACTTCGGCGGGATCAGCCCGTTGAAGAAGGTCATGGACTTCGCCGCGCAGTACCAGATCAAGTCCGGCTTCCACGGACCCACGGACATCTCCCCGGTAGGTTTCGCCGCGCAGTTGCACGTTGGCCTGGCCATCCACAACTACGGCATCCAGGAATACATGCAGCACTCGGACAAGACCAACGAGGTCTTCGAACAGTCCATGACCTTCACGGACGGCTACCTGCACCCGGGCGACAACCCCGGCATCGGCGTCGAATTCAACGAAGAAGCCGCCGCAGCCTACCCCTACCAGCAGGCCTACCTGCCCTACAACCGCCTCGTGGACGGCACCGTCCATGACTGGTAAACCCGGGACAAAGCACGACGGCGGCACTCACGACGGCGGCACCCTCCCCGGTCCTTCCGGTCACCATCTTGTGGTGATGGGTGTGGCCGGGTGCGGCAAGAGCACGGTGGGGATCGCCCTCGCCGAACGGCTCGGTGCCCGGTTCCTCGACGGCGATTCTCTGCACCCGCAGGCGAACATCGACAAGATGGCCTCGGGTACTCCGCTGAACGACGACGTCCGGGCACCTTGGCTGGCCGAAATCGGGAGGCGGTTCCCGGCGTAGGACACTGCTCTGGTCATTGCGTGCAGCGCGCTCAAGCGCGGCTACCGCGACATCATCCGCAGCGGCGACCCGTCCGTGGTGTTCGTCCACTTGCACGGCACGCGGGAGCTGTTGAGCGCGCGCATGACCTCGCGGCCTGGCCACTTCATGCCGCCGTCGCTGCTGGACTCGCAACTGGCTACGTTGGAACCCCTGCAGGACGATGAAGCTGGAATCATCGTGGATATCGACCAATCCGTGGAGGACATCGTGGAGCACGTCGTATCGGCTATCTCGGGCCATCAGGTCCAGGCCGAAGCGTCCGCGCCGCAGTACCTCGTGGATTTGACGGCCGCCCCGTTCAGTCTCGACGATGCCGCGCTGAACTGGGTCGAATCCACCATCGCATCCATGACTCTCGAGGAGAAGATCGGACAGCTCTTCATCAACCACAACAACGACTACTCTCCGGAGTACCTGGACAACGTGCTGGAGAACTTCCACGTGGGCGGAATGCGGTACCGTCCGGGTCCGTCGGCTGCGGTGCAGGAGCACATCCGGTACGCGCAGTCGAGGACGCGTATTCCGCTGCTGGTTGCCTCGAATCCCGAGATGGGCGGCGCGGGAAGCTGCGACGACGGCACGTTCGTCTCCACGCACCTGCAGGCCGGTTCGCACCCGGACAAGTCGATTGCCCGACTCATGGGCGCGGTGGCCGGCGTCGAAACCGCTGCCTTGGGCTGTAACTGGGCGTTCGCGCCGATCGTGGACATCCACTACAACTGGCGGAACACAGTCATTTCCACGCGGGCCTTCGGCAACACGCCGGAGATCGTGGTGGAGCGCGCCAAAGAGTACTTCGACGGCATCAGTGAATCGCCCACCGTGTGCGCCATGAAGCACTTCCCGGGCGACGGCATCGACGAGCGCGACCAGCACGTGGTGACCTCCTACAACACGCTGGGTTACGAGGAATGGGACCGGACGTACGGGCACGTGTACCGCGAGATGATCGGGCATGGCGTGCAGTCGATCATGGTGGGGCATATTGGTGCGCCTGAGGTGTCGCGTCATTTCCGTCCGGGCCTCGCCGACTCTGAGATCCGTCCGGCGACCCTGGCCCCTGAATTGTTGCAGGACCTGCTCCGGGGTGAACTTGGCTTCAACGGCCTGGTGCTGACCGACGCCTCGCTGATGGTGGGACTGACCCAGGCCATGAAACGGCGCGACCTCGTCCCGGCCACCATCGCTGCCGGGTGCGACATGTTCCTGTTCTTCCGCAACCCGGAGGAGGACTTCCAGTTCATGCTGGACGGCTACAAGTCAGGGGTCATCTCCGATGTGCGCCTGCACGATGCCTTGCGGAGGATCCTCGGTTTGAAGGCCAGCCTGGGTCTGCACGTTAAGCCTCGGGAATCCTTGGTTCCTTCCGCCGATGCCTTGGCCGTTATCGGCAGCGACGAACACCGGTCCATTGCGGCGGAGATCGCGGACAAGACGGTGACGTTGGTGAAGGACACCGCGGGGAACCTGCCCATCACGCCCAAGACCAACAAACGCATCCGTTTATATGGGATCTCGGGTGGGGCCGACTTCACCCGGGCTGACCCCCTGGCCTATCTGGACACCGTCAAGGAAGAGCTGGAAGCCGCAGGGTTTGCGGTGGACGTGTTCAAGACAGCCGAACAGCGCGAGGCCGCAGGAGAGGCAGGCATGAACTTCATGCGGGTGTTGTCTGAGGAAGCCACAGCGGACTACGCCGATCGTTACGATGCCGCTTTCGTTTTCGCCAATGTGAAGGGTTTTGCGCAGGAAGCAGCCATCCGCATCAAGTGGTCATCTCCGATGGCTGCCGAGATTCCCTGGTACGCCACCGAAGTGCCCACCGTCTTTGTCTCCCTCAATCAGCCCAACCACCTGATCGACGTGCCCATGGTCAAAACCGCCATCCACGCCCATGCCGGTACCCGCGAGGCAATCCGCGCCACCATCCAGAAAATCCAGGGGAAGTCCGAATTTCAGGGCACGTATAACGAGAACGTGTTCAGCGGTTCGTTCGACACCCGGTTGTAGTCCTCCCACCCCGGGGGCGGGCTCGTAGCGGTAGACGCACGGGATGCCCGGCACGGCTCACGAGGCTGTGCCGGGCTCTTTTGCGTGCGTCATGTTCTGAGGCCGCTGACACTAGGTATATGCAGCAATCAGCTGACTTTCACAGGGAACCCGGGGGCGAACAATGTCACTGTCGAACGGCAGATACCGAACCGCGCCCGCCGCGACCATCATCGTGGGCGGTGTGCTCATGCTGGCATGGATCGTTGCGATGCAGACCGGCGGGTACGCGATCGACGAACAGAAAATCGATCCTGCCGGCACACTATGGCCCATGATGTGGTTCGGCGGGCCGCTGGCTGGAGGAGTGCTTCTCTTCGGGATCCTCTGGCAGAGCGGGAGGTGGCGGGCACGGACCAAAGCCGGCACCCCCGTGAATCCAAGCACGGCCCGAAGCCGCCCGGACGCTTCCGTAGAATAGGAGCCATGACTTCCTCGCCTGACACCTCAGTTGCCCGCGCCCGCCTTCTTGAACTGATCAAAGAACTGGCGGTGGTCCGCGGCAAGGTGATCCTGTCCAGCGGCAAGGAAGCCGACTACTACATTGACCTGCGTCGCATCACCCTCCACCACGAGGCGTCCAAGCTGGTGGGCCAGGTCATGCTGTCCATGATCGACGACGCCGGGATCCCGGTTGAGTGCGCCGGCGGCCTCACCATGGGGGCCGACCCCGTAGGAACCGCCGTGATGCACGCTGCCGCCGATGCCGGCCGGGCCGTGGACGCATTCGTTGTCCGCAAGGCGCAGAAGTCGTACGGCATGGGCCGCCAGGTTGAGGGCCCCTCGGTTGAAGGACGCAATGTTGTAGTCCTCGAAGACACGTCCACCACGGGCGGGTCGGCACTGACCGCCGTCGAGGGTGTCCGCAAGGCGGGCGGCAATGTAGTTGCCGTCGCTGTGATCGTGGACCGCAACACAGGCGCCAAGGAGAAGATCGAAGCCGAAACGGGTGTCCCATACCTCTTTGCTTTCGGCAAGGACGAGCTGGGCCTCGACTAAGGACTTCATGCTTCGCCGGTGCCCTCAAGGGAGCATCTTAAGGGCATCGGCGGTGCGGTTTCCACAGGGCTGTAAGGCACTGGCTTCGAAGCCTATGCTTGCTGCGTGGGCGTTCAGGTAGGGAAACTTCCGGCACCGCCGGACGTGGAAGAAGACCTCCCGCTGCCCGCCACGCCTGACCCGGGCGCCATGCCCGGTGCAGGGACGGAGCCAGCGGAGGATCCGGGTTCATGGGCCCGGATCCTGCCTTACGCTGCCCGGCTGAAAAAGACGTCGCGCCGTAACTTCCTGGTGGCCGCCGGGGCCTCCGCCGCCTTGGCCGGGGACATGCTCTTCACCCGCCATGTCCAGGCCGAACGCCGCGCACCGAAGATTCTCCGCGTCCCTGATCCCTACTCCGACCTTTACTTCCCGAAGGCCAGCTGGATCCTCTTCCCTGGGTACAAGACGAGTTGGGAAGAGGCCCAGTGGATCCTCAACTCCCTGCGCCCGGCGCTTCACCAGCGCGGACGATTGGCTGCTGTTGGTTACTCGAACCTGGGGCTGGATGTGGACGAGGTGGTGCGCGAAGTCGTCCTGCATGTCCGTGAACTAGGTTTGGAAAAGCTGTACTTCTACGGCCACAGCTTTGGCGGGATGCTGGCTACCCAGGTTGCTGCCCGTTTGCTGGAACTGCACGGTGTGGAGACCGAGCTGATCGTCCTGGACTCCAGCCCTTTCAGCCGGGCGGACGTGCTGGACCAGAGCTGGTTCGACGGCGTCGTGTTCCTCTATGAAAATGGCTTCCGCATCCCGTCGGTCCTGCGGGGCGGCTACGAGTTGGGGGAGCGGCTGGTCCATAAGGATGAGCGCTCGTGGCGGCAGATCCTCGACCAAACCGCAGAGCAATTGTCGCCCATCGCGCCGTCCAGCGTGCTCGTCCAAACGGAGTCGGCCTACATCTACCACTTCGATGCTCTCCGCTACATGGGAAAACTCGGTCCGGCGAAGATGGCCTACATGGGAAACTCCGGAGACGCCACGGTCAACTACCTCACCGCGCGTGCAGGGTGGAGCAAGGTTTTCGCGGACAACATGAAGCTACCGATCCTCAGTACCGAGGGTGCGCGGCCGGCCCACGCCAGCCCGCAGTGGAATCCGGACGTGTACCGGCCGTTGGTGGAGCACGTCCAGAACCAATTGGATCCGCTGCCGGCGGAGCGGGAGGAGCCCCTGTTCGAGGAACCGAACGGGCGGATCATCAGGCCCGTTTAGATGGGATAAGTGGGGCGGAACCTAGGCCGCAGTGCGCAGGGCTTCAACCTCGACGGCGGTCATGCCCGCCTCCCGCAGGAACGACGCCGCGTCTCCAAATTCACGCGCGAAACCGATCAGGAACTGCCGGATGGCTGCCTCCGGGCTCTGAAGGATCATGAGGTCCGGACTGAAGTACTGGGCCGGGGTCGATGGGACGTGCAGGCGCCAGGTTTCTGCCATGACCTCCAGGACAGTGGGAAGGTTGGCCGTGGTGGCCGTATAGTCCTTCACCACGGCCTCGTCCGGGGCGCCCGCCGCCATGAGCGCCACCGCGGAGACGACGCCTGTTCGGTCTTTGCCCAGCGAGCAGTGGATCAGGGTCCGCTTCCCATGGGCAGCAGGACGCAGGGCGTCGGCCACCCACTCCGGTCGGATCCGGATCCAGCCGAGGTAGAGGTCGCCAAGATCCTCAGGCGTTTCCACGGCTTGCAGCGAACCCGCAATCGCGTTGGGATCCAGAGGATTGTGGATCAGCTCGACGGCGGGTTGGGAGTTTCCGGGGCTGGGCCGGCCAGGCATGGGCGCGCCGGGTTCGCCCGGTACCTGCCACGGAACCAACGACCGCTCGAGTTCACTGCGCAGGTCCATGATCGTCTGGACGCCGTGCTCCGTCAGGAACTCCGACGTGCCGGCCGCATCCAGGCCAAAGGGCTGGCTCCCCCTGAGAATCCGGCCACCGGCCAGGGGTCGCAGATTGAGCACAGCCATGGTCTGATACCGGTCCGCTAGATCTGGCTCTTGAGATCCGCCACGGAGTTCAGGATCTGGTTGGGCCTGAACGGGAAGGACACGATTTCCTCGCGCTGGGTGATGCCGCTGAGGACCAGGACGGTGTGAAGGCCTGCTTCCATGCCCGCAACGATGTCCGTGTCCATGCGGTCGCCGATCATGGCCGTGGTTTCCGAGTGGGCGTCGATCTGGTTCATGGCGGAACGGAACATCATGGGATTAGGTTTGCCCACGATGTATGGTTCCCGCCCGGTGGCCTTGGTGATCATGGCCGCTATGGCACCGGTGGCAGGCAGCGGCCCGTCCTTGGAGGGGCCCGTGGCGTCAGGGTTGGTGGCGATGAAGCGCGCCCCGGCCAGGATGTGCCGGACCGCCATGGTGATGGCTTCGAACGAGTAGGTACGGGTTTCGCCGAGCACCACGAAGTCCGGATCCGTATCGGTGAGGATGAACCCGGCCTCATGCAGGGCGGTGGTAAGCCCGGCCTCACCGATGGTGTAGGCACGGTTGCCGGAGTCCGAGGAGCTTACCTGGTCCTTGAGGAACTGCGCGGTGGCCAGAGCCGAGGTCCAGATGTTCTCTTCCGGAATCTCCAGGCCTGACGCGCGCAGGCGTGCCGCGAGGTCGCGGGGAGTGAAGATGGAGTTGTTGGTCAGCACGAGGAAGCGCTTGGACGTATCAACCCAGCGCTGGATGAGCTCGGCCGCTCCGGGAATGGCCTGGTTTTCGTGAACCAGCACCCCGTCCATGTCCGTGAGCCAGCACTCGATTTCATGGCCGTTGCGGTACAGGGATTCGGACGTCTGGGGCGTGGTTTCTTCTGCCATGTTTGCCTCCGGCTGGGGTTGTTCATTCACTGCGTCCCAGTCTTTCATTATTCGGGCGGCCAGACACCCCGGGGGCGGCGTATGTGGATAGAGGTACCCATGTGGAAAACCGGTTTTGACTTGCAAGGACGCTGCCTGGCTGCACTACTGTGGTTGCTGCGCAGGCGTGCAGACAACGCGGGTCGGGGGATCGACGCGGTGGATTCATCGCCGCCTGCGGCTTCAAGAGGTCCCCGGTACGCCGCACGGCTGCTTTCGAGCCGCCGCATTCCAGCACCCTGAAAGGGCCTGTCTTGAGCAACAACAACGGAGCGCCGCAGCCTCCCTACAATCCCAATGGCGCGCCCCAGGCCTATAACCCGGACGGCGTTCCGCAGCCCCGCTACGACACCGGGCAAGGACAATACAGGCAGTACAACCCAGAGCAGACCCAGCCGCTATACCAGCCGGAAGCCCAGCAGCAGCCGGGCAGCCAGCCCGGGGCCCAGCCCCAGCCGGGTGCCCAGCCCCAGCCGGGTGCCCAGCACCAGCCGGGCGAGCCGACGCAGGCCTTCCCCGCGCAGCCCGGCGAACCGACCCAGGCCTTCCCGGCGCAGGGACTTCCACCCCAGGCCTACCCTCCCCAAACCCCGGGCGACCACAACAAAAAGGCGCTCTTCCTCATCCTCGGCGGGATCGCCGTCGTCGTCATCATTGCCGTAGTGGTGGTGTTCGCGTGGCTGATTCCCTCCGTGACCAAGCCGGTCGCCGTCGACACCCCGGTGCCGTCGGCAAGTGCTTCGGAGCAGCCGTCGGAAGACGCCGCCGGGTCCTCCGACGAACCTTCCGCTGACCCGGAACAGAGCTCCGGGGCGTCCGGCGTGCCTGAAGGTGCCATCCCGCTCCCGGCAGTATGGGAGGACTTCGCGGGACCGTCCAATGTCCCTGCGGACGGCGATCCCTTGTTCAGCAAGTGGGTCACGGGCGAATCGTCCTTCCAGTACCTGGCCGAGTGGACCCACGATGAGTCCTTCGGGATCACCAAGGACCCCACCACGGGCGAGGAAATCCAGAAAAAAGCCCAAGGCACAGTGGAAACCGATGGCGACGGCATTGCGCTCGCCTACGCGTTCTTTGCCGAGTCAGAAGAGGGCAAGTTCGGCAAGGAACCTGCGGACGTCAAGAAGGCCATCGAGGACATCGAAACCCGCTACAAGGGCATGACCGCCACGGAACTGCCGCAGAACCTGGTGGGCCACAAATGCGCGTCCGACTTCAAGACCACCATGCCGGAGATCCGGGAATTCCGCCGTGGAGCGGCTGTGGTAGTTGGCTTCACGTGCACCAACGCGCGCGGTGAACACATCCAGGCCGTCAACCTGTTCTCCGTGACGCCCTGGGGAACGCCGCAGATGCTTGGCGTGAGCGGACACAAGGAATACTGGGACGCCCACCCGGGCCTGTTCGAGCAGCTGGCCAACTCGTACCGCATCAACAAGTGGAAGATGACCTAGGGCGCGCCGCTAAAGTTGAGGGGTGACTGACCTTCCCCCCGACACCGCCCTGCCCCACGCTGCCGACCCGCGCGACCAAACTCCCACGGGAACCACGGCCGAAGGGGAGATAGAAGCGAAGGCGGAGGTCGGCGTCGGGCCCTGGGAAGGCGAGTGGCCGGTAGGCGACCACTGGGACCCGGACCTGCTGCGTGACGGTGACCGCCGAAACGTTGTGGACCAGTACCGCTACTGGAAGCACGAGGCGATCGTTGCCGACCTGGATTCCAAGCGCCACGAATTCCACGTGGCCATTGAAAACTGGCAGCACGATCTCAACATCGGCACCGTGGTGCGGACCGCCAACGCGTTCCTCGCCAAGGAGGTCCACATCATCGGACGACGGCGATGGAACCGTCGCGGGGCCATGGTCACCGACCGCTACCAGCACGTGCGCCACCACCCCACGGTGGACGATTTTGTCCAGTGGGCGGAGGGCGAGGGGCTGGCGGTGATCGGGATCGACATCTTCCCGGATTCGGTGCCGCTGGAGACCTACGACCTTCCGGAAAAGTGTGTCCTCGTGTTCGGGCAGGAGGGTCCTGGCCTCACCCCGGAGGTCCACGACGCCGCTGTAGCCACGTTGTCCATCGAACAGTTCGGCTCAACCCGGTCCATGAATGCAGCCTCCGCAGCCGCGATCGCAATGCACGCCTGGGTTCGGCGCCACGTGTTCAAGCAACCCGTGTCCTAGCGCCCCGCCGAGATGGCACTTAATGACAATCCCAGCGCCCCGGATTGCCATTAAATGCCTTCTCGGCGGGGTGGGTGCGGCGGAAGCTGTGGATAACGCCTCCGGGTCCCTCGCGGAGCAGTAACAATGTGGCATGCGCAGGAAAGAACTACCGGAACACCTCACATCAGGTTCATTCTCTGTGCGCGCATCGGACAAGGCCGGCGTAACCCGCTCCCGCACCCATGCCCGGGATCTTGTGCTGGTATCGAGGGGAATCCGGGTCCCGGCCTCGTCCGGTGCTTCCGGAGCGTCAGCCCTGCGCGCCTACACAGACCTGGATGACACCTCGGTGCTGGTTTCCTTGTCGGCGGCGCGGGTCTGGGGCATTCCCTTGCCCGGTCATCGGATGGGGGACTGGCGCATTCATATTGCCCGACGCCGGGGGTTCAGCGTTCCACGCCGGGTCAATGTGGTGGGTCACCTCCTCACCTTCCTCCCCGGGGAAACAACCGAGTACGACGGCGTCAAGCTCACCTCGCCTGCCCGCACGTGGTTGGACTTGGCCGCGCTGTTGAGCGTAGAGGACCTGGTGGCTGCCGGTGACCACCTGGTGTGCTCGCACGGCGCGGAGTTTCCCGTCCCCAAGACCGCCGTATGCACCCCTGGTGAGCTGGCAGCCATGGTAAGCCGCCACCCGGGCATGCGGGGAGTAAGGGCCGCGAGGGCGGCGCTTGACCTCATCAGGGTTGGTGCTGACTCTGCCCCGGAAACCCGGATGCGCCTGGCACTCGTCAACTCCAACCTGCCGGAGCCCGAACTGAACCACGTGGTGCGCAACAACCTCGGGCAGGCAGTCCTGTGGCCGGATGGAGCGTACCGGGAGTTCAAGGTCTCACTCCAATACGACGGGCAACACCACGCTGGCACGGAGCAGCATGTCCGGGACATCGAACGCCAGGAAAGATCCCTTTCCCTCGGGTGGCTGGAAGTCCGCATCTCCAAGCGGGACCTCGAAGGTGAGCGGCCCGCCGTCGTACATAAGGTTCGGCGAGCGCTCGTCAGCCGGGGTTGGTCACCGAGGTGACATTTAATGGCAATCCCGGCGCACGGGATTGCCATTAAATGCCATCTCGGCGCCAGTGTTACCAGCCCAAGTGACCGGAAACACGGGCCCCGGACGGTTGTCGCTAGGATGGTGCTAGCCGTAAGCGGTCTACTCCAGGGTCACCAGCCCACAGACGAATTCAGCATAGGAGTCACCATGCCCATTGCAACCCCAGAGATTTACTCCGAGATGATCGACCGCGCAAAGGCTGGCGGCTTCGCCTTCCCCGCGGTCAACGTGACGTCGTCGCAGACTCTGAACGCTGCGATCCGCGGTTTCGCCGAGGCCGAATCCGATGGCATCATCCAGGTTTCCACCGGTGGCGCAGCCTACTGGTCCGGTGCCTCCGTCAAGGACATGGTGGCCGGTTCCCTCGGCTTCGCCGCGTTTGCCCGTGAGGTCGCCAAGAACTACAACGTCAACATCGCACTGCACACGGACCACTGCCCGCAGGACAAGCTGGAAGGCTTCGTTCTCCCGCTGCTGGCGGCTTCCGAGGAAGCCGTGAAGGCCGGCAAGGACCCGATCTTCAACTCGCACATGTGGGACGGCTCGCACGAAACCCTGGAAGACAACCTGCGCATCGGCCGTGAACTGCTGCAGCGCGCGGCGGCTGCCAAGATCATCCTCGAGGTTGAGATCGGCACCGTCGGCGGTGAAGAAGACGGCGTGGAGAACGAGATCAACGAGAAGCTCTACACCACCACCGCAGACGCACTGGCCACCATCGAGGCCCTGGGTGCCGGCGAAAACGGCCGCTACCTGACCGCCCTGACCTTCGGCAACGTCCACGGCGTGTACAAGCCGGGCAACGTCAAGCTGAAGCCCGAACTGCTCAAGCAGATCCAGGCTGAGGTCGGTGCCAAGATCGGCAAGGACAACCCCTTCGACCTCGTCTTCCACGGCGGCTCGGGCTCCACTGAGCAGGAAATCGCCGACGCCGTTTCCTACGGCGTGATCAAGATGAACATCGACACCGACACCCAGTACGCGTTCACCCGCCCGGTGGCCGGCCACATGTTCTCCAACTACGACGGCGTGCTGAAGGTCGACGGCGGCCTGGGCAACAAGAAGACCTACGACCCCCGCGTCTGGGGTGCTTCGGCTGAAGCCGGCATGGCCGCACGCATTGTGGAGGCAGCACAGCAGCTCGGATCGGCCGGCAAGACGTTCTGATGTCCGACGAATTCCGCAAGAACCTGATGGGGCCGGAGCCCACGCTCCTGCCCGCCGAAACCGAGGTCTACCAGCACCTCGCCCTCGGTAAGGAAGCGTTGGACCTCGTGGCGCAGAACCCCACGTCGTCCCTGTTGTGGGCGATCCTCGCCGAGGAAGCATGGGCCGAGGGTCGCACCATCGAGTCCTACGCCTACGCCCGTGTGGGTTACCACCGCGGCCTGGACGCTTTGCGCCGGAACGGTTGGCGCGGCGTCGGGCCTGTCCCGTGGGAGCACGAGCCAAACCAGGGCTTCCTGCGCGCCCTGTACGCGCTGGGACGCGCAGCCTCAGCCATTGGCGAGGCTGAGGAGCCGGAGCGGATCGAGAAGTTCCTGAACGACTCGGACCCGAAGGCCAAGGCGGCTATCGAAGCGGGCTAAGCGCCTCAAGCAACAACGACGGCGACCCTCACCGAAAAGGCGAGGGTCGCCGTCGTCCGTTAACCCCAACCAGGTCGCAGCAGAGCGCGTTTTGAGCCTTCAAAACGCGCACAAATGCGACCTACTTGGGCAGGCGGGGGCGGCCTAGGGGGACCACCAGGGGAGTGTGGGTGACGGGGTCGTCGATGATCCGGCACGCCATGCCGAACACGTCCTCCACCAAGGATTCGGTAATCACGGACGCCGGCGCGCCCTCGGCCACCACGGCACCGTCCTTCATGGCGATGATGTGGTCGGCGTAGCGGCTGGCGTGGTTGAGGTCGTGCAGGACGGCCACCAGGGTGTGTCCCTTGTCCAGATTGAGCTCGCGGAAGAGCTCCAGCAGTTCAATCTGGTGTGCGATGTCGAGGAAGGTGGTGGGCTCGTCCAACAGCAGCAACGGTGTCTCCTGGGCCAGCACCATGGCCACCCAGACCCGCTGCCGTTGGCCCCCGGACAGCTCATCCACCAGGCGTCCGGACAAGGCGGAAACGCCGGTGGCTTCCATGGCCTCGACCACCGCGGTTTCGTCCGCTTGGGACCATTGGCGCAGGAGTTTCTGGTGCGGGTACCTTCCGCGGGCAACGAGGTCGGCCACCGTGATGCCATCAGGCGCGATCGATGACTGCGGCAGCAAACCCAGGCGCCGGGCGAGTTCCTTGGCGGGCAACGAGGTCACAGATTTGCCGTCCAGGAGCACCTGTCCGCTGCGCGGCTTGATAAGCCGGGCCAGGGCGCGCAGCAGGGTGGATTTGCCGCAGGCGTTGGGGCCAACGATCACCGTGAACGCGCCCTCGGGGATCTGTACGTTCAGGTCCTCCGAGATAACGCGTTGTTCGTAGCCGATGGTCAGCGATTCGGCTTTCAACTGCGGAGCGGCGGTGCTGATACTCATGATTTCCTTGCTTCCCTGGCCAGGAGCCAGACGAGGTAGATGCCGCCGATGCACACGGTCACCACGCCCACGGGCAACTGAATCGGCGCGAACAGGCGCTGCGCGGCGAGGTCGCTGGCGGCCAGGAGGAAGGCGCCCATCACCGCGGACGGGACCAAGGTGATGCCCGCGCTGCGGACCAGCCGGCGGGCAAGCTGCGGTGCGGCGAGTGCCACGAATGCGATGGGCCCCGCAACGGCAGTGACCGCAGCGGTCAGACCAACGCCCAGAACCAGCAGCAGCAGCCGGGTTGGCTCGGCCCGGACGCCCAGGGCGCGTGCGGCGTCGTCGCCCATTTCCAGAAGCTGCATGCGGCGCGCGGCTCCCAGCGTGGCTGCCCCGAGCGCAACAACAACGACGGCGGCAGGCGCCGCTTGCTCCCACGTGATGCCGTTGAGGGACCCGGCTCCCCAGACGGCGGCGGCGAGGGCCGCTTCAAGCTCGGCTTGCAGGATGAGCCAATGGTTGAAGGCCGCGAGCATCGCGCTGATGCCGATGCCCACGATGATGAGCCGGAAGCCCTGTGAACCGCGCCGATACGCCAGCAGATAAACGGCGATCGCGGTGAGGATGCCGCCAACCAAGGCACCGGCAGCCACCCCAAGGTACCCGCCGCCCACAGTCAGCATCACAACGAGCGCACCCGTATAGGCGCCGGTGTTGAAGCCGATGATGTCCGGGCTGCCCAACGGGTTCCGGGTCATGGATTGGAAGATTGCGCCGCCCATCCCCAGCGCCGCACCGAACAGAAGCGCGCCCAGCACCCGTGGCAGACGCCATTCCATGACGATGGTTTGGGCCAGTCCGGGAGCGTCTCCGGTGAAAGCCTGCAGCACCTGGGGCACGGTGACCTCATAATCCCCGGTGGCCAGGGACACGACGGAAACGGTCAGGGCGGCAAGGAGCAGCAGGATACAGACGAGGATGCTGCGTACGTCCACCAGGCCACTGAAGACGCGGTTGCGGACCGGCAGGGCAGCCCGGCCGAAATCAATGGGGTTCGTCACCGTCTTTGGCCGGGTCACAGTCCGCTGACCTTCCTGCGGCGCGCGAGTGCGATCAGTACCGGCGCCCCGATGAACGCCGTGACTACGCCCACCTGCAGTTCCCCTGGCGCAGCGATTCTGCCCACCACGTCCGCTACGAGCACAAGGATGGGGGAGAGCAGCACGGTGGATGCGAGGATCCAGCGCTGGTCGGGGCCAACGATCCAGCGGGCAACATGCGGGATCATGAGTCCCACGAAACCGATGGCTCCGGCGCCGGCAGTGGCGGCACCGCTGAGGAGCGTGATGGCTGCGATGCCAAGAATGCGGGTCCGGTTGACGTTGGCCCCCAAGGAGGTCGCGAGGTCGTCACCCAGCGCCACGGCGTTGAGCCCGCGGACACAGAAGAGAGCCACCAGGAGTCCGATCCCCATGAACGGGGCAACGGTTGCCACGGCGTCCATGCTGCGGCTGTCCAGGGAACCGATGCTCCAGGAGCGCAGGTGGTCGAATGCTTTGGGGTTCAGCATGGTCAGCCCCGAGCCGATACCCGTGAGCACGGCCCCCAGTGCGACACCCGCCAGCGTCAAGCGGATGGGGTTGACCACATTCCGGCCGGAGGTGCCGATCAGGTACACCGCGGCGGTGGTGAGGATGGCCCCGGCAAAGGCGAACCAGATGTATCCGCTGAGGGATGCTATCCCAAAGACACCAATGGCCACCACGATCGCAAAGGACGCGCCCGCGTTCACGCCGAGGATTCCGGGATCGGCCAACGGGTTGCGGGTCATAGCCTGGATCAGGGCGCCGGCCACACCGAGGGCGACCCCGACGCCCAGGCCCATGAGGGTTCGCGGCAGCCTGTTCTGGAGGATGATTGCATGGTCTGCGGTGTCCCGGTGGTCCAGGAAGGCCTGCAGGACCGTGCCCGCCGGGATGAACTTGGCTCCCACGCCCAGGCTCAGGAGCACAGCACCCAGCAGGACTGCCGCTGCCAGCAGCAGGAACAGGACGCGCCAGCCTGATTTGCGTACGACGCCGGAAGGATCGGACGCGCTGCCGGCCGGCGGGGCGGCGGTGTGCGGCTGGGCACGTGGTGGCACGGGGGCCGTCACTTGGGACACGACAGAAAACCATTCCGGAAAGCTAAGCGGTGATGAGGGCATTTCCGTGACCGTTGTCACAACGTCACAGAAGTGTGCCCTAATTAGGTTAGCCTTACTCCGTGAAAAACGACGATTCTGTAATAAAGCCGCGCAAGGCCCCGCGTCTGCGCCGTGCCGCACTGAAAGTGGCCGGCGTCGCCCTGGTCATGGGCCTCGTGGCAGGCTGCGGCACCAGTGGCGGGTCAGGCTCCGCCGCCGGCAACGCCGATGTAGCCACTGGCGGCTCCAAGTTCACCACTGCCGACCAGGAAACCGCCAAGCTTGGCACGGACGCTGCCCCCGGCGTTTTCCCCCGCACCCTGAAGCACGCCAACGGTGAAACCACCCTGGAGAAGAAGCCCGCCCGCGTGGTGGTCCTCGACACCGGAGAGCTGGACGACGTGGTGTCCCTGGGCATCACCCCCGTGGGCATGGCCACCACCGAAGGCGCCAACCCTGTTCCCAGCTACCTGGCGGACAAGGTCAAGGACGTTGCCTCGATCGGCACCATCCAGGATCTCAACCTTGAGGCCATCGCTGCCCTCAAGCCGGATCTGATCCTTGGCAGCCAGCTCCGCGCCGACAAACTTTACAAGCAGTTGTCTGCGATCGCTCCCACGGTCTTCAGCATCCGTCCCGGGTTCCCGTGGAAGGAGAACTTCCTCCTGGTGGGCAAGGCGCTTGGCGAGGAAGACAAGGCGGTCAAGGCGCTCAACGACTACCAGGAGCAGGCCGACGCCCTGAAGAAGGACGTCCAGGGCGACCCCAAGATCTCCTTGGTGCGCTTCCTCCCCGGCAAGATCCGCCTGTACGCCAACAAGTCCCTGATCGGCGTGATCCTCAAGGACGCAGGCCTCGCCCGGCCGGAGAACCAGGATATCGATGAACTTGCCGCGGAAATCTCGGCCGAAAACATCGAGCAGGCCGACGCCGACTGGATCTTCTACAGCAGCTACGGCGAACCCGCAGCAACCGGTGAAACGTCCGTGGTGGAGGGCGCCGTATGGCCCAAGCTCACCGCCGTCAAGGAGGGCCACGCGAAGGCCGTCAACGACGACGTCTGGTTCCTCGGTCTTGGCCCCACAGGCGCCCAGCTGATCCTCAAGGACCTCCGCGCCCTGCTGGTCGGCTAAGTACCATCACCCCCCCAACAAGCCCCAACAAAACGGCGGCCCCCACGCGAAAGGTGGGGGCCGCCGTCGTGCGTTACCTCCCAACTAGGTCGCATTTGTGCGCGTTTTGAGCGCTCAAAACGCGCACTATTGCTACCCAGTTGGGGAAGACTAAGCCTTGCGGGGGATGCCGGTCCGGGCCATGGCCTCGGCGTATGCGCCGTGGATGGCGTCCAGGTATTCCTGCTGGCGCTCGGGTGTGCCCGCGAAGGAGCGGCCACCCAGGGAGCGTACCTTGAACGTCTTGAACCCGCGGCGGGCGA
Organism: Arthrobacter sp. T572; assembly: GCF_056780115.1. NCBI lineage: Bacteria > Bacillati > Actinomycetota > Actinomycetes > Micrococcales > Micrococcaceae > Arthrobacter > Arthrobacter sp. T572. Next base: position 543,557 of record NZ_JBRAZQ010000002.1, read on the forward strand.
TGCTGGCGGGAGCCGACTTCATGAGCTGGTCGGCCAAACGGTGCGCCTCGTTGCCGTGTGCCACCAGGGCGGAGGTGCGCGGCAGGAGCTGCAGGAGGCGCAGGAGCGGCTTGAGGCCTTCGGTGATGTTGGCGGGGGTGAGCTTGCCCGGCTCGCCGGCCGGCTCGATCCACGGGTAAACGTTCCACGGGATCACGTACTCCGGGCGGAGGCCCAGCTGCCACTGCATGCCGAGCATGCGGGTGGTGGCCTCGTCGTCACCGGGCTTGATGAAGCCTTCGCCGGAGGTGACCCGCTGGTTGGAGAAGAGGCTCACGATGCGGCAGTCGTCCATGCTGTGGGCGGGGTCGATGTAGAGGACCTCGCTGCCCGGCTTCTGATCCTTGATCGAGTCACACAATGTGTTGACCTCGGCGATGTGGTCTTCGTAACGGCGGTTCCAGAGGAGTTGTTCGGGTGAGTCGGTCGCCAGGTCTTGCATCGGGGGTTAAGTCTCCTAGGTGTTACTGCGCGCACCACAAGGGCTGCGGGCATGTCGCAGCGGATCCGTCAGGGTGCAGTTGGGGGCTGGTTAACCTTACCGGACCAAGGAGGGCTCTGTTTTCGCCGGACCAATTGCAACGGCCTGGATTAACCCTTAAGTGCAGTTCCCGGGCCGCCGGCTTGACGACGGCAGAAGATGGAGGGGCACCATCATCAACTACCTTGGGGGTAAACAGTGGTTGCACCAGACTCTTCGCCCGAATCGACCCAGCGTCCACGGAAGGCACCCAGGATCCGGGCGATCCTGGCCGGCGGCCTCGTCCTGGGAGTTGGAGCCGCGATCACCCTTGCTGCCTGGAACGACTCGGAGTTCGCCCAGGGCACCTTCACAGCGGGGTCCTTCAACCTTGAGGGAAGCACCGACGGCACTGCATTCGCCGAGCACCCCGTTGGCTCGCCGGTGACCCTCTCCTTTACGGCCGCGCCCAACAACCTGGCGCCCGGTGATGTTGTCACTGCACCGTTCGCGGTGCGGCTTGACGAAGACACCACCAGCGGTGCCACGGTGACGGTCTCCACCGAATCATCCACCGGCGCACTGACCGGCCTGACATACTCGCTCACCCAATCGGACGCCTTCGGTTGCGGCGAACCGGTCACGGACACTTTGGTGGACCCCGGGACCGGATTGGGTACGACGCCGGGCAGCACCACTTTCGCGCTGGATGACGGCGGGGGTGCCGGTGCGGGAGCCGCAGTTAACCTGTGCTTCCGGATCACTGCCGGCTCCGGCCTGGTCCAGTCCCAGACCGGTTCCACCACCTGGGAATTCGCGGCCGAATCCCAGTAGTCCATGGGCACGCGACGCTCCACGAAGCACCGGGCGGTGAGGCCGCCCGGAAAGTACCTGCGGCTGCGTGCGGTCCTGGCCGGGGCCCTGGCGCTGGGCCTTGGCGGCTCGGTAACGCTCGCGTCCTGGACCGACAGTGACTTCGCCGGAGGGACCTTTGGCGCGAGTGTCTTTGTGACGGAGTCCAACGCCAGCAAACCCTACAACGCGTCCGGGACATGGAGTGCCAACGACGCTGCCCCGGGTGCCGCCTTGGTGTTCAACGCCACGGCCATGAGCCCGGGCTCGGTGGCCTACGCGCCTTTGGCCATTCGTACCCGGGCCGGGTCCGTGGGCGGAGAAGTGGTGCTCGGGGCACCGACGGTCACGAGCAGCGGCACGGGCACAGCGGACCTGGGGGCTGCACTCCGGTACCGCGTGGTCCGTTCAGCCACCTGCGATGCCACCGCGTTCACGGGGACACCGGTGTTCGTGGTGGGCAGCGACGGAGCCAAGCCGTTCACCCAAGGCCAGGCGGCCGGCGTCGTCAATCCATTGCAGGCGGCCACGGCCACACTGCCGGGGGCGCCCACGCACTTCTGCTTTGAAGTGACCCTGCCCCTTGGCGCCAACAACGCCCTGCAGGGACAAACGGCCACCGCAACCTGGCAGTTCACTGCCACCTCCAGCCCATGAGCCGCGCTTTCACGTCCCGCGTCCGCGAATGGCTGCTGAACCTCGCCGCTGCCGGCGGTGCGGTGTGCATCGTGGCGGTGATCCTGGCGCTGGCATTCAACATCACGCTCATCTTGTTCAAGACCGGCTCCATGGCCCCGGGCATCCCCGCCGGATCCCTGGCCCTGGTGCGGGAAATTCCTGCCGCTGACATCCGGGTGGGCGACGTTGTCACCGTTGACCGTCCCGGCAAACTGCCCATTACGCACCGGGTGCAGACCGTGGAGGATGCCAAGGGTGCCTCCCGCACCATCACCATGAAGGGCGACGCCAATACCGCTCCGGACCCTGCGCCTTATGTGGTGGAACGGGTGCGGGTTGTCCTGTGGTCCGTCCCGGGGCTCGCGTACCCGCTTGCCGCAGCCGCCAACCCGGTGGTGCTCGGGGCAACAACTGTGGCCGTTTCCGGCCTGGTCACCTGGGTGCTGTGGCCGCGTGGTGAAACCCCCGGCAGAGGCGGCAACAAGCATGGCGGCCGCAGGCGTGGGCAGCATGTCGCGGCTTAAGCGGTGCTGGCTGTTGTTCCTTTGCGCCCTGATGCTCCAGCCTGCGCCAGCGCACGCCCTGACGTCCGATCGGCAGCCCGCCCGGGAGGAACCCTCCGGATGGTTGGAGCTCGACGCCGGTCCGGCCGGGAAGGTGCACAGGCTCACCCCGGGCGGGACTGCTGACTGGGCGGTGGCGGTGGGGGTCCGGGGCGAACCCGCCACGGCGCTGGAGTTGCGGCTGGAACCCGGGGCCGGGATCCTCCGGGACTACCTCAGTGTCACCCTGAGGACCTGCGGCCAGCCCTGGGACGAGGGCGGTCCGGCCGGCAGTACCTGCGGTGCTGGAGAAGACACTGTGCTGGAATCCACAGCGTTGAGGGAGGCCGAGGGGACGCGCCTGGATCTCCTGGGTGAGTCTTCGCGGGCCGCTTCCGGCTCCCCGCTACCTGATACCACCTATGTCCTCCTGACAGCAGCGCTCGCGGTCGATGCCCCAAAACACGTGCAAGGGACCAGGACCAGCATCGTCATCGGGGTATTCGGCTCGGGCGATGGTCCCGGCAGTGCGGCAGCAACAAAGCCCGGCCAGCCGCCGTCGGGATCCCTTGCGGACACCGGCGCCCGCCTGGGTGGCTTCCTGCTGCTCGGTGTGCTCGCCGTGGGCGGCGGCTTTGCGGCTTCACGATGGCGGGGTGGGCGGGGATGAGGAAGTACCTGGCCGCCCTGGGCGCAGTGGCCCTCCCCGTAGCCATAATGCTGACGGCTTCGAACCCGCCGGCCGTCACGGAGGCTTCGTGGGCCCGTGGGACGTACGCATCAGGCAGTTTCGGCACCGTGACAATCCCCGCCCCGACCCTGAACGGGCAATGCACCTACAATCCGGGTGTTTTGGGGTTGGGTGCCTACGTGCGGATCTTCTGGCTCCCGCCCTCCGGCTACACCCTGTCGCAGGCCGAGGTGCAGGCATCCACCAGCGGACTGGGCTCCGCGCTCGCACCGCTCACCGGATACAACCTCACCACCAACACCACCGGAAGCGCGGCCGCCGGTTACATTACGGACGTACCCACCAACCTCTTGGGCGGTCTCCTGGGGCTGGGAACGGAACTGCAGATCGCCATTGTGATCAGGGACCCGGCAACGTCGTGGACGTCAAAGCCCGCGTCCGTGGCCAGCAACGCCGGGCTGATCGCCGGGCTTGGGGGCAACTGCCGGAATCTTCCGCCCGGCACGTGATCCACCGTGTGCGCCCGCTGCAACCGGGCCGCCCACAAAACTTCACGCGACCGCCGTCGAACGCTCCTTGACACCAGACTTTCAGATGCCATCGGCTAAACTTGGCTGGTAAGAGCCCCGAAACTCTTGCGTCTGCCGCGCCCGCGGCAGGCTGTACCAAGTACCGTCGGGGCATTCTCATGTACGGCGCCAAGGCCTGGCTTTCCAGCCGGGTCTTGCCCGAAAGAATGGGGGAGGATCCCATGCCCGCTATCGTGATCGTCGGAGCCCAGTGGGGCGACGAAGGCAAAGGCAAAGCAACCGACCTGCTCGGTGGCCGCGTCGACTACGTGGTCAAGCCCAACGGCGGCAACAACGCCGGGCACACCGTGGTTGTCGGCGGTGAGAAGTACGAGCTCAAGCTCCTTCCCGCAGGCATCCTGAGCCCTAACGCCATTCCGATTATCGGCAACGGTTGCGTGGTGAACCTTGAGGCGCTCTTCCAGGAGATCGACGGCCTCGAAGCCCGTGGCGCCGATACCTCCCGCCTCCGTGTGTCCGCCAACGCCCACCTGGTGGCTCCGTACCACCAGGTCCTGGACAAGGTCACCGAGCGCTTCCTCGGCAGCCGCGCGATCGGCACCACCGGCCGCGGCATTGGCCCGGCCTATATGGACAAGGTGGCCCGCCTGGGTATCCGCGTCCAGGATGTGTTCGACGAATCGATCCTGCGCCAGAAGGTGGAAGGCTCGCTGCGCCAGAAGAACGAGCTCCTGGTCAAGGTCTACAACCGTCGCGACATTGTGGTGGAAGAGATCGTGCAGTACTTCCTCTCCTTCGCCGAGCGCCTGCGCCCGCTGGTCATCGACAGCACTCTTGTCCTCAACAACGCCCTGGACGAGGGCAAGGTTGTGCTCATGGAAGGCGGCCAGGCCACGTTTCTGGACGTGGACCACGGCACCTACCCGTTCGTGACCTCCTCGAACCCCACCGCTGGCGGCGCATCGGTCGGTTCGGGCATCGGCCCCACCCGCATCTCGCGGTCCATCGGCATTATCAAGGCCTACACCACCCGTGTTGGCGCCGGTCCGTTCCCCACGGAGCTCTTTGACGACATGGGCGTATACCTGCAGAAGACCGGCGGCGAGTTCGGCGTGAACACCGGCCGTCCCCGCCGCTGCGGTTGGTACGACGCCGTCCTGGCCCGCCACGCCTCGCGCGTCAACGGCTTCACGGATTACTTCGTCACCAAGCTGGACGTGCTGACGGGCATCGAGCAGATCCCCGTCTGTGTCGCTTATGACGTGGACGGCGTGCGCCACGATGAAATGCCCATGACGCAGACCGAGTTCCACCACGCCGTGCCGATCTTCGAGTACTTCGACGGCTGGACCGAGGACATCACCGGCGCCCGCACCCTGGAAGACCTCCCCGAGAACGCGCGCAACTACGTGCTGGCGCTCGAGAAGCTTTCCGGCACACGGTTCTCGGCGATCGGCGTCGGCCCGGACCGCGACCAGACGATCGTGGTGCATGATTTGATCGACGGCTAGTTTTACAGAATTACGACGACGGCGGGTCGCCCCAGGGTTCGAATGGAACCTTGAAGGCGGCCCGCCGTTTGTTGTTTCTGGACTGGCAGCCGTCTCGGACTGAGAAACAACGAAAATAGATATGTGCGTTATTCACAAGTTTGCATGCTTGTAATGCACGGTGACGTATGGCACGATGATGCTGGCATCCACTCCCGACCAAGGAACCTCCTCGTGAATATTGCACTCAAAAGCGTCCGCAAGCTGCGCATCCATTGGCCTGTATCTGTTGAGACGATGACCCGTATGGGGCAAGGCGAATCCAGCGCCCTCGAATCGGACACCGGCATCGCTCGCCTCCTGGACACACTGAAGGCCACCCCTGAGCTCGGCGGGTTCGGCAACTACCACCACGTCTTCGAATCCACGGCGGGTTTTGAGGGTTTCACCGTGGCAGAGGGCGCAAATCCAACGCTGGGTAAGGTCGGCCAGCGGACCATCTCGCCCACCTTTGTCTTCACGTCCTACTTCGATGCCGCCTTGGACGAACCATCCGTCCAGCTACTGGTGCAGCGCATTGTGGAAATCCACCCATGGGAGGTTCCCGTCATTGAAGTCTCCGCGCCGCTCAGCGTTTCCACCGGCGGCGCCGTATCCTCCAAGGCCGCGGACATCCTTCAGGAAAGGATCGCCTCGTGAAAGCTCCGTTGTGGCAGGAATTGGCGCCCCTGCTCGCCAACAGGACCTTCACCGACCTGACACACGCCTTCCATCCGGGCCAGCCGCACTTTGCGGCGTTTCCCGATGAGCAACGCGAAGCCCTCTTTGACATGGACAAGGGCGACGGATTCACCGCGCACAGGTACTCGATCGTCGGCCAGTGGGGCACGCACGTCGATCCGCCGTCGCACTTCATCCGCGGCGGCCGAACCCTTGACCAGCTACCGGTCCAGGAGATGGTGCTGCCCTTGGTGGTCCTGGACATCAGCAGCCGCGCCGCGACCGACAACGACGCTACGCCGACGCTGGCCGACGTCGACGCCTGGGAGGAACGCAACGGCAGGATCCCGGCGGGATCCTTCGTTGCGCTCCGCACGGATTGGAGCCTGCGGTGGCCCGATGCCCAGGCAATGGCCAATCGTGATCCGGAAGGCATCAGCCACACGCCGGGATGGTCGCGGGAAGTCCTTGAGGTGCTGGTCGAGGAACGCAACGTAGCGGCGATCGGGCACGAACAGACCGATACAGACCCCGGCAGCGCCACATCACGCCAGGACTTCAGCCTCGAAACCTACATTCTGGCCAAGGACAGGTGGCAGATCGAACTCCTCGCCAACCTGGAGGGCGTGCCGGAGTCCGGGGGCGCAGTTATGGCCACCTGGGCCAAGCCGCTCGGTGGAAGCGGATTCCCCGCCCGCGTGTTCGCGGTCCACTAAGGTGACAGTCCGCCGTCGTAAAGCCCGCGTCGGCCTGCCCCCGGGACTGGCTAGAATCGAGAAATGTCAAAGACCTCCAGCATGGGCCGCGGCATGATGGCCGTCCTCACCGTTGGCGAGCGGCAAGCCGAAGGGTACGACGGCGGTACGGTCGCCGAAGTTGCGGCGCGCCTGGACAAAGACCGCAGCCAGGTCTCCCGCAGCCTCAAAGGTGCACTCCAGGAAGGGTTCCTGGCACGCACGGCGGACCGGGCGTACTGCCTCGACTGGTCGCTCCTCACCGATGCCCAGCTGGTGACCGAGCAACGGCTGCGGACTGACGGGTTGGCGGCGTTGGAGGGGCTGGCGGCCGAATCCACCGAGGCCTGCTTCCTGGGCGTTCTCAGCGGAAACAGCACAGTCACCATTGCCGAGCACGTACCTGCAAGCGCCAACCTTGTTGGCTCATGGCTGGGCCGCCCCTATCCTGCCTATTGCAGCGACGCCGGCCAGGCTCTTCTGTGGGACGCTCCGGCGGAGGAAGTGCGGCGGATCTTCCAGAACGTGGAGTTCGTCCGGCACGGGCCCAACACGCCATCGTCGGTGGACGACTTTCTTCACCGCCTGGAAAGTGCCCGGAGCAGGGGCTACTCGATCGTCGACGAGGAGGCCGAACCGGGCCTCTATTCGCTTGCAGCACCGATCCGCGACTTCAAAGGCGACGTCGCCGCGGCGCTGCAGATAGTGGGCCCGAAAGAGCGGCTGGAACCCCAACGGGAACAGCATGCGCTGGCACTCGCGTCATGGCGCGACTGGCTTGAAACCCGGGTCGGTGGAATTCAGTGAACCTGGCCCTGGGCGGAACCCAACCGTTTTGCCGCCGCCTGCAGGGCCCCGGCCACCACAGCAATGTCCAGCTCAGCACCGGAAAGGCTGCCCAGCACGCTGAGTGCAGCCAGGATGTCACCGCGGGGTGAGCGCACAGGGACTGCCAGTTCCCACACAGCGTGCTCGTATTCTTCGGTTGCCAGGACGTATCCTCCCGGCCGGTCGCGCTCCATCAGCTCCTGCACCTCGGCTGGAGTGTGGGCGGCGGCCGGTCCGCCCACGCCGATGAAATTTACGTCCTTAAGCAACGAATGCAAGGCGCCGGTGTCGTGATCCCACAGCAGGGCCCTGCCTGCCCCCGTGCACCAGGCCGGTGTCACCATCCCGGGCTTGGCAAAACCGCCCAGAGCGGCGTTATTGATTGAAGCCCGAAGGAGCTGCACCCGCACGCCGTCCCGTACGGACAATCGGGCGCGGAGGCCAAACCCGGACACCAGCTCTTCCAACTCGGCTCTGGATTCCCGGACCCAGTTCCCGTTGAGGGAACCGGCCAGGGAAAAGAAGCGCCGACCCACCCTGAACGGCCCGCGGTCCTCCCGCTCCAACAACTCGAGGTCGCAAAGCTCCTGGGCCAGCCGGGATACGCGACTCTGTTCCATGTCCAGTTCCGCGGCCAATTGTGAGACACCCAGCAACTGCCTGCCCTGTTTTTCCCGGTCAGCCACCAACCGCACCAAGCGAAGGCCCTGAGCCAAGGACGACGCTTCGGATGGAACATCCACGGATCGGGCTCCTTTCAGCATGCTCAAGCCATTCTCACATGGCCGTGTCCTGCGCGAGGACGCGGGAACCCCCTGCCCACACTGTGTAGAGATCGGCAAGGATGCTGCCGTTGGCTGACTCTAGCTCATTCACCGTGATCTCCTCTCCACCTTGCCGGCCGAAGAGGACTACCTCGTCTCCCGGGCTGATGTCCGTGACGCCGGAAACGTCCACCACCATGGAATTCATGGAGACCGCGTCCACCACTGGAACCCGCTGTCCCCGGACGAGCACAGTCCCTGCCTTGGCCAACGCCCGCCTGTAACCGTCGCCATAGCCGGCGGTGACGGTGGCCAGCCGCGCGTGGGATCGCAGCGTATGAAGGAGTCCGTAGCCCACTTTGCTACCTGCGGGATAAGTGTTTACCGAGCCGATTCTGGCTTTGAAGGCCAGGCATCGCCGGTAGCCCGGATGCCGTGGATCCGAGTCGCCGTAGAGCAGCGCGCCCGTCCGGACCATGTCCAGCCAGGTTGCAGGAACGTTGAGCGTCGCGAAGGAGTTGGCTGCGTGCAGCAGTATCTGCTCACGTGGTATCCGGGCCGCACTAAGGATCGACAGGGCCTGCTCCAGGAAACGGCTCAGACCTGCTTCGATGTCCGCAACGTCGTCCAGCGGGAAATGCGTCATGATACCGGCAAGTTCCAGGTGCCGATGACTCAAAATTCCCGCTGCTGTTGCCCTCCCCAACGCCCCGGATACGTCAAGGCTGTGGCGGCTTATGCCGGATGAGTTGATGTCCAGATGGATGCGGACCACGCGCCCGGAATCAGCTGCAATCCGGTTGATTTCCCACGCGCTTTGAGGGTCGGCAACCAGCTCTTCGACGTCATATCCGACGGCGGCTGCTACCTCCTGTGGTGCGGCGGCGCGGACACGGAGCAACTTGCCGGTGAAGCCGACGCTCCGGGCGATAGCTGCTTCACGGTTGGAGCCGACACCAATGCAGGGGACGCCGGTCCGCACGAGCGAAGGCATCAGCAGCTCCGCCCCGTGCCCGTACGCGTCAGATTTGATCACGGCGCAGACCTTGGCACGGTCACACAAGAGTGCCTGTACTCCACGCACGTTGGATTCGAAAGCGTCTCCGTCTACTTCCACCCAGCTGGCCAGATGATCAGTGCGGGGTTCGGGGGGAACCGGATGCAACATGGGGGTTCCTTTGAATACGGCTCAGCGGCCGGGCTAAACAGTGCCCGGCCGCTGAGCATGGATAACGGAATCAGGCCGGCTGGGGCTTGCGGGTCCTGCCGCCGTAGCGGAACCGGAAGAACAGGTAGCAAGCGGCCACGAACGGAACCCCGAAGTACAGCGCTGCTATCTGCGACGGGTCCATGGCGATGCCCACCAAGGAAACGAGGCACAGGACAAAGGCGAGGATGGGCACCAACGGAAACAATGGCGCCTTATAGGGGAGATCGGCTACGTTTCCGCCGTTGCGGACGAAGGCGCGCCGGTGGAAGAAATGGGAAGCCACAATCGACATCCATACGCCAACAACGGCAAAACCCGCCACGGACACCAATGCCAGATAGACGGTTTCAGGTGCCGCGACGCTGCTGATGAGGGATGCGAGGCCGCCCAGCATGCTCACGGAGAGCGCGATCATGGGAATGCCGCGGCGGGTGAGCTTTTTAAAGGCCTTCGGCGCGTGGCCTTCGTCCGCAAGCGAATAAAGCATGCGGGCACAGGAGAACAGGCCGCTGTTGCCGGCGGACAGCAGGGCGGTGATGATGACGAAGTTCATGATGTCCGCCGCATAGGGAATCCCCACGGAAGAGAACACTGTGACGAACGGGCTTTCGTCCAGACCCACCTGGTCATAGGGGACCGTTGCCGCAATGACAGCAATTGCACCGACGAAGAAGATCAGCAAACGAATGACGGTGCTTCGCATTGCCTTGGGAATGTTTCGCGCGGGATCGGCCGTTTCCCCTGCCGCGACGCCGATCAGTTCAGATCCGGAGAAGGCGTAGAAGACCGCCAGCGCGGTAACCAGGACGCCAGTGAATCCATTGGGGAAGAGACCGGCTGAAGTATTGAAGTTCTCAAAGAGGAAGGGATGGTTGCCGGAACCGGACAACGGGTGAAAGCCAAAGAGGGCCGCGCCGCCGAGGATGATGAGGCCGATAATGGCGCCCACCTTGATGATGGCGAACCAGAACTCGGACTCCCCGAAGAACCGTGAAGAGATTGCATTGAAGCCGAAGAGGATTGCGGCGAAGACAAGGCACCAGACCCATACCTCGACATCCGGGAACCAGCGCTGCATCAAAAGTCCTGACGCCGTGAACTCCGAACCGATGGCCACGGCCCAGCAGAGCCAGTACAGCCAAGCGGTGGTGAATCCCGTGGCCGGTCCAATCGAGCGGGCTGCGTAGATGTGGAAGGCCCCGGATACGGGATAGGCAATGGCCAGTTCGCCGAGGCACGCCATGACAAGGTATACGACGAACGCACCAATCAGATAGGCGATGACTGCGCCCAGCGGACCGGCTTGGGAGATCGTATAGCCGGAACTCAGGAAGAGTCCGGACCCGATCACACCTCCCATTGCGATCATGATCAGGTGCCTGGTGCCCATTGATCTGCGAAGTCCGCTCGGGGCAGGCCCGGCGCCGGCTGCTTCCGGCCGGTGGTCCAGTTGCAGGGGTGTTGAAGATTCCATGTGATTCTCCGGTCGGTGACGGATGCGAAGGGGAAGAGCCGGGCGGGTCGAATTTCACCCGCTGGAGTCCGTAGTGATGAAGGTAACACAAAAGAACGCAAAGCAGTCATTAAAAACATTTATGAATGCATATAACGCACGCATAGATCTCCCGGATGACCTTTGATGTCCGGCGAATGGTCAAAATGACCATGCTCTCTGCCGGTATGACATGGCTGCGCTGACACCGGGCCCCCGCAGGATTGAGTCATCAAAGGCCACCCCACCTGAAGGAGCACCATGACCACCTACGATCTCGCCCTCATTGGCTTCGGCGGAGTCAACCGCACCCTTGCGGAAATCGTCCACATACGCGGTGAAGAACTCCGCGCCGAGCTCGGGTTCGGACTGCGCATTGTTGCGATTACAGACCTGCGCTTGGGATCGCTGATGGTCCCCGGCGGTATCGACCTCGGCATGGCACTGCACCTTTCGTCTGCTGAAACATTCGCAGACCACGGGGGATCCCGGGACACCAACAACGAAGCCGTGATCCGCAACTGCACGGCTGACATCATCTGCGAAGCCACCTTCACCAACCCGGAAGACGGTGAACCGGCCGTGTCCCACGTACGCTGGGCCCTGGAATCCGGCAAGAGTGTCTGCACAACCAACAAGGGGCCTGTGGCGCTCCAAGGCCCGGAGCTGGCACGCCTGGCCGAAGCGAACGGAGCCAGGTTCGAGTTTGAAGGCGCTGTGATGAGCGGTACTCCGGTCATCAGGCTCGCAAAGCAGATGTTCACCGGGCTTGCCATCGATGGGTTCGAGGGCATCCTGAACGGCACCAGCAACTACGTACTGGGCCGCATGGAAGCAGGCCTGGACCTGCAGTCCGCCGTTCGGGAAGCACAGGATCTTGGCTACGCCGAAGCCAACCCCACCGCAGACATCGAAGGATACGACGTCCAACTCAAGGTACTGATTCTGGCCAATGAACTGCTGGGCGCCGGGATCACGCTCAAAGACGTCAGCCGCGAGGGCATCTCCTCCGTAACCCCGTCAGACATCTCCAAGGCGGCTGCAGAGGGGCGGCGATGGAAACTGATCGGGTCAGCAAGCAGGAATACCGACGGCACAGTGTCAGCCTCAGTCAAACCGATGGCCCTGCCCTTGGACCATGGCTTGGCCGGTATTTCCGGTGCCACCAACGCCGTTTCCTTCGCCACGGACCTGTTGGGTCCGGTAACGATCTCCGGCCCTGGCGCCGGACGGATGGAGACGGCCTATGCCCTGCTCTCCGACATCATCGCCATGCATGCAGCCAAGAAAGTTGATTCCCATGTCTGAGACCTTGATCGCGGAGGTTCCAACCATGACCGACGTCCAGGATGTCACCAGTCCTTACGACCACCGGAGGATTGGCAGCATCAAGCTCACCAGCCTGGAAGAGGTAGAGGATGTCCTTGCCGGGGCGCGCGCCGGCGCCGAGGCATCAGCAGCGCTGTCCCGTAACGACCGGGGCAGGATCCTGGACCGCGCGGCGCAGTCCATCGAGGAACGCAGCGAAATCTTCGCCCGGACAATAGTCGATGAAGCAGGAAAGACCATCCGCCAGGCACGTAAAGAGGTCCTCAGGGCAGTGAACACCCTGCGGCTCTCAGCCGCGGAGGCCCGCCGGAATGCCGGTGAGGTCATCCCCTTTGACGCCTATGAAGGATCCGAGGACCGCCACGGGTGGTTCTCACGTGAACCCCTGGGAATCATCCTGGCCATCACGCCCTTCAACGATCCGCTCAACCTGGTAGCGCACAAGGTGGGGCCGGCAATCGCAGGAGGCAACGCCGTCGTACTTAAACCTTCGGCGTTGACTCCGCTGTCCGCCCAACTGCTGGCCGAAGCCCTCATCCAAGCCGGACTTCCGGACACCGTACTGACCCTTGTCCACGGTGGACGCGAGGTTGCCCGGAAGATCCTGTCCGCGCCGGACATCCGGATGGTGTCCTTCACCGGCGGATTCTCAACGGGCGAGGACATCGCAAGGACCGCCGGGCTCAAGAAGCTGGCCATGGACCTCGGCGGCAATGCGCCCGTCATTGTCATGGACGACGCCGACCTGGAGAAAGCCGTGGAGTCCTGCGTTTCCGGAGCGTTCTGGGCGGCCGGGCAGAACTGCGTTGGAGTGCAGCGCATCCTGGTCCACAGTTCCGTCTATCAGGAGTTCAAGACCAGGTTCCTGGCCGAAACTGCATCGCTGGTGGTGGGCGACCCAAATGACGGAAAGACCGACGTCGGGCCGATGATCACCGCCGCGGCCGCCGGCGCGCTCATGGACAAAATCCGATTGGCCGTTGACGCCGGTGCAGTCCTGCTGGCGGGTGGCAGGAACGTCGGAAACCTTGTCCAGCCGACGGTAGCTGAGGCAGTTCCCGAAGACAGCCGGATGTGGCAGGAAGAAGCCTTCGGACCCCTCGTGATGCTGCGGCCCGTGGATTCCCTGCAAGAGGCAGTTGAGGTTGCCAACTCGATCGACTTCAGCCTCCATGCCGGGATCTTCACGTCCTCACTCGGCAATGCCATGGAAGCGGCCAAACAGATCCAAGCGGGTGGCGTGATGATCAACGACTCCTCCGACTACCGGTTCGACGGAATGCCGTTCGGGGGTTTCAAGTACGGCAGCTTGGGCCGGGAGGGCGTGCGCTTCGCTTACGAGGATATGACTCAGCCAAAAGTCATCTGCATCAAGAACTGAGGGAGGGAAACTTTGCATAAGCAATATCGGGTGGAGGAAGACTCCCTTGGCCGCGTCGAGGTGCCGGCCGATGCCTATTGGGGCGCCCACACGGCCCGGGCCCTGTGGAACTTCCCCATTAGCGGAACTACCTTGGCGCAGCACCCCCGGCTCATCGTGGCCCTGGCAAGGGTCAAAAGGGCAGCCGCAGTCACCAACGGCCAACTTGGCGTCATTGATTCCGCCACAGCCCGGGCCATCGGCAAAGCCTGCGAAGCCATCGAGGCCGGGCGGTTCCATGATCAGTTCTGCGTTGACGTGATCCAGGGAGGCGCCGGCACCAGCACCAACATGAACGCCAACGAGGTGATCGCAAACATTGCCCTGGAAACTTTGGGGCACCCTCTCGGCAGCTACCAGTTCCTCCATCCCATAGACCACGTCAACCGTTGCCAGTCCACCAACGACGTGTACCCCACGGCCCTCAAACTGGCCTTGGCAGGAGCAGCGCAAGGCCTGTGCGAGGAACTGGACCGGCTGGTCGGGGCCTTCAAAGGCAAGGGCACGGCCTTCGCCCACATTGTGAAGATGGGGCGCACGCAGCTGCAGGACGCCGTTCCCATGACCCTGGGTCAAGAGTTCCAAGCCTTCGCAGCAACCATCGCCGAGGACCGGCAGCGGCTGGAAGAATCTGCCAGTCTCCTCCTTGAATGCAGCCTGGGGGCCACCGCCGTCGGAACCGGAATCACCGCCGCAACCGGTTACCGGGAGCGGGTAGTGGACGCACTGGCAGGGATCACTGGTTACCCGTTGGTTCCGGCCCTGAACCTGGTAGAGGCTACCTCCGATGTCGGTGTCTTCATGCACTTGTCCGGAATGCTGAAGCGCTCCGCGGTCAAGTTGTCCAAAATCAGCAGCGATCTCAGGTTGCTCTCCAGCGGACCACAAAATGGTTTGGGTGAGCTGAGGCTGCCGCCGCGGCAAGCTGGCTCATCGATCATGCCAGGCAAGGTTAACCCGGTCATCCCGGAGACCCTTAACCAGATCGCTTTCGCCGTCGCAGGCGCGGACACAACTGTCACCATGGCCGCTGACAACGGCCAACTCCAACTCAATGCTTTCGAACCGGTGATTGGGCATGTACTGCTTCAGGGACTGTCCTGGCTCACCAACGGAGCCCGCATCCTCCGGACCCACTGCGTCGAGGGCGTTGAAGCGGACGAGGAGCTGCTGCGGTCGAAGGTGGCGAGCTCGGCCGGTTTGGCCACCGCTTTCATCCCGGCGCTCGGATACGCAGCTGCAGCCTCGGTTGCGAAGCAGGCTTTGAGGGACAACGCGCCCGTGCTGGAGTCAATCACCTCAATGGGGTTGTTGGACGGGGATTCGGCCAAGGCCATCCTCGATGATGCCGCCGGACTCCGGCCGGGAATGCGTCCGGGCAGATAGCGCCCTAAACGGAACCTCTGCGGATCACATTGGAGAGCGTCATGGCCGTGACCGTATCGGCCACGCCCGGGATGGCGGCTATCTCCTCCCAGATTTCCTGGATTCGGCCCAAGGAACGGGCTTCGAGCCGGACGATCAAGTCAAAGTCACCGCTCAGGACATCGCAAAGGACTACCTCGGGGATCGCGCGGAGTGCAGCCAAAACGTCAGCTCCACGCATACGGTCCTTCCGGTAAACCATGAGGAATGCCGAAACGGAGTCCCGGGCATCTCCACCGGCCACCACGGTGTAGCCCTGGATGTAGCCCTGCCGCTCCATTCTTTCGATCCGCTGGCGTACCGCGTTCCTTGACAGCATGACCTTGCTGGCCAGTACCGCGTGGGGAACCCGGGCGTTCCTGGTCAACTCCGCGAGGATGCTTTGGTCAATACCGTCCAGGCTTGGTCGTTCCATGCGTCCCATCCACAAATAAGCATGCAGGCGCACAGTACAGCACCTGCCTTGACCGAAAGGCCCAAGAAGAAATGATACGTCCACAGCTCCGCGAGCCGACTGCGGGGGAACTCACGTGCATCCTTTTCGACATGGACGGCACCTTGGTCGATTCCGCCGAAGGAGTGACAGGGAGCGCAGCTGCGGCCCTGAAGGCAGTCGGGGCCGAAGCGCCTGGGCCGGAGGAACTGATGTCTTACGTGGGTCCGCCGATGATCGAGTCGTTCCGTTCGCTTCCGGGCATGGACGAAGAGCGGGCGCGCTTGGCCCTCAAGCATTATCGGACCCACTACGCCGAATGGGGAGTCCGGCAAGCCCGCCTCTTCGACGGCGTCTACGAGCTCCTCCAAGAACTGCCAAGCGGCCTCCCTATGGCTGTCGCCACCTCCAAGATTGAAGACCAAGCCCTCAGGATGGCTGACCTGCTGGGGATCGGCCAGCACTTCGTTGACATCTGCGGAGCCTCAGACGTACTGGATCGATCACACAAGAAGGACGTCATCGAAGCGTCCCTGCGGCGACTTCAGTTCCAAGGCGTGGACGTGGCCAGGCCTGTCATGGTGGGAGACAGGATTCACGACGTCGAGGGGGCTGCCGCCTTTGGAATCCCGACAGTTTTTGCCCTGTGGGGCTACGGCACCCAGGAGGAGCTGGCCGGTGCCGCTGCCTTGGCAGTCCACCCGAAAGATGTAGTTCCCATAGTGCTTGCCCAATAGGACCTCGCTCCACCCCAAGCCCGGGACTAATTCCGCCACCTCCGGAGTTACCTCTTTTTGGAGGAACAGCACGAACGCGACGGGATGACGGGATACATGACTACTGAGACTGAAGACGGCGTCGGGTTCCGATCCAAACGTGGCCCCATCCTGATTGCCCTGATGCTGTCCACCGGCCTGGTGGCGATCGATTCGACGATCGTCGCCACGGCCGTTCCGTCGATCGTTGAGGACATCGGCGGCTTCTCTTCCTTCCCGTGGCTCTTCTCGGCTTATCTGTTGGCGCAGGCCGTCTCGGTTCCTGTTTATGCCAAGCTCTCCGATGTCCTGGGACGCAAGCCGATCATCCTCAGCGGCATCGGGCTGTTCCTGCTCGGTTCCATCCTGTGTGGGCTTGCCTGGAGCATGCCGGCCCTCATTGCGTTCCGCGTGCTGCAGGGGCTGGGTGCTGGAGCCGTCCAACCCGTATCGATCACCATCGCCGGCGACATTTACACGCTTGCCGAACGTGCCAAAGTGCAGGGTTACCTGGCCAGTGTCTGGGCCATATCGTCGGTCGTCGGCCCCACGCTCGGCGGTATTTTTGCTTCACTGGAGATCTGGCGTTGGATCTTCCTGATCAACATTCCGCTGTGCCTGCTGGCCGGCTGGATGCTGGTCCGCACCTTCCACGAGGACGTCCAAAAGACCAGGCACCGCATCGACTACCTGGGTGCACTCCTGCTCACCACGTCGCTGAGCCTCCTGATCCTCGGTGCGCTGGAGGGCGGCCACGCTTGGGCATGGGACTCCGCCATGAGCATCGCGGTGTTTGCGGTCGGCGCGGTATTGCTCGGAGCGTTCCTGCTGGTCGAACGGAAAGCGGCCGAGCCGGTCCTTCCACCGTGGGTGGTTTCCCGAAGGCTTCTGGCAACCACTGCGCTGGTCTCCTTTGGCGTCGGCGCTGTCATGCTCGGACTTACCTCCTACGTGCCGACCTTCCTGGAGGGCGCCATCCAAACCTCGCCCATCCTGGCGGGCCTGGCCTTGGCCGCGTTGACGCTCGGCTGGCCGCTCAGTGCATCGCAGGCCGGCAGGTTCTACCTCCGGATCGGGTTCCGCACCACGGCCCTGATCGGCATCTCGATCACGGTCATCGGCACGGCGGTTCTTGCCTTGACGGCGTCAACTCCCAACGTGCTCCTGGTGGCCGTGGCCTGTTTCATCGTCGGACTCGGGCTTGGCCTGGTGGCCACACCGACCCTGATAGCAGCCCAGTCCAGCGTCGACTGGAACGAACGGGGCGTCGTCACCGGGACCAACCTCTTTTCCCGTTCCATCGGCAGCTCCATCGGCGTGGCCGTGTTCGGTGCGGTTGCCAACGCGATCTACGCGAACAGCGGCGGCCCGGACCCGCAGTCAACGGTGTCGGCGTCGATGGCCGTGTTCCTTGCCGTGCTGGTTGCTGCGGTACTGACGGTGGCAGCGGTGGTCGCCATGCCCGGAGCCGGCGCGAAGGCCGCGCCCGAGTCGGCTCCTTCGGCGGAAACCGTGGGTTCGCAAGGATTAGGCTCGATCCCGCAGGTCACAACGGAAGGGTCACAGCATGGAATTGATCACGGGCGCGGTGGAGAAGGTCTTCGAAGGCACCATCTGGGCCGAGGGACCAGTCTGGATTCCCCAGTCCCAAACAGTCCGCTGGAGCGATATCCCCAACAGCAGGATTCTGGAGTACAGCCCGGAGACGGGCCAAACGCGTGAGTACGCGACCGCCGTCGAATACACCAACGGGCGCACGCTGGACGCCGACGGAAGCGTGGTGCAGTGCAGCCACGGGCGGCGGCGGGTCGAGCGGGATTACGACGGCGTGGTGTCGCCGATCGTCGAATCGTTCGGCGGGCGGCGGCTCAACTCGCCCAACGATGTTGTGGTCGCCGGGGACGGGACGGTCTGGTTCACGGATCCGCCGTACGGAATCCTTCCCGGCACGGTTGAGGGCCACGAAGGCGAACAGGAGTACGGTGGCTGCTACGTGTTCCGCTTCGACCCGACCACGGAAGAATTGACGCCGGTGGTCACGGACCTGGTGTACCCGAACGGGCTGGCCTTCTCGCACGATGGGTCCTTGTTGTACGTCGCTGACACGGCCGGTCCGGCCCGCGGAGTTCCCTATCGCATCTGGGTGTATCCCGTGGAGCAGGGCAAGTGTGGCCCGGGCCGGACGTTCGTTGAGCTGGAAGAGGACAAACCGTCCGACGGATTCCGCGTGGATGTCGAAGGCCGGGTGTGGACCTCGGCCGGAGCGTCGGTCCGGGTCTATGCGCCGGACGGCGCTCTGTTGGCGGACGTCGGGATACCGGAGAAGGTGTCGAACGTCTGCTTCGGGGGACCGGACGGCCATGACCTGTACATCACGGCGACGTCCTCGCTGTACCGGCTGCGGACCACAACAACGGCAGCGGGCGCCTGAGCCTCGGCGTCCGCCTCATCACATTCAATGGACAGCCTCCTGAGGAAGGGAGCATAATAGTTAGCGGAGCTAATTAGCACTGCTAACTATTTGCCAACCTCAGGAGGCGCCTCCATAGTGACCACGGCCCACGCAGCAACACACCCGGAAACAACCGTCCAGCCCGACATCCTCGCCATCGACCTCCGCACCGCGGTGATGCGCACGTCCCGCCGCCTGCGCATCGAAGCGACCGGCGACGTCATAACCCCCGGCCAGTACACCGTGCTCGCCCACCTCAACAACGGGTCGCAGACCCTCAGGGAACTCGCCGAACGTGAGCACGTACAAGCGCCCTCTATGACCCGCATTGTCAACGCCCTGACCGAACAGGGCTTCGCCTCACGGCAGGCCCACCCGGGCGACGGACGCCAGGTCCAGATCAGCATCACCCCCGCAGGGCAGGAAGTCCTGGCCGAGGCACGCAGCCAACGGACCGCCTGGTTGGCGCAGCGCGTAGCAGGCTTGAGCGATGAGGACCGGCAGATACTCAGCCGCGCCGCGCACATCATGCAGGAAATGAG
This sequence comes from Arthrobacter sp. T572, assembly GCF_056780115.1. Lineage (NCBI taxonomy): Bacteria > Bacillati > Actinomycetota > Actinomycetes > Micrococcales > Micrococcaceae > Arthrobacter > Arthrobacter sp. T572. The sequence continues at coordinate 562,943 of NZ_JBRAZQ010000002.1, forward strand.
CGCCAAATGAGCGCCATGTTCCAGGCGCTGGAAAGCCGCAACTACCGGATGTGGGCCGGCGGCGCCCTGGTCTCCAACATCGGCACGTGGATGCAGCGCGTGGCCCAGGATTGGTTGGTCCTGACTGTCCTGACCAACCACTCGGGAACGGCCGTGGGCATCACCACCGCACTGCAGTTCCTGCCCATGTTGTTGCTGGGCCCCTACGCCGGCGTCCTTGCCGACCGCTACCGGAAACGCGTGATCCTGCTATGGACGCAAACGGCCATGGGCATTTGCGGATTGATCGTCGGCCTCCTGGTGGTTACTGGGGTGGCCCAGTTGTGGCATGTGTATATCGCTGCGGCAGCCTTGGGGGTCGCTGCCGCCATGGATGCGCCGGCCCGGCAGGCCTTCGTTTCCGAACTTGTGGGGCCGGACAAGATCGCCAATGCCGTTGCCCTCAACTCGGCGTCCTTCAACAGTGCGAGGCTCACGGGTCCGGCCATCGCCGGAGTGCTCATTGCCTGGATCGGTACGGGTCCGGTCTTCCTTCTCAATGCAGTGAGCTTCGTTGCCGTCATCCTCTCCCTTGTCCGGGTCAAGGTCTCCCAACTCGAGCCGTCGACCCCCGTTGCCCGGGGCAAACACCAGTTCATTGACGGTCTCAGCTATGTCCGTGAGCGCCCTGACCTGGTCCTCATCATGGTCATGGTGGGGCTCCTCGGCGCCTTCGGGATGAACTTCCCGGTGACCAACTCCCTGATGGCGACGGCCGAGTTCGGCATGGGGCCCGAGGAATTCGGCGTCCTTGGTTCCATCATGGCGGTCGGGACCCTCGCCGGTGCGCTGCTCGCAGCCCGGCGTTCCGGACCCCGCCTCCGCTTCATGCTCGGCGGAGCCCTGTTCCTTGGCGCCTTCACGCTGCTGGCGAGCGTGGCGCCGTCGTTCTGGATTTATGCCGTTGTCCTGATTCCGGTGGGGTTGGCGTCCATCACGTTCCTCAACAGCTGCAACACCACCATCCAACTGTCTGTCGAACCCCAATTCCGCGGACGCGTGCTGGCCCTCTACCTTGCGATCCTCCAAGGAGGGACAGCGATCGGTGCGCCACTGATGGGCTGGATCGGCACGGAGTTCGGTGCGCGGTGGTCGGTGGCGGCGGGCGGTGCGATCGTCCTGGTGACCGGCGTGGCCGCCGTCGTCCTTGTCAGCCGGCGCAACCACGTGACCTTCCGCCAGCAACTGCGTGGCGCCTGGCAGCGGAAACGCGCGGCAGAAGCGTCCTGAGGCCGTTCATCTCCGACGGCGGCACTTGCGTTCTGATTGCCGGGCGACTGGAGGCCCTAGCGAGCCTCCAACTCGTCCAGCGTCTTGCCTTTCGTGTCAGGGGACATCAATGTGGCCACGGCGGAGACGATGCAAATGCCGAGCGTCGTCAGGCCGATCACCAAGGGGATATTCGCCGAGCCCGGCGGAGCGATGGCCGTGAAGAGGCTCGGGAAGAAGGAGGCGATCATGAGCCCGATGTTTTGGGAAACTGCGAAGCCAGTGACGCGCATCCGCATGGGGAACTGCTCCTGGAAGAACGTTGCGAACGTGCCGTTCCACATCTGGAAGAAGATGCCCTGGACGATCACCACGCACACAAACACCAGCGGCAGGCTGCCCAGCTGGATGGCATACAGGTAGCCCATGGTGAGCAGGCCACCGACGATGCCGCCGGCCACCATCAGGGTCCGCCGGCCAATGCGGTCGGACAGTGCCCCGAAGACTGGAATGGTGACCACCGCTGCCACGTTCGCTGCCATGGTGACCCAAAGGAACTCGCTGCTGGAGAAGCCAATGCCGTAGCCCTTTTGGGTGGCGAAGGAAACGCCGAAGATGAGCGTGGCCATGCCGATGACGTTGGTGAACGTCATGGCGATGCAGCGGACCAGGACCCATGGGTGGGTACGGAGCAGATCGACGAACGGGAAGCGGCGCTTGGCCGGTACGGAACCGGAGTGGGCAGCCTCGGACTGCGCAAGATAGGCGGGCGGTTCCTGGACCCGGCGGCGGATGACGTAGCCGGCAATGATCACCACGGCGCTGAGCAGGAACGGAATGCGCCAGCCCCAGGAGTGGAAGTCCTCGTCAGGAAGCAGGGACGCCAGCGGAATCAGGACCGCTGTTGCCAGGATGGAACCCACCTGGGTCCCTTGCAGGCTGAAGCTCGCGAAGAAGCCGCGGCGGGCGTCGGGGGAGTGCTCCACGATCATCGCGCTGGCTCCGCCAAGTTCGCCCGCCACAGCGAACCCTTGGACCAGGCGGAGGATCACCAGCAGGACCGGAGCCAGGAGGCCCACCTGTCCGTAGGTGGGCAGCAGGCCCACGGCAAACGTGGCAAAGCCCATCAGCAGCATCGCAACCACAAGGACCTGCTTGCGGCCATGCTTGTCACCGTAGGCGCCAAGCACCACGGCGCCCAGGGGCCGGGAGACGTAACCCACCGCGTAGGTGGCGAGGGAGGCAATGATGCCAACGGTCGGGTTGTCCGCAGGGAAGAAGATCGTGGGGAACAGCAACGTTGCTGCCAGCGAGTACAGCGCGAAGTCGTAATACTCCAGTGCGCTTCCGATCCACCCGCTCATCGCGGCTTTTTTGGGATCTTTCCGGCCGGGGCCGTTGTGGTGGGGTGCAGTCCCTGCGGTGGGCTGGACGTCCTTCCGGTGCATGACGTTCATTCGTGAGTCTCCTTTGTCCGTCATTGGCAAGGAACAAGAGCTTTCCCCGCACATCAACGTGAGGAGGGTTACATCTTGAATCGATTCATAAATCATAGAACGTGACCTGCGCTACGTCAAAGGACATACAGCACGACGGCGGGTGGTTGCGTCTTGGTACTCAGGCAACCACCCGCCGTCGGAGGCGTAACGCTACGCGCCCAACTCCATCAGCCGCGCGATCTGTTCCTCCGCCCCGCTCCCCGGCGCTGGCGTGTAAACCACCAGATGCAGGTCCGGCCTGTCCGACGGCGAAACCTGGTGATGCTCCAGGTGAAGGACGCCGACGGCGGGGTGATGAAAGAGGCGCTCGCGGGATTCGAAGCCCAGGATGTCGTACTGGTCCCAGCTTTCCTGGAATTCCGGGCTGGCTTCCTTGAGGCGTTCCACCTGGAATTTCATGTCGGGGTCTCCCAGGCGTTGGCCGGTCTCGGCCCGGAACTCGGCAAGGAAGCGCCGGCTGGTGACGTCCCAGTCCGGGAGCAGGTCGCGGACGTACGGATCGGTGAAGACCAGCCACAACAGGTTCCGGTCACCCGCAGGAACCGTGGCGATGTTCGGATACAGCGCCGCGTACGCCTTGTTCCACCCCGCCACGCCCCAATCGGGGGAGAGGGCATAGGAGGGGTTCGGATCGAGGGCATCCAGGAGGCGCTGGACGTGCGGGGGAGCGCTTCCGGCCACGGGCGCGGTGGAAACCGAGGAAGCATAACCACCCAGGGACAACACGTAGGCCAGCCCGGTATCGGATAAGTGCAACGCCCGTGCGATGGCTTCCAGCACCTGCCGGGACGGGCTGATGTCACGGCCTTGCTCAAGCCAGGTGTACCAGGTGACGCTCACACCGGAGAGGAAGGCGACTTCCTCGCGCCGGAGTCCACGCTCGCGTTTGCGGGAAATCGGCGGAAGGCCGTATTCGGTGCGGAGTGCCTGATCCCGGCGGGCCCTCAGGAAGAGGCCCAGCTCCTTGCGTCTCTCCGAATCATGCACCCACAAATACTATTACTCTGGTACTCCTACTACTAGTATCAGGGCCGTCTTCTGCGGGGCTGACAAACACAGCAGGATGGTACTCATGCCTGCATTACGCTCTAAAACTGTCACCCACGGCCGCAACATGGCCGGCGCCCGCGCACTGCTGCGCGCGTCCGGCGTCGCCAACTCGGATATCGGCAAGCCGATCATCGCCGTAGCCAACTCCTTCACGGAGTTCGTTCCCGGCCACACCCACCTTGCCCCCGTGGGCCGGATCGTTTCCGATGCGATCCTCGCCGCAGGCGCCGTCCCGCGTGAGTTCAACACGATTGCCGTGGACGACGGCATCGCCATGGGCCACTCCGGCATGCTTTACTCCCTGCCCTCCCGCGACCTGATCGCCGACTCGGTGGAGTACATGGTCAACGCACACTGCGCTGATGCCCTGGTCTGCATCTCCAACTGCGACAAGATCACCCCCGGCATGCTCATGGCCGCGCTGCGCCTGAACATCCCTGTAGTGTTCGTCTCGGGCGGACCCATGGAGGCTGGCCGCGTGACCCTGACCGATGGTTCCGTACGCTCCCTGGACCTGGTGAACGCCATTGCCGATGCCGTGGACGAATCCATCTCCGATGAAGACATCAACCTCATCGAAGAGAACGCCTGCCCCACCTGTGGTTCCTGCTCGGGCATGTTCACCGCGAACTCCATGAACTGCCTCACCGAGGCCATCGGCCTGTCCCTGCCGGGCAACGGTTCCGTTCTTGCAACCCACACCGCCCGCAAGGCGCTGTATGAGAAGGCGGGCGCGACCGTCGTCGACCTCGTCAAGCGCTACTACGACGGCGACGACGAGTCGGTCCTGCCCCGCTCCATCGCCACCGCCAAGGCCTTCGACAACGCCATGGCCCTGGACATCTCCATGGGCGGTTCCACGAACACCATCCTGCACCTGCTGGCCGCTGCCCAGGAAGCAGGCGTGGACTATGGCCTGGCCGAGATGGATGCCAAGTCCCGCCAGGTTCCGTGCCTGGCCAAGGTGGCCCCGAACGTTGCCAAGGACAAGACCTACTACATGGAGGACGTGCACCGCGCCGGCGGCATCCCCGCGCTGCTGGGTGAGCTCAACCGCGGCGGGCTCCTCCACAAGGACGTCCACTCCGTACACTCCAACGACCTGGACGGCTGGCTGGACGACTGGGACATCCGCGGCGGCAAGGCGACCGAGGAAGCCCAGGCCCTGTGGCACGCTGCCCCCGGTGGCGTCCGTTCCTCCACGGCGTTCTCGCAGTCGAACGAATGGACCTCCCTGGACGTCGACGCCGAGGGTGGCTGCATCCGCTCGGTGGAGCACGCCTACTCCAAGGACGGCGGCCTGGCCGTGCTCCGCGGCAACATCGCCGTGGACGGTGCCGTGGTGAAGACCGCAGGCGTGGACGAGTCCATCTGGAAGTTCGAAGGCCCGGCGATCGTGTGCGAGTCGCAGGACGAGGCCGTGGAATTGATCCTGAACAAGACCGTGAAGGAAGGCGACGTGGTGGTCATCCGCTACGAAGGCCCCCGCGGCGGTCCGGGCATGCAGGAAATGCTCTACCCGACCTCGTTCCTCAAAGGCCGCGGCCTGGGCAAGAAGTGCGCCCTCATCACCGATGGCCGCTTCTCCGGCGGCACCTCCGGACTGTCGATCGGGCACATCTCCCCGGAAGCTGCTTCCGGGGGCGACATCGCCCTGGTGGAGAACGGCGACATCATCAGCATCGACATCACGCAGCGCTCGCTCCAGTTGCAGGTCTCCGACGAGATCCTGGCTGAGCGCCGCGAGAAGCTCCTGGTCAACGGCGGCTTCAAGCCCAAGAACCGTGACCGCCAGGTTTCCCCGGCTCTTCGGGCCTACGCCGCCATGGCGCTCTCCGCGGACAAGGGCGCAGTGCGCGATGTTTCCCTGGTGGAGAACCTCTAGGGGTACTGCGGCGGGTTAACGCACGACGGCGGCGGGTCGCCCGGGTTCCGAACGGAACCACGGGAGGCCCGCCGCTTTGTTGAGCACATCACCGGTAGCCGCCGGATACCGGCGGGAGCGTCCGGCCTGCCTCCACAGCGTCCTCGAGTTTTTCCCGGTCCAGTTTCCAGACGACGGTTTCCCCGTTGGTTGGCCCCGTGAACGTGAAGACGGGTTCGGCGTTGCCCGCCAGCCACACCAGGAGTTCAGGGGCTGCGAAGCCATAGCCCTGGCTGAGTTGCCTGCCCTGGGTGAGGACATACTGCGCGTCTTTGTCCCGGAGCGAGAGCAGCGAGGGCAGGACTTCCCAGTGATCGCGGGGCAGCAGCGCGAATTCGCCGGTCACCGAGGTCAGCCCAACGGTCGCTGAGGCCGGGATGTTGTTGACCATCCACTCCCGGGCCCGGACCAGGCCATCGTCGGTGACCGTCCTTGCCTGTACCCCCAGAGCGAGCCCAACAATGACAACCGCCACCGTGGCGATGACGAAGGCCCGCCGGAGCCTTGGGCGCCACCGCATCAGCATTTCGACGGCGATGGGCGTGGAAACGAGGGCGGCCAGCACCACGCAATAACCGAACTGCTCCTCTGCTGCTCCGAAGAAGACGGAGTAGATTCCCATGAAGCCCGTAAACAGTGAGAACAATCCGATGGTGCGCCGGGTGGCAACTGTTGAGGTGGCCGCTACTGCCCCGGAGAGAATGGAAAGCCCCAGCAGCAGGTAGCTCGTTCCAAAGCGACCAGTCATTTCGATCAGCCGTCCCGCAAGATCCGCACTCGGAACGGCGTTGAAACCTGTCATCTGGACGGCCCCCAGGATCCGCAGGACACCGACCGATTTCTGGTCGAACCACTGCGGAAGCAGCCCGTTGGCCGCCACCCAGCCCATGTACGCCAGATATGGAAGACTGGCGGACCCCATCAGGCGCAGGGCCGTCAGGGGTGGAATGGTGTTCCTCCAGAACACGCCCGCAAGGAGCGGGACCAGGGTGAACACCACCGTCATGTCCTTGATGACGATTGCCAGTCCGAAAACCAGCCCCGCGCCGAGTTCCAGCCATAGACGCGGTCGTCGCCATTTCCGGTTCAGCAGCACTATCACCAGGAGCCACCCGGACACGACGGCCAACCCGGCGGGCGTTTCCATCATCAACCGGCCGTCCATGCGGAGGATGAAGGGGTCACTTGCCATGATGATGCCGGCTGCTGCTGCGGGCAGCACCCCCACCAGGCGTCGGACCAGAAGACAACAGACCCCGACGGTTACCGCGCCGAGCACGGCGTTGACCCATCGTAACTGCAACGCGAGGTCCATAGGGTGGCCCTCAAGGCCAAACATGTTGATGACCCACGAGTTAAGGATGTAGGAGCCGGGAGGATGCAGGAAAAAAGGATTTCCGAGTATTGAGGGAACGGTTCCCTGCGCTATTTGTCCGGCCAGATCGGCATAGGTGATTTCGTCGATGAAGACGTCGTTTGCCCGGTGAACACCGGTGAATCGAAACAGCATCGCCAGGATGACCACGGATCCCACCACCCAGCCGTGACGCATGTGTTCCCCCATAATTATTGATTGCTTGCGATGTTCAAAAGTAGTTGAAAATTGCACGTCTGTCCTTTTTGAACGTCAAATACAAAAAGTACGAAAAACATTTCATTTATCGCGTCATGAAATAACTACCCCGCCCACTCAGCCGTAGCACCGCCTCAGCCGCCGGGGCTAAGCTACTGGGAACCGGCGCGGGTTGAGCCAACTGCCCTGCAAGCCGGTGCCACAGGAAGAAGCCCCCTTGTTCGAAGCCCCCAGCATCCTGTTCTTTGCGGCCGGCCTGGCGGTCCTCGCTGCCGCGGTGTTGCCCAAGCTGCTGCTCCGTATGCCGCTGTCCATGCCCATGGTGTTCCTTGGCAGCGGAATTCTGGCATTCGCCCTGCTTCCCGACCTGCCTGACCCGGACCCGGTTAAGTACGCCGATTTCACCATGCATCTGACCGAGGTCTGCGTCATCATCTCGCTCATGGGTGCGGGGTTGGCGCTGGACCGGCCTTTCCGGTGGCGGGGGTGGTCCACCACATGGCGGCTGTTGGCGATCGTCATGCCCCTGAGCATCGTGGTGATGACCATGCTGGGGCTGTGGGTCCTGGGGCTGGGGCTGGCCTCGGCACTCCTGATCGGCGCTGCGTTGTCGCCCACCGATCCTGTGCTCGCCTCCGAAGTCCAGGTGGGAAAGCCGGCGGACACCGAGACGGATCCAGACGAGGATGAAGTCCGTTTTGCGCTCACCTCGGAGGCGGGGCTCAATGACGGCCTGGCTTTCCCGTTTGTCTACCTGGCCATTGCGATCAGCCTGGTGGGAGTGACGCCGGAAGCGGTGGGTCAGTGGGCTGCGCTCGATATCCTCTGGCGCGTGGTTGCGGGGGTGCTGGTGGGCTTCGGAACCGGGAAAGTCCTCAGCAGGATCTTCTTTGCCTCCCCGATCCGCAGTTTCCGCCTGTCCGAGCATTCGGAGGGATTCGTGGCGCTGGCCGCCACGTTCCTTGCCTATGGCGCTACGGAGATGATCGAGGGCTACGGATTCGTCGCTGTCTTTGTGTGCGCCCTGACCATCAGGGCAGCCGAACGCCACCACTCTTATCACCAGGTGCTTCACGGTTATGTGGAACAGCTTGAGCGGCTGATGACGATCGTGATTCTGGTCCTCCTGGGTGGCGCGATCGCCCGGGGAGTCCTGGACGGCATCGGCTGGGCGGAAGTGCTGGTGGCGCTGGTCTTCCTGGTGCTGGTCCGCCCGGCAGCGGGTTGGCTGGGGTTGATGGGAGGCAAGACTGGACCGCGCGAGCGCCTGGCCATCTCCTACTTTGGCATCCGGGGCATAGGGTCGCTGTACTACGTGGCGTATGCCCTCAGCCACGGAAACTTCGACGGCGACCAGCACGCCTTGTGGGCCTTGGTTGCGTTGGTTGTTGCTTTGTCCGTGGTGGTCCACGGGGCCACCACGGCTCCGCTGATGCAGAGGCTGGACCGCCTGCGCGCTGACGAGGCCCGGCGGAAGCATGGCGACGAAAGCAGGGCGCCGCACACGGCGATCTAAATACATCGAGAATTCAGATGCAGTTGCGCGAATTTATGCGCTATGCAGATGCACTGCGCGTGGCGAGAATGAATTAACCGCCACGAAATGGGCATCGCGGAGGTGCGCGGTCAATGGTGCCGCCAGCACTCCGCCTAAATTTAGGGAGATCACATGACAAGCCAAGAGGTGGAGGTCCTCGTCGTCGGCGCAGGGCAGGCCGGAGTGGCCATGAGCGAGCACTTAAACGACCGGGGCATCGATCACGTTGTCCTGGAGCGCCACCGGATTGCCGAACGCTGGAGGACCATGCGATGGGACTCGCTGGTGGCAAACGGCCCCGCGTGGCATGACCGGTTCCCCGGGCTGGAGTTCAGCAACCTGCAACCGGGCGAGTTCGCCTCAAAGGACCAGGTTGCCGACTATTTTGCAGCCTATGCGGAGAAGATCGGCGCGCCGATCCGCTGCGGCGTGGAGGTTGCGTCGGTTCGCCGGAACACAGGTGCCCCCGGATTCCAGGTGGAAACGAGCGAAGGCAGCTACAACGCCCGTTACGTCGTGGCAGCAACCGGACCCTTCCAGCGGCCGGTGATTCCCGCCGTCGTGCCTGGCTCTGCGGCGGTGCAGCAGCTGCACTCAAGTTCCTACCGCAACCCTCACCAACTCCCGGAGGGTGCGGTGCTGGTGGTCGGTGCGGGATCGTCCGGTGTGCAGATCGCGGCGGAAATCCAGCGCTCCGGGCGGCAGGTCTACCTGTCGGTGGGGCCCCACGACCGTCCCCCGCGCAGCTACCGCGGCCGGGATTTCTGCTGGTGGCTTGGCGTCCTGGGCCTGTGGGATGCTTCTACTCCTCCACAGGGTGCCGAGCATGTCACCATCGCCGTCAGCGGCGCTGACGGCGGCCATACAGTGGACTTCCGGGAGCTCGCCGAACAGGGCATCACCCTGGTGGGGCGCACTGAAGCGTACGACGGCGGGACCATGCGTTTCGCGGACGACCTGCGGAAGAACGTCGCGAACGGTGATGCCCACTACCTGCAGTTGCTGGACGAGGCGGATGCCTATGTGGAGCGTAACGGCCTGGACCTCCCCGAGGAACCTGAGGCCCGCGCGATGCGGCCGGATCCGGAGTGCCTTAAGAATCCCCTGCAGGAACTGGACCTTGAAGCGGCAGGGGTGGCGTCGATTATCTGGGCTACCGGGTTCGTCCAGGACTACAGCTGGCTGGAAGTGGATGCCTTTGATGACAGGGGCAGGCCGCTCCAGCAGCGTGGTGTCTCCACAGAGCCCGGTATCTACTTCCTCGGCTTGCCGTGGCAGTCGCGCCGTGGATCGAGCTTTATTTGGGGCGTGTGGCACGACGCCAAGTATGTAGCGGACCAAATCGCCATCCAGCGCAGCTACCTGGCCCACAACGAGCAGGAGATGCTGGTAGCCGGCGTCTAGGACCCAAAAAACAACTGTGGGTCTTGCAGTGGTTTGGTTTGGGACTGGCTGGCAGTGTTGGTGCGAAAGAACAATTGCCCCTTTTAGGGGTGCGTTTCCCCCGATTTGTCCGCGCTGGTGGAGCGGCCGGTGTTGACCTGTCCCCCGTCGGTGGCCTGATCAGAAGCTTGCCCAGCCTTTGGTGGTTGTGGCTCATCGCAGTTTTGCCTCGAAGTGGGGCACGTGCTGCAGTGCAGCGAAGAGATCTATGCCATCGAACTCTGGGCAGAGACCATCGCCTGCAGCGGACGGATCAGCCAGGAATCGACCGTACAGTTGCTGGCCTGCTTCCAGTACCCGACCCTGCGGGATGTGCTGATGTGCACGGTGATCGAACCCGAACGCACCACCGCCGAGAGCAACGGCTATCTGCTCATCGGTGAGGGAATCCGCCCCGACTGGACCCGCGTGGACGGCGCCGAGGAAGCGGCCCGGCAATTGATCGCCGCAGCCCCGGAGATCTACCGGGCGCCGCTGCTGACGGTGATCGGCTGGCCCTACTACCTCAAAGGCCAATCATCCGTAGCAGCGGAGCACTTCGACGCGGCGCTGGAGGACGTGCCCGGGTACCGGCTCGCCGAGCTGATGGAAGAACTCATCAGCCACGGCAAGATCGCCCCCGTCGCGGCCGATGGGACCACCGGGTTCAAGAAGCGCTAACCCGCAGAGGGCCGGGACCGGCAAACGGTTCCGGCCGCACCGGCGCGTCGGCGGCCTCCCCCGCTGGCGCTCCTCCGGCCGCCGATCAACGCTGCCGCGGGCGACGTAACCCACCAAACACCAGCCATCCTGCCGCCGGGCTACAGTGGAAGAACCACCGGTTCCACAAAACGCCAGGGAGCAGCACCCCATGAGCCACGACTACGTCCTCACCGAAGACGACGCATCCTCGGGCAACACCCACGCCGAAGACCTCTTGGAACTGAGCATGCTCACCATTGACCAGGCCAGCGCCGTCGTGGACGTCTCCTGGGAGAAAACCCCACAAGACTTCTAACCCCCTGCAGCGACGACGCTGCACCCACGAATTTCCTTATGCTGAGGGAAAAGCAGGAAGAGCCGACAACCACCAGGGTGCCGGCTCTTCCGCCATCCCGCGTCAACGCGCAACGCGATACCAACCCGCGGGATGCAGGACCAAAGCAATTGAAAGCCCGATGTCATGGACGATGGGGAGGTCCCGGCATTGTGACCGTGGTGGGTGGGCGTCGACCTAAGTGCGGGCGAGGCGTGAATTGATTCTTACCAAAGACGTTCCTTTCGAAGGAAACAAGGACGAGTAAAGCCACGAAAAAGCCCTTCTCTCATTTTGAAGGTACTCATACTGAATAGATAATTCTCAGCACCCTTAGAATTACAGTGCAAAGGCCTGCTAAAAAACTTCTTGCGAAATATTCAAAACAACCGTATGGTTCGAGAGTGATCCAAGCTCCGCCGATGTGGGGCCTGAGGAGGCTGCTGGTCCATGTTTACCCAGTGGACATCAGCTTCTAATCAACATTTAGCTTGGGGGAGTTATGGGGAAGCATCGATTGCTCGTAGGTATTGCTGCCGTCGGGCTAGCAGCAATGACCATGACGTCTTGTGGAACTGGTGGAACGCCGGAAGCCGGTCCCGGACAGTCCTCCCTAACGCCGTCACCGTCAAGTGAGTGCGCGAAGTTCCTGCCCGATGCCCCCTGCGGGCAGTTCAAAAGTACAGCTGGTACTGCTGCCGGCCAGCCGATTTCATGGGTGACCGGAGGGCACGTAACAGCACAGTTGGATCGAGTCGGTCAGGAAACCTACCTGACAGCTGTTCTTCCGTGTGGGCCTGTGAATACCCCGGTCACCATCAACGGCTCTGACATGACACTCTCCGGGAAGCTTGCAGTAGGCGCGTCCGGATGCGTTGACGCCGCAAAGGGCGACCAGCAGACCTGGGCTCTCAAGTTCCTTCAGGATGGAGTCCAGCTCAACTACGCAAATGGTGTATTGACATGGACGAGAGGTCAGGACTCACTGACGTTCGGCGCGATGTGAACCGTTCCTGACTCAGGCATTAGGTCCAATCCGCAGCTAAGACATAAGTGGCCAACCCATCCATCTCGCCTTGGAACGATTCATCAAACATGGGCCGATACTCATCGGGCTACTACTATGACGGGGGATTCATTGAAGAAAGCGCTACCCATTGCGGCAGGTACATTCCTCTTGCTGCTTGGCATTGTCAGCCCGGCCGCGGCCGCGTAGGACGCCCCGGCCACACCTCCGGGCGAGGAGGCCATCGAGGAATACTCCAAGATCGTCGGATTCGATTTCCTGGAGAACCAGAAAAAACTCTCAGAGTTCAAATACTGGATCACCCAGGTCCCTGGAATTTACGATGCTGGCTACGTTGAACAGGTTAATGACGCTAAAAGCCTTTCCGTGAAGGCCTTATGGAAGGGCTCCTCCCCGCTCCGCGAAACCGTCGCCAACGAAGGAGGGAAGCGAGGCACCATGGTGACTTTTTCCGAGCGTCCATATTCCGTTCCTGAAATCGATTCCGCAACTCAAGCCCTAATAAGGAATGACAAAGCTTTTGAGCCGCTGGGATTCAAGATATCTTCCATAGGAGGCGTCGGTGACGATGCCGGTGAAATAGCCATCCGCGGGTACGCACCCAAGAATGAGAACGGCCAGCTCGGTTCAGCTGAGCGGGTGGCGGTGGAGGGTCTAGCCCGCGATATCACCAAGTTGCCCATCAAGGTCATCGATGGTGTCCCTGCACGCCCCGCCACTCGGATGAACGACTACAGTCCCTTCAACTCAGGTGCCTACATACTCAACAGCAACGGCACATCCTGCTCGACGGGGTTTGCCCTGAAGGCCACGACAGGAACAGGAAACTGGACCAATACTGCTCGCCATTGTGAAGGAACTGGCTGGTGGACCGCTCGCGACAATTCCGCCTCCTCAGCCGGAATGCAGTGGCGGGATTCTCCGGACGGCCAAGCCGCTCTGCTGTCTGAAGGTGGGAGTCTGTGGATGTTTGACGGAGCGTGGAACAACACGGCAGGCTATTCCAAGCCAGTCGCTGGCTTCCACGATCTCTCATTGGGCGACTGGATCTGCACAAGTGGGGGGAACTCCGGTGTTCATTGCAATATCTCTGTTTTGTACACCAACTTTTCCTGGAATGACGGGTACGGCTATGCCTCTCAAATCGAGGGCTACCAGACCGTGGACGGGCAACGGGCGGCTATCCAGGGCGACAGCGGCGGACCCGTACTTGTTCCCTACGGCAACGGCAGCGTCGGCGCCGCAGGCATGATCCAGGCTGTCGCCGGCCCTCTGTACAACTACGGCAACTGCGGAAGTGTGCGAGACGGCGGAGCGAACTACTGCAGTCGCTACGTGTGGTTCACCTCTACGCGCACCATTGCGAACAATTTGGGCATGAATTTGGTGACCTGGTAGTTCTATCCCGCGTTCCACGCCCTGGAACAAACGACCAAAACCTAACCGTCAGCAATTTAGTGCTGTGTGAGGCGGCAACTATTAAGGGCCTCGTCTGGATTCTCCAGACGAGGCCCTTTCGTTGTTGTGACGGAGCAGGATAAAGATTTGTAGCCGAAGGCAGCATGGGGTGCTTTTGTGCCGGTTCGCGGGGCGAACCGGGGAGACGGCGTCCACTTCGTGGCCGGCTGTTGGGGGGTGACGGTCCCTCGCAGGGCTCCTGCCCGTCACCACCTGGTGTGTCTACGACGATGCTCCTATAGGCGTCAAATTGGGCGGCGGTTCTATCAGGACCAGTGCGCACGGGGCTTGATCCTGACGCTGCGTCAGGTCCTAGGCTGGGAAACATGTTGGAGACGGTCGGGCAGTTGTGGAGCATTGGCGAACTGGCCAGGTTGTGCGGGGTCACTGTGCGGACCTTGCACCACTACGACCAGATCGGACTATTACGCGCGACAGGGCGAACCGACTCCGGGCACCGGCGGTATTCGGAGGAAGACGTCCGCCACCTCTACCGCATCAGGGCGCTCCGGGCGCTGGGCCTGTCTCTGGATCAGGTTCGCGAGGTCCTGGCGTCATCACCGAACGACGTCGGCGCCGTGCGGCAATTGTTCACCGCCCAGTTGTCGGCACTACATCAACAAGCCGAACAGGCGCTGCGTCTTCAGCACCAGATCCAAACCTTGCTGGACAACATGGGCAGCACCATGCCGGGCGTGGATCACTTCATATCAATTCTGGAAGGGATGACCATGTACGAGAAATACTTCACCGAGGAACAGCGCATCGAACTGGCGCAACGCCGAGCTGAACTCGGCCCAGCCGCGGTCGAAGATGCCAAGGCCACGTTTGCAAGCCTGGTCGAAGAAGGCCTGGGCTATCTGTCGGCAAATACGGCTGTGGACGACCCCGCGGTACGGGACTTTGCGAAGCGTTGGGATGGCCTCGGTTCCCAGTTCCACAGCAATGACGCGACCAAGGCTGCTGCGCGGGGCATGTGGCAGGACAACAGCCCAGAGCTGAGCGCCCGGCTGCCGTGGCCCGCGGACCGGCTCCAGGAATTAGTCACGTATCTCCAGCGGGTCCGGGACGCTGGCTAGAGCGGGCACTCTCGCTTGGCATTCATCCGTCCTCGAAATCCAGCTGTCTGTTATTCAAATGGTTGACGGGTGAGTATGGCTTACGTCCTGTTATGTGTTCGACTCTCGGCGTTACTGGGCCTAATGGCCTAGGCTGCTTTTTGCTCGGTGAGCCATTGTCGGTAGGTCGCAGCGAGCTCGTCGTTTCGGATGTGTCCGCGTTCCAGACGCGAGAGGATGGATACCCATTGGCCGAGTTCGCCGGCTACGGTCGTGATGGTGAGCCCGAGTTCGGTCCGCATGCGGCGGAGGTCTGAGTTGTCCGGTGCGGGCCGGGGGTTGGTGATCTGGCGGTAAATTTCCCGGGCTGCGTAGCGTTTGAGGCAGCGCATGATTTCGCGTTTTCCCTTGCCCTCGGTCGTGCGTTTGGCCACGTAGTCCTTAGTCCGCTGGCACGAGCCCATGCGAACCAGGACTACCTGATGCAAGGCATTGTTGGCGCTGCGATCGCCGCCTCTACTGAGCCGGTGGCGGGTTGTCTTGCCGGATGAGGCTGGTACTGGGGCGACGCCGACGAGCGAAGCGAACTGGGCTTCGCTGCCCAGCCGGTCCGGGTTGTCCCCGAAGGTGATCAAAAGCTGGCTGGCTACTTCAGTCCCGACTCCCGGGAGGTCACAGAGCAGCGGAGCGTAGCTATCGAGGATTTCCTTGAGGGCCGCGTCAGCAGCCTCAATTTCCGCTCCCAGTGCTTGGCAGCGGGCTGCCAACGCCTTGAGGGTCATCAGGGTCACGTACTCCGGGTCAGCCATATGGCCTGAAGGTCTTGTGCGCTGCAGGGCAGGAATCAGCGCGGAGGTGGCCAGTGTTCGGTATTTCGCCCGGATTTTGTCCGGCGCCGAAACGAGGAGCGCCTTGATCTGGTTGATAGCCGCGGTCCGAGCCTTGATGGCTGATGCCCGCCCGGAACGTACGATCCGCAGGCATTCCACCGGGCCGTCCTTGGCCTTCGGGATCGCCTTCGTCCGCCCCTCAAGCACCGACTTGGCGGCCTGATACGCATCCAACGGGTCGGACTTCCCCTTGAGCCGACGGGCAGCCCGGTTCGGGCGGTTTACCTCCAGCACGGTAAGCCCTTCACCCCGAAGGGTTCGCGCGAGCTCGGCACCGTACGATCCGGTTCCTTCGACACCGACGGCGGTGACTGTGCCGTAAGAGGTGATGAAGTCGATGATTTTCCGGTATCCGGATCCCACGGCGAGGAATTCCTTGTCCGCGAGGGGTTTGCCGTGTTCGTTGATGACGGCAACGTGGTGTGTGTCCGCGTGGGTGTCGATACCCGCAATGACTTTTGTTGGTTGGCTTGCCAAGATGGAAATTGCCCCTCAGTCGCGTCGAATGCTGATTGATCGGGCGCGGGCCAGGTGGGCAGACAAAACGGTAATGGGACTGGTCGTATCAGGCTCCTATGAGGTCATGTCCGCCTGGCTCGACACCCCTTTTAACGGACCTTGAGCCGGCGGACAGATCGTCGGGAAGACAGTGCCGCCTGGTACGTCAGTTTTTGGCTGGGTCACGCCGGCTCAAGGACTGTTCCAGTATTACCGTTTTGGCTGCTGTCCCAAGGGATTGTACGTTCCCGCTCCGGCCTGTCTAGCCCCTCCGTGAACTCCGGGGCCTGCGTCCCGGGAATTTCCCTCCGGCGCTCCTGCGTCGCTTATCCCCTCCAGGAATTTCCCCGCCCTTGCCCAAGGGTAGACAGGCCTCCGTCGGAAACAGCTCCGCCAGCTTCGCCAGCAGCCAAAACAACGAACGGGGGAGATGGGGGCTGGCCACTCACCACGAGCGCCCCACCCACCAACAAAACCAGGTCCGGGGCAAGGCCGCCGGTCAGCGCTCACACTCATTCCTAACGCTTGACGAAAAATAGAAGCGTCGGGGACCATGCCCAAGGCATGGTCCCCGTTGTTTTACTCAGCTCCGGTCAGTCCAGGCCTGCCAACGTCCGGGCAGACAGTGCTTCCTTAATCTGGTGCTGGTCCAGGAGGTCACGCTCAGCCACCAGCTTGGCAATGCCCCGCCCGGTGGCAAGGGCTTCCTTGGCGAGCTCAGCGGCTGCCGCGTAACCGATCAGCGGTGCCAGCCCGGTGACCACGCTGATGGAATCAAGCATGCGGTGCTGCAACATGGCAGTGTTCGCGGTGATTCCGTCGACGCAGTGTGTCCGAAGTTGCCTGCACGCCACGCCCAGCCAGGCAATGGATTCCAGGAGGGAGTCGATGATGACCGGCTCGAAGGCGTTGAGCTGCAGCTGACCGGCCTCCACCGCCATGGTGACCGTGGCATCGGCACCGACCACCCGGAACGCCACCTGGTTCACCATTTCCGGGATGACGGGATTCACCTTGCCGGGCATGATGGATGATCCTGCCTGGACAGCGGGCAGGAAGATCTCGGCAAAACCTGCCTGGGGGCCCGAGGAGAGCAGGCGCAGGTCGTTGCAGATCTTGGACAACTTCACCGCAGCCCTCTTGAGGACGCCGGATACCAGGAGGAAGACGCCGGTGTCGCTGGTGGCTTCCACCAGATTGGCAGCCGGGGCCAGAGGCAGCCCGGTCACGGACGCCAGTTCACGGATGACCGCCTCCCGATACCCGGGGGGAGCGGTGATGCCCGTCCCGATCGCGGTGGCCCCGAGGTTCGATTCGGCCAGGTGCGGGAGGAGTTCCTGCAGCCGGCACCCGTCCTCGCGGAGGGTCTCCGCAAAGGCGCCGAACTCCTGGCCCAGGGACATGGGCACGGCGTCCTGCAGCTGGGTCCTGCCTACCTTAATGATGCCGGCGAACTCTGCCGCCTTGGACTCGAAGGCCCCCACCAGTCGATGGTGCTCGGTGCACAGGGCAGCAAGATCACGCTGCAGGGCGATCTTGATGGCCGTGGGGTAGGCGTCGTTGGTGGACTGGCTCCGGTTGTCGTCATCGATCGGGTGCAGTGCCGAATAGTCACCCTTGGTGTGGCCCAACAACTCCAGCGCGCGGTTGGCGATGACCTCGTTGGCGTTCATGTTGGTGCTGGTGCCCGCCCCACCCTGGATGGCATCCACCACGAATTCACGGTCGAGCCTCCCGTCCATCACCTCGCGGGCGGCCTGCTGAATGGCCGCGGACTTGGCGGTCTCCAGAAGACCCAGGTCCTCGTTGGCCCGGGCGGCCGATAGTTTCACTGCGCCCAGGCCATAAATGAGGGATCGGAGGGTGCCGATGGTGCGCCCGCTGACGGGGAAGTTCTCCACGGCCCGGGCGGTGCTGATGCCCCAATAAGCAGCCCCGGGGACATCGCGGTCCCCGAGGCTGTCATGTTCCCGCCGCAACTCCGGGGCGGGGATGTTTGATGGTTGTGTCATGGTCCTGTTCAGTTGTCGTTTGTTTGTGATGGACGGGTTTCGCTGACGGGGGGACCGGCGCTATCCGGCCAGGAAGTCCAATGCCGTCAGAGCCAAGGCTGCAGCGCCGTCATGGATGGCCCGGTTGGCAGCTTCACCAACGCAGTGCGCGGCAAATTCGGGTTGGTGGTTGGCTGCCGGGTAGCAGCCGAGCCCGATGTAGGGGTGGATGGCGGGAACCACCTGGGACACATTGCCCATGTCCGTGGAAGCCCTGTTCATGGTGGCCTGCCCGGGCGGGGCATCGAAGGTGCGACCCAAGGAATTCGCATGCTCCTTGTACAACTCCAGGGCACGCTCTTCCGTCCGGAACTCGGAGTATGGTTCCGATTCCGGTGTGATGGAAAGCTCGCAGCCTGTCGCCACGGCGCCTGCTTCAAAGCATTGATTGACCCGTTCCTCCAGTGCCCCCAGCTGTGCCAGGGATTCTGCCCGCACATACCACCGGCCCTCGGTCTTTTCCGGAATCGCATTGGGCGCCGCACCGCCCCGGGTTTGGACACCGTGCACCCGCGTGCCGGCAGGCAGTTGCTGGCGGAGCAGGCCCAGTGCCACCTGGGCGACGATGAACGCGTCATTGGCATTCACTCCCTGCTCGGGGTAGGCCGCGGCGTGGGCCGATTTTCCCTTGTACTCCACGTGGTTATGCGCCACAGCGAAGGGCCGGGCTTCGGCCGAATCCACGGGACTGGGGTGCGCCATCATGGCAAGGTCCAGTCCGTGGAAGGCGCCCTTCTTGAGCAGTTCGATCTTGCCGCCTCCGCCTTCCTCGGCGGGGGTGCCATAGACCTCCACGGTGAGGTCGTGCTCCTTGGCAAACCCGGCCAGGGCGGCCGCGGCACCGCAGGACATGGCGGTGATGATGTTGTGGCCGCAGGCATGCCCCAGGCCCGGCAGGGCGTCGTATTCAGCCATGAGTCCCACCCGGCGGGAGCCGGAACCGAAAACCGCGCGGACCGCCGTCGGGAATCCCAGGTAGCTACGCTCCACGTCGAAGCCGAGCGATGCCAGGTAGTCCGCGGTCCATTCCGCCGCACGGTGTTCCTGCCAGCCCGTTTCAGGGTTGGCATGCAGCGTTTCCGACAGCTGGACCAGGGCAGCCTGCTGCGCCCTGACGACGCCGAGCACCCGGTCGCGTTGCGTGGCTGGCGTCACCGTCACAACCCGCTCAGCGGTCATCGCCGGGCACCCCGTAGCTCACGGAGGAAGCGGGGTCGAGCCCGCGGATCACGTAATCGCGCCGCTGCGGCAGCCAGACCTCCAGGATCCGTTCGAGCTCGCCGATCGGGTCATCATGCCAGTCCACGCGCAGGTCCGTGTCCCTCCAGCCGTGTCCGGACACTACGGACATGCCGGCGGACCGCACCGGTCCCGCCTCGCCGCCGGCAGCCTCCGCAGCGCGGAGTGCCTGCATCAACCGCAGTTCCAGTTCCCCGGTTGAGGACTCGAAGGCATCGCAGAGTATTTGGGGGACGTGGGGATGCGCCAGCATGTTCCCGGCAGCAACGCTGCGGGCGCCGCGTCCTTCCCCGAAGATGCCCAGCGTCCCGGACCCACTGAAGACCGCGGATCCGCCGTGGGCGTCCAGGACCACCAGTTGCCGGAAGTTCACGGACGGTGATTCATGGACGACGGCGGTCAGGGCCTCCTGCGCGGAATAGCCGGCCTGGAGCCGGTCCAGCAGGGCAACGCCCAGCCTGGGATCGGTGATGTTCTGGGAGCTGACAGCGCCGACTCCGTCGCGCAGGTGGGCGCAGCGGGCTGCGACAGCGGGAGAGGACGACGAAACGGCCAGGCCGAACCTGCCCTTTCCGTCCGTGGCGGCGATGCTGAACGTCACTGCTGTCCCTCCGTGGAGAGCACTGCGGTGGCGTCGATTTCCACGAGCCACTCCGGGCGGGCCAGGGCCTGGACCACGATTCCCGTGGACACCGGATAAACGCCCTTCAGCCAACGGCCCATGGTGCGGTACACCGTCTCCCGGTAGCGGGGATCGATGAGGTATACGGTCACTTTGACGATGTCCTCGAGGCTGCTCCCGGCTTCCTTGAGCAGCATGTCGATGTTGGCCATGGCCTTCTCGGTCTGGGCTTCCACGTCGCCGATCCCCACGGATTCCCGGGTTTCCAGGTCCTGTCCGATCTGCCCGCGGAGATACACCACTCCGTTGGCCACGACAGCCTGGCAGAGGTCGTTGTCCAGGTTCTGTTCCGGGTAGGTGTCCTTGGTGTTGAAGGTGCGGATGCGCTGGTGTTTCACGGGATGCCTTTCAGTGGCAGGTAGCTTGTACCTTTCAGCTTCCTGTCAGCGGTTGAATCTGTCTAACAGTTCTTTTAGAACGATTGCATCGATATTTCTGATGTGCGGTGTATCCTCGATGCATGGACGTCACGCTTACCCAGTTGCGCTATTTCGTGGAAGCGGCGGCGCAACTGTCCATGACCGGGGCCGCCTTGAGGTTGAATGTTGCGCAGTCTGCTGTCTCAGCCGCCATTGCCCAGCTCGAACGGCATGTGGGCACGCAGTTCTTCATCCGGCAGCGTTCCAAGGGGTTGGTCCTGACGCCTGCGGGCGAGCTCTTCGTCCGGGACGCGCAGGCCATCCTGGCCCAGGTGGAAGAGAGCATCGACCACGCCCGTGGCGAACACCAGAGCGTCGCAGGCAGGATCAGGATTGCGTGCTTCAGCACCCTGGCGCCGTTCCTCCTGCCTGGGGTCCTGACCACTTTGCGCGAGGACCACCCTGCCCTGGAGACCGAGGTCATCGAAACAGACACCGCCGGATGCATCAACGCGCTGCTGACGGGCCAGGCCGACGTGGCACTCTGCTACGACCTTGACCTTCCGGATGCCATATCCCGGTCCGTGGTGGACACGGTCCGGCCCTACGTTGCCCTGCCCCCGGAGCACAAGCTGGCGCAGTCCAAAAAGATCCAGTTGTCGTCCCTGGCGGAGGAGTCATTCGTCCTGCTCGATCTCCCGCACACACGCGACCTGATGCTCTCCATTGCCCGCCTGGGCGGCCGCGAGCCGGACATCCGGTTCCGCTCGGCCAGTTACGAGACCGTCCGCACGTTCGTGGCCAGGGGACTTGGCTATTCGATCCTCCACCAACGTCCGCAGCACCCATTGACCTACGACGGCGGCAGGCTGGCTGCCGTGGAAATCCGCGACGACGTGCCGGAACTGAAGACGGTCCTGGCCCATCTGAAATCCCATCGCCCCACGGCGCGGGTGCGCGCGGTGGCACAGGCGGTACGGCAACAGATCGTCGCAGCGAAAGCCGCCCGGGACTAGGATTCTTTCCGGCCCAGCCTGGCCAGCGCCCTCTCCACCAGATGCCGCTGGCGTGAACCGGTCACTGCGTCAGGGTCCAGCATGGAGGTCACATGCAGGCCCATCATGATATTCAGCAGCTCATCGGCCACCGCATCCGGATCAACCAAAGGCGCGCACTCGCCGTCGTGCCCTGCCTGGGTGAGGAAGTCCATGATGAGTCCGCGCCAATGCAGCAGCGCCTCGCGTCCCACCGCGCGCAGCGCGTCCTCCGTTTGGGCGCGCTGCCAGAACGAGACAGCCACCTTCGCCTCCACCACGGTGAGCGGATCGGCAGGAATGATTTCCAGGCAGAGGCTGCGCAGGGCGGAGAGCCCACGCTTGAGGGCCGTGTGCTTGGCGATGCGCTCATTGGTGCGCTCGCAGATGAGCTCGTAGGACGCCAACAGGAGGGCGTCCTTGCTGGGGAAATAATGGGCAAGGACACCGGGGGCGGCGTACCCGCATTCACGGGCGATGTCGCGCATGCTGGCATTCTCGATGCCTTGGTCAGCGATAAGCCGCCATGTGGTCTCGATGATCGAACGTCGCCGTTCGTGGTGATCGACCAAGCGGGGCATGCTGCTCCTTGTAGGTGTTGCAGGTAGGCGTTGCAGGGTGGCGGCGGGGCCGTGTGCACCCTACCACTGCGGGGACGCCCGGTGGACGTCCCCGCAGCCCCGTCAGTGTGCGCAGTGGTCCGTGGCTGCGCTGCGTTCAGCGGCGGCGCAGTGGGCGGACGTGGACGGCGGGACGTTCAGTGTGGGGTTGACGTCGAAGAAGCCGTGGGGCTTCAGGGTGAAGCCGGTGGTGTCAACGGGCATGATGGGCCAGTCCTCCGGACGGGGGAAGTGGGTGAGCCCGAAAGAGTGCCACACCACCAGGTCCTGGCCGTCGATATCCCTGTCCTGCGCCACGAAAGCAGGAAGTCCTGCGCCCCCGGGGTGCTGGTTGACGAAGTCTCCCGCGGCGTACAGCTCATCGTCGGCGTGGCGGGTTACCCAGAGGTGGTGGCGGGCGAAGGCGGCCCGGGAGGCGATGGAGGAGTCATCGGCCATGGCCAGGGTGGGGTTGCCCTCCGGGTACAGCGTGTAACCCACCGGGTGGCCCAGGTGGTTGAGTGATCCTGGGTTGCTGATGTGCCAGACGCGGCCTTTGGACCCGTCCGCGTCACGGATTGCCTCGGACTCGCGGGCCAGGATGGTGCGCTTTTGGGTGAAGGCGTTGCCGTGGGGGTTGCCCGGGCCTTTGGGGAGCCGCACCAGGTCGAGCTCTTCAACCCGGTTGGCGTCGCCGTCGATTTCCATATCCAGTCGTGCGCTGAAGAGGTGCTGATGGTAGGGCGCGCCCAGGCCCGGGGCGATCTCCGAGGCGTACGCGTATTCCCTGTCCGGGAGGGCCGCGGTGAACACGATGCCTGTGGCCTTGGCTTCGAATTCGATCGTGCCGTCCAGGTACAGGTACCAGTAGAAGCCGTAGTCGTAGTTCCCCACGGTGGTGAAGAAGGAAACCACCAGGCGGCGGTTGCGGCGCACCTCGTTGGAACCGGCCCACTCGTCCGTGTGCTTCCAGAGGATCCCGGCGTCTTCCTCATGGATGCAGATGCCGTTGAGGATGGTCCTGGGGTTGCCGAAGTCGTCAGCCACCACGGGGGACATATACGTGATGTCGCCCAGGCAATCGCAGCCGAGCTTGAGGGAATTCGCATCCCGGCCCACCAGGTATTCGCCGGAATCAAAGTAGTTCTGCCAGCTGCGGTACGGAGCGGGATCACCGTAAGGGACCACCATCTCGGAGATGGACGCCCGGTGGATCAAGGGGCGGCGCCTGCCGTCCAGGGTGTGGTGGAGCTGGTGGAGGACCAGTCCTTCCCGGGCATCGAAGCCGACACGCAGGTCCCATCCGGCCCAGGACAGCAGGTTTCCTTCGAGGGTGAAGCTGGGTCCCTCCGGCTGGGTGATGTCGATCGGCTTCAGGTCGCTGCGCAGTTCGCCATGGATGGCAGGATCGGTGTAGTTGCCGTTGACCTCCGGGACGGGGACGGGACCGTCGTCGATCAGGTGATCCACCCGGCGGTTTTCCACGTCCACGAACGCCACCAAACCGTCCAGCGGGTGCGCCCAGGGATGGTCGGCCGCGTGGTCCTGGCGGAAACCCAGGCCACGCAGCAGCCGCTTGCCTTCCTCGTTGGGATATTCGAAGACACCCGCCGACAGCGGGGCCACGCGCACCTGGTCCGGAGTCAGGTTGCGGCTGGCCAGCGCCGCGATCCACAGCGGATCTGCGGCCAGGATCTCTTCAATCAGGCCAAATTCTTCCAACAGGACCGGGAGTTGGCCGTCGACGGCGGGATTCAGCTCACGCTGTTCCTGCACCAGCCCGGTGGTCAGGGAGAGTCGGACGTCGAGGGACCGGGAACGTGTCGCGTCCCAGAGCATGGCACGGACTGTGCGTCCGGCTTCCCCGGTGTTTCCCCGCAGGGCTGACTTGGGTGGTTCCAGCAGCCCGAGGTAGGCGAAACGGGTGGTGTCGGCGACGAGCCCGGCGTCGGCCAGGATGCGGCGGGCTTGCTGAATTTCCTCGGCGGTGAGTTGTTCCAGCGGGTGCTGCGGCCTGGGGTGTTGCGGCCGCGAGGCCTGCAGGGGGGAAGCCAAAGAGGTGGTGTGAAGGGTCATGACACTTCCTGAAGTCGATTTTTGATGGTACAACTGTTCAACCAACGCTTTGATGTTACCCACCTCACAAGCTGCACGTAAAGTCGCTGGCCGGAGAAAAACCACCGCGCCACCCACGGAGGAAAAACCCATGGAGCATACCGACTGCCGCCGCCCGGCACGCCCGGCCCTGCCCGCCTGCCTGGTGGGCGGTGCCGCGATGGGAAGCGCACTAGGGCACGCCTTTGCAGCGCTCTGCGGACCTGCGGGAGCCATGGCTTGGCTCATGGCGGCGATGGGCCTTGCGTGCCTGGCCTGCTTCCGCTCCCTGGCGCCCGGCCGGTTCTGCGTGCGGAAGGCGGCAGGACACCTCATGGCCATGAGCGCCGCCATGGTCCTGGCCCATGTGGTCCTGCTGAACGGATTCCCGGCCGGGCCATCCCATCTGCACGGTGTTCCGGTATCAGGATCCGCGGCCGGGCACGCAGAGGCCATGCTCTCCGTGATGGGCATCGAAATCCTGTGCCTGGCTGCTGCCTCCGCAGCCCTGCGCCTGACCCGGACCGCGCCGCCGCGGAGCCAACAAACCGCCGACCGTCCCGCCGTCGTGGGCTGAACGCCGGCTGGCACCCACCAAACCACCACCCGAACGCATTGGAGACAGCATGAACACCACCATTCAGGCCCCTGTTGACTGGCATGTCCGCGCCGAAAGCGTGGTGCCGGACGGCAGGGCCTTCATTGCCGGAAGCCGCACCGCCGCCGGCGGGCACCGCACCCGGCCCACCACCAGCCCTATCGACGGTCGCGTGCTCGCGGAACTGTCGTCCTGCGGCGCTTCCGACGTCGATGCTGCCGTGGCCGCGGCCCGGCGCGCCTTTCCCGCGTGGTCGCGGGCCGGCGCGGAAAGCAGGAAAGGCGTGCTGCTGGCCTTGGCCGCACTCATGGAGAACCACGCGGACGAGCTTGCCCTGCTCGAGTCACTGGACAGCGGCAAACCCATCCTGCAGACCACCACGGTTGATGTCCCCGGAGCCATCTCCACCCTGCGGTGGTATGCCGAAGCCATAGACAAGCAATCCGGGGAGTTGCCGTCCGTACCGCCCGGGGCCACAGCGCTGGTGACCCGTGAACCGTTGGGCGTCGTTGCGGCGATCGTGCCATGGAACTTTCCGCTGGAGATCGCCATGTGGAAGCTTGCTCCGGCACTAGCCTCCGGCAACACCCTGGTGCTGAAGCCCGCGGAGCAGACATCCCTCAGCGTCCTCCGGGTGGCCGACCTGGCAGCGGAGGCGGGTCTTCCCGACGGCGTGCTCAACATCGTGACCGGCACGGGCCGCGTGGCAGGTGCCGCCCTGGCGATGCACATGGACGTGGATGCGCTGGCCTTCACGGGTTCCACCGCGGTCTCCCGGACACTTTTGGAAGCCTCCGGTCGGAGCAACCTCAAACGCCTTAGCCTGGAAGCCGGCGGCAAGAGTTCCAACATCATCTTCGCGGACACCGCAGACCTTTCGGCGGCCGCCTCCAAGGCTGCCTTCGGGGCGTTCTACAACCAGGGGCAGGTATGTTCGGCAAACTCCAGGATCCTCGTCCAGCGCACTATCCATGATGACTTTGCCGGGCTGCTGGCCGAGGCAGCCGCGGACTACCGCCCGGCCGATCCGCTGGCCGGAGTGGAGGGCAACGGTGCCCTCATCAGTTCTTCGCATACGGACGACGTCGAAGGATGGATCCAGCGGGGAAGGACGGAGGGGCGCGTCCTGTTCGGCGGCGACCGGCGGACCATCAAGGGGTCCAACGCGTATTTGGAACCCACTGTGCTCGGTGGCCTCGCCGCGGACCATGACGTCCACAGGGAGGAGATCTTCGGCCCGGTGGCCGTGCTGCACCCGTTTGATACGGAGGATGAAGCCGTGGCCCTGGCCAACGATACGGACTACGGCCTGGCAGCGTCCGTCTGGACGTCGGACCTGTCGCGGGCGCACCGGGTGGCCGGACTGCTCCTGGCGGGAACCGTGTCCGTCAACACCGTGGATGCCTTGGGGAACAGTACACCTTTTGGTGGTTTCAAGCAGTCCGGATTCGGGCGTGATCTTTCGCTTTACGCCTTTGACAATTACACCGCGCCGAAAACCACCTGGATCCAGCACGGCTGAGTTGGTTCATCAATAAATCCGGGGATGGGTATCGGCATTCAGTGTTTTACGTGATCTGAAACACAGGCCTACGCTGATGCTCATCCCCTTCCAACGCTTCCACCGCCTCCAGTGCGGTAGCAGACTTAAGCCGTAGCAAAGGACCCCATCATGGACCAACCATCAGCCGCCACAGGGCAGGCGCAGACACAGCTTGCCCAGGAGCAGAGCAAACATCTGCAAAAATCCCTCGGCCGCTTCGACATCCTCCTGCTGGTGGTTGCCGCCGTCATTTCCGTGGAGGTGCTGGGGCAGGTATCCGGTTTCGGCGGCGAAACGTTCACCTGGACCCTGATCCTGGCCGTCACGTTCATGGTTCCCTACGGGTTGATCTTCGCCGAAACCGGCGGCGCTTTCACCGAAGAAGGCGGCGTCTACGTGTGGACCAAAATGGCGTTCGGCCGGATGGTGGCGGCCATTACCTCGCTCTTTACCTGGGTCACCCAGCCCGTCTGGGTGGGTGGGGCCATGGCGTTCGTGGCCGTGGAAACCTGGTCCGAGTACGTGGGTCACGTGGAGGCCGGCAGCGTGGGCGACTACGTCTTCAAGCTGCTGTTCATCTGGATCACGGTGACATCCGCGATCATCAGCCTGAAGCACGGCAAATGGCTCCCGTCGCTGGGGGCCATCCTCAAAGTCGTGTTCCTGACCTTCTTCATCATCGTCACCCTGGTCTACGGGCTGCAGCACGGTTTCAACGGACTGGACCTGGGATTCTTCTCGCCCACGCTTGCGGGTTTCCTCGGGGTTACCCCGTTGCTGCTGTTCTCGTTCCTGGGGTTCGAATCGGGCAACAGCGCCGCGGGCGAAATGAAGAACCCGGCCAAGGACGTTCCCATCTCCGTGGCC
Source organism: Arthrobacter sp. T572 (assembly GCF_056780115.1). Classification (NCBI taxonomy): domain Bacteria; kingdom Bacillati; phylum Actinomycetota; class Actinomycetes; order Micrococcales; family Micrococcaceae; genus Arthrobacter; species Arthrobacter sp. T572. The sequence continues at coordinate 590,229 of NZ_JBRAZQ010000002.1, forward strand.
CGATCCTCCATGATTGCCGCAGCGAGCTACCTCCTGCCGGTCCTCGCGATCCTCCTGGTGGTGCCGTTGGACCAGATCACGGGCATTGGCGGCTTGTTCGGCGCCGTGGCCACTGTGTACACGGTCTTTGGTCCGGCAGCGGAGGCCATGCTCGCGATATCTGCGATCGTGTTCTGCTTCGTCCTGGTCTCCCAGGGTGCAGCCTGGATGATCATCAGCGACCGCATGCAGGCCATGGCCGCAGCCGATGGCTCCTTCTTTGGCGGTTTCTTCGGCCGCTTCCACCCGAAACTGGGCACTCCGATCAGGGTGAATACCCTCTCCGGAGTCGTGGCGACTCTCTTCATGCTCGCCGCCATGCAGCTCAGCGGAACCAGCAGCGCCCTGTTCGGCGTGGTCCTGTCCATCGCAATCTCCACCTTCCTGCTCAGCTACCTGTTTGCCATCCCGGCCGCCGTGAAGCTGCGGAGCAAGTACCCCTCGGCTGACCGGCCCTTCAAGGTTCCTGTCTCAGACGCCGGCTTCCGCGTGCTCGGAGCGGTGTGCTTCGCCTGGATCCTGATCGGCTCATGGGTGGCGATCTTCCCCGGAACCCTGGACATGGTGTTCGGGCTTCCCTATGACTTCGAGGCAACGTGGGGTGTCTCCCAGTTCACGTTCGAGGCCTTCGCCCTCGGCACCCTGGGCTGCATCCTTGCCTTGGGCGTGGCCGGGTACGTGCGGGGCCGTAAGGTCCGCGAGGCTGTATCGCCGGAACCTGTCCGGGTGGGAATCCCGGAATAGCTCCACCGCGGAGGCAGTTGTCGCTAACCATGAAGGCTATTACTTACAACGGGTACGGAAACCCTGACGTCCTTGAACTGACCGAACAGCCAATGCCCAAAGTTGGCCCAGGCATGGTCCTGGTCAAAGTGAAGGCAGCGGCAGTCAACCCCGTGGACTGGAAGATCATGGCGGGCTACCTGGACCCTTTGATGGATATCCAGTTCCCTGCGATACCCGGGTGGGACGTTGCAGGGGTGGTGGAGTCGGTGGGAATCGACGCGGCGCAGTTCCAGCCCGGGGATGAAGTGATCGCTTATGGCCGCAAGGACTTTGTCCATGGCGGCAGCTTCGCGGAGTACATCGCCCTGCCGGAACGGTTGGTGGCCAGGAAGCCGCACTCGCTGGACTGGAACGCCTCGGCGGGACTGCCCCTGGCCGGGTTGACGGCTTTCCAGGTCCTCAACAGGTTGGGGGTGCAGTCCGGGGACACCGTGCTCATCCACGGCGGCGCGGGCGGAGTCGGCTCGCTGGGTGTGCAGATCGCAGTTGCCCTGGGAGCCAACGTCATTGCCACCGCTTCCGACAAGAATCACGGGTTCCTCCGCTCCCTGGGCGCGGAGCCTGTCACCTACGGCGATGGCCTGGCGGAGCGGGTCCTCGCACTCAGCCCGGATGGCGTGGATGCCGTGGCCGATTTCGTGGGCGGGAACCTTGAGTCCACCCTCCAGGTGATCCGTGGGGACGGCAGGCATGCCTCCATCGCGGACAGTGACGTGGAGCAACATGGCGGGACGTGGATGTGGGTGAAGCCCATCGGTTCCGAACTGCAAGAGCTGGCCGACCTGGTGGACGAAAAACACCTCCACGTGGAGGTGGCCGAGGTCCTCCCGCTGGCCAAGGCAGCTGAGGCCTTCCGCCTCAACATGGATGGCCACACCCGCGGCAAGATCGTCGTGGCCGTGGACGACGGTCACGCGTAGAACGCCCGACGGCGGCAGGTCGCCCGCGGTTCCATGAGGAACCAACGGTGACCTGCCGCCGTCGTTCTTAACTACTTGGCCAGGAAGCGGAGCAGGATTTCGTTGATCTCGGAGCCGTGCGTCCAGAGCATGCCGTGCGGGGCGTTGTCGATTTCCACGTATTCGGCCGACGGCAGGCGCTTGGTGAATTCGCGTCCGGTGGAATCGATGGGCAGGATCCGGTCGTCGGTTCCGTGCACGATCAACGCAGGGACGGTGATCTTTTCGATGTCCGCACGGAAGTCGGTCAGCCAGGTGTCCACCACGGCGAAGGAGGCGTACCAGGAAGAGCCGGCGGCAACGTTCCACGCGTTGCGCAGGGCTTCCTCGCTCAGGCGGTTGCCCAGGAAGTTGTCCGTGTTGAAGAAGTCCTTGTAGAAGTTGCTGAACCAGGCGTAGCGGTCTTCGATGGCGGCGTCGCGGATGCCGTCGAAGACGGAGGACGGAACGCCGGTGGGATTGTCGTCCGTCTGCAGCAGGTAAGGCTCCAGGGACCCCAGGAACACCGCTTTGGCCACGCGTGCTTCGCCATAGGTTCCGATGTAGCGGCCAACTTCACCGGTTCCCATGGAGAAGCCCACCAGGACTGCGTCCTGCAGGTCCAGGGTTTCCAGAACGGTGTTGAGGTCCCCGGCAAACGTGTCGTAGTCGTAGCCGGTGGTCGGCTTGCTGGACTTCCCGAAGCCGCGGCGGTCATAGGTGACAACCCGGTAGCCCGCCTCCAGGAGGGCAGCGGTCTGCTTCTCCCATGAGCCGCCGTCCAGCGGGTAGCCGTGGATCAGGACTACGGGCCGGCCCGCTCCGTGGTCCTCGTAGTAGAGCTCAATGTCCGTGCTGTTTTCTGTGCCGACCTTGATGAAGCCCATGGAAACCACTCCTTGTCTCGACGGGGAGAACGATCGTTCTCCCTCTGTGCAAGTCATCCTATAGAACGATCGTTCTCTGTTCAAGTAGAATGGCTCCATGGATTCTTCCGATGTCCGCTCCCGCATCGTCGCCACCGCCGACGATCTTTATAACGCCAAGGGCATCCAGTCTGTCGGGATGGACGAACTCCGCACCGCTGCGGGCGTTTCCCTGAAAAAGCTGTACCAGGAGTTTCCGTCCAAGGGCAGCATCGTGATGGCAGTGCTGGAGCGGCGGCACCAGTCATGGACCGAAGGCCTGGGCGCTGCCGTAGAGCAGGCGGAATCACCGCGCATGCGCCTTCTGGCCATCTTCGACTACCTTGCTGTGTGGTTCCGCCAGGACAGTTTCCGCGGCTGCGGTTTCATTAACAGCTTCGCCGAACTTGGCGCCGTCAGTCCCGAAGTGGCCGACTACGCACGCAAGCACAAGGAGTCGTTCCAGCGCTACGTGGCCGCGCTGGCACGGGACGCCGGAGCGCCCGCGCAACTGGCGGCACAACTCGCGATTCTTGCCGAAGGAGCCCAGACCACCGCGGCGATCGCAGGCACCGCTGAAGCCGCAGTCCAAGCCCGGGAGGCTGCATCCGTTTTGATCGATGCCGCACTGGGTACGGGATCCTCGAGGACCACTGTCCATACCTAGGCCCTGGCAGCACTGCCGCTTAGGCTGAAAACATCCGCGATCAAGGGAGTGAAGATGTCAGGCACCAACCCAGATCCCTATGAAGACAAGCTCACTGGCCTGGAACCCGGCGGGGGAGTGCCTCCCGGGGAAACACCTCCGGGTGAAGCTTCCACCGCCGGACCCCAGGGTCATGAGGAGGGTGCGCCGCGGAAAGGCACCCAGGTTCTCTGGATGTCCATCATTGGCGTGGTGGTTCTGCTGTCCCTGCTCTACTTCATCGGTTACATCGTGGGGTTTTTCGACTAGCTCCGGACGTCGATGAACACGGGGTTCGCGTAGAACCACGTGTCGGTCCACGGATCGGCGTCGCCCAGGTTGTTGCCGTGCCTGAGGGGGCCGGCCGGATCCACGGAAGCGCCGTAGTAACCCGCGCCGTGGCGGTTCCCATCGCTGCCGCGGAGGCGGAAGTAGCAGGACTCCTGCAGATCCCTGATGGTGTGCTTGACGGTGAACGTTCCGGTGCGGCCGGCCACGTCGATCTGGTTCCAGACCGTGGTTCCCGGTGCCCGCATGGCATCCCGGTCGGCCGGGCTGCCGGTTACCGGCCCGCCGATCACATCCACATGCGCCAGTGCGGGGAGGATACCCGCGGAGTTGCGGTAGCCCGTCGTCGTGACAGTGATCGAAATTTCGACGTCGGCACCCCGCCCGACGCTGAGGCGCGAACCAAGGGTGACGCCGTTGCGTCCGCCGCCGTTGCCGCGAACCTCGCGGACCCGAACCTCCAGCCCCTGCAGGAGGTGACCGTGGTCCACCCACATCCGTCCCCTGCGCATGGCGTCGAGCACGCCCGTGTAGGAATGGTCCGTGACCCCGGTGTGGAGCCTGCTGAACTGGCCCGGCCAGTAGTCGCTGCCACCCTGGAGTTCGCCGGTGTCGTAAGGGTCGGGGCGCTTGCCGGTTACTGACCATCGGTCAAACTCGTTGGGCAGGCTGAGGTAGGGCTCCTCCGCGGGGTAGGGTCCGGTCTTCCAGGTGTCCTTGACCGTGAGGTGGTTGTCGGAGTTGGACGTGATCCAGAACGGCAGGCCCTCGGCGAGCATCGAGTCCCATACGCCTCCCACAGTGGCTGTGGCCCAGTCGAAGCCGCCATACGGGCGGAAAGCGTCTGCGGGGTAGCCCGGGTAGCTGTACTGCGTGGGATTGTTGGTGTATTCGCCGCGCTGGTCACCGGCCCGGGCGAAGGTGCTGACGCCGGAGCCCTGGGCGCCGGGCGCGCCTTCCATGCCGATCATGATGTCGCGGGCGGCGTCCCGCCAGGCGCGCAGTTCGTGTGGCGAGTCGATGCCGAGGCGAAGCGGGTGGTTGGCCAGGGCCACGACGTCGTCGATGTAGCCGCTGCGGCGCTGCTGTGCGAGCCACGCGATGGCTTCCACCGCCTTGCGCTCAAAGGTCTCTGCCTGGGCAGTCCCGGGTGTGGGTTTCTCCCATTGGTTCAGCTTGCCGTCCCACACCAGTTCGAAGGTCCGCAGGAGTTCCACTTCGTGGGGACCCGGCGCCACCAGGACGGTGGCGTGCTCGGCGGCAGGGATATACCACTCCAGGCCCTGGAAAATGAGCAGTTCCGGACGTGCTGCCCGCTGCGCCTGGATCTCCTTGTTGGAGTTGACCGCCCCGCCGTTGTTGGCATGGCCAAAGTTGCTGTGCTCCGTGAAGGCCAGCCAGTCCACGCCGAACCGCCGGGCAGCGTCCAGTTGCTGGTTGATCAGGTACTTGGCATCGTGGCTGTACTGGGTGTGCACATGATGGTCGCCCACCAGCCACGTCAGTTGGGGGTCATTTCCGCCCGGGTTGGCGCCGGCGGCGTGGGCAAAAGCGGTGGAGGCAGCACTACCTGCAGCCAGTATTCCGGCCGATTGGAGGATCCGCCGCCGGCTCATCCCCATGGCCTTCAGTTCTTGGTCAGCCAGCTTCACGCTGTCGCTGGGGGGTGGTGTGGTGTCTGCTCCGGTGCACATGGGCGCCTCCCTCTGTTTCGTTTGCTCTCCCCAAGCCCTGGTTGACGGTAGGCAAGGAGGATGGCAGGGAGGTTAACCTCGTGGGAACGGCAGGGGAGGCGCCTGTGTGCTTGTGGTGGAGGGCTACTTGATGAGGGCCGCTGCCTGGTCCATCAATGCCCCTGCGGCTGCCGCACCCTCGGTTTCGGCTGTCTTTCCCGATGCCGTGGCCGAGATCAGGACGCCGTCCTTGATGGCGAAAGCCATGTAGGTGGATTGCTTCTGGCCGTCGGGCAGTGACATCGCCGTCTTGTAGCCTACGGTTCCGGGTACCTTGCTGATGCCATCGACCTTTTCCGTGGCTACCGTGAGGGACTGTCCTGCCATGGTCAGGGTCATGGTGGCGCACTTGGCTGCGTGCGCGCTGCTGTCCTCAACGCTCTTGTTCAGGGCGTCCGCGTCCACCCCGGAGGTCAGTGTCACTACCGACATGACTCCTGCAGCCCCGGAGGTTACGTCCGCGCCGGCGGCCGTGGTGGAGCCGGGAAGCGGTTCGGATCCACCCAGCGTAGCGAGGTCGGCGCATTCGGCCGGTTCAATGGTCATCATGCTCAGGAGCGCCTTCATGGGGTTCTCCTGGGCCAGGTCCTCGCTGCTCATCACCGTCAGGTCCGCCCCGTCGGCAGTCTTGATCTGCTTGACCAGTTCCATGAGCTCGTCGTTCGTGTACTGCTTCGCGACCGTGGGAGTGGGCGTTGCGGTTTCCGACGGTGATGACGTTGCGGTTGACGATGTGCCTGAACCGCTGCTGCAAGCGGTGAGCGCGAGGACCAGCAGGGCCGATGCGCCTGCTCCGAAGAGTGCTTTCCTGGTCATGTTTCCCCCAATGGATGAAGTTGTGTGGAGTGGTTGGCCTGCTTCGCCAACCGCGACAAGACTACCGGATCCCGTGTCCTAGGTGGGTTGGCTGTTCGGCGGCGGCAGGTCCGGATTCATGGGTTCGAGGTTGGGATCCTCAGCCGTCCATACCTGGACGATGGCCCAGGCGACGGCGGCGAGCGGCACCGCGAGGACTGCGCCGATGATGCCGGCGAGGATCGTGCCGGCGGTCAGTGCCATCAGGATGACCAACGCGTGCAGTTGGAGCGACTTGCCCATCACGATGGGCTGCAGGAGGTCGCCTTCAAGTTGGTTGACGGCGATCACAACAGCCACCACGATCAGGGCGACTATGGGGCCGTTGGCAACAAGGGCCACCAACGCCGCCAGCACGCCCGCAACGGTTGCACCGACCAGTGGGATGAAGGCGCCGATGAAGACGATGATGGCCAATGGGATCGCCAGCGGGACCTGGAGGATCAGCAGCACGGCGCCGATCGCCACCGTGTCCACCAGGGCAACGATCGCCGTGCCCCGGACATAGCCGCCCAGCACTTCCATGGTCCGCTTTCCCACGCGGCGGAGCTTGGCTTCCCGGGCCCCTTTGAAGGGCCGCAGGAAAAAGTTCCAGATCTTGGCGCCGTCCTTCAGGAAGAAGAAGAGGATCACCACCATGAGGCTGGCACCGGCGAGGAATTCTGCGACCACGGACAGGCCGGTGACCGCGCCGGAGCGCACCTGGCTGCTCTGGGCGAACTCAACCACGGACTCCCTCGCCTGGTTGAGCTGCTCCCGGTCCAGGGGGAAGGGCCCCGTCAGCAGGAAGTTTTCCAGTTCGTCCAGGCCTGCGGACGCCTGGCTGATGAGTTCGTCCCACTGGCTGCGCACAGACAGGACGATGGTGGTGATGACTCCGGCGAGCACCAGCAGCAGGGCAAGGAAGGCCACGCCCGTGGCCAACCCGCCCCGCCAGCCGCGCCGCCGGAGCATGTTGACGAATGGTCCGATCGCTGCCGCCAGGATGAGCGCGATCAGGACCGGGATGACCAGGAGCCGGATCTGCAGCAGGGCGAACACCACCACCACGGCAACCGTAAGGATCAGCAGTATCTGTGCTGCGCGGGTGGCGGTCCGGCCCAGGGCGTCGGCCCAGAGATTCGGTCTGTGGTCTTTGCTGACGGAAACGGCGGTTGATGTGTGGGGCCGGGCCATATTCAGCTCCTGTTCGTACGCATCGGAGGACCGGAGTGATCAAACATAAGCCTACTGATTATTTTCCGCAGCAGTAATGGCCCGCCTACATGGGTGGCTGGTCCGGATTATGGGTGGGGTCCGGATGGGGAGGGGCGGGCCCGGGCTCGGGCACCGGCATGGGGCCGGGACTCGGATTCGGGTCCGGAATGGGGCTGGGCGGGAAAGGTGTTGTGGGATCCGGCGGCGGAGGCACCGGGCCCGGGTCCGGCGGGAATGGCTCTGGTTCGTGAGTCGGAGGAAGCGTCATGATCTCTCCTTGGAACTCGGAAATGGTGTTTTCAGCCTACTGACTATCCCTGACGAGTAAAGGGGGCCGCTCGAGTCCGCCCCTTGACCGGGTCCTTGGCCAACCCCTTGGCCGGGTCCTTGGCCGTGCTGGGACGGAAGGCCCGGCCCCGCTAGCCTTGGTTCAACAATGCCTACGGCAGGAGCCCACAGTGCCCCATCCCCTCCCCACCCCGGCGCAGCTGGACTGGCAGCACCTAGGGTTCGGCGTGTTCATCCACTTCGGCATCAACACCTTCGCGGGGAAGGAATGGAGCGACGGCACGGTCCCGGCGGCCGCCTTCGACCCGGCAATGCTCGACGCCGGCAGTTGGGTCCGCACCGCCAAGGAAGCGGGTGCCAGGTACCTGGTCCTGACGGCAAAGCACCACGACGGCTTCTGCCTCTGGCCCACGGCCACCACAGGCTACTCGGTGGCACACTCGCCGTGGCGCAACGGCGCCGGCGACGTCGTCCGGGAGGTTGCCGATGCGTGCGCGGAGCAGGGGGTGGGCCTGGGGCTGTACCTCTCGCCATGGGACCGCAACGCCGGCTGCTACGCGGACCCTGCCGCGTATGACGATTTCTATGTCCGGCAGCTCACCGAGCTCTGCACCGGGTACGGGCCGCTCATGGAGCTGTGGTTCGACGGCGCTGGCTCCGTGGGCCGTGAATACGACTGGGACCGGATCATGGCGGTGGTCAGCCGCCACCAGCCCCAGGCCATGGTCTTCAACATGGGCCGGCCGTCCATCCGCTGGGTCGGCAACGAGAACGGGCTGGCCGAAGACCCCGTCAATTACGTGGTCGAGCGGACGGCGGACAGCCAGTACACGGACTCGAGCTCCGGTGTGGGAGGGCCCCGGTACTTGCCGCCCGAGTGCGATGTCTCCCTCCGCCGGGGCTGGTTCTGGCATCCTGACGACGAGCCCAAAACCACCGGACACCTCCTGGCCATCTACTACCGCTCCGTGGGGATGGGTGCCAACCTTTTGCTGAATCTTCCGCCGGACAGCCGCGGACTCATCCCCGACGGGGACCGGGCCCGGCTGCGCGAGTGGAAACAGGAACTGGACCGCCGCCTCTCCGGCCCGGTGGAGGCCGTGGTGGAAAACCACGACGGCGAAGCCACCCTGACCTTCCCGGCTGCGGTAACGTTCGGGCACCTTGAGCTCGTGGAGGACCTGGCGGACGGGCAGAGGATCACCGGCCACCGTGTTCAGGCCGACGGTGTTGATGTTGCAGCCGGCATGACGGTGGGAATCCGCCGCCTGCACCAGGTCCCCGCTGCCACCGCGCAGCGCCTGACCGTGGCGCTTGAGGGGCCGGGCGGCAAGCTCGCGGCTGCCCGTGTTTTTACGGGGTTGCCGGACGCCTCCGTTCCCCGGATTCCAGAAGGATACGAAGCCCCCACAGATGCTCCCGGGTAGTGGCCGGGACCCCCTCCGGAAAAAGTTTTCAAAAAAATCCGTATCCCGCGTAACCCTTTGGCGTACCCGGGCGATTACCTCTTTGAAAGGGCCGAGTTGGAATTTGTCCCCCATCATGTTCCAGCTCGGCTCTTCCTTGTCCCGGTGGCTTTTCCGCAGGACATGGTCGACCGTCCTTTGGGCGGCCCGGCAGAGCAGATAATCTTGGTGGGGTCGCCCGTCGAGCAACAGGCGGACGACACGGCTCCAAGCCACGGACCTGCCGCCGATCGAAAGTCTCTTCTGTGACCGACGCCTTGACCGACGACGCGCTTCAAGCACTCAGGGGCAACACCTCGGAACTGTTCAGCGCCGTCTACCAGTCCTACGCGGGACCGGTGCTTGGCTACCTGACCGCCAAGGGCGTGACCGATCCTGAAGCTGTCACACAGGACGTTTTCCTGGCGGTGCTGCCACGGTTGGAAGACCTGAGCGGTGGCGCAGCCGGGCTGCGGACCTTCATCTTCTCGGTGGCCCATGCCCGGATGGTCGACGAGCACCGGAAACAGAACCGGGCACCCGAACACCACGAGTTCGAGCCCGAACGCGACACCCGCGAGTCGGATTCCGCCGAGTCGGAAGCCATGGCCCTGCTGGCACCCCGGGAGGTCATGAAACTCCTGGATCACCTTGGGAGCGACCAACGGGAGGTCATCGCCCTCCGGATCGTGGCCGGCCTCACGGTGGAGCAGGTGGCCGACATCATGGGGAAAAGCGCCGGCGCAGTGAAGCAACTGCAACGGCGGGCACTGATTACGCTCCGTGAGCATTCGGCAGTAAAGGAATACGTGTCGTCATGACGTACAGGGATAGTGAACGCGAAGGGATCGTGGACGAGCTCTTGCTCGACGCCGATCTCGCCGGCTCGCGCGACGTCCACCAGGCACTCCTGTCCCTGGGCTCTTTCGCGCACCTTCCGGCGCCCACCCCGCAGGGCGAGTTGGCCGCCATGCTGGCCGGTCCACACGACCAACTTTCCAAGCGACGCTGGCGCAACAAGCACCGCACCGTTGTGGTCAGTGCCGCTGTAGTGGCGGCCATGGGCCTTGGTGTCAGTGGAGTGGCTGCTGCAACGTCCGGTTTCAGCCGCACACCGGCGTTCCTTGAGGGTTTGGTGGGAACGTTTACCCAGCAAGGGTCCACCGGTCCGGTGGCACTGCCCGGCCCGGACGCCCCGAAGGTCAGTACTGAGCCCGGCGCCGGGGTGGATCCGTCGGCCCTGCCTCCCGCCCCCGCAACCACCCCTGCGCCGGAATCCCTTGCGGCCCGGCCAGCCCCGGCGGCACCTGAATCCAGCGGGCTTCCAGTCAACGACTCCGCCGGAAACACAGGAGGAAACGCAGCCGGGAACGCCGCAGGAAACGCTGTGCCGTCCACTGCCGGAGGGGGCACTCCTGCCCAGGGCGCCTCGGCCGGGGCTGCGGAGCAGGGGCCGACCCAAGCAGGCCGGCAGGCCCCGAACGGAACGGCCCACAACCCGCCCGGCCAAGCTGCACGAGACCAGGCAGGGCAACACCAAGCCAACCCGGAACAGGCACAGCGGGACCAACAGAAACCTGGCAAGCCTGCGGCAGCGGCCAAGCCTACGGCATCCCCTGACAAGCCCGGCGCAGTCAACAAACCAGGCCCGGTGCTCCCGCCGTTGACGGGGAACGGCTCGGAGCAGCAGTTCCAGTCGTTCGTGGACAAGCTGAAAAGCTGGTTGAAGCACCGGGGGTAGGCTTTTTCCCATGATGCACGTCAACGATCCCGCCGTGGTTGACCGATTGATGCGAACCAAGGGTGTCTGGGCCATTGTGGGCCTTAGCAACAACGAGTGGCGCTCAGCCTACGATGTTTCCCTCTACGTTCGTGACCGCATGGGGATGGAAATCATCCCGGTGAACCTCAAGGGCGAGGACGTGCACGGCGAGAAGGGATATACGTCGCTCGACGCGATACCCCCGGAAAAGCAGCCGATTGACGTCGTGGACTGCTTCGTCAACTCCCAGCGCGTGGGGGCGGTCATCGACCAGGCCATTGCCATTGGCGCCAAGGCCGTGTGGCTGCAGCTGGGGGTTTTTGACGACGAGGCCTGCCAGCGTGCCAAGGATGCGGGCCTGGACGTTGTGGTCAACTCCTGCCCGGCACGCGAAGGCTGGCATTATGGCTTGTGAGATCGTGGCCGGTTCCTCTGCTACATTGCAGCTGAATCATTCCTTGAGCCTTGGGGGACGGCCATGTGCGGCGACCATTCTTCCGCGCCCTTTTCCACACCCAGCAGAAGGGCGGTTGTCGGGGCATTCGGCGCTTCCCTCCTGGCTGGATTGACCGCATGCAGCCCGGGTACGGGCACGACGCCGGAGCTGCCGCCCAGTGCGGAAGCGACCCCACCTGCGGTGCCGGCCGCCAACGGTGCCATGGGCGCGGGAGGCGAGGTGCCGACGTCGCCGGTTACTCCCGGCGCAACCCCGGCGCCAACGGCCACCAAGCGCATCCGCCGGTCTTTCATCCCCGACTACCAGTTGCCTCCCGTGGTGGGTGGACTGGCTCCGGTCATCACCAAAATCGAGACCAAACACCCGGTGGTCTTCCTGACGCTCGACGACGGCAACATCAAGTCCCCGGAATCCATCCGCCTGATGGCCGAATACGACTATCCTGCCTCCCTGTTCCTGACCAGGGACACGATCGCGGACAACCCCGCCTTCTTCAAGGCATTCCACGCGCAGGGCAGCCTGGTGGAAAACCACACGGTCTCGCACAACATCAACATGGTGCGGCAGTGGGGGTACCAGCAGCAGCTCAATGACATCGCCGGGATGCAGGAGTACGCCCTCCAGCACTACGGGCGGAAGCCGACGCTGTTCCGGCCGCCGGGAGGCGCGTACTCGACTCTCATGCGGCAGGCGGTGGCGGCAGCGGGGATGAAGGCGATCGTTACGTGGGAAGCCAAAGCCAACGCCGGCAAGATGGATTACCAGGTGGGAAATTCGCTCCGGCCCGGCGACATTGTGCTCATGCATTTCCGTGCCGAATTCGCTGCCGACCTGGCCGCCTTCCGTGCCGCGCAGCTGGCAGCCGGCCTGGAAGTGGTGTTGCTGGAAGACTTCCTGGGCGCGGCGTAGCAGCGCGGCGTACCCTCGAACCCATGGACATTCCCGGCCTCCGCGAGCTCTGCCTCGGCTTCCCCGGTGCGTTCGAAGACTTCCCCTTCGGCCCGGAACTATCAGTGTTCAAGGTGCGTGCCGCCGTCGCCGGTGGGGCCAGGCAGCCGGCCAAAATGTTCGCCCTTTCCGCCATGGACCCGGACAACTGGACCGTGAGCTTAAAGTGCGAACCTGCGCTCGCTGAACAACTGCGGGCGGCGCATCCGGAAATTACGGGGGCGTGGCACATGAACAAGACCCACTGGAACGGTGTCCGGCTGGACGGGAGCCTCCCCGACACCATGATCCATGACCTCGTGGAAGACTCGTACGACCTCGTGGTGGCATCGCTGAGCCGGAGGCAGCAGGAGCAACTGGGCTGGGCGCGGCTGGCCAATCCCGGTCCCTCCTGACACGCCCGGCAGCCCTCTCCCCACGCCGCTGACATGGGGCTAGATTGATAGTGCAAACCAACGTTGCAGCCCGTGGGCTGGTCAGGAGCGGGTGGATGCTGGATCAGGGAACATTGGACCGACTCTGGAACTTCGGTGATCCGGCTGCGTCCGAGGCCCGGTTCCGGGCGGCGATGATTGAGGACGTCTACGACCCCGACGAGCGGGCCGAGCTCGCAACCCAGCTGGGGCGGGCCATCAGCCTGCAGGGCCGTTTCGAGGAAGCCGATGCGCTTTTGGACGGTATCGACGGGGATGAGCCCACGGTCGGCGTGCGCATCCTGCTGGAACGCGGCCGTGTGCTTAATGCCGGGGGACACCCGGCCATGGCGGTCCCCCTCCTGGAGCAGGCAGCAGAACTGGCGGACCACCTTGGTGAGGATTTCATCGCCGTGGACGCCCTCCATACCCTGTCTTCCGCCGACGCCGCCCATGCCGAATCGTGGCTGCGGAGTGCCCTGGAGTACGCCTCCACCGCGCATGATGATCGGAGCAAGCGCTGGATGATCGTTTTGCACACGCGGCTGGGCTGGTTTCTGCACGGTAACGGGCGCTTCACGGAGGCCATGGTGGAGTTCCAGTTGGCCGAACAATGGGCGGAAAGACTGGGAACTGAGCGCCAGAGGGAGCTCGCCCGGGAAGCAATCACTGAGTGCGGGAAGGCCTTGGCGGAGGGTCCGTAGAAAGATCACGCTTTGACAAATCTTGATCGAAAGTCCCAGGAAATATTGATTTTCGATCATTCGTGGTGAAGTATGTCACACGAAGGTTGGCACTGCAGGGCCGCCAACCCAGACTGTCCGACTTTCCGGCCGCCCCGCCGCAACAGTCGACATAACGAGTCACTGGAGGGTTTTGAAATGAACGTTCAGCACCAGTCCCTTGGTCGCCGCGGATTCCTCCGCGGAGCACTCGCTGCCGCGGTGCTCGTCCCCATGGGCGGAACCATTGCGTCATGTGCAGCAGGCGGTGGCGGTACCACTGCAGGGCCGACGGGAACTGTCTCCGACACCAACCCGTTCGGCATGGCCGACAAGTCCACCGTTGATGCCGTGATCTTCAAGGGTGGCTACGGGATCGATTACGTCGAGTTTGCCGGCAAGACCTTCGAGTCCACGCACTCGGGTTCCACCGCCAAGATCGCCCCGTCCACCGACATCGCCCAGGAACTGCAGCCGCGTTTCGTCGGCGGCAATCCACCGGACCTGATTGACAACTCCGGCGCCAAGGCCATCGGCTTCAGCACCATCCTTGCCCAGCTCGAGGACCTGACCAGCCTGGTGGAAGCCAAGAACCTCGAAGGGAAGGTCATCAAGGACACCCTGTACACCGGTGTCCTCGCCCCGGGTACCTTTGACGGCAAGTTGGCCGCGCTTAACTACGTGCTCACCGTCTTCGCCGTGTGGTACTCGGATGCGCTGCTGAAGGAAAACGGCTGGACTGTTCCCAAGACGTGGGACGAAATGTATGCCCTCGGCGAGCAAGCCAAGGCCAAGGGCAAGTATCTGTTCGTGTGGGGCAAGGAGGCCGCCACCTATTACCAGGAGATGGCGATTGCTTCGGCCATCAAGGAAGGCGGCGACGAAGTCCGGCTGGCCTTGGAGAACCTCAAGGAGAACTGCTGGTCCCACCCGGCCATCCAGTCGGTCTTCACTGCACTGGACAAGATCGTCAAGGCCGGCTTCTTCAAGCCCGGTGGCTCCGGCACGCAGTTCACAGCCGCCCAGGCGCAGTGGAGCAACGCGCAGGAAGCAGTGTTCTACCCGTCCGGCTCGTGGATCGAAAACGAGATGAAGGACCAAACCAAGGCCGGCTTCAACATGATGGGTGCACCCGTGCCCTCCGTGAGCGCCAGCCCCAAGATGCCGTACACCGCACTGCACAGCGCGGCCGGTGAACCTTTCATCGTTCCCTCACAAGGCAAGAACGTGGCCGGCGGCAAGGAATTGCTCCGCGTCATGCTCTCCAAGGAGGCAGCCACCAACTTCGCCAAGACCAAGCTTGCACCGACCATTGTCAAGGACACGGTCCCTGAAGACGGCTTCGGATCCACGGCGCTCGTGTCCCAGACCAAGCTCCTCAAGGACGCAGGGGAGGACATCTACACCTGGAACTTCATCGACCTGTACGGCACCAACAAGGACCAGCTGGTTGTCTGGAACACCTTCCTGGACGGTAAGTCGGACGTCGCAACGCTGACCTCGGAGCTGCAGAAGATCACCGACAAGGTCCGCAACGACAGCTCGGTCAAGAAGATTGAAGTGAAGTGACCGTAGTGAAAGCTCAACAGAGCCGGAGCGGCGACGGCCTCGCGGCCGCCGTCGTTCCGGCCGTGGCGCCACCGCAGGTAACCAGGCGGCGGCGCAAACCGCTGACGTGGGACAAGATCAGCTTCTTCGCTGTCTTCCTTGGCCTTCCCCTGGCGATCTACCTGTTGTTCGTGATCTGGCCCTTCGTGCAGGCGTTCGGGTACTCGCTCACGGACTGGTCAGGGTTCTCTCCCACGCAGAACTTCATCGGCCTGGAGAACTACGCCCGGATCTTCACGGACGACATCTTCATGAAGGCCATGGGCAACAACATCCTCCTGGTCATCTTCCTGCCGGTCATCACCATAGTCCTGAGCCTTGTGCTCGCGTCGCTGGTCACCGTGGGCGGCAGCAGCAAAGGCCAGATCAAGGGCCTCCGCAACTCCAGTTTCTACCGGGTGGTGTCCTTCTTCCCGTACACCATCCCGGCCATCGCGATCGGCATCATGTGGGGCCAGATCTACGATCCCTCCGGCGGCCTCCTCAACGGCATCCTGACCGGACTGGGCCTTGACCAGTTCAAGGATTTCGCCTGGCTGGGAGACAAGAACACCGCCATGATCGCCACCATGTTCGTGATCGTGTGGGGCTTCGTGGGCTTTTACATGGTCCTGTTCGTGGCCGGTATCAAGGGCATTCCCGCCGAATTGTTCGAAGCTGCCAGGATCGACGGCGCCGGACGGTTCCGTACCGCCGTGTCCATCACCATCCCGCTGATCCGCGACAATATCCAGACGGCCTACATCTACATGGGCATCCTGGCCCTGGACGCCTTCGTGTACATGGCAGCCCTCAACTCCGGCGGCGGCCCGGACAACTCAACCCTGGTCATGGCGCAGCAGTTGTTCTTCACCGCCTTCAGCAAGGGACAGTTCGGCCTGGCAAGTGCCATGGGCGTTGTCCTGGCGATCGCCACGCTGATCTTCTCCGGCCTGGTATTCGCGGTCAACAAGCTCACCGGCGGCGATAAGGATGTGAGCCTCTAATGGCAACGGATGTTTCAACCCGGCAGATGAAGTCACTGCACTTCCAACCCCGCACGCCGGCCACAAGTCCCGGCGACAAAGTGGTGGGTGCCGTCTCGCACACGGCATTGACGGTGTGGACCCTGATCGTGATCCTGCCGCTCCTGTGGACCTTCATGTCGTCATTCAAAACCTCCAGCGAGATTTTCGCCTCGCCCTTCGCGCTTCCCGGGCAATGGCGGCTGGACAACTACGTCAAGGCATGGAGCGACGCCGGAATCGGCAGCGCCTTCCTGAATTCCGTCCTGGTGGTCGCGGCGGCCCTGGTGATCGTGATGGTCCTCGGCGCCATGTGCGCCTACGTTTTGGCCCGCTACACCTTCCCGGGCAGCCGTGCCATCTACTACCTGATGCTCGCCGGACTGACGTTCCCGATCTTCCTGGCCATGGTTCCCCTGTTCTTCGTCCTGAGGAACATGGGCCTGCTCAACACGTTGCCCGGCCTGATCATCGTGTACGTCGGGTTCGCCCTGCCCTTCACGGTCTTCTTCCTGTTCTCGTTCTTCAAATCCCTGCCGCACGAGATCACCGAAGCCGCGGCCCTGGACGGTGCAGGAGAGTGGCGGACCTTTTTCCAGGTGATGCTTCCCATGGCCAAGCCCGGCCTGGCATCGGTAGCCATCTTCAACTTCCTGGGCCTGTGGAACCAGTTCCTCATCCCCGTCTCCATCAACGCCGCCGGGCCCAGGGTCCTCTCCCAGGAGCTGGCAGCCTTTGCAGGCCAGATGGGGTATGCGGTTGATTACGGTGCTCTGTTTGCCGCGGTCAGCGTCACCGTGATTCCCGTGTTGATCGTCTACGTGATCTTCCAGCGCCAGCTGCAGGGTTCGGTGTCCCAGGGGACCTCCAAATAGGCAGGACCCGGAAGTAGCACAACCAAGCCAAAACAGCGTTCGACGGCGGCCGGCACCTTAAGGTGCGGACCGCCGTCGGGCATTTAACGGCAGTGACAGAATGGGAAGGATCTGCAGTTCAACGAAAGGCGACAACCCGTGATTTTCATTGTGGTCAAGTTCCCCGTCAAGCCCGAATGGTCCGAGCGCTGGCTGGACCTGGTGGCCGACTTTACCGAAGCCACCCGCAAGGAACCGGGCAATCTCTGGTTCGACTGGTCCCGCAGCGTGGACGACCCCAACGAATTCGTCCTGGTGGAAGCTTTCCAGGATGACGCTGCTGAAGCCCATGTCACCAGCGAACACTTCAAGAAAGCCATGGCCGACATGCCCCAGGCGCTGGCAGCGACTCCGTACATTGTCAGCCGCCAGATCGAGGGAACCGGCTGGGACCGGATGGGCGAACTGACCATCGCCTAGGCTGTACCGCCACCACCCACTTTGAACGCGAAACGCCCCCGACACGCCTTGCTATGGGCGTGTCGGGGGCGTTCGCGCGCCAAAGTTGGTGCTGGAGGCGCAGCCACTGAGGCCCGCTAGAACATCCAGGGAATCTCGGCGTGGCCGAAGTCGCTGAACGAACCGAAGCGGCCCGCCTTGAACGCCAGCACTTCGCCGTCCCGGTCCCGGCAGGTGGTGACCTGTCCGAAGAAGACCTGGTGATCGCCGACGTCGTACTTTTGCACTACCGTGCAGTCCGCCTGGGCCAGGGCGCCTTTGATCACCGGCAAGCCGCTCTCGGTGACGTCGAAATCGCCCTCGTCGAAGCGGTTCCCGCCGCGCACTGCGAACCGTCGCGCGATCGACTCCTGCTTGGACCCGAGAATCGAGACTGCGAACTTGCCGCTCTCCATCAGGGCATCGCCGGTACGGGTGCCGAAGTTCAGCGAAATCATGAGGATGGGCGGTTCAAGGCTGATGGACGTCAGCGAGCTGATGGTCATCCCGTAAAGCTCGTCCTCGTGCTTGGTGGTCACCACGGCGACACCCGTGAGGAAGCGGCCCATGGCGCGGCGCATGCCCATGGCATCGGGAACCGTGAAAAGCGGTGCGAGGCTCATGTCAGTTCCTCCGCCCGGTTTGCGCCGGATCGGTGTAGTACCGGACCTCGAACATCTTGGCGCCGTTCTCGGAAACCCACGGGCCGTGCTCCATGCCCGGGGGACGGGTGGCCCAGTCGCCGGCCTTGAAGGTTTTGCCGAGCCGCTGGTCCACGAACGAACCTTCGAAAATGAAGACCTCTTCCCAGAAATCGTGGGTCAGCACGCCGTTGGGGGAGGTGTCCGTACCTGGTTCGAACTTCAGGATCCTGGTGACGCTGTCGTTGTCCGAATCCCGGGCGAGGATGGCCTCGGACAGGCCCTCGATGTGGGGGTTGCAGGGTGCGAACTCCACCGAGTCCGTGGGGGTGAACTCAAATTCCGGCTTGGCCATGGTCAGATCCCTTCCGTCTGCGAGTTGATGCCGTACGAGCCAAGGAACGTATCCAGCTCGGCCACCAGTGCGTCGTAGCCGTAGTTCCGGTAGGTGTAGGCGCCACGGACCACGAACGGTGCCCCGGCGTAGAACATCTCGTACTGCTGGTGGCGGCCGGCGAACTCCGAGCCGATGATGTCCCAGGCCAGCTTGAAGAGCTTCACACGTTCCTCGCTGGCAACACCGGGGGACTGGACGTAGCGTTCCATGTCCGGACGGGTCACGCTGCTGGTCATGTCCGCAACGCTCGAGGGCAGCTGGAGTACGCCGCCACCCACCAGGTCGCGGAGGATGGAGATCACGCGGGGGTAGGTTTCGGACTGCAGGCCCATGGCCCCGTACAGTGCCGCTTTCCCCGGAACCCGCATCCCGGCGTCGTCGGTTGTCGCCGTGTATTCGGCGGCGAGGACCGCCGACTCAACCGACTGGACGATGGCGGCGAGCTCGCCGAGCTTTTCCTGCACGCCGGGGATCTTGTCCGTTCCGTTGACCTGCGTGACCTTGCGGGCCACCGAGGCGATGAACTTCAGCTTGGTGGAGAACCGGATCTGGGCCTGCCAGTTGCCGAGGGCGTGGGCGCCGGTGTCGAAGAACTGGCGGCGGAGGGTATCGATGTTCCGGTTGATGAACACGCGGTCCCACGGGATGAGGACGTCGTCGAACACCACCAGGGCATCGGGCTCGTCGTAGTGGCTGGTGAGCGGGTAGTCGAAGTCGCTGGTGGCAGCCGGTGCGAACGGGCGGCGGCAGTACAGCTTGAGGCCATCGGTCGCCACCGGGATGGCGAAGCTGACGGCGAAGTCCACATCGTCCGGTCCGAGCGGCTTGATGCAGGTGACAAAGACTTCGTCGGCGATTGCGGCGCCGGTGGCCAGCATCTGCGAACCGCGGACAACTATGCCCTCCTCGGTTTCACGCACGACGCCGACCTGCAGGTAGTCGCCTTCCCAACCTGAGGCGGTGGTTGCCCGGGAGACCTGCGGGGGAATGATCGCGTAGGAAAGGTACAGGTTCTCGGCCAGGACCTTCTTGTAGTACCGCTCCACGTTGCCGGCGAAGTCGCGTTCCTCGTTGGCGAAGACGTCCGGGTGCGAGCCGAATGCAGCGAAGAACGTGCCAACGTGGTCCGGGCTGCGGCCAACCCAGCCGTGGGTGTGCTTGGCCCACTTTTCGATGGCCTGGCGCCTCAGGACAAGTTCCTCCTGGCTGCGCGGAGCTGCGAAGGTACGGTTTGCGGGACCGTCGATTTCGTCCGAGTGGAACTGCATGCCGTTGGCCGGGTCGGCGGCGATGTCGAACAGTTCGGACATGGTGTGGGCGACTTTCGCGAACGCCGGGTGCTCCAGGACGTTCGGGACAACCTCGCCGTCGAGGATCACCGTCCGGCCGTCATTCAGGGACTTCAGGTACTGCTTTCCGGTCCTCATCAGAGTGAGCCTTTCTTGATTTTGTAGTTATGTTCAATGGTGGTCCCATTCGGGAACGAGAGCTCCAACTTCCAGGAAGTTCCGTCAATGAACTTTCCGTTCAGGAGCGGGAGGGTGCCCCCAAGGCACAGGAAGTCGGCGTCACCGATGTCCGTTCGCGCCAGAAGGCGTTCGACGACGTCAGCCGGCTTACGCAGGCCTGCAAGCGAACCTTCTTGGTACAGCCCGCCGTCCACCCAGGAGCGGGCCGTGCATTGGTCCAGGTCCAGCTCTTCCAAGGAGTCGACGGCGAGCACCTCACCGGCGACGGGCTTGGGGCAAGCACGCTTGGAATCGCCGATGTCCTCGGCCTCGATGTCACGGTCGGTGTGGTCGGAACCGATGCCGAGGTAGAACTTGCCCTCATGGCGGATGTACAGCGGCTCGATTTCGCCGGAGGTGAGATTGTCGGAGGCCTCGTGCTCACCCGAGGTCTCAAAGAGGTCCGCGTCCATGCGGTAGAACATGGGAACCTCGGGCGGCGGAGCGACCCCGATGGCCGCGAGCTCGTCGATGTGGTGCTGCACCGCCTCGGGATCGCGGCCGGTGTAGCCTGCCACCACCGCGTGGAAGTCCGCCACCGTGATCGTCTTGTCTGTTCCCACCACCCTGAAGGTGAGGGGGACGTGCCTGTTGGTTTGCATGGGTTTCTCCTTAGAGGGTCAAAGAGTCGTAGGCCGCGAGGCGGTCGTTGATGACGGGGAATTCCTTGCGGACAGTGCTGACCTGGGCTGGGTCGATCTCCACCAAAACCACCGATTCGTCCTCGTTGGCCTCAGCCAGGACGTTCCCGGAGGGGTCCACCACCCGGCTGTGGCCACCGAGCTCGACGCCTTCCTGGGTGCCGGTGGCGTTGCAGGCGATCACGAAGATCTGGTGTTCCACGGCCCGGGCAGAGGTGAGCAGCCGCCAATGTTCCCGCCGCGCTGCCGGCCACGCGGCCGGAACAATCACGATCTCGGCGCCACGGTTGCTCAGCTCCATCCACAGGCCCGGGAACCGCAGGTCATAGCAGGTGATGCCGGCAGTGGTTCCGAAGGGAAGTTCCGCCACGGGCAATGATGTCCCCGCTGTGAGCAGGGCGGCTTCCTTGGACTTGTAGCCAAAGACATGGATCTTGCGGTACGTGTGGACCACGCTGCCGTCCGGTCCCAGCAGGATGGAGGTGTTGCTGAGTTCTCCGTCCTCACCGGCCTCCACGATGCTTCCGATGTGGAGGTGTACGCCGAGGTCCTTGGCTACGCGGGAGCACATGGAAACCGTTGGCCCCGCCACTGTTTCCGCAAGGTCCTGGTACTGGTCAAAGTGAAAGTACCCGGCACTCCACAGTTCCGGGAGCACGATCAGTTCGGCGCCCTTGATGGTCCGGAGCAGGGCTTCGACCCGTTCGAGGCGTTCCCCGCGGCTTTCGTTGTCCGGGCTGGCCACTTGGACGAGTGCGATTTTCATTCGTGGGTTCCTTACTTTGCGTTGCTTGGCTGGTCGTCCAGGTCGCTGAGCCGCAGGTCCTTGGTTTCCTTGGCGAACATCACGGAGACCATGGAGACCAGGCCCATCGCCGCGAGGTAGATGCCGATCGCGTACCCGGTGCCAAAGGCGCTGTACAGAGCCAGTGCGATGATCGGGGACAGCGAGCCGGCAATCAGGGAGGCGAGGTTGTACGCCACTGAAGTTCCGCTGTACCGCACATCGGTGGGGAAGAGTTCGGAGAAGAAGGCGCCGATCACGGAGCTGTAGGCTGCGAAGATCAGCAGGCCTCCGACGGCAGCGGCGATGATTCCCCAGACCTGGCCGGTGTTCAGCAGGGCGAAGAACGCAAAGGCCCAGATAACTGTGGCTACGGAAGCCCCGATCATGATGGGCTTGCGCCCGACTTTGTCTGCGTACAGGGCCAAGCCAGGGATGGCGACGACTGCGACGGCCTGGCCGATCATGACGGCGGTGAGGCCCGTCTGCCGCTGCAGTCCCATGATCTGCGTGACGTAGGTGATGATGAACAGCGAGTAGATGTAGAAGCCCGCGTTTTCGCCCATTCGGCTGCCTGTGGCGATCAGGATTTCCCGCCAGTTCCGGCGGAACAGGATGGCGAGGGGCATCTTGCGCTCGCTGGCGGCCGTGGCTTCGCGCTTCCGCTGTGCTTCCTTGAACAGCGGTGTCTCCTGGACGTAAAGACGCAATACCAAACCAATGACTACCAGCAGCGCGGAGAGACCGAAAGCGATCCGCCAACCCCATGCCAGGAAGTCACTTTCCGGCATGGTGGCGGCCAGGATGGCCAGGACACCTGCGGCCATGAGGTTTCCAAGTGGCGGGCCCATGTTCGGCCACGAGGACCAGAAGGCACGCCGTGCACTGTCGTTGCTGTGCTCGGAGACAAGGAGGACCGCGCCGCCCCACTCGCCACCCAGCGCAAACCCTTGGACGAGGCGCAGGAGCAGGAGCAGCAAGGGCGCCGCGATGCCGATCGCGGCATAGGCGGGAATGAAAGCGATGAGGGTGGTGGCAACACCCATGAGCATGAGGCTTGCAACCAGCGTGGCCCTGCGGCCATGTTTGTCACCCAAGTGGCCAAGGACAATGGCGCCCAGGGGCCGGGCCAGGAAGCCGGCGGCGAACGTGCCCAACGCGAGCATGGTGCCTACCAGGGGATCGTCGGTGGGGAAAAAGAGCTTGTTGAAAACCAGTGCTGCCGCAGTGCCGTAGAGGAAGAAGTCGTACCATTCCACGGCGGTGCCGGCCAGGCTCGAAGCAGCAACTACGGGGAGGCTCGAGTGCTTTTGCTGCCTCAGTTCTGCTTTCTTCAAATCGGTCATGGTGGGGATCCTTTTGCGGGTGGGCCGGCATTCAGGGGGAGCCGGTCTCCACGGAGATGAGGGGTTCCGGGCAGTGAGTTGAATCACTGGAACATCACTGTAGACTAGTTGTATACAACCTGTCTATAGCGAGTATGGCTGAATGCAACTCGTATACTGGGCTTCGCGAGAAAGGCTCTCCATGATCCAGATGACACCAGCTGCGCAGTCGCAGCCCGACGTGGCTTACCAGTGGATGCAAAGCTACATCGCCGCCTTGCCCCGGGAGGAAGAGACGTTCCTCAACGAGGCAGTCCTGGCGAAAACGACCGGCACTTCCCGCACGCCTGTCAGGGAAGCGCTCCTCAGGCTTGAAGCGGAGGGTTTCGTCAAGAGGATTCCCCACAAGGGGGCCTACGTGCCGCCGATCTCGGACCCGGATGTGCGCGCCATCCTCCAGGCACGGTCTGTGGTGGAAAAGTGGGCCGTCCTGGCCCTTGAGGGCATGGCCGAGGGGCAGATCGATAGTTTCCAGCACATCATTGACCAGCAGCACGAGGCCAAAGACGACCCTGCCAGGTTCATCGAGCTGGACACCGAGTTCCATACGCAGATGGTCCGCGCCGGGGGCAACCCCATCCTGGCGGACTTCTACTCATCGCTGCGGCAGCGGCAGCTCAGAATCGGTGTCCGCGCGGTCACCCGGGGAACAGACAGGGCCGGGGACGTCCTCCGGGAACACCAGTTGATTGTGGATGCCCTCCGCAGCCGCAGCCTGGAGGCAGCCCACCAGGCGATCGACGCACACCTCGACTCCACCAGGTTGGCCGTCATAGGTTACTGAACGCCCAGCTAGTCTTCGCTGTGGAGGTCCCGCCGCCGCGCAGTCAGCAGTTCAATCTCGGGACGCGCCGCCACCAAGCGTTCCACGGCGTCCAGGACCTCCGTGACGTGGGCGTGGTCGGCAGACACCATCGCCGCACCGATCATCGCCCTGCGGTGTTGGTCCTGCAGTCCCGTCTCGGCGGCGGAAACGTCAAAACGGCGTTTGAGTTCAGCAACGAGCGGCCGAACCAGGGACCGCTTCTCCTTCAGGCTGTGGACGTCGCCCAGAAGGACATCGAATTCGATCCACCCAATCCACATGGTCCTATTATGAACCGGCCTGCCGCAGGGTTTTCTTGATCGAATCTTGAGGAAACGCCGCAGCAGGGTTGAGCCGCAGCCACCACACTGAAACCACGGGCAAAGCCGGTAGCAGCTAAGGGGGCGGGCGGCATGAACAGGAACCATACCTGGCGCGCCGTGGCGACCTCTGCCGCCGTCGCTGGTTCATGCCTGATGGCGCCGGCAGGTGCGTTTGCCGCCTTCTCGGACACCCGGAGCGAAGCGCCGCACTATAGCGCCCTGCGGATCACTGCACCGGCCGCTGCCGACGTGCACATGACCCGTTCCACCTTCGGCCTCAAGGCGACGGTAGTGGTCAACTCCTTCGACCAGGTGCCGCGCACCAATTACCACGAAATCAAGCTGTACAACCGCAGCGGTGCTCTGGAGTTCACCGGTGACCTCAGCAAATCATCCGGAAGGACTTATACCTCCGGAATCCAGTTGGTTGGTACCTGGACCTATGAAATCCGCGGATATTACAAGGTTCCCGGCACGTCCAATGCGTGGAAAGGCGCTGCGTTGACAGGAGCCCTGACATGTTAGAAATTGGCGTGGGACCACGTGGCAGGAGCGATCAATGGTGCTCGATGCGTTTTCAGTAAGAGTTGCCCTTGGCGTGGTAACAGTGACACTGCTGGTCCTGTTCTGCCTGTCCTACCGCCGCACCCGTTCGCCGTACGCGGGGTGGTGGAGCGTCGCACTGCTGGAGTTCATGCTGGGCAACGCCGCCTTCCTCCTCAACGGCACGCCCCACCAGATCTGGGCCAACCCCGCCGGCAACGTCCTGGTGGTGGCCGGAGCCTTCAGCGTCTTTGCCGGCGCCCGGACCTTGCGCGACCTCAAAGCCACTCCCTGGCAGCTGGCCTTGGGCCCAGCCGTCACCGCGGTTGCCTCCATGCTGGAAAACCCGGCGTCCAATGTATGGTCCGGAGGCTTCGTCTACCTGGCCATGATGGCGCTGGGGATCGGGCTGGCGGCGCGTGACCTGTGGTTCATCGAGGCAGCCCAGTCGCAGGTGCACAAGGCGCTGTCGGTGGCCGCGGGCTTGCTGGCAACCTATTACCTCGGCCGCTGGACCGTGTACGCGCTGGAAGGGCCGGGAAGCCACCTCTTCACCTCATGGTTCGGGCCGGGCCCGTCAGGCCTGGTGTCCCTGGTGCTCCTGGTGACGGTGTCGTTCAGTATGACGGCGCTCAGCAGCGACCACCTGATCAGGGGCCTGCGCGAGAGGGCCAGCCGGGACCATCTGACCGGCCTCCTGAACCGGGGCACGTTCCTGGAACTCGCCGGCTCGGAACTCAACCGGCTTAGGGCCGCCAATTCAGGTGCCGCGGTAGTCCTGGCGGACCTGGACCACTTCAAGCTGGTCAACGACGAACACGGCCACCGCGCCGGCGACGCCGCACTGAAGGCCTTTGCCGAGGCCTGCACGGCCTCGGTACGCTCCACGGACCTGATCGGCAGGTACGGCGGGGAGGAATTCATCCTGTTCCTGCCCGGTGCCACCCAGGACCGGGCGGAGGACATCGCCGCGGAAATCAGCCGCCGCATGGCCACCGCCGAGGTGCCGGAAGGACACGCCTTCCCCACCATCAGTTACGGGGTCACCTCCAGCATTCCGGCCGGAGCTGACCTGAACGTCATGATCGAGGTGGCAGATGCCGCCCTGTACAGCGCCAAATCACAAGGAAGAAACCGGATTGTAGGAGCGGACCGCCTGGGTGCGGCCACCATCGCCGACGGGGGAAAACCATGACCACCACACAACTCACCACCAGGATCCAGGTCCAGCACACGCAGGAACTGGCGAGTTTCCGCCAGGACATCACCAGCCCGCCCTACCAGGCCGGTACACCGACCGCGCTCAACGCGGCCCGGCGATCGGTCCGGATGGGCCCGGTGCAGTCGGTGGAGGACGGCAACGCGAACCTCACCATTGTGGGGGACGTGGAAGGCCTGGCATGGTTCACCGCTGACAAAGGCCTCCTTGGCAGTTGCATTACGGTTTCCATCGCCGGGCATCGACGCAGCACCGGCAGCCGTGTCCAGTTGTCCCTGGCCGAATGCGATGCCTGGATCGAAGCGATCCTCGGCGGGTCCTGGTTGAACCATGTTTACCGTTCGGGGACATCGGTGGTGAGGGACGGGCGTCTGGACGTCGCCTCCTACCGGCTTTTCATGGACGAGCGCAGCAACCCCATGGCCAAGCCAAAAACCGTTGTGGACGACACCTTGCGACGCTTGGAACTTACTTGAGCACTTTTGAACCGGCGCTTTCCCAGACCGGCCATGGATCCCTTGATGCCGACTCCCGCATCCGTCTGCTGGAGGGGCAGGTCCATGCCCTGATGGGTGAACTCCATGAGGCCCGCCGGCAGCAGCAGTCCAGGGAATCCCTGACCGATCCCTTGACGGGCCTGGGCAACCGCCTCGCCTTGGTGGACGCGTACCTCAAGGCGAAGGAAGCAGCCTCGGAGGGGGCGGGTGCACCTGCCCTGCTGCTCCTCGAGCTGGACGGATTCAGGTCTCTCCGGAAGGCCGCCGGCCACGAGGCAGCCGACCAGATCCTGATCGCCGTTGCGGCCCGCATCCGCTCGGCAGTGAGGGAGGACGACGTCGTTACCCGCCTGGGCGGCGACGAATTCGCGATCCTTCTGCCCGCTACGCCACTGAGCCGGGCGACCGCCGTCGGGAACCGCATCCTGGCGGCGCTGGAACCAAACATCGACGTCGGCGAGGGCAGCTTCCGCTGCGGCGCCAGCATGGGTTTGCGCGTCGCGGAGCCGGATCACCGGGCCGCCGATCTCCTGCAGGAAGCCGGCATGGCCGTGGAGGAATCGAAGGCCGAGGGACGCAACAAGCTCAAGGCATTCCAGCCCGCCATGCTCCACGCACGCCAGCTGCAGCGCCAGATCGAAACAGAACTCCAGGACGCGATCCGTTCGGACCAGTTGGTGCTCTACTACCAGCCGATCGTTGACCTGGAAACGGGACGCCTGCAGGGCACTGAAGCGCTGGTCCGCTGGAAGCACCCGGTGCATGGGCTGATCATGCCGGACCAGTTCATTCCGGTCGCCGAATCCACGGGGCTCATCGCCGAGCTGGGCCGCTGGGTTCTTCGGACAGCCGTTCGCACTCTCCGGAAGTGGCGTGACGACCCGGCCACCGCGGGCCATCATTTCACCATGCGCATCAATGTCTCAGCCGCGGACCTGCAAAGCCTGGAGTTCGGCGACGACGTGCGCGAGGCCCTGGCCGCGGCCGGCCTCGAACCCGAAGCCCTGGTCCTGGAACTCACCGAGAGCGCCATCATCCAGAACAACGAACTGGACCGCTATACCCTGCTCAGCCTGCACCGTCTGGGCGTCGGACTGGAAATCGACGACTTCGGTACCGGGTACTCGTCCATGGGCTACCTCCGCAAGCTCCCGGTGGACCGGGTGAAAGTAGACCGGGAGTTTGTCCGGGACCTCTGCAAGGAACCAGGTCAGCTGGATTTCCTGGCCGCGATCCAGCAGGTCATCCGATCCTGCGGGCTGGACGGCGTATGGGAGGGCATCGAGACCGCTGAACAGGCCGAGGCCTTGCGCAGCATCGGTTGCACCAGCGGGCAGGGCTACTACTTTGGCAGGCCGCTTCCGGAAACGGATTTCACGGCGCAACTGGCGCAGCAGGAAACCTGGCCCGCATAGTAAAAACCCCCGGCACTGACGTCAGTGCCGGGGGTTTCTGCTGACTGTTCCTAGCCGAAGTACTTCGGCAGGGTGCCTTCGTGGGCTTCACGGAGGGCGTCCAGGGACAGCTCGTCCACGCCGTTGATCTCCAGCTTCCCGCCGGCAGCGTCAACCACGCCGATCCGGAGGTGGGCGAAGCCGCGGGCGGTGCACATGTCCTTGAAACGGACTTCCTCGGAGCGCGGCACGGAGACGATTGCACGTGCCTGGGACTCGGAGAACAAGGCAGTGAACAGGTCCACGCCGTCGCGTTCCATGAGTTCCTCAAGCGCGATGCGGGCACCCACGCCGTAGCGCAGCGAAGACTCAACCAAAGCGGCAGCGAGGCCACCTTCGGAGAGGTCGTGCGCGGCGTCCACCATGCCGTCCCTGGAGGCGTTGATGAGGATCTCGCCCAGTTCACGCTCGGCGGCGAGGTCCACCTTCGGCGGCTGGCCACCGAGGTGTCCGCGGAGGTTGGACCACTCGGAACCATCCAGTTCAGCAGCCGTGGTGCCGAGCAGGTAGATGGCCTGGCCATCTTCGCGCCAGCCCGACGGCGTGCGGCGGGCGACGTCGTCGAGCTTGCCGAGGACTGCCACCACCGGGGAGGGGTGGATCGGCGTGGTGCCGGTCTGGTTGTACAGGGAGACGTTGCCGCCGGTGACCGGGACGCCAAGCTCCATGCAGGCATCCGAGAGGCCACGGATGGCTTCGGCGAGCTGCCACATGACGTCCGGGTCCTCGGGGGAACCGAAGTTCAGGCAGTCGCTGACGGCCATGGGAACGGCGCCGGAAGTGGCGACGTTGCGGTAGGCCTCGGCCAGCGCCAGCTGTGCACCCTGGTACGGGTCCAGGTAGGTGTAGCGGCCGTTGGCGTCGGTGGCGAGGGCAACGCCCAGGCCGGTCTCTTCGTCAACACGGACCACGCCGGCATCGTCCGGGAAGGCCATGGCAGTGTTGCCGCCAACGTAGCGGTCGTACTGCTTGGTGATCCAGGCCTTGCTGCACATGTTCGGCGAGGCGACCAGTTCGGTGACGGCCGCGGCCAACTCGGACGGGGCAGCCGGGCGTCCGGCGTCTTCCACTGAACCGGTGAAGGAGTTGGCCTGTACCGAGTCCTGCCATTCCGGGCGGGCGTACGGGCGGTCGTAGACCGGACCGTCGTGCGCAACGGTGCGGGGATCGACGTCGACGATTACTTCGCCTTCCCAGGTGATGATGAGGCGGCCGGTGTCGGTCACTTCACCCAACCAGGAGTACTCCACGGCCCACTTGTCCATCACGGCCTCGAACGCTTCCACGTTCTCCGGCGTGACGATTGCCATCATGCGTTCCTGCGACTCGGACATGAGGATCTCGCCCGGGGTCAGCGTGGGGTCGCGCAGAAGAACGGAGGTCAGTTCAACCTGCATGCCGCCGTCACCGTTGGAGGCGAGCTCGGACGTTGCACAGGAAATACCGGCGGCACCGAGGTCCTGGATGCCTTCCACCAGGGAGCCCTTGAAGAGCTCGAGGCAGCACTCGATGAGCACCTTCTCGGCGAAGGGGTCGCCCACCTGGACGGCGGGACGCTTGGACGGCTTGGTGTCGTCGAAGGACTCGGACGCGAGGACCGAGGCTCCGCCGATGCCGTCGCCGCCGGTGCGGGCACCGAAGAGGACCACCTTGTTGCCCTTGCCGGAAGCGTTGGCCAGGCGGATGTCCTCGTGGCGCATGACGCCCACGGCCAGTGCGTTGACCAGCGGGTTGCCTTGGTAGACGGAGTCGAAGACCATCTCGCCGCCGATGTTCGGCAGGCCGAGGCAGTTGCCGTAGCCGCCGATGCCGGCAACGGCACCGTGCATGACGCGCGCGGTGTCCGGGTGGTCGATGGCGCCGAAACGCAGCGGGTCCATCACGGCAACCGGGCGGGCGCCCATGGAGATGATGTCGCGGACGATTCCGCCGATGCCTGTGGCGGCACCCTGGTACGGCTCCACGAACGAGGGCGAGTTGTGCGACTCGATCTTGAAGGTTACGGCCCAGCCGTCGCCGAGGTTGGTCACGCCGGCGTTCTCACCGATGCCAACCAGCATGTCCTTCTTCATCTCCGGGGTAACCTTCTCGCCGAACTGGCGGAGGTGGTTCTTGGAGGACTTGTACGAGCAGTGCTCGCTCCACATGACCGAGTACATGGCCAGTTCCGCGCCGGTGGGGCGGCGGCCCAGGACCTTGACGATCTCGTCGAATTCGTTCTGCTTCAAGCCCAGTTCGGCCCAGGGCAGTTCCGTGTCCGGGGTCTTGGCAGCGTGCTCAACGGTATCGATGTTGAACTTCTTGGTGGTCTCAGTGGTCACTTGTCGCCTCCCACAATCTTGGTCAAAACGGAGGTGAAGAAACCGAGGCCGTCAGTGTCCGAAGCTGCTCCATCGAGTGCTTCCGGACCGAAGCCGGCCTCAACGGCGTGCTCGGGGTGCGGCATGAGGCCCACCACGTTGCCCGCGGCGTTGGAGATGCCGGCGATGTCGCGGCGGGAACCGTTCGGGTTGAAGCCCACGTAGCGGAACACCACGCGGCCCTCTGCCTCCAGGGCATCGAGGGTCTTCTCGTCGGCGATGTATTGGCCGTCCTGGTTCTTCAGCGGCACAGTGATTTCCTGGCCCTGCTGGTAGTCCACCGTCCATGCGGTGTTGGCGTTTTCCACCCGCAGCACCTGGTCACGGCAGATGAACTTCAGGTGGTCGTTCTTGATCATGGAACCGGGCAGCAGGTGCGATTCGGTCAGGATCTGGAAGCCGTTGCAAATACCGAGGACCGGCAAAGGATTAGAGGATGCAGCACCTGTTGCAGCCTTAATGATCTTGGACATCAACGGTGCAAAGCGCGAAATGGCGCCGGCGCGCAGGTAGTCGCCGTAGGAGAAACCGCCGGGAATGATGACCGCGTCAACATCGCCCAGGTGGTCGTCAGCATGCCACAACGAAACCGCCGTGCCGCCTGCAAGCCGTACTGCCCGGGCGGCGTCGCGGTCGTCCAGGGTGCCGGGGAAGGTGACGACGCCGATTTTGGCGCCTGCCAAGCGGGGCTCTGCGGCGACGGCCACGGCCTCGCCAATCAGGGGGATTGAAGTCATCTCAGGCCTCGACGACCTCGACGTTGACAACGTCCTCGATCACCGGGTTGGAGAGCAGCGTCTCAGCAGCCTCGCGTGCCTGGGCCAGGATCGCATCGGTCACCTCGCCGTCGACGGTCAGTTCGAAGCGCTTGCCCTGGCGGACTGCGCTGAAGCTGTTGAAGCCGAGGCGGGGCAGTGCACCCACGATGGCCTTCCCCTGGGGGTCCAGAATCTCGGGCTTGGGCATGACGTCAACGACGATCCGGGGCATCCGGTAACTCCTGTGCGTGAGTTGGGTGAACCTTTAAACAAGGCTGCCGCGGAGGGGTGCCGTCTCACGCCGTTCAGCCGCGTTCGAACTGTGTCCTGAAAACGGTGTCCTGAAACGGTGTGGGGGCGCTCCGCGAGCTTGCACATCTATCCTACCGGGAGTAGCCCACATACCCTATTCAGCGCGATTCCGCGAGCAGCCCCCGCCGGTCCGGCCCAAAATGCCACTAGGATTGCGGCATGAGCGGGAAGCCGAAGTCGATGGTTCTGGGTGTGGTGGGGGCGGCGGTCTTTGCCGGGCTGGGGCGCATGGTGCTGCAGAAAATCCTGGCGGACAGGGCAGCCCGGGACCGCATGGTCACACCTCCCTTGGATGCGGAAACCCGCGCGAAAATCAGCGAAGCCCTGCGTGGAGCGCGTCGGAGGTAGTTTTGGGGGCGATTAGCACACGTACAAATGCGCTAATCAAACGGGTTAAACCGCGCAGATCCGGCGTACTTTGGGATTACACGCGGGGTTTGAGCACCCCCCAAGGCCCTACCAGGAGGAACAATGACCGACCACATTGCCGAAGTATCCGCCTGTAGTGTTGGCAGCTGCGGATTCAACCATGATGGCTGCACTGCATTCGGTATCACGATCGGCGGTACCCAGGACCACGCTTCCTGCGCCACGTTCATCGACACCACCCGGATGGGCGGACTGCCCAAGGTTCTCGCGCACGTTGGAGCCTGTCAGCGCTCTGAGTGCGTACACAACAACAACCTCATGTGCGAGGCCCACGATGTCAGGGTAGGACCCGGCGCCGAAGCCGCTGACTGCCTGACCTACGAGCACGCCTGACCGGCAAGCAAGCAACGGACAAAAGAGCGGCACACCCACGGGGTGTGCCGCTCTTTTGCTGCTACCGGCTACTTCGCCTGCGCGGGACTGTCTGCATCCCTGAGCTCCTGCTCCGCGGTGGCCTGGATCAGTGCCAGGAGTTCCGGGTCCAGCCCGGGTGCGAACTCCTCCTTGCGCTCAGGCGACATGGTGATCGGGAAGCCGTCGGGCATGACATCCGTGGTCAGTTCGGTTCCGTCGTTGGATGGTGACGCGCCCCGGAACAGCTTGCCCGCCTCGCTCTGGTTATCGGCGCTGAACGTGTACTGGATGCTTTGCAGTCCCATGTCCAGCAACCTCTTCACCTCCGGGAACTGCTCTGCGTTGGTTTTGGGGATGGGCAGGACCTTGCCCCAGTTGACCCCCAGGCTTTCCAAGGCCTTGGCATAAGCGTTCTCGTGCGCTTGGTCGCGGACGATCAGGTACGCGATGGTGGAGCGGGCTGTTTTGTTGTCCGTCATCTCGCAGATCCGGCACTTCTGGAGCCGTCCCGTGGACTCCAGCATCAGGTTGTACAGCAGGTCAAGAACGAGGTTGCCGCTGTTGTAGACGTAGGGTGCGCATTTCGCCGAATGGACCCGCCCACCATAAGCATGCTTACTATCTGCGTGCAATGGTAAGTGCCTAAAGCGCCGGACCGGCCACCTGGTTGGTCAACTCCCGGCCTTCCTTGAGTGCGGCCACGTTGGCCAGGACCAGCGCGGATGAACCCTTGGGGCGGTTGCCGGCAACGTGGGGAGTGATGATCAGGTTTGGGGTGGCCCATAGCGGGGAGTGCGAAGGCAATGGTTCCGTCTTGGTGACGTCCAGCGCCGCCGCCCGGAGCCGGCCCTCCGCCAGGGCGGCCTGCAAGGCGTCCTCGTCCACGGTGGCGCCACGGCCTACGTTGACGAACACGGCAGTCCGGGGCAGGGCGGCCAGGATGTCCGCGTTCAGGGAATTTTCCGTCGCGGGGGTGGCCGGGAGGATCGAGATCAGCACATCCGTTGTTTTCAGGACGTCGGGAAGTGCCGGGGTGGCGACCACCGGGAAGCCATACCGCTCGCCGGCGGAATTCGCGACGCCGGTGACGCTGGCACCCAGCGCAGCCAAAAGCGGAGCGAGCCGCCCTGCGATGGAGCCGAACCCCCAAATGGTGACCCTGGCGCCGTCGAGCGTGTAAAGCTGTTCGGTTTCCGGTGCGGACTGCGCCACGTTGAAGTCGCGGTCCCACGTGGTGGACTTCTGCGCCTCCAGCAGCGTGTCCAGGCGCCGGATCGCGGCAAGCACCAACGCGAGGGCGTGCTCGGCCACCGGTCCGTCGTGCAGCGAGCGGCCGGACGTGATGGCCACGCTGCGGGCGAATCCCGCAGCAAGGACGGAATCCGGGCCGGCGGCCAGGGTCTGCACCAGGCGCAGCCGGGTCAGGCGCCGGGCCGCGTCGCGGAGGTTGTCGGCAGTGTTTTGCCAGACCACCAGGACGTCGGCGTCGGTGTGCTCGTCGGGAATCGACTGGTCAACCTGATAGGTCACCACCTCGTCCGTGATCGGGGAGAGATCGAGGTGAATGGTGTGGGGGACGAGGATTTTCACGAAAAGCTCCATTGCTCCAGGGCGGCGGGTATGGTCACGACGCTACCCGTTGGATACCGCCGGGCGCCGCCCATGCGTCATCCCTAGCAATGTGACGGTGAACACCTTATGGTTGTAGGACGTTCGACGTGGCACGTAACACCAATGCCGTCGTTGAACGATCCCGCCGTTTCGAAAGGACCCTGGATTTGAGATCCCCTGCACTTTCCTTCGCACGAATTACCGCTGCCGGCGCCTTGGCCGCCTGCTTGGTTGCCGGGCCAGGCCTGCCGGCCCAGGCGGCGCCCATTCCACCCAGCGATCCAACCCTGGCTCCGGGAAGCTTCAGCGAAACCAACCTGGCCGCCGACCGCACCGCCGCAAACTTCTTCTACCGCATCCCCGCACTGACCTACCTGGGCAACAATGTGGTGCTGGCGGCGTGGGACGGCCGCCCAGGCAGCGCTGCCGATGCCCCCAACCCCAACTCGATCGTGCAGCGCCGCAGTACCGACGGCGGGAAGACGTGGGGCCCCGTCCAGGTCATCGCCGCCGGACATATCGCGGACTCCAGCGGCCCGAAGTACGGCTACAGCGACCCTTCCTACATCTACGATGCAGAGGCCAACAAGGTCTTCGCGTTCTTTGTCTACTCCAAGGACCAGGGTTTCGGTGGCAGTCAGTTCGGTAACGACGACGCCGACAGGAACGTCATCTCTTCTGCCGTCATCGAGTCGTCGGACGGCGGCGTGACGTGGAGCCAACCGCGGCTGATCACCAGTGTCACCAAGCCTGGTACCAGCAAAACCAACCCCGTGGCAGGCGACGTGCGCTCCAACTTCGCCTCGTCGGGCGAAGGCATCCAGCTCAAATACGGCCCCTACAAGGGCCGGCTCATCCAGCAATTCGCCGGTGACGTCCGCCAGCCGGACGGAACCAATAAGATCCAGGCCTACAGCGTCTACTCCGATGACCACGGCGTGACCTGGAAGAAGGGCGCCAACGTGGGCGACCGCATGGATGAGAACAAGACCGTTGAACTCTCCGATGGTCGGGTGCTGCTCAACTCCCGGGACAACGCCAACCAGGGGTATCGCAAGGTGGCGGTTTCGACGGACGGGGGCGCCACGTATGGTCCGGTGACGCAGGATACCGAGTTGCCCGATCCCGCCAACAACGGCGCGATCGCCAGGATGTTCCCGAATGCTGCGCAGGGCTCAGCCGATGCGAAGAAGCTGATTTTCACCAACGCCAACTCCAGGACCGGCCGTGAAAACGTCTCGGCCCGCGTCTCCTGCGACGACGGCGCAACCTGGCCCGGCGTGCGCACCATTCGGGCGGGCTTCTCCGCGTACTCCACCGTGACCCGCCTGCAGGACGGCGCCTTCGGGGTGCTGTACGAGGGCAACTACACGGACAACATGCCCTTCGCCCAGTTCGATGATGCCTGGCTGAACTATGTCTGCGCACCGCTCACCGTCCCGGCCGTCACTACCGCGCCGGGAGCCACCCGGCAGGTGGCGGTGACGGTGACCAACCAGGAAGCCACCACCCTCAGCGGTGCCACCGCCACCGTCTACACGCCCACGGGTTGGTCGGCCACCACCGTCCCGGTGCCGGCCCTGGCTCCGGGCGCTTCGGCCACCGTCAATGTGGCACTCACCGCGCCGGCCAACGCCAGCGGCCCGCAGAACCTAAACGCCGCATTCACGACGGCGGACGGCCGGGTTTCGCAGTACACCTTCACGGCCACTGTGCCGGTCGCACCGCAGGTGGGCGTGGCCATCAGTGGCGGCGCACCGGCCCGGGACGTGGCGGCCAGCCCCTACCAGGTGGGCGAGACCGTCAACTACACCTTCACCGTCAAGAACACATCCAACGTCACGGCAAACTCCGTCCCGGTGTCGGGGACGTTCGATTCCGGGTTCCTCCCGCCGTCGGCGCCCAACTGCCGGTACAACAACCTGGCTGCCGGAGCCACCTATACGTGCTCCACGGCCAAGCACGTGGTCACGTCGGGTGACATCCAGCGCGGCTACTTCACGCCCGAAGCCGCCTTCAGCATCACCTCAAGCACGACGCCGTCCCTCACCAAAACGGTATCGTTCACGGGTGCTTCGGTCGCCTTGCGGGACGGGCTGGTCTCGGCCGACATCAGCGGGGCGCGCGCCGACGTCGGGCGTGACCTGGCAACGCAGCCCTATATGGCAGGTGACCTGGTCTCGTACGCCTTCACGGTGAAGAACACCGGCCCCCTCACTGAAAAAGTGGTCCCCACCGCCGGCAACTTCAACCCCTTCCTGCCGGACGGCCCTGGCAACTGCCGCTACCTGTCCCTGCCTGCCGGGCAGAGCTACCAGTGCTCCACGCCCCGCCACACCGTGACAGCGGAAGAAGCCGCGCAGGGCTTCTTCGTTCCGCTGACCAGCTGGGAGGTTGGCGCGGCGGGCCAGAGTGCCAGGAGCTACCAGATCAACGGGGGAGAGGTAGACCTGAAGGTCCGTGAACCGAAGGTGGAGGGCACGGTGACCGCCGAGTGGTCAGATGCCGACGGAGACAGGTATGCAAGCGCAGGTGATCCTGTGACTTACACGTACACCGTGGGCAACGCCGGCAATGTGGCCGTGGCAGGCGTGGAAGCGGCAGCGGCAGGGATCTCGGAACCGATCCTGGCAGCCGGGGATACTGTCACCTCCACGCGCGTCCACGTCCTGACTGAAGAGGACGTTGCCAAGGGTACGTTGCCTGCCGGGTCCTTCGATGTGAAGGCCAGCAACGGCTCCAAGGACGTTACGGCGTCCGTGGCGGGTGAGCCCCTTGAACTGGCTGTCCAGCCCGCGCAGCCGTCACGTGAGCCGGTCCTCACGGTGCAGGATTTTGAAGGCCAGGCGGCACCGGTGGAATTCGCTACGGCGGAAAAGTACCGCAACGGCCAAAAAGTGGTGCTTCAGGGCCTGGATTACGGCCAGTGGTACTACGTGTACCTGAATAAGACCAGCTATCGCCTGGGGTGGATCTTTCCCACCACGGACAACACCGTGGAGTTCATTCTTCCTTCCGATGTCAAGAACGGCCGCGACGACGTCGTGGTCCTGGACCAGCACGGCGTCCAGGTATCCTTCGACCGCCTGCAGGTGACCCCGAAGGGCTGACCGGGCGGGGTCACACGGTCGGAAGGGGCGGTAACACCACGTGCCGGTGTTGCCGCCCCTTCCGCGCGCCTGCGTGTCGGAGGGGCCTTTGTGACAAGACAAATTTCCCAAAATGTGCAGTATGTCGAAATCCCCTCCCACTCTGTACTGTGTGACTCGGTTGGTTGCGTTTCATTGACAAGAACTGTCAAAAATGCAACCAACTTCAGTTGACGGGCTTTGGCGATGGCGCCCTGGCCCTCCCAGTGAAAGGTGCAATCACTCGTGAAATCACAAGGAAAGAGCTTCGTCAGAAGCGGGGGGCTTCGGAAGGCGGCGGCCGTGGCCGTGGGCTTGCCGTTGCTGCTCTCTTCCATGGCGTTGCCGGCCCAGGCCGCTCCTGCCCCGGAGACCGCGCCAGGGAATGTGGCAGGCGTGGCCAAGAAAAACCTCGACCCCAACGCCTACAAAGACGGCCGTTACATGGTTGTCCTGGCCGAAAAGCCCGCGGCCACCTACGACGGCGGGACTCCCGGCCTGGCGCCCACCAAGCCGGAAGAAGGCAAGAAGCTCGATGCCGGCAGTGCCGAGGTCAAGGAATACCAAGAGCACCTGCAGCGGCAGCAGCAGGACATTGCGCAGCAGGAAAACGTCACCATCCAACGTGATTTCACCACCGCCGTGAACGGTTTCAGTGCCAACCTCACGGCCGACCAGGCCATCAACCTGGCAAAGGATCCCAAGGTCCTCCTGGTGGCCCCCGACACCCAATACGCGCCTGACTACTCCACCGCGGATTTCCTGAAGCTCAGCGGACCCGACGGAACCTGGGCCACCCAGTACGGCGGCGTCGACAATGCCGGCAAGGGCACCGTGGTGGGTGTCATCGACACCGGCTACACCCCTTCCAATCCCTTCTTCGCCGGTGAACCGGTCGGCCCGCTCACGGGCAACCCCGAGGTAGGCGTTCCGTACCGCACCGACGATGGCAGGATCGCCATGCTGAAGGCCGACGGCGATACCTTCATCGGCGAATGCCAGCCCGGCACCGGAACGGGCGCCGACTACGACGGCAGCGCCTGCAACTCCAAGGTCCTCAGCACCCACTACTTCGCTGACGCCTTCCTCGAGACCGTGCCCGAAGAAAACCGCGCCCCCGAGGAACGCATTTCCCCTGTGGACGTGGACAGCCACGGCACGCACACGGCCAGCACCGCCGCCGGCAACGCCAACGTCGAGGCGACGGTGGATGGACGCAGCTTTGGCATCACCAGCGGAATCGCACCGGCCGCAAAACTCTCCATCTACAAGGTTTGCTGGGAAGACACCGATCCCTCCACGGGCGGCTGCTACGGTTCTGCCTCCGTTGATGCAATCGAACAGGCCATCCTGGACGGCGTGGATGTGCTGAACTACTCCATCTCCGGTTCGGCAACGTCCACCACTGATCCTGTATCCCTGGCATTCCTGTCGGCAGCCTCCGCGGGGATCTTCGTAGCCACTTCGGCCGGAAACTCGGGACCCACGGCCAGCACCGTCAACCACGGTGCACCCTGGCTGACCACCACTGCAGCAACCTCCTTCTCCCAGGAACTCCAGGGCACGGTTGAATTCTCCGATGGCAGCAAGTTCCGCGGAGCGAGCATCATGAACCGTGAGGTGACCGGTGCCGGCGTCGTACTTTCCACCGAGGCGGCCAGCGGCGAAGGCAGTGCTGCACTGTGCGCGCCCGGGTCCCTGGACCCCGCCAAGGTTGCCGGCAAGGTTGTTGTCTGCGACCGTGGCGTGGTGGACCGTACCGCTAAGAGCGCCGAGGTCCTGCGCGGCGGCGGTGTGGGCATGATCCTGGTGAACCTCACCGAATCGTCCCTGGACACAGACAAGCACGCCGTACCCACCGTGCACGTCAACCCGCCTGCCACCCAGGCCATCAAGGACAAGGTGGCTGCCAACGCGGCCATCACCGTCAACCTGCTGAACCGCGACACCACCGGCCTGCCCGCAGAGGCGCAGCCCCAGATCGCAGGGTTCTCCTCCCGTGGTCCGCTCCTGGCCACTGATTCCGACCTCCTGAAGCCGGATGTATCCGCACCGGGCGTGGCCGTGCTCGCAGGTGTGTCTCCCATTGGAACCGGCGGCGACAACTTCGGCTTCCTCTCCGGAACGTCCATGGCATCGCCTCACGTTGCCGGATTCGGCGCCCTGATCCTGGCCAAGAACCCGCAGTGGTCCCCGGCCACGGTGAAATCAGCCATGATGACCACCGCCGGACAGGTGAAGCTGGCCAACGGTCAGCCGAACAAGGATGTCTTCGCCACGGGCGCCGGCCAGGTTGATCCTGCCAAGGTGCTCAGCCCCGGCCTGGTCTACGACGCCTCCACGGAGGACTACCTCAAGTTCGTGCAGGGCACCGGCCTTGACCTGGGCATCGAGGGATTGGGATCCACCCAGCCGCGTGACATGAACGTGCCGTCCTTCGCCCTGGGCAACCTGGCCGGAAAGATCGAAGTCACCAGGACCGTGACCGCACTGACCCCGGGCATGTACCGCGCAACGGCCAACGTGCCGGGCGTGAACGTCAAGATCACCCCGTCGGTACTGAACTTCGGTGCGGCAGGGGAGAAGAAGACGTTCAAGGTGCAGTTCGAGAACAAGAGCGCCGCCCTGGGACAGTTCGCCATGGGATCGCTGACCTGGCAGGGCGCCAACAAGACCGTCACCTCGCCGATAGCGGTCCGTCCGCAGTCGGTGATTGCGGACAAGGCCCTCGCTTTCACCGGGACCGGGCCCAATGGTTCCGGCACCATCAACATCGTGGCCGGTACCAACCTGCCGGTCGGTGTGACGGTTGATGGTTTGTCCAAGGCGGACTCCTCCGCCGTCGAGCTGGTGCCCGGTCCGTTTGCCGGGGAGACCAACGCTTCCAACTTCGTCAAGAAGGTGACTGTGGGCGAGGGCAGCGCGCTGGCCAAGTTCTCTGTGATCTCCTCGGACGAAGCCGCGGACTTCGACATGTTGGTCCTGACACCTGCCGGGCAGCAGCTTCCGGCGGCTACGGCCTCGGCCAGTGAATCCGTGACCGTGCCCAACCCGGCGCCGGGGGACTACTACATCTTCGCCAACCTCTACGCCAGCCCCAACAACCAGCCCACCAAGGCCACGGTTGATGCGGCTGTCCTGGGGGCCAACGAGGGCAACGCCACCGTGACTCCGAATCCGATCAAGCTCCACAACGGCAAGAAGTCAACAATTGCCCTGAACTGGACCGGCCTGGAGCCGGGCTCCTACATCGGACGCCTGACCTTTGCCGGGACCAGCCAGCCGACCTTCGTGACCGTAGTGGTCAGCACGGGCGGAGCCGCTGTGGTTCCCGACCAGGAAGATCCCGCCAAGGACAAGAAGGGCCATGGCAAGATCCGCGGTGACGAACCGAGCCAGGAGAACAACGCCGGCTAAACCCCGGTTCCCCTGAAGAACAGCAGTGGCCGGCGGAGACCCCGCCGGCCACTGCTGCGTCCATGCCTCAGGCGGCCCCGGATGAGCCGCCTGTTCCGCCGAACAAGGGTGCCAGGCTCTTCCAACGCGCGATCTCGCAGCCGTCGGTGCGGCTGAATTGGCTGGTGACCTGCCGTCCGCGGAACACTCCCTGGACCACAGCCACTTGCGGTCCGCCGTATTGCTGGGTACAGATCCGGTCCGGACGGGGCACGGGAAAGAAGGCTTCCTCGCCGAACTGCTCGACGGCGGCAAGCGCCGCATGCGCGTCCGGCAAGTTGGATTCCAGCGACCCTTCGTCCGGGGAGAGGACGCCGTCAACGGACCGGAGACGGAACATCCTCGGCTCGGCGCCAGGTGCGTCTGTGAGCGTAACTGTCAGGTCGACGTCGTACGGGCTGTTCTGCGGTGAATCCATGGTGACCTTTCGCTGGTGGCGGCGGCGGGTGCTCCGGCGGGACAGCCGGGCATGTCACCCGGACTGCAGGCCCTCCAACAGCGGCCCTACCGCCTGGAGCACGCGGGTCCGCAGAACCTGGGATTCGGCTGCGAAAGCCCGCTGGTATTCAACGTACTCGGCCTTGCCCTGCGGTGTCTCGATCCTGATCGGCGGGTAGCCCCATTCCGCAAGATCGTAGGGGGACGCCTGCATATCCATGGTCCGGATCCGCCACGACAGCTCGAAGCAATCCATCACCAGTTCACTGGGAAGCGCGGGCGCCAGTTTGTAGGCCCACTTGTACAGGTCCATGTTGGCGTGCAGGCAACCGGGCTGCTCCATGGCCCGCTGGTTCTCCCGGGTGGGCGTGAGCTCGTTCCGGGGTATGGCGTCCGGTGTGTAGAAACGGAAGGCATCGAAATGGGTGCAGCGTATGCGGTTCCGTTCCACCACTTCATCCGTCCCTTGACCGCCCAGTCGCAACGTCAGGTACTCGTGGCGGAGGTCGAACTTGTCCTGCCGGTACACCATGGCCCATTCATGCAGCCCGAAGCAGCCAAACTGTGCCGGCCGCATCGCCGTACCCTTCAGGATGATCCCGGCGAAGCGGACAGCTTCCGCCCGCTGGTCCAGGAACGATTCGCGGTGGAAGGTGACCGCAGGCGTCCCGGGCGCCAATCCCGCAGCGGCGAGCTGGCCGTCGTCGAGCCTTTGATAAAACTTCCAGTCCGCCCGCTCCAAGGCGCGCTCCCCACTGAGCACCACGCCGTCGCCCGGATGCCAACGCAGCAGCTGGCCGGGCTTCTGCGTGTAGTACGTGAAAAGGAAGTCCTCCACGGGATGCTTCTTCCCCGCGGAGCGGCGGGCCAGGTAGGGATCAGCGTACCGGGCGACGCGTGCGTGATGGGCAGCCTCCATACCAAGCCATAGGTCCTGGGGGAGGTGCTGCAGGCTAAGCTGCCCCACCGCTGGAACCGAGGATGCCGGCGGCAGCGTCCCACAGGGCGATCTGGCAACCGTCCGTGCGGCTGAAACGGGCCGTCACTTCCGTGCCGTCAACGGCACCCGTCACCGTGGCCGTTTGCGGGCCGCCGAACTGCTGCGTGCAGGCCTGGTCCGTGGGCGTGGGCGGGATCAGCAGGCCCGGGTTGTCCTCAAGCGCTGCGCAGGCAGCGGCAGCGGTGGGGTGGTTGCTTTCCGCGGCCGGCGTTCCGCCCTGGCACACCAGGGTGTAGTTCCGGGGTGCTGCCTCCGGGGAGTCCAGGACGGTGATGGACAGCTCGGCATTGCCCTGCCCGGGAACCGGGTTGGGGCCTGGGAGGCTCGGGTTGGGCCCGGTGTCCCCCGGACCGAGAGTGGTGGGCACCTGCGTAGGGGTGCTGGTGCTTGACCCGCCAGGCGTCGGGGCAGCAGTGCTGGACGACGACGTCGGAGCAGACGTTGCGCTGCCGGACCCGCCTGGCGCCGGGGTGCCCGTGCACGCAGCCAGTCCGGTGGCCGACAGGCCTGCCAGGGCCAGGACCGCCAGCGCGGAACGTACGGATCGCAGACGCATCGAATCTCCTTGGTTCACGTTCATTTTACGCTGCCGGGCCGCCGGTCCGCCTTGTCAGCTGCAGGGAACACCAACCCCGGAATGGCGCCTAGGAGCCGGTGGCATTCCGCTGGGTCGCCGCGATCAGGCCGGTCATGGCCTGGTGGAGCTCTGCGACTTCTTCGCGACTGAGCTGCAGGCGCTCGCGGATGGCGCCGGGTACCTCCGTGGCCTGCCGGCGGAGCGCTGCTCCCTTGTCCGTGAGCTTGATGGCGAGGGCGCGTTCGTTGCCCGGCACGCGCTCGCGGGTTACCAGTTCGGCTTCCTCCAGGCGGCGGAGCAACGGGGAAAGCGTGGCGGGCTCGTGCAGCAGGGCGTCGCTGATGTCTTTCAGCGTCCTGGGGCTCCGCTCCCACAGGGCGAGCATCACCAGGTATTGCGGGTGGGTCAGTCCCAGGTGCTCGAGGACTGGCTTGTACACGCCCACCACGGTGCGCGAAGCAACCGTCAGGGCAAAGCACAACTGGCGTTCGAGCAGCAGGTCGTCATCGGTGTCCTGGGTACTCTCGCTGGTAAGGGTCATCGATGCCTCCTGCTGATCGATTAGTTAGTGTACTAACTATTAGCGTACTATGAAGGTACTGAACCGTCGAAAAGAGGAGTCGATCCGGGTGGCAAAGGAATCCTTCGCCCAGAAGTTCATGCGCGCAACGGGGAAGCTGCGGGTCATTTTTGGACCGGCGCACAGCAGCTCGATCGACCATGAAATGACCGAGGACAACCGCCGGCTCCTTGCCCAGCGCCAGGCAGAGACCCAGCAGTGGGAAACCATCCGCCGCCCCGACGGCAGCACCTATGTGGTTCCCCGCAACCCGGACGACAAGTCGCTGCGGTAGCCGCGGCTGGATGGATCGGGTCGGGGCCGGATACAACTGCAAGCGAAAGGCAGGGCGCGTGATGCGCCCTGCCTTTGCTGTATACGGTGCCCTGCGCCCGTATTTCGGGTGTCCTGTTGCGATGGAGTGCAGGGCGTTCCGTGTCTGCCGGCCATGAGGTCCGGCACGTGGTGGGTAGCCGGGGAGCTACATGATCCCGGTGGGTACCAGGAGCAGCCACGCCAGGGCGGGGGCAACCAGCACCACTCCTCCGGCGTAAACCATGAGCTGGCGGTAGACGCGCTGGCGGTCATGCTCCCGGGCGTTGGCCACGACCAGGGCGCCATCGGTGGAGAACGGGGAGACATCCACCACGGTGGCGGCAATGGCCAGGGCGGCAACGGTTCCCGAAGCGCTCAGTGAGCTGGTGGCCAGCAGGGGACCGGCCATGGGGATGAAGGCCGTCAGCAGTGCCGTCGAGGAAGCAAAGGCGGAGCCGACGCCGATCACGTAGCACAGGACCAGTGCGATCAGCAGTGGTGCGCCCAAAGCCAGGGCCTGCTCAGCCAGGGTATCGATAACGCCTACGTGCTGGAGCAGCGAAACGTAGGTGATCATGCCGGCCACCAGGAGGACGGTGGACCAGGAAACGCCGCCAATGAAGGTCTTGTGCTCCTTGATGTTGACCAGTGCCAGGAGGAGGCCCGCCGACAGCGCCACGAAGCCGATGGGCAGGTGGAAACCGAGCGTGCAGACGAGGATGGCCAGGATCAGTGCCAGGGTGAGGAGTTGCTGGCCGTTGGGACGGCCTGCCCTCGGGGTTTCCATGCCGTCGTACTCGTTGGCGTGCTTGTCGCGGAGCTTGCCCATGAGGGCGAACAGCACCAGGGTCAGTGCAGACAGGATGAAGTTCAGGGCAAAGCTGGCTGAGAACAATGCCCCCTGGGAGATGGGGAAGCCGTTCTTCAGGGCGATGTCATGGACCAGGACCCCTGCTACTGAAAG
This sequence comes from Arthrobacter sp. T572, assembly GCF_056780115.1. Classification (NCBI taxonomy): domain Bacteria; kingdom Bacillati; phylum Actinomycetota; class Actinomycetes; order Micrococcales; family Micrococcaceae; genus Arthrobacter; species Arthrobacter sp. T572. Next base: position 634,112 of record NZ_JBRAZQ010000002.1, read on the forward strand.
GGGCGAGAAACCTCCGGCGTGCGCGCCATTGATCAGGAAGGCGCCCATAAGGACCGGATGGATGCGCGATTCATACGCAAGGCCCAGCGCTGCGGGGGCCAGCAAAGCCACAGCCGCAGGGGAGAAGGTTCCCAAAGCCGTCAGCGCCGCCGCCATGAGGAAGAACACCCAGGGCATCAGCAGTGTCTTGCCCCGTACCATCCGCACGCAGGACTGGACGATGATGTCGATCGACCCGTTCCTCTGCGCCATGCTGAAGAAGTAGGTCACGCCGATGATCGTCAGGACGATGCTGGCCGGGAAGTCTGCCAGGATCTCCTTGTCGTTCATACCGAGCATGAAGTAACCGACTCCAAAGGAGGCCACCAGGCCCATCACGCCGATGTTGAGCGGCCACTTGGTGGCAACCACGAACATCACCACGAGGATAACGAGCGGGATGATCTGGGTGGGGGTCATGGTCGGCTCCGATTCCGCGGCGGCCGAAGGGTCGAAAAGGACACCTCCAAACAGGAGGGCGACCAGACCCAGGGCGGTGATCGCGGCTGCCGTCACCAGCAGGATACGACGACGGCGGTTCGGTCGCCTGGAGCGGTCTCCGGAAGTGGTGGCGGGAGCTGGTTTTACTGCGGTTTTAGTCATGTTGCTCTCTCTTCATTGAGTAGCGCCGGCAAAGGAGGGTTCGACCATGCTGTCGATGACCTCCGGGAGGTGGATGGTGGTGGTGGCGATGGTGCGGGCTGTGCGGTCTACGCCCACCAGCAGGGATCCGTTCCGTTCCTCGCTCCACGTTTCGATGACCCCGGCCGGCGTCCGCAGCCGGAGGGTTGGCTGGGTTGCAGGCCCTGTGATGGCGTTGAGGATGGTGCCATCCGTGCGGGCGGCGAGGGTCAACGCGATGCTTCCGGTGATCGCCAGGGCCGGATGGGGCTTGCCCATGGACAGCATCATGGCGTTGACGTCGCTGGCCATTGCCGGGTCATCGAGGGAACTGCCCGGGGACGGCTGCCCCACGATTGCGACCTTGGGAACGGCGCGGGCTGCTTCACCTGGTGAAGCTGCAAGCCCCATGCGGACAGCCGCGCCACGACGGATCTCTTCAAGGGTGGGCAGGAATGGTTCCACATCAGTGGACCAGTTATCGTAGCGATCCGGAACGAGGCCCAAGTCCTCGGCCCGGAGTATGACCACCGGAGCCCCGGCGTCGACCATGGTGACGGTCAAGCGGGTTCCGCCAGCCTTGACCAGGTCCGTTGCCGAACCCGATGGCAGCAACGTGCCCGTCGTCTTGCCCGCCGGATCCTGGAACCCCAACCCCACCTGGTATCCCGGGAAGGGGACCCCGGGCATCACTGCCTGGGGAAGGATGGGCAGCGCCCCCGCGGGGGTTGCCACGCGCTGGATAATGATCTGGCCTGTATTCGTGTTGCGCGTGACGATCCGGGTGATGTCCCCGTGCGGCACCACCCAGCCCTTTTCGATGGCATACAGGCCCACAACGGCTGAACAGTTGCCGCAGTTGCTGCCCCAATCCACGACGGCTTCTTCGATTCCCACCTGCGCAAAGGTGAATTCGACATCAACGTCTCCGTCGTCAGGCCGGTTGAGGATCATTGCTTTGCTGGTGGTTGAGCTGGCCCCGCCCACACCATCGATCTGCCGATGGTCGGGGCTGCCAAAAAGCCGGGGCAGCAGGATATCCGGGCTGGTCCGGGTCTCTTCCAGGCGTGATGTTTCGAAGACCCAGCACTTGCTGGTCCCGCCCCGCATCCATTCCGCTTCGATCTGCATGATCTGTTCCTCGCTTTCCGTCGCCCTCAAAAGTTCTTGGGCTTGATTCGAGATTGAGCCAGATCACAATTGAAGACAATGTTGGATATGTGAGGGAGGATGTAGAGGTTCTTAAGTCACTGCTGCTTATGGCATGCAGGGTGGCTAGTGGGAGGTATCTGGACCTTCCGCGGGCACCGTTGGTCTGCGGATCAGGCCCAGCCATCAGCAGTTGAAGCTTTCGTGTGGAAGAGTGAAGTGATGCTAAACGATGAGTTGCGGGAATTATTCGATATCCGACGGCTGGCGCTGCTGGTTGAGGTCGTCGAACAGGGATCCATCACCGCGGCGGCCGACATTCTGATGTACACCCCGTCCGCCGTGTCCCAGCAACTGAGGAAGCTGGAGCAGGAAGTCGGGCAGCCGCTGTTCAACCGGCGCTCACGGGGGGTAGTTCCCACTGAGGCCGGCCAGGTCCTGGCGGGCCATGCCCGGAGGATCGTCGGTCAGATGCGGGCAGCCCACAGCGATCTGGAGCAGATTGCAGGCCTCAAGAGGGGATCGTTGACGGTAGGCACCTTTCCCACCCTCGCCGGTTCATTCCTGCCCTTGGTCATCCGCGCGTTCAAGAAGAGGTATCCGGCCATCGGACTGTCATTGCGCAGTGCGCGGTTCGACGAACTGGTGGAGGACCTGCAGTCGGGCGTCACCGGGCTGTGCTTGTTGTGGGACTATCCCTGGAACCGCTTCCATGACGATTCAATCAGGGTCACGGAAGTCTTTCAGGAAAGCACCGTGATCCTCGTCTCCCGCACCCACCCCCTTGCCGGGCGCGGGGAAGTCCGCATGGAGGAACTCAGCAAGGAGTCGTGGATTGTCAGGGCAGAGGCGCACCCTGTGGTGGAAGTGCTCCGGCGGTCTGCCCAGGCGGCGGGGTTTGAACCCTCCATTGGCTTCCTGGCGAACGACTACCAGGAGGCGCAGGCCATGGTGAGCGTCGGCATGGGTGTTGCCATGGTTCCCAAGACGGCCATGGCCCTGCAACATCCGGACGTCAGAACCATCAGCCTTGGTTCCGCGGCGCCGCTCAGGAGGGTGCTCCTCGCCCAGCGCCAGGACAAGGTGTACGCGCCCGCGGAAGTGGCCTTCCATTCCACGCTCCTGGAAATTGCCCGCGAGAGGGCAGCAGACTACCTGTAGCCGCCGGTGCCGTCCGGTGCCTTTTCCCCGTCCCGGGCGTAAAATTTCATCACTGGGCCGGTTGTCACGCCCAGCCGTTTCTTTCCTACTCCTGGCGAGAGGAGGTGGAGAATATGGGACGCAGGTTGGAAGGCTTCCAGCACGCAACCGAGCGGTTTCAGATGGTCTTTGGCCCCGCAGCGCGCGGAGATACGGACAGCCCCGTGGTGCATAAGCACGATGAATTCGAGACTGCTTCCGAGGCTGATCTGAAGACCTTCGATATCGAGACCGATTCCGAGGGGCACCACTACGCAGTGCGGAACAACGATCCCGGCCCGACCACGACGGATTATGCCATCTAGCCCGGAGTGCCACGGAAAGGCGAAGAACTCAGCCCGCCGGATCCCTGTGAGTCTACTAATCAGCATGCTTATCATGTGAGTGCACGGATAATCCGCGACCAAGGGGGCCTTGATGAGTTTCCAGGATGATGCTGCAACAACCCACGGACAGCCGGTGACACCCGGACGACCCGTTGATCAACGGCGCGTGGATCCCACCGGGCCGGCCTATCCGGAGCAAACACGGGCCCCGGAGAGCAGTCGGCCCACCAGGACCGCGGCAGTGTGGGTGGCGGTGGCTGTGGGCTTGGCGGTGCTCGTGCTCCTGATCGTCTTCTTTGTGCAGAACCAGGACATGGTGACGGTGAGGTTCTTCGGACTGGAAGGGTCCTTGGCCCTCGGAACAACCCTGTTCATTGCTGCCGTGGGTGGCGGTGTGCTGGTGGCCCTTGCCGGTGGTGCCCGGATTCTGCAGTTGAGGATCAACAACCACCGGCGGCGGGCAGCCATGGGACCAAGGGCCGGACAGTGAGCGGGGATCCCGGGAAGGACGCCCCTGACCTCGGCGCGGGTGCTGAGCGGGACAAGGGGACGCCGGGACTGCTCGGTGATGCGATGTCGCCCGTGGTTGCTCCCGAGGAGACGGATGAGGAAAAGCTCACCGAGCCGGACTCGGAAGAACACTGATTAACTGCGGAAGGGACCGGAGCATGTGCTCCGGTCCCTTCCGCAATTAAGACCCGACGGCGGCACTCCCTGACGACGATCAGACCGCCCGGGTGGTGGTTGTCTTAGCCTTCGCAGTCAGTGCAGTAGGCGACGCCATCCTTCTCGCGGGCGATCTGCGAGCGGTGGCGGACCAGGAAGCAGGAGTTGCACGTGAACTCATCGCTTGCCTGGGGAATGACCTGGATGACGAGCTCTTCAGCGACGATTTCGCCGCCCGGGCCGTTGGCGTCAAGGCCATCGGTTTCATCGAGTTCCAGCACGACGCTCTTTGCCGTCGGGGCGCTGGCGGACTGCAGTGCCTGGAGGGACTGCTCCTGGTTTTCTTTGACGTCTGTACGGAGTTCGTCGTAATCGGCTGCCACTTGTTTATTTGCCTCTTCAGATAGGGGAGTTACGGCTATGCAACGTACAGCATGCCATGAAAATTCCATACCATACCGTAAAGAGGCCTCATGTGGTGAAAACCACGGTGAACAATGCCTTCGACGGACTGCAGCTGCAGTGGCTGTACGACAAGGACGTGCTCACCCAACTAAGTAGCAGTAGTGCGCGTTTTGAGCCCTCAAAACGCGCACTACTGCTACTTAGTTGGGCTCGTCGCCCGAGGAATTTCTAGCGGCCGGTGCCGCCGTAGACGGTAGCTTCTGCCTCGCCGTCGAGCTCGAAAGCGTTGTGGATGGCGCGGACAGCGTCATCCAAAGCGTCCGCGCTGGTGACCACCGAGATGCGGATTTCCGACGTGGAGATCATGTCGATGTTGATGCCGGCATCGGAAAGGGCCTTGAAGAAGGTTGCCGAGACGCCCGGGTGGGAGCGCATCCCTGCACCGATGAGGGAGAGCTTGCCAACGTGCTCGTTGTACTCGATGCTCTCAAAACCGATCTGTGCTTCGGCGGCCCGCAGGGCAGCGAGGGCGTCGGCGCCTTCGACGATCGGCAGGGTGAAGGAGATGTCCGTCCGGCCGGTGCCGTGGGTGGATACGTTCTGGACGATCATGTCGATGTTCGAGTGGGCATCGGCGATCACCTGGAAAATGGCGGCAGCCTTGCCCGGGATGTCCGGGACGCCCACCACGGTGACCTTGGCTTCGGACCGGTCGTGTGCAACGCCGGAGATGATTGGCTGCTCCAAGGCAACTCCCTCTTGAATCGTGAACTTTTCGTCAGCGCCGGGGATGACCCAGGTGCCTTCATGCTGGCTGAATGAGGAACGGACGTGCAGCGGCACACCGAAGCGGCGTGCGTACTCCACACAGCGCAAGTGCAGGATCTTGGCGCCGGAAGCAGCCAGTTCCAGCATCTCCTCACTGGAAATGCGGTCGATCTTCTGGGCCGAGGACACCACGCGCGGGTCCGCGGTGAAGATACCGTCGACGTCCGTGTAAATCTCGCAGACATCGGCCTCCAGTGCGGCAGCCAACGCCACAGCCGTGGTGTCCGAACCGCCGCGGCCAAGAGTAGTGATCTCGTTGGTGCTGCGGCTCATGCCCTGGAAACCGGCCACGATCGCGATATGGCCCTTGTCCAGTGCCGTGCGGATGCGGTGCGGATCGACGTCGATAATCCTGGCCTTGCCGTGGATGCCGTCGGTAATCATGCCCGCCTGCGAACCGGTGAAGGACTGCGCCGAGGCACCGAACTTGTTGATCGCCATGGCCAGCAGTGCCATGGAAATTCGCTCACCGGCGGACAACAGCATGTCCATCTCACGGGCCGGAGCGGCATCGGTTACCTGGGCGGCAAGGTCCAGGAGTTCGTCGGTGGTGTCTCCCATGGCGGAAACGACAACCACGACCTCGTTGCCGGCCTTCTGCGCATCCACAACGCGCTGGGCCACCCGCTTGACGCCATCAGCATCAGCAACCGAGGAACCGCCGAACTTCTGGACGATCAGCTGCTTGGTCTTGGCAGCCCCGTCGGCGAGCTCTTCGATCTTCACTTCGGTAGTGGGCATAGTCATGCGCGCACCCTCACTGCATCAATAGGGTTCGAACGCGGCACACTGCAATCCAATTGGAGCACGCCTGCGTAGCTTATTTGGCAAGTTTATCGCCGTCACCTGCCCGGGCAGGAATTGTGACCACATCGCGGCCACCAGCAGGACCACTGCGGAAAGGAACGTGGTTTCCGGTCTTGCCGCTGTCCCTGTTTCGCGTGTCAATGGCTGGGTACTATGCCTCCATGACACGTGGGTGCGGCCGTGGCCAAGGCGCCTGACCAGCCGCCCGGAGCGTTGCCCGGGCCTGACCCCGGCTTGCCCCGTGATGCCCCGGATTTGAACCAGGGATACGAGGTGATCGGCGGCGGTGAGATCGACGACCGGTTTCCCGTGCGCAGGGCAACGCCGGAACACGCCGTCCATCCGCAGGAGGATGCCCGCCGTGCCTTGGTGAACGCCGTGCGGAACGGCGGCTCCCAGGCGTGGTCGTCCTGGACGTCATGGTCCTATTGGCTGGCCTGCAGTGCTGCGCTCGGCCTGTCCTGGGCGCTGGCCGCGGCCACAGTAAGCTTCGGCCAGGCCAACGGATGGTTCGAGTCGAGTGTTCCCAGTGCCTCCAACCTGCTGGCGGCAGCATGGCTGGCCGTTCTCTCCGCGGTCCTGGGCACCGTTTGGGGCTTCGCGTCCTCAGGCAACGTCCTCGCGGTCCTGACCGCGGGTGCGCTGCGCTCCGCGGGTCTTGCCTTGCCCGCCGGCGTGCTTCTGGCTGCGGTGGGCGCCGGCAGCGGCGTGCCGATAGGGGTGGCCGGTGCCGCCGTCGTTGTCACCGTCGTGGAAGGTGCGCTGTTTGGGCTCATCGGCCACGGAGCGCGTCAATGCTTCCGTTCGCGCGCTGCGGGGTCTGCCCTTGCGACGGTTGTGCTGGTGGTTCTGTGCCTCGCCAACGTGGTGGCCACGGTGGCGCTCCTGCCAAGCACCCAAGGGACAGCCCAGGCGTCCGTGCCCGTCAATGTGGAGCGTGACGACGCAGGCCGCATCACCTCGTACGAATGTGTTGGACGCCCCCGGCCAGTGGACGTGGCGTACACGGAGCGGGTGGCGTGGATGGCTGCGTCGCACCCCGCGCTGCTACTGGGGAGCCTCGCCGGGGGAATGGTTCCCCGGGACCACGACCTTGCCTGGGTGCTGGCGGGGCTGCAGTGGGCTGCCGATGGCCCGGCCCGGGATGTTCCCTGCCTGGACGGTCAGTCCAGCGAAGGCCTTCCGCCGTCCGTGCCCGTCGCCGTGACAGGCCTTGCGGTCCAGGTTGTTGTTGCCGCCATGGTGTTGGTGCCCGGACGGAGGCTGGGAGCCCGCAGGCGCCGGACTTAGGCCAGCGCGTTCCGCCTGCCCTCGAAGGCCCGGCCAAGGGTGACCTCATCCGCGTATTCGAGGTCCCCGCCCACCGGCAGCCCCGAAGCCAGTCGGGTGACGGTGATCCCGATGGTCTTCAGCATGCGCGCCAGGTATGTTGCCGTGGCCTCGCCCTCAAGGTTGGGGTCCGTGGCGATGATGATTTCCTGGATGGCGCCATCGTTCAGGCGTGTCAGGAGCTCCCGGACGCGCAACTGTTCGGGACCGATGCCCGCGATCGGATTGATGGCCCCGCCCAGCACGTGGTACCTGCCCCGGAACGTGCGGGTGCGCTCCACGGCCAGGACATCCTTGGATTCCTCCACGACGCAGATGACCGATGGATCCCGACGAGGGTCACGGCAGATGTTGCATGTTTCCTGCTCGGTGACGTTGTAGCACGTTGAGCAGAACTTCACCCGTTCCTTCACCGTAGTGATGGCAGCGACCAGCCGCTTCATATCCTCAGGATCAGCCTCAAGGATGTGGAACGCCAGGCGCTGCGCCGACTTGGGGCCCACGCCCGGAAGCCGGCCGAGCTCGTCGATCAGCTCCTGAACTGCGCCTTCGTACACAATGTCCTCGTTTGCTCGGTGGTGGTCCGGCTGGGATCCAGCCGTGGGTTGTGATGGGTGACGATGGTCCGACCAGGTCGCCGGCCGCTAACGGCCCGGCAGCGGAGAACCGTCCAGCGACCGCTCTTCAATGAGCTTCCCGCCCAGAATACGCTCCACCGCGGCACGCCCAAAGACCCGGGATTCCTCAATGGTTTCGTCCTCCGGGCTGGGGATGTCGTCAGCCACTTCCTGGGGCTGGGGCTGGGTACGGGTCGGCGCCTGGACCCGCCCCATCTGCGCTTCCGGGCTGTTGGTCAGGCGCTGGTACAGGCTTTGCCGCCCTGCAGGACCGGACGACGGCGCGTCCCCCTCGAGCGTGGCTACGGAACCTGAAGGCAGTGCCACGCCGGCGGCCTGGGCAGGGTTCGCCGCCGCGCGGGTTGCGGTTCCAGGCCAGCCCGACGGCGTTGCGACGTTCCAGCCGGAGGAGCCGTTTTGATCGCCGCTGGTGGGGTGGCCATAGCTTGGCTCTGCCGGGACCTGCGCCGCGGCGGGTTCATAATCCGGCGTGCCGGAGGATGCCGGAGTCTCGTGCTGCGGACGGACCGCCGTTGTGCCGACATTCGACTCCGTTCCCACTACCCACGTGCCCGGAGCGTGCTCAACGGCCCGCGACCACGGGTCATCAGCTACCGGGCGGGCCGGGCTGCCTGAACCCTCCCGGGCAGATCCGGTTTGGTCGCTTTCGTTGGTGGCAGGGACAGCCGGAGCGGCAGGTGCAGGGGACGGCGCGCGGTGCCTGTCAGGTTGCCCGGCGTTGGAGGACGGCTCCCAGTCGTAGGGCGGCTCTTCCTCCAGCGGGGGAACGTCCTCGTCGCGGGGAGCACCCCAGTCGTCGTCGGGGTAGGAGTAGTCACCCGGCGAGGGGTTGGTTCCTGCCGTGGCGCCGGAAGCTGTGACAGGAGAAGCTCCGGAGCCCCCAGTAGCGGCATCAGCTGACGGAGGCGTGCTCGCGGGCTGCGTGGCTGCTGCGGGTGTGCTGCCGGGCGCGGCTTGGGCGGGTGTGCTGCCGGGCTGCGTGGCTTGGGCGGTGCTGCCTGGCTGCGTAGCTGCTGCTTGAGCGCTGCCTGGCTGCGGGCCGACGGATGATGCGCCAACGGACGACGAGCCGGTGGGCGCGCCGGATTCCGGAGCGGTCTTGGCCGTGGCCGCGGGGGACGGTTGTGCCGGGGCCAGTCCCCACGCGGAGTCGACGGCCGAAACAGCCTGTGCCGAAGGAACTGCCGGGCCCGCAGGCGTTGCTGGAGCTTTCGCCTCTCCCTGGGCTGCAGAAGCTACGGAGCGGCCCGCCGGCCCAGCACTGCCATCCGATGCCGGGGTTGCCCGGCTAGTAGGTGCTTTTGGGTTTGGCTCAGAGCTCGCTGAGCTGTTGCCGCCCGCCGAAGCCACGATCTGGCAGTCGATGCCGATGGTTTTGTGGATTGCCTGGCGCAGGTTCTCCGAGTGGTCCGCCCGGCCAAAAGCCCCGGCGAGTCCGGACGTGGTGAAGGAGAGCGTCAGCAACTGGCCGTCGAAGTGTGCAACCTGCGCATTGGGCTCCACCAGAGCCCAGGTGCTGCGCTTGATCTTGGCCAGGGTTTGCAGAACATCGGGCCAGGCACGGCGAAGTACCTCGACATCCCCGCCCCCCGGGGCTGCAGGAGCGGATGCCGCCACCGGTGGTGCTTGCTGTACTGCGGGGGCCTGTTGTACTGCGGGGGCCTGCTGCGCAGCGGGAGCAGGCTGGGCTGTTGGCGGCTGCGCTTCGGCGTGCTGTGCGGCGCCAGGAGCGTCGACCCCGGACGGACCTTGGCGGTTTTCGACGGGCCAGTCGTTGGTGGACACGCGCGGAGCCGTGATTCCGTCACGGGCGGGCCGCTCCATGGGTTGCCCGGGTGCCTGTTGCGGGGACGCAGGGAACCCGGCGGGGGCGGGAACAGTCGCGACAGGTTCAGCGGGAGCGGCGGCTGCGGGAGCCGCCGCAGGGGCAGCTGCTGCCGTCGCGGCAGGCGCGGCCGCTGCAGATTCAGCGGGAGCCGCCGCTGCAGGGGCAGGTGCGGCAGGGACCGGACCGGCGCCCGGGGCAGTACCACCTGCTGATGGCGGGACAGCAGCAGCAACCGGGGACCCGGCGTCGCCCGCGTAATTAAGGCGGCGCTCCACGCGGTCGATCCGTGCGGCGATTCCCCGCTCCGTCTGCTCGGAACCGGGCAGCAGGATCCGGGCGCACAGAAGTTCCAGGTGCAGGCGCGGAGAGGTGGCGCCGGTCATCTCGGTGAGCGCGGTGTTGGTGACGTCTGCGGCGCGGGACAGCTCGGCCGCACCAAGGTTGGTGGCCTGGTTCCGCATGCGGGCGATCTGGTCCTCGGGCATCCCGCGCAGGATGGCCTGGGCGCTCTCAGGCATGGCCTGAACGATGATGAGGTCGCGGAAGCGCTCCAGGAGGTCCTCCACGAAACGCCGGGGATCGTGACCCGTTTGGATGACGCGGTCAACGGCCCGGAACACCGTGGCGGCATCTGCCGCGGCCACGGCATCCACGACGTCGTCCAGCAGGGAAGCATGCGTGTAGCCCAGCAGCGCGACGGCGAGCTCGTAGTCCAGGCCTGAGGGTCCGGCTCCGGCCATGAGCTGGTCCAGCACGGAGAGGGTGTCACGGACCGAGCCCCCTCCGGCGCGGATGACCAGGGACAACACACCGGGAGCCACCGGCACGTTTTCCTGACGGCACAGCAACTCAAGGTAGGTCATGAGCGGCTCGGGCGGCACCAAACGGAACGGGTAGTGGTGGGTGCGGGAACGGATGGTGCCGATGACCTTGTCCGGTTCCGTAGTGGCGAAGATGAACTTGATGTGTTCCGGCGGCTCCTCAACGATCTTGAGCAGTGCATTGAAGCCGGCAGACGTGACCATGTGGGCCTCGTCGATGATGAAGATCTTGTAGCGGTCCCGGACAGGAGCGAAGGTGGCCCGCTCCCGGAGATCGCGGGCGTCGTCCACGCCGCCATGGCTGGCAGCGTCGATCTCGATGACGTCCAGGGAACCCGAACCCCCGCGGGCGAGCTCAACGCAGCTGGGGCACTGTCCGCAGGGGGTATCCGTGGGGCCCTGCGCACAGTTGAGGCAGCGGGCCAGGATGCGGGCGGACGTGGTTTTACCGCAGCCGCGCGGACCGGAGAAAAGGTAGGCGTGGTTGACGCGGTTCTTCCGCAGCGCCGTCATGAGCGGGTCGGTGACGTGTTCCTGCCCGATAACGTCCGCGAAAGAATCCGGGCGGTATCTCCGGTACAGGGCAGTTGTAACAGTCACAGGGAAAACCTACCTATAGGGACTGACATTTTAAATAAGAGACCCCTCATGCACCCGCCAGAGCCCATCTACCCTTGCTACCTTCCGGTCCTGGGGGAGTTCAACAGGATGACGCCACATGAGGGGCCGTCGACAAGCTTACCCGAACTTACTTCGGGGTTCGAATCGGCCATGGCCGGTGTGAAAAACTCCCGACGGCGAAGGGTCTTCGCGGTCCTTTCCGCCATTCGCAACCGTTCTGCGTGGGCTGCGCAACCCTTTCCGCCTGGCGCACCCGTAGTTATGGGTGCGACGGGCGGAAACGGACGCGGCGCTGAGCCGGCCCCGTGTGCCGGCCCAGCCCCTCACCTCCACCCATTCACCGGCCAGGTCATGAAAGCCGGTTCCTCATAAGGGTGCGCTGCCCGCAAAGCCCGCACCACGCCGTCGAGCACGTCTGAAGCAACCACGCACTCAACCCGGACTTCGGGCACCTGTTCCACCGCCCCCACTTCACCGATGAAGGGCCGGGCGCCTGGGAGCGGAGTGAACCGTCCGGTTCCCGGCGAGGTAAAGGCGCAATGCGAGTAGTCTCCGATCCGCCCTGCGCCGGCGTCCCCGATGGCGCGCAGAACCACTTCGACGTGGTCAACCGGCACGTAGACCACCAGGGCGTGGAGCTCTGTCATGGGCACATCCTGTCACTAAAGAGTCCGAAAAGCGGGCAGGACCATTGCATATCCGCCATCCACAGCGGACCATAAGTATGTACACCGATTGGGGCAATCTCCAGATTGTGAGCTGCGGGGCCTGGGCAAGAGGGGCCGGACCCGGCAGCTCAACGGTGATACCGCAAGAATGGGCGCGTTGGGGGCGTCCATTTTTTCGTTAAGGCGCGGCTCCTGGGTCAAGGGTTAACCCTCGATTGGGCGATGCCGGAATTCTCAGGTACAGTAGTATCTGCTTTCGAATCGGAAGCAGGGAGAATTCGCCTAGCGGCCTATGGCGCACGCCTGGAACGCGTGTTGGGTTAACGCCCTCGGGGGTTCAAATCCCCCATTCTCCGCGGTTGGCCCCGGTCTTCGGACCGGGGCCTTTTGCGTTGGCTGGAAACCCCTACCGCTGGGCTGCTGCCACACGCTCCAGCACCTCGCGGCATGCAAGGATCGCGGGATGGATGCGTCCGGCGGTGCGCGTGGACGTGAAGATGGTCCTGGCCGGAAGGCCCGGGAGGTCGATCAGTTGGACGGGGCGTTCCATCCCGGTCCACACAAGGTCCGGCATCAGGGCTACGGCGTTCCCGGACTCGATCAGGCGGATCTGTGCCTGGAGGTCGGCTGTCTCATACCTCACGTCCGGCTCGAAGCCCGCCGACCTGCATGCTTGCTCGGCCCAGTGCCGTGAGGCCGCACCTCGTGGCTCCATGACCCAGGGCATGGACGCGGTATCAGCGATCGAGGCGATACTCTCCCCGCCCATGCCCACCGGGGGAGTAGCCAGCCGGATGGCGTCGCTGGTGAGGGTCGCGCGGTCCAGTCCCGGATGGTGCGGAGCGGCGTGGCCGGGGTACTGCTCTGCCACAACAATGTCGAAGTCGCGCGCCCAGGTCTCGTACAACGCAGTTTCAGGTTCGCGCTGGGTCATCTCCACCCGCACCTCCGGGTACTCCTGCCGCATGATCGTGAGGAAGTCGGCCAGCAGTGCCAAGGCTGCCGACTGGAACACGGCCAGTCGAACGGTTCCCGTTACCGTGGACAGGGAAGCGGCCAGCTCGGTTTCGGCCCGTTCCAGCGTCTCCAGCAGCGCAGCTGTATGCGCCACGAGGATCTCCGCCTGCGGAGTCAGCTGCACGCGGCGGCCGGCTTTCCGGAGCAGCTCCACGCCTGCTTCCTTTTCCAAAAGCGTGAGCTGCTGGGACACCGAGGAGGGGCTGTACTGCATGGCATCGGCTACCTCGGCGAGGGTTCCCCGGATCTTCAACTCGTGCAGCAAACGCAGTCTGCGGACGTCCAGCACGGTGGCCTCCAAAGCATCGGGATGAGTAATGAATATTCGTCAGAAAAGATCGCTTTTCCTAATGAGATTGTAGATCCATACTGATGGAAACAAACAAACTTCTCCGTCCCAGAAGGAGCCCCCATGACCAGCACCCTCCCGGATGCGACCTCTCCGCGCACCCAGGAATCCGGGCAGTTCGACGCACTGGCCCAAGAGGCCATCGCCTTGGTCCGTCACTGGCTGACAGAGGCCGGCAAGATTCCAGTGGACGTCTCCGCCCAGCGTCTCGCCGGCGTCCTGAAGGACCCGAACGGACTGGACTTCACGGTTGGATTCGTCGACGGCGTCATCCGCCCTGAGGATCTGTCCGTCGCCGCCCGGAAGCTCGCCGAGCTTGCCCCGAAGGTGCCGGCGTTCCTGCCGTGGTACATGCGCAGCGCAGTCCGCGTGGGTGGCGTCATGGCCCCGATCATGCCCCAGGTGGTTATCCCGATCGCCCGCCGCGTTCTCCGCGAGATGGTGGGTCACCTGATTGTTGATGCAACGGACGCCAAGCTCGGCCCTGCCATTGAAAAGATCCGCCAGGACGGCGTCCACCTCAACGTGAACCTCCTCGGTGAAGCTGTCCTGGGCGAGCATGAAGCCCAGCGCCGGCTGGACGGCACGCTTAAGCTCCTTGCCCGCGAGGACGTGGACTACGTCTCCATCAAGGAATCCTCTACCGTGGCCCCGCATTCCCCGTGGGCTTTCGACGAGGCAGTGGACCACGTGGTGGAGAAGCTCACCCCGCTCTACCGCCTGGCTGCGTCGTTCCCCAAGCCCAAGTTCATCAACCTGGACATGGAGGAATACAAAGACCTCAGCATGACGATCGCCGTGTTCAAGCGGATCCTGGACATGCCTGAGTTCAAGAACCTCGAGGCCGGCATCGTGCTCCAGGCCTACCTCCCGGACGCCCTCGGCGCCATGCAGGAACTGCAGGAATGGGCCACCGCCCGGCGCGCAAACGGTGGGGCTCCCATCAAGGTCCGCGTGGTGAAGGGCGCCAACCTTCCCATGGAGCAGGTGGAAGCCTCCCTCCACGATTGGCCGCTGGCCACGTGGGGCACCAAGCAGGACTCCGACACCAGCTACAAGAGCGTCATCAACTACGCGCTCACCCCGGAGCATGTGGACGCGGTGCGCATCGGCGTTGCCGGGCACAATCTCTTCGACGTCGCCTTCGCCTGGCTCCTTGCCAAGCAGCGTGGTGTCACTGAAGGCATCGAGTTCGAGATGCTGCTCGGCATGGCGACCGGCCAGGCCACCGCGGTCCGCAAGGACGTCGGCAGCCTGCTCCTGTACACCCCCGTGGTCCACCCCGGCGAATTCGATGTCGCCATCGCCTACCTGATCCGCCGCCTTGAAGAAGGCGCGAGCCAGGAAAACTTCATGTCGGCCGTCTTCGAACTCAGCGAAAACGAGGGACTCTTCGAGCGCGAAAAGCAGCGCTTCCTCAACTCCCTCGCGCAACTCACGGATGAGGTCCCGGAACCGAACCGCAAGCAGGACCGCCGCCTGCCCGCCGAGCCGGCTCCCACCGAGGGCTTCCGCAACACCCCGGATACGGACCCCGCCCTTCCCGCCAACCGCGCCTGGGGCCGCGACATCCTGAAGCGAGTTCCGGGGTCAACGGCAGGGAACAAGATCGTGGAGTCCACCAAGGTCTCCGAGGCCGCCGAGCTTGAGCGCATCATCACCACAGCCGTGGATGCCGGCAAGGCCTGGGGCGCCCGACCGGCAGCCGAGCGCGCTGCCATCCTCCACCGCGCCGGCGAGGTCCTGGAAGCCCGCCGCGCCGAGCTCCTGGAGGTCATGGCGTCCGAGACCGGCAAGACCATCGACCAGGGTGACCCGGAAGTCAGCGAAGCGATCGACTTTGCCCACTACTACGCAGAGCGGGCCAAGGACCTGGAAACGGTCGACGGCGCCACGTTCGTCCCAGCGAACCTCACCGTGGTGACCCCGCCGTGGAACTTCCCGGTGGCGATTCCCGCCGGCTCGACGCTTGCGGCACTCGCCTCAGGCTCCGCCGTCGTGATCAAGCCTGCAAAGCAGGCCCGCCGCTCCGGTTCCGTGATGGTGGACGCCCTGTGGGAGGCCGGCGTGCCGCGCGAGGTTCTGGCGCTCGTGCAGCTCGAAGAGCGCGACCTTGGCGCGCAGCTGGTCTCGCACCCGAGCGTCGACCGCGTCATCCTCACCGGTGGCTACGAGACCGCTGAACTCTTCCGTTCCTTCCGCCAGGACCTGCCCCTGCTGGCAGAGACCTCCGGCAAGAACGCCATCATCGTCACGCCGAGTGCCGACCTGGACCTTGCCGCCAAGGATGTGGTGTACTCCGCGTTCGGCCACGCCGGCCAGAAGTGCTCCGCCGCGTCCCTGGTGATCCTGGTGGGTTCGGTCGGAAAGTCCAAGCGGTTCCACAACCAGCTCATCGATGCCGCCCGCTCCCTGACCGTGGGCTACCCGGACAACGCCACCACGCAGATGGGCCCGATCATTGAGCCCGCCAACGGCAAGCTCCTCAACGCCCTCACCACCCTGGGCGACGGCGAAACCTGGGCCGTCAAGCCCGAACGCCTCGACGACACCGGCCGCTTGTGGTCGCCCGGCATCCGTTCGGGCGTCAAACGCGGCTCCTACTTCCACCTGACCGAGTTCTTCGGCCCGGTCCTCGGCGTCATGACCGCTGAAACCCTGGAAGAAGCGATCGCCATCCAGAACGAGATCGAGTACGGCCTGACCGCCGGTCTCCACTCCCTCGATTCCGCGGAGATCGGCACATGGCTGGACACGATCCAGGCCGGCAACCTCTATGTCAACCGTGGCATCACCGGCGCGATTGTCCAGCGCCAGCCCTTCGGCGGCTGGAAGAAGTCCGCTGTGGGTGCCGGAACCAAGGCCGGCGGACCGAACTACCTGATCGGCCTGGGCAGCTGGCTTCCGGCCGAGGCCACGGCCACGCGCGGCACGGTCCTCCAGGGCGCTGCCGCGCAGATCCTGTCCGCAGCCAAGTCTGTTGACGTGACGCCGGAGGAACTGCAGACCTTGCAACAGTCCCTCTTCAGTGACGCCGCAGCCTGGGACTCCGAGTTCGGCACCCGCAAGGACGTCTCCGGCCTGACCGCCGAGCGGAACGTCTTCCGCTACCGCCCCATCCCGGTGACCATCCGCCTCTCCGAAGGCGAGCGGCTCGCTGAGCTGCTCCGCGTTGTGGCTGCAGGTGCCGTGGCTGGCTCGGCGCTCAAGGTGAGCTCCGCCGTCGTACTTCCGGATGCTGTGGTGAGTGTGTTTGCGAACCTGGGCGTCAGCGTCCGCGTTGAGGACGACGCCGCATGGCTGGCCCGCGCTGCAACGTTCGACGGCGGCCGCATCCGCCTGATCGGTGGCGACTTCACCGCGCTGAGCGCGGCGATGGGTGGCCGTCCGGATGTCGCTGTGTACCACGGTGCCGTGACCCAGGCCGGCCGGATCGAGATGCTGCCGTTCCTCCGCGAACAGGCTGTGTCCATCACGGCCCACCGCTTCGGCACCCCGAACCACCTCTCCGACCACCTGATCTAAGGCACCTCCCGCAAAGCCGGGCAGGACGGATTCACTCCGACCTGCCCGGCTTTTTTGGATTCCCGCGGCGAGGGCCCGTGCCTCCACCACCAACTTTGGCCGCCATCGCGCCCGACACGCCGAGGATCCGGGCCCGCCCCAGGGCCCTTGCCGTCAAAGTAGGTGGTGGCGGCACGCGGAGGTGGTTCAGTCGGGCCAGCCAAGCCGCTCAAGCCGCCGACGGGCGGCGAGTTCGCTGGGGCCATGCCGCCCAAGTGCCAGGCGGACAACGGCCAGCACCACCCGGGCTGCCGGGATGGCGGGCAGGGGAACGGGTCCCAAGTGGGCCGTCCGGAGCCCAAGGAGCTCCCGGTACTTCGGTTCAAGGCTTGCCACGGCGGCTGCGAAGAGGACGTTGTAACCGGGCCGCAGCAGCGGGTTGAGCGGCGGATGGCGGATGAAGGCCACAGTTTCCGCCAGGCGCTCGTCGGAACGCAGGACTCCGGAGGCGTACCAGTCGTCCAACTCCCGGTGGACTTCTGCCTCCGTTGAGGGAGGACTCTCCACACCCATGAGCGTGCCCGCCTGAGCCCACTCACGCACATACTGGTCAGGGCCGCCGGGTATGGGCCCGCCCCAGATACGGTGCGCCGTGACGAACGACTCAGCGTAGGTGACATGGACCCAGCGGAGGAGTTCGGGGTCGCTGGCCACATAGTCGCGGTGGGCCCCCGTGCCGTCCACGTAGCTTCCCCGGACATGGTGGTGGAGTTTCCTGATCCGGTCAGTGGCGGCCTGTGCAGCTTCCCGGGACCCGTACGTGACGGTGAAGATCCAGCGAATGGTTCCGGCCAGGCGTCCCAGCGGATCTTCCTTGAAACCAGAGTGCTCATAGACTCCCGCCAAGGCTCCGGGGTGCAGCGCCTGCATGAGCAGGACGCGGATCCCGGCAACGATCGGGGTCATGGATCCGTGCACGGTCCAGACCGCCGAGCCGGGGAGGTGGTATCCGGTGTCGTTGCCTTCGGCCAGGCGCGGTACCCACTCGGGCGGGGTGCCGGAGGTCCCGGTGAACGTGTGCTGGAGTGCGTGCCGGTATTCGGTGAGGTAATTCCTCATGCATTCCATTCGACCCCGGTTCGGGGAGCGTGTACAGGTCCCGCCCGGGTGGAGGGACCTGTACCGCGGGCTGCCCCTACCTGACGCTGCCTGCCGGGGCTTGGCGGCGCCGTGCCGGGGCTGCTGCCACCAACAAGGCGGCAATGGCGACGGCGGCACTCAGGATCAGGCCCGGACGGTACTGTTCCAGCATGGCCTGGGGGCTGACGGATCCGGTTGGCTGACCGTGGCTGCTGACCAGGGCCGTGGTTACTGCCAGCACCAGGGCTGCCCCAACCTGTGTACTGGTCTGAATGAGGCCTGCTGCCAAGCCTTGCTCGGAGTCCTTGATGCCGGTGGTGGCCTGGACGTTGATGGACGGGAAGGCCAAAGCGAACCCGATGCCGAGCAGTATCACGGACGGCAGGATGTCCAAGGCGTAGTTGGGGGTGGTGCCCACCCGAAGGAACAGGACATAGCCGAGGCCCAAGGCAGTGAGGCCGGTGAGGATAAGCTGCGTGGCGCCGAACTTCTCGATCAGCCGGTCAGCGAACGGAGCGCTCGTGGCGACGAGCAAGCCGGCGGGCAGCAAGGCCAGCGCCATCCCCAATGGCGTCCAGCCCAGGACAGACTGCAGGAACATGGTCACGATGAACTGGAAGCTCAGGTACGAACCAAACAACCCGACGGCGCTGAGATTGGCCCGGGCCACCCAGCCTTCCTTCAGGATGCCGAAGCGGATCAACGGGTGCTTGACCTTGCTCTCGATCACTGCGAAGGCCGCCAGCACAGCTGCGGAGACGGCGAATCCGGCGATTGTTGCCACAGATCCCCACCCCGCTTCCGGTGCCGAGACCAGGGTGTAAACGAGCCCGAGCATGCCCAGTGCAAGGGTGCCGGCGCCCCAGATATCGTGGCCGCTGTTCTCCGCCGACGGCTTGTCCTTGGGGATGAACCTGATGCCCAACAGGACCACGGCCACGGCGATCGGTACGGAGACCAGGAAGGTCCACCGCCAGCTCAGGCTGGTCATGAGGCCGCCCACCACCAGGCCGAGCGAGAAGCCGCTGGCGCCGAAGGTGGTGAAGATGGACAGGGCCTTGTTGCGCTCGCGGCCCTCGGCGAAGTTGGTGGTGATGATGGAGAATCCGGTAGGTGCGGTGAAGGCGGCGGCCAGCCCCTTGATGAACCTGGTGGCGATGACGACCGCAGGATCATCCACCAGGCCGCCTACCAGCGAGGCTGCGGCAAATACTGCCAACGCGATGAGGAAGATACGACGGCGGCCCAACAGGTCAGCGAGCCGCCCGCCAAGGAGCAGCAGGCTTCCGTAGCCGAGGACGTAGGCCGACACGATCCATTGGAGGGTATCCGTGCCGAGGTTCAGTTCCTGGCCGATCGATGGCAAGGCCACCCCGACCATGGAAACATCCAGCCCATCCAGGGCCAGGACAGTGCAGACCACCATGAGCAGCAACCATTGGGAACGGGTCCACTTGACCGCTGAAACCACGGCGCCGGCAGGTGTTTTGAGGGTGGTGGGTGAAGTCATGCGATCAATCTATATGACACGTCATTCAATGACAAGGAATATGATGCGTCATCTTATGACGTGGTTTTCAAATGTCGGATGAACTAGAATCGGGGCATGGCATCAACGCGTGACCGTCAGCTTGTAGAGCAGTGGCGCAGCATCCAGGACTCCTACTTCCGGACCGCCGGAGCCATTGACCGCGCCTTGGAAGCCAAGTTCAACATCGGCCTGAACGAGTTCGAGATCCTGGACCTTGTGGCTGAAAGCACCGACGCAGCCTGCCGGATGAAGCAGTTGGGGGAGCGGACGCCCATGACCCAAAGTGCTGTATCCAAGGTGGTGGACCGGCTGGAAAAGGCCGGACTGGTGTCCCGCCAGACGTGCTCTGATGACCGCCGCTCACTGTTCCTGAAACTTACCGAGGCCGGCCGCCAACTCCATGCCGGCGCGGCGGTGGAGCACCGCGCCCTCCTGAAGGAAAACCTCGGCTAGGTAAACCAAGGAAAACCTCGGCTAGGTAAACCGCAGGTTTCCTCAAGGGTGCCTTGAGCAAAAACTGAGCCAACCTTGCACTCCCGGGCGGCCCGAAAGGGTTTATTTTCCCCATGATTGGGGCAAGAATGGAGCTTGCACGCCAGGCTGGGGTTTGGTGACGCTGGCTTTTGGGGAGTGTTTGTGGGCAAGCATCATGAATCAGACCGGGTAGTGGATCTGGTACGCACCGAGGGGTTCCGCCGCGTGTTCGTCGCGGGCAGTCTCGCAGTGCTGGCGTTCTTCGCTTTTGGATTCCAACCCCTCACGTCCGCCTCGACCGGATCGGTCAATGGTTCCCTCGCCCAGGGCGTGGTGGGACCAGCGGCTTTGGGTCAGTTGGTGCCTCCGGAGGCCGAAACGACGGTGATCGACCCTCTCCCGGAGCCTCCCGAACAGACCGCCGGCACCCCCATGGTGTACTTTGACCGGGCCTTGGTCAGGACGGTCGGCAAGGACGGTTCCACGGGACTCACCGTTGCTTCCGCCGGATTGTCACGGCCTCCCGCAGGCAGTCTCTACGCTCCGCTCGAAGTGCTGAACCCGAGCTCTTCCTACGGCTACAGGCTCAGCCCGCTGACCGGCCTCCCGGGCGAATTCCACTGGGGCCAGGACTATGCTGCGGCGTGTGGAACCCGGGTCTACGCGGCTGACGCCGGCGTGGTCAGGGCTGTTGGCTGGCACATCTGGGGCGGCGGCAACCGCGTGGAGATCGAGCACGGCAACGGACTGGTCACCACGTACAACCACCTGCAGGCCATTGGGGTCACGCAGGGGCAATCCGTCCGGGTGGGCGAGGTCATCGCGGAAGTCGGGACCACCGGCTGGTCCACTGGCTGCCACCTCCACTTCGAAACCATCGTCAACGGACTGCACACAAACCCGGCCAACTGGACGCTCCTGCCGATCCGCCAAGTGGATCCTTTGCAGGGAATCACCATGGTCAACTACCAGCCGGGTGCCGGCACCGGGACTTCGGCTGCGCCGCAGTGGGCAGTTCCGGTCTCGGACGGCACCACCCGCGCGGTCATCGGCGGCGAACACGAGCACGACGAAGTTCCCGCCACGGTGGTTCCCGGACCATCCGGTCCTGCCGGAACTCCGACCACGTCCACCCCGCCCGGCACGCAGACACCGGCACAGACACCGGCACCGACGCAGACCGCTACTCCGACACAGACACCGACGCCGACGCAGACTGCCACGCCGACGCCGACGCAGACTGCCACGCCGACGCCAACCCAGACCGCTACGCCGACACCGACCCAGACAACTGCGCCGACGCCAACCCAGACAACTGCGCCGGCCCCGGTGACGACGGCTCCTGCCACGGGTACCACGACCGGCTCGACGCCGGCCACCACAACTGTGGCACCCCAACTGACGACGCAGACGGCACCCAGCCCGGATGCCGCCGTCGTTGCTCCAGTGGCGCCGGCACCGGCGATTGAACCTGCGCCGGCAGCCCCCGCTCCAGCTGCACCGGCCCCCGCTCCGGTGGTCGTCGCTCCGGCTCCCACGCCGGTCCCGGTGACAACCGCGCAGGCGGCCACTGTGCCTGTGGCCCCCGCTCCCGCGCCCGCGCCCGCGCCCGTAACCACCGTTGCGACCCTGCCCACGGTGATCCTGCCGCCTGGATACATTGTGGTGGCTCCAGGGTTGGTCCAGGGACCTGATGGGACAACCCTTCCGTTGTCCGCCTTCATCACGCCGGCGCCGTAGCTGCTCCATTCCCCGGGTGAACCACGGCCCCGCCGCGGGCCCAGGGCGGTTGGATGAACACCGTGGGATTGGGTCCCATCCGCAGTTGGGCCTGACTCCGAAGACCTGTTAAAAGCAGTGGACAAGGCGCTGGCCTGATCAGTCGGACGCAGAAGGGAAACAGGTAATTTTCCAACATTCCGCCGGAAATTAGCCTGATGTTGGGTTGCTGTCTGGTTGGATTGGTCGTACTGGAAGGAAGCGGGAGGCGCCGTCTCCCACCAAACGCTAGGGCAGTCATGGAGCTCATCGAGGCCGAGTACCCCAAACCAGGTCATGTGCTGTTGCACTTGAGCGATCTTCACTTGGTAGGTGGTGCCGCCACGCTCCACGGCTCGGTGGACAGCTCTGCCCGCCTCCAGGAGATCTGCGACCAGATCATCGCGTCCAGGATTCGTCCCGAGGCCATCATTTTTACCGGAGACCTCGCTGACAAGGGCGAGTTCGAGGCCTACAGCCGCCTCCGCGAGATGATCGAACCCGTCTGCGAGACCGTCGGCGCAAAGGCGATCTGGGCCATGGGCAACCACGACAACCGTGCCAACTTCCGTTCAGCGTTCCTGGACGCCTCGGAGAAGAGCAAGCCGGAAGACCCGGTGGACCGGAGCTACTTCGTCAACGGGCTGCGGATCATCACCCTGGACACCACGGTGCCCGGCCACCATTACGGTGAACTGTCCGAGGCGCAGCTCGAATGGCTCGCCGCCGAACTCGCTACGCCCGCTCCGGACGGCACCATCCTGGCCCTGCACCACCCGCCCGTTCCTTGCGTCCAGGACCTCGCGGTGCTGGTGGAGCTGCGCGGCCAGGCCGCGCTGGCCGACGTCGTGCGCAATACGGACGTCCGCACCATTCTGGGCGGCCATCTGCACTACTCCACGACGGCGGGCTTCGCCGGCATCCCGGTGTCGGTCGCCTCGGCGACGTGCTACACCCAGGACCTGGCCGTAAGCGCCGGCGGCCAACGGGGCCGCGATGGTGCGCAGTCCTACAACATGGTGCATGTGTACGAACATACGATCGTCCACTCGGTGGTGCCCATGTCCGGCGGGGTCACCGTGGGCGAACCCGTTGACGCAGCCGAGGTGCAGCGGCGGCTGGCAGAAGCCGGAATCCGGATTCCGGAGGGCTCCAGGCGGAAGCAGGCACGGCAGCCGCAGGAACTTGTGTCGCCCGCCGGCAGCCGAGGCTGACGCCTACTTCTCCCAAGGAGCCTTCACGGGGAAGAACTTTTCCAGGAAGTCCGTCACCATGGCCGCACGTTCGTCGGCGTGGACCTCGGGGAAGCTGCCATCGTTGAGGCAGAACAGGTCCATATGGCGCTTGGCGAGGAGCTTCGGAAGATAGTGCAGCCCGGACCACAACGTGGTGTCCACGTACTTGACCCGTGCGTTGGTCTGGGTGACGGCCCGGCCGGTCAGAAGCGCGTAGTAGTGGTAGAACGAGTTGGTGACCGAGATGTTGTCGGCCGCCCGGAAGCGGCTTGCCGCGGTCTTGGTGAACTCGTTGGGGAATTCGCGTTCCATCTGCTCCACGACGCTGCGCCGCAGGGGAGCCGCCGTGTGCTCAAGGTGCCGGGTGGTGATGCGGCCGAACCGTTCCCACAGCAGTTTCCGGTTGACTCGGGCGGCATTCTCGAAGCCACTGCGCTCCGCGTCGTTCTCGCCCAGGCCGATCCGGGTGTCGGCTTCGATGAACTTGGTGATGCCGCCGGGAGTGAAGAACATGTCCGGTCCCACCGGGCGGCCGAAGAACATGTCGTCATTCGAGTAGAGGAAGTGCTCGGACAGGCCCTCGATGTGGTGGAGCTGGCACTCCACGGCCTGCGAGTTGTGGGTAGGCAGGACGGTCGGATCGGTGAAGAATTCCTCGCTGCGCACGATGGTGACCTTGGGGTGGTCGGCCAGCCAGGACGGAGCGGGTGAGTCGGTGGCGATGAAGATCCGCCGGATCCAGGGCGCGAACATGTGCACGGAACGCAGGGCGTACTTGAGCTCGTTGATCTGCCGGTAGCGGGCTTCGTGGTCGTCCCCTTCGCCCAGCACGGCGTTGGCCTGCTGCTTGCGCCGGGCCGCGATGTAGGCGGGATCCGTGCCGTCCACCCAGGAGAAGACGATGTCGATGTCGAAGTCGATGTCACTGGCGTGGTCGGCGAACATGTTCTCGATCGTGGGCCATTCCAGGCCATGCCGGTTCACGGTGCCGCGGACGGCGTCCTGGCGCATCAGCGTCCGCCGGGTCAGGGAATTCTCCACCGGCAGCTCCAGGTGGTTGCCTTCAAACCGCCACAGTTCCAGCTGGACACCCAGGCCCGGGCCGTAGGACAGGCCACCCGTGGGCTCGACGCGGGGTCGGTACAGGCGGAAAATCCTGGCCTTGCGGTTGGCCGAGAGTTCCCCGTCGGCCACCAATACGGAAGCCTTCTTCTTGGCATCGACGGTCATGGAGTAGAAGGGTTCGTTGCGGAAGGCGGCCACCAGGGCTTCGCGGACCTGCTTGCGGGACTCCCAGTCGACGGCGATAACCGGCCGCTCGTCGTTTCCGCGGACCAGGATAAAGTCCACGCCCTGGGCATCGAGGGCGGCACGGACCGCCAGGAGGTCCTCGATCATCGCCTGTTGCGGGGTGAGGTCGGCGTTCAGCAGGGCGTACCGCCCGCGGTGACGGACGACGTCGGGCCTGTGCTTAAGGTGGGCAACAACGGCAGGCGAGACCGCCTCGGCGACCGCATCCTCTTCTACGGTGGGGCTGCCGTGGTAAATGGGATCGACCTGTGCTTGCGTGATGGCTGTTTCTCCGTAGTCTTTGCGGGTGGATGCGGGTGGGTGGCTGGCTAGATGGCGAGGGCCTCGCGCCAGCTGCGGAGGAAGGCTCCGCCGGCGTCGTCGTGGATCACGTCGTCCGCCAGTTCGAGGTCGGCGGCGGTAAGGATGGGGTAGGGCTTCACCGGAACTCCGTCTGCCGGCCGGACGTCTACGTGCTTGACCTCGTGATCGTTGTGGTGCAGCCAGTCTGCCATGGCGTAATCGGTGCGCGAGTCTCCCACGGTCCGCCACGACAACGGGGTAATGCCCTGGGCCGCCAGCAGTTCCACGGCGCGGCTGGCACCGAGGTCCTTGCCCAGCCGCACCGATTCGATGTCGGTGGAGATGATGGTGGGGTCGAGGCGGTAGTCGGCAGTGTCGTCCGAGCCGGGCGCATGGTGGTCAAGGATTGCGGCATTGAGTCCGTGCCGGTTCATGATGTCCAGGGCATCTGCGTCGAAGAGCTTCTGTTCGGCAAGGTAGTCCTCGCTGGCCACCTCCACGTGCTGCTCCACGGACACCATGGCGCGCTTGGTCTCGTCGAAGAACATATGCCCGGCGTAGTCCTCCGCCACCAGCCGGCGGATGTCATCGCCGTAGGCCTTGGGCACTGACAGCTCGTGGTCCACATGGATCGGGCCGGGGCCCTCGGCCGTGTAGCTGAACCAGACAGCGCCCTTCTCGCAGATCGCATGGATGACGGTCCCCGCGGGCATGCCGGCGGCGATCATGGGTGCCATCACCTGCTCGCTGATGAAGGCGTCCGAGCGTCCGGTATTGAAGATCACGGGAATGCCCGCAGAGGCCAGTGCCACGAGGTCGGCAATGATGTCCGGTTTGACGTCGCGCGTCACGGGGCTGGCGATGGGGCCGTCCACGTCCAGCAGCAGCGCGAGGGCGGGTGCGGTGCGGGCAGCGGTCCGGCTGGTACCTTGCAGCGGTTGGGTCATGCCCCTATTCTGTCAGCCCCCGGGCCGTGCATCCCAGCTATGACGCCCCACGTCGATAGTCACCATTTGGCTACAACCTGCGTGTGCCGCCGGTCACAAGTTCCGTTGCGGCGGCATCTTCCATAGGCTTGCAGGGTGATCTTCAAAGCTGTGGGCGAGGGACGCCCGTACCCTGACCATGGATATTCGGCGCCGCGTGACTGGGCTGCCCTGCCTCCCCGCCCCGTACGCCTGGACGAGCTGGTGACCACCAAGCGGACGCTCGACCTGGAGGCCCTGCTGGCCGAGGATTCCACGTTCTTTGGTGATCTCTTCCCCCATGTCGTGCAGTACCAGGGGGTCATGTACCTGGAGGACGGACTGCACAGGGCGGTCAGGACGGCGCTGCATCAAAGGACGGCCATCCACGCACGCGTGCTGGTGATCGATGGCTAGGCAACGGCGGCGTCCCAAGGATGTGACGCAGCTGCATGGCCACCACGTGGTGACCGGTCCGGAGCTCCGGGCCACCTTCACCGAGGGTACCCAGCCGCCCCGCGGTCACTTCGCCCGCCGGGTGCTGCATGCGGTGGTGCTTGTCCTGCTGGTTGGCGTGATCGCCGCTGGCGCAGTAGGGGCCTGGGCGGTCATGAGCGGGGTCATCAAGGTTCCCACGGCGGCCTCCAGCAAGGCGCCCACCAGCCTTTGCCCCACCACTACCTTCGACTACCTGCCCAACGAGTCCGTGACGCTCAACGTCTTCAATGCCACATCGCGGGGCGGGTTGGCCGGGACCGTGGCCGAACAGTTCACGGCCCGCGGCTACAAGGTGGCCGGGGTGGACAACAGCGACACCGCCTATACGGGCGTGGGCGTGGTGGTGTCCGGCGTCAAGGGGCAGGCCGCAGCTTTCAACGTCCAGCGCAACCTGGCCGGGACCGACTACTTCCAGGACAACCGCGAGGACGAGTCCGTGGATGTCATCCTGACGTCCGGCTACCAGGGCCTGGTTGATGCTGACAAGGTGGACAAGAGCCCGGGCATGCTGGCGTGCCCGCGGGAGAACCTGCGGATCGCCGATAACTCAAAGTGGCCGATCGTTCCCACCCTCCCGGCCAACCAGTAGCGCAGTGCCCACCGGAGCCTGCCCGTGCAAGCGGACGGGCCGGTTGGCCTCGTCGAACTGGGCGCCGGCGCCCAACTGGATGAACCGCACCGTTTGCGCTGTCTGGATGTCGACGTCGGAGGCCGGCGACGGCGGGGGAGTGTCGCCGTCGGGCGTTCGGTTGCGTCGTGCGGCGCTGGCGGACAGGGTGCCGTGGATAAGCCGCGCAAGCTGGGCGACGTCGATGTCCGGTAGGTAGCCCTGCCGTACGCCGTCGTTGAGGATGTCCTCAAGCAGGACGTTCAGCTCACCCACGTGGTCCGCCAGTTTGGCGAAGGAGCCCGGGGAGAGGACGGCGGCCATGGCCGGCCCGGGTGGCAGGTGCCGGCGGCTCAGGTCCTCCACTTGGGCGCGCACGTAGAGCGCAAGCCGGTCCACGGGGTTCTCCAGGGCGGCGAGCGAGTCGCGGAGGTCGCCGATGAAGCGTTCGGTCTCGTCCAGGGCGTACGCGATCAACAGTTGTTCCATGTCCGCGTAGTAGTTGTAGACGGCGGTCCGGCCAACTCCCGCATGGCGGGCGACGTCTGTCATGGTGAGCCCCGGAAGTCCGTGGGTGAAGAGGAGCTCGCCGAAAGCAGTCAGGATCCGGCGCTGCGTCGCGGCTCGTTGGGCAGCATTGGTAGGGGCCGTGATCCTTGGCATATAGACACTTTACAGTGATCTGTCACTAAGAGTGGCAGGTTTGCGCTCACAAACTCGCGTACCATCAGGGGACCGGACAATAACTCAACAAGGGGGACTGTTGCGCGCAACGGTCAAGGATGTGGCGCGGCGAGCAGGGGTATCGCCCAAAACCGTATCGAACGTCATGAACGGGGTCGTGCCGGTCAGCGCTCCCACGCGGCTGCGGGTGGAGCAGGCCATGGCCGAACTCGACTACGTCCCCAACCTGTCCGCGCGCGGCCTCCGCAACGGCCGTTCGGGAGTGATCGGCCTGGCGTTGCCGGACCTCGCAACCCCTTTCTCCGCTGAGATAGCCCACCATGTTGTGGACGTGGCCCATGAGTTGGGCTGGAGCATCCAGATCGAGGAAACGGGCCTGGATCCCCAGCGCGAGCAGGAACTGATGACCAGGGCGCGCTCCAACCTGATCGACGGGTTGATCCTCAATCCGGTGGTACTGCAGGAGAGCGCGGTAAAAGTGGGGGTGTCCCTGCCTCCCGTTGTCCTGCTCGGGGAGGTCACCCAGCACTTGGCGGACCGGGTGTACGTGGACAGTTTTGGTGCTGCGCGCGACCTGACCCTTGCACTTGCCAAGCCTGGGCGCCGCCGGATCGCCGTGCTGGGCATCAACCAGGGCCGACACTCGTCCACCGCGATCCACCGGGCCGCGGGGTATGAGGCCGCCTTGGAATCGTTGGGCATCACGCCCGACGACGAGCTCTTGATCCGCTGTGAACGGTGGACCTCGGAGTCGGCGGCGCAGGCCCTGGATGAATACCTGGAATCCCATCCCCTGCCGGAGGCCCTTTTCTGCTTTACGGACTCATTGGCGCTGGGTGCACTCAATGCGTTGTGGAAGCGGGGGATCCGGGTGCCGGATGACATTGCCGTGGCCGGCTTTGACGATATTGCCGACGGGCGGTTTGCGGTCCCGCCGCTGACCACGGTCTCCTTTGACAAGCGGGCCATTGCTTCGGAGGCGTTGCGCCTGTTGATGGAACGCATGGGAGACAGGCACCGGGAGCAGCGGGTGGTGGAGGTGGACTACTCGATCGTGGAACGGGCCAGCAGCGGTCGGTGAAAGGGAGTTTGCCGCAGAATTGTGTGCGCTAACAATTTTCTCTTGTTCTTATTTTTACAACGATGTAATGTGAGACCTGCGTCACCCCAGGGCCACCATTTCCCACACGAGGGGACGCTACGGATCCGGACTTTAGTGCAGCAGTGTGTGTCCTTTCAGCGGACCCTTCCAAAGGAGTGATGGGTGAAGCAGTTTGAATCTTTGGCCGGGAGAAGTTTGTCCCGGCGACAGTTATTGGCCGGCTCAGCGCTGCTTGGCGGTGGGCTCTTGGCCACGGGCCTCTCGGGGTGCGGCGGGACTGCCGGAGCCGCCCCCAAGGAGACCATCAACTTCTGGCATCTCCTCTCCGGAGGGGACGGCACCAAGATGCAGGCCATGATTGCCAACGCCAACAGCCTCAACGCCGGCTTCAAAGTGCACCCAACGGTGCTGGCCTGGGGCCCGCCGTACTACACCAAGCTCGCCATGGCGTCGGCTGGCGGACGGCCGCCGGAAGTCGCCATCATGCATGCCAGCCGGGTGCCCGGCTACGCCCCGGGTGGCCTCATTGAGCCCTGGGACCTGGACCTGTTGGCGGAGAACGGCATCACGCCGGAGAACTTCGCGCCGCGCATCTGGGAAAAGAGCCGGCAGGACGGGAAGGTGTTCTCGCTCGCCCTGGACTCCCACCCGTTCATCATGTTCTACAACACGGACATCGCTGCCAAAGCAGGGCTTCTGGAAAGCAACGGCCTGTTGCAGGAGGTGACGTCGCCGGAAGGGTTCAAAGCCATGGCCCTGGAGATGCAAAAGGTCACCAAAGCCCACGGCCTCTCTTTTGGTTACCTGAACCTCGGCTCCCAGATGTGGCGTCTGTTCTACACGCTCTACAAGCAGCACGGAGCTGACATTGTGCTGACACCCGGCCAGCCCATGCAGGCCGACCGGGACGCCGCCGTGGAATCGCTGGAGTTCATGGCCTCGCTCTTTGACGACACCATCGCGGCCAAAGGCAACGACATCAACACCGGTATCGCCGAGTTCGTCCGGGGCGACTCCGGAATGCTGTTCAGCGGCGGCTGGGAACTGCCCACCATGAAGAAGGCAAAGCTGCCCGTTGATGCGCTCACCATTCCCACCCTCTACGGGACGCCGGCTGCCTACGCCGATTCGCATTCGTTCGTCCTTCCGCGGCAACTCGTGGCTGACCAGGACAAGCGCAAGGACGCCTACAAGTTCGTCAGCGACATCCTCAAGGGTTCGTTGTCGTGGGCAGAGGCAGGCCACATTCCCGCGTACCAGCCCGTGGTGCAATCGCAGGCGTACAAGGAGCTCACCCCGCAGGTCCACTACGCCAACGCGGCGGACATCATCTCTTACGATCCCGAGGCCTGGTTCAGCGGGTCAGGCTCGGACTGGCAGAACTACTTTGCCGAGTTCATCCAGAACGTGCTTCTCGGACGCAGCAAGGCGCAGGACGGGTGGGACGGCTTCGTGGACCGCACCAACGACCTCCTGTTCCGGCCCAACCCGGTCTGACCGGCATCAGCACACCGAGCGACAAAGGAGTCCTTCATGAGTTCCTCTACAGTGTCCCGGCAGACCCGCCAACTACGGACAACACCGGCACCCGGCAGCAAGGCCGGCCCCTCCCTGCGCAGAAGCAGGGACAACGTGAGCGGCTGGGCGTTCTCGGCCCCGTTCATCGCATTCTTCCTGGTATTCCTTATATGGCCCATCCTGTACGGCTTCTACATGAGCCTGACCGGCAAGTCCCTCACAGGGGCCAATGACGCCCTCATCGGGTTCGCCAACTATTCCGAGGCCTTCGCCGATGCCGGAATGTGGCGTTCCCTGGGCAACACCCTGTACTTCACGGTGATCAGCACGGTTCCGCTGGTGTTGGTTGCGTTGGCCATGGCGGCGCTGCTGAACATCGGCCTCCCGGCCCAGTGGTTGTGGCGGCTGAGCTACTTTGCACCGTACCTCCTGGCCTCCACCGTGGTGTCCATGTTCTTCGTGTGGATGTACAACCCGCAGCTTGGCCTGATCAACGATTTCCTGTCCAAGTTCGGCATCCCGAAAGTCGGGTGGCTCAACGATCCGAATGTGGCCATGTGGTCGATTGTGATCGCAACGCTGTGGTGGACCGTGGGATTCAACTTCCTTCTTTACCTGGCCGCAATGCAGAACATCCCGGTCCAGCACTATGAAGCGGCATCGCTGGACGGCGCCGGCGCGTGGCGGCAGTTCTTCTCCATCACCCTGCCCCAACTGACGCCCACCACCGTGATGATCGTGCTGCTGCAGATCCTTGCATCCCTCAAGATCTTCGACCAGATCTACCAGATGACAGCGGGCGGTCCGGGTGGCTCCACCAGGCCCGTGGTCCAGTACATCTTCGAAACCGGGTTCACCGGGTACCGGCTGGGATATTCCGCAGCCATCTCCTACATCTTCTTCGGACTGATCGTGATGGTGTCCGTCATGCAGTTCTTCGTCACCCGCCGCAGGAGTGCATAGCCATGGCAACCACCACCCTCTCCCGTACCGTTGCGCCAGCCACAGACCGCCAGGTCATCCGGCAACCACGCCGCAAACCGACCGTCGGAAAGATCATCGCGATCGCCGTCGCAGCCGTCCTCGCCGTCCTTTGGCTGATCCCCTTCGCCTGGGCGGCAGTTACCGCTTTCAAGACCGAAGCGGATGCCTCGGCGTCGAAGGTCAGCTGGATCCCGCCGTCGGGCTTTACGGTCGACGCATTCGCCAGCGTGTTCCAGGCCGGCAACATCCCGTTGTGGACGTGGAACTCGCTCTACACCTCTGCAGCCATCACGCTCATCACGCTGGTGATCTCCGCCCTCATCGCCTACGCGCTGTCCAGGATCGAGTTCAAGGGCAAGAAGATCCTGATGGCGGCCATCATCGCCAGCATCATCGTGCCGCCACCGGTGCTCATGATTCCGCTCTTCTACCAAATGCTCGCGTTCAAAATGATCGATACGCCATGGGCCATCATCCTTCCGCAGGTGATCCACCCGGCCATGGTGTTCGTGCTCAAGAAGTTCTTTGACCAGATCCCGCGTGAACTTGAAGAAGCCGCCGTGATGGACGGGGCCAGCCGGCTCCGAATCTTCCTGCAGATCATCCTGCCGCTGTCCCGGCCCATCCTGGCTGCGGTCGCCATCTTCACGTTCATCGGCGCGTGGAACAACTTCCTCTGGCCGTTCATCTCCACCAATGACGACTCCCTGCTGACGCTCCCCGTGGGCCTGCAGACCATCAAGAGCGCCTATGGCGTGCAGTACGCGCAGAACATGGCATCAGCTTTGTTGGCCGCACTGCCGCTGATCATCGTCTTCCTGTTCTTCCAGCGCCAGATCATCAAGGGCATTTCCACCACCGGACTTGCCGGCACCTGACCGGCCAGCTTTCCAGCCATCACGAAACTTAAGGAGATCCATGTCCCGCGCACGCATCACCCTCGACCGCGACTTCACGGTCGGAGAAGTACCCCGCCGCCTGTTCGGCTCCTTCGTGGAGCACATGGGCCGCTGCGTCTACACCGGAATTTACGAACCCGGGCACCCTGAAGCAGACGAGCACGGATTCCGGCAGGACGTCCTGAAACTCGTCAAGGAACTCGGCGCCACGGTGATCCGTTATCCGGGCGGCAACTTCGTCTCGGGCTACAACTGGGAAGACGGAATCGGCCCGCGCGAAAACAGGCCCCGCCGCTTGGACGGTGCCTGGCACACGGTAGAGACCAACGCCTTTGGCCTGCACGAATTCGTGGACTGGTCCAGGCAGGCCGGCACCGAAATCATGGAAGCCATCAACCTGGGCACCAAGGGAGTGGAAGAAGCCCGCGCGATCGTCGAGTACTCCAACCACCCGGGAGGCACGTACTGGTCGGATCTCCGCGCCAAGAACGGCCACAAGGACCCGTTCGACATCAAACTCTGGTGCCTCGGCAACGAGATGGACGGGCCGTGGCAGATCGGACACAAGACGGCCGATGAGTACGGCCGCTTGGCACAGGAGGCCGCCAAGGCCATGCGTTACGTGGATCCGTCCATTGAACTCGTAGCGTGCGGCAGCTCAAAATCCGCGATGCCCACGTTCGGCGAGTGGGAGCAGACTGTCCTCACGCACACTTATGACGAGGTGGACTATGTTTCCCTCCATGCCTACTACTTCGAAGAGGAAGGCGACGTCGGCAGCTTCCTGGCATCCGCCGTCGACACCGATTTCTTCATTGAGTCGGTCATTGCCACCGCCGACGCAGTCCGGGCCAAGGGCAAGCACAAGAAGCACATCAACCTGTCCTTCGACGAGTGGAACGTTTGGTACCAGCGCGGCCGGGACACCGAGGACCAGTTGCGCAACATCGTCAAGGGACCGTGGCGTGAACATCCGCGCGTCATTGAGGACAAGTACAACGTCACGGACGCCGTCGTGGTGGGCACGTTGCTCAACTCGCTGCTCCGGCACGGCGACCGGGTCAAGATCGCCAACCAGGCGCAGCTGGTCAACGTGATCGCGCCGATCCTGTCCGAAGAGAACGGGCCGGCGTGGAAGCAGACCATCTTCCACCCGTTCGCGCGGATGGCCGAGCTCGCCAAGGGGCAGATCCTTCAGCTGGCCGTGGACTCGGACAAGTACTCCAATGCCCGCTTTGGGGACACGGACCTGGTGGATGTCAGCGCAACCTGGAACGAGGAGACCGGACGTGTTGCGCTGTTCTTCGCCAACCGCGGCCTGGAGGAGGCAGCTGACATTGAGACCGCCCTGCGTGGATTCGACGCCCGGCAGGTAGTGCGGGCGGAGGTACTGGAGATTCCCGACGGCGGCGACCGGTTCACGATCAACAGCCAGTCCCAGCCGGACCGGGTGGGTTTGAAGCCTTTGGAGAACGTCAAGGCCAGTGGCTCGGAGCTTCGGCTGACGCTGCCCGCCCTGTCCTGGGCCGTCGTCGAGCTTGAGGTCGCCAAAGCCTAGCCCGGCACCCAACTGGGTCGCAGTTAAGCGCGTTTTGAGCGCTCAAAACGCGCACAAATGCGACCCAGTCGGGTTAACGGACGACGGCGGGTGGCCGGGTTAAACGGCGCAGCCGTCGGGGCCGCAGGCCTCGGCATCGGAGGCGCCGACGGGAATGAGCGGATTGGCTTCCTGCCAGGCCTGGTTGAGGGCCTGGCTGAAGAGCTTGGCGGGCTGCGCGCCCGAGATCCCGTACTTGCGGTCGATGACGAAGAACGGGACTCCGGTCACGCCGATGGCACGGGCCTCGTTGATGTCCTGGTTCACTTCCTCCGTGTACTTCTCTGAAGTGAAGAGTTCAGCGACTTCGGCGGCGGGCAGTTCGAGGGCAGCTCCAAGGTCTTTCAGGTATTCCTGGTTGCCGATGTCCTTGCCGTGCTCAAAGTGGTCGCTCAGCAGGCGTTCCTTGGCGGCATCCTGCTTGCCGTGGGTGGCCGCGAGGTGGATCAGCCGGTGCGCGGTGAAACTGTTGGCCACCACCACCTGGTCGAAGCGGTAATCCAGGCCCTCGCCCTTCGCGGTCTCCGTGACGTGGGCGAACATCTGCTTGACCTGCTCCGGAGCCATGCCCTTGCGCTTGCTCAGGTAATCCAGTTCCGTACCGTCGTAGTGCCCGGGCACGGAGGGGTCCAGCTGGTAGCTCTTCCACTGGACCTGCACCGAATCGCGGTGTGCAAACTGTGCCAAGGCAGTCTCAAAACGGCGCTTGCCGATGTAGCACCACGGGCAGGCAACGTCCGACCAAATCTCAATCTTCATGGTTTTGCCAACCGTGAAGGCTGCGGGAGCATTCCGGCGCTGACCTGTTATTTTCCTCACGGGGCTAATAGCCTTGAAGCGGGTTATGAAGTCAGCCCGTGGTTTGGGGGTGTGCGCGAAGGACCCCGGAATGCGCATCGGACTCATAGTTGGACCATGGTTTACCGTGCCGCCTGAACGCTACGGCGGAACCGAAAGAGTAGTGGATGCCTTGGCCCGGGCGCTCGCTGACGCCGGCCACGACGTATTGCTGGCGGCGACATCGGACAGCACCTGTCCCGTGCCGCAGGTACCGGACCTCGGGCCCAGCGAGCCGGACGAGCTGGGGTTTTCCTTGAGCGAACTGGCCCATGTGATCAAGGCCTACGGCGCGATGGACGGGGTGGACATCATCCACGACCACACTTTGGCCGGCCCGCTCTACGCCCACCGGCCGCCGGGAATCCCGGTGGTCACCACCATCCACGGTCCCCTGAATCATCAGTCGACCGGCCTGTACCGGGCGATGGAGCGCGACACGGCCATCGTCGCCATTTCCCATGACCAACGCGGCCTGGTCCCGGACCTTAATGTGTCAGCCGTCATCCATCACGGACTGGACCTCTCCACGGTGTCAGTCGGTCCAGGAGACGGGGGCTACGCCTGTTTCGTCGGGCGCATGTGCCCGGACAAAGGGCTCATGGAGGCAGTGTCCATTGCCCGGAAAGCCGGGGTCCCCCTGCGGATCGCCGCGAAAATGCACGCCAAGGATGAACAGCTCTTCTACCGCGAGGTTGTGAAGCCGGCGCTGGGTCCCGACGAGGAGTTCCTGGGTGAACTGTCCGACCCGGAAAAGTATGAACTCATGGGCGGTGCTCTGGCGCTCATCAATCCCATCCAATGGCACGAGCCCTTCGGCCTGGTCATGATCGAATCCCTGGCCACGGGTACTCCGGTCCTGGCCACACCCATGGGAGCAGCGCCGGAGATCATCCGGCATGGGCAGACCGGCTACCTTGCCGGAGTGGACGGGTTGGCCGGCTTCGTGGATGCGGCAGCACGCCTGAGCCGCGCAGACTGCAGGCGCTCTGTGGACGACTACTTCAGTGCCGGTCGGATGGCTGCCGAACACCTGGACCTCTACGCCCATGTGATCCAACAATTCAAAGGTAAAGGGGTATCGGGGAGCGCGCCGGTGCAAGAGAATCGAAGCCAGGCCCTCTAGCGCAGACGGCCGTACCATCCCGGGATCCCATGGAGGAGGCCTGACGGCCATGACAGCTTGGAACGCCGACACCGAAGCCGGTGCCTCGGAACTGGGTGCCGTAACCGTCGTCGAAGGCTCTTCCTTTTGTATCTCCTCACACTCGGGTGACGTCCACGGTGGCGGCTCCCAAGGGGCTTATTACCAGGACACCCGGATCGTCTCCATGTGGGTCCTGCGGGTTAACGGTGCACTGAGGGAACCATTGGTCGCCAGGAATCCCACGGCTTTCCAGGCCGAGTACGTGGGCCGGGCGTGCTCCTCGGACGGGCGCTTCGATAGTCCCTTGGTGGTCAGGCACCAGAGGCATGTGGGCGCCGGACTCCGGGACGATCTGACCATCAGGAACTACTCCGGCCAGCCTGCACCCTGCGAGATCGAACTGCTGGTGGATGCGGACCTGGCAGACCTCTTCGACGTCAAGGGCGGACGGTCCGGCCGTGCGGGTGCAGTGACCAGGACAGCACATAAACGCGAGCTCCATCTCGAGGCCATCCACCCCAACGGCGAACGGCGCGGGGTGGCGTTCCGGGCATCGGGTGCCAGGGCCACGGAAAAAGGGCTCACCTTCCACATCACCATCCCACCCCGCAGCCAGTGGAGTACCAGTGTTGTGGCTGTTCCCCTGGTCAACGGCAAACGACCGGACGAGCCATTCACTGAAACCACGCCCCTGCACCACACCACCGGTGCCCGGAGGCACATCGCCTGGACCGAACACGTGCCCAGGATCGAGGTTACGGACCGCAACGTGGACCAGACCCTGGAACGGAGCCAAAGCGACCTCGGTTCCCTTCGGATCTTCGACCCGAACCACCCCGGGCGGGCAGCCGTCGCTGCCGGCGCGCCGTGGTTCATGGCCCTGTTCGGGCGGGATTCCATCCTGGCCTCCTACATGTCCCTCATGGTGGACCCCGGGCTCGCGGCCGGAACGCTGCAGACGCTCGCGGCACTGCAGGGCACCACCGTGGACGTTGACTCTGAAGAGGAACCCGGCCGGATGCCGCACGAAGTCCGCCTGGGAGTCACAGCCGGGCTATCCCTCGGCGGCACCGCGTATTACGGAACCGCCGACGCGACACCGCTTTTCGTCTCCCTGCTGGGCGAGCTCAGCCGATGGGGCCTGGGCTCGGACATCATTGAATCCCTGCTTCCCCACGCCGATCGCGCCCTGGCCTGGATCGAAGAGTTCGGTGACCGCGACGGAGACGGTTTTGTGGAATACCAGCGGCCCAACACCCACGGACTGGTCAACCAGGGGTGGAAGGACTCGTGGGACGGCATCAACTTCGCTGACGGCACCATGGCCGGGACGCCGATCGCCCTGTGCGAAGTCCAGGCCTACTCCTACGCGGCTTACGTAGCACGCTCGCTGCTGGCGCGCGCGGCAGGTGATTCCGCCGTCGAACGCCGTTGCGCTGACCGGGCCGAGTCGCTTAAGGAGGCCTTCAACAAAAGCTTCTGGCTTCCGGACAAGGGTTACTTCGCCCTGGCGCTGGACAAGGACAAACGGCCCGTGGATTCCTGTACATCCAACATGGGGCACTGCCTGTGGGTGGGCATCGTTGACGAGGACAAGGCAGGACTGGTGGCCGAACGGCTGATGTCGCCGGAGATGTTCACAGGGTGGGGGATCCGGACGCTTGGTTCGGACATGGGAGCCTATAACCCCGTCAGTTACCACAACGGTTCCGTCTGGCCGCACGATACGGCGCTCGCCGCCACGGGACTCATGCGGTACGGCTTCGTCAAGGAAGCCAGCCGGGTAGCGCGCGGATTGTTCGACGCCGCCGAGCACTTCGGCGGCCAACTCCCGGAGCTGTTCTGCGGCTTTGACCGTGACGACTTTTCGGCGCCGGTACCGTATCCGACGGCGTGTTCCCCGCAGGCGTGGGCGGCTGCGGCGCCGATCCAGCTCGCCAGGATCCTGCTGAGGTTCGATCCCGATTTCACCCGGAACGTCCTGCATCTCGCGCCGATCCTGCCGGATTCACTGGGGGAGTTCCAAGCGGAGAACGTGCTGCTGGGCAAGTCGCGGATCACGGTGCAGGCGTCGGGTTCCTCGGGGACGGTGACCAACCTGCCCGAGGGGCTCCAGTTGCGGAGCGACCCGCGGCCGCCGTTGACGGGAGACATGTTCGGCTAGTCAGAGTGCGTACTCCATCACAAAGTCGTGCTCCACGGAATCGCCGAGCTTGAAGGACTTGGTGCCCACCCGCTGGAAGCCAGACTTCTCGTAGAACCTGATGGCCTTCGCGTTCTCGCTGTTCACGCCAAGCCAGACGCCGGCCGCACCCTTGTCCGCCGCGTCGGCCAGGGAGGCCCTCATCAGGCGTGACGCTGCACCCTGGCCATGGTGGTCGGGGTGCACGTAGCACTTGCTGAGTTCGGTTGATGGCAGGGCCGAAAGGACCGCGGCGACGTCCGGGTCGCCTGCCGGTTTGGCGATCAGCATGGTGTAGCCGTTGAGCTGCCCGCCGTCGTCGAGCACCAGGATGGTGATATTCGCGTCGGTGAGGTAACCGGCAAAGCTGGCCTCGCTGAGGTTCTTTTCGAGATGGGCCTGGATGTCGTCCGGCGAGGCGCCGGGAGGGCAGGCCAAGGGGAACGTGACGGCGGCCAGCTCCGCCAGCTTTCCGGCGTCGTCCGCTCTTGCCGTGCGGATGGTTTCGGTCATGTGGGTCCCCCTGGGGTTGAAACGGAAAATGCCCTCAAGAACGCATCCTAAGGGCATTTTCCGTGCGGGGAGTCCTTAGTCGGCCTTGACCGCCAGGACCGGGCAGTCCGCTTCAAGCAGGATTCTTTGCGAAACGCTGCCCATGATGAGCTTGCCCACCGGGCTGCGGCGGCGGAGGCCGATCACGATGAGCTCGGCATGGTGTTCGTCTGCCGCATCAAGGACTTCGGCGGCGGCGTCGTGGCCACGGACCGGCTGTTTGATGATGTGCTGGATGGCGTGGTTTGCCAGGCGCTCTTCGATGTTCTGGATGTCCGGTTCCTGGGCGTACCGGTTGTCCACCAGGGCGTCGCCTTTGGACGAGTTGATGACCAAGAGGGTGGCATTGTTCTTCTTGGCCTCGGCGATGGCCTGGGTGAGTGCCGCCTCGCCTTCCGGGGTTGGGACGTATCCCACCACTATGGTCATGGGTTCTCCTGTTTCTGGGGCTCGGGATGGTTGTTCGGGGTGTGGAGGGCGGGACGGTTGCGCCGGATCATCTTGAAGACCAGCGGCCACGCCAGGACGAGGGCCACGATGATGTAAACCACGACGGCGATCGGCTCGCTGAAGAGCCCGGCGGGGTCGCCCGCGCTCAGCTGCAGGGTCTTCCGGAGTTGGCCCTCGATGCGCGGGCCGAGGATCACGCCGAGGATGAGTGGCAGGACGGGAAGGCCGAACCGCCGCATCATGAAGCCCAGTGCGCCCAGGACCAAGAGGATCACCAGGTCGAAGGCCTGCAGATTGACCGAGTAGGCGCCCAGGGTGGCAAAGAA
The DNA here is from genome assembly GCF_056780115.1 of Arthrobacter sp. T572. NCBI lineage: Bacteria > Bacillati > Actinomycetota > Actinomycetes > Micrococcales > Micrococcaceae > Arthrobacter > Arthrobacter sp. T572. The sequence continues at coordinate 673,007 of NZ_JBRAZQ010000002.1, forward strand.
GAGGATGCCCGCATAAAGGTAGGGCCTGGGGAGCTGGAGCAGCTTGGCCCATACGGGAGCCAGCGGCAGGTTGATCAGGAGCAGCAGCAGGTTGCCGATGAACAGGCTTGCGATCAGCGCCCATACCAGGGGGCCCTCGCTGGAGAACAGCTGCGGTCCGGGCTGGATGCCGTAGGTGGTGAACGCTGCGAGCATGACGGCGGCCGTTGCGTTGGTGGGCAGGCCGAGGGCCAGCATGGGGGTCAGGGTCCCCGCCGCTGCGGCGTTGTTGGCAGCTTCCGGCCCGGCGACACCCTCAATGGCCCCCTTGCCGAACTCCTCCGGGTGCTTGGAGAGACGCTTCTCCGTGACGTAGGAGAGGAACGTGGGAATCTCGGCCCCGCCGGCGGGAAGGGCACCGAACGGGAACCCGAAGGCTGTGCCACGGAGCCATGGCTTCCACGAACGCCCCCAGTCCTTGCGGCCCATCCAGGGGCGGCCGACGGGGATGACGTGGAGCGGGGTCCGGCGAAGATGCGCCGCGACCCAGAGTGCTTCACCCACCGCGAAGATCGCCACGGCGACCACCACGATGTCCAGGCCGTCTGCCAGGAGCGGCTGGCCGAAAGTCAGCCGGCGCTGCCCGGTGACGGAGTCGATGCCCACCAGTCCGATGGCCAGGCCAAGCGCCAAGGAGGCGAAGCCACGCAGGCGCGAGGAGCCAAGTACGGCCGTGACAGCCAGCAAGGCAAGGACCATGATCGCGAAGTAACTGGGCGCGCCCAGGCTGACGGCGAACTCCACCACCACGGGCGCGAAAACAGCCAGGAGGGCAGTGCCTATGGTGCCGGCTACGAACGAACCGATGGCCGCCGTCGCGAGCGCTTGGGCTGCACGCCCGGCCTTGGCCATCTTGTTGCCTTCGATCGCCGTCACCACTGACGACGATTCACCGGGTGTGTTGAGCAGAATCGACGTGGTGGAACCGCCGAACATGCCGCCGTAGTAGATGCCGGCGAACATGATGAACGCACTGGTGGGCTCCAGGGCGTAGGTGACCGGCAGCAGCAGGGCCACGGTCATGGCCGGGCCCAGTCCGGGGAGAACGCCCACGGCTGTGCCAAGGAGCACGCCAATGACGGCGAACATGAGGTTCATGGGGGTGAGGGCGGTGGCGAACCCGTCCATCAGTGAGGACCAGACGTCCATTAGAGGATTCCTTCCAGGAGCCCGGCCGGCAGGGCGATGCCCAGGCCGAGGTAGAAGCCGTAGAAGGTCAGCAAGGAGAGGGCAATCGAGATGAGCCCGTCACGGATGTAGCGGCGGCTGCCCAGAGCGAGCACGCTGCCCCAGAACAGGACCGTTCCGGAAATGACCCACCCGGCCCAATCGATCAGCAGGATGTTGAGGATGAACGCGCCGGCCAGGGGCAGGACGGTCTTCCAGTCCGCGGGGTGTGCCAGGTCCACGTCCTCGCCGCCTTCGGCTTCCCCCTTGCCGCCGCGGAGGACGTTGATGGCCAGCAGGACTGCGCACACGATCAAGAGGCCGGCAACGATGAAGGGAACGGTCTTTGGACCTACAGGGTCCGACTTCGAATACGGGGTGACCAGGCCGTTGGCGTCAAGGAAGACAAGGACGCCGGCCGCGCCGAGCAGGAGGGAAACCCCCAGCTCGGCGCGGCCTTTCAGGCCTGTTGCTGCAGTGCTCACGCCAACCCAAGCTTGGTGAGCACGTCCGCCACCCGCTTGTCCTGCTCGGTCAGGAAGGTCTGGAATTCGTCACCGGTGATGAAGGCATCGGTCCAGCTGTGGGTCTTCAGGGCTTCCTTCCAACCGGCGGACTCGTGCATCTTCTCCAGGGCCGCGATCAGGGACTTCTTGTCATCGTCACTGATGCCCGGAGGGGCCACGATTCCGCGCCAGTTGGTGAACACGAGGTCGATGTTGGATTCCTTCAGCGTGGGGGCATCCACGCCTTCCAGCCGGTTCTCGCCGCTGGTGGCCAGCACACGGACTTCACCGGACTTGATCTGCTGCAGGTATTCACCGGCGCCCGAAGCTGCGAAGCCGAGTTTGTTGCCGAGAATGGCGGGGAGCAGGTCCCCACCGCCGTCGTAGGAAACGAAGTTCACTTTGGTGGCATCGATGCCCACGGCACCTGCAAGCTGCATGGGCAGGAGGTGGTCCGGGCCGCCCGGGGAGGAACCGCCACCCACGGAGATGGACGCGGGGTCGGCCTTCCATGCCTTCACCAGGTCATCGATGGTCTTGTAGGGGGAGTCCTTGCTGACCATGATGGCGCCGGGTTCTTCGATGAGCCGTGCCAGCGGGGTGGTCTCGGTCAGCTTGGATTCGGACTTGTTGGTGTAGCTGGCCCCCACCACGCCAAGGCCCATCAGCATGGTGAGGTCGCCGTTGCCCTTTTCATTGACAACACGCGCCAGTCCAACAGTGCCGCCGGCTCCGGCAAGGTTGAAGACCTCGGTGTTGGTGGAGATCTTCTCGTCATCGAGGACCTTGGCCGCGGCACGCGCCGTGGTGTCGTACCCGCCACCGGGCGTGTTGGGGACCATGATCTGGAGGCCGGTGACCGGGCCGGCCGCGCCGGTGCTTTCGGAACCGGTGGAGTTCTTGCCGGTGGCACCGCAGCCGGTGGCCATCAGGGCGATGCCGGCGGCGACGGCGGCAAGGCGCAATGCGCGGATCTGGCGCATGGTGTTCCTCTTCTCAACGATGAAAATTAGGTGCAGGGCGGACATCGGTGTGCCCCGTGAATCGATGCTAGGTCCGCAGGTGACAGGGATCACTCTTGTGTTCGCAGTGATCGTTAAGTTCATTGCGTTCACCAGCAGGCAGCGAATGGTGACGCCTGGGGTATAGTTCCGGTACTCCTGCCGGACAACACCCAGCCCCTGTCCAGGCCCGGGAGCCACCCAAAAAGGATCCATGCCGTGACTCGACGAAGAGGGATGTCCCTGGCGGGGCAGTACCTTGTCCTGCAGTTGCTGATCGTCCTGGCCGTTCTTGTGGCAGTCGTCGCCATCTCGCTGGCGCAGTCAGCGGCAACGTTCGAGCGGACCGAAGGCCGCAGGGCCTTGTCCGCCGCCGAAGCCCTGGCCAGCAACCCCACAGTGCGCGCGCTCCTGCCCGCCGCCGAGCCGCGCGCCGGTTCAGCCCTCCCTGCCGTGGCTGAATCGGTCAGGACCGTCTCCGGGTCGTCGCATGTTGCGCTCGCCAAGCTGGACGGCACCGTGGTCGCCGCCTCTGATCCCGGAATCCTGGGCAAGCCCCTGCCCCTTGGCGACAGCCGCGTGGGCGAGGGGCGGGCCTGGACGGGAGTCGTCGGCAGTGGCGGAGCCGCTGTACTCTCAGCCCACGTGCCCGTGCTGGACGACTCCGGGACCATGATCGGCATCGCCGCCATCAGCCGGAACTACCCATCCACCATCGAACGCCTGGGTGACGCTGTTCCCAACCTCCTGACCTATCTGGGGGTGGCAAGCGTTCTGGGAGTTGCAGGGGCATTCCTGCTGTCCCGCCGGGTAAAGCGCCAAACACTGGGCATGGAACCGCACGAAATCACCGGTTTGGTGGAGAACCGCGAAGCCATGCTGCAGGGGCTGAAGGAAGGCGTGGTTGCCTTGGATCCCCACGAACGCATCACCGTAGCCAACCACAGCGCCCGGCAGTTGTTGGGCCTTCCGGAGGACTGCGTGGGGCGGAAGATCCGGTCCCTGCACGTAGACCCGGCGCTTAAGACCGTACTCACCCGCGACCAGGACACCCCGGACCAGTTGGTGCTGGTGGGGGACCGGCTGGTGGTCATGAACCGGGTGGCGCTCCGCTCCCATGACCGTGACATCGGCTCCGTCACCACGCTGAGGGACCGCACCGAGCTCTCATCCCTGGAACGTGAACTCGGCGCCACCCGCACCGTCACGGACACCCTCCGAGCCCAGGCCCACGAGTTCGCCAACCAGTTGCACGTGATTTCCGGCCTGATCCAGCTTGAGGATTATGATTCCGTGGTCCAGTTCGTCAACGGCGTCACGGTGGACCGTACGCGCCTCAACGACGACGTCACCAGGCGTATCGAAGACCCGGCGCTCGCCGCCCTCCTCATCGCCAAAGCCAGCCTCGCCGCCGAACGCGGCGTTGAGCTGAAGCTGGATCCGGTTGCTGCGCTGCCGCGCGTTCAGGAGGAACTTTCCCGCGACCTCACCACCGTGGTGGGGAACCTCGTGGACAACGCGTTCGACGCCGTCACCGGCCTTCCGGGGGCAACGGTCAGCGTGCTGGTGGCTGATGGAGACAACGAGGTAACCGTCAGTGTCCGGGACAACGGACCGGGGGTCCCGGACACCGACGTCGAGGAGATTTTCCGGCAGGGGTTCTCCACCAAGGAGCGCGCACCAGGGGATGCCCGTGGTTTCGGCCTGGCACTGTCCCGGGTCATTTGCCGGCGCTCCGGAGGCGACCTCACGGTGGCCAATGACCAGGGGCAGTATTTACAGCGACGTTCAGCAAAGGGGCAGGAAAGCCGTGATCAAGGTCCTGATTGTCGATGACGACTTCATGGTGGCCAAAGTGCACGCCGGTTTCATTCAGCGCACGGAAGGGTTCGGCGTTGTGGGGGTGGCCCACACGGGAGCGCAGGCGCTGGAAGAGACCCGGCGCCTGCAGCCGGACCTGGTGCTGCTGGACATCCACCTGCCGGACATTAATGGGCTTGACCTGATGCACCGCTTGCGGGAGGTGGCACCGGAACTGGATGTCCTGGTGATCAGCGCCGCGCGGGAGGTGGAGACAGTCCGCAAGGCCCTGCGCGGCGGGATCGTGCACTACCTGATCAAGCCGTTCTCCCAGGCAGACCTCCAGGAACGGCTGAACCACTATCTCAGCGCCTATCAGGGCCTGGACGCTTCCAAGGACGTGGCTGAGCAAACGGATGTGAATCGGGTGTTCGGGCTGGGCAGCACCGGGCGTTCCCTGCCCAAGGGCTGCAGCGTGGAGACCCTCGAGCGGGTCCAGGCAACGCTCCGTTCCGCCAGCGGCGACCTCTCGGCCGCGGAAGTCGCCGAACAGCTGGGCACGTCACGGGTGAGTGCCCGCCGATACCTTGAGTACCTCCACGACGAAGGTGCCGTGGACGTGAAGTTGAAGTACGGCGTCGGGCGTCCTGAAAGGCGCTATGTGCTCAAGCCGCGGTGAAGCCGCTCGCCCGCCTTCGCGATCCGGATCAATTCGGCGGCGCTTCCTTCAGGCCTCCGCGCGGGCAGCCAGACGGCGCGAAGCGACCGCGTGAGGTCCAGGCCCTGGACGGGTACGGCGATGAGTTGGCCGGTGGCCAGTTCTGCGGTCACGGCAAGCTCGCTCAGCACCGCCACGGCAGCACCTTCAATGGCGGCCGCTTTGACGGCAACGGTGCTGGCCAGTTCCATCCGTGCCTCATGCAGCGGGGCGCCCGAACGCTCAAGGGCCCTGACCAGGGTGTCGCGGGTTCCCGAGCCGACTTCCCGAAGGGCCAGGTCGGAGGCGATCAATTCGTCCGGCTGGACGGGGACCCGCCGCCGTGCCCAAGGGTGCGTTGTCCCCACCACCACAACCAGTTCGTCGCGGGCCACGGTGGTTGAAGCAACAGTCCGCGGCAACACCGGAGTCTCGACGAAGCCCAGGGGAACTTTCCCGGCGGCCACCTGCTCCAGGACCTCGCCGGAGTTTCCCACCGCGAGGCTGACATGCAGGTCCGTGTGTGTCCGGCGGAAACGGGCCAGCCAACGTGGAGCCAGGTATTCCGCAATGGTCAGGCTGGCCGCAACCGTCAGGTGCGCCGCCCGTTCCTCGGCAAGCGAGCGGGCTCCCAGGATCATCCGGTCCATTGCGCCGAGTGCCTCACGGGCCCACGCCGTGACAACCTCGCCCTCATTGGTGACGCGGGAACCGGCAGGAGTACGGACCACCAGGGTCAGGCCCAGTTGCCGCTCAAGCCGTGCCAATGCGCGGCTGGCGTTGGGTTGGGCCATGCCCACACGGCGGGCGGCAGCGCCGACCGACCCCGTTTCTGCCACCAGGACCAGGATTTCCAAGGCGGTGAGGTCTGGTCGGCTGCTCATGCGTGGACGATATGCCTCAGAGTCAGCTCATGTCAATTAGGCATGGGTTCAGGCTGAAACGACGGCTACCGCGGGCCGCGGATTCGGGGGATCGTGGAAGTATGACCACAACCAGGGCAACCGCCCAAGCCGAACCGGGGCTGTCTGCTGCCATCCGGTGTCGTGACCGCCTCCGCGCCCTGGCGCCCGGGCTAGCCGCATGTGCGGTGGCGGTGGCGTTGGCTTTCGGCATTCACGCCCTGTTGCCGTCGCTTCCGGCCATGACCCTTGCCGTGGTCCTGGGGATTGCCGCCGCCAACGTGCCCGGAACTGCAGCTTGGGTTGGCGGTGCCTGGCAGCCGGGTCTCCGCTTTGCCGGTAAGCACCTGATGCGGGCCGGCATCGTCCTGCTGGGGCTCAAGCTAAGCCTGGGGGACATCGCCGCCTTGGGCTGGCAGGCCTTGGGGCTCATCGTGGCGGTAGTGCTGCTCGCTTTCGCCGGCACGTATGCCTTGGGCAAGCTGTTCAAGCTCCCTGGCGATGCTCCGCTGCTCATCGCCACGGGGTTTTCGATTTGTGGTGCCTCGGCCATCGGGGCCATGGCGGCTGTCCGGGGAACAAAGCACCAGGACACCGTCCTGCCGGTTGCCCTCGTAACGCTCTGCGGAACCTTGGCCATCGGCACCTTGCCCCTGCTCATGCATCCGCTGGGCCTGGACACGGTGACGTTCGGGCGATGGGTGGGAGCATCGGTCCATGATGTGGGGCAAGTGGTGGCCGCAGCCCAGACTGCCGGAACCGTGGCCCTCGGCGCTGCCGTGGTCATCAAGCTCACTCGGGTGGTCCTCCTGGCGCCGATCGTTGCCTCGGCAGGGCTGTGGCAACGGTTTCAGCGCGTTCGCGGATCAGGGGGTCCGGGGACGTTCCCGCCCATTGTTCCCGTGTTCGTGGTGGGATTCCTGGCCATGATCGTGCTCCGCACCCTGGGCTGGGCTCCGCCCCCTGTCCTGGTCCTTGGCGGCTTGGCGCAGGAGATCGCCCTGGGTGCAGCCCTGTTCGGCCTGGGCTCCGCGGTCCGGGTACGTGAACTCCTGCACGCCGGACCACGGTCGCTCGTGATGGCCTTGTGTGCTTGGGCGTTGATCGCGGCCCTCGGCCTGGGGGCGGCGTGGATGATGGCCTAGGACCCGTTCTTGTGGGGGTTACGCCCCGACTGTCTTCAGGTAGTTCCTGATGCCGTCCACTACCAACCGGTGGTCCTCGTCGGAGGCCAGGCCGGAAGCGGTGATCGCGCCGACCACCCCGGCGCCCCGGACCCGGAGAGGGAAAGAGCCCCCGGCGAGCGTGTAGTCGTCATGGTTGAGCCAGCCACCGCCGAGCGGATTGTGGCCGAGAGCGGAGAACTGCTCGGACAGGAACGCGGTGCTGTGCTCAAACCTGAGTACCGAATTGGACTTTCGCCGGATCCATTCCTCCTGGTCGGACGTGGCGCCGGGAAGCACGCAGCGGAAGAGGACGATGTTGTGGCGGCGGATGTCTACTGCCACCCCAAAGCCCTCGGCGATCGCGTGGTTGGCGATCAACGACCCCAGCCGCCAGGCGTCATGGTGATCGAACGAAGCGAAAACCAGTTCTTCCTCCTGCTGCCGCAACTCCTGCAGGCGTGGTGAATCGCTCATGCTCGATCAGCCCCGTAGCCCAGCCCGATCTGCTGGCGGATCTCATCCATGGCGGCCATGATGGCAACGCTCTCGGACGGCGGAAGGATGGTTCCCATGGTTTCGCCGGACTTCACCAGGCGCTCCACCTCGGCGGCCTGGAACTGCATGCCCCGGCTGCCGACGGGTTCATCGAAACGCTCCAGGACCGTGCCATCCGTGGCAAACACAGTGAACGGGACGGGGTTGTACCAGGTATGTTCGATATCGATCCACCCCTCGCTGCCGATCACCAGGGCCCGGTTGGCGCTCGCCACATCCAGTTCGCAATCCACCACGGCCTGGGCGCCGTCGTCGTAGTCGAAAATAGCGGCAGTCTGCCGGTCCACGCCGGTGGCCGTCATCGACGCGCTCGCCCGGATGGACGAAGGAGCACCGAGGAGGTCGAACGCGAAGGAGATGGGGTAGATGCCAAGGTCCAGCAGTGCGCCGCCACCGAGGGCGGGGTCGTTGAGCCGGTGCGCGGGGTCCTTGGGCAGGCTTTGATTGTGGCTGGCAATGACTTTGCGGACCTCGCCGATGGTCCCGGCCGCGATGATTTCGCGGATGCGGACCATGTGGGGCAGGAACCGCGTCCACATGGCTTCCAGCGCCACGAGCCCCTTGCCAGCGGCCGCCTCGGTCACCTCCCGCGCCTCCCTGGCGTTCATGGTGAACGACTTCTCCACCAGCACGTGCTTGCCCGCATTCAAAGCCAGGAGAGCATTTGCGTGGTGCATGGGGTGCGGGGTGGCGATGTAGATGACGTCCACATCGGGATCAGCCGCGAGGTCCTCGTAGCTGCCGTGGGCGGTCGCGATGCCGTGGTGTTCAGCGAAGGCCTTGGACGAGTCCAGCGACCGTGAGCCGACGGCTCGGACGGTAAACCCGTTCTCACGGAGGTCCCGGGTTTGGAGGTCCGCAATGAACCCCGTTCCAAGGATTCCCCAGCGAATGGTTCCATCAGAAAGTGACACGTGTTCAGTCCTCCGTTTGGGTAGCCGGCGGGTACGCCACGTACGCGAAATGCTCCGAGTCCGGCGACCAACTGTTGACGTTGAGCGTACCTTGGCCGCCGAACAGCGGCCATGTGTGCAGCGGAGTTTTCCAGTCACCTGTGGAGACGAGTACGACGGCGACCGGCAGGTCTGCGGGGTGGCCCTGCGTTCCGCTGGGGAACCGGATGTAGGAGGCGTACTGCCCGTCCGGGGAAAGATGGGGGAACCAGTCCACCGTTTTGGATTCGAGGAGTTGCTCGAAGCCGGTCCCGTCCACCCGGACGCGGGCGAGTTGGGCATGGCCGGGCTCGGTGCTGAAGGATTCCGTGTTCAGGTACAGCCACTTCCCGTCGGGCGAATATTCCGGCCCGTCGCAGTGGCCCTCTCCAACGTTGACGCGGGCGGGAGCACCGCCGTCGGACGCTATGGTCATGAGGCGGCCCGGTTGCCTGAAGTCCCCGCCCCCGATTCCCACGTACGCCAACTCCGCCCCGTCCGGGCTGACACCGTGGAGGAAATGGAAGGAACCGTCATCCGGGGTGATGCGCTGGGCATGGCCGCCGGTGAGTGGAGCCCTGTAGATGTGGCCGTCGTTGGCGGAGAGGAAGATGCTTTCGCCGTCGGGCGCGAGGACGTGATCGTTGTTCAGGTCCGGGATGCCGCCGAGGGGGATTTCGATCAGGGTGCCGGAAGCCATGTCCAACTGCCAAAGTTTCCCGTCCCCGTTGAGGATCAGGGACCGGCCATCCAGAGTCCAGTTGGGGGCTTCCAGGAGGATGCGGTGGGTGCTGTAAAGCAGCGTGGATTCGCCGGTCACCGACGCGATCCGCACCTGGCACTGTTGACCGGTTTGCAGGGTGCGGATCACGTCGGACGGCTCCTAGTCTTTGCTGCTGAAGGCGGCGTCGAAGCTGGTTTGGGAGGCGGGGAAGTTGAACTTCTTGAGCGCTTTGAGGGCTTCGGGGGCGCCGTGGAGGCGGTCCATCCCGGCGTCTTCCCATTCGACGGAGATGGGGCCGTTGTAGCCGATCGCGGACAGGGCGCGAAAGGACGCTTCCCAGGGCACGTCGCCGCGTCCGGCGGAGACGAAGTCCCAGCCGCGGCGTGGGTCGCCCCAGGCAAGGTGGGAGCCGAGGACGGTGTTGCGGCCGGTTTGGCGGACCTTGGTGTCCTTGCAGTCCACATGGTAGATCCGGTCCTTGAAGTCCCAGATGAAGGACACGGGGTCGATTCCCTGCCACATCATGTGGGAGGGGTCCCAGTTCAGGCCGAACGCTTCGCGGTGGCCGATCGCCTCCAGCGTGCGGACGGTGGTCCAGTAGTCGTAGGCGATCTCGGACGGGTGGACTTCGTGGGCGAACCGGACACCGTTTTCGTCGAAGACGTCCAGGATGGGGTTCCACCGGTCGGCGAAGTCCTGGTAACCGGCGTCGATGACCTTCTCGGGGACGGGCGGGAACATGGCCACGTATTGCCAGATGGAGGAGCCGGTGAAGCCGACCACGGTGTCCACGCCGAGGGCCTTGGCGAGGCGGGCGGTGTGTTTCATTTCCTCGGCAGCGCGTTGCCGGACGCCTTCGGGGTCGCCGTCGCCCCACACTTTGGAGCCGACGATGGCTTCGTGGCGGAAGTCGATGGGGTCATCGCAGACGGCCTGGCCTTTGAGGTGGTTGGAGATGGCCCAGACTTTGAGGTTGTACTTGTCCAGGAGTTCGAGTTTGGACTCGACGTAGCCGGGTTCGTCCCAGCGCCAGGCGTCGAGGTGGTCTCCGGAGACGGCGATTTCCAGGCCGTCGTAGCCCCAGCCCGAGGCGAGCTTGGCGACTTCCTCGAGGGGGAGGTCGGCCCACTGGCCGGTGAACAGGGTGTACGGGCGGGGCATGTCAGGCTCCTTCGGTTGCGCGTGCGGATTCGTTGGTGTTGGACAGTTGAATCAGTGAGCTCTTGGCGGCCGCGGACTCTTCGATGGCGGCCAGGATGTGCTGGACGTTGAGGCCTTCCTCGAAGGATGGCGATGGCTCGCTGCCCTCGCTGATGGCCTGCAGGAAGTCCCGGATCTGGTGGGTGAAGGTGTGTTCCCAGCCGATGATGTGACCCTGCGGCCACCAGGCCTCGAGGTACGGGTGCTCGGGTTCGTTGACCAGGATCCGGCGGAAGCCCTGTTCCCGGACCGGGACGGTGACGTCCAGGAAGCCGAGCTCGTTCAGCGCTTCCAGGTCGAACAGGATCGTGCCCTTGTCGCCGTAGATTTCGAGCTTGAGGGAGTTCTTCTGCCCCGTGGCTACGCGGGAGACTTCCACCGAGGCGATTGCTCCGGAGGTGAGGGTCAGCGTGGCCCAGGCGGCGTCGTCGACCGTTACTTGTTCCGGGCCGTCCGCCCCGGGGCGGTGGTCTACGAAGGTGTGCAGGCGGCCGGTGACCTCGGTGACGTCCTCGCCCAGGAGGAAGAGGACCTGGTCGATGGCGTGGGAGGCGATGTCGCCGAGGGCGCCGGAGCCGGCGGTTTCCTTCCGTAGCCGCCAGGTCATGGGGGACCGGGCGTCTGAGAGCCAGTCCTGCAGGTACGCGGCCCGGACGTGGCGGACGGTGCCGAGCCGGCCCTCGGCGATGAGCTCCTTGGCGAGGGCGAGTGCGGGGACGCGGCGGTAGTTGAAACCGATCATGGACTGGACGCCGAGCTTGCGTGCTTTGGCTGCAGCAGCAGTCATGGCTTCGGCCTCGGCGAGGGTGTTGGCCAGTGGTTTCTCCACCAGCACGTGCTTGCCGGCTTCCAGCGCTGCGATGGCGATTTCTGCGTGCATCCAGCCCGGTGCGCAGATATCGATGATGTCGATGTCTTCCCGGTCGATGACATCGCGCCAGTCCGTGGCGGACTCGGCCCAGCCGTACTTGGCGGCCGCTTCGGCCACCTGGACGGGGTCGCGGCCCACGAGCACTGCCTGTTCCACAGCCGGGACGTCGAAGAAACTGGCCACGTTCCGCCACGCATTCGAGTGGGCCTTCCCCATGAAGGCGTAGCCGATCGCTGCCACCCGCAAAGGGGCGGCCGGCTGTCGGGACGAGTGGGTGGGGGTGGTCATGGTCTGGGTCCTCGCTGATTCTTCAGGGGTCGTTAAAGCGTGGCTGTTGTGGGGTTCCAGTCCTCGGGAAGTGTTGCCGAGGAGGGGGCGTTGCTGGCGACTTCCACAAAGGTGCCCGATTCCACGGACTCGGCAATCGAGACCATGGTGTCCAGCACGTGGTACGCGAGCTCACCGGTGGCACGGTGGGGTTCTCCGGAGCGGAGGGAACGGGCCATGTCCAGCACACCCATGCCGCGGCCGTTGGCCGGGCCGGTGGCCGGGATGATTTCCGGTTCTTCTGCTCCGGGGCGCCAGAGCTTGAGGTCGCCGTCGAAGTAGTTCGGATCCGGCAGGGAAAGGGTCGCCTCCGAACCGGTGATTTCCACGAATCCCATCCGCTGGCGCGGGGACTCGAAGGAGAAGACGCTGTGGCTGGACTGCCCGCCTTCGAACTGCGCCATCGCGGACACATGCGTGGGCACCTCGACGGCGAACTCCTCACCTGCCTTGGGCCCGGAACCGATGACGCGGGTCGCCTTGGCCGCTGACCCGACCGCGGCCACCTTCCGCACCGATCCGAAGGTCTGCACCAGGGCGGTCAAATAGTACGGCCCCATGTCGAACAACGGACCCGCGCCGTGCTGGAACAGGAACGCCGGATTCGGATGCCAGCTTTCCGGCCCGGGGGTCTGGAACGTGGTCATCCCGGTCAGCGGCGCGCCGATGTCGCCACGTTCGATGATCCGGCGCGCGGTCTGCAAGCCCGCGCCCAGGAACGTATCCGGCGCCGTACCCAGGCGGATACCTGCCGCGTCCGCGGCCTTGAGCAGCCCCAGGCCGGATTCGCGGTCCAGGGAGATCGGCTTCTCCGTCCAGACATGCTTGCCGGCCTTGACTGCGGCCGTCGCGACCTCCACGTGCGCCGCCGGGATGGTCAGGTTGACGATGATTTCGACGTCGGGATGGTTCAGCGCCAGCTCAGGGGCGCCGAACTCCGCGATGCCGTATTCCTTGGCCCGCGCCTCGGCGGCCTCAACGAACAGGTCGGCGATGACATGGACCGTCAGGTCCGGGAACGTGGTGAGGTTATCAAGGTACTGCTTGGAGATATTGCCCGCGCCGATGACGGCAACGCCCACCGGGCCCTTGCGTGTGGATGGTGTGGTGGTCATGCCCGTGCCTCCCCGGAAGCGGTTCCTTCCGCGGCCTGTACGCTGGCTGCGGCCGTCAGGAACCTGAGGCTCTCGGCGATGCCTTCAAAGACGTCCCCCGAGTAGTCGTCGAACTCAACAACTCCCACTTCCAGGGAGGTGGCCGCAGCGATCACATCCAGCACGGGGATGGTTCCCTTTCCGGCCGGCTGCTGGGCCTTGGTATCCGTGGTGGCGGGTCCGTCCTTGATGTGGATGAGCCGCACCCGGTCACCCAGGCGGGTCAACAGTTCAACGGGGTCCTGCCCGCCGACGGCTACCCAATAGGTATCCACTTCCAGGACCACTTCGGGGTCCAGGAGGGTTTCGAAGTACTCCAGGGCGGTTTGTCCCTCGATGGTTGACTCCAGCTCCCAGGCGTGGTTGTGGTACCCCACGCGGATGCCGTATTCGGCGCCCTTCTTTGCGGCGGCGTTGAGCTTGGCCGCGGTGGACCGGATGTCTCCGGCGTCCTGCCAGTGCTCTGCCGGAAGGAATGGATCGATCACCGTGGTGATGCCCAGCTCTTTGGCGGCCGCGAAGATCTCATCCGGGTCCTGGCTGAGCAGCGGCGCGTGGCCGGAAGGGGCGGTGATGCCGTTCCCCTTCAGGGCCGCACCCAGCTCCGGCGCGAGGGCCACGAAGTTGTACGGCTCAACCTGGGTATAACCGATGTCTGCGACCCGCCGGATGGTGCCGGGCAGGTCTTCGGCAATCGCTTCCCTCAGGGTGTAGAGCTGGAGTGAGTAGGACATGGGATTCCTTCCACGTAGCGCATCGTTGACAGTGATGCTGGACTGGTCAGGTTGCTGTGGTTCGTCACTTAACAGTCAACCTACTTCACTGCCCCGGAGGACAGGCCTGCCACCAAATGTTTTTGGACCAGGATGAAACCAATCAGCACGGGAAGGCTGACCACCACGGAGGCAGCCATGAGCTGGTTCCAGAAAACGTCCGACTCGCTGGCATAGGCCTTGAGCCCCAAGGACAGTGTCTTGGTGGCTTCGTTCGTCAGGACCGAGGCGAACAGCACTTCGCCCCACGCCGAGATGAACGAGTACACGGCCACGGCGATGATGCCGGGTTTGGCTACCGGCAGGATGACCCGGAACAGTGCACCCATCCGGCCGGTGCCGTCAATCATCGACGCCTCTTCCAACTCCTTGGGAATGGAGGCGAAATATCCGCTCAGCATCCAGATCGCGAAAGGCAGCGTGAACGTCATGTAGGTGATGATGAGCCCCAGGTAGGAGCCCTGCAGCTGGAGGCCGGTCATGTTCCGGATCTGCGTGAAAATCAGGTACAGCGGCAGGAGGAACAGGATACCGGGGAACATCTGCGTGGAGAGGACCGTCAAGCTGAAGACACGCTTGCCCTTGAACGGCAGGCGGGCGATCGCGTAGGCGGCCAGGACGGCGACAGTCACGGAACAGGCGGTGGCGCAGATCGTGATGATGAGGCTGTTCTGGAAGTACTTCGCCAGGGGAACCGTGGTCCATATATCCAGGTACGGGGCCAGGGTGATCTCGCGCGGAATCCACTGGAAGAGTCCGGCGACGTCCTTGAGCGGCTTGATCGAGGTGGACACCACTACATAGAGGGGGATTGCCACCCAGAGGGAGAGGATGGTCAGGACGATATTGCGCAGGATCCGGAATTTGCGGGTCTCAATCATTGTCGGCTCCCTTGGGCAGGACCATGCGGATGTAGAAGGCGGATGCGATGAACAGGGCAATCAGCAGCAGGACGCTCATGGCGCCGCCCAGGCCGAAGTTCCAGCTTCCAAAGGAGTTCTGGTAGATCAGCGGCGAGATCAGCGTGGCTTCCTTGGGTGATGATGCGCCGAACAGGACAAAGGGGATGTTGAACTGGTTGAACGTCCACAGGGACATCACCATGAGCAGCACGCCGTTGGCCGGGCGGACCATGGGCAAGGTGATGCTCTTGAACTGCTGCCACAGGCTGGCACCGTCGATCGCCGCGGCCTCGTAGACGTCGTTGGGGACGTTTTGCAGGGCAGCCATCAGCATCAGGAACGCGAAGGGCCAGAGCTGCCACACGTTCACCACCACCATGGCGCCGAAGGAGTTCTCGCCCAGCAGCCAGAACGGGCGTTCGTCGCCGAACAGGCGGAAGGTGTCCACCAGGATCTGGTTCACTGCGCCGTCGCGCTGGTTGAACATGAAGGCCCAGGCAATGGTTCCCACATAGGCCGGAAGTGCGTACGGGACCAGGAAGAAGGTCCGCAGCAGTCCGCGGCCCTTGAAGTTGGAGGAAAGGAAGACCGCGCCGGCCATGCCGAGCACCCACGAGCAGCCAACCACCAGCACGGTGTAGCCCAGCGTGCGGCCTACCGTGCCGAAGAATGCCTGGCCGATGGTGCTGTCCGGATTCAGTCCGTTGATGAAGTTCTGCAGCCCTACGAAGGGGGCGTTGAGCCAGTTGGTCAGGTTGAGCTGGGTCAGGGAAATAAAGGCGATCCAGATGCCCAGGAGCATCGGTCCGATGTGGATCAGAAGTTCGAGGACCGCCGCGGGGGCGATCAGGCCGTAGGGGAGGAAGGAACGGCGGCGCTTGCGGACCACCGGTGTGCCGGCCGCCTTGGATGGGCCGGGCTCAGGATCGTGCGCAGCCGGGCTGCCTGCAGCGGCTGGTCCGCTGTCCAATGCTGAATGTGACATGGAAACTCCTTGGCCGGAGCGGGGGTGCCGTGTTCCGGTGGCACCCCCGCCCGCTGGGCCTGGTTACTGGGCCGCGGCCATCTGGTTGTTGGCGTCCTTGAGGGCCGCCCGGATGTCGTCCTCGGAAACAGTTCCGGTAGCGGCCTTGGCAAAGAGGTTCTTGATGGCCGTGCCGGTCAGGGTTTCCATCTGTCCCTCTTTGGCAATGAGGGGCATGGGCAGGGAGTGGTTGGCCAGCGCGTCGTTCTTGGCCTTGACTTCGTCGGTCTGGAAAGCGGCGTCTGTGGACGCAGCCGTCACCACCGGGAGGGAGGAGTAGGCCTTGTTGAGGGCTACCTGCTCTTCGTCGCTGGTAAGGAAGCCTGCCAGCTTGATGGCGTTCGCCTTGTTGTCGCTGTTCTTGAAGACGCTGAGGTTGATTCCGGCTACGTGGCTCTGCGTGGCCCGGTCGCCGGTGGCGTCGGCGGTCATCATCGGGACCGGAGCTACGCCCCAGTCCTTGAAATCGCGTGCAGCGAAATTCTTCAACGGGCTTTGGTCGAACATCATGGCGGCCTTGCCGTTGATGAGGTTGTCCACCTTTTGGCTGCCCTGGCTAAGTTCAGCGTCCGACGGCGACATCACCTTGTGCGTGGCCATCAGGTCCACGAACTGCTTGACGCCTTCAACCTGGGGGTCGCTGTCAAAGGTCGGCTTGCCTTCGGAGTCGAACAGGGTGCCGCCGTTCTGCAGGCCACGGACGAAGGCCTGGTGCGAGTTGGCGGACACCGAAGCGCCCGCCGCGGTGAAGCCCCACTGGTCCGGCTTGCCATCGCCGTTGGTGTCCTTGGTCAGCTTCTTGGCAGTCTCGACGAATTCGTCCCAGGTGGCGGGGGCCTTCTCGATGCCGGCTTCCTTGAACATCTTCGTGTTGTAGTACATGTTGTAGGCCAGGCCGTAGAGCGGGACCGACGTTGGGGTCTTGCCCTCGGCGCCACCGGTGGACCAGCTGGTCTTCAGGAAGCGGTCCTTGCCTCCCACGGCTTCCAGCAGTTCCCCTTCCACCGGCTCAAAGGCTCCGGTCTCCTGCAGCGTCACGGCCCATGTGTTGCCGATGTTGAGGACGTCCGGGCCATCGCCGCTGGTCACCGCGGTGAGGATGCGGTTGTAGAGGTCCGTCCAGCTGATCACTTCCAGCTGGACCTTGACGCCGGTCTTCTCGGTGAAGCGGTCCAGCGACGGCTTCAACTTGGCGGCGGTGTCGTCAAGGCTGTTGCCCTGGTCCGATGCCCAGTAGGTGATGGTGTCGCTGCTTGCCTGCGGGCTGCTGCCGCCGCCACAGGCACTGAGCGTGAGGGCCATGGCGGTTGTCGCAGCCAGGGCAGAGAGTACTTTCAAGGGATTTTTCATGGTGCTCCGGTTTTCTCGTCGTCGAGCTGGCACAGATGGTGGGTCAGGACAGTGTTGAAGCGGTGGGGTCCCAGTCCTCGGGCAGGGCAGGGACCTTGGATGCGGAACTCTCCACATCCACGAACGCGCGGTTGTCGATCGACTCCGAGATGGACGCCATGGTGTCGAGGATGTGGTAGGCCAGCTCTCCCTGGGCCCGGTGTTCGCGGCCTTCACGGATGGCCCGGGCCATCTCCAGCACACCGGCACCGCGGCTTGCCGTGGATCCGACCGAGGGGACCACCGTCCAGTCGTCCGATCCCAAAGCGCAGATGCGGACATCGCCGTCGAAGTTGTTCGGGTCCGGGAAGGCGATAGTGGCCTCTGATCCGGTGATTTCCACGAAGCCGGCGCGCTTGAGGGGGGAGTCGAAGCTGAAAATGCTCTGCGCCGATTCGCCGTTCTCAAACTGCAGGATGGAGCTGACGTGCGTGGGTACGGTGACGTCAAAGACTTCCCCGGCCTTGGGGCCGGAGCCGATGACGCGGGTTTCGCGCGACTTCGAACCGAAAGCGGCTACCCGGCGGATGCTGCCGAACGTCTGCACCAGGGTGGTCAGGTAGTAGGGGCCAATGTCGAACAGCGGACCCGCGCCGTCCTGGAACAGGAAGGCCGGGTTCGGGTGCCAGGACTCGGGACCCGGGGACTGCATGAGGGTCAGGGCGGTCAGCGGGGTGCCGATGTCGCCGCGTTCGATCATCCGGCGGGCTGTCTGCAGGCCGGCTCCCAGGAAAGTGTCCGGCGCGCAGCCCAGCCGGACGCCCGCGGCGTCGGCCGCTTTCAGCAGGCCGATTCCGCTTTCGCGGTCCAGGGAGAAGGGCTTTTCGCTCCAGACGTGCTTGCCGGCGTTCACGGCCTGGGTGGCTACCTCCACGTGGGCAGCCGGGATGGTCAGATTGATGACGATCTCGACGTCGGGGTTCCCCAGTACCGCTTCAATGCCGCCGTGGTGGGGGATGCCGTACTCGGCAGCCCGGCTTGCCGCCGCCTCTTCGAAGAGGTCGGCGATTGCCACCACCCTGACATCGGGAAAGCTGGTGAGGTTGTCGAGGTACTGCTTGCTGATGACGCCTGCCCCGATGATGCCAACGCCAACGGGACCCGCTCCCTGGGCTTCCAAGGCCGCACCTGCTGCGTGGCTCATGCGGACACCTTCCCGGCGGAGAGGTAGTTGTAGCTGTCCTGGACGGCCTGGAACATGTCGCCCTGGAAGTCGTCCAGTTCCACAACGCCTGCTTCCAGGGAGGTGGCTGCGGCCAGGACGTCCTGGATGGCCATCTTTCCGTCGCCTACGGCCAGTTGGGCGGAGGGGTCCGGAGTGAGGGGTCCGTCCTTGATATGGATGAACTTGACCCTGTCTCCGAGCCGCGCCAGGAGTTGTGCCGGGTCCTGCCCTCCGACTGCGGCCCAGTAAGTGTCGAGCTCCAGGATGACGTCCGGATCCAGGTGGTCCGCCAGGTGTTCCAGGGCGGTTTTGCCATCGATGACCGACTCAACTTCCCACCAGTGGTTGTGGTAGCCCACCCGGACGCCGTAACCGGCACCCTTCCTGGCTGCTTCGTTCAACTGCCGGGCCGTTTCCTTGATGTCCTCGATCGTGTTCCAGCGCTCGATCGGCACGTGCGGATCGATGACGGTGCCGATTCCCAGATCCTGCGCGGCGGCGAAGATGGCGTCCTGGTCGTCGCTGAGCAGAGGGGCATGTCCGGACGGGGCGGTGAGGTTGTTTGCCGCCAGCGCCTGCTTGAGCTCGGCGGCCTTGGCGACAAAGCGGTAGGGCTCAACCATGGTGAAGCCGATGTCCGCCAGCCGGCGGATGGTTCCAGCGAGATCCTCTTCAAGGGCCTTTCGGACCGTGTAGAGCTGGATCGAATATGACACTGTCTCTCCTCGTCGTTGTGGAATGAGGGTGATTCATAGGGGTGATGCGCGGCATTGATGCGCGTGATGTGGTGCTGCTCACAACCTATGGGGACTTTTGTCGAGCGTCAAGCAAAAGGTGAAAATTAATCGACATACTTTTGGTGCATGACACTCATAAGCAATCGTGCTTCACTAAGTCCATGACCTCAGCCCCGGGTACCCAGGCCGGAAAAGATGCGGCCGCGCCGGAAGCCGCGAATCTCTCGCGTGCCGGGGATCTCTTCCAACTGCTTCGGGACGGCCAGGCCCGCACCCGCGCCGAACTCGCGCTGACCACCGGCCTCGCCCGCTCCACCGTCGCCTCCCGCATTGATGCCCTCATCAGCTCCGGACTGGTGGGCCCCGCAGGTGAGGCCAGCTCCAGCGGCGGCAGGCCGCCGTCGCGCTTTGCCTTCAACCCGGCAGCCCGCGTGGTCCTGGCCGTCGACGTCGGGGCCACCCACGTGATCGTCGCTGTGACGGACCTCGGCGGCAGCATCCTCGCTGAGCGCCGCCTGAAGCAGGACGTCTCTGACGGTCCGGAAGCAGTCCTGGGCCGCGTCATCTCTGCGGGCAAGGAACTGCTGGCCGAGGCCGGCCGCCACCCGGGCGACCTCGCCGGGATCGGCATCGGACTTCCCGGTCCGGTGGAACATGACACCGGGCGTCCGGTGAAGCCGCCCATCATGCCGGGGTGGGACGGGTTCGACGTCGTCCCTTACGTCCAGCGCTCACTGCCCGTTCCGGTGCTGGTGGACAACGACGTCAACATCATGGCGCTTGGTGAACGGACCGCCTACTGGCCGGACCACCGCAACTTCCTGTTCGTCAAAGTGGCCACGGGCATTGGTGCGGGCATCATCAGCAACGGGGAACTGCAGCGCGGAGCCAATGGAACCGCGGGCGACCTCGGGCACGTCCGTGTCCCGCGCGGCGACGACGTCCTCTGCCGCTGCGGCAACTACGGGTGCCTTGAAGCGCTCGCCTCAGGTCCAGCCGTCGCCGGTCAACTCAAGGCACAAGGGCTGGAAGCCGCCACGGGCACCGACGTCCTGCGGCTCGTCGACGAAGGAAACCTGCAAGCCATCCAGGCTTTGCGCCAGGCGGGGCGGGACGTCGGCGATGTCCTGGCCACGGTGGTGAACCTGCTTAATCCCTCCATGATCATCATCGGCGGCAGCGTGGGGGAGGCCGGCGAACACCTGGTGGCAGGGATCCGCGAGGTGGTCTACCGGCGTTCACTGCCGCTGGCCACCACGCACCTGCGGATCGGCATCTCCATGGCGGGCGATCGTTCCGCGATCCTCGGTGCCAGCCAGATGGTCACGCAGCATGTGTTGTCACCGGCCGTGATCGAAGCCACGCTGCAGGCAGCCGGATAAGACCGGGCTCCGGCGCTTTCCAGGTGCGCAGGCGTGATAGCAATGAAGGTGATGAAAACGCTTCCTGCTCCAGTCCTGCCTCCCCGATGAGTCAATTCCTTGCCAAAGTCCCGCGGAGCTGGTTGATCCTTGCCTGCATCGGCCTTATTGCCCTGAACATGCGCGGACCGTTCGTGGCGGTGGCGCCCGTGGTGGAGTCCCTGCGGCGGGATCTTGGCTTTTCGCCCGTGGAACTGGGATTGCTGACCGGCATCCCGGTGCTTTGCTTCTCGCTGGCCTCGCCGCTGGCATCCTTGGCCGGGCGTCGTTTCGGGGCCGAGTTCGCCGTGATGCTGACGCTGCTGGGTGTGCTGGCCGGCGTCGTTATCCGGTCCAGCGGCGGTGGTGTTCCCGTGATGGTGGGCACCGTCCTGATCGGGGTGGCCATCACGATCGGCAACATCGCCGTCCCGCTGATCATCCGGCGCGACTTTGCGCCGCGCCGGCAGGCCACGGCCATGGGTGTCTACACGGCTGCGCTCAACATCGGTTCCTTCCTCACATCGGTAGCCACGGCGCCCTTGGCCGAACTGGTGGGGTGGCGGTTGTCTCTGGCTGCAAGCGCGTTGCTGGCACTGGCTGCAATCGTGTTCTGGATACCCACCGTGGGAGCGCGCCGGGCGCTTGTCCCGGCACCCGTTCCACCTCCGGCGCCTGCAGCCCCCGGAAAGACCCGCGGCGTGGCCTGGCTGGTGGCGGGATTGACCATCGGGTTCGCGGGCCAGGCGTTCTCCTACTACGGGGTCACCGCGTGGCTGCCGAGCTTCCTGTCTGACGAACTCGCCATGGGGACCGCCGAGGCCGGAGCGGGATCGTCGCTGTTCCAGATCTTCGCGATTGTGGGTGGTCTGGGCGTGCCGCTGCTGGCCCGCTTTTCCAGCACGACGACGGTCGCGGTCACCTTGAGTGCGTTGTGGTTGACGGTTCCCGTTGGCCTGTTGTTGGCCCCGGGCTGGTGGTGGCTGTGGTCCTCCCTGGGCGGCATTGCCCAGGGTGGTGGTATCACGGTCATCTTCATCGCCGTCATCAAGTTCGCGCACTCGCAGGCGGCTGCCGGGAAGATGTCGGCCGTGGTGCAGGGTGTGGGGTATTGCTTTGCCGCACTGGCTCCGACCATTGTGGGCTACGTGCATGACGCTTCCGGCGGCTGGACTGTTCCCTTGCTGGTGATCCTTGGTTCGGTGCTGGCTTTCTGCGTCTGCACAACACTGTCCGTCCGCTGGGTTTCCCGCCAAGGAAGGTGAGCCGCCACGCGGGGTGAGCCGGCCGCGCGGGCCGTGTGCCGCCGTCGTACGCACCCAAGTAGGTCGCAGTTAAGCGCGTTTTGACGGCTCAAAACGCGCTTAACTGCGACCTGGTTGGGTGAGGTTTCCGGTGCTGGGCTGCCTTCCCCGGCCTTCGGGGTCACTTGTTGCGAAGAGTGCAGGCAGCCCAGCGTCGGGGCTTTGTGTTTCCTGGACAATCGCCAGGGGCTAGGCGGCGACCAGTTCTTCTTCCGTTGCCTCTTCCTTGGCCTCGGTGAGGAAGCGGGCGTAGGCGGGGATGGTCAGGAACGTCGGGAATTCCTCGGTGAGGGTGACCTCTTCGAAGATGCTGCGGGCGTCTGCGAAGCGGTCTCCATCGAAGCGTTCCAGGCGGGCGAACTCTTCGTCCAGCATGTCCTGGACCCATTCGCGGGTAATGATGTCTCCGTGCTCGGTGATCGCGTGGGAGTGGATCCACTGCCAAAGCTGGGAGCGGGAGATCTCCGCGGTGGCGGCGTCTTCCATGAGGTTGTGGATGGCCACGGCCCCGTTGCCCCTCAGCCAGGACTCGATGTAGCGGATGCCTACTTCGATGTTCAGGCGGACGCCGGCCTCGGTGATGGAGCCCTCGGTGGTGGAGATGTCGATCAGGGCGCGGTCATCGGGCGTGACGTCCTCGCGGCTTCGGTCCAGCTGGTTCGGCTTCTCCCCAAGTACTGCGTCGAAGACTTCCCGGCACACCGGAACCAGGTCCGGGTGGGCCACCCATGAACCGTCGAAGCCGTCGTTGGCTTCGCGGGTCTTGTCCGCGCGGACCTTCTCGAAGGAAGCTGCGTTGGCGGCCTCGTCCTTCCGGTTCGGAACCGCTGCTGCCATGCCCCCGATTGCCATGGCTCCGCGGCGGTGGCAGGCCCGGACCAGCTGCTCGGTGTAGGCACGCATGAACGGTTGGGTCATGGTGACCTGGCCGCGGTCCGGGAGCACGAAGCGCGGGCCACGGATCCGGAAGTTCTTGATCAGGGAGAAGATGTAGTCCCAGCGGCCGGCATTCAACCCGGAAGCGTGGTCGCGGAGTTCGTACAGGATTTCTTCCATCTCAAAGGCGGCCGTGATGGTTTCGATCAGCACGGTGGCGCGGATGGTGCCCTGCGGGATGCCGAGCAGGTCCTGGGCCAGGATGAAGATGTCGTTCCACAACCGTGCCTCGAGGTGGTTCTCGATCTTGGGCAGGTAGAAGTAGGGACCCTTGCCCTGGGCCAGGAGGCGGCGGGCGTTGTGGAAGAAGTACAGGCCGAAGTCCACAATTCCGCCGGCGATCGGTTTGCCGTCGATCAGCAGGTGCTTCTCCGGCAGGTGCCAGCCACGCGGACGGACCACGATGGTGGGGAGGTCCTCGGCGGCCTTGAGTTTGTACTCCTTGCCCTCCGGGGAGGTGAAGTCGATGCGGCGTTCCAAGGCATCGGTCAGGTTCAGTTGGCCCTGGATGACGTTGCGCCATGTCGGCGTGGAGGAGTCCTCCATGTCGGCCAGCCAGACCTTCGCGCCGGAGTTCAGGGCGTTGATGGTCATCTTTTTGTCCACGGGACCCGTGATCTCCACGCGGCGGTCCTCCAGGCCCGGAGCCGGGGGAGCCACACGCCAGGACGGGTCGTTGCGGATGCCCTCGGTCTGCGGCAGGAAACGGGGATCCTGGCCACTCGAAATGGCGTTGCGCCGTGCGTGCCGTGCCTGCATCAGCTCCTGGCGGCGGTCAGCAGTGGCCCGGTGCAGCTTGCCAACGAACTCAAGCGCATCCGGCGTAAGGACCTCGTTCTGCCGTGAAATGGGCTGCGCGGTCAGGGTGATCCCGTTGATAGTGAAGTTGTCGGTGAAGCTGTTCATCTGATTTATCCCTTCGGGGACCAACTGGGTCGCAGTTGTGCGCGTTATGACGGCTCAAAACGCGCACAACTGCGACTTAGTTGGGAAAGTTGTTAGTGGAATTGGCCTTCTTCGGTGGATCCCACCAGGGCCAGGGTGGATGCGTTCGGGTTGAGCGCGGTGGCGATGTCGTCGAAGTAGCCGGTGCCGACTTCGCGCTGGTGCTTGGTGGCGGTGTAGCCGCGGGACTCGGAGGCGAATTCCTTCTCCTGGAGCTCGACGTACGCGCTCATGCCTTCACGGGCGTAACCGTGGGCGAGGTCGAACATCGAGTAGTTCAGGGCGTGGAAGCCGGCCAGGGTGATGAACTGGAACGTGAAGCCCATGGCGCCGAGCTCACGCTGGAACTTCGCGATCGTGTCGTCATCCAGGTGCTTGCGCCAGTTGAAGGACGGGGAGCAGTTGTAGGAAAGCATCTGGTCCGGGTACTCGGCCTTGACGGCTTCGGCGAACTTACGGGCCAACTCCAGGTCCGGCGTGCCCGTTTCCATCCAGATCAGGTCGGAGTAGGGGGCGTAGGCCTTGGCGCGGGCGATGCAGGGTTCGATCCCGTTGCGGACCTTGTAGAAGCCCTCGGCCGTACGCTCACCGGTGATGAATTCGCGGTCGCGCTCATCGACATCGGAGGTGATCAGGGTTGCTGCCTCGGCGTCGGTGCGGGCGATGACGACGGTGGGGGTACCGGCGACGTCGGCCGCCAGGCGGGCTGCGTTGAGGGTCCGGATGTGCTGCTGGGTGGGGATCAGGACCTTGCCGCCGAGGTGTCCGCACTTCTTCTCGGAAGCGAGCTGGTCTTCCCAGTGAACACCCGAGGCGCCTGCGGTGATCATGGACTTCATGAGCTCATAGGCGTTCAGCGGGCCGCCGAAGCCGGCTTCGGCGTCGGCCACGATCGGGACCAGCCAGTCCTCGACCGTCTTGATGCCCTCGGCGTATTCGATCTGGTCTGCGCGGAGCAGGGCGTTGTTGATGCGACGGACAACCTGGGGCACCGAGTTCGCCGGATACAACGACTGGTCCGGGTAGGTGTGGCCCGAAAGGTTGGCATCGGCGGCCACCTGCCAGCCGGAGAGGTAGATGGCGCGGAGTCCGGCCTTGACCTGCTGCACGGCCTGGTTGCCGGTCAGGGCTCCGAGGGCGTTGGTGTAACCACCGGTGGGTGCTTCCTCCGTGAGCTGCTTCCACAGCTTCTCCGAACCACGGCGGGCCAGGGTGTGCTCTTCGGAGACGCGGCCGCGGAGGCGGACGACGTCGGTGGCCGAGTAATCACGGGTGACGCCCTCCCAGCGCGGGTTGGCGGACCATTCAAGCTCCAGCGCTGCTGCCTGCTGATCGGCGGTCTGCTCTGCTGGTTCAAACGATGCGGTCATTGCATGTCTCCTCATATGGCGGGGCTCCCGGGCCGGCCTCCGCTGCGTCATTGCTGCTTCGGCCGGCTTGCCCGGGGTCTGTGTTTCTTTTTCGTGAGAACTACTTTTCTGCACTTTCAAGAGGCTTTCCAGAGGAAAAGCATGGAAAGAAATGCAGTTCTTCGCGTATCCTCAAGAAATGTCGCCTGTGAGCTGGAATCGCGAAGTCGCGTCGCCGTCGTCGTCCCCTGCGTCCCCTGAACTGGACGTCATCAGCCTTGGCCGCCGCGTGCGCCATTTGCGCAAGCAGGCCGGCCTGACGCTCGATGACCTGAGTGCCGCCGTCGGGACCGCACCAAGCCAGCTGAGCCTGATTGAAAACGGCAAGCGCGAGCCCAAGTTGGGTCTGCTGCAGCAGTTGGCTGCGTCCCTCAATGTGAGCATCGACCAGTTGCTGGGGGCGGAGCCGCCCAGCCGTCGTGCGGCCCTGGAAATCGAGCTGGAACGGTACCAGCGGGGACCGCTCTACGAGTCGCTGAACCTGCCGAAAATCCGCATCAGCTCGCGGCTTCCGCTGGAGGTGCTGGAGTCGCAGGTGGGGCTGCTTCAGGAGCTCGAACGCAAGCTTAATGAGCAAGCCGCGACGCCGGAAGAAGCCCGCCGCGCGAACGGCGAGTTGCGTGCCATGATGCGCGAGCGCGGCAACTATTTCCCCG
Organism: Arthrobacter sp. T572; assembly: GCF_056780115.1. Classification (NCBI taxonomy): domain Bacteria; kingdom Bacillati; phylum Actinomycetota; class Actinomycetes; order Micrococcales; family Micrococcaceae; genus Arthrobacter; species Arthrobacter sp. T572. The sequence goes on from NZ_JBRAZQ010000002.1 coordinate 698,688, forward strand.
AGTATGAGGCCGAGGCACAGAAGGTCCTCAAGGGCGTCGGCTACACCACGGGTCCGCTGAGCCAGCACGTCATTGCGGACATCGCCGAGAACCTCGGTTTTTCGCTTCACCATGTGGGTGACCTGCCGCATTCCACGCGGTCCGTGACGGATTTGAAGAACCGCAGAATTTATCTGACACAGAACCAGAGGCAGGACCACGACCCCCGTTCTGTGCTGCTGCAGGCGCTGGGGCACTATGTCCTGGGGCACGAAACTCCGCGGAACTACGGCGACTTCCTGGCGCAGCGTGTGGCCACCAATTACTTCGCGGCCGCGCTGTTGCTGCCCGAGCACGCCACGGTGGAGTTCCTGCAAAAGGCCAAGGCGGCCAAGGAAATCGCGGTGGAGGACATTCGCGATGCCTTCGCCGTGTCATACGAAACCGCCGCGCACCGCTTCACCAACCTGGCTACCAAGCACCTGGGCATCACCACGCACTTCCAGAAGACCCACCAGTCCGGCATCATCTACAAGGCCTACGAGAACGACGGCGTGACGTTCCCGCAGGATCACACCGGCGCCATCGAGGGGCAGCCCTCATGCAAGGCCTGGACGTCACGGGCTGTGTTCGATGTGCCGGACAAGTTCAGCGCCTACAGCCAGTACACGGATACGCCGTCCGGGACGTACTGGTGCACTGCCCGCACCGAGCGGTCGGCTACCGGGGAGTTCTCGCTCAGCATTGGCGTGCCGTACCAGCACGTGAAGTGGTTCCGCGGACGCGAGACCACTGCCCGCGCTACCTCGAACTGCCCGGATCCGAATTGCTGCAAGCGTCCGCCTGCGGCGTTGGCCGACGAGTGGGCCGGAAACGCGTGGCCTTCGGCCCGGGCCCACTCGCACCTGCTCGCTGCGATGCCTCCGGGGGCGTTCCCCGGCGTGGACGAGACCGAGGTGTACAGCTTCCTGGAGGCCCACTCCGGGCGCTGACCCTCTCAACGGGCTCTCGGGGTCGGCTCTCGGGGTCGCGTTCTCGGGGTCGGCGAATCGAGTTCGCCGGAACGATGCGGCGTCGCCGGAAGTTTCCCGGTGTGCAAGCACGCTTCCGGCGAATTCGGCGCGCACGGCTAGGGAGCCAGCCGCGCCACCAGCACAGCCGCGGCCTTTACGACGTCGTCCGCCTCCTTCTTGCTGCCACTCAAGGCGACCTCGTGGCCGGCAACCGTAATGATGTCCGTGATCACCGCGACAGTGAGCCGGCCCAGGGTGTCCTCGCTGGTGCCGAGCAGGACGGAATTTTGGCGCACCCACTCGCGGCCGCGTTCGCGCCGGAGGACCTCAAAGCCCGGGGGAGTGTCGCCCTCGATGAACACGCGCTCCAAGTCGCGGTGCTTCCAGGTGTAGTCGAAGTAGGTCCGGCTGCCGATGTTGAAGAGTGCCAGCGGATCGTCTTCGCCGGACTTGCGGGCTCTGGCGACGGCGGCCGCCACCAGGCGTTCGTGCTCGTTCTGGTAGTCGTCCCACAGGGCGAGGAACAGTTCGGTCTTGCCGCCGAAGTGGTGGTAGAGGCTGCCGACACTGGAGCCGGAGCGGGCAACAATATCGGAGATGCCGGCGTCGGTGAAGCCCTGCTCGGAGAAAACGGCGCCGGCCGCGTCAAGAAGGTTCCGGCGGGTGGCCGCCGTGCGCGACCATTGCCAGGAGCCCGCGTGGACCCCGGCGTCAGACGTCTTCCGGACCATGGGACCTCCTTGCCGCAGCGTCGGTGTGTCTTCCGGACGGTTTCTGGAATGCTGAACCGACCGAGAGGCGGATGGGAGCGGCCCATCCTTGACCAAGGCCCAAAATACAGGAAATAATTCTGGAAGTCTGTTCTAGAAATATGTATTGCAGTATGTAACCAAATGCTGCGATTTTTGACGCCGAACGCCCCAAAACCCGGGAGCCGTTTTCACCGTCGGGCAGCAACTGGTTGAATCGCTATGAGAGCGCCAACTGGTCGCACGCCAACAAGCCAGAGAGGAACGCGGCCTGATGTCCGTTTCAAGCAAGTCGTCCGGGATCACGTCGAACAGGTGGTTCAAACCAGGGTCATCACCGCTGGCGCGCTGGTGTTGGCGCTGATCCTGGTGCTGGTTGCCATGTGGCTGCGGACGCTGGAACCCGTGAAGCAGTTCCTCATTGACTACCCCGGCCACTCTGACCTGCCCGAGGGAGCTCCTACCGGGTTCCCGGCGTGGCTGGGCTGGCAGCACTTCCTCAATATGTTCTTCCTGGTCCTCATCATCCGATCGGGTTGGCAGGTGCGGACCACCACCCGTCCGCCCGCCTATTGGACCCGGAACAACAAGGGCTTCATCAAAACCAAGAACCCGCCCACCAAGATCAGCCTGGACCTCTGGTTCCACCTGACCCTGGACGCATTGTGGGTGCTCAACGGCGTCATCTTCATCGTGCTGCTGTTCGCCACTGGCCAGTGGCTCCGGATTGTGCCCACCAGTTGCGACGTCTTCCCGAACGCTGTCTCGGCCGGCCTGCAGTACGCCTCGCTGAACTGGCCCGTCGAAAACGGCTGGAACAACTACAACGCCCTGCAGTTGCTGACGTACTTCATCACCGTCTTCATCGCTGCGCCGCTGGCGATCATTACGGGCCTGCGGATGTCCGGTGCGTGGCCCAAGAAGGCTGCGGTCAACAAGTTCTACCCGATCGAACTGGCCCGCAAGATCCATTTCCCGGTAATGATCTACTTCGTGGCGTTCGTGATCGTCCACGTGACGCTGGTCCTCGCCACCGGCGCCCTCCGCAACCTCAACCACATGTACGCCGCCAACGACGACAACACCAGCTGGTGGGGCTTCGGTATCTTCGCTGCGTCGATCGTCTTCACCGCCGCCGCGTGGTTCCTGGCCCGCCCGCTGTTCCTGCGCCCGATCGCGTCGCTGATGGGCAAGGTCTCGCGCTAGCTCAGCGCGCCGCCCTGCCACAGGGCGTCGAACGGGGCGCCGGAGGCCACGCGGTTGCGGATTCCCTCGGTCACGAAAGCCTTCGCAGTCCGGGCCGCCTCAAGCGGGGTGGCACCCTTGGCGAGCTCGGCGGTCACTGCGGCGGCCAGCGAGCAGCCGGCACCGGACACGGCAACCTCGCCCACCTTCGGGGCGCGCAGGACTTCCAGCGTCTCGCCGTCGTAGAAAACGTCGACGGCGTCAGCACCTTCCAGCCGCACCCCACCTTTGGCAAGGACCGCTGCGCCGCTGAGCTCGTGGATGCGGATGGCTGCGGCTTTCAGCGATTCCTCATCCGTGATGGCAATGCCGGACAACGACTCGGCCTCGAAATGGTTCGGGGTGACAAACGTGGCCAAGGGAAGGATCTGGGCCTTCAACGCCTGGTCGGTGTCCAGTGCGTGCCCCGGTTCCTGGCCTTTGCAGATCAGCACCGGGTCCAGCACGATGTTGGCGAACGCACCGCCACGCAGGGCTCCCTCAACAGTGCTGATGGTGGCCGGGCTGCCGAGCATTCCGATCTTCACGGTGTCCAGAACCGAAGGTGCGCCGGAAGCGGCACCGTAGGCCGCCGTCGTTGCTTCCAGTTGGTCCGCGATAACCTGCTGGTCCACCGGGACGAAACGGTGGTTCCAGTTGTCCTTGGGGTCGAAGGAGACGATGCAGGTGAGGTTGACGATGCCGAACACTCCCAGTTCCTGGAAGGTCTTGAGGTCGGCTTGCGCACCGGCGCCGCCGGTCGCTTCCGAGCCGGCGATGGTCAGTGCAATGGCAGGGGAAACGGCTGAAGTCATGGATTCCATTTTGCCAGTTTCCCGAGGGTGTCCCGTTTCCGGGCATACCGGGCATACCGGGCGGTCAGCCGTGCAGTTCCCGGTAGCTCGCCTGGGCAGCGGGATGCAGGGGAACGCCGGCGGTATTGATGAGGGTTTCCGGACTGAGGAACTGCACCCCGGCGCTCGAGGCCGGGACCAGCTCACTGGCCCGTTCCACCAGGAGCTGCACCGTACTGCGCGCCAACGCGTCGGCGAGGTCCCGCCGGCACAGCAGCAGGTTGGCCACCCCCAACGTCCAGACCGCGGGAGCGTCACCGTAGGTGCCGGCGGGAATCAGGACGCGGTCGTAGAAAAATCCGGAGAGGGTCCTGGTGGGCTGGATGAGGTCGGAAAGGTCCAGGAGCCGCAGCTGCACTTCGTCCGCTGTGCCGACGATCGGTGCGGTGGGCACACCCCCGGACTGGATCATGACGTCGATCGACCCGTCCTTGAGTGCGGCCAGTCCCTCGCTGAGCCCCAGGTTCACCTGCCTCACCGGTCCCGGGGCGGCGCCCCCGGCCAGACCGGCAGCCGCCAGGATGCGGTCCGCAGTCAGCGACGTGCCCGAACCAACTTCGCCAACGCCGGCGGTCCGCCCCGCAAGCTCGGAAACATTGCGGATGCCACTGTCCTCCCGGACAATGCAGTGCACGTAGTTTTCATACACCTTGCCCAAGGCCACCAGGTCTTTTCCGTCCTGGCTGTCCGCTTCCTGCCCTGCGGCGGCCCGTACGGCGGCATCGGCGAGGGCGACGGCGAATGTCGCCTCGCCGGACAAGACGCGCCGGATGTTGTCGAGACTGCCGCCCGTGATCAGCGTTTCGGTAGACGATGCCACCCCTTCCCGCTGCAGGAGCCCGGCGAGCAGCGTGGCGAACTCAAGGTAGAACCCTCCGGTTTCGCCGCCTGCCACGGTCACCTTGCCCGCTTGATCGACGGCGGTACAGGCGCTCGCTCCAACGGCTGACAGCCCAGCGGCGAGCCCCACCGCGAGCAACTTCCTCCGCGTCAGCTGAGGGTCACGCACCTGTTCCTCCTGCCTGGGACGTGAACTCCACGCGAGCCGACAGTCCGTGCGGCTTCCTGTTCTGCAGTACCAGCGTTCCCTGGTTGGCCTGCGCCAGGCGCTCCACGATCGTCATTCCCAAACCATTGCCTTCGATCGCGCCGTGCTGCGGCCCCCTCCAAAACCGGGTTGCAGCGGCGGCCAGGCTCTGTTCGGGGATGCCGGGACCGTCGTCCGAAATCACGACGGCGGCACCTCCTTGCGTCTTTTGCGTCGCCACGGTGATGTGGCCGCCCGGGGCGTACTTGATGGCGTTGGCCAGGAGCTCACGCACCATCTGTGCCAGTTCTTCCGGGTTGCAGGGGACTTCCACCGGGGACCCGGGAAAGTCCGTGGCAAGGGTTGATCCGGCCCTTTCGGCCGTCGGCATGGCACGCTCAACTTCTCCCTGCAGCACGGGAACGGCATCGATCACGGACGCCCTTCGGTCTGCCATCGGGTGCGCTGCAGGGGCAGCCCCCGCGGAGGCGCGGTGCTCAGCGGCAGCCAGCTTCAGCACGCCGTCGAGCATGTCCTCAACCCGCTCAAGCTCGGCCACCACACCCGCTGCGGCTTGCTGTTCCTTGGCCGAACGAAGTTCCAGCTGCAGCAGGTCGATGCGCAGCCGCAACGCGGCCACCGGGTTCCGGAGCTGGTGCGACGTGTCGGCGATCAGGCGGCGCTGTGATTCCATGCTTTCGGTGACCGTATTGGCCATGGCCGTGAAGGAACGGCTGAGTTCGCGGAGCTCGGGCGGTCCGGCTTCGGGGAGCTGACTGGTCCTGCCCGTGGCTTCCAGTTCATGGACAGCAGAACTGAGCCGCTGCACGGGCCTGAGAACCCAGCCGGTGATGCGTGAGGCGGCCAGGAGCAGCAACGCGGCCAAAGCCAAAGCCGCGAGCCCAACAGCACCCCAGCGTTCCCGGAGTTTACGGCGCGCCGTGTCGAGGTCCACTTCAACCACCGCTTCGCCCAGGACCTGGCTGGCTGTCCCGAATGGACGCGAGAGGACCTCGTTGCCGGTGGTGAACGGGCTCACCGGGTTCAGCGTTGTGTCACTGAGGTTGAGGCTCGCACGTCCCAGGGCGTCACGGACATCGTGCCGTTCCTCGCTGAGTCCGCCCGAGGCGACCGTGGTGTCCTGCAGCCGGATCAGGACACCCTCGCCGTACAGTTCGGAGTACCGGTTCATCTCGCGTTCCAGCTGGGTGGTGTTGTTGTCCTGCGCGGCGTCGCTTGCCAGTTGGGCGAACCTGTTGAGGGCTGCGACCCGGTTGATTTGCAGTTCCTGGGTCAGTTCGCGGCCTGCCGATGTCAGGATCACGCTGGAAACGGTGGCTACGATGACCACCACCAGCAGGCTCAGGATGCCGAGGACCCGCACCCTCATTCGGGTTCGCCCTCCACGCGGTAGCCCACGCCGCGTACGTTGATGATGAACCCCGGCTGCTGGAGCTTGGAACGCAAGGCCGTGAGATGGACATCCAGGGAGCGTGAATTCGCGAGGAAAGCATCACCCCAGAGGGCATCCAGGATCTGTTCGCGCGTCACCACCGAGCCGGCGTTCCTGGCCAGGAGGCTGAGGAGGTCGAACTCGGTCGCTGTCAGTGCCAGTTCCCGGGTTTCGACGGCGGCCACGCGGCGGTCCAGGTCCACTGTCACGGGTCCTACGGTGATGACGTGGGGTGTGCCCTGCCCTGAACGGCTGGTACGTCGGGTCACCGCCTCGATCCTTGCCAGCAGTTCCACGAGTTTCACGGGCTTGACCAGGTAGTCGTCTGCTCCTGAACGCAGGCCCAGCACCACGCTGCGTTCATCATCACGGGCCGTGAGGATCAGGATGGGAGCCTGCGTGACCTGACGCAGTTTCCTGAGGACGTCCAGGCCGTCGATATCAGGGAGGCCGAGGTCGAGGAGGATCACCTCATGTTGCCGATGGGCCAGCAGTGCGTCTTCACCCCGGGAAACCCGTGCAGCTTTGTGGCCAGCGGATGCGACGGCGGCAGCAAGGGCAGATGCTACGGAGTCGTCATCCTCGACGATAAGCACGTGCACTGTGGGGTTTCCTCCTGCTTGCGGAGCGTTTGCTCCGTCTTGGAGGTTACTCCATTCCCAACGCTCTATCACCTTCCGGCGCCTTCAGGGAATCCCTCTATCACCAAACGCCCACCCCTTAGCCAAGCCGGGCCCGCCCTGCGTTCTTTGGAATGACCAAAGGGCGCAGGGCGGGCCTCGCAGGCACGGCCTTTAGGCGTTGACGAGGTCCTTCTTGTCGTCCTCGTCCTTGACCTTGAACGCGCTGCCCTGCTCGGCGTCCAGGTGGGTAGCCTTCTTGTTCTTCAACGCAAAGATGTACACCAGCAGGGATACGAAGATCGCGGCCGTTACGTAGGTGAAGAACAGGTTTTCCTGGCCGGCCTTCTGCAGCGCTGCGCCAATCAGCGGGACCGTGCCACCGAAGAGCGAGTTGGCGATTGCGTAGCCCAGGCCGACGCCGAGAGCGCGGATGGAAGCCGGAAAGAGCTCGGCCTTCACCAAGGCGTTGATGGACGTGTAGCCGCCAACCATGAGCAGGCCGCCCATCATCAGGAGGAACGCCATGAAGGGGTCCTGCGTGCCGGCCAAGGTGGACAGCAGCGGCCACGTGAACAGGACACCTGTGACGCCGAACCACACCAGCAGGGGCTTTCGGCCGATTTTGTCCGAGATCATGCCATACACCGGCTGCAGCAGCATGAAGATGAACAGTGCCCAGAAGTTGATCACAGAGGTGTCGGTCTTGGCGATGCCGGAGGTATCGTTCATGAACTTCAGGATGAAGTTGGTGTACGTGTAGAACGCCACCGTGCCACCGAGCGTGATGCCGATGCAGATGAGCAATGGCTTCCAGTGCTTGGTGAAGAGGAGCTTCATGGTGCCCGGCTGGGCTTCGCCTTCCACTTTGATGTGGGCCGCGCGGATCTGGTCGGCCGAGACGGTTTCCTCCATGGAACGGCGGAGCCAGAGGACAACCAAGGCAGCGACGCCGCCGATCGCGAACGGAATGCGCCAGCCCCACTCGGTGAGGGCTTCCTTGGTCATGGTGTTCTGCAGGATCACGAGGACGAGGAGAGCCAACATCTGGCCACCCACCAGCGTCACGTACTGGAAGCTGGAGAAGAAGCCGCGGCGCTTGGCCGTAGCAGCCTCGGACATGTAGGTGGCGCTGGTTCCGTACTCGCCGCCGACGGAGAATCCCTGCAGCACGCGGATGAACACCAGCAGGATCATGGACCACAAGCCGATGACGTCCTGCGTGGGCAGGATCGCAATGCAGAATGAGCCCGCGGACATCATGGTGACACTTAGCGTCAGCGCGGCCTTACGGCCCTTGCGGTCTGCGTAGCGGCCGAAGAACCAGCTGCCGACTGGACGGGCGAGGAACGACGTCGAGAACACGGCCATCGCTTCGAGGCCCGCCTGCAGATCGTCCGACGAATTAAAGAAGTGCGACTGGAAGTACGCGGCAAACACGGTGTACACGTAGAGGTCGAACCACTCCACGAGGTTGCCCGCGGAGCCCTTGAGGATATTGCTCACGGCCTTGCGTGTTTGGGCCGCCTCGCTGAGGGGCGCAGCTTGTTGGGTGCTCATCAATGAACCTTCCTGGCCGGCTGCGCACGTGGCAGCCGTGTCTTTCATGAGTTCGTTCTGTCCATGAAGCTCGTGCTCATGGCGTCGTTGCGCATGGCTCTTCGTGACTAAGAAAGGCCCTCTTGGATGAAGAGGACGTATTCCAAGCTATGGGTGATGCACGGCACAGCCAACGCGGGAGGGGATTTCCTAACACTTCCTTAGGTTTCCCCCGCCGGACGCTCTCTCACGGATCGCCGGTTTTGGGCGGATGCTCTCTCACCGTTCGCCGGTTTTGGGCGGATGCTCTCTCAGGGATCGCCGGTTTTGGGCGGATGCTCTCTCAGGGATCGCCGGTTTTGGCCGGACGCTCTCTCAGGGATCGCCGGTTTTGGGCGGACGCTCTCTCAGGGATCGCCGGTTTTGGGCGGATGCTCTCTCACTCCGTGCGTGCAGGCCGTGGCCTTCAGGCTGGGACGGGATTAATGTTCATGGCATGGGCACACTTCGGCGGGTGGTTCTCATCCTGAAACAGGAAGCAGGCGGAATACCGCTTCCACCTGGTCAAGTGCTCGGACTCGTCCTGGACGGGGTCCTCGACCGGGTATTGCCGACGCCGATCACACCAGTTCGTGGCACTCGCAAAGTCGTGGGGACGATCTTGCTGCTGACCGGCACGGGAGTTACAGCCTGGGCGGTTGTGGAACGACGACGCCACACCGTGGGGACCTTTGCCTTGGGCCGCCCTGAAGAACTTGTGACCAGCGGCCCCTATGCCCTGAGCCGTCATCCTATGTACTTGGGCTGGTGGATGATCCATGCCGGTGTAGCGGCATTCAGGGGTTCGCCGTGGGCTCTGGTGACTCTGCCGGCGGGCATGCTGGTGGAACATCTTGGCGCCCTCTGGGAAGAAAGGGCACTTCAGAAAGAGTTTGGGCAGCCCTACGTCGAGTACGTGAGGGAGGTGCCGCGTTACGTCGGAATCCCACGGCGCCACGAACCTTGAGATGGACGGTGAGAGAGCGTTCGGCTGAGGGGGCGCTTTGGTGAGAGAGCGTTCGGCTGAGGGGGCGCTTAGGTGAGAGAGCGTTGCGTGATGCGGACGAGTCGCCAGACCGATAGCCGGCCGATCCCTGCTGCCAGCGCAATGGACAGGCTAAACAAGGTTGCGCCCCAACTCGAGAAACCGCCGAAGGGTAGGCAGATGAGAGCCCCGGTCGCGAAAAACGCAGCCACGTGAAGCCATTGGTTGCGCACGCGGCGCATGGCCAATCCCAGTAAAGCTCCTACGGCCGTGCCGATGAATGCCACGGGGATCGCGGCGTAAACAAAGAAGATCAGAGCCCAGTCGGGAGCCTGCACGGCCAACAACGAGCTGAAGACCAGGTACGCAACCAGGACACCCAGGGCCAGGCTCTTGCCATTGAGAACCACCCGGTGCAGGGGGCGGTACTGCGGCGTGTTCAACTCTGCCGGAGCATACTCATCACTCGGGTCGGTCATCATCGGCTGGACCTGCTGATCGCGTTGAGGGCGTCGGCAAGAGCGGGATACTGAAACGCGAAGCCGGCCTCGACCAGCTTCCTTGGCTCGACCCATCGGCTCTTCAGGACCAGTTCGGTCTCCGTGCGGATGATGACGGCGCCCATCCCCAACAGCCACGCCGGTGTTGGAACTCCGAACGGCACACCGAGGCTCCGCCGGACCAAGGACATCAGTTCACGGTTGTCCACAGCATATGGCGACGCCGCATTGACTGGCCCGGACAGCTCGGGCCGCTCGTGAAGGAACAGAACCGAATGAAACAAGTCCTCCACATGAATCCAGCTGAACTTCTGCGTCCCGCGGCCCATGTGCCCGCCCAGCCCGAGCCGCGCCAGGTTCCGGAAGGGACCCATGACTCCTCCGTCCCTGCCGAGGACAATGGCGATCCGCAGAGGAATTTTCCGGGTCAACGGAGTCGAGGCCGCCGCCAGTTCGTCCTCCCACGCGCGGGCCACGGAGACGGAGAATCCGCTACCCAACTCGCCAGCCATTTCGGACTGCGGCCGGTCCTCCGCGTGCCGGTAAATGGTCCCGGTGCTCGCATTGATCCACGTGCGTGGCGGTTCATCACAACGGGAGAGTGCGACCCCCAACGATCGCGTCGTCTGTACCCGCGAGTCAAGGATCTCCCGACGGTTCCGCTCGTTGTATCGGCAGTTGACCGTTCGTCCGGCGAGGTTTATCAGCAGTTCGGCGCCGTTAAGCGCCTTGGCGATGCCGCCGTCGTCGTTCCATTGGGCGTCAACCGAAGCGTCCCGCCCGATGGTGCGGACCTGCCAGCCCTCCGCGGCGAACCGCCGCCGGAAGTACCGTCCGATGAAGCCCGACGCTCCAGCGATCACCACTGTGGCTGTCACGATTGGGTCTTCACGCTGCGGACCAGTCCCAGGACGTCGTCGAACACCTTGTTGACGCCTGGGATCTTTGCCAGTGACAGCCCGCGCGCAACCAGCGGCGCCGCGCCGTCGATGAGCTTGCGGGTGCGGCGCTGGTTCTCGGAGGTGTCGTAGACCCAGAACAGTGCGATTCCCATATAGGCGAGCCAGAGGAGTTCGGGCAACTCCCCGCGCAGTTTTTTGGCGACCGCGGGAGAGGAACCGTCGACGGCGGTGCGGAAGATCGCGAGCGAAGCGTCCCGGGCCGCGGTGGACGCCTTTCCGAACGGATTAACGGGCGACGACGGCCGGATCGCCGTCGCGATGAAGTCGGAACCGAACTGGTGGTACGGGGTCATGACGTCTATGCCGGTGTGCAGCACGGCCTTGAGCCGGCCGGTGAGATCCTGCACGTTGTGCAGGGCCGCGGCCGCGGCGACAGCATGCTCGTCCTGCACCTGGAGATAGAGCTCGTGGACCAGCTCGTCCTTCGACGCGAAGTAGTAGTAGGCGTTGCCCACCGAGACGCCGGCCTCCTGGGCGATGGCCCGCATGGTGGTCTTCTCGAAGCCGACCTCGCGGAACATCTTCAGTGCGACGTCGGCTACGAGTTGCCGTGTTTGTTCGCTCTTGGCGGCCATGTTGGTTCCTCCGGCAGATTCTTGAACGTGTTCAAGAATGAGTGTGGCATAAGTTTTGAACGCGTTCAAACAGGGTGCGGGGTTTTGGTGAGAGAGGGTGGCGGCACAACAGCACTTGGGTGAGAGAGGGTGGCGGGAAACCGGGCGGAAGGTGAGAGAGCGTGCGGAGGGTGGGACAATGTAGCTGGTGCCGGGCAGGATGCCCCCACTACCCCAGTGCTAATACAGCGGGGCGCCGCGAGTTGCAGAGCGCCTGCGCGAACCACTACGAAACGGATGACCCATGCCCTCGCCTTCCGGCAGTACTTTGAGCAAGCCCGCACCGCGTTTTGCGTCCATCGGTTCCCCCTACTTCGGCATCATGCTCGCGGTCATGGCCGTGGTGCTGATCCTCTCCAACATCGGCGCTTCCAAAGGCGTGGTGCTCGGGCCCATCATCACTGACGGCGGTTTCTTTCTTTTCCCGCTGGCCTACATCCTGGGCGACGTCATGAGCGAGGTCTACGGTTTCAAGGTGGCCCGCAAAGCCATCATCACCTCGTTCGCCCTGAGTGTCTTCGCGTCGCTCTGCTACTGGGTGATCATCATCCTCCCCGGCTTCGATGACGACTACGGAACCGCCAAACAGGCAGCCATCGAGGGCGCGCTCGGGCCCGTTCCACAAATCGTCCTGGCGTCCCTGCTGGCGTTCCTCGCAGGCCAGACCATCAACTCCTGGATCCTGGTCAAGATGAAGGAGCGCACGGGAGAAAAGACCCTGTGGGCCAGGCTCATGGGCTCCTCCGTGGTGGGCGAGTTCGTCGATACCCTGATTTTCTGCAGCATCGCGGCGTCGGTGATCGGCATCTCCGACGTCGGCTCGTTCATCAATTACGTCCTGGTGGGCTTCCTGTACAAGACGGCGGTCGAGTTCATCTTCGTGCCCATTACCGTGCTGGTGGTGGGCTGGATCAAGAAGCGTGAGCCGAGCTACGGCGCAATCGCGGCCTAGCCCTTCGCCGGGTTCGCTGGAAAGGCACGGGGCCGCTGGAAGCTTCCCAACGCCGTCGCACGTTTCCCGCGAACCCGGCACCGGCACCAAGCAAAGCTAGGAGTAGTACCGCCCCAGCGTCTCGGCCTTGAACTCGAAGAAATCCCCGGATTCAATGGCCAAGCGGGCGTCGTCCACCATCTTCACCACGAAGCGCTCGTTGTGGATGGAGATCAGGGTTGCGGAGAGCATCTCCTTGGCCTTGAACAGGTGGTGGATGTACGCCCGTGAGTAGTTGGCGCAGGCGTAGCAGTCGCAGCCCTCCTGGAGGGGCCCGAAGTCCTTCTTGTACCGTGCACCGGACAGGTTGAACCGGCCGGACGGCGTGTAGAACGCGGAGTTCCGGGCCACGCGGGTGGGGGAGACACAGTCGAAGGTATCGGCCCCGTTCTCGATGGCGGTAAAGATGTCGTCCGGTTCGGAGATGCCCAGCAGGTGGCGGGGCTTGTCCTCGGGGAGTTCCTCGTTGCACCAGCGGACAATCGTCCCGAGGTTCTCCTTCTCCAACGCCCCACCGATGCCGTACCCGTCGAAGGGCATCGCGCCAAGATCGCGGCATGCCTTGCGCCGCAGGTCCTCGTACTGGGCGCCCTGGATCACCCCGAACAGGGCCTGGTACGGCTTGCCTGCCCGGGACTCAGTCAACGAGAAATGCTCCTCCAAGCAGCGCAACGCCCAGAGCCGCGTCCGTTCCAGCGACTCTTCCTGGTAGGCGCGGGAGTTCTGCAGGGTAGTCAGCTCGTCGAACGCGAACATGATGTCCGCCCCGATCTGGTGCTGGACCTGCATGGAGATCTCGGGGGAGAAACGGTGCTTGTCGCCGTTGAGGTGGGACTTGAACCAGACCCCGTCGTCATCGATGTGCGCCAGCCGTTCCTTCCCCGGGGCGACGGCGTCGTCGGGCCCGGACGTGTCGACGTTCTTCATGTCGATCACCTTCTTGAACCCGGAGCCCAAGCTCATTACCTGGAACCCGCCGGAGTCCGTGAAGGTCGGGCCGGACCAGTTCATGAAGGCGCCGAGCCCACCTGCGGCGTCGAGGATTTCGGGCCCGGGCTGGAGGTAGAGGTGGTAGGCGTTGGCCAGCACAGCTTGTGCACCAAGTTCGGCGACGGACTCCGGGAGCACGGCTTTGACGGTGGCTTTGGTCCCGACGGCGATGAACGCCGGCGTCTGGATGGTTCCGTGCGGCGTGGTGATGGTTCCGGTGCGGCCCAGGAACCCGCCCCCGTTCGCCTCCACAAGCGAGGACGACGGCGGGCACGTTTCCGTCAGGCGCCGGCCCACCTCGAAGGAAAATCCGGCCGTGGCCACGGAGGGCGCGGTGGTTGAATCAGGCGAAGGCAAAGAAGCGGAAGCTGGCACGCTACCAAGTGTGCCAGCTTTGCCGAAGGTCACCCTGTCGGAGGTCCGATGGGCGCCGTCTCAGGAGCTGTAGTTCGCTTCCTTCCACTTGTCCCAGGAGGCACGGATGTCGTTGAACGTGTGGGCCCCGAGCTCGTAGGTCGAGGCAATCACTATCGCGCCGCCGTCGGGCCTTTTGTCCGGAATCGGCAACTGTTCTGCGACGATCAGCAGCCCGTCGCCGTGCGCGGCGTAGCTGTGCACGGTCAGGCCGACCTGGTGCCGGCTCTTGAACCAGACCTTGCCGGAGATCTTCTCGCCGGTTTTCAGGGTGAGCGAATATTCCTCGCCTACGGGCGGAAGGTCGCCAAGCCCCAGCTTTTCTATGGCTGAGCCGTCACCTGAGACGGACAGGAAGTGCGTCCGGCGCTTACCGTGCGGATGCCGCTCCAAGGCAAACCGAAGCTGGTGGAGGAAGGTAAGCCATCCCTGCGTGATGTCTTCATCCCACTCCGCCCACTCGGAATTGTGGTCCAGCGCGGCCCTGGTCACCTTGACTTCGGTGCCGCCGGACACGGGATGCAGCTCAAAGATGTCGCCGCCGTTGACGGTGAGGCTGGTGTGGTCAGGTCCTTCCACTACATCGGTGTTGAAGTAGATCTGTTTGATTTCGTCGGCGAGGTCATCGGCTTCCCAACCATGCCATTGGGCCACGAGCGACGGTTCACGCAGCATTGTCCAAACCTGCTGCGCGTCGGCATTAATCACAACGCTCAGATTGTTCGTCATGGCCCAGAATCTACCGCCGTTCGGGCACATAAAACAGGGCTTGATCTTCCCGAGCCGGGCGGTCCGGCGGCCCTAAGCGCGGACCGAGTCGAGTTCGTTGGCGATCCGGCGTGTCAGTTCGTCTCCGGCAAGGGTTTTGGAGCCGCCGTGCGCGCGGAGGAACAGCAGCGCTTCGAGCCGCAGGAACCGCCATTCACGTTCGGCTTCGCGGTTGCCGTTGTCGATCGCGCGGAAGATCTCCTTGTCGTAAAGGTTGGGTTCGTTGAGGGCGCGCTGCCGGACCCTGGCATTGATACGGGCCTTGAACGGGTCCTCTTCCTGCGATTCGGGAGCCCGCAGGAGTTTTTCGTACACAGCCGCCCGGTCCGTTTGTCCGGATTCGCGGCAGATGAAGCTGGACAGCGCCAGGGCGCGTTCAATCGACGCCCAGCGGTCAAGGTTCCCGTCGAAGGGCAGGACGTTCAGGAGATCGGCCACTTCAAGCGCCTTGTCCGGATCCCGCAACACCACGCACAGGTCGAAGGCCAGGTCGCTGAGATCCCGGAGGCAGCTTCCCGACTTGGTGTTGATGCCTTTGGCCAGCCGGTCGGCCAGTACCTGAACACCGTTCTTGCCCTTGTGTCCGGCTGCGGCGGCCACAACCACTGACTCCGGAGTACCGTGCGGCTCGGGGATGAGGGCCAGTTCTTCCGGACCCGGTCCGGTGGCCACTGGCGGCGTTTCCGGGCGTGGAGGTACGACGACGGCGGGAGCGGCGGGCGCCTCTTGGTCCGTTTCCGCCGGGGTGCTGAGCGAGGGGTCTTCGGTGGACGGGCCTTCGGCCCCGCCGCCGGAGGCGGCACCGGCGCTGTCGCCGGAGTCGCCGGCACTGGTGCCGGTGCTGTCGCCGAAACCGGACCCGACGCCGCTGCCCGGGACTCCGCTGCCAACCGGCACACTGGAGCCCGCAGCGATCCGCATCGAACCGCCGTCGAACGTTGTGACCAGCAGCAGCGCAGCGACACCGTAGTCATCGTGCTGGGTCTCGACGCTGCGGATTTCCTGGGCGGGACCGTCGCCCGGCGGGTACACAAAGTCTCCCGGTTGCAGGTCCCCAGCCTGCTTCTCGCGGTACTGCTCTGAGGCTGGGCTGTGAGTCATCGGAAGTCCTTTGGTTCTCTTGCGGTCCGCCGTCCAGTCTACAAAGTCCGGCCGCGGCAGGCGCCGGGACCCGCCCTAGACGACGATGCCCGAGTAGGCCAAGGCCTGCCGCACGAGGTTGCCGCGGCCGCCTTCGAATTCCTGCTGAACGTCTTCGCGGAGGACTTCCTGCGGAGTCATCCAGGTCAGTTCCAGTGCGTCCTGGCGGGGCTCGCATTCACCTGTGACCGGGATGATGAACACCAGCGAGACCGCGTGCTGGCGGTCATCGGTGAAGCCGGTCTGGGACGGGGCCGGGAAGTATTCGGCCACCGTGAACGGGACCGGGCTGATGGGCAGCTGGGGGAAAGCCAGGGGACCGAGGTCCTTTTCCATGTGCCGCAGGAGTGCTGCCCGGATGGTTTCGCGGTAGAGGACGCGGCCGGAGACGAGGTAGCGGACCATGTTGCCGTCGGCGTCGCCCTGCAGCAGGGAGCCGACCTCATTGACGTACCCGAGGGGATCCAAGCGGACGGGAACAGCCTCCACGTAGACCATGGGAAGGCGCCCTCGCGCCTCGAAAAGGTCCTCGTCGGAAAGCCAGCCGGGATATGGGTCGGGTGTACGTACGCTCATGGTTAAGTTCTACCGCATCCCCGGCCGAAGTCCGTTGGTGCCACAGCGGGGTTACGGGTGGCGGAGTTACAGGGCCAGGACCGTGTGGAGCGGTTCGCCGGCCGCGATCCTGGCCAGGATGGCGGGTTCGGCCGCATCCGAGGCAAGGGCTTGACCCATGACGTTCCGGGCTGCGTGCGGCTCCAGGATGATCAAGCCGTTGTCATCCCCGAGGACCAAATCGCCGGGGTTCACTGCAATGCCGCCGCAGTGAACCGGCACATTGACGGCGGAGCCAGTACTGTACGCGCGCTTGGTGGTGAGGCAGGTGGTGCCACGCGCGAAGACGGGCAGCCCGGCCTGCCGCAGTTCCAGCAGGTCCGTTGCCATGCCGTCGATCAGGACGGCGGCTGCGCCTTGGGCGATCGCCGTGGCTGCAGTGACGGCACCAACTGGCGCATGGCGGTGGTCGCCGAGCATGTCCACCACCAGGACGTCGCCGGGGTGCAGCGCAAGGAGGGCGCGGTTCATGGCTATCGCGTCATGGTCGGCGATCCGCACCGTGACAGCGGGCCCGGCGACCTTGACGTTGGGCAGGAGGGATTGAATGGCCGGGTCAACAAAGCCATCTTCCAGGAAGTGGCCGATCGTGGGGTAGCTGACCCTTGTTAGGTCCTCAAGGAGCGTCCGGATCACTGTGCGGCCCCCGTGGTTCCGGTCGAGGCGGTTCCGGCCAGGACGGCAACGCACTCGATCTCCAGCGACACGCCCCACAGACTGACACACACGGTGGTTCGCGCCGGTTTGGCCGCGCCGAAGTACTCGACGTACACGCGGTTGTAGTCCTCCAATTGCTCCTCGCTGGTCAGGTACGTGTTGACCTTGACCACGTGCTGCAGGCTGGACCCGGCCGCCTCCAGGACTCCGGCCAGGTTGTCGATGGTTTGGCGGACCTGGCCTTCAAAAGTCCCGGGTTGATCGTTAAGTCCGGTGATGGCGGGGATCTGGCCGGAGGTGAACACGAAACCGTTGGCAATGACCGCTGGCGGGAAAGGGCCGACGGCGGGCGCCTGGCCGGGGATGCCGGCCAGGCGCACGATGGGGGTTGCGTTCACTTCGCTGCCGCTTCAGCCGGTGCAACATCGACGGCGTCGATGTTGCCGTGGCGCGTTTCGGTCAGGACAAACAGTGCCACAAGGGACAGGATGGCTGCCGCCATGATGTACCAGGCGATCGAGGAGCTCTGGCCGGTCAGTCCCAGCAGCCACGTGGTGATGAACGGGGTGGCGGCGCTGCCCAGCAGGCCGGACAGCATGTAGGCCACGGAAAGGCCGGAGTAGCGGACCTTGGACCCGAAGAGCTCTGCCAGGAAGGTGGCGATGGGGCCGTAGTTGGCAGCGAAGGCCGTCATCATGGCGAGGTAGGCGACGAACAGGAGCGCCACGGACTTGGTGTCCATGAGCCAGAACATCGGGAAAGCGAGGACGGCTTCAGCGGCAACGCCTGCGTAGATGATGGGCTTGCGGCCGTGCTTGTCGGAGAGCTTGCCGAAGAACGGGATCAGGACGAAGCAGAGCGCGCAGGCGGCCAGGACAACCCAGAGCATGAGGCTTTCCGAGTGACCCAGTTCTTTCTTGCCGTAGGCGACGCCGGACGCCACCAGAAGCGTGAAGGTGCTGCCTGTGGAAAGGGTGGCGACGCCGCCCAGGACAACCTGCTTCCAGTACTTGGCCATGAGCGAGGCGAACGGCATCTTTGCCTTGGCGCCGGCGGTCTTGACGGCCTGGAAGGATGGGGTCTCCTCAATGTTCAAGCGGATGTAGATGCCCACGGCCACCAGCAGCACGGAGGCCAGGAATGGGATGCGCCAGCCCCAGGAGTGCAGGGCGTCGGTGCTCATGCTGGAAGCCACGATGAGGAACGCGACGTTGGCAATGAGGGTGCCGGCCGGGACGCCAACCTGGACCAACGAGCCAAAGAAGCCACGGCGGTTGGCGGGGGCGTGCTCCACAGTCATGAGCACGGCGCCGCCCCATTCGCCGCCAAGGGCCAAGCCCTGGATGACACGGAGCAGGAGGAGCAGGAGTGGCGCCATGATGCCGATGCTCTGGTAGTCGGGCAGCAGGCCGATCGCGAACGTGGCTGCGCCCATGGTCAGCAGCGAGACGAGCAACATGGATTTGCGGCCCAGGCGGTCGCCGAAGTGCCCGAAAATTATGGCGCCGACCATGCGGGCGATGTACGCCGAGGCAAAGGTTCCGAAGGCGAGCATGGTGCCCACGATGGGATCGAAGCTGGGGAAGAAGATCTTGTTGAAGACGAGTGCGGACGCCGTTCCGAACACGAAAAGGTCGTACCACTCGACGGTGGTGCCAATAACGCTGGCGAGGGCAATTTTGCGCATTTTCGTCAGGTCGAGCCTGGCTGTGGATGCGGAATCGGTATCTACCGTTTGGGCCATCAGAATCTCCGGATGGGGTGCGGGGACGAGTGTCCGTTGCAAGGTAGCTACAACTATTCTGTGTTGCCGATCACAGCTTCAATGGCATAAATCCCAGCAAAAGGCGATACGGAATGTGAAAACACACATCGCCCGTGCCCTTGCCCGTGACCCGAACTAGGCCCAGGCAACCACCAGGCGCGCTGCCTGCACGGGAACGGCCAGGTCGATCCCGGTCAGTTCCTGGAAGCGGTTGAGCCGGTTGAGGATGGTGTTGCGGTGGCAGAACAACTGCTCTGAGGTCAGAGTGACATTGCCGGTGGTCAGGTAGTTTCGCACAGTTTCCAGAAGACGCTCGCGCTCGCCGCCCTTGCACTCGGCGAGGGCTTCCTCCAGTTCCGCGGCGAGGTCCAGCCCTGCGTCCTGGAGGTTTTGCCGGGCCAATCTGGCCCAGGCTGCATCGGCCGAGAGCGGACCGGCGTCGCGGGGACGGAGCAAAGCGGCGAGCGTTTCGGCTGTCCGGGCCGCCGCGGGCAAGGCGCGCAGTCCGAGGACCTCTGATACGTAGCCGCAGGGGACTGTCGAGAGTGCGGCTGGAAGGGTGTTGTTGGATGCGGCGCCGCGGGTTCGGACCGACGGAAGCGGCCAGAAGACGTAGGTGTTGCCGCCGGATTCGTGAAGGAACAGCCGGGGCCGTGCCGTGCCGGCGTGGGTGACGGCGGACCGCAGCTGCGCTCCGGGCTCACCACTAGCCGCCACCAGGGCGAAGCGTGAGTCCGGATTGAGGCCCAGCGCGGAGGCAACTTGGGCCGAAGTTTCCAGTGACGGCGTGCTCTGGTTGAAGAGTCTGGCGATGAACTCGCGCTGGATGCTGGACTCTTCCTGGGCCATGCGCACCCGTTCGGTGAGGTAGCTGGTGTGGGTCCGGGTGGCGAATTCGTCAACTACCTTCCAAACCTGGTCCACCCTGGAAGCGAGCAGCATGGCGTCCTCGGGCTTCGCGATTTCCAGCAACTCGGCCCACAGGATGCTGAAGTCCAGCCGAACAGCGGAGGTCAGCGATTCCGGAGGAATGCCGGCCCGTGCGCGCTTGGACCCCAGGTCGGAAGCGAAGTCCAGCAGTCCGTCCTGGCTGGTGGGATCCCCGCCCTTGAGTCCACGGATCAGGCGCCGGAAGGTTTCGCGTGCCGTCTCGGTGATCTCCTGGACGGTAACTTGGCTTTCGCCGTACTCGGGGATTTCCCGGACACGGGTGGTGAACGCGCGCGCCAGCCCGTCCAGGCGGCCTTCCAGCTGTTCCACCAGCGCACTCCAGCGAACGTTGTGCCCCGAGGTCTCGACATTGTGCATTCACACATTCTAACGCCCTATTTGCGTGATGTATCGCTAGTTATTTTGGGAAAAACTACTGGCACTATGGAATAAGTCACTGTGGAGTGAACCCCCTCACAAGCTATCCACACCATCGTCCCGGATCCCAATATCCGGTCCGTTCGCACTTTTGGAGCATCAATGGCAAGCACCGTCAGCGGAGCCACGGGCGTCAGCCCCTCGGCAGATCGCGTCATCGACGAAAGCGTCACCAAGAAGGTGGCTTTGGCCGCCCTGGTTGGCACGGCGCTGGAATGGTACGACTTCTTC
Organism: Arthrobacter sp. T572; assembly: GCF_056780115.1. Taxonomy (NCBI): domain Bacteria; kingdom Bacillati; phylum Actinomycetota; class Actinomycetes; order Micrococcales; family Micrococcaceae; genus Arthrobacter; species Arthrobacter sp. T572. The sequence continues at coordinate 719,185 of NZ_JBRAZQ010000002.1, forward strand.
CTTTTCACCACGGCTGCTGCCTTGGTGTTCAACGCCCAGTTCTTCGTCTCGCAGGATCCGTTCGTCGCCGCCATGGGTTCCTTCGCCACTTTGGCTGTGGGCTTCGTTGCCCGCCCCATAGGTGGCTTCATCTTCGGTGCCTTGGGAGACAAGGTGGGCCGCAAGAAGATCCTGATGGTCACCATCGTCGGGATCGGCATTGTCACCGGCATGATCGGCCTCCTGCCCAACTACATGAGCATCGGCATGGCCGCTCCGGTTCTCCTGGTACTCCTGCGCATCATCCAAGGCCTTGCCGTGGGCGGTGAGTGGAGCGGTGCGGTGATTATCGCCGTCGAGAATGCTCCCGTGGCCAAGCGTGCGCGCTATGCCGCGCTCCCGCAGGTCGGTTCCCCGATCGGCACCATCCTTTCCTCCGGCGGCTTCTTCGGCATGCTCTACCTGGTGGGGCAGACCAACTTTGACGCCTGGGGCTGGCGTATCCCGTTCATCGCCGCCATCCCCCTGCTGGCCGTCTCCCTGTGGATCCGCAGCAAGCTCAGTGAATCACCCGAGTTCGAGGCCCTCATGGAATCCGGCGAAACCGAGCACGCCCCCATCCGCGGAGTGCTGAAGAACAGCTGGCGCCAAATCCTGGTGGGCATGTGCTCGGCCCTCCTGGGTATCGGCGGCTTCTACCTCATCACCAGCTTTGTGGTGTTCTACGGCACCAAGGTCCTCAAGCTCCCCTCCGAACTCCTGCTGCTCGGCAGCCTCCTGACCGCTGCCTTGGAAATCGGTGCCCTCATCTGGGCCGGCCGCCTGGGTGAGAAGTTCGGCGCCAGCAAGGTCATCCTCTGGGGTGGCGTAGCCTCTGCTGCCATTGCGGTTCCCGTCTTCCTGGCCATCGACAGCCGCAACCCGTTCCTTGTGGTCATCGGCATGATGATCGGCGTGGCCGTGCTGTCCATTCCGTACGCGGTCTCCGGCACGGCACTAACCGCCCTGTTCGCCACCAAGGTGCGCTACACCGGCGTCGCCATCACTTCCAATACCGCAGGCGTGATCTCTGGCTTCGTCCCGTTGATCGCTACCGCGCTGGTGGCAGCCAACGGCAACTCGTACTGGCCCGGCGCCATCATCCTGCTCGTGGTCTCGGCGCTGACCGCACTGTCCGGCCTGTTCCTCCCCGCCCTCTCCATCAAGGAAGAAGGAATGAAGCATTGAGCACCACCACCGCCGGCCACCTCATTGTCGGCCAACTGGAACGGGCCGGCGTCAAGCGCGTCTACACCGTTCCTGGCGAAAGTTTCCTTGATGTCCTCGACGGCCTGCACGGTTCGCCCATCACCAACGTGGTGGCCCGGCAGGAAGGCGGCGCAGGATTCATGGCCCTCGCGGAGGGCCGTCTGACCGAGCTTCCCGGAGTTGCCATGGTGACCCGTGGACCGGGCGCCGCCAACGCCTTCATCGCCGTCCACACCGCGCACCAGGACGCCACTCCGCTGATCCTGTTCGTCGGCTTGATTCCGGTGGCCGACCGTGGCCGCGAGTCGTTCCAGGAATTCGACATCAATGCCTGGTTCGGCAGCACTGCCAAGAAGGTGGTGACCCTCGACGACGCCGCATCCGCTGCCCGTGTGGTGGACGATGCTATCTTCACCGCCCTCAGCGGCCGCCCCGGCCCGGTGGTGATCGGCCTCCCGGAAGATGTGCTGGTGCACGTCGTGGAAGACGCCACCGTGGAACCCCGCACGGTGGCGCGGTCCACTCCCGCAGCCGCGGACCTTGCCACTTTGAAGCAGAAGCTGGACAAGGCACGCAAGCCCCTGATCGTCGTCGGCGGCGAAGGCTGGACGCAGGAGTCCGGTGGGCAGTTGGCCGCCTGGGCCAGCCGCCACAGCGTTCCGGTGCTGGCGGACTTCCGCGCGTACGACGCCGTTCCGCACCGCAGCGACGCCTACGCCGGCTTTCTGGGGTACGGACGCAGCGACGCCAATGCCCAGCGGTTGGACGACGCGGACCTCCTGGTCTTCGTGGGCTGCGTCCGCGGCGATGTCCTCTCCGATGGCTACAAGCGCGGGCTCAACGCGGAGACGGTGGTGGTCAACGCCGATGCCAACCTCCTGGGCCACTTCGGCCGCGTGGACCAACACATCGTTGCCGACGTCACCGCATTTGCCACAGCGCTGCCCACTGATGCGGGCGGCGACCGCGAGGCCGGTTGGTTCGCCACTGCCCGTGCCGACCACCTCGCCTTCTCCACACCCCGGCCCGACGGCGGCATCGGCGTTGACTTGGGCGTCGCCATGGAAGTCCTCAAGAAAGAGATGGACGACGACGCCGTCCTCACTTTCGGTGCGGGGAACCACGCCCTGTGGCCCGCACGGTACCTGAAGCACAACTCCGCCAATTCCCTTGCAGCACCGCGCAACGGAGCCATGGGCATGGGCATTCCGGCGGCAGTTGCAGCCTCCCTCGCGTTCCCGGGCCGCCAAGTCATCTCCGTTGCCGGCGACGGGTGCTTCATGATGAACGGCCAGGAAATCGCAACGGCCATGGGCTACGGAGCGCAGTTCATTGTGTTGGTGGTGGACAACGGCATCTTCGCCACCATCCGCGAGCACCAGGAAGCGCACTACCCGGACCGCCCGTCCGGAACCCATATGACCAACCCGGACTTCGCTGCGCTGGCCCGCTCCTACGGGGGCTACGGGGAGCGGGTGGACCGCACAGAAGACTTCGCGGCCGCGTTCCGCCGTGCCGCAGATTCAGGCTTGCCCGCCCTGCTGCACCTTCCCCAGGACTCCGCTACCCGCTCGCCCAAAACGTCCAACTAAGAGTCAGGACCCCACGTGATCCAGCTTCAGAACATCATCAACGGCGAGTCCGTGCCCTCAGTGGATACCTTGCCCTTCTTCGACCCCGCGACGGGTCAGCAGATCGGCACCGCCCCGGACAGCGACGCCGCCACGGTCGATTCCGCCTTCCAAGCCGCGGCCGCGGCTTTCAAGAGCTACAAGCGCACGACGCCGGGAACGCGCCAGTCGCTGCTGTTGCAGCTCGCGGACCTCGTCGAGGCCAACGTTTACCGCTTGCTTGAGGCCGAAGTGGCCTGCACCGGCAAGCCTGCTGCGCTGACCAAGGAGCTGGAAATCCTGCGCGGTGCCGACCAATTGCGTTTCTTCGCCGGAGCCTGCCGGGTGGTTTCCGGAACGGCCCAGACGGAATACGTGGAGGGGTTCTCATCCACCATCCGTCGTGAGCCGATTGGCGTGGTGGCACAAATTACGCCGTGGAACTACCCGTTCATGATGGCAATCTGGAAGATCGGTCCCGCCCTTGCGGCAGGAAATACCTTGGTCCTCAAACCGGCCGACACCACCCCGTGGTCCACCGTGGTCCTGGCCGAGCTGGCTCAGCAGGTCTACCCGGTTGGCGTGGTCAACGTGGTGTGCGGCGGCCGTGAAGCCGGGGCTGCGATGGTGGACCACGATATCCCGGAAATGGTCTCCATCACCGGCTCCACCCGGGCCGGGGCGCAGGTCATGTCCGCGGCCTCCAAGACGCTCAAGGATGTCCACTTGGAGCTCGGCGGAAAGGCGCCCGCCGTGGTGTTTGCCGACGTCGATATCCAACGGACCGCCCGGGAAATCGCACTGGCAGCCTTCTTCAACGCCGGCCAGGACTGCACAGCCGTTACCCGCGTGCTGGTCCAGGAAGAGATCCACGCCGAGTTTGCCTCGGCTTTGGCCGATGCTGCCTCGGCGCTGAAGGTCGGAACGGACCTCGGCCCGCTCAACAGTGCTGCCCAGCTGGAACGCGTGGAGGGCTTTATGTCCCGGCTCCCTGCCAACGCGCAGGTCCTGGCCGGCGGCAAGCGCACCGGTACCGGGTACTTCTTTGAACCCACGGTGATCGACGGCGTTTTCCAGACCGACGAGGTGGTGTGCGAGGAGATCTTTGGCCCCGTGCTCACGGTCCAGCCTTTCACCACCGAAGAGGAAGCGCTTGAACTGGCCAATGGCACCAAGTATGCCCTGGCCTCCAGCGTGTGGTCCGAGAATCACGGGGTGGTGACGCGCGTTTCCACAGAACTCGACTTCGGCGCTGTATGGATCAACTGCCACCAGGTCATCCCTGCCGAAGCTCCACACGGCGGTTTCAAACACTCGGGCACGGGCAAGGACCTCTCCGTTTATGGCCTCGAGGATTACACCCGCATCAAGTCCGTCACCACGTCGCACCGCTAGAACGCGCCATGAAACTCGATCTTCTCCTGCGCAACGCAGACATCATCACCATGGATCCCGACCGCCCATCGGCCAGCTCGCTGGGCATCTGGAAGGGCCGAATAGTTGGCCTGGACGAGGAGCTTTCCGGGCTCGACGCCGCTGACGTACTGGACCTCGGTGGCGCGACGGTAACCCCCGGGTTCATCGACGCGCACTGCCACACCACCTGGTTCGGGCTGGGCCTGGCGGAGCTGGATGTGTCCGGGGCACGTGGTTTGGCGGAGCTGTATGGACTGCTGTCAGATGCCACGGCTCAAGGTGATGGCTGGCTGTTCGCCACCGGCTTCAGCCAGACCCAGCACGGCGGTTCCTTCCCGGATATCGCCGAGCTGGACCGCATCACAGGGGAACGGCCGCTGTTCATGCGCCACAACTCCGGGCATATGGCCGTGGTCAACACCGCCGCACTGCGGCTGGCAGGTGCCGAATCGCCGTCGTTCCCCGATCCCGACGGCGGAGCGATAGTCCGCGACGCAGCGGGACGTCCCACGGGACTCGTCCAGGAGACGGCCCAGGAATTGATCCAGCAGCTGATCCTGCCGTACTCGCTGGAGGACATCGAGGCAGCCTTGGAGCGGGCAACGCTGTACTACGCCGCCGAGGGAATCACGAGTTTCACCGAAGCCGGTGTGGGCGGTGGATGGATCGGGCACAGCCCGGCCGAGCTCGCCGCGTACCAGCGGGCGTCCGCCAATGGCCGATTGCACGCCCGTGCCCAGGTGATGCCGGTGCTGGATGTGCTGCACGGCCTGGATGGGCATAGCGCCGACAGCGCCGGGGTGGCTCCTGCTGGATTGGACCTTGGGGTCTTCAGCGGATTCGGGGATGAGTACTTGTCCCTCGGGCCAGCCAAGGTCTTCCTTGATGGATCATTGTTGGGCGAGACCGCGGCTGTGAGCCATGAGTTCTGCAGCCACGGCCAGAAGGACAACCGCGGCAACGTCGGTTACTTCCAAGCGGACCCGGCCCAGTTGCGGGAACGCATCGAGGCAGCGTACGCCGCGGGGTGGTCCATCGCGGCGCATGCCATTGGGGACAGGGCCATCGATTTAGCGCTGGACATCCTCGCCGAATGTCAAGCCACCTACGGTCCGCGACGCGTGCCCAACAGGATCGAGCACGCGTCCATGACCCGGCCCGAGCAGCTCTCCAGGCTTGCGGAAGCCGGGATCGCCGTCACTCCGCAGGCGAGCTTCTTCCGCGACGGCGGCGATGGCATGACGGCTTCCCTTGGTCCCGAGCGCCTTTCCTGGGCCTATCGGGCGGCCAGCTTCCTCGATGCCGGGGTTGTCCTGGCAGGCAGTTCCGACCGGCCCGTGGCCGACGGGAACGTCCTGCGCGGGATGCAGGCGTTCGTGGACCGGAAGACAGCTTCAGGCGCGGTGTTCGGCAATCCGGACGAGCGGCTCACCGCGCTGCAGGCGTTGGCCGCCTACACCAGCGGAGCGGCCTCAGCCACGGGCACGCTGGCGGACAAGGGGTCGCTCACGCAGGGCAAGCTCGCGGACTTCACCGTCCTCTCCGCCTCTCCCTTGGATGCGCCGGACATCAGCCAACTGCGTGTCCTGGCCACCGCCGTCGGAGGCCACTTCACGTACCAATCGACAGACCTCCACGCTGCGCCGGCGGCCCTCGTTCCTGCCGGCCAATCCCACAAGAGCAATTAGGGGAGACCATGATAAACACCACCAGCTTCACGGCCCAGGACAACGCCTTCGTCCAGGACTTCCGCACCATGAGCGCCTTCGGGGCCACGGACAACGGCGGCGTGGACCGCCAGGCCGCCACGATCCCCGACGGCGAACAACGCCGCTGGCTCACCGGTCTCCTTGAGGAACACGGCTTTTCGGTCAGGTTCGACCGCGCCGGCAACCAGTGGGGCCTCTACGAAGCCGTTCCCGGTGCTCCGTTCGTCGTGGTCGGCTCGCACATGGACTCCCAGCCGACCGCGGGACGTTACGACGGCGCTTACGGCGTCCTCGCTGCCGCCCACGCCGCGTTCCGCCTGGTTGAGCGCTGGGCAGCCGGCGCCGAGGCACCCAAGTTCAACCTCGCCGTCGTCAATTGGTTCAACGAAGAAGGCAGCCGCTTCAAGCCGTCCATGATGGGCTCGTCCGTCTATACGGGGAAGCTGGACTTGGAAGAGGCGCTTAACACCAAGGATGCCGACGGTGTTTCCGTATGTGAGGCGCTGGACGCCATTGGCTGCCGAGGTGACTTTGAAGGGCCGGAAGCTGCTTTCTGCGCCGAGATCCACATTGAGCAGGGCCGCAGCATGGAGCGCGAAGGCGTCACCATTGGCTTGGTCCACTCGAACTGGGCGGCCAACAAGTACGAATTCGTGGTGCACGGCGAGCAAGCCCACACCGGCTCGACCGTCATCGCCGACCGCAAGGATGCCCTCCTGGGTGCGTCCATGCTGGTGGTCGCGGCCCGCGAACTCGCTGATAAGTTCCCGGGTGTCCTGCACACTTCGGTGGGCCAGCTCAACGTCTACCCGAACTCGCCGGTTGTGGTGCCGTCCCGCGTGAACTTGCTGCTGGACCTGCGCAGCGCCGACGAGGCAGTGCTGGCCGAAGCGGATGCCCTGCTGCACTCGCGCATCAGGGAGATCGAGCGACTGGCCAACGTTTCCGTGGAGCAGCACCATTCGCACTCCTGGGCTGTCACGCCGTACCAGCCCGAGGGAGTGGAGCTCGCCGCCAAGGTGGCCGCGGACCTTGGCCTGAGCAACAAGGAAGTCATGACCCTGGCCGGGCACGACTCCACCAACATGAAGGACCTTGTTCCCACGGTGATGCTGTTCGTGCCCAGCGTCGACGGAATTTCACATAACGAGCACGAATACACCACGGATGAGGACATCGTGGCCGGGCTCGCCATGCTCACCGAGGTGGTCAGCCGGCTGTGCAACGGAGCTTTGGCGGACTGAAGCCGTACCCACAGCAGCTGCCCCCGCCAAGGGCAGGGGCAGCTGTTGTTTTTCGTGTACCGACAACGAAGGATTTACTGCGGGATGGCCACGTTGGCCGGGTGGTCGCCTACCTTCTTGTCATCGTAGGCCGCGCCGCCGAGGCCGCACAGCTGGGCGGCAGTGAAGCCTGCCGGAGCCGTACCCAGCGAGGTGAGCGGCACGCCGTCCACCGTCACGGTGCTCGGATACAGCGAGTTGTCTGCGGACTTGCAGACCAGCACGATGATCTTGAAGTCACGCGGATCCACGAAGGTCAGGGAAACCGTTGCCCCGGCCGTCACTGTTGCACGCTGGTCCGCGGCCGTGTCATAGCCGGCGGGCGTCGTGGTTTCAACAACCCAGTACTCGCCCGCGAGGATGTCCGTGAACGAGCAATCGCCGCTGGCGTTGGTGGTGCAGGTGAGGCCTGTGGTCGTGTCCTCCGCGCCGCGCGGTGCCGTCAGCGGGGCGGCGTTGTTGAACAGGGTAAAGACAGCACCGGCCAGTGATGCTCCGCTGCCTGTTCCGTCATCCCGCTTATGGACATTGATGACGCCCTTGGCCGTGTTCGTGTAGGTGCAGTCCACCGTTCCCTGGAACCCAAGGACGATGTTCACTGTGGCACCGTTCCGGCTGGTGGAGGTACCGGCTCCGGAGGACGTGCATTGCAGGTCCGTCAGCGTCCAGCCCGAGGGCAGGGTGCTTTCCGTGACGCTGTAGTTGCCGGCCTGGACGGAGGTGCCGTAGTCCTGCGTTCCGCCGTTGCTCAGGTTGAACGTCGACGGAGTCAGTCCGCCTGTGGTGGTGTAGCCGAACGATGCGTCGCCGCCCACTGTTACCTTATGGATCTTGATGGAGCCACACTTGCTGAAGTTCAGCGGTACCGGAGCGATGAAATCCTTCAGGGCGGCCGTGAAGGAGTCGGAGGACCGGCTCTTCAGGTAGGCGCCGCTGAAGGTTTCGCAGGAGCCGGCCGGGATGATGCCGGCGTCGGTCAGGTTGATGGCAGCTTCACCGAAGGTTCGTGCACTCAGGTTGCGCGGAGCATTCGGTGCGATGGGGTCAACCACGGCCACAGTGTTGATGGAACCCTCGAAGTTGCCGGTCAGAGGCTGGACAGGGCCCCAGCACGGAGTGGTATTGGCCGAGTCACACGCCGCCTTTCCACCGGTCGTCATCCAGCGGTGGTAGCCCAGCACAGGGTTCGTACCGCCCTGGGACAGATCGTACTTGATGAGCACATCGCCGGCGGTTCGTACTGGAGTGACACCGTTGGCCGACAGCACGCTGCTCTTGTTGAACTCGAAGTCCATGTTGGTGGTGCCGGTCGGTTCCTGGACACGCTCCCACGCCAGATAGGCGTAGTCGTCACCATTGGCTTCGGTCTTCAAGTGGGCGTAGAAGCGGAGCAGATCGCTCTTGTTGTTCGGGATGGAGCCGTCAACAATGGCCGGAACTTCAGTATCTTCCTTGGTGCCTTGGCCGAACGAGTTGTCCGTTTGGCCGGTGGGCAGATCGATACCACATCCGGAAACGGGAGCTACACAGCTGATGGACGCGTTGGCCCAGTCCTGTGTTTCGTCGTTGAGGACCAGGTTGCCGTCGGCCGCATCAAACGGGCTTCCGGGCAGGTTGGCTTGGGCTGCGGTTGCGGAGAGCACTAAAGCCAGACAGGCTGCTGCTGCCCCGATCGAGGTAATCTTCTTGTTTCTCATTGGGATGCCTGAATTCGCTTGAAATCCATACGGGCCGGACGGGTTTATCCGGTGCCGCGACATTCCCCCGGGTTTTTGGGCAGCCCGTTGGCTCGAGCTGCTTCCGTCGGTATTGGTTACCGCCCCTGAGACCGTGGGGCGATGGAGCCGCCGTGTACGTGCCAGCGGCTGCGAAGATGCTTAAAGCATGCGAGTGAGCGCAGGTACAGGGAAACGAAAACCCCTAAGGCGGGCTTTCACGTGCCGGTCCCAGATGCCGGAGATTTTGTCCCGGCTGAGCCCCGGGGCGCATGTACTGCCTTCCCCCAATCGATCCCAGCACTTGATATTAAGCTCAGGGTCAGTCAAAGACAATGACTTTTTATTGCCCCGTCAGCCCGGGTTTCCGCTCCACGACGATCGAAGCCGGTGCCGAGCCACCCACGGCATCCGGGTTGGCGACATAGAGCACTCCGTCGCCCATCCTCGCGTCGATTCCCGCATCGGTGAGCCGGTCAAGCAGCGGTTCCAGCCCGCCGTCGTACTCAAAAGCCAGTTCCCCGGATCCGGCGGTTGCTCCGTGAACAACCCGCAGGATGCCGCCGTTCTTGGTGGTGAAGGTCACTGAGTCGTCATCTGCGGTCCGTGGCCGCGCGCCAATATTGCGCAGTTCCTGCGCGGAATCGTCGACGGCGGGACTCACCCAGGTGGCTACTACCGTGATGGCGGGGTCGGCTTTGTCCGACGTGGCCCATGTACCGTCCTCGGCGCGCTTGGCCGGATCAGCCAGGAAGGAGAAGCCGTCGCGCGCAGTGACTTGCACGGTTTCTCCGTGCGCGGCTTCCGTCATATCGGCGATGGTCCCGTCTTCCCGGGTACGTCGGGCGAACTCGGCCAGCACTCCGACCTCCACGCCAAACCGGGTGGTTCCGTCCTGTGGCTCCGGCTGCTGGTGCGCCACGCGGTGCAGCGCAAGGCGGCCGGAGCCGGCGTCGAACTCCCACCAGTCATGGTCCGCAACGGTGTTCGCCAGGCCCAGTGCCGTCAACAACTGGGTCCACTTCTCCGGCCGGGACGTGAAATGGATGGGGCGTGCTCGCAGCATGGGTCCTCCTGGGTGGTTCCGAGGCGTGCTTGCGCACAAGCCTATGCCGTGGGGGCCGATTCACAGCAGAATGGGGCCATGCCTGTTGAGCTTGAAGAATTGACGGTCAAGGACGCTGCGGAGTGGCGGCAATGGTTGTCCAACAATGCTGCGGTCAGCCCCGGGGTTTGGCTTGTCCTCCACAAGAAGGGCGGCAACGTCACGGAGCTGGACTACGCCGCTGCCCTGGATGAGGCCTTGTGCTTTGGGTGGATCGATGGCCAGACGAAAAGCCGCGACGCCCAGTGCTATGTGCAGCGCATGACGCCGCGAGGCCCCCGCAGCATGTGGTCGCTGCGGAACGTCGGCCACATAGCCCGACTGGAGGAGGCTGGAAAGATGACTGAGGCGGGGCGCGCCGTCGTGGAGGCTGCCAAGGCCGACGGCCGCTGGGAAGCCGCTTACGCCGGGCCTGCCGATTCCGTGGTTCCCGACGACCTCGCCGCCGCTATCGCCGCCGTGCCCGAGGCGCAGGCCATGTTCGATGTCCTGACATCCCAGAACCGCTTCGCCCTCATCCTCCGCACCAACGCGGTGAAGGGAGCCGACACCCGCGCACGCAAGATCGCCGGCTTTGTGGAGATGCTGGCCAGGCATGAGGCACCGTACCCCCAGCGCAAAAAACCCAACTAAGTCGCATTAGTGCGCGTTTTGAGCCCTCAAAACGCGCACAGCTGCTACTTAGTTGGGATCGGCGCGTTACTTGGGATCGTCGCGGCCGCCTCAAGGACCATCCACGCCTGGAGTTGGGTGGAAAGTTCGACGGCGGCACCTGCCGGATACGTCTCAGCCGCCGGCCGCAGGGGATCGTAGGAGAAAACAAGCCGCGGACGGGATGCGGGTCCGTCGCCGGCGTCGGTGCGGCCGGACCACAGCGCGTCCGCAGTAGCTGCCACGAGGTTGCGGGCGGTAGCGCGGGTGTCCTCCGGCAGCCGTTCGTCGCGTGCGGCAAGGGCCAGGTACCGGACGAGGATGCCGGTGAAAAGACCGCCGTCGCCGGTGCCGTCACCCCGGATGATGCCGGTCCCTCGCACAGTCAGCTCGCGGGCGGTTGCGCTTATCAGCCGGGCAGCGCGTTCCAGGTTGCCTGTTCCGCCCAGCTCAAGCAGGGCACCAAGGACCGGTCCCTGGTTGTAGGTGTATACGGCTTCCTCAAGGAATGCCTGGCCGTCGCGGATACGCAGCCCGTCCATGTAGAGGCCGCGTTCTGCATGCAGCAGCCTGGTGTTCAGCCATTCCACCAAGGCCTGGCTTTTGGCCACGTTCCCGGTCCTGGCGTAGTAGAGGGCCACCGGGGCCGTTGCCGGGGTGTTCTTGAAGTCCCGTGCGGTGCTCCAGAACGTGCCACCGCCAAGCTCGTCCGTGGACGCCGAGTCAAACTGCGCTGTGAGGGACTTCCGCACGTACGCGTTGCGCCTGCGGCCCGGCTTTTTCGCCTCCCTTGCGAGCGACTCCAGGCGCAGGGTCGCGAGCGCCAGCCAGGCCATGTCGTCGTAGTAGTGATTGATGAAGCGGAAAAGGTTGCGGATCCGGATGGTGGTGACCAGCCGGGAAGCCAGCCTTCCTGCGCTGGGGCGGGAGCCGCCGTCGAACTTCACACCCGAGGCCAGTTCCCTGCGGCCTGCATCCACCAGGCAGTCAACATAGTGCGCCTGCCACCAGTAATGCCAGGGAGCTGCCAGGCTGCGGAGGCTACCGGCGGAGGGGAGCGTGACGGTGCCGAGGTGGGTTCCGGGGATGAACAACAGCCGCCTGCCGAAAGCCCGGGTAACTGAGCGGGCGGCCTGGTTGGCGCGGTCGGCGGCGTCCGGCGCCGGCAGGTTCGATGCCGCGAGCTGGTCTGCAGGGTTCTGGTCGGCAGGCATGGGACCAGCCTATCGGGAGGTCCAGGGTGCGCTGGATCACAATTCCAGTTAACATGCATTAACGGATTTGAGCCGGCATCGAGGAGGATGGATGGACATCAGGGGGACGGTGGCGCTTGTCACCGGTGGCGCGTCGGGTTTGGGAGCGGCAACCGTCGAACGGCTCCACCATGCGGGCGCATCGGTGGTGATCGTGGACCTGCCGCAATCAGCAGGGGAATCCTATGCCGCCCAACTCAATGAAGCTGGTGGGGATCACGGAGCCAAGGCTGTCTTCGCTCCGGCAGATGTGACCAACGAAGCCCAGGTCCAGGCGGCCGTCGATGCCGCAATGGCCCTGGGGCCGCTCCGCATCGCGGTCAACTGTGCCGGCGTGGCCACCCCCGGCAAAGTCCTGGGGCGCGACGGCGTACTGCCCCTGGAAACGTTCAACAAAGTCATCCAGATCAACCTGGTGGGAACCTTCAATGTGGTCAGATTGGCTGCCGCAGCCATGGCCGGGACGGAACCCGTTGCCACCGAACTGGGCGGCCCGGAGCGTGGAGTCATCATCAACACGGCATCCGTGGCTGCCTTCGAAGGGCAGATCGGCCAGCCAGCGTATGCAGCATCCAAAGGCGCAGTGGCGGCCATGACCTTGCCCTTGGCCCGTGAATTCGCCCGTTCACTGATCCGTGTGGTGACCATCGCGCCGGGCATCTTCGAGACCCCTATGATGGCGGGTCTGCCCCAAGCGGCCCAGGACTCCCTCGGCCAGCAGGTACCCCACCCCGCCCGGCTGGGCAGGGCCGCGGAATACGCAAACCTCGCCGCGCATATCGTGGAAAACGCCATGCTCAACGGCGAGACCATCCGCCTGGACGGGGCCATCAGGATGGGGCTTAAATGATGGGTGACTACACCGCAAGTCCACTCCCGGCACCCGCGTCAGGGCCGCCGTCGAACGTCACCGACGCAGCAGTCAGCGGGTTGCCCACCGCCGACTTCTTCGATTTCGAGTCGCTCCTGAGCGTGCAGGAGCAGCGGAAACTCAACGAACTGCGGGCATTCCTGGCCACCGAAATCGCCCCGTACGCCGGTGAGTGGTGGGAGAAGGCCGAATTCCCCGCACACATCCTCCCAAAGCTCGCCGCATTACGCCTCAGCGCTCCGGCCCAACGCGGCTATACGCACCTGTTCGCGGGACTCGTCATCGCGGAAATGACGCGGGTGGACACATCGATCGCAACGTTCTTCATGGTCCACCACGATCTCTTTGTCGAGTCCCTTTACGACTTCGGCAGCGACGCCCAGCAGGACAAATACCTCGACGACGCTTCCAACCTTCGGACCACTGGCGCGTTCGCACTCACTGAACCGGCCCATGGGTCCGATGTCGCCGGAGGCATGCAAACCACCGCCCGCAGGGTGGACAGGGACGACGTCGACGGCGGCACGTACTGGGTGATCAACGGCGCCAAACGCTGGATAGGCAACGGGACGTTCTGTGACTACATGCTGGTCTGGGCCAAAGATGAGGCCGACGGATCGGTCCGGGGCTTCATCGTGGACGCTTCTTTGCCCGGAATCACCAGGACACGCATCGAAAACAAGATCGCGCTCCGAACTGTACAGAATGCCGACATCCTGTTTGAGGACGTGCATGTGGCCGAGTCCGACAGGTTTGCCGGCATCGGCAGCTTTGTCGACACCAACCACCTCTTGCGCGGCTCCAGGATCATGGTGGCCTGGCAGGCTGTTGGCCAGCAGTTGGCTGCCTTTGACGTGGCGCGGCAATACGCTGTGGAGCGCCTGCAATTCGGCAAACCACTGGCCCGGTTCCAGCTCATCCAACAGCACTTGGTGGAGATGCTGGGCAACGCCGTGGCCAGCATGGGAATGATGGTGAGGATCGCCCAACTCCAAGAGGACACCTACACAGATGCACAGGGCGTCCGCCACGGTGGCGCGGACATGGCGCAAGTGGCACTGGCCAAGGCGTACTGCTCTGCCCGGATGCGGGAAACGGTGGCACGTGGCCGGTCCATCCTGGGCGGGAACGGAATTGTCACGGACTACAGGATGGCCAAGATCTTCGCCGATGCCGAAGCCATCTTCACCTACGAGGGATCATATGAAATCAATTCGTTGATCGTGGGACGGGCAGTGACCGGGGTGTCCGCGATCGTCTAGCCGGTCAGTCCAGGTCTTCCTCCGGGAGCTTCTCGCCGGCCTCCACTTTTACATCGACCGAGTTGCCACGCACGGGCATGGGGCAGGTCCCATAAGGAGTAAAAGCGCTGGGATAGTTGATGGCACGGTTGAAGTCGATCACCACTGAACCGTCAGGGCGTGGCCGGGGAATGAACACCTTCCGCCATTCGTCCGTGGTGTCGCCGTTGGTTTCATCATGGAACGTGACATTCAGGGCGCCCAGCTTTTCCGCCTCGGCGTGGAGCCGGATCTCGTGGTCCACACCGGGAATACGGAACACAATCTCGCCCACGGAGCGGTGAACGCCGTCCACCAGCGGGTTTGCCGTTCCGATCGGGACGTCCACAGGCTCGGGATAGGCCTCGTACCGGCCTTCGATGACCCAGGCTGGGTTGTACTCAAATGTGGGCACGCCATGGAACCCGGTGAAGACGGGCGAGCCGGCATCCCTGGTCCTGATTGCGTACCTGTTGGCACGCATCGCGAGTTCGACCACCACTTGGTTGCCTGCCGGTCCGCCGTACTGAACCCACATAAGCGATTCTTCGTCCTGCAACACCGCCGTCACGGTGCCTTCCACCGGATGCCCGCCGTCAATCAAGGTCAACCCGTCCGCCGCGGTGGCAGTCAGGCGTGCCGTGTCACCTTCAACAGACCAGAGCCCCGGAACGAGTTCCAGTTCGCTGGGCTCCTTCTCCAGCCATTGGAAGGATGTCAACGTCAGCCAGCCGTGGTCCGCTGCCAGGGCAGCGTTCCTCCCTGTACGGAACCGTTCCCACCGGGCACGTTGGGCGTCAATGGACGTGGCTGGGGCGTTCATGGTTCTCCTCCGCTGGTTGGCCGCACGGGTGGCGCGGCCCGCAATCACCTCAACCCCGGGTGGAGTGCCGGCATTCCCGAGCATAACCACAGGATGCGGCAGCCTGGCGCATCCTGTGGTCGTCCCGCTGGAAGCGGCTCGCGCTGGCCCCCAATACATGCCAGCGCGAGCCGGGTCTCATGGCCCGGGTGGGTTAGTGCCTGCGCGCCCGGCGTGCACCCAGGAAGGCCAGCACCGATCCCACAGCCAGCAGGGCGGCAGCCGCGAAGATGAACGCCGCGCTGTGGGCGCCGGTCGTGGCCAGCGGTTCCGGTGTGCCCGAAGCCGGTGGGGCGTCGGAGGGCACGATGCCGATGCCCGGGGAGGTGGTACTGGGGCTTTGCTCCGCGGTGGGCGTTGCGCTCGGCGTCACGCTGGCGGAGGGGGTTGCCGTAAGCGTTGCGCTCGGCGTCACGCTGGCGGAGGGGGTTGCCGTGGGCGTTGCGCTCGGCGTCACGCTGGCGGAGGGGGTGGGCGTTGCGCTCGGCGTTGGGGTCGCGGTGGCGCTGGGTGTGGGAGACGGAGTCGCCGTGCCGTTGCCCGTCCCACCGGCGCTGGTCCTTTTGGTCTCCGCACCCACAGTGGTTTCTTCGCCGGAAATGACCACGGTTCCATTGTTCTGGTAGACATCCAGCGCCGGGTCCGTGACCTTGGTGACCACGAACAACTCAACCCTTTCCCCTTCCGGCAAGCCCGTCCAGGAGGCGGTCAAGCGCTCGGGGCTGCAATCGATGACTGCCGGGTAAAGCTCGTTGTCCAGCGGTTCAACGAGGTTGCCGTCGTCGTTAACGGATCGTCCAACCCGGGGTGTCACAGCACTGCAATCAATTTCCATGCCCTCGGCAGGAACGTCAGTGACCACTACGTCATTGCTGTCGGAAGCCATGGGTGGCATGTAGAAAATGGACTCGAGCTGCGTCTGTGCAGAATCAGCCCACCACATGCCCTTCCCGGCGGAGGTTGGCGGAGTGGGTTCGCAATCGGAGGTGCACTCGCCGGCATCGGGAAGCGGAACCCGAACAACACTGGAGCCCACGGTGAAGACCAGTTCGTCCACGCTGCCGTTGCCCGGATCCAGAGCATACTGTGTGGTGAAGTTACAGGTGCCGCCAACGTTCAGCGGGTGGGACGCCACAAAGTCGGTGAGCGTGAACACCACCCGGCCTTCATCGTCGGCCACGGCAGTGGCGACAGTTTCGCCGTCGTCGTTCTTCAGGTCGAAGGAAGCGGTACCGAACCATCGCAGTTCGGAAGGAAGCTGAAGGCTGAAAGTGTCTCCAGGCTGGGAATGGTCGGGTACGGACCACTCACAGGTCAGGTCGACCTGGTCCCACTGTGAGTTGACCACTGACTCTGTGTGAAGCGCAACGCGGGCTTCCGGTATGTCCGCGGCGGAGGCCGGGAGGGCCGACCAGCTCAGCCCTATAAGGGTCATGGCCGCAGCCAGGATGGCGGCCACCAGCGAAGTGGTGGTGAGGTGGATCTGCTTAATCATGTACGGGATGGTCCTTTGGCCGATTGGAATTGTTCGTCAAGGACTGAGTGATTGCAGCAGTGTTTTCGTGACGCCCACGTGGTGGTTCAACACGTGTCGGTTGGGCCTTCCTGCAGTGCGGTCAGGGACACCGACATCGAGAGCGGATAGAACTTCAGCCTCGCGGGGCTCAGCGCTTCCAGGGCCAGGGCCTCTACGGACTTCCTGCAGTCAATGAGGCGCAGGAGGTTTCCGTCGTTAACGGGAAACAGGACATGGATCGCGGAGTTCTGATACATCGCCATGGCACCGGTTCCCTTCAGCGTCCGCTGAACGGTATCGCCCACCAGGGCCAGGAGAGTCCACCGGTGGCTGCGACCCTCCCGGGGAGGCGGCAACGAGATGACTGCCAGGGCATGCCCGCCGGAAGCGTCGGGCACTTCCGCTGAAAGTTCGTGGATCCGGCGCTGGAAGTGAGCGCGTGTGGCCAGTCCTGTATAGACATCGGTGCACGAGATGGGCGGGGCAGTTTCCGCCACTTCCGCCCATCCCTCTGCCAGTGACTGGAGCGCGTCGATATCCACCCGCTGTTCCGCGGCCACGAAGAGTGCCCGGAAGTCGCTGATGGTTTCGGTGATGCTCACCCCGTTCCTTGCGCGGGCCGCGCCGAGTGACTTGGCCGTGGGAGCGGGAACCGTGGAACGGGTGGCAAGGGATGTCACCACCGTCCGGACCTCAGGGAGAAACCAGTCCGCTCTGAACCGCCAACCCCTCTGATAGCTGGCTGTCTGCCATCTGCGCAGCAAGAGATGCCGCGAGAACGTGCACTCGGCGGTGGTCTTTGTCCGGAACGATGTCATATCCCAACAGTGCGGGCGGAGCAGCATTCGTGACGTTGTACCACTCGTCGCGAATTGTTCAAAGCTTTGTACTTATTGGCGTCATGACTCGTGCCCTCGAGCCACTTCGACTATATGGGCACGAATTTATTGGTCATGGGGGTGCCTTAAAGTGGCACAAGGAACATCGTCGGGCAGCAACTCCCACAACAGTGTGGAGAGCGATGGCGACCTGGTGAAGCTGGTCCGTGGTGGAGACGTGTCGGCCTTCGCCGGCTTGTACGAGCGCCACGTATCCATAGCCTCCGCTGTTGCGCGCCGCAACGTGGATAACCCCAGCGATGCCGAGGACGTTGTGGCAGAGGCATTCCAGTCCGTTCTGCAAAGCCTGGTGGCGGGGCGCGGGCCGGACAACTTCTTCCGGGCATACCTCCTTTCCACGGTGACCAGGTTGTCGCACCACAGGAACCGCCGTGCCGGCAAAACCGTGCCCAGCGGGGACGAAGCGGTTCTCGACACTCCGCTTGCCGAGCCCGATTCAGCTGTCGCAGCGTTCGAGTCCCAAACTGTCACCAAAGCATTCCGTTCCCTGCCGGAAAGGTGGCAGGCTGTGCTCTGGTATCTGGATGTTGAACGGATGAAGCCCGCGGCCGTTGCTCCGATCCTGGGCTTGTCGCCGAATGCCGTGTCAGCCCTGGCATTGCGGGCACGGGAGGGCCTGCGCAGGCAGTACCTTCAAGCCCATGTCGCTGAGCACCCGGACAAGGGCTGTGCCGATTTCGCGTCCAAACTGGGCAGTTATCTTCGCGGCGGGCTATCCAGTGGAGCTGAGCGTAAGGTCCGGGAGCACCTCAATGGGTGCACTGGGTGCACCGTGGCCCTGGCCGAACTCAAGGACGTCCAGGGAACCATGAGGAGTGTCCTCCTTCCCCTGATCACTGGGGTTCCGCTGGCTGCCTGGGCTGGAAAGGGAGCCGGACTGGGAGTCCTCGGAGGCGTTGTTCCGGCCAAGGTTGTTTTGGGCATGCCGGTTTTGGCCCAGCCTGCCGTCATGGCTGTTGTGTCGGCTGCTGGACTGGGCCTGGTGCTTGGTGGACTGGGATTGATGGATCACCTGGACCAGGGTCCCCTGCCGGAGCGGCGGTCCGTCCAGACCATGGCCGATCCCCAGGTGACCGTGCAGGCCCCGTCGCCTTCCACCTCACCCGCTGCAATACCCAGCCCCCTCCCTTCCGTGCCTCCGCAGGCCTCGGATCCGGCTCCGCCGGTCCCTGAACCAGCGCAGCCCGCCGTTTCAGCGCAGCCCGCCGTTCCGGAACAGTCCGCCGTTCCCGAACAGCCCGCCGTTGAAACCCCGCCACCAGTTCCTCCTTCACCTTCGGTTCCACCTGCAGAACCAACGCGAGTGGATGCCCCTGCAGCAGTCACCACCTACGTTTGGTCGGCGAAGGACCGTGAGGCGGGTCTTACTGCCATGCAGGTTGACTTTGCTGCCGACGGCACCGAGCCGTTGGGCCCCGGCATGGCCGTCTTCGCCGTGGAACAGGGCTCCAAGATTCAGGAAAGCTCACTGAAAGCTCCGGAAGGCTGGTCCTGTTCGCTGCAGGAAGGACGACGGGTGCTGAGGTGCGTCACCAAGTGGGTTGAGCGTGGCGAGCTTCATTTCCATGTGACGGCCGAATCGAAGCGGCAAAGGGACCCGGAAGTCCTGACGTACTCGCTGAGCGGGACCGGCCTGGCCACAGGTGAGTTTGCCTACAAGTACTGACCTTGTCCCACCCAACAGCGTCACGAAAATTCGCCCTCCGCCACTGATTCATCGGCAGTATCCACGGACCGGTACTGCGCATGTATCGAGGGAACATAGGGGAAGAATGAGAGCAACGTTGTTTGCCGTTGCCGGCGTTTTAGGGGCAGTGGCCCTCGTGGGAGCCCTGCTTCCCGCAAGCCAAGGCTGGTACGTTCGCAGATTCAGCACACCGCACCGGCTGCGCTGGATCACTGCGGTGCTGGGTGGCTTGCTGATGGTTGCCGTGGCAGGGTGGGCAATGGTCCCGGAGTTGCGTCCTTGGATGGAAATCGTGATCCTCCTGGCGGCCACGGGGCTCGTGGTTGGCTTCCTGGTGGCGCCGGCGCTCAGGATCGATCACGCAACGGCCACCGAACCCCGAAAGGTGTTGGCTATCGGGGCACATCCGGATGACCTTGAACTCGCCTGTGGGGCAACGCTGGCGAAGCTGGCAGATGCCGGACACGAGGTGCGGACCATGGTGATGAGTTCGGGATGCAAAGGCGGCGACAGCGCCGTCCGCGCCGGCGAGGCCCAGTCAGGGTCCGGATTCATGGGAGCTTCCGCCGTCCAGGTGCACGACTTCAGGGATACCCTGCTGTCCGACCATGGCCAGGAGATGGTCCAGGCCATCGAGGCATACATCAATGACTTCAAGCCCGACGTCGTGATGACCCACTCCGGAAACGACTACCACCAGGACCATCAGGCTGTTCACAGCGCCACCATGAGGGCCGCCCGCAAGCACTCGTCCATTCTGTGCTTTGAGAGCCCGTCTTCCACCCGGCAGTTCAACCCCAGCGTCTTTGTGGACATCGCCGGATATGTCGACGTCAAGATCCATGCGGTTTCCATGCACCGGAACCAAAAAGGCAAGCCGTACATGAGCGCCGAAAGGGTCCGCAGTCTCGCGGCCTTCCGGGGTTCGCAGGTGAAGACCGCCTACGCGGAAGGCTTTGAACCAGTCCGTCTGCTGGGCTCGGCCGTAGGGGAGTTCTGATGGCGCGGATTATGGTGACCGGCGTGGGCGGGCCGGCAGGTGCTTCCCTCGCCACGCAACTGCGACTGCGGGGGCACTGGGTCCTGGGTGTGGACATGCGGGACGTCAATCCCCGCACGGCAGACGCCGTTGCCCGGGTGTCCAGCTCAGACGCCCCCGCTTACCTTTGGGAGCTAAGGGGGCTGGCTGCCAAGCATGGAATCGAACTGGTGGTGCCTACGGTCAGCGACGAACTGGTTTTGATGGCTGACGCACGGCTTGATTTTGCTCCGGGAGTGGAGGTGCTGGTGGCTGACCCTGCCCCGGTGCGCATAGCCAACGACAAATTCCACACCATGCGATGCCTCGATACCGCGGGTCTCGGTGTTCCGGACTTCGGCCTCCCGGGCACCTTCGGCTCGGCCGAAGAAGCCATGGATCTTCTGGGCGGCCCCGTGGTGGTGAAACCACGGGTATCGCGCGGCGGGCGGAACGTTCAGCTGCTGGAACGCCTGTCCGATCGTGGACGGAACGCAAACCGCATCTGGGCCACGCTGAATGACAGGTGGATCGTGCAGCGGTTCGCCCCGGGAACCGAGTACGCGCCGGTCGTCCACAGAAGCAGCCATTCGCAGGATATCGTGGTGGTCCTTGAGAAGACGGCGCTCAAGGACGGCAACCTCGGAAACGCTGTGTCCGTGCGCCGGAGCGAACCTCCTGCCGACCGGGACGTGGCAGAGCTGGCCCTGTCAACGGTGGAAGCCCTCGGACTGACGGGGCCCGTGGATATTGACATCAGGCGGATGGCCGACGGCAGCCCCGTGGTCCTTGAGGTCAACGCAAGGTTCGGGGCAAACAGCGTCCACGCCCCGGAACTCGTGGACACCGTCCTTGGACGATTGGCCCCGGACGCCATGGTGGGACGGCCAGGTTGATCATCATCGATGCCGCGCTCGCGTTTGTGCAGATTTGCGGGACCATCATCCTGGGCTTCGGAGCAATCAAGATCGTGTATGTCCCATTGGCCCTGTACTTCAACCGCGTGCACCGGCCACCGACGGTCAAGCACAGGTACTCCGTCATCAGTGGAAAACCCTTGGTCTCGGTGATCGTTCCTGCCTACAACGAGGCCGTGGTGATCACCAACTGCGTGGAGTCGATCCTCAGGAGCCGCTATCTGCTGCTCGAAGTCTTGTTGGTGGACGATGGCTCTACCGACTCGACGGCGGAGATCATGGCCGGTCTCGCAGCCCAGTACGATCGCGTCAGGTTTCTCTCACAGGCCAATGCCGGCAAAGGAGCCGCCCTTAACACCGGCATCGCGGCGGCACAAGGCGAGATCCTGATGTTCGTCGACGCCGACGGCATCTTCGCCCCGGACACTTTGATACACATGCTGGAGGGTTTCGATCATCCGAAAATCGGAGCCGTATGCGGCGACGACCGTCCGGTTAACCTCAACCGGATACAAACCATGATGCTGGCGGTCCTCAGCCACGTGGGCACCGGATTGGTGCGCAGGGCGCTCTCGCTGACCCACTGCCTTCCGATAGTTTCGGGCAATATCGGTGCCTTCCGGGCAGACCTGGTCCGCAGCGTCGGGGGTTTCCACGAGGACACCTTGGGGGAGGACCTGGAGCTCACTTGGAGGGTCTACGCGGCCGGGTACCGGGTACGGTTCCAGCCAAAGGCCCTGGTGTATGCGGAATCGCCCTCCACGATCGGCGGACTGTGGCGGCAACGGGTGCGTTGGTCGCGTGGGCTCCTGCAGACACTCCGCCTGCATTTGGGCATGCTGGGCAGGGCCCGGTATGGACCGTTCGGGCTGTTCCTGGTCTTCAATGCGATCACCATGGTGGTGATCCCCATCCTGCAACTGGCGGTCCTGGCGATACTGCCGTTCCTCTATGTGGCGGGCAAGGGCCCCATCCCCGGGGAGATCCTGGCCATCCTGGGATGGCTGGGCCTCTTCATCTCGGTTCTGCTGATCGTGTTTTCCCTCGGGCTGAACCACTCCTGGCGCGATCTGCGGTATGTCTGGACCGTTCCGCTCTGGCCGTTCTACTCCGTTTTTGTGGGCCTTGCCCTGGCAAACGCCATCGTCAAGGAACTGCGGGGGAGCCCGGCGCGGTGGAACAAACTGCAACGGACCGGCGTGGTGTCCGTGACGGCCCTGGAAGGCGACGCAGCGGGGAACCCGGCATGAAGCGGACTGTGCGTTCAATGATCCTGATGCTGGCCACCGCCTTGGCATCCACCGTAGTGGTGACCGCCTCCTCCGCAGAGGAACGCGACCGGCCCTCCGATCGCATGGTCAACCTCGGCTTCGAGGACATCGTCGGCACCGCTCCGGAGTATCTGGATAGCCTGGCCGCACGGATCGATGCCGTGGACGCCACTGCGGTGTCCATCTCCGTGGGCCGGACTGATTGGACAGCTTTTCCGTGGCCCGGCGACCTTGGTGCTGCCAGCAGCAGCGTTGCGGACACCGGCCGGGATTACGTCGCTGAGGCCATGGCGGCGCTGGGTACGGCAGGCGATGGCACCAAGCGGGACGTCGTCCTGACCGTGGATGTCCTGCTGGACCGGGCCCTTCAGGAAACACCCTCCTTGGCGGGGCGCGATGTCACCGGCACCAATTCCACTGCGTTTGCCAGCGTGTCCGCCCTGCGTCACGGCGGGGCCGGGACTCGGTTGGTCAGGCTTGCAGCCTTCGTCGCGGAAAGGTACCGGCCGGACGCCGTGGATCTTACGGAGCTGATGTTTGACGGCTTCACGTTCGGCAGTGAAGACCTCCGGGACTTTACGGCGACAACGGGGCAACAGGATTGGCCCCGCAAGTCCAACGGTGCAATCGACCAAACCAACCCCTACATCAAGACCTGGCGCAGCGAGGCAGTGGCGGACATCGTCCGCAAGGTGGCTGCCGCCGTCGAGCCCTTTGGCGTCAGGGCAGAGATGGACGTGCGGTCGCCAAAGAAGTCAGCCACCGGTGACCGTGCAGACAGCGGCCATGATTATGACCTCCTGCTCAAGCAGTTGGACCGGCTCCACGTCTGGCAGTATGTGGGACTCAACGACGAGCGGGCACCACGGACCGAAGAGCTTGCCAGCGCCATGGACCGCCGGGCGGGGCCACGCATGTCGCTGTCGCTGGGGTTGTGGTCACAGGACGGCATCATCTCCGCAGAGACGTTCGCCGCTGCGCTTGAGGACGCAGTCCGCGGTGGCGCAACCTCGGTGTCCGTGACGCCGGCAAGCCTGATGACGGAGGACCACTGGGACGTGCTGGAGGCCGCGTGGGCGGACCAGGGTTCCCCGCCCTGACTGGCGGGCGTACCCTGAGCGCATGGGGATGGACGGGTTGTTTTCGGCGCTGGTCAGCATCGGTCTGATCGTTGCCGCAGTCTGGGGCGGTACGCGGGTGATCCAGCGGGGTGTGCCCGGCAAGGGCGCTACCGGCACCCTGGGCAGCGTGTTGTCCATGATCGATCCCGCCACAGGTGCGCCCACCAAGCAGGAATCAGCGGCGGCGGCAGAGGAACTGCGCCAACGCCGGCATGAACGCTATGCAGCCGGGCCACGGACCCCGGGTATCGATTCTGCACGTTCCGATCCAGGTGACGCCAGGATCTGAGACACATTCCCGCGGTTAACTTTGGGGCGGGTAAGATCCTTGGGAAACATAAGTAATCCGGCTCACAGTATCCAGCGCAGTGTACGGGCCACACCAGATCCCGAAGGTAAGTATCTATGGTTCACACTGCCCATCAAGACACCGATCTCGCCGCCGAGCTGCGCGCCGACGTGCGCCGCGTCTCCACTCTCCTGGGCGAATCCCTCGTGCGGCAGCACGGCCCGGAATTGCTGGAACTGGTGGAACAGGTCCGCCTGCTGACCAAGGAATCCAAGGAAGCCGCGCGCGGCGGCGCCGATGCGACCGGCCCTTGGAGCGCGCACGACGTCGTAGCCCAGGTCCGCGAGTTGCTCGCCTCCCTGCCCCTCGACCAGGCGACCGACCTGGTGCGGGCTTTTGCGTTCTACTTCCACCTCAGCAACGCGGCCGAACAGGTGCACCGCGTCCGTGGACTCCGCACGCGGCAGGAAAAGGACGGGTGGCTGGCGAAGGCCGTCGCCGAGATTGCCGGCCAGGCAGGTCCGGAGGTATTGCAGGACGTCGTCAACGAACTCGATGTCCGCCCGATTTTCACGGCGCACCCCACTGAGGCTTCCCGTCGTTCGGTGCTGGACAAGATCCGGAAGCTTTCGGATGTCCTGGCCCAGCCCACCGAGGAAGGCACGTCCGCCCGCCGCAGGCAGGACCGCCAGCTGGCCGAAATCATCGACCAGATGTGGCAAACGGATGAGCTGCGCCAGGTGCGCCCCACACCCGTGGACGAGGCCCGGAATGCCATCTACTACCTGAACAGCATCCTCACCGATGCCATGCCGGAGATGCTGACGGAGCTTTCCGAGCTCCTCGCCGAGCACGGCGTTGCCCTTCCGTCCGGCGGGGCTCCCTTGAGGTTTGGTTCATGGATCGGCGGCGACCGCGATGGCAACCCGAATGTCACGGCAGGTGTCACGAGGGAAATCCTGCAGTTGCAGAACCAGAACGCCGTGCGCATCAGCATTGCCCTGATTGACGAGTTGATCTCCGTGCTTTCCAACTCGACCGCACTCTTTGGGGCGGACAAGGAGTTGCTTGACTCAATCGACGTGGACCTTAAGAACCTTCCCGGTTTGGACAAGCGGATCCTTGAACTCAACGCGCAGGAGCCGTACCGCCTCAAGCTGACCTGCATCAAGGCGAAGCTCATCAACACAGGCCGCAGGGTCGCC
This sequence comes from Arthrobacter sp. T572, assembly GCF_056780115.1. Classification (NCBI taxonomy): domain Bacteria; kingdom Bacillati; phylum Actinomycetota; class Actinomycetes; order Micrococcales; family Micrococcaceae; genus Arthrobacter; species Arthrobacter sp. T572. The sequence goes on from NZ_JBRAZQ010000002.1 coordinate 744,090, forward strand.
GCTTCGTCCTACCATGAGCCCGGACGCGACTACGCCACCACCTCCGAATTGCTGGCCGAATTCGGTTTGCTGGAGTCCTCCCTCCGGAACCACTCGGCAGCACTGGTGGCCGATGGAGCACTTGCCCGGGTACGCCGCGCCATTGCAGCGTTCGGGTTGCATCTGGCAACCCTGGACATCCGGGAGCACGCCGATTACCACCACGATGCCGTGGGTCAGTTGGTTGACCGCCTGGGCACCGAGAAGCCGTACGGTTCCCTGACGCGCGCGGAGCGCTTCGAATTCCTGGGGGCCGAGCTGGCATCGCGCCGCCCGCTGTCCGGGCACCCGATCAAGCTCGAGGGAACCGCCGACGGCACCTACGATGTCTTCCGCAGCATCCGCCAGGCCCTGCACACTTACGGCCCTGACGTTGTGGAGACGTACATCATCTCCATGACGCGTGGCGCGGACGATGTCCTTGCCGCCGCAGTTCTTGCGCGGGAAGCCGGCTTGATCGACCTGTACGGTTCCAAGCCGCACGCCAAGATCGGTTTTGCCCCGCTGTTGGAAACCGTGGAGGAACTGAGGGCTTCCGCCGAAATCGTGGACCAGTTGCTTTCCGATCCGTCCTACCGCGAACTGGTTCGCCTGCGGGGCGACATCCAGGAAATCATGCTGGGCTACTCCGACTCCAACAAGGAGTCCGGCGTGATGACCAGTCAATGGGAGATTCACAAGACCCAGCGCAAGCTGCGCGATGTTGCTGCCAAGCACGGCGTCCGCGTCCGTTTGTTCCACGGTCGTGGCGGTTCCGTGGGCCGTGGCGGCGGGCCCACGTATGACGCGATCATGGCCCAGCCCAACGGCGTCCTTGAAGGTGAAATCAAGTTCACGGAGCAGGGCGAGGTCATCTCCGACAAGTACTCGCTGCCCGACCTTGCGCGGGAAAACCTGGAGCTGTCGCTGGCCGCAGTCATGCAGGGCTCGGCGTTGCACCGGACGCCGCGAACGTCGGAGGACGAGCGGGAACGCTATGCCAACGTCATGGAGATCATCTCCGACGGGGCTTTCGCCCGCTACCGTTCGCTGATTGACGATCCCGATCTTCCGGCGTACTTCTTGGCCTCCACGCCAGTGGAACAACTGGGCTCGCTGAACATCGGCTCCCGTCCGTCCAAACGTCCCGATTCGGGGGCCGGGCTCGGCGGCTTGCGCGCCATTCCCTGGGTTTTCGGGTGGACGCAGTCACGGCAGATCGTGCCTGGTTGGTTTGGTGTGGGTTCGGGTTTGAAGGCAGCCCGCGAGGCCGGCAACACGGACCAGCTCATGGAAATGATGGACCGCTGGCACTTCTTCCGTTCGGTGATCTCCAACGTCGAAATGACGCTGGCCAAGACGGACATGGAAATCGCCGGCCACTACGTCTCATCGCTGGTACCTGAAGAACTGCACCGCCTGTTCCACATGATCCGTGATGAGTATGAGCTCACCGTGGCCGAGATTGAGCGGCTGACCGGTGAGATCGAGCTTCTGGATGCCCAGCCCACGCTCAAGAGGTCCCTTGAGATCCGCGACCAGTACCTTGACCCCATCAGCTACCTGCAGGTGGAGTTGCTGCGTCGTGTCCGGGAAGCTTCGGTTTCCGGAGCGGAGATCGACGAGCGCCTCCAGCGTGCCATGCTGATCACGGTCAATGGTGTAGCCGCAGGGCTGCGCAACACCGGATAGCATCGGATGGGGGACGTTAGGGTGGTGGGATGCCGTCGTTCCAGACCAAGTTGAAGATCACCGGACTCAAGCCGGGGAATCCGCCTGAGTCCGTGATGGCCGCCGCTGTCGAAGCCTTGGAAACCCGGCATCACGTGGAGTCCAACCAGCTGGATATCGTGGGCGGCGTTCCCCAGATCAGCCTGCGGTTCATGGTGGACGCCCGCGACTACGCGGGTGAGAACGACGAAGCCCGCACGTCGGCAGCCATGATGCGTGACGCCGTCGAACGCGTTGCCCTGACAGGGAGCCTGTATGTCCTGCGGCGCAGCCGGGGACGCTGGTCGCCGGTTTAGTCGGGTTGCGGGACTGCGCCGGGCCCGCCGTCGTACGGTTCGTCGCCGTCGTAGGGTTCGTCCACCGGGGAAGGGTCGCCCCGGCGCCGGGTCACGATGAACCCGACCACCACGCCGATGACAAGCCCGACCCCGACGCCTATCAGCGAGCTCGCCCAGAAGGGCAGTTTGGTGGTGGAGCCTGTGAAATAGCCCAGGCCCACCTGCCATACTGCCCACAAGACTGCTCCTAAACCGGCGCAGAGACTGAATCCCCGGACGGAGACATTGGCAATGCCGGCAGCAGCGGACGTGGCGAGCCGGCCGCCGGGAATGAATCGTGCTCCGATGATCGTCCCGTAGGTGGAGGAACGCCCGGCTTTGGCGATGGCTTCGTGGATGCCTTTGTGCACTTTCCTGCCCCAGGCCCAGCGGTCCAGCACATGGCTGATCCTGCGTTTGAAGAGCAGGTAGACCGCCACGTCACCCAGCCAGGAAGCGGAAGCGGCCAACATCAGGACCAGCCAGAAGTTCGCATGTCCGTCCGCCGCCAGCGCACCTCCGGTGATGACCACCATCTCGGACGGAATGGGCGGGAAGATGGCATCGCCCAGCACGATCGGCACAATCCAGAGGTAGATTGCCGATCCCCACAACTCCGGGGCGATGAAGTCCATGGGCACAACGTACCGCACTTGCTGCGGTCACAGCACGGCGGAAGACTGTCCCCATGCGCACTGAGATCCTGCACGGAGACATCACCACCCGCCGCGTCGATGCGATTGTGAACGCCGCGAATTCCTCACTGCTCGGTGGAGGGGGAGTGGATGGTGCCATCCACCGGGCTGCGGGGCCGGAGTTGCTGGCAGCCTGCCGTGAACTGCGGCGTACCCGGCTTCCCGACGGGCTCCCGACAGGTAGTGCCGTAGCAACGCCGGGTTTCAGGCTTCCTGCGCAGTGGGTGATCCACACCGTCGGACCCAACCGGCATGCGGGCCAGACCGACCCGGACCTTCTTACGTCCTGTTTCAGGGAAAGCCTTCGTGTGGCCGGGGAGGTCGGTGCACGCAGCGTGGCGTTCCCCGCCGTCAGTGCGGGAATCTACGGGTGGGACGCCCGCCAAGTGGCGGAGACAGCCCGCGACGCCGTGAATGAGTTGGCAGCAGTTGCTGCCGGAAGCGGTTCCGGGGTCACCAGCCTTGAGGTGGTTGAGTTCGTGCTCTTCTCCGAGGAGACGACGGCGGTCTTCCGCACTGTGTTCGGCGCGTGACCCACACTCAAAGCGCGAACGGAATGCTCAGGGCCGGGCTTCGCTGAGCTCCAGGCCGCTGCGGTATTCGACCGGTTGTTTGCTGATGGGGTCCACGAAGCGGATGCCACGCGCCAGGAGTTGCAGCGGTTTGCCGTAGTCGTCCGGCGCCTTGTCCAGGAGGTCAGGATAAAACGCATCGTTCACAATCCCCAGGCCCAGCGAGGCCATATGCACGCGGAGCTGATGCGTTTTTCCGGTGTGCGGTTCCAGCCGGTACAGCGCGCGCTGGTGCGTCCCGGCGTCGAACGTCCTTACCGGCTCGATGCGCGTCTCGGCGTTCGGCTCGCCGTCCACCACTTCGGCCAACAGGTAGCTGCGCGACTTGGTCATGCGGTTGCGGACCACCGTGGGGAATTCGACGGCGGGATAGCCGGCGGCGGGTGCCGCGGCGGACACGCACTCGTATTCTTTTTGGACCTGTCGCTTCTCGAACAGGACCTGGTACCTGCCCCGGGTTTCCGGGTTGGTGGAGAGCAGCAGGATGCCGGCAGTCATGCGGTCCAGCCGGTGCATGGGAATGAGATCCGGGAGATCGAGCAGGTTCCGAAGCCGGACCAGCGCCGATTCCTGGATGTATGTGCCCCCGGGAGTGGTCGGGAGGAAGTGCGGCTTGTCCACCACCAGGATGTGCTCGTCCTGGTGCAGAATGTTGATTTCCACGGGCAGTCGCGTCTCCGGCGGGAGGGTCCTGTAGTACCAAATGAAGGTGTGGTCCTCCAGTTTGGTACTGCGGTCCAAAGGCACCCCGCCCTCGCCTACGATCTCCCCGGCGTCGAAGCGGTCCTCGATGCCCTGGGGGTCAATGTGTCCCCATCGATGCATCATGTAGTCCATCGCGGTGTCCCATGGGCCCTCGTCCGGCAGGCGGAGGCGGGTTGCGTTCACGCCATCGCGCACAGGGAGGGGGGATTGCATCACCGGACAATTCTACTTTGCCTGAGCTGTGCGGCCCGCTTTGCGTGCTCGGGGACTGGTTTGGCTTGTTCAGAGGGCTCCACCACGGACTCAGGTTCCGAACATAAAAAAGTTCTTGACAAAAAAAGTTGTCGGTAAGCATACTGGAACCATGTTGGACATCGAAGTGATCGAGGACCCGGCGGCAGCGGAAGTATCGCTGGACCCGATCCGGACCCGTATCCTGCGGGAACTGGCCGAGCCCGCCTCGGCCACGCAGCTCGCGGTCAAGGTGGGAATGCCGCGCCAGAAGGTCAACTACCACCTCAAAGCACTTGAGCACCACGGTTTGGTGGAGCTGGTCGAGGAACGGCGCAAAGGCAACGTCACCGAGCGCGTCCTGAGGGCCACCGCGGGCTCCTACCTGATCTCGCCGGTGGCGTTGGCCTCCGTGGCGCCGGACCCTCGGCGCTTCGCGGACAGGTTCTCGGCGTTCTGGCTGTTGTCGCTCGCCTCCCGCACCGTACAGGAAATGGGCAAGCTCATTTCCGGGGCAGCCGCTGCCAGGAAGAAGCTCGCCAGCTTCGCCATCGACGGCGAGATTACCTTCCGTTCCGCCGCCGATCGCGCGGCCTTCGCGGAAGAGCTCGGCGTTGCGGTCACACGGCTCGTCGACAAATACCACGACGGCGGTACCGCGGTGGCGGGCGGCGGACGCAAGCATCGCCTCGTCGTCGTACTTCATCCCGCACTCAAGACCCCCTCAACAGAAGTCACAGTAGAAAAGGACCAGGACAATGACCAGTAACCGTGAATTTGAAATCGTGGCCGATACCGAACTGCCGGGAACCCCCGAGCGGGTCTGGCAGGCGGTCACAGCGGACACCTCCGCCTGGATGTTCCCCACGGACCAGTGGCCGGCCGTCCGGACCGTGGATGAATACCCAGGCCACCTCGTCACGCGGATGGACGGTCCCGATGGTTGGTTCAACCAGTTGGAGCACGTCCTGGAGCCGGTGGAGGGCGGCCGGGCCAGGCTGCACTACGTCCACAGCGGAATCTTCGCCGACAACTGGGATGAGCAGTACGACGGTGCCAGCAAGCACACCGAGTTCTACCTGCACACCCTGGGGCAGTACCTGAAGTACTTCGACGGACAGCCGGTGGTGTTTACGGACGTTCAGGCTCCGGCGTCTTCGCAATCGCCCGATGGATTTGTGCAGCTCAAGAAGGCGCTCGGAGTGGAGGACCTCGCCGCGGGCTCGGCTTTCGAGGTAGACGTCGACGGCGTGGGGCGGCTGAGCGGTGAGGTGGACTTCGCCAATGAGAACTTCCTGGGACTGCGCACCGGCGATGCTTTGTACCGGTTCTTTGGGCGCAATGCCTTTGGGGCGCCGGTAGGTATGACCGTCCACCAATTTGGCGCGGGTGATTCCGAGCTGACGGCCAAGACGTGGGGTGCCTTCCTGGAGAAGGTCTACGCGTAGCCACCCGCCCCGCCCCTGCACGGCGCCCGGGACCCAACTGGGTCGCACTTGTGCGCGTTTTGAAGCCTCAAAACGCGCTTAACTGCGACCTAGTTGGGGTGCCCGGGTGGACCCGGCGGGCGGCACTTAGGCGACTCCGACGGCGGCCGGCCGCTCGGTCTTGAGGCTGCGGCGGAGTTGGGGCGAGGCGTCGAGCTTGTCCTGGGCGGCCCGCAGTGCCCGGACGGCCACCTCCAGTTGGGCAGGTGGCAAGGTGTAAGGGACACGCATGAAGTGCTCAAAGGCACCGCCCACCCCGAACCTCGGCCCGGCGGCCAGCCGGACTCCAAATTCCGGAGCGAGCACCGTCAGGGCCGTGCTGCAGGGGCTGGGCAGTCTGCACCACACTGTGAGCCCGCCCTGGGGTCGCTCAGGATCCCACGACGGCAAATGTTCAGCCAGCAATTCCATCAACGAATCCCGGTTGTTGCGGAGTTCTGCCAGCCGTGCATCGAGGGGCTCGGAGTAGGCGCTGACCAGCCGGGCAGCAGCCAGTTGCTCCACCATGGGGCCGCCCAGATCCATGGTGGTCCGTGTGGTGACCATGCGGTTGACCAAGGCTTCGTCGGCCCGGATCCAGCCGGTGCGGAGGCCGGCCCAGTGGGACTTGCTGAGCGAGCCGATGGAAACCACGGCGGGACTGAACGCCGCCATCGGTGCTGCACTGACGCCGTCGAGGTTCAACCCCCGGAGTGTCTCATCCACCACCAGGACCGTCCCCGCGGACGCTGCTGCCCGCGCCAGTCGCCGGCGCTGCAGCCCGGACATGATACGGCCCGTGGGGTTATGGAAGTCCGGAACAAGGTAGGCCATGGCAGGTCGATGATGGTGCATCGCGGCCTCCATCGCGTCAATATCCCAGGCCGGCACGGACCCCGCGGCAGGGAGTGCGACGGGAAAGGGCCGGCAACCGGCGGCCCGGATGGCGTCGAGGGCGTTCGGGTAGGAGGGGTGTTCCACCAGCACTTTGTCCTGCTTTCCGGCCAGGGTCTTCAGGACGATGTTCAACGCGTGCTGCGCTCCGGAGGTCACCAGGATCTGTTGGGCGTTCGTGGGGACGCCGTCGGCTGTGTATTTGTCCGCTATGGCCTGCCGCAGTGCGGGGACACCCACCGCGTCGTAGCCAAATCCGGGCAGGAGGGCCGGGAGTTCGGTCAGGGCATCGGCGAACGCGCGGTGGACCACCTCGCCCGCTGCCGGCAGGGATGCGTAGGCCAGGTCCAGCAATCCCTCCGGCGCCGCCAGCCCCGGCATGGTCACCGGAGAGGTGCGTTGCGGAATGCAGGTCCGTCCCCGGCTGCCCTGGCCGGTGGTCAGGAAGCCCTGCTCGCGCAGGCTTGAATACGCGGCGGTGACCGTGGTCCGGCTCAGTCCCAGCGTCTGGGCCAGCGCCCTTTCGCTGGGGAGCGCGACGTCAAGCGGAATGCGTCCGTCCATCACCAGCAAACGTACGACGTCGGCAAGCTCGCGGTATGCGGGCAGGGTACCGGAATTCCAGGAGCCAAGAAGACGGGTCAATGCGATCGGGTTCAGTAAGCCTGACATCAGGCCAGTATTCCAAACTGGCTATGGAAAACAAGGCCAGTTTCTCGCAAAGATGGGTTCATGATGACCCGAAGAATCACCCAGCTCCTGATCGGCCTCGCGATGTACGGCATATCACTGGCCATGTTCATCCGCGCCGGACTTGGCTTGGATCCCTGGGACGTGTTCCACCAAGGCGTGTCCCAAAAGACCGGCTTCAGCATTGGAGTGGTGGTCATCGCCGTTAGTTTCCTGGTCCTGCTCCTCTGGATCCCACTGCGGCAGATGCCCGGGATTGGAACGCTCGCGAACGCAGTGCTGGTAGGTCTTTTCGCGGACCTGGGTTTATGGCTGATTCCCGCGTTCTCACACCTTGGCGGCCAGATCGCCATGCTGGCCGGGGCCGTGATCCTCAACGGCATCGCATCCGCCTGCTATATCGGGGCGCGGCTTGGCCCCGGTGCACGTGACGGCCTGATGACCGGACTCGTGCGCCGTACCGGGTGGTCGGTTCGGTTGGTCCGCACAGGCATCGAGGTTGTGGTGCTGGCTGTGGGCTGGTTGCTGGGTGGGTCCGTGGGCGTGGGAACGGTGGTTTACGCGCTGGCCATCGGGCCGATCGTGCAGTTGCTGCTGCCAAGGTTCACGGTGCCCGAGCGCGGCATTGCGACGGCCCCCACGGAATCCGTGGAGGCCGCCCGGGCTGCCTAGAAGCTTGCCTGGGCACTAGGAGCCGGCTGGCATCGCGGACAGAAGTAGATGTCCCTTTCCTCGGTGCCATCAGGGGCGGCAAGGAGGCCGTGCTGCACAGGAGTACCGCACCGCCGGCACGGCTGCCGGGTCCTTCCGTACACCCAGTAGCCGGGACGCATGGCGCGGGGGCCCAAGGTTGATCGCCGCCCCGGACCGAGGTTTTCGCCCAGGAGGCGCTTTGCGTCATTGACGATCTTTGCAAGGTCCGGGACCTGGCCGACCGGTACCGCCGGGTGGATGCCTGACAAAAAGCAGGAGTCGCAGCGATAGATGTTGCCGATCCCGGCAAGCTTGCGCTGGTCCAGCAACGCGTAGCCCACAGGAACCTCGGGTTCGGCCCGGAGCCTCCGCAGGGCTTCTTCCTCATCCCAGTCCGGCCCCAGGAGGTCCGGGCCAAGGTGTCCAACCACCTTGTCTTCCTCTTCGGTGGGTATCACCTCAAGGATGCCAAGCGAGAATCCGACGGCGTCCGCCACGGCGGTCCGCAGCACGCACCGGGCTGTGTGGCCTGGCTTGGTCCAGCGCCCACCGGGGGCGTAGACCATCCAGGCCCCCTCCATCTTCAAATGCGAGTGGATGGTCAGGGCGCGGGGTGTCCGGCTGGCTCCGGGTTCCTTGTCTTCAGGGCCCACAAGGCGCATCAGCAGGTGCTTTCCCCGCGCCACCACCTCGGTCATGGTCCACCCTGCCAGGTTCAGCGTTGCGAAGCGGGGTACGCGGAAGTCCGACGCCGTGATCACCTGGCCGGCCAGCGCCTGGTTCAGTTTGTGGGCGGCCCGCCAAATGGAGTCCCCTTCAGGCACGGATCCGCAATCCCTTCGGCGTAGAGTAAGCTCCCGCAGCGGCAAGGGCCACGGCAACCGGGGTTTCCAGGAGGTCGTGTCCGTTGACCTTTTCCATGAACAGCTTGTCTACGGCGCCCCGCCGGACCACTCCCACCAGCGCCTCTGCGGCGACTGCCAGGACGGCCTCGTCGTGGCTGAACGTCAGCAACGTCTTCCCGCCGCGTTCTACGTAAAGGACCAACGCGCCGTCGACCATTACCACCAAGGCGCCGGCCTTCCTGCCCGGACGGTGCCCCGAACCCGCGTCGCCGGCTACTGACGGCCAGGGGAGGGCCGCTCCGTATGGATTGGCGGGGTCGGTGGCGGCCAAGGCCAGCGCCGACGGTTCCGCTGCAGCGATCCGCGCGTCCTCGGTGAAGGACCGCAGCCGGTCAACAGTGGCGGGTACGGCGAACTGGGCAGCACCGAGGTGCTCTATGAAGTATCCGCGGCGGCAGCGTCCGGCTTCCTCAAGCCGTGCGAGCACTTTGTACATAAGGCCGAACCCGCCCAGGATGTTTTCGGCCATCACAGAACCGCGGGTGACCACTCCGTAGCGGTCCAGGAGGAGTTCGGCGGTGCCGCGCGCATGGATGGTCGGGTCCAGTTCCGGCAGGGGCAGCGCTGACCAGCGCCCGACGGCGAGTGGCGGCGTAGGTGCCTGTGCGGCCACGGATCCGTAGCGGCCTCCGGTCAGGCCGGGTGTTCCCAGGAGTCCGGCGCCGTGCCGGCCGAGCCTGCTCATCCGCGGTGCCCGCGCCCGTGGTGCCTTGGCGACCTGGCGGTGTGCCGTTCGTCCGCCCGCGATCATGGCCCGCACCGGGGCGAAGGTGTCTCCTGTGACCCGGCCCGCCCATACGAGATCCCACAGGGCGGAAACCACGGCGTCGTCGCTGAGTACGGAGTCCATGCCGCCGGCGACGTCGGTGAGCTGCCGGAAGAAGTAGCCGCCTCCCGCGCCCAGGTATTCGAGCAGGCGTTGCTGGGCGTCACCGGGTTCGAACTCCGGGGACGGGTTGAGGGTGAGCTCGGCGGAATCAGCCACGTGGAGGCTGATCCATCCGTCGTTTCCCGGCAGGGACCCGGCACCGGACCAGAGAAGTTCGCCCGCTGCCATGAGTTCGTCCAGCATGGCGGGTTTGTAGTCGGCAACGCGGCTCGCGAGGACCAAGGGCTCCCACGCTGACGCCGGAACCGGAACCCCCGATAGCTGATCAACAGCGGTGATGATGCCGTCCAGCCCGCGCAGTGCCTGGCTGCGCGACTTACCGGGAGCAGCGACGTTCTGCCACGCCGGAAGGAAACGGCCATACGCCGCGGCGTCGACCGGCTCCACTTCTGCCCGCAACGCCGCAAGGGAACGGCGCCGGAGCTTTCGCAGGACCTCGGCATCGCACCATTCGCTGGAAGGCGGGGCTTCGAGGGACTCCGTGCCTGCGTCGGGCGTGGTGGCCACAGCGTGCGGCCGGAACTCCCCCTCGACAACACGGCCGTCACCCGCCAACCGTTTCAGGGCCGTAGTGACGACCGCGACGCCCAGTCCCAGCCGGGTGGCCGCTTCTGCGGCCGTGAAAGGCCCATGAGTCCTGGCATACCTCGAGACGAGGTCGCCAAGGGGATCGTTGACCGGTTCGATGAAGGCCAGCGGAACGCCCATGGGCAGGGGGACACCGATGGCGTCGCGCAGACGGGCGGCATCTTCCACCGCAGCGAAACGTTCGACGCCGCCAATGGTCACCTTGAGCGCACGGTTGGCTTTCTGGAGTGCCAGGAGATGCAATTCAGCCTCAGCCGGCGTGGCCGGTGGCGCGCTGATTTGCTCGGATACGTCGTCCGTCCCGGGCGTGGCCAGGTTGTCCGGGCCTTGCAAACGTTCGGCCACTTCCTCCACCGCCAGCGGACCCAGCAACCGCAGCAGGTCTGCAACCCCTTCCATGCCGCGTACGCGCCGATCCGGCACCAGCCGTTGCAGCTCGTGCTCCGTGGTGTCGATAACCTTGGCGTCCAGGAGCTCGCGCAGCTCCACCCGGCCCAGGAGTTCGTTGAGGAGCGTGGAGTCCAACGCAAGGGCGGCGGCACGACGCTCGGCCAGGGGAGAGTCGCCCTCGTAGAGGAATTGCGCCACGTACCCGAACAACAACGACTTGGCGAAGGGAGACGGCTGCTGCGTGGTGGTTTGGACAATGCGCAGTTCCCGGCGCTCAACCGATGCCGCGATGTCCTTCAAAGCAGGGAGGTCGTAGACGTCCTGCAGGCACTCCCGGACTGTTTCGAGCACGATGGGAAAAGCAGGGTACTTCTTGGCGACGTCCAGCAATTGGGCAGAACGCTGGCGCTGCTGCCACAAGGGTTGGCGCTTGGTGGGATTTTGGCGTGGCAAGAGCAGGGCGCGGGCTGCGCACTCCCTGAAACGCGAAGCGAAGAGGGCGCTGCCACCGACCTCGGCGGTGACGATCTGCTCGAGTTCCTCGGGGTCGAAGAGGAAAAGCTCAGCGCCCGGCGGCTCATCCTCCATCATGGGGACGCGCAGGACTATGCCGTCGTCTGCCGCCATCGCCGAACCGTCCAGGCCATAGCGTTGCTGCAGCCTTTGTCCGACTGCCAGGGCCCAGGGAGCGTGGACGGGCATGCCGAACGGGCTGTGCAACACCACCCGCCAGTCGCCCAGCTCATCATGGAATCGTTCCACTACCAGGGTCCGGTCACTCGGAACGACTTCCGTGGCCTGTTTCTGCTCGTCCAGATACTGCAGCAGGTTACTGGCGGCAAATGCATCCAGGCCGCTTGCCTGGCAGCGTTCCATGGCTGGCTCGGGATCGGCCGCGGAGAGTTCCCGGATGAAGGCGCCGAGGGCGCGGCCCAGATCCACCGGGCGGCCCAGTGAATCACCCTTCCAGAAGGGCAGCTTTCCAGGTTGGCCGAACGCGGGGGATACCAGCACACGGTCGTGGGTGATGTCTTCGATCTTCCAGCTGGTGGCCCCCAGTGCGAAGATGTCTCCCACCCGTGATTCGTAGACCATTTCCTCGTCGAGTTCGCCGACGCGGCGGCCGCCTTTCGCTGCCCGCGCTGAAGCGCCGGAACCGTCACCCTCGCCGGAAGAACCGGTTCCTTCAACTTCAGTACCGATGATGTAGACGCCGAACAGGCCCCGGTCCGGAATGGTTCCGCCCGAGGTCACCGCCAGGCGCTGGGAGCCGGGCCTGCCTTCGATGGTTCCTGCATGCCGGTCCCAGACAATGCGTGGTCGGAGCTCGGCGAACTCATCGGAGGGGTACCGGCCTGCCAACAAGTCCAGGGTCGCCTCGAAAGCCGATCGGGGGAGGCTGGCGAAGGGCGCTGAGCGCCGGACCGTGCTGAACCATTCCTCCACATCGATGCTGCCCAACGCCGTGGCTGCCACCGTCTGCTGGGCGAGGATGTCCAACGGGTTGGCGGGGATGCTGAGCCGCTCGATCTGGCCATTGAGCATGCGCTCCACAGTGACGCTGGTGTGGAGCAGGTCCGCGCGGTGCTTGGGAAAGAGCACGCCCTCGGAGATCTCGCCCACCTGGTGGCCCGCACGGCCCACGCGCTGCAGGCCACTGGCCACCGACGGGGGTGATTCCACTTGGATGACCAAGTCCACGGCACCCATGTCGATGCCAAGCTCCAGCGAAGACGTAGCCACAACGCACCGAAGCCGGCCCGACTTCAAGTCGTCCTCGATCAGCGCACGTTGGTCCTTGGACACGGAGCCGTGATGGGCGCGGGCAAGGACAGGATCAGCGCCTGTGGTGCTTCCGGCCTGGGCCATCATGTGGGCCGGAGTCGCAGTGGAGACGGGTACCTTGGCCGTAGTGGCCGCGCCACCGCCACCAGTATCAGAAGGTGCGGAGGGCGCGGGCCCTGTACCCCGGTTGCCGGCACCTTCGGCTTGGACAGGCGCCTCCCAAACCGACCCGGCGTCAGCCATCAGCTGGCGTTCCGCGTAGATCTCGTTGAGCCGGGCGGTCAGGCGTTCGGCCAAACGGCGGGAGTTGGCGAACACGATGGTGGATTGCTTGGAGAGGACAAGATCCACGATCTTTTCCTCCACATGGGGCCAGATGGAGGCCTGCGGCTGCAGTCCGGAGGCAGGGCCGGAGTCGAAGGCTCCGGAAGCACCTTGGAGGTCGGACATGTCCTCAACAGGGACGGTGACTGTGAGGTTCCAATTCTTCTTGGACGGCGGAGCGACAATCTCCACCGGAGCCTGCCCTGCCAGGAATTGTGCCACTAGCTCGCGCGGCTGCACCGTGGCCGAGAGGCCAATGCGCTGGGCAGGTTTTGGCAGGAGGGCATCGAGCCGCTCCAAGGACACAGCCAGGTGGGCGCCGCGCTTGGTCCCCGCAACGGCATGGACTTCGTCGATGATCACCGTATCGACTTCGCTGAGTGTCTCCCGTGCCCGGGAGGTCAGCATGAGGAACAGGGATTCCGGAGTGGTGATGAGGATATCCGGAGGGTTGGACAACAGCGAACGGCGGTCCGCCGCCGTCGTATCCCCGGAGCGGACGCCGACCGTCACCAGCGGCGCGGGGAGCCCCAAACGTTTGGCGGTCTGCGTGATTCCGATCAGCGGCGAGCGAAGGTTGCGTTCCACGTCTACGCCGAGGGCCTTCAACGGCGAAATATAGAGGACCCGGGTTTTGGTCTTGGGTTTTTTGGCACGCTTGCCCGGGGCTGCGTCTTCAAGGCCGGGCAGGGTGTCCGTTGGCGAGGAATGCAATCGGTCCAGGGCCCACAGGAAGGCAGCAAGCGTTTTTCCGGAGCCCGTCGGAGCCACCACCAAGGCATGCGAACCGGAGGAAATGGCATTCCACGCGCCATCCTGGGCAGGCGTAGGCACGGAAAATGCGCCGAGGAACCATTCCCTGGTTGCCTGGCTGAAACGGCTGATGGCGCCTGCGGACGCCTGCTGCTCCTGCATTCCTCCATCATGCCCCACGGCCCCGACAGAATAAGCCGGGGCCGCGGGGTCGGCCTCAGACGGCCTGGAAAGCTGTGATTGTCAGGAGTTTGATGCCCGGATTGCTGCAGGCATCGTGCGGTTCTGCGACGAAGAGCGAGGCCGTGTCCTCCGGTGGATAGATACGGAACCCGGCGGCAGGAACCCGCGTGCAGTCCCCGTAGTTGCCGGCCTGCGTGTACCTCAGCTCAGCCCAGGCAGCCTTTCCAGGGGCAAGTTCGATCCGCGTAACAGGCGTGGTGGTTTCGCGGGTGGCGGGCTCCCCGATAGGCTCGCCGTTGGCATCGGCCGTCAGTGAGACACCGGCGAAGCCTTCCAGGACACAGGGGGCCGTGCCGGAGTTGGTCAGAATCAGTTTTTCGTAGATGCTGCCCGCAGCACCGCCGCCGGTGGAGTCTGTTGAGGCCGTCAGCGAAGCCGCTTTGCACAAGGCGGGCCCCGCGGGAGCGGCGGACGTTGCTGAGCCCGTCGCAGAAGGCGAGGGGGAAACCGTGGGCGATGCCGACGTCGTACTTGGCGACTGCGACTGGGTGGGTGAGGCGCTGGTGGTGCCCGAGGGGCTGGGGCTTGGCCCGCAGCCGGCAAGAAGGAGCGCCGTGGTGGCCGCCGTCGTCGTCAGTACAAGTCCGGTTTTGATGCGCTGAGTCCACATGGGCACCAGCCTTGCGGCGGCCGTGGCGCGAGTCAATCGAGCCACGGCGTCCACTACGGAAATGGCGTCCGGATCGTGATGTTCCGGACGCCATCACCGTGACAGACCTACTTGGCGGACTTGGCCGGACGGCTGCGGAAGAATGCCACGCCGCCCAGAACCAAGCCGGCAAGCCCGGCAACCAGACCTGCCCAACCCATGGCCTGGGATCCGTCGTCGCTCACCGACGAGGCCTGTTCCGTGGACACCATGGCGGCGGCGTGGTGGTCGCCTTCAGCCTCGGCCGCCGTGATGGTCACCGACGGCGCCGGGGACTTCAGGTCGTGCTCATTCTGGCCGTCCTTGGGGATCTCAGCCCAGTCGGTCTGGCCCTGCTCGCACGTCTGGAGGGTGGGGAAGTAGATGGTCTTACCGGCGGCGTCGGGCAGCTTGACCGACAGGACCAGGGCGTCGCGCAGGTGCGGATCCAGCGGTGCCTTGGCCGTGTAGACGATCTGGCTGGTGCGCTTGGTGATGCTCGTGCCGTCGTCCAGTTTCTTGGGCTCGGCCAGCGTTTCCGTCACCTTTTCCACCGTCCAGTTGGGGTTGACTGTGGGCTGCGCATCGTTGAGTTCCTCCGGCAGCGTGATGGCAACCTTGGTGGTCCCGAAGGTGTCGCAACCGTGCGGGATGCCGAAGGTCACCAGCGCGTAGGAGTTGGCTGCGGTCTTGTTGGGGTCGGCGCCGACGTGGGCTGATGCTCCGGCAAGGCCGGCCATCATCAGGGCGGCGGTTCCACCCGCGACGGCGGTTGCGGACAGGGTACGGCGGAGGGCGGAGTTCTTCATGGGATTGCCTTTCAAGGTGCGCCAAAGACGGGCGCGGGTACGGGTTTGGAGCCCGTCACCAGGAAGAGGCGGTGCCGGGCGGAATTAAGGAAGTACGACGGCGGCGGGCGGGCCGCGGCGGCTGTCTTGCCTTAGGTTCCGCCAGGGGCGGGGGAGGAAAACGTCAGGTGCACCGACCGAGACAGGCGTGGCACCGGCGTCGGGCCTGAACAGCAACGACGGCAGCGTGACCAAAGGACGCAACCACGCTGCCAGCTGCCACAGCGCGTCCTCGCCCTTTGCCAGCGCCGCTGCCGAAACGATGGTGGCAACCACGTGTGCCGCGAACATCAGGGCACCCGCTGTGGCGCCCAGTTCGTGGAGGTGGGTTGCCGGGTCCAACGCCGGAGTCAACAATTCAGTGCCGGCATGGTGGCTGCCGGTGCGCACGGTGGTGTCAAGTGGAGCCAAGGCGGTGAAGGCCTCGTGCAGCAAGAGTTGCCCGGTGCCCAGCAGGGCCGCCATGCCCGCGAAGTTCAGTTTGAACCGCGTTGCGAGCGTTGCCGCAAGACCGGTCAGCGCGATAAGTGCCGCGAGTACGGGCGCCGTTGGCAGGGAGCCTCCGCCGAGGACGTGTGCACCGGCCGCCAAAAGGACGATCACCAGCGCCATGGCTACCGACCGCAGGGCATGGAAGGGCGACCGGGGCTGCGATGTCCGCACGGAGTCCTCCCTTGGTTTTGGCCTGGCGTTTTGGCTTGGCTGCGGCTTCGATTCTATCCGGACTTCGTTGCCGGCCCCTCCTTGGATGGGAAGCCGCCTATTGGCCTGCGTTTTCCCGGGAGGTAATGGCGAACGGTGGCGACTGCAACTCAGTAAAGTTCCCAACGCTGGCCCGCACCGTGCATTGGGGCGTGATCTGCAGTGCTGTAACCGTAAGCCCCGAGCTGTCCACCGCCAACGCGCCGCCACAGCCGTCGGCGAAGCGCAGGCCTTTCTCCCCGCCGGTCACAGCCTCGAACATCCGGGACGGTTTGCCGGATGCGGGACTGACATAGAGCGGGTTGAGTTCATCGGCTCCACCAGCCCACACCGGGACCAAGGTGATGTTGAGCGGGCTGGGAGTCACTACACGCGCTGCCGTTCGCACCTCCACGTTCTTCAGGCGTTGCACGGGATAGGCTGTTCCCTTCACGGCAGGATCCTGCAGTGCGGCTGTGGTGGCCGTGGCTCCGGCGCGCAGCCACTCGTCCATTGCCTTCTGGTCCGCGATGTCGGCCGTCACCATGGGTTCTTTGAAACTCAGGGGGCAAAGACTCTAGCTGGCTGGAATTGGGTAGGCGGCCCAGAAGCCCAGGATTTGCGCTTCCTCTAGTAGGAGATAAGCGGCTCTGAAGTATCCGACGGCAGATTGGATCGTTATGACCAGGAGCGTGGTTTTTCGGAAGGGCTCCCTGATAGTCAGCTGTGTGGTGCTGATGGCCGCCGGGCTGCCGGGAGCCGCGCAAGAGGTCCGGCGGCTGCTTGGGCGGTGGATAGACATGGATTTCGGTTCGTGGGCGGTGTTGGCGCATCCTTCTGGGCGAACGGACAAGTCTGTGGCCATTGCTATGGGTGGTACGAGGGGGCTAATCCTGCCGTATCTGGTTCATGACGTGAACGCCGTTGAACGGGCCATGGCCGATTTCTTCAACAACCCCATGGCGTCATCCTTTGGTCCGGAATGGCGAACAGATGAAGTGGCCCAAGCGACGCGGCTGAGGGGCGAATAAAAGCGGGTGAATTTGATCGAGCTTGGGGCGAGCGCCAGACCATGGGCAGTGCTGCCCATGCCCACTACCCGAGCGCACGGGTTAGCATGGACCGAAATTCTCCATCGAAAGGATTTACCGTGCGCAAATCAACCCGACGCGTTAGTCTGGCGCTCACATCAGTGGCGGCCAGCCTTGTCCTCGGCGGCACGCTCAGCGTCGCCGCTCCGGCACCGGCTGAGGCGGCTGGACGCTGCGTCGATTACAACTACAGCTACGGCGGCTACTCCAGTTGCGTAGGCAACATTCAGATCCTGCTCAACGCCTTCCGGACGCGCATAGGATCGCCGTACGGAACTCTGGCTGTCGACAACTCCTTCGGACCTGCTACACGCAACGCTGTGATCGGATTCCAGCGCTACTGGGGCCTGCAGGCTGACGGTATCGTCGGCCCACGGACGTGGAACATTCTTTGCGCTCCTCAGATGGGGCCCGGCCCGGTCAGCTGGTACCCGTATTCGACTGCCCGTGCATCGGGCTGCAACATCTGAGCGAAGCAAAAGGCCCCGGTTCCCTTATAAACAACGGGAGCCGGGGCCTTTCTACATGGCGGTGACGGTGGGATTTGAACCCACGTTGGCTTTTACACCAAACAACATTTCGAGTGTTGCACCTTCGGCCGCTCGGACACGTCACCAACTGAAATAGGGTACCGGAGATGGGCGTAGTTCCCCAAAACGAGGCATCATCAAGGTGCCGAAACAAGTGCCAACTTCCGTCCGGAGCACCCCGACGATAGATTCATAAGTATCATGACGATCTCTCAAGAACAGGGCGCCCAGGAACCCATTAGAGCCGAGGCGTATTGGGTCACCGAGTCCGGCCAAGGTGAGCTACGTTCCGAAGACCTTCCTGCCTTGGAAAACAAAGAAGCCCTGGTCAGGACGCTGTACTCCGGGGTCAGCCGGGGTACCGAACGCGTTGTCCACGAAGGGCGTGTCCCTGAACGCGTCGCAGACCTCATGCAGGCGCCGCACCAGGAGGGGGAATTCCCAGGGCCGGTCAAGTACGGTTACCTGAACGTTGGCGTCGTGGAACAAGGGCCGCAGGAGTGGCTGGGTAAAACGGTATTCAGCCTGCACCCACACCAGGACTACTACGTGGTCCCAACGAGCCAGCTCACACCGATCCCGGAGGACGTTCCGGCACGGCGCGCGGTCCTGACCGGCATCGTCGAGGTGGCAGTCAACGCGCTCTGGGAAGCCGGGCCGCGGTTGGGTGACCGGGTCGCCGTCGTCGGTGGTGGCTTGGTGGGTGGCGCCTTGGCGACGCTCCTGCGGAAGTACCCGCTGGGTCGCCTGCAGCTTGTGGACGCTGATCCGGAGAAGGAAAAGCTCGCCCAAACACTCGGCATCGACTTTGCCCTCCCGGAAAACGCCAAGGATGACTGCGACATCGTTTTCCATTGCTCAGCCTCCAACGAAGGCCTCAAACTGAGCCTCCAGCTGGCTGGGGACGACTCGGACATCATCGAGCTCTCGTGGTTCGCGGACAAGGAAGTAACCCTGCCGCTCGGTGAGGACTTTCACGCCCGCCGGCTGAACATCCGCTCCAGCCAAGTGGGCGCCGTCGCCCTCCCCAGAAGGCACCGGCGCAGCAACGCGCAACGCCTTGAAACGGCTGCGGCTGCCCTGAAGGATCCATTGTTCGACACGTTCCTCACCAGCGAGTGCCTGTTCCGGAACCTGCCCGACACCCTTGTTAAGTTGTTCGAACGGCCCGGTGGTTTTTGCCACGTGGTCGCCTATCCCAAGCCGGAGGAATAAGACATGTTCAGCCTGACCGTCCGACGCCACTTCATGATCGCCCACAGCCTTCCCCGCGAAGCCTTCGGCCCAGCCCAAGGACTTCACGGGGCAACGTTTGTGGCGGAAGTCAGCTTCCGCCGTCGTGATCTCAACGATGACGCGATCGTCCTGGACATCGGCGCCGCCGGAGGCATCCTTGAGGATGTGCTGGCGGACCTGAACTACAAGAACCTGGACGAGCACCCGGCCTTCAAGGGCAAGCTCTCCACCACCGAGGCGCTCGCCAAACACATCGCCGAGGCTGTAGCGGGACAGATCACCGACACCGCCGATGGTAAAGCGCTCGTGGGCATCGACGTCGTCCTCCGCGAAAACCCCGACGCCTGGGCCGGCTACTCACTGGAGCTCCCGGCCAAGTAAGTGGACATCCGCTTCATCGTCCCCGGCAACGTCCGCCATGGCTCGGGCGGCAACAAGTACAACGCGGCACTCGCTGAGCATTTGGCGGCCTTGGGCGCCGAGGTTGAGACAGTAACCGTCGACGGCGATTGGCCCGTGGGCAGCCCGGCTGACCGGCAGCGGTTCGCGGACGCGCTCGACGGCGGAACCACGGTGATTGCCGACGGTTTGGTTGCGAGCGGGGCGCCGGAGGAGGTGGCGGCCGCCGTTGGTGGCGGAGCGAAGGTGTGGATCCTCTCGCACATGGCGCTCGCGGATCACCCACTGCTGGAGGGTAAGGCGCTGGCCGCGGCTGCGGGCGTGATCTGCCCGAGCAACCATGCGGCAGCGGAATTGCAAGCCAAGCACGGCCCACTCGACGTTGTGGTGGCACGGCCCGGAGCGGAAGCCGCCGACGTAGCCACTGGTTCCGAGCCCCCGCGCATCTTGGCTGTTGCGGCACTGCTGCCGAATAAGCAGCAAACGCTGCTCGTGGAAGCGCTGAGTCAACGCAAAGACCTGGCATGGAGTGCGGCCATAATTGGCTCGCCCGACGCAGACCCGGCGTACGCGGCAGAGGTGCGTGCCGCCGTCGAACATTACGGACTGGAACGCCGCATCACCCTCACCGGCGAGCTCAGCGGGCAAGACCTTGCGGATCAATGGCACGCCGCTGACCTGAGCATCCTTATCTCGAAGTCGGAGGCGTTCGGAATGGTCGTGATCGAGTCGCTGGCTCATGGCGTACCCGTCATCGTGCGGGAGGGGACAGGGGCCGTAGAAGCGCTGGGAACCTCCGGTGCTGGACGGACCGTGGCCGTCGAAGGGCCCAGCGACCTGGCAAACGCCCTCCGCGCCTGGCTCACTGACCCTGCGACCCGGGAGTCCTGGCGCCGGGCAGCCGTCTACGCCCGAAACGATCTCCCGGGCTGGGAGCACACGGCGGCGACAGTGCTGGCAGCCCTCGCTCGTCCGCCGAGATGACAGTTAATGGCGATCCCGCGGCGTCGGATTGCCATTAACTGCCATCTCGCGGGGGGTAGAGCGGTGCGCGGCGAAGAACTCTTTCAGCAGCGCAGCGCATTCGTCCTCACGAACGCCCGCATAGACCTCTACCCAGTGGTTGAGGCGGCGCTCGCGAAGGATATCGAACACGGAACCAACGGCTCCGGCTTTCTCGTCCCACGCACCGAACACGACGCGCGGGATCCGGGCCAGGACGATCGCACCGGCACACATGGCGCACGGTTCCAAGGTGACAACCAAGGTGCAGTCTTCCAAGCGCCACCCGTCACCACCTTCGCCCAGCTCCAACGCGTGCCGTTGCAGCGCAGCGGCTGCCTGACGGATAGCGACGATCTCGGCGTGCGCGGTCGGGTCGCCGTGCGCTTCCCGTTCGTTGCACCCCGAACCCAGCACGCCGCCGTCGGGCCCTAAAACCACAGCCCCAATGGGCACGTCGTCCGTTTCCAACGCCAGCCGGGCCTCATCCAAGGCAAGGCCCATCCAAGCACTGTGTTCTGCGTGATACGGCTCGGTAGGGCTCATGTCTCAATGATAGTTTTGGGGGATGCGCACACTCGTCGTGGACCACCCGCTGGTCGCTCACAAGCTCACCGTACTGCGGGACAAGAACACCCCTTCACCGGTCTTCCGGCAACTTACCGAAGAACTCGTCACCTTGCTGGCCTACGAGGCCACCCGTGAGGTCAAGACACAGCCCGTGGAAATCGAGACCCCGGTCACCAAGACCATCGGTACGGCTTTCACCAAGCCCACGCCCTTGGTGGTTCCGATCCTCCGTGCAGGCCTGGGGATGCTCGAGGGCATGACCAAACTGGTTCCCACCGCCGAGGTTGGCTTCCTGGGCATGGCGCGCGACGAGGAAACCCTGGACATCATCACCTACGCCGAGCGCCTCCCCGAGGACCTCACCGGCCGCCAAGTGTTCGTCCTGGATCCGATGCTCGCTACGGGTGGCACGCTGCGCGAAGCCATCAAATTCCTGTTCAAGCGCGGCGCCTCCGACGTCACGTGCATTTGCCTTCTGGCCGCCCCCGAGGGCCTGTCCAAGCTCGAAGAGGAACTCGCGGACAAGAACGTGAAGATCGTGCTCGCCTCGATCGATGAGAAGCTCAACGAGAAGTCCTACATCGTCCCGGGCCTCGGCGACGCGGGCGACCGACTGTACGGCATCGCGGGCTGAGTCTCCTCCGTCACGGACCTCTCCTGATAGCCACATGTAATTGGGGAGGAAACTTAGGTGAAATGGATTCTGCCGGGGGCCGCTTTGCTCTCATGGGCTCTTGGCGGCTACGCCGTCTACGTCACTTCGGCGCAATTCTCCGGTCGGGGCGTTGCCGAGTCCTACGCGGCATTCGGGGCAGGCTCCAACCTCGGCAACGTCTTGTGGTTCCTCCTCTGGACGGGAGCCTCAGCCGTGGCTTGTTGGATTCTGGTCCGAAAGGCCGGCCCCGGAGCCGTGCGGGCGGTGTCCCATACGCTGTACGGCTACGGTACTCCGGCCACGCTCTTGGTGTTTCCTGATGCGGCAATGAGTTTTGCGGTCTCCCACGTCAGGGCGTTCACAGACAGTACGGCGCCTCACTCTTCGGTCGTGGAGGTCCTTGTGATCAGCGGGGGAGTAGCTGTGGTCTGTGCCGCACTGCTATCCCTTGCGATCAGTATTCGAGAACGACATCGACCAGCGCCCACCTCAGGCCGCTAGGAGCGATTGCCCCCTACCGCTTTCCACCCTGCCCCGTTAGCCTGTGGCGCATGGACTGGAAACTTGAACTGGTGTTTGTCCCTGTGTCCGACGTCGATCGCGCGAAGGATTTCTACGTCAACAAAGTCGGTTTCAACGCCGATTTCGATGAGCGTCCCACCGACGGCATCCGCTTTGTCCAACTCACCCCGCCCGGATCGGCCTGCTCCATCGCCATCGGAGAAGGCCTCACTGACGCCCCTCCAGGCTCCGCACCGAATCTGCAAGTTGTGGTGGCCGACATCAACAAGGCACATGCGCAGCTCAAGGGAAACGGTGTGGATGTCAGCGACATCGACATCCAGGACTGGGGGCACTTTGTCTATTTCGCCGATCCTGACGGCAACAGGTGGGCGGTCCAGTACTTACCCCAGCGCCCGAACGGCTGAGCCGACGCCAAGCACCGCAAGCCCGCTGTGCGGCAGGATGGACGTATGAGCCTTCCTGCCGCGCAGCCATCACATTCACAACAGAGCCTTGCCGTCCGCGCAGTCCTCTTCGACATGGACGGAACACTGGTTGATTCCACGGCAATCGTGGAGCAGGTCTGGCTTGAATTCGCGGAGCGTTACCGGCTGGATTACAACGAGATTCTGCGGACGTCCCATGGCGTCCAGGCCGGTGACACCATCAGACGCTACGCACCGGAAGGGGCCGACGTCGTGGCCCTCACAGCGGAATTGGGCGAGATGGAACGCAACCGCACGGACGGCATCATTGCCCTGCCCGGCGCCGAGACCCTCCTGAAAGCCCTGCCAGACGACGCGATCGCCCTGGTGACGTCCGCCGATCGGGTACTGGCCGACATCCGCATGCAGGCCGCCGGGCTGACCATGCCCACGACGGCGGTGACCGCCGAGGCTGTCACGCGCGGCAAACCGCACCCGGAGGGATACCTCAAAGCCGCGGAGCTGCTGGGCGCGGAACCGGCCGACGTCGTGGTTTTCGAAGACGCGCCCGCAGGCATTGCCGCAGCCCGCGCAGCAGGCATGCGGACGGTCGTGGTTGGTGATGCCGGCGGGGCGCTGGAGCCCGGAATGTGGCGGATTCCCAACTACTCGGCGGTGACGGTCAAGGCCGTCAAGGACATCGACGGCGGACACCTGATCACCCTGACGCTATAGCTCTGTTCCAATCGGGGCGTCCGGCGTAGGCTGTGCCCATGTCTGCGTTGCCGGAGGCGTACGATGCAGCACTGGAGCGGGCGATGGCGCACGCCAAGCAGTGGCTGGCATCAGTGCCCACGCGTTCAGTCCGCCCCACCATGGATGCCGACCAGGTTGCGGCCAAGCTTGGTTCCCCGCTCCCGGAGGGCCCCACCGACCCGGCAGCGGTGATCGATGAGCTGGTTGCGGTGGCGGAGCCGGGCCTGATGGCCATGCAGTCAGGCAGGTTCTTCGGCTGGGTGATCGGCGGGACCCTACCGGCAGCCCTCGCAGCCGACTGGATGGTCAGCGCATGGGACCAAAACACCGGACTGCGGTTCGCGACGCCATCTGCTGCGGCCATTGAGGAGGCTGCGGCGGCCTGGTTGCTGGACTTGCTGCACCTTCCCGAAAACTCCGACGTCGGCTTCACCACCGGGGCGACGATGGCCAACTTCGTGGGGCTGGCAGCAGGGCGCCAGTACGTGTTGGAGCAGGCGGGGTGGGACCTGGCCACTTTGGGGCTCGCAGGAGGACCGCGCGTCACGGTGTTTGTTGGCCGGGAACGGCACGAGGTCATCGACCTGGTGGTCCGTTATCTTGGCTTGGGAAACTGCACGCCGGTGGACGTGGATGACCAGGGACGCATCATCCCGGAGGCATTGGCAGCCGCCATGGACGGGCAGCCAGGCCCGGCGATCGTGTGCTTGCAAGCGGGAAACATCCATTCAGGTGCCTTCGACCCCGTCCAGGAGGCGGTGCGCTTGGCCCACGGGAAAGGCGCCTGGGTCCACGTTGACGGTGCCTTCGGATTGTGGGCGGCAGTCAGCCCGGAGCTGGGCAAGTACCTGCCGGGGCTGGAAACCGCGGATTCCTGGGCTACCGATGCTCACAAGACCTTGAATGTCCCCTACGATTCAGGCCTGGCCATCGTGTCCCGGCCGGATGTCATGCGCCGGACTTTCGGTGTACATGCCAGCTACCTGCCCGCAGATGACCACGGCCCCGGCGACCCGCACGAGAAAGTGCCGGAGCTTTCCCGCCGTGCCAGGGGCATCCCGGTGTGGGCTGCACTCCGCTCGTTGGGGCGGTCCGGGACGATCGCAATGGTGGAGAAGCTGGCGGCAAACGCCAGGGCCTTGGCCGAGGGGCTGGCTGCGATCCCCGGGGTCGAGATCCTGAACGACGTGGTGTTCACCCAGGTGTCGGTCAGTTTCGGCAGCGATGAACGTACCCGCCGGGTCACGCAGAGAGTCATGGCCGAAGGGGTGGTGTGGATGTCCGGTTCGGTGTGGCATGGCCGTGACATCCTGCGCATCTCCGTGAGCAACTGGTCCACGGATGCGGACGATGTCGCCGCATCCGTCGCTGCCGTCAGACGCGCTGCGGAGGCTGAAGCCTAGCTGCCGGGGCATAAACCTGCCGGGCACAGATTCAAGGGGATGAAAAAGCGCCGGTCCGCACCGTTCCTTTCAGAAGGAATGGTGCGGACCGACGCTCTGGCTCAGGCCTGGCTTAGTACCAGTTGTTGGCCAAGTGGAAGGCGAGGGCTGCGGAAGGCGAGCCGTAGCGTTCCTTGATGTAGTTCAGGCCCCACTTGATCTGGGTCTGGTAGTTGGTCTGCCAATCGGCGCCCGCAGTGGCCATCTTGCTTGCCGGCAGTGACTGGACGATCCCATAGGCGCCACTGGAAGGGTTGGTGGCTGTGGTTCGCCAGTTCGATTCCTTCTCCCACAGCGTGTTCAGGGCGACCATCTCGCCGGCGCCCCAACCGTAGTTTGCCAGGATGCTGGCAGCGTAGGCTTTTGCGGCGGCGGGGTCGTCGATGGCCTTGGGAGCGGCAGCGGCTGCGGCAGCTGCAGCGGCTTTCTCGGCGGCTGCGGCATCGGCGGCCTGCTTGGCGGCAGCATCAGCGGCGGCTTTCTCGGCTGCGGCCTGGACAGCAGCGGCCTGCTCCGCAGCAGCTTTTTCAGCCGCGGCCTTGTCGGCGGCGGCCTTCTCTGCGGCAGCCTGTTCGGCAGCGGCCTTGTCTGCAACTGCACGGTCAGCTGCGCCCTGGGCGGCAGCAGCGTCCATCGAAGCAGCGATCTCGGCAGCCTTGTTGGTGCTGACCTGGGCGTTGGCCTGGGTTTCGGCGGCCTGGCTCAGTTCCGGGAGGTTGAAGGCAGCGTTTGCGGCGGTGCCCAGCGATGCAACACCCAGCGCGGCAGCCACGACGCCGGCTACTACGGACATGCGCTGACCGGTCTTGCCACGGCGGGCAGCGTCCTTCAGGACAGCCTGCGATTTGGTCAGCGGAGCGTTGTGATCGTCACGGTGACGCGCGGAAGGGCGCGTCTGATCGTTCAATTCAGACATGTGTGATTACCTCTCAGCGCCTGCGGAGTTAGCTGTCGGGTTCGGATGAGGTCATCCGGCCGCGCGCGCAGCAGCGGCTTCACCCCAAGGGCCGGCAATCAATGCACGGGCCCGGAGACTCTGGGTCCCCCGTCTCTGCCTTTGGGTGAGAACGGAACTCCGGGAAGTGGCAGAGCTCGGCGCATCCCGGGTGTGGGTCAGGTTGGGGCGACCCACCCTTTCGACGGTACAGGACGAATCGGCTTAAGTCACATTTGGGTAACAGAGATCACGACGCTGGTGCGTCGCCTTGCCATTTTGTTACAGGCGTGCGGCGCTCCCCAGAGGGAGGCGGAGGGCGAACTCGGTGCGCCCGGGCCGGGATGTGACGTCCACGGTACCGCCGTGTGCGCGCACGATGGACTCTACGATGGAAAGGCCCAGCCCGGAGGTACCTTCGGAGCCTGACCTCGCGGCGTCTGCCCTGGCAAAACGGGAGAAGATGCGCGCCTGGAAATCCCCCGGAATACCAGGCCCGTTGTCTGTCACGGTCACCACAGCGTTGCCGTCGTTGGACAGCATGACGCCGGTTTCCACCGTTGTCCCGGCATCCGTGTGCTTGCGTGCATTGGAGAGCAGGTTGGCCAGCACTTGGTGGAGCTGTGTCGCGTCCCCGCGCACGGTGACTGGTTCGTCGGGCAGCCGCAGCTTCCAGTGGTGGTCCGGCGCCATCACTTTCTCGTCGCTGACCGTTTCGATCACCAACTGGGTGAGGTCGACATCCGAGACCTTCAACGCCTGTCCTTCATCCAGCCTGGCGAGCAGGAGCAGGTCTTCGACCAAGGCTGTCATGCGTTCCGACTGGCTCTGGACGCGGGCCAGGGACTTCCGGCCGTCCTCGGTGAAGTTCTCGGTCATGCGGAGCAACTCGGTGTATCCGCGGATTGCGGTGAGCGGTGTGCGGAGTTCGTGTGAGGCGTCCGCCACGAACTGGCGCACCTTGGTTTCGCTTGCCTGCCGCGCTTCCAAGGCACTGGCAACGTTGTCGAGCATCTGGTTCAGGGCATGGCCCACGCTGCCCACTTCCGTGCCGGGGTGGGCCGCTCCCGGAGGTACCCGTACCGCCAAAGCCACCTCGCCGGCGTCGAGGGGCAGGCGGGAGACCTTGGTGGCGACGTCGGACAATTGCTCCAAGGGCCGCATGGTCCTGCGGATGATGACGGTACCGGCCAGTCCGATCAACGCCAGTCCTCCCAGCGACACGAACACCATGGTCCACACCAGCGACGCCTCCGCGCTTTGCTTGTCCGCCAGCGGCAGGCCGGTGACAATGACATCTCCGTATGCCGTTTCCACTGCCACCAAGCGGTAGTCGCCGTTGGAGAGGGAGCGGTCCACGGGGGTGCTGTCCTTGGGCAGGGAGAGCAGTACCTGTTGGTCGTCCTGGGACAAGGAGACGCGGTTTCCCTCCGCGTCGATCAGTCCCGAGCTGTTGACCGTTGAACCGTTGATCCGCGCATTCAAGGTTCCAGCGGCCTGGCCCCGCGCCTCCAAGGGGTCCGGCTTGCGGGACGGCGTGGACGGAAAGCCCGACGGCGGTCTGCCGAAGTCTGCTGCGCGGTTGGACGCTTCCTCCAGCTGCTTGTCGAGCTGGCGGTTGAACACCACGTCCATGGAGGCGTAGCTGACTATTCCCACGGCGCCACAGATGGCGATGAGCAAGGCCATCGCCACCAGGATCAAACGGGTGCGCAGATGCCACGTTGAAGGTCTGAGCAAGTTGGGCTTGCCACTGCTGGCGGTACCGGTAAGCGCAGCCAAAGCTCAGTCCGCTGGCTTGATGACGTATCCGGCACCACGGATGGTGTGGATCATCGGCGGGTGGTTGGCTTCGATTTTCTTGCGGAGGTAGGAAATGTAGAGCTCCACAATGTTTGCCTGTCCGCCGAAGTCGTAGTCCCAGACCCGGTCCAGGATCTGGGCCTTGCTGACCACGCGCTTGGGATTCTCCATGAGGTACCGCAGCAGTTCGAACTGGGTGGCGGTGAGCTGGATGTCCTCCCCGGCCCGGGTCACTTCACGGGTATCGACGTTCAACGTCAGGTCGCCCACTACGAGCTCCGCCGTATCCATGGCGGCAACGCCGGATCGCTGGACCAAACGGTGCAGGCGGAGCAGTACTTCTTCCATGCTGAAGGGCTTGGTGACGTAGTCGTCGCCCCCGGCGGCGAGACCGACGATGCGGTCCTCCACGGCATCCTTGGCCGTGAGGAAGAGGGCGGGAACTTCGGGGGCAAAGGCGCGGATCCTGGTGAGGACTTCCACGCCGTCAAAGCCGGGAATCATGACATCCAGCACCAGGACGTCCGGGCGGAACTCCTTGGCCAGCTTGACTGCCTGCGGTCCGTCGCCGGCTATGGCAACAGACCAGCCGGCCATTCTCAGGCCCATGCTCATGAGTTCGGCGAGGCTTGGTTCGTCGTCCACCACCAGGGCGCGGATGGGGGAGCCATCCGGGTGGGACAGCTGGGGAAGGTTGTTGGTCATGGAGTGCGGGGATGCCATGGGACAACTCTCCGTTCTGTGCGTTTGCCGCTGCTGAGCCTGCCCTGTGAGGACGCTGTGAAGTCAACACTAGCGAGATGCCGGCCACCGCGAGGGGCATGGGGACAAAGAGCCGGGCCAGCTACCAGACCGGGGGCTGAAGATCGACACGGAACCACTTTGCAATTGGACAGCAACTGTTTCAGATCGTGAGATTCCGCCGGCCGTGGGGCCTCCGACATCAAGTGGCGCATCTTCTCACCCTGTGCCGAATTAAGTTCATTTATGAGGCCATATTTCACGGCTTTCGCGAATGAAATGGCGTTCATTTACAAGGACCACTGAATTGTGATTTGCGACACAATAGTCCCTCATGTCTCAAAATGTGGACGGTTCCGGGCTTTGTTACTTGCGTGTTGGCATTGTTACGTTGCACACTTCCAATGTGAACAAGAACTCAACAGCACCTGCAGCCGCAGCAATCCGGATCAGCGCACCCGCTGCTCCCGAGACCCGCTGTTGTCGAATGCAAGCCTAACTTTCCACCCCAAGAAGTTTCAGGCATTCGCCCCCTTGCCCACCGTCGGGCGCCCCTCCCCAACTCATTGCGGGGACACCAAGCATTCGAAGCCGCGATGACGGCTATTCACTATTGAGGTAAGCACTCCATGTCAGTTGCATCCGGATACGTCCACATCTCCGTCCGAAACGCCAACAAGGCCGCCGCCAACGCCGGACTCCGCCCCGGGTTCGGCAACCGTCCCGGCTATGCTCCCGCCGCACAGGGCGCCCAGCAGGCACCCGGATACGTTCCCCAGGGCTACAACCCCAACTCATACGGCCAGCTCCGGGCCGTCCCCGCTGCAGAGCCTGCTCCCATCACTGCCCCCACGCCAGTGGTGGCCCAGTCGGAGCGCCTGCGTCCTGTGGCCAATGACAATGTGGCCCGTGGCTTTGTGCTCTACATGGGCATTGACGAGGAAACAGCCGCCGCGGCCGGAACCTCCATCGCCAAGCTGGCCCAGGAAATCCGGGCCTACGCACAGTCCCTCGTCACCGGAGCCGAAAGCTATGCCGCCGTCGCTGTTGCGCCGGCCGGGGCACCCGGGTCCGCACTCGACGTCGTGCGCTCCACCTTCGGTGACCCCACGGTCGCTGCACGCCAGCGCACTGAAGCCGCCCGTCCGGCGCCGCAGCAGGAAGCCCGCCCCTCCGGCGTGTTGATCGACTTGGCCCGCCGCGAAGTCCACCTCGACGGTGAATCGCTGAACCTGACGTTCAAGGAGTTCGAGCTCCTCAACTACCTCGTGGAGAACGGCACCCGTACCGTCGGTCGCGACGAGCTCCTTGAGGGGCTGTGGCGCAACGCCGAGGAAGTCCCCAACGAGCGCACCATCGACGTCCACATCCGTCGGCTCCGCTCCAAGCTGGGTCGCCTGGCCAACACGGTCCGCACCGTCCGTGGCCAGGGCTACCGTTTTTACGAGCACCCGGAAGTCATTGTCTGGGCCGCTCCGGAATACTCCATCTAGCAAGCACCGGACGCCCGTCTCCGTTCAGGAGGCGGGCGTCTTTTGCGTTCAAGGCCGCCGGCGCTCCGCGGCTATATGGTTGTTGAATGAGCGACCACCACATCAAGCGGCTTGTAATCATGCGGCATGCCAAAGCCGACTGGCCCTTGGGTGTTCCCGATCATGAACGTCCCTTGGAGGAGCGCGGACACCGCGAGGCGCCCCTGGCCGGCAAGTGGTTGCTGAAGCACAACATCGTGCCGGACTTCATCCTGTGCTCCTCGGCAGTGCGGACGCGGCAGACCTGCACGTGGGTCTGCGACGAGCTGGGTGAGAAGGCTCCCACCCCCAAGCTCGAGGATGGGCTCTATGCTGCCTCGGCCACGCGCATGCTGGCCGTCATCAACCACGTCCCGGATACCGTGACGACCCTGATGGTCATCTCCCACATGCCGGGCGTGCAGGATTTGGCAATGCACCTGGCATCCCGCGACTCAGACCATGACGCCTACATGGATGCGGCCACGCGGTACCCAACGAGTGCGTTGACGGTACTGGAGACCGGGAAGCCATGGGCGGAGCTGGACGGGCAGGATGCCAGGTTGACCCATTTCAAGGTTCCGCGTCACTGACCCAACTGGCTGGCAGTAGTGGTTGTTTTGTGGAGGTGGTTTCTAGCGGTTATCGCAACAGGAAGGTTCTGATCATCTCATTTGGGGTGCAGAAGTCGAATCGTTGGCGGGGTCTGTCGTTGAGTTCGTGGGCGACGTAGTCGAGGTCGGTTTGGCTGTAGATGCTTAGGTCTGCACCTTTGGGGAAGTACTGGCGCAGGAGCCCGTTGGTGTTCTCGTTCGAGCCGCGTTGCCAAGGTGAGTGGGGATCGCAGAAGTAGATGTCGATGTCGGCTGCGATCTTCACTTCCTTGTGCCTGTGCATTTCAGTGCCTTGGTCCCAGGTCAGTGAGAGCCTCAGTTCGTCGGGAAGGGCGCCCATTTTGCGGATCAGCCCATCCCGGACGGCCTCGGCACGGTTCTGATCTGTTGGGATATGGACGAGCATCACGAACCCGGTGGTGCGCTCCACAACGGTGCCGATGGCGGTTTTTCCGTCCTTGCCGACGATCAGGTCCCCTTCCCAATGCCCTGGCACGGCACGGTCTTCGACTTCGGCGGGGCGGTCGGCGATCATGACCATGCCTGGGATTCTGCCGCGGCGTTCGTCGGGGCGGCGTTGGGGTTTGCGCAGGGTCCGGCCGGTGCGCAGGTTCTTGACCAGTTCCCGCTTCAGTCCGCCCCGGGACTCGAGATAGAGGGACTGGTAGATGGTCTCGTGTGACACCCACATCTCCGGGTTGTTCGGGTGGTCCTTGCGGAGTCTGCCGGCGATCTGGACCGGTGAGTCTTTCTTTTCGAGTCGCTTTTCGACTTCCAGGCGCAAGGGTTTGTTGCTGTTGAGCTTAGCGGTCTTGGGCCTGGCTGCCCGGGTGTGGGCCCGGGCATGGGCAGTAGTGGCCCGGTAGTAGTAGACCTCATCAGCGTTACGACGTAGTTCCCGAGATATCGTCGAGGGCGACCGGCCCAACCGCTTGGCGATCTCACGGATGGATTCCTTGCCCCTGAGCAAAGCGATCTGCTCGCGTTCATCAAAGGACAGCGAACGCCCGGTAAGGGTCCGACCCCTGCGGGGCCGGACCCCTCCCGAGGACCTCAGTTCACGCCGAACGGTCGTGATGGACCAGCCAACGGACTCTCCCGCTTCCTCAAAACGGGAGCCTTCCGCTACCTGCTGCCAGAACGACTGAACAACCTCAGCAACCAAACGACTTGAGAACTTCACCATGGCAATCGACACCCTTCAATAATCAGGCGTTGCGATCACCGCATGATTCGAAGGACTCAGAACAACCACTAGTGCGAGTTGGTTGGGCCCTCTGACAACTGCGGAAGGCACATGCACCGGATCTCGAATGCAGGAACTCCCGCCGGCTCTTCACCGTGGCCGGTGGCCACCAGGTACTCGCCGTCAAACATGTAGACCGGCAGTTGCGGTGCCAGGTGTTCGTTGTAGCGGCTGGGATAGACCCATTGCCCGCGGATGTCGAACGCGGGAAGGGCATAGATGTCCCGGCGATTGTGGGTGCTTGGAAAGAGTTCGTCATCCACCATGAGATAGCTGGCGAGGCCGTACATGTGGTGGTTGTTCATGTCGGTCGGAAAGAGGATCGCTTCCACTGCCAATGGCCACTCCAGACGCTCGGCGCCCGCGTTCTGCTGTAGCGGGCGTTAGGTAAGGTTAAGCTAACCTAAGTGCGACTGGCGTGTCGAATGTTCCCTTGTGTGACCTTGGTCAACCAGGCGTGGGCAGTTGCTGTGCGGCTGCAACCTCGCGAAGGAGGCCCACGGTGTGACGGATGTTGGGGCTCGCGCTCATGGTCTTGCGGTAGACGACGCCCACGGCCCGCTGCTGCGCCGGGTTAACTACCGGAACTGCCGCCACATTGTCCGGCAGGGGCGGCCGGCCGAGGCGGGGAACGAGGGCCACGGCCACGCCCTGTTCCACCATGGCGATGTGGGTGGAGAAATCGGGGTCGTAGATCCGGATGTCAGGCACCCTCCCCAGCCCGGCGAAAATCTGAAGCAGCGCCTCATTGCAAATGGCTCCAGCGGGCGTACTGACCCACGACTCGTCCAGGAGGTCTTCCCGTTCGACGGCGGTCCTCGCCGCAAGGGGATGGCTGCTGTTCAGCAGGACGTCGGCCTGGTCCAGGCACAGGTCTTCGAGGGCCAGGTTCTCCGGGATGGCCAAGGGTACCGAGTTCCAGTTGTGGACCACCGCGAGTTCCGCCTCACCCGTTGTCACGCGCTGCACTGCCTCCCGGGGGTCCTCCGCCAGGACGCTGACCTTCAACTGCGGGCTTGTTGCGGCAATCCTGCCCAGGAGTGGCCCCACCAATCCGCGGCATGCCGTGGAGAACGCGACCAGCCGCAGGGTGCCCGAAGGGCTGGACGGGTCGGACAGCAGGGTTGCTTGCAGTTCTTCGAGTTCGCCGATGATCCGCCGTCCATACCCGGCCAAGGCGATCCCGCGTTCCGTGAGGAGGACGCCGCGGCCGTTGCGTTCCAGGACCGCAACCCCGGCCTGGCGCTCCAGTTTCTTGATTTGCTGCGAGACGGCGGAAGGGCTGTATCCAAGGATGTCCGCAGCGGCCACCACCGAACCGTGCTGCTCGACCGCAACAAGGGCGCGCAGCGCAGGAAGATCAATCATGAAGCAAATCTACGTGATGAGGTGAAGAATTCAACGCTGGTGCTTCATTCACATTCAGGCCAAAGTGGACTTGTGAATCTTCGTCATTCCCTCCTGGCCGTCCTCGTAGCCGTGCTCTGGGGTATCAACTTTGTCGCCATCGATCTTGGACTGCATCCTGCCGGACACGATGTCCCGCCTCTCCTTTTCGTCGCACTTCGCTTCCTCTTGGTTGTCTTCCCTTTCATCTTCTTCATCCGCAAGCCGGATGTGGGCTGGAAGGCGATCATCGGCGTCGGGCTTTTCATGAGTGCCGGCCAATTCGGCCTCCTGTACCTGGGCATGGCCTTGGGAATGCCGGCGGGATTGGCGTCATTGGTGCTGCAGGCGCAGGTTCTGTTCACCATCCTGCTCGCCTCGCGCTTTCTTGGTGAGAAGGCCACGCGCAAGCAGTTGATCGGCGTGATTCTGGGCGTAGCCGGGCTGGGCGTTGTGGCCCTGGGGCGCAGTGCCGTGGCTCCGGTGTTGCCCCTCATGATCGTCCTGGCGGCGGCCCTTTCGTGGGCTGTGGGAAACGTGGTGGCCAGGCACTCGAAAGCGAAATCGGGCCTGGGCCTGGTGGTGTGGTCCGGTGCTGTGGTTCCCCTGCCGCTGGCGGCTTTGTCCCTGGTGGTGGATGGCCCGGACGCCGTCATCGGGACCCTGGCCGATCTACAGCCGGCCACCATCCTGAGCGCGGTCTACACGGCAGTATTCGCTTCACTGGTTGGCTACGGAATCTGGAACCGCCTGCTTGCACTGTACCCGGGGTCCGACGTCGTGCCGTTCACGCTGCTGGTCCCCGTGGTGGGCATGACGGCCGCCTGGCTGGTCCTGAACGAGGTCCCCACTCCCACTGAAATCCTCGGTGGCCTGATACTCCTCCTTGGAGTGGCGACGGCGGTGCTGGGTGTCTCACGAAAGCGACCGGGAACACCCGTGGCGGGGCCTGCCCAGCGCGTCCAGGCCCGGTCTTCCCACGCCCAACTAGTACGAAAGTAGTGGTGGGTTAGGCTGCGGTGACCGGGGTGATGGTGACGTTGTAGCCGAGGTTGTTGAGTTGTTTGATGGCGTTGTTCTTGGCTCTGGTTGGGTTGATCCTGTTGAAGTGGTCGGCGCCGGGGTCGGTGTAGCACTCGCCGTTGCGGAGCATGTGCCAGGCCGCTGTGAGGATGGAGTGTTCGATGGCGACGAGGGCTTTGTTGGTTCCGGAACGGGCGGTGATGCGGCGGTATCTCGCGGCGAGGTAGGTGTTTTTGGATCGGGTCGCGGACATGGCCGCGGTGCCGAGTGCTGCTTTGAGGTATTTGTTGCCGGGCATGATGTGGCTGGATTTGATCCTGCCGGCGGATTCGTTGGCGCTGGGGCAGACCCCGGCCCAGGACGCGAGCCGGCCCGGGGTTTCGAACACGCTCATGTCAGCTCCGGTTTCGGCGATGATCACTTCGGCGACTCGTTGGGATACTCCGGGGATGGTGGCCAGGGCTTCCCTGGCCTCACGAAAGGGTTCCATCGCCTCCTCAATCCGTGCCGTGAGGGTATCGATGGTGCGGGTGCGGGCGTCGATCTGGTCCAGGTGCAGTCGTGCCATGAAGGCGTGGTGGGGTTTGAACCTGCCGGTGAGGGCGTCGACCAGTGCCGGGATTTTCGAGCGCAGCATTCCACGGGCCATCCCGGCCAGCACCTCGGGGTTCCGTTCGCCGTTGATGAGGGCTTCGAGCATGTCCCGGGAAGAGACCCCGGTCAGGTCTGAAACCACGGAAGAGAGTTTGATCCCGGAGCTTTCCAGGAACTTCTCCAGCCTTTGGATTTCCCGGGCCCGGTCGCGGGTGGCGATGGCGCGGGCCCGGGTGAGGTCCCGCAGTTCGCGGATGGGTTCGGGCGGCACGAATGATGCCCGCAGCAGCCCGTGCGCGGCCAGTTGGGCCAGCCACGCGGCGTCGGAGACATCGGTTTTGCGTCCCGGGATGTTCCGGGCGACTTTGGCGTTGACCAGCATCACCGGCAGGGTTTCTTCGAACAGGTAGAAGAACGGTTTCCAGTAATCGCTGGTCGCTTCCATCACCACAACAGTGACGTGTTCGCGTTCGAGGAACTCCCGAAGTTCCAGGATCGCGTGCGTGGTCGCGCCCCAGGTTGTGACCTTTGAGGTGTAGGTCCCTGCCCGTTCTCCGGGGACCCGCACGCAGACCTTCGCGTCGCGTTTGGAAATATCCATTCCCGCGGCCCGTTCATGAACAATGTCCATTCCAGCTTCCCTTCAATACATCCAGTTACCGGCGTCGTCTCGGGGAGGACAGGGAGAATATTCAGGAATCTAGTACCCGTGCTTGAAAGCAACAATCCACGGTTCCCGTGGAAGTCCTCCACGCCACGCTGGGTCACGGACTCAAGGCACCAAGTTGGGCCGGCGTTCACCGAGACGAACAATCCCATGATCAACCCGTATGGGCAGAGCCCACCAGAGCCCAGGCGAGCCAACCGCATACTTTCCCGGATCACGGCGCGCCGAAGGCACTCACACGCTGGGTCGCAGTTAAGCGCGTTTTGAGCGCCCAAAACGCGCTTAACTGCGACTTAGTTGGGGGCTAGCGCTTGGGGGCAGGCTTGCGCTGGGTGGAAATGCTCGACGGCGGTCGCTTGGCAGACGCTGCTGCCTTTCCGGCGGTTGCGGGGCGCTTTGCCGGGGTCCTTGCGGGGGTGCGGCTTGCCGGAGGGCGCGGTGCCGCCTGGCGGGTACCGGCTGGACGTTTCACCGCTGCAGGTCCGGCCGGTCGCTTGGCTGCGGGGCGCTTGGCCGGGGGTTCTGCACGGACACCGAACCCGGGCATCACTGCGCCGAGGAACAACACCAGGAGGGTGC
The DNA here is from genome assembly GCF_056780115.1 of Arthrobacter sp. T572. Lineage (NCBI taxonomy): Bacteria > Bacillati > Actinomycetota > Actinomycetes > Micrococcales > Micrococcaceae > Arthrobacter > Arthrobacter sp. T572. The sequence continues at coordinate 779,844 of NZ_JBRAZQ010000002.1, forward strand.
CCACACCGGCCACCACGGCAAGGTAGAAGTAGATATCCGAATCCTGGCTGCTGACTGCGCTTCCCAGGGCGTTCGCATCCTGGTTGAAGGCCAGCCCCCACATCCGCAGGAAGGCGATGCTGAACCCGATGAACAGGCTGGTCCCGGCCGCGCCGAGGAGGACCACCAGGTACCTGCGCCGGTTGAAGACCTGGACCACGGAGGACAGATAGCAGACAAGGACAGCGCCCAGGAACAGGTACAGGACCACTTCTTCGAGCACCACAGCTGCCAAGACCAAGAGTCCGAGTGACACAAAAGCTGCCACGATCGCGAGCTTTCCACTGTTCCCCATGCGACGCATGAGGTTAATCATCGCCGACCAGGCCGCCGCGCCACGCCGTCGTACATTGCAGTTGGATACCGTTCGCGGCGGAAGCGGAAGCTACTTGATGACGTAGCCATGCATGATGGTCATGACCGCGGCGACGCTTTGTTCGCGCGTGCGTTCGGGGTTGTAGGTCTGCCGGTCCAGCCCCACCACAAAGATCGCCCCGAAGATTGCCGCTTCCAGGCTTCCCCGGGCGATGGACGTATCCACGGTATAGCCGGAAGCCACGCCCTCCACCGCTGAGCCGATCACGGCCAGCAGTTCGCCCCGGAGTTCGGCGAAGACGGCGCTCCATTCCCCGGGGGTGCGCCAGTTTTCGCTGACCCAGAGCCGCGCAAAAGAGGGGTAGTCGTCCATGAATTCCATGGCCTGCCCCACCATGTCCTTCATGGCGTCCAAGGGGTCGGCAGTTTGCCCTTCGATAGCCTGGAGCCGCGCGAGCATGATGTCCACGCCATGCCGCAGCAGCTGGGCTATGAGGTCCGATTTACTGCCGAAGTTGTAGTACACCGTTCCCTTGGAGACTCCCGCTGCGGCGGCAATCTCGTCAACGGTCACCCCGGCCGCTCCGCGTTCTCCGATGAGTTCCATGGACGCCTCGAACAAGCGCTGTTTGGTGGCGTTGGTGCGTTCGGGACGGAGCTTTTTTCCGTTGGCAACCGCAGGACCAGCGGGCTCGGGCGTACTCATACTGCGATCTCCGGCTTCAGCGTTTTAAGGGTCCACATCTTGTGCTTGCGGACGGCGAGCGTTGACATGGCCGCTCCCAGCACAGTGTATCCAAGGAGGCCCAGCACGGTGGGCCAGATCATGGACAGGTCGCCGCCGTAGATCAGGTGCCGCATTCCGGTGACCACGTAACCCATGGGCAGGACCTCATGCACTACGTGCAATGGCTCGGGGGTGGTCTGCCACGGGAACGTGCCGCCCGATGACACGAGCTGCAGGACCAGCAGAATCAGCACAACAAACTTACCGGGAGTTCCCAGCAGGGCCACGATGCCCTGGATGATGGCGCTGAACGCCATGACCGCAGCGAGCATGAAAAGCCACATTCCGATCGGGTGGGCAGGGTCCAGCCCGAGGCCCAGGTTCACCACCACCGTGAGGATGGTGGCCTGCAGCACCGAGACCACAAAGAACGGAAGCCAGCCGCCCACTGCGATCTTCCATGCAGGGGCATTCGAGGCCAGAGCCCGCTGGGTGATGGGCCGCATGGCCTGGACCAGCATGAATACACCGATCCAGAGGGCGAGCGTCAGGAAGAACGGCGCCAGGCCCGCACCGTAGGAGTTCGCTTTGGCTTGCGAGACGTTCTCCACTGCGACGGGGTCCGCAATCACCTTCGAGACGTTGCTCTTCTGTTCATCGTTGGGGTTCGGGATGTCGCCGGCCCCCTTCGCCAACTCCGAGGCCAAGGTTTGCGCTCCGTCGGAAGCGGTCACTGCGCCGCCGGCAAGCTGCCCCGCACCGTCGTCCAGTTGGCGGGCGCCGCCGTCGAGCTTAGTGGCGCCGTCGAGGGCGGCCTGTTGGCCCACCGCCAGGGTCGATGCACCCTTGCTGAGCTGGCCCGCTCCGGCGGAAGCCTTGGAGATGGCATCGGCGAGGGCCGGAGTCGCGCCAGCGAGTTTCGCGGCGCCGGCACTCACTGCCGCCGAGCCGTCGGAGAGCTGCTGGATCTTTGCCGCGTCTCCGGCGATCTTGGCCTTGGCATCCGTGACGGGGCTCGACGCTGCGGCCGAGTCGAAGTCGGCCAGGACTTTGTCTGCCTGCTCCTGGGTCAAGACGCCCGAGGCTACGAGCTTCGCGTTGGATTCGACCACGCGGTTTCGCAGTCCCTTGTCCGCGGCGTCCAACTGCCCGACGACGTTCTGGACTTTCGCGTTCAGCTCGGCATTTCCGGCGGCTACTTGCGCAGCGCCGTCGGCGAGCTTTTGCGAGTCGGTGGGCAAAGTGGCGGTCTTGTTCTTCAACTCGGAAAGCCCGGAACTCAACTGGCCAGCGCCTGAGTTGAGCTGGTCGGCGCCGTCGCGCAGTTGGGTCTGCCCGGCCACCAGTTGGTCGGCGCCGGTAACCAGCTGGGAAGTGCCCTGGTGCAGCGTGGCCGCGCCGTCGCTGAGCTTGCCCACGCCGTCCGCCAACTGCCCGGCACCGTCGGCGGCTTTGACGATGGACGCGTGGATGGTTCCAAAGCCTGTGAGCAACTGGTTGGCGGTTTCCTCGCCGACCTCCTTGGCAACGGTGGAGTGCACGGCCGTGGTGAGCTTGTCCACGATCGTGCTCAGCAGATAGTTGTTCGCGTCGTTGGTGGTGACGTGCAGCATGGCCTGGTTGGCGGCGTCGAAGCTTCCCGGAGAAACCAGGTTGGCGGAGAAGTCCTGCGGGATGCGCAGGGCGAACGCATATTCGCCGGTCTTCACGCCGGCATCGGCTTCCTCAGCACTGGGAACCTGCTTCCAGTTGAAGACGTGGCCTTCCACCAGGCTGTCAGCGACCTTCTTGCCGGCCTCCAGTTGCGTGCCGTCCTTCGACGTAGCCCCGGTGTCTTCCACCACCAGCGCGGCATCGATGCGGTCCAGGTTGCCGTATGGATCCCAGTTCGCGTAGAGATACACGGCACCGTACAGCAGGGGCACCATGGTCAAGGCCAGGATGGTCAATTTGGGCAGGAGCCCGCCGGTCATGCGCTTGAGTTCGGAGCGGGCAAGCCGCAGAACAGTCACTGTGCAGTCCTTTGGAGGTTGTGGTCTTCTTGGGTTTCATCCGCATCAGGCTCGACGGCGGCGGGTGCTGTTTCGGTTCCGGGCCCGGCTGCGGCATCTTCCTGGCTGTGGTCCGGCCCGTTTTCTGCTGTAGGGATAGCCGAGTTGCCGATCACAGCCGCGGGTCCGTCCCATCCGTCCGGGAGACCGCTGACGGTCGCGACGACGGCAAGGGGCCGCCCGGCGTCGGACGCCAATGCCTGAAGCCGTGGCAACCACTCGGCGGGGTCGGCGCTGTGCCGGTCCGGGGAGTCGACCACCAGGAGGTCAATCGCGGGATCGGCCAGGGCGAGGGATGTCAGGAGCTCGAGCCGGCGTTTGGCCGGAAGCTGCTCGATCCACAGGTCCGCAATGTCCTCGAAGGCGTTGACCTTCAACCAAGGCTTGGCGAGCAAGGCGCCCCGGTAGCGACGGGGGATGAGGGACAGGTCCTCGGTGACGAGGTCGCGCACGCTCAGGTGCTGTTCCGGTTCGTTGACGCCGGGGGAGTCGACCAAGGCGCTCGCAAGCCGGATCCTCTTGGCCTTGGCGGTGTTGTCCCAGCTCAGGATGCCATCGCTGGGCTTCATTCGGCCGCTCAGGGCAAGTGCCAGCGCGGTGCGTTGATCCTGGCCATCGCCGGTGACGAGGATGAGTTCGCCGCGCTTGGCTTCGAGCGAGGTTGGCGGCAGGAGGTCGGTCCGGCGGCCGTTGATCTGGAGTTGCTGTGCGGACAGCACAATGAAGCCTTTCGCAGAACTGGTGTCTGCGACAAGTCTAACTAAACTGACTAGTCAGTTCAAATAGGAATTAGAGCCCGTACTTTTCCATAAGCCGGAGCCATACCTCGCTGATGGTCGGATAGGACGGCACCGCATGCCAGAGCCGGTCCAGGGGTACCTCGCCGACGATCGCAATAGTCGCCGAATGAAGGAGTTCGGAAACGCCCGGGCCCGCAAAGGTGGCGCCGATGATCACCCTCCGGTCCTCGTCCACCACTATCTGTGCCCACCCTTTGTAGTCGGGAGAGTACAGCTGGGAGCCGCTGACGTTGATGGGAAGTTCAACCCCGGTCACGTTCTTTCCTTGCAGGAGTGCCTGCTCGAGTCCTTGGCCAACTGATGCCACCTCAGGGTCCGTGAACACGACGCTGGGGACGGCATGCTCGTTGGCGGTGTGCGCCCAAGGGCTCCACGGCTGCGGGCTGCCTTTGAGTTCACCCTTGGCGCGGGCCACGATGGCGTCGCCAGTGGCGCGGGCCTCGTATTTGCCCTGATGCGTCAGGAGAACCTTCCCCGCTGCATCCCCGGCGGCGTACAGCCAGGAATCGCTGCTGGCGTCCTCGGTCTGTCTTTCGACGAGCCCGCTGGCATCTGTTGTGAGCCGCGGAGCTTTGCCGTCCCCGCCCCGGATACCCACGCTTTCCAGGCCCATGTTGGCAACGGCGGGATGCCGGCCGGACGCCACCAGGAGTTGGTCGGCATGGAGTGTTTTGCCGTCGAGCGTCACGGTGACGGCGCCGTCGTCGTTTTTCTCCACCTTGTGGACGTCCGCGTGGAGGTGGACCGTAACGCCATCGGCGCGAAGCCCGGCCAGGACCAGATTCGCCGCTTCCTCCGCGTAGCTGCTCAATAACCGACCACGGGCGACTACTGTGACATCGGAGCCGAGCCGGGCGAAGGCCTGGGCCAACTCCACGCCTGCCACGCCGCCGCCGAGAACCGCCAACCGCTTTGGAATGTCCTTGGCCGCCGTGGCTTCCCGGGTAGTCCAAAAGGGTACGTCCCCCAAGCCGTCGATGCCCGGAATGGTCGGTGTTGATCCGGTGGCGACTACTACCGCGTGCCTGGCCCTGAGGGTGTAGCCGTTGCCGTCGAGTCCATCCACGTGGACCTCGCGGGGGCCTGTGATCCGGCCGCGTCCACGGAGCAGGTCGATCCCGGCGCTGTCCAGCCACTCCACTTGGCTGCCGTCCTGCCAGTTGTTGGTGAACCAGTCCCTGTGCTTCAGTGCGGCCGCGGCGTCCAAGGTTCCCGTGATGGCTTCCGTGGCCCCCGGAATTCCTTGGGCCGCGTGAAGGACACTGCCAGGGCGAAGGAGTGCCTTGGAGGGAATGCAAGCCCAGTAGGAGCACTCGCCGCCAACCAGTTCGCTTTCGATGATGACCGCCGACAGCCCGCCGCGCACCACCCGGTCTGCCACGTTTTCACCCACGGCACCTGCGCCGATCACAATGACGTCGTACTCGCGGGAGGTCTCGGCACTCATGGGGAAAGCCTACGCCGGGAACCCTCCCCTTGTGAGGCCCGTTCTGCGGGCTGGGTGTCTGTTTTGGCGCACAGAGCACGCAGTACAGACATGCATTGGGCAGGCCAGTGAAAAATGAAGCTAGGCGTGCATCGCGCCCTTGAACCAGCCCGTGATCGTGGCGGGATGGGTGATGGCTGTGCCCACGACTACCGCGTAGGCGCCGGCGTCGAGGGCCTGGCGGGCCTGGGCCGGAGTGTGGATGCGGCCCTCGGCGATCAACGGCTTGGCCAGATCGGCTGCTGCGATCTGTTCCAACAAAGCCAGATCCGGACCATCGGTCTTGGGGCGCTCGCCGGTATAGCCGGACAACGTGGTGCCAATCAGGTCCGCTCCGGCTTCGACGGCGGCCACGGCGTCATCGAGAGAACCGCAGTCCGCCATGACCAGTGCATGCGACTCCGCGTGGATTCCGGCCACAGTCTCGGCCAAAGACAAGCCATCCGGCCGTGGACGCCGCGTGCCATCAATCGCCACCACGTGCGCTCCGGCATTCGCCACGGCCAGGGCATGCCGGAGGGTCGGAGTGATAAAAACGCCGTCGTGCCCGTCTTTCCAGAGGCCAATGACAGGAACTTCGACGGCGGTGCGAGTGAACTGCACGTCGGCCAGCCCCTGCACGCGGACTGCCGCAGCCCCGCCGATCACCGCCGATGCCGCGACCTGGCCGGTGGTCCGGGGATCGCGCATCGGTTCGCCAGGGTATGCCTGGCAGGAGACGATGAGCTGGGAGCGGAGGGCTTCGAGGCCACCTGGCGTGAGGATCAAGGGTTTTTCCTTAGCTGAGAACGAGTTTCGCGGCACCCACAATGGCTGCGGTGTTGCCGAGGGCTGCCGGTACCACGGGTACGCCAACCAGAGGCGACAGCAATTCCTGGCGGAGGGCGGTCTCCATCGGTTTCCACCACAGCTCCCCGGCGTCGGCGAGCCCGCCGGAGATGACCACAGTTTCGGGGTCGAGGATGTTGGTGAGTCCACCCACCGCTTGGCCAGCGGCCAGGGCACCGAGTTCGACGGCCGCCCGCGCGGCGGCGACGTCTTCCTCGGAGGCGGCGGCAGCACCGGCGTCGTGGATTCCGGAAACGAGCCCAAACACCGCCCGCGTATCGGGCGCAGCCGAAGCCGAACCGCCGAAGCGCAGGAACGACTCATGGATGGCGGGTCCGGAAGCGATGGCCTCAACATGCCCGGCCGAGCCGCACACGCAGGGCAGGGGCTGCCCGTTGACTACGGCATAGGGTGAAGCGAAATGCCCCACGTGCCCGCCGACGAAGCGGTGCCCCAGTACGGGTGAACCGTGCAGGACAAAGCTCCCGCCAACGCCCGTCCCGAACGCCACCATGAGCGAACTCGAGGTACCGGCTGCGGCACCGAGCCAGGGCTTCGCCCAGGGCGTGGGCGTGGACATCGTTGACGGCGCGGACGTTCAGCCCGAGCCGCGAGGACAAGCCACCGGCGAGCACCGTCCCGGCCCAGCCGCGAATGGCGTCGGTCGCCGAGACAACGGTTCCGGCAGCAGCGTCGATGACCCCTGCGGAACCGACGCCGACGCCGGACACGGTCAGTCCGGCGTCGGCGGCGCGTTCCACCAAGCCCATAATCAGCGTTGCGGTGGCATCAAGGATCGCTTCGCCACCGGCACGGTTGAGCGTCGGAATGGTGTCCGAGGCCAGCACGTCACCTGATGGGGAGACAACCCCGGCGGCAGTTTTGGTGCCGCCGAGGTCAACGCCGATCACGTGGGTCGCTTGGGCCAGGAGAGCGGTCACGAGAGGTCAGACCAGTCCGTTGCGTTCCAGGATTTCGCGGATCGCGGCAGTCTCGGACTCGTTCAGGGACAGCATCGGCGAGCTCATGGTGTTGGACTCGATAACGCCCATCACCTGCAGCGCCGTCTTGAAAGCTCCCAGGCCGGCGGCACCACCGGAGACGCGGCCGCCCGGGGTGTAGACGATCTCGAAGACGTCGGCCAGCCGGTCCTGTTCCCTTGCCGCGAGAGCCCAGTCGCCGGCCTGCGCGGCGTCGAAGAGACGACGGTAGCCCGCCGGGTCCACGTTGCCCAGGCCGGGAACTACGCCCTGCGCCCCGCCCAGGAGCGCGCCGTCCACCACCACTTCGTGGCCAGTGAAGATGTCGAAGTTCGGGATTTCCCGGGCTGCAAGGAGCAGTTGGCGGAAGGACACGTCGTCACCGGAGGAGTCCTTGACGCCGGCAATCACGCCATCGCGGCCAAGGCGGACCAGGAGGTCGGTGGGCAGCTTAAAGTGGGTGCGGACGGGCACATCGTAGGCGAAGATCGGTTTCTGGATGGCTTCGTGGATATTGCGGAAGTGCGTCTCGGTTTCCGCGACGTTGCCGATCGCGTAGTACATGGACGTGACCACGATCGCGTCCGCGCCGAGGTCCACCACTTTGCGGGCTTCCTCGATCACGCGGTTGGTGGTCTGCTCGTTGGCGCCCACGATCAGCGGGACGGCCCCGGCGTTTGCGTCGGCGATGGTGGTGACCACCAGCTCGCGTTCTTCATTGGTGAGGTAGGGGACTTCGCCGGAGGATCCCAGCACGAAAAGTCCGGACACACCGCCGTCGATCAGGTGCTTGGTGACGTTCTTCAACGACGCGGTGTCGAGGCTGCCGTCGGCGTGGCGGGGGGTGATGACCGGGGGAATGACGCCCTGGAACTGAGTGGACACAGAAATCTCCGTTGTTGGTAACTGGTGAAAGGAAAAGCTAGATGTGGAGCAGGCTGGGCGCGGCGCCAAGCAGCTTCTTGGTGTAGTCGTTGCCGGGGTTGTCGAAGACCTGCGCGGCTGAACCTTGCTCGACGATCTTGCCGAAGTACATGACGCAGATGCGGTCCGAGACGTACCGGACGGTCTGGATGTCGTGCGAGATGAAGACCATGCCGAGGTTCAGCTGGGTCTTCAGGTCGGAGAGCAGGTTCAGCACCTGAGCGCGTACCGAAACGTCCAGGGCCGACGTCGGTTCATCCGCCACGATGATGTCCGGGTCCAGCGCCAGGGCACGGGCGATCGCCACACGCTGGCGCTGGCCGCCGGAAACCTGCGACGGCGTCACTTCCGCCGCCGATTGCGGCAAACCAACCAGCGCCAACAGTTCCTTGACCTTGGCGGCCCGGCTTGCGGCCGTTCCGATGCCGTGGATCTGGAGTGGATCGGTGAGGATGTCCTGGATGGTCATGCGGGGGTTCAGGGCAGTTGACGGGTCCTGGAACACCACCGATACCGAGCGGCCAAAGTCCCGTCGCATGGCTGCGTTGCGCTTGATGGCCGGCTTGCCGTGGAACAAGACCTGTCCCGACGTCGGCGGCTGGAGTCCCACGAGCACTGACGCCAGGGTGGACTTGCCGCAGCCGGACTCACCGACGATGCCGATCGTTTCGCCACGGCTGACAGTGAAGTCCACGCCGTCGACGGCTTTGACGATGTTGGGACGGAACAATCCGCCGGTACGTGCCCTGTGGTAGACCTTGACGTCCTTGAGCTCTATGACTGGTGTGGAACTCACTTCGCGTCCTCCTTCAGGTGGCTCGCCCAGTAGTGGTCGGCATCGTTCCCGTTCGCGGAGGCAACCGATGTGAGGACCAGCTTCTGGTTGGGGTCGGCGTCCGCCCGCAAAGAGCGGGCGGCGAAGCGGTCCCCGGAGGCGAAGTCGCGCGGGGAGGGTACCGTGCCGGGGATCTGGTGCAGCCTGGCAGCATCGGCTTCGATGGAGAGTACTGCGCCCAAGAGGCCCCGGGTGTACTCGTGCTTGGGGTTCTGCAGCAGCTCCGATGCCTGGGCGGACTCCACTACCTGTCCGGCGTACATGACCGTGATGCGGTGGGCCAGGGAGGCCACCAATGCGAGGTCGTGGCTGACGAAAACCATGGCGAAGCCGAGTTGTTCGCGGAGTTCATTGAGCAGGTCCACCACTTGCTTCTGGACCGTGACATCCAGCGCGGTTGTGGGTTCGTCGGCAACGACGATCTTTGGTGAACGGGACAAAGCCATGGCAATGAGCACGCGTTGGCGCTGGCCACCGGAGAGCTCGTGGGGATAGCTCGCAAGCGTCCGGACGGGGTCCAGCTTGACCATTTCCAGCAGCTCGGCGGGAGTCTTCCGACCGCCGCGTTTGGTGAGCTGCTCCATTTGCTCCTTGATCTTCATGGAGGGATTCAGGGAGCTCAGCGCATCCTGGTAGACCATGGCGATCTGCTCACCGCGGAGGCCCACGTAGGCCTTAGGGTTGCTGTGCTGCGACTTGGGATCCAGCAATTCCTTGCCGTCAAAGACGATGGAGCCAGTCACCTGGGCAGTCTTCGGCAGCAGACCCATGACGGCGAGGGAGGTAATGGACTTGCCGCAGCCGGACTCGCCAACCAGACCCATGGTCTCGCCCTCCCGGACCGTGAAGGAGACGTTGTCCACGATCGGGATGTCGCCGAATCGTCCGGGGAAACGGATGGACAGGTTCTTCACCTCAAGGACAGTGCGTGCGCCTGCCGGGACCTGCGGAAGGCGGTCGGTGCGCTTCGCTTCGATCGAGGCCAGGAGTTCCAGTTCACGGTCCAGGAGTGCGTGCGGGTTGGTGGCGGCCAGGCGCACATCGGTGAGCACCGCTGCCTGGCCACGATCATCGGCGTCGCTGAGTCCGGAAGCCGCGCGGACGCCGTCGAGCTCGTGCTCCTCAACTACGGAAGGCTGCGCGACTGATGTGGCAACCTCGGTGTCCACGGCCACGGAAGCGGAGGAGCCGTCGTCGTCCTTCACTACCGGAGCCTTGCGCAGCTTCGGGTTGACCATGGCGTCGGTGAGGCCCTCGGCGAGGATATTCAGGGACAAGACGGTCAACAGGATCGTCAGGCCGGCGAACGTGGTGGCCCACCAGCCACCGGACAACACGAGGTTGCGGCCATAGGAAATCACGTTGCCCCAGGACGGAGCGGGATCCTGCACGCCGGCGCCCAGGAAGGACAGGGAGGCTTCCAGGATGATGGCGTCGGCCACCATGACCGTGGCGAACACGAGCACCGGAGCCGCCGTGTTGCGGACGATGTGCTTGACCAGGATGTAGAACCGGCCGGCACCGATCACGCGCTCGGCACGGACGTAGTCTTCGCCGTACTGGGCCAGGACGTTGGCACGGACCACCCGGGCAAGCTGCGGCGTGTAGATGATGGCGATCGCGATGATGATGGTCGGGACCGAGTTGCCGAAGGCAGCCAGCAGCACGGCGGCCAGGGCGATACCCGGGAAGGCCATGAGGATGTCCATGATCCGCATGATGATCTCGTTGACCGACTTGCTGGACGTCGCGGCGAAGGAGCCCAGGAGGGCGCCCACCAGGATCGCCAGGCCAACAGCGCCCAGGCCGATCATGAGCGAGGACTGTGCGCCGAAGAGGAGGCGCGAGAAGATGTCGCGGCCCAGGCGGTCCGTTCCGAAGAAGTGTTCGGCGCCCGGGGGAGTTGCCGGGATGAAGGTCTCCAGCGGGTCGTGCGGTGCAAGGACCGGCGCAAAAATGGCCGCGAGGGTGATGATGATGAGGAAGAGCAGGGCGATACGGGATCCCCAAGGCAAGGCCTTGAAACGAAGGCCCGGGGCGCTTAGCCGTTCTGCGAGCTTGCTGCGCATGAGCTATACCGTCCTGATTCGGGGGTTGATGAGCAGGTAAAGAAGGTCCACCACGATGTTCACCAGAACAAAGGTGACCGAGATGGTGAGCACCACACCCTGGACCAGGTTGACGTCCAGGTTGGTGATGCCGTTGAGGATCAGCTGGCCCATGCCGGGCAGGGCGAAGATCATTTCAATCACGACGGCGCCACCCAGCAGGTAGCCGACGCGAAGTCCCAGCACGGTCACCGGAGTGACGAGGGCGTTGCGGAGCACGTTCTTGGAGACGACCTCCCGGTAAGGCACTCCGTTGCCGATGGCGGTACGGACGTAGTCGCGGTCGAGTTCTTCCACCATGGATGTCCGGACAACGCGGATCAGCGAGGCTGACACCGGAATGCCGAGTGCCAGGGCCGGCAGGGCCATCGAGTTAAGCCAACCGCCGAAGCCGGATTCCGGCGTCGCAATGCCGCCCGAGGGGAACATCGGGTTCTCGCCGAGTGCGAACCACTGGATAAGGAGGATGCCGAGCCAGAACGACGGCGTAGCGATTGCGGCGATCGAGAAGACACGCACCAGCTGGTCCTGCCACTTGTCCCGGTAGAGAGCGCCGACGATGCCGAACGCGAGCGATACCACTATGGCGATCAGGACACCCAGAAACGTGAGCTGCAGCGTCAGCGGGAAGGCCGAGCCGATCATGGAAGCGACCGACTTTGCCGGGGGAGTGGTGACACCGAGGTCGAACTGGAGCAGCTTTCCGAGGAAGCGGAAGTACTGCAGGATGAGCGGATCGTTGAGGCCGTTGTCCTGGCGGTACTGCTGCTTGGCTTCTTCGCTGGCGCCGTCACCGAGGGCCGAGCTGGCCTGGTCGCCGGGTGCGGCCTGCAGGACGAGGAAGACGAGCAACGTGATGCCCAGGATCATCAATGGCAATGCTGCAAGTCTGCGGCCGAGCAGACGCAATATCGTGACCAATTTGTTCTCCGGTTGATAGGGGTTTGCGTGGCCCGCTGTGCGCGTTATGTGGGGGTTTTAGCGCGTTCAGCGGGCCCCGCAAAGGTCTGGGGGACCGCCTAGGCGGTACGTCCGACGTCGACGAACGACAGGCCCGTGGTGGGCAGCGGCTTGAAGCCGTTGAGCTTCTTCTCGTCCCAGGCGCTGGGCAGCTGGCGGTGGAAGATCGGGTAGAGCGGAACTTCTTCGGAAACCAGGTCCACGATCTCGCCCACCGTCTTCTTGGCGTCGTCGCCTGACGCCTGTGAACCCTTGTTCATGAGGTCCTGCAGCTTGGTGCGCTCCGGAGCGGTCCAGAAGGCGCGCTTTCCCATCCAGGTGGAGCCGGAGTAGAACCAGCTCAGGAGCAGGTCCGCGTCATTGCCGAAGACAGAAGGATCGCCGGGGGCGGCCACGACCGAGTAGTCGCCCTTGCCCACGCGGTCGCTGTACAGGGCGCCGGACTGGAGGCTCTTGACGGTGACCTTGACGCCGGGAATCTTGTTCCAGGATTCGAGGATCAGCGGCGCAACGTCCTTGACCCATGCCGTGTCCGTGGTCAGGAGTTCGAATTCGAGGTTGGTGACGCCGGCCTGCTTCAGCAGGTCCGCGGCCTTGGAAGCATCGTAGCCGTAGACGTTCTTGGCCTTGACGTAGTCCGGGTGGCCTTCCTGGAAGTAGGAGCTGGCGGCCTTCGCATTGCCGAACAGGGCTTTCTTGATGATGGCTTCCTTGTCCAGGCCGTAGTGCAGGGCCTGGCGGACCAGCTTGTTGTCGAACGGAGCCTTGGCGCAGTTGAACATCAGGAACAGCAGGCCGAAAGACTGGACCGACTCAACCTTGACCTTGGACTTCAGTCCGTCGACATCAAGGTAGGGAACGTCCTCGATGGCCTGGACCCGGCCGGACTGGACGGCGGTGACGCGGGCTGCGGCGTCCGAAAGGAGCAGCCAGGTCATCCCCTTGGCCAACGCAGGCTTGGGGCCGTTGTAGTCGGCGAAAGCCTCGAACACGATCTTGTCGTCCTTGACCGCGGAGACCAGCTTGTACGGGCCGGAACCCACCGGCTTGGCGTCGAAGGCCTTGAGGTCCGTGGCAAGAGCCTTGGGGACAATCTTGACCACGGAGATGCGCGGCCCGAAGCCCGGGAAGGCGTACTTGAGGGTGAATTCCACCGTCTTGGCGTCCACCGGCTTGACGTCCTGGATGAACGGGATGAACTGGGAGAACAGGGACTTGTTGGCCGGGTCCATCACTCGGGTGAAGGAGAAGGCTACGTCCTCTGTGGTGACGGGGGAGCCGTCGTGGAACTTGGCGCCGTCGCGGATGGTCACCTGGTAGGTGGTGTCGTTGAGCTTCTTGGGGTCGGCCGCGGCCAGTGCGTTGTACGGCTCACGCGTAGCCGGGTGCAGTTCGATGAGGCCTTCGAAGATGTGCAGGTTGGCTGCCATGGGCGTTGCGCCGGAGGAGCTCAGCGGATCGAAACCCGTGGAGAGGGCGTAGGAGATGCCCGCCTCGATGATGAGGTCCTTGTTGACTGCTGCAGTGTTGTTCTGGTTGCTCGTGGTGGTGCTGGCAGCACCGCCGCACGCAGAAAGGGTTGCCGTGAAGGCGGCCGCTGCACCAACTGCGCCGCTTAGCTTCAGGAAGTTCCGGCGGCTGGCGTCGTTGACCAGCGGCAGGCTGTTGATCGTCTTGCTCATAGGGTGCCTCACCATTCGAGTTATGTGGGTTATCGGATGTAGGACGTCCGATGCTCGTAGTGAAACTGTAAGGGCGGTCACAACGGAACGTCAAGCGAGATTCGGTGCAAGGAGGGCGTGCCCCTGGTCAGCGATCAATGGCCAAAGGCAGCATTGGCGGGAATTCCTGCGAATTCCCGCGACATACTTATCAAGGACATGGGACATCCGATATTGTATGTTGCGAGTCAGTCATTCTGTGGTGGGCACTAAGCTCGCCTCAATATTAACACCGCACCTGCCCGGCACCGCCGGCTCACGGGTGCCTTGGCAAGGAGAGCGCCATGACAACTTCCGGTGTGGTTCCGCAGGCGCGGTTCAGCGCACAGGCCCGGCTGCGTGCGTTGCAGTCGGACATTATGGAGCTGATCCTTGAGCGCGAGCTTGAGGCGGGCGATCCTTTGCCGACGGAGAGCGAACTGTCAGTAGCCCTTGGCGTTGGCCGGAACACCCTGCGCGAGTCCCTCAAGGTTCTGCAGGCGCTTGGCGTCATTGAGATCCGGCATGGTTTTGGCATGTTCGTCGCCCCCAGTAACTTCGATGCGCTCGCCGACGGACTCACCTTCCGCGGCCGTTTGTCCCTTCGCCACCAGGGCCTCGAAGCACTGCAACTCGTGGACGTCCGCCAGGCACTGGAATCCGGCCTGATTGGTTCCTCCATCGACGTCATGACCCCCGGGCAGCTGTCCTCCATCGAGGAATCCGTCAAGCAAATGGAAGAGCTTGCCGCCGCCGGGGAGAACTTCGTGGCAGCCGACGCAGAGTTCCACCGCCGCCTCTTCGAACCCCTCAACAACGAACTGCTCATCAACCTCATGGGCGTTTTCTGGAAGGTCTACCGGAAGATCCACGTGGAGATCGGTGCCGGTAATGAGGACTTGGTGAAAACTGCGGCGATCCACCGCAACATCTACGCGGCCGTCGCCAAGGGAGACAAGGTCCTGGCTGCTGAACTCCTCAACCGCCACTTCGACGGCATCCGCCGCCGCATCAGCGAAGCCGTGGGCGAGTAACGCACCCAACACAAGGGCCGCCGTCGTACTTTTCACCAAAGTGCGACGGCGGCCGCTTCCGTTTCTGCGCGCCCGTCACCTTCCCGCCCCCGTCACCCAACTGGGTCGCAGTTAAGCGCGTTTTGAGCCGTCAAAACGCGCACTAATGCGACCTACTTGGGTGGGGTGCCGCGCCAACCGGCCACGAGGACCGCGCGAAGGTAGTCGTACCGGAAATCGTTGATGTTTCCGATGTCAGAGAGCGCGGCGATCCGATGGGGGAGGGCCGTGCCCGTCAATGCACCGACGCCGAACAGGTAGGCCCACTCGTGGAACCCTGCGGGCTTGTCAGGGAGGACCTGGCGCATCACTTTGATGAAGTCGCGGGCCATGGGGTCGAAGTAATCGGCAAGGATGCCGCGCTCGTAGGCAGCGGGATCCGAAGCCTCGCGAAGGACCAGACGCGCGAAAAGCTTGCCGTCCGGGGTCTCCTGGGCCTTCAACGTTGGCAGGAGGAAGGCTTCGACGATTTTCTCAAGGGCATCCGGGGCTGAGGTGTCCACCCCGAGGACCTCCCTGCGGCGCTCCTCGTTGAGGTGTTGGTAGCGGGCGAACACGGCCCTGTAGAGATCCAGTTTGGTGGCGAAGTGGTAGATCACCAGCGGAGCGGTCGTTCCGATCTCTTCCGCGACGGCGCGCATGGTAGTCGCCTCGAAGCCGCGGTCCGCAAACATCCTGACGGCGATATCCAGGATCTGCTCCCGCCTGCGCGTTCCCGCGGTGTTTCCCTGCACTTCTGTGGACATGCGCTCCACCCTATCTCGCCTTGCCCGGCATCCATTGACACAAGTTGAATGGATGTATAAATTCTATCCCAACAGAAACTGAACGGGTGTATAAGTTCTGTTTCGCGTCGGGCACCGTTGCCCGCTTCAGAAGGGATTTCCACCATGAGACGTGGAACCAAATGGTTCATCCTCCTTGGGTCATTCGTGATCTACCTCTTCGATGCCCTCGAAATCGCTGTGCTCTCCTTCGCCCTCCCGGCCATTACCAAAGAGCTGGGCCTGACGCCCCAAGCCGGGGGACTGCTGGCAACCGCAACACTCCTGGGCATGGGTTGCTCCAGCGTCATTACGGGATGGCTGGCCGATAACCGGGGCCGTCGGCTTGCCCTCATCGTGTCCATGACGGTGTTTGTGGCACTGACCTCCGCCCTGTTCGTCGTGCCCAACTACGGGGTTTTCGTGGCCCTCCGCTTCCTGGCCGGCATCGGGCTCGGCGGCGTATGGTCCGTACTGTCGACCTACATCGTGGAGTCATGGCCTCCATCGCAGCGTGGCCGGGCTGTTGCGTTCGTCCTGGCGGCGTACCCTCTCGGCGGAGCCACTGCAGCCTTGGTCGCCGGTGTATTCATGCCGGACTGGAGGCTGTTGTTCCTGGTGACGGGCCTGTCCGCGTTGCTGCCGCTGCTCATGGTGGTGTTCTTCTTTCCCGAGTCGAAGGCTTGGCTGGACGAGCGCGCGGTGCGGCTTTCCGCCGTCGAGGGCGAATCCGGCAACGTGACCACCAGGGAATTGTTCACGGGTCCGTACCGGCGACGCACCATCATCGCCACCCTCGTGGCTGTTTGCGCCTTTGTGGGGTTCTACGGTGCGTCGACGTGGATGCCGAGCTACTTGTCAACGGAGCGCGGTCTGGATCCCCGGCAAGTGAGCGTGTTCATGACCATCCTGAACCTGGGGATGTTCCTTGGCTATCTCGCCTTCGGCTGGGTGGCGGACAGGATCGGGCGCCGCAACGCGATCATCCTCTCCCTCACAGGCACCGGACTCCTGATTCCCCTCTACGGACTGGTCACCAACCAATCAGTCCTGCTCTGGATGGGGCCGCTGTACGCGTTCTTCATGACCTTCGCGGGCCTTTTCGGGTCCTATCTCGGCGAGCTGTACCCCACCAGGATCCGTACGACGGGGGCCGGATTCTGCTTCAACATCGGCCGTGGCATCGCAGCGTTCGCGCCGTTGGCGATGGGAGGAATCGCCGCTTCCTGGGGCTTTTCATCAGGGCTCATCCTTTCCGGCGCGGTGTTCCTTGCAGGCGGGGCGCTCATGTTCTTCCTGCCGCGGACGGGCGCTGCTCCGCAAGCTATCCACAACGAACAGAAGGAACCGGCGCACCATGCCTAAGCTCATAGATCTTTCCGTCAGCCTTAAGGCGAACATCGCCTCCGACCCGCCGGGACTCACTCCGGAAATCCAGTACTTCACGCACAGGCAAACTGCGAAGGATCTTGTTTCCTACTTTCCCGGCATGGGCGAGGCCGATCTGCCCGGCGAAGAAGGCTGGGCCATCGAGCGGGTAACGGCAACCACCCATACGGGTACCCATCTGGACGCCCCATACCACTACGCCTCCACAATGGATGGCGGAGCCCGGGCCATCACCATCGATGAAGTCCCCTTGGAATGGTGCTTCGGCCGGGGAGTGAAGCTCGACTTCCGCGCGTTGGACGACGGATACGTCGCCACTGCGGCAGATGTCGAGACTGAACTTGCAAGGATCGGCCACGAGTTGGCACCCGGGGATATCGTGGTGGTCAACACGGCCGCAGGCTCGAGGTACGGCATGGACGACTACCTCTCCACAGGCTGTGGCATGGGTCGGGAGGCGACACTCTTCCTCACCAGCCGTGGCGTCAGGGTTACGGGCACCGACGCCTGGAGCTGGGACGCTCCTTTCATCCACACGGCCAAGCGGTACATCGAGACCGGCGACAGCTCCCTCATCTGGGAAGGCCACAAGGCCGGTATGGAGATCGGCTACTGCCACATCGAGAAACTGCACAATCTGGAGGTCCTGCCCAGTACCGGATTCCGGATCTCCTGCTTCCCCGTAAAAATCCACGGTGCCTCCGCCGGCTGGACCCGGGCGGTAGCGATTCTCGATGACGAGGCCGTGGCGTGAAGTTCTTCCGGTTAATGCACGACGGCGTTCCGCGCCTCGGGCTGGCAGACGACACCTTGGTTGCGGGGCGGCTTTTTGAGGAGGAGGGGCTGAACGTTTTCGACGTCCTGGAACGGCCTTGGACTGTCCCGTCCGGTGATGCTGTGGATTTGGGGTCCGAACTCCTGCCGCCCTTTGATGTGACCTCCATCAGGGACTTCATCACGTTCGAGCAGCATACGGTTGGCGCATTGCGTTCCGTGGCGTTGGACAAGGGCGTTCCTCCGGCGTGGTTTGAGGCTCCGGCGTTCTATTTCACCAACCCGCATGCCGCAATAGGTCACAACGGTGTGGTTCCGGTGGCGCCGGGATCGCAGCAGTTCGACTGTGAACTTGAGGTGGCGGCAGTCATCGGAAAAGACGGGTTCAACCTGTCCGTGGAGGAAGCAGAGGAGCACATCGCCGGGTACATGATCCTCAATGACTGGTCAGCCCGGGACCTCCAGCGTGCCGAGATGACGGTTGGGCTGGGTCCGGCGAAGGGCAAGGACACGGCGACGTCCTTGGGGCCGCTCTTTGTGACCAAGGATGAGTTGGCGGATGTTGTTTCGGATGGCTTCTTGAAGCTGGCCATGTCAGTGGCCATCAACGGGGAGGTCCTGGCTGCCGATTCCTTGGCCAACATGGCGTGGTCATTCCCCGAGCTGGTGGCCTACGCCAGCAGGGGAACCTGGGTCCGGCGCGGGGACATCCTGGGCTCTGGAACCAGTGGTGGCGGGTGTCTGGCGGAATTCTGGGGCTG
Organism: Arthrobacter sp. T572; assembly: GCF_056780115.1. NCBI lineage: Bacteria > Bacillati > Actinomycetota > Actinomycetes > Micrococcales > Micrococcaceae > Arthrobacter > Arthrobacter sp. T572. The sequence goes on from NZ_JBRAZQ010000002.1 coordinate 798,358, forward strand.
GCAGGGTTCCCTGACGCCGCCCGCGCTTGTGCCTGGGGATGTTGTGAGCTTGACCGTGGAGCGACTTGGGACGCTGACGAACGTTGTGGGAGAAGCTCCGCCGGTCCAGCCGGTCCCCGGGGCACGCCGCCGGGGATATACGCCGCCAACGCCTTTCGAGCCCTGACCTCGTGGAGAGCCGGGCCCTAACCCCGCGGAGCGACGGGCCCTAACCCCGCGGACCGCCGACGGCAAGGCAAGGCACCTGACCCGGGCGCCGCCGTCGTGCCTTTACCTACGCCGTCAGCACCCAACCAGGTCGCATTTGTGCGCGTTTAGCGGGGGCAAAGTCATAGGGTCGTTGCAACGCTCTGATTGATGGAGCGTCTCGTGGTCAAAGTGTTTTCTCTGAATGCCTGCAGGGAGTTTGTTGATTTGGTGTGTGCCGGGTGGCCTGTTCGCAGTGCTGCACGGCGTGTCGGCGCGGTTCATAAGTCCGGGGCGAATTGGTGGGCGCAGTCTGGCCTGATGATGAGTGTGAACAGAGGTGCTGTTGGGGGTCTTGCCGATCCTGCGCCGTCAGCTACGGGTCCTGGCCGGGCTTTGAACCTGGAAGAGCGGGGCATGATCCAGATGGGTGTGGGGATGGGGCTCAGTTACGCCAAGATCGGTGCGGCTATCGGTCGTGACAAGTCCGTGGTCTGGCGGGAGGTCAAGCGACACACGTCCGCGGACGGGAGGTACTACGCTTCGGCCGCTCACGCCAAAGCGCATCAGAACAGGCGCCGACCCAAGCCCTTGAAGCTGGTTGAGGAAGAGGATTTGTGCCGGCTGATTGCCCTCTGGATGGATGACGGGTGGAGCCCGAAGCTGATCTCCTCGATGTTGGCGTATTACTTCAGCGACGATCAGACTATGCAAGTGAGCCACGAGACGATCTATCAGGCCCTCTACGTCCAAACCCGCGGGAACCTGCGGGCGGACCTGGCCGAAAAGCTCAGCCTCAAACGCAAACAACGCGTCCCCCACACCACTGACCGCCGCGCCAACAGCCCGTACAAAGAGGCCTTCAAGATCAGTGAACGCCCCGCCGAGGTCCAAGACCGGGCAGTACCCGGGCATTGGGAAGGTGATCTGATCATCGGAACGAACGGCACCGCTATCGGAACCCTGGTGGAACGCTCAACCCGGTTCACGATCCTGCTGCACCTGCCAGGGGACCACACCGCAGAAACCGTTGCTGCGGCGATGATCCGGGAAATGGCTTCCCTCCCGGATCACCTGCGCCGATCGATAACTTGGGACCGCGGCACCGAACTGGCCGACTACGCAAAAATCCAGACGGCCCTCGAAACGACCCTGTATTTCTGCGACCCGCACTCGCCCTGGCAGCGGGGCACCAACGAAAACACCAACCGGCTCCTGCGGTTCTGGTTCGAAAAAGGCACAGACCTTTCAGTCCACACCGCCGAAGACCTACGGCTCGTCGCGGCAAAACTGAACCGCAGACCCAGACCCACTCTCAACCTCAGTACCCCAGCGAACCAACTCAACCAGCTGCTACAAACAGCGGCCTAAACCCCAGCGTTGCTCCCACCACTTGACTTTGCCGGGCTCAAAACGCGCACAACTGCGACCTGGTTGGGTGCTCGGGTTAGTACGCAGGGGAAAGAAAAAGACCCGCACCGGCGAACCGGTGCGGGTCTTCATTTGTGCGCCCAAAGGGATTCGAACCCCTGACCTTCTGTTCCGTAGACAGACGCTCTATCCAGCTGAGCTATGGGCGCATTTCGCGTGATTCGCGGCGGTCTGTTTCTCTGACCCCCTCGAACCTCAATAAACTTTACAGAAGTTCATGTGAAGTTCCAAATCGAGAAGCTGTAATCTGCGCAACTAGACCGGTCTACGTGACCTTTGTCACTTAAATGCGCTTCCTCGAAGCCAAGATCCTTGAATTCCCGGGGTTTTGCTCTTCGCTCCTTTGCAGATCAGATGTCTGACAAGCCCAATGGTCTGGTCCGCGGCCCCTATCGTTTAGGACACACCACTGAACCCGAGGAAGGGAACCGCAATGGGCGATCTGGCGCGACTGCCGCTGCTTGAGAAGGCACCTACTACGCATGCACGCCTGCTGGCTTGGGTTGAGGAAGTTGCTGAACTGACCCAGCCGGACCGCATCCACTGGGTTGACGGCAGCGAAGCAGAGAACAAGAAGCTGACCGACGAGCTCGTCGAGGCTGGAACTCTGAAGCGCCTGAACCCCGAGACGTTCCCCAACTCCTTTGCCGCGTTCTCCGATCCCGCAGACGTTGCCCGTGTTGAAGAGCAGACCTTCATCTGCTCCGAAAACGAGCGCGATGCCGGCTTCACCAACAACTGGATGGCGCCGGAGGAGATGAAGAAGAAGCTTCGCGGCCTGTTCGCCGGCTCCATGCGCGGCCGCACCATGTACGTCATTCCATTCGTCATGGGCCACCTGGATGCCGAAGACCCCAAGTTCGGCGTTGAGATCACCGACTCCGCCTACGTGGTGGCCTCCATGCGCATCATGGCCCGCATCGGCTCGGATGTCCTCGAGCGCATCACACAGACCGACGCCTTCTTCGTGCCGGCCCTGCACTCCCTTGGCGCTCCGCTGGAGCCCGGCCAGGCCGATGTTGCCTGGCCCTGCAACCCGGAGAAGTGGATCGTGCACTTCCCTGAAGAGCGCTCCATCTGGTCCTTCGGTTCCGGCTACGGCGGAAACGCCCTGCTGGGCAAGAAGTGCTACGCACTCCGCATCGCCTCCGTGATGGCCCGCGATGAGGGATGGCTGGCAGAGCACATGCTGATCCTCAAGCTGACCTCCCCGGAACAGAAGACGTACTACGTCTCCGCTGCGTTCCCGTCCGCCTGCGGCAAGACCAACCTTGCGCTCCTCGATCCCACCATCAAGGGCTGGAAGGTGGAGACCCTTGGCGACGACATCACGTGGATGCGCTTCGGCAAGGAAGGCGAACTCCGGGCCGTCAACCCTGAAGCCGGCCTGTTTGGCGTCGCTCCGGGCACCGGCTGGGGCACCAACCCCAACGCCATGCGCGCCATCGCCAAGGGCAACAGCATCTTCACCAACGTCGCGCTGACCGACGACGGTGGAGTCTGGTGGGAAGGCATGACCGAGGAGACCCCGGCGCACCTGACCGACTGGCAGGGCAACTCCTGGACTCCGGATTCGGAAACCCCGGCTGCGCACCCGAACTCACGCTTCTGCACGCCGATCGACCAGATCGATATGCTGGCGGACGAGTACTACAGCCCCGACGGTGTGGAGCTCTCGGCAATCCTGTTCGGTGGCCGCCGCAAGACCACCATCCCGCTGGTCACCGAGGCCCGCGACTGGTCCAACGGCATCTTCATGGGCTCCACCCTTTCGTCGGAGACCACTGCTGCTGCCGCCGGCGCCGTTGGCGTTGTCCGCCGCGACCCCATGGCCATGCTCCCGTTCATCGGTTACGACGCGGGCGACTACCTGAACCACTGGGTCAACCTGTCGGCCAAGGGCAACCCCGGGCGACTGCCGAAGATCTTCCTGGTCAACTGGTTCCGGCGCACGGCCGAGGGTGGCTTCGCCTGGCCCGGATTCGGTGACAACGCACGCGTGCTCAAGTGGGCCATCGAGCGCCTTGAAGGGAAGGCCGACGCCGTGGAGACCCCGATCGGCTTCGTCCCGACCGGAGACTCGATCGACCTTGAGGGCCTGGACATGACCCCGGCCGAGGTTGAGTCAGCGGTCCGCGTTGACGCTGACGAGTGGGCTGCAGAGCTGGCTTCCATCGAGGAATGGTTCGCCAACTTCGGCGGTTCGCTCCCGGCAGCACTGCAGTCTGAACTGGACGGCCTCAAGAAGCGTCTGGCCTAGACCTCTTAGGGACAACGGCGTCCCTAAGTGAACGACGGCGGCCTGTCACCTTTCGCTGGAAAGGTGACAGGCCGCCGTCGTTGGTTTTTCTAGTTGGCAAGCCAGACGTCCGGTCCGAAAACCTCGTAATGGATGCGGGTGGCGGGGATGCCGGCTTCAATCGCTTCGTCGCGGATCTTCTTCATGAAAGGCAGCGGCCCGCACAAGTAGAGCGAGGCGCCGGCCGGCAGGTCCACCTCGCGCAGCGACATGAAGCCGGCGTTGGCTCCGGGTTCCGGGGACTCCAGCCAGAGGTGCAACCGGGCATCGATCTTCGCGGCGTCCGCAGTCATCTGGCCGCTCAGGGCCCAACTGTCCATGGACCGCTCGGCGTGGAGGACCAGGATGTCGCGGTCCGATCCGGCGTCTGCGAGCGAGCGCAGGATCGACGCCGTCGGGGTGCATCCGATTCCCGCCGAGGCAAGGACAACCGGTCCCTCCCCGTCCTTGAGCGTGATTTCGCCATACGGGTTGGAAATCTCGAGGACGTCACCAGGTTCGACGGCGGTGTGCAGGGCGGTGGACACCTCGCCGCCGTCGTTGAGTTTGGTGGTGAAGATCCGGCTGGTTCCCGCGCCGCCGGTGAGTGAGTACTGGCGGACCTGGCGGAGGCCGTCCGGCAGTGCCACCTTGACGCTGATGTATTGGCCGGGCTTGGCTTCGGTAACCGGCGTGTCATCAGCAGGTTCAAGGATGAATGTCATGCAATCCTTGCCGGCCACCTCCTTGGATACCACCCGCCACGGCATCCACAGGTGGGTGTTGGCCTGGGACGCATAGAGGTCCTTTTCCAGCTTGATGAGGGCGTCGGCCATGAGCCAGTAAACCTCGGTCCAGGCTTCGGCGATTTCCGGCGTGATGACGTCAGCGAGGTCGGCCGCGATGGCTGCGAAAAGGTGCTCGTAAACTACCCCGTACTGTTCCTCGACGATACCCAGGGATGCGTGCTTGTGGGCGATCCGCGAAAGAACCCTCTCCGGAAGGGTGCCTGGATTGTTGACCAGGTGGGAGGCGAACGCCGCGATGCTTCCCGCCAGCGCTTTCTGCTGCTCGCCGGAGCGCTGGTTGGATCGGCTGAACAGGCCGTCCAGCAGCTCGGGATGCGCGGAGAAGAGGCGGTTGTAGAAGTCTGTGGTGATGGCACCTATCCGTGATCCGACCAGTGGGAGAGTGGCTTCAATGATGGGGCGGGATTTTTCCGAGAGCATGGTTCTCCTGACGTTGGTATCCGGCCGGGTTGTCCGGACCATCCGAATACAAGTATTTGGAATGCTTGTATTCACAGCTCAATTTCTACGCCCTGTAGAAGGGTTATGCAAGTTGAGTCCGCCAAGCGCGGTCCGATCAGGAGGGGGTCGGCCGATCAGGACGGCGCGGGACGATCAGGACGGGAGGGCCGGGGCTGCCTGTGGTGAGGTTGCCGGTTCTCCTGCAGACGCGTGTTGGAATTCGGGACGCAGGCCGATGGTTTGAAAGACCGGAGCCATCTGGCGCGCATGGGGCAAAGAGGAAATGACTACGGCATCGAGCTCGCGGTAGAAGGCTTCTCGTGCACGTTTCATGGCATGGCGGAGCCCGCACTCGGTCAGGAGGGGGCAATCGCCATTGGGGGACTGGCACTCGGCCGGGTCCTGGCGGCTGTCAAGCTGCCTCAGGATCTGGCCGACGGTGGCCCGGCGGCCGGCGGTGTTCAAGCGTGAGCCGCCGAGCCTGCCCCTCTCAACATCAATCAAGCCCATCTCGCGCAGCCGGACCATGGCTTTGCTGACGTGGTTGTAAGGAGTGCCTACGGCATTGGCCACAGCCTGGGTGGTCAACAACGTGCCGTCCGGAGCGGCGGCAAGCACCATGACAGCGCGGAGGCTCACATCCGCGAAAGCATTGATTTTCATGGCTTTCCCTTACGTGACGAGGTCTAGTCCACCCAGATCGTCGGCTCGTGGGTGTCGGGCTCCATTGCTCCAAAAGTGAACCCGTCTTCTGTTTCACTATAGGGAACTATCGCTGCCAGCACGCCACCGTCGCGGTGCTCCGCTGCTCCCGTAATCCCGTCCGATCCATGTTCCGGCAGGGTGACGTCGTAGGCAATGGCTACCGCGCGGTAGTCGTCCCGGCCTTGGCGGAGGAGGTGCTGAACGTCGTCCAGCATCTGCCCGGCATCGAGCTCGCCGTTCTCGTCCGGTTCGTTGGGCGTCACCATGACGATCCTGAGTTCACCGTCATGGGACAGTGTGATGCCGAAGGGAAGGAACCCACCGTTCTGGAGCAGGTGTTCCTGCGCGGTGCCCAGGGCTGTCCCAAGGGTCTCCCGGAGTTCACGCTCCTGGACGATCCCGGCGTCTTCCGCGCCGGGCGTGGAGGTTTGCGTGTGGTCTTCGGCCGGATTCCCCGCTGCTTGAGGTGTTTGGCTCATGGTCTGTGTTCCTTATCCCCTGACGATGGCGAGGACGCGGTCGCGGATCTTTTCCATGGTGGGCTGGTCTTTGGCTTCGGCGTTCAGGCGCAGGAACGGTTCGGTGTTTGACGGGCGCAGGTTGAACCACCAGGATCCGTTCCTGGCGGTGAAGGTGGACCCGTCCATGGTGTCGACGTCGATGTCTTCTGCGGCGAAGTCTTCACGTACGCGCGCGATCGCGGCGGCCTTGTCTTCGATCTCGGAGTTGATCTCACCGGAGGAGACATAGGGCTCATACTGCCGGCCCAGCTCCGACAGTGGCCCGTCCTGCTCACCCAACGCTGCGAGGACGTGCATCGCGGCAAGCATCCCGGTGTCGGCGTTCCAGAAATCGCGGAAGTAGAAGTGGGCCGAATGTTCGCCACCGAAAACTGCGCCTTCTTCGGCCATGACGGCCTTGATGAACGAGTGGCCCACACGGGTCCTGACTGCGCGGCCGCCATCAGCGGCGACAAGCTCGGGCACAGCCTTGGACGTGAGCAGATTGTGGATGATCACCGGGGTTTCTTCACCGGCTGCCTTGGCCCGGGCGATCTCCCGCCGGGCCACCAATGCGGTGATCGCGGACGGGGACACCGGCTGGCCGGTCTCATCAATCACGAAACAACGGTCGGCGTCGCCGTCAAAGGCCAGGCCGATATCCGCGCCGTGCTCGATCACCGCTGCCTGCAGGTCCCGGAGGTTCTCCGGCTCCAAAGGGTTGGCCGGGTGGTTGGGGAAAGAGCCATCAAGCTCGAAGTACAGCGGGACGATCTCGAAGGGCAGGGCAGGCAACAGCTTGTCACCGAGCACCGCGGGAGTGGTCAGCCCGGCCATGCCGTTGCCGGCATCCACCACGACCTTCAACCGGCGCGAACCGGACAGGTCCACCAGCTTGCGCAGGTACTCGGCATAACCCTTCAAGACATCCTGGACACCGATCTGCCCGCGCACGGCAGCGGCAGGAATGGAACCACTGTTCAAGTATTCCTCTGCCAGGGCCTGGATCTCCTTCAAGCCCGTTTCCGAGGAGATCGGCACCGCACCGGCCTTGGCCATCTTGATCCCGTTGTACTCCGCCGGGTTGTGGCTTGCGGTGAACGTGACCCCGGCGGCGTTGAGCGCGCCGCTGGCGTAGTAGAGCTCATCCGTGGAAATAAGGTCCAGCAGCTGCACGTCCGCCCCACGGGTGGCAGCACCATTGGCAAACGCCCGGCTGAACTCCGGGGAGGAAGGGCGCATGTCCCCGCCCACCAGGACGGTTTGGCCTTCCATGCCAAGGACATCAACGAAGGCAGCACCCACGGCCTCAACGATTTCAGCCGTGATGGATTCCCCCACGATTCCCCGGACGTCATACGCCTTGAAGGAAGCCGAGAGGTCAAAATTCTGGTTCTGCTCGCTAGTCACGCGCTCAATCCTACTGCGGGAGGGCAACTCGGCAGGAACCGGGAGGAGTGCTTGTGGAAACCCGTTTTCCACATAGGCAGGTTGCGGGGTGATGGCTGTCGGGGCTGGCTGGAATACTGGAATCCATGGCCAATAACCCCGCGAACGCCGCCGCTTCCGTGCAAACATCTACCCGTCAGGACGCCCTGGCCTGCCTCCGGGAGCTGGTGGGACATCCAGAGGCGGACTTCCACGAGGGGCAGTTCGAGGCCGTCGAAGCCCTGGTTGATGCCGGGCGAAGGACCCTGGTGGTGCAGAGGACCGGCTGGGGGAAGTCTGCGGTCTACTTCGTCTCGTCGCTGCTCCTGCGTCGCCGTGGTGCAGGTCCAACGCTGATCGTCTCGCCATTGCTGGCCCTGATGCGGGACCAGGTCGCGGCGGCGGCGCGGGCGGGGGTCCGTGCGGTTGCAATCAACTCCGCGAACGCCCTTGAATGGGACACAGTCAGGGCACAGCTGGCCGCTGACGAGGTAGACGTACTCCTTGTCTCCCCGGAGCGTCTGACCAACCCTGCCTTCAGGGAAAACCAGTTGCCGGAGTTAATCCGCCGGACGGGGTTGCTGGTCATTGATGAAGCCCACTGTATCTCGGACTGGGGACATGACTTCCGGCCCGACTACCGCCGGATCGCGGACCTCATCGCCCAACTTCCGGGGTCTGTCCCCGTGCTGGCAACCACCGCCACAGCCAACTCGCGTGTGGTGCACGATATTGAAGAACAGCTCGGAGCAGGAGTGCTGACCATTCGCGGGGCCTTGGGGCGGGAGTCCCTGCGGCTTGGCGTCCTCAAGCTGGCCAACTCCAGGGACCGCCTTGGGTGGCTTCTGACGCACTTGGGCGACCTTCCGGGAAGCGGCATCATCTATGCGCTCACGGTTTCGGCTGCAGAGGATACCGCCCGCCTGTTGTCCGAGGCCGGCCACAACGTGCTTCCGTATACGGGCCGAACTGATCCTGCGGACCGTGAGCGGGCCGAACAACTGCTTAAGGACAACCAGGTCAAGGCACTGGTGGCCACGTCCGCTTTGGGAATGGGATTCGACAAACCGGATCTGGGCTTCGTCGTCCACCTTGGCGCCCCGTCGTCCCCGGTTGCGTACTACCAGCAGGTGGGTCGCGCCGGTCGTGGCGCAGCAAACGCTGACGTCCTCCTGCTTCCGGGACCCGAGGACCGTGAGATCTGGCAGTACTTTGCGACAGCGTCCATGCCCTCCGAAGAAAAGGCCTCGGATGTCCTGCACGTCCTGTCGGAAGCAGGTGCGGCCATGTCCACGGTGGCACTGGAAGCCAGGGTGGACCTTCGCCGTACCCCGTTGGAACTCCTCCTCAAGGTTTTGGCCGTGGACGGAGCAGTGGAACGCGTAGGAGGCGGCTGGCGCTCAACAGGACACCCCTGGAGCTACGATGCTGAGCGGTACGCCCGAATCGCGGAGGCCCGCGTGGATGAGCAGGACTCGATGGTGATCTACCAGGACACCGCCGGTTGCCGCATGGAGTTCATCACGTCGGTGCTGGATGATCCTACGGCTGCTCCCTGCGGCCGTTGCGACAACTGCGCCGGCCGCTGGTTCCCGTCGGATATCGCCGACTCCGCCATGGATACAGCCGGCCAGACGCTGCGCCGGGCAGGAGTCGCAGTGGAGCCCCGGCTGCAGTGGCCCAGTGGCATGGACCGGCTGGGGGTCGCGGTGAAGGGAAAGATCAAGCCGGACACAAGCGTTTCGGAAGGACGCGTCCTTGCGCGGTTGACTGATCTGGGCTGGGGAGGTCCGCTGCGGGAGCTGTTTGCAGCAGGAGCGACAGACCGCGCTGTTGACCCCGCCATGTTGCAGGGCTGCGTCCAGGTGCTGCGCGAATGGTCCGGGGCCGAAGGCGGAACGCCGTGGAGCGGAGCCGGGCGCCCCGCCGCTGTAATCAGTATTCCCTCAAGAAGCAAGCCGCAGTTGGTGGCGACGTTGGCTGAAGGAATCGCAGGCATCGGCCGTATGCCGTATCTGGGTCAGCTCCAGCCCCAGTTCGGTGGACCCACGGGATCACGTGGCGGCAACAGTGCCTTCAGGCTCGCGGGAGTCTGGGACCGGTTGGTCGTAGGCCCGGAGCTGGCCCACGCATTGACAGCGTTGCAAGGACAGCCTGTCCTCCTGGTGGATGACCTGATCGACTCACGGTGGACCATGACAGTGGCGGGAGGAGCGCTTCGGCATGCTGGGGCCGGCGCGGTGCTTCCACTGGCCCTGGCGCAGGCGGGATAGCGCCGAAATAGCGCGGGGATGCTGCGGGGTGCCCGGTATGGACGCCCGATATGAACGTCCAACTGCAATGAAACCCCTGCGATGAACGTCATGTTGTGATCGCTCCCACTCTGCCTCTATAGGATCTAGGCAAACCCGCATGAGCGGAGCGGACCACCCCAGAGATCCCGGACGGAAGTCATGAGTACACCTTCCAGCAGCACGGACGTCACAGCAGGACAGGAAGGCACCTGGCAGCCACGCCTGGCTTTGCTGGTGGCGGCGACGTTTTTCATGGAGTTCCTGGATGGCACAGTCCTGACCACGGCCATTCCCAGTATCGCCTCAGACTTCACCGTAGCTGCGGCGGATGTCAACATCACCATGACGGCATACCTGGTGACCGTGGCCATGGGTATTCCGCTCAGCAGTTGGCTGGCCGAGCGGATGGGCGCCCGAACGGTGTTCTGCACGGCCATCGCGGTGTTCACGGTCGCATCCTTGCTATGCGCACTCAGCCAGGACTTGACCATGCTGACGCTGAGCCGCGTGGCCCAAGGAGCCGGTGGGGCGATGATGGTGCCGGTCGGGACCCTGGTGGTCCTCCGCGGCACGCCCAAGTCCGAGCTCCTGCGTGCCACCGCCTATCTGGTGTGGCCTGGCCTGCTTGCGCCCGTCCTCGCTCCGATGGTGGGCGGAGCCCTGACCACGTTCCTGTCCTGGCATTGGATCTTCCTCATCAACCTGCCGCTGGGCATCGCGGCGTTTATCGCAGCCCTCCGGTTGGTACCGGGCACTAAACCTCAGGGCAAGCGCAAGCTGGACTGGTTTGGCCTGCTGCTGACCACGCTGGGCGTTGGTGCCTTGGTGGTGGGCCTGGAAACCCTGGGCGGCCACGCGCCCGGGCTGCTGGCCGCCGTCGTGGTTGCCGCCGGAGTCCTCTCGCTGGGAGGTGCAGTCTGGTGGATGCGCAGGACCCGCGTGCCGCTGTTCAACCTCGGCGTCTTCCGGACCCGGACGTTCAGGGCGACGTCCACGGGTGGTTTCATTTACCGCCTGACCATCAGTTCCGTCCCGTTCCTGCTGCCCTTGATGTTCCAGGACGGGTTCGGGTGGGATCCCCTGAAGGCCGGGGTGATGGTGGCCGCCGTGTTCATCGGCAATATCGGCATCAAGCCAGCCACCACGCCCATCATTCGGCGTTTTGGCTTCAAGCCGGTGCTCGTGTTTGCCTCGCTTGCGTCGGCGGCAACCTTTGCCCTCTGCGCGTTCCTGACCCCGCAGACACCGGAACCCATCATCTTTGCGTTGCTTCTGTTCAGCGGGGCGTTCCGCTCCATAGGATTCTCCGCCTACGCCTCAGTGCAGTACGCGGACATCATCCCGGACGAGCTGCCCTCCGCCAACGCCATTTCCGCCACGCTGGTCCAACTGGCCGCAGGGGCAGGCATTGCGGTGGGCGCCCTGTTCCTGCGGTTGTTCGATACCGCCCCGGTCTTCGGCGCAGACCAGATTGCCGCCTACCAGGGCGCGTTCATTGCCATGGCGGTCCTGATGCTGGTGAGCGCCGCCGACAGCCTCGCCCTCCACCGCGATGCAGGTGCTGAGGTCAGCGCCGGGTCGGCCCGGAGGTAGCTTGCGGCGTCCGGCTGAAGCCCTCAGCGGACACCTGGAACGCAAAAGGTCCCGGTTCAAAAGAACCGGGACCAATTCGCGGAGACGGGGGGATTTGAACCCCCGGTCGAGTTTAACCCCGACCCTTCATTAGCAGTGAAGTCCATTCGGCCGCTCTGGCACGTCTCCAATCCGCTATTGCTAGCCCACCAAGGATACGCAGAACGTGCGGCCCAGTGCAAAACAGCCGCCCAGTCACTCAGGCTCCGGCCAGGGCCTGCCAGAGGAAGTGATTGCTGCGGGCCTGCAATGCTGCGGCCTGCCGGTTGTCCGAGGCTCCCGCGTGTCCGCCCTCCAATGCTTCGTGGAACCACACGTTCGGTATGCCCATGGCCTGCATGCGGGCGGCCATTTTGCGTGCCTGGACAGGCCCGACGCGGTCATCCGAGGTTGCCGTCCAGATGAACGTCTCCGGGTAGTCCACGCCGTCCCTGAGCAGGTGATAGGGGGAGAAAGTCTTGATGAATTCCCACTGCGAGGGCACGTCGGGGTCGCCGTACTCGGCGATCCAGGAGTATCCGGCGGACAACTTGGTGTACCGGCGCATGTCCAGCAGGGGTACGCCGCAGGACACAGCACCGAACAGCTCCGGGTAACGGGTCAGCATGTTCCCCACCAGGAGTCCGCCGTTGGAGCCGCCCACGCAGCCCAAATGCCGGCGGCTGGTGACGCCGCGGGTGACCAGGTCCTTGGCCACGGCTGCAAAGTCTTCATAGGCGCGGTGCCTGTTCTCCTGCAGGGCCGCCCGGTGCCAGGACGGTCCGTACTCGCCGCCGCCACGGATGTTCGCCACCACGTACACACCGCCGCGTGCATCGGGACCGGTCAAGCGCCGTTCCAGCCAGGCGCGTCCAATGGTTCCGCTGTAGGCAGGAGTGCGTGAGACTTCGAACCCGCCGTATCCGGACAGCTGGGTGGGGTTCCGGCCATCCAGCACCAGGTCCTTGGCGGCGACTTGGAAATACGGAACTTTGGTGCCGTCGGCGGAGGTGGCAAAGTGCTGTTGCACCTCGTAGAGCTCGTCGTTGAAGAACGACGGCGACTGCTTGACGACGGCGTGGCTGCTCACCACGGTTGGGGTTCCGGAAGCGGCCGTCAGGGTTCCGCGCATCAGGGTGGTAGGCGTCGTGAAACCGGTGGCCACCAGCCAGAAGTCGTTGCCGGCGGCGTCCACAGACGCATCGTCGCCCGGCCCGGGGAGAGAGTCTTCGTCGTCCACGGCGTAGGCATTGACATCATGCAGGGGCGGGCAGGCATCCAGCAGGGTGGACGCCCAGGAACCGTCCGGGCCGGCCTGGGAAGGATCCAGTACCCGGATTTCGGATGAAACGTCCCGGAGGAGGTTCAGCAGGAGGTAGTCGCGGGTCCAGCTCCAGGATTGCAGTGACGTTCGTTCATCCGGGGTGAACAGGACGGTGAGCTCCCGGGAACCCGCCAGCCAGTCATCGAACCTGGCGGCCAGCAGGGATCCGGCGGGATGCACGGTGCCGGCCGGTTCCCAGTCGTTCCGGGGGCGGAACAGGAGCCAGCCGCGGTGGGCGCTGATGTTGACGTCCGTGGGCACATCGATGGCCAGCCACCGGCCGTCCTGCATCAACCAGGTCTGGCGGTTGTAGAAATCGATGTAGTCAACGGCGAAGGTCCGTTCGAAGCCCGGAGTGGCGTCGTGGACCACCATGGCCAGCATGTGGTCCTCGGGGATCTCGAAAAGCCGTTCGGCATCGTCCAGCAGTTGGCCCCGGCGAAGCTTCACGCCGGTCCGGGCATACGAAGAGGACGTGGCAGGGAGTCCGGCGGCCGTGCTGGAGACGAGCAGGGTGTCGGCGTCGAGCCAGCTGATATTGCCCTTGGCCGTGGGAATATCAAAGCCACCGCCAACAGGATCCACGAAACGTCGGGTGGCTACGTCGAATTCGCGGTAGCGGTTGGCGTCTCCGCCGTCGGGCGACAGCGCGATCATGGCGTGCCGGTAGTCGTCGCCGTCCCGGGGGCGCAGGAAACTGGCTCCGTGGAAAACCCACTCCTGACCTTCTGCGGCGGCCAGCGCGTCGATATCGAGCAGGACATCCCACTCAGGCGCGTCAGCCTTGTAGCTGTCCCAGGTGGTGCGGCGCCATAGGCCTTTGGGGTGTTCCTGGTCTTTCCAGAAGTTGTAGTAGTACCCGCCCCGTTTGCCCACCATGGCGATGCGGTCCGTGGAGTCGAGGACTTCCAGGATTCCGGCCTCCACGGCAGCGTAGTCGTCACCATCGAGCAGGTCTTCGGTACGCGCGTTCTGTTCCCGGACCCAGGCCAGCTGCTCCTCGCCGTGGATGTCTTCCAGCCACGCGTTCTCGTCCGTGGGTTCAGGTGCGATCGGTTCGGCCGGTCCCTGACCGGTCTCTGCTGTGGTGGTCATCGCCCCATCCAAGCAACTCCCGTCAACGGGAAGCAAGTCACACGGAAGTTAAGCTGGAGCGTGGATAAAAAGCAAACACGCAGTGTCGCCCTGATCGGGGCCGGTCCCCGCGGGACCAGTGTCCTTGAGCGACTGCTCGCCAACTGGACGGCGACCCCGACAGCCCTCCAGTCGCTCCATATCCACGTCGTAGACCCTTACCCCGCGGGTTCAGGGCATGTCTGGCAGCCGGAGCAGTCGCGGCTGTTCCTGATGAACACCCAATCGTTCTATCCCACGCTGATTCCTGAGGATCCCGAACTTGCGCCGCCGCTCGCGGGTGGTTCGTTCGACCAGTGGCGGGAGTCCCGCCGTCGTGATGGCCGCGGACTGGACGAGGCCGAAAAGGCGGAGCTTTCCACCCTTGAGTCCCATGATTTCCCGAGCAGGGCGCTGTACGGGCGTTATCTGCGGCAGACGCTCGCGGAGGTGCTGCAGCGCAAGCCCGACGCCGTTGAGGTCACCTTCCACCAGACGGAGGCTGTTGCTGCGCGTCCGTCAGGCGACCAGTTCGACGTCGAACTTGCGGACGGCGCGGTCCTCACCGTCGGTTCGGTGGTCCTGGCGCTGGGCCATGTCGACTCGCGGCTGAACCCGGAGCAGCGTTCCTTCGACCAGGCGGCAGCCGAACATGGCCTGCTCTATTTCCCTCCTGCGCCTCCTGCCGATGTTGACTGGCAGCGCGTGCCGGACAATGAGCCCGTGCTGGTCCGGGGCATGGGTTTGAATTTCTTCGATGTGATGGGGCAGCTCACCGAAGGGCGTGGGGGCAAGTTTGTGGACGCCGGCTCACCCGGAGCCGCCGCTCTTGAGTACCGGCCGTCGGGCCGCGAACCGAAGATCATTGCTGCCTCCCGGCGGGGGACGCCGTACCGCGCGAAAGCCGGCCTGACCGGGTATTACCCCAGCAGCGTCACCATGCGGTACCTGACGGAGGCGGCCATGGACCGTTTTCGGGCGGCAGGAATCCAGCCGGCGTTTGACCACGATCTGTGGCCGCTGCTCCACCGGGATGCCTTGTGGGCTTACTACTCGACGCTGGCGAGGTCCCAACCGGCAGCCATCCGCGACCCGAAACAGTTCCTGGCGGACCTGGGGGACGCGATGCAGCCGCACGCCCACTCCACGGCGAACTGGGAGAGCGACGTTGGCGAGCTCGTGGAGAAGCATGTCGTAGCCTCGCGCCGCCTCAATCTGCGCGCGCTTGCCGCGCCATTAGCCGGCAGGTCTTTCAGTTCCCGCCGTGAGCTGGATGCGGCGATCACTGCATACCTGGATGATGACGCGCGGCGGTCAGCCCTGGGGGAGTCGGACCCGGTGAAGATGGCGATCGGCGCCCTTCATACCGGCCGTGCGATTTTGAAGTCCGTGGTCGCGGACGGGGGGATCACCGACGAGTCCTGGCTTGCCGGACTCCGCGGATGGTTTGAGTCGTTCGTGGAGGGGCTGGCGAGCGGTCCTCCCGCCCTGCGATCGGAACAGCTGGCCGCCTTGGCGCGGGCCGGCGTCGTGAGCTTCGTAGGACCCGACCCCAAGTTCAGCGTAGACAGGACCGCGAGAGTCTTCCGGGCCGATTCACCCTGGGTACACGATGCTCCCGCGGAAGCCCGCACGCTGATCGAGGCGATGTCGCCGGCCAACCGGGTCAATTTCAACGTTTCGCCGCTGTTGGAGCAATTGATGGCTGACGGCCTGGTGCGCACCAGGATCATGATGAGCGTGGAAGGCACACCGATGCAGACCACGGGCCTGGACGTCCAGCCGCACCCGTACCGTCCAGTGGCTGCCAACGGTTCCGTCACGAAGGGCATGTATGTCCTGGGGCTGCAGCTGTCGGCCTCCCAGTGGGGGACCGCCATCGCCGCCGAAGCGCGTCCGCGCACCGGCAGGGTTTACGCCAGCGGCCAGCGGACCCTGCGCGATGCCGACGAAATCGCGCGGAGCATCCTCGGCATTTAAGCGCGTCATGCCCCCAAGCCGGGCTTGGGGGCATGACGACGGCGGGGGAGCGGCTAGCCCCTCAGGCACCGCTGGTATTCAAGCCACGCGATGGCGTACTTCAGCCATCCCACGACGTCGTACCACTTGGTGGGCTTGACCGGAGCCGTGCACTGGGGCTGGGTGGGTCCGCTGTCAGCCACCGTGACCGGCGTTTTCACTACGGTCCCGGACTCGACGGCGGTCAGCACCAGCGTGCCCGGTCCTGCAGCTGCTGAGGCGGGAACCTTGAGGTCGACCGCCGCGGCACCCCCGGTTACCGGCACATCGCCGAGGGCTGTGTTGGCGCCCTTCGCGTCGATGAAGACAGCCTTGAGGGTCTTGTTGGCCGGGCTGCCGATGGAGGTCAGGTCCAGCTTGGAGACGGCCAGGGCGATGGCGCCGCCGGCCTTGACTTCCGCCGCGGTGGAGTTGGCCACGGCCACGGAACGTCGCGCGAAGTCCGGAGAGACCGGATTGTTCCCCTGGAGGTACTTGATCCAGGCGTCGCGGTCCACCAGTCCGGTGTCTTTCGTGTTGCTGCCTTCCTTGAAGATCCGGAAGTTGTCACCGCCGGTGGCGAGGAAACTGAACGTCCCGATCCTGTACTGCCTGGCCGGATCAATGACCTCGCCGTCGATCCGGATGCCGGTAATGCGGTCACCGGCAGGGCGGGAAGCGTCGTAGGTGTAGTTGACGTTCTTGGAGAGGCCCAACTGCTGGTAGGGGCGGCTGGGGATGGTGCCGTCCGGGTTGGTCTGCCATTGCTGTTCCAGCAGGGTCTTGAACTGGGCACCGGTCAGTGACGTGGTCCAGAGGTTGTTCACGAACGGCAGCACGGCGTTGGCCTCTGCGTACGTGATGGTGCCGTCGGGTGCGTAGTAGAGCTCGTTCCGGAGACCGCCCGGATTGACGACGCCGATCTCCGCCCCGCCCAGTTCCGGTGCTTTGAGCGTGTCCACCAGGGAGTCCGCCACGAGGTTGCCAAGGGTGGATTCGTTCGCGCGGTCGTCGCGCTTGGGGGCACCGCCGGCCGGATCAGGGGTGAAGGCTGTGGTGATATCGGCGGTCACTGCACCCACGGGCTGGTTGCCGATTTCTGCAGCATTGGCCAATGCCTTGTCAACAATCGTCTTGACCGCGGCGACGCGCGGGTAGGCGGCGACGAGGCTTTCTGCCGTTTCGGTTGTCCTGTCCACAATGGCTGCCTTATAAGCCGTCACGGACTTGGATGCAGTGTCCACCGTCAGGGTCACGGTGCCAACGTTTTCGCCGTAGTTTCCGGTCTGGACGATCGGACGGGTCTTTCCGGTTGGCTGGCCGTTGCTGTCCAGGACGGGAGCATCCCAGGCGTATTCCTTGTGCGTGTGCCCGGTGAAGATCGCGGCAACGTCTGGAGTGGTCTCGTTGACCAGCTTGGCAAATGGTCCGCCGGCCTCGACTTCCTGTTCCAGGGTGGCGCCTTCCGGTGTTCCGGAGGCTGCGCCGTCGTGGTTTTCGACGATGATCAGGTCGGCCGCGTTGTCAGCCTTGATCCTGGCCGCAACGCGGTTGATGGCGTCCACCGGATCACCGAAATCCAGATCCGCGATGCCTGCGGGCGTGACAAGGGTGGGCACCTCCGGGGTGACCGTGCCAATGACGGCCACCCGGAGGCCGTTCATGTCCAGGACCTTGTACTCCGGCAGGACCGGGGTGGTGGTGCCCTTTTGGTAGACGTTGGCACCCAGGTAGGCGAACGTGGCGTTGTTGCCCCCTGCGGCAACGCGGTCGCGCAGATCAGCCCAGCCGCCGTCGAACTCGTGGTTGCCCACTGCTGAGGCCTGGAGTTCAAGCGCGTTCAGGACATCGATGGTGGGCTGGTCCTTGGCGACCGAGGAGGCGAAGAGGGACGCCCCGATGTTGTCACCTGCCGAGATAAAGGCCGTGGCGCCAGGAGCTGCCGCAGCACGGAGTTTCTCAACGGTCCCCGCGAACAGCACGGTGTTGGTGTCGATCCGGCCGTGGAAATCGTTGATGCCCAGGAACTGCAGGTCAACGGTTGCCGGTGCGTCCGGAGCCAGGTTGAGGCCCACCACCACAGGATCGTGGTCGCTGGCCCGGAACTCGTCCGGAGCATAATAGTTGGTCACATTGTTGTTATACCGGCTGTACTCCAGCGCCACGGACTCCACGGAGTTGATGTTCCAAATGTCGGTTCCCGTCACGGTCTTGTACGCAGCGGGGGAAGCCAGGATGTGGTCCAGGGAACCGACCATTCCGCCGAACAAGTAGGAGTGTTTGTTAGTTCCCGCCTCCAGGTCCACGTAACCGGCACCAGTGAGGACGTTGATGGGGTCTTCCTTGGCGTAGGCGTTGAAGTCGCCGATCAGGAACACCTTGTCTGTGCCTTTGGAAGCCTGGAGGTCCTTGGAGAAAGCGAGCAGCGATTCGGCTTGCTTGGTGCGGGCAATGTTGGACGCACCCTGGCCCTTGTCGGTGTCGTCCGGAGTGGCCGCTGATCCCTTGGATTTGAAGTGGTTGACGATTGCGATGAACTTCCTGTCATCGGCTGCACCCACCGGCTTGAAGACCTGTGCCAGGGGCTTGCGGGCGCTCGCGAAAGCCACAGTGTCATTGTGGATAATGGATTCGCCCACAGGTTCGGCGTTGGCCTTCTTGTAGATGAACGCCGTGCGGATCATGTCTTCGTCGCTGAGTGGCGGGGCGTTGGCCGGTGTCCGCACGTAGTCCCAGATTCCCGGCGTTTGGGCGTTGAGGGCGTCCACCAGCTTGGACAGGGCATCATCGCGGTTCTTGCCGAACTGCGCAGAATTCTCGATCTCTTCGAGGGACACGACGTCGGCGCCGGACTTGGCGATGGCTGCGACGATCTTGGCCTGCTGGCGCTCGAAGTTCTCCGCGTTGGCAGCACCGCGTGCGTTGCAGCCTTCCTTGACGGTGATCGGGTTTCCGTCGCGGTCGGTGTAGAACACGCAGCCACTGAGCTGGTCGCCGGTGGTGGGGAAGTAGTTCAACACGTTGAAGGACGCCAACTTCAGCGTGCCGCCAACATCTGCCGGACCCTCGGGGCGGCTGGCGGTGAACGTCGCCGGTTGGACTGTGTCGGCGTTGGCCGGAGTCAGCGCAGTGAGCGGCTGAAACTTCCAGGCGTTGTTGCCGTAGCCCAGGATCACGTTGGTGGTGAAGTTTGCCGGTGAGCCCACCCGGACAGGATCCGTGGTGGTGAGGTACGGGAGCTGCTGGGCCTTGGTGGTGGCGTCCTTGAGGAAGTTGGTGGACGCGCCGTCGTCGAGCTTGATCCCGCGCATCGCGTTGTCGGCCACCACCGCCGCATATTCCGCCGAACCGTAGGCGGCTACCGCCGTCGGCTGTACCAAAGGTGACGTCCCGGCAGCGAGGCCGATTTCGCCGTACTGGTTCAACGAGTAGTTGTCGGTGACCGTGAAATTGCCTTCGGGCGCCACGAGCATGCCTTCGAAAGCCTCGCGCGCGGCGTCATTGGCCGGCAGCGCGAACGGCGTGGCTTTCACTTCGGGTGCGGCTTCCGTGAGCTTCTTCAACCCGGCAGCTTCCACCGTGATCTGGGTCTGGTTGGCGAATTCGCTCACGGGCCCCGTCAGTTCCAGATACTCGCCCTGCTGGACGGAACCCGCAGTCGTGGGGGAGTAGACGAACAAAGCGTCCGACGCCGTCCTGGCCGCCCCGCTGCCGTCGCCGCCGGTTCCGGGGGTCTGGACGTAGTAGCCGTTGAAACCGCCGGTGGCGTAGACCGCGGTGACCTTGCCACGGGTGGTCACCGTGGCACCGACGAAGGGGCTGGCTGGGCCCGTGCCCTGGATTTCCGCGATGGTCCTGGTGCCAGGTTCGGGCTGCGGATCCGAGGGCGTTCCGCTGCCTCCAGCCGCCGTGGGCGTGATGGTGGCGTTCAGGCTGAAATCGGCGGCGTTGGAGTCGGTATCCACGCCGTTGGTGCGGTTAAGGCTCCGCACGTCCGTGTTCCCGGACGGAGCCTGGGCCGGCGCCGCTTCGAACGTATTGGACGTACCGTAGCCGAGGAGGTCCGCGATGGCGGCGTCGCCCGCCACGGAGCCTGCGGCCAGCGGAGAGACGGCTGTTGGCTGCTTGGCGAGGATCAAGGTTCCCGCCGTGCCACTCGGGTTCAGGGTGCCGCTGGCCTGGACGTCCGCCGCGGGCAGGGCAGGAGCAGTGGACGTGCCGCTGTTCGTAGCGCCCTGGATCAGGAAGTGGCCCTTGGCCGGGATCGTGCCAGCCAGGGCGGTGATGCCGGTGGGGGCTCCCGTTCCCGTTGCCGATCGGTATTGCAGGGACCAGCCGGCCAGGCTGACCGGCGTATCCGAGGAGTTGTAGAGCTCTACGAACTTGTTCTTGAACGCGGCCCCGCTGCTGCCTCCGCTCAAGTAGGCCTCGTTGATGACCACCGGCGACGTGCCGGCCGCCGGTTCATCGGCTGCGATGGCCGGGACCGCCGTCAGCGGGGCCGCTATCAATCCCGCTGACAGGATGGTCCCTGCCAATAGTTTCCAGTGCTTTTGGTGCATCCGCTCTAACTTTCATTAGTGAGCCCTGTGGGGCTCCATGGACGGCGCCCACTGTCTTGTGAAGTGGACGATGTACCGGAAGTTACTCCCGGGTAAAGCTGCCTCGGGCATAGCTGAACACGAACGGATGAATAGGGGATGGCGCGCCGGTGGCCGGGGGGTTGCTCCGGTCACCGGCAGGCCACCGGCTGGTCACCGCCTGACAGGCGGCCAAGTGAAACTTACTTGGCGGCCCCCTTCAAGGAACCAGTGGTTGGTTCCCCTGCGGCACCACCGATGAGGCAGACGATCTCGCGGTCGTTGGCCTTCCAGGTCTCACTGGTGGGGTAGAAGTACGTCAGTTCCAGGGACGATTGGTCGAAGGGCAGGCCTACGAACGTGGCGAACTCGGCTCCACAGAAATCCTCGGACTGAGCCTCCACCTCGGACTGGCCGGGATAGGCGTCGGCCACGATGTTCTTGGCGGCGTAAGCCTCAAGATCGTGGCTCTGTCCGCAGGGGATGACGGCTACGTCCTTGACTTCGGTGCCGTCGGGCTCGGCGATGCAATCGCCCACCTTGACCTTGAAAGCGTCCGCAATCGAGGTCTCCGTCGGCCGGCCCGACTCGTCTCTTTTGGCATCCCCGCTGCTGATGAAGGCACAGCCTGCCAGCGCCAAAGCGGCAGCGCCCAGCACGGCTGCGGCTTTGATGGTTTGTGAAAGGTGGAGCATTTCCGGTCCTCGTTCCCCAGAAGGACCACATCGGTCCGGACTGAGATCCGGCACACGTGGTCGGTCGATGAGGGACCGGATACAGGCACCCGTGCCGAACGATCCCCCAGGATCGGCAACGGGCAGACCGTGCCGGCCGCCCTTGGGTAGGGGGCGGCCGACGCGACCCGAAAATCAAAGTCTAAGGCGTGGGACCCAGGTCCTGGATCACCTTGAACACGGCACCCGTCGGGTCCGTCAGCGTGGCCAAACGTCCGAACGGTGTGTCCTCGGCAGCTTGGGTGACCGTGGCGCCCAAAGCCAGTGCCTTCTCCACGGTGGCGTCCGTGTCCTCGACAGCGAAATAGACGCTCCACATGGACGGGACCTGCTCCGGGAGGAAACCGGAGGCGTCCATGATGCCGGCCTTGGCATTGTCTCCGGCCCCCAGCGTCGTGTACCGGAATTCCGGGGTGTCACTCATGACCTCCGTTTGCCAGCCGAAGACGTTCTGGTAGAACGACACCGCGGACTCGTAGTCCTTGGACAACAGTTCGTGCCAGGCCGGCGTGCCGGGCTCCGCTGCGATCTCATAGCCCTTCATCTCTCCGAATTGCCAGGCTCCGACGGAGGCTCCTGAAGAGTCTCCATACATGGCCATGCTGCCCTGCTCCGGAACCTCCATCGGCTCCAGGAAGACCTGGCCCCCGTTCGCGGCGGCGGCCTCGGTGGTGGCCTTGATGTCATCCGTACGCAGGTAGGTGGACCAGAGGTCCGGCATGGCGCCCATGTCTTCCTGCTTCTGCATGATTCCGGCTACGAGCTTTCCGTCCTTGGAAGCCGTGATGTAGCCGCCGTACTTTTCCTGGTCTCCAGTCTCGTAGGTCCAGCCGAAGAGCGCGTTGTAGAACGATTTCGCTTTCTCAGGATCGGACGTCATCAGATCGATCCAACACGGTGAACCGGCAGTGATATCAGGCGTAGGCATGTGCAGAGCTCCTGTAGTCAGGCCGCGGCTTACTCCGCGGCTGATGGTGTAGTGGTGGAGACACGAAGAACACTATGCGGGGGCTCTGACACTTTTTCAACAAAAAATGCCCGGGTCCATGGACCCGGGCATTTGCCTGGCGGAAGGTAAGGGATTTGAACCCTTGGTACGGGGTTACCGCACACTGGTTTTCAAGACCAGCTCCTTAGGCCGCTCGGACAACCTTCCCTGCCTAGTAGTGTTTCATAGGGAGTTGGCTCTACCAAAACATCACGTCCCGCAGGCCCCGCCCCGGCCCTGCAGGACCAGCAAGAAACCGGGAGTTCGTCATGAAAGCCGTCTACATCTCAGAACCGGGCGGACCTGAGGTCCTTGAGGTCCGGGACGTACCGGCTCCGGTGCCCGGCGAGGGCGAGGTGCTGATCGACGTCGTAGCTGCCGGCCTGAACCGCGCTGACGTGCAGCAACGCCGCGGCTTCTACCCGCCGCCTCCCGGCGCGTCCGACATTCCGGGGCTGGAAGTCTCCGGGCGCATCGCGGCGTTCGGGCCCGGCGTGACCAAGGCATTCTCCCTCGGCGACAAAGTCGTAGCGCTGCTCGCCGGAGGCGGCTACGCACAGCAAGTGGCTGTTCCCGCCGAACAGGTGCTTCGCCTGCCCGAAGGCGTCGACCTCATCACGGCCGCGTCCCTGCCCGAGACCGCGGCAACCGTGTACTCCAACCTCATCATGACTGCGCAACTGCAGCCCGGTGAGACCGTCCTGGTCCACGGAGCCACGGGCGGCATCGGAACCATGGCCATCCAACTCGCCAAGGCCTACGGCGCCAACGTTGCCGCCACTGCGGGCACTGACGAGAAGGCAGGCACCGCCAAGGCCTTCCTCGGTGCCGACATCGCGATCAACTACTCCGAGGAGAACTTTCCGGAGAGCCTCAAGGCACAAAACGGCGGGCGGGGCGCCGACGTGATCCTCGACGTCGTGGGCGCCAAGTACCTCCAGCAGAACCTTGATGCGCTCGCCGACTACGGCAGGCTGATCGTCATCGGGCTGCAGGGCGGCACCACTGCGGAGATCAACCTTGGTCAACTGCTCAGCAAGCGCGCCGCAGTTATCGGAACGGCGCTGCGTCCGCGTCCCGTCGCGGAAAAGGGCATCATCATGTCCGCAGTGCGGGAGTCCGTGTGGCCCATGCTCGCCGATGGCCGGATCAAGCCGCTGGTAGCCAGGACCTTTCCCCTGGACCAGGTACGGGAAGCCCATGAATACTTCGACTCCGGCGAGCACGTAGGGAAGGTCCTGCTGCTCGCCTGACCGCGCACGCCCAGGAGGAAGGAGGCTCATGTCCATCCGGCACAGTTTGCTGGCCCTGCTGCAGGACCGGCCCCGGTATGGCTATGAGTTGCGCGTGGAATTCGAGGACCGTACTGGCGCGGCCTGGCCACTGAACATCGGCCAGGTCTATACGACACTGGACCGGCTCGAGCGCGACGGCCTGGTCAGCAAGGACGGCGACGACGGCGGCGGGCACGTGGTCTACAGCATCACCGACGCGGGGGTTGAGGCAGTCGGGGACTGGTTTGCGGGGGCCGTGGAGCGGGGCAATCCGCCCCGGAACGAAATCGCGATCAAGCTGGCGCTCGCCGTTACCTTGCCGGGGGTGGATGCGTCGGCCGTGATCCAGTCCCAGCGTGAGGTTTCCGTCCGGGCCCTCCAGGAGCACACGCTGGCACGGAAGAGCTTGTCCACACACCCCAAAACCGCAGATACCGCGATGCTTTTGGTCCTTGATTCTCTGATCTTCCAGGCAGAGGCGGAAGTCCGCTGGCTTGACCTGTGCGAAGCACGGATGGTGCAGGCTCGGGCCCAGTCCTGACTTCCCGTGACCGTGGCCCGGGATACCGCTGCCGCACACGCCTGCCGCACACGCCTGCCGCACGGGAGCAACCGTTTACCGCGTGTTAGGCGGTGGTTGGCGTGGGTCCTTCTTTCCTGTCCGTGCGCGTTGCTAGGGTGCTTGAAGCACCCACCCGCAGCTCTCAAGGAGGAGACATGGACAAGATCCCTGGCAAGGCCATCACGGCGGAAGGGCTGGACCCAAGCCTGCCGCCACCGGCCGTGGACGATTCCGTCCTTGAGGCCGAGGACCGCAAATGGACCCCGGCCAAGATCGGACTCTGGATAGCAATTGCCCTGCTGGGCGGCGTTGCGTGGGTCATGCTGGCCCTGGTCCGGGGAGAGACGGTCAATGCCATTTGGTTCGTTTTCGCGGCCGTCTGTACGTACCTGATCGGCTACCGGTTCTACTCCAAGGTGATTGAGCGGTACCTCCTCAAGCCCGATGACCGCAGGGCCACCCCGGCCGAGTACAAGGCCGACGGCAAGGACTATGTCCGCACGGACCGGAACGTCCTCTTTGGCCATCATTTCGCGGCCATTGCAGGGGCGGGTCCGCTGGTGGGTCCGGTTATCGCGGCCCAGATGGGCTACCTCCCGGGCACTATCTGGATCATTATCGGCGTCGTTCTTGCCGGTGCCGTGCAGGACTATCTGGTGATGTTCTTCTCGATGCGGCGCGGCGGCCGGTCGCTGGGCCAGATGGCCCGCGAGGAACTTGGCGTCATTGGCGGCACCGCCGCCCTGATCGCCACCTTGCTGATCATGATCATCATCGTGGCCATCCTGGCCCTGGTGGTTGTCAACGCCCTGGGTGAGAGCCCGTGGGGTGTGTTCTCCGTGGGCATGACCATTCCGATTGCGCTGTTCATGGGTGTGTACCTGCGCTTCATTCGTCCGGGCAAGGTGATGGAGGTTTCCATCATCGGCTTCGTCCTGCTGATGGCAGCCATCATCGGCGGCGGTGCCGTGGCCGGGACGGAATGGGGTGCGGCGTTCTTCCACCTGGATAAGGTCACGATCGCGTGGGGCATCATCGTCTACGGTTTCATCGCCGCGATCCTGCCCGTCTGGCTGCTCCTTGCTCCGCGTGACTACCTGTCCACGTTCATGAAGATCGGCGTGATCGTGATGCTGGCAGTGGCCATCATCGTGGTCCGCCCGGAGATCAACGTTCCTGCGTTCAGTGAGTTTGCCAGCCGGGAGAACGGTCCCGTCTTCTCCGGTGCACTGTTCCCGTTCCTTTTCGTGACCATCGCGTGTGGTGCGTTGTCCGGCTTCCACGCCCTGATTTCCTCCGGCACCACGCCCAAGCTGATCGAGAAGGAACGGCAGACTCGGTTCATCGGGTATGGCGGCATGCTCATGGAGTCCTTCGTGGCCATCATGGCGCTGGTTGCGGCGATCTCGATTGACCGAGGCATCTACTTCGCCGTGAACGCACCACTGGCCCTCACGGGCGGCACCGTGGAATCGGCTGCCCAGTGGGTGAACAGCCTCGGGCTGGCCAACGTCAACATCACTCCCGATGTCCTGGCCCAGACTGCCACGGACGTAGGGGAGGAAAGCATCATCTCCCGCTCAGGCGGTGCCCCGACCCTGGCTGTCGGCCTGGCGCACATCATGCAGCAGTTCATCGGCGGCCCGGGCATGATGGCGTTCTGGTACCACTTCGCGATCATGTTCGAGGCACTGTTTATCCTGACCGCAGTGGACGCCGGCACACGCGTTGCGCGCTTCATGCTGCAGGACTCGATCGGCAACTTCATCCCCAAGTTCAAGGAAGCCTCCTGGCGCCCGGGTGCCTGGCTGTGCACCGCCATCATGGTCGGTGCCTGGGGAGCGGTACTGCTCATGGGCGTCACGGACCCCCTGGGCGGCATCAATACGCTGTTCCCGCTGTTTGGTATTGCCAACCAGTTGCTGGCAGCCATTGCCCTGGCAGTATGCCTGGCCATCGCGGCCAAGCGCGGAGCGTTCCGTTACCTGTGGATCCCGGCAGTCCCGCTGGCTTTTGCAGCCGTAGTGACCATTACGGCGAGTTTCCACAAGATCTTCTCCTCCGTTCCAGCTGTAGGCTACTTCGCCAACAACGCCGCGTTCAGCAAGGCACTGGCAGAAGGGAAGACCGAGTTCGGAACCGCGAAGACCGTGGCTGCCATGGAAGCCGTGGTCCGCAACACCATGATCCAGGGCGTCCTCTCGGTCATCTTCGTGACCCTGAGCATCATCGTGATTGTGACTGCCATCCTGGCCACCGTGCGGGCTTTCCGTACAGGTGGAGGCCACGACCACGAAGACCCGGCAGTGCCATCCAAGGTCTATGCACCCGCAGGTTTGATTGCCAGCCCGGCGGAGAAAGAACTGCTGGCCCAGTGGAACGCCCTGCCGCCGGAAAAGCGCCTCCAGAAGGCAGCACACCACTGATGAACGCAATCACGAAGGGCTTGAAGGACTTCTCCGCGTACATGCGCGCCTTGATGGGTGCGGACGCCTACCAGAAGTACTTGGAGCATTTCGAGAACACCGGACATTCCGGTCCTGCCATGACTGAACGCGAGTTCTGGCGGGACCGGATGGACCGCCAGGACACCAATCCGCAGGGCAGGTGCTGCTGACCGGGTCCGGATGCGGGTTTCGCTACGAACGAAGTCCAAAATCCGGCCCCGGCGGCCGGCCGGCGTGAACCACGTGAGAGTATGAAACGCATGAGCGATCTGAACAACACCCAGCCTGAGGTTGCGGCTTCGGACGACACGCCTGTAGAGGGGACAACCCTGGACCAGGACACTGCCACCTCCGGCGCCGGCCCGGCCCCGCAGGAAACTTCGGTGGAAGAAACCAAGCCCAGGGGAACCAAGCTTCAGGAACTTGTTGACGAGCCCGCGAAGGTCATGCGGATCGGCACCATGGTCCGACAGTTGCTGGAAGAGGTCAAAAGCGCGCCATTGGATGATGCCGCGCGTGGCCGGCTGGCTGAAATTCACGAACGCTCCATCAAGGAACTCGAGGACGGGCTGGCTCCCGAGCTCATCGAGGAGCTTGAGCGCATCAGCCTTCCCTTCCCTGAGGAGAAGGCTCCGTCCGACGCGGAACTGCGCATCGCCCAGGCACAGTTGGTTGGTTGGCTGGAAGGCTTGTTCCACGGCATCCAGGCGGCTATCGCCGCCCAGCAGGCGGCCCAGAGCCACGCGGCCGCACAAATGCAGCTGCGCCAGCTTCCGCCCGGCACGGTGATAGCCCCTGGCATTGTCATCGGCGAGAACGGCCAGCCCCAGCGTGCTCCGGCACCTGGGGCTGCACAGCAGGCCCGCCCGGAGGACCCCGACCACGGTCCGGGCCAGTACCTCTGAGCTGATCCGTGGGTTTCTTTGGGGCCGTCCGGCAAGGGCGGAAGGACGATCTCGAGCTCGGCAAGGGGCTTTGGCGCCGGGCCCATGACCGCTTTCACCGTGGCCTGGACCGGTACCACCAGGTACTTGAAGGCGTGGATGACGACCAGCTCTACGGAGAACTTGTGGACGTCGCCAACCAGCTGGCCGAACTGCTGCCGCGGGTCAGGGCTGTCTGTGTGGAGGCCCAGAAACGCGCTCCCAGCGATGGCCTGGATGTGCCCGGCTCCTTGGCAGGGGTGCATCGCGCGTTGTCCAAGGCCGGTAATTCACTGGCCACCACGGCAGAAGCCGCTGCGATGCTCAGGCTGGCAGTTGGCCCCGTGCCGGTAGGAGCGTTGTCCGTCCGACGGCGTGCGGAGTCGGTTTTCGAGCAAGTGTCGGATGCCGAGCGTCAACTCAACCCCTAACCCTTCGCCCTCAAGGTATGGCGCGTAAGCAACTACCAGCGTGCGCCGTTATTCCCCTATAGCAATAAGTTAAGCGGATAGCTGATTCTCGTAATATTTGGTGCTTTGAGCAACTTCATGCTGGCAGGATGGCAGACATGACTTCCTCACCAACACTTACTTTCATCGACGGCAACACCATTCCCCAGCTCGGCTACGGGGTGTGGCAGGTTGAAGACGATGTAGCCGAAAAGGTTGTCCGCCAGGCATTCGAGGCCGGCTTCCGCCACATCGACACCGCCAAGATCTACGGCAACGAGGCCGGCGTCGGCCGTGCCATTGCTTCCTCCGGTCTCTCGGCTGAGGACATCTTCATCACCACCAAGCTGTGGAACGCAGACCAGGGCTACGAGTCCACTCTTGCTGCCTTCGAGGAATCCCTGGACCGCCTCGGCCTGGAGACCCTGGACCTGTACCTGATCCACTGGCAGCAGCCCAAGCAGGACAAATACGTGGACACCTGGAAGGCCCTGATCGAGCTGCAGAAGCGCGGTCGCGTCAAGTCCATTGGTGTTTCCAACTTCACCATCGAAGGCCTGCAGCGCATCATCGATGAGACCGGCGTTGTCCCGGCCATCAACCAGATCGAGCTGCACCCGTTCTTCAACCAGTCCGAGCTGCGTGAGTTCAATGCTTCCAAGGGCATCCTGACCCAGGCATGGTCCCCGCTGGGCCAGGGCGGCGAGCTGCTCGAGAACGCTACGGTCGCCGAGATTGCCGCAAAGCATCACGCCACCCCTGCCCAGGTGGTTATCGCCTGGCACCTGGCCATCGGCAACGTGGTGATCCCCAAGTCCGTCACCGAATCCCGTATCCAGGAAAACTTCGCGGCCCTCTCCGTGAAGCTGGACGACGCTGACGTCCAGGCCATCAACGGCCTGGACCGTGGCGCCGAAGGCCGTATCGGCCCGGACCCGGCTGTCTCCGACTTCGCCTAGGCCGCAGCACGCAAGTGCCCCGCCCCAACTAAGTAGCATTTGTGCGCGTTATGAGGGCTCATAACGCGCACTTCTGCGACCTAGTTGGGGGCGGGGCACTTGTTGTTAGGGCGCCACCGGTTAAGGCACGACGGCGGCGGGCGGGTTTGCTGACTGGCCTGCGGGCTGCGGCTCCTCACCCGATGAGGGATGGGCCGCGACCGCTGCGGCGTGCTCGGCGAGAACGCCCGTCTGGTGCCTGATCTTCAGCAGGTACAGCAGCGCGCCTCCCACGGTCACGGCGGCCACGAAGATCACTCCGCCCCACTGCAGGTACCACTCGAAGGGCGGGACGGAGTTGTAGATCTCCTGCCGCGGCCAGATCAAGTTGATTGTCATGGCGCCGCCCCAGAGCACGGCCAGGATATTCACCGGCAGCCCCCACTTGCCCATGCTGAACCCGGGCTCCGAGCCGTCCGCAGTGGCAAGGGGCCACTTCTTCAGGAACCGTTTGCGCAGCAGGGGCACTGTCACCAGCAGGTAGGACAGATAGATCAGCACGATGCTGATGCTGGACAGGATGGTGAAGATCGCGGGCTGCATGACGTTGATGAGCAACGGGAGTATGGCAAGCACTCCAATGACGATTGCGGCCACGGTGGGGGTGCGGCGGACGGGATCAACCTTGCTGAGCTGCCGGCTGAAGGGCAGGTTGTTGTCCCGGGCCATGGCGAACATCATGCGGATCGCCGCTGCATGGACGGCCAGGGTGCAGACGATCACAGCGACCACAATGCACGCCAGGAACGCCTTGCCAAAAGGACCGCCCAGGACGCTGAGGACGATGTACTGGAGCCCGCCATCGGCCGCACCAACCTTGGGGTCAGTGAGGTCCGGTGCGGCAAGGATGCCGAAGAACAGGATCAACCCACCCAGGAGGAAGGAAGCGGTCACGGCCCGGATGATGGCCTTGGGGGCCGTCTTCTTGGGGTCCTTCGTCTCCTCGCCCAGGGAACTGGCCGTATCGAATCCGTACATCACGTAGCCGGAGGCCATGGCGGCGATAAGGAAGGCACCGAAGAAGCCCAGGTCGGTGCCTTCTCCAAAGCCGGCGGTATCGAAGAATACCTCGGGACCGCGCACCACATGCCAGCCAAGCGCAAGGATCAACAGCACGGCCGCAATCAGCTCAACGAAGACACCGATGCTGTTGATGCGCGTCATGAGCTTCACGCCGAAGGCGTTGATCAGCGTTGAGATGGTGATCATGATCGTCGCCAGAACCACACCGTTCATGGCGAAGTCGAACGGCCCGGTTCCGTCCCCCACGATCTGGAACCCGGACCAGAGTTGCGGGAGGGTGATCTGCAGCGCCAGTGCTACAGAACCCAGGGCCATGATGGAGGAGAGAAGCAACAGCCACCCGGCAAGCCACGACGACGTCCCCGAGGCGAGCCGCTTGGCCCAGTTATAGACAGATCCGGCCACGGGATATCGGCCCGCAAGCTCGGCAAAACAGAGGGCCACCATGAGCTGGCCGACAAAGACGATTGGCCAGGACCACGCATAGGCAGGGCCGGCCATGGAGAAGCCGAAATAGAACAGTTGAAAAACACCGGTGAGGATGGAGATGTAGCTGACGCCGGCAGCAAAGCTGGCGAACTTGCCAATGCTGCGGTCCAGGGTCTGCGTATAGCCAAACTCATCCATGCCGCTTGAATCATTACTCTTGCTGGGTTCCACTATGGACTCCTTATCAGAAAAGCAAGATGGGATCGGCCGCCCTGGGGCGCGGCGAATCAGGATTTGCTGTGGTGGTTTCCCCCAATGGAAGGGGCCCCGGAGGGC
The DNA here is from genome assembly GCF_056780115.1 of Arthrobacter sp. T572. Taxonomy (NCBI): domain Bacteria; kingdom Bacillati; phylum Actinomycetota; class Actinomycetes; order Micrococcales; family Micrococcaceae; genus Arthrobacter; species Arthrobacter sp. T572. The sequence goes on from NZ_JBRAZQ010000002.1 coordinate 829,219, forward strand.
GCCCTTCTCAGGCGTACGACGGCGTGAATTCCTCCTCTTCGGTAGTAGCGGCGGCAGCGTTGGCCTCGCCACGTGCAGCCTTGATCAAATCGGCGCAGCGCTCGCCGATCATCATGACGGTGATGTTGGGGTTGACGGTCACGTGCTCCGGCATGACGGACGCATCGGCGACCCGGAGTCCGGTGACCCCCTTGACCCGCAACGCAGGATCCAAAGGTGACATGTCGTCGTCGTACGCTCCCATCCGAACGGTCCCCACCGGGTGGTAGACCGTGTTGTGGGTCTTGCGGATGTAGTCCTGCAGCTCCTCGTCGGTTTGCGCATCGATGCCGGGTGAGAGTTCCCGTCCCGTCCACTCAGCCATGGCTGGCTGGGCGGCGATCTCGCGGGCCTTGCGGATGCCGGCAACCATTACGCGCATGTCGTGGCCCTCAGGGTCAGTGAAGTAGCGAGGATCCACCATGGGCTTGTCGCGGAAGTCCCGGCTGCGCAGCCGCACGGTGCCGCGGGAGCGGGCGTGCGTGACGTTCGGGGTGAGGCTGAAGCCGTTCTCGGTGGTGGGGTAGCCGTGGCGGAGGGTGTTCATGTCGAACGGCACCGAGCCGTAATGCATCATGAGGTCGGGGCGGTCCAGTCCATCCTCCGTGGGCGTGAAGATACCGATTTCCCACCACTGGGTGGAGGTTTCCACCATGGGCCGCTTGGCCTCGAACTGCACCAGGCCCTCGGGGTGGTCCTGCAGGTTTTCGCCCACGCCGGGGGAGTCCACCAGTGCTTCAATACCGTGTTCGGCAAGGTGTGCGGCCGGGCCGATACCGGACAGCATGAGCAGCTTGGGGGAGTCGATTGCGCCGGTGGACAGGATCACCTCGTGGTTCACGGAGAGCCGGTGCGTGCGGCCAAAAGCGGAGTCCACAACATCGACGCCGGTGCAGCGCTTGTCCGCGTCGAACGCCAGTTGCCGGGCCCTCAAACCGGTCAGGAGGGTGAAGTTGGGCCGGTCGATAATCGGGTGGATGTAGGACACTGAGCTGGAGGAGCGCGTGCCGTCCGCCCGGCGGTTGATCTGGAAGAAGTTCGCTCCATTGATGACCGTGGCGCCCGTGTTGAACTTCGCGCGGGGTATGCCCGACTGTTCGCAGGCGTCCAGCAACGCTACGCCGGCAGGATCGGCTGGAGGGACGTTCATGAGGTGTACAGGACCCGAGTTGCCGTGGTGCGGGGCATCCGGACCGGCGTCTTCGTTGGTTTCCAACCGCTTGTACAGCGGCCAGGCGGCATCGGCGTTCCATCCCGTTGCCCCGTACTTGGATTCCCATTCATCCAGGTCCTCGCGGGGAGCCCAGAAGGCGATGCAGGAGTTGTGGCTGGAGCAGCCGCCCATGACCTTGGCACGGGCGTGGCGCATGAAGGAATTGCCGTTTTCCTGCGGTTCGATCGGGTAGTCCCAGTCATAGCCCGATTCAAGGAGTTCCATCCAGCGGTCCAGCTGCAGGATTTCGGGCAGGTTGCGGTCGTCCGGGCCCGCTTCAACGAGCGCGACCGTGACCTCCGGATCCTCGCTCAGCCGGGCGGCTACCGCTGCCCCGGCGGACCCGCCGCCGATCACGATGTAGTCGAAAGAGCGCTCGCCGAGGTTCTCGATGTTGTCGAAGTGCATCTAGTTCTCCTTGCCGTGGTCAGCGAACCAACCAGTGACCTGGGGGTTGGTGTTCTGGTAGATGTGCTTGGCTTCCTGATACTCGGCCAGTCCGGTGGGGCCGAGCTCCCGGCCCACTCCCGATGCGCCGAACCCGCCCCACTCCGCCTGGGGGAGGTAGGGGTGGTAGTCGTTGATCCAGATCGTGCCGTGGCGCAGCCTGCCTGCCACGCGCTGTGCCTTTCCGGCATCCTGCGTCCAGACTGCTCCGGCCAGTCCGTAGATGGTGTCGTTGGCGATGGCCACGGCCTCGTCCTCGGTGTTGAAGGTCTCCACCGTCACCACCGGGCCGAACGCCTCATCGGTGACCACGGACATTCCCCGGGTGACGCGGTCCAGGATGGTCGGCTGGTAGTAGAACCCGGCGTCGTACTTTCCGCCTTCAGGTGCGGAACCGCCGGTCCTCAGCCGCGCGCCTTCTGCGATCCCGCGCTGGACGTACTCGTGCACTTTGTCCCGGTGTTCGGCGGAGATCAGCGGGCCGGTTTCGGCGTCCTCGTCGAACGGGCCGCCCAAGCGGATCGCCTGGGCGCGGCGCACCAGCTCGTCCACAAAGCGTTCGGCGATGGACTCCTCCACCACCAGCCGGGCACCTGCCGAGCAGACCTGGCCTGAGTGGAGGAAGGCGCCGTTGAGGGCGTTGTCGACGGCGGCATCGAAGTCCGCGTCAGCGAAGACAACGTTGGGGTTCTTGCCGCCGAGTTCCAGCGCGACCTTCTTGACAGTTGCGGCGGCGGCAGCGGCGATGCTCTTGCCGGTTTCCAGGCCACCGGTGAAGGAGACGAGGTCGACGTCGGGATGTTCCGTCAGCGGTGCGCCCACCTTGCGTCCGGGTCCGGTGACGAGGTTCGCGACGCCGTCGGGCAGGCCCAGGTCCTTCATGAGCTGCATGCACAGGATGCTGGTGGACGGAGTCAATTCGGCCGGCTTGAGGACGAAGGTGCAGCCGGCCGCCAAGGCCGGGGCGATCTTCCATGCGGCCTGGAGCAGGGGGTAGTTCCACGGCGTGATGAGGCCGCACACGCCTACGGGTTCATAGGCAATCCTGCTGACGATATCGGGATTCCCGGCGTCAACCACGCGGCCCGGTTGCTGGCCCGCGAGCCGGCCAAAGTACTCGAAGCAGGCTGCGATGTCGTCGATGTCGATGCGGCTCTCCACGATCCGCTTTCCCGTGTCCAGCGACTCGGCGCGGGCGAACTTTTCGCGGTGTTCGCGAAGTCCGGCTGCGACTTTCAAGAGGAACGTCCCGCGCTCCGGGGCAGGTGTTCCGGACCAGACTCCGGAGTCGAACGCGGCGCGGGCCGCGGCAATGGCGCGTTCGGCGTCTTCCTTGCCACCTTCTGACACTGTGGCGACCACTTCACCGTCTGCCGGATTGCGGATCTCCCGTGCGGCACCGGAGGCGGCCGCCTCCCATGAGCCGTTGATGAAGAGCGTGGATGCTGTTGTTGACATGGTTCTCCCTCGGTAGTGGGTGCCAATGCCCGGCTGAGAGCGTGGGCTGGGGTGTTGACGTCCCGCGCGTCCCTGAATGTGGGCACGGCACAGCTGCGCCTGGTGGGGCCGTTGCTGTGGGGCGGGTATTGCTGCGCGGCCGTCGTGTGGTGCGGCGCGATCCCGGCCTGCGTAGTGAAACGTTGCCGGGAGGTGGGTGGTGCTTTCGCTAAGAGCCAGGAACGAGTGTGTCGTAGGTCATAGAAAGACAGTAGAGCACTTTGAACGATCGTTCAAGGGTTTTGAAGCGAGATATATCAATCTGCCGGTTTGTGACCTGCGGGGCTTGCTGGTGCTACTGGGCGTCCCGGGCCGGAGCGAAGGCGATTTCTTCCGTGCGGGCGATGCTTCGCTGGATGGCGGCCTTGTCGATGCCCAGGAGGGACGTCAACCACATGCCGTTCTGGATCACGACAATGTCCGCACCGCGATCCCGGCACTCTTCCCAGGAAAGTTTTGGATTGGCATTGGAGACCAGGGTGGCGAGGCCGTCGATGTACCGGTCGAACGCGGCTGCGTTGATTTCGGCGTAGCCTTCGTCAGCCTGCGCCAAGGCCCACAGGTGTAGACGCAGGGACAAGTATCCGGTGGTCAGCAGATCCGCGCCGGCCACGCGGCGGAGGGCCCGGCGGAGTTGTTCCTGGGGGTCGGTGGCCGGGTCCACGGCCACCAGCAGGAGATCGTGCTCGTCAACGCGTCGGAGCGCGGCCCGGATCAGGGTCGTTTTGTCGTCAAAGTAGTAGTTGACCAGACCCAACGCGACGCCGGCTTCACGCGCCACAGCACGCATGCTCACGCCTGAAATGCCGTGCCGGGAGAGCAGCTCCATCGCCGCGTCAAGGATGCGGGACTGCTTGTCGAGCTGACCACCGGAGTTCAACGTATTCGTCCCCATGTGGCAACCCTATTGCCAAAGGGGTGGGAGGTGCACTTTGGGTTACCGGCTATTCACCGCGTTTGCCGGGTCTCGCCCCGGGACCACAACCGACCCAGCCGCGCCTATAGTCTGTCCTGAGACCCCTGATCCAGTGGCCAGGGCCAACCGAACGGAGCGCGAGCAGTGCTGTTTGACCCCTTGGAGCGGCAAATCGTTGCGGCCCTGCAGCTGGATCCGCGCTGCCCGTGGCGCAAGATGGCAGCTGTCCTGGGGGAAGCCGAGCGGACTGTTGCCCGTCGCGGTGCCCAGCTCCTTGAGTCCGGCGCCGTGGCGGTGGTCGGGGTGAGGCCGCGCCCGGCCGCGGTGCTCGTGGAAATGCGCTGCAACCCGGGAACGGTCCGTGCCGCGGCCCAGGCTTTGGCGCAGCGCCACGACACGACGTTCGTCTACACCACCACCGGCACGGGGGACTGCGTGGCGGAGATCCTCACCGATCCGAACCGGATGGGCGACGTGCTGTCCGACGAACTTCCCTCCACCATCGGCTTGCGGGATTCCACGAGCTACCCCGTCCTGCGGTACTTTCGTACGATCCGCGGTTGGCGTCCGGAGGTCCTTAGCGCGGAGCGGGCAGAAGCGCTCCGTTCGGTCCTGACCCAGGACGCCGGCATCCTGGAAGCCCAACAGCAACTGAACCGCCAGGATACCGAACTGGTCGATGCCCTGTGCGTGGACGGCCGGATGAGCTTCGAGGCCCTGGGCCGGCGGGTGGGGGTGTCCGAGGCTACTGCCCGGCGCCGCAGTGAATGGCTTCTGTCCAACAACCAGGTCCAGTTGAGGGCAGTGGTTGAACCGGCTGCCTTTGGGCTGGCTGTTGAGGCGTTGTTGTGGATCCGGGCCTCGCCGCAGCACGTGGAGCAGCTCGGAAAAAGCCTGGCCGAGCTGCCCACGGTCCGTTATGCCGCGGCCATCGCCGGTGATTACCAGATCGTTGCGGACGTCACCGTGGGGGACATGTCAGCCCTGTACCGCTTCATTACCGCCTCGGATTGGGCACAGTTCGCTGCCGGGGTGGACGTGTCCATCCTCCTCGATGCCCGCAAGCGCGGCGGGCGGATCACGCGGTCGTAAGTGCCACCGTCGTGGTGGAACCGGTAGCGTCAACAGCAGGTTCGACGGCGGCGTACCCCGTCTGCTGCTCGAACGCCCGGCCCCAGCGAAGCAGCTGCATGTCCGAGTAGTGGTTGCCGGCCAACTGCAGTCCGATCGGCAGTCCGGCGGAGCTGAATCCGGCGGGAACGCTCAGCACGGGAAGGCCGGTGGCAGAAAGGACGCAGGCCGAACGCATCCAGTCGAGGTAGGTCTCCGACTCCACCCCTGCCACCGAGGCCGGGTACCGCAGGGCGGCATCGAACGGCAGTACCTGTGCACAGGGGCTCGCGAACATGTCATAGCGTCCAAAGAACTCCTGCACACCGAGCTCCAGCCGGGTCCTGGCAGCGGCTGTTTCAATCAGGTCCTTGGCCGTCAATGCCAGGCCCTTGTTCACGTTCCAGTGGACTTCGGGCTTGATGACGTCCCCGGCACGCTCCAGGATCGGGCCCAGCCCGGCGGCGAAATCCATGGCCCGGGTGTTCCCGAAGACGAGGTCTGCCTCACTGAAATCCGGTGAAGCTTCTTCCACGATCGCCCCAAGGTCCTCAAATACCGCCAGTTGCCGTTCCAGATGTTCCAGGATTTCGGGTTCCACGGGAATGCCGATCCCAAAATCCCGGGACCAGCCAATCCGCACGCCACGCATGTCCGTGTCCAATGAGGACCGGAAAACCTCGGGGTCCAGGCCTGCGGGGTGCGGAACCCTGGCATCCGGCCCTGCGGTGACGGACATGAACAGCGCGATGTCCTCCACTGTGCGCGCCATCGGCCCGGTCCGGCCCAGCCACGCGTAGGCGTTGACGTCGGACGGCATGGGGATGACCGCCGTCGACGGCCTGAAGCCCACCACGTTGCAGAAGGAGGCCGGGATGCGGAGGCTGCCGCCCATGTCGCTGCCGTCGCCGATGCTTTGGATGCGGGAAGCAACGACGGCGGCAACCCCGCCGCTGCTGCCGCCGGCGCTCAACGTGGGCGCATAGGGGTTGGTGGTGGTTCCGAAGAGGTCGTTGAAAGTGTGCGAACCGGCGCCGAACTCGGGGACGTTGGACTTGCCCGTGGTCACCACGCCGGCTGACTTCAGGCGCGCAATGATGAGGTCGTCCGTGCCGGGCACGAAGTCCCGCAGGGCCAGGGACCCCTGCGTGGTACGCATACCTGCGGTGTTGTTGGTGTCCTTGTGGGTCATGGGCAGTCCGTGCAGCGGGGGCAGGTCCGCTCCGGAGGCAGTCAGTTGGTCTGCATGGTGCGCCAACGCCTGGGCACCTTCCGGATCCAGCGTCACCACGGCGTTGATGACCGGGTTGACTTCCGAGATGCGGTCCAGATGGGCGGCCAGGGCCTCCCGCGCTGAAATCCGCTTCGCGCGGATGGCGGCGGTGAGTTCGACGGCGGACAGCCCGCCAATGGTGTCAGGCATGGTGCTCCTTTGCTGGGTGTACTGCGTGAAAGTGTGCCCGGTCACACAACACGGGTGGAAGCATGCGGCCGGGCAAAGTCGCAGTTTGACTGATTCGGCCACGGAGTTGGCTGATTCCGTCAACCATTGTTTGTGATCAGGCTCATAGTCAAAGCTGTTCTCAACCCGATGGCCGATTCGGTCCTCGGGCAGGATTCCCCAGACGCATGCCGTGCTGTTCAGCACACGCCGTACAACGAGGTTCGAAAAAATGCCTGCTTCTGGGCTTCACCGGGAGGTTCCCATGCACCAACCCTTCGCACCACAGCCGCTCGCTGCCGACTCCGCCGATATCCTGGCCATCGCCAACAATCCTGTCCTCTGGATCTGCGTGGCCGGCGTCTTCGGCGTCATCATCATCCAATCCGTCATCTTCATGAAAGCGGCCCGCAAAGCCGCCCCTTCCGTGGACATGAGCACCCAGGACATCAGGACGTCGTTCCGCTCCGGTGCCGTGTCCGCGATCGGACCCTCCCTGGCGGTCTCCCTGGTGGCGATCGCCCTCCTGGGCCTCTTCGGAGCCCCGGCAGTGCTCTCCCGCATCGGCTTGATCGGCTCCGCGGCGTACGACGTTTCCGCCGCGGGCATCGCAGCCGGTTCGATGGGCGCCAAGCTCGGCGACGCGAGCTACACCCAGAGCGTTTTCGCGGTGGCGTTCTTCGCGATGAGCATCGGCGGTGCCATGTGGATGCTGGCCACGTTGATCCTTACCCCAATCCTGCGCAAGGGCGATGCCAAGATCCGGTCCGTGAATCCCGCAGCCATGGCCATCGTTCCGGCCGCTGCGTTGATCGGTGCCTTTTCCTGCCTCGGCCTCACTGAGCTGCCCAAGTCCACCATCCACGTCCTGTCCTTCGCAGTCTCAGCAGCCGTCATGGGCCTGTGCCTTTTCCTGGCCAGGAAGCTCGGCAAAAGCTGGCTGCGTGAGTGGGGCCTGGGCTTCTCGATCGTGATCGGCCTGGGTGCTGCCTTTGCCGCCGCCGGTCCTGCCGTGGGCGCCTAAGGCAACCAGCCGCCGTCGTCCTTCACTCGAGAAAACCCAGGCACTGAAAGGAACACCTCCCATGTCTTCCCTGACTTCCACACCCGCAACAACAACCGGCACGGCGATGGCCGACTTCAACCGGACCACCTCCCGCTGGGGACAAATCACCATGATCGGCGGCCTGCTGGTCTCCGTGGCAGGACCGCTGTACCTGGTCTTCGGCACCGGGCTGGACATTGGTCCCGCCCAGTTGTGGATCGCCTTCGCCGCAGTGGCGGCCACCTTCGGCATCATCTGGATCGTCGAACCCCTGACGTACTACCCGATCCTGGGGCCGGCGGCCATGTACCAGGCGTTCATGATCGGCAACATCTCCAACAAGCTCCTTCCGGCGGCATTGATCGCCCAAACCAACATCGGTGCAAAGCCAGGCAGCAAGCGGGCCGAACTCGCCGCCGTCGTTGCCATCTGCGGTGCCGCCGTGGTGCACCTGGTCTCGCTGGCGATCTTCGTGGGACTGCTGGGCAGCTGGCTGATCAGCGTTATTCCGCCGTCAGTCCTGACGGTCACCCGCCTGTATGTCCTGCCCACGGTCCTGGGTGCGGTCCTGGTGCAGGCGATCGTGTCCATGAAGCAGCCGCGCACCACCGTATTCGCCCTGCTCGTATCCGCCGTCGTGGTGTTCGTGGTCCTGCCGCTGGTGCCATCGCTCGCCATGGTGTCCACGGCCATCGCGGTTCTCGGCACCATCCTGCTGGCGTGGTTCTTCCGCGGCAAGCAGGTCAGCGAGGCCAAACCGATCCACATCGAGTAGAGCGCCGCCCCGATCAGACCCCGCACGCACCGGAAGGAAAACCACATGACCAGCACAGCAACCGCTCTCCACCTGGACGCAGTCCAGACCCAGGCCCTTCACGCCCTGTATCGACGGCTCCATGCGCATCCGGAACTTTCCATGCAGGAACATGCCACGGCAGCTCTGATCGAAGAGCAACTGGACCGGCTCGGCATCGACCACTTCCGCTGCGGCGGCACAGGCGTGGTGGGCATCCTGCGCAACGGCGAGGGGCCGGTGGTCGCTTTCCGGGCAGACACGGACGGGCTGCCCATCCAAGAAGCCACGGGTCTGGACTACGCCAGCACGGACACCGGTGTGCTGGACGGAGCTGCCGTTCCGGTGATGCACGGCTGCGGCCACGACACCCACGTAGCGAGCCTGTTGGGTGCAGCGGAAGTCCTGGCCGGAAACCCGGACGCCTGGTCCGGGACGTTGGTGCTGATCTTCCAACCTGGCGAAGAGACCGCAGCAGGTGCCCTGGCCATGCTGGAGGACGGGCTGTGGGACAAGGCGCCGCGCCCGGAGGTGGTGTTCGGGCAGCACGTCATGCCCCGGCCTGTGGGGACCATCTCCATCTCCAGCGGCCCGGTAGCTGCCATGGCTGATTCGCTGCGCGTGACGGTGCACGGCCAACAGTCCCACGGATCCCAGCCGCAGGATTCCATCGATCCGATCGTCATGGCCGCACACATGGTCACCCGGCTTCAGACGATCGTGTCCCGGGAAGTGGATCCGCGGAAGTCCGCCGTCGTCACCGTGGGCACCTTCCACGCGGGCCTCAAGGAGAACATCATCCCTGCGGCAGCCGAGTTCACACTCAACATCCGCACCTTCGACCAAGACGTGCGCGGGCAGGTCCTGTCCGCAGTCCGCCGGATCATCGAGGCAGAGGCAACCGCCTCGGGCGCGCCCTCGCCGGACATCGAGGAGCTGTACCGCTTCCCTCAGTGCTACAACGATCCCGACGCCGTCCCTGCGGTTCTCGACGCACTGCGCCTCGAGCTCGGGGACGGCTCGGTCGAGGTGACGCCGCCCATGATGGGCAGCGAGGACTTCGGGCACCTGGGGACAGCCATCGGCGTGCCGTCCGTGTTCTGGATGTTCGGCGGTACACCCGCCTCGGCCTTCGATGGCCCGGGACCGGTCCCCGTCAACCATTCGCCGTTCTTTGCCCCGGAGCTGGAAGGCTCCCTGGCCGGCGGAGTCTCTGCCGCCGTCGCTGTCCTCCTGTCCCGCCTGGGCAACTGAACATCAAGGATTCCCGTGACTGCACCAACCGAAACCCTGGAAACTGCACCCGTCCGGCAGGCGACGGGCGGCCCGCTTGCCGGCCGGCTCGTCGTGGACCTGAGCCGTGCGCTCGCAGGACCCCACGCGGCCATGATGATGGGCGACCTCGGCGCCCGGGTCATCAAGATCGAAAATCCCGGCACAGGTGACGACACCCGGGGCTGGGGGCCACCCTTTGTCGGCCCCGGGGACGACCCGCAGGCAACCTACTTCCTGTCCTGCAACCGCAACAAGGAGTCCCTTGCCCTTGACCTCAAGAGTGATGACGGACGGACCATCCTGCGGAAGCTCCTGGAGCGCGCCGACGTGGTGGTGGAAAACTTCCGGCCAGGTGTCCTTGACCGGCTCGGATTCGGCACGGAAGCCATGCACGCCATCAATCCGGGACTGGTGATCCTGTCCATCACAGGGTTTGGCCATGACGGCCCTGAATCCCATCGCAGCGGTTACGACCAAATCCTCCAGGGCGAAGCCGGGCTCATGTCGCTCACGGGTTCCGGTCCCGACGATCCGCAACGCGTTGGCGTGCCGATAGCCGACCTCCTGTCCGGAATGTACGGAGCCTACGGGGTGGTCGCCGCCCTGCTGGAACGCGAACGGACGGGCCAGGGACAAGTGGTGCGGACATCGCTGCTGGCATCGCTCGTGGGGGTGCACGCGTTTCAGGGAACCAAGGTCACCGTCGCTGGAGAAGCGCCGGAAGCCCAGGGCAACCACCACCCGTCCATCGCCCCCTACGGGCTCTTCCGTTGCCGGAACGGGAGTGTCCAGATCAGCGTGGGCAGCGAGAAGCTGTGGAGCGCCTTCACCGCGGCCTTCGGGCTGGATCCAGCCGCCGATGGCCTGGCCACCAACGCCGACCGGGTGCGGAACCGTACGCAGGTCATTGAGCTCGTGGAATCGGCTTTCGCTGGACACGACGCCGAACCGCTCCTCGTCAAACTCGCTTCTGCCGGGATTCCGGCGGGGAAGGTCCGCTCCCTGAAGGAAGTCTACGAATGGCCGCAGGTAGCATCCCAGGGCCTGCTGGCGGAGGTTGACCATCCGGTGCTGGGCCCCGTGACCTTGCCCGGATCGCCGTTGCGCTTCTTTGACAACGTGGTTGGGGCCGAGTCCACCCGCCGCACCCATACCGCGCCGCCGCTGCTCAACCAGCACAATGACGGCATCCGGGAATGGCTCGCTGCGGGGGAGGAGCACTGAATGACCGCCACCGCTACCGCCCGCCGCCTCGGGGCCCGGGAACTGCTTGATGTCATGCTCGACGCCGGGACATACGTGTCGTGGGACCGTCCCGTTCGGGGGGCGGCCGGATTTGACTCCGCGGCGGGGTACGCTGCCGACCTTGCAGCCGCTGCGCAGAAGTCCGGCAGCGACGAATCGGTCCTCACCGGCGAAGGCCTCATCCGGAACCATCGCGTTGCCGTGGTGGTTTCCGATTTCGCTTTCCTGGCCGGCTCCATCGGGCGCGATGCGGCACAAAGGCTGGTGGCCGCCGTCGAACGCGCAACGGAGCGTGGCCTGCCGCTGGTGGCCATGCCGGCGTCCGGCGGTACCCGCATGCAGGAGGGAACCACCGCCTTCCTTGCGATGGTGGAGATTGTCGCGGCGGTCCAGGCCCACCGGTCAGCGGGCCTGCCGTATCTGGTGTACCTGCGGCACCCAACCACTGGCGGGGTCATGGCCTCCTGGGGGTCCCTGGGCCACGTGACCGCAGCCGAACCAGGTGCCCTGCTGGGCTTCCTCGGTCCCCGGGTCTATGAGGCGCTGCACGGTGAGGTGTTCCCCGCAGGCGTTCAGACCGCGGAAAATCTGTTCGATCATGGGCTGGTGGATGCCGTGGTTCCCCCGGAGGAACTTGGGAGCTACTTTGGCCGGGTGCTGGAGGTGCTGTGCACTCCTGCCTCCGGAGCGGATACGACCGCGGGTTTGGAAGCCACTGCCACACCCCTGTGCGTTGAGGACCGCCCAGCCTGGGATTCCGTTGTGGCCTCACGGGATCCGCTCCGGCCGTCCACCGCCGAGTTGCTGCGCGAAGCTGCCCACGGTGTGGTGCTGTTGCGGGGCGCAGGGGATGGGGCCAAGGAGAACGGCATGGAGATTGCCCTGGCCCGGTTCGGCGGCAGCTCCTGCGTGGTGGTCGGGCATGGACGCCACGGGGTGTCCGGGAAGGCCATGGGCCCTGCCTCCCTCCGTGACGCCCGGCGGGGCATGCGGCTGGCCCGGGAACTCGGGCTTCCGCTGGTCACCGTCATCGACACTCCAGGCGCCACGCTGTCCAAGGAAGCCGAGGAGGGCGGGCTCGCCGCAGAAATCGCCCGGTCCCTCCACGACCTGATCAGCCTCGCAACACCCACCCTGTCCGTCCTCCTTGGGCAGGGAACAGGAGGAGGGGCCCTCGCGCTCCTGCCTGCAGACCGGACCATTGCGGCCCGGAATGCCTGGCTGGCTCCGCTGCCTCCCGAAGGGGCGTCCGCCATCGTTCACCGGACCACATCCCACGCCCCGGCGCTCGCCGAAAGCCAGGGCATCACGTCTGGTGCGCTGGCCGCCGCGGGCGTGGTGGATGTGGTGGTTTCCGAAGTGCCGGATGCCGCGCAGGAACCCGTTTCCTTCTGCCGCCGCGTGGGTGAGGCGATCGCCGTCGAACTTCACGGGCTCCGTGCCGGGACGCCCGGACTACAGGCCCGCCGGGCAAAGTACCGCGCCCTGGTCTGCTGACGTCTTCCGGGCTGTAATGCGTTATCAGGCGCTCGTCACGTCCTGGACTTCACCGACCAGCTCTTCGATGATGTCCTCAAGGAACAGCATGCCGGTGGTGGCACCTTCGGAGTTGAAAACGCGGGCCACGTGCGAACCGGTGCGGCGCATGGAAGCCAGTGCGTCCTCAAGTTCACTGCCCACGTACACCGACGCAAGGCGACGGATCCGTTTCTCGGGTACCGGCCGGTTGAACTTCTCCGGTGTCGTCAGGTCCATGACGTCCTTCAAATGGAGATATCCCGATGGCTCGCCGTCAGCATCGGTGAGGATGTAGCGGGAGTAGCCGTGCTCCGCCACCGTCCTCTGGATGTCTGCCGGTGTAGACGTGGCGGGAAGGAGCACCATCTTGGCGATCGGCACCTCGACGTCACCTACGGTCTTGGCCGTGAACTCGAATGCCGCGGTCAACGTTCCACTGGTGTCATTCAACGTACCTACGCGCGTGGACTGCTCAACGATGTTGGCCACTTCGTCCAGCGTGTAGGCGCTGGTGGCCTCGTCCTTCGGTTCCACCCGGAAGAGGCGGAGCACCGAGTTGGCGATCCCGTTCAGGGTCCAGATCACGGGCTTGAAGATCCTGGCCACGAGGACCAGCGGGGGAGCGAGGATCAGGGCTGCCCGGGTCGGCACGGAGAAGGAAATGTTCTTCGGGACCATTTCTCCCACGACCACGTGCAGGAACGTCACCAGCAGCAAGGCCACCACGAATGCGATGATGCCAATGGCCTCCGCCGGAAGTGACGTCAGCCCAAGCGGGATCTCCAACAGGTGATGGATGGCAGGTTCGGAGACGTTAAGGATCACCAGTGAACACACGGTAATGCCCAGCTGGCTGGTTGCCAGCATGAGGGTGGCGTGTTCCATGGCCCACAGGGTCGTCTTTGCGGCCTTGCTGCCGGCCTCGGCCTTGGGCTCGATCTGTGAACGACGGGCCGAGATCACAGCGAACTCGGCGCCAACAAAGAAGCCGTTGACCACCAGCAGGATCACCAGCCAGATGATGCCGGGAAGGTACTCACTCATGGCCGAGCTCCTCGGAGATCTTGTCAACGATCTGGTCGTGTCTGCTGGTTTCTACCGCGTCGGGATCCGGCGTGAAACGGATTCGTCCCAACTGGGCGCCCGCTACGCGTTCCACGCGAAGGACGCCTCCGGAGATGGCAACTTCGTCGCCGAGCTCCGGCACGCGGTCCAACTGGTCGGACATGAAACCGGCGACGGTGTCGTACTCATCGCCTTCCGGAACCACAATGCCCGTCCGGTCGAGCAGTTCATCGGGCCTCAACGAGGCATCAAAGGTAATGGATCGGCCAACACGGACCACACCGGCGCGGGCACGGTCGTGTTCGTCTTCGAGTTCGCCCACGATTTCTTCCACCAGGTCTTCGAGGGTGACAATTCCCGCGGTTCCGCCGTGCTCGTCCGAGACGATGGCCACCTGCAGGCCCTGCTTGCGCAGCAGAACCAGCAAAGCGTCCACGTCCTTTGACTCAGGTACATACAGCGGTTCGGTCATCAGGTCCGTGGCGGTCACTGCTTCACGCCGGTCCAACGGAACGGCGAAGGCCTGCTTCACGTGCAGGACACCCAGCACCTCGTCCCGGTCCCTGCCAATCACCGGGAACCTCGAGAACCCAGTGGCTGATGCGAGGGCTACGATCTCCGCCGCCGTGTCATCAGCGTCCACGGCAACCATCCGGACACGCGGTGTCATGACGTCACCGGCAGTGTGCTCAGAGAAACGGAGGGTCCTGTTCAGCAGTTCGGCGTGGTCCTGGTCCAGCAGGCCTTCAGTCGCAGAACGGCGTACCAGCGATGACAGTTCTTCTGCCGAGCGGGCGCCGGAAAGCTCTTCCTTCGGCTCAATGCCGAAGGAACGGATGATCTTGTTGGCAGTGTTGTTGAACAGCAGGATCGCAGGCTTGAACACCGCGGTGAACAGAGCCTGGAAGGGAACTACAACCTTGGCAGTTGCCAAAGGCAGTGCCAGCGCAAAGTTCTTGGGAACCAGCTCGCCGATCACCATGGAGAACACGGTTGCGACGAAGATGCCCACCACGGCACCGACCCCGGGAACCAAGGCTGCGGGAAGGCCCAGCGATTGCAAGGGTCCGCTGAGCATGCTGCTGATGGCTGGCTCGAAGGTGTATCCGGTGAGCAACGTGGTCAAAGTGATACCGAGCTGCGCGCCGGAGAGGTGCGTGGAGGTGATTTTCAGGGCCTTGATGGTTGGCCCCAGCCGCTTTTCGCCGCGGGCTTGGCGGGCCTCCAATTCAGCGCGGTCAAGATTGACCAGCGCGAACTCGGAAGCAACAAAGAATCCGGTGCCGACAGTGAGGACAAGGCCTGTGCCGAGCATGATCCACTCATACATTCGGGCGCCCCTCTCCCGTGGAAACCGGCAATCCGGTCAGTGAGCAGAGGGGCCTGGGCATATGTGAAGGAGGGTCATCCATAGTGTGGCCCAGTCTACCGGGTGACCGTCCGCCGTCGGATGCTTGTGCGCCTGAGGCTGAAACCGGAACCTGCCGGCAAGGCTGAACGTTGTGCGCCGGACTGCGGCGTCAAAGCGCGACGGCAGGAAAAGCAGAACCCCCGGAAATCCTTGATTTCCGGGGGTTCTTCACCGAGCTTCCTATCAGAATCGAACTGATGACCTTTTCATTACGAGTGAAACGCTCTACCGACTGAGCTAAGGAAGCACCGCGTCCATCTACCGGTTTCCCGGGCGATCACGCAAGACATAACTGTAATGGAGGCACTGCGCCGCGGTCAAAACGACGGCGAAGGCGGCCGTTGCGGGGATGTTCACCCGGTTGTCGGGCCGGGTTCAGGCCGGCTTCTCCCTGCCGCCGCAAGCTGTGGGGAATCAAACCGTCGCCGGGTAGCCGGCACACACTCAAAGGGGCCGCGCAATGACCGGGGAAGCATCGATCAGGGACACCATTACAGGGCCGAACCGGTTGAGGCTGGCAGTCGTGGACATGGTAGGCACCACCATCACCGACGACGGCCGAACGGAACGGGCCATGTCACGCGCGCTCGTGGAACATGGCATCGAGCCCGGAAGCACCCGTTTTGAAAGCATGCTCGGCTATGCCCGGGACACCATGGGGTTCTCCAAACTGACGGTATTCGGCCATCTTTTTGAGGACCCAGTAACAGCTGCCAGCGCCAACAAGGTCTTCGAGGCGGCCTACGACGAGATGATCGATGATGGTGGCGTCCGGCCCATTCCTGGCGCCGAAGAAGCGATCGTGTGGATGCGCGAATCCGGGATGCAGGTCTGCCTGGCCACTGGTTTCGGCCGCCACACGCAGAACATGGTGCTTGAGTCTCTGGGGTGGATGGGCCTGGCCGACCTTAGCCTTTGCCCTGCTGACGCCGGCCGGGGGAGGCCGTACCCGGACATGATCCTTACCGCTGTCCTGGCCCTGGACCTCGACGATGTCCGCGAAGTTGCAGTGGTGGGCGATACGAGTTCGGACATGCTGTCCGGCGTCCGTTCCGGGGCCTCACTGATGGCCGGTGTCCTCACTGGTTCCCACTCGGAGGCGACGCTCCGCGCTGCAGGCGCCACCGCCGTCGTGGATTCCATCAAGCAGCTCCCGCTCCTGCTGGAGAAGCACGAGGCCCGGCACTTCTGAGTTGCCGCTAAGCGGCTAGCACTGCAGCCCGTCCTGCGGCAGCTTGCCGTCAACAAAGTAATCGTCGACGGCGGTGCTGACGCAGGTGTTGGAGCGCCCGTAGGCTGTGTGCCCCTCACCCTCCCAGGTCGACCAGGGCGGCGTTGTCCAGCTGCTTCCGGAGCGACTGCGACCATTCGAGGGGGGTCGCTGGGTCGCCCGTGGTGCCGATGACCACGATCGGTTCCGAACCCGTGTACTCCACGGGTGCGGGCGTCCGCTTGGGCTGGTACGGCCAATCCTGGCAATTGATGCCGCCGTAGGCGAAGTAGGAGCCAAACGTGGGCGACTCCTGCTTCAGCCGGGCTTCTTCGGCCCGCATCGCTGCTGTGTCCGACACCATCGGGTAGTCCAGGCAGTTGATGGCGTTGAATGCGAAGGCCGAGTTGGAGGTGTACTTGCCGGACTGGTCGCGGTCGGCTCCGAGGTCGGCGATGCGCAGCATCTGGGAGACGTCACCGGAGAAGGCACTCTCCAGCGCCTGGGTGAGGGCAGGCCAGCTCTGGTCGTCGTAGAGCGGCAAGTACATGCCGTTGACGAACTCCGACCCTGTGACCAGGCGGCCGTCCTTGGCCGTTTGAGGATTCTGCTCCACGGCGTTGATCAGTTCCCGGATTTCCTGGATGCCGTTGTCCACGGAACCGCTGAGCGGGCACTGGTTCTGGCTTTGGCAGCTGGCGACGTAGGCGCGCAGTGCCTTCTCGAAGGCCCGTGCCTGCCCGGCAGTGAGTTCCTCGTTGCTGATGGAGGGATCCACGGCACCGTCCAGCACCAGCCGGCCTACGTTGTCCGGGAAGAGGGTCGCGTAGGTCGATCCCAGGAACGTGCCGTAGGAGTAGCCCAGGTAATTGAGTTTGGCGTCGTTGACCACGGCCCGCAGAATGTCCAGGTCCTTGGCTGCGCTCACGGTGTCGATTTCGCCCAGCACCGGGCCGGTCTTTTCCGCACATTTATCCGCCACGGACTTGTTGAAGGCCAGGGCATCGGCCAGGCCGGCGTCCGTTTCCTTGCGGAAAACCATCTCGCGGGCGGCGTCCCTTTCCGCGTCGGTCAGGCACGTGACGGGGGACGAGCGCTTGACGCCCCGTGGGTCGAAGCCCACTACGTCGAAGTTGGTGCGCAGTTTCTGCGTGAAGTGGGTGTTGCCGGCGTCCTTGACGAAATCAACGCCGGACCCGCCCGGTCCGCCGGGATTGACCAGTACGGACCCCTTCTTGGTCCCTGTGCTGGTCATCTTGATGGCGGCGAGCTCGATGTCCGCGGAGTCGGGGTCGTCGTAGTCCATGGGTACCTGGATGGTGGCGCATTGCATGCCGCCTTCGCAGGAGCTCCATTCCACGGTCTGGGAGTAGTACTTCTCCAGGCCTTCAGGCGCCGATGCCGCGATGGACGGGTCCACCGTGCTGGTGGTGGGTTTGGCTGTGGGCTGCGGAAGGAACGGCAACGAGCAGGCACTCAGGACCAGCATGGAAGCGCTGGCAAGGCACAGCGCCGCGAACCCCCGCCGTGTGCCCCTTCTGCCGGCGGCGTCGGAGCCCGCGAGCTGCTGGTCGGACCGGTCCCTTGACGGGGCACCGGCAGGCCGGCGGGGTGCGGACATCATGCGTTCTCCTATTGCTGGATCAGGCTGGTTGCCATGGACTCGACCGCCAGGAGCGGCGCCACGTTGCTGGTAGTGATTCGGACACGGGCTGTGTTGATGGCATCCATCCGCGCCAGGGTGGTTTCCGGCGTGGAACGACCGGCGAACTCTTCGAGCTCACTCTTGAGCTCAACGTTGACCAGTTCCACGGCGTTCCCCAGCTGGATGATCAGCACGTCCCTGTAGAACGACAACAGATCGGTCAGCGTCCTGTCCAGCGAGTCCGTGATGGAACGCTTGGCGCGGCGCTTTTGGTCGTCCTCAAGCTGTTTGACCTGGCTGCGCATTGACGGGGGAAGCGTCCCGGAATCGGGAGCCCCCAAACTGGCCAGCAGGGCTGCTTTCTCTGCGGCGTCGCGTTCCTCGTTGGAGCTGTTGGCCTCATCGGTGGCGATTTTCACCAGTTTCTCCGCCATCATGACGGCAGCGGTGACACCCCGGAGTCCCAACGGGATGCGCACAGTCTCCAGGCGTCGCTCCCTGGCATCGGCGTCCCGGGCAAGCCGGCGGGCGATCCCGATGTGGCTTTGGGCTGCCCTTGCTGCCCGGTCGGCCAGTTGGGGGTCCACGCCGTCGCGCCGCACCAGCAGGGCTGCGACGTCAGAGGCCGGCGGAAGGCGCAAACTGACGGGCCGGCACCGGGACCGGATGGTGACCAGCACATCCGCGGGGGAGGGGGCGCACAGCATCCAGATGGTCCGGGGCGTGGGTTCTTCGATGGCTTTGAGCAGCACGTTGGTGGTGCGCTCGGCCATACGGTCCGCATCTTCGACGACGATGATCCTCCAACGGCCCGTGGAGGGCCGGTCACCGGCTTTGGACACGAGTTCGCGGGCTTCGTCGATGGTGATGGTGACCTTTTCCGTCCGCACGAAGGTCACGTCGGAGTGGGTTTCACCAAGGATGGTGTGGCAGGCTGCGCACTCACCGCAGCCGCGCAGGGTGACGTCGTCCTGTTCGCAGTTCAACGCAGCCGCGAATGCTTTGGCAGCGTTGGAGCGGCCGGACCCGGGCGGACCCGTGAACAGCCACGCATGCGTCAGCCCGGTTTCCCCT
Organism: Arthrobacter sp. T572; assembly: GCF_056780115.1. Lineage (NCBI taxonomy): Bacteria > Bacillati > Actinomycetota > Actinomycetes > Micrococcales > Micrococcaceae > Arthrobacter > Arthrobacter sp. T572. The sequence goes on from NZ_JBRAZQ010000002.1 coordinate 848,163, forward strand.
TGCGCCGCCTGCTGGAGCTGCGCCACCACGGGAGCCTGGCCCTGGAGGTCGTCCCAAACAGTCACCGGCGATCGCCCACGGGTTGGTTCAGCAGCGACTCCACCCGCTCCAGGATCCGGGTGGCCAGGGCGTCGATCCCTTGGTTGGCCGGCAGCACCAGGTAGCGTGCCGGTTCCTGGTCTGCGAGGTCGAGGAACGCTTTGCGGATGGCAAGGTGGAAATCGTCAGGCTCCGATTCCAACCGGTCTTCGGTGGCGTCGCCCGCCGTGCGGCGCTGGCGGCCGTGTGAAGGTTCGACGTCGAGCAGCACCGTGAGGTCAGGACGCAGGCCTTCGGTGGCCCACTGGTTAAGGGAAAGAACTTCAGCGGCCCCCAGGCCCCGTCCCGCGCCCTGGTACGCCACGGACGAGTCGATGTAACGGTCGGTGATGACAATAGTTCCGGCAGCCAGCGAGGGCCGGATGACCTGGCTGGCGTGGGCTGCACGGGCAGCTGCGAACATGAGGGCTTCGGTGCGTGCGTCGATGGTTCCGTGGCCATGGTCCAGGACAAGGGATCGCAGCTTTTCGCCGATAGGCGTGCCGCCGGGTTCCCGGGTCCGCAGCACGGAAAGCCCGCGTGCCTCCAGGGCGTCGAAGAGCCGGGCGGCCTGGGTGGACTTGCCTGCTCCGTCCCCGCCTTCAAAAGCGATGAAAAGACCTGGGCTCTGAATACTCACCTGACTAGCCTACCGATCACGTGCCCACGTCATCTCTTTCTTCCACAACCCGCAGCGCGGCTACGCTGAAACCATGAGCCTCCCGGACCAGCATGCTGCGGATCTGTCCCCTGAAACCGTTGTGGTGGCTGCAGGCCGCCCCGAGCGCGCACATGATGAACCGGTCAATCCGCCGATCGTCCTGTCCTCCACATACTTCGGAACGGGACCCCTCGGCGACGGCGACCGCGGCTACGGACGATACGCGAACCCCACGTGGGATCCGTTCGAGGACGCCCTGGCCAAGCTCGAAGGTGCCACGCTCCCTGGGTTGCTCTATGCCTCGGGCCTGGCCGCGGTCAGTTCGGCCCTGTCCCTGGTGCCTGCCGGTGGTGTCGTGGTCATGCCGTCGCACAGTTACGCGGGTTCGCTGGTGATGGCCACCGAGCTGGCGGATAAGGGCTTCCTGGAGCTCCGCACTGTGGACATCACGGACACGGAAGCGGTGAAGGCGCTCATTTCCCCGGACGGCGGCAAGCCCGCGGACATGCTGTGGCTGGAGAGCCCCACGAACCCCATGCTCGGGATCGCCGACGTCCGCGCACTCACCGACGCCGCACACGCCGTGGGCGCAGTCGTGGTGACGGACAATACGTTCTCCACGCCGTTGGTGCAGCAGCCCCTGAACCTGGGCTCCGACGTCGTTCTTCACTCGGTGACCAAGTACCTGGCCGGACATTCAGACGTCGTCCTCGGCGCCCTGGTTACCTCCAATCCGGACCTGCGGGCCAGCCTGCTTCATCACCGGATCATCCACGGTGGTATTGCGGGACCGTTCGAATCGTGGCTGGCGCTGCGTGGGCTGCGGACCTTGGCGCTGAGGATTGAGCGGTCGCAGGCTTCTGCCGCTGTCCTTGCCGAGCGCCTGGGCACCCATCCGCGCGTGGAAGCCATCCGTTACCCGGGCCTGGCATCGGACCCCGGCCACGAGCGCGCGAAGGTCCAGATGAAGGGCTTCGGCTCCATCCTCTGCATCCAGATTGCGGGGGACGACGCCCGCACTGGCGCCGAAGCGGCCGATCAACTGGTGGCCGCGTTGCGGCTGTGGCTGCCCGCAACGTCCCTGGGCGGCGTGGAGTCCCTGATTGAACGCCGACGGCGGCACACGGCCGAGCCGCTCAGCGTTCCGGAGAATCTGGTCCGCCTGAGCGTCGGCATCGAGAATGTCGAGGACCTTTGGTCGGACCTGGAGCAAGCGCTCAAGCAGTTGGACGGTTAGGCTAAAGGGCGTGGACGGAAAATTCTTGATCGCGATTGTCACCAACGCGGTCTACTTCATCCTTGGCTTGGTGGCCCTCGCGCTGGAGATCTGGGCCTTCGCTGACTGCCTGCGGCACAGGCCTTCGCTTTTCGTCGCCGCGTCCAAGCGCACCAAGACGTTCTGGCTGGCCCTCACCGGCATCGCTTTCGCGATCGGTGCCTTGACGGTCCTGACCGGCGGCAGCGGTCTTGGGTTGTTCGGCATCGCCGCAGTCACGGCAGCGTGTGTCTACCTGGCTGACGTCCGCCCCGCACTCCGGGAGGCCGGCAGTGGCGGCAACCGCAACGTGGGTCCCTACGGCCCCTGGTAAACCGCGTTTCGGGCCGGTGGCCCTGGTAAACCGCGTTTCCGGCCGCTGGACCGTCAACCCGCGGCCTGGCCCGGTGCCACCGCGTCCCAGGCCACTGTCACTTCACCCAAACGCCACCGCGACGGCCCGTTCTGAAGCGGCCATCCGGCGTCGCGCAGTGAACGGCACATGGCCGTCCACCGCTGCCGGTTGCCGAAAGACGCCAGTGGCGCCGCCTCCAGCCAGGCCTTGTCCATGGCCTGAAGGAAAGTGTGGATGGGCTCACCGGGAACGTTGCGATGGATCAACGCCTTGGGAAGCCGCTCCGCTACATCGGAGGGAACATCGAAACTTCCGAAGCGGACGGACAAGCTGAGGCTCAGCGGCCGTTCGTGGTCCAAGGCTACCCAGGTGACGCGGCGTCCGATCTCGTCGCAGGTGCCGTCGATGAACAGCCCGCCCGGTGCCAACCGGGACTGGACCAGTTGCCAGATCGCGGCGACGTCCGTCTCCTCATACTGGCGCAGCACGTTGAAAGCCCTGACCAGTACGGGTTGCCCGGCAATCGGAATCTCGAATCCGCCCACGTGGAAGCTCAAGCCAGGACGCTCCAGGGCTTTGGCATTGCGGACCCGTTCCGGCTCGATCTCGATGCCGCACACGCGCACGTCGGGGCGCACCGCCTGGAGCCGTTCAAAGAGTTCGACCGCAGTGGCCGGCGACGCGCCGTAGCCAAGGTCCACTACCAAGGGCTCGACGGCGGTGCGGAGCCGCCACGCCTGCGGACCTGCAAGCCACCTGTCCAGACGTCGCATGCGGTTGGGATTCGTGGTGCCGCGGGTGATGTTGCCGACCGGTTTGCCGCTTCGACTGCGGGCCGGGCTTACCCGTTCAGCTTTCTGTACCACGGCCCCAACCTTATCCTGCAGCGGTTACGGGTGCGGCGTGTGTACGCTCAGCGGGGCCGGCGCACCCTTTGCCGCCTTCCGCCCCCGCGATTACGGGTGCGCTTAGCGGGAACGGGTGCGGTGTGTGTGCACACGGGGTGCGCTCAGCGGGAACGGGCGCGGCCCGCGTAACCGCCCCGGCCGAGTACGTCGGCAAACGTAACGCCCGGCAGGGAATCGGACCCCTCGGCTAGGATGAAAACCATGACTTACAAGCTGATTCTGCTGCGCCATGGCCACAGCGAATGGAACGCAAAGAACCTGTTCACCGGCTGGGTGGACGTTGACCTGAACGACCAAGGCCGCAAGGAAGCAGTACGCGGCGGTGAGCTCCTGGTGGAGAACAACATCCTCCCGGATGTCCTCTACACCTCGCTCCTCAAGCGGGCCATCAACACGGCCAACATCGCCTTGGACAAGGCCGACCGCGGCTGGATCCCGGTCAAGCGCGACTGGCGCCTCAACGAACGCCACTACGGGGCGCTCCAGGGCAAGGACAAGGCCCAGACGCTCGCCGAATTCGGCGAAGAGCAGTTCATGGAATGGCGCCGCAGCTACGACACCCCGCCGCCGCCCCTGTCCGACGACAGCGAGTTCTCCCAGGCCAACGACGTCCGCTACAAGGACCTCGGCGACGCCCTGCCCCGCACCGAATGCCTCAAGGACGTCCTGGTCCGCCTGCTCCCGTACTGGGAATCGGACATCAAGGAAGACCTCAAGGCCGGCAAGACCGTCCTGGTCACCGCCCACGGCAACTCGCTGCGGGCACTGGTGAAGCACCTTGACGGCATCAGCGACGACGCCATCGCTTCGCTGAACATTCCCACGGGCATCCCGCTGGTTTATGAACTGGACGAGGACTTCAAGCCCGTCACCGCCGGTGGAACCTACCTGGACCCCGACGCCGCGGCCGAAGCCATCCTCGCCGTCGCCAATCAGGGCAAAAAGTAGCACCAACGACGGCGGCCGGGTCACCTTACGTGACCCGGCCGCCGTCGTATTTAACTTGCTTGGGTTAGAAACCCTCGGGCTGCCATTCGCCGGTCACCAGGTAGGTGACCTTGCGCGCTACGGAGACGCCGTGGTCGGCGAAACGCTCGAAGTAGCGGCTGGCAAGGGCTACGTCCACGGTGGTGGAGGCGGATTCGTTCCACTCCGGGGCGGCAATGGCCTTGAAGACGCTGAGGTGGAGGTCGTCCACGGCGATGTTGATTTTCAGGATGTCCCGCGCGACCTCAAGGTTGCGGGTCTCCAGGAGCTCGATCACCTTGGCTGTGATGTCGATGTCGTGCTGGGCCATGGCCTTGAAGGTCTGGGTCAGCGACGTTGGAATGACGGTGGCGGGGTAGCGGAGGCGGGCCAGCTGCGCCACGTGGCGGGCCAGGTCACCCATGCGCTCCAGCGAAGCGCTCATCCGGAGCGAACCGACGATCATGCGGAGGTCGCTGGCTACCGGACCCTGGAGCGCCAGGATATCGATGGCGCGCTCGTCCAGGCTGTTCTGGAGGAAATCGATGCGGGCGTCGGCAGCGATGACGTCCTGGGCAAGATCGACATCGGCGCCCTCGAAGGCAGTGGTGGCCTTCGTGATGGCTTCGTGGACGAGCTTGGAGATCTCGATGAGGTCGTCACCTACCTGGGTGAGCTCCTCTTGAAAAACCTTGCGCACTAAGGCGTCCTTTCTTTGGAAATCCGGTTCCCGCGGCGGGCGGTGGATTTCAGACCATTGGCAATCCAACCAGTAACTTTGACAGCCAACCGTGAACGGTTGCGCATCTTTAGATGAACGTTAGTTGAACCGCCCGCGTTTGGCATGGAATCCATGCTTTGTCCTGTTTCCAGAGCATAAGCTGGACAGGTGGATCCATTGCTCATAGGTGTCGTGGCAGGCCTGGTTGGCCTGTCCCTTGGCGTCTTTGGCATGCTCGCGTTCCGCATCAGTGAACGGCAGCGCCGGATCGTTGACCTGGATGTCACCGAACCGCTGCTTCCCGAGGGCGCGGCCGAAGTCCTGTCCGTGGTAGGCAGGGCGTTCGTGGTGGTGGATGCCATTGACGGCGTCGTGCGGGCCAGCCCTGCCGCCTATGCGTATGGCCTGGTGCGTGGCCACACCGTTGTCCACAAACAGCTTCTGGACATGACAGCTAAGGTCCGCCGCGATGGCGTGATCCTGGAAGAACAGTATGAGCTGCCTCGCGGACCCTTGGGCAAGGGCGCCATTGTGGTCCAGGTCAGGGCGGCGATGCTCGGCCAGGAATACATCGTGCTGCTGGCAGACGACCGCACGGAGATTACCCGTACCGAGGAAATCCGTAACGACTTCGTCGCCAACGTCTCCCATGAACTCAAGACGCCTGTGGGGGCGATTTCCCTGCTGGCCGAGGCGCTGGAGGCATCTCCCGACGACGAGGACGCCGTCCGGAGATTCGCCAAGCGCATGCACAAGGAGTCCGGCCGCCTTGCTGCGCTGGTGCAGGACATCATCGAACTTTCCCGGTTGCAGGGCGCCAACGTGGCACAGCAGGGCCTGCCCGTGGACATCAACGGAGTCATCACGGAGGCCGTGGACCGCTCCCAGCTTCCGGCCGAAAGCAAGAACATCCAGATCGTGGTGGGAGGACACTCGGAGGCCATGGTGTTCGGGGACCGGGATCTCCTGGTCACCGCCTTGCGCAACCTGATCGACAACGCCATCCGGTACTCGCCGGACAATACCCGCGTAGGGGTGGGTGTCCGCAGCAAAGAGGGCGTGGTGGCTATCTCGGTCACCGACCAGGGCGAGGGCCTCACTCCCGAAGACCAGGAACGCGTCTTTGAGCGCTTCTACAGGGTGGATGCTGCCCGGTCCAGGCACACCGGCGGAACCGGGCTGGGCCTGAGCATCGTCAAGCACGTGGTCTCCAACCATGGCGGCGAGGTGACCGTCTGGTCGCAGCCGGGCCAGGGATCTACGTTCACCCTCCGCTTGCCGGAGATGGAGGGGCAGGATGACGACGGCGGGACGCCGGCTTCGGCCCACACCGCACCGACCGCCTCAGAACTTTCGGCGGCCCCGGCCGCCAATGAACCCCATGCGATTCACACCAAGGGCGCACCGGGCGCCCAAGAACAAGGAGCCAGCGCTTGAGCCGGATTTTGATAGTGGAGGACGAAGAGTCCTTCAGCGACCCCCTGTCCTACCTCCTGGGCAAAGAGGGTTTTGACGTCGAGGTAGTGGACAACGGCAGCGACGCACTGGTGGAGTTTGACCGCAACGGGGCCGACCTCGTGCTGCTGGACCTCCAGTTGCCGGGAACCCCGGGCACTGAGGTGTGCCGCCAGTTGCGCCAGCGTTCCAGTGTGCCGGTGATCATGCTGACGGCCAAGGATTCCGAAATCGACAAGGTGGTAGGCCTGGAGCTCGGCGCCGACGACTACGTCACCAAGCCGTACTCGTCCCGCGAACTGGTTGCCCGGGTGCGGGCAGTCCTGCGCCGGCAGGGTGAGCCGGAGGAACTGATCACCTCGACCGTGCAGGCCGGTCCCGTGCGGATGGACATCGAGCGCCATGTGGTCAGCGTTAACGGTGAACAGGTGTCCCTGCCCCTGAAGGAGTTCGAGCTGCTGGAAATGCTGCTGCGCAACTCTGGCCGGGTCCTGACCAAGGGCCAGCTGATCGACCGGGTTTGGGGCTCCGATTACGTGGGCGACACCAAGACTTTGGACGTTCATGTCAAGCGGCTGCGCAGCAAGGTGGAGCCCGATCCCTCGGCCCCCCGTTACCTGGTGACCGTGCGCGGCCTGGGCTACAAGTTCGAGCCGTAGGCGTCCCAAGCTACAACAAAAGGAAGGGTTCCGCCGCGGCGGAACCCTTCCTTTTGTTGGTGTGCCTGGTGGGGCCGGTCCTTAGTGGCCGGCTGCCGCGGACTCCGTGGAGGTTGCGGTGGAGGACGGCGTGGCCGTCGGGCTCGGGGTGGTAGGCAGGTATTCCTGGTATTCGGGAAGCGTGCCGTCAACAACGGGGACGTTGACCGTGGCGGAATCCGATCCGCTGCGGATGGTCACCGGGGTGAGACCGCCGGGGATGGTGCCTGCCGTGCTGAGGATCGCGGCGTCGGCGCCGGTGTTCAGGTAGGTCTCGGAGTTGGCCTTGACCGGGATCTCGGTCTGTGCGCCGTTCGCGCCGTTGATGGTCAGCGTGGCGTCGGAGCTGCCGTTGTTGAACACGGCGCCGATGACGCGGCCGGGCTCGTTCTCTCCCGAAGCGACGATCAGGATGTTGCGCAGCTGCAGCTGGCCGAGATCTGCCTTGATCCCGTCCGAAGCCGAGTACTGGTGGTTGGTCTGCTGGGCGTTGACGAAGCCACAGCCGGTAACGGACAGAAGGCCGACGCCGATTGCAGCCGCCGCAATCGCCAGCTTGCCGCGCTGGACAGTGTTCATCGCAGAATTGCGCACGACACCTACTCCTCAAGAGTCATTGGAAAACTTTTCAGCCATAGCCTATCGGCAAAGAGGCCGAAACAAGGATTCGGGAAGCCTTTGTGGCGGACGCAACGAGGGAGGACCAGCCTGTCAGGTGGTTGCTCCAAGCATCTTTCAGGGTTTTCGTCAAGGGGTGGTTTGTGACCCCATGAGGCCTGTTTCCCTTTATTTACGCGGCAGGAGTGGCCCCTCGATGCCAGTCGTATGCCTTAATCGTGATAGACTAGTCTGCGGGAAAGGGGAAAGTCCACATGGTTTTTGAGGTCGGCGAGACAGTAGTTTACCCTCACCACGGTGCAGCAAAAATTGAGGAAATCAAGATGCGCATCATCAAGGGCGAAGAGAAGATGTATCTCAAGCTCAAGGTGGCTCAGGGTGATCTGACCATTGAAGTTCCAGCAGAGAACGTTGACCTTGTTGGGGTCAGGGACGTAGTGGGCAAGGAAGGCCTGGAGCACGTATTTGACGTACTCCGCGCCGAGTTCACTGAAGAACCCACCAACTGGTCACGTCGTTACAAGGCAAATCTGGAGAAGCTTGCTTCGGGCGATGTCATCAAGGTGGCGGAGGTCGTCCGCGATCTTTGGCGCCGTGATCACGATCGCGGCCTTTCCGCAGGCGAGAAGCGCATGCTGGCCAAGGCACGGCAGATTCTGATTTCGGAACTTGCCCTGGCTGAAAAGACAGATGAAGAGAAGGCAGCGAGCGTTCTCGACGAAGTCTTGGCTTCCTAAGAATTGATCCCCGGCGGTGCGAAAGCGCCGCCGGGTTTCTTTTTGCCACAAAGTACGCTTGTCAGCATGAGTAACCCTACGCAGCGTTCCGTCACGGCTGTGGTCATTGTCGCCGCCGGTTCCGGTGAACGCCTCGGCTATGGCAAGCCCAAGGCCTTGGTCCCTTTGGGTGGCGAAGCCATCCTGATGCACGCCCTGCGCGGAGTGGTCGCGGCGGATGTCGCCCGCCAGATCTGCATCGCCGTGCCTATGGGCGATACGGAACTGCGCGAGCTCATAGCCGATTTCACCGTCGAGTTGGTGGACGGCGGACCTGAGGTGACGGTGGTCGACGGCGGACGCACCCGTGCGGATTCCGTCCGGGCCGCACTGGCTGCCCTGGAGGACGGAACGGAGGCCGTGCTGGTCCATGATGCTGCACGTGCGCTCACTCCGGAGCGCGTGTTCCAGCGCGTCTCCGAAGCCCTCGCTTCCGGTGCGAAAGCCGTCATTCCAGCCATGCCCGTAGTGGACACCATCAAAACCGTGAAGGCCACCGACGATTCCGACACCCGGATCGCCCCTGAAGTCGTCACGGGAACTGCGCCCAGGGAAGAGCTCCGGGCTGTCCAGACTCCACAGGGTTTTGATGTGGCTACCCTGCGCCGCGCCCATGACGCCGCCGGCATGTTCGACGACAAGCAGTCCGCGGCGGTCACCGACGACGCCATGCTGGTGGAACTCCAGGGGGTGCCGGTCCATGTTGTGCGCGGTGCCAGCCAGTCCCTGAAGATCACCACGCCGCTTGACCTGATCATTGCCGAAGGGCTGCTCGAAGGTCCCCTGGGCATCAGGTGGGTGGAAGGCTGATGGCTGGAGCCGGAATGATTCTTCCGCGGACCGGCATCGGGGTGGATGTGCACGCTTTCGCGCCGGCGGACGACCCTTGTCCGCTGTGGTTGGGCGGCCTGTTGTGGGAAGGCGAACAGGGACTTTCCGGACACTCCGACGGCGACTGCGTGGCCCATGCGGCGGCCGACGCCCTCTTTTCAGCGTGCGGAATCGGTGATCTTGGCACGCACTTCGGAACGGACCGCCCTGAGTACGCAGGCGCCTCCGGTGTGACGCTTCTTCGGGCAGCGGCAAGGATCGTCCGTGACGCCGGTTTTGAGATCGGCAACGTTGCCGTGCAGTTCGTGGCCAACAGGCCCAAGTTCGGACCCCGGCGGGAGGAATCGCAGCGGGTGCTGTCCGAAGCCGCGGGAGCGCAGGTCAGCGTCACGGCAACCACCAGCGACGGACTGGGATTCACCGGACGTGGCGAAGGAATTTCCGCTGTGGCGACGGCTTTGGTCTATCCGGTTCCTTCCCGTGAAGGCGCGCCGGATGCGTAAGCCGGGTGCCGGCGTCGTCCTTGCCGCAGCGGTGGCCGCCGCGCTCCTGCTGGGCGGTTGCTCAAGCCAGCAGAGGATGGACGTCGAGGCCAGTTGCGCGTTCCTGGACCAGGACGACTTCAAGCCCGACGGCAACCAGCAGCAGCAGTCCAAGCAACTCGCGGCGCACTACCACGGGATCGCCGGCAATCTGGCCCCGGAAATCGGGGACCCCATCAAGGAGATGGCAGCCATCATGGACGAGGCGGCGGCGTCGTCCCTGGGTGCGGCCACCAAGGACCAGCAGCAAAGACTCACCGTGCAGTTCAACAAAGTGGGGGAGTACTGCAAGTAGGCAGTCCATGCCGCGTCATCGGCTAATCTGGAGCGGTGACCCTGCGCTTTTATGACACCGCCTCCGCTGAAGTCCGCGACTTCGTTCCCCTCGAACAAGGGAAAGCGAGCGTGTACTACTGCGGGGCCACCGTGCAGGGCATGCCGCACGTGGGGCACGTCCGTTCCGCCATCGCTTTCGACCAGCTCACCCGGTGGCTCGAATTCCGTGGGCTGAAGGTCACGGTGGTCCGCAATGTCACGGATATCGACGACAAAATCCTGGCCAAGTCGGAGCAGTCCTTCGGGCCGGACTGGGCCTCGGAGCCGAACGCCCGGCAGGACGAAGAGTGGTGGGCCTTGGCCTACCGTTACGAGCAGGAATTCCAGAAAGCCTACGGGTCCCTTGGGGTCCAGCGGCCAACCTACGAACCCCGCGCCACAGGACACATCCCCGAGATGCACGGCCTGATCCAGCGACTCATTGACCGGGGCCACGCCTACCCCGCCCCCGATGGTTCCGGGGATGTCTACTTCGACGTCCGCTCGTGGAGCAAGTACGGCTCGCTGACGCGCCAAAACATTGACGACATGCAGGGTGCCACGGACGTCGAAGCCCAATTCATCAGCAGGAAGCGCGATCCCCGGGACTTCGCGCTCTGGAAGGGCTACAAGGACGGGGAACCGGAAACCGCCAAGTGGGACTCGCCCTGGGGTGCCGGCAGGCCTGGATGGCACCTGGAGTGCTCCGCCATGGTCACCAAATACCTGGGCTCAAAATTCGACATCCACGGTGGGGGACTGGATCTCCGCTTCCCGCATCACGAAAATGAGATGGCCCAGTCCCAGGCAGCCGGCGACGACTTCGCCAACTTCTGGATGCACAACGGCATGGTCACGTACGAGGGCGAAAAGATGTCCAAATCCGTAGGCAACACCGTCAGCCCAGCCGAGATGCTGGAACTGGCGTCGCCGCGGGTGGTCCGGTATTACCTCGGCCAGGCACACTACCGCTCAGTGCTCGATTACCGGCCCACGTCCCTGCAGGAGGCTGCCGCCGCCGTTGCCCGCATCGATGGCTTCATCGCCAAGGCCGCGGCCAAAGTGAAGCACGATATGGGGGGTCCCGCGGCATACGCAGTGGCCCCGCAGGCGAACATGCCGGCTGCATTTGCCGCGGCCATGGACGATGACCTCAACGTCCCCCAGGCCCTCGGTGTGTTGCACGAAACGGTCCGGGCGGGCAACACCGCCCTGGCTTCCGGCGACCTTGAGGCAGCCAAGCAGGCGTTGTACAGCGTGAACGCCATGACCAGCGTCCTGGGCCTCGACTCCGTGAGGCAGCCCGAAGCAGTCCAGGGTCGCGAGCATGCCGCGCTGGAAGTCCTGGTGGAGTCCCAGCTCGAGGCCCGCGCTGCTGCCAGGGCGGCCAAGGACTGGGCCGCATCCGACGCCATCCGGGATACCCTGGCGGCTGCGGGGGTCGTGGTGGAGGACGGTGCAGAGGGCGCCACGTGGAGCCTGAAACGCGACTGATTCCTGCGTGAATCCCCGGCCCGCCAGCCGAATTGCATGGGGTCAGTAGACTGGATTGCAGACTCATCAACTTCAAGCAAGGTGGAAACAATGGCCAACCACGGTCGCCCGGGTGCAATCCGCAAGAAAAAGAAGGGTGCCACCGTCGGTACCGGAGGCCACGGCCGCAAGGCACTGGAAGGCAAGGGACCCACGCCCAAGGCGGAGGACCGCGTCTACCACAAGGCCCACAAGAACAAGCAGCTCGCTGAGCGCTCGGCCGCCAAGCGCGGTACCGGCCGCCTCGCCGCGGGCCGCAGTTCCGGTCCCAAGGGCCGCGCCACCGAAGAGTTCGTCACCGGCCGCAACTCGGTCGTTGAAGCGCTGCGCGCCGGTGTGCCCGCCAAGGCCCTGCACGTTGCCATCCGCATCGAGATGGACGACCGCGTCAAGGAATCGCTGAAGATCGCGACCGAGCGCGGCATCCCGCTGCTCGAAACCGGTAAGCCCGAGCTGGACCGCATGACCGAAGACGCTGTCCACCAGGGTCTCGTCCTGCAGATCCCGCCGTATGAGTACCAGGACGCCTACGACCTCGCCGAGGAAACCGTAGCCAAGTGGAAGAAGGGGCACATCGGCAACGCCCCGCTCTTCGTCGCGCTCGACGGCATCACCGACCCCCGCAACCTCGGTGCGATCATTCGCTCTGTCTCCGCCTTCAGCGGCCATGGCGTCATCGTTCCCGAGCGCCGCTCAGTGGGCGTTACGGCCGCGGCCTGGAAGACCAGCGCCGGTGCGGCCGTCCGTGTCCCGGTGGCCCGTGCATCGAACCTCAACAACGCGCTCAAGCAGTTCAAGGACATGGGTATCTTTGTGCTCGGCCTCGATGGCGGCGGCGACGTCTCACTGCCGGACCTCACTGTGGCCACGGAACCCGTATGCATCGTGGTGGGTTCCGAAGGCAAGGGCCTGAGCCGCCTGGTCCGCGAGAACTGCGACCAGATTGTGTCGATTCCCATCGACTCGGCCATGGAATCGCTTAACGCCTCCATGGCCGTGGGCATTTCCCTGTACGAAGTGTCGCGCCAGCGCGTTGCACAGTAGTCCTCGCTAACGCTCCGCGGTCGCCTGGCGAACGCTCTCTCACATAAACCCGGCTTGTGGCGAACGCTCTCTCACATAAACCCGGCTTTTGGCGAACGCTCTCTCACATAAACCCGGCTTTTGGCGAACGCTCTCTCACATAACCCCGGCTTTTGGCGAACGCTCTCTCACTTCCTCCCGGGAGGTGAGAGAGCGTCGGCAGGAAAGGGGATTTAGGTGAGAGAGCGTCGGCAGGAAAGGGGATTTAGGTGAGAGAGCGTCGGCCGGAAGGTGGTTTTTGGTGAGAGAGCGTCGGCCGGAAGGTGGTTTTTGGTGAGAGAGCGTCGGGGGAGGGACTAGAAGTCGCGGCGGTTGGCAAGGACCGGGAGCTTCTGGCGGGCATCATCCACCACAGAGGCGTCGAGGTCCGCGAAGATCAGCCCGGGCTCACCTTGGAGTCCTTCCATAACCTGGCCAAAGGGGGACACGACGGCGGAGTACCCGACTCCCGTGGGCGCCGCGCCTTTGGCTTCGATGCCCTGGCTGGCCGGATCACCTTGCCCGCACGCCAGGACGAACGTGGTGGTATCAACGGCGCGGGCACGGGCCAGGAGCTGCCACTGATCGGCTTTCCCCGGGCCGGCGCCCCAGGAAGCGGACACGATATTGACCACGGCACCACGTTGGGCGTTGGCCGTGAACAGGGCCGGGAAACGGATGTCGTAACACGTGGCCAAACCGAAGGTGAGGCCACCGGCGTCGAACGTTACCGGCGCTGTACCGGCTTCAACGGTGTCCGATTCCGCAAAGCCGAACGCGTCGAAAAGGTGGATCTTGTCATAGCTGGCCTCGACGCCGGGACCGGTGGCCAGGAGCGTGTTGCGCACGCGCGGCTTGCCGGATTCGGAGGCAGTACCCGGCGTGAACATGCCGGTTACGATCACGAGGTCCAGTTCGGCAGCCAAGTCCCGCACGCGGGAGGCCCATGGGCCGTCCAACGGTTCGGCGATGTCCACCAGGGAGTTGCCGAAAGCGCGCATCATCGCCTCCGGGAAAACCACCAGCGCCGCTCCGCCCTCTTTGGCTTTCCGGGCGTATTCCTCAAGGATCCGCAGGTTTTCCTGCAGGTCCCGGCCGGTAATGACTTGAGCAAGTGCCACGCGCACGGTTGTTCCTCCTGTTGTTCCACTCCAACCTAGGGCACGTTGTCCAAAAGAGACACCGTGTATGTCGTCACACGGCGCACTGTGGCCGCACTTACTCGTCGTGGAACTAAACTTGCAAGCAATGGTTATGCCTATTTTGGACACAGCGGCCACCACGGATGCCTCGCGTCCCGGGCCCCTCGGACTGAGCGCACCCCGGCCCGGGCAGTTCGGTGAGCCCAACGCCCGGGACGGCCAGGTCAACGTCGCGGTATTCGCACCCGACCTGGACCGTGTTGAGGTTGCGTACCAGGCGCCCGGTGATGGTTGGCGCGTCCACACTCTTCCCAACGTGGAGGACGGCGTCCATTTCGGCATCGTCGGCGGCATGCCGCCCGGCACACGCTACGGCTTCCGCGCGGCTCCCTCTGAGGGGGGCCTTCCCCTCTCGGTCCCCTCCCTGGATTTTGACGACGACGGCGGACAACCCCTCCTGCTCGATCCATACGGACGCGCCGTGGACCAGCGGGGCGAATTCCTGACCAGTGTGCACGTGGCTACCGGATTCGATTGGGGCGACGACCAACCCCCGCGCACTCCGATGCGGAGCACCGTCATCTATGAGGCCCACGTCCGCGGCCAGACAATGCTCCATCCGGACATCCCCCAGCACTTGCGGGGAACGTATGCAGGCATGGCCCACCCGGTGATGATCCAGCATCTCACCGAGCTTGGCATCACCGCAGTGCAGCTGCTGCCGATCCATTTCCACCAGGACGAAGCCCACCTCCAGGACCTCGGCCTGACCAACTACTGGGGCTACAACACCGCGGCATTCTTTGCCCCGCACTCCGACTACGCAACGGAGGCTGCCCGCAATGCCGGGCCGCACGCGGTGCAGGACGAACTCAAGGGCATGATCAAGCTGCTGCACGCAGCGGGCATCGAAGTCCTCCTGGACGTGGTCTACAACCACACCGCCGAAGCCGGTCCCGACGGTCCGCCCACCAGCTTCCGGGGCCTCGCGGAAAAGCGGTACTACCGGCACGACGCCCACGGCCGCTACCTGGACACCACTGGTTGCGGCAATACCTTGGACTTCAGCGATCCCGTGGTGGTCGACCTTGCCCTCGACTCCCTGCGGTACTGGGTCAACGACTTCCACGTGGATGGCTTCCGCTTCGACCTCGCTGTCACGCTGTGCCGGGATTCCGGAAACCAGTTCGACCCGCACCACCCGTTCCTGACGGCCATTGCCGAGGACCCCGTGCTTTCCAGGGTCAAGCTGATCGCCGAGCCGTGGGACGTGGGGTACGGTGGCTGGCAGACAGGCCGTTTCCCGGAGGGCTGGGCAGATTGGAACGACCACTTTCGGGACGGCGTGCGGCGTTTCTGGCTATCGGACCGCGCAGCGATCGAGGCCGGCGGGCAGGGTGGCTCCATCGCATCCCTTGCTGAACTCATGGCAGGGTCGCAGGGGCTGTTCGCCCCGTCCGGGCGGACCCGTTTGGCATCGGTCAACTTCGTCACCGCCCACGACGGCTTCACGTTGAAGGACCTGGTCAGCTACGACCGAAAGCACAATGAGGCCAACGGCGAACAGAACCGTGACGGCCACGGCGACAACCGCAGCTATAACCACGGCGTTGAGGGCCGCAGCGAAAACGAAACGATCGTAGCTGCCCGTGCGCTGTCCGTGCGCAACCTCATGGCCACCCTGCTGTTATCCATTGGCGTGCCCATGATGACCGCGGGTGACGAACTTGGCCGGACCCAGCACGGGAACAACAACGCCTACTGCCAGGACAATCCCACTGCCTGGCTGGACTGGAGTTGGCCACAGGAGGCCGTGTCCATGTTCAGGACCACCCGGGAGTTGGTGCGCCTGCGCCGGTGGTTCCTGCGTCACCAGCCGGAGGACTTCCCGGAGACAGCCAACAATTCCAGCCTCCAGTGGTTCGACGACAAGGGCAAGCGGATGACGCCGGTGCACTGGAATGATCCCAACGTCCGCACCGTGCAGCTCCTGATGGGCCATGAAGACAGTGAGGTCCGGGGCCTGGTGGTAGTCAACGGAAGCAACCAGGATCTTCGGATGGTGCTGCCGGACATCCCCAGCGACAGGGGAACCGGCAAACGCATGTTTGAGCTTCGCTTTACCACCTCCGTGCTGCATGAACGCCGGAAGGGTGCCTTGGTGGCTGCAGGGGAGCGGGACATCCTTCACGCCAACACCATCAACATCTACCGCACCTGACCACCCGGAGCAGCAGGAAGGGACCCATGAAAAGCAGCGGAAGCAAAGTGGTGGCTTTCGCCGCTTTGGTGATTGCCGCCGTCGTGCTTGTTGTCTCGATGGTGGGTGGCGGCCTGCTGGCGTCCGGCACCACCAGCCAGAGCCCCAAGGAAGCCCGGCGGATCGTGGCCGGCAAGCACGGCGCCAAGTACTACACACCGGACCACTACGAGTCGTTCTCGTTCATCGTCGAAGGCAGGTAGGAGCCCATGAAGATCTACTCAGCAGACACCTGGACCCTGGAGGAACTGCAGGCACAGGTGGCCGACGCCGGACGCAGGACCATCCTGGTGCCGCCAGCAGAAACCAAGAAGGCGGTCCTGGAAGTGTTCGGCCAGGTGCTCGATTTCCCCGAGTATTACGGCGTCAACCTGGATGCCCTGAACGACTCCCTGCACGACTTCGCCGATTCCCTGTCCGACGACGGCGACGGTCCGGTCACCATGATCTGGCAGGTTCCGGCGGCCTACCGCACGGACAGATCCTTTGGCGTAGTGTGCGAAATACTTCAGGACGCCGAACGCTACGCCGGCCGTGACCTCACGTTGATTGCGGTGTTCCAGCAATAGGTTCCAGATGCCACCGGCCCGCGTTTTTCGTTGTTTCTCAACAACGAAAAACGCGGGCCGGCTACGTGGTGCGGGCTTACGCGTTCGCGATCAGGCCCAACTCGGCCTTCGACGCCAGGGCGCTGTGCTTCGGGAACACGCGGACGGTGTATCCAAAGGAACCGGAGCGGTTGATGACCAGGTCGCCGCGGAACAGGTGGCGCCCGTTGCCGAGGTCCTCCAGCGGAGCGAGCTCGGCTACCACCACGTCTTCGAGCTCGTCGGATTCCTCAGCGCGTCCGAACGCGACCTCCACGGAGACGTCGTCCGGTGTGAGGCTGTTCAGGGCCACGTAGGCATTGACCTGCAGCGTGTCGCCGACCTGGGGTTCCTCGGACAGGCCCACGGAGTCCACGTGCTC
The DNA here is from genome assembly GCF_056780115.1 of Arthrobacter sp. T572. Classification (NCBI taxonomy): domain Bacteria; kingdom Bacillati; phylum Actinomycetota; class Actinomycetes; order Micrococcales; family Micrococcaceae; genus Arthrobacter; species Arthrobacter sp. T572. The sequence continues at coordinate 865,308 of NZ_JBRAZQ010000002.1, forward strand.
CACCACGATCTCCGGCCAGGCGCTGCGCACCTTGGAGATCCAGGCGGCCAGCTCCTTGGCTTCCTTGTAAGACCCTGCCGTTGCCCGGCGTCCGGAGACGGCGGCCGGGCAGTAGAGCTTGTTGACGTAGTCCTGCAGCATCCGCTCCGCAGATACGGCAGGTCCCAGGTGGGCCAGGGTGTGCTTGATCATGGACACCCAGTGGGTAGGCACCTTTTCCACACCGGATTCGGAGGGTCCTGCCGCCCCCGCGCCCTGCGCCACCGTGGTGCCGTAGAAGCGCGGTGCCACCTGGGTCTCCAGCAGTTCGTAGAGCGCGGCGGCTTCGATCGTGTCGCGCTCATCGGCGGAAGCGCCGTTGTTGGCCGTGGGGATGGCCCAGCCGTTCTCGCCGTCGTACATCTCGTCCCACCAGCCGTCCAGCACGGACAGGTTGAGGGAGCCGTTGATGGCTGCCTTCATACCGGACGTACCGCACGCTTCCAAGGGCCGCAGCGGGTTGTTCAGCCACACATCGCAGCCCGGGAAGAGGGTACGGGCCATCGCAATGTCATAGTTCGGCAGGAACACGATCCTGTGGCGGACCTCGGGGTCGTCGGTGAACCGGACCAGGTCCTGGATCATCTTTTTGCCGGCGTCGTCCGCAGGGTGGGACTTGCCGGCGATCACCAGCTGGATGGGGTGCTTGGGGTCAAGCAGGAGCGCCTTGAGCCGCTTGGGGTCGCGCAGCATGAGCGTGAGCCGCTTGTACGTGGGGACACGGCGGGCGAAGCCGATGGTCAGGACATCGGGATCGAGCACCTTCTCCGTCCAGCCGAGCTCCGCGTCCGCGGCGCCGCGCTTCTTCCAGGAGGCACGCAGGCGGCGCCGGACATCCTCGATCAGCTGGACGCGCAGTTCGCGGCGGAGCGCCCAAACGTCCTCGTCGCTGACGTTGTACGCCAGGTCCCACCGGCCCAGGGCCTCGGCCTCGGCACCGAACTGCTGCCGGGCCAGGGAAGAGATCCGCGGATCCACCCAGGTGGGCACGTGCACGCCGTTGGTCACGGACGTAATCGGAATTTCCGAGTGGTCGAATCCCGGCCACAAGCCGGAGAACATCTCGCGGGACACCACGCCGTGCAGCTTGGCCACACCATTCGCGCGCTGCGCCAGCCGCAGACCCATGACCGCCATGTTGAAGACCGCCGGGTTGCCGCCGTCGAAGTTCTCGCGGCCGAGTTCCAGGATCCGGTCCACGGGCACGTCGGGTGCCAGTCCGGCGTCGAAGAAATGCTTGATCTGCACTGCCTCGAACCGGTCGATGCCGGCCGGCACGGGCGTGTGCGTAGTGAACACCGTGGACGACCTGCCGGCTGCCAGGGCTTCCTCCCACGTCAGGGGAGCGGTGGGGTCGGCCATGGCTTCCTGGATACGTTCAATGCCCAGGAAACCTGCATGGCCCTCATTGGTGTGGAAGACCTCCGGCGCAGGAGTGCCGGTCAGTTCCTGGTAGACGCGCAGGGCCTTGACGCCGCCCATCCCCAGGAGGAGCTCCTGCTGCAGGCGGTGGTCGCCGCCGCCGCCGTACAAGCGGTCCGTGATGCCGCGCGCGGCTTCGTCGTTGGACGGCACGTTTGAGTCCAGCAGCAGCAGGGGAACGCGTCCGACGTCGGCACGCCAGACATGCGCGTGGAGCTCACGGCCGTTGGGCAGCGGCAGGGAGATGTGGACCGGCTTGCCGGGAGTGCCGTCTTCCTTGGAAGGCCAGCGCAGCAGCGTCAGCGGCAGGCCGTCCGGGTCCAGCACGGGGTAGGTTTCCTGCTGCCAGGCATCCCGGGACAGGGACTGCTTGAAATACCCGGCCTGGTACAGGAGGCCCACGCCGATCAGCGGCACGCCGAGGTCGGAAGCTGCCTTGAGGTGGTCACCGGCGAGGATGCCCAGGCCGCCGGAGTACTGGGGCAGGACCTCGGTGATTCCGAATTCGGGGGAGAAGTAGGCAATGCACCTGGGTGCTTCCTCCCCAAGCCCCTGGTACCAGCGCGGTTCGCTGAGGTAGCGGTCAAGGTCCGAAGCCGCTTCCTGTATGCGGTTGACGATCCCGCCGTCGTTGGCAAGGTCCTGCAGCTGCTCGCGGCTGATGGAGCCAAGCAGGGCGATCGGATCGTGCTGCGCTGCCTCCCAGAGAGCCGGGTTGAGGCTCGCAAAAAGTTCCCTCGTGGGCCGGTGCCAGGACCAACGCAGGTTGGTGGCCAACCGGGCCAAAGGCCGGATGGGCTCAGGGAGGACGGTACGGACTGTAAACCTTCGAATTGCCTTCACGAGCGCCACACTAACGGACTCACATGGCAGTCGGAACTGCTTTGGGTTTCTTTTAGGTAAAAGACACCTTGCGTCAAGAAGATAGGTCGTGTGCTTAGCATTCTGTGATTTTTGTCGCTAACGTCGTGGTTGTGACGACTACCTCGCGAACCTTGACCGCCCTGAAATCCAAGACAAAAACGGACATCACCGACGGACTTCGCTTCGGCCGGTTCCCCATCACGGCAGTTCAGCCGGTGGTAGAGGGTGGCCGCTTTCCCGCCAAGGCACTCCCGGGCGAGGACATCGCCGTCAGTGCCACGGTGTTCCGCGAAGGCCATGACCAGCTCGGCGTGTCGGCAGTGCTGCTCGACCCCCGCGGCCGGGAACGCCAGCGTGTCCGCCTTTCACCTTCCCAGGAGGAACGCTGGAAGGGCCGTGACCGCTGGGTGGGCCAGCTGACCCCGGCAGGCACCGGTGCCTGGTCCTTCGTGATCGAGGCCTGGCACGACCGCTACGGCACCTGGCACCACAACGCCGAGGTCAAGGTCGCTGCGGGAATCGATGTTGAGTTGATGCTCGCCGAGGGCGCAGCCCTCCTGTCGGAAGCGGCAGATGACGACGCCGGACGCAGCGCTGCGGACAAGCGCACCTTCCGCGCCGCGTCAGTTGCGCTCGCCGACACCACCCGGTCTGCCGAGGAGCGCCTTGGTGCCGGTTTCAGCCCCGAGGTGCTGGCCGCCGTCGGGCGTGTTCCCATCCGCGAACTGGTGACGGTCTCGGAGCGGTTCCCCCTGCAGGTGGAACGTGACCTGGCGGGCCGCGGCGCCTGGTATGAGTTCTTCCCGCGCTCGGAGGGCGCAGTCCTGGACCACGCCACCGGCGTGTGGACCTCGGGCACCTTCCGGACTGCCGCTAAGCGGCTGGATGCCGTGGCCGGGATGGGCTTCGACGTCATCTACATGCCCCCGATCCACCCGATCGGTTTCCAGCACCGCAAGGGCCGCAACAATACCCTGACTCCGGGCCCGCAGGACCCCGGTTCTCCGTGGGCGATCGGTTCCAAGGACGGCGGCCATGACGCCATCCACCCGGACCTGGGCACTTTCGAGGACTTCGACGCATTCGTGGCCCGCGCCAACGAACTGGGCCTGGAAGTGGCCTTGGACCTGGCCTTGCAGGCTGCTCCGGACCACCCCTGGGTCACCTCGAATCCTGAGTGGTTCACCACGCGGGTGGACGGAACCATTGCCTACGCGGAAAACCCGCCCAAGAAATACCAGGACATTTATCCGCTGAATTTCGACAATGATCCGGCAGGCCTTTCCAAGGAAATCCTGAGGATCGTCCAGCTGTGGATCAGCCATGGCGTCAAGATTTTCCGGGTGGACAACCCGCACACAAAGCCGGTGTGGTTCTGGGAATGGCTGATTGGCAAGATCAACAAAAAGAACCCCGAAGTTGTCTTCCTTGCCGAAGCCTTCACACGGCCGGCCATGATGCACGCCCTGGGTCGGGCGGGCTTCCAGCAGTCGTACACGTACTTCACGTGGCGGAACACCAAGACTGAACTTGAGGAGTACTTCCACGAGGTCAGCCACGAAAGCGCACCGTTCTTCCGGCCCAACTTCTTTGTGAACACCCCGGACATTCTGACCGAGTACCTCCAGTACGGCGGCCCGGCGGCGTTCAAAATCCGGGCGGTCCTCGCCTCCACTGCCAGCCCGCTTTGGGGTGTCTATGCGGGCTACGAATTGTATGAGCATGTGGCCAGGCCAGGCGCGGAAGAGTACATCGACAACGAAAAGTACGAGTACAAGGCCCGCGACTGGGAAGGCGCGGCGGCGTCCGGCCACAGCCTGGCTCCCTTCATCACCCGGCTCAACGCGATCCGCAAGGGGCATGTGGCGCTGGGCGACCTGCAGAACCTCACCCTGCACAGCAGTACGGATGACGCCACGGTGGTGTACTCCAAGCACAAGACGCTGCCGGACGGCACCAAGGACACCTTGATCATCGTGGTCAATGTGGATCCGCACAGCGTCCGCGAGAGCACGGTCTCCCTGGACCTGGCGGCGCTGCAGCTGGACCCGGGAGACTACAACGAGGACGGCCGGTTCAGGGTGGACGACCTCATCAGCGGCCAAAGCTGGGAATGGGGAGAACACAACTACGTCCGGCTTGACGCCCACCACGAGCCCGCACACATCCTCCACATCAGGAGGCAGCCTTAGTGAGTTTTTCCCCGCAGAACCCGAGCCAGTACTTCACTCCGAAGAACACCTTCGAGTTGAACGCCCCAGGTCTCCAGCATGATCCGCACTGGTACCGCAAGGCAGTTTTCTACGAAGTACTGGTCCGGGCTTTTGCGGACACCAACGGGGATGGGTCCGGGGACTTCCACGGGTTGATCGACAAACTCGACTATCTCCAATGGCTGGGTGTCGATTGCCTGTGGTTGCCGCCGTTCTTCCATTCGCCGCTGCGCGACGGCGGTTACGACATCGCCGACTACACGTCCGTGCTGGATGAATTCGGTACCATCAGCGACTTCAAGCGTCTGGTGGCAGAAGCCCACGCCAGGGGCGTCCGGGTCATCATCGACCTGCCACTGAACCACACCTCGGACCAGCACCCCTGGTTCCAGGAATCCAGGAAAGACCCCACGGGTCCGTACGGCGACTTCTACGTGTGGAGCGATACTGACGAGAAATACCAGGACGCACGCATCATTTTTGTGGACACGGAAGAGTCCAACTGGACGTTCGATCCCATCCGTCGCCAGTTCTTCTGGCACCGGTTCTTCAGCCACCAGCCTGACCTGAACTTCGAAAACCCCGCCGTCATCGAGGCGCTCTATGACGTCGTCCGCTTCTGGCTCGACCAGGGCATCGATGGGTTCCGGGCCGACGCGGTTCCGTATCTGTTCGAAGAAGAGGGAACCAACTGCGAAAACCTGCCTGCCACGCACGCCTTCCTCAGGGACCTGCGGCGCATGGTGGATGCCAACTACCCCGGCCGTGTGATCATCGCAGAGGCCAACCAGCCCCCGCATGAGGTGGTGGAATACTTCGGCACGGACGATGATCCGGAATGCCACATGGCCTTCCACTTCCCGATCATGCCCCGGCTGTACTACGCCTTGCGGGACCAGAAAGCCGCCCCGATCATCCAGACGCTGAGGGAGACCCCGGAAATTCCGCGCGGCGCCCAGTGGGGAACCTTCCTGCGCAACCACGATGAACTCACCCTGGAAATGGTCACTGCCGACGAGCGTGCCGCGATGCTCGGCTGGTACGCACCGGACCCGCGCATGCGTGCCAACATCGGCATCCGCCGGCGGCTGGCGCCGTTGCTGGACAATTCCCGCGCCGAGATCGAGCTCATCAACGCCTTGCTGCTGTCCATGCCCGGCAGCCCGTTCCTGTACTACGGCGACGAGATCGGCATGGGGGACAACATCTGGCTGGACGACCGCGACGCCGTGCGCACGCCCATGCAGTGGAACCCGGACCGCAACGCGGGCTTCTCCGCCGCGGATCCGGGCAAGTTGTACCTGCCGGTCATCCAGTCCCTGGTCTACAACTACGGCATGGCCAACGTGGAGGCGCAGGCTGCCCATTCCGGGTCGCTGCTGCGGTGGACCCGGCAGATCCTGAGCGTACGCAGGAACCACCCGGCCTTCGGCCTGGGGTCTTACCGGAACATCGAGGCGGACCACGAGGTAGTGCTCGCGTACGTGCGGGAGCTTGTGCCGGGCAACCCGGAGGGGGAGGACCCGGAGACCATCCTGTGCGTCTTCAACCTGTCCCAGCACCCTGTAGCCGCCACCCTGGACCTGCCGGAGTTTGCCGGCAGGGGTTTCCGCGATATTTTCGGCGGCCAGCCGTTTCCCGCTGTAGGGGACAACGGACACCTGACCGTCATGCTGGGGAGCCACGCCTTTTACTGGCTGCGGCTTCGTTCAGCTTTTTCCAATCCCTCGTCGCCTATGACGCAGGCGATCCCAGTGGTGTCGACGAAAGGATGAGATGAGCAAGGGAACGCTTAACCCCTCGATTGAAAGTCTTCTCCGGAGCTGGCTTCCCACTAAGCGGTGGTTTCCGGTAAAAAGCCCGGACTTTGGGCTGGAGCGCGTGGGTGGGTTCACGCTGCAGGACCCGGGCGGCGCTGCCGGGTTGGAGGTCCTGCTGCTGGCCGTGACGTACAAAACGTCCGACGGCGGCCCCCGCACCGATGTGGTCCAGGTGCCGCTGAGCTTCCGGACCCAGCCCCTGGCAGATGCCCCCACAGCCTTGCTGGGGGAGTTCACCGATCCGAAGCTGGGGCTCCGCCTGGTGTACGACGCGGTCTTCGATGCCGGCTTCGTGACCGCATGGCTTGGGCTCATGCGGTTGGAATCCGCGGTGGGCAACGGTCTGGTGCAGGGGCACCTGACCCGCGGACGTGTCACCCTTCCCGCTCAGCCGACCTCCGTACGGGTCCTCTCCGGCGAGCAGTCCAACACCTCAGTCATCGTGGACGACGGCGGTTCGGCAGCGATCGTCAAGATCTTCCGTGTGCTGGCTGCGGGCAGGAACCCGGAGGTGGAACTGGGAGCAGCCCTTACCGCGGCCGGGACCAGCGAGGTCCCGGCAACGCTCGGGTGGATCACGGGGTCCTGGGACGCTTCGGACAGCAACGGCCCTGCTGCCGGCGAACTGACTGTGGCACACGAATTCCTTGCCGGCGGGCAGGATGCGTGGCGCCTGGCTGTTGAGGCTGCGTCTTCGGGCAAGGATTTCACCGAAGAGGCCCACGGACTTGGTGCCGCTACCGCGACCGTCCATGCCAGGCTTGCGGAGACCTTCGGAACTTCCGGAGCCGATGCCGGCGAGGGCCAGGGGAACGCCGTTGTCGCCGAGTTGACCCGACGCATCCGTGCCTCATGGGCGGAAGCTGCTGCCGCCGTCGGGCCTTACGACTCAAGCCTGGAATCCCTGCTCGGTGACGTCGACGCCACAGCGGTCGAACGCCTGCAACGGGTCCACGGCGACCTGCACCTGGGCCAGATCCTCAAGGTGCCCGGAACCGGCGGGACACCGGACCGTTGGGCCATCCTGGACTTTGAGGGCGAACCCCTGCGCACCATTGACGAGCGCAATACTCCCGACCTGCCGCTGCGGGACGTCGTGGGCATGCTCCGCTCGTTCGACTACGCCGCAGGAGCGGCCGTCCGAGAAAACCCGGCAGCGTCAGTGCCCGATTCGTGGGTGGATGACTGTGCGGAAGCGTTCCTGGCTGGGTACGGAGAGGTTAACCCGGGAACCATAGACCGCCGCTCGCCGCTCTTTGTGGCATTGTGGCTGGACAAGGCCTTATACGAGGTGGTCTACGAGCTGCGGAACAGACCGGACTGGCTGTCCATTCCGGTCAACGCATCCCGGCGGATCCTCGACAACACGAGCAGCGGCGGAAACGCGGCAGCTACAGCGGAAGGTAATGACATGACAGGCTCTGCACGCACCGAACGGCCCCGGGTTCCCCTCCACGTGGACCCTGAGACCTTGGCCCGTGTGGCAGCCGGGGCACACCACGCCCCGCACTCCATCCTGGGCGCACACCTGGACGACCACGGCCACGTCACCATACGGACGGTGAAGCACCTCGCCACCTCAGCCACGGTGGTTACCGAAGCCGGCCGGACCCCCATGGAGCATGAGGCACACGGCATCTGGGTGGCTGTCGTGGAACCGCTTCAGCACGGGCACGTGCCCGACTACCGTTTGGAGGTGGTGTACGACGCCGATCCCGTCACCATTGATGACCCCTACCACTACTTGCCGACCGTGGGCGAAATGGACTTGCACCTGATCGGTGAAGGCCGCCACGAACGGCTGTGGGACGTGCTGGGAGCGCACCTGCAGAGCTACCGGACGTCACTGGGCGACGTGAACGGCACCTCCTTTGCCGTCTGGGCGCCCAACGCGCAGGCTGTTCGCGTCAAGGGCGATTTCAATGGCTGGGACGGCCGCCACCATGCCCTCCGTTCGCTGGGATCCTCGGGTGTCTGGGAGGTCTTCATTCCCGGCGTTGCAGCAGGGGCGTGCTACAAATACGAGATCCTCACGCGGGCCGGTCACTGGGTGGAAAAGGCCGACCCGTTGGCCTTCGGCACTGAAGTTCCGCCGCTCACGGCCTCCCGCGTCATCGACTCCAACTACCGGTTCAAGGACTCCGAGTGGATGGAAGCACGGGCGCGGAAGGACCCGCACAACTCGCCCATGAGCGTCTACGAGGTCCACCTTGGCTCCTGGCGCCTTGGCCTTGGCTATAAGGAATTGGCCAAGGAACTGGTGGACTACGTGAAGTGGCTCGGCTTCACCCACGTGGAGTTCATGCCGGTGGCGGAGCACCCCTTCGGCGGCTCCTGGGGTTACCAGGTCACCTCCTACTTTGCGCCTACCTCGCGGTTCGGCCACCCGGACGAGTTCCGCTTCCTGGTCGATTCCCTTCACCAGGCCGGCATCGGCGTGCTGTTGGACTGGGTACCTGCGCACTTCCCCAAGGACTCCTGGGCCCTGGCCCGTTTTGACGGTGAGCCACTCTACGAGCACTCGGACCCGAACCTCGGCGAGCACCCGGACTGGGGCACGCTGATCTTCGACTTCGGCAGGCGGGAAGTGCGGAACTTCCTGGTGGCCAACGCCCTCTACTGGCTTGATGAATTCCACATCGACGGATTGCGCGTTGATGCCGTGGCGTCCATGATCTACCTGGACTACTCGCGGCAGGAAGGACAGTGGCAGCCGAACAAGTTTGGCGGGCGTGAGAACCTGGAGGCCATCTCCTTCATGCAGGAAGTGAATGCCACGGTCTACAAGACACACCCCGGAGCTGTGACCATCGCGGAGGAATCCACCGCGTTCCCCGGAGTTACTGCTCCCACCAACCATGGCGGCCTTGGCTTTGGGCTGAAGTGGAACATGGGCTGGATGCATGACTCGCTCAAGTACATCTCCGAGGACCCCATCAACCGCAAGTGGCACCACGGAACCATCACCTTCTCCATGGTGTACGCGTTCTCCGAGAACTTCCTGCTGCCCATCAGCCATGACGAGGTAGTGCACGGCAAGGGCTCCATGTTGCGGAAGATGCCCGGTGACCGGTGGCAGCAATTGGCCAACCTGCGCTCATTCTTTGCCTACCAGTGGGCGCACCCCGGCAAGCAGCTCATCTTCATGGGCACCGAATTCGGGCAGGAAGCAGAGTGGTCGGAGCAGTACGGACTCGACTGGTTCCTGGCCGATATCCCTGCCCACCGTGGATTGCAGCTGTTGGTCAAGGACCTCAACGGCCTGTATTCGTCCACGCCGGCGCTCCACGTCAGGGACAACGAGGCCGGCGGCTTCCAGTGGATCAATGGCGGGGACGCGGACCACAACGTCCTGTCCTTCATCCGCTGGGATCACGACGGGAAAGCGCTGGTATGCGCGGTTAACTTCTCCGGCGGTCCCCACCGCGACTACATTCTTGGAGTTCCGGAAGCAGGGAAGTGGAAGGAAGTCCTCAACACCGACTCCGAGGTATACGGTGGCTCGGGCGTGGTGAACAACGGTTCGCTGGTGGCCGCCACTCCAGGTACGGACGGACAGCCTGCAGCGTTGACCGTGACGCTGCCTCCGTTGGGTGCGGCCTGGTTCACGCTGGACTCCTAGTCCGCCGCGGGCTGTCTGAGGGGCCCGGTCCCGGGGGTGATGAACTCCGCGGGGGCCGGGTCTTTCCCTTGTTCAGGGTGACTTTGCGATTCGGCTGAGGCGGTGGTAGAGTTAGTACCCGCGCTGATCCCCACGAGAGATCGCACAGCCCAACACGAAAACCGCAAGGAAATCAGGTTGAGCTTGTTGATTTGACTCGGAGGAATCCAGCGGGTAAGTTTGAAAAGTTGCTCCGGAGCGATCTGCTGGCCTGTGTGGTTGGTGGTGGTGCTGGTTTGTGACCTGTTGTTTGAGAACTCAATAGTGTGCCAAGTTTGTTGATACCGATTGTTTTTTGATTGGTTGGATTTTGCCGGGCCGCCGTGCACCCCCGTGTGTGGTGGTTTGGTTTTCAGCTGGTTTCAGATTTTTGCATGGCTTCTCCTGTCTTTTTCCGGTGGGGGTTGTTGTGTTTTCGTTTTTGTTTTACTTTGACGGAGAGTTTGATCCTGGCTCAGGATGAACGCTGGCGGCGTGCTTAACACATGCAAGTCGAACGATGATCTCCAGCTTGCTGGGGGGATTAGTGGCGAACGGGTGAGTAACACGTGAGTAACCTGCCCTTGACTCTGGGATAAGCCTGGGAAACTGGGTCTAATACCGGATATGACCATCTGGCGCATGTCATGGTGGTGGAAAGCTTTTGTGGTTTTGGATGGACTCGCGGCCTATCAGCTTGTTGGTGGGGTAATGGCCTACCAAGGCGACGACGGGTAGCCGGCCTGAGAGGGTGACCGGCCACACTGGGACTGAGACACGGCCCAGACTCCTACGGGAGGCAGCAGTGGGGAATATTGCACAATGGGCGCAAGCCTGATGCAGCGACGCCGCGTGAGGGATGACGGCCTTCGGGTTGTAAACCTCTTTCAGTAGGGAAGAAGCCTTTCGGGGTGACGGTACTTGCAGAAGAAGCGCCGGCTAACTACGTGCCAGCAGCCGCGGTAATACGTAGGGCGCAAGCGTTATCCGGAATTATTGGGCGTAAAGAGCTCGTAGGCGGTTTGTCGCGTCTGCTGTGAAAGACCGGGGCTCAACTCCGGTTCTGCAGTGGGTACGGGCAGACTAGAGTGCAGTAGGGGAGACTGGAATTCCTGGTGTAGCGGTGAAATGCGCAGATATCAGGAGGAACACCGATGGCGAAGGCAGGTCTCTGGGCTGTAACTGACGCTGAGGAGCGAAAGCATGGGGAGCGAACAGGATTAGATACCCTGGTAGTCCATGCCGTAAACGTTGGGCACTAGGTGTGGGGGACATTCCACGTTTTCCGCGCCGTAGCTAACGCATTAAGTGCCCCGCCTGGGGAGTACGGCCGCAAGGCTAAAACTCAAAGGAATTGACGGGGGCCCGCACAAGCGGCGGAGCATGCGGATTAATTCGATGCAACGCGAAGAACCTTACCAAGGCTTGACATGGACCGGAAAGACCTGGAGACAGGTGCCCCGCTTGCGGCCGGTTTACAGGTGGTGCATGGTTGTCGTCAGCTCGTGTCGTGAGATGTTGGGTTAAGTCCCGCAACGAGCGCAACCCTCGTTCTATGTTGCCAGCGGTTCGGCCGGGGACTCATAGGAGACTGCCGGGGTCAACTCGGAGGAAGGTGGGGACGACGTCAAATCATCATGCCCCTTATGTCTTGGGCTTCACGCATGCTACAATGGCCGGTACAAAGGGTTGCGATACTGTGAGGTGGAGCTAATCCCAAAAAGCCGGTCTCAGTTCGGATTGGGGTCTGCAACTCGACCCCATGAAGTCGGAGTCGCTAGTAATCGCAGATCAGCAACGCTGCGGTGAATACGTTCCCGGGCCTTGTACACACCGCCCGTCAAGTCACGAAAGTTGGTAACACCCGAAGCCGGTGGCCTAACCCTTGTGGGGGGAGCCGTCGAAGGTGGGACCGGCGATTGGGACTAAGTCGTAACAAGGTAGCCGTACCGGAAGGTGCGGCTGGATCACCTCCTTTCTAAGGAGCTGCTAACAACTTGCCGGTGCCCCTGTAGGGGGTGTTGGTGGTTGTCAGTGTTGCCCATTGCGCAGGCGGATGTTCTGCGGTGGGTGCTCATGGGTGGAATATCAACGAATCATTTTTTGTGGTGGCATGGTTTTTGCTGCTGGTGTTCTGGTGTTAGTACGGCGGTCCTGCCCTTTTGTGGTGGGGTTGTTTGGAAGGTGCCGGGGTGTTGGTGGTGGGGGTTGTGTTTGGCGCACTGTTGGGTCCTGAGGCAACAGGACCTTCACGCAGCTTTTTGCGGGGAGACACGTTTCTGGTGTTTCTTTGTTTTCCTGCGGCCGTTTCCTTGTCACACGGGTGCCCCTCTTTTTTGTGGGGTTGTGTGGTGGGGGTGGTTGTTGGGGTTGTTGTTTGAGAACTACATAGTGGACGCGAGCATCTGGACGCATGCACCTGTTGGGTGTGTGTGTTCGTAGCAATTTCTTTGATTTAGAACCTGGGACTGCTGCCTGCCTGTTGGGTGGGTGGTGGTTTTCCTGTGGTTCTCTCGAATGGATTCAAGCATCAGCCAGGCCCCTTGGTGGGGTTTGGTGTGTGTGGTCTAGTTTTTAAGGGCGCACGGTGGATGCCTTGGCATCAGGAGCCGAAGAAGGACGTAGGAATCTGCGATAAGCCTGGGGGAGTTGATAACCGAGCGGTGATCCCAGGATGTCCGAATGGGGAAACCCCGCATAACGCTGCAAGGTGATTGTGTGACCCGTACCTGAACTCATAGGGTGCGTGGGGGGAACGCGGGGAAGTGAAACATCTCAGTACCCGTAGGAAGAGAAAACAAGAGTGATTCCGTTAGTAGTGGCGAGCGAACGCGGATGAGGCTAAACCGACCCATGTGTGATAGCCGGCGGGCGTTGCGTGGGCGGGGTTGTGGGACTTGCTGTACTGGTTCTGCCGGACCGGTGGGGTGAGAGTGCAGGTATAGGTGAACGGTCTTGAAAGGCCGGCCAGAGAGGGTGTGAGTCCCGTAACCGTAATGTTGTGCACCGCCTTTGGTGAGGATCCCAAGTAGCACGGGGCCCGAGAAATCCCGTGTGAATCTGTCAGGACCACCTGATAAGCCTAAATACTTCCTGATGACCGATAGCGGACCAGTACCGTGAGGGAAAGGTGAAAAGTACCCCGGGAGGGGAGTGAAACAGTACCTGAAACCGTGTGCTTACAATCCGTCAGAGCAGCCTTGTTGTTGTGATGGCGTGCCTTTTGAAGAATGAGCCTGCGAGTTAGTGTTACGTCGCGAGGTTAACCCGTGTGGGGCAGCCGTAGCGAAAGCGAGTCTGAACAGGGCGTTTGAGTGGCGTGATCTAGACCCGAAGCGGAGTGATCTACCCATGGCCAGGTTGAAGCGACGGTAAGACGTCGTGGAGGACCGAACCCACTTCAGTTGAAAATGGAGGGGATGAGCTGTGGGTAGGGGTGAAAGGCCAATCAAACTCCGTGATAGCTGGTTCTCCCCGAAATGCATTTAGGTGCAGCGTTGCGTGTTTCTTGCCGGAGGTAGAGCTACTGGATGGCCGATGGGCCCTACAAGGTTACTGACGTCAGCCAAACTCCGAATGCCGGTAAGTCAGAGCGCAGCAGTGAGACTGTGGGGGATAAGCTTCATAGTCGAGAGGGAAACAGCCCAGACCACCAACTAAGGCCCCTAAGCGTGTGCTAAGTGGGAAAGGATGTGGAGTTGCTTAGACAACCAGGAGGTTGGCTTAGAAGCAGCCATCCTTGAAAGAGTGCGTAATAGCTCACTGGTCAAGTGATTCCGCGCCGACAATGTAGCGGGGCTCAAGTACACCGCCGAAGTTGTGGCATTCACACATATACCTCAGCCCTTTGTGGTTCAGGGGTGTGGATGGGTAGGGGAGCGTCGTGTGGGCGGTGAAGTCGCGGTGGAAACCAGCGGTGGAGCCTACACGAGTGAGAATGCAGGCATGAGTAGCGAAAGACGGGTGGGAAACCCGTCCGCCGAATGATCAAGGGTTCCAGGGTCAAGCTAATCTGCCCTGGGTAAGTCGGGACCTAAGGCGAGGCCGACAGGCGTAGTCGATGGACAACGGGTTGATATTCCCGTACCGGCGAAAAACCGCCAATACTGAGCGGGGGATACTAACCACCCCCCACCTGGCCGGATCACCACTTGTGGTGTGATGGTTGTGGTGGTGGCTGGGACCTGATCCCGGGAGGTAAGCGTATTAACAGGTGTGACGCAGGAAGGTAGCCGGGCCGGGCGATGGTAGCCCCGGTCCAAGGATGTAGGGTCAGGGATAGGCAAATCCGTTCCTGTGTGCTTCGAGCACGCTCCTGAGATCTGATGGGACCCCCGTTCGGGGGGATCCGGTGATCCTATGCTGCCTAGAAAAGCATCGACGCGAGGTTTTAGCTGCCCGTACCCCAAACCGACACAGGTGATCAGGTAGAGAATACCAAGGCGATCGAGAGAATTATGGTTAAGGAACTCGGCAAAATGCCCCCGTAACTTCGGGAGAAGGGGGGCCTGCCCCGTGAAACGACCTTGCGTTGTGGAGCGGGTGTGGGCCGCAGAGACCAGGGGGAAGCGACTGTTTACTAAAAACACAGGTCCGTGCGAAGTCGCAAGACGATGTATACGGACTGACTCCTGCCCGGTGCTGGAAGGTTAAGAGGACCGGTTAGCCACCTCGCGTGGCGAAGCTGAGAATTTAAGCCCCAGTAAACGGCGGTGGTAACTATAACCATCCTAAGGTAGCGAAATTCCTTGTCGGGTAAGTTCCGACCTGCACGAATGGAGTAACGACTTCCCCGCTGTCTCAACCATAAACTCGGCGAAATTGCAGTACGAGTAAAGATGCTCGTTACGCGCAGCAGGACGGAAAGACCCCGAGACCTTTACTATAGTTTGGTATTGGTGTTCGGAGTGGCTTGTGTAGGATAGGTGGGAGACGTTGAAGCCCGGACGCCAGTTCGGGTGGAGTCATCGTTGAAATACCACTCTGGTCACTTTGGACATCTAACTTCGGCCCGTGATCCGGGTCAGGGACAGTGCCTGATGGGTAGTTTAACTGGGGCGGTTGCCTCCTAAAGAGTAACGGAGGCGCCCAAAGGTTCCCTCAGCCTGGTTGGCAATCAGGTGTCGAGTGTAAGTGCACAAGGGAGCTTGACTGTGAGAGAGACATCTCAAGCAGGGACGAAAGTCGGGACTAGTGATCCGGCGGTACATTGTGGAATGGCCGTCGCTCAACGGATAAAAGGTACCTCGGGGATAACAGGCTGATCTTGCCCAAGAGTCCATATCGACGGCATGGTTTGGCACCTCGATGTCGGCTCGTCGCATCCTGGGGCTGGAGTAGGTCCCAAGGGTTGGGCTGTTCGCCCATTAAAGCGGTACGCGAGCTGGGTTTAGAACGTCGTGAGACAGTTCGGTCCCTATCCGCTGCGCGCGCAGGAAATTTGAGAAGGGCTGTCCTTAGTACGAGAGGACCGGGACGGACGAACCTCTGGTGTGTCAGTTGTACTGCCAAGTGCACCGCTGATTAGCTACGTTCGGATGGGATAACCGCTGAAAGCATCTAAGCGGGAAGCTCGCTTCAAGATGAGATTTCCACACACCTAGCGTGTGAGAGGCCCCCAGCCAGACCACTGGGTTGATAGGCCGGACGTGGAAGCGAGGACCAAAGACTCGTGAAGCTGACCGGTACTAATAGGCCAACAACTAACACCACACACACTTGCATGCACGCGTCCACTATGTGGTTCCCGAACAACAACCCGTTCAGGAAAACCAACCACAACCAAATAACAACACCACAGTTGTAACCACACAAACTTCCCACCCCCCCAACACGGGGGGACGGGTAACAAGGTTACGGCGGTCATAGCGTGGGGGAAACGCCCGGTCCC
Organism: Arthrobacter sp. T572; assembly: GCF_056780115.1. NCBI lineage: Bacteria > Bacillati > Actinomycetota > Actinomycetes > Micrococcales > Micrococcaceae > Arthrobacter > Arthrobacter sp. T572. The sequence goes on from NZ_JBRAZQ010000002.1 coordinate 881,196, forward strand.
ATTCCGAACCCGGAAGCTAAGACCCACAGCGCCGATGGTACTGCACCCGGGAGGGTGTGGGAGAGTAGGACACCGCCGGACACACTTCAACGGAGGAGCCTCGACCACGACGGTCGGGGCTCCACCCATTTAAGCCCGGCAAACATCCCCACAGGTAGAGTTGTTGCTCATGGACAGTCTTTTTAGCCATCCCGAGCCGGACCCGGCCCCACCTTCCCCGGAGGCCTTCGACCTGGAGCCGCTTGTGGTCACGGTGGTGGTTCCCGCCGATGTACCCCACGCTTTCATGGGCTTCACAGACCACCCGCATCTCTGGTGGCCGCTTGAAGACGAGAGTGTCTTTGGCGCCGGCTCCCACGTCGAGTTCGAAGAGAACATGATCCTGGAAACAGCCGAAGACGGCCGCACATCTTTGTGGGGGACCATTGATGACTGGCAGCCTCCGCTGTCTTTCCATGCCAGTTGGCATCCCGCAAGCACGGCCCTGTGGTCCACGGAGCTGCGGGTGTCTTTCCGTGCCGTGGACGGCGGAACCGAAGTGCGCCTGGTCCACGACGGCTGGGAAGGTGCCGAGGACCCGGCCGCCAGCCGGGAGTCATATGCCGAAGGGTGGCCCCGCGTCCTGGATCGATACGTGAGGTTCATGGGTGGGGCGGTTGCTTAGGGTCCGCAGGCTCACGGCTGAAGACTGGCCCCTGCTGAAAAAGGTCCGCCTCGAGATGCTTGCCGATACTCCCATGGCCTACGTGGAGAGCCTGGACTCGGCGCGGCGCCAAACCGATACCCAATGGCAGGAACGCGCGGCCGCGATGGCAGGAGACAGCAGTGTCACCTTGGTGGCGGATACCGGCTCGGACGGCGGTCCGCTGTCCGGGTTGATGAGGGTGGTGGTCAAAGAGCCTCAACAACCGGACAGGCCGCTTCAGGCTGTCCTGATCAGCGTGTACGTAGCGCCGCAACACCGTGGCCTTGGTCTTGCCGACGAGCTCCTTGACCAGGCTTGCGCGGCGGCCCGCGAGGAATTGGATGCCGCCATCCTGGAGCTTGGAGTGCACCAAGACAACGCACGGGCACTGGCTTTCTATGCGCGGCACGGGTTTACTCCAACAGGGGCGAGCAAACCCTACCCACAGGACACCAGCAAAAGGGAGCTCATCATGGAGCGGCGGTTGCGCTAGCTGCATCCGTGGAAAGGCTTTCTCCCTTGTGAGGTCGCGGTGGCTAGACTGTGATGACTGAAAACACTGCGAAGACTGCCGGTTTGGCGTGTCCGCGGTGCTCATGTGGAGGAACCACCTTGTCAGACGAAACGGTCATGGCCGGAACAACAGAGGAAAACATCAAGGAGCGGACGCTCGTCAACGTGGACGGCGGCAGCCCCACCGCTGCGGAGCGTGCGTTCCTGGACGAACTTGTCCAGGGACTGGGGCGGGGTCAGGTGGACGAAGGTCATTCCACCCGCACCACCTACTCGGCAGACCAAGGGCCGCTGCCCGAGCGGCACCTGCCCCTCGCCGTCGTATGGGCGGAATCGGTAGGCGACGTACAGCTCATCGTCCGCACGTGCGCTGCCCATGATGTGCCGATTGTCCCCCGCGGGGCGGGTACCGGTGTATCCGGAGGTGCGCACGCAACCGCCGGCTGTATCGTGCTCAGCCTGGAACGGATGACCCGCATCCTGGACCTCAACCCTGATGACGAAACTGCCGTGGTCGAACCTGGCGTCATTAATGCCGACCTTAATGCTGCCGCCGCTGTCCATGGCCTGATGTACGCGCCGGATCCTGCGAGCTACAAGATGTCGACGATCGGCGGCAACGTAGCAACCAATGCCGGCGGATTGCGGTGTGCCAAGTACGGCGTCACCAGGGATTCCGTGCTCGCATTGGATGTGGTCATGGCCGATGGATCGCTTCTGCACACGGGGCACCAGACGTTCAAGGGGGTGGCCGGCTACGACCTGACGGCGCTTTTGGTGGGTTCGGAAGGAACGCTCGGGATTGTGGTGGGAATCACCGTCCGGTTGAAGTACCTGCCCCGGGAGATCCACACCATCGCTGCGTTCTACCAGGACTTCCGCAGTGCCGCCGCAGGGGTGTTGGCGGTAGGCAAGGCACGGGTTCAACCCGCCATCATGGAGCTCCTGGACAACGGGACGCTGGAGCAGCTGGACGATATCAACGGCTCCGATCTCCAGAAGCGCGGCAGATCGTTGTTGCTGGTGCAGACGGACGGTTTTGGTGCCGCGGCCGAAGCTGACGTCGTCAGGCGGGTGCTTGCGGACACCGGCGCCACCGTGACCATGGAGCCCAGCGCCGAAGCGGAAATGCTGGTGGAGCTACGCCGGAACAGCCGCGGCGTGGAAGTGGACGACGAGTTCCGGGTGGGTGAGGACATTGCCGTGCCCAGGTCCCGCCTGGTGGACTTCGTGGCCGAACTCGAGGCCATGGCGATCCGCTTCAACGTCAAACTCAAGGTGGTGGCGCACGCCGGGGACGGCAACCTGCACCCCACGTTCTGGCTGGACCGGGTGGACCCTGCAACGGACTCTGATGCCCTGATCCGGCTCAATGCTGCCTTGGATGAATCCATCCGCGTTGGCCTGGCAATGGGCGGGACCATCACTGGCGAACACGGCGTTGGGCAGTACAAGCTCAGGTGGCTGGGGCTTGAGCAGCCCGAGCCCGTGCGGGAGCTGCAGCGCCGCATCAAGGAACTGTTCGATCCTGCAGGCATTTTGAACCCTGGCAAAGCCATCTAGGACAGTTCGCGTGGCCCCTCGCCCGTCAGGCACGGTCCCTGCCCTGTCCGGGCAGGGGCCACGCGGCGTATCCTCAGCGGTATGAACTCATCGGGCACCCATGAACAAGACACCCCTGCTACGGAGATCCTGCCGGCCAACGAGTGCTGGGAGCTTCTGCGCAGCGTTTCCGTAGGACGCCTGGCAGTCCTGGTGGATGGCCACCCCGACATCTTTCCCGTGAACTACAAAGTGGATCACGGCAGCATGGTTTTCCGTACGGGCGAAGGGACCAAGCTCCACGCAGCGTTGAGCGATGCCCCTGTGGCCATCGAGGCTGACGGCGTTAACGCTGAAACGGGCGTTGCCTGGAGCGTTGTGGCGAAGGGGCAGGCGTCGGCAGTGACGCTGACACAGGAGGTGCTGGATACCATTGGCCTCCTTTTGTTTCCCTGGGAAGCGGGGCAGAAGGACCAATTCATCCGCATCACCCCTGACACCGTGACGGGCAGGCGCTTCAAGGTCACCCCGCCGGTGACGTGGTGGACACCCCTGGATGATGCTCCGACAGCCCGGGGCGAATAGTCCCTAGACCAGTTCCAGCCGGTCGGCCACCACCTTGCCGGCATGAATCACCGTGCGATCCTGGCCGCGGTCCATCACGGTGGAAGCCACCGTCTCACCGTCCACCAGCAGGAGCTCGGCCGGGTCGCCGACCTCGACGCCGGGACGGTGCCTTACGCCCTGAAGCCGCCTTGCGTCCGGATCCAGGATGCTGGCCCCGCCGATGGTGGCGATAGCCAGGCAGTGCTCAATGAGTTCGTCCTGACGGAAGCCGTGGGTGAAAGCCAACTGCCACGTCCGGTCCAGCATGTCGGTGTTGCCGTAGGGGGACCAGTAATCCCGCTGGCCGTCCTCGCCCAGGCCCAGACGGACGCCGGCTTCCGTGAGCAGGGGGATGGGCAGTTGACCTGACGCAGCCGGGGCAACCGAGGCAAGGGACACATCGAGGTCGGCGAAGGCCTCGATGAGCCGCCGTGTGGTGGCCTCACTGACGCTGCCCAGTTGGTAGGCGTGGGACATGGTCACCTTACCCTGCATGCCCAGGGCGCGTGTCCGTTCCAGCACCAGGTCCGTGCTGAAGACACCGAGCTCACCGGGTTCGTGCAGATGGATGTCGATCGGTACCTGGTACTTCTCAGCCAGCCCGAAGACGATGTCCAGATGCCGTGCAGGATCACGGTCCAATGAGCACGGATCGATGCCGCCCACGACGTCGGCGCCCGCTTTCAGGGCCTCTTCCATGAGTTCCACGGTGCCTTCTTCCCTCAACAAACCTGCCTGTGGAAACGCGATGATGTCCACCCCGGCCTTGTCGGAGAACTTCTCCTTGGCCCCGGCCACGGCTTCGAAGCGCTCAAGCCTGCAGTCGACGTCCACTTGCGCGTACGAGCGCACGCGTGTGGTGCCGCGGGCAATCATGCGGCCCAGGGTGGTGTTGACCCGTTCCTGCAGCGGGACCTCGGCGTTGCGCCAGTTCATGCGGTCGTTCATCATCATGTTCCACACCCCCGGCCCTCCGGTGTGCTCCCTGAACGGCAGTCCGATCCGCGTGGAGTCCAAATGAACGTGGACGTCCGAGAAGGATGGAACCAATATCCGGTTGCGGCCTTGGACGATGTCGGTGCCTTCCGGGACTGCGCGTTGAGGATCGTGGGGCTCGACGGCAGTGATCTTCCCGCCTGCGTGGTCGGCAACAATACTGACGTCGCTGAGGGCCTGTCCCCAAGGGCGGACGGCGCGGATCAGGGTATTCAAACGTGGCTCCTTGTGTCCGTTGGGCTCTGCGGACCCGAAGCTGGGAGGGCGCCGCATTGAATACCAAAATAGCTTAATTCCCACAAATGGAGGGAAATAGACCAAGAAAGATACCCACTTGGAATACCAGCTGTAAGCTGCCGAGGCCTGCCCTGCAGGATCTCCCAGCACGTGTAAGCTCGGGAAGAAGCTGGCGTGTTGAGCCGGCTTCAGATCGTGATGCCGGACTGAAGGGAAGATGTGCTGTGGCCCAGGCGACGCCGGAACCTGCCAATGGCCGCGACGATGAGGCCCGCGCGGAACAGGTCTACCAACTGGTGCTCGAAGGCATCGTCACGGGTACTTTCGCCCGGGGTTCGCGTCTGCGCGAGAGGGAACTGTCCGACCTGTACAGTGTGTCCAGGATCCCGGTGCGTGAGGCCATCCAGCGCCTGGAACAAGACGGGTTCGTTGCAACGTTCCCGCGCCGTGGCGCCGTGGTGCGCCAGCTGACCCTGACCGACGTCAACGAGCTCTTTGATGTCCGCCTCTGCCTGGAAACCTTTGCCGCAAGGATGGCTGCCACCCGGGTTGCTCAAGGCGCATCAGGCGCCCGTCTGGAGGAGCTGATGGAGGCTTCCAATGCGGCGATCGACGACGGACGCATGGACGACGTCACGCTGATCAGCGCACAACTGCATACCGAGATAGTGCGCCTCTCCGGCAACAGGCTCCTGATGGAGTCCGTGAAACCCCTGTTCGGACGCATGCGCTGGATTTTCGGCCTGGCCCACAACCGCAGCCATGAGCTTCAACGGGACGAGCACACCCAGCTCTGCAGCGCCATCCTTCAGGGACGCCCCGAACTGGCGTACTCGCTGGCCTACTCACACATTGAACTGGGCCGCGAACCCGTGCTCGCCGGACTCGCAGAGACCCTGGAACCCTGAGTCAGTCGTCGGCGTCCGGGTATTCGTCGACCTCGTCGTAGCGGCTCGATTCCTCCACTTCCACCTCGAGGATCTTCAGCAGTTCCGTATCAGGATTCAGCATGATGGCGGCTTCGTCACGGCGGTGCTGCAACACGGAGTCCAGGTAGGACTGCACGGTCTCGGCAAGGGGAACATACCTGTCCTGCTTCTGGCTCATGTACCACCGGTGTTCCAAAACTTCGTGGACAACCTCGGCCGGTTCCAGTTTCCCGGCGAGGTGGCGGGGGATGGAGCGGACGATGGGTTCGAAGATCTGGCTCACCCAGGCGTGGGCACTGATTTCCTCATCCAGTTCGGGATTGTTGTCGGCCCGGAACTGGTCCATGTCGTTCAGCAGCCTGCGGGCCTGGTTCTCCTGGGCATCCAGGCCGGTAAGGCGAAGCAAACGCCTCTGGTGGTGGCCGGCGTCGACGACTTTGGGCTGCAGTTGGATGGTGGATCCGTCCGCGGTGGTCTTGATGGCGTATTCCTCGACGTCGAAGCCGAGCTCATTCAGGCGGCGGATACGGGCACCTACGCGCCAACGCTCGCCGAGCTCAAAGGACTCTTTCCCGGTCAGCTCGGCCCACAGCCGCCGGTAGCTGTCCATGATCAGCTCACTGGTGGCCACCGGATCCACCTTCTCTTCGATGAGGCCTCCGTCCAGGAGGTCCATCAGCTCACCGGCGATGTTGACCCGGGCGATTTCAAGGTCGTACTCCCGCTGGCCCATGGAAAGGTCCGGGTACAGCTCGCCCGTTTCAGCGTCCACCAGGTAGGCGGCAAAGGCTCCGGCGTCACGGCGGAAAAGGGTGTTGGACAGGGAAACGTCGCCCCAATAGAAGCCGATGAGGTGCAGCCTGACCAGCAACAGGGCCTGGGCGTCGATGAGGCGGGTCAGGGTGTCCTTGCGCAGCATCTGCGAGAACAGTGCGCGGTACGGCATGGAGAACTTCAGGTGCCGGGTGACGAGGACCGGGTTCAGCGGCTTGCCATCGGCCGTGGTCCGGCCCGTGATGACCGCGACGGGCTCAACACAGGGGACGTCCAGCCGGGCGAGCTTCCGCAGCATGTGGTACTCATGGCGGGCTACGTGTTCGGAGGTTTCCTTGATGGCGATGACAGAGCCACCAAGGTGGGCGAAACGGACAATATGGCGTGAGATTCCCCGGGGGAGCGCGGCCAGGTATTCCGCCGGCCAGTCCTCCAGGGCAATGTGCCACGGCAGGTCCAGCAGTTCCGGGTCAGCCGCGGCAGCGGTGATGTTGAGCGAACCGATGACACCGGCCGGGGGCGTGGAGTCCTGGGCGCTCGCTGCCTCGGTGCGCGGGAGCTTGCCGATCTGCCCGTAGTCCGTCGGTTCGTCGTGCCACTGGGCTTCGTTCGTCTCGCTCATGCCTCAATTGTTCCGTACTCGTCGCTGTTGGTTCCCATCGTGTCCGCGAAGGGGTCGGACGGCCGTGCCGACCACTGGACCCCGGTCGCCTCCTGGAACGGGACACCCTGCCTGCTGAGCCTTTCACCCAAGGTGCCCAACCGGCGTCGGAAATCATCAAGGTCCCGGGCCGGCCGGCTGGACCATGCGACTTCGGCGAGGGAAACCGCACGCGGGTACTGAAGCCAGTACGCCTGTTGGTTGCCACGTACCGTTTCCGTCCACAGCGGACCCTCGACGCCAAGCACCTGGTGCTCCGCCAGTCCGCTCTGCACCGGGTCCCAGTCGTAGTACTCGGCCCACGTGAACGGTCCGCCTTCCACCCAGGACAGACCGATGGGCGAGCCGGGATCGTACTTTTGGTCGAGGTAGGTGGTGGCTGCAGGTGACATGAGCACCGGTGAGCCGGCGCCGGCCTTCTCCACCACGGGGTCGAAGCCGCCGTGCCAGTACTGCACTACAGCGCCATCCGGCAGGTCAACCTCGGCGTACTCGTTCCAGCCCATCACCGTCTTGCCGGTTTCGGCCCCGATACGGGCGAATTCGCGGACCATGGTGACGTAGTTGTCGTGGCCGGTCACCAGGGCTTCGTCGCCTCCAATGTGGAGGTAGGGACCTGTGGTGATGGAAGCCAGTTGGCCGAGGACTTCACGGACAAACTCATAGGTAACGGGAAGACCGGCGTCCAAGGTCGAGTAGCCGACGTCGCCCGTGGTGTTCATGGGTTGGGGCCGGCCGTCAGGGTTCAGCTGCGGGATAGCGGCCAGGGCTGCATTGACGTGGCCGGGAAGATCGATCTCCGGAACCACCAGGACGTTCCTCGCCGCCGCATAGCGTTGGATGTCCTTGAAGTCTTCCTGCGTATAGAAACCGGTGCGGCCCGGTCCCAGTCCGGTTCCGGGGTGGTTGACGGCGCCGCCCACGGCTGTGAGGTTCCCGTAGTCCAGGCCGGAAGGGTTGTCCGCCGGCGGCTGGATTTCGATGCGCCAGGCTTGGTCGTCCGTGAGGTGAAGGTGCAGGGCGTTGAGCTTGAACTGGCCCATGACATCGATCTGCTCCTTCACTTCTTCAACCGTGAAGAAGTTTCTGGCGACGTCCAGCATGAGCCCGCGGTACTGGAAGCGGGGGGCGTCATGAATAACGACGCCGGGAATCACCCACGTGCCCGCGTCCGGCGTGGCGCGTGGGGCACCGTGGGGCGTCAGGGGCTGCTCCACGGAGGCCGGGAAGAGTTGGCGCAGGGTCTGGACTGCGTTGAAGAACCCGGCCGGTGCTTGCGCTGTCAGCTTGATGGCGTCATCAGTGACGGTGAGCCCGTAAGCCTCGGGGCCGCCGTCGAGCGTTTCCACCAACTCCAGCGAAATGTCACCCGAAGAGGAATGGGTGGCAATCGGCAGTTCGAAGCCGGTGCTGCGCTGCAGCAGGAGCTGCAGCTGCCCGGCAGCGGTCCGGGCAGCGCCCTCAGCGATGATCCGTGCCGTGGGCTGGAGCGTGAAAACCTGGCCGTCCAGAGGCGTGACGTGCCGGGGCAAGGGGATCAGGTTGTCGAGCGTGTTCATGCCGTTCTTTCGCCGGAGATGGGTTAACGAGAGAGCGGCCCGACCGTTGAGGGTCGGGCCGCTGTCAGCACTGCAGAATGCGACTAGTCGCCCAGGCGGAGACCGGTCTTGGTGTCGAACAGGTGCACGTGGCCCTGCTGGGGACGGACAAAGATGGACTCGCCCTTCATCGGAGGACGGCGGCCGTCGACGCGGGCCACGATGTCGTGGCTCTTGCCATCAAGGATGGTGTGGCCGTAGACGTAGGCGTCGGCGCCGAGTTCTTCAACGACATCGACCTCAACCTGGAGGCCTTCGCCGTTGCCGACGGTCTCCAGGTCTTCCGGACGGGTACCAACGGTGACGGTCTTGCCGGATGCGTCGTCCAGGACGTCGTGCTTGACCGGGTAAACGGTGCCGCCGAACTGGACGCCGCCGTCAACAACCGGCAGTTCCAGCAGGTTCATGGCGGGGGAGCCGATGAAGCCTGCCACGAACACGTTCTGCGGGCGGTCGTAGAGGTTGCGCGGGGTGTCGACCTGCTGGAGGAGGCCGTCCTTGAGGACTGCAACGCGGTCACCCATGGTCATGGCCTCAACCTGGTCGTGCGTCACGTAAACCGTGGTGACGCCGAGGCGGCGGGTCAGGGATGCGATCTGCGTACGGGTCTGGACACGGAGCTTGGCGTCGAGGTTGGACAGCGGCTCGTCCATGAGGAAGACCTGCGGGTTACGGACGATTGCACGGCCCATGGCAACACGCTGGCGCTGACCACCGGAGAGCGCCTTCGGCTTGCGGTCCAGGTACTGCTCGAGGTCCAGGAGCTTGGCGGCTTCGCGGACACGCTCGGCGCGCTCTTCCTTGGAGACGCCGGCGATCTTCAGGGCGAAGCCCATGTTGTCGGCAACAGTCATGTGCGGGTAGAGAGCGTAGTTCTGGAAGACCATTGCGATGTCGCGGTCCTTCGGCGGAACATCCGTGACGTCACGGTCACCGATCAGGATGCGGCCGGCGTTCACGTCCTCAAGACCTGCGAGCATGCGCAGGGAGGTGGACTTACCGCAACCGGAGGGTCCAACGAGGACCAGGAATTCGCCATCGGCGATGTCGATGTTGAGCTTGTCGACAGCGGGCTTATCAGTGCCCGGGTACAGACGCGTAGCGTTGTCAAAAGTAACTGTTGCCACAGTTATCAATCCCTTCACCGGCAGGTACGTGCCGGACGATCCGTAGTGAATGGTTCTTGTTGTTCAGTTGAACTCCCCGGCCGAAGACCGGGGAGGATCAGTGCGACGCCGCACGGTACTGTGCGTCACGTCACATCCAAGAGTATGTCAGACTTTTTGACTTCCTGTCGAAATGTTACGAACGTCACATGTTGCTTTGGTCACTGCCCGGTCTGGCCTGCTGCCTCCTGGACGGCGCGGCGGCGCTCCTTCAGCAGCGCTTCGAGGAGCTCGGCGACGTGGACCGGGGCCTCCACGCGGTACTGGGCCTGCGTGAAATCCAAGCCCACCTTGATCCCCACGTCATCTCCCATGAGCCTGCCCAGGGCGTCTTCATCCGTTACGTCGTCGCCGGCGAACAGGATCGCCGTGGCACCGGTGGCTTGGCGCAGGAACTCCACGGCTTCGCCTTTGGAGGCCTTGACCACGGAGGTTTCCAGCACCCGCTTGCCGGTTTTCAGGTACACGCCCGGCTGGTCCCGCAACTCGCGGAGGGCAGCCTCGACGGCGTCTTCCGCGACGTCGTCGTCAGCAAGCCTGGTGTGGAGGACAACTCCAGCCGGCTTGTCCTCCAACAAAGTCCCCGGCGCGACGTTGACGATTCCGGCCAGGACATCGCGGACTCCGGCCAGCCGGGCCCGCTGGGCTTCGTCCAGCTCAAGCCCCAGTGAACCTTCGCCGAGCCACACTTCGGCGCCGTGGCTGCCGATCAGGAGCGAGCCGGCAGGCGGCGAGGCGACCAGCCGCAAACTGTCCAGTGCGCGGCCCGAGATGAGTGCCGTCGTCGTGCGGGGGAGGGTGGCGAGGCTCTCCAAAGCCGCGGCCGAACGCGGCAGGGGGCGGGCGTCCTCGGCGTGGTCCACGATCGGGGCGAGCGTCCCGTCGAAGTCCAGGGCCACCAGGAGGTGCTCGGTTCCCGCGATCCGGCGCACCGCATCCAGAAGCTCGGGCGACAGGGTCAGGGCTGGCCGCTCAGCTGTCATCGCGGACCACTTTCTCGTCGAGGGCGGCGAGGAACTCCGCGGACCAGTGGTCGACGTCGTGGTCCAGGATCTGCTTGCGCATGAGTTTCATGCGCCGGCGGGCTTCCTTGGGCGAAAGATTGACCGCGCCCAGGATCGCCGACTTCAGGCCGTCGATGTCGTGCGGGTTGATCAGGAAGGCCTGCTTCAGCTGGTCGGCTGCCCCGGCGAACTCGCTCAGGACCAACGCGCCGTCGTCATTTGAACGAGCCGTGACGTACTCCTTGGCCACCAGGTTCATGCCGTCCCGCAGGGCGGTCACCAGCATGACGTCCGCTGCAAGGTACAGGGCCACCATCTCCTCCACGGGATAGCTGTGGTGGAGGTAGCGGACCGCGGTGTTCTGGATGGTGTCGTAGGTGCCGTTGATGCGGCCCACGGTGCCCTCGATCTCCTCGCGGAGGAGGCGGTACTGCTCCACGCGCTCGCGGCTGGGACTGGCGACCTGGATCAGCGTGGCGTCCTCGACCTTGATGTGGCCGTCGGCCAGGAGTTCTTCGAAAGCCTTGAGCCGGTGGCCGATGCCCTTGGTGTAATCCAGCCGGTCGACGCCCAAAAGAATGGTCTTGGGGTCGCCCAGGTCCTTGCGGATCTGCCGGGCGCGCTCGATGATGTCAGGCCGGGCTGCCAGTTCCCTGATCTGGTCCACATCAATCGAAATGGGGAAGGACTGCGCGCGGGCAATGTGGGTGATGCTGCCGTCCGGTCCCTTGACGTGGACCTGTTGCTGCTTGACGCTGGCGCCCAGGAACCGGCGGGCCGAGCGCATGAAGTTGCCGGCGTCGCTGGGCCGCTGGAAGCCCAGCAGGTCGGCGCCCAACAGGCCGTCGATAATCTCCCGGCGCCACGGAAGCTGCGCAAAGATTTCCGGTGGCGGGAAGGGAATGTGGTTGAAGAAGCCGATTTTCAGGTCCGGGCGTGCCTCCCGCAGCATGCGGGGGACCAGCTGGAGCTGGTAATCCTGCACCCACACGGTGGCCCCGTCCGACGCGTGGCGGATGACGGCGTCGGCGAACTTCTTGTTGACCTGGCGGTAGGAATCCCACCACGTACGGTGGAACTCCGGCGGCGCGATCACGTCATGGTAAAGCGGCCAGATGGTCGCGTTGGAGAAGCCCTCGTAGTACAGCTCCACGTCGTGGCTGCTGAGCTGGACAGGCACAAGGTCCATGCCCTCATGGCTGAACGGACGCACGGTTTCATCCGGTGCCCCGTGCCAGCCCACCCAGGCGCCGTCTGTCTTGGTCATCATTGGGGCGAGGGCGGTCACGAGGCCGCCGGGCGAGCGGCGCCAGCCGTTGTCTTCGCATCGGTCCACGGGCAGGCGGTTGGACACCACCATGAAGTCGAAGGTGCTCGCCGTCGGCTTCCCCGTGGGAGATGCCCTGACGCCCTCTTCCGTAGTGAGTTTTTCGCTTGCCAAATCCTGCATTACTGCTCCCTGGGGTTGCTGTGACTCACCTCCCAGCCTACCGGCGGAATCATGTACCACTGTTGATCGTTCAACAACCGGGTCACTGCACACGCGGCGAATCTTCAGGTTTGCTCCCGTAAACTGACCCCGTTGCCACTACGACCCCGAGTAACCACGAGGATTTGATGAGCCCCGCAAACGAACCGCGCCTGTCCAAGGCCGAGAAGACCGCCCAGGCCCGGGAACAAGCGCGCAGGATCCGCGAAGAACAGCTGAAGAAGGACAAGCGCAACAAGATGCTGGTCCTGTGGGGCATCGTGGTTGCCGTCGTAGCGATCCTCGTGATCATCGCCCTGGTGGTGGTGCAGAACATGCAGAACAGTGCGCCCGTCGCGGACAGCGGTCCCACGCCCGCCAACGGCAACGTGCACGGCGGTGTGACGCTGCTCGCCAACACCGAGGTCGCCAAATCGGAGCCGGCGACCGTCAACGTGGCGGACGTCCCGTCGCCTCCGGCCACCAAGCCCGCCAGCGTGACCGTACCCGGCGGCGAAGCCGAGGCCGGCAAGCCGGTCAAGGTCATCGCGTACATCGACTTCATCTGCCCCGTCTGCAAGCGCTTCGAGACCACCTACGGGGAGTCGCTGACCAACCTGCGCAACGAGGGCAAAATTTCCCTGGAGTACCGCCCGCTCGGGTTCCTGGACCGCCAGTCCACCACCAACTACTCCTCCCGTGCGGCCAATGCCGCTGCCTGCGTGGTGAACTCCTCGCCGGAGAAGTACGCGGAATTCTTCAACCTGCTCTTCGAGCGCCAGCCGGCCGAAGGCGGCGCGGGTATCTCCGATAACGACCTCAAGGCCATGGCCACTGAGGTGGGCGCAGCCAACATCGACTCCTGCATCGAGAACAAGCAGTTCCGCCCCTACGTCAAGGTCGCCACCCAGGAAGCCGCCGCAATCGGCGTCACCGGCACGCCTACGGTCTTCATTGACGGCAAGCAGTGGGACGGCACCACGGACCTGAACGCTGAGATCCAGACCGCGATCGACGCAAAGGGCTAGGTTAGCGACACGGACGACGGCGGCAGGTCGCCGTCGGGGGCATGTTCCCCGGCGCGCCGGCCGCCGTTGTCCTGTGCCGGCCGCCGTTGTCCTGCGCCGGCCGCCGTTGTCCTGCCCGGCTGATTTCCGTGCGGGGGATCGTCTGGGCTACCCTTATCTAGCGCTGAAATACGCTTGCTCCGGTTCGCCGGGGCTGGTCCCGGAACGCCGGGTCCGCCTCCTTAGCTCAGTTGGCCAGAGCACCTGTCTTGTAAACAGGGGGTCGCCGGTTCGAATCCGGCAGGGGGCTCCAGCAAAATTACCCCGCTGCAGGCTTATTGCCGTGACTCTGCGTCGAGGTCTTCCAAAGCCCACGTGAGAACTTCAAGATCGAAGGGCGAGGGTTCCCTGGCTTGGTAGAGGTAAGCCTCCAGCTCCAGCGGTTTGGCGCTGCCGCCGTTGGCCCAGTACCTTGCCCACAAGCTGTCCAGCGTGATGACGTGCTGTTCCAAGTACTTCCGGGCTGTCTGCCGTGGATCATCCATGAGTGCTTTCCGTAACTGTCGACTGTCGTCGTGCACCTCGATACTCAGCCTCCTTAGTATTGGAATCTACACCTCGGCTTTCGTTGAGCCAAGACCATCAGGAGGGTGTCCCGCATACTGGGAGGATGCAGCCCACAACAGTGTTGGTCGAGGGTGAAAGTGACCGTGCCGCGGTCCGGGCGCTCGCCCTGCGCAGGGGCCACGATCTTGCTGCCCTGGGGGTGTCGATCGTTCCCATGGGCGGTGCCACCAGCATCATCCGTTTCCTTGACCGTTATGGGCCCCGGGGAGAAGGCCACCGGCTCCTGGGTTTGTGCGATGCACGGGAATCGCCGGGCATAGCCCGCGCACTGGCCCGGGCGGGGATCGGTCCGGGCGACCTGGAGGAGCTTGGTTTCCACGTCTGCCATGTGGACCTGGAAGACGAGCTGATCCGCGCCCTGGGTGTGGATGGCGTCCTTGACGTCATCGACGAGCAAGGTGAGCTGGCCTCATTCCGGTTGCTGCAGAACCAGCCCTCCTTGCGCGAAAAGACGGTCCCGGCGCAGCTGCGGCGGTTCTTCGGCGGACGCAGTGGAAACAAGATCCGGTACGCTCCGCTGCTGGTCAATGCCCTGCCGGAAGGCCAGGCGCCACCGCCGCTGGAACTGCTGGTAGCGTCCTTCGCGGCGGCCACCTAGGCCACCCACGACGGCGGCGCGGGCCTTTGTGGCGAGTGCCGCCGTCGTGGATCAACCGCTAAGGCGTGGGGCTGCCGCCGTTGACGTTCAGCGTCTCACCCACCACGTAGCTGGACTCGGGGGAGGCCAGGAAGACGTACGCCGGCGCCAGTTCCGCTGGCTGGCCGGCACGGCCCAAGGGAGTGGACTGTCCGAATTCGGGCAATTCTTCCTTCGGCTGTCCGCTGCTGACCTGCAGCGGGGTCCAAATGGGGCCTGGCGCCACGGCGTTGACCCGGATCCCCTTGGGGGCCAGCTGCTGGGCGAGTCCCTTGGTGAAGTTGTTGATGCTGGCCTTGGTGGTGGCGTAATCCACCAGTGTGGGCGAGGGGTTGTAGGCCTGGATTGACGTGGTGTTGATAATGGTGGAGCCTGCCGGCATGTGCGGCAGGGCGGCCTTGGTCAACCAGAACATGGCGTAGACGTTGGTCTTCTGGGTGTGGTCGAACTGCTCGTCGCTGATCTGCCCCAGCTCTTCCTGGGCCACCTGCTTGCCGGCGTTGTTGACCAGAATGTCGATGCCGCCGAGCGTTTCCACCGCGGTATCGACCAGTTCGCGGCATACGGCAGAATCCTTGAGGTCGCCCGGTACCTTGACGGCCTTGCGGCCGGCGGCCTCAATGATCCCCGCTATCCGCGCAGCATCTTCTTCCTCTTCGGGCAGGTAGGAAAGGACGACGTCGGCGCCTTCCCGGGCGAACGCGATGGCCGTGGCCGCCCCGATGCCTGAATCCGCGCCCGTGACGATCGCCTTCCGGCCTTCCAGCCGGCCTGTACCCCGGTAGGTGTCCTCTCCGAGGTCGGCCTTGGGTGTCAGCTCGGCATCGAGGCCGGGCTCGGGCTGGTGCTGTTCAGGGGGAGAGATGTGCTCGTAGGCGGTGACGGGGTTTCGGAAGGTGTACTGGTCAGTCATGGAAGTCCTCCATCTGTTGCAGGCGGGCGGTTGCTTGCGCCGTCCCGCCGTGGACATGCCGCACAGTTACTAAGCAGCCTTACCATTCCAGCCTAAGCATGGGGAGGGTGGGTTGCCAACCCGGCGGCCGGATCCACCGGCGTTGCCTTGCGCCTGTGCAGGGCCAGGAGCGGGAAGAGCAGCACCGACAGCATTCCCGCACCAACCAGGGCAGCAGCGGTACCACTGGAAATCAGCCCTTCGTCCTTGCCGATACCGGTGACGGCGACGATGATGGGCAAGCCTGTGGCAGCAAAGAGCGCCACCGCGCGCTTATCCGCAAACGACGACCTGTGCGGTGCAGCCAGCAGCGACGGCACGCCCCTGGCGAGCAGCAGCAGGAGCAGGAACAGCGGAACCGTCGCCAGGGTCAGGGGGCTGGCAACGAGGGCCTTAAGGTCGAAATCAATGCCCGTATCGATGAAGAAGACCGGGACCAGGAAACCGAACGCCACGGCATCGATCTTGGTCTCAATCACTTGGCGGTCGGTCTCCGGGGCGCGGGCCATCACCACCTGCCACAGGACGCCCGCCGCAAAAGCGCCCAGCAGCATGTCGAGGCCCAGCACCATGCTGAGCACCACCAGGGCAGTCAGGATGAACATGATCGAACGCACGGCAAACTGGCCACTCGTGTGCAGCGTGCTGGTCACCTGGAAGTGAAGGAAGGTGTGCTGCGACCGTGAAGCCAGGAAGATTGCCAGCCCCGTCAGAAGCACGAAGCCCAGCAGCACCAGGGTGGCAGGGCCAACCTCCCGGCCGCTGAAAAACAGCGAGACCGCGATCAAGGGGCCGAATTCTCCCACCGCACCCAGGGCGGTGACCGCGGTGCCCAGCGGAGTCCTCGCTTCACCGGCGTCACGAAGAATCGGCATCAACGTCCCCAGGGCAGTTGAGGACAGTGCCACACCAATGATCACGGCGGCCTCGAAACCAGGTGCGAGCAGGAATCCGGCGCCAACTCCAAGGGCCAACGAGATCAGCCACCCAGCCGTTGCGCGGTAGGCGGGACGCCCGCGGATGGCCGCGAAGTCGATCTCGTTCCCGGCCACGAAAAACAACATTGCCAGGCCGAAATCCGCCAGCGTATCCGTGAACGATGAGGACTGGATCCACCCCAGAAGGCTTGGGCCAAGCAGCATGCCCATCAGGATCTCGAACACAATGATGGGAATCCGTAGCCAGCGGTCCAGCGAGCGGGCAGCCAAGGGGGCGGCGATGGCCAGCGCGGCGATCAGGAGCAATGACGTAGACAGATCATTCATCAGCGGTGCCTCACCTGCCGGGAACGAGGAGTAGTCCAAAGCTACCGCCACCCTTCGGGCGGCGCCATGGACTGTGGCCCGCGACGGGAAAGAACAGTTGTCCACAGGTGTTTCGGGCGGTGGCGACGGCGGACGGCGCCGCGCGCTAGGCTGGTTACCTCGGCTGAAGCAAGCGGCCGCAACACCCACCGTGTGGAGCCGCATACCAATGTCCCTCGATCAAGAGCTGCGTGCCCTCGCGGCGTCGACCTTCGCTTTGCCTGATTTGCGCGACGGCCAGCTTGCCGCCATGAATGCGCTCGCCTCCGGTCGCGATGTCCTCGCAGTCATGCCCACCGGCTACGGGAAATCTGCCACTTACCAGGTGGCAGCCCGGTACCTCCACCTCCAAACGGGGCGGTCCGCCGTCGTTGTTTCACCGCTCATTGCCCTGCAGGAGGACCAGCTGGACGGGCTGGCCGGGCAGCTGGGTGAGTCGGCCGCCGTCGCCGTCAACTCTTCCCGCAGCGACGCCGAAGTGGAGGCTGCCTGGCATGCCGTGGAATCGGGCAAGGCGGCCTTCCTGTTCCTGGCACCTGAACAACTGGCCAAACAGGAAACCGTGGAACGGATCGCCCGGCTGGACATCACCATGTTGGTCGTGGATGAGGCCCACTGCGTTTCATCATGGGGCCACGACTTCCGGCCGGACTACCTGGAACTTGGAAACGTACGCCGTAACCTGGGCAACCCGCCGGTGGCCGCCCTCACAGCCACGGCTTCCCCGCCTGTCCGGGATGAAATCGTGGAGCGTTTGGGCATGGAAGACCCGCTGCTGCTGGTGCGTGGCTTCGACCGGCCCAACATCGGCCTGGACGTGGTGCGGCACCAGACGGACAAGGACAAGCGCAAGGCCGTCCACCGGCAGGTGGCCGAACTGGCGCAGTCAGGCCATGGACTGCTGTACGCCGCAACGCGCAAGGACACGGAGAAATACGCGGCGGAACTCGTCGAGGACGGACTCAGGGCCGAGGCCTATCACGCCGGTCGCTCCGCCTCTGACAGGGAGCGCATCCATGAAGAGTTCCTGGACGACACTTTGGACGTCGTGGTTGCCACCACGGCATTCGGCATGGGCATTGATAAGCCCAACGTGCGGTTCGTGATCCACGCGGACATCCCCGAGTCGCTGGATGCCTACTATCAGGAGATTGGCAGGGCCGGCCGTGACGGCGCCGATGCTGTGGCGGTACTCCACTACCGCGAGGAAGACCTGGGTCTCAGGAAGTTCTTTGGGACACATACCCCCGACCCCGATGCCCTGCATGCTGTCCTCAAGGTCCTGAAGTCTTCGGACTCAGCGGTTCCCAAAGGTGCCGTCTCGGAACTCACCGACTATCCCGCCCGCCGTGTGACGGCACTGGTCAATCAGCTGGAGGACGCAGGTGCTGTTGCTACCGTAAAGCGGGGCGTCCGGCTGGCATCGCAGGCCAAGCTTCCCACCCTTGTCTCGCGGGCCGTGGAGAAGGCCGAGGCCAGGCAGCGCATCGACCAGTCCCGCCTGACCATGATGCGCGCCTACGCCGAAACTGACGCGTGCAGGCGGCAATTCCTCCTGGGCTACTTCGGCGAGGACCTGCCGGAGCCGTGTGGCAACTGTGACATCTGCGCCGAGGCTCCTGCCGAAGCCGCCGCAGTGTCCGACGGCGCGGGAGTCCAGGAGCCTTTCCCGCTGCAGTCCACGGTTATCCACAAGGAATGGGGCCCCGGGCTGGTCATGCGGCACGAAGACGACGTCATCACGGTGCTGTTCGAGCAAGAGGGTTACAAGACGCTGTCCCGTAGCGCTGTGGAGGAACACGGCCTCCTGAAACCGGCATAAAGCGACACCCGGTTACAGCTGCGGCGAGCAGTGCCGCGGCACGTCAATTGACGCCGAGCAGTGCCCGCAGCGTGTCCGCATTCCGCACGGCGTTCCCGCCGCCGTCGTTATTGAAGTACGCGTACACATCCCTGCCTGAGCCGCTCCACTCGCGGATCCTGTCCGCCCACCACCGCAGGTCCTCGTCCGGGTAGGAGCCGCCGTAGAGGTGCTGCCGGTCCGGGCCGTGCAGCCTGACGTACACGAACGGAGCCGTTGCCCGCAGGATGCAGGGCAGGTTTGCTCCGCTCATGACGCAGTAGGCAGTCTGATGGCGCTCCAGGATCGAGTAGACATCGGGGTGGTCCCAGCTGTCATGCCTGAACTCCACCGAGACCCTGATCCACTGGGGAATGGCTCCCAGGAAGTAGTCGAGCCGGGCGTCGTCACGGGCAAAGTCCGGCGGGAGCTGGACCAGAAGGACCGCCCGCTTGTCGCCCAGTTCGTGCCAGCAGCGGCTGATCCGCTCCAACCAGACCTCCGGAGCGTAAAGCTTCTTGCCGTGCGACAGGCCGCGAGGCGCTTTGACGGACATGGCGAAGCCGGGGGGCAGGCGGTTGCGCCAGCCCGCGAAGGTGGTATCCCGTGGCCATCGGTAGAAGCTCGCGTTCAGCTCAACGGTGCTGAACCTGGCGACGTAGGCATCCAACCGCTTGGCCGTGGGGAGGCCCGGCGGGTAGAGCACGCCGTTCCAGTGGTCGTAACTCCAACCCGACGTGCCGATGTGGATGCCCATGGTGGGATGCTAGTGGCTGTTCGCGGTCCGTGCCATGAGCGCCTGGAGGTCTTCGGCGACCTTGCGCTGGCGGGCGCTGCGCGTCGGAACGGGCGTTCTGTGCTCCGTGCGAGGGGCCCTTGTGGTGGTGGGGCGTGGTTGCGTGCTGCGGGACTGCGCGTTCCGGCTGAACGCGGCGTCGCGTCCGATCCTGGGATCACGTACGGGGGCGTCGACGGTGACGGTGCCCTGCAGGGGGTCGTGGAAAAGCGGGAGATTCATGGGTCCATTCCGGTTAGTACGGATTGCCTCAGCAGACCCGTAAACGCTCGACAGGAGATGAACTTTGATCCTTGCATAACTCAAAAGCCTCTGATATGGACGGATGCATATCGATCGCGGGTTTAGTTGTGCAGATGTCCACGGCACCGAGGAGCTAACCCCAGAGCGCCTTTCGGAGGAGAACTTTGAGTTGCTCAGTCTCTTGGTCGCTCAGGTGGGCGAGCTGCTGCTGCTCGCAGGCCTGCAGCTCTGCCCGCAGTTTGGTGTGGATACGGCGCCCCTCGTCCGTGGAGACGATGGCCCGGGACCGTCTGTTCCGTTGCCCCGGAACGCGCTCCACCAGGCCGCGGTGTTCCAGGTCATCGATCAGCCCGGCCACCTGGTTCATATCAAGGCTCAGGAATTCGGCAAGCTCACGTTGCGTGGCTTCAAGTCCGCTGCAGGCGAGGGTCAGCACAGCGAAAGAGCGTTCCCTCAGCCTGAAATCGCTCAGGACACGCTTGTTGAGGGACAAAACGCCTGCATGGACCTTGCCGAGCAGGAGGCTCGCATCATTCCCGATCTCCGCAGCGGCCAGGCGTGGAATCTGTACTTCGGCGCTCAGCGGACCCATGACAACCCCAGATAGTAAGTAACGACCAACCTTTGCATTCTTTCAGAGATATCCCGCCGAACCGGCCACGATAAGGTTCCCATGACGCCGCTGAACGTCATCGCCCAGCCGCGGGAAGACCGTGGGCTATGGTGCAGGGAAGACTCATTCCCACAAACCTGACAAGGGGCATCATCTGCATATGGGCGCGCCCGGATACCTCGCAGCTTCCGTTCCGCCACGAATGGCAAGCGCGGGAGCCGCAGTAGCCCTGCCCCTCGCGGCGGTCGAGCAGGTGGGGGATGTCGCCGTCGGGGGTCTCCTGGTCGCAGCATCGCTGGGACCGAGCGTTCTGGCGGCCCCTTTGGCGGGTACGGCGCTGGACCGCGCGGCCCGGCCGGGGGCGCTGATCGCTGGCGCCGGGCTGCTGACGGCTGGCTCGTTCGTTGCCGCGGCGTTCCTGGGCCAGGTGCCCTTGCCGCTGGTCTTTGTGATCCTGGTAGTGGCAGGCGCTGTGTCGCCGTTCTACCTGGGTGGCTTGTCCAGTTTCGTGGCAGGTGCCATCCCAGATGGGAGGCGGGCTTTCGCCTACGACGCCCTGTCCTACAACGTTTCGGCCGTAGCAGGGCCGGCCCTGGTTGCGGCGATCGCTGCTTTCCTTCCCGCCCGGGCGGCGCTGGCGGTGTTGGCGCTGGCCGCTGTGGCTGGAGCCCTGGCCGTGGGGATCTTGAAGCTGCGTCCGCACGGTCGCAGTGCCGGCTCACCCTGGCAGGCCATCACCTCGGGATTGCGCAGGATCTTCGGGCATCGCCCTTTAGCGGTGGTGACGGCATCGTCAACGTTCACCCAGTTGGGGCAGGGCGGACTGGCGGTGGCCGCGATCGCCTTGTCGATCGAACGGATCGGCTCCCCGGCCGAGGGCGCGGCCGTCGTGACGTCATTCGCTGTCGGCAGCCTTGCCGGCGCACTCTACGAGACGGCGCGCCCAACCCGCCGGCAGCCCCACTGGGTCATGCTGGCAGGATTCCTGGCCACTGGTGGACTGACGGTTATGGCTGCCATTGACCTGGGCATGGTGTGGGCGGTCATCCTGATCGGACTGTCAGGCGTCTTCACGGCGCCGACCGCCGCGTCCATGCTGTTCCTGCGCAACCAGCACAGCCCGGCGCCGTTGAAGTCGCAGATCTTCACGGTCAGCGCCGGGTTCCGGGCAAGTGCTTCGGCAGCCGGTGCAGCCCTGGCTGCCTCCGCGGCCGGACTGGGCGGTGCCGGGCTGGTCATCGCCATGGGAAGCATCTGGATCGTCTCCGGGCTGATGATGGCCGCCTATCCCAAAAACGCAGGTTCGTGACCTTTTTCACGGCAGGAAACATTCCGTCAATCGGCTAAATCGCGGTTAATTTTGTCCATCGAACTGCCTAAATTGCCGCCGGGGCACTACGATGATCAACGACTCGTCACCGAGTACGCATCATTCACACTTTAAGTTCGGGGGATCTACCAATGAGCTATCCGCAGCAACCGCAGCAGACCCAGCCTTACGCAGCACAGGGCGGCGAGCCGCCGCTCTGGGCTCCTTACTACGGCGCGCCGATCGGTGCAGCCATCCAGCGTTTCTTCAAGAAGTACGCCACCTTTACCGGCCGTGCGAGCCGCAGCGAGTACTGGTGGGTTGCCCTTGCCCTGGGCGTCATCGGCTTCGTTCTCCAGCTCCTGACCGGCCTGCTTGGCAGCGCCGGCGCTACTGTTTCCGCCAACGGCACCGCGACTCCCGGCCCCGGTGCAACCGTTGGCCTCATCCTCCTGCTGGTGTTCTACTTGGCGGTGCTGGTTCCCTCCATCGCCCTGTTGGTCCGCCGCCTCCACGACGGCAACTTCAGCGGCTGGCTTGCGCTGCTGGGCCTCATCCCGTTCGTCGGCGGTCTTGCCATCCTCGTCTTCGCGCTCCTGCCGTCCAACCCGGCCGGCCAGCGCTTTGACGTTCCCACCGCCTAGGGAATCCGGTTCCTGACGCCATCAAGGGGCGGCACCTGGTGTGCCGCCCCTTTTGCGTACCCGCCAGGCCCGGGTTGCGTCCTGCCCGGACGGAGCCATGGCATGCTGAAAGCTTCGGACACCTTCCCCGACCAGGAGTGACATGACCAGCACCATCAAGCGCTGCGCAGTTATTGGCGGGGGCATCATCGGGGTGGCCGTAGCGCGGGAACTTACCAGGAAGCTCCCTGAAGTCCAGGTGACGGTGTATGAAAAGGAAGACCGCCTTGCGGCCCACCAGACCGGCCACAACTCGGGAGTGGTGCACGCAGGCCTCTATTATGAGCCCGGCGGGCTGAAAGCAACACTGTGCCGCAGGGGTGTCCACCTGCTCAAGGAGTTCTGCGCTGACCGGGGCCTGCCCTATGAGGCGTGCGGCAAGCTCGTCATCGCCCAGACCCCGGAAGAATCAGCCCGGCTGGACAAGATCTTCATCCGGGCGCAGGCCAACGGGGTCCCCGGTGCACGGATGCTGACCGGCGGGCAGATACGCGAGGTGGAGCCGAACGCCGTCGGGCTGTCCGCACTGCACTCACCGGAAACCGCCATTGTGGACTACGCGGCCATCACCGCCGCGCTCGCCGATGATGTCCGCGCCGCCGGCGGGGATATCCGCTTGGGGCAGGAAGTGACCTCGCTGGAGCAGCACGCGCAGGGTGTAGTGGTGGGCACCCGCGACGGACGTGACCACTACGACCTGGTGGTGGCGTGCGCGGGCCTGCAGTCCGACCGCCTCGCCGCGGCCACAGGGGAACCTGCTGCACCACGCATCGTTCCGTTCTTCGGGCAATACTTCCTGCTGGGCCAGGAAGCACGCGAATCGGTCAAAGGGCTGATCTACCCTGTGCCGGACCCCAGGCACCCTTTCCTTGGCGTGCACCTGACCAAAAGGATCGATGGCGAAATGATGCTTGGTCCCAACGCATTCATCTCCTTTGGCCGTGAATCCTATTCATGGCAGGACATTAACCCGCGGGACGTCATGAATTACGCCGCCTTCCCTGGTTTCTGGAATTTCGCCCGCCAGAACATTCCCTCTGCGGTCCGCGAGTTCAGCACGGTGGTGAGCCGCAGGAAATTCGTCAGGGAAGCCGTGCGCTTTGTGCCGGCCCTGGAAGAGGCTACAGTGCGGCCCGGAACCCGGGGCGTCCGCGCCCAGGCAATGAATGCTGACGGCACGCTGGTGGATGATTTTGTCATTGCCCGACGCCGGAACATGGTTCTGGTTCGGAATGCGCCGTCTCCGGGGGCTACTTCGTCGATGGCGATCGCGGAGTACATCGTCCAGCAGGCATTGCAGGAGTAATTTACAAGACGGTGACGCACTGGAAATCCCCGGCGAATCACGGCCCGGTAGTTTCCCGTCATGACTACTTCATTAGCTGCCGGATGCAGAAGAATCGGCTCGGCCATCGCCCGATGGATCGAGGCCGCCTACGTACTGGAATGCGCTGGGCAGGATGGGCGCGGGGCGGGATCGGGGTGCAGTGATTTGGCGTGGTTGCCGGCACTGAGCGGGGTGACCGTAGCTGCCGCTCATTCCATTCAGTCGCACGCGGAAAACACGCGTCCTTCCTTGTAGGCACAAGGTAAAAGGTGGCCGGGTGTCGCGTTGGGCACACTATTAGTTGATAGCGGGAACTATGCCCTAAACTGCTGCACTGAGGTGCCGGATCGGCACTGTGCAGCAACGAAAGCGAACCCTCAATGGCTACTGATTACGACGCTCCGCGCAAGACAGAAGAAGAGTCTCCCGCTGAATCGCTTGAGGCCCTTCAGGCGTCGCGTGGTGCCGCTGCCCAGACCGCGGTCATCGACGTCGACGACAACGACACTGCCGAAGGCATTGACCTTCCGGGAGCCGATCTTTCCAATGAAGAACTGACCGTTGTAGTGGTCCCGGAGCAGTCCGACGAATTTACGTGTTCTTCCTGTTTCCTGGTCCGCCACCGCTCACAGGTTGCACTGGAAAAGAATGGCCTGAAGTACTGCAAGGACTGCGAAGGCTGAACCGCCTGCAGCACAAACCTCGTGGACCCCGACAAGCGAAGAAACAGCTTGGCGGGGTTTTCGCATATCTGCGCCGGTTTTATAACGCCGCGGTGTCGTTATCTTCGGTTACGGCCGTATGCACGCAGCCCCGCTGAAAGTGTCCTGAAAGCCAGAAAATGGCGCCTTGCATAACCTGCCCGTGACCGGCAACAAGCCCCTCTAACGGTTGTGCGCCGAAGAGGACACGGGCGGAACAAAGCGGCGGATCCGCTCCTAATCTGGAGGTATCCATCCCGCCTTGAAGGGGGCAAAAAATGAGGAAGTTAGGTGCGGGTCTGGCGGCACTGGCAGTGGCTGCCGTACCCGGACTGATGGGAGCGGGGCCGGCGGCTGCGTCACCCTATTGCGGAATTACGTGGGGTTCGCTGGCCAAGGCCGATCCCGACATGAGTTCCGCGCACGTCACCAATGTCCGTACGGGGCAGCAGCCCTGCTACGACCGCATGGTGGTCGATCTTGCCGGCAAAGTGGCCGGTTATTCAGTGCACTACGTTCCCGTAGTGACCCAGGACGGCTCCGGGTTCCAAATTCCCGTGGCGGGGGACGCGGACCTGCAGGTGGTGGTGACGGCTCCGTCCTACGACCAGTACGGAAACCTTAGCTATGCACCTGCGGCCAAGGCTGAGCTGTCCAACGTTTCCGGATACCAAACGTTCCGGCAAGTGGTCTACGCGGGAAGCTTCGAGGGACAGACCAGCATCGGGCTGGGGGTCCGTGCCCGCCTTCCGTTCCGGGTCTTCATCCTGGACGGACCCGGCGGCGGTTCGCGCCTGGTGGTGGACGTGGCACACCGCTGGTAGGCCTCCCTCATCGGTGACACCGCCAAACAACGGGAAAGCTGCCGGTTCGTACGGAATCTTCCGCACGAACCGGCAGCTTTCCAGCGAAACCGTGGTTCCAGGGGCTACTCCGGGACCACCAGCGCGGGGGTGTCCTTGCGGATGGTTTCGCCCCGGAAGAATCCGGGCTTGAGGCGTGACATGACCAGCATGACCACCACACCCAGTGCAAGGATGCCCACGCCGAGTACGAACACCAGACCCACGCCGAAGATCTCCGAACCGCTGCCGAACTCCGGCGCCCAACTGTCCACGGCGGTCTGGATGAACACCACGAAGAGGCCAACACCGCCCAGCAACGGGCACAGGAACCGCAGGACCACGTTGCGTACGCTGGAGAACAGGCTGTTGCGGAAATACCATACGCAGGCAATCGCGGTGAGTCCGTAGTAGAAGCAGATCATCAGGCCCAGGGCCAGGATGGTGTCGTTCAGGACGTTTTCGCTGATCACGTGCATCACCGCGTAGAAGCCCGCGGACAGGACGCCTGCCGCGATGGTGGCGTAGCCCGGCGTCGAGAATTTCCTGCTCATCCGGCTGTAGCGCTCCGGCAGGGCGCCGTAGTGCGACATCGCCAGGAGGCTCCGCGACGGTGACGTAAAGGTGGACTGCAGCGAAGCAGCCGAGCTGGACAGCACGGCAAGCGACATCAGGATGGCGAACGGGCCCATCACCGGCGAAGCGAGCGCAGTGAAGATGTTGGCATGGTTTTCCTCGTTGTTCAGGCCCACCCCGGAATCGCCGACGCCGGCAAACATCATCGTGGCGATGGTGACCAGCAGGTAGATGCCCAGGACGGCCACGGCAGTCAGTGTGCCGGCGAGGCCTGCGGTTTTCTTGCCGTTGGCAGTTTCCTCATTGACGGTGAGGCACACGTCCCAGCCCCAGTAGACGAAGATCGACAAGGAGATTCCCGCCGCGATCTGGCCGAATGTTTCCACCTTGGTGACATCGAACCAGTCCCAGCTGAAGGGGATGGCGGTGGGGGAGGAAGACCAGTTGGCGAAGGCCATGACCACGAACAGGCCAAGGGCCACCAGCTGGAAGCCAACCAGTCCGTACTGGACGATCTTGGTGGTGTGCAGGCCCCGGTAGCTGACCCACACGGCCAAGGCAACGAACACCAGGCACGTCACCACGTTGAGGAGTTTGTTGGAGGCGAGGTCGGCGATGTCCGGATTGCCCGCGAGCTGGGACAGGAACAGGTAGAAGAAGTCCACTGCCACGCCTGCCAGGTTGGACAGGACGATGATGTTGGCAGCGAGCAGGCCCCAGCCACCCATCCAGCCCACCCAGGGACCGAACGCTTTGGTGACCCAGGTGAACGTGGTGCCGCTGTCCGGGGAATCGGAGTTGAGTTCCCGGTAAGCCAAGGACACGAGGATCATCGGAATGAACCCGATGAGGAAGATTGCCGGAAGCTGTAGACCGACAGTGCTGATGGTGGGGCCCAGGGCCCCGGTCAGGGTGTAGGCGGGTGCAATGGTGGAGATGCCAAGAACGACGACGGCGAGGAGCCCCAACTGCCCCGTCTTCAGTCCCTTGCCGCTGATGTCATGCGACGATGCGGCTTCACTGCCGCCGCGGTGGATTGTCTGGCTCATGAGGGCCCTTTCTGGATGGCCGTAGGCTGCTGCTGCGTGATGCAGTGGATGCCGCCGCCCCGCGCGAAGAGTTCGCGCGCGTCAACACTGACCACGCGTCGGCCGGGGTAGGCATCGGCGAGAATGCGGAGTGCTTTCTCGTCCATGGGGTCATTGAAGCTGCAGGCGATGACCCCGCCGTTGACCACGAGGTGGTTGATGTAGCTGTAATCCACATACCCCTCGTCGTCGGTCAGTGTTTCCGGGGCCGGAACTTCGATGATGTTCCATTCCCGGCCTGCTGCGTCGTGGGTGGTACGCAGGAAGTCGATGATTTCGCGGGAGACCTTGTAATCCGGGTGTTCCGGGTTCTGCTGGGAATGCACCAGCAGCGTTCCGGGGCTGGAGATGGCGGCGACGATGTCCACGTGGCCGCGCGTGCCGTACTTTTCCGAGTCACGGGTCAAACCGCGGGGGAGCCACACAACGTGGGTTGCTCCGATGGTGCGGGCCAGCTCCTGCTCAATGTCGGCCTTGGTCAGGCCCGGGTTGCGGCCCTGGTCCAGCTGCACTGTCTCCGTGACCAGGACGGTGCCTTCGCCGTCCACCTGTATGCCGCCGCCCTCGTTGACGATCCCCGAGGGGACGTGCTGTGCCTTGGCCTTGCCGCTCACGAACTCCGCGATGAGGGAGTCCTTGTCCCAAGCGGCCCAGTCCTGACCGCCCCATCCGTTGAAGATCCAGTCCACGGCACCAAGCTGCTTGTTGGCATCGAGCACGAAGGACGGTCCGATGTCCCGCATCCAGGCGTCGTTGAGCTCCGCCGTCAGTACCTCGACACGGGGGTCCAGGTAGCGCGCGGCCATTTCGACGTCGTCGGGGGATACCACCATGGTGACCGGCTCGAACTCGAGGATGGCGTTCGCGACGGCGGCCCAGGTGGTGCGGGCAGCGTGCGCTTCTTCCTCCGTATCGCCCAAGGTGTAGCCGCCCGTGGGGAAGGCCATCCAGACGCGGTCCTGGGGCGCCGTCTCGGACGGCATGCGCCAGGCGCTCACGCCGAAACCGCCTGTGGCTGCTGGCTTGATGCGGGGCTGGCGCCCAATGGAGCGTCCGGGTTCACGGGCTCGGTGAGGCGGGCGTAGGTCTCCGGGCGGCGGGTGGCGAGGAACGGGAACAGGGTCAGCCAGTCCTTGCGCTGGTCGAGATCCAGGTCTGCCACCAGCACGGCGGACTCGTCGCGCGGAGCCTGGACCAGGACACGGCCGTAGGGGTCGGAGATGAACGAGGAGCCGTAGAAGTTCAGTGTTCCCTCGCTGCCGTGGCGGTTGGGGGCGATCATGAAGAGACCGTTGGCGATGCCGTTGCCCACGATGACCTGCTGCCACAACGGCTGCGTGTCGAAGTCCGGGTGGTCCGGTTCGGAACCGATGGCCGTGGGGTAGACCAGGATTTCGGCGCCGCCCAGGGAGTACATGCGGGCGAGCTCGGGGAACCATTCATCCCAGCAAGTGGGCATGCCCAGGCGTGCGCCTCCGAGTTCGGCCGGCGCGTGGACGGCGTAGGCGTCGTCGGCGTCCGGGCCCTGGCGGAAGAACTTGTCCTCGTAGTAGCCGGCAGTGACGGGGATATGGAGCTTGTGCGTGCGGGCGACGAGTTCGCCGGCAGGGGAGACCAGGATCGCGGTGTTGAGGCCCAGGCCGTCATCGGTGCCGTCCGGATTCTCTGCACGCTGGTACAGGGAAGCGTGGACTGAGACGCCGAACTTGCGGGCGGCCTCGGAGGCGAAGGTGAACGTGGGACCTGTGAGCAGGTCCTCGGCGATGTCCGAGGGGCGGACACCGGCGTCGGGCTTGTTCTCGGGCCGCGTGTCTGCGGGGTAGCGGGAGAGCGTCAATTCCGGCAGGAAGACAACCGTTGCGCCGAGCTTGGCCGCACGCTCGATGCCCTCATTCAGTTCCGCGCGCAGGACGGCTTCATCAGCGTGCCACTGGTGCTGGACGACGCCGACCCGCAAGGGGGTGCGGGTGGACGGTTCGGTGCGTGCCAGGGAAGTGGGGGCTTCGAGGCGGGTAATTTCAATCATGATGGCATGTACTCCGGTGAGACGACTGTCACTAAATGAATAGCGTTCATTTAGTATGGCGGCAGTCACGCCGGAGCGCAAGGGGTGAAATGAATGCCGTTCGTTTATGACCCGCTCGCGATGTGGCATTTGATGACAATGTGGGGCGGCGGGACTGTCATCAAATGCCATCTCGCGGGGCGTGGGGTGGGGTGCGGGGGGGGGGGGGGGGGTGCGGGGGTGTGGGATCAGCGTTTGGGTCTGGCCCTTACGTGCATGCGCTCGCCCTGCTGGCCGAACAGGGTCAGGAGTTCCACCGGGTCCTTGCCGGCGCTGGCGAACCAGTGCGGGGTGCGGGTGTCGAACTCGGCGGCTTCGCCTGCTTTGAGGATGAAGTCGTTGTCCCCGAGGATCAGCCGCAGCTTGCCGTTGAGGATGTACATCCAGTCGTACCCCTCGTGGGATTGGGGGTTGGGGATTTCTTTGCCGGTGGAGCCCGGAAGGACCATCTTGAAAGCCTGGATGCCGCCCGGCCGCTTGGTCAGGGGCAGTGCCGTTCCCCATTCGTGGACGTGCGGCTTCAAATGGATCCGCGGATCTCCTGTTTCCGGCGCGTCGATGAGTTCTTCGAGCGGCACCTGGTGGAGCCGGGCAATGGGCAGCAGCAGTTCAAGGGTGGGCTTCCGCTGGCCGGACTCAAGCCTGGAGAGCGTACTGACGGAGATGCCGGTGGCTTCCGAGGCTTCAGCGAGGGTCAGGTTCTTTTGGGTGCGGAGGGTTCGCAGCCGTGGGCCGACGGAATGGAGGAGCTTGTTGACATCGGAATCCATGCTCACATTTTGCCATAGCAGCAAACTATCTTGCCGGTATGCATGCTGCCGCGGAAGCATTGGATACGAAGGGAAGGAAGGGAAACATGGAAAAGCAGTACGACGTCGTAGTTGTGGGTGGTGGCGCAGCTGGGTTAAGTGCAGCCGTCACACTGGGCAGGGCCTTGCGCTCGGTGCTCGTTATTGATGCCGGCGAGCCGCGGAATGCGCCGGCGAAAGGGGTGCACGGATTCCTCTCGAGGGACGGCATGAGCCCCCGGGAACTGCTGGCTGTGGGACGGGACGAGGTCCGCAAGTATGGCGGCGAAGTGCTGGCCGGCACGGCCGTGGCGGCACGTTCGACGGCGGAGCCTGGCCTGGGCACGGACCCCGCCTTCGAGGTGGAACTCGCCGGTGGGCAGGTGGTTGGAGCGCGGCGATTGCTCGTGGCCACCGGGTTGAGCGACGTCCTCCCCGGCATCAAAAGAATCCAGGAACGCTGGGGCAAGGACGTGATTCATTGCCCGTACTGCCATGGCTGGGAGGTAAGGAATGCCTCCATCGGGATCCTTGGAACAGGACCCCTTTCCATGCACCAGGCATTGCTCTTCCGGCAGTGGAGCCCCAGCATCACGCTGTTCCTGAATGACCTGGTGGAGCCGACGGAAGAGGAATGGGAACAACTCGCGGCCCGTTCCATCGCCGTGGTGGAAGGAAAGGTGAAGTCCCTGGAGGTAACAGGTGACGCCTTGGCCGGTGTAGCCCTGGAATCCGGGACGGTCATTCCCGTGGAAGCTGCGGTAGTGGGTCCGCGCATGGAGGCCCGTTCGCAGGTGCTCGAGTCGCTTGGCATCGAACCTGCGGAACATCCGATGGGCGTTGGCCATCATGTGGAAAGTACGGCCCTTGGCGGTGCAACTTCCGTTCCCGGGGTGTGGGTGGCCGGCAACGTCACGGATCTGACCGGTCAGGTGGTGGCCGCGGCCGCCGCAGGAAACATGGCCGGTGCGGTGATCAACGCGGACCTCATGATGGCAGAAACCCGGCGTGCCGTGGAGCAGGCCAGGATGGCGGTTCCCAGCAAATAACGGTCGACTTGTGACGCTGGGGCGAGGACGATTAAAGGGCAGCCAGTTAAGGAGGTTGGGTATGTGTTACTCGTACTATGAGGACTTCGAGAGGCGCACGAAGAAGGACTCCGCGCGCAAACCCGAAACGCACACCACAGAGGAAACTCCGGATCAGCCCGCCGGGAAGCGTCCACCCACGGAAGGCACGCTGTGGACGTTCCTGGCCCGCCGGCGTCGGGAATTTGACGTCACCGAACCGACAACCGAACGCATCCGCGAGAAGGTCTGATCGGTATCCATCTGACTGGCATTAGCGGTTGTTCTGACGCCTCAGAACAACCGCTGGTGCCAGTCAGTTGCGAAAATCAGCTGGCGAGTTCCGCGCGCAAGGGGTACATGCCGCCGTCGAGAATGACCTGGAGGCACACCCCCGTGGCAGGGTTCAGCAGGAGCGGAGCCATCAGGTTCACCGTGGTCTTCTCCGGCGAGGGGTTCACCACCACCAAAAGGGTTCCTTCCCCGGCTGCAGGGAGTCCCACGGACTCCAGAGCGAATGCCGGGATGGTGGGAGCGTAATCCGGAACATACACGGAGGCATCGGCAAGGAACATGCGCACCTGCGGCTCCTCCGCTTCCAGGGCAAACAGGCCCACGGCCCCCGGGATACCGCGCAAGGAGAACCCGCCGGCACCCTCCAGTCCGGGCATGGGCGCGGCAAACGTCAACGACTCGAAGGCCAGTGCCGTGCTCATCGCAGGAAGTCCATGAGCGTCGGCTGCAGGACCTTGGCGGTCACTGCGAGGGCCACTTGGTAGTTGGTCTCCTGCACCTTCAAATCCATGACTGCCTTTCCCAAATCCAGGTCTTCCACCCGCGACCTCTGGGTTTCCAGCGTAGCCTTCATCCCTTCCAGGGAATCCTGTGCCTGCCCCAGGCGTGTCTGCCGCATCCCGACGTCGGCCCGCCCGTCGATGACCGACTGGATGCGCTCACCGATCGCGGCCAAGCGCCCGTTGGGGTTGATGCCGGCCCGGATGTCCGCGACGACGTCGCTCACCACTGCGAAGACCGAGCTCGCGCCGCTACCGAAGATCGCGCCGCCGTCGGAATCCACCCGCACGGTCCGCGAGGCGTCAACGCGGCGTTCCACCGAACTGTTGGCGGTGCCGTTGAATACCGGGGGAGAGCCGTTGGTGAAGGCGCCGTCCGTGTCCGCGCTGCCGGCGAAGACGTTCCGGCCCAGGTACCTGGTGTTGGCTTGGGCCAGGAGGTCCTTGCCCAGGCCTTCGATTTCGACGGCGATCGCCTCCTTCGCGGAATCGTTCAGGGTGCCGTTGGCCACCTGGACCACCAAGTCCCGCACCCGGTTGAGGATGTTGGTGGACTGTCCCAAGGCCGTGTCGGCAGCCGCAAGCCAGCCGTTTCCGTCGCTGATGTTGCTGCCGTATTGGTTGGCCGCATTCAGCTGGCCCCGCAGGGCGATGGCCTGCGCGGCGCCTGCCGGATCGTCGGAAGGACGGCTGATGTTCTTGAGCGTGAGCGCACGGTCCTGCAGTTCGGCCAGCCGGGTTTGCGTCGACTGCAGGCTCCGCTGCGATGAAGCGGCCATCATGTGGGTGGTGACGCGGTTGAGCACGGCTTACCTTCCTACCAGTCCGGTGCGGTTGATCAGGACATCCAGGGCCTCATCGATGGCCGTCATCACCCTGGCAGCGGCCTGGTATGCGTGCTGGCCGGCGAGGAGGCTGATGTTTTCCTCGTCCAGGCTGACCCCGGCACCGGAGTTGCGCTGGCCGACGGCGGCAACTCCCGCCGCATCCGCAAGGTGCGCATGCTGTTGTGCTGAGCGCGAGGCCATGCCGATTCCGGACACTACTCCGCTCCAGAAAACGTCCGGCGATGCGGCCGAGGAGCCGGTTTGGGACAGTCTGTCGGCCAGGCTTCCATCGAGTGCGCCCGCACCTGCCGCGCCCGTGGCAATCCCGGCCGGGCTGCTTGGGACCACCCGGAGTGACAGGGCCACGGGAACGCCGGGCGTGCTGGCGAAGAAGTCGAGGTTGCCCGCGCCGGTACTGGACTGGCCGGTCCTGTGGATGGCATTGACCTCGTTCAGGAGCTGGGTTGCGAAGGCGTTGTACGACGCCGCTGCCTGGGCGATCGCGCCTCCGGTGCCATCGCCTGCGGCCGGTGCCAGCAGCGAGAGAGCTCCGGCGAGCTTGCCGCCGTCGAGGTTTACTGCGGCACCCGGGCGGTCTGCCCACTCCAACTGGACCGGCGTGGTGGCCGCGTCCATGCCCGTGGGGCCGGCCAAGCGGAGCTGGCGTACCGAGGTGCCGGACACCAAGGCGTTGCCGCCGATGAAAACGTCCGCGGTGCCGTCGGGGTTCTCGCGGACCGTGCCACCGGCCAAGGAGGCAATGGATTCGGTCAACTGGTTCCGGGCATCGATGAGTTCGTTCGCCGATCCTCCGGCCGCCACGGTCGAGCGGATCTGCGAGTTGAGGCTCGCCACCCGTCCTGCTGCTGCGTTGAGTTCCACCACCGTTGCAGCGGCTTCGCCACGGATACGACTCCACTGGGCGTCCAAAGCCTTGTAGCCTGCGGCGACGGTTTCCGTCACGGTAGCGGCGGCTTCAAGCAGGACCGACGCCGGCGCGGACTCGCCCGGGTGGTTCGCTACTCCCTGCCAGGATGCCCAGAAGGTGTGCAACGCCGTCGAGATGCCGTGCGCACCAGGCTCCTGCAGCGAGTCCTCAAGCCGCTGGAGTTCCGTTGACCGCAGGCCGGCGTATCCCGAGGCCGCAGCACTGTTGCGAACGCCGGCGTCCAGGAAGCTGTTGCCCAAGCGCGCGATGCCGTCCACCCGGACGCCCTGGCCCGCCTGGCCCACGCTGGAATGCAGGCCCACGGGCAGCGGAGTTCCGATCGCTGACTGTTCGATCCGCTGGCGGGTGTAGCCGGGAGTGGAGGAATTGGCGATGTTCTGGCCGGCCAGGTTGATGGCCTGTTGGGCCGCGGTGAGGCCCCGGTAGGCAGTGTTGAGTCCGCCGAATGTGCTCACTGTGCGTAGCCTCTCAGAGTTTCCGGTCGACGAGGTGGGCCGACGCGGAATCGCCCGTGCGGCCGTGGGAGTCATAGGTGCCGGCTGCGGGTTTCAAATCGGCGAGCGTTTCCTGGGTGGAACGGACCGCTGCGCGCAGGAACTGCTCGTTGGCGTCCCGGAGCTCCTTGATGGAGGCAGTTTGCTGCCGCATGGCGCCCAGGTGGGACATCAGCACCTCGGCCCAGGCAGGGTCGGGGGCAGCAGCGGCCAGTTCAGCCAATGAGCAGTCCGGGGACAGGCCCCATTGTTCCGCCACGGCTGCTATCTCCACGGCCCGGGCAAGACCGGCCTTTGAAACCCGCTCCAGGACCTGCTCCACTTCCCGGGTGCCATGCGGCAACCAACGGGATTTGCCGGCCGTCAGCAGCAGTTGCTCTTCTTCGAGCTTGAATGTCAGGAGATCCAGGAGCTCACGTTCGCGCCACAGGAGGGCTGACAGTTCATGGATGGCCACTGCGGTCGACTCCAGTTCTGAGTGGGGGATGGTTTGGGGGACGGGGTGCGTCCCCGGTAGCTCCCCCTTAGCTATCGGCCGCGGATGGCCAGGCGTTAGGCGGCCCCGTGGGCCAAAAGCTCTTGCGGATTTTTGCTAACGGCGTTCTGCTGCCCGCCGACTGTGGTCTGTGACGGCCCACGGATGGGCCGCCACACAGTAAGTCCAGATCACGGAGGAAAAATCATGGGCATGCAGATCAACAACAACCTGATGGCAAACAACGCTTACCGCAGCTTGAACGCCACGCAGGACACCCTGTCCAAGTCGATGGAGAAGCTCTCCAGCGGCCTGCGCATCAACCGTGCGGCTGACGACGCGGCCGGCCTTGCCATCTCGGAGGGCCTCAAGTCCCAGGTGAGCGGTTCGGCAGTTGCCGCCCGCAACGCCCAGGACGGCATCAGCATCATCCAGACCACGGAAGGTGCCCTCACCGAAGTCCACTCCGTTCTGCAGCGCATGCGCGACCTCGCAGTCCAGGGTGCTTCCGACACGAACAACGCCGACGCACGTGCGGCCATCAAGAAGGAAGCCGACTCCCTCGGCAAGGAACTGAACCGCATCACCGAATCCACCAACTTCAACGGCATCGACCTCCTCAAGGGCGGCGCCAAGAACATCCAGGTGGGTACCGCAGGTTCGGCCAACGACGTCATCTCCGTCAACCTCGGCGATGTCGCCACCGCCGTTGGCGCACTGGCTTCGGCAACCGGCTCAACGGACTTCGTGGTGACGGACAACGCTACCGCCCAGACCACGATCACGGCGATCGACACAGCCATCAAGGCAGTGTCCACCCAGCGTTCGGACCTCGGTGCAAGCCAGAACCGCCTGGACCACGCCATCAAGTCGCTGAACGTCGCCGGCGAAAACCTGCAGGCTGCCCAGTCCCGCATCGCCGACACGGACATGGCTGCGGAAATGGTCAAGTACACCAAGGCGAACATCCTGTCCCAGGCAGGTACCGCCATGCTGGCACAGGCCAACCAGTCCGGCCAGGGCGTCCTTTCGCTCCTGCGCTAAGGCTCGTCATGGACAGACGGCCGGCCAGGCCCCATCCTGGCCGGCCGTCGCTGGCAAGGGATTGACCGGACCGGGAAGGAGAACCTGTGACAACCGCTATCGACGGGCTCGCCAGTGGCCTGAACACCACCGCGATCATCAACTCGCTGATGTCGGTCGAGGCGCTGCCGCAGACCCAGCTCAAGACCAAGCTGGCCTCCAACCAGACCGTCATTTCCACCCTGCAGTCCCTCAACACCAAGCTCACCGCGCTCAAGGACCTTGCCGTCGCAGGGTCCACCACCGGCGCGCTGAACCTGTTCACTGCCACCAGCAGTCAACCTTCCGTCACGGCAAAAACCACGACGGCGGCCACTGCGGGATCGATCGACCTGACCGTAACGCAGCTGGCCCGGACGCAGGTAAACGTCACTGCGGCCATGGCCTCCTGGCCCACCGATGGCGGCGCCCCGGCACGACTGACGATCGTTGATTCCACGGGCAAGACGACCGAGATAGCTCCCACGGGTACTTCTTTGGATGACGTGGTTTCGGCCATCAACGCGGCGTCCGGTGGCGCCCACGCGGTGAAGGTTCCGGCGGGCAACGGCACATACCGCCTGCAGCTGACGGCTACCACGTCCGGTGCCGCCGGAGCCTTTACCGCCTACCAGGGCACGGCCGCCCAAGTGGCGGGCGGCACTGCGGTGGACCTCATGGCTGACCCGGCTGCCGCCGTCGTGAAGTCCGCGCAGGATGCCAAAGCGACGCTGTACGCGGGCACGGCCGCCGAACAGGTGCTGACCTCCGGAACGAACACCTTTGCCGATATCCTGCCCGGTGTTTCCGTGACGGCGTCGGCAGTGAGCACCGGTCCGGTGACCGTGACCGTCTCCAGTGACGTTCCCGGCATCACCAAGAAGGCCGGAGACCTGGTGACCTCCGTCAACGATGTCCTCAGCTTCGTTGCCATGTACAGCGCGGTGTCCAAAACCACCAACTCCAGCGGCGCGACCGTCCCCAAGGCAGGGATCCTGACCGGCAACAGCAGCGTGCGCGCCGTCAACGACCAGGTCCTCGCGGCACTGTCGCGGCCGGTTGACGAGAAGTCACCGGCCGAATACGGCATCGACATCACCAAGGACGGAAACTTCACGTTCGATTCCGCCAAGTTCTCCGCGGCGCTGGCCGCGGACCCGGCCGCCACGCAAGCCGCGGTACAGGCTTTGGCCGGGCGCGTGGCTGAAGCCGCGACGGCCGCTGCCGACCCCTACAGCGGTTCCATCTCCAGCCTCATCAAAGGCCGGGAATCCGAAGCCCGGGACCTCGGCACCCGGATCGCCGACTGGGACCAGCGCCTGGCAACCCGCCGCGCCACGCTCCAGGCCGTCTATACCAACATGGAGGTCCTGCTCGGCGGCCTCCAGTCGCAGTCCACCTGGTTGTCCGGGCAGATTTCCAGCCTCCCGAAGCAGTCCACAGGAGAATAGCCATGACCTACAGTGCACTCCGAGCGCAGCAGCTCTCGCGCTACAACGACGACGCCGTCCTCTCCGCGCCGCCCGCCCGCCTGCTCACCATGCTCTACGACCGGTTGCTGCTGGACTTGAAGCGTGCCAGGTTGGCGCAGGAAAACACCAACTGGGACGTTGCCCGTGAGAACCTGCTGCACGCCCAGGCGATTGTGGCCGAGCTGCAGTCCAGCCTGCGGGTGGAGCTGTGGGACGGGGCGGCTTCGCTTGCCGGCATCTACGAGTACGCCATGCAGGCCCTCATCGGTGCCAACATCTACCGTGACGTGGAACGGACCAAGGAATGCATCGAGCTCCTGGAGCCGCTGCGGCAGGGCTGGCATGAGGCGTCGGCGCAATTGACGGCGGGACCGGTTGCTTCCGGATCGGCGCTCGGTGTCGCCTGATTCCTGGCCTGACATCCTGGACAGGCTGGAAGCGGACATCGCCTTGGCAGTTTCCGGCGGTTTCCCTCCTCCATGGGAGCCGCCCGTTGATGCCGGACCGCTGCCTGCCGGATTGCTGCCGCGCGCCCTGCAGGTCCTGGAGGCGCAGGCCGACGCCCTTGACATGGTGGCGGCGATGAAGCACGACGCCGGGACGCACCTCGCGGCCCTCGCTGCAGTATCGCCCGCCCCGGGTTCCTCCCGGCCGCTGCTGCTCGACGTGCGCGGCTAACCTCCCCCCGCGCCCCCACCCAACTAGTACGAAAGTAGTGGTGGGTTAGGCTGCGGTGACCGGGGTGATGGTGACGTTGTAGCCGAGGTTGTTGAGTTGTTTGATGGCGTTGTTCTTGGCTCTGGTTGGGTTGATCCTGTTGAAGTGGTCGGCGCCGGGGTCGGTGTAGCACTCGCCGTTGCGGAGCATGTGCCAGGCCGCTGTGAGGATGGAGTGTTCGATGGCGACGAGGGCTTTGTTGGTTCCGGAACGGGCGGTGATGCGGCGGTATCTCGCGGCGAGGTAGGTGTTTTTGGATCGGGTCGCGGACATGGCCGCGGTGCCGAGTGCTGCTTTGAGGTATTTGTTGCCGGGCATGATGTGGCTGGATTTGATCCTGCCGGCGGATTCGTTGGCGCTGGGGCAGACCCCGGCCCAGGACGCGAGCCGGCCCGGGGTTTCGAACACGCTCATGTCAGCTCCGGTTTCGGCGATGATCACTTCGGCGACTCGTTGGGATACTCCGGGGATGGTGGCCAGGGCTTCCCTGGCCTCACGAAAGGGTTCCATCGCCTCCTCAATCCGTGCCGTGAGGGTATCGATGGTGCGGGTGCGGGCGTCGATCTGGTCCAGGTGCAGTCGTGCCATGAAGGCGTGGTGGGGTTTGAACCTGCCGGTGAGGGCGTCGACCAGTGCCGGGATTTTCGAGCGCAGCATTCCACGGGCCATCCCGGCCAGCACCTCGGGGTTCCGTTCGCCGTTGATGAGGGCTTCGAGCATGTCCCGGGAAGAGACCCCGGTCAGGTCTGAAACCACGGAAGAGAGTTTGATCCCGGAGCTTTCCAGGAACTTCTCCAGCCTTTGGATTTCCCGGGCCCGGTCGCGGGTGGCGATGGCGCGGGCCCGGGTGAGGTCCCGCAGTTCGCGGATGGGTTCGGGCGGCACGAATGATGCCCGCAGCAGCCCGTGCGCGGCCAGTTGGGCCAGCCACGCGGCGTCGGAGACATCGGTTTTGCGTCCCGGGATGTTCCGGGCGACTTTGGCGTTGACCAGCATCACCGGCAGGGTTTCTTCGAACAGGTAGAAGAACGGTTTCCAGTAATCGCTGGTCGCTTCCATCACCACAACAGTGACGTGTTCGCGTTCGAGGAACTCCCGAAGTTCCAGGATCGCGTGCGTGGTCGCGCCCCAGGTTGTGACCTTTGAGGTGTAGGTCCCTGCCCGTTCTCCGGGGACCCGCACGCAGACCTTCGCGTCGCGTTTGGAAATATCCATTCCCGCGGCCCGTTCATGAACAATGTCCATTCCAGCTTCCCTTCAATACATCCAGTTACCGGCGTCGTCTCGGGGAGGACAGGGAGAATATTCAGGAATCTAGTACCCGTGCTTGAAAGCAACAATCCACGGTTCCCGTGGAAGTCCTCCACGCCACGCTGGGTCACGGACTCAAGGCACCAAGTTGGGCCGGCGTTCACCGAGACGAACAATCCCATGATCAACCCGTATGGGCAGAGCCCACCAGAGCCCAGGCGAGCCAACCGCATACTTTCCCGGATCACGGCGCGCCGAAGGCACTCACACGCTGGGTCGCATTTGTGCGCGTTTTGAGCGCTCAAAACGCGCACAAATGCGACCCAGTTGGGTGCTAGGCGGGGGTGGCGAGGAAGCCTGATGGCAGACTGGGTTGCATGGCTGTTTCCGAAGAGATCACCACGCAACGCTCCTCTGTGGAGGCTTGGACCAGGGCCCTGGCAGAGTCCAGCGGCTCACCCGGCGGTGGAGCCGGGACCGGCGTGATGCTCGGCATCGCAGCCTCCTTGACGTCCATGGTTGCGGGGTACTCCGATAATGCCGGGGGTGACCTGCTGGAACGGGCACGCACCTTGCGGGAGACTGCCCTTCGTTTGGCGGACGAGGACGCGGTGGCGTCCAAGGCTTTCGGGGCGGCGTTCCGCCTGGATCCAGGACCGGAGCGTGAGGAGGCCATCCGCCAGGCGTCCGTGGAAGCGGCCAAGGCTTCTGCAGTGCTGGGTGACCACGCCATCGCAGCTATTGGGGACCTGGGCTGGCTGGCAGAGCACGGGAATCCCGCGTTGATTGCCGATGTCGTCGTAGCCTTTGGTGCCCTCAGGGCCGCGATTGCCGGAGCCCGGACCAATGTCAGCTTCGACCTTGCTGCCCTGGCGAAGGGTGGGACCTCGCTGGAGGAAGTACGTGCGGAGCACCCTGGGCTGTGGGAGACGGTGGGCCGGTTGAGTGGGGCGATGGAACAGATCGACGAATTGACCGCCCACGTGGACACCAGAGCAGCCCCGACCGACGCGTTGTGAAGCCTGCGCCGGGTTACAAAATTTATTGGGGATTCTCCTAACGTCCGATAGAGCGGTGTCGATAACTGTTGCTGAGCAGGGATCGCTCGATGCTTGGCCACGGATTGGCCTTACGAACACCACCAGGTGAGGACTTTGTGCTTGAATCCGTGACTTCCGTCGCCTTGGCCAGCGCCATGGATGCGCTGTCGTTGCGCCAGCGGACCATCGCGAACAACATCGCGAACATCAACACCCCCAATTACACGGCCAAGAGGGTCTCTTTCGAGGACCAGCTCGCGGCCTCCGTGCAGTCCGGGGACGGCAGCGTCAACGCCACGATTTCCCCGTCGGATGAGCCGACCCGCACTGATGGCAACAACGTCAACCTGGACACCGAGACCATGTCCAACATCGATACCGTGCTGCGCTACCAGTTCGCTGCGCGGGCAGTTGCCGGTGAGTTCACGTCCCTTCGCACGGCGTTGAGGACAAACTGATGACTTTTGACGCAATTGGCATTGCGGGCTCGGCGCTGACTGTCCACCGAAAGTGGCTCGATGCTGTGTCCGACAACCTGGCCAACATGAACAACGCTGCCAGTACGGACGGCGAGGTCTTCCGCGCCCGCTACATCGAGGCCGCCGAGGGCAACGACGGCCAGGGCGTTTATGTGAAGAGCACGCCCCTGGGCGACGCCACGGGAAGGATCGTCTACCAGCCGGACCACCCTCTGGCGGACGCGAACGGGAACGTGAAGTACCCGGAGATCGACCTCTCCGAACAAATGGGAACCCTGATCATCGCCCAGCGCGGCTACCAAGCCAACGCCCAGGTGGTTGATCGCGCCCGCGAAACGTACCTGGCAGCGCTCGAGATCGGAAAATCCTGATGTCCTTAGGGCCCATTGAGAGCGTCCAGGGTGTCAGCGGCACAGGGTACGCCGGGACCGCCAAGCCGACCAGCGCCGGGGGTGACTTCGGCACCGCCCTGACTGGCGCCGTCGACGATTTGCAGTCCCTGCAGTCGGCCTCGAAGGAACTGGCCGTGTCTGCTGTGACAGGGAACCTTGACGATATCCACAAAGCAACCCTCGCTGCCACGCGAGCCCAGGTGACGTTCGAACTGGTGGCAGCCGTGCGGAACAAGGGTGTTGACGCGTTCAACGAGATCATGAGGATGCAGGCCTGATGCCACCGGCGATTTCACGGTTTTTCCGTAAACTCGGCAGCGGTGTGCAGGCGTTCAGCCCTGCCCAACGAACGCTGGCCATCCTGGGTGTTGCCGTGCTGGCCCTCGGCGGGGTGGCACTGGCTGCGTGGCTGGGAAAGCCCGCCTATTCTCCGTTGTTCTCCGGTTTGAAGGACACGGACGCCAACAGCATCGTGGAGCAGCTCCGCAAGGACAACGTCCCCTACGAGTTGAGCAACGGCGGTTCCACCATCCTCGTCCCCGAGGACAAGGTGTACGACGAGCGCTTGAAGGCCGCAGCTGCCGGCTTGCCGACCGCCGCGGCCACGGGTTATTCGTTGCTGGACAAACTGGGCGTGACGTCGTCGGAGTTCCAGCAGTCAGTGACGTACAAACGGGCCCTTGAAGGGGAGCTCAGCACCACGATCCAGGCCATGGACGGCGTGAAGTCCGCAGCCGTGCAGCTCGCTGTTCCGGAAAAGTCGGTGTTTGTTTCCACCACTCCGGAGGCCACGGCCTCGGTGTTCGTCGAGACCCAGCCGGGTACCACGCTGTCCTCGGACAAGGTCCAGGCGATTGTGCACCTGACCTCCGCCGCCATTGAAAACCTGAAGCCCACCAATGTGTCGGTGGTGGATTCACAGGGCAATGTCCTCTCCACGGTTGGCGGGGGAGCCACGGGGTCCTCGTCCAAGCAGGCAACGGACTATCAGCAGCGCACGTCGGAGGCGGTCCGCACGGTGCTCGACAGCGTGGTTGGCCCGGGCAACTCGACCGTGGCGGTGGCTGCCGATGTCACCGCCGAGTCGGCCCAGCAGCGCAGTGAAACTTTCACTCCTGCTGCCAATACGCCGGCACTGAGTGAGTCCACCAAGACCGAGAACTACACGGGCACAGGCGGCGGTGCTGCCGGTGTCCTGGGGCCGGACAACATCGCGGTCCCGGGAGGAACGGCTGCCAACGGTTCCTACGAATCCAGCGACACCACCAGGAACAACGCGGTCAACAAGGTCACCGAAGACCGGACCATCCCGCAGGGCGCAGTCAAGCGCCAGACCATTTCCGTGGCCATCAACCAGTCCGCCGCCGGGGGAGTCAACGTAGACTCGGTGCGCGCCCTGGTGACATCGGCCGCCGGAATCGACGCCGCACGCGGGGACGTGGTGACCGTGGAAGTCCTTCCCTTCAGCACCGCGGCGGCAGACAAAGCTGCCGAAGCGCTCGGAGCTGCCCAGGCGGACGCCGAAGCGGCCAAGGACGCAGCGCTCATGAACACGCTCATCATGGCCGGAAGCATCATGCTCGCAGCCATTGCCCTGATCGTGACCGTGTTGATCATGCTCAAGCGCCGCCAACGCAGGGAACCCGTGGACCTTGGTGAACGCCCCGACTTCGACGCCCTGCCCGAGGCCATCCCCGCTCCGGCGATCGCAGGTCCGCCCACGACGGCGATCGAACTCACCTCCATCCAACCCGTGGCTCCACTGGAACCTACCCCGGCCCTCCCGCCCCCGGCGTCCGAGGCCCTGGACGGCGACCTCAAGCGTGCCCAAATCGAGGCCATGGTGGCGGACAACCCGGCCCGGACGGCTGAGTACCTCCGAGGGCTTATGGATGAAAGGCAGTCGGTGTGAGCCTCCCGGAAGCCTCAGCACTGAGCGGCGTGCAGAAGGTGGCCGTGGTGTTGATGCAAATGAGTCCGGCCAGTGCCGCTGCGGTCATGGCCCAGTTCTCCGAATCCGAGGCGGAGGACATTGCCGCCGAGATCGTCCGTCTTCGCCGCGTTTCCTCCGTTGTTGCGGACCATGTGATCAACGAGTTCCACGGACTGGCCGTCAGCGGCCGCCGCACGGCCCGTGGTGGCCAGGAATTCGCCGTCGGACTCCTGGAAGCGTCCTTCGGCGCCGACAAAGCCGCAGGTTTCATGGACCGCCTCGCCTCCACCATGGCCGGGAAATCCTTCGAGTTCCTGGAAATGATGGACCCCGGGCAAATCCTGGCCTTGATCGACGGCGAGCTGCCGCAGACCATTGCGCTGATCCTCGCCCACCTGCGTCCGGGGAAGGCCTCCGCGGTCATGTCGGGGCTGGGGGACGCCCAACGCATCGAGGTTGCCCGGAGCATCGCGACCATGGGTTCGGCCTCGCCGGAAGCCGTGGGAATCGTAGCCGAAACACTCAAGCTCCGTGCCGGCGCAGTGATGTCCCAGCGGAAGACCAACGAGGTTGTCGGCGGAATCCAGCCCCTGGTGGACATCATCAACCGCTCCGACGTCAACACCGAGCGGTCCGTGCTCGATGGCCTGGGCACGCTCGATCCGGACCTGGCCACCGAAGTACGGGCCCGGATGCTCACGTTCGTGGACATCGTGAAACTGGAACCGAGGGATATCCAGCAGATCCTCCGTGGCGTCAGTGCCAGCGTCCTGGCCGTTGCCATGAAGGGCGCTCCGCCGGTTGTCCTGGACACGATTCGCGCCAACATGTCCGGCCGCAACCTGGAAATCCTGGAATCGGAGATGAACGCCTCCGGTCCCGTCCGTGCCTCGCAGGTTGAGGAAGCCCGGGCTGACATCGTGCGGTCCATCCGTGAACTCGAGGCCGAGGGCGCAATCGTAGTCCGGCGCGGGGATGAGGACGACTTTGTCTACTGAGCCCTACACACGCGTCACGTTTCCGGTCCTGAGCGCCGGGCAACCCGCCGCGGACCGCGGCTTCACCCAGGGCCACGCGGCCGGATACGCCGCCGGAATGCAGGCCGCCGCGGCAGAACAGCGCCGGTTGCGGGAACAGCTGCTGGCTGAGCATCGGGACATGCTCGACGCCGGACGCTCGGCTGTGGCGCACGCCGTGGCCGTTTTGGGGGCCGCAGCTGAGGCGGCGCAGCGTCGGCAGGAGGTTTCCGTGGCCGCGGCAGAGGACGTGCTGGCCGCCGGTGCGCTGGATCTCGCGGAAGCAATCCTCGGCTACGAGCTTGCCGACGGCCACCGGACAGCCCGCGCCGCACTCAACCGTGCCCTCGGGCAGCCTGACGCAACCGTGACCGTGGTTCGCCTGCACCCGGGCGACGTGGCCGCGTTGGAGGCTGCCGGCGTCGTGCTTCCTCCCGGTGTCGAACTCAAAGCCGATGCCGCACTCAACCCGGGCGACGCGATCGGCGACTATCAACAGGGGTGGATC
Source organism: Arthrobacter sp. T572 (assembly GCF_056780115.1). Lineage (NCBI taxonomy): Bacteria > Bacillati > Actinomycetota > Actinomycetes > Micrococcales > Micrococcaceae > Arthrobacter > Arthrobacter sp. T572. Next base: position 925,249 of record NZ_JBRAZQ010000002.1, read on the forward strand.
GACGCACGGCTCGGCGCGGCGCTGGACCGTGCACGCCAGGCGCTGTTGGGAGACCGGGCATGAGGGGCCTGCCTGCGGCACTGGCTGCTGCCGCGCCGCGGAGGGTTGGCACCGTGACTTCGGTGCTGGGCCTGGGCCTGGAGGTTGCCGGGCTGGACTGTGCCGTGGGCGAGCTGGTCACGGTTGGCTCGGGAGCCGGAACGCTCGACGCCGAGGTGGTCGCCTCCGTGCGCGGGGGAGTGCGGTGCATGCCCCTGGGCCGGCTGACAGGTGTCGCCGCGGGGGCTCCTGCACGGGCTGCCGGGAGCCCTGTGCTGGTTCCCACCGGCGAAGGGTTGTTGGGGCGGGTCCTTGATGCGCTGGGCCGGCCGATCGACGGGAAAGGGCCGCTGTCCGTCGCCAACCGGGTGCCGTCGGACCAGGAGGCACCCAATGCCATGCTCCGTGCCCGCATCGATACGCCCCTGCAGACCGGGGTCCGTGTGCTGGACACGCTCTGTACCCTGGGGCGCGGGCAGCGCATGGGCCTGTTCGCCGGCTCGGGCGTCGGCAAGTCCTCGTTGCTGTCCATGGTGGCCCGCGGAACCGATGCCCAAGTGTCCGTGATTGCGCTGGTGGGCGAGCGCGGACGCGAAGTGCGGGAGTTCCTGGAAGACGATCTGGGTGCTGAAGGGCTCGCCCGGTCCGTGGTGGTGGTTGCGACCTCCGACGAGCCTGCCCTCATGCGCCTTCGCGCCGCGGTCACCGCAACCCGGATCGCGGAGTCGTTCCGTGAAGCCGGGCAGGACGTGGTGCTCATGATGGATTCCCTGACCCGCGTGGCCATGGCCCAGCGGGAGATCGGACTCTCAGCAGGTGAGCCGCCCGCGACACGCGGCTACCCGCCGTCGACCTTTTCCGTCCTGGCGAGGCTCCTGGAACGGGCCGGAACCGCGGAAGCCGGCTCCATCACCGGGATCTACACGGTGCTGGTGGACGGCGACGACCACAACGAGCCCATTGCCGACGCCGCCCGCTCGATCCTGGACGGACATGTGGTCCTGGACCGGAAACTCGCGGTCACAGGGCACTTCCCGTCCATCGACGTACTGGGATCGGTGTCCCGCGTGGCGTCCAAAGTCAACGATCCCGCGCACACCGCGCTCGCCGTCGCGTTGCGCCGGGTCCTCGCCGCACGGCGTTCCGCCCAGGACCTGATCGACGTCGGAGCGTACCGGCACGGCAGCAACCCGCTGGTGGACGCGGCCCTGGACAACGAGGCTGCCATCAACCAGTTCCTGCGCCAGGGCATGGACACGTCCTCCCTGTTCGGCGAGTCGTGGGCCTGGCTTTCCCGACTCTCCACCCACTTTGCTTTGGAAGGAGCAGCGTGAACCGACAGTTCTCCCTGGCCGGGTTGTTGAGGCTTCGGCAGGCCGAGCAGAAGGCCGCGGAATCAGGGGTGGCTGCGGCGAACTCGCGGTCTTCCTCACTGCGCGAGCGCCGGGCGGAGGCGCGGTCAGCGATTGCAGATTCGGCCGGGACCGTGGTTGATTCCACCTCACTTATAGGGGTTGCTGCAGCACGTGCCTCCGCGCAGAGCATGCTCGCGGAGCTTGACGCCCTGGCTGCTGCCGCGGATCTCGAGGCTGCCGCTGCGCAGGCTGACTACACTGAGGCGCGCCGCCGGGCTGTTGGGCTCGAGAAACTGGAAACCCGGCACGACACGGCCCTGGTTGCTTCAGAGCTCCGGGCAGAACAGGGTGCCCTGGACGAGATCGCCTCCACAGCGTGGCACAGGAAGGCCGGCTCATGAGCATGGTTGAAGCACTGGGCCGGATCCAGAGCATCGAGGCCTCGCTGCAGCAGTTGGCGGAGCGGTCTTCGGCCGCTGCCTCATCAGCTGCGGCGGCTTCGGCGTCTTCAGCGTCCTCGTCGTCCCTGGCGGCATCGGCAGGCGCTGCTCCGTTCGCTGCGGCGCTCAGTTCGGCGATGGGGACGTCCGGCGCCGCCTCCGTCCTGTCCGCCGTGGGAAGTACGACGCCGGTCCAGGGCTCCGCTGCCACCGTCTCCGGAGGCGGGGGAGCCACGGGCGACGCCGTGGTTGCTGCGGCCAAGAAGTACATCGGGGTGCCCTACGTGTGGGGTGGGACCAACCCGTCCGTGGGCATGGATTGCTCCGGCTTTGTACAGCGCGTGTTCAAGGACCTCGGCGTGGAGCTGCCCCGCGTGGTGAGCGACCAGATGCAGAAAGGCACACCGGTTGCGTCCCTTGCCGAGGCCAAGCCAGGGGATCTCCTGGTCAGCTACGGGGGCGAGCACATCTCCATCTACCTGGGCAACGGCAAGGCTATCGATGCTCCCGTGCCCGGGCAGACCATCCAGATCCGGGATGCCTGGGAGAAGTACTCCAACCTCACGTCCATTCGCAGGATCGTCCCGGCCGGGGGTGCTTGATGCAGGTGGCTTCCTTCTTTGCCGGTGGCGTTCAAGCCGGTTCCGGCGCTCCCGCGGGTCCCGGAGCGGCTGGAGCTTCCGGACCTTCGGATGCTGCGGCTTTCGATGCGATCCTCGGGGCCTTGCTCAGACCGGCATCTGTGGAGGGCGATTCGTCGGTTGGAGCGCCCGCCGGTGAAGTGCCTGGCCGTTTGGACGAATCCTTGCCCGTCAAGCGACTCCTGCCCTCCGATGCACGGGAAGCCACGGCCACCGGTGCTGCCACAGCGGCATATGCGGCGGGTCCACTACAGGCCGGGGCCGCACCTGTGTCCGCCCCTGCGATTCCGGCGGTACCTGTCTTAGCCCCAACGGCACCGACCGCCCTGGGCCCAGGCATACCGCATGACCTGCAGCCGGGCAGCGAATCGGGTCAGGGTGTTGCTGCAGGGGAGTCCTTGGCAGGAGATCCCGGCCTCGGAATTCCTGGCCGTTTCGATGAGTCCCTGCCCGTTAGGCGACTCCTGGCGTCCAGCCCGCAGCAAGGCATCGAACCGGCGGGAGTTTTCGCAGACGTACCCTTGGCTTCAGTCGGGGCAACGCCCGGGGGAACGGCTGGCGTAACGTCCGCTCGCACCGGCTCAGCCGAGGCCACGCATGACCAATTCGTGGGTTCACTGCCGGGTGTGCCGCTCGCGCGGCATGACCTGCAGCAGCCGGGCATCGAGGCGGGCCAGGGTATTGCGGTAGGAGACACCGGCGTCGCAGCAACGCCGGACGTGGACGACTCCCTTCCCGCACGACGACTCCGGCCCGCCGGTGCGCAAGTGTCCGTCGAAGGGGGCAAGGCCGGTGCCACCGGAATGCCGGGGCCCGGAACAGCCAGTGCCATGCCTGACGGGGCCCAAGGGAGTGCCTTCCCGCAGGAAAGCACGCCTGCCGGCAGGGGAGCCGGATCGCCGCTCTCCGGCTACGCACCCGCAGCCACGGACGCAATAGCCGCCGAAGCAACCGAACCGGAAAGCAAAGCCCACAACTTGGTCCCGATGTTCGGCGCGCACCACACCCGGCAGCCCGGCATTGAGCCAGCCGATGCTGCTTCAATCCAGCCAGCCCCCGGCGTCCCCCAGCCAGCCACACCGGGAGTCCCCGCACCCACGCAGGCAGCTCCCGGCGTCGTACTTCATGCCCAACCGCACCCAGGCATGCAGCCGCAACCACCGACCCCGCACCAGCCCCTGACCCACCAGCTCGCCCAACCCCTGTTTACGCTGGCATCGGGCAATCCGGGGGAGCACGTGATGACGCTGCAGGTCTCACCCGAGGAGCTGGGTCCGCTGACGGTGAGGGCGCACATCGACAGCACGGGTGTGCGGATCGAGTTGTTCGCCGCCGGGGACGCAGGCCGGGAAGCCGTTCGCCACGTGCTGCCGGAATTGCGCCGCGGCCTGGAGGATTCCGGGGCGAGCCTGAGCCTGTCGTCGCAGAACAGCCCACAGGACGCCCCCAAGGACACGGGAGCGGGCAGCAGGCAGCATGGGCACGCCGGGTACCACGGCACCTTGCGTTCCGGTCCAACAGAGGCAGTGGAAACAGCACCTGACCCGCAACAAGCACAGAGCCCCAACCAACTGGACATCCTCGTCTGATGTGAAGGAGAGAACAGCATGACCATCGAAGCCATCCCCAGTGCTGTCCAGGCCAACAGCGGCCAAACCGTCCGCAAGCCCGTCCAGACGATGGACTCCGAGGTTTTCATGAAGCTCCTCGTGACGCAGCTGAGGTACCAGGATCCCAGCGCCCCCATGGACACCAACCAGATGATGAGCCAGTCGGTACAGCTGTCCATGATGGAGAAAATGACCGAACTCACCGCGGGGTCCAAGGAGAGCTTCTCCCTGCAGATGCGCATGGCCGCCGCGCAGATTATCGGCACCACCGTGGACTACGCGCTCGCTGACGGAACCACAGGCTCGGGAAAAGCAAGCTCCGTGTCCTTCGCTGACGGGGTTCCGCTGGTCAGCGTCGGCGACCAAAAGGTGCCCTTGGACAGCATTACCGGCATCACCGCCTAAGCACAGACAACACCCAGACCCCCGAAGAAAGGCAACACCATGCTCCGTTCGCTGTACTCCGGAATTTCCGGCCTCCGCGCCCACCAGACCATGCTCGACGTCACCGGCAACAACATTGCCAACGTCAACACCACGGGCTTCAAGTCCTCCTCAGCGCAGTTCCAGGACACCTTGTCCCAGCTGACCCAGGGTGCTGCAGCGCCGCAGCCCGAGGCCGGTGGCTCCAACCCCGCACAGGTGGGCCTGGGAGTCAGGGTGGCCGGTATCAGCACAAATTTTGGCCAGGGCTCATCGCAGAGCACGGGCCGTGGGACCGACCTGATGATTTCGGGTGAGGGCTTCTTCGTCACCGCGAAGGGAACCCAGCAGTTCTACACGCGTGCGGGCAACTTCCAGCTGGATGCTGCGGGCCGCTTGACCGCGCCCGACGGCGGCATCCTCCAGGGCTGGTCCGCCGCCAACGGCGCGTTGAACGTTGGAGGACTCACGGGGCCGATCACGTTGTCCCCGAACACGACGGCTCCGGCGGTGGCAACCACAACGGCAGCCCTGGGCGGGAACCTGCCGTCCGACGCAGCCGTGGGCACGTCGTTGGAGCGGCAGGTCAAGGTATTTGACGGCAACGGTGCAGAACGTGCCCTCACCCTCACCTTCAGCCGCACGAACACCGGATGGAGCGTGGCGGGCGCCGACGCCAACGGTGCGACGGGTTCGGGCAACCTCACTTTCGCCAACGGTGCACTGACCTCCGGTGGATCCTTGACCGTTGGCGGGATCACCGTGGATCTCGGCGCTGTCACCGGGTTTGCGCAGATGAGCACCCTCACGGTCACAGGCCACAACGGGGCGGAGGCCGGCAAACTTGAGTCGTTCACCCTTGCTGCCGACGGATCCTTGGTGGGTGCCTTCAGCAACGGCAGCACGCAGGTCCTGGCCCGCGTTGCCTTGGCCCGCTTCACCAACGCCGAGGGCCTTGAGAAGGCCGGCGGGTCGTCCTACGTTGCCACGGCCAATTCGGGTGCAGCCCAGCTGGGTGTTCCCGGCGACGCAGGCCTGGGTTCCCTCAGCTCGGGTTCCTTGGAGATGTCCAACGTGGACCTGTCCCAGGAGTTCACCAACCTGATCGTGGCCCAGCGCGGCTTCCAGGCCAACGCCCGCATCATCACCACCTCGGATGAAGTTCTCCAGGAACTGAGCAACCTGAAGCGCTAGATCCTTGGATTCCTGCCCTTGTCCTCTCCATCAGGGAGGGCAGGGGCAGGTTTCGTTAACAGGCCCTAACGCTGCGCCGCGACCGGCCGATGGTAGGAAGTACACCCACCCCAAGCCAAAGCAGAACAGCACATGATCGTTGTCACCCGCCTCAACGGCACACGTTTCGCCGTCAATCCGGACATCCTGGAGCGCATCCATGAAAGCCCGGACACCCATTTGGTGACGCTCGACGGCGCCGCTTACGTGGTGCGCGAATCGCTGGTTGAGGTGGTGGAACTGATCGCGGAATACCGTGCGGGTGTGCTGCGGCGGGCGCAGGACCTGCCGCGGACCGTCGGCTACCCGCTCAGCCTGGTGCCACCGGCGTCCACGGAACCGGAAAACCCGACCACTCCCCGAAACGGAAGGTAGCCCTGTGACAATCATCGGCCTGCTGCTCGCCTTTGCCTCCGTGGTGGTCATGGTCACCCTGGAACATGCCAACCTGATGTCCCTGCTCCTCCCTGCGCCCATGGTGTTGGTGTTCGGCGCAACCATTGCCGTGGGGCTGGCCGGGAACACCCTCCCCGATGTCATCCAGTCGTTCAAGCAGGTCCCCAAGGTCTTCGTGGGCAAGCCCGCCAAGGCCGGTGCGAGCATCGATGAGCTGGTCCGCCTCGCGGAAAAGGCCCGCAGCGATGGACTCCTGTCCCTGGAGGAGGAAGCCAACAGTGCCAAGGATCCGTTTCTGGCGCGCTCGCTCCAGAACATTGCGGACGGAACCGACGCCGAGGAACTCCGGCTCCTCATGGAAGACGAGATCGACACCCGCATGCGCGCGGACCATGTGGCCTCCAAGTTCTTCGCGGCCTTGGGCGGGTATGCGCCAACCATCGGCATTATCGGAACCGTGGTCTCGCTGACGCATGTGCTCGAAAACCTCTCCTCGCCGGACCATCTTGGACCGATGATCGCGGCAGCCTTCGTTGCCACCCTGTGGGGCCTCCTGTCTGCCAACTTCATCTGGCTCCCGATCAGTTCCAAGCTCAAGCGCCTGTCCGAGCTTGAGGTGGAGCGGATGAACCTCCTCATGGAAGGCCTCCTCGCGGTACAAAACGGCACCCAGCCGCTGCTGCTCGCCGAACGCCTGCGCGCCATGGTTCCGGCCGACCCCAAGGGCAAGGCCAAGGACGCGAACAACAAAACCAACGACGGCGGCAAGACCGGCAAGCTGACAGCCTCCAGGGCCGCATGAGGTCGCGCAGGAAACGTGGGGCGCAACCCGAAGAGCACCACGTCGACGAACGCTGGATGGCCTCCTACATGGATATGGTCACGGTGCTCATGTGCATGTTCATCGTGCTCTTTGCCATGTCGTCGGTGGACCAGATCAAGTTCGAGAAGCTCCGCAATTCCCTGGCCACGGGTTTCGGTACGGAGATCAGCCAGAAAGTGGATACCGCCAGTGGCGTGGTGGTTCCCGGCGAACTGACTACGGCCAACGGAGAGGGTTTCTCGCCGCTGGACCTGGCGACCCAGGAAGTCACCAAGCTCACCGCCCTCCAAGGGACCATGCAGGCCCAGCTTCAGTCGCAGGGGCTGGATAAGAACGTGGAGTTCGTAGTGGGGGAGCGCGGACTCACGGTCAAGCTCGTTGGCTCGCAGACGTTCTTCCAACCGGACATGCCGGACCTGACACCCAAAGCCCTCCAGATCCTGAAGGCCATTGCACCTACCGTAGTTGGGTCCGGCTTGGAAGTAATGATTGAGGGCCACGCAGCCAAGGGCTATACCGCCTATGCCTCCACCTGGGAACTTTCAGCGGCGAGGTCGGTGAATGTCCTGCGATATTTCGTGGACCAATCCGGCATGCCACCGGGCAGGATAGGGGCGGTGGCTTTCGGTGCAGCCAGGCAGGTCACGGACGACTCCACGGAAGAGCTCATGGAACTCAATCGTCGCGTTGACATTGTGCTCGTCTCCGACCGTCCGGAGGACATCCGTGCATTGATTCCCAACGCACTGGAAGAACAGACCAAGGATTCAGCCGCGGCGGCAAAGGCCAAGTAGCCGCCCGTCTGAAACCGGCAGAAAAATCGCCTTACGTCCGCAACTTAAGGGCCGATAGTGCCGTCCGTGGGAGAACAGGAAGATCGCGCGGCGGACCGGCAGCGCACTGTGGACGTCTATGACTTCCGCAGGCCCACCACCTTGCCACGCCAGCACAGCCGTGTCCTGGAAGTCGCGTTCGAGACGTTCGCCCGCCAGTGGGGAACCCAGCTGACGGCCAAGGTCCGGCTCAAGTCCACGGCGACCCTGGAACACCTCAGCATGCAGAGCTACGACGAGTACTCTGCTTCGTTGCCCTCGGTCACGTCCATGGTGTTGTGCCGGATCGAGGACACCGATTCCCGGCTCGTCATCCAGTTCCCGGCAACCGCGGCGTTGACCTGGCTCAGCCGGATGCTGGGTGGTTCCACGGACTCGGCCGTCCCGGAACGCAAGTTCACGCAGATCGAGCACGCCCTTCTCAGCCGCATGGTGGAGGAAGTCCTTGAGGACCTGAAGTACTCCCTCGGCAACCTCTTGACGCAGTCCGTGACCATGGATGGCATCCAGTACAACTCCCAGTTCGCCCAGGCTGCCGCGCCGTCCGAGCTGATGATCGTTGCCGGATTCAGCGTGAACGTGGGCGGGACCCAGTGCGCGTCCACGCTGGCTGTTCCGGCAGATGTCCTCCTCTCCAGGCTGGGCGATGTCAATCCCACGGTCCACAGCCTCGACAACGAGGCCCTCGTCCGGGCCCAACTCGCCCAGGTGCCGGTGGATGTCGCCATCCAGTTGACCCCAGCGCAGGTGACTCCCGCGCAGATCCTGGCCCTCGCCGTCGGCGATGTCCTGCCGCTGCCGCACCTGGAGAACCGGCCGTTCGACGTCGCCATCAACGGCACCCGCCTGGCCACCGCGGCCGCTGCCCGCCACGGGTCGCGGGCCGCCGCTGTCATTGTCACTACCGAGGAGCACCAACGATGAGCATTACCTTGACCCTGCAGGAAGCGGCAGCGGAACGACTGGCGCAGCACTTGCCGGCTTCCTCGCTGCTGACCGTGGCGGGCATCGTTCCTGCCGACGTTGCCGCTCCGTATGCGTCACCGGCGGTGACTGCAACATTCGTGGGAGCTTCCACGGCCGATTTTGCTCTCCTGCTCGTGGACAACTCGTTCCTCGCCCCTGCCGGGGGCGCCGTTGCGGGCGCGCAGATTTCAGCCGGCGACGTCCTGCGTCCCGCTCTGGAACAGGCCGCATCAGCGTTCGACGCCGGCGTGCTGGGGGAGTTGCGGGAGGAAGATGCCGCCGGGCTGCTGCAGGACCCGTCCACGGTGGTGTTCGAGCTCAGTGACGGGGGAACGGCATTCGGCTGGTTCGCTGTCCGCGTGCGGGATAACGACGGCGGTTCCTCCCGGGGCGGGCAGGATGACCTGGGTGCCCGCCTGGGCCTCATCAGCAACGTGGAAATGGCGCTGACCGTGGAGATCGGCCGGACCCGGATGTCGGTGCGGGACGCCCTTGCGCTGGAACCGGGCAAGGTGATCGAACTGGACCGATCCGCGGGCGCACCTGCCGATGTCCTGCTCAACGGACGCCTGATTGCCCATGGGGAAGTAGTTGTGGTGGACCAGGACTACGCTGTCCGGATCACCCGCATCCTGGACGGGGCAGAGGGAACGCTGTAGATGGATTCATTCATCCTCGGGCTGCGGGTGGTGGTGGCCCTCGGTGCCGTGCTGGCAGTGATCTGGCTCCTGCAGCGCAGGCTCGGTAAAGGCAAGGGACGGCGTCGTGCCGATTCCACGCTGTCCGTGGTGAGCCGCCAGGCTGTGGGCCAGAAGGCTTCCGTGGTGGTGGTCGATGCCGGGGACAAACGATTCCTGTTGGGCGTGACCGAGCACAATGTCACGGTGCTGCACAGCAGCGATGCTCCGGCAGTGCCCGCGGACGACATCGAACCCGTCCAGCCGAAGGTCATCGGGGAACAAAGCTTCGCCCAGCTTTTCCGGCAGGCGTCCGGGGACCAGGTGCCCCGCACTGAACTGGTGACCGGACAGATTCCCGTGGTCCGCCGTCGGGCTGAACTGCATCGTGGCACGCCTGCTCAGACCCATCCGCTGCACGGCTCCATCCTTTCTGCCTCCACGTGGCGCCAGGCCTCCGATGCCTTCAGGGGACGCCGCAATTGATCCGTTCCGCTTGTTCCGGGGTCCCCGGCGCCGGCCGGGCAACAGCGCGGCCGGGAGCGACAGCACGGCCCTGGCTGACCAACCGGGTGTGGCTTGTGGCGCTGTCGGCCGTCCTCTTCACTGCGGTTTTGCTGTGGCTTGGAACGACTGCGGCGAACGCTGCGCCCATCGACCCCACGCAGCCCACTCCGCCAACCTCTCCGGCGGACCCGGGATCCGGCGGTAACGTCAGCATCAACATCAACGGCCTGGACGGAACGCCTTCCTCGGCCGTGGTCACCCTGATCGGCATCACGCTGTTGTCCGTGGCTCCGGCGCTGCTTTTGATGATGACGTCCTTCACCAAGATCTTCGTGGTGCTGGCCATGACCCGCAATGCCTTGTCTCTCCCGGCGATCCCGCCCAACCAGGTCCTGGCCGGCCTGGCCCTCTTCCTGTCCTTGTTCGTCATGTGGCCGGTCGTTTCGGACATCAACACGGTGGCGGTGCAGCCATATTTGAATGGCGGCCTGGACTTCAACGGAGCCATGTCCGCGGGTTGGACGCCGCTGCAGCACTTCATGCTGGCCCATACCCGGGAAGAGGACATCGCCCTCATGACGCGGGCTGCAAACATGGAGAACCCGGCCAACCCCGAAGCCGTCCCGTTGCAGACCCTGGTCCCGGCGTTCATGATCTCCGAACTGCGGGCTGCCTTCATCATCGGCTTCGTGATTTTCATTCCTTTCCTGGTCATTGACCTCGTGGTCTCGGCAGCGTTGATGTCCATGGGCATGATGATGCTTCCGCCGGTGATGATTTCCCTGCCCTTCAAGATCCTTTTGTTCGTCCTGGTTGACGGTTGGGGCCTGGTGATCACGTCCCTGATCCAGAGCTATTCGAGCGGCTGATGGATACCAACGCAGTCCTGGACATCTGCCTCCAGGCCATGATTGTCGCCGCCAAGCTGGCCGCGCCCACGCTCGTCACCGCCCTGGTGGTGGGTTTGGCCATTTCCCTCCTGCAGTCCATCACCCAGTTGCAGGAGGCAACGCTGTCCTTTGTGCCCAAGGCTGTCGCCGTGGCCATCGCCTTGGTGGTCTGCGGGCATTGGATGATCTCGGAAATGGTCACCTTTACCAACGAGCTCTTCACCCGCATCCCCGGACTGATCGGTGGCGCGTGAGGTGGACATTCCCATCGACCAGTCGTGGATCCAGGTCCTGCTGCTGGCCTCGGTACGCATGACGGCCTTCCTGGTGGTGGCGCCTCCCTTCGCCCACCACGCCATCCCCGCGCGAATCAAAGCCATGCTCGGCATAGGTCTGGGCCTGGCCGTCTCGCAGCGTCTTTCCGCCGATGCCATCCCCAAAGACACCGCGGGATTCATCACCGCAATAGTCCTGGAACTTGTCACCGGCCTGGTCCTTGGCTTCCTGGTGATGGCCGTGTTCGCCGCCATCCAGTCCGCGGGAAGCTTGATCGACCTTTTCAGCGGATTCCAGATGGCCCAGGCCTTCGATCCACAAATGATGGTCAACGGGGCCCAGTTCACCCGTTTGCTGCAGATGGCCGCGCTGGCCCTCCTCTTCGCTTCGGACGGTTACCAGCTGGTCATCGGAGGGCTCACCGGCAGCTTCAACGCCTTGCCGCTCGCCGGCGGCATCGACCTCAGCAAACCCGTGGACGCCATGGTTGGTGCCGTCACCGGAATGTTCATCTCCGCCGTCCAGATCGCCGGTCCCTTGCTGGTTGTCCTGGTGCTGGCCGACGTCGGACTCGGTCTCCTCACGCGCGTGGCTCCGGCACTGAATGCCTTCGCCCTCGGCTTCCCGTTGAAAGTCTTCATTACGCTGGCGCTGGCAGGGTTCCTCTTCCTGGCCCTGCCGCGCCTGGTCGCATCGCTGGCCGAATTGGCCGCAAGAACTGTCCTGGGGGTGGGCTAGTGGCGGACTCCCAGGAGAAAACCGAACAAGCCACGGACAAACGCATGCGCGAGGTCCGCGAAAAGGGCCAGCTCTCAAGGTCGCAGGACCTGCTGGCCTGGCTCGCCGTTGGCGGCGCTGCGGCGATGCTTCCGGCCACCATCGACCACGCGTCAAACGCCGCAGTGGACCAACTCTTCACGGTCAAGAGCGTCATGAACGATCCCGACCCCGGAAAGGCCGTGGCTGCCCTCGAAGCGGGATTGGGGTCCCTTGCCGGGATCCTTGGCCCCTTGCTGCTGGTGGTCACTGTGGTGGTCCTGGCCGGTTCCGCACTGCAGGGCGGTATCCGCTTCAAGAAGTTCCGTGCGGAGTTCGAGCACTTCAACTTGCTTGCCGGTTTCAAGCGGATGTTCGGTGCCGAGGCGCTGTGGGGCGGGGTGAAGGCGCTGCTGAAGACCGCCGTCGTGGGTCTTGTCCTGTACACCGTGATCCAGGGCTTGATGCCCGTGCTCCTGACGGCCGGCGGCTTGCCGGTGGCGGGCGTGCTCGCCGCTGCCGCGGGCGGGATCGGGGCTCTCATCCAGTTCGCCGTGGCTGCAGGGCTGGTGCTGGCAGCCGCCGATATCTTCGTGGTGATGCGGCGCAACCGGAAGAAGACCCGGATGTCCAGGAAGGAAGTCCAGGACGAGAACAAAAACACCGACGGCGATCCGCTGGTGAAGTCCCAGCGCCGCTCACGGCAGCTCAGCATGAGCCGGAACCGCATGATCGCTGCGATCGGGGAGGCTGATGTGGTCTTGGTGAACCCGACGCACGTGGCAGTTGCGTTGAAGTACGACGCCGGCACCTCGGCACCGCGCGTCGTGGCGAAAGGTGCGGGAATCATCGCCGCCCGCATCAGGGAGGAAGCCGAAAGCAAAGGGGTGCCGATGGTCCAGGACATTCCCTTGGCACGGGCTGTCCATGCGGCATGCGGGCTGGGGCAGGAGATTCCCGTGGAACTCTACCGCGCCGTGGCTGCTGTTCTTGCGTTCGTGATGTCGCTCAAGACCCGGGGAGCAGCACGGGGAATCCATCGCATGAAGGAGAGTTTCCAGCCATGAACAACAACAGGTTCGCCCGGCTGTCCGTCCCCGTGGGGATCGTAGGGATCGTGCTGCTCCTGGTGGTTCCGCTGCCGGCGCCGTTGCTCGACTTCCTGATCGTGTGCAATATCCTGCTGGCGTTGCTGATCCTGTTGACCAGCATGTTCGTGAAGAAGCCCCTGGACTTCTCGGTGTTTCCCTCGCTGCTGCTGGTGGCCACCCTCTTCCGCCTGGGGATCAACGTCGCCTCGACCCGACTGGTGCTGGGGCAGGGATTCGCCGGCCAGGTCATCGAGGCCTTTGGCAAGGTCACCGTGGGCGGTTCCCTCATCATCGGTGCCGTGGTGTTCCTCATCCTGGTGGTCATCCAGTTCGTGGTGGTCACCAAGGGTGCCGAGCGTGTGGCCGAAGTCGGGGCGCGCTTCACCCTGGACGCCATGCCGGGCAAGCAGATGGCCATCGACGCCGACCTGAACGCGGGGCTCATCACGGACGCCGAAGCCCGGAAACGCCGCGCCGAGGTCTCCGCCGAGGCCGACTTCTACGGTGCCATGGACGGTGCCTCCAAGTTCGTCAAAGGTGATGCGATCGCGGGCATCATCATTATCATCATCAACTTCGTGGGCGGTATCGCCATTGGTGTGCTCCAGCGTGGCATGGAAGCCGGCGATGCCCTGAACACGTACGGCTTGCTCACCATGGGGGACGGCCTGGTCACCCAGATCCCCGCCCTCCTCATGGCCGTCTCCACCGGCATGATCGTTACCCGGTCCAACGCCGAGGAAGACATGGGGCGGACGGCGTCCTCCCAGCTGATGCAGTCGCCCAACGCGCTGCTGATCGCAGGCCTGGCCGCAGCCAGCATGGCCTTCATCCCCGGCATGCCCATCCTGCCGTTCCTCCTGGTGGGTGCGTTGCTGGTGTTTGCCTCACGCCGGGCGACCGCCCTGCAGAAGTCACGTGCCAGTGCGCAGGAGGCCGAGGACGCCGCTGTGGAAGCTGCGGAAGACCCGAACGAGAGGCTCATGGAAGAGATGCGGATCCACCCCGTGGAGATCCTGCTCGCCCCGGATCTGGTGGATATCGTCTCCGGCGCTTCCGACGACCTCCTGGCCCGGGTGCGCTCCCTCCGCCACAAGATCGCCATGGAACTGGGCCTCGTGGTCCCGCCCGTCCGGACCCGGGACGCCCTGGACCTGCCACCTTCCACCTATGCCATCCGCATCGCCGGCGTTGAGGCTGGAAGGGGAGTGGCGCCGTCGGGCAAGCTCCTGGCCCTCGGCGAATTCCTGGACGCCCTTCCCGGGAGCGCAACCGTGGAACCGGTGTTCGGCCTGAGCGGCAAGTGGGTGCCCACGGAGATGAGGCACAGTGCCGAGATGACCGGTGCCACCGTCATTGACCGTGTCTCCGTGCTGGTCACCCACTTGTCGTCAATCATCACGGCCAACGCCGCCCGGCTCCTGACCCGCGAAGACGTACGCGTCCTCACCGAAGGCGTCCGCAAGCAGAGTCCCTCCGCAGTGGAGGAACTCACGCCGGGGCTGCTCTCCCTGGCCGAAATCCAGCGTGTCCTCGAAGGCCTCCTGGAAGAACAAGTGCCCATCAACGACCTTCCCCGGATTTACGAAGCCCTGGCCCTGCGCGCCAAGGTATCAACCGACCCGGAGGCCCTGATCGAGTCGGCCCGGAACGCCTTGGGGCCTGCACTGGCGGCCAAGTACCTGGACGGAGGGGTGCTCAATGTGGTGATGATCGACCCCCTCCTGGAGCAGTCCATGTTGGAGGACATGAGACCCGCGGAAGGTGGAGCCCAGATCGTCATGGGGCAAGCCAAACTGGACGGCGTCCTGGCGTCCCTCAAAACCGCAGTGGAGGAAGCCGCGGCGGCGGGCCGCCAAGCGGTGCTGGTGTGCGCGCCTGCCTTGCGCCCCGCCGTGCGTCGCCTGGTGGCGGCCCCCGACGGCGGTGTCCCCGTCCTGTCGTATCGGGAAGTCACCTCGGCCCATTTGCGCATCGAGACCGTGGGGGTGGTGCGCTATGCCGAAGCGCTACACGCTTAAGGGGTCCTCCCTGGAAGCGATCCGGGCCAAGGCGCTGCAGCACTACGGGCCCGGTGCCCGGATTGTGGCTGCCGAAAAAGTCACCAATCCGGGAATCGTGGGACTGTTCGCGGCCAACCGGATCGAGGCCACAGTGGAAGTCAGCGACAAGCCTGCAGGGCAGGCTGCGGCGGAGGTCCCCGGGGCGCCTGCCATGACGGTCAAGGCTGCCCAGCACCCACGCGACCCCGGTTCTGCCCATGACCTGGACGGCACCGCCATTGCAGCGCTGCTGGAACGGGCCGACGCCGAGGAGCTTCACCTGCACCGGGCCAGGCCCTCCGCCGGCGCTGCGGCTGCCCCCGTGTCGACGGCCTCGCCGGATTTCGCCGGGCTGCTGGAACAACTGGGCAAGGAACTGGAACGGACATCCGCGCCGCCGGCCGAGCCCCCGCCGGCCCTGCCCCCGGCGGTGCCGCCGGCCTCGGTGGTGACGCTGCCGCCGTCGAGCGCTGCGTTTGCCAAGGTGCCCGAACTCCTGGCCGGCGACGGCGATCTGGTCCTGCTCCTGGGCCTGGGTGACGACGCCCTGGACGTTGCGCTGCAGATGTCACAGGCCGCAGGCGGCGCCGACGTGAGGACGGCAGGGGAGCTCACCGCGTTCGGCCACCTCCACGTGGACGGACGGCACAGCGCGACGGCGGCACGCGCACAGGCCGTTCTGACCGGCCATACCGTTGTGGTTGCTTACGGGCTGGGGATTGCCGAGGATGCGCCCGGCCAGGCGTCACGCATTGCACTGCTGGCGCCCGATCAGGTGTGGGTCGTGGCCGACGCCCGGATGAAGGCAGAGGACACCGCAGGGTGGTCGGGCGCGTTGCGCGCCGGCCTGGCCGGTGAGTCAATCGCCGTCGACGCGCTCGCGGTCATTGGAGCCGCGCAGACCGGCACGCCCGAAACCGTCAACGAACTCGGCCTTCCGGTGGGATGGGTCGATGGCAGGCCCGCAGCAGCAGCCACGCTGGGAAAGGTACATTGAGAGCATGTTGGTACTGACGCGCAAGCCGGGCGAGAAAATCATGATCGGCGACGACATTGTCATCACCGTCATGGAGGGCCGGGGTGATGGCGTGCGCATCGGCATCGAGGCGCCCCGGGGTGTTTCCATCCAGCGCAGCGAGGTGGTGGAGGCGATCGCGGCCGCCAACCTCGCCGCAGCCCAGGCGGGACCCGACGCCGAACAGCTCCTGGCCGGCCTCCAACCCCCAGCCGCCCGCAAGGACGTCCCGTCAGGCAGGCCCGAGGAAATCGCGCAGTGACGGAAGAGATGCCGCGCTAACCGCCGCAAGCGCCCGGCCAACATTGGCCTGCACGGCAAGGTCCGCGAGTTCGTCCGGGCCGGGAGCCCCGGGCGGCGGCCCGGCCTGAAGGGCTGCCGCATTATCCGAGGCCGCGTTGTCGATCTTTGCCTGTAATTCCGCCATGCCCTGCAGATGCTCGCCCAAAAGTCCCGGCCACGGTCCAGGCGGCGCTGCAGATACCAGGCCGGGCAAAGTGGTGTGGTGGGGAGCCTTCCATTCGGCCGACAAAGAGGCGGCCTCCACGCCGCGGGCAAGGGACTCGAAACGGAGGTTTTCCAGAACCTTTTCAAGTTCGGTGGCAGTGAAATTCAACCGGTGCCAGTTGCCTGCCCGGAGATGCAGGAGCTGTGTTTCCAGGAGAAAAAGCAGGAAATCCAGTTGCCTTCGCTCACGCCACAGCGTTGCCGACAGTTCGTCCGCCCCCACGGTTCCCCAATCATTTATTGCAAAGCCTGAATGACGATTTAGCAGGCTTTTTGGTTTCTTGTGTCGAGCGTACACGCAGAGTCGTTTTCAGGTGATATGTTCACTGAACACGTACCTGGACGAAGTCCTGAAACGTCGCCGTGATTGGTCTCCCGGCGCCGGTGGAACAGCTGTTCAGGGTCCGTTGCAACTCAATAATCCGGTCTCATGGGGGGACTTACATTTGAATCGCGAACAGCGCAACGAGCTGGTGTTGCAGCACCTTCCGCTCGTTGGTTACCTGGTCTCTGACCTTTGCGCGCGTGCGTCACATTTATCGCGCGACGATTTTGCTTCCGTGGGGTCGTTGGCCCTTATTGCGTCCGCTGATTCTTTTGATCCGGATCTCGGTGTTCCTTTTGGTGCCTTTGCGCGCCGTCGGATCATCGGTGCCTTTGCTGACGAGATGCGGGCCAGCGACTGGGCCACCCGTTCGGCCCGGAAGCGCATCAAGGAAACCATGGCCGTCCAGGAAACCCTCACCGGCGTGCTGGGGCGTACTCCCACGGTGCCGGAGTTGGCCTCTGCCTTGGGCGTGGAACGCAGCCATGTGGAAGCTGCCCTGGCCGATGCCGCCCGGACGCTCAGTTCGCTGGACGAGGTGGTGGCAGATACCGTGGCCTCCGGCGCTCCGTCCCCTGAACACTCTGTCCTCGCGGACGAGCGCATCAAGTATCTGCGGGCCGCCGTCGACTCCCTTCCGGAGAAGATGCGCTTCGTGATCCAGGAGATCTACCTTGCCGGCCGTTCCGTGAAGGACCTTGCCGAGGAACTCGGTTCGACCCACGCCGCAGTGTCGCAGCAGCGGGCCGAGGGCATCCGCCTCATGCGCGACGGCCTGGCAGCCCATTACGCGGACAACCCCGACCAGCCCTTTGAACCTGAATCCCGAATCACCGCCCGGCGACGCAATGACTACTTGGCTGCGCTGGCCACGGCGACCACCGGAGGGATCACCCGGGGCCTGGGCCTTGGGTCCTCGCTCAATCAAGCCGTCTAGCAGCAGGCAGCCGGAAGCCCGGGCCGTGGGATGGCCCGGGCTTCCTGCTGCGACTGCCTGGACGCGCCGTTAGTGCGCCTTGGGCACCCTGCGGAGTACGACGGCGGCAAGCACTGCCGCTCCAGCCATCAGTACCAGCCCGATCGCCGCCGTGATGTGGACGCCGGATTCGAAGGCGACCCGGGCGGCCAAGGTGAGGGCATCAGACAAGGGTGCAGGGAGAGCCGCGGCTGCATCCACGGCTCCGGCCAGTGTCTCCCCGGAGTTTCCGGCGGCTTGGCTGGACAGGCCTTCGGGCAGGACGAGGTTGTGCTGGTAAGACGCCGTCAGGATGGAACCGAGCACTGCGGTGCCCAGCAGGGATCCGAGTTCATAGCCCGTTTCGGAGATGGCGGATGCGGCTCCGGATTTGTCGGCCGGGACGGAGGACAGGATCAGGTCATTGGAGATTGTTTCCGCTGCTCCCACGCCAACGGCAAGGATGGTCAGGGCGGACAGCAGGAACACCGGCCCGTGTCCGTGGTCTCCCACCACAACCACCAGGTAGCCCACGGCACTGAAACTCAGGCCGGCGGCGACCACGAATCCAGGCCTGATCCGTTTGACCAGCGGCACCACCAACAGTCCGGCAACAATCGTGGCGAGCAGGGCCGGAATCATGGCGATGCCCGCTTCCATGGGGGACTGCCCCTCCACCAACTGCAGGTGCTGGGCGAAGAAGTAGATGAACCCGGTCATGGAGAACAGTGACAGGACGTTGGCCACGATCGCCGTGCTGAACACCTTGTTGCCGAAGAGGCGGACATCCAGCATGGGGTTCTCCAACAGGCGCTGCCTCCGGACGAACACTGTGCCCATGACCAGGCCAAACACCATGAATGCCAGGGCGGTCGCCCCGAAGCCATGGACGGCGGATTCCTTGATGCCATAGACGAACGGCGCCATGGTCAGGATGGACAGCGCAATGCTGGGCACGTCCACCCGGCCGGGATTGGCGTCCTTGGACTCGGGGATGAGCGTGGTGCCGAGAGCGAGCAAGGGAAGCAGCAGGAAGGTCGCCACGAGGAACACGGCACCCCACCAGAAGTGCTCCACCAGCCAGCCACCAAAGATGGGGCCCAGCGCAGCGCCTCCGGAGAAGCCGGCGGCCCACACCGCGATGGCGAGCCTGCGACGGTTGGGATCCGTGAAGATGTTCCGGATCAAGGAGAGGGTGGAGGGCATCAGCATGGCGCCGAAGACGCCCAGGGCGGCGCGGCCGGCAATCAGCCACTCGGCGGACGGCGCGAACGCTGTAGCAGCCGACACCGCCGCGAAGCCCGTGCTGCCGATCATGAGCAGCCGCCGTCGTCCGACCCTGTCGCCGAGGTTGCCCATGGAGACCAACAGGGCGGCCAGGACCAGCGGGTAGGAGTCCACGATCCAGAGCAACTGGACACCGCCAACTTCCAGGGACCGGGCGATTTCCGGAAGAGCAAAGGTGAGGGCGGTGTTGTCGACGGCGACCAGCAGCACCGGGACCATCAGCAGGGCCAGTGCTGCCCAGTCGCGCCACGGTGCCCGGTCCTGCGCGGACTGCTGGCGGACAGGGGTTGCTGGGGTCGAAGACTGGGTGAACATGGCAATAACTGTACCGTCTGGACGGTATAGTTTCAACTTCGGAATGCCCACAGCAATAGGGGATGATGGAACCCATGCCACGAAAACCAGTAGCCAAGGACTCGGTCCTGGATGCCTTCGAAGCCCTCCTGATCGAGGTCGGCGAACGGGCCGCCACGCTCGACGCCGTAGCCAAGCGCGCCGGTGTCTCCAAGGGCGGGCTGCTCTACCACTTTCCTAACAAGGAGGCGCTGATCGCGGCGCTGTTGGAACGCCTCGACAACCTCGCGCAGGAAGACATTGAACAGATGAAAGCTGCTCCCGATGGAGCGGCTGCCTACTTCATCCGCTCTTCGTTGTGGGCGGGGACGCCCATGGACCGGGCCTTCGTGGCGGCGACCCGGTTGGCGGAGGTCGCCCATGAGGAAACACGACGGCGGTTCGCCGGTATCCAGCAACAGTGGCTGGATGTCCTGGCTGAGGATGTGGGGCCCGACGTGGCCAAGGCTGTCAGCTACATGGGGGATGGGCTGTACTTTAACGCGATGTTCGAGGGCGGCCAGGAGACGGGCGACGGCAGGCGGGAGGCCGACGTCGGGATTCTCCTGAAGGTGCTGGAGCGCCTGCGGGCATAGGCCGCCTGCACCATTTGCGGCGGCGCCCGCCGCGTAGGACAATTAAGCCTTGTGGCGCGCCTTCCCAGCGCCCACAGACAACTGAACAAGCCTTTGATCTGCGGCGGGAGAGTCCTGCAGTACGTGATGCAGGCGCCGTAGGAGCAAACCCTCCCCAGGAATCTCTCAGGCCCATGCACCGCCGCGGCGAGGCAACTCTGGAAAGCAGCAGGCAGGAACGCGTCACCACCGGCGCGGGCCTACCGTGCTCACCGACGGTGCAAGCGATCGTTGTGCAGACAACGCGCGGAAACTCTCAGGTCCAATACAGAGCGGGGAGGAACCCGAGTAGCTGCGGCGTACCCACGCGCCGCCCAAGTATTGGAGTTCCTTCGTGACGGTTAGTTCTGCCTCCACCACCTTCGTTGACCGGCATATCGGTGCCCGCCGCCAGGCCGACGTTGAAACCATGCTGAAGTCCGTCGGATACGACTCCGTCGATTCGCTCGTTGACACCGCGGTTCCCAACGACATCCGCCAGGACGTGGCGCTGACCCTCCAGAACGCCCTTTCCGAGGTTGAGGTCCTGGCGGAACTCCGCAAGCTGGCCGCAAAGAACAAGACGGCCGTACAGATGATCGGCCAGGGCTACTACGACACCATTACCCCGCCGGTGATCCGCCGCAATATCCTCGAGTCCCCTGCCTGGTACACCGCTTACACCCCGTACCAGCCCGAGATCTCCCAGGGCCGTCTTGAGGCACTTCTGAACTTCCAGACCATGGTCCAGGACCTTGTTGGCCTGCCGATCGCCAACGCGTCCTTGTTGGATGAAGCCACCGCCGTGGCCGAAGCCGTCCTCATGATGCGCAGGGCCAACAAGAACAAGGCTGCCCAGGATGGCAAGACCGTCCTGGACGCCGACTGCCTGCCGCAGACCATCGCGATCGTGAAGGGCCGTGCCGAGGCCCTCGGTTTCGAGGTTGAGGTCGCTGATCTTTCCCTCGGCCTCCCGGAAGGTGCCATCAACGGCGTCGTCCTCCAGCAGCCGGGCGTTTCCGGCCGAGTCTTCGACCACTCCGCCGTGATCGCCGCGGCGAAAGAGCGGGGCGCGTTGGTCACCGTCGCAGCCGATCTTCTCTCGCTCACCCTCATCACTCCTCCCGGCGAGCAGGGCGCCGATATCGCCGTGGGTTCCGCCCAGCGACTGGGCGTGCCGCTGTTCTTCGGCGGCCCGCACGCCGCCTACATGGCCGTCCAGAAGGGCTTGGAGCGTTCCATGCCGGGCCGTCTGGTGGGCGTTTCCAAGGACGACGCCGGTGTCCCCGCCTACCGCCTGGCGCTGCAGACCCGTGAGCAGCACATCCGCCGCGAGAAGGCCACGTCCAACATCTGTACCGCGCAGGCATTGCTCGCGATCGTCGCTTCGATGTACGCGGTCTACCACGGTCCCGAGGGACTGAAGGCAATCGCCGAGACGGCGCACCAGCACGCCCGCACCCTTGCCGCCTCCCTGAGGGCCGCCGGCGTCGAGGTCCTGCACGGTTCGTTCTTCGACACCATCACGGTCCGCGTACCGGGCCGCAGCGCCGAGCTCGTCGCTGCCGCAGAGGCCAGCGGCATCAACCTGCGCGGCGTCGACGCGGACACTGTGGGTATCTCGGTTGATGAAACCACTACAGCCGACATCGTCGGCGGTGTCCTTGAAGTGTTCGGCGCCCCGGTACTGGAATCCGTGGAGGGTTTCGCGCTCGAAGCTTCCGTTGAGCGCTCCAGCGATTACCTGCAGCACCCGGTGTTCAACACGCACCGTTCCGAGACCCAGCTCCTGCGCTACATCCGCAAGCTCTCCGACCGCGACCTCGCGCTGGACCGGACCATGATCCCGCTCGGTTCGTGCACCATGAAGCTCAACGCCACCGCTGAGATGGAAGCCATTTCCTG
This sequence comes from Arthrobacter sp. T572, assembly GCF_056780115.1. Taxonomy (NCBI): domain Bacteria; kingdom Bacillati; phylum Actinomycetota; class Actinomycetes; order Micrococcales; family Micrococcaceae; genus Arthrobacter; species Arthrobacter sp. T572. Next base: position 947,188 of record NZ_JBRAZQ010000002.1, read on the forward strand.
GCCCGAGTTCGCCTCGATCCACCCGTTCGCCCCGGACTCCCAGACCGCTGGCTGGCGCGAGTTGATCACAGACCTCGAAGCCCAGCTCACCGAGATCACGGGTTACGACCAGGTCTCCATCCAGCCGAACGCCGGCTCGCAGGGTGAGCTCGCGGGCCTCCTCGCGATCCGTGGCTACCACCACTCCCGGGGTGACCAGCAGCGCAACGTCTGCCTGATCCCGGCTTCGGCCCACGGCACCAACGCCGCCTCGGCTGTGCTCGCCGGCATGAAGGTCGTTGTTGTCGCTACCGCATCTGACGGCACCATCGACCACGCTGACCTCAAGGCGAAGATCGAAGCCAACCGCGACGTTCTCTCGGCGATCATGATCACCTACCCGTCCACCCACGGTGTTTACGACGCCGACGTTCGCGAGGTTTGCGACGCCGTCCACGAGGCCGGAGGACAGGTCTACATCGACGGCGCCAACCTCAACGCACTCGTTGGCCTGGCACAGCCGGGCAAGTTCGGCGGCGACGTGTCCCACCTGAACCTGCACAAGACCTTCTGCATCCCGCACGGCGGCGGCGGACCCGGCGTTGGCCCGGTTGCTGCCAAGGCACACCTCGCGCCGTTCATGCCGGGGGATGCTGCCTCCTGGACCGAAGGTAACGATGTCCCGATCTCGGCGTCGCGCTTCGGCTCGGCCGGTGTGCTCCCGATTTCCTGGGCGTACGTTAAGCTCATGGGGGGCCAGGGCCTCACTGAAGCAACCAAGTCCGCACTGCTGGCGGCGAACTACATCGCAGCACGCCTCAACGATTACTTCCCGGTCCTCTACACCGGCGAAGCCGGCCTGGTGGCCCACGAGTGCATCCTGGACCTGCGCGAACTGACGGCCAAGACCGGCGTTACCGCGGAAGATGTGGCCAAGCGCCTCATCGATTTCGGTTTCCACGCGCCCACGCTGGCCTTCCCGGTTGCCGGCACCCTCATGGTGGAGCCCACGGAGTCCGAGGACCTCGTGGAGATCGACCGCTTCATCGAAGCCATGATCACCATCCGCAAGGAAATCGACCAGGTGGCCCACGGCGACTTCTCCGTGCAGGATTCCCCGCTTCGCCGCGCACCCCACACGGCAGCCGCCGTCGTAAGTTCCGATTGGGACCGCGCGTACCCGCGTGAGCAGGCCGCCTTCCCCGTCCACCACCTGAAGCAGGACAAGTATTTCCCGCCGGTGGGACGCATCGACGGTGCAGCGGGCGACCGCAACCTGGTGTGCTCCTGCCCGCCAATCGAAGCGTTCGAGAACTAAGGGAAATGGCAATGACTGAGAAGCACACAGCCCTCTACGAGGAGCACAAGAAGCTCGGCGCGTCTTTCACGGACTTCGGTGGGTGGCAGATGCCGCTTAAGTACACCTCCGAGCTGGCTGAACACCACGCCGTCCGGAAGTCCGCCGGCCTGTTCGACCTCTCCCACATGGGCGAAGTTTGGGTCACCGGACCGCAGGCAGCGGAGTTTTTGGATTACGCCTTGGTGGGCAAGATCTCCGCCATGGCCGACGGAAAAGCCAAGTACTCCCTGATCTGCCAGGAAGACGGCGGGATCATCGACGACCTGATTGTGTACCGTCGTGGTGCCGATAAATTCCTGGTGGTGCCGAACGCCGGCAATGCCTTTGTGGTCGCATCTGAACTGCTGCAGCGCGCCGCGGGCTTTGATGTCGTGGTCGAGGATGCTTCATCGTCGACGTCGTTGATCGCCGTTCAGGGGCCGCTTGCGGAAGCGATCCTGCTGCGCCTGGTTCCGGCCGAGCAGCACCCGCTGGTCACGGAACTGAAGTACTACGCCGCAGTCGAGGTGACTTTCCTGGTGGCCGGCTCCGGACAGGACCTGCTGCTGGCACGCACCGGCTACACCGGCGAAGACGGCTTCGAGATCTTCGTCCCCAACGAATCCGCCGCCGCGCTGTGGCAGGCGATTTCGGCTGTTGCGGAGGATGGTGAACTGGTTCCGGCAGGCCTTGCATCGCGCGACTCCCTGCGCCTCGAGGCCGGCATGCCCCTGTACGGCAACGAGCTCTCCCGCGAAGGTAATCCGTTCGCTGCCGGACTTGGGCCCGTTGTGGCGCTGTCCAAGGAAGGCGACTTTGTTGGCAAGGAAGCACTCGCTGCCTTAAAGGCCTCCGGCGCGGGTTCCTCTACTGGTCGCAAGCTCGTGGGCCTCAAGGGCCTGGGTCGACGTGCCGGCCGCTCGCACTACCCCGTAGTGAAGGACGGAGCCGTTGTTGGCGAAGTGACCTCCGGCCAGCCGAGCCCGACGCTCGGGTACCCTGTGGTCCTCGCTTATGTGGACGTTGCTTTGGCCGAGCCCGGGACTGCTGTGGATGTAGACCTTCGCGGGAAGCCCGAGCCGTTCGAAGTAGTCGCACTGCCTTTCTACAAGCGCCAAAAGTAGTTAGGCAGGCCCGAGCCTGTCATAGTTTTTGATCAACCACAGTTAGGAAACAGAATGCCCAAAGTAGCGCCTGAACTTCAGTACTCCGACGAACACGAGTGGGTCCTGCGTGGGGAGGGAAACTCGGTGTCTGTTGGCATCTCCGAGGTTGCCACCGACGCGCTGGGTGACATCGTGTACGTCGACCTGCCCGAGGTCGGTTCCACCGTGACTGCAGGCGAGACGTGTGGCGAGGTTGAGTCCACCAAGTCCGTCTCGGACTTGTACTCGCCCGTCACCGGTGAGGTCACGGAGATCAACGACGCCGTTGTGTCCGACCCCGCACTCATCAACAACGACCCCTACGGCCAGGGATGGCTGTTCAAGGTCGCTGCCGAGTCTGACGGCCCGCTGCTGTCGGCAGAGGAATACGCCTCCAAGAACGGCGGAGACCTGGGTTAAGCCGCCCGTTCCGAAGGGCACCACCGTCGCTGGCAGGCGTAGCGTGGACTTGTAGTAACTCAATAAAATTGCGACGCCGGATTGCCGCCTTTGGGGGCCATCCGGCGTCGTACTTCGGTCGTCTTCCGCCACAAGCGGTAGCGGCCATCCGGCAGGACCATCTGCCGGACCGTTTTCAAGCTGTATAAAAGGGATCCCGGCTATGGCTGTTGGTGTTTTCGATCTGTTCTCCGTGGGCATTGGCCCGTCGAGCTCGCATACTGTGGGGCCGATGCGTGCCGGGGCGGTGTTCGCCGGCGAGTTGAAGGACGAGGGGGTTCTCGGCTCGGTGGCTTCGTTGCGGGTTGATTTGTATGGTTCGTTGGCGGCGACCGGGCGTGGCCACGGAACCATGACAGCAACGTTGCTGGGTTTGGAGGGTTACCACCCTGAGCTGATCCTCCCCGAGGAAGTGGAGGAGCGGCTTGCCGCGATCGCTGAGACGGGTGTTTTAAATCTGGCCGGTGCTTCCGGTGACGGTGTCCAGTTGCCGTATGCGGTGGAGGATATGGTGTTGCATCCGTTGACGGTGTTGCCGCGGCATACGAACGGGATGAAGTTCGCTGTTTCTGATGCTGAGGGGAACGTGCTGAGGGAGGCGACGTTTTTCTCGGTGGGTGGTGGGTTCATTGTCCGTGAGGGCGAGGAAGACACGGCGCGGGCTGAGTTGGAGGAGTCCAAGGCTGAGTTGCCGTTGCCGTTCCGGACGGCGGCGGAGTTGCTGGGGCGGTGCTCGTCCAAGGGCTTGCGGATCAGCGACATCATGTTGATCAATGAGCGGGCGTCCCGGTCGGAGGAGGAGATCCGGGAAGGGCTCTTGCATATCTGGTCTGTGATGGAGGCCTGCGTTGAGACCAGTCTGAAGCGTGAGGGTGTGTTGCCGGGCGGTTTGCGGGTGAAGCGTCGTGCGCCTGATTGGTTGGAGCGGTTGTTGAAGGAGGACAAGGACCGCAATGATCCGAAGTATTGGCAGGAGTGGGTGAACCTGATCGCCCTGGCGGTGAATGAGGAGAACGCTTCCGGTGGGCGGGTGGTGACGGCTCCGACCAATGGTGCGGCGGGGATTATCCCGGCGGTGCTGTATTACGCGTTGCATTACGCCCCGGGGATGGATCAGGCCTCGCAGGCTGACCGGGATGATGTGGTGGTGCGGTTCCTGCTTGCTGCTGGTGCGGTGGGGGTGTTGTACAAGGAGCAGGCTTCGATTTCCGGTGCCGAGGTGGGGTGCCAGGGTGAGGTGGGGTCGGCGTCGTCGATGGCTGCTGCGGGGTTGGCTGAGGTGATGGGTGGTTCTCCGGCTCAGGTGGAGAACGCGGCGGAGATCGCGATGGAACATAACCTGGGTTTGACGTGTGATCCGATTGGCGGGTTGGTGCAGATTCCGTGTATTGAGCGGAACGCGATTGCTGCGGCGAAGGCGATCAACGCCGCCAAGATGGCGTTGTGGGGTGATGGCACGCACCGGGTCTCCCTGGACGAGGTCATCGTCACGATGCGCGAGACCGGCAAGGACATGTCCCACAAGTACAAGGAAACCGCGATGGGCGGCCTCGCCGTCAACGTCGTCGAATGCTGAGTCTGTTCGCTGTCGGTGCCTAGTGCCATGCTGTATGCATGAGCGGGGGATATGACCGGGATTTCTTGCGGGCACGCCTGGAGCTGCCCAGTCCGTCGGCAACGACTACTTTGTTGGACTACACGCACTTCTCCGTGCGCTTCCGGGCTGCCCGGAAGCTCGCGGCGATTGTTGGAGTCAACATCAGCGGCAGGGAACTGAATCCTTTGGCCCGGGAGGGCACGTGGCATTTTGACGAGCGCATACCCCGGGAGCAGCAGGCGGGGCCGGACGTCTACAAGAACAACGCCTTCGATCGGGGACACCTGGTGCGGCGGCTCGATCCGGTGTGGGGCGATGCTGCTACGGCCAAGAAAGCGAATCAGGACACTTTCGCATTCACCAATGCAGCACCCCAAGTGGATGACTTCAACCAAGGCAAGGAACTTTGGGTAGGGCTGGAAGACCATGTGCTGGGCCACGCCGACGCGCACGACGCCAAGCTCAGCGTGTTCACCGGGCCGGTCTTTGCCGACGACGATTCCGAATACAGGGGCGTGAAGATCCCCAAAAGATTCTGGAAAATCGCAGCTTGGACCAACGATGGAACGCTCGGCGCTGCCGGCTTCGTGCTGGACCAGTCGCCACTGTTGGGCAAGGTTGAGTTGAAAAAGGCTCTGACGCAGCGCCTCCTGGAGGGAGAACCGCCACCCCTTGGTCCGTTCAGGACTTTCCAGGTTCCTGTCGGTGAGATCGCAGACCTGACCGGGCTGAGCCTGAGCCGGCTGACCAACGCCGATCGGCTCGCCAGCGGCCAGCGGGAATTGGGGAAAGCCCCCAAGGCCATCCAATTGGAGAGCATGGAACAGATCCGGCTCTGACCCGGATGATCGCCTGGCTCTGGGCTCTCCCAAGAAGCATCACTGATGTGCGCCGGAGCGCCGCTACCCGGGAATCGGGTCATATACCCATGCCCGATAGACTTGATTCTGCATGTCCGCATGCGCACTATGCCTGAACACCGCTTGAACCCTGCACTGAACCCTGAGATTGGACACGGCCACCTTGCGAGAATTTACTGCCCGCTTTGCCACCGCCGAGGAAATCGATAACTGGGACAAGCACGTCACTGCCAACCCGAACGGCGGCAACATGCTGCAGTCGGACGCCTATGCTGCAGTGAAGGACGGGAACGGTTGGCTGGTCCGCCGGCTCGTCATCGAGACCGCCGGATACTCCAGCTACAACCTGCTGCTGGAGAAGAAGTTTCCTGTCCTGGGACGCCTCTGGTACCTGATCAAGGGCCCCGATGCCGAGTCCGTCGAGGACATCAAGCCGATGCTGGACGCCGTCGCCCGTTTGGCGAAAGAACATAAACTGAACGTCTTCACCATCAAGATAGAGCCCGACGTCGTGGAGTCACCTGAAGTGACTGCGCAACTAAAGGCTTCCGGCCTGGTTAAGGCCCCCAACATCCAGTCGAACGACTTCACAGCTGTTCTGGACATCTCTGCGCCCGCCAACGAGGTTCTGCGGAGCATCTCATCGCGCGCCCGCAACGCAGTTCGCCGCGCGGAGCGCGAGGGCTGCGAGGTAGTCCAGGAAGAAGCCGGCGAGGACAGTTACCGCAAGCTCTATGCCCTCATGCAGAACACGGTGAATGCCAAAGGCGCCATGCCTCTGCGGAGCTACGAGTACTACGCCGCGTTCTGGGGCGGATTCAGCAGCAGGGGCCAAGGTCAGTTCTTTTTTGTCTACGAGGATGGCCAGCCCAGCGTCGGTGCGTTCGTGATCAACTACGGCTCCAAGGCCACCTACAAAGACGGCGGCTCCACCCAGAACCGCAAGCAATACGGTGACTCGCACTTGGTCCAGTGGGCCGCCATCCAGCGCATGCAGGAACTGGGTTGCGTGGAGTACGACTTCTGCGGCACACCCCCTTCTGCAAGCATCAAGGACAAGTCCCATCCGTTGTACGGACTGGGATCCTTTAAAACCAGCTTCACCAAGACCGTCACGGACTTCGTGGGCTGCTACGACCTCGTTCTGGGACCTGTCCGGTACAAACTGTGGCTCAAAGGTGCGGAGAAAGTCTTCCGCCGACTCGAAACCATGCGCACCGGTGGACAGTTCTACTAGACCGCAACCCGAAGCACGGCCCGCCCCGGCCACCAACGGGTGCACATCCAACAAGATGAGGTATTTTCTTTGACTCCGATCGAGGCTGGAACCGACATGGAATTCGTAATTCTCAGTGACGCTGATTTCGAGACCTTCGCCAAGGGACACCCACAAGCGAGCTTCATCCAATCCATGGACCTCACCCGTTTCCAGAGAGCGCGCGGTCAGGAAGTGGAGCTCTTCGGCGTCACCCGCGGCGGCAGCCTCATTGCCGCCGGAAAGCTCGTCTACACCGCCAACCGTCTCGGCTACAAGGTTGCTGAGTGCGCCAAGGGACCACTGATGGACTACAGCGACGCCGCAGCGGTGAGGCCCGTCGTCGAGCTCCTTAAGAAGCACGCGGCAGAGAAAAAAGCGGCGGAGCTGCGCATCTCGCCCAACGTCAAGTACCTCGCACGCGACGAGGACGGCGCGGAGCACCCGGAGGTCGAAGACAACCGGCCGCTTCTTAAGGAACTTGAAGGTCTCGGGTTCAAGCACCAGGGCTTCGACATGAACTTCGCCAACATCAACTGGATGTTCATTAAGACCCTGGACGGGGTTGCGGACTCCGAAGAGCTCATCATGGGCATGAACTACCGCACCCGGAAGGCCATCCGAAAAGCGGAGAAGAACGGCGTCTACCTGGAACAGGCCACGCTGGAAACGCTGGACGATTTCTACAATGCACTCAAGACGGCCGGTGACGAAAAGGGCTTCACCTACCGGGAACGCGGGTACTACGAGCAACTGCTCCGCAACACTTCCGATGAGTTCACCAAGCTCATGATGGCCAAGATCAACATCCCGGAATACCGCCGTTCCATCACCGAGCGCCTCGACGCGGAGTCCAAGACGCTGGCGGACCTAAAACGGGAGGTCGAGGAAACCGGCAGCAAGAAGAAAGCCAACCGGGTCAAGGTCGTCCAGGACCTGGTGGACAGCTATGAACGCAGCCTCAAGGACATCGAACGCTTCCCGGACTCCGTGGGCGTGGCAACGGTGGCCGCGATCCACTTCGCGTGCTCCGGCGATGAGCTCACGTGCGTCATCGGCGGCACGGTCCAGGATTACATCTACTTCAACGGGGCAACGTCCCTTTATTGGGGAATGATGCTGCACGCCCTCAACAACGGCTACTCGCGCTACAACTTCTATGGAACCTTTGGTATCCAGGGGCAGGATGAAACCGGCCATGGTGGGTACGAGTTCAAGAAGGGCTTCGGCGGCGAAGTCGTCCAGTTGATCGGCGACTTTGTTATGCCGGTAAGCCCGGTCAAATACACCGCGTACCGCACGGTCAGGAAGCTCGCAGGAGCCGCCCAGACCGTTCTGGGAAACTTGCGGAAGCCGGAGCAATTGCCGGTGATTGGAAAGTTCCTCAGGAAGAACTGATGCAAAGGAGGAATGCTGCGTGACTGAACGCCCGGAGGGCAACGGCGGCAGGCCTCACACGGACGGCTTGCCCAAGACCCAACCGCTGCGCCCATCGCAGGTTCGGCAGAACGCCAACGCCAAGCGCATGCTGATGCGGCTGGTCCAGGGGGACAGCCCGCCTACCGCGCCCATGAACATCGTGGACCGGCTGGCAGGCAGCCCCTACGCCAACCCCACCATCCAGGCGGCCGGAGTCGATGCCTCTGCCCGCAAAACGATCGACTTCGCCCTGCACCTGGCGGAGGCGATGTTCCGCTACGGCGCAGGCGCGCTCGAAGTCGAAACCAGCATGATCGCCGTGACGGCCGCCTTGGGGCTGAAGAACGTTGAAGTGGACATCACCAACCAGTCGGTGGCCATCAACTATGCGCCAAAGGACCAGACGCCCATCACCTTGATCCGGGTGGTGCGGTCCTGGACCAACAACTACGCCGGCCTGGCGCAGGTCCACCAACTGGTCACGGACATCGTGGCCGGGGGAGTGGGGCGCGATGAAGCCGTGCGTCGCCTCAACGAGATCACCCGCAGTGCCAAGCCGTTCCCGCGCTGGATGGTCACGGTGGCTTTCGGCGTCTTCGCCGCCGTCTTCGTCGGTGTGTTGGGTGGCGGCCCGGGAGCCTCTGCCCTCGCTTTCGCCTCCAATCTTCTGATCAGTCTGGTGGCCCGGCAGTTGGGACGCTGGCGCACCCCGGACTTCTTCGTCACCATGTCGTGCTCGTTCCTGGTCACGTTCATTGCCTTGATGCTGAGGTGGGCAGGTGCTGACATTGCCCCATCAATCGTCGTAGCCGGCGGCATCCTGCTGTTGCTTCCAACCGGACGACTCGTCTCCTCGGTCCAGGACGCCATCAACGGCTTCCCGGTCACCGCGGCCGGACGATTCCTCTCCACGCTGCTGACGTTCGGTGCGATCGTGGCGGGCATCGCCGTCGCTGTCGTGACCGGAACGCTGATGGGCAGCGAAGTTCTGGATGTCACCAATACATTCCCGCCCGCCTATCCATTGTGGGGACAGGCGATCCTGATCGCCGTGGCGGTTGCCGCGATCGGTATCACCGAACAAACCCAGATGCGGCTTTTACTCCCGACGGCAGCAGTCGGCTTGGTGGGCTTCTTCGTCTTGTGGGGGGCAGGCGAGCTCGGCCTCGGCGACCGTTTGGCGCCTGCCATCTCAGCTGTCGTCATTGGACTGCTGGGCAGGGTGGTCGCCCTGAAGCTGGGTGCCCCGCAATTGGTGGTCGCCGTTCCTGCCGCCCTGATCCTGCTGCCCGGGCTGACCATTTTCCGCTCGATGTACCTTCTGACCACCGAGGAGTCGGATATCCTCCTGGGTGCCGGCGGCATGCTGAATGCCACGGCCATAGTCCTGGGCGTTGCCGCCGGCATTGTCCTGGGCGACAACCTCGCCCGGCCCCTGACCAAGGGCCTGTCCAGCAACGAGCGGCGACGCGTACGGCGCCGCTAGATACTGCTAGATCTTGCCGATGGCAAGCTTCTTCTCGGCCTGGAACACTTCCTCCACGCGACCCTGCGCCCAATAACCGGACAGGGAAACCTGGGAGCGTTCCAGGCCGTGCTGCACAAAGAGGACCTCGCGCAGGCCCTTCATGTAGCCACGCTCGCCATGTGCGAACACATCCACCCGTCCGGGCAGCCACTCAAGCGTACGCAGGGCATTGAGGAGGAGGTCGCTGGATCCGGCCTGTACCCCGTTGCGTAGCAGCCAGTGCACCTCCACACCGGCCGGTGCCTGGATGGGGAGAACGTCATCCGTGCTGTCCACCTCCAGGAAAGCGTAGCCACGTGCCGTCGGAGCCAGGGCCTCAATGGACGCTGCGATGGCGGGGATGGCGGCGTCGTCGCCGGCGAACAGGTACCAGTCCGCCTCGGGTGCCGGATTGTAGGCACCACCGGGACCGGTAAAAACCAGTGAGTCGCCCGGCTTCGCAGCCGCAGCCCACGGTCCGGCAAGGCCTTCATCGCCGTGAACCACGAAGTCGATCGCCAACTCCTGCGCCTCGGGATCAACCCAGCGGATCGTGTAGGTGCGGGTGTGCGGCCACTGCTCACGCGGCATGGAGTCGCGGATTTCCCAGAGGTCCAGGGGAAGCTGGTAGTCCACGCCCGGCTGGGGAAAGACGATCTTGACGTAACGGTCCACGAACGCGTTGTTCGTGTAATCGCTGAAGCCCGGACCTCCCGCTACGATCCGCACCATGTGGGGCGAAAGCCGTTCTGTTCGCAGGACGGTCAGATTGACCTGCGGACGCGTGTTTCGGTTGGCTGACGATGTGACGGGAAGGGCAGTCATATAGGTCAGCCTAAGCTAATCAGCTGGAGGCGGGCTGGGTATGAGTCGAACGTTACATCCCCACCCGACCCTCTCTCACCTAAACACCGATTTCTGCGGATGCTCTCTCACCTAAACACCGGTTTCCGGGGATGCTCTCTCACCTCACCTCCCCGTCCCGCGCCGCCGCACCCATTTCCGCCTCACGCGTCCGGTGTTAGGGGTGCACGCGGCGGAAAAGGGCGCGGCCCGAAGTCGTCTGGGGTGCACGCGGCGGAAAAGGGCGCGGCCCGAAGTCGTTACGGGTGCACGCGGCGGAAAAGGGCGCGGCCCGAAGTCGTTACGGGTGCACGCGGCGGAGAAGGGCGCGGTCCGAGAATTGCGTCGGTGGCGTCGTCGAACCTCTACCTTTGGTTGGCTTTCACCCGCTGTCTCACTCATTCGCCACCACCCGAATCCACCGTTAGACGGACACTGATGGGATGTGAGAGAGGAGCCGCCAGGGGCTTAAAGGACCGGGAGTTCCCAATCGACTGGTTCGGCGCCCTGTTCCTTCAGCAGTTGATTGACCCTGCTGAAGGGCTTGGAGCCGAAAAATCCCCGCGAAGCAGACAACGGACTGGGGTGCGCGGACGCCACAATGGGCGCACCGTTCAGCAACGGCGCGACACCCTCGGCGTCCTTCCCCCAGAGGACGGCCACCAGGGGGCTCCGGCGGCCCGCCGTGTCGGTGCGGTTGGCGACTGCGGTGACTGCCGCCGTCGTAATGGCCTCCCAGCCCTTGCCCCGATGCGAGCCTGCGCTGCCGGCGGCGACGCTGAGGACACGGTTCAGCAGCAGCACGCCTTGCTCGCTCCAGGCGGTGAGGTCGCCGTGGATCCGGGGCGGCAGGCCGAGGTCGTCGTGGAGTTCGCGGTAGATGTTGGCGAGGCTGCGGGGGATGGGCCTCGTCTGGCGCGACACCGAGAAGGAAAGCCCGACGGCGTGACCTGGCGTCGGGTACGGGTCCTGGCCCAGAATCAAAACCTTGACGTCCGCCAAAGGGGTGCGGAAGGCCCGAAGGAGGTTGCTGGCGGCCGGAAGGACCTGGACCCCGCCGGCTGCCTGCCCTGCAACGAACGCCAGCGCGCTGCGGAGCTCCTGCTCCACGGGGCGCAGGGCGTAGGCCCAATCGGCAGCCACCAGGCTTTCCAGCGGCAGGTCCGGCAGGGCACCGAAACCCGGCCCGGAGGTGCCTGCAGGTTCAAGGTCGAAGAGTGCATGCTCGCCAGTCATCCAGCCATTGTCCATCGCTGTGCCCGGGGGCTGTGAATGACACCGTTGTTATTCACCCGTAACATGGGGGTGAGACATTTTCGCCAACCAGCGTCCAAGGAGTGTGCCATGGCAGAACCAGCACAGGAACCAATGGCGCAGCAGACCACCGGTTTTGCTCTTGATGACCTATCGGTGGGCGTCCGCAGCGATTCGCCCCTCAGTGAGCGGGACCAGCAGATGCTGGCCTTGGAGCGCCAGTGGTGGAAGTACGCCGGGGCCAAGGAACAAGCGGTCAGGGAGCTGTTCGACCTGTCCGCCACCCATTACTACCAGATCCTTAATGCGCTGATCGATACCGAGGAAGCGCTGGCCCACGATCCCATGCTGGTCAAGAGACTGCGTAGACTACGTACGTCCCGCCAACGCGCGCGGACAGCGCGCCGTTTGGGGTCCGACGCGTAAACCGCCAGGCTGACCGTCAGCAGCAACCAGCAAGGACAACGCTTCACCATGACCAAATTTGCCAAGGATGAATTCGACCGGGTTCCGCAAAACAGCACCCGGCAAGGCGTGCACCGCGAATCCCAGGAAACGTCCCGCCCTTCGCTCTGGCCGATCCTGACCGTCGGCGCCGTGGCCTTGGTGCTCGGCCTGGTTGCGTTCCTCATCCTTCCGCGCCTGGGACTGGTGGCACCCGGCGCTTCGTCCAGCGTTTCGACGCCGGCACCCCAGGAAACTTCTGCCGCACCTTCCGCTTCGCCGACTGAGTCTGGCAGTGCTCCCGTGGCTTCCGGAGAACCCACGCCCAACGAAACACCGTCCGACACTCCCTCCGCGACCCCGTCCGGTGCGCCCCTGGACAAGACCACGGCCGTTGCTGTGTACAACGGCACCTCCACGGCCGGCCTTGCCGGCCGCGTGGCCGGTTTGGTGCAAGGTGACGGTTGGGCACTTGGCACGGTGGGCAACTGGGGCGGCATTCCGCAGCAGGCATCAGTGATCTTCTACAACGCTCCCGGGCAAAAGGCCAATGCTGACGCGTTGGCCACGCTCCTGGGAATCACTAACGTGGTGGAGTCCCCGGACGTCCAGCAGCCCCTGGTGGTTGTTGTAGGCCCGGGCTACCAGTAGCACTTGCTGCCCATCGTTCCGGTTAAGCCTCAATAACAAAACAGCAGCCCCCGGCCGGCAGCGCAGCGCCACGACAGTGACTGTGGTTACAGTGGATTGATTCCGGTCCGGAGATCCCGGCCGCCGGTCTTGGCTACTGTGAAAGTGTGGGCATCATGGCTTTGGGAACCGTGAAATGGTTCAACGCCGAAAAAGGGTACGGCTTCATCACTGTTGATGATTCCGGGGACGACGTCTTTGTACATTGGTCCGCTATCCAGATGGAAGGCTACCGGGCCCTCGAGGAAGGCCAGCGGGTGGAGTTCGAGCTCGGAGAAGGACAAAAGGGCCCCCAAGCAGAAAGTGTCCGCGTCGCCTGACAGTACCGCGCCTCCGCTCTTGGCTGAATACACGGAATTTTGCGGCTCTGGATGGCGCCCCTGCTTGCACTCTCCACGGTCGAGTGCTAATTATTGATTTAGCACTCCTTGGTACTGACTGCTAACGGTGTACCGGCTTCGGCCGGCGCTCCCTCCAGTTGGTGCGGGGGAGGACCAAGAAACACCTTGGTGGGATGAGGTCCGGCGCGCGGGGCATACAGAGGCCGTAAGCAAAGGACCGTCCGTCGCGGGCATCCCATCCGACAGGTACCTTCTTAACGACTGTCCCGAAAGGACTACCGCCGTTATGGCCAAGATCATTGCATTTGATGAAGAGGCACGCCGCGGCCTCGAGCGGGGTCTGAACACCCTTGCTGACGCCGTCAAGGTTACCCTCGGCCCGCGTGGACGCAACGTCGTCCTCGAAAAGAAGTGGGGCGCCCCCACGATCACCAACGATGGCGTTTCCATCGCCAAGGAGATCGAGCTGGACGATCCTTACGAGAAGATCGGTGCGGAACTGGTCAAGGAAGTTGCCAAGAAGACGGACGACGTCGCTGGCGACGGTACCACCACCGCAACCGTCCTCGCCCAGGCACTGGTCAAGGAAGGCCTGCGCAACGTTGCAGCCGGCGCCGACCCGCTGTCCCTCAAGCGCGGCATCGAGAAGGCTGTTGACGCCGTCATCAGCGAACTCCTGGCCTCCGCCAAGGAAATCGAGACCAAGGAAGAGATCGCAGCCACGGCTTCCATCTCCGCCGGCGACCCGGAAATCGGCAGCCTGATCGCCGAAGCCCTGGACAAGGTGGGCAAGGAAGGCGTCATCACGGTCGAGGAATCCAACACCTTCGGGCTGGAACTCGAGCTCACCGAAGGCATGCGCTTCGACAAGGGCTACATCTCCGCTTACTTCGTCACCGACGCAGAGCGCCAGGAAACGGTCCTCGAAGACCCGTACATCCTGATCGTCAACTCCAAGATCTCCAACGTGAAGGAACTCGTTGCAGTCCTGGAGAAGGTCATGCAGTCCAACAAGCCGCTGCTGATCATCGCCGAAGACATCGAGGGCGAGGCTCTTGCCACCCTGATCGTCAACAAGATCCGTGGCACCTTCAAGTCCGTGGCCGTCAAGGCTCCGGGCTTCGGTGACCGCCGCAAGGCCCAGCTCGCCGATATCGCCATCCTCACCGGCGGCCAGGTCATCTCCGAAGAAGTTGGCCTCAAGCTGGAGAATGCCGGTCTGGAACTCCTCGGTACCGCCCGCAAGGTTGTTGTCACCAAGGACGAGACCACCATTGTTGAGGGTGCAGGCGACGCCGACCAGATCGCGGGCCGTGTTGCCCAGATCCGCGCCGAGATCGAGAACTCCGATTCCGACTACGACCGCGAGAAGCTGCAGGAGCGCCTGGCCAAGCTGGCCGGTGGCGTTGCAGTCATCAAGGCCGGTGCCGCAACCGAAGTTGAGCTCAAGGAACGCAAGCACCGCATTGAGGACGCAGTCCGCAACGCCAAGGCTGCAGTCGAGGAAGGCATTGTTGCCGGTGGTGGCGTTGCCCTCATCCAGGCCGGTGCCAAGGCATTTGCCAACCTGAGCCTCGAAAACGACGAAGCTACCGGTGCCAACATCGTCAAGGTTGCCATCGACGCTCCGCTCAAGCAGATCGCTTTCAACGCCGGCCTCGAGCCGGGCGTTGTTGCTGACAAGGTTCGTGGACTGCCTTCCGGCCACGGCCTGAACGCTGCAACGGGTGCCTACGAGGACCTGCTGGCCGCAGGCGTCAACGACCCCGTCAAGGTGACCCGCTCTGCACTCCAGAACGCTGCTTCCATCGCTGGTCTCTTCCTGACCACCGAGGCTGTTGTTGCTGACAAGCCTGAGAAGAACGCTCCGGCTCCGGGCGGCGACGAGATGGCAGGCATGGGCGGCTTCTAAGCCTCCTGTACTGCAGCGTCACGCTTAGCACGTACGACGGCGGTCCTCACCTTCGGGTGGGGGCCGCCGTTCTGCGTCCCATCCAAGTAGCAGTAGATGCCGTTTTGAGGGCCCAAAACGGCATCTACTGCTACTTACTTGGGTGCTGGCGCGGTTTCAGTGTCTGTGGGGTCTGGCAGGATTAAACGCATGACGATTATTGCTGCCGCCGACGGTTCCGCCCTCGGCAACCCTGGGCCGGCCGGATGGGCCTGGTATGTTGACGATTCCTGTTGGCGCGCAGGAGGTTGGCCGCACGGCACCAACAACATGGGTGAGCTCATGGCAGTCCTCGACCTGTTCCGGTCGACGGCCCATATTCCACAGGAGGACCTGCGGATCCTGTGTGACAGTCAGTACGTCATCAACTGCATCACCAAATGGATGCCTGGATGGAAGCGCAAAGGCTGGCGAAAGGCCGATGGCAAGCCTGTACTTAACGTGGACCTGCTTAAGGACATCGACCAAGCCATCGCAGGGCGCAAGTACACCTTCGAGTGGGTGAAGGGCCACGCAGGCCATGAACTCAACGAAGCCGCGGATGAGCGTGCCCGGGCTGTTGCTACGGCCTATCAGCAGGGCACCGCTGCCCCCAGCGGCCCGGGTTTCAGTGGTTCATTCCCGAAGACCGGCAATCCAGCTCCTACTGAGGCCGCCGGGAAGGCATCCAAGATCGCCCCCGGCGCGGCAGAGGCGGTGTCCAGCGGCGCACAGGTGCCCCTGGCAGCAAGTGCCGCCACGGGTACCGTCACGGAATCCCGCCCCGCGTCCGCCGCCCAGCCGCACCCTGAGCCTGCACTGTTCGGCGAGTCAGGATTCTTCGGCCAGCCGGACCTGTTCAGTGAGCTGGAGGATGAAGCGGCCGCCCGGGAGCTTCCCGCGGAGGAACTGGTGGTGGCACTGGAACGCGAGTTGCTTAGGCCGGATGTTCGCGCCGACATTGGACGCATAGGGGTCCTGCTGCATCCTGATTTTGCGGAGATCGGCAGCTCAGGGCGCTTCTGGACCCGGGACGCGATGATGGTTGCCCTCGAGGAAGACCCGGGCGAACCTGTGGATTTGGAGCTGATCAGTGCAGACAGGCTCAGCGAGGACAGCATCCTGCTCAACTACAGAAGTTCCGGCCATTCCGGTGCTACCCCGACCGGCTCCTCGTTGCGCAGTTCCCTCTGGCTCCTGGACCGTGGCCAGTGGCGGCTGCGGTTCCATCAGGGAACCCCGGAAAGCTGAGTCCTGTCAGGTTGTCCTGAGGGCAGACCTGCGGGGCCGGCCGCACAGGGGGAAGACGGCCGGCCCCGCAGGAGTTCATGGCTTGCAGCTGGTGCTAATACGCAAACCGCTGGGTATTGCCCTGTTCAACCTCGAGGTAGCTCGTGGCCGCTGAGGCCAGGGCCATATTGATGGACGCGAGCGAGGCCTCCACTTTGCTTTGCGTGAGGGACCACTCCAGGACGAGCGCCTGGAAGTTCGCAGCTGCCGAACCCTTCCACGTTGCCTGGAGTTCCTCCAACCCGTGCCTCATGGATTGTACGTCCGCGCTGATGCGATCCACGGTGGCCTTGACGTTGGACGACTTGAGCTGGAGCAGCTCTGTGTCTACGGAGATAACGCTCATGGGCAGTGCCTTTCGACGAAGATGGTCCGCTGATGCGGAAGGAATGCGTGGGCCACATCAACGAGCCTAGGCACCACTCCATAACGGCAGAACCAGCTTTCGCCGCTATGTGGATAACAGCTCTGCCGGCTCTTCCCGGAAGGGGAGGCTGACCACCAGGGTGGCACCGCCGCCGTCGGTCTCTGTGACCCGTACGGTCCCGCCGTGGCTGCCCACGATGGCAGCCACGATCGCCAGGCCAAGCCCGCTTCCGCCGGTATCCCGTGTGCGGGAGGTATCGGCGCGGTAGAAGCGCTCAAAGATCTTGCTGGTTTCCGAATCAGGGATGCCGGCACCGTGATCGCGGATCTCGATCACGGATGCGGCGCCGTCCTGGGTGGTCCGCACCCCGACGGCAAGTTCGATGGGGCTGTCCTCCGGCGTGTAGCGCAGGGCGTTGCCCACCAGGTTTCCGATGACTTGGCGGAGCTTGGCTTCGTCGCCATGGACCGGTGCCGGTGCCGGGGACGAGCCGTCAAGGCCCACCAGCGTGATGGTCCGGGCGCCCGAGGTTGCCCGGGTGTCCACTACGGCATCGTGGGCTAATAGCTGCAGGTCCACCGGTTTGAGCTGCAAGGGCCTCTGTTCGTCCAGCCGGGCCAGCAACAGCAGGTCCTCCACCATGGAACCCATGCGTTTGGCTTCACTCTCGATGCGTCCCATCGCGGTTGAGATGTCCTCGGGGGTGGCCAGGGCGCCATGCCTGTACAGCTCGGAGAATCCCCGGATGGTCACCAGTGGAGTCCGGAGTTCGTGGGATGCATCGGCGGCAAAGCGCCGCATGCGCGCCTCGGAAGCTGCGCGTGCTGCGAAGGACGCCTCAATGTGGGCCAGCATGGCATTCAGGGAGCCGCCCAGGCGTCCGACCTCAGTGTTTGGATTATCGATTTCCACACGCCGGGACAGATCGCCGGCGGCAATGGCGGCAGCGGTCTTTTCCACCCGGGCCAAGGGCCGGAACGATCTGGCCACAGTCCAGGTGGCAATGAAGAAGGCTGCCACCAAAGTAAGGAGCCCCACGCCGACCACCACGAGGACGGCGTGTTCCATGACTTTGTCCACGGGCGTCAGTGGCAGCCCGATGATGACAACGCCGTTCTGGCCGTTGGCAACGACGCCCACTGCCACCACGCGCCAGTTGCTTCCGGTAGTACCGGCGACCTGGAACGGGGTGTTGCCGCGGGCCTTCGCTTCGGCGGGAGTGATACTGGCGATCGCGGGGCGGTCGTTGGACCTTCCGCCGAACGGGTAGGGATCGAGCCCGGGCACGTAGAGCGTGAGCGAGTAATCGGTGGGAACGGCGGGATTGGGCTCGGAGAGTTTGTCGAACGACTGCTGGTCCTGTGCCAGCGCCACCGCGGCCTTCAGTTTGTCGTCAACCTGGCCCTGCAGGTAGCTCTTGACGAGCGTCAGTGTACCGGCTCCCGTTGCCGCCAGGGCGAGCAGGAGCAATCCCATGATGATGGCGACGAGTTGGGACCTCAGCGACGCCGATTTCCAGCGTTGCAGCAAGGTCAGCGCTTCTCTGCCGTCCGCAGCACGTAACCAACGCCACGCTTGGTCTGGATGAGGGCTGCGGCGTCTGGGTCAATGTCCACTTTGCGGCGCAGGTAGGAGATGTAGGACTCAACGATCGAGGCGTCGCCGTTGAAGTCGTATTCCCATACGTGATCCAGGATCTGTGCCTTGGACAGCACCCGGTTGGGGTTCAGCATGAGGTACCGCAGGAGTTTGAACTCGGTGGGCGAAAGCTCGATCACCGTTCCGCCCCTGCGGACCTCGTGGGCGTCGTCGTCCAGTTCAAGGTCGTCGACGCGGATGACGGCGTCGTCGTCTTCCAGTGGCTGGGTACGGCGGAGCACCGCGCGGATGCGGGCCACTACTTCATCCAGGCTGAACGGCTTGGTGACGTAGTCGTCGCCGCCCACGGTGAGGCCGGTGACTTTGTCTTCGGTGTCGTCCTTGGCCGTCAGGAAGAGGACGGGGAAGTGCTTCCCCGCTGCCCGGAGCCGGCGCGTGACCGTGAAGCCGTCCATGTCGGGAAGCATCACGTCCAGGACAGCGAGGTCGGGGGAGTGGGTGTCTGCTGCGGTCAGGGCTTCGCGGCCGTTGGACGCAGCCACGACCTCGAAGCCTGCGAACCGCAGGGAGGTGGAGAGAAGCTCGCGGATGTTGGGTTCGTCATCCACGACAAGGAGCTTGGCTTCGGGGCCGTTCTTTTTCATGACACCCATGATGCTCCCAGTTTCTGTGAGTTATCTGGATGCTGTATGTGAGGCAACTGCGTGGTCGCCTGCCGGACGCCCTAACCGCCCAAAGCCAATCCGGCGCCAAGCGCAACCATGGTCACGGCGATGCCGCCGTCAAGGAACCGCCACGACCGCGGTTTGGCGAAGAATCCCCGCAGGAACCTGGCACCGAAGCCCAGCGAACAGAACCATAGGATGCTTCCGACCATGGCCCCTGCGCCGAACCACCATTGCAGCGGGCTGCCCTGCGCGTTCGCGAGCGAACCGAGCAGTGCAATGTCCAGGTATACGTGCGGGTTGAGCCACGTCAGCGCGAGGACCGTCCCGAGGGCCGCGGCAAGTCCGCAACGCGCTGACCCCGTGGCGGGTTTCCCGTCCTGTGCGGGGTCGCCTTTAGCGGTGAGGGCCTGCGGCCGCAATGCCCTCCGGGCCGCCATGAGGCCGTAGGTCACCAGGAACGCCGCGCCCACATAACGCAAAACCACGACGGCGGCAGGCGCTGCCGTTATCAGCGCACCTGTGCCGAAGACTCCGGCGGCGATAAGGACGGCATCGGACAGTGCGCAGGCGGCCACGATGGCTCCGACGTGTTGACCAAGGATCCCCTGGCGAAGGACGAAGGCGTTTTGTGCGCCAATGGCGACGATGAGGGCAAGACCTGTGGCAAGGCCGAGGCCTGCTGCATGAAGGAGTTCCGGAGCTATCACGTTGTCAACGCTAGGCAGCACCCACTCATTAGACCAGCTAAAGAAACTTCAGCAACATAAGATATTCTTGTGCCACACTTTCCATCGGAACAGCTCCTGACGTTCGCCACCGTGATTGCGGAAGGCACTTTGGATGCCGCTGCCCGGCAGCTCCACGTCACGCCCTCGGCGGTCTCCCAGCGGCTCAAGGCCTTGGAACAGTCGGCGGGGCGGGTTCTGCTCCAGCGCAGCAACCCTGCCCGGCCCACGGAAGCGGGGGAGGTTGTGCTGCGGCTTGCCCACCACGTGGCGCAGTTGGAAGCCGATGCCGGAGCAGAACTGGGACTGGCCTCCGACGGTCCCCAACCCGCCCTGCCGATCGTGGTCAACGCAGATTCCCTCGCCGTATGGTTCCTCCAGGCCCTGGCCGAGGTACCCGAAGACCTTGGGGTGACCTTCGACCTCCACCGGGACGACGAACAGCACTCCACGGCGTTGTTGCGCTCGGGAACCGTCATGGCAGCTGTCACTGCGACGGCGGACCCCGTGCAGGGCTGCCGTGTGGAAAGCCTCGGTGTGATGCGTTACCGGGCTGTGGCGGCTCCCCGCTACATCCAGCGCTGGCTTCCTGGCTTTCCCGGCGGCCTGGACGGTGCCGTCCTCAACACAGTCCCGGCGGTGGACTTTGACCGCAAGGACACCTACCAGTGGGCCTTCGTATCTTCGTGGCCCACGGCACCCGGTGCAGGACGGATGGAGCGCCGGGGCCCGCGCCACTACGTGCCGGCTTCGCAGGACTTCGGTGATGCCATCCGGCTGGGCCTGGGCTGGGGACTCATTCCGGAGGTCCAATGCCGGCAGGACATCGACCATGGCCGGTTGATCGAGCTTGCCCCTGAACGTCCGTTTGACGTACCGCTTTACTGGCAGCGATGGAAGACGAAATCAGTGGTGCTTGATGTGCTGAGCCAGACTGTCCGGAAGGTGTCCGGCCGGTATCTTCGCAAGGCCTGAAGGGGCCAGGCGGGTAAATCCCGCCAAATTTTGAACACGCCCACGGATGCTTCAAAAAATGTCAGTGCCCCCATCCACACTGAAGACATGGCACAGCAAACAGTTCCCAACAACAAAGCATCAAAGAACGCGCCGACCACACCGGCCGGTTCGGAAGCCTACGAGTACCACGTGTGCTATTTCGACTGCCACTCCCGCCTCACGCGGGTGGAGGAGTTCGCAGACAAGGCCTCCGCCGAACGCTTCGCCAACCTCCAGCTCCATGACGATGAGTGCTGGGCAGTGGTTGAGGAAGTAGCCGTCCAGGGGCACCTTCGCCTGGTCGCCTGACGGCCGCGCCTGACGGCCGTCGCCTGACGGCCGTCGCCTGACGGCCGCCTGCGCGCTGATCGGTGACCAGCCCAAGATGCGGTTGCCGCAGCGATCGGCTGCCTACTCGGGGCGGTTGTTCGCGTGCCCACCGTGCACGAACGGCGACGACACTCCCTCGTACTTGAGCAGCATCATCATGCCTTCTGCGGCGTGCTCCAGGTTGTGGCAGTGGTCCATCCAGATGCCGGGATTGTTGGCCTCCAGGAGTAGTTCCCAAACCTCGCCGGGCTGGACATCCACAGTGTCCAGATGAAGCGCCGAACCGGTGGGAGCTTGGCCGTTCCTGCTGAGGACGCGCACGTGGTGGCCATGGGGGTGCATGGGATGGGGTTCGGCGGTCCTGTTGACCACCGTGACCTTGACGGTGTCGCCCATGGCCACTTCCATGGCAGGCACCAGGGGATAGGCAGCACCGTTGACAGTGAAGGCGTACCGCGGCACGCCGTCCACGAACCGGAACTGACGATCCAGCACCACGACTTCCTCCCGGGTGATATCCGGAATGGTCTTGGCGTCCGCCGCAGGGACTCCGTAATGGAGCAGGTCCAGCACGGGAGTCGTGGAAAACACTGAGGCCGGAATCGCCTCAGCCGGCTGCCCCGCGGCCGGCTGACCGGGAGAACTGCCGGCCGGCTCCCCGGGAGGACTGCCGGCGGGAGGCCCTGGTGAAACGACGACGGCGGCGCTGGCCGCAGAGTCCGAACGGATGGTCACCGCGGCAGCGGGCATCGTGAAGTCGATGTCGATCCTGCCACCGGCGCCGATACGCAGGAGCTTGCCTGAGACGTCTGGTGGCTGGTTCACGGCAGTACCATCCACCGCCGAAACCTTGAACTTAGTGCCCTCCACCAGGTATCGCTGCGGCAGGGAGTCGGTGTTGATGAGGCGGACCCGGACGGTGGAGCCCGGCACCGCCCCATGTTCGCTGGTACGGTCTGAGGAGCCCAGCATCCCCAGACCGTCGAGGTCGTGTCCGGCCACCACTATGTCCTTGTCTGCGCGCGGCAAGGTCGGGTCGTGCACGACGAACGTGCCATAGAGCCCTTTGCGGACTCCCTCGGCTGAATCCTGGTGCGTGTGATACCAGTACGTACCCGGTTGTGCGGCCACGAAACGGTAGGTCATCGATTTTCCCGGAGCCACAGCGTCCTGCGTTGCCCCGGCTACGCCGTCCATGGCATTGGGAACGTCGTAGCCGTGCCAGTGGAGCGTCACTCCGGCAGCGACGTCGCGGTTCTTGAGTTCGACTTCCATGACGTCGCCGAGGTCTGCTTCCAGGGCAGGGCCCGGCAGGCTTCCGAACGTCCACGCTTCGGTGGATTGCCCGGATGGCAAGGTGACTGTTTCCGTCCGGGCGGTGACCTCGTAACGGCGGACCACGGCGTCAGTGGGCGCGTTGCCCAGGAGGGCAGTCACCGGCGTGGGACCAACGAAGGTCGGTGCCGTCCCGCCGTCGTGATGCCCCACGGCTGCCGCGATCACGGCGCCATCGGCCGAGCGGCTGCCAAGCCACGCGAAGACACCGGACCCCAGGAGGGTGCAGGCCATCAGTCCTGCCAGGGCTGCAGCGGGCTTGGGGCGGCCCCGCCGCCCAAATCCACCCCACCCCAGTTCACGCCGCGCCCCAACAGGTCGCCGAACGGATGTGTGGGCCGCAAGGCCCGTGTTCTTCTTCCGGGATGTGCCGCTGAAGAGGGCAAGCCGCACCAGCAGAACCACCCCTGCGGTCAGCAGCAGCAGTACGACCACCGTCCATGGAGCCGGGAACGGGCCCAGCACCAGGATCACGGCCAGGGAAGCCAGGGCAGAAGCGGCCGCCGCTGTCAGCGAGAGGACTGCCGCTTCCTTTCCCGGGGCGCCGTCGATGGCAGGTGGGGCGGCGCCTTCGTGAGAGTCCGAGCCGGTGTTCCGTCTCCTCAGCAAGTACGGAACACCGGCCATCGCGGCCCAAGCCGCGGGAAGGGCGGTCAGGGGCAGGCTGATGGTGATGCGCTCGTTCGCAAACCACCAGCCGCCCGCCGCCAAGGCGGGAAGCAGGGCATACCGGGCCGTCGTGGCAATCACGGCGGCGGCAGTCAGCAGCAGGGCAATGTCCGCCGGCCGGTTCGCCGCCCTCGGCGCGGCCCCCACTGCCGGCCGGGCCCCCACTGCCGGCCCGGACGTCACCGGCCCGGCCGGCACCGGCCGGTTCCCCACCGTCGGCCCATCGTCCGCCGCAAGGGGCAGGCGGGGGCGTCGTGGTGAGGTGGCAGAGACCGTCTGCCAAGCAGCGGCCGTCCAGGTGGCGGCGGCCGCGACCGCCAGCACCAGGTCAGCTGCCAGCAACTGCGCGGTGTTCACTGCCGCGCAGGTCAGGAAGCAGCGGACGATGCCGAAGCATCAGGTGACGTGGTCCTCGGCGGCAGTGGTTGCGGGTTGAGCGCAGCGGCTCGTGCCCGGTTGAACAGCCAGTAGGACATGAAGATGATCAGCAATCCGGAGACTGGGTGGATTGCTGCCACCCAGGAGCCTGACGGCGTAATGAAATCTTCGGAGGAACCGGTGAGCATTCCGCCGATGATGAAGATGAACAACTGGAACCAGGTCAGCAGGAAGATCCCGGCAGCAAGCCAGATGGTCCTGGAACCCAGCCGGGCGATCGCGGCAACGATGACCGCCAGCAGGGCCGTATAGCGCAGCACATACTGGCCGTTCACCACGTGGTAGACCCCGGCTTCACGCTGGGCTTCGATGGTGTTTTGGAAGTGGAAGTATCCGGCAAACAACAATTGGGCAAGTGATGACAACAAGATGATGGCCGCAAGGACCAGGAGGGTCTTACGCATGGGGAATCCTCTGGCAATGACTTCACAGATTCTTCAAGGCCTTGAATCGCCGGCACCCTGGCTGCGGGCTACCCCCACTGCCGACGACTGGCCGCCGGGCTGCCTGGACCAGGGGCAGCCCATTCGGGCGGAGAGCTACATTCCGAATCGTAAAGTTGCTGGAGATTGTTGGCAAGGGGAAGCGGGTTATTCATCCGTTCCTGTATCGCGCCCGGTCCCTACGTCGTTGCCGATGTCCTTGGCATCCATGATCCGGTAGGCGTAGCCCTGTTCGGCCAGGAAGCGCTGGCGTTTCGCGGCAAATTCCTGGTCCAGGGTGTCACGGGCCACCAAGGAGTAGAACCGCGCGGCACGGCCGTCCTTCTTGGGACGCAGGAGCCGGCCAAGTCTCTGGGCTTCTTCCTGGCGGGATCCGAACGAACCGGATACCTGGATGGCGACCGAGGCCTCGGGAAGGTCGATCGAGAAGTTGGCCACCTTGGAAACCACCAGGGTCTGGATCTCTCCGGCACGGAAAGCATCGAAGAGTTTCTGCCGCGCCTTGACGCTGGTCTCGCCCTTGATCAGCGGTGCGTCCAGCCGTTCGGCGATCTCGTCCAACTGGTCGATGTACTGCCCGATCACCAGCAGCTGTTCCCCACGGTGGGCTTCCACGATCCGTTCCACCAGGCCGGTCTTGGTTTCGGACGTGGCGCAGAGCCGGTATTTGTCCGCATCATCGGCCATCGCGTAGGCAACGCGTTCATCCCGGGGGAGGTCCACCCGCACTTCCACGCAGTCGGCAGGGGCGATGTAACCCTGGGATTCGATGTCCTTCCACGGTGCGTCGTAGCGTTTGGGGCCGATCAGGCTGAATACCTCGCCTTCCCGCCCGTCCTCGCGGACAAGCGTCGCGGTGAGGCCCAGCCTGCGCCGGGCCTGCAGATCCGCTGTCATGCGGAAGATGGGGGCGGGGAGCAAGTGGACTTCGTCATAGATGATCAGGCCCCAGTCGTGGCCGTCCACCAGTTCCAGGTGGGGGTAAAGGCCGCCACGCTTGGTAGTGAGTACCTGGTACGTGGCGATAGTAACGGGCCGGACTTCCTTGACAGCCCCTGAGTATTCGCCGATCTCGTCCTCCGTGAGGGACGTGCGCTTGAGGAGTTCATCCTTCCATTGGCGCGCCGACACGGTGTTGGTTACCAGGATGAGCGTGGTAGTGGAGGACGTCGCCATGGCTGCGGCGCCCACCAATGTCTTGCCCGCCCCGCAGGGAAGGACGACGACGCCGCTGCCGCCGGCCCAGAAGTTTTCCGTGGCCACCTTCTGGTAGGGCCGCAGCTGCCAACCGGACTCGTCCAGCATGATCAGGTGCGGCTGCCCGTCCACGTAGCCGGCCAGGTCCTCGGCGGGCCAACCGAGCTTTAACAGCAGCTGCTTCAACTGGCCGCGCTGGGAGGAGTGCACCACCACGGTTTCGCCGTCGATACGGGGTCCCAGCAGCGGCGCGATCTTTTTGGCCCGGATCACTTCCTCCAGCACCGGGTAGTCATCCGTGCGCATCACCAACCCATGCTGGGGATCCTTTTCCAGGCGCAGCCGGCCATAGCGGGACATGGTCTCTTCGATGTCGATGAGCAAAGCATGCGGAACCGGGAACCGTGAATACTTCAGCAGCGTGTCCAGGACCTGCTCGGCATCGATGCCTGCCGCCCGCGCGTTCCATAGGCCCAGGGGCGTGAGCCGGTAGCTGTGCATGTGTTCGGGCGCGCGTTCGAGCTCCGCGAAGGCCGCAATGGCGTGCCGCGCCTCGGTGGCAAGCTCATGGTCGACTTCCAGCAGGATGGTTTTGTCGCTCTGTACGATCAGCGGACCGTCGGTCACTCTTGGTTCCTCACTATCCCGGCATCCCGGGAGCGCTGTTAGGTGTGCAGGTCTCCTGCGGGTTCAACATCAATGATCCGGTGGATGGACAGTACCCGCTCGGTGTCCTTGCCCGGGTCGAAGACCCTGACGCGCCCACCGGAGACGGAAACAGGAACAACTGTCTCCGTGTTGGCATTCCCCAAGCTGTCCACCACGTTCATGGTGACGGCCTGTTTGAGCCGGATCGCCTTCCGCAGGGTCTCCAGGCCCAGTTGGGTGGACGCTTCGCCCGTTCCGTCAGCCGGGACCCCGCGATGTTGCCGCAGGACCGACAACTGCGCTTCGACGTCGTCATCCGGCGGAGCCGTCCGCGGAGCATTGTAGACCGGGCGGCCGCTGCCTGGCAC
Source organism: Arthrobacter sp. T572 (assembly GCF_056780115.1). Classification (NCBI taxonomy): domain Bacteria; kingdom Bacillati; phylum Actinomycetota; class Actinomycetes; order Micrococcales; family Micrococcaceae; genus Arthrobacter; species Arthrobacter sp. T572. Next base: position 973,323 of record NZ_JBRAZQ010000002.1, read on the forward strand.
CGCGGTGGTCCGCTTGAAGCGCACGACGGCGGGTTCGGCCTCCTGCACGGCAGGTGAGAGTCCCAGCTCGCGGAGGACGCGGGCGGTTTCGCGGGGGCTGGCCGAGGACGTCAGCACGGTCGGGGCAATGCGCACCAGGCTGAGGACTGACGTCCGGGCCTCAAGCAGCAGTTCGGCGATCGCGGACTCGTCATCGCTCTGGATGAAACTGGCGCTGCTGCCGATCCGCAGCCGGCCGTGGCGTGAGGCAGTGTCCTGCACGAGGTACGCCAGCGGCTGGGGCACCTCGGTGGCCGAGTGCTCGCGAAGGAACGTCAACAGCGATTCGGCGTCCTGGCCGGCGTCGAGCGCCCTGCGGATGGATCCGGCAGAGAAACGGTAGATGGATGCCGGACCCTGTCCTTCAGCGTCAGCCATCAGCAGCAGGGTTTCACTGAGCTCGGGCGCAAGGTAGCCCGGCGCCACTGCGGTGAGGTCCGCTTGCAGCAGGATGTGGTTCACGGCAGCGGGGAGGTGCTCGCCGAGGATCGCAAGGGCTTCCTCGGGCTGGCCGTTGGCGATTGCCGACCCGGGCTGGGTGAAGGCCCCTGACCCCATCAGGCCCAGCAGCGTCGCTTCCTCGAGAATGCCGCGCACCAGCGAACTGAAACGCCGTGACATCCTCGGCTGCGCCCACTCGGCCCGTTGAAGAACTGCCCGGGCGTCCAGAACGGGTGCCTTCCCGTCGGGGGCCGCCGCTTCCACCGTGAGTTCGTTGAGGATCTCCAGTACCCTGCGGCGGACCACCGGTGCGTCCGGCCGTTGGGCCTCAGCGGACAGGGCATTGATGGTGGTGGCGGCCGACCCCTGGTGTCCTCCCGAGCCCCCGATTGGCTGGCCGACCATGGACGGGGCGCGCTCGCTGGCCAGCCAGGCGTTCACGAGCCACAGCCACTGCTCCTGGCGGGACAGCGCCAGCCATTCGAGCGATGGCGGCTGCACCCACGTGGAGCTGTCCACATCCAGCCGTAACAGGCCGGCCAGGGCACAGAATTCCAGCAGGATGGCGCTCTCGTGAACCCCGCAGCGGATGGATTCGGCGAGCCTGCGCAGTTCCCGCACCCCCACGCCGCCGCTGCGCAGCGTGGCCAAGGGCTGCTCCCGGACGGCAAACAGGATCTCGCCGGTCAACCGCAAGGTCTCGGCAATCGCGCCGAGCGCAGCGTTCCGCCGCAGGGCCGCACTGGTGTGCCCGAGCTCGGGGACCGGTGGAGTCAAGGTGAAGTCGTTCACGATCGCGCCGCCCCGGAGGGCAAGCCCCACGCTGTGGGGCAACTCAACGTGGCCGGCATCCAACGGGACCAGCAGACCGCGGGCCAGCAGCCAGTCAACGGGTCCGACGTCGGCACTTTCGTGGGTCACGGAGGCCCGCCGTTGCGCTTGGGGAACCGCGCCCATGGCCCAGCTGCCGAACTTTTCCAGGAGGCCGGCCGTCCGCTCCGGAGCTGTGGACAGGATGGCGTGCACGCTTTCAGGCGTCGATGTCCACCGCTGCAGGGAAAGGGCCGCATCCATGGGCGTGCTGGCCGGCTGGATCCCCAGGCCGTGCTGGTGGAGTTCGCCCACCAACTGGACCGCCCGCTGTGCAAAGGCCGGTTGGAGCCGGACCAGTTCGGTATAACTGCGGCCCAAACCGGCCGGGTAGATACCGATCACGTCCTTCAGGCTGCCGACAGGAAGGTAGAAACGCTGGCGCGGGTTGCCGTTCGATCCGGCGGGCGGGTCGGCCCGGTGAACCAGGGCTAGTTCCTGCAGCTTCAGCAGGATGGGTTCGAGCGCCGAGAGCGTGGACCCGGCGATGACTTTCTTCAGCCCGGCTGCCGGGACGCTGTGCCCCGTGTCGGTGTTGGTGCACAGGTGCAGCGCCTCGAGGACCTGCATCTCGGGTTTGGTGAGCCGCTCCAGGGCGCGCTGGACGCTGACCCGGGCGCTGGCCCGGGCAGCCAGGGCGGCGAAATCAGGTGCCATGGGGGTGATGAGGTCCGGCCGCGCGGCAAACAGAGCCCGCAGCGAATTGTCGCTGCGCGCTTCCAGTTCCTTGCTGAGCGCGCGAATGAGGGACATCAATCCAACGTTACCGCCATGGGGCCGGTCCTGCCTGTCCTGTGGCTACTGGTCGCAGCCGCCCGGCACGGGACTGGTTACGAACTGTCCGGCCCGTGTCCGGCAGACAGCGGAACTTAGTGGCGGCGGCGCTGGCGGACGGCGTCCACCAGGATCACTGCTGCCAGCATGAACGCAACCGGAAGGCCGTACAGGGCCGTTGACATGATCCAGGCGGGAGCCTGCCCGCCGCTTGATGCAATGGCCATCACGGCTCCGACAGCGGCCAGGGAAAGCACTGCCACCACGGCGGCAATGATCGTCAAAGGGCGGCGGTAACCCGGGGAAGTCATACCCCAACGCTAGCAGCAGCGGCCACTTCACACGCCCCGTCAGCGCAGCATCCCGCGCCTACTGTGACGCCGGCATGACGGTGGCCCGGCCGGGACAGGCGGCGTTCGGGCACGGGGAAGCGGGAATAGGGGGCCAGGCAGGATAACCTTGAAGGAACAGACCAACACGGACCGAGCCGTCACTCCTGATCCCGCAGAACCCTGTGGATGCGGTGGTGGCTGGGCGTGTCTCCGCATTGCAAGAACGAAGAAGGTTGATTAGGTGCCCACCGGCAAGGTCAAGTGGTATGACAAGGAAAAAGGCTTCGGATTCCTCGCGGCCGAAGACGGCCAGGAAGTTTTCCTGCCCAAGACGTCCCTGCCCGCAGGCGTCACCGAGCTGAAAGCCGGTACGCGTGTGGAGTTCGGCGTGGCTGACGGACGCCGCGGCGCGCAGGCCCTGGGCCTGCGTGTCCTGGACAAGACTCCTTCCATTGCCAAGGCAAAGCGCATGAACGCCAAGGATCTGGCACCCCTGGTGCAGGATCTTGTGACGGTCCTGGACAACCTGTCCGGTACGTTGTCCTCCGGCAAGTACCCCGAAGGCAACAAGGCAAAGGCCATCGGCATGGCATTGCGCAAGGTTGCCGACGAGCTGGAAGCCTAGGAACGCCATGACATCGGAATCCGCGCAGGACACGACGTCCGGAGAGGACGTCCAGGCCACCGCCGTGGACGCCGCTGCCGACGGCCAGGCTCCTGGGACCGTGACGGCTCCCGGAAACGGGGCAGCCGCCGGGCGGAGGCCGGCCGCGGCCAAGCCGCGCGCAGGCGTACCGGTGTGGCGCACAGGCAAGCCGGACGCCTTCCTGGCTGCCGCCGTCGGGGTTGCCCGGGAGGCAGTGCAGACCATCGCAAAGCCGGCTGAGATCGGTGAGCATCTGGGAGCAAAGTCCGAAGGTGAACGCGTGGTGACCCACCTCTTCGAATCAAGGCTTCCCGGTTATGGGGGTTGGCAGTGGTTCGCAGTGGTGACCCGCAATTCGCGTTCCAAGGTTGTCACCGTCAGCGAACTCGGTCTCCTGCCCTCCGACAACTCCATCCTGGCGCCGGAGTGGGTGCCCTGGGCCAAACGGGTCCGGCCCGAAGATGAAACGCCGCTGGTGGAGGAGACCACCGACGAAATCTCCGAGGAGTCGGTCCAGGCAGCCGAGGACGAGGCGGTCCAGGCTGAGTCGGACGAAGACGACGACGACGAGTCCGACGAGCCGGACACGGCATTTGAGGACGTTGAAGCCGCGCCGCAAGGCCAGCAAAACTGACGCTCAGCAAACCTGACGCCCATAAACACAAAAGCGGCGCTGGCCGGGAGATCCTGGCCAGCGCCGCTTTTGTGTGCTCTTACTTCTTCAGTTCCCCGACCACGTAGTCGATGCTCGCCAGCAGGGCGGAAACGTCGTCCGGCTCGATCGCAACAAAGGTGGCAATCCGGAGTTGGTTGCGGCCAAGCTTGCGGTAAGGCTCGGTGTCGACGATTCCGTTGGCGCGCAGCACCTTGGCGATGGCAGCGGCATCGATCGAATCGTCGAAGTCGATGGTTGCAATGACGTTTGAGCGTTCCTCGGCGTTGGCGACGAACGGCGTGGCGTATTCGGAGGCTTCGGCCCAGGAGTACACGCGGCTGGCGGAATCGGCCGTGCGCTTGCTGGCAAAGTCCAGGCCGCCGTTGCTGTTGAGCCACTGGACCTGCGCGTCCAAGGTGACCAAGGTGGTCAGGGACGGAGTGTTGTACGTCTGGTTCAGCTTGGAGTTGTCGATGGCCGTCTGGAGATCCAGGAAGTCGGGAATCCAACGGCCGCCGGCCTTGATGCGGGCTGCCCGCTCCAGGGCAGCGGGGGAGAAGAGGCCCAGCCACAGGCCGCCATCCGAGGCAAAGTTCTTCTGGGGTGCGAAGTAGTAGACATCCGACTCCGCAACATCAACGTCGAGGCCGCCGGCAGCGGAGGTGGCATCCACCAGCACCAGTGAGCCCTCATCGGCGCCGTCCACGCGCTTGACCGTCGCGGCAACGCCCGTGGAGGTCTCGTTCTGTGGCCAGGCATAGACGTCCACGACGGCCTCTGCCCTGGGCGCGGGACGCGTTCCGGGCTCGGACTTGATGATGGAGGACTCGTCCAGGAACGGGGCCTTGTTTGTGGCCGAAGCGAACTTGGAACCGAATTCGCCGAAGGAGAGGTGCTGGGCCTTCTTCTCCACCAGGCCGAACGCAGCAACATCCCAGAACGCAGTGGATCCGCCCACACCCAGGACAACCTCGTAGCCCTCGGGCGCGCGGAAGAACTGGCTGAGGCCCTCGCGGACCGAGCCCACAAGGTTCTTGACCGGAGCCTGGCGGTGGGAGGTGCCGAGGATGTTCTTCGCTGCAGCGGACAAGGCTTCTATTTGTTCCGGGCGGACCTTGGACGGTCCTGCACCGAAGCGGCCGTCCTTGGGCAGCAGGTCGGCGGGAATGGTGATGCTGTTGTCGCTCACGGTGGCTCCAATGTGTTTCGGTCAAAGATGGGGAGGTGGCAGGTGGCATCAGCTGCCCCTTCGACTCCCCAATTCTGCCTGACGGGGAGGGCGGGCACTAACCTCCGGTTGTCATAGTCCGCCACGTGGAACGGCGCCGGCTCCGAAGGCCCGGTCGCAGAGTGAAATTATCAAGAGTAATTCCAAATAAGCTAGGCTAAGGTTTGGCGTTCCTGAGCCGGAGGTTGTGCACCGACGGACTTGCCCGGGACGCGGTACGGTGGAGATTACGCAAGAACTGCGTTCGAGGAGAGCTGAGCTGGATGACGGATCTGATCGATACCACTGAGATGTATCTTCGGACCATTTTGGAGCTTGAAGAGGAGAACATTGTTGCTCTTCGCGCACGCATCGCCGAACGCCTCCGCCACTCAGGCCCCACGGTTTCCCAGACCATTGGCCGCATGGAGCGCGACGGCCTGGTGGTTGTCTCCAATGACCGCCACCTGGAACTGACGGAGGTCGGCCGCAAGCGCGCCACCGAGGTCATGCGCAAGCACCGCCTGGCTGAACGCCTCCTTGCCGACGTGATCGGCCTGGACTGGGCCTACGTCCACGATGAAGCGTGCCGGTGGGAGCACGTCATGAGCGAGCGGGTGGAGCGCAGGCTCTACGAACTCCTGGAACACCCCACTGAATCTCCGTACGGCAACCCGATTCCCGGCCTGGAAGCACTGGGCGGGTTGGGTGGCCAGCCGCTGGAACGCGGTGATGTCAACCTCCTGCAGGCCATGGACGGATACGCTTCGGACTCCCGTGTCGTGGTGAGTCGCCTGGCCGAGCCCATCCAGGTGGAGCCCGAGCTCCTGACCCAGCTTGACGAGGGCGGCATCCGCCCTGGCGCTGCCGTCTCGCTCGAACGCGTGGGTGAATACATCTCGGTCCGCGTACCCGGTATCGAAGGCGCCTTGGAGCTGCCGCCGGAAGTCGCAGCGCACGTCTTCGTCGCCGTCAACTGAACTCATGCCCGGGGCGCCGCCCGGTGCGTCCGGCGGGGTGGCGGATCTCACCTTTGGGATCAGCGCCAGCGTGTGACCTGCACTTTTCCGCAGGAAGTGGTATGGGCTCGCTCCGCCACGCCCCGTTTCTGTAGATAACGAATTTATTACTGCGGGCTTTAATCCCCTATAGTTATCTACTAGCGCTGATACCAAAGCGTTACCTGATCTGGAGCCGAACTCTGCCAGCAGATCAGGTGTGCCATCCACCACTGGCAGAGGCGGGGGAACCACAAGCGGCTGTCTAAAGAAGCAGCCTTGGGGTGAAGCCCGCAGCAGAAGTGCCTACTGACGCAAGTCCCTCCTGGGATACCTGTGTGCCGTGTGCGCTTTGTGCGGGCCGGGTCTGAACTCTCTGATCCGAATCCGACAGCTAACTTCGCAGGCTTTTCAGAGAGGAACAGAGTTTGACATCGCAGAACGCCAGGGGCCGCCGACGCGCGACCGGCCCCGCTACTGAGCTGCGGCCAGCCCGCGTCGTAACGGAGATCCGGCCCCGCGACACCCAGCGTCAGGTGCGCCGCCGTAAGAGCCCGTTGCGCCAGGTTGCCGACTTCGCCGCAGCCAGTGGCGTCGGGCAGAAAGCCGGTGTAGCGCTTGCCGCCACCGGCCTTGCCCTGACTGTCGGTCTGCCGGCCACCAGTCCGGTGATGGCCACCTCCGAGTCGGGCCAGACCGAGGCCGCGTTGACACTCGCGGGCGGCAGCCAGCCCGAGGTTTCCGCGGAAGCGTCGGCCAAGATCGATTTCAGCCGCGCAGCCGTTGCTACTGCGGCGGATCCTGACGGCAAGCTCAAGCAGCTCCTGAGTGCACAATCTGCCGAGAGCATCCAGCGTGCCTCATCCGTCGGCAGCCTGGGCAGCCCGCTGGACACGCTCAGCACGGCTTCTCCGTTCGGCTACCGCATCAGCCCCCTCACGGGCGGCGCCGGCGACTTCCACCGCGGGCAGGACTTTGTGGCCCAGTGCGGCACCGCTGTCCATGCGGCAGCAGCCGGCAAGGTCACGTTCGCCGGATGGCACGAGTACGGTGGAGGCAACCGCGTGGTGGTAGACCACGGCAACGGCCTCGAGACCACGTACAACCACTTGTCGTCGTTCAGCGTGAAGGTCGGCCAGACCGTCAGCCGCGGAGACACTGTTGCCCTGAGCGGCACCACCGGCGCCTCCACCGGCTGCCACCTCCACTTCGAGGTCCAGGTCAACGGCGAAGTCGTTGACCCCATGGGTTGGCTCTGAGCCAGAGCTGATGGTCGTCTCTCGCATTTGTGACACGCCCCGTGATCTGAATGTGACATTGAAGCACTTCTGTTGTACCGTCTAAATCGCATCGGCTTCCAGGGAGCCGATGCACTTGGGTGGATTGCCTAGCTCTGCCACCATCCAGGGTCCGTTCGCAAAATTCGTCTGGCAGGGGCGGGGGAACCACTTCCGGCCTTTTTTGAAGGCCTAGGGGTTAAGTCGCAAAGCTTCCTTGAAGCGGAGCGGCCGGATGACTCCCATCCGAATCCGACAGCTCACCTCGCAGGCATTGGGAGAGGCTACCTTCGTGTCTTCACGCACTACCCCTGCGCGCCACCGCGCCGAAACGGTTCGCACGAACCCTTTGAACAACCTTTCCAAGGCTGTTTCCACCAATGCAGGCACCGTAGGACGCCAGGCCGCCGTTCTGGCCGCAGCTTCAGGACTTGTCCTCAGCGTTGGAATGCCCGCCCAGGCAGCTGACACCGACGTCTCCAAGTCGGAATCGTCAAGCACCCAGCAGCTCGTGACCACCGCAGTGGTTACCGCCGAGCCCACCGCCACGGTTTCCTTCGAAAGCCCCGTCGTGGCCACCAAGGAAGCCCCCAAGGTCCAGCGCGCTTCCCAGACCACCCGCACGCAGGCCGGCAACGGTGGTTCCACCAGCGGTGCTGCAGTGACGGCCCAGTCTTCCAAGGCCAAGGACTCCGCTTCCAGCGCAGCCGCTTCGGGCCTCGCCGCCATTGCCTACACCGGCATTGGCCACCCCTACGTCTGGGGCGGCACCAGCCCCAACGGTTGGGACTGCTCAGGTTTCACCCAGTGGGTTTACGCCCAGGCCGGCATCAGCATCCCCCGCGTCAACGCATGGACCGCCATGAAGCCCACCAGCACGCCGGCTCCCGGTGACCTGGTGATGCAGAACGGTGGAGCCCACGTGGGCATCTACGTTGGCAACGGCATGATGATCAGCGCCCTCAACCCCAGCCAGGGCACGCTGCTCCACTCGGTGGCTTCCACCGGCAGCTCCTCGTTCTACACCCTCGGCTAGCACATCCCGTTCGGGGCAAGCCAGCATGCCCCCCAAGTGCTGGCCTGCCGAACCGGACGCGTCCCCAACCGCGTCCGGATACGACAAAAGAGAGTAACCATGACGAGTGCAAACAAGAATGCACGGCACCGCGCTGAGGCCCCCAAGACCAGCTCCATCGCCGTCATCGCCAAGGCCGTCAGCGGCAATGCAGGCGGCGTTGGCCGCCAGGCAGCCGTTATCGCCGCTGCATCAGGCCTGGTCCTGACCAGTGGTGTTGCTGCCAACGCGGCCGACACCAACATCCAGCGCGAGTCCACCGCCACCACGACACTCGACGTGCAGGCCGTTGCCCAGGCAACCATTGCAGCCGATTCCACCGTGGCCATCTCCTACGAGCGCCCCGTCGTCACGACGGTTGAAGCTCCGGCTCCCGTGGTGGAGAAGGCTCCCGCAAAGGCTGAAACCAAAGCCGCTTCCGGTGCCACCACGCAGTCCGGTGCGGCCAATGTTTCGGTCAGCACTGCGGCCCCTGCCACCAAGGCTCCCGCCGCCTCCAGCGGCCTGGGTGCCGCGATCGCCGCGGCAGCCTACGCACAGTTGGGTGTCACGCAGGACTGCACCATGCTGGTGACCAACTCCCTTGCGGCTGTGGGAATCAACTTCCACGACTGGCCGGCCGGTTACCTTTCGTTGGGACGCACGGTGAGCGCAGCTGAAGCGCAGCCGGGAGACCTGATCTACTACGCCAACGGCGGCTACGGCGGAATGGCACACATTGCCGTTTACGTCGGCAACGGCATGGCAGTGCACGGCGGATGGAACGGATCCACCACCGCACTGTTCAGTGCAAATGTCGGCTCAGGCCCCGTTTTCATCCGGGTCAACGGCTGATCGATCATCCCAAGGGAACCCCGCAGGCACAACGCCTGCGGGGTTTCCTCGTTTTAACGCCGCCACGTTTGCCCGGGAACAGGTGTCCCGCACGTGAACATTGACCGACACCACAGGGGAATCAACAGAATAATTCGTTGATATGGCATATAAGTGCTTACCCTTGTCTTGTCGATCCACAGCCCGTACATGCAGAGGGCAGCCGGCCCTCGTGCCCCTGACGGGTGCGGCCGTGAAGAGGTACGTGCATGCGCACACTCGTTCTGAATGCTGGATATGAACCGCTGGCGGTAGTGACTTTCCGCCGGGCGCTGGTCCTTGTGCTGGCCGGAAAAGCAAGCGTAGTGGCCGAAGGCGACGAGCCTGTCGTCGGGCCGCAGGAAATCCTGGGTCGCCCCACCGTGATTCTCCTTAACCGCTACATCCGTCCCCGCTACAACAGGATCACAGCTGTGAGCCGCCGCGGAGTCCTCCGCCGTGACGGACACCGTTGCGCTTACTGCGGCAAAACAGCACACACCATAGACCACGTCCACCCCAAGTCCAGGGGCGGCGCGGATTCCTGGGAAAACCTGGTTGCGGCGTGCTTGAAATGCAACAACGCCAAGAGCGACCACACACTCGCCGAGATGGGATGGAAACTCCGTTTCACGCCCGGCGTTCCCACAGGAACTACGTGGCAGATCAAGGAACTCGAGAAACCTGCACCGGACTGGGATCCGTTCTTGTTGCCGGAGTCGGCTGCCTGATCGATTTCCGCCGGGCTCCCGCCAGTGGCGGTAGTCTGGCCGGATGGAGTTCAATGCCGTGATCCTGGCGGGTGGCAGGGCCACCCGCCTCGGTGGCGTGCCCAAGCAGGGATTGACGTACGACGGCGCCACCCTCCTTTCGCTGGCACTGCGGGCTGCCGCTGGTGCGGGCTCGGTAGTAGTGGTTGGGCCGCCGGGCCCCGACCTTCCTCCAGGGGTGCTGAGGGCGCGCGAGGAACCCGCGTATGCAGGACCGGCCGCTGCGATAGCTGCGGGTTTGGCGGCGTTGGAGTCGGGGGGTGGGTCCGCTCCGTGGACGTTGGTGCTGGCATGCGACATGCCGCATGCCGCCAGGGGCGTGGGAACACTGCTCGACCAGGTCGCCCGGGCTTCCGGAAAGCAGGGTGCAATGGCAGTGTCGGCGGACGGGCGGCAACAACCCCTCCTGGGCATTTACAGGACGGACGCCTTGGCGGTGGAGATTGCCTCCGCCGCGGATAGCGGCACGTTAACGAACGCCTCGGTATTCCGGCTGCTTGCTAGGCTGAACCTGCTGGCAGTGCCCGTCCCTGTTGGTTCCACCGACGACGTGGACACCTGGGAGGACGCGGCTGCCCTGGGCGTGGACACAGGCCCGGACCGTGACAAGAAACTGGAGGCGGACATGAAGAGCCAGGACGAGACGCTTGAGGAATGGTGCCGTGCGCTGTTGCAGGCTTTTGAACTTGAGGGTGTAGAGGTGGACGTCAACGAGGTCCTTGCGGTGGCAGGCGTCGCGGCCCATTCCGTGGTCCGGCCGGCCGCCCCGCTGGCTACCTTCATTGCCGGATACGCTGCCGGCATGGCCCGGGGTATCGGGCAGGCCGATGATGACGCCGCGATGGCCGCTGCCCTGAACCTCGCGCGCCAGGTGGCCAAGCAGTATGCGGACCCTGAAGCCGCCAAGGAAACCAGCGGCGGCACGGGGACCGAGGCGGAGTGACCGAGGCCCCGGACCAGGGCCACCACGCAGCACACACCTGGCACGAGGCCCGCGAGCGGGCCTTCGATGGCGCTGTTCCCATACCTGCCGGCCCCGTGCTTCTTTCCGCGGCCCTGGGGCGGACCCTGGCCGAGGACGCCGTGGCCTTACAGGATATGCCGCACTACGCGTCCTCAGCCATGGACGGTTGGGCCGTCAACGGAAGCGGTCCATGGATCCTGAATGAGCCCGGCCAGCGGCTGGCCCCGCACCAGGCAAGTCCCATTGTCACCGGAGGCCTTATTCCTCCCGGAGCCAAGGCGGTGCTCCGCAGTGAAAACGGCGTCATCACCGCCGATGAGGACGGCCTTCCGATCCTCACCGTCGGGGGAGGGGCCAAGCCCGGGGAGCCGCGCAACGGGCAGCACATCCGGAAAGCGGCGGAAGAGGCCGCGGAAGGTGATGTGCTGATTAAGGCAGGCACCATCCTGAACCCTGCGCATCTTGCCCTCGCGGCCCTCGCGGGCCTGGATGAGCTGGTGGTCCTCGGCAAACCCCTGGTGCGGTTCCTGCTCACGGGCTCGGAAGTCGTATCGGCCGGAGTTCCCGGACCAGGCGAGGTCCGGGACACCTTCGGACCCCAACTGGGCGCCGTGGTGGGCCTGCTGGGCGGAATTCCGGGGGAGCAGGTCCGGGTGGGCGACAGCTATGAAGAGTGGCTGGCCGCGCTGCGGGAAGTTGAGCCAGGTACCGCCGCCGAAGTCACAGCAGAGGTGGGCGGAGCGCCGGAGCCGCCTGCCGACGTCGTAATTACCACGGGCGGGACCGGACGCTCCGGAACGGACCATTTCCGGCGCGCGGTGGCGGAGCTGGGTGGACACCTGCTCATCGATGGCATCGCCATGCGCCCGGGACACCCTGCCGTCCTTGCCGAACTGCCGGACGGACGGTATATTCTGGGCCTTCCGGGCAACCCCTTGGCGGCCATGATGGCGTTGTTCACCATCGGCGGGCCCTTGCTTGCGGCCCTGGGCCATGGGCAGCTTGCTGACATCGGTGAGGTTCCGTGCGGCGCCATGATCGACGCCGACCCCGGCCGGACGCGGCTGATGCCCTTCAAGCTGGTGTACGGCCTTGCATCGCCAGCGCAGCACGCAGGCCCTGGAATGATGCGCGGCCTCGCTGCTGCCGATGGCGTGATGGTGGTGCCGCCGCACGGAGTGCAGATGGGTGAGCTGGTGCCGGCATTCCCGCTGCCGTGGGGAAAGTCGCTGCCTGTGCCCAAACCGCCGGGTGACAAGCCCCGCAAGGCCCCCGTCCGGCAGCAGAGGAAGGCTGCCTCCGGCCCCGTCGACTGGAGTGCCCTGGACGATTGAGTCGTCCGGCGGACGCGGGTGGTCACAGGGCCCGAAGCCTTGACATGATGGACGTATGAACAGGCATGCCCCAGAACAGGACATCAACGAGGATGACCTGCAGATCCATCCACCCAAGCGCGCCGCGGCTGGTCTCAAAGCCGTTTCCGTGGCACTCGAACGGGGTTACTCCCAGGCCGGGGTCGCCCGGACTGTCCGTTCCATGCTCAGGGTGAACCAGCGCGACGGTTTCGATTGCCCCGGTTGCGCATGGCCCGAATCCATCACAGGGCGCCGCAGCCCCGCCGAGTTCTGTGAAAACGGTGCCAAGGCGATCGCGGAGGAAAGCACCACGCGAACGGTGGGAGCGGACTTCTGGGCAGCACACTCCCTCGCGGAGCTGGAAGACAAAACCGAATACTGGCTGGGCAGCCAGGGCAGGATCTCGGAGCCGGTGGTCATCAGACCCGGGGAAACGCATTACTCACCCATCACCTGGACTGAGGCGTTCGCCCTGATCGGGGAGCATATCAATGCCACCACTCCTGATCGTTGCGTCTTCTACACCTCGGGCCGGACAGCCAATGAGACAGCGTTCATGTACCAGTTGTTCGCACGCAGCCTGGGCACCAACAACCTCCCGGACTGTTCCAACATGTGCCACGAATCGTCGGGCAGCGCGCTGAACCCCACCATCGGCATCGGCAAGGGGACCGTTTCGCTCGAAGACATCCACCACGCCGAACTCGTGTTCGTGGTGGGCCAGAACCCGGGCACCAACCACCCGCGCATGTTGTCGGCACTGCGGGACTGCAAGAACAACGGCGGCAAGGTGGTGGCGGTGAATCCGCTTCCGGAGGCAGGCCTGCTGAACTTCAAGGATCCGCAATCCCTCAACGGCGTGATCGGCGGGGGTACCACCATCGCCGACGAATTCCTCCAGATCAAGGTAGGCGGCGACCTCGCCCTGTTCCAGGCGCTGGGCCACCTGCTCCTGGAGGAAGAGAAGCGCAACCCGGGAACCGTCGTCGACAAATCCTTCATCGGCAAGCAGACGGAGGGCTTCGAAGCGTATGCGCGGGCACGTTCGGTGCTCGACTGGGACGAAACTGAACGGGCCACCGGGCTTTCCCGCGATGAAATCACCAGGATTGCGGGCATGCTGGCACGGTCCAAGGCGACCATCATCTGCTGGGCGCTGGGACTGACCCAGCAACCGCATTCAGTGGATACGTTGAAGGAGATCATCAATCTCCTGCTGCTGCAGGGCAACTTCGGCAAGCGCGGCGCCGGTGCGTGTCCTGTCCGCGGGCACTCCAACGTCCAGGGCGACCGCACCATGGGGATCTGGGAGAAGCCCAAGGAATCGTTCCTCGCCGCACTGGATGCCGAGTTCGGGTTCCGGATGCCCCGGGACCACGGCTACGACTCCGTGGAAACCCAGCACGCCTTGGAAAAGGGCGAGGTTGATGTGTTCGTATCCATGGGTGGAAACTTTGCCGCGGCGGGTTCGGACACCCATGCCCTTGAGGCCGGACTCAAGAGGGCAGACCTCACGGTCCACATATCCACCAAGCCGAACCGGGCCCACGTGGTCCACGGCAGGACGTCCCTGATCCTGCCAACCCTGGGCCGCACGGACACTGACGACAAACACCCCACCGGCCGCCAGTTCCTCTCCGTGGAGGACTCGATGTCCGTCATCCACAAGACGCAGGGCCGCCTCGATCCGGTGTCCGAACACCTGCTGAGCGAGCCTGTGATCGTGGCGCGCATGGCCCAGGCCACCCTTGGCGATGACCACCCTGTCGACTGGCGGGCCATGGCCGAGGACTACGACGTCATCCGCGACCACATCTCCCGTGTCATCCCCGGCTTCGAGGACTTCAACACCCGGGTCCGCGGCAGGAACGGGTTCGTGCTGCCCAACCCGCCGCGCGACACCCGCACGTTTGCCACGGACATCGGCAAGGCGAGGTTCTCGGTCAGCCCACTCGAGTACCTTGAGGCCCCCAAGGGTCACTTGATCCTGCAGACGGTCCGCAGCCACGACCAATACAACACCACGTTCTACGGTTTGGATGACCGGTACCGCGGCGTTTCCGATGCCCGCCGCGTGGTCCTGGTCCATGAGGACGACCTGGTGGAGCTGGGTTTCAAGGACAGGGACCTGGTGGACGTCATTTCCACGTTCGCGGGTACGGAACGCCGGGCCAACAGGTTCCGCCTGGTGGCCTATCCCACGGCCAGGGGGTGCGCTGCTGCATACTTCCCGGAGGCGAATGCATTGGTGCACCGCGAGCTGGTGGCCCGCGAATCGAACACGCCCGGTTACAAGGCCATGACGGTCCGGTTCATTCCGCATGAGGAGGCGGGAGCCTGACGTGGGACGCGTGACCCAGCGCCGCAAGGTGCACAAGTTCGTCCTGGACGGCTCGCCGCAGGCGCTGGAGCATCCTGTGCGCTTCAGGGAAGACGTCCTGGCGGTGGAGGAGCCCTTGGAGATCCGGCTGGGGGATATGTCCTTTTCGGTGACCATGAGGACACCGGGTGACGACTTCGACCTCGTGGCAGGGTTCCTGGTGTCGGAAGGGGTGGTGTGGGAGCCGGGCCAGCTGGTTTCCGAACGCTTCTGTTCCGGTGAGGACGAAAACGGGGTGCAGACCTTCAACGTGGTCGATGCCCAGCTCAGGCCCGATGTGGTACGCCCCGAAACGGGCCGGAATGTCTATACCTCGAGCTCGTGCGGTATCTGCGGCACGGATTCAATCGAGGCAGTGCGTAAATCATCCAGACACTCGCCGATGGAGGACGGCGTCACCGTTCCGGTCCGTGCACTCGCCGCCCTTCCGGACAGGCTGCGGGAGGCCCAGGCCGTTTTCGACAAAACCGGCGGCGTGCATGCTGCCGGCCTCTTCAGGATCCACGACGACGGCACGTCCGAGCTGCTCTGCCTTCGGGAAGACGTGGGAAGGCACAATGCGGTGGACAAGGTGGTGGGCTGGGCCCTGCGTGCCGGCCTGCTTCCGCTGAAGGGTACCGTCCTCCAGGTGTCCGGGCGTGCTTCCTTTGAGCTGGTGCAGAAAGCAGCCATGGCAGGGATTCCTGTCCTGGCCGCCGTCAGCGCACCTTCCAGCCTTGCCGCCGAACTGGCTGAAGAGTCCGGGGTAACCCTGGTGGGCTTCAGCCGCGGCAAGAGCCTCAACGTCTACGCCGGAAGGGACCGGATCCTCGGTGATCCGGCCTGATGGGGGCTGGAAGAGCTCACTGTCACTTGGCTATAGGGCTGGAACGACGTAGATTTTATCCATCGAATGGAAACGCGAAACCCTGCCCAGCCACGCCCGCAAAGCCTAAGGGGAACTAATTGCACGACAACCGCCGGATCACTGAACAGCGTCTTGACCGGTTTGTGCGGGACCGCATCCTTCCTGCTGTCTATGGCAGGTCAGTCCCCCTTGAATTGAGCAGTTGGGAAGCCCCGGGGGAGCCCGTTCCGGCTTCGGAAGCCATGCGCCAGCTCTTCACCCCGCAGGAACACGGCGCTGAGTGGGGCAAGGCCTGGAGCACCAAGTGGCTCCGCCTGCAGGGCGAGGTCCCGGAAGGCTGGGGTTCGCGGGAAGGCACCGCGGTGGAGATCGTGGTCGATCTCGGCTTCAACAGCGATGTCCCCGGGTTCCAATGCGAAGGAACCGCGTGGCGGGCTGACGGCAACATCATCAAGGCCATCTCTCCCCGCAACTACCATGTGCCCCTCAAACTCCTCGGCGGCGGACTCTCCGTGGACTTCTATGTGGAGGCTGCGGCCAACCCGGATGTCGCGCAAGGCTGGTCCTTCGTGCCCACACCCCTGGGGGACAAGGCAACCTCGGGTGATGAGCCGCGGTACCGCCTTGGCCGGATCGCCATCGCCGAACTCAATGAGACCGTCTGGGAACTGAACCAGGACATCTGGACCTTGAGCGGCCTCATGCACGAACTCCCCATGGAGCTTCCCCGGCGCCACGACATCCTTCGCGCCCTGGAACGGATGATGGACATCATGGACCCGGACGATGTCGCCGGGACTGCCGCCGCCGGCCGTGAGGCCCTGGCCGGTGTCCTCAGCCAGCCCGCATACGCCTCTGCTCACCAGCTGGTGGCCACCGGCCATGCGCACATCGACTCTGCCTGGCTGTGGCCGGTCCGTGAAACGATCCGCAAGTGTGCCCGGACCTTCTCCAATGTGGTGGCCCTGATGGACGAGGACCCCGGGTTTGTCTTCTCGTGTTCCTCCGCCCAGCAATTGGCGTGGATCAAGGAGTACTTCCCGGAACTGTTCGTCCGGATCCGCGAGAAGGTCAAAGCCGGGCAGTTCGTTCCCGTAGGCGGCATGTGGGTGGAGTCGGACACCAACATGCCCGGCGGCGAGGCCATGGCCCGCCAGTTCGTGGAAGGGAAGAGCTTCTTCCAGCGGGAGTTTGGCGTCGAATGCCAGGAAGCATGGCTGCCCGATTCCTTCGGCTACTCCGGCGCGCTGCCACAGATCGTGAAAGCGGCGGGCTCCCGGTGGTTCCTGACCCAGAAGATTTCCTGGAACAAGGTCAACCGCATGCCGCACCACACTTTTTCGTGGGAAGGCATCGACGGTACACGCCTGTTCACGCACTTCCCGCCGGTGGACAGCTACAACGCCGAACTTCATGGGCGGGAACTCGCCCACGCTGAGCGCAACTATCGGGAGCATGGCCGGGGAACCATGTCCCTGGTTCCCTTCGGCTATGGCGACGGCGGTGGCGGACCTACGCGTGAAATGGTGGCCGCTGCGCACCGCACCAAAGACCTGGAAGGCTCACCGAAGGTCACGATCGGTACCCCCAGGGACTTCTTCACGGCCGCGGAGGCTGAATACTCCAACCTGCCGGTGTGGGTGGGGGAGATGTACCTGGAGATGCACCGGGGTACCTACACCAGCCAGGCAAAGACCAAGCTGGGCAACCGTCGCAGCGAGCACCTGCTGCGCGAAGCCGAGCTTTGGTGCACCACCGCCGCAATCCGCGTGGGGGAGCAGTACACCTATCCAACGCAGGAGCTGAAGAGGCTGTGGCAGCTTGTCCTCCTGCAGCAGTTCCATGACATTCTTCCGGGCAGCTCCATCGCGTGGGTACACCAGGACGCAGAGCGGAACTACGAGGCAATCTCACGGGACCTTGAAGCCATCATCAACGACGCCGCCCAGGCCTTGGTGGGGCAGGGCGGCACGGAGTTCCTGCTCAATGCCGCTCCCCACAAACGCCTCGGGGTTCCGCCCTTGGCAGTGGGGCAGGCCGGCCGGGCCGGGGCTCCCGTTTCCGGCACTGAAACCGATGGCGGTTTTGTGCTGGACAACGGCGTGATCCGGGCGGTCCTGGACGGGAACGGCCTGCTCACGTCCCTGGTGGACCACGCGAGCGGCCGCGACGCGATTGCACCCGGCCAGGCCGGAAACCTGCTGGAACTGTACCGCGATACCCCCAATGAGTGGGATGCCTGGGATATTGAGGAGTTCTACCGTCACAACGTCACTCCGCTGGCCACGGCGGACGCCGTAGGGCTCGAACGCACGGCGACGGGCGCCGTCGTGGTCGTCAAACGGCGGGTGGGTTCCTCCACCATCACGCAGCGCCTCACGCTCGACGCCGGGGCTGAATCGCTGGCCATCTCCACGGACGTGGACTGGCAGGAGCGCGAGAAAATGCTCAAACTCGCCTTCGCCCTGGACGTGCGCGCGGACAGGTCGGCGTCCGAGACACAGTTCGGCCACGTGTTCAGGCCAACCCACACCAACACGTCATGGGATGCAGCCAAGTTCGAGATCTGCGCCCACCGCTGGATCCACGTGGCCGAGCCCGGTTACGGTGTGGCGCTCAGCAACGGCTCGAGTTACGGCCATGATGTCACCCGCGCCGTCCGGGACGACGCGGGAACCACGACGACGGTACGCGTCTCGCTGCTGCGCTCGGCCCGGTTCCCCGATCCCGAAGCGGACAGGGGCCAGCACACCCTGGACGTGTCCATCAGGCCGGGCGCGGGAATTGCCGACGCCGTGGAAGAGGGCTACCGGACCAACCTCAAGCCGCGCTTCATCCGGGGCTCCCGGCCCGTTGAGCCGCTGCTGTCCGTGTCCAACCCGGCGCTGGTGGTGGAGGCTGTCAAGCTCGCGGAGGACGGTAGCGGGGATGTGATCGTGCGGCTGTACGAGTCGCTGGGCCAGCGCTCCAAGGGTATTGTCCGGGCAAACTTCGGTTCAACCGGCGTGACGGCCACCGACCTGCTGGAGAGGCCAACGGAAACCCCGGGGGTCAAGGAGGTCCAAGGCGCGGCCGAACTGGAGCTCCGGCCCTTCCAGCTGGTAACGCTCCGCTTCGCAGTCTAGGAACGGCGCTTCGCAGTGCAGGAACGGCCCGCCGGAACCACCGGCGGGCTACTCCACCAGCTCGGTGTCCACCACATCCTTGAGGACCTGAACCCGCAAGGGGATGACCGCGTCAAAATGCTTGATGTCGGCTGCCACGTTCTTGGAGAACACATCCCCCACCAGGTCAGGCATCTCCCGTACCCTGTCCAGGTAGCGGTCCGCGGCAAAGTCGAACTCCGACCTGTTGGCGCGTATTTGGGCGTTCACGGCCTTGGCCTCATCAGCGATTTTCCGGTATTCCTCATCGGATGCATTGCGTGCTTCGGCGTCGTCGAGCTTGGTCTCGAATTCGTCCTTGATCCGGACGAATTCTGTGTAGCTTTCCTCGGACTTCGCCGTTACTTCGGCGTGGGCCTCCAGCTCAGCCACCCGGTTATCGAACGTTCGGGCAAACTCTACATACGCTGCGTTCTTTGACTGTTTCAGATCGCCTGCTGCTTTCCGGCAGGGGCCGGCTGCCTGGGCGAGCAGCGTCTGGCGCTCACGGAGGCTGGACGCTTTGGACCCCACGAACAGACCGTTGCATCCGGCCTCGTCACCTTCCCGGAAGAGACCTTCGAACAGGGGATAGGAGTCGACCAGTCCTTCCATGTAGTCAAAGTAGCCCTCGTGTGACTCCACCAGCTGCTGTAAGGCCACACCCACCGGATCTTCACCGGAACCATGGCTGGACTTCACGTCCTGCAGTGCGGCGCGCGCGGCATCGGAGGCCTGCCTGAATTCATCCCGTTGCTTCTGGCTGGCCTTCTCCGCATCGGCACGGGACGCCGGCGCGTTCCGTGCTTCCTTGTAAGCGGCCAAATACGCGTTGACTGCAGGGGAGACTTTTGCCCGCGCGTCACTGAGTGCGTTGAGCCGGTCATCCTTGAGCAGGGACAGGCTCTCTTTCCGCTGCTCTCCGGCGAAGTGGGTGACGCCGACTATGGTGCCGGCGGCGATGACCAGCAGTGCTACGGCAATGCCGATGATCAGAAGGGCAGGATTGCGCTTGCGGCGGGCGGGTGCCGTGGTGGTGTCCGGCTGTTCCATGGTCATGGCCTATTTCCCCTCCTGGCCGGCGGCATCGAACCGTTCCAGCCGCTCCTTGAGGACCCGCCCCAGTTCCTCGTTGGAGCTGTTGGCCTCGTCAACAAGCTTCTTGGAGCTTTCCTTGACGGCTGTCTCATACGTGGTCCTGACCTTGCCCAGGGCATCGTTGATGTCCAGCAGGGCCACACCTGCGGTGGTCCGCTTGGCGAGGCGCTCGAGCTCGCTGGTGGCGTCCAGGACCTCCTGCTGCTTATCGCGCTGGCCCTTGATAACGCCTTCGATCCCCGTCAGGAGCTCCACCGTGGCCGGATCCGAGGTGTCCTTCGCGTCCGCCAGCGCCCCAAGGCAGGCATCTGCAGTTTTCACGTAGTCCTCGGCGTATGTCGGGCTTGTGACGTTCAAGTCAGCGTGGAGGGGTGCGCAGGGGCCTCCCACCGAGCGGGTGATGTTGGCCGTATTGGTAATGCGCTGGTCGTTGTAATCCACCACCGCTCCGTAATGCTCCTTAAAGCGGTTGAAGGCATCGGCAAGGCTGCCGTCGCCAAGCGCCGGCGACTCCGCCATTTGGTCCAGCCGTGCCCTGTTGGTGCGGGACTCGCGCTGCAGCCGCTCCGTCTCCTGCTGGAGAACTGTTTCCTTCTCCTGGTCATCCGCGCTCTCGGAGACCACGTTGGTGTACCGGGCCGTGAAGTCCTGCACCAACGGGTCGTAGAGGTTCATGGAGGTGTCCACGATCACCCGTTGCTTGTCCAGGCGGGCTACATCGGCGCGCTGCGCCCCTTCCGGGCGGGAGAGTGCCCACCAGGTGCCAAGGCCTCCGGCGGCGAGGACCAGGGCCACCACCACGATGATGATCGGCGTACGCCGGCTGGTCTTTCCTGCCGGTTGCTGTGTCGCATCCACAGTTTTCACATCCCCCACATTGCTGACTGTTGCGGCCACCTGGGCACCGAAGAAGCGCGGCTCCCCTGCTGTGCAGCCCCTTCGAGGATACGCCAGTCCAGCGCCTAGACGTCGTGTTGGAGCCGTTTGACGAAGAGCTTGGTCCGTTCCTGGCGGGGTGCCCGCAAAACCTCGGCCGCCGGTCCGCGTTCAACCACCACGCCGCCGTCCATGAAAATGACTTCGTCCGCCACGTGCCGGGCGAACGCCAGCTCGTGGGTGACGATCACCATGGTCCATCCTTCTTCGGCGAGTTCCTTGATGACACCCAGGACATCGCCAACCAGTTCCGGGTCCAAGGCGGAGGTAGGTTCGTCGAAGAGGAGCAGCTGAGGCTTCAGCGCCAGGGCGCGGACGATCCCTACACGCTGCTGCTGGCCCCCGGAGAGCTCAAAGGGGTAGGCGTCGCGCTTGTCACCCAGGCCAACCCTTTCCAGCAGCCGCACGGCTTCCTCGATAGCCTGGGCTTTGGGGCGCTTTTGTACCTGCACCGGGCCCTCGATGACGTTCTTCAACACGGTCATGTGCGGGAACAGGTTGTAGTGCTGGAACACCATCGCACTGCGGTCACGGAGGGCGGCGATGTCCTTCTTGCCCACTTTGGAGCCGAAGTCGATGGCGAGTCCGGCTTCGGCGCCGTTGCCGCCAAAGGTGACAGTGCCGGCGTCGGGAATTTCCAGGCCGTTCAGCGACCGCAGAACCGTGGTTTTACCGGAGCCTGAAGGTCCGATCAAGGCCACCACCTGACCACGGCGGATCTGCAGGTCGATGTCCCGGAGGACCACGTTGCTGCCAAAGGCCTTGGCCAGGTTGCGGGCTTCCAGGACCAGCGCGGCAGGCTGTGAAGGCGGGGGTGCGTCAGTGGGCGACATAGCGGTCCAATCTCCGCTCCACGGCAGCTTGCGCTGTGGAGAGGACGAGGCAGATGACCCAGTAAACCAAGGCTGCCTGCAGGTAGAGGATCATGAATTCCTGGCTGAAGGCCGCGATCTGCTGGGCGTTGCGGAAGAGTTCCGTGACCAGGATCAGCGAGGCCAGTGACGTGTCCTTGACCAAGGAAATGAAGGTGTTGGACAGGGGCGGTACGGACACGCGTGCAGCCTGGGGAAGGATGATGCGGACCAGGGTCTGACCGCCGGACATGCCGATGGTGTGTCCGGCTTCCCACTGTCCCTTGGGGACCGACAGAATGGCCGCGCGGATGATCTCGGCCGCGTACCCGCCTACGTTCAACGAGAACGCGATGACGGCACTGGGCCACGGATCAAGCTTCACGCCAAGGTTCGGCAGGCCGTAGAAAATCACGAAGAGCTGCACCAGCAGGGGAGTGCCTCGGATCACCGAGACGTAGAAACGTCCGATGCCGGAGAGCACGATATTGGGGCTGAGCCGCATGAGCGCGACCACGAGCGCCAGCACGAGGCCGAACGCGAAGGACAGCAGGGTCAGGGGGATGGTGCCGGTGACGGCGCCCGTGACGAGCGG
Source organism: Arthrobacter sp. T572 (assembly GCF_056780115.1). Taxonomy (NCBI): domain Bacteria; kingdom Bacillati; phylum Actinomycetota; class Actinomycetes; order Micrococcales; family Micrococcaceae; genus Arthrobacter; species Arthrobacter sp. T572. The sequence continues at coordinate 995,428 of NZ_JBRAZQ010000002.1, forward strand.
GCCGAAGGAACTCCAGACGAGATCCCAGTTCATCTATTTGGTGACATCCGCGCCGAAGTACTTGTCCGAAATCTTTGCCAGGGTTCCGTCGGACTGGAGGTCGGCCAGTGCCTTGTTGACTTCATTGGCCAGTTCCGTGGAACCCTTGCGGAAGACGAACGCGCTCTCGGTCTTGTCCGGTGCCTCTGCGGCGACCTTCAGGCCGGAGTCCGGCGTGGTCTTGGCGTAGTCGAGGTAGGTCAGCTTGTCATTAACGGTGGCATCCACGCGGTCCTGCTGCACCAGCGTGGCTGCCTGCGCCCAGCCTTCCACCGCCTGGACGTTGGCGCCGGCGTCAACGGCCATCTTGTAGAAGTTCGAGGTCAAGGACTGCGCGGTGGTCTTGCCCTTGAGGTCGGCGAAGCTGTTGATGTCCGAGGTATCGGACTTGGTGACCACCACGCCGGTGGACACAGTGTACGGAGTCGAGAAGTCGTACTTGGCCTTGCGCTCGTCATTAATGGAGATCTGGTTGGCAATGGTGTCGAACCGCTTGGCGTCCAGGCCTGCGAAGATGCCGTCGAACTGGGTTTCCTGGAAGGTGGCCTTGACGCCGAGCTTCTCTGCGACTGCCTTGGCAATCTCTACGTCGTATCCGGTCAGCTCGCCTGCGCCGTCGGCATGGAAACTGAAGGGCCGGTAGGTGCCCTCCGTGGCAATGACCAGTTCGCCCTTGGATTTCACGTCCGACAGGGAGGTATCCCCTCCACCGGACTGAGCGGGAGTTGAACCACCGCCGCATGCCGACAGTGCAAGGGCAACTGAAGCCAGGGTGGCTGCGAGGACGGACCGGCGGTTGCGAAGGCTGTTCATGGAGCCATCTTAGTCACGGGCGGGAAAGTACCAGCGGGTAACACCGCCCGGCTGTATTATCACGCTCAGAAACGGCCGTTAAAAAGGCTGAGTGGGGGCGGTCCCCAACAGCCCGCCACCACTCATCCCCCCAATTGTGATCCCGTGGGCGCCACATCCACCGGAAACCCGTTCTCTGATTCCGGTGTCAGGCTGCGGCCTCTTTCACACATTCATGATTGTGCCACGAAATTATGGTTTTGTGAAAGTCTTACGCCGTAAGTCGTGCTTTTCGCTTTGCCACGGTTTTTGAGAACCAGATCCCCGCCAGCCCGATCGCTGTTGCCAGGACCGCCGAGTAATTGATCAGCGAACGCAGCCACAGGTGCACCGCGGGGATCAGGGGGAAAAGCTGCGACACCAGGAGCAGGGTCAAGCCCACGAACAGGGACACTGACGCAGCCCTCAGCAGGCCCGGAGCGCGGCCCGTAATGGTGCGCCAGATGGCCGGAAGCAGGCACGCTGAAACGTAGCCCGGATAGAAACGCCCAAGGGCCGCGTAGGCCTCCATGGAAGGGCCCCACGTCAGGCCGTTCATGCCCACAGTGGAACCGCGGGTGTCCGTGATGACAAAGAAGTAAGTGGTCAGTGCCGCCGTAAGGGCAAGGACCGCCAGCCCCCATGGCCCCCTGATGGCCTGGACCGCCGACTTGGAGTCGAAGCCGGTGGCAATCTTGTAGCCCATCAGCAGGAACGTCCCGTAGAGCAGGAAACGCAGGATCAGGTTTGTCACGTTCATGCCGCCCAGCACGGCGTCGATGGCCATGTACGGGCCTTCGATGCTGAGGAAGATGTCGAGCGTGATGAGCGCGAAGATGTAGAAGACCACACGGTTCTCCCCGCGCAGCAGGCTGGGGATACGCGCCACCGTGATGGCCAGGCAAACAATCAGCGTTGCCCAGGGCAGGACAGCTGTCATCCGAGGTTCTCCCAAATCCGTTCCGTGTGTTCCTGGTCTTGTTCTTGTCTTCGAAGGGTCTTGCCGAGGGCCTGTAGCCGTTCACCGGCCAGCGTCACCAAGGCGCCCAAGGTCATGCTGTCCAACGCTTCCTGACGGCCGCGCAACGGCCATCCGGCCTCCGCTTCGGTGATCAGCCCGCTGGCTACGAGCCCGCCGGCAGGTCCGACGCCGGCCGCCCGGGACGTTGCGATCGCCAGTTCGGGGGGAAGCCTGTTGGCCGTCAGATGTGCCGAGAAGTTCTGGGGGGCGATGCCGGTGGCTTCGCTGACGCGGTGCCGCAACTCGCCGTCGTCGATCGCGTCCACCCAGTTCCGCACAGCGGTGGGGTGCGGTGGATCAGACAGGCGGCCCGGCGGAATCGATCCCGGTTCGCTCCGTTCAACCACCGCACGCAACAGGTCCGTGGTGGCCACCTGGCTTACCAGTTCGCATGACGTCGGCGGAACCGGTTCTCCGCGAAGGTCCGCGTAAAGGTCGAACGTGGCCAGGGCCTGCACCGGGTTGATGTTGTAGGCGCGGCTGATGCTGACCAGCGTGGATTCCGCCACCTTTCCCCGGACCAGCTGCTGGGCCAAGGTTGTTCGTTTGATCCCGGAGATCCTGCAGACGTCGGCCGTGCTGGCGTCGGGCGCAACGCCTTGGAGCCATCGTTGGAATGCCTTGGACTGAAGGGGCATGTAGAGCTTTCTGGATCTTTCAAACTGGCGGTTCCCCGCAGGGCTGCAAGGAGGATGGCGGGTGGGGTACATCTTGATTTTACGCGGAGGCCACATTGAATTATGCTTGATGCTTGAACCCGTTGGTCCGTACACCCCCCAAGTCCGGACCAGCGGGTTTTTCCATGCCCGCCTGAGCGCGGGCCGCGAGAGGACAGACACATGACTGCAACCTTGGTGGCCAAGGACCTGGCCGGCGGACACGGCCACCGTACCCTCTTCTCCAAACTGTCGCTGACGGTGGCGCCCGGGGACGTGGTGGGCGTGGTGGGTGCCAACGGCGCGGGGAAGTCCACGCTGCTGCGCATCCTGGCCGGCGTCGACCGTCCGCAGGAAGGCACGGTCAGCCTGGCGCCGTCGGACGCATTCGTCGGCTGGCTGCCCCAGGAGCACGAGCGGATCGACGGCGAGACTGTGGCCGGGTCCATCGCCCGGCGCACCGGATGCGCCCGGGCCACGGCAGAGATGGAAGCCAGTGCCGAGGCGCTTGGCTCCGGCGCGCCCGGTGCAGATGACGCCTACTCGGCAGCGTTCGACCGTTGGATGGCGTCCGGCGCGGCCGACCTCGAAGACCGCATTCCCGCAGTGCTGGCAGACCTGGGCTTTGAACCGGGCGCCGACGCCCTCATGACCGGGCTCTCGGGCGGCCAGGCGGCACGGGTGGCGCTCGCCGCCCTCCTGCTGAGCCGCTTCGACGTCGTCCTCCTCGACGAACCCACCAACGACCTCGACCTCGACGGCCTGGCCCGGCTGGAAGCCTTCGTGCAGGGCCAGCGGGGTGGCATGGTGTTGGTGTCCCATGACCGTGAGTTCCTGGCCCGCTGCGTCACCAGGATCGTGGAGCTGGACCTGGCGCAGAACTCCGTGGCGGTCTACGACGGCGGTTACGAAGCTTTCCTCGAAGAGCGGGCCATCGCAAAACGCCATGCCCGGGAACGCTTTGAGGAATACGCGGCCACCAAGGCGGACCTCGTTTCCCGGGCCAGGACGCAACGGGAGTGGAGCTCCCAGGGTGTCCGCAACGCCATGCGGAAGAGTCCGGACAATGACAAAATCAGGCGCGCGGCCAACACTGAATCTTCCGAGAAGCAGGCACAGAAGGTGCGGCAGATGGAGTCGCGGATCGCCCGGCTCACCGAGGTGGAGGAGCCCCGTAAGGAGTGGCAGCTCCAGTTCAGCATCGGCCAGGCGCCCCGCTCCAGCGCCGTGGTCGCCACCTTGCGGGACGCCGTCGCACGTCAAGGCAGCTTCACGCTGGGTCCTGTCAGCCTGCAGCTCAACGGCGGTGAGCGGATCGGCATTACGGGCCCCAACGGGGCCGGGAAATCCACTCTGCTGCGCCTGCTGCTGGGGACCCAGGCACCTGACGACGGCGATACTACCCTGGGTGCCTCCGTCTCCATCGGCGAAATCGACCAGGCGCGCGGACTGCTCGACGGCGGGCGGCGGCTTGGCGATGCGGTGGAAGCCGTGCTGGTGGATTGGGCCAGCGCCGACGTACGCACCCTCCTGGCGAAGTTCGGCCTCAAGGCGGACCACACGTCCAGGACCGTGGACTCGCTGTCGCCGGGGGAGCGGACGCGAGCGGCCCTGGCGCTCCTGCAGGCCCGTGGCGTGAACCTGCTGGTGCTGGATGAACCTACCAACCACCTGGACCTGCCGGCGATCGAACAATTGGAAGAGGCTTTGGAAAGCTACGAGGGTGCGTTGCTGCTGGTGACCCATGACCGTCGGCTGCTGGAGAACGTGCGGCTGGATTCGCGGTGGCACGTGGACCAGGGACGCGTCCAGGAGCTGCACCACGTTCCCGGTCAGGAGAAGCAACGATGAGCATGGATGGCGTGGCCTGGAGCTCGCTGTACAAACTGACGCGGGCCCAGAGCGGCTCGCAGCCCTTCTCCAAGGCGACCCTCAAGCGGGTCCTCGGCTTTGCGGCACCGCACAAAGGCAAGCTCATAGCCTTCGTGGTGGCCTCGGTTGCCGGAGCAATCCTTGCTGTGGCCACCCCCGTGCTCGCCGGCCAGGTTGTTGACGCGATCATCGGGAAGGCCGGAGCAGGAACGATCATCTGGCTGGCCGTCCTCATTGCTGTGGTTGCCGTCGGCGAGGCGGGGGTGGGACTGCTCACCCGGTGGTTGTCCTCGACGATCGGTGAGGGCGTGATCGTGGACCTGCGCACGCGGGTGTTCGACCACGTGCAGCGAATGCCGGTGGCTTTCTTCACGCGGACACGCACCGGCGCCCTGGTGAGCCGGTTGAACAACGACGTCATCGGAGCCCAGTCCGCGTTCGCCGGAACGCTGTCCGGCGTGGTCAGCAACGTCGTGGCGCTGGTCCTTACCCTGGCTGTCATGCTGAGTACCTCGTGGCTGGTGACTGTGCTGGCCATGATCCTCCTGCCGGTGTTCCTCATTCCGGCCCGGCGCATGGGGTCCAGGCTGGCAGACCTGCGCCGCGAAGCCGCCGCCCACAACGCTGCCATGGGTACGCAGATGACGGAGCGGTTCTCCGCGCCCGGTGCCACGCTGGTGAAGCTCTTCGGCCGGCCCGACGAGGAGTCACGTGAGTTCGCCGCCAGGGCCGGAAGGGTCCGGGACATCGGTATCCGCACGGCGATGCTGCAGTTCACGTTCGTCACCGCATTGACCCTGGTATCGGCCTTGGCGCTGGCTTTGGTGTACGGCCTGGGTGGGTGGCTTGCCATCGGGGGCCAGCTGGCTCCCGGCGACGTCGTGGTCCTGGCACTGCTGCTCACCCGCCTGTATGCGCCGCTGACCGCGCTGTCCAACGCGCGGGTGGAAATCATGAGCGCGTTGGTCAGTTTTGAGCGGGTGTTCGAAATCCTCGACCTCAAGCCGCTCATCAGCGAGAAGCCGGACGCCGTCGCCATCCCCGCAGGCCCGGTGGCCGTGGAGTTCGACGACGTGCGCTTCTCCTACCCCGCCGCCGACAAGGTCTCGCTGGCGTCGCTGGAAGAGGTCTCCACCCTTGACACCCGTGGCGGCGAGGAAGTCCTGCACGGTGTGGCCTTCCGGGTTGAGCCGGGCCAGACCGTTGCCTTGGTTGGTTCTTCCGGCGCGGGCAAATCCACGGTGGCCCAGTTGCTCTCGCGCCTCTATGACGTGGATTCCGGCGCTGTCCGGTTGGGTGGCGACGGGCCGGGCTCGGGCGTTGATGTCCGGGATGCGCGGTTCGACTCCCTGCGGGACACCCTGGGCATGGTGACCCAGGACGGGCACCTGTTCCACGAGACCATCGCCTCCAACCTGCGCCTTGCCAGGCCGGACGCCACCGAGGACGACATGTGGGACGTGCTGCGGAGGGCCCGCCTGGAACCCATGATCCGGTCCCTGCCCGACGGCCTTGACACCGTGGTGGGGGAACGGGGCTACCGGCTTTCGGGCGGGGAGCGTCAGCGGCTGACCATCGCCCGCCTGCTCATCAAGCAACCGCGGGTGGTCATCCTGGACGAAGCCACGGCAGCGCTGGACTCCACCAACGAGGCCGCTGTCCAGGCGGCCCTGGGGGAGGCACTCGAGGGGCGTACCGCCGTCGTGATTGCCCACCGCCTGTCCACTATCCGCGCGGCAGACGCGATCCTGGTAGTGGAGGACGGAAGGATCGTGGAGCGGGGTACGCACAGCGAGCTGCTGGCGGCCGACGGCCGGTACGCAGAGCTGTACCGCACCCAGTTCGCGGAAGCAGCCGCAGTCGCCCAGGAGGCAGTCCCCGACCACTAGCACCCAAGTAGGTCGCAGTTAAGCGCGTTTTGAGAGCTCAAAACGCGCACAACTGCGACCTAGTTGGGGGAGGCGAGGGCTGGAAGGACGTGGTCCGTCAGGAGCGGGGCGAGATCGCCCGGAAGTTCCGCGTGCAGGTCCAGCCAGCGGATCTCGGCGATTTCCGCCGAGGGATGCGCCTCCCAAGTGCCGGGCGCGGTGAAGACCGTCGCCTCGATCGTGGTTTCTGCTTCATTGGCGGCAACGGCATGCCACACACCCATGGGCTCAAGCTCCGCCGGCGGTACGTCGATGCCGACTTCCTCCGCCAGTTCCCGTGATGCCGCCTGGGCGGCTGTTTCGCCCGGTTCCGGCTTCCCGCCGGGGTGCATGAACTTGTCCGTGCCGCGCTTGCGGACGGTGAGCAGTTGACCGGCCTGGTTGTAGACGCACACTGCGCTGACCACGATTACGTTCATACAGTCCTCCTCAACTGCGATTCCAGCAGCAGGTCCTTCGCCGGGCCGCGGACATCCCAGGTGAAGCTGAAGGCGTCCGGACCTTGCCAGGTGTAGTTGACGTAGTAGTCATCCGGGTCGCACCAGTGCTTGTCCTGGTTGGCGTGGGCGGCGAAGCTCATCACGTGGAAAGGCCGTCCGTCCGGAAAGAAGACGTCCATGGTCTGGCCGTCGGCTCCGGGTTTGAGGAGGTATTCACGGAACGCCGGCCCTGAATGGGCAGGCCAGTGCATGGTGCCGTCTTCGCGGTAATCCAGCCCGCCGTCGGGGTTCCTGGTGTAACGTACGACGCCGGTGAAGGTACCGCGGGTGCCGGTGGCGCGGTCTACGAGTGTCCGCTCCACACTCCAGCTGCCGGCCAGGTAGGCCTGCAGGTCCCGGGGAGGCTGCTGGTGGTTCAAGTGCCCTCGATTGGAATCGAACCAACGACACCGGCTTTAGGAGAGCCGTGCTCTATCCACTGAGCTACGAGGGCCTGTGCGTCCTTGGCGCATGAATCCCACTGCTGGAGCTCCCTGGCCCGGACACGACTACAAGCATACAAGCTGCGGGGCCGCTCCCCGAACACCGCTAGGCTGGCCACCATGAATGGGCACGGCACAGCACCTTCAGCAGCGGGAACGTTCCTTCCCGATGTCCGCAGCATCCGGGCAAACATCGGCGGCTGGGCGCATTTGAGCGTCGTCCAGTATTTCGTGGCGGAGGCCGCCGTCATCGAGGCATGGGCGGGTCCCCAACCGTACAGCCGGGCAACGGGTTTCATCAGCGACCTCGGCGCGGTTTCCTGCGGGGTCTACGAGGACCGGGACGTCTGCTCGCCGTTGCATCTGCTGATGAACGCCTCTTTTGTGGTCCAGGGGCTGGCCTTGCTCCTGGGCGCGGCATTGCTGGGGGCCGGGATCTTGTGCGTAGCCGCGAGGCCAGGTGCCCGTGCCCGCCGTTTCCAGGAAGTTGCCGGCAACGGATCCGCCCGCGTGTTGTCCAAGTCCTGGGTCCTCGCCGTCGCTGTGCGGATCCTGACCGCCGTGGCAGGGGCGGGAACCGTCATAGTGGGCCTCGTGCCGGAGGACTACGCCTCACCGTGGCATTTCGCGGGTGCGCTGATGTTTTTCATCGGCGGTGGTTTTGCCCTGTTGTTGCTGGGAATACTGTGGTTCCGGCAGACGCCCATGAGTTGGTTCATCGCAGCCTGCGGGGCGCTGTGCATTGGGGCCCTGGTGGTAGGCGGGTTGACCCGGATGGAGGTGCCGCAACCGGGAACACTGGAGCGGCTCATGGGCTACCCGGTAACGATCGGCCTGTCAGCCGCAGGCCTGGTGATCGCCCAGCGGGTGTCTGCGGAACGGAAGGCCGCGCGCAGCCGGACATGACGGCGGCTGCCGCGTCTGGCGCTGCGAATTATTTATTGGCGCGCTTCCGGCCCAGAAAGACCGCCGCCACCCCGCAGGCCAGGCTGACGAAGAACAGCACCCACGACGCCACGGTGAGGCCCGAGGCCAAGGCGACCGAACCGGCGTCGGGCGTTTCCGGGGTGAGCATGGAGTCGATCGCGGCGTTGGACCACAAGTGCGCCACGGCGAACAGCAGGGGAGCAGCCCACATGGCCCAGCGCAATGCCTTGCGGGCCACGTTGCTGCCGATCAGCAGCAGCCAGGTAAAGCCGAAGATCAGCGGGAACAGGGTGCCCGCCGTCTTATGGATGTAATTGAGCTGGCCCCGGTCGTTGTCGTCCATGGCACCTCGGAGCTGGGCCACGTAGTCCTGGGAGAAACCGCCAATCAGGGAGTCGGGCATGGCCATGCCGTCGGAAAGCTGGGTCATCTGGTTGAGTGTCAGCAGGTGGAGGTACCAGAACAGGAACAGGCTGGCCACCACTCCCGCGATCACGATCAGCCTCGAATTGCCCTGCGCTTTTTGCGGCGTCCGCTGGGTAGTGGGGTTGATGACGGGCGGCAGCGAGTGTTGGGGAACCACTGCTTTGGCCCCGTGCTTCTTGATGCGCTGTGCTGGTGTCTTGGCCATGCCATTCATTATCCCGCCACATAAGCTGGAGCCATGACCACTGGCAGGCACACCGCTACTGAACTCGACCCTTCGCTTGACGATTACCAACTGGCCAGCGCCCTGGTCCGTGAGGCAGGCCAACTGGCGCTGCTGATGCGGATGGGTGGACTGCAGGGCGAACGCAAGACATCGATTTCCGACGTCGTCACGGCGGCCGACCGCGCGGCCGAGGCGTATGTGCTGGAACAGTTGCGCCGCTGCCGCCCGGATGATGGCATCCTCGGCGAGGAAGGCGCATCCGTGGCCGGCACCAGCGGCCGGACCTGGGTGATCGACCCCGTGGACGGCACCTACAACTTCCTGCACGGTTCCAGCTACTGGTGCTCTGCCATTGCGCTCAAACGCGACGATTCCGATCGCGGCGGCAACCCGGTGGCGGACCCCTCAGTGATCCTGGGCGCCATTTACCAGCCTGAACCGGACAAGTTGTGGCTGGGCGGCGAAGACAGGCCTGCCACGTTGAACGATGAACCCATTTCCGGCGCGGGGGAGACTTCCGTGGCTGAACTGTGCGCGGCCACGTACATCCACCCCACGTGGCTCGCCGACCCCAGGACCGCCATGCCGTGGCATGCCGCAGCAATTACGGCAGCGTCCCTTCGAATGTTCGGTTCCGGGTCCTGCGACCTTGGCCGCGTCGCCGACGGCGAGCTGGGCTGCTGGTTCCAGCACAGCTGCCCGGAGTGGGACTGGCTCCCCGGCAAGGCGATCGTCCGCGCGGCAGGCGGGGACACCGCCGTCGTGCAGGTCAACGGAATGAACTGGTTCATGGCAGGAGGTACGACGGCGGTCCGCGAGTTGCGTGCCGCCCTCACCTCTGTTCCGCAGTTCGCTTAGGCACCGGAACGCGTTAACCCCTTCGGGTACCTCCCCGGGCAGGGCCGTCCGCCCTTGTTAGTTTGCACCGGGGGTGATTGTGCCCCGCAATCTCAGCTGCCGGTCCCTGTCCTGCAGCGTTCGCAAGGGGGAAATACTTGAATAACAAGAGCAAGCTCTGGCCTGCTGCCGTCGGCGCTACTGCCGCATCGGTGCTGGCCATGGGCCTCGTAGCGGTTCCTGCCGCCAATGCCGCCCCCACCGATGTCATTTCGGTGGGCAGCGGCCAGATCATTGACGGCACCGTCGTAGCCATACCGGACTTCGCCGGGCTTGCCGCCAACGGTGCGGCAACGGCCGAGCAGATCGGTACGCCGCCAAGCGGTCCTGCAGTCATCGAAAACAGCACGCCCCTGGACCTCAGCGCCGTGTTCGGCGTAGTGAATGTGGGCGCGGGGAACATCCCGCTGCTGCAGAACAACGGCATCATCCAGGTCGGTGCCGTCAGCCAGTACGGCAAGGCCGTCAACGACGGCTCCTCGGAAGCTTTCTCGGGGACCGTCAGTGGCGCACCCGGCCTGGTAACCTTGCCGGCCGGCCTGCCGACCTCCGGTGACCCGGCCATCCCGGCGGCGCGCATCACCGCAGGCACGGCCGCTATCCTGGGCGGCGCTGACCTGGTGAACGTTACCCTGGACATCGACACGCTCGCCGCAGCCGCCAGGAAGGACCAGGGCGCCGCACCGCAGGGCGCCTACTCGGTTGCCGGGGTTTCGGCCGAAGTCGGCGGCACGATTGTCCAGGGTGTGGCCAGCGCCGTGGACCCGCTGCTGACCACCGCCAACGTTGCCTTGGGCGCCGTAGGACTGCCGATCACCAACCCGCTGGCAAGCGGCGTCATCGAGATCACGGAAGCGGATCTGCTGGCTGCGGCAGGCGTCTCCGACCTGAACTCGCTGCCTGCCGGCACGGACCTGGTCTCCTTCCTCCCGGCAGCGGTGTCCACCAAGATCCAAAGCATCCTGGCCACCACGCTGGCCACCACCCGGAGCGCCGTGGAGGCACTGCCTGACACCATTCCGCCGCTTGGACTGCCAAACATCGCCAAGACCACGGCCCTCCTTGCCGTGGGCACCTTGGAAACCGCCATCAACACCCTGGTGGGCGGCCTGACTGCCAGCCTCGTCACCCCGCTGGGCGACGCTTTGACCGCCTTGGTGTCAGCCCGCGTCAACGTGCAGGAGACGGCACCGTCGGGCGCCTTTACCCAGACCGCGCTGCAGGTTGGCGTGGCCGGCGGCTCCATCGCCACCGTGGATCTGGCCAGCGCCACCGTTGGTCCGAACCTCGACGCGGCAGCGATCCCGCTGGTGAACGCGGACACCCTGGCCATCAGCGGTGGCGTGGGACTCCTGGCGCTGTTCACCTGGCTGTTCGTCCGCTCGCGCCGCCAGGTCGCGGCAGCAGCTGCCTGATCGCTCCGGCGCATCAGCAGCAGCGAAAGGAGAACACGCTATGTACGGCCATAACTGGACTGCAGGCGGTACCGCCGCAGGAGGAACCGCCCTTGCCGTGACGGGTGCGCCCGCACTGGGCTGGGTCATCCTGGTTGGCATCGCCCTGCTGGTAACCGGCTTCGTGGTCCTGCGCAACAGCAGGCTCAAGGCTACGAAGCGCGGTACGGGCCCCAACCCGTAGCACCATCGGCGGGGCGGCCCCTGCAAGGGCCGTCCCGCCACCCATTTCCCTGGCCTGACCCCAGGCCATGCCCAAGCATCGGAAGTAAATGTCGGTACTCGAGTCCGCACAGGCACTGGCTTTTGTGCTGTTGGTGGTATTTCTCTTTTACATCCTGGTGATCCTGGTGCCGTTCCTGCGGCGCAAGCCGGACCCCGAGGGTGACCCCTCCGCCTTCTCGTGGCATGTGTTCGTTCCGTGCCGGGACGAGGAAGTGGTGATTGGAAAAACGCTGGAACTGCTCCGCGGAAAGTTTCCCGGGGCGCATGTCTGGGTGGTCGATGACGACAGCGACGACGCCACCGCCGCCTTGGTGGAGGCCGCTGCGGACCGGGACAGCATGGTCCACCTCGTCCGGCGGCGCAGGCCCCTGGCCCGCACCGGCAAGGGCGATGCGCTCAACGCCGCCTACCGGACCCTGGACCGGTGGCTGCCGCCCGGCGTCGACCGTTCCTCGGTGATCGTCCTGGTGGTCGACGCCGACGGTCACCTTGCGGATAACGCCTTCCGTCAGGCGGCCGGTCCCCTCGCCTTCGGCGACCCGGAAGTCGGCGCCGCGCAGACCGCCGTCTGGATGTCCAACCTGGACGACCCCGACCTGGTGGGAGGCAAGGGCCGGGACCGCATCAAGCGGGCCTTCGGCCGCTACCTCGTCCTGATGCAGGACATGGAGTTCCGCACCACCATCGCCGCCATGCAGTCCCTGCGCAGGCACACCCTGACGGTGGGCCTGGAGGAAATGGACAGTTCACCCGGCTTTCCGCCTTGGACGTGATCGCCAGAACGTCCGGGCAACCGTGGCACGGCGCCCTCCTGGAGGACTACGAGCTGGCGATCCACATCATGCTGGGCGGCTACAAAACGGTCTACATGCACGACACCCATGTGGCCCAGGAAGCGCTGCCGGATGTCCGGCGACTCCTCACGCAGCGGACCCGCTGGTGCCACGGGGGGATGCAGTGCAGCACCTACCTGAAGCGGATCTTCGAATCGCCGTATTTCAGTAATGTCGGCGCCATCGAATCGAGCTACTTCCTCATCCAGCCCTTCATCCAGATCATCGGGCTGGTCCTTTGGCCCACCCTGTTTGTCACCATGGTGGCGCAAGGGTCACTGACCATGGGGAGCTTCCAGGCGTGGATCACGGAGGCCTGGTACATCATCCCCTTGATCTTTGCCACTGGCGTGCTGCCGTTTGCCCTCTGGGGACTTGTCTACCGCAGGCAGGTCACGCCGGAGAAGAACTTCCTGCTCGGTGTCGGGTGGGGCCTTGGCTATTGGATCTACATGTACCAGAACTATGTCACCGTGCTCCGGGCCACCTACCGCCTGATCACCGGGCGCCAAGGCTGGGCCAAGACCCGGCGCAACCATGAGAACGACGCCAAACTCCTAGCGAAGGAAGCCTGATGGCCACGAGCGCAGAAACCAGCGGCCCCGCACTTCCACTCGGACCACGTGCCCTCCCCGTCCGTGGCGGACGCGGCGGGGGAATACCCGGATTATTGTTCCTGGCTGCCGCTGCCGTGGCCATGCTGCAGCAGGAAACCGTGAGGGCGGCAGAGGCCTGGCTCATGGCCACGGTCTTCGACGGGATCCTGGGGGGCGCCTCCTACAGCGTGGACGACATCATCTTCCACAACGTCGGGGGCGGCCAGCCCTACGCGCTGATGGTCACGGGACTGTGTTCCAGCGCCGTGCTCCTGACACCCATCGCCGCTTTGGCAGGAATCCTGTTCCTGATGGGCCGCATCCCGGTGTCACGCTTGCTGCCCGCAGCCTTCCTGGCGCTGGTCATCGTGTGCATCAGCAATGCCACCAGGTATTTCATGATCGCCGCCGCGCAGCAGAGCTGGGGGCAGCAGGGATTCGACCTCATGCACCACTTCCTCGGTTCCTTCGTGGTGATTCTTGGCTTCGTGGCCGCCATCATCGTGCTGGTGCGTGCCGCCGTCGTCCGCCACGACAAGCAGGCCGGCGGGAAGGGCAAGCGTGCCGCGTAACCTGTTTCGGGCCGCGGCCCTGGGGCTGGGAGTGCTGCTCGCCGGGTCCGGCTGCGGCGATGCCCGGAGCGGCGGGGCATCCGGAGCCGCGGTGGTTACTGCCTCGACGGACCAAACCGCGGTGGTGGGACTCTGCCACAGCCTGACCACGCCGGAGGAGTTCGCCTCGCCCAGTGACGGTTCGCCGGCGGTGCCCTGCACCGAGCCGCATACATCACAGACGTTCCTGACGGCCCAGGTCCCGGCAGCACTGGCCACCTACCCGGAACGCCCGTTTCCAGAGCAACTGCAGGACGCCACCGGCAATCTGTGCCCTGCCTCTGAACTCCGGAAGTACCTGGGCGGTGTGGACCGGGATGCCACCGCTGGCATGACCATCACGGCGTACTACCCGAGCCGTGCCGGATGGGCTGCCGGAGAACGGACGGTCAGGTGCGACGTCCTGCTGACCGCCCCTGACGGGAGTCCGCGGGAAAGCACCATGGACTTGGAGGGTGCGCTCGCCGCGCCCGGTTCTGCCACCATCCGGTTGTGCTATGCGCAGGACATCAAGGACGGGGTGCTGGCTACGGAAGGCACGGACACCACCTGTTCCGAGCCCCACACCACGGAGGACGTCAGCGCCTGGTTCGGTCAGGACGCGTCCCTGGTGGGCAGGGAAGCCCAAGTGCAACGGTGCCTGCCGTTCGTCCTGGAGTTCCTCAAGGTGGATACCCTGCCGGAGAACGTGGAAGTGCGGCCCATCGTCAGGATCGACGGCGGTGCACGCGCGATCCGCTGCGGCGTGGCACCCCGCCAGGAAGTACCCGCGCCGTGGACGGGAACGTTGGCCCCGGTCGGAGGTGTCACCAATGGTTGAGGCAAGGACTGAAGAACAAAGCAGCGGAACTGGAGAATTCGCGCCCTTGAGGGTACGTCCCGCCAGGGGAACATCACCGGGCCCCGTGCGGCGGATTGCCCGCTTCCTTGCCCGCTTGCTGGGCCCCGGTGACCTGGGCAGCCGGCCTGCGCTGCTCCCGGCGATCCTTGCAGGTCTGGTGGCAGCCGTGGCCATGGTGGTGCGGCTGTTCGTGCCCTCGCCCTCGGGGATGGCCGATCAAGGCGACGGCCACGGCCTGGCGTGCTTCCTGGGCGTCACCAATGTCCGCCCGTGGGACTATTCCGATTTCACCCGGTACATCTACCCCCGCTGGGTCCCGCACGAATTCTTTGGGGAAGCATGCGGCGCCGGCGGAAGCGGCGAACCGGTGATGTCCTCGCAGCTTGTGCTCCTGTGGCTTGGCAAGCTGCTCACTCCGGTCCTTGGCTGGGGTCCGGGCCTGGATATGCGGGCCGTGGGCCTGGTGGGCTGTGTGGTGTTCGGCGCGCTGATCGCCGCCCTGGTCCTGGTACTGCCGGGCCGCACCAACTTCCGGCTCCTGGTGGCCGGGCTGGTTGTCGCCGTGATGGCAGACGGGGTGTTTGCTGCATTCTTCATTTCGCCGTATCCGGAACCTGCCGCTTTCCTGGGGATCCTGGGTTTGGCCGTGGCTTTGCTGCACTACTGGAATGGCCGGAGAGTCCGCTGGTTGGCCGTGGCAGGGGTGGTGGTGGCCGGGGCCTTCCTGGTCTCCGCGAAACCCTCCATGGTGTCCTGGCTTCCTGTGCTGGTTCTGGCGCTGCTGTGGGTGCCTTCCGGGCGGAGTAGGGGTGCAACGCGTACCAGGAACCCGGGACAACAGGGGTGGTGGCGCCGCAGGACCCTGCCGCTCGTGGCGGCGGTGGCTTTGGTTGGCGTCTCCGCGGCCGTGGTCGCTGCCCAACCAGGGCGGACGGCGGACCTGAACCTCTACAATGCCGTTTTCGCCGAGTTGCTGCCCCACTCTCTCACGCCGGAGGAAGACCTTGCCTGGCTGGGCCTGGACGAAAGCTTCGCCACTGCCGGCGGAACCACGGCAGCGTCCGCGGGTTCAGCAGTCACCAACCCGAACTTCCACCAGTTCAGGGAACAGGTGACACCGCTGAAGCTGGCCGGCTTTTACGCGACCCACCCTGAACGCTTGATTGGCATGGGGGAGCGGGGAATCTCCGCGATGCTCTCACCCGAACTGCGCTACGTAGGCTCCTTCATGGAGGACTCCGGGGAGGAACCGTTTGCCAAGGACCGGCGCTTCCCGGTGATGCTGGGGCTCCTGACGGCAATGAAGGCGGCGCCGGTGGTCCTCGTGGCCATGCAACTGCTGACCATGCTCCTGGGCCTGGCCGTTGCCTTCCGTCGAGGCGCTGCGATCGGGCGCCTGGCGGTAGTCATGGTAGCCGGGGGATGGCTCCAGTTCTGGGTGGTGGTGCTGGGTTCCGGGCAGCCGGAGATCTACCGCCAGCTGATCGTGACGGCTTTCCTGGCGGCACTCTGCGTGCCCCTGCTGGTTGCGCTCATCAGCATCCTTGCCTCCGATCGCGGGTCAAGTGATCCAGCCGTCAAGATGTAGCTGTTTGCGCATGCTGATCACATTGCCGACCTTGATTCCCGCCGCAGCGTAGCGCTGGCGGATGCGGTGCAGGTGGGCTTTGACGGTCTGTTCGCTGATGTCCAGGGCGTCCGCAACCCCGCGGACGGACAGGGCGTCGGCGCCAAGGTACAGCTGGGCAAGACGCTGTTCACGAGGTGACAACTTGACCCGCTGCGGAGGGGTGTCCAGGATGACTCCGGCGGCCTCCGGGTGGAGATACTGCTGTCCATCCACTGCCGCCCTGATGGCCTCTTCGATGGTTACCGGGCCTGCGGATTTGGGGACGTAGGCGTGGGCTCCGGCCGCCATGGCGGCCCCCGCTTCCCAACCGTCTGCGGTTGCCGCGAGGACCACCACGCGGAAGCCTGCGGCTATCAGCCATTGCACGGCAGGAATCAACTCCGAGTGGTGGTCAAGAGTGCCAAGGATGGCAACGGCCGCCCCCTTTCCGGCAGGCAACCATGCGGGGGGCCGCACGGCAGCCGGGTCCTGGGCGAAAGGGACTGCCCGCCATCCGTCCTCCACCACGAGGTCGGGGGCGTTGGCCTGCAGCCAGGCATCCAGGGTGTCGATGATCAGTTGATGCTGGTCGACCACCAGCACACGGGCCGATGTCATGCTTCTGCCTCAATCCTGATGGTGATGCTGGCACCGCCAGGGGTGGACAGGACCCGGGGCACGCCCAGGGCTTCGATCTCGCTCCACAAAGCGGGCGTGCAGCGGCTGGGCCGGAGTCCGGCCACGTTCCAGGTGACCTGCACGGTCCGTTCCAGATGCGGTTCGACGAAGATGTGGAGCTGCCGGGAGAGCTCTTCGCCGGCGGCGTCATGGTCCACCGGAGCCGCAAGCAACATGGTAACTGCCAGGATCCGTGGCCTTGACGCGTGCGGAATCCGTGCCACCACGTCAGGTTGTGCCACCACGGCCACCACGGTGTCCATGTCCGCCAAAGTCAGGGACTCGGTCAACCAGTCCTTGCTACCGGCCACCAGCAGCCGGGCCCTCAACTGCCCGGCCAACCGCTGGGCCTGCTGCGACAGCTCCGGAGCCAAGGGAACGGAGGGGGCAGCGGCCACCTGCGCGTAAAGGTCCTGGATCTGGCGGTGGAGCAGGGCAAGATCGTCCCCGGTGCCCTGACCGCCTGCGCCGTCACCGGCTTCCGCCCCCTCAAGGTGGGCGGATTCCGTCGCGTCCGCGTCCGTCAGGTACCTGCGCAGGACCACCACGGCGGCGGCCCCCAGCAGGCCCGGCATCAGGGACAGGAAGAAGATCAGTGCTCCCTCGCCTGACCCGAACCGCGGCGTCAGGGAGTAGTAGAAACCACTGAGCACTGCGTTGAGAACCACCAGGAGCAAAAACCCCGGCAGGTCCCAGCGCATGGCCACCAGGAACACCATTGACGTCCCCAGCAACACGTTGAAAGTCAGGGCCGAATAACCGGACGTAGGCGTCACGAGTGAAGCGGTCATGACACCAGAGACCATGGAGGATCCCAGCCACAGCAGACGCAGGTACGGAAGGGCACGACGCCGTGTCCGGGGGTCGGAGGCCAAAAGGGCCATGGCCAAACCCAGCAAATCGAACGTCAGCGCGCCCAGACGGGCGTGGTCGGCCGGGCTCCCGTCCACAGAACCGGTGGTGGCAACGAAGGACAGTATCCAAGTGGCCAAGGCAGTGACCACCAGGATGGACCGGGAAATGAACAAGGGCCCTGCCGCGTCGGAGGCCAGGAGCGGGGACCTCAAGGAACCTCCGCATCAAGGACCACAGTGGTTCCCCGTCCCGGGCTGGACATCACCCTGGCCGCCCCTCCGGCGGCGCGCATGCGCTCCACCACCGAATGCCGGACGCCCAGCCGGTCCGCCGGAATCGCGCCCGGATCAAACCCCGTCCCGGAATCGCTGATGACCACGCAGACCCTTGACCCGGTACGGGACAGCAAAACATCCACGCGTTCAGTGCCCGAGTGCCGGACCGCGTTCACTACGCATTCGTCGGCGGCATCACAAATCGCTGCGGCCAAGCCCTCCGGCAACGTCCCGGCCTCGCCGAAGACCTCCACGGTACAACCGTTTCCGCTCCGGCGTTCCGCCATGCGCTCCAGCATCCCCACTGCGTCTGCACCGTTGGAGCCAACCACGACGGCGGACGGCGCCACCGTTTTTCCGTCACCCTGGGCGTCACCCGCCTCGCGCGCCGATGCGCTGCCGTTGGCAGCGGAGCCCGGGCTGCCGCCGTCGTACGCTGATGCGGAAACCAGCTCCCGCAGTTCGTCCGGGGTGGCACCCTCGCCGCCCCGTCCAATGACGGCCAGCGTCCGCAGGACGGTGTCATGCAGCGTCCGTGCGTCCTGCTGCCGCGCACTCATGCGTTGATGGGCCGCAGCCTGGGCCTCCAGCGACTTCCGGCAAACATCCTGGTCCCGCCGGTACTGCGCCAAGGCCGGGGGAACCGCCCAGCGGATCGCCAACATGATGGACCAGGCCGCCAGAAGCGTCAGGACGGTAGTAGGGCCCAGCCCGTGGACCAAGGACGTAGCCACCGTATGGCCGAACACCATGGCACCCAGGAAGGCAGTGAAGGCCGCGGACTGCCACGAACCGCGCAAAGACAGCACCACCGAAGCGCTCGCAGCCATCAGCATGGAGTGCGCAACCAACAAGGACTCGGAGTCCAGGCGGAAGTCCACGCCGGCAGCGAGTTCCGAGAGCGGGGTAAGGCTGAACACGATGATCAGGCGCAACGGCCAGGCGTCCGTCTTCAACATGGCTGCCAGGCACACGAACACCACAGCCACCAGCAGTGTCACCGCCACACGGTGCCACACGGGCCCGCCCACGGCCGGCCGCAAGTACAGCCACGCACCCGCGACGAAAGAGAAGCTGATGACAGCACCAGCGCGGGCCAACAGGCCCGAATGATCCATGTCCAACCGCCGTATGGCGGCCCCGCCCAACCATGCCCCCATGAATGTTCCCCCCGAAACGTGTCGCTTAAACTGATGACGACCTAGCCACATCATAAAAGGGGGAGGCAAGGTTTGACGCGATACCCGCTGTCCCGGCCCACCATCGAGGTGGACATTGTGGAAGACCACGCCGTGCTGCGCGAGGGCCTGGCCGAGTGGCTCCAAACGAATTCTTCCGGGATCCAGGTGGTGGGGCGGTTTGCTTCCTGGGCCGAGGCTGCGGCAAACATCGGCGCGCTGTCCGACGTCGTCATCCTCGATGTCCTGCTGGGAGACCAGGTGCCCCTGCGCGCCAAGATCCAGGCCATCATCTCGGCCGGCCCCCAGGTGGTGGTCTGCAGCTCCATCCTTGAACCGGCGGTCATGAGGCAGGCGATGTCCGCCGGTGCGCTGGCCTACATCCCCAAGACCGCACCGGCCGACGTGGTGGAGATGGCGGTGCGGAACGCAGCCAAGGGGCTGCCGTGCATCACGGACGAGGTGGCCGCCGCCATCGCGGACGGACAGGCCGGGCCCCAGCTCTCCGCACGGGAACACCAGGTGGTGTCCGTCTACCTCGGCGGCGTGGCGGCCACCATGGCTGACACGGCACGGATGCTGGGCATCTCGGTGGACGGGGTGAAGAAACACCTGGCGTCCGTGCGCCGGAAGTTCCAGGAGGACCAGGAACCACTGACCCGCCTGGCACTGCGGGAGCGGCTGGTGGCCGGAGGATGGCTGCTCAACGACTCCGATCAATGAGTGTCGCACCCACCGCCTAGACTGGTAGGCACCATGGATATGTTGTTCGATCCCTATGCCGACGGCCCCTTCAACGCTGGCTCCAGAGCCGCAGCCAAAGCTGCCCCGGAGCTTTCGCACGCCGGAAGCGGCGGCTCCCGCACCTCAGTTGGGGGCGCAAACGCCGGGACCGGGGACGGCACGGCACCCAACAGTTGGTCCGGGGAGGGCCATTCCGGACTACCCGGTGCGGATGCCCTGCTGCAGGGCCTGAACCCGCAGCAGGAAGAGGCCGTCAAGCACGCGGGCAGCCCCTTGCTGATCGTGGCCGGTGCAGGCTCCGGCAAGACCCGTGTGCTCAGTAACCGGATCGCCTACCTGATTGCCACCAAGCGGGCCCACCACGGCGAGATCCTCGCCATCACCTTCACCAACAAAGCCGCCGCTGAGATGCGGGAGCGCATCGAGGCCCTGGTGGGCGGCCGTGCCAAAGCCATGTGGATCTCCACGTTCCACTCCTCCTGCGTCCGTATCCTGCGCCGGGAAGCGGCCAATGTCGGGCTGAATTCCAACTTCTCCATCTACGACTCCGCCGATTCACTGCGGCTCATCACGCTGGTGGCCAAGAACCTGGACCTGGATCCCAAGAAGTTCCCGCCCAAGTCCATCCAGCACAAGATCTCGGCGCTGAAGAACGAGCTCGTGGATGACGACTCCTTCGCGTCCGGAGCCAACTACAACGATCCTTTCGAGACCGCCGTGGCAGAGGTCTACAAGGGCTACACGCAACGGCTGCGCCAGGCCAACGCCATGGACTTTGACGACCTAATTGCGCAGACCGTCTTCATGTTCCGAGCCTTCCCCGCGCTCGCAGAGTCCTACCGCCGCCGGTTCCGTCACGTCCTGGTGGACGAATACCAGGACACCAACCATGCTCAGTACGCGCTGGTCAGGGAGATCGTGGGCCTGAGCGCGGAGGGTGGCGTGGAGCCGAGCGAACTGACGGTGGTAGGCGACTCCGACCAATCCATCTACGCCTTCCGCGGCGCAGACATCCGCAACATTGTGGAGTTCGAGCACGACTACCCGAGCGCCCGCACCATCAAACTGGAACAGAATTACCGTTCCACACAGAACATCCTCAGCGCAGCCAACTCCGTCATCTCCCGCAACCCCAACCGCCAGGAGAAGCGGCTCTGGACGGCTGAAGGGGACGGCGAGAAAATCATTGGCTACGTGGGCGAGAACGAACACGACGAAGCCCAGTTCATCGCCAAGGAAATCGACCGCCTCCAGGATGAGGAAGGCCTGCGTCCAGGAGACGTCGCCATCTTCTACCGCACCAACGCGCAGTCCCGGTCCATCGAAGATGTTCTGGTGCGTGTGGGCCTGCCTTACAAGGTGGTCGGTGGAACACGCTTCTACGAACGCAAGGAAATCAAGGACGCCCTGGCCTACCTTCGGGTACTGGTCAACCCGGATGACGACGTCAATCTCCGCAGGGTGCTCAACGAACCCAAGCGCGGTATCGGCGACCGTGCCGAAGGCGCCCTGGCCGCCCTCGCGGAACGGGACCGGACGTCGTTCATGGCGGCCGCCCGCCGCGCAGACCAAGCGCCGGGCATGGCCACCCGTTCGGTCAACGCCGTACAAGGGTTCGTGAAACTGCTGGACGACCTCGCCGAGGTAGCCGCGGGCTCGGGCCCTGCCGCTGCGTTGGAAGCCGTCCTTGAGCAGACGGGCTACCTGGCCGGGCTGCGTGCCAGCAACGACCCCCACGACGAGTCCCGCGTGGAGAACCTTGCTGAACTCGTGGCCGTTGTCCGTGAATACGAACGCGACAACCCGGAGGGATCGCTCGGTGAATTCCTGGAGCAGGTGTCCCTGGTGGCAGACGCCGACCAGATCCCGGACGCTCCGGGAGCGGACATCGATGCCGCCGTCGCGGAAGCCAAGCGCCTGGGCGTTGTTACCCTGATGACGCTGCACACGGCCAAGGGCCTGGAGTTCCCGGTGGTGTTCCTGACAGGCATGGAACACGGGATCTTCCCGCACCAGCGCTCTGCCACCGATCCCAAGGAACTTGCCGAGGAGCGCCGCCTTGCCTACGTCGGCCTGACCCGGGCCAGGAAGCGCCTCTACGTGACGCGGTCCGAGGTCCGCAACATGTGGGGTCAGAGCCAGTACAACCCGGCCAGCCAGTTCCTGGAAGAGATCCCTTCGGAACTCGTGGACTGGAAGCGCGAGGGCATGAGCCGCCAGGCCGGGGGATGGGGCAGTGCGCCCATCGGTTCCAACCGCTACGGCGGGTCCTTCTGGGGTGCCGGCACCTCCCGCGGGGCGGCTGCCAGCCCCACCGCAGGGTTCGACGCCGACGTGCCTGCCGCCGTCGCGCGCAACCGTGTCCAGCCGCAGAAGGAAGTCATTGCGGTGGCGGTGGGGGACAAAGTCAACCACACCAGCTTTGGCAACGGGGTGGTACTCGGTGTTGAAGGCGCGGGAGACAAGACGGTCGCCAAGGTGAAGTTCGACGTCGGCGAGAAGCGCCTGCTGTTGCGCTACGCGCCGCTCACCAAACTGGACGCCTGAAGACCCACGGCATAATTGAACCCATGCGACAGACTGTATTGGGGATTCTTGCCGCCTTGCTCCTGGTGGTCAGCACAGCCTGTTCGTTCTCGGCCAAGGACCCCCACTACGTGCCGCCGGACCCGCTGCCGCCGCTCGAGCAGCTGACCCAGGTACCGGTCACGGAACAGACCACGTTGTCCGCGGGGGAAGATGTCACCGCTTTCATCACGGCCGACCGAAACGTGGTGTGCGCCATGACCTCATCCAAGGGTGGGCACCTGAACGTCCCGTACCTGCCCAACACGTACTCGGACGCGGCCAACAATAAGTTCCCTGTGGTGCCCGTGGTCCATTGCGAACTCGCCAAGTACGGCAAGCCCGCGCCGGAGGACTTCAGTGACGACTGCGCAGGGACCGGCCTCGGCTATCTGGGCGGGACCGTCCTCCTGACGCCGGACAAGGCAGTCTATGGATCGTGTCGGTCCGGCGTAACACAGATGGAATCGGAATTTGGGCCCAAGGGCACCAAGGACGGTCCGATCTCCAAGCTGCGTGAACTGGGGGAGGGGCAGAACATTGAACGCAATGGACTGCGCTGTTCGGCCTACAACGGCGGCGTCGCCTGCGGGAATGTTTCCGGCGGGGTGGCGTTCTTCGTCAGCCGTGAGGGCTACCAGTTGATTTCCGACGGCGGCAAGACAGTCCGCGGAACCCTGGGCTAGAGCTCCTGGACACCTGGCCGGGGGCGAAAACCCGCGATATCGCGCGGATTTTCTACGTCCGATAGAAGTGTAAGCTTACTCACTTAACCGGTAGTGTGGAGCTGGCGGGACTCCTCAAAGGGCTAAAGTTCCGAGAGGACCTTACGCAATGTGACCGGCTTAAATCCTGGTTGTGACCGCGTACTTTCCGCAGCTGGCTATCGCGGTCATCGCGGTTCCCGGCTGAACAGAAAACTACTTCGACGTAGAAGGACACTAAACCGTGGACCTGTTTGAATATCAGGCGCGCGATATGTTCGAGGCGCACGGTGTACCCGTGCTCGCCGGCATCGTGGCGCACACTCCTGAAGAAGCGAAGGCAGCTGCTGAGAAGATCGGCGGCGTTACTGTCGTCAAGGCACAGGTTAAGGTCGGTGGCCGCGGCAAGGCCGGCGGCGTCAAGGTTGCCAAGTCCGCTGACGAGGCGCTTGAGCACTCCACCAACATCCTGGGCATGGACATCAAGGGCCACACCGTCAACAAGGTGATGATCGCCCAGGGTGCGGACATTGCCGAGGAATTCTACTTCTCCATCCTTCTTGACCGTGCAAACCGCAACTACCTGGCCATGTGCTCGGTCGAGGGTGGCATGGAAATCGAGCAGCTGGCTGTCGAGCGCCCCGAGGCCCTCGCCAAGATCGCCATCGACCCGGCTGTCGGCATCGACCAGGCCAAGGCTGACGAAATCGTTGCGGCTGCAGGCTTCGCCGAAGAACTGCGCGGCAAGGTTGCGGACGTCATCCTGAAGCTCTGGGACGTTTTCAAGAAGGAAGACGCAACCCTGGTCGAGGTGAACCCGCTGGTCCGTACCGGTACCGGCGACATCGTTGCCTTGGACGGCAAGGTTACCCTGGACGAGAACGCAGATTTCCGCCACGTGCACCACGCAGCACTGGAGGACAAGGACGCAGCAGATCCGCTTGAGGCCAAGGCAAAGGCGCAGGACCTCAACTACGTGAAGCTGGATGGCGAAGTAGGCATCATCGGCAATGGCGCCGGTCTCGTGATGTCCACCCTCGACGTCGTTGCCTACGCCGGCGAGAACCACGGCAACGTGAAGCCCGCCAACTTCCTGGACATCGGTGGTGGAGCTTCTGCCGAGGTCATGGCCAACGGCCTGGACGTTATCCTGGGTGACTCCCAGGTCAAGAGCGTCTTTGTCAACGTCTTCGGTGGCATCACCGCCTGTGACGCCGTGGCCAAGGGCATCGTTGGTGCACTGGCTGAGCTCGGTTCCTCTGCGAACAAGCCGCTGGTTGTTCGCCTCGACGGCAACAACGTCGAAGAGGGCCGCCGCATCCTGACCGAGGCCAACCACCCGCTGGTTACCCTGGCCGCCACCATGGACGAGGGCGCCGACAAGGCCGCCGAGCTCGCCAACGCAGCTAAGTAAAGGGACGCGACAATGTCTATCTACCTCAACAAGGACTCCAAGGTCATCGTCCAGGGCATCACCGGCGGCGAGGGCACCAAGCACACCGCGCTGATGCTCAAGGCCGGCACCAACATTGTCGGTGGCGTCAACGCACGCAAGGCCGGCACCACGGTCCTGCACGGTGACAAGGAAATCAACGTCTTCGGCACCGTCAAGGAAGCCATCGCCGAAACCGGCGCGGACGTCTCCATCGTCTTCGTTCCGCCGGCATTCACCAAGGACGCCGTGGTTGAAGCCATCGAAGCCGAAATCGGCCTCGTCGTGGTCATCACCGAAGGCGTTCCGGTTCAGGACTCCGCCGAGTTCTGGGCACTCGCCCAGTCCAAGGTGGACGCTGACGGCAAGCAGATCACCCGCATCATCGGACCGAACTGCCCCGGCATCATCACCCCGGGTGAAGCCCTGGTTGGCATCACCCCGGCGAACATCACGGGCAAGGGCCCCATCGGCTTGGTTTCCAAGTCCGGTACCTTGACCTACCAGATGATGTACGAACTCCGCGACCTCGGCTTCTCCACCGCGATCGGCATCGGCGGTGACCCGATCATCGGCACCACACATATCGACGCCCTGGCCGCGTTCGAAGCCGACCCGGAGACCAAGGCCATCGTCATGATCGGCGAAATCGGTGGCGACGCTGAAGAGCGCGCAGCCGACTTCATCAAGGCCAACGTCACCAAGCCCGTTGTGGGCTACGTGGCAGGCTTCACGGCTCCTGAAGGCAAGACCATGGGCCACGCAGGCGCCATCGTCTCCGGTTCCGCCGGAACCGCGCAGGCCAAGAAGGAAGCCCTCGAGGCAGCAGGCGTGAAGGTCGGCAAGACGCCGTCCGAGACCGCCAAGCTCCTGCGCGAGGTTTACGCAGCGCTCTAGTCTCCACGGCTGACCCCCGACGGCGGCCCGTCACCTTTCGAATGGAAGGTGGCGGGCCGCCGTCGTACTTTAAGCCCCGTTGTGGGGAGCAAAGTCCCGGCGGTGCTTCCGGCGGGACTTTGCTGTACCCAGAATCCGCCAAGTTTGTTAGTATGTTAGGACAAACTATTTCGAAGGGATCCGCAATGCCTCTCGTTCGCATCGACGTCAACCAGGGCCGCTCGCCCGAGGAGCTCGCCCGTCTCAGCCGCGCCATCCATGACGCCATCCTGGAGGAGTATGGAATTCCCGAGCGGGACTACTTCCACATCCTGACCGAGCATCCGCAGGGACACATCATTGCCCAGGATGCAGGGCTTGGATTCGAGCGCAGTTCCGGGGTGGTGATGATCCAGATCTTCACCCAGGGGGGTCGCAGCCAGGTGGCCAAGAGCTCGCTGTTCGAAGCTCTTGCGGCCAATCTGGCAGAGGTCGGCGTGGCCGGCGAGGACGTGTTTGTCGGATACGTCGAAAATACGGCGGGGGATTGGTCCTTCGGCTTTGGCCGCAGCCAGTATGTCACCGGAGAGCTGGCTGTTCCTGCCAAATAGCAAGTGCTGTGTCATGTTGTAAATATGTCAGTACAAACCTTTGACAGGACATTGATTCTGGTGCACAGTAGTCATGTGGCCCCGCTCACTGAGGGGTAGCAAGGCATTGGGGCCCAGCGCTCAAAGGTTCAGAGTTCACAAGAGAAAGGTCCACGAGTACCGTGACCCACGAACTGCTCACGATCGGGCGCATCAGCGTTGATATCTACCCGAACGACATCGGCGTCGGACTGGAGGATGTGACGTCCTTCGGCAAGTACCTTGGAGGCTCGCCGTCCAACGTGGCCGTCGCAGCCGCCCGCCACGGCCGCCGCACAGGCGTGATCACCCGCACGGGCGATGATCCTTTCGGTAGTTTCCTGCACCGCGAACTGCGCAAGTTCAACGTGGACGACTCCTTCGTCTCGCCGGCGCCGGGCCAGACGCCGGCCACGTTCTGTGCTATCAAGCCGGCTACCGATGAGTTCCCGCTTTACTTCTACGGCCGTTTCCCCACGGCCCCGGACCTGCAGATCAAGGCCGAAGAGCTGGACCTGGACGCCATCCGCGAGGCCGGAATCTTCTGGTCCACCGTGACGGGCCTGTGCCAGGAACCCTCCCGCGCCGCACACCTTGCCGCGCATGAGGCCCGTCCGCGGACCAGCTTGAAGGATGGCCAGTTCACCATTCTGGACCTGGACTACCGGCCGATGTTCTGGGCTTCCGAAGAGGAAGCCCGCGCCGAAGTGGCCAAGATCCTTCCGCACGTCACGGTCGCGATCGGTAACGACAAGGAGTGCTCCGTGGCGGTAGGGGAGGGGACCCCTGATGAGCAGGCGGACCGCCTCCTGGCCGCGGGTGTCGAGATCGCGGTCGTGAAGCTGGGCGCTGAAGGCGTCATGGCGAAGACCCGCACCGAACGCGTGGTGTCTGCGCCGGTCCCCGTTGAGACCGTCAACGGCCTCGGCGCCGGCGACTCCTTCGGTGGGGCGTTCTGCCATGGCCTGCTGTCCGGGTGGCCGCTCTCGGAGGTCCTCGATTACGCGAATGCCTCGGGTGCGATTGTCGCCTCCCGCCTTTCCTGCGCGGATGCCATGCCGACGCCGGATGAGGTCACCTCGCTGCTGGCCGAACGCGGCCGCCCCATCCCCGGCGCATCCGCCGCACTCGCAGAAGGAGCCGTGCGTTGAGCATCAATGATGACCCCCGCCGTTACGAACACTTGAGCCGCTTGCGGCTGGAGGACCCGGAGGCCGTGGCACGCGCAGCTGCCACCCGCCGTCGTCATCCCGGCCTGAAGCACGGCGTGCAGAACTTCATCGTCGCCGCCGACCATCCGGCCCGGGGTGCCCTCGCAGTTGGTACCGATCCGATGGCCATGGCAGACCGGCGCGACCTGCTGGACCGTCTGCAGATCGCCTTGGCCAACCCCGCCGTTGACGGCATCCTGGCCTCGCCGGACATCATGGACGACCTCCTGCTCCTCGGTGCCCTCGAGGGAAAACTGGTCTTCGGTTCGATGAACCGTGGCGGCCTTGCCGGGCTGGTGAACGAGTTCGATGACCGCTTCACCGGTCATACTGCGGCGGCTTTGCAGGCGCTCGGTGCCGATGGCGGCAAGATGCTCACCCGGATTTGTTTGGGCGACCCGGACACGGTGGCCACCCTTGAAGCCACCGCGAAGGCGATTGACTCCTTGGCTGACCGGAAGCTCATCGCCATGGTGGAGCCTTTCCTGTCTGTTCGCGACGCCCACGGGAAGGTGCGCAACGACCTCCGCGCCGACGCCGTGATCAAGTCCGTCGGTATTGCCGAAGGCCTCGGTTCCACCAGCGCCTACACCTGGATGAAGTTGCCGGTGGTCGCCGGGATGGAGCGCGTCATGGCCTCCACCACGCTGCCCACGGTGCTGCTGGGCGGTGACCCTGACGGTAGCCCCGATGAAGTATTCGCTTCGTGGCAGACAGCCCTCGCCCTTCCGGGCGTGCAGGGCCTCACCGTCGGACGCACCCTGCTGTACCCGCACGACGGCGACGTGGCAGGGGCCGTGGCAACGGCCGCTTCGCTGCTGAACAACAGTTCGCCCGCTGTCGCCGAGGCTGCAGGGCACACCTCGTCAGACCGTATTCCCGTGAAAGTATCGGAGTAGAGACCAGTGGGATCAACCCGTCGGATGACCGTGGCGCAGGCCGTGGTCGAGTTCTTGTCCAAGCAGTACACCGTGGACTCTGTTGCCGGTGTGGAGTTCCGTGAGCGCCTGATTCCGGGCACGTTCGGTATTTTCGGGCACGGCAACGTGGCCGGTGTGGGCCAGGCGTTGAAGCAGTACCAGGCCGCGGACCCGACGATCATGCCGTACTACCAGGGCCGGAACGAGCAGGCCCAGGTGCATCAGGCGGTGGGGTACGCCCGGCATACGCGCCGCCGGCAGACGTTTGCGATCAGCACCTCGATCGGCCCGGGTTCCTCGAACCTGCTCACGGGTGCGGCGCTGGCCACCACCAACCGTCTTCCTGTGCTGTTGCTTCCCAGCGATACGTTCGCGACGCGTGCCGCTGATCCGGTGTTGCAGCAGCTGGAGCAGCCGTACGCATATGACATCACGGTCAACGATGCCTTCCGTCCGCTGTCCAAGTTCTTTGACCGGGTGTCCCGGCCGGAGCAGTTGTTCTCCGCCTTCCATCATGGCCTGCGGGTGTTGACGGACCCGGCCGAGACCGGTGCGGTGACCATTTCGCTGCCGCAGGATGTCCAGGCTGAGGCGTTCGATGTGCCCGAGGAGTTCCTGGCCGAGCGGGAGTGGCGCATCCGCCGTCCCGAGGCCGAGGACGATGACATCCGCCGCGCCGTCGAAGCCATCCGTGCAGCAAAGCGCCCGCTGATCATCGCCGGCGGCGGCGTGCTCTACGCCTACGCGAACGAGGAACTCGCTAAGTTCGCCGAGCTGAGCGGGATCCCGGTGGGCTGGACCCAGGCCGGTGTTGGGGTGCTGCCGTGGGACGCTCCGCAGGCGCTCGGAGCCATTGGTTCAACCGGCACGACGGCGGCGAACGCCATCGCTGCCGAGGCGGACCTGATCATCGGCATCGGCACCCGCTACGAAGACTTCACCACCGCGTCCCGGACCGCGTTCCAGAACCCGGACGTGAAGTTCGTGAACATCAACGTCGCGGCAATCGATGCGTACAAGCATGGCACCCACTTGCCGATCGTTGCCGATGCCCGCAAGGCGTTGGTGAAGTTGAACCAGGCACTGGGCGGCTACCGCGTCGGCGCGGATCTGGAAGAGAAAGTCGCAGCCGAAAAGCAGCGCTGGGACGCGACAGTGGATGCCGCGTACGCGCAGGACTACGCACCGTTGGTCAGCCAGAATGCGATCATCGGGGCCACGAACAAGGCCATGGACGCCCAGGACGTAGTGATCTGCGCTGCTGGTTCGTTGCCGGGTGACCTGCACAAGATGTGGCGCGTGCGTGATGCGTTCGGTTACCACGTCGAGTACGCGTACTCCTGCATGGGCTACGAGATCCCGGGTGGCCTGGGCGTGAAGCGCGCCGCGCTTGCCGAAGCCGCCGCCGGTGGCGTGGACAGGGACGTGGTGGTCATGGTGGGGGACGGCTCCTATCTGATGATGCACACCGAACTGGTCACCGCCGTCGCCGAGCGCATCAAACTGATCGTGGTCCTGATCCAGAACCACGGCTACGCCTCCATCGGATCCCTGTCCGAATCCCTGGGGTCGCAGCGTTTCGGCACCCAGTACCGGGTCCTGGACAAGGAACAGCACTCCTTCGACGCCGGCGAGCACCTGCCTATCGATCTGGCCACCAACGCCGAATCACTCGGCGCGAAGGTGATCCGGATCGAACCCGGTGAGAAGGTCATCGCTGAGCTCGAGCAGGCCATCCGGGACGCCAAGGCAGCCCCTGAGGAAACCGGGCCTATCGTGATCCACGTTGAGTCCGATCCACTCCTGGACGCCCCGTCCTCGGAGTCCTGGTGGGACGTGCCCGTTTCCGCGGTCTCGGAGCTCGAATCCACCCAGCAGGCCTACCAGACCTACACCGACCACAAGAACCGCCAGCGCAAACTGCTCGGCTGACCAACCCCTGAACCACCGACAAGGAAGTCCACACATGTCGACGACGACCACTTTGACCACTATCAACCATTTCATCAACGGTGCCGAGTCCTCCGGTGAGGGTGACCGGACCCAGCCGGTGTACAACCCTGCGACCGGGCAGGTCACCGCCGAGCTGCGCCTGGCGAACGAGGCCGACCTGAACACGGTTGTTGCCGCTGCCCGCAAAGCCGCTGATTCCTGGGGCGATATCTCCCTGGCCAAGCGCACCGCGGTGTTGTTCAAGTTCCGTGAACTGGTCGCAGCGCACGTGGACGAACTCGCTGAGCTGATCACGGCCGAGCACGGCAAGGTCCTCTCCGATGCCAAGGGCGAGATCGGCCGCGGCCTGGAAGTGATCGAATTCGCCTGCGGTATTCCTTCTTTGTTGAAGGGTGATTACTCGGACCAGGTTTCCACCGGCATCGATGTGTTCTCCTTCCGCGAACCGCTCGGTGTGGTGGCCGGTATTACCCCGTTCAACTTCCCCGTGATGGTGCCGTTGTGGATGGCCCCGATGGCGATCGCCACCGGTAACGCGTTCATCCTCAAGCCCTCCGAGCGGGACCCGTCCCCGTCGCTGCTGCTGGCCAGGCTCTGGCAGGAAGCCGGCCTGCCCGATGGTGTGTTCCAGGTCCTGCACGGCGGCAAGGAAACCGTCGACGGCCTCCTGACCCACCCGGACGTGGACGGCATCAGCTTTGTCGGGTCCACCCCGATCGCCCAGTACGTCCACGAAACCGCCACTAAGCACGGCAAGAGGGTCCAGGCGTTGGGTGGGGCGAAGAACCACGCGATCGTGCTGCCGGACGCTGACCTGGACAACGCCGCGGACCACCTCGCCGCCGCCGCGTTCGGCTCCGCAGGGGAGCGGTGCATGGCGATCTCGGTCGCCGTCGCGGTCGGGGACGCTGCTGATTTGTTGGTGAAGAAGGTTCAAGAGCGTGCCCTGGCCGTGAAGGTCAACAACGGCACCGAACCCGGCGCCGAAATGGGCCCGGTGATCACCCCGGCCTCCAAGGAACGCATCGTGAAGATCGTCACCGAAGCCGAAGCCGCTGGTGCTGCCATGGTGGTGGACGGCCGCGACCTCGTGGTCCCGGGCCACGAAGAAGGCTTCTGGGTCGGCCCCACCGTGATCGACCACGGCAAAACCGAAATGACCGCCTACACCGAGGAGATCTTCGGCCCCGTCCTGGTAGTGGTCCGCGTGGACACGCTCGAAGAGGGCATCACACTGATCAACTCCAACCCCTACGGCAACGGCACCGCGATCTTCACCTCCTCCGGCGCCGCGGCACGGAAGTTCCAGCGCTCAGTCACCGTGGGCATGATCGGCATCAACGTGCCCCTGCCCGTCCCGGTGGCCTACCACTCCTTCGGTGGCTGGAAAGCCTCCCTCTTCGGCGACAAACACATCTACGGCCCCGAAGGCGTCTCCTTCTACACCCGCGGCAAAGTCATCACCTCCCGCTGGCCCGAAACCCACCACGCCTCCGGCGCCTCCTACAACTTCCCCTCCAACTAGCCCCACTGTGGTGCCCTGGCAACAACGCCAGGGCACCACGGCCACGAAGAAAGACACCGTTGTCATGACAGACGTCGAGAACAAGCTCATCATCGGCACCGCACCCGATTCCTGGGGCGTTTGGTTTGCGGACGACCCCCAGCAGACACCGTGGGAGCGATTCCTGGACGAGGTTGCAGAGTCCGGGTACAAGTGGATCGAACTGGGCCCGTACGGCTACCTGCCGAACGACCCCACCCGACTCGCGGAAGAACTCAAGCAGCGTGACCTGAAGGTCACCGCCGGTACCGTCTTCACTGCGTTCCACCGCGGTGCCAAGCAGTACGACGAAGCCTGGGAGCCCGCCCGCAAGGTAGCGGAACTCACGGCAGCCATGGGCGGCGAGCACATCGTGGTCATTCCGGCCATGTGGCGTGACGACGTCACTGGCGAGGCCGTGGAAAACGGGGAGCTCAGCGATGAGCAGTGGGCGGATCTCTTCGCCGGCCACAACCGCATGGGCAAGGTCCTCCTGGAGGACTTCGGCCTGCACCAGCAGTTCCACTCCCACGCCGATTCGCACGTCGGTGCCCAGAAGGACATCGAGACCCTCCTCGCGGCCACGGACCCGGAGTACCTGAACCTGTGCCTGGACACCGGCCACGCCGAGTACTGCGGTGCTTCCAGCCTGGAACTTATCAAGAACTACCCGGACCGGATCGGCTACCTGCACCTAAAGCAGATCAACCCCGAGGTCCTGAAGAAGGTCAACGAAGAGAACATGACCTGGGCAGCGGCAAATCTGGCCGGCGTCATGACGGAGCCGCCGAACGGCCTGCCGGACCTCCGTGCCGTCATCGAAGCCGTTGAGGGCTTGAACCGTCCCATCTTCGGCATCGTCGAGCAGGACATGTACCCCGTAGCCTTCGATGTTCCGATGCCGATCGCCAAGCGCACCCGCAACTACCTGCTCTCCTGCGGTTCCCGTACCCGGGTCCAGTAGCACCGCCAACCCACCTCACGAAGGATAGAAACAGTGACTAAGACTCTCCGCGTAGCCGTCATCGGCGCAGGCCGCATGGGTGCGGACCACATCAAGCGCCTCAGCACGCGCATCCACGGCGCTGAAGTTGCCGCCGTCGTCGACGTTGACCTGGCCCGTGCGCAAGCCGCCATCGAAGGCATCGAGGGCGCAGTGGCCCTGGCCAGTGCTGACGAGGCACTCAACAACGGTGACGTCAACGCCGTCCTGATCGCCACGCCGGGATTCCTCCACGAGGAGATCCTGTACAAGGCGCTGGAGAAGGACTTCCCGATCCTGTGCGAGAAGCCACTGACCCCGGATGCCGAGAGCTCGTGGAAGGTTGTCCAGGCGGAGCTGGCCTTGGGCCACAAGCGCATCCAGGTCGGCTTCATGCGCCGGTTCGACGCCGAGTACTCGGCCTTGGGTTCCATCATCCGCAACAGCGAATTGGGGGAGCTGTTGATGCTGCACCACCAGCACCGGAACCCGAGCACTCCCGAGGGCTTCACCAACGAGATGCTGATCAACGACTCCGTGGTCCACGAGTTCGACGCGATCCGCTACTTTACCGGTGAGGAAATCACGTCCGTGCAGGTCCGGCTGGGCAAGCCGACGCGCAACGCGCCCAGCGGTCAGCACGATCCCCAGCAGGTCCTGATCGAAACAGAATCCGGTGTGCTGGCCGACGTCGAAATTTACGTCAATGCCAAGTTCGGCTACCAGGTGGCCACGCAGGCGTCCTTCGAAGACGGCATCGTGAGCATCGGTGGTGACAGCGGCCCGTACGTCCAGACCGCCGGTAAGTGGGGCGGCAACGTCACCCCCGGTTTCGAGGAACGTTTTGGTGCCGCGTACGACGTCGAGGTGCAGGCCTGGGTGGACGCGGCACTTCGTGGCGAAATCGGCGGACCCACGGCTTGGGATGGTTACGCGACGGCAGCGTGCTGCGAGGCCGGCGTCGAAGCGCAGAAATCCGGCGAGAAGGTCAAAGTCCAGCTGAACACCAAGCCGGACCTGTACAAGTAAGGACCCGGGCATGAAGATAGCACTTGACCCCACCCCTTTCCACCACAGCCACAGCCTGTTGGAGTTTCCCCGCGTTGCTGCCGACCTCGGGTACAAGTACCTGCAGATGACGCCGCACGCGGACCTTATTCCCTTCTTCAACCACCCCAAGGCCGACGACGAACTGGTGGGCAAGCTCAAGGCAGCGTGCAAGGACGCCGGCGTGGAAATCGCCTCTGTCCTGCCCGTGCTTCGCTGGTCCGGACCGGACGAGGACGCCCGCGAAGCCGCGGTCCGCTACTGGAAGCGTGCCATCCAGATCGCCGTTGACCTGGGCGTGCAGACCATGAACACCGAGTTCAGCGGCCGCCCCGAGAAGGCCGAGGAATCCGAGCGGGCCTTCTACCGCTCCATGGAGGAACTCCTGCCGATCATCGAGCGCGAAGGCCTGGACGTACTGATCGACCCCCACCCGGACGACTTCGTGGAGGATGGCCTGGCCGCACTGCGCGTCATCCGTGGCGTCAATTCGCCGAACATCGGCATGGTCTACGTTGCCTCGCATACGTTCCACATGGGCAACAAGCCGCTTGACATCATGCGTGCCGCCGGGGACAAGCTACGCCTGGTGCACGTCTCGGACACCATGAACCACCACGCCTCCCACGGCCTGCGGTACATCACCAACCCGCCCGGGAACGCCGTGCGTGTCCATCAGCACCTGAAGATCGGTGACGGCGATGTGAACTGGAACGAGTTCTTCGGCGGTCTCAAGGAGATCGGGTTCCTGGACAAGGAAAACACGGTGATGGTCTCTTCCGTCTTCGCCGAGGACGAGAACGCCGAGGAAGTCTCCCGCTACCAGCTCAAGACGATGACGGACTACATCGCCCAGGCCTAGCAGCGAACAGCAGAAGAAAGCCCCTGTGAGTCACAGGGGCTTTCTTCGCGTTGCGGACTAGGCCGTGAACGGGAGCCTGGAATCCACGTCCTGTCCTTCCCAGGTCTGGCGGATCCAGCCGTGGTGGGGGTCGTCGCTGATGAGCCAGTCGCGGACGCGTCCGGGGCCGGCCATGACGTTGAGGTAGTAGAGGTCGTAGCCGGGGGCTGCCATGGCGGGGCCGTGCCAGCCGTAGGGGACCAGGACCACGTCTCCGGTGCGGACTTCGGCGGAGACGTCGATGGGTCGTTCGTCGGAGGCGTAGACGCGGGCGTAGCCGATGGCGTCGTTTTCCTGCGGGGCCGGGGAGCCTGGAGCTACGCGGGTTTCGAAGTAGTAGATTTCCTCGAGGCTGGTTTCGCCTTCTTTTTCCTCGTCGTGCTTGTGCGGAGGGTAGGAGGACCAGTTGCCGGCGGGGGTGATGACTTCGCAGACGATGAAGCGGTCCGCTTCCAGCGCGGCGGGGGTGCCGAAGTTGTGGACTTGGCGGGAGCAGTTGCCTGCGCCGCGCAGTTCCACGGGCGTTTCTGCGGCGGTGACCAGCCTGGTGGGGTACGACGCTTTGGCGGGGGCGGTCGCGACCGCGACCCTGCCGCCGTCGTTCGAGCTGATGGTGAGCGCTTTGTCGATGCCGGTGTAGAGGACATCGGTGGGGCCGTGGAAAACGGACTGCCGGCCAGCGAGACTGTACGCCTCGCCGTCGACCGTTACCGTGAAGGAGCCGCTCAGCGGCACCACGATGCGCTCTTCAGCGGCGGCGGAAAGCTCGACGGCGGCACCCGGGGCGAGCGTGGCGGCCTTCAGTCCCGTGTGGGCCCAGCCGTCGACGGCGAGGGACGAATCGGAGGTGCCGAGGGAGATGTCCCACTTGCCGTCAGTGGCGGTTCCCAGCGGGTATACCCAGTTGGCCATAAGTTAAGTCCTTGCGTTAGCGCTGTACGAGGGTCATTTCAAAGCTGTAGGAATCGGCGCGGTAGACGTGGTGTCCGGTTTCGACCATGCGTCCGGTGTCGTCCACCGCGGTGCGTTCCATGGTGACCAAGGCCGAGCCCACTTCGGTTTCGAGCAGGGGAGCCTGGTAGTCATTGGCGATCATGGCGCCGATGCGTTGCGAGGCGAGGCGGAAATTGACGCCGCCGCGCCGCAGGATGGCGTAGAGGCCTTCGCTGGCGAGCTGGGCTTCATCCATGCTGGTGATGTCGTCCCGGACCCAGTTTTCCATGAGGGCCAAGGGCTTCCCGCCCACTTTGCGGAGCCGGGTGAAGTGGTAGACCTTGGACCCGGCAGGCAGCTGGAGGGCGGTGAGCGTTGCGGCGTCGGCCTCGACGTGGGAGAAGCTGAGGACCTCGGTGGTGGGCTTTTTGCCGTTGTTGCTGAGGTCGTCGTAGAGGCTGGAGAGTTCCAGCGGCCGACGGACCTGGCTGGCTACTACCTGAGTGCCCACGCCCCGCTTGCGTACAAGCAATCCTGCCCGGACCAGTTCATCCATGGCCTTGCGCATGGTGGGCCGGGAAAGGTTCAGTTGGGCTGCTAGTTCGATCTCGTTGTCCAGCCTGCTGCCCGGTTCGAGCACGCCGCTGTGGATGGCATTTTCGATGCCTTGGACAACCTGATGGTAAAGCGGCACCGGGGACGAACGATCGATGCTGAGGCTGAGTTGGTTCGCCACGGTTTCCTCCTGGACGGCTGCGCAAGACCGGCGGGAGCAGGGTTTCGGCTCCTCTGCCGGAAGGACATACTTGTCCGCTCATGTTCTCTTGATAGGACATACTGCCTTTTTCTGATCATAGCAGCCGGGTTTGGAGCGTCAAGGAAGTTGCGGCCGCCCCGCGCTTGGTGACCTTCGGCCGCCGTCGTAAACCCATCTACTCGAGGTGATAAGTAAAAACATCCTAATGTCAGGACAAAGTATTGACAAAGTGTGAGGCGAGTCACCATGATCTGAGTAGTGGGTGATCCGGATACGAGTCTTATGGACGCCCTCAAGCTGACATCAAAGGAGATAACGGTGGCAAAATTCTCGTGGCGCAAAGCGGCCCTCGCCGCAGCAGTGGTTCCCCTGGTAGCACTGAGCGCTTGTTCGAGCCAGGGCGGCAGGCCGTCCGATTCCGGCGGTGGTGCTGCCGGAGGTCAGGTGGCATCCACCGATCGCATCAAGGTGGCCCTGATTACGCACGCCGCAGCCGGCGACACCTTCTGGGACATCGTGCGCAAGGGTGCTGAGGAAGCATCCGCCAAGGACAATGTGGAACTGCTTTACACGAGCGATCCCGAAGCAGGGCGCCAGGCGCAGCTGGTGCAGCAGGCCATCGACCAGAAGGTTGACGGCATCGCGGTTACGGTTGCTACCCCCGACGCCCTGAAGGACGTCCTCAAGAAGGCAACCGACGCCGGCATCCCGGTTGTCAGCCTCAACGCTGGTGAGTCCGAGTCCGCCAAGCTCGGTGCCTTCACCCACTTCGGCTCCAACGAACAGTTGGCCGGTGAAGCCGTAGGCACCCGCCTTGCCGCCGAGGGATACAAGCACCCGGTCTGCGTTATCCAGCAGCAGGGCCACGTCGGCTTGGAAGCACGTTGCGCGGGCGTTAAGGCCAAGGTTCCCGCCACCGAAATTCTCTATGTGGATGGCAAGGACATGACCGCTGTCCAGTCCACCGCCACCGCCAAGCTCCAGGCGTCCAAGGACGCTGACGTCATTATCGGCCTCGGGGCGCCCATCACCCTGACCCTCCTGAAATCGGTGTCCGACGCCGGCAGCGCGGCCAAGGTAGCCAGCTTTGACCTCAATGCCGAACTTGCCCAGAAGATCGTGGACGGTGCCGTGATCTTTACGGTGGACCAGCAACCGTGGCTCCAGGGTTACATGTCGGTCGACGCCTTGTGGCAGGCCAAGCGAGGGGGCTTCAAGATCGGTGGGGGCCAGCCTGTTCTGACCGGTCCCACCATTGTTGACAAGTCCAACGCTTCCGATGTCCTCAAGTTCGCCCAGCAGGGCGTGCGCTAGATCAGGCTTCCGGCTGCGCGGCGGAGCACGCCGCGCAGCCTGACCATCAGCGCAGCCAGATCAACAAGGAGTCATCCCCATGGCAAACACAGCAACCCTGCCCCCGGCGCCGGCCTCCGCGTCCGGTGATGAACGGGTAGGGCGCCGCAACCCGTTCCAGAAGTTCCTCGCCCGCCCCGAGGTCGGTGCGCTCGTTGGAGCCGTTGTCCTCTTCATCTTTTTCGCATCGGTCTCCCAGACGTTCACCCAGCCAAACGCACTGGCTACGGTGCTTTACGGTTCTTCCACCATCGGAATCATGGCAGTGGGAGTGTCGCTGCTGATGATCGGTGGCGAGTTCGACCTCTCCACCGGCGTGGCCGTTATTTCCTCGGCCCTGACGGCCTCGTTGTTCAGCTGGTACTTCTCCATGAACGCCTGGGTGGGTGTCTTGCTGGCCCTGGTGGTTTCCCTGGGTATTGGCTTCATCAACGGCTGGATCCTTGTCAAGACCAAGCTGCCCAGCTTCATCGTCACCCTGGCCACGTTCCTCATGCTGACCGGCCTGAACCTGGCACTGACCCGGCTCATCGGCGGTTCCGTTTCCTCGCCGTCGATCTCCAAACTGGACGGCTTCGACTCCGCCCGTGCCGTGTTCGCCTCCTCCATCAGCATCGGCGGCGTGGAAGTGAAGATCACGGTGTTCTTCTGGATCGTCATGGTCCTGATCGCTTCCTGGGTTCTGCTGCGCACCCGCATCGGCAACTGGATCTTCGCCGTCGGCGGCGATGCCAACGCTGCCCGCGCCGTGGGCGTCCCGGTGACCAAGACCAAGATCGGCCTGTTCATGGCCGTGGGTTTCTGTGGCTGGATCCTGGGCATGCACAACCTGTTCGC
This sequence comes from Arthrobacter sp. T572, assembly GCF_056780115.1. Taxonomy (NCBI): domain Bacteria; kingdom Bacillati; phylum Actinomycetota; class Actinomycetes; order Micrococcales; family Micrococcaceae; genus Arthrobacter; species Arthrobacter sp. T572. The sequence continues at coordinate 1,033,715 of NZ_JBRAZQ010000002.1, forward strand.
CTTCGACGCCGTCCAGTCCGGTGAAGGCGTGGGTAACGAGTTCCTTTACATCATCGCCGCCGTGATCGGTGGCTGCCTGCTGACCGGTGGCTACGGCTCCGCTGTTGGTGGCGCGATCGGTGCGTTCATCTTCGGCATGGCCAACAAGGGCATTGTCTACGCACAATGGAATCCGGACTGGTTCAAGTTCTTCCTGGGCTTGATGCTGCTGCTGGCCACCATCGTCAACCTCATCGTCAAACGCCGGGCAGAGCTGAAGTAAGGGGCCGGACCAATGAATGCACAACAGATCGACCAGCGAACACTGCTGAAAGACGAGAAGGACCCCTTGACCCACACGCCCGTGCACCTGCTTTCCCTCGAATCCGTGGGCAAGCATTACGGCAACATCATCGCACTGCGGGACGTGACCATGGCTGTGGACAACGGCCGCGTCACGTGTGTCCTGGGCGACAACGGCGCCGGCAAGTCCACCCTGATCAAGATCATCGCCGGCCTGCACCAGCACGATGAAGGTTCATTCAAGATCATGGGCGAGGACCGCAAGCTCGGCTCACCGCGTGAGGCCCTCGACGCCGGCATCGCGGCTGTGTACCAGGACCTCGCCGTCGTCTCGCTCATGCCGATTTGGCGGAACTTCTTCCTCGGCTCCGAGCTGACCACCGGCGTGGGACCGTTCAGGCGCATGGATGTCCAGAAGATGAAGGACATCACCAAGAAGGAACTGGCAGACATGGGCATTGACCTGCGCGACGTTGAACAGCCCATCGGGCAGCTCTCCGGCGGTGAACGCCAGTGTGTGGCAATCGCCCGCGCCGTGTACTTCGGCGCCAAGGTCCTGATCCTCGACGAACCGACGGCCGCGCTGGGAGTCAAGCAGTCCGGCGTCGTACTCCGCTACATCCTGCAGGCCCGCGACCGCGGCCTCGGCGTCATCTTCATCACCCACAACCCGCACCATGCTTTCCCTGTCGGTGACCGGTTCCTGCTGCTAAAGCGCGGTAAGTCGATCGGCTACTACGAGAAGAAGGACATCACCCTGGAAGAGCTCACCGCCCAGATGGCCGGCGGCGCGGAACTGGCTGAACTGGCCCATGAGCTCGAGCAACTCGGCGGCCACAACGAGGCCCTTGAGGAAGTGAAGGCAGAAGTGGCCGGGGTGGCTGACGCCGCACCGGAGAACACCACGAAACGCCACTAGGCCTTCCTCGGTCAACTCTGCCCGGTGCCTTGCGTGGCTCCGGGCAGAGTCGTCTTTTAACGTGGGGTTGCAGTTGTGCTCCGCAGGACCAGCAGAGGTTCGATCAACTTCTGCTCCAGTTGAAGAGAAGGTTCTTCGAGCCGGGCAAGGAGCCTGTTCGCTGCATCGGCGCCCACCAGGTCGCTTCGGTTGTCGATGGATGTCAGGTCCAGGTAGCGGAACTTGGCCAGGGGGGAGTTGTCGTAGCCGATCACGGAGACATCTGTTGGAACGGACAGTCCCCGGGCTTTGAGGGCGGCGAAGGCCCCCAGTGCCATGGTGTCGTTGGCGGCGAAGATCGCTGTGATGTCCGGATAGTGGTCCAGGAGCCAGCTTGCCGACTGGTATCCGTCCTCCTCGGAGGTTCCCTCGGCCTGGCCTGTCAGTACTTCGAGGCCGGAAGTCTCCATGGCCCGCTGGTAACCCGACCGCCGGTGCCGGGACGCGCCGTCGTGCCCTGACAGGTGCCCGATCCGCCGATGTCCCAACTGCAGCAAGTGGTTGGTTGCCATGCTTCCACCGGCGTCGTCGTCGTTGGTGATCAAGTCGGCGCCCTCGGGGAGGCCGTTACGCCAGCCGACCACGACCGTGGGCACCCAGGTGCGCTCCAGCATCGCTTCGCTTGGTTCTGCTGCGATGACCAGTGCGTCCACGTGCATGGCGAGCAGGCCGTCGGTGGCCTCCTTGATGCGGTTCTCGCCAGGCCGGGAATCGGCGAGCGTGACTTGGTAGCCGCGCTCGGAGAGGACGGATTCCATGCCGCGGAGGAGGTCAACGAACCACAGGTTCCGGTAGTCGTCGATCACCAATCCGATGCTCTTGGTGCGGGTGCTGGCCAAGGTAGTCGCGGCGCGGCTGGGCCGGTAGCCGAGTTCGCTGATGGCGTTTTGGACAGCGTCCCGGCGTTTCGCGCTGACCCTTTCGGGGTTCTTAAGGAAGAGCGAAACCAACGACGGCGAGACGCCGGCCTGGGTGGCGACGTCGTAGAGGGTGGGGCGTCGGGTCTGGGGACTGTTCACGGAATGTTCGGTGCCTTTCATGTCTGCTTCGAGGATAGTCGGCGAAGGATTGACAGGACATATGGACATGGTTACGATCGAGTTCAGCGTCAAAATTGTAGCGCTACAAAATCCGCACAGAGCCCCATGTGTCGGTGAAATTTCGAAGGAGAAATCAATGGCTGAAAGCCTCGGCGTCGCCGTCATCGGTGCAGGCATGGCCGGCAAGGCCCATGCTGCCGCTTATCGCACAGCATCTGCCCTTTACAGCCCTGTGCTGCCACAGATCCGGCTGGTTTCCATTGGCGATGTGAATGCGGAGTTCGGTTCCCTCGCTGCCCGCCGGTTTGGGTACGAGCGCAACGACACCTCGTGGCAGGCCATTGCCGAGGCCGACGACATTGACGTTGTCAGCGTGGTAATCGCCAACTCGCTGCACCGCGAAGTGGTGGAAGGCCTGCTCGCTGCCGGAAAGCACGTGCTCTGCGAGAAGCCCCTCAGCGACACCCTGGAGGACGCCCGTGCCATGGCCGGTGCTGCCCGTGCCGCCGAGTCCCGCGGAAACCTGGCCCGGATCGGCTTCACGTTCCGCCGCACTCCCGGCATCGCCTACATCCGTGAACTCATCCAGAACGGCGTCCTCGGAAACGTGCTGCACTTCAGTGGCCGGTACTGGACCGACTACGGTTTCAGCCCTTCAGCTCCCATGAGTTGGCGCTACAAGGGCGGACCCGGCTCCGGTGCGCTGGCCGACGTCGGGAGCCACCTGACGTACGTTTCCGAGTTCCTGTGCGGCGACATCAAGTCCATCAGCGGTGGCCGGCTGGCCACCTCGATCGACAAGCGCCCGCTGCCCCTGAGTGCCGTCATGGGTCACGACCACGTTGCCGTCAGCGACACTTTCGAAGCGGTGGAGAACGACGACTATGCGGCCTTCAATGCAGAGTTCGCCAATGGCGCCGGAAGTTTCGAAGTGTCCCGTGTTGCTGCCGGCCACGCCAACAGCCTCCAGTTCGAGGTGTTCTGCGAAAACGGTGGCGCCAAGTTCGACCAACGCCGCCCCAACGAAATCCAGCTCTTCCTCAACGACGACTCCGGCCTGCAGAACGGCTACCGGCAAGTCATCCTAGGCCCGGGGCACCCCTACATTGCAGGCGGCCTCGCCATGGATGCCCCAGAGGTCGGTTTCGGCCAGAACGATGCTTTCGGCTACCAGGCCCGGGCGTTCCTGGAAGAGGTAGCCGGACTGTCCGAAGCAGAGTCGTTGCCCCGCTGCGCCACGTTCGACGAGGGCGTCCGCAACATGGAACTCCTCGGTGCCGTCACTGAATCAGCTTTGAACAACGGAAAGAAGATCACGCTATGAAACTCGGCGTCTACAACGCGATCCTGCATGACCGGTCCCTGCCCGAAGCCTTGAAGGTCATCGCAGAGCTGGGCCTGACCGGAATCGAAATCAACACCGGCGGCTTCCTGCCTGCTGTCCACGTACCCACCTTCGACCAGATCCTGGTTTCGGACACCGCAAGGGACGACTTCCTGGGCCTCTTCGAAGGCAGCGGCGTGTCCATCGCGGGCCTGAACTGCAACGGAAACCCACTGCATCCGCGCCGGGAAATCGGTGAAAAGCATGCCGAAGACATTCGACGGTCCATCCGCTTGGCCCATCGTCTCGGCCAGAACCGCGTGGTAACCATGTCAGGCCTGCCCGGCGGCGAGCCCGGAGCAACCACCGTCAACTGGGTGGTGAACGCGTGGAACTCGGCAGCCCTTGATGTCCTGGATTACCAATGGGGCGTCGCGGCGGAGTTCTGGAAGGAAACAGACCGGCTTGCTGCAGACCATGGCGTCAAGGTGGCCCTGGAACTCCACCCCCAGAACATCGTGTTCAACACTGCCGATGTGTACAAGTTCATTGAACTCACAGGCGCCACCCACGTGGGCGTCGAACTGGATGCCTCACACCTGTTCTGGCAGCAAATGGACCCGGTAGCGGTGGTCCGCGAACTGGGTTCACTGGTGTTCCAGGCCGCGGCAAAGGACGTCCGCATCAACAAAGGGAATGCCGCGCTCTACGGTGTGCTGGACAACAGCTTCCGCCGGCTCTCACCACAGGAGAACCGCACCAACCTGGGCGGAGACGAGTGGGCAAACGAGTGGCCGACGAACTCCGCGTGGGACTTCGTCGCCTTGGGCCGTGGACACGACACCGCCTACTGGACCGAATTCCTCCGCGCCCTCCACGATGTTGACCCGGACATGCTGGTCAACATCGAGCACGAGGATGTCTCCCTGGGCCGGATCGAGGGCCTTGAGGTAGCCGCGAAAGTTCTGCGGGATGCCGATGCAGCATTGGAAGCGTCACTGAACGTCCCTGCCTGACGAAGGTGACATCCGGCACGGGGTGGCGTTGTGAAACCCCCATTTCTTATAAAACAGGCCATACAACGAAAAGGACCATGACATATGACCAGGCAAGTGACGCTCGGGCTGGTGGGGGTGGGAAGGATCGGCGTGATGCACGCCAGGAACATCACCGCATTGAACGGGATCCTCAACCCGGACGGAGTCCATCTTCGGCTCAAGCTCACGGATGTTGCCGAGGAGCATGCCCGATCGGTGGCCGGGGAATTCGGCGCGGAATTCCTTCCGTCCGTGCCGGAGTTGATCGCCTCCGGCATCGATGGATTGGTCATTGCAACCGGGACGGCAACCCACCCGGACCTGATCAGGGCGGGCGTGGACGCGGGCATTCCTGTGTTCTGCGAGAAGCCCGTTGCTGTCAACGTGGCCGAGTCCCTGCCGGTGGTTGAGTACATCCGGGAGAAGGGCGGTACTGTCCAGATCGGCCACCAGCGCCGCTTCGACGCGGGCTACCTTGAAGCCAAGCGTGCCTACGATGCCGGCGAACTCGGCTGGATCCATTCAATCAGGGCTGTCACCTGCGACATGACACCGCCGCCTGTGGAGTTCCTCGCTACCTCCGGCGGACTCTTCCGGGACTGTTCGGTTCACGACTTCGACATCCTGCGCTGGCTCACGGGCAAGGAAATCGTGGAGGTCTACGCCAAGGGGTCCAACAACGGCGATCCGGCCATCGGCGAGGTGGGCGACGTCGATACCGCCCTGGCGGTGGTGACGCTCGACGACGGCACGGTAGGTACGGTCTCGGCCAGCCGCTACAACGGGGCCGGCCATGATGTCCGGTTGGAACTGCAGGGATCGGAGGGTTCCGTCCTGGTGGGGATGGATCAGCAGCTGGCCCTTAGGTCGGCGGAACCCGGAATTGCCTTCCCTGCCGGGACCCCGCACAAGACGTTCGCCGAGCGCTTCGACCAGGCGTACCGTTCGGAAATGGCCGCCTTTGTGGAAGTGATCCTCGGAGAACGGAAGAATCCGTGCACTCCCGAGGACGCTGTCGCCGCGTCCAAGGTGGCTGACGCCGCCCAGGAATCACTGGAAACCGGCGTTCCCGTGAGAGTAGCCCCCTGACGCTCTCTCACGTGCCGCCGGCTTTCTTCAGGCAAGTGAGAGAGGATCGGGCGTGGCTGACGCGGGCCGGATGAGTCTGGGGGAAAACTCCGACCCGCGCCAGGTCTGGGGGCACCTGGTCAGGCAATCACTTTCATGTTCTGCCAGCCGGTGCCGAGGCTGATGGGCGGGACGTTGCTGAGCGTTCCGCTGCCTGATCCGGGATACAGGTACAAGGTGTCTCCGATCCGCCCCAGGACGTCGTTCCTTGCGTCGCCGTCAAGGTCGCGTGGTCCTGCCAGTGCAGTCCGGGTTCCCCAGCCTGTCCCGATCTGTGTCCATTGCAACCAGCCGGCGGAACCGTTACCCGGATATAGCCATAATGCTCCTGTATCGGCACGCCGCGCCAGTACGTCGCCCTTCCCGTCGCCGTTGAAATCGCCGGTGCTGAAGATGGAGTTCATGACGCCCCAGCCCCAGCCGACGGTGTAGGGAGTACGCTGCCCTCCGGTGCCGTTGCCCTCGTAAAGGCGCAGTTCACCGTTGCTGCGGCGGCCGATGAAATCGGGGATGCCGTCGCCGCTGAAATCGCCGGGGGAGAACAGCTGCGTCATGGTGCTCCAGCCGATGCTGACCTGTGTGCGGGTGCCGAAGCTGCCAGCACCGTTGCCGGGGTAGAAGTACAGAATGTCTCCCGCCCTTGCCAAAAGGTCGTTCTTGCCGTCCCTGTTGAAGTCGCCCGGCGTGATGGTGTCCGTGATGGAGGACCACGCGGGGGCGGGGAGGGCGAGGGTCCTGGCGGACAGACCGCCGGTGCCGTTGCCCGGGTAGATGTACAGGTTTCCTGCCGTATCGGCTGCGAGGACGTCCGCACGGCCGTCACCGGTGAAGTCATGGGCCGACGGCGGTCCGGCTGCGGGAACGGTGTAGGTCTGGGTTCCCACTGCCGAGGCATTGCCTGCGGTGTCCACGCCGATGTACTTGAGGGTCAGCGTGGAGCTGCCCATCACGATTGGAGTGGCGTACTTGATGTTGGTGGCCGATTCCGTGGCGGTGGGTGTGCTGCCATCGGTGGTGTAGTAGATGGCTGCTGCCTCGTTGGCGGTCAAGGTGATGGTTGCTCCGCTGGCCAGTGCCTTTCCTGTGGGGTTGGCCGTTACCACCGGTGCGGTGGTGTCCGGAGGAATCGTGTACGTCTGTGTCGCGACGTCCGAGCTGTTTCCTGCGGTGTCCTTGGCGAAGTATTTCAGCGTCATCGGACCGGGTCCGTTGAAGGTGATGGGAGCCGAGTACAGCAGGCCTGCTGTCAAAGGATCAGTGCCGTCGGTGGTGTACCGTATCTCGGCCGGTTCATTGGCGCTCAGTGCGATGGTGGTACCGGCCGCGTAGGCTCCGCTGGCCGGGTTTGCCGTGACAACAGGTTTGGTGACATCGGGCCCGGTGGAGTAGGTCTGTGTCACCACCGCGGAGGAGTTGTTGGCACCGTCCACGGCAAAGTACTTGAGCGTCAGTGGCCCGCTGAGGGTCAACGGAGCGGTGTACCTGGTGCTGGCCGTCGTGGGAGTGGTGCCGTTGGTGGTGTAGTAGATCGTGGCCGTTTCATTGGCTTTGAGGGCGATGGTCTGGCCGGCGGCGTACGTTCCACCCGGGGGATCGGCAGTAACCACGGGAGCAACCGTGTCCGCTCCCAGGTATGCCTCAAACTCCGCCAGGCCGGCGTTGGTGGTGGTGGAGCTGACACCGGTGATGTTGAACCGAACCGAACTCACGGTCTTGGCGGGGAAGTTGATGGTCAGGCCGGAACCGTTGTTGGGCAGCGCAGGCACCGGGACGGTACTTCCGTCGGAGAACTGCAGGTTGCCGGCTGTGACCTGGTCGCTCAGGAGCGGACGGTCGGAAAGCGTGACGGCGTTGATGGTCCGGGTGGGTGAGAAGTTGTACTGGATCCAGCTGCCGGTTTTTTCTGCGGCGGTGACCCATTCCCGGTTGGCGTCCATGGGCGCACCCCAGAAGTAGCCGTCCCTGGCCTTTTCAGGGCTTTGGCCTGTTGCTTTCTGAGTGGACGCGGTGACAGTGGTGCCGGCCGACTTGGCTGCGTTGCCCACCCATTCGATGGCCGTGATGTACTGCCGCTTCAACCACTCGTTGTAGGGCGAATCGGGGCAACCTTCCCCGGGGCTGCTGCACAGGTACATATCGAAGTCGGCGAACCGGACAAATGTGTCCACCTTGTTGGTCAGCTCGGCTCCGGTGACGTTCTGCGGGTACTCGTCAATGACGTAGGCATCGTAGGCCATGGACGTGTGCGGTCCCGTGTAGCTGCGGGTGGCCAGTTGGGCGAACTTGGCGGTGGCCCAGTGGTCACTGTGGTCGTAGGGGCTGGTGAAGTTCCCGGTCCAGTCCTGGGTGCGGAATGTGGTGGGTTGGAAGTTGGCCACCAGGCGGTTCAGTGCTGTTTGGAACTGCGACTTGGTGAACGTGGCGGCGTTGTCCACGGGCCGGATGGAGGACAACCGGCCGTCCCAGAGCTTGAGGATGCTTTGGTCGTTGTACGCCGCACTGCCGTCACCATTGGGAAAGCCGTCCGGGAGGCGCATGAACACCACGGAGATGTTGGGTGCCCCGTTCAGGGTCTGCATGGTCAGGGGACGGTTGGGGACCCCGGCATCGGACGTGGTCCAGGAGTCCGCCACTCCGGCCATTTTGGAGTAGCTTGCCCGGATGCCCGCTTCCAGGCTTCGCCAGTACGCTGCGCCTTCGCCGGCCTCGCCGGCGGTGGTGAATACGGTCTGGACACACCGCTTTGCCTGGATGTCCCGCATGAAGTCGGGACTAAGGAACAACAGGTCGTCGTCCGTGTGCGCGACGATCTGCATGGCCCCGCCCGTCCCTGCGCACGGCGGAACCGCAGCAGTGGCCGGGGCGGCGGTGGAAAGAACAAAGCCACCCGTGGCTACGGCTGGTGCAAGCAGCAAGCCCAGCAGCCGGCGGGTGGCGGAACGGAACTTTTTGAACGGGGATTTCGGATGACTCGGACGGCGAAAGTGTTTTGGACGGTCCACAACCATGCTCCTTTGAGCAGATGTTGGGCCCCCCAGCCGGCAAACTTTAAGACGCCCCCAGGACGCCATGCGAATGAAGTTTTACCGTCCGCTGCCTTGCGGGCACCGGACCAGTGAGCGCTACTGTACTCCTCCGGGAAGCTCATTGATAGGGCTCCGGCAGACATTGACGAAGGCCCTGAACGGCGCAAGGCGCTCGCCTTCCGGAAGCTGCGAGGCTTCCGGGTGCCACTGCACCGAGGCTACCCACCGCGAGGGGTCTTCCAGCGCTTCCACCGTGCCGTCGTCGGCGATTGCCGTAACTGTCAGTCCCTCGCCCACGGTGGCTACAGCCTGGTGATGGCCGGAGGCGATCCTGATGGTGGTTTCGCCCTCCGAGCCGTACAGGGCTGCCGCCCGCGAACCGGCCGCAAGGACTACCTCATGCCACGCCCACAGGCTGCCTTCGGCGTCCTGCCCGGCCAGGCCGGCGTCCTCCCCGGCGGGTGCGGCGTCCTGCCCGGCCATCCCTCCCTGCCCGGCCAGTCCGTTGTGCAACACTCCGGAAGGGTCCATGTCCTGGACCAAGGTGCCCCCATAGAGGACGTTCAGCAATTGGTGGCCACGGCAGATGCCGAACAGCGGCAGGCCGGCGTCGATGGCTGCACGGGCGGCCTCCAGATCCAGGCGGTCCTGGTCGGGATTGACGTCGTACACCGCCTCCACCGGTTCCTGGCCGTAGAGGCGCGGGTCAAGGTCGCCGCCACCGGGCAACAGCACGCCGTCGAGCGTCGCGAGGTCGGCACGGACGTCGGCAGCGTCCTCCAACAGCACCGGCTCCCCGCCGGCCTCACGGAGGAGGTCGATGATGTACGTGAACAGCCCATTCGCTTCGCCTACCCGGGCATCAGCAGTGTGCGGATCGCTCAAACGGACCGGGACACCGATCCTGGGCCGTGCGCCGGTCCCATCTGCAGGGGTCATGCTCCATGAGTACCCGACCGGCCGCGCCCAGGCAAACACGTCCGTCATCAAAGGGCGCCGTTACGCTGTTGGGCATGAACCCCTCCGGCGCTTTGAACCCAAGTCCCCGCACCCTGGACATCGAGAGCGTGGCCCACTTCGACCGGCTCCTGCACACCGGAGCCGTGACCATGCGGGGCTGGCACGCCCAGTCGCTGGACCTGCGCGGCCGCTCCCAGGAACTGCGCCGACTCGACGCCCAAGGAGCCATCTTCCTGGGCTGTACCTTCGACGACGGCGTGGAAGCCAGCCTGCGGAGCCGTGGTGCGCTCATTTTCCCAAAGCTGCACGGGGTCCCGTTCAATCCCTATCGCGGCAGTCTCTACACCGCCGCCGAGCTGTACCAGGACATCGCCGCCACGGAGTACGAATCCACCCCCGACGCCCGGGTGTACCAGTGGAGCATCCTGCCCGGCCAGCGCACCAGCCTCGAAGCGACCCTCGCCGCGGCACTCCACGACCATGCGATCGGCGACGCCCTGGACGAACTCCGCGCCGACGGTGAGCTCGCCGGTAAACCACTGGTGGGAGTCATGGGCGGCCACGCAGCCCAACGCGGCAGCCAGGAGTACGCCCAAGCCGCACGCCTGGGCCGGCTGTTGGCACGTGCCGGCTTCACCGTCGCAACCGGAGGAGGTCCGGGCGCCATGGAAGCGGCCAATATGGGGGCGTACCTGAGCGGACTGCCCGACGACGGCACTGACGTTGCGCTGCAAGCGCTCGCCGCTGTTCCCGGGTTCAGGCCCTCGGTGACGGCTTGGGCGCGGCAAGCAGCGGCCGTCGTCGAACGCTATCCGGGCGGAACCCCGACGCTGGGCATCCCCACATGGTTCTACGGCCATGAGCCGCCCAACCTGTTTGCCACCCACATCGCCAAGTACTTCGCCAATGCCATCCGCGAAGCCATCCTGCTGGAACTGTGCAATGGCGGCATTGTCTTCCTGCCCGGCGCTGCAGGCACAGTCCAGGAGATCTTCCAGGATGCCTGCGAGAACTACTATGCCGCCCCGGAAACCATCACTCCCATGGTCCTGGTTGGCCGCCGGCACTGGGAACACACATACCCGGCGTGGCCCATGCTGCAGAGCCTCGCGGCCGGTAGACCCATGGCGGACAGGATCTTCCTGGTGGACACCGTGGAGGAAGCGCTCGCCGTGGTCCAGCGCTGAGGCGGCTCAGAAGTCCTTGCTGCAGGGCCCGGACCCGAGCTTCGCCAGTCCCGTCCGGTCGCCGGAGGCGTAGTCACGCACCCAGGACGCTTCGTCGTACATGAGCTGGCGGGGGTCGTCGATGTGGTCCAGTCCCAGCAGGTGCCCCAGCTCGTGCATGATCACCGCCACCCCGATGTCCTTTCCGTGTGGCGAGTCCATGATCTCCGAGAATTGCGGCGCATCCAGGGAAACCGTGCCCGTCACGTACGCCTGGTAGCCGTTGCTCAGGCCAATCGAGGAGCTCCCGCCCAGCCCCACGGTCTGGCCGGTGAGGCGGGGCACCTGTTCGGGGGTGGTCCATGCAATCAGGACCGGTGCCCAGCGGTCCCCGTACACTTCAGGCTGATAGCCGTCCCTGTTGGTGGAGGGTGTCTCGGAGGTCGGGCCGTCGTAAATGAATTGGAGGCCCGACGCCAGGCTGGCCTGCCGCACGGCTTCTTCCACCAATGGTTGCCAGCTCGCCGGTGCCGCTCCGGAGTTCACCACGTAATGGATGGGCCGGCAGGGGGAGTAGGCCAGGGGAGTGCCGTCCTCCTTGACGGCCAGGAATTTGTAGGAGGTGCTGGCGCGTTGCACGGGTCCCGGTGTCCCCAGGGGTGCATCGGCTTCCTCCAGGCCTGGTGGTGGCTCCTGGCGTTGGCCGAACGGCAGGAGTCCCGGACGAACTCCCTGGCTCTGCGAAGAGGAGCCATTCCAGAACTGCTGCAGTCCGCCGCTGAAGTATGCGCCGGCGCAGACCAACGCCAGCACGGCCAGCAGGAACACAATGGCTGCGATGCTGGTGTGTCTGATCGGCGGCCTGCCCGGCGGATCAGGTGGCCGGCCGGGCGGAGGGGGATAGGGGTCCGGCCACTGCGGCGACCCATAAGGTTCCATTGAACCCCCTGACGCTGCGGTCCGGGCGGACGGTGGGGGCGCCGCCGTCGGCCGCTTCCCGCAAGCATAGAGCCGCTCCGGCGACGCGTCCATGGGCCGTCGCGGCTAAATGTCCTTGCGGCACGGTGCGGAAGCCAAAAGGTGCAGCCCGTTGAGGTCCCCGTCGGCCAGCCCGTCGGGGGCGCCGATCTCCGGGTACATGAGCTGGATGGGGTCCTCCACGTGGTCAAGGCCCATCACATGCCCCAGTTCATGCTGCATGACGGCGAGCACGTAGTCCGAGCCGCCTTCTTCTGCCAGCAGCTCGGCCACTTGCGGGGTGTCCAGTTCCAGGCTGCCGGTGATGTAGCTTTTGGCGCCATTGTTCAGGGAGTACATGGTGCTTCCGCCGGTGCCGATCACGTTCCCGGCCAGTGTCGGAGCTTCAGCCGGGGTGGTCCACGAGATCAGCAGTGGAGCCCACCTGTCGCCGTACCTGTCCGGCTGGTAGGGCTCACGCTTGTCAGCGGGTGGTTCGTCGGTGGTTCCGTCGTTGACGAACTGGATGCCGGAGGCTTCGGACACGTTGGCGATCGCGGTCGCCAGCAGTTGGCCGGTTCCGGCGGGGGCGCCGGCGTCATTCACCACGTAGTGCAGAGGACGGCACGGTGAGTACCCCACCGGTGTGCCGTCGTCGTTGGTGGCCAGGAACTTGTACGAGTCACTGGGCGCGCCCGGAGGAAGTGGCGAGGCCAGTGGCGCATCTGCCTCTTCGAGTCCCGGCGGTGGCGCATCCAATGCCCGTGCCGGCGATGGAACCACCTGCCCGATCTGCGGGGTGTCAGGCAGCGCAACGCCCGGGAAGAGGCCCGTGATGCGCGGGTCGCCGTGGAGAAATCCGCTCACCAGGACTGCCACGACAGCGGCCACGGCGGCCATCAGCAGGCCGCGGACAACCTTCAACGTGGTCAGCGCACGCCGGTGTTTCGGCGCGCGCGGCGTCTCACTTTCCGGCTCCACGGCTCTCCATTCCTTGCGCCCCGGTCACGCGGGCCGCGCGGAGGACGAACCAACATTACGGGCACCTGCTCTATGGCGTCCATTCACATGTGCCCAGGAAAGGCCCGTCCTAAACGATCGCGGCGCCGAAAGCCAGCCCCAACCCGTAGGTGGCGGCCGCTGCCCCCAGGCCGATGGCCAGCTGCCGCAGACCCCGGCTGAGCGGCGATGTTCCGGACAGCAAGCCCACGACGGCGCCCGTCGCCAACAGTGCGATGCCCACCAGCGCACCGGCTACTGCCAGCGCGGCCACGCCCGTCATGCCGAAGATGAAGGGGATGATGGGGACGATGGCTCCGGAGGCGAAGAAACAGAAGCTGGACAGTGCCGCTCCCCAAGCAGACCCTACGGTTTCGTGGTCGTCGGTGGGCGGCTTTTCCGGCTGCAGGGACAGGCTGGGGTCGCAGTCGCAGCTGAACAGGCCCAGGCGTTCGGCGGCGCGGTGTTCGGCTGCCTCACGCGTCATGCCGCGGGCCAGGTAGACCAGCACGAGTTCGTTGTGCTCGATGTCCAGTGACGGTGCCGCGGTCAGCGTCGCCTGGGTGGGGAGGGTGGCGCTGAGCAGCTCCCGCTGGGACCGGACGGATACGTACTCGCCGGCACCCATGGACAGCGCTCCGGCGAGAAGGCCGGCCACGCCGCTCATCAGCACCACGGAACTGGGAACGCCGGTGGCCGCCATGCCCATGACCAGCGAAAGGTTGCTCACCAGGCCGTCGTTGGCACCGAACACGGCTGCCCGGAAGGTGCCCGACAACCTGTTCCGCCCCCGGGTTGCCAGGCCGCGGACAACTTCCTCGTGGATCTGCTCGTCGGCCACCATGGCGGGCGTGGCGGCCGGCTCGGCACCGTACGGCGACCTGCCTTCGGCCCGCTGCGCGAGCGCAAGGACAAAGACCGATCCGAAGTTGCGGGCGAGGAAGCCCAGGAAGCGGCTCCGGCCGGATGCTGCCTTGGGCATTCCGGCGTGTTCGCCGAGGAGTTTGAGCCAGTGGGCCTCGTGGCGGCCCTCGGCTTCGGACAGGGCCAGCAGGATCTGGCGTTCTTCGCCCTCACGCCGCTGCGCGAGTTCCCGGTACACCGCGGCTTCGGCCCGTTCGTCGGCCAGGTACTGGCGCCAGCGCTTGATGTCGGAGGCGGACGGCGGTGGCGGCGTTTCCGCTGCCGGAGCTGATTCCGCTGCCGGGGCCGTTTCAGGGGCGGGACCCGGAGCGGGGCTCAACGGATCATGGGATTCATGGTGCTTCTGCACGTTATCTCCTGTGCTGGGTGGGGTGGTTTCGGCCCCATTGCACCGCCCACTGTACCGCTTATTTCCGCGGTTTTTTGGCCGGTATTCCTCAACCGGAATGTTCGGCGGACCTTAATTCGGAGCCCCGCTCAACCTGCGTTCCGACGTGCCGGTCGGGTGTCTTGACCGTTCGCCGGGGCCGGTGCTCAGATGGAAGGACAGGGGCGGGGGACTCCCCGCATTCGGCCGAAGGGCTGCTTGCCGGCCCACCACACGGAGGTTGGAGCATGAACAGCACCGAACCGCACGCAAGCCACCCCGAACGGGCAACCATCGAGTCGGATCCTGCCTACGATTACGGCGAGGACCAGGAAGTGGACGAACCGTGGGTTGAGGAAGTGGACGCTCCCGACGACGACGAGCGGGTGGTCCCGATCGACGACGCGGACGACTTCCGCGAGGACGACGACGACGAACTCTAGTCCTGCATGTCGCTCAGCAGGAAGTGCCGCTCGCGCCCCCGAGGTTGTCCGACGGCGGCAACGGTCACCGTCAGCGTCCGCATCGCGCTGCACCATCGCGTGGGACGGACCGCTTGGCCCAGGGCGCGTTCCATCCTGTGAGCGTCCGCGCAGAGGAACCGCTGCAAGCGGCCGTCCAGGAACAGCGTCACGGTTCCCCTGACAACGTCCACGCCGGGAACCACCGGCACGCCGGGACGTCGGGGGAGGGCAGGGGTGTTTGTTTCGCTCAGGGGGTGGGCTTGGAACGGCAAGGATGGATCTCCTGGGGAGTGCTCTTGCCCGCTCGGTTGTCTCTGGTCCGGAACGGGCCGCTTCCTCATCCGAACCACCCGTGAACATGGGGTTGGTGTGTGGCCAGTCGGAGCTTGGCGCCACCTCTCTTGAAGCTGGCACCACCCTACCGCATGGGCCTTCTTGTTCCGGTCCCGTCCGCAGGAACACACTGTTCAAGGAAGCATCAGTCAGCACCAGGAGGCCCAATGCCCTCGATAGAGAAAAGCGTGGATATTCCCCGGCCCCAGCAGGAGGTCTTCGACTTCCTGGCACGGTTCGAAAACCTCTCCACCTATGATGCTTTTGTCATTTCGTCCGGGCCGCTCGGCGATGCTCCGCCAGGGCTGGGAACCCGGGGCCGGGGAACCACCAGGATCATGGGGCGGCAGTTTGACTGGATGGTTGAATATACGGAATTCGATCCACCCCGCCGCATGGGGTGTCCCGCTCGATCGAAGGTGAGCGGGATTTGACGGCGACGTTCACCCTGGAATCCGTTGACGGCGGGCCCCGCGTTACCGAGCAACTGCGGCTCAATACACCCATGGAGGGCCTGATGGGCAGACTGCCTGGGCCGCTGGTGGAATGGTTCCTGGGTCTGTCCCTCCGCCGCAACCTCAAGAACCTCGCCAAGGTGCTGGCTGCCTGACACTGCCCACTCACAGCACCCGGGCAACGAGAAGTTTGCCGGATTCGGTCCCCTGGCCCGGGAAAACAACAAGGCGGCGCTCCCCGCAAAGGGAAGCGCCGCCGTCGGACGTTGCTTGCAGAAGCTGCAGCTACTTGGCCGGTGAGCTCAGCTCATCCTCGGCCACGCGGGTACCGGCAACACGGTCCGTCCAGGCCTTCATGACCGCCGGGTCGGTGGGCTTGCTGAACAGTGAAACAGCCACGTAGACGATCGCAGAGGCGAGCAGGCCATAGTAGATGGGCTCGTTCGCGTAAATGCCGTCCAGGGGAGCCTTGGCGTTGATCTCAAGGATGATCATGGTGCCCAGGGTGACCACGGAGCCCACGGCCATGGACGCAGCGGCGGCAATTCCCGTGCCACGCTTCCACACCAGGCCACCGATGATCGCGACCAGGAGGCCGCCCACCAGGATGTCGTACGCAATGGTCAGTGCCGCCACGACGTCCTTGGTGGAGATGGCGATGATGATGGCCAGGATGCCGAGTCCCAGGACCCAGTAGCGGTTGGCCTTGACGTCGTGCTCAGGGTTGTCGGAGTCGTCGGTGTTGACGGTCTTGCCGAACCAGCCGGCCACGAACGGGAGAACGTCGGCGCGGGCCACGGTTGCGGCTGCGATGAGTGCGCCGGAGGCGGTGGACATCATGGCTGCGACGGCTGCGGCGAGGACCAGGCCGCCGATGCCGATCGGGAGCAGGTTGGTGGCGACTTCGGCGTAGACGTCGTCCTTGGCTTCGATCTCGATACCGGACAAGGCAACGCTTGCAGCCATGCCGATCAGGGCGCCGGCCAGGCCGTAGAGGATGCAGTACACGCCTGCGGTTGCGCCGCCCCAGCGGGCTACCTTGGGCGTCTTGGCCGTGAAGACGCGCTGCCAGATGTCCTGGCCGATCAGGAGCCCGAGCGTGTAGACCACAAAGTACGTGATGATCGTCTGGAGGCCGATTCCGCCGATGTCGAAGAAGCTTTCATCAACGCGTGCACGGATGCCGTCCAGGCCGCCGGCAGCGTTCATGGCGAACGGAAGCATCAGGAAGAAGATGCCCACCGTCTTGATGACGAACTGGACCTGGTCGGCCAGGGTGATGGACCACATGCCGCCGATGGTGGAGTACACCAGCACGATCGCACCGCCGATGGCGATGGCCAGCCAGCGCTCCCATCCGAACAGCACCACGAAGATGGTGGCGTAGGCGCCGGTGGACGTGGCGCACAGCATCAGGGTGTAGGCCAGCATGACAATGCCGGAGGTCTGCGTCGCCCTGCTGCCGTAGCGAAGGGTCAGCATCTGGGAGACGGTGTAGATCTTGAGCTTCTGGATGGTGCCGGCGAACAGGAGGCTGAGCAGCAGCACGCCTGAACCGATGGCCACCACCAGCCACATGCCGGAGATACCGAACTTGTAGCCCAGGCCAACGCCGCCCACGGTGGATGCGCCGCCAAGGACCACGGCGGCCATGGTGCCTGTGTACAGGAAGGGACCCAGGCGGCGGCCGGCCACCAGGAAATCGCTGTTGTTCTTGGTGCGGGACTTGCCCCACCAACCGAAGGCCAGCATGGCCAGCAAGTACACCACCACGATGGCGATGTTTATGAACGAAGAGTCCATGAGTGGCTCCTTGGAGCTGATGCACAGAGGTTGGGATTTCCGGCGCTGTGTTGGGCTGGCCGGAAGCTCTGTGCGTGATGACGGGAGATTGGCTCGTGTTGTGTGCCTCACAGACAACACTTGTTGCCTATGAGGATATGTTGTGACTGGAGTAACAGTCAAGGTCCTTTGGTTATGGTTACGCCGGAACCGCGCTGCGCGGAAGATGATCCGGCTACTATTGCTCCAATGACAGGGCCGCATGGCAGGCCTGAAAGGTTCGTGAATGAAGGCTCTCCCCGTTGAACCGAGCAACGTCCCCGTTGCCATCGGTTCCCGCATCCGCGCCGCGCGGCAGGCCCAGCGGCTGACCATTGAGCAAGTGGCGGATGCCACCGGCCTGACCAAAGGCTTCCTGAGCCGCGTGGAGCGGGACCTCACCTCGCCGTCGGTCGCCTCACTGGTTACCCTGTGCCAGGTGCTTTCAGTGTCGGTTGGCGATTTGTTCGCGGCGCCGGAAACCCACCTGACGCTGCGGGATGATGGTCCCCGCATTTCCCTGGGTGGCCAGGGCATCGTTGAACGGCTTCTCACCGCGCGATCGGAGCGCCGGCTGCAGATCCTGCAGGCAACCATCGAACCGCATGGCCGTGGTGAGAATGAGCTCTACGCCGTGGACTGCGATGTTGACGTCCTCCATGTGGTCAAGGGACGTATCAAGCTCATCCTCACCAATGAGGAATATGACCTCGAGGAAGGGGACACCCTTTCCTTCCCCGGCCGGGAACCACATACGTGGATCAATCCCACCGATGAAACCGTGGAAGTGCTCTGGGTCCTGGTTCCGGCAGCCAGCCGGTAATTTTTCGTCTCCGCGAGATGGCACTTAATGACAATGTTTGGGGGAAACATTGTCATTAAGTGCCATCTGGGCGGGGATTGCTAGCCCACGTGGACCCAAGGCCTGCGGGTCACGTCCGGCTCTGCTTCCCGAAGCACTTCGCGGGTCACGGGAGCGATCTCGCCTTCGCCGAAGAACAGGAATTTGCTCAGGTTGGAGATGGGGTTGCCCTCCGTCCACCGGAAGTAGATGTGCGGCATGTAGCCGGTGACGTCCCGGATGTGGAGGAGAACGGCTGCCAGCGTGTTGGGCACGTTGTTGCTGTGGACTTCCAGGATCTTGAAGCCGTGGCGCTTCCTGCCCACCACTTGGAGTTCCTGCTCGAAGTCGGAACTGTCGTCCACGATGATCTCGATGAATACGGCGTCGCTGTCCACGGGCAAGTGGTTGGCCTGCTGGGCGTGCCGCAGCTTTTCCCGGTACCGGCTGGCGCTCAGGTGCTTGGGCTCGTGGGCGATGATCCGCACCGGACCGTCGGCGTTGTTAGCGGTGAATTCCAAGGCCGCCTCGTCCATTTTGATGTGGGTGGCCCTGAGCTCGAAGGCCCGTCGTATCCGTGAAACGAAGCTGACCGCCACGATGCCCAGGATGAACAAGGCTGCGATTTTCAGGCCGTCGGGACGCTCGATCGAGTTGACCACCGTGGTGTAGATGAACGCCAGGGAGACAATGCCGAAGCCAATGAACTGGCCGCGCTGCTTCTTGCGTCGCGCTGAGAGGGTCACGGCGATGGAAGCCGAGGTGATGAGGACCAGCACGCCGGTGGCGTACGCACCGCCCTGCGCGTTCACGTCCGCTTGGAAGATGATGGTCACAGCGAAGGCGATCACGGTGAAAACGAGGACCAGCGGGCGCAGTGCGCGGGCCCAGGCGGGGGCCATGCCGTAGCGGGGAAGGTACCGCGGGACCAGGTTGAGGAGTCCTGCCATGGCCGACGCCCCGGCGAACCACAGGATGGCAATGGTGCTGATGTCGTAAACCGTGCCGAATCCGTCACCCAGGAACTGATGGGCCAGGTAGGCAAGGGCACGCCCCTCGGCCTTGCCACCTGTTTCGAATTCCGCTGCGGGAATCAGCATCACGGTGGTGAAGCTGGAGGTGATCAGGAACGAACTCATGATGATGGCCGCCGTGGTCAGGAGCTTGTGCGCGCCCTTGATCCTGCCTGCGGGGTTCTTGTCCGTATCGGTGGCGTGGCCCTTGATCTGCGGCATGACGGCCACGCCGGTCTCAAACCCGGACAGGCCAAGTGCCAGGCGGGGAAAGACCAGGAGGGCCAGGCCGATCATCAGGAGGGGATCGCCATGGGACGTGGTCAGTGCCGCCCACCAGTCGGTGATGACGTGGGATTCGGTAAAGAGGTGGCTGAGCGCCACAACGACCACAACAAGGTTCAGGGCCAGGAAGACGCCCACCAGGACGACCGCCACGTTGATGGCTTCCTTGAATCCGCGAAGGAAGACAATGCCCAGCCCTGCGATCAGGGCAAGGGTGATGACCACTTGCTGTCCCTCGAGGAAGTGCGGAGCAAACGGATTCTCGATCAGGTGGGCTGTCGCGTCGGCGGCGGAGAGGGTAATGGTGATCATGAAGTCGGTAGCGGCAAAGCCCAGGAGTGCCAAGACAAAGAGCTTGCCACCCCAGCGCGGAAGGAGCCGTTCAAGCATGGCGATGGATCCTTCGCCGCGGGGGCTTTCCTTGGCAACCCGCCGGTAGACGGGCAATGCGCCGGCCAGCGTAGCGATTACCAGCAGAAGGGTGGCCAGCGGTGACAGAAGGCCGGCAGCAAGCGCGGCGATGGCGGGCTGGTAGCCGAGGGTGGAGAAGTAGTCCAGGCCCGTCAGGCACATGACCTTCCACCATGACTGCGGCTTGTGGGAGTCCGACGGCCTCCCGTGGGGCCCCTGCCGTTTTCCCGACGTGTCCGGCATGCCTTCCAGCAGCCAGGCCTTCAAGTGAAAGCCGCCCTTGGGCCGGTTGGACGGATCGGCCGGGGGCCTCGTCAGCGTTGTCACGGTGTCCTCTCGCGCAGCACCCTGCTGCTTCAGCAAGGAGCGTAGGACGCCGTTTCCGCCGCAGACCCCGGTTTTTATGGAATCTTAACGCCTCCTGTGACCGGCATCTCACTGCATCCGGATACGCTGGCTCACTTGTAAACAGATGATGCATATTGGACAACTTTGAGTGTATGATGGGTGTCACAACCCAGATCCATCTATCTAAGGAGTGGCGCAACTTTGGAAGAGCTCCGCATTGAAGCCAACGGGAACCTCGGCCCTATCGATTCATCCCGTATCCCGCGCTACGCCGGCGCTGCGACCTATGCCCGGCTTCCCCGTCTGGACCAGGTCACCAAGGCCGACGTCACCGTTGTCGGCGTGCCTTTCGACTCCGGCGTTTCCTATCGTCCAGGCGCCCGTTTCGGCGCCAACCATGTTCGCGAGGCCAGCCGTCTGCTGCGCCCGTACAACCCGGCCTGGGACGTCAGCCCGTTCGAGAACATCCAGGTCGCCGATGCCGGTGACATGGCCGTGAACCCGTTCAACATCAACGAGGCCATTGAGACCATCCAGCAGAACGCGCTGGACCTGACCGCGAACGGCAGTAAGCTGGTCACCCTCGGTGGCGACCACACCATCGCACTGCCGCTTCTGCGGGCCGCGGCCGAACGTGCCGGTGAACCCATCGCCATGCTGCACTTCGACGCCCACCTGGATACCTGGGACACCTACTTCGGTGCCGAGTACACGCACGGCACCCCGTTCCGCCGCGCAGTGGAAGAGGGGATCCTGGACACTGAAGCCATCAGCCACGTTGGTACCCGCGGTCCGCTCTACGGCAAGAAGGACCTCGACGACGACCACCGCTTTGGCTTCGGCATCGTCACCTCCGCGGATGTCTACTACCAGGGCGTGGCCGAGACGGTGGCCAAGATCCGGGACCGCATCGGCAACCGCCCGCTGTACATTTCCGTTGACATTGATGTCCTGGATCCGGCCCACGCACCCGGCACGGGAACACCGGAAGCCGGCGGCATCACCAGCCGTGAGCTCCTGGAGATCATCCGTGGCTTCCGCGGCATGAACCTCGTTGGCGCTGATGTAGTGGAAGTTGCTCCGGCTTACGACCACGCCGAAATCACCGGTGTTGCGGGCAGCCACGTGGCCTATGAACTGGTGACCCTCATGGCCGACAACGCCGTGGAAGGGGACCGACACGGTGCGCCGAACGGTTACGCCCAGCAGGCCCTCAGTGCGCGCATTGAGGAACTCGCGAAGGCCACGCAGCGATGATCGATTTCGACCCGGGCACGGCAGCCCCTACCAGGGAGACCGGGGAGCGTAACGGCGGGGACCTCGTCGTCGAGACCCTTGAAGCGCTCGGCGCGAAGACGGTTTTCGGTATTCCGGGCCAACACGCCCTTGGCTTGTTTGACGCCATGGGCCGCGGGAACCTGCACTTCGTTTCCTCGCGGGTGGAGAACAACTCGGCGTTCGCCGCTGATGGTTATTCCCGTGCCACGGGTGAGGTGGGCGTGTTGTTCCTGTCCACCGGCCCGGGGGCGTTGACCTCGCTTGCGGGTTTGCAGGAGGCGTACGCCACGGGCGTGCCGATGGTTGTGGTTGCGAGCCAGATCCCGTTGGAAGGCCTGGGAGCGCGCCGCAAGGGCATGCTCCACCAGCTCGATGACCAAAAGGCCTCGGCCGCGAACGTGACCAAGAGCCAGCGGCTGATCCAGCATGCTTCTGGTATCCCGTCGGCCATCCAGGACGCGTGGACCGAGGCCATTTCCTCCCCGCAGGGCCCGGTGTGGATCGAGATCCCGCAGAACGTGCTGCTGGACCCGATCGTGGTGCCGCCGGTGGAGGACGCGCTGGCTGACGCCTTCGATAACCCGCCGCGCGTGGAATTGGTCCGCGAAGCCGTGAAGTGGCTCTCGACGGCGGAACGTCCGGCAATCATCGCAGGCGGCGGTACGCGCCGTGGCCGGGCGGAGAAGTCGCTGCTCTCCATCGCCGAACAGCTCCGGGCGCCGGTCATCTGCACCCCGGGCGGTAATGGTGCGTTCCCGTGGAACCACGAATTGTCCCTGCAGTCCTGGATCGAGGACCGGTACATGACCGATGTCCTTGAGGACGCGGATGTGCTGATCGTGATCGGTTCGTCCCTGGGCGAGGTGACCTCGAACTACTTCACGTTCGAACCCCGCGGCCGGATCATCCAGATCGACGCCGAACCCCGGGTCCTGGAATCCAATCGCCCCGGCCTGGGCATCCGCGCCGATGCCGGGCAGGCCCTCGCGGCACTGGATGCGGCCCTCTCCGAGGCGAGGGCAGCAACGTCGGCTGTCCGGTCCTGGCACGGCACCAGCCCGGAAGAACTGGTCAAGGAATCCCTGGCCAAGGTCAAGGCCCGTCTGGAATCACAGGACCTGGCCAAGGAACTGAAGTTCATGTCGGACATCCGTGAGGCTGTACCGGCGGACATGCAGACCTTCTGGGACATGACCATCTCCGCGTACTGGGGCTGGTCCTGCTGGGATTCCCGTGACGGGCAGTTCCACTCCGCCCAGGGAGCCGGTGGGCTCGGCTACGGCTTCCCGGCTGCGATCGGCGGGGCCGTGGGCCTGGAAACCACTGGAAAGCCGAGCCGGGTGCTGGCCGTCTCCGGTGACGGTTCGTCCATGTACTCCATCTCCGAACTCGCCACCGCCAAACAGCACAACATCCCGGTCACCTGGCTGATCGTGGACGACGGCGGCTACGGCATCCTCCGCGAATACATGGTGGGCGCCTTCGGCAAGGCCACGGCCACCGAGCTCGCCCGCCCCGACTTCGTCAAGCTGGCCGAGTCCTTCGGCGTGCCGGCCGTCCGGGTCGACCCGGACCAGGTGGGGGACGCGCTCAAGGCGTCCTTCGCCGCGGACGGACCCAACGTCGTCGTGGTTGAAACGCTCCTCAAGATGTTCGGTCCCACCCACCTGGACGATTAACGAACAGCAGGAAGCCCCCGCATGGAACACCATGCGGGGGCTTCCTGCGTTGCGGGCCACGCACGTCAGTCGAGTTCGCGGTGGGTGCCTTCCGGCGTGGCCTTGACGGCGATGGCCGAGGCCAGCAGGGCGACGATCCAGAACGCGGCAATCAGCCACAATCCACCACCGGCAACGAGGCTCAGGCCAGCCACGATCATCGGCGTGAAGCCTGCGCCCACCATCGAAGCGCCCTGGTAGGCGAGGGAGGCGCCGGTGTAACGGTTGCGGGTGGGGAACTGCTCGGCCACGTAGGCGGCAATCGGACCGTAGAGGAAACCCTGAACCAGCCCGTTGCCCAGGATGATCGCGAGGGCGAAGCCCCACAGTTCACCGTTGCTCATGAGCAGCAGGATCGGGTAGACCAGCACCACACCCAAAAGGGAGGCCCCGATCAGCACCCGACGGCGGCCGATCCGGTCGCTGAGGCGTGCGGAGTAGAAACAGATCACCAAGGTCAGGAGCGCAGCCAGGGCCTTGATGTTCAGGACGCCGTTCTTGTCGGCGCCGCTTTCAACTGCCACGGAAACGCCCCATACGGTGGTCATCGACTGGCAGACATAGAACGACGTGGTCGCGAGCAGGCCAAGTACCACGGCCCGGGGGTTGTTCTTCAGGACATCGAGCAGCGGCACGCGGCGCTTTTCGCCGGCTGCTTCAAGGCGTTGGAACGCAGGTGTCTCGGCAACCTTCAAGCGGATCACCATGCCAACCACAATGAGCAGTGCGCTCAGCAGGAACGGTATGCGCCAGCCCCAGACAAGGAAATCGTTGCCGGAAACCGCCGCGAAAAGGGACAGTGCCAGCGTGCCAAGGATCGCGCCCGCCGGCCCGCCGGCGTTGGCGAAGGCCGCAGCGAACCCCCGGTGCTCCTTGGGTGCGTGCTCAATGGCCATGAGTGCCGCGCCGCCCCATTCGCCACCTACGGCGACGCCCTGGACCAGGCGGAGAATCACCAGGGCGATCGGTGCAGCCATGCCAATTTGGGCGGTGGGCGGAAGCAGGCCGATCGCCGTCGTGCCGAGTCCCATGATCAGCATGGACAGGACCAGCATCTTTTTGCGGCCCAGGCGGTCTCCGAAGTGGCCGAAGATCAGGCCGCCCAAGGGCCGGGCGATGTACCCTACGGCGAGCGTCACGAAGGAAGCGAAGAGGTCGAATCCGGGGCCAAGGTTGGCGAAGAAGACCTTGTTGAAGACCAGGCTCGCCGCCGTCGCGTAAAGGACAAAGTCGTAGTACTCAATGGCACTGCCGACGAAGCTGGAGGCGAGAATGCGGCGCATGTCCTTGGAGTTCATGGACGTGGCTGTGGGAGTGGCAGCGCCTGTGTCAGGGGCTGTTGGTGCTGTGCTCATGTGCTTCCTCAGGTTGGTTTCTTCGTCCGTCAGCGCTGACGGTCGAACGGAATGGCGTCGAGGTCGTTGGGAATGGTGAAGGTGCCGCTGAAGTGCTCGCCGGCCTCCTGCCAGACGGCTGCGGAAGCGGACCCGGGAACCAGGTGGTGCAGGGCCAAATGCCCGACGCCGGCAACTTCGGCCAGCTTGGCCGCTTCGCGGACGCTGGTGTGGGATTTGTAGTGGTGGTCACGGGAGGCGCGGCTGGATTCGTCGGTCTTGTCGGCATAGAGCGACTCCACCCACGCGAAGTCGATCGCCTCGTGCAGGAGGAGGTCCGTATCCTGTGCCAGGGTGATCATGTTCTGCGTGTACGCGGTGTCTCCGGAGATCGTGACCGAGCCTTCGGCGGTATCGAACCGGAAGGCGAAAGCCGGGGCCACAGGAGGATGTTCCACCAGGATGGCCGTCACGGTCACCAGTTCGTCGCGGTACACCTCGAACGGTTCCATGTCCGGAGTCGGATTGTTGTTAGGGTGGTAGCCCGAGTCCTCCGGAATGACGATGTCTTCAGCGTGGAAGATGTCCAGCGGGCTTGGCCGAAGGCTGTCCAGGATGCGGTCGTTGAGGTCCGTCGCATGCGCCTTCATGAGCTGTTCGAACATCTGGCGGGTGCCCGGCGTCGGATTCTCCGGCGCCAGCGGTTGGGGTTCGACGACGGCGCGCGGCGACACAGCGGGAAGCTCGCCCCGGTTGCCGGGTCCAATGATGCGCACTGGATTCTCCGTGCGGTCGGTCAAGGCGTAGAGCCCGAAGATGCCGAGACCGGCGAGGTCGTAGACGTGGTCCGAGTGGAGGTGCGTGATGAAGAGGGCACGCAGGTCCTTCAGCTGCAATCCTGACTGGCTGAGCCGACGTCCCGCGCCCTGTCCGAAGTCCACCAGGTAAAAGGCATCCCCAACCACAACGGCCGTGGCGATTCCCGTGCGCTCGCCGGAGTCGGCTGCGGCCCACCAACGTGGTCCGCCTGCTGTTCCCAGCGTGACGATGTGCGGCTTGAGGGATGACGTCGGCGTCATGGTTCTCCTTGTTCGGAATGGCTTTCTTCCAGTGTGGTCCGCACCACGTCACTTGTATAATCAATCAATTCTAAGGAGTTCATAAGGAGAACTGATGGGTGAGTTCACGCTGCGGCAGCTCGAGTATTTTGTGGCCGTGCTGGATCACGGATCGCTGACCAAGGCCGCCAGCGAGAGCAATATCTCCCAGGCCGCTGCCTCCATGGCAATTGCCCAATTGGAAAAGAGCCTCGGGCTGGACCTCCTGATCCGGACCCGCGCCAAGCGCGTGGAGCCCACAGCTGCGGGGGTGGAGTTGGGTGTGCGGGCACGGCGGATCCTCCGCGAAACGGCCGACTTGCAAGGGGCCTTGCGCGGTTCCCACGAAGACATGCGGGGGCGCGTGTCCATCGGGTGCATGATTGCGATCTCGCCCCGGCTGATCCCCGAACTCATCCGGGCCTTCGCCGCCAAGTGGCCGGAGGTGGAACTGGACTTCGTGGAAGGCAACGCGGAGGAGCTGCAAAGGGCGGTGGGGGAAGGTGAGTTGGACGTTGCCTTCATCTATTCGCTCCAGGCGGTGCCCGGCGTCGAAATCCTGACGGTAGCCGCGTCACGGCCGCAGTTCATGCTGGCCGCAGACCATCCTCTGGCCAGCCGGAAGTCCCTCAGGTTCGCCGACCTGGCCGGGGAAGACGTGGTCCTGTTCGATGTTCCACCCAGTGCCGAGCGTGTCATTGCGATGTTCCACTCGGCTGGCATCGAACCTAAGGTGCGGTGGAGGAGCGTGGTGGCGCAGACCATCCGTGGCATCGTGGCCAGTGGCCGGGCGTATTCGGTGACCAATGTCTGGCCCGGCATTGAGTCCCTGTATACCGGGGCCCGGGTGGCGCTGGTTCCCATCGAAGACAAGTTGCCGGCCAACGAGCTCGTAGCAGTGGTTCCGCCGGGTGTCAGCCGCCCCCGGCGCGTGGAGGAAGTGATTCTCGCGGCCAGGGCGCTGACGCGGCAACCGGAGTAGCCAGAACCCAACTGACTGGCAGTAGTGGTTGTTTTGAGACGTCAATACAACCACTACTGCCAGTCAGTTCTGGGTTACCTTCTTTAGTTTCCCAAAGCAATCATTTAGGAGTATAGTTGCTTTAGGCAAACAAAAAGGGGTGTTTTCCATGTCCGTCGGTTCAGCCACGGCAACCGATCTTGTTCATCACATCTTCGACCTCCAGCGGACTCTGCGCTGTGTGGTGACCGCCCACCTGGCCCGCGTTCCCGACGTCGGAATGGCAGTCCAGGGCGTGATGCGGTTCATTGGCGAGGGGGAGACCCGCGCGACGCACCTGGCCGCACGGCTGGGAGTGAGCGCACCGGTCCTCAGCCGGCACGTGTCCGAGCTGGAAGAGCTTGGCTACGTGGTGCGCCGGCCCGACCCCGCAGACGGAAGGGCGCAACTCCTTGCATTGACCGAAAGCGGGACGGCAAAGCTCCGCGAGGTCGAAGAACAACGCAGCGCCAGGCTACGCGACTATCTCGCGGACTGGAGTGAAGAAGATGCGCTCGAGGCATCCCTGGTGCTGCAGAAACTCACCGGGTCCCTTAAAGACTCAATCCGGGCAACGGCGGCCGGTTCCACAACAACGAATCCCACAGTTCAGGAGCCACAACTATGGCCACACCAGTAGTCCAAACACCGGCCGCAGGGCGGAATGCAGCCCCGGCACCTATGACGCACCGCCAGATCATGGAGGCCCTCACCGGTCTCCTGGCAGCATTCTTTACCGCCATCCTGAGCAGCACCATCGTTGCAAATGCCCTGCCCACCATAATGTCCGAGCTCAAGGGCACCCAGACGGACTTCGCCTGGGTCATTACCGCGGCACTCCTGGCGAACGCCGCCACAACGCCCATCTGGGGCAAGCTGGCCGACCTTTTCGACAAGAAACTCCTGGTCCAGCTCAGCATCATCATCTTCGTAGCCGGCTCGGTCATGGCCGGTTTGTCCGAGACCATTCCGCTGCTGCTGACCGCACGCGTCATCCAAGGTGTGGCGATGGGCGGTCTCACCGCCCTTGCCCAGGCCATCATCGGCTCCATGATCCCGCCCCGGGACCGCGGCAAGTACTCCGGCTACATGGGTGCAGTCATGGCTGTAGGTACAGCCGGTGGCCCGTTGCTGGGTGGCTTCATCGTGGACAGTCCGCTCGGCTGGCGCTGGACGTTCTTCGTCTGCGTGCCGCTGGCCGTCATTGCGCTGATCCTGCTCCAGATCACCCTGAAGATCGAACACATCAAGCGGCCGGCCAGGATCGACTGGCTCGGTGCGATCCTGCTGACTTCCGGCGTGAGCCTCCTCCTGATCTGGGTTTCCTTCGCGGGCAACCCCGAATACTACGACTGGGTGTCCTGGCAGTCGGCCCTCATGGTGGGCGGCGGCGTGGCGCTCCTGGCCCTCCTGGTGTTCGTGGAGACCAAGGTTTCCCAGCCGATCATTCCCCTCAAGATCATCTCGGAGCGCACCACCGCCCTGGCCATCCTGGCATCCGTTGCCGTTGGTATTGCGATGTTCGGTTCCTCCACCTTTCTGGGCCAGTACTTCCAGGTCTCCCGCGGCGCCACACCCACTGAGGCAGGCCTCCTGACGCTGCCGATGATCGCAGGAAACTTGGTGGGTTCGGTGGCTTCAGGTGTGTTGATCAGCCGCTTCGGCAAATGGAAGCGGTTCCTGATTGCAGGTTCTGTCCTTTTGATCGGCGGGCTCGCCTTCGCGGGCACCATGGACCACACCACCGAGCTGTGGATCGTAGCCATCTACACCGGCGTGTTCGGCCTCGGCCTAGGCATGCTCATGCAGAACCTGGTGCTCGCGGTACAGAACACCGTGCAGGCCAAGGACATTGGTACTGCCAGTGCTTCGGTTGCTTTCTTCCGCTCCGTAGGTGGGGCGATCGGCGTTTCGGTCCTCGGGGCCATCATGTCCAACCATGTGAAGGACCTGGCCACCGAAGGCCTGGCAGCGGCAGGCATTCCCGTCCAGGGCGGTGCCTCCGGGGCCAGTATGGACCTGGCGGACATGCCCGCTCCGATCCGCGACATCATGCGTGCCGCTTACGGCGATGCCACCGCGCAGATCTTCCTGATCTCTGCCTTCATCAGCGTCGTTGCCCTCCTGGCTGTCCTGTTCATCAAGGAACGCCCGCTTCGCCGGACCGTTGATGCGGCACCCGAAAAGGAACTCATCGCCGCCGCTTCCGGCGAGGCCGCGATGGCACTGGATACAACGTCCATGGACGCGGTGCCGGGCCCGTCCGGTGCGGACCAGGCGCACGACGCCGGAACGCGGCTGGGTGCCGGAGCTCCCCTGAATGCGGGGAACCACCCGGGTGCTGGTTCCCGGGAGGGCGCGGGTTCCGGTGAGGTTCCCAGCCGTCCGGCGGCGGGGGAACGGTCAGCCGATGACCTTGACCTCGAGTTCGCCAGGATCCTGACGCAGGAACGGCCCCACGCCGCGTCCGACGTCAAGGAACTCCAAGAGCAACTCTCCAGGACGCAATATGTCCTGGCTGAACAGCAGCTCCAGCTCAGCCGGGCCAATGTTGAGCTCCAGGCGCGTCTCCGTGACCAGCAGACTGTTGCGGAACAGCAGGCCCGCACTGCCGACGAGTTGAAGGCACTCCGGAAGGAACTCAGGCGTGAGCGCCGCGAGCAGGAGCGCATGGCGTTGCTGCTTCTGCAGGGAGTTGAGTCCCGGGCCGACCACGGCAAGCACGCAGGCTAGAACCGCCAGCAGTTCCTGTGCAGATTTGCTCCTCCGAACTGTGCGGAATGAGGCGGACAGGGCATGATGAAAGCGCCGGTTGGGATCCCAGCCGGCGCTTTGCCGTGATTGGGCCCGCCAGCCTCGATGAGTCTGCCATGGTCACTCACCGATATTCGTAATACGATTGTGTGCATGGAACGCAAGATGCACGGCAGAGAGGTCTCGGAGACCGAGATCGATGAATGGGTCGAGGAGGCCGACGCCGGTTACGACCCCGAGGAGTTGAAGGCGCGGATGGGGCGCCCGGCCCGGGGAGCGGAGGCGTCTCAGGTCATTCCCGTACGACTGACAGTCGACGAGCTTGCAGCGGTGATGGCACGAGCAGAGCGGGAGCACCTCAACCGGTCTGAAGCGATCCGCGCCGCATTGGCCGCTTGGTCACACGCGGCGTGAACGTCCGCCGCTCGGCACACAAGCACGGGATCAGCTCCGCTGACGCGGTTGAGGCGGCGACTTACCTATCCGTCGCATGCCTTA
Organism: Arthrobacter sp. T572; assembly: GCF_056780115.1. Taxonomy (NCBI): domain Bacteria; kingdom Bacillati; phylum Actinomycetota; class Actinomycetes; order Micrococcales; family Micrococcaceae; genus Arthrobacter; species Arthrobacter sp. T572. The sequence continues at coordinate 1,063,533 of NZ_JBRAZQ010000002.1, forward strand.
TCCGCCGACGAGATACTCCGCTGGGATGATCTTTCCCCGAGGTTGTTTCGCTGGGGCAACGGATTTCGTAGAGTGGGGAGGCTAATACTGTCAGCGCCTGCTGCTAGAACTTTTCTTACCTCATTCACTCACTCTCTCCTTAAGGATTCGTGGGCATGCTTGTCACCCTGATACGGCGCTATTCAAGACCGTATGTGCCGCAGATTGTGGCCGTCCTCATCTTCCAGCTGGCGTCCACCATCGCCACGCTCTATCTCCCCAGCCTTAATGCCCGGATCATTGATGAGGGAGTCTCCCGCGGAGACACCGACTTCATCTGGCGGACCGGCGCACTTATGCTCGCGGTGGCATTGGGCCAGGTGGTGACAGCCATAGCGGCCGTCTATTTCGGCTCGCGGACGGCCATGGCCATCGGGCGCGACCTCCGGCGCAGTGTGTTCCGACAAGTCAGCAGTTTCTCCGCCCAGGACGTTAACAAGTTCGGCGCGCCCACCCTCATCACGCGCGGCACCAACGATGTCCAGCAGGTGCAGATGCTGGTCCTGATGGGCCTGAACTTCATGGTTTCCACGCCGATCATGTGCGTTGGCGGCATCATCATGGCCCTGCGCGAGGACTTAAGCCTTTCATGGCTGGTGTGGGTCTCGGTTCCAGTGCTGGTGGCCGTGGTTGGCTACTTGGTGGTGCGCCTGATGCCCCTGTTCCGTTCCATGCAGGCCAAGATCGATTCCATTAATGGTGTGCTGCGTGAGCAGATCATTGGCATCCGCGTGGTCCGGGCCTTCGTCCGCGAGCCCTACGAGGCCAAGCGTTTTGGTGAGGCCAACCAGGATCTCACTGCAGTATCCGTCAAGATCGGCAACCTTTTTGTCCTCATGTTCCCGGCCATCGGCATGATCCTGCACCTGTCCACTGCGGCGGTGCTGTGGTTTGGCGGCCAGCGGGTGGACTCCGGCGAAATGCAGGTCGGTGCCCTGACCGCGTTCCTGCAATACCTCCTGCAGATCCTGATCGCCGTCATGATGGGCACCTTCATGGCCATGATGATTCCGCGCGCCTCGGTGTGTGCGGACCGCATCGGCGAGGTTCTCGACGTCGAACCTTCCATCCACAACCCCAGCTCGCCGGTGGTGCCCGCCCAGAAGAAGGGCCATGTCGAATTCCGCAACGTCACTTTCAAGTACCCGGGCGCTGAGGCGCCCGTGCTGAGCAACGTCTCGTTCACTGCCGAGCCAGGCCAGACGCTGGCCATCATCGGATCCACCGGGGCCGGCAAGACCACGCTGATCTCCCTGCTGCCGCGGCTCTATGACGTCGCGTCCGGCGATGTACTGCTCGACGGCGTTCCGGTCACCAGGCTGGATGCCTCCGAAATCACCAGCCGTGTCGCGGCAGTTCCACAAAAGCCATACCTGTTCTCCGGGACCATCGAACACAACCTCCGTTTTGGCAAACCAAACGCTACTGACGAGGAACTGTGGGACGCGCTGGAAACCGCGCAGGCCAAGGACTTCGTCATGGAGAAGGCATCCGGGCTGGGCCGGCGCATTGCGCAGGGCGGCACTAACGTGTCCGGCGGTCAGCGGCAGCGGCTGTCCATAGCGAGGGCTTTGGTTACCAAGCCCAACGTGTACCTCTTTGATGATTCGTTCTCCGCCCTCGATGTCGCCACGGATGCCCGCCTGCGCAAGGCACTGAAGGCCAAGACACAGGACGCCACGGTGATCATCGTGGCGCAGCGGGTGTCCACGATTGCCGAGGCCGACCAGATCCTGGTCCTGGACAACGGACGGATCGTGGACCGTGGGACCCATGAGGAACTTCTGGAAACTTCGCCCACTTACCAGGAAATCGTTGAATCCCAGTTGAGCGTGGAGGAAGTGGCATGAGCGGGCAGGACCAGCAAAAGAAGCGTGGTTGGGCTGCCAAAGCTGAGGCCGCCAAAGCCGCTCGTGCCAACACCGAGGCCGAGGTGGCCACTGACGTCGTCGAGGACGAGGATTTCGTCGAGGAGGAGTACGTTCCGACTGAAGCCGACGGTGGCATGTTCGGCGATGTTCCGGCCAAGAAGGCCAAGGCGTTCTGGCCGTCAGCCAAACGGCTGATGGGGTTGCTCAAGCCCGAGAGCGTTGGGGTGTACATCGTGATCGGCCTTGTGGTGGTCTCGGTGGTCCTGAACGTCATCGCCCCCAAGGTCCTGGGCAGTGCCATGGACGTCATCTTCGGTGGTGTCATCGGCAAGCAGCTTCCCCCCGGTGTTACGCCGGAGCAGTTCGCAGAGCTTATGCGCCAGCAAGGCCAGGACAACTTCGCGGACATGGTCTCCAAGATGGAACTCACCAACGGGATCGACTTCCCCAAGCTGACGTTCCTGATCTCGATCGTGTTGCTGATGTATTTTGTTGCCAACATTTTCCTGTGGGCCCAGGGCTGGCTTCTGAACAGGATCGTCATGCGCGTCATCAAGAAGCTCCGTGACGATGTCCAGGCCAAGCTGAACCGCCTCCCGCTGAACTACTTCGATACCCGCCAGCGCGGCGACATCCTTTCACGCGTCACCAACGATGTCGACAACGTCCAGCAGGGCCTCCAGCAGGCCTTCGCGCAGCTCGTCAGCTCTGTCCTGACTGTTCTGGGCATCATCGTCATGATGTTCATCGTGTCCTGGGAGCTGGCGCTGATTGCGCTGATCGCCCTGCCGCTTTCCGGCGTCATGGCCGGTGTCATCGGTGCCAGGAGCCAGAAGCTCTTCGCCGCGCAGTGGAAGAACACGGGCGCACTGAATGGCCAGATCGAGGAGTCCTTCTCCGGTCACGACCTCGTCAAGGTGTTCGGCCGGGACGCTGACATGCTGGTGCGATTCGACGAGAAGAACGAGGAACTGTACAAGGCGTCATTTGGCGCCCAATTCGTGTCCGGCATCATTTTCCCGGCCATGAACTTTGTGTCCTACCTGTCGTACGTCGGAATTGCCGTGGTGGGTGGACTCCGCGTGGCATCAGGATCCATGAGCCTGGGCGATGCCACGGCATTTATCCAGTACTCCCGTGAATTCACCCAGCCCCTCGGCCAAATCGCGGGCATGGCCAACATGCTGCAGTCCGGTGTGGCCTCGGCAGAGCGGGTGTTCGAGTTCCTCGATGCCGACGAGGAAGTCCAGGAATCCGGCACCAAGCACTTGCCGGCCAAGACGGACGGCCATGTGGAGTTCGAACACGTGAGCTTCAGTTACGTCGAGGACAAGCCGCTGATTGAGGATCTCTCGTTCAGCGCCGAACCCGGCCACACCGTGGCAATCGTGGGTCCTACAGGCGCCGGGAAAACCACCCTCGTGAATCTGGTCATGCGATTCTACGAGCTCAACGCGGGGCGGATCACCCTGGACGGCGTGGACATCAAGGACCTCAGCCGTGCCGAACTGCGCTCGAAGGTGGGGATGGTGCTGCAGGACGCCTGGCTCTTCGGCGGAACCATCTACGACAACATCCGGTACGGCAACCTCGACGCCACCGAGGAACAGATCATGGAAGCCGCCAAGGCCACTTACGTGGACCGGTTTGTCCGGGCGCTGCCCGATGGGTACCAAACAATCATCGACGAAGAAGGCAACAATGTCAGTGCCGGTGAGAAGCAGCTGATCACCATCGCGCGGGCGTTCGTTTCCGATCCCTCGTTGCTGATCCTCGACGAAGCCACCAGCTCCGTGGACACCCGTACGGAACTGTTGCTGCAGAAGGCCATGGCCGCCCTCCGCACAGACCGCACGAGCTTCGTCATTGCCCACCGCCTCTCCACCATCCGTGATGCCGATACCATCCTCGTCATGGAGAACGGGCGAATCGTGGAACAAGGCAACCACAACCAGCTGCTTGCACTGCAGGGTGCCTACAACCGTTTGTACATGTCCCAGTTCGCGGGTGAGAACGCCGGGGAAACCGCGGTCGACGATTCAACGGCGGTGCACAGCTGAACGACAAGGCACCCCGGCGCATAGAGGTCCACGTGCCCATGCGCTGGGGTGACATGGACGCTTATGGACACATCAACAACGTGCAGATCGTGCGCATGTTGGAGGAAGCACGTATCGCAGCCTTCGGGCCGCCCGCGGGCGCCGGTTTACCCGGCATAGAGCCGCCTGCCGCGTTGTTCAACGACGTTGGCGAGGGTGTCATGACCCTGGTTGTCGAACACAAGGTGCGGTACGTGCGCACCCTTGATTACCGCAACATCCCAGCCGTCGTGGAGATTTGGGTGGGCGCCATCAAGGGTGCCAGCTTCGACCTCCACTACGTCATCAAGGATCCTGTGACCCTGGAGGACTGCGTCAAGGCCAGCACCCACCTCGCTTTCGTTGCCGAGGACACGGGACGGGTCTTGCGGCTTACCCCCGAGCAAAAAGAACAGCTGGTTGCCTACCAGGCGTGAGCCAGGCTTCCGGATGCGCGGCCCGGAGGGTTTCATCCTCCGGGCCGCACGTGTGTGCAGAGTCCGGCGCACGTAGAGTTTGACCATGGACCTCGAGATCGCCGTAACGAGCGCTGCGGGCGCCGGAACCTCTGCTGCGGAGGGCGCCAACAGGATCGAACTCTGCGGTGCTTTGGAGCTCGGCGGCATCACACCCAGCCAAGGCCTCCTTGAAGCGAGCATGGAGCACGTTGACGGACGCTTGGGCATCCACGCCCTGGTCCGGTGCCGCCCCGGCGACTTCCACTATTCGGCCTCGGATGTGGACACCATGGTTCACGAGATCCGCCATGTGCTGGCGCTGGGAGCCGATGGGGTGGTGGTGGGAGCCCTGACCCGTGACGGCGAAGTGGATGTGCCGGTCATTCGGCGGCTCGTGGACAGTGCCAGGCAGACCCGTCCGGATGCGCACGTGACGTTCCATCGTGCCATCGATCAGTCTCAGGACCCCCTGCGGGCGCTCGAACAACTTCTCGAGCTCGGTTTCACTCGCGTCCTGACTTCCGGCCACGAAGCAACAGCCGGAGCAGGGCTGGCCACGCTGTCCCGGCTGGTTGAGCGCTCAGCCGGGAAGATCGAGATCATGGCCGGGGGAGGACTGAAGCTCTCTGACATCCCGGACATGCACGCCGCCGGGCTCGCCGCTGTTCATCTGTCCGCCAAGAGGACTGTGTCCACACTTGCCGATCAGACGGTTTCCCTCGGCACCCAGGATGGCGAAGACCCCACGGCGTACACGGTGACTGACCGTGAGACCGTTCGCGCAGCGAGGGCTGCGGTGAATGCCGTCAACCTGCAGTCGAGGATCTAGGAACCCCCCAATCCCACTCATCGCGCATCGCAGTACCCTTTACAGTCTCCGCAAAATACCCGGATGATGTAAGGATTCACCAACATGGTGAATCCGCCCCGAAAGCTACCCTCAGGAGCCTCAGCGATGCCGCTGCCCGAGCCGCTCACACCGGCCACTATCCGTTCTGCCGACTCCGGAACAACCACCCACAACACACGATCCGGCCGCGCCGGACAGGAACCAGAAAGCGTGCAGGCCCAGGAAACAAAAGCCGCCACAGGACACCCCGACGTCGAGTGTGGAATCGGAACATGGGACAAACTCCTTTACGGCAACCATCGCTTCGTTGTGGAGGTGCCGGACGATGGCCTGGGCAAGAACAGGCGTATGACCATTCCGTGGCGTCGGCAAGACCAGGACCCCGCCGGCGTCGAAGTCATCGTCGTCTCTGACGCATCCGGCGCGAGAACCGCGAACGTCATCGTCGAGGAGGCCACACAGGAGTCCGGCGCCCTGATTTTCGAGGCCATCGACGGGCCCGGAGACTACTTCGTCTACTACTTGCCCTACGCGATGGTGGGCAAGGCCCACTATCCGCAGGCGCAGTACCTCCCACGTCGGTCGGCTGCGGAACCGGCGTGGGCTGCCGCCGTCGTGGACTCGCCGTGGGCGAGTAAGCAAGGACAGCTGCCCGTAGCGCGGGTTCTCCGCTATGAAGCGGCCAGCGAGCGTGACTCGTTCGCGCCGATGAACTTCACTGCCACGTCAGCGGAACTGGACCGACTTCATGCCGATCACCCCGGCGAGACATTCCTCCTGTTTCCCGAGGACCGGCTCAATCCCACCTCCTTGCGGGAGACGTTGCCGGCGCATTGGGCCATCAACGGTCCCGCGGGCGGGTTCCGCGGAACAGCAGAGCCGGGTGAGGACTATGTGGTCCAAGTCGGTGTGTACGCCCTGCAGGACCTCAGCGACATCACGGTTGAGGTAACCAACGGCCATTGCATCAACACCGAAGGAACGGATCGCTTGGGCAAGCCCCTGCGGAAGACCTTGAGCATCAGCGCGGGCACGGTGCAGGCTCTCTACGTGGTGCTTCCGGTTCCGGCCCAAGCAGCGGGGACCAAGGTCACGGCGGATATCACGGTCCGAACGGGCGGCGGCGCAATCCAACGAGTGAACGTGGTGCTGGATGTCAAAGAGCCATCTGAGGCAAGCAACGATCCACGTTTGCTGCGGCGGCTCGTGTGGCTCGACTCGACCATCGCCCAGGACGCTGAACTTGTGGCGCCGTTCACCGCCATCACTCTCGATGAGGGAAGCAAGACGCTCGGGATCCTCGGCCGGACAGTGACGTTGGCCGACTCAGGCCTGCCGGAGCAGGTGACGTCCACCTTCGCCGCGGCTGTGACCGCAACGGACGGTCCCGCCGTCGGGCTTTTCAACCAGCCCATGGGTTTCCGGATGGAAAACACCGACTGGACCTACGGCCCCATCAGGTACATGGTGGAAGGCCCGGCGAGGGTGGCGTGGCGGTGCCAGTGGACCGGCCACGCCAAGGGAAACGCGGTGGTGACGCTGGACTTGACCGGCGTGCTCGACGCCGATGGGGCAGTTTCGTACTCGCTTCGGCTCACGCCGTGGGAGAGGGTGGACGTGCCCGACGTCGAGCTGCACCTTGGGTTCGATGAGGCTGCGGTTCCGCTCGCCATGGGTCTGGGTGTCCCCGGAGGCCGGCGACCCACGGAGCTGGACTGGTCGTGGGACGTGGCGTCTAAGAACCAGGATGCGCTGTGGTTGGGCGGCATCAACGCGGGCGTTCAATTGGCGCTGCGGGATTCGAACTACGAACGCCCGCTGAACACGAATTTTTACCGTGAGAAGCCGTTGCTGGAACCTCGCTCTTGGGGAACCGGGGGAGTGATGCTTCGAACAGCAGACGAGGCCGTCACATTGAAAGCCTCCAGCGGTCCCCGCACCCTGCACCCCGGGCAACCCCTGGACTTCGACTTCCGCCTGCTCCTGACTCCGTTCAAGCCGATCGAACCCGGCAAGCACCTGTCCAAGCGGTACTTCCATGAGCCGGCGGACCCTGAGCTGATAAAGGCCGCGGGCGCCACGGTGGTGAACATCCACCATGCCACGGCACCGGCTCCCTACATCAACCATCCTCTGCTGCATGAGGACAAACTGCGCAGCTACATAGCCGCGTGCCACAAACACGGGCTCAAGGCCAAGATCTACAACACCGTCCGTGAGCTCACGTTCCACAGCCCCGAACTGTTGCCAATGCTCCAGCTGGACCACGAGGTCTTCAGCGACGGCCCGGGCAAGGGCCACATCTGGCTGCAGGAACATGCGGGAAGCCGCTACGTCTCGGCATGGTTCGCGCCGAATGTGGAGGACATCGCCGTGGTCACCACGGGAGGCTCGCGGCTGGAGAACTTCTATGTGCGCAGCCTCGCTGAGCTCGCCGAAGGCGAAGACGGAATCGACGGTATCTACCTGGACGACATCGCCTACGACCGCCACGCCATGCTGCGGGTCCGGAAAGTGCTGGAAAGGGCCTGCAGTCAACGCGGCGTGGAAGGTCCGGAGATCGACCTGCATTCGGCGAACCAGTTCACGGCTCGCGACGGGTACACATCGTCGGCCAACTTGTACATGGAGCAGTTGCCCTATGTGGACCGGCTCTGGCTGGGGGAGTACTTCGACTACGAACGCAGCGACCCGGACTACTGGCTGGTGGAGCTCTCCGGCATACCGTTCGGCCTCATGGGCGAGATGCTGGAGGGCGGCGGCAACCCCTGGCGCGGCATGGTCTTTGGCATGACCGGCAGGGCTCCGCGGGTGGATAACCGCCCCCTCTGGGAATTTTGGGCACGAACCGGCCTGGAACACCTGGACATGATCGGCCACTGGGATCCCCGGGCTCCAGTGAGAACCAGCCGCCCGGACATCCTCGCAACCACGTGGGCCAAGGGGGACAAGGCAGTGGTGGCGCTCGCCTCCTGGGCCGGGGAGACTGTGGACGTGCAGTTGATGTTCGACGCCGGTCTCGCCCACCTTGCGTCTGCCGGTTTGGAAGCCCCGGCCATCCACGGCTTCCAAACCGCCGCGCATTTCAAACCCGGCCAAACTCTCACCATCGAGCCGAACCGCGGGCTCCTCCTCACGATTGGATACTGACGTGGCAACACCATCGAACCTCACAGTGACCACCCTGACGCTGAGCATGGCCGATGTGGGCCCGCTGAACCCCTTGCCCGTGGTGGCCTCCGAACTGGACCAGCCCTACACCGTGGGCGAGGGTGTCCCCGAGGAACTCCAGGCGTCCGCCCGGTACGGACTGGTGCCCAACGTGTACCCGTATCTCATGCAGGACGGGTACAGCCGGGCGGCGGCACCTAAGGAGCTGCCCGCCGTCGTGCTTGAAAACAGCAAGCTGCGCGCCACGGTGCTGCCGTCGCTGGGCGGCCGGATCTGGGAGCTGTTCGACAAGACGAGCGGCAAGCAGCTGCTGCATACCCACGGGGCGCCGCAGCTTGCCAACATTGCCTTGCGCAAGGCATGGTTCGCCGGCGGCCTGGAGTGGAACATTGGCACGCGTGGCCACTCGCCAACCAGCTGCGATCCGCTCCACACAGCGATCGTCCATACGCCGGACGGCAAGCACATCCTGCGCATGTGGGAGTTCGAACGGCTCCGTGAAGTGGTGTTCCAGGTGGACATCTGGCTGCCGGAGGATTCGGCAGTATTGTTCGCCGCGGTCCGGATCCGGAACCCCAATGACCAGGACATCCCCATGTACTGGTGGAGCAACGCCGCCATTCCGGAGACGGCAAGGACACGCGTGATCGCGCCCGCCGACGAGGCGTTCGGCAGCGACTACGCCACGGACATCACCCGGGTGCGGCCCACCGCCCATGAAGGCTACGACGGCACGTGGCTGGTGAACAGCCCGCACGCGGCGGACTTCTTCTTCGATATCGATCCGGCCGAGCGTGGTTGGGTGGTGGCAGCGGATGACGACGGCGACGGGCTGGCGATGCTCTCCACCGGCCTGTTGCGCGGGAAGAAGCTCTTTGTGTGGGGCCAAGGCCAGGGCGGCAAGCGGTGGCAGGAGTGGCTGAGCCCGGGTGCCGGCCCCTATGCCGAGATCCAGGCCGGGCTGGCACAGACGCAGTTCGAGCACCTGGTGATGCCGGCCGGTGCGGTCTGGTCCTGGGTTGAGGCCTACGGCAATGGTCACCTCGACCCGGGCATTTCGCACGGCGAGGACTGGGACGCAGCCGTGGAGCACACCGGCCGGCGGCTCGAAGAGCTGCAGCCGCACGACCAACTGGAAGCCCTTCTCCCCGCAGCAATCAGCAATGCCGATGTCCCGCCGTCGAAAATGCTCTTGACGGGCAGCGGGTGGGGCGTTGTGGAACGGGCCCGGCGGCGCCGTGCCGGCAAGGGGTGGATAGACGAGAGCGGCACGCCGTTCGTCAGTGAAAGCGTCACTGCGGAACAGGAGCCCTGGCTTGGGCTGCTGAAGGGTCAACCGTTCGACGGCGCACCCTCCTTTGTTGCCGGGGCGGACTGGGAGGAACTGCTTGGCGCTCAGGAAAGCCCGGAAGCAGGCTTCCAGCTGGCCACCATGCGCCACGCCAGGCAGGACCTCGAGGGGGCCAAGGAAGGGTACCGGCTGGTCCTGGCCGCCGACGGTGTGCGTCCGCAGACCCGGGCCCTGGCCCATCGCGGTCTCGGCTTGGTGCTGCTGGCGGAGGGGGCGGACCAGGAAGGCCTGGCTGAACTCGGGACGGCTGTCCGGAACGACCCATCCAGCACATCGCTGGTGGTCGAGGCGGCCACCTTGGCCGTCCGTCACGGCGACCCGGCCATGACGCTGGAACTGGCAGAATCGGCACCCACGCAGGGCGCCGCCGTCGGGCGTTTGACGTTCCTTAAGTCGCTCGCTCTGGCCCGTACCGGCGATCAGGCAGCCGCCGCAGCAATCCTTCGACAAGGCGTGGAAATTCCCGACCTCCGCGAAGGTGAGGACGCGATCTCGGCCCTGTGGCAGGAAGTCTGTCCCGGTGAACCCGTCCCCAGGGAATACCAATTCGGCATGCATTAGGGTGTGGATATCCAGATGCTTGGTTAAACCAAACAAGGTAAGTTGGCATGGTGACCCCCTCCGTGAAAACAGCCCTTGACCGTGCTCCCGGAATCTCCAAGGAGATCGAGGACGCTGCCTGGTATGTGCTCGATCCGGCACTCCACGGCAAGCCATCGGCGCTGGACGGCAGGACACTCACCTGGACGGCAGATGCCGCCGGCGAACTCCTGGAACGGCTGGAGCGGGGAGTTGCCGACTCCAAGGCGCCCATGATGACCAACCTGCGGCAGAACCTTGATGGCGCATCCCGGGAAGCCAAGCTGCTCGCCGTTGAACTCCTGTATCTGCAGTCGCTGCCCTTGGCCCACGAGGTCAAGTCCCTGCGGGTCAAACGCGCCCGGGTCGCCGAGGCAGCGTCATGGGTGGAACCGGCCATCGAACTGCCGGAGGAACTCTACGGCGGCATGACGGACCACGGGGTGATCCGGGACCGCACCGCCGAATTCAACTGGACTATCTGGGACCACCTGAAATGGCTCTGCCGGTTCGTCGCCCACCTGGACAGCCAGAGCACTGAGGCCATCAACCAGGCGCTCGCGGATCCGCACAAGTTCCACGAACTGGCTGTCGGCACGCCTGACGACCAGCCCGCCCTCCGGCGCAGCATCGAGTACCTGGTCTGGCCCAGCTATTTCGAACCCGTGGTGGCCGACGTCGAACGCCGTGAAATCCGTGACGCCTTCGCCTCGCTGGTGGGTGGCGCCAAGGGCGACACGGAAGAAGACATCACCGCGGACATCCACCGGATCAGGCTGCATCTGGATGAGCAGGCAGGCCAGCGGATCGATTGGTACTCACGCCAGTTGGTCAGCCAGTGGCGAAAGGTGGGAGACCCGGGCCGCCGCTCCTGGTTGCTGCGTACCCATCATGACAACGCCGACCTCCTGGCCTCCTGGGTGGCGGAGGAGAAGGCGACCCTGGACGTCGAACACCTGCGCCCACTCACCGCCGGCGTCACCGCCGGAGTGGTCCAGCACGCCGTGGACGAGGACTACAAGCACCTGGGCTACGTCGAGCGCGAGGACACCAAAACCGCGGTCTTTGCCTTCCTCACCGTCATGAAACCCGGTGACCTCACCCTGTACCAGCACGCGGGCCGCGTCCGCGTGGGCGTGGTCCTGGGCGAACCGGACGAGGACAGCCGCAGGATCCGCCGCAAGGTCCGCTGGTTCGACGACAGCTACGCCATCACCGAACTGCCGCGCCACGCGCAACGCCAGCTTTCCACGCCGGGCATCATCGTGGACGTCACCAGGGTCATCCAGGCACTTCCAGGAACTGCTCCCTGGAGAAGCCGAAACCGACGGCGAGGACGAAGCCCCGCCCACGGTCGCCGTCGAGGTCGTCCAGCAGGGTTTCCGCCCGCTGACGGAAGAGTTCGCAGCATCCCTGCACATGGAGCTGGAGCCGTTGAAGGAGATCGCGGAGCTGCTGGAGGACAACCGCCAACTGGTCCTCTACGGCCCTCCCGGCACGGGCAAAACCTACATTGCCAAGCACCTGGCCGCCGAGCTCGCCGGCGACAGCACGGATGAACGCGTCAAGCTGGTGCAGTTCCACCCGTCGTACGCCTACGAGGACTTCTTTGAGGGCTACCGCCCGGACAAGACCGACGACGGCCAGGTTTCCTTCAAACTTGTGGCCGGACCTTTGCGCAGGTTGGCGGAGGAAGCCGCCAAGCCGGAGAACGCCCACAAACCGTACTTCCTCATCATCGACGAGATGAACCGCGCCAACCTGGCCAAGGTCTTCGGTGAGCTGTACTTCCTGCTGGAATACCGGGACGACCGGATCTACCTGCAATACAGCCCCAACGAGCCCTTCAGCCTGCCGGACAATCTCTACATCATCGGCACCATGAACACGGCCGACCGGTCCATCGCCATGATGGACGCGGCCATCCGGCGTCGGTTTGCCTTCATCGAGCTGCACCCCAAGGAAGAACCCGTGCGCGGTTCGCTGCGCCGGTTCCTGGAGGCGCGGGGACTGGACACCCTCAATGCCGACCTGCTGGATGCGCTGAACGACGCCATGGACGACTGGGACCGCGACCTCATGATCGGGCCGTCCTACTTCATGAAGACCGCCGCCCAGACCCCCACGGGCCTCCGCAGGATCTGGAAGTACGAGCTCATGCCGTTGCTCGAAGAGCACTATCACGGCCAGTTGAACCGTGCCCAGTTGGAGGAACGGTTCGGCCTCGACCAGTTGTTGGGACGTCTTGCTGCCCGGTAAGGCCATCCCGCCCAGGCCCACCAGGGCGCCATCCAGCGCGAAACCAGGCCCGGGGCGGACCACTGGTCTGCGGCACGTGGTGATGGACGAGCTCTCTCGCGGGGTAGTGGACAAGCTTGATCCGGAGTCGGCTGCGTTCATCAACTCCAGCGGGCTGGCCAAGGCATCACCCCTGGGAATGGGCCTCTACAGGATTGAACCGGTGGGCAAGGTGGGGTCGGTCCGCACCGGGACGGTCCAGTTGGAAGTCCGGCCCAAGGACCGTTTGGGCCTGAGCCGGCTGCTGTTCCTCCTGAGCTACGCCGGAGACCAAGGATTCGGCGACCACTCCGTGGAAGCCGTGGAGCACCCCGATCTGTGGAGCGCATTGGCGGAGTCCCTGGCCCAATTGGCTGAGCGGGCACTGAACCGTGGGGTACTTCAGGGTTACCTGACAGTGGATGAGTCGCTCCGGACGGTCAAGGGGCGCATCCGCATTTCCGACCAGATCTCCCGCCGGCCGGGGATGCTGGTCCCGCTGGAAGTGTCCTATGACGAGTTCACCGAGGACATTGCGGAAAACCGCATTCTGCGTGCCGCGCTCGAACGCATGGGCAAGGTGCCCGGCGTCCGTCCCGACGTCCTCAGCCGCTTGCGGCAGCTCAAGGGAAAGCTCGACGCCGTTACCCGCCTGGCGTCCGGCGCTCCGCTCCCGCCGTGGCAGGCCACGCGCATGAACCTCCGTTACCACGCCGCCCTGAGGCTGGCCGAGGTGATCCTCCGCAACGGCTCCGCAGAAGCAGGGGTGGGTACGCAGCAGACGGCCTCGTTCGTGGTGGACATGGCCCAGGTCTTCGAGGAATTCGTGGGCAGGGCTCTGCGCCTTGCCATGGGGGCGTACCCGGGAGAGATGCGGCTGCAGTACGGGGCCCTGCTGAATGAGGCCGTGCGGGACACCGACCGTTTGACCGTTCGGCCGGATGCCGTTCATTTCCTGGGCGGCCGCCCGGTGGTGGTGTACGACTTCAAATACACCGCAGCCGGAGACATCGGCGCTTCGCTGAACGCCGACCACTACCAGCTGCTGGCCTACTGCACAGCCCTGCGCGTCCCCACGGCCTGGCTCGTCTATGCCGGTGCCGGGGAAGTAAAGCTCCGGAGGATCCTCAATACCGATATCGACATCGTGGAGTATCCGCTGGACCTCTCATTGCCGCCCGGCCGGATTCTGGAGGCAGTGGCCGACCTCGCGGAACAGTCCTGGGGAGAGGTGCTGCGCCAAGCTGTGGCGGGACGAACGGCGTCGGACTAGCCTGAAAAGGTAACCCACCGCCAAGGAGGCATCATGGCCCGCAGGAAATCGTGGCGCGATATGAGCAAAGGCCAAAGGGTCATGCTCATGGGAAGCGGAGCGCTGAACATGGCGTTGCTGGGCGCCGCGCAAAGGAGCATCGCCAAGACACCGGACTCGCAGATCAGGGGTAACAAGGTGCTGTGGCGCCTGGCATCCTTCATCAACTTCTTTGGTCCGCTGAGCTACTTCCTGTTCGGCCGCCGTCGGGAAGCCGCCGGCAAGGCGACCATCAAACGCTGATCAGGCCGGGACCTTCACCGTAAACGTGGTGCCCTGCCCGGGCTCGCTTTCCAAGGTGATGGTGCCGCCGTGCGCCTCCACGATTGCCTTGCTGATGGGAAGGCCCAGGCCCACTCCCGGTATGGCGCTGTTGCGCACCGCTCCGGCACGGAAGAACTTGGTGAAGGCTTCTGCCTGCTCGTCCTCCGACATGCCCATGCCGGTGTCCGAGACGCGGCAGTAGATGTGGTCCTCGTCCTCCCAGGCCGCCACCACCACGTCGCCGCCGTCGGGGGAGTACTTGATGGCGTTGGAGACCAGGTTGTCCAGGACCTGCGACAACCGCGAGGAGTCCACCCGCGCGAGCAGGGCCGGGGGAGCATCCACGGACAGGCGGATTCCGGCCTTGGCAGCCCGTGGCTCCGCAGAGTTCACACTGCCGCGCACCAGTTCGGCCACGTCCACGGTGTGCGGCTGCACCACGATCTGGCCGGACCGGACGGACAGCAGGTCGGATACCAACGTGAGCAGGCGCTCGGCATTCCTGCGCACAATGTCCAGCTGCTTGCGGTATTTCGGATCGAGTCCGGTGGGGTCGTCCAGAATAAGTTCCACGTAACCCAGGATGGAGGTCAGCGGAGTCCGGAATTCGTGGGAGACACTGGCCACGAAATCGTCCTTGGCGGCCAGTGCATTGACCAGGTCCGTGACATCGCTGAACACCACCACGGAGCCGGCAAACTTACCTTCATCATCCAGCATGGGCCGGGCACTGGTGGTGAAGGCCCGTTGCTCCGGTCCCGTTCCGAGCCACACCAACTGGTCTGTGAACCGTTCGCCCAGCACAGCACGCCGTACGGGTCGGATGTCCGGCGGCAGCGGGGTGGTCCTGTCCGTGTCGAAGACCAGGAGTTGGGATTCGTTGGGATCGTCGTTGTCCTCGGGACTGGCCAGGGTGTGGGTCAGCCGCTGGCGGCGGTTCATGAGGATGTCATGTCCGTCGCCGTCCACGGCGACGACGCCCAGCGGGAGCGCTTCCATGACGGTATTCAGCAGCCGTTCCTGCTTGGTACTGGCCTCGAGGGCCTCCTTCAAGGCCTCGTCTTTCTGTTCGAGGGCACGCTGCTGCCGCACCATGCTCAGGGTCAGCACACTGACGGAGACGCCGATGCCCAGCATGAGGATGGGAAACAGCAGGGGCTTGGTCAGGTCCTGTTCCGTGAGCCTGCCATTGATGAACAAGGGAACCCACACAATGCCCAGTGGTCCCACGAAGGACAGGGCCATGGCAGTGCGGGGAAAGAGCCCTGAGGCGCACAACCAGATGACGGGCAGGACCACCAGCACGCTGAGGCCGGTCAGGGCTTCCTGCCCGCCTTCCCGTCCGAAACCGATGGAGATCATGTCCAGGATGGGGATGGCCAGGAAGCTGGGGAACGGCAGCCGGTGCCACGGCACCGCGATGCACAGTGCCAGCAGGAAAGCCTGGCTCAACAGGAACACCAGGAAGAGCGGATTCTCCAGCGTGGCCGGGAAAAACAACCAAACCAGGATGGCGGAGATGCAGACACAAACAGACAGCGGAAGCTGGCTCAGGACCACGCGCATGCGCAAGGTGTGCTCGTGGAAGGAGCGTTGGAAGAAGAAAAGCTTCTTCTTCTCTCCAAGGTCCCAGGTGGCGGGAGGGGTCATGGCACAACCACCAGGGACGGGGGACCGAGTCGGTTCATGAGATCAGCCTAACCATAATGGTTATACTTCGAAGGGTTATCAAAGGGGCTGAGGGGTAGCAATGAGTGAAGTACGTGTGGGGCTGGTCATCGAAGATGACCAGGATATTCGCGAATTGGTACGCGTGGTCCTCTCCCAGGCCGGGTTCGACGTCCATGTCGCTTCCACCGGATCCGCCGGCGTCCTCTCCGCCCGTGAACTGAACCCTGACGTCATCACCCTGGACCTCGGACTCCCCGACATTGACGGTTTCGAAGTCGCCCGGCAGATCCGGAAGTCATCGGACGCCTACATCATCATGCTGACCGCGCGTGCGGAGGAGCTGGATACGCTCATGGGCCTCGAGGCCGGTGGCGACGATTACCTCACCAAGCCTTTCCGTCCCCGCGAGCTGCGTGCCCGGGTGGAGGCCATGATGCGCAGGCCGCGCGCGTCGTCGTCGGAATCCCGCCCCGCCGGGGCAGACACGGACCCGGAACTTGTCCATAACGGACTGGCGGTGTCCGCAGGGTCCCGCACGGCGGTCCTCAACGGAACCGAAGTGAAGCTGACCCGCACGGAGTTCGACCTCCTGGTGGCGCTGTTGGAGACCGGTCGCATTGTCCGCACCAAGGCCGACCTGGCGCGCCGCCTCCGCAACGAGCCCTACGACGTCGGAAGTTACGTCAGCGACGCCGACGAACGCGCAGTTGAAGTCCACATGGGCAACCTGCGCAAGAAGCTCGGCGACAGCATCCAGAACCCGCGCTGGCTGGAAACCGTCCGCGGCGTCGGGTACCGCCTGGCCCCGGCGATCCAGAACAACTAACCTCACCCAACTAGGTCGCATTTGTGCGCGTTTTGAGCCGTCAAAACGCGCACAAATGCGACCTAGTTGGGATCAGTGAGCGGGACTGCGGAGGGGTTCCGCCTCTATCACTGGGTGGTCCGTCTCCGGCAGCGAACGCCCGGGGCCGTTGTCGAAAAATTCCGCGTTGGCCCGGACATAATCTGCCCATTCGTCCGGGACATCCTCGGAAAAGTAGATGGCTTCCACGGGGCACACGGGATCGCACGCCCCGCAGTCAACGCATTCGGAAGGGTGGATGTAGAGGGAACGCGCGCCCTCGTAGATGCAATCGACAGGGCATTCGTTGATGCACGCTTTGTCTTTCACATCCACGCAGGGCTGCGCGATCACGTAACTCATGGCGGGCCTACACGCCCGTGTAGACGGTCTTGCCCCACGTGAAGAAGTCCACGGCGGACCGTCCTTGTTCGCGGAACGTGTTGGTGGAGGAGTCCTTGACCCCGCCGAACGGGACGTTGAGGTCCAGGCCCGCGGTGGGCCGGTTGACCTTGACCACGCCAGCCTGCACCCGGGCGGAAAAGTCCGTGGCGAGGGCGAGGGAATCGGTGCAGATGCTGGCGGTCAGTCCGTAACGGGAATTGTTGACGGCGGCCAGGCCTGCCTCGTAGTCGGAAACTTCGAGCACGGCCACAACCGGTCCAAATATTTCCTCGGTCACCGCTGCGTCGTCAAAGGGCAAGTCGGTGAGGACCACCGCCGGGAAGAACAGCGCGCCGGAGGGATCGCCGTCGTAGCTTCCGTGCAGCAGCGTGGCACCGCGTTCGACGGCGGTACGCACCGCCGCTTGGTCCTGCTCGAATTGCTGCCTGCTCACCACGGCGCCCATCCGGGTACCTTCCGTGAGGCCGTCGCCGGTGCTGTACGCGGCGGCTTCGGCCACCAGCGCTTCCAGGAACGCTGCATGGATTCCGGGGGTCACGTACACCCGCGAGGTTGCGGTGCAGGCTTGGCCAGTCAGCCCAAAAGCTCCGGCGGCAACCACCTGCGCGGCCTTGCCGGGATCGGCGTCGTCCAGGACCAGGACGCCGTTCTTTCCGCCCATTTCCAGCTGCACCCGGGCGCGCCGGGAGTTGAGGATCTCTTGCAGCCCCAGGCCCACGTTGGTGGAACCGGTGAAGGAGAGCCCGGCGATGCGGGGATCGCGGGCCAAGGCGTCACCAACAACCCGGCCCTTGCCATGGACCACGTTGAACACACCGGAGGGGAGGCCGGCGTCCTGCAACGCCCGGGCAAGGTGGGTTGCGGAGAGCGGGGTGAGCTCGGCCGGTTTGATGACCACGGTGTTGCCGCTGATCAAGGCCGGTGCCGTTTTCCACGCGGGGATGGCGATAGGGAAGTTCCACGGGGTAATCAGGCCAACAACGCCCAGTGCCTCGCGGCGGGTAGTGATGGTGGTGTCCGGCAGCCCACTGGGCAGGACTTCGCCGGTGGCGGCCCAACCGAGGGAGCCGAAGAAGCGCAGGACGTCCGAGGCCCGCTTCACTTCGCCCTTGGCCTCTGCCAAAGTCTTGCCTTCTTCACGGACCAGGTCCTCGGCGATTGCCCCCTGCCGTTCGATCAACAGGTTCCCGGCAGTAATCAGGATGGCGCCGCGGGACGGGGCAGGGAGTGCAGCCCACCCGGGCTGGGCAGCGGCGGCGGCGGTAATGGCGGCGTCCACATCCGCGGCGGTGCCGCTGGGAGACAGGGCTGCGAGCTCATCGGGGCGTGCGGGGTTCATCCGTTTCGTGTCAGCCGAACCAAGCCATTGGCCGTTAATGAGGTGTTGGGCGGTAAGGGTGTCCTCAGCGGTGAGGGCGGTATCCAGTGCGGTGGAAGTCATGGTGGTCCTTTCGAGGGGTTCAGAGGCTGCGGATCAGGCCGCCGTCGCACCTGAGTGCGACCCCTGTGATGTACGACGCCGGTGCGCTGCACAGGAAGGCGGCGGCGGCACCGAACTCGGCGGGTTCTCCGTAACGGCGGGCAGGGATGGTCTTGCGGGACTCCAGCTGGATTTCCACCAGGGTGGTGCCGCGGCGCTTGGCTGCGGCTTGGTCCAGTTGCGTGACGCGGTCGGTGGCGATCCGGCCAGGAAGGAGCAGGTTCACGGTGACCTCATCCAGCGCGACCTCGGCCGCAAGGGTCTTGAGGTAACCGGCCAAGGCAGCCCTGCCGGTATTGGAAACAGCCAGGTTGGGCAGGGGAGCGGTCACTCCGCTGGAACCGATCGCCAGGATGCGGCCCCAACGGCGTTCACGCATGCCGGGCAGGACCTGTGAGACCAAGGCATGATGCGGCTTGACCAAAAGGTCGAACGCAGCAGCCATGTCCTCGGAGGTCAGGGTTGCGGCGGCACCCGGTTTGGGTCCGGGTCCGTTGAGCACCAGGATGTCGATCGGCCCGAGGTTGGCCACGGTCTGGTCCACTGCGGATTCGATGCCCTCCGGAGTGCCGAGGTCGGCTTCGATGGCGACTGCGTCGAAGCCGCTGGTTCCCAAAGAACCGCTGCCCAACACGCCGGTTCCGTAGGCTGCCTGCAGTTCGGCAACAATTTCCTTGGCGCGGTCCCGGCGACGCCCCACCACCGCCACCCGGACACCCTCGGCAGCGAGCGCCCTGGCCACGGCAAGCCCGAGCCCGCCGGTGGAGGCGGCTACGAGTGCTGTCTTTCCTCCGATTCCGAGGTCCATCAGAAACTCCCTACCGTTACACGGGCATCCAACGCAGACGCCGCTTCTTTCAAGTGGACTGCCATGGAGTCCCGCAGAGTTTCGGGGAACAGGGCAGCCGGTGCCCGGACCCCTGAGTCCTTGATGAGTCTGCGCTCGCGGAGGCATTCCTTGCGGATGGCCAACGCCACCTTTGCCTGTTGTTCGAAGTTGATGAGCGGCAGGTAGGGCTGCAGTTCGCGTTCGGCGGCTTGGTATCCGCCGTCCTGCCACGCCTTCACGCAGGCGATCAGGGCTTCGGGATAGGAGAAGCCCGTCATGGCACCGGAGGCGCCTGCCATGAGTTCGTCCAGGAGGCCTTGTCCGCCGAGCCCACCGAAGATGGAAACCCCGACGGCGGCATTCAGGTCTGCGATGGCCACGCTGGTGGGCGGGGCCTCGGCTTTGACGGCGATGACGTAGTCGCAGGCGTTGACCACGGAGATCAGTGCCGGTGTGGGGATGCTGACTCCGCTGGCCAGCGGGTAGTCCTGGAGGACCACCTTGGCGCCGGTTGCCCGGTGGATGGCATCGAAGTGGGAGGTCACCGCTTCTGCCCGGGCCGAGTTGGCCTGCACCATGACGGCCGAGAGGCGTGGCCCCGCAACTTCCTGCGCTGCCATGACCTCTTCGATGGCGGGCCGGGTGGCCAGTGCGGTCACTCCCACTACCAGGGGGAGGGTGGTGGATTCGATCACGGTTTCGAGGACATCGCGGCGTTCCTGCGGAGTGAGGGCGGCTGCTTCGCCGAACACGCCAAGCACCGTGAGGCCGGTTGTTCCGATTTTTTCGTAGTGCTCCACGAGTTCGGCGAGGCTGTCCAGGTCGACGTCCAAGGTGCTGCCTTGGAAGGGGGTGGCGACAACACCCCAGACGCCTGCGGGAAGGGATTCACGGTTTTTGGGCGCAGAAGGGTGAGGCATGGTGGTTCCTTTTCAATGCGGTCTGCTGGATGGAGTGGCTTGTGCCGGGATGCCTAGCGTCCCGGCCACACGGGCGGGCGCTTTTCCTGAAACGCCCGCACACCTTCGGCTGAGTCTTCGCTGTCCAGCGCGGCCATGAGGGCCGGCAGCCTGAGGCCGCGGGCTTCCTTGGCCGTGAGATGAGAGGTCTGCGTGACCATCTGCTTCACGGCGCGCACGGAGGTGGGGGCGCACGCCAGGATCTGGTCCACCCAGCGTTGTACGGCTGAGTCCAGCTCGTCAGCGGGCACTACTTCGTTGACCAGGCCCATGGAGTGCATTTCCGCAGCATCGGCTTTGCGTCCGGTGAGCAGCATCCCCATGGCCTGCGTGTACGGGACCCGTCGCACCAGTTGGTGGATGCCGCCGTCGAGCGCCAACCGCCCGACCCGGGGCTCCGTCAGGCCGAACTTCGCGCTTGAAGCTGCCACCACGATGTCGGCGCCGAGGACGATTTCCATGCCGCCGCCCAATGCGTAGCCGTTGACCCGGGCGATCACGGGAACGTCCAGGCTGGTGCGGAGGCTCAGGCCGCCGAAGCCGTTGGGATCAAGTCCGGCCCAATATTCCAGTCCGGTCTTGTCCACGGCATCGGCGGACATGTCGGCGCCGACGCAGAAGGCACGGGCGCCGGCTCCGGTGACCACCACGGCGCGTACGGATGCATCGCCTTCCAGCAGCGACCAGATCCCGTTGAGCCGCTCGTGCGTGGCGGCATCCACGGCGTTCAGGACATGCTGGCGGTCGATCGTCACGGTTGCCACGCCGTCCTTGATGTCCAGGGTAACCTCGTCCGCGTTCCTCTGCGGCAACGCTCATCGCAGGACCCCCAACTGCTGGAGGCGCTCAATGGTTTCGGCGTCGAAGCCGTTCTCGAGCAGGACCTCAACGTTGTGCTCGCCCAGGCGTGGGGCTGCGCGGCGGATCGAGGGGGGAGTGGCCGAGAGCCGGATGGGGGCATTCAGCATTTTCACAGTGCCGACCGAGGGATGGTCGGCCTCCACGATCATGCCGTTGGCCTCGGTCTGAGCGTCGGCGAGGGCCTGTTCCAGGGTGTGTACGGGAGCGTTGAGCAAACCCTGTTCCTCGAGTTTGCCGGTCCAGTACTCGGTGGTGTTGGTGGCGAACTGCTCGCGGAAGATGGCTTGCAGGGCGGGTTTGTTCTTGAACTGTTGCTCCAGCGTGGCGAAGCCCGGGCGCTCGGTCAGGTCTTCGTCCAGTTCCAGCGCCTCGGAGATCCGGGCGAGCGGGTCCGGGGTGAATCCACCGACCATGCACACGGCGCCGTCGGTGGTTTCGAAGACGCCGCTGAGCGGCATGGCTCCCCAGTTGACCTCGTAGCCGCGGTTGAGCTGCATGCATGCTTCCTGCATCTGCAGGTGCAGCATGGAGTCGTACATGGTCACTTCCACCTTCTGGCCGAGGCCGGAGGATTCGCGGGTGCGCAGGGCCAGTAGGATGCCCTGCATGAGGTGCATGCCGGTGATGTAGTCGCACAGGGTGGTGGGGTAGATGGCAGGCTTGGTGTCCTCGGACTCGCGCCGCCACATCACGCCGGAGTAGGCCTGGGCGATCGCGTCCTGTCCGCCTTTGTGGGAGTAGGGTCCTTCAGGGCCGAAGCCTGTGCCGGAAGCCCAGATGATGCCAGGGTTCTTTGCGCGCAGGTCCTCATAGCCGAAGCCCATGCGTTCCATGACGCCGGAGCGGAAGTTGCTGACCACGACGTCGGCGTCGGCCATGAGCCGGTGGAGGACTTCGCGGCCTTCCTCGGTTCGGGTGTCAACGGAGACGCTGCGCTTGTTGCGGTTGATGGAGAGGAAGATCGGGTTGTCCTGGCCGTCCTGGTCCGGGAAGGAATTGCGGGAGATGTCGCCGGCGCCAGGACGTTCCACCTTGATGATGTCCGCGCCGTAGTCGCCCAGGAGTTGGGTGCAGGACGGACCCATGAACACCTGGGTGAAGTCGACGATCTTGATGCCCTCCAGCGGGAGGGCTGTTGGTTCCGGAGCCGCGGCGGCGCGGGCCGCCGTCGTGCTTTCCGTATTTTCTGCAGTCATGAGGCTCATGCCGGCACCACAGCATCCGCATCGATGGTGGCGTTCGACGACGGGATGTCACCCGGGTCGGCACCGTGCCGGCGCATGCCCAATTGGATGTCCGCTGCCGCGACATCGCGGACCAGGATGTTGTTCTCGACGGCGAGGGCCGCTGCCACACCGACAGCCTGGCCCATGGCCATGCAGGGCGGAATTTCGCGCGACATCTTCTGGGCTTCTGGGGTGGCGGAGTAGTGGCGGCCGGCCACCAGGAGCTGATCGACTTCCTTGGGCAGCAGCGAGCGGTACGGGTAGTAGTAGTCGCGGCCGCGGGCCACGGTATCGGCAAAGTGGCGGCGCTGGGTGACGTCGTCCTTGGTCATGATGTACTCGCCCTGCAGGAGGCGGGTCTGGCGGACGCCCATCTGGGAGGCGACATCCAACATGTACGCGTTTTCGAAGCCGGGGAGGTTGGCCCGGACGTAATCCACGGCCTCGGAGATCCGGTCGCGGGCGGCGAACTCGGCCGCGGTCATGTCTGCAGGGTCCACGCCGTCGAAGCCGGTCATGTGCGGGGCGTTGCACCACACGACGCCTTCAATGGGCGTCTTGAGCCACCAAAGTTCCCAAGCGCCGCCGAGGATGCGCTTGATCTTGCGGTTGATGGCTCGGGCTTCCTTGGGGTTGGCCTGTTCGAAGGCTTCGGCTGCGTTGGTGTCCACGTTGCCGAGGCGGAAGACGAGGGTGGTGAGGTAGTTGTCCTTTGCGTAGCTGGCGCCGGCACGCGAAGCGACATCAATATCGCCGGTGGTGTCGATGACGATGTCGGCCAGGAAGGCCTGCGGGCCCAGTTTCGTTTCGCAGATGACGCCCTTGATGACCCCGTTGTCCACGATCGGACGTGAGAACCACGAGTGCAGGCGGAGGTCCACCCCGGCCTCGCGGACGAGGTCGTTGGACACGCGCTTCCAGCCATCGGGGTCGAACGCTGCGGCGTAGCAGATGGGCTTGGGGTTGGTGTGGGAGTGGAAATCGAAGGTGCCGTAACGTCCCCACTTGTTCCAAAGTTCCTCGGAGGTCCTGCGGTCATCGGCGGGCGGAACGATGGCCAGGCCCAGCTTCTGGAGGCGTTCGACGTACTCGGAGACAATGCCGGTGACGGTGATTTCCTGGCCGTTGATCATGTCATCGAGCACCAGGACCATGCCGCCGGAGGCCAGCCCGCCCAGGGACGAGTAGCGTTCCAGCAGCGTGACTTTCGCGCCGGAGCGGGCTGCGGTGACGGCAGCGGCCACACCTGCTGGGCCACCGCCAACCACCAGCACGTCGGAGTGGGAGATCACGGGGGCTTTGAGGTCTGCGGTGGTGGTAGCGAGTTCGAGGGAGTTCATGTTCTTGGTCCTTACTTGCCGACGTGGATGCCGTTGGTGCGGCGTGCGGCGATGTAGAAAACGATGCTGAGGATGGACAGGACGGCCACGTAGACCGGGAAGACCCAGGTGAGGTTCAGCGACTGGAACCAGACCAGGAGGTAGGAGGCGGTGCCGCCGAAGATCGCTACGCCGATTCCGTAGCCGAGGGCTACACCGGTGCCGCGGATGTTCTTGGGCATCAGGGAGGAGCTGACCACGTTGTAGAGGGTCATGTTGAGTACCAGGACAATGGAGCCGCCCAGCAGGACTGCTGCGAAGCCGCCGATGCCCGGCTGTACGTAGAGCAGCATCAGGAACACGGCCGGGATGGCGAGGACGCGGGTGACCAGGAACCACTTGGACATCGCCTTGCCGTCTGCCAGCTTGCCGACGACCCAGGAACCGATGACGAGGATGACGCCCAGGATAGTGGTGAGGGCGAAGACGGCCGTGGGGTCTTCCTTGAAGCCGCTGCGTGCGGCACTGGGGAGGCCGACGTTCCAGGCGTAGTTGTAGGCCTGTGCAGCGCCGACGACGAAGATGATGGCCAAGACGGACAGCCAGTGCTTGCTGACGCCCTTCCAGACTGCACGGGGCGTGTTGGTGGCCATTTCCTCTTTCTTGAGGGTCTCCGGGAGGGCCCGCCGCAGGTAGAGGACCACGAAGCCGAAGAGGGCGCCGATGATGAACGGGACGCGCCAGCCCCATTCGCCCATTGCCGCGCCCCCGATCACCAGGCTGCACAGGAAGCTCACCAGGGAGGCCATGAGAATGCCGATGTTGACGTAGAAGGACATGATGCCTGCGACGTAGCCTTCACGGCCTTCGGGCGCCAGCTCTACGGCGTGGGAGGTGGAGAGGGGAGCTTCAATACCGGTGGAGATGCCCTGCAGGATGCGGCACACCACCAAAATGATGCCGGCCCAGGCGCCGATGGTGGTGTAGTTCGGGGTGATGGCGATGACCAGGGTGGTGCCGGCCATGAGCATGATGGACAGCAGCATGACGCGTCGGCGGCCAATGCGGTCAGCGAGCGTTCCGAGCAGTATGCCGCCCAGGGGACGGAAAGCGAACCCGACGGCGAACACGGCCAGGGCGTTCAGCGTTGCCGAGAGGGGATCGGTGTTGGGGAAGAAGTTCGGTCCAATGAAGGCTGACAGGAGGCCGAAGACCATCCAGTCGTACCACTCCAGGGCGTTGCCGAGGCCAAGGCCGAGGAGTCCCTTGCGGACTTCGGGCGTGAACTTTGCGTTCTTGCCGGGGGAGTGGGTAGTTGGTTTTGGCGTGGGGACGGCGTTGTCCGTTTGGATGTCGAGCATGGAAGTTTCCTTACGCTGACGCCCCGGAGGGCGTGGGAGGGTATGACGCAGGAACGCCTGTTGAACGAGGCGTCTGATGCGAAAGTGGCAAGGAGTGTCAGCGGCCACGGGATCGTGTCCGGACAGTTAAGGGAGAACGCCCAAGCCGCCTGAGGGCGGGTGCGTTACCACGCGTGTGGTGCGTTGACCCAGATGGCTACGCATACCTCTTCGTAGCTGTTCTTGTACCAGTGGGGGATCTCTGAGGAGTAGGTGATCGAGTCGCCCTCTTCAAGGCTGTAGCAGACGCCGTCCAAGTAGACGTCCTTACGGCCGGAGATGATGTAGCAGAACTCTTCACCGCTGTGGGTAAAAGGTGTTGCGCTGGTGTCGTGCCCTGGGGGCGTACTGATCCATTGCGCCTCGATGCTTCCGTCCCGGTTGGGGGTGAGCAGTTCATGGACTGCCTCGCCCACGGATTCCCGGGTGACGTTTTTCAAGTTACGCCGTTCGGACCTTCTGACCACGGGTGACCTGGACTCGTCCTGGCCTATGAAGAACCTCCCTACGGGGATGTCCAGACCGTGGGCCAACTGCGCCAACGTGGTGAAGGAAGGGTTGGCCATGCCGCGTTCGATTTGGCTGACGATCGCTTGGCTGAGGCCGGTGATGTCCGAGAGTTGGGCCAGGGTCATGCCCTTTGCCTTGCGCATGGTGCGCACCTTGTTCCCGACGGTCGCCAACAGTTCGCTGGTGGCCAGTGGGGCAGGAGTCTCGGTGGTCATTGCCGGGTCCTTTGCTGGATGAGCTAACTCACACAACTATAGTGAAGATTTTTAGCCGGTCAATGATTTTTTTCAATTAAGTAAAGATTTTTAGGAAAGTGGTGATCCAAGCTCGCAGATCGTCCCGAAGACGAAGCGGTCGATCTCGTCCAGCTGTGGGCTGAGCTGCATCAGATGGTCACCACCGGGCAGCAGCTTCATGCTGACTTCCAGCTCCGCGGCGAGCCGTTCAATGCAGACGGCCCCAACCATATGGCTGGAAGTCTTCAAGCTCAGGACCGCGTCCATGGCATCTTCCATGTCCAGGTTGACCAAGGATTGATGAAGCCGTGCTACGCGCCAGGGAAGCAGTTCCACATAGTTCTTGACGAATGTGGTGACGATGGACGCGTCCCCGCCAAGTTCGGCCTGGAGTCCAAGGAGGACAGCGGGATCCACCAGGGAGTCTGTGCACTCGTCATAGTCAGACACCAAACCCCTCCCGCCTCCGAACAATGGATTCACGATTCAACATTAGGTGTCCCGGAACAGCCGTACTGCCCCAAAACGAAAGCTTGATCCAATCTTGAGCGGACCCCGCGGGAGTCTTGATCGGAGGCCCTGACAGTTAGGTTGGTCAGCCCAATGATCGCGGAATGGGGAGTCCCGGCATGTTTGAAGGAACAGAAAACCTCATGGACGGTGGTGCCCGACCCTCTGCCGCGCCGATGGCAGTGATCGTCTTTTGCCTGGCCGTTTTGCTGGGGATCGGAGGAACAGCAGCCTTCGCACTGTGGGAGCAGGGCCACGGCAGCCCGGCCCATCAGTCCGCCGATTCAGTGTCCTCACCGTAGTCGCGGGCTGTACCGAAGCCGCTGTCCAGGAATCCTGTCAGGCGCCTTTCCAAACCCGCCCGGTCTTTCAGTTCGCATTCCCAGACCGTCAGCACCCTCCACCCCTCAGCGTCGAGTTGCCGGCGCTGCAGGGCATCGCGTTCCCTGGTTCGGGCGCGTTTGGCCTCCCAGAACTCCGCGTTGGCGGCGGGCGCGTGGAGTCCTGCCTTGCAGTCATGAAAATGCCAGAAGCAGCCGTTAACAAAGATGACCTTGCGCCGCCCGGCAAACACCAGGTCCGGCCGCCCCGGCAGTTTGGACCCGCCCGCCTGGCCGTGGAGCCTGTACCTGTAGCCTTTGGCGTGCAGCAACTTCCGCACCAACAACTCGGGTTTGGTGTTCTTGCCCCGGATCCGGGACATGTTCCGGCTGCGCTGTTCCGGCGTCAGGAGATCCCGGCTTTCGCCCATGCAACAAGCCTACCCAGGGGAGACGGAGGCGCCGTGGCGGGAACACTCCGCCGTCCATCCCGTGGGCGTGACCTGGACTTTCATGCGCCGGCCACAGTGCGGGCAAAACCTGGGCGGCTCCATCAACAGCTGCTGTTGGCAGCTCTGGTGGGCGTCCGACGTCGGGCCCTCGCCTTTGGTTCCCACCGCACCCCCGCAGTGGCTGCAGTAGCTGCTCACAGTGACTTCTGGAGCTCCTTGATGGGCATGTTCAGCTCGACCAGGAGACTGAGGTCGGCAGTCGCCGGACGGCCCAGCGTGGTGAGATAGTTCCCCACGATCACGGCGTTGATTCCGCCCAGCAGGCCTTCGCGGGTCCCAAGGTCGCCGAGCGTCAGTTCGCGGCCGCCCGCGTAGCGAAGAACGGTGCGCGGCATGGCGAGGCGGAAAGCGGCGATCGCGCGAAGGGCGTCCTTGCCGTCCATGATGCCCTGGTTCTCCAAGGGTGTTCCGGGACGGGGATTGAGGAAGTTGAGGGGGACTTCGTGGGGGTCCAGGGCGGCCAGCTGCGCTGCGAGTTCCGCGCGCTGTTCTAAGGTCTCGCCCATGCCGATCAAGGCACCACAGCACAGCTCCATGCCGGCAGCCTTGACCATGGCACACGTCTCCAGCCGTTCCTCGTAGCTGTGGGTGGTCACTACCTGCGGAAAGTAGCTGCGGGCGGTTTCCAGGTTGTGGTTGTAGCGATGGACGCCCCAGGCGGCCAATTGGTCCACCTGGCGCTGGGTCAGCATGCCCAGCGAGCAGGCGATGTTGATGTCCACTTCCTCGTTGATGCGGTCGATGGCGAACTTGATCTGGTTCATCAGCTTGATGTCCGGGCCACGGACTGCTGCAACAATGCAGAACTCGGTGGCTCCGGTGGCGGCAGTTTCCTTGGCTGCCTTGACCAGTTCCGGAATGTCCAGCCACACGCCGCGGACGGGTGAATCGAACACCCCCGACTGGCTGCAGAAATGGCAGTCTTCGGGGCACCCGCCGGTCTTGATGGAAATGATCCCCTCCACCTCGACGTCCTCGCCGCAGTGCTTCAGCCGGACCTCATGGGCCAGTTGCAGGGCTGCCGGGATGGCCTCGTCGGGCAGTCGGAGGATGTCAACAAGCTGGGGTTCAGTGAGGCCCTCGCCCCGTCCCAGGACCTGCTCCCTTGCGAGGTCCAGAATGGCATGGGCAGTGGCGTCAGTAGCTGTGTCTGCGGTCATGGACATGACGCTATCGGGGGCGGTGACAGTTGATTTTGGAGAGTAGTCACAAAGGGCCGCGGCCGTTTTTGGGCGCTTCCGTGACCCGCCATAGCCCGTGACCGCTGATGCAGAAGTTACACCTGTGAAACACCGCCGTGACCGTGCGGACAACCAGCGTGACTAGCGTCGTGGGCAGCACCAGGGTTCCAGCGGTGCCCCTGAGAACCCCCATGAGCGAAAGAGAGCAAGGATGAGCGACGTCCTGACCCAAAGCCAAAGACAAGCCACACCCAATGCCGATGCGATCAGCGCGGCCAAAGAGAGCCTGGAGGACTACACCCTCCGGTTTGCACCCAGGTCCTATCGCAAGTGGAGCGCTGGGGTGGTGGCCACTAGTGCGCTGGGAGGCATCGCCTACCTGGCCGACTTTTCCATCGGCGCAAACATCGGCATCGCTTACGGCACGGCCAATGCCGTCCTCGGCATCATTGTGGCGGCGGTCATCATCTTCGTGACCGGCTTCCCGCTCGCCTATTACGCCGCGCGGTACAACATCGACCTCGATCTCATTACGCGTGGATCAGGTTTCGGTTACTACGGATCCGTGGTGACCAACGTGATCTTTGCAACCTTCACCTTTATCTTTTTCGCGCTGGAAGGCTCCATCATGGCCCAGGGGCTGGAGCTCGGCCTTGGGGTCCCGCAATGGCTGGGTTACGCGGTGTCCACGGTCATCATCATTCCGTTGGTTGTCTACGGGATGAAGACCCTCGCCACCCTGCAGGTGTGGACGACCCCGCTGTGGCTGCTGCTCATGGTCATCCCGGTGGGCTACCTGGTGGTTTCGCACCCTGAAAGCATCGACTCCTTCTTCGCCTACACCGGTGCATCCGGTAATGGTGGGCCGAACCTTGCCTCGGTGATGCTGGCCGCAGGAGTTTGTCTGTCCCTCATGGCACAAATTGCCGAACAGATCGACTACCTCAGGTTCATGCCTCCCAAGACAGCAGCCAACAAGGGTGCGTGGTGGCGGGCAGTGATCCTGGCAGGCCCGGGATGGGTGCTGTTCGGGGCGATCAAGCAGGTCGTCGGGCTGTTCATTGCCATCTACCTGATCGCCACTCTTGACCCTGCGGCCTCAGTGCACGCCAATGAGCCGGTCCACCAGTTCCTTGGCGTGTACCAGGAGATGATGCCGGCATGGCTGGCCATGACCCTTGCCGTGGTGCTGGTGGTCATCTCGCAGATCAAGATCAACGTCACCAACGCCTACTCCGGCTCCCTGGCATGGACCAATTCGTTCACCCGCATCACCAAGACCTACCCCGGCCGCATGGTGTTCGTGGTGGTGAACCTGGTGATTGCCCTGGTGCTTATGGAAGCGAACATGTTCGACTTCCTGAACACCATCCTCGGTTTCTACGCCAACTGCGCCATGGCCTGGGTGGTCACCGTGGCTTCCGACATCGCCATCAACAAGTACCTTTTGAAGATCTCGCCGAAGGTGCCTGAATTCCGCCGCGGCATGTTGCACGCCGTCAACCCCGTGGGCTTTGTATCGATGCTGGTCTCGGCTGGAGTCTCCATCGCCGTCTTCTTCGGAGCGTTCGGTGCGGCCGTCCAGCCCTACTCTCCGATCTTCGCGGTGCTTCTGGCCCTGATCCTCCCGCCGGTCCTGGCGATCGCCACCCGTGGCCGCTTCTACCTGCGGCGCACCGATGACGGTATTGACCTGCCCATGTTCGATTCCGACGGCAACCCCAGCGACCAAAAGCTCCTCTGCCACGTCACTGGTTTGGAGTTCGAACGTCCGGACATGCTCCGCTCGGGTCAGGACGGACCCGACGGCGAGCCGCGGTTCATCTCCTCACTCGCCTTATCCACGGACAAGTCGGGCGCGTTCGTGTTGCCTCCGCAAAAGAACTAGCCAGGCACAGTGAAGCCCCCGGCCTGTCCGGTTCAGGCCGGGGCCGGGGGCTTACCTGTTTGTCGGCAGGATCAGGGTTTCAGGACGACCTTGATGCAGCCATCCTGCTTCTTCTGGAATTTCTCGTACAGCTCCGGAGCGTCATCCAGACCGCCGGTGTGGGTGACCAGGTGCATGACCCCCAGCGGATCGGCGTCGTCCTCCACCAGCGGAAGCAACTGGTCAGTCCAGCTGCGCACATTGCATTGGCCCATGCGCAGCTGGATCTGCTTGTCGAACATCGTGAGCATGGGCATGGGGTCCGCTTGGCCACCATAGACGCCGCTGAGGGAGACCGTGCCTCCGCGCCGCACCATGTCCACGGCTGTATGGAGGGCCGCGAGCCGGTCCACGCTGATGGTTTCCATGGCCACTTGGGCCGGCTTGTCCGGCAGCAGCGAAACAGCCCGGTGGAGGAAGGAAGCCACGGGCGAGCCGTGCGCTTCCATGCCCACGGCATCGACCACGGCATCGGGGCCGCGTCCCAGTGTCTCCTCCTTGACCATGCCTGCCACGTCCGGACTGTAGTCCATGGTTTGGACACCGTGCTGTTCGGCCATGGCCCGGCGTTCGGGGACAGGATCCACGCCGATGACACGGAAGCCCTTGTGCTTGCCGATCCTCGCGGCGAACTGGCCTACAGGGCCCAGGCCCAGCACGGCCAGGGTGCCGCCCTCCGGCACATTGGCGTACTCAACGGCCTGCCACGCGGTGGGAAGGATGTCGGAGAGGAAGAGGTACCGTTCGTCCGGAAGGTCGGAATCGATCTTCACCGGCCCATAGTCGCCAAAGGGCACGCGCAGGTACTGGGCCTGCCCGCCGGGAACGGAACCATAGAGCTCGGAGTAGCCAAAGAGGGCAGCACCCGAACCCTTTTCCTTGACCTGCGTGGTCTCGCACTGCGACTGCAGCCCCTGGTTGCACATGTAGCAGTGGCCGCAGGAGATGTTGAAGGGCACCACCACGCGGTCGCCCTTCTTGAGACGGTGGACTTCCGGGCCCACCTCTTCCACAATGCCCATGGGCTCGTGTCCGATCACGTCGCCCTTGTGCATGTAAGGGCCGAGGACTTCGTAGAGGTGCAGGTCCGAACCGCAGATAGCTGTGGACGTGATCCGCACGATCACGTCCGTGGGTTCCTGGATGGTGGGATCCGGGACTTCCGTGACGCTCAGCGAGCGCCGGCCTTGCCATGTCACTGCCTTCACAATTGTTCTCCCTACCATAGCTGGAGGTGTCCCGCGCTGCAGGAGACCCTCCCAGCGAAGCAGAGTCGGGGGCGGCGCACAAGGCGGCGAAGCCTCGACTCGCGCTGTCTCCCGGCCTAGATTGGGGCTATGGGTGACCAAGCGCGCAGACCGGACAAAACACCTGACGGAACGTCCGCCACAGAGGTTCCTGCCGACGTCGGGCAGGCTGAAGGCGATCCCGGAACAGGTGACTTCACCACGGAGGTGGACCCTGCGTTCATCCCGGATGACAGCGGCGAGACGCCGGAGGAGAAGCGGGCGCGGGAGCATCCTGAGGCCACTGGCAGCTGACGCGTCAGGCCCGGCTCCCTCCAATGACGACGGCGGCTTCCGCGCCGCTGCTCTGGAGAGTGCCTTCAAAAACTAGTAAGCAATCTGATTATTAGTTAAGATGTTGGCAAGCAGAGCATCTGTCGGACAAAGTTGACCGAGGAGTGAGCAGGTTGTCGACCATACAGAACCCACCGGTTCCGGAAAATACATCACGTCCCGCCGTGCAGCCACTGAAGTGCACCAACTGTGGCTCAAGTGAGAACCTGGACCTGGAAACCATCGAATCCATCGAGCCCCACTCGGGCGAACTCCTGGTTGCCGTCTCCTACACGTGCACCCGGTGCGAGGCTTCTTTCTCCCATACCGCCACGTTCCACGAAGTGGCCGCAGTCCTCAACAGCCGGAGTGCGATCTCCGGCCTCCTGCAATTTGGCGGGGAGTACTTCCACTGCGGCGAGCCGATGCAGTTTGCCGCGTCGTCCGCGAAGAGCGTTTATGTACCCATCACCACCGAGGACAACGATGATCCGCTGATGGACGTATATCTCAAGACCCGGGTCCTGGAATGCAGGTGCGGCTTCCGTATGGAACTGCCGGCGTGAGCAACCGGCGTACCGTTTGGGCGCAGTGGACATGGGGTACATGACGGGGAACGGGACGTGGGCTGGCAACGGCGCCCAACAAAGCCGTTCACGAGGGAGGTAATCCACATGGATACCGGACTGTTGGTGACCATCATCATTGTGGCCGTGGTTGTGGTGGCCGCCATTATCATCGCCGTGCTGGTAGGCCGGCGCAAGAAGGCGGAAGTCAACCGACACCGCGCCGAAGAACTGCGTGAGAAAGCCGAGCAGGAAGCCGTTGGCGCGCATCAGGCCAAGGCGCAGTCGGCCCAGGCCGAGGCAGCCGCCGTGCAGGCCGAGGTCGAAGCCAACCGGCTGCGCCGCGAAGCCGACCGCCACGCAGAAAAGGCCGACGAAGCGCATGGCCGCGTCCAGGAGCACCTGCGCCACGCGGACAAGCTCGACCCCGACGTCAACACCGGGCGGGACGGCCGCTCCGAGGGGGACCGCTCGGACCACGACCGCTCTGACCGCGACCGCTCGAACGGGGACCGTGGCCGGTCGGAGGACCGGGACGGCGTTCACGACGGCGGTCAGCGCCTCCTGCGGGACCGGTCCCACCGGGACGGCACGCACCGGGACGCCTCAGTGCGGGACGCCTCCCCGAACGGCACCGCAGCGGGCGAGGGATCCACGCGTGATGACTCCGTTCGGGACGGTGCTGCCCGTGACGGGCGGCGGGACGGCGGCAGAAACCTTTAGTTTTTGTGGAAAGAAGCGGAGGCAGGAGATGAGCATCGTGGTGAGGCGGACCGGCCAAGGGGTGCGTGCGGCGGATCCGAAGCGTAACCGGCACGCTGTGGACGTGGTTCTCGGCCACTTGGGCGAAATCGGTCCGGCCGTGGCGGCGTTGCGGCGGGAATCGTCACGGCTTGCCGAGTGGGGTGAAGAGTTGGCCAGGGCGAGGCTCCGCGGCGGCAAGGTGTTCGCCGCCGGCAGCGATGGTTCAGCCCATGAAGCCCAGCGCTTTGCCTCCGAGCTTACGGCCCATGATGCCGCACACAACGGAGGCGGATCTGACAGTTCCTTTGTTGCCATCGTCGCAAACAAGGACCAAGGGCAGACCATCAGTGGCCAGATCCCGGGCGTGGTCCGGCGCGGTGACATTGTGGTGCTCCTGGCTGCCAAAGGCATAACGGAGGATCTCCGCGATGCCGCTTCGGCCGCGAAGTCGGCGGGAGCCAAGGTGTGGGCTCTCACCGGAAGGGAGTCCCGCGACCTGGCCCAGGCCGTCAATGAAGCCATCAATATCAACACAGATCCGCCGCACGCCGAGGAAGCGCACCTCGTTGCAGTCCTGGCGCTGTGCGAATGCTTCGATGAGTCGATGCGGGAATTGGGGAAGAACTAGCTCAGCGGCTCTTCCCCTCCGACTGCACAGGGCTTCAGGCTGGGTGCCCTCCGACCCGGGAAAGCACCCAGCCCTGCCTCTATCGGGTGCTGGCTGCTGAAGCGGAGTCCTCGGTTACGGGGTCCTGGGCCTCTTCGTACGGGCGCAGCCGGAACAGGGCGACGGCCGCGAGGAGGACTACCACCGCGACGCCGATATAGAGCTGCGTGGGGGTCCAGCCGCTGTCGAGCATGCCACCGACCGCAATAGGGGCAAGGATCGCACCGGCCCTTCCGACGCCGATGCCCCACCCCACCCCTGTGGTGCGGACGCCGGGCTCGTAGGCCATGGGAGCCACCGTGTAGAGACCGGCGATGCAGCCATTGACGAGCATGCCCACCACCACACCTGACGAGAACGCCAGCAGGGGAACAGCGGTGGTGGTAATGAAGAGGACCAGGGTCACGGCACAGAGCACCGTAAAGGCCATCAGGGTCCGCCGCTCGTCCCACTTGATAGTGAGCGCGCCATAGAGGAGCGAGCCGAAGGTACCGCCCATGGTGAGCATGAGTCCGCCGATGATGCCCTGTTGCTCGGTCATCCCGGATTCCACCAGCAGGCGGGGCGTCCAGGAGTTGGCGAAATAGAAGCCAAACATGGTCACGAAGAAGGAGATCCAGAGCAGGATGCTGGCTTTGCGGTAGCGGGAGTTCAGCAGCGTAGCCACGCTGCCCTGCTGTTTTCCACTGCCCGCAGCAGCGGGACCGAGGGTGACGCTGCCTTCGAGCCGCAGGCGGCGGGCAATGTGCTGGAGTTTCCCGACGGCGTTCTGCGGCCGCCGAGTGCGGAGGTAGTCGACCGACTCGGGCAGGAGGGCCGCGGTGAGGGCGATCGCCAGCAGGGTCAGCAGGCCGCCGGTGAGGAACACGGAGCGCCACCCGAAGGCGGGGATCAGGTTGGTGGCGCCCATGCCGCCGAGTGTGGCGCCCACACCGTAGCCGGCCGTGAAGATGCTGACGGCCATGCCGCGGCGGCGGGCGTTGGCGTACTCGCTCGTGATGACGGTAGCCGAGGCGAGGATGCCCCCAACGCCCAGGCCGGTTAGGACCCGCCACAGGCCGAGCTCGAAAGCGGAATTCGCCGTGCTGGAGAGGAACAAGCCCAGGGCATTGATCGCCAAGGCCACGATGAGGATCTTGCGCCGTCCGTAGCGGTCCGCAAACGGTCCGAGGACCAGGGAGCCTGCAGCCATGCCGATGAGACCGGTGCTGAGCAGCCAGCCTAGCTGGGCGCCGGAGAGTCCGAACTCCTTGGTCACGGAGGTTGCTGTGAAGGCCATGGCCAGGACGTCATAACCGTCGAGGGCGTTGAGGAAGGTGGTCACCGCGATGATGATCCACTGGTACGACGACATCCTGGATGCGTCGATTTGGTGTCGGATATCCATGCTGCTGATGCCTCTCAGGGGACGTCGATGGTAAGGATGGCGGGGCGGGGCGTCGGCGCGGCGGAAGCCTCTGCAGCGACCGCACGCGAGACGCAGCAGCACATCCTGGTGTTGGGTTCCTTCTGCCGGTCCGAGTAGAAGACGTCCCGGTGGTCGATCCGCCCGCTGAGCTCAAGCACCTTGACCTGGCACAGGCCACACTCGCCCTTGCGGCAGTCGGACATCATGTCCACGCCCTCGCGCTGGAGGGCATCCAGCACGGACTCGTCCGGGCCGACAATTGTCGCTATCCCCAGCCGGGGGATGCGGACAGTGAATGGTTCAGCCTCGTACCAGCCGCTGTTGCCGAAGGTCTCGTAGCGCAGGTTCGTGGGGTCGAGCTCGCGTTCAGTCCATCCGCGGCGTGCGGCGTCCATGAGCCGGATGGGACCGCACATGTAGAGTTCCGCGCCGTCCGGTACTGAACCCACGAGGGCGCGGACATCGAGGGAGGTGCCCTCGGCGTCGATATGTGGCTCGAGGCGGTCCCCGTGGAGGGCGGCAAGGTCGTCGAGGTAGGCCATCGACTCCCGGGAGCGGGCCACGTAGACGAGGCGATAGTCAGCGCCCAGGCGGCGCAGCAGCGCGGCCATTCCGGCGATAGCGGTGATGCCGATGCCGCCTGCGAGCAGGACATAGGAGGGCGCCCCGACCCGAAGCGGGAAGTTCTGCAGCGGCTGGGTAACCTCCAGGACGTCCCCGGGCCGGAGCGAGTGCATGAACACGGAGCCTCCCCGGGAAGCAGGTGTTTGGAAGACGCTGAGGGCGAGATGCGTGCCGTCCTCGGCCGCATCCACCACGGAGTACGAACGGACATGCTGCTCGCCTGCAATGTCTGTGCGGACATCCACGTGCTCGCCCGGGCGCACAGTGCACGGGCGTTCGGGGCGCAGGACGATGCGACGGATGTTCTCGGCGACGTCGGACACTGAGTCGATGGTTGCCTGCTGCCAGATGATCTGGTGGGAATCGGCCACGGTGGAACTCCTCCTGCTCAGGCGTCCGGCAGTGCGGCGAGTCGGCCCTCAGCTTCGAGCGCGCGCTCCAGGAGCCGGCGCACCCACATCCCGCCCATATCGATGTTGAGGTTGTAGAACTCGTAGTCCGGGTTGGCATCGATCGCCGACTGCTGGGCCAGGAGCATCGCCTCGTCCTCTCCGAAGACGCCGTGCACCCCGCTGCGCAGCTGTGTGGTGATGAGCTGGCTCTCCAGCCGGTAGTTGCGCATGAAAGCCCAGAAGTAGTGGCACGAACGGTCGGTTTCCGGCGTGATCGTGTTCATGACGTAGCCGTTCACTCCCCGTGAGCGGTCGCCCTCAGGCGCTCCGCTCCCCGCCTCCGCTACACCGACATCGATGCAGATCGTTGAGGGGAAGTAGTAGTGGATGATCTGCCACCGGTCCACCTTTCCCTCGAAGTCCGGGAACTTGTCCCGCATGTTCTTCAACCAGAACGGCGGCGCGTCGATGTTGCGCATCCAACGGGTGACTGTCACTGAGGACTCGTCATGGGTCACCTCGAACTCGGATTCGGACAGTTCCTCTTGCCCGATCGATGAGCTGTGAACGAACTCCTCATGGGTGAGGTCCATGAGATTGTCCAAAACCAGTTGGTAGTTGCACGGTGCATGGATGGTCTCACCGTCTCCGGCCCATTCGGAGCTTTGCAGCTGGTGCATGTCGGGTACGAGGCCCGGGTCCGCTTTTGTAGGGTCACCGAGCCACACCCACACATAGCGGTAGCGCTCAACCACGGGGAAGGAGGGAACGGTAGCCGATGGATTCAGGGTTTCCTGCGCGGGCATGGAGGTGCAGCGCCCGGCGGCGTTGTAGCGCAGGCCGTGGTAGGGGCACTGGATCTCGTCGCGGCCCACCAGCTTTCCCTGGGACAGCGGGGCGAGGCGGTGCCAGCAGGAGTCAGCCAGTGCCACGGCCCGGCCATCACCGGTGCGGTACAGGGCCAAGGGGCGACCGGCAACCGTGCGGGCCAGGATCCCTTTGGCGGTGATCTCGTGGTCCCACCCGGCGACGTACCAGGCGTTGAGCGGGGAGGGCAGGAGCTTGGCTGTGGTTGTGGTCTTCGAAGCGGAGACAGACATGGAGCGGTCCTTCATCGTTGAGGGGGCCGGACAGTACCCAAACTAACTATGAAGATAGCTAGTAGGTGAGGTAGACCACATACTAGCTATCTTCATAGTGATATGCAAAGGTCTGTTGGAAGTAAGCTGGGTGAGGGTTCAATACCGACCTGAAAGGACCCGCCTTGACTCTTCGCTCGGCCTTGCTGGCGCTGCTGTCCTCGGGCCCGCTGACGGGCTATGACGTGGCCAAGCACTTCAGTTCCTCCGTGGGCCACGTCTGGCATGCGCCCGATTCGCAGATCTATCCGGAGTTGCGGAAGATGCTCGCCGAGGGTCTCCTCTCCAGCCAGTCCGTGCCATGGGGGACACGTGGAGCCACCAAGACCGAGTATGCCCTCACGCCGGACGGCGAGGACGCCCTGCGGGAGTGGCAGAGTCAGCCCCTGGCCTACGTCCGTGACCGGGATCCTGCACGCCTCAAAGCTGCCTACTTCGAGTGGGCACCCCCGGGCGTAGCGGCCCAACAGTTGCGGGCCCACATTGCCCATTACGAGGAGCAGCGCCTCCAAACGCTTCACATGATCGAGGCCCTCGAGCGGCGCGTCCATCCCACTCTTGCCCATCGCCTTGGCCGATATGCCGAAGAGGAGCGGGAGCAGGTGGTCCGCTTCAAGGTCTTCGCATATGAAGGGCAGCTCGCCCGTGCCGAGCAGGAAATCGCCTGGGCCAAGAGGGGCCTGCAAATACTTGGGGAGGCGGAGCGGCCCGAAAGCCCCGATTCGTTGTGATCTGCACCTCAATCGGAATAGTTGCAGACGCTGCACAGTTGCTCAGGGTGAACCTGATCATTCTGAAAGGAACTGCGCATGCTGTTTTCTCCGCTGGCACTCGGTGAACTCGAACTCCCCAACCGACTGGTCATGGCGCCGTTGACGCGCCTGCGTGCAGGGCTGGATGGAGTGCCTAACGATCTCATCGCCGAGCACTACAGCCAGCGCGCATCGCTGGGACTGATCGTCAGTGAAGGCACGTACCCGACTCCTGCTGGCCAGTCCTACACGGGCCAGCCCGGCCTGGTCACGGAAGAGCAGATCGCCGGCTGGAAGAAGGTCACTGACGCGGTCCACGCAAAAGGCGGCCGGATCTTCGCGCAAATCATGCACGGTGGCCGCGTTTCCCACGCAGACATCACAGGTGGTCACGAGATTGTTGGCCCTAGCGCCGTCGCCATCGAAGGTGAAGTCCGCACGCCGAACGGCAAGCAGGCCTACCCGGTCCCTCGCGAACTCCGTACCGATGAGTTGCCGGCCGTCATCCAGGAGATCGTTACCGCTTCCCGCAACGCCATCGAGGCCGGTTTCGACGGCGTGGAACTGCACTCCGCCAACGGCTACCTCCTGCACGAGTTCCTCGCGCCGAATTCGAATGTCCGCACTGACAGCTACGGCGGTTCTCCGGAAAACCGCGCCCGCTTTGTCATCGAGACCGTGAATGCCGTGGTTGAGGCGCTCGGTTCCAACCGCGTGGGTATCCGTATCTCGCCCGAACACAACGTGCAGGGCATTGCCGAGGTGGACGCCGCAGACGTCCGCGCGGCCTACGAAGTCCTGGTGGACACCATCGCGCCGCTCAACCTGGCCTACCTGAGCATCCTGCACCACGAACCCAAGGGCTCCCTGGTCCAGGACCTCCGCGAGCGCTTCAACGGCACGTTCCTGGTGAACACGGGATTCAGCGAGATCACCACGCGTGAGGAAGCCATCGCCCTGGTGGCAGATGGCCTGGCCGACGGCGTAGTTGTGGGCCGGCCGGCTATCGCGAATCCCGATCTCGCCCGCCGCTGGCGCGAGGGGCTTCCGCTCAACGAGCCCAACGCCGCGACGTTCTACGCCGATGGTGCCGAGGGCTATACGGATTACCCCTTCTACGCCAACTAGGCGCGAAGCACCCCAGCGAAACCACGACGCCGGCACCCACCTGAGGTGCCGGCGTCGTACGTTACCCCCCGAGCACCCAACTGGGTCGCAGCAGAGCGCGTTTTGAGCGCCCAAAACGCGCTCTGCTGCGACCCAGTTGGGGGAGGGGCGGAATGTGACGCCCGGGAGGGGGCAGTTTGGGCGGGGTCCGGCCCAGGAAGTGCACGTTCCTATAGGATTTGTGCATGCCTGAAGCTTCCCCGAGCTCCGTCCGTGCCGGCTTTCCCGTGAGCCGCCAAGTCCTTGCCGACCACGTCTATGAGGCACTTCTTGAGTGGCTGATGGACGGGAGGCTCGAGCCGGGAGCTGCCGTCAGCATCGATGGCATGGCGCGGGAACTCGAGGTTTCACCGACGCCCGTCCGGGAAGCACTGGCCCGGCTTGAGCACACCGGCATGGTCCGCCGGGTGGCCCTCAAGGGATATCGCGTAGCCCCGGTGTTCACCCGTGAAGACTTCGCGGAGCTGATGGAAGCACGGCTTTCGATCGAGCCGGTCAACGCGCGCCTGGCGTGCTCACGGATGACGCCGGAGGGCCTGGACGCGCTGAAGCAGGCGGTCGAGGACCTGAAGACGGCTCCCCGTGGTGGGACTTTTGCCGAGTATCGCAGCTACCTTGAAGCCGACGAGCGGTTCCACCAACTCATCGCTGCCCAGGCCAGCAACCAGTTCCTCCTTGCCGCGTACAACACGCTCGGCGGGCAGATCCAGCGTTTCAGATTGTTCGGGGGAGTTGGGATCACTGATGCTGAGCAGGCTATCGCGGAACACCAGGCCGTGCTTGATGCCATGATCGGCGGGGATCCCGAGAAAGCAGCCCAAGCGATGATTGACCACGTGGAGCAAGTCCGGGGTCGCGCGATGGCGGACGCGCCGCAGGACTGACAAGCTCGAGCGCATTGATTGCGCACCCCTTTACGCCAAACGCACCGGATATGAACCGGTAGCGCACCCTTTCGCGCCCGGCGGATAGGTGGGTACAGGTGCGATCGGCGGTAGGAGATGCGCAGCAAACGACCCCACGCCGTGACCCTCTTCACAAGCATATGTAAGACATATAGGATCTAGGAAGTTTCCAGCAAAGGGTTGACAGCTTGCCTTGATTCGTAAATCCTATAGGAAACAGGATTGCCCGAAGGAGTGATTACTCATGGCGTACACCGCCGAAAACTGGCCCATCACCGCGGCCCTCCTGCAGTTCCCGGGCACGGATGCCTCGGGCCAGCAGGTCAACGACGCCGATGCTTCCGTTTGGGCTGCAGTCCTCCAGGAAGTCAAGGACGCAGGTTTCGCGAACGCGGACCTCACCGACAGCTGGGTCCGCCCGGGCGACCTCAGCAAGGAGCGCCTCGCAGAGTTCAAGCACACGGCAAAAGAGGTGGGCATCGGCGTTCCCGTCATCTCGGCGATCCGCCGCAGCGTCATCCACCAGCAGGACTGGGCTGACAACCTTGCCTATAGCCACCGCACCATCGATGCCGCTGCGGAACTTGGCTGCGAAGTCGTCTCCTTCGGCCTGCACCAGGCCATCACGCCGGAACAGCAGAAGCAGCTGTGGTTCTGGACCGTTGAGGGCTACAAGGATCCGGTCGGAGACAAGGAAGCCTGGAACAACGCCGTCACCCGCATCCGCGAACTTGGCCGCCACGCAGCCGAGGCCGGCATCCTGATTTCGCTGGAGATGTACGAGGACACCTTCCTGGGCACCGGCGACTCGTCCGTGCAGCTCGTTCAGGATATTGGCCTTGACAATGTGGGCCTCAACCCGGACCTCGGCAACCTGATCCGTTTGCACCGGCCCATCGAGGACTGGCGTGAACTGGTCCACAAGACCCTGCCGTACTCCAACTACTGGCACATGAAGAACTACATCCGCGACGAAGACGTGGCCCGCGACAGCTACATCGCCATGCCGTCCCCCATGGAGAGCGGCCTGATCAACTACCGCGAGGCGTTCAAGTTCGCTCTCTCCGTGGGCTTCCAAGGCATCCTCTGCGTAGAGCACTACGGCGGCGACGGTCTCAGCGTCACGGCCAGCAACCAGGACTACCTGCGCCGCCACATCCTCCCCAAGAAGGACGGCTACGCGCTGGGCCAGAGCAAGGTGGCCCAAGGACGCCAGCAGCCCGCCACCTCCGAGTTCGCCGGAGTCTGACCGCCATGACTCAGATCTTCGACAACCCGGCGGACTTTGCCGATGAGGCACTGGACGGCTTCGTGGCCGCCAACCGCAGCTACGTTGCCCGTGTTGACGGCGGCGTGGTCCGCTCGACGGAAATCCCCGCAGGCCAGGTCGCGTTGGTGATCGGCGGCGGTTCGGGACACTATCCGGCCTTCGCCGGCTTGGTGGGCCCTGGTATCGCGGCAGGCTCGGCGTGCGGCAACATGTTCGCCTCTCCCGCAGCCGGCCAGGTGTACCGCGTGGCCAAGGCTTCCAATGCAGGCGGGGGAGTGCTGCTGAGCTACGGCAACTACGCCGGCGACGTCCTCCACTTTGGCCAGGCGCAGCTCCGGCTCAACGCCGAGGGCATCGAGACCCG
This sequence comes from Arthrobacter sp. T572, assembly GCF_056780115.1. Lineage (NCBI taxonomy): Bacteria > Bacillati > Actinomycetota > Actinomycetes > Micrococcales > Micrococcaceae > Arthrobacter > Arthrobacter sp. T572. The sequence goes on from NZ_JBRAZQ010000002.1 coordinate 1,105,530, forward strand.
CACTGTCCTGGTCACGGACGACATCGCCAGCGCACCCCTCGACCAGATCGAGAAGCGCCGCGGCATCGCCGGCGACCTCACCGTGTTCAAGATTGCCGGAGCCGCAGCAGAAGCGGGACTGAACCTCGACGACGTCGAGCGTTTGGCCATCAAGACCAACTACCGCACGCGCTCGCTCGGTGTGGCCTTTGACGGCTGCACGTTGCCGGGCGCCAAGGACCCGCTGTTCCACGTTCCCACCGGCCAGATGTCGCTCGGCCTGGGGATCCACGGCGAACCCGGCATCTCAGAGCACCCCATGCCCACAGCTTCCGAGCTTGCTGATCTCCTGGTCTCCAGGCTCCTCGCGGACAAGCCGGACGACGCAGGTGACCGTGTGGTGGCGATCGTCAACGGGCTGGGTACGGTTAAGTACGACGAACTCTTCCTGCTGTTCGGCAAAATCGAGAAGCTCCTCACCGCAGCCGGCCTCAAGGTTGTGGAGCCTGAATGCGGCGAGCTGGTCACCAGCCTGGACATGTCCGGTTTGTCGCTGACGCTGCTGTGGCTGGATGACGAACTGGAGCAGTACTGGTCCGCGCCCGCCGACACCCCCGCCTTCCGCAAGGGAAGCATGGCACCTCGCGCACCCCGCACCGCTGCGTTGGCGGACGACGCCGAAACCTCCGAGAGCGAACAGCCCACCGAAGCCGCGGCTGACCTCGGGCGGCAGGCGGTGGCCGTGCTCGCGCAGGTGAGGGACGTCGTCGTCGAACATGAGGACGAACTCGGCAAGCTGGACGCGATCGCCGGCGACGGTGACCACGGCATCGGCATGCGCCGGGGCGTGGACGCTGCGGCCGCTGCCGCTCAGGCAGCATCCGGTGCGTCGGTCGCGCGGGTGCTTCTGGAAGCCGGTGAAGCCTGGAGCGAAAGGGCCGGCGGAACGTCCGGTGCGCTGTGGGGTTCGGCCGTCATCGCTGCGGGGCAGGCGCTCGGCAACCGGGAGTCCTACGCAGCAGCCGACGCCCGGGCAGCCGTATCCGCATTCGCCAACGCCATCACCGAACTGGGCAAGGCTGACACCGGGGACAAGACCATGGTGGACGCCCTGCTGCCGTTCCGCGACACCTTCCTGGCAGAGCTCGACGGCGGTGCCCCGGTTGACCGGGCCCTGGCAGTGGCCGCCGCTGCGGCGGAGTCCGCTGCCGCGGCAACCGCGGACCTGCGCCCCCTCAAGGGCCGCGCCCGTCCACTGGCGGAGAAGAGCCTCGGCCACCCGGACCCCGGAGCGGTTTCCTTTGGACTGATCGCGGCACGTATCTCGCAATTCATCGATTCACAACTGGCCCCTGCCGCCTTCACGGCACCGGCCGGAAACGGAGCAGAAGCATGAGTACAACCGAAGGCTGGCGGATCGTCGTCGGCAATGACGAGGCAGGCGTCGAGTACAAGAACGCCTTGAAAGCGTTGCTTGAAGCCGATCCCCGCGTAGCTTCCGTGACGGACGTGGGCGTTGGGGCGAATGACTCCACCGCCTACCCGCACGTCGCCGTCGATGCCGCACGCAAGGTGGCCGAAGGAGAAGCCGACCGTGCCTTGTTGATTTGCGGTACCGGCCTGGGTGTGGCCATCGCGGCCAACAAGGTCCCTGGCATCCGTGCGGTGACAGCCCACGACAGCTACTCTGTGGAACGCTCCGTACTGAGCAACAACGCCCAAGTCCTTACCCTCGGCCAGCGGGTGATTGGCCTTGAACTGGCCAAGAAGCTCGTGGGTGAATGGCTCGATCACCGCTTCGACCAGAACTCTGCGTCCGCCGCGAAGGTAGACGCGATCTGCTCCTACGAACCCGACTACACGAAGGCAGTCTGACCATGACGTCAACAGAAAACCAAGCCCGGAAGATCGCCGTCGTAGGATCCGGCTACATGGGCGGCGGGATCGCCCAGGTGCTGGCGCTCGGTGGCGCGCGCGTGGCGCTGGCAGACGTGTCCGCCGAAGTAGCGCAGAAGAACTACGACCGCTTGTTGGAAGAGTCCGACCAGTTCATCGCCGACGGTTTGTTCCCGGCGGGCTCCACCGAGATCCTGAAGCAGAACCTGTGGGCCGCCAAAGATATCGAAGAAGCCGTTGCCGACGCCGACTTCATTGAGGAAGCCGTTCCAGAGGTGCTTGCGATCAAGCACGCCACCCTGGCCAGGATCAGCGCTGCGGCCAAGCCGGACGCGCTGATCGGTTCCAATACGTCCACGATCTCCATTGCCGCTCTGGCTGAGGCAGTCACGGGTCCGGAACGGTTCCTGGGCGTTCACTTCTCCAATCCGTCGCCGTTCATCCCCGGCGTCGAAATCATTCCGCACGCCGGAACCTCCGTGGAAACAGTGTCCGCATCGCGGGACCTGGTGCACGCGGCCGGCAAGCAGACCGCCGTGGTGAAGGACGTCACCGGATTCGTCCTGAACCGGCTGCAGTACGCGCTGTTCCACGAAGCCGCGCAGCTGGTGGAGCAGGGGATCGCAACAGCGGACGACGTCGACACCCTGGTCCGTACGACGTTCGGCTTCCGCCTGCCGTTCTTTGGTCCGTTCGCCATCGCGGACATGGCCGGCCTGGATGTCTACAACTTCTGCTACAAGTCGCTGCAGACCGGGTTCCCGGAACGCTTTGCGACGCCGAAGATCCTGTCCGACCTGGTGGAAGCCGGCAAGCTCGGCACCAAGACCGGCGCTGGATTCCTCAACGTTCCGGCCGAGCGCACGCCGGAACTTATCGCTTACCGCAACAAGGCGTATGTGGCCATGCAGAAGCTCATTGAAGAGCTTGGCCCGGCACCGATCAACTAACACTTACAGGAGAAAACGCATGACTTTCCCCGCATCACGGACAGCTGTCGTTACGGGAGCTGTCTCGGAGCGTGGCATCGGCCGCGCAACCGTCAACTACCTTGCCGCGCAGGGCTGGAACATCGGCATCATCGACCTTGACGACGCCGCGTGCAAGGCTGCAGCCAAGGAAATCGCCGCCGAGTACGGTGTCCAGGCGCACGGCGTGGGGGCCAACGTGGCCAGTGAAGCCGAGGTCCGCGCCGCCATCGACGAACTGGAAGCCGAACTGCCGCAGATCGTGGCGTTGGCCAACGTTGCCGGCGTCAGCTCGCCCATCGGCTACCTGGAACTCGAACCCGCCGAATGGGACCGCGTGCTCAGCATCAACCTCAACGGCGTGCACTTCGCTACCCGGCGCGCAGCCGAATCCATGGTCAAGAACGGCATCGGCCGCATCGTCAACATCTCCTCCGTCTCCGCGCAGCGCGGCGGTGGCACGTTCTCCAAGACCCCGTACTCAGTGGCGAAGGCAGGCGTCATCGGCCTGACCCGCGCAACGGCACGGGAACTGGGAGAGTACGACATCACCGTCAACGCGATCTCACCCGGCCCGATCGATACCGACATCATGGGCGGAACCTTGAGCGAGGAACGCAAGGACGAACTCGTCAAGGACCTCGTGGTGAACCGGGTCGGTTCCACCCGTGACATCGCCGCAGCCATCGCCTTCCTCATCAGCGAGGACGCCGGATACATCTCCGGCCAGACGCTGAATGTGGATGGCGGTCTGTACATGCACTAGGCGCAGACCATGCGGACCTGGACAAGAGAACGCAAGATCTACCTTGCCGTGGGCGTCCTTGCCTGCGCCGTGGGCCTCGTGCTCATTTTCTTCCCGCGCTGATTCACCCCTGCCAAAGGCCCTGCCTGGCTTTGTGCTGCCCTGGCGCGGCAGCTTCACCACAAACTGACTACCCCTGTGGTTACTCAAAGAGGAGTTTCAATGTCTGTTGCCACCAATTCCACCAAGGAGTTGCTGGAAACGCCGGTCCTGAAATCGGCCATTTCCAAGGCATCGCTGCGGCTGATGCCCATGCTTGTCATCCTGTACATCGTGGCCTTCCTTGACCGCACCAACGTTGGCTTCGCGGAGGCCGCGCTGGAAGTAGACCGGGGCATCACAGCGGGCGCCTACGCCCTGGGTGCCGGGATCTTCTTCATCGGGTATGCCCTGTTCGAGATTCCCAGCAACCTGCTGCTCACCAAGTTCGGCGCCAAGGTGTGGCTTGCCCGCATCGCCGTGACCTGGGGCATTGTTTCTGCCTGCTTCGCGTTCGTCCAGGGTGAGACGTCCTTCGTGATCCTGCGTTTCCTGCTCGGTGTCACCGAGGCCGGACTGTTCCCCGGCGTCATCATGTTCCTTGCTGCCTGGTTCCCCAACAAGGTCCGCGTCAAGATGTTCGCCATCTTCTACCTGGCACAGCCCTTCTCCCAGATGATGGGTGCACCGCTGTCCGGATGGCTGATCAACATCGGCGACCAGGTGCCCGGCGTCGCCGGATGGCAGGTCATGTTCTTCGTTGAAGGCATGCTGGCTGTCGTTGCCGGCATCGCCGCCTACTTCTTCCTCATCAACAGCCCGCAGGACGCCAAGTTCCTCAGCAAGGAAGAGAAGAAAGCCCTGACCGACGTCATGGCGCTGGAAGACACCGTCAAGGAAGAATCCGGCCCGCGCGGCGTCCTGGCGTCCATGCGGAACGGCCGCGTCTGGTACTTCACCGTGATCTACTTCTGCCTGCAGGTTGCGGTGTACGGTGTCACGTTCTACCTTCCGCAGCAGGTCGCCCAGCTGACGGGACAAAAGGTGGGGCTCGCCGTCGGGCTCCTGGCCGCCATCCCGTGGTTCTTTGGCATCTTTGCCTGCTACTTCATCGGCAAGGCCGCCAACACTGTGGCGCGGCGCCGCCGCTGGGGCACGGCACTCTTCGTCTCCACCGGAATCTGCATCTTCGGTTCCGCGTGGGCCGGCGCCAACCACCTCCCGGCGGTGGGCATCATCTTCATCACCCTCGCCGTGTGCAGCTTCCTGTCCACCGGCCCCATCTGCTGGTCCTACCCGACGGCGTTCCTCACCGGTACTGCTGCCGCTGCGGGCATCGGCCTGATCAACTCCCTGGGCAACCTGGGCGGTTTCGTGGCTCCGATCCTCCGGACCACGGTCAACCAGGTCACGGCCTCAGACACAGGAACCATGGGCGTCTACGCGCTGGGTATCCTGCCGTTCGTCGCCGCAGTGATGATGTTCGGAACGCGCGCGTTCAGCAACAAGGCCGACGAGCTGCTGGGCAAGTGACATTCCTCAAAAGCGGGACCCAGTACATCGGGGTCAGCACCAAGATGTACCTCGGCTACGCGCAATCCCTGGCGTGGTTGCGACACCTGGTGAAAGAAGTGGACGCCCGTCCGGCCCTCGCGGCCGGACGGGTAGTCCCGTTTGTCATCCCGTCCTTCCCCGTGCTGCCGGACGCGTCCGACGTGGTGGCCGGTACGCCCCTGGTGCTCGGTGCGCAGAACTGCGGGTGGGAGGACGGGCCCTGGACGGGCGAAGTTTCCCCGTCGATGCTGGCCGAGCTGGGGGTGGGCCTTGTTGAAATCGGGCATGCCGAGCGGCGGCGCTGGTTCGGCGAGTCCGAGGCGATGATCGCACTCAAGGTGCGTGCCGCCGTCGAGCATGGTCTCACTCCCTTGCTGTGCGTCGGGGAGACCGAACGGGTGCCTCCGGCTGAAGCCGCGGCCTTTGTGTTCGGGCAGATTGAATCGGCAGTGTCCGGCGACTGGTCCCTCGCCGGGAAACTGGCTGTTGCCTATGAACCTGTATGGGCCATCGGTGCTGCGGAACCTGCTTCGGCGCAGTTCGTCTCTGATGTGGTGTCGCGGCTGCGTGGCCTGCTGGCCCCGCAGGACCTGGCCGGGCTGCCCATCATCTATGGGGGCTCTGCCAAGCCTGGGCTCCTTCCTCAGCTGGACGGGGTTTCGGGGCTGTTCCTGGGCCGCTTCGCGCACGATCCCCTGAACTTCGGCCGCGTGCTGGACGAAGCCCTGGCCCTCCCCAGCTAGGCCCCGCGTTTCCCCAAGCTAGCCCCCGTTCTCCCAACCAGCCCCCGTTCTCCCAACTGGGTCGCACTTGTGCGCGTTTTGAGCCCTCATAACGCGCACAAGTGCGACCTACTTGGGTACTTAGGCGCGCTGGCAGAGGGCGATGAAGCCGCCCAGGTTCTCCAGGCCTTCGGGATGTGTGGGCAGGTAGTTGGTCAGTTCGGGTGAACGCACGACGACGGCACGCCACTTCCCGCGCGACACCGCCACGTTGATCCGGTTGCGGGAGAGAAGAAATTCCATGCCCCGCGGAACTTCGCCGGCCGCCGAAGCGGCCATGGACGCGATGACCACCGGAGCCTCCTGGCCCTGGAATTTGTCCACCGTTCCCACCCGGACTGCGCCGAGCCCGGCGGCACGGAGCTGGTGCTTGATGAGTTGTACCTGGGCGTTGTAGGCCGCGACCACCAGAATGTCAGTCTCGGAGAGGGGGCGTGGGGCGGCTTCCTCTTCGGAGGGATCCAGCCACGTGAGGCCCACATGGGCTTGCACCTGGCGCACCACCTCTGCGGCCTCTTCCGGGGATGACGTGGAGTTGCCGGTGTGGTGTACATAGACGCACGAAAGCCCGGGCTGTGCAGCGTCGAGGTGTCGCTTTGACGCAGCCAGTGCCGCCTCGAGCCGGCCATCGTAGGACAGGGCGGACACGGCATCGCACAGCGCAGGATGCATCCGCCACGAGAGTGCCAGGAAGTAGCCGAGCTCCGGTGGCAGGGTGTTGTAGCCGTCCGAGAGCCAGCCCAAAGCGGATTCATCAACCGGCTCGGGATGTGTTCCCTGGGTAACCTGAGGCAGTTGCTGGGGATCGCCCAACAGCAGGAGGCGCTTGGCGGCGCGGCTCACGGCCATGGTATTGGCGAGCGAGAATTGCCCGGCCTCGTCGATGACCAGCAAGTCCAACGAACCTGCGGGGACGGAGCTTCCCACCATGGTCCACGCGGTTCCACCGATCAGTGCGCCGCCCGGCCTGGAGAGGGCTTCCTGAACGTCGGCCTTGGCGCATTGCGTCCACGGCAGGGGGTCGTGGTGTTTGACCTCCTTGGCCACCCTCTGCGGATCGACGCCGGCTTTCTCCACGGCAGCGCAGAGCATATGTTCCACCACGGCGTGTGATTGCGCCACGACGCCCACTTTCCAACCGTCAGCCACCAGCCGGGCCAAAACGTGGGCCCCCACGTAGGTCTTCCCGCTGCCCGGAGGTCCCTGCACGGCAAGGTAGGAGTTGTCCAAATCCTTGACGGCTGCCGTGATCGCTTCGATGTAGCCGTCCGGTCCGGATGGTACCGGCGGCAACTCGCTTAGCGTGCGCAGCCTGGGTGGCTTCCTACGGACCAGATCCAGCCCAGGGTGGTCCGGCCACTCCGGCAGGGTGCTACGCAGGCGGGTGGCCAGAGCGGCCAACGCGGCCTTTTGGCCGGTGGTGGGTATGGGACTGTCCGGCGTCAGTGCCATGGGAAGCTGGTTGAATTCTGCTGAGTCTTTGCGGAGGGGCTCGCAGATGGTGACCGACTCCAGGTCCCCTTCGTCGCCTACTTCGAGGACCTCTGTGTTGTTCCACCCCGCCCTGCCGAGCGCTGCGGATTCCTTGGCCGCCAAAGCGTCGGGCAGGGGAGGGCCGTACATGCGGAAGTAGGTCTTGCCCGGCTCCAGCCCGGCACCGTCCCCGGAACGGCCAACTAGCTTGACGATCCTTGCCGGCTGTTTGCGGGGGCTTGGCTTGGCCCAGTCCTTCACTACCTCAGCGTGGTCCACAATGAACAAATCCCGCCCGTCCTCCCACTGCGAGGTGGGTTTCTCAAGGCGATCAAAATGGCCCCACCAGTACTGTTTGTCCTCCCGGCGGTGATACCCAACCCCTGCTGCCACGATGGCAATGGCCCGCGCATCCGTTGAGGCACGCTGGTCCTCCGGCAACCCGTCAAGGTAGTGGAACAGCGCCTGTTCCTCCGGTGCGGCTTGGTACTTGTCCTCCTCCGGTGGGGGCCCGTAATCCTCCGACGCGGCATCAGCCCCAGCGGGAACAATGCCCCGCTCCGCAGCCCGTGCCAGCAACCAGTTCCTTAGCTCCAGCGTGGAGAGGCAGTCGTACTCGTTGTAATCGCGGATGCTTTCCAGGATGGCTGCCGCCTGCTCCGCTTGTCCGGTGTCCCGTGCCGTGCAGTAGTCGGCGTAGGCAACCACGGAGGCGCCGGCGTCGGTCACGTCACCGGACCGCAAGTGCCGGCCCATATACAGGGGCTCGAGTTTCTTGATGCTGTAGGAGTTCTCCGACACCCGGAGGCTGTGCCGGACGGTGTCATACAGGTCCACGAGGACGCCCTGGCGCAGGAGGTCGTCGACGGCGGCCTCACCCACCACATGTGTCAGTGACAGGTTCCGAAGGGCGGTTTTCTCGTAGGCGGCGTAGTGGTAGATGTGCATGCCAGGGTACTGCGCCCGGCGCTTGGCAACGTAGTCCAGGAAGTCGACGAAGGCTTGCCCCTCTTCAGGCCGGGAGTGCGCCCAGAACGGCCGGAACACTGGTATTGCCCCGGGTTCGGTGGGGTTTTCGATGACCCCGAACAAGTACTCCAGTCCCCATTTGCCGGTCACCGGGTCCTGCCAGAGGGGGTCGCCTTCGAAGTCGAAGAAGATATCTCCCGGATCAGGATCGGGCAGCCTGCCCAGGGTGTTGTCCGGCAGGATCTTGTAGCTCACGGTCTTGGCCGTACCCGCTTTGTCCGTGTAGTTGACCGTTCCGTCCGGATTCCCGGTGCCGGTCTGGAGCTGGGCCTGTTCGCGGAGCCGCAGGAGGGTGTGGTCACCCTCCTGGGGAAGGGCCGCCAGTTGGTCGATGGTGGTGACGCCGGACTCGATCAGCTTCTTCCTCCGGCTCAGGCGCATGCCCGCCACCATCAGAAGGTCTCGATGCAGCAGGACCTGCTCGGCACAGAAATCACAGCGGCCGCACGCGGTGTAGCGGGGATCTCCCCACTGGACCGGGCCGGGCGCGGCAACATGCTCAGCTGTCATCCTGAGGAACCGGTCCCGGCGTTCCCGGAAAACAGGCAGGATCTCCAACAAAGGGTGGTCCGAGTGGACCCGGTTGCCCAGGACCAACGTCACGGTCGGGTCAGGCGTGATCCCGGCCTTGAGGAGCTGATCGCCATAAGCTGCCAACTGCAGCAACGCAGTGACCTTGGCGTGCCGGGCCAGTTTGGTGTCGAACACAGCGTATGTGCCGCCCGGTTTCCTGACCAGGAAGTCGGAGCGTCCGTGGAATTGTCCGTCGAAGAACGCAGCCTGGAATACGATGTCCGCCCCGGACCGCAGGGCGTCGATGGATTCCGCGTGCTTGGCCGAAAGGCTGGCGCGGTCCATCGCGGAGGCGGGAACGACGTCGTACACGCCTTTTCCAGTAGCCGCATCCCAAGGCCCGAACTCGGCGATGAAGTCGTCCAAAACCTTACGCTCGTGGACGTCGCCCAGCTTGGCGGTGCGTTCCAGCATGGCGTCCTTGGCGAAATCCGGGGCTGGCGAGCGTCCCAGTTTCACGTCCAGTGTGCGCAGCAGCTGGTACTCGCAGGTGGCAGCTATGACGAGGTCGCTGGCCGAATAGACCAGGTCCTGCGGCGCGCCCGGTGTCTCCGGATCGAGGAAGAACACGGTGACCTACTCCAATCGCTGAGCAAAGCTGAAACCCTTGCAGCCAAGCTATCAGCGGCCACCGACGTTTTTAGCGTGCGGTGCCTCTAGACTGCCCCCATGACGCAAGGAACCCACACTACGGACCCCGCCTTCGAAGCAGCTTTCGAGGCAGCTTTTGAGGCAGCACAGAAGAGCCTGCGGGAAGGCGGCATCCCGATCGGAGCCGCTTTGGCGCGCGGCGGTGAAATTATCGCCAGCGGCCACAACGAGCGCGTACAGAACGGCGACCCGATCGCCCACGGCGAGATGTCAGCCCTGCGGGCAGCGGGGCGTCAAAAGAGCTACAGGGACACAACCCTCTACACCACGCTGGCTCCCTGTGCCATGTGTACCGGGACCATTATCCAGTTCAAGATCCCGCGCGTCGTGGTGGGGGAGGCTGAGACCTTCCCCGGCGAATTCGACCTCCTGCGCTCCAGAGGCGTTGAGGTGCTGGTCCTCAACGACCCCCGGTGCGTGGACATGATGCGGACCTTCCAGCGCGAACGCCCCGAACTGTGGGCGGAGGACATCGCCGAGTAGCGGCCATCGCGTGGAAGACCAGCGGTAAAGGTGCGACGGCGGCACCAAGGGCGGGGTGCCGCCGTCGCCGGCTGCTGGGAGCCACATGTCAAAGAGTCATCCGACGACTATTTGGCAGGCTTCCCTGGAGCCGACCGGCGGGAACGGGCCGCCGGAGTGGAAGGGATCAGTTCTTTGACCTGGGCCACCACGGCGGGGTTGGCACCCCGGCTGCCCAGGTCCTTGGCCAGTTTCTCCACCTCGGACTTCGCTGCAGCAGCATCGTCCGCCATGACATGCAATCCGGTCCGCAGCTCCACCAGGTTCCGGTAGGCGAGGTTGTTCGCCGCGCCTCCGCCTTCCCGGTAGCTGGCAAGCCCCGGGTCGGTCAGGGCAAGTGCCCGTTCCGGGTCGGCGCTGTGGTGCTTGACCAGCTTTGCTTCCTTCCGGCGGTAGAAGTCGTCTCCCACGGACTGCGCGACGGCGGTCGCGGCCTTGACGCCCAAAGGCTCGCCGCCGAAACGCTCGGCTGCCTCGGTCAGGGTATCCAGCCCCTTGCTGAGGTACGGGGACATGGACCCTTCGAAAGCGAGGGTGAGACCGACCTCGCGGGTGAAGAACTCAGGAGCGAAGCGGTCCTCTTCCCGGGTGACAGGGAAACCAACGCGCAGAGGCAAGGTGTTCGACGCCTGGACGATGCCGTCAGTGGAGTACACGGCCCTGACCAGGTACTGGCCCGGCTCGTCGAAGGCGAATCCTTCAACGCCAAAAGCCAGCTGGACCAATTCGCTGTACCGGTCGCTGCCGTCGCTGTCCCCACCCGCCGGTGCCAGGGTCACCGGTTCCGGAAGGCCGTAGAAGCACACCACGGATTCGTGGAGCACCACGGTGCCATTGGGCTTCTGCACGTACACGGTGGTATTTCCAAAACGCGGATCAAGCCGCCCGTCCACCAGCAGTGGAGCGTCGCTGGTGTTCCTCAGTCGGAATTCGATCGCCACCGGCTCCATGTAGTCGAAACGGGGCTTGGAGGACAGCATCAATTCCACATCGCTGCCGGGACCGGAGACCGTCATGGACCCGGCCGGAGATTCCAGGTGCCCGCCGGACGCCCAGGGATCGCCGCCCATGATCACGGCGGCTCGATCCCCGTGGCGCAGGTGGAGCAACTCGTCGTCGTCGAAGCGGAACCTGAAGTTGCCCCAGAACGTATCTGCGCCGTTGCGCTGGTCGTACTTCCAGTCGTAGTTCATCCAGGAGAGGGAATCGGGCCGCGCCTTGTCCCAGGCGTGCAGGTAGTTGAAGGCGTGGCCGGCCTCGTGGACCCAGGTGTACAGGAAGTGGCGCATTGCCCATGCCTGGTCCTGGGTGGTGGGGGTGGTCACCAGGTTGGTGAACCACGAATGGTTGCGGAACACTGCGAAGCCCTGCCTGTCCGGTCCGCGGCCGGCACCGCCAAAACCGGCGGCGGCGTCGAACATGATGCCACCCACCCCGGCATTGTCAAAGATGCCGGCCTGGATGCCCCACATGTTCCACGCCGGCCAGCCGGAGGTGAACTTGCCGAACGAGGTTTCCATGGCGTCGTGCAGTTCACCGACGCTCCAGGACGAGAAGCCGGCAGCACTGTCATCAATCACCGTGTGGACGGGATCCACCGTGACCGCCACTCCGGCGTCGCGGTAGGCGGACTCGATCGTGATGGTGCGGTTGGAAAGGTCGGCCGGCCTGTTGTTGTGGAGGTGCGTGTTGTACACGGGGACCTTGGGCTCGGAATCCACCGAGGCGCAGTAATCCAACTCAAGATTGATATCGCGGAAGCAGTCCGAACGGTACTCGCAGGCGTACGGCTGGCCCGCTGTGCCCCCGCTGGTGAAGGTTGCCACAGCCCCGGTGATCGCGCCTTGCGACCAGGACACCACGATCTTCACAGTGGTGGCCGGATGGGTTCCTTTCCAGTAGCGGACAGTTCCGGTGATGTGGGCGTTGCACCTGGTGATGCTGACCGTCGGCCTGTCCACGATCCACGATTCCACATACGTCTTCACCAGCTGGAACCGCCCACCCACACGGACGAACCGGGTGCTGTAGAAGTCGCCGCTGACTTTGTTCAGGACAGGGCCCTTCAGGTTCCTTCGTGGATCGATATCCAGGCGCAAATCCAGGGAACTGCCGATCAGGGCAGCACCTCCCTGGCGGCCTTCGTACCTGCCGCTGATTGCTGTGGACCGCCAGCACCGCCACCAGTCTTCCGGTGGCCACGGAACAGGACCGGGTGGCAGGGGCGAAGGATCAGGAAGGGGAAAGGGGCCAGGGCCCGGTGGGACCGGCGGGAGCGGCGGTACGGGAAGGGGGCCGTCGGGGACAGGTGTGAATTGGGATCCGGGGACGTTGGGGGAGTCCATGGGGGTTCTTTCTCGCGCTGGAATCACATGTGCGTTCGCCTGGGAGTTCGCTCAGGCGGCATGCCGGTTCCGGGCAGGGGGTGCGAATGTGGAAGCCCTTACGAGTCAAGGATGGCCAGTGCCCAGAAGCCGTGAGTAACCCGAAAATGAGGATACTCCAGCGAATGGAATATATCCAGAGGGGTTGCGGAATTTTCTCCCCTCCGGGATGTTCCGGCCGCTGGTCAGCGGTAGCAGCCAAGCGTAGGCTGGCATGTATCGGCGCAGGAGCCGAAGGACCCCGCGTCGATGAATCCCAATCGATGAAGGAGGACCCATGAGTGTCGTACGCGAATTCATGACAACGGATGCCCAATGTATCCCGGAAGACAGGACTCTCCAGGAAGCCGCCCGCATGATGAGGGATCTGGACTGCGGTTCACTCCCGATCTGCGGCATGGACGGCAAGCTCACCGGCTTCATCACCGACCGCGACATCGTGGTCAAGTGCCTGGCCGAGGGCAAGGATGCACGCGAAGTCCGTGCCAACGAACTCGCAACCGGCAAGCCCTACTGGATCGACGCTGACGCCAACGTTGACGAGGCCATCTCCATGATGGAGGAGCACCAGGTGCGCCGGCTTCCTGTCATCAGCGACCACAAGCTGGTAGGCATCATCAGCCAGGGCGACATCGCCAGGAACTACTCGGAACAGCGCGTGGGCGAGATGGTGGAGCACATCTCCGCCAAGGAGCACATGCACCACTGAGGCGTCCGCCGTCGTTGAGGCCCTGGGGCAGTCAACCATCCGGCCCAAACCCATGAATCCAGCCGCCGCGAAGCGCTCCCCGTCAGAGGAACGCCTCGCGGCCCGTTCCTTCACGCAACACCAGCCCGCCTTCCTCGATGGAGACGATCAGGCTCTTGGGTTTTCCCGCCAGCTTCCTGGTGGCGCTGAGATTCCTGCTGCTGACCTCCACGCCCACGGTGGCGCCCTTGGCCGGCAGCTCCACTGTCAATTCATCGGCCATGCCCAGCAGCATCTTGGTGGAAACGTTCCGCTGGGACACGGCTTCCTTGCCGTTGACGGTCACCGACACGTCATCGGACTCGAACCCGTCCTGGAGGATGATCAGGAGTTCCTGCATGCTCCAACTACAGCACCAAGACCCCGTTCCGGATAGGCCCTGTGCTGCCCCGACCTGAAAACTGTCAGCCGGGTAAGGCAAACTGTCATGGTGACTGAACTACTCCACACAGACGCTGCCATCTATGAACTGATCGCCAAGGAACTTGGTGTCAAAGCCTGGCAGGTCAAGGCCGCCGTGGAACTGCTCGACGCCGGATCCACCGTTCCGTTCATCGCCCGCTACCGTAAGGAAGCCACCGGGACGCTGGATGACACCCAACTGCGGGACCTGGAAGAACGGCTCCGCTACCTGCGGGAGCTTGAAGAACGCCGCAAGAGCGTCCTCGAAGCGATCGAAGCCCAAGGCAAGCTGACCCCGGAACTGCGTGCCGCCGTCGTGGTCGCAGACACCAAGGCGCGGCTGGAAGACATTTACCTGCCCTTCAAGTCCAAGCGACGCACCAAAGCGCAGATAGCCCGCGAAGCCGGGCTGGAGCCGCTCGCCGACGCGCTGCTGGCAAACCCCCGGTTGGACCCCGTGACGGAAGCCGCCAAGTACCTCAACGCAGAGCACGCGGTGGAGGACTCTGCGGCAGCGCTCGCCGGCGCCCGGGCAATCCTGGTGGAGCGCGTGGCCCAGGATCCCGACCTCGCTGAGGACCTGCGTGAACGCCTGTGGAAGCAGGGACGCATGGTGTCCCGCGTCAAGAAGGGGATGGAAAGCGAAGGCCAGAAGTTCAAGGACTACTTCGACTTCACCCAGGTCCCGTCCGGAATGCCGTCGCACCGCGTGCTTGCCCTCTTGCGCGGCGAAAAGGACGGTGTCCTGGAGTTGGACCTCGCCGAGGCAGATCCCGCGGACGACGACGCCCTGGCCGCCGCCCGCACCAGGTACGAGAACGCTGTGGCCAAGTGCCTTGGAGTCGCCAACCAGGGCCGCCCCGCTGACCTGTGGCTGACACAGACGGCACAGCTCGCGTGGCGCGGACGCATTCTGGACCGGCTCACCACCGACCTTCGCGGTCGTCTCTTCGCCGACGCCGAGGATGAGGCCGTCCGTGTCTTCGCTGCCAACCTCCGGGACGTCCTGTTGGCCGCTCCCGCCGGCAACCGGGCCACGCTGGGGCTCGACCCCGGGCTCCGGACCGGCGTCAAGGTGGCTGTGGTGGACGGCACGGGCAAAGTGGTTGCCACGGACACCATCTATCCGCACGCGCCCGCGAAGAAGTGGGACGAGGCTTTGGCCACGTTGGCACGCTTGGCCAGGCAGCACAGCGTGGAACTGGTGGCTATCGGCAACGGCACAGCTTCGCGGGAAACGGACAAGCTGGCAACGGAGCTCATCAAGTCCCTCGATGCCGCAGGCATGCCAGGGGTGCAGAAGCTGGTGGTCTCGGAGGCCGGTGCATCCGTGTATTCCGCGTCGGCACTGGCTGCCTCCGAGCTTCCCGGCATGGACGTTTCGCTCCGCGGCGCGGTTTCCATTGCGCGCCGCCTGCAGGATCCCTTGGCGGAACTGGTCAAGATCGAACCCAAGTCGATCGGCGTGGGCCAGTACCAGCACGATGTCACGGCGGCCAAGCTCGACCGTTCGCTGGATGCCGTGGTGGAAGACTGCGTGAATGCCGTGGGCGTGGACGTCAACACCGCCTCCCCGGCGCTCCTGAGCCGCGTGGCAGGTGTTGGTCCGCTGCTCAGCGAGAACATCGTGGCCTACCGGAATGAGAACGGTCCCTTCGGCAAGCGCAGCGACCTGAAGAAGGTACCCCGGCTGGGGGCCAAGGCGTTTGAACAGTGCGCGGGATTCCTCCGGATCACTGGCGGGGCAGAGCCGCTCGATGCCTCCAGCGTTCACCCGGAAGCCTACTCAGTCGCTCGGAAAATCCTGGTTGCCGCCGGCGGTGGTCCAGCCACGTCCCTGGATCCGCAGGCTTTTGTTGATGGAACCTTCGGGTTGCCGACGGTCAAGGACATCATGTCCGAGCTCGAAAAGCCCGGCCGTGACCCCCGTCCTGCCTTCAAGGCAGCCTCGTTCTCCGAGGGGATCGAGAAGATCTCGGACCTGGTGCCCGGCATGATCCTGGAAGGTACGGTGACCAACGTTGCCGCGTTCGGTGCCTTTGTGGATGTCGGCGTACACCAGGACGGACTCGTCCACGTTTCTGCCCTGTCCAACAAGTTCGTCTCCGATCCACGCGAGATCGTGAAGTCCGGGCAGGTGGTAAGGGTCAAGGTGCTCGAAGCCGATCCGGAGCGCAAGCGCATCTCGTTGACGTTGAGGCTCGACGACGAACCCGGTGCCGCCGGGCGTGGTGCCGGTGGACGGAGCGCAGGCGAACGTGACAGCGGCCAGCGCGGGAATGGCCAGCGTGGGCAGGGCCAGCGCAAGCAGGGTGACAACAGGCAGGGCGACCGTCGGCAGGGTCAGGGCAACCCGCGCACCGGTAGCCCCCGCCAAGGCAGTCCCGCGCCGGCGGACACGGCCATGGCCGAAGCCCTCCGACGCGCCGGCCTCGGCAAATAGCGCCGCCCCAGCCCACAGATTCCCACCCCTCACCCAAGTAGGTCGCAGTTGTGCGCGTTTTGAGTGCTCAAAACGCGCACAACTGCGACCTAGTTGGGCAGGGCGGGCAGAGGCTGGGCAGGCCGGGCAGAGGCTGGGCAGGGCGGGCTGGGGCGGGCCGGGCGGGCGGGGCTATGGTGCCGGGACGGGGAACAGGACCCGGGGGTCCTGCAGCAGGGCAGGGTAGTCGAAGGCTGCGCGGTCAATGACGTCGGTCAGTTCGAAGTTCCGCGCGAACTGCCCGTCAACGGTGATCGGACGGCCCACGACCCTTCCCAGTGCGAAGATCCTCCCGCCCTCGAACGGAACGGCGATCTCCGTCTTGCCCGGCAGGGTGCTGAACGCTTCCTCTGCTGCGAGGCGCTTGCGGGTTGGCTTCTTCGCCTGGGGCTGCGGGGTCCTCTTCTTCGGCCCGCCGAGGTTGCGGCGTGACTTTTCCTCCACGTAGACGAACTGATACTCGTCGGGATCTGCCTTGGCTTTGGCTTTGCGGTGCGGTGGCAGGCTGACGGTGGACAGGTCTTCCGGGCGGAGGTCCTCGACGGGAGCCCGCAGGATCCAGAGGCGTTCGTCTTCCGGATCTTCCGGGTGGAAGGTGTGGCGCGGTTCCGGCCAGACGTAGTCCAGCCGTTCTTCGGTGCCGGGGAACAGCGGGCCGTAGAACCGGGGATCCTTGCCGATCAGCTTGGACCGGTGGCTGGCGTGCAGGTCTTCGTCGCCCAACCACGGCGGCATGGCGATCCGCGAAACGTAGTCGGGGTGGGCTGCCTGCGGAGCGAATTCGGTGATATTGGAACGGGTGTTGTCCGGATGTCCGCGCTGGATCCACTCGTCGGCCATCGCCAGGCCGTACAGGGTCAGTGCCGGGACGTGACCCATCCACATCCGGACGGCGGGGTGTTGCTGCCAGCCGTAGTGGGGGATGACCAGGGCGCGGAGTACCTGGAGGGCCTCAACACGCTGTTTGCCGAGCCGCGCGGTGTCCAGCGCCGCGGCGCTCTCGCGGAAATCGGCGAAGGGGAGGAAAGTCTGCATCCCTTCAGTTTGGCGGTGCGGCCGCGCATAACCAAGTTAGGTGCCCCGGGACACATGCAGTTGTTCGGGCCTACAGTGGTCGGGTGGAAACTATTGGTGAGAAAACGACGACGACGGCGCCCCCGGTTGCCGAACTGCACCTGCACATTGAAGGGACCCTTCAGCCGGAACTGATCTTCTCCCTGGCTGAACGCAACGGCATTGACCTGCCATACGAAGATCTTGACGAACTGCGCGAAAAGTACGAATTCACGGACCTCCAGTCCTTCCTGGACCTCTACTACGCCAACATGGCGGTTCTGCGCACGGAACAGGACTTCACGGACATGACCAAGGCGTACTTGGAGCGCGCAGCGGCCGGTGGAGTGCGCCATGCGGAGATCATGATGGACCCGCAGGCCCACGTGAACCGGGGAGTGCCGCTGGAGACGTGCGTCAACGGCATCGCCAACGCCCTGGCTACTTCCGAGGAGGACTTCGGGGTGTCCACGCTGCTGATCGCTGCGTTCCTCCGGGACGAATCCGAGGACTCGGCGCTGGAAGTGCTGGAGCAACTCCTTGCCATGCATGCCCCTATCGCGGGTATCGGCCTGGACTCCGCAGAGGTGGGCAACCCGCCGTCGAAGTTCGAGCGGCTGTACCAGCGCGCCACCGAAGCCGGACTCCACAGAATTGCCCATGCCGGAGAGGAAGGTCCTGCCACGTACATCACGGAGGCGCTGGACGTCCTGCATGTGGAACGGATCGACCACGGGATCCGCTGCATGGAAGACACCGAGGTGGTGCAGCGGCTGGTAGCCGAACAAGTGCCCCTGACCGTGTGTCCGCTCTCCAATGTCCGGCTGCGGGCCGTGGACAAGCTGAGCGACCACCCCTTGCCGGACATGCTGGCGATTGGGCTCAATGTTTGCGTGAATTCGGACGATCCGGCGTACTTCGGCGGTTATGTTGACGACAACTACGAGCAACTGGTCAAGGTGCACGGGTTCTCGGTCCCGGAGCAGGCCACTTTGGCCGCCAACTCCATCCGGTCATCGTTCGCCAGCGATGCCCGGAAGGCTGAACTACTGGACCAGGTCACGGAGTGGGTCAAGGCATCAGTCCCGGTTGAGTAGCGTTGGGGCGGGTCGAGCTGCCGGAGGCGAGACCCGCCCATCACTTTCGGCCGCGTCCGATGTCACACTCGGTCACGACACACGCTGTTAACCAATTACAGTCGCGCAAATTAACAAATCATTGGCAAACTTCTAGGGAGCATCCACCCATTGAAGGAGAAGCATGGGCGCGAACACCGCCGAGAACACCAACCTTCGTTTGAAGGCCGTATTGGACATCCTCGCCGAAGGTGTCTGGTCCGGAACGACGCTGAACGCCGGTGAGGTACTGGCCGAGGCGATTGCCCGTGTCCCGTTCAACGCCCACGAGGCTGAACTGCTCAGTGGCGGCATCCCGCGCGGACACAAGACCCTGACCTCCGCCTCCGCCAAGCTGGTCAAGGCCGGTTGGCTGGTCAAGGGCCGTTCCGGCTGGACCATTCCCGAGGATGGGCTGCGTGCCACGGTCGCCTTCCCGGACGTTGCGGCTTTTGCGGAAGCGCTCGACGCCGGGACCCCCATTCCGGACGATGTCGCCGTTCCGACCGCCCCGCCGGCCAAGCCCAAGACCAAGCGCGCCGCCGCACCCAAAAAGGCTGCCGTTCCCAAGAAGGCTGCGGCTCCGAAGGTCGCCGCCGCGAAGAAGTCCACCCGCAAGGCTCCGGTCGAGGCAGCGGCGACCACCGCCGTCGAGACCCTTCCCCAGCCCGAGGCCGTTGCCATCGCTGGTGACTTCAACAAGATCCTCGGCGCCCCCGAGGACTGGGCCCCGCAGTATGACGAGGCGCAGATGGAGTTCAACCCGTTGGTCCAGCTGTGGTCGCTGACCGCGGAACTGCCGTCCGGCTTCTACACCTACAAGATCGCGCTGAACCGTTCCTGGGATGAGAACTATGGCGCGTTCGGCACACGCGATGGTGCCAACCATGAGTTGAACCACGACGGCGGACCGGTCACCTTCACGTACGACCACGCCACGCGCGACATCGTAGTGGCCTAGCTTCCCGTCCCACGAATCGTGCCCTTGTTCGTCCATCCCTACCTTGAAGGAGGGGAGCGGCGAACAAGGGCACGATTGGTTAAGGTGGGTCCATGAGTGCAGAGCACGTGAGGTTTACCGCACGGGTATCCGGCGTGGTGCAGGGCGTTGGTTTCCGCTACTGGACGGCTCGGAAGGCCGAGGAACTCCTTCTGAGCGGGACGGTTCGGAACCGTTTTGACGGGTCCGTTGAGGTGGTGGCCGAAGGGCCGCACCCGGACGTCGACCGCCTGCTGGACTGGCTCAATTCGTCCAACGCTCCCGGGCAAGTGGAGGACGTTGCGGCCGACATCTCGGACGCGACCGGGGAATTCGACGACTTCCGGATTATCGGCTAGGCCCCTGGGGACGACGCTGCAAGTCCGGACTCTTTGGCAGCAAGCAGCAGTTCCTGATCGTAAGCAACCAAGTTGTCCACTTGGAGTCGGATGGCCGTGGCCAGATGAATCGCGTCAGCGCTGCGGAGCTGCCTGGGCATTGCTGAACCGAACATCAGGTCAGCACGGGTTACATCCACCAAGTTGATCGCTGATAGGACGTCGTTGACCACGTCGAAAGGTAAGCTTCGGCGGCGGGCTGCACAGTGGAGTTCCGTATAGAGCAGCATCGAAGCGACCAGATGCCCTCCGGAGGAGCTGATGTAGGTCAGGTGATCGGCGAGGGTTTGCGACTCCCGTTCGTCAGCCACCAACTTCAAGATCGCCGAAGTGTCTGCATAAACGATCAACGATCACCGCGCAGGTCGGCGAGTATCTCGGCTGTCCCAAGCTCAATTTTGACTCGCGGTATGAGACGGAAATCCCCTGGCGAATCTACCGCTGGCCGAACGCTTCCTGCTTGCAAAAGCCGTTCAAAGGGCGACGAAGAGGGTGGAATGAGCGTAGCGGCGACCTCGCCGTTGTTGGTCACATCAATGACTTCGCCATTCTTGACACGCTCAAGGATGAGGGTGCCAGCCATCGGGCGGGTCGCTTCGATGTAGTGCTCCAACCGCTGCAGTGCCGGCTGGGAAGAGGAATCGCGGACGGCATCGGCACCCACCGCGTTTGCGGCGGCCAGGGCATGGCCATGCGGCAGCCCGGATTGCAGCGCCAGAACCAAAGCTGCGCAGAAGGCATCCCCGGCGCCGATGGTGTTGGCGATGTCGCTTACCGTGACGGCGGGAGCTTCCGCCACCCTTTCGCCGTTCTTGAAGATCGCCGAACCTTCCCCGCCGTAGGTCACAGCCACCAGCGGGGCGTTCCGCAGCTCGGGGATGAGCTCATATTCCGTTTCGTTGACGATCACCAGGTCGCAGCGTTCCAGGAGTTCGGGCAGCAAAGGTGCGGCCGGTGCGGCATTCAGGGCGAAGAAGCCCCTGGTGCGGCGGGCGGTCTCCAGGACCACCCTTTGGTCGACTTCGAGTTGGCACAGCACTGCCTCGTCCTCGGCGAAGGATACGCCGTCCACGGAGACCTGCCCGTTGGCGCCCGGGCACACGACGATCTGGTTTTCGCCGTCGGAATCCACCAAGACCAGCGCGGTGCCGGTGGCGCCGTCAACCTGCGCTACGTCCGCAACGTCGACGCCGGCACGCGCCATGGCATGCAGCAGGGTGCGGCCCGCTTCATCCTGGCCAACGGCCCCGACCATGCGCGAGGCACCAGCGAGCCGGGCAGCGGCGACGGCCTGGTTGGCGCCCTTTCCGCCGGGCTGTTGGCGAAGGACGCCGTCGCCCACTGTTTCGCCGGGGGAGGGGAGCCTGTGGGTGGTCGCCGTGATGTCGAGGTTGATGCTGCCAACGACGGTCAGCGCAGGCGAAGTCAGGGAAGAGCTCATGGGAAGGCCTATCTGGGAAATGAACTTCAGGAGGACTGGATGACGGAGAGGTGCCCGGCCCTGGCAGCCACGAGGCACTTGGCCAAGTAGAACGGGGCTCCGTTCCGTCGGACGTACTGGGTGAGGACCAGGACCGGATCGGAAGGCCGGAGGTCCAGGAGTTTGGCGCGGCTGGGACCGGCGGTGCTGAGGCTGATCTGGCACTCGCCTGGGCCCAGGGTGGTCCCGGTCAGGCCGGCCAGGAGTTCCAGGAGTGTCGGCGCGGGGAGCCCGGGAGCTTCGGCGGCCTCTGTCAGGGCCCCGGCCTCAGGAATGTCCTGCGCTACGTTCTCCTGCAGGTGCGCCACGGGCTCGCCGTTGCGGATCAGTACGCTTTCCCAGAACCACACGTCGTCATCGGGCTGGTCGCCGAGGCCGGGCGCCACGAATTCCGAGGCCGGCTGTTTGATGGCCGCCACCCGTTTGACCTGGATATCCGAGTCCTGGCCACCCAGCAGTTGGTCAAACGGACGGATGTGCTCGATTCCAATCCGGGGCAACGAGTCGGCCACAAACCTGCCAACTCCGCGTCGTGCCCGCGTGAGCCCGTCTTCCTCCAGGAGCATCAGCGCTTCCCGGATGACGGTGCGGCTGACGTCCATCATGTTGCCCAGTTCGGTTTCCGTGGGCAGGAGTGAACCCGGCGGCAGGAGCTTGGTCCTGATCGCCTCGGCGATGCGGGAGTAGGCGGCCACGCGCAGGGGTTGGCCCTGCTGGGCTGCGATGGGGCGGGACAGGAACTGGACGGCGTTGTCGGTCAAGGGAGCCTCGCTAGGAATCGGTTAGGGACACTGTACCGGAGAAATGTGAGAGGTTGCACAAGCTCGTAATACATGCTTGTATAACAACTCACATCTCGCGGCGCTTGCTGGCGCCCTCGGACAAAGGAGTTTGATGTGAACATCCCCAACACCGCGGTGGAACCGCAGGAGACAACGCTCGAGGCAGCCGAGACAGCCAAGGCAGGCCGTTTCCACGGCAGGGCCGCAGCGTTCCTGATCACCACCCTGGTCCTGGCCGTGCTGGCGTTCCAGCTCAACGCCAGCATGATCACCCCGGCCCTGCCGCACATCGGTACGTTCTTTGGCGAATCTCCCGAGGCCGTGGCCCAGGTCCAGTCCATGTTCTTCCTGGCAGGTGCCATCTCCGGCCCGGTGATCGGGAGGTGGAGCGACTTCATCGGCCGCCGCACCGCGCTTCTGCTGGTCCTGGCCATCATGGGCGCAGGTACGGTGCTGTGCATCTTCGCCCCGAACCTTCCCCTGCTGGTCACCGGACGCTTCCTGCAGGGCGTCTCGAGCGCCATCTTCGCGCTGTCCTACATCGTCCTCAACGAGCATCTGCCGGCACGGCTTTTCGGCACGTCCATCGGCATCATCGCAGCCATCAACGGCGGCGTCGGCGGAGTGGATGGCTACTTCGGTGGCCTCATGGCTGAAACCATGGGCTTCCAGTCGATCTTTGTCGCCGTGCTGGTACTGGCCGCGATCGCCGTCGTCTGCGTCATCAAAGTAGTCCCCAAGGGACGGTCCGCTGCAGCCGCCGGCACTATGGACTGGTGGGGCGCCGGTTCGCTCTCGGTGTTCCTGGTCTTCATCACGTACTTCGTGTCCACCGGTTCCTCCGCAGGCTGGACGTCACCGGCGGCACTCGCCCTCCTCGCCGGCAGCATCGCGTCCTTCACCGCCTTCTGGCTGATTGAGAAGAAGCGCCAGACTCCACTGGTTGCCGTCCACCACCTCCGTTCCCGCCAGGTGTGGCCGGTGATCGCCACCACCGTGCTGACCCTGGCCGGCATCTTCGCCATCATCAACTTCACCGTGGTGCTGCTGAGCCAGGACAAGAACAGTGGTTTCGGCCTAACCGCATCGGTGGCGGCACTCTTGTTCCTGACGCCCGCTGCCCTGATCGGCGTATTCGCTGCTCCGCTTGCCGGTTGGATCGCCGACCGCCGTGGCTGGATCAAAACCGTCCGCGTCGGCTCTGCAGCCAGCCTTGCCTGTGCGATCGTCGCGGCCATGTTCGCCAACAACCAGGTGGCTGTCCTGATCGCGATCGCCGCGTTGGGCATTTTCTACAACGGCTTCTTCCTGACCGCGATCAACGGCCTCTCCGTCCTGCTGTCGCCCAAGGAAGCACCGGCTGCCCTGCCGGGCATCAACGGAGCGAGCTTCGGCATCGGGGCGAGTCTCGGCGTCGTGGTCGTTGCGCCGTTCGCCGGCCTGGGCACCGCAGCCGGGTACTCCACGGCCCTCTGGATTTCCGTGGGCATCACCGTTCTCGCGTTCATCGTGAGCCTGTTCATCGCAGCGCCCAGGGGCGAAAAGATCTGACGCACGACGCCGGACCCCGCCACCGGGGGCCACTGACCAACCCTGTTCCGAAAGACCCGAAATGAGAAAACCATGAACCATCCCGCACCCTTCTTCCTCGACTGCGACACAGGTATCGACGATGCCCTTGCCCTCGCCTATCTCCTGGCATCGCCGCGGGCGGAGTTGGTGGGGATCGGGACGGTCAGCGGCAACATCAGCGCCGCCGGGGGCGCCCGGAACACCCTGGACCTGCTGAAGCTTGCCGGTCATCCGGATATTCCTGTTGCCGTGGGCGCCCACGATCCGCAGGTTGGCACGTTCCACGGTGGAGCCCCGCATGTGCACGGCGATAACGGCATCGGGGGCGTGGACCTTGAGCCGTCCGACCGTGAGCCCGTGCCGGGTACGGCCGCGGAACTCCTGGTGAAGCTGGCGCATGAGCATGCCGGTGAGCTGCGCGTCGTGGCCATCGGCCCGCTGACCAACATCGCCGAGGCCCTGCGGCTCGAACCCAAGCTGCCCGAACTCGTGGCCGAGCTGACCATCATGGGGGGTGCGGCGTTGGCCCCCGGAAACATCACGCCCGTGGCCGAAGCCAACATCGCCAACGATCCCGAAGCCGCGGCGGAGGTTCTGGCTGCCGACTGGGATGTGACCCTGGTGCCCCTGGATGTCACCATGACCAACGTCCTGGAGGAGAGCCACCGCCAGGAACTCCTGGCCTTCGATCACCCTGTTTCGCAGGCTCTTGGCGGGATGCTGGGCTATTACTTCGGTTTCTACGTGGACATCTTCGGCCGGGCCTGTTCCGCAATGCACGATCCCCTCGCCGCGGCCATCGCCGTCAGGGGAGTGGAAGTGGCTGTGGCGCCCAAGATGCGGGTGGCCGTGGACACCACCCATGGCCCGGGCCGTGGCCAGACTGTGTGCGATCTCCGCGGGCAATATGTGGGCTTCCCGGATCAGCGCGGCGCACGGTGCAGGGTAGTGCTCTCGATCGGGGAGGAGTTCGCCCCGCATCTCCTGGGAACCATGCAGGCCGCCTGGCTTAGTGACGCCCAGACGCCAGCCCCCGCCGCCTAACCCAGGTGCGTCCCCTCCCAACTAGTACGAAAGTAGTGGTGGGTTAGGCTGCGGTGACCGGGGTGATGGTGACGTTGTAGCCGAGGTTGTTGAGTTGTTTGATGGCGTTGTTCTTGGCTCTGGTTGGGTTGATCCTGTTGAAGTGGTCGGCGCCGGGGTCGGTGTAGCACTCGCCGTTGCGGAGCATGTGCCAGGCCGCTGTGAGGATGGAGTGTTCGATGTCGACGAGGGCTTTGTTGGTTCCGGAGCGTGCGGTGATGCGGCGGTATCTCGCGGCGAGGTAGGTGTTTTTGGATCGGGTCGCGGACATGGCCGCGGTGCCGAGTGCTGCTTTGAGGTATTTGTTGCCGGGCATGATGTGGCTGGATTTGATCCTGCCGGCGGATTCGTTGGCGCTGGGGCAGACCCCGGCCCAGGACGCGAGCCGGCCCGGGGTTTCGAACACGCTCATGTCAGCTCCGGTTTCGGCGATGATCACTTCGGCGACTCGTTGGGATACTCCGGGGATGGTGGCCAGGGCTTCCCTGGCCTCACGAAAGGGTTCCATCGCCTCCTCAATCCGTGCCGTGAGGGTATCGATGGTGCGGGTGTGGGCGTCGATCTGGTCCAGGTGCAGTCGTGCCATGAATGCGTGGTGGGGTTTGAACCTGCCGGTGAGGGCGTCGACCAGTGCCGGGATTTTCGAGCGCAGCATTCCACGGGCCATCCCGGCCAGCACCTCGGGGTTCCGTTCGCCGTTGATGAGGGCTTCGAGCATGTCCCGGGAAGAGACCCCGGTCAGGTCTGAAACCACGGAAGAGAGTTTGATCCCGGAGCTTTCCAGGAACTTCTCCAGCCTTTGGATTTCCCGGGCCCGGTCGCGGGTGGCGATGGCGCGGGCCCGGGTGAGGTCCCGCAGTTCGCGGATGGGTTCGGGCGGCACGAATGATGCCCGCAGCAGCCCGTGCGCGGCCAGTTGGGCCAGCCACGCGGCGTCGGAGACATCGGTTTTGCGTCCCGGGATGTTCCGGGCGGCTTTGGCGTTGACCAGCATCACCGGCAGGGTTTCTTCGAACAGGTAGAAGAACGGTTTCCAGTAATCGCTGGTCGCTTCCATCACCACAACAGTGACGTGTTCGCGTTCGAGGAACTCCCGAAGTTCCAGGATCGCGTGCGTGGTCGCGCCCCAGGTTGTGACCTTTGAGGTGTAGGTCCCTGCCCGTTCTCCGGGGACCCGCACGCAGACCTTCGCGTCGCGTTTGGAAATATCCATTCCCGCGGCCCGTTCATGAACAATGTCCATTCCAGCTTCCCTTCAATACATCCAGTTACCGGCGTCGTCTCGGGGAGGACAGGGAGAATATTCAGGAATCTAGTACCCGTGCTTGAAAGCAACAATCCACGGTTCCCGTGGAAGTCCTCCACGCCACGCTGGGTCACGGACTCAAGGCACCAAGTTGGGCCGGCGTTCACCGAGACGAACAATCCCATGATCAACCCGTATGGGCAGAGCCCACCAGAGCCCAGGCGAGCCAACCGCATACTTTCCCGGATCACGGCGCGCCGAAGGCACTCACACGCTGGGTCGCATTAGTGCGCGTTCTGAGCCCCCAAAACGCGCACAGCTGCGACCCAGTTGGGGTCCCCTAGGCGTACATGAGCGAGCCCGGCGTGGTGAGCGTTTCGCCGGTCTCCAGCCACGTCTTCAGGCCGGAGAGGATCATGGGCCAGCCGCCGTAGAGTTGGTCATTGGCGCCCTCGCGCAGCTGGTCGTGCGTCACGGTGAGGTGGCACGAATCGCCCACGGGTTCAATCTCCCACGTGATCCGCGAGGTTCCCTCGGCCTTGACGTCCTCGCCCCACAACGCGCGCATGGTCTGGACAAGCCGGCGGGGCGGATCGACCTCGATGTTCTCGCCTTCGCCGAGCGGTTCATCAGCCTTGACGTTCCGCATCTCAAACTTCCCACCGGGCGTCCAGTCTGAGGTGAACGTGTTCCCGAACTGGTACTTGCTCCGGATCTCACTGGTGGTGATGGCTTCCCAGAGCCGCTCCGGCGTGGTCTTGATGTAGATTTCGAAGATCTTTTCCATGGGACTTTCCAATCTGGATTTCAGGTCGCTGAGGGCAGCGGCCCATGGTTCTGCATATTTGCTCACCCAGCGATCGTGGATGAGCCGGATGGGCACCGGGTTCAGGAAGTGCAGCTTTTCACGCCCCCGACGGCGGGTGACCACCAGGCCTGCATCTTCCAGCAGCTTGAGGTGCTTTGCGATGCCGAAACGGGTCATCTCGAACCGGGCTCCGAGGGCACTGAGGGTCTGCCCGTCCTCGCGGAACAACTCATCGAGCAGTTCCCTCCGGGTGGGGTCTGCCAGTGCTTTAAACACGGCGTCCATGGGTTCAGAATAGGTGACCATTTAGTCACGTGTCAACGGATTATCCTGAGCTTCTCCGCACAATCGCGGGAATGCGCCGAGGTCGCTGTTCCTTTCCGGGCCCATTCGAAGGCTTCCCGCGAACTCGCGAGTACGGCCCGGCAGCCGGAAAGTTTCCGAATTATCGCAGAAACAAACAGCCAAATTCTGTGGGAATTTTGCGATTCATCCCTGGCACCACGCCAACCCATCGCCGGAAAGTCCTACGCCAGCGCCGATTAAGGGCCGCTAAGTTACTCGCAAGTTTCGGATACTGAACTGTTGTTATTGCCAAAACTTTACGATAGTTTCTCCCTGTGATGCGCGTCGCACTGAAGCTTTTGGGGCGACGAAGGCCGAGCGAAGGACAAAGATGACCATCCACCCAGCGGAATTACAGGGCGCGGAAGAGCGCTTGAAACGCCTGCACGAACGCCTCGGCGGCATTGCCTACGGCGGCGACTACAACCCCGAACAATGGCCCCGCGACGTCTGGCAGGAAGATGCCAGGCTCATGCAGGAAGCTGGCGTAAACCTCGTGACCCTGGCGGTCTTTTCATGGAGCCGGTTGGAGACCAGCCACGGCGTGTTCGATTTCGAATGGCTCGACGAGGTCATGGACCTGATGCATGAGCACGGAATCGGCGTGGACCTCGCCACCCCGGACGCCGTCCCGCCCGCCTGGCTCGTTGAACAGCACCCGGACATCATGCCCGAACGCGCGGACGGCAGTATCTTCGGTTTCGGGTCACGCCAGCACTTTGATGTCTCCCACCCCGTTTACCGCGAGAAGTCCCTGGCCTTGGCGGACAAGATGGGCGAGCGCTATTCCGGCCACCCTGCGCTCCGGATGTGGCATGTCGGCAATGAATACGGTCCGGCGTCCTACGGCCCCTGGGCGGAGAAAGCGTTCCGTGAATGGCTGCAGCGTAAATACGAGTCCTTGGAGGCGCTAAACGAGGCCTGGAGCACCGCGGTCTGGGGGCAGCTCTACACCGCCTGGGAACAGGTCCGGGTGCCCGCCCAGCCGCGAACATGGTCCAATCCCTCGCGGCGCCTGGACTTCCACCGCTTCACCTCGGACAGCATGCTGGAGCACTTCAAGGCTGAACGCGACATCCTCCGCAAGCACAGCCCGGACCTGCCGATCGTCACCAACTTCATGCGGTTCTACAAAACCAATGACTACTGGGCATGGGCGGCGGAAGAAGACGCCGCCGCGCTGGACATCTACCCCGATCCCCGCGAAGACGACGCACATATCGCAGCTGCGCTCAACTTCGACCTCATGCGTTCACTGCGCCACGGCCAGCCGTGGTTGGTCATGGAACAGGCTACGGGCGCGGTGAGCCAGTGGTCCATCAACGTATCCAAGCTTCCGGGAAAGATGCGGCTGGGCTCCTACCAGGCCATAGCCCAGGGCGCTGATTCGATCCTCTTCTTCCAGTGGCGCCAGGCCCGGGGTGGCACGGAACGTTACCACTCGGCTATGGTCAACCACGCCGGTCCCAACACCCGGATCTTCCGCGAGGTGTGCCAACTGGGCCAGGAACTGAAGTCACTGGCCGGCCTTACGGGCACCCGGTCCGCGGCAAGGGTGGCAATCGTCTTCGATTGGGACTGCTGGTGGGCCCTTGAATTGGGGAACTCACCCCGCTCCGATTTGAACTACGCCACCGAAGTTCTTCGCTTCTACCGTCCGCTCTTCGAATCAAACGTGACCGTTGATTTCGTCAACGCCACCAGCGACCTGTCCCAGTACAGCCTGGTCATCATGCCGGCGTCGTACCTCCTCACCGATGAGGCGGCCGCTGGGTTCGAGGACTACGTCACGGGCGGTGGCCGGCTGGTGGTCTCCTACCTGTCCGGCATCGTGGACGAAAACAACACGATCCGCCTGGGTGGGTATCCCGGCGCGCTACGGAACGTCCTGGGTGCATGGAGCGAGGAGATGCATCCCCTTGCAGGCGAGGATGAACGCGTAAAGCTCGTGACGGCCGACCGTGGAACGTCATCCGCAGGCTACTGGACCGAGCACTTGCATGCCGTAACAGCGGACGTCGTGGCCAGCTACGCCTCGGGCCGGCTCGCGGGGTCTCCAGCCGTCACGCGCAACTCCTTTGGCCGGGGGACTGCCCTGTATCTGTCAGCACGCGTAGACGACGACCTGCTCCGGCAGTTGCTCGATGAGGAACTCCAGGCCTCAGGCGTGGAACCGGTACTGGACGCCCCCGCAGGAGTCCAGGCCCGCCGTCGTGACGCTATCAACGCTGAGGGCATCCGCCGCAGCTTCCTTATGGTCCTCAACCACAATGACGCGCCGGCCCGGGTGGACGTGCTCGACGGCGGTACGGACCTCCTCAGCGGACGCGCGGTTAAGGGGCCGGTTGAGCTGGAAGCCAACGGCGTCCTGGTGCTGGCGGAAGGAGCGGGAGCATGGCACTGAGAATGGACGCTCCTCCTTCCGGGGCCGTAGAGGACAAGCCGCAGCAGAAGCGGCGTGACAAACCCGGAAGCTGGAAGCTGGCGTTCAAACGCGATTGGCGTTTGTACACACTGTTAGCGCTACCACTGGCCTACTTCCTGGTTTTCCGGTACCTGCCAATGGCCGGGAACGTGATCGCTTTCCGCCAGTTCCAGCCCGGCGGCAACATCTTCGGCGAGAAGTGGGTGGGCTTCAAATACATCACCCTCTTCATCAACGATCCCAGCTTCTGGCAGGCGTTCCAAAACACCATCATCCTGGGCGTCCTTACATTGGTGTTCTGCTTCCCGATGCCGATCATCTTTGCCCTGATGCTCAACGAGCTGCGCTCGCAGAAGTTCAAGAAGTTCGTCCAGACCGTGGCGTACCTGCCGCATTTCATGTCCGTGGTGATCATCGCCGGCATGATCCTCCAGAACTTCTCATTGACGGGAACCGTCAACCAGATTTCGGAGGCGTTGTTCGGCAACACCGTGAACTTCACGCAGGACCCCTCCTGGTTCAGGCCCATGTACATCAGTTCCGAGGTGTGGCAGACCATGGGATGGGGGGCCATTCTGTACCTGGCCGCCCTGACCCGGGTGGATGAGTCCTTGTACGAGGCCGCCAGAATCGATGGGGCCAACCGATGGCAACAGACCTGGCACGTCACCTTGCCGGCGATTCGCCCGACGATCATTACCCTGCTGATCCTAAACATCGGCACGTTCATGGCGGTGGGCTTCGAAAAGATCCTCCTGATCTACAACCCGCTGAACTACGCGACCTCCGATGTCATCTCCACCTACCTGTACCGGGTGGGCCTGGAATCCAGCAACTTCAGCTACGCGGCTGCGATCGGAATGTTTGAATCCGTCATCGGCCTCACGCTGATCCTCTCAGCGAACGCGATCTCCAAACGCGTCGCAGGAACGAGCCTCTGGTGAGCAAAACTTCACGAGCCGAACGCGGTGTGCTCCTTTCGGACATGAAAGTGTCCACCGGCATGCGGGTGTTCCGGGCTTTCAACCTGGTGTTCCTGCTGCTGGTGGTCTTTCTGACCGTCTATCCCTTCCTTAACATCATTGCCCAGTCCTTCTCGAGTGAAGGCTTCATCAATGCCGGGCAGGTCAACCTGTTCCCCCTGGGCTTCAACACCGAGACCTACAAGCTGATCCTGGCGGACTCCGCCTTCTGGACCAACTACGGCAACACCGTGCTGTACACCGTGGTGGCCACCGCCATCTCCATGGTCCTGACCACCTCGTTTGCCTATGCGATCGCCAAGAAGGACTTGAAGGGCCGAAGCCTGTTCATCGGGCTGGCGGTCTTCACCATGTTCTTCAACGGCGGCCTCATTCCCAACTATGTGCTCATCAGTTCCTTGGGAATGAGGGACACCCTGTGGGCCGTCGTGCTGCCGAATGCCATCAGCGTCTTCAACCTGCTCATCAT
This sequence comes from Arthrobacter sp. T572, assembly GCF_056780115.1. NCBI lineage: Bacteria > Bacillati > Actinomycetota > Actinomycetes > Micrococcales > Micrococcaceae > Arthrobacter > Arthrobacter sp. T572. Next base: position 1,136,495 of record NZ_JBRAZQ010000002.1, read on the forward strand.
GAAGTCCTTCTTCGAGAACATGCCCCGCGAACTGGAAGAGGCGGCTTCCATTGATGGCTTGACCCAGTACGGGATCCTGTTCCGTGTTGTCCTTCCGCTGAGCAAGGCGATTGTTGCCACCATGGTCCTCTTCTATGCGGTGGCCAACTGGAACTCGTGGTTCCAGGCGTTCCTCTACCTGGACAACCCGGACCTGTTCCCCGTCACCATCTACCTCCGCAACATGATTGCCGGGGTCACCACGGCCGGATCGGCAGGCGGCACGGCAGAGAACGTTGGGCAGATCGCGGCCAACATCCAGTCGGTCACGATCGTGCTGACCGTCATCCCCATCCTTTGTGTCTATCCCTTCGTCCAGAAGTACTTCTTCTCGGGCGTGATGCTCGGCTCCGTCAAGGAATAACCCTTATGAAAGGACACCCAATGATCACCAAACGAGAGTTCCGCAGGAGGGACTTCCTGGGCCTGGCGTCCGTGGTCACGATCGGCCTGGTCATGACCGCATGCGATGCGGACACCACGGAGAAAGTGGATACCTCGAAGAACCGGACGGGCGCCATGGACAGCTTCGGCGTCGGAGACACCTTCAAGGCGACGCAGCCATTGACGTTCACCTTCCTGTTCTCGGACCAGCCGACCTACCCCTACAAGAAGGACTGGCTGCTCTTCACCAAGATGGCCAAGGACAACAACGTCACCCTTGAACCCACCATCGTTCCCAACAGCGATTACGAACAGAAGCGCAGCCTCCTCATCAGCTCCGGCAGCGCGCCGGAAATCATCGCCAAGACCTACCCCGGACAGGAATCGGCCTTCGTGTCCGCCGGTGCCGTGCTGCCCGTCAGTGATTACGTGGACCTGATGCCGCACTTCCAGGACAAGGTCAAGAAATGGAAGCTCGAACCGGAAATCGAGGCCCTTACCCAGGAAGACGGCAAGTACTACGTGCTTCCCGGCCTGCACGAGGAGCTGTGGCCTGACTACTCGCTGTGTTTCCGCAAGGACATCCTGAAAAAGGAAGGCCTGTCCGAGCCCAAGACCTGGGATGAGTTCCGCGAGGTACTCCGCTCACTCAAGAAGGCCTACCCGGATGTCATCCCGTTCTCCGATCGTTTTAAGGGTGACAGCGTCCTGAATTTCGCAGCACCGACCTTTGGAACGGTCGCGGGATGGGGCCTGGTTGACGGGCTCCTGTTCGACCAGGACAAGAAGGAATTCGGCTTCGCCGCCGGATCGGAGAAGTTCAAAGACCTGGTCGCGTACTTCAACTCCCTGGTGTCTGAAGGTCTGATGGATCCGGAGAGCTTTACGCAGACCGACGACGCCGCCATTCAGAAGTTTGTCTCCGGAAAGTCGTTCGTCATCAGCGCCAATTCGCAGAACGTCATCACCTACCGCACGTCCATGGAACAGTCTCTGGGCAAGGGCAACTTCGAGATTGGAAAGATCACGGTTCCGGGGGGACCGGAGGGGGACATTATTGGCGGAACACGCCTGGAGAACGGCATCATGCTGAATTCGTCCGTGAAGGACAAGGAGTCGTTTGTTGCCCTGATCCAGTACATCGACTGGTTGTTCTACAGCGATGCCGGGCAGGAGTTCAGCAAATGGGGCGTGGAGGGCACCACCTTCACCAAGGAAGGTGGCAAGCGGAAGCTTGCGGCCGACATCAACTTCCAGGGCCTCAACCCCGCCGGGACCAAGGACCTGCGGGTGGACTACGGCTTCTCCGGCGGTAACTTCGCCTACGGCGGGCCTACGGAACTGCTGCATTCGACGTTCAATGACGAAGAACTCGCCTTCCAGGACGCCATGAAGGCCAAGACTCCCCGGCCCGTTGCGCCGCCGGTTCCGTTCAATGATGTGGACCGCGAACAAGCGACGCTGGCACTCACCCCGCTCAAGGACCACGTCAAGCAGAACGCACTCAAGTTCATCACCGGTCAGCGGGGCATGGGCGAGTTCGATGCTTACGTCAAGGAACTGGACAGCAAGGGTATGGCCAAATACGTAGATCTCGCCAACAAGGCGTACAAGGCCTACGCGGACAAGAAGTAGTTTTCAGACAGGAGCAGCTGATGACAGCAAGGAAAGCAGAGTTCGGAACCGGTGCCCTGTTCAAGGCCGCCGGTACCGTCCAGGGCGTGATGATCGTCGGCGGCCTGTTGCTGGCCACCAACATCCTCCTGGTTGTGTCGCCGTTGCTCGTCGGCGTGATCGGGCCCTTCGCCCTGCTGCCGCTGCTCCTGACCGGGCCGTCGGTTGTTGCTGCCTGCTACGCCTTCAACCGCCTTATTGCCCGAGAGGACACAGGGGTGTTCCGGGACTTCCTGGGGTCTTACCGGAACAATTTCGGACAGGCGCTGGTGGTGGGGTTGCCTTACCTGGGCGTCCTTGCTGTCATCTGCGCCAACCTCCTCAGCCTGCCGGGCAGCAACCCTGAAACGGTTGCTGCCCGGGCGGGCCTGCTGGGACTCGGCATCCTGGTGGGCACGGCGGCAGCCCACGCCTTCCTGCTACTGTCCCGTTTCACCTTCCGGACCGTGGACATCCACCGGCTCGCCGCCTACAGCCTCGGTGCCCACAAACGCGTGTCCCTCGGGAACGCAGGCATACTCTTCGTCACCGGTTTTGTGCTGCTGTCCACCACAGCCTGGCTGATGCTGTTTGTTGTTGGCTTGGTGGTGTATCTCCTGTGCTTGAACTCGCGCCCATTGCTCAGGCTCGTTGAGAGCCGGTTTACCACCGCACGGGAGCCCCAACCGGCCAGTTAGAGGTTCGTCCTGACCACGGCTCCCTGCGCGACGACAGTGCTGACCTTCTCCAGAGCGGTGCCATCCGTCAACGGGTCCGCGTCCACCACTACAACGTCGGCAGCAGAGCCGCGAACCAGCCTGCCCACCTCGTCACCGCGGCCAAGCAAGCGGGCCGCGTTGGTTGTGGCCGCCTGCAGTGCCTCAAGGGGTGACAGGCCTGCTTCGGCCAGGAGCCGCGCCTCTGTGCCGATCGGGGTGACGTCGGTGCCAAAGGAGTCGGTACCGGCAACGATCGTGACGCCGGTATCTTTCGCAGCGCGCACGGCGGCCTGGAGGATCGGGGTGTATTCCTTGCCGCGGGCAGCCAGGACGGGGTTGCTGGACCCGGCCATGCTGGTGATGGCATCCATGGTGGGGGTAAAGAAGGTGCCCCGCCGGGCCATCTCCTGGATGGTTTGCTCCGATACGAAAACGCCGTGCTCGATGCTTTTCACCCCGGCCCGGACAGCGCCGTCGATACCCTCCGCACTGTAGGCATGGCACAGGACGCCGGCGCCCTTGGCGGCCTTCACGATCGCGCCGATCTGCTCCACGTCATAGACCAACTCGCGCGGGTCCTGTTCGGGCAGGCCTGCGCGCGGATTGGCCCGGGTCTTGATGACCTTTGCCCCGCGCTTGATGTTGACCCGGGTGAGGTAGGCCAGATCCTGCGTTTCGGTGATGCCGCCGCTGATGGTGGCCAGGGAAGCCAGGTCCGGATCGGCCAGAAGCGAGTCGCCTTGATCCGGTGAAATGAAGAGGCCGGCGGGGGTCATGCGGGGTGAAACGCCCGGTGCCCACGACGGCAGGGCGGCCAGGGCAATGTCCTGGTAGAACGTGCTCGAACCGCTGCGGACGCTGGTGGCACCACCTTGGAGGAGGAGGCGGGCGTCTGCCAGCGCATTTGCATGGACGTGGGCATCCACCAACCCCGGCAGGACCCACCGGCCGGAGGCGTTCAGCACGCGGGCGCGGTTCACGACGGCGGCAACAGCCTTGCGCGTCTCATCCCGGCTTCCGACTGCGGTCACCTTACCGCCGTCGAGAACCACGACACCGTCGGCCACGGCGTCGCCGGTCTTGGGGTCGACAACCGTTCCGCCCTCGATGATGACGGCCTGAACAGTGAGCGGCTGGCCGGGGTAGTTGGGGCCGGAATTGGGGTTGTCAGCCTTGGCTGCAGGGGCTGTTGCGAGTTGGCTGGCGATTCCTGCTACCGAGATTCCGGCCAGCGCGGCGGCTCCGGCGAGGATTCCGCGGCGAGGCAGTTCACCCTTCGGCGTAGGTGCTGAGGTGTGGTCGTGAAGGCACATCGTTGTACTCCTGGGCAAGGGGATGCCGACGCGCTGCCGCAGGGCAGACGTCAACTTTTGGTATTCCAGAATGCCCTAGCAGCAGGGTATTGCGCAAGGATTGAGCCACTTAGCCAGCCCAAGAATGCTCTTGGTATGCCACAAGCCGAAGTATCTCAAGGCAGTGCTTATCCGAAAACCACCGTGCCGGCGTCGTCGATCCGCCAGCCCGGGTTGAACGCAATTTCCCAGACGATGCCGTTGGGGTCCTTGACGTGGCCGTGGAAGATGCCTCCGAAGTCGCCCGCCTGGGCCGGTTTGAGGACGGTGCCGCCAGCGGCTTTCAATTGCTCGATGGTGCTGGCCACCGCTGCCTCGCTGCCAACGTTGTGTGAAAGCGTCACGCCGCTGACGCCGGTGGTTGCCGCCGAGCCGCCCAGGTCCTGGTTGAACTTGTCGGCATCGAAGAGCCCGAGTACTTGTCCGGGGGCCACCTGGAAGAAGATGATCTCGCCCGGGACGTCCATCAGTGGATCCCAACCGAGCCCGTCCTTATAGAAGGCACGGGCCCGGTCCAGATCAGGCGTGGCAAAGGTGATGAAGTGCAGTCGCTGGTCCATGACAGCCATGCTAGCTACAGGGTGCGACAGCGCAGCTAGCCCAGGTGCTGCCGGGTCCCGTTCAGGTCCGCGGCCGGGGCGGTGAAGAGGGCTGCTATGTGTTCGGCGAGTTCGTTGACGTGCGTGTAGCCCGGGAACTTGCGGTGCGGTGCAGCGTCTTTCATGGCGTCATCCAGCAGGGCCTTGACTACGAACACCACTGCCGCGGAGGTCTGCTCCCTGGGCTCGGTTTTGTGGCCGGACTGTGCGGCATTGAAGCCGTCGGCCACGCCGAGGACCCATGCCTCGGATGCAGCCTTGATGGCCGAGTAGCCGGCGCCGGAAGCCGTGGGTTTGGCGGCCGTAGTGGCCGATACGATCGCCAACCTGCCGCGCGGTGAGGCTTCAAGGTCGGGGTAAAAGGTGCGCGAGGTGTTCCGGAGGGTGGTCATGATGCTGGTGTGCAGGACGTCCCAGTCCTCATCCTTCTGGCCCGTGATGCCTTCGCCACCCCTCCAGCCGCCCACGAGGTGAATCAGTCCGTCCACGGGGCCGAGGTCGTTGTGTACCGAGGCGGCAAGCTTCGCCACTGATTCCGGGTTCGCCAGGTTGCAGGTGTAGGTGGCAACGCCGGGGTGGGACGCGGCCAGGACCTCAAGCCTCGCAGCATCGAGATCCACGGCGGCGACCTTGGCGCCGGCCTTGAGCAGGGCGGTCACCACGGCCTGGCCGGCGGCGCTGGTGGATCCCGCGACGACGATGTTCAGGGGGCGGGTGGAGGCCACGTCGTTGTGGTCATTCGTGGTGGTCACGGCAGGTCCTTCCGGATAGCACTAACGGTCCGGACGAGCATACCCAGTCAAAAGGATCGCTAATGGCAAAATATGTCGAGGCTAAGGATTCGTCATGCTGGGGCCGAGCTTCGGAGCCCATGGACGCCGAACCTTCACCGGTCCACCGTTGAGGCCCGGTCCGCGGCGGTGGGAGGATGGCTCTGTGGAACCCTTCTTCGACTTTGTCGGTAATTACTGGTGGCTCGTGTTCGTCTTTGGCGGGGTGGCCGGCGGCTGGGCCAAGTCATGGTCAAGGGCCAGCGAACGGCGCCACCGCCGCAAGGTGGAGTTGTACAAGCTCAAGAACCAGCAGGCCATCGCGGAGCAAGCCAGCCAGTCGGAAGTCGCAGCGCTTATGGCCGCCCATGATGCCGTCAACCACAAGTGGCTGGACTACGAACTCGACGTCGGAAAGCTCATCGATTTCCCGCTGATGACGGATGTCCGCGAACCCCTGACCGTAGCGTTCCTCCGGGCGAAGAAGGAAGCCGACGGAGTCCGGCCTTCCGCTGCCGCGGACATCACCACGGCGGCCAGGCTGGCGGAATACCGGGCAGCCGTCCACAGCTACGAGATTGCCTTTGACATAGCCGAGCGCGAAGCACGGCGGATCAAGGACGGCAACTTCACCGGGCCCGAACGCCAACGGCTGGCAACGGCAAGGAAGCTGCTGCGGATCGCCGAGGACGTTGCCGCTACCCCGGCGGAGCGGCAGACGGCCTACAAACGGGCCCGCAAGGAACTCGACGGATTGATCGTCCTTCCGGAAGCGACCGTGGCAGCGCTGGAGGAGAAGATCGCCGGCATGCTCAGTTCCCGCCGCGACCCGGAAGCTGACGCCCGGATGGCCTGAGCCGGAGTCAGTCCATCCGGACCCTGGCCGGCGTCAGCATCTGACGGTCAAAGCCAACCACCCGGCGCACGCCGTCCAGGATGACCTCGTGGGTGGCGGCGTAGTGGCTGCTGGATGTCCCGACGTGCAGCTTCACCAACCCCGGGGTCACCACGCGCTCCAGATCCAGGCCCGTGAAGGACGTGCGGTCTGCGTGTACCTCGAATTCGACGACGGCGGAAGCTCCGGCGTCCAGTTCGACACGGGCATAACCGATCAACTCGCGCACCGGACGGACGACCTCGCCCACCGGATCTTCCAGGTAGAGCTGCACGATTTCCGCTCCCGGCAGGAACCCCGTGTTGGTCACACGGCAGGACAGCGTGAGCGTTCCCTCCGTGGACATGGTGGGGGCGCTGCAACCATGGTCCGAGAGGTCAAAGGTCGTGTAGGAGAGGCCGTGACCAAAAGCGAACAACGGGGACGGATCCAAGGCACTGACTTCTGTGGGGCCGGCCAACTTCGAATGCAGGTAAGTGCCGGGCTGGCCGCCGGGGGAGCGTGGCACGGAGACGGGCAGCTTGCCGGACGGATTCACGACGCCGGTCAGCACGTCCCATACGGCGGCGGCACCTTCTTCGCCAGGAAAAAAGCCCTGAACGATTGCGTCGGCGCGATCCACGAAGTCGCCCAAGGCATAGGGCCGGCCGCTGAGGACCACGATCACTGACCGGGTTCCCGTTTCGCCGCACACCGCCAGAATGCGGTCCAGCATCTCGTGCTGGTCGCCGGGAAGCTGCAGGCCGGCGGCGTCGTTGCCTTCGCCCGACGTGCCCCGGCCGAACAAGCCGGCGTTGTCGCCGACCACGATCACGCACGTGTCCGCAGAAGCCGCAGTGGCACAGGCGTCCGCGATCTGTTCCCCGGTGGCCGACTCGCAGTTTCCGGTTACCGACACCGCAACAGAGTCATACCGGCCGGCTGCCACGGCTGCCACCGAGGGGACGGAGATTCCCATGGGTACGTCGGGGTGCGATGCACCCACGTGGGCATCGAACGAGTAGCACCCGAGCATGGCGAAGGGGTCATCAGCCAAGGGGCCAACAACGGCCACCGGGCCGGAGGGGGTTAGCGGCAATGCTGGCTGTCCCTTGAAGGTCCGGTTGCTCAGCAGGACCAACGACTGCGCCGCCAGCTCCCGCGCCAGTTCCCGGTCCTCTGCAGGATCCAGGCCAACGGGTCCGGACAGGGCGGGTGGTTCTGCACGGAAGTCCGGGGACAAAAGCCCCAGCTCGGCTTTCTGCCGCAGCACCCTTCGCAGGGCTTCGTCCACGGTGGTTTGGTCCACAACTCCCTCACGCACCTTGGCCAGCAGAGGCCCACCGAAACAGTTCACGGTTGGAAGTTCAACGTCAACGCCGGCCGTCAAGGCCAGCACGGCAGCGTCACCGGAGTCTGCGGCCACACCATGGGTGACGTCCAGGAAGGCGACCCCGAAGTAGTCGGCAACGACAGTCCCGGTGAAGCCCCAATCCTCACGAAGCAGCCCCGTCAGAAGTGCGCGGTTCGCGGCGGCAGGTACGCCGTCGACGTCGGTATAAGCGTGCATCACCGAACGGGGCGCGCCATGGCGGATGGCCATTTCGAACGGCGGGAGCATCACGTCGGCGAGCTCGCGCGGTCCCATGGAGACCGGCGCGTGGTTCCGGCCTGCCCGGGAAGCGGAGTAGCCGACAAAGTGCTTGAGTGTCGCCACGATGCCCGTGGACTCAAGGCCCTGAACGTAGGCAGTGGCCACGGTGCCTACCAGGTAGGGGTCCTCGCCGATGGTCTCCTCCACGCGGCCCCACCGGAGGTCACGGACCACATCCAGCACGGGAGCCAGGCCCTGGTGGACACCGAGGGAGCGCATGGACCGTCCAATCCGGGACGCCATAAGACGCACCAGTTCGGGGTTGAATGAGGCACCCCAGGCAAGGGGCACCGGGAACGCTGTCGCCTTCCACGCCGCCAGGCCGGCAAGGCATTCCTCGTGGACCTGTGCCGGAATGCCGAATCGGGACGCAGCAACGATCTGCTCCTGGGCGGCGGCAAGTCGTCGCGCGCCCTCGGAGGGTTCCAGAGGAACAGTGCCGTACATCCGGGTGATCTGGCCCAGGCCCTGGGCGATCACCTCGTCCCACGTTCTTGAGTCACCGGCCATGTGGTTCTGCAGCGGGGCCACAGAATCACCGTCCGTTGAAGCATTGACCCAGACGCCGACCAATTGGGCGAGCTTTTCTTCGAGCGTCATTTCACGGATGAGATGTTCCACCACGTCCTGGGCGGGCATGCGGGCAAGTGCTTGCTTTTCGGCGGCGCCGCTGGTCACTGGGTGCTCCTTGGGTTGGGAGGAAGTTTTTAGAAACTATCAGAAAGTTGTGTTTACTTTCCAGAGCCAAAAGTGTTGACTGGCTACTGACGCATCAACCGACATGCCAGCGATCCTCCGCGCCCCTGGGGACACCGCTGTTGTGTGCGTGAGCTTTCCGGGCGCGTCCCCAAACCAGAAACTTTCCGACCTCTCAGCAGAAAGATTCCCATGAACACCTACAGAGTTGCCATCGTCGGAACGGGCGGTATCGCTGCCGTCCATGCCGCCAACCTGGCCCGCGCCGAAGGGCGCGCCCACGTGGTTGCAGCATGCGACGTGGACGACCACCGGCTCCAGTCCTTTGCCGACGAGCACGGTATCCCCGGTCGCTACACACAATTGGGCGAGCTGCTCGCTGAGGCCAAGCCTGACATCGTCCACCTCTGCACCCCGCCGATGCTGCACATCGACCAGGCCATCGAGTGCCTCGAAGCCGGAGCCCACGTCCTGTCGGAAAAGCCACCGGCCCTCAGCCTGGCCGACTTCGACCGCCTGACCACGGCACAGGCGCGCGGTGGCGCCCAGTTCTCCTGTGTGTTCCAGCACCGCTTTGGCGACGCTTCTGCTGCGGCCCGCACGCTGATCGGCGGAGCTGACTTCGGGCGTCCCTTGGTGGCCCGCTGCGACACGCTCTGGTACAGGCCGGACGAGTACTTCGATCTTCCCTGGCGCGGAACGTGGAAAGCCGAAGGAGGCGGACCCACCATGGGCCACGGCATCCACCAGTTCGACCTCCTGCTGCATCTCCTGGGCCCATGGGAAGAGGTGACAGCCCTCGCTTCCCGGCAGGCACGGGCAACATCCACCGAAGACGTCTCGGCAGCCCTGGTCCGCTTTGGGAACGGAGCAGTGGCCACCGTGATCAACTCACTGCTGTCCCCGCGGGAGACGTCCGATATCCGCATTGACTGCGAATTTGCCACCGTTGAACTCAGCCACCTCTACGGCTACAGCCCCGACAACTGGACCATTACCGCCGCGCCCGGCCACGAGGAACCCGTCTCCACGGCATGGAACGCCCAACCGCTCGACCGGGGCAGCGGCCACTCCGCCCAGTTCCTGGCCATGTATGACGCGCTCGACGCCGGATTGCCGCTCCCGGCCGGAGCAGCCTCAGCGCGGCAAACACTGGAGTTCGCTGCCGCCATTTACGCTTCAGCCTTCACCGGCCAGCCCGTCAAGCGCGGCGACATCGTTCCCGGACATCCCTTCTATGGCGGCATGGACGGCGAGGGACTCGGCACCAGCGTCCTCGCCGCCACAGCACGCGCCTAATCCATCATCAGGAGAACCTTCCCATGACAACTGCAGCCCAGACCGACCCGACAACTACCATCGGCTACTTCGATGACGGACGCTCGTTGACCTTCGGTGTCGACGGACGGCATCTCGCCACCTATGTCTACCGGCCCGCGGACGACCAGTACGAAAGCCCCCGGCCCTTCTTCCATCCGCTCACCACCCTGGGGGGAGACGAAGTCACCATTTACCGACCGTGGGACCACGTTTGGCACAAAGGCTTGTCGTGGGCACTTCCCAACGTGGGCGAGCACAACTTCTGGGGCGGCGCCACCTACACCCGCAGCACCGGGTATGCGAACCTGGACAACAACGGTGCCATGAACCACGAAGCGTTCGCCCGCATCCAGGAAACGCCGCAAGGGATCACCGCCACTGAATCCCTGGTGTGGACGGCACAGCCTGCGGAACCCGGCACATCCTTTGAACCCGCTCCGCCCGGAAAGCCCCTCATTTCAGAACAACGGAGCTTCGCCATCCAGCTCCTGCCCTCAGGCGAGGAATGGGTGCTGCTCTTCGACACCACCATGGAGAATGTTTCCGGTACTGAAATCACCATCGGCAGCCCCACCACGGAAGGCCGCGACAACGCAGGTTACGGCGGGCTGTTCTGGCGCGGTCCCCGTTCCTTCACGGGCGGCGAATTCCGCTCGGAGACACGCTCCGGAGCGGACGAATTCATGGGTACCCGGTCACCGTGGATCGCTTTCACAGGCCAGCACGACGACACCTGCCGGAAGTCCTCCATCCTCTTCGTCGAGGACCAAGCCAACCCCGGCGCCTCCAACCAATGGTTCGCACGCTCGTCCATGTTCGCCTGCCTCGGCTCGGCGCCGTTCTTCAGCGAAGAAGTCCCGCTCAAGGTGGGCGAGCCGCTCAGGTACAGGTACGCCGTCGTGATTGCGGACGGCAGCGTGGACGCCGACTCGGCTGCGGCACTCGCCGAAGCCGGACGGGTTGCTTTGGAGGCGTGGTCCTGATGTGCAGTACCTTTCCGGGCGCCACCGCAGTTTCCGAGGTGAGCATCTATGACTGGCCGGGAGCTGACGGAGCCGCGGGAGGATCGCCGCACCTCCACACCGCATCAACGGAGGCTTACGTGGTGCAGCAGGGGACCGGCCGCCTGGAGACGCTGGACTCACGGGGGTTCACCACCACGCCGTTGGAACCCGGAACAGTGGTGTGGTTTACGCCCGGAACGGTTCACCGCGCCATCAACGACTCCGGTGACCTGCGCGTCCTGGTGGTCATGCAGAACGCCGGCCTGCCCGAAAACGGCGACGCTGTCATGACGTTTCCGCCTGGGTACCTCGTGGACTCTGACGCTTACGCCCGCGCGGCGCAGCTTTCGTCACAGAACGCCGACGGCGGTGACGTCACCGCTGAAGCGGCCGCGCGTCGTCGTCGTGATCTGGCGTTGGAAGGGTATTTGGACCTCAAAGCCGCCGTGCTGGAGGCCGGAGTCGCGGCGCTCGCCGACTTCCATGCCGCTGCCGCGCGGCTGGTGCGTGGGCGAACGGACGCTTGGCGTGGATACCTGGCTGACGGTGCGTCGAGGCAGGCGGGCACCACTGCTGAGCAGTTGGCAGCCCTGGACGCAGCGGAAACTTTCTACATGCAGGAGGCGAGGACTACGATGGGCGAACGGAAAACCCGCAGAATTTACGGCATGTGCGGTCGGATCCAGGCATGGGAACTTTCCGAAACTGTTGTTGCCGGGAGGTGACTCCCCGGCTGAAAGGGGCTTCATGGCAACCAAGCAGGACGCGGGGCGGGCAACCATCGGCGAGATTGCGCGCGAGGCCGGGGTGTCCGTGCCCACGGTGTCCAAGGTCCTCAACGGCCATGCCCATGTAGCGGCAGCAACGCGTGCCAAAGTGGAAGACATTATTGCCAAGCGCGACTACGCCCGGCGGCCGGCCAAGCGCAGGAAGCGGGCCGGGCTGATCGACCTGGTCTTCCCGGGCATGGGGTCCGAGTGGGCCTGCGAGATCATCGAGGGCGTGGAGCGCGTTGCCCAGGAAGCCGGCTACGGCACCGTGGTGAGCAGCCTGTCCCTGGATGGCTCGCGCATCCGGCCCTGGTTGGCGAACCTTGCAGAGCGGAAGTCCGACGGCGTGCTGCTGGCGGTTTATGAACTGGACCCCAAGCAGATCCAGCGCATCAAGTCGCTGGGCATCCCCGTCATCCTGATCGATCCCGTGGGCCAGCCCGGTCCGGAGTTGATGACCGTGGGGGCGGCCAACTGGGATGGAGCGTTTTCAGCCACGGAGCATTTGCTGAAGCTGGGACACACGCGCATCGGCATGATCGGCGGACGTGAGGACCTGCAGTGCAGTGGTGCCCGCGAGGACGGGTATTTGGCTGCGCTGCGCCGGGCCCGGGTGGATGTGGATTCGAGCCTGATGGTGCCCGGTGACTTCTCCATCGAGTCGGGGGAGAAGGGGACCCGCTCCCTCCTGGCGCTGAAGAAGAGGCCCACCGCGATCTTCACCGGCAACGACGCCCAGGCCCTGGGTGCCTATCGGGCCGCGCGCTCGGCCGGCCTGCGGATCCCGGAGGACCTGTCCATCATCGGTTTCGACGATATCCCCGCCGCCGAGTGGATCGAGCCCGGGCTGACCACCATCCGCCAGCCCGTGGTCCAGATGGCTGAGACGGCCATGCGTGCGCTGCTCCGGCACTTGGAGGGGGATGAAGAGCTACCGAAGCGGATCGAACTTGGCACGGAATTGGTGGAGCGGGGGTCCACGGCGGCGGTGCCTTCTTAAGGTCCGTTGCGCTTAGGGTCCGTCGCGGCCCCCGCTCAGCCGATATCCAGCAGCGCCCGGGAGTGCTACCCGCGGCCCATGCTGGTGGAGGGGTCTTCGCCGCCCTCTGAGGGGTCCGCGCGCAAGGCGTCCGGGTCACCGTCGGGAAGGCCTGCCGGGCCGGGGACGTCACCGGAAGCTGCCGGCATGTTCGCATCCCCTTCACGGTCCTGGTTCACGTCGCTGTCGGTGTCCACGCCGCCGCGGCCCGCGAAGGTGTCTCCGGTATCCGTGCCGCCGGTGGAAGGTCTTGCCGATGCGGCGTGGCCGGATGTCCGCCGGGCCTGTTCCTCCGGGGTGTCGGAGTCGTTGGCGTTGGACCCTTCGCTGAGGGAGGAATGGACGTGGATATCGTCCTCTTTCTCGTTGGGTTCCGGCACCCGTCCCTTGTTCACCGGGTCGGAGGTTCCTGCCAGATCTTCCATTGCGTTTTCGGCTGCATTGCGGATGCTGTCTCCTACGCCCATCAGATGTCTCCTTTCCGAGAACCGGTCCGCGTGTCGGACCCGCCTACTAAAGTAAGCCTACTTACTTTCTGTCCGGAGTGACACCCTCGGTGAGTTGACAGATCGCAGCGTGTGAGGTTCATGAAACCGCAGGTCGTGCCGCACTTTGTACCGGTGAACGTTGGGCGATAAGGTGTTTTCAGACCGTTTTGCAGAGGGCGGCAAATTCGCTCCTTTGCTGTCTGCTGGGGACGCTTTTCAGTCAGTAGGAACGTCACACATGGTCAACCCCCGCCCTGAGCAGGAAGCTCTCCAGAACGGATATTTTCTGGATCTCGTCCTGGGCAGCGAAGATGTCGAGGCCTTTCTCAGCGACCTCGCCCAGTTCTCCGCAGAGAGCCTCTCCAACCCCAAGTCTCCCGTCTACTGTGGCATCACCGTTCAGCGCCGGAAGAAGTCGGCCACGGCAGCCAGCAGTGACGACCGGGCCCGGGTGCTGGATGAACTCCAGAACACCCTCGATGGCCCGTGCCTCACCGCCATGGACGAGCTCTCGTCCATGATGGTGCCGGACCTCCTCCGCGAAGACCGCTGGCCTGAGTACGTGGAGGCAGCCGCCGACCAGGGGCTGCGGTCGGTCCTCACGGTCCCCCTGATGGTGGAGGGCGACACCCGTGCCTCGCTGAACCTCTACTCAGAGCGGCCCAATGCGTTCAGCCCCACGGACGTGGAACGTGCAGAGGTCTTTGCCTCGCACGCTTCCAAGTCCCTGCGCCTCGCCCTCAAGATCGCCCAGCTCAGCGACGCCAAAAACGACCTCACAGCTGCCATGCAGTCCCGCACGGTCATTGACCTGGCGGTGGGTGCCATCATGGCGCAGAACCATTGCAGCCAGGAGGAAGCGTTCACCATCCTCCGGACCGCCTCCAGCAACCGCAACATCAAGCTGCGCCACCTGGCCCAGTCGATCATTGCGGCTGTGTCCTCCGGGAAAGTGACCACCCACTTCGAGGAGTAGGCGTGCTTCTGCCGGGTAACTGGGTGTGTCCACCCACCGGCTCGCGTTCGTGACCCGAGGCAACCATGGAGCAGACTTGGGTGGGTGAGCAACACATCCCGTCCCGGCCTGGCCATCGCTGCGCTCAGCATCGGCACCGCGCTGAATCCACTGAATTCGTCCATGATTGCCGTGGCTTTGGTGGTGCTGCGGGAGGACTTCTCGCTCGACGTCGCCACGGTTACGTGGGTCATCACGGCCTTCTACCTTGCGTCCGCCGCCGGGCAGCCGTTGATGGGCAGGCTCGCCGACCGCTTCGGTCCGCGCCGGTTGTTCACTTTCGGCATGGCGCTCGTGGCGGTGACATGTGCGGTCGCGCCATTCCTGGACAACTTTGCGCTGGTCTGCGTGGCCCGGGCCCTCATGGCGGTGGGAACCGCCACGGCGTACCCGTCCGCCGTCGTCATGGTTACCGAACTGAGCCGGCTGGCCAAGGTTCCGTCCACGCGGCCGCTGGGCCGGATCCAGATGGCCAACACATCTGCGGCCGCTGTCGGCCCTGTGGTGGGCGGGTTGCTGGTGAGCTTGTTCGACTGGCAGGCGCTGTTTGTCATCAACGTGCCGTTGGCGCTGCTCGCCCTGTTGATCGTGCAGCGGACCGCACCCGCCGACGTCGGACGGGAAACCGGCTCACTGGGCACCCTCATCCGCGATTCGGACATCCCCGGCATCCTCGCCTTTGTGGTGTCCCTGATGCTCGCCATGATGGCGCTGCTCAACGTGCTGCCGGGGTATCGCTGGTACCTGTTGGGCGGCGCCTTGGTGGTTGGTGCGCTTTTCGCGTGGCGGGAGCTTCGCTTCAAGCCGCCGTTCCTGGACCTCCGCCTGCTGGGCCGCAACCGGCCGCTGCTGCTGGTGTACCTGGTGTTTGTGGTGTTCAGCGGTGTCTACTATTTTGCGTTCTTCGGCCTTCCGCAGTTGCTCCAGGAAGCAGGGAATTACGACGCCGGTCTGGTAGGCCTGCTCATGCTGCCCCTTGCGTCCATGTCGGTTTTGGTGACGCCGCTGACGGTTCGGCTGATTGAGCGGTTCGGCGTGCGGACCGTGCTCATCACCGGGGTGGTGGTGCTGGCTGGTGCTTCGGCGGCGCTGGGGTTGCTGACACTCTCGCTGTGGCCCCCGCTGGTGCTGGTGCTCACCGCTGTGATGGGTGTTCCGTACGGGGCGGTGAGCACCGCGTCGAACCAGGGCTTGTATGTATCGGCCCGTCCTGAGGAACGGGGTGTGGCCGCCGGCATTTTCCAGACCTGCCGGTACCTGGGAGCCATCACGGCCACCGTGCTGATCGGGGTGTTCTATGGGCCCGGGGTGAACCAGGCCAACTGGGGTCTCATGGTGCTGGTTATGCTGGGTTTGAGTGCGTTGGTGATTGTCTTGTCCGTTCTCTGGCGCAAGCCTGCGGAGGCGTAGAAACCTCGCTGGGAGTTTCCTCGAAAAACGCGTCACGATTCCTGAGGTCAGGCACTGTATCGGTATGAGTAACCCTCTTCACATCTCCGGCGGCGGCAGCGGTAATCCCGTGCTCTTGCGCGACCGGTGGCAGGAACACAGCAAGCAAGCTGGTTGGCGGTACCCCGGCGACTGGCTTGTCCCCGAAGTGGACGGCGTGATCCGGGCCTGTCAGGCGGCACGCGCGCTCCCCGAAGCCGCACGCCTTTTGGGTGCGGCCCGGGCGTACCATGGCGTTGGCGTCAAGGAAACCATGGTGGACATGAGCGCCTTCTTCAGCGCTGCCGAGCTGCCCGTCTGTGAAGAAACCATGCGCGACCTCGTGGAAGGGTGGACCTTCGAAAGCGAACGCATCCAGCCGATTGCCTGCGTGGACCCCAGGACCGGTCTGCCCACGCTGGCGCACTTTGAACAGTTGCTCTTGGACCTGTCCCTGTATGGGCTGACCCAGCAGGGCGGCGCGGAGTTGGCGACGCTTGCCCTGGAGTGGGACTCGTACCCTCTCGGCTGGGACGTGCTCGCCGACATTGGCCAGATCCTGAAATCGGAGCTGACACCCGTGCGGGGGAAAGCAACCCTCCACGAGTCGCGGATCTACATTCTCCTGGACGGGAGCGCGGCAGGCCGTGCCGCCGTGGAACGCTGTGTCCGGCGCGTGGATGCTATCCGGGGAAAGGGCCGCGGGAAGACCGTGATGAGCGTGGCCGCGTTGCCAGGGCACCACGGAAGCCTGCTGGGATAGCTCCCGGGCGCGGACGTACTAGTCCGGCAGGATCCGCACACACGTCTCCCGGAGCCGCTCCACGATCCGCCGCGGCGTATTCCCGTGGAACCCGAGCCACAGCAGGTTCCCGTCCGGGGCGACGCTTTCCACGGTTCCTTGGTCAATCAGCTCGCCGTGATCGTAAACCTCTACGTTCCTGCCTTTGAGCCGAGTCCAGTCACTGGCCAGCACCCACCCCACCGATGGGTCCGCGGTTTCTTGTGTTCCGGTCATGAGTCATCCCTCTATCTGCCTGGGTCTTGTCAGATGAGTGGGGTGAGGATGGGGATCGTGACGCGGGGTTTTGGGTCTGGCCCTAAAGCGCGGCGACGACGCCGAGAATGACTGGAAGCACCACAAAAAGGCCCAGGAAAACGGCGACAGCGACGCGTCCTCTGGTGTTGCCCACGTTCACCGTCAAGCCAACTCCGGTTCCGGCGCGTTTGGCGACCAGTAGATGTGGGTCGTTTGGATCGTTGTAAAGGACGCCCGCGATCCACAGCTTTTCTTCCTGCTCCTCTGCCGCTGTGGGATGAATTCCCTGAGCCGAGGCCGTCCGCCGTGCCCAACGGGCAGCCGCCGCATAGGAAACCGGAATCACCACAAGGAACAGCGCGGTGACTACAGCCGCCGGCCACCAGGGAACATGGTCCGGAGTCGTCCACCCGGCAACGGAAAGAAATCCGATGATGGCGGCGATCAGAACGGAGGTGCCGCCCAGAACCGCCACAGTGCCGCGGATCGTTCCTTCTCGGCGATACCGCTCCCACAGGCTGGCGTCGTCGTCCACCTGCACCATCTTTGGGACCAAGGCCGTGACTAGAGACAGGAGGACGCAAAGACCCGCGCCCATCATCAACGGAGAGAACACAGCCTCGAAGGATTTCGGGGCCCAGGCATCGGGGCGTCCGCTTGGTCCCCAATGGGTGGCGACAGTATCGGGCAGCGACTCAAAGGTCAGGGCTCCAAAGACAAAGCAGAGCGCCAAAATCACGAGCGCTATGAGGTGCGGCAGCCAGAAGCGGCCGCGACGGTGATTGATTTGAGCCCCCACATCAGCAGTCACGATCGTCAGCCTAGCCCGGCATCATGCCCATGGAGAACTTTCAGAAAGAAGGGCGGCGTCCTGTCCGCTGGGAACAGGGCGCCGCCCGCCTTTTCTGGGGAGGTGACTACCGCCGCAGGAACTCCTCGTGCTGGCGGTGGGCCTCGGCCACCTGTTCGCGGATCAGGTCCACGTCCTTAGCCTTGTTCCGGTACTTCAGAGGCATCTGGACAATCTGTGCTTCTTCGGCCGTCAGTGCGCGGTAGATGCGCTCGCGTTCTGCGGCATCGGCCGTGTAGTCCAGGTCGAGGTAGTTGACCGCGTGCCGGCGGGCGTTGTTGATGGCGGTCTGGGCCTTGCCGGCGGGGCTGAGCAGGGACAGCACCACGGTGATGATCAGGGTTCCACAGATCACGCTGAGTGAGAGTCCGGTGGAGATCTCGATGACGTTGACGTGCTCGCCGCCGTTGACGAACGGCAGGTTGTTCTCGTGCAGGGCGTGGAGGATGAGCTTGACGCCGATGAACGCCAGGATCGCGGCCAGGCCGTAGGAGAGGTAGATCAGGCGGTCCAGCAGGCCGTCGATCAGGAAGTACAGCTGGCGCAGGCCCATGAGCGAGAACGCCGTTGCCGTGAACACGATGAACACGTTCTGCGTGAGGCCGAAGATCGCCGGGATGGAGTCGAGCGCGAACAGGATGTCCGTTCCACCGATAGCCACCATCACCAGGAGCATGGGAGTCAGGGCACGCTTGCCGTTGACCACGGTGAAGAGCTTGTCGCCGTCGTACTTATCCGTAGTGTGGAAGAGCCTTTTGGCGAGCCGGATCATGAAGTTGTTCGCTTGATCGTCACCATGGCCGTCGGGCTTGAGCAGGTTGCCTGCCGTGAGCAGCAGGATCAGGCCGAAGATGTAGAACACCCACGCGAACGAGTTGATCAACGCAGCGCCCAGGAAGATGAACCCGGTACGGGCAATCAGCGAGAACACGATGCCGAACAGCAGCACCTTCTGCTGGTCTTCACGCGGCACCCGGAAGCTCGCCATGATGATCAGGAACACGAAGAGGTTGTCCACGGACAGGGCCTTCTCCGTGATGTAGCCGGCGAAGTACTCCGAGCCCATCTGGGCCCCGCCGAACACCAGCACCAGGATGCCGAACACAACGGCCAACCCCACGTAGATGGAGGACCAAATGGCGGCTTCCTTCAGCGACGGGACGTGGGCCTTGCGGATGTGGAAGAAGTAGTCGAAGGCCAGCAGCCCAAGAATAACGACGATGGTGATACCCCAAATAAGGGGGGAAACGGTCATGTGATCCTGCTTTCGTGAGGCCGGGGCGTGTTACTCACCGAGGGTCAAAACTCTTTCCACCAACTTACCGGGTCACGTCACCTGGCACCGTTTCTTGCGGTTCGTGAAACGTACGACGGCGGGTGGCTGGGTTGGGTGCCTCCGGTACGTCAGTGGGTCCTCTGTTGTTCCCAACGATCCTGGTTGTGCTCCCGGTTCCAGTGCTGGCGGGGTTCTCCTGTTTCGCGGAGGACATCCGTGAGCCACAGCGTAGTGTCCGGATTCCAGCCCGCGATGACGCTGGCCGTTCCCTCTGCTGTGTCTACGTCCAGGGCACGGCCGGCCAGGCGAAGGTAAGCGTTCACACTGAGATGTACGGCGTCCCATTGACCGGCAACGCGTTCCCAATCCGGGAGGACCCAGCGGCCGTCGCGTCCTGTGGTGCGGTACCAGTCGTGGCGGCGCGAGGCAGTCACTTCAAACGGAAAGTCCCGGCAAAGTCCGGTCCAGTCCTCTGCTGTTTCTAATTCGAGGATGCGGCCGGTTCCTGAGACGGGGATGACGGTGGCCTCTTCCCAGCCCAAGGAATCTTCGACGAGGTCCAGGCCTGCAGGTACTCGGCTCATGCTTTGCGTCAGGCGGTAGGGGATGGACCACCACTCTCCGCCGTAATTGGCGTTGATGTCGGCCGGTCGTTCCCTTGCTGCCCGGTGTTCCATGGTCCGTTCGTGGCGCGACCATTCAACGAGAACTTCGCTGGGATTCGTGGACAACGGCGCGGGGTCGTTGGGGGAACGCCAATCGATGGTCCATTGCTTTGCTTGGAACCTGTTCGACCACCAATCTGTAGTGGGCTCTTCCAGGATGGTTGTGGCGAGGTGGCCGAGCGCTCTGGTGATGACAGGGTTGGCGGCAAGTACGTCTTCTCCGTCGGGCGGCTGCCAGTATCGAGCCGCGTCGATGGCACGTATCAAAGCGGTGTCGGTGAGCCTTTGGATTTTGTCCTTGACGTCCAGCTCGCTGAGCATCCTCGCCAGGTCAGCCACCGTCGGAGTGGGCGGCGGGAGAGGCACTTCACGGGAGGACGCCATGGACAACATCACCCGTGACGTACCCCTACCTGGGTCGAGGTCGTAGCCAAGATAGAAGACGGCCAGGCGGATTTCTTGGTCAGCTTCCATGGCGAGCTCCAGGCACAGACGGCGCCAGCGTGGGCCCTTGAGCAGCGATTCAACGTCTTCCATATGTCCCCCAATTGCCCCGCTGTGTTCAGCTGGCGCTGACCAGCACCTGATCGATACGCGCGACCAAACCGGGCCAGCCGTTGCCCATGCCTTCGAGGGCCTGGCGACCCATCGGGGTGGCCAGGTTGAAGCCGGCGTGTTCGAAGTGAAGGATCGTGCCGCCCTCGGTGGCCTCCAGTGCCCAGGTGATGGTCGTGTCCAGGGTGCCTTCTGCGAAGACGAACGTGATCGACTTGCCGGGTTCGACGGCGGTGACCTCGCACGGCTGCTGACCCCAGCCACCCATGTCCATGGTGAAGCGGTGGCCGACCATGGGAGCGATGTCGCCCGGCGCCCACCACTTGGCGAGGAGTGCCGGCGTCGTAAGCGCTGCCCAGACGGCCTCGGGGGAGTGGGCGAAGGTGCGCTCCAAGCGGATGGCGTTCTCGGTCATGGGTTTTCCTTATCCAGTAGTTCGCCCAGCGCGTCGAGTCGCCGGTTCCAATATTGCTCGTAGTGCTTCAGCCAGCCGCCGACCTCCTGCAGTCCCTCGGCTTGAAGGTGGTAGATCCTGTGGCGGCCTTGCCGTTCCTCTCGGATGAGCCCGGCCTCCTTCAGGACTGTCAGATGTTCCGACGCCGATGAACGGCTGAGTGCCAGGCGTCCCGTTAGTTCCCCGGCGGTCAGGGGACCGGCGAGGAGGCTGTCGAGGATGATGCGTCGCGAGGGGTTCGCAAGGGCGCCGAAGACGTCGGGAAGCACTTGATGATGATATGTCGGAAATTTCCGACGTGACATGTGGTCAGAGCTTTAGGGTGTTTTGGATTCGAGGATTGCTGCTCGTGATCTTCGGTCTCCAGTACAGCCAAGCGAAGACGCCGAGGAGCGGAACTGTGAAGAGCATGATTAGCCACACCGCCTTGGTTGTCTGGTTCAGGGCGGTCTGTCGAAGGACATCGAAGACGGCCCAGATGATGGAGCCCGCGACAAAGAGAGCAGCCAATGCTCCCAAGCCAGCCCAAGCCCATTGAAAAGCTTCCACGTTGTCCCGTTTCAGTTGATGGGGAAGTGCAATTCGCTGAGCCCATTCTCTTCGTAGGAGGCAACGCTTAGCCGCAGAGTAGGAACCCTAGGTGGTGGCAATCGGCGGAATTCCGCGGTTTTCACATGCGCGGTGAGTCGTACTTCCCCAAAAATAGGTGGTGCGATCCGGGGCCCTAGGTGGTGAGTGTTGGGCCTGGGGCATGGGTAAATGCCCGTTCATCGCGGGCAACTTCGCCGCGATGTGGCCGTGCAACTCGCGTCCTGGGACTGCGACATCAACGTGGTGGGCGAAATCTCGTGGCTATGGAGGCCTAGTCGCATTCTAGGTGAATCGGACACTGGAGTGGGGCTTCGACGTCAAGAGGCCTCGTCGACTAGTTCCAATTGATCAGCACTTTTATCGGTAGGGTGGAGACTGCCTGCGCCAGCGTCCCTGGCTGGCAAACCGCTCATATTCGTTACCGGGAGTTTCTGTGGAGTCCGAAGAAAACGCTGTCGTTGTTCCGCTAGTCCCCTCGCGCGAGGAGCTAAATACCGAGACAATGCTACGAATGCTGATGAACAGGGAAGCCATTATCATCAGCTCTATTCCCCGCGATGCGAAAGCCAGTCCGTCGGGACTTGTCGCGCAATCTTCCGGGGCATTTGCTAAGGCAATTGGGCAAGCAGTCGGGCAGGCTGGTCGAGCCGCTTCAAACGACGGACTGTATCGGGTGATCCTGCCGACAGGGTCGGTTGCGAGGGACCTCGTTCCAGCTGTAGGCGGTGGTTTTCGCGGGCTAGCCCGCGCAGCCGGGTCGTCAAAGATCGCCGGACACGTCCGTCTTGTTCCAGCAGCTGCTGGCACCGGTGCCGCTGTTGCGGCTGGACCGCTGATTGTCACGGTAGGACTCGCCGTTGCTGGCGAGATGTTGGCGCAACATCAGATGAACAAGAAGCTGGACAGGATAAACGACGCTGTGTCTGGGGTGCAGGTCAGGTTGGACGAAAATGAACGGTCCATCCTAGTAACAGCTGACCAACAGGCTCGGAAGGTAGCCGGGTATCTCTTGGATCAAGCGCAGATTCCGTCTATCTCCTCCGCTGCGCACGCTTTTGGTGACCTAGACACACTGACAAACACATACATAAATCGTCTTGACCGGTGGCTCGGCATCGCAGGAAAATACGGCAAATCGGACCGAGTTCACGGCCCAACGCTTATGAAGGAGCTTGCGGACAACAGAGAAAGTGAAGTGCGGGAATTCGAGCAGATGATTACCCAGACTTATCACGCCCTTGCGCTCCGAGGACGAGTTGCGGTGCTGGAGAAAATCGCCGCCGAATTCTCAAACGGCGACCGCTCGCTCCCCCACGTCGAAAAAGTCGTCCGCAGTGAGCTTTCGGCAATCGCGGACAGACAGTCGCAGCTTGTTGGTCTCGTTGAAGACCTAAGCGTCTTGCCGATCGATTCCAGCAAAGTACCCGTTGCGATTGCGGGTAAGAAGGTTATCGAGGCACGAGCCAGCTTTGCACGCCTTGTCAAAGCATTGCATGCAACCCCGGACAGCCTGCCTCTTTTGACGGATTCTGATCAGACGGTTCTTGAACTCGCTCCTTCGCCCGAAGGCCTTTCGGTCATCGCTCCGATAAGTTAGTCGCGCGCTTGAAACGTTTGGGCAGTCGTGCGGTCGGTCCGTCGTCGTCGCATGTGGTCCCAAATTGCATGGTCCAATTGCGAAGGATTCGCGCGTAGTTGCTCCGCTGCTGACCGCAGGGCGAGGCCAGCAGCTGCCGCATCCAATTCCCGGCCAAGAACGTCTGTAACGAATCTGCCAATCCACGTGTCGGCCTTAACTCCTGGAAATCCGAGCAGCATGCAAAAGTAATCCCAGGTCACTGGCCCCAAGCCTCGGATGCCGGTGTAAAGCTGTCGCTGAACTTGATCGTCTGGGTTGAACGCCACCGCGCCAAAGACTTCAGCTTCGTGAAAGGCTCTTGCGGCATCTACGATAGCTGCGGCTTTCAGTCTTCCGCCTGACACGGCGTTTCCCACGACGCCAGCCAGTGCCTCGGGTTCGTAGCTGGATAGGTGTCCTATCCAGTCGGGACCTGCGCCCTCGGCTATTGCCTTGTACCTCGCCACTGCGCCCACCACGCCGGTTGACCTCCCGTTGGAGTGTGTTTTCCCATAGCGAGCGCGGATGGACATAACGGCGTCGACCAGAGCGAGGTCCGGTCGCCCTGGGTAACCTCCCGGCCATGCAATCCACGTGCTTTGCGGTCCCAGTGAGCTCAGGACTGCTGTAGCAAGCTTGGCACCTTCCGAGGCAGCACTGTTTAGGGTCATGGGATTATGAATATCACAGACAAAGAACGGCGCGTGCAAAGAAGAGTGCTGGAGGAACGATATTGGTGATGGTAGGAAGCCTGTAACTTGAAGGCGTAAAAACAAATCAACCTGCTTGGATGTGCGTCTTACGAGCATGCACGGAGGTTCGTGATAAGTGTTGTCCAATGCATGAGAGCGTGCGCCCTCTGTCGGAAGTCTTTATGATATTCGGCGGTCACGTCCTCACGATCCGACCGACACTCCAAGGGGGCACAGATGGTTCACGCTGATAATGGAACACTAGCCGGCGTTCTCGAAGGTAAGAAGCAGTATCAGGTCCCTCTATATCAACGTGTCTACTCTTGGGGTAAGAAGCAGCTGGAGCAGTTGTGGTCGGATATCGTCGACTTGGAGCGTTCAGTTGCTTCGGATCCAAAGTCGTCGCATTTCATCGGATCTCTGGTGTTAGCCAGCAGTCCGGACTTCGGCGCGATTGGTGTGAATAAGTTCCTGGTTGTTGACGGTCAGCAGCGGCTAACCACGCTCACTCTCTTGCTTGCCGCCCTCAGAGATCACATACGTGAGAACGGGGACGACGAACGGGCACATGGCATTGATGCCCAGTATTTGATCAATGTCTTTGACAAAGGCAAACCTCTCAAGGTGTTGCCTACACAGGCCGATCGGGCTGCTTATACGGCGGTGATGAACCGGGCACCTCAGGCTGGCGGAGAGGACGCAATCGGTGAAGCCTATCGATTCTTCCGTTCGAAAATCGCTGCCGCCGATGATCCTGATGACCCCAACGATTTGGAGCTGCTGGAGGCCGCGGTTGTGGGCAAGCTTGCGCTTGTCGTTGTCACCGCGGAACCAACCGACAACGCCCACCGTATCTTCGAATCCCTCAACAATACGGGCTTACGTCTGACGCAAAGTGATCTTTTGAAAAACTACCTGTTCATGCGGCTCGGCGAACGTGCCGAGTCAGTCTACGCCAATGTTTGGCTCCCATTGGAACGGAATCTGGATGCGGAGAACTTGGAGCTGTTGTTCTGGCTGGACTTGGCTCAGAGGGATGAACGCGTAAAGCAATCGGAGACCTACCTCGGACAGCAGCAACGCTTTGAGAATCTGCAGAATGTCGATGAGATTGAGACCGAGGTGGGTCGTATTGCTCAGCTTGGCGAACTTTTGGCGACGATACTCAACCCTACCGGCGAGAAGCATGTGGAGATCCGACGCAGACTCACGAGGATTCGGGCATGGGGTTCGACAACTGCATACCCCGTGGTTATGAGCATCCTTGCGAAGCGGGCCACCGGAGAATGCAGCGACGACGAAGCTGTGAGGGCGTTGACGGTTTTGGAGTCATACTTCGTGCGGCGGATCATTGTAGGACGTGCAACAGCAAGCTTGAACCGCACCCTCCTGCAGGCTGTTGGTTCCATAAGCGCTTCGGGGCCTATTGATGTATCGCTTCGAGATTTTCTCTCCCGTGGTCGGAAATACTTCGCTACGGACGACCAAGTTCGCGAAGCGGCGCAGACCGTCGCCTTCTACTGGCAGGGACGAGGAGCGCAGAAGAAGCTCATCCTCCAGTGGCTTGAGGAGGCCTACCGGCCAAAGGAAGTTCTGGCACTTGATCCTAAACACTTGACCATTGAGCATGTCCTGCCCCAGACGATGTCAGACGCGGTTCGTGAGACTTTCGGGGGCGGGTTTGGTCCAGGCGTAGACATTGACTACGAGCACGAACGAGTGGTGCACACGATTGGCAACCTCACCCTGAGCGGGTACAACAGCGAGCTCAGCAATAAGCCATTCCATGAGAAGCGTCTGATGCTGGCAGACAGTGGAGTCTTCATGAACCAGAAAATTGCCGCCAATAGCACTTGGGGTGTCGACGAGATCAGTGTCAGAAGCGCCGAGCTGGCCGAGAAGATTATCGAGCTGTGGCCGGGCCCCGACGAGAACGTGACTACTGGTGACGAGCCATCAGTGTTCCGTAGCCAAATCGCGGCTATCGTCGCTGCCATTCCGGCAGGTCGCTGGACTTCGTACGGCGACGTTGCGATCGTGGCCGGTACTTGGGCTCAGCCAGTTGCGGCTGTGCTTGCCAACTTCCCCACCGCAAACGCATGGCGTGTCCTTCAGAGCGGAGGAAAAATTTCGCCAGGGTTTCGATGGAGTGAAACCGATCGCTTCGATGATCCGCGCCTCGTACTAGAGCAAGAGGGTGTTCGCTTTGATGCCGAAGGACATGCAAGTTCCGAGCAGTTCATGAGTGCGGAGGAGCTCGCGGAGGCTGCAGGTCTCGAAGTGGACGAGGAAGTCCTTGCCGCTCGTCGTGCAAGGACAAAGGGGCAGGGGACCGTCGGCAGTAAGGGCACTCTGAGGGATGCGCAGCTTGCATTCTTTGAACGAGTGAGAGCTCACGGCCTCGCACACGCGCAACACATTGCGACGTGGCGAAAGCCTGCTCCTAACTATTGGTATGACGTTAGCGTCGGAGACTCGCGCGGAAATCTGTCGCTCCAGGTCCAATCACAAAAGAAGATCGCCACTGTTCTCTTCTGGATCAACCACGATAAGAATCTGTATGCAGACCTGCTATCCAAGCGCGAAGCCATCGAAAGGGACCTGGGGTTCCCGCTCGAATGGGATGACAGGCCTGACAGGAAAGCTTCAAAGCTCGGTATCAGCCGCCCTGGAAATTTCTTGGATGAGGACCAATCTGAGGATCTGGTCGAGTGGCTGGTACGGACCGGCGACGTATTCGCCCGAGTTTTGCAAAGGTACCTCTAGTGACTAACTCGGGCGGCTTCTACCTCAGCTGCATCTCCAGCTGCGCGGACGGCGCGACCTCGGCCAACGCGATCCTCCGCTACAACATCGCCCAGCAAGACTCCCGCATGGGCGGCGGCAGCAGCGGAGCCGGCAAGCACTAGATCTACAACAACACGGAACAACCTCTTCGTTGCGCCGGGTCGTGCTTGAAGACGGCGTCGGCTGTGTATGCGAACAATGCGTACTTTGGCGGGATCGTGCCGCCTGCGGGGGAGCCGGGGTCGGTGTTTGATGATCCTCGGTTGGTGGCTGGGGGATCTGGGCAGTCTCGCTTTCGGTGCCCGGGTATCGGTTGTTGTCCGGCTCGCCTCTGCTGGAGGCCGGCGCCATTGTAGCGGGCGACGGCGGCCCGGATTTCTTCGGGAATCCCACCATGGATGCCCTATAAATTGGGAAATGTCCGGGCAGCCCTCGAACGCCTGAAACGAGCGGAGCAAGTGGTGGGAATCCGCTGCGTGCAGGCGCACGCCAACCTCGGCCGGGTGTCCACTCGTGTGTCTGCCAGGCTTTCCGGGACTGTGCCCATTCCGATTGCGGAACCTGCGCACCGACTGTAGACAGGGCGGCGATGTCGCCCCACGGGGTTTGCGGACAGGGAGTAGCTTTGTGACGGGATGGGACTTCTTGCCCGAGGTCAGCGGCGTTCACGGCCGCCGTCCAGGACCAAAAGAAAAGAGGCTAGAACTTGGCGGATTTCATGAACAAGGAGCAGCGTAGCCGTCACATGTCTAAAATCCACTCGAAGGACACCAAACCTGAGCTACTGCTTCGCAAGGCTCTTCATGCTCAAGGATACCGATATCGACTGCACACTAAGGGCCTCCCTGGGCAACCGGACCTAGTTTTCCCCGGCCGGCGAAAGGTTGTCTTTGTGCATGGTTGTTTTTGGCATGGGCACAGTTGCCCAGTTGGCTCTAGATTGCCGAAATCAAACACTGAATTTTGGGCAGAAAAACGTGTGAAGAATCAATTGCGCGATCAGGTTCAAGTCGAATCACTAATCGAGTTAGGTTGGCAGGTTTTGATTGTGTGGGAATGTGAAATCAAAGTAGATCCGAACCTAGTCGACAAAGTCAAAGGGTTCTTGGACATCCAAGATCGGCATTCTTGAGGTGTTGATGAGCGCCGGTCCTGCAGGTTTCCTGAGATCATGGAACAATGGTTGCGGGAATAGGTCAGAAAAGTGCTTTCTATTTATTTTGAACAGAGGCCCCCGCTCGCTGACTTTGTTCCCCTTTCTGAAGATCAAGTGGTCAACGGTGATATTTCCCGCCGACAGCATGGGGCCAAGCTGTTGGAGAATGGGCTTGGTCGTCTGTGTTACGGAGTGGAAGTGTATGGATTCTAGGTCACCTTCCCTCCGGGACGTAGCCTTCACCCAGAACGTATCCGCGTGCTTTTCCGCCAAAGATTGTTTTAGATCTTCAAGACTCCAACTGACGGGACGAGGAAAATCTCGATTTGCTGATATTTCGTGTAGCAAACCTTCCTTCTCATCAACCATAAGACTGAGCCCCTGAGAGTTCACAACTTTAGAACTCACGGTGCAATATAATTTGAAGTCCTCTCCGCGTTGGTAGCCAAATTTCTCTAGCATCTCTCGCGAGCTCTTCATCTGGCTGATTTCCCAATTTGGAACTTTTGCAAACAAGGTTTGACTGCGGGTTGTTGAAGCGGCACGCGTGGATTTAATCTCCACGCCCTTATAGTCCGGGGCTTTACTTGAATTTGCCTTAATTCCTAGCAGCGTTTCAAGTAGGTGACCAACACCGGTATCACCGGGACGCATCGATGTGATATACCCCTGAGCGGAAATATTTCTGAGCATGTCCAGAAGTTCTTCAAAAACGCTTTCGCGGCTACTTATCATTGGACTAAGTAGCTCGCGGTAGCCCCGAAGGCGTCGTACCGCATCGTCAAAGTTCACCTTAGTGGCGTTGAGGACCCAAATGTGGTCTCGATTCCAGAGACTGACCAAAATATCTCCAGGAGAACAATGCTGCTTCAGCCGTGAGAACCATACTCGGGGGTCACCGCTCTTAGTGCGAGGACGATACACGGTGCAGGGGGCGTCTATGATTTCTCCGGTTTGCGTAACGATGCGTGCGGGGATTGTCCTTTTCTCCGCCGGTCCCTGAGCCTGAACCGCGTAATCGTGGATTCCGACATTAAGGAGAAATTTCCTGTATTCTGCCGTAGCGTCCATGATGCTCTTGCCCAGCCCAGTGGTGGTCGGCTCGAGTAAGCCAAATTGGATCCCAAATCGGGTTAGGAAGCCTAGATTATCCAGTTCAAGCTGGGTCAGCTCTCTCATTCTCTGATTCCCCCAGAATAGTTGCTATGCGATTTCCTACAGCTAAGGATAGCCACGGAGATACGGCATTTCCTACCTGGGAGTATTGAGGTACCTCCACGCGGCGCCTGTGAGCGCCGGTTGTCTCCTTCCCAAGGAACTCGAAGGCCTCCGGGAAACCCTGAAAACGTGCAAGCTCCCGAACGGTGAAAATCCGAGGTTCTACCGGATGGACGTAGTCATCTGGAAGCGTCACAACGGTTCTAGCCGGTTGATGCCAATGGAGCACCTTCTGGGAATGCTTTTTCGTGCCAAGGTCCAAAACTAGACGACACAATTCCTCGAGGCTTGCTGCAAGATAGGTGCCATCGGGGGCTACTGCAGGTATGGGTGCGTCCACGAGCTGCTTCTTTACGTAAAGCTCGGCATCGGATGCCGGCATTGCTGCCGCTCGGCTGATAAGCCGTTGATCTAAACTACTGTTCGCCAAGTACTGGTACAACCTAAAGCGTTGGATCGTGCGTGGAGCGTGGTTTCGTGGGGCGTGATTGGTTTCCCTAGCTTTCTTCTTTGGTCGTAGTTTCCAGGCTGGGCTTCGCATCTCTAGCTGATAGCTCCTCGAGGAGACGCCTTTCTTGCCCTTTGGCGCATGCGGCGAGAGGTCCGCGATAGCCTCTGCCACGGTTCTGACGTCACTTCGCGCCGCCGTCGGTACTGGGGCTAGATCCGGAAGAGGGTAGACCAGATTGTCAGTGAAGTCCGACTTCCAGAGGCTTCCAGTGGATGTGATCCCGTGCCGTTCGGCAATGTCTGAACGTACTGCGATAATCATCAAGCGCGGTCTGTGCTGGGGAGCGCCGTAATGCATGGCGTTGACTTGAACACCCTGTACGACGTAGCCGGGGTCCGTTTCGGCCAAGGCGGTTTGTAGCTGAACGAATGAAGATTCGGCTTGAGAGCTGAACTTCTGATTCATGCCCACAACGTTCTCGATGACGACAGCCTTCGGCGTGGTGCGCGCCACAAATTCCAGATACTCCCAAGGGAGCTTGTTGCGAACATCTTCAGGGTTGCGACGTCCTGCCAGAGAGAATCCTTGGCAAGGTGGGCCTCCGACGACGAGGTCGATGCCCGATGCCCCCAGCTCTTCCATGATTGCGTCTTCGTTCAGCAGCACATTTAGCTCGCGAACCAAAACGCGCTGCTTGACCTGGTCCGCCACCGCTGAGGCTACGTATCGGTTCCATGACGGGAGGTCAGTTGCGTCGTCCACCAGGTTATGGAAGAAAGTTCTCGCTGCCATGTCAGATTTCTCCACAGCAACGACCAGCTCCCCTCCTGCGCGCTCGATACCAAGGGAGAGGCCGCCACATCCGGCAAACAAGTCTACATATTTCATCACCCATCTATTCTGACGCATGGCTACGCAAAAAAGTCCAGGTGGTCCTGTGCAAGCCGAGGTGCGGCACCTGTCGGAGCATTCATCTCGTCGGGAAGGAGACTGTTTCGGTCATGGATCACCAACCAGCGCAGACGGCTGACTCAGCGCGGGCGATGCCCTCATGTCGTCAGCATGTTCACCCGCGACATGTTTGGGCCGGCCATTCGACAAAGCTTGTTAGATCGGGAAAGGGGCCACCCGACTCGGTCCTAGGTGGTTGGGCTGTCGAGGGAGCGTGTAAGGCCAGGTACGGGGAAGGGGTGGCGGAGTTCGCCAGTATGAGGCCGTGAGGGTACCTTGAACAGCTTCGCCGTTGACTTGTCGAAAGCCGACTGTGTGTTGGGCATTTGAGGAATCATTTGAGAATGCCCGAGTAGCGGCGTGTCCGTCAGGGGCGTGGCCTCGGCTTCGGCAGTGTTAACCACGGCGCCTTTGATGAGTGAACGTTGGGCTGCCAACAAGGCGATTGCCACCCGTTATGCCCGATCGGACCGGGTAGCAAACAAGCGATGCTGGACGAGTTGTGCGTGACGACGGGCTGGCACTGGGACTACGCTCGGAGGGCGTTGCGTTCAGCACGGGCGCTCAGACCCGTCAGGCCCGACCCCGGCGGCCTCTGCTCCACGGGGAAAGCCCGGTCATCGAGGCGCTGCGGTTCTGCTGGGAAGTGCAGGGACACCGTGCGGTCGGCTGTTAGCGGCAGCCTTGCCGGATCTGGTCCCACGCCTGCACAGTTGCGGCGCAGCTAACCGGTGACGATTGACCGCAGGTTCAAAGCGGAACGGGCGAAACTCAGCGCCCCGGGGCCGGTCGCGCGCTGAGCCGGGCACACTGCTGAAGGACTCCGCTGAGGACCCGGGCCCATTCGGATGATGCGGTGGGGGTGTGGAGATGGATCTTGTCAGCCACAAGGGTGGCAACAGCAGGGTGAGTTATGTTTTTGACTTGGACATCACTGACATCGCCACAGGCTGGATCGAAACGCGCTCGGTCAGGAACTAGGCCCAGAAATTGGTGTTCGCCGCCATCAAGTGCGCGACCGCGGCGTTCCTGTTTCCGATGCTGGGCATCGATTCCGATAGCGGCACGGGTTCACAAACTGGGATTTACTGACTTGTTCTGAACAGCGGAACGTGACGTTCATCAGATCCCGATCCGGGAACAAGAACGACGGTGCGCATGTCGAACCGAAGAACTGGCTCATCGCCCGTCAGGCCGTTCCCTCCTCATGACCCTGACCATGGCGAAACAAGGCCGGAAACCGCAGCCTGCCGTCCGGGCAAAATCTAAAGATTCCACGAACCAGCGCCGGGGGCATCCTGACCTGTTTGGAGTAGATCTGAATACGCCATCACGAACTGAGTCGCCAGCGGCGTCTACGGTGACGCCGCAATTCATGAACTCCGGCGGAAGGCCCGCTTCGATGATGGTTTAGAGCCGCGATGTCTCTAGAGATGACGCGGCAGCCGGGCAGACTCAAGAGGTTTGTAGCCGCGGGTGGCTGCCACTTTTGGGCTCGATCGTGGCGGTTGTTCTGTCCGTATGAATAGTTCTAGATAAACATGCCAGTAGACCGAAGGTCTTCGACCTCAACGACAGAAAGTTATTCCTGAAACCGATAGCCTTTTTTGGTAGGCTATGGCGCAATAATTGCTAGTCAACGTCGGTGACGCCGTACGATGAGTCTAACGTCTATAGGTCGAAGGGAAGCAGTGCTACCGTCATTTCATGCAATTCAGTCAACTAGTCTGGATGTTCAGAAAACGTGGTCTCTTGTCAAGGGTGGACTCGCAATTGGATAGTTCCATTCTCCCCGGCCATTGCTTGCCAGGACGCAAATGAGCACTTTTTGAAGTTGGCGTTATACACTATTTGGTTGGAGGCTAGGCCTGAAAATGTCGATCCAAGTCCATGCAGCGATCTCAACCACCTTTGGTTACGACGTGTTGAAGTAGATCTGGGTTCAGAACATGGCTGATAGGCCCTATATCGGCTTGAGGATCGCTGACCTCGAAGGGCTCGCCGGGCAAACCGTTGATGATCCCGCAGTTCTTGGGGCTCTTATCGACGAGCTCCGCTATCGGAAAGGTTCACGTGCGAGGCGGCTGGCATCTAGATTGAGCCTAGATACCATCGGTGAGTACGGAGACGTTGCTGGGCTCGACGAGGGTATCGGTGTGCCGGGGAATAAGTCGCAGTTCTCGCCGGAACTAGGCGACGGCTCTGATTTGACTTGTGCTGAAAATGAGCATCGTCTCCTGCGCTTGAAATACGAGGCCCTCCGAGAAACCTTCACCGCCGAAGGGGAAATACTCGCTCGCTGGGGGATAACGCCTAGTTTGCCGTCACACCTACAACAGTTGGTGCTTGCTGGGTGGCGAGAACTGATGTCTTCTGAGTCCTACGAAGGAGACCGAACTCTCGAGGAACTCATGGCAGATGAACTAGCCGCCGAGACCGAAAGACTATCTGCAACACTTACTCCCGGCCTATCAAGCTCGCGATGGGCCGGTCGAACTAAAAACGCATCGGCCTACTCTGGAGACTCACCATGACGACACAGCTCAACGATCCCAACGCAGCATGGCGTCAATGTGAATTGGCATGGTTTCATTGGCTCCAGGCAGAGCGCTACACAGTCACGTATCTCGGCGAGGCGCGGGGAAACAGTAATAAAACTCGCGCGCCGCTTATCAGTCATAACGGTGTCGCTATGCGTGCCCCGGACTTCCAGACTGTAAAGGCTGGCACTACTGAGTACTGGGAGGTCAAGTTTCGTGGCCGCGCCGAAGTTGACGTTCTAACGGGGACTAGAAGTCACTGGATCTCGTATGACTCCTTTCGTGACTATCTGGCAGTGGCTGATCAAACGCGCTGTAGAGTTTGGTTGGTAGTCTACGAAGCTGCGAATTCCAGGTCTTCTGCTAGATGGCTTCGAGCCGAGGTGCATGAACTCCTACCACGGGGCCGACGTGAAATGCGCGTCGGGGCAGGCGGCCAAGAAGTAGACGCTTGGGTTTGGCCAGTGACCGACATGACTCTACATAATGGTCCGACGGTGCAGCTTGATTCAGGCCGGTTAGGCCTTCTCCCTGAGGACGGGGGCCAGCATCGGGTGTCCGCCCAAGCGCTCGAACCTTTGGAGCGCAACCTTCGAAGGAGGGTGCCCGGCTTCTGTTCGGAAGCCCCAAATTCCGAGGAAGCGGATGGTGATCTCCTACACATCCTGCAAGCTGATCCTATTGTAGGACTGGACGTTTTGAGCCGGCGCTTGGGCATACCGTCCGTCCCTCGCTATTCAGTTTTGAGAATAGATACGAACGGGATCGATTTAGAGGACTTGCTTGGACTGCTTCATTACGGCATCCGAGTATTCGTCATCTCCTCCGAAACCATGCCTCTGGATCTACGAGGGGAATTTGATGTCTTTCGAGATTCGAGATTGCTAGAGTGGGCCGCGATCGGGCAACGTGCGGACTGGCCTAAGCGACAATGGGTCGTTGACGGTGCATTACCTGCTGAAGAAAGGACATATTTACAAGGTGTCCTTGATGCCGCTGATCAAACCGGCGACATCAACTTGCGGCAGTTTGACATTGTCCATGCGGATGCCAGAAGTGATGTTCTCGTGACTGCGGGCGCAGGAACGGGTAAGACGGAGACCATGATGGAACGCATGGTGTTTCTGCTCGCTACCCATGGCGGGAAACTCGACAATGAGTGGCAAGGGCGACCTTATGACCTCAGAGTAGACGACTTCGTGTTGATGACGTTCACGCGCGAAGCCGCACGCCAGATGCGCGATCGGATTTCAACAACACTCATGCTTAGGCAGCGGCTTTGTCACCTTTGCGTGCTTCCGACATTGGCCTGGCTGATGCAGCTCGGCTCTGCCAGGATCGACACGATTCATGCGTACGCCAAGCACGTCGTTCAGATGGGTGGTGGGTTGCTGGGGATAGCACCTGATTTTTCAGTAAGTCGGCAAACGCTGGCATTGCGACGCCTGTTTCATGAAGGGCTGTCGGAACGTATACGAGAGTTGATCGTTAGGCACCCAGTGGACGTCCCGGCCTCCCACAAATGGGAAGACCATCTGGAAGCAATTTGGAACGCTTTGGAGGGTAACGGGGTGGCAGTGGACCCCAACTCAGCAAAACAGGGCCTTAACGAGCCTGTGAACTGGGGTTCGCCCAATCCGACGGAGCTTGACATCGCTGTAGTTGAAGCGGTGAAGCACGCAATCACAGAGGCTGCGGTCAGGTTCGGGAAATTTAATCTAGAAAACCAGTCGATTCGAACAGCACAACTTGTACCTTTAGCGGTTTCCATTCTGAAATTAGGACAACAAGCTAGCATTGATTGTCCGAAATTTGTCTTCGTTGATGAATTTCAGGATACCGATGCTACGCAGATGGAGATGATGGTGGAGATTCGTCGAAGCCTGGGTGTCTCGCTCTTTATTGTCGGAGACTCGAAGCAAGGCATTTACAGGTTTCGCGGGGCACAGGGCAATGCCTTTGATAAGTTGCGGATTCGCATGGAAGAGGAAAACTTACCTATGCCTTCCGAATTTCTTCTAACGCGAAATTTTCGTTCTGGAGCTAAATTACTTGATTCATTGCATTCATACTTCACGCGCTGGGATGCTTCCGGCCTTTTCGAGTACAAATGCGCTGACCGTCTGCTCCCACGACAACTGCCACACGACGTAAGCGCACGAGCTGTTGTCAGTATGGTGTCTAAGACCACCTACGATCAAGATGCAGCTCGGATTGTCGAAAGCTGGAACCGGGAGTCCCCGGCTTCGTCTATCGCAATCCTTTGTAGGCAGAATTCACAAGCTATAAAAGTGCGTGGCCGGCTGCAGGAGATGGGTGTTCCGTGTGAACTACTGGTTGGTGGAAGTTTTTATACGTCACCTGCCGTCCGGGAGCTTTGTGTTTTCCTCCAAGCCGTATGTGATCCAAATGATGACGCCGCTCTGTTACAGCTGTGCGAGACTCGATGGGCTGCGGGCATAGTTCTGGGGAGGCCGCCGAGTGGAGCGGATGCTAAGTTCTGGATGGAAGACTGCGCTCCAACTATGGCGTGGGCCCAACGGTTCGGGTCATTGGCGGCGTCTGATAAATACAGTAGAGACGATCTCAAGCAGCTTCGGGGCAGAGTAGCTTCACTGGGTGGACTGCTGTCAAGAATGCCTTTTTTGTCGTGGCTCACAGAGTGTGTTCGTACTTTCTCACCAGCGACCTCGTCGTTACCCCGAAACGACGATGAATCCGAACGCCGGAGGTACGGACGATGCCTTGACCATCTTGTGACGCTTCTTGATGCAGAATTTATGGAGCGATCGCAAACTTTGATTAGAGTTGTTGAATGGTTGCAGTTGCAGATAGCAACAAATCGGACTGTGGATGAGCCGAGTCCAGATTCGGTCGATCGTGAGGGTAGAATAACGGCACTCACTGTCCACAAAGCGAAAGGACTTGAGTTTGATCGCGTATTGGTACCGCATACCTGGAGCACATTCGATGATCCGAATTCAAGGTCAACAAGAGTTAGTATATTGCGGAGCCAAAACGAACTTCCTAGGTTGGTCTGGCGTTGGCAAATAACGCCGAAGTCTCCGATATTCTCCAATGTTCCCGCTGACGAAGAGTACTTATGGGATGAGGATCAATTTGAAACCGTCAGGGAGGAAGCACGCCTTCTCTACGTCGCTTCTACTCGGGCAAGGGAATACTTGCAAGTTTTCATTCCTCGGAATCATCGTACGCAAGGTCCTCGGGCGCGGATGTGGGCCGACTTGCTAATTGAAGGAGTTTAGGCGTGGGACTGTGGAAGGCCGTCGCCATGGCCACTGTCGAAGAGGCTTACCTGCGCGACGAGTTGAAGGCGCACGGCGTGACTTGGGAGGCTGCCGCTCATATTGCCGCTACTGGATCACTTGCCCGAGGTATTCGTAAAACAAAAACAGTTGGACTTCCCATCGCAACAGTCTTGGATTTGATAATCCTTCCCGGCATAATTGAGTCGCCCCTAACAGTGGATGAATTTCCCGCCCCGAGCCTGCTTGAAATGAGCGGTAGAAATGGCTACGAGGACATGCTGTCTAGGTGGCAGGGACAGGCAGCGGGGCGTCGGTTCCGCCAAGCAATCAGCTTCGACGATGCACTCAGAAAGTTCGTCAGAACCGATTGCGCCAATAAGGACATGGGCCGGTTGCTTGTGCGATCTCGTCGCGAATTCGCTCGCACCGTCCAGAGCTTTGTCGCCTCAGGCCTTCGCCCCGAAGACCTGAGCACACCGGACCTTCTCGGTAAGACAGCAGCTGAGGCGTGGGCCTGGCTTGAAGCAGAACTTCCGTGGATCTCGGGGCCACGCAACGACTTGTGGATGGATCCAGATACTTTCCGCTCGCAGTCGACGGGGGCTGCACGAAATTTGAGGGACCGCATCGAACTAGCGCTCGAAGCGGCTTTCGGAGCCTCGCGGGGCAGGCGGACGCTGGTCCATCATGGGTTCTACTTTTATACGCCACCCCAGTGGGCCCTGTTCCAACTGCTTCGTGATGTTCCTAGGCTAGATCAAATATTCATTGTCCACGATGACGGTTCGAATCCGGTTTTCGAGTCTTGGAGAAGGTTCTTTGTAGAAAAGTGGGACATGCCGGTTCCCATATCTAGCGGGGGCTCCGAGGCGCTGCCGATTGGATCTCGACAACCGGGAGTAGGAGCAGCGGCTTTGAGCAGGGCGCTCAGGGGCGAGACTGTTTCCGTCAGTCAGCAAGCGGATGAAGTGCGGCTACTGGATTTCCGTGGACCCCCCGAGCTTGTTCGTCAATGGGTTCTCGATTCGACGGGAGTAGAGGGAGATGGAGAACTCCCTCGGTGGTTTAGTGCCGATTCGAAAACCGTCGGTAGGTTTATACGTAGGCTTGGTTCGGACACGGGTGGCGCTGCAACAGATCTGGCGCAGTTGCCTGTCGGCAATTTTCTTCTAGCAGTGCACGACTGCATATTGCCTCGTGGAACTGGCTCCGCGCGTATTCACATGAGCCCCGAGGCGCTTATCGACATGGCCGCTAGCGGCTATTTGGATATAAGAAATTCAAAGCAACCTGCCACCGTATATGTGGGGCCCCTCAGTCGATCGATCCCCTTTTTCAGGGGTTGCGATACGCCCGAGTCCTGGCGGGCCCGGGCCACAAACCTGCTTAGACTCACGATCGCGGAGTCGACGCCTTTGGGTGAGTACTCAAGTGAATCAACAGACATTGAACGCATGCAAGTTGCCGCTGCCAACCCCATAAGACTGATTCCTTGGGGAGACTTGAACCAGGAGCAGGCGGCTGGAGTTGTGGCCATAATAGAGTCAGCTCTTGAGCTCGTGGAGGCACTTGCTGCTCGGGAGCGAATTGTCCTCAGCGACCATATGCGATTCCTCCGCACAAAACTCCAAAAGGGTATGGAGAATCTTAGTGAAAGTGAGCGGCTTGCGGTCACGGCAAAGGTGGAAGGTTTCGCTGTTGGGCTTGATGATGAGATTGATGTAGATGGGCTGGTAGATGTCGTCACTATGTTGCTTGGCCGAACAGTGGAGTTTGATGACGATCTGGAAAGCATAAGCAACGAGCGGGACATTAGCGAACTCCGCGGTCTTGATGCACTTGGTTTAAATAGGGAAAATCGAAACTTGCATGTAACGAACTTGTCTGCGGTGAGTTTCCCGGCCAGACCTCAAGTCGTAGGATGGCCCTTTGAGCTGAATGACTTGCTGGGAAAGCTAAATGAAAGTCCGTCAGCGACTCATGAAATTCTGGTAGCCCGAGCTGAGTATGCGGGCTTGAGCGATCTGTATCTCTTGTGGCTCGCTCTGGATGGAGTGGCACCCGGAAACAACGTCACACTGAGTTGGATCTCCGAACTGGAAGGTGTGCAACGGAGCCCTTCTCCTCTTCTGTCCATGCTGGCGAGACCTAGGGTTAACTCCGAGTTAATCAAGCAGCGAGCGGGGGGCTTTGACGTTGGGCACACCTTGAACGGTGGTGATCTTGGGCCACAGACGGTCAGGCCTGACCCCCTGCCCATGGTTCCGGACCGCGAGCGTATCTCTGAAGCGGCAGCAAGAATTGGCACGCGGGTCGTTGCATCCTCGCATGCGTGCGCCCGACGCCTGGCGCTTCAGTGGGTCCTTGGAGTGTCACCTGCATTTCAGTCAGAAAGCCAGCAAGCGATGCTTTTCGGAAACATTGTCGGCGCGCTGGTGAAGTTAAACGGAATGCAGTTGGCTGATGCCGTGCGCGTAGCCAATGACTATTGGAGGCACCTAACTCCGGGGCAGCGTGCTAGCAGTGCTGCGAAAGGTGTGGTCAGTCATCGGGGA
The DNA here is from genome assembly GCF_056780115.1 of Arthrobacter sp. T572. Taxonomy (NCBI): domain Bacteria; kingdom Bacillati; phylum Actinomycetota; class Actinomycetes; order Micrococcales; family Micrococcaceae; genus Arthrobacter; species Arthrobacter sp. T572. The sequence goes on from NZ_JBRAZQ010000002.1 coordinate 1,174,966, forward strand.
GGGGGGACTCACGAACTGTGGATTCTGACGCTTGCTGGTGGCAAAAATGGGGCAGGACCACTTGACCTCGCCTATCAGGCTGCCACTGGTAGGGAAGTCCCGCCGCCAGACGTTTTACTGCCTGATGAAACTGAATTCCTGCCTCCAGGGGTAAACAATGCCTCAGTATGCGTGAGTTGTCCCGTGAAGGCGAAATGTTCCGAATGGACGCCTCGTACATGAGATTGGGAGGTTGGAGATTATCCGGATTCCACCGGCTCGTCGAGCTGGTGGTATTCCCACGAACTGTTCAGTGATGCAGCGCTAGGTTCTGGTCGATTGGGACACCCAGGGGCAGGAACATGACGACTCCGGACCAGGAGTCTCAGGCGTTTGTCCTCGGTGTGCCATCGCTTACGGGGGAGCAATCTTGGCGGCTACATTCTCGGCATCCAAGCCCACCCCGCCCAGGATGGATGAGTAGTGGCGCGTCAGCCAGGGAAGCCCGACGGCATACAGGCCGGCTTGCTCCGTCACGCCGGCAGTGTGTTTCGGGTACTCCCACTCATCAAGCACAGGTATGTCGAGGAACGACAGGTCCAGCCCGTACCCGGTCGCCCACAACACTGAGGTGATTCCAGCGTTGGCAAAGTTCAGTCGGGCGGGTTCCGATGGCAGCCAGTCGTCTTCGGGAGTGGCTTCCTGCTCGGGAGCATCCAACCCAGCCGCCGTGATGTACCCGTCGATCGCCTTCCGCATGCGGTTGTTAAAGCCTTGCTCGACTGCTGTGAGGCGTTCGGGGAGGTCGTCGCTGAAGGTGATGGCGCCGTCGTCGATTGATTCCAAGCGGCCGTGCAGGTGCATGCCTCGACGGCCGAGTTCGCGGAGGTGGATGTCGTGGCCGCCGGCGGTGCCGGAGAGCAGCGGGTTGCAGGCGAAACGCGCGGCAGGGGACGGGAGCGCCTCACGGGTGAGGGCTTTGATGCCGAAGTCGGGGCCGTGTTTGCCGGTTTCGAGGAGCCAGTAGAGGATGTCGTGGCCGCGGTAGCGGCGGGGTGCTTCGGGGCAGGTGGAGACGGCGAGGTGGACTTGGCGGCCGGCGTCGTGCAGTTCCTCGGCGATCTGTCCGCCGGACTGGCCTGTGCCAACGATGAGTACGGCCCCTTCGGGGAGTTGCTGGGTGTTGCGGTAGTCGTGCGTGTGGAGCTGAGTGATTTCCTTGGGCAGCTTGGCGGCCAGGGCGGGGAGCTTGGGGACCTGGTAGGCGCCGGTGGCGAGCACGACCCTCCTGGCCTGCAAGCTGCCGAGGGAGGTTTCCAGGTTGAATGTGCCGTCCTTTGTGGTGGAAAGTCGGGTGACGTCGACGCCGGTGTGTACAGGTGCGTCGATGACCTCGGCGTAGCGCCTGAGCAGGTTCACGATGGCGTTGCGGGGGAGGAAGGCGTCGGGGTCGTCGCCGGTGTAGGGCATGCCGGGGAGGTCGAGCGTGAAGTTGGGCGTGTTCATGTAGAACCCGTCCCACCGGTCATGATAGGCGCCGCCGAGGGAGTCGCGCCGTTCCAGGAGTTGATGTTCGACGCCGGCCCGCGTCAGCCAGTAGCTCGTGGCGAGACCGGCTTGGCCGGCGCCGATGATCACGGTATCTGGGGCGGATCCCATGGCGTGGATTGTACGCTCGGGGGCCTCACTTGGGGATGGGTTCTGAGGTTGCCGAGAATCAGCCCGCAGTGAGCGCTGCCAGCCGGCTACATTCCTCCCACAGCCGCTTCCGGGCGGCAGGATCTGAGCCCATGCCCGGAGTGGGCAGCTGCTCGCGCTTGGCCCACAGTTTGCCGGTGACGCCTGCCGTCTCGGGGGCGGCGGCCAGCCACAGGGGAGTGTCGGCGGCTTCCTCGGCGGGCTTACCCAGGGCGTTCGTCAGCAAGCGGAAGGGACCGCCAACGTCCCGCAGCAGCCCCGTGTTCTTCACCAGGCCGGGGTGGGCGGCGTTCACCACCACGTTGGACCCGCGGAGGCGCTCGGCGAACTCCTGCGTCAAGAGAACCCGGGCGAGCATGGTGGGCGGGGTGGCACGGATGTAGCTGTACTTGCCGTTGGCAGTCTGCAGGTCGTCGAAGTCGATAGCGGTGACCGATGGACCGCCTGAGTACTTGGACGCGATGTTCACTACCCTGGAGGTCTCCTGGGTGCTGCCGCGTTTGAGCGCGTCCTCTAGCAAGTGGGTGAGCAGGAAGTAGCTCATCACGTTAGTGGCGAAAGTGAGCTCAAGCCCGTCCGGGGTCACCGTACGTTCCTTGCGGAAGACGCCGGCCGCGTTGACCAACAGGTTGAGCTGCTGGTGCCGCGACTCGAACATCTCGACGGCGGCCCGAACGGAGGCCTGGATCGAGACATCGCAGGGGAGCGGCTCAAGCGACGCTTGGGGGACAACAGCCCGAATGTCCCGTACGACCTCTGCGGCCCGGGCCTCGGACCGGGCAACCACCACTACTGTTGCTCCTTCTCGCGACAATGCCGTGGCAATGGCCTTGCCGAGGCCGCCGGCGGCACCGGTCACCAGCGCTGTTCGTCCAACCATGGAGGGCATAGCTTGATCACAGCACTTCCCGGCAGGTTTGGCGAGAGCGCGGGCTACTTCTTGATCCCGGGAGGCACGACTTCTCTGGATACCTACGACGGGTCGAAACCGTTGACCTCCGTGTATGTGCCGCCCAGTTGTTGGGCCAACGTGTTCAGGTTCTTACCGCTCCAGTCCTCGTCCAATGCCAGGGACAAGTCTGCGACGATCCAATTTTCACCTTCGAGAATTGCCAGTGGTTGTGAGGCGTCCATGTACACACTCGCGGCGTCGATCCGCGCCTCCGGGCTCTTGAACCACTCGACCTGGACCCTGTTTCCGCAGACCGCGTATTCGGCTGTGAAGCCGGCAAAGTCCGGGTTCACGATCGGTCGCGCGGTTGGTTCGCTCTCACATCCGACGACGGCAGCAACTGCCTCGCGGGCTTCGGCCAGTGTCGCGAATGCCGGGCCTGGAACGGAGGGAAGACCGACGTCGGGCTCGGTCGCGCGCTCAGACGCGCAGCTGGACAACATGCCGACTACTGCGAGCCCGACCGCCGTGCATGCGAATTTATGTGAATCAGTCACTGGACACCCCCAATTGTCAGTGGATCTATCCTCGCATGACGCATTCGTCCTGTCCGGTTCAGGCCGAAATCTTTGCTGGAAATCTGCGGCTGCTGCGCTCTGTGGTTTCCCTTAGGGTGCGCCACACTGAGGGGAGACGCTAGGACTCTTGGAAAATATCGTGGGGGACGATCTTGAAAATGACTACAAAGACAAAGCTCCGTGCTCTGAACATAGCCGCCAAAGTGGTTTTGCTGACGGTTCTGGTCCTTCAACTCACGCACGTGATCAATGGGTTCTGGAGCCTATCGATTATGGTGCTCGTCGGGGTCCCGGCCACGGTTGCATGGGTGGTGTTGGAGAGACGGTTGGGCGCAGAGCGGATGCAGGACGAGGCATAGGCGCAGCATCCACCGGCATACTCATGCTCGTCGCGTCTGCTTCGGATTCCGCCCCGCCCACACCTCGGATCTGAAGAACCTGCGAAGCACTTCCTCGCCACCATCAGCGATGCCTACCTCGGAACCCGACAGGACGAAGAGCGGCATAAACCCCTTCTGCCTGGCAATGTAATTGGCCAGGTCCAGGGGAGACCTGTCAGCCATGGACATGCGTTCACCGGCAAGAAGCCGCGTGGTGACATCCTCACAGCCAGACATCTGCAGGATCACACGGAGCTCGAAGTCGCGGAGGATATCCGGCTCCCAGATGCTCCTCAGGCACTTCCCACCAGCCATTTGTCTTCGCCCCCATCAAACCCGTTGCGTGTACTCCGACTAGTTACGTGAGCCGCACCCAAGGTTCGTGACGGACAAAGCTGCCGTGCCGCCGTCGTTCGCGTCGCTCAATCGGTGGACTTGGCACCCTGCTTCATTCGCCTGAGGCGCCAAAGTGCGCGGGCCCGCCTAGAAGCTCGCCTGACTCGTTCACGGAAGTACCACGCCAGTGCGAGGCCCAGGATCACAAGGGGGAGCAACTCAGGGGCCAGGGCGAACGTGCCGACGATGATCTCGAATGTTTCCAAACCAACGAGGGAGGCGGCCGCACACCAGATCCAGCCGCCGAACAGTGCGGCTCGGGTAGCAATTCGGAGAATGAAACGGCGGTTGAGTCTCCAGTGCAGGACCGGGAAACGAAGCGGCCACGAACGGAATCGGCCGGGTTTGGGGCGAAACAAAGACAAGAGAGTATTGAGAGACATGCGGGGAGCTCCCTGTGGCGGCGTTGAAAGAACTGTCACGAGAACGCCCAAAGAGGAGCAGCGCAGGCAGCGTGTTGGTGTGTTCCAGCTGTTATGCGATGGATTTCAGCGGGCTGCGCGGAGGCTCCTGGGGCGGCAGCGAAGCCAGCCAGGAGAGCGTGGTCCCGTCCCGCCCTTGGGGATGGACCTGATCAATGACGGTGAGCCCGGTTGGGGCTCGTCACGCACTGACGGCGCGTTGGTGCGGACCACTAGAGCGACGACGGCGCAAAGCAATGCTCGGAACGTATGGGTCATGTGGACCGTCACGGCCAGGACGAGAGCGAGAAGAGCGAAGGCGGTCAGCGGAGGAGCCCCGGCGCTGACCGTAGTGCGGATCGCTACGTCAGCCTGGACAAAGTGTCCCAGCAGGACCCATCCGAGCAATGACGCTGCACCTCCCCAAAGCGCTCTACACACTGCCACAGGCTACGGCTTCTTGGCGGATTTCGGAGCTTTGGCAGCCTTCGGCGGCAGTGTTGCAACGTACGCAAAGGCTTTCGCCACCCAAGGCTCCGCTTGGGCGGGATCGTCGTTCCAGGATTCCGGGAGGCCCACGTATCCGCCCATGGGACGCTCTTCCGGGCCGAAGGGCTGCGTCTGATGGTTGGCTTCGAGTTCGGCTTTGTCGCTTTCGGAGAGCTTCACGCCGATGGTAGGTCCAAACAACCCCGCGAACATGTTGCCGTTCACGAACGCGCCAAGGTTGCCGAACATCGGCTTGACCACCACGTCAGGATGATCGGGAACCACGGAACGGAAACGCTCTTTGTCGGCTTCTGACGGCTTGGGCATTTCCATGGGATGTTCCTCCGGTAGTAGGGCTGTGTGTGCAGCATACGGCGGGGCGTGGCACGTCAGATAGGGGCCATGCGGCGTGGGGGCCGATACGCCGGTCCGTCATGTCGCCGCCGTTAGCGCCACTCGTCTGGAGGCATCTTCGACTTCAAACTGGACCGCGCAGGGGAGTTGACGGACAGTTGATACATTCCATCACTCGCCGTCGGTAGAACGGTTGCGTTCCCCATCCGAGCCTGCACCCACTCCCATCCAATCAGCTCCTGTTCCAGCCGCACGCGGTTGCCGTACGAGTCCGATTGCAGGGTCTCGTACACTCGTGCTTCGTCAGGCGTGAGGCGCCCTAGCAGGGCGCGCGATGGTGCCGGCTCCTCGCTCCAGGACTCGCGATGTTCCAACAGCGTCTCTTCGTCCATCAGCACACTCACCACGTGGGGATGGACTGAACGGAGCTGGTCGAGGATGCGGAACCCGTGCGTATCAAGATCGCCCCAGTAATGGACTTCGCAGTCCCGAAGCCATGAGGCGTCGCGCAATGAAGAGAAGCCGTACCCCTTGCCAAAGATCGCCAATGTTCCAGGCTGTTCCGGGAGGGAAAGGAAGTTGACGAGGTTCTCGGTGATGATCACCCTGGTCACTGGGAGTCGGAGAGACTCGAACGCCTCAGCGGTAACCGTGATGTCCCGCGCGCCACCCAGGACTTCCAACGATGGGTCCAGAACCCGGAAGCGAACCTGCTCAGGCGGATGGAGGAAACCATGCCTTTCAGCGAAACGGGCGCCAGAGGTTCGGGCCGGGCGCGCGTCCAACAAAACCTCAAGGTCGGAAGGCTGTTGGGACAGATCCTCAGCAGACGCCTGCGAACCCACCAGCGTCTCCAACATCTCGTCGATGGTCCTGCGGTGCGCCTCGATGAACTTGGTGTGCACACCCGGCAAGCTGAGCTGCCGGACGTAGACCCCTGGCGAAGGATTGCTCTGGAGCCACAGCGCCACCCCGGCGGCAACCAGCGCGGAGTCACCGAGATCCAGCAGCTGCTTTGGTCGCTTCGCGGCCCAGGAAAGCAGCAACGAATCCAATCCCGCCAACGAATCGGCCAGGGACAGGAACCGCTGAAGCTCCCGTGACTTCCCTACGAAAGCAACCTCGTCCTCAACCGAAGCAAACACAGCTGCAGCGGGAACCTGATTTGAACCGATAGTGGCGCGGCCGATGTCTACAGTCTCCAAACTGAACGGTCCTGCAGCGGAGAACAATGCTGCCGCCCAATCCCTGGCAGCAGCGTAGTTGTCCCGCAACTCCGCAGCCGAAGGTCGCTTCAACACCCGGCGCCGCGGGTAGACACCAGACGGTTCAAGGGTTTCCCGCAGCAGCTGGCCCCTGTCCCAGGCAGTAACGGACAAAGCCCGCAGGGCGCTAAGAGATGTCCAACCTGATGACTTAGCCGGCATACCGTTCCCGTTCCTCGCGGTACTCGGTGATGGTCATGTTCCTGAGCTGCGAATCGTTGCCGTTGATATTGGCTACGAAGCCCACATGTGCCACAAACGGTTCGATGACGTTGATCTTCTGCAAGGGTGTCACGATGAGAAGTTGGAGTTTCATGCGTTGGAACAGCTCCATGCCGTACCGGGCTGACTCGTCGGACCCGCGTCCGAAGGCCTCGTCGATCACCACGAATCGGAAGCTCCGGTCCTTCGCGACGCCCCGCGGCGTACTCTTGACGCCGGCTAAACCGAACTGGAATGCCAGCGCCGCGGCCAAGATCGTGTAGGCGAGCTTCTCCTTTTGTCCGCCTGACTTTCCTCCGGAATCAGTGAAATGCTCGAACTCCTCGCTGGTTTCCGTCCATCGCTCAGACGCTGAGAACGTGAACCAATTCCGCACATCGGTGACCTTGGCAGTCCATCGTTCATCCAAAGCCGTGAACCCTTCGCGGCCGCGGAATCGTTCGATGAGCCTTTCCACCTGCAGGTACTTTTGCTCGGAGTACTGCTCATCGTCACCGATGGTTCCTTCGGAGCAGGCGCGCAGATCGACGCCGAACTGCCGTACGTCCAGATCCGAGGAGTTCTGGTGCTCCAACTGGATGTGCCGGCCCGCGTTGTACTCAATCTCCGCCAGAGACCGATTGATCTCGCTGATCCTGCCTATGATGCTCTGCCGCCGCGCATCCAGGAAGGCGTTGAACGCCACAACCTCGTGGATGGTGTTCTGCGTCAAGGACTCCTTGAACCGCGCCTCAAACCGCGGAAGGTCATCGCGTTCCAGTTGTTCAAGGAGCCTGTTGAACTCGTCAGCGGCATCCAACGTGGCGTCGATGTCTGTGGTTTCGTTCGGGTAGTCGTGCCTGAAATCGGCCATGAGGCGGACCGTAGATGTCTCGGCCCTCGCGATGCTCTTTGTCAGGGCATCAATGGTGGCGGTCAGCCCAGATCGGACCTTGCTCTCGGCCGTCGCGGTGTTCTTGTACGTCAACGCTTGCTCGCCCAGAGCCTCGGCGGTGAGCTTCGCGACGGCAGCCAGTACGTCGCCGTCGTACGTCAACGGGTGCTCACGAAGGGTGAGGCGGCAGGCCTCGATGGCCTCTGCGATGTCCCGGGCCGCGTTGCCATTCGCGCCGATCCGTTCGCGGACCTTATCGGACCGGTCCTGCAGTTTGCCGATGCGCCCCTCGACTTCCGACTCTTTGGCTGTCAGTTGTTGCAACACGCTGCTGGCGGTTTGCAGCTCAAGCTTCTCTGCCTTTCAGTTCCTGGATCTTGCGCGTAGACAGTTGCCAGTTAATCTCCTGGAACTCGGTAAAGAACCCGATGGTGTTCAGATGCTGTCCCCGCCGCTGGGCAGATCCAAGGGCAGCGTCCACCTTGGTCAACTCCGCCAGGACGCTCCGGTGTTTGCCATCCACGTCATCACGCTCTGTCCGGATACGACCGATCTTCTCGTGATTGTCCCAACCCAACACAAAGTTGCGCCTGTCCATGAGGCCTTTGCGGTCGTCCTTTTCATGCCGCCCCCGCGGTCCCTTCAACTGCCCGTTGACGGTGACAGCTTTGGGGTACCTGCGGAAGTCGTCCATGGTGTCGCAGCACGTGTAATCGAAACGCGTGCTGAGCTCATCCAGCAGGAAATCGCGGAAGGGTGTGCCCTGTTTGATGGCAATTTTGGCGGCCAGCGTCCCTGGCGAGGCCGGGCGGGATGAGTACGAGTCACCCACCTTCCGGTACACCAGCTTGCCCTTGAGGTCGTTGGCGTCCACCCACGAACTCACCGCGGCATAATGCTCTGCTGACACCAGGAGGGACAATGCGAAGCCCCGCAGTGTGCGCTCGGCCGCGCCTTCCCAAACGGACTCGCCTTCGCGGACCCGCAGCAACTCTGCGGCGTAGGGAAGTGCGGACTCGGCGATGCCTGTACCCGCACAAATGGAACGCCGCATGTCTATCTGGGGCGTTTCGAGCAACGTGGTGCGGGAGCCGAGGCTTTTCAGTTCGGTGTCCAAGTAGTCCCGCCGAACGCCCAACTCGTTGAGCTCTGAATGGAAAGCCGTGCGTCGATCCTGCAGCTCCGATGCCTGCGCCACCAGGCTCTCTTCGATCTCGGCGAGTCGACCCCGGTTCGCGTCGAACAGCACCCTGTCCTCGGGAACGTTCAGTCGAAGTTCGACGGCGGCAGCTGAGTATTGCTCGAAGCGCTTGCGTTGCAGCTGGGCTGCTTCTTCGAGCTGGGACGCTTCGGCGTCGATGGCAGCAAGCCTGCCTCCGCCACTGGTGCGGATGTCTTCCTGGATAACGGACAGCTCGTGACGGAGCCGGGTGAGCTCAGAAGCCAACTGGGTGCTGTCTTCCCTGAGTTTTTGGCCGGCCCGCTCCAGCTCTTCTTGGTGGGCCAGGCTCAGGGTGAGCTGCTGGCTGGTGAACCAGGCGTGCAGCTGATCGCGTTGGGCGCGGGCGCTCTCTTCCTCGGAGCTGAGCTTGCGGTGGGTGGCCGCACCTGCACGGATCGGCTTCAACAATTCGATCTGGTCCTTGGCCCTCACCACTGCTTCGTGCGCCTTCTTGAGGTCATCGAAGTGGCTGATCAGCTTGGCGATCCGCGAGTTCACATCGTCGTCCTCCAACATGTTGGTGCGGACAAAGTGCGTCATGTTCTCCACCTGTTTCATGGAGACCGTTCGGTGAAAGAGCTCCATGGCTTGGTTGCCGGTGATTCCGAAGTGGCGCTTGAAGGCTCCGGCGTAGGGATCGAAAGAGTCATGAACTGTAACGCCGGCGTCCTTGAGGCGCTTCTTCAACTTGGCGGGTTCTTGCCCGAAGTTTGAAAAGTCCTCGGTGATGGTTTGCTCCCGCTCCGCCAGGGAATAGAACCGCGTGGGCTGACCGGCTTCCTGTGTGGTCCACAGAGTGATGCCCAGAGTGACTGTCTTCCCCATCACAGCGTTGTGGAAGACGCCCAGCACCACGGTGAGGGTTCCTGGATCCCGCAATGCCACGGGCTTGGAGTATTCACCGCCGGTGCTCCGGGTGCTCTTGTGGTATCCCCGAACGTAGGACATCAGGCTCCGCTCACGCTTCTGTGCGCCTGCTGCCTTGTTGTACTCAATCCGGTTGGCTGGGAGGAGCAACGTGGTGATGGCGTCCACCACTGTGGACTTCCCGGAACCGATATCGCCCGTGAGCAAGCTGTTGGCGCCTTCCAGATGGAAGGTCCGTACACCGCCGTGGAAGGTGCCCCAGTTGAGCAGTTCCAAACGCTGCAGTCGAAAACCGGGCGGCAGGCCGCCGTCGTTCGCTTCTACGGGAGGTTCCCCCAGCGTGAAGAGACTGTCCTGAACTTCTGTGTCCATGGCTATTTACTTCCAGTTAGTTCGTCACGATAGTCTGCGAGCCGAGCGTCGAATTCTTCGAGCCACTGCGCATCGACATAGGCCTTCAGGATCCGCATGACCTCGTACGCCGTACTTTCGCCCTTGAGCTTTCGGAGGAAACCGAGCTCCACCACTTTCTTGATGTTGGCAGCCAACCGGTCCTTGATCCGGACCTCATTGCTGGAGTCCGGCAGGAACAACAGAACCATGTCTGCAATCTCCTCCTCGGTCATGATGAGGCGCAGTTCGCTGCTGTTCGTATCGAATTCGAGGAGGCGCTTCCTGAAGAGCGCAAGGAGCAGACTGACGTCGAACGTGAGTTGTCGCCGCTGAATGAGCCGGGGGAGTGAGCTCTCAGGGTCCTCCCGTGACCTCAGGAACGCGTAGCCCTCAGACTCGTCCAGTATCAGGTCCAGGCCGAGCACTGCGACGTACTCGCGTACGTGCGAGGTCAGCGCCAGAAGCGACTGCCACGTCTTTTCGTCCGACTCCGCGTACACCACCCCTTTGAACAGCTTGGTGACCACCGACGGCAGTTCTTCGGGGGTGGATGGTGCCTCAAAGTTCATGCTGGCCTCACAAAAATGAGCTGGTCTACGGTAGCTTCCCGAGTGACGCCGTCTGCCGTCTGCCACTGCAGGCGTTGTGTCACATCAGGGTTGATAGTTGCCCATTCGGACTCGCTGGCCAGCTGGTAATACGCCACCACCTCCGCAAGTCCGTGGGTCAGCGGGTAGGAGTCGGCGATGTCAGCCAGCGTTGCCTGGCCGGTCCTCTCCAAAACGTCCTCGACATTGGCTTTGAGCCGTTCCTTGTCAACATGGAACTGATTGAACAGCGCGCTCGCATCCACGGCTGCGTCATCGGCCACTGTTACCTCATCCAACACCCTAATCCGGCTGCCGGGCGCGTACAGTGGCCGCTCGAACGGCAGGGCCACCGCCACGGTGGGTGCGTCAATCTCCATAAAAATGTTCGACGGCGGCTGCTCGCGGGAGTCGAGGGCGCTCGCCTCGATGCTTCGGAGCAGTTGCATGATGCGCTTGTTTTCCAGGAAGACCTTGTCGTCCAAGAGCCGGCGCATCTGCTGGGACAGCTGCCTTACTGTGCTCTGCGTTTGCTCAACGGCGGGCAACCAGTCCTGATGGAGGTTTGTGATGGCCTGAAGGTTGTCCATCTGCGCGAGGGCCTCAATCCGGGTGGCCCGCTGCAGAAGGTCGTCCAGCTCGTTCCGCATGTGGGGGGACATGAGGTAGTCCCAGAAGCCTTGGAACGTCCGGCCCTGTAAAGAACTCCCGATGTCCTGCTGGTTGGCGAAGATGGAATCCAGGAGCTCGCCCTGGCTACCGTCCCAGGTGGCGATCTGCTCGCGGACCTGGCGGTCCAGCTTACGGAAGTTCTGCTCTACCTCGCGAAAATCGGACAGGAGATCCCTGGCCAGGGACGTCAGCTGCTGGAAATGGTCCAGGGCTTCCGGCCCGCTCATGACTTTGACGTTGCCGTCGCGGATTTGCTGCATCTCGCGGTCAATCAGGTCTCTCTGCCTCTGCAATTCGACCAAACGAACCTCTGGATCCGTTTCGGACTGCTGGACCAGGGCCTTGAGGACGGCAAAGATGCTGGTGAGCCGGGACTGAGTGGCCACAAAGTCGCGGCCTTTGAGGGCCTCAACCCACCGGATGACGTCTTCCGTGGCGGGCATCAGATCATAATGGGGTTCGTCTTCCCCCTGAACGTAGTACTTCCGGAGCCAGGCGCGCTCCGGGTCAGCCCACTCGTCCAAGTACTCCGACGCGTTGCGCGGAAATTTGTCCTCGCCGTAGGTGTCCCGGACCCCGAAGAGAACGTCATCCAGGGCATCGATAAGCTGCTGCCTTCGAAGATTGCGCTGGTTGCCATCGGTAAACGCCGTCATGAAAAAGTGCAGGGCAAGCGGGGCGTTCGTAGCACGGAGGAGCGACCACCCGGGGTGGTTCTCACGCAGAGAAGCAATTGCGTAGTAGTCCATGGGTTCCTCGACGTCTGGGCTGCAACCGGCTTGGAAGTGGTTGCCTGATTCACAGGCTATGCCAGAGGCCCGACAGTTTTTGCCACATCCGCTGGATTAAATCCGCCCCGGCACTAGCTATCCCCGCAGATGTCTGTAGACTTGACGGTGTTGTTGTGTTTGGCATTTGGTAGTTCAGGCAGTCCCCGCGGTCCACTTCGGATCGCGACCTTCTGAAGTAACGGTGGAGAACACCCCACACCGGAGACCCGAAAGTCGGGAACAATCTCCACCTTCAGTAAGGACTGAAATTATGGCTACAGGTACCGTCAAGTGGTTTAACGCTGAAAAGGGCTTCGGCTTCATCTCCCCGGAAGATGGCAGCCAGGACGTTTTCGCTCACTACTCTGCAATCAACTCCTCGGGCTACCGCTCCCTCGAAGAGAACCAGAAGGTTTCCTTCGACGTCGAGCAGGGCCCCAAGGGTCCCCAGGCAGTGAACATCCAGGCTATCTAGTCTTCGGATAGACGCAAGAGCAGGGCCGATCAGCTGAGCTGACCGGCCCTTCTTTTGTCTACCTCAACCCCGATTAGACAAACTTTGTCATTCGTGACCAGATGAGCACGGAGACCAGGGCAACGAAGACCAAGCCCCCACCCATAAAGGCCAAACCGAGCTCAACGTGGACAGGATATGGCGGGCGGGGACTGAAACCACCCCAGTAGTTGAAGATGCCCTCTCCGGCAGAAGTAAGTACATTCCTCGGATCGTAGGGCCCTGCGAAGGGTGCCACCATAAGAAGTGCGCCGGCGGACAAGCTCGGTATCAGCATGCTTCTAACCACCAATCCGACAAACAGGCCAAGCAGCCCGAACAGGATTGCAACTGATGTGCTGAAGGCGATTTGAGCCGCGGGGCTTCCAGTGGCCGCGCCGGCTACAGAGTAGGGGAAGTTGCGATGGACTGAGTCCAGGAAGGCAGCTCGAAGGATGGGTGCCACGGTTAGGCTCAATGTCGCAGCGATAAGGGTTGCAGCCAAGGAAACAGCTACGACGGTAACGACTTTTGCCGCAACATAAGACCTGGGGCCCTGCATCACCACCCGGTCCTTCAGAATCCGACGGCGAGTGTCGTCGGTCGCCACTCCGCACCCGTATATGAAGAAGAGCAGCGGAATGACTAAGAAGGTGATCATCTCCAGTCCGGTACCGACTGCGTTCGCTCCTTCGAAAGCTTGAAATGCGAAGTACGCCCTTTCGTAGTCATATCGAAGTGGATTGTCCACCAGCGTCTGACCATCCAGGAGAGACTGGTTGATGGGCTGCGCCAGGGCCTGGGTCAGTGACACTCCATTGGCTGATGCTTGCGCCTCCGTTGTCTGAAGGCGAACCATGCTCGCATCCACATTGCTGACGCTCCCAATGAAGGCAAACACGAGAGACAACGCGAGACCGCCGATGGGAAGCAAAATCAGTCTGCCCCAGTGCTGGTACCTCAGTTCGGTTCGTATTGAACGCAGCAGGCTATTCATCAAAATCATCCGCCTGGATAAGCGGTTCGTCTGGTTCCATTCGGATCTTCCCGTGCCGAATTGTGAACTCAGACGAGGTCACTTCCCGGTAGAAAGAGGTTTCGTGGGCAGAAATGAGGATGCATGCTTTATTCGAGGTGCGGTCCAGCAGGCGCAGAAGTCCGTCTTGGCCGGCTACATCCAGGCCGGATACTGGTTCATCCAGCAGTATGCAAGGTTTCCCGGATGCAAAAGCAGCTGCTAACTTGATCTTCTTCCGTTGGCCGAGAGAGTAGCCTGCCGAACGCTTCTCAAGCAGATCGCGGTTTAGAAATTCCTTGACCGCGGGAGCATCCTCAACCACACTTGATGGGGCATCCAGTAAGGCACGCAGATTCTGAAAGCCTGTGAGCCTACCGTGCAGTGTTGAATCATCAAAGACGGCGGTTACATTATTCTTTAGCGATTCATTATGCCAAAGGATACTTCCTTGATATTGCTCTAATCCGGCAAGGCACTTGAAGAGTGTGGTCTTACCGTATCCATTTTCTCCGCGCATTATGTGTACGCCCGTGGAAGGGATGCTCAAGGATGCGTCGGAAAATATCTTCTTTCGCCCATACCGTTTGGAAAGATTGATGATGCGTAGCATGAGTCCTCTTCAATGAGGGGCCAGCTGCGGACAACTGGCCCCCTAAGGGTTTAGGGATGTGCGGCTGCCCTGCCACGCGTACCAGGCACCATCGCCGTAAACGTTCGCACTTTGGATCACCGTTGAGTGGTAGATATTGACATTGCCCCAAGGGGTTGGAGTACCTACTCCTGCGTCAGTCAATGCCCGATAGGAGTGCTGCCAGGTGCTGGCGTAACTTCGATTGATTCCTAGTGCCTGCACTGTGTTGAACCCGAAAGCACCAACGCGTTGATAGCCGTAGCTACTCGTTACCTGCCTCCAGTCGTAGTAGAAATCAACGTTTTCTTCCGTGAAAAGCATCCAGTTCCCGGAATACAAGCTGGCGCGGCGAGAGCCGACGGCCGTAGTTGAGTACGTTGGCTCACCTTTTTTCAGGCTCAACTGCATCGGGGCACCTGTGCTCGATGCAGTTTTCGGTGTGGTGATGTCCTTGAGAGTCTGTGTACTGTCAGGCGCATCGGCGGCATGAGCGGGAATCGCCGTTGTGGCGAGGATCGCGGAAAGAAAAGCGACTGCAATGCTGGAGCGATATTTCATGATCGTTTTCCCCCAATGGAAATGATCGCAGGAAGCACTCGGGCTTCTTGGCCGGTTTATACCCAACGTCCGAGAGGGCGTCAGGTTGAAGGTGAATAGCACCTACTAGCTGCTCGCTATAGATCGCATTCACTGTGCCTGGATTATCTTCCGTTCACAGATTCCGTGATTGAGGAACACTCTCAACCCCATAACTGTTTTTGTCAAATCAGTCTACTTGGCAAGTTGAGGTGTGGAAGGCAGCTCGCTTAGCCGAAATGTGAAACCAGAAACGCTTATTAACCGATCTCCGAATGCCAGCAGTACCTAGACGATGCTGGCCAGCACCTATTTTTACCGAAATCGCCACCTAGTTAACCCCGAAAGCATCTGTGCAAGGCATATTCACCACCTACTCCCGATCTTTAGATTTAGGTGCCGGAGCAACCGCTGGATGAGGGTTCAGACAGGCGTGTGGTGGACCCCTTGTTCGAGCCCCAGGTCCCCAGTCCCCGGGCTACCGCTCCTTCGAGGAGAACCAGAAGGTCTCCGTGGACGTCGAGCAGGATCGGCCGCGCGGCCGGTCCTGCTTTTCGTCGTACCAGTCGAATATAAGTACTAGTGCTCCGTCGGCAGCTCGAACACATATCCACATAGCTAATTACACCCATGTAATTCGCTTCCCGCAGCCCATAGCGTTGATGGCAAGAGACCATGACGCAAGGGGTACTGATGATCTGCCCGAACACTCACCACAACCAGCCCGCACCACGCCGCCACCACCTAGTCGATTATTCGGAGCACCTAGATTGGCCCAAATCGCCACCTAGTTTGGGGCAATCCGGCCTGTGCAAGGCATTTTCAACACCTAGTCCGCTCTCCAAGTTCTAGCCTGCGAGGTGAGCCGAATGACGGTCATGCACAGAAGCAGAAGGTTGGATCGGGTGTTCGATTCAGAGGTCCAGCGCGTCCTGGACTATGTTGCGCAAGGCATTGGTGTGCGCATTGTTGGGGTACCCGGAAGCGGCAAAAGCACGGTAGTGCGCAGCGTTGTCACAAGCCTTGAGAAGTCGGGGGCGGTGGTCCACGCGATCGCCGGCCTCCGCACCCACAGGAACATCCCCTACGCGGCCATCAAGAGCCTCGGCCTGGACCTGCGGCCGGGCCGCAGCGGGGTGTTGGATTTGGCTGATGTCCTTTCAAGCCACCTCGCCATGATGGGCAAACATGTCCTGGTGGTGGACGACATCCACTTTGTCGACAACGAATCCCTGGCCGTACTGGAAGCTGTCCGCAGCCGCTCCAGCAGCCCCTTGGTTGCCACGGCACCCGAGACGCTCAGCTTCTCCAGGGGCCAACTTGCTGTCCTCAACCACGGGCGTGAAGCCGTCCTCCAGCTGGACCCCCTGCACTACGAGCAAGTCCACACCCTCGTCTCGCAAGTACTCGGCGGGCCAGCCGACGCCGACACAACAGCACGGATCCTCACCAAGTCCGCCGGAAACCCCCGGCTCATCGTGAAGATTGCCGAGACCGCATCCCTGAGCGACCTGGTGGTCCAGCGCGGCGGGCTGTGGCGGATGACCGGTGACACGTTGTGGAGCGATCATCTGCGCGGGACCATAGAGGCCCTGCTGGCCGAACTCACCCCGGAGGAGTTCACAGGCCTGAACATCATGGCCATCCTGGGCACCGCGCGCCTGGACATCCTCCAGAAGATCATCACCCCGGACGTTCTGGACACCCTTGAACGCAGGGGCTTCCTCACCGTCCTGGACGATCACCACAACGGACCCACTGCTGCCATCAGCCCACCGGTCATGGCGGATTACTTCCGTGGCCAGAAAGCCTTGCGGGACAGGCACCTGCTGCGGAGCCGGATCGCCGGGGTGCTGGACTCCACACCCCAATCCGCGGACACCATCACTACATCGGACAGCCTCTCCCGCGTGCTTGCCGCGCTGCGCCGGGAACGAAGCAGCGACGACGCCGTCACAGCCCGCCACTTCCACGAACACAGCGCGGTCCGCGAGCGTGCCCGCTTTGAGCGATGGGAGGCCAACAAGTCTGCTGCAAACGCGGCGGCGCTGCTGCGCATCTATTGGGGCTCACCCGTCGATGTAAAGCGCGCCCAGCGCGTCTGTACAGAAACGCCAACGCACGACGCCGATCCCTCCGACCTGCTGCTGCTCACCATCACGAAGGCCCTCCTCGCCATCAATGCCGGCCGGGGACTGAACGCCGCCGTTGAGGTCCTCAAGGACTTCGGTGAAGCGCACCCCGGACAGAAAGCGGGGGCAGAGGCTGCGATTCTCTTCCTCAGCGGCTCCCACGGCCGCGTGCCGGAGGCGCCCATCCACACCGGGGTGGACCAAAACCCGGGAATCGGCCATTTGATCCAGGGCCTGATGCACCTCTACCGATTCAACCCGGAGACGGCCCTGGACACCATCAAGGACGCCGAGGACGACGAGACCTTCCCGCACCTGCGCCCTTTCATCAACGGATTCTCCCTCTTCGCCGCCGGCAGGATCGACGAATCCCTGGTGTTCGCACTCGATTGGCGTGCCGAAGCCCGCAAGAACCTGGACCAGTTCGGAGTGGTCACCAGCAGCTACATTGCGGTCCACGGATTGTTCTACCGCGGCTACTTCGAGGAAGCCGAGTACCTCATGAGCAGCGTCTTCGCCATGGGCCGCCCCGGCTTTGTGGTGGACATCCTCTACGACGCCATGCTCCGCCTCGCGGGTTTGCGGCACGCCACGTCGTCGTCGGCGCCGGAGCTGTCCATCGCCACCCAAGCGCGAACGGAAGTGCCCGACGTCGGACCGTTGCCGGGCGTGGGCAAGGGGGCTTACGTACTGGTCGCCGGAAGCAACACCCGTGCTGCGGGCTTCGACCGCCGCGCGGGACTGCTGATCAAACGGCAGCTGAAAAGCGGCTACGTGCTTGAAGCCATGATGACCTCGCTGCTCTGCACCTGCCTCAGCCCGGGTCTTCCGGTGCTGGACCTGCTGAAAAAGATCCTCAGGGACAGCAACATCACGGTCCACGATCAGTTCCTGGCCATCGCAACCGCCGTGGTTGAAGGAGACCATGACCTTCTTGGCATTCTCCTGAAGCACTATGAACCGGACATCAACCTGTACCAAGTGGGCATGTTGCTGCAGGGCGGCCTCAAAAGGCACGTCCTGGAAGGCGACGCCACGGCGGCAGAAGCCTTGGCCGAGGCATCGTCGCAGTTCGCGGCCAGTTTCCCGGCTGCGTTCGAACCGCTGTCTTTCAGCACGGTGAAATCGGTGCCCTTGACGGAGCGGGAGACCGAGATCGCCGTGATGGCGGGATACCGTTCCAACGTGGAAATCGCCGAACAATTGGGCATCAGTGCCAGGACCGTGGAGAACCACATTTCCAACGCCTTGCGAAAAACAGGAGCGACGTCGCGCAATAGTCTCTTCATCCTCGTCAGGAATTCACTGCCGCCCACGTGACACTGGATACGCTGGAAGCATCCCCGCCACGGCACTCCCCAGCAGTGCTGTGGCCCCTGATGCTGAAAGGTACTTGTGAACCAGTCACCCGCGTTGGCCAGAAGACTAGGAACTTTTGACGCGTCCCTCATCGGCCTGGGATCGATGATTGGGGCCGGGGTGTTCGCCGCCTTCACACCGGCAGCCCAGGCTGCAGGGTCAGGACTCTTGGTTGGCCTGGTGATTGCGGCTTTCGTCGCCTTCTGCAACGCGACCTCATCGGCGCAGCTCGCGGCCGCCTATCCCACCTCCGGCGGGACGTACGTGTACGGACGCGAACGCCTCGGGCCCTGGCCCGGGTTCCTCGCCGGATGGGGATTCGTCATCGGAAAGACAGCCAGCGCCGCTGCCATGGCCATGACCTTCGCCGCGTACGCAGCTCCCCAAGGCTGGGAGCGCCCGGTGGCGATTGCCGCCGTCGTACTTCTGACAGCGGTGAATTATCACGGGGTGACACGGACCGCGGGCCTGACCCGGATCCTGGTGATCGCCGTGCTGGCCGCCCTTGCTGTCTCGCTGGCCGCGGTGTGGGGTGGTTCCGGTCCAGACTTTGGCAACGTGCTGGGCGAAGGTCTGCTGGCCGGGGGCTGGTACGGGGTTCTTCAGTCCGGTGGGCTGCTGTTCTTTGCGTTTGCGGGCTATGCGCGGATCGCGACCATGGGGGAAGAAGTGCGGGACCCTCGCAGGACCATTCCTCGCGCCATCACCATCGCGCTGGGTATCACCGTGGTTCTGTACGCCGTCATTGCGGTCACGCTGCTCGCGGCCCTGGGCCCCGGCGGTGTGGCGGGCAACCCGACTCCGCTGGCTGCCGCCGTCGGGAATGGCTCGCTGGGATGGGCAGCGCCAGTGGTCCGGGTCGGCGCGGCAGTTGCGTCGCTGGGCGCGCTCCTGGCCCTGGTGGCCGGCCTGGGCAGGACCAGCCTGGCCATGGCCCGGGAGCACGACCTGCCGCACGCGCTCGCAGCCGTTCACCCCAAGTACAAGGTCCCGCACCGGGCTGAGGTCACCATCGGTGTGGTGATCTGTTTGATCATTGCTGTGGCGGATCTGCGGGGCGCGATCGGCTTCTCGTCCTTCGGGGTGCTGCTGTATTACCTGGTGGCGAATATCGCGGCCTTTACGCAGCCCGCTGAGGACCGCCGTTACCCGAAGGCGCTACAGCTTGCCGGTGCCGTGGCCTGTGTAGTGCTGGTAGCCACCCTGCCGCCGTTGTCCGTGGGCCTGGGTGTGGCGATGTTCGCCGTGGGGATCGCGTACCGCTGGGTGCGGCTGCGGACGCGCTCCTGACGCTATGCCCTGTTGGCTGACAGGAAGGCGGCGAGCTCGCTGTCGGTGGGTTCACGCAGCTCGATCGGTGTGATGGCCGGCGTGGGCGCCAGGAAGTCATTGATGGACGTCTGGCCTTCGAGTTCAGGGATCGGCTGGTGCTCTTCGCTGATGTGCATACTCTTCCAATCTGTTGTTCCGAAAGAGACGCTAACCCACGGTGTGCTGGTGCACGGAGGCGGACACGCACGCTTATCCAAAGCGGTATCAACGGCACAGGCGGCGCGGCCCCATCCGGGGGTTATCGGCTGAAGCCGCGCCTGTGCCTCCTACGCCTGGGACGGGTGGGGATCCCGCCGGACAACGGGTTCCCGTCCCGAAGGCACAGGGTGAGAATATGCGCCGGATCCAGCGTCTAGGTGGTGGCTTTGGGAAATTAGGTGGCAGATCGGGTCCATGTGAGTGGTTGTGGGGGTGAAATTGAGTGGTGGCGGAGCTTGGCCTAGGTGGTGGCGGCGTTAGCGCCGGCGCTCCGCGAGCTTCTTGTGCACCGCTTCCATGTACACCACGAGGCTGCCCACGGTCAGCGCGAGCCCGGACACAACCGCCACCAGAGAGGCTGTGTCCTGGAAGGGAACTGCCAGCAAAGGACTCAGAGTCATGGCGTTGGCGAATGCCGCGCAGGCAAAGGCCCCGGCCTTCATCAACGGAAACGCCCGGGGCCGCGGGAACAGTAGACTGACCGGCCCCACGACACCGAAGACTCCGAGCAAAACCACCCCTACGTTCCTCAGCGTGGGGATGTCCAGCATTGATGGTTCACGGGGTGGTGTCGCTGCCGCAAGGAGGATCGCTGACCCGGCCGAACACACGATAACGATTAAGCCGAGGACCCGGAGGGCATGCGGATAGAAGAAGGTCACCATGGGTGGATCTTCGTCGGTGCAACCGCCGGCTAAGTGGCGGCAACGGCCTCCCCAGACGATGGCGCATCAATCTAGGTGGTGGTGGCGGCCGATTTAGGTGGTGTTGTGACGGGGGCTAGGTGGCGAGGAATAGTCCCGGCTGGGAGGTCACTGGCACAATGTGCCATATGGCTGCATCCGTAGAAGTC
This sequence comes from Arthrobacter sp. T572, assembly GCF_056780115.1. Classification (NCBI taxonomy): domain Bacteria; kingdom Bacillati; phylum Actinomycetota; class Actinomycetes; order Micrococcales; family Micrococcaceae; genus Arthrobacter; species Arthrobacter sp. T572. The sequence continues at coordinate 1,195,597 of NZ_JBRAZQ010000002.1, forward strand.
CCTGCCCTGGAGCTGCGCATCTCCATCCGAGACGCGGAACCGGAAATCTGGCGGCAACTCGTCCTTCCTCAGACGGCCACGCTCGCAGAGGCGCATGAAGCGATCCAGGTGGCCTTTGGGTGGAAGAACACCCATCTTTACGTTTTCTATGGCACGGGGCCGGATGGAAAGCGGCGGGTCATCACCGTGCTCGACGACGAATCTCCGGTCGGTGCCGAGTCTTCGGCTGAAGTGGGGCTACTTGAACTGTTCGACCCTTCTCTTCCGGGCAGGTCGCTTTTTGAGTACGAGTACGATTTTGGCGACAGCTGGACGCACGAGATCGATGTCGTCGGACCGGCTGAGCTCCACGGAATGACCGCCAGGTGTACTGATGGAGCTATGCGTGGTCCGATCGAGGACTCCGGCGGCGTCTTCGGGTACGCGAACGTGGTCAGGGTGGTGGGGGATCAGCGGCATCCCGAGCACAGGGAAGCAGTTGATTGGCTTGAACTTGTGACCCAGGAACGGGCGTCCGCGTTTGACCCAACGACGTTCGACCTGCACGCGGTGAACGAGGACCTTCGGCGATTGTCCCGACGGTTGTGGCCTTCCGAGGTCACCGAGGCAGACCGCGTAACCGCTTTAGCGCCCATCCTCTGGTTCTTAAGCGAAGCAGAGCCGGATGGTCTGCCCTTGACGAGCGCTGGCTACCTCAAGCCTGCATTCGTGAAGCACGCCATGACTGCGCTCAATTGGGATGACGGCTGGGTTTCAACCGGCAGGGTCGAGGTCAGTACGTCGCCGATCCGAAATCTGCGTGAACAGCTTCAAGAATGGAAGCTCCTCAGGAAGTACAAGGACAAACTTCTCCTGACACCTGCTGCCCGTCAGCTTGTGGGGGACCCCGCTGGCCTATGGGACTACGTGGTGGCACGTTTAGCCACTCCCGACAACGACGCCGCCGCAGTTCTCCTCCCACTCATCGTTCACTGGGAATTGACGGGCAACGAGCCACCATATGGACTCATGGACCAGGTCATAGAAGCCGCGCTGCACCATGCTGGCTTGAGAATCATGGGCGACGCCCCTCCGTATTGGGCAGGCCACCTGTACCACGAGGTCAGCCGGGGCCTGCACAGAATTGAACTGTGGGAGCGCCCAAGCTGGGACCGGGTCAGTGAACGGCTCTCGGACGTCGGCATTAAGTTTTTGCTGGACCTCCAGACCCGCCTGGGTGCCGGCAGGTGATGGCGGTTCCACTTGATGGTGCGGACACCAACCTGAGAGCGGTGTCACTGTCCGGAATCGGGTATGACCTTCATCTTGAAGTACAAATAGAGAACATCGTCTCCTGAACCGACTGGCAGCAATCCATCTGGCCCTTTGAGCCCTAGCTTCACCTTTTCTCCACGACCAAAAACATCGCCGTTTTCAGACCAAGTACCCGAAGAGCTCTGCACCCTAAAGGAATTCTGTACGTACTGTAATTGAATGGGGGTGGCGCTGCTCACCGAGACTCCGGCCCAAACCTCAGAATGGTCATTTGGCTCGCCGGGTGTAGTGGCTTCGAGGCTGACATATAGACCCAATTGGCTGCCGCGCCCTTTCTGACCGAGTTCGGCAGTAAGGTTCGAAATCAGGGATTTTGATGCTCGGATGTTGTCTGCGGCATCGTTGGCCACAAAGCCAACCAGTGATATCTCATCGCCCGGTGCCACGTCTACGCTGTATGAACTGTCTTTTCCGTCTTCACCTGCCACCCATAAAAACAAGCGCTCATCGATTGTGGCGTCCTGCGGGTATCTGTTTGTGATGGAATTCAATACAGCGTGGTCGGCCGGAACTTCTGACGTATACGTTGTTCGGCCCGGCCCCCACCCACCGCGGCCAATCTCGGGCGACGCCAATGGTGCTGGCGTTTCTGGACCGGCGGGTTGACTGGGCGTTACGGTTACCGAAGCTGCGGGGGTGCTTCCGCCGTTTGTTCCCGACTTCATCCACGTAGTCAGTGCCAACCCAGCCAGGCCGAGGCACAGGATGACAATTCCAATAAGGGCCAGGGGCCGGATGATCGAAGCGCTGACTTCCTTCGCAGGTTCATTGGCGGTGGTACTGTCTGGGACGCTGCCAGCTGTGCGCAGGGGCTTCCGGTCTTCGGTCGCGGAAGAAGCGGTTCCTGTGATCTCATCAATTTCATGCATGACATCCCGCATGCTCGGTCGGGACTCGGGCGCCGTAGTCAGGCACGATCTGATCAAAACCGCTATGGCAGTTCCTCTCTCAGTAGCTTCCAAGTCCGCGAAACCATCGGAGTCCGGTAGGACTTCCAGCGCAACGGCTACCTCGAAGTCAGCGATGTCTTGCTTGTTGCCCATCCACGTTTCCACACTCGACCAGGGGTGTTTGCCCGTGAGCGCGAAAAACAATGTGGCTCCAAGGCTCCACACATCGCGGGCCACCACGTCTGCGGCAGCGTTTTGATAGCGCAATACTTCCGGGGCGGTCCAATAGCGGCTTCTCATGGGGCGGGCTGTCCATGTAGCCTCCCGATCGAGACTTTTGGTGTACAGGTTTCCCAGATCTCCAACTCTGAGCAGCGGCAGGCCCTCTGCACGGGGAAGCTGTTCCGCACGCGAATCAAAGGCCTGCCCAAAGCCTGGATCCTCAGGAAAAAGCACGAAGGTGTTGCTGGGCTTAATGTCCCTGTGCCCCGTGATTTCGCCGTGGGGATCCTTGAGCGGTCGGATGCGATGCACGTTGGCCATGGCAACAACGATGGGCTGAAAGGCAAGAAGGATTTGTTCATGGGTAAGGCTCGCCCATTCATCCGAATTTATTGCATGGGTCAGCGTCTCGCCCGCATGCGGCATCAACTCCAGATAGATCCTGGAACTGGTATCGCGCTGTTCTCTCCTGCCTGCTGCGAGCAACGGGACAAGTCCGAGCAGATCCTCCGGCGACTTGGCCCGTGCCTCTTCCAGAGCCTTTAGGGTCAGCTGCCGTCGACGAAGCAGGTCGCTTTGTTCGAATTCGCACTTGCATACCAGTGGTGTTCCGCGCCGTAGATTGAGAGCATTCCACGTTTTGTTTGACCAGGTTGGCGGTTCTACCCGGTAGACGTTGGCGCTCCCGCCACTGCCCACCCGTTCACCCAATTTGAACCTGATCTTGCGAGGCTCACCGTCGGCAAGAACAGCGTCCATGGTGACCGTCCGGCCTTCCAGGTCAGGTCGTGGGCCCGAGTCCTCGACCTTGAGTTCGACAGTCATCCTGTTCCCTCCTTCGCGTGCTCTTCGCGTGAGGCATTGCTAACCCGATTGTTCCGGTGGGCCCTCAGCATGTCCTGGACATCTGGGGTCACGTCACGACGGTTCCTGCCGGCCAAGAGAAGTCCCTCCAGGTCTGCTGGGTTGATCCCATATCTGGCGGCTAAATCAGCCCTTGCCCTTGGCCATCTGTAGGTGTCACCGGAGGAAACGTCGATTGCGGCGTTGAAGTACGACTTAGCGGCCCCGTTCGTCAGCGGCAGCCCGTCTTCAAGGGCGCAAGCCAAAGCGTTTACTGCCAACAGCCAGTCGCTCGAGTTTCGGCGCTTCGGCTCCGGTGGCATTGCCGTGTCTTGTTCATCCTCGCGTGCAGGGCCGCACGAGACGCGGAAAGCTAACTCCACGTCATCACCAACGTTGATGCGAAGTTGTATGGAAAAGGGCGGGATGAAGGTCTGGGACCTGTTTTTCTGCAGCTTGGCAAGTCCCACACCCTCCTGGGTGACGCTGACGGTTCCCCACGGCTCTTGGTAAGACGCCACGGAGAGGCTGTGCCCGGAGTTATACATTTCAACGGCTCTGCGGGATAGGCCTTCGATATCGAAGTCGATGCGGTCAAACGGCACGTCCTCACCGAGGCCGTGGCCGATGACGAGGTAATGATGAGGAAGCAGAGACACCTCGCCGCGAGTGTCCTGACGCCGAACCTTCACTTCCACATGGTCTCCGATCTTCAAGGGACGCTGCCCGGACCTCACTGCTGGACCTCTTCGAAGGTGTACGAATCGCTGATGGCTCCAAACCGCAACGAATCACCTTCCTGTATCGGTGCCTCCTCGTAAATCGTTTGGCCGTTGATGATGCAGCGGTGCGAGTCTATGGGGGAAAGATACCAACCTTGGGCTGCTTTGTAGATGCGGGCATGCTGGCGGGACACGCTCTTGTGTGTGAGGACAAGATCGCAGGTTGGAGCCCGGCCGATCGTGATGCCTGCACCCGTGATGACACAGACCGAAGTGGCGCCATACCGGAGCCGTCCTTGTACCGGGGCGGGTTGGGTGTCCTCACCCGTTCCGCCCCTGCCCGAGCCACCCCAGTCCTGGACCAGATCGTGGAGTTCGGCGTCCGTGAAGGGCGCAGTCTCCGGGTCCAACAGCGACGTGGCTGTCGGATCTGCGTCACCTGTGTTTTGTTGGGCTCCAACAGGTTCGGGCGTGAGGACTTTCTCGGCAGAAAAGGCTGGCTGATCGAGAACGACTTCGATGCGAAGGCCGCCCTCCTTGGGGCGGCCTGGCCGCACGAGCGGGCTGTTGTCACGGCGGCCTGCCTCGGCTACGAAAAAGATCTCCATTCGCTGGGAAGGAATGTTGCCTACGCGGGCTTCCGTGCATGAGTACCTGTAGGACTCCCCGATGTCGTGGGCGAATGCGTCCAGTTTCCAATAGTTTGTGATTTCACTGAGGTCAGCATCACTGAAATTCAATGTCAGGGCCCCGACAGCCAAGCGGCGGCCTTGAGTGCTGGGGATTGTCGCCTTCCGAAGCCCTTGCTGGATTCGGGGAACAATCACCTCATAATCGCTCGCCCCCATGCTTTGGCCACGTTTTGCCCATATAGTCAGGAGCTCGCGCGGCCGCGGGAGGCATAAACGAACGCTCAGCCGTTGGTAGAGCATGCCTGCAGAACCCAGAGCAACGAAGAGAAGTATGCCAGCGACGATCAAAAGCTCCATGTGAATCACCCTTCTCGTATGGAGCTTCCAGATCAGCAGGATTGGCACTGGGGCAGCAAACAGAAATCACAAACTTTTGCGATCTTGCAAAACCTTGCCCACCGTTTTTGCGCTGTATGTCAGTCCGATTCGAGGGCGGTACGCCGAGCTGCAGATTGAGGAATAGCGGTGGTGAGTCCTACGCCCGCGCGTGCTTCTTCCGCGCCGCCGGCACCGCCGGCACCGCTGGCGCCGCCCCTGCCGGCGCCTCCGCAGCGTCTCCACGTTCCTCAGACGCAACCGACGCGCCGGTGCCCAACCCGCGCACCGTCCACCCGGCGCTCCGCCAGGCCTCAGCGTCCAGGACGTTTCGCGCATCCAGCACCATCCGCCGTCGTACGAGTGCGCCGACCTCAGCCGGCCGCAAGGCGACGTACTCGTTCCACTCAGTCAGCAGCAGCACCAACTCTGCGCCTTCCAGTGCGCGCTTGGTGGAAGATTCGAAACGGATCTGCGGGTAGCGGATCCATGCGTTGTTGATGGCTTTGGGGTCGGTGACGGTGACGTGCGCGCCGGCTGCGGCGAGCTGAGCGGCGACGTCCAGGGCAGGGGAGTCGCGGATGTCATCGGTGTCGGGTTTGAAGGCGGCGCCGAGGACGGTCACCGTACGCCCGGACAGGAAGCCGCGGCACATCTCGCGGGCGATATCCACGGCGCGGGAGCGCTGGTTGACGTTCACGGAGTCAACCAGGGCCATCCACTCGTCCACCGAGGGCACCTCGAGGTCGCGGGCTTGCGCCCGGAACGACCGGATGTCCTTGGGGAGGCAGCCGCCGCCGAAGCCGAGCCCGGCGTGCATGTAACGGTTGCCGATACGGGGATCAAGGCCCATGGCTTCGCTGAGTTCACTCACATCAGCGCCGGACGCATCGCACAGTTCGGCCATGGCGTTGATGAAGCTGACTTTCGTGGCCAGGAAGGCATTGGCCGCGGATTTGATGAGCTCCGCCGTCGCGAAGTTGCAGACCAAACGCGGGATGCCGGCGCTGATCAGTGGCTGGTACACGGCGTCCAGGACGGCAGTGATCGGCTCACCGGCCGCGGCACCCTTTCCGCCCGGCACACCGTACACGAGCCTGTCCGGCACGAGTGAGTCCTTCACAGCAGTACCCTGCCGCAGGAATTCAGGGTTCCAGCCAAGCAGCACATCGGAGCGTCGGGCCAGCAGCCCGCGGATGGTCTCCACCGTGCCTACCGGCACCGTTGATTTACCCACGACGGCGGCACCCTTACCCAGGTGGGGGAGCAGGCTCCGGGTAGCGGCCATCAGGTAGGTGAGGTCCGCAGTGTCGGAGGTTTTGGACTGCGGGGTTCCCACGCAAAGGAAGTGCACCTGCGCGTCGGCAGCCGCAGCGAAATCGGTGGTGAACTCCAGCCGGCCATTCGTGCGGCCATCGCGGAGGAGCTCGTCCAAGCCGGGTTCGTGGAAGGGAGCCAGGGCCTTGTTGAGCTGCTCAACCTTATGGGAATCGACGTCGATGCCCACCACGCTGTGGCCCATTGAAGCGAGGGTGGCGGCGTGTACTGCGCCGAGGTAGCCGCAGCCGATCACGGAAATCTTCATGACAAAGGTCCTTTGCTCTGGGTGAGTTCTGAGGCGGGGCCGGATGGCACACCCGCAATGACTTCGGTGTAATGGCGCACCAGATCGGCTGACAGCACCGGCCACGTCCGGCCTTGGACCGACGCGGTTGCTGCCGTTGCGAACGCCCGGCGCTTGGCGTCGTCGCCCACCAGGTCCTGAACGTAGCCTCGCAACTGATCCAGGTTGCCGGGTTCGTACAGCCAGCCGGTGCGGGAGTTCTCCACCAGGTCCAGGGGGCCTCCGCGTCCTGTCGCCACTACGGGGACGCCCGATGCCATGGCTTCCTGGATGGTCTGGCAGAAGGTCTCGAACTCGCCGGGGTGGACGAACAGGTCAAAGGAAGCGACCGCCTCGGCCAGGGATTCCCCGCCGAGGAAACCGGCAAAGTGCGCATCCGGAAGCGCGGCCTCCAAGGCCGGCCGCTGAGGCCCGTCACCAACGATCACCAGCTTGGTGTTCGGCAGGTCGGCCAGCACGGCCAGGTCTTCCACCTGCTTCTCAATGGCCAGGCGCCCCACGTAGCCCACGATCCGGTGACCGCTGGGCGCCACCGAGCGGCGCCACGCCGTCGAACGTTTAGCGGGGTTGAAGCGGGCGGTATCCACACCGCGCCGCCACATGTCCACGCGCATGATGCCGCGCCCACGCAACTGGTTCAGCGCGAATGTGGACGGCACCAGGGTTCGGGTGGCCAGGAGGTGGATGTTGTCCACGCGGTTCCAGGCCCAGTTCTCCAGGAACGGCACGCCATAACGGGCGGCGTAGCTGGGAACCTCGGTTTGGTAGATCGCCACCGTGGGGATGCCCAGTTGGTCCGCGGCCTGCACGGCGCGCCAGCCGAGCACGAACGGTGAGGCGAGGTGAACGACGTCGGGGGCGAAATCGGCAAGGATTCTCTTGACCCGATTCACACCACCCAACGCAACCCGCACATTCGTGTAACCGGCCAGCGGTACGGACGGCAGCCGATGGACGTACGCACCCTTCACGACGCTCGAAACCTCAGTGTCAGACGTCGACGGTGCAATCACCATCACCTCATCGCCGCGCTCCTGCAGATGCTCCAGCACCCGAAGTATGGAGTGGGTTACCCCGTTCATCAGCGGCAGGAATGATTCGGCAACGATTGCGATCCTCACGCCTTCAACGGTGGTCGGGGCGGTTGGCGTTGCGGGTTCGATCGGGTGGCCTGTGGAGGAAGAGTTGGTTAACAGGTGGTTGTCTGTTATGTCGCACCCCGGCGGTAGACTCGCCTTCTACGACGCGGCTGGGGCGTTCTTGATGCTGGGGGTCTTTCATGGGTGCTGTTGGGGTTGATTCGCGCGCGCTTTCTTTGCCGCGGGGCGCCGGGGTTAACGTACGACGGCGGCGCCTAGGGGCGGTGCGGACGGTCGCAGCCGGTGTGGGGCTGGCGTTGTTTGTGGGCAGTCTTGGTGCACCATCTCTTGCCGTGGCTGATGATGTTACGGACATGTTCTCGGTTGGTGACCGGCCATCCGCAATTGCCGTGAACCCTGTGACACACACGGTTCACGTGGCTACCTCTCAGGGCGTCTCCAGCTTTGGACCCGGCGCGGGGCACGTGGCGGCCAACGACGTACCGGCGTATGTAGCCGTCAACAGCGTGACCAACAAGATCTACGTGAGTACCATAAGCGGCTATGTTTCGGTCGTGGATGGTGGCACTTACGGCGCACCGGTGAACGTGCCCGTTGGCGCTAATCCCGGAGTCCTGGGCGTCGATGAGTCAAACAACAAAATTTACGTTGGGGTCAAAGACGGTGTGTCCATCATCAATGGCGATACCAATGCCGTCACCAAGGTTCCGGTCAGTGGGGATACCCGCGACATCCAAGTGAACCCTGCTACGAACAAGGCGTACGTTCTGGCTGGTGGAGTCCTGTATGTGATCGACGCAAGCGGCAAGCTCAAGACGTCCATCAACATTGGAACGGGCGGCATCCTGTCAGTTGCCGTCAATGAGGCAACCAACAAGATCTACTTCACCACTCTGGCACGCTTCGGTGCCAGTATCAGGGTGGTTGACGGGGCAACGGACAAAGTCACGAGCACAATTCCCATGACCAACAATGTGGGCACGGTGGCCGTAAACTCCCAGACAAACAGGATTTTCGTAGCAGCGGATATGGCTTCGCCGGAAGGCGCGGTCAAAGTGATCGATGGCGTCTCGCAGAACCAGATTGCCCAGATCAAAACCCCAACGCAGATCCGCGAAATCGTACTGAACGAGGCCAGCAATAAGGCCTATGCCCTTCTCTCAGGCCGCGGCGTGACCATCATCGACGGTCAGGACAATACCGCCCATGCCGTTTATTCCGGCTGGGAACCGTTCGCGGCTGCCGTCGATACCTCAGCTGACAAGACGTACGTGCTGAACAATGGCTTCAACTCCGTTGCTGTTATTGATGGGTCCGTTCCAAAGCCCATGAAGAACGATTTCAACGGTGACGGGACAGCGGACGTGCTAGCAAGGGATGCGTCCGGCGTACTGTGGCTGTACCCGGGTGATGGCTCCGGTGGGTGGCTGCCCCGCCGCGCTGTAGGCCAGGGGTGGAACGTCATGACCGCGTTGTTGACTCCCGGTGATTTCAACGGTGACGGTAATTCCGACGTGATGGCCCGTGACGGTTCCGGTGTGCTTTGGCTTTACCCCGGTGACGGCTCGGGCGGCTGGCTGCCCAGGGTCCAGGTGGGGCAGGGCTGGAACGGAATGAGCGCAATCGTGGATATTGGCGACTTCCACGGCGATACGTTTTTGGACATCGCAGCACGGGACAGCAGCGGCACTCTTTGGATCTACCGCGGCGACGGTGCAGGTGGTTGGCTATCCCGGACCTGGGCAGGTACCGGCTGGAACGGGATGTCCGAAATCACCGGCGTGACGGATTTCAACGGAGATGGCGTACATGACATCGTTGCCCGCGATGGCGCTGGCGCGTTGTGGCTCTACCAGCCAAACGGCTACGGCAGCTGGTTGGGGAGGACTGCTATCGGCCAGGGCTGGAATTCCATGAATTCACTGGTCGGCCCTGGTGATTTCGACGGCGACGGCCGTGCCGACATTCTTGCCCGCAACTCAGCAGGCGAGCTGTGGTTGTACTCCGGTGCCGGGGGTTCGGCGTGGCCTTCAGCTTCTCGGGTAGGTACGGGGTGGAACGGAATGACGGCGATTCTGTGAGTTGGCTCACGGACCTGTAGACTCCGCTCATCGACGCGACTGTCGCGTCTCACTTCTTGGGGGTCCCATGGGTTCTGTCGCGTCCGGTCTAACTGCGCCCGGAGTCGGAAAGTCACGCCTAAAGCGTACGACGGCGGTGCTCGCCATCGTCGGGTCGATGGTCGTTTCGCTGGTGGTGGGGTCGCCGGCCGTTGCCGACTCGACATCCTTCGATATTCCTGTTGGTACAGCGCCGCATGACATCGCAGTCGCTGACACGGGCGACGTCTATGTTGCCACCGACAGCGGCGTGTCAGTCATCGATGCCGGCACACGAAAAGTGACCACTGTAGACGTTGGGGGCGTCGCTCAAGGTGTTGCAACGGGTGGTAGCAGTACCGCCTACATCAGCGTTGCAGGGAAAGCCGGTGCTAACGGATCCATCGTCGTAATGAGAGGGTCAACAGTCTTAGGAAAGGTCAAGACCGGACCCAACCCCGGCATCGTGGCCGTCAACCCGGTGACGGGGAAGGTCTATGTCGCCTACGGCAATGGGATAACTGTCTTTGATCCCCGGATAAGTCCTACACCCGTCGACATTCCGTATTACACGTCGACACCGCGCAGCATCGTTGTCGATTCGTTCAGGAATAAGGTCTTCGTGACCACAGACGGCGTCCTTACCGTTTTAGACGGCAAAACAAATACCAAGGATGTCTATGTCCTGGGTGCTGGAAATGCCGTTGGTCACGCTATGAACACTCAGACGAACGCTGTCTACCGTTCGGTTGAGGGAAGCTACATCGGTAACCCGCAGAGCGAACTGGGCCTCGTGGACGATTCCAATCACTCGAGCCTCATCTACCAGACCAACGAAAGGTTCGGGAAGGTCGCCGTCGACTCTAGGACGGGGACCGTCTACATTGAATCGTTGAATACCGCGGGCAACTCCTCGATGGTGTTGGTCAACCCTGTAGCGAGGACCAAGGTCGCACAGATCAGCATTCCCAGCCAGCCGACTTCCTTGGCCGTGGATTCCACCCGACACAGAACCTATGCAACGCTGAGTAGTGGTGGTGTGTCCGTCATCGACTCGTCCAATACGTCGACTGTGGTTCGAACGGGGGCCCAGCCCGTCGCCGTGGCCATCCACGATTACACAGGCACTGCGTACGTAGCCAACCAAGGCAGCGCTTCTGTGACCGTCATTCAGCCCGCCGACCCGCAGCCAGTGAAGAACGACTTCAACGGAGACCGCAACGCCGACGTGTTGGCTCGTGACGGTTCCGGCGTCCTTTGGCTCTATCCAGGTGACGGAGCAGCCGGATGGCTCGATCGGCGGCAAGTCGGTCAGGGCTGGAATGTCATGACGGCCATTGTCGCTCCTGGCGACTTCAACCGCGATGGATTCTCCGACGTGTTGGCCCGCGACACCTCCGGCGTCCTCTGGCTGTACGGCGGAAACGGTTCCGGCGGCTGGTTGCCGCGCGTGCAGGTAGGGGCTGGCTGGAACGTCATGACCGCAATCACTGGTGTTGGCGACTTCAACGGCGACGGGAAGATCGACGTAGCGGCCCGAGACTCGGTCGGGGCTCTGTGGCTTTATCCGGGAAATGGGAAGGGCGGCTGGCTGCCTCGTATCCAGATCGGATTCGGATGGTCATCCATGACGGACATACTGGGAGTTGGTGACTTCAATACCGACGGCGCATCCGACATCATGGCTCGTGATTCGGGAGGGCGGCTTTGGCTTTACCCAGGTAACGGCGTTGGCGGATGGCTTACACAAGTGCAGTACGGCCAGGGATGGAACGTCATGACGGCACTCTTTGCGCCGGGTGACTTCAGCGGTGACCGAAAAGCGGACGTCATGGCACGCGATTCGTCCGGGGCCTTGTGGCTCTTTTCAGGCAGCGGCGGTGCTAAGTGGCCCATCGGCAGTGTTATAGGCCAAGGCTGGAACGGCATGACGGCGATTCTATGAGTTTGTGACTTGCATTGCGGTCCGAAGTCGGCGCGGAAAGGGGGGCGCTGATAATTTGTGACGAAGCGAGCCTTTCGGAAGCATCTGGCAATGACGCCCTTCCTGAATATCGGGCTCGCTTTATAAAGGGGGCATGAATCATTGAAGAAGTTACTTGCACTATTAGTGTTAGCAGGCATCGCTTTGACTGGTTGCGGGAAGAACGCGGCAACACAGACTTCGCCAAGCGCTACAACCTCGGTAGCTGCAGCACAAACCACCACTCTTCTAAATGTCGTGGGGCTCACGCTGGATAAGGCTACGGACCAGCTTGAAGATCTTGGAGTGGAAGTTGAGGCCACAGATGTGAACGATGACAAAACCATCCTTGTCAAAAGGAACTGGGAAGTTGTGAGCCAGGACCCTGCGGCGGGGGCTAATGCAGTGAAGGGATCCACGGTGCAGCTCGGCGTTCGTCACCTTACGGATGAATCGCCATCGCCTACACCCACGCCTGTGGCCACCGTGGCTCAGCTTGTGGCCCCGCCCGTCGTGGAAAATACGCCGGCTGTCGTTGCTCCGGCCGCTCCACCAGTCGTTGAAGCTCCGCCGGCACAGCCTGCTCCGCCTGCACAACCGGCCCAGAAGGCACCCGCTGCTCCCTATTATCCGAATTGTGCAGCAGTGCGGGCGGACGGTGCCGCTCCTATCAGCAGCAGCCAGCCTGGCTACGGACGCCATCTTGACAGGGACGGCGATGGCTGGGGTTGCGACAAGTAGAACCAACCAGCTTCGTTAGCGAGTGTGGCCGCCCGTGTGTCTTGGGGTGGCCACACTCGTGCTTAGAGGGCTAAGCCGCCTACTCCCCACCCCGCGCCCGCTTCAAGTCCTTCCGCAGCCCGCGGTTGTCCGCCCGGAGCCCACGATTGTCCTCAACGAGCCCACGGTTGTCGGCTTCGAGCCCGCGATTGGCCGCTTCCAGTTCAAGCACCAGTTTCACCCCGGCCAGGTTCAGCCCTTCGTCCAGGAGCATCCCGATCCTGCGCAGCGTCGCGAGGTCCGCTTCGCTGTAACGGCGCGTGCCGCCGTCGGTCCTGTCCGGAGTGAGCAGTCCCTTGCGTTCGTAGAGCCGGATGTTCTGCTGGCCCATGCCCACAAGTTCGGCTGCCACTGAGATCGCGTAGACACCCAACGCGTCACGCGGGGCCGCCCCACCAGAGGCGCCGAAAGGCGGGGCGCCGGCCGGTCCGCCGTCGTGCGTTTCACCGCCACCCGAAACCGCCACCGGCACCTCCAAAATCTTCCGAGAAACCTCTTGCACCACTCTCTGGCTGGTGCTATAAAAAATCTATACCAGCCACCATAGATCAGGAAGGCTGGCACAACAACAAGACCGCATCACTTGACCCAAAAGGAGTGAGACCACAATGCTGATGCGCACTGACCCGTTCCGCGAATTTGATCGACTCGCCCAACAGGTTTTTGGCACAACAGCACGCCCTGCCGGCATGCCGATGGACGCATGGCAGGAGGACGGACAATTCGTTGTTGCCTTTGACCTGCCGGGTGTCAGCCCCGACTCGGTGGACTTGGACATCGAGCGCAACGTCCTGACCGTCAAGGCAGAACGCAAGTCACCCGCAGGGGAGAACACCGAGATGCTCGCCGCTGAGCGTCCCCAGGGCGTCTTCAGCCGCCAGCTGATCCTCGGCGACACGCTGGACACCGAACGCGTCCAGGCCAGCTACGACGCAGGCGTGCTGACGCTCCGCATTCCTGTCGCCGAAAAGGCAAAGCCACGGCGCATCGAGATCACGTCCAACGAGCAACGGCAGGAGATCAACGCCTAGCCAATCGGCTCCGTCCGGGTCTCCCCGGGGGTGGCCTGGACGGAGCAAAGGACCGGGAACAGTGGACCGGCCGCATCGGAAATGAGGGTGCAGGTTTTCGCACCACGCCACGGCGCTTGTTGCGCAGAGGAAGCGCGGCCCCCGAAACTGTCTCCCGGGATAGTGGCCCTCGGCTCACGCCGAGGGCCACACCCCATCCACGGCACGTTTACCGGACACTACTGTGAGCAAGCAGCCTGATTACTACGCCCTCCTCAACGTTGCCCCCGACGCCTCGGCCCGGGACATCTCGCGCGCCTACCGCTCATTGCTTCGCCGTCTCCACCCGGACACCCGCCTGAATCACGACGCCGGATACGTCACCGGAGGTGCCGACGGCCAGGAACTCCATGCCATCATGCAGGCGTATGTGGTGCTCTCGAACCCGGAGAAACGGGCAGCCTACGATCGCGCACGCCGGGGGCAGCCTGTGCCGGGCAAGGGGACACCGGTCAAGGTCCGGGTGCATCGGCGCGACGCCGGAACCCAGCCGGACGTGCAGCGCCCGGAGGCGCCCCGCGGCGAGACCAGCCGCAGCGGGCCGGGCCATGCCGAGCCCGCCCGCGGTGGGCCAGGCAGCGAGCCGGGCCGTGCGCAACCCCCGTTCGTCGCCGGCCCCACCCGGTGGGCGCCGCCCAGCAGATCCCAGCAGAGAACTCCAAGGAGTTACCGATGAGTGCATGGCGTCCCTACGACGGCCACATCATCCCCGCCTTCTACGAACGGTTCGAGAAGCGCTGGGGGAGGGGAACGGCCCCGTTCCTGGATCCCGAAGTCCACGAGCAACCCATGCCCCGGGCGCAATGGATCAACCCGGACACGGGGGCCGCCGTGGCAGTGGTGCCCATCTGGACGGATGATCCCGAGCACCGGTCCTTCGGTGTGTTCTACCTGCCGCCAGCGGGGGATATCTGGATGCTCAGGCCGGGGCCCACAACGTTCATCGAGCCGAGCAAGGGAGCCAGCCAGGAGCAGGTCACCTTGAGGAACGATGCTTTCAAGAAGGCCGTCAACCACGCCAAGGAGTTCATCTACGGGCCGCAGCTTTAGCCGACTCACTGGCCATGGGCGCCGAGACAGCCCCGCTCATAAGAAGGCTGGTGCAACCATGGAGAAAATCCGTATCGGTTGCACCAGCTGCTAGTACGACTTTCTGTTGTTAGTTGTGACACCTATCCATTGGCCGCTCCTAGTTCCCGGCTTCGATTAATTTCCGGGTCTTTTGGGTCCTTGGAACTCCACGGGCGTCGCGTAGTACCACCCCTTGCGAATACCTCCCATCTTACGGCCGGTCACCACAAAAAGCTCCGGAAATCCGGGTGCTTCCGGGGCAGCCTTACCCGGCCGCGAAGCCTGCCGTGGCACGATAGATCACGATGAAACTGCGTGCTGATCAGACTGGAACCCGTGGCCTCCCCATGCCCCTGTGGCTGCAGGGCGGTCTGGAAGCAGTGCAGGCAGCCCTCATCTCCGCGGTCGTGGTGCTCCTGCCGTTGGTTGGTGTTTGGGCCACGGACGGCTTCCAGAACCGGAACGTGGACGCCCTTGCCAGGCTGGGCGGTCAGGCCTGGCTGCTGATCCACGGGGTTCCCCTGAACTTGTCCGCCGTGAATGTCGGCACGGCAGGACACCCGGGCTCCGGGTTGCTTTCCCTCATTCCGTTGGGCCTGACACTCATTCCGTTCCTGCTCGCCTGGCGGGCCGGCCGTCGTCTGGCCCGTGCCTCCTACACGGACCAGTTGTGGCAGGCCTTCCTTGGCGCATGGATTGTGTACGCAGCATTCGGCGCCGCCACGGGATTTGTGTGCCGCACGTCGGACGTGGTCATCAACCTGTGGCTCGCCATGAGCATCCCGCTGATTTCCTTCGGCCTGGGCATGGTGGTGGGTGCACGACGCGAGGCGGGCTCGTGGAGCCGGCTCATCGGCGTCGACGCGGTCGCCTGGCTCGCCAAGACCAGCCAGCACTCGCGATGGGCCGGATCCTACGTGGGGTCAGCATTGCAAGCGGGCTTCGTGGCCACCATGGCAGCGGTTTCCCTGGCGGCGCTGCTGCTGGCCGTGGACATCGTCTGGCATTGGGCTGACATCATCGCCGTCTATGAGGGCCTCAAAGCCGGAGCCTTCGGCGGTGCCGTGCTCACCATCGCCCAGCTCGGATTCCTTCCCAACCTGGTGATCTTCACGCTCGCCTGGATGTCCGGTGCGGGCTTCTCACTGGGCGTCGGCTCTACTGCCGGGCCTTTGGGAACGGCCGTGGGGCCCCTCCCGGCTGTCCCGATCTTCGGTGGGCTGCCGAGCGGACAGCTCGACGCCGGCCCCATGGCACTCGCACTCCCTGTCACGGCCGGGGTCCTGGCCGGATGGTGGTTCCTGCGCCAAGGGGAAAACCATTTTGACGAGTGGCTCTCCATCAAGATCAAGGCCCGCTGGTTCACCGCCGCGGCATCGACGCTCTTCCTGGGCGCGTTCATCGGTGCGGTAGCAGGACTCCTGAGCGGGGCGCTGGCATGGATCGCGCGGGGATCGGCTGGCATTGGCCGGCTCACCGAAATCGGACCCCACCCGCTGTGGACGGCGGTCTGGGTGGCAGTGGAAGTGGGTATCGGCGTCGTGATCGGCTACGCAGTGGGGCCGTGGCTGGAACGCAGCCAGAAGCTGCGCGAGGCGAACCTGGACGAAAACGCGTACGACGACGAGCACGCCTAGGACCTGCGCCAGTGGTTGCTAGCGCAGCGGCCCGGGCATCGAGTTTTCAAGCTCCGCGAGGCACTGCGTCTTGGCCGACTCCGTCAAAGCCGACCGGGCACAGTCCTGGTACGTGCTGACCTGTTTGAAGAACAGCGCGGAGGTGAGAATCAGCAGGCACATGATCGCGGAAACAACCAGCCCGGAGATCGTCCCGAACATCATGAGGCGGGGGTGTTTGTACTTCACCGTCCGGACCAGAACCACGATTCCCAACACCAGGCCCGCCAGCGTCAAAACAGCGCTCAACCAGACGTAGTTCACGTTCAGGGAGAAGACGAAAAACGATCCCAACGCCGTCAGAAGGAAGGCGCGGAAAAGGATTTGTGTCACGCTGAGCGCAGACTTTTCCGCCTCGGTGCGGGGCTGCTGGCTCGGCCGCGGGCCGACGTCGGGATTCATGTTTTCCAGCCTACGCGAGCCGCCCATAAGCTAGTGCAATGCGCATTGTTGTCCTCGTGTCCGGTACTGGTTCCAACCTTCAGGCTGTCATCGACGCCGTGAAGTCGGGTGAGCTGGACGTCGAGATCGCCGCGGTGGGCGCAGACCGGCCCGATACTTATGGCGTGGAGCGGTCCGACGAGGCCGGCATCGAGACCTTCGTGGTCAACTTCAACTCCTTTGAAACGCGCGACGAGTGGGACGCGGCACTGCGCGACAAGGTTTTGTCCTACGCCCCGGACGTCGTGGTTTCCTCCGGGTTCATGAGGATCGTCAGCGCGGACTTCATCGATGCCTTCAACGGCAAGTACGTCAACACCCACCCGGCCCTGCTGCCTTCCTTCCCCGGCGCCCACGGGGTCCGCGATGCCATGGCATACGGAGTGAAGGTCACGGGCTGCACCGTGCACTGGGCCGACGCGGGCGTGGATACCGGGCCGATCATTGCGCAGGAAGCCGTTGTGATCGAGCCGGGGGACAGCGAGGAAACCCTCCACGAGCGCATCAAGGTCGTGGAGCGCCGCCTCCTGGTCCAAACCCTGGCCGACCTCGCCTCCACACCTTCCCCCACCCCCAACTAGGTCGCATTTGTGCGCGTTGTGAGCCCTCAAAACGCGCTGTGCTGCTACCTACATTTCCTCTGGGGGCCCATGCCTGTGGATAACCGCGCATCCGCCCACTGATGTTTGTCAGCATGGGGCATGAAGACACCAAGACCCCTGCCTGATCCACTGTCGTCATTGCCGTTCACGTGGCATGAAGCCGTAAGGGCTGGAGTATCACGACGGCGACTCAGTCACCACAGCCTGGACTCACCCAGCAGGGGGATCCGAGTGCCCCGATCCGGAACCGACCACTCGCTGGTGGATGTGGTTCGGCCTCTAACCCGCATCACGCCGTTCTCGGCAGCTTCGCACGCCACGGCCTTCCTGCTATGGGAGTTCCCAGGTTTCCTGCCGGGAAGCCACGAACCAGCCATCCACATTTCCAGGCCGGAGCCCATGGCTATCCCTCGGCGGAAGGGCGTGATCGGGCATAGGGGGCAGTTCTTCGAAGATGAGATCACCACCCTCAACGGACTGTTCATCACGACTCGAGCCAGGACGTGGTTGGACTGCGCGCGGAAGATGGACATTGACGAGATCACCGTGGTGGCGGATCACCTCATTCGAATCCCAAGGCCGGAGTTTGAGAACCGCACGGCGCCGTACTGCACCCCCGGCGAGCTCGAGGAGATGCTGGACCGTCACTGGGGGACACCCGGCATCCGCAAAGCACGCCTCGCTTTGGAACAGGCGCGCGTAGGTGCCGACTCCGCACCGGAAACGCGGCTGAGGCTGGCGCTTGCCGGGGCTGGGCTGCCCACACCGGAAGTCAACGTGCGCACGGAGTTGAGTCCCGGCGTCGTACGGCAACCTGACCTGAGTTACCGCGAGTGGCGGGTCGCAGTCGACTACGAGGGTGAGAGTCACTCCGAGCCCGGGCAGATCGTTAAGGACATCCAGAAGGAAGAAGACTTCGCTAAGGCAGGGTGGATCCTCGTACGCATTTCAAAGATACACATGTCCACTGACGCAACAACCGCTGTGCGCAAGGTGAGGCGGGCGCTCGAGCAACACGGCTGGACCCCCAAATAGGTCGCAGCTGTGCGCGTTTTGAGGGCCCATAACGCGCACAAATGCGACCCAGTTGGGTAAGGGGGTGGGGGATTAGGAGAGGATGCGCTGCTTTGTCTCGGGGGAGAAGAACGCCATCCAGAGCACGGAGACCAGCACCAAACCACCGGCCAGGGCGAACGAGGTTGCCAGTCCGAACTCCGGCCAGAAGAACGAGGCAAACACCAACGGACCAAAACCTGCACCGATACGGGAGAACGTGGAAGCCCACCCGAAGCCTGAACCGCGCAGCTCGGTGGGATACAGCTCGGAAACGTAGGCGTACAGCACGGGAATCGCCACCTGCACCACGAACCCGAAGACGAGCAGCCAGAACACCGCCGCCGAAGGCACGTCCACCACGAACGCCACGATCACCAGCGTCACGGCAGACAACGGACCCGTGATGGCCAGGATCCACTTGCGGCCCACCCGCTCCACCAGCAGGGCAGCAACGATCACGCCCAGAAGTCCCACAGCGGCCATGCCGGCGGTAGTGACAAAGGCCTTGTACTCTTCGAATCCCGCGCCGATCAGGATGCGGGGCATCCACGTCAGGGACAGGTAATAGACCAGCAGGACTGAGAAGAACAGCGCCCAGGCAGCGGTGGTGATCTTCCAGTTGAAGGTCCAGACATTCCGCAGCTGGGTCCACGCGCTGCCGGGGGAGAGACGCGGGGCAGCCTGGGGTTCGGGCAGGCTGTAGGCGCGGGGCTCGGCTCCGGTGGCCCGGACCAAACCATCGATCACTGCGGCGGCCTCCTGCCTCCGCCCCTTCCGGATCAGGAACAGCGGCGACTCGGGCACGCTGCGCCGGACCCAGAACACGAGCAACGCCGGCAGCACCATGATCAGCATCGTCAGGCGCCAATCCGCAAAGGCGGCCACGAGCCCGGCGGAAACAAACCCGCACAGCGCAGCACCCACGGGCCACCAGCCGTCCATGGCGGTGAGCACCTTGCCGCGTTGCTTGCGGGGCGTGAACTCGCCGACCAGCGCGTAGTCCACGGGAATGCAGCCGCCCAGGCCAAAGCCGGCCATGAAGCGGAAGATGCAGAACCACACAATGTCCGGAGCGAACGCGCCCAGGACGGTGAAGATACTGAAGATCAGGAGGGTGGCCGTGAACGCCTTCTTACGCCCAATGGTGTCCGCGATGGTCCCCCAGGCGAACGCCCCCACCGCCATGCCGATCAGGTTGGCAGTACCGATCCACGCGGCATCGGCGGGCTGCAAAGACCAGTGCTTGGACAGCAGCGGGATCAGGATGCCGTTGAGCGTGACATCCCAGGCATCGAACATGAAACCGAGGCCGCCGATCAGGAAGATCTTTCCCTGGACCTTCCACCGCCACGGCAGTTCCTGCACAACTTGTTCGCCGCTGGGCACGGCTGTGTATGTATTCATTTGCCCTCCTGCATCACACCTTATGCGCTGGGGCAGACAGCGGGGCTACCGGTGCCTTTCAATGGCCCGCCGCAGGAAACCACCGGCTTCTTCCAACGCAGCCTTCGCCCCGGCCGGATCCAGTCCGGTCAGCAGCACCAGGATCGCAGCCTTCACGGAGCCCCCCACCGAGTCCAACGCTTGCGCCGCCTCAGCCGCGGAGACACCCGTGGCGTGCTGCACCGTCCGTTGCGACCGTGCCAGGAGCTTCTTGTTGGTTGCCCGCAGGTCGACCATCAGGTTGCCGTAGGTCTTGCCGAGTTTCACCATCACCAGTGTGCTGATCATGTTCAGCACCAGCTTCTGCGCCGTGCCCGAGTTCAGCCTCGTCGAGCCCGCGATGAACTCCGGGCCCACCACCACCTCGATCGCTACATCAGCAAGGTGGCTCACGGCCGACCCCCTGTTGCAGGCCAGCGACGCCGTAAACGCCCCCCGCTTCCGCGCCTCCTCCAGAGCGCCGATCACGTAGGGGGTCCTTCCGGACGCGGTAATACCCACGACGGCGTCCGCTTCCGTCACGTTGATATCGTGCAGGTCCCGCGCGCCCGCCGTGGCGCTGTCCTCCGCGTACTCGACCGGCTTCTGGATCGCCTGGGTACCGCCAGCGATGAGCCCGACGACGAGTCCCGGCGGTGTGCCGAACGTCGGCGGGCATTCGCTCGCGTCGAGCACCCCCAGCCGCCCGGCCGTCCCGGCTCCCACGTACAAGAGGCGGCCTCCGCGCTGGAGCCGCTCCGCCACGGCGTCGACCGTTTGTACAACCGCATCCCTAGCCTCCGCGACTGCTGCATGTACTCCTGCACCGTGGTCCAGCATGGCCTGCACGAGTTCATCCGTGCCCAGGATGTCCAGGTCCTTCAGGTTCTCCGCCGCAGCTTCGGTCTGCAGTCCGGCCAGTTCGGTGCGGAGGTCCGCGAGCTTGTCAGCGTCAGTCCGGCCAGTTTGTTCCGTCACGGTGGATGTACCTTTCCTGGATGAGCCCGCGGCGCGTCGCAGCGAGGGCAGCGCCATCCAGGCCATCACCCAGCGGCTCCACCACTTCAATCCCAGCCGAAGCCAGGGACTTCCGCAAGAGTTCCGCAAAGAACTCCGACTCCACCACCCCGCCAAGCATCGCCACACGGGGAGAGCTGCTGTCGTCGCCCTCGGAGGCCAACTTAACAGTGGTGGTCAGGATGCGACAGGCCTCGCCGACGATCTTAAGTGCGACGTCGTCACCCGCCTCCGCTGCGTGCAGAACCAGCGGCGTGAACCGGGCCATGGCGCGGTAGGGGTTCTCCTGCTTGGCCAACCAGCCCGGGAGCAGTTCGGGCGACTCAGCCAGGGCGCCCGCCGCAGCCAGCAGCGATGTGGTGGGGCCGCCGTCGTACGCGTGCAGAACTGCCTGGAGGCCCTGCTGGCCGATCCACCGGCCGCTGCCGCGATCGCCAAGATAGGGTCCCCAGCCGTCCGCACGGTGGAGGACACCGGACCCGTCGAAACGAAAGGCCACTGCGCCGGTTCCCACGATCAAGGTGGTGCCCGGTCCGCCCTGCAGTGCCCCCAACTGCGCTGCCGTGGCGTCCGAGAGCACAGCTGCGGGGACGCTGAACCGGTTAGACAACATGGTGGCGAGCTCCCGGGACTTCTCCGCGGACGCCTCCACACCGGCCACCGCTGCCCCTACCGCCGTGAGGGTGCTGATGGGCAACGACGGAGGAAGCAGGGCCGTTGTTTCAAGGAGGAGCTCGAACGCCAGGGTTGGCCCGTTGTCCACGTGCACCCCGGGAAAGCCGTGCTGGTCCGCCGCACCAAGGAGCTCATCGCCGGACCGCAGCTCCACGCGGCAACGGCTTTTCCCAACATCGGCAACAAGAACGACCTCGGTGGCTTCCATGGATCAACCCTATGTTGCAGGACGCAAAACCAGCCATGCAACGAAACACGATAAACTGCCTTCATCCCACCACCCGCGCCATCTACGCGAACTAAGACGGAGACTTTTGTGAGCTTGACGCAGCTTGACCGTGTTCCCATCCGCCGTGCACTGATCTCGGTTTACGACAAGACGGGACTGGAGGAGCTCGCAAAGGGCCTGCACGCAGCCGGCGTTGCCATCGTCTCCACCGGCTCCACCGCCAAGAAGATCGCTGCCGCGGGCATCCCGGTCAAGGAAGTCGAAGAAGTCACCGGCTCCCCGGAAATGCTGGATGGCCGCGTCAAGACCCTGCACCCGCGCGTCCACGGCGGCATTCTCGCCGACCGTCGCGTCCCGGCGCACATGGACACCCTCGCCGGCATGGAGATCGAACCCTTCGACCTCGTAGTGGTCAACCTGTACCCGTTCGTCGAGACCGTGAAGTCCGGCGCCGCGCAGGACGACGTTGTTGAGCAGATCGACATCGGAGGCCCCGCCATGGTGCGTTCGGCCGCGAAGAACCACGCCGCCGTCGCGATTGTCACGGACCCCACCTTCTACGGCGCCGTCGTCGACGCCGCAGCACACGGCGGCTTCGACCTGAACACCCGCCGCCGCCTGGCCGCCAAGGCTTTCGCGCACACGGCCAGCTATGACAACGCCGTGGCAACCTGGACCGCCAGCCAGTTCCTGGACGAAGACGGCGACGGCGTCATCGACTGGCCCGCCTACGCAGGCCTGGCCTTGGAGCGCTCGGAGGTCCTCCGCTACGGCGAGAACCCGCACCAGCAGGCCGCGCTCTACGTGGACAAGGCTGCTCCGGCCGGCATCGCCCAGGCTGACCAGCTGCACGGCAAGGCCATGAGCTACAACAACTTCGTCGACGCCGACGCCGCCCTCCGTGCCGCTTTCGACTTCGCCGGGCCCGCCGTCGCGATCATCAAGCACGCCAACCCGTGCGGTGTTGCCGTCGGTTCCGCCGACGCCGCAGACCCGATCGCAGACGCCCATGCCAAGGCCCACGCGTGCGACCCCGTCTCCGCTTTCGGTGGCGTCATCGCAGCCAACCGCACGGTCACGGCCGGCATGGCCCGCACTGTTGCGGACATCTTCACCGAGGTTGTCATTGCCCCGGACTTCGAGCCCGAAGCCGTGGAGATCCTCTCCAAGAAGAAGAACATCCGCCTCCTCGCCCTGCCCGAGGGCTACGGCCGCTACCCCTCCGAGATGCGCCAGGTTTCCGGTGGTGTGCTGGTTCAGATGACGGACAAGGTTGATGCCGACGGCGACAACCCCGCCAACTGGACCCTGGCCGCCGGCGAAGCTGCTGACGAGAAGACCCTCGCCGACCTCGCCTTCGCATGGACGGCCTGCCGTGCAGCCAAGTCCAACGCCATCCTCCTGGCCGACAACGGCGCAGCAGTGGGCATCGGCATGGGCCAGGTCAACCGCCTTGACTCCTGCAAGCTGGCGGTCGAGCGCGCCAACACGTTGGGCGTCCAGGTGGAGTCCGACGTCGATGGCGCCGGCGGTGCCTCCAACGCCAGCGGCGACAACGCACCCGAGCGCGCACGCGGCGCCGTGGCAGCCTCCGATGCGTTCTTCCCGTTCGCTGATGGCCTGCAGATCCTGATCGACGCCGGTGTCCGCGCCGTGGTCCAGCCGGGTGGCTCGGTCCGCGACGAGGAAGTCATCGCAGCAGCCAACGCTGCCGGCATCACCATGTACTTCACGGGCGCACGCCACTTCTTCCACTAGTCTCCACCGCCGCCCTGACGTCGCTGCGCTTCGGCCAGGGAACCCGGGCGGCGTGGGCTCACACGCTGGCGGCCGCCCCCGAAAGGGGACGGCCGCCGTCGTATTTAACAGGGACTTGCCAAAAACCTTACGAAGCCGAGGCCGTGTTGTAGGTGGACTGGATGACCGAGCCCCAGTACGGGCCGTACATCTTGGTGGAGTTGCTGCCGTAACCGTAGGAGTTGACCGAGTTCTGGTAGCCGTTGGAGCTGGTACCGATGAACCACGGTCCGCCCGAGGAGCCACCGGTCATGTTGCACGGGATGCCCTGGGTGTTGAACTGCGGGTTGTAGGGATCGTTGGTGGCGGTGCCGGAGCAGCTCTTGAGCGATTCACCGTTGAACGGAGCTGCTGCCGGGTAGCCGAAAGCCTTGTAACTGAGGCCGCGGGCGGCGTTGAACTGGACACCGGAGGCTCCGACGACGTCGGCGAGGCGCTGGCCGTTGAGGGTGTTGAGGACGGCGAAGCCGGTGTCGTACTGCATGCTGCCGCTGCCGGACCACTGCGTGGGGGCGTACAGTGCCCTTGCCGTCCACTTGCCGTAAGGCGCCGCGCCGTTGAGGTAAGCCGGGACGAAGACGAAGTTGGTGGCGAACGCTCCGGGGCCTTCGTTGAGGCAGTGGCCGGCGGTGGACACTGTGCTCCTGTTGGTGGAGGTCACGGAGTTGGCGGAGCAGACGTAGTTGGCCCCGCCCAGGGTGAAGAAGACTTTGCCGATGTGTTTGACGGGGGTTTCGCTCTGGTTGGCCTTGAGGTTGATGGCCTTGGAATCGGTGGCTGCCTGCTGGCCGGGGATGCTGGTCAGGGCGCCGGGGGCCTCGGATGCGAGGGACTTGCCGAGGTTGAGGAGCTTGCCGCGTTCCAGCGCCTTGGCGGCAAGGATGTCACCGGACTTGGCGGACTTCATGCGTTCCGGAGTCCAGTAGTCCGCGGTACCGCTGTCAGATACCGCGTGGCTGCTGGCCACCGAGCCTTGTGAGTCTGCGTTGGTTGCCGGGGCAGCATTGGCGCCGGCCGTGCCGGTGAGGGCGAGGAGTGCGGCAGCAGACAGACTCAGCAGGCTTGTGGCCAGGGTCTTGGTTTTTGTCACGTTGTTCCTACCTAATCGAGGGAGTGAGGCGGTCAGTGATGGCGACCGCCGACTGACGGAATCGAAGGTACCCAACGTGTGACAAGTTTGTAAATAGATGTTTCAGATTTTGTGATATTTTGCTTCCAGTTCCTGTTGCGGCTTTGGAGAGGAGGACGACGGCGGTACTCCACTGCGGCGGTCAGGCCGCCGTCGGTCTTCCAACCGCCTGCGGGACGGCCGTGAAAGCGGTAACGCACGGCGTGATCCCGGACACGAAGGGCTGCCAAAACGGCCTGCTCGGGTAAGTTAGAGATGTTGAAATCTGCAGACTTTCAGGGAGAACCCCGCCAATGGCCAAGATTATCTATACCCACACAGACGAAGCGCCGATGCTGGCTACCTACTCGTTCCTGCCGATTGTGGAAGCTTACGCCTCGACCGCAGGTGTGGAGGTCGAGACCCGCGACATTTCGCTGGCCGGCCGCATCATCGCCGTGTTCGGCGATTTCCTGACTGAAGAGCAGCGCACGGGCAACGCCCTGGCTGAACTTGGCGAACTGGCAAAGCAGCCGGAAGCCAACATCATCAAGCTGCCCAACATCAGCGCCTCCGTCCCGCAGCTCAAGGCTGCCATCGCCGAGCTCCAGGCCCAGGGCTACGCCCTCCCGGACTACCCGGACAACCCCTCCTCGGACACCGAGACGGACATCCGCTCCCGCTACGACAAGATCAAGGGTTCCGCTGTGAACCCGGTGCTGCGCGAAGGCAACTCCGACCGCCGCGCGCCCCTGTCAGTGAAGAACTACGCCCGGCAGAACCCGCACTCCATGGGCGCCTGGACCGCAGACTCCAAGACCAACGTCGCCACCATGGGACAGAACGACTTCCGCTCCAATGAGAAGTCCGTGGTCATCGAAGCCGATGACGCCCTGAGCATCCAGCTGGTCCGCGAAGACGGCACCGTCAAGGTCCTCAAGAAGGACTTCCCGGTCCTGGCCGGTGAAGTTGTGGACGGCACCGTCCTGCGCGCCGAGGCCCTGGACGAGTTCCTCAAGGCCCAGGTGGCCCGTGCCAAGGAAGAAGGCATCCTCTTCTCGGCACACCTGAAGGCCACCATGATGAAGGTCTCCGACCCCATCATCTTTGGCCACGTGGTCAAGGCCTACTTCTCCGAGCTGTTCGACACCTACGGCAAGCAGCTCGCAGCCGCCGGCATCAGCCCCAACAACGGCCTCGCAGCCATCCTGAGCGGTCTTGAGGACCTGCCGGAGGACGTCCGCGAAGGCGTCAAGGCAGCCATCGCCAAGGGCCTGGAAGATGGCCCGGCCCTGGCCATGGTGGACTCGGACAAGGGCATCACCAGCCTTCACGTCCCGTCGGACATCATCGTTGACGCTTCCATGCCCGCCATGATCCGTTCCTCCGGCCACATGTGGGGCCCGGACGGCAAGGAAGCCGACACCCTGGCGGTCCTGCCGGACAGCTCCTACGCCGGCATCTACCAGGCAGTGATCGACGACTGCCGTGCCAACGGTGCTTTCGATCCCACCACCATGGGCACCGTCCCCAACGTCGGCCTCATGGCGCAGGCAGCCGAAGAGTACGGCAGCCACGACAAGACGTTCGAGATCGAGGTTCCCGGCACCGTCCAGCTCGTCAACCGTGCAGGTACCGTGCTGATTGAACACCAGGTCTTCCCCGGTGACATCTGGCGTGCATGCCAGACCAAGGATGTGCCGATCCGTGACTGGGTCAAGCTGGCCGTCACCCGGGCCCGCGCTTCCCAGACTCCGGCCGTGTTCTGGCTGGACAAGACGCGTGCCCACGACGCCAACCTGATCGCCAAGGTCAACGAGTACCTCAAGGAGCACGACACCGAGGGCCTCCAGATCGAGATCCTGTCCCCGGTCGAGGCAACGGCCTTCACGCTGGAGCGCATCCGCAAGGGCCAGGACACCATCTCGGTGACCGGCAACGTGCTCCGCGACTACCTCACGGACCTGTTCCCGATCCTGGAACTGGGCACCAGCGCCAAGATGCTGTCCATCGTTCCGTTGATCAACGGCGGTGGCCTGTTCGAGACCGGCGCCGGTGGATCCGCTCCCAAGCACGTCCAGCAGCTGGTCAAGGAAAACCACCTCCGCTGGGACAGCCTGGGTGAGTTCCTTGCCCTGGCCGTCAGCTTCGAGCACCTGGCCACCACCACGGGCAACGCCCGCGCCCAGGTCCTGGCCGACACTCTGGACCGCGCAACGGGTACGTTCCTGCTGGAAAACAAGTCCCCGCGCCGCAGCGTTGGCGAGCTGGACAACCGCGGCAGCCACTTCTACCTGGCTCTCTACTGGGCCCAGGAACTGGCCAAGCAGACCTCGGACGCGGACCTGGCAGCAGCCTTCGCGCCGATCGCAGAATCGTTGACCTCCAACGAACAGACAATCGTTGGTGAGCTGAACGCAGTCCAGGGCTCCGGCGTCGAACTTGGCGGCTACTACCGCCCGGACGCTGCCAAGGCCGCAGAGATCATGCGCCCGTCGGCAACCTTCAACGAGGTCCTCGCCACCCTGAATTAGTCCGCCCAACTGACTCGCAGTTGTTGTCGTTTTGAGAGCTCATGACAACCACAACTGCGGGTCAGTTGCGTTTTAACGCTCGGCGGCGAACCGCGCAGGTGCCGTGCCGCCGTCGACGATGTCCTTCAGCACCCGGCCAATGGCTGGCGTGAACTTGAAACCGTGTCCGGAGAATCCGGCTCCCACCACCAAGGGCCCAAAGTGGTCCAGGACGAAGTCCTCGGTGGGTGTGGTGGTGTAGGTGCAGCTGATGGGAACCGCGGTGGAAGGGTCGACGCCGGGAAGCCACTCTTCTGCGTACCGCACCAAGGCATCCATTTGGTGGGGGATGGGCTGGAACGTGCGCTCGTCCGGGTCCATGACGGGGCCGACACCGTGCCACCCGGCCTTGACGCCTTCGCCGGGAGTGAGCATCCCGTAGACCGGGCTGTACCAGTACTCGTACAGGTCATCATCCAGGTCCGGGGTGTGGTTGAAGCTGGGCCAGACCAGGGTGTTGTCCCGCGGCGTGAAGTGCGCGGGCTGTTCCTGGGTGACCACCAGCGCCGGCAGGTCCACCTGCGCGCCGATGAGCTTGGATGTCCAGGCACCGGCCGTCACCACCACGTGGCGGGCGGTGTACTCGGTATCTTCCGTGACCACCACTACCGACTCGCCGCCGGTGACCTGGATGTCCCGGACAGGAGTGGAGTACTTGAAAAGGGCGCCCCGCGACTCGGCGGACTTCCGCAACGCTGTCAGGGCTTCGGCTGCCCGGATGCGGCCGGAGCCGGGTACAAAGAGCACGTCGGTGCTGAAGTTCATGCCCTGCCACCGGTCGGCAGCCTCGCCGGCGGAGATGAAGTAGCTCTCGATGCCGCGGGCTTGGTGGGCCGCGTGCACTTCCTTGAGCCGTGCCACGTGGCCGTGATTTGCCAGGCCCACAAGGTCCAGCAGGGGAGCGCCGTACTCTGCGGCGAGTTCGTCCCACAACAGCTTGGACTCGGCCAGCAGGTCCAGGTAGTCGGCCTCGGCGTACGCTGTGTTGAAGTTCCGGGTGGCACCGTGGGAGGCGCCCATGTGGTGGCCTTCCTCGAACCTTTCCAGGAGCACCACCGATTTGCCGCTGCGTGCCAACTGCCAGGCGGCGGCCGATCCCATGGCTCCTCCGCCGACGACTACAACGTCAACCTGCATACCCGCTCCGTCCCTTCATTCGGCTCATTGCAAAACCGTCAGCCTCCATTGTCC
This sequence comes from Arthrobacter sp. T572, assembly GCF_056780115.1. NCBI lineage: Bacteria > Bacillati > Actinomycetota > Actinomycetes > Micrococcales > Micrococcaceae > Arthrobacter > Arthrobacter sp. T572. Next base: position 1,224,089 of record NZ_JBRAZQ010000002.1, read on the forward strand.
CCCGCCCCGCCCAACTAGGTCGCACTTGTGCGCGTTTAGACGCCGCTAAACGTGCTTAACTGCGACCTAGTTGGGTATGGGGGAGGTTTATGCGGCCAGGCGTCGGCGGATCCACGCGGAGAACTGGTCCACCACGATGATCAGCACCAGCACGATCAGGATGTGCGTGAGCATGGAATCGAACTGGAACGACTTGATGGACTGGTTGATCAGCAAACCGATGCCACCGGCACCCACCAGGCCAAGGACCAGCGACGAGCGCACGTTGACGTCGAACCGGTACAACAGCAAACCCACGAACTGGGGGACCACCATGGGCAGCGTGGCATTGGCTACCTGCTGGATCCGGTTGGCGCCGGCTGTACGCAGTGCCTCCTGCGGCCCGGCGTCGATCTCCTCCATGGATTCGGCCCACAGCTTGCCCATGACGCCCGTGTTGTGGCAGATCAAAGCGAGCACTCCGGCGAACGGGCCCAGCCCAACGGCAGTCACGAAGATCAGTGCGAACACGATGTCCGGCACGGCACGGAAGAAGGACAGGATGGAACGCGCCGCCTGATACACCAGCCGGTGGGGGCTTGTGTTCGCGGCGGCCAGCGCGGCCAGGAGCAGAGCAAACGGCACGGACAACGTGGTGCCCAGCAAGCCAATCCACAAGGTCACGAGGGTGGCCTCGAGGCCGGGCTTCAGCGTGCGCTCCCAACTGAGGTCCGGCGGGAACGCATCGGCCACGAACGCGGCCATGCCTTCCCAGCCGTCCACCAGGAGTTCGGGCCTGAAGTCCGTCCCCTGGATGGCCACAGCGTGGAGTCCGACGACGGCGGCAACCGCTGCCGCCGTCGTGATCCAGCGCAGGGGCTTCTTCGGGCGGACCAGCGCCACGCGGGCTTGGCTCGGAGCGTCCCGCCGCACGACGGCGGTGTTCAGAGTCTGGGGTGTCATGCGGCGAGTGTCCTGTCCGGGGCGTAAAGGGTGTCGAGATGATCGGCGGTGACCTCCGCCGAGGGCAGGTTGAAGGTCATGGAACCCTGAAGCAACCCGATGGACCGGTCGGCGTAGCGGAGGGCCAGGTCCGGTTGGTGAAGCACCGCTGCCACCGCCAGCCCCTCCGTGTGGGCGAGCTCCCGCAGGAGGGCCATGACCTGTTCGGCGGCGTGCGGGTCCAGCGCGGACACTGGCTCGTCGGCGAGTACGACGTCGGCCCGCTGGCACAGTGCCCGGGCTACGGCCACGCGCTGCTGCTGTCCGCCGGAAAGCCGGCCCACGCGGTCGAACGCGCGATCAGCCAGGCCAACACGGTCAAGGCAGTCGAGGGCATCCTGCTGGACATCGGCCGGGAACAGAGCCGGGGTGAGGGACCGGATGGTGGGGATCCGGGCCAGAGCGCCCGCGCACACGTTGTCCAAGGCGGTCCGCCGGGGGACAAGGTGGATCTTCTGGAAGATCATGGCCAGGCGTTGGCGGGCCAACTGCTGTTCCCTGCCCGGTGCCGGGTCCAAAGGCGTCCCGCCAACGCTGATGGTCCCGGCGTCCGGTGCAGTGATTCCCATGACGCAGCGCAGCGTGGTGGATTTCCCGGAGCCGTTGGCCCCCAGGAAAGCCACCAGCTCTCCCGCTGCGACGGAGAAGTCCACGCCATCGAGCACAGTGCGCCCGTCGAAGGATTTCCGCAAACCCTGGACAGACAGCAGCGGTGCCACTAGAGGTCCTTTTCGGTCAGGCCCATGGTGTCCGCGAGGTCGAACAAGGGGGTGTAGTTGTCTTTGGTGACCTCCAGCATGGGGCCGGGAGGGGTGACGTCCAAGAACTCGCCTACCTTGGCGACGTCTTCCGGCGACAAGGACAGGAACGCTTCCTTGACGGCGCTCTTGAAGGCCGGGTCGGCGTCTCCGCGGACGGTGATGGGGTCGTTGGGGATCGGATCCGAAGTCCACACCTGGCGGAAGTCGTCCTTGGTGAACGTGCCCTCGGCGATCGCCGTTGCCAGGGTCTGCGAATTGATCTGGGCCGCATCCACCCTGCCGTTGGTCAGGGCGAGCAGGGCTTCCGGGTGTCCTCCGGTGTAGTCCATCTTGAGGTCGGCGTCGGCGATTCCTGCTTCGCGGAGACCGAACCGGGGCAACACGTCTCCGGACGTGGAGCCCACGCTGCCCAACGCCAGCGACTTGCCCTTGAGGTCGCCAATGGCCTGGATGGGGCTGTCCTTGGGGACCCAGATTCCTGCGGTGTAGGTACTCAGTTCCTTCTCCGCGGTACCGAAGGACACCAGGGGTTCGGCTCCGGCCTTGGCATCAGCGAACACGTAGCCCAGGGGACCGAACTGGCCCAGGTCCAGCTTGCCGTTGCGCATGGCCAGGACCTCCGCGGCATAGTCTTCCACCACCGGCACGTCCACAGGGCAGTCCAGCTTCTCAGCGAGGGCTGCAGCCAGGACATCGTAGGCGGGCTTGAGCTTGGCGGGGTCCTCGTAGGGTTCAATGCCGAACTTGATTTCGCCGTTGGGGCAAGTGGCGGAGGCTTTGGGGGAGCTGCTGGACTGCGCGGATCCGCCGCAGGCAGTCAAGGCAAGGACCGCAGCCAGGGCAAGGGTGGATCCGGTGAAGAGCTTGGTTTTCATGGGAAGTTCCTCAGATGCGAAGGGAAAGGAAGGGGTCAGAAGAGTCGGGAGGTGTTGCGGTGGGCCAGGCCGAAGGAAAGCGTCATGCCCACGCCGGATGTCACGGAAACCACAGTGACGCCGGGGTGGACATCGCGGACCAGGATGGGAGCCACGTCCGATGATGCATAGACGCCCTGCCACCGCTGGATGATGTCCAACGGCCGGCCCACCCGGGCTTCGATGTCCGAGTTGAGGGCGGACGTGACAGCCTCGTCCAGGAAGGGATCGGCCGTCCGGTGGTAGTGGTGGGAGTCGCCCAGGATGATGCTTCCGTCCGGGCGCTGGGTGAACATGACGTTGGCGCCGATGTCCAGCAGCCCGGGTTGTTGTGCCTGCACTTCATCCCTGAGGGCTGCCGCCGCAGGCATGTCCGTGAAGGCGGGGTAGCGGAGCATTGAGGTAGCTGTCAGCACGGCGGGAGCGAACTCCAGGCCTTCGGGTTTGGCTGCCAAAGACATCTGCAGGGCGCAGCGGTTGATCCCATGCTCTTGCGCCAGGTCGGGGAAAAGGTAGTCCACGTCATGGCCGACGCACACGAACACCTGCCGGGCGCTGAGTACTCCGCGTGACGTTGCCACTGTGGCCAGGCCGTCGCTTTGCCCGAAGCCCAGGGCCGAGGTGTCCCAGTGGAGTTCGACGCCGGGCTGCCGGACCAGCCAGTCTGCCAGCTTGGCCACCGTGGTCCGGGGGTCGACGCGGAGGTCGTCCCGAAGGAAAGCACCCCCCACCAGGCCCGGCCATGCCCCCTCAACCGGAGTGCCGCCGTCGTGCCCTGCAGCCGCGCCCAGGCGCTGGCGGGTCTGGGTGGGGGACAGCAGTTCCACCTGCCCCGGTTCCCGTTCCCGGGAAAGCTCCCGCAGCACCGCCATTTCGGTTTCGGTTCGGGCGAGGACCACGGCGCCGGATTCGGCGGCCCAGAAACCGGCACGCGCGGCAAAGTCGAGCCAGTACTTCCGCGAGGTCTGAGCGAGTTCGTAGAGTTCGCCGGATTGTGCGGTGATGCAGCAGTGGCCGAAGTTACGGACCGAGGCCCCGGCCGCATGGTGGTCGCGCTCGATGATGGTGACGGTCAGGCCGTTGGCAACAGCATGGGCAGCGTGGGCGAGGCCAACGATTCCGGCGCCAACAATCACGACGTCGGTGGGCTGGCTGGATGCGTTGCCGGCAGTTGCAGGGGAGGTGCTTGGGTTGTTCACAGAATCGACCTTGACGGCAGATAAGAAACGAATCAAGCCAGATTGCCACTTGTATATACAAGTTAATCAGAATTTAATGTCTGTTCACCGAGGTTCATCTCAAATTCACGTGAATCCGCCTAGTAAGCGGCATCGGAGCCGAATCAACTTGTATGATCAACTGGTGAGCATCCAGCAGAACACGCCCCTCCATGTCCGGCTTAGCGAGGAATTCATGCGCCGGATCGCGTCGGGCGATTGGCCCCCGGGCTTCCAGTTGCCAAGCGAGGCCGAGCTGTGCCGCGAGTTCGGAACATCACGTGGGCCCATCCGCCAGGCGCTCGCCTTCCTCCGTTCGGAAGGTGCGGTGACCGGTGGGCGCGGCCGTCCTCCGATGGTCCGCTCGTCCGTGCCGACGCAGAGCTTTTCCACGTTCAATTCCTTCACCGAATGGGCCACGGGCATCGGCAAGAAGCCGGGCCAGCGGACCCTGGAGGTGGCGCGCCGCGAGGCGAGCCAGGAAGCGGCCGATGCCCTGGACCTGGCGCCGGGCACCACCGTGGTGGAAATCCTCCGCGTCCGGTACCTGGACCAGGTGCCGGCCATGATCGAACGCACAACGTTCGTGCTGGAGGTAGGAAGGAAGTTGTTTGACTTCGATACGGACTCCGGATCGATCTTCGCCTATCTCAAGGAGCAGGGCGTGGATCTGCACAGCGCACGGCACACCATTGATGCCGTGGCCGCCAGCGACGAGGACGCCGAACTCCTGGAGCAGCGCGAGGGAACACCGTTGCTGCGCGAACGCCGCGTCACCCGGTCTGCCGACGGGCAACCCCTGGAGTACTCCGAGGACCGTTACCTGCCGGCACTGACCAACTTCACCATCGACAACACCGTGGAACGCCGGGCCGCACTGGTCCGCATCCACACCGATCCGGGTTCGCACGGACCCGCGTCCGCCAAAGGAGCCCCTGCATGATCCAGCTTGTTGCCTGCGATATGGCCGGTACCACGATCGATGAACACGGTGACGTTTACGTTGCCCTGGCGCGCTGCGTCGAGGAAACCGGAGCCACCACCAGACCGGAAGCCGTCCAGGAATGGATGGGGGCGGACAAGGTGGAGGCCATCACGGCACTCATCACGGCTGGTGGCGGGACGGCCGATCGGGCCACCGTGGACCGCGCCTTCGAACGGTTCAAGGAACTGCTGGTTGAGTTCTATGACGCCAACCCGCCCGTCGCCTTGGACGGCGTGGAGGATGCGTTCCGGGAACTCCGGCGCCAAGGCGTCAAGGTGGCGCTGACCACCGGTTTCTCGCGGGACGTGGCAGAACCCCTCCTTGAGCGGCTGGGCTGGCGGGTGTCGGACGGAAACCTGCTGGACGCCGTCGTATGTTCCGACGAGGTTCCCGCCGGGCGGCCGGCGCCCCACATGATCCAACGCGCCATGGAGCTCACCGGCGTCCAGGACGTCCGCGAGGTGATCGCAGCCGGCGACACCGTCAACGACCTCGCGGCAGCCAACAATGCGGGAGTCACTGCGGTGGGCGTGCTGACGGGGAAGCTGGGCCGCGCCGAACTCTCTGCCCACCCGCACCACCACATCCTGGACGGCGTCAAGGACATCCCGGCGCTGCTGTCCCCCGTTCCCAAGTAGGTCGCAGTTAAGCACGTTTTCAGCGCTCAAAACGTGCTTAAATGCGACCTACTTGGGTGGGGTGTTTGGCGACAAGCCGCGGGCATGGAAGATTGGAACGCGTGAAATTCCTTCACCCCTCTCCCACGTCCTCTGCCCGCGGCGTCACCATCCTGCGCGTTGTCTTCGGGGCACTGCTTCTGGTGCACGGGCTGCAGAAGCTCATGGCCGGTCACGCCGCGTTTGCCAACTCGGTGGCGGCCATGGCTGTCCAGAAGCCGGAGACCGTGGCCTGGCTGGTCATCGCGGGCGAAGTAGGGCTCGGAGCGTTGTTGCTGCTGGGCGCACTGACCAGGGTTGCCGGGTTTCTGGCAGCCATCATGTTCGCCTGCATCTGGTTCGTCACGGAAGCGGGCAAGCCCTTGCTGACCGATGCTGCCGGGGTCACGGCGGAGCTCTTGATTGTGTACTTCGCGATCTCGGTGGCGTTTGTCTTCCTGGGACCCGGCGCCCTGTCCGTGGATCGGAAGCTGGCGCGCCAGCCGGCCCGCGGCTCGCGTTAACCCGCCCGGGTTAAATCACGACGCCGGTCCGCAGCTCGGCGCCTCAGGTCACCGCTCAGCGGGCGTCATTGGGGTACCGGATTCCCAGTTGCGCCCGAACGCCGTCGAACAAGCGCATCACGTTCACGGAGTCTTCAAGAGGCATGACCGGGCTTTCGGTCAGTCCCTGCTGGATGCAGCGGGTGACTTCCCGGAGTTCGTACGTGTAGCCGATGCCCACGACGTCGAAGCGCTCGTGACGCGGCTCGTCCCAGCCGACGCGGATCACCAGTTCGCGGGGGTTGTTGACCGAGCCCACGGTCTGGACGTAGCCGAGCCCGCCGGCCACCGTGGCGGTCCGTGGACCATGTGCTATCAAGGATGACGTGAGCTGGGCCTGCGCACCGGTGTCATAGCCAAGGGTCAGGGCGTTCTGTGAGTCCACGCCGTCCTCGTTCAGGGTGCCGATCGCAGTGACGGACTGCGGAAAGCCGAGGGTCCCCAGAGCCCAGAGGAGCGGGTACACCGTGATGTCCAGGAGTGCTCCGCCGCCGTCGTTGAGGGCCCAGATCCGGGCCGAGGGATCGTATGGCGCCGGGAAACCCAGATCCGCCGTGACCCACTGGACCTGGCCGATTTCCCCGGATGCCGCAATCGAGAAGGCGCGTTGCATGCTGGGCAGGAAGCGGCTCCACACGGCTTCCATGAAGAAGACGTTCTGCTCCCGCGCCAGCTTCACCAGCTCCGTGGCTTCCCGGGCGTTGATGGTCAGGGCCTTCTCGCACAGCACATGCTTCCCGGCCCGCAAGGCAGCCGACGCGATCTGGAAATGCTGGGCATGGGGAGTAGCGACGTAGACCACATCGACTTCCGGGTCCTCGAACAGACGCTGGTAGCCGGGTACACCGCCGTCGTCGCCGTAGGCCTTGGCGAATCCAACCGCGTGGGCGAAAGCGTCAGCTGCCGCCTGTGTCCGGGAGCTCACTGCATACAGCTCGGCATCCTCCAGCAGGGACAGATCCTGCGACACGCTGTTGGCGATGTTCCCTGTGGAAACCACACCCCACTTCAGCCGTTTGCCCGTGGCGGCCTGCGGATCCTGGTTGGTCTGGGAGAAAAGCCACGGCTTGGCGATAGGGAGTGTCATGGCAGCAATCCTCTCACTCGCCCCGCCCGTTAACGCGGAGCTCCGGAGCGTCGCGCCCGTTCCCGCCGATCGCACCGGAAATCCCGGGTGCGAACGGCGCGAACGGGCGCGGTCAGCGCGAATAAGGGGTGCGGCCACATCGGCTGGGAACGGGCGCCGCGCGGCGACACGGTAAGCATTCTGTTCATCCTTGCGAATGACCCGAAGTCCCCGGGACGTCGCCTAGGCTGAAGCAATCATCCCTCGCAGAGGTTCTGTGGGGAGTTACCGAAATGGAGCAGGGATGGGTGTTTTTCGGCGCGTCATTTTGCCGGTTGCCTGGTTGTTGGTCTTCGCAATAATTGCCGTGGCCTTGGTCAAGATCGCCTTCATTGATGGACTCAAGTCCGCCGCTTCGCAGCCGGCTCCGCTGGCCGAAGTGGATATTCCGATGGTCCCGGCCACACGGGCCACGGTCACCAACACCGTACAGATCAAAGGCACAGTGCAGTCCGACGCGGCCGAACCTGTGCGCAGTACCTCCGCCGGCAGCGTGGTCAAGATCTTCGTTGAGCCCGGGGCCGCCGTGTCCAAAGGCGACCCGCTGTTCCAGGTCAAAGCTGAACGGGCCGTGACCAACCCTCAGGTTTCCAAGGACGGAACACCGCCAAAGCCGGTCTATGACTACCTCAACGTCCTTGCCCCGGGCACGGGAACACTGCAGTCACTGAGCACACTGATCGACCAGCAAGTCACCGTCGGTGAGAGCGTCGGCAGGATCGACCCCGGCACCTACACCGTGGCAGGCTCCGTCACTGCCGCCCAGCAGTACAGGCTGCTCGGCAAACCCGGGCCGGCAGAGATTGCCCTGGTAGGTGGTCCGGCGCCCTTCCAGTGCGCCGAGGTGGCGCTCAAGAACAACGCTTCCGACGACGGCGGCACCGGCTCGGGCGGTTTGGCCGGCTCAGGAGGGGGTGCCGGCATGGGTGTCGGGGCTGCCTTGGCGGGACCAGGCGGAGGGCAACAGGAGGAGAGCAGCACGCCGACGGGGACGCTGAGCTGTGCCGTGCCCGCGGACCAGCAGGTCTTCGCGGGCCTCGCTGCCACGATGACCGTCAGTGCAGGTGTGGCCGCTGACGTCCTGACCGTTCCACTGACCGCCGTGAAGGGCAGCGTGAGAGACGGCATCGTCTGGGTTTCCAGTGCAGCCGGCGGAGCACCGGAGGAACGGAAAATCCAGCTCGGCCTCAATGACGGCTCCATCGTCGAGGTGGTGTCGGGACTGGCCGAAGGTGAGCAGGTTCTTGAATTCGTTCCCGGCGCCCCCGCAGTCACTGACCCGATGATGGGTCCCGGGCCCGTCACCTACGTCCAGGGCGGGTAGGTCAGCGTGGACGACGAAACAACAAGCGAATCCCTCGTCAGCCTCCGCTCCGTCACCCGCTCGGTCACGCTGCCTGACGGGCAACAATTGCACATCCTCCGTGGTATCGACCTTGAGGTGCGCGGCGGCGACCACACCGCGATCGTGGGAAGGTCCGGTTGCGGCAAATCGACCCTGCTTAATCTCCTTGGTCTCCTCGACGTGCCCACCTCCGGTGAATTGCACTTCCTGGGCCAACCGGCGGACCGTTTGGGGAGCAACGCCCGCGCCCGGTTGCGTGGTTCCACGGTGGGGTTCGTGTTCCAGCAGTTCAACCTCCTGCCCGGTCGCAGCGCACTGGATAACGTGATCACGCCGCTGCTCTATGCACAGGGCAAGGATTTTTGGCGTCGACGGGAACTCGCCATGGACATGCTGGACAGGGTTGGCCTCGCGGCCCGGGCCGACACCATGCCCAACATGCTCTCCGGAGGTGAACAGCAGCGTGTGGCCATCGCGCGGGCACTGGTCCGAAAGCCCAGGCTGATCCTTGCCGACGAGCCCACCGGTGCCCTGGATGTGGAGACCGGCCAATCCGTCATGGCGTTGCTGGACACCGTAGCCACGGAATCGGCGGCCGCCCTTGTCACCATCACCCATGACGTCAACGTGGCCGCGCTGGCCCGTGCCTGCTACCGCCTCGACTCCGGAGTCCTCGGCACCATGGCACTCACAGAGGCAGGAGTACCCGCATGACCGGCTTTGTGTCCACGCTGGTGGAAGCGTGGCAGGAGCTGCGCATCAATAAAGTGCGGATCCTCCTGGCCCTTGTGGGTGTTGCACTTTCGGTATCAGCGCTGACGTCAGTGGTGGGCCTGGGAAATCTGGCCCGGGAAGGCATCAAAGCCCAGTCCGAGCGGGACCAAGGCAGGGTAGCTACGGTCTCCCTGAGCGTGAACGGCCCGTCGGTACCAAGCCCCGAGCAGCTCGACAAAGCCTATGAAGGCATCCAGCAGCGTTTCGGGATCACGACGTCCTCGCACGTGGGCAGGACGCAGGCGGGCTTCCAGTTTCCCCGGGGCGTCACCAGAGTCGAAATGACCATCGTGGATATCGGCTACGGCATTATCCACCGCGTCCCCATTCTGCAGGGAAGCTGGTTCGCCGCCGATGACGGGCAAAGGCTCGCACCCGCCGTCGTCGTTTCCGAAGCCTTCTATGACCAGGCCGGAAGGCCCAACCTCACAACCCAGCCCACCGTCACCCTGCCAGGGGAGCATCCGGCAACCGCGGTGATCATCGGCGTGGTTCCGAACGTCCACGAGATGGCCCCGCCCTCTGCTTTCATCCTTACTGACGGGGCACAGCTGATCGGCGTGCGGCCGCAGATGTCCGAGTTCAAGATGTGGGTGGGGGAAGAACAGGCAGGACCCCTGACCGCTGCGATCAGCGCGGACCTTCAATCGCAGTTCCCGGGGACCTATGCCCAAGCGCAGCGGGTGGACTACGCTGCCTGGGGAGATCCGCTGGGGCCGACCCAATGGATTGTGGGTGGCATAGCCGGTCTGGTCCTGCTCCTGGGCGCAGTCGGGATGGTGAACATCTCGATGGTCACCGTGCGGTACAGGGTCCGCGAAATCGGCATCCGGAGGAGCTTTGGTGCCACCTCCGGACGGATCTTCTTCGGGGTCATGATGGAATCCGTGGTCGCCACCGCGGTCGCCGGCGTGGCCGGCGTCATGCTGGCGATCGCGGTGGTGAAAAACCCATGGATCGAGTCCAAGGTCGCGCCGGGGCTCAACGAGTTCCCGGCGTTCCCTATCGAGGCCGCGCTCATGGGGTTCGGAGCGGCGGTCCTTGTGGGCGCCCTGGCGGGGGCCATCCCGGCAGTCGTTGCGGTGCGCGTGAAGGTTATTGACGCAATCCGGTTCTGACCTCCTCGCTCAAGCGTCCCTGCTGAAGCCGGAAGCGCCGGTCCGTCTTCTGTGCCAGCGAGCGGTCGTGGGTCACCACCAAAATGGTGGTGTTGTGGTCACGACTCAAGGAACTCAGCAACTGGATGATGTGCTCGCCGGTTTGCTCGTCAAGGTTTCCGGTGGGCTCATCGGCCAGGATCAGCTTAGGCTCATTGGCCAAAGCCCGGGCGATGGCCACACGCTGCTGCTCGCCGCCGGAGAGCCGGTTGGTCCGCCGGGAATGCTTCTCCGGATCCAACTGGACCTGCTCCAAAAGTTCCCTGGCACGCTGCAGCCGGGAAGCCTTGCGCACGCCGGCGAACTCCATGGGCAGCATCACGTTGTCCACGGCGCTGAGGTTGGGAATCAGGTTGAACTGCTGGAACACGAAGCCGATGTCCCGGCGGCGGTACTCGGTCAGCTTGCCGTCCGGAAGGCCCGCGAGGCTCACGCCATCAACGACGACGTCTCCCGCGGTCGGCTTGTCCAGCGCACCAAGGAGGGACAACAGGGTGCTTTTGCCGCTGCCGCTCTTACCGACGATGGACGCCAGCGACCCCTTCTCCAGCTCGAAGCTGACGCCGTTGACCGGCTTGATGGTCCTGTCTCCGGACTTGAACTGGCGGACGAGGTCCTTGACTACGATCACGGCTATTCTCCTCGGAGTACTTCGATGGGACGGATACGGGCGGTCAGCAGGGCAGGTACAAGGGCGCCGATGACGGCGACGGCGAACACCGCAGCTATGCCCGCGGCGATCACGCCGGGGGAGGCGCTCGCGGTGACGGAGGTCAGCAACTGGCCTGCCCCACCGAACGGACCGCCTTGCCCACCGAACCCTCCACCGCCGGGAACACCGCCGTTTGGCATCGCCCCGGCCAGGCCGCCGCCGCGCTGGGTGGCGGGTGCCGCCGTCGTGCTTGTATTTGAACTGATGAGCGCAGAGGCGATGCCGCCGCTGGCAAGGGAAGCGATCACCGCACCCACCACGCTGCCCAAGGCGACCAGGACCAGCGACTCCAGTACAAACTGCAGGCCGATGGTGCGGTTGCGGGCGCCGATGGCCTTCAGTACACCGATTTCGCGGCGACGCTCGCGGACCAGCATCACCATGATGAGCAGGATGATCAGGCCGGCGGTGGCGAGTGCTGCGATGAAGGCGACCAACGAGATGTTCTTGACGCTGTCCAGGGAACTGACGGCGGTTTCGAGGTTGCGCTGGCCTTGGGTGACGTCCGCCTTGTCGGTGCCGAGTGCGCTTTGCAGGGCAGTCTTGGTGCCGTCCACGTTGTCCATGCTGTTGACGGTGACAATCATGGTGGAAAGCTCATCAGGGGTGTCGGCAAGGGTTTGGGCCTCGGGAAGCGTCACATAGACGGCGTTGTTGCCGAAGGTGGTTCCGGCGTCGAAGATTCCCGCGACCGTAAAGGTCTTATCCGCGATCGTGAACGTGGACCCGACCGTCAAGCTGTTCTTTTCGGCCAGGGTAGTTCCCAGGAGTGCTTTGCCGTCCGCGACGGTGTAGTCGCCCAACCCCGTGCCGCTGGTGATGTCCAGGGCCTTGCCGGTGGTATCCACTTCCGCGCCGATGCCAGTGGCTGTGATCGGAAGGGTGCGGACCGGCTGGGCAGCGGCGTCCGTTGTTGTTCCGGTGGAGCCGTTCCGGTTGCCGAGCGTCCCGGCGTCGACGGCGGCTGTCAGGTTGGTGGTCACTGTTGCGGCCTGTTGGCCGCCAGGTCCGAAGCCGCCGCCCGGGCCGGCCTGCGTGGTGGTGCCCGACGTCGCGGATTCCGTCTGGAGACGGAGCGCTTTGGTTCCCACGACCGAGGTGACGTTGGCGACGCCCGCAGCGGTCTCGGCTTCCGCCGTCGTGAGTGGTTCCCCGCCGCCTTCAAAGCCCTGTCCGCCGGCCGGATTCACCGTCAGGGTGGTGCCCACGGATGCGTTGAGTTCCTGGACCTTGGCACCCACGGCCTGGTTGGCGACCAACATGGCCAAGGCCAGGCCGATGGCGACGGCCAGCACCGCCACCACGGCTGCCGTTCTGATTTTGTTGCGGAAGGCGTTGCCTACGCTTCGGGCAAGGACGCTCACGTTTCTCCTTTGGACCTGATGAGCGGCCCGTCGGACGCGGGCCGCAGGACCAACACTGGCCAGCCGCGCTGTGCGGGAAGCCAGCCGAAGCTATGCGTGGGCTGTGAAAGACCACACGGACACAGCAAAAAGCCCCGGCCCGCCTGCTGGCGGACCGGGGCTTCCTGTAAAGAGGTGTTACTTGGTGATCGGGCCGAGGACCGGATCGTCAACGTAAGCCGTCTTGACGTTCTCTGCCGTGACGATCTGCGGCGGCAGGAGGTACGCCGGAACGGTCTTCACACCGTTCTTGTAGGAGTCCTTGTCGTTGATCTCCAGTTCCTTGCCGGCCTGCAGGTCCTTCACCATGGTGATGGCGTGCTCAACCAGCTTGCGGGTGTCCTTGTTGATGGTGGAGTACTGCTCGCCGGCCATGATCGACTTGACGGACTCAACCTCGGAGTCCTGGCCGGTCACGACGGGAAGCGGCTTGCCGGCGGCCTTGACGGACGTCAGCACTGCACGGGCAAGGGTGTCGTTTGGCGAGAGGACGCCGTCCAGTGATGCGGTGCCGTAGCTGCCGGTCAGCAGCGTGTCAGCGCGGCGCTGGGCGTTCTCTGCCTTCCAGCCCTGGGTCACAGCCTGCTCGAAAGCGGTCTGGCCGGACAGGACCTTGAGGGTACCGTCGTCGATCTTCGGCTTCAGGACGCTCATGGCGCCGTCAAAGAAGACCTTGGCGTTGGCATCATCCGGGGAACCGGCAAAGAGCTCGACGTTGTACGGACCGGTTGGCTTCTTGGCCTTCAGTCCGTCCAGCAGTGCCTGGCCCTGCAGCTCACCGACCTTGAAGTTGTCGTAGGCCACGTAGTAGTCCACGTTCTCGGTGTTCAGGAGCAAGCGGTCGTAGGCGATGACGGTGGCACCGGCATCCTTGGCCTGCTTGAGCTGGGTGCCGAGCTGGGCGCCGTCGATGGCTCCCACGATGATGACCTTGGCACCCTTGGTGACCATGGCGCTGATCTGGTTCTGCTGCTCCGAGACGCCGCCGTTGGCGAACTGTACGTCCGGCTTGAAGCCGGCGCTGGTGAGGCCGTCGTTGAACAGCTTCTCCGCCAGGACCCAGTTCTCACTGGTCTTCTGCGGAAGTGCGACGCCGATCAGCGAGTCCTTGGGGAACGCTTCCCCGCCTGCCGTGCTGGTGCTGGAGCCGCTGTCCGAGCGGCCGCAGGCTGTCAGCGCCAGTGCCGCGATGGCAGCTACTGCTGCTGCCTTTCCTGCTTTACCAAACATTCGCATATCTTGGTTCACTTTCTCTGTGGGTGGGGTGGAGCGAGTCTTCTGGTGGAGAAGTTCTGGTGGAAACCGCTCAGGCTTCCTTGGAGATGACCTCTTTGGTGGAGGTTGTCTCGTCCGGTTTGATCTCGTTGTTGCGCTGGAAGTTCTTCATCAGCAGGCCCGTGATGGACCGCTTGCCCTGGGACTTGTTGTAGACATCGAAGGCAACGGCGGCCAGGAGCACCAGGCCCTTGATGATCTGGGTAAGGTCGGCTCCGACGCCCAGCAGCTGGAGGCCGTTGTTGAGGACAGCCATCACCAGGCCGCCCACGATTGAGCCGATCACGGTACCGACGCCACCGGTCACTGCGGCGCCACCGATGAACACGGCGGCGATGGCGTCCAGCTCCCAGCCGACGCCGTCGAACGGACCGGACGCGGTGGAGCGGCCAACGAAGATCATGCCTGCCAGGCCTGCCAGGACCGACATGTTGAGCATGACCATGAAGTTGACCTTCTTGGACTGGACACCGGACAGCTCGGCTGCGTGGCGGTTGCCACCCACGGCGTAGACGTGGCGGCCCAGGACGGTCTTGTCAGCCACGAAGCCGTAGAAGAGGACCAGGACGGCCAGAATCAGCCCGGGGATCGGGAAGGACGTGCCGGGGCGGCCCGTGGCGAACAGGTAGGTGGCGTAAAGGATGGCACCGCAAATCAGGACCAGCTTGGTGACTTCGACCCAGAGTTCGGGAACGTCAGCACCCAGGGCCTTGTTGGCTGCACGGGCACGGAGGGACATGACCACCACGAACGCTGCGGCCAGGATGCCGATCAGGAGGGTCAGGTTGTTGAAGCCGGTGTTGGGCCCGACTTCGGGAAGATACCCGGAACCGAGGTACTGGAAGTCGTTGGGAACGGGGATGGTGTTGGACTTGCCCACGAACTGGTTGAAACCACGGAACAGGAGCATGCCCGCCAGCGTCACGATGAAGGCTGGTATGCCTACATACGCTGTCCAGAAACCTTGCCAGGCGCCGATGATCGCGCCCAGGAACAGTCCGAAGAGCACACCCATGTACCAGGGGATGCCCCAGTCCCGGATGGCGAGGGCCACGGAGACACCCACAAAGGCCGCCACGGAGCCTACGGAGAGGTCGATGTGGCCGGCAATGATCACCAGCACCATGCCGATGGCCAGGATCAGGATGTAGGAGTTGCCGTTGAACAGGTTGATCACGTTGCCGGGGGTCAACGTGCGGCCCTGCGTGAAGATCTGGAAGAAGACGATCAGCGCCACCAGGGCGAAGATCATGCCGAATTGGCGGGTATTGCCACCAAAGAGCTTCTTGAGCGCGTTCATTGTTTTGGTCCTTGTGTCAGGAAGGGGTGGTTCTGGGCCAAGGGTCAGGCTGCTTTCCGGGAAGAGGTCATAAGCTTCATCAGGCTTTCCTGGCTCGCCTCGTCTTTGTTCAGGACACCGGTGATGGCGCCTTCGAAAATCGTGTAGATGCGGTCGGACAGGCCCAGGAGCTCAGGAAGCTCCGAGGAGATGACGATCACTCCCTTGCCCTGGTTGGCCAGCCGCTGGATGATCCCGTAGATCTCGTACTTGGCGCCGACGTCGATGCCGCGGGTGGGTTCATCCAGAATGAGCAGGTCCGGGTCGGTGAACATCCATTTGGCCAGCACCACTTTCTGCTGGTTGCCGCCGGAGAGTTTGGCCACGCCTTCCTCCACCGACGGGGTCTTGGTCCGCAACGATTTGCGGTACTCCTCGGCCACCTGGAATTCCTTGCGGCTGTCCACCACCGAGTAGTTGCTGATCTTGTTCAGGGCTGCCGCGACAGTGGTGGTCTTGATGTCATCGAGCAGGTTGAGGCCAAGGGACTTGCGGTCCTCGGTGACATAGCCAAGGCCGGCGTCGATTGCTGCGCGGACGGTCTTCAGGTGCACCGGCTTGCCGTCCTTGTAGACCTGGCCCTTGATGAAGCGGCCGTAGGAGTGGCCGAAAATGGAGCGGGCCAGTTCCGTGCGGCCTGCGCCCATGAGTCCTGCGAAGCCGACGATTTCGCCACGGCGGACAAAGAAGTTCGATCCCTTGCAGACCAGCCTGTCCTGGATCTGCGGGTGGCCCACGGTCCAGTCCTTCACTTCGAAGAAGACTTCGCCGATCTTCGGCTCGTGGTCCGGGAAACGGGATTCCAGGGTTCGGCCGACCATGCCCTTGATGATGCGGTCTTCGTCCACGCCGTCACGCTTGACGTTGAGGGTTTCGATCGACTTGCCGTCACGGATGATGGTGATCTCGTCCGCGATCTGTTCGATCTCGTTGAGCTTGTGGGAAATGATGATCGAGGTGATGCCCTTGCCCTTGAGGCCGAGGATCAAGTCCAGCAGGTGCTGGGAGTCGGATTCGTTCAGAGCCGCGGTGGGCTCGTCCAGGATGAGCAGGCGGACCGACTTGTTCAGGGCCTTGGCGATTTCCACCAACTGCTGCTTGCCGACACCGATTTCCTTGATGGGGGTGTCCGGGTCTTCGCGCAGGCCAACGCGGGCCAGCAACTCAACCGACCGGCGGCGGGCCTCTGCCCAGTCGATCACTCCCCACTTGGTGGGCTCGTTGCCCAGGAAGATGTTCTCCATGATGGACAGTTCCGGAATCAGCGCGAGTTCCTGGTGGATGATCACGATGCCTGCGGCCTCGCTGGCGCGGATGTCCTTGAACTGCTGCGTTTCGGCCATGTACACGATGTCGCCTGTGTAGCTGCCGTGGGGGTAAACGCCCGAGAGGACCTTCATCAGCGTGGATTTCCCGGCACCGTTCTCGCCGCAGATGGCGTGGATCTCTCCGGCTTTCACGCGCAGGCTCACGTTGGACAAGGCCTTCACGCCCGGGAATTCCTTGGTGATGGACCGCATTTCCAGAAGGATCGGTTCATCTTGCGTGTCAAGGGGTGTCATTAGCCCTACGCCTCCAATGCATGACGTCGTTGTCGGCCCCACAATGGCGGGGCTGTCTGATGAAAAAGTAAACTGGATCACCCGTCTTGTCGTCAAGACTTGAACGCATGAGCTAGCTAACGATTTCGTTACCTGGCGGTAATACCTGCGTGTTGGAAGACCAAAGCTGCCGCTCCCAGGGCCTCTGCCCGGGCTCCAAGGGAGGACATGGCCAGGTGTGTTGTCTCTCCAACCACGGGTACTGCGTGGCGTACCAGGCCCCGGCGGATCGGGTCCAGCAACAGGTTGCCCAGGCCCGCCAGCGGGCCGCCCACCACGATCACTTCCGGGTTGATGAGGTTGGCGACGTTGCCGAGTGCCCGGCCCACGGCAAGGCCGGCGTCGTCCACCACGCGCTGGGTGGCGGAGTCGCCGGCAAGGCAGTTGCGGACAATGTCCTGCGGGGTGAGCAGGGTTTCCTGGCCGCGCCCCAGCAGCTCGATCATGGTGGTGGTTGATGCGATCGTTTCCAGGCATCCGCGGTTTCCGCACCGGCATACCAGTCCGTGTTCGTGGATGGTCGCATGGCCGATTTCGCCCGTAATGCCCACGTTTCCGTAGTAGGGCGCCCCGTTGAGGATCAGCCCGGCGCCGATGCCCGACCCCACTTTGAGGAACATCAGGTTGGAGACGCCGCTGTGCGGTCCCCACGTGACCTCGGAGAGCGCACCAAGGTTGGCATCGTTGTCAACGAACACGGGAACTTTGAGCGCTTCCTCCAACCTGTGGAGGATGTCGATTCCCACCCACTCGGGCAGGATCGCGCCTTGGGCGACAGTACCCGATCGGCGGTCGATCGGCCCCGGAATGCCGGCTCCGGCGCCGACTACGGCGGTGGGGTCGATGTCGTTTTCTTCCAGCAGCCGGTCCAGCAGGCGGACGGCCGCGTCGATGCCTTCCTCGGCCTGGTGGCCGAGGGGAAGCTCGATGAATTCCTCGGCGATGACGTGGTAGCCCAGCGAGGCAAGGACCACCCGCAGGTGGCGGCGCCCGAAGTCGATTCCGACGGCGACGGCTCCGTTGCTGTTCAACCTGACGTTGGTTGCCCGGCGGCCGGAACTGGTGGTCGGTTCAGTGGATACCAGTCCGGCGTCCTGCATGATCTTGACGATGTTGGACACGGTGGCGGTGGACAGCCCGGTTTGCCGGGACAGCTCGGCCTGCGTCGACGGCCCACTCAGCAAGCACTCGATGATCCGTTGCTGGTTGAGGTGCCGGAGCGCTGATTGCGAACCGGGTTTTCGTGGGTGGCTCTTCGTTGAGCGCTGTGTAGCGGGCATGACAAGAAGCGTGCCCCAAGAGAAGACTTGTAGTCAAGAAGTGAACACAAGGAGTCAATCTTTCGAGACATACTCCAACGCAAGTGGTTCCTCCCCGAGCGCAACGGGCAATGCGTCCCAGCCAAGGAGCACGTGGGTCCAAACGCCCTGCTCCGGGCCCCCCACGCAGGCCTACGCTGGAAGGAGAAGTGGCCCGCAGTGGCCCGAAGTCGATTAACCAAGGTGGTAAAGATGCTGCTATCCGTCCTTCAGGCCAACGCGTCCGTGCTGGACATCGACGCCAACCTGCGGACCATTGACGAGGCTGCACACCGGTCCGCCCAAGCCGGCGCCGCCATCCTGCTCACTCCGGAGTTGTTCCCTGTGGGCTATGCGCCACTGCGGCTTCACGCAGAACTGGACCCAGCCATCCTGCCGGAGCTTCACCAACGGTTGGCCGGCATTGCCAGGAAGCACGGTATCGGCCTTGTCTACAGCCTCCCGGCGCCGGCGGCCCTGCCGGACCTCGACGCCCAAGCGCACGACGCCCAAGCGCTCGACGCCCAAGCGCTCGACGCCCACGCGCACGACGCCGGAGCGGAGCCGTCTTCCGGCGAGGACCGCTGGCACATCTCGGCTACTTTGCTGGACGCCAGCGGCACCGGCTTGCTCACCTACAACAAGGTTCACCTGTTTGGTCCGGAGGAACACAAGGCGTTCGTTGGCGCGCAAGCACCTCCCGCCGTCGTGGATTTCAACGGAATCCGTACGTCCATGCTGATCTGTTACGACGTGGAGTTCCCCGAGGCCGTCCGGGCGGCTGCAAGCCGCGGCGCCGAATTGCTGCTCGTGCCAACGGCGTTGTCGGCCGGATTCGAGAACGTCCCGCAGGTCCTGATCCGCGCCAGGGCGCTGGAAAGCCAGCTGAACGTCGCCTACGCCAACCACTCGGGGCATGAGGATGTGTACAGCTTCCTGGGCGGCAGTGTGGTAGCCGGCCCGGACGGGTCGTTGCTGGCCGCCGCCGGGGAGGGGCCCGCCTTGCTGTTCGCCGAGGTGGGGACGGACAGCGTCAAGGCAGCCCGGAACGAGGTCCCGTACCTCCGGGAGCGGAGGCCGGAACTGTATGCGGAGTGGGACCGCTAGTCGGACCCGTCCACATACTGCAGCGCGATCCACAGCTCGGCCCGGACCTGCGCCTGGTTGAGGTCCATGTCCAGCAGCTCAGCCAGGACTCCGATCTGCCGGCGCACGCTGTTGCGGTGCAACCCGAGCAGTTTGGCTGAGGCGTCCCAGCTGCCGTTTTCGCTGAGCCAGCCACGCAGGACAGCCAGCAGGGGACCACGGCGTTCAGGTTCGAGTGCCAGGACCGGTGCCAGCAGCCGCGACGCCAGCATGGTTCCCGCTTCCTGGCCCAGCAGGCCGGTGACGGACCAGGTCATCTCGTCCGCGCGGGCGCTCTTGCCGCTTAGCTGTACCCGGGCACGCAGGGAACTGGCACGGTGGTAGGCCTCGGTCAGGCCTGCCAGTTCCGTCGGCTCGCCGATCACCAGGCGCCAGCCGAGCTTCTCGACATCGGCCAGCAGTGCATCGTCAACGCGCAACCGCGTGATGGCCGCGAATCCGTACTCGGTGATCTCCACGAGCTTGGTGTCGAACAGCCGCCGCCATTGGAGCACCTCACGAACGGGGCTGTCGCCGGCGGGCCACTCGGGTGAATCGACTTTGATGCCCTGCACCACGCGGACCGGAGCGGACCTGGTGGAGGAGACGCTTTGCGCCAGCAGGTCCCGGAGACCGTTGACATGCCTGGTGCCGCCGTTCGCCAGCGAGTCAGGGTGCAGCAGCACGGCTGTTGCAAGTTGGCTGGGGGCCAGGGATCCACTGGTCCGTTGCCGCACCAGCAGCTCCAACAGACCCACGGCGGACTGCACCACGCTGTTCTGGGCAGGCGTCAGCGGTGCGTCGGCACCCAGGACCAGGGCGCCCAGGTTGGCGTCCTTGGTGCTGCGCAGCGGATGCCCGAACACCAGCGCCGAGCCGGGCTGTTCAAAGCTGTCCATCTCCACGCGGGGCCCGCTGCCGGACAGGAGCCGGTCCAGCATGGGTGCCAGCTGTGACTGCTCGACGGCGGTGCTGCCGCCGGCACAGTGCCCCCGGGCCCGCACCCGTCCGTCCGCTCCCACCAGCAAAGCCCACACGGGCACGCGCTGGACCAGCGCAGCCAGGAGTTCGTGTTCCGGCCTGGGGGAGAGGACCGCCCGCATCAGCTGCCGGTTGGTGTCGGCAAGCTGCCGGAAAACCCGGGCCGCATCCGTCTCCAGGAGCTGGGAGAACTCCAAGCCGATCGCGGCGAACGGCAAAGACTCGGGAACCTCGAACAAGGTGAGGTTGTGCCTTCGGCAAGCCTCAAGCAGCACGTCGGGAACGGCGTCGAAATAGGGCTGGATGCCAAAGCCCAGTGCGGCAACCTTGGCACCCACCAACCGCTTGACGTAGGCGTCCACCTTGGCCGCCGAGCCACCTTTCCCCAGGAAAGGCAGCCCGGCGGTGAGCAGGAATTCGCCCTCGGGCAGGTAGGGCGTTGGGTCTTCCAGCTCGCTTGGTTCCACCCAGCGCAGCAGTTCGGTGCCGCTGCCGCCGTCGTGAAGCATTGTCAACTCAGGCGGCAGCTGCTCCAGGAACTGGTCGAGGGTGACGGAGCTGATGCGGGCGGTGGCGGGCTCAGGCGACATTGCCCTGCCCGGCGGCGGCCGGCTCCTGGTAGTCGGGGCATTCGTACGCGCTGGATTCATAAACGCGCGGCAGGCGCGGGGCAATTCTGTTGATGATTTCGTCGCCGTGGCTGCCGATGGCCGAGCCCCAATCGTCGGCACTCGCAGCGCCGCACGCGGGGTCGCCGAACAGGACGGCGGTGTCGCCGACGTCGATCCCCGTGGCATCGGGACCCAGGTCCACCATGAACTGGTCCATGCACACCTTGCCGATCACGGGTACCTGGCGCCCGCCCACGTGAACCACCGACCTTCCGCTGATTCCCTTGGGGATGCCGTCCGCGTAGCCCAGGGGAATGAGGCCCAGATAGCGCGGCTCGTAAGTGATGGCCTGGTGTTCGTAGCTGACGCCCGTACCGGCCGGGACTTTCTTGACCATGACCAGCGGCGCGGTGACGCTCAGTGCGGGCCGCAGGCCGAAGTCGGCGGGATCCAGGTGGTCGGCCGGCGCCAACCCGTAGATGGCCAATCCCGCGCGGACCATGTCGAAGTGGAACTCGGGCCGGTCCAGGATATTGGCCGAACTCGACACGTGCCGAAGTTCCGGGCTCAATCCTGCTGCGCGGGCCTGACTTACGGCGTCCTCGAACTCAGCCACGGCTGCCGCATTGCCGGGGTGGGCGGGGACGTCGGCCCACGCGAGGTGGGTCCAGATTCCGCGCACCCGGACGGTGCCTTCCACCTCCGCTTGCCGGGCTTGCGCTACGAGTTCCGGCCAGTCCTCCTTGCGCGCCCCGCCACGGCTCAGGCCGCTGTCCAGTTCCAGATGTACGACGGCGGGACGTCCCAGGCGTCCGGCGGCACCGGCAAGCACCTCCAGTTGGCGGACGCTTCCGAGGGACACGTCGATGTCGTTTTCCAGGGCTTCGATGATGGTGGCGCTTGTCTGGGATGCCAGATAGAGCCAGGAAAGGATGGGCTGTGTGATGCCGGCTTTGCGGAGAGCCACAGCCTCGTTGAGTTGGGCGGTTCCCAACCAGTCGGCCCCGGAGCTGACGGCCGTACGGGCGACCTCCACCAAGCCATGGCCGTAGGCGTTGCCCTTGACCACGGCCATGAAATGAGGTGCCTGCGTGCGCTTCCTGAGGATGCGGATGTTGTCTGAAATCGCGGACAGATCCACCTTGACCTGCCCGGAAACCGCCGCCGGGGCGGGGAATGAATGGGGTGCATTACGTCTCATGGTTGAACACTATAGGTCATTTTGCACCAACTTGAGAGCTGGCTCACATGGCAGTCTTGTGGAGGGGAAACCGAAACTACTCATGAAGGGACGTCAACGGTGACCGTGCCTGTCAACACCCAAAAACCACCCGCCACCCGAAGCGCGGGACTGGGCCTGGGCGCCCAGCTCCTGCGCCGCAAACCCCTCGGCCAAATGGTCGGCGAGGCCGGAAGCAGCGAAGGCGGCACGCCGCTGGTCCGCAGCTTCGGAGTCCTCCAACTGACCATGATCAGCGTCGGCGCCACCCTGGGCACCGGCATCCTGGTCATCCTGGGAGAGTCCGTGCCGCTGGCAGGCCCCGCAATCTGGATCTCGTTTGTGGTGGCCGGCATTGCAGCCCTTCTCTCCGCCGTGTCCTACGCGGAGATGGCCGGGCTGGTCCCCGTGGCCGGATCCAGCTACTCCTACTCCTACGCCACCATGGGAGAGGGCATGGCCTGGATCTGTGGCTGGTGCCTCGTACTGGAATACGCAGTGTCCGTGGCGGCGGTAGCCGTCGGGGCCGGGCAGTACGTCAATGAAACCCTTGCCGCCTTTGGGCAGGTCCTGCCCGATGCCCTGAGCCAGCCACCGGGCGACGGGGGAGTGGTCAACATTCCGGCCATGGTCATCGTGCTGCTGGCCATGGTCCTGCTGGTCCGGGGCGCCCGCGAAAGCGCGTGGATCAACACGGCAATCGTGGTCATCAAGGTCGGCATCCTGCTGTTCTTCTGTGCAGTAGCCTTCACCGCCTTCAACGCAGGCAACTTCGAGCCGCTCCTGCCCATGGGCGCAGCGGGCGTATCCGCAGCGGCGTCCAGCGTCTTCTTCTCCTACATCGGCTTCGACGCAGCATCCACCGCCGGTGAAGAAGCACGGAACCCCAAGCGCGACCTGCCCAGGGCCATCATGCTTTCCATGCTGATCGTGACCACCATCTACGTGCTGGTTGCCGTCGCAGCCATCGGTGCCCGGCCATGGGGCTGGTTCGACGGCACCGAAGCCGCCCTCGTCCAGATCCTGCATGAGATCACGGGACAGCCGTGGATTGCCCTGGTCTTCTCAGCCGGCGCCGTGCTTGCCATCGCCAGCATCGTGCTCACCGTGCTCTACGGCCAGACCCGCATCCTGTTGTCCATGTCCCGCGATGGCATGGTGCCCAAGGTCTTTGGCCGCGTCTCCCGCCGCACCGGCACCCCGGTGGCCGGAACGCTGCTGGTGGGAACCGCCGTCGCACTTGCCGCCGGGCTGGTGCCCCTGGGCGCGCTGGCCGACGCCACCAGCATTGGCACGCTGTTCGCATTCGCGCTCGTCAACGCGGCCGTCATCTATCTGCGGCGCAGCCGTCCGGACCTGGAACGGAACTTCAAGGTGCCGCTGTACCCCATCACACCCATCCTGGGCGCCGCCATGTGCGCTTACCTGATGGTCAACCTCGGTGCGGACACCTGGATCACCTTTGGGGTCTGGATGCTCGTGGGAGCCGCCATCTACTTCGGCTATGGACGCCGGAATTCCAAGGTAGCCGCACTGAGCGAGCAGGACTACCGTGAAATGACCACCAGGGCCACGAGCCCGGAACCTGTGAAAGCAGACAACGCATGACCATCGCCACCGAACTCCCCACTGACCCCTCAGCCGACAGCCCGGCGGAGGCTCCCATCACCATGCTGAACCCGGACTTTCCGTTCAGCTACGACCACTACCTGGCCCACCCGGACGGGCTGGGGTCCGTCCCCGCGGGGCGATACGGGACCGAAGTCGCCGTCATCGGCGCAGGGCTGTCCGGGCTAGTGACGGCCTACGAACTCATGAAGCTCGGCCTCAAGCCCGTCATTTACGAGGCCGACCAAATCGGCGGCCGGCTCAGGACAGCCAGCTTCCCCTCGGCCCCCGGCGTGGTTGCCGACCTCGGTGGCATGCGGTTCCCCGTCTCCGGCAAGGCCTTGTACCACTACATCGACCTCCTGGGACTGGAAACACAGGACTTCCCCAACCCGTTGGCGCCTGTCACCTCCAGCACGGTCATCGAACTGGCGGGCCGGAAGCACTACGCTGCCACGCCCGAGGACCTGCCGCCGTTCTTCCGCGAAGTAGCCGACGCTTGGAAAGACGCGATCAAGGACGGAGCGGCGTTCACGGAAATGCAGGAAGCCATCAAGGCCCGTGACACCAAGCGCATCAAGGAACTCTGGAATGAGCTCCTGCCCGAACTCGACGAGCAGACGTTCTATGGATTCATCGCCGCCAGCAAGTCCTTCAAGGATGCAGGCTTCGCGCACCGCGAGGCTTTTGGCCAGGTCGGCTTCGGCACCGGTGGCTGGGACACGGACTTCCCCAACTCCATCCTGGAGATCCTGCGCGTCGTCTACACCGACGCCGATGACCAGCACCGGCTGATCCGGGGAGGAGCGCAAAGGCTGCCCGAGGCACTCTGGAACCACGCGCCGTCGGACATCACGCACTGGCCGCAGGGCACCTCGCTGGCGTCGCTGCACTCAGGTTCGCCGCGCGGAGCCGTGGACAACATCCGCCGCGCAGACAACGGCGACCTGGTGGTCCGGGAAAGCTGGGGCCGCGAGGCGACCTATTCTGCGGTGGTGACCACCTGCCAGTCTTGGTTGCTGTCCACGCGCATCCCCACCGAAGAAGCACTGTTCCCAGCGGAGATGTGGACCGCGATCGAGCGCTCGCACTACATGCAGTCGTCCAAGACCTTCGTGATGGTGGACCGGCCGTTCTGGAAGGACATCGACCCGGAAACCGGCCGCGAGGTCCTTTCCATGACCCTCACCGACCGCCTCAACCGGGCCACCTACCTGCTGGACGACGGCCCGGACAAGCCCGCCGTCATCCTGCTGTCCTACACCTGGAACGACGATGCCCTGAAGTGGCTTTCGCTCAGCGCCGAGGAACGCGTGAAGCTCATGCTGCACTCGCTGGAGCAGATCTACCCGGGCGTGGACATTGCCAGCCACATCGTGGGGCAGCCGATCACGGTGTCCTGGGAAGCCGACCCCAACTTCATGGGTGCGTTCAAAGCCAACCTGCCCGGACACTACCGGTACCAGCAGCGGTTGTTCACCCACTTCAAGCAGGACAAGCTGCCGGAGAACCAGCGTGGCATCTTCCTGGCCGGGGACGACGTGTCCTTTACCGCCGGTTGGGCCGAGGGCGCTGTGACCACGGGCCTCAACGCTGTGTGGGGCGTAGTGAACCACCTGGGTGGATCCTCGGCCACCGGCAACCCCGGACCGGGTGAGCTGCTGGACAAGTTGGGTCCGATCCCCCTGGACTGATGCAACGAAAGCGGGGCCCGCTCTGCGCGAGCGGGCCCCGCATTCGTTCGTCAGGCGTGCATTTCCCGGTGGGCCGCAGCCAGTTCCTTGTAGTGGGCGGCGTTGCGCTTCACGCCGTCGAATTCCTCGTCGGTGAGCTCGCGGCGCACCTTCGCCGGGACGCCGGCCACCAGGGAGCGCGGGGGGATGACTGTGCCCTCAAGGACCACGGCGCCCGCCGCGATGAGGGAACCGCTTCCGATCACGGCGCCGTTGAGGATCGTGGCGCTCATGCCGATGAGGCAGTCGTCCTCCACGGTGCAGCCGTGCACCACGGCGCTGTGACCGACTGAGACGCGCTCGCCGACGGTGCAAGGGAATCCGGGGTCCGCGTGCAGGACCACGTTGTCCTGGAGGTTGGAACCTGCGCCTACCGTGATCGCCGCCGTGTCTGCACGGACCGAGACGCCATAGAACGCGCTGGAGTCCCGGGCCAACGTGGCCTTGCCGATGATCGACGCCGTGGGTGCCACGAAGGCGGTGCCATGGATGTCCGGGGTGTCCCCGGCAAAAGTGTATGAGGGAGCCATATGCCCCAGCATAAGTCACCCCGTGCACCCAACTGGGTCGCATTAGTGCGCGTTATGAGCCCTCAAAACGCGCACTAATGCGACCTAGTTGGGTGAGGGGGTGCGGAGGACCAGGAACTGGTAGTGCTGGGTCCAATGGCCTGCTCCGGGCCCGGACTCCACCCCCGTTCCTTCGGGCCAGGTCCGGAAGTGCTCCACCACACCATGGGCACCGAAGATCCGGTGCAGGGTGTCATCGCTCCGGCGGCTGAAGAACCGGCGGGGCTCGTCGAGGTCTTCCGGGTTCAGGACTTCGTCGTCGTCGCCGGACCACAGCCCGACGGCGATCGGCGCACCAGGTGCGGCGACCCGCACAAGTTGGCTGACGACGTCGTGAATCCTGCTGTTGGGCACGTGCAGGAGGGTGCTCATGCTCCACACGGCGTCGAAAACCCCGTCGGCAAAAGGCAGCCTCCGTCCGCTGGCCACAGAGCACTCAAGCCCGTGGGCCCGGGCCACCTGGATGCTTTCACCGGACAGGTCCACTCCGGTGTAGTGCAGCCCCGCCTGGACAAAGGCCAGGCCTTCAACACCGGTTCCGCAGCCGAGCTCAAACAGGGAGCGACGGTGCTCCTCCTTCAGCAGCCGCACGAACCACTGCCTGGCCTCCACCCGGTGTGGAGTCAAAGACCGGGTGTTTCGCACTGCGGCATGGCGGTCGTAGTAGAGAGCCAGGTCAGCTTCCGGATCAGGGATACCCTGCATACCCCCAGCGTAGGACCGGCGTCAGTTGAACACCACGGTCCGGGTGCCATCCAGGAGCACCCGGTGCTCGGCGTGCCACTGGACCGCCTGGGCCAGCGTCCGTCCTTCCACATCGCGGCCCATCTGGACGAACTGGGCGGCCGTGCGGGCGTGGTCCACGCGGATGACTTCCTGCTCGATGATCGGCCCCTCATCCAGGTCCGCAGTGACGTAGTGGGCGGTGGCGCCGATGAGCTTCACACCGCGTGCGTGGGCCTGGTGGTAGGGCTTGGCGCCCTTGAAGGAGGGCAGGAACGAGTGGTGGATGTTGATGGCCTTGCCGTTCAATTCCCGGCAGAGATCGTTGGACAGCACCTGCATGTAGCGGGCCAGGACCGTCAGTTCCACATCGTGCTCGGTGATCAGCTTCAGCAGCTCCGCTTCGGCCTGGGGCTTGGTGTCAGCGGTGACCGGAATGTGGTGGAAGGGGATGCCGTAGAACCTGGCCAGTTCCTCGAGGTCGCGGTGGTTGGACACGATCGCGGGGACCTCGATGGGCAGGGTGCCTGCGCGCTGGGCGAACAGGAGGTCGTTGAGGCAGTGTGCGTCCTTGGAGCACATGATGATGGTGCGGACCTTCCGGCCTACCGGATTGACCTGCCACGTCATGCCGAACGACCCGGCAACCGGAAGCAGCGCGGCCTCCAGCGCCTGCTGGGGGCCCGACGTCGTTGCCTCCACGCGCATGAAAAAGTTACCCGTGGTGGGGCTTCCGTACTGTTGGGAATCGGCGATGTTGCATCCTGCCTCCAGAAGGGCTCCGGCGACGGCATGCACGATGCCGGGGCGGTCAGGGCAGGAAAGGGTCACAACAAATGCGGAGTCAGTCACACGCCCAAGCCTACCCGCGCGGCGTTGTTGTACTGTTAACGGGTCGCAACTGGCGTTGGGTGGACTACCACCAGGGAGCGGCAATCACGAAGACCACGGATCGTACGCCTGGGCCGAGGGTCATGTTTTACCGAATGCATGCAGAGTGACCGATGCCTCTTGTCATCGAGAGGACGCGGGAATGCTGCTGCCGGTAGCCTGACCTGTAGCACCTCCCATTCCCTAGCCAGGAGATTTCCGTGTCTACCACCACCACTTCAGCGTCTGTCAGCAACCAGCCGCTCGCTGAGCTCGATCCTGAAATCGCAGCAGTCCTCGACCAGGAGCTTGGCCGCCAGCGCGGCACCCTGGAAATGATCGCGTCCGAGAACTTCGCACCCCGCGCTGTCATGGAAGCCCAGGGCTCCGTCCTGACCAACAAGTACGCCGAGGGTTACCCGGGCAAGCGCTACTACGGCGGTTGCGAATACGTCGATGTTGCCGAGCAGCTCGCCATCGACCGCGTCAAGGCCCTGTTTGGTGCCGAATACGCCAACGTCCAGCCGCACTCCGGTGCACAGGCCAACGCCGCCGCACTGTCTGCCATGATCACCCCTGGCGACAAGATCCTCGGTCTCTCCCTGGCACACGGCGGTCACCTGACCCACGGCATGAAGCTCAACTTCTCCGGCAAGTTGTACGAAGTCGCTGCCTACCAGGTGGAAGAAGACACCTTCCGCGTGGACATGGACAAGCTCCGCGAGCAGGCCATCAAGGAGAAGCCGCAGGTCATCATCGCCGGCTGGTCCGCCTACCCGCGCCACCTGGACTTCGCTGCCTTCCGCTCGATCGCTGACGAGGTCGGCGCACTCCTCTGGACCGACATGGCACACTTCGCAGGCCTCGTCGCAGCCGGCCTGCACCCGAGCCCGGTCCCGCACTCCGACGTCGTGACCTCCACCGTGCACAAGACCCTCGCCGGCCCGCGTTCCGGCGTGATCCTGGCCAAGGAACAGTACGGCAAGAAGATCAACTCCAACGTGTTCCCGGGCCAGCAGGGCGGCCCGCTCATGCACGTGATCGCAGCGAAGGCCGTGGCCTTCAAGATCGCCGGCAGCGAGGAATTCAAGGAGCGCCAGGAGCGCGTCCTCGAAGGCGCCAAGATCATCGCCGACCGCCTCAACCAGCCGGACGTGGCCGAGGCCGGCGTTTCCGTCCTCACCGGCGGCACGGATGTCCACCTGGTCCTCGTTGACCTGCGCAACTCGCAGCTGGACGGCCAGCAGGCCGAAGACCTCCTGCACTCCGTGGGCATCACCGTGAACCGCAACGCTGTTCCGTTCGACCCGCGCCCGCCGATGGTCACCTCGGGCCTCCGCATCGGTACGCCTGCCCTGGCTACCCGCGGATTCGGTGCTGCCGAGTTCACCGAGGTTGCCGAGATCATCGCCACCGCACTGAAGTCCGGTTCCGCTACGGATGTGGAAGCCCTCCAGGCCCGCGTCGACAAGCTCGCCGCCGACTTCCCGCTCTACCCGCAGCACGAGCAGTGGTGAACGCAGCACAGATCCTTGATGGCAAGGCAACCGCCGCGGCCATCAAGGCAGAACTGACCGAACGCGTTGCCGTCCTCGCCGGCAAGGGAATCGTTCCTGGCCTGGGCACCATCCTGGTGGGCTCGGATCCCGGAAGCACCTGGTACGTCGGCGGAAAGCACAAGGACTGCGCCGAGGTGGGCATCCAGTCCATCCGCCGCGACCTTCCCGAGGACATCACCCAGGACGAACTGCTCAAGGTGGTCCAGGAGCTCAACGGGAACCCGGAGTGCACCGGATACATCGTCCAGCTTCCGCTGCCCAAGCACATCGACCAGGACGCCATCCTGGAGGCCATGGATCCGGACAAGGACGCCGACGGCCTGCACCCCATGAACCTTGGCCGCCTGGTGGCCAACGTGAACGGTGAGATGAAGTCCCCGCTGCCCTGCACCCCCAAGGGCTGCGTGGAGTTGATGCGCCGCCACGGCATCGAGCTCAAGGGCAAGCGTGTCCTGGTGGTCGGCCGCGGCGTCACCATCGGGCGGCCCATCGGCCTCCTGCTGACCCGCAAGGAAGTCAACGCAACCGTGGTCCTGGCACACACCGGAACGGTGGATCTTCCCGCCGAACTCCGGCAGGCCGACGTCGTAATTGCTGCTGCAGGCGTCCCGCACATGATCAAGGCTGAAGACCTCAAGCCGGGTGCAATCGTGCTCGACGTCGGCGTCAGCCGTGTGGACGACGGCAACGGCAAGGCAGTGGTCACCGGAGACGTGGACCCGGCTGCGGCGGACGTCGCCGCCTGGCTGTCCCCGAACCCGGGCGGCGTTGGGCCGATGACCCGCGCCATGCTGCTGGCCAACGTCGTGGAGTCCGCCGAGCGCCAGGCCGGTATCGCCTAGACACAACGCCGTTTCAACTGACTGGCAGCAGAGGTTGTTTTGAGCCCTCAGAACAACCACTGCTGCCGGTCAGTTGGGCAATTATCTGCAAGAGCCCTTTCACATATCGGTGGGCGCGATTAGTCTGCTGAGGGTGCACAATGAAGCAACCAGCCCGGCAACGTCGCCAACACCCTCCGGAACGTCGCAGTCCAACGACGGCATGAACCCATCCACCGTCATCAGCGCGCGCAACCTCACCAAGGCCTACGGCGACCTCACGGCCGTGGACAACATCTCCTTCGATGTTCCGGCAGGGGAGTCCTTCGGGTTGCTCGGGCCCAACGGTGCCGGCAAGTCCACCACCATGAAGATGATCGGCGGCGTCTCGCAAAGGACGTCCGGAACGTTGAACATCATGGGCCTGGACCCGGAAACCCATGGCCCCGAAGTCCGTGCGCACCTGGGCGTCGTGCCGCAACAGGACAACCTCGACGAAGAACTGAAGGTCCGGGAAAACCTGATCGTCTACGGGCGTTATTTCGGTCTTCCCCTGAGCTACCTGCGCCCGAAAGCGGACGAACTCCTGGAATTCGCACAGCTCACGGACAAAGCCAAATCCAAGGTGGACGCCCTGTCCGGCGGGATGAAGCGCCGCCTGACCATTGCGCGATCCCTCATCAACGAACCCCGGATCCTCCTGCTGGATGAACCCACCACCGGCCTGGACCCGCAGGCCCGGCACATCCTCTGGGACCGGCTGTTCCGGCTCAAGGAAAGCGGTGTCACGCTGATCCTCACCACCCACTACATGGATGAGGCCGAACAACTCTGCGACCGGCTGATCGTGGTGGACAAGGGCCGGATCATGGCAGAAGGTTCGCCGGCCGGCCTGATCCGCGAGCACTCGTCGCGCGAAGTACTTGAGCTCAGGTTCGGGTCGGACAGGAACGGGACCATCGCCGTCGAGCTTCAAGGCATCGGTGAGCGGCTGGAGACGCTGCCGGACCGTGTCCTCATCTACACGCAGGACGGCGAATCGGCCCTGGAACAGGTGACGGCCCGCGGACTTCGCCCGTTGACCTCGCTGGTGCGCCGGTCCTCGCTGGAGGACGTGTTCCTCCGGCTGACGGGCAGGAGCCTCGTTGACTGAGCAGCTGCCGGGCAGTAAAACCACGACGGCGGGACCTCCGCAGAGGGCGCACCCACCTGCCGTCTCGGCAGCCAGGGCGCGGCGGTGGGGCTCCTTCTTCTACGCCGAGCAGGTCCTGCGGGTGATGCGGAACTACGGCTGGTCCGTGGTGCTGTACAGCGTGGGGCAGCCGGTGGCCTACCTTTTCGCCATGGGGGTGGGGCTGGCCAGCCTGGTCGACGCCAACAGTGAGTCCCTCTTTGGCGGAGTGAGCTATCTGGAGTTCGTGGCCCCCGCCTTGCTGGTGTCCGCGGCAGTGATGACGGCCTCGGGTGAGTTTTCCTACCCGATCATGGACGGCTTCAAGTGGCGCCGGGTGTTCTACGGTCCCCATGCATCGCCGCTGGTCCCGCAGCAGATCGCGAGCGGCCACATCATGGCCAGCACCCTCAGGTTCCTTCTGCAATCGGTGGTGTACTTTGCCGTGGTGGCGATGTTCAGGGCATCTCCCGGCCCCTGGGGCTGGGTGTCCGCGATTGTTGCCACCGTGGCCGCATTGTCCTTCGGCCTGCCACTGATGGCATATGCCGCCAGCATCACGCAGGACAAGGGACAGTTCGCCCTGGTGCAACGGTTCATCGTGATGCCGCTGTTCCTCTTCTCGGGGACGTTCTTTCCGCTGGACACCCTGCCGCTTGCCGTCCGGTGGATCGGCTGGTTGTCGCCGGTGTGGCATGGCACGGAACTGGGCCGCGTCTTCACGTACGGGATGGAGGGGAACCCGCTGCTGACCATCGTCCATTTGGTGTATCTCGTGGCCACCGCCGCTGGAGGCTGGCTCCTGGTGCGGCGCCAATTCGTCAGGAGGATGGGCTCATGAGCACCCTGACCGGTGGGCACAGCGCCACTGATGCGGCACGGGAGCGGAAGTTCGGGTCGCTGTACTCGCGCAATGCCCGCGCGGTGGTGGGCCGGGGGCTTATGGCTGCGAGGTCCAGCACGTGGCTGGTGATGGTCTCCGGGTTCTTTGAGCCCGTCCTGTTCCTGCTGGCCATGGGGGTGGGCATGGGGTCGATCGTCGGAACCGTGCAGGGCCCGGGAGGCGGGGAAATCAGCTATGCCGCGTACATCGCGCCCGCATTGCTGGCTGTCTCGGCCATGAACGGCGCCATCTACGATTCCACGTGGAACGTGTTCTTCAAGATGAACTTCGCCAAGCTGTACCAGGGCATGCTGTACACCTCGCTGGGGCCTTTGGATGTGGCCATGGGGGAGATTTTCCTGGCCCTGCTCCGCGGACTCCTGTACGCCACGGGCTTCACCGCGGTGATGGGTGTCATGGGACTGCTGACCTCATGGTGGGCCATCCTCGTGATTCCGGCGTCGGTGCTGATCGCATTCGGCTTTGCGAGTTTCGGCATGGGGATCACCAGCTTCATGAAGACGTTCCAGCAAATGGACTGGATCAACTTCTTCCTGCTTCCCATGTTCCTGTTCAGCGCCACGTTCTACCCGCTCAGCGTCTATCCGCAGCCCATCCAATGGTTCATCCAGGCGATGCCGCTCTGGCATGGGGTGGAGTTGCTGCGCCAGATCAGTGTGGGCTCGTTCAGCGGGGCCACGGCCATCCACGTGGGCTACTACCTGGTGATGATCACCCTGGGCATCATGCTGACCACCGGCAGGCTGCGGCAACTCTTCCTGAAGTGATGCCGGGTACCCGATGTTCGCCGTCCGTGGAAGCGTCAGGGGCACGGCCGGGCGTTTGAGACAATAAACCCATGCAATCTCTCGGTGACCCGCACCCGTCCACGTCCGCTTCCGCCAAGGGTCCGTTCAAGGGCTTCCGCATCGGCGGCCTGGGGATGACCGTTGTCATCATTGCCTTCCTGGTGGCTGTTATTTTCGCGGCCAACCAGAACGATGTCGTGGGGTGGGTCGTGGCAGTCGTGGCCTTCGGCTGGCTTGCCTTGGCCACGTTCGTCGTGCTGAGCATCCGCAAGGCCGCGCAGCGGGCCGGGGCAAAGCTGAGCGAAGCGCAAGCTGCCTTCAACTCCGCAGCCGGCCGCGCGCCGTCGTCGAACGTTGCCGACCACGGCGGAACCCGCGTCGTTGCCGAGCGCAGCCAGGCCGACGAGGTTCGGGACCTCAAACTGGACCACTCCTTCAAGATCGTCCAGGTGCAGGTACGCGTGGTGGAGGAAGAGCGTGCCAAGGGCGCTGCAGCCAACCAGGACACCATCAACCGGGCGCTGGAAACCATCGCCATCACGTCCACCAATGCCCGCGACATGATCAAGTCTTCCGGAGGCTCCGACGAGCCGGTGGCCGGAACCATCATCGACTAGAGTAGAGCGGGTGAGTACGGCATTGAAGAAGGATTTCCTTCGCATCGCATCAGTCAACGTCAACGGCCTGAGGGCTGCCTACAAAAAGGGCATGGCGGAGTGGCTCGAGCCGCGCGAAGTCGACATCCTTTGCCTGCAGGAAGTCCGTGCTCCTGATGCAATCGTGAACTCGCTGATCGGCGAGGGCTGGTACATCCTCCACGCCGAGGCGGAGGCCAAGGGCCGTGCGGGGGTGGCCATCGCATCCCGCCAGGAGCCCACGGCAACCCGGGTGGGCAACGGGGACGCCTACTTCGATACGTCCGGCCGCTGGGTCGAGGCGGATTTCCTGGTGCACAACTCCGCTGGAGAAGCTACGACGCTCACTGCCGTCAGCGCGTATGTCCACTCAGGTGAAGCAGGCACGCCCAAGCAGGATGACAAGTACCGTTTCCTGGATGCCATGACCACACGCCTGCCTGAGCTGGCCAAGCACAGCGACCACGCCCTGGTGGTGGGCGACCTCAACGTGGGGCACACGGAGCTGGACATCAAGAACTGGAAGGGCAACGTCAAGCGTGCCGGCTTCCTGCCTGAGGAGCGTGCGTACTTCGACCGCTTCTTCGGCGACGAGATTGGATGGAGGGATGTCCACAGGGGCCTGGCAGGTAATGTCGCCGGCCCCTACACCTGGTGGTCCCAGCGCGGAAAAGCCTTTGACACCGACACTGGCTGGCGCATCGACTACCACCTGGCCACCCCGGCACTCGCCGCCGCCGCTTTCTCGGCCGTGGTTGACCGGGCGCCTTCGTGGGACACCCGCTTCTCTGACCACGCACCGGTGGTCGTTGACTACCGGCTCTAAGCTTGACGAAAGTACCTACCTCCATGACTACTGCTGAAACAGACGCTGCCGTACTGCCCGCCGTCTCCACCTTGCCCGCAGCCGGTGCCAAGCACCGCGTGCTCTCCGGGATGCAGCCGTCCGCCGACTCCCTGCACCTGGGCAACTACCTCGGGGCACTGGTCAACTGGGTCCGTATGCAGGACGAGTACGACGCCGTTTTCTTCATCCCGGACCTGCACGCCATCACGGTGCCGCAGGACCCCGCTGAGCTGGCCCGCCGCACCCGCGTCACCGCAGCCCAGTACATTGCCGGTGGCGTTGACGTGGAGAAGTGCACGCTGTTTGTCCAGTCGCAGGTTCCGGAGCACGCCCAACTGGCCTGGGTGCTCAACTGCATCACGGGCATGGGTGAGGCCGGCCGCATGACCCAGTTCAAGGACAAGGCGCAGAAGCAGGGCTCGGACCACGCCAGCGTTGGGCTGTTCACGTACCCGATCCTTCAGGCCGCAGATATCCTGCTGTACCAGCCGCACGGCGTCCCGGTGGGTGAAGACCAGCGCCAGCATGTGGAACTGAGCAGGGACCTTGCCAACCGCTTCAACAGCCGGTTCGGCCAGACGTTCCAGGTGCCGGAGGCCTTCATCCAGAAGGAATCCGCCAAGATCTACGATCTCCAGAACCCCACGGCCAAGATGTCCAAGTCCGCCGAGTCGCCGGCCGGTCTCATCAACCTGCTCGATGACCCCAAGACCGTGGCCAAGAGGATCAAGTCCGCTGTGACGGACACTGAGACCGAGATCCGCTACGACCGCGAGAACAAGCCCGGCGTCTCCAATCTGCTCACCATCTACTCGGCCATCAGCGGAAGTCCGGTGGAGAAGATCGTGGCGGACTACCAGGGCAAGATGTACGGGCACCTGAAGGTTGACCTGGCAGAGCTCGTATCCGGACACCTGGCACCCATCCGGGAGCGGGCCAACGAGCTCCTGGCAGATCCGGCAGAGCTCGACCGGCTCCTGGCCCACGGGGCGGACAAAGCCCGTGACATCGCCTCGGCCACCTTGGCCGACGTGTACTCCAAGGTCGGTTTCCTGCCGTACCGCGGAACCGCAAGCCCCAGCGAGCAGGGAGTCCGCTAAGTCCATGTGCGCCGCTGGCCAGATCAACGTCAAGACCGGAACCCTGCCAGGTTCCGGTCCGGACGAATCGCGCCGGCCTGCTGTCACCGGCACCGACTGTGGCGCCGGTGACACCCTGTGCGTTGGAGTGATTCTGGGCTTCCCGCCGGAGATCGCCAAGGAGCTCCAGGAATGGCGCGCTTCCTTTGGTGATCCCATGGCCGAGGTCATTCCGGCGCACATCACCCTGATCACCACCACCCCCACCCAGGACTGGGCCGCTACCCGGGACCACGTCAGGGCCGTCGCCCGTGCACAGAAGCCTTTCACCATCACCATCTCCGGCACCGGGTCCTTCCGGCCTGTGTCACCAGTGGTATTCGTCAACGTGGAGGAGGGCTTTGAAGAGTGCGTGCAGTTGCACGAAAAACTCCAGACCGGCCCCTTGGAGCGGTTACTTCCTTTCCCGTACCACCCGCATGTGACCGTGGCGCACGACGTCGCCCAGGAAAACCTTGACGAGGCCGAAACGGTCCTAAGAGATTACCGGGCCACCTTTCCTGTGGTTAGCATGGGACTCTACGAGCACGACACCAATGGAATTTGGCAGCTACGGGAAGAGCTCGACTTTGGCGGGAACACTGACGAAACGAAGCAGGCGGAACCAACGTCCTCAAGCGGACAGTCCTCCGCTGCCCATTGAGCTGGCAAAGCTCAAACTCCAGCTGCTCCACAAACGCCAGGAATGGGGCCAGGCCAAAAGAGCCGGTGCAGGCTTGCCACAAAAGGCCGGCGCGTTCTTTGCCCTGTTCATGGCCAGGCTCAATACCAACCGGGCCATGCGTTCCTTCCAGCACTACAGCAGGCAACACGGTCCGCTGCTGAGCGCCGGTATCGGCTTCAACATGTTTTTCTCCGTCACTGGTCTCCTCACCACAGGGTTTGCGGTGGCGGGCATTGTGTTGGGTGGCAATCCGGTCCTGACCGACGCTGTGATCCGGAGCGTCGCCTCGGCAGCCCCCGGGTTGCTGCAGGTGGATGGCCGGGATGGCCTGGTGGATCCGCAGACGCTTTTGAACCCGTCGGGACTTGGCTGGACGGCGGTCATCGCAGCGGTGGTCACCATCTACACCTCCCTGGGGTGGATAGCGAGCGTGCGCGAGGGGGTCCGCGGCGTCATGGACGCCGACCCCCTGCAGCGCAGCCCCATTCTGCAGAAGCTGGTCGACGCCGGCACGCTGTTGCTCCTGGGCGTCATCCTCGTGGTCAGCGCCGGAGCCTCCCTGGTGTTCGGCACTGCTGCGGACGTGCTGTTTGATTTCCTTCGGCTAGATGAGGCCGTGGCGGCCCCGGTGGCGGCCGTGGTCAAGATCGTCGTCCCCCTCCTGCTCAACTGCGCGACGGCGGCAGTCCTGTTCCGCATCGCCGGTGGCCTTAAGCTGGGGCGACAACCCTTCCTGGAGGGTGTGGTGCTTGCCGGCGTGGGCACCACGGTCCTGCAGATCTTCAGCACGGAATTGTTGGCCCGGGCAGGCAACAACCCGGTCCTGGCATCGTTCGCGATCATCATCGGGCTGCTGATCTGGTTCAACCTGGTGAGCCAGGTCTACCTGGTATCGGCTTCCTGGGCCGCCATCCGGGAAGCTGACCTGAAGGCCGGGGAGAGTCCGCGGAAGAAGTTCCTCGGCTCACGCCGTGCCACGCCCCAAACCTGACTGATCCCCTCGCATGGAGGCGCCATGAACAACCAACTGTGGATCGCCTGCCTCCTGGGGGCAGCGGCCGGGTTGATCGTGGGCCAGCTGATCTTCGAGTCACCCTTCGCGGGGATTCTGGTGGGGCTCGGGCTCGGGGCGCTGGTGGGCGCGGCAACTGGACCCCGGCGTGAATGACCTCGCAGCCGAATCAGGGGGCGGACACCAGCCCTTCCCACGCCACGGTCCAGTCCGCAGGAAATCCGGGAGCATGGCGCGAGGGTCCGTTGTCCCAGCCGGCTGCCATGAGGGCCACGGCGGCCAGCAGTCCGCCATTGCCCGGAAGGTACAGGGGCAGCGAATCCGTTTGCCGGTTGTGCCCGTTCGGCAGGACGGTGTTCTTTCCAGCGTCGAGCAGGAGCGCATTGACTGCCGCCTGGGGATCTTCCAGACGTGCGGCTGTCATGGCCATGACAGGGTAGTCCCAGCCCCAGGTGCTGTCCCAGTCCCAATCCGCCAGCACTCCTGACAGTGTTGCCCGCATGATGTCCGGATCAATCACGTCCGTCCGCGGCAGCAGGCCCAGCGCGCACAGCATGGATGGATGGTCGGTGCGGATGGTGAAGGGCTCGACGTCAATGGCGGCATAGACTCCGTCCTTCACCCGGGGTTCCACCATTCCGGCGGCCACGTCCTGCCAGGCGGCCACAGGCTCCAGGCCCAGCCTCTTCCGCCATTCCGACGCGATGGTCAGGGCCCACTGCCAGTAGGCCAGTTCGAAGGTCGGGTTGCTGACCCTGCTGCGGATGGAGCCGTAGCTCTCCTGCGCCGGAACCAGCGGGGGGCCGAGCTCAAAACCGCGCTGCGTTGGGTGGGCAAAGCCGGCCATGAACGCCGCAGACTCGAAGACAATCTCAGCGAACTCTTCCAGGACCTCACGCCCGGGGTTGGCCCGGTACAGCAGTTCAGCGAGATAGATCGGGTGCGGCTGCTGCCAGATGAGGAACGTCCCGATCGTGCTGGGGCTTTCCCTCCCGTCGGGTCCCACCTGCTTGGGCCAGCGCACTCCATCGAAGCCCTGCGCCTTGGCGGTTTGGCGGGACGTTTCCAGGACTGTTGAGTACCACCTGAGCGAGGGCAACAGAAGCTCCGGCCTGTTCCACTGGGCGAAGTGCGCGGCATGCCACCAGTGCATCTCCAGGTGGAACCGGCCGCGCCAGGAGTTGCACACCAACCCGGTTTCCTGAGGCGGCAACGAGCCCGAGCAGTTGATGGCGGTCAGGTACTGCGACAGGACAATACGCCGCTCCAGTTCCTTGGCCCGCGGATCATTGGTGGCATCAAGCTCGATCGCTCCGCCCGAGCGCCAGAACCCCGGCCAGTAGGCTGCCGACGCTGCCGCGACACTGCTTCCGGCGCCCTGTTCCGTTGAAGGCACGACGCCGGAATCCGGTTCCGTTCCCAGGCCCACCAAGGGCGCGGCCCGTCCAGGCCTGTTGTTGCCCCGCGGAATGCAGTCACCGTCTCCGGAGGACAGGAAGGCGAGGGAGAGATCGAGGGTGCCGGATGGCTGTCCCGGTCCGATCCGGAGTGAATGCCGGGCTGTCTGCTCCACGTCCAGGCCCCGGCCCGTGACGATCACGGCATAGCGGGAGTCATCCAGTTCCCGGTCCACAACCCAGCTCGTGGTGTCCTGCGGTCCGGCATCGGCCGGCAGATTGCGCCGGGTGCTGTGCGCCTCCGGCTTGGTCCAGTCGGCGGCGTCGTGCCACGCTTCCGAGCCGTACGGGAAGTCGATGCCGATCACCAGGCCCTTGCCGAGCGCCGGTGACTCGACGCGGAGGCCGAGCTCATCGCGGTCGGGGTGGCACGCCGTCGTGACTTTCACGGGGTGACCGGCCACCGCGAAGCTGCTGGTCACCACGCCGGACCAGAGGTCCAGGATCTGCTCCGCCCCGCTGATCTCCGAGGGTGTGAGGGCATGATCCTGACCGTCCTCCACCCAACGGAATCCGATCCGCGCCAGGTCCAGGCGGTGCGGGTTTGCCCTCAACCAGGTTTCGGCGTCGGACGTGTCGGTCTCACGGTCATTGACGATCTCGCCCACCATGTCCACGTAGGGTACGGGTCCGCGGGGCGAGTCGTACATGACGGTGGAGCCTGCCAGCCCGTAGGGGGTTCCCGCCGGAACGGAGTGCCAGCCCCACTGCGCTTGCGTGCCAAGGAGCGTTCCGGGGGCCCGGTCATCACGTGCTCCCACGGGGTAGGAAGCGGGGAACGTCTGGAGGCCGGTGAGATCCATGGTGAAGGCAAATTCGCCGTTGCCCACCGATACAGGACTGCGCGGATCCAGCTTGTGTTGCCGTACGTTGTGTCGCCTGGCCAGTGCCTCGCGATCAATCGGTAGCCGGGAGTGGTTCATGTCATCCTTCGCTGGGGGCCGCACCGGGTAATAGTTCACATTCAGAACTATTGACGGATACTACAGCACTTGATACGTTTCAGGAACCGTTTTCTGAGTCTGAAAGAAGCTTACCCAATGACGCGTAAATCTCTCCGTACCTTCCGCAGATCACTGGCCCTCGTGGCCGTTGCAGGGATGCTTGGCATGGCCACAGCCTGTGGCGGCAGCGACGCAGGCCAGTCCCAGGACGGCCCCGTCGAAATCCGCTTCAGCTGGTGGGGCAACGCCGGCCGGGCCGAACTGACTACCAAGGCAATCCAGGAATTCGAGGCAGCCAACCCTGACATCAAGGTCAAACCCGAATACGGCGACATCAGCGGCTATTTCGACAAGTTGGCCACCCAGGTAGCCGCCAACGACGCTCCAGACGTCATCACCATGGGCGGCGCCTACCCGGCTGAGTACGCCAACCGCGGCGCTTTGTTGGACTTGTCCAAGGCCGGCAGCGCACTTGACCTGTCCAAGCTGGACCAGGGTGCGTTGGAAAACGGCCAGGTCAAGGGCACCCAGTACGGCGTCTCCACCGGGGCCAACGCACTGGCGATCGTCGTGAACCCCGCAGTTTTCCAGGCTGCCGGCGTCTCGCTTCCGGATGACAGCACGTGGACCTGGGACGACTTCGCCCGCATTGCCGGCGACATCACGTCCAAGAGCCCCAAGGGGACCTATGGAACGGCTACTGTACTGACCCACGATTCCCTGGACGCTTTCGCCCGCCAGCGGGGGGAGTCGCTGTACACCCAGGACGGTGAACTGGGACTGGGAAAGGACACGGTCAAGGAGTACTTCGACTTCTCCGTCAAGCTGAGTGAATCAGGCGCAGCCCCCAGTGCTTCGGAGACAGTGGAGAAGCTCAACGTCAGCACCGAGCAGACACTCATGGGCATGGGCCAGGCGGGCATGATGCTCACTTGGAGCAATTCCCTCTCCGCCCTCAGCAAGGCCTCCGGCGCCGAACTCAAGCTCCTGAAGCTCCCGGGCGAGAAGCCGACGCCCGGTATCTGGCTGCAGTCGTCCCAGTTCTACACGATTTCCGCGCGGAGCAAGCACACCGAGGCAGCTGCCAAACTGGTCAATTTCCTGGTGAACAACGAGTCCGCGGCCAAGATCATCCAGAGCGACCGCGGCGTCCCGAGCAACGCCGGCATGCGGACGGCCATCCAGGACCTGCTGACCCCCACAGGCAAGGTTGAAGCCGAATACATTGACCAGATTGGCAAGATGGACTTCGCGCCGACCTACATCGGACCCACGGGCTCAACGGCCGTCTCGGAAATCACGGCGCGCATCAACACCGAGGTCCTCTTCAAGCGACTCACGCCGGAGAAAGCGGCCGAGCAGTGGCTCAGCGAAAGCAAGGCCGCCATCGGCAAGTAACACACTCCACCACACCCAACTGGGTCGCATTTGTGCGCGTTTTGACGGCTCAAAACGCGCACAAATGCGACCCAGTTGGGTCAGGCCGGTCCTGTTAGGCGGGGTCGCTGGTCTCCAAGTACGGATCCGCCCACGCGCCGATGATGCGTGCCACCCGCGCCGCCTGGCCCTTCCCTGTGAGCAGATGTTCGCTGCCCTCCAGCGAAATGAAGCTGCGGGGATGCCGGGCGGTACGGAAGATCTCACTGGCGTTGTCGATGCCCACGGTGTTGTCGGTAGGGGAGTGCATCACCATCAGGGGGCGGTGGAGGGTCCGGATGCAGTCCCGAAGATCCGCGCGTTCCACGTCCTCCACGAAATGCCGGCGGATCTCCATGGGCCGCCCGCCCAGGTCCACCACCGCACTGCCATCACGCAGGATCGAATCGATCTCGGCGTCGAACATGTGTTCCACATGCTTGGGTTCGTAGGGTGCGCCCACTGTCACCACGGCCTTCACCTCGGGAAGGTCGCGGGCCGCGGCCAGCACGGCCGCGCCGCCGAACGAATGTCCCACGATCAGGGAGACCGCCCGGCCCTGCTCCTGCATGAAGCCCGCCGCCCGGATGGTGTCGGCTACCTTCACGCTGAAGGAACCTGCCGACCACTCGCCCTCCGAGCCGCCCAGGCCCAGGTTGTCGAACCGCAGCATGCCCACGCCCTGGTCGGCGAGCCCCTTGCAGATCCGCGACGCGGCCGGGCTGTCCTTGCCCAGCGTCAGTCCGTGGGAGTACAGGCCCCAGCCCCGGATGTCTCCTTCGGGCACATCCACAATGCCTGCCAGGACATCGCCCGTGCTTCCTGTGAAGGTAATCTTTTCGGATCGTGACACGCTGCTGGTCTCCTTGGGGATGGCGGTGGTTGCGGCAGTGGATTAACGACGACGGCGCCGGTCACCAGCAGTGGTGAGCGGCGCCGTCGTCGTGCTGTTCCTCAGGGAACGGCGACTAGATCTTGCGGGACAGGATGGCCTGCTTGACCTCGGCGATGGCCTTGGTCACCTGGATGCCACGCGGGCAAGCCTCGGAGCAGTTGAAGGTGGTGCGGCAGCGCCACACGCCTTCTTTGTCGTTGAGGATTTCAAGGCGCATGTCGCCGGCATCATCACGGGAGTCGAAGATGAAGCGGTGTGCGTTGACGATCGCTGCCGGGCCGAAGTACTGGCCATCGGTCCAGAAGACCGGGCAGGACGAGGTGCAGGCAGCGCAGAGGATGCACTTGGTGGTGTCGTCAAAGCGCTCACGGTCCTCAACGGACTGCAGGCGTTCCTTGGTGGGCTCGTGGCCCTTGTTGATCAGGAACGGCATGACTTCACGGAAGGACTGGAAGAACGGCTCCATGTCCACAATCAAGTCCTTCTCCACCGGAAGGCCCTTGATGGGCTCAACGGTGATGGGCTTGGTGGTGTCGAGGTCCTTCAGCAGGGTCTTGCACGCAAGGCGGTTGCGGCCGTTGATGCGCATGGCATCCGAACCACATACACCGTGGGCGCAGGAGCGGCGGAACGAAACCGTGCCGTCGATTTCCCACTTGACCTTGTGCAAGGCGTCCAGCACGCGGTCCGTGCCGTACATGGTCAGCTTGTAGTCGTCCCAACGGGCTTCGTCGGAGATCTCGGGATCATACCGGCGGACACGCAGCGTGATGTGGAACGTGGGGATCTCACCGTCGCCGGCAACGCTGGCGGGCAGCTCGATCTTGGAAGCGGGCTCTGCCATTTCGGTGGTCATTAGTACTTACGCTCCATCGGCTCGTAACGGGTGAAGACAACGGGCTTCGTCTCGAGACGGATGCCCGCAACGGACTCGGCAGACGAGTCGGCGGTGACGGTGTTGTCCAGGTAAGCCATGGAGTGCTTCATGAACTTCTCGTCGTCGCGGTCCGGGAAGTCTTCGCGGTAG
This sequence comes from Arthrobacter sp. T572, assembly GCF_056780115.1. Taxonomy (NCBI): domain Bacteria; kingdom Bacillati; phylum Actinomycetota; class Actinomycetes; order Micrococcales; family Micrococcaceae; genus Arthrobacter; species Arthrobacter sp. T572. The sequence goes on from NZ_JBRAZQ010000002.1 coordinate 1,266,914, forward strand.
TGGCCACCACGGGACTCTTCACGGTGGAGTGCACCAACGGTCATGACCTTTGCCATGTCGAGCAGGAAGCCAAGTTCCACGGCTTCCAGGAGGTCCAGGTTGAAGCGCTTGCCCTTGTCCTGGACGGTGACGTTCTTGTAGCGCTCTTCGAAGGAAGCGATGTCGCTCAGGACCTGCTGCAGCGACTCCTTGGTACGGAACACCTGCATGTTGGCGTCCATGGTGTCCTGCAGTTCCTTGCGGATCTGGGCTACGCGCTCGGTGCCCGTGCCGTTGAGCAGGCTGTCCAGGATGCCGCGGGTCATGCCCTCAGGGTTCTCCGGGAGCTCAACGTAGCCGGCAGTCTTGGCGTATTCGGCCGCAGCGATGCCTGCGCGCTTGCCGAACACGTTGATGTCCAGCAGCGAGTTGGTGCCAAGTCGGTTCGATCCATGCACGGAAACACAGGCAACCTCGCCGGCAGCGAAGAGGCCGGGGACAACGGTGTCGTTGTCCTGGAGGACCTCGGTGGCGATGTTGGTGGGGATGCCGCCCATGGCGTAGTGGGCCGTGGGGAACACCGGCACGGGGTCGGTGAAGGGCTCTACGCCGAGGTACGTACGGGCAAACTCGGTGATGTCCGGGAGCTTGGCTTCGATGTGCTCCGGCTCCAGGTGCGTGAGGTCCAGGAGGACGTAGTCCTTGTTCGGACCGCACCCGCGGCCTTCGCGGACCTCGTTGGCCATGGCGCGGGCCACGATGTCACGGGGTGCGAGGTCCTTGATGGTGGGGGCGTAACGCTCCATGAAGCGTTCGCCGTCGGAGTTACGGAGGATGGCGCCTTCACCGCGTGCACCCTCGGTGAGGAGGATGCCCAGGCCGGCCAGGCCGGTCGGGTGGAACTGGAAGAACTCCATGTCCTCCAGCGGGATACCGCGGCGGAAAGCGATGCCCATGCCGTCACCGGTAAGGGTGTGGGCGTTGGAGGTGGTCTTGAAGACCTTGCCCGCACCGCCGGAGGCGAAGACTACGGACTTGGCCTGGAACACGTGGAGTTCGCCGGAAGCGAGGTCGTAGGAGACCACGCCGGCAACACGCTTCTGCTTGTACGTGGTTCCGTCTTCGCGGACGGCGTCCTCTTCAACCAGCAGGAGGTCAAGGACGTAGTACTCGTTGTAGAACTCGACGTTGTGCTTGACGCAGTTTTGGTACAGCGTCTGCAGGATCATGTGGCCGGTACGGTCGGCGGCGTAGCAGGCACGGCGAACCGGAGCCTTGCCGTGGTCACGGGTGTGGCCACCGAAACGGCGCTGGTCGATGCGGCCTTCGGGCGTGCGGTTGAAGGGCAAACCCATCTTTTCCAGGTCCAGCACGGCGTCGATGGCTTCCTTGGCCATGACTTCGGCTGCGTCCTGGTCAACCAGGTAGTCGCCACCCTTGATGGTGTCGAACGTGTGCCATTCCCAGTTGTCTTCCTCGACATTGGCAAGCGCTGCACACATGCCGCCCTGGGCTGCACCGGTGTGGGAACGGGTGGGGTAGAGCTTGGTCAGTACCGCGGTGCGTGCGCGCTGACCGGACTCGATCGCGGCGCGCATGCCGGCGCCACCGGCACCGACAATGACGACGTCGTACTTATGGACCTGCATACTGGATGCTCTCTCTTTCAGAAATTCAGATGGTCGGCGGAGCCTGCTCCGCAAAGGAAGGCGCGGCCGGTCCCGGGCGGGGTCGGCCACGCCGTGGAAGCGGCTAAGGCGCCGGGCAGAAACCGCCGGGAAGCTGGACGCCGTCGACGACCGGGCACGGATCGAAGGTGAAGATCACCAGGGTGCCGAGGATGATGATCACCACGGTTGCGGCGTAGAGGACCGTCTTCAGCCAGAAGCGGGTGGAGTCCTTCTCTGCGTAGTCGTTGATGATGGTCCGGACTCCGTTGGTGCCGTGGAGCATGGCCAGCCACAGCATGGCCAGGTCCCAGAACTGCCAGAACGGATCGGCCCATTTGCCGGCAACAAAGCCGAAGTCGATGGCGTGGATGCCTTCGCCCACCAGCAGGTTCACAAACAGGTGGCCGAAAATGAGGATGACCAGAACGACGCCGGAAAGACGCATGAACAGCCATGCGAGCATTTCGAAGTTGCCGCGGCTGCTGCCGGTGCGGTTGTACTTCGGGGCGATCTTGCCGCTGCGGGGGGACTGGATGGTGGTCATGGCTTAGTGGCCTCCCAGCGCGAGGGAAAGGTGGCGGATGGCGAACCCTGCGAACGTGACCAGCCACAGCGCAAGCACGACCCAGAGCAGCTGGCGCTGGTACTTGGCGCCCTTCTTCCAGAAGTCGATGGCGATCACGCGCAGGCCGTTGAAGGCGTGGAAGATGATCGCAGCGACCAGGCCCGTTTCGCCCAGGGCCATGAGGGGGTTCTTGTAGGCGCCGATAACGGCGGTGTAGGCCTCAGGGGACACGCGCACCAGTGAGGTGTCCAGCACATGGACCAACAAGAAGAAAAAGATCACTACACCGGTGATACGGTGTCCAACCCAGGACCACATGCCTTCACGGCCGCGGTACAAGGTGCCAGCTGGTTTTGTCGGCACTGAATAAACCTTCCTGCAACACAGCGGCGCTGGCATGGGATCCACGCGGGGGGAACGCCTGCTGCGAGAGCACTCGTAGCTCACGCCTAAATCTAGGCTTCGCTTACAGCTTATTCAATTTAGGACGGGCTTCTTTGCTTGTAAATTCCATGTGTCCTGCCCGTATTCCGGCGATTTATCCCTCCGTTTGAGACGAAAGCCACATGTGTGGCGAACTGCCGGTCCCGGGTGCTGCGTCCGATAAAGTGTTGCAGTGAGTACAGAAGACGTGACAATTCCGGAATCGCCGTTGAACCGCTTCCATGCGGTTATTCCGGCGGGTGGTGTGGGGACCCGGCTATGGCCACTCTCGCGTGCCGCTGCGCCCAAGTTCCTCCACGACCTGACGGGCTCCGGCAGCACGTTGTTGAGGTCCACCTACGACCGCCTCGAGCCGCTGGCCGGGGAGCGGGTGCTGGTGGTCACCGGCGAGGCCCACCGCGCCGCCGTGTGCCGGCAGTTGCCCGAAGTCGGCGACGACGAACTCGTCCTTGAAAGCGAACCCAAGGACTCAGGTGCCGCCATCGGCCTGGCTGCCGCCATCCTGCACCGCCGCGACCCGGAAACGATCATGGGCTCATTCGCCGCGGACCAGGTCATCAGTCCCGACGACCTGTTCCAGGACACCGTCCGGGAGGCCATCTTTACTGCCGCTACGGGGAAGATCGTCACCATCGGTATCAAGCCAACGCACCCTTCCACGGGATTCGGTTACATCCGTTCCGGCCAGGCACTGAAGGTGGACGGTGCCCCGAACGCCCTGACTGTCGCTGAGTTCGTCGAGAAGCCCAGCCAGGAGGTGGCCCGGAAGTACGTCGAGGCCGGAGACTACGTGTGGAACGCCGGGATGTTCGTCGCGCCCGTGTCGCTCATGCTCAAGCACCTTGAGGCGAACCAGCCTGAGCTGTTTGCCGGGCTCCAGGAAATCGCCGAAGCCTGGGACACTCCCCGGCGTGCCGAAGTGACTGCCCGGGTGTGGCCAACCCTGCCCAAGATCGCCATCGACTACGCAGTGGCCGAGCCCGCAGCGGCAGCCGGCGATGTCGCCGTCGTGCCTGGCTCTTTCCGTTGGGACGACGTTGGTGACTTTGCCGCGATCGGCCGCCTGAACAGCGCCGGCGACGTCGACGAAGTGACCGTCCTGGGTGAGGGAGCCCGCGTTTTCGCTGAGAACGCCAGCGGCGTGGTGGTCTCCGATACCAAGCGGGTCATTGCGCTGATCGGCATCAAGGACGTGGTCATCGTGGACACGCCGGACGCCCTCCTGGTCACCACGAAGGAACATGCCCAGCTGGTCAAGGGCACCGTTGACGCGTTGAAGGCCAGCGGCGATACCGACGTCCTGTAAAGCGGAAACCTACACCGGAAGCCACCTCTTTTGTTGTCCTGCGCCTGAACGCGGCGTAACCAAGAGGTGGCTTTCGTTCGTCGTCCGCCGCGCTTGGCTAGAGTTGTGACGTGCGCAATTACACCACCGAGACCGAGCCGCCTCCCGTTGTCAGTCCTTGGGTCGATGAACTGCTTCCCGGGCTCATCGAGTTCAGGCGCGACCTCCATGCGCATCCGGAGCTGTCCTTTAAGGAGTTCCGCACCACGGACAAACTCGTGGAGCGGCTCGAAGCGGCCGGCTTGAAGCCGCGGCGGCTCGAAGGCACGGGGCTGACGGTGGATGTCGGGGAGGGGCCCATTGCCACTGCCTTGCGCGGTGACATCGACGCCCTGCCCATCATCGAAGAGACGGGCCTGCCGTTCGCATCCAAGAACCATGGCGTGACCCATGCCTGCGGCCATGACGTCCACACCACCACCATGCTGGGCATTGCCCTGGTGCTGCAGCGGATGCACAAGAACACTCCGCTCGGCGGAACCGTCCGCATCATCTTCCAGCCTGCGGAGGAGACCATGCCCGGTGGCGCGCTGTCCTGCATTGAGCAGGGTGTGCTGGAGGGTGTTCCCCGCATTCTTGCGCTGCACTGTGACCCGCGCATCAACGCCGGGCAGATCGGTACGCGCATCGGTGCCATCACGTCGGCCTCGGACACCATCAAGATCGAGTTGACGGGCCGGGGCGGGCACACGTCGCGTCCCCACTTGACCGAAGACCTGGTCTTCGCCCTGGCGCAGATTGCCGTCAACGTTCCGGCTGTCCTGTCGCGCCGCGTCGACGTGCGCAGTGGCGTTTCTGTGGTGTGGGGGCAGATTTCCGCAGGTGCAGCTCCCAATGCCATCCCCGCGTCGGGCTACATGGCGGGCACCATGCGGTGCCTTGACCGCGATGCCTGGCACAGTGCCGGCGAATTGCTGGACGAGGTCGTCAAGCAGGTGGCTGCGCCTTACGGCGTCGATGTGCACCTTGAGCACACGCGCGGCGTCCCGCCCGTGGTCAACTCGGAACACGAAACGGCGTTGATTGAGGCTGCCGCGCGCGCCGAGTTGGGCGAGAACGCGGTGGTTCTGACTCCGCAGTCCATGGGTGGCGAGGATTTTGCCTGGTTCCTCGCGGACCTTCCCGGTGCCATGATGCGCCTTGGTACCCACACTCCCGGTGGCGAGGAGTATGACCTCCACCGCGGCGACTTCATCGTCGACGAGCGCGCCCTTGGCTACGCCGTCCGGGTCCTCACCGCAGCCGCCCTGCGAACCATCCGCGACCTCAACCAGTAACCCAAGTGGGTCGCATTTGTGCGCGTTCTGAGCCGTCAAAACGCGCACAAATGCGACCCAGTTGGGTTCGGGTGGGCTGAATTAAGTTGTGCACAATGTAATTGTGAGCTACCGTTTCTCCCATGAGTGATGCTCCCCGGCTCCGCCACCAGGTCTGCTTTGCGCTGTACTCGGCGTCGAAAGCCGCGACGGCGGTCTACCGCCCGGTGCTCGACGACCTCGGCCTGACCTACCCGCAGTATCTGGTGATGCTGGTGCTTTGGGAGGAGGAGCCGCGGAGCGTCCGCGCGCTTGGCGCCGAACTGGGCCTGGACTCCGGCACGCTGTCGCCGTTGCTGAAGCGTCTTGAGGCCATGGGCCTCGTGGAGCGGCACCGCTCGGCGGAGGACGAGCGGCGTGTGGACGTGGTCCTCACCGACGCCGGAACCCGCCTGAGCGCCAAAGCGCAAGCCGTGCCCCTGCGCCTGGCCGAAGCAGCGGGCCTGTCGGCTGACGAAATGGCCCAGCTGCATGCCACCCTCGGGAAGCTCACCGCCGCCCTCCATGCGGCACCCTGACTTTTCCGCTGCACCACAATCCACCACAGAGAAGGGGACAGACCCATGAAGACCCTGTACACCGCAGAGGCCTTGGCTTCCGGCGAAGGCCGTGACGGCAATGCCCGCACCAACGACGGCAAACTGGATGTCGCCCTCGCCAGCCCTGTAGAACTGGGCGGCAACGGCCAAGGCACCAACCCTGAACAACTGTTCGCGGCAGGATATGCAGCCTGCTTCCACTCGGCCCTGCGCCTGGTGGGCCGCAAGGAGCGTGTGGACCTGACCGACTCCGCCGTCGCAGCCAAGGTCCACATCGGCGCCCTTCCGGACGGAGTGGGATTCGGGCTGGCGGCCGAACTCGAGATTGCCCTGCCGGCACTGGAGCGCGGCAAGGCCGAGGAGCTGATGGCCAAAGCGCACAGGATCTGCCCCTACTCGAACGCAACACGCGGCAACATGGCCGTCGACCTGAAACTGGTGGAGTTCGCCGCATGAGCATTCCAGAGACGGCAATGCCCGCCACTACCCGCGAAATCCACCTGGCCTCGCGCCCGTCGGGCCGGCCGGTCCCGGACAACTTCCGGCTCGTCACCGCTCCCGTGCAGGAACTGAAGAGCGGCCAGATCCTGGTGCGGAACCAGTACATGTCCGTCGATCCTTACATGCGTGGCCGCATGAATGACACGAAGTCCTATTCGGCTCCCTTCCGCCTTGATGCAGCGCTCGACGGCGGTGCGGCAGGTGAGGTGATCGCGTCCCGTTCGGACGCGCACAAGGTGGGTGACGTCGTCGTGCATCAACTGGGGTGGCGGGACCACGCGGTGGTGGACGCCACCGCGGCAACCGTGGTGCCCAAGGGGCTGGCTCCGACGCCGGCCTTCCTTGGGGCGCTGGGCATGACCGGGCTGACCGCCTACGCCGGATTGCTCAAGGTGGCCGGATTCAAGGAAGGGGACGTCGTCTTCGTGTCCGGTGCAGCCGGAGCCGTGGGGTCAATGGTGGGCCAGATTGCCAAGGCAATGGGCGCCGGGAAAGTAATCGGCAGTGCGGGTTCGGCGGACAAGGTTGCCAGGTTGCTGGACCTGGGCTTTGACGCCGCCTTCAACTACAACGACGCTCCGGTGCTGGAGCAGTTGCGTCAGGCAGCGGGGGACCGCGGTATCGACGTGTACTTCGACAACGTCGGGGGCGACCACCTGGAAGCTGCTTTGGACACACTGACCGTGGGCGGGCGCGTGGCCATGTGCGGAGCGATAGCACAATACAACTCCACCGAGCCCCCGGCTGCGCCCAGGAACCTCGCTGTGGCCATCGGCAAGCAGTTGACGCTGCGTGGCTTCCTGGTGGGTGGCCAACGCGCCCATGCCGCCGAATTCAGGGAAAGGATGGCTGCGTGGCTGGCTGATGGGACGGTCCGCTACGACGAGACAATCGTGGACGGTTTGGAGAACGCCCCGCAGGCGTTTATCGATCTGCTGGACGGGGCCAATACGGGAAAGATGCTCGTCCGCTTGTGACGCAACAGCCCGGCTACTGCTTGGTAACAAAAGGTCAACAATCTGCCGCGGTGCCCGGGATTGTGCTATCCGGGTGTGGTCCAGCCCACTAGTGTTGGTGTCACCAAGTGCGCCTCGGCGCAGTGCTGCGAAGCATCAGTGAAAACAGAATTTCTGCCTCAGGTATAGGAAACGGACACTCATTGACCATCCGTCGTAGCCCACACCACTTTCTTCCTGGAGGAAAATTGAAGAAACCACTGCGCGCCGCCCTGAAGCGCGGTTCAATGGCTGGTGTCGCAACTGTTGGCGCAGCAGCGCTCCTGCTGACCGGTTGCGGCCAGGCTCCCGACGCCGGCTCCGGTGCGGCCACCAAGAGTGACTACACCGGCTGCATCGTGTCCGACTCCGGCGGATTCGACGACCAATCCTTCAACCAGTCCTCGTTCGAAGGCCTCAAGAAGGCTGAGACGGATCTTGGCATAACCGTCAAGTCCGCAGAGTCCAAGGCCAACAGCGACTTCGAGACCAACCTCAACGGCATGATCTCCGCCGGGTGCAACCTGACCGTCACCGTTGGCTTCCTCCTGGGCGATGCCACCAAGGCCGCTGCGGAAAAGAACACGGACAAGCACTTCGCGATCGTTGACTACTCGTACGAGACGCCGATCGCCAACGTCAAGCCGATCGTCTACGACACCGCCCAGGCCGCATACCTGGCCGGTTACGCAGCGGCCGCCACGTCCAAGACCGGCAAGGTGGGTACCTTCGGCGGTATCAAGATCCCCACGGTCACCATCTTCATGGACGGTTTCTACGACGGCGTCCAGGCCTACAACAAGGCCAAGGGCAAGTCTGTCCAGGTTGTCGGCTGGGACAAGGCCACGCAGGACGGTTCCTTCACGGGTGACTTTGAGAAGCAGGACACCGGCAAGCAGGTCACGCTCAACCTCCTGGACCAGGGCGCGGACATCGTGATGCCCGTCGCCGGACCTGTGGGCAAGGGTGCAGGTGCTGCCCTGAAGGAAGCCAAGGCTGCCGGCAAGGACGTCAAGCTCATCTGGGTCGACTCGGACGGCTACCTCACCGCTCCCGAGTACAAGGACCTCATGCTGACCTCCGTGGTCAAGCAGATGGGCGAGGCCGTGGAGTCCGTGGTGAAGGACGACAAGGACGGCAAGTTCAGCAACGAAGCCTACGTTGGCACCTTGGCCAACGATGGCGTTGCGATCGCACCGTTCCACGACCTCGATTCCGCCGTCTCCTCCGAGACCAAATCGGAACTGGATGCCCTGAAGGCTGACATCGCCTCCGGCAAGCTGGTCGTTGAGTCGGCTGCGAGCCCCAAGAAGTAAACAATTCCTCGACGCGCCGCCAGTACCGGGCCCCGGTACTGGCGGCGCGTTTTTGCCCTGACTACGCTGCTACCAAAAGGTAGTGGGCAGTACAGCCGTCCCTCGGACTCACAGAACGGTGGGAGTTGTGAAACTCGAACTGAAGGGGATCTCGAAAGCCTTCGGGACCTTCTACGCCAATCAAGACATTGACCTCGTGGTTGAATCCGGCCAGATCCATTGCCTCCTGGGTGAGAATGGCGCCGGAAAATCGACCCTCATGAATGTGCTGTATGGACTTTATGAGCCAACAGCCGGACAAATCCTCGTGGATGACCAGCCCGTCACCTTCCGCGGCCCCGGAGATGCCATGGCGGCGGGGATCGGCATGGTGCACCAGCACTTCATGCTCGTCCCGGTTTTCACGGTGGCCGAAAACGTGGCCCTGGGTGCCGAACCTACGTCCTTCGGCGGAGTCCTCAGCATTGAGGAAACCCGCCGGAAGGTCCGTGAAATTTCCGCCAAGTATGGCTTTGATGTGGACCCTGACGCCCTGGTGGAGGACCTGCCGGTTGGCGTGCAGCAGCGCGTGGAGATCATCAAGGCATTGGTACGCGACGCCAAAGTGCTCATCCTGGACGAACCCACGGCCGTCCTCACGCCGCAGGAAACGGACGAACTCCTTGACATCATGCGCCAGCTCAAGGCTTCGGGCACATCGATCGTTTTCATCTCCCACAAGTTGCGGGAGGTAAAGGCTGTCTCGGACGTCATCACGGTCATCAGGCGCGGACAAGTGGTGGGTGATGCTCCTCCCTCGGCCTCTGCCACAGAGCTGGCTTCCATGATGGTGGGCCGCCCCGTGAGCCTGAGCCTGGACAAGGCACAGGCACAGCCCAAGGAGACCACCTTCGTGGTGGAGAACCTGACAGTCCGTGCGTCCAACGGAACCAACGTAGTGGATGGCATCAGCTTCGATATCGCACAGGGCGAGATCCTGGCGATCGCCGGTGTGCAGGGTAACGGGCAGACCGAACTGACCGAAGCGATCCTTGGCGTGCAGGAGCACGTCAGCGGCTCCGTGACCCTGGACGGAAAACAACTGCTGGGACTGCCGGTCAAGGACGTGCTGCGTTCCGGCGTCGGCTTCGTCCCGGAGGACCGCACCGTGGACGGTTTGGTGGGGCCGTTCTCGGTTGCCGAGAACCTTGTCCTGGACCTCTACGACCAAGCGCCCTTTGCCAGCGGCGTCAGCATGAAGCCCGCCAAGGTGGCCGAAAACGCCAAGGCCAAGATTGAGGAATTCGACATCCGCACCCCCTCGGCGGGTGCAGCGGCCGGCACACTCTCCGGCGGCAACCAGCAGAAGGTGGTCATGGCGCGGGAACTGTCCCGCCCCCTGCGGCTGTTCATTGCCAGCCAGCCAACGCGCGGCGTGGACGTCGGTTCCATCGAATTCCTGCATAAACGCATCGTGGCCGAACGGGACGTTGGCACACCGGTCATGATCGTGTCCACGGAGCTGGATGAAGTGATCGAGCTCGCGGACCGGATCGCCGTGCTCTACAAAGGCAAGCTCGTAGGAATCGTGCCGGCGGGGACACCGCGGGACACCCTCGGCTTGATGATGGCCGGCGTCGGCCCGGAAGGAGGCTCCCATGACGGATAGGGACCCAGCAAACGCACCCGGACCCGATCACGTGGATCCGAAGGAAACCCGTCCGGAAGACACCTCCGAAGTCCGTGCCGCCGACGTCGCCCTGGATACTGCCGGCGGCATGATGGAACCCTCCATCGTGCCGGTTTCCTCCCAAAGCGGGGACCCCGGGCACCGCCAGGGCAGCACGATGCGCCGGATCGTCATGGGCAACGGGTTCGTCTCCGTCCTGGCCGTGATCGTGGCATTGATTCTCGGCGGCCTGCTGATCGCCAGCACGGACAGCCAGGTAGCCCGGACCGCTGGGTACTTCTTCGCCCGGCCCACCGATTTCCTCAGCGCCCTGTGGAACGCCATGACGGAGAGCTACGTGGCCCTGTTCCAAGGATCTGTCTTCAACCCGCGGCAAGGTTTCCTGCCGTTGCTGGAAACCATGACCGTAGCCACGCCGCTGATTTGTGCGGGCCTCGGCGTTGCCTTGGCCTTCCGCGCGGGTCTGTTCAACATCGGTGCCCAAGGCCAGATCATCATCAGTGCCACGCTGGCCGCGTATGTGGGCTTCGCCTGGCACCTGCCGTTTGGGCTGCACCTGCTGGTGGTCATCATCATGGGTGTCCTGGGCGGTGCGGTGTGGGGCGCGATCGTTGGCATCCTCAAAGCCCGCACCGGTGCCCACGAAGTCATCGTGACCATCATGCTGAATTACGTGGCGCTGTTCCTGCTGGACTTCCTCCTGAACACCGCGGCTTTCCGGCGGCCGGGCGACAACAGTCCCATCTCGCCGCGCCTGGACGAAACGGCAACGTACCCTGTCCTGATTCCCGGGTCCCGCCTGCACCTGGGCTTCATGGTGGCAGTCCTGCTGACCTACGGCGTCTGGTGGCTGCTGAACCGTTCCACGATCGGCTTCGAGTTCCGGGCCGTGGGTGCCAACCCTGTGGCCGCCCGCACCGCCGGCGTTAAGGTTCCGCGGGCCACCATCCTGGTCATGGCGTTCGCCGGTGCCCTCGCGGCGTTCGGAGGCGTTGCCCAGGTGGCCGGTACGGAGAAGGTCCTTACTGGCGGCGTGGCAGCCCAGATCGGCTTCGACTCCATCACCGTGGCCCTGCTGGGCCGGAGCACGCCGTGGGGGACGTTCTTCGCCGGGCTCCTGTTCGGCGCTTTCCGTGCCGGTGCCGTCCAGATGCAGATCCAAACGGGAACCCCCATCGACATCGTGCTGGTGGTGCAGTCCCTGATCGTGCTGTTCATCGCGGCGCCCCCGCTGATCAGGTCGCTGTTCCGGCTGGAACCGAAGAAGAAGACCAAGAAGCCCAAGGCCACCGGCAAAGCTGAGCTGGCCAACGCCACCGGAGGTGCCAAGTGAGCGCAACATCCACCGCTCCGCGTTCCGGAGCAACCGCCCTGCCCGGCTTCAGGCCTTCCCTGAAGGTTCCGCTGTCCCTGGGTGTCTTAGCCCTGATTGCGTTGGTCTTTTTCGGCCTGATGGGTCCGGACCAGACCGCGGAGATGAAGATCAGCGATCCCGGTGACGCCGTCGCCGTCCCCGCCCTCCTCATTCCGGGCCAATCAGGCGGGGTGGTGCTCGGCATCCTCCTGCTGGCCATTGCCGCGTACTCGATCTTCCTGTGGACCCGGGGCGAACGGTCTCCCAAATGGTTGCCCATAGCTTTCGCCGTGCTGTTCGTGTTTGCCCTGCTGGTGTGGATCGTTGCGGGCGCTCGCCAGCCATCCATTTCCCTGGCCGGCCTCGTGGCGGGCTCCGTGACCCTGGCCGTGCCGTTGGTGTTCGGCTCCCTCTCCGGTGTCCTGTGTGAACGCGTGGGCGTGGTGAACATCGCGATCGAGGGCCAGCTGCTCGGTGGTGCCTTCACGGCGGCATTGGTGGCTACCGTGACGGGCAGCCCGTACGTGGGGTTGATCGCGGCAGCGGCTGCAGGTGCTGCCGTCTCCATGGTCCTGGCGGTCTTCAGCATCAAGTACCTCGTCAACCAGATCATTGTGGGCGTGGTGCTGAACGTGCTGGTATCGGGCCTCACCGGCTTCCTGTTCGGCACCGTAATGGTGCCCAACAAGGAACAGTTCAACACCCCTGGCCGCCTGGACATCCTGCCCATCCCGCTGTTGTCCGACATTCCGATCATCGGCCCCATCCTGTTCGAACAGTCGATCGCCGGTTACCTGATGTACATCGCGGTCGCCGTGGTGTGGTTCGGGCTGTTCAAGACCCGCTGGGGCCTGCGGGTCCGTGCGGTGGGCGAGCACCCGCAGGCCGCTGACACCCTGGGTATCAACGTCAATGCCACGCGGTTCTGGAACGTCACGCTGGGCGGTGCGATCGCCGGTATCGGTGGAGCGGTGTTCACGCTGGTGACCATCGACTCCTTCACCAAGGACATCTCGGGCGGACGCGGCTTTATCGCGTTGGCGGCGCTGATCTTCGGGCGCTGGAACCCGATCGGGGCGTTCCTGGCTTCGCTGCTGTTCGGCTTCGCCTACAACCTGCAGTCGATCCTGGGCATCATCGGTACTCCCGTTCCGAGCCAGTTCATGGCCATGCTGCCGTACTTGGTGACCATCTTCGCCGTCGCCGGTTTGGTGGGTAAGTCGCGGCCACCGGCCGCCAGCGGCATACCGTACGTGAAAGGTTGACGATGCCCAAGGCTGACATCGACTGGCAAGCGCTGGAAGCTGCTGCGAAGCAGGCCATGGAGAAGGCTTACGCGCCGTACTCCAGGTTCCCGGTGGGGGCTGCGGCCCTCACCGAGGACGGGCGCATCATCAGCGGCTGCAACGTGGAGAACGCCAGCTACGGCCTGACGCTGTGCGCGGAATGTGCCCTGGTGGGCCAGTTGCACCTGGGCGGGGGAGGCAGGCTGGCTGCGTTCTACTGCGTTGACGGCCAGGGCAACGTCCTCATGCCGTGCGGCCGGTGCCGCCAGCTGCTCTACGAATTCCGGGCACCCGGAATGCAGCTCATGACCACGCAGGGAATCAAAACCATGGACCAGGTGCTGCCTGACGCCTTTGGTCCCGAGCACCTGGAGGAAAGCACGTGACAAGCACCGAAGCGTTCGACGCCGTCCAGATCATCACCATCAAACGGGACAAGGGCACGCTCACCCCGGAACAGATCGACTGGACGATTGATGCCTACACCCGTGGCGTCATCGCCGACGAACAGATGGCTGCGCTGAACATGGCCATCCTGCTCAACGGCATGGACCGCGACGAGATCTCGCGCTGGACGTCGGCGATGATCGCCTCGGGGGAGCGGATGGACTTTTCGTCGCTGACAAAGCCCGACGGCGGCAGGAAACCTACCAGCGACAAGCACTCCACCGGTGGGGTCGGTGACAAGATCACCCTGCCGCTGGCGCCCCTGGTGGCGGTGTTCGGCGTGGCGGTGCCGCAGTTGTCCGGAAGGGGACTAGGCCACACCGGGGGGACGCTGGACAAGCTCGAAGCCATCCCCGGATGGCGGGCCAACCTCAGCAACGCCGAAATCATGGCCCAGCTTCAGGACGTAGGGGCTGTGATCTGTGCTGCCGGATCGGGGCTGGCTCCTGCGGACAAGAAGCTGTACGCCCTGCGGGACGTGACCGGCACTGTTGAAGCCATTCCGCTGATCGCGTCCTCGATCATGAGCAAGAAGATTGCCGAGGGCACCGGCTCGCTGGTGCTGGACGTCAAGGTTGGCTCCGGGGCATTCATGAAGGACGAAGCCCGCGCCCGGGAACTCGCGGAAACCATGGTGGCGTTGGGCAAGGATGCCGGGGTGCACACGGTTGCGCTGATGACCGACATGTCCACCCCGTTGGGACTCACTGCCGGCAACGCCATCGAGGTGGAGGAATCGGTAGAGGTGCTGGCGGGCGGAGGCCCGGAAGACGTCGTCGAACTGACCGTCCGCCTGGCCGAAGAGATGCTGGCCGGTGCCGGCGTCCATGACGCCGATCCTGCCGCGGCCTTGAAGGACGGGCGCGCCATGGATGTCTGGAACCGCATGATCGAAGCACAGGGCGGCGATCCGCGGGCTGCGCTGCCGGTGGCCAGGGAGTCAGAGGTTGTCTATGCTCCGGCGGACGGCGTGCTGGTGGAACTGGACGCGCTCTCCGTGGGCGTCGCCGCCTGGCGCCTGGGTGCGGGCCGGGCCCGGAAGGAGGACCAGGTGCAGGCAGCTGCCGGGGTACGCTTGCACGCCAAGCCCGGTGCGTTGGTGCGGGCGGGGGAGCCGCTCATGACGCTCCTCACCGACACCCCGGAAAAGTTCGACCGTGCCAAGGAAGCGCTGCGGGACGCCGTGGTGATTGCTCCAGAAGGATCCCGTCCTGCCCGGCAGCTGATCATCGACCGCATCGCCTAGGCTTAATGTTCCGGGTTGTCCTCCCGTGGGCACCCGGAACACCAGCCTCCCGGTGCCCATGGTGCCGGCTACCCGAAGGAAACCGTGCAGGGCATCAACGATTTCATTCTCGCCGCGGCAGAGCAGCCCTGGGTGCTGGTCCTGGTGCTGGCGTGTTGTCTGATTGACGGTTTCTTTCCCCCAATTCCGAGCGAGTCCGTGGTGGTCGGTTTGAGCGCCGTGTCGGGCAGCGGGGGGTCTCCCAACGTCTGGTTGCTGGCAGTGGTGGCAGCCGTGGGGGCTTTCTCCGGCGATAACATCGCCTATCTCATCGGCCGCCGGATCGGCGTCCAACGGTGGCGGTGGATGCGGACCCAGCGCATGCAGGGAGCCTTCCGCTGGGCGGGCAAGGAATTACGACGGCGGGCGGCCTCGCTGATCATGGTGGCGCGGTTCATCCCGATCGGACGCGTGGCGGTGAACCTGACCGCTGGGGCCACGCATTTCAACCATCGCCGTTTCGTGGCGCTGACCAGCCTTTCAGCCATCCTATGGGCGGCGTACTCGGTGGTCCTCGGATACTTTTTCGGGGTCTGGTTCGAGCACAACCATCTGCTGGGCGCAGTGATCGCGATCGTGGTGGCCGTGATCCTGGGGATCATCATCGACCGCATCATCAGCAAGGTCCGCGGATCGACTCCCCTGGAGAACGGCAAGGTGGAGGCCGATGACCTGAGGGAAACCGGTCCGGCCAGGAACGTCCCGGAGGGCGAGGCGCCTTCTCCACCCACGGTATGACGCCACGGGGTGCCCAAGATCAGTCCGGCGGCTGACGGCGGAACCAGGCCGTCGCGGATAGCGTTAAGTTTGTGATCCCGCAGGCTGGGGCGTAGCGAACGACGTCCCGGCCATGGGACACTTAGAGCGACTTCCGTCACAGTGTCAAGTCATATTCGCCGAGGAGCTACCGCCGCGTGGAGTTTTTGAACCAAATGCTCGAGCATGCAGCCGGGCAGCCGTGGATTTATCCGGTACTCCTTCTGTTCTTCTTCATCGACGGTTTTGCCACTATCCTCCCCAGTGAAACAGCCATTGTGGGGCTCTCGGCGCTGTCCCTTCACAGCGGGGAACCCAATCTTTGGATCCTGGGTACCACGGCCCTGATCGGGGCCATGGCCGGGGACAACATGGCGTACCTGCTGGGCCGCAAGATCGGCCTGACCCGGTGGAAGTGGATGCGCCGGCCCAAGGTGCAGAAAATGTTCGCCTGGGCCCAATACGAGCTGGACAAGCGGGGCGCGGTGCTGATCTTCACGGCCCGTTACATTCCGTGGGGACGCGTGGCCGTGAACTACGTGGCAGGCCAGACCGGGTTCCGGCACCGGACGTTTTTCTGGCTGGACGCCTTCGCCTGCATCACCTGGGTCGGCTACTCGATCGGTATTGGATTGCTCGCCGGCCAATGGGTGCACAACAACCCGTTGCTTGGCGTGGGAATCGCCGTGGCGTTCGCCGTGCTCCTGGGGATCGTGGTGGACCACGCCCTGCGCTGGTGGCACAAGTACCTGGAGAAGCGGGACATTGCCCGTGACGAGGCTGCCCGCGCGGAGGTGCCCCTGGTTGCAGCTGCCGAGATGACGCATCAACCGGCAGCTGCAGGCGACGTTTCCAATCCTGCTGGCTAAGCTCCCTGCCGTCCCCCTACAGTGGGGTACGTGACTGAGCCCATTGTTGACGCTGCCCCTGCCCTCGACTTCGACCTGAAGAGCCTGCCCAAGGTTTCCCTGCACGACCACCTGGACGGCGGGCTCCGCCCGGCCACCATCATTGAGCTGGCCGAGGCTGTAGGCCACACACTGCCCTCCACGGATCCCGTGGCACTGGGCGAATGGTTCCGGGAGTCCGCCGACTCCGGTTCCCTGGTGCGCTACCTCGAGACGTTCGACCACACCATTGCCGTGATGCAGACCAAGGACGGTCTGTTCCGGGTTGCCAAGGAGTTCGTTGAGGACCTCGCCGAGGACGGTGTGGTGTACGGCGAAGTCCGGTGGGCCCCTGAACAGCACCTGCAGAAGGGCCTGACCCTGGACGAGGTCGTGGAGGCGGTGCAGGACGGCCTGGAAGCCGGCGTCGATGCTGCCGAAGCCCGCGGCCAGCAGATCCAGGTGGGTCAGTTGATCACCGCCATGCGCCATGCCGATCGCGGCCAGGAAATTGCCGAACTCGCGGTCCGCCACCGGGCCAAGGGCGCTGTGGGCTTCGATATCGCCGGAGCCGAAGACGGCTTCCTGCCCTCGCGCTTCAAGGATGCGTTCACGTACCTGGCGGAGAACAATTTCCCCGCCACGGTCCATGCCGGTGAGGCCGCCGGGCTGGACAGCATCCAGTCGGCGCTGGTGGACGGCCGTGCCCTGCGTCTGGGCCACGGGGTTCGGATCGCCGAGGACATCTCGGTGGAGTTTGAGGACAACGCGCCCGACGACGGCGAAGGCACGGTCGGCATGGTGACGCTCGGCGGCGTGGCCGCCTGGGTGCGCGACCGCGGCATCGCCCTGGAGATCTGCCCGTCCTCCAACCTTCAGACCGGTGCAATCTCCACTTTCGGCGAGGGCATCGAAAGCCACCCCCTGGACATGCTCTTCCAGCTGGGTTTCAAGGTCACCATCAACACGGACAACCGCCTGATGAGCGGCGTCAGCCTTGCGGATGAGTTCGAACTCCTGGTGGAGACCTTCGACTACGATCTCGACGACCTGCTGGAACTGACGCTGAACGCGGCCGAAGCAGCGTTCCTGCCGCTGGATGAGCGCGAGGCCCTGGTCGAGTACATCAACGATGCCTACGCCAACCTCGGCTGACGGCATCGATCAGCTCATCACAACAATCAGTGCCTTGCGGGAGCACTGCCCGTGGATGGGCGCGCTCACCCACGAGTCCCTGGTGGAGTACCTGATCGAGGAAGCCTATGAAGTGGTGGACTCGATCGAGGCTGGTGCTGTTGATGATGAGCTTCGCGGTGAGCTGGGCGATGTGCTGCTTCAAGTAGTACTTCACGCCCGGCTCGCCGAGGAGCGGGGCAGCTTTGACTTCGAGGACGTAGCACGGGACATCAACGCCAAGATGGTCCGGCGGAACCGGCACGTCTTCAAAGCGGACGGTTCCCTGCAGGAGAGTTTCCCGGCGAGTGTAGAGGAAATCATCCTCAAGTGGGACGCCGCCAAACGCGCGGAGAAACCGGAACGTGCCGATCCGTTCGAGGGCATTCCGCCGCACCTTCCGGCGTTGGCGGCAGCGCAGAAGTCACTGGACCGGGCTGCCCGCGCGGGCCTGTCCGTAGCCGCCCAAAGCCGCCCGGCCGGCGTCGTGGTTCCTCTCATCCCGGCCTCGGAAGAGGCGCTGGGGGAGCTGCTGCTGGCCGTCGTGGCGGGCGCGCGGGAACAGGGGCTCGATGCCGAACGGGCCCTCCGCAAGGCCGTACGCGCTTTCCAGGACCCTCCCGGCCCGGCTTCGTGACGTTAGTCTTGTGAATCCGTGCCGTAACCTGGCCCCCTCTCGACTACGCTAGTAGCGACGAGGACGTTGAGAATTTCCCTCCACATTCCTGTAATTCGCCCATAAGGAGCACATCCATGGCGCTTATCGATGCCATCCACGCCCGCGAGATCCTTGATTCCCGCGGAAACCCGACCGTAGAAGTTGAGGTTCTGCTCTCCGACGGCCAGATCGGCCGCGCAGCAGTTCCCTCCGGTGCCTCCACCGGTGAGCACGAGGCTGTTGAGCTTCGCGACGGTGACAAGGGCCGCTACCTCGGCAAGGGTGTCCAGAAGGCTGTTGACGCCGTCATCGACGAAATCTCGCCGGCCCTCATCGGCTTCGACGCCACGGACCAGCGCAGCATCGACCAGGCCATGATCGACCTCGACGGCACCCCGAACAAGGGCAAGCTGGGCGCGAACGCCATCCTGGGTGTCTCCCTGGCCGTTGCCAACGCTGCTGCAGCATCCTCGGACCTGCCGCTCTACAAGTACCTGGGCGGTCCGAACGCCCACGTCCTGCCGGTCCCGCTGATGAACATCCTCAACGGTGGTTCCCACGCCGACTCCGACGTGGACATCCAGGAATTCATGATCGCCCCCATCGGCGCCGAAACCTTCTCCGAAGGCCTGCGCTGGGGTGTTGAGGTCTACCACAACCTCAAGTCCGTCCTGAAGGAAAAGGGCCTCTCCACCGGCCTGGGCGACGAAGGCGGCTTCGCGCCGAACCTGCCCTCCAACCGCGCTGCCCTTGACCTGATCCAGGAAGCCATCAAGAACGCCGGCTACACCCCGGGCACTGACATTGCCCTGGCCCTGGATGTCGCTTCCTCCGAGTTCTACAAGGACGGCACCTACCAGTTCGAAGGCAAGTCCTTGAACTCGGCCGAAATGAGCGCCTACTACGCCGGACTCGTAGAGGACTACCCGCTGGTTTCCATCGAGGACCCGCTGGACGAGAACGACTGGGAAGGTTGGAAGACCCTCACCGACACGATCGGCGACAAGGTCCAGCTGGTGGGTGACGACCTCTTCGTCACCAACCCGGTCCGCCTGCAGCAGGGCATCGACGCCGCTACGGCCAACTCCCTGCTGGTCAAGGTCAACCAGATCGGTTCCCTGACCGAGACGCTCGACGCCGTTTCCCTGGCCCAGCGTTCCGGCTACACCACCATCACCTCGCACCGCTCCGGCGAAACCGAGGACACCACGATCGCCGACATCGCCGTTGCCACCAACGCCGGCCAGATCAAGACCGGTGCCCCGGCCCGCTCCGAGCGCGTTGCCAAGTACAACCAGCTGCTGCGCATCGAAGAAGAACTCGACGACGCCGCACGCTACGCCGGCCGCAGCGCGTTCCCGCGTTTCAAGGGCTAGCCTTCCGCGAAAACAGCTGACCGGTGGCTATGGTGGAAATGACCATAGCCACCGGTTCCGTTTAACGCTTGCCTGCAGAACCGCGGGCTGAGCCGGACCAAAAGTCCACGCAAGGCGCAGGGCAAGCGCACAACCGCCAGGCAAGCACCGGGCATTACAGGAGTGTCATGGCTACCCGTCGTCCAAAGGTCCCCAGGGCCGACGCCCTTGGAGGGTCCTCCCGAAAGGACCGGCCGTCCGGCACGGCGGCCACCCCTGCCAAGAGTGATGCCGGCGGTGGAGACGTCATCAAGGCCGAGTTCGGCGGCGCCCGTACCGGGACAGGAAGTCCCACGGCACCCCCGGCCGCAGCTGCGTCCGGTAAACCGGCAAAGCCTGCCGCCAAATCCTCCGCACAGCCCGGGAAACCCGAACCGTCAGAGGTCAAGGACAACGATCCCGTACCTGCCAAGGCCTTCTCCGGCAGGATGCTCGCGCTGGCAGTGGTGATGATTGCGATCACCATCATGCTGGCGCCAACGGTGCGTATCTTCTTGGAAAAACGGGCAGAAATTTCGGCGCTGGAAGCCGAGATTGCGGGCCGCAAAGCCGAGCAGGCCGAGCTCAACAAGCAGCTGTCACGATGGCAGGACCCCAACTACGTGAAACAACAGGCCCGCGACCGCATTAACATGGTTATGCCGGGTGAAACGGGCTACTGGGTATTTGGCGGGGAAGAAGCCGCCGGTACCCCGGGTGGCCGCACCGGCTCCGGATCATCTGCCAACCCGGCGAACCTGCCATGGGTTGATGCGTTGTGGGAGTCCATCAGACGATCGGCGACAGACTAGACGCGGTGCCCGCCGCCGTCGTGTCCGCATGGGACACGGCAACAAGGGCAGGAAGGTTGGCAGCGCTCGTGGAAGAGAACACGGCAGCAGTGCCGCAGGAATCCCGGCAGCCGTCAGCACATGACCTCGACGTCCTCAGCCGCCAGTTGGGCAGGCCGGTGCGTGACGTCGTCGAAATTCCGGCCCGCTGCGTTTGCGGCAACCCGCTGGTGGCCGCCACCGCACCGAGGCTCAGCAACGGCACGCCGTTCCCCACCACGTTCTACCTGACCCACCCCGTCATCACCTCCGCGGTGTCCCGGCTGGAGGCCGGCGGGCTGATGAACGAGATGAACCAACGGCTCACAGAGGATACGGAACTGGCCGGGGCCTACCGTGCGGCTCATGAGGCCTACCTCCAGGCCCGCAACGACATTGCCGGGCGCTCGGGAACCGGTTCCGTCCCGGAGATCGACGGTATTTCCGCAGGTGGGATGCCCACGCGCGTGAAGTGTCTCCACGTCTTGGTGGGGCATTCCCTGGCTGCGGGGCCGGGGGTCAACCCGCTCGGCGATGAAGCATTGGAAGCCATCGCGGAGTGGTGGACCAAGGACCGCTGCTACTGCGATGGTGCCTGGGAAACGGCCGGCGAAGCTCCGTCCAGGGACCTGAGCCGCCACGGTCCGCAAGGCCTGCCGGACATCGTGGGCCGCCCTGCGCCGGTCCGGAAAACCAAGCTTCAGGACGTTGAACCGGGGGATGATGCATGAGCAGGGTTGCAGCGATTGACTGCGGAACCAACTCCATCCGATTGCTGATCGCCGACGTCGCCGGGGACACCGGCGCACCGCCGCTCACGGACGTGGTCCGGGAAATGCGCGTGGTCCGGCTTGGCCAAGGTGTGGACGCCACCGGCGAGCTTGCTCCCGATGCCTTGGAACGTACTTTTGCCGCTGCCAAGGACTACGCCGCGCTGATCAACCACCACGGTGCCGGCGAGGTCCGGTTCGTGGCGACCTCGGCAACCCGGGACGCCCGAAACCGCCAGGTATTTGTCGACGGTATCGGCGACCTCCTGGGCGTGGAGCCGGAAGTCATTTCCGGTGACGAGGAAGCCGCCTTGTCCTTCGCAGGCGCCAGCAGCGTGCTGCCGGTCCAGGGTGAGGACGCCGTGCTGGTGGTTGACCTTGGCGGTGGCAGCACCGAGTTCGTCCTGGGTGATGCCAACGGGGTGATCGCTGCCCGGTCCGTGGACATCGGCTGCGTCCGGCTCACCGAACGCCACTTGCGCAACGATCCCCCCACTGCTGCGCAGATCGCCGCAGCAGAGGCCGACGTCGACGCCGCCCTTGTCGAGGCGGCCCTTGCCGTTCCGCTGGACCGCGCCTCTGTTGTGGTGGGTGTGGCGGGTTCAGTCACCACCATTACGGCCCATGCACTGGGCCTGACGGAATACCAGCCCCACCGCATCCACGGTGCCCGCCTGGACCTGGAAACCATCAGCGATGCCGCCACCAGCCTCCTGGAGATGACGCGGGCCGAGCGCGCCGTTTTGCCCTACATGCACCCCGGACGCGTGGACGTCATTGGAGCCGGAGCCCTGGTGTGGCGCCGTATCCTGCAGCGCCTGTCGGATGTCAGCAAAGGCTCCGTCAACGGAGCCGTCTCCAGTGAGCATGACATCCTTGACGGCATAGCCTTGAGCATCCGGGATTCTGCATGACGTTGACGCGTCGACGCTCCTTTTCCGCTGCCATGTCGGTCCTGCTGGCCGGTGGCGCACTGGCAGGGTCCCTCTATGCGGCGCCACCTGCTGCCGCGGATGCCTGGCGGGACAAAGAGTACTGGCTGAAGGAGTCCGGTATCACCGCAGCCTGGGAAGTCTCCAAGGGAGCGGGCGTGAAAGTGGCTGTCATCGACAGCGGCGTGGACGGCAACCACCCTGACCTGCGCGGAGTTGTCACCGGGGGAGCGGATGCCTCCGGCGCGGGAGCTTCCAACGGCCAGAAGAGTATCGGCGCCAAACCGGAGCACGGCACCCTGGTAGCCACCATGCTGGCGGGCAGGGGTCATGCCACGCCCACCGCCTCACCGTCAGCCTCGCCCTCGGCTGTTCCTCCTGCCCCGGCACCTGCCGGCGGGCCGGACGGCATGGTGGGGGTTGCCCCTGAGGCCCAGATCCTCGCGGTCTCCACGTGGCTTGGCTCGCCCAATCCCGGCGGCAAGACGGACCAGGAGCAGATTCCGGACGCTGTCCGCTGGGCCGTGGACAACGGTGCCAAGGTCATCAACATCTCACTGGGCAGCACTTCCCCGGACTGGCCGCAGAGCTGGGACGCCGCGTTCCTCTACGCCGAACAGAAGGACGTGGTCATAGTGGCGGCGGCCGGAAACCGCGTGGGAGGCAACGTCCAGGTGGGTGCTCCTGCCACGATTCCCGGCGTCCTGACGGTGGCAGGGCTGGACGGCGAGGGCAAGGCCAGCATCGATTCCTCGTCCCAGGGCATCAGCATCGGCGTGGCTGCACCTGCTGAGAACCTCGTGGGCGGCATGCCCGGCGGCGGCTACGCCGAATGGGCCGGCACCTCGGGAGCTGCTCCGATCGTTTCCGGCGTAGCTGCCCTGATCCGGTCCAAGTGGCCGGAGATGAGTGCCAGGCAGGTCATCAACAGGATCGTCAGCACGGCCAAGGATGCCGGGGCCCCGGGGAAGGATCCGATTTATGGCTACGGGATCCTCAATGCCGAGGCCGCGCTGAAGGATGATGTGCCGGCTGCTGCCGCCAACCCCTTGGGGTCCATTGCGGACTGGATCCGAGTGCACCGCCGCGGCGACTTCAGCACTCCGTCGCAGGCTCCCGTCGCCAGCCCCACCAGCGCAGCACCCACGTTGGCCGATCCCACGGTGCCCGTCGCCAGGACACCGGCGCAGGTGGATGATGCCCTGCCTGCCGCGGTGGTGCTGGGCTTTGGGGCATTGTTTGTCCTGATCATCGCAGGTGCCGCCATCCAGCTGCGGCGCGTAGCCCGCAGTGCCCCGGCGCAGGCCGAGGAGGCCGACACCGGCGTGATGGAGGCAGTGGATCCGCCCGCCAAACCGTAGTTAGTGAAGATTTTCACAAAGTACTGTACTCTGGTGTCATGGCAACCACCCCAGAGCTCATTGACCGTCCGCGGGTTCTCGTCGTAGGCGGCGGCTACGTCGGCCTGTACGTAGCCCTCAAACTGCAGAAGAAGATCGCGAACGCAGGTGGCATCGTCACCGTCGTCGATCCGCTGCCCTACATGACCTACCAGCCGTTCCTCCCCGAGGTGGCCGGTGGCAACATCGAGGCACGCCACGCCGTCGTGTCCCACCGCAAGCACCTCAAGCAGACTGAGCTCATCCAGGGCCGCGTCACCAGCATCGACCACGCCAACCGCACGGCAGTGGTTGCCCCCTCCGATGGCGGCGCCCCGTTCGAGGTTCCGTACTTCGACGTCGTTATTGCCGCAGGTGCCATCACCCGCACGTTCCCCATCAAGGGCCTGGCGGACAAGGGCATTGGCCTGAAGACCATTGAGGAAGCCGTTGCATTGCGCAACAAGCTCCTGGAGCGCATTGAAGCCGCTTCCACCATGACCGATCCCGCCGAACGCGCCAAGGCCCTCACCTTCGTGGTGGTCGGTGGCGGTTTTGCCGGCATCGAGTGCCTCACCGAAATGGAAGACCTCGCCCGCGCGGCAGTGCGCAACAACCCGCGCATCCGCCAGGAAGAAGTCCGTTTCGTCCTGGTCGAAGCCATGGGCCGCATCATGCCCGAGGTCACGGCACCGCAGGCTGAATGGGTCGTCGAGCACCTCCGCAGCCGCGGTATCGAGGTTCTGCTCAACACCTCGCTGGACAGCGCCGATGGCACGCTCAAGCTCATCAACCTGCCGGACAAGACTTCCGCAGGCGAGGTCGAAGCCGACACCCTCGTGTGGGCTGCAGGCGTTCAGGCCAACCCGATGATCCGTTCCACGGACTTCCCGTTGGAGCCCCGTGGCCGCGTCCGCGTCCTGCCGGACCTCCGCATCGCCGGTGACGAGGGCATTATCGAGAACGCCTGGGCCGCCGGCGACATCGCCGCCGTCCCGGACCTGACGGGCAAGGGCCTGCCCGACGGCACCTGCGTTCCCAACGCACAGCACGCGCTGCGCCAGGCCAAGAAGCTCGCCAAGAACCTTTGGGCTTCCCGCTGGGACAAGCCGCTGCACGACTACAAGCACAAGAACCTTGGCGCTGTGGCCGGCTTCGGCGAGTGGAAGGGCGTTGCCAACATCAACCTCCTGGGCCGCATCGGCCTCAAGGGCGGCCTCGCATGGCTGGCACACCGTGGTTACCACGGCATGGCCATGCCTACCGTTGAGCGCAAGTTCCGCGTGATCTTCGGCTGGATCCTGTCCTTCTTCGCAGGCCGCGACACCACGCAGCTGATGGACCTGGACAACCCGCGCGGTGCATTCGTTGCCGCAGCCACCCCGGCCCCCAAGCCGGCCGCCGCTCCCGCGCCGGCCCCGGCTCCGGAGAAGCCCGCCGAGGAGAAGACCCCGGTGACGGCTGACGCCAAGTAGCAAACGCCCGACGGCGGCCGCCCACTTCAGGTGGGTGGCCGCCGTCGACGTTTAACCGCAGACCGGCCGCCCGGACGGCCCCTAGACTGTTCCCATGCCCGGCGAAACCGACCTCACCACGCTGCTCCAGTCCATGCATCCTTCCCTCCGGGAGGGAGATTATGTGTACGCGTTGTGGCCGCACGGCAAGCCCTTGGAGGGGGAGATCGAAGCCGCTGTCCGCGAGGCGGAAGGGCTGACCGTGGTCCTGCATCGCGGGGAGGCGGACCGGCTGGGCCTGGCCTACGACTTTGTTGCTTCCTGGATCACGCTGCAGATCCATTCGGCTTTGGAAGCCGTGGGCCTCACTGCGGCCGTCAGCGCAGCGCTGACGCACGCCGGGATCAGCTGCAACGTCCTGGCCGGCTTCCACCACGACCACTTGCTGGTGCCGTCGGCTGACGCGGACCGGGCCCTTGAAGTGCTGCGGCTGCTCTCGCGTGGCATCGTTCTGCGCAACGAGCGGCCCGAGGACCGGCCGGCGATCCTCGCCTTAACGTCCCGGGCGTTCTCGATATCCCCGGTGACCGGCGCCCCGGTGGACGGCATACCCGTCGAAGTGGGGCTGCTGCAGGAACTGTTCGACTGTGCGGAGTACTTGCCCGGGTTCAGCATCGTGGCCGAGATGGGCGGCGACATTGTGGGCCACGTGATCAGCACGCGCGGGTGGGTGGACGGCCTTGAACTCTTGGCCCTGGGCCCTATCGGCGTGGAGCCGACGTTGCAGCGCTGCGGGATCGGCTCGGCGTTGATGCGCGAAACGCACGCGCGGGCCGCTGCCGCGGGGGAACCGGGCATAGCCCTCCTTGGCAGTACCGCCTATTACCCGAAATTCGGCTACATTCCGGCGACCAGTGCCGGGGTAGCGCCTCCCGAGGAGGTGTGGGGCGACCACTTTCAACTGCTAACGCTGCCGGGATGGCCCGATGGCGTCCAAGGCACCTTCCGCTACGCGCCGCCGTTTGAACGCCTCTAGCTGGGATACCATGGTCCGGGCGCCCCAGTAGCCCAATTGGCAGAGGCATCGGACTTAAAATCCGCGTGTTGTGGGTTCGAGTCCCACCTGGGGCACTGCCGGGAGGGAAAGTTCTGAACTTTCCCTCCTTCTGCGTTTTTGCACTGTGGGCAGACTCCCAGCTTTCGTGTAGATTCCCCACAGGCAACGAGTGTTATAGGGATGTGACCTGAATCACTTATTTTCGCCAGTCAATTGCATTAGTTTGAGTCTTAATCAGGAACACCTGAGTAAATCGCATCAAAGGCAGTTCGCACCTTTCGATCGAGGAGACAACGAATGTTTGATCTTTCCCCAGCGGCGCCCCGAGCCGCCAAGCTAACCGCGCTTGGCATTGGGGTCGCTCTTCTGGCCACAGCTTGTGGTGGGTCTTCGACGCCGACCACGACTGGGTCTTCATCCGCCGCGGCGGCAGGGATCTCCTGCCCGGCACCGAGCGGCGGGGCGGGAGCCGGCAACAGCCAGGCTGCCTCCAACACGGGACCTGTGCCTCCCTCGACTACCACCACTGACACGCCGCTCAAGATTGGTTCGCTCCTGCCGACAACGGGGTCGCTGGCGTTCCTCGGGCCACCTGAAATTGCCGGTGTGAACCTGGGCATCAAGGAAGTCAACGACGCCGGTGGTGTCCTGGGCGCTCCGGTCTCGGTAGTCCACCGCGACTCCGGTGACACCAAGACGGACATCGCCACACAGTCCACCACGGCCCTCCTTGGCCAGGGCGTGAGTGCTGTGATCGGCGCAGCATCTTCGGGTGTCTCCAAGACGGTCATCAACCAGATCACCGGTGCCGGCGTCATCCAGTTCTCGCCTGCGAACACCTCGCCCGACTTCACCACCTGGGATGACAAGGGCCTGTACTGGCGTACGGCTCCCTCCGACGTCCTCCAGGGCAAGGTGCTCGGCAACTACATGGCCACCTGTGGCGCCCAGACCGTTGGCATGATCGTCCTCAACGACGCTTATGGCACCGGCCTGCAGAAGAACGTCAAGGAAGCCTTCGAGGCAGCCGGTGGCAAGGTCGTTGCAGAAGAACTCTTCAACGAAGGCGACTCGCAGTTCAGCAGCCAGGTGGACAAGGTCCTCGCGGCCAAGCCGGATGCCATCGCCCTGATCACCTTCGACCAGGCCAAGAGCATTGTTCCGCTGATCACCGGCAAGGGCATCAAGCCCACGCAGCTGTTCCTGGTTGACGGCAACACCTCCGACTACAGCAAGGACTTCCAGGCCGGCACCTTGAAGGGCGCACAGGGAACCATCCCCGGCACCTTCGCCAAGGATGCCTTCAAGCAGAAGCTGCTCGCCATCGATCCCGCCCTGAAGGACTACTCCTACGCAGGCGAGTCGTATGACGCCGTGAACCTCATTGCCCTGGCGTCCGAGGCCGCCAAGAGCACCAAGGGTCCGGACATTGCGGCCAAGCTCAAGGAAGTCTCCGAGGGCGGCGAGAAGTGCTCCGACTTCGGCTCCTGCGTCAAGCTGCTCCGCGAGGGCAAGGACATCGACTACGACGGCCAGTCCGGCCCGGTGACGTTCTCCGACGCCGGTGACCCGACCGAGGCGTACATCGGTATCTATGAGTACCAGGATGACAACACCTACAAGCCGGTCCGGGAAGAGTTCGGCAAGCTCTAAGCCGCAACTCCCTCCGCCCGCTGACCAACAGGCCCCCTTCCACTCCGGTGGAAGGGGGCCTGTTTCTTTAGGACTCCGTGAGCACTCTCTCAACCATTTCCACACCCTGTTGTGCGAAGCCGTGGTCTCCAATTCCATGTGCCCACACCACCGTACCCACCGCTTGGTCCAGGTTTTCGAGCCGCCACACGGCATGCTCCTCCGGGCTGGACATGGTCTGTCCGAAGCCTTCGTGGAACGCGTCCGCGAGGTCAGGGGCCGTAAGGAACTGCTGGTGACTCAGCCGGACCAGATCATGCACCCAAGGGCGCAGGTCTGCGCGGCCGAAATCGATGACTTTCACCTCGCCGGCGTCGCAAAGCCAGTTCCTTGGCTGGTAGTCACCATGGGACGTCACCAGCGCAACCGGGCAAAGCTCGACGGCGGAGACCTCCTTGATCAGGTGGCTCACCATGGACTGCGGCAGCACATCCCTCGCCTTATCGATCAGGGCATTGGTCCGGGCGCTTAATGACCGCATGTAACTCCGCGACATACCAGCCGGACGATGAAGCCGTGCCAGAACTGCCCCGGCTTGGCGATATACGTCCGGGGAGCTTTCAGCAGGACTGCCGGCAACCAGCGTTCCCTCAAGGTATTGGGTAACGAGCAAGCCCTCTTCCGGCGCAGAGAACAGAAGTGTGGGAACTTTCCCCTCCAGCCCGTCCATGCCCCTGGCATAGGCGGCGATCTCACGGCGGATATGGTGGCTGGTTCGGCTGGCCTTGACGATGAACTTGCGTCCATCCATGCTTTCCACGTGCAGCACCGTGGTGTCTTGCAGTGGCCACGAGTAGTCGCCCACCACGGTAAAGCTGCCCAACCACGCGACGAGCAGGCTGTGTTGCCTCTCGCTGATCGACTCAATCACCAACCCAGAATGCCATGCCTGCGGGGCGATCCGCGTTGCCAGCCTGCTTTGCGTGCTGTGGGCGGGGCACGACGGGCGGGTGGGTGTGCGGCTGCCACCTGCTTTGGGGCTTCTCAGGGTGGACACGCCGGGTTTTCGGGGCTTTGGGGGGGCTGTGTGGGCTCGAAGTAGGTGGTGGCGGTACGGGGGTCTGGGTTTGCGGTGTCATCCGGAGCGGGAGGTTCGACGGCGGCGCGTGGGTGAGTGCCGTCGTCGTGGGTTTGCGCTTGTGGGAGGTGGGTGTGCGGCTGCCACCTGCTTTGGGGCTTCTCAGGGTGGACACGCCGGGTTTTCGGGGCTTTGGGGGGCTGTGTGGGCTCGAAGTGGGTGGTGGCGGTACGGGGTCTGGGTTTGCGTCTGTCACTTGGAGCGGGAGGTTCGACGGCGGCGCGTGGGTGAGTGCCGTCGTCGTGGGTTTGCGCTTGTGGGAGGTGGGTGTGCGGCTGCCACCTGCTTTGGGGCTGGTCAGGGTGGACACGCCGGGTTTTCGGGGCTTTGGGGGGGCTGTGTGGGCTCGAAGTGGGTGGTGGCGGTACGGGGGCGGGAGGGCCCAGCAAAACGTTGGCCCCGGCTCAGCAAGCTGAACCGGGGCCAACTAGTGCTGTGCCGTACTTGTCAGACTTCGTCCGCGAGGGTACCCAGATACAGCTGGATCACCTTGGGGTCCTTCATAAGTTCACGGCCGGTGCCGGTGTAAGCATCCTTCCCTTGGTCCAGGACGTAGCCCCGGTCGCAGATCTGCAGGCAGCGGCGGGCGTTCTGCTCCACCATGATCACGGAGACTCCGGCCCGGTTGATCTCGTGGACACGCAGGAAAGTCTCGTCCTGCTTGACGGGGGAGAGGCCTGCGGACGGTTCGTCCAGCAACAGGACCGCAGGGTCCATCATGAGTGCCCGGCCCATGGCCACCATCTGCCGCTCGCCACCGGACAGCGACCCAGCCCGTTGTGCGCGGCGCTTGGCGAGTTCGGGGAAGAGGCTGGCAACAAAGTCAAAGCGCTCCGTGAAGGCTTTGGGCCGCTGGAACATGCCCATCTGAAGGTTTTCCTCGATGGTCAGGGTGGCGAAAACGTTGTTCGTCTGGGGAACAAAGCCGACGCCTTGTGTGACCAGCTTGTTGGCCTTCAGCCCGGTCAGGTCCTGGCCCCGGACAACCACGGTGCCGGAGTGGATCTTCACCAAACCGAACATGGCCTTCAGCAGCGTGGACTTACCCGCGCCGTTGGGGCCGATGATGCCGATCAGTTCGCCCTTCCGGGCTTCGATGCTGCAGCCATTAAGGATGTTCACGCCCGGCAGGTACCCGGCCACCAGGTTGGTGACCTTGACGACGGCGTCGCCAACGGGAGCCGCTGAAGGGGCAGCAGCCATGGGGCTTGCTCCACTCATTTTTCCCCCTCGTGCTTGGTCTCGGTGATGTCGGTAGACAGGATCCCGGCGTCTTCGGTGCCCACCACGGACTCATCGTCCGCCTCGAGTTCGGCTTCGAGTTCCTTGATGCCCTCAGCGTCGCCGAGGTCCACGTCATGGTGGGCGCCGAGATAGGCATCGATGACGGCGGGGTTCTTCATGACCTCACCGGGCGGGCCTTCGGCCACCACCTTGCCCTCGGCCATGACCACCACCCAGTCGGCGATGTGGCGGACCATGTTCATGTCGTGCTCGACGAACAGCACGGTCATGCCCTCGGCCTTGAGGTTCTTGATGTGGTCCAGGAGCGACTGGGTCAGTGCCGGGTTCACGCCCGCCATGGGCTCATCCAGCATGACCAGCTTGGGGCGGACCATGAGGGAGCGGGCCATTTCGAGGAGCTTGCGCTGCCCGCCCGAGAGGGAGGCAGCGTAGTCATCCTTCTTGGCGTCCAGCTTGAACTTCTCCAGCAGGAGGTCCGCCTGGGCGGTGATCTCCTTTTCGCGTCCTCCCCAGATCCCTTTGAACAATGCCTTGGAGAGGCGCTCGCCGGGCTGGTTGGCTGCGCCGAGCCGCATGTTCTCCATCACGGTCAGCTTGCCCATGACCTTGGTCAGCTGGAACGTCCGGACCATGCCCATGCGGGCCACCTTGTAGGAGGAGACACCGGCCAGGCTGTTGCCCTCGAACTCCCACTTGCCGGAGTTGGGGGTGTCAAAGCCCGTCAACAGGTTGAACAACGTGGTTTTGCCCGCGCCGTTGGGGCCGATCAGGGCGGTGATCTTGTGGCGGGGAATCTCCAGGTATTCCACGTCCACGGCATTGATGCCGCCGAAGGACCGGGTGACGTTCTCCGCGACGACGATCGGGTCGCGCTTCTTGCAGCCGGGGGTGTTGTCCCCGACGGCGATGGGACGGTTATCCGTCATGTAATCGATGGTGTCAGCGTTTTGACCGTTGGTCCCGCTGTTGGTCTCGCTCATGTGAAAGCAAGCTCCTTCTTGTTGCCGAAGACGCCTTGCGGCCGGAAGATCATCAGGAGCATCAGGGCCACGCCCACCAGAATGTAGCGCAACTGGCCTGCCTGTACCGTGGTCAGCCAGGTGATGGCTCCGGATTCAATGAGTCCATAGAGCACGCTCTGCGTCAGGGAAAGAACCACCCAGAAGATCATGGCGCCGATCACCGGACCCAGGACCGTGGCCATGCCGCCCAGCAGGAGGCATGTCCAGAGGAAGAAGGTGAGTTCCGTGCCGTAGTTGGATGGCTGGACCGCGCCGCGGGGGAGCGTGAAGATCATGCCTGCCAGGGCGCCGAGCACGCCGCCGATCACCAGGGCCTGCATCTTGTAGGAGTACACGTTCTTGCCGAGCGACCGAACGGCGTTCTCGTCTTCGCGGATGCCCTTCAGGACACGGCCCCACGGGCTGCGCATCAGGAGCCACACCAGGACACAGCAGATGATGACCAGGCCCCATCCGACAACACGGATGAAGAAGTCCCTGTTGTTCATGCCCATGTAGGAGCCTTCAGGGAACGGGTTCATGGAGTAGAAGCCGCCCTCGAAGGCCGCCAGGCCATTGGCCGAGCCCGTGACACTGGTCAGCTGGTTGGTGGTGACCACGTACCGGACGATTTCGGCGGCGGCGATGGTGACGATTGCCAGGTAATCCGCCCGCAGCCGCAGGGTGGGGATACCGAGGATGAAGGCGAAAATCACCGAACACAGCACCGCGATGAGCAGGCCGATGAAGAACGGCACCTCGAAGGACAATGTCGAGATAGCGAAACCGTAGGCACCCACGGCCATGAAGCCTGCCTGGCCGAAGTTCAGCAGGCCCGAGTAGCCGAAGTGGACGGCGAGGCCCAAAGCGGCGAGTGCGTAGGCCGCCGTCGTTGGACTGAAAAGTTCGCCCAGGGCGCTGGAAAGAATAAAACCGAAGTCCATGGCCCGCTCCTAACCCACACGCTCACGCCGGCCGAGGATACCCTGGGGCCGGAACAGAAGGACAACGATCATGATGAAGAGGGCGCCAACGTATTTAAGGTCGGCGGGCAGCCCGAACACGGTGGTCAACTCCACGAAGATGCCCACGACGATTGAACCGATCAGTGCACCGAACACGGTGCCGAGGCCGCCCAAGGTGACGCCCGCGAAGATGAGCAACAGGATCTGGGAGCCCATGTCGAAGGTAACGCCGGGCCGGTAGTACGCCCAGAGGATGCCGCCGAGGGAAGCCAGGACGCCGCCGACGATCCACACAATCCGGATCACCGAGTCAACGTCGATGCCGGACGCTGCCGCCAGGGCCGGGTTGTCGGCGACGGCGCGGGTTGCCTTGCCCAGGCGTGTCTTCAGGAGGACGAAGCCGATCAGGCCAATGACCACGGCGCTGATGATGAGCGACCACAGGTTGTTGGGCGAGATGGAGACCGGTCCAATCTGGATCTCGGCGCTCTGTGCGCCCGGCAGTTGCTGGGTTGCACCACCGAAGAAGAACTGGATGACGTAGCGGATGGCCAGTGCGAGGCCGATGCTGACGATCATCATGGGGACAAGGCCGGAACCGCGGCGCCGCAGGGGGCGCCAGAGACCGGCGTCCTGGACGTAGCCGAAGAGCCCGCCGCCTACCAGGGCCAACAGGATGGCCAGCCAGAAGGGGAAGCCAAAGCCGTTAAACAGGAACACGAGCACCGCGCCGAGCGTGACCATCTCACCGTGCGCGAAGTTGGTCAGGCCGGTGGTTCCAAAGATCAGGGAGAGGCCTACTGAGGCCAGCGCCAGCAGCAAGCCGAAACTGAGGCCGGCCACCAGACGGTTGAGGAGGTTTTGTCCGAAGTCCTGTTGCTGGATCACGATGCCTTTGCCGAAGGCGAAGATCACGGACAGGTTGGATGTCTGGCTGAACGTGACATCCCTGGGGTTCTCCTGGCCCTCGGCGAGCGTGATTCCCTCCGGCAAGGTAGAGGTGTCAAGCTCGATCGTGTAGGTGCCCTGCACCGGTACTCCGATGTTCCAGGCGCCGTTGGAGCCCGAGGTTGCCTCACCCTC
The DNA here is from genome assembly GCF_056780115.1 of Arthrobacter sp. T572. Lineage (NCBI taxonomy): Bacteria > Bacillati > Actinomycetota > Actinomycetes > Micrococcales > Micrococcaceae > Arthrobacter > Arthrobacter sp. T572. The sequence continues at coordinate 1,299,979 of NZ_JBRAZQ010000002.1, forward strand.
GAACCCGTTTCCGGAGGCCTTGATCTTGACGCCGGAGATCGGTGCCCGGGCGTCGTCGCGGAGGAACCCGCTGATGTTGTTCTGGAATGTTGTTGGTGATGGCGAAGGCGAGGGGGTGGTTGCCTCCGCCGCCGGTGCGGCGATCAGCAGAGTGGCGATGAGGGCGGCGAAGAATGCGCCCACAGCTCTCTGCAGTCCCTTGGACCGTCTCATGGACGGGTCGCGCAGTGTGCTTCTCAAAATGGAAACCTCCACAGTGGGGGTGGTCCCGGCAGCGCCATTGCAGCCGGTGCGAACGGTCATGGGCTTCGTGGACAATTCTTGCCTAAATGCCGCGATTGTGACTTAGGTCACCCATGTGTGGCCTATGTTACCGCTCGGGGGGAACAAAAAATCCCCACTTCAGGGCCCCTAAGGTAGCGATCAGATAACAACTGTGGCGTCACAGGCAACCTTCGGAGGGGGAAGGCGGGCGACTTACGACGGCTGCAGGGGCCTGTCGTGTCACGGTTCAGTGTCGTCTGGGTGAACAGGGGAACTTTCCCTGCCCTGAACGCGTGGTAATTGGTACCGTGAATTATCACTTAGCCCTTTTTCAGGAGGACACCCGCAATGGCACTTGGCGGAAACCCGATCTTCAACGGAAAGAATTTCCGTGGAGCCACACAGGCGCCGCCTGTTCCGCAGAACCCGTACGGCCAGCAGTTTAACCAGGTCCCAGGCCGGGCACCCGGCCAGGTCATGGACGCCCAGTCCGCCTGGGCGGCGCAGCAGCAGAACCTGACGCACGAACAGCTGCAGCAGATGTACAACCAGCCGGCTGCAGGTCCTGCGGACACCGGACGCATGACCTACGACGACGTCATCATGAAGACCGTCATGTGCCTGGTGGTGCTGGTCATCGGCGCCGCAGTCACCCTGTTCGTGGCTCCTGCCCTGGCTACCATGCTCATGATCGTCGGCGCGCTGGGCGGTTTCGTCCTGGCGCTGGTCAACACGTTCAAGAAGCAGCCGTCGCCTGCCCTGATCCTTGCTTACGCAGGCCTTGAGGGCCTCTTCCTGGGTGGCCTCACCCGCGTTCTCGACGGCATGTTCCCGGGCGTCGGCCTTCAGGCAGTCATCGGCACCTTGGCTGTCTTTGGGGTCACGCTGCTGCTGTTCAAGAGCGGCAAGGTCCGTGCCACCCCCAAGATGATCCGCTTCTTCATGATCGCCACCATCGGGTACGCAGTCTTCGCGCTGATCAACCTCGTGATGATGTGGACCGGTGCTGTGCAGGAGCCTTTCGGCCTCCGCACGAGTTTCGAGATCGCGGGCATCCCGCTGGGTGTCTTCATCGGCATCCTGGCCATCGGTCTGGCGGCGTTCTCGCTGATCATGGACTTCACCAGCATTGAGGAAGGCGTTCGCGCCGGTGCTCCCGAGCGCTACTCCTGGACCGCTGCCTTCGGCCTGACTGTCACCCTCGTGTGGCTCTACGTCGAAATCATCCGCCTGCTGGCGATCCTGCGCGGCGACGACTAACGGCATCCGTTCCGCTGCACGTGCCCCGAAGGGAAACCTTCGGGGCGCGTCCCGTTAAGAGACCCTTCAGCTCAAGCGCTCGAACACGACCGCCATTCCCTGGCCACCGCCAACGCACAAGGTGGCCAGCCCCAGGGTCTGGTCGCGGTCCTGGAGACCATTGAGCAGCGTGGTGGCCATTCGCGCACCGGTCATCCCGAATGGATGCCCCAAAGCGATCGCACCACCGTGGACGTTCAGCTTCTCCGGGTCGATCTGCAGCTCGCGTGCGCTCGCTATGACCTGGACGGCGAAAGCCTCGTTGAGTTCCACCAGGTCAATGTCCTCCATGGTCAGCCCGGCAAGGGCGAGGGCCCGGCGGGTGGACTCCACCGGCCCCAGGCCCATGATCTCCGGTGAGAGCGCACTGACGCCTGTGGACACAATCCGCGCCAGGGGCTGGAGCTCCAGTTCCCGTGCCCTTGATTCACTCATGACCACCACAGCCGCGGCGCCATCGTTCAACGGGCAGGCATTCCCGGCGGTGACGGTACCTTCCGCACGGAACACCGGCTGCAATGCCGAGACCGCCTCCAACGTAACGCCCGGCCTGGGGGAGTCGTCCCGATCCACCACAGTGCCATCTTTGCGGGTGTACGGGGTGATGTCCCGCGCGTAGAAGCCGGACGCGATGGCTGCCTCGGCCCGGTTCTGACTGGTGACACCCCATTCGTCCTGCTCCCGCCGGGAAATGCCATACGTCGTGGCCACGTTCTCGGCGGTCTGGCCCATGGAGATATAGATATCCGGCAACCGCCCGCCAAGCCGGGGGTCGGTCCAAGGGATATTGGACGCTGCCCGCGCCGCCGTCCGCTGTGCTGCCGCGCCGAACAATGGGTTATGGTTGGCCGCGTCGGTTTCCCCGGCACCGGCCCAGTCTTTATAACGGGAGACACTTTCCACCCCTGCGGACACCACGGCGTGGGCTTCGCCTGCTTTGATCGCGTGGAAGGCCATGCGCAATGTTTGCAGGCTCGACGCGCAGAACCGGTTGACGGTCGCAGCGGGAACGCGGTCAAGGCCTGCGAGCACGGCAACAACCCGCGCCATGTTGGAACCGGCCTCCCCGCTGGGCTCCGCACAGCCGAGCAGGATGTCGTCCAATCCGGTCCCGGGGCCGCTGGCCGGCTCGAACCCCGGGAGCTTGGCCAGGGCAGCCTGCACCATGGCCGTGGCGAGGTCGTCGGGGCGTTCGTCCTTGAGGGAGCCCTTGAAGGCCCTGCCGATCGGGCTTCTGGCAGTGGAAACGATCACAGCCTCAGTCATGGGCCCAGCTTACGCCCGGCACATGGCTGGCGCCGGGCGGATGCCGAACGCACGCCTCGGCGGCGTTCAGGCAAGACGCAACGCGCCGGCCGCAGGAGTCACGGTGAAGATGTCCGGTGCCATGAACCCCGCCTCGCTGAAGGCCACGACGACGGCGTCACGCACCTGTTGCTCCTTGCCCACCGGGGTCAGGGCGATGGCTGAGCCGCCGAACCCGCCGCCAGTCATCCGTGCGCCGATGGCCCCATTGGCCCGGGCCGTATCCACGGCGATGTCCAGTTCAGGGCAGGAAATCTCGAAATCGTCCCGCATGGAAACATGGCTGGCATCCAGCAACGCGCCGATGCTTGCCGGCCCGGTGGCGGCCAGGGCTTCCACGGTTTGGAGGACACGATCGTTCTCGGTGACAACGTGGCGGACGCGCTTCAGCGTGATCTCATCCAGCAGGCCTGCTGCATCTTCCAAAGCCTCCAGTCCGACGTCGCGCAGTGCCGTGACGCCCAGTACCTCTGCCCCCAGCTCACAGGACGCGCGGCGGGAAGCATAACCGCCGTCAGCGTGGGAGTGCGAGACTTTCGTGTCGATCACCAGCAGGACCAAACCGGACGCCTCGGCGTCGAACGGCACCAGTTCCACATGCTGGTCCCGGCAGTCCAGGAACACCGCGTGCCCTTTGGCTCCGCGCAGCGAGGCCGATTGGTCCATGATGCCGGTGGGAGCTCCTACGAACACGTTCTCGGCCCGCTGGGTGGCGATGACCAGCTGCTCGGCACCCAGACCGGCTCCGTTGATCTCGTTCAGCGCGGTGATGACGGCGCATTCAATGGCGTGTGAAGAGGACAGCCCGGCACCCAGCGGCACGTCGGAATCCAGCAGGAGGTCGAATCCGGGGATGTCGATGCCTTGCTCCTGCAACGCCCACGCAACCCCCAAGGGGTACCGGGCCCAGCCTTCGCCGGATCCCGGTTCCAGCCCCGCGAGGTCGGCCTCGACCACACCGTGCCCGCCGAATGTGGACAGCAACCGGACGTTGGAATCATCTCTGACCCGAAGGGCCACCTTGGCCGTCTTGTCGATGGCGAACGGCAGGACGAAGCCCTCGTTGTAGTCGGTGTGTTCACCTATCAGGTTGACGCGCCCCGGCGCCTGCCACACGCCGTCGGGAGCCGACCCAAAGGTTTCCCGGAAACGGGCGGTGAGGGCGCTGGTGTCCGTGGTGGTGCTCATGCTGGGCTGCCTTCCAGGGTCTGGGAAACAGGGGCTTGAGCCGCGACGCTTCGCAGGCGGTCCGCGACGGCCTCCGGGGTGGTGTCATTGATGAACGCCCCCATGGCGGCCTCGGACCCTGCGAGGTACTTGAGTTTATCGGCTGCGCGGCGGGGGGACGTGAGTTGAAGGTGGAGTTGGCCTGCAGGGCGGAGGGCCGGGTCCAAGGGTGCCTGGTGCCAAGCGGAGATATACGGCATCGGCGTAGGGTAAAGGGCGTCCAGCCGCTTCAGCAGGTCCAGGTAGACGTGGGCGAGTTCGTCCCGTTCTTCGCCCGTCAGGGCTGCAAGGTCCGGGACGCTGCGGTGCGGAACCAGGTGCACTTCAAGGGGCCACCGGGCAGCGAACGGCACGTAGGCGCTGAAGTGGGTTGCTTCCAGGACCATCCGGCTGCCGTCTTCGCACTCAGCCTTCAAGAGGGAGGCCCCCAGGGTCTCTTTGGCGCCGGAGTCGTCGTAGTACTTCCGGGCCACAGCACCCAAGGTGGCAGCGCGCGGTGTCACGTACGGGTAGGCGTAGATTTGGCCGTGCGGATGGTGGAGCGTCACGCCGATATCGGCGCCGCGGTTTTCGAACGGGAAAACCTGGCGGATGCCCGGCAAGGCGCTCAGTGCTTCCGTGCGGTGGGCCCAGGCTTCGATGACTGTCCGCGCGCGGGTTTCCCCCAGCTCGGCGAACGAACCGGTGTGCCGGGGAGTGAAAGCCACGACCTCGCACCGGCCAAAGGCCGGACCCTTGATCCCGTGGCCGGACCCTCCCGCGGGAGGTGGTACCGGGATGTCACCAACCGCCGGACCCAGTGACGGGAAGCGGTTCTCGAAAACCACCACGTCATAGTCCGCGGCGGGGATCTCCGACGGATTCTCCTCAGTGGTGGGGCAGATGGGGCACTGATGGGCCGGCGGCAGGTGTGTCCGGGTCTGCCGATGTGCGGCGATGGCCACCCATTCACCCGACAAGGCATCGAACCGGACTTCGCCGGGCTCACCGCGGACGGGAAGGTCGCGGTGGTCCGCCAAGGAGGCGGGCATGCGCTCCGGAGTTCCTGGATCATCGAAGTAGATCAGCTCGCGGCTGTCCGCAAGGCGGGTACTGGTAATGCGGGTCATGCAGACCATTATTCCACAATCACCCAAAAGCGCATAGATTCTCACAAAACTTAACATTGAATCCGGGGAGGGAAGCCAACAGATGCAGTACGGTGGTTCCCATGCCTGCTTCCTCACCTTCCGCTGAAACCGGCCACCACGCAGAGCCACGGCGCTTCGCCACCGGACGCCAGTTCGAACTCCGCCGCGGCGACGCGCTCGCCGTCGTGACCGAGCTCGCTGCAGGCCTCCGCCTGTATTCCCGCAATGGCGTCCAACTGACCGAGAGCTACGGCGACGCCGACATTCCACCCGGCGCCACCGGCATCACGCTGGCTCCTTGGGCCAACCGGGTGGAGGACGGCGCCTGGTTGCTGGAGGGCAAGAAGCAGCAACTCGATATCACCGAGGTCAAGTACAACAATGCCAGCCACGGCCTCCTGCGGAATACCGGCTACACGCTGGTGGACGAATCAGAGCACTCGGTCACCCTCGAGGCAACCGTGTTCCCGCAGCACGGTTATCCGTTCCTGGTGCGACACCGGGTTCGCTACGAAGTGGACGCCAACCTGGACCTGCGGGTGCGGCAGACCCTGATCAACGACTCCCAGGACAAAGCTCCCTTCGTCCTCGGCGCCCACCCGTACCTGAGGTTGGGCGACGTACCGCCCGAGGATTTGGTCCTGACGGTCAAGGCCGCCACGCGGTTGGTGGCAGACGACCGCCTCATCCCGCGCAGCACCGCCCCAGCCGACGGGTTCTTCGATCTGTCCAAGGGAAGCCGCGTGGGCGACCTTGACGTAGACGTCGCCCTGACGGACCTGGAGTACGACGCCGGTATCGCCCGCCATACGCTGGCCGCACCTGATGGCCGCAGCGTCAGCCTGGAGCAGGATGTGAACTGCGCTTATGTGCACGTGTATGTCTCCCATATCTTCCCTGGACGCTCCCGGGCCGTTGCCATCGAGCCCATGACCGGACCGGCCAACGCCTTCAACAGCGGGGACGGGCTGCGGTGGCTTGGGGCGGGAGAATCCTTCACCATGGCGTGGGGCATCACGGCGTCGGTCTAGGTCCCGGAGGCCGTAGCGCGCGCTCCGGTTTCCCATACAGCGCGCCCTGCGGAATTATGGGTTTATGACGCCAATGCCTGACGCCAAACCGCGCTCTGACCGCCAAATAGCAGAGGACATCCCTTACGGGGTCCGGATCGCGGCGGCGTGGTCCTGGCGCGCAGGCCTGATCCTGCTCATGATCGGGGCCCTGGTGTGGCTCCTCGGCAAGGTCAGCTTCCTCATCATCCCCGTCATGGTCGCCGCACTGCTGGCCGGCCTCCTGTATCCGGTGGTGGCCTGGCTGCGGAACCGCGGGGTCCCGAATGGACTGGCTGTGGCCATAACGGTGTTGGCCTTCATCGGCGTCATCTCCGGTGCCCTGGCCCTGGTGGGCAGGCAGCTGATCTCGGGCTTCGGAGAGCTGTGGCATGAGGCCCTTGCCGGAATCCAACAGATCCAGGCCTGGCTCGCGGACGGCCCCCTGCACCTGACCGCGGACCAGATCGACCAATACATCTCCGATGCCGCGGCAGCCCTCCAGGACAACAGCAGCAGCATCCTCAGCGGCGCGTTGTCCTTTGGGAGCACGGCCGGCCACTTCGCCGCCGGCCTGGTCCTGGCGCTGTTCATCCTGATCTTCTTCCTGCTCGAAGGCAGCCGCATCTGGGCGTTCATTGTGAGGCTTCTGCCCAAGGCAGCACGCCGGGCGGCAGACGGAGCAGGCCGGCGCGGCTGGACCTCCATGGTCAATTACGTCCGCATCCAGATGTTCGTGGCCTTCGTGGACGCAGTTGGCATCGGCGTGGGAGCAGCCATCATCCAGGTGCCCCTGGCGCTGCCCCTTGCAGTGCTCGTTTTCATCGGCTCCTTCATCCCCGTGGTGGGTGCGCTGGTCACGGGAGCCATCGCCGTTCTGCTCGCACTCGTGGCCAATGGACCCATCAACGCGCTGATCATGCTCGCCATCGTCCTGCTGGTCCAGCAGCTCGAAAGCCACATCCTCCAACCCCTGGTCATGGGCAAGGCTGTGGCGCTGCACCCTGTGGCGGTCATCCTGACGGTGGCGGCCGGATCTTACCTCGCGGGGATCCCCGGCGCCCTCTTTGCGGTGCCGCTGCTCGCCGTAGCAAACACGGCCGTTCGGTACATTGCGGGCCGGACGTGGGAACATGATGAAGGATTGGGCGCGGCGGAATCCCCAACTGCCGCCGGTTCGCCCGGACCCGACGGAGATTCCAACTTCAAGGAAGCCAGGCTCCCCGGGGCCGAATCCGCCGGCGCCAAGAGCGCCGCCCGTAACACCAAGGCATCCGGCAGCTCCACTACGGGGCAGCCGGCGGCCGACACCAACAAAGGAGAATAGTCCGTGAATACCCTCGAAACCCTGCCCGTCACGCTGGACGATGTCCTCAAGGCGCAGGAGCTGCTCGAGGGCATTATTACCAAGACTCCGGTGGAGTCGTCCCGAGCCTTGGGCAGCCTCGTGGGCGGCAATGTCTTTTTCAAGTGCGAGAACCTGCAGCGGGCCGGTTCCTTCAAGGTCCGCGGCGCCTATGTGCGGATGGCCCGGTTGTCTGACGCAGAAAAGAAGCGTGGAGTGGTTGCCGCCTCCGCCGGCAACCACGCCCAGGGCGTCGCGGTGGCGGCCAAGAGCCTGGGCATCAACGCACGCATCTACATGCCGCTTGGTGTTGCCCTCCCCAAGCTGGCAGCAACCCGCAGCCACGGCGCCGAGGTTGTCCTCCACGGCCACAACGTGGACGAAGCCCTGGCCGAGGCCCAGCGGTATGCGGATGAAACCGGTGCCGTGTTCGTCCATCCCTTCGACAACGTGGACGTCGTGGCAGGGCAGGGCACCATAGGCCTGGAAATCCTGGAGCAGGTCCCCAACGTGGACACGATCCTGATGGGAGTGGGCGGCGGCGGGCTGCTGGCCGGTGTTGCGGTGGCCATCAAAGAGAAGGCCAAGGAGTTGGGCCGCGAGATCCGGGTGATCGGCGTGCAGGCGGAGAATGCTGCCGCGTACCCGCCGTCGCTGGCCGCCGACGCCTTGGTGCCGCTGAAGAAAGTCTCGACCATGGCCGACGGCATCGCGGTCGGCCGTCCGGGACAGCTCCCGTTCAGCATCATCCGTGAACTAGTGGACGATGTCGTGACCGTGAGCGAAGATTCACTGGCGCGGGCGCTGATCTTCCTGCTCGAGCGCGCCAAGATGGTGGTCGAGCCCGCTGGTGCCGTTGGAGTAGCCGCACTCATGGACGGCAAGATCGAAAACCCGGGGAACACCGCCGTCGTGCTCTCCGGCGGCAACATCGATCCCATGCTCATGCTGAAAGTCATCCAGCGCGGTCTGTCGGCCGCAGGCCGGTTCATGACCGTGCGCATGATGCTGGACGACCGCCCCGGGTCGCTGGCGACGATCGCCCGCATCATCGCTGAAAACGACGCGAACGTCACGGGGCTGGACCACACCCGCCTGGGCGGGTCGATCAGCATGGGCGATGTCTCGATCACCATCAACCTGGAAACCAAAGGCCATGAACACGGTGAGCAGGTTCTCGGCGCCCTGCGTGCAGAAGGCTTCCAGCCAATCGTTGTTCACTGAAAGCCAGGAGAACATCCGGTCCGTTGATGCCACTGATGCAAGGGGGAAGGCATGGTCCTCGAAACACCTGACGGCTCCAAAGCCGCGTCCAAGGAGACGCTCGCTGCGCGGGCCAAGGGCGGGCTGCTGTTCATGGGTGGATTCGTCATCCTCCTGTACGTCATCGAGTTCCTGAACACCCTCATGATGCACGGCCTCAACCGCACCTTCGGTTTGAGGCCGCGCAACGTGGACGGTGTGCTGGACATCCTGACGTTCCCCCTCCTGCATGCCAACCTTAACCACCTGCTCTCCAACACGCTCCCGCTCATCATCTTCGGATTCCTGGTATTCCTCGCAGGCGCGCGGGTGTTCCTGACGGCGCTGGCCTTCAGCTGGCTTGGCTCCGGACTGACCGTCTGGCTGATCGGCGGGGGAGGAGTCACCGTGGGAGCGTCCGGGCTGGTGTTCGGACTGTTCGCCTTCCTGCTGGTCCGCGGCTTCTTCAACCGCAACTGGTGGCAGATCCTGCTCTCCGTGGTGCTCTTCATGGCCTACGGCAGCATCCTTTTCGGGGTGCTTCCCACCGTCATGGGATTCGTGTCCTGGCAGGCCCATCTGGGTGGGGCGATCGGCGGCATCGTGGCAGCGATACTCCTGCGCCCGAAGAACCCAACGAACAACTCCTCCATCCCACGCTCACCCAACTAGGTCGCATTTGTGCGCGTTTTGGGAGCTCAAAACGCGCACAAATGCTACCCAGTTGGGGGAGCCGGGTACGCAAAACGCCGGCCATCCGTGAACGGATGGCCGGCGTTTTTGTGGGGCGTCTTAGCCGACGTACGGCTTGGCGGAGACGATCTCCACCGGGATTTCCTTGCCGTTGGGGGCGGTGTAGCTCAGCTTGTCGCCCTCCTTGTGGCCCATGATGGCAGCGCCCAGCGGCGACTTCTCGCTGAAGACGTCGATGTCTGAATCGCCGGCAATTTCGCGGGAACCCAGAAGGAACTTCTCTTCGTCTCCAGCGATGCGGGCAACCACCAGCATGCCGGGCTCAACGATTCCGTCGTCTGCGGGGGATTCTCCCACCTGGGCATCGCGGAGCAGCACGGTGAGCTGGCGGATGCGGGCTTCGATCTTGCCCTGCTCTTCCTTGGCTGCGTGGTAGCCGCCGTTTTCCTTGAGGTCGCCTTCCTGGCGTGCGGCATCGATCTTCTGGACAATTTCCGCCCGGCCAGCGCCGGAAAGGTGGTCCAGCTCAGCCTTCAAGCGGTCGAAAGCTTCCTGGGTAAGCCAAGCTGCAGTGGCGCCGTTGGTGGTAGACACGGATTTCTCCTCTTGATCTGACAAGCAAAAGACCCCGCCGAGGTGGCCACTCTGAAACTCAGTAACCAACTTAACGGGGTGAAGGTTTCATCCATTGTAGTAAATCCTTTGGATGAACCCAAACCGGTTGAGTTGCACATCACATGGGGCGCTATTTGCCGCTGTCCACGATCCAGCAGCTGTCCACCACACCGGAAACAGCAGGTGATTCGGTCCTCAGGACCGTGCGCTGGGCGGTGGTCCGGCCGCCGTCGGCGTTTTCCTCCGGCTGGTTCGGGCCGACCTCCACGACCTTCCATCCCACCACGGCGAACTTGGAATCCATGGCTTTCACGGCGCACTTGGCAGTGGCGCCCGGGTACTTGGTGACCTGGTAGTCCACCTCGGCCTGGGTGCCGTCGATGGTGCTGTAGCCGATGTCCTTGAACGTGACCGGAGCCTGCGCCGAACCCGTGGCCACATAGGCCGCGAAGCCGATGCCCAAGACCAAGGCGGCAATGACGATGTTCCGCTTGGTCTTCCGTGCCATGCCGCGCTTTTGGCCGCCGTAGCGATTGGCTAGGCTGTTGCTTGCCGGAAGTTCGGTGGCCGATAGGTCCTCTGAAGTCACCCATCCAGTTTAGTGCGGATCCCGGTATCTCCCGCACAGCCTTTTCAGCACCGTTCATGAAAGAGGAGCCGTCACGTGACAGCGTCCAGCAGTTCCGATCAGCAGTTGCGCCTGCTCGCCGTCCACGCCCATCCGGACGACGAGTCCAGCAAGGGTGCAGCCACCATGGCGATGTACGCCGCCAACGGTGTGGACGTCATGGTGGCAACGTGCACGGACGGCTCCCGCGGTGACATCCAGAACCCTGCCATGGAGGATGCCCCGCATCCCAAACGGGACATGGCCGGCGCCCGCCGCCTGGAGATGGCCAATGCGGCCGCGGTACTGGGTATCCGCCAGCGCTGGCTCGGTTTTGTGGATTCGGGGCTGCCGGAGGGCGATCCGCTTCCGCCGCTGCCTGCCGGCTGCTTCGCGCTGCAGCCGTTGGAACGCGCCGCGGCACCCCTGGTCCGCCTGGTTCGTGACTTCAAACCGCACGTGATCATCAGCTACGACGAAAACGGCGGGTATCCGCACCCGGATCACATCATGGCCCATAAAGTAGCCGTCGAGGCCTTCGAAGCCGCTGGTGACCGGGACCGGTATCCAGGTACAGGAGAGCCCTGGGCGCCCAGCAAGCTCTACTACGACCGTGCCTTCAGTCCGGAACGGTTCCGTGCACTCCACTTCGCCTTGGAGGAAGCAGGCCTGCAGTCGCCCTACGCGGAGCGCCTGGCCGCCTGGCTCGAGGCCGATGCCGAAGGCCACACAGCGCCGCCCCCCGGACACCAGACCACCACGCAGGTGGACTGCGGCGATTTCTTCGAAGTGCGCGACGACGCCCTGCGCGCCCACCGGACCCAGATCGATCCTGTCGGTTTCTTCTTTGCTGTTTCTCCGGACCTGCAGCGAACGGCATGGCCGTGGGAGGACTACACGCTGGTCAAGTCCACAGTGGAGTCGGAGTTGCCTGAAAAGGATCTCTTTGCGGGGATAAGATAGGTACCAGCTAGTTTCTATCGTTCGTAGAAGTTGCCTGCCGGCTGCTGCTGCGGGCTCCGGATGAGGCCAGCCGGCTTGCATCAGCTCCCATAGAAGGTTTCAACGTGCACCACTTGCTCCTCGCCCTGTCTGTCAGCCCGTCGCCGGCGCCGACACCTTCGCTGCGGCCCGGCCTGTCCGAGGACCAGGTGACGCCCGGTACCTGGGGCTTCGTGCTGACGGCCTTCATCGTGATCCTCACGACGTTCCTGATCGTGGACATGGTGCGCCGTATCCGCCGGGTGCGGTACCGCGCCCAAGTGGAAGAGGCCCGCCTTGCCGCCCAGGCTGATGCCGGGGACGCTGCGGATGAGAACGGCGATGCCGGAACCGGGACCCGCTGAGGGGAACGGAAACCGCTGGCCCGGGGCTGAAAACGTCCTGGGCCGGCCCGGTGGTTGCCGTCCAGGCTGATGACGACGGCGGGTGGCCGGCTGGAGCGAGCCCGGTACCGTTGCGGAGCTTGAGGCCGGGCTTGCGCGGATACCGGCGTTGGAGTCCTAAATCGGGCCTGGACTGAGTACGGCCATCATGATCGCTATGAAGTGTGCCGTGAAGGCCAGCACGGTGAAGGCGTGGAAGAGTTCGTGGAAGCCGAAGTGTTTCATGCTGAAATTCGGCCGCTTGATGCCATAGAACACCGCACCGGCGATGTAGAGGGCACCGCCCACGCAGATGAGGACCGCTGCGGGAGCGTTGGCGGCGAAAAACTGCGGAAGGTAAAACAGGGCGCCGCAGCCAAGGGCCACGTAGACAGGCACGTACAACCACCGGGGCGCGTGGGTCCAGATGATGCGGAAGAGGACGCCGACGATCGCCCCGGACCAGATGAGCCACAGCAGCGTCACAGCCTGGGAGCGTTCCAGGAGCGGCCACGCCAGGGGAGTGTAGCTTCCTGCGATGACCAGCATGATGTTGGTGTGGTCCAGCCTCTTGAGCACCATACGGACCTTGGGGCTCCAGTTGCCGCGGTGGTAGACCGCGCTGACGCCGAAGAGGAGGATCCCCGTCAGGGCATAGACGGCGGAGGTGATTTTCCGGTCCGCCGTAGGAGCGAGGGCAACCAGGACAATGCCTGCAGCCAACGCGAAAGGTGTGGCCACGGCATGGATCCATCCACGCCAAAGGGGCTTGGTGACGAGCAGTTCGGCCATTGTTAAAGAGTAACCTACGGTTCGGTAAGTTACTGACTGGTAGCTCAAATTTCCCTGCTCATCAGGGTTCGGCTGCAGCAGCCGGACGGTTGGGGAAGGTAGCCTTGGATGTGCGCCGTCGTCGTACACAGAAGGAAGTCAGGTGAGAGTCCGGTGGAACTGCCCGGTTTCCTCTATGGCTTCTACGAACGCCAGCTCCTGCAGTCCCTCAAGCAGGACAAGATCCCCAGGCACATAGGCGTCATGGTGGACGGCAACCGCCGCTGGGCCCGCCAGTTCAACGCTCCCACCAGCCAGGGCCACCAGGCGGGGGCGGACAAGATCCACGAATTCCTTGGCTGGTGCCAGGAACTGGGCGTCAAAGTGGTCACCCTCTACATGCTGTCTACCGACAACATGAACAGGTCCGGCGAAGAACTGGACCTGCTGATGGGGATCATCGCCAACACCATGGACCGCCTGGACGAGAACGAAGACATTTCCGTCCACGCCATGGGCGTCCCCGAACTCCTGCCCGACTACCTCGCCGAGCGGCTCAACAAACTCACTGCGCGCACTCCGGTCCACGAGAAAATCCACGTCAACGTGGCCGTCGGTTATGGTGGCCGTCGCGAAATCGTTGATGCCGTGCGCGAGCTGCTCCACGATGCGGCAGCAAAGGGCAGAAGCATCACCGAGGTCGCCGACGAGCTCTCAGTGGACGACATCTCCCGCTTCCTCTACACCCGCGGCCAGCCCGATCCCGACCTCGTGATCCGCACATCGGGCGAGCAACGGCTTTCCGGCTTCCTCATGTGGCAAAGCGCGTACAGCGAGTTCTACTTCTGCGAAGCCCTGTGGCCGGCATTCCGCAAGGTGGACTTCCTCCGCGCCTTGCGGGACTACGCGGGCCGCCAACGGCGCTTCGGATCCTGAACCACCGCCACCGCCCACCGGCGGCGTGGTTTACGTGGAATTCACACACCCGTCACGCGACTTGCCGCCCGATGATTGCGGAAATGCATGTGGTCAGGATTACGTTAATCCCATCAGCAGGCAAAACCGCCCGCTGATCGGGGAGGCCAGTAGATGGAGCGGATCAGCGCACCAGTTACAGGGGAGGCCACGCCCGGCCTTCCGGCCGAGCCGCTTCACCATAAAGCCGGGCAACCGCCCGGGGCTGGAGTCGATGTGGCTATTTCTGAGCAACTGCCCGCAATGGTTTCCGACGGGGAAAGTGCAGCTACCTCTCGCAAGCGGGCCACACAAGCGAAGCGGACCGGCGCGTCCGCTGCTGGCCGCAGTTACGTGATCGACACGTCCGTCCTCCTCTCGGATCCAAACGCCTTGCTGCGTTTCGCCGAACACGAGGTGATCGTGCCGATCGTGGTCATCAGCGAACTGGAAGGCAAACGGCACGACCCCGAACTTGGCTACTTTGCCCGGAAGGCCCTGCGACTCCTGGACGATCTCCGTACGGAACACGGCGGTCTGAACCACGCCATACCCATAGGAACCGAGGGTGGTCTGCTCAGGGTGGAGCTGAACCATATCTCGCCGGACGTCCTGCCGGCAGGGTTCCGTGGCGGTGACAACGACAGCCGTATCCTGGCCGTCGCGAAGAACCTGGCCAATGAAGGCCACAACGTCACTGTTGTTTCCAAAGACCTTCCCATGCGCGTCAAAGCCTCAGCCATGGGCCTGCATGCCGATGAATACCGCAACGAACTCGTCAAAGACTCCGGCTGGACCGGCATGGCCGAAGTGGAGGCCACAGAAGGCGAGATCACCACCCTCTACGGCCACGAACCCGTCTTCATCCCCGCTGCAGCAGAACTGCCCGTCAATACAGGGCTCGTGCTGCTCTCCAACCGCGGATCGGCCCTTGGCCGGGTTGGCTCCGACAAGCAGGTGCGGCTCGTCAAAGGCGACCGGGATGTCTTCGGTCTCCACGGTCGCTCAGCCGAACAGCGCCTGGCCATTGACCTCCTCATGGACCCTTCCGTAGGCATCGTCTCGATCGGCGGTCGCGCGGGAACGGGCAAGTCGGCGCTCGCACTCTGCGCCGGCCTCGAGGCCGTCCTGGAACGCCGCGAACACCGCAAGGTAGTGGTCTTCCGGCCCCTCTACGCCGTGGGCGGCCAGGAACTCGGCTACCTGCCGGGATCCGAAGCCGAAAAGATGAACCCCTGGGCCCAGGCGGTCTTCGACACCCTGGGTGCATTGGTCAGCCAGGAGGTTGTTGAGGAAGTCATGGACCGCGGCATGCTGGAAGTCCTGCCGCTCACCCATATCCGCGGGCGCTCGCTCCACGACGCCTTCGTGATCGTGGACGAGGCACAGTCCCTGGAAAAGAACGTCCTCCTGACTGTCATGAGCCGGATCGGACAGAACTCCAAGATCGTCCTCACCCACGACGTCGCCCAGCGTGACAACCTCAGGGTCGGCAGGCACGACGGTGTGGCGGCCGTCGTCGAGACGCTGAAGGGACATCCGCTGTTCGGCCACATCACGCTGACGCGTTCCGAGAGGTCTCCGATTGCGGCCCTGGTGACGGAGTTGCTTGAAGGGGCAGAAATCTAAGAGGGGTACTGCCGCGGCTTGTTCACCAGAGCAAGCCGCGGCCGGGTCCGTCGTGTCGCAGGTCAGAGTCCCAGATACGATTTCAGCCCTTCGTGGCCTTGGACTGTGAGGGTCCAGTCGGGGCGTTTGAAGGTGGTGGGTATGAGGCGGACCTTTTGGACTTCTTCCACTGTGGCGCCCCAAGTGTGGCGGACGGTCCCGTTGGGTTCGTAGCCCAGGGTGGTGGAGACGCCGAGGGATTGCTTGTTCCACACTGCGGCTTCCGACTCGGCCACTTCCGCTTGCAGGTAATCGAACGCGTAGCCGACGACGGCGGCACGCATCTCCGTGCCGACGCCGCGGCCTTGTGCCGCTTGCTTCAACCAGGAGCCCGTGCGGACCGTCTTGAGGACACCGAAGTTCCTGGCTGCGATGTCCTGCACGCCCAGGAATTCATCGTCCTGCCAAACGCCGAGGAGGAGCGTCCAGTCGTCGGGCGTGAATCCCGCCCGGCAGCGCCAATACCACTGGGCCATGTTTGGGGCCAGTTCGTCGTTGGGTAGCTCGGACCATGGGGTGCTGAACGGGTTCCTGCCTGGTTCGTGGATGCCTGACCTTGCCGCAGCAACCGCAGCCGGGATGTCGGCGTCGAGAATCGGGCGAAGAACCAACCGCGGGGTAGCGAGGGTAAGTCCGAAGGGGGGCCAGATGTCTGCCAGTGATGTCATCGCCGTAGTCTAGCCGCAGTTGGGCGAGGCCCGTGGCGGGTCCACCCTGCCCGTCAGGCTGCAGGCCCGATGTCCCAGGAAATATGCTGGCGCACGTCGGTCAGGTTCATGGATTCGGCCAGGAACAGGTCATCGAGCATGTATTCGTCAACAGCCAGGATTCTGAGCCAGTGCCCCTTGCCGCTGGTTTCCCCGTCAAGGGACTGGCTGGCAACGCAGACACCCGTCGCGGCATCAATCCTGATCAGTGTCCTCCCTGGATGGGCCAGCGGCTCGGCAGGATCCGAGGGGTTGTAGGTGCGTCCCCGGATCACCACGGTTTCGAGGGCGGGACGGCCCTCGTGGTCCACCATCCGGGGCTCGTCCATGGACACGGGATTCGCATCCGGGAACTCCAAGGGAGCCGGGGCGTTGCCGGCGAGTTCCACGGGATCCAGTGCGGCCGCCAGCCTCCCGTTGCCGAAGGACGGCTCTCCGTACGCGGCCTCGGGACGACGGCGGACGAGTCCGGCGTCGTCATGGACCGGAGTGACAAGGTGCGGCGGCAGCAACCACGAGCGCCGCGTCGCACTGACATACAGGTCATCCCGCGAATCGTTGATGCCCGTGGTGCTATGGAGCAGCTGACCGTCCGGCGTTTCGAGCCGAAGGGCTCCAGGACGCCTCAGCCACGCCCGCACGAGCGCTGCCCCGGTGCCCGGCCGTTCGAGGTATTCGAAGCGGAGGCTGTTCCATTTCCACGGTGAGGACCTGCACAGGTTGCGGAATGTGGAGGACGAGTCATTGATGGGACTGCCCTGTGCGTTTGCAGGGTTGAATTCCGAACCAGTACCACCGAAACGCCCCATATCCACAGTTTACCTACGCGTCCACCAGTGCCGGGGGCCGGAATCGGGATAGCATCCGAGGGTGATCCGACGACTCGCAGAACTGTGGAATGCCTGCCCCGTGGGCTTCTGGCTGGTGCTGCTGGCGTGCGCCTACTACCTCGTCATGGCGGTACGGCTCACGGTCATCGATGTTCGCAGCCATCTGCTTCCCAACCGCATCGTCTTTCCGTCGTATGGGATCGCCGGCGTGCTCCTGCTCGCCGCTGCTGTGGCCGCTTTCGCGGTGCCTGGTACCGGGAGGGCTGCCGACGCGTCCCTGTTCGGAATTCCCGGGCTCGGTGTCATCGCAGGGGCAGCCGTGCTGTGGGTTTTCTACTTCGTGCTGAGGCTCATCCATCCGCCCGGTATGGGGTTCGGGGACGTGAAGCTTGCAGGCGTGCTGGGCCTGTATCTGGGGTACCTGGGATGGCAACACCTCTTTGCCGGGACGTTTGCGGCATTCCTGCTGGGCGGGCTCTGGAGCCTGGCCCTGCTCCTCGCCCGGCGGGGAACGCTCCGCTCCGCGATTCCGTTCGGCCCCTTCATGCTCGCCGGTGCGGCTGCGGCCATGGTGCTGCTGCCTGCATGACGCCGTAAGCTGGCCCCATGGGTGCCCCTGAATTCGTGCTCAAACTGCGGGAAAAAATCGGCCACGACCCCCTCTGGCTGCCTGCCGTCCGCGGCGTGGTCTTCGACGACGACGGCAGGGTGCTCCTCTGCCAACGTGCCGACAACGGGCATTGGACCCTCATCACCGGCATCCTGGAGCCGGGCGAGCACCCGGCGCCGGGACTCGTCCGGGAGATCTTCGAGGAAACAGCCGTGGTGGCCGAGACGGAGCGGATCCTTGGGGTTGGGGTGGTGGGGCCGGTGACCTTCCCCAACGGCGACGAGTGCGACTTCCTGGACATCACTTTCCGCTGCCGCTACATCTCCGGCGAAGCCACGGTCAACGACGACGAATCAGTGGATGTCGGATGGTTCGGACTGGATGAACTGCCGGATATGAGTGCGGGAAACCTCGAGGCCATACGGCTGGCCACGGAACCCGAAGGTCCCGTGGCCTACCAAACAGAGGACTAACTGCTACCGGTGTGCCGCCCCGGCGGTTGGACGGTCCTTGTCAGCGTCATCAACGGCCGGCCCGGATCCGGGGTTGGCTGAGTCCAGGCGCTTGGCCTCCAGGCGTTCTGCTTCGGCGCCACCTACTGCCTCGCCACGGGCCACCATCCCTGCCGTGTCGGAGAGGGGAATCTGCTTGAGCGTGATGGCCAGCAGCAGGGCGATTCCGATGAAGGGAACCAGGTACCAGAACACCGGTGCCAGCGAGTTTGCGTACGCGTTGACGATCGCGTCCCGGAGCTGGTCCGGCAATTGGGACAGCGCCTGCGGGTCGAGGGTGCTGGTGGACCGGGATGCCTGCTCCGCCGACGCGCCTGCACCGGTGAAGGCTTCCGTCAGGGACTCGGCCAAGCGGTTGGTGAAGATTGACCCGAACACAGCTACGCCCAGCGAGGCGCCAACCTCGCGGAAGTAGTTGTTGGTGCTGGTAGCGGTACCGATCTGGTCCGCGGGCACTGAGTTCTGCACCACGAGCACGATCACCTGCATGATCAGGCCAAGACCCGCTCCGAAGATGAAGAGCTGCACGCAGATGACGAAGATGGGCGTGTCCGCGGCCAGGGTGGTCAGCCACAGCATGGCGGCAATGGTCAGTGCGGCTCCCAGGATCGGATAGAGCTTGTACTTTCCCGTTTTGGAAATCCGGATTCCGGAGAAGATGGAGGTTCCCATGAGGCCCACCATCATCGGGAGCATGAGCAGGCCGGACTCGGCAGCCGATGTACCTGAGGACATCTGCAGGAACGTGGGCACAAAAGCGATCGCGGCAAACATGCCCAGGCCCAGGGTGAATCCGATGGCTGTGGCGTTGATGAAGATCGGGTTGCGGAACAGGCTCAGCGGAATGATGGGGTCCTCTGCCCGGCGCTCGGCCATGACAAAGGCGGCAGCGGCCACCACCATGCCCGCACCGAAGGCCCAGGTGAGCGGCGAGTCCCAGCCTTCCTCCTTCTTGCCGCCGAAGTCGGTGAAGAAGATCAGGCAGGTGGTGGCGGCGGACAGGAAGAGGACACCGAGGATGTCGATCTTCTTCTCTGCCTTCTTGTTGGGCAGGGTCAGCGTGAACCAGGCCGTGATGAAGGCTGCGATGCCGATCGGGATGTTGATGTAGAAGGCCCACTCCCACGTCAGGTGGTCGACAAAGAAGCCGCCCAGCAAGGGGCCGGCCACCGCTGACAGGCCGAAGATCGCACCCAGCGGACCCATGTATTTGCCACGCTCGTTGGCGGGCACGATGTCCGCAATGATGGCCTGCGACAGGATCATCAGGCCACCACCGCCCAGGCCTTGGATGGCACGGAAAATCACGAAGCCCCAGAAGTCGGTAGCGAAAGCACAGCCGACCGATGCCAGGGTGAACAGGGCGATGGCTACCAGGAAGAGGTTGCGGCGGCCGAGGATATCGCCGAATTTGCCGTAGATGGGCATGACGATCGTGGTGGCCAGGAGGTACGCGGTGGTGATCCAGGCTTGGTGTTCCACGCCGCCGAGCTTTCCCACGATGGTGGGCATGGCAGTGGACACGATGGTTTGGTCCAGGCTGGACAGGAGCATGCCTGCAATCAGCGCGGAGAAGATGATCCAGATTCTCTTCTGGGTCAGCAGCAACGGTTCGGCCGCTTTGGAGACAGTACTCATGGGAGGTCCTTCGAAGGTTCTGCGGATGTGTCCAGCGGTTGTGAAAAGAGTTTCCGGGCGGCCGCGAGGTTCTGGTCCAGCAGCTCGCGGTAGGGCCTGATGTTGTCCTGCGAGAAGAACTGCTGGGCTGTCTTCTTGCTGACGGCACCGAAGACTGCCGCCGCCATGACGATCTCCGGGTGGTCAGGGGACAATCCCTCCCGCGCGGCGATCAGTTCGGTGAATTGCTGTTCCTTCGCCTCGCCCTCCAACGTCATCCTGCCCAGGAGTTGGGGCTCCGCCTTGATGGCAGCGATGAGCTGGTGGACTTCGGCGCGGCTGATGGTGGAGCGTTCCACGATGTCCAGCGTCAGGCGGTAGAGGGCCGCCAGCAGCGTGCCGGAGATGCTGTCTTTCCGTCGGCGCGGATCCCGGTTGAACGACTCCAGCGCGTCGGGCGGCAAATCGTCGGAGAAAGCGCCGATCACGGCGTCTTCCTTGGAATGGAAGTAGTTGAAGAAAGTGCGCCGGGAAATGCCCGCTTCCTGGCAGACTTCCTCGACGGTGTAGCCGTTGAGGCCGTGGTCAGCGGTCAGGGAACGCGCGACGGCGGTGATCGCCTGCCGGGTGGCAGCGCGCTTGCGTTCACGCAGTCCGCCGTCAGTATTTGCACTATTTTCCACAAAGTAAAGTTTTGCACTTCTTAATTAATAGTGCAAAAAGATGGCGGGGTGTCACTCCTCACATCCAGCAAGTACGACGACGGCCGGTACCTTCCGTGCGGAAGGTACCGGCCGTCGTCGTACTTTGGGTCTTGCTCCGGCAGTTATGCCTTGTGCGCCGGCGACGTCATGGTGGTGACGTCCAGGGCCTTGTCCAGGTCAGCCTCGGAAACTTTGCCCTCGCCTTCGCCGACGAAGCCGAGCTTCTCGGTAGCCTGGCGAACCGTCAGGCCTTCGTTGACAGCGAGCTTGGCGATCTTGGCGGCGTTTTCGTAGCCGATGTACTTGTTCAGCGGCGTCACGATGGACGGGGAAGCCTCGGCCAGGAAGCGGGCGCGCTCCACGTTGGCGGTAATGCCGTCGATCATCTTGTCGGCCATGACGCGGCTGGTGTTGGCCAGCAGGCGGATGGATTCAAGCAGGTTGGCCGCCATGACGGGGATGCCGACATTGAGCTCGAAAGCGCCGTTGGTGCCGGACCAGGCGATGGCGGTGTCGTTGCCGATGACCTGGGCGCACACCATGATGGAGGCCTCGCAGATGACGGGGTTGACCTTGCCGGGCATGATCGAGGAGCCGGGCTGCAGGTCCGGGATGGCGATCTCGCCGAGGCCGGTGTTGGGACCGGAACCCATCCAGCGGAGGTCGTTGTTGATCTTCATGAAGGAGATCGCGATGTTGCGCAGCTGGCTGGAGCCTTCGATCAGGCCGTCGCGGTTGGCCTGGGCTTCAAAGTGGTCGCGGGCTTCCGTCAGGGGAAGGCCGGTGTCGGCGGCGAGGAGTTCGATCACGCGCTCCGGGAAGCCGGCGGGAGTGTTGATGCCCGTGCCCACGGCGGTGCCGCCCAGGGGAACCTCTGCGACACGGGGGAGTGCTGCGTTGATGCGCTCGATGCCGTAGCGCACCTGGGCTGCGTATCCGCCGAACTCCTGGCCCAGCGTGACCGGGGTTGCGTCCATGAGGTGCGTGCGGCCGGACTTGACGACGTCCTTGAACTCCGCAGCCTTGCGTTCGAGGGATGCTGCCAGGTACTCCAGGGCCGGGATCAGGTCATTGATCAGGGCCGAGGTTGCCGCAACGTGGACGGATGTAGGGAAGACGTCGTTGGACGACTGGGAAGCGTTCACGTGGTCGTTGGGGTGGACCACCTTGTCGCTTCCGCCGGCGGCGAGGGCACGGGTAGCGAGCTCGGCGATGACCTCGTTGGTGTTCATGTTGGAGGACGTGCCGGAGCCGGTCTGGAAGACGTCGATCGGGAAGTCGCCGTCGTACTTGCCGGTCGCAACCTCATCGGCAGCTGCAGCGATTGCCTCGGCGAGCTCGCCATCGAGCACCCCCAGTTCGGCGTTCGCGAGTGCAGCGGCCTTCTTGACGCGGGCAAGTGCCTCAATGTGGGCGCGTTCCAGCGTCTTGCCGGAGATCGGAAAGTTCTCCACAGCACGCTGCGTCTGTGCGCGGTACAGGGCGTTCACGGGGACGCGAACTTCGCCCATCGTGTCATGTTCAATACGGAACTCAGTGGTGGAAGTCATGGGGCTAGCTTATGGCGATTGCGGGCTCCACCGAAAACCCGGAAGGCAGTGCTACGTGCCCCGGCCACGGGGCCGGGGCACGTGGTCCTAGACCTGTCCGATCGCGGAAACAAGGGCCGCCTGGCCCTCATCGAGCTTGTAGGAGAGGCCGATCACAGCAACACGGCCCTCTTCGATGGCGTCGGAAATCACACGTGAGCTGTCTGCGAGCCGATCGGCGGTCTGCTTGACGTGTTCCACCACCATCTCGTTGACGTCTTCCTGGCCGTTGCGCTTGGCGGTCAACACCGAGGGGGTGATGCGTTCAACGAGGTCGCGGATGAAGCCCGGCGGCATCTCTCCGGTTTCCACGGCTCCCTTGGTGGCCGACACGGCGCCGCAGCTGTCGTGGCCCAGGATGGCGATCAGCGGAACCTTGAGTTGACTGATGCTGTACTCCAGGGAGCCAAGGACCGCGTCATCGATCACTTGGCCTGCCGTGCGCACCACGAAGGCATCGCCAAGACCGAGGTCGAAGATGATTTCGGCCGCCAGGCGCGAGTCGGCGCAGCCAAAGATAACGGCAAAGGGATTCTGTCCCTCAAGGAGGGAGGAGCGGCGGGAAGCATCCTGGTTGGGGTGCTGGGATTCGCCGGAAACAAAACGTTCATTGCCCTCGCGCAGGCGTTGCCAGGCCAGGGCCGGAGTCAGATTAGTAGGCACCTTATTACTTTACGGGGCCGGTGCCGGGGAGCGGGAAGTGTTGCGAAACGATGTCAGGCCGCGGGTGCGCTGCTTGCGGCAGGTGCCTGGTCCGCGGATTTCACGACGGCGGCCGCCAGCTCCGCGAACTCGTCCAGGCTGGCAGTGCCGCTCAGGATGATGGTGGTGCCGCGGTATTCGAGCACCATGCTGCGCTTGTCCTTGCCCGAATCCCGCAGTTCCCACTCCTGTCCGCCCGCATTCCTGGTTCCGGTCAAGGGCAGGTTGCCGGTCTGCTGGAGGACCCAGGTGGGATTGGCCTGACTGGTCTGGGTGAGGCCGATAAACGCCTCCTTGGGCGTCAGGTAACCGACCTCCCAAGTGGGCACGCCGGTGGAGGTTCCCGATTCCCACCGCGCGTAGTTGGGGGTGAATGTGTCGCCCGTATCGGGTGTGACGGGTGTGAATCCGGCCACATCGCCGGCATTCCGCGCGGCAGAAGCAACGTCCACCTCCGGGCGGAAGCCTTCGCCCTTGGGCGCCGGATTCATCAGCACCACGGGAAGGAAAGCGAGGACACAGAGCACCAGTGCAATGACCATGCCGATCACCGAAGCGTTGGCCCGCTTGGCGGCTTTTGCCGGAATGACGGGTTTGAACGGGGCATCGGTGGCATCCGGGGCGCTGTTCCGGTGTGCCTGTGCACCGGCGGGGTTGTTGCCGGCGGCTGGCTTGTCCTGCGTTTCACTCACCCTTCCATAGTCCCTTATGGCGGCTCCGAACACACAACCGGCAACCTCACCGTCTGTTGTCCGGGGCGTGGTCATCCAGCGACTCCGCGGCGGTGCGCCGACTATGATCGTTGGTAGAGGGACCCCAGGTCGCCTCGTGCAACCGTGTCCGGTCCCGTGAATCGTCACTCGAAGAAGAGGTTCAAGTGTCTCCTGCACCAATGACCCAGCAGTATTCCACGATTTCGCCGTCGCTCGCCGTCGGCACTGACGAGCCAGACCGCAACCTTGCGCTGGAACTCGTCCGTGTCACTGAGGCCGCGGCCATTGCCGGTGGCCACTGGGTAGGTTTCGGCGACAAGAACAAGGCCGACGGTGCCGCCGTCGACGCCATGCGCTCATTCCTCCACACTGTCCACTTCAACGGCGTCGTGGTGATCGGTGAGGGTGAAAAGGACGAAGCCCCCATGCTGTTCAATGGTGAACAGGTTGGCGATGGCACCGGCCCTGAGTGCGACGTCGCCGTCGACCCCATCGATGGAACGCGCCTCACCGCCCTGGGCATCAACAACGCCCTCGCCGTCCTGGCGGTAGCCGAACGCGGCTCCATGTTCGATCCTTCGGCTGTCTTCTACATGGAGAAGCTCGTCACCGGCCCTGAAGCCGCCGACATGGTGGACCTCCGCCTTCCGGTCAAGCAGAACCTGCACCTGATCGCCAAGGCCAAGGGCGTGAAGGTCAACCAACTCAATGTCATGATCCTTGACCGCGACCGCCACCGCCCGCTGGTGGAGGAAATCCGCGAGGCCGGGGCCCGCACCAAGTTCATCATGGACGGTGACGTGGCCGGCGCCATTGCCGCCGCACGTTCCGGTACCGGCGTGGACGCCCTCATGGGCATCGGCGGAACTCCCGAGGGCATCGTGGCCGCCTGTGCCATCAAGTCCCTCGGCGGCGTCATCCAGGGCCGTTTGTGGCCCACCTCGGATGAGGAAAAGCAGAAGGCCATCGACGCCGGACACGACCTTGACCGGGTCCTGTCCACCAACGACCTCGTCACCTCGGACAACTGCTACTTCGCGGCAACCGGCATTACCGACGGCGACCTCCTGCGTGGCGTGCGCTACCAGAAGGACCGTGTGGTTACCCAGTCGATCGTGATGCGCTCCAAGTCCGGCACGGTGCGTTTCGTGGACGCAGAGCACCACGCCTCCAAGTGGGAGACGTACGCGCGCAAGTAAGCCCATAAAACAACAGAAGGACGGCAGGAGCATCCTGCCGTCCTTCTGTTGTTCTAGCGGAGTTTGTCGCGGAGGCCCCTGGCCAGTTGGTAGGCGCCATAGCGGAGTTTGTTGACCGGAAGGTCCCACGTGCCGGGGTAGGAGACCTCACGGCCGCCGAAGGACTTCTTGAACGCCGTGAAACCTGCCCATTTGTGGTCGGGTTCGTCCTCTGGCGCCACGCCCCAGAGGTCCACATGCTTGAGGCCCTTCTCCTTGGCATCGGCCATGAGCGTCACCAGCAAGGGGATGCCTGCGCTGAGTTTCCGGTGGGTGTCGTCAAGTGCTGCATGGGCGTAGACGCGGGTATCGGCGGAATCGTAGGCGAAGGCCGCGGCGATCGGTTCGCCGTCCAGTTCGGCAATGAAGAGGGTTCCGGCGCCTGCGGGCAGCAAGGACTGTGCCACGGTGGCCAGGTACTCGTCGCTTTGCGGTTTGAAGCCGTTACGTGCCGCTGTCAGGTGCAGGAAGTGGAGCAGGATGGAAATGTCTGCGGGGTCCTGTGAGGAACGGAACGTCACACCCTTTTTGTGGATGTTCCGGTAGAGGTTCCGGTTGGTCGGCTTCATGCCGGCAAGGACATCCTTGAAGTCGCCGCCAAGGTCAACCACCCAGCTCAACTCGGGCTGCTGGTTGACCGGCGCCGGACGCAGCCCCCGGGCGCGAAGGAGGGGGCCGGCGTCGGACGCTGCGAAACCCGCGTCCACGGGTTCCATGCGGACAAACACGGCATGTTCCTTGCGGGCGAGCTCCACCAAGGCGGCCGTGGCGGCATCAAAGGCCGTCACCGAGGTGGCCACCGGGCCGTAAGGTGCGTAGATCACCTTGCCCGCAGGATTCTTCTCCTCGATGGCGAGGAAGCTCCACCCCGTGCCCGAGCGCTGGTGGACGCGTCGGCCCAGCGAACGCTGCACCTCTGCCCACGCAGGTGTCTGCAGGAAAAACTCCACGCCTACTTCACCAGCCCCGTGGTTACGGCAAAGGCGATGCTGGTCTCTGTGGCGCCTTGAACGGAGTGCACGTTCACGGGGTTCTCCACGTCGGGGATGAAGGCGGCATCACCGCGCTGGAGCCGGAGGTCGCTCTTCGGGGAGTCCAGCACCACGGTGCCGGCAACAACCACGACGACGGCCGGCCCGGACTGTGCCAAAGGCACCGGTTCGGCGCCGGGTTCCAATTCGATGCGCTGCAGCTGGAACTCCTCGAACGGGGGCTGGTACAACTCCTGTCCGAACGGGGTACGGACCGCTTCCACACGGGGAACACCCAGCGATTCGAAACGGACAGTCCTGAGAAGCTCAGGGACGTCCACGTGCTTGGGCGTCAGACCTCCGCGCAGCACGTTGTCGGACGAGGCCATGACTTCCACGCCCATACCCTGGAGGTAGGCATGGACGTTGCCGGCCGGGAGATAGACGGCCTGGCCAGGCTGCAGCGACAGGTGGTTCAACAGGAGCGAGATGAGGACGCCGGGATCACCGGGGAAGGCCTCATTGATGCCGACCATGGCGGTCAGGGCGTCCTCATGCGGTTCCTGCGGGGCGCCTGCCCGGAGCACGGCCTCGATTTCCTGAATGGCCTCGGTGGCTTCCGTGCCGCCCTGAATGAGTCGGGTAAACGCTGCCCGGAGCGCTTCCTCTTCCACGGGCAGGCCAAGGTCGGAGATGACACCCTTGATGATCTCCGGAACATCCAGGGCCGCCGATTCCAGCACCGAAGCCAGATGTTCAAAGATCGCCCTGGAGGCAGCGGGGGACCTGAACCCGCACAGCGCCCGGAACGGGGTCAGGGCAAAAATCATCTCGGGCTTGTGGTTGTCGTCCCGGTAGTTGCGGTGGGCCGCGTCTGCCGCGATGCCCGCTGCGTTCTCCCGGGCGAAGCCTTCCCGCGCCTGCTCCAGGCTGGGATGGACCTGCAGGGACAAAGGTTGGTCAGCGGCCAGGATCTTGGTCAAGAACGGCAGCCTCGGCCCAAAGGCGGCCACGCTCTCCCCGCCCAGGAAATGCGCGGGGTCCTTGGCGATCAGTGCATCCAGCGGCTGGGTGACGCCATTGGGATGGATGGCCGTGGACGGCGAGTCAGGGTGGGCCCCGATCCACAGTTCAGCCTCCGGCCCACCTGATGCCGGCCGCCCCAGCAAGCCGGCGATCGCCGTCGTCGAACCCCAGGCGTAGGGTCGCAAAACATTCTCAATCTGGTACACGAAGGAAAGTCCTTATCGTCGCGCTGAACGTGGGATGGAGCGGCTGCGGGGCCTACAGCGGGGCGCACTGCCCGTTGGTTGCCACGAGGTCGCGGATGCCCTGCTCATCACCCTGGGCCTTGAGGCCATTGAGCAGCTCTTCCGTGATGGGGGTTCCATCGGGCGTGGTGGTGACCGGGGTGAAGTCAGTCGAACCCGGCGACGGCAGCTGTCCGGCAGGCAGGCCTGCAGCGAGGTCGCCACCGGCCATGACAGCGGATGCTCCCGGGGAGCCGTCCGTCACCAGGGAGTCATTCGCCTTCGGCGTGGCTGAGGGGGTGAGCAGTTCCTGCACCCGCGCGTGGATGAGGTCGAAGTCCGGCACGGTGGAGAACGACGCATCGAAGTCCGGCGGCCCGATAGTGAGGCGCTTGACGGGCTGGTTCTTGGACTTCAGGGCGAGGTCCACGAAACTGCCCAGCTGGCCGGAGGAGATGTTGGAGTCCACCACCTTGGTGCCTGCATTGGCAATGTCCTCGAACTTGGTCAGCAACGTGGCCGGATCCAACTGCCTGAGCATGGCTTGCTGCACGCACTGTTGGCGGGCGATGCGGGCGTAGTCATCCACGAATTCACGGGACCGCCCGTACCAGAGCGCCTGGAAACCGTTGAGGTGGACGTCACCGGCGGGGATCCAGCCGTCGGGCATGCCGTGGATGCCGTTGGCCTCGTCGGTCACGGGACCACTGATGGGAACCCAGCCGCCGGCCTTGATGCGGATGCCGCCCATGGCGTCGATCAGCTTGGCGAAACCATCCATGTCCACCAGGACGTAGGCCTGGACAGTGATGCCGAGGGTCCCGGAGACGGCTTCCAGTGTTGCTTGCGCGCCGGGGTCGGCCACGCCCGGGTAGAGGTCCTGGTAGTTGTTGGTGACCTCTGTATTGACGGCGTTGATCAGGCATTCGTTGCCGCAGTTGTAGCCATCCGGGTAGACCTGGCGCATCGGCGAGTCCTCGCTGAACTGCGCGTTCTGCAGGTTGCGGGGCACCGAGATGATGGCGCTCTCGCCGGTTTTGGCGTCAACGCTGATGACGGACAGGCTGTCCGGACGGCGGCCGGTCCTGTCGTCTCCGGCGTCGCCGCCCATCATGAGGAAGTTGTAACGGCCGTCCACGGGATCGATGGCGGGGCCGGCATTGAAGATGCTGCCGATTGCATTGCGACTGACGTTCAGCACATAGGCCAGATAACCCAGTGAACCACTGGCGGCAAGGGTGGCCACCGCGAGGACCACGGCGATGATGGGCCGCATACCGGGGGCCAGGAGGGCGGGCCGGATGATGCGCAAGGTATTCAGGAACAGGAACGCCCAGCCCAGCGCCAAAGCCACCAGGACAACAATGATCACCAGCGACCCCACCGGATGGGTCACGATGCTCAACAGCATGGTCCGGTTTACCGCGGCGATGACCAGGGTCAGGATGCCCAGTGCCCACACGGTCAGGGTGACGCGCAGGGCCGTGCGCCCGAGCTTCCGGTCGCCGGCCACAATCTGGGCGCTGCCGGGAATGAAGAGGGTCAGGAGGACCAGCACGAAGGCGCGCTTGGTCCGTACCGGAGCGCTGGCCCCGGACGGATAGCGGACAGGATCAGTCAGGGCACCGCCGGACTGACTCGGATTCTTGTGCATGGTGGTCATCCGCTGCCTTCCTAGCGGCTGCTCCGGCCCGAGGCGTTGGCAGGGGAGAAGACCTCTTCCACCTTGTTGCGCAGGTTCTCGCCCTTCTTCGTGGCAACGTCGTTCAGCTCCTGGGCGAAGCGCTGCAGGTCTTCCCGGAGGCGGGTGGCGAGCTCATCGGTTCCGGAAGCAAGCATGCGGACAGCCAGCAGGCCGGCGTTGCGTGCTCCGGCAATCGACACCGTGGCCACCGGTACGCCGGCGGGCATCTGGACGATCGACAACAGCGAGTCCATGCCATCGAGGGTCTTCAGCGGAACGGGGACGCCGATCACGGGAAGAGGAGTGACCGATGCCAGCATGCCGGGCAAATGCGCGGCTCCGCCGGCACCGGCGATGATCACGCGCAGGCCGCGCTCATGCGCTGTCTGCCCATACCGGATCATCTCCGTGGGCATGCGGTGCGCGGAGACAACATCTGCTTCGAACGGAATGCCGAACTCGGCCAGGGCGTCGGCCGCGGCTTCCATGACGGGCCAGTCGGAGTCCGAGCCCATGACGAGCCCTACGAGGGGGGCTGGAGCTGCTGACGTCATTCGGTCTCCTCGAGGGTTGTCGATGCCGGTCCGCGGCCGTCGCGGATGATGTTTGCCACGGCGGTTGCGCGTTGGCGGACGGAGTCCGCATCCGATGCTGCGGAGCCAACAAGGTTGACGTGCCCGATCTTGCGTCCCGGGCGCACGGATTTCCCGTAGCAGTGGACCTTGGCTGCAGGTTCGTACGCCAGGGCCAGGGGGAAAGCGCTGAAAAGATCCTGGTTGTCGCCGCCAAGGAAGTTCTTCATGACCGTCACGGGCGCCAACGCGTCCGTGGCTCCCAGGGGCAGGTCCAGGACCGCGCGCAGGTGCTGTTCGAACTGGCTGGTGATGGCACCGTCCTGGGTCCAGTGGCCGGTGTTGTGCGGGCGCATGGCGAGTTCGTTGATCAGGAAGCCTGCGCCGACCCCGGGTGTTTCGAACAGCTCTGCTGCCATGACACCGGTGACGCCGAGCTCGTTGGCGATCCTCAACGCGGCTTCCTCTGCAGCCGCGGCGACCTCCACCGGGATGTTCTGGGCCGGAGCGATGACCTCATCGCAGACACCGTCCACCTGGATGGTGTGCACCACCGGCCAGGCGCGGGACTCGCCACCTGGCGTGCGTGCAACCAGGGCCGAGAGTTCACGGCTGAAGTCCACCTTGGCTTCTGCGAGCAGGGGGCTCATGGACTGGAACCAGTCCGCAGTGCCGGCCGCCTCATCGGCGGAATCTACAATCCTGACGCCCTTGCCGTCGTATCCGCCGCGAGGGGTCTTCAGGACAACGGGCCAGCCGATCTTGTCGCCGAACTCCACAAGGTCTTCCACGGTGCCGACCGCAGACCATTCGGGGTTGGGCAGGCCCAAACGGTCAATCGCTGCCCGCATGACCAGCTTGTCCTGGGCGTTCACCAGGGCATCAGGACCGGGCTGCACGTTGACGCCGGCGTCCAGGAGGGCACGCAAGTGGTCCGTGGGGACGTGCTCGTGGTCGAAAGTCAGGACGTCCACGCCTTTGGCGAACTCCAACAGGGTATCCAGGTCCTTGTAATCTCCGACGGGCGCGGTTGCCACGGCGGGGACGGCTGATACGTCCTCACCCTCGGCAAGTACACGCAGTTCGAAGCCCAAAGCGGTAGCGGGCGGGGCCATCATGCGGGCGAGCTGGCCGCCGCCAACAACGCCGATTACTGGAAAAGTCACAAGGTTCAGCCTACCGAACCGGCGGCTGGATCACTTATTCTGCCGCCCTCCCGGGCAATTTTCTAGGCTGTATTAAATGCCGCCGGGCCTGCTTTCCGGGCGTTCTCCCAGCCTTGTCCCGGGCAACGTTTGGAAATGGGCGCTAAAATGGAGGTGGCCCACTGGCCCATCTTTACAACGGCCTGGAGGGTCATGATCACCACACTTGCAGATCGCATCCGCGGACTTGCCTCGCTTTTTTGGCGTGAGGTAGCCAAGTTCGGCGCCGTGGGCGGTGTTGCCTTTGTCATCGACTCCGCTGTCTTCATCTGGCTTTTTTCCGGGCCGATGCACGGCAGCGAAGTGTGGGCCAAGGCCATTGCCACCATCGTGGCCAGTATTTTCTCGTGGGTGGCCAACCGGTTCTGGACGTTCCGCCACCGCAAGCAGGCCAATGTGGTCCGCGAAGCCGTGCTGTTCGCCATCATGAACTTCGTGGGCCTGCTCATTGCCTCAGGTTGCGTCTGGGTGGCCAAGTACATCCTTGAACTCAACGACAAATTCTCGCTGTTCATCGCAGGCAGCGTGGTCGGCCTGATCCTCGGCACCATCTTCCGTTTCTTCGCCTACCGTTTCTGGGTCTTCAACGAAGAACTGGATGCAGAGCCCGCGTACTCGCACGACCACGAGATCATCGACCTGCACCACAAGCCCCGGACGGGCGCTGTCGATACCGTCGCTGCCGCACCGCACACCGGGGAACTGCCTTCGGTCAAGAACGGCTGACGCGCTCGTTCTCCAGAAGGTGTTCAGTCACCGGAACGTCCGGATGGACCAGCACCACTGACCCGTCCTGTTTCCATGCGCCCAAAGCGGCGGCCAATCCTGCTTCCAGTCCTTCAGAGGCCTTCACCAGCAGTCGTACGCCGGTGTCCTGGGCGGTGGCGAAGCCGTCGAGCAGTTCCTCGTGACGGTGCGCCGCGCCGCTTCGGACGGCTCCGCGCCCGGTTTCCGGCTCGTTATGGGCCATGAACACGTCACCGTGGGAGCGTACTTCCGCTGCGTAGTCCACGACGCCGGCCGGCAGCTCGCCGGGCCAGCGCATGGCCAGTGCCGCCAGTGGAACGGCGACCACCGCGTCGTAGCCGCCTCCGGCACCGCCGTCGGGAGTGTCCGTGACCAATAGGTCCGCAGCGGTATCGTCGAAAACCACCTCCATGCCCAACTGCCAGGCAGCCAGCGCCCAGACGAACGATTTCCAATGCGCGGGCAGGTCCAGCCTCACGGATGTTCCTGGTTCGGCATCGAGTTCGTCCTGCAGCAGGTTGCTGGTTTTTGCCACCCAGTTGTCCAGGACACGTCCGGATAGCTCCACGCGCTCGGAATCCGGTCCGTACCAGGTCAGCCGTGGTGACGTTGAATGTCCGGAACGAAGGGCGGTCATCAGGTCTGCTGCCGGGATGCTCATGGGTCCATCTTGGCACGGAGCGGCTGGCCGGGACCCGCGCTCCTGTGAGATGCCGCACATAAGGTTCCGACGTGAAGGCCTGCGGACAGGGTAGTGAACGTCCACAGCGCCGGAAATTCAGCGAATGTTCAGCCAAGTGGCGTAAGGCTTCCGTTTTTCGCAGCGACGCGCCCGGCGGCACGCCGAAAATTGTTGGGCGTGGCGCATCCCACGTTTCTACAAAACCTTGATTATTATCCCGGCGCGGCTTGACTGGCGGGTAGTTACACACGTGTAATTAGTAATCAACGCCGCTGCATAGAGGACCGGAACACCGCCGGGAATCTGAAAGACATTCAGGCAGCAGCTGCAAACTCAGGAGGGACGCCATGGGGCAAGCGTTGCGTATCCAGGAAGATGCAGTCGTCGCAGAACACGCGTCGGTCAAGTACCGATCGCGGGAGGTGCCGGGGGATTGGTATGTGGACCCGGCGGATCCGGAAGCGGCAGAAAAATACAACCAGAACGTGCAGCAGTCGCTGGAGGACCAGGCAACTGCCCTTCTGGCCGCACATGAGGCTTTGATCGGGGATTTGCCCGATGGCGGTGACGAGGATCTCGACGATCCTCCCATGGAGCTGCACCGGCCGCTCGAAAACCCGGGGCAGCCGGTTTGGATCGGCCTCCCCACGCAGGACGGCTTCGATGACGAAGGCGAGCTGGGATGGCAGACCGACGCACTGTGTGCCCAGACTGATCCGGAGGCTTTCTTCCCGGAGAAGGGCGGTTCCACGAGGGACGCCAAGAAGGTCTGCGGGGCATGCAACGTCCGGTCGCAGTGCCTTGAGTATGCTCTCGCGAACGATGAGCGGTTCGGTATTTGGGGCGGCCTCTCTGAGCGTGAGCGCCGCCGGCTGAGGAAGCGAGCGGTCTGATTCTTAAGGAAGTACACGTCACCGCCGTTGTGGTTGCGCACAACGGCGGCGACTATCTCCCCAGGACCTTGGCGGCTCTGTCGAACCAGACGCGTTCGGCAGATGCCGCCATTGGCGTTGATACAGGATCCTCCGACAACTCCCCGGAACTGCTCCGTGAAGCGCTGGGCGCCGGCAGCGTCACTGTCTTCGCGCATCCCAAAACCGGGTTCGGCGCCGCAGTCCAGGCCGGGCTGCGGGAGTTGGCGCCCGCAGGCGGTCCGCGCCCGGAGACCGTGGAATGGATCTGGCTGCTTCACGACGACGCCGCACCGGCGCCCGACGCTTTGGCCGAACTGCTGCACGCCGTGGAGCGCACCACATCCGTCACTGTGGCCGGTTGCAAGCAGCTTGGCTGGGACAACGAGCGCCACCTGGTGGACGTTGGCTTGTCCACCAGCCGATGGGCTGAACGGCTCACCCTGATTGATGCCGACGAGGTCGACCAAGGGCAGTATGACGCCCGTACGGACACCTTCGCCGTGAACTCGGCCGGTATGCTGGTGCGCCGCGATGTCTGGGAGCACCTGCAGGGGTTCGACCCGGCCTTGCCCGGCAGCGGTGACGACGTCGATTTCTGCTGGCGCAACTGGCTTGCCGGCAACCGTGTTGTGGTGGTTCCCAACGCACGGATGTTCCATGTGGAGAACCGGCCGCACGGGCTGGGCACCCCATCGGCCGCCCGTAAAGCCCAGATCCATATGCGGCTCAAGCACACGCAGTGGTGGAAGGTCCCGTTCCAAGGTGTCGGAGCCGCGCTCGGTGCTTTGATCCGGTTGCTGCTCAGCATCCTCGTCAAGGAACCCGGTTACGGTTTCTCGCAATTCACAGCCACCATCGCAGCTTTGTCGCGTCCCGCGGCCATCGCCCGTGGCCGGCGTACGGCCGCACGTACCCGTGCGGTTCCGCGTTCCCAGGTCCGTGGGCTGCAGAAGCCGTCCCGGGAGGTTCGGGCGAACCGCCGGTCCTTGTTGGAAGCCATCCGTCCCGGCGAGGACAGCCCGGCCGTCACGGACCTCTTGGCGCCGGAACCCAGTGGCGACGCCGCAGACGATTTCGCGGCGCTGGCAACCAACGAACGCGGATGGGTGGGAACCGGCGCGGTAACGGCGGCCGTGATCGCCCTCGCCGCAGCCTTGGTGGGATTCCTGGGCCTCCTGCGCTCCCAGGCCGCTGCCGGCGGTGCCCTCCTTCCCGTGTCAGCTGCTCCGGGTGACATCTGGGCCAACGCGTCTACCTGGTGGATCCCCCTGGGTGCAGGACTTCCCGGTCACGGTGATCCCTTCGGCTACGTCCTGTGGGTCCTGTCGATTCTTGGTGCTGGAGACGGCAACGCCGCCATCATCTGGCTCCTTGTCCTGGCCATGCCGCTCTCAGCCGTGGCGGCGTGGTTTGCCGCCGGGGCCCTGACCACCAAACGCCGCTACCGGACTGTCGCTGCACTTGTCTGGGCGGGCGCACCTGCCCTGCTGGCGGCCCTCAATGAAGGCCGCCTTGGTGCGCTGATCGCCCACCTTCTCATGCCGCTGCTGCTGCTGGCGCTGATGCGTGCCTCCGGCTCGGGGATAGTGCAGCCGAGGTCGGCAGCGACGTCCGGCGTCACGGACGCTCGCCGGCCCCAGCCGCTCCGGGGCAAGCCGGGAGTGAATGGAACACCGTCATGGACTGCTGCCGCTGCTGCTGGCCTGGCCATGGCCGCCATCACGGCATCCGCTCCGTCCTTGCTGGGCCCGATCACGGTAGCGATTGTGCTGGCAGCCGTGGTCCTCGGCCACCGCGGCAGGACACTGTGGTGGTCCCTCCTTCCCAGCCTCGCGTTGTTTGTTCCTTATGTTGTGTCCGTGCTGGACCGACCGCGGTCCCTGCTTGCAGATCCAGGTCTTCCGCTCACCTTCGAGGCCGCTCCGCTGTGGCAGCAGGTCTTGGGCCAGCCTCTGGCATTTGAGTCCGACGGCGGCCTGACCGGCTTGGGTGCCTTGGGACCCGGCGCTGTGCCATGGGCGCTGATCCTTGCGATCCTGGTTGGTGCGCCGGTGGTCCTGCTCGCTGTGGCTGCATTGTTCGTTCCGGGCAAGCGGGCCCCGCTGGTCAGGGTGTTCTGGCTCGTGGCCCTGGGCA
The DNA here is from genome assembly GCF_056780115.1 of Arthrobacter sp. T572. NCBI lineage: Bacteria > Bacillati > Actinomycetota > Actinomycetes > Micrococcales > Micrococcaceae > Arthrobacter > Arthrobacter sp. T572. The sequence continues at coordinate 1,334,895 of NZ_JBRAZQ010000002.1, forward strand.
CCCTGGCCAGCAACTGGCTGGTCGGCCACGTTGCCACCGGGGTCAACAACGATGTCATTGTGGGACCCTTTACGGGCCCGGCAGTCTCTGTGGCCATGATGATGTTCCTGGGGGCCGCCCTCCTCGGGGCAGAGAAGATCTTTGCCGGTGCTGCGGGAAGGAACACTGACGGCGCTCGTTGGCGCTTGCCTCTGCGGCGTACGGCCTCCGGAGCGGTGGTCATGGTCCTTATAGCGGGACCGCTCGCGGCGATGACCGCATGGGCGGGCAATAACATTGCCGAGCGCCCGGTCACCGGCTCCCAGCCAGCCGCGCAAGGGGGAGCTTCCGATAACCCGGATGCGCCGCCGGGATCCCTCGGCGCGGCCCGCTTGGTGTGGCCGGTGGAGAGCAGCACCCTGCCTGCCACCGCCGTCGACCGCGGGACGGGGCCGGAGCGGACGCGGACCCTGGTGATCACCAGTGGTGAGCAGGGAGCATACACCTCCTCGCTGATGCGGGACGCGGGAACCACACTGGACACCTTGTCCACCATTGCATCTGCCCGGACGATCATGGGCGCTCCGGGCCGTGAGGAAATCACCACCGACGACGCCGCGACCTCCTCCATGCGACGCGCCGTTGCCACGATCGTGGCGAGCAGCGACGTCGATCCCCGTGCCGACCTGGAACAGCTGGGCGTCGGCTTCGTGGTGCTCAAGGCAGCCGACAACGCAGCACAGCTCACCGCGAGCAGGATCGACGCCGTCCCTGGCCTGGTGGCCGTCGGCCAGACGAATGCGGGCTGGCTGTGGCGGGTCACACCGCGCGGGGAGTCATCAGGTGCAGCCGCGGACACCGCGTACCGCGCCAGGATCGTGGATGCGGAGGGTGCTGTCATCGGAACGCTCCCCTCGGAGGAGATTACGGTGGAAGCCGACCTTGCTCCCGGCGCGGAAGGCCGGCGGGTGGTCTTGGCTGAGCGGGCAGACCCGGGCTGGACCGCGACCCTGGATGGCCGCGGGCTGAAGCCGGCAACAGTGGGCTGGTCGCAGGCTTTTGAACTTCCCGCAGGAGGCGGAGAGTTGGAAATCCGGTACACGAGTCCCTGGGCGCCGTGGCTGGAAATCCTGCAGGCCGCCGTCTTCGGACTCACCGCGTTGCTGGCCGTACCCATGCCGGCGCGCCGTTCCCGAACGGGCATGTCGAGGGATGAAGTGTCCCTCCGTAAGGAGTACAGCAGTGTCTGACGCCCCCCGGAAGACGGTCGGCCAAACCCCCACGCCGGATGACGGGCGGCCCGTAAAGGCCGCCCGGCCCGAAGACGCCCGGCAAAAGCGCGCCCGCGGTTCCAGCGAAACCCGGCCGGAGTCCCGGAACGGCAGCAGAAGCGGCCGCGGCTCCCGAACGGGAGTGGTGACAGGCGTGTTGTCCGCAGTAGTGATCCTTGCTGCCGGGGGTGGTGCGGTGGCCGCCGCCACCATGATTCCCCAGCCTTCCGGTGGCACCGCCACGGACATCAGGCAAGCCGATGTCCCGGCTGGCCGCTCGCTGGGGGTCTGCCCGGAACCGGCACGCCTGGTCAGCGGAACCGTGGTGGGCACGGACGCCGATTTCAGCCCTGTCTCCACCACGGCAACCAGTGCACTCAATGCCGTAGTGCTCAGCAACCCCGTCGGTACAGTCCCGGGTACCAAGGTGACGTCGCTTGCCGGAGACCAGGTTGCCGAGATCGCCAAGGCACCCACCAGCACTCCTTCGCCTACGGCCGGCCCTCCGGTCCTTGCTGCCGGTACGGCGTCCATCAGCCCTGTCACGGCCCCGGCCGTGGTGGGTGCGGACCCCATCGGCAACGAGCAGGCGTCCCTCGCGGCCAATCTCAGCTACTCCGCTACAGACGGTGACTTGCGCGGGTCGGCAGTTGCCCCGTGCCAGCAGCCCGGGAATGACTCGTGGCTGCTCGGAGCGAACACTTCCCTGGGCCGCACGGCCGTCCTGAACGTCAGCAACGCGTCCGAAACCCCGGCCACAGTCAGCCTGGACCTCTTCGGGTACCAGGGACAGATCCAGGCGCCCGGGGCGAGGGGCCTCCTCGTAGCCCCGGGCACCACGCGCTCGGTGAACCTCGCCGGACTCGCCCCGGGCGAGGCCCAACTGGCCGTTCGCGTGCGCAGCACCGGTGGACCGGTAGCTGCCACGGTCCAGCAGAGCGTCCTGCGGGGCCTGGTTCCGGGCGGGGTTGAATTTCTGGCACCGGGAAACGGGCCCGCCAATCTCCAGGTGATGGCCGGCGTCGACATCCAGGACCCGGCAGCGCTGAAGGCGCTCAGCGGGAAGGCCGGATTCCCGGACGCCGTGCCCGCGCTCCAGATTGCCGTGCCGGGAACGGCTGACGCTGTAGTGCAGGTCCGGTTGTATGGAGCCAACGGCGAACGCAAGCTCCCCAGTGGGGGAGTTGTGACGGTGAAGGGCGGAACGGTGGCTACCCTCAACCTCGATGGCGTCCCGGCCGGAAGCTACACGGTGGCGGCGAGTTCGGATGTTTCCTTCGTGGCCTCCACCAGGGTCGCCCGCGGCTCCAACGCTGAGGAGGCTACGGACTTCGCATGGTCGCCGTCGTCCTCGCGGCTCGGCAGCCAGCACCTGGTGGCCGTGCCCCGGGACGGCCAGCGCTTCCTGGCTTTCGGAGTGCCCGAAGGCCGCGCAACCGTGAGCTACGCACCCGTGACGGACGACGGTGCAGTAGGCAAGGCAGTCGATGTGGACATCTCGGGCGGTACGACGTCCATGATCGAGTTGCCGGCGAAATCCGGTGAAGCTGTTGTCGCCGGGTATGTGGTCTCCGCCTCGGGCGACCCTGTGTACGGGGCGCTTTTCCTGGGCAAGCAAGGACGCAACGACGTTTCGGTGGTGGCTATCCAGGATGCCGCCGCAGGACTGGAGAAGGTCCCGGTGTCGGTGGGCTACTGAGCCTGCGGGCCGGCTGTTCCGCCGTTGTTATTGATAACGACGGCGGTACACAGGGTCCAGCGTTTCCGGCGGTACCCCGAGCATCTCGGCTGTGTACTCCACCACGACGTCGTGGACCAGGTCCTGCAGCTCGTCGCGGGTTCCGGCCGTTTGCTCAACCACGCGGCGGTACACCGTGATCATGGGGGGCTCTCCGCGGCCTCCCGGCGTGTAGGCGCCCATCGGGGCCGCAGTTCCTGCTGAAACGAGCTGCTCGAGGTTGGGCGGAATCTCATCAACGGCGAACAATACGCCGTCCAACTGCTTGCCCCACATGTCCTGGAGGCGCTCGGCGGAGTCCAGGACCATGTCATCAAAGCGCTCGGCCCGTGTCCGGAAACCCGGAAGGCTCGGAAGCATCAGTTCTCCCCGCAATCCCCGGCCGTGACGGTTCCGCCGGCGCCGGCGGAAACCCCGGGCCTCGGAGCGAACGAGTCCCTCTGCCTGATCGCCATTGGCGTTAGCCCACCGGACCTGGAAGCCGGGAACATGTGGCTGTGACTGCATATATCGACTTTAGTCCGGCGAATCGCCCAACGCGACACCATGGGTACTGCCGCGCCGTAGCGGCCAACGCCTGCGTCATGACACCGCGTCGCAGGGGGCCAATGCACGGTTCCGGTGCCCGATGGCGCTAATCTGGGATGTTGTGGGTGCTATTCGCCAGTGTTCAAGGTCAGCCTGCCGCCAGTCCGCGGTGGCAACTCTGACGTACGTGTATGCCGATTCCACGGCCGTTCTGGGACCCCTGGCCACCTACGCCGAGCCCCATGCCTATGACCTGTGCGCCCAGCACGCAGAAACACTGACCGTACCCAGGGGCTGGGAAGTCCTCCGGCTTGCCATGCCCGGGACGCCACCCCAACCAGGACCCGACGACTTGCTGGCCTTGGCCAACGCCGTCCGGGAAGCCGCATCGTCGGCGCCCGAAACGCCCATCCGCACCAGCCAACCGCCTGTTGAAGCGCCAGTGGCTGAAGGAACCCGCCGGGGCCACCTCCGCATCCTGCGCGAGCCGTCCTGACCTGCATGTATTACATCGCCGGCTCCGTGCGGCGTGATGGTGCGCGGTAGGCTGGAATCTGCAGATATATCCGCCAGCGGCGCACAGCGGCGCCACCCAGGGAGCATCATCCATGCCTAAGGTCAGTCCTGAACTCTTGTCCATCCTGCGCTGCCCCGTGACGGGTTCGCCGCTGGTCCAGGAGGGCGAGGAACTCGTGTCCACCACCGCCGCCAAGGATGGCAAGCCGGTCCGCTACGGAATCGAAGACGGAATTCCCCTGCTCCTGCCGCCGGAACTGCGCGCCGCGGCTGACGCTGCATCCGGCCCGCACGCCTGACTTTCCTCCACCAAAACCACACGGTACCCCCTAAGGACTTCCATGACTTTCGACTACAAAGTGGCCGACATCAACCTTGCCGAGGCAGGCCGCCACCAGATCCGCCTCGCGGAGCATGAGATGCCCGGCTTGATGTCCCTGCGGGAGGAATTCGGCCCTTCGCAGCCGCTCGCGGGGGCACGCATCGCCGGTTCACTGCACATGACCGTGCAGACCGCGGTGCTGATTGAGACCCTCACGGCTTTGGGTGCCGAGGTCCGCTGGGCTTCCTGCAACATCTTCTCCACGCAGGACGAGGCCGCTGCCGCCGTCGTTGTTGGGAAGGGCACCCCCGCGGACCCGCAGGGTGTTCCCGTGTTCGCCTGGAAGGGCGAAACCCTGGAGGAATACTGGTGGACGGCCGAGCAGATCCTCACGTGGCCGGGCGCGGACAGCAACCCGGAACTGGGTCCCAACATGATCCTCGACGACGGTGGAGACGCGACGCTCCTGCTGCACAAGGGCGTGGAGTTCGAGGCTGCCGGTGCCGTTCCAGCCGCCACGGAGGATGACCCCGAGGAATACGCCATCATCCTGGACGTTCTGCGCCGGACCCTCGCCGAAGATCCGCAGAAGTGGACCCGGACGGCGGCAAAAATCCAGGGCGTCACCGAGGAAACCACCACGGGTGTCCACCGGCTTTACCAGTTGGCTGAGCAGGGCAGGCTGCTGTTCCCGGCCATCAATGTCAACGACTCCGTGACCAAGAGCAAGTTCGACAACAAGTATGGAATCCGCCACTCTTTGCCGGACGGCATCAACCGTGCCACCGATGTCCTCATGGGCGGCAAGGTCGCCGTCGTGTGTGGCTATGGCGACGTCGGCAAGGGCGCCGCGGAAGCGCTGCGGGGCCAGGGTTCCCGCGTGGTGGTCACTGAGATCGACCCCATCTGCGCATTGCAGGCCGCGATGGACGGCTACCAGGTTGCCAGGCTTGAATCCGTCCTGGCCCAGGGCGACATCTTCATCACCACCACCGGCAACAAGGACGTCATCCTGGCCGAGCACATGGTGGGCATGAAGAACAAGGCGATCGTGGGCAACATCGGCCACTTCGACAACGAGATCGACATTGCCGGCCTGGCGAAGGTTCCCGGCGTGAAGAAGGTCGAGATCAAGCCGCAGGTCCACGAATGGGTCTTCGACTCCGGGTCTGACAACGAACGCTCGATCATCGTCCTGTCCGAAGGTCGACTGCTGAACCTGGGCAACGCCACGGGCCACCCGTCCTTCGTGATGAGCAACTCGTTTGCAAACCAGACCATCGCGCAGATCGAACTCTGGACCAAGAAGGACCAGCCGGCCGGCGAACGTGAGTACGAAAAGCAGGTGTACGTCCTCCCCAAGATCCTGGACGAGAAGGTCGCACGCCTCCACCTTGCCGCGCTGGGCGTCGAGTTGACCGAGCTGAGCAAGGAACAGGCTGAGTACCTGGACCTGGACGTTGCAGGCCCGTACAAGCCGGAGCACTACCGCTACTAATAGCCTGAAACACCCGAAGGGCCGGACACGCTGACCAGGCGTTGCCGGCCTTTCGGCTAGAATTGGATGTTCAGTATTGCTTGCCGGGGGACAGGAAGACGGAAACCATGACGGAAGTCGCCAAGCGCAAAACGGGCAGGATCCTCGCGATCGTGGGGATCTGCGCTGCCATAGCCGCAGGCGGTGTCGGCGTTGCCACCATCCCGGGTCTGCTGCCGGGGTCCGGAACCAACAGCGCCACCACCGCGCCGCCGACCCCCACGCCGGAGGCCAAGCCCGTTGAACTGGGTGTTACGCCCTTGGACGGAGCCGTCGAATGGAATCCAGTGGTCGGCCCGCAGATCAAGGCCGTCAACGGCAAGATCAAGGATGTCGTCCTGGCCCCTGTGGGCGGCGGGGAACCGGTCAAGGGCACCACGGGTCCTGACGGCACCACCTGGACCACCCAGGAGGTTTTGCAGTTCAAAACCCAATACAGCTACTCCTTTACTGTGGTGGATACCGCAGGCAAGGAAACCAGGAAGACCCAGACCTTCACCACGGTATCTGCCGCGTACGAGGCAGATGCTTCGATCTACCCGCGCAATGGTGCCGTGGCCGGGACCGGGCAGCCCATTGAAATCAACTTCAGTGAACCTGTGCTGGACAAGGCGGCCATGGAGAAGCGGGTAGGCATCACCGTTTCCTCCGGCCAGCCGGTGGCGTGGCACTGGTACTCGGACAAGAAGGTGCGGATCCGTCCTGAGGCCTTCTGGGCGGCGGGAACCACGGTCACTGTGGACATGAAACTGCTGGGCGTGGACTTCGGCAACGGCATGATCGGAAACGGAGACGTCACCTCCACCTTCACCACCGGGCCGCAGCGCATTGCCGTAGTGGACGACAAGACCAAGACCATGAACGTCTACATCGACGGGCAGTTGGCGCATACGGCTCCGGTTTCCCTGGGCGGCGAGGACTGGTTGTCGCCTACCGGGTACGCCGTCATCATGGAACAGGAGCGGCATTCCAACTTCAATGCCGGGACCATCGGCCTGAAGCCCGGAGACAAAGGGTACTACCCGCCGTTGGTGGTGGAGTACGCCAACCGCCTCACCTGGTCCGGGGTCTACGTCCACCAGGCACTCGAAGCTGCATGGAGTTCCATCGGCGTGGCCAACGTCTCGCACGGCTGTGTGGGCCTGCTGCCCAAGGACGCCGCGTGGTTCTTCAACAATATGAAGACCGGCGATGTGGTGCAGATCCTCAATACGGGAGCCCCCGCGGTTGAGCCGCTGGAGGGCTTCGGGGACTGGAACATTCCTTGGGCCTCCTACGCCCAGAGGTAAGCCGCTGCCTAACCGTCAGTGAACGGAAGGCGGCTCAGCCGGGCGCCAACGGATGAATTGCGTTGCTCGGCCTGGCGCAGGCGGTTGAGTTCACGGTTGCGGCGCTCCCCGAGCACTGCCCCGATGTAGTCCTCGGGAAGTGTGCCGGCGGGCGGGGGAGGAGCCACGAAACCTGCCAGTTCAGTGGCCAGCGATCCGGCCATCCTGCTGCGCGAGGTTGGTGCCATCAAATAAGCCTGCTGCACAAAAGTACCCGCACGCCGCGCGGTGGCGTCCGGCACCCTCCCGATATCGGCCATGGATACCCATGCCTGCAGGTAGGGCGGGGCCGCCGGCAGGATCCGCGGCACCGAGGGGACGCGCTGCCGGAGGGAGTAGGTACCGGCAACAACGTCGCCAAGGCGCTTGGACCGCTCGTTGAACAGCGCCACAGCGATGGCCAGGCCTCCGAACGTCAGGTAGACCTCCAGGAATCCAAGGAGCCCCCGGATGACGGCATGCCGGAAGCGGATGGCGCCGCCGTCGTCGCGCACGATCCTGAGTCCGGCAGCCAGCTTGCCCAACGACCGCCCGCGGGTGAGCGTCTCCACCGTGACCGGCACGATCACGAAGGAAAAGACCACGCTGAAGATGATCGCAGCCCGCATGGCGGCCTCGTCCCAGTCTTCCGAGGCCATGGCGATGAGGATGATGAGCACGACCAGCAGAATCACGTGGACGATGACATCCAGGATGAGGCCAAGGGCCCTCGCGGCGAATGAGGCCGGGCGGAGTTCCAGGACAACTGCCTCGCCAGTGATGATCGAACTCAAGACCGCCCCCCGGTTCTGCTTTGTCCGGGTCCGGCTGATACCGACCCCTGCAGCACGAGTCTATCTCTGCCTCCGGATGGACGCCCCCGGGGCCGGCAGGGATTAGTGTGGTGGCGTGGACATCGATGCCTTCTCGGCGGTGCATGGGGAAAAATGGTCGCGGCTCACGCTGCTGGCCCATAAGCGCAGGCTGACCGGGGCTGAAGCCGACGAACTGCTGCGCCTGTATCAGACAGTTTCTGCGCACCTTTCACTCATACGGTCGGTGGCACCGGAATCGGCCGTGTCGTCGTCGTTGTCCGCAGCGCTGGCGCAGGCCCGCACCCGCTTCACCGGTGCCCGTTCCAACTTCATGGAGGACCTGGCCCGGTTCTTCGTGATCTCCCTCCCGGCGGCTTTCTACCGCATCCGCTGGCTGACGGTGTGGTGCGGGGTGTTCTTCGTTGTGGTCGGAAGTGCCTACGCCTTCTGGATCGGAACGTCCACAGAGGCGCTGCGCGCGGTGGCGAGCGAGGAAGAAGTCCGCCGCTATGTGGAGGAAGACTTTATCGATTACTACTCCGAGAACCCTGCTGCCTCCTTCGCCGGCGCGGTCTGGACGAACAATGCCTGGATTTCCGCGCAAGCCGTTGCCTTTGGCATCACCGGCTTCTGGGTCCCCATGATCCTGTTCCTCAACGCCCAGGGCGTCGGAGTCGCCGCGGGCCTGTTCGTGGCCACCGGGAAACTGGAGATCTTCTTCAGCTACATCCTTCCCCACGGGCTCATGGAACTTACGGCCGTGTTCATTGCCTGCGCAGCCGGCCTGAGGATTTTCTGGGCCATGGTCCGGCCGGGGCCGCGGACGCGGATGCAAGCGGTGGCCGACGAAGGGCGCTCGCTGATCACCGTGGCTTTGGGGCTCGTGCTGGTCCTGCTGGTGTCCGGCGTGGTGGAAGGCTTCGTCACGCCAAGCCCGCTGCCTGTCTGGGCGAAGATCGCGATCGGCGCGCTGGTGCTCGCCGCGTACTGGGTCTATACCCTGGTTTTGGGACGCAGGGCTTTCCGCTCCGGCGCCACAGGCGACCTGGACGCCCACGACGCCGGGTACCGCGGCATCGCTGCCTAGCACCTTACAGTTGCGTTTCAATGTGCCGGCCTGCGGGGTGGCAGAGCGTGTCAGAGCAAGCCCTGACTGTAGGCTCGAATGCAGACAAGAGAGCCGGCAATGTTCGAATGCCGGTCGATGCCTACGGAAGTGGAAACGCTGTGAGCGAGAAGACCCCGAAACCACAGGAACCGGATACGGACGTCCATGACGACACCGAGGAACCGGCCTTTGACTGGATGAAGCCGCAATCTTCCAGTGGTTCTTCCGCGGCAGCTTCTCCGGCCTCCGCCGGGCCCGCAGCGGCTGCCTCGTCCACTGTGCCCGATTCGGGGCAGGCGCCAGGGCAAGCTGTGACCGGACAGCCCGAAAGCCGTGCCGACCGCAAAGCTGCCGAAGCCGCGGATGCTGAACCCGAACCGCCGCTCTTTGCCGACACCGTAGCGGCCACCGGAGAACAACCGCGGCACTACTCTGAGTCACTGCCGACGTCGGCGCTCCAGGTGCGGCCACCGGAGGACGAAGTCGCCCGCCGCAACGCTGAACGGGAGCAGGCAGCCAAGGTCAAACCCCTGGGTCCGCGCATCTTCCAGGTCCTCCTCGCCGTTTTCTACCCCATCATCCTGCTCGTTCTCGCAGTCCGGGCCGTCACCAGTCCGCTCTTCCTTTGGGTGGAGTACAACCGGCCGGGATTCCCTGGCGACGGCTACGGCTTCAGCACGGACGACCGCATGACCTACGGATCCTACGCCGTGGACTACCTCAGTAACTGGGCCGGCCCGCGATACTTGGGCGGGCTGGTCAACCAGGACGGCGGAAAGCTGTTCAAGGACAGCGAAGTTGCCCACATGGCCGACGTCAAGCTGGTCATACTGTCGTCCTTCGGCGCGGGACTGCTCCTCATCATCCTCAGCATCATCGCCATCCTGTACTTGCGGAAGCGGAGCCAAGGCGGCGTACGGCGTGGCCTGTTCGCAGGATCAATCGTCACGCTGGCCATCATCATCGGCTTGGCCGTCCTTGCCACGCTGAGCTGGCAGACCTTCTTCACCGAGTTCCACCGCATCTTCTTTGCCAGCGGCACATGGACCTTCGCCTTGGAGGACACCCTCATCCGCTTGTTCCCGGGACAGTTCTGGGTGGACGCGGGGATCGTGATCGCTGCACTGGTCTTCCTGGCAGCGACGCTGACGTTCATCCTGACCTGGCCCACGCGGAAGCGCCGTGGGTTAGGCGCGAAGCAAGAAGGCAAAGACGAAAACGATGCTCCGGAGGAGGGCCCTGAGGTGGCCGGCGTCCGCTAGCCATTCACAGCTTACGAATATCCCGGGTCCAGCCCCTTCCGTTTCGTTCAGAGTTGCTTGACGAGCCCGCGCACCCGGTTCAGGAATAGCGCCCGTAGTTCGCCGTTCGGAGCTACGGAGCTGAAGACAACGGCGAGCATCACTGCCGCGTCCAACCGGAGAATCAGCCACGCGCGGACGGTTCAGATACGCGCACGTGGTGGTTCACTTCGCGTAAAGCTTTTCCACCGCCCCGGAGAAGTCCTTGACCACGGCGGCGCGCTTGAGTTTCAGCGACGGTGTGAGGTGCCCCGATTCCACAGTTAGCTCGGCATTGATGAAGCCGAACTTCTTGATGGACTCCGCTGCGGATACCAGCGTGTTGGCCCCATCCACCGACGATTGCACGGCTGCACGGACGCGTGGATCCCGGGCAGCGTCGGCAGGGGAGAGAAGCGGCACTTTGTTCTCCTCGCACCAGTCGGCCAGCCCTTCGGCGTCAAGGGCCACCAGGGCAGCTACGAAAGGACGCCCGTCGCCTACCACCACCGCCTGGCCCACCAGCGGGTGCTCCCGCAGTTTTTCCTCCAGAGGTCCGGGTGCCACGTTCTTGCCGCCGGCCGTGACCAGCAGGTCCTTCTTCCGGCCCGTGATGGTCAGGAACCCGTCCTTGTCCAACTGGCCGACGTCGCCGGTGCGGAAGAATCCGTCCACGAAAGCCTCCGCGGTGGCCTGCTCATTGCCGTGATAACCCTTGAAGACGCCGATTCCCCTAACCAGGATTTCACCGTCGGAGGCAACCCGGATGGTGGTACCGGGAAGTGGAATGCCGACCGTCCCGATGCGGGACATGGTAGGCGTGTTGACGGTGCAGGGGGCGGTGGTTTCCGTAAGCCCGTAGCCCTCCAGGACGGGTACACCCGCGCCGTGGAAGAAGTGGTTCTCCCGAAGGCTGAGCGGGCTGGCGCCGGAGACCGTGTACCCCACGGCACCGCCAAAAGCGTCCCTGACCCGGGGGTAGAGGAGCTTGTTGAACGCCTTGTGCTTCAAGCTGAGCAACCAACCGGGGCCGCTGCCCTCCCCGCGTGAGGCGAGGTCTGCCGCCGTCGAATATTCCACGGCGGTCGCCGAAGCTGCGGCAAAGAGCGCCGCTTTTCCGGACATGGCGGCCTTGTGGGCTGCGCCGGCGTAGACCTTCTCAAAGATTCTGGGCACGGCCAGCAGGAATGTGGGTTTGAAGGCTCCGAGGTCGGCCATGAGGCCATTGGCTCCGGCGCTGTGTCCCAACGTGACTCCGGCTGTCAGGCACACGACCTGCACAGCCCGTGCCAGCACGTGTGCCAGGGGGAGGAACATCAAGGTCCTGGCGCCCTCCTGCATCAGGAGTTCGGGGAGGAACGGAATGACGTTCCTGGCCACGAGCACGAAGTTGCCGTGGGTTATTTCGCAGCCCTTGGGGTTGCCGGTGGTCCCGGAGGTGTAGACGATGGAGGCGACATCTGCCAGGTTGGCTTTGCTGCGTTGCCGTTCCAGCTCGGCATCGGTGATACCGCTCCCGACGGCGGCCAGGCTGGTCAGGTTATGGGCCTCGCCTTCGTGCTCCATCCGGATGATCGTCACGGGATCGTCACCGAGGGCAGCCGACCTTTCCACCAGCGCGTGAACCATCGCGCCCTTCCCGGCGTCTTCGACGAAGATGCGGCGCGCGCCGGAATCCACGAGGATCCACTCGATTTGGCTGGCCGAGGACGTCTCGTAGATGGGGACGGTGACGCCGCCCGCCATCCAGATGGCAAAGTCCACCAGTGTCCACTCAAAACTTGAGTGGGACAGGACAGCCACAGGATCTCCTGGAGCAACACCACCGGCGATCAGCCCTTTGGCCAGTGCCTGCACATCGGCCAGGAATTTTGCCGCGGGTACGTTGAGCCAGCCGTTGGGAGTCTTGTGGGCGTACAGGATCCCGTAGGGGTCCTTGTGGCAGCGTTCCAGAAGGAGGTCCGTCACGTTGGTGTCCTCGCCGGCCTCCACCAAGAGTTCCGTGCTTGCTTCCCTCACTACCCTGATCACTTTCTGCCTGGATGGGTGTCTTGTACCCGGCTCCTTCGAGGTTCCCCGCGTGTCCAGCCTAAATCCACGATGGCATCCACATACGCATCCGCCACTCCTGGTAGCTGACTACTTCGGCCGTCAGCACAGGGTAGAAGAAGGCCGTAGCCATCACGGCCAGCACCACAACGATGGCGAGCATGTAGAGGCCGGAGCGCCTGCGCCAGGGTGGATCGCTGCTGCGGCCGAGCACCAGCCCCAGGACATAGGTCACTGCCAGCACCAGGAACGGCTCGAACGAGACTGCATAGAAGATGAACATGGTGCGTTCGGGGTACATGAACCACGGGAGATATCCCGCAGCGACGCCTGCCAGGATGGCCCCGGCCCGCCAGTCCCGGCGGCCTGCCCACCAAAACAGAAGGATTACCAGGGCGATGGCGCCACCCCACCAGACAATGGGGTTGCCCAGGGGAGAGATTGCAGCCGAGCACGTTTCCACCACACAGCCCGCTGTCCCCTGCTTGGGGGACTGGTAGTAGAACGAGGTGGGCCGCCCCATGGCCAGCCACGTCCAGGGGCTGGATTCATACGGGTGGTCGGAGCTGAGGCCCTGATGGAACTTGTAGGCTTCCAGGTGGTAATGCGCAAGCGATCGTACCGGGTTGGGCAGCCAGTCCCAGCCCGGCGCCGGATTGGTGACCGCCCACTGCCGGTAATACGCATCCTTGGACAGGAACCACCCGGTCCATGTGGCCGTATAGGTGACGGCCATCGCAGGGATGATGGTCAGGAATGCCGGAATGCCGTCTTTGATGATCGCGGCACTCGGCCAACTCCGGATGCCGGCAATCCGGCGTGCGCTCATATCCCAGAACACCGTCATCAGGCCGAACGCCGCCACGAAAAAGAGGGCTGACCATTTGGTGCCCACGGCCAGCCCCAGGCATATACCGGCCACGAGACGCCACCAACGCATGCCCAGCCAGGGACCGGACAGGAGCTGGACCGCCATGGGCCGCTTGCCGGGCGAAGCAGCCGCTTGCGCGGCGAGCCGGGCTGCCAGACGACGGCGGCCGTCGTCGCGGTCCAGCAGGAGCGCACCGAAGGCGGCAAGGATCCAACAGGCGAGGAAGATGTCCAGCAGCGACGTCCTGGACAACACGAGGTGGTGGCCGTCGATCGCCAGCAGCAGCCCGGCGACAGCGCCAAGGGTGTGCGAATGGAAGAGTTTCAGCGCGATCAGGGACACGAGGAATACTGTCAGCGTGCCCGTCAAAGCCGCGCCGAACCGCCATCCGAAAGGGTTGTCCGGCCCAAACAGCCACATACCGAATGCGATCATCCATTTGCCGACGGGCGGGTGGACTACGTATTCAGGGGTGCTCAGGAGGACATCGGGGTTGCCGGCGTTGAAGGAGTCGTTGGCTTTGGCCGGCCAACTGCGCTCGTAGCCGCTGACCAGATAGGAGTAGGCGTCCTTGACGTAGTAGGTCTCGTCAAAGACCAGGCTGTGCGGCGTTTCAAGGCGGAAGAAGCGGAGGATTCCCCCGATGGCGGCGGTGATGGCCGGGATGAGCCAAAACCATAAACGCAACGACGGCGGGTAGTCCCGCCAGCTTTGGATCCCGCCGATGAGCCTGGTCCGCAATGCTTCCGCGGTGAAGGCTTCGCTTGGCCGCTGCACCCACCGATGACCTTCAAGCCCGCGTCCGTAGCCAGGCCCGCCGCCCAAGGCTGACCCCGATGGCTGCCAGGCCATCAGTTTCCTTACCGGTTGATGGGCTACAAATCCTTGTGCCGTCGCCTCGGGCCCTTTGGGCGGGGACGGCGTCACGGGAGTCCCGGAATCTGTATCAGGAACGGACGACTGGTTCACCCGCCCATGCTACCTGTCGATTCTTGGTGCAAAGCTGAAATGCCGGTCGGCCCGCGCGGGCACTAGGCTTGGCCTGTGGAAAAAGAACGTAGTGAGCCTGCTGAGGCGTCCTTGGACAACGAGTTTCCTGAGGACGGGCTGGAAGCGCCCGCACAGGCTGACGGCACCGGGACCGGCAGGATCGTCCTGGCGGCGACCCCGATCGGGAACGTGGGCGACGCTTCGTCCCGCCTGATTGAGCTGCTGGGCAGCTCCGACATCATTGCTGCCGAAGACACCCGCAGGCTGCACCGGCTGGTCCATGCCCTGGGGGTCGAGGTCTCCGGTCGGGTGATCAGTTACCACGAACACAATGAGGCCACCAAGACCGGCGAACTCCTGGAACAGGTGCGCGCAGGCAAAAGCATCCTCATGGTCAGCGACGCTGGAATGCCCGCAGTATCCGACCCTGGGTTCCGCTTGGTGGAAGGCGCTGTCGCTGCCGGGCTCACGGTGACCGCAGTCCCTGGCCCATCGGCTGTGCTGACGGCCCTGGCGTTGTCCGGCCTGCCCACGGACCGTTTCTGCTTCGAAGGTTTCCTGCCGCGCAAGGCCGGTGAACGCAGCTCCCGCCTGGCCGACCTGGCCGATGAACGCCGCACGATGGTGTTCTTTGAAGCGCCGCACCGCCTGGAAGTGATGCTTCGGGCCCTGCACGAACGCTTCGGCCCGGATCGCCGCGGAGCGGTCTGCCGTGAACTGACCAAGACCTATGAGGAAGTCATCCGCGGAAGCCTGCGCGAGCTGCTGGAATGGGCGGAGACCAACGAGGTCCGGGGCGAGATCGCCGTGGTGGTCGGTGGTGCACCTGAACAGGCCCCGGCCAAGCCCGAGGACCACGTTGCCGCCGTCAACGGGCTCGTTTCCCAAGGCATCCGCCTGAAAGAAGCCGTGGCAGCGGTGGCCGACGACGCCCGCATCAGCAAGCGGGAGCTGTACGCGGCGGTGCTCGCGGCCCGGTGACAGCCCTGTGCAGCTGCACAAATTGAGAGGCGCGGGGCAGTGCGCGAAGGCGTAGACACTGCTTCCGGCCGGGCAGTACCGTGGCAGTAATTCAAGCCACTTCTGGCAAGGAACCCTAGTGGTGCAACACTCCAAAAGCACCCAAGACGAAGGAGTCGCCATGACTGTCACGGTTGAGCGCGAAAGCGAACTGCTGGCTTCCGTCCCCACTGGCCTGCTGATCAACGGTCAGTGGCGTCCGGCGGGATCCGGAAAGACTTTTGATGTTGAGGACCCGGCCACGGGCAAGGTCCTGCTCAGCATCTCCGACGCCGGTGCCGAAGACGGTGCCGCAGCTCTGGACGCGGCTGCCGCCGCACAGGCTGACTGGGCACGCACCGCTCCGCGCGAACGCGGGGAAATCCTGCGCCGCGCCTTCGAACTCGTCACGGAGCGCGCCGAGGACTTCGCCCTGTTGATGACCCTGGAAATGGGCAAGCCGTTGGCCGAAGCCCGCGGCGAGGTTGCCTACGGTGCCGAGTTCCTGCGCTGGTTCTCCGAAGAGGCTGTCCGCGTATCGGGCCGCTACTCCGCCGCTCCGGACGGCAAGAACCGCCTCCTCGTGCAGAAGAAGCCGGTTGGCCCCTGCCTGCTGATCACCCCCTGGAACTTCCCGCTGGCCATGGCCACCCGCAAGGTGGCCCCGGCCGTCGCCGCGGGTTGCACCATGGTCCTCAAGCCCGCAAACCTGACCCCGCTGACCAGCCTCCTGTTCGCCCAGGTCATGCAGGAAGCAGGCCTGCCCGCCGGCGTCCTGAACGTCATCCAGACCTCCACCGCCGGCGCAGTCACCGGTCCGTTGATCAAGGATGACCGCCTCCGCAAGATCTCCTTCACCGGCTCGACGCCGGTGGGCCAGGCCCTGATCCGCGAAGCCGCGGACAAGGTCCTGCGCACCTCCATGGAACTGGGCGGCAACGCACCGTTCGTCGTCTTCGAGGACGCCGACCTGGACAAGGCAGTCGAAGGCGCCATCGCAGCCAAGATGCGCAACATGGGCGAGGCCTGCACTGCAGCCAACCGCTTCATTGTCCACGAGTCCATCGCCGACGCCTTCGCTGAGAAGTTCGCGGCCAGGATCGGTTCGCTCACCACCGCCCGCGGCACCGAGCCGGAGTCCAAGGTCGGTCCGCTGATCGACGGCAAGGCCCGCGACGGCGTCCACGCCCTGGTTGCCGACGCCGTGGCCGGTGGCGCCGAGGCAGTCACCGGTGGTGCCGCCGTCGACGGTCCCGGTTACTTCTACCAGCCCACCGTGCTGAAGAACGTCGCCGAGGACGCCCGCATCCTGCAGGAAGAGATCTTTGGACCGGTCGCCCCGATCATCAAGTTCTCCACTGAGGACGACGCGATCCGCCTGGCCAACAACACCGAATACGGCCTGGTGGCCTATGTCTTCACCAAGGACCTCAACCGTGGCCTGCGCGTCAGTGAGCGCCTCGAGACCGGCATGCTCGGGCTCAACGCCGGCGTCATCTCCAACGCCGCAGCACCGTTCGGTGGCGTCAAGCAGTCCGGGCTGGGCCGCGAGGGCGGTTCCGAAGGCATCGAAGAGTACCTCTACACCCAGTACGTAGGTATCGCGGACCCGTACGCCGACTAGGCATCGCAGGATCCGCATCCGCCGCTCTCGCAACAAGAACGGCCGGCACCGGTAAGGGCCCGGCACTGGAACCACAAGTTCCGGTGCCGGGCCCTTGCCCATTCGTAGGCCTGGTGTTGCCTAGCGGCGCTGGGGGAGAAGGCCGCGGGCGGCCCGTCCGGAACGCGCTGCCGCACGGCCCACGTGCCGGGCCCCGGAAGCCACAGCGCGGAACGGCGCCCCCAGGGCGTGGACCCACCGGCGCATCAACGACGGCGGCAGCCAAGTGGCGCGGAAGCGGGCCACCCAGCCGGCGTTGTTCCGCAACGATTGACGGACGACTCCGATCCTCGCCGATGCTGCGGAAGGGACCACTGCGGAACGGCCGTAGCGTTGCCTCTCGAAGTCCGAGGTGAGGGAGGCAACCGCTGTGTGTGCGGCGTCGTCCAGTCCTCCCGGCTCTCCCAGAGCCCTGCTGGAGCGCAGGCGCGCCGAGAAATGTCGAGGAGTTTCACTCGGTCTGGACGGCACCCCGAAATCGGTGGCAAGATCCTGGAGCTCCGCCCAGGCCAAGGCGGCCGAAGGATCCTGGAAACCCGGCGGGCGGCTTTCCACGGGCGGGCCGCGCCGGTTGAGCCGCCGTCGGCGGACCACGGTCCTGCTGAGCCACGGAGAGGCCAGGAACCCGAGAACCAGGACCACGGCGCCGGCGGTAACCAGAATGCCGGGCAGCGGATCGGGCGCCGCTGCGGTGCCGGCCGGAGTACCTGTCGGCGGCAAGGGAGCAACTGAAGGGGCGGGCGTGGCCGGTGTGGAAGGAACCTCTTTCTCGTCCGCGTTGGTGCTCAGGTTGCCGGGCACGGACGATTCAGTGGCGTAATCGGGAACAAAACCCCGCGACGGCGTGGGCTCAAAGGGAACCCAGCCGAGGCCCTCGAAATACAGTTCCGGCCATGCATGGGCGTCGCGGGCATCGACCTCGTATTCGGGGAAGGAACCCTGTCCCACCAGCGACACTGTCTCCCCGGTGAGGCGGCCGGGAGCATAACCAACGGCAATGCGGCTGGGGATGCCCTCCACCCTCGCCATGACGGCCATGGCTGAGGAGAAGTGAACGCAGTACCCGCTCTTGACCGACAGGAAATCGGCCAGGACGGACAGGCCGTTGCCGTCGTAACCGTTCTGGACCGGAGCCTGCAGGGAATACGTGAACTCTGTGGAGCGCAAGTACTTCTGGATCGCCAGGGCCTTGGCGTAGTTGCTGCCCGCGGAAGCTGTCACGGTGTCGGCGGTTTCACGGACGATACCCGGGAGGTTGCCGGGAACCCGAAGGAAGTCCTCCGGGATGGACTGGGCAGCGGCTGTAGCCTGCGACAGCGACTGGGCCGTCACCTTGGGAGTTGCCGAAAAGACCACGTAACGCTGTGACAGCGTGCTGGTCTCGGTGCTCATGATGCTCAAGGTTGCCGGATCCCAGGTCCAGCGCCCGTTGAGTCCGTTCACGGAGACCGGGGCAAAGGGTGCCGGCAGGTAGGGACTGGTGAAAAGCCCTGCATTGATGGATGTCACCGCGTTCACGACTTCGCCCTGTACCGAGTAGCCCGTCTCCATCCTGTCCGCCCCGGCCCGGCGCGTGGCCGAGCGGTCGTCCGGGGCCCAGGTCTCGCCGTCGAAGTGGTCGATGGTGACCGACCGCAAATACAGCGGCGAACTGGAACTCGTGGCATAGGTGATCCGCCCGGCGCCCGTAGGGCTGCGGAGGCTGTTGCCCAGGGTGATCATGGGGTTGAGCCCGTTGGATGTGCCCCACGGGCTCAACCGCGACCCCTGCGGGAACGTACCGGTTTCGAAGCCGGGGATGGCCACCGGAACAACCATGGTCAACCCCAGCGCCACGGCCCCGGTCACCACGGCCCGGCGGAACTGTCCCGAACTGCGGGGTGCGCCCGACTGGAGGCGGGAATCCGGGGCGAACCACTGGCTGCACCCCACGATCAGCAGGAAGCCGACCACACCTCCGATGAACCCGGGCAGACCCACGCTCTGGGGCTTGATGGTGGCCGGGACCACCATGATCGCAAGGATCCCGATACCGCTCGCCGCGGGCATGGCGAGCGGTACCGCCAACGCGTCAACAAGGATGACCAACAGGCCCAGGCAGGCACAGGCAACAAACACGATGCCCGCGTTCGGCGCCACCGGGGAACTCTCCGAGACCACCGTCTCGGCCGCCCTTTTGATGTGCCTGCCCACGGCTTCGAAGGTCCCTGCTGTGGGGATGAACCCCGCAAGGCTCTCCTGCCGGCAGAACGTGAACGCCAGGATTCCCGCCAGGGAAGCCAGTGCCCCCACCGTGGCGAGAATCGGCTGCACGCGAAGTGTCCGGAGGATGGCAAGCGCCAGTGATACCACCACCACCGTGGTGATCAATGGCATGAGCCAGGCCCAACCCCGGAAGACGCCATTGAGGGACAGTGAAGCACCCAGCACGGCCACAGCCACGGCGCCCGCCATCGCCCATGCATACAGGGAATTTCCCTGGCGGCGTGGTGTGCCCTGCTCCGTAGTTCGTGGTCCGCCGTCGGGTTGCCGGGACGGCTGGGTGGCGGATGCCGCCCGGTGGGACGTGGCAGTCATCGCGGCACCGCCGCTCCACGCCGTACGTCCATGGCTGCACTCGCGGCCTTCATGATGCCGCCCTCGTCGAACGCCGCCCACGCCTCCGCCAGCGGCGTTTTGGAGGTCACGGCCACTACCCGCCAGCCGTCGCGCCGCAGCGTCTCCACCACTTGGTCAACGTTGCGTGAAGGGTCGGTGACCAGCAGGGCGAAAGCATTCGCGCCATAACCTGCCGCCGGTCCCAGGGCTTTCGCTTCGGCAAGCGGGATATTGCCCAGCAAGGCAAGCAGGGGACCGCGCAGGCGGTGGGCGGCCAGCTTGTCCATGAGGCGGTCATCGAAGGCCGAGTCCACCGCGTCGTCAGCGGCCGGCCGTTGCTCAGTGGCGGACCCCTGGTGTTCGGCCCGGTGGTGCCTCGGCCCGCTCAGTTCAATGGCAGCCAGGCCCTCGGCAATGGCATGGAGTCCGCCGGCACCGCTGAATTCCTCAGCCAAAGGGTCCGAAGCCGAGCGTGAACGCGCCAACGCCGGATTGCCGAAGACATCGAGGGTCCGCACCGAGTAGTTGCGTTCGGCAAGATGGGCGCTGATGGACATGGCCGCTGTCACGGTCCACTCAAAGCCGGGACTCGTGACCAGGTCCGAATCGTCGTCGTGACCGCCGAACATGGAACCGGCACCTTGCGAAAACGCGGTGAAACGCTGGTCGAGGATGATGGTGGCTTCAGGTGTGGTGACAGATTCCTCCTGGCGGACCATCAGCTGTCCGTGACGGGCCGTTGCCGGCCAATGCACGCGGCGCATTGAATCGCCGTGCCGGTATTCGCGGGTCATGACATCGTCGTCGCTGGGATTTGCCCGGATGCGCGTGGCGGTGACGCCGTCGTTGCCCCGCGCGCCTGCCAGGCCGGTCGCGGGTAGTTCGACGGCGGCAGGCGTCACGGTGAGGAGGTCGCCGTCGTCGATTGCATGGCGCCGCAGCGACAAACCGAACGGGTCGCTGAACTCGGCCGTCACCGGGCCGATACGGAACTGGCCGCGCTTGCCCGACCGCAGATGGTATTCGTAGCGGCTGGTGCCGCCGGACGCGGACCGGGCGGGGAACCGGAAGGCCGGTGGATCGCCGAAGCGGGGAGGCAATTGTTCCTCCATGATCACGTGGCCGGTTGCAAATCCCGTCCTGGCAACGGCCAATCGAACGGTGGTGGGCATCGACGTCTCCACCGTCGCAGGGTTGAACTCGCGGTACACCTGGAACCTTGGCTTCAACACCCGGACCCCGGCCAAGGCCACCAGGGGCAGCAGAATCAGGAACACCGCCAGCGTCAGGAGATCGCGCCGGCCCATGATGTGGGCGGACACCAGTGATACCGCCCCGGCAGCCAGCAGTCCCCAACCCCGGTTGGTGAACAGATGTTTCGGAAGCCGGTCCACAAGTGCCATACGGTCATCCTCCTAGGCGGAGTGCCTGTCCCGGCGCCACGCACCGGGCGGTTCCTGGGCAACCGGCAGCGACGAAAGGATGCCCCGGATGACGGTCTGGGGCGTATCGCCGGAACTGGCCGCCTTGCGGTCGAGGATGATGCGGTGGGCGAGGACGGACTCCGCAACGTCAACGACGTCGTCCGGGAGGACAAAGTCGCGTCCATCCAGGGCGGCCGTTGCCTTTGCCGCACGCAACAGCTGAAGCAGGGAGCGGGGGCTGGCGCCCAGGCGCAGCCGGGAACTTTCCCGGGTAGCCCGGCCAATGGCAACCGTGTACTCCTTGATGGCGGTGGATACATGCACCTGCTGGACGGTGGCGATCATGGCGGCGACGTCGGCGGCCGAGACCACGGGACTCACCTGGGCCAGCGGCGAAGCGGACTGGTGGGTCTCGAGCATCTCGATCTCCGCTTCCTGGTCCGGATACCCCATGGAAATCCTCGCCATGAAGCGGTCACGCTGGGCCTCCGGCAGGGGATAGGTGCCTTCCATCTCGATGGGATTCTGCGTGGCAACCACCATGAACGGCAGTCCCAGCTGGTAGGAGTGTCCGTCCACCGTGACCTGGTGTTCCTCCATGCATTCCAGCAATGCCGACTGAGTCTTGGCGGAAGCCCGGTTGATCTCGTCGCCGATGACGATGTTGGCGAACACCGCGCCCGGCCGGAACTCGAACTGGCGCGACGACTGGTTGTAGATGGAGACGCCGGTGACGTCGGAGGGAAGCAGGTCGGGCGTGAACTGGATGCGGGAAACAGTGCAATCCACGGTACGGGCCAGGGTCTTGGCCAGCATCGTCTTGCCGACGCCGGGGACGTCCTCCAACAAAAGGTGCCCCTGGGCCAGAAGGACGGTCAAAGCCAGCTTGGTGGCGTCGGCTTTACCGTCGATCACTTTGCTGATGGCGTCCAGGATGCGCTGGCTGGCGTCATGGAAACGCTCCGGATCCATGACCTGGTGACGATGCCCGTTGAGCGCAGCCGCGTCCCGGGGCAAGGTTCCATAAGCCTCGCCCTGGAGCATGGAAGGATCAACGGTGACTTGTCGCTTGGACTCCATGAACTGCCCTTCAGCCGTGGCCAATGCCGCTGTTGGCCGCTTGTCCGTTCCAGACTACCCAGTCAATGGCCGTCGCTTACAGAGTGCTGGATGAATTTATGTGCCAAGTGGAATTTATGCCCGAGCCCGGCAGGGGCCGGTGGCGACCGCGGTCCGATTATGGTGGATCCATGTGCAATTCGCTCGCTCCCGCTCCCTACCGCCCGGCGCCCGGTGCCACGGAGGTCCAGGACTCCCGCAAGGAATATCCCCCGGCCCCGGAACCACTGCCGGTGCCGGTCATGGACAACCACACCCACCTGGACTTCCGCCACGGCCTGATCGAAGTGGCGGTCAGCGATGCCATGGATGCCGCCGCTGCCGTAGGGGTACAGGGTGCCGTGCAGGTGGGATGCGATCTTGAATCCTCACGTTTTACGGTGCAGGCAGTCGATACGGATCCCCGGCTGCTGGGAGCTGTGGCCATCCATCCCAACGATGCGCCTGTCTATGCAGGACGTGGCGAGTTGGAAAGCGCCCTGGTTGAGATCGAAGAGCTCGCCCGGCATCCACGCATACGTGCCATTGGGGAGACCGGCCTGGATTTCTTCCGGACCCACGGCGAAGGCCTTAAGCACCAGCGGTACTCGTTCCGGCGTCACATCGATATCGCCAAGCGACTGGGGCTGACCCTGCAGATCCACGACCGGGATGCCCACGATGACGTGGTGCAGGTCCTGATGGAAGAAGGGGCGCCCGAGCGCGTGGTATTCCACTGCTTTTCCGGAGATGAAGAGCTGGCCCGGATCTGCAACGACAACGGCTGGTACATGTCCTTCGCCGGAACCATGACCTTCAAGAACGCCGCCAACCTCCGGGCAGCCCTGGCCATCGCCGAACCCACCCGGATCCTGGTGGAAACCGACTCCCCGTTCCTTACCCCGCACCCGTACCGGGGCCGCCCGAACGCGAGCTACATGGTGCCCTATACCGTCCGGTCCATGGCCGAAGTGACAAAAGATGACGTCGCTGAACTGTGTACCCGACTGGCCGCCAACACCTTGGAAGCATACGGATCCTGGGACTGACTCCGTTGTCCCGGGATTGCTTTGGGTGGATACCGGGTATGCATTTTTCTTGGCCCGTTTATAACGGATCGGTTACTGTGTACAACTAGTAGCCGGGGTCGGGGAAGGCCTGCGGACAACTGGCTCGGTTCATTCCGGGCTGCTCAGTTGAATCTTTTTGGCGGCGCAGGTGCCGGCAGCAGACGTGGGACCAGGCTTTTGCCTGGCCCCTCCGTTTTGCGGCTGGCATTGTTTTTTGGCGCTTTTCCCCGTGCCCGGATGGTCTGGGAGTTATGGGCAAACGTGATCAAGTTCTTCACAACGGATGGCAAGTTCAGCTTTCTCAAAGTCGGTGCCCAGCTGCTGGTTGTCGCAGCGCTGGTGGTCGGAGTCGTCGCTTTTGTCGGCAACAACAAGACCGTCACCCTCAATGTGGACGGCAAAGTGAGCTCCATCCAGACTTTCGGCGGCACGGTGGACCAGGTGGTCAAGGCGGCCAAAGTCGAGTTGAAGGACGGAGACAGGGTTTCTCCTTCCCTGGACGCCGCCGTGGACAACGGCTCCGTGGTGAACATCAACCTGGCGAAGGCGGTCTCCATCGAGCTCGATGGCGCCCGCAAGACCGTCAACACCAACGCTTCGGACGTCGCCGGGCTGGTCAGCGAACTCGGGGTGGCCAGTTCGTCGGAAATCTCCCAGCCCAAGGACGCCACACTTGAGGTGCAGGGCTCCTTCGTTTCCATCTCCACTCCCAAGACCATCAGCCTGATCGCTGACGGCAAGGACACCAGCACCACCACCACCGCATCCGACGTCGCCGAGGTCCTCAAGGACGCCGGAATCACGGTCGGAGCCACGGACAGGGTTTCGCAGCCCAGCAATGCCCCGGTCATCCAGGACATGGTGATCAAGGTCTCCCGGGTGGACGCCACCAAGACCGCCGAGGCCACTGAGGAAGTGCCGTTCGAAAGCGTCAAGACCGAGAGCGCCGAGCTGTACAAGGGCGAGGAGAAGGTCACCCAGAAGGGCGTGGCCGGCTCAGTGGTCAAGACCTTCAAACTGGTCCTCGTGGATGGCCGTGAAGCCTCCCGCACCCTGGTCTCCAGCAATGTCACCACCCAGCCTGTGACCGAGAAGATCGCCGTGGGCACCAAGGCCCGCCCCGCTCCCGCCACCAAGGCAGCAACCTCCAGCGGCCCCACCGGTGCGCCGAACGAAGCCATGTGGGACAGGATCGCCCAGTGCGAGTCCGGCGGCAACTGGTCCATCAACACCGGCAACGGATACTACGGTGGCCTCCAGTTCTCCAGCCCTACGTGGCTTGCCAACGGTGGCGGAGCGTACGCCCCCACGGCCAACCTCGCCACCAAGGCACAACAGATTGACATTGCCAACCGTCTCTACGCCAAGAACGGCCTGCGCGACTGGGGTTGCGCGCACGCGGCCTGATCCTGTTCAGGCGATACGATACCTAGGTGACTGAACCGAATTCCGAACCCGCCGCCGTCGTCCCTTTGCTGGGGGCCGCAGACATACGGCGGCTCGCCGGGGAAATCGGTGTCCGCCCCACCAAGACCCTGGGGCAGAACTTTGTGATCGACGGCAACACCATCCGGAGGATCGTGTCCTCGGCGAATATCGGGGCCGACGAGACAGTGCTGGAGGTGGGGCCCGGCCTGGGTTCCTTGACACTCGGCCTCCTGGACGCGGCAAGCCACGTGGTGGCCGTCGAGATCGATCCTGTCCTGGCCGGAAAGCTCCCGGACACCGTCAGTGAATGGCGGCCCCAGGCCAAGGACAACTTCCATCTGGTGCTCTCCGACGCCATGAAGGTCACCGAGCTTCCCGTGCAGCCAACCGCCTTGGTGGCCAACCTGCCCTACAACGTGGCCGTGCCGGTGGTGCTGCACTTGCTGGAACATTTTCCGAGCCTCCAACACGGGCTGGTCATGGTGCAGGACGAAGTAGCCGACCGTCTCGCCGCCACGCCTGGCTCCAAGATCTACGGTGTGCCGTCGGTCAAAGCCGCGTGGTACGGGAAGATGAAGAAGGCAGGGGTGATCGGCATGAATGTTTTCTGGCCCGCTCCCAAGATCCATTCGGGGCTGGTGGCTTTCACCCGCCACGAGCCCCCGGCAACCCACGCCACCCGCGAGCAAGTCTTCGCTGTCATCGATGCAGCCTTCGCCCAGCGGAGGAAAACCCTCAGGGCCGCGCTGGCAGGTTGGGCGGGCAGCGCCGCGGAAGCCGAACGATGCCTGGTGGCGGCCGGCGTCGACCCCACGGCCCGCGGTGAAGTGCTGGACATCTCCGCCTATGTCCGGATCGCCGAAGCCCGCCACACCGTGGCAGCATGACCCCCGGGACGAGAAAGACCGGCGGCCTGCCCTATCCGGCAGACCGCTTCCAGGCCCGGACCGTGCGCGTCAAAGCGCCCGGGAAGATCAACGTCTCCTTGAGCGTGGGCCCCTTGCGCCCGGATGGATACCACTCTGTAGCCAGCGTCTACCTGGCGGTCTCGCTCTACGAGGAAGTCACCGCCACCAGCACCGAGTCCCCGGGTATCACGGTCAGTATCAGCCCGCACAGCACCTTGGACCTGGACGGCGTAGACATTCCGTTGGATGAGAGGAACCTCGCGTACAGGGCTGCCGCGCTGATGGCCGAGATGTCCGAGAAACCCACTGGTGTCCATCTGGAAATCACCAAACGGGTCCCCGTGGCCGGAGGCATGGGTGGCGGCTCGGCTGATGCCGCCGCAACGCTGCTCGCCTGCGATGCGCTGTGGGACAGCGGCCTGTCCCGGGAAGAATTGGCGCACGTTGCCTCCGAACTCGGCGCGGACGTGCCGTTTTCGCTCCTCGGAGGCACCGCCGTCGGGCTTGGTGTGGGCGACAAACTGTCGCCTGCTTTGGCCAAAGCGCAAATGGACTGGGTGCTCGTGTTCGCCGACTACGGGCTCTCCACTCCGGAAGTCTTCCGCACGCTGGATGGCCTCCGTGACGCCGAAGGTGCAGACATTGCAGAGCCCGTGGATGTGGATCCCACCATCCTGCAGGCCCTCCGCAACGGCGATCCGGAGACGCTCAGCCGCGTGCTGATCAACGATCTCCAGCGGGCTTCGATCGCTTTGGCGCCGGGGTTGAAGGACACGATCGGGCTGGGCGAGGCCCGCGGTGCCCTCGCGGGAATGGTCTCGGGTTCGGGGCCCACCATCGCGCTCCTGGCCCGGGATGCTGGTTCAGCCGAAGCCCTCGCGGAGGACTTCACCCACCAAGGCCACACTGCCCTTGCGGTCCACGGACCGGTACCCGGTGCCCGGATCATCTCCGATACCCTCCTTTAGTACGCATTCCAGCTGTAGAAAGTAGTACCTCTTGGCCCACCTTCTTGGCGGCGAAAACCTGACGGTTTCCTTCGCAACCCGCACAGTCCTCGACGGCGTCACACTCGGTTTGGAGGATGGCGACCGGATCGGCATGGTGGGCCGTAACGGCGACGGCAAGTCCACGCTCATGCGGCTGCTGGCGCAGCGCTCCACGCCTGATTCCGGCCGGGTCACCAAACGCGGCGACGTCAACGTCGGTTACCTGGACCAGGGCGACGTGCTCGACGGCGACCTGACAGTGGGCGCTGCGATCGTCGGCGACCGCGCGGATCACGAATGGGCGGCAAACCCGAAGATCCGCGAAATCATGGGTGGCCTGGTGGGCGATGTGGACTGGCACGCCAACGTTCACTCGCTGTCCGGTGGGCAGAAGCGGCGCGTTGCCCTGGCCAAGCTCCTCATCGAGGACCACGACGTCATCATGCTCGACGAGCCCACCAACCACCTGGACGTCGAGGGCGTCGCCTGGCTTGCCCGGCACCTCAAGTCGCGCTGGCGCGCCAACCAGGGTGCGTTCCTGGTGGTTACCCACGACCGTTGGTTCCTTGACGAAGTCTGCAACTACACCTGGGAAGTCCACGACGCCATGGTGGACATGTTCGACGGCGGGTACGCCGCCTACGTTTTGGCCCGCGCCGAGCGTGACCGCATGGCCGCCGTCGTCGAGAACAAACGCCAGCAGTTGGTCAAGAAGGAACTGGCCTGGCTGCGGCGGGGCGCACCGGCACGAACCTCCAAGCCGAAGTTCCGAATCGAGGCCGCCAACGAACTTATCTCCGACGTTCCGGAACCGCGTGACTCGGTGGCCCTGAACAAGATGGCTACGGCGCGACTCGGCAAGGACGTGCTGGATCTTGAGAACGTCTCGCTGGATTTTGAAGGCGGCGAGGCCGGACAGAAGCTGTTCGACAACATTACGCTGCGGCTGGCCCCGGGTGAAAGGCTCGGCCTGGTGGGCGTCAACGGTGCCGGCAAGTCCACCTTGCTGAAGCTGCTCAACGGCGATATCCAGCCCACGTCCGGACGACTCAAGCGCGGCAAGACCGTGGTGACGGCCGTCCTCACCCAGGACGTGAAGGAACTCGACGAGGTTTCCGACCTGCGCGTCATCGAAGTGATCGAACGCGAGAAGCGCTCCTTCAACGTGGGCGGCAAGGAATTCACTGCCGGGCAACTCGTGGAGCAGCTGGGCTTCACCAAGGAGAAGCAGTGGACGCCGGTGCCGGACCTTTCCGGTGGGGAACGACGCCGGTTGCAGCTCCTGCGCTTGCTGGTGGGTGAACCCAACGTGCTCATGCTCGACGAGCCCACCAACGACCTCGATACCGACACCCTTGCCGCCGTCGAAGACGTCCTGGACGGCTGGCCGGGTACGTTGGTCGTGGTCAGCCACGACCGGTACCTCCTGGAACGCGTCACCGATCACCAGATGGCCTTGCTCGGCGACGGCAAACTCCGCGGGCTGCCAGGCGGCGTGGACCAGTACCTTGAACTTCGTGACGCCGCCTTGGCCTCCGGCGCTTTCGGGGGATCGACGGCGCCGACGGCTGCCTCCTCCGGCGGTTCTTCGTCCTCTGCCTCCGGTCCCAGCGAGGCCGAGAAGCGCGAAGCACGCAAGGACCTGAACCGGATTGACCGGCAACTCGGCAAGCTCGCGCAGCAGGAAGAGAAGCTCCACACCCAGATGGCGGCGAAGTCAGAGTCCGGCGACTTCGATGCCTTGGGCGAGCTCAATGCCAAGCTGCAGGAGTTGCTCGAGGAGAAGGAAGGCCTGGAGCTGGAGTGGCTCGAGGCGGCCGAGGTCCTCGGAGAGTAGCCTCCCCCGGATGCTCTGTCACCGTTTGCCGGGTTTTGGCGGATGCTCTCTCACCGTTTGCCGGGTTTTGGCGGATGCTCTCTCACCGTTTGCCGGGTTTTGGCGGATGCTCTCTCAGTGTTCGCCGGGTTTTGGCGGATGCTCTCTCAGTGTTCGCCGGGTTTTGGCGGATGCTCTCTCAGTGTTCGTAGCCGATGAGCCAGTGGAGGCCGTGCCGGTCGAGCACTTGGCCGTCGCTGGCACCCCAAGGTTTGGCAGCCAGCGGGTCGATGACCTTGCCTCCTTCTGAGAGCTTCTCGAACCAACTGTGAAGGGTAGCTGGCTCCGATGCGCCCAGCAACGAGAGCATTAGGCCTTCGGTCCTGAGGCTCGTCTCGCCCTTTGCGGCATCTGCGCCGGCCAAGGCGACTGGTCCGCTCAGCACGCCGTGGGCAATCGCGTCGGCAGGGCCGTCGGTACGTCCAAATTCTTTGTATGTATGGAGGGCGACTTCGCCGCCGAAGACGTCCGCGTAAAAGGTCAGGGCTTCGTTGGCCGTTCCAGGGAAGAGGACATAAATCTGCAAGCCAGTCATGGCCCGATCCTAACGGGGAATCCAGATCTCCAGTGTTTGGTGAGAGAGGGTCGGTCGAATGGGGGTGTTTGGTGAGAGAGGGTCGGTCGAATGGGGGTGTTTGGTGAGAGAGGGTCAGGTTTCGGAACGGAGGCCGGGCTCTTTCTGCAAGCCGGTCAGTCCGTTCCAGGCCAGGTTGACCAGGTGGGCCGCTACCGCGCGCTTGTCCGGCTGGCGGCTGTCGAGCCACCATTGGCCCGTCATCGCCACCATTCCCACGAGCATTTGGGCATACATGCCGCCGTCGGCTGCGCTGAAACCCCGGCGGGCGAACTCGTCCGACAGCAGATGTTCCACCCGGGCCGTCACGTGGGACAGGACCGTGGAAAAGGCACCTTCCGGTTGGGAGGGTGGAGCGTCCCGCATGAGGATCCGGAAACCGTCGGTCCGGTCTTCGATGTATCCGAGCAGGGCAAGGGCTGCCCTCTCGACCAGCACGCGGGGCTTGGCCTCCGTGCTGAGGGCCTCAGTGATCGAGTCGAGGAGGATGCGGAATTCGGTCTCCACCACTTGGCGGTAGAGGCCTTCCTTGGATCCGAAGTGCTCATAGATCACGGGCTTGGACACCCCGGCGGTGGCAGCGATTTCCTCGATGGTGGTGCCATCCAGTCCGCGTGCGGCGAAGAGGGCGCGGCCTATGCCAATGAGTTGTGACCTGCGCTGCTGGCCGGTCATCCGTGCCCGCACTGCCGGTACCGCGGGGCCGTGATCCAGCTCCGCAGGTCCAGTGGTGGGGCGGGGGAGTCCAGTGCGCTTGCTCACCTGTCCATCATGCCCCACCCGCCGGGCAGGAGGGTCGTTGACGTGCCCGGAACGCCGTCCGGAACCCGCACGGGCGGGGTCAAGTCGCGAAGCACGCAATGGTCATGGCAAACTAGATTCTTGTGTGTGCATCCCGGTGATCGCCGGAAGGCCCCGGACCCTGCCGTCCGGACGCCTGAAGCATGCACGGTCCGCTCTGGTGTAACGGCAGCACCCCGGCCTTTGGAGCCGTGGAGTATAGGTTCGAATCCTATGGGCGGAACGGTCGGAAAACGCGCTCCACTGTGTACTTGGAACGGCTCGAACGATGCCCGGGTCCACGTCCGGATGGCAGCATTCCGAAGCCGGGTTACCCGGGACAAAACCGAGCAAGGAGAGCCAGTACGTGAGCCCCGAATCCACCGGTCCCGCAGCAGTCATCGTTCTGGCTGCAGGTGCCGGAACACGCATGAAGTCGCGGACTCCCAAGATTCTCCATGAAATCGGCGGCCGCTCCATGGTGGGCCACGCCCTCTTGGCGGCCCGGTCCATCAACCCCGCAAAGCTGGCCCTCGTGGTGCGGCATGAACGCGATCGCGTGGCTGAACACGTCTCCGCGCAGGATCCCCAGGCTTTGATCGTGGACCAGGATGACATTCCGGGCACTGGCCGCGCGGTGGAGGTTGCGGTGAAGGCCCTCGACGCCGAGGCCGAGCTGCATGGCACGGTGGTTGTCACCTACGGCGACGTCCCCTTGCTCACCGGGGAACTGCTGGGCGAGCTGGTCTCCACCCACGAGTCAGAAGGCAACGCCGTCACGGTCCTCACAGCGGTCCTGGACGACGCCACAGGCTACGGCCGCATCCTCCGCGCAGAGGACGGCACCGTGCTGGGCATCCGCGAGCACAAGGACGCCACGGACCAAGAGCGCGCCATCCGTGAGATCAACTCCGGGATCTACGCTTTCGACGCAGCGGTCCTTCGCAAGGCCCTGGAAAGCGTCACCACGGATAACGCACAGGGCGAGATGTACCTGACCGACGTGCTCGGCCTGGCGCGCGACGCCGGTGGCCGGGTTGCCGCGGTCGTTACTGACGACCGCTGGCAGGTCGAGGGTGCCAACGACCGCATCCAGCTTTCGGCCCTGGGCGCCGAGCACAACCGCCGCATTATCGAATCCTGGATGCGCGCAGGCGTCACCGTAGTGGATCCCTCCACCACCTGGATCGACTCCACCGTCACCCTCGACGAGGACGTCCGCCTGCTGCCCAACACGCAACTTCACGGCGCCACCACCGTGGCGAGGGACGCCGTCGTCGGACCTGATACAACCCTCACCGACGTCAACGTCGGCGAAGGCGCCAAAGTGGTCCGCACCCACGGATCCGGTTCCACGATCGGCGCCAAGGCGAGCGTTGGACCGTTCACCTACCTCCGTCCCGGCACGGTCCTGGGCGAAACAGGCAAAATCGGCGCGTTCTACGAAACCAAGAACGTCACGATCGGACGCGGTTCCAAGCTCTCCCACCTGGGCTACGCGGGCGACGCCGAGATCGGCGAGGACACGAACATCGGCTGCGGCAACATCACGGCCAACTACGACGGCGAGAAGAAGCACCGCACGGTGATCGGCTCGGGCGTCCGCACCGGGTCCAACACGGTCTTCGTGGCACCTGTCACTGTGGGCGATGGCGCCTACAGCGGGGCCGGCGCCGTCATCCGCAAGGACGTCCCGCCGGGGGCCCTTGCCCTCAGCCTGGCCGCACAGCGCAACGCAGAGGGATGGGTGCTGGCCAACCGCCCGAGCACCACCTCCGCGCAGCTGGCCCAGGCAGCGCAGGATGACCTGCTGACCCCTGCTTCCACTTCCTCACAATCTCCAGCAACCACAGAAGAGGGCAATCAGGCATGAGCGAAATCACCGCACACGGCGAGAAGAAACTGGTTCTCGCCGCCGGAAGGGCGCATCCGGAGCTGGCGCAGGAAATCGCGAAGGAACTGGAGACAGAACTCCTGCCCATCGATGCCTACGACTTCGCCAACGGCGAGATCTACGTCCGCTCGGCTGAGAGCGTCCGGGGAACCGATGCTTTCGTGATCCAGGCCCACCCGGCACCGCTGAACAACTGGCTCATGGAGCAGTTGATCATGATCGACTCGCTCAAGCGTGCCTCCGCCAAGCGCATCACCGTGGTCTCCCCGTTCTACCCGTACTCCCGCCAGGACAAGAAGGGCCGTGGCCGCGAGCCCATCTCCGCCCGCTTGGTCGCTGACCTGTACCGTACCGCCGGTGCTGACCGCATCATGTCCGTGGACCTCCACACTTCCCAGATCCAGGGCTTCTTCGACGGACCCGTGGACCACCTGATGGCCATCCCGCTGCTGGCGGATTACATCCGCACCAAGGTGGACTCCGAGAACATCACGGTTGTTTCGCCTGATACCGGCCGCGTCCGGGTTGCCGAGCAGTGGGCTGAGCGCCTTGGCGGTGCGCCGCTGGCGTTCGTGCACAAGAGCCGCGACCTGACCGTACCCAACCAGGCAGTGTCCAAGACCGTGGTGGGCCAGATCGAGGGCCGTACCTGTGTGCTGATCGATGACATGATCGACACCGGCGGAACCATTTCCGGTGCCGTGCAGGTGCTGAAGAACGCCGGCGCCAAGGACGTCATCATCGCCTGCACCCACGCCGTCTTCTCAGACCCCGCCGCACAGCGCCTTGCCGAGTCCGGCGCCCGGGAAGTGGTGGTCACCAACACCCTGCCGATTCCGGCCGAGAAGCGCTTCCCGCAACTGACGGTGCTGTCCATC
The DNA here is from genome assembly GCF_056780115.1 of Arthrobacter sp. T572. NCBI lineage: Bacteria > Bacillati > Actinomycetota > Actinomycetes > Micrococcales > Micrococcaceae > Arthrobacter > Arthrobacter sp. T572. The sequence goes on from NZ_JBRAZQ010000002.1 coordinate 1,367,385, forward strand.
GCACCGTTGATCGCCCGCGCCATCCGTGAAGTGTTCGACGACGGTTCGGTCACCAGCCTGTTCGACGGCAAGGCTTAGTCAGGCGCGGCCAAGGCTGCCTGGCATGACGGGCCATTCACCGCCGAGGGCGGCGGATGGCCCGTTTTCAGTTTTCGGCGGTGCCGCTGGTAAACTTTCGGGGATACCTTGGCGAGGGAGAGCACTTCCGGATGGCATTCATGCCTCCGAGCGGGTCTCCGTTATCGACTGGGTCTGTAACCTCCTTCGACGAAGGCGGGCCGGTTTTCCAAAGGCCCGCGGGCGTGGAAGGTCACTCCAGACCTCCGCCCTTGCTGATCACCACGCCGTTTTAAACGGCACACCAGTAATCAAGGAGTACACATGTCTGAGCAGAAGCTCGCAGCAGAACTGCGCACCGAATTCGGCAAGGGCTACGCCCGCCGCGCACGCGTCGCCGGCCGTATCCCCGCCGTCATCTACGGCCACGGTGCAGAGCCCGTGCACGTGACCCTCCCGGGCCGCGAAACCACCCTGGCAGTCCGCGTTGCCAACGCCCTGCTGAACCTGGACATCAACGGCGAGGCACACCTGACCATCGTCAAGGACATCCAGCGCAACGCCATCAAGCAGACCATCGAGCACATGGACCTCCTGACGGTCCGCCAGGGCGAGAAGGTCACCGTGGACGTTCCCGTCCACGTCACCGGTGAAGTTGCTCCGGGTGCCGTCGCCAACCAGGAAGCCGTCACCCTCTCCGTCGAGGCCGAGGCAACCCACCTGCCCACCGCCCTCGAGGTTGACATCGAGGGCCGCGAGGCCGGCGCGCACGTCCACGCTTCCGACGTCGTTCTTCCCAAGGGCGTCAGCCTGCTGACCGAAGCCGACACCCTGGTGGTCAACGTCTCCGAGGCTGTTGCTGCCGAGGCTGAAGAAGCAGCCGAAGGCGAAGAAGCTCCTGCAGCTGAAGAAGCCGCCGAGTAGTCTGCGACTGCCTGAGGCTTAGCCTTTTCAGTGGCCGGGTCCCTGCGGGGTCCCGGCCACTTTGTTTTGCTCCTTGAACCTGACCAGATTCCCTAGGATGTGATCATGACTGACACGTGGCTGATTGTGGGCCTCGGCAACCCCGGCACTGAGTACAGCGGCAACAGGCACAACGTGGGCCAGATGGTGCTGGATGAACTGGCCGCCAGGGTGGGCGGGAAGTTCAAAGTCCATAAGTCGCGGGCGCAGGTGGTCGAAGGACGCCTGGGCATCGGCGGACCCCGCGTGGTGCTGGCAAAGCCGATGACCTACATGAACGTTTCCGGGGGTCCGGTAGCCAACCTGGCCAAGTTTTTCGACATCGCACCGGACCATGTCATTGCCGTACATGATGAGATCGACATCCCCTTCAACACTGTAAAGCTGAAAATTGGCGGCGGCGAGGGCGGCCACAACGGCCTCCGCGATATTTCCAAGGCGCTTGCCACAAAGGACTACCTCCGGGTCCGTGTGGGGGTCGGCCGGCCGCCGGGCCGCATGGACACTGCGGATTATGTACTCCGGGATTTTGCCACCGCGGAGAAGAAAGACCTGCCGTTCCTGATCGATGAAGCCGCTGATGCAGTGGAGCTGCTCATGGCTGAAGGACTGCTTGCTGCCCAGCAAAAACACCACGCCGCGCGGTCTTGATGGAATCTTGAGGAAAGCCTGATCAAAGCCTGACGGCACAGGGGGCACCTGCATCTACCAAACTGTCGCTGACCGGCTGTAGTGTGCATGGTACGCAGGAAAGCGGTGGGGGCCACGCGGTGGGGGACTGTCGCGAATGTGTAGCTAAGGATGCAGATGTCGGCGGAGTTGCTAAACAGGAGCGGGGGAGGCGCGGCAAGGGCCGCGGCCCCGGAGCTTGTGGGCGGGGCTTCAGACAGGCAGACATGGTCCCTCCTGGCAAGAAGCCACGATCTTTCGCGGGCCAGCAGGTTCCTGGAGTCACCCGGTTCCTACGGCGTGGTGCTCACCGGTGAACGGGGCATCGGCAAGTCGGGGCTGGCCCGGTCGGTGGTCGCTTCCCTTGGCCCCAAAGTCCACAGCCTTCAACTGCGCAACACGGTAGCCAACGGCCAGACGCCCTACGGATGCCTCGGCTTCCTCCTGGCCCGGCTGCCGTCCGAAGCCGTCAGTTCACCCACGGGCATCCTGCATGCAGTGACGTCCCTGATCCGGGCAGAAGCCGGTGGCCGCCAAGCGGTGTTCATCGTGGACAACGCCGGGGGCATGGACCCCATGAGCACCGGTGTCCTGCTCAACCTCATGGCCACCGGAACGGCCAAGATGATTGCCACGGTGCAACGGGCCAGCGATCTGCCGGAGGACTTCCACCGCCTGGTCCTGGAGGAGCAACTGGGGGAGGTCCACCTCAATACCCTGACCGAGGAACAGACCAAGCAGGTGCTGGGCTCGGTTCTGGGGCATTACGTGTCATCCACGCTGGTGGGGTCGTTGCACGCGGCGGTGGGCGGCAACCCCATGCTGCTGCACGCTTTGCTTGATGAACAGCGCCACTCCGGCAACCTGGTGCTGAACGATTCCGTATGGACGCTGCGGGACAGGGTCAAGCTCGAAGGCGCCACGGTGGTGGAGGATTTTGTGCGCTCCCGGCTGGCGCGCGAATCGCAGGCCAGCCGGACCGTCGTCGAAATTCTGGCCTGCGCCCAGCGCGCCACCCTGGTGGACCTGGCAGCGATCTTCGGCGCCGAGGTGCTGGTGGAGATGGAAGAAGGCGGCCTCGTCACGGTGGACCGGGCGGGTGAGCACTGGGTTTCCCTCCGCGATCCGTACGTGGGGGAAGTCGTCCGGGGATGGCTTGGCACCCGCAGGCGCCGTGAACTCCGCCTGATGCTGCTGGGCCCCAAGGAACCCGAGCTCCAGGGCTTGGCTCCCCGGGACCTGCTGAGCTATGCGGCCTGGATGCACGCGTGCGAGGACGAACCGGCACCTTCTCCGGCCCACGCACTTGCCGCAGGCAGGGCGGCACTTGATGACTACGATCCCAACTTCGCGATCCAATGCACGCTGTCCCTGGACCAGAAGGATCCGCAATGGATTCCCGGGCAGCGGGTCAAGGCGTCCGCCTACCTGATGCTGGACCTGCCCCTGCACGCAGCCCAAGCGCTGGACGAGATCCCGGAAGCTTTGCTGGCTGCCGCCGACCCGTTGGAGTTCGCCGAGGTGACGGCTGCCAAATGCCAGGCCATGACCTGGATCGATGGCCGGTCCGGTTTGGTGCCAGGGGTCATTGCGGCGGCCCGTGAGGCGTTGGACGCACGGGCCGCAGCCCCTGGGAACGGGACCACCAACAAACTTCACATCATCACCCGGGCACGCAACCGCCTGGACCTTTGCAACTACGACTACCAGACCTACCTCGGTGAGTACGCCGGCATGCTGGATGCATTGGAAGCGGAACTGGCCAAGGGCCCTGGCGAGGACAGGGAACACTGGCTCAGGTCGGCGTGCTACCTCATTGAAGCCCGCTGCATGGTCGGCAGGGAGCTGGACGCCCAGGACCTGGCACGGTCTGTTTCGCGCCAAATGAACGCGACCGACCGAACCCCCCAACTCGAAGAAGCTTTTGCCCGGCACGCGTATCTGGTGCTGCTGTTGTCCGGCCAGTGGCGCAAATGCATTGAACTGATGCGCCGGGCGCCGTCCACCCCGTCACGGTTGCAGTACCGGGGTGCCATCACCGAACTGGGGATTGGCCTTGCTTACGCCTACGCGGGCAAGCCGTCTTCCGCCATCGAACCGCTGCGTTCGGCGGTGGCGCAGTTCGAACTCCGTCCGGCCATGAATATGGTCAAAGTGGCCTACGCCGCCACCGCCTTTGCCTATGCCCAGCTGGGAAACCCGCTGGAAGCGGCCAGGTATCTCGACCTGTTCCGCACCTGCCGTGGTGTGGGTACGTTCTTCGCGGAATCGGTCGCGGAGTTCTGTGCGGACATGGCCGGCCGCTGGATGGGTGACCCGGAGGTCAAGCAGCGCTTGACCGCCAAGGCCCTGCAGGATGTGGACAAGCAACGGTACACGACGGCGGGCATCTGCCTCTTTGGTGCCACCGTGGAAGGAACCGATGCCGAGTACCGGCTTTTGGAAGAGATCGCGGGCAAGAGGCAAGGCCCCTTGGCCCGGATCTCAGGCGACCTGGCCCGCGGATCCCTGACCCGCAGCTCCCGGTCCCTCCTTGCGGCGGCGGACGCAGCCGCTGCCATGGAACTGCTGGTGGTGGAGGCCCGCTGTGTGGCCATGGCCCTCGATTTTGCCCGGGACGCCGGGGAAACAACGGCAGCCAGGACGGCCCAGTTGCGGCTTGAACGGCTGGAACAGTCAGTGTCGGCGTTGCCCATCCAACCACGGAGCGACGCCCCGGTCCTGACTGAGCGTGAACGGCAGATCGCCAAACTTGCCGGAAAGGGTATCAGCAACCGTGAAATCGCAATGGATATTGGGGTGTCTGTGCGTACTGTGGAAGGTCACCTTTACCAAGTCTTCACCAAGCTCGGCGTATCGTCCCGGGGCGAACTCAACGGACTCCTGTGAGGTGGCGGCCCTGACCTCCCATGGCGCGGTTCGGGGTGCCCATGCAAGCTGACCACCTTGTGGGCCGTGAGGCCGAACTGGACCTCGCTACCGGAATATTGCGCCAGGACGGAGCGGGGGCAGTCCTGCTCATCGCCGACCCCGGCGTGGGTAAAACCGCCATGGCTGCGGAAATAGCCGCCCGCTTGTCCCACGAAATGGTGGTGATGCGCGTCCACGGCAGTCCGGCCCTGTCGGCGGTACCGTACGGCGTGCTGGCACCCTACCTGCTGGACCTTCCGGTGGAGCAGGCCACGTCCCCGGTGGCGATCCTGAGGGAGTTCTGGGCCCAGTTCGAGAAGCGACGCGGCGGTGAGGGAGCAAGGCTGCTCCTGGTGGTTGATGACGCCCACGACCTCGACGAGGGCAGCACCCAGATCCTCGCCGAACTGGTATCGGCTGGGTGGGCGCGGCTGGTGGCCACCAGCAGGCCCAGGCCGGGACTGCCCGCCGCCTTGCTTCAGCTCTGGTACGACGGCTTGGCCGAACGCATCGAACTGCACCCCCTGGAACGCGAAACCGCTGCGCAGCTGGCTGAGATGATGCTGGGCGGCACGGTCATGGCCAGTACGGTAGACGTCCTCCACTCCGTCTCCGAAGGGAATCCGCTGCTCCTCCGTTGTCTGCTGGACGATTCCAAGGCAGACGGCAACCTGGTGCGCCGCAACAGCGTTTGGTTCCTCACCAGGGCCCTGTCCGGCAGCGGCGAAGGGCTCGCGGAGGTGGTCCGCAACAAAGTGCTCCGCACCAGCGACGCTGAGCGGGAAGCCATGTATGTCGTGGCCCTTTCCGAACCGGTTCCTACCGCGGTGCTGGATGCCCTGGTGGGGAGGGACACCGTCAGGTCGCTCATGGACAGCCGTTTGGTGGTGTCCACGAATGGCCCCGGCAGCGCGCTGAAAATGTGGCATCCCATGTACGGTGAGGCCTTGCGGCAGATCGTATCGCCCGCCCGCAGCCTTCAGATCCGCCAGCGGATGGTGCAGCACCTGGGCGCCGAACCCGCCACCGCTGAGGGCCTGCTCCGCATGGTGAGCTGGGCGCTGGACTGTGGTGCCGACGTCGAGGATGAACAGCTTCTGCAAGCGGCGTTCCTTGCGGCCAAGCTGCTCCAGAACCCGCTGGCCCGCGCCGCGGCGGACAAGGTGCGTTCCGAGGCCCTGCGGCCGCGCGCCCGTGCTGTGCTGGCCATGGTCAACTACAACGACGGCGACTACCGCACTGCTGCGCGGCTGCTTGAGGAACAAGCGGGGTTCCTGGACGTGGATCCCACCGGTCCGCTGGGTGCGGGGCTCCTGTGGGCGGCGGCCCGGGCGGCCCTGGGCGACTCCTCCGCGGACATCGTGGCCGATGCCCGGTCGGCTGCTGCCCTGAGGGCCGAGGGGCGTTCGGATGACGATCCTGTCCTGTCGCAACTCCATCGGCACACCGACGCCCTGGAACTTGCGGCCCTGGCCAACGACGGCCAGTACCAGGAACTGGGCCGGGGCCTGGAGACTTTCGCTGCCGGCCTGGAACCCGGGCAGCCCGACTTCGTCATGAACCGCCTGTTCCTGCTGGCCATGGAGTGTGAGCTCCTGACCGTTGAGGGCCAGGCCGTCGCGGCGCTCGACAAAGGTCGGGAAGCGTTGGTGCTCCTTGACGAACACCACGACGACCTCCTGTACTTCAGCGACTTCATCATGGTCCGCTATGCCTTGGCCGCCCTGGAAGTCGGCGAGTGGGCAGCGGCCGAGGGCGCCTTGAACCGTTATGCCGCTAGCTCGGCCATGGGGCTGATCACCTTCGGCGGCGACATCCAGGCACTCAAGGGGTTGTCGTTCCTGCGGCAAGGGCGCTTGGAACAGGCCAGCGCCCAGTTGACGCCGGCGGTGGAGGCGTTGCGGGTGAAGGACCCGCAACGCCTCCGCCGGCTAGGAAACGCCCTGGCCTATTACGCTGCCGCCCGTTCGGGCAACACAGAACTGGCCCTGCGGTTGGCGGGCGAACCCGAGGTCCCCGCCGCCGGCGGTGCCTATGTTGAAGCCCTGGCCGAGCTTTTCACGCTGGCCGGCCACGAGCACCTGCAAAGGGGCACCGGCCTGGAAAGACTCCGGACCTTGCCTGGAAGCGCCCCCATGCACCACCTCTCCGGCGTGCTGCTGCAGAACCTGGTCCTCCGGGCCGAACTCGGCGACCAGCAGGCAATGGACGAGATCCGGGAGACTGCCTCGGACATGGCAGGGACTTGGGCGGGTGGCTGGCTGTCGCTGGCCACGGCCCAGGCGGACGGGGCCGGGGACGACCTGGTGAATGCAGGCAACCTGCTGGCGGCCGGCGGAATGCCGGGTCCGGCGGCGGTTGCCTTCGATAAAGCGGCGCTCGCTTTCGATGCCGAAGGGAAACGCCCGGAAGCCCGCCAGGCGGCTGTGCTGCGGGACGTCAGCGAAGCCAGCCTTGGCGACTCCGTGGTCCGGGACCCCCACACGGAAGTCGACCGGTCCGTGCCGCTGACCCGGCGTGAACAGGACATCGTGGCGCTCGCGGTGTCGGGACTGACCGACCGGCAAATCGCGGAGAAGCTCATGGTGTCCGTGCGCACAGTGGAGGGCCATCTCTACCGCAGTTACGCAAAGCTGGGAATCCGGCGCAGGGAAGATCTTGGAGCTGCCGTCCGCAACTAGCGGGCACCGGACATAACTGGCGGACACCCGTGGGTAGCCCGCCAAGTACCGCTGACAGGCATGCCCCGGCTACGTGGTGTCCGATGCGATCGGAGATACCACCAAACACTGGAGTAATGCCCCGCCTGTCCGTCGTGGGACCAAGTAGCGCCGCCATGAGTGACTGAGTACCAGCGAGTGCCGGCACCCAAAAGCGCTGGAACTAATCGAGTACCAACTACTGGTGCCCCGGTTTTCGTCGGGCGGTTAACTGTTTCTTGGAAGGACGGTCAGCCCCAAGCATCGCCGGATCTCCACCAACGCAACACCGCATCGGTGGTCTCTTTGAGCCGATGCTCCGGCCGCTGAAAGGCGGTCCGGCCCCTGGACGAAGCCGGCGGCGACAGAGTCTTCTGAGACCGAGACTCTCCCCCCAGCCGTCGCCGGCTTCCAGGCCAGGGAAACCGCAATCGTGGAACCGATCAACCTCCCGGATCAAGGGACTGCTGCTTTTGGAGTGTGCATGCTGCCGGACCCCTGGCTGGACGAAGAGACCGTCTCAGCCGGACTGAGCCCGACACCATTTCCCAACCGTCAGCAACTGCTGGAGCTTATCCTCGCCGCCATCCCGTCACCCTCAACCAACGGCATCGTAGTTACCGGGGACAGGGGATCGGGCAAGAGCCATTTGCTGCTGGCCATCAAATCAGGACTCCCGGACACCATTGACGTCCGGACTTTTGCCGGCAAAGCAGGACAGGAAAACACCAGCTACGCCACTCTTGCAGCCGCGGCCGCAGCCATGGAAGCAGACGCCGGACCCCCTCCCGACAACGATCCTTCGGGGCATCCCGGGCTCGGCATCCTTCGCGCTTTCACCCGAACCTTGGGCCCGGCCGAACACCTCTACACCCCACCTCCGGGACGGCGCCGGGGAAGGCGCCCGGCGGTGCCGCCGACCCGCCCGCCGTTGGTGCTGCTGGTGGATGATATCCAGTTCGTGGATCCGTCTTCCCTGGCCGTCCTGCTCCAGCTTCTTCCCGGCTTCGGGGCCACGCTGGTGGCAACAGCGGACAACCACAGGCCCTTGCCCCAGGACCTCTACCAGCTATGGGAGGACGGTTTCCTGGAGCAGTACTTCCTGCCGCCGCTTACGTTCGCGGAAGCCCACACCCTGTGCGGGGACGTTCTTGGCGGGAAGGTCCAACGGCGCACCAGTGCCTTGCTGGCGGCGATCAGTGGCTTCAACGTGGGCCTGATGTGCCTTGCGGTGGAGGACGCCCGCCGGTCCGGCCTGCTGGTCCGGCACGACGGATACTGGACGGTGGATCTGGGGGCCCGGTGTTCCTGGCCACGGGTGACGCACTACGTACAGGGCGAAAATGCGCTCCTGCCGGCAGACGAACGCCATGCGCTGGAGTTGATCGCTCTCGCCGAGCCCTTGGAGTTGGACATCGTGGAACGCAGCTTCGGTCAGAAGCCGGTGGAACACCTGCTGTCCCTGCGCTGCATCCGCTTGCTGCCGGGCAAGCCGTTCCAGGTCAGGACGCATTCGTGGCTTCGTGGCGAGGGCACGCGGTTGTCGGTTTCCCCCAGCAGGAGCAGGGACCTCCGGCTCGGTATCACCCAGCCCGCGGTGACCAGGGAGTCCGCCCCTTCCATGATCCGCTGGATGACTTGGACCCTGGATGCAGGACTGAGCGTGTCCGATGACCTGATCCTTTCCGCGGCCCCCGCCGCCGACCAGCCGGCCACGGCTGCGCTGGCGTTACGGGCAGCCGAAGGTGTCAGCGATCCGGAACACCGCGACGAAGCCCGGCTGATCAAGGCCAGGGCGCTTGTGGCCGAAGGCCTGCTGAAAAAAGCAGCTTCCGAATTGCAGCGCCTGGCAGTCCCGGGGCCCGCCGCAGCAGTCCAGGTTGATGCCAGGCACCGGCTGATGGCGCTGGATCTTCTTGGAGGAGCACGTCCAGGCTGGCCGGTGGATGGCCAAGGATCTGCCGGTACGGAAACGCGGGAATCCGACGGCGGATCCGGGCTGGGCGGGGATGACCCCGGCATGATGGTCGTGGAAAGGATACACAGTGCCGAGCGCCTGCTTCCGTCAGGCAATGCCACGGCCGCGTTGGCCGCGTCCACTGCAGCGATGTCGTTGATTGACGGAGACCAGGACCTGGAGGTTTTCCGGCCCGGTGCCTTGCTGCGGCACATGATGTGCCTCCGCAGCGAACTGGCGTGGGACCAACTGGACCAAGCGTCCGCTTGTCCCTGGGATTACGCCGTACCGGCGCACATGGCGTGGAGCCTGGAGGTTGCCCGGGGGTACGCGCGCATCAGCCAGGGACTGCCCGGGGCTGCGCGGCAGATTTTGGAGCCGGTTGCTGCTGAACTTCACGACGCCGGCCTGCCGCCCGTCCACGCACTGGCATCGGTCCTGCTGGCCTACTCCGAGGCATGCGCCGGTGATGCTGCCCAGGCGGGGGACCGGATCCGGAAGGTGCCCGATGAACAGGCGGAGCCCGCCGGGGGGCTCCTGCAGCAGGCAACGGCGTTGTACCGGGCTGCGGCCCTGGCTGCATCATCCGGCGATCCGGGCACCCTCCTGGATCTGGCGCACATTTTCCAATCGGGACGGGCCCCGTTGATGGAGGCGTCGGCTTTGTCCCTGTTGGCACTGAACGCAAGCGGTACCGGCGTCGGGAATTCCGTCCTGCAGCGGCTGGCGGAACTGGGCGGTGCACTGGGAGGGCCGCAGGGCGAAGCAACACGGTTGTTCGCCACGGCGCTGCTGGCCGATGATCCGAAGGTTCTTGAGGCTGCAGGGCGCAGCCTCTCAGCCAACAGGCTTTTCGCGGAAGCGGCCCTTTGTTATTCCCGGGCGGCCACGGGCTACGAGTCCCGGACCCGCACCGCTGCAAGCCGCCGGGTCACCCTCTTGCTGGAGCGGCTCCGGAACGCATTCGGCAGTGAAGCCGTTCCACCGTTGGGATGGCAGCCGGGCACTGCACGCTGCTGACGTGGGCAATGGCACATCGGGCGGAACAGCCGGGCGTGGGATAATTGATTGTCCCTGAAGGATTCCCAAGGAGCGCCCCTTGACCGTCGTATCAACTCCCGCGTCACTGCAACCGTCCGTGCATGCCATGGACAATGCGGAGGTCCTGCGGATCCGGAACGACTTCCCCGTGCTGGACCAGTTGGTCCATGGGAAGCCCCTGGTGTATCTGGACTCAGGCGCAACGTCGCAGAACCCGCTGAGCGTCATCGAAGCCGAACAGGAGTTCTACGAACAGCGCAATGCCGCGGTCCACCGTGGAGCCCACCACCTTGCCGTGGAAGCCACGGATGCCTTCGAGAACGCCCGTCAGACGGTGGCGGACTTCATAGGTGCGCAGTATGAGGAAACCGTGTGGACATCCAATGCCACGGAGGGCCTCAACCTGATCAGCTATGCCCTGTCCAACGCGGCGCTATGGGCCGCGCAGGGACGGGGTGCTGCCGCCCTGAAGGACCTCGCGATCGGTCCGGGCGACGAGATCGTGGTGACGGAAATGGAACACCACGCCAACCTCATTCCGTGGCAGGAACTGGCCTTCCGCACAGGAGCCACCCTGAAATACATCCCCATCACAGACCAGGGTGCACTGCAGCTGGATGCGGCAGCCACGATCGTGGGGGAGCGCACCCGCTTGCTGGCCTTTACGCATGCCTCAAATGTGTTGGGCACCATCAATCCCGTGCCGGAGCTTGTGGCACTGGCCCGCAAGGTGGGGGCACTGGTAGTGCTGGACGCCTGCCAGTCCGCCCCTCACCTGCCCGTCAACGTCAAGGACCTGGACGTCGACTTCGCCGTGTTCTCCGGCCATAAGATGCTGGCTCCCACGGGCGTTGGCGTCCTGTACGGGAAGCAGGACCTCCTGGATGTCCTGCCGCCATTCCTGACCGGCGGTTCCATGATCACCACGGTCACCATGGACCGTGCCGAATACCTGCCGGCACCGCAGCGTTTCGAAGCCGGGACACAGCGGATTTCCCAGGCTGTTGCCCTCGCCGCAGCGGTGAACTATTTGACGGAAACCGGTGTGGACCGGATCCACGCCTGGGAGACAACGTTGGGACAGCGCCTGGTCGCCGGCCTGGAGAGCATCGACGGCGTTCGTGTCCTGGGTCCGGCCTCCGGTGCTGAACGGATTGGCCTGGCCGCCTTCGACGTCGCCGGCGTCCATGCCCATGACGTCGGACAGTTCCTGGACGACCGCGGCATCGCTGTCCGTGTGGGCCACCACTGCGCGCAGCCACTGCACCGCCGGCTGGGGCTGACGGCCACTACCCGTGCCAGCACCTACCTGTACAACACCACGGACGACGTCGACGTTTTCCTCGACGCCGTCTCCGGCGTGCGGGCGTACTTCCAGGCCTGAAAGGCAGAACCCCATGAGTCTTGACCAGCTGTACCAGCAGATCATCCTGGACCACTCCAAGCAACGCCACGGCAGCGGCCTGGCAGGCACCCCGGCACCGTCCGGAGCGGCCACGGGCCAGTCCCACCAGTTGAACCCGGTCTGCGGCGACGAGGTCACCCTGCGCCTGGCCGTAGCAGACGGGACCGTGCAGCAGATCAGCTGGGACGGAGCGGGGTGCTCGATCTCCATGGCGTCGGCGTCCGTGCTCAGCGAGATGGGCGAGGGCATGGCCGTTGATGAACTGCAGGCCGTAATTGAGAACTTCCGCGAGGTCCTGCGATCCCGGGGCAAGGTCCCGGCCGACCCTGAAATCCTGGGCGACGCGGCCGCGTTCGAGGGTGTGGCCCGCTACGCCGCCCGGGTCAAATGCGCCATGATCTCCTGGGTTGCCGCCGAGGACGCACTGAAACAGGCCATAGCCTAGCCGCCCTCCCGACGCCGGACTCAGGTGCGGCTGAAAACGTCAGGTACGCCGTCGCCGTCGTCATCCCGTACTTCCTCAGCCGCCACCTGCCGGTAGTGCCGGTTGCGGGCCTTAAGCACGACGGCGGCCAGCAGCGCCGAGAGCAGGGAACCGGCCAGGATGGCCACCTTGGCGTGGTCGTTGTGGGACGAACCGGCACCGAAGCTCAGCTCGCCGATCAGCAGGGACACCGTGAAACCGATGCCGGCAAGGAGTGCCAGGCCGAAGAGGTCTATCCAGGCGATGCTTGAGTCCAGGCTGGCGCGGGTGGACTTGGTGATCAGGAACGTGGTGCCGAAGACGCCCACGGCCTTGCCCGCCACGAGAGCTGCCACAACCCCCAACGCTACGGGGTCGCGGAGTGCCGATGCCATGCCCTCCGCACCGCCCAGGGCAACGCCGGCCGAGAAGAAGGCAAAGACGGGAACAGCGAATCCTGCGGAGAAGGGGCGCAGCCGGTGCTCGAAGTACTCGGCGAGTCCTTCGGCGGGCTCGCCTTTCCTTCCGCTGGCAAAGACCGGGACGGCGAACCCCAGCAGCACTCCGGCCACCGTGGCATGGATCCCGGAAGCATGGACGAGTGCCCAGGTGGCCAGGGCCAGGGGGAGCAGCAGATACCAGTTGCGGATGCGCTTCTGCACCAGGAAGGTGAAGATCCCCAGTGGCACCAGCGCGGCCAAAAGCATGAGCGGCTGGAGGCCGGAGGAGTAGAAGAAGGCGATGATGCCGATCGCGATGAGGTCATCGACCACGGCGAGGGTGAGCAGGAACGTCCGAAGGGCGGCTGGGAGGTGCGTGTTGATGACAGCGAGGACGGCCAGGGCGAAGGCGATGTCCGTTGCCGTGGGGATGGCCCAGCCTTTGAGGGTCTCCGGTCCTGAGCCGAGGTTGAACAGCACATAGATGAGCGCCGGGACCATGACGCCGCCCACGGCCGCTGCCACCGGGACCACGGCACGTGCGGGTTTGCGGAGTTCCCCGGCAACGAATTCACGTTTGAGTTCAAGGCCCGCCAGGAAGAAAAAGACCGCAAGCAGCCCATCGGAGGCCCAGTGGCCCAGGCTGAGGTCCAGGTGCCAGGGTTCGTAGCCGGCCTTGAGGTCGCGCAGCCCGAAGTACGAGCCGGCAGCGGGGGAGTTGGCCCAGACCAGGGCAACGACAGTTGCTGCAAGGAGGAGGGCCCCGCCTACTGTCTCCGTCCGCAGGATCGCAAGGATGCGGCGGTACTCGGGATAGCTGGAACGGGCGAAAATCTTGCTGGGCGTGGTGGGTTCGGCCATGCGGGCTCCTTGGCTGGTTCGGGGTATCACAATGACTCCGCCGACCAGACTTCCCGGCACACCAACACCCATCCTACCCAAGTAAGTAGCAGTAGAGCGCGTTATGAACGGTCAAAACGCGCTCTACTGCGACCCAGTTGGGTGAGGGGTCAGGCGATGAGGCCTGCGACGCCGATGACCGCCGTCGCGAGGCCCAGCACCATGGAGATGGTCACCAGGACCACGTGCACGGTCAGGAACTTCGTCGCCTTGCCGGCTGCGTCGCGGGCGCGGGGGTCCTTCATGACGCGCTTGAGGAACTGCGGCCACACGACCAGCGACCACACACCCGCAATGATCAGGATGACCGCCAGGATCGCGGGAATGTCCACGCTAGTGGCTTTCGAGCCAGGCCTGGGCCTGCTGCGACTGGATGTTCAGGGCCTTGCCCACCATCGGCTCCGCAGCATCGGCGATCTTGCCGCCGAGGAACGGCACAGAAGACTTGACGTTGCCTTCGAGTTCGATGCGGGTGCTGCCACCCTCGGCCACGAGGCGCTGGACCGCGGTGACGTCCAACGGTGCGCCGGCCACCTTGAGGGCGATCGTGCTGGCACGCGAACCGTCGGCAGCGGGGGCTTCCCACTGCTCGGTCTGGGTGACCGTGAGGCTCTCGCCCACGAACTTGCGGGCAATATCCGGAAGGCGCGTCGTGGGAAGCGTGCGGACGGTGGTGGTGCTGAAGGCGCCGGCGGTGTCGCCGTCGATCGTGAACGATTCCAGGGAGCCGCCCACCAGTTCGCTCGTGTGGCGCAGGAAGTCCTCGTTGACGAATACGGCGGTGACGCGGTCAACGCTGTGCGGCAGGGTGGTGGATGCACTCAGGGCCATGGGTCCTCCGTGGATTGGGGTTATGGAGCTCTTTTAGCTCCCAACATCCTACGGGGTGTCCTTGGCGACCTCTGAACCTGCAGCTTCCTGCAGGGTGATGGCAGCGGCGGAAATGTTCCGTGCCATGGATGGGAAAATGACGCCGTGAAACGGATAGACACCAAGCCAGTACAGTCTTCCGCCCAAACCGCGGGGGAAGAAAATGGCGCGTTGCTTGTAGAGGCTCCCGCCGCCGTCGGGCTCCACTGCCAACTCGAGCCAGGCGCGCCCGGGCGCGCGCATCTCCGCCCGCAACCGCAGCAGGTGCCCCCGGTCGATGGCCTCCACGCGCCACCAGTCCACCACCTCGCCCGTGCCGAGCGTCTTGGGGTGGCGGCGTCCGCGCAGCAGGCCCGCACCGCCCTGGAGCTTGTCCAGCCACCCCCGCACCCGCCACGCCAGCGGCAGCGAGTACCAGCCGTTTTTCCCGCCAATGCCCTCGATCACGGTCCATACGTGCTCCGGCCGGGCTGTGCTGTGGAACGTGCGGGTGTCCGTGTAGACCTTGTAGCCGGCCCAGTCGGGGTCGCTCGGCAGAGGATCGGCGTCAATGCCGGCATTGGCCCAGGTGGTCTCCACCTGGCCGTCGCGTTCCTTGCCGAGCGCCAGGGCGACAGCGCGGCGGTAGGGCGTCAGGCCGCCGTCGGGCCGGGGAATGTAACGGTCGACGTCGTGCTCCCGCGACACAGCGTCGTGCTGCAACGACTGGACCAGCGGCAAGGACATGGACAACGGGATGGGCGTCACCAACGCAACCCAGAGCCCGGCCAGCTTGGGCGCAGGCACCGGCAAGGCGATGACCAGCCGGCGGGGCAAACCGCGTTCCACTGCGTACTCGTTCATCATGTCCTTGTATTTCAGGACGTCACGGGAACCGATGTCGAAGGTCCGGTTGAGGCGGTCCGGGAGCGTGGCAGCCGCAACGAGGTAGTGCAGGACGTCCCGGACGGCTATGGCTTCGATCCGGTTGTTGACCCAACTGGGTGCCGGCATCACGGGCAGGGTGTCAGCCAGATGGCGGATCATCTCGAACGACGCAGAGCCGGACCCGATCACCACGCCGGCCTGGAACACGATCGAGTCCACCCCGGAGTCGAGGAACACCCGGCCCACCTTTTCCCGGGAGCGCATGTGCGTTGACAGCAGGGCATTGTCAGGATGCAGCCCGCCCAGATAAACGATCCTGTCCACCTTCGCCGCCGCAGCCGCGGAGGCGACCAACCGGGCCATGGACTCTTCCTTCGCCTCGAACCCGCTGCCGGAGGCCATGGAATGCACCAGGTAATACAGCACCTCCACGTCCGCCAGTGCCTTTTCCAAAGCGGCGCCGTCCGACAACGAGTCCTGGATCACCTCCACGTCCTGCCGCCACGGCACATCGGCAATTTTCTGAGGCGTCCTGACCACCACCTTGACACGATGGCCGGCCTCCAGGAGCCGGGGCACCAGCCGGCCTCCGATATAGCCGGTGGCTCCGGTGACGAGGACTGTTCTGGGCTGCTGCACTGTGCGGGACCGCTTTCCTTCGGTTGGCTGCAAGGGAACTCCTGGGGCCGGAGGGAGGGGTAGGCTGGAATGACCCGGCCATTCGTTTGAATTTCCGGGCATTTGTGTTGCCTGCCCTTGGACCCACCCTAGGAGTTTCAGCCATGAGCCTCAACGGTCTGCGCCGCGCGTTGGCGGAGGACAAGACTTTTGCGCGCGTCCGGACAGAGGCTGGGCGGCCTTTCGCGTCGCGCAGCACGGACTACCAGATCAGCGCGCCGACGGGCATGCGGTCTGTCCTGCTCGCTGAAATGGCCGATGCCCTGGCCGGCGGCCCGGAGAACGCCGTGGTGCTTGCCGTGACAGCCACCGGCCGCGAGGCCGAGGACCTGACCTCCGCGCTCGCGTCCTACCTTCCGGCAGAGTCAGTGGCCACCTTCCCCAGCTGGGAGACCCTCCCGCACGAACGGCTTTCGCCGCGTTCGGACACCGTGGGGCGCCGGCTTTCCGTCCTGCGGCGCCTGGCCCATCCGGAAAGCTCGACGGCGGCGGCGTTGCGTGTGGTGGTTGCTCCCGTCCGCGCCGTGGTCCAGCCGATTGTGGCCGGGCTGGGTGACCTCGTCCCCGTCACGTTGAAGGTGGGCCAGGAGCGATCCTTCACCGACGTGGTCAGGGCACTGTCCGACGCCGCCTACGCCCGCGTGGACATGGTGACCCACCGCGGCGAATTCGCAGTCCGCGGCGGCATCCTCGATGTCTTCCCGCCCACCGAGGACCACCCGATCCGCGTGGAGTTCTTCGGCGACGAGGTAGACCAGATGCGTTGGTTCGCGGTCGCCGACCAGCGTTCGCTGTCCGCCCCCGGCATCCACCACCCCACCGAACTGCATGCACCGCCGTGCCGCGAAATCCTCATCACGCCCTCGGTCATGTCCCGTGCGGCCAAGCTGAAGGCAGACATGCCTGCCGCCGCGGACATGTTGGAGAAGATCGCCGGTGGGATCGCCGTGGAAGGCATGGAGTCCTTGGCGCCGGTCCTGGTGGACGCCATGGTTCCGTTCGTGGACCAGCTTCCGGCAGGTTCATTGGCCGTGGTGATCGAACCGGAGAAGGTGCGCACGCGCGCACACGATCTCGCGGCGACCAACGAAGAATTCCTTGAGGCGGCCTGGTCAACAGCGTCCGACGGCGGGACCGCGCCTTTGGCGCTTGACACTGCCCTGTTGTCCCGCGCCTCCACGGACCTGCATGCGGCCAGTTTCCGTTCCCTCACGGACACCCGTTCCTCTGCCCTGGCACACGATGTGTCCTGGTGGTCCATCACCTCACTGGCCTCCGACGAGGACCTGGTCCTCGATATCGACGTCCTCAACCTGCATGCCCGGGAGCCGCGCGGATACCAGGGCGATGTTGCGGAGATGCTGGACTTCATCGGTGGCCGGGTCCGTGACCAATGGCGCGTGGTGGTGGTGACGGATGGCCCGGGCCCCGCGCAGCGCCTGGCCGAGTTGTTCCACGACGCCGACATTCCGTGCAGCCGCGTGGATTCCCTGGACACAGAACCCCAGCCCGGAATCATCGAGGTGACCTGTGCCGCCGTCGGGCGTGGCTTTGTGCTGGACGGCCTCAAACTGGGCCTCCTCACCGAAGCCGACCTTCTGGGACGCGCGTCCGCAAGCTCCACCAAGGACATGCGCCGGATGCCGTCCAAGCGGCGGAACGCCGTGGATCCGCTGCAACTGCACGCAGGCGACTTCGTGGTCCACGAGCAGCACGGCATCGGCAAGTTCGTGGAACTCATCCAGCGCAAGGTGGCGGGAACGTCGGCCTCGGATGCGGGCCTTCGCGAGTACCTTGTCCTGGAGTACGCGCCCTCCAAGCGTGGCGCTCCCGGCGACCGGCTGTTCGTTCCCACGGACCAGCTGGACCAAGTGACCCGCTACGTCGGCGGCGATACACCGGCGCTGAGCAAGATGGGCGGCGCGGACTGGGCCAGCACCAAGTCCAAGGCCCGCAAGGCCGTCAAGGAGATCGCGGGCGAACTGATCCGCCTGTACTCGGCCCGCATGGCCTCGCGCGGACACGCCTTCGCCCCGGACACCCCGTGGCAGCGTGAACTTGAGGAAGCATTCCCCTACGTGGAGACCCCGGACCAGTTGACCACCATCAACGAGGTCAAGGCGGACATGGAACGCGAAATCCCCATGGACCGGCTGGTATCCGGCGACGTGGGCTACGGCAAGACCGAGATCGCTGTTCGCGCTGCCTTCAAAGCCGTCCAGGACGGCAAGCAGGTGGCGGTCCTGGTGCCCACCACCCTCCTGGCCCAGCAGCACTACGAAACCTTCACTGAGCGGTTCTCCGGCTTCCCCCTGCGGGTCAAGCCGCTGTCCCGCTTCCAGACCAGCAAGGAAGCAAAGGAGACGGCGGAGGGCGTCAAGAACGGCTCCGTGGATGTGGTGATCGGAACCCATCGCCTGCTGTCCAAGGATTTCGAGTTCAAGGACCTTGGCCTGGTGATCGTGGACGAAGAGCAGCGGTTCGGCGTGGAGCACAAGGAAGCGCTCAAGAAGATGCGCACCAACGTGGACGTGCTGGCCATGAGCGCCACGCCGATCCCGCGAACCCTGGAAATGTCCCTGACGGGTATCCGCGAGACCTCCACCCTGGCCACGCCGCCGGAAGAACGCCATCCCGTGCTGACATACGTTGGCCCCTACACGGACAAGCAGACCTCGGCGGCGATCCGGCGTGAACTCATGCGCGAAGGCCAGGTGTTCTTCGTGCACAACCGGGTCTCCTCGATCGAGCGCGTTGCCGCTCAGATCCGTGAACTGGTTCCCGAAGCCCGGGTGGAAGTGGCCCACGGCCAGATGTCCGAGAGCCGCCTGGAAAAGATCATCGTGGACTTCTGGGAGAAGCGCTTTGACGTCCTGGTGTGCACCACCATCATTGAGACCGGCCTGGACATCTCCAACGCCAACACGCTCATCGTCGACGGCGCGGACAAATACGGGCTGTCCCAGCTCCACCAGCTCCGTGGCCGCGTGGGCCGTGGCCGCGAGCGGGCCTATGCCTACTTCCTCTACCCCTCGGAGAAGCCGTTGGGCGAGGTGGCACTGGAGCGTCTCAAGGCCGTGGCGGCGCACAACGAATTGGGCGCCGGCATGCAGTTGGCCATGAAGGACCTGGAGATCCGTGGTGCAGGCAACCTGCTCGGCGGTGAGCAGTCCGGCCACATCCAGGGTGTGGGTTTCGACCTTTACATCCGTCTGGTGGGCGAGGCTGTGGCCGAGTACCGGGGCGAGGCCGAAGAGAAGGCCGCCGAAATGAAGATCGAGCTGCCCGTCAACGCGCACCTGCCACATGACTATGTGCCCGGCGAACGGCTCCGGCTCGAGGCGTACCGGAAGCTGGCCGCTGCGGTGACGAACGAGGCCATCGACGAGGTCCTGGCCGAGCTCGTGGACCGCTATGGTGAGCCGCCGCTGCCTGTGCAGAACCTCATTGCCGTGGCCCGCTTCCGTGTGGGCGCGCGCGAAGCCGGCCTGTCCGACGTCGCGCTCCAAGGCAACTTCATCCGCTTCTCGCCGGCGCAACTGCCCGAATCCAAAGTCATGCGCCTCAACCGCATGTACCCGGGTTCGCAGGTCAAGCCCGCGCTTGACGCTGTCCTCATTCCGAAGCCCAAGACCGCCCGGATCGGTGGCCGCGACCTGCAGGACGCCCAGATCCTCGAGTGGGCCAATAGCGTGATCGAGGCCATCTTCACCGACGTACCCGTAAAGGCTGGCTAGCTTCAATGATGGGAGGACACCACGCCGCGTCGGGAGCCGCGGCGTGGATCGCCATTGCCTCGACCGGCCCCTATGCCCTGGGCTGGTATCCGCTGGATTCCACCGGCATCCTGATTGGAGCCATGGCGACGGCGGGCACCGCGCTCGTGTGCGACTGGGACCACCGGCACAGCACGATCGCCAACTCGTTGCCGCCACTGTCCAATGTCATCGCGGTGGGTATCGAGAAGGCCAGCGGCGGGCACCGGCAGGGGACGCACTCGCTGCTGGGTGCCTCGGCGTTCGTGGTGCTGGCGGCCATGGCGGGCCAGTTCCAGGTGGTTACCCCCGTGGGCAAGCTGTCCGTGGGCGCCGGACTGCTGTGCATGTTCATGATCAACCTGGCTGCCAAGGCCCTGAACCTGTTTCCCAAATCGGGGTGGATCACCAACTGGCTGTTCGCGCTGGCCATGGCCGGTCTGGTGACCTGGTTCGCGCCCGGCCAGTGGGGGTGGCTGCCGCTGTCCATGCTGACCGGCGTCGTTGTCCACATCGTGGGGGACATGATCACGGTGGGCGGAGTGCCCCTGCTGTGGCCGATCGTCATCAAGCCACCCAAGTTCCTCAGGAAGTCCCTGGTGAGCGGCATCTGGCGGGCCAACGGGGCGTTCTCGATTCCGCTGCTGGGCCGTGCGGGGTCCCGGCGGGAGTGGCTGGTCCTTATTCCCGTGAGTGGCTACGCCATGGTAGGCATGGCGACGTCCGCGTGGGCCTTGGCTGAACAACACTGGCCCGGCGTCCTGGCCGCGCTGATGGCCTTCTCCAACGGCTGAGCACCAATCGCTTGAGCCTTCATCAATGGCGTCATGTAATGCCTCCTGTCTCCACTCCCTAGCGGAGGGCACCAGCCCAACAGCCAAGTGGGTTCGGGATGATGGAGGATCAGATGGTACCGCTGCATGCGCGCAGCACGCACGCCGCTTTTGTGGAAAGTCCCCATACCCGCCACGCCACGATGTCGCTGCGGCGCTCGCGTGTGGACCTCGAGGTGGTGATTCCCGCCTACAACGAGGCTTCGCGGATCCAGTTCACGCTCCAGCGTGCCGTCGACTTCCTGGCACAGCAACCGTGGTCTTCACGCATCGTGGTGGTGGACAACGCCAGCGTGGATGAGACCGGCGCGCTGGTCCGGCGTCTCTCGCGGGAGGCGGGGGACAAGGTCCCGGTTTCGGTTATCGGATGTTCACGGCGCGGCAAAGGGGCTGCCGTCCGCCGCGGCCTGCTGAGCGGCACGTCCAAGTACACGGGTTTCTTCGATGCGGACCTGGCTACGCCCCTGGAAACCCTGACAGAAGTCATGTCCCACCTCGAGCTTGGCGCGCCGGCCGTGATCGGTTCGCGGCACGCCCCCGGTTCCCGGCTGATCCGGCGCCAGCAGTTTGGACGTCGGCTGGGTGGCAAAGCATTCCGGGTACTGACCAGGTCAAAGGTCAAAGGCATCTTTGACACGCAGTGCGGGTTCAAGTTCTTTGAGCGCGACGCCTTGACGGCCGCAATGGTCCAATGCCGTGCCACGGGCTTTGCCTTCGACGTCGAACTCCTGCTCCGGTTGCAGCACCAGGGCGCCCGCATCATCGAGTTGCCCGTGGCTTGGACGGACGGGGAAGCATCCACGTTCCGGCCTGTCCAGGACGGACTTGCGAGCTTCGCTTCCGTTCTTCAACTCCAGAAGCCCAAGCCATGAGTCCGATGCCGGTGGCACGCAATGCCGACCTCGCCGGCAAGAGTGTGCTGGTACTCAACTGGCGGGACATCAGGCACTCACAAGCAGGTGGCGCAGAACAGTACATGCACCAGATCTCGCGCCGATGGGTCGAGGCCGGTGCACAGGTCACGTGGTACACCGGACGCGACCACGGCCAATCCGCCGAAGACACCATTGACGGCATCCGTATCCTGCGCTCCGGCGGCACACTGGCCGTCTACGCCCACGCCGCGTTGCGGCTGTTGCGCACCCGCGGCCACTTTGACGCAATCGTGGATTGCCAGAATGGAATCCCCTTCTTTTCGCCCCTGTTTGTCCAAGGCGGTCCGCCGATCGTCCAGGTGGTGCACCATGTGCACCAGGAACAGTTCAGCACCAGGTTCTCCCCGCCGCTGGCCGCCCTGGGACGCTTCCTGGAAAGCACGGGAGCGAAGGCTGCCTACGGCCAGAGGGCCATTGCGGCCGTGTCCCCGTCCACCAGGATGGAACTGCGCAAGCTCGGCTTTTCCGGGCCTATCCACGTAGTGCCGAACGGCAGCATCGACCTGCCCACGGTGGCAGGTGACAAGGCTGCCGACCCCACCATTGCCGTAGTCAGCAGGTTGGTGCCGCATAAACGGCTGGAATTGCTTTTGGGGCAGGTGGCCGCGGCAGCCCGGGACATCCCCACCTTGAAGCTGGACATTGTGGGCGACGGACCGGAACGGCCGCGATTGCAGCAGCTGGCGACCGACCTTGGCCTGGACCACATGGTGACTTTTCATGGCTATCTGCCCAACCAGGAACGGGACCGCCTGCTTGGCAGGGCATGGCTGACCGCCTCCACGTCCGCCTCGGAGGGATGGGGCTGCTCTGTCATTGAAGCCGCCGCGTGGGGGGTTCCCTGCCTTGCACTGAGGGTTCCGGGCATCAGGGACTCGGTGGTCGACGGCCGGACCGGATGGCTCGTTGACACACCGAAGGAGTTCGGTGCCGCCTTGCTGGTGGCGTTGGACACCATGGCAGACCGATCCGCGGCCCGCACCATCACTGCACAATGCCGCGACTGGGCGCAGTGCTTTACCTGGGACCGGAGTTCGGCCCTGCTGGCCGGTGTCGTGACGGAGGAAGTACTCCGCCAACGCTCGCCCGGCCTCCGACCCGCCTCCGACATGTCAACGCTGGCCCGGTTCCGGATGCCCGATGGGGTGGATCTCCGCACCATCCTTGGGCCTACCGACGAAGTCAGGGACAACGGAGCGGGTGAGGTCACCGTCCTGTTGAAAGGGAGGGATGAGTTCGAAGCCTTTGCTGTGCTGCAGCGGATCGGTATTACGGCTCCGGAACTCAGGGCGGCCGGGCGCAACGTACTTGTGGCGGGGCCGCGGGACGCTTCCACCTTGGCAGATTCGGCTGATGGGCACTGAGGGAAGGACGGGTGGCGCGCCGCCCGCCGCAAAAGTTGCCCGCAGCAGCGGAGTGCTGGCTGTATCGGCAGGTGTAGTCGGCGTGCTCAGCTACGCATGCACCCTGTTGATGGCCACCATGCTCAGTACGGCCGACTACACCAGGTTCGCCGCCGCCGCCATGATGCTGGGCATGGTGGGGATTGTGGCGTCCGCGCTGGTGCCGTTGCCGTTGTCGCACGTGGTGGCCGTCCACCCCGCAGGTTCGCTGGAACGCAGGGACGGTATGGCTTTCTCGGTTTTTGTATCCGTCCTTGCCGGCGTTGCTGCTGCGTTGGTGACCGGGACGATCACCCTGGCCCTGGGTTCTCCTTCTCTGGCAGGGGCGGTGGCGCTGGGGTCGATGGCGATCTTCGCGGTCACCGCACCAGCCGGGTGGCTGCAGGGTGAACTTCGATTTTCCTGGTACGCCGTGACCAATGTCGGAGAAGTCCTGGCCCGGTTCCTGTTCAGCCTCCTGGTGGTGGCCCTTGCCTGGGGCGCAGGGGGAGCGGTGCTTGGATTCGCCGTGGGCTCCGTGGTGCCGCTGGTAGTTCCAGCGTCCTTCTTCCGCGACCTGCAGTGGCGGCCCAGCGTGTTGCGGGAGAGGGGGAGATGGGCCGAAACGGGCGACATCGCGTCGGTCTTGTGCGTGGTTTCCGTGCTGGTGGGCCTGGACGTGGTGGTGGTCGGTTTCCTTGACGGTGGCTCGGTGCCCGCTGCCGGTTTCCAGGCCCTGGCCACCATTGCCAAGGGGCCGGTGTACGTTGCAGCAGGGACGGCCCTGGTGGCCTTTCCGCTGCTTCGCACCCCTGGCGCGGACATCCGGCAGGTCCTGACGGATGCGTTTACGTCATTCGGCGAGCTGGCAGTCGTGGCCTTTTCCATCATTGCCACGGCACCTCACACCGTGGCGGGAATCATCATCCCGGCGAAATACCATGGCTCGCTCGCTTCGCTGCCGTGGTTGGCTGCCGCCGGTCTTGGCTACGCCGTCATCATGGTGTTGTCCACGATTCTGCTGGCCCTGGGAGCTTACCGGCGTTGCCAGTTGGGTCTTGTGTTTGCCACGGCGCTGATCCTGGCTGCGCTATGGGGCGGCTGGCAGTTGCAGGGAGTGGCTGGGCTGACGATCGGTTCGGCTCTGGGTTCCGTGGCTGCAGCCCTGGTGCTCGCCGCAATGGCCCGGCCCGTGATGAACGGCAGATCCGGGAAAAGAAACCGGGCCAGGCCCCTGTGCCTCGCCATCGCAGTGGTTGCTGCTTTGGCAGCGGCAGCCTGGCTGCATCCGGTTGTTTGGCTCATTCTGGCTGCCGCCGTGGGTGCAGCAGCACTGATCCGGCAGCGCGGGCAGGGGGCACCGCGACCCGCGTCGGCGGCAGCACATGAACGGCATGCCGGAGGACGGCCATGACGGCAACGGGATGGAGGTCGCTGCACCGGCAGTCCCTGGCCTGGGTCTCAAGCATCGGCCGGCGACCCGGAAGCATGGTTCTGCGCCTGGTGGGCAGCCGGATCTTTGGTGCTTTCGCAGTGGGTGCCGGGGCGTTGTGCGTCCACGCTGTGGGGTTGGAACGTGCCTTCGAGGTGTGGGTCGATGAGCTCCTCTACGTCCAGTTGGGGCAGTCAGTCAGCGCCGGCCACTTTCCCACCCTGCCGGACGGGCCGTTCTTCCTGCATCCGCCGGGGTACTTCCTGCTTGAGGCGGCGGTGATCTCGGGCTATGGCATTCTGTGCAAGGACTTCTTCATCATCTGTACTGCCGCCCCTCTGGTGCTGGCTGCGGTCTGGAAACGCACCCTGCCCTGGCGTCACGCCGGGGTGGTTCTGGCTTCCTCTGCAGTGCCCTACACGGCCTACCTGATGGTGGTGGCCCTCAACGGATTCCTTCCCTCGTGGTGGGAGGCCAAGAGCCAAGGACTGTTGAGGGTGAGTGGGGTGGAGAAGAGCACGGGCTTCACCGCGGAGGGTTCGCCCAGCATCGTCGACAGGCTGGTAGAGCAAAGCGCCACCTTCGGAACCAGCTATGTCCTGCTGGCGCTGTGTCCGATCGCGGGACTCCTGCTGTGTTTCAGCCTCAGCGCGCCGTGCCGGCTGCTTGGCCTCGTGGGACTGGGGCTGGGCACTGCGGGAGCCTACAGTGCCCTCTTCGGCACCTTCGAAGAGCAGTACGGTTACGGTGTCATGGTTGCCGGCGTCATTTGCGCGGTATTGGCGGTGACGGAGCTGCGGCACCGGTTCACTCGGGGACGAAGGGTCTTGGCCGCCACCGCAGCCTGCTTCGTCGCCATGACCATCCTGCTGGGAACCAGGACCGTCGCCACCGTGGACAGCGGCTTTGTCCAGGCCAGGGAATGGGTCCGGACCCATCTGCCCGCCGATGCCCGCGTCAGCGTCACCAACAGCACCGGCAAGCACATCTTCGAGCACGATCCACGGTTCGGCGTCTGGCCATCCGCGGCCCTGATGCAGGCACACGGCGCCAGCTACATCCTCACCCAATCAGCACCCACACTGCAGGGATATGGCTATGCCAACCCCACCATGCTGGCATGGCTTGAGGAACATGCTGTGGCCGTCTTCGGCGCTTCCGGACCCACCAACGGCCGGACAACGTTGTGGTGGGTGGACGGGCAGGATTTGAAGGAAGCCGCTGCCACCAACGTTGGGTCCCCGTCCAAGGACTCCGGAACAGAACGGTAGGAGCATGAGAATACTGCATCTGGGCTTTGAAGACCCCGCCATGCCTGGGGCAGGCGGCGGTTCGGTCAGGACGCACGAGATCAACCGGCGGCTCGCCACCCAAGGATTCTCCATCACCGTGCTGACCACGCGGTACCCGGGGTGGGCGGAACGGACACAGGACGGGGTGCACTATGTGCCGATTGGCTTCGGCCAGGGGAGGAACCGGCTCACGAGACTGCTTTCCTACATCCTTTGCCTCCCCGTCGAATCCCGTCAACGCAGGGACGGCGTGGACCTGGTGGTGGAGGACTTCTTCGCACCGTTCTCCACCATGGCGGCTCCGGCCTGGACCGGCAGGCCAACCCTTGCCATGGTCCAGTGGCTCCACGCCCGGGACAAAGCCAGGCAGTACAAACTGCCCCTCCACTGGTTGGAACTGATGGGGGTACGCCGGCATCGGAGGGCTATCGCCGTGTCCCAAGGCATCGCAGACCGGCTCGCTGCCATGAATCCGGCGCTCCACACAGAGGTGATCGGCAACGGCGTTGACCCTGAAGCCTGGAAGCAGGACCCACGACCCGGTCGCGATGTCCTGTACATCGGCCGCCTGGAATTCGGGGCCAAAGGCCTTGACCTGCTGATCGAGGCGTGGCGGCAGTGCATCGACCGCATGGACGGTAACCTGCTGATCGCCGGGACGGGCCCGGATGAGGAGAAGCTGCGTGGGGCAATCATGAAGGCCGGACTATCCGGTCGGGTGCGGCTGATGGGGTGGCTGTCCGGCGAACCGAAGTTCCGGGCCATGGCCAACGCCCGGTTGGTGGTTGTTCCGTCCAGGCAGGAAACCTTCGGCCTGGTGGCCCTTGAGGCGCTCGCCGTGGGAACGCCCGTGGTTGCCTTCAGGATTCCTTGCCTCCGGGAGATCGTTCCGGAGGGAACGGGCTGGCTGGTTCCGCCTTTCCACGCCGCAGCGCTCGCCGACGAACTGGTCCTGAGGTATCCGCAGGCGGGAACGGAGGACCTGGCCGGGGCATGCCGGGAGTTTGCCCGGCGGTTCGATTGGGACTCTCTGGCAGAGTTGCAGGCCCGCGCCTACCGCAGCGCGACGGCGGCATGACATGACATTCGGCTTTCCCGTTGAACGCCGGGAGGAGCAGGGCGCCCCGTGGCTTTTCCTCTCACCCCACCTGGACGACGCCGTGCTGTCCTGTGCGGCGCTCATGGCAGCCCAGGCGGGGAAGCGCGACATCGTTGTGGCCACGGTCTTCACGGAGGCATCGCCTCCGCCCCACACCCGGGCCGCGCTGTCCTTCATGCGGCAGTGCGGTGCCCATGACGCGGGGCGGCTGTTCGAGGACCGCCGGGCCGAGGATCATGCGGTTTTATCCGCACTGGGGGCGCAGTCCATCCATTTGGGTGCGGTGGATGCGCTATTCAGGCGGCGGACCCCCGGCCGGAGCCTGCTCCCCGCGATCACCACCATGGCAGCAGAACGCTTCGCGCCGGAGCTGACGCACCTCTATCCCACCTACCGTTTCGATATCGCCCTCGGCCGGATCGCCAAAGGGGACCGGAGGCTGCAGCAGGACCTCCGGGCCGCCGTCGACGACCTCATGGCCGTGTCGGGAGCGGAGCTTCTGTTCTGTCCGGCCGGTGTCGGCAACCACGTGGACCACCTGATGACGCGGGAAGCCGGTGCCGGGCACCGCGACAAGATGGTCTTGTATTCCGATTTTCCCTACGACCTCCTGTCGCACCCGGACCCGGCGCTCCTGGGAGGGTTGGAGCCGTGGACATGGGAAGAAGGGATCGAGTTCAAGCCGGGATGGATCCGGCACTACGGCACCCAGGTCGGGGCCCTCTTTCCCGACGGCGTAATCCCGGTCAAACCGGAAACATACTACGTGTCAGGGCATCTCAGCCGGAGCCTTAAACACAAGACGGCCCGGGCTTTGGGCCCGGACCGCATCTTGTATCAGGAAACTCAGCTTTCGCCGGCCGAATCCGAACGGCCGAGGATGGTCTGGGGGATCCAGAACGCCAAAGCGAACAAGCCGAGGCAGACAGCCATAGGCCAGACGTTGTCCAGGGTGAGGAAGGACAGCGAGTAGATGGCGCCAAGGAAGCAGACGATGATCACGGCGAACAGGACCAGGCTGGTGCCGAGGCTGTTCTCTTTTTCAATCGGGGCGCTGGTAGCGTTCTTGGACATTCGTTCCTCCTCAGCCCTGAAGGGCTCAAAATCTGTGGCGGTCACCGGTGGCCTCAGTACGCGGATGAACCCTGTTCACCTTTGACGATGGCAATGCCGGAACTGGCGCCGATACGTGTTGCACCTGCAGCAATCATAGCCTGTGCATCGGCCAGGGACCGTACGCCGCCCGAGGCCTTCACGCCAACCCCGGGGCCAACAGTGCTGCGCATCAGGGCAACGTCTTCCACCGTTGCTCCGCCACCGTTGAATCCCGTAGAGGTTTTGACGAAGTCTGCCCCGGCCTCGACGGCGGCCTGGCAGGCGGTCACCTTTTGTTCGTCCGTCAGCATGGACGTCTCGATGATGACCTTCAGGATGGCCTCGCCGGCGTGCACGGTTTCTGCGACGGCAGCAATGTCTTCCACCAGCGCGCCCTTGTCGTTTTCGCGGGCGGAAGCCATGTTGACCACCATGTCGATCTCATTGGCGCCGTCCAGGACTGCGCCGCGTGCCTCGAACGCCTTGACGTCCGTGGGTGTCGCGCCGAGCGGGAAACCCACCACCGCGCAGGTCAGGACGCCGGATCCCTTGAGGGCCTTGGCGACGGTCTTGACCCAGATGGGGTTGACGCAGACGGACTTGAATTTGTACTCGACGGCCTCGGCGCACACCTTCAGGATTTCAGCTTCGCTGGCCTCGGGCTTCAGCAGGGTGTGGTCGATGTAGGAGGCGATGCCGGCTTGGTTGCTCATGGAATCCTTCCGTGCCGGGCGTGGCCGGCCCGGTGGCCGCAGGGTTGTCACTGCCCGTCAAAGGACCATCTTGCCATATGGGCCGGACCCGGCATCGGCCCTGCTCAGGCGGCCGCGCCGGCTGGTTCCCTGCTGCCCAGGGAGTCCCGGCGACCCAGGAGTCCGGACGCGCAGAGCGAAGCTGAGGATTCTGCCGTGAGGAGGAGCCCGAGCCGAAGGCCGTCGCAGGAGGCGGCGTCCCCGATCGCCCAGATGCCGGGTACCGAGGTGGCGAGGTCGCGTCCCACCGCAATGCCGCCGTCGGGGGCTGTGCGGAGACCGGCGCTGGCGGCCAACTCGCTGCGGGCCGTGCGTTCTTCGGCCAGGACCACCAGGTCACCGTTCATGCTGCTGCCGTCCTCGAAGAGTATGCCTGTAGCCGGCAGCGGGGAACCTGCCATGGAGGGAACGACGGCGGCCGGGCGCAGCGTGGTGCGTACGGGACGGACACCGCGGGCGCGAAGCACGGCTTCGGCCTGTCCGGCTGCCGGCCCGGTGCCCACCAGGATGCCGAGGGGACGGCGACCGACGATCCGGGTGACGTCCTTGACCGCCTCGCCGATCGCTCCGGCGTCGTCGATGGTGGAGTAGTTCAGGCCGCAGTAGGCTCCCGTGACCGGTGGCAGGGCCGGGGCGGAACCAGTGGCGATGACCAGCTGGTCGTAGGCGAACTCCATGCCGTCCACGGTGGTGACCCTCCTGGCGTCGGCGTCGATGAAGCTGGCAGCCTGGCCGAACCGGACGGATACCTGCGGCAGCTCTGCGAGTTCCAATAACTCCTCCGGGCAGTCGTCACGGTTGCTGAGGACAGTGACGGTGCCGTTGAAAGGTTGCTGGCGGGGGATGGACTGACCGGCGAGGCGCCGCACGAGGGCCTGGGCTGCGGGGCCCGCCCCTGCGATGACGATGTGGAGGGAAGCTGCGGAGGAGGTGGCGGACATGGTGGGTCCTTTCGCTGGTAAGACCTGTTTGGTGCTGTTGGTTTTCAGCGTAGAGTGCCCTTTTTTCGCTGGTGTTTCCCGGCTGTTGCCATCTTTCGTTGTTCCGTAGTGTGCCGTTTACCGGCCGGTAATAACGTGCGTCACATCCGCTGCAGGACAGCCCTTGTCAGTACCTCCGCAGCAGCTCCCGCAGCCCGTTCGCGGCGAACCCCGCGACGGCGCCTGCCCGGTCTGCGAGGCCGTGGGCGCCCACCGGCTCTACGGAGCCCAACAGGCCTGCAGCATCCGCCAGGGACATTGTCAGTTCAGCAGTGGCATCCCCGACCTTCAGCCGGGCCCGGCGCGAGTCCATCCAGGCGTCCGGACCGGGGTCGTCGTGCAGGGTGCGCGTCACGGCGACGTCCTGCCACCCGCCGTCGAACCTGGTCCGTGCGCGGTAGGTGATGTCATTGCCGTCCGTTTCCACATGTCCGCCGGCCAGGAAGGTCCGTCCGTTGAACCGGGGGTGGTCCAGGTAACCGGTGAACTGCGGGTTTCCGCCGTCAGGTGACGAGGGCAGGATGATTGTGGCGCTGAAAGTGAGCGGCTGGCCGCCGACATTGCCCCGCAGGGTGTCGGTGAAGCGGACCCCCGGAGCGGGGTCGGTCATGGCGGTGCAGGTGTGGTCCTTGGCAACGCCATCGGGTTCCATGGTGTCGAGGTATTGCCGGGCATCGCGGTAACCCATGGCTACGAGGGTGTCGGCACTGATCCTGCCCAGGTAGAACTCAGGGTCCAGCGGCAACGGGTGCTGCGGCCGGATCACGTGCAGGATGAAGTCGCGGCCGGCAGCGGCAGCGGCTTCGAAGTCCGCCAGCAGGGCACCCATGGCGCTCATTTCGATCATGTGCACGTACTGCTCCAACGGACCGTCGCCCCAGTACGGCGAGTTTCCGATGCACCAGATGAGCCAGACTTCGTCGGCGCCCCGCCGCAGCGCCTCCTGGACGTTGGCATCGCGCATCCATACGGCATCGGTCCACACGCGTCCGTCACGCTCCAGCGGGGCCAGGAAGATGGGCAGCGACATCCCGGCGGCCATCAACCCGGCGTCGATCCGGGTGGCGTCGATCGCGTGGCACCGCTTTTCGGTGAATTCCACCACGTTGAAGGAACCTTCGACGGCGCCCGGTTCCGTCGCCCGGCTGCGGATGGTTGCGTCGTTGATCCCCAGGGCAGGGAAGACCTTCTGCAGGATGCCGTCAGCATCTCCCAGGGCAGGGAGGGACCACGGCCCTTTGAGGTAGTTGCCCAGTGGGAGGGCGGAGCCGAAATCCTTCACGTCCACCGCTGACCACCGGCTGCACATGTCGGCAGGTCCGATACCTGAGAGCAGCATTCCCGCCGTCAGGATGCCGCCGGATGTGCCGTCAACATGGTGGAACGCCAGGTTTTCCTCATCGAGTGCCTTCATGACCCCGGCTTGCCAGGCCACCCTCATCCCGCCGCCGGCCAGCACCAGGGAGCGTTTCATGGGGCCAGGCTTTGAGGCCGCTGGCTGCCGGGCTTGATGCGGAGCCAGTATGCGAAGAGGAGCGCCGCCGTCGCGAGGTCGAAGAACGCGACCAGGAGGGCCAGTGGAGAGAACACGCCGTTCAGGACCCCGATGCCGACGGCGCCAAAGGCGCCTGCTTTCTGGACGCCCGACCACAGGATGACTTCGGGGGATGGCCGGGCGGCCAGCAGCGTGTGGAGGAGCAGGCCACCCACCACCACCATGAACATGCCCACCGTCCCGAAGAGCTGGACCGCACCCGGAGTCGGGTCGCCTCCGATGAGCCGCAGGATGGTGGAACCAAAGGGGATCTGGGAGGCTCCGGTGAGGATGGTGATGACCGCGATCGCAGCAAGGACGGCCCGCAGGGGGTCGGCCCGGGTCCAGGCGCGAACGCTGCCCTGCCGCGCAGGGTAGGCGGGCTGGTGGGCGGTCATGCGAACGTCTCCCACAGCTTGCCGCGGTCCACCAGGACCCACACGATTGCTGCCCAAGTGAGCGTGGAAACGTAGAACCGGATGTCGTTCAGCAGCATCCAGCGTTTGAGGAGGGACCGCAGTTCCGCGTCGTCGGCAAAGTCGCCACCCCGGATCCGGACATTGATGGGGATAATGAGGCCTTGGCCCACCCACGTCAGCACCACGATCCCCACCAGGCAGATGATGGCCGGGACCAGTCTCAGGGTGCCCCACTCGGACCAGACCAGGATGCCCCCGGAGATGAACATGAGGGGGACCACCGCCGTGAAGAACCTGGTAGCCGCGCGCGTGGGAATCCCGAAGTAGGTGTCAACGTTATCGCGTGACAGGCCGTGCCAGGTGGGGTAGAGGAAGAGCTTCAGGACCCACATGGTGCCCACGTACATGGTGGCGCCGAACAGGAAGTAGAGGGCATTGGCAAGGAGGAGCCAGTTCATTGGGCACCGCCTCCCGGGTGGACAGCGCCGGTGACGCGGCTCCGGTCCGGTGGGGCCAGCCATTCCTGGCCCTGCCCCAGGTTCACCACGCTGTCCAGCATCTCTCCTCCCCGGAGCCCTGCGGCGCCTGCTTCTGTGGGGGCGGTGAGGAACCAGGCCTCGTAGTGGTCGTCCAGGACGCCGTGGGCTTGCGGCAGCCAGGCGGTGAAGACCGGTTTGGGTTCCACTTGCAGGTTCTTGAGTGGTTCGACGCCGGGGGCGTCACCGAGGACGAGCCGGGCCTTGGCCGCGGACCCCAGGGCGATGTCACCGGTGGCTTCGAAGTAGATGTCCGATTTCCAGAGCATGTTCCGGAAGACGCAGTAGTTGGAAGCGGCGAGCTTGAGCGGCAGCCCTGTTGGGCCCGGTGCTGCGGGCCGTTCGATTTCGACGTAGCAGCCCAGTTGGCCGTCCTTGTCGTACTGCGCGGAAACCGTGGAGTCGGTGACCACGAAGTCCAGGCTGGCCTGGTGCTTGGGCATGCCCCAGATTCCTTTTCCTCCCTTGACGGAGATTTCCGAACTGACGGGGAGGTCCACCACGAACTGTCCCAGGCGGAAGGTCTTCTGGAACAACAGCGGAAGGATGGGTGGTGCAGGCCTGTGGCCGTGCGTGATGGCGATGGCCAGCGAATACTCGATGTATTTGCCGATGTCCGTTGACTTGTAGTTGACCACGGTGACCACCAACAGGCCTTTGCCACCCAGGCTGAACGGCCGCAGTTCAGAACCGGGCAGGGCTGCCGCGGCCGCTTTCTTGTTGATCGGGAAGGCGGCCATGAGCACGGGGGAGTCGTCGGAGTTGACGGGCATGGTGTATTTGATGCCGTCCGCCAGTGCATGGTGGCCCCGCAGGCGTTCCTGGCGCCGGGGGACCGGGGAGGGCATGAGTTTGAGCAGCGGGGTGGCCAGTTCGGTGAGTGTTTTCATGAGTTCAACTCCTTGACGATCACCGGGAACGTGTCCTGCCATGCTTGGTCGCCGAAGAAGACGTCCAGGTGGCCGTAGCCGGGAATGAGGTGCAGTGTGTCTTTCCCGGGCCGGTGCTTCTGGAAGAACGCATGGGTGCGTTGTTGGCTTTCGGGGAGGAAGCACCGGTTGTCCAGGCCCGCGATGAAGGCGAACCTGGCGTCCGTGCGGGGCGCCTGCGCGGTGAAGTCCTCCGGCAGTTCGGGGTGGTTCCCCGCCGCGACCATGTGGCCGGCGCGGATGCTGCGGCCCATTTCCTCGAAGAATGTCACCGGCACTTCGGCAAATTCACCGCTGAGCCATTGGTGGGTTTGGTCGCTGAGGTTTTCGTGGGACCACAGGGCCGGACGCCCGCTGCCGTAGGTGAAGCTGACCATCTTGCAGACCGTGTTGTCGCATTCGTGATGCGTGGCCTTGACCATCCCGCGGATCGCCCGGGTGAAGTAGCCCTGGGATTTGTAGCCCCAGGCGGGGGACAGGTATGGAGTGAAGGCTTTGACGACCGGTGTGAGGTAGTCGATCTTCAGCCGGGAGAACGCCGGCACCACGGGGTGGAGGGAGACGGCGTTGGACACGATGGTGTCAACGTGCGGCAGCAGTCCAGCGACCGCCGACATGGTGAAGGACGTGGAGCCCTGGCAATGAATGACAGCTTTCAGGCTGCGGGCTCCGGTGGCCTGGAGTACGTGGTCCACGGCCGCGGGATGGTCGTATACGGCAGCGTCGGCGAGGGTCCAGGACAGCGGCTCAAGATCGATGGATGCCCGCCAGTTCAGCATCCAGACATCCCACCCGTCTTCCAGCAGGACGTCCACCACGGTGGTGCGGACCGGCGGCCTGAACAGCTCGGCCCTGACTCCGGACCCATGGACAAGGAGGACCGGTCCTTTGCTTGCCTCCGCCGGCGACGTGACGTGGACCAGGCTCAGCGGTGTGTTGTCCCGGGCACGGAACGGGATGACCTCGGTCCGGTGCTCGGCACGGGTGATGATCATGGTGCGGTTCCCTTCCGTGCGATGGTGATGGGTTCTTCAAGCAGTTCCACGGCGGGCGGGCCGGCCTCCGGGACCAGCCGCGCGCCGTCGTCGTCGTTGTCGGCAAACCGCCAGTCACGGCAGATGGTGTCCACCACCAGCGGGTAGACCGTGAGCGTGCCGTCCGCGGCGAGGTGGAGGCGGAGGAAGCCCTTGTGGTCCTCGATCGACTGCCCGGACATCCTCCAGGACGCCACTTCGCCGCTGGGCGTTGCCAGGATGAACAGGGCAAAGGCTTCGCTGCCCAGGGTCCACCCGCCGGCATGGAACAGTGCCAACGCCAGGACCACGACCACGACGTCCGGCCACGTGCCGGGCCAGGGGATGATGATCACGACGGCGGCACTCACCGCGAGCGCGCAGAGCTGGTAAAGCGAGCCCCGGGCAAAGACCACGACCCCGGCGGCGGCCTGTCCCATGGCCCTGGTTGCCAGGGAGACCAGCGCCAGGAGGACGGGAAGGGCAAGGACCAGGACCGCGAGGCCCGGCAGTGTGGTGCTGCGGGCCATGTCCCGGAGCGTGTCCACGTAGGATGCGCCGTGGAAGGCGCTGAGGACTGTCCAGAGGGTGAGCGCGGCGACGACGTGCAGGACTCCGAGCGAGGCGCCGAAGCCTGGATTGCGGAGGGGTAGCCACGAGGACGACAGGGGGTTGGCGAGCCGGGCGCCCAGTACGTGGGAGTCCTCCGGGCGCGGGTAGCCGGCGGGGGCCTTGGTGTACAGGCGGCTGCCTGGCGCCGTTTCGGTCTGCGGTGCGGCGGAGTGGTGGGCGGTTGCTGCGTGGGGCGGCAGGGCCAGCTGGCCTGGTAGTCCCCGGGCATCGGAGAGGTAGGCGCCGCCCAGGCCGCAGGTGATCAGCTGCGTCGCCGTGGGCTGGGGGCCTCCGGTCAGGTCTTCGGCGTACCGGGAGTAGTGGTGCAGGTCGCCGGTCAGCCAGAGCCGGACTTCCGCTCCGGTGGGTTCGAACAGGCCGGTCTCCGGGTTGAAGCGTCGCCGAAGGTAGTCCTGTTCGAAGAAGTGCACCTGCCTGAATTCGTTGTGATGGTCTCCGGCGGCGTCCGGGCTCGTGGCGGGTGCGTCAACCCAGAAGGGAGCGGCGACGCAGAGGATGATGGCGTCCCCGGGCTGCAGTTGCCGGGTGACGTTTTGGTAGAAGTAGTCCAGCTGTGGTTCGTCGATGTATTGGCCCAGTTGGCTGTCCAGGCCAAGGAGCCACCAGCCCGGGGTGCCGGGGAGATCGGGTGTTGGGGGCCGGCCCGTGAGGCGCACGGCGAAGTAGCTTCGGGTTTGGATCGTCCGCCAGCCGCCAATGGCCCGCTGGCGGGTAAACACGCGGATGAAGGACGTCAGGCCGTCGTACCAGTCATGGTTCCCCGGCAGGGCCAGCATGATGGGTGGCTTGTTGTTGGGTCCGCTCTGCGCGTTTTCCGGCGGGTTTGTGCCGTTCTGCGGGCCCGGCAACGGTCGGGCAGGGAAGGCCGTCCTGTACGGCCCGGCCATCCGGTTCTCGTAGGCGGCGGGGGAAGCGACCGGGTAGACCTCGTCGCCGCCGAGTACCAGGACCTGGCCCTTGGACAGTTCACGTCCGTTGACTGCGAGCGCTTCCTGGGCCAGGAGCCACGCAACGGTGTAGGTGGCGTCGAAGCCGTCGCCCAGGTCCGCCGTAAAGTCTAGCCAGAGCTCTTCAGGTCCGGTGTCCGGGTTGTTGCCGCGACTTTGAAGTTCGCGGGGGTTGGGCAGGCCGCGGCTTCCGACGGGTGGCTGCGCGGGCTGGCCCGGTGTCGGGAGCGTGTGCAGGCTGAGGTGGTCGGCGGGAAAGCTTCCTTCGAGCTCGCGTTTGTCACCGAAGTCGGCGAAAACCGTAGCTGCCGCCACTTTGAGGGC
Organism: Arthrobacter sp. T572; assembly: GCF_056780115.1. Classification (NCBI taxonomy): domain Bacteria; kingdom Bacillati; phylum Actinomycetota; class Actinomycetes; order Micrococcales; family Micrococcaceae; genus Arthrobacter; species Arthrobacter sp. T572. The sequence continues at coordinate 1,403,194 of NZ_JBRAZQ010000002.1, forward strand.
TGTCCTTGCCAGCGATGCGGGTGAGAGCCAGCGGACCGCCGGCTGCGGGGTGAATCCGAGTGCGGCACGGTGGTGGGTGAGCTCCCGGCTTTTCATTCGTGGTCAGCGTCCTCGCCGGGGCCGGGGCTGCGTCCCGGCTCTACCGGATGTCCCGGCTGTCCCGCGGGGACCGCCCCGGAGCGGGAAGGGAACACGTGGGACGCTGTTGCCGTACACCTGCAGGAGTTCCCCGCCGAACAGCTTCATGAACGCCGCCAGGCCCGCTGCCGGTGCGGGCCCTTCGGCCCGGAATGTGGTCAGTTGCCTCGCGAAGTCCAGCGGCCGGATGTAGAGGATGCCGGCTCCCACCACGCCCTCCCGTTCCGTGGCGGTGGACGCGGCTGGTTCGCTGGCAGCCTCTTCCGGGACGTGGCCGCGGAGGATGGTGGCGTACAGGACCGTGGTGTCCGGCCACAGGTCGAATCCGGCCTCGTTGTGGATGAGTTTGTGACCGGTGAACGTGAAGGGTGTGCCGCCGGGGTCCCGAAGCCACAGCCGGTACAGCATGCGTCGGGCGGGGCGGCCGTCGGGCGAGGCGTCCTCGACGAACAGGTTGAACCAGCCGCGTTCCACCGGCATGCGGCCGCCGAAGTAGTCGGCCAACACGTAGCCTTCGGCGTGGGCGGGATGGCGCGGATCGGCCACGAAGGCGTCGATGTCCCGGGCCGTAATCGTCAGCTCGAACATGATTTTGCGGCTGCGGTCCCGTCCCAGGCTGCGGCCCCGTTCGGGGTCGGTCACGCCGGGGCTGAACCATCCGTGCATCTGTTCTGTGAAGCGTACCGATGTCGCTTCCTGCGGATTTCCGGCCATTGCGGGGCCGAGGCTCCGGCTCCGGACACGGGGTTCGGGTTCCGTCCGGGCTGCCGGCTTTTCCTCGGGGGCCGCTTTCCCTTTGGTAGCGTCCGGTGCCAAGGCCCGCGGAGCCAGCGCACCGGCGTAGACGACGGCGCCCGCAGCTTCCCGCTGAACGGTCACCCTTCCGCCGGGGTCGCCTGCGCCGCTTGTCCAGCCGTTAGCGTCCGGTCCGACGGCGTCTGCCGGAGTGATGCCGCGGTGCCGCGGGGTGTCCGGGACGTCGAGGACGTGGGCACAGGTGCGTTCCGCGAACGCCGAGATGGTCAGGGAAGGGTTGGCGCCTACAGGGCCGGGCATGGCCGCACCGTCCACCACGAACAGGCCCGGGTACCCGAAGACCTCACCGTAGGAGTCGCAGACGGCCTCGCCTGGGTGGCGTCCGGAGGGTGCTCCGCCGATCGGGTGGACTGTGATGACGCGCTTGGCCCACCACAGTGGATTGTCGATGAAGTCGCCGTCCAGATCCTGTGCGATCGCTTCCATGGTTGCCCGGACCCGGGTGAAGTACTCCTTGGAGGTAGCCATGGTCCAAGAGATCGCGAGCCGTCCGTCACGGAGGGTCAAGACGCCGTCGGGAATGTCCCGGCCCATGCCCAGCAGCGGCACGGAACTCGAGGACAACCGGCCGTCTCCCAGCGCAGCCGCCAGGTCCGCCGAAACGTTGGAACGGCCCGCGTCGAAGAGCCTGTCCTTGAGCAAACGGGCTGCCACCTTTGCCGTTCTCTTGACCGTGGTTCCCAGCTGGGCCGTTTCCATGAGCCAATTGATGAAGGCCGGATACCCGGCGTCCTCCACGTAGTAGCCCCGGCCGTCGCCGTCGTCGTCATTGACATCCGGCACCCTGATGGCTGTGGTGATCACCGGGCCGCGGCTGCCGGTGAGTGTCCGCACACCGGGCGGTGAACCGTTCTGCGCCGGTGTCCTGGCGCCCATCACGAACGTCAGGAGGTCTCCGTTCCCACTGAACCGGGTCCCCAGGGCGTCGCTGAGCGCGGGCAGGGAACCCCGGTTCCGCAGCAGGAGGAAGTTGGTGCCGAACGTCCCCGCGCCCAGGAAGAGCCGCTTGCAGTGGATGATCTGTTCGGTGAGCAGACCGCCCCGGTTATCCGGCCGGTGGACCACGAACCGTACCTCGTAGCCGCCGCCGTCCAGTGGCCTGATGCCGCGGACATCATGGAAGGTGCGGATGTCCGCGCCCAGGGCAGCGGCCGCGGAAAGGTAGTTGTGGTCCAGGGTGTTCTTGGCGCCGGCGTTGCAGCCGATGTCGCACTCGCCGCTGAGCGTGCAGGTGGTCCGCACCGTGCCGGGACCGTGGATACTGCCATAGTCCGGCAGCCTGAGGGGTTGGTTGGTCCGGGGCTCACCGTCCCGTTCGGCGGCGAAGGTGACGGCGATGGGCGGCCGGGAGATGTTCAGTCCGAGGTTGGCGGCTGTTTTCTCCATGGCGAGCGTTTTGGCCGTGTCCCGGTAAGGATAGGGGACCGGACGGAGCATCTCCTCCGCGGCCTGGTAGTAGGGGTCGAGGTCGGCTCGCGTGAAGGGCCAGTTCTCGTAGCCACCGCCCGGGACCGGTGACTCCTTGACGAACCACTTTTCATCCTTGCGGAGCAACACGTTGGCGTAGATGAGCGAGCCGCCGCCCAGCCCGCTGGACACCAGCCCCTCCGTGCCCCGGAATGTCCAGGCGTCGAACAGCCCGTACAACCCGCGGTCCGGGTCCCAGAAGTTGCGGCCCATCTCTGAGGGGGAACGCGCGAAGCTCCCCGGCGGGTACGGTTTGCCGCGCTCCATGAGCACCACCGACTGGCCCGCCTCTGCCAGTCGAAGGGCAACCACGGATCCGCCGAACCCGGAGCCCACCACCACGGCGTCCACTTTTTCCGGCGTTCCGTTGCTGCGGCGTGGAACATCATCGGCGGTTCGGTATCCCGCATCCCCAGTGTTCCCGGTCCCCAGACGACCCATGGCCGTTCCTCTCGCAGGAGAACTGACCTGAAGACATGCCGTGCGTGGCCGGGCGATGCCTCCGCGGACTATTGGCCCTTATGTTCCCACCGGGCCCCGGTTCTGTCCATGAGGTGGAGTAATCCGCGTGTACACCATGTCGAAGTCATGCTCCAGTGGCCCGCCCGGGTACGTGCCACGTTCCAGGCGGGCGGTGATGGTGTTGCCGTCGTTGCTGATGCGGCCGATAAAGCGCTGGGGCCAATCCGGGCCGTCCCTGAAAAGGATCCACTCGTTGTCCTTGAGGGTCATGTCGTAAATCCGGGCGACGCCCCGCGAGTCGTAGTAATGCTGCTGGAATGCTCCGTCGGAGCCGGTAGCCCCGATAATGCTGACCGCGTTGGGGTATTCGGGCCGTTGGACCGTGGAACGCTGGATCAGAAAGCCCCCGCCCTCCAGCCATTCGAAGCTCGTCCGACCACTCGTTTCGGCGCTGGGAATGGTGGTTTCCCATTCGCCGACCAGGATGTCCAGTTGATCAAGTGTGGGTTGTGCTTCCCGTGCCATCACTGTCCTCTCTCGCGTGCGAACAGGTTCAGGCTAGGACCCGGGCGCTGCACTGCATAGGGTTTTGTTGCTCCGTTTCCACAAGGCCGTGACCACGCCCGGAAGCGGTGGCAGGATATGCGCATGAGCCGAGTCACCTGCGATCTCACAGTGTCCCTTGACGGCTACGTTGCCGGACCACGCCAGAGCCTGGAAGAACCGCTGGGTGCGGGCGGCGAAACGTTGCACCGGTGGCAGTTCGAGGAACGCGAGGCCAATGCAGCGGAGGTGGCGGGCATTCTCGACGCCGGGGCGTACATCATGGGGCGGAACATGTTCGCAGGGCCTGGAAACGGGCCGTGGTCGGCGGACTGGCGCGGCTGGTGGGGTGAGGAACCGCCGTACCACGCGCCCGTATTCGTCCTGACCCGTCACCCCCGAAAGTCCTTGGAGATGCAGGGCGGAACCACGTTCCACTTTGTCACGGAGGGTATTGAAGCCGTTCTTTCCAAGGCCCGTGAGGCAGCAGGCGGCAAGGACGTCGCTGTTGCGGGTGGGGCGTCGACGGCCAGGCAGTTCCTTTCTGCCGGGTTCATCGACGAACTCCGGCTCCACGTCGCACCGATCATCCTGGGCGGTGGCGAGCGTCTGCTCGATGGTGTGGGAGACCTGAAGCTTGAGCCCCTGGAAGTCCGTGGGACACGCCTGGTGTCCCACCTTCGCTACAAGGTGGGCTGACCAGCTGACCGTAATGTCCGGCATCCGCTGTACACTCAAGTATCGAACATATATTCGAATAAAGGTGTGTTGTGGGCGTGATAGTCGGCCCCCGCGTGATAGATGCGGGCTTATCCATTGTGTCGGTGCTGTTGGCTCCCGTGGCCGTTCCGGCCGGTTATCCATCGCCGGCCCAGGACTACTTTGACGGGCGCATAGACCTGAACGAGCACTTGATCAAGGACGTCACCAGTACCTACGTGGTGCGGGTGACCGGCCAGTCCATGGAGGGCGCCGGTATCAGTGACGGAGATGAGTTGATCGTCAACCGGGCGCTCGAACCCAAGGATGGGTCCGTGGTGGTGGCCGTTCTGGATGGCGAGCTGACCATCAAAAGGCTTCGCATTACGCCGTCCGGCGTGGTGCTCCAGGCGGACAACCCCAAGTATCCGGATATCCGGGTGCCCGCACTGTCCGAGTTGACCATTTGGGGTGTGGCCACCACGTGTCTGCACCACGTTTAGGGGGCGGGGGCGGCTGTGGAGTTCCGCAGTATTAGTTGTGGCATCAGGCGCCTGTCCGTGACCGGGGCATCGGGGTTGTTGAGCCGCTCCAGTGCGGTCTCTCCAGCCAGTCGGCCCAAGTCCAGGGCGTGAAGGTCAATGGACGTCAGGTCGATGCCGTGCAGGCGGGCTGTCCGCGAATTGTCGTAACCCACCAGGGACAGGTCGCCGGGAACCTTCAGGCCGCGTGCGAACGCGGCCTCCCGGACACCGAGCGCGAATTGGTCGTTGTGGGTGAAGATCGCCGTGGGTCGATCCGGCGTGTCGAGAAGGGTGTAAGCGGCCCGTTCGCCGGCTTCCTGGGTGTAGTCCGCTGCGGTCACCACGTGCGGTACCAGCCCGGCGCCGGTCATGGTCCGTTCATAGCTTGTGCGGCGGACGGTATGGCCGTGGTGCTCCGGTCCGGCGACGTGGGCGATGCGCCGGTGGCCCAGTGCAAGCAAGTGTTCGGTGGCCGCGCGGGCGCCGGCGTCGTCGTCGGAGTAGATGCTGTCCACGCCCTCCACCCTGCGCGCCACGCTGACCAGGGGTACCACCTGTGCAAGCTCATGCACTTGCTGGTCGGTGTCCAGCAGGGTAGCGGCGATGATGATGCCCATCCGCGCCTCGATCAACGAATCCACCGCACCCTGGTCCACGCCGTCGAGGGTCCGCGAAACGCTGAGGATCAGCCGGTTGCGCTCATGGGGCAATGCACTGCGGACGCCGTTGAGGATGTCTGCGTAGACATCGTTGCGGATATCCATGAGGTAAAGCCCGACGGCGGAGCGATGCTTGCGTGCCAGGTCGGCGGCTACCGCGTTGGGTCGGTAACCCAGACGCTTTGCGGCGTCCAGGATTGCCTGCCGGGTTTCGCCGCTGACCCCCGGGGCTCCCCGGAAGGCGAAGGAAACCAAGGTCCGGGACACTCCAACTTCCCGCGCCACATCGTTCTGCGTGGCCGGGCGTCGCTGATGGTCGGGTGCCATGGACCCATCCTCCCACGCCCGCGACGTCACTTGTTCGTCATTTGTTAGTTTGACCTTACATTTAAACCTTTCGCGCGTTAGTCTTGTTTCAGAGCGGGTGGTTATGACCCGCACCACACTGACAAAGGAGTCCTGATGTCTGCTACGCAAATGCAGCGGGATGGCGCGCCCGGCATATCACTTCCTCCCCTCACCGGGGGACCGCACCGCAAGCGCCTCGGTCTCGTCGCCCTGGTCGCCACCTTCGGTGGCCTGCTGTTCGGTTATGACACGGGCGTGATCAATGGCGCCCTCCGGCCAATGACGGCCGAACTTTCCCTCACCCCGCTCACGGAAGGGATTGTCACCAGCTCGCTGCTGTTCGGGGCGGCCGCCGGGGCAGTCGCCGGCGGCAGGCTCTCCGACGGATGGGGGCGGCGGAAGACCATCATCCTGCTTGCCACCTTGTTCTTCGCCGGAACCCTGGCCTGCGTCTTCGCTCCGGGTTTTGAAGTCATGGTTCTGGGGCGGATCATCCTCGGCCTCGCAGTGGGCGGTGCATCCACCGTGGTTCCTGTTTTCCTGGCGGAGCTGGCACCCTATGAAATCCGTGGCTCCCTGGCAGGGCGCAACGAACTCATGATCGTTATCGGTCAGTTGGCCGCATTCGTGGTTAATGCCATCATCGGCAACCTCTGGGGCGAATTCGGCGGAGTCTGGCGCATCATGCTCGCCGTGGCCGCGGTGCCGGCCGTCGCTCTGTTCTTCGGGATGCTCCGGATGCCGGAATCACCGCGCTGGCTCATCTCCAAGGGCCGCAGCCAGGAGGCGCTTGCCGTCCTCAAGACCATCCGCTCCGAGGAACGCGCAGAAGCGGAAATGGCGGATGTCAAGCATCTGGCCGACGAGGAGAGGGCTTCGAAGGCGACCTCCTGGGGTGCGCTGAAGGACAAGTGGATCCTGCGCATCATCCTGGTGGGCATCGGCTTGGGTGTTGCCCAGCAGCTGACAGGCATCAACTCGATCATGTACTACGGCCAGTCCGTGCTCGTTGAAGCGGGATTCGACTCCAGTGCGGCCCTCATCGCCAACATTGCCCCCGGCGTTATCGCGGTGGTGGGCGGCGTGATAGCCCTGGCCCTGATGCAGCGCATGAACCGCCGCACCACCCTGCTCCTTGGGTTCACCTTGACCACGGTCTGCCACTTCCTGATCGGTATCGCCTCCATCCTGCTCCCCGAGGGCAACGGGGCGCGTCCGTTCGTGATCCTCTTCCTGGTGGTGGCCTTCGTTGGATCCATGCAGACTTTCCTGAACATCGCCGTATGGGTCATGCTGTCCGAAATCTTCCCGCTGCACGTGCGTGGCTTCGCTATCGGGTTGTCGGTCTTCTGCCTGTGGATCGCCAATGCGCTCCTGGGCCTCTTCTTCCCGACCCTGGTAGCGGGCGTCGGTATCACCGGAACGTTCTTCCTGTTTGGGGTGGTAGGCATCCTTGCCCTGGTCTTCATCTACACGCAGGTTCCGGAAACCCGCGGCCGTACCCTGGAGGCGCTTGAGGAAGACGTGACCACCGGCGCCATCTACCTGGTGCACCGGAAAGAATCCGTGAACTCCTGACCCCTGAAGGCCCGGGAACAGAGCAGCGCAGCACGTCCGGACGTGCTGCGCTGCTCTGTGCTGGTCTAGAGTGTCTGCCCGCCGGAACGGCCGTGGGCGAGCCCGGTCGGGAAGCCGGCAAATGCGGGTTCCGGAGTCACACAGCATCCGCCCTGGGATCCGGCGTTTTGGGATGCCGTGGTGGCGCCCGCTGCGGGGACGTCACAGCTGGTGCCGGCGTCAGTGGAGCAGACCCCGGTTTCGGGCAGTTCCAGGTGAACGGTGCTGGCTGCTGCGTGGTCACCCGCGAGGGCTGCGGCAACAGAACGGACTTGCTCGTAGCCAGTGGCGAGCAGGAACGTCGGGGCGCGACCGTAGGACTTCATGCCGGCGATGTAGAAGTCCTTTTCCGGGTGGGCGAGCAATGCCGCTCCATGGGGTGGAACGGTGCCGCACGAATGGAACTCAGGATCGATCAGCGGCCCCAGCCCGGTGGGTGCTTCCACTGCCGGGTCCAGGTTCAGACGCAGTTCGCGCAGGATGTCCAGGTCCGGCCGGAACCCGGTGCAGGGCACAATGACGTCGGCGTCGATAGTGCGTCCGTCGACCGCTTCAACCGTGACGCGCGTGCCGAGGGATTTCAAGGCGGCGATGCCGAACCCGGTGTGGAGTTCGATGGTTCCGGTCTCCACCAGGCGGCGGAGCCGGGACCCGAGTTGGCCGCGGGCGGGCAGCCCGTCGGCGTCACCACCACCGTAAACCTTCTCAGCCGACGCGCCACGGACGGCCCACAGGATAGTGGTGTCCGGTGCGTCCTTGGCGAGGTCTGCGAGGTTGATCAGGGTGTTCGCTGCTGAGTGGCCGGCGCCGACGACGAGGACACGGCGACCGGCGAACGTGGCACGGTCCCGGCCTGCAACGTCAGGCAGGGGCAAGGAGATCCGCCCGGTGGCTTCTTCTTCGCCAATTGCGGGCAGTCCGGAGGTGCCGAGGGGGTTGCGGGTGGACCAGGTGCCCGAGGCGTCGATCACGGCAGCGGCCACGTGGTCGCGGATCACGCCGCCATCGTGTTCAACGCGGACGACGAACGGGGTGGTGTCCCGGTTGCGTCCGTGGGTTTTGTCCAGGCCCTGGCGGGTCACAGCGACGACTTTCGCGCTGGTTTGGAGGCGGGTGGCGATCGGCGTGGTGGCGGCCAAGGGGGTGAGGTAGTTGTCGATGAGTTCGCCGCCATAAGGCAGGGCCATGGGACGGAGTTGCTCCCAACCCGTCGTCTGGAGCAGGCGGACGGCAGCGGCGTCGAGGTTGAAGCGCCACGGAGAGAACAGCCGGATGTGCCGCCATTGTTCGATGGCCGCACCGGCGGTCGGGCCTGCTTCGAAGATGACCGGTTCCAGCCCGCGTTCCAGGAGGTGGGCGGCCGTGGCAAGACCGATGGGCCCTGCCCCGATCACGGCGACGGGAAGGTTCTTCGTTGAATCCATGCTGTCCTCTGCTGTTCTCTCCTGCGACGTTACCGGGTGTATGACTACGTTGCGGCCGGGATCAACGACGCGATCAGGCCCTCAATACGGGTCTTGATCTCATCGCGGATGGGGCGGACGGCGTCGACGCCCTGCCCGGCAGGGTCTTCCAGGACCCAGTCCTCGTAGCGCTTGCCGGGGAAATACGGGCATTCATCGCCGCAGCCCATGGTGATGACCACGTCAGAGTCCTGGACAGCCTCGGTGGTGAGGACCTTGGGGATCTCGGCGGACATGTCGATGCCCAACTCGGCCATGGCCTCCACGGCGGCAGGGTTGACCTTGTCCGCAGGCTGCGACCCGGCGGAGCGGACCTCGATTTCCCCCTTGCCGAGGGTGGTCAGGAACGCTGCTGCCATCTGTGACCGGCCGGCGTTGTGGACGCAGACGAACAGAACGGAAGGCTTTTTGCTGGTTTCGGTGCTCATGGTGGTTTCTCCTGGAATCGGTTTGAAGCTTGGGTTTGGTTGGGCTGGCACCGGATAGATATTGATGTTCGTCGATGTAAGGAGTATCGAATAATGCATTGATGATTGTCAATATCTAACCGGGAGTCGTAAGTGGCGGGGCTGGTGCTGCACGGTGGTCAGGCGGCCTGGAGGCGGGGTGCGAGGTCGTTGATGCGGCGGTTGATGTCTTCGAAGGCGGAGTCGAAGGCCTCGGTCGTATTGGCGCGGATGGGGTCGGGGACGGACCAGTGGATTCCGCCCAGGCCGGGGAGTTCTTCGTGGGCGTGGTCGCAGACGGTGATGATGAAGTCCGCGTCCTCGGCGACGTCGCCGAGCTGCCGCGGAGTGGGGGTGCCGAGGTTGATGCCATGGCGGTGCGCGACGTCGATCGCGCCCTGGGCGACGCGGTCGGCGGGGTGCGTGCCGGCTGAGACGGAGGGGATGTCGCTGGCGCGCTGCCAGAGCGCGGTCGCGAGCTGGGAGCGGGCACTGTTGCGCGTGCAGACAAACAACACACGCGTCGCGCCGTGTTCACGCCCGGGCGCCAAGCCGTCCAACGCTGCAGCGGCGAGCCGGACGTAGCTGCGCCGCTTATCGGCTTCCGAGCGGTGGCGGGTGACCAGACCGGCACCTTCCAGGGTCCGGAGGTGGTGGGAGAGCAGGTTGGAGGGAATGCCGAGTTCGGCCTGTAGTTCCGTGGGCGAATAATCGCCCAGGGTGAGCAGGTCGATGATCCTCAGGCGTGCAGGGTCCGCGAGGGCCGCATGCTTGGCGAGCCGCGCCTCAAACTCGTTCATTCGCTCAGTATCCATTGATTCAATTTTGACTGAGATAAATTACTGGATCAAGCTAGGTGGCATGACTTCTCCCCAGCCGCCGTTGTGGCGCCGCGCCGTCGCCGAATTCCTCGGTACCGCCCTGCTTGTTTGCGTCGTCGTGGGTTCCGGGATCGCCGCCGCGCAACTGTCTCCGAACGACGTGGGGCTGCAGTTGCTGCAGAACAGCACAGCGACCGTGCTTGGTCTCACCGTCCTGATCCTGGTGTTCGGGCCTGTCAGCGGCGCGCACTTCAACCCCGTCGTCTCGCTTGCCGATTGGTTCCTTGGGCGCAGGCTCCACGCCGGCCTTTCACTGCCCGAACTTGGTGTTTATGTGGTGGTGCAGACCGCCGGGGCAATCGGCGGCAGCGTCCTGGCCAACGCCATGTTCGACGTTGGAACGGCCATCTCCACCAAGGAGCGGTTGACCGGCGGGCATGTACTCGGCGAGGTGGTGGCCACCGCCGGCCTGCTCCTGCTGATCTTCGCCCTCGCCGCAACAAACCGCGGCAACCTGGCCGCGCCCGCCGTGGGCGCCTACATCGGCGCGGCCTACTGGTTTACTTCCTCGACGGCGTTCGCCAATCCCGCCGTGACGGTCGGTCGGATCTTCAGTGACACTTTTGCCGGTATCGCTCCAGGCTCCGTGCCCGGCTTCATCGTCGCGCAACTGGCTGGCGCGGCCATCGGCGTCGGGGTCCTGGCTGTCCTTTTCCCTGCTGCGCCACAGGGCGCGGACGATGTCGTCATCCCGCACCCGCTGGAGAAGCCGGGCTCCTGACCGCGGGTGATGACGTGGCTCCAGGCCAGGAGGGGGGCGCCGACTATATTGATAGCAGTCAATGTTCGGGCATAATGGATGGATGACCACGCTGCCTGTCCTCCAACCGGCCACCTCCGATCCCTGCTGCGGCCCTGCAGGGGAGACGGTGCTGGGCGAGGGGGCGGCCAGGCAGAAGGCGGCGGTTTTCAAGGCCCTGGCGGATCCCAACCGGCTCCGCCTGCTGTCCATCATCAAGAATTCCTCCACCGGCGAGACATGCGTGTGTGACCTGATCGAACCGTTGGACCTTGGCCAGCCCACTGTGTCGCACCACTTGAAGATCCTGGTTGATGCCGGCTTGCTGCATCGGGAAAAACGCGGCACCTGGGCGTACTTCTCCCTGGTCCCCGGTGCGCTGGATGATGTCGCCGGGATCCTGGCCCGGCTGTGAACGGCCGCCGGGACCAGTTCGCGGGCCGGTAGTCTGGAACGGGAAAAAACAGCCGCGCAGCGGGAAGGGGACCGTCATGGCAGCACAGCCGGGATGGACGAAGTACCTCCTGGGCGGCGGGCTCCTGACGGCCGTGCTGGCGTTGATCGCCGGAATACTCGGCATGCACATCCTCATCGGCGGAGCCCACTCCACCCATCAAGCCGCGACCGTCGGCACGGCGGCCAGCACCGCCGTCGTGAACCATGCCACCGCGGCAGGGCACGCAGCAGCCGGGCATGCCGGCCACGCCACCTCCGCTGATACCGGGGCCGGCACGGCCGCCCCGGCACAGTGCATGTGCCAGGGAAACTGCTCTACAGAGCACGCCATGGGGAGCTCCTGCATCCCGTCCCCCAAAACAGCCAGTCTCGCAGCTCCGTTACCCGAACGCGCATCGTTCCTTTCCCCGGCGCACCGTGCCGTGTCCAGCCATGCGGGATCGATGTGGTCGTACCAGCCCGGTAGTCCTTCACCGGGTGATTTGTCGATCAGCAGAACATAGACACCCCGGGCCGGCCCATGCCCGGTGCTCGTCTTTTGTCTGCTGCCTTTGGCAGTCACTCCTGTCTGCCCTGGACGGGTTTACCCCTCGGGCAGAGCTCCGCTGATACCTGTCATGGGGGCCGTGCCGCCGTGACCGTTCGTGAAGGATCTTTTGATGAACACTAAGAAGTTCTTGTCCCTCTCTGCCGCTGCCGTCGCCGCAGCCATAACGCTGGCTGGATGTTCCACCAATACCCCGGGATCGTCCGGAACCTCCATGCCGGGCATGGACCATGGCAGCATGGGCTCATCCATGATGCCCTCGTCCTCCGCCACGGCGGCGGGTGACCATAACGCCGCTGATGCGATGTTCGCCCGGATGATGATCCCGCACCATGCCCAGGCGGTGGAGATGAGCGGGATGATCCTCGCCAAGCAGGGAATCCCTGCCGACGTCAGCGCCTTGGCGACCCGGATCAAGGACGCCCAGGGACCTGAAATCGAGAGAATGACCGGCTGGTTGAAGAGCTGGAACGAGCCCACCATGATGACCGGCGACCACGGCATGGACGGCATGATGAGTGAAGAAGACCTGTCCAGGCTCAAAGCGGCCCAGGGTGTGGAGGCCGCGAAGCTGTTCCTGAGCCAGATGGTCGCCCACCATGAGGGGGCCGTGACGATGGCCAAGGCCGAAACCGCCGATGGCAAGAACGCCGAGGCGGTGCAACTGGCCAGGGACATCGTGGCCGCCCAGGAAGCTGAAATCAAGGAAATGCAGCAGCTGCTGGCCAACCTCTAGGCCGTACCCGGCTGCCGTCCGACCATCGCCGGCAGCCGGGTGCTCCCTTTTTGTCGGTGCCCCGATCTACAGTGGAAGTATTCGAATATTTGTTCGAATTGAGCCGTGTCGCGCTTCACCGCGCGAACGTTCATCTGGTAGAGCCGGGAGGGAAAGTGTCCAAGCCAACCATCATGCACCGGATGCAGGAGATCGCCCATGTGGATATCAACTGCTTTTATGCCTCTGCCGAACGCGCGTTCAACCCGGCGCTGGAAGGCAAACCCGTCATTGTGCTCTCCAATAACGACGGATGCGCCGTCACCCGGTCCCCGGAAGCCAAGAAGCTGGGGATCGGGCTCGGGGACCCGTGGTTCAAGCTGGCACCCAGGGCCAGGGAGTGGGGACTCGTTGCACTGTCCAGCAATTACGAGCTGTATGGGGACATCAGCTCGCGGGTGATGGAGTTGCTGGCCCGGTACTCGGCATGGCAGGAGATCTATTCCATTGACGAGGCCTTCCTCGGGGTCAAGGGTGGCCCAAACCAACTCCTGGAACTCGGCCGGACCATCAAGGACGCCTGCCGCAGGCACGTGGGAGTCCCTGTGTGCGTGGGGATTGCTCCCACTAAGACGCTCGCCAAGCTCGCCAACAAGTGGGCCAAGCACAACCCGGCGTTCGACGGCGTGTGCCGTTGGGAATCGGTACCCGCAGAGCAGCGGGAAGCCCTGATGGCGCGGCTGTCCGTGATTGAAATCTGGGGTGTGGCTACCCGGCTGACCAAGCGGTTGAATGCGATGGGCATCTTCTCGATCCTGGATTTGGTCAGGGCGGATCCGGTTGCCCTCAGGGACAAGTTCTCGATCGTCATGATGCGGACCGTCCTGGAACTGCAGGGCACCCCGTGCATCCCCATGGAGGAGGAACGGATAGGACGCGACCAACTGATTTTCTCTCGCTCGTTTTCAACGCCCATCACCAGTGCGGCGGAGTTGCGGCAGGTGCTGAGCGTTTATGGCCAAATGGCCAGTGCCCGGCTTGCCAAACACGATCTGCAAGCCAAACTCCTCACCGCTTTTGCTGCCACATCCGTGTACAACCCCCGGGACACATCGTTCCCCAGCGTCAATGTGCGGCTGCCCATGCCCACCGCGGACCCGGTACTCCTGACCAAGGCCGCGCACGCCTTGCTGCCCAGGATCCAGGACGGCGTCCGCTACGCGAAGGCGGGCATCATGGTCACGGACCTCCGTCCCAGCGGCAACCAAAAGCCGCTGGAGGTCTTCGAGAACCGCCACGAGGAACGTGGAATCGGAACGCTGCTGGAAACTGTCAGCAAGCGCTACGGGCGCGGCTCCATTGGCCTGGGCCATGCCGGCATCAGGGGCGGGCCGGACTGGTCCATGAAACGGGGCATGCTGAGCCCCCGCTACACCACCAACTGGGATGAGCTTCCCCTGGTGAAGGCGGCGTAGCGGGGTGCACCACCAGTTAGATGCGGAGCCGGTACCCGCGCTTCACCACGGTTTCCACCAGCTTCCCGTCCGGCAGCGAGGACCGCAGCCGGCTGACCGTCATGTCCAAAGCGTGGACGGAACCGCGAAGATCAAGAAGGTCGGACAACGCCTCACGGGAGAGCACAGCGCCGCCGGCCCCCAGCAAAGCCCGCAGGAGAAGCAGGGGAGCAGGAGCCAGGTCCACCACATCGCCGTTGATCCGCAGGCACCGTCCGCGCAGCTCGATGGTGGCCGAGGGCGTTTCCACGCGGCGCACATGGTTCAGGGACAAGTGCTCGGTGACCAGCCGGATCAAGGCTCCCATGCGGAACCGGTCCGGGATCAGGGGCGTCAGGCCCGCATCGACCAGCGGCTGCGCGGTCACAGGCCCGACGGCGGCTACGGTCACCGGTCCTTTCAGGGCCTCGATGACCTGCCTGTACAGGCCCATCTCATGGGCGGTGCTCCACAGGGCATCCACAGCCGGTGCGCTGGTGAAGGTCAGCACATCCAGGTTTCCGCTGACCACGGCCTCGATCAAGCGCGGGAGTTTGTCTTCCCCGTCCGGTTTGACCCAGCGGTACGGCGTCACGGTCAGGACGTTGGCTCCGGACATGCGCAGTCGTTCCAGCTGCCGGACGTCGGTGTAGCCGTGCAGCTGCACCGCAACAGTCTTGCCGCGGACGCCTTCAGCAAGCAGCATATCCACCAGGGTAGCCGTGGTTTCGTCGCTGCTGATTCCGACGTCGGCAAGCCCGGCCGCGCGCACGGCACCGCGGGCTTTGGGTCCCCGGACAAACATGCGGCAGGCGGAAAGTGCCTCCAGCAGTTGTTCGCCGATGCCGAACGAGTCGGCGGCTTCACACCAGCGGCGCATGCCGTAGGCGGTGGTGGCGATGCAGATGTCCGGTCTGGCCTCAATGATGGTCCGGGTGTCCTCGATCAACACCAGGTCCTCCTGGACTGGAGCGATCTTCAGGGCCGGGGCATGCAGCACGCTCGCACCGCGGCGTTCGAGGGCCTCGATAAGGTCCCGGGAACGGCGGTGCGAGGTGACGCCGATGCGGAAACCGTCCAAGGGAGCTTCGGCTGATTCGGCAGCATCAGGTGAAGCTACGGCATCCTGGGCTTCAGGGGCACGGGTAACAGTCATGGGTTTACCTTCAGGCTTCAAGGAGGGAAGCGGCGAGTCGGCTCAGTTCGGCAGAGGCTTGGGCATGATTGCGGTTGGCTTCAGCCACCCTGACCACCTCGCCAATAACCAGCACGGCCGGGTTGCTGCAGCCGGTTGCAGCCGTCTCGATGGTACCCAGGTCCGCGATTGTGGTGCGCTGGCCGGGGCGGTATCCGCGCTCCACCACAGCCATGGGCATATCGGCATTCATACCGGCCCGGCGGAGCCCGGCGGCCAGTTGGGGGAGGGTTCCGATGCCCATCAGGACCACGATGGTCCCGCCAAGGCCTGCCAAGTGGAGGTGCTCCTTGTCAGTGAGTGGTGCGTGGCCGGAGACCACGGTGAACATGTGGCTGACCTCGCGGTGCGTCACGGGGATCCCGGCCGCCGCCGGAACGGAGATCGCACTGGTAACGCCGGAGACCACCCGCACGGGGACGCCGGCGGCAACGCAGGCTGCCACTTCCTCGCCGCCGCGCCCGAAGACGTAGGGATCGCCGCCCTTGAGTCGCACCACGTTCTTGCCCAGAAGCGCGGCCTCGACCATCAGCTTTTCGATGTCACGCTGAGTCACCTTGTGGTGGCCTGGCTGCTTGCCGACGTCTACCAGATCTGCGGAGGTGAGGCCGGCCAGTTCCTGATAGGGCGCCAGCCGGTCATAGAACACCACGTCGGCATCCCGCAGGGCATCCAGCGCCCCCACCGTCAGGAGGTCCAGTGCGCCGGGGCCTCCGCCCACCAGGGTCACGTGCCCTTCTTCGCCGGCTGCCGGTTCAAAGGCCACGGGAATGCCGGCTTCCTTGCAGCCTTCCACCAGCGGCAGCCAGCCGGCATCGCCGTCGTCCACCACGGCAACCAGGAACGGACGGCGGGCGAGCAGACCGTCACAGGCGGCGGCGGAGGGGACACTGATCCTGTGCACCACGGCGCCGGCGTTCCGGTAGCGGCGGACGGCCTGGCGGGCCATGGTGTCGGAACCGGCAACAAGGACGTCCCGGTCGGTCAGGTCGATGGTGAGCTGCATTGGTTACCCCTAATTTTCTGCGCCGGCGGTGCTGCGGACGGGGATGCTGGAAGCGATGAGCACGCTGCCCTTTTCCTCGTTGGTGGCGGGTCGGATCTGGCCACGCTCGGGAACGAACGCGATGGAGTCGTCCTTCTGGTTGGGAGCGTTGACGAACGAACGGAAACGGCGGAGGCGTTCCGGGTCCTTCAGGGTCTCGGCCCACTCGTCCTCGTAGGTGTCGATGTGCTTGGCCATGGCGGTTTCCAGTTCCTCGGCAATACCCAGGGAGTCGTTCACCACCACGTCCTCAACGTGCTTCAGCCCGCCGTCGAGTTCTTCCTGCCACCGGGCGGTGCGCTGCAGGCGGTCTGCCGTGCGGATGTAGTACATGAGGTAACGGTCGATGTACTTGATGAGGGTTTCGTCATCCAGGTCCTTGGCAAGCAACTGGGCGTGGGCCGGAGTGGCGCCGCCATTACCACCCACATAGAGGTTCCAGCCGTCGGCCGTGGCGATGACTCCCACGTCCTTGCCGCGGGCCTCTGCGCATTCCCGGGCGCAACCGGAAACACCCATCTTCAGCTTGTGCGGGCTGCGCAGGCCGCGGTAGCGCAGTTCGAGGGCGATGGCCATCTGTACGGAATCCTGGACACCGAAGCGGCACCAGGTGGAACCGACACAGGACTTCACGGTGCGCAGGCTCTTGCCGTAGGCCTGGCCCGACTCGAAGCCCGCGTCCACCAGTTCCTTCCAGATCTCGGGCAATTGCTCAAGGCGTGCCCCGAACATGTCAATGCGCTGCCCACCTGTGATCTTTGTGTAGAGGCCGTACTTTTCGGCCACGGCGGCAATGACACCGAGGCCCTTGGGCGTGATCTCACCGCCGGCAATCCGGGGGACAACCGAGTAGGTGCCGTCCTTCTGCATGTTCGCCAAAGCCCGGTCGTTGGTGTCCTGCAGGGTGCCACGGCCGGCATCAAGGACGTAGGCGGAGTGCTGGCTGGCGAGGATGGAGGCGATGGTCGGCTTGCAGATGTCGCAGCCGGCGCCGGTACCGTACTTGGCCATGATGTCTTCGAAGGACGTGAGCTCCAGGACCCGGATGGCGTCGAAGAGTTCCTGGCGGGAGAGGCTGATGTGCTCACAGAGAGCCTTGGAAACCTCGATCCCGGACTTCTTGAGTTCGCCTTCAAGGAGCTTCTTGAGCATGGGAACACACGATCCACACTGGGTGCCGGCCCGGGTGCAGCCCTTGAGGCCACCGAGTTCCTGCACCGGAGCGTTTCCTTCGCAGGTGCCGCAGCCGTTGATGGCGTCGCGGATCGAACCGGCCGCCACGTTGTTGCACGAGCAGAGGATCGCGTCGTCCGGAAGTTCGGTTTCCGGAGCCTCGCCACCACCGGCAGCGCTCAGGAAGGCACCCGGTTCAGCCGGAAGTTCACGGCC
This sequence comes from Arthrobacter sp. T572, assembly GCF_056780115.1. Lineage (NCBI taxonomy): Bacteria > Bacillati > Actinomycetota > Actinomycetes > Micrococcales > Micrococcaceae > Arthrobacter > Arthrobacter sp. T572. Next base: position 1,420,836 of record NZ_JBRAZQ010000002.1, read on the forward strand.
CAGCAACGGGCGGAGGCTCATGTAAGGGGAAGCGTCGCCCACGAAGATGCCACCCAGAAGCGTCTTGGCATCATCGGTGGTGACAATCTTCTGGTAGACACCGCGGGCAGGGTCGGCGTAGACGATTTCCAGGGAATGTTCCGTGCGGGCGAAAGCGTCGCCGAAGCTGGCAACGTCCACACCCGAGAGCTTCAGTTTGGTGGCGGTATCGAAACCAGGGAACGTTGCCTGGCCGCCGTGCAGCCGGTCAGCCACGATCTCTGCCATCGTGTTGGCCGGGGCCACGAGGCCCAGGCACATGCCCCCGAAGTTCGCTACCTCGCCGATCGCCCAGATGCTCTCCACTTCGGTGGCGCAGAAGTCATTGATGACTACACCGCCGCGCTGGCCGAGGCTGAAGAGCTGCTCTTCGCCTTCGGCGGCACGGAAAAGCTCGTCGCGCGGCTTCACACCGATGGCCACGATCACCAGGTCAGCGGGGATGGTGCGGCCATCTGCCATCAGCACGCCGGTGACCTGGCCGTCGTCGTCCGTTACGACTTCGGAAGGGAAGACGCCGCCGTGGACCTCGAAGCCCTTTGCCTCGATCAGGCGCCCCAGCGCCTGGCCTGCGCCCTCGTCCAGCTGGGTGTTCATGAGCCACGGTGAGCCGTTGATCACCACAGGGTTGGCGCCGAGCTGTTCGGTTCCGGCGGCGGACTCCAGGCCCAGCAGGCCGCCGCCGATGGTGACGGCGTTGACCTTGCGGCCGAGCTTTGCACCGAGTTCCGCAATGGCCTTGTTAATGGCCCACACGTCTTCAAGCGTGCGGTAAACATGCGTGTGCTCCGCACCGGGAATGGGGAGCCGGGCTGCGTCCGAGCCGGAAGCGACCACCAGTTGGTCGTACACATACTTGTTGCCGGAAGCGGTGAGGACACTCTTGGCTACGGTGTCGATCTTGACGGCGCGCTCGCCGGTCTTGAGCGTCACTGCCTCGTGGTCCCACATGGACGCCGCACCCAGGGTGAGGTCCACGCCGGTCTCGGTGAGGGCCTTGCTCAAGGCCACACGGTCGTAGGGAAGGTGGGCTTCCTCCGTGAGCACTGTTACCTGCCAACCTTCAAGCCCACGGTTGACCATGGCATCGGTGAAACGGTGGGCTGCAGGGCCGCCTCCGACAACCACGATGCGGCGCAGGTTTTCTGTACTTGAAGTGTGTCCGGTCACTGGTGGGCCTTTCGCAAAGGTCGCAGACGGATCTCCGCAACTTGTGGAACCAGCCTAGGGAGGGGCAGTTTCGCTTCAGTTTCCCGTTTGTTTCGTGATCTTAACTTCTGCATCACGAACGCGTTTCCGGCCGCGTGAGGTCTCTTTTACGCGCTGGACACATACGCGGACACCTGATGAAACACCCGCGTCCTAGCGTGAAGGAGTGGCCGCGAACGTGGCCCGTCCGGGGGAGTGCAGGTGGAAGATGCCGGCGTCCGGACACAGCGAGAGGGGCTGAAATGACCGTAATTCTTGACCGCGCAGAGAACCTGTCCGCCACAGCAACCTGGCACCGCGTGTGCCCGGTGGACGAGCTCGAACCGGCCTGGGGCGAGGCGGCACTGATCCAGGGCACGCAAGTGGCCCTGTTCCTGACCGCCCCGGGTGAGGTCTTCGCCGTCGCCCAGCAGGACCCTGCAACCTTGGCCAACGTCATGGCGCGGGGCATCATCGGATCGCGCGGCAGCCGCCCGACCATCGCCTCGCCGCTGCACAAGGAGGTCTACGACCTCGAAACGGGCGAGTGCTTCACCAACCCGGAGCTCAAGCTCGCGACCTATGCCACGCGCCTGGTGGACGGCTTCATCGAGATCGGGCTCTAGAGCCCCAGCGCTTCGCGGACATCCCGGAGGACATCGTCCAGGGATGTCCGCGCTGCTTGGCGTGCCGCCGGAAGTTCAGCGGCGGATTCTACGGGCTGGATGACTTCCAGGTAGCACTTCAGCTTGGGCTCGGTGCCGCTGGGCCGGATGATCACGCGGCTCTGGTCACGGGTCAGGTACAGCAAACCGTCGGTGGGCGGCAGGTCCGCACTGCCTTCGGCGAGGTCCGTGAATACCTCGACGGCGGACCCTCCGAACGCTTCGGGAGGGGTGACCCGCAGGCGGTTCATCATGGCATCCAGCAACCCAAGGTCTGCCACCCGGATGCTCAGTTGGTCGCTGGCGTGGAGCCCGTGGACCAAATACAGCTCGTCAAGGGTGTCGAAGATCGTCCTGCCCCCGGCCTTGGCAGCGGCAGCCAGTTCAGCGATCAGCACGGCCGCGGAGATGCCGTCCTTGTCGCGCACCAGGTCCGGTGCCACGCAATAGCCCAAGGCTTCTTCATAGCCGTAAATCAGTCCGGGAACGCGGGAGATCCACTTGAAGCCCGTCAGGGTTTCCACATGGGCGTAGCCTGCGGTAGCGGCGATCCGGGACAGCAGCCGTGAGGACACAATGGAGTTCGCGAAGACACCTTCGGGGGCTTCGTCACCCGTGGCGTTCGCAGCCAGCCGTGCCGCGATGTGGGCGCCCAGAAGGGCACCTGCCTCATCACCGCGCAACATCCGCCACGCACCTGTCGCCGGGTCCAGCGCAGCAACGGCCGCCCGGTCGGCGTCGGGATCATTGGCCAGGACGATATCCGCGCCAAGGTCCGCCGCCGTGGCCAACGCCAGGTCCAGCGCGCCTGGCTCTTCGGGATTGGGGAACGCGACGGTGGGGAAGTCCGGATCCGGTTGGGCTTGCTCTGCCACCAGGGTCACATCGGTGAAGCCCGCAGCGCGCAGGACAGACACAGCAGTGTCACCGCCTACGCCGTGCATGGGAGTCAGCACAATCTTCAGGTCGCGGGCGGGGAAGTGCTCCCTGTCCACCAGGTCCGCCATGGCTGACCGGTAGTCACTGACGATCGAATCCGGCAGCACGGTCCAGGCTTCATCTGCCAGCGCGATGGAATCCAGTGTTCCTACGGCATCGATCTTTGCCGCGATCCCGGAGTCGTACGGAGCCACGATCTGGGCCCCGCGGCCACTCTCGCTCACGGCGTGCCGGCCGAGGTACACCTTGTATCCGTTGTCCTGCGGTGGGTTGTGGCTGGCGGTCACCATCACGCCGCCGTCGCAGTCCAGTGCACGGACCGCATAGGCGAGTACCGGCGTCGGCAGGGCGTCCGGCATGAGGAACACCTCGATCCCGGCGGCCGTGAAAATTGCCGCCGTCTCGCGGGCAAAGACATCGGAGTTGTAGCGTGCATCAAAGCCCACGACGGCGCGCGGCCGGGTTCCGGGTGAAGCCGCTCCGACCGTTTCAGCCAGGAAAGCCGCCAGACCCGCCGCTGCCCGGCGCACTACCACGCGGTTCATCCGGTTGGGGCCGGGGCCGAGGGCTGCACGGAGCCCGGCCGTGCCGAACTGCAGGGTGCCGCTGAAGCTGTCACCCAGTTCCTGGGCGGCACCGGCGTCACCGGCTCCGGCGGCGTGGGCCAGATCGCGGAGGGCCGCGGCGGTGACGGGGTCCGGGTCCTGTGCGGCCCACTCACGGGCCTGGTCGATCAGCTGGTCAAGGGTGGCATCGCTCGATGTCATAAGCACCAAACTACAACGACGCATGGGGGTCCTGCCTCCCCCTCCGGTCGCAAAAGGGGGAAGTCGGGTTGCCCGCGGGCACGGTGCCGTCCCACGTCAGGGCTGGAGTGTCCGCGACCTGACGCTGAAGGAGGCGGCGCCGTCCATGCTGAAGACGGCCGTGCCCAGGTTGTCCCAGCCTGGGAAGAAGGTGTCCGAAACCACGGCCTGGCCATCCTCCGCGAAGACCTCAACGGACGAAGAATCCAGCAGGATCCGGAGGCGGACTGTACGCTCCGGGCCTGGAAGGCGGACCTCGTGCCAGGGACTGAATTTCTCCGAAAAATTGGTGGTGCCGGCTTGTGAGCGGTCCACCTTCAACGTGCGGGATCCGGCATTCCAGGAAATCCTCAGCCCTCCATCTGCGCCTTCCCCTGGGCCATCCTGGGATGCACGCCGGAGGAGTATCCCGGCTTCGGTGGCCGTATCCAGGTCAAGTTCCACATCCAGGAGTTGGCTCCGTGCCGTAAACGGCAGCTCCTGCACCTCGGAATCGACGGTGAGGTCCTTGACCTCGGCCCCGCCCTTGGCTTCCAGCGCACTGACGGCTGCCGCGGCAATCGCCGAGCGAAGTTCAAGCCTTTGCTCCCCCCGGACCAGGGTGAGCTCACGTGGAATCGCCATGGATCCGCGCCAGGGCGTGGTGGGGACGTGCTGGGCATAGTCCCAGTTGCCCATCCAGCCCAGCAGTATGGGCTTGCCGCCGGGAGCGCCGGTGATCGAGTTGGCGGCGTAGTAGTCGGCACCATGGTCCAGCCATTGGGATTCGGTCAGGGGTGCACCGGGCGCGGCGGCATTTTCCGCGGTGAACGTGGTGCCGTCGAACTCACCCACGAAGTACTGCATCCCCGACCCTCCCGCGATGCCACCGGGATTGATGCTGAGCAGCATCACCCACTTCCTGGCCGTGGAGCCTTCGACCCGCATCTGGAGCAGTTCAGGTACTTCCCACAGTCCGCCCTGGGCGCCGACGCCGGAGAAGTCGCTGAGGAAGTCCCACTGCAGCAGATCCGTGGACTTGAACATCTTCACCACCTGGGCGTCGGCCACCACCGTGGTCATGACCCAGTAGCGGCCCGGTTCATACCAGGTGATCTTGGGATCGCGGAAGTTGTTGTTGGTGGGCTGGAGGTTCAGGACCGGGTTGCCGTGGTACTTCTCCCACGTGGTCCCGTTGTCCAGGCTGAACGCCACCGATTGCGCCTGCGCACCCTGGGGAAGCCTGCCGTTCCTGCCGTAGGCGCTCGTATACAGGGCCACCATGGGCGGATTTTCCGCGGATCCCAGGCCCGAGGCGTTGTCTTTGTCCACCACGATGCAGCCGGAGAAGATTTCTTCTTCCGGTCCCGCTTCCATGGCCACGGGACGTTCCTCCCAGTGCACCAGGTCCTTGCTGATGGAGTGCCCCCAGGACATGTTGCCCCACGAGTTTCCGCGCGGGTTGTACTGGTAGAACGCGTGGTATGTACCGTCGTGGAACACGAGGCCGTTGGGGTCGTTGAGCCAGTTCTTTGAGGCCGTCAGGTGGACGGCAGGGCGCCAGGGATCCGACGCGGAAGGCTGCGGCCCGCCCAAGGCGGGTACCGGCGTCGTGCTTTCGCTGGTGCGTGGCGCGGTGCAGGAGGCGGCCGTGAAGGAAACCACGACGGCGGCACTTGCTGCGAGCAGTTGGCGGCGGGACAGGCGGTGGCTGGGGAAAGTCATGGGTAAATCCTGGGGTTGGGGGGATGGCGGGGGTGCGCCGGCTGGTGACCGGCGAACCCCCGCCGGGCCTTGTGGGCCGGGTATTACTTGTAGAGACCCTCGCCGCCGACTCGCACGTTGGTGGGGAGGTAGCCGAACGGACCAAGGCCGTTCTTGCCGAAGCTGCGGTCAACCTGGGTCACGCCGGCCTTGAAGTTCATCTTCACGGTGGGGGAGAGGGAGCCGCCGCGGACGCCGTCCACGTTGTCGATGAACGACTGGACCAGGCCGCCGGGCTGCACGTAGTGCGAGTAGGCCTGGAACTGGCGGCCGTTCTGGCGCGGGTCCGGACCTTCCGGGGCGTTGGCGGGCATGTTCAGGTCCGTCGGCGAACCGAGGGCCAGTCCGCTGTTGTTCACGGGCTGGTAGTCGGAACGGATGCCGTTGCCCACAAAGCCATAAACGCCGTCCGGGCCGCGCATGCCGTCTGCGTAGGTGAACTGGTGGCTGATGGTGAACAGGTAGTACTTGTTCTTGCCGTCCTCGTTCTGGATGTAGATCTGCGGACGCTCAGTCTGGTCGTTGACGCAGTTGGCGGACAGGATCGGGGGCAGGAAGCTCCACTTGGTCAGATCCTTGTTGTCTGCCACAGCGAGACCGACGTTGGCGGTCTGGTACCAGGCTCCGGTGGTGTTGTTCACCTGGTCCAGGGTCTCAGCGTTGGGGTCGCCGGGGCGGTAGCCCAGGTCTTCCTGCTTGCACTTGTACTGGCCGCGGGTTCCGCCGGTGTTGCCCTCGAAGACCATGAAGGTCTTGCCGGGGTGGGCCGGGTCCTCGAACGTGTACGGGTCGCGGAAGGCGAAGCCCGGGTTCTGGGCCTTGGTCTGGTACCACTTGCCGTCCGGCTCCAGGAGCTTGGTGTGCTGGAAGCCGTCGAACGTCACGCCGTCCTTGGTGGCGTGGATGTTGCCCAGCGCCTTGGCGATCACCGCGTCCGGGGCAATACCGCCGCCGCCGGCATTCCGCTCGGCCACGTCGTAGAAGGTGGTGGCGGTGTAGAAGACGTTGATCTTGTTGCCCTGCATGAGGCGCGTGGAGCCCGACCATTCGGTGTTGCCGATCGAGGAGTTGGGCAGGAACAGGTGCCCGCCGTAGTTCCACTTGTCTTTGTTGGGGTCGGCGTTGGTCTTGCGGAAGAAGTAGCCGATCCGGGCGTTCCAGTGCCGCTGGTCGAAGCCATAGCCTGCGTGGCGGTCGGCGACCAGGGCGAAGATGACATCCCAGCCCTTGTAGCTGATCTGGTTGGCGTGCTCGTCGGTCAGGGACCAGGTGTCCCAGACCCACACGTCGTCGTTCATGGCCGGGAAGTCCTTGGGGATCTCCGGCATGGTGACGTTGGGGCTCATGGAGTTCTCACCGGGAGCCACGGTGGAGTCGCTTTGCGCCATGATCTGCTTGGCGTCGGCGCGGGTCCACTTGGAGGTGAAGCTTGCTGCCGGATCGTAGGCCTGTTGCGTGTGCTTGGTCGGCAGCGGGAAGCCGGGCGTGGGTGCCGGCATGGTGTTCGACGGCGGGTCGGCCGGCAGGTTGGCCTGCGCAGCAGGTGTCACCAGCAGGATGCTGCCGGCTACGCCTGCGGCCGCTGCCAAGGCGGTCGCCTTGCGCAGCGGGCGGCGTGGCCGTTGAGGGGTTGAGTGCGTGTTCATGCTTGCTCTTCTCGCGGAGTGTTGGACTTCGTGGAGTGGGGCGCATGCCCTGGTTTCCCCGTGAAGGGGCTCTCCAGTCAGGTGTCCGCCCGAGCCGCTGGTGGCGTCTTCGAGGGACGCCATCGTTTCGAGGGTGCTGCGGGATCCGATGGATGCCCGCAGCCGGTGCTCCGGCACGTCGACTTACCGGAGGCACTCCACGCTAAACACGTGTGAGGTTCAAACTCAAAGCGTGTTTCGGCAGCTTTCCGAGGTTGTCTGACATCTATATGCAAGCGCTTACACTGCCAACACGCGCGCGTGCCAGAACCGGCAATGGCCGGTCAAATATTTCTTCGAAGTGCCTTGGGATTCCCGGAATTTACAGTCCGTTTACTTCGTGCCCATGTGACTTGACGGCGCGGTGGTCCTTCCCGTATCGGCCATCCCAACTAGGTCGCATTAGTGCGCGTTTTGGAGGCTCAAAACGCGCACTAATGCGACCTGGTTGGGTGCTCAACTCCAATCGATGGACGTACAATTTAGTAGCAGTCCCGGTGCTATGGCAGGCCCGGTACTTCCGGATGGCTGGTGCCCATGTGTGAAGTTCCCAAGCGGAGATGGCGCTCCTCGATCACTCCCTTGCGGCTGGTGATCGGAGTACTTGCCCTTGGCGTCATAGCCTTCGGCTGGCTGGCACCCGTCTTTCCCTGGGGCTTTCCGGTGGGCATCCAGGCAGGCGTCCTCATCGGGGCCGGGTTCCTTGCCCTTGCCGTCGCCGTCTTCATGCCCGTCATCCGTGAGGTGGAGCTCGGGCTGACGCCCACCGTGAAACTGGGTCCGGCGTTGAAGGACAGGCACGCCGAGTTCCGCAGCGTCTTCGAGCAACAAAAAGGCGACCTTGAATACTGTGCACATCTGCTGTGCGGCGACCCGGAGCACGCACGCCGGATGCTGGAAGCGGCCTGGTCCCAGGCTTCGGGTGCGTGGAAGGGTCCGGTCACCCCGCAGCTGCGCGTCTATACCCTGTGCCTGTACGTGGAAATCCTGGGGAACTACCGCAAGTGGCTGCTCACGGCGGAGGGCAGGACGAAACACCCCAAACGGGACCGTAGCCTGCTGGCGGGCCTGACGCACGACCAGCGGGTCGCCGTCGTCCTTCACGAATTCGCCAAACTGACCGTTACCGAAATCGCAGGCATCACCGGACGGAAACCGGCAGAGGTTGGCAAGGAACTGGCCGAAGCCGGTGCCCGGACCAGGCACCTGGCGCTGGAGACCGGCACGCCATGAGAGGCGAGCTTAGGGAACTTCTGCTGGCCGAGGCTGCAAGCCATGTCCGCACCTACCCCGCAGACATGGACGGCGCCCTGTCCGAAGGCATGGCGCGGGTCCGCCGCAGGCTGATACGGACTTGGGTGGTGGTCATCGTGTCGGCGCTGGTGCTGGCTGCCGGCCTGGTGACGGCCCGCATCCTGGTTTCGGGTGCTGCCGCCGCAGAGTCGTTGACCGTGACCGGTCCATCCAACACCCTGCTCCCGGGAGCATCCGCACAACTTGAGGCGGAGGCGGCTTACAGCGACGGCACCCGCAGGTCAATAACGGAGGGGCTCGCCTGGGCCTCGGAGAATCCGGCCGTAGCGGCAGTGGCAGCTACAGGGGAGGTCACGGCGGTTGCGCCCGGCTCGGCTGCCGTAACGGCAACGTTCGACGGCGTCTCCGGACGTTTCGAGCTCACTGTCACCACGCCCGATGGTGCTGCGCTGACCGGTTTGGCCATCCGTCCCGGGGAAGCGTCCGTGGACGTGGGAGGCAAGGTGCAGCTGACGGCCGAGGGAAACTACAGCAACGGGGCCTTGGGGAAACTCAACGCTGAAGCCTTCTGGTCGTCGGCGGACCCGGGAACAGCCAGCGTGGACGGGAACGGGCTGGTGACCGGTGGACGGCCCGGGGCCACGGACATCATCGCCGCCCACGACGGTTTTGAGGCCACGGCGCGCATCACCGTGACCACCCCGCCACCGGTTGCGGTGACCGGCCTCTCCGTGGACCCGGCCGAGGTCACCGTCAAACAAGGGCAGAGTGTCCAACTGACAGCCATCGCCGCATCCTCTGACGGCACCTCGGCGCCCGCAACCGACGTGGCCTGGTCCAGCAGCAACCCGCAGGTCGCTACCGTCAGTGCCACCGGACTCCTGGCTGGCCGGAGCGTCGGACAAACCTTGGTGGAAGCCGTCCATGTGGACCAGGAGGGCCGTGAATGGCGGGCCCAGTCCAAGGTGACGGTCGAGCACGTGGCGGTGGCCGTCGTCGTGAGTCCCGCAGGGCCGCACGCGCTCCAACCGGGAGTCAGCCTCCAACTGACCGCGGCAGTGCGGTACAGCGACGGCAAGCCCGGCAAACCCGTCATTTCCTGGGCATCCAGCCGACCGGTCTTCGTATCGGTCAGTTCTTCCGGGCTGGTCCGGGCCGGTGGGCAAGGCGAGGCCAGTATCACGGCCACGGTGGACGGGGTTTCCAGTGGGCCGGTGTTTATCCGGGTGGGTATCCCTGCGCCTGATCCGGGTCCTGCCGAATAGCTAGAGCTTGGCGATGATCTCCGCGAGCAATGTGGAAATCCGCGGCCCGGCGGCCTCCCCTGCTTCCAGGACCTCGGCGTGGCTCAGCGGAACCGGACTGATCCCGGCTGCCAGGTTGGTGACCAGCGAGATTCCGAATACCTCCATGCCGGCGTGGCGGCCCGCGATGGCTTCAAGCGCTGTGGACATACCCACCAGGTCCGCACCGATCCGTTTGGCGTACTGCACTTCGGCCGGCGTTTCGTAATGCGGTCCCGTGAACTGGGCGTAGACACCCTCCTGGAGGGATGGGTCGACTTCCCGGGCCAGCTGGCGGATCCGCGACGAGTAGAGGTCGGTGAGATCGACGAACGTGGCTCCCTCCAGCGGTGACGTCGCAGTGAGGTTGATGTGGTCGCTGATGAGGACCGGGGTGCCGGGGTTCCAGGCCTCATTGAGGCCGCCGCAACCGTTGGTGAGCACCAGCGTCCTGCACCCGGCCGCGGCCGCCGTCCGGACGCCGTGGACCACGGAGCGGACGCCGCGGCCCTCGTAGTAGTGGGTCCTGGCACCCAGGACCAGTGCGCGCTTGCCTTCCCTGGTCAGTACGGAGCGAATGGTGCCCACGTGCCCCACCACGGCGGGCTTGTGGAAGCCGGGAACCTCCGAGGCGCTGAGTGTCGCGGTGGTTTCGCCGATCAGGTCCGCAGCCTCGGCCCAACCGGATCCGAGGACCAGGGCCACATCATGTGACTCCACGCCGGTTTCCGTGGCGATGTAGTCCGCGGCATCCTTGGCGGCTTCAAAGGGGTCTGTGTTCATCAGCTCAGTGTTACTCACTGGTACAAGCTACCGTGCGGCTGCCGGGTTCCGGTAGGGACGCGTCCGACGGCGGCGCGGACCTTGCGTTGGAGGCCTGACGCGGGTGAGGCTTGGCTGACTGGCAGCCGAAGCGTGTATGCGGAAGAATTGAGAATTGTGACCACCCAAGTTGACTTCAGTTCCCCACGAATCGCGATCCTGGGAGGTGGTCCCGGCGGGTACGAAGCCGCCATGGTGGCCGCCTCGCTCGGCGCCAAAGTCACCATCATCGAACGGGCGGGCCTGGGCGGATCGGCCGTCCTGACCGACGTCGTCCCGTCCAAGACCCTCATCGCCACGGCGGACCTCATGACCCGCGTCGCCGAGGCGGATGAGCTGGGCGTCAAGTTCGACGACTCCGCATCCAAGCCGCACGCCGACCTCAAACACATCAACGACCGCGTGCTCAATCTTGCCCGCGGCCAGTCCAACGACATCCGTGCCGGCCTCGAACGCCTGGGCGTTGACATCGTCATCGGCTCCGGCAAGCTCCTGGACAACAACACGATCGAGGTCCTCACCCTCGAGGGCACCCGCACCATCGACGCCGACGCCATCCTGCTGGCAGTCGGCGCCCACCCGCGCGAACTGCCCACAGCCAAGCCGGACGGGGAACGTATTCTCAACTGGGCGCAGATCTATAACCTGGACGAGCTTCCCGAGGAACTGATCGTGGTGGGTTCCGGTGTGACCGGCGCCGAGTTCGCCTCCGCCTACAACGGCCTGGGTTCCAAGGTCACGCTGATTTCCAGCCGCGACCAGGTCCTCCCCGGCGAGGACACGGATGCCGCCAAGCTCCTGGAGGGCGTTTTCGAGCGTCGAGGCGTGCGGGTCCTGTCCCGCTCCCGTGCCAATGCGGTTGAACGGACGGACGACGGCGTCAAGGTCACCTTGGGTGACGGCTCGGTCGTCACGGGCTCCCACTGCCTGGTGTGTGTCGGCTCGATTCCCAACACGGCGGGGTTGGGCCTTGAGGAAGCCGGAGTTGCGCTCACCGAGTCGGGCCACATCAAGGTGGACGGTGTTTCCCGCACTACGGCTCCGAACATCTACGCCGCCGGTGACTGCACGGGTGTCTTTGCCCTGGCCTCCGTTGCGGCTATGCAGGGGCGCATCGCCATTGCCCACTTCATGGGCGACGGAGTGAAGCCGCTCAAGCTCAACCAGGTGGCCTCCAACATCTTCACCTCGCCGGAGATCGCTTCCGTGGGCGTTTCCGAGGCCGACCTGGCTTCCGGCAAGTACCAGGGCGACGTGGTGATGCTGTCCCTGTTGAGCAATGCCCGTGCCAAGATGCGCAACACCAAGGACGGCTTCGTCAAGATCATCGCCCGCAAGGGTTCAGGCACTGTGATCGGTGGCGTGGTGGTTGGGCCGAACGCTTCGGAATTGATCTTCCCGATCTCCGTCGCCGTGACGCAGAAGCTGCACGTGGACGACGTCGCGAGTGCCTTCACGGTCTACCCCTCGCTGACCGGCTCCATCTCCGAGGCAGCGCGCCGTTTGCACGTGCACATGTAGTTCTTGCTGAGGGCGCTTGGCTGGTCTGGGGTCGGCGCGCAGGCCACGAGTTCGCCGGAAACCAGCCGGAGTGCCCGGAAACTTCCGGCGCTCCCGCAGCTTTCCAGCGAACTGGGCGCCAAGGGGCGGGGGAGTTCAGGCAGCCGCAGCCTGGAAGTGCTTCTCGATGAGGCCCTTGATGTCCTCGTGACACCCGCCGCACCCCGTCCCCGCGCGGGTGGCCTTGGAAACCCCGGCCACAGTTGAGCAGCCGTCCGCCACGGATTCCCCGATGGCGGCCGCGCTGACACCTGCACACCGGCATACCGTGCGTTGGGGGTCGTTGCTCTCGGCGCTCCCGTCCAGTTGGTCCGGCCCGTCGAGGCGCAGTAGCAGGGAGCGGTCTGCAGGAAGCTCGGAGGACCGTTCAAACAGGACAACCAGCTCAGCAGCGGTCCTGGGCATACCGACGGCGACCAGCCCTTCCAGCACCCCGCCCCGCGTGGTCATCTTGACGTAGCGTCCGTGCTCGGGGTCGGCCCACTGGGACACCTGCCGGCGGGGTCGGCCTGCTGCGGCTCCGGCTTCCAGGAGTTCTTCATCCCACGGGTCGGCCTGGTTGTCGCCGGCCAGGGCGAGGTTGATTCCGCGGGCTTTCAGGACGATCACGCCGGGTTTCTCGGCAGCCAGGCCCGCCACCGAATCCGCGGTTTCCTGTCCCTCGCGGGCCAGGACCGTCAGGTATTCGGCCAGCCACTCGGCCTGGCGCCATCCCGGTCCCACCAGTCCGGACGGACCGCTGGCTGTCCGGCATTCAACGCATGAAGCATCGGCGCACCGCACCTCCGCGCAATCGCCGATGGCGAACATGTGAGGCTCGTGGTGGGTGCGGAGGTGGTGGTCCACAAGGATTCCCGTGCCAACGGGCAGCCCGCACCCTTCGGCCAACTCAATCCGTGGGCGCACGCCGCAGGACAAGACCAGCAGGTCGCCGTCGATCGCCGAGCCGTCGTCCAGCAGCAAGGCGGAGAAAGACCCGCCGGGCCCGGAGGTTTCCACCCCCGTGGATCGGGCGTTGCCGGCCATGCGGACCCCGCTGGCCCGGAGGCTGTTGGTCAGGACCGATCCGCTGCCGCGGTCGATGCTGCGGCCCAAGGGGAAGGGCCCGTTGTGCACCACGGTTGCCCGGGCGCCTTCCTCGGAGGCAGCCAACGCGGTCTCAAGACCCAGAACACCACCGCCGAGAACCACTACGCGCTTGCGGCCGGCAACAGCCGAACGCAGCACGGCCGCGTCCTGCAGGTCCCGGAGCGTGATCACGCCCGCGGGAAGAACCGGGCCGGAGGGGTCCGGGTTCAGTCCCGTGAGGTTCGGAATGACGGGTCGGGAGCCCGTGGCGAAGACCAGCCGGTCATAGTGCTCACGGGTCCCATCGGAGAGCACTACCTGCTGCCTGGCACGGTCGATCCTCCGGACCTTGGTTCCCAGCCGGACCTCCACTCCCGCAGCTTCCAGCTCAGCGGCGTCGGCCATCGCCAGGGCCTCAGCAGTAGTGCGCCCGACGCCTAGCTCTGCCACCATCACCCGGTTGTAGGCGGCTTCGGTTTCCTGCCCCACAACCAGCAGTTGCACAAGGCCTGAGCGGACGGCAGGAGCCAGTTCCTCCACCAACCTCGCGGCCACCGGTCCGAATCCGACAACAACAATGCGCTCGCTCATGAAGCCTCCTTGGCGTGCAATGACAGGCCCGCATCCTGAGGGACGGCGGGGACCGGGGTGGACGCTGCCCGCCGGACCCACACCCGGCTGGTCTTGAACTCCGGCATGCCGGAGATGGGGTCGGTTGCGGCCTCGGTGAGCCGGTTGGCGTTCTCCTGGCCGGGGAAGTGGAAGGGCAGGAACACGGTGTCGGGCCGGACGGCGTTGCTCAGTTCAGCGCGGCACAGCACTTCGCCGCGCTCATTGGTGACGGTGGCGTAATCGCCCTCCGATATCCCGCGCGAAGCAGCCGTCGCAGGATGGATCAGCAACCGGACCTGGGGTTGGGCCGCCAGCAGTTCGGCAACGCGCCGGGTCTGGGCTCCGGATTGGTAGTGCTCCAACAAGCGGCCGGTTGCCAGTGCCAACGAGTCGTCCGCAAACGACCGTTCGGCTCGCCTCGACGGCTTCACCGGAACCATCACGGCGCGCCCGTCCGGGTGGGCAAAGGCATCGGCGAACAGCCGGGGGGTACCACCGCTGCCGACGGGATACGGCCAGTAAGCAGCTTCGCCGCGGTCCAGCATGGCGTAATCAATGCCGGAGTAGTCGGCCAGCCCGCCGGCAGAAGCCTGACGCAGTTCCTCGAACACGGTCTCGGGATCTTCGCTGAAGGTGGACGGCGCCCCAAGGAGCCCGGCCAGGCGAGCCATGAGCCACAGTTCACTTCTAACGCCCGGCGGGGGAGTGATGGCCCGACGACGCCGGATCACCCGGCCTTCCAGGTTGGTCAGGGTGCCTTCCTCTTCCGCCCACTGCGTCACCGGCAGCACCAGGTCCGCTTCCAAGGCCGTCTCGGATAGAAAGAAGTCGCACACCACCAGGAAGTCCAAGTCCCGGAGGCCGGCAGTGACGGCGTTGGTGTCCGGTGCCGACACCACCACATTGGCGCCGTGCACGAAAAGGCACCGGACGCCGTCGGGCTTTCCGAGGGACTTGAGGAGTTCGACGGCGGGAAGTCCCGGTCCGGGGATCAGCGATTCGTCGATGCCCCACACCTTCGCGACGTGGGCGCGCGCGGCCGGGTCGGTGATCTTGCGGTAGCCGGGGAGCTGGTCAGCTTTCTGGCCGTGTTCGCGTCCGCCCTGGCCGTTGCCCTGCCCGGTCAGCGTGCCGTAGCCGCTGCGCGCGGATCCGGGCAAGCCCAACAGGAGGCTCAGGTTGATGGCGGCGGTTGCTGTGTCCGTGCCGTCAACGTGCTGTTCCACGCCCCGGCCGCTGAGGATGTAGCTACCCCCGGCACGGGCGCCTTGGGCAAGGCGGCGTGCGGTTTCGCGGATGAGGGTGGCAGGCACGCCGGTGATCGACTGGACGCGCTCGGGCCAGAAAGCTGCGAGGCTTCGCACCAACGCCGGGTAGCCGGAAGTCCGCTGGGCAACGTACTGCGCATCGACCAATCCCTCGTGCACCACCACATGGGAGATGCCGAGCAGGAGGGCCAGGTCGGTACCGGGCGTCGGCTGCAAGTGGAGGCCGCCGCCGTCGGACGTGAACGCTGCAGTAGCCGAGCGGCGGGGGTCCACCACGATCAACCCGCCGCGGTCGCGGGCGCCCTGGAGGTGCTGGACAAAGGGAGGCATGGTTTCGGCGACGTTCGAGCCGAGCATGAGGATCACGGATGCCGAGTCCAGGTCGGTCACCGGGAACGGGAGCCCGCGGTCTACGCCGAAAGCCCTGTTGCCTGCTGCGGCTGCCGAGGACATGCAGAACCGGCCGTTGTAGTCGATCCGCGAGGTGCGCAGGGCCAGCCGGGCGAACTTGCCCAGCATGTACGCCTTCTCGTTGGTGAGGCCACCGCCGCCGAAAACTCCCACGGCGTCGTTCCCGTGCTGCTGCTGCGTTTCCTTGACGGCCGCGGTGATGAGCGCCAGGGCCTGGTCCCAGGAGATCGGCTGGTGGACTCCGTCGGAGCCTTTCAACATCGGTTCGGTGACCCGGCCGTTGTGGCGCAACAACGACGCCGATGTCCAGCCTTTGCGGCACAGCCCGCCACGGTTGGTGGGGAAGTCGCGCCCGGAAACCTCAAGGGGAACGGCGGGCTGGTCCGGCTCTCCGGCGCGTGCGGGCACTGCCCCGGCCGGGGCCGAAGCCGCAGCCGGGGTCAGCGTCATGGCGCACTGGAGGGCGCAGTAAGGGCAGTGGGTATCGGCGCCGTTTGGCATCTAGATGTGTCCGATCGTGTTGCGCTTCCGGGCGGGGCGGATGTAGCAGGCCCAGCAGACGATGAGCATCAGGACGTACGCGGCCACGAAGCCGTAGAAGGCCGGGGTGTAAGAGCCTGCGGCGGAGTTGGAAGCATTGAGCACCTGCGGGATGACGAACCCGCCGTAGGCACCGATGGCGGAGATCAGGCCCAGGGATGAGGCCGCGAGCCGGGCCGTGGCTGCACTGCTCGCACCGGAGCGGGCAGCGCGGCTGGACGTCGCGAAGATCACCGGGATCATGCGGTACGTTGCACCGTTGCCGAAGCCGCTGGAAACAAACAGCAGGAGGAACAAGCCCAGGAAGAGCCAGAAGTTCTTCAACGGCAGGGTCCAGATCATGGTCAACGTGATGACTGCCATCGAGGCGAACGCCGTGATGGTCATGCGGGCACCGCCCATGCGGTCAGCCATGCGGCCACCGTACGGCCGGGCCAGGGAACCGACCAACGGACCCAGGAAGGCCAGGGACAGGGCCACGGCGCCGACATGGATGGAGGAGAACTCCGGGAAGTAGTCCTTGATGAGCTTGGGAAAGACACCTGCGAAACCGATGAACGAGCCGAACGTGCCGATGTACAGGAAGGCCATGATCCACAAGTGGGGCTCCTTGATGGCAGCAACGGATCCGGCGACGTCACCCTTGGCGCTGGTGAGGTTGTTCATGTACTTCCAGGCGCCGAAGGCGGCAATCAGGATCAAGGGAATCCAGATGAGGCCGGCCATGGGCAGGTTGACGGTTCCAGCGGCAAGTACCGTCACGGCGATGGGAACAACCAGCTGCGCGACGGCGGCACCCAGGTTTCCGCCCGCGGCGTTCAGTCCCAGTGCCCAGCCCTTTTCGCGGGCGGGGTAGAAGAAGGTGATGTTGGCCATGGAGCTGGCGAAGTTGCCGCCGCCGAAGCCCGCCAGCGCTGCCATCAGGAGCATGACGCCAAAGGGCGTGTCCGGGTTGGAGACACAGATCGCAAGGCCTGTGGACGGAATGAGCAACAGCAGGGCCGAGATGATGGTCCAGTTCCTGCCGCCAAACTTGGGGACCATGAAGGTATAGGGAATGCGGAGCGTGGCGCCTACCAGGCTGGGGATGGAGATGAGCCAGAAGATTTGGTTGGTGTCGAAGGTGAATCCGGCTGCGGGGAGCTGGACCACCACGATGGACCAGAGCTGCCAGACAACAAAGCCCAGAAACTCGGCGAAGATCGACCAGTAGAGGTTGCGCTTGGCGATGGACCGGCCTTCGGCTTCCCACTGCCCTTTGTCTTCGGCGTCCCAGTTGGCGATCCAGCGGCCGGGGCGGTGTTCAAGGGCGGGAGCGGTGGCAGTGGACTGGGTGGGGGCCAGTGCATCTGCGGTGCGGTCAACAGTCACGGGAGTGCCTCCTTGATGGGGGACGGTGTTATCCCAAGGTAGGTAGCGCTCATTTCGCGGACCGTCGCGGTTTGTAAACGTGCTGTGACATTTCCCTATCTGCGGGGTCACGGGGACGTGAGACGATGGTGAGGTTGTGGCGCCGCCCACAGTGTGGAAATTTCCTGTCAGTCCGGATCGTGGACTTTGTTGTCCATTCAATGGACTCCGGGAACTATTATTGAACTCTCGAATATTCCGTCGCCGACCGGGTCGCAGGGCACCGGCCGGCGTGAACGAAAGCTGCTACTACACATGTCTTCCACTGCACCCTCCAAGGAAGGTGAGTCCACCAAGCCGGTGAACTCGCGGGGCCGGGTGATCTTCGCCAGCCTGATCGGCACGACGATCGAGTTCTACGACTTCTACGCCTACGCCACCGCGTCGGTCCTCGTCTTCCCCAAACTCTTCTTCCCCAACGCCACCGACATCAACGCCCTTCTCAGTGCCTTTGCCATCTTTGGCGTTGCGTTCTTCGCACGGCCCATCGGTGCCGTGGTCTTCGGCCACTTCGGTGACAAGATCGGCCGCAAGGGCACCCTGGTCGCTTCGCTGCTGACCATGGGTATCGCCACGTTCCTGATCGGTCTCCTTCCGGAGGCTTCGCTGCCCGGGTGGGCCATCATGGCGCCGCTGCTGCTGGTTGTCCTGAGGTTCTTCCAGGGCCTGGCTTTGGGTGGAGAGTGGTCCGGTGCGGCCCTGCTCGCCACCGAGAACGCTCCTGAAGGCAAGCGCGCCATTTACGGAACCTTCCCGCAGCTGGGTGCCCCGATCGGCTTCATCATCGCCAACGTCATCTTCATCTGGATGAACACCGCACTGACTGCCGAGCAGTTCCTGGCCTGGGGCTGGCGAGTGCCATTCCTCTTGAGCGCCGTGCTGGTCATCGTTGGCCTCTACGTCCGCCTCAAGCTCGTGGAGAGCGCGTCCTTCACCAAGGTCATTGAACAGGACAAGGTCCAGAAGCTGCCCTTGGGCGCCACGTTCAAGAAGCACTGGCGCCCCGTGGTTGCCGGTACGTTCATCATGTTGGCCACCTACGTGCTCTTCTACATCATGACCACGTTCACGCTGTCCTACGGCACCAAGCCCACCCTCGCCGGCGCGCAAGCGGCGGCCGAGAAGACCGGCACTGCGATGACAGCAGAACAGATCGCGGCCTATGTTCCCGGCCTCGGCATTCCGCGGTCCGACTTCCTGTGGATGCTGATCCTCGGTGTTGTCTTCTTCGGTATCTTCACGGTGGTCTCCGGGCCCCTTGCTGAGAAGTGGGGCCGCCGCAAGTTCCTGCTGGGCGTCACCGCCGGAATCTTCGTCTTCGGCGCCCTGTGGTTCACCATGTTCGGACCGGGCCAGGCAGCGGCGATGGTGGGCCTGATTGTTGGCTTTACGCTCATGGGCCTGACGTTCGGCCCCATGGCAGCAATCCTGCCCGAGCTCTTCCCCGCCAACGTCCGCTACACCGGATCAGCAGTGGCCTACAACCTGTCCTCCATGATCGGTGCAGCTCCTGCGTCCTTCATCGCCATCGCCCTGTGGTCAGCCGCCAACGGCAGCACCTGGCTGGTGGGGGTCTACATGGCAGTTGCCGCCGTCATCACCTTCGTCGCGCTCTGGCTTACCCGCGAAACCAAGGACACGGACTACGAGAACAACGTGGCCTAAGTACCCCAACAACGACGCCGGCCCCGCACCGTTTGGTGCGGGGCCGGCGTCGTGATGGGGTACTTCGCTTTAGTCCTCGATGGTGGCGATGACAGCGCCGGCGGACACGGTTTCCCCAGCGGATGCCGTCAGGCCGCGGACAGTACCGGCCTTGTGCGCGGTCAGGGGCTGCTCCATCTTCATGGCTTCGAGGACCACGATCAGGTCGCCCTCGGCCACCACGTCGCCATCGGCTGCAGCGATCTTGACGATGGTTCCCTGCATCGGGGAGGTCAGGGCGTTGCCGCCGGCAGCAGCGGCGGTGGCGCCTGCCGAGCGGGACCGCTTCTTCGACTTGCCTGCCTTGGCGCCCGCACCGCTGGAAGCAGCGGCGACGCCGGCACCCAGTCCGGAGGGCAGGACGACCTCAAGGCGCTTGCCGCCAACCTCGACGACCACGCGCTGGCGATCACCGGCGTCGGGACCTTCTGCGCCGGCGCCGGACGGGGACCACGCCGGAATGTTGTTGACGAACTCGGTCTCGATCCAGCGGGTGTGGACCTTGAAGGGGCCTTCGGCCGGTGCGAAGTCAGGGTCCGTGACCACGGCGAGGTCGAAGGGGATAACGGTGGGAATGCCTTCCACCACCATTTCCTCCAGGGCACGGCGCGAACGCTGGAGTGCCTGCTCGCGGCTGGAACCGGTGACGATCAGCTTAGACAGCATCGAGTCAAAGTTGCCGCTGATGATGTCGCCCTGTTCCACTCCGGAATCAACGCGGATGCCGGGGCCGGTGGGGTTCTTCAGCGTGCTGATGGTGCCGGGTGCAGGCATGAAGTTGCGGCCCGGGTCCTCGCCCGTGATGCGGAACTCGAAGGAGTGGCCGCGGACTTCGGGGTCCTCGTAGCCCAGGGCTTCTCCGCGGGCGATCCGGAACTGCTCGCGGACCAGGTCGATGCCCGTGACTTCCTCGGACACGCAGTGCTCCACCTGAAGGCGGGTGTTGACCTCGAGGAAGGAGATGGTGCCGTCCTGGCCTACCAGAAACTCGCACGTTCCGGCGCCGAGGTAGTTGGCCTCCTTGAGGATGGCCTTGGAGGATTCGTAGAGGCGCTTGTTCTGCTCTTCGCTCAGGTAAGGTGCGGGAGCCTCTTCCACGAGCTTCTGGTTGCGGCGCTGCAGGGAGCAGTCGCGGGTGGAGACCACAACAACATTGCCGTAGGCGTCCGCCAGGCACTGGGTTTCCACGTGGCGCGGGGAATCGAGGAATCGTTCGATGAAGCACTCGCCACGGCCGAATGCTGCGACGGCTTCACGGACAGCGGATTCGTAGAGCTCCGGGATCTCTTCCATGGTGCGGGCGACCTTGATGCCGCGGCCACCACCACCGAACGCTGCCTTGATGGCAACGGGGAGGCCGAATTCCTCGGCGAACTTCAGGATTTCGTCTGCGTCCTTGACCGGGTCGGCAGTGCCGGGGACCAGCGGGGCGCCGACCTTTTCGGCAATGTGGCGGGCCTGGACCTTGTCGCCGAGTGCGGAGATGGCCTCGGGGGAGGGGCCGATCCAGTTGATCCCGGCTTCGATCACCTTGGCGGCGAACTCGGCGTTTTCAGCAAGGAAGCCATAGCCGGGGTGGATGCCGTCGGCGCCGGACTGCTTGGCGACCTCGATGATCTTATCCATCACCAAGTACGACTCCGCTGCCGTGTTGCCACCGAGTGCGTAGGCCTCGTCAGCGAGGCGAACATGCAGGGCATCACGGTCCGGGTCTGCGTAAACGGCTACGGAGGCGATGCCTTCGTCCCGGGCGGCTCGGATGATACGGACCGCGATCTCGCCGCGGTTGGCAATCAAGACCTTGGTTAGAGGGCTGGAAATGGGCTGCGCCGGGTTAGCTGACAAGTTGTTGACTCCTTCTGTCCTTCAGGGAGCCTAGCGTGATTGTGAGGGTTCCGCCCATATTGATGGGGGATTCCGTGTGTGAAGCGGCGTTCCTTTGTAGGGTTGCTACAAACCTGTTTCCTGGGCCCACAGCTCTGTGACGTTGACGTTCGCATGGCTGAGCAAGTCGCGAAGCGTGGAGATGGAAAGCCCGACGACGGCGTGCGGGTCGCCGTCGACCTTGCGGATGAACGCCCCGCCCAAGCCGTCTATGGTGAAGGAGCCTGCGCAGTGGAGCGGTTCGCCTGTGGCGATGTAGGCGTCGATGTCTTCGGTGGACATCTCGGCAAAGTGCACTTCCGCGCTGGAGACGGCACCCAAGGTGGCGCCGGTCCCGGTGGCGGGCTCGTCGTCGTCCACGTCTGCGGCGGTCTCGCGGCAGTCAACCAGCCAGTGCCCCGTGTGGAGAACCCCCTTCGAGCCGCTCATGCGCAGCATACGCTCCTTGGCGACATCCGGCGTGTACGGCTTGCCGTGCGACTCGCCGTCGAACTCGAAGACCGAATCGCAGCCGATCACCAGGGCGCCCTCGGCTTCGGGAAGTGACGCGACGGCTTCGGCCTTTGCGCGGGCAAGGAGCAGCGCGGTGTCGTGGGGATCCGTCACTCCGTAGCGGGCCTGCACCGCGTCCTCATCCACGTCCGAAACAAGGACGTCATGCCGGATGCCTGCCTCGGTGAGGAGCTTGGTGCGGGCAGGGGACTGGGATGCAAGGATCAATCTGGTCACGCCCCCAAGCCTATACGGACGCTCTCTCACCGATTGCTGTGTTTGGCCGGACGCTCTCTCACCGATCGCCGCGTTTGGCCGGACGCTCTCTCACCGATTGCCACGGTCCGTCCGGGGACGCCGGAGGTTGGATGGACAGGGTGTCAGATGAGAGGGATGGCCGGGAGGAAGCGATAGGTGAGAGAGGGTCAGTCAAAAGGGGGCAATCGGTGAGAGAGGGTCAGTGGACCAATTCCTGCGCGCCCGACGTGGCACGGTCGCTGCGGTTCAGCTTGGCGCCCTCCACATCGACGTCCGGAAGGAGACGGTCCAGCCACTTCGGCAGCCACCAGGCTTTTTCGCCGAGGAGGTACATGACGGCGGGAACGATCGTCATGCGGACCACGAAGGCGTCAATCAGCACACCGAACGCCATGGCGAAGCCGAGCGGCCGGACCATGGTCAGGTGGCTGAAGATAAAGCCGGCGAACACGCTGACCATGATGATCGCTGCAGCCGTCACCACGGCAGCGGCATGGCTGAACCCGGTCCGGACGGCGTGCTTGGCCGATTCGCCGTGCATGAAGGACTCACGCATGCCGGAGGTGATGAACACCTGGTAGTCCATGGCCAGACCGAACAGTACACCGATCAGGATGATGGGCAGGAAGCTCAGGACTGCGCCCGGGTTGGCGACATCGAACACCTGGCCCAGCCAGCCCCACTGATACACCGCCACCACGGCGCCGAACGCGGCGGCGAGCGACAGCAGGAACCCGCCAGTGGCGAGCAGCGGCACCACGATGGAGCGGAACACCAGCAGCAAGAGGATCAGGGATAGCCCGACGACGATTGCCAGGTAGGGCGGCAGGGCGGCACCGAGCTTTTCGGAGACGTCGATGTTGCCTGCCGTCTGTCCGGTCAAGCCGATGGTGACACCTGTCTCTTCGCGGATCTCCGCACCCTTTGCACGGAGTTCGGACACCACTTTCACCGTGCTGGCACTGGCCGGGCCTTCCTTGGGAATGACCTGGTAGACGGCGGTGCGTCGGTCCTCGCTCAGCGCGGCGGGCACGGCTGCGACAACGTTTTCGACGCTCCGCAACTGATCGGCGACGTCAAACTGCTTGTTCCTGGCGTCTGTTTCGCTGAGGCCGTCGGGGAACTCGCCGACCACCACGATCGGTCCGGTCACTCCTTCGCCGAAACTGCTGCGCGTCAGGTCGTACGCCTTAAAGGCCTGGGAGTCGACCGGTTCGGACCCGCCGTCGGGCAGTGCCAGCCGCAGCTGGGAGGCGGGGAGCGCAACCGCGCCCAGCAATGCGATGCTGAGGATCAGGGCCACCCAGGGGTGGCGGGTCACCAGCCCGCCCCACCCACGGGTGCTGCGCTTCTCGTCGAGTTCGCGGTCCGCGGCTTCGTGGCCAGGTTCGGCGTTGTGCCGCGCGGTTTTGGCCCACGCACGCTTGGAGACCAGCCGGCGTCCGATCAGGCCGAGGATCGCGGGCGTCAGGGTCAGGGCGACGACGACGGCGACCGCAACTGTCGCTGCGGCCGCAACACCCATGACGGCCAGGAACGGCAGCCCGGGCACTACCAGTGCAGCCAGTGCGATGATGACCGTCAGGCCAGCGAACAGGACGGCGTTGCCCGACGTTCCTGTGGCCAGCGCAGCCGATTCTTCGCCGTCCATGCCCGCCAGAAGCTGGTTGCGGTGGCGGTTGACGATGAAGAGGGAGTAGTCGATCCCCACGGCAAGGCCCAGCATCAGGGCAAGCATGGGCGAGATGGAGCTCATGTCGATCACGCTCGTGAGGGCGAAGGTCCCGCCGACGCCAACCGCCACACCGATGATGGCCATGAGAAGCGGCAGTCCGGCAGCAATGAGGGTTCCGAGCATGAGGATCAGGACAAGGGCTGCCACTGCTACGCCCACGATTTCCGCCACGCCAAAGATCTGCGAAACGTCTTCCGTGATTTCCTTGCTGGCGTACGCGGTCACGCCGGCGGAGGAGACGCCATGGACGATGTCCTGGACTTCCTTGCGGACGTCGGGTGACACGGCATTGATGGAGGTCTTGAACTGGACCTGCGCGATCGCGGCCTTGTTGTCGCTGGAGACGAACCGCATGCCGTCTGACGCTTCAATCTGGCGCTTGGCGAGGGCCAGCGCCGCGGCGCCGTCGGCGGCTTCCTTTGTTCCGGCGTCGAGCTGTTCCTTGCCGGCGGCGAGCTGGGCGCGTTGAGGTGCAAGCTGCGCTTCAATTTGGGCGGGGGTCAATCCTGCTGCAGCAAGCTGTTGTTCGGCTCCGGCAAGCTGGGCTTCACCGGCGGTGAGCTGCGCCCGGGCAGCATCCAACTGCGCCTGCCCGGCAGCGGCCTTTGCCTCACCGTCGGCGAGCTGGGCTGCGGCCTGCTCCAACTGCTCCTGCGTGGCGAAGGGGTTGACCACACCCTGGACGTCAGGAAGTTCTTCGAGCTTGGCCAAGGCATCTGCCACTGCATCCTTGCCCGCTTGGTCGAAGCCCGAAGCGCCGGCCTCGAACGCCACGCTCGCAGACCCGCCCGAAGCCTCCGGGAGGGCTTCCTTCAACTTGTCGGCCATCTGCTGTGTTTCAGTGCCGGGGATGGTGAAGTTGTTGGACATGGTGCCGTGGAACGCAGCGGCAGAGCCGCCAACGGCGACCAAAACGGCCAGCCATAGGGAAATGACCAGCCAACGGCGGCGGTAGGAGAACCGGCCGAGTCGGTAGAGGAACGATGCCATGTCAGAACCGATCTGTGGTGGTTGGAACGGAGGACGCCGCGGCGGCTGCCGCACTGTTGTTAATGTCCGACGGCGGCGCGAAGCCGGCTCCCAGCAGCCCCATCGCATCGATGAGGTGCTGGCGAAGGACTGCGAGCGATTCGGGGGAGAGATCCGGCCCGCGTTCAGCGAACCAGACGTTCATGGCTGCTTTTCCGCAGGAAATGACCGAGCCTGCCAGTGCGTGGAGGTACAGCTCACTGACGTCCTCGCCCAGCCTGGAACGGGCTGCGTCGATGATTTGTCCCGTGCAGTGGTCCCAGGCTTCGAGTTCGGAGCGGGCGAGCGAACGGTTGTCCTGGGTGAGGCTGAACAGTTCCGCCATGGGCGCAACGGACATCGGGTCGGCGAGGGCCATGAGGGCGGCTTGGGCTGATTCGAGGATGGTTTCGTCGTTGGGCCGCAGCTTGAACTGCTCCAGGGCGCGATCCATGAAGCCGTCGGCCACGGACGATAGGGCTGCCTCGAGGCTTGGGAAGTAGTTGAAAAAGGTTCGTCGGGATACACCTGCGGCGGCGGAGATGTCTTCCACGGTGAAGTTGCCCGGGCCGTGGCCGCGGAGCAGGTCAAGGGCGGCTGCTGCGATGGAGCTGCGGGTGGCTGCCTTGTTGAGTTCGCGGCGCGAGGGAGCGCCTGACTCGGCTGTGCCGGGCGGAGCGGGCGGCTGATTGGGGGTCACATACTTACACTAAGTGCAACTTTGCACTCTGCGCAATCTGAGCAGTGTTTCGGTCCGTCCCACCAGCAGCGAGCCTAAAATGTCAGACCTCTCTGGGAGCCTTAATGAATGGAACGGATTGGGGCTCAGGAAGCTGGCGCAGCTAATGTGCCGCTACCTGCCCTCGCCGGTCCGGTTCAGGGACTGACCGTCGCTGGCCAGCTGATCGAGCAGCTGCGCGTTCTGGAGGACATGAAGTCCGCCATTTCCGGTCTGCAGGCCAAGATCGCTGTGGCTTTTGAACAGGCCCAGCGCCAAGTCGAAGCAGAAGCGGGCGTCCCGGCATCGGAACGTGGCAGGGGAGTCGCCGCTCAGGTCGCGCTGGCACGGCGGGAGTCACCCAACCGGGGTTCACGGTTGTTGGGCTTCGCGAAGGCGCTGGTAACCGAGATGCCACGCACTCTGGCAGCGCTTGACTCCGGCCAACTCAATGAGTGGCGGGCCACTCTGCTGGTCAGGGAAACCGCCTGCCTGTCCGCTGAGGATCGATGCGCGGTAGATGAGGAACTCGCCGCGGACAGCGGGACCTTCGACGGCGCCGGCGACCGTTCGATCGTCGCCGCTGCCAAGGCCGCCGCTTACCGTCGGGATCCTCGTTCGGTGACCCGGCGCGCTGCCAGGGCTGCCTCGGAACGGCATGTTAGTCTCCGGCCGGCTCCTGACACCATGGCGATACTGACCGCGCTGCTTCCTGTAGCCCAGGGCGTTGCCGCCTACAAGGCATTGGCCCAGTCGGCTGATTCTGCCCGTTCGGGCGGCGACGACCGTTCAAGGGGCCAGGTTATGGCGGACACGCTGGTTGAACGGCTCATTGGAACGCCGGGGGGTGTAGGCAGGCTCGAACTTCAGCTCGTCATGACCGACCGTACGCTGTTCCAGGGAGATTCGGAGCCGGCCCGGTTATCGGGTTATGGCATCGTTCCGGGCGGCTGGGCACGTGCTCTTGTTGGTGAGGGTGGCGGGGCTGGGATTAATGCGGGCGGGCCGCCGCCGTCTTCGAGCGAACTGCAAGCGGCGTCCGGACAAGGGGGATCCGGGTCTAAAGGTCATAACTACGATGTCTACCTGCGCCGGCTCTACACAGCGTCGGCCAGCGGAGAACTTGTGGCCATGGATACCAGGTCCAGGCTCTTCCCCGGCGGCCTGCGGCGGTTCATCGAAACCAGGGACGCCGTGTGCCGCACGCCTTACTGTGACGCGCCCATACGCCACATCGACCACATCGTTCCATGGCATTCAGGCGGTCCCACGAGCCTGAATAACGGTGCCGGACTCTGCGAGCAGTGCAACCACACCAAGGAGAGCCCGGGGTGGTC
This sequence comes from Arthrobacter sp. T572, assembly GCF_056780115.1. Classification (NCBI taxonomy): domain Bacteria; kingdom Bacillati; phylum Actinomycetota; class Actinomycetes; order Micrococcales; family Micrococcaceae; genus Arthrobacter; species Arthrobacter sp. T572. The sequence goes on from NZ_JBRAZQ010000002.1 coordinate 1,447,265, forward strand.
GTCCACAACAGTAACCGCCCTGCCCATGCACAGCATGGATGTCAGGACTCCGACAGGACACACCTACCGGTCCAAGGCGCCGCCTTTGCCAGGCACAGCCCTGCACTGACGCGGGCGGGGCTGTGCCGGGGCTTTCTTAGAACTGCGGCTGGCCGGGGAACTGCTGACCAGGCTGCTGCGGCGCACTCTGCTGCGGCTGGCCTGCTCCCTGCTGTGGCTGCTGCTTGGTCAGATAAACCGACTGCCCGGTTGCTCCCGGCTCGCCCTCACCCAGCGGCAGAACATAGACAGCCGTTCCGTAGGCGCAAACTTCGGTCCAGTTGGTGCCCATCTCGGAGGTGTCGAAACGCATGGCGACGATCGCGTTTGCACCGCGCTGCTGTGCCTCGTTGACCATGCGGGCCATCACTTCCTGGCGGCTCTCGTACAGGGCGCGGGTCATCTCGGGCAGTTCGCCGCCACCCAAGGAGCGGAATCCGGCGAGCATCTGCGACCCGATGTCGCGTGAACGGACAGTGAGGCCCATGACTTCGCCGAAGACGGCGTCAATGCGGTGGCCGGGAATTTCATTCGAGGTAACGATCAGCATGATCCAGAGCCTATCCAGAAGTCGCCGTTAAACAGGTGAATCCCCGGGGAAAGTCCGGGGATTCACTTGAGGCATGGAAGCCTGCGGTCAGGCCTTGGTGTCAGCCAGTTCCGGTTTCCGGGCCTCTGTCGCAGGGGTGTCCGTGCCGGACTCGTCGTTGAATGCAGCGCCGTTACGGGGCGCGTTGTACAGCGATTCGTCCAGGATGCCTTGGCGTTTGGCCACGATTGCGGGGACCAGGGCCTGGCCTGCCACGTTGACGGCGGTCCGGCCCATGTCCAGGATCGGGTCGATGGCCAGGAGGAGACCGACGCCGGCCAGCGGCAGTCCCAGCGTGGACAGGGTCAGGGTGAGCATCACTACGGCGCCGGTGGTGCCGGCCGTGGCCGCTGAACCCAGGACTGAGACCAGGACGATGAGCAGATACTGGCTGAAGTCCAGGTTGATGCCGAAGAACTGGGCCACGAAGATCGCAGCGATGGCCGGGTAGATCGCGGCGCAGCCGTCCATCTTGGTGGTGGCTCCGAGCGGCACGGCGAAGGATGCGTAGCCTGAGGGAACGCCGAGGTTGCGCTCGGTGACGCGCTGCGTGAGCGGCAGCGTGCCGATGGACGAGCGGGAAACGAAGGCCAACTGCACGGCCGGCCACACGCCGGAGAAGTACTGCTTGATGGACAGGCCGTGGGCGCGGACCAGCACCGGGTAGAGCACGAACAGCACCAGAGCCAGGCCTACATAGATGGCAAGCGTGAATTTGCCCAGCGATCCGATGGTGTCCCAGCCGTAGATGGCCACGGCGTTGCCGATCAGGCCAATGGTGCCGATCGGGGCGATGCGGATGATCCACCACAAGACCTTCTGGATGACGGCCAGGGCTGAAGCGTTGAAGGTCAGGAAAGCCTCGGCCTGCTTGCCCACCTTGAGTGCAGCGATACCGACGGCGATCGCGATCACCAGGATCTGGAGGACGTTGAAGCTCACGGACGTGCTGACTGTGGTGGCGGCGTTGGCGCTTTCGGTGACCGTCGAGCTTGCGCCGAGGCCAAGGAAGTTCTTGGGGAACAGTCCGATGAGGAACGCCCACCAGTCACCCGTCTTGCCCGCGTACTTGGCTTCTTCCGTGATGCCGGTGGCGGCACCGGGCTGAAGCAGCACGCCCAAGCCGATGCCGATAAGCACGGAAACGAGGGAGGTGATGGCGAACCACAGCAGCGTGTTCCAAGCGAGCCTCGCTGCGTTGGAGACCTGTCGGAGGTTTGCAATGGAGCTCACCACGGCGGTGAAGATCAGTGGAACGACGGCGGTCTGCAGCAGGGCGACGTAGCTGGAACCGATCGTCTGAAGGGTTGCGCCAAGCCCGTTGGGGGCTGCTTTGGTGCTGCCCGTGTACTTGGCGATGAGGCCCAGGACGAGGCCCACGATAAGGGCGGCGATGATCTGGACGCCGAAGGAACCGGCCCATTTGGGGAGCCGGGAACCGGACGTGCCGGATGCGGGAGTGATGGTGTTTGAGGTGCTCACCGGAACACGGTAGGTGCTTCGCAAATAACATAGCGAACGGACGTTTAGAAATGTTACGTGCGCAAAAGTTATTCCTTGTGCGTTTGTGACGTTGGTCTCCGGTGAGCGCCCCGGATCAGCCCAGCAACGCCCTGCGCAGCACGTCCAACCCCACCGAGCCGATGTTCAGCGCTTTGCTGTGGAAGGACTTCAGGTCGAAGCCTTCGCGGGATTCCAGCTCCGCCCGGATCTGCTCCCACAGGCGCTGGCCGACCTTGTAGGAGGGTGCTTGCCCGGGCCAGCCGAGGTAGCGGGCAAACTCAAACTGCAGTTGGCCTTCGCTGATGTCCAGATTGGCTTTGAGGAAGTCGAAGCCCTTCTCCGGCGTCCAGGTTCCGCTGCCCCACCGTTCGGGAACGGGCAGTTCCAGGTGGACGCCGATATCGAACACCACCCGGGCTGCCCGCATCCGCTGGCCGTCCAGCATGCCCATGTGGTCGCCCGGATCCTTGAGGTAACCGAGTTCCAGCATCAGTTGTTCGGCGTAGAGCGCCCAACCCTCACCGTGCCCCGACACCCAGCAGACGTTCCGGCGCCAGTTGTTGAGCAGTTCGCGGCGATAGGTTGCCGTTGCAACCTGGAGGTGGTGGCCGGGAACGCCCTCGTGGAACACGGTGGTGGTCTCCGACCACGTGGTGAACGTGTCCTCACCTGCGGGGACAGACCACCACATGCGTCCAGGGCGCGAGAAATCGTCGGAGGGGCCCGTGTAGTAGATGCCGCCTTCGTCCGTGGGGGCGATCATGCATTCGAGGGTCTTCATGATGTCCGGAATGTCGAAATGCACGTCGGCAAGCTCGGATACGGCACGGTCGGAGAGGTCCTGCATCCAGGCTTTGAGGGCGTCGGTGCCCTTGATCTGCCGGGCGGGATCGTTGTTCAGGATGTTTTTGGCTTCTTCGATCGAGGCGCCGGACTTGATCTGACCGGCCACTTTTTCCTGTTCGGCAATGAGCCGTTCAAGTTCCTGCACGCCCCAGGCGTACGTTTCCTCAAGGTCCACGGTGGCGCCCAGGAAGGACCGCGATGCCAGGGCGTAACGTTCCCGGCCCACGGCGTCCTTCTCCGGAGCGGCGGGCAGCAGTTCGTCCCGGAGGAAAGCAGCAAGGGAACCGTAAGCTTCCCGCGCCGCCGAGGATCCGTCGTCGAGTTTGGCCTGCACGTCGCCGGGAAGCGGCGAGCCGCCCACCGTGGCCTCAGCGGCAAGCTTGGCGAAGAACCCGTCTTCGGCGGCGTAGCGGCTGGTTTGTTCGATGACGATCCGGACCTGGCGGGCGGCGGAAACCTTGCCGTCAGCCGCAGCAGCGCGCAGCGAGCTGATGTATCCCGCAATGGCCCCGGGGACGTTGGCCGCGCGGCCGGCAATATGTCCCCACTGCTCCACCGTGTCCGTGGGCATGAGGTCGAAGATGGCGCGGATGTCCTGTGCGGGTGAAGCAATGTTGTTGAGGTCGGCAGCATCCCAGCCGGAGGCGTGGATCTCCAGTTCCAGGCCGAGCCGTTCGCGCATGGCATCCAGGGTCACTACGTCGGTGTCATCGGAAGGCTCCAGGGCAGCCAGCGCCTCCAAGGCCTCCCGCGTGGCCTTGGCATGTGCCTCGGTGCCGGCCGGTGAATAGTCCTGGTATTCCGTCTCGTGCCCCGGCAACCCCAGCGTTGTGGCGAAGCTGGGATTGAGTTCGATCAGCTTGTCTGTGTAGGCATCGGCGACGGCGTCAATGGCGGACTTGGGCCGTGCAGGGGTGTTTGCAGTAGTCACCCCCAGAGCCTAACCGTCACCACCGTCACGTGAAAGGGTTGCTGAACGTGCGTCGGGAATCAGCCGCGGCTGCGCCGCCAGGCGCCGGGACCCGGGGTGGGGTCGAGGCGCAACTGCTGGCGGCGCACCCAGTGGCGCACGTTTGGTTTTGAAGGCGCCGGGGCCTGGGGTACTCCAACGGAAGCGACGACGGCGGCCAGCGCCGCGAGCTCTTCGGGCGTGGGGTCTCCCTTGACCACGGAGAACATGGGCAGCACCGGCTCGCTGGCCGGTACCGGGTTCTGTGCCGCGCTCACAGCGGGATGTTCCCGTGCTTCTTGGTGGGCAGGCTGGCGCGCTTGTCCCGGAGGGCGCGCAGTCCACGGATGATCTGCAATCGCGTGTCGGATGGAGCGATCACGGCGTCAACGTATCCCAGTTCGGCGGCCTGGTAGGGGTTGAGCAGTTCTTCCTCGTAGCCTTGGATGATTTCGGCCCGCTTGGCTTCAACATCGCCACCGGCTTCGGCAACGGCGGCGAGGTCACGTCGGTACAGGATGTTGACTGCGCCCTGGGCACCCATGACACCGATCTGCGCCGTGGGCCACGCGAGGTTGAGGTCGGCGCCGAGCTTCTTGGAGCCCATCACGATGTACGCGCCGCCGTACGCCTTGCGGGTGATGACGGTGAGCTTGGGAACAGTTGCCTCGGCGTAGGCGTAGAGGAGCTTGGCGCCGCGGCGGATGATGCCCTGGAACTCCTGGTCCTTGCCGGGAAGGAAGCCCGGAACGTCAACCAGGGTGATGATGGGGATGTTGAAGGCGTCGCAGTGGCGGACAAAGCGGGCGGCCTTTTCGGAGGCGGAAATGTCCAGGGTTCCAGCGAACTGCATGGGCTGGTTGGCCACGATGCCCACCGTGTGGCCTTCAACCCGACCATACCCAATGATCACGTTGGGGGCATACAGGGACTGCATCTCCAGGAAGTGGGCATCGTCCACGATCTGCTCGATGACCTTGCGCATGTCATAGGGCTGGTTGGCGGAGTCCGGGATCAGGCCGTCCAGGGCGAGATCGTCCTCGTCCAGTTCGAGTTCCTGGTCGTGCTCCACCACGGGCGCCTCGGACAGGTTGTTGGACGGGAGGAAGTCCAGCAGTTCCCGGACGAACTCGATGGCGTCGGCTTCGTCGGAGGCCAGGTACGTGGACGTTCCTGTGGTGGCGTTGTGCTGGCGCGCACCGCCCAGGGTTTCCATGTCCACGTCTTCGCCGGTGACGGTCTTGATGACGTCTGGTCCGGTGATGAACATGTGGGAGGTCTTGTCCACCATGACCACGTAGTCGGTCAGGGCGGGGGAGTATGCGGCCCCACCGGCGCACGGACCCATGATGAGGGAGATCTGCGGGACCACTCCGGAAGCGTGTACGTTGTTACGGAAGATGTCCGCGAACATGGCCAACGACGCCACGCCTTCCTGGATGCGGGCGCCGCCGCCGTCGTTGATGCCCACTACCGGGCAGCCATTGCGGAGGGCGAATTCCTGGACCTTGACGATTTTTTCGCCATTGACCTGGCTCAGGGAACCGCCATAGACACTGAAGTCCTGGCTGTAGATGGCGATCAGGCGGCCGTCCACGGTGCCGTACCCGGAAACCACGCCATCGCCGAGGGGCTTCTTCTTTTCCATGCCGAAGGCGGTGGAGCGGTGCACTGCCAGGGCGTCGAACTCGACGAACGATCCGGGGTCAACCAGCAGGTCGATGCGCTCACGGGCCGTGTTCTTGCCGCGTGCGTGCTGCTTCTCGATCGCTTCAGGGCCCGAAGGCTGTTCAGCCCGTGCCTGGCGGTCGCGGAAGTCTGCAATCTTTCCCGCTGTCGTTGTCAGATCGTGGCTCATCAAGTGTCTCCGGCTCTGTAGCTGATATTCGCTGGCGCAGTCCATTTACGGTAAAAGCTCGTTAAGTAGCTTCCGTACAAAGAACAGGCCTCGCTGGCCAGTCTAGTGACGCCTTTGCCGCGAACCGCTGTAGAAACCCTACAATTTTCCGATGTGAAGCCGAAGAAGCCACTATGTTACCCGTCAGTAACATATCTGGGTTAGAGTGTGTCCATGACTCAAGGCAACGACGCTTCCCAGGTCCCGCAGCACGGCGCATCTCCGTATGCAGCCACCGGTTCCCTGAAGGGCAAAACCATCATCATGTCCGGTGGCAGCCGCGGCATCGGGCTTGCCATTGCCACCAAGGCCGCCCGGGACGGAGCCAATATCGTCCTGCTGGCCAAGACCGGCGAGCCGCACCCGAAGCTGGAAGGCACGGTCTTCACGGCTGCTGAGCAGTTGGTGGCCGCCGGCGGGCAGGCGCTGCCCCTCGTCGGGGACGTCCGCAATGACGATGACGTAGCCGCCGCGGTGAGTGCCGCCGTCGAGCGGTTTGGAGGCATTGACGTCGTCATCAACAACGCCTCGGCGATCGATCTGTCCCGCACTGACGCTGTGGACATGAAACGCTACGACCTCATGCAGGACATCAACGTCCGGGGAACCTTCCTGCTGTCCAAGCTGGCGCTGCCCGCACTGCTGGATTCCGGCAGTGGCCACATCCTGACGCTGTCGCCACCGCTGAACCTGGACCCCAAGTGGGCCGGGATGCATCTGGCGTACACCATGGCCAAGTACGGCATGAGCCTGACCACCCTCGGGCTCGCAGAAGAGTTCAAGGACCGCGGCGTGTCCGTCAACTCTCTGTGGCCGTGCACGCTGATCGACACCGCAGCCATCCGGAACATGCCCGGAGGCGGGCAGATGGTGAAGGCTGCCCGGGGCCCGGAGATCATGGCTGATGCCGCCCACGCCATCCTCACCGGCGCCAACCTTTCAGGCGGCACGAAGACGACCGGGAATTTCCATACCGATGAGGACGTCCTGCGAGCGGCGGGTGTTGATGATTTCTCGCCCTACAGCCTGGGCGCTCCCGAAGACCAACTGGTCCGGGACATCTTCCTCTAAGCAGATTCGCAGGCGCCCGGGGCGCTTGCGCGCGTCCCGACTGGATAGGATTCTGCCATGGATGCCGAACAGCCTGATTCCAGCCACCGCCACGACTCCCGGGAGCGTTCTGCGTTGGACCGCGACGCGCTGCTGGCCCCGGAGTTCCTGTCGGCTACGGGCATTTCGCAGCTGAAGATCGTCGACTCCACGGGATCCACCAACCAGGACCTGGTGCGGGCTGTCACAGTGGAACCGAAGAAATGGGCGGACCTGGCTGTCCTGACCGCTGAGCACCAGACGGCCGCCCGCGGGCGCCTGGACCGCCACTGGGAATCCCCGGAACGGTCCGGCGTTTCCGTGTCCATGGTGCTTCGTCCCGTCACCGCCGACGGAATGCCGGTACCAACGCAAAGCTATTCCTGGCTATCGCTGCTGGCGGCGGTGGCACTGCGCGAGGCCTTGCAGGAGGCGGCAGGCATTACGGCGGACATCAAGTGGCCCAACGACGTCCTGGTAAACGGGCGCAAGGTAGCGGGCATCCTCGCCCAGCTGACTTCACCGGGCGACGGTTCAGTTCCTGCCGTCATCCTCGGCGTGGGCCTCAATGTCTCCCTGTCGGAAGATGAACTGCCGGTGCCAACGGCAACGTCGTTGGCCCTGGAAGGAAGCACGACGACGGACCGCACCTCGCTGCTGCAGGCATACCTGAGGCGTTTCGCCCGGCTTTACCGGAGTTTCTGCAATTCGGAAGGGGACCCGTCAGCAGGCCTGGAGGGAGGCCACTCGCTGCACAAGAGGGTCGAATCCGCCATGGTCACCCTGGGCCGGGAGGTCCGCGCCCACCTGCCGGGGGACCATGAACTGGTGGGCCATGCCTCACGGTTGGATGAGCACGGCTCCCTGCTGGTGGTGGACCATGGTGGGCGGGAGCATGTGGTGACGGCAGGAGACGTGGTGCATCTGCGCGCCACAGAAAGCGGTTATGCGTAAGGAACTGCTTCCCGGGGAGCAGGTCATTACCATCACGCGGCAACAGGCCCGCTCCTTGTTTTTTCCTGTGGTGACCTTCATCGTGCTGCCTGCCGTGGCGGCCTATGCCTGCGCATGGATTGTCAAAGGCAATCCGCAGCGGCTCGCCCCGTTCATCACCAGTGAGTGGACCCCGTGGCTGTTGGGTGCGTGCGGCGGGCTGACGGCTCTGGTGCTCCTTGGCTACAGCGTCAAGAGGCTGCTGAAATGGCGGTCGGTCCGCTATGTCCTGACCAGCCGCCGGGTGATCGCCAAATACGGGATGTTCAACCGCGCCGACTGGCAGGTGCCGCTGGCCTCGGTACGCAGCGTGGGTGTCCATCAGAACCTGCTCCAACGGTCATTGCGCTCCGGGAATATATCCTTGGATACCGGACCATCCGGTACGGCTGTACTGGCCGACGTGCCGGAAGCCGGAAAATTCCGGGAGTTCGTCCTTGATGCAATGGGCGAACTGCCGAATAGTGAGGTCTTTGAGGGTGAAGTCCTGACGGACTTCGATGAGGTGCCGTGGGAGCTGGGAGAAGGTGGATGAGATGAGCGTTGAAGGGCAGAAGTCCGGCGAGGACCTGGGCGAAGAGTTCGACGCCGTACCCGAACCTTCCGTGGACGAGGACACCGAGCCTGCGCCAAGCGTCGCCACGGGACCACCGACCGGTGTGATGTCGGCCGAGCGGCTTGCCATCAAAGCGCTCGAGGCGAGGCTCCTCGGCGGCGAACGCAAGCTCCGCCGTCGTGAAGTTGCTGCCGGGGCAGGCGTTTCGGTGCTGTCCGCCCGGAAGCTGTGGCGTGCGCTTGGATTCCCCAACTGGGGCGATGACGATGTTGCCTTCACCGAACGGGACCAGGCAGCGCTGACCACCATCCTGGACCTGGTCCGGGCCGGTCTCCTGACCGAGGAAGCCGCTATCTCGGTCACCCGGTCCATCGGCCAGATGACGGACCGGATGGTGGTGTGGCAGGTTGAAGCCCTGGTGGAGGACATGGTCCAGGAGCAGGGTATTCCGGATGCCGTGGCCCGGAAGCAGCTGGTGAACCAGTTGCCGGCGCTGGTGGACTCCCTTGAGGAAATCCTGGTCTACTCCTACCGCCGTCAGCTCAACGCGGGCGTCCAGCGCCTCGCGGTCCGGGCCGAAGCCGGCCTGCAGGCCAGCGAGGAAGGCCGCGAAGGTGACGAGGACGATGCTCCGCTGCCCCTGGCCCGGGCCGTGGGCTTCGCGGACCTCGTGTCCTACACAAGCCTGTCGCGCCGCATGAATGAGAAGACGCTGGCCCAGATGGTGCAGCGCTTCGAGAACAAGTGTGCCGAAATCATCTCCGTGGGTGGTGGCCGCCTGGTCAAGACCGTGGGTGACGAAGTCCTGTACATCGCCGAAACGCCGGCCGCAGGGGCGGAAATTTCGCTGGCCCTGGCCCACGCCTTCACCGAGGACGAGATCCTTCCGCAGGCCCGTGTCTCCATGGTGTGGGGCCGCATTCTCTCCCGCTTGGGTGATATCTATGGCCCGACGGTTAACCTGGCGGCCCGCCTCACAAGCCTCGCCCAGCCGGGGACGGTGCTGGTGGACGCCATGACGGCTGCTGCGCTGGGGCAGGATGACCGGTTCGTCCTGGTACCGCAGGCGTCGGAAAACGTCCGTGGTTTTGGCGAAATCCATCCCGTCATGCTGGCCAGGGGCCGGGGCAGGGGCCTGGCCTGGACTGACAGGCGATGCAGGTCACATCTTCGCCAATCGATGGATTAACCCGGTAGGCTTGGTGCTTGTTCGCGTCAAGCCAGCCGCGCGATCCTGTCGGCTGCCGATTTGCATGGGGGATGTGGATGGCTCCGACCATGAGGCCTGCCCAACGGGGGCCCAGGAAACGCCGCACCAAGGCCCTGGCGGTCACGGCTTTCACCGCTGCTGCCGCAGTGCTTGTCACCGGTGCCATCCTGTACCCGGGATTCAAGACCACAGAAGTGGACCTGAACGACGGCGGCGTGTGGGTGGTCAGCAAGTCCAAGAATGCTGCGGGCCGCCTCAACTACCCCTCAAAGTCGCTGGACGGTGCGGTAACGCCTGCCAGTACTGACTTCGACATCCTCCAGCAGGCCGGCGACGTCTTCATCGACGACTCCAGCGGTGCCACCCTCAACCCGGTGAGCGCTGCCAACATGCGCCTCGGGAGCGACCAGAAACTGCCCGGAGCCGCAGAAGTCAGCTTCGGACACAAAGTCCTTGCCGTCACGGACCCGTCCAAAGGCAAAGTCTGGGCTGTCTCACCCACCTCCATCGGCGGTTTCAGCGACGAGTCGGAGCCCCTGTTCGAGCAGTCCCCGGGCATCAAGTCCGTGGTGGGCGTGGACGATGCCATCCACACCCTTGATCCCAGGACCGGAAAGCTCACGGTCACCAAGGTAGATGCCGACGGAAAGCCGGTGGAGTCGCAGGTCCGTACTGACGAGGCACTCAAAGCCGACGGCGACGTCCAGCTCGCCGCTGTCGGCGACAAAGCCGTGCTGCTGAACACGGCAACGGGAACCATCGTCCTTCCCGGCGGCGGCAAGGTCCAGCTGGACAATGCCCGCGAGGCCAAACTGCAGCAGAGCGGTCCTGCGGCGGACGCAGTAGCCATTGCCACCCCTGAAGCCCTGCTCCTGCAGCCACTGGATGGCGGAACGGCGAAAGTGGTGAAAGCAGACGGCCGCGGTGTTCCCGCGGCGCCCGTCCGGCTTGGCCAGTGCACGTACTCGGCGTGGTCCGGCGCCAACAAGTACCTCCGGGAATGCAGTAACGACGCCGACAGCCGCCGCGCGGACGTGCCCAAGGCGAGCGCCTCGCCGTCGTACGTTTTCCGCGTGAACCGCGACCTCGTGGTCCTCAACGACATAAACTCCGGCAACGTGTGGATGGTCAACCAGAACATGCAGCTGGTCAACAACTGGGACGACGTCATTCCGCCCCAGCAGACCTCCGACGACGCCGACCAGGACTCGGCCGACGAAGTCCAGCAAACAGTCCTGCCGGACCGGACCAAACCGAACACGCCCCCTGCGGCGAAGCCGGATGCCTTCGGGATCCGGGCAGGCAAGACCACCATCCTTCCGGTGCTGGACAACGACGCCGATGCCGACGGCGACGTCCTGACGGTGTCCACGGGCGACCGGCTCAGGTCCGGGGCGCTCTCGCAGGTGTATGGGGGTACCGGTTTTCAGATCGCCGTGGCACCGGACACCACCGGCTCAGAGACGTTCAAGTACACCGTGGATGATGGCCGGGGCGGAACAGCTGCCACGGACGTCGATCTCCGGATTGTGCCCCCGGGAGAGAACAGCGCACCCCAGCAGAAACCCAACCGCAATAACACCCTGGTGGTCCAAACCGGCAAAACAGCAAGCCAGTATGTCCTGACGGACTGGCTTGACCCCGACGGTGACGACATCTTTGCCGTTTCGGCTGCCAGCAGCGATCCCGCTGACCAGGTCCGGGTGCGGCCTGACGGTTTGCTCTCATTCCAGGACTCCGGAGCGGGACCTGGGCGCAAAACCTTGACGGTCAGTGTTTCGGATGGCACTTTGACCACCGAAGGCCGCATCACCGTGGACGTGCGCGCTCCCGGTGCGTTGCCGCCCGTGGCCAACGCCGACCACGTGGTGGCCGTCGCCGGCCAGGACACGGTGATCGCGCCCCTCAAGAACGATTCCGATCCCCAGGGCGGTACGCTGCGCCTGGCCCAGGCGCAGCCGGACGGCCAGTCGACTGCAGTGGTGGGCCCGGACCAGCAGACGTTCACTTTCACCTCGTCCACGCTGGGCGCCCACTATGTCACCTATATGGTGACCAACGGGCCGGCGAGCGCACAGCAGTTGGTGAGGGTGGATGTCGTTTCGGGCAACAGCGACGGCGCACCGGTGGCCGTGCGGGACGTCGCCCTCCTGCCCAGCGGCGGAAGCGTGGTAGTGGATGTCCTGGGCAATGATTCCGATCCTGCCGGTGGCGTCCTGGTGGTCCAGTCGGTAACCGCTGCCGATGGCCTGCCGGTGAGTGTGGCTGTCCTCAACCACTCCGTGGTGAAGATTACGGACATCCGTGCCCAGGAGCAGTTGTCGCTGAAGTACACGATCTCCAACGGCAAGGCCTCTGCCACGGGCGACATCTCCGTGCAGGTGGTGCCGGCGCCCACCAAGCTCCAGGCGCCGCAGGCAAAACCCGACGAAGTGACGGTACGGGCCGGTGATGTGGTGACCATCCCGGTGGTGGAGAACGACACCGACCCCAACGGCGGTGAGCTGACCCTGGATCCTGTCCTGGCCCAGCTGCCGGATGAGGCCGACGGCCGGATGTTTGTGGCCGGTAACACCCTTCGCTTCATCGCCGGCGGGGAAGCGAAGACCGTCTACGCAATCTACAAGGTCAGCAACGCGTCCGGCCAAACGGACTCGCAACAGGTCACCATCCGGATCCGGGCACGCGATGACGCCACCAACACCCGGCCGGAGCCCAGGAACCTGACGGCGCGGGCAGTGGCCGGCATGACCGTCAAAATTCCGGTTCCGACCGATGGCATCGATGCCGACGGCGACTCGGTCCAGGTCATCGGTATAGACAAGGCGCCCGGACTCGGCACAGCTGTTCTCCGCGACGGCTATCTGGAATACACTGCCGGCGGAAAATCGTTCGGCACGGACACCTTTGGATATCGCGTCAGGGACCGGATTGGTGCCGAAAACACGGGAACTGTGATCGTTGGCATCGCTCCGGCCGAAGCCGACAACCAGAAGCCCATCGCAGTGGACGATGCCATCGACGTCCGTCCCGGACGCCGGGTTGCCGTTGATGCCTTGAAGAACGACTCCGATCCTGACGGTGATCCCATCGGATTGGTGGATTCGTTTGAAGCCAACCCGGAGCTGCAGGTGGAAGCCGTCACCGGAAGGGTGTTGCTGACCGCGCCGGGCGTTGCCGGAACCGACAGTGTCAGTTACCGGATCCAGGACGACAAAAAGGCCGAAGCCAGCGCGGTCATCAGGGTCCAGACCAGCCCCACCGCGCCGCTGCACGCACCTGTCGCAGTGGACGACCGCGTCACCCTCGCCGAGACGTTGGGAAAGACGGCCATTGATGTTCCGGTACTGAAGAACGATTCCGATCCCGATGGCATTGCCGAGGACCTGAAAATCACCCTCCCGGACGGCAACCCGAATGCGAGGGTTGGAACGTCGGGCAACGTTGTGGTGACGCTGGCGTCCCAGGACCAGTTGATTCCCTATACCGTCACCGACATCGACGGTCAGTCGGCCACAGCGCTCATGTGGATTCCCGGGCAGGGCCTCCAGTACCCCACTCTTTCCACGAATGAAGTGGTGGAGGTCACTGCCGGCCAGCAAGTGATCCTGGCGTTGCAGGACTATGTCAGGGTCAGGGACGGCCGGGCACCGCGGATCACCGTGGCGGACAAAATCAAGGTCCAGGGCGGCGACCCGCAGGACGTCATTGCCGGCGACGGAACGGCGCTCCGCTACGCGGCCCAGGAAGATTACACGGGCCCTGGTTCCGTCACGTTCGAGGTCACGGATGGATCCGGACCCGACGACCCCGAGGGCCTCACATCCACGCTGACCATCATGACGCGGGTGCTGCCCAATCCGGATGCGAACCACCCGCCCACCTTCAGTGGGGCTGCCATCGATGCTCCCAAGGGCGAGTCAACGGAACTGGAGCTGGCCAACCTGGCCACTGACGTTGACGAACAAGACCAAGGACAGCTGAAGTTCGAGCTTGACGGGCAGTTGCCCGGCGGGATCGAAGCAAGGATCGAGGGTACCGTCCTGCGGGTCACGCCCGGAAATTCAGTCAACCCGGGAGCCCGGGGGATCATCCCCCTCAGGGTTACCGACGGCCGGTCCGACGCCGTCAAGGCTGCGGTCACCGTCAGCGTTGTCTCATCCAACAGGCCCAAGCCGGCCGCCAATGACGACGCTGTGGACAAGGCCAACGCCGGCGCGTCGGAAACCGTCAACGTCCTGGCCAACGATTTCAACCCCTTCAGTGATGCTCCGCTGAAGATCGAGTCAGCCGTGGTGGAGACGGGCTCGGCCTCCGGCCAGCCTTCCGTTTCCGGTGATTCCGTCACTGTGACCCCTGCCGAGGGGTTCAAGGGTGTCCTCGTGGTGCGGTACACCATTAAGGACAAGACCGATGATCCCGGCCGGCAGGCCGTAGGGCGGATCCGGATCACCGTCCGGGACAAGCCGGACGCCCCTTCGGCACCTGTGGCCACGGACGTCCGAAGCCGCACGGCCGTCCTCAAATGGGCGCCGCCGTCGGACAACGGCGCGCCCATCACCAAGTACACGGTCAGGTCCTCAGGCTTCCAGCAGGAGTGCCCCACCACCACGTGTACGTTGACGGGCCTGACCAACAACGTCAAATACGTCTTCACCGTCGTCGCCACCAACGAGGTCGGGGACTCCCAACCGTCGGTGGCTTCGAACGAGATCCGTCCGGATGAAAAGCCGTCGCCGCCTGACGCGCCGACGGTCAAGGCCGGTGACAAGGACCTCGCCGTCACGTGGAGCCCGGCCAAGACAGAGGGCTCGCCGGTGAAGCACTACAACCTGGAAATATCCCCGCCCCCGGCCAACGGAGTTGCGGTAAAAAATGATGTGACGGGCCTGACCTACACCTGGACCGGACTGACCAACGGCGTGAAGTACAAAGTGCGTGCGCAGGCCGTCAACGAGCTCGGTCCATCAGACTGGAGTGTCTACTCCGCCGAAGACCACCCTGCCGGTTTGCCGGGTGCACCCGCGGCGCCGACGACCGCCGTCGTGTCCTCTGTCGGAACGCAGAACCAGCTCCGGGCGACGTGGACGGAACCGAACATCAACGGTGACCCGATCAAGAACTACTTCGTCACCATGACCGGCGGCGGCGGAGCGGCCCAGACGCAGACCGTGTCCGGGGATGTTCGTTCGGCGACGTTCAGGGCCGACAACTCCGAGTCGGGCTACACGTTCACGGTCCAGGCGGAGAACAAGGCAGGAAAGGGCGCGGTCAGCGCGCCGTCGGCGCCCCGCCGTGCCACCGGCGAGCTTCGTGCCGTCACCGGGGTCAGTGCAACTCCTGCCAACACCGGCGGCGCCGGGGGACAGGTCACCATCAACTTCAACGTGCTCAACGCTGACCAACGGAACGGTTCAAGCGCCAGCGAGGTCAGTTACACGTACAGGGCCAGCACGGGCCAGAGCGGACCGATCCAGCCGGGCCAGACCGTGGGCGGCTTCGCCAACGGTCAAGCCAGTACCATCACCGTGACGGCCAATTCGTCCGTGGCGCCCAGCTCTCCGCCGAGCGGCGGGGCTTCCGTTACCCCCTACGGGGCGCCGGGAACGCCGTCGGCGTCCGGCCAAAACGGCGGTCTGAACAACCAGTCCGTCACCTTGAGCTGGTCGTCACCGTCTGCGGCCACCAACGACGTCAAGACCACAAAGATCAGCATCAATGGCGGGGCCTGGGAGACCGTGGCAGCGTCGGGCAGCCGCACCGTCAACACCGGCGGGTGGGAGCAGACCAGCCACATCAACGTGCAGACCTTCAATTCCCTGGGAACTGGCGGTCCGATCGCTTCAGCCAGTGCCACGTCCGGCAGGCAGGGAGTGTGGGAGGGCGTCCTGAACACCGGTGTGGTCCAGAGGTCGTGTACCTACACGCAGGGCGGAAAGAACTACCAGCCCAAGCCGGACTTCACGTGTGACGGAAAGGGCGGCGACCAACCCCCGTGGGAGTACCCCGGCCAAAAAATGGTGGTCAAGTGTTACATCGTCCAGCAGGACGTGGACAATCTCACCTTCACGTGGTGGCGCATCGAGGACGGTTCCTACCGCAACGTAGGCCGCTACATCATCGCAGGTCACACCACAATGGGTGAGCCCAGCGCAGTGGGAGCGCCGCCGTGCTGACCCTGGTGCCGGTCCAAGGCCGGGCAGTAGTCCCCATCGCGCGGCGCGTCCGTGATCCCTTAGGCTGTCAAAGCCAATGGAGAGCCCGCTCCCGGGTTCCCTTGGCGGGCCGCGTGGCGCGTGGGATAGTCTTATGGACTGAAAATTCCGCCGCCGTATGGGGGTACTGCGGAATGACCGGCCGCCGACAGTCGTCGGCGGATCCAGGAGCTGTTGGGGAGCAGCTGTGCGAAAAGGGAATTTTGGGGCTGTGAGATCTTTCTTCGGCAAGCTGGGGCTGAAAAAGCGTCGACATCAAAAGGCCGTATCGGCCGTTGCTGTGACCGTGGCCGGTGGCGTACTCGTCGCCGGCGCCATCCTGTACCCGGGATTCAAGACCACCGAAGTGGATTTGAACGACGGCGGCGTGTGGGTGGTCAGCAAGACCAAGAACGCCGTGGGCCGGTTGAATTACCCATCGCGGGTCCTGGACGGCGCGGTGACGCCCGCCAGCACCACCTTCGATGTCCTGCAGCATGATGGCAACGTCTTCGTGGATGACGAAACCGGTTCCACCATTAACCAGGTTTCGGCCGCCAACCTGAAACTGGGCGGCGACAAACAGCTGCCGTCGTCGTCGCAAGTGAGCTATGGCACCACAGTCCTGTCCGTCACTGACCCCGCCCGTGGCAAGGTCTGGGCGCTGTCGCCGTCAACGGTCAACGGCTTTGACGAGGAAGGGACCGAACCCGTCCTGACCGGTTCGCAGGGTGTGGTGTCCGCCGTCGGGCACGACAACCGCATCTATACCGCGGACCCCGGCAAGGGTGAGATCACGGTGACGACTGTCGATGCCACGGGGGAGCGCACGGCGTCCGAAGTCACCAAGGTTGACGAACTCAAGGGAGCGGGAGACCTCCAGATCTCCGTGGTCGGGGACAAGCCGGTGGTACTCGATGCCGGTGCCGGAAACCTCTTCCTCCCCGGAGGCCGTCGGCTCCAGCTCCAGGATGCCCGTGAGGCCAAGCTCCAGCAGAGCAGCGAAGACAGCGGCTTCGTGGCCATCGCCACGCGCAATTCCCTTCTCAAACAGCCGCTGGACGGTTCCACTGCCGCTACGGTGGACGCCGAGGGGGAAGGTATCCCTGCGGCTCCTGTCCAGGTCAGCAAGTGCGTGCACTCGGCGTGGGCCGGTGCGAACAAGTACGTCCGCGACTGCGATAACGACGCCGACGACAAAAAGAACGATGTCCCGAAGGCCAGTGCGTCGCCCAGCTATGTTTTCCGCGTGAACCGAGATCTCGTGGTCCTCAACGACGTCAACTCCGGCAGCGTGTGGATGGTTAACCAGAACATGCAGCTGGTCAACAACTGGGACGACGTCGTCCCGCCGAAAAACCAATCGGACGACCAGGACCAGGAATCAGCGGACAACAACACCATCAACGTCCTGCCGGACCGTACCAAGCCCAACCGGGCACCGGAAACCAAACCCGATGAATACGGCGTGAGGCCGGGCCGGACCACCATCCTGAGCGTCCTGGACAACGATTCCGACCCCGACGGCGACGTCCTCACCGCTGCGGTCGGTGCCAACGGACCCCAAGCCGGTGCCCTGGAGAACATCTACGGCGGGTCGGCCTTCCAGATCAGGGTTCCCGCTGACGCCAAGCCGGGCACAGAATCCTTCGACTACAACGCTGCCGACGGCCGTGGGCTTTCCGCAGGGGGACGGGTCACACTGAACGTGGTGGCTCCCGAGGACAACAAGCCACCGTTCTTCAAGCGGGCCGAGCCCACCACCATGCTGGTGGAACAGGGCAAGTCCGTCAGCCAGAACATCCTGACCGACTGGATGGACCCGGACGGCGACGACCTCGTCCTGCTCGATGCCAAAGCCGACAATGAGCAGGACCAGGTCAAGGTACGCCGCGACGGCCTGCTGACCTACCAGGATTCCGGTGCAGCTGCCGGCAAGAAGAACGTCACCGTCACCGTCTGGGACGGCCGGGCCACCACCACGGGACGGGTGGTGGTCAACGTGCAGCCACCGGGAGCGCTCGCTCCCGTGGTCAACGCGGACCACGTCACCGCAGTGGTGGGCCAGGACCTGGTGATCTCGCCCTTGAAGAACGACGTCGACCCCAACGGCGGCGCACTTCGCGTGGCACACGTGGAGGCGGCCGGCCAGGCCGAATTGGGTCCCGTGACCGACGGCGGGACGTTCACCTTCCGCAGCAACACTCCCGGTCCGGTGTACCTCACCTATATCGCCAGCAACGGCCCGCAGAGCAGCCAGGGCCTGATCCGCGTGGACGTTGAATCCGGTAAGGACGCCGGCGCCCCGGTGGCCGTCCATGACGTGGCCCTGTTGCCCGTTGGAGGAAGCGTCCTGGTGGATCCCCTGGCCAACGACTCCGACCCCTCCGGTGGGGTCCTCGTCCTCCAGAACGTGACGGTCCCGCCGGGCTCCAGTGCGTCGGTGAGCGTCATCGACCACAGTGTCCTGCGCGTCACTGATGTCCTGGGCGCCACGGAGCCGTTCACCTTCAGTTACACCATGTCCAATGGCCGCGGTTCGGCCACCGGAACGGTGGGCGTGGTCCCGGTGCCGGCGCCCGCCGTCGTGGAAGCTCCCCAGCCGAAACCGGACGAAGTCAACGTCCGCGTGAACGACGTCGTCACCATTCCTGTCCTGGACAACGACACCCATCCGCAGGGCGAGGAACTGTCCGTTGACCCGGAACTGGCCCAAACCATTGCCGACGAGGACGGCACCGCGTTCATCTCTGAGAACACGCTGCGCTTCATCGCAGGACCGACGCCCAAGACCGTCAGGGCCATCTACAACGCCGTGGACCCGCAGGGCCAGAAGAGCGCCGCCGCGGTCACCATCCACATCCTTCCGCTGGAAGGTGCTCAGAACTCGCGTCCGCAACCGCAGAACCTGACGGCACGGGTCGTTGCAGGCGGCAGCGTCCGCATCCCGGTCCCGTTGGATGGCATCGATCCCGACGGCGACTCGGTGCAGCTCACCGGCATCGACAGCACGCCCACCATGGGAACCGCGACGGCGGGAAGCAACTTCATCGACTTCGTTGCCGCCGGTGACGGCGCCGGAACCGATACGTTCCGGTACAAGGTGATCGACCGCCAAGGTGCGGTCAACACCGGAACCGTGACGGTCGGCGTCGCGCCCCGCGGCGATGACAACCAGAAGCCGGCGCCGGTGGATGACGAAGTGAAAGTGCGCCCTGCACGCCAGATCGCCGTGGACGCCACGGCGAACGACTCCGACCCGGACGGCGACCTCATCCGGATCCTCAGCGACAGCATCGAGGCCGACGCCGGGCTGGACGCCCACGTCAGCAAGACCAGCGGCCGGATCCTGGTCACCGCACCGGCCACCGAAGGCACGGTCAACGTGCGGTATGCCGTGGCCGATGACCGGGACGCCGTGGGTCAGGCCACCATCCGGGTGATCGTGGACAACGACATCCCGCTCCAGGCCCCGATAGCCCGCGACGACCGCGTGACGTCAGCCCAGACCCTGGGCAAGACGGCAGTGGACGTACCGGTCCTCAAGAACGACGAGGACCCGGACGGTGTGGGGGAGAACCTCAGGATCAGCACCGGCCTGGAGACAGCCCGGCCCGGAACCGACGGCAACGTCGTAGTGGATTTGACGGAGCAGCCGCAACTGGTGCCGTACACCGTGGAAGACGTGGACGGCCAGAAGTCCACGGCCATCATCTGGGTGCCGGGCCTGGGACAGCAGGTTCCTACCCTGGCCAAGGACGACGTCGTGGAACTCGTGTCCGGCCAGTCCGTTACCGTGGACCTGCGTGAGTGGGTCAAGGTCCGTGATGGCCGCTCGCCCCGGCTGACGCAGGCAGACCGGATCAAGCTCATCGGCGCCGACGGCAGCGATCCAATCGCCAACGGGGGAACGGCTGTGAAGTACACAGCCGGCGCGGAATACGTCGGTCCCGGCTCGATCAGCTTCGAAGTAACAGATGGAACGGGGCCGGACGATCCCGACGGGTTGAAGTCCACTTTGAGCATCCGTACCAAGGTGCTTCCGGACCCCAACAAGAACAATCCTCCGACCCTGCTGGGCAGCGAAGTGGAAGTTCCCAAGGGGGACTCTGCCAGCCTGGATCTGGAAAAGCTCACGTCCGATCCCGACGCCGACGACGTGCGGAACATGAAGTACGAGCTCGTTGGCGCTCCCTCCGGCGGCTTCCGGGTCAGCATCGACGGCAAGACCCTCAAGGTCTCTGCCGACGACTCGGTACAGATCGGGCAGGGCAGCACCGTCCAGGTGAAGGCCAAGGATCCCCGCGGCCTGGAAGCAGTCGGCAACTACAAGCTTTCCCTGTCAGCCTCCACCCGCCCCAAGCCCGTGGCCAACGACGACGTGGAACCGGAAGCCCAATCCGGCAAGCCCGTCACGATCAACGTGCTGGCCAATGACTCCAACCCGTTCCCTGACACGCCCTTGAAGATCGTGGCTGCGCAGACCGAGACGGGAAGCGGCAACACGGAAGTGAATGGCGACTCGATCACCGTCACTCCCGCCCCTGGCTTCACCGGCACGTTGGTGACCTCCTACACCGTGGCCGACAAGACTGGGGAGAAGTCGCGGTATGCAACGGCCCGCGTCCGGCTCACTGTCAAGGACAAGCCCGTGGCGCCCACCACGCCACTGGCACAGAGTGTGGGCGACCAAACGGCGCTGCTTACCTGGACTGCTCCTGCCGACAGGGGCTCGCCGATCACCAAGTACACGGTGTACGGCGAGGGCGGTTTCAAGCAGGACTGCCCGGCCAACACCTGCACCTTGACGGGCTTGACGAACAACGTGAAGTACCACTTTGCGGTGACAGCGACCAACGCGATCGGGGAGTCTGACCGCTCGCCGGCCTCCGCCGAGGTCCGCCCCGACGTTAAGCCGGATACTCCCGTTGCGCCGACGTTGAAGTTCGGCGACAAACAGCTGTCCGTCGCGTGGGTGCCTCCGGCCAGCAAGGGCTCGCCCATCAAGTCCTACGATCTGGAAATCTCACCGGCCCCGGCCGGGCAGAACCCGCAGATCCAGAACCTCACCGGTGCCAGCTACACGTGGAGCGGCCTGACCAACGGCGTGGCCTACAAGGTGCGGGTGCTGGCACGGAACGATGCCAAGGATCCCTCCGAGTGGAGCCCGTACTCGGCCGCCGAAACGCCGGCCGGTGTTCCAGCGACGCCGGCCGCGCCCTCCGTCTCGGGGGCAGGCTCCGTGGGTACCCAAAGCCAGCTGAAGGTCAGCTGGGTGGCGCCCAACAACAACGGTGACCCCATATCCGCCTACACGCTGACCACCTACCGGGGCGGCGCCGTCGTGGGTTCCCAAACGGTGGGTGCTACCTCACAGAACGTCACCGTGGACAATGCCGAGGCCAATTACACCTTTACGGTCTCCGCGAAGAACAAGGCCGGGGTCAGCGGGGTGAGCCAGCAATCGGCACCCATCCGCGCTGCGGGCAAGCCGGGAATGGTTGACGCCCCCACCGCGTCCCTCGTGGAAACGAACGCCGACGGCGGGAAAATCCGGGTGGCGTTCAATCCGCTCACTGCTGCCGGGCGCAATGGAGCCACGGCTGCCGAGATCAGTTACAGGTACCGCCTGACCTCCGGGGCAGGAACCGGCGCCATCCCGGCCGGAGGCGGCGTTGTTCCCGCCCCGAACGGCACCGATACCGGTGTTGTCGTGTGGGCGGTCTCCTCGCAAAACGCCACTCCCGGCGATGCGAGTCCCTCATCGAACGTGGTGAACCCCTACGGGCTGGCTTTCGCTCCCACGGTCAGCGGCAGCAAGAGCAGCGGAACAGGCGACAAGACCGTGTCCTGGACCTGGAACCAGCCCAACGGCAACGGCCGTCCCGTGACGGGATACCAGTACAGCCTGGACGGCGGCGGCTGGGTCGGCACGAACGAGCGAAGCTTCTCCAAGAGCGTTGGCTACAGCGAAACCCACACCCTGCGTGTCCGTGCGATCAGTGGGGGACAGGAAGGCCGGATCGGCAGTGACACCTCGCGCAGCGGGGCCGAACCACCGCCGCCACAGCCCACGTCCTGGACCGTCACCGCCACGCCGGTACGAAGCTGCACGGAGCCCCGCAAGGGCACTGACAGCTTCCGGGCAGGCAACCCGTCGTCCTGTGTTGGCGAAGGCAAGTGGCTCAATGCCGGGGCTTCGGGAGAATCGGACCGCTACCAGGTCTGGTACAAGACTTCCAACAACCCGTCCGGTATCTGGTACCACCTGACCAGCGGCATGGCGGCAGGTAACTGGATCCGTTGCGATACCACCAACATCGGCTGCAACCCGCCGAATGGCATGCCGAACCGCTAGCACTGCAACACTTCCCGAACGAAAAACCGGGGCCGGACCAACCGGCCCCGGGCACAGCTTGACCACAAGAAAAGGACCCTGACGCCATGACCATGACAAACGAGCAAGCCGCCTGGTTTGCAGAGACGTTCGAGAAGCTCGTTGCCAACGTCGGCCAGGCGGTCCTTGGCAAGGAACACGTCATCCGCCTGACGTTCACCGCCATGCTGGCCGAGGGCCACGTACTGTTCGAGGACGCACCCGGAACCGGCAAGACGTCATTGGCCCGGGCGCTGGCGGCCACGGTCCAGGGTTCGCACAACCGCATCCAGTTCACACCGGACCTCCTGCCCTCGGACGTGACCGGTGTGACCATCTATGACCAGAAGACGCAGAAGTTCGAATTCCACAAGGGCCCGGTCTTCAGCAACATCGTGCTCGCGGACGAAATCAACCGTGCCTCGCCCAAGACCCAGTCCGCGCTGCTGGAAGTCATGGAAGAATCCCGGGTCACGGTGGACGGCACCACTTACGACGCCGGACGCCCCTTCATGGTCCTGGCAACCCAGAACCCGATCGAGCAGGCCGGTACCTACCGTCTTCCGGAAGCCCAGCTGGACCGCTTCCTGATCAAGACGTCCATCGGCTACCCGGACCATTCCTCCACGGTGCGCCTGCTGGGCGGCAGCAACCTGAAGGACCGGTCCCGCGAACTGTCCGCAATCATCACCACCCAGGCCGTGGCAGACATGGCTGACCTCGCAGCCACCACGCATGTGGACACCGCTGTGCTGGAATACATCTCCCGGTTGTGTGAAGAAACCCGCAACGCCCCCGAGACCCGGTTGGGCGTGTCCGTCCGTGGCGCCCTCGCCATGGTCCGGGCGGCCAAGGTATGGGCGGCGGGACAGGGCCGCAACTTCGTCCTGCCCGATGATGTGAAGGAACTGGCCCCCGTGGTGTGGACGCACCGCCTGGTGATGGATCCCGAGGCCGAGTTCTCGGGCGCGACTCCCGAGGTGGTATTGGGCCGTGTGTTGGCTGAAGTTGCCGCCCCGCAGCAACGCGCCAGCGCATAGCGCCCAGCGCAGTCATCATTCCCGCACCCGGTTCGAACAAAGGTCCCACCATGTCCTCCAGCACACCCCTGAGCAGGGCTGCTGAGTCGCTCAAGCGCACTGCGTCGGCGCTTGGCGGCAAGATCCGATCCTTGCGCGGTTCCGGCCCGGACGCCGCAGGGACTGCAGGCTCCGGCCGCCGGCGCCCCGGAACGGCGAACACGCCAGGCAAACTGCATCCCTCCGCCGTGTGGGCCGAAGCCCTGGGCACTGCCGGCGAGTTTGCCGCACCGGCGTGGTCCAAGGTCCGTAGCCTGTGGCTCCGGTTCGTCTGGCCTGTTGTTTCCGTGGTCAGTGTGCTGGGCTGGGTGGTGCTGGCAACGGCGGTCGGATTATGGGTTGCCGGTCAGGCCTGGGGTTGGCAGGAAGCCAAATCGGCCGCCATGGTCGCTTTCCTGCTGTTCCTCCTGGCGGTCATCTTCATTGTCGGGCGCTCGGCCTACGGCGTGAACCTGGACCTGGCCCGTACCCGCGTGGCCGTAGGGGATGACGCCGTGGGCAGCATCGCCGTGTCCAACGTCTCCACCAGGCCTCTGCTGCCGGCGTCGCTGGAGCTTCCCGTGGGTGCGGCAACGGCCGTCTTCCACCTGCCGCGCATGAAGCCTGCCCAGGTCCACGAGGACCTTTTCACCATCCCCACGGCCCGGCGTGCGGTGATCGTGGTGGGTCCTGTCCGTTCGGTCCGTGCCGATCCGCTGCACCTGCTCCGCCGCCGCGTCCTCTGGACGGAGCCGGTGGACCTGTTCGTGCACCCGCGGACCGCCGCCCTGGGCGGTTCGGCTGCGGGTTTCATCCGGGACCTTGAAGGCATGCCCACCACGGAGCTTTCCAGCGCTGACGTATCCTTCCACGCCCTCCGCGATTACGTTCCCGGGGACGATCGCCGCCACATCCACTGGAAGACAACGGCCCGCACCAACAAACTTATGGTCCGGCAGTTCGAGGAGACCCGGCGTGCCCACCTGGCCATCTCCCTGTCGATCAACACGGACGAATACGATTCCGAATCCGGGTTCGAGCTTGCCATTTCGGTGGCTGCTTCCATTGGACGGCAGGCCATCCGGGAACAACGCGAACTCGACGTCATGACGCAGAAAGGTCCGCTTCGCTGCGAAACGGGCCGCAACCTGCTGGACGATATGACGAGGATCGTCGGGGCCCCGATGCGGAAGACCGCCGTCGACCTCGCCCGGACGCTTGCCGATACCGTTCCCAACGCCTCCGTCGTGTTCTTCGTGGTCGGCAGCCTGGTGACTGCGACCCAGCTGCGCTCGGCAGCGGCGTCCGTTCCGCCGGGTGTGCGCAGCCTTGCCGTCCGTGTCCAACCCGGCGCCGCGCCGTCGAGGGCCAACATCGCGGACCTGACCGTCCTCACCGTAGGGGACCTCGACGACCTCGCCATTGTTCTGAGAAAGGCGGCCGCATGAGCACCGCGCCTTCTGTCCGCCCCCGCAGGTCAGGCGGTCATCCCGACGGCGGCAAACGCGCCGGAGGTGCCCGCGCGGCCAGGCGCACCCCGGCTGGTTCGATCTTCGCCGACGGCCGTCCGCTGTGGCATTTTGCCGCGGACTGCGGTGCCCTGGTGGTCCTGTTGTTCCTCGGAGTCCTGGGTTTCAGCCTGAGTTTCGGGGGAGACCCTTACTACCTTCTGGCCGGAGCAGGCGGCATTGTGCTGGGATTGGGGATTGCCGTCCTCAACGCACATTTGCGCCTCGGCCTGCTCATCACCGTGGCCTTGGCCTTCGGCGCCTACATGCTGTTCGGCTCTGCCCTGGCCGTGCCGGACACCGCCGTCCTGGGCTTCCTGCCCAGCCTGGACTCGCTGCGGACCTTGCTGCTGGGGATCGTGTTCGCGTGGAAGGACATGCTGACCGTAGGTGTCCCCGTGGGCACGGCGAACGGCATGCTGATCGTGCCGTTCCTGAGCTCCCTGCTGATGTCGCTGGCGGCGGGCTTGCTGACATGGCGCCTGAAGAGCCCGTACTGGCCACTCCTGCCCGTGTTGGTGCTGTTCGTCACCGGAATCGCCTTCAGCACCAGCGCCGGCTTCCTCACCGTTGAGCGCGGCGTGTCCCTGGCTGTCGTGTCGATTGTGTGGGCGACTTTCCGCCGCGATGCGCTGCGCCAAACGAGCACCAGGACGGTGTCGGCCAACCGGCCGGACTCCGACGCCGGAGCGGCCCGCCGCGGGAAATTGCGGCGCCTCGGAACGGCAGCCGGCGTCATCGCGGTCGCCGTGGGCGTCACAGCGATCGCTTCGCCGTTGGTCACCGCAAGCGACGACCGGAAGGTGCTGCGCAACACGATCGTCCCGCCGTTCGATCCGCGGGACTACATCACGCCGCTGGCGAGCTTCCGGAACTTCGTCAAGGATGAGAAAGACACCACGCTTTTCACGGTCAAGGGTCTGCCCAAGGACGCCCGGGTGCGCCTGGCTGCCCTGGATGCTTTCAACGGCCTGAACTACACCATGGACCCCAACAGCTCCGGCAACTTCAGCAAAGTCGGTGATGCCCGTTCGCTGAACACGTTGGCGGATGCCGGAAGTCCGGTGGCCGGCACCAACTACACCCTGCAAATCAGCGTGGAGGACTATCAGGGCTACTTTGTGCCCGGCGGCCGCCACACCACGGGCATGAGCTTCCAGCAGGGTTCGGGTGCGGCTTCGGGTCTGTACTTCAACGCCGGAACTGACACCGCGGTCACCACCCAGGGCCTGTCCAAGGGGGACACCTACACGGTCCAGGTTTCGGATCCCGGCACGCTGGAGCACGGACAGCTGACGCAGTACGACTTTGCCAAGCTCACTCTGCCTGATGCCCAGGAAGTCCCGCCGATCGTAGCTTCGCAGGCCAACGAACTCTCCGCGGATGCGCCGACGGCCATTGACCGCGTCCGGCAGATCGAAGCCCATTTCCAGAAGAGCGGTGCTTTCAGCAACGGCCTGGTGGCTGAAGGACAGTTGCCCAGCCTGCCCGGACACAGCGCCGCCCGCGTAAGGAACCTGCTCTCTGCCAAGCAGATGCTGGGCGACGACGAGCAATACGCAGTGGCCATGTCCTTGATGCTGCGGCACCTCGGCATTCCATCGAGGGTGGTGATGGGGTTCTACCCCGATCCAAAGAGCCCGGAAAACGGTGCCGGCGACATCAAGATCACGGGCAAGGACGTCCACGCCTGGGTCGAGGTGGCCTTCGACCGCGTCGGTTGGGTGGCTTTCGATCCCACCCCGCCCAAGGACAACGTTCCGATTCCTCCGGATCCTGACACCAAGTCCAAGCCCAAACCCCAGGTGCTCCAGCCGCCGCCCCCGCCGCAGGAGCCGGCGGACCTCCCGCCGGATTCCACCCCGGATGCCTTGGACGCCGACGAAAAGAAGGACAACCCCTGGCTGTTCTGGGGTCCGCTGCTGGCCGCCATCGGTGTGGCGCTGATTCCGCTGGGAATTCTCGCCTTGCCGCTGCTGCTGATCCTCCTGCTGAAAGCACGACGCCGGAAGGCGCGTTTCCGTGACGGTCACCCCGCCCAGCGGGTTGGCGGTGGTTGGAACGAGGTTGTCAGCCTGGCGACGGACATGGGAGCCTCGATCGACCCCAAGTCCACACGCCGCGAGTCGGCCACCGTCCTTGCTGACGCTTTCCCCCAGGCAGGAAACACCACCACCCTCCTGGCCCACCGGGCCGATGCCGCAGTCTTCGGTGCCGGCCAGCCCAGCGAGGAGGAGGTCAGGGAGTATTGGAAGATCGTGGATACCTCGCTGGGTGACATCACGGGAAGCGTGGGGTTCTGGAAGCGGCAGCAGGCGCGCTTCTCGCCACGGTCCCTCCTGTCCGATGGCCGGGCCGCATTGAGCCGTCGGGATTACCGCCGCCAAGCCGGCATGAACAAGAAAGACACCAAGGATGAGCAGTGAGGCCGAAGTTTGCCCGGCCTGCAGGCACCAGGTTCCGTCCGGGGCCACATTCTGCACGCATTGCGGGTCGCCGCTGACTAACCGCGGGGCCCGCAAGGAGCGGAACGTCAACCATGCCCGGAGAGCAGCCCGGCCTTTCCCTGACGGGCAGGGCATCCCCGATCCCGGTAGTATCTCGGTAGTGTCGTCGCCGCTCACGGTGATGCCGTCGGGTGCCGGCCACCCGCCGGGCACTCCGGCACGCAGTACAGCAACAGGCGCGCATCAGGGGCCAGGGGGAGGGACCATGACCACAAAGCTCGAACTGGTGCCGGCATCTGCCGGCAAACGGCTGGGCGCGGCAGTGCTGGACTGGGTGGGACCTGTTGCCGTGTTGGCTGCCACCTTTGCCATCGGGATTGCGGGCATCACCCAAACCCGCAGGAACGGGTTCATCGTCTACGACACCGGACTCCTGGTGCTGCTGGGCAGCATCGGACTGGCGGTCACCCTGGTTTACATGTTCGTCTTGCTTGCCATGGAAGGACGATCCGGCAACACCATCGGCAACCAGCTGATGGGCATCCGCAGCTCCGACGCCGATGGATATGCACCCGGCGCCGGAGCCGTGTTCGTCCGGGGCCTTATCATCGGCGGCGTCCTGTTGCTGGGGGTCGTGGCCGGGAGCATTTTGTTGGCTGTCGGGCTGCTGGGCCTGGTGCTCTGGATCGCTTTGCCCCTGATGGTGCTGGGTGTGGTGTGGGCTGTCCTGGTGGTGGTTTCCAACGCGTGGGACAGTAACGGGAAGCTCCGTGGCTGGCATGACAAAGCCGCAAAGACGTTGGTTTTCGATGTCCAAGCCGGCAGGAACCCTGTAGCGACAGGCGGCATCCAGGGACCCTACAGTTTTGCTCCCGTCGACCTTCCGCCGGTCAAGCCCGTGGTGTCGCCGGTGCCTTCCGCCTCGGAGTCCCCGGCGATCCTCAATGCCCAGCCTGCCCCGGCACAGCACCTACCTTCGCCTGCGCAGCCCTCCCACGACCCCAACCAGTGGCATCCACCGGCAGCACCCCGCCACACTGCGCCGGCACCTGCAACCTTCCAGCCGGCCGCACCTGCGCCGGTGACGGTGCATCCGGACGACGATGTGGAGCGCACCCAGTTGCGCCCGGGAACCGCACGTGTCCAGGCTGTGCTGCGGGTCCGTATCGACGACGGGCAGGACGTCCAGCTGGCGGGCAGCGTGCTCCTCGGACGCAATCCTGCTCCGCAGCCCGGGGAGAGCGTTGAACAACTGCTGCCCGTACCGGATCCGGGCCGCTCCATCTCCAAAACGCATTTGCATCTCCGTGTCGACGGAGACGGCATCTGGGTGACGGACCGCAACTCCACCAACGGAACAGCCGTTGCCACGCCCGATGGTATCCAGACCAGGTTGACTCGGGGCGAGCCGGTATTCGTTCGCCCCGGCTCGACGGTTCACTTCGGAGACCGTTCCTTCCACCTAGGACAAGCATGAACTCACAGCCGGCAAGCCCCGCCGACGCCGATGCCGCCGCCGGCGGTACCTCTTTCAGGCTGAGTTACGGTTACGGCACAGACCGCGGCCTGCGGCGCGAGCTGAACGAGGACTCCTTCATCGCCTCGGACCCCGTGTTTGCCGTTGCCGACGGCATGGGCGGGCATGAGGCCGGGGAGATCGCCAGCGGGATCTGTGTCCGTTCGCTGGGGAGCGCGCCGGAACTGGCTGCTGGACTGCGGTCCGCTTCCGCAGCAGACCTGCAGGCGTGCTTGCTGAAGGCGGACTCCGCCATCCGCGGTGCAACCGGCGGGAGGGCGGGAACCACGCTGTCCGGCGTCGTGGTGGTGGAGCAGATGGGCGTGCCGTACTGGCTGGTCATGAACATTGGCGATTCGCGGACCTACCGGCTCAGCCAAGGGGAGTTCGCGCAGGTCAGCGTCGACCATTCGGAGGTGCAGGAACTCGTGGATGCAGGCGACATCACGATCGACCAGGCCGCCATCCACCCGCGCCGCCATGTGGTCACCCGGGCTTTGGGCACGGGTGACGAAACCGAGGCCGACTTTTGGTTGCTGCCCATCCAGGAGGGCGACCGCGTGATGGTTTGCTCCGATGGCCTTAACGGGGAACTCACCGATGAGCACTTGTTCCGCATCCTGAGCACGGTCGCCCACCCACAGGACGCGGTGGATGCCCTGATCCAGGCGGCCCTCCGCAGCGGCGGGCGGGACAACGTCACGGTGATTGTGGTGGACGCGAAAAACGTGCTTAACGACGCCGGAATCGCCACCACCGCGCCGCGGCCGGAGAGCGAAACGGACGTTGAAGAGGACACGCTTCCCAGGGCATGGGTGAACGGCGCAGCTGCCGGCGGCAACCAGGAAGGCGGGGAAGAAGGCGTTGATGGCAAGCAGTAACAACGTCCCGGCCATGCGGTATGCGGCCGGTGACTGGTTCGGTGTCATCCGCCGGGGCACAGTAGTAGTGCTGGGCCCGGATACATCGCCCACGCTGCTGGACGCGGTATGGGACCTGCTGTCCTCAGCCCCCGAACCCCATGAGGTCCTCCATGAGGTCACCAGTGCCTTCGGTGTGTCCCTCAGCAGGATTCCTCCCTTCGGCATCATCGACGCCAAGGACGGGCTCCGGGTGTTCCTCCGCGGTGACCTGGACCTGGCCGTGCAGAACCCTGCGGGGGACCAGGAACTGTCCGGCCGGGACGTCACTACGTGGACCGAACGGCGCTTGCCGGGCCCGGATTCCTACAGCCTGCGCATCGGACCAGCAGCTACGGATGATGCCCCGACAGGTGCCGGCTTGCCCTTGCACGAAGGAGTCGTGCGGCTCGCTTCCCTGAACGTTATCCTCACGCCGCAGGAGGAGGAGACCCAGACACCGGTTCCCCCCGTCGTCGCCGCTGCTCCGGCACAGCCCCATCAGCCCGCTCCGGAAACGCGGATCCATCAGCCCGCTCCGGAAACGCGGATCCATCAGCCCGCTCCGGAAACGCGGGCGGCCTCGGACGAGACGATGATCGGTTACACCGATGCCGATGCTGCAGTTCATGACGATGCTGCAGGGCATGCCGACGCCGACCTGGGTCTGACCATCGTTCCCGGTCCGGTGGAACCCGTTGATGCCGTGCCGGAAAGCAGCGCCGGGCAACCCGACCCCGAACCCGAGGGATCAGCCGGCGATGCTTCGGTGCAGGATGCCGAGTCAGCTGCCACCAGCACCACCGATCCGATCGTGCCGTCGCTGGAGACCACCACCAACTACGACCACTTGTGGGACAAGACGGTCATGCGGAACATCGAGGACGCGGCAGTCAGGATCGATGCCGATGCCGACGACCACGACGTCCCCGTTCCGGGGTTGCCGGAATCGTCTGCTGCCTCGCCCGCGCAAGAACCGCCCGGACAGGAGCCGCCCACACAGGGACAGGCCGGGCAGGAACCGGCAGCCCGGGAACGGGAAGCCCAGGATCCGGACGCCCAGGCAGCGGCAGCCCCGCCGTCGGGCAATGCGCACGCCGCAGCGTCAGGCCCACCGCCGGACGCAACCGCAGCGTCCAGTGTGGCAGCGCCAGCACTGATCGACTCCGTGCCGTGGCTGCGCAGCAGCAATGCCGCCAGCGTCCCTGCGCCTGAAGCGCCGGTTGTACCGCCACAAGTGCCTCCGCGGGACGCCATCCAGCCGCCCGCCGTCGACGATTTCGACCACGACGGCCAAACGGTCATGAAGAGCAGCATTACGGCGGATGCCCCCGCCCCCGCAGGACAAGACCCAGCGACCGCCCTCCCGGGCAACGGGCCGAGCGTCCTGGCACGGGTGTGTTCCCAAGGGCATGCCAATCCGCCCACGTATCCGCAGTGCGCCGCGTGTGGCCTCGGGCTGTCCGGCGATGCAGTCCAGGTTCCACGGCCGCGGCTGGGACGCATGCGCTTGTCCACGGGCGAGCTGATCGACCTTGACCAGTCGCTCATCATTGGCCGCCAGCCATCGGTCTCCAGGGTCCAAGGCGGAACCATGCCCAGGCTGGTCCAGGTCGAGAGCCCGGGCGGAGACATTTCCCGCTCCCACGTCGAGGTCAGGCTGGAGGGTTGGCACGTCATGCTGTGCGACCTGAAAGCAACCAACGGGACCGTCCTGATCAGGGAAGGTCAGGCCCCGCGCCGGCTCGCCCAGAACGAGATGGCCATCCTGCTGGACGGCGACATCGCTGAACTGGGTGACGATATTTCATTGCGTTTCGAGGAGATTCTTTGAGTTCCAAGAGGCCCCCCGCGCCGCCTCCCGCCATTCCCGGATTCACCTACGTCAGCTTGCTGGGATCCGGTGGTTTTTCCGACGTCTTCCTGTACGAACAGGACAGGCCGCGCCGGAAAGTAGCCGTCAAGGTGCTGCTCTCGGACCTGAAGACCGAGGGCGCACGGCGCCGCTTCGAATCCGAAGCGAACCTCATGGCGCAGTTGTCGTCCCACCCCTACATCGTGACGATTTTCGAAGCGGAGATCACTGAAGACGGCCACTCCTACCTGGCCATGGAGTATTGCTCCCGTCCGAGCCTTGACGTCAGGTACCGGCGCCAGCGGTTCAGTGTGGATGAGGTCCTGGCCGTCGGCATCCAGGTGGCTTCCGCCGTCGAAACTGCCCACCGCGCGGGCATCGTGCACCGCGATATCAAGCCCGCCAACATCCTGGTGACGGACTACAACCGGCCTGCCCTTACGGACTTCGGCATCTCCGGCACCATCGGGGCCGACACTGAGGACGACGCCGGCATGTCCATCCCGTGGTCACCCCCGGAACAGTTCCGCGGGGGACCGGTGGACGGAGTCCCCGTGGATATCTGGGCTCTCGGCGCAACGCTGTACACACTGCTGGCCGGGCGTTCGCCCTTTGTCCTGCCGGGCCAGGACAACTCCCAGCGCGAACTCATCGCCAGGATCACCAACTCGCCCCTGCCGCGGCTGGGCCGGGCCGACGTCCCCGAATCACTGGAACTCGTCCTGGCCACGGCCATGGCCAAGTCGCCGGGGTCCCGGTACTCCTCGGCGCACGCCTTCGCCCTGGCACTCCAGCGGATCCAGACGGAACTGAACCTTTCCGTCACACCGTTCGAAGTACTGCAGGAACCGGGCCACGGGGATGACCAGCATCCGGACGACAACGTCGAGGAAACGCGCGTCCGCAGCATTGCCTCAATCGACCCCGACGCCGCCGGAACGGCAACCACCGGGTCTGCGCCCACTTTCCCGGCCAGGACTTTCCCGTCCACGCTGCCGGGCCAGGCGCGGCCTGGTGCGTCGCCCCTTACCGGGCCCGCCTCCCTCACCGGGCAGGCACCCCTCACCGGGCCGGCGCCCCTCACCGGGCCGGCGCCCCAGCTTCCTCCCGCGGCCTTCCGACCGGAGACAACCCCCTCGATGCCCCGGTTCGAGACCGGAAACTTCGGGGCAACCGGCCCGGCCGACCAGGAACCGGCGGAGTCAACAGTGCTGCGTGGCTGGCAACCCTCGGGCAAGCACCATGACGTGGACGCCACGGTTGCCCGATCGGCGGTACAGGCCCCGGCAGACGCCGGCGGTGAACCCGCCGTGGCCGACCACAGCAAACGCAACCTGTGGCTTGCCGTGACCGGTGCCGCGGTCCTGGCCGTCGCGATCGTCGTCGGGGTGGTCCTCGGCGGCAATGCCCAGCCCAAGGCTGCTCCCACCGAGACCGCCAGCAAACCGCCGGCCGACGCCATCGGTGATGGCGGGGTTCCCGACGTCGAGGCTTTGGTCGGAACACGTGACCCTGACAAGCCGGACTTCGCTGATTTCCAGTGGAAGAATCCGCAGCCCAAGGAGGGGGACACCTATAAGTGGCGCTACCGGACCGTCCTTCTCACAGAAAGTGAGTACAGCAGTTCGGAAACTGAACCCCGTGCCCGGGCCTGGTTTGGCACCGAGAAGGAGCTTTGCATCCAGGTGATCATTGTCCGGGCTGACGGTACTGCCTCGCCCGGGGGCGAGGGTTCCATCGCCTGCGTGGAGGACTGACGGCCCAATGAAACACATCTACATTCCACTCAGGAGGCACAGATCATGGGGGATCTAGCAATAGATTTCTGTGGCGAATGGTACGAACCATCCGACGAAGACATTTTCAATATCGGCCGTGAAGGCGACCTGGAAGTCGACGACAACCCGTACCTTCACCGGCGTTTCCTGCAGATTGCCCGCTACGACGGCATCTGGTGGCTCAGCAACGTCGGCAGCATGTTGTCGGCGACCATCGCGGACGGCTCCGGCGGCATGCAGGCCTGGCTGGCGCCCGGGGCGCGGATTCCGTTGGTCTTCAGCCACACCAACGTCATCTTCACGGCCGGCCCCACCACGTACGAGTTCGCCGTGCACCTGAAGACACCGTCTTTCCGGCATGAAGCCCGGGACCAGGACCAAGCCGGGGACACCACCATCGGACCTGTGGTGTTCACCGATTCGCAAAAGGCGTTGATTGTGGCCCTGGCCGAGCCCATGCTGCGGCGGGAAGGGACCGGTTTCAGCGCCATCCCGTCCTCTGCCGAGGCAGCCAAACGGCTGGGGTGGGCGCTGACCCGCTTCAACCGCAAACTGGACAACGTGTGCGACAAGCTGGACCGCGTAGGCGTGGTCGGTTTGCGCGGTGGGGCCGGAAAACTGGCCACCAACCGACGAGCACGCCTGGTGGAACATGCCGTCACGTCCCATTTGGTGACACCCGCAGACCTGCACCTCCTTGAGACCATGAGTGGAGCCGACGAAGGATGAAGTTCCGTTTGACCCTGCGCCGGGACCCCGCGGAAGCGAAGGACCTGGCCGTGACCGTGGACGGCCGGGCAACGGTGGCGGACATCGCCACGGAGCTCTGGGTGTCCGACCCCGCACGGAAGGGGACCGAACCGCCGTCGAACCTTTCCATCAGCGTGGACGAGGCGTTCGTCGGCGGAGGGCTGTCCGGGCGCGTGCTCAACCCCGCAGACAACCTGCTCGAGTCCGGTCTGCGACCCGGTTCCAAGGTGTCGCTGACGCAGGTCAGCGACCAGTTCGCGGACAACCGCAGCAACCGTGGACCCGCGGCCGCCACATTGCGCGTCATGTCAGGGCCCGACGTCGGACGCGAATTTTCGCTGCCGTTCGGCACCAGCTACATCGGCCGGGACCGGGACGCCGACATCCGCCTCACGGACCCGCTGACGTCCAAGCGCCACGCACGCATCACCGTCGGCGAGACCGTGGAAATAGTGGACACGAACTCCGCCAACGGACTCCTCATGGACGGGCTTCCCGTCACCCGGGCCACCCTCGAATCGTCCGACACCGTGACCTTGGGTGATACGACCGTGGGGGTCGTGGCGCTGTCCAGGAACCACGGTGGCGGCCCGACTTCACCCCTGGTGGACTTCAACCGCTCACCGCGGGTCCTGCCCCGCTTCGAGTCGCCCAAGCGCGTTCCGCCTGCCGGTCCCAAGCGACCGGACCACCAGCCGTTCCCGTACATCATGCTGATTGCGCCGCTCCTCATGGGTGGCGTTCTCTTCGCCGTCACCCAGAACCTGTTGTCCGTGCTGTTCATGGCCATGATGCCGATCTTCATTGTGGGGCACTATGTGGACCACAAGATGCAGAGCAAGCGCCAGGCCAAGGAAGGCCTCAAGCAGTTCCGGGCGGCGATGCTGGCCTTCCGGGAGGACATCGACCGCCAGCAGAACATCGAGCGGGCGGTCCGGTTGCAGGAAGCACCGTCCGTCAGTGACACGGTGGATGCCATCTACAAGCTCGGACCCTTGCTGTGGACCAACCGTCCTGAGCACCAGCAGTTCCTGGGTGTCCGGTTCGGGCTGGGCTCCGCGCCGTCGCGGATCCAGTTCGACGAGCCCGGAGCCAACGACACCGAACCGAAGTACATGAAGGAAATCCAGGAGTGCCTGCAGCAGGTCCGGGTCATTGAAGGCGTGCCCATCGTGTCCCAGCTGCGTACGTCCGGCTCGTTCGGCGTGGCGGGGGAGCGTTCCGTGGTTGACGACGTCGCCCGGGGCATGGTCCTGCAGCTCGTCGGCCTTCATTCACCGGCCGAACTGGCGGTGGGCGCCCTGACTTCCGGCCGGTCCCGGGAGCGTTGGGACTGGTTGCAGTGGCTGCCCCACGTGGGCTCGGGCCACAGCCCGTTGTCCGGTGACCACCTGGCTGCAGGTCCCGGGGCCGGTACTTCGCTGTTGTCCCGTCTGGAGGACCTCGTGGAACAGCGGGAAGCCCTGGCCAAGGAGCCAGGACCCCAGCCCCGTCCCGGTGTGAAGGACGAACACGAGGAACTTCCCGCTCCGGTGGTTCCTGCCGTCCTGGTGGTGGTTGAAGACGATGCTCCCGTTGACCGCGGACGGCTGACGCGCCTGGTGGAACGCGGACCCGATTTTGGCGTGCACGTGATGTGGGTGGCCGCCACCGTGCAGTCCCTGCCGGCCGCCTGCCGCGACTTCCTCTCCGTCGACGGCGACCACGGCACCACCACGGGACAGGTCCGCCTGGGCCGGCACACCTACCCGGTGAGCTGCGAAAGCCTGGACGCCGAACTCGCCACTCAACTGGCCCGCATGATGTCTCCGCTGGTGGACGTTGGGAACCCGCTGGAAGACGATTCCGATCTTCCGCGTGCGGTGTCCTACGCGACGCTGACGGGCAAGGAACTCATGGACAACCCGCAGGCGGTTGCCGAACGGTGGCAGGAGAACAATTCCGTCCACGCAACGGCGGTGGCAAACCGCAAAGACAACGGCAGCCTGCGCGCCCTGGTTGGTTCAAAGGGCGTCGAGCCCTTTTACCTGGACCTCAAGAACGAGGGCCCGCATGCCCTGGTGGGCGGTACTACAGGTGCCGGCAAATCGGAATTCCTGCAGTCCTGGGTCATGGGCATGGCAGCGGCCTACAGCCCGGACAGGGTCAGCTTCCTCTTTGTCGACTACAAGGGCGGGGCCGCTTTTGCGGACTGCGTCAACCTGCCCCACACCGTGGGCCTGGTCACCGACCTTTCACCCCACCTGGTGCGGCGGGCGCTGACCTCGCTCCGCGCCGAACTCCACTACCGTGAACGGCTGCTGAACCGAAAGAAGGCCAAGGACCTCCTGGCGTTGCAGCGGGAAGCGGATCCGGAAGCTCCGCCCTACCTGATCATCATCGTGGACGAATTCGCCGCGCTGGCCACGGAGGTTCCGGAGTTCGTCGACGGCGTGGTGGACGTTGCCGCGCGTGGCCGGTCCCTGGGCCTGCACCTGATCCTGGCCACACAGCGCCCGGCCGGTGTCATCAAAGACAACCTGCGGGCCAACACCAACCTTCGCGTTGCCCTGCGCATGGCCGACGAAGTGGACGCCGTGGACATCCTGGGCGTTCCCACCGCAGCCTATTTCGATCCGTCCATTCCCGGCCGCGGCGCTGCCAAGACAGGTCCTGGGCGGGTCCAAGGCTTCCAGACCGGCTATGCGGGCGGCTGGACCACGGACAAGCCCCAGCGTCCACGGATTGACATCGTGGAGATGGCCTTCGGCTCCGGGGCGTCCTGGGAGCCGCCACCTGCTACCGACGTCGTGGAGGAACCGGCCGGTCCCAATGACATCGCCAGGATGACCGCCAACATCACCCGGGCGGCCGATGCCCTGGGCATTGAACCGCCCAGGAAGCCATGGCTCAACGAGCTCGCCACCACCTACGATTTCTCCAAGCTGCCCAACCCGAGGAGTGACGAAAGGCTCCTCCTGGGCGTGGCGGACGACCCTGCCCACCAGGACCAGCCCACGGTGTTCTACGAGCCGGACAAGGACGGCAACATGGCTGTCTACGGTACGGGCGGCTCGGGTAAGTCGGCTGCGCTGCGGGGGATTGCCATTGCTGCTGCCGTGACACCCCGTGGCGGTCCCGTGCATGTGTACGGAATCGACTGTGGTTCGTCAGGCCTCAAGATGCTCGACGGCCTCCCGCACGTGGGCGAGGTCATCAACGGCGACGACGTGGAACGTGTTGGCCGGCTCCTGCGCTGGCTCAAGGACATCGCGGACGATCGCGCCGCCCGGTATGCCGAGGTCAGGGCCGCCACCATTGTGGAGTACCGGAAACTCGCCAACCGTCCGGACGAGAAGCGCATCTTTGTCCTGGTGGACGGCATGTCCGCCTTCCGTGAGGGCTACGAGTACAGCAACCTGTCCGCGCTGTGGGACATCTTCCTTCAGTTGGCTACCGATGGACGCCCTCTGGGCATCCATTTGGTGGTGAGCGGTGACCGCACCAACTCCGTGCCGGCGTCCCTCCTGGCCTCCATCCAGAAAAGGTTGGTCCTCCGGCTCAGCTCGGAAGACGACTACATGACACTGGACGTGCCCAAGGACGTCCTCACTGCGGCCTCACCCCCGGGCCGTGGGTTGCTGGACGGTTTGGAAGTCCAACTGGCAGTCCTGGGCGGCAACTCCAACCTTGCCTTGCAGGCCCGTGAAGTATCCAAGCTCAGCCAGGCCATGCTGCGCCAGGGCCTGGAGCAGGCTCCGCAGATCCAGCGCCTGCCGGACATGGTGGACCTGGACATCCTGCCCGCCGGCTTGTTGGACAACCCGGTGATCGGCGTGGATGACGAGACCCTGGGTCCGGCTTCCATCGCCGCCAAGGGTTCGCTGCTACTGGCCGGCCCTCCGGGCGCCGGTCGCACCGTGGCCCTGGTCACGCTGGCTTACGCCATGCGGAAGTCGAACCCGCAAACGGACCTGGTCTACATTGGTTCCCGCCGGTCCGCCGTGGCCACGTTGAACATCTGGAGCCGTTCGCTGGTGGGACCGGATGAGGTCTCGGACGTCGTGGACGATCTCATCGACAAAGCCACCGATAATCCGGGCAGCATGGCGATCTTCATCGAGGGCCTGACCGAGTTCACGGACACCCTCGCCGAGTCCGGCATCGGACGCCTGGTGACGGCGGCGATCCGGGCCGACCAATGGGTGGTGGGCGAATCCGAAACCTCCACCTGGTCCCAGGCATGGTCGCTGGCCCAGCCCTTCAAATCCGGGCGTCGCGGCTTGCTGCTCAACCCCGGGGACGTGGAAGGCGACAGCCTTCTCAATACATCCCTGGGGCGTATCAGCAAGGACTTCATTCCGGGACGTGGCTACATCGTGGGCCGGGGCAAGGTTCGGAAACTCCAAGTGGCCATGCCGCCGGAGAAC
This sequence comes from Arthrobacter sp. T572, assembly GCF_056780115.1. Taxonomy (NCBI): domain Bacteria; kingdom Bacillati; phylum Actinomycetota; class Actinomycetes; order Micrococcales; family Micrococcaceae; genus Arthrobacter; species Arthrobacter sp. T572. Next base: position 1,485,726 of record NZ_JBRAZQ010000002.1, read on the forward strand.
CGAAGCTAGGATTTGCCTCAGGACGGCCCCGTGTAGGAGGATGCCGGAAACATCCGGACCGCCTAAGCGCCCCAACGCCCCCAGCGAGGTCACGTCCCATGCATGCCACTGTTCGTCCTGCCGCCACGCCGTCCGCCCGGCGCCGCCTGCCTGCCGTTGTTGCGGGAGTGCTTCTTGCAGCAGGAGCGCTGCTGATCCCGCAGGGGGCTGCACAGGCAGCCCCCTGCAACGGGAAGTCGGCCCTGCCCTGCCCCACCCTGTCAGCTCCGTCCGAGCCCACTCCGACGGAGCCGGGCCTGGCGCCCGAGGCAGGCAGGACGAAACCCGCACCCAAGCCGGAACCCACGCGTGTGCGGGAACCCGCACCGGCACCCGCGTCGCCTGCCCCTGCAGCGCCCGCACCTGCCGTCCAGGCCCCGCAACCGGCTGTCGTCCAGGCTCCGGCAACGGTGGCACCCGAGGTGGTGGCGCCGTCGTCGGCTCCTTCGGTGGGGTCCCCCACGCCGTCGGCAAGCCCCACCTCCACAGCCAGCCCGACGCCGTCCTCGACGCCAACTGCGACGAAGTCCTCCAACTGGAACACCCCGATCGACCAGGGCAAGGAGACACAGGCCGCCGTGATGGCTTCCGGCAGCTTCACCGGCCCCAACATGGTGGGGCTTTTCGGCATCATGGGTGTGGTGCTGCTGGTGGGCCTGGGCGGACTGGCGTTCGCCCTCTGGAGCAGGAACCGTCTGTCGTCCCACTGACTGCCGACATATTGTCGTTGGCGTGCGGCAAGATAGACCTGTGAGCACACGCGAGAAGACAGATCCGGTCGACACCAGCAGCCAGGAACCCGCCGCAGCCGTCGCAGCCCTGGAGGGCGCAACGCCGTCGGAGGCCTTGCGGGACGAGTATGAGCACCTTGCGGACCAGGTCCGCAAATACCGGTATGCCTACTATCAGGAAGACGAGCCGCTCGTTTCCGATGCCGAGTTCGATGAGCTCTACCGCCGCCTGGAAGAACTCGAAGCGCTGCACCCGGAGCTGGTCTCCAATGATTCGCCCACCCAGGAAGTCGGCGGCGAGGTCTCTTCCGCCTTCGCGGCCGTGCAACACCTGCAGCGGATGTACAGCCTGGACGATGTCTTCTCACTTGATGAACTGGAAGCCTGGGTCCGCAAGGCTGAAGCGTCCGCGGCCAAGCTCGGGGACAGCGTTCCACCCATCGCATGGCTGACCGAGTTGAAGATCGACGGCCTGGCCGTGAATCTCTTGTACCGGGACGGCCAGCTGGTCCGTGCCGCCACGCGCGGCGACGGCACTACCGGTGAAGACATCACCCACAACGTCCTCACCATCAAGGAGATCCCGCGCAGGCTCAGCGGCTCCGGGTATCCCTCCGAGGTGGAGATCCGCGGCGAAGTCTTCATCCCCTCAAAAGCATTTGCCGAATTCAACGAGGCGCTGGTGGCAGCAGGCAAGGCGCCGCTGGCGAATCCCCGCAACGCCGCTGCAGGCTCGCTGCGGCAGAAGGACCCTGCGGAAACAGCCAAGCGCCCGCTGAGCATGTTCGTCCACGGCATCGGCGCACGCGAAGGCCTGGACGCCAGGAGCCAGTCCGAAACCTATGCGTTGCTGGCCGGATGGGGACTGCCCGTGAGCCCGTACTTCAAGGTGCTGGATACATATCAAGGCGTCCTGGAATTCATCGCCCACTACGGCGAGCACCGCCATGACCTCCTGCACGAAATCGACGGCATCGTGGTCAAGATCGACGACTTCGCCACCCAGCGCGCCTTGGGTTACACCTCGCGCGTGCCGCGCTGGGCTGCCGCCTACAAGTACCCCCCGGAGGAAGTCCACACCAAGCTGTTGGATATCGCCGTCAACGTGGGCCGGACCGGCCGCGTCACGCCCTTCGGACTGATGGAACCGGTCAAGGTGGCAGGCTCGACCGTGGGGATGGCCACGCTCCACAACCAGGATGTGGTCAAGGCCAAGGGCGTCATGATCGGCGACATCGTGATCCTGCGCAAGGCAGGGGACGTCATCCCGGAGATTGTTGGCCCGGTGCTGGCGCTCAGGGACAAGCAGGATCCGCCGGTGCGTGAGTTCGTGATGCCCACCGAATGTCCCTCCTGCGGCACGCCGCTGGCCCCGGCCAAGGAAAGCGACGTGGATATCCGGTGCCCCAACGCCAAATCGTGCCCGTCGCAGCTGCGTGAGCGCGTGTTCCACGTGGCCAGCCGTGGCGCCTTCGACATTGAGGCATTGGGGTGGGAAGCCGCCGTCGCGCTGACCCAGCCTGCCGAACCGGCAACCCCGCCGCTCACCAGCGAGGCAGCGCTGTTCAGCCTGACCAGGGAAGACCTTGCCAACGTCCTGATCCGGCGGGAAAAGAAGTCCAAGGGTGTGGGCACGGGCCAGTACGAGCTCGTTCCGTACTTCTACACCCGGGGAAGTGCCAAGACCCCGTCCAAGCCCACCGCCACCACGGAAAAACTGTTCGCGGAATTGGAGAAAGCAAAGCAGCAGCCCTTGTGGCGTGTCCTCGTGGCCCTCTCCATCCGGCATGTGGGACCCACGGCATCCCGGGCGTTGGCCACCAACTTCGGCAGCATGGACGCCATCCGGAATGCCACGGAAGAGCAGCTGGCCCATGTGGACGGTGTGGGACCCACCATCGCGGCTGCACTGAAGGAATGGTTTGCCGTGGACTGGCATAACGAGATCGTGGACAGCTGGGCAGCTGCCGGGGTGCGCATGGAGGACGAACGCGACACCGCGACTCCGCGCACCTTGGAAGGCCTCACCATTGTGGTCACCGGTACTTTGCCCAATTTTAGCCGCGACGAAGCCAAGGAAGCCATCATCATCCGCGGTGGGAAGGCATCAGGATCCGTCTCCAAGAACACCAGCTACCTGGTGGCGGGGGAGAGCGCGGGCAGCAAGCTGGACAAGGCGGAGCAGCTGGGCATCCCGGTCCTCGATGAGGACGGATTCCGCGACCTCCTCGCCAACGGGCCAGCCACCCCGGAGGCCGGAGACGATGCCGGGGAGTCCCAACCGGTGGAAGCTGCAGCCGAATGACGGCGCACGGATCCAACGCCGGCCACCAGGCCACGGATGTGCGGGACCTGCTGGCGGTAGCAAAATCTGCCGCCGCTGCCGGCGCTGCGGTTCTGTCGCGCAGATCAGCCGGCGGCACAGGCGGGGAGGAGCTTGGCGTCTCCAACAAGGGAGACGCCGGTGACTGGGTGACCGAATTCGATGTCGCGGCGGAAAACGCGGTCCGTGAGGCCATCACTGCCGCCCGTCCCCGGGACTTCATCACGGGAGAGGAACACGGCACCACCCGGCCGTCGGAGCCATCGGGCTATCGGTGGTCCATTGACCCGCTGGACGGCACCACCAACTTCATCCGGAACATCGCCTACTACGCCACATCGGTAGCCGTGGCGGATTCCGACGGCGTCTGGCTGGCCGGCGTGGTTCACGCCCCTGCGCTGGGCCGGGTGTACTCCGCAGCCAAGGGCCATGGCGCGTGGCTGGACGTTGCCGGACAATCCACGCGCCTCACCGGCCCGGTTCCGGGGCGGACCGGACTCATCCTCGCAACAGGCTTCAGCTACGACCCTGCCACGCGAGGCAGCCAGGTGGCGGGCCTTGCCAGTTTGATGGAGGGCTTCGCGGATGTGCGGCGGCTGGGTTCCGCGGCCCTGGACCTGTGCCTTGTGGCCGATGGAACGTTCGATGCTTTTGGTGAACGCGGCCTGAACGAGCACGACTTCGCCGCGGGTGCGCTGGTTGCCGAGGAAGCCGGGTGCTGGGTCCGCAGGCCCAAGCTGGACAGCCCGCTCGACGGCGGACCCCGCGCCGAGGACCGGTTGGCGGCGTGGACCTGTGCCGCGACGCTGGAACTGTCCGGCCGCTTCCCCGTGTGACCTGTCCATGATCCGCACGCTGGCCATCGCCAACTACCGCTCCATCCGGGACCTCACCCTCGAACTCCATGGCTTGGATGTGGTGACCGGGGCCAACGGCAGCGGCAAGTCGTCGCTGTACCGCGCACTCCGGCTACTGGCCGAGTGCGCCGGGGGTGACAACGGCAACGTGGTGGGGTCGCTGGCCAAGGACGGCGGGCTTCCGTCCACCTTGTGGGCCGGACCGGAATCCATCAGCGAGGCCATGCGGCGCGGGGAAGTGCCCGTCCAGGGGGCCGTCCGCAGGGAAGCGGTCAGCCTCAAGCTGGGCTACTCCGGTGACTCCTTTGGCTACTTGGTCGACCTGGGACTCCCGGTACCGGGCGGTGGGTGGTTTGACCAGGACACTGGCAGGCCCAGGCCCTCCGCGTTCATGCTTGACCCTGAAATTAAGCGCGAGCAGATCTTCTCGGGGCCGGTGGCCAGGCCCGGCTCACTGCTGGTGGACCGGAAGGGGAGCCTGGCCAGGCTCCGCGATGCCGACGGGCAATGGACAGAGCTCTCGCGCCGCCTGGACACGTTCCAGAGCATGCTGACCGAAGTCTCGGACCAGGACCGGGCCCCGGAAGTGCTGCGGGTCCGGGATTCCGTGCGGTCCTGGCGCTTCTACGACCATTTCCGTACGGACGCCGACGCCCCCGCGCGTCAGGCGCAGATAGGCACCCGCACACCCGTGCTGCACCACAGCGGCAAGGACCTCGCCGCGGCCCTCCAAACCCTTCGCGAGGTGGGCTTTGAGCGGAAGCTGGATGCCGCCGTCGAGCACGCCTTTCCCGGCAGCCGGTTGTCGGTGGCGGTGGCCGAAGGCCGTTTCAGCGTTGAGTTGCGGCAACCCGGCATGCTGCGCCCCATGTCTGCTGCCGAGCTGTCGGACGGGACCTTGCGTTTCCTGCTCCTTACCGCGGCGTTGCTGACACCCAGGCCCCCGGAGTTGATGGTGCTGAACGAGCCCGAAACAAGCCTCCATGTGGATCTGATGCCGGCGCTGGCCGGACTCATTGTCCAAGCCAGCGCCAGCAGCCAGATCATTGTGGTCACGCACTCGGAGGCCCTGTTGGCGGCCCTGCGGACCAGTGGCGCCGCCCATGAACACGAGCTTTACAAGGACCTGGGCGAGACCAGGATCAAAGGGCTCGGGTCGCTGGAGGGGCCGCTGTGGTCGTGGCCCAAACGCTGAAGCCCAGACCCTAGAACGCCGAGCCGATGGACGTCAGGCGAGACCCTTCTTTCCCCTCATAGCGGTTTGCGGGGCGTTCCAGGCCGTAGTGTCCGCGCAGGGTCGAGGCAGTGTATTCGGTACGGAACAGGCCTCGCTGCTGGAGGATCGGCACCACCTGGTCCACGAATACTTCCAGTCCCGATGGCAGGACCGGGGGCATGATGTTGAAGCCGTCCGCCGCGCCGGCCACGAACCAGTCCTGGATCGCATCCGCGACCTGCTCGGGGGTGCCGGAGAACGTGCGGTGTCCGCGGCCACCACCCAGGCGGCCGATCAGTTGCCGCACCGTCAATTGTTCGCGCCGGGCCAACTCCACGATCAGCGTGTAGCGGCTCTTGGCGCCTTCGATGTCGTCCTCGGACGGGAGGTCTGCGGGAAGCTGCCGGTCCAGGGGAAGGTCCTCGGGGGACAACCGGAGTGTCTTGGCCAGTTGTTCCCGGGCGTATTCGGGCTTGATCAGTTCATCGAGTTCCCGTTCCAATTTCAATGCCTCGGCCTCGGTGGAACCGATCACGGGGACGATGCCCGGGAGGATTTTGATGCCCTCAGGATCGCGTCCCACGGCCAGGGTCCGGGCTTTCAAGTCCGAATAGAAGGCCTGTGCATCGGCCAGGGTCTGGTGGGCCGTGAACACTGCCTCTGCGTAGCGGGCGGCCAGCTTGCGTCCATCCTCCGAGGAGCCTGCCTGGACAATCAGCGGGTGGCCTTGCGGTGAGCGCGGAACATTGAGGGGACCGCGGACCCGGAAGTGCTTGCCTTCGTGGTCGATGGTGCGGATGGTCCCGCCGTCACCCCAGACACCTGCTTCCTTGTCCGCCAGGATCGAGTCGTCCTGCCAACTGTCCCAGAGTTTCTGTGCCACCTCGATGAACTCTGCCGCGCGTTCATACCGGACGGCATGGGCGGGCTGGTCGTCAACGCCAAAGTTCCGGGCGGCGTCGGGACCTGCGGTGGTGACGACATTCCAGCCTGCCCGGCCTCCGCTGACCCAGTCCACGGAAGCGAAACGGCGGGCGAGGTTGAAGGGCTCGTTGTAGGTTGTGGACGCTGTGGCAATGAGGCCGATCTTCTCCGTGGCTCCGGCCAGGGCGGTCAGCAGCACGGTGGGCTCCAGCTTCCCGGCAGGGCGGCGCCCCACTTCGCCATACAGGACGGGGGAGTCGGCGAAGAAGATCGAGTCGAGCTTGCCGCGCTCGGCGGTCCTGGCCAGGTGCTGGTAGTGCCCGATCCTGGTCACTGCCAGGGGATCGCTTTCCGGCAGGCGCCAGGAGGCTTCGTGGTGTCCTGTGCTCATCAGGAAGGCATTGAGGTGCAATTGGCGTTCGGGAGCAGCCATGGTTTTCTCCTCGGATTTGTCGGATGGGGTGCTTTGGTGGGGGATTGCCGGGCCGGCGGTGTGGCAACTCAAGCACGCCCGGCGAGGAAGATGCCAGCGCCGGGACACAAGCCTGAAACGGCGGGAAATCCTGCTTCACCCGGCGCAACCGGACTCAACGCAAAGCCATGCAAAGCAACAAGCCGGTACCTCCCGCCGTCGTGGATTTTCGTTAGATTACTGATAGTTCGGTCACGGAAAGCGGCTTTTGGCGCAATCGGCACCGGAGGTGCCACTACCATTGACTGGTGCTTTCGCCGATTACCATCCGCCCCGCCCTGCCCGAAGACTACGACGCCGTTGCCCGCATCACGCTCGATTCGTACGTCACGGCGGGGTACTACGGCAGCGCAGACCACCCGTACCTTCAGGAACTGAAGAACGTCGCCGGCAGGGCAAAGCATGCCGATGTCCTGGTGGCCGAGCGCGACGGCGAAATCATTGGCTCCGTCACGGCCGCACCCGCAGGCGGAGGATTCTCGGACATCGGGCTCGAAGGCGAACTGGAACTGCGCACCCTCGTCGTGGACCCGGCCGTGCAGCGTTCCGGGGCCGGCCGCGCCTTGGTGCAGGCCGTCGTCGAGCAGGCCCGGGCGACCGAAGGAATCGACGCCGTATGCCTCACCACCGGTGCCACGTGGGAGAGCGCCAATGCCCTCTACCAGCGCACCGGCTTCGACCGCGCCCCCGAGCGTGATTGGTTCGTTCCGGGTACCGACATAAAGCTGTTCGTTTACAGGCTTGAGCTTTCCCAGCCTTAAAGTTTTCCTCGGATACCCCGGCAACAGGCCGGGAAGCGACAGGAAAGGCGCCGCAATGCGCAAGACGTACGGCTCGGGCTCGGTCTGGGAGCAGACCCTTGGCTACTCACGTGCAGTCCAGGTGGACAACACTCTTTTCATCTCCGCTACGGCGGCTTCCGGACTGGTTGATGGCCAACAGGCGATAGTTGGTGACGACTTCTACTCCCAGACCAAGTACATCCTCGAAAAGCTCGGCGCCGTCCTGGAAGAAGCCGGTTTCTCCTACGAGGACGTTGTCCAGTCCAAGCTGTACCTGACGGACATCAGCAAGTGGGAAGACGCCGGCCGCGCACACGGTGAGGTGTTCGGGGAGATCCGCCCCACCCTTTCGCTGGTCCACGTCCTGCCGTTCCTCGACCCGCAGATGCTCGTGGAAATCGAACTCGTAGCCCAAAAGCCCGCGTAAGCACCCAACTGGGTCGCATTTGTGCGCGTTTTGAACGCTGAAAACGCGCACAAATGCGACCTACATGGGTTAGCCGGGGATGCCGTATCGGTGTTCCGGGCGGCCTGTGGTTCCGTAGCGTAACTGGATGTCGACGGCGCCATCGTCCGCAAGCGAGGACAGGTATCTTTGCGCCGTGGCCCGGGAGACGCCGACCCGGTCCGCGACTTCGGCGGCCGAATACTGCTCTCCCGGCAGCAGTGACTCCAAAACGGCCGCCTCGGTGGCCGACCGCGGTTTGGCCGACGGCGTGACGTCGCCCGGAATGAGCGCCCGCTTGGCGCGTTCGATGCTCATCTGGTCTACGCTGGCCTGCTGCCCCAGGATCCTGCGGTACCGGGCATAAGACCGCAATTGCTGGGACAGCGACTCGGCGGTAAAGGGCTTGAGCAGGTAACCAAGCGCTCCCCGCCGCAGCGCCACCCTGATGGACCGGGCATCGGAGGCCGCCGTCAGCATCACCGCGTCCACGTCCAGTTGGCCCAGCAAATCCAGCCCCGAGCCGTCCGGCAGGTAGACGTCCAGCAGCACCAAATCCGGCCTCAGGCTGTGGATGGCCTGCAGTGCCTGCGATACGGATCCGGCGGGAGCCAGAGCCATGAAGCCCGCCACCGAATCCACGTAGGCCGCGTGCAGCCTGGCCACGTGGAAGTCGTCGTCAACGATCAACACCCGCAGGTCCTCAGCCATCGCTCTCCTTTTCCGGCGTTGCGCCGGCTCCGTTGTCCGTGCCGCCCGCTGCCATGACTCCCGGGATGGAGGCCATGAAGACGGCGCCCGGCCCACCTTGTGTGCCCGTGTCCAGGATGCGCACGTCTCCGCCCCGGCGCCGCGCCAATTGTCGCACCAAAGCCAACCCCAGGCCCTGTCCGGCACCGGCACGCACCGGTGCCTCCGCCGTCGTGAATCCCTCGGCGAAGACCTCATCGGGATCCAATGCGCCCAGTCCGTCACCTGAATCGCCCACCACCAGGTGGAGGGTACCGCCGTTCCCGGTGACGTCATCCAGGAGCTCCACCTCCACCCAGCGCTCCGCGGCGGAACCGGCGACGGAGGCGTTCACGGCGTTGTCGATCAGGTTGCCGAGCACTGTGGTGACATCCTGCGGGTCGGCAACGTGCCCGCGCACCAGCGTCTCCGGACCGATTTTCAACACCACGCCGCGCTCGGAAGCTTCCACGCCTTTGGCCCCGATGAAGGCCTGGAGGTAGGTGTCCTGGAGGAGTTCGGCCTGCTCCACGGGGAACTTGAGCGGCCCGGTTGCGGAGATCCTTGCCAGGTACTCCTTGGCCTGCTCATGCTGGCCGATGCTCATGAAACCGGCGATGGTATGCAGTTGGTTGGCGAACTCGTGCCGCTGGGCACGGAGGGCTGCGGACATGGTGCCCACGGCGTCCAGCTGGCGCGTCAACTGCTGCAACTCGGTGCGGTCGCGGAGCATCACCACCCAGCCGAGGTCTTCTGTGCGGTGCCATGCCTTGCGGGCGCTGGCCACCAGGACGCGGTCTCCGGCCAGTACCTCAACGGCTTCCGCGTCCTGCGCGGCGGGTCGGGTCAGCTCCTTCAGCGGGGCAGGAACAGGGGCTGAGTTCCATGCCTGTCCGGTGGCGTCGGGCATGTCCAGCAGGCGGGCGGCAGCTGCGTTGAAGACGGAGATCCGGCCGTCGGCGGCGATGCCGATCACGCCCTCGTCCACGCCTTGGAGCACGGCTACCTGGTCGTGGACCAGGGTGCTGATTTCTTCCGGTTCCAGTCCCAGGGTGAGTCGCTGAAGCCGGCGGCGGAGAAGGAACGACGCCAGGACGCCGGCCAGCAGGGCGCCGCCTGCTGTCACCGCGATCGGGATGATGTCGCGGGCCAGGCTCTTGCTGAGCGATTCCACGGAGTAGCCCACGCTCACTTCACCCACGATCGGGCCCTGCCCGTCAGTGCCGCCGGCGCTGCCCGTGCCGGGCGCGTAGACGGGAACTTTCGCTCCCGCGGACGGACCCAGGGTGCCGGTATTTCGGGTGGTGGTTTCCTGGCCGCCCAGTGCAGCGGAGGGGTCGGTGCTGACGCGTTCGCCCAGACGTGCGGGCTCAGGGTGGGCCAGGCGCAACCCGGTCTCGTCCGTGATGACCACGAACAGGGCACCCGTGCGGACCCGGGCTGCCTCGGCGGCCTGTTGCAACGGCCCGGCGGCGAGCACCGATGCCGGGGGAGTGCCTTGCTCCTTGCTGATGTCCTGGACCTGGGCCCGGACGTCGGGATCCGCGGCCACGGTCCTGGCCAGGGTGAGGGCCTGGTTCTCGGCCTCGTTGCCGATCCGTTCGTACACGAGCCAGGCGTGGACGGTGCCGCTGAGGAGGACCACCAACAGGACCACCCCCAACTGCAGCAGGAGTGTTTGGGTGGAGAAGCGCATGCTCACCCGGTTGAACCGCGGCACCCTTGCTCCTTTCCTCCACTTCCATTGAAGCATTGAGCAGAATGCGCAAAACGCTCTCAATGATCACTATTCCCATCAATCGAGCGAAACCCCCACCCGTGACCGGCGCCACTATAGCGTCTGTTGTGCGCATCACACTGAAGTGGCGCCTACAGAGAAGTAAGGAGCAGGCCGTGCTGGTTTTGCTTGGATTCGCAATGATTGCGGTCTTCATGGTCCTGATCATGACCAAAAAGTTGACGCCGGTCCTGGCGCTGATCATCGTCCCTACCGTCTTCGGCCTCTTCGCCGGCGCCGGCCTCGGCATCGGCGACATGGTGATGGACTCGATGAAGTCCATGACGTCCACGGCCGCGCTCCTGATGTTCGCCATCATCTACTTCGGCCTGATGATCGACGTCGGACTTTTCGACCCCCTGGTCAAGTTCATCCTGCGCAAGCTGGGCAACGACCCCGCCAAGGTGGTGCTCGGCACCGCCCTCCTGGCCGCCGCCGTATCCCTGGACGGCGACGGTTCCACCACCTTCATCCTCACCACGGCAGCCATGCTCCCGGTCTATCTGAGGCTGAAGATGAGCCCCGTGGTCCTTACCTGCGTTGCAGGCCTTGCCAACGGCACCATGAACATCCTGCCGTGGGGCGGCCCCACCGCCCGTGCCGCCACAGCCCTGCACCTGGACGTCAACGACGTCTTCCTCCCCATGGTTCCGTCCCTGGTCGCGGGACTTGCGGTGGTCCTCGTCTTCGCCTGGCTGCTCGGCCTCCAGGAGCGCAACCGCCTCCGTGCCACCGCCCCGGAAATCTGGGGTGACGTCGCAGATCCCTCGGACGCGTTCGACGGCGGCACGACCGGCGGCGGGTCCGCCACCGTCGGCTCCGCCAAGGGTGCTTCCGGCTTGGGCCGCACCGCCGGTAAGCCCGGCACCGGTGGAGGTGCCGGCGTCGCGGTCCTCGACCAGGACACCGCTACGTTGGTGGACGAGCACGATACCGCCATGGCGGACACCGCGCTGGATCCCAACCGGTCCACCCTCCGTCCCAAGCTCTTCTGGTTCAACCTGGGGCTCACGGTGGCCGTCATGGGCGTGCTGATCGCCAACATCGTCCCCCTGCCGTATGTGTTCATGGTCGGCTCCGCGATCGCCCTGCTGGTGAACTTCCCCAAGGTGAAGGACCAGGGTGCCCAGCTGATCGCCCACGCGCCATCGATCGTGGCCGTGGTCAGCATGGTCATGGCTGCTGCAGTCCTCACGGGCGTCCTCAACGGCACCGGCATGGTCAAGGCAATGTCCGAGTGGCTGGTCCAGATCATCCCGTCCGACATGGGACCCTTCATGGCCGTCATCACCGGCCTGTTGAGCATCCCCATGACGTTCTTCATGAGCAACGACGCCTTCTACTTCGGTGTCCTCCCCGTCCTGAGCGAAACCGCCGCCCATTACGGCGTCGGGGCAGCAGACATGGCCCGCGCATCCATCACCGGCCAGCCGTTCCACATGCAAAGCCCCCTGGTGCCCGCCATCCTGCTGCTGGTATCCCTGGCCAAGGTGGACCTGGGCGACCACCACAAGAAGGTCCTGTGGCGGTCGGCAGCCATCTCCGTGGTCATGCTGGCAGTGGGCATGCTGACCGGAGCGATCGCGATCGGCTGAGCCCCCAGGTGCCGACGGGCAGCAGAGCCGGACATGGTCCGCTCTGCTGCCCCGTTTGGTTCAAGGGGACCCCAAGCCAAGTAGACTGGTCCGGAAAACCAATTGAACTTTGCAGGGGAGATCCATGGCTGCGATCAACCGTGACGATGTCGCGCATCTTGCGCGTCTGGCTCACATCGAAATGAGTGACGAAGAACTGGACAGGATGGCGGGCGAGCTTGCTGTCATCGTGGATTCGGTGAAGTCCGTGAGCGAAGCCGCCGGCGACGACGTCCCGGCCACGTCCCACCCGATTCCGTTGAACAACGTGTTCCGCGAGGACGTCGTGGGCCACACGTTCACAGCCGGCCAGGCGTTGTCCGGTGCTCCCGATGCTGCCGAAGACCGCTTCAAGGTCCCCGCGATCCTGGATGAGGACTAACACCATGACTGAGCTGAAGAACGAACTCATCCACCACTCCGCTGCCGGCCTCGCAGCCAAGCTCGCTGCCCGTGAGGTCTCCGCCGTCGAGGTCACGCAGGCGCACCTGGACCGGATCGCCGAGGTCGATGGCCACGTCAACGCTTTCCTGCACGTCAATACCGAAGAAGCACTCTCCGTCGCAGCTGAGGTGGACGCTGCCCGGGCCGCAGGTGAAGACCTTCATGCGCTGGCCGGCGTGCCCATCGCCGTGAAGGACCTGATTGTCACCATCGGGCAGCCCACGACTGCCGGCTCGAAGATCCTTGAGGGCTGGCACAGCCCGTACGATGCCACGGTCATCAAGAAGCTGCGCGCCGCGAAGATGCCGATCCTGGGCAAGACCAACCTCGACGAGTTCGCCATGGGGTCTTCCACGGAGCACTCCGCCTACGGCCCTACCCGCAACCCATGGGATCTCGACCGCATTCCGGGCGGATCCGGTGGTGGCTCTGCCGCTGCCGTCGCCGCCTTCGAAGCGCCGCTGGCCCTGGGCACCGACACCGGCGGTTCCATCCGCCAGCCCGGTGCCGTCACCGGAACCGTCGGCATGAAGCCGACGTACGGTGCCGTGTCCCGATACGGCGCGATCGCCATGGCCTCCTCCCTGGACCAGATCGGCCCGGTCTCACGCACCGTGCTGGACTCCGCACTGTTGCAGGAAGTCATCGGCGGGCACGATCCTTTCGACTCAACCTCCCTGACGGATCCCTTCAACAACCTGGTGGAGGCTGCCCGCGTGGGCAACGTCGCCGGACTGAAGATCGGCATGATCAAGGAACTGCACGGCGAGGGGTACCAGGCCGGTGTCGAGAACCGGTTCAAGGAATCCCTGCAGCTGCTCAAGGATGCGGGCGCCGAGATCGTGGAGGTGTCCTGCCCCAACCTCAAATACGCACTGGGTGCCTACTACCTGATCATGCCGTCCGAGGTTTCCAGCAACCTGGCCAAGTTCGACGGGGTCCGCTACGGCCTGCGCGTTCTGCCCACCGACGGTCCCATGACCATTGAACGCGTCATGGCAGCCACCCGCGCCGCCGGCTTCGGCGACGAAGCCAAGCGCCGCATCATCCTGGGTACCTATGCCCTGAGCGCCGGCTACTATGACGCCTACTATGGCTCCGCCCAGAAGGTCCGGACGCTGGTCCAGCGCGACTTCGATGCCGCGTTCGCGCAGGCGGATGTCCTCATTTCGCCGACCTCTCCCACCACTGCGTTCAAGCTTGGCGAGAAGCTGGACGACCCGCTGGCCATGTACCTGAACGACGTCGCCACCATTCCCGCCAACCTGGCAGGCATCCCCGGGCTTTCCTTGCCGGGCGGCCTTGCCGACGAGGACGGCCTGCCCGTGGGCATCCAGCTCCTGGCCCCGGCCCGCGGGGACGCCCGCCTTTACCGGGTTGGTGCCGTGCTCGAATCGATCCTTGAAGACAAGTGGGGCGGTCCCATCCTGGCCCAGGCGCCTGACCTGAAAACCGCAGCCCTTGGCTCTGCAGCCACCACCGCCGGAGGTTCCAACTAATGTCCGTCGACGCAATCGTCAGCTTCGAAGAGGCCATGGAGAAGTACGATCCCGTGCTGGGGTTCGAGGTCCACGTGGAGCTCAACACCAAGACGAAGATGTTCTCCTCCGCCCCCAATGTGTTCGGTGACGAGCCCAACACCAACGTCAACGAGGTCGACCTCGGCATGCCCGGTGTCCTGCCCGTGGTGAACAAGGCGGCAGTTGAGTCGTCCATCAAGATCGGCCTGGCCCTCAACTGCAAGATCGCCGAGTCCTGCCGTTTTGCCCGGAAGAACTACTTCTACCCGGACACTCCCAAGAACTTCCAGACGTCCCAGTACGACGAGCCGATCGCCTATGACGGCTACCTGGACGTAGAACTCGAAGACGGCACGGTGTTCCGCGTGGAAATCGAACGTGCCCACATGGAAGAAGACGCCGGCAAGCTGACCCACATGGGTGGCGCGGCCGGTCGCATCCAGGGTGCCGACTACTCGCTGGTGGACTACAACCGGGCCGGTGTTCCGTTGGTGGAAATCGTGACCAAGCCGATTGAAGGCGCCGGCAGCCGTGCACCGGAACTCGCCAAGGCCTACGTCGCCGCCATCCGCGAGATCGTGAAGAACCTGGGCGTCTCCGATGCCCGCATGGAACGGGGCAACGTCCGTTGCGACGCGAACGTGTCACTGCGCCCGCACGGCCAGGAACGCTTCGGTATCCGCTCCGAGACCAAGAACGTGAACTCGCTGCGCGCCGTCGAGCACGCTGTCCGCTACGAGATCCAGCGGCACGCAGCCGTACTGGACTCGGGGCAGCCGGTAACCCAGGAGACCCGGCACTGGCACGAGGACACCCGGTCCACCACCTCGGGCCGCGCCAAGTCCGACGCCGACGACTACCGCTACTTCCCGGAACCGGACCTGGTCCCCGTGGTTGCATCGCGCGAATGGGTCGAAGAGCTCCGTGCCACGTTGCCCGAACCGCCGGCAGAGCGCCGCAAACGCCTCAAGGAAGCCTGGGGTTACTCCGACCTGGAATTCCGTGACGTGGTGAACGCCGGTGTCATGGACTCCATCGAGGAGACCGTGGCCGCGGGTGCCAGCGCCGCCGTGGCGCGCAAGTGGTGGATGGGCGAGATCGTGGGCCGTGCCAAGGTTGCCGATGTTGAGCCGGCCGAGCTCGGTGTCACCCCGCAGACCATCGTGGAGCTGAACAAGCTGGTGGAAGCGGGCAAGATCAACAACAAGATGGCCGGACAGGTCCTTGACGGTGTGCTCGCCGGTGAAGGTACGCCGGAAGAGATCATCGAAAAGCGTGGCCTCGCCGTGGTTTCCGACGACGGTCCGCTCCTTGAAGCGATCGACGCAGCGTTGGCTGCGCAGCCGGATGTCGCGGAGAAGATCCGTGGCGGCAAGATCCAGGCCATCGGCGCCATTGTTGGCGGCGTCATGAAGGCCACGCGTGGCCAGGCCGACGCCGGCCGTGTCCGGGAGCTCATCCTCGAGAAGCTCGGGGTAGAGGGCTAAGACCCTCCTCTCACCCAACTGGGTCGCAGTTGATGCCGTTTTGAGCCCTCAGAACGGCAACAACTGCGACCCACTTTTTCTTGGTCAAGGGGCACAATTAACCCATGGCCACCCTTTCTCCAGGCCTTCGCAAGGCCCTCCTCGCAGGCGGCATCGCCGTCGCCGTGACCGCCGGTGGAACAGCGGCAGTCTGGGCGGGCACCCAGCCCAGCCCGTCGCCGTCGGGCACGTCCGCCTCACCGGGCCCGTCCGAAACCCGGGGCAACGGCAATGCGCCGCCCAAATCCACCGCCAAGCGCGGGCAAGCTCTTCATGGCGAGCACGTGGTGAAGGACGCGGACGGAACATTCAGGACGCTTGTTACCCAGCGGGGGACCATCGAGTCCGTCAACTCCACGGACATCACGGTGAAGAGTGAGGACGGGTTCACGCAGCGGTACGCCATCACCTCCGACACAAAGATCTCCACGGTTCCCGCCGACACGGTGCGGCCCCGGAACGGACGTGGCAATCCCGGCCTGCCTTCGGCCACTGCAGCCGAGCTGAAGTCCGGCGACACCGTGCAGGTCTCCGGAACCAGGAACGGCGGGACTGTCAGCGCCACCAGGATCATCGCCGGAGATCTGGACGCGCTCCGCGGCCAAGGCCACAAACGCGGGCACGGCCCCAAGTAGCTTTAGAGAGCCACGGTCCTGAAGCCCAGGTTCCCGCTGGCTGAATCCGGGGTGTTGGAACTGCGGGCCGCCACCCGGTAGCGGTTGCAGTACGAGTCATGGCACAAATAAGAGCCGCCCCGCATCACCCTGCCCCGGCCGATGGTGGGCCCCTGCGGATCGTGGACGGTGCCGGAGGCCAGGCATGTCTGGTAGTACTTCGGCAGGAACCAGTCGCTGCACCACTCCCAGACGTTGCCGCTGGTCTGGTAAAGGCCGTAGCCGTTGGGTTCAAACCAGCGGGCCGGTGCCGTAGTGAGGTAGCCGTCCTCCTGGTCGTTGCGGACGGGAAATTCCCCCTGCCAGATGTTGCAGTGGTGGCGCGCGCTTCCGACCGCGTGCCCGTTGTGGAGGGAATCTCCCCACGGGTAACGCCGGCCCTCCACGCCGCCGCGTGCTGCGTACTCCCATTCGGCTTCCGTGGGGAGCCGCCGGCCAGCCCATGCACAGTAGGCCAGGGCATCGTCATGGGACACATGGGTCACCGGATGGTCCGGGACTTCGGTCCAGTGCGACAACGGGCCGGCAGGGTGGGCCCAGTTCGCTCCGCGGACATTAAGCCACCAGGGGACGTCGTTGACCCGGTTGAGGATGTCCTGCTCTTTGGCCTTGACCGCCAGATGGAACACGGCAGAGGTCCCGAAGGTCTCTGATTCCGTGCGGTGGCCGGTGGCTTCCACGAACTCCGCGAACTGCTGGTTGGTCACTGTGGTGGCGCTGATGCGGAAGGCCGAAACGGATACAGGATGGACCGGGGCCTCGCCGTCGCCGGCGTTGCCTTCGTTGAAGGCGTCACCCATGGCGAACGTTCCGGCGGGGACAGGGACGTCGTTTGCGCTCACGGAGGCGGAAGGTACGACGCCGGTACCCGCCATGGGGTGGCCGCCCGCCGTGCGCTGTGCCGGCGTCAGCTCCGGCGTCGTACTTTTCCCGGAGCCTGCGCCCGGACTGCAGCAATCTGCCATGTCAATCCTCAGTCTGATTCCGTGCGCTGCCCGCGTGTTCCGCAGCGGTAGCGCACCTCTTTCCGCCATGCGCACCCGATCCACAGCGGGAGCGCACCCCTTTCCACCACGCGCACCCGTTCCAGTGGGCGCGCCGGGCGGAAACGGGTGCGGTCCCCGCCGCGAGCCCCTTGGGCATGCTGACGAGAATTCTACAGGGGGCAGCACAAAAGTGATGAAAAGTGATTTTTAGAACCGGTTTCAATCATGATCTTGCAAACGCATGGCACCTCCCTTATGGTTTGTTAAACGGTTAACGAGCGTGGTGCGGATCACACTAATGGTTTTCGCCCGGCACACGAGGAGACAGTATGAACTCGACAACGGAACAGGCTCCGGTCGCGCCGGCCGCCGGCCGGGTCGCGGCAGCACAGGGCAATGGTGCCCCGGCGGCCAAGCCGGGAAAACCCGGAGGGGGCGGGCGCAAGGGCAGCAGGACCCCTGCGCAGAGTTTCCGCGCGCGGTTCCGGCGTGACAAGCAGATGCTCCTGATGATGGTGCCGGGTGTGGCATTCCTGCTCGTCTTCTTCTACATCCCCATCCTGGGGAACGTCATTGCTTTCCAGGACTACCAGCCCTACCTGGGGATCGGGGACAGCCTGTTCGTCGGCTGGCAAAACTTCACGGATCTCTTTGCCAACCCGGACTTCATCCATGCGTTCTGGAACACCCTTTACCTGGCCGCGTGGCAGTTGGTCTTCCTCTTCCCGGTACCGCTGGTGCTGGCGCTGATCGTGGACTCACTCATCAGCACGCGGGTGCGGCGGATCTTCCAGAGCATCGCCTACCTTCCACACTTCCTGTCCTGGGTCCTGGTCATCGCCTTCTTCCAGCAGATGCTCGGCGGCGCGGGGTTCGTCAACAACGTGTTCCGGGACTGGGGCATGGAGCCGATCCCGTTCATGACCAACCCGGAAACGTTCCCCGTGCTGGTAGTGGTGCAGATGATCTGGAAGGACGCCGGATGGGCCATGATCATCTTCCTGGCAGCCCTCGCCAGTATTGATGCCTCGCTCTACGAGGCCGCCGCGGCCGACGGCGCAGGGCGCTGGCGCCGCATGTGGCACATCACCCTCCCGGGCCTCCGGCCCGTCATCGTCCTGCTGCTGATCCTGCGCATCGGAGACATCCTCTCCGTGGGCTTCGAGCAGTTCATCCTGCAGCGCGATGCCGTGGGAGCCGGGGCAGCCGAAGTGCTGGACACCTTCACCTATTACACCGGCGTGGTAGGTGGTGGCTGGAGTTCAGGCGCAGCGGCAGGACTTGCCAAAGGCGTCGTCAGCGCGCTGCTGATCTACGGCGCCAACAAACTTGCCCACCGCTTTGGCGAAGACGGAATTTTCGCAAAACAAGCGCGCTGAAGGCCACGCAGGCCCGCAGCTGCCGCACAAGGAGAACTTCATGGCAACAAGACTTTTCACCAGGAAACCACGGGAGCTGAGCTACAGCCCCAAGCGTCCGGTATGGAAGGAGCGCCCCTCCGCCCTGTACCAAACAGTCAAGGCGGTGGTCCTGGTGGCCTTCAGCCTGTCCATCCTCACGCCCATCCTGCTGGTGGTCTCCACCTCGCTGGCGGACAACCAGCAGCTGGTGGAGGCCGGTGGGTTTGTCCTGTGGCCCGAACGTCCCACGCTGGAGGCGTACGCCACCATCTTCAAGGGACCCATGGTGCTGCAGTCGCTGGGAGTCAGTGTGCTGGTGACGGCAGTGGGAACCATCCTGGCCCTGTTCGTCACGATCACCATGGCTTACGCCACGAGCCGTTCGGTGCTGTTCGGCCGGCCGGTAGTGCTGGCGGTGCTGTTCACGCTCCTGTTTGCTCCCGGGCTGATCCCGTCCTTCCTCATGATCCGGCAGCTTGGACTGCTGGACTCGTTGTGGTCACTGATCCTGCCGGGCATCTTCGGCGCCTTCAACTTTGTGGTGATGCGGTCGTTCTTCATGAATATCCCCGGTGAACTGATCGAAAGCGCCAGGATCGACGGCGCCAACGACTGGCAGATCCTGTGGCGGATCGTCATGCCGTTGTCCAAGGCCGTAATCGCAGTGGTCGGCCTGTTTTACGCCGTGGGTTTCTGGAACTCCTTCTTCAACGCACTCCTGTACATCAACGACCACAGCAAGTGGCCCATTCAATTGCTCCTGCGCAACTTCGTAGTGCAGGGCAGCGGTGCTGCGGACCAGCTTGGCATCACCACCACACCCCCGCCGCAGTCCATCCAGATGGCCGTGGTGGTGGTGGCGCTGGTGCCAATCCTCATGGTCTACCCGTTCCTCCAAAAGCACTTCGCCAAGGGCGTCATCACCGGCGCCGTCAAGGGCTAGCTCTCCGCACCAACCTCGTCACGATCACCTAAGAACACATCACCAGAAAGGGTCATGCTATGACCAGCACTACCTCAGGACAGGCGGGCTTCAGCCGCCGCGGTTTCCTCGGCCTCGCCGGCCTGGCCGTCACTGCCGTTGGATTGTCCGCATGCGGCAGCGGTGGAGGGGCCGGGAACGGAGGCGCCGCAGCCTCCGCCTCGGTGAAGCTGCCAACCTACAAGGAATTCACCGGCGTGACCCCGGACCTGCCCGGCAATGCCAAGGGTCTCCAGGCCGGATACTTCAAGCTGCCCGAAGCCGTGCAGTCAGTAAAGACCCCGCCCCTCAAGGGCAAAGTCAGCGGCCTGACCGAAACGTTCGACACGATGAGCCCGGGCTTGAAGGACAACCCCTTCTGGCAGCGCCTGAATGCGAAACTCGGCGGCGACCTCGAACTGCAAATCGCCGAGGACATCGGGGATGGCTACCCGGCCAAGTTCGCTACGGTCCTGGCGAGCAATGAGCTGCCGGACATGATGTGGGTTCCGCCCAACCAGGGCATCCCCAACGTCGGGCCCATGCTGGAGGCCAAGTTCCAGGACCTCACGCCCTACCTCTCCGGGGACGCCGTCCTTGAGTACCCCAACCTGGCCGCACTTAAGCCGGATTCCTGGAAGACCGCCGTCGTGAATGGCAAAATCTGGGGTGCTCCCATCCCCAGCACCCCGTTCGGACAGGTCTACGTAGGCAACCACAACGTCTGGGAAGAGGTGGGCGGGTTCGAGGCCGCCTCGGCGGACGAATTCCTGGAGAAGGCCAAGGAGCTGACCCGGCCGGGCGAACAGAAGTACGCCCTGGAGCCTGCCTACATCAACGCCCTCCACATGGTGACCGAATGGTTCGGGGCCCCCAACAGCTGGGCCGTCAACAAGGACCGCACCCTGACGCACCTGTATGAGACCGATGAATACTTGGCCGGCGTGGAGTTCACGGCCAGGATGTTCGCGGCAGGCGTGTTCTACCCCGACTCAAAGGCCGCGGACATCCGTACCAGGGTGGCCAATGGCAGCGTGGCGGCGCAGGTGGTCAGCGGCCCCCACGACATCCGCAGCTACCGTGCTTTGAGCAAGAATACAAAGTTCGACATCCTCATCCCCTTCAGCGCGGATGGCAAGGTCAAGCCGGTATATGACATGGGCTACGGCACCGTGGGATTCACACCGTTCAAGAAGGCCGACGAAGGCAAGATCCGCGAGCTGCTTGCCCTCATCAACTACCTCTCCGCCCCGTTCGGCACGGTGGAGTACATGCAGAAGAACTTCGGCGAGGCCGGCCAGGATTACACGCTGGACGGCAACGGCAACCCGGTACGCACGGAGACCGGCACCACCAACGCCCCGGGGCTGGTTTCGGCCCTGAACATCATGGCCAGCCCTGAAAACGTCATCTTCAATCCCGGCTTTGACGATGACACGCGCTACGTCAACCAGCAGGAACAGAAGCTCCTGGAGATCGCCTGGCGCAACCCCACCAACGGTACTTACTCGGACACCAACGCCAAGGTGGGCGCCAAGATCACCAAGCAGCTCCGGGACAAGGTGGTGGACATCATCACCGGGCGCGCCAAAATCGACGAGCTCAAGGACGCGGTCAAGCGCTGGAAGAGCGAGGGCGGCGACAAGATGCGGGACGAATACCAGGCCGCCTTGGACCCCAACGCGCCGGTGTTCCGGAGCTAGCCCGCGTCAAGGGACTAGCCTCTACACCACGGGTAACGGACACCACATCTTCAACCAGGGGGAACCATGGCAAAAACAAGCAGTACCGGCGTCAGGCCCACCATCCGTATGGTGGCTGAACTTGCCGGCGTCTCCACCGCCACGGTTTCGTATGTGTTGTCGGGCCGCCGCGGTGATGGCGGTCCCGGTGTTTCAGACCCGACGGCGGAAAAGGTCAAGGCAGCTGCGGAGCGGCTCGGGTACCGACCAAACCAGGCGGCCCGTGCCATCCGCACCGGACGCACCAACACCGTGATCCTCTCGCTGACCATGCTGTCCGATCCATGGTCCCTGTCGGTCATCGAAGCGGTCCAGCGTGCTTCGGAGCCGCTGGGCATCACGCCGATGATCCTCGGCGACGCAGACTGGGTGAAGGTGCTCGGGACGCACAATGCCGACGCGGTGTTCGTGGATGCCGTCCGGGCCGGGGAGCGGGACGCCCTGCGGAAGCTGGCACAGCACGGCACCACCCTGGTGGTCTTTGACGAGGAGCTTGAGGCCGACGGATTCGACGTCATCCGTTCCATCGCCGGGCCGGGTTGCCGGATGGCGGTGGAGCACCTGCTGCACGGCCACCGGAGGGTCGCCTGCCTCACCCCGGCTACTTCGGCGGGGACGTCCGGGGGTACCAGGTACCGTGCCTACGCCGAGGCCCTGGCTGCCGCCGGGATCGCTGAGCGCGGGGATTACGTGGGGCTCTTCGATGGAACCTCGGCCGGGGCATATGCGGCCACCACCCGCCTCTTGGCGCTTCCGGACCGACCCACCGCCATCTACGCCACCACGGACTATGCCGCCGTCAGTGCGATCAACGCCGCCCAACGACTCGGGCTCGCTGTTGGGAAGGACGTAGACATCATCGGCGTCGGCAACACCGTGGAGGGGGAGCGGATGTCACCGTCCCTGAGCACAGTGGGTCCGGTGGACTTCTTCGACAAACTGGCCCACCTGCTCCTGCAGCGGGCCACAGACCAGGGCGGCCCGGAAACACCCACCGTCCTGGACTTCCCCTGGCACCTGTTCGTGAGGGAATCGGCGCCCCATCGCAGCGCCGCCAACAGACACAACTAACAACCAGCAGAAAGAACCTTGTACACCATGGAAAAGGATTTGAAGGTCGGCATCGTAGGTTTCGGCCTGCGCTCAGGGCTGTGGAAGCACGCCCACAAGCCGGGCGAAGGGTCTGAGGTCACGATCGTGTGCGACCTCAGCGAGCGCGGCCGGGCGGATGCCGCCGACCGCATCCCCTCGGCCCGCATCACCGCCGACCTCGAGGAGTTGCTGGCCGCCGGGTTGGACGCCGTCATGGTGCTGACACCCGACAACCAGCATGCCGCCGTCGCTGTCCGCACGCTGAAGGCGGGAATCCCCACGTTCTGCGAGAAGCCGTTGGATGTCACGGTCGAAGCTGCAGATCTTGTCCTGCAGACGGCGTATGAAACAGTGACCCGGCTTTATGTCGGGCACAACATGCGGCACATGCCGGTGGTGGTCCAGATGCGGCAGCTCATCGAGGAGGGCACCATCGGCGAGGTCAAGGCGATCTGGTGCCGCCACTTTGTGGGTCATGGGGGCGATTTCTACTTCAAGGACTGGCATGCCCAACGCGCGAACGTGACCTCTCTGCTGCTGCAGAAAGGTGCCCACGACATCGACGTCATCCATTGGCTGGCCGGCGGTTACACCAAGCGCGTCGCCGCGGTGGGGGACCTGGCTGTGTACGGCGGGGTGCCGAACCGCGGCAACAATGACGGCAAACGGATGGGGGATTGGTTCTCCCTGGACAATTGGCCGCCGACGGAGCAGAAGGACCTGGCCGAGGTCATCGATGTGGAGGACATCTCCATGATGAACATGGTCCTGGACAACGGCGTGCTGGCCTCCTACCAGCAGTGCCACTTCACTCCGGACTATTGGCGGAACTACACCATCATCGGCACCAAGGGCCGGATCGAGAACTTCGGCGATGGCCCGGGGGAGACCATCAATGTGTGGACCTCCCGGACGTCCGGGCGGGGGGAGCCTGACCAGGTGATCACCATCCAGGACGGCGATGGCGGGCATGGCGGAGCCGATCCGCGGCTGGTCGAGGAGTTCCTGCGGTTTGCTGCGGAGGGCGGCGCCACCCAGACCAGCCCCGTTGCGGCGCGGCAGGCGGTGGTCGCCGGCATCCTCGCGGCCGAGTCTTTGCGCGGCGATGGCTCCGCCCGGGAGGTGCCGGAGTTGCCCGCCGGATTGGTGGAGTATTTCGACGCCGGCCAGCCCGCCCTGGTCCGCGACTGAACCACCCCCGCGTACCCAACTGGGTCGCAGTTAAGCGCGTTTGAGCGCTCAAAACGCGCACAAATGCGACCTAGTTGGGTGAGGAGAGCCCGGTCATGACGGTTTGAAGTGACTCGCACACCGTCATGACCGATTTCCGCTTAAGGGTCTCCGGACGGGCCAGGATGTCGATCTTGCGCACCGAGTTCACCCCGGCAAGGGGACGCAGCACCACGCCGGCATCCAGCACCCGCCGCGCGGTGAACCTCGGCAGCAACCCGATCGAACCCCCTGCGGAAACGAGGGCCGCCACCGTTGAATAGTCGTTGATGCGGTGCAGGACTTC
This sequence comes from Arthrobacter sp. T572, assembly GCF_056780115.1. NCBI lineage: Bacteria > Bacillati > Actinomycetota > Actinomycetes > Micrococcales > Micrococcaceae > Arthrobacter > Arthrobacter sp. T572. The sequence goes on from NZ_JBRAZQ010000002.1 coordinate 1,509,516, forward strand.
CGCCGGGCGTCCGCTGACAGCCACGACGGCGGCCAGCACGTCCGCGGGCGAGTACCCGTCGCGGCTGGTCACCCACGGTTCGTCGACGACGTCGGCAGGCTCGAGTTCGCGCCGGGACGCCAGCGGGTGTCCTGCCGGCAAAGCAATGTCCAGTGGCTCGTCCGCCAACGGGATCACCGCCACCTTGTCTTCCGGCCATGGCGGGCTGTTGTCCATCCTGTGGGCCAGGACAAGATCGTAGCGGGCCACCAACCCCGGGAAATCCTCCTGGGCCACATCCTCATCGGAGAGTCGCAGCAGCGGCGACGCACCGCCGTCGGACGCTTTTTGCGCGCGGAGCAATGCAGCCAAGGGCGCGAACAAGGCTTGGCCGGCGCTGTGGAACGCGCTCACGCTGACAGTCGAGTCCGGAGCTTCGTGGTACGCGCCGATTGCGGCCCGCGCGTCTGCCATGGCATTGACGACGGCGGCACCCGCCTCCGCGAGGACGCGGCCTGCGTCAGTGAGCACCAAGGCGCGGCCTTCCTTGCGGGTCAGCGGCACATCAACGGATTTCTGCAACAGGGCCAATTGCTGCGAAACCGCGGAGGGCGTGACCATGAGGGTCTCCGCCACGGCTTTTACGCTGCCCAGGTCGCCGAGTTCGCGGAGCATCTGCAGCTGATGAATTTCCATTAGCAAATGCTAAATCGTTGATTGAGAAGAATCTAGTTGTGCTAAACCATGCGTGGGTCTTCAATGGACTCAGCAGCAACGAAGCACCCAGCCAGTGAGGAACCCCATGAAGGCTCTCTACAAATCCGGACCCCACGAAGGGTTCGAACTCGTCGATCGGCCCGAGCCCGCAACGGGCCCGTCCGACGTCAAGATCCGGGTCATGACCACCGGCATCTGCGGCACCGATCTCCATATCCAGAGTTGGGATGCCTGGGCCCAAAGCATCATCCAGACTCCGCTCATTGCCGGGCACGAGTTCTACGGAGAAGTGGTGGAAATCGGCGAGGACGTGCGCGATGTCAAGGTCGGCGACCGCGTCTCCGGCGAAGGCCACGTGGTCTGCGGGATCTGCCGGAATTGCCGCGCAGGCCGCCGGCAAATGTGCATCCACACGGTTTCCGTGGGCGTGCAGCGCGATGGTGCGTTCGCCGAATACGTCGTGATCCCGGAGACCAACGTCTGGGTCCACCACGACGAATCCGTCACCCCCGAGCTCGGTGCCATTTTCGACCCCTTCGGCAACGCCGTGCACACGGCGCTGAGCTTCCCGCTGGTCGGTGAAGATGTCCTCATCACGGGCGCCGGACCCATCGGCCTCATGGCCATTGCCGTGGCGCGTCACGCAGGGGCACGCAAGATCGCCATCACCGACGTTTCGGCGCCGCGCCTGGAACTGGCCCGTCAACTGGGCGTGGACCTCGCCGTCGACGTGTCCAGGATGCGCGTCCGCGAGGCACAGCAGGAGCTGGGCATGCGCGAAGGCTTCGATATCGGCCTGGAAATGTCGGGACACCCCACGGCGCTGCCTGAGATGATCGACAACATGAACCACGGCGGACGCATCGCCATGTTGGGATTGCCCAGCCAGTCCATCGACATCGACTGGGGCAAGGTGGTGACCCACATGCTCACGCTCAAGGGCATCTACGGTCGCGAAATGTTCGAAACCTGGTACGCCATGAGCGCCATGCTGTCCTCCAACCCTGTGCTGCACCGCAACATCTCGGCCGTTATCACCGACAAGCTTCCCGCCACCGAGTGGGAGAAGGGCTTCGAGATCGCCCGCAACGGCGTAGGCGGCAAAGTGGTCCTCGACTGGACTGAACTCTAGAACCCTCAGGAGCAATTCAATGTACTCAGCCATCAAAGACCAACTCCAGGGCGAACTCGAGGAGATCCGCAGCGCCGGGCTCTTCAAGACCGAACGCCACATCGATTCCCCGCAGGCAAGCCACATCGCCGCGGGCCAGCTCGGGCAGCCGGCCAACCAGGTACTGAACTTCTGCGCCAACAACTACCTTGGCCTGGCCGACCACCCGGAGATCATCGCCGCTGCGAAGTCCGCCATGGACGAGCGCGGCTTCGGCATGGCTTCCGTTCGGTTCATCTGCGGCACCCAGGACCTCCACCTGGAACTTGAGTCCCGCGTTTCGGCCTTCCTCGGCACCGAGGACACCATCCTTTTCTCCAGCTGCTTCGATGCCAATGGGGGAGTCTTCGAGTCCCTCTTTGGCCCGGACGATGCCATCATCTCCGACTCCCTCAACCACGCTTCGATCATTGACGGCATCCGGTTGAGCAAGGCCAAGCGCTTCCGTTACGCCAACCAGGACATGGCAGACCTCGAAGCCAAGCTCCTTGAGGCCTCGGGTTCGCGGCGCAAGATCATCGTCACCGACGGTGTGTTCTCCATGGACGGCTACCTCGCACCCTTGGAAGCGATCTGCGACCTCGCCGAGAAGCACGACGCCCTGGTCATGGTTGACGACTCCCACGCCGTGGGCTTCATGGGTTCCACTGGTGCCGGGACGCCCGAGCACGCCGGAGTCTCGGACCGCGTGGACATCTACACCGGTACCTTTGGCAAGGCGTTGGGCGGCGCTTCCGGTGGCTATGTTTCCGGCCGCGGCGAGATCGTCGCGATGCTGCGCCAGAAGGCCCGTCCGTATTTGTTCTCCAACTCCCTTGCGCCGGCGATCGTGGCTGCCACTCTTAAGGCCCTGGAACTCGTGCAGGGTTCCGGTGAGCTGCGGACGCGCCTGTTCGAAAACGCTGCCCTGTTCCGTCGCCGGATGAGCGAGGAAGGTTTCGAACTGCTCGACGGCGAGCACGCCATCATCCCGGTCATGTTCGGTGACGCCGTGGTTGCGGCGCGCATTGCCGACGAGATGCTGTCCCACGGCGTCTTCGTCACCGCCTTCAGCTACCCCGTGGTCCCGAAGGGCGCGGCACGGATCCGCGTCCAGCTCTCCGCCGCGCACAGCACGGACGACGTCGAAGCGTGCGTCCAGGCGTTCGTCAAGAGTCGCGACGCCGTCGCCTGACACGGGCAGAACCGATGCTGGACCCCACCACCCTCTCTCACCGATAACCCCCATTGGTGCGTCCCTCTCTCACCGATAACCCCCTTTGGCCGAACGCTCTCTCACCGATAACCCCCTTTGGTGCGTCCCTCTCTCACTCCCCTCGGGCAAGTGAGAGAGGGACGCCTAGGAGGGGGTGTTTGGTGAGAGAGGGACGCCTAGGAGGGGGTGTTTGGTGAGAGAGGGACGCCCAGGAGGGGGTGTTTGGTGAGAGAGCGTCTGGAAGGATGGAACCATGGCTTCGAATTATGACGTGGTAATCGTTGGCGGTGGGATCGCGGGACTGTCCCTCGCATCAGCCCTGGGGAAAGAGTGCTCAGTCGCCCTGGTGGAAGCCGAGCACACCCTGGCCTTCCACACCTCCTCACGTTCAGCCCGCCAGCTGATTCCCAGCTACGGTCCGCCCGTGGTGCAGGAATTGACTATCCGCACCTTGGAGCTGATGAGGGCAAGAGACGAAAACCTTCCCGAACCGGTCCTGACTCCGCGTGGTTTCATGCTGGTGGGTGACGAAGAAAAGGTCAAAGCAGAAGCCAGCGGCAACATGCACACCATCACGCATGCCGAGGCACTCCAGCTCTGCCCGGTCCTCAAACCGGACTCTTTCACTGCAGCAGGCCTGGACAGTGGATCGTATGGCTGCAACGCACCCTTGTTGCTGGACGACCACCGCAAACGGGCTGAAGCGGCGGGTGTCGACATCTTCACCGGAGCGCGCGTCCACTCCGCACAACGCATCGGCAGCGGCTGGGAGGTGGGCGCCGGCACCGAAGGCTTCCAAGCCGGCGTCGTGGTTAACGCCGCGGGCGCGTGGGCAGATGAACTGGCCGTCATCAGCGGCGTCGAAAAATTGGGACTCCAGCCGTACCGCCGGACCGCGGCGATCGTCAATGTCAGAACGCCTCTCGCCCCGCAAACGCCCATGGTCTGCGCCGCGGACGATTCCTTCTACTTCCGGCCCGAAGGCGGCCAGGTGCTGGTGTCGCCGTCCGAGCACGTTCCCAGCGGCGCTGAAGATGCCAGGCCCTACGCCGGAGACGTGGACAAACTCATCGACACCCTCAACACCGTGACCACCCTGGGCATCGACTCGGTGGACCGTTCCTGGACGGGCCTGCGGACCGAAGCCGCGGACGGGATTCCCGTGGTGGGGTTCGACGCCGAGGCCCCCGGCTTCTTTTGGCTGGCCGGCCAGGGCGGTTACGGATTCCAGACTAGTTCCGCGGTAGCAGAACTGGCGGCAGGCCTCATCCTTGGCGAAACAAAAGCCGGCAGTCCGGAATCCCGGACAGCGGAGCAGCTCGCGGCGGTCCGCTGGTCCATCCGGCGCTGAACAATAGGGACATGACACCAGCCAGCACCCTCATCACCAACATCGGCGAACTGATGACCCAGGACCTGGATCATCGGGTCCTGAAAGACGCGGCGATCGTGTTCGAAGGCGAGCGCATCTCCTGGATCGGTTCCAGCGCCGACGCCCCGGCGGCTGATGACAGGATCGACGCCGAGGGCCGCGCCGTCCTGCCGGGCTGGGTGGACTCGCATTCCCATCTCGTTTTCGCCGGCGACCGCACCGCCGAGTTCGAGGCACGCATGGCCGGGGAGAGCTACAGTGCTGGCGGCATTGCCGTGACCACGGGCGCCACACGAAGTGTCAGCGACGAGGAGCTGACCCGGCTGGTCAAGGGCCGCGTAGAAGAGGCGCTCTCGCAGGGCACCACATATCTGGAGAGCAAGACCGGATACGGCCTGGACGTGGAGAACGAGGCCCGCAGCGCCCGGATCGCGGCCGAGCTGGTGGATGAGGTCACCTACCTTGGCGCCCACCTCGTCCCCGCTGGGGCAGACCCCGAGGAGTACACGGACCTGGTTTGCGGTGAAATGCTCGACGCCGTCCTGCCGCACGTCCGCTGGGCGGATGTCTTTTGCGAGACCGGTGCCTTCACCGAGGACCAGTCCCGCAGGGTGCTCAAGGCGGCCCAGGCCGCAGGGCTGGGACTGCGCGTGCACGGCAACCAGTTGGGCGAGGGCCCGGGCGTTGCGTTGGCCGTGGAGTTTGCCGCCGCGAGCGTGGACCACGTGAACTATCTTTCCGAAGCAGACATCAAGGCGCTCGCTGAAACCTGGTCAGGTTGGGACGCCCGGTCAGGCATCGGCGCAAAAGGCACCGTGGCCACGTGCCTGCCCGCCTGCGACCTGTCCACCCGGCAACCCCTGGCCCTTGGCCGGGAGCTGATCGACGCCGGCGTCCAGATCGCGCTCGCCGCGAATTGCAACCCCGGTACCTCCTACACGAGTTCCATGGCGTTTTGCGTGACGACGGCGGTCCTCCAGATGCGCTTGAGCGTCCACGAGGCCGTCCGGGCGGCGACGTACGGCGGCGCCTTGGCGTTGGGCCGGGAGTCCGGGAACGACGTCGACGGCGAACGGGCGGTGGGCTCGCTCGCCGTCGGTCATCGCGCGGACCTGCATATGCTCAAGGCGCCCTCAGCGACGCACCTGGCCTACCGGCCGGGAATTCCGCTCACGCACTCGGTGTGGCGGGCCGGCCGGCAGGCTTTCTAGGAGCGGGGCCATAGCCTACGAACAGGTGAACTTGGCGTCCGCCCAGTCGGCGTGGTCGTTGCCATTGCCGTCACCGGAATCGTTGGCCACTAGCTCCACGTACTGGGCTCCGGCGACATCGACAGTCAGTGGCAGGGGAGCGCTGGTGGGTCCAAGCACTGGCGTGGTCACTTTGGCCGTACCGTCAGCAACCACGGAGAACTTGACGCTGCCCCGCGTTGGCTGGGCGTCATCGATGCCCACGGTGGCGGTGAACGTGGTGCAACGGCCGCCGAGGAAGTACCGGATGGTGCCGTTGGCGTGGGCGCCGAGACCTTTGGCAAAGACGGTGCCGTTCAAGGTGAGCGGCGTGCCGTCACCGGCTCCGGTTCCTCCATTGGACATGTCCTTCTCCACTGGTCCCCAGCCGTTCGTGGCACTCACCCAGGGGTGGTCGCTCGCGTAGACGGTGGCCTGCGGCGGTTTGGGCAGTGTCCGGACGCTGGCCGTGGTGCTGATGGTGCGGCTGCCCGCGGGTTCCGTGGTGGTGGTGTACTTTGCCGTCGCTGTGATGGGGTAGTCACCGTCGGCTGAAGCGGGTGCGGTGACCTTCCACGTGGTGGTGAGGCGGCCACCGGCTGGCAGGTCCCCGGCAGTGGACGGGGTGGCCGGGCTCGCTGTCCATCCTTCGGGCAAGGCGAGTTCCACGGCCAAATCCTTGATGGCCGCAGGCTCATCGGACACGAACGTCGTCATGAAATCCTGGGCCTGGCCCTGCTGGATGACGTCGTCCTGGAGGGCAGCCGTGAGCTGGGCGCATGCCGGGACGGCATCTGAGGCGCCGAGGTCCTCCACCAGGAGGTTGTCCAGGGTGAAGTCCGAGCCGTTGGCGCTGCCGGTCCTTTGCAGCCCGACGAAATAGTCTCCGCAGAAGCCCGTATCGAAGACCTGCTCGAACCGCGTGGTGGAGGTCTTGGTGTCAATCGGCTGGCTGCCTGTTACCGCAGGGCCTGCCGCGGAGTCATAACCCGAAACCCAGGCGTACTGCCCGGCCTTGGAGTTCTGGTAGTCGAACGAGACCTTGTACTTGTGACCGGCCTTGAACGGAACTGTCGCCTCGGTAGTGCGGTACACCATGCCGGGTCCTCCATTGGGAGCGCGGTTTTCGTCGTGGGCGATCAAGGACCACCGACCGTCCAGAACCTCGTCGATCACGTTGGTATGCCAGCCCTTCTGGGTGAAGGGTTCGTTGCGTTCGGTGATGTGCGTCCGGGGATCGGTAGACCCTCCGGCGTTGCCCTTCACGAATGGTCCCCAACCCTGGTCCACGTTTTCGAAGTCTTCGCTGAGCACGCCGGTGGTGGCCACGCGGGAGGTTTTCACCGCCCGGAAGTCATCCACGCGCACAGTGGCGTCGCCGTCGTCCGCCGTGAGGGTGACAGTTGCCTTGGTGTCGTTGCGCGGCACGTCCACCAGCACACGGACCCTTTGGAAGGCCGTGCCGTGCTTTTCGTCGCCGGCGACGAAGTTTTCGGCGTTCGAGGAATCGATGGTGGTGCTTTCGGTCTTGCCATCGACCGTCACCGACAGTGTGGTGGGCCGCGTTTTGCCCGGCTGGATTTCCAGCCACGCACTCACTGACTGGGTTCCGGCGTCGAGCTTTACGTCCTGGCTGATCGACGACGGCGACGCGCCCAATTGGGCGAAGCGGCGGCCCTTGTCGTCACGCACCTGGGTGACGGTTCCGGTGGGGTTCCAGGCGGTGAGGTCGGCTCCGTTGAAGCCGGGATCGTTGAACGAAGTTCCGGAACCGAAGGAAGCGTTCTTGGGAAGTGCGTTGTTCTTCGCAGTGAGCACATACGGCTGTTTGGCGTCCGCGGCGAGGCTGACCTGTCCGTTGATGACAGGCACGTCCGCGACCTTCACCCGTCCGTTGTCCGTCAGCTTGAACAGTTCCAGGGACTTGGCGTTGGCAAAGTCCTTGGTCAGTGTCCACGTGCTGGAGCCGCCCGTGGGGTTGTAGTGGTACATCTTGTCCAAGGTGTTGTTCTCCTTGGAGGACCACGGCAGGAGATAGGAACCGCCGGAGAGGACGGAGGCTCCACCCACGGTGATGTTGCGGGCTTCAGCGGTATTCCCGGTGACCGCCACGCCATCAGTGAGGTCGATGCGGTCCGCGGTCCACTTGGTGATCGGGTGGTGCTGGAGGAACTTGGCCGGCAGGTTGGCGGTCCAGATGTTCTCGCTGAACGCGTTGAAGTCGTTCTGGCCGGTCCAGCCTTCGAACTCGACGATGTGGCTTACCCCGAGCTTGGGATCGGGGTTCCAGACGTCGGACTGGCTGTTGTTGATGAACCGGAGGATCTGGGAGTTGATGCCCTTGTTGGTGGAACCGCCGTACTTCTCGTCGTTGGCCCAGTGCGACCACGTGTTGTTCCGGGACAGGTGGTCCGCCCACTCGGAACCTACGCGGAAGCCGTTCTTGACCAGTTCCTGCTGCAGGCGTTCGGCCAGCCAGCCGTACTCGTAGTAGACATCGACGTACACGAAATCCAGGTTCTTGTCCGTGGCCTCGCGCAGTTCCTTGATGCGCTGGGCCAGTTTGCCCGAGTTAATGTCGTGCCTTTGGTTGATGTAGTAGGACTGGTCCAGCCAGTTCCACCCGAGGGCCTTGTCCGCCCTGAGCAGGTCTTCGCTGAAGGACTTGGCCTCGGGGTAGATCTCGGTGGCGTTGATGTGGACACCGAAGCTGGCGTTCCAGTCCTTGCCTTCCTTGACCAGTGTGTTGAGGTCTTCCAAGCCGCCGGCACGGGTGTTGAAGTTGTCACCGTAATCGGTGTTGGCAGAGTCGTGGCCCTCGCTGGTGTAGCCCTTGAGCATGGCAACCTGCCCCAGCCCGTCGGTGGCCAGGGAAATCCGCTTGACGTCGTCCAGCGTGCGGAGGAAGGGGTGGGTGGCCTGGGAGGCGAAATTGAAGGGAATGTGGGTGACCACATTGTCCGGGGTCTGTTCGCCTTTGTTGGCGCTGACTTGGATTGAGCGCATGGCGATGGCGGCGTCCTGCCAGTCGACGATGCCGTCAGAGTTGGCGTCGGGGGTGATGGCCACGCGCGTCCACGGCAGTTCCTCCGTGGTGTCCGAACCCTCGGCGCGGTAGAGCCATTGGCCGCTCGCGATTCCCATGGAGACTCCGTCGGTCCCGTTGGACACCGCCTGGCGCCAGAACCGGCCGCGGTCCTTGGAACCCGGTCCTGACGAGGTGTCATAGAGGGCATTGGATTCCAACGCGGCCCCCAGCGCGGAGGTGTTGGCCAGTGCGTACGCAGAGCTCTTGGCTGCTGTATCCACGGGGGTAGAGGCGGTGATGGGCGTGAACTCGTCGCCGGTGACGCTGCGGTCCACGGACAGGTTGGCCGTGGAGACCTGGGCCCCGGGCTGCGTGGAATCCACGGTGACGAGGTTGAGGCGGGGGAGCTGCAAGGTCTTGACCAGGAATTCCGGGGAATCCTTGATCTCGGTGACGTTGAACGAGACCACATTCTTCTTCACGGACAGCCGGGCCTTGATGGTGGCGTTTCCAAACGTGGGCACGGTGAGGACGTAGTCGATCGTGTCCTTGCCGGACGTCGTGGATGTCCCCTCAACCTCGTATTCGGTGCCGTTGATGGTGATGGTCTTCAGCGAAGCGGGCGTGCCGGGCAGCGATGCCCTGGTGGCAGTGTCGGTGTAGTTCAGGACCTGGGGGAACGTGGTGGAGACGTCAACGCTGAGCTGACCGGACTGCAGGGTGGTGCTGCCCGCAGTTTCCGTCACCGCTGACGCAGGCGTCGGGTGCAGGGCCAAGAGTCCCAGCGTGGATGAGGCGACGACGCAGGCCAGACTGAGCGCCGTTAGTCGTCTGATGGAGGAAGGCTCGGGCATGGTGCTCCTTCATGATCTTTTTGTGCTCGAAACAATCAACTTCTATCTAGCGCTCCTAAGACTGCTTCATTGCACAGAAGTTGACAAGACTTAACGCCGAATTGACTAAAGCGAACAAGGGGGAACAGGAATGAGCGATTGAGCGAAGCGTTCGTCCCCAGGGTGCCAATGGCTGTATCCACTCCAGTAGATGATCCTTGTGAGATTGAAAATGATCGTTTAGTGTTTTCTTGGATCAAGAAACGTCATTAGTTGAGCGGGAGCAGAACACGCTATGAGCCACAACATCCTGGGTGCCTTCATGGAAGAAGAACTCACATCGCAGCCTGCGGTATGGCAGCGCGCCATCGAACAAGCCGCTGCGGAAAACCTCCTCCCCGCCGACGGCCAGCGCATCGCCGTGATCGGCTGCGGCACGTCCTGGTTCATGGCACAGAGCTACGCCGCAGCACGTGAATCAGCGGGCAAGGGCGTGACCGATGCTTTCGCCGCCTCCGAGGCGTTCCTGAACAACAACAGCCCGGAACGGCAGTATGACGCCGTTGTGGCCATCACGCGCTCCGGCACCACCACCGAGGTGCTGGAGATTCTGGGTGCACTGAAGGGGCTCGTCCCGACGGTAGCGATCATCGGTGATACGTCATCGCCCATCGTGGAACTGGCGGACGCCGTGATCGGCCTGCCCTACGCCGATGAGCGCTCCGTGGTGCAGACGCGGTTCGCAACCTCTGCCCTGGTGTACCTGCTGGCCAGCCTGGGCGTCGACCTCACGACGGCCATTGCCGACGCCCGCGGTGCCGTAACAGAACCCGTGGCGCAGGAACTGCTGGACGCCGAGCAGTTCACCTTCCTGGGCACCGGATGGACCATCGGCCTCGCCCACGAGGCAGGCCTCAAAATGCGCGAAGCCGTCCAGGGCTGGACCGAGTCCTACCCGGCCATGGAGTACCGCCACGGACCGATCTCCATCGCCGCTCCCGGCCGGGTGACCTGGTTGTTCGGCCAGCAGCCCGAAGGCCTGGACAATGACATGGCCGTCACGGGCGCCCTGTACCTCCACACCGAAAAGCACCCGCTGGCGGAACTGGCCCGGGTCCACAAAGTCACGCTGGAACGTGCACGCGCACGCGGCCTCAATCCGGACCTGCCCCGCAACCTGACCCGCTCCGTCATCCTCGACGCAACAGCCTAGGCCCCGCCATGGTTCTCGGAGCCGCCCAGTCGGCAGTCCTGGCCTTCGACGTCGGAGGCACGGACGTCAAGGCAGGACTCGTGGATACCCAGGGAACGGTCCTCGGACTGCGGCGCGTCCCCACCCCCGTGGACCCTATCCACCCCGGGGAGGCGGTCCTCGACCGCCTCGCAGTCCTCGCGGACGAACTCGCCGCGGAGTTTCCCGGCATCCCGCCCAAGGCGGCCGGCGTGATCGTGCCCGGCATCGTCGACCCCGTGGAGGGCATCGGCGTTTATTCGGCCAACCTGGGATGGCGCGACTTTCCCTTCACCGCTGAGGCCAGCAAGCGGCTGGGGATTCCCGTGGCCTTCGACCACGATGTCCGATCGGCAGCTGCGGTGGAGCACCGCTTCGGCGGCTCCAGGGACTTCAAAGACGTGGTGGTCATGGTGGTGGGCACTGGTATCGCTGCCGCCGTGTTCTCCGGCGGGAGCCCGGTCACCGCTGGCGGGTTCGCCGGCGAACTGGGCCATGCCCAGGTTCCCAACCCCGACGCCGGTCCAGGCCTTCCCGGGGCCACCATCCTTGAGGCGGTCGGCTCAGCGGGTGCCATTGCCAAACGGTATGCCGCCGGATCCGGTGCGCCAGTCACCGGTGCCCGCGACGTCCTCCTCCGGGCGAAGGCAGGAGACCAGCTCGCTGCCCGGGTCTGGTCCGATGCCCTGGATGCCCTCGCCTTTACCATCTGCCAGTGCGTCAACATCATGGGCACCGAGGCCGTGGTGATCGGCGGCGGCCTCGCCGAAGCGGGCGAAGAACTGCTCCAACCCCTGAGGGCGCGCGTGGACCGGACCCTGGACTTCCAACGCCGGCCCCAACTGATCCGTGCCCAACTTGGACAGGACGCCGGGTTGCTCGGAGCCGCCCTGAACGCGAGGGCACTGCTGGGGACCACCCCATGAACCGCATCGTCACCGTCACTGCCAACCCGGCGATCGACATGACCTACACGGTGCACGGCATCACCGAGGGTGCCAGCCACCGGGTTCCAACACCCCTGAGCCGCGCCGGAGGCAAGGGACTCAATGTCGCCAGGGTGGCACACCAGGTAGGGCATCCCGTCCTCGCCGTTGCCCCAACAGGAGGTGCCGCCGGACAAACCCTCGCCGCCGAGCTGTGGACCAGCGGCGTGCCGCACAGCCTCGTGAACGTCGCCGCCGAAACCCGGCGGAGTATCGCCTTGGTGGACACCGTTGCAGGGGAGACCTCCATCTTCAACGAAGAAGGCCAGGCCCTCCTGCCGGACGACTGGCGCTCGCTGCGTGCCGCCGTCGTGACAGCCGTCCAGGGCGGTGACGGCCACCAAGCTGCCGCCGTCCTGGTAGGTTCCGGCAGTCTGCCGCCGGATGCTCCCGCCGACTTCTACCCCTTCCTGGTGGAGCTGGCCCACGACGCCGGGATACCAGCCATCATCGACACCTCCGGTCCGGCGATTATCGCCGCAGCCCGGGCAGGTGCCGATGTCCTCAAACCCAACCACCATGAACTCGCCGAAGCGACGGGGAAGCAGAGCCTGGAGGAGGCCGCCCTCTGGCTGATTTCGTTGGGCGCCAGGACGGTACTCGTCAGCGCCGGGGCTGACGGCATGCTCGCCTTCGACCACGCTGCCCCCGGCGGCTACTGGAGTGCGCGGCTGCCGGCTCCATTGAGCGGGAATCCCACAGGAGCGGGCGACGCCGGTGTGGCGGCTGCCGCCGTCGCGCTCGCCGAAGGCGTGACGGAACCACGCCTGTTACTCCAACGCGCCACGGCCTGGTCGGCGGCCGCCGTGCTGATGCCAGCGGCGGGCGAAATATCGCCGCAGTACAAGGAACTTGAAGATCAACTGATCGTGACATGGAAGGAGACCCTGTGACGCTGGTCAATACCAGGGAACTGATGGACAGGGCCGCGGCGGAGGGCACCGGACAAGGCGCGTTCAACGTCCTCCATGTCGAAACGGCAGAAGGGCTGGTAGCTGGTGCCGAAGCGGCAGGGGTGCCCCTGATCCTGCAGATTTCGGAGAACTGCGCCAAGTACCACGGTGGCCTCGAACCCCTTGCTGCCGCAACCCTGGCCATTGCCCGGGACGCAGCGGTGCCGGTGGCCGTGCACCTGGACCATGCCGAGTCCGAAGACCTCGCTCTGGCCGCCGTGGACCTCGGATTCGGGTCCGTAATGTTCGACGGCGCCCATTTGCCCTACGACTGGAACGTGGAGGTCACACGGCGAGTGGCCCGCTACGCCCATGACCGTGGAGTCTATGTGGAAGCCGAACTCGGCAAGGTCGGTGGCAAGGACGGCGCCCACGCGCCCGGTGTCCGCACCGACCCGGGTGAGGCACGGGCGTTCGTTGAAGCCACGGGCGTTGATGCGCTCGCCGTGGCCGTGGGCTCCTCGCATGCCATGACGGAGCGGAGCGCCACGCTGGACCTGGACCTGATCGCCAGCCTCAAGGCCGCCGTCGGCAAACCGCTGGTCCTCCATGGATCCTCCGGCGTCACAGACGGTATGCTCGTAGCCGCTATCGGTGCCGGTATGACTAAGATCAACGTATCCACACATTTCAATGGGTTCTTCACCCGTGCCGTCCGCGAGTACCTCGACGCCCATCCGGCAGCAGTGGATTCGCGGAAGTACATCACGGCCGGCCGGGACGCCCTGGTGATGGAATCTGCACGTATGCTGACGCTGTTCGCCAAAGCGAAATAGACACATCCGCGAAAGGCTTGTCATGACCCGCACCGATCGGCTGACCGCTATCCTTGACCTCCTCGCCGAATCCGGCCATGTGGAAGTCGAGGACATCGTGACGCGGCTCGGCGTATCGCCTGCCACCGCCCGCAGGGACTTGGACAGCCTCGCCAAACAGCGCCTCCTGAGCCGTACCCGTGGCGGTGCCACCACCGGCTCCGTGGCGTACGACCTTCCCGGCCGGTACAACCGCGACGACCACGCCGAGGCCAAGCAGGACATCGCCCAGGCGGCATCGGCACTCATCAGTCCCGGATCCGTGATCGGCCTGACCGGCGGAACCACCAACACGGCCCTGGCCCAGTTGCTCTCCACACGCGAAGACCTGAACGCCCCGTCCAACCGGCCCACGCTGACAGTAGTAACGAACGCCATCAACATTGCCTCGCAACTGGCCGTGCGGCCCAACATCAAGATCATGGTCACGGGCGGCATCCTGAACACCCGCTCCTATGAGCTCGTGGGACCCTACACGGACGTCATCATGCAGAAAGTCGCCCTGGACATCGCGTTCGTCGGCGTCAACGGCGTGGATCCGGATCTTGGCCCCACCATCACGGACGAGGGCGAAGCCATGGTGAACACCGTCATGGCACGCCGCGCCACCGAATCCTACGTGGTGGCCGATTCATCCAAGGTCGGCCGGCGTTCCTTCGCGGCCATGGCCGGTTACGATTTCCGCCACCTCATCACGGACTCCGGCATCAGCGCAGCGGACAAGGCGGCGTTCGAGGCAAAGGGCACGGAGGTCATCGTCGCGCCTCCCGCCTGAGCTGCCTCCGGGTTCCTTCGGGAAAGTCGCAGGAACTGCAGGCAAGATAGGTACATGCTTCTTGCTTCCCGTCGCCGCCTGCGGGCAGAGGTCCTGATTGTCCTGGGCCTCTCGCTGGGCCAGTCCGCCGTGTATTCGGTGGTCCAACTCCTGGATAAACTGACCCGCGCTCCGCTGTCGGAAGCGACGTCCACGCTTAACAGGTCCCAAAGTACCCGGGAGTACTTCGACCTCACGTACCAGCTGCTGGACATCATGTTCGCCCTGGTGCCCGTGGTCCTGGTGTTCTACTTCCTGTCCCTTCACGCCCCCGCCGGTTCGGCGTTCGCGCGCCTGGGCTTCAACTTCTCCCGGCCCGGAAAGGACACACTGCAGGGGCTGGGCCTCGCTGCGGCGATCGGCATACCGTCGCTGGGGCTCTATGCGGCCGGCCGCGCCCTGGGCATCACCACGGCCATCATCCCCAGCGGGTTGGACGCCTACTGGTGGACTGTGCCGGTCCTGGTCCTTTCCGCCCTGCGTCACGCGATCGTCGAGGAAGTGATCGTGGTGGGGTACCTGATGGACCGCTTCGGAAAGTTCGGCTGGAGCGTGCCCCTGGCGATCATCTCCAGTGCGTTGCTGCGGGGGAGCTATCACCTGTACCAGGGCTTTGGGCCGTTCATCGGCAACGTGGTCATGGGCCTGGTGTTCGCATGGTTGTACACGAAGACCAAGCGCGTCATGCCTTTGGTCATCGCCCACGCCCTGCTGGACATTGTGGCCTTTGTGGGATTCAGCCTCTTCGGCAAGGCCGTGGGACTCGGATAACGCCACGGCCTGGGCCGCGTTCGGAGCTTAAAGCAGCTTGAAGGAGCTTAAAGGTATTCGGCCGCCATCGGTGGGTGACGTCGTTGGCACCCGCTGATGGCGGCCGAAGTTTCTGGCAGAACGCGTCAGATGGTGACGGCTCCCGATGACGTTTCGAAGGTCACCGACATGATGCCCGGGGTTCCGTGCGGAGCCATCCACTGGACTGCCACGTCTTCCAGGGGCTTCTCCACGGGCTCGCCCAGCCACTCGGTGACGCGTTGAGCCGACCCGGCGATGGTCAGGCTGGACATCTTGACGTCGCTCTCGTAGACCTTGGAGGGATGCAGGGAGGGGTCACCTTCCCACTTCAGCAGGTACGGCACCTGGGGATCGGCGATCAGGCCGAGGATGCCGATCTGCTGCCACACGAGTTCCCGGCCATCGGGAAACTTGCGGTTGCCCGGAACGGCGGAGCGGCCGAGGCGGTCTTCAAAGGGGACGAGGTCGTCAACGGCGACGCACCAGCCCATCCAGCCACCGCCGGCAGCCGAACGTGCCCGTACTGCCTGGCCGAAGGGTGCCTTGTCGGAGGCAGGGTGGTCCAGGACCTCCACGACTTCCAGGTATTTGTTGTCCGCCAGGGGAATGATCATGTTCCGGGTGCCGAAGCGCGGGTGCACTCCGCCCCGCACTGCGTCCACTCCCAGAGCCGCGGAAATTCGTTCGGTGGTGGCCAAAAGGCCATCTTTTTCACAAGCGTAAGAGACGTGATCCATGCGCATGGCTTCATCTTGGCACTTTGTGATCGGGGTCTCAGCTAAGTCAAGCCTAACCAAGGTGGGATGTTGCCGCCCGGGTAGCGGAACCGTCATGGCTGGACCCGGAACAGACGCGCGGGGACCGAAAAATACTGTCTTCGTCATAAAGCTGTCCAAGTCGCGGGCGGGTTCCTAGACTGGCCGCAACCCACCCGGCACCACCAACTGAAAACCCATGCGCTACGAAGAGGAGAACGCAATGTCACAGGGATGGTCCTTTGAAACCCGCCAGATCCATGCAGGCCAGGAACCTGACGCTGCAACAGGGGCGCGTTCGCTTCCGATCTACCAGACCACCTCGTTCGTGTTCCCCAGTGCCGAGAGTGCTGCCAACCGGTTTGCCCTGGCTGAGCTTGCGCCCATCTACACCCGGATCGGCAACCCCACCCAGGATGCCGTGGAGCAGCGCATTGCCAGCCTGGAAGGTGGGCTCGGCGCCCTCCTGCTGAGTTCGGGCCAGGCAGCGGAAACGTTCGCCATCCTGAACATCGCCGAAGCCGGCGACCATGTGGTGGCCAGCCCCAGCCTGTACGGGGGCACGTATAACCTCCTGGCGCACACGCTGAAGAAGTTCGGGATTGCCGTGACCTTCGTTGAGGATCCGGACAACCTGGATCAGTGGCGCAACGCCGTCCAGCCCAACACCAAGCTCTTCTTTGGCGAGGTGGTGTCCAACCCGCGCCAGGATGTCCTGGACATCGAGGGGATCGCTCAGGTGGCACACGATGCCGGCGTGCCGCTGATCGTGGACAACACCCTTTCCACTCCCTACCTGATCCGTCCCATCGAGTGGGGTGCGGACATCGTGGTGCACTCAGCCACCAAGTACCTGGGTGGTCACGGTGCGGCGATCGCCGGCGTGATCGTGGACTCGGGCAACTTCGACTTCGGCAAGGACCCGGACCGCTTCCCCAACTTCAACACGCCGGATCCCAGCTACAACGGCCTCGTCTATGCCCGTGACCTCGGGAAGGATGGAGCACTGGGCGCCAACCTTTCCTACATCCTCAAAGCGCGGGTCCAGTTGCTCCGCGATCTCGGCTCCGCAGTGTCTCCGTTCAATGCTTTCCTGATTGCGCAGGGCCTGGAAACCCTGAGCCTCCGGGTGGAACGGCACGTCGCCAACGCCACGGCAGTGGCGCAATGGCTGGAAGCGCACGACGACGTCGAATCCGTCGCCTACGCCGGGCTGCCGTCCAGCACCTGGTTCGAACGCGGCCGGAAGTACGGTCCACGCGGTACGGGTGCCGTGGTGGCCTTCACCATCAAGGGCGGAGTCGAGGCAGGCAAGCGCTTTGTGGATGCCCTGGAACTGCACTCTCACGTTGCGAACATCGGCGATGTCCGGTCCCTGGTCATCCACCCGGCGTCGACTACCCACAGCCAACTGACCGTGGAACAGCAGGTGGCAGCAGGCGTGAACCCGGGTCTCGTCCGCCTGGCTGTGGGCATCGAGCACGTCGACGACATCATCGCCGACCTCGAAGCCGGCTTCCGCGCCGCCAAGGGCGCGTAGGCTCTGCAAGGCCCTGGCGTGGCCCCGCCGGTCGAATGT
This sequence comes from Arthrobacter sp. T572, assembly GCF_056780115.1. Taxonomy (NCBI): domain Bacteria; kingdom Bacillati; phylum Actinomycetota; class Actinomycetes; order Micrococcales; family Micrococcaceae; genus Arthrobacter; species Arthrobacter sp. T572. Next base: position 1,526,965 of record NZ_JBRAZQ010000002.1, read on the forward strand.
TCGCCGGACGGGGCCCGTGCGGGGTCTTTGGCGAACCAGGCAGTGAAAAACCGTCACACTGCTGTCACATTCTTCGCCAGAACCGCCATGTTCTTCCTAGACTCTACGTATTAGGTCATGAGTGCCAGCGCATAGCCCCGGCTTGCTGGCCGGCAACCCTCCTCCGCGGTGGGGTGCCCCGGGTGAGGACCTGGCCTGTCGCAGAAGTGGCGATGGGCAAGCGCGACGATAGGTGTCAAAGGAATGACCATTACTGCTGCAGCACTCCCAAAATCGGGCGAAGAAGACGGCATCGTCAAATACGCGGGCATCGGTTCCCTGGAACTTGAAGCGGGCGGCTTCCTTCCTGATGTCGTCCTGGCCTACGAGACGTGGGGACGGCTGAATGCCGATGCATCGAACGCTGTCCTGATCCAGCATGCGCTGACGGGAAGCACGCACGTAGCCAAGGGTGCCACCGACGAGGACGGTTGGTGGGAGCAGTTGGTGGGTCCCGGCGCCACGATCGACACCGACCGGTTCTTCGTGGTCTCCATCAACATTGTGGGCGGATGCTACGGAAGCACCGGACCGTCCTCGACGGCCCCGGACGGACGTCCTTGGGGGTCCCGCTTCCCCTTGGTCACCCTGCGGGACAGCACCGAAGCCGAAGCCCGTCTTGCCGACACGCTGGGGATCCGCCAGTGGCATGCGGTGCTTGGCGGCTCCATGGGTGGTGCCCGGGCCCTTGAATGGGCCGTGACTTTTCCTGACCGCGTCAAACGATGCGCAGTCATCTCAGTCGGTGCCTACAGCACCGCCGAGCAAATCGCCTTTGCCCAGTCGCAGACCTTGGCCATCCGCCAGGACCCCCACTTCAACAACGGCGACTACTACGACGGACCGGCTCCGGAGGCGGGCCTGGCACTGGCGAGGCGCATCGCGCACATCACCTACCGGTCAGCGCTGGAACTTGATGTCCGCTTCGGCAGGGAAGCCCAGCACCAGGAGACGCCCCTGGCCGCCGCTGTGTTGGGCGAACGCGGCCGCTACCAGGTGGAGAGCTACCTGGACCACCAAGGCACCAAGCTGGTCCGCCGCTTTGACGCCAACAGCTACATCGCCATCACTGAAGCGCTGATGTCCCACGATGTTTCCCGTGGTCGCGGCAGCCTCCAGGAAGCCCTCGGACGGGCCACCGCCGAGTTCTTTGTCGCGGCAGTGGACACGGACAGGCTCTACTTTCCGGAGCAGTCCCGGCAACTGGCCGCGCACCTGCCCGGGCAGGTCCCTGTTCATGTCATTGAAGCGCCGATCGGGCACGACGGCTTCCTCACGGAAATCGGCCAGCTTTCCACCCAGCTCCGCGAGGCGTTCTTCGCGTAGCGGTGCGGTGGCTGTTGGAACCACGGGTGGCCGTTACACCAGCGACGTCTGCAGGCGCAGGAACTGACCGTAGCGTTGGGCCTCGGCGTCCAGCGCTGCTTGTTCCTCCGGCCCGGGTTCACGGTTCATGCGCACTTCCAGCCCGCATACTCCGCCCGAGAGCCTGTGTCGCCACCAACCGGCCAGCCGGCCATCCAGCAACACCGCGTGCATGGGACCCTTGTCCTCCGGAAAATAAGGTGCTGTTCCGCCCAGGTAGTGCCGGGTTTGGGAGTAGCCCATGATGTATTCGTCATAGCACTGGACGAGGTCGATCCTGGGCTCCGCCTGCCGCGTCCGGGGGAGTGCCTGCCCGGGACGGGCCGGCTGCCCGGACCGGGCCAGGGACTCCACTTCCTCCGCAGCCACGTGGCATTCCACGCCGTCCACGTCCATCGTGGTGAGTTCCGCGGACAGGGAACGGGCAGCATCCAGGCCGCGGCGGATGTCCTGCATGGTCAGTCCGGACCACACAGAACAGTCCTTCACGGTCGCAGGACCCCGGCTGCCGAAGTAGCGTAGAACCAGCCGTGCCAGTGCGTGGTCGCGCTCGTCACCCCGGAAGCCCGGCCTTTCCTGAAGACCGGAGGCGTTGGGAACCCGCTCTTCGAAGAGTGCATAGGTCTGCTTGAGGGCGCCGCCGGTTGAACGCACCGGCGCGCCGCTGACCAGGATTCCGCTGGTTTCTGCGTGCATCAGGTGGTAAATGAAGCCCAGGCCCTTTCCCGGCAGCCCGGCGCTCTCCAGCACCTGTCCCAGCTCTTCGCGCGTCTTGTGTTTGCCGCCGGCCACCGCTTCGGCCAGGATCCGTCCGCTGCGGGCGGCGGTTTCCGTATCCACGCCGGTTTGCCGGTACATTCCCTTGTTGCCCTGATGAAGGCGTTCGGCGGACAACGCCATCAACCAGCCAAGATCGTCCCGGTGGACGAAATGCCAGGTGGGCCGCAGAATGTGGGTCCGGAGGATCGTCCCGTCTGCCACGGCCTGCTCGACGTCGTCGGCTGTGGCCCCGGGAGTGCGCTGGGCAATGGACCAGCGCGCGTAGGCGAACTCCTGCGACTGCACCGCAAGGAGGTGTCGCAGGACGCCGGCTACGTCTGCGCCATAGGGCGGCCGAAGCCGTTGCCGCCGCAGGCGGACGTCGACGACGGCAGCTGCCTGGCCTGTCACACCGTGCACGACCGGTCCCTGCCTAGCCGCGCGGCACCATGGTGCTGCCGGGTCCGAACACGGGTCCCGGCGTCGGGCGCTTGGGTGAGATCCCGTCCCCTGAAGACTGGTGGCGCAACCGGCGGATCACCCACGGCACAAAGTACTCCCGGGCCCACACCAGATCCGAGGAACGCGCCTCGCGCCACGTCCGCGGGGGGAGTGGCTTGGGGCTCAACGGCTCCAGGGTGTGCGGAACGTTCAGTGCTTCGAGGACCATCATGGCGATGGTGTGATGCCCCAGGGGCGAGAAGTGGAGGCGGTCTTCGTCCCACATCCGGACATCTGCCAGCTGCCTGAGCGACCACATGTCAGCGATGATGGCGTCGTGCCGCGCGGCCACGGTGCGGAGGTTTTCGTTGTAGATGGCCACCTTGCCGCGGATGCGGCCCAGTACGGATGACGCGGTGTCGGGCCCGTTGAACAGCACCACGGTGGCGCCCCCGGAGCCCAACTGCCCGACGGCGGCATCCAGCTTCTCTGCCAAAAGGTCGGGATCGCCCCCGGGCCGGATGAGGTCGTTGCCACCGGCGGAAATGGAGACGAGGTCGGGCTGCAGCTCCAGGCAGGGTCCCACCTGCTCGTCGATGATCTGCTGCAGAAGCCTGCCCCGGATGGCGAGGTTGGCGTAGGCGAAGTCTTCGTGGCCGCGGCCCAGCTCTTCGGCTACGCGGTCAGCCCATCCCCTGAAACCACCGGGGTTCTGCGGCTCGGGGTCGCCGATGCCTTCGGTGAACGAGTCTCCCAGCGCTACGTATCGGCTCCAGGGATGCTTTTGGGCCGGGTCGTCCGGCCGGACCAATGAATTCACGTCACTCACGCTTCTCATCCTGCCTCTAACCTGCCAACCTACGCGACCGTAGGTTGTTACCAGCGGGTAACTGCAAGAATAGACCCATGACTGAAGCCGTTGCATTCCCCGCGCCCGTTGTTCTCTGGTCCCACGACGAGTCAGAACGGGAAGGCAAACCGCTGCTGGTCCTGCTGCACGGTTACGGTTCCAATGAGGACGACCTCTTCAGCCTGGCCGGGCTGCTGCCTGAGGGATTCGTGGTGGCAGCGCTGCGGGCCCCCATGCCCACCGGGCCCGGGTACACGTGGTTTCCGCTGACTGCATCGATCGAGTACTCACTGGATGCAGTCAAGCTGGCCGCCGGATACGCGCTCGAGTGGCTCGATACCGTCAAAGCGAACCATTCCTCGGTGACACTGCTCGGCTTCTCCATGGGCATGGCCATGGCCACCACCATGCTCCGCTACCGTCCCGCGGACTTTGCCGCCGTCGTCGGGCTTTCAGGTTTCGTGGTGGACGCCGCCGGCGACCCTGACTTCCGCGACGACCAACTTGATGGCAGTGTGCCGATGTTCTGGGGCCGGGACCAGCAGGACCCGGTCATCACCCAGGACAAGATTGAATACACCATGGGCTGGGTGCGCAAGCATGTGGACCTCACCAAGGTCCTGTACACGGGGATGTGGCACGGCATCAACCAGCAGGAGATCGGCCACGTGGGGGAGTTCCTCACCCACAAGGTGCTGGGCTAGGGGGATCCCGGGCTAGGAGTTGCCGGTAATCCGGACGGTCTGTCCATTGACGCTCACGGTGTCGCCGGCGTGGAGCTGGCGGCCGCGGCGTTCCTCTATGTCGTCGTTGACCTTGACCAGGCCGTTCTTGATGAGCTCCGTAGCCTCAACCCCGTCTTCCACCAGGTTGGCGAGCTTCAAAAGCTGGCCCAGGCGGATCATGTCGTCGCGGATGGGGATCTCTTCGATTTCGGGGTTGCTCATACAGCAATGATGCCTGAAGTAGTGTGGTGACAGTGCCGCAGCCTTCCCGTCGTTCCAGCTTTCCGCTTGTCCTTGGCCTGCCTTTGGCCGTCCTGACGGGGCTGGTGCTCCCGGTGCAGGGACGCATCAACGGGGCACTGGCCACCAACCTTCATGACGGTATTACCGCCTCGGTGGTGAGTTTCACCACAGGCCTGGTGGTGATCGCAGCGATATCGCTCGCCACGCCCAAGGGCAGGGCCGGGCTGCAGCGCATTGTCCCGGCGGTCCGCAACCGAAGTTTCCCGCCCTTCTATGTCATGGCCGGCGCCGTGGGGGCGTTCTTCGTCTTTGCCCAGTCCTACACCGTGGGACTGTTGGGTGTGGCGGTGTTCACTGTCGCCACCGTGACAGGACAGACCTTGAGCGGACTGCTGGTGGACCGGTTGGGGATAGCTCCCGGCGGCAAGAGGTCCGTTACCGGCATGCGGGTGGCTGGCAGCATCCTCACCGTAGCTGCCGTCGCCTGGGCCGTGTCGCCGCGCCTGGGCGGCGTGTCCGACGTCGGAACCTTGCTTGTGCCGGTCATCCTGCCTTTGGCAGCGGGTTTCCTGATGAGCTTCCAACAGGCCATGAACGGAACGGCGACCGTGCACTATGGCACGCCCATTGCGGCCACCTTGGTCAACTTCCTCGCTGGTTCGGTGGTGTTGTGGATTGCCTGGCTCATCAAGGCTGCGGTCTCAGGTCCCGGGAATCCCTTGCCGGGCGAGCTGTGGTACTACCTGGGCGGGCCGTTGGGCTGTGTGGCGATCGGCCTGGCGGCCCTGCTGGTCCGCAGCCTGGGTGTCCTGGTCACCGGCCTGGGCATGATTGCCGGCCAGCTGGTGGGCTCCCTGGCGCTCGACGTCGTGATCCCCACCTCCGGAACGGTGGTCGCCTTGCCCACGGTGCTCGGTACGCTGCTGACCCTTGCGGCGATCGTTGTGGCCACTCTTCCATGGCCGAAAGGATCCTTTGCCGGAAGGCCGGCCGCCAAAGGCCGGTAGGCTAGGACACGCAGCTTCCTGCACAGTTCAAACCACCGCGGACCGCACCCAGCGGCCCTGTAGAAATATGGAGTACCCATGGCAGCAAAATCCGTCCTCGACCAGGTCATTTCCCTTTCCAAGCGGAGGGGATTCGTGTTCCAGGCCGGTGAAATCTATGGTGGCTCCCGCTCTGCCTGGGATTACGGTCCCCTCGGTGCTGAACTGAAGGAAAACATCAAGCGCCAGTGGTGGCAGTCCATGGTCCGTGGCCGCGAGGACGTCGTTGGCCTGGACTCCTCCGTGATCCTGCCCCGCCAGGTGTGGGAAGCCTCCGGCCACGTGGAAGTCTTCTCCGACCCCCTGGTGGAGTGCCTCTCCTGCCACAAGCGCTACCGTGCAGACCACCTCGAGGAAGAGTACGAGGAAAAGAAGGGCCGTCCAGCGGAGAACGGCCTGGCCGACATCGCCTGCGCCAACTGCGGTACCCGCGGCCAGTGGACTGAACCCCAGGAGTTCTCCGGCCTCCTGAAGACCTTCCTCGGCCCGGTCGCCAGCGAAGAAGGTTTGCACTACCTGCGCCCCGAGACCGCGCAGGGCATTTTCGTGAACTTCAACAACGTGCTCACCACGTCCCGCAAGAAGCCGCCGTTCGGCATCGGCCAGATCGGCAAGTCCTTCCGCAACGAGATCACCCCCGGCAACTTCATCTTCCGTACCCGTGAATTCGAACAGATGGAGATGGAGTTCTTCGTCGAGCCCGGCACGGACGAAGAGTGGCACAAGTACTGGATGACCGAACGCATGGCCTGGTACACCGGCCTGGGCATCCGTGAAGAGAACCTCCGCTTCTTCGAGCACCCGCTGGAGAAGCTGAGCCACTACTCCAAGGGCACCACGGACATCGAGTACCGCTTCGGCTTCCAGGGCTCCGAATGGGGCGAGCTTGAAGGCATCGCCAACCGCACGGACTTCGACCTCTCCACGCACGCCAAGGCCTCCGGCACGGACCTGAGCTACTTCAACCAGGCCACCAACGAGCGCTACACCCCCTACGTGATCGAGCCCGCTGCGGGCCTGACCCGCTCCTTTATGGCCTTCCTGATCGACTCCTACACCGAGGACGAGGCACCAAACGCAAAGGGCGGCGTCGATGTCCGCACGGTCCTCAAGCTTGACCCGCGCCTGGCCCCGGTCAAGGCAGCTGTCCTGCCCCTGAGCCGCAACGAGGACCTGTCCCCGAAGGCCAAGGCCCTCGGCGCGCAGCTGCGGAAGAACTGGAACATCGACTTCGACGACGCCGGCGCGATCGGCCGCCGCTACCGTCGCCAGGACGAGATCGGCACACCGTTCTGCATCACCGTGGACTTCGACACCCTCGAGGACCAGGCCGTCACCATCCGTGAGCGCGACACCATGAGCCAGGAACGTGTTTCCCTGGACAAGGTAGAGGCCTACCTGGCTGCCCGCCTGATCGGTGCCTAGCAGTGGCCCTCGAATACCGTGAGTGGAAGGAGGGCGACGATCTCGCCCTCCTGGAAATCTGGGGCGACCCGGAGACCCTGCCCGCGGAGCAGTTCCGCGCCGCACTGGCACCCTCCGGCAACCAGCCGTGGCGCCGGTGCATCGTGGCCGAGGACGTCGTGGACGGAGTCCGCATCCCGGTGGCCGCCGGCGTGGTCCACGAGGCGTCGCTGCATCCGGAGCGGCTTTGGGCCTACATCGAGGTCGCCAAGGACCACCGCCGCAGCGGCATCGGTGCCACGCTCCTGACCATGCTTCGCCGCGAAGCCGCCAACTCGCCGTCGGGCGTTTCAGCGCTCCGCAGCAAAGTGGAGCCGGGCACGCCCGGTGCCGCCTTCGCCGAGGCAGCCGGCCTGGGCCCCATCCAGCGCTCGCAGCTGGTGGTCGTGGATCCCGAGCCACTGAAGCTTCCAAGGTTCGGCGATGGCTCCGAAGAGGCCGCTTCCGAGCGGGTGGAGGACCTGGCTACCGGCTCGGTGGAGCTCAGCGACGTCGTGGGCCGGTACTACTCGGCCGTGCACCATTGGGACAGCCCCGGCGAGCTCAGCATTGCCACCGTCCAGCGGTTGTTCCTGCACGACCTCACCGGTGCCCACGGTGCGATCGTCCTGCGGGCGCCGAAGGCCAGCGCTTTCGGACCTGGCGTGCCGGCGTCCCGGAAGGGCAGGATCCAGGCTTTCGCCATCAGTTATGCCCAAGGGAACTCCGAGGAGCCCTCGGATGTCTTCCTGGGTCATGATCCGGACCTCGCTCCCGGCGAGGCGGAATCGGCAGTGCGGGACCTGCTGGCGCTCATTGCCTACCAGCATCCCGTGCTGTTGGAAGTCGATGAGTCCATGGCGGCGCTGCGCTCCGTCCTGGCTCCGCTGCTGGAGTCCGGCAAGGCACACGTCCGCGGTGCTGACACGCTGATCGTGAGCGACTGACCCGCGTAGGGTTGAAAGCATGAGGTTTTGCTGCTGATGGGCCATGGTCACTCACACGGACAGCCGGAAGGCTCCGCGCCAACACCACAGGCGCTGGCTTCAAGGAAACGCGCCAACTGGCTGTTGGCGGCCGTCCTTGTCCCGCTGGGCGTGCTGACGCTCGTTGCCATGATCCTGATGTGGCCCTCGGGCAGCCGGGAGGGTATCTCGTTCGCGAGTCCCTACCAGGCTGCCCCGGGGGTGACCTTTGATACGGGCCGCATCCAAAGCGTGGTCCAGGAAAGCTGCATGCAGACGGGCCAGTCGCTTCCTGGACAGACCGACCCAAACCAGGGTGGCCAGCAGGCCGGGTCGGAATGTACGTTCGCGTTCACCGAGCCTGACAAAGGTGGCGATCCCGTCAAGGTCGTCATCAATCCGGATGTCGCCAAATCCCATGGCGTGGACGTGGGCGATTCCATACGGTACCTGAATCTCTCCGGGGTCCAGGGCGCCTCCCAGGGCAGCGGTGCGCCGGCCTACGTGTTTGTTGACTTCGTGCGCAGCGTCCCCATTGCACTGCTTGCCGTGCTCTATGCCGCCGTGGTCATAGCGGTGGCCCGGTGGCGCGGCTTCCGTGCACTGCTTGGCCTGGTGGGAGCGTACGCCGTGCTGGTCAGCTTCATCCTTCCCGGTCTGGTGGAGGGCAAGCCGCCGCTGCTGCTGGCCTTGGTGGGGTCCACCGTGATCATGATCGGGGTGCTCTACTTCGCCCATGGGTTCTCGGCGCGGACCTCAACCGCGTTGCTTGGCACGATCTTCGGGCTCGGCATTACGGCACTCCTGGCGGCATGGGCCACCGACGCAGCCAACCTGGCCGGTGTGGGAGACCACGATGCCGCAACGCTGGTGAACATGTCCGGCAACATCTCGATCTCCGGCATCATTTTGTGCGGCCTCATCATCTCCGGCCTGGGTGTCCTCAACGACGTCACCATCACGCAGTCGTCGGCCGTATGGGAACTGTATGAACTGGCGCCCAACACCAGCGCGCGGAAGCTGTTCTCCTCGGCCATGCGGATCGGGCGCGACCACATCGCCTCCACCGTCTACACCATTGCCTTCGCGTACGCCGGGGCGGCCCTGCCGATCCTCATCATTGTGATGCTCTACGACCGGCCCCTGGACGAGGCATTGACCAGCGCTGAATTGTCCGAGGAAGTCATCCGCACCCTGGTTGGTTCCATTGGACTGGTCCTGGCCATCCCGGTCACCACCCTGATCGCCGTTTTGGTGGTCAAGGCCACCGGCATCCGGAACGCCGGGGACGGCGCTTCGGGCATCAGTCCCGACGACGTGGACGATACCGGCGCACTTGCCGCAGCGGCCGCCGTCGTGGGTTCGGACCGCGGGGAAACGCACGACGCCGGGGCGTCACCACAGGATTCATCGCCACCGGCCCGTCCGGGGAGCCGGCGCGCCCAACGGGAAGCGGAGCGGCGCAACCACGGCCCCAGCGGGACCACCTGAGAAGTTGCCCCGGATATCGATTTGCCACCATTTGCGACAATGGACAGGTGACTGTCGTAGCAACGCCCCCTTCTCCCAAGCTTGAGCTTCCGCCACTGCAGCTGGGCGGGATCACCGTGGACACCCCCGTGATCCTCGCTCCCATGGCGGGCATCACCAACTCCGCTTTCCGCAGGCTCTGCCGTGAATACGGCGGAGGCCTGTACGTGGCGGAGATGGTCACCTCGCGCGCCCTGGTGGAACGGACACCCGAATCACTGCGGATCATTTCGCATGACGACGACGAGAAAGTCCGGTCAGTGCAGCTGTACGGCGTCGACCCCAAGACGGTGGGGGCTGCCGTCCGCATGCTAGTGGAAGAGGACCGGGCCGACCACATCGACCTCAATTTCGGCTGCCCCGTACCCAAGGTCACCCGGCGCGGCGGTGGGTCGGCCCTGCCGTGGAAGATCGACCTCTTCACCTCAATTGTCCGGACGGCGGTCAAGGAAGCCTCCAAGGGCGGCATTCCGCTGACGATCAAGATGCGAAAGGGCATCGACGACGACCACCTGACCTACCTGGAGGCCGGCCGGATTGCCCGCGACGCAGGCGTAGCCGCTGTCGCACTCCACGGCCGGACGGCCGCCCAGTTCTACTCCGGCCAGGCGGACTGGTCCTCCATTGCCCGCCTGCGGGAGGCCCTGCCGGACATTCCGGTCCTCGGCAACGGCGACATCTGGTCTGCCGAGGACGCAGTCCGCATGGTGCGGGAGACCGGCGTCGACGGCGTTGTGGTGGGCCGCGGCTGCCAAGGCCGCCCGTGGCTCTTCGGTGACCTGCAGGCGGCGTTCGAAGGCAGCGACCAGCGCCACCGGCCGGGCCTCCGCGAGGTGGCAGAAGGCGTGTACCGCCATGCAGAGCTCATGGTGGAAACGTTCGGCAACGATGAATACAAGGCGCTCCGCGAAATCCGCAAGCACATGGCCTGGTACTTCAAGGGATACGTCGTGGGTGGCGAACTGCGGGCCAAACTCGCTACCGTGCCCACGCTGGAGGTGCTGCGGGAACTCCTGGATCAGCTCGACCTTGACCTGCCCTATCCGGGCGTCGACTCCGAAGGTCCCCGGGGCCGGGCCGGGTCACCCAAGCGGCCGGCACTGCCGAAGGACTGGCTGGACAGCCGACAGCTGAACGCCGAACAGAGCGCCGACATTGCGGCAGCGGAGCTGGACGTTTCGGGCGGCTAGCTGCACGCGTGCAAGACTGGCTCAGGAAGCACCACGCACGGCGCTTGAAGGAGGCAGAACCCATGGGAACAGAAGTGACGTTGGGCCGGAAGGATACCGGCAACGATTTTGTGCACGCGATTCCCGGCTACACGGAAGCAGATTCCGCACGGTGGGTTGAGGAGCCGCGCAAGAACACGTACCGGTCCGATTTCGAACGGGACAGGGCACGCGTCCTGCATTCCTCGGCCCTGCGCCGGCTCGGTGCCAAGACCCAGGTGGTCGCCCCCGATACTGACGATTTCGTCCGGACCCGGCTCACGCACAGCCTGGAAGTGGCGCAGGTGGGCCGCGAGCTGGGGCGGTCCCTCGGCTGCGATCCTGACGTGGTTGATACCGCCTGCCTGAGCCACGATCTCGGCCACCCGCCCTTCGGCCATAACGGCGAGTCGGCCCTGAACGAGGTCGCACATGCGATCGGAGGGTTTGAAGGCAATGCCCAAACCCTCCGCCTGCTGACCCGGCTGGAACCCAAAGTGCTGGCCGACGACGGCAGGCCGGCAGGACTCAACCTGACCCGCGCCAGCCTCGACGCTGCCTCCAAATACCCGTGGTCCGCCGTCGACGCCCCCGTCATCCACGGGCACCGCACCAGCAAGTTCGGCGCCTACGAGGACGACCTCCCGGTGTTTGAATGGTTGCGCGAAGGTGCGCCGGGCAGCCGTTCCTGCATCGAGGCACAGGTGATGGACCTGGCCGATGACATCTCCTACTCCGTGCATGACGTCGAGGATGCGATCGTGGCCGGACACTTCCAGTTGAAGTGGATGGAGAACCCGGACCACAGGGCCCGCGTGGTGGGGTACACCCGTCAGTGGTATCTCCCGCACAACGACCCCGCCGAGATCGATGCCGCACTGGCCCGCCTGGAGGCCACCCGGGTCTGGGTGCGGGAAGCGGACGGAAGCCGGAAGTCCATGGCTGCGTTGAAGGATATGACCAGCCAGTTGATCGGCCGTTTTTGCCAGAGCGCCATGGAAACCACCCGGGCGCATTTTGGACCGGCCAACCTGACCCGCTATGAAGCTGAACTCATGGTGCCGGAGGAAACGGTGACCGAAATCGCCGTGCTCAAGGGCTTGGCAACAACATTCGTGATCTCCACCGACCACCGCCAGCCCGTCTACGAAAGGCAGCGCGAAGTCCTGCACGCCCTGGTGGGTGTCCTGAACGCCACCGGCGACCGCCACCTGGAGCCGATGTTCGCTGCTGACTGGCGTGCCGCCGTCGACGATTCGGCCCGCCTGCGGGTGGTGATCGACCAAGTGGCGTCACTCACGGACGGCTCCGCCCTGGCCATGTACGAGCGCCTGGTGGGCAGCCTGCCGTCGCTGTGGTGACCAGCCGCGTACCGCGCCGGATTAGGATGGTCTGGTGGCTGGCCTGATCAAACGTGAAGATATCGACGAAGTACGCCAGCGCACGGACATCAAAGAAGTCGTGGACGGCTACGTCACGCTCAAGAGTGCGGGACTGGGCAGCTTCAAGGGCCTGTGCCCCTTCCATGACGAGAGGTCGCCTTCGTTTACCGTCCGCCCCCAGGTGGGCCGCTACCACTGCTTCGGCTGTGGCGAGGACGGGGATGCCATCTCCTTCATTCAGAAGATGGACCACAGTTCCTTCCATGAGGCCGTTGAAAAGCTTGCCGCCCGGATCGGCTACGAACTGCGGTACGAGGACGGCGGTACCGGGCCCAGCCGGGAGGAAGTCGGCAAGCGCCAACGCCTTTTGGACGCCCACAAGATCGCTGACGAATTCTTCAGGGCCCAGTTGCTGACTCCCGGCGCAGCCGAGGCGCGCAACTTCCTGGATGGCCGCGGCTTCGACCGGGCCGCCGCCGAGCACTTCGCCGTAGGCTACGCTCCGCAGGGCTGGGATTCGCTGCTGAAGCATCTGCGCGGGCGGGGCTTTACGGATGCCGAACTCAGGCTGACGGGGATGTTTTCTGAAGGCAACCGCGGCATCTACGACCGCTTCCGCGGCAGGCTCATCTGGCCCATCCGCGATATTGCCGGAGACACCATCGGCTTCGGCGCCCGCAAGCTCTTCGAAGACGACCAAGGCCCCAAATACCTGAACACGCCGGAGACCACGCTCTACAAGAAGTCCCAGGTCCTCTACGGGATCGACCTCGCCAAGCGGAACATCGCCAAGGACCGCCAACTGGTGGTGGTTGAAGGGTACACCGACGTCATGGCCTGCCATTTGGCAGGAGTCACGACGGCGGTAGCCACCTGTGGCACGGCGTTCGGCACCGAGCACATCAAGATCGCCCGGCGGCTGCTTTCGGACGACGGCACCGGGGGAGAAGTGGTCTTCACCTTCGATGGCGACGCTGCCGGCCAGAAGGCTGCCCTGCGCGCTTTTGAGGAAGACCAGCGCTTTGTGGCGCAGACCTACGTGGCGGTGGAACCCACGGGGGCGGACCCCTGTGATCTGCGCCAACTCAAGGGCGACGCTGCGGTCCGCGAACTGATCCAGAGCCGGAAACCACTCTTCGAATTCGCCATCCGCGCCTCGCTCCGGAAACACAATCTTGACACCGTCGAGGGCAGGGTAGCCGCCTTGCGGGAGGCAGCACCGGTGGTGGCCCAGATCCGCGACTCCGCAATCCGGCCGGCCTACACGCGGGAACTGGCCGGCTGGTTGGGCATGCCGATCGAGGACGTCAGCCGGTACGTTGGCGCTGCCGCCAAACGGGCTGCTGCCGGCGGCGCACCTACCGGCTCTCCTGCCGGCGCCGTGGAACAAACGACGCCGCCGGCAGCGATGGGCGCAGCACCCTCTTTCCATCGACCGGACCCGCGGGACCCCGTGGCAGGGATGGAACGCCAGGCGTTGGAGGTTGTCCTGCAGGAGCCGGCTGTGCTGGGTGGGGGAGCATGGGAACGGTTCGAGGCGTCGCATTTCTCCACGCCTGCCTATGCCGCCGTGCACGCGGCGATCCGCGCGACCGGAATTGCCCAGGCGGCTGATCCGGTGTCCTGGGTTGAGCAGGTCCGGCAGGAGGTTCCGGAGCCGCTGCGTCCGTTGGTGTCCGAGCTCGCTGTGACGCCGCTGCCCGCCAGTACGCCCGAGGCCATGCAGAAGTACTGCCGGGACATCCTGGCCCGACTGTTTGAGCTGCAGATCACCCGCATCAAGGCGGACAAGATGGGCCAGCTGCAGAGACTGGATGCTGCTGCATTCCCGGAGGAGGTACAGCGGCTGCACCGCGAACTGATGGAGCTCGAAATCCAGCGCCGGGCACTGCGGCAGGACTCCTGAGCCTCGATTTCGTTTTCCGGCGGGAGCCTGTTAAGCTAATTACCGCTTCAATCCTCCGTAGCTCAATTGGCAGAGCATTCGACTGTTAATCGAAGGGTTACTGGTTCAAGTCCAGTCGGAGGAGCGCACAATTCCCCCGTTTCGGATAGCCGAAACGGGGGAATCTTTTATACCCCCTGGGGGTATTCGCGCCGATTTCGTTTTCCGGCGGGAGCCTGTTAAGCTAATTACCGCTTCAATCCTCCGTAGCTCAATTGGCAGAGCATTCGACTGTTAATCGAAGGGTTACTGGTTCAAGTCCAGTCGGAGGAGCGCATCGAACCCCGTACCGGCACTGCCCGGTGCGGGGTTCACTTTTTGGTGGACGCCTCCGTCCCGCATACGGCTGCCGGCTCAGACGAAATCCATCTCAACCTGGAGGAACCTGGCGGCCTCGCCTACCGCGGCCACAAAGGCTTCCTGTTCGGTTGGCGGGGTTCGGGGTTCCCGGGGATGCCATTCGTGGGGCGCCGAATAGACGCGGGTGAAGCCACCGCCGGGCGGAGCGTAGAAAATGCCGAAGCGCTGGACCGGCCATTCAGGTGACGTCTCGGGGGCCACCAGCAGGGCGGCGTCGGTCTCCTGGTTGTACCACTGGGCGATTGGCCGGCGCCGGTCGTCCGTGAAGAGTCCTGCAGCATAGAGGGCCGCCGACTGGGGGCTGGTCACCGAGCACAGCCTGTCCCACCACAGCGGAAGGATGCGGTCATCCCGACGCTGCCACGGTGCCGGAAGCGGCTGCAGGTCTTGCCAATGTGGCACACCTCAACTTTATCGCCCGGCGGCGTTGCCGGACAGGGGAAGTACGCTATCGGGACAAGCCAAGCCGCGGGTAAAGCACCTCGAATCCCTTGGTCAGCCCGGCGTTCAAAGCGATGCCCACATGACCCCCGTTGGGTACCTCGTAGTAGGTCACGCTCATCCCGGATTCCCTTGCCGCAGCGGAGACTGCCTTTGCCGCGGCCACGTAGGTGACGTCGTCCGATCCCACGGTGAAGACTGCCGTGGTGTCCGGAAACTGCCGGCCCTTCATGATGTTGATTGGCTTTTGGGCGTCGTACGCCGCCTGGTTTCCATTGAAGATGTCACGGAGGTTCCCGGCCGGGTCCTCGGCTCCCGGGTACTCTTCGCCCGAAATGTCCACCACGTTGCCCCACATCTGCGGATACTTCACGGCGAAGGAGATGGCGCACTGGCCGCCGTTTGAGTAGCCGGCAATGGTCCAGTGATCCCGGTCGGGGAGGATGTTCAGGTTGGCCTTGGCCCAGTTGACCACATCCACGTTGATGTACTTCTCCACGTTTCCGTACTTGGCAGTGTCCAGGCAGAGCGTATCGTTTTCGTCCGGCCCGATCTGGTCTGCCACGATCGCAATGGGCGCCAGGCCGTTGTTCCTGGCGGCGAAGTCGTCCAGCGCCGCCGAAACATACTGGGGATCAGGCAGGCCGGGTTGGCCCATCAGGAGCACGTACAGCGGCAGCCGCGGGGGATTGGCGGTCAGCGCTGCCGGCGGCAGGTAGATGCCGGCCGGTCGTGCCGTGAAACCAGACTCCGTGGCGGGGATGACTTGCGTGCCTGCTTCACCTTTGGCGGGCATGTTGGCCGGCGGCTGCCAGTTCTGCCAGAGGGGGCCGGAAGGTATCGTGGCATCCGGGTTCGGCTTGCTCAACTGGATCGCATCCTCAGTGGAAATTCCAAGCGCCGAACCCAGGGTCTTGTTGAGCCCGAATTCCGTATTGATCCCCAGGGCGGCCACCAGCAGGAACACCGGGATGGAGATGGCGGCAACAAGCTTTCGCCAACGCGGGCTGTGGCGGAAGCTGACCACGCAGAGGCCGACGGCCGCAAACCCCGTGATCGCCCAGAACCAGACCCTCGGCGTCAGCCCTACGTGGAAGACATCCCAGACGTCTTCCACGAGCCAGACGGTCAGCCAGCCCACGAGCGCGGCCACGGTAATTCCGACGACGCCTGTCACCACCCAGCGCGCCGACGGCCTAAGGAACAACACCAGGAAGAGGCCGGCGCCGACGGCGATGGCGATGCCCATGACGACGGGACCGCTGATCTCGATCTTCAGGAGGTCGTTCACGGTCGTTTCCCGCCGGTGAATCCACAGTGTCCGGTTCTCACACGGCCTGCTCCCGGGCCACCATCTGCCTCAGCAGCCCTGCGCTTTGGGCGGGAGACAAACCGGGCAGGTACGCCGAACCAACCGCCAGGCCGATGGAGGGAAGCGCCAACGGGTCCTGGTAGTACATGAACAGGGTCCGGTGCTGGGGTTGGAACCGCGACTTGAAGGCCGCCAGCGACTTGAAACCGTACATGGGCTCCAGTGCATTGCCGAGCAGCGCCAGGACCTTGTCCAGGGTGGAGTGGTCACCGTCGCCGCTGTCCGGGCCGGAGCCGGCCAGGGGCGAGCCTGACAGCGAAATTTGGGTAACCTCTTCCTTGAAGCGGTTCACGGCGGAGGCAATCAGAAACTCCATGACGCCCTTGAAGCCCGTTGTGCGCCGTCGCATGAAGTCCAAAGTCCACCCGGTGACCGTGCCGTTCGTGAAGACAGGGAGCCAGCTGGTGACCCCGTGGACCAGTCCGTCGTCGTCAACCGCGACGCAGCACAGTACTTCCGGGTCCTTGAGTTCGTTGAGTCCGCCGAGTGTAAATCCCATCTCAGGGAGCGCCTTGTCAGCCACCCACTCCTCGGAAATTTCCGCCAGTTGGGCCCTGGTACCGGGCGGCATCTCCGGGTAGCGGTACCAGTGGTCCCTGATGGACAACTTCCCGGCCCGGTTCAGGGCCGTGCGAACGTTTTGCCATTCCTTGCCCTGGAAGGTCATGGACTGGACGTTCAGCAGTGTTTCTTCGGCAACCTCCAGTTTGCGGAATCCGCGGGGCAGCAGCGGTCCGTCCAGGTCAGCGGTTGCCGAGTAGAAGCAGGGAATGAGGCCGAGGGCGGCGCAGTGCGCCAGAAAGCCCGTGGCCGCGGCTGCGTGGTGCTCCCGGGCGCCGAATGGACCGGCCACCGTCAGTGCCACGCCGTTGTGCACCTGATAGGCCACCCCCGCAGAGCGGTCCGGTGTGAACCAGTACTGGTTGTTGTCCCAGAGGGCCATCCAGGACAACGTTCCGCCGCCTTCGTGGAGCAGTTCCCGGGCGTGGCCAAGGTCGGCGGCGGGATCCGTGGCACTGGAGCGGTACCGGCGGAAGTTGTTGAGGACCAGGATCAGGATGCACAACCAGATGACGTCCCCGCCCAGGCCGTAGATGACCGTACTCACCAGGCCCTGCGGCAGTTCCACAACGAACGGTACGGGAAAGGGAACCAGGATGTGCGTGAGCTGCCCGGCAAGGGCCAACAGCGACGAGCGGCCGGGGTTCCCCTCCAGGAACCAGAAGAGGACATACAGCAATATCGCTGCGACGGCCAGGACCAGGGACGTCCTGCCCAGCAGCCGGTAGCCGGCATCGCTGGACTCGACCTGGAACTTGTGGCGGTTGCCGGCCAGCAGCGCCGCAATAATCACCGGTGCCAGGAGGGCCGGCACTGCATACAGCAGCAGGTACCCCAGATCGTCACTGCCCAACTCGACCCCCGGATCGGTGGTGTATTGCAGGATCGACAACACAGTGACCACGGCCAGGTAAAGCTGAATGACCAGTGTCAGCCGGTAGGCGAGACGGCGTCCGCGGCGGAGTCCTTCGGCGCAGACCAGCAGCAACAGCACGGGAATCAGTGTCAGGATGGCAGCGCCAAAGCTCTGGACGCCCACCACGCTTTGCAGCGTGACGCAGCTGGAATCGTTGTCGCAGGCTTCCCTGACTTCGTCAGCCCCGGGACTGGCTTGGAGCATGACCTCCGAGACCACGGACAGCGGACCGATGTCCAGGGTCCCCGTAAGTTGCGTAAGCAGTGGACCAAGGGCAAAGACGCCCACCACGGTTCCCACCAGGAACCGGGTTTCCCGCAGGCTGGAGGAACGCAGGGAGGCGGCACGGCGGCGAAGCACCCAGACCCTGAATGCCCAGCCCGCCAGGATGCCGATCACAGCTCCGGCAAGGGCCTGGAGCGTCTGGGCCACCCCAACGAACAGGGCAAACATCAACGTGGCGGCCAGCAGCCACGTCCTGAGGCGCCGGCGCCAAAGTGCCTCAAGTGCCGCCGTCGAGCATCCCAGGGCGGCTGCGGCGCCACCGTAGGCGCCCACCGCGTATTCGCCGCCAAGGAAGCTGAGCCACTGGTCGCTGGCGTCGGTACCGAACGTCACCAGGGCCACCAGGACCAGGGCGCTGAGGGCGGCGCCGCCAATGAAGGCCGCAAGCGCCGGCAATGCGCCCATGGTGCGTTCGGCGATGCCCACGCCCACCAGGATGGCGGCGGAACAAGCGAGGTAGTCGAGCAGGGACGAGGCGAAGAATGATGAGCTGAGGACCGACCACCAGGGTCCAGGTTCGACGGCGAGTCCCAGCCCTACCTGCTCCAGCAGGTCCTGGCGTGGGCCGTTGAGGATGCTTCCGGTGGCCAGGCCGGAAATCCACACCACCGCCAGTAGTCCAAGCGTGACCGGGAGGCGTCGCACGCCCGCCAGCCCGCCGATCTTGCCCCTCAAGCCCACAGCCGCACTCATGTGCTGTCCCCTTCACCGGTGGAGCACGGGTTAGTCCCGGCTGGCCACCATTCTGCCCTGCCGGCCGCTGGAAAGGGAGGGCCTATGGGCCGTAGCGGCGGTAGGGTCGGGGCAGGGTTCTCCGGACACCCGTTATTCGCGGTTCCAAGGCCCGGGATTCACCCGGTACAGGACAGCGGCGCCGATCACCGCACCAAGGATCGCGCCGAACAGCGCACTGCCTGCGGCCCTGCCCAGCAAAGCCCCGACGACGGCGCCAAGCACGGCGCCGAGGAAAAGTCCCCGGCCGTTGCGGTGCGGTTTCCTGGTCATGGTCACAGCCTACGCGGTGGGTGGTGCGCTAGTGGATCGACGGGACCGTGCGGGGCCGTACCACCAGCCACAGGGCCGCCACGGCACCGGCGATGCACACCACCTGGACAATGCCCATGGGGACAGCGGAGCTGACGCCCAACCAGCCAACCACCGGGGGAACGATGCCTGCCATGGTGAACTGGGAAGCGCCCAGCAAGGACGCCGCCGTGCCGGCCTGGGCGCCGTGGTTGGCCAAGGCCAGGACCTGGACGCAGGGGAACATGAACCCGGTGGCGCAAATGTAGAACCACAGCGGAACCAGGATGCCCCACAGGCCCACGTGGAGGAGATCCATGACGATGATCAGTGCCGCCATCAGCAGCAGGAAGAGCGTGGCCCAGGCGACGATCCACTGTGGCGCCACCCGCCTGATCAAGCGCGAACTGATCTGGACGCCGGCCACGATGCCCAGGGAGTTCACTCCGAAAAGGATGCCGTACTCCTGCGGGGAGAAATTGTAGACGTTCTGGAAGAGGAAGGTCGAGGCGGACAGGTAAGCGAACAGTCCACCGAAGTTCAGGCTTCCCACCATCAGCATGCCCACGAAGATCCGGTCCGTCAGCACGGTCTTGTATCGCTGCCGGACAGTGACATCGGAGGTGCCGCGCTGCTCCGCCGGAAGCGTCTCCTTAATGAAGAAGATGGACGCGAGGATCACCAGGAGTCCGTATGCGGCCAGGAAGTAGAAAATGCCGGGCCATGGAAAGACCAACAGCAACTGGGAGCCGATAATGGGCGCCAGGATGGGGGCCAGACCGTTGACCAAGGACATGCGCGAAAACATCCGGACCATGGAGTAGCCGTGGAAAAGGTCGCGGACCATGGCCATCGCCACCACACCACCGCCTGCTGCGCCGATGCCCATCAGGACACGGAACAGGGACAACAACCCGATGTCCGTGGACAGGGCAGCGCCGAGGGACGAACCAATATGGAGGGCAGTGGCCAGGATCAGCGGCAGCCGGCGGCCGAACTTGTCGCTGAAGGGGCCCACCACCAGTTGCCCCAGGCCGAAGCCCACCGTGGTTCCCGTCAGTGTCAGCTGGATGGCTGCAGCGGACACGTTGAAGCTCTCCTCCAGCGCCGGGAACGCGGGGAGGTAAAGGTCCACTGTGAAGGGGCCAAGTGCGGTCAGGGCACCCAGAAGGATGATGTAGACAAGTTTTTCGCGTCGGCTCAGGGAATCGCCCGGAGCAGTGTGGGTGGTCACGATCATCTATCCTATGGCCGTCACATCATATTTATGCAGCGTGTTCGGGCGCGCCGTGGTGGGCGCAGGCGGAAGTTGGGCGGGAACCTGAATGATAGTTTTGAGGACAAGCGCCTGCGGACGTCATTTTTCGGCCGTGGAAGCCCACTACGCAGCCCAGAGGAAGCAGTTAGGCGGAACCCATGAGCGGACGTCACACCGGCAGGACAAGCAAGGGACCGGCCATCCGTGCCTTGCCGAAGACCCTCAAGCTCGTTGCCCGTTTGGCCCCCAGGCAACTCAACGATGAAATCGCCCTTGCCAAGGTCGAAGTCCAACGCAAGGCCAAGCAGGTGGGTGTTGCCGGCGCGTTCTTTGGCATCGCCCTGGTTTTCATGTCGTTGCTGGTCATCGCGCTTGTTGTGGCAGCGATCCTTGGGCTTGCCACAGTCATGCCCGGCTGGCTCGCGGCGCTGGTTGTTGCCGCGGTCTTCCTCCTGATCGTCGCGATCGGCGCGCTGATCGGAACCGCCAAATTCAAGAAGGCCATGCCGCTGGTTCCCGAAGACACCATCAGGGGCATCAAGCACGATATCGGCATCGCCAAGGAAGGTTCGGCCTTCGACGAATCGATCCTCGATCCGAACTCACCTGCCGCCAAGGCCGCCAAGGCCCGCAAGGAAGCCGAAGCCGAAAAAGCCAAGGCAGAAAAGGCCGCCAAGGAAGCTGCAAAGGAAGCCGACGCCGTCAAGGCACCTACGGAAGCCGAACTCCGCCGCCGGCTGGACAAGCGCCGTGAACACCTCACCGGGGTCCGTGACGAACTCGGGGAACAGCTGGACGTCAAAAAGCAGGGCAGGATTCTGCTCGGGGAGGCCACCGCCCGGTTCCAGGATGGCAAGGACTTTGCGGCAAGCCGAGTTGCCGGACTGTCGGACTCGGTTCCGGAGGATCTTGCCGGGCGCATCGCTGCACGGTGGAAGGACCTCGCTGCGTTTGCCGCTGCCACGGTCGTCTTCGTGGTGGCGCTGCGGAAACTGCTGAAAAAATAGCAGACCGCCGCGGTTCCGGAACGTTGACCGCCCGGGCACTCAAGAAACAGGGAAGGGGGACACCATGAGGCTGATCGGTGCTGGTTCGCGCCCCGGTCGACCCCAGGTGGACCACGACCTCGTCTTCACCATCCCCAATATCCTCACCGTCCTGAGGTTCATGGGCGTTCCGTTGTTCGTCTGGCTGGTTCTTTCCCAGAAAGAATACGGCTTTGCGGTCCTGGTGCTGGTCATCATGGGGAGCACCGACTGGGTGGACGGATATATAGCCCGGCGCTTCGACCAAACTTCCAAACTCGGCCGCATCCTGGATCCGATGGCCGACCGGGCCGCCCTGATAGCAGTCGCTTTCACCCTGGCGATCGCCGGCGTCGTCCAATGGTGGTACCTGGCCGCGCTGGTAGTTCCGGATGCGATCCTGGCAACTGCTTCCCTGGTGTATTTCCGCGGCCACCCGGACCTGCCCGTGAGCGTCGTTGGAAAAATCCGCACCGCGTTCCTCCTGGCCGGGACACCGCTGCTTGTGCTGTCCAAACTGCCTGTGCCTTTCACCGATGTGTACTTCGTTTCCGCCTGGGTTTTCCTGGGACTTGGTTTGGTGGGCCACTGGGTTGCGGCCGTCAACTACTTCCGGGCGATCGTCCGCAAGGGCCAGGAACTGCGCGACGGCGACGGCGGGCGCGGCTGATGGTGTGGTTGGCGGTTTTCCTTGCTGTCATGGGTGCCTTCTGCCTGGCCATTGGTGCGCAACGGCAGGGCAGCGCCGTGAAGGCCGACACGGGAGGGCTCGCACTCAGTTCGAACGGCTTCCTGCGGCTCCTGCGCAACCCCCGGTGGATGTTCGGCTTGCTGTTGCTGGCAGTAGGCATGGCCATGAACGCCATCGCCCTGGTCTCCGCGCCGCTCACAGTGGTCCAACCCATCGGGGCGATTGCGCTCGTCATCACCACTGTGGTCAACGCAAAGGATCAAGGCCTCAGCATCAACCGTGCCACCGTGGTGGCAATCACCGCGTGCGTCACCGGCTCGGCACTCTTCGTGCTCCTTGCCGTCAACGTCACCCAGGAAAACCATCATGTGAACGCGGAGGACGAGCTCACGATCGTGCTTCTCCTGGCCTTGGCCGTGGGACTGTTCGGCACGCTCGCCGTTCTTTTCAAACACCGCATGAGCGCGTTCATCTACATTCTGGGTGCCGGAGTCCTGTTCGGCTTCGTCGCCGTGCTGACACGCATCATCGGCAAGCACCTGCTGGATCCCAACGGGTTGTTCCTGCTTAACGTCCAGTGGTACACCATCATCGCCATCGCTGCGGCCGGCGGACTGGGATCCTGGTTCGTGCAGAGCGCGTACTCCGGCGGACCGCCGGACCTCGTCATCGCCGGCCTGACCGTAATCGATCCCATCGTTGGTATTGCGATCGGCATCGTGATTCTTGGTGAGCTGCGTCCCGATGTCCACGCCGTAACGGCCATCGCCATGGCTGCGGCGGCTCTCCTTGCTATCGTGGGAGTAATCGCCCTGAGCCGGCACCACCCGGAAGTCACCAAACGCAAGAAGGATGCCAAGGCGGCTCCGCACCGGAAGGCTTAGGTCGACGCAGCACCTTGCGCCGTCCGCTCCACAGCGGACAGGCAAACCGGCGACACCGCAGCATTGCATGCCAACGCTGTCCGCACCGTGACCATCAGGAGTTCTCCACGTGACCATTCCCGACACCACCACACCCCTCACCATCCTGATTGCTGCGGATACCTACCCGCCGCACGTCAACGGCGCAGCCCAATTCGGCTACCGCCTGGCCAAGGGGATGACGGGCCGTGGCCACAACGTCCACGTTTTGGCATGCCGCCAGGACAAGGGAAAGAGCTTCACGGAATTCCGCAGTGAAGCCACCGTGCACCGCCTGCGTTCGCACAGCGTGCCCACCCACGACTACTTCCGCATCTGCTTTCCCTGGGAGATCAAGAAGGAAATCAGCCTCTTGTTCGACAAGGTGCAGCCGGATGTCGTCCACATCCAAAGCCACTACATGATCGGCGAGCACGTCCTGTACGAGGCCGTGAAGCGCGGAATCAGGATCGTGGCCACCAACCACTTCATGCCTGAGAACCTGAACCCGTTCCTGCCCTTCCCGCAGTGGTTCAAGAACATCATCGGCAAGATCTCCTGGAAGGACATGGGCAAGGTGATGGGCCAGGCCGACGTCGTCACGACGCCGACTCCTCTGGCTGCCAAGGCCATGCACCAGCACGCCTTCCTGCGTAAAGTGCTGCCGCTGTCCAACGGCATAGATTCTGCTGCCTACGAACTCCAGCCGGGCGAGACGATTGAGCCCCATGCCCACCCGACCGTTCTCTTCGCCGGCCGCCTGGCCGAGGAGAAACACGTTGACGTCCTGATTGACGCCATCGCCAAGACGCCGCAGGAACTGAATATCCACTTGGAGATTGTTGGCGGAGGTGAAGTCCGCGCAGCTTTGGAAGCCCAGGTGGAGCGCCTGGGGTTGGGTGGCCGCGTGAAGTTCCTCGGCCTCGCCTCCGATGAGGAGCTCCGCGAGGCCTACATCAAGGCTGATATCTTCTGCATGCCCGGCACCGCGGAACTTCAATCCCTGGTCACGCTGGAAGCCATGTCCGCTTCAACGCCGGTGCTGCTGGCCGACGCCATGGCACTGCCACACCTGGTCCGCGACGGCGACAACGGATACCTCTTCACGCCCAATGACAGCGATGAGCTTGCCGCCAAGATCACCAAGCTCGTGCAGCTTCCCGAAGACCAGCTGCGGGCCATGGGTAAAGTCAGCCGCGAGATGGTGGAACCCCACAGCATCAATGGGACCCTGCAGACGTTCGAAGACCTTTACCGGGGTGCCGCTTACGAAGACAAGGTGGTGTGACCGGAGCACCCTCCGGCAACCATTAGTATTGCTAGAGTGCTTTCCTGCAGGAGTCCTGTGACCAGGGCTCCTGCAGGTTTCACGGGGCTATAGCTCAGCTGGTTAGAGCGCGGGACTCATAATCCTAAGGTCCTCGGTTCAAGTCCGAGTAGCCCTACCAAGTAAATACAGAGATGCAGGCCCCTTCTCCGGATGATGGAGGAGGGGCCTGCACCTTATTTTGCACCTTATGGCTGAATTGCCCTCTGGAAGGGTGCTGCTGCACCTTATCTGCCCGAATCCCTACTGTGGCGCGCCTTACTCCTTGACAAGTAAATGACAAGTGAGGCAAGCTCTGATTGTCAGTCTGATATGAAAGAGCCCCGGCGATGCGGACACATCCCGGGGCGTGACCAGGAAAGAGGCTCCTGATGCAAACCACATTAACAGCCCTACCAGCTGAGGCGGCTGCTGAAGCTTGGCCATACGCCGGCGAACAGTCGCCGCAGTTCCTCGCGTGGGGCAAGCAGTACGCTACGGTGGAGCGCCAGCTGGCAGCCGCCCAGAGCCGTCTCCGTGCGCTCCCTAAGCCCTCGGCAGCACCGCAGGACCCGGCAGCCGTAAACATCGCCTCAGGCGCCCGCTGGGGCCGCCTTGGTCGTGACGCCGACAAGGCTGAGAAGATCGTCAAGGCCCAAGCCGAAGTCGCTCGCCTCGAAAACCACCTGGAGTACCTGAAGAAGCGCAAGCCCATCGCGTTCACCGAGGCTGAGCTGCGTGCGGCCCGAGTCATTCGCTCCGAACTCGGCTGGGAAGTTGTGGCCCGGGTGAATGGCACCACCGTCACCGTTGGCCATGGAACCACCACCGCCCGAGTGCCCTTCAAGAAGGTACTCGAGGTGCGAGCATGACCCCGGAAGAGGCTGCAGCGTCCTTGCTCAAGCAGGGCAGCACCGAAGTGACCGAGTTCAAGGACCTCAAGGTTGGCT
Organism: Arthrobacter sp. T572; assembly: GCF_056780115.1. NCBI lineage: Bacteria > Bacillati > Actinomycetota > Actinomycetes > Micrococcales > Micrococcaceae > Arthrobacter > Arthrobacter sp. T572. Next base: position 1,551,996 of record NZ_JBRAZQ010000002.1, read on the forward strand.
CCCGTGTCCGCCGATCGGTGGAAGAGTGGCCCGAGGCCTTCCGCGACGGCACCGGGACCATTGAGCGGATCTTCCACAAACGGAACTCATCTTGGGAACGGAAGTACGGCCGTCCGGACGTGGAGCTGATCGTCAGGCGCGACGACGGCGAGCACTCCTATCTGGCGGACTACCACGTAGACCTTGCCGAGGTGCAGCCATGAAGGCGCTGACGGTCAAGCAGCCGTGGGCGTGGGCCATCATCAACGGCGGTAAGGACGTAGAGAACCGCTCCCGCCCAACCAAGTACCGCGGCCAGATGTACATCCACGCGGCGAAGACCCACTCTCAGGAGGGCTTCGACTTCCTGAGGGCACGAGGTGTGGTGAAGATTCCCACTATCTCCACGCTTGGCCTTGTCATCGGCACCGTGGACGTCGTGGACTGCCACCACGCAGATTTCTGCTGGGAGCCAGAAGGGCATTGCTCCGAGTGGGCCATGGAGGACCACTACCACTGGGTCCTGGCCAACCCAAAGCCGCTGGAACACCCGTTCCCAGCTGTGGGGAAGCTCGGCATCTGGAACCTGGAGCTGCCAGCATGAGCCCGCAGCGTGTGCAGCGGAAGCCGTTGGATCTGCACGTCTACAAGATCTGGGAGAACAGCCTCAACGGGGCCGCTTACTGCTCCGCCTTCACGTCGGATCGGGATCCTGGCTATCCGGTGAACGTGGACCTCGCAATTCTCCAGAAGCGACTCCAGCCCGCCGAATTGGCAGCAGAGGTGTGGCACTCCATCGTCAACTTCCATTCGTTGACACCCAGCCCGGAAGCGGTTGCTGAGGCTGCGCACAACGCTGTCATTGAGCGATTCGCCATCCACCCGCACTGGGATGAGGTAGACCGATGACTGCCGCGGCCGTGGACCCTCTACCGGATCCTGTCCCCCACCTGACCCGCAAACTGCAGATGCTGGCCGAAGCCCTCCCGCACCTGTACGCCGAACTATTCCCCACGAAAGAGAAACCATGACCGAGGAAACCAAGCGCCGCACCAAGCGCCGCTACGCCCACGAGCTCTACCCGCACGGCGAAGAATTTGCGGTCCGCCCCCTCGAAGTTGAAGTCCCCTACCTCTACGCCCGCGCCATCGGATTCGATGTCTGGGGAACGGGCTGGTTCAAAGCAGAACCAGAACTCAGCGGCGCCCGCACAGGTAGCTTGCTCGACGCACGCCACATCGCACTCATGGCTGACGCCATGCACCAAGGACTCACCGGGCAGGAAGCGTGGGAATGGGTCGAGACCCGCATGACCGATGAGTCCGGCGAACTGGTCGGTGAACGGTCTGCCCACTATGGCGTTGACGCTGACAAGATCAAGCCCTACCCCTGCGGCCCCGAACCCGACCACCACGACCACACCGGCCCATCAGACGCCTGGGGATGGCGAACCGTCACCCGCGTCCAAGGCAAGGAAAGCGAATGCCCGGAATGCACCGAACCAGTGGAGGAAGTGGCATGAGCACCGAACGCGACGAACTGGCCAACGTGATCGCAGAGACCTACCTGAACAACATGGGCGCCGGTCCTCTCGCTCCGAAGCTGACCAACACGGACCTGGCTGAAGACATCCTTGCTGCTGGTTACCGGAAGCCCCGCACGATCACCACCACCGAAGAACTCGACACGCTGCCATTTGGTGTTGTGCTTCGCGAGGATCTGCACGGGCTGGTCTGGGAACGGCAGGGCAACGGCGAAGGCGGATCGTTCTGGGTCGAGACTGGCGACGAAGAGGAATACAAGGCCTCCACCATCCAGCTCCCCGCCACCATCCTTTGGGAGGCCCACTTATGACCGCCGCTGGTATCCCTGCCCTGCTCGAACCCATCCAGGAACGCCTCAACGCGGCGACACCGGGGCCTCACCTGTTGAACCGCTACCCACATGGCGGTGGGCGCATGTACGTGGAGCAAGGACAGGCGCGCATGCTAGTCGCGGACACCTTCAATGAAGGAGACCGGGAGTTCTTCTACGCAGCCCCCACGGACACCGCCCGCCTACTCGCCGCCGTGATCGTCTTCAACTCCCAGCACCGGCGCGAGGTAATTGCAGTCCACGAGGGTCACGGTGAAGAGGCATGTTGCCCGCTTTGCCAAGAACACTGGCCATGCGCCGCCGTGTCCGCTGTTGAGTCCGCACTCAAGGGCTGACCCGCGATGCCGACGCATCCTGAGCATCACAACCTGGGGCACCTGTTAGAACTCATCGACGGCCTAGACGAAGGCGCACAGTGGGGCCTTGTCCGGGAACTCAAACTCACCGCACACACCATCGCAAAAGACCTAGAGGAACAGATATGAGCTGGATTCTAGATGAGCTTCCCCGCAATTGCCCCGGGTGCGGAAGGTTCATGAAGCGGACAGTCGAACCGGGCAGGACCATTGCTGAGTGCACCAACAAGGACTTCGATCATTCGGGGTGGGATTGTGACTAGCGCCCCGGCCCTTCCCCCGCGTCTTTCCCGGAAGCTTGCCATCCTCGCGGCCACGAACCCCGAACTCTACGAAACCATCACCAAACCGAAAGACAACAAATGAGCAACGAACGCGACGAACTGGCAAATGTGATCGCAGAGACGTACCTAAACAACATGGGCGCCGGTCCTCTCGCTCCAAAGCTGACCAACACAGACCTTGCCGAAGATATCCTTGCCGCTGGTTACCGAAAGCCGCGCACGGTGGACACACTGGGAAACCTCGCGGGCGCACCTGTCGGATTCATCGGCCGGACCGCCCACGGCCGAACCGTGGAAGTGATCGAAACCCCTGCCGGACCACAGTGGCAGTCTCCCGGTTCGCAGGCTTGGTGGTCCCCCATCCATGAGTGGCTGCCGGTAACGGTCCTGCATGATCCGGGGGTGACCGCGTGAGCTTGGATCAGGTACGGGAACGCTGGGCAGCCGTTACGCGGGGTGACTGGACCGCTTACGATCGCGGCATCGGGTATGAGGTGCACGCGGACGGCTGGCCGCTCAACGACGGGCACAGGGAGACGTTCGCGAAAGCTGACGCTACAGCCATCGCTCAGGCGCCCGCTGATGTGCAGATGCTACTCAGCGCAACTGACGCTGTCCTAGCGCTCCACAAGCCGTTTGAGTGGGACTTCGGATTCGGCCCGGTTATCTCCTGCCGAGGTTGCGCTGATCAAGGAGTGGCCCAAGAAGCGGCGGCCTACCCCTGCCCCACGGTTCAAGCCATCACCGCCGCCACCCAAGGAGAAGCATGAGCCAGAAAGCACCGCTGCACTACCGGTACACCATCGACGTGGACGAACGCGGCTACGCCCAGCTCATGCAGCTCGTCATGAAGTACGGCACCGGCACAGGCGAGGGAGGCTCCACCTCCATAGATCTCCGACTGGCCATGGCTGACGCGCAGGTACGCACAGCCAACTACGAAGGGGAACCGGCATGAGCCAGGAACGCATCGAAGCCGCAGCGAAGGCAGGACACCGTCACGTTTACGGCGATGGCCACTTCGACTACCTTTCTGACCACGCCAAGGATCGTCATAGGGAGACAATTCGCGTCGCCCTTGCCGCTGCTGATGCGGTGATGTTCTCCGACGAAGCCATAGAACGGGCAGCGGAAGAACTGTGGGACGGCGCGGACCCCGACGTCCAATGGGACCACATCAGCGAGTACCTGAAAGAACGAACCAGAGTCAGGGCCCGTGCAGTGGTGGCCGCGTTGAAGGGAGAGGCGTGCACGCTCTAAAGTTTGAGGCCAGCCCAAGTGGCCAAGGCGGCGCCGACAAAACCACCAACGATGCCAAGAAACCAAGACTGCCAACGAACCTTGGCTGCACGACGATCGGCGTAGTACTCCGCCTCAGTCCGCTTAGTGACCACTGGGCGGTTTCGCCACCGCTGGCGCAGGGTCAAAGGCCGCGTAAGTCGATCAAACTCTTCGAAGAGGTCAACGGCCCACACCTGGTTGGCTTCTGCTTGCTGGGGCTCGGTGACCTGCATGATCACGTAACACGGCTTTTCCGCGCCCGTGGAAGGCGATTGCCGTCCTGTTGTCAGTCGCAGAAAGAAGGTTCGACTTCCAGCGGAGGCTACGACAATCAGCTCGGTATTCAGGGGATTGGGTCTGTCAAAAAACTCAGCAGGGGTTGCATAGGTGGTTTTGCCGTCACTCAGTTCAGGTTGGTGACCGTTCGCGAATTTACCCACCAGGTTAAGGAAGGACTTGAGGCTATCCCAGTCTCGGAAGGTGACCGGCCAGGTTCGTCGCCACTCAAAGCTAAGGGTTGGCGCGGGGCCGTGGATGTCAGGCCGGACGTCGCTTGTGCGGTTCCATGCGTTCACCGGGCCGATCCACCAAGCCAGCGGCTCTCTCCAAAACCCCATGAATCCCCCTGCCTGGTTGTTCGTGATGACACCCGAATCCTAGCAAGGCAGGCGTGCTGACCCGTCCGTGGTGTCCGTCCTGCGGGCATCACCACCACGAGCGCTGCACAGCCATCACCCACCACCCCATAACTGACGCGGCACAAAAGTGTGGCTGTGCAGCGGCCCAGCCTTAGGGGTTCTGCGCCGCAGCCCTGGCAGCTGCAGAGTCTTTGAGTCGCTGAAGTTGCGCCTTTGACTGATAGACGCCGTGAAGTATGTAGTCCATGAAGGTCAGAACGCCGTCAGCGTCCATGGCGTCAACTTTCACTGTGAAGTCACCATGAGCCATGTCATTGCCAAAAACGCGGACGGTGTGAGCGGTTTCCTTGGCGAAAGCATCAATCAGGCCAGCAGAATGCATGGCGTCGATCTTCTTGTATAGAGTTCCGGTTGTGATGCCATGGTCCTTGGCGACTGCCTCAATGACTGCCCTTGCCATCAGGATGGACGACATCAAGGCCCCAATGCTACGGCACTTATGAGCTTCCGAAGCCGGAGTTGCCACATGGTCAGGAACATCGGGGAAGTCCTGCCCCTGTACGTAGGCTGGCGCCCAGTCCGTGGGAGGGTTCGCGGTCCAATACCGAGCCGCACCCGTTGAGTCAGAAGTGTTCGATGGTCGGCTGGAGACGTAGGTGCCGCCAACATTCAAGCGTCCGCAGTGGTCGCAAATAAAGGTGCTTTCAAACCATCCACCAGCATCAGCATCAGGTACGACCGAGCGGTAACTTCCGCCGCCGATCACGGTCATGTGACTGAAGGTTCCGCATCGACCACAAATTCTACTTGCCATATCTCCCCATCTTGAGTGGTGTACGAATTCAAGGTACTACGCGTAGTAAGGATGTCAGTGCCTGGCGTTAGGTTGGGTGGGATGCTCACTGACCAGGAAAAAGCCATGATCGACCTCGCCGGGGAACACTTCAAATACGCAGGCTCCGTAGACACAGCAGCCATGGAACGCTTCGGCCTGACACCCACCCGTTACTGGCAGGAAATGAACCGCCTGATCCGCACCGAGGCCGCCATCGCGTACCGGCCGGCCGTCGTCGAACGTGTCAGAAGCAGGCTTCCTGAACAACGTTCACGTGTTCGTTCACGCCTCTTGGTGGGATGATGGTGGCCGCCCGTATACGGCGGGTCAGCCACCACCACCTCTACCAGTTACAGATCCGGAAAGCAGATCGTAATCAGTAACCGGACCAGCCGGATTATCTCTGCCGCAACGTGGACACGGCCACGGACATCCTGACGCTTTGACCGTGCCTTCGGCTTGTCCTTTGACATCCTGAATTCCCTTCTGGAATGAGGGATGCCATGGTCTTGCTTAGGCCTAACCCTGGTTGTGTTTTTGGCACGCCAGTGGATACCATCAAGCAAGAGCAGCGGGCATCCCGTTACTCGGTAGACCGGCTTTCCCTCTTACGTTTGGCGACTTGGAAGGGTTGGCCGGTCTTCGTGTTTCCAGCTTACAAAGTAAGTGCGACACCTGCTGGCAGTCCGGGCTCTCGAACGGCGACGCAATAGCGCGATATGCATCGGTTTGCTACGTTTTGCACAGTTTCGTGAACCGCGTAATCTCGCGGATTTTGCCGCTTTCTGTGATCTTTGTCATATTTTGTAGTCTTGGCAAGTTCCGTGGCAGCTGCCGCCCGCAGCGATCTCTGGAGCTGTGTAGAAATGCGCAGGGTTGATGGTGGCGGGTTCCCTACTCGGGCAAGAAACCCGGGAGCCGGTGCTCGAAGCTGTGCCCCCAACGGATGGAGCGTCGCCACTCTGGTGTACGGTTGTACTCGTCGATGTCCCACTCTGAATCGGTCACGGGGCGAACGTCGCCCTTCGGTACCCAGCACGTGAGGCTGTCCCCGTTGTCGTCATGCCAGCGCACCTGGACCTGCTTTGCATTCCAGGCCATCGCTTCGCCGTAGACAGCAACCGCTCCGCCGCTCCTCAGCGGGATCTGCGCGTGGACCTTGGGTCGTTCGTTCGGTGGCCACGTCCGGACGTCCGCCACTGCGCCATCGCGGCCAGGGTCCGCAACGTCATACGTGACGCCCTCCAGTACGAAGGTGGTTTGCGTGGGGATGTGCACCAGCCCATCATGTCACTTACCTGATCCTCAACCGGCCCGCAGGGGAAGGGCAAGCACCGCAGATATCCAAAGGGGAACCGGGCTAAAGCAAGTAGCCCGGTTCCCGGGACCATCAGAATACAAGCACAGCGAACCACTATAGAACCAACAAAGAAAGGATCCGGGCTGATGGCTGACTTCGAACGAATCCGCGAGCTCACGTCCATCGTCGCCGCATCAGAGGCGACAGGGCTCTAAACCGTTACCATGAGTCCGGAGCCACTGACACCGGTGCGCTCAGTGAAGAGAGGGCACCATGAGTCAACTTCACGTCGGAGACCAACTTCCTTTGGACCTGGTAGGCCAAGTGGCCGATCAGTGCCAATCCACAACCATCCAACTTGGTTCCGAGTTGATATGCGTTCTGGACGCCGGACACTCTGGTCGACACGTCTCCACCGATTCGGGCATGGTCGTCCGCGCAGCTTGGTCGTAAGCAGTCCTTTCCGCCGCTAGGATTACCCCATGACCCACGATTCCCAGCCGACACCGGCCAAAGGCTCCAAGGACTGGGATGCCCGCTACGCAGAAGCCCGCGCCCACGCCGACGACATGGCCATGGACCTCTGCGAGGAATGCCTAGCCGTCTTCCATTTCAGCGGAATTGAAGAGCTCCGGCTCCACCAGTGCAAATAGCGCCAACGCCGTAAGGCCCCCACCCTCGTGATGAGAGTGGGGGCCGTTCGCGTTTATTCGGTGGAGCGTTCGCGGGAGTCGTAGACGATGCCTCCGGCGTCCTCGATGATGATGTTCCCCTCTACGGGGCGGCCGGCCTCATACTTGCCATACTTGGGCGTCTTGGCGGAACCGAGGACCACGCGGGCGAGCCAGTCCGGAAGCTTGGGCTGCAGCCAGCGCCAGAATGCATACCAGGCAGCCGTGAGGACAGCGGAAGCGACCACCGCGAGGGGCAGGCCATAGCCCAGCAGTTCCTCACGGTGAGGTTCAAGCACAGGGACGACGACCAATGCCCAGTTGATGAACGCCGCCCACAGGGCCGGGACGATGGTCCGGAGGATAGATGTCAGCATGGGGTTAGCCTTCCTTCGGCAGAGTTACGGTAGTCGTGATGACGGCTTCGAAGGCGTCAAGTGCCTTCTGGGTGCCACGCTGCGCGGCTGCCTCGAACGCGGCCACGTCGATCGGCCTGCCCGCTGCCACGTCCGAAAGGACGGAGAGGATCGCTTTTTGGGTGCCCTGCACCTCTGCGATCATCTGAGGGATCGGGCCAGCAAGGCGTTCGCCTTCCTCGCCGGGCAGCAGGAGTTTGGTGATGCCATCCACCCGGCGCTGGGTTTCCTCGATGACCAGCATGAACCCGGGGTGTTCCCGGCCTTCCTTGTCCTTCCACCCCTCGTAGGCGATGTCCTGGATGTACTCTTGCGTGGCCATGTCGTCGTCTCCTTGTGGGGTGAAGGTGGAGCTTGAAAGGTTGATGGTGTCGGCGGCCGCTACAACGGAGACGCCTTCAATGTCTTCCGTCCAGCCGAGGTACGTGGGGCCGAGGCCTCGGTAGTAGGCCAGCAGGTGGTCAAGGTTCGGGTGGTGGTGCGGGGTGTTGCTGGGGTCGCTGGTGGAGAACACCGAACCGTCTGGGGCCAGTAGCGCCACGTGGCCCAGTGGTTCCTTTGCGAGGTGGAACCACACTGGCACCCAACGCTCTGCGGGGAAGTTCCGGTCCCGGTGCTTGTACTTGGCCGCGTTCCATCCGGCGGTGGCGCTGGGGTACAGCCCGTTCAGGCCGAACGCCTGCCGGACGTACATGAGGCACCAGCCCGGGTAGCACTTGATGTGCGGGTTAGGCGTAATCAACTGCTTCACGGCGTGCCTCCTGTTTTCGGTGCGGTCTTGGCCGCGCACGTGTAAGTGGTGGATCCGGGCGGGTTCGGGGTGCAGGTATGCGTTACCCCGTCTTGGTCGGTGAAGGTGATGGATGACGGGGCGGCGCCATCAGCGCCCGTGGCCCCTGTCGCGCCAGCCGGTCCTGCAGGTCCGACCGGTCCTATGGGGCCTTGCTCGCCCTGCGGTCCCGGCGGGCCGGGCACGGTGGAGTCAGCGCCGTCCACGCCGTTGGCGCCCGGGGAACCGTCAGCGCCAGCCGCGCCCGCCACTCCAGCGGCGCCCGTGTCGCCCTTCTCGCCGGGCTCACCCTGGATGCCTTGGACACCTTGCTGGCCTTGCTCACCACGTGGCCCGGGAACGCCTTGAATACCTTGGATGCCCTGTGGTCCTTGGCTGGGTTCCGTGGCAGCTTTCTCCAAGTTCCGGCACGTCTCCGACGCCTCCGCGGTGGTCTGCCCCGCAGGCTGGCACAGCGTGTCCGTGGCGGCCTGGGCAAGATCCTGCTTCTCGCGCTCCTGCTCCACCCCGTACTGGGCGTTCGCCACAGCCAACCGGTGGTTATCGAACGCCAACCACCCCGCCCATGCCCCCACCGCAAGCAGCAGCAGGGACAGGCAGGCAAGAATCAACTGGGTTCGCTTGCTTGCCCGTCTCGACCTCGCTGCCTGCCGGGACGCTGCCAGCAGATCCGGGTCATTCAGTGTCGTCATGGTCATCCTCCGTGGGCCATTCGGCGGGGTCGGGCTGGATGTCATGCATCAGCAGCTGCTCCCGCCACTTGCCGGCGGCTGCTTTGACTCGGGAGTTGTACCGCTTGGACCACCGCCGTTCCCGTTCGAAGTCAGCGGCCTGCTTTTCCAGTGCCGCTTTGTGCTCGGCTTCCTTCTTGGCTGCCTGAGCTTCGAGGGAGGCAACCCGGGCTTTCAGGAGCTCTTCCACGGCCGCCTCCCTCCGCTCGCGCTTCTTGTCTGCGCGGTCAATGAGCTTCCACGCTCCACCGCCACAGGCGATGAGGATGCCCCCAACCGCGGTGATGATCGCAGCATCCACACGCCAGCCCCTCTTGTTGTGCGGTCAGCGAGCATCAGCCAGGAGCAAGTCATACATGCCCATGACCACCAAACGCCCGGCGTCCTTCTCCGCTTTGATGTAGTCCAGAACCTCCACGTACTGCGCCGTGGTGATGTAACCGGGCTGGTCCACCAACGACGGGTGGATCATGAGTTGGCAGCCCTTCACTGCGGCCTGCACAGCCGCGATTTCCGCGATGATTTCCGCCGCGGTCTTGGACTCCATCCCGAAGTGGTTCTGTCCCTGCCGGATCTGACCGTCCAGGATGCGCCGGTGGGTGCCAGGGAAGTTGCCCGTGGTCACAGCGTGGTGCTTCATGATGAGGCGCCCGGCCATGGTGCCGTAGATCTTCTCCGGGGTGCCGCCACCGCTGAACCCGTTGTACCCGGTTCCGCCGACGCCGGGGACAATCCACCCGTCAATCTGCGCTGCCGGGATCTGGGCCTTGAGTTCGGTGAGGCCGTTCACGATCGTGTCTACGAGCGCGTCTGTGGTGGTGGCGTCGCTGTGGCCGTTCGCGCCGTGGTTCCACACCTCGCACAAGCCGCCGGTCACCCACGAGTTCACCATTTCCGGGGTCACCATGTTGTTCTCGGAGATGGTCCAGGAGCGGGAGTTGATGGCGATACCGTAGGGGATGCCCCGGGCCTCGTGCGGGCCGCGCAACTTGGTGTTGAAGTTGTTCAGCCCGTGGTCCACACGGATAGCCACAACCGGTTTCCCGTTGGTCTTCTTGATGCCCCCGCGCCGGAACGTGAAGTCAGAAATCCGGAGCATGTTCGCCAGGCCAGCGTCCGCACCTGGGTCAGCCTCAGCCGGTGTTGTCGGCGCCGGAACGGCAGCGATGTCACGCCAAGCGTTGTATGGGTACGGGGTAGTCCCGATAGTGGACGTTTGACGCACACACACTGTGGCGTCCGGACCCGCAATACTCAGTTCTTGCCAGGTGATGCCCGTCGACGTGGCACGGACCCGCAGGAACGCGGTCCACCGGTCAATGCCCAGGTTGTCGGGCCAGCCACCAACCAGTGACGCCGCCGTGGCCGTGTTCCGGATGAGGTAGTCACCCGGAACGCGGTAGGCGTCATCGTCCAGGTTCGCCCCGGTCGGAACTTCCGTGGGCTCAATCGTCCCTTCACGCTTCCACGCCGTCCACGTCTTGGGGTTCGCGGTCCAGCTCTGGATGACACGCTGCCACACCTCACCGGTCTGGTACCGGCTCATGCGCTGCTCACCGGCAAGGGACCCGGTGATCTTCACCTCTAGGAGGCCGCCGGCCAGCGTCGGGCTGTTAACGTAGCTCCCGCTGGAGGACATGTGGTAGAAACCCGTGTCGCTCGCGTTTGTCAGCGTGTTCAGGTCGGTACCGGCAGGGAGCGTGCCCTTGAACCCGCTGCCGGGGCCCTGGGGTCCTGGGTCGCCCTTGGGGCCTTTCAGATTTCCCTTCTTGACCCATGCCAGCGCCATCAGACGTTCTCCAGTTCGTAGTAGTCGCCCGTGTTCGCCGGGTTAGAGGGGTTGTTGGGGTCGGTAGGGTCCATCTGCAGCCACGAAGCACCGAGGCCTACCCAGATCGGAGGAGGAGTCGGAGAGGTGATTGTGAGCCCGGAACGAATCGGGAGACGGATGAGGTCAGCTATCGCACCGCCGCCCGCGGGGACCTGTAGCTTCCAGTTGGGGTTGTCGGCGCGGATAAACTTGCCGCTGCCATCGAGCCAGTTGATGACAATGCTGTAGTAGAGGCCTGAGGGCAGCAGGTCATCCGTCGTGTGGAGCACGACTGAGCCGTTGCCGGCTGCGTCCAGCGTGGCCTTCAATGGCTTGGTGGCGAGCAGCCTGCCTCCGGTGCCGACGGCGGCTTCACTCGGGTGAAACTCAACCTCGGGAGACAGGCCCGCAATAGGAGCCAGCCCGAAATCCGAGAGCTTTAGGGTTACGGTTTCGGTTGCCAAGGCGCCTCCTGAGCATGAAAAAAGGCCCCGGAACGGCGAGGCCTTGATGTATTAATCTATGGAGCTGACCGATATGATCAGCGCATGCGAAAACTTGGGGGACTGGTCCTGATCGGCCTACTCGGACTCACTGCCTGCTCCGCACCAGCAGGAGAAGCCACGCCCACGGCGAGTACGACGGCCTCGGCGTCGAAGATCTCCCCGCTGCTGTCAATTCCGTCCGAGAGTGCCATACCGGCTCCAACCGCAAGCCTGCCGCCAGAGTTCTACGACGACAGCGCCCGAGGCAAGTATCTGGCCGGGGTCAAAAAGGCTCTGAACGCCTGGCGGGATGGCATTGTGCCATCGGATGATGAGCTCCTGAAAGGCGCCGAAGTCTCCTGTGGTCTCTACGACCAGGGCAAGTCGACAGAAGAAATCTCGGAGCTTGCCGGGCCCGACAGTATTGCCGGTGACAATGCCTATGCCGTAGCCGCATATGCAGGCCGTTACCTTTGCACGAAGTACAACAGGTTCAGCTAAACGATCTTTTTCAGATTTCCGTTGTTGTCTAGGTAAACGTTCGCGGTGACCTCGGAGATCTGCCCCAACCCGCTCAGCTTGATCGTGGGAGCCGCAAGTTCGATGCGGACTGCGCTGGCGAGCAGCATTCCAAGGATGGTGCTCGAAGACACTGACCCGTTGGGGAAGTTCACTGCCCCGCCGCCAGCTCCCGTGTTTTCGAGGGTCAGGCCGCCGAGGGTGATCTTCTTGCCCGTAGCCACGGTCAGGTCATTGTTCAACGTGGTAGGTCCGTTGATGTCCATGGTCCCGGAAACCGCGAGGTCGCCGGTGATGTCCGTCTGACCGGACACTTCGAGGTCGCCCGTGATCTTGGTGAGTCCGTTGATGTCTACTGGCCCGTCAGTGACGAGCTTCCCTGTGACGGTGGTGTCGCCGGTGATGTTGGTGATGCCGTTGATGGTGAGCTCACCGTTGAAGGTGGTGTTGCCATCGACCAGCAGGGGCCCGTCGATGTTGAATTCACCGGTGGCGATGGTGGTGCCGTTGAGCTGCATTTCACCGGAGGCAATGAACAGGCCCGACATGTTGATCGTGCCGTTCGCGTTGAGGGTGCCGATGATTTCAGCGGAGCCGGTGACGCGGAGCCCGCCGTTCTCGATGGTGATCATGCCGCCGTCATATACGGACAGTCCACCGCGGCCGATGGCGGAGCGGTTCTGGTTGGTGTTGTTCTCCAGACGTTCGACCCTGCGGATCAGCGCCTGGATGGCCCGCATTGCGTCATTGAGGTTGTCGATCGCTACCACTGGTCAGCCGCCTATCTGCTGGAACTGGAGGTTGATCCAGTCCTTGTCGAAGTCGAAGGAAATGAGCCGCCAGTCATGCCAGCCGGCGTCGAGGTAGTAGAACCCGGAGGTCTTCACTCGGGCGGTGCCTCCGAGGCGAAGGTCCGCAACAGATACGGTGCCGGTGGTGGGGATGCTGAAGCTGAGCTGCTGGGTTGGGTCGTTGCTGGCGTGCAACCCTGCCGTGGTTCGTGCCTGCAGCTCCGCGGCGTCCTTACTGCCGAAGTTCTTGACCAGCTCCAAGGCTGGAATTGGGCGGCTGAAGTCCGCAGCGTCCCGGACCAGCCGGTCACGTTCTGAGCCTTCACCGGTTCCTATGACCTTGTTGACCATGTTCTGGGCGTTGGTCTTCAGGTTTAGTTTGTGCACCTCGGTCCGCGCGGCTGTGGAGTCCCATTCCCACAGGCCAGCGTCGAGCAGGCCGGAGCGCATGACCCATTCAAGGGCTGGGCCGTTCCAGTTGCAGTCGAACTCGACGTTCGGGCCGCCCTCAGCGGTGATGATGTCGTCCAGGGCGGCGGCGCCGTTGAGGAACTCGTACCCGAAGTACTCCCGGGTCTCAGTGCCGGCCACCGTCGCGCTGGTGATGATCGGCATGTTATATCGGGCTGAGGGGTCACCAGTGAGGAGTTTCTGAACGATGAGGTTCGCCAAGGAGGCGAGGGTGACGTTGCTCCACTTGATCGGGGGAGCTGATTGCGCACCGTTGCCCCGGATGGACAACAGATACCGGCGGGCAAGTATCCACCAGATGTCTTGGTGCTGGATCGTGAGGGTCCCCGCGTCCTGGTCCTCATCAGCGTCGACCGTGAAGCCGGCGTACACTGCGTTCTCGTTCCAGGTGGCCACCAGCGCCCGTTCCATCAGCTGGATGGAGGACAGGCTGAGCACCTCAGCCACTGCAGGTTCTTTGACCTTGAATGTTGCAGAGCCGCTGCTGCCGGTGTTCAGGGCCCGCCCACCCGTGAAGTTCATCGCGGGAAGTTCGATCTTGTCAGCGAAGTTGGCTGTGCTGATCGAGTAGTACTTCCACACGAAAGGCCTCCTAGATGAACGTGTCGTAGATCGACAGGGTTGCCGTCGCCGTACCGGTGAAGGGTGGCCGAGGAGCGATGGAAACCGCCGTCGGAAGGCCGGGCGTTACCAGTGGTGTGAAGCCGTAGCCGATTCCGCCGTGGATGACTGCGCCGTTGATGCGGACCCGCCCGGTGCCGTAGTCCACTTCATGGGGCTGGCCAGGGACCAGCGGCTGGGTGACGGTGAAGACCTGGCCTTTGATGGTCAGGATGTAACCGCCCGGCATATTCCCTGCCACCTGGAAGACTGCCGTGGCGCCGGCGTTGCCCTTGTGATGGACGTTCGCCGCGTTCGATCCCACCGAGGCGATGAACGGGCCGCGGAGCTCACCGAACTTACGCGGATCCGGGCACCACAGCTGCAGTTGGAACGTGGCGTTGTAGCTGCCGCGCACCTCATCGATGCTGAGGCTGTCCCGGGACGCATCAGCCCACTGGGTGAGGCCGCCCTTGGTGACCTGCACCCTGCCGAGCTGCCCATACGCGAGCAGCCCTGACAGGGTGTTCATCTGAATCTCCCGGTCCGCGTAGTTCTTGCCAAGGATCGCGCCCGTCAGCGTGACGGTGCGGGACTCCTGATAGCGCGGAAGAACCAGTGACCCATGGCCCTGGGGCCACGGCAGTTTCTCCCCGCGCAAGGGCACGCTGTCGGTCCAGCCATCAAGGCCGTCCTTGGTGATCGTGAATGGGCCAAGCCCCGGGCGTCCGAAGAACTCCAGCCCATCCACGACCACGTACAGTTCGTCAAGCATTCACTGTCCTCAGCTTGTAGTTGAGTTGGTTATCGAATGCCCGCGCCACGCCTTCCGGGCTCATCTGATCCCGGATGGGCATGTGGACAGTTACCTGCGCGCCTGCCAGGGCAGCTCCTGCAGCGCCTGCTCGTGCAGTGGGCGTTGCACCTGAGCTGCCGGGTTCACCGGTGAGCGACGCTGCGCTCATGATGGTGCTGGCGGCTGCTTGGACCTTGTTCTGTTCGCTCACCATCCCCTTGGCGAAGTCGCCGGCCAGTGCCTTACCGGAGTGAGTGGTGTACCCGGATCCGGAGAACGGGCCGCGTTTGGCGGGGGAGAACGGGAAGAAGTCTCGGACTCCTTCCAGTACTCCTCCCACTGCGTCCCCGATGGCGCCGGCCATGCCCATGATTCCGTCGATGAAGCCTTGGATCAGGGCCCGTCCGGAATCCAGCAGCAGGCCGCCGATGTTGCCCAGGGCTTTCAGTACGGAGTCACCGATGCCGCCGAAGAACCCCAGCAGGTCGTTCAGCATCCCTTGCGCTCCGGTGACCATGGAGTTGAACGAGGTCACGACATAGTTGACGATCCCGGTGAACGCTGCTGTGAAGAAGCCCACCACGGCGTTCAGGCCGTTCATGACCACGGAGATGACCAGCTGGATGGCTCCGGAGATGATGCTGATGATGAGGTTGAAGACCCCGCCAACGATGTTCAGGATCCCGGACCAGACCTGAGCCCAGTTCCCTGAGATGATCCCGGTGACGACCTCGATGATGCCCTGGACGATCTGCATTGCCGCGGTGATGATGTCCACGATCACACCGAACACGGTGACGATGATGGGCATCAGCGCCTGGATGATCGGGATCAGCAGGCTTGCGATGGTCGTGATCAGCGGGGCGATGGCCGAGACGATGTTCCCGATGATCGAAATCAGTGGCGGAAGGACCGCGCTGATCAGCTGCGTGAAGATCGGGGCCAGTTGCGTCAGCAGTGTGGTGACCAGCGGGATGATGGCCGCCAACAGCCCCATGACCACGGGAATGATCGCCGCCAGGACCTGCTGGAACAGGGTGAACAGGGACGTCACGAAGGGCATCATGCTGACGAGGTTGTTCGCCAAGATGGTCACCAGCTGCTGAACAAGCGGGGCTAGCTGGATCATGGCCTGCGTGAGCATGGCACTGACCACGGTGGCCAAGCTGCTGAGCAGAGCCACGATCTGCGGCAGGACCGGCTGCAGGGCCTCGAAGATCAACCCGATGGGGGAGAATGCCGAGAGGAACTGCAGCACTGTCGGGGCGAGCGCCCCGAACACTGCACCGAAGTGCTGGAACAACGGCCCCAGCAGCCCAGTGACGGTCCTGAGCCCATTGGCCAGCATCTCCATGAAGCCGGGAAAGCCGTTGGAGGTGATGTCACCGTCGTTGGCTTTCCACGCAGCACCGAACGCCCGGATGCCGCCGGTGAACTCCGTGATAGACCCACCCAATTGGGGGAAGATCCCGGCCAGGCCGCCGTCGCCCAGCCTGTTGACCAGGTTCTGGATGGTGGGCAGGACGCTGGTGTTGATGAAGCCGAACGCCCGTGTCAGAACCGGGAGGAACAGGCTGCCCACTGAGGTGGTGATGTTCTTCCAGCCGGCGGCCGCGCGCTGCTGCTGCCCGGCGAGGGTTTCACTTTCCTTGGCGAAGTTGCCCTGCGCATCAGCTGTCTGCTTCATGATCAGCGACAGGGTGGCGGCCTGCTGGGCGTTGTTCTCGAACGCGCCGTCGACCTTCTTAAAGCCCAGCGCCGCGGCTTCGGCGTCGATCTTGGCCTGGTTCAGCGATACGCCGTACCGTTCGATCGGGTCCCGTTCGCCCTTCAGCGCCGAGGACAGTGCCTCAATTGCTTCACGTGAGGTGCCGCCAAACATTGAGGACAGGTCAGCGCCCAGCCCGATCAGCTGGTTGGTCTTGGGGGCCAGCTCGTCCATGGCGGTTCCGCCGTTTTTGAGCTGCGAACCGATGAGCGTGCCGAGTTCGTTGAACTCGTTCTGAGTCAGGCCGACACTGGTCTGGGCCTCGGAGGACCACTTAATCATCTCCGAGGCGCTGCCCTTGAACACGGACTGGATCGCCCCGGCGGACTGCTCCAGCTCTCCCGCACCCTGAACCGCGCCGCTGAAGAAGCCCGCGACCGTGTCCACGGCAAACACGCCAGCCAGTGCGCCCATGGCGCCCTTGAAGCCCTTACTGAAAGAGCCTCCGGACTTCTTGCCGGCGTTCTCCGCTGAGGACTTGGCCGCGTCCCCTGCTTCGTCCACCGAGCTGCGGACAGCTGAGGAGAGCCGCTGTTTCAGGGACTGCCAGCCTCGAGCGAACCGGTTGGCGGACTGCTCCCCGGAGGACCCAGCGTCGTTGGTCGCTTCGGCCAGTTTCGCCTGGGCGTCCTTCAGCTGGTCCGTGGACTGCTTGGTTTTGGTCTGAGCGTCCGCGAGCTTCCGCTGCGCGGTGGCGAGGCGTTCCTCAGCTGCGATGGCCCTCGAGCTGGTTTCCCCGCCCTTTGCCCTGGCTTCGGCCAGTGCCGCCTCAGCCACACGCACCTTGCCAGCGGCGTCCTGCTCAGCGAGCCGGGCGCTGGACAGTGCCTTGGATCCGGAAGCGATCTGGGCATTGAGCTTCTTGATCAGAGCTTGTCCCGGGTCGCCGGCGCCGACGTTGAACGCGGAGTTGAAGCTCCTGCCGCCCTCGCGTCCGGCGCCGGACATCTCCGCGTTGGTCTTGCTGCGGAAACCACGGAACGTAGGGAAGATGGCGACCTGGCCGGACCCAACCTCGGAAGTCATCAGCCCCTCCTCTATGTGCGTAGTTGACCGAAGGCGCTGCTTTGCTTCAGCTCGGCTGTCAGCTGCTCGCGCTCTTCGGGGCTGACCTTCTCCGCTTCCGGGGTTTCCTGCTCGTCCCACGGCCACGGAAGCCTCAGCGGGGCATCACCCTTGGAGGACAACGCGTTGTGGACCTTGGTCAGCAGCAAAGCGCCGTAGAAGCTCTCCCGATCCATGGCAAAAGACCAGCCGCTCATGGAAGCGAACAAGTGCGAGCCCATTTCCGTTCTGAGCCGGTCCACAAGGTCAATGGCTTCCCGATAGCTCACAGATCCGCCGATGTCCTCGATGGAGCAGTGCAGCCGGTGCCGGAAGTCGTAGGTCAGTGCGGGGCGGTGCTCCTCGACTACTTCAAGGAGCGCTGCAATTCCCCCATGGTGGCCTGCACCTTGTCCTCGAACACCTTGAAGAACTCGACCATGATCTCGGTGGTCTCCATGATGTCCAGCTCATCGATGGTCGCCACGGTCTCGGGGCCCGCGATTTCGTCCAGGATCAGGAAGAACGCGTCCATCTGGTCCAGACTGCCGAACTGGCGAAGGAGTTTGGTCTTGAAGCGCAGCGGGATAGCAATCTCGCCCTCGGTGGTCTGGCAGATCAGTTTGTCCTCGACCACGAGGAAGCGGGGCTTCTCAGCTGCAGCTTTGCGGGTAGTCATGATGTGCTCTCACTATCCGATGGGTGGTGATGGGTTGAGCTGTGGCCCTGCGCCCACCCATCAAGGAGCGCAGGACCACAGGTAGAGGGGCGACTAAACGTCGCGGGTGTACGAGAATGCGGCAGAAGCGCCCACGGAGTTGGTGACGACGACGTTGGCTGGACCAGCCGCACCGGCCGGCAGGACTGCGGTCAGTTCGGTGTTGGACACCACGTCGAAGTCGGACACAGCCGTGCCGCCGATGGTGACCGCGGTCGTGGTGGCGAAGCCTGTGCCGGTGATGGTCACGAGCTCGCCAGCACCTGCAGGATCCGGGGTTCCCTTCACCGCGGTGATGTTCGCGGCTGTGATCGAGGCCAAAGCCGGGATCAGCCACTCACCGAAGTGTTCGTTGTTCACCAGTGGGGAGCGGTGGATGGTCAGGGTGACTTCGTAGCCGAGGACGTTGCCGCGCTCGTTCTTGTCTTCCTTGACCGTCTTGATACTGACCTTCGGCGCCCAGCGGCGGCGGATGACGCCGTTCTTGAAGATTTCCTCAGTGAACACTGAGTACTGCACTGCGTGGCCACCGGCGTCGACGGTCATGTAGCCGTTCTCATCGGCGGTCTTGCCCCGCGTGATGGACCTGACAATCTCGTCGGTCTGGGCGAGCTTCAGGACCAGCTCGGCCGTGGCGATGCCGGTGGGCAGGGAGTAGCCGTCCTGCCAGAAAACGATGGGGTCACCGTCCGGCTCCAGCGTCCACTCGAAACCGCCATCCTCCGTGAGGAGGCCCGGCACTTTGTACTCCGGCGCCAGGGTGAAGGAACGGGAAGCGCCGGCGGCCGGTGTCGGTCCGACAGTGCCTTCAGGGGCGAAGCCGATGTGACCGGTTACCGGTACACCAACGGCAGAAACATCATTACCGAGCTCGTCAGGGCCCATTTTTAGCCTCCAAAAAGAAGAAGCCATCCACGGGCGTGAATGGCTGGATGATTTGTTTGGGTAGTGCTTAGGGGTAGGGGGTGCCGACTACGGCCAGTTCAAAGGTCATGTATCGGCGGGGCTGCCCTGATTCCTCTGTGACCTTGTAGGGTCCGGTTGCGTTGATCACCCTGGCGACTGGGTTCTCAGGCTCGGGCCCGGCGCAGTCGGCCACGATCATGAAGACCAGATTGGCCAACTCAGTGGCCTGCTGGCCCTGCGTTTGGTCGTCCCCGGCCAGCACCGTGATCCCGATGCTCGGTTCTTTCGTGATGATCGAGGTGCGGGGGCCGCTGTCATCCCGGACAACGACGGTCTTTGGCCGGGCCGGGTTTGGGAACTGGTTACTGACGAACACGTTCTGACTGATCGGAGCGGCGATAGCGGCCAGCTCCGCGCGGATCCGGCCGGTGAGGTACAGCTCCAGGTCCGTGAAGAGGACCCGGCTACCCACTCTTCTTCACCTGATTCAACGCCCGGGCAAGGTTGCCGGTCTTGGACTCGATGAGCATCGTCTTCGGATCCGTGCCTACAACGAGCGCCACGTTCCTGTGCTCGACGGTCTTCTCCGTGACTTGCAGCCCGTCCCGGTAGTCGCCTTCGTCAACAGGGGCGCCGGCAACGGCAACGGCCAGCACCTTGTCTGCAACGTCGCGGCAGATCTGGGTGACGCCGGCTGACTTGCCGATTTCCTCGAAGAACTTGTCGTTGAACTCCATCAGCCTGTCACCTTCTCGATACTGAACTCAGCACCTGGCCGCCAGCCGGTGAAGGCGTTCGTCCAGTCCGCGGCCTCTCCCTGCACAGACCAGGTGCCCGTCCGGGCCCGGATCCGGTCATGTGGGAGCACGTCCATGTCAGGCGGCCCGTAGATGCTCATGCCGGTGATGACCATTTGGCGGTTCTCGCCCCGCGGTTCGGTGGAGGACGAGAGGGCGATGGCGCAGCCCTCAATGGGCAGCTCGTCCGGCTCGTCCCAGGACCCCAGCGTTTCCCCTTGCGAGTATGGGTCAGGAACCATCTTGCGGCGGAGCCGGACCACTGTTTCACCGTTGGGAAGCGGGAACATCAGGCCCCCCATTCGAGCTTGTAGGGCGCCAGTGTTTCCTTCTCGGCCGCCAGCAAAGGCAGGCTAATTGGAGCGCCATCGACGGTGCCATAGGAGACCCCCATGGGGCCGGCGTTCTGGCGTACCACGTTGCCTGGTGAGGATGCGCTGCGGTTAGCCACGGCGGCAATGACGCCAGCGACATCCGGAGCTTCCTCGTATCCATGTTCGATGGTGATTCGGATCCCCTTATTGCGGTTGCTCCATCGACCACTGCGAAGCGTCAGGATTCCCTTTTCGGAGTCATCGACGTCGGCCAGGACGTCCACGCCATCGTTGGTGCAGGCAAGCAGCTGTTTTACCCGACCGGAAGGGATTAGGAGATCCTTACCTCCCGGGCCGTCGAGGATCAGTTCCTGTGTGATCACCGGGGTTACGTGCCATTCGCAGTACTTGCGGACTTCAGCGGTTGCTGCGTCCAGCCAGAACTGCGGGCCTTTGGGAAGGGAGCCGTTGCTCAGCTCCACGATCGCGGGGATGGACATGCGGCTCCCTTCCTTTCAGGTGTTACTTGGCGTCCGGGGTGGCTGCCTTGTTGGCGGGCTGCTTGGCCTTCTCGGCTTCCGCGGCTTTGGCCGCCTCTTCCGCTGCCTTCTGAGCGGCAGCAGCTTCGGCTGCTTCCTTGGCTTCCGCTGCTTCTTTGGCTTCCGCTGCTTCCTTTGCTTTGGCCTCGGCAGCTGCGTCTGTTTCCTGCTTGGCCACTTTCTCCTTCAGGAGCCCACGGCGCTTGGCATCTTCCTCGCGGTATCGCACGCCGTCGATGACGACGATGTTGACGTCTGCCATGGTTTAGCCTCCTGCCACGGTGCCGCGGTGACCGAACACCAGACGGGACGGCTTCCAGATGACCTGAGCGGCGCGCAGCTCGGCGCGGACATAGGTCATGTTCCGCTGGGCGTAATCCTTGTGCTGGTTGAACGCCATGATGGACAGGCCTTCACGGTCGAGAAGTGCGACCTGCTTGAAGTCGCCCAGAAGGAACGTGCCCGGTTCAATGCGCTCGGACAGGATGCGCGGGCGGCCCCAGAGGGTGCCCGGTCCGATGCTGAAGGGGCCCTGACCGAAGAATCGGCCGTCGGCGTCCTGCATCAGATCGATTTCCTCCTCGTCCTCGGGGTTGAGGAGGACAGCATCGACGCGTCCGCCGTTCAGGCGCGTGACCTTGGTGATGGAGCGGCGGACCGCCTTCACGAGGTCGATGGCTCCCGCGCCAGTGAACTCCAGGTCCTGGATGCCGGTGGTGTTCAGGATGCCCTTAGGCTCACCGGAGACACCGGATCCATTGAGGAGCTTGTCCTCGATCACGGAGTCCAGCGAGTACTTCAGCTCGCTGTTCATGTACGTGCCGAATGCCGGAGCGTCAGCCAGGAGCTGGTTGGTGACGTCGTAGCCGTCAGCATAGGTGTACACCTTCGCGTCAGCCAGTTCCGTACCCAGCTCCGAAACGGGCTTCAGTGCGGCGTTGTCAGTGCCGGAAGTCGCTTCAGGCACGATCTTCGCGTTGCGGGTGACGGAGGTGACCTGTACGTATTCGAAGTTGCCGGCCGTCTCGCCACGGCTGATGACATCCAGCAGCGTGAGTTCCGGACGCTCCACCTGGTCCACCATGGGGACGCGGATGTTCTGGATCCGGGCCTGCGGGGAGGTGAGGGCCTTGCGGTTCGCGAAGAAGTCCTTCATGGAACCGATGCGGACGCTGCCGATGTTGATCGGGGTGCCCTGACCGACGCCGGAAGGGTTCTCCTTACGGAACTGCTGGTACGGAGCGGACTTCATGAAGCGTTCGCCCAGCGGGACCTCAGAGAGGTCGTCGTCGCCCTTTTCGGCGGTGCCATCAGACTTGCCGAACTCCACGAGGTCCGCGAGAGCCTTCTCGGACTTCGCGATGGACTCGATGCGGCCCTTCAGCTCGAGCGCTTCGGCCCCCTTAGCCTCGATGTCCTTCGCTTCGTCCGCAGTGAGCTCGCGACCGGCGGCCTTGGCGCCGTCGATGGTTGCCTGCATCGCCTTCTGGAGGGCGAGCAGCTGTTCTTTCAGATTCACGATGAATCCTTTCTCCTCGTTAGAGGCTTTGAACTAACTGGTTGACCGCCAGTGCCTTGGCGTGCTGGTGCATCGTCGGCTCCTCGACCTTGGCCGGTGAAGGCTCCTCGGTCTTGGCTTCGGACGTTCCGTCTGCCTTCTCCTGATCGGTTTTGAGCACGTCACCGAGCGCTGCATAGGCTGCGCGGGCTTGCTGCTCGTCATCAGCCGAGAGTCCCCGGCCTGCTTTCACGCCAGCCACGACGGAATCAACTGCCGCCTTGACCGCGAGGATTTCGGTCTCCTGGTTCGCGCCTACAGGCACGATGGAGATTTCGTGGATGCGGAGTTTCCGCAGCTCGTAGTAGGAGCCGCCGTCTTCCGCTTTCCGGTCCACCCACGCGCCTTCGATAACGTCGTAGGCGAAGCTCATCTGACGCACGCGCTTCTCTTTGAGGAGTTTGTACGTCTGCTTGCCGGCGGCCGTCTCCAGATCGAGCTGGCAGCCGGACCACAGGCCGCGGTCGTCTTCCTTTGCCTCAGCGCTGCCGAGGTTCATGAATGGGTCATCCATGCGGTGACGCCAGTACACGGGAATCGGGGCGTTGGCCGAGGCGTACTCTGCCAACGACTCCTCGAACGCGCCCTTCACAACCATGTCGCCGTAACTGTCGACATTGCCGAAGATGGAGGCGTAGGCCTCGAAGTAGCCTTCCTGCTTGTCGTCAAGGGCTTTAATCTCGACGTCAACTGTCTTGGTCTTCACGCTTTGCCTCCTTCAGGTGTCGCGTTTCTGCGTGGTCGTTGAACCGGCGGGCGATGATGCCCGCGGAATGCGGGTCTGTGCCTGCTTTCACGAGGTCCTCCGTTAGTTCCCGGTCCCAGCGGGTGCGGTCCCACCAGTCATGGACTCCAGCGGACTTTTGCGAGGCGACAACTTGGTTTTGCCGTTCCGCGAACTTGGACAGAACCTGTTCCAGCGCTTTGCCGTCCTGGGGCGACGCTTGGCCGCCGA
Organism: Arthrobacter sp. T572; assembly: GCF_056780115.1. Classification (NCBI taxonomy): domain Bacteria; kingdom Bacillati; phylum Actinomycetota; class Actinomycetes; order Micrococcales; family Micrococcaceae; genus Arthrobacter; species Arthrobacter sp. T572. The sequence goes on from NZ_JBRAZQ010000002.1 coordinate 1,575,223, forward strand.
TGATGACGTTCAGCGGCGTGACCAGTTCATCCCCGCCATCGATGGCGCTCATGTTCTGCTTCGCGCGGCCCTCGTTGCGGGTCATCCACGGAGCGCCGATGGCAGTGGACATGACGTCCGCCTGTTCCTCGAAGGAACCGCGCATCTTGGCTTCGATGTTGGCCTCGATGTAGAGGTCCTTTCCCGGTTCAATCAGTGGCACGAGAGTCAGGTTCAAGGTCTGCTGCCAGGCGTCGAAGTACGGTCCAAGGTTCGGGCCGTACAGCATCTGCTTGAAGGCCTTGATGTTGGCGAAAGTGCCTTCGCGGGCACCCACCAGTTCAGGGGCGATGTAGTACGAGGAACACACCTCGACATCGGTCAGGCGCCGCCCTTCGAGGTCCAGCGTGTCCCGGGGCCGGAAGGCGTTGAGCTCTTGGGGCTTCATGCCGTCTTCGAGGATCGGCGTTCCGCCCTCTTTGCCGCCGCCCCGGGCGAACTTCGCCCAGGATCGCCGGAAACGTTCGAAGGCAGTCTCCGAGGACCATGGCTTGTCTCGCAGCAGGACCAGCGGGACGCGGGCGCCGTTCTCCCAGATGGAGCGCCTGTAGGCCACAGCTTCGGAGTACTCATCCAAGATGTTCCGGAGCGTCTTCAGCGGAGACGTGCCATTGGCGCCTCGCTCGGCATAGCCGACGTCGATGAGATAGTCTTTGGGGTCCTTCTCCGAGGTCGTGCCATCCTCTTTCGTGATGACAATCGCCTCAATGCGGCCCAGAAAGTCGCTCTTGAACTTCACTAGCCGGGCCGGAATCCGGACCAGCTCGTAACCGTCCTCGTGATGCACAATCTGGGCGCACCACCGGTCGTGAATCAGCCCATCGATCAGGATGGACTCCCAAAACCGGTACGGCGTGACACCTGGGGAACGGGTGGGACGCTTCATGAGCTTGGCCAGCTCACCGGTCCTGTCCCGCACCCGGTCCTGCTCCGTCTTGATCTGGTAGACGTGCAGGGGAGTGGAGGCGAGGTGCCGGGCCACGAAGCCGACAACTTTGCGTACTGACGGCTGGTTGGCCCAAACAGGGCCGTAGCTCAGGACTTCTGTCCATTCCGTTAGCGGCAGCCCAGGGTCAACGACCTCGATTCCGGTCCCGGCAAAGTGCGTACTCAGCCCTTCGAGGGTCTGAAAGACAGCGCCCATCAGGAAGTCACCTGCACATAGCTCAACTTCGGCACTGGAACCAGCACGAAGCCCTGAATAGCCACGGGGTCCGGCCCATCCAGCGACTCAGCAGCCGCCAGCGTGATGAAAGCGCGGGTCGCGGACTCCACCACGCCGCGCACAGTGGCCTCCGGCGTGGACACAAGAACGGTCTTCCCGGTCAGCAGCTTCAGCTCGCGCATGCAAGCTCCTTCCCGTCAGACGACCAGCAGGTCGTGATCTTCGTAAGCGGATGTGGTGTCCTCAGGCTCTGGCCCGTTTTCGAGGCCGTAGAGCGCGTAATTGGCCGAGACAAGTGGGGCGATGTCCACGACAGCGGCCACACGGTCCCAGACCTCCATGCTTCCGAGGGTCTTAGTGACGCCACCGCTGACGGCCATGTCCAAAACTGGCTGTGAACGGTGGAAGACGGTGCCGGCCTCGATATGGTCCTTGAATTGACCAGCTGAGGAGCCAAGCTCGGACCCACCAATCTGAAAAACCGTCAGCCCGAGCTCTTCGAGCGGCTCGATGAACTCGATAGCCGGAGTGCCCCGGGCCTGGAGGGCCACCAGCTTCGTTCCGGCACGCTCAGCGATCTTCTTGGCCGCGGCAGGGACCCAAAGCATGCCGGCGCGCTGGGCAACCGTCTCAATGTGCCGGTTTCCGTCTTCCCGGTATCCTGCAACGGAGATATAAGACATCGAGCGGTCCGCCGAGGTGTCGATACCGAGCACAATGGGGGAATCGGGCGCGATTTCGGACTCCAGATCGCCCTGGTTGGCCCAGTCGAGCGGGTCAATGTACGTTTCAACGGCCGCCGTGACCCATTGGCACAGAACCTCGGTCCGGAATACGAACTCTGGGTCCGTTTTGAGGTCCGAGAGGATCGTTTCCCACTCGATGGTGTAGCCGAGGGACGGATTCGCCTGAGCAATGGCCTCCGGATCGTCCTTCTTGCACCCATCAGGGGCTGACCACTCAAACAGTCCGAGGGTCAAATCGTTGTTGTTCGCGTACTCCTCGACGGACTGGATGCCCGTCTCAACGTATTGGTCCCACTCATTGACCGAGGCCAGCGCGATGTCCCGCAGGTGGCGCAGCACCACGGATTTCGCATCGCCTGCGTTGGAGATGCCCCACAGCTGCGAATTGAAGATCGCGTTCATGGTCTTCGTGACCGATGACCAGGCGTCGAAGTTCTGCTGCTCGCGGAGCTCGTCCATCAGGACCCGGGCCGCGGACTTGCCACGGCCGCCCTTACGGTTCGCAGCCTTCACCCGGTACTTGGCGCCGGACTTCAGCCGGATCGACGTCTTGCCGTTTCCGAGCACCGGTTTCAGGGCCTTGGCTTGAAGCGTCGGAACGCCGGCCTCGTTCTCCGGATCCGGATCACAGTAGGCATTCGTGCGATCCCATGCCTCCTGAGCGGTGTCCAAGTCCTGGGCGGTGCCGAGAATCAGGAAGTCCCGGGCCTTCAGTTTCTCCGGGAAAGCCTCAGCATCGACATACAGCCAGTACAGGCACAGGACCGTGAGGAGCGTGGTCTTGCCGTTCTGCCGGCCAACAAGGATGCAGAGCTTCCGGAACCGGTAGGTGCCGTCCTTGTTCAGCTCCAACGCGTGGATCAGCAGCCACTTTTGCCAGGGAAACAGGTCCAAGCCAAGGATGACCTTCGCGAAACGAATGACATCGAACCCCAGAGAGGTCTTCGGGGTCAGCTTCCGCAGCGGCTTGGTGTACAGGCGAGGTGTTTCCTTGCCCTTCAGCTCACCCGGCGCGGCCCTTCTTCTTTCTGCTGAACGCTGCAAGCTCATCCTCCGGTTCGGGCGCAGGGGCAGCAGCCTTCGAGCCAGCCGCACCGCGGGCGGCCGGCGTCAAGCCAAGAGCCTCGCAATACTTCAAGTAGGTGGGGATGGAAACGTTGTCCAAAGGCGGAGGCTTCACGTTGTCCTCGCCAGCACGCTCCAAAACGAGGTCCCGCAACTGGTCCTCAGTGTCGATCTTCCGCGCCAGGAACTTCAGAGCCGCCACAGCACCCTTATCGGTGTCCTTCAGGTGCGTAGCAGCCTTCAGAGCCTTCACCGTGGCGTCATAAACCGTGTCATCAGGCTCCGTTGACAATTTCGAGGCTCCGATCTATCACGTGTGCGCATGCGCGACCCCCTACAGGGCCTCGGGGAGAGAGGAAGAGTGCAGGCGGGAGGTGTTCCGCCCGGGAGGCCTCTGGAGATTCGAACGCCCCTACCCCTGCCAAGGTGCTGCATGGGCTGCGGTGATGAGGTGTGGTGTTTCGTTGAGGCCGAGGAGGTCGGTGAGGATGTCCATGCTGTCATCGATGCCGTACTCGGTGCCCTTGGTTGGTCCTTGCTTGCTGAGTGTGCGGTATCCGATGATGCGTGGGTCTTTACGCTTCATGCCGTGCTCGCGCTTCAGGTGTTCAGCCACATCGTTGTTGAGCACTATGAGGACACGCTCTGTACCTTCAGGTGCATTGAGTAGCCAGCGCATGGCGAGTGTGGTCTTACCCTCTTGCCTGCCTCCAATGACCACGTGCAGTGGACCATCCCTGAACGCTGGGCTCTCTACCTGCGCTCGTCGCTTGGCTATGCGTTCCAGTCCAAGGATGTGAGCTCTTGATGGTGCTAGGTCCACGGCTCTGCCGATCATGCGCTGCACGGCCTGCATTGTGTCACCTCAGTCTTCATCTATGCTCGGGCTGTTCGTCACTACATCCGAGGAGAGCAACAGTGGATCTGAAAGAGTCTGAGTACTCGTGTCCGAAGTGCGAAGCCACGCTCGTTGAGCGGTGGGGCATGGTCGATGATGGCAGCATCGCCCACAACAAGGAGTACCAGCGTGTTGGTAAGCCGTACTGCCCGAAGGGTCACCGCATCACAGAATGGAACCTTGCGGGCCAACCCATGCACGCGGTCTAGAGCCAGTCTCTGCTGAGAGTGCCAAGACCAGGCGCCGGGGGTTTGTTCCCTCGGCGCCTGTTGCATTCAGCGTGTGATGCCCGGAAGTTCGCCGGGTCCTCCGCATGTTCGGGGTGTGTGGACACTGGGTAGTAGTGATCCAGTTCGAACCGGGACGGGTCGTTCACATCTACCGGTTCGTAGTTGATGGGCTGTGAGCACAACCAGCAAGGTTCGTCGTCGTCCTTGCACTGGCCCTTGAACTTCAGCTTCTGGGCCTGCATGTTCCTAGTGGTCTTGTGATGCTGGCTCACTGAACCTCCGGTGAGTTTGGCTGAGTATGTGTGTGTTTACGTGCGCCCGCAGGTAGCCCCATGACAGGCACTCCGAGGGATGCCCGGTTCTACCTTCGCTCTAGGACAGTGACGTTGACGGGCGCACGCTTGGTGCAGGAAACACACTTACTTCAGGAGTTATGGAACTCCCGTGGGCGGGCGGGATTCGAACCCGCATCTCTGGAGTGGCCCCAGCCAAACTCCATTGCTCTACCGTGATTGAGCTAGCGCCCTGTCTCCCCAAGAGACGACGAAGGCCCGGACTGTAATTGGGGGAACAGTCCGGGCCTTCAGCCTGAAAGTGGATACACTTCCGCGGCGGTACTACCAGTTTAATTCAGATCATGGAGGATTAAAAGCTGGGCAGTGCGCGTGTCTTGGGCTGCCTTGGTAGCTCTGCGTGTCTCCGCGTGGTGCTCGCGATCGTAGTGCAGATGGCATCCCTGGCACATAGCCTTCAGGTTCTCATCCGTGCAGTCCTCCGGGGTGTGGTTCAGGTGGGCCGTCGTCAGTACAACCTTTGAGCCCTTCCCGTAATACGAGGGCTGGCCGTGGCGATTCGGGCACCGGCCTGTTGCATGCTCTCGTCCACACTCCCCGGCGCATTCGCAGCGGCCAGCTGCACGTTCGAACCTTATCCTCTGGCTGATTTCCTTCCAGTTCGATGGGTATCGTCCTTTCTGGCTCTCGCGAATCGGGCTCACGCCGTCACCCGTCCTGCCTCGATTGCTGCGTTGAGGTGGTGCATCTCAGCCCCTACCCATGCTGAGCCGCAGTTGCCGCACTCCACCCATGCTTGGCCGTTGACGGCGTGCCCGGTGAGGCAGCGCTTCCAGCGGGTTTCGTCCTCCTCGACTGCCGTGTGGAACAGCTCCCCACACTGCGGGCAAGGGGCGTCGATCACGAGGGGCTTGGACGGCTGAAACACCTGCTCGATTGCGGCCACCCAATCCGCGGTGAACTGCTCGGCCTCCTTCCGCGGACCATCGTTCACGGATGCCTCCCGCGCCCATGCCTTCATGGAGTCCTCCAGCGACCCATGCTTGACACCCGGGAAGAACTTGCCGTGCTGGAAGAACACCACCGACTCGATGCGTAGGTACAGGTCGTAGGCGGACAGGGCCAGCGGCGCCGGCGTTCCTGAGCCTCCGCCTGCCGAGGATCCGCTGATGCCCTTGCACGCAACGCGGAGCTGGGCCAGCAGAGGAGGAGCTTTGACCCACTGGGGGCCGTTGTCCGTTTCGATCCTGTGCGTGGTTTCCATGGTGAGCTGGTGGACGTTCGCTGCGAGCCCGTTCACCATGGCTGTCCTGGGTTGCGGCGGTTGATGGGCTGCGCGCGGTTGGCTTCGGCCTGAATCAGGGCCACGCGTTCCTGGGCTGCCTCTTGCTGGCGTTCCCGCCAGTGGCAGGAGCAGGCGCGCTTCTTGGCGCAGCTGTACGGGGTCCAGCAGCAGGACCGCTTGCAGTTGTTCATGATTCCCCCAGTTCCCAGGCCGCCCAGTGGCGGGGTGTTTCGTTGGTGACGATGCGGTAAGTGATTGCCCCGCGGTCTACGGTGGCGAGGATCGGCAGGGCGCCGCAGAGGTGCGCTGCTCGGAGGAGCCGGATCCGGTCAGCTGGGCCGAGTGCCTTGCCGGCGGTTCCGACTTGCACGAGGGCCAGCCCGTGCTCTTCGTGGGCCATGGCGATGTCTGCGGGGCCCTTGGACCCGGCAGCCCTCATGATCAGCTCGAAGCCCTGCTTGATGAGGTGGTCACGGACTTTGTACTCTCGGGCGCGTCCCGACGTCGCGGTGCTCAAAATGGTGGCTCCTGCCCGGTTGGGCCGGTGCCCCAAGTGTCAGCGTGGCTCGTTCCCGGGGTTGCCCACGGGTCTTCCTGCTGCTGGCCGTTGCCCCAGCTATTGCTGTTGGAGCGGCCGCCAAAGCCTCCAGCGCCTTGGCCGCCGTTGTTCCGGTTCGTGCGGGTGACCTTCGCCGTGGCGCTCCTGAGTGAGACGCCAACCTCGTCCACTTCCAGCTCGATGACGGTGCGCTTCTCGCCTTCCTTGGTTTCGTAGCTGCGCGACTTCAGTCGGCCTTCCACGATGACGCGCATGCCCTTCTTCAGCGTCTCGGCCGCGTTCTCTGCCTGGTCCTTCCAGACCGAGGCCCGGAGGAACAGCGTCTCGCCGTCCTTCCACTCGTTGGCCTGTCGATCGAACGTCCTGGGCGTGGAAGCGACCGTGAAGTTCGTGACGGCGGATCCGCTCGGGGTCCAGCGCAGCTCCGGGTCGTTTGTCAGGTTCCCGATGATCGTGATTGTGGTTTCGCCTGCCATGTTCAGGCCGCCTTTCGTTCTGATTTGAGTTCCTCGAGAAGGTCCGGCCGGAAGCCGTACCAGTGACGTTCATCGACCATGACCACAGGAGCGCCCATGTAGCCCAGTGCCTTGACTGCCTCCAATGCAGTCAGGTTCTGGCTGATATCCACGGTTTTGAACGTGAAGCCTTCGCGCTCCAGCCAGTCCTTGGTCAGGTTGCATTGCACACAGGCTGGTTTTGAGTAGACGGTGATCACCAAGTGACTGCCTCTTTCTGTGGTTGTTGGTCCCAGCCGTAGTACCGGCGGCGGGTTTCCGGGTGGATGTTCTCTGCGGTCCACGGGAACGGGCCGCCGCGCTCCAGGCGCTTGGGCCAGTCGTTGCGTTGGTTCCTGTCACCGCGCCAGCGCTGGATGGCGGCTGAGTTGGTGCCGTCCGTGTCGGGGGCCAGCCCGAAACCGAACTCCGGCCAGCCCATGAGCGCCGCGGAGCCTCGCGGGGACAGGTCACGGGCCATCTGCCCGTTGCCCTTGGGGGAGTGGCCCTCCATGACCATCACCAAGCCGCGGTCCCGCAACGAGTCCAGCGCTGTGATTAGCGGGGCCGCGTCGTCGTCGTTGTTGATGCCGTTCGGGACCATCTTGTAAATCGGGCCGATGAACAGGATGTCGGGCCGGTTCTGGTCCACCAGCCGGTGGATAGCTCCCAGCGCGGCGTCCTTGGTGATGTCGATCCGGCCAGTGCAAGCAAGATCGATGTTCGACGGGTCGTTCTTGCCGTACTGGCGGGCCTTGGCAGCCATGCCACGCACTTCCCGCCGCCACTGCCCCTCGGTGTTCTCCACGTCGACCACCTGCACCCGCAAGGGGTCGATGTAGTCCAGGCTGATGGGATTGATGCCAGCGGCGAACTGCACGGCCATCTGCCGGATCCACGTGGACTTACCGAAACCCTCGTACCCGGTGATCACCATCCTGTCGCCGCGCTCGAACAGTCCCGGCACCAGCCAGTCGTGGTCCTCCTCAACAGCCAGGACATCGCCCAGCTTCTTCGAGTCGATGCCCTGCCCCGGTGTGTTGTCGCGGATGCTCTTCAGGTCATCCATTGCATCCCCCAGCGCTTTGGCCGGCGGTAGGCCCTCCTGCGATGCCTGCTGCATGAGCCGCTGCCCGGCAGACCGGAGAGCCCGCTTCACGGACTCCTCCCGGACCTGCTTGGCGTAGAACTCCACCGTGTGAGCCGAGGCTGTGCCCTCCATCCAGGCGAACACCTCAGCGAACTGCAGACCATGCAGGCCCCGGGCCCTCAGCTTCTGGAACACGGACAGCGGTTCGATGGGCTCCGGTGTCGGGTGCATCTCCTGCATGACCGCGAACGCTTCACCGAGGACGTGCGCCTGGAAGTCGAGCGGGGTCACGACCTCGGAGGCAAAACGGACAGCATCCCGGGACAGAAGGCAGGCGCCGATGACGTAGTGCTCAGGCGTCATGCTGCACCTCCAAGCCGGACCCGAGCGCCGGGCACCGAGCTGTTCAGTAGCCGGCGGGCGTTCCTCTCCCCGTAGGCGATGAGCACTGAGGGTGCACCGCTATTGGCTTTGGCACGGGTTCCGTCCGGATGGTGGAAGTGCAAGCGTCCTTCGATGAAGAGCATTGCCGTAGCGTGCGGCCATACCCAGTCAAAGAACATCCGCGTTTCGGTTCGTGCGAACACGAGGGCGATTCCATCTCCATGCTTCGCCAGCCTTTCCAGCCAAGTCGCCGCCTGAGCCCCGTAGGGCGGATTCATCCACACGCGGCCTTCCCACTCGAAGCTCAGGCCGTCATCTTCCACGGTGTAGTGCTTGGCCGCGGTATCCCAAGGCCGATCCAGCGGTGAACATGGATCGACGTCGAACGGGCCAAGGGCCTCTATGATCCACGGAGGCGTCAGCCACACATCGGATTTCATCGCAGCGGACTGGTGTGATCCCATTGCGCCGCTCATTGGTTCGCCCACCCATACTGCTGGGGGACCACAGACAGCGCCGGGCGCTGCTCAGGCTCGTCATCCCAGCGGCCCGCGGCCAACCAGGTAGACGCGTGCGGCGTGAACTGCTGATCCTTGCCAGCCACCTGCATGCGCAGCGTCTCCAGCCCAGCCATGATCTGCTCAGGGCTCGCGAGCTTCAGGGCCTTCTCGTAGGCCTTCCGGGCTGCTTCCTTGCCCACCTTGCGCGGGTAGACCTTCCAGAAAGCATTGAAAGCATCCGTCGAAGCCGAAGGCTTTGATGAAGTCTTTTTACTTTCCCTTCCCATCCCTTCCCTTCCTAAGGGGAGAGTTGGTGAGTCTGTGGGAGTCTCGGTGTGCTCAGGCAAACTCACCGGAGTTTCCACGAGTGCAAGTGAGTCCTTCTGAGCACATGCGGGGCACCGTGTTTTCCACCGAGGATCGATCTTCTGGTGATCCCCGAAACGCTTCACATGCAGGTACGTCCTGCCCGCCTCATCACTGACACGCTCGATACGGCCGGCGGCCATCAGCTCCGCCAGTAGCGCCTCGATGTCCACGTCATCCATGGGCAGAATCTGCAGCTTCAGCCGGAAGGCGTCATCGGCCACATGCCCGTGGTCGCAGAGCGTGAAGTTCCAGATACCGATGTAGAGCAACCTGGCGAAAGGGGACAGCCGGACAATGTTGCCGTCAGTCCAGAACTCCGGCTTGATAGTGCGAATGCGTGCCATCAGCGCTTCACCTCCTCAGAGGTGCGCTGCAGGTACGCGGCTTCGATCTCTTGCAATGTCCCTTGCAAGGCTTGGCCCAAGGTCACAATGCCCTTGGGCAGGGTTGGTGGTGGGACTTCCATCAGGGGGTCGCCTCCGTTCCCTGGTCGGATTGGTTGGTTGTGGTGGCTTCGAGTTCGTACAGTCCGCCGTAGCCTTTAGGGCGGGGGAATTGGATGACGGATCGGGATAGCCACGGCGTTTCAGTCGGCGTGTAGTAGGGCTGCGTGATTCCCTTGGAGACCATCTCGGCGCATCGTGTGGGTTCAACCTGTCTGTGTTCTTCAGCGAGGCGTTCCCGGACTTGCTTTTTGAGGTCGTGGCCCCAGTTGGAGGCGCAGAACTTGCAGAAGATCCGCATCTCATCGCGGGTCATCATCACCAAGGGTGTGCCGCCGGCATAGACCTTTGGGTGCCCGTACTTGTCAACGCACTTCTGGCAGTACTGGTAACCGATGGAGCAATGCGGATCATCAGGCCAGCGGCAGGCACCGCCGCCCAGGAATCCGGGACCGCCGCACCAGCCGCAGATCATTGGCCCGTGCCAGCCCAGCGGTTTGACCTTGAATAGCGGCTGGGCTGTCTCTGCCGGTGGTTCGAGCAGCTCGAAGATATCGAGCTGACCAGCGATCATGACGCCTCCCTCCAGTAAGGCCTGGAGGGCAGAGCAGTAGCCGGCACTTCAAGCACCACCACCTTTCCGGCACCTCCGGACCCGGGAATCTTGGAGGCGTCAGAGATGTAGCCGCGAGGCTTGCCAGTCATCTTCACTCGATGGCGCTGAGCGACCGCGGGCAGGTCATCAAGGGCGAGGCGTAGCAGCTCCTCGTTCGTGGCGCCTGCGGCGTCGTTGTTGACTATGGGCCAGATAGCCCGGAACAACTGGGGTTCGGTCGTTGCGGTCACCGTGCCACCTCCAGCGCGGTACGGGAACCGTCGACCTCCAGTCGCCATCGGAACCCTGACCAGTCCTCTATTGGTGTAAGGTCCGGGTGCTCCCCGATGCCCAGCCGGAACCCGCGGCCTGCTGCTTCGATGGGGTGGGCCTCAACATGACCGTGGCACCGGGTTGTTCCAGTGCCACACATCAAAACCAGGTTCGCTGGGCCGTTGACCCATGCTTGCTTGGTGCCTCCCATGCCGCGTGATCTGCGGTGCTGAAGTGAGTACCATCCGCTGCTGGTGTCGACGTGGCAGCCGCACCACTGGCAGGTGGATTGGTCGCGCCTGATGACCATTTGCCGGGTCTTCGGTGTTGGGCCGCTCATTCGCCTCGCCCCGCGACCTGGTACATGGCCCGGACGCTGGCACCAATGGACTGGTAAGCGCGCAGCTCTGACTCCAGAGCCTTGGCCAGCCTGTCGGCGTAACGGTAGGCGGCGTCAGCGACGTCGCGGGCTCCGCGTGTCTCAGCCGTTGCGAGGTCAGCGGCGTAGCGCTTCTCATGAGCTGCTCCCTTGTGCTCCATGTAGGCCGAGGCGTAGGCCAGGTCATGGTTACGGTCAGCGGTCATGAAGGTCACGTACCGCTCGTTGCAGACGGCCGCCGAGTTGGCGATCCGGACACTGATGTCCCGGATGCGCTGCTCAATGGCCACAGGGTTCAGAACGTCATTGCTCATGGTCGTCCGCCGATCTGTGGCAGGTTTGGGTCGAGCTGCAGCGGGATCCCGCCGTCACGCCACGCCTGAACAAGGGAGAGGCCTTTGTCCTTGGCCGTGTACGTGACGGTGAATTTCGTGGGCTCGCCGGGCAGGCGATGCTCGATACCGTCCACCAGCTCGCCCTCATCGGTCACGAAGGCATCGCCGGCCAGCTTGCAGTCCGCGGCGATGTGCTCGACGGCGGACGGCTTCACGCGGACTTCGGTCCAGCCTTCGGTGGGCGGGTGCTCCACGGTTTCGATGAGGTCCGGCCGGTACTCACGGCACCAGTCCAGAAGGGCGCCAGGATCCGTGACGACCGTCTCTGCCTTGGCCTCTGTCAGGGTGATTTGCGCTACCTTGTCACCCTCGGGGTTGAAGACGCTAAAGGACTTGTTGCCCGTCTCCTTGTACTGGTTCACGAGGTCCTTCAGTGCGGACTCTCGCCCCGCCTTGTTGGCGTCGACAATCACGGAGGTCATCGCATTCATGACCGCCGTACGTAGGGTCTTCTCTTTGAAAGTCAGCTCAGGCATCGACTAGTGCTCCTTCGATTGGGGTTGCTTCTTGGATGGCTGCTTCGACTGCGGCCAGATAGTGGTCCGGGGCGCCGGCTTGCTTGGATGTGTGGCGCAGCGCCGTGAGGCGTTCCACGTTGCCCTTGGCATTGACCAGCGCTGCAGCCCAATCAGTTCCTTGCTGTTGTTGCTGCTGCCGGGGCGCACGCTCGTAGGTGTGCTCATCTGGGTCGGCGTCATCCGTGGGCAGCGTGAACACCTGAAGGAGGCACGTGCGGTAAGCGACGGACATTGCCTTGGCCGTTGCCTTGTCGCCCAGGTCGAAGGATTCCGCCGGAACCTGCGCTACGAATTGATCACCTTCAGGGCCGACGAATGTGTAATCAACGATCACCACAGGGGCCGTGGCCATCTTTCCGCCGGAAAGCTGCTTCGAGGCGTCCCGGTGCTCCACCTTGGAGGGGAACACCATTACGCCATGCTTGGACATAGCCGCTGAGACGGCATTCACCACGGCATCGACGCCACGAAAGTTGAAGTTCTGCTGAGTGTTCCTGCCGTCCTTGCGGACAGCTCCCACGTCCTCGCGAATCTTGACGATCGCTTCGTGTACTTTCATCGTTCCCCCTTGCGCCAGGCGTCGGCGTCGTCGTTTGCGCGCTGATCGATAGCGTCCGCAATTGCGTCGTAGTCCACGGGTTCGGGCTGCTCCAGCTGGCGGTCATGGTTCCGGGCCCAGCCGACGAAGACGCCGGCGAAGATTGTCCCCACGAACACCACGAGGAATGGGCCGGTCAGCATGAGGCGTCCTTGATCCACTTCTGGGCTTGGGCAAGAGCTTCTTGGAAGGTGCCCGGGGACGAGGACTGCGCGTTGCCGGTGGTGGGGTTGAGACGGTCAGCCCACCAGTAGTTGAACTGCTTGACGATGCGCGGCTTCACGCTCAGTCGCTTGTCGCGGAGTCTCATGCGGCCACCGCCGGGGTCTGGTCGGTACGGGCGTCGATGAAGCGCTGCAGGTCGTCGGCGCGGACACGCCACTTCTGCCTGCCAGTGCCCATCTCGACTGCCCGGAGTGAGCCGTCCTTGATGCGGGCTCGCACCCAGTCGTCGGACATGCACACAAGTTCTGCTGCTGCCTTGGTGGAGTACAGCCGCACGGCTTCGGTCGGGGCGCCGTTCCCCGTGGTTGGTCGGCTAGGTATAGTTGCCATTGAGATTTGTCTTTCTGTCGAGGTCCTCTCCTGGTGCATCAGGAGAGGGCCTTTTCTCATATCTGGATCAACGTCTTGTGACGTGTGGAGCCTGCCGCGTTTGTCACTCGATGCGCGCGAGAGTCCTCTTTTCGGATGAAGAGTTCGTCAAGGTCCCGCTTCAGCCATTTGCTGATCTGGATGGCCAGATCCTCGGAGCACTGCTTCATGGTGCCTGTCTCCAGTGCGGAGATGGCGGCCTGGCTGCAGTTGCAGAGAATGGCGAGCTGACGCTGGTTGAATCCTTCGCGGATTCGTCGCTCTTTCAGCTTTTCGCGGTTGATGGGTTGCATGTACACCTCCCCTCTGAGTCGTTGCTTTGGTCGCCGGTACGAAGCGTGTGCCGGACGTGTTGTTCCTTGGTGCAAGTACATGTCTACTCCTCTGATTTGTCTTTGACAAGTAGAGCTTGCATCAATTCTCATTCACTTGTCAACACGCCTAGCTCGGATGCGCTGGGGGATAAGGGGAGTAGGCGGTTTACTTGTATCTGAATCTCGTTTCCCGACTTCAACAAGTAGTACAACTGCCGCAAGGATTGAGCCATGGAAAGCACCGAACTCTCGCTGCGTCAGATCGCCCAGATGGCATCTGACAACAACGGAGGCGCTAAGGGCCGCGAACTGGACCGAATCGCCAAGAGCAAGGGCCTGACGCTCTCCTACACGACAGTCAACAAGATCATCGCCGGCACCTACACGTCCCGCCCGGGACAGAAAACGGTGGAAGCGCTGGCGGCCCTGGCAGGAGTGCCGCTGGAACAAGCATTCAACGCCGCCGGCATCGAAGCGCCCCAGGCATCGCTTGCCGAACAGCTCCCGCCCGAGGCCGACACGCTGACCCCAGAGCAGCGCCGCGTAGTGATCGACCTGACCCGTGTGTTCATCAAGCAGAACCGATTGGTTCACGAACTACGGCAGGAGGTGGTGGGACATGAAGAGCGTTCCGCCCCCATTGCTCGAGCAGGGGAGAGCCCTGCAGCAAAGAGTCACCTTCAGGCTGTCCCCGACTATCGGGGAGCCACGGAAGAAGAGACCCGGCACCTCGCCGCATTCAAGGGCGATCCGAACATCCCGCACGACGCGGAACCACACGACGACTAGTCCTCCACAAATAATGTCGGCCCACTTGTATAGCGTCGGCTGGCATGGGGTACGAACGTCTAGTGGATGAGCTCGGGGTCCGTCTAGTCGATGGATACCCGCCGCACGGCTGGTGGGCCTGCTATAACCATCAAACTCACACAATCCTGCGAAGGCCCGACCTTGGCACATTGCAACGCAGGGTAGCCACCTATCATGAGCTGGGGCACGCCTTCTATCGGCACTCCGGCTGCAATCCGAGGCAGGAAGTCCAGGCCAGCGTCTGGGCAGCGCGCCAAATGATCACACCAAAGGCCTTCATTGAGGCTGCCCAGATAACCGATGACCTGCAGCACATCGCCCACGTCCTGGGCGTGATGAAGCGTGACGTTGAGTACTATCTGCGGTCCCTCAGTTACGAGGAGATGGTGGCCATGCGCGAAAAGATCGGGTGGGGACACCCGTAGGGAAGGGGAACCAATTGGCCAGAGCAGCCAAGGGGGAAGGAACCCTGTTCAAGACCGACAACGGATGGCGTGGATACGTCACCGTCAACGGTGCCAGGAAGTACTTCTCCGCAAAGACCAAAGCAGAGGCATCGCAGAAGCGCCGCCAGCTGCTGACTCAACGCGACCACGGGCAGCTGTCAGTGGAAAAGTCGCCAACCGTGCTCCAGTGGCTGGAACACTGGATGACCATCTCAAACCACAGGCCAACCACGGCCGCCGGCTACCGCCACTACATCAAGACCTACATGAAGCCCATCCATGCCGTGCGCCTGGACAAGCTCACCATCGAACACCTTGAAGAGCTGTACGCCCAGATGGAGAAGGACGGGCTGTCCGGATCCACGAGGCACCAGACCCACGCGATCATCCGCGTTGCTCTGAAGCATGCTGTGCGCCGCGGCCACATGTTCCGCAACGTCGCCGCCCTGGTCCAGCCGCCATCTGTTGGGCCGCGCAAAACCAAGGCACTCTCTGAGGCTGACCTGCAAGCGCTCTATGCCGCAATCGCCGGCGACCGATACGAAGCGCGTTGGTTGCTGTCCTTGCAGATGGGTCTGCGCCCCGGAGAAGCGACTGGCCTGCAATGGCAGGACCTCGACTTTGAAACGGGCATCCTTCACGTCCACCATCAGATTCAGGCCGTCGCCGGGAAGGGTGCCATCCTCGTTGACCTGCCCAAGACCGCCTCGGGTGATCGGAAGATCCCGCTGCCGTCATACCTCCTGGACATGCTGAAGCGCCGACGCGAAGAGCAGTTGCGCGAGATGATCGAGGCCGGTGACAGCTGGAAGCCGTGGACACCGGAGGGCCAGCCCACCGCAATGATCTTCACTCAGCTCGACGGGCAGCCACTGCGCCCGAAGCTCGACCACGACAACTGGCACGCCCTGCTCGCGGCCGCCGGCCTTCCCAAGATGCGCCGGTACGTTTCCCGCCACACCGCTGCCTCCATGATGATCGCCAACGACGTCGACGTGGCCACCGTGTCAGCCACCCTGGGGCACGCCAATCCGGCTTTCACCATGAGCGTCTATACCCACGCGATCGATGAGCGCCGCGAGGAGCTGGCGGTGAAGTTGGACCGCCTGGCTGCACCCTATTTTGCACCTTATGTTGCCGGTGAAGAGCGTTCTGGAGCGGATAAGGAATCCACTAATGCCCCACTTTTCAAGGGTTCACGGCCCCCATCGTCACCCAGCGGCGGCGCGCCAAGAAACTCATAATCCTAAGGTCCTCGGTTCAAGTCCGAGTAGCCCTACCTTCATGGGAGCCGTGGTGGACGCTGGATGCATCCACCACGGCTCTTTGTCGTTACCAGGATCAAGCGGTGGCGCCCATGGCCAGCGACAGCGCGCGCCGGAGGCGGTCGGACTCTGCGCTGCCTGTCGTGGCCAGCCGGAGCAAGGGAATGCCGTAGGCCCGGCATACAACGTCCTTGAGGGCATCCCGCGCCCTTTGATCGGGGCTGTCCTCATGGAAGGCGAATCCGTCCACTTCGATGCACAGCAGCGGTTTGTTGGACACCCGGTTGTACACCACAAAGTCAATTGACGCCCGGTTCCTGACGTAGCCGGCTTGATCCTCTGTCAGCAGGTCCAGGTCCGGAAGCATGTTGCGGAGCAACACCTGAGGGACAGCGTGAAGGTCCACGTAGGGTTCCTCCACAAGGATCTCACCGAGCAGCGTCCCCAGGATGTTCTCGGAGTTAAAGGCGGAACTGCCTCGTACGCGCCGGGCAAGCGGTTCCAGCACTGATGAGTAGTCGCGGTACAGCAGGTCGAAGACGGACACGATCCGGCTGTCATGTATGCCGTGGTCCGGCTCCCTGTACCGGATGTAGTCCACCAAGTCGCGCAGGTGCCTGCTGGCAGGCAGCATGTCATGGTTTGTGACCAGGACGAACCGCTTCACCGCGCGGGAGACTGCCACATTCACCAGGTGCGGGTCATCAACGAATTCGATTCCTGCCCGGCCGACTGCGCTTTCATCAAGGACTGTGCTCATAACGATGATGTCCTTCTCGCGGCCTTGGAATTTATGGACAGTATCGCTGTGGATCGCTGCGCTGAGGGCGTCCGCTACCTTTCCCACCTGCCGCCGGTAGGGGCTGACGACGCCGATCCCGCTGGGACTCGTGTCGGCACAGAAGTCACGAAGAACTTCACCGGCTATGACCTCAGCCTCGCGCTGGTTGGTCCGTCCTCCGGCTTGATGCCGGCGCATGTGATTGCCGGCCACCGTACGCACCACTACCAATGGTTGCCCGGATGCATTTTCGGGCCTGTACGGTACAAGCTGCCCGCCGTAGAACTTCCTGTTGCAGAATTCGATGATGGCGGGATGGCAACGATAGTGCTCGCGCAGCATGGTGCGTGGAAGGCTGGCCCCGAAGCGTTCGATGACGGAGGACAGGATGTTGTGCTTGCCGTAGTCATACGCGGGGGCGGGTGCCTTCCCCGATTTGGCAGCTCCGGGATCAGCGATATGCTGCAGCTGTTGCAGGTCGCCCACGACGATCACGTTCCGGGCACAAGCCAGGGCAAGGCCTGCGGCAAGAAGATCCACTTGGGATGCTTCGTCGATGATGAGGTAGTCAAGGAGATGCCCGGCCGGCACGTTGCGCCGCAACGAGTGGCACGTGCTGAGGATCACTGGATAGTCATCGGTGAATCTCCTGAAATCCGTCCGAATCGACTGTTCGGTATAAGCGCGCCGGCGGGTTCCGGAGTACCGCCGGTGGAGGCTGGCATCCAGGGCCATTCTGGACAAGCGACGGTGTTCCCCGCCGAGCTGAGTGAAGTTTTCCGCAGCCAATACCTTGGCGGCATCGTGGATGTGACGCTGGAGTTCAAGGATTTTGTTGTCGTAATACGCACGCTGCAAACGGAGAACAACCCCGGTGTCCCTCGGATCAATTTTTCCTGCACGGCCATGCCGAAGGCGCAGCCTGATCCAGCGCCCCAGCCTTCGGAGTGGTCCTTCTTCGGCAGGCACGGTCGCTGTGTCGGCCATGTACTGCAAAATCCGTCGTGCGGACCAACGAAGGATCGGCGCGCCGTCAAGCGGTGCGCCCTCCGCTCCGAACCGCCGGACAAAGTGCTCGCGCTCCAGCTCATAGGCATCAAGTTCATGCCGCCAGAGTGCCAGTTGCCTGTCCTTCCCGTGGAGTTCCTGAAGGCGTAACCCAAGGTCTGCCAGCTCAGGGGCTGGAGGGGCGTCCGGTACCTCGCGCGCACAGAGTTCTTCGACCTCGCTGTTTCTTGCCTCCTGCCGCTCCAGGAAGCCAGCAAGTATCTCCTTGCGACGGAGGTCCGCAACGAGGTGGCCCAGACCTTCCTCGACAAGTCTGTCCCGCACGTTCTCCACGGCGGCATTGTTGAACGAGACAATGCCGACGCTAGTTCCCCTGCGTTCCAGGATGTTCGCCACCAGGTTGAGTATTGTTTGGGTCTTGCCCGTACCGGGAGGCCCGTCGACCACTGAAATGGGGTGGGTAAGGGCCTTGATGATCGCCTCGCGCTGGCTTTGGTTGGAAGTAAAGGGAAGCAGCGGTTCCCGCACCTCCTCGGCAGCATCGAGAGCCGTTCCGGTGAGGTACTTGTTGAGCACACTGTCCGGCGGGATGCGGTCAAATTTTCCGTACTGGCCCCGCAAGGTGTCATTGGCAGGCAGTTGCGCAGCAGCATTCCGCCAGTACTCGAAAACCGCGCGTGCTGCGACATCGTGGGGAGTGGGCCGCGAGATAGTGATCTCATGGGCCGGGACTGTCCGGAAGACCGGTTTGTCGTTCTCCCCGTGGAAGATTCGGAGCCAGCTGCCTTGGGCGCTGTCGAAGCGCAGAATCTGATGCACCCCTTCGATGACCTGCCCACGATGGCTTACCGTATCCCCGGTCCTTGGAAGTTCGCTCGTTGGATTGCCGAGAATCAGTACGTTGTTGAGCGAGTACTTGTACTCCTTCGACCGCCCTTCCGTTCCCAATGTCACGTGGAGGAAACCCCCGGAGGAGCGGTACGCGAGGACGTCCTTCGTCTTATCCAAGAATTCGGGCCGGTTGCGGCTGCGGACGAGTATCACTTCTTTGAACGGATCAATCATGCTGGCCCCCAGTTCCGGTGTCTTAACCCAGGGTTGACGTTACCGAATGCGCTGATGGGGCGGGAATACCGACGATTGCCCGTTGCGCTGCAGGACCATCCTCGGGTATGTTACTGACCAGTAACATACCCGACGGTAACTTGCCTGCCGTGGTCGTTGAGGACCACCCATGAAGGAGACACTATGTCCAACGCCGCATTCGACCCCGCCGGCCTTCCTTATGCAGACGGTGACTTCTACGCCTTCGAACAACTGCTGACGGGCAAGGAACAGGACCGCCTGGCCGAAGTCCGGGAATTCCTGGACCGCGAAGTCAAGCCCGTGGCCGTGGACTCGTGGAACCGGGCGGAATTTCCCATGGAGCTCATTCCCAAGCTGGGTGAGCTGGACCTGGTGAGCCCTGTCCGCAGGCAGGGCTACTCCAACTTGTTCGCCGGCATCCTGCATGCCGAGGTCACCCGGGCTGATGCCTCCATTGCCACCTTCATGGGCGTGCACGATGGTCTGTTCACAGGCTCCATTGAAGCGCTGGCCTCGCAGGAGCAGAAGGACGCCTGGCTGCCCGAGATCTACTCCCTGAAGAAAATCGGCGCCTTTGGGCTGACTGAGCCGCTGGGTGGATCCGATGTTGCCGGGGGGACCCGGACCACGGCCCAGCGCGACGGCGACAAGTGGATCCTTAACGGCGCCAAGCGCTGGATCGGCAACGCCACGTTTTCCGACTGGGTGGTCATCTATGCCCGGGATCTGGCCGACAACCAGGTGAAAGCCTTCCTGGTGGATACGTCCCTGCCGGGGTACTCGGCGCAGAAGATTGAAAACAAGATCTCGCTGCGTACGGTGCAGAACGCGGACATCACCTTGGACAACGTGGTGGTGCCCGAATTCTTCAAGCTTGCCAACGCGAACAGTTTCCGTGATACCAACAAAGTCCTCAAAGTGACGCGCCTTGCTGTTGCGTGGCAGGCTGTTGGGCTCCAGCTGGCTGCCTTCGATGTTGCCCGGAGCTACGCCGTGGAGCGTCAGCAGTTCGGCCGGCCCTTGGCCCGCTTCCAGCTTGTCCAGGACCAGTTGGTGCAGATCCTGGGCAACGCCGTGGCCTCCATGGGAATGATGGTCCGGTTGGCCCAACTGGAGGACGCCGGCGTGGCCAAAGATGAACAGTCCGCGCTGGCCAAGGCCTTCACGACCGCCCGCATGCGCGAAAGTGTCGCTTTGGGCCGGAACATCCTGGGTGGCAACGGGATCGTGACGGACTATGGGATGGCCAAGATCTTCGCCGATGCAGAAGCCATTTACTCGTACGAAGGAACGTACGAGATCAACACCTTGGTGGCCGGCCGTGCCATCACCGGGGTGTCTGCAATCGTCTAGTTCCCTTTGGCGCCCGGTCTCTCAGTGGATGGGCAGCAGGATTGAGGGACGCAGATCGAGGACGAAGGCCAGGGGATTGACGTAGTCGTCCCCGCGGCGGACGCCCCAGTGCAGGCAGGTACCCTGACAGTGCGCCGGGGCCGCCGCAAGGTTTCCAATGACTTGCCCTTTGGTGACGTGGTCTCCGGGCTTAAGTCCGGTGTCCACCGGCTCAAAGCTGCTGCGCAAACCGCCGCCGTGGTCGATGGTCAGGACGGGGCGGTCAACCACTGTGCCGGCAAATGACACCACGCCGTCCGCGGGGGAGGCGACGGCCGGCGCTGCGGTGACCGGGCCGGCGTCGTGGGCTGCTCCCAAGTCCACCCCGCGATGCCCGCTGAGCCATGGTTTGTCCGGAGGGTCGAACGTCCGGAGGACGTGCGGCTTGGGGGAGAGCGGCCATGACCAACGGCCCTGGCCCGACGGGGGAGCGGTGCTGCCGGCAGGGCCGGCCAGCAGCGCGGCAACGAGAATGGGAATGAGCTTTGCGAAGACCATGGCTCCAGCCTTCCGTGGGGCCGGGCGCGGGAACCATGCCCAAGGTTCGGTATGTGGACAAATCACCCCGAAGGCCGGTCAAACACCTGGGCTGGCTGTAGTACACTTGATGGAGCAGTTTGCTGTGCCCTCAAGCTTGTTCAGGAGCATGTCTCATTCAGATATGTGAGGGGCTCAGACTGACTACGCGTATCCAGCCCTCCACCAGCCAGGCCTCGTGGCTTATGGCTGCGGAGGATTGTGCCTCCTGCGGTCCGGAGCCCCTGCGGTTCCGGCGGGAGCGCAATGGATGCCAGGAGCCGAGCCCGTCCGGGCCGCGGCTGAATAACCGTCAACTATTGGCAGGGTAAGAGGCCCTCAAGGGTCTCTCATGAATGACCTGCCGGAAGGAGCGTCGGCATGCCCGTCGTAACCATGCGCCAGCTGCTTGACAGCGGCGTCCACTTTGGACACCAGACCCGTCGTTGGAACCCGAAGATGAAGCGCTTCATCTTCACCGAGCGCAACGGCATCTACATCATTGACCTCCAGCAGTCGCTGTCCTACATCGACCGCGCCTACGAGTTCGTCAAGGCCACTGTCGCCCACGGCGGCACCGTCCTGTTCGTCGGCACCAAGAAGCAGGCCCAGGAAGCAATTGCTGAGCAGGCTACCCGTGTTGGCCAGCCCTACGTCAACCAGCGTTGGCTGGGCGGTATGCTCACCAACTTCTCCACGGTTGCCAAGCGTATCCAGCGCATGAAGGAACTCGAAGAAATCAACTTCGAGGACGTCGCCGGCTCCGGCTACACCAAGAAGGAGCTCCTGCTCCTCAAGCGCGAACTCACCAAGCTCGAGTCCAACCTCGGTGGTATCCGCAACCTGACCAAGGCACCCTCCGTTCTGTGGGTTGTTGACACCAAGAAGGAACACCTTGCTGTTGACGAAGCCAAGAAGCTGAACATCCCGGTTGTTGCCATCCTGGACACCAACTGCGACCCGGACGAAGTCGACTTCCCGATCCCGGGCAACGACGACGCCATCCGCTCCGTCAACCTGCTCACCCGCGTTGTTGCCGACGCCGTTGCTGAGGGCCTGATCGCCCGCAACCAGCGCTCCACCGGCACCACCGAAGCTCCGGAAGAGCCCCTGGCTGAGTGGGAGCGCGAGCTCCTCGAAGGCAGCAAGGCTGAAGAAGCTCCGGCCGCAGAAGCCGCACCGGAAGCTGCAGCTGCAGAAGCCGAAGCAGCCAAGTAAATCTGGACCTTCCCTGACGCCAAAACCGTCGGGGGCAACTGACGGGATGGCGGCTCACAAGGTGGGCTGCCGTCCTTCAGTTACGTAAACACATAAATTTCTAGACAGAGGGGTTCACATGGCGAACTACACTGCTGCTGACATCAAGGCCCTGCGCGAGCGCACGGGCGCCGGCATGATGGACGTCAAGAAGGCTCTCGACGAGGCCAACGGTGACGCCGAGAAGGCCATCGAGATCATCCGTATCAAGGGCCTCAAGGGTGCTACCAAGCGCGAAGGCCGCTCCACCGCAGAAGGCCTGGTTGCTGCCAAGGTCAACGGCGGCGTGGGCGTAATGATCGAGGTCAACTGCGAGACCGACTTCGTTGCCAAGGCTGACAAGTTCATCCAGCTGGCTGACAAGGTCCTCAACGTTGCAGTCGAGTCCGGCGCTGCCGACCTCGACACCCTGCTGGCCACCGAGGTCGACGGCAAGAAGCTTGCCGACGTCGTCATCGAAGAGGGCGCTGTCCTCGGCGAGAAGGTTGTTGTCCGCCGTATCTCCCGCGTTGAAGGCACCACGGTCGACGCTTACCTGCACAAGACGTCCAAGGACCTTCCGGCCCAGGTCGGCGTTCTGTTCGCTGTCGACGGTGAAGGCGAAGCCGCTGCCACCGCAGCGCACGACATCGCGGTCCACGTTGCAGCCATGGCACCGAACTACCTGACCCGCGAAGACGTCCCCGCGGAACTGGTTGAGTCGGAGCGCCGCATTGCCGAAGAGACCGCCAAGGCTGAAGGCAAGCCGGAAGCTGCACTCGCCAAGATCGTTGAAGGCCGCGTGACGGGCTTCTACAAGGGTGAAGTCCTGGTTGACCAGGCATTTGCCAAGGATTCCAAGAAGACCGTTGCACAGGTCCTCGAGGAAGCCGGCGTCAAGGCAACCGCAGTAACCCGTTTCCGCGTCGGAAACTAGCAATTCATGAAGAGGGGTGGTCACTTCGGTGGCCGCCCCTTTTTCATGCACTCGTCAGGGCGTTACCTGCCCTGACCCAAGCACGATACTCTAGCCAGAGTCCATCAATGGGAAGGCACCATGGAAACCGACAACACTGCAATCCAGCCCGAGAAGACCCGCCGCCGTGTACTTCTGAAGCTCTCCGGCGAGGTCATCGGCGGAGGCAAGCTCGGCGTCGATCCTGAGACCGTCCGTGCCATCGCCAAGCAGATCGCGGCCGCCGTGCCCGACGTCGAAATCGCCATTGTGGTCGGTGGCGGCAACTTCTTCCGCGGCGCCGAACTGTCCCAGAGCGGCATGGACCGTTCCCGCGCGGACTACATGGGCATGCTCGGAACGGTCATGAACTGCCTGGCCCTGCAGGACTTCCTGGAGCAGGCCGGCGTGGAAACCCGCGTCCAGAGCGCCATCACCATGGGCCAGGTTGCGGAGGCATACATTCCGCGCCGTGCCATCCGCCACATGGAAAAGGGCCGCGTGGTCATTTTCGGTGCCGGTGCCGGCCTGCCGTACTTCTCCACCGATACCGTGGCTGCCCAACGCGCCCTCGAAGTCCACGCAGACGTGGTACTGATGGCCAAGAGCGGCGTGGACGGTGTCTACACCGCGGACCCCAAGAAGGACGCTGCAGCCGAGAAGCTCGATGTCCTCAGCTATGACGACGCCCTGCGCCGGGACATCCGCGTCATGGACCAGACGGCCATGACCATGTGCAAGGACAACAAGCTGTCCATGGTGGTTTTCGGCATGGAGGGCGAGGGCAACGTCACCCGGGCCATCCTTGGCGAAACGCTGGGAACTCTGGTCACGCCGTAGCAGCGGCTAGGATATTTGCAGGACGTCCGCCCCTGGGGGCGGATCTTTACTGTGCAGTGCGGCCCCGCACGTGGGCAGCGACTATTTTCTGAGGAGATACCCGTGATCGAAGAGACCTTGCTCGAAGCCGGCGAGAAGATGGACAAGGCGGTTGAGGTAGCCAAGGAGGACTTCGCCTCGATCCGTACGGGCCGTGCCAACCCCGGGCTCTACAACAAGGTGATCGTGGAATACTACGGCACCCCCACGCCCCTGCAGCAGCTGGCCTCCTTCGCAGTGCCGGATGCCCGCACGATCCTGATCACCCCTTACGACAAGAGCGCACTCCGCGACATTGAAAAGGCCCTGAGCGATTCCGAGGTCGGCGCCAACCCGTCCAACGACGGCAACGTCATCCGGGTCACGATTCCTGAGCTCACCAAGGAGCGCCGCAAGGAGTACGTGAAGATCGTCAAGGGCAAGGGCGAAGACGCCAAGGTTTCCGTCAGGAGCATCCGCCGCAAGGCCAAGGATGCGCTGGACAAGCTCGTCAAGGACGGCGAAGCCGGCGAGGACGAAGGCGCCCGTGCGGAAAAGGAACTGGACGCCATCACCAAGCAGCACGTGGACAGCATTGACGACCTCCTCAAGCGCAAGGAAGCCGAGCTGCTCGAGGTCTGATGAGCCAGGCAGAGCCGGTGCCTGCGGGACCCACACCGACGCAGGAAACCCGCAAGGGCGCCAAAAGACTCCGTGAGAATCCGACGCCGAGGGCGGGACGAAATCTTCCCGCAGCAATCGGCGTCGGATTGGCCATGCTGCTGGCGGTCCTCGGAGGGCTGTTGTTCCTTCCGCTGGGGTTCGTCCTGCTCACCACGTGTTTTACGGTTCTCGGCGTCTGGGAGGTGTACCGCGCACTCGAGGCCCAGGGCACCAGGATGCCGATTATTCCTGTAATGGTCGGCAGCCTGGCGATGCCGGTTTCTGCGTACTTCGGCGGGCTGGAAGGACTGCTGTTCACCATGGTGGCCAGCAGTGTGGCGGTCCTGCTGTGGCGGTCCATCGAGAGCGCCGCCGGTGCACCACGGAGCGTTTTTGCCGGCGTATTCACCTTGGCGTGGGTGCCGTTCCTCATCAGCTTCGCGGCCCTGCCGCTGCACGCCAGCGCCGGTCCTACACCGGTGGGCTTCTGGCCGGACGGCATTCCGCAAGGTGCCTGGCAGATCGCTGCCATGCTCTTGTTGGTGGTTTCCAACGACACGTTCGGCTACATCGTGGGTGCGTCGTTCGGCAAGCACCCCATGGCACCGAAAATCAGCCCGAAAAAATCATGGGAAGGGTTTGCCGGTTCCGTGGGCGGGGCCATGGTGATCGGGGTGCTGGCGTGCATCTTCCTCCTGGACAAACCGTGGTGGGTGGGCCTGATCCTCGCCACCGGTATGGTGGCCGCAGCTACTGCGGGCGACCTCGCCGAGTCAATGGTCAAACGTGAACTCGGCGTGAAGGACATGAGCAGCATCCTCCCCGGGCATGGCGGGGTCATGGACCGGCTTGACTCGATCGTGTTCGCCGCCCCGGTAGCCTATGTTCTGTTCGCGCTGCTGAGCGGCGTCTGACAACACTGATGAAGGATAAGTAGTGGCTTTGGATATTCGACGCCAGATTCCGGCAACGTTCGAGCGCGTGGAGCGCAGCAAATACGGCTACAACGCCAAGCAGGTTGATGCCTTCCTTGGACGTGCCAGGGCATCGTTCGAAGACCCTGCCGGTGCGGCGGACCCTGTGGCCAGCACTGATGTCCGTGACGTAGCCTTCGACCCCGTCAAAGGCGGCTATGACGCGCACAGCGTGGACGCCGCCCTGGACCGCCTGGAGGACGCCTTCGCCCGGCGTGAGAGGGACGACCTCATCAGCAGTCAGGGAGAGGAAGCGTGGCTGCGCCAGATCGGCAAGCTTTCGGGCATCCTGCGGGGCCGGCTTCACCGGCCCGACGGCGAACGGTTCCGCCGCCCGGCCAGGAAGCGCACCCGCAGTTACAACATTGAAGACGTCGATGCCCTGTGCAGCCAGCTCATCGGCTACCTTGAGCATGACCAGCAATTGAGCGTCGACGCCGTCAGGCGCGCTGTCTTCCGTGCGGCCAAGGGCGATGAAGGTTACGAAGAAGCCCAGGTGGACGCCTTCCTGGACCGGGTCGTCGAACTGATGGCCGCGATCGACTAGGAGCGCTCCGTCGGCGTGGACGGAGTCGGCGATATTGGCGGGTTGGCTTTCCAGACGCCGTCATACAGGCGCTTGCCTCTCAGCAGCGACACCATGAAAAAGCCCAGTGCCACGAGGATCGCGGCGGTCACCGCGGCAGCGGCAGGCAGGCCCAGCACGGTCAGTACCGAACCGAGCAGCAATGCCAGCAGGGCCGCGTTAGCCGTCATCATGAACATCATGCTGCTGCCTGCCACCTGGCTGAAGGCCGTCCGTCCTCCCAGGAAGTAGTAGGTTCGGTTGGAACCGGCTTCGTCGTCGTGGTAACCGGCCATCATATACCGGGCCATTCCAGGGTCCAGCTCAACGTAGGCCGCCCGCAGCCTGTTCATGGCCAGGACATACATGAGGTCCTCCATGCCCACATTGATCACCCTGATCTGGGTCAGGAGTCCCACGGCCACGTCGATGCCGAGGATGGTCAGCGCAAAGGCCCGGAATGCCTCGGAAAACTGGGTGGCATTGCCTACCAAAGCCACGCTCAGAAGGCTCGCCGAGGTGAACGTCAGGAACATGCTGATCCGGGTGAGGACCTCGCCCTGGGTGGTACTTCGCGAGGCGAGCAGGCTCCAGTGCTCGGTGGCCAGCAATTGCGCCCGCACGCCGGGGGAGATTGCCGGTGGTTCGGGACTGGTAGTTCCCGGTTCCTCGGACATGGCGTCATTGTCCACCCTGCGCACTGCCTAAACAACTGGCCAAACAACCGGCCCGGACAACATGTTCAGGCACGGCGGCGTTCAAGCGGTTAACCCGCTACCTCTCGGTGGCGACCGGCCGCTCCGGTACGTGCAGCCTCGACATGACCCTGTTGACGGAACCCGGGATCCTGTCCTTGGTCGCGAGGGAAACAGCTACGGTCACGGCGAACGCAGCGGGTACGGTCCAGGCGGCGGGCTGGGCCAGCCAGGCAGGCGCGGCCACCGAACCCAGCACGGTACCGACCACCATGGCGCCGCCGCAGAGCAAGGCGCCCGTGACCATGCCGCTGATTGCCCCCACGTCGGTCAGGCCCCGCCACCAGATTCCCAGCAGGAGGACCGGGCAGATGGTGGAGGCGGTGAAGGCAAAGACCAGGCCCACGCTTCCGGCCAGGGCCAGCGAGTCGGTCATGAACGCAAAGCCCAGAGGCACGACGGCGGCAAGCACCGCCGCGAGCCGGAAACCTTTGACGCTTCCTCCAAAGAGGTCCTGGCTGATGACGCCGGAGAGTGAGACGACGAGTCCGGACGTCGTGGACAGGAAGGCTGCGAATGCCCCGGCTACGACGAGGGCGGAGAGCAGGTCGCCGGCCACGCCACCGACGATCCTCCCGGGCAGCAGCAGGACCAGGGCATCCGCCTGGCCCGCCTGCGCCAGGTCCGGCGCGAACATCCTGCCAACTGCCCCCGACACGGTGGGAAAGAGGTAGAACACGGACAACAGTCCCAGGACGATCAGCGTGGTGCGCCGTGCGGACTGGCCATCGGGGTTTGTGTAAAACCGCACCAGGACGTGGGGCAGGCCCAGCGTTCCGAAGAGCAGGGCCACCATCAGCGAGATGTTCTGGTAGGCGCTGGCCGCCGGTTGGCCGGTGGGATTGACGGGCAGCCCGGCTTGGGGGAGTGCGCCGTTTCCTGCGAGGACCAGGAGCACGAACACCACCGGTACGGCCAAGGCGGTGAGCTTCAGCCAATACTGGAAGGCCTGGACAAAGGTAATCGAGCGCATGCCACCTGCCACCACCGTGAGGCACACGACTGCTACGACCGCCGTCGAACCTGCCCAGGAGGGCAGACCCGTGGTGATCCGGATGGTCAAGGCTGCGCCGTGGAGTTGCGGGACGATGTACAACCAACCGACGGCCACCACGACCAGGCTGGTGATGCGGCGGACCGCGCGGGAGTCGAGACGGGCCTCTGTGAAGTCGGGGATCGTGTAGGCCCCCGACCGTCTCAAGGGGGCAGCGACGAAGAGGAGCAGCATCAGGTACCCGGCCGTGTACCCGACAGGGAACCACAGGGCGTCTGTCCCGGACAGCAGGATCAGTCCGGCAACACCCAGGAAGCTGGCAGCCGACAAGTACTCACCGCCGATGGCCGAGGCGTTCCACCAGGGCGGCACGGTCCGCGAGGCAACATAGAAATCGCCCGTTGTCCGGGAGATGCGCAGACCGTAAAAGCCGATGACCGCCGTCGTGATGGACACGGCGAGGAACGCTGTCAACCCGACCGCCGGATTCACTTGTCCTCCACCAGGTCGCGGTAGCGTGCTTCATTCCGCGCGGCGGCGCGGTTGAAGAACCACGCACTGATCCCGATCACGGGATAGACCCCGGCACCCAGCAAAAGCCAGTCCAGCGGTATGCCCAGGATGCGTGTCTCCGCAACGCCCGGACCGTAGACGAGCATGAGGGCAAAGGCGCCCAGGATGACCAGGAAGCCGCACCCGACCACCAGGGCGAGCCGCAGCTGCGACCTGATCAGGGAACGGATGAACACCTGGCCTGCGTCCGAATCTTCGCTGACGTCGCTCCCATGCGGGAGACGGACGGGAACCGGCGGGGCCGCCTGCCGCGGGGCAGTAACCCTGACCCGGGTCATCCTTGGGGCCGGATCCGGGTGGATTGCAACTTGTCCCGGACCGAGGGCAGGTGGCGCCGGCTGATGGGAAGCTCGGCTCCTGCCACGGTCACGCTCGGGCCCGATGCTGCCAGCTTGAGATGGCCCACGTGGCCCAGCGCCACGAGGTAGCTGCGGTGGATGCGGAGGAAGCCCGCCCCGGCCCATTTCTGTTCGAGGTCGCTGAGGGGAACGCGGATGAGGTAGCTGGCTTCGGCTGTATGGAGCCGTGCGTAATCTCCCTGTGCCTGGACGTAAAGGACATCGTCCCGCCGGATCATCCTGGTGGTTCCTCCCAGATCCACGGTGATCATCTCAGGGGCGGGCGTACCATCCTTGATGAGGTCGCTGATCCGGTCCACCGAGCGGGCAAGCCGCTCCGCCCGCAGCGGTTTGAGCAGGTAGTCAATGGCCGCGAGGTCGAAAGCTTCCAGGGCACAGTCTTCGTCCGCGGTGACGAACACGACGGCGGGCGGGTTGCTGCTGCGCGCAATGGCCCGGGCGATGTCCAGCCCGGACAGTGCCGGCATGTGGATGTCCAGGAACACGGCGTCCACTGTTTCCGATTCCAGCGTCCGTAGGGCCTCGGCACCTGAAGACGCACGGTGGATGGCGCCGATGCGCTCATCCCTGCCCAGCAGGAAGGCAAGTTCCTCCACGGCTGGAAGTTCGTCGTCGGCGACGAGCACGTTGATCATGGTTATAGATTAGCCCCGCGCTTCAGGCGTCATGGCCGGGCTGGGACGTGGGGACCCGCATGGTGATCAGCGTTCCTTCGTCCGGTGCGGTTTCTATCACGAGGCCGTGGTCGTCGCCGTACACCTGGCGGAGGCGTGCGTCGACGTTGCGCAGGCCAACATGGTCGCCGTCCGTATGTCCGGCGAGCACCGAGCGCAGATGCTCCGGGTCCATGCCCACGCCGTCGTCCTCGATGGTGACTTCAGCGAACGCCCCGGAATCGTTGGCGCAAATGGTGATATGGCCGGGGCCTTCCTTGGCTTCAAGGCCGTGCCGGACGGCGTTCTCCACCAGTGGCTGCAGGCTGAGGAACGGAATGACGGTACTCAGGACTTCCGGGGCGATCCGGAGGCTGACCTGGACGCGTTCGCCGAAGCGTGCCCGTTCCAGGAGCAGGTAGCGGTCAATGCATCGCAGTTCCTCAGCCAGCGTGGTGAAGTCCCCGTGCCTGCGGAACGAATAGCGGGTGAAGTCAGCGAACTCCACCACAAGTTCCCGGGCCCGTGCGGGATCGGTGTTGATGAAGGAGGCGATCGCGTTCAATGAGTTGTAGATGAAGTGCGGGCTGATCTGCGCCCGGAGTGCCCTGACTTCCGCCTCCATCAGCAGGGTCCGGGACGCTTCGAGCTCGGCGAGTTCCACCTGGGCAGCGATCCAGTCGGCCACCTCGCTGGTGGCCCGGACGAGCCCGGCGCCCGCGGAAGGGGCCAAGGCGGCGACCGAGCCCACCACCCGGGATCCGGCCCGGATCGGTGCAATGACAGCGCTGAAATCGTGATGGCCGCTTCCCGGTGCCGCCCGCGCCCCGGCGTGGGGGACGACTGCTGTCCGCCCGGTCGCCAGGACGTCTGCGGCCAGGCGCATCAGGTCCGGCCGCAGTTCTTCCCCCGCTCCATCCCATGCCAGGACCGAAGTGGTGTCCGTTATGGCCAGGGCATCGCATGCCAGGAGCGACCGCAACTGTTTGCTGGCCTTGGCCGCACCGGCAGGCTGCAGTCCGCTCCGAAGGTGCTGGCCTGCGCGCGAGGCGGCATGGAGGGTGTTGTACGTGGCCCGCTCGGCGTCGGTGCCCAGGTCCCGGAAGGAACGGATCACCTTGAGGCCGACCCCGACGACGACGGCCACGGCCAGCACGATGACCGAGATGGCGGCGGTGGTGAAAAGCGGGGAGTCAGGCATAGACACAGAGTAGCCAAAAGCCGCGGACAACAAGCGAACCGGCGCCGGCCCTGCCGTTTGCCGCAGCATCGCGACCGTTGAGCGACCGTGGTGCCCCGGATGCTGGAACACTCCGCAGGGCACGTTCGATAGTGATTGCAGTCACATTGGCAAGGCGCGTGAGCCGATGTGGAGAGATCACAACCAGGAGGAACCATGGGTAATGAGGCCCAACCCCAGGACGCCACGGCGTCGGTGGACTTTCAGGAAGTCCAGCAAACGGAGCGGTTCAAGACACTGCGCAAGAGGCATCGGAGTTTCGTCTTCCCCATGGCAGCGGCATTCCTGCTGTGGTACTTCGCCTACGTCCTGTTGGCCGACTATGCGGTGGAGTTCATGTCCATCAAAGTGTGGGGCAACATCAACATCGGGCTGATTTTGGGCCTGCTGCAGTTCGTCAGCACGTTCGGCATCACGGCTTGGTACGTGAGCTACTCCAACAGGAAGCTTGATCCGATCGCGGCCGAGATCCGGCACGAGATCGAGGGCCACGAATTCGACAAGGACGGCAACGCCATCAAGGGAGCCAGGAAATGAAGACACTCGTCCCTGCCGTGAACGTTGCGGCGCTGCAGGACACCACCCTGCTCAACATGGGCATCTTCGCCCTGTTTGTCCTGGTCACGATGGTTATTGTGTTCAGGGCCAGCCGGAACAACAAGACGGCGGCGGACTACTACGCGGCAGGCCGTTCCTTCACAGGGTCCCAGAACGGCACCGCGATCGCCGGCGACTACCTTTCAGCAGCCTCATTCCTGGGCATCACCGGCGCGATCGCCATCAATGGATATGACGGCTTCCTCTACTCGATCGGCTTCCTGGTGGCCTGGCTGGTGGCCCTGCTCCTGGTAGCCGAGCTCCTGCGGAACACCGGCAAGTTCACCATGGCCGACGTTTTGTCCTTCCGCCTTCGCCAGCGTCCCGTCCGGATCGCGGCCGCACTGTCCACCCTGGCCGTGTGCTTCTTCTACCTTCTCGCCCAGATGGCCGGTGCCGGCAGCCTTATTTCACTCCTGCTGGGCATCAGCGACTGGGGCGGACAGGCCCTGGTGATCATCGTCGTCGGCGCCCTCATGATCATGTACGTCCTTATCGGCGGCATGAAAGGCACCACCTGGGTGCAGATCATCAAAGCCATCCTGCTGATCGCGGGCGCTGCGGTGATGACCGCGTGGGTCCTGGCCATCTACGGCTTCAACCTCTCGAGTCTCCTGGGGTCGGCGGCCGAGGCAGCGAACAACCCGGCAGTCCTGAACCCCGGACTCCAGTACGGAAAGACCGAGACTTCCAAGCTGGACTTCATGTCCCTGGGACTTGCGTTGGTCCTTGGAACGGCAGCCCTCCCGCACGTACTGATGCGCTTCTACACCGTGCCTACCGCCAAGGAAGCCCGCAAATCCGTGGTGTGGTCCATCTGGCTCATCGGCTTGTTCTACCTGTTCACCCTGGTGCTTGGCTACGGCGCCGCGGCCCTGGTTGGTGCCGAAACCATCCGGACGGCCCCGGGCGGTGTGAACTCCGCAGCACCGCTGCTGGCCTTCCACCTCGGCGGACCGCTCCTGCTCGGCTTCATCTCCGCAGTAGCCTTCGCCACCATCCTCGCAGTGGTAGCCGGCTTGACCATCACCGCCGCTGCATCCTTTGCCCACGACATCTACGCGAACGTCATCGCCAAGGACAAGGCCGACGCCACCACGGAAGTGAAGGTCGCCCGGCGCACGGTGGTAGTCATCGGCGTCCTGGCCATCCTGGGCGGCATTTTCGCCAACGGACAAAACGTGGCGTTCCTGGTGGCGCTCGCCTTCGCTGTAGCAGCCTCGGCCAACCTGCCCACGATCGTCTACTCGCTGTTCTGGCGGAAGTTCACCACGCAGGGAGCGGTCTGGAGCATGTACGGCGGCCTGGCCTCGGCGATCCTGCTGATCACGTTCTCGCCCGTGGTGTCCGGCGCCAAGACGTCCATGATCCAGGGCGCCAACTTCGCCTTCTTCCCGCTCAGCAACCCCGGCATCGTGTCCATCCCGTTGGCCTTCTTCCTTGGCTGGCTGGGCACCGTCCTGGACAAGCGGCGCGAGGACCAGGCCAAACAGGCCGAGATGGAAGTGCGCTCGCTGACAGGCGTGGGAGCCGAAAAGGCGGTGGACCACTAGCCTGCAAAGACCAGAGGGGCTTCTCCTGCCGCACGGCAGGAGGAGCCCCTCTGCATGGACCGGCTACTTCTTCAAGCTGAGCCATTCCCGCAGTTGCGCCAGCGGCCAGGTGGTGACAATCCTCTCCCGGGGAACGCCCGCTGCCTCGGCGCGTTCGGCCCCGTATTGGAGGAAGTCGAGCTGTCCCGGGGCGTGCGCATCACTGTCGATGCTGAAGAGGCAGCCCGCATCAAGGGCCATGGCGATCAGATGATCGGGCGGATCCTGCCGCTCGGGCCGTGAGTTGATTTCGACGGCGACGCCCCACTCGGCACATTCCTTGAACACCTTGGCGGC
This sequence comes from Arthrobacter sp. T572, assembly GCF_056780115.1. Taxonomy (NCBI): domain Bacteria; kingdom Bacillati; phylum Actinomycetota; class Actinomycetes; order Micrococcales; family Micrococcaceae; genus Arthrobacter; species Arthrobacter sp. T572. The sequence goes on from NZ_JBRAZQ010000002.1 coordinate 1,608,064, forward strand.
GTCGAACTCGGATTCAGGCCGGGTCCCGCGGGAGCCCTGCACGAGGCGGCCGGTGCAGTGGCCGAGGACGTTGGTGTGGGGATCCCGGATGCCGCCCAGCATCCGCCCGGTCATGGTCTTCCGGTCCGAGCGGAGCTTCGAATGGACGCTGGCCACCACGACGTCGAGCTGGTCCAGCATTTCCGGTGTCTGGTCCAGCGTGCCGTCTTCCAGGATGTCCACTTCTATGCCTTTGAGCAGACGGAAACCCTCATGCTGCTGGTTGATCTCTTCTACCACGGCAAGCTGGGATTCGAGCCGTTCGACGCTCAGGCCATTGGCGATCGTCAGGTTGGGGGAGTGGTCGGTGAGGGCCAGGTACTCGCGGCCCAATGTCTTGGCCGCGGCCACCATGGTTTCGATCGGCGATCCGCCGTCAGACCAGTTGCTGTGGCTGTGGAGGTCGCCGCGGAGCTTTTCCCGGAGGCCATGTCCACCCGATGCCAACGGCTCGGCTCCGCGCTGGCGAAGATCGGCAAGGTAATCGGGGACCCGGTCTTCCAAAGCCTGGGTGATGACCTCTGCGCTGCGGTTGCCGACTCCCTTGACGCTCGTGATCCGTCCCGAAGCCACCAGCGAAGCCAGCTGTCCGGGCGAAAGCTGCCGCACGGCGTCGGCCGCTTTTCGAAAAGCCTGGACTTTGAACGCGGGGGCCAGGCTGCGTTCGAGCCAAAAGGAAATTTCGTCGAGCGCCTCTACGGGATCCATGGCTCCATGATCCACGAACGCGGCGCGCCATCAAACAGTGGGCAATGCCGACGGCGCGCCGGTCCGGGCCGGACCACCTAGTGGTGGTGGCTGGGGATTTGTATCTGGTTGCCTGGTTGCGGTGCCTGGCCGTGTTCCCCGTGGGGAACGGCGTACTGGCCCGCCATCGACGCGGCCAGGCCCGGGGTGGCAACCGAGGCAACAACGACGGCGGCTCCGAAAGCGGCCGCCAAAAGCCGCCCGGTCCTCGGCTGGCCGTGGGCGCCGCCGTCGTTGGTCTTTTTCTGCCGGTCCAGCCAGCCGGCTCCGGCGAGTGCCATGAGAACCAGGCAGAGCGCGGTGAGGTGGCTGATTCCTGTCGAACTGCCCGCTTCCGGCCCGACGGCCAGCACCAGGAGGTGTCCTGCCGCGGCCGCTGCCAGGGCGGGCTTGACCACCCTGGGAAGAACGAGGGAGTTTCGATGGAGCGCCATCAAGGCCCAGGCCATCAGGCCCAGTCCGGCAGCCAAGGTGGCTACGCCTGCTGCCGGCGTGGCTGCGCCACCTGGGAACGTGCCGCTGCCGGCCAGGTAGCCGGCAGCGAGCGACAGCTCCACCATCCCTGCAGCCATGGCAGCGAAACAGGCGAACAACAGCGCCGATGCCTTCAACGTTGGATGGTGTGGTTCCGTCATCGGCCTGTCCTCCCGCGTGGTGGTCCCCGAGTCGACTGTCACCAGACCTGCGTCCTGCCTAGGCGCGGGCAGAAGCAACGACGGCCTTGTCCTGGGACAGGGCAACACCCAGGAGAACCACGGCGCTGGCGAGGTGCAGGACGTTGTCCGCTCCGTTGAGGGCGATGATGTTCAGCGGGCTTCCCACCAGGAAGAGGCCCAGGACGCCAACCAGCAGGTAGACACCGCCAACCGTGGTGTTGACTCCCTTGGCCAGCGTGACGCTGTTCAGTCCGGCGTACAGGAGCGCTGCGCCGATGGCGAGGTGGATGATGTTGTGCAGCGGGTTGACCGCGAAGATGATCAGGGTTGCCCCCTCGGTGGCGAAGAACCCGGTTCCCGACGTAACGAAGAATCCGAGCACGCCTACCAGGAGGTACACGGCTCCGAAGATGGTGGCGATCAAGCGATTGGGCGAAGTACGCATGGTCCGAACCTTTCGGTGCTGGCCGGGGTCTGACCGGCCTTTGAACAAAGCCCCGGGCGGGGCTCTCAGCCAGTGGTTCGGATCATGCGTTGCCGTGGATGGGTCAGTTCACTGATTATTTTTCCGGCACCAGCCGGTCGTGTGGTGCGACGACGCTACGGGCGCAGGCGGATGCTGCTCATCTTGAGGTCGTCGGTGCCTTCGAAGACGTACCTCAAATCGATCGTCTTGCCCGTGCACTGCAGGGTTCCGGCAATGTCTGCCTTGTTGCTGCCGTTCTCGGAGTTCACGCTGACCGAGTTGTAATTGGGTTTGCAGGAGTCATCAAGTTCAAGGCTGGCAATGCCGTCGATGAAGGACTGTTTGTCCAACTCGTCCTTCAAGGCCTGGTGGAGGTAGGTATCGTAGGCTTCTTCGGTCTGGCCGGAGACCACGAGCGTGGTGAACTCATCGGCCAGGGAGCGGGCCTTGGATGTCGAGTTGCCTACCACGTTGACCAGCAGGAGCACGCCCACGACCGCCAGCACAATAACGCCGGCCACGATCCCCAGCACGATCCAGAGCACTTTCCGGCTCTTTCCGGACGGGGGTTGCTGCCCATAATGCGGCTGCCCGTACTGCCCGGGCTGGTACTGGCCGTACTGCCCGGGCTGCCCGGGCTGGTATTGGCCCTGGGCGTAGGGCGCGGCGTTCGGGTCGCCGTAGGCAGGGCCTTGCCCGGGAGCAGCGGACGACGGCGGCTGTTGCCACTGCGGGGCCCCTGCGTTGTGCGGCGGGTACCCAGGCGCCGGTGGAACGGGTGGCGGGTTCTGGCCGGGCTGCCCCTGGTGCGCGTTGGGTTCCTGCGGGTTGCTCACTGTGTGCCCCTTTCGGCGGCCTGCGGCAGCGCCACCCTAGCCGGGGTCCTCTGGCCGGCCCCCGATGCGTCCCTTGAATCAAATCGCATGGAGAGTCACGGAGGCAACACGACCCACCGCCCTTCAGGCCTCTGAGTGCCGGCCCAGCAAGGGCTGGACCCGGTAGGGAATCATTTCCCGCATGGCCAGGGCAGTATCCGTCCGGTCCACGCCGTCACAGGCCAGGATCTTTCCGTTGATCCGGAAGAGATCCTCGGCGTCCAGTGCGACGACGCGGAGGAGCAGGTCGGCAGATCCCGTCAGTCCGAAGCCCTCCAGGATCTCGGGGATGTCGGCCAGTTCCCGGGCCAGCGAGGCAAGCTTCTGCTGTTGCACATGCACTGTAATGAACGCTGTCAACGGGTAGCCGAGGGCAACAGGGTTGATCCGCCGTTCAAAGGACAGGAAGGCGTGCTTCTTTTCCAGTTGCGCCATGCGGGCCTGAACGGTGTTCCGGGACAGGCCCAGCTTCTGCGCGAGGGCCACCACAGTACCCCGGGGGTCCTTGGCCATGGCGGAGAGCAGCCGGGTATCAGTGCCATCCAAGGGTTGCATAATGCGCAAGATTAGCACGGCCTAGCCGTCCGTGACATGGCACAATGCTCAATTCCAGCCCTGACAGTTGTACCGCCTGCATCTTGTGAGTAGGGTCACAAATAACCCCGGCGAAGGAGCCGGGGCGTCGGTCTGCGGCTGCACCACAAGTGCAGCGAAGCCGACACAAACGAGCCGGAAGGGTGCGATCACCTGTGTTGACGGATAAGGCGGGCAAGGGAGCGCAAAGCGCCGCCCGGGGCCCTAGGCAAAGTGCACACAGTCCACTCAGGACTGGAGGCGATCTGCTCCAGCTGGTTTCACCGGAAGGGGAACGGATCAGCCACCCCGAATTCGATCTCTGGGTCAAAGACATCGGCGATGAGCACCTTGCCTCCCTGTTCGAGGACATGGTGGTTATCCGTCGCATTGACACGGAGGCCACCGCCCTGCAGCGGCAAGGAGAACTGGCTTTGTGGCCGCCGCTCCTGGGCCAGGAAGCCGCACAGATCGGCTCCAGCCGCTCCCTGCGGGACGACGACTTCGTGTTCCCCAGCTACCGGGAGAGCGGGGTTGCCTACATCCGGGGTGCCCGGGTCGAGGAAATTGTCAAAGTATGGCGCGGCAACGCGTCCTACAGCTGGGACCCCCAGCGCATCAACATGGCCACGCCCCAGATCATCATCGGATCCCAGAGCCTCCACGCCACGGGCTACGGCATGGGCATCCAGTTGGACGGAGCAAACACCGCTGTCCTGGCGTACTTTGGCGACGGCGCCACCAGCGAAGGTGACGTGAACGAGGCCATGGTCTTCGCCGCCAGCTTCCAGGCACCCGTGGTTTTCTTTTGCCAGAACAACCATTGGGCCATCTCGGAACCCGTGCGGGTGCAGTCCCAGGTCCAGCTGGCCGACCGGCCCAACGGGTTCGGCATCCCCAGCATGCGCGTTGACGGCAATGACGTCCTGGCCGTCATGGCCGCGACCCGCCTGGCGCTTGACCGGGCACGCAACGGCGGCGGCCCGACCTTCATAGAAGCCGTCACGTACAGGATGGGGCCGCACACCACGGCAGACGATCCCACCCGGTACCGGGATGCGAACGAACTCGAAGACTGGGCTGCGAAGGATCCGATTCTCAGGATCCGCAAGCTCCTGGAAGCCAAGGGGTTGCTGACCGAAGACCTGGAAGCAAAGGTCAAGGCTTCCGCCGATGCCGTGGCAGCCCAGTTGCGGTCAGGCTGCATCAACATGCCGGACCCGGAACCCCTGGACGTCTTCAACCACGTGTACAGCACGCCCAATTCCTGGATCGAACGCCAAAAGGACCACTACGCGCGTTACCTGAACAGCTTCAATGAAACCGCCGAGGAAGGTGCACGCTGATGTCCAAGCTCACGTTTGCCCGGGCCATCAATGCAGGCCTTCGCAAGTCACTGGAGAACGATCCCAAAGTGGTCCTGATCGGTGAGGACATCGGCGCTTTGGGCGGTGTCTTCCGCATCACCGACGGTCTGCAGAAGGATTTCGGCAAGCACCGGGTCATAGATTCCCCGCTGGCAGAATCGGGAATTGTCGGAACTGCCGTGGGTCTTGCCTATCGCGGCTACCGGCCGGTCTGCGAGATCCAGTTCGACGGGTTCGTGTATCCCGCTTTCGACCAAATCGTCAGCCAGGTTGCCAAGATGCACTACAGGACCCAGGGGCGGGTAAAGATGCCCATAACCATCCGCATCCCGTTCGGCGGCGGCATCGGCTCACCCGAACACCACTCCGAGTCCCCGGAGGCGTACTTCACGCACACCTCGGGGCTCCGCGTTGTGGCGGTCTCCAATCCCCAGGATGCCTACACCATGATCCAGCAGGCCATCGCCAGTGACGACCCGGTGCTGTATTTCGAACCCAAGCGCCGCTACCACGACAAGGGAGATGTGGACGAGTCCCTGGAGTTGTCCGCTGCCCTGCCAATGGACAAGGCGGCGGTGGTGAACCAGGGGACCGATGTCACGCTGGTTGCATACGGTCCGTTGGTCAAGACCGCCCGGGACGCGGCCCAGGCGGCGGCCGACGAAGGTGTGTCGGTGGAGGTCATCGACCTCCGCTCGCTGGCCCCCGTGGACTACCCCGCGGTGGAGGCGTCAGTCCGCAAGACGGGCCGTTTGGTGATCACCCATGAAGCCGGCCAGTCCGGCGGGTTGGGCGCTGAAATCGCCGCCAGCATCACCGAGCGCTGCTTCAACTATCTGGAAGCTGCACCCGTCAGGATCACGGGCTTCGACGTGCCCTACCCGTACTCCAAGCTGGAAATGCACCATCTTCCTGACCTGGACAGGATCCTGGATGGTGTGGACCGCACCCTTGGCCGCCCCAACTCGCTGAGTGGACTGGAAGGATGACCGCCGCCATGATCAAGGAATTCAGGCTTCCGGACCTTGGTGAAGGCCTGACCGAGTCGGAGATCCTGAGTTGGAAGGTGGCGGTGGGGGATACCGTGACCCTGAACCAGGTGATCGCCGAGGTGGAAACGGCCAAGGCAGTGGTGGAACTGCCGTCTCCGTTTGCGGGCAAGGTCGCGGCGTTGCACGAACAGCCGGGGACAGTGGTGGAAGTCGGCAAGCCCATCGTCTCTTTTGAAGTGGACGACGCCGGGTCCTCCAACGGCGGCAGCCCTGCCGGCGGAGCAGCACCAGCAGCGGTCAGCGGGGCGGCAGACACCGGCGACCAATCCGCCGTCGTGGACCAGGAAGCTGAAGCAGCCCCGGTAACCCGGCCCGTGGGTGCCCCCGCGCAACGCGAGCCGAACCTGGTGGGCTATGGCGCAGTGATCGAACAGGGCGGGAGGCCGACCCGCCGGGCGCGCGTCCTGGGAAAGGCCGGGGCAACGCTTCCCGGCCCCGAAGCGCAGGAGGCCGGGGTGGCCGGAACGCCGGCCGAACGGCCGCGCTCCACCCCGCCGGTACGCAAACTTGCCCGGGACCTGGGCATCGACCTTGCCTCGGTACCCGGCACCGGGCCTGGAGGCCTCATCACGAGGGAAGACGTCAGGAGTTTCACCGCCGACGCGCCGGAAACCGCTGGTGCAGGGCCGGCTCTGTCAGAAGGACGGGAAACCCGCATCCCCATCAAGGGGGTTCGGAAATTCACCGCGGCCGCCATGGTGGAAAGTGCCTTCACGGCACCACACGTTACGGAGTTCCTCACGATCGACGTCACCGCCGGCATGGACTTGCTGGCCCGGCTCAAGGGAAGCAAGACCTTCGAGGGCTTAAAGCTCACGCCGCTGACCCTTGCCGCGAAGGCTGTCCTGATCGCGCTGCGGAACAACCCCACCCTGAACTCCCGCTGGGACGGGGAACGGCAGGAGATCGTTCAGTTCAACTACGTCAACCTCGGCATTGCGGCGGCCACGCCGCGGGGACTGACGGTGCCGAACATCAAGGACGCCGACCAGTTGCCGCTGCGGGAACTGGCCTCGGCCATTGCTGAACTGACCGACACTGCCCGCGCCGGAAAGACAACGCCGGCGGAGCTTTCCGGTGGCACCATCTCCATCACCAACATCGGTGTTTTTGGCATCGATGCCGGGACGCCGATCCTGAACCCGGGCGAGGCCGCGATCCTGGCCCTCGGTTCGGTCAGGAAAGCCCCCTGGGTGGTGGATGACGAACTGGCGGTCCGGCAGGTCATGTCCCTGAGCCTGTCCTTCGACCACCGCCTGGTGGATGGCGAGCAAGGGTCCCGCTTCCTCGCCGATGTGGGCGCCATTCTCTCCGATCCCGGCATGGTCATGACCATGGTCTGAGCGGTTGGCCTGGGCTGCCCACCGCGGTGGCAGCCCAGGCCCGGCTTTAGTCCTCGGTGGGGGTCGTCCTGTTGCTGTGCACCGTCCGCCACGTATGTTCCGGCTCGAAACCCAGGAGCCTTCGGGCCTTGTCGATGGACAGCATGGTTTCGTGCCGGCCCAGTTCCTTCAAAACCTCGACGCCGGGAAACACTTCCGCCGCCAGCCCGGCGCTGCTTCGGGTCATGACGGTGTCCGCGGCCGCGATGATGAAGGCCTCGAACCCTGGCAGGCCGTGCTGGAGGGCCAGGGCAACGGCCTGGGCGCCGTCCCTGGCATCGATGTAGCCCCACAGGTTCCACTTGCGGAGGGCCGGGTCGGCGTCGAAAGACGGGAACGCATCGTAGTCCTCGGGATCCATGACGTTGGAGAACCGCAACGCCGTGATACTGAGGTCCGGGTCCCAGCGGGTGAGCTGGACAGCCATCTGCTCTTCAAGGTGCTTGACCAGGGAATATGTGCTTTCCGGCCGGGCGGCAAACTCCTCATCGACCGGAATGTACGGCGGATCGATGTCGAAAGGAAGCCCGAGCACCGTCTCGCTGGAGGCGTACACCACCTTCTTGATCCCGGCCCGGCGGGCCGCCTGGAACACGTTGTAGGTGGAGAGCATGTTGTTGTGGAAGATCGCGGCGTCCGGTGCAAGGCCCGGTGCGGGTATTGCGGCCAAGTGGACCACCGCGTCGAGGCCGCTGTGCCGGTCGTCCAGGCCCAGGATCACATCTGCTGCCTGCCCATAGTCGCGAAGGTCTACGGTGACAAAGCCCGCGCCCCGCCGGCCGTCCCGGTCCAGGTTGAAAACGTGATGGCCATCCTGCGTCAACCGCCGGACCACGCTCCTGCCCAGTTTCCCGCTTCCGCCCGTCACGGCAATCTTCATGATGCGCTCCTTGATGTGGCTCTGACCCATGGCTTTTCCGTTGCAAAACTGCAGTGTGATCCAGCCTATGGGCGCCGGTACCGGGTTTCAGCCCTTGAACCTGGCCCTGTGAGTCCCAGGCATGTCAGTCCCCCCGGGGTGCTTGGCCAGCAACGCTGCCACGGCCATGTGTTCCAGGATCGGGCGGGCGGAGCTTGCAGCGATTCTGCGGCCGTGCTGCCGGACGGAATGCGGAGTGGAATTGATCAGGCCAAAAGCTGCGTGGGCGCGGACGCGGAGGTCGGCAGCCTCCGTCCCGGCATGGATGTGGCCCAGGACCTCCACCCACACTTCCACATAGGCGCGCTGAAGGGACCTGACCTCCGCCTGGTCCTGGTCGCTGAGGCTCCCAAAGTCGCGGTCCTGGACGCGGATGACCTCAGGATTCCTCAGCGCGAAGTCCACGTGGAAGGAAACGAGGTCCCGCAGTGCCTTTGACGAATCTCCCGCCTCAGCTGCAACGGTCCGCCCGCCACTAAGCAAATCGCGGCTGACGCTCAACAGGAGCTCGCCCAACACTGCCCGCTTGCCGGAAAAATGCCGGTACACGGCAGGGCCGCTGACTCCTGCGGCAGCGCCAAGGTCCTCCAGGGAGACCTGGCTGTAGCCGTATTCGGCAAAAAGACCGGCCGCCGCGGACAGCAGCGCGGCACGCCGTTCCTCCTTGGCCTGGCTGCGCTGGGTCGTGGCACTGCGACCGCCCTGGATATCGGCGCGGGTTCCGTTCACACCTGTGGGGGAAGCTCCGGTCATTCTTCCTCCTTGGCACACCCGCACTGTGCTGGACATCACAGTTAATCCAGACTAACCTAAATTTCAGTTATGGGGCACTAACCGAAATGGTTTGGCGGGTATCGGCAGGGCCGGGAATGGATCAGTGGTCGATGGAGACAATCGCCAGCGTGGCAGGAGCCAACACCGGTTCCTTTGAGGCCACCATGGAAAAGCAGCTTGCGCTCGTCCGGGAATTGAAGGAGCGGCTCGGCAAGGCGGCGCTGGGCGGTCCGGAAAAATCGAGGGAGCGGCACATCGCCCGCGGCAAGCTTCTACCCCGTGAACGCATCGATTACCTGCTGGACGAGGGCAGCCCCTTCCTGGAGATCGCACCCCTGGCAGCCTACGGAATGTACAACGATGACTCGCCCGGCGCTGGAGTAATTGCCGGCATCGGGCTCGTCCACGGCCGTCACGTCCTGGTCATATCGAACGATGCCACGGTCAAGGGCGGGACCTACTATCCCATGACCGTCAAAAAGCACCTCCGGGCCCAGGAAATCGCCTTGGAGAACAATCTTCCGTGCATCTACCTTGTGGACTCCGGTGGAGCGTTCCTGCCGAAGCAGGACGAGGTGTTTCCGGACAAGGAGCACTTCGGCCGCATCTTCTACAACCAGGCCAGGATGTCTGCGGCGATGATCCCCCAGATTGCCTCCGTCATGGGCTCCTGCACGGCGGGCGGTGCGTACGTCCCTGCCATGAGTGATGAGACCGTGATCGTCCGCAACCAGGGCACCATCTTCCTGGGTGGACCGCCCCTGGTGAAAGCCGCCATTGGCGAGATTGTCACGGCAGAGGAGCTGGGTGGCGGCGATGTCCACGCGAAGATCTCCGGGGTGGCGGACCACCTTGCGGAGAACGACCAGCATGCGCTGGAGATTGTCCGCGACATTGTGGCGACGTTACCCAAGCCGGCCCCGCCGGCCTGGGACGTGCTCGACGTCGTCCTGCCGCCCGTCGTCGATCCCGCGGGCATGTACGGTGTGGTTCCCACGGACGTCAATGCCCAGTACGACGTCCGGGAGGTCATCGCACGGATCGTTGACGGATCGCAGTTCCACGAGTTCAAGAAGGAATACGGCACCACACTGGTCACCGGCTTCGCGCACCTGCATGGACACCCGGTGGGCATCGTGGCCAACAACGGCGTGCTCTTCAGCGAATCCTCCCTCAAAGGGGCCCACTTCATCGAGCTCTGCGACCAGCGCGGCATCCCGCTGGTCTTCCTGCAGAACCTGTCCGGCTTCATGGTCGGCAAGGACTATGAACAGGGCGGCATCGCCAAGAACGGCGCCAAGATGGTCACTGCCGTGGCGACCGCGCGGGTCCCCAAACTCACGGTGGTCATTGGCGGCAGTTTTGGTGCGGGGAACTACTCCATGTGCGGCCGCGCCTACTCGCCGCGGTTCCTGTGGATGTGGCCGGCGGCCCGCATCTCGGTCATGGGCGGCAACCAGGCATCGAGTGTCCTGGCAACTGTGAAACGGGACCAGCTGGCCGCGGCAGGGGAGGACTGGTCCGCCGAAGACGAGGAAGCCTTCAAAGCACCGATCCGGCAGCAATACGAGGACCAGGGGAGCCCCTACTACTCAACAGCACGGTTGTGGGACGACGGAATCATCGATCCCGCGGACACCCGCCGCGTCCTGGGCATGGCCCTCGATGTCGTTTCCCGCCGGCAACTGCCCGCGACCTCCTTCGGCCTCTTCAGGATGTGACCATGACCGTGCCGGCAACCACAACAATCCCTTTGCAGCAATCCACCAGGCGGCCTTTCGCGGCTGTCCTCGTGGCCAACCGCGGTGAGATAGCCTGCAGGGTCATCGCTACGCTGAAAGACCTCGGCATCCGTTCCGTCGCCGTCTATTCAGACGCGGACAAGCACGCCAAGCACGTGGCGCTCGCGGACACCGCGGTAGCGATCGGCGGAACAGCGCCCGGCGACAGCTACCTCAAAATCGAGGCGATCATCGACGCCTGCCGCCGGACAGGTGCCGAGGCCGTCCATCCCGGATATGGTTTCCTGTCCGAAAACGCTGAGTTCGCCAGGGCCCTGGACAAGGCAGGGATCACGTTCATCGGTCCGGGTATTGAAGCGCTGGACATCATGGGCGACAAGATCCGCTCCAAGAACCACGTGATGGGCTACGGCGTGCCCTGTACCCCCGGAATCGCGAAGCCCGGCCTGACTGACGAGGACCTGATCGAAGCAGCCCCGGGCGTCGGATTCCCGCTCCTCATCAAGCCCTCAGCAGGAGGCGGGGGCAAGGGCATGCACGTCGTGGAGAACCCGGAAGACCTCCCCGCCACGTTGAAAACGGCCCGTCGCGTTGCCGCCGCCGCTTTCGGCGATGACACGCTCTTCCTGGAACGGCTGGTGCGCTCACCCCGGCACATTGAGGTCCAGATCCTGGCCGATAACCATGGAAACGTCATCCATCTCGGCGAGCGTGAGTGCTCACTCCAGCGCCGCCACCAAAAAGTCATCGAGGAAGCACCATCAGCGCTCTTCGCCTCGCTTCCGGACGGAGAAGCACGGCGGGCCGAAATTGGGCAGGCGGCCTGCAACGCCGCACGATCGGTGAACTACAGTGGCGCCGGAACTGTGGAATTCCTGGTCTCCGATGAACACCCCGACGAGTTCTTCTTCATGGAGATGAACACCCGCCTGCAAGTGGAACACCCTGTCACCGAAATGGTGACAGGCGTCGACCTCGTGGAATGGCAGGTGCGCATCGCGGCCGGTGAGGTGCTCACGCTGGCGCAGTCCGACGTCGTGCTTAATGGCCACGCGGTGGAGGCGCGCGTTTACGCGGAGGTGCCCGAACGGAATTTCATGCCCTCCATGGGACGGGTTGTCGCCCTCGACGAAGCCGGCGGCGGCGACAACGTCCGGATCGATTCAGCGCTTCTGCCAGGCCTGCAGGTTACCGGGGACTACGACCCCATGCTCGCCAAGGTCATCGCCTGGGGCCCGGACCGGCGAACGGCCCTGGACACACTGGATGCCGCCCTGGCGGACTACACCCTGCTCGGGCTCGATACCAACGTGGAGTACCTGCGCCTGCTGGTCAACGACCCCGACGTCCGGGCCGGTCATCTGGACACGGGGCTGATCGAGCGCAAGCTGCAGGGCATGGCGTTCAGGCACGTCAGAGCGAACGAACTGACGGCGGCGGCGGTATTCCTGTGGTTGCAGCGGCAAGGTTTCAGGCATGCCGGAGACGCGTGGGCTGCGCCCGACTCTTGGCGCGTAGGGGCGCCGGCTGCATGGACAACGTCGTTTGGCCTTCCCGACGGCAGCATGGCGACCGTCGCGGTGACTGACCAGCAGGACGGTTTGAGGGTAGTCGTCGACCGCGGACCGGACGTCAGGCAGGAGGCCGCACCCGTTGCGGTGACCTCCGTGGACGGAGGGCGGCTGGTCCTGGAGATCGACGGCGTTCCGGCCACCTTTGCCGTGGGCCAGGAAACCGGCGTCCTGCACCTGGGCAACGACGGGTGGTCCTGCCGCCTCGGAATCCTGGATCGCGCCGAACGCCTCAAGCGGATACTGGCCGGGATCGCACGCCAGGAAGGCGCAGCCGATCCCGAAGTGCGCTCGCCGATGCCGGGAACGGTGGTCTCCGTCTCCGTGGCGGACGGGGACCCCGTGGAAGAGGGCCAGGTACTGCTGGCCGTCGAAGCCATGAAGATGGAACACCAGTTGGCGGCGACCGTTGCGGGAACCGTTCGCCTGACCATCAAAACCGGCGACCTCGTCAAAGCCGACCAGGTCCTGGCCACCATTCACGTTGCAGACGCCACCACAGACAAGGAAGTCCAGCCATGAGCACGTTCGACCTTTCGGATGAATACCAGGACCTTAGCGACTCCGTCCGCGAATTCGCGGACGACGTGGTGGCTCCCGTATCAGCCAAGCACGACGAAGAGCACAGCTTTCCGTACGAGGTAGTGAAGCAGATGGGGGAGATGGGCCTCTTTGGCTTGCCCTTCCCCGAGGAGTACGGAGGCATGGGCGGGGACTACTTCGCCCTCGCCCTGGCCCTGGAACAACTGGGCCGGGTGGACCAGTCCGTGGCCATCACCCTCGAAGCCGGTGTATCGCTGGGGGCCATGCCTGTCTACCGCTTCGGCACGGACGAGCAGAAACAACAGTGGCTTCCGCAGTTGGCGTCGGGCCAGGCGCTCGCAGGCTTCGGACTGACCGAGAGGGAAGCAGGCTCGGACGCCGGTGGTACCAAGACCCACGCCCATGTGGAAGATGGCGAATGGGTCATCAACGGCAACAAGGAGTTCATCACCAACTCCGGCACGGACATCACCAGGCTGGTAACGGTCACGGCGGTCACCGGAAAGGAAGAACGCCCGGACGGGACCGTTAAGAAGGAGATCTCCACCATCCTGGTTCCCACGGACACCGCCGGTTTCAAGGCGGAGAAGCCGTACAACAAGGTGGGCTGGAACGCCTCCGACACCCACCCGCTGACACTGGACAACGTCCGCGTCCCGGAAGCCAACCTGCTGGGTGAGCGCGGCCGCGGCTACGCCAACTTCCTCTCCATTTTGGACGAGGGCCGCATCGCCATTGCCGCGCTTGCTACCGGGGCAGCCCAGGGCTGCGTGGACCTCTCGGTGAAGTATGCCAAGGAACGCAGCGCGTTCGGGCAGAACATCGCCAAGTACCAGGCCATCCAGTTCAAGATCGCGCGCATGCAGGCCCGGGCCCACACCGCACGCCTTGCCTACTACGACGCTGCCGCCCGGATGCTGGCGGGCAAGCCGTTCAAGACCGAAGCGGCCATCGCTAAGATGGTCGCAGGCGAGGCAGCCATGGACAACGCGCGGGATGCCACCCAGGTATTTGGCGGCTATGGCTTCATCAACGAATTCACCGTGGCCCGGCATTACCGGGACTCCAAGATCCTTGAGGTCGGGGAGGGCACCACGGAGGTTCAGCTGATGCTCATCGCCCGCGAGCTGGGTCTGTAACCGCAGGGGAAGGATCACCGATGATTGACAAGGTTGTTGCCAGCGCCGCGGAAGCGGTGAAGGACATCCCGGACGGTGCCTCGCTCGCCGTGGGTGGGTTCGGCTTATGCGGCATACCGGTCTCCCTGATAAATGCCCTTCACAGCCAAGGCACCACGGACCTGGAAACCGTGAGCAACAACTGCGGCGTGGACGACTGGGGCCTCGGGATTCTCCTCAAGGATGGCCGCATCCGCCGCACCATCAGCTCCTACGTGGGCGAGAACAAGGAATTCGCCCGTCAGTACCTCGCCGGGGAACTTGAAGTGGTCCTCACCCCGCAAGGAACACTTGCCGAAAAGCTGCGCGCCGGTGGCGCCGGAATTCCCGCCTTCTATACCAAAGCCGGCGTGGGGACCCAGGTCTCCGAGGGCGGACTTCCGCAAAAGTATGACGCCGACGGGAACGTTGCGCTGGCCTCTGCGCCGAAGGAGGTACGCACGTTCAATGAGGCGGACTATGTGCTTGAGGAGGCGCTCACTCCCGACTTTGGCCTGGTCCACGCCTGGAAGGGGGACCGGCATGGGAACCTCGTTTTCCATGCGGCGGCCATGAATTTCAACCCGTTGTGCGCCGCTGCAGCCAGAACCACCATCGCCGAAGTCGAGGAGCTGGTGGAACCGGGTGAGCTTGACCCGGAGCACATCCATACGCCGGGCATCTTCGTCCACCGGGTGGTGCTGGCGCCGTCCGCGGAGAAACGGATCGAGAAACGGACGGTGTCACTCCCGGGTGCGGGGGAGCAACAGGCGGGAGGAGCCTAGCCATGGAATCGAACACCTATCATGACGTGCCGCCCCGTCCGGAAGCCGTGCGGCACGAATACCGGCGTGCCGACGTCGAACATCACGAAGCCAAGGGCTGGACCCGCAACGAACTGGCCGCCCGCGTAGCCAGGGAACTGGCCAACGGACAGTACGTTAACCTGGGCATTGGCATGCCGACGCTGATCCCGAACTACATTCCGGACGGTGTGGAGGTGATCCTGCACTCGGAGAACGGGATCCTGGGCGTCGGCCCATATCCGGCCGAGGACAAGGTGGATCCGGACCTCATTAACGCCGGGAAGGAGACCGTCACCACCAACGCCGGTGCCGCGTTTTTCGACTCCGCGACATCTTTCGGAATGATCCGCGGCGGCCACGTGGATGTCGCTGTCTTGGGCGCCATGGAAGTAGCGGCCAATGGAGACCTGGCCAACTGGATGGTCCCGGGCAAGATGGTGAAGGGCATGGGCGGAGCCATGGATCTGGTGTTCGGTGCCAAGAAGGTGATCGTCATGATGGAGCACGTGGACCGCAACGGACGGCCCAAGATCGTCAGGGAGTGTTCACTGCCCTTGACCGGGAAGGGATGCGTGGACCGCATCATTACGGACCTCGCGGTGATCGACGTCGTCAAGGACCAGGGCGAACCGCGGTTGGTGCTCCGTGAGTTGGCGCCGAACGTGACCCTGGAGGATGTCTTGGCTGCCACGGGTGCTGAGTTGTTCGAAGAAGACCAGGAACTGACTGTATGAGCCGGGTTGTGGAGCAACGGGGGCTGTATTACGACGAACTGGAAGAAGGCGTGGTGTACGCCCACAAGCCGGGCAGGACGGTGACCGAGACTGACAACGTCCTGTTCACCACCCTCACCATGAATTCGCAGGCCTTGCACTTGGACGCTGCCTGGAGCGCGGGGCAGCCTTTTGGCCAGCGGCTCATGAACTCGATGTTCACTCTCTCCACCATGGTGGGCCAGTCAGTGACCCAGCTGACCCAGGGCACCATCGTGGCCCAGTTGGGGCTCACGGATGTCACGTTCCCGCATCCGCTCTTTCACGGCGATACGCTGTACACGGAAACGGTGATCACCGGCAAGCGGCTCTCGTCCTCGCGTCCCGGGCAGGGGCTGGTGACCATGCAGCACACGGGACGCAACCAGAACGGCGAGGTGGTGGCACTGGCCACCAGGACCTGCCTGATGTGGACCAAGGAAGCGCACAACGCCCAATCGTCCGATACCGCACAGTAGAACGCGCAGCAGCAAGGAAGTCCATGCCCTCTCCCGACGTCTTTCCCTTCACCATGGGCCCTGCCCTCCTGTTTTGCCCGGCAGACCGTCCCGAGCGCTTCGGCAAGGCCGCTGACCGTGCCGACGCCGTCATCCTGGATCTCGAAGACGCCGTGGCCCCGGCTGGGAAGGAGCTGGCACGCCGGGCGATCGTTGAGCAACTGGCGGATGCCGGCGCCCACTTGGATCCGGACACCACCATCGTCCGCGTGAACCCGGTGGGCACGGAGGATTTCCGGCTGGACCTTGAGTGCCTGGCGGAAACTCCCTACCGGACCGTCATGCTGGCCAAGGCGGAGGGTGCTGCGCAGCTGAAGGCCCTGGATGGCTATCGCGTGATCGCTCTCTGCGAAACGGCCGTCGGCGTCGTCAACGCGGTGTCCATCGCCGCCGAGCCGAACGTCGTGGCGTTGATGTGGGGAGCGGAGGACTTGCTCGCGTCCTTGGGTGGCCTTTCCAGCAGGAACGACGACGGCGGCTACCGTGCCGTGGCGCTCCACTCGAGGTCCGCTGTGCTGCTTGCCGCGAAGGCCGCAGGCAAGGAAGCCATTGACGCCGTGTACGTAAACATCCCGGATCTTGAGGGGCTCGGTGCAGAGTCCCGGGACGCCGTGGCCAGTGGTTTCGGTGCCAAGGCCTGCATCCATCCGTCCCAGGTTGCGGTGGTCCGGGAAGCCTACGCACCCACCCCACAGGCCGTTACCGCGGCGACGGAGTTGTTGGAGGCCGCATCAACTGCCGGCACCGGAGTCTTCCAGTACAAGGGAAAGATGATCGACGGCCCCATTCTCAAGCACGCCCAGTCAGTCCTCCGCCGCGCCCGTTAACCACCCGCGAGATGGCATTTGATGCCAATGCTTTGAGCAAACATTGTCATCAAATGCCATCTCGGCGGGGTTTTTTTGGGTGCTAGGCGCGCACGGGCGCCGCAAGTTCCGTGAGAGGAACCGCGGCAGGGCGCGGGGCGGTGCTCGTGATGGCCACGGCCTGTCCGGTCTTGGCGCTTTCCAGAACGGATTCCATGACCTCCAAGGCGTGGAAGGCAAGTTCCCCACCGGCCCTCGGCTCCTGCCCCGGGGGTGTGGCGGCAAGGTCGGCAATTCCGAATCCACGGCCTGAATCCACGTAGCCGGCTGAGACGGGCAGTGTCTCCCAATCGGCTGCTCCCAGGGCAAACAGCTGCACGTTCCCGTCGAAGTGGTTGGGATCCGGCACCACCAGTGAACCCTTCTCACCATGGATTTCGATGTTGGGGCTCTTGGTCTGGACCGCATCGAAGCTCATGAACAGCGTGGACAGCGCACCCGAGGCATGCACCAGCACGCCGGTGACGTGGGAGTCGATGTCCACCGGAACTTTTTGGCCCTCGCGGGGGCCGGAACCGATGGTCCGTTCATTCCGGGTGTGGCTCGCTGCGCCCACCACCGAAACCACCGGACCCAGCAGGGTCACGAGTGCTGATACGTAGTAGGGTCCCATATCCAGCAGTGGTCCGCCTCCGGGCTGGTAATAGAAGTCCGGGTTCGGATGCCAGCGTTCATGCCCGGGAGTGGCCATGGTGGCGGTGGCCGAGATCGGTGCTCCGATCAAGCCGTCGTCGATCGCCTTGCGGGCGGTCTGGATACCCGTCCCCAGCACGGTGTCCGGTGCGCAGCCCACGGTCACACCCGCAGCCTTCGCGGCTGCAAGCACCTGCCGTGCCTCCTCGGTGGTGGCTGCCAGTGGCTTCTCTCCGTACACCGCCTTGCCTTCGCCGATGGCTCTGAGCGCGATTTCGGCGTGTGCCGCCGGGATGGTGAGGTTGAGGACCAGATCGACGTCGCCGGCGGCCAGCAACTCGTCCACGGTCACAGCACGGACGCCTTCATAGGAGTCCGCGACCGCCTGCGCACGCGCGTGGTCGAGGTCGGCAACAGCCACCAGGTTGACCGACTCCAGGCGGCGGAAGTTGGTGAGGTACTGCTCCACGATCTTGCCGCAGCCGATGATTCCGACATTCATGCGCCGGGTTGTGTTCAGCGGGTTGCCCACAGCATGCCCCTTTCAATGATGGTGCGGACATTGGAGTCCTCCAGGACTTCCACACGATGGCCGGGCGTGCAGACGAAGATCCTGCCTTTGCCCCACTGCCGGGTCCAGATGGCAGGCGACGTGACTTCCCGGTTCCAGGGGTCCCATTCGCGCACCTTCTGCGTGGTGGTTGCCAGGACGTCGATGTAGTCGTCGGCGAGGACCCAGTACTGTTCGGTGACCAGGTCGAAGTCGTCCAGGCCTGCGGTGATGGGGTGGTCCGCGGCGGCGGGAAGCATGTTCACGGTGTAGGGGACGTAGTTGTCCGACTGCTCACCGATCAGTTCATCCGGGTGCTTGCCCGGGTGGCAAGCGAACTGGCCGCCGATCAGGTGAAGGTAATCGGAGTTGTTGCGGTACGAATCGGCGATGCCGCCGTGCCAGCCGGCCAACCCGGTGCCGTTCTCCACGGCTGTCCGCAGCCCTGCGAATTCGTCCTTCTCGATGGTGGACATCGTCATGCACTGCACGATCAGGTCAACCGTGGCCATGTAGTCGGGATCGGCGTAGATCTTGGGGGACTCTTCGACCCGTACCTCGAACCCCTGGGCTTTGAGGTACGGGATGAAGAGTTCGGTGGCTTCCACCGGCTGGTGTCCGTCCCAGCCGCCGCGCACCACCAGTGCGCTCTTGTTGTTGGTTGTCATGGTTTCCTTCGTTTCGGGGCGTATCCGTCAAGGGGTTTTATCGTGTGGCGAAAGCGGCGTCGAACGCAGCGGCCGGTGGCTGGATGGAGGCGAGGTTGCGGACCATGGCAAGGGCCTCCGGGGCGCCCACCAGGCGGTCCATGCCCGCATCCTCCCATTCGATGCTCGTGGGTCCGTCGTAGCCGATGGCGTTGAGCGTGCGGAAAATGGGTTCCCACGCCACGTCGCCGTGGCCCGCGGTGACAAAGTCCCAGCCGCGCCGAGGATCGGCCCACGGCAAGTGGGAGCCAAGGCGGCCGTTGCGACCGTTGAGTTGACGGACCGATTCCTTCACATGGACGTGGAAAATCCTGTCCGCGAAGTCCTGAAGGAACATCACGGGGTCCAGGTCCTGCCAGATGAAGTGTGAGGGGTCGAAGTTCAACCCGAAGCCCTCACGGTGGCCGATGGCTTCCAGGGTGCGCTTGGCAGTCCAGTAGTCGTAGGCGATCTCGGACGGGTGGACCTCCAAGGCGAAGCGGACGCCCACCTCGTCAAAGACATCCATGATCGGGTTCCAGCGGTCGGCGAAGTCCTGGTAGCCCCGCTCAATCATGTCCTCCGAAGCCGGGGGGAACATGGCCACGCACTTCCAGATGGAGGAGCCCGTAAAGCCTGTCACCGTTTTGACCCCCAGGCGGGCAGCGGCCCGGGCGGTGGTTTTCATGGCCTCGGCCGCCCGCTCCCGGACTCCTTCAGCCTCGCCGTCGCCCCAGACCCCGGGGGACAGGATGTCACGGTGCCGTTCATCGATGGGGTCATCGCACACCGCTTGGCCGGTGAGATGGTTGGCAATGGCGTGGACGGACAGCTGGTGCTTCTCGAGGATGTCGAGCTTGCCCTGGAGGTAGGCGTCGTCTTCCACGACGCGCTGGGGATCCAGGTGATCGCCCCAACAAGCGATTTCCAATCCGTCGAAACCCCATTCGCCGGCCAGGCGGGCCACCTCCTCGAAGGGGAGGTCGGCCCATTGGCCGGTAAAGAGGGTGATGGGTCGGCTCATGGTGTCTCCTTCTCGACGGTCTGCCAACGGCTGGCGTTGCCGGCGCTTGCTTCGACGGCGGCCAGCACCTTCTGGACCTGCAACGCATCAGCGAACGACGGCGAGGGCTGCTCGCCAGCGTGGATGGCATTCACAAGGTCCACCACCTGATGGGTGAATCCGTGCTCATAGCCCAGCCCGTGCCCCGTAGGCCACCAGTTGGCGGTGTAGGGGTGCGACGGTTCGGTGACCATGATCTTGCGGAACCCGGCGTCCGGCTCCAGGGAAGCGTCGTAGAACTGGAGGGAGTTCATGTCCTCGAAATCGAACGCCAGGGAGCCCTTGGTGCCGTTGAGTTCCAGGCGCATTGCATTCTTGCGCCCCAGGGCGAACCTGGTTGCTTCGAAGATGCCGATCGGGCCCGTGGCGTCCCCACCGGAGGTGCCGTCCGCCTGTTGGTCCGTGCCGGCGTCGTGGTTTCCGCTGAAGCGCGCGGTGAACAAAGCGGCATCATCCACAGTTACCGGGCCCTTGGGACCATCCGAACCCCCGTGGCCGCCCAGTCCCACGAAGTCGCCGGCCAGGGGACGCTCGGTGACGAAGGTCTCCAACAGCGCGGAGACACCCGTGATGGTCCGTCCGGTTATCCACTGGGCAGCATCGATGCTGTGCGCGCCGATGTCGCCCAGGGAACCTGACCCGGACTTCGACTTGTCCAAGCGCCACGTCAATGGTGCGTCTGCGTCGGAAAGCCAGTCCTGGAGGTATTGGGCCCGCACGTGGCGGATGTCGCCCAGCCGCCCATCCTCCACCATGCGCTTGGCCAACGCCAGCGCAGGGGTGCGCCGGTAGCTGAAGCCGCACATGGACAGTACGCCACGCTCCGCTGCGGCCTCCGCCACGGCAGTCATCTTCTCCGCCTCCTCCACGGAGTTGGCGAGGGGTTTCTCGCAGAGTACGTGCTTGCCGGCTTCGAGGGCGGCGATGGCGATGTCGGCGTGGGTGTTGCCAGGGGTGCAGATGTCGATCAGGTCGATGTCGTCCCGTTCGACCAGTGCGCGCCAGTCCGTTTCCACGGAGTCCCACCCGTACTTGGCGGCAGCAGCCCGGACCCCTTCCTCGTTGCGGCCGGCAACCGCGGTCAACTGTGGAGCGAGAGGCAAGTCGAAGAACCGTGGTGCGGTCCGCCAGGCGTGGGAGTGCGCAGCCCCCATGAACGCATAGCCCACCATGCCTACGCGGAGTGGTTTCTGTTCCGTCATCTGTGACTCCTTTCTACTTGCTGAATCCGGCGGTCAAGCCGCTGAGCAGTTGGCGGCGTCCTACCACGTACAGCACCAGGATGGGCAGGGTGCTCAGGACCACCGAGGCCAGGACGGCCGGGATGTTGACGCTGTACTCACCTTGGAAGGACCACAGGGCCAAGGGGAGGACGCGAAGGTCGGGACTCTGGGTCAAGACCAGCGGCAACAGGAATCCGTTCCACACGTGCAGGCCGTTGTAGATGGACACCGTGACGATTGCCGGCCGGGTGAGAGGCAGGGCCAGGCGCCACATGGTTTGCCATTCACTGCACCCGTCCAGCCGCATGGATTCGAAGAGTTCGTTGGGTACGTCCCGGATGAAGTTGGACAGGATCAGCACCGTCAGCGGGATGGCGAAGGCGATGGATGGAAGCATGATCGCCAGCAGGCTGTCGTACAGGTTCAGGCGGATGATCATCAGGTAGATGGGAATGATCGTTGCCTGCAACGGAATGGCGAGCCCCATCAGGAACATGCCGTTGACCAGCTTGAGGAACCTGCCTCCGCCGCGGACAATCGCGAAGGCTGCCATGAACGAGATCAGGACGGTAGGGACCACCGCCCCCAACGTGACCATGACGCTGTTCATGAAGTAGGCGGCAAAGTTCGACTCGAGCACCAACTGGTAGTTCTCAAGGGTGGGCGCCAGCGGCGGTGCCAGTGGGTTCTGGCCAAAGTAGCCTTCGGAGGTCTTCAGGCTGGTGATGACGATGTAGTAGACCGGAATGATGATCACGGCCAACCAGATCCATCCACCCAGGCCACCCGGTATGTTAAGGCGGCGCAGGCGCGTGCCCAGGCCTTGACGCTGTGCCGGGGGCTGGCTTGCAGCTCCCGTCCTTGGGGTCTCCTGCTGGTTTGTCAGTACGGTGCTCACCCTACATTCCTTCCAATTGGCTGCCCTGCTTGTCCTTGCCTCCAAGGCGCTGGAGGAACAAGGCCAGGACAAGGCCGATGACCACCAGAATGACCGCGATGACACTGGCCGGCCCCATGAGGTTGGCCCGGAAGCCACGCAGGTACATGTCCAGGGCGAGGATCCGGGTGGAGTTGCCCGGTCCTCCGCCGGTCAGGACGAAGATGAGGTCGAAGTAGGTCAGCGATCCCACGACCATCAGCGTGGAGGAAGTAATGATGGTGTATTTCAACTGCGGGAGCGTGATGTGGAAGAACTGCTTGATGGTTCCCGCCCCATCGATCTGTGCTGCTTCATACAGGGACTTGGGAATCTGCCGGACCCCACCTTGGTAGATGAGCGTATGGAACGGAACGAACTGCCAGGCAATCACGAAGATCACCAAACCCAGGGCCAGCTGGGGAACCCCCAGCCAGTCCTGTGCCAGGAAGGGCAGGCCGAGGCCCATGGCCAGGCCGAAGTTCGGATCAAGGAGGGCCTTGTATGCGATCGCAACGGCAGCCGATGACAACAGGAGCGGCAGGAAGTAAAGGACGGCCAGTGCTGCCCGGTACTTCTGGCTCCCGGCGGTGAAAACGCCCAGCAACAGGCTGATCGGAGTCTGCACCAACCAGGACATGATCATGATCAGGAAGGTCAGCCCCAGGGCGTTGTACAACTCGGGGTCGCCAAGAACCGAGATCCAGTTGTCCGTTCCTGCTGCTCCGATGGCGCCGATGCCGTCCCAGTTGGCAAAGCTCAACAGCAGGACTCCCACCAGGGGGACGACGGCGAAGATCACGAAGAACAGCAGTGCCGGGACGGTCAGCCAGGCCAAGGAGGAACGGCCCGGTGTGGCTTTGGTGGTCTGGCGCGGAGGAGCGGCGGGCCGCGCTTGCGTTGCGGCGCTCATTTGCCCAGGGTTGCGTTCATGTTCTGGGCGAACTGTTGCGGCGTGATCGACTTCAGGAAAAGCTGGTCGATGTTGTTCAGGAGCGCCTCGGCCGCAGTGGGGCTCAGGGCCTGGTCCCACGACTGCTGGAACGTCGGTGCGTTCTTGGCGAGGTCGTAGACAAAGGTCAGGAAGTCCTTGTCCGGGGAGGAGTCCAGCTTGTCTTCGATGCCGTTGACGATCGGCACGGATCCGGAATTGATGTAGGCATCGATGACGGTATCGGTGAGGATGCCGTCCTTGAAGAACTTCTTGGCCGTTTCCTTCTCCTTGTCACTGGCCTTGGAGGAGATGGACATGTACTGGGCGGGGTTTCCCACGCCGCTCTTCGGATCGCCCTTGCCTCCGGCAACGGTCGGGAACTGCACGAACCCGAGCTTGCCGTCCTGGACGAAGTTCTGTCCCTCCTTCTTCATGGCGCCATAGGTCCAGGAACCATGGAGCATCATGGCGGCCTTGCCGGTGAACAGCAGGGCCTGGTCGGCCTTGGAATCGGCGGTGATGGAGGAGAAACCCTTGATGAACCCATCTGCGGAGACAAGTTCCTGGATCTTTGTTCCGGTCTCAATGACGGCGGGATGCATCCAGGCGTCCGGCTTGCCCTCGAAGATGGCATTGAAGACCTCGGCCCCGCCGATGCGGTCCAGGAGATACTCAAGCCACATCATGGAGGTCCACCGTGATTGTCCACCGAGGGAGAACGGCGCCACACCCATGTCGTTGAAGGTTTTCACCAGCGACATGATGTCGTCCCAGGTCTTGGGCGGCTGGACCCCGGCCTTATCGAAGAGTTCCTTGTTGTAGAACAACACGATCGGAGCGACGTACTGGTTGGGCAGCGCATAAATCTTGCCGTTGACCGTAGCTGCTCCGAAGGACGACGGGAAGAACTTGTTCTTCAGGTCGGGGTTCTCGTTGAACCAGGCCGTGAGGTCTTCGACCTGGTTGGCTTCGGCATAGGTTTTCAATCCGCCACCGCCCCAGCCGTACACGATGGTGGGAGCCTGTCCGGCGCCGATCGCGGTCTTGATCTTGGTCTTGTAGGCATCGTTCTGGAAGTACGTGACCGTGATCTTATGGTCGGGGTTCGCGGAGCCGAAGGCATCGACCGCTTTCTGCATGGTGGTCTGGTTCGGCTCACCGGTCAGGAACCACATGCTGGCACCACCGCCCGCGCCGCCACCTCCCGGCCCGGACGTGCCGCACGCCGTGGTGGCCACGGCTGCGAAGGGAGTCAGGGCAGCAAGGGCCAGGAAGGAACGCCGGGAGGACTGGAATTGCTTCATTGCTTCTCCATGGGTAATCGCATGAACAGAGTGCGAGAGCAAAAGAATTTCGAAAAATTTCGCTCCGGTGATTTAGGTCACGGTATAAACTAAAGCCCATTCAGGAATGCGTCAAGCCTTCAACTGACACAAGTGGCACCGCCACTTGCCAAAGCAAATGGCATCGCCGCATGATGAGTAAGCAGAAATATTTCGAAAGTGGGGGCCATGACAACAGAAACCCGCCCGTCAAAGTTGACGCTGGCTGCGGTAGCCAAGGAGGCAGGCGTCTCCACGCCGACCGTCTCCAAAGTGGTCAACGGGCGTGAGGACGTGGCGGAGGCAACCCGCACCCGGGTCCTTGCCGCACTGGAGAAGACCGGCTACAGGTCACCGCTGCAGAGAAGAAGCCTGCCGGCGGCCAAAACGGTAGAGGCAGTCTTCGACTCGCTCAACTCCGCTTACGCCGTCGAAGTCCTCAACGGCGTGCTGGAGCAGGCGTCCCTGGCCGATATCGAAGTGATTCTTTCTGTGACCAGCCGGCAGGCCGGCTCGCCACCAAGCCCCGAAGAGCGGGCGCAGCGCATGATCGACGAAGGCCGCAGCGGCATGATCGTGGTGACGTCTGCGTTCGATTCGGCCCAACTCAAAGCCTTCCAGCGGCGCAGTATTCCCATAGTGGTCATCGACCCCCTCAACCCTCCTGCCCTGGACGTGTTCAGCGTCGGGGCCAGTAACTGGGCAGGCGGGAAGGCTGCCGCCACACACCTGCTGGAACTGGGTCACCGGCGCATTGCCTACATCGGCGGTCCTTCCACCGCCGAGTGCAGCCAGGCCCGGCTCCACGGATACATGGCTGCGCTCATGGCGGAAGGCATCACCGTGGACCACGAATACATATCGGCTGGAGCCTTCCGTCCGGAAAACGGCGTCAGTGCCATGAAGGCGTTGCTGGGGCTGGAAGACCCGCCCACGGCGATCTTTGCCGCCAGCGACAGTATTGCGCTGGGAGTCCTCGCCGAAGCGCGCAGGCAGAACATCCGAATACCGGAGGAGATGAGCCTGGTCGGCTTTGACGGCACGCACCAGGCTGCGGAATCCGTCCCGCCCCTGACCTCGGTTTCCCAGCCCCTCCAGGAGATGGGGCGTTCGGCGCTCAGCTTCATCCTGCGCCAGGTCCGCGGCGAGGAACTGGATTCCCGGCGCGTGGAGTTGGCTACGCACCTTGTAGTCCGGGAATCGACCGCAGCCCCGCGCAGCGGGCAGCTCGGAGCAGGCTGGCGCCGCGGCTGAAAATGCTGCTGTCTCCGTCATGATCGGTGTGCACCGGCCACTCATGGGTGGTGAGCGGTCCGCGCCTGGCCAGAAATGACCAACAGCGGGCTGTGAACAGTCCGGTGGATGCTCTCATCCCGCGTACGGTTGCGCGGGAACGCCAGGGAAGGAGAACCAGATGCCTGATCCGCAGAACCAGGGGTCCGCGAAGCTGCCGCCCCACAGATACCGCTTGAACGTGCCCCGGGCAGATGAAGCTGTGGTGGCGTGGATGGAGTTGCAGGACAACCAATCGCTGTCCATGCGGACGCTGATCCGGGAGAGCATCGAGCGGCACGGGTATGTGGACATCGTGAACAGGCCCGTGGTGCAGCTTCCGGTCCGTGCCGAGGTGGAGGGCCCTTCTGCGCCCAACGCCAAACCCGCGGAACCGCCGTCGCCCGGACCGCAGGAAGCGCCCGGCGGGGAGGTCGATGTCAACGACCTTTTCACCCGCCTGCGTCGATGACCCGCTGCGCCACCTCCGCACACAGATCGAAAGGATGATGCATGACCATTTCAACAAACCTCACCGGAGGCATCGACGTCGGAAACGGCTACGTCAAGGGACTGATCCGCGGCACGCTCGCAACCGGCCCGGCGGAAGCCGACGTGATCGACCTTCCCAGTGGGGTGGCGCTGGTCACCCGCTCCAATGCGCTTCCGACGCCGGACCGCGAAGCTCCGGCGCGCATGGCAGGCGACTTCTGCAATGAGTTGGACGTGAGCTTTTCCTCTCCGCTGATCGGGGACCAGTACCGCAGGTTGTTCGGAGTCAGGGCCCTGAGCGCGCCCGGGGCTTTCGAAGAGTTCGACGTCATAGGCCACAGGAGCAAAGCCGAGCAGGAATTAAGCAAGATCCTGGTCATGGGTGCTTTTGCCGCCAAAGCCCTGCAGGACCACGTCCGCGACAACGAATCCCTTCCGCCGGCGGATGAAGCCTTGAGCGTCCGCGCCCGGGTGGCACTCGCCTTGCCCATCAATGAGTACCTCTCGCACCGGACCAGCTACGCCGGTGAATTCATGAACGGCGTCCACACGGCCACCATCCACAACTTCGAAACCCCGGTGACCGTGAAGCTTCGGTTCATGGATGTCCAGGTCATCCCCGAGGGTGCATCCGCGCAGTATGCCATCACCGCGCAAGGCGCACCCCTGATGGATGCCATGCTGTCCGATGTCAGGAGGAGGGGGCTGGCCCTGGAAGGGATCACCTCCAGCGACGTCCTGGCTGCCCAGCACACGATCGGCATCGACGTCGGCGAGGGCACGGTCAATTTCCCGGTGTTCACTGCGGGCCAGTTCAACGCCGATGCCTCAACGACCTTCAAGAAGGGCTATGGCACCGTCCTGACCGATGCCCTGAAGGCCATGCGGGACCGTGGTTTCCAGTCCGGATTCACTTCCCGGAAGCAGCTCTCCGAATACCTGCACGCAGGACCGTCGCCCCTGAAGCGCAACTTTTACGAGCGGGTCATGGGGTTCGTGGACGAGGAAACGATGTTCTTCGCCAAGGAAGTCGCCGAGCAATTTGGCCGTGTTCTTGCCGTTGTCGGTGCCACCACAGAGGTGGCGTACGTCTACGGCGGTGGTGCAGGTGCCGGCGCCGTGAAGGACTACTTGTACAGCGCACTTCTCGCCAAAGCGGCCGAGATGAACAGCGAGGACTCGTTCCCCACCCTCTACTTGGATTCCAGCTATTCGCGGCACCTGAACCGCGAGGGCCTGTACATTGCCGCAGAATCCGTGGAACGCAAGGCGCATGTGACGGCATCCGCCACGGCTCCCGGAAAACGGAGCAGCACCAAGCGGGCCGCTGCCGGGGAAAATCCGGAGTTGGCTGCCGCGGCCCTGTAGGCCCTCTGCCGGCTACAGCAAGCGCCGCCGACGCGACGTCAGGGACAACGGCGGCACGGCGTCGTACAAGGGAACGCGAACCCAGCGGTTACCGGTCTCCCGGAACTCTGCGCGGCTGGCGAACCGGTAAAGATAGCTGCGCGCACGCACCCAACGGGGCTTGTCGCCGTCGAACGGGTCATGGCGGAGCAGCCGCAGCGTTGGCGGGTCCGCCTGCAGGAGTTTGTTGAGGAACTCGTAGAACCAGTCCTCGTGGACGGTCCTCAAGGGCAGGAACCACATCAGCCAGTCGAGGCGGAGGTGGTACGGTGCCCACTGGCTGGGCACACGCCGGGGATCGCCGGGTTTGCCCTTGAAGCCGTACTCCAGCCAGCTCTCATCCGGCGCATCGGGGTCCTTGGCCATGGTGCCCTCCACCACGATCTCGATCCGCTGCTTGGTCACCGTCCCGAACGCCCCATAGGCATTCACCAGCCGCCACTTGTTGAAGCTGGCGTTCATGAGCTGCTGCCGCGAGAAGAGGTTCAGCAAGGGACGGTAGCTGAGAACCAGCAGCAGCACGGTAACGGCCAGTACGACGCCGGTCCACCACACCGGGGACTCCGCACCC
Organism: Arthrobacter sp. T572; assembly: GCF_056780115.1. Taxonomy (NCBI): domain Bacteria; kingdom Bacillati; phylum Actinomycetota; class Actinomycetes; order Micrococcales; family Micrococcaceae; genus Arthrobacter; species Arthrobacter sp. T572. The sequence goes on from NZ_JBRAZQ010000002.1 coordinate 1,635,938, forward strand.
GGGTGCCAATCCAGCGGGATCACAGGAAACACTGCGTGCGCCACGGGGTCGCTGACTGCAGCGAAGGCGAGAACTATGGCGGCCCAGTTGAGCCAGGCAAAATTCCCGGTGGTCACCAGCCACAGCTGGGTCACAATGATGATCGCCGCGGCGGAGGCGGCCAACGGCTGGGGAGCGAACAGGAAGAAGGGAACCACCAGTTGAGCGAAGTGGTTGCCGATGACTTCCACCTTGTGGAGGGGGCGGGGAAGGAGATGGGCCTGGCGGCTCAGGGGGCCGGGCATGGGTTGTGTCTCGTGGTGGTAGAACATGGCCGTCATGTCCCTCCACTCCCGGCCGCCGCGGATCTTGATCATTCCTGCTCCGAACTCCAGCCTGAAGACCAGCCACACAATAAGGATCAGGATGGTGGCAGGGGGAGCGGTTTGGTCGGAGCCAAGGAATGCCACGGTGAACCCCGCTTCGAGCAGGAGGGACTCCCACCCGAAGCCGTAGAAGGTCTGGCCGACATTCACGATCGACATGTAGAGGATCCACAGCGCCAGGAAAGCGAGCATGGGTACCCAGGGCGGCCCGGTTTGGGGCAGGCCAAAAACCAGCAGCAAGGACACCGTGATGCCCGCCCAGCAGACTGCCCGGAGCAGGGAATCGGAGTAGCGCCACAGGAACACACTGGGCCGACCCAACCGGCGGGCGAAGTCCAGGAACCCGGGAACGGGAAGGAGGCCGCGTTCGCCCAGCAGCGCAGGGAATTGGTTCAAGGAGGAGAGAAAGGCCACAAAGAAGAGCGCTGCTGTGCCGCGCTGCAGCACCTGGCGGGCAAATTCGTAGTCCCGCGCGTCGAACCATGCGAGCCACTCCACGCAGTCCACGTTACGCGCGGCAGGGGAGGCTGGGATACTTAAGCAATGCAGCCGCGCAAGATCACCATCCTAGGGTCCACTGGTTCCATCGGCACGCAGGCGATCGACGTCGTCAATGCAGCCCCGGACCGCTTCGAAACAGTGGCCCTCAGCGCCGGAGGCGGAAACCTGGAACTCCTGGCCCAGCAGGCCGTCCATACCCGGGCCCAGGCGATTGGCATCGCCCAGGGTGATACGGACAAGCTGCGCCGGCTGCTGGATGCGGCCGTGGAGCAAGCAGGGGCTGCACCGTATTCACCCGAAATCTTCTCCGGCCCGGACGCCTCGACCCGTATCGCCGCTGTTCCGTGTGATGTTGTCCTCAACGGCATCACGGGGTCCATAGGCCTGGCTCCCACGTTGGCCGCGCTCGCCTCCGGCGCCACCTTGGCGCTGGCCAACAAGGAGTCGTTGATCGTCGGCGGCGCCCTGGTAAAGGCGGCGGCCCGTCCGGGCCAAATCGTACCCGTGGACTCCGAACATTCGGCCATCGCCCAGTGCCTTCGCTCAGGGGCGGCCCAGGAAGTGGAAAAACTGATCCTGACGGCCTCCGGCGGCCCTTTCCGGGGGCGCTCGCGGGAGCAGCTCCACGCCGTCACGCCGCAGGAAGCGCTGGCCCACCCCACCTGGGACATGGGCTTGATGGTTACCACCAACTCCGCCAGCCTGGTGAACAAGGGGCTGGAGGTCATCGAAGCGCACCTGCTTTTCGACGTCCCGCTGGACAGGATCGACGTCGTGGTCCATCCCCAGTCGGTGGTCCATTCCATGGTCCAGTTCGTGGATGGGTCCATCATCGCCCAGGCATCACCACCGGACATGCGCCTTCCCATAGCGCTGGGCCTGGGCTGGCCGGACCGCGTGCCGCGGGCAGCTACGCCGTGCGACTGGTCACAGGCCACCAGCTGGACGTTCGAACCCTTGGATACGGCAGCCTTCCCGGCGGTGGATTTGGCCAAGGACGCGGCCAAGCAAGGCAGCACCTACCCGGCCGTCTTCAACGCCGCCAACGAGGAAGCTGTCCAGGCTTTCCACGCCGGCCGCATCCGCTTCACGGACATTGTGGACACGGTGGAATCGGTCCTCAGCGAACATTCAGGCTCCTTGGAGCTGACGGTGGAATCCGTACTGGATGCTGAGAGGTGGGCACGTGCCCGCACCCACGATCGTTTAGCCAGCAGCGCCCAGTAGATCCCCCAACCCCACGGAAGCAGTCCCACCGGCATGAGTCCCGTCCTACTTTTCATCCTTGGAGTCGTCTTCGTCGCCATCGGCGTTGCCGTGTCCATCGCCTTGCATGAGGTGGGCCATCTGGTCCCCGCCAAGCTGTTCAAGGTCCGGGTCACCAAGTACATGATTGGCTTCGGCCCCACGCTGTGGTCCCGGAAAAAGGGCGAAACGGAGTACGGGTTCAAGGCGCTGCCGCTGGGCGGTTACGTCTCCATGATCGGCATGTACCCGCCCAACAAGGACGACGGCGGCGTACGCCCGTCCAGCACGGGCATGTTCCAGACACTGGCTTCGGAGGCCCGCTCGGTGGCCCACGAAGAGGTAGGGCCGGGTGATGAAAACCGGGTGTTCTACAAACTGCCGGTCTGGAAGAAGATCATCATCATGCTCGGAGGGCCCGCCATGAACCTCCTGATCGGCCTGGTGCTGACGGCGGTGCTTCTCATGGGGTTTGGCGTGGCCACGGCAACCACCACCATCGCCGATGTCTCCAAGTGCCAGGTTGCAGAGGGCGAAACGGTTGACCCCGATTCCGCCGAATGCAAACCAACGCCGGCCGCGGCGGCCGGACTGCAGCCCAACGACACCATCACCTCCTTTGACGGCAAGGCGGTGACCAGTTGGGAGGAGCTGACCGGGTGGATCCGCTCCTCGGCCGGCAGGGAAGTGCCCATCACGGTGGAACGGGACGGGCAACCGGTGTCCACCACCGTCACCCCGGTCCTGACGTCCCGGCCTGTCGCAGGCCCGGATGGCCGCCCTGAGCAGGACGCCAACGGAGTGCTGAAGTACCAGGAAGTGGGCTTCCTGGGAATCGGTGCCCAAAGCGCTTTGGTGCCCCAACCGGCGTCGTCTGTCCTGCCCATGGCGGGGGAGAACATCAAGCAGATTTCGGGCGTCATCCTTAACCTGCCTGCCCGCGTGGCGGGGGTTGCACAAGCGGCTTTCAGCGAGGAGCCGCGCGATCCCAACGGTCCCATCAGCGTGGTGGGCGTGGGCCGCGTGGCCGGCGAAGTAGCCGCCATGGAACAGGTTCCGCTGCAGGCGCGCGCCGGGGCGCTGGTGGGACTGTTGGCAGGCCTCAACTTTGCGCTTGCCATTTTCAACCTCATCCCCCTGCTGCCACTGGATGGCGGCCATGTGGCAGGGGCGCTCTATGAAGCCGTTCGGCGGCGCGTTGCCCTGTGGCGCGGCAAACCGGACCCCGGAGCGTTCGACATCGCCAAGCTGCTCCCGGCCACCTACGTTGTGGCGGCGCTGCTGATGGCCATGGGCGCGCTGCTGATCTACGCCGACATCGTCAAGCCCGTGAACATCTTTGGCTAGCGGGGACGCCATGCGGTGCGTCACTGCCGTATCAAACCACGCCGGCCGGCGGGATAGGCTATCACCATGACTGTTTTCGCTGTTGAGTACGTATACGCCGCCGATTCCGGCGCCCTCCGCGATGAAGCCCGCCCTGCCCACCGTGCCTGGTTGGCCGACCTCGCAGAGGAGGGCAAGCTGCTGGCCAGCGGTCCCTACGGAGACGGCGCCGGTGCGCTGCTGATCTTCAAGTCCGCCGACGAAGCCGAACTCAACGACCTCCTGAAGCAGGACCCGTTCGCCGACGCCGGAACGATCGCCGGCATCCGGACTACCGAATGGTCGCCCATCATTGGGCTCCTGGCTTCGCACACGTCCTGAACCGGGCAACCCCCACCACCACGTACCACCCCAACCCAAGGAGTCCACAGTGACCTCGGTCAGCCTGGGAATGCCAGCAGCCCCGCCACCTGTTCTTGCCCCGCGTCGTAAAACGCGGCAGATCAAGGTTGGGTCCGTGGGAGTTGGTTCCGATTACCCCATCAGCGTGCAGTCGATGACCACCACGCCCACCACGGACATCAACGCCACACTGCAGCAGATCGCTGAGCTGACGGCGTCCGGTTGTGACATTGTGCGTGTTGCGTGTCCGTCGGCGGACGACGCCGAGGCCCTGCCGATCATCGCCCGGAAGTCCCAGATCCCGGTGATCGCAGACATCCACTTCCAGCCTAAATACGTCTTTGCCGCCATCGAGGCCGGATGCGCTGCCGTCCGTGTCAACCCCGGGAACATCCGCAAGTTCGATGACCAGGTCAAGGAAATCGCCGCTGCCGCCAAGGACCACGGCACGTCCATCCGCATCGGCGTCAATGCCGGCTCGCTGGAGCCGGGCATCCTGAAGAAGTACGGCAAAGCCACGCCCGAGGCCCTGGTGGAGTCCGCCGTCTGGGAAGCCTCGCTGTTCGAAGAACATGGCTTCCACGACTTCAAGATCTCCGTAAAGCACAACGACCCCGTGGTGATGGTCGCTGCTTACGAGATGCTTGCCGAGAAGGGCGACTGGCCGCTGCACCTCGGCGTCACCGAGGCTGGTCCGGCGTTCCAGGGGACCATCAAGTCGGCAACGGCATTCGGTGCCCTGCTCTCACGGGGCATCGGCGACACCATCCGTGTTTCCCTGTCGGCGCCGCCGGTGGAGGAGATCAAGGTGGGCAACCAGATCCTGCAGTCCCTGAACCTGCGCCCGCGCAAGCTGGAAATTGTTTCCTGCCCCTCGTGCGGCCGTGCCCAGGTAGACGTCTACACGCTGGCCGAGCAGGTCACCGCCGGGCTCGAAGGCATGGAAATTCCCCTTCGCGTGGCCGTCATGGGCTGCGTGGTCAACGGACCCGGCGAAGCCCGCGAGGCCGACCTCGGCGTCGCCTCCGGCAACGGCAAGGGGCAAATCTTCGTGAAGGGCGAGGTCATCAAGACCGTGCCCGAAAGCCAAATTGTTGAGACACTGATCGAAGAGGCGATGCGGATCGCCGAAGAGATGGGGGAGGCCGATGGCGAAGATGCTGTCAAGGGTAGCCCCGTGGTTAGCGTCTCGTAACGGGACTGGCCTGGGCGTCAGGGTGCTCGGCAGTGCCGACACCCTGGCCCTTCGCGCGCTTGCGAACGAGGATCCGGTAGCAAACGTCTTCATCCTGGCGCATCTGGACAGCGTGGGGACGGCTGCGCCCACCAGCGGTGGCGCAAGTATCTACGGATTGTTCGATGACCAGACCCTGCTGGGTGCCTGCTGGGCCGGTGCCAACCTGGTGCCTGTCCAACTGGACGCTTCCCTGGCCGGCTTCCTCGCCGAGGCGGCCCACCAGTCAGGCAAGCGCTACGCTTCCATCTTCGGCCCGGCGGAGACTGTCCTGGCACTCTACGCGCGCTTTGAACAGTTGGGCCACTTTGCGCACGAGGTCCGCGCGAGCCAGCCACTCCTTGCCCTTGAAGGCACTCCGGAGATCGCTGCTGATCCGAGGCTGACCTTTGGCACCATGGCCGACTTCGAGCGGATCCTGCCTGCCTGCGCGGCCATGTTCGAGGAAGAAGTGGGCTACTCGCCCTTTTTGGGCGGGCAGGACTTCTACAGCCGCCGCGTGGCGGGGTTGATCCGGCAGGGACATTCCCTGGTCCATATCGATGCCGACGGGACCGTGGTGTTCAAAGCCGAGCTTGGCGCAGTCACCCCCCAGGTCACCCAGGTGCAGGGTGTTTGGATGAATCCTGACATGCGGGGACACCACCAGAGCGCCGGCTACATGGCCGCCGTCGTAAACCTGTCCCGCACCTACGCGCCGGTCACCAGCCTGTACGTCAACGACTACAACGCCAAAGCCAGGGCGACCTACGAACGCGTGGGCTTCAAGCAGGTGGGCACCTTCGCGACTGTTTTGTTCTGACGTGTTCGGGCGCCGGCTGTGCCCTACTGGTCGGGGATGCCCATATCTCCCGTGAGGTACCGCTGGATGGTGGGGGCGAGATACCTCGCCACGTCGTCCCGGGAGGCCGAGGCCAGCGGTTCGAGCCGGATCACGTAGCGCGCCAGCATCAGTCCCACCATTTGCGAGGCCACCAGGTTGCCGCGCATCCGGACCTCTTGGGCGGAACCTTCCAGGCCGGCCGTGATCCGGGTCAGGATGGCCCGGGCCACCATTTCCCGGAGCAGGGCCGTTTTGGCTTTCGAGCCAATGGTTCCCCGGGCGAAGGCCACCAGTGCGTGCTGCGAAGGACCTTCCCAGAGTCGCAGGACGGCACGGACCAGGGCTTCGCCCCGTTCTTCAGGGTCGAGGTTTTCGATCCCGGCCAGTACCTCCGCAGGGTCTACAGGAAGCTCCACACTGGCGGCGAAGACGTCGTCCTTGCCTTGGAAAAAGTGGTGCACCATGGCGGGGTCCACTCCGGCTTCCCGTGCGACCTGCCTCAGGCTGGTGCCCTCGAACCCCTGCTCGGCGAAGAGTTTCCGTGCTGCGGCCAGGATGGCGTCACGGGAGTGTCCGCTCCGGTTCCTGCGTCCTCTCCGCAGTGGCTGCAGGCTCATGAAGTCCGCCTGCGGAGCGTCAAGGAGGCAAGGACCAGGACAACCACCACGATCCCGCCCATCACCATCGTGTCCTGCCACATGGTGTCCGTTGGCTCGGTGTTTCCGGCTATTTCCCGCAGGGCATCCACGGAGAACGTCAGCGGTAGGACCCCGGAGATTGCCTCAAGGACATCGTTCATCCGGTCCCTGGCCACAAACAGCCCGCACAGGAGGATCTGCGGAACCACCACGACGGGCATGAACTGGACGGCCTGGAATTCCGTACGGGCGAAGGCCGAACAGAGCAGGCCCAAGGCCACGCCCAGCACGGCATTGATGACGGCGATCATCACGACGTAGCCGGGGCTCCCTTGGATATCCAGTTTGAAGATCCAGTACGCCACCGCAGTGGCCACGAGCGACTGCAGCGCGGCCATGATGGAGAATGCGATGGCGTAGCCGAAGAGGAGGTCGGCTTTGTGGATGGGCGTGGTCAGGAGGCGTTCCAGTGTGCCGGAGGTGCGCTCCCTCAGCATGGTGATGGAGGTGACCAGGAACATCACCACGAACGGGAAAATGGCCAGCATCATCAGGCCCACACGGTCGAACGTCCTGGGGATGCCCGGCGGGAGGGACTCGTTCTCGAAGAGAAAGTAGACGGCGGCCAGCAGCAGTGCCGGGACTACGAGGATCAGCCCAATGCTGCGGCGGTCATGCCGGAGCTGTCCCAGGACGCGGCGGGCAGTTGCCAGGGTCATGCGCGGGTTCATGATGCCACCCGGTGTGCCGGGGAGTCCTCGCGCCACGCGTCCCTGATGATGGTGAGGAATGCCCGTTCGAGGTCGCTGCTTTTGCCGCGCTCGGCCAGTTCCTTGGGCGTCAGCTGGGCAAGGAGCAGTCCGTCGCGCAGGAGCAGCAAGGAGGAGCAATGGGCGGCTTCTTCCATGACGTGGCTGGAGACCAGCAACGTGGTTCCTGCCGCCGCCATGGCAGTGAAGCGCTCCCACAGTTCGGCGCGAAGGACAGGGTCGAGACCCACCGTCGGCTCATCCAGCACCAGCAACCTGGGCTGCGCTACCAGCGCACAGGCGAGGGAAACGCGGCTGAACTGTCCGCCGGAGAGGTCACCTGCCTTTTGACGGGCATGGTCCTTAAGCCCGACGGCGGCAATCGCCGAGGCCGCGTCCGTCGCCGACCTGCCATGCATGGCGCCGAAGTAGCGGACGTTGGCCTCGACGCTAAGGTCGCCGTAGACGCTGGCGCCCTGGGTGACGTAGCCGACGGCGTGCCTGAGCGGTGCGCTGCCTGCCGGACGGCCAAAGACCGTCAATGCGCCTTTGGTGATGCGCTGGACCCCTACGATCCCGCGCATGAGCGTGGTCTTTCCGCTGCCGGAAGGTCCCAGCAGGCCTGTCACGCGGCCGGTCTCCACCGTGAAGTCAAGGCCGCGCAGGATTTTGGTCCGTCCGCGGGAGATGTGGAGCCCCGCAGCCTCTATCGCCTGGGTCATGATGCCCTCCGCCGATAATTCACCAGATGATGAATTCACGGTATTCCTGCGTTCCCGCCAGGTCAAGCAGGCAGCGGGGCCCACATTCTTGAAAACGTGTTGGCCATCACATAGATTCTTCCCTAACCGTGCCGTTGGGGTGCCGGGTGGTGACAGGGGGAATCATGACGTTGACCTTGCCGGATGCGCTGAGCAGCCGCACCGCCCGGAAACTCGGCAGTGACCATTGCCTCCCAGTTGCAGGCGATCCCGTTCCGTTGGAGGGAACGGCGATCTAGTCCCAGGACAGAGTCTGCGGCCGGCCGGCCGCTGAGCCACGCCATCGCAGGATGACCAGCCGATATCGGCCAGGGGCTTCCGGACGCGGCGGCGTGGCTCTTCTGTGCCGGGGTGTCCACGGGTCGTCAGCGTTCCAACGGGTGTGCTGCCAGCCGGTAGATTAGTAGACAGTTGTTTTTGCCACATCTGCCAGAGAAACGGATAAAACCCCGTGGTCCTTCGCCTTTCCCAGTTGTTCCTGCGCACCCTGCGTGAAGATCCCGTCGACGCCGAGGTTGCCAGCCACAAGCTGCTGGTCCGGGCCGGTTACATTCGCCGTGCGGCGCCGGGTATCTATACGTGGCTGCCGCTGGGCCTGAGCGTGCTCCGGAAGGTCGAAGAGATCATCCGACAGGAGATGTCGGCCATCGGGGCCCAGGAAGTCCACTTCCCGGCACTCCTTCCGCGCGAACCGTACGAGGCAACCAACCGCTGGACCGAATACGGCGAAGGCCTCTTCCGCCTGCAGGACCGCAAGGGTGCCGACTACCTGCTTGCTCCGACCCACGAGGAAATGTTCACCCTGTTGGTCAAGGACCTCTACTCGTCCTACAAGGACCTTCCTCTGAGTCTGTACCAGATCCAGAACAAGTACCGCGATGAAGCCCGTCCCCGCGCAGGCCTGCTCCGCGGCCGTGAATTCATCATGAAGGATTCCTACTCGTTCGACGTCGACGACGCCGGCCTGGACGCAAGCTACGCCGCCCACCGCGCCGCCTACCTCAAGATCTTCGAACGGCTCGGCCTGGAAGTGGTGCCCGTCACGGCAACCGCAGGCGCCATGGGCGGTTCCAAGAGCGAGGAATTCCTGTTCCCCACGGAAATCGGGGAGGACACGTTTGTGCGCTCTGCCGGCGGTTACGCAGCCAACGTCGAGGCAGTGACCACGGTGGTTCCCGAGGACATCGACTTCACCACCGCACCGGCGGCCGAGGTCCTGGATACACCGAACACGCCCACCATCGAGACGCTGGTGGACGCTGCCAACCAGCTGGCGCCACGCAGCGAAGCCGACGGCGGCGCCTGGACGGCCGCGGACACCCTCAAGAACGTCGTCCTCGCCGTGACGCTGCCCACGGGTGAGCGCCAGATCGTGGTGATCGGCGTTCCCGGTGACCGGGCGGTGGACCTCAAGCGCGTCGAGGCGAACATCGGGGCCTTCCTGCCGATCGGCGGCGAAGTCGGCCTGGAAGCCGCCAACGAGGAAGACCTCAGGAAGCTGCCCTGGCTCGTCAAGGGATACATCGGCCCCGGCCTGTCCCTGGACCAGGCCGTCCTGGGCCTTGAAGGTTCTTCCAAACTGCTGTTCCTGGTGGATCCGCGCGTGGTGTCCGGCACCGCCTGGGTCACCGGCGCCAACATCGATGGCAAGCACGTCTTTGGACTCGTGGCAGGCCGCGACTTCACGTGGGACGGTGTCATTGAGTGCACCGAGGTCCGTGCCGGGGATCCCTCTCCGGACGGGTCGGGTCCGCTGGAAACCGCACGGGGCATCGAAATGGGCCACATCTTCCAGTTGGGCCGCAAGTATGCCGAAGCCCTCGACCTCAAGGTCCTGGACCAGAACGGCAAGCAGGTAGTGGTCACCATGGGGTCCTACGGTGTGGGCGTGACGCGTGCTGTTGCCGCCTTGGCTGAAGCCAACCACGATGACCGTGGCCTGGTCTGGCCGCGCTCCGTCGCACCGGCTGACGTCCATGTAGTGGCGGTCGGCCGCGGTGACGAAATCTTCGAAGCTGCCGGGAAGCTCTCCGCCGAACTCGAAGCAGCCGGCCTGGATGTCATCTACGACGACCGGCCCAAGGTTTCCCCTGGCGTAAAATTCGGCGACGCCGAGCTGGTGGGCGTACCCACTATCCTCGCCGTGGGCCGAGGCCTGGTTGACGGCGTCGTGGAGATCAAGGACCGCCGCAGCGGCGACGCCGAGAACGTTGCAGTGGACAAGGCAGTCGACTACGTGGTCAACGCTGTCCGCAGCCGTTGATCTCCGGCTTCGAGTCGATCCAGCTCACCACCATCATCCTGATCGTGGTGGCTGGATTTGCTGCCGGATGGGTGGATGCCGTGGTGGGAGGCGGGGGACTGATCCAGCTCCCCGCTTTGTTGCTGGTGCCGGGGATCACGCCCGTCCAGGCTTTGGCCACCAACAAGATGGGCTCCATCTTCGGCACGGCCACGAGTGCCGCCACCTATTACCGCCGGGTGGGGCCCGACTTGAAAACTGCTGTCCCCATGGCGGTGATAGCCTTGGCCGGCAGCTTCGGGGGAGCCATCCTGGCAGCGTCGTTGCCCGCGAGCGTTTTCAAGCCGATCATCGTGGTCGCCCTCGTCGCCGTCGCAGTTTTTACTACGCTCCGCCCCAGTGCGGGAGAGCTGACCGCACTCCGGCATGATGGCCACAAGCATTACGTCGTGGCCTGCCTCATCGGAGCGGTCATCGGCTTCTATGACGGGTTGATCGGCCCTGGCACGGGGTCGTTCCTGGTCATCGCCCTGGTCTCTGCCATGGGCTACGCCTTCCTGGAGGCCAGCGCCAAGGCCAAGATCGTCAACATGGCCACCAACGCAGGTGCCCTGCTGTTCTTCCTGCCACACGGGAGCCTGCTCTGGGGTGTTGGCCTGGTCCTGGGCCTGGCCAACATGGCCGGTGGTTACCTTGGTGCGCGGACGGCGGTTGCCCGGGGAAGCGGGTTTGTGCGGATCGTGTTCCTGATCGTGGTGGCTGCGCTGATCATCAAGCTCGGCGTCGATGTCTGGAACGACTCGTTCCAGTGACCTGCTCCGCGGCGCAGGCCGCGCGTTGGATCAACTGACGCCGTCACCAGGGTCAGGAAGGTCGCGGACCGCCGGCAGCCCGTCGAGGGTCTTCCCGGCCAGGGTGCTGGCTACCCACAGCGAGCGGGCAAGGTGGCCGGAATGTGCGGGCTTCGCCGCATACCAGAGTGCGTTGGCTGTCTCCCGCAACAGGCTCCATTCGCGGGCGGCTTCGGCGTCCAGGCCTGCAGCCCGGCTGAAGGCCACGCACCGTTCCTGGAGCCCGGCGGCCGGATCGCCCGCGGGCAGATCCCTGATCCGGTTCCACAGGACGGGAGCGACCGCGAATTCCGCTTCACCGATCTGTGGTTGCGGATCGATGGCGAGGTACCCGCCCCGCTGGCCGGCGTCCGGGCCATCTATGGCCAGGATGTTCATGAAGTGAAGGTCAGTGTGCACCAGGACGTCGGTTCCGGATCGGCGGCCGACTGCTCCGCGGGTCTGGCACACCTCCAATGCCGCTTCCAACAGCCACCTCGGGAATGGCCGGTCCAGGCGTTCCCACTCTGCCGGAAGTTCGTCGCTCCAGCGTTCGGCGGTGGCCGCCACGTGCTCCAACTCACGCCATTCCGGCCGCTCGTCCGGACGGATGGAGAGACGGCGCATGATGCCGCCCCAGATCTCCGCGGCTTCGTCCAAGGGAATGTCCTGGAGCCACCGTGCGGCATCAAGGCGTTCCAGCAGCATGGAGCAGCTGGGACCGTGGGCGGCCAGGAGCCGTACGGCGCCGTTCCCGTCCCAGAGGGTCAGGGCATGCCGCTCGACCACCGCCTCATCATGGGGATAGGCGATCTTGAGGGCAGCCCTCCGTCCCTCCTGTACGACGGGAACCACCAAAGCGCCATGGCCGTTCCACGGCTCCGCACCCGGGGCAAGGTCCACGGAGAGATTCCAAAGGTCCAGGGCGTCCCGAAGAAGCCCGGGCAGGCTGGCCAGCCAGTCCCGGCCCGCGGAGTGGCGGTTGTACCGGGCGTGCAGGTCGCCCGGAATCGGAATCATGGCAGGAAGGCTCACGCGATCAGCGTATCCCTGCGTGCCCCGGCGGCGACGTATTAACGGCAGTGAACCCGCTGGTCCAGCAGGAGACCGCGGGTTGGCCGGCAGGAATCAGCCGGCGTTGCTGTCGCTTGGCGTCGGCAGCGGAGGCAAGTCACCGGCGTCGAGCGTCAAACCGGGGAGGGGAGGTAACGGAGCGCCCCAGAGGGCGCTTCGGCGGCCGGTTGCCAGCAGGCCGCTGATGGCCCAATCGCGGGTTCCGCCGGTGGACAGGGCGACCAGGTCGCCGAACCGGGGCAGGCTGGCGGCTTCGAGGGCGCCAAGGGCTGCAGCCGGGGACTGCGCAAATTGCGCGGGGAGGCGGTAGCCGGCTTCCGGTGCCGGGACGTCCCCGCAATTGGCACGGGTCAGTGTTTCTGCCTGGTGCAGGAGCTCTTCATGGGCCGCCAGGGCCGCGGCCGCGGAGTCCGCGGAACCGGCCTCGATCCGCTTGAGCGCAACCTGGTACACGTACACGGCCTCCTGCCCGGACCGTACTGCAGCTGCCAAGGCTGCATCGGTGGTGGCCGAACCGGGTTCGCTCGTGGGACTGACCGAAGGGCACGAAACCGGGCCGGCCGCCGTCGTGCTTCCGCCCTGGTCCGGTACCGGACCAGGCGCGGGAAGTTGCCAGGCTGTCGCCAGTTCCTCTGCGGCCAGCAGTTGCGACGTTCCCACGGCGGCCAGCAGCCGTGCGATGCCGCCGTCAGCTTCGCGGGCGTCCCGCAGCCGTTGGTGCCCGCTTGCCGACAGTCCGGCGACGAAAGCGGCCTTGGAAGGAGCAACCGCACCGGTGGATACGGTGCCACTGGGCCGGGAAGTAGCCGGCACCTGCAGGGCACGGGCATGGGTTGTCAGTAATGTCACAATCCCTTGGCTGCCGGCCGCCGGGGCGGGGAGGGAGCCTGCGTCCTGCAGGGCAAGGGACGAGCTGCGCAGTTCCAGTGTGCTGTCCAGTGCGCCCCGGCGCGCGGCCTCCGTGAAGGAAACGTCGTCGGGAACGCCGGAATCGCGCGGAATAAGCACTATTCCGGTGCCGGCAACGAGCAGGGCCACCAGGCCAACAAGCAGGAGCCGTCCCCACGCCGGTGCCTGCCGTTTTTCCTTTGTCTGCCCGTTCACAACACACCATGGTGTCATGCGCGGCTGGAACTGCGTGCACCATGTGGTCCCGAAAATCGCTAGGCTAGTAGTCACAACAACATCTATCGGGAGGCGGCGGGCAGCGTGAGTGACTCGGAAGCCACGACTTCAACAGACCGTACTGGATCCAACTCAACGGCCACCATCCACAACCCGGAAGAGAGCAGGCTCAAGGCGCTGCTCGAACCGGCCGTCCTCGCCAACAGGCTCTACCTCGAGGATGTTTCCATCCACGTCGCCGGCTCCCACCGCACCGTCCACGTCGTCGTGGACCTGCCCCAGGAGGAAACCGGCGGGGTAAGCCTGGACGCCATCGCCGACGTCTCTCGATCCCTTTCCGATATTCTGGACAACGATCCCCACGACGACGGCCGTCCCTACGACCTCGAGGTGTCATCTCCCGGCGTGGGCCGGCCCCTGACGGAGCCACGCCATTGGCACCGTGCCCGCGGTCGGATGGTCAAGGTGAACGTTATCCAGGGCGAGAACGTCATGGGGCGGATCGCCTCGGTGCAGGACGACGCCGTGACGATCATTCCCGAACACGAGGTCAAGAAGGGCATGAAGCCCAAGCAGGGCGACCCCATGACCATTCCTTTCGACAGGATCCGCCACGGAAAAGTCGAGATTGAATTCAGCCACCTCGATGAGGCAGTGCTGGCAGACGACAACAATGGACCTTCCGAGGAGGCCTAATGGATATTGACATGAGCGCACTGAGGCTCCTGGAGCGCGAGCGTGAAATCCCGCTGGACCTCTTGATCCCCACCATCGAGCAAGCCCTCCTGGTGGCCTACCACAAGACGCCCGGCGCCTTCGAGAAGGCCCGTGCCGAACTCGACCGCAAGAGCGGACACGTGACCATCTGGGCCACTGAACTTGACGACGACGGCGAGGCCGTGGGCGAGTTCGAGGACACTCCGGCCGGTTTCGGCCGGATCGCCGCCAGCACCGCGCGCCAGATCATCCTGCAACGCCTGCGGGACGTGGAGGACGACAACGTCCTGGGAGAATTCAAGGGACGCGAAGGCGAACTCGTGGCCGGCATGATCCAGCAGGGCAACAACCCGCACATGATCCAGGTCAACCTGGGCGCCGTTGAGGCGCTTCTCCCGCCGCCCGAGCAGGTCCCCGGCGAGAAGTACCTCCACGGCAGCAGGCTCCGCGCCTTCGTAGTGGATGTCCACCGTGGCGCCAAGGGACCTTCCATCACGTTGTCCCGTTCGCACCCCGGCCTGGTCCGCAAGCTGTTCGAAATGGAAGTTCCGGAAATCGCGGACCGTTCCGTGGAGATCGTTGCGCTGGCCCGTGAAGCAGGCCACCGCACCAAGATCGCCGTCAAGGCCAACGCTCCCGGCGTCAACGCCAAAGGCGCCTGCATCGGTGAAATGGGCTCGCGCGTGCGTGCTGTCATGAACGAGCTCAACGACGAAAAGATCGACATCGTCGACTTCAGCGAGGACCCGGCGACGTTCATCGCCAACTCACTGTCGCCGTCGAGGGTGAATTCGGTCACCATCACCGACGAGGCCACCAGGTCCGCGCGTGTCGTGGTTCCCGACTACCAACTGTCCCTGGCCATTGGCAAGGAAGGGCAGAATGCCCGGCTGGCGGCAAAGCTGACCGGTTGGCGCATCGATATCGTCTCCGACACTGCAGCAGGAAAGGGCAGCCAGGAGTAGCAGCCGGCGTCCTGGTGCGGTGCTGCGCGCCGCGCTGGCACAGCGGCGGTTTCGGGAGTCCGGGAGCGGGGGGCTAGAATGGATGGAACCGGGCTTTCGTCCGGTATCCGCGCGCCCGGGCGTGCCCCTACTGCTTCTGCAGGGCCGGGGCTGTCGGGTGCCAACAGTGTGAGGCAGGTAGGACACGTCGTGGCTGAACAGCTTGAACGTGGCCAAGGGCCTGTCCGCACCTGCATCGGATGCCGGAAGCAAGGATTCCGGTCCGAGCTTGTCCGGCTGGTCGCCCAGGGCGGCGGATCTTCCGCAGTCCTCGTCGATGTTCGACGCCGGATGGCCGGCAGGGGTGCGTGGCTGCACCCCAGCGAAAAGTGCTTGGCATTGGCGGTCAAGCGGCGAGCTTTCGGAAGGGCCCTCGCGGGCGCATCCGAAACGGGCGCCGTGGAACGCTACCTGATGCCGGGTGTGCCACTTGCGGAGGTTCCGGCTTCCGCGGGAAAACCGTCCAAACCTGAAAGCGGGTCAGAAATCTGATGGAAACCCGATGAGTTCCCAGCGATGAGTGCGTAACGATGACAACTTTGTTGCGCTCTGCAAAGGGCCTTTCCGCCGTGCGTACGGCAGGGGTCCGCAGTAAGAAGTAGACGGTTCGTGCCTGGCTCGGTGCGGACCGAGACAGGAGAAAAGTGGCCAAGGTCCGCGTACATGAGCTCGCCAAAGAGCTCGGTATTACTTCCAAAGATGCAGTCACCAAACTGCAGGAATTGGGCGAATTCGTTCGCTCCGCCTCTTCCACCATTGAGGCCCCCGTCGTGAAGAAGCTTCGCGACGCCTACCCGTCGGCAGGCGCTGCCAAGTCTGCTGCTCCTGCGGCAGCCCCCAAGGCTCCGTCCGCCCCCTCAGCATCACGCCCGGCAGCACCTGCACCCGGTCCGGCTGCCCCCAAGGCACCGGCAGCGCCGGCTCCTGCTGCTCCCGCAGCACAGGCAGCTCCGTCGGCTCCGGCTCCCGCTGCACCGGCGGCGTCGACTCCGGCCCCGGCCAAGCCCGGCGCCCGCCCCGGTCCCAAGGCCGATGCTCCTTCTTCGGCCCGTCCCGGTGGACAGGCTCCCCGTCCGGGCGGTCCGCGTCCGGGCAACAACCCCTTCGCTACCTCCCAGGGCATGCCCCGGGGTCGTGGCGGAGACAACGAACGTCCGCCGCGTCCGGGCAACAACCCGTTCGCCACGTCGCAGGGCATGCCCCGTCCGGGTGGCCGCAACGAAGGTGAACGTCCGGGTGGTCCGCGTCCTGCAGCCGGTGCCGGTGGCCCGCGTCCTGCAGCAGGTTCCGGTGGTCCCCGCCCCGCAGCAGGTTCCGGTGGTCCCCGTCCGGGTGCACCGCGCCCCGGTGCCCCGCGTCCGGGTGCACCGCGCCCCGGTGGTCCCCGTCCTACTCCGGGCATGATGCCCAACCGTACTGAGCGCCCGGCACCTGCCGGCGCAGGCCGTCCCGGTGGTCCGGGTCGTCCGGGAGGTCCCGGTCGTCCCGGTGGCGCACCCGGTGGTGGCACTGGTGGCGGAGCTCCCGCCGGCGGTGGCTTCGGCAAGGGTGGCCGCGGTCGCGGTGGCACCCAGGGTGCGTTCGGCAAGGGCGGCGCCGGCCGTGGCAAGCAGCGCAAGTCCAAGCGCGCAAAGCGCCAGGAATTGGAGCAGATGAGTGCTCCGTCGCTGGGCGGCGTAACCGTACCCCGCGGCGACGGCGAGACCATCATCCGTCTCCGTCGTGGCTCCTCCATCACGGACTTCGCCGAGAAGATCGATGCGAACCCCGCCTCGCTCGTTACCGTCCTGTTCCACCTCGGTGAGATGGCAACGGCAACGCAGTCCCTCGATGAGGACACCTTTGCCCTGCTTGGCGCCGAACTGGGCTACAAGCTGCAGGTCGTTTCCCCCGAAGACGAAGAGCGCGAACTGCTCGATTCGTTCGACATCGACCTCCAGGGCGAACTGGATGCCGAAGGCGACGACGTCCTGGAGCCGCGTGCACCGGTTGTCACGGTCATGGGCCACGTCGACCACGGTAAGACCCGCCTGCTTGACGCCATCCGCAACTCCAACGTTGTGGCAGGCGAGCACGGCGGCATCACGCAGCACATCGGTGCTTACCAGATCAGCCACATCCACGAGGGTTCGCCCCGCGACATCACCTTCATCGACACCCCGGGCCACGAGGCGTTCACCGCCATGCGTGCCCGTGGTGCAAAGGTCACGGACATCGCGATCCTGGTGGTTGCAGCCGACGACGGCGTCATGCCGCAAACCGTTGAAGCGCTCAACCACGCCCAGGCGGCCGATGTGCCGATCGTGGTCGCCGTGAACAAGATCGATAAGGAAGGCGCCAACCCTGACAAGGTCAAGGGCCAGCTGACCGAGTACGGCCTGGTTCCCGAGGAATACGGTGGCGACACCATGTTCGTCGAGGTTTCTGCCCGCCAGAACCTGAACATCGACGAGCTCATCGAGGCAGTCCTCCTGACCGCGGATGCGGCACTGGACCTGCGCGCCAACCCGGACAAGGACGCTCGAGGCATCGCCATCGAAGCGAACCTGGACAAGGGCCGCGGTGCGGTCGCAACGGTCCTGGTGCAGTCCGGTACTCTCGCTGTCGGCGACACGATCGTTGCCGGTACGGCCCACGGCCGTGTCCGTGCCATGTTCGACGAGAACGGTGAGGCACTGGATGTCGCCCTGCCGTCCCGTCCGGTCCAGGTCCTCGGCCTGTCCAACGTGCCCCGTGCAGGTGACACCTTCCTGGTGACGCCGGACGAGCGTACGGCCCGCCAGATCGCTGAGAAGCGTGAAGCAGCAGACCGCAACGCCGCCCTGGCCAAGCGCCGCAAGCGGATCAGCCTGGAAGACTTCGACCAGGCCGTTGCCGAAGGCAAGATCGACACCCTCAACCTCATCCTCAAGGGTGACGTGTCCGGTGCCGTCGAAGCCCTCGAGGACGCCTTGCTCAAGATCGACGTCGGAGACGACGACGTTCAGCTCCGTGTCATCCACCGCGGTGTGGGTGCCATCACGCAGAACGACGTCAACCTGGCAACGGTGGACAACGCCATCATCATCGGCTTCAACGTCAAGCCGGCCGAGCGCGTGGCCGAACTGGCCGACCGCGAAGGCGTGGACATGCGCTTCTACTCCGTCATCTACGCAGCAATCGATGACATTGAGATGGCCCTCAAGGGCATGCTCAAGCCGGAGTACGAGGAAGTCCAGCTTGGTACCGCCGAGGTCCGCGAAGTCTTCCGTTCGTCCAAGTTCGGCAACATCGCCGGCTCGATCGTCCGTACCGGCATCATCCGCCGTAACACCAAGGCCCGTGTCAGCCGCGACGGCAAGGTCATCGGTGACAACCTCACCGTCGAGACCCTCAAGCGGTTCAAGGACGACGCCACCGAAGTCCGCACCGACTTCGAATGTGGTATCGGTCTTGGTTCGTACAACGACATCGCCGAAGGTGACATCATCGAAACCTTCGAGATGCGCGAGAAGCCGCGCGTCTAGGCTCCGTTTGGAACGGGTCCGTCGGGAAATTCCGGCGGACCCGTTCCGCACCCCCAATCCCATTCCAGGAGGAAACCATGGCTGATCCGGCACGCGCTGCCAAGCTGGCACAGCGGATCAAGGTAGTGGTGGCCGAAGCCCTCGGGCGGAGGGTCAAGGACCCGCGCGTCGAGTCCATCACCATCACTGACGCCCGCGTCACCAACGACCTTCAGCACGCCACCGTCTACTACACCGTATTCGGCGACGACACCGCCCACGCTGACGCCGCCAAGGCCTTGGAGAAGGCCAAGGGTGTCCTGCGCCAGGAGGTGGGCCGGAACATCACCGTCCGCCTGACGCCCACCCTTGAGTTCGTGGCAGACCAGATTCCGGTCAACGCCTCGAACCTCGAAGAACTGTTGCGCGAGGCAAAGCGCCGCGATGCCGAGGTCGCCGCCTTGGCAGCCGGCGCCAAGCACGCGGGCGAGGCCGACCCGTACAAGAGTGATTCGTCCCAGGACATCGACGAAGACGACTTCGACGAAGAGGACATCGACCTCTCTGACGATGACGACCTCGACGAGGACGCCCACCGTTCCTAGCCGTTCGGCGTTGGTTCAAAAGATGCCCCCGGGATGCCGTCCCGGGGGCATCTTTGCCGTTTACGGACCCGTTAGGATCGTGGCATGTCCGAGCACAACGAGCAGCAACGCGACGAGTACCTCAAGCACGCCATCAGGCTGGCCGTGGACAACGTTTCCGACGGCGGCGGCCCGTTTGGTGCAGTAGTGGTCACCCCGGACGGCACGGTCCATGAAGGCGTCAACCGGGTCACCCGGGACAACGATCCCACCGCCCACGCCGAGGTGGTCGCCATCCGGCGCGCCGCAGCCGGCACGCGCAGCTTCGACCTCAGTGGTTCGGTGCTGTACACCAGTTGCGAGCCATGCCCCTTGTGCCTTGCGGCCACCCTGTGGGCACGCATCGGAAGGGTCTGGTACGCGGCGGACAGGCACGGTGCCGCCCGTGCAGGTTTTGACGATGCTGTCTTCTACGAGTACTTCGCCGGGCAACGGCCCGGGCTGCTTCCGGTGGACCATGCGCCGCTGCCCATGGCCGACACGCCGTTTGAGACGTGGCGGAACAACGCCGCCCGCACCCGGTACTGACGCACGACGACGACTGCCGCTCCCGTGCGCCCAACGGGGCCTAAACCCGGGCAGGCAGCCGGCTGACGCCGTCGAGCAGGTCTTTTTGCTCCCCGCAGAGGGCAATCCGTATCCAGCCCTCGCCGATCGGGCCGAACGCCGTGCCGGGAGCGAAAGCGACGCCTGAATCCGCCAGGAAGGACCGGACCCAGGCCCGGATGTTGCCCTGGCTGACGTGGGACAGATCCGCCCAAAGGTAGAACGCACCCTGTGCGCCAAGGAACGGAATCCCTTTCGCTTCCAAAACGCGGGAGGCCGCATCACGATTGCCTCGGTAGTGGCCGCGCGCGGTGGCCACGTAATCCTGGGGGCCTGTCAGTGCCGCCAGAGCGGCGTACTGCGAGGGTGATGCGACGCAGGAAACGATCGCCTCCATGACATTGTTCATGGTCTTTTCCAGTCCCGGCGGGCAAACCAGGGCTCCGATCCTCAGCCCGGTCAGCCCGTAGGTCTTGGACAGCGTCAGGGATGTGAAGACGCGGGCCTTGCCCGGCACGTCGCTGTCGAAGCGGGCGGGGCTGACATGGGGCACATCGAAGGTGAAAGCCTCATAGCATTCGTCGGAGATGATCCAGAGATCATGCCGCACCGCGAGTTCCACCAACTGCCGCACGGTGTCCTCCTGGATGACGGCCCCGAGTGGGTTGGACGGCGAGTTCACCACCAGCACCTTGGTTGCAGGCGTGATGAGGGCCTCGATGTCCTCGATGTGCGGCTGGAAGCCATGGTGGGGGTAGAGGGGATAACGGACCGGTACAGCGTGCAGCAGCCTGCCCGTCATCGCGAAAGTGGGGTAGCCGGGATCGGGTATCAGGATTTCATCGCCGGGGGAGAGGAGCAGGCTCATGGCGAAGTGGAGGCCCTGCTGCGCTCCGTCCACCACGTAGACGCGCTCAGGTCCGATGTCCAGGTGCTGTTGCTCACGGAACCTGGCCGCAAAAGCCTCGCGCAGGGCCGGGAGGCCGGCGTTGGGAGTGTAGTTGGTTTCGTCCCGGTCAAGGCAGGCCATCCCTGCGTCCAGGACGTGCCGGGGAAGCGGGAACCCCGGTTCGCCGATGCTCAGGACGATCGCGTCCGGGGTATTCCAGGCGGCCTCGGTGATCTCGCGGATCTGGTTCACGGGGACGTCGCGGACGTGCTCGGCAAGGTGGGGCATGGGAGCCATCCTAGCCACCGATATACTGATAAGCGTGCTTTCTGGACTGGTGATCGTTGACAAACCGCAGGGATGGACCAGCCACGATGTGGTTGGCCGGATGCGGCGGCTGGCCGGCACCCGGAAAGTCGGCCATGCGGGGACGCTCGACCCCATGGCAACCGGTGTTCTGGTGCTGGGCATCAATAAGGCCACCAGGTTGCTGACCTACATCGTCGGCACCTCCAAGACCTACACGGCCACCATTCGGCTTGGCGAAAGCACCATTACGGACGACGCCGAGGGCGACGTGACGGAAGCGCGCAGCGCCGCGGGCGTCAGCGACGCCGATATCGCACTCGGGATCGAGGCCCTGAAAGGCCCCATCCAGCAGGTTCCCAGCAGTGTCAGCGCCATCAAAGTCAACGGCGAACGGTCCTATGCGCGCGTCCGCTCGGGAGAAGAGGTCAAGCTCGCGGCCCGTCCCGTAACCATCCACCGTTTCGATATGCATGGTGTTGCCAGGAACGACGGCGGCAGGACAGTGGACGTGGACGTCACCGTTGAATGCTCCTCGGGCACGTATATCAGGGCCCTCGCCAGGGACCTGGGGGCTGCCTTGGGCGTGGGCGGCCACTTGACCGCCCTGCGGCGCACCCAGGTAGGCCCGTACTCGATCGACCAGGCCAGAACCCTGGATGAACTCGCCCGCGAGCTCCATGTCCTGGAGATGTCTGCTGCAGCGCGTTCCCTGATGCCCAACCGCGAGTTGACCGACCATGAGGCCACGGAAATTTCTTTCGGCCGACGGATCGCTGCCGGGCCCGCGTCCGGTACTCCCGGAGCAGCCACCGCGGAGAATCCGGCCGCAGCCTTTGCGCCGTCGGGCGAGCTGGTTGCGCTGCTTGCCGACGCCGGAAGCTTCGCCAAACCGGTTTTGGTCTTCGCCCCGGCAGCAGGGCAGGAAAACTAGGCATGGACGGATACTTCTACTCAATCCTCATCATCGGATTGGTTTCCTCGATCGTGTGCATCGTGGCAGGTGTGCTGAAGAAGGCGCCGAACGACATCACCATCCTGTCCGTCCTTGCGGTGGAAGCCGCACTGCTGGTGTACCTGGTGGGCTCGATCGTCCGCGTTGCCCTGGGCGAACAGATGGCCGGCGAGCCGTGGGAATTCTGGGGCTACCTGGTGACGGCACTCATGATTCCCCTGGGCGCCGTGTACTGGTCCATCCTGGAGAAAACACGGTGGAGCAACTTCGTCCTGGCAGCGGTGGGCGTCACCGCCGTTGTCATGGCCGCCCGCATGAACCAGATCTGGTACTGACGTGAAGGAAGAAAACGACGTGACTGGAACCGAGACAGACCGCACCGGCAGCGGGAAGCAGGTGGCTGCCAAGGACACCCGCAACACCGGGCCGGGACGGCTGCTGATTGCCGTTTATGCGGTGTTTGCCTTGTCGGCTACGGCCAGGGCCGGGTACCAGATCGCCACCAAATTCAACGAGGCCCCGCTGGCCCATGTCCTGTCGGCATTCGCCGCCGTGGTCTACATTGTGGCTACCGTTTCCCTGGCCAAGCCGGGACGCACGTGGTTCAGGATCTCCCTGGCGGCTGTCCTGGTGGAACTGGTTGGCGTGCTGGTGGTGGGTGCCGTCAGCCTTTTCGACCCTGTTGCCTTCCCGCATGACACGGTGTGGTCCCTTTTCGGACGCGGTTACGGGTTTGTTCCGCTGGTGCTTCCCGTCCTGGGGCTCCTGTGGCTGAACCGCCGCAGGCCGTCCTGAGCGTCCTGCGGAGCGGGTAACCTTAGAATGTTCCGGGGCCCGGAGGCTGCCGGGCAGAACACTTATCTGCAGTAAAAAGGCGAGGTTGATGGTCCACATCTGGAACGATCCCACCGAGGTCCCGCGGGACTTTGGTCCCACAGCGGTCACCATCGGAAACTTCGACGGCGTCCATCGTGGCCACCAGCATGTGCTTGCCCTCCTGACGGATACGGCCAGGCGCCAAGGCATTCCGTCCGTCGCTGTGACCTTTGATCCACACCCTGCCCAGGTCCACCGGCCCGAATCGGCACCGGAGTTGATCATGGGCCTGCAGGACAAGATCGACGCCTTGGGACACGCCGGCGTGGATGCAGTCCTTGTCATGAAGTACACCCTGGACCTGGCCGCCATGACCCCGTTGGAATTCGTCCAGCAGATCCTGCTTGATGCCCTGCAGGCAGGCCACGTGGTGGTTGGCCACGATCTCCGGTTCGGCGCGGGCAACTCGGGTGACGTTGCCACGATGCAGGAGCTCGGTGACCAATTGGGCTTCGGTGTCCAGGTCGTCAACGAATACGGCGCGGGCGGCTTCCCCGTCCACCACGACGGCGATGAAGACCGCCGCTGTTCGTCCACCTGGGTCAGGGAAGCGTTGTCCGAGGGCGACGTCGTGACCGCTGCCGCGATCCTCGGCCGTCCGCACCGGATGCGCGGTGAAGTGGTCCATGGCGCAGCCCGGGGACGCGACCTCGGGTTTCCCACGGCCAACTTGTCGCACGACTCCACAGGATATGTGCCGGCTGATGGAATCTATGCGGGCTGGCTTGTCGACCAGGCCGGAACGCGTTGGCCTGCTGCCATCTCCGTCGGATCCAATCCCACCTTCGATGGCGTGAGCCGCCAAGTGGAGGCGCATGTGATCGACCGCCCGGAAGGGGAGGTCGTGGACGACTTCAACCTGTACGGCCAGACTGTGGCCGTGGAATTCACCCAACGACTGCGGGGAATGGTGGCCTATCGGGGCCCGGAAGCCTTGGTGGAGCAGATGTGCCTGGACGTAGCCCAGGCGCACGAACTGCTGTCCGGACGGTAGGCGGCAGGCCGCCGTCGTGCTTGTCCCCTCACCCGCGGCAGGATCGCAGCAGGTGCCTTTTCGACAACAATGCCGGCCTCCCGGTAAACTGATCAGTGGTTCCGGCCGCAGTCCGTGGCAGCTGGACCTGTTTTTGTGTGCGGTGACGCACCGGAAGCAACCCGGCAGTGAAGCGCTGATCCGGGAAGCACGGCACAACTCTAGGAGTTCACGTGGCACTTGACGCCGCTGTAAAGCAGTCCATCATCAAGGAATACGCAACGTCCGAAGGCGACACCGGTTCGCCCGAGGTCCAGGTTGCCGTCCTGACCCAGCGGATCAAGGATCTGACTGAGCACATGAAGCAGCACAAGCACGACTTCCACACCCAGCGCGGCCTGCTCGCCCTGGTTGGTCGCCGCAAGCGCATGCTTTCCTACCTGAAGGACACTGACATCGCCCGCTACCGTTCGCTCATCGAGCGTCTCGGCCTGCGCCGCTAGTCTGCCTGGGCGGCCCGGTCCTTCACGGAGCGGGCCGCTTTCTTCACAACAACTAAAAACAGGAATCAACCGCATCGCGCATTCGCGGTCCTCGGTAGTGGTTCCCGGGAAGGCCGTCAACGGACGGCGCGCCCGTGGATCTCGATCGATGACCGGGTGTAGTACAGGCCAGTAATGAAGAAGGGGCCTGGGTTGATGCGGCGGACTTCCGCTCAACAGAAACGGAGGTGACTCTCATGGAGGGTCCCGAAATCCAGTTCTCCGAAGCCATCATCGACAACGGCCGCTTTGGTAAGCGCGTGATCCGCTTTGAAACCGGCCGCCTTGCCAAGCAGGCCGCCGGTGCCTCGATGGTCTACATCGACGACGACACCGCTCTTCTTTCCGCCACCACTGCCGGCAAGCAGCCGCGCGAAGGCTTCGATTTCTTCCCCCTGACCGTGGACGTCGAGGAGCGCATGTACGCTGCCGGCCGTATCCCGGGCTCGTTCTTCCGCCGTGAAGGCCGTCCTTCCACGGAAGCCATCCTGGCCTGCCGCCTCATGGACCGCCCGCTGCGTCCGGCCTTCGTCAAGGGCCTGCGCAACGAAGTCCAGATCGTCGTCACGGTCCTGGCCATCAACCCGGACGAACTGTACGACGTCGTTGCGATCAACGCCTCGTCCATGTCCACCCAGCTCTCCGGCCTCCCGTTCTCCGGCCCGATCGGTGGCGTCCGCGTCGCCCTCATCGCCGACGAGCAGGGCTCCCAGTGGGTTGCGTTCCCCAAGCATTCCCAGCTGGAGAACGCCGTGTTCAACATGGTGGTTGCCGGCCGTGTCGCAGGCGATGACGTCGCGATCATGATGGTCGAAGCCGAAGCCACGGACAACTCCTGGAACCTCATCAAGGAACAGGGCGCCACCGCCCCCACCGAAGAGGTTGTGTCCGAGGGGCTCGAGGCCGCCAAGCCGTTCATCCGCGCCCTCTGCGAGGCACAGTCGGACCTGGCCTCCCGCGCTGCAAAGCCCACCGTCGAGTTCCCGGTCTTCCTTGACTACCAGGACGACGCTTACGCCGCTGTCGAGGCTGCTGCTGCAGACAAGCTTGCTGCTGTCTTCCAGATCGCCGACAAGCAGGAGCGCGACAACGCTTCCGACGCACTCAAGGACGAGGTCCTTGGCGCCCTCGCCGGAGACTTCGAAGGCCGCGAGAAGGAACTCTCCGCAGCGTTCCGCTCCGTCACCAAGCATGTTGTCCGCCAGCGCATCCTCAAGGACCAGATCCGCATCGACGGCCGTGGCCTGACGGACATCCGCCAGCTGACCGCCGAGGTCGAAGTTCTCCCGCGCGTTCACGGTTCTGCCATCTTCGAGCGCGGTGAAACCCAGATCATGGGCGTCACCACGCTGAACATGCTCAAGATGGAGCAGCAGATCGATTCCCTGTCGCCGGTCACGCGCAAGCGTTACATGCACAACTACAACTTCCCGCCGTACTCCACCGGTGAGACCGGCCGTGTCGGTTCCCCGAAGCGCCGCGAAATCGGCCACGGTGCCCTCGCTGAGCGTGCCCTGGTTCCGGTCCTGCCGAGCCGCGAGGAATTCCCGTACGCCATCCGCCAGGTATCCGAAGCCCTCGGCTCCAACGGCTCCACCTCCATGGGCTCGGTCTGTGCTTCCACGCTGTCCATGCTCAACGCCGGTGTTCCGCTGAAGGCTGCCGTTGCCGGTATCGCCATGGGCCTGGTATCCGACCAGGTCGACGGCCAGACCCGCTACGCGGCCCTGACTGACATCCTTGGTGCCGAAGACGCCTTCGGCGACATGGACTTCAAGGTTGCCGGTACCTCCGAGTTCGTCACTGCCATCCAGCTGGACACCAAGCTTGACGGCATTCCGGCTTCGGTCCTGGCCGCTGCCCTGAAGCAGGCCCGCGAGGCCCGCCTCCACATCCTCGAGGTCATCAACGCAGCGATTGACACCCCGGACGAGCTCTCCGAGTTCGCTCCGCGCGTCATCGCCGTGAAGATCCCCGTGGACAAGATCGGCGAGGTCATTGGCCCCAAGGGCAAGATGATCAACCAGATCCAGGAAGACACGGGCGCGGACATCTCGATCGAGGACGACGGCACGGTCTACATCGGTGCCACCGACGGCCCGTCCGCCGATGCCGCACGGTCCGCCATCAACGCCATCGCGAACCCGCAGGTGCCGGAAGTCGGTGAGCGCTACCTGGGTACGGTCGTCAAGACCACCACCTTCGGCGCCTTCGTGTCCCTCACCCCGGGCAAGGACGGCCTGCTGCATATCTCCGAACTCCGCAAGCTGGCCAACGGCAAGCGCGTGGACAATGTGGATGACGTCGTCTCCGTGGGCCAGAAGGTCCAGGTCGAGATCACCAAGATTGACGACCGCGGCAAGCTGTCCCTCTCTCCGGTTGTGGCCGAGGAAGAGGGCGCTTCCGAGGAAGCTCCGGCAGAAGCCGCAGAGGCTTCGGCAGAGTAGTCTGTCAGAAGTACCCGGCGGGGCTGGTGGATGTGAAAGTCCACCGGCCCCGCCGCCCTTAACCCGAAAGGACTAGATGACTGTCGTACCCTTGCCCTTGGAGCAGACCCTTCCCGGCGGTGACCTGATCCATGGCGCCGACGGCGGTTCCATTGTGCGCCGTTCCGTGTTGCCGGGAGGTGTGCGTGTCCTGACCGAGGCCATGCCGGGCCAGCGTTCTGCCACCATCGGATTCTGGGTGGCAGTAGGGTCCCGCGACGAAGTCGAAGGACAGCACGGTTCCACGCATTTCCTGGAACATCTGCTCTTTAAGGGAACCAAGCGGCGGACCGCCTTGGAGATAGCTTCGGCGTTCGATGAAGTCGGCGGGGAGTCCAACGCCGCGACCGCCAAGGAGAGCACCTGCTATTTCGCGCGTGTCCTCGACACCGACCTGCCGATGGCGATCGATGTCATAGCGGACATGATCACCGGAGCCGTGTTGGACCCGGCCGAACTGGAACAGGAACGCGACGTCATCCTCGAGGAAATCGCCATGGACAGCGACGACCCCACGGATGTGGCGCATGAGAAGTTCGTGGAAGCCGTCCTTGGCCGCCACCCCCTGGCGCGTCCGATCGGCGGGACACCCGCCGCCATCAAGGCCGTGCCCCGGGATTCCGTGTGGGCACACTACCAGCGCTACTACCGGCCCGAGGAGCTTGTCATTACTGCGGCCGGCGGCCTGGACCACGATGTCGTCTGCCGACTGGTGCAGGAATCACTGGAAGCAGCGGGATGGAATCTCGATCCTGATGCTGCTCCGGTACAGCGCCGGGCCACGGACCGCGCCGTGATCACAGGCACCGCGGGCCTCCACGTGGTCAAGCGGCCGGTGGAGCAGGCGAACATCATCATGGGTTGTCCCACGATCGTGGCAACGGATGAGCGCCGCTTCGTCATGAGCGTGCTCAATGCCGTGCTGGGCGGCGGCATGTCGTCCAGGCTGTTCCAGGAAATCCGGGAAAAGCGTGGGCTGGTGTACTCCACCTACTCCTTCACGGCAGCCTATGCGGACGCCGGATACTTTGGCATGTACGCGGGGTGCACGCCGTCCAAGGTCCGCCAGGTGCTTGACCTCCTGGGCGTCGAGTTGGACAAGCTGGCCCGCGACGGCATCACGGGGGAGGAACTGCGCAAAGCCGTGGGGCAGCTCAGCGGTGGCATCGTCCTGTCCCTGGAGGACACCGGCTCACGTATGTCGCGCCTGGGCCGGGCCGAACTTGTCTCCGGAGAGTTCCAGGACATTGACGAGACCCTGGCCCGCATCAAGGCCGTCACGGTAGAGGACGTGCAGGAGCTTGCCCGGGAGCTGGCTTCGGCTCCGCGCACCATCACAGTGGTGGGCCCGTTCGAGGAAAACGAGACGTTCGGACTCTGAAACTCCGTCCGGGACTCTGGACTCCCGGACATCATCAGGGCAGCATGATCACACGATCATGCTGCCCTGATGTGTTTGCCCAGTTGCCTTGGAGTCGCCATGGACCAGCCACATACCGGCCGCGCGGCCGGTCTGCTCCAACCCTTCCTGGGGCGCTGGCGGGGCGTCACAGAGATCGCACAGTCCCCCTGGGGGCCCGCCCATACGACTGACGCCGAAGTCGCCTTCACGCCGGCCGCCGGCGGTCATGCCGTGGTCCAGAGCTACAGGCACCGTGAACCCGACGGCACGCACCTGGAGGGGCACGGGATGTTCACCGTGGATGCTTTACACGGAGGTGCCCTCTGGTATTACGTTGACAGCCTGGGCCACCCGCCAACCGCGCCGGTCCGGGGGCTGTGGACCTCCGGAACACTGACCTTTGACCGCCGTACGGCAGACGGGGTGGCCCGGCACTCCTTCAGGGTGGAGGACGATGTCCTGGTGCACACAGTTGAGCTGCGCCTGCAAGGCCGGGCAGGTTTTGCTCCTCTGCTGAAGAGTGTGCTCAGGAAGGCTTGAAGATCAGCCGCCGGCAAAGGGTGGCAGGACATCGATGACATCCCCGGCATCCAGCGGCACTGAGCGGTCTCGGACAGCCACTTCATTGCGAAGGAAGCTGCTGCGGGCCACGATCCTCGACAGCTCAGGAGTGCCTTCCGGCGGACTGGGACGCTCGACGGCGAGGGCCGCTTCCAGCAAAGCCTCCAGGCTGCTGCCTGCCGGGAGATGGTAGGTTTCCTCTTCGACTCCGGCCGCTGCGCGCGCGGCAGCGAAGTAACGGACAAGCATTGGTTCAGCCTCCGATTGCGCTCATGCTGCGGTCCGGCTGCACGAAGTCGGCAGCGCCAAGACCGGTGTGGTCCATCCCGTGGGCCTTCGGCTTGACCCACATCGCATCCTGCCAGCGACCGGCGAGCTGCTGGTCCGAAGCGCCGTTGCGCAGGAGTCCCAGGAGGTCGAATTCTTCCCTGGAGAAAAGGCAGCTCATGATTTTGCCCTCCGCGGTGATGCGGGTTCGGCGGCAGTCGGAGCAGAACGGCTCGGTGACCGAAGCGATAATGCCCACCGTGCCCAGGACCGGGCCGGGCGCCGGGCGTGCGTTGCCTTCCGGGCGGTCGCTGCGGTGTCGTACTTCGAAGCGTTCAGCCGGCGCGCCATCGCGTTCGCGGGGATCCGGTGCGAGGTCGAAGTCCGCCGACAGCAGGTCCCGGATTTCGGCAGCGGTAATCATGTTCCGCCGGGTCCAGCCGTGATCGGCGTCCAGGGGCATTTGCTCGATGAAGCGTAGCTCGTAACCACGATCCAAGGCCCATGCCAGCAGGGACGGTGCCTCGGCGTCGTTGATGCCGCGCATCAGGACGGCATTCAGTTTTACGGGACCCAGCCCGGCGGCCCAGGCAGCGTCCACTCCGGCGAGGACCCGGTCCAGGAACGGCCTCCGGGTGAGCTGGGTGAAGGTTTCCTCGTGCAGTGAATCCAAGGAGACGTTGATCCTGTTGAGTCCGGCGGCCTTGAGGGCGGCCGCCTTCTTGTCCAGTCCCACACCGTTGGTGGTCATGGACATGGGAAGGTCAGGATGCTCCCGGCGGATGCCGGCGATGATGTCCACCAGGTCGGCGCGGACCAGGGGTTCGCCTCCGGTAAGGCGGAGTTCGCGTACCCCCAGGGAGTTGACGCCGATGCGCACGATCCGGATGATCTCGTCCTTGGTCATCACGGCCTGCTTCGAGAGCCACTCAAGCCCCTCGGCGGGCATGCAGTACGTGCAGCGCAGGTTGCATTTGTCCGTGAGTGACAGGCGCATGTCCGTGGCGCGGCGGCCGTGCCGGTCCCAAAGTCCTGCCGGCGTACCAGCCGGACGAGGCGGCGGAACCGGCCCGCTGCCCGCATCGCCCACAGCGGGGATCGTGGGCATTCCAAGCTGAACGTTCATGGATTAAGGCTACGGCACGTACGCCGTGGTAGTGATATCGGCAACACTGCGGTCCACTCAGCGGACGTGCCACTTCTTACGGAATCCATACGCTTGCCTCCTGGGCTGCCGATGCAGGTGCCCGCACCGTCCGGCAAACCTATGCTGAAAGCGTGACCACCCAAGCCACCGCTGCTGCCACCGAACCCGGGAACCGCCGGATCCTGCTCGTCGAGGACGAACAGGTGATCGCGGACGTCGTCCGGGACTACCTGGTGGGCGCCGGCTTCCAAGTGGATATGGCCGGCGACGGATTTACGGCCCTGAAGCTGGCGGCAGAGAGGGAACCGGACCTGGTGATCCTCGACCGGATGCTGCCGGGCCTTGACGGTGTGGAAGTTTGCCGCCGGTTGCGCGCCGCGATGAGCGTCCCCGTCATCATGGTCACTGCCCTCGGGACGGAGGACGACAGGATCCTGGGCCTCGAGGTAGGCGCCGACGACTACCTCACCAAGCCTTTCTCGCCGCGTGAACTCGTGCTGCGGGTCAAATCGGTCCTGCGCCGCAGCATCAGGGAGTTCAGCCCTGAACCGCGCGTGGAACTGGCCGGGTTCGATCTCAACCCGGCGTCGCGGACCGTGACCCACCATGGAAAGCAGTTGTCGCTGACGGTGCGCGAGTTCGACCTGCTGGCATTCCTGTTGCGGCGGCCCAACCAGGTCTTCAGCCGGGAGCAGCTCATCAAGGCTGTATGGGGCTGGGATTTCGGCGACTTGTCCACGGTGACCGTCCACGTCCGCAGGCTTCGGGAGAAGATCGAAGACAACCCCACCAAACCGGTCCTTTTGAAAACGGTATGGGGTGTGGGCTACCGGTTCGACACGGAGGGAGCCGGGCATGGAGGGCACTGACCTGGCCACCATCCTGGCGTGGATCCTCTTTTGGGCCATCCTGATCGGTGTCCTGACGCTGCTGTTGCTTCGGGTCTTGCGCGGGGCTTCGGTACTCGCCCAGATCTGCCTGGTGGTGGTGGCCACCGTCGCCGTGCTGGTCACCGGCATGGTGAGTGCCTTCAACGCCATGTTCATTTCCGCCCGCGACCTCGAAGTCATGTGGTACATCCTCGCCATTGCCTCCGCGGTGGCGGTGGTGCTGGCACTCATGCTGGGCGCCGGGGTGTCACGGAATGCCGCCCGGCTGGTGGACGCCGCCCGCAGGCTGGGCCGCGGTGAGACCCTGGGGAATGTCCATACCGGTGGCAGTGCAGCAGACGGTGCATCCCACGGCAGGAACGCCGGTCCGGCCATGACGTCGGAGCTTGCCGAACTCGCCAAGGAACTGGAAGCGAGCAGCCGCAGCCTTGCCGAGTCCCGCGAACGCGAAGCCGCCATGGAAACGGCACGCCGCGAACTCGTCTCGTGGATCTCGCACGATCTGCGGACACCACTGGCAAGCATCAGGGCCATGGCTGAGGCGCTGGAGGACGGCATGGTCCCCGACGTCGCCGTCGGCTACCGGAAGATCATCGGACAAACCGAACAGATGACCGTGATGGTGAACGACCTGCTGGAATTGTCCAAAATCCAGGCCGGTAGCCTGAGGCTCCGCACCGAACCGCTGGATCTCTACGACGTGGTGAGTGATGCGCTTTCCGATCTTGCACCCCTGGCCGACCAGCGCGGCATCACCTTGGTGGGCGGGGGAGACCGGCAGTGCATGGCCGTGGCCGACGGCCCGAGCATCGCCCGGGCCGTACGGAACATCATCCTCAACGCCGTCCTCTACAGCAGGCCGCCCGCAAAGGTGCGCGTCACGGTGGGACCGGAAGGCGGTAACGCGGTGGTCGCCGTGGAGGACCACTGCGGTGGCATCGCCGGGGAAGACCTGCCCCATTTGTTTGAGACCGGCTGGCAAAAGGACCCCGCCAGGGGAAACCCCGGGGATCGGGGAGGTTCGTACAGTGGCGCTGGAATCGGCCTGAGCATGGTGGCAGGAATCGTCCACGCCCACGGGGGCACAGTTCAGGTGGAAAACATCGACGGCGGATGCCGGTTTGCGCTGTCCCTTCCGGCGGGCGGGGCCAACGGCAGCCCGGCAGCGGGGCATGCCTACCCGCAGGATCCGGCAGCCAAGGCGGACCAAGGAGACAAGAGATGAGGATGCCCGGACGCTGGGCGGCAGCCGCGGGTGTCGCCGCGGGCGCCATAGGTATTGCCGCAGGCGAGTTGGTGGCAGGACTGCTCAGCCCGCTCGTTTCACCCGTGACGGCGCTGGGTGGTGTGGTCATCGACGCTGTCCCGCCCTGGGCAAAGGATCTGGCCATCCAGTGGTTCGGGACCGCCGACAAGCTGGTGCTGGTGGTGTGCATCGTCCTGGTCGCGGCAGGGCTTGCTGCACTCGCCGGACTCATGGAGTGGCGCAGGGCAGGGCTGGGACTGGCACTTTCGGCAGTGGCGGGCGCTGCAGGCCTTGCTGCCGTCCTCACGCGCGCCCAGGCTGTTCCCCAGGCCGCTGTGGCCCCGGTGATTGCCGCTGTCACCACCATGGTTGTCCTGCGGATGCTGGTGCGGAAACTCGCCGAATGGGTGCCGGCCCGTCCGCCGGGGTCAAGGGAGGACAGGCAGCCCACGGACCAGGAGCCTGCTCCGCTGGCCCGACGGCGGTTCCTCAATGCCGTAGCCCTCACCTCGCTGGGAGCGGCCGTGGGCGGTGCCGCCACCGCCGTGGTAACGCGCGCCGCCTCAGTGGCATCCGGCTTCCGGGGTTCCATGGTCCTGCCACAGCCGTCTACGCCACCCCAGGCCGTTCCGGACGGGGCCGCCCTGCCCATCGACGGAATCAGCCCCCTTGTTACCCCGAACCGGGATTTCTACCGTATTGACACTGCCCTTGCGGTGCCGGCCATTGATCCGTCGACCTGGAAGCTCAAAGTCACCGGCCTGGTGGAGCAGGACCTCGAACTCGACTTTGCGGCCCTGCTGTCCAAGCCCATGACAGAGCGCCACATCACCATCGCCTGCGTTTCCAACGAAGTGGGCGGCGACCTGATCGGCAACGCGCTGTGGTTGGGCTGGCCGGTCCGCGAACTGCTGGCCATGGCGCGTCCCACGTCCGCTTCGGATATGGTCCTGTCCACCAGCAACGACGGCTGGACGGCCAGCACTCCGCTGGAGGCCCTCACGGACGGCCGGGATGCGCTCCTGGCGGTTGGCATGAATGGCGAACCCTTGCCGCTCGAACACGGCTTTCCCGTTCGGATGGTCGTTCCGGGACTCTACGGTTTTGTGTCCGCGACCAAGTGGTTGACGGAGCTCAAGGTCACCCGTTTCGCGGATGAGAAGGCTTACTGGAGCACACGCGGCTGGAGTGAGCGTGGCCCTGTCAAGACGCAGTCGCGCATCGACGTTCCCCGCAGCGGCCGTTCCGTCAGGGCCGGCACGGTGCAGTTTGGTGGCGTGGCCTGGGCGCAGCACCGGGGCATCGAGCGTGTGGAAATGCGCGTCAACAGGGGGCCTTGGCAGGAAGCGGCACTGGCGCCGGGAATCTCCGCGGATACGTGGTACCAGTGGCAGCACGCCGTTGACCTCACACCCGGCGACTACGAGGTGCAGGTCCGCGCGACGGACGCGTCAGGCCGGCCGCAGGTGGAAGAGCGTGCCCGCGTCGCCCCCGACGGCGCAACGGGGTACCACACCGTCACTATCAAGGTCACATGAGGCTCTCCGCTCCCACGTCCGGGTAGACTCCGGGAACCGACAGTCACCACAGGAGGATGCCCGTGCCCAGATCTGTTGCTGCCCACCAGGCAGCAGTGGCGGAACTGCTGACTACAGGGGCCGGGCACCCGGCCGGGGAGCACCTTCCGTTGCTGGACGCACTGGGCCGGGTACTCGCCGTCGACCTCTACGCACCCCTTGACCTGCCGCCTTTTGCCAACTCGCAAATGGACGGCTTTGCCGTCAACTCATCAGACCTGCCCGACGGCGGCGCGGAGCTCAGGGTGGCGGACCCGGTCCCCGCCGGGGCGGCGCCGGCACCCCTGGAACGCGGAAGTGCGGCCCCGATCATGACCGGGGCCATGATCCCCGAAGGTGCTGACGCCGTGGTCCCCATCGAGGCCGCCGAGCCCGATTCCTTCCCGCCGCCCGGCCAGGATGACGCGATGGTCGCCCTGCCCGCCACCGCGCCCGGCACCTACATCAGGCAGGCGGGAAGCGACATCCCTGCCGGCGCGCTGGCCCTTCCCGCAGGTACGCGGCTGGGCCCCGGCCAACTGGGGCTCCTGGCTGCGCTGGGCCTGGCCACCGTAGAAGTCCGCCGGCCCCTGCGCGTCCTCCTGCTCACTACCGGCGACGAAGTGGTGGAACCGGGCCGGGCCCTCGCCGTGGGAAAGATCTACGACTCCAACAGCACGCTGCTGGAAGCATCCATGCGCCAGGCCGGACTCCATGTCCTGCGCACGGGGATCGCCGACGACGATCCCCGGAAACTGCTGGCCGTCCTGGAAGAACATGCAGCACAGGTGGACCTGATCGTCACCACCGGCGGTGTCAGCAAAGGGGCCTACGAGGTAGTGCGCCAGGCCATGGACGGCCACGCCGTGGAGTTTGTCCCCGTGGCCATGCAGCCCGGCGGCCCACAGGGAATCGGCCGTTTCCACGGGACACCTTTCCTTGGTTTTCCCGGAAACCCCGTCAGCTGCCTCGTGTCCTTCGAGATGTTCCTCCGCCCCGCCCTTGGCAGCGTCCATGGCTCGCCGGCGGCGCGGCCCGTACTGCGCGCTTGCCTTGCCGAACCACTCACGTCGCCCGCCGGCAAACACCAGGTGCGCAGGGGATACCTGGACGGCGGCGGCACGGTCCGGTTGATCGGCGGACCGGGTTCGCACCTGGTCCATGCGTTGGCCACTTCCAATGCACTGGTGCACATCCCTGCCC
This sequence comes from Arthrobacter sp. T572, assembly GCF_056780115.1. Lineage (NCBI taxonomy): Bacteria > Bacillati > Actinomycetota > Actinomycetes > Micrococcales > Micrococcaceae > Arthrobacter > Arthrobacter sp. T572. The sequence goes on from NZ_JBRAZQ010000002.1 coordinate 1,670,948, forward strand.
ACGTCACGGAACTGCCGGAAGGCGCGGAAGTGGAAGTATGGATGCTGTGAACCACAACCCCAGCCTCACCCACCTCCGGCACGACGGCACCGCGCAGATGGTGGATGTCTCAGACAAAGCCGTCACCATGCGTGAAGCCACCGCCACCGCCACAGTCCACAGCACCCCCGACGTCCTGGCCCTCCTCGGAGCGGGCGAACTGCCCAAAGGCGACGCGCTCGCCGTCGCCCGTGTAGCCGGGATCATGGCGGCCAAAAAGACCCCGGAGCTTATCCCGCTCTGCCACCCGCTGCCTCTGTCCAAAGTGACCATCGACTTCGAACTGGGGACCGATTCAGTGGGCATTCTGGCGACTGTCAAGACCAGGGGAGTCACCGGCGTCGAGATGGAGGCGCTGACGGCTGCTTCGGTCGCGGCGCTGAGCGTGTACGACATGATCAAGGCCGTGGACAAGCACGCTGTCCTGACGGACATCCAGGTGCTGGCCAAGAGCGGCGGCAAGAGCGGGGACTGGACCCGCCAAGCCAAGGACGCACACGCCGGGTCTGAAGGTACCGGGCAATGAGCGCGTGTGAACCCCAGGGACACAGCCCCCGCACGGCAGGGGTGGTCATTGCCTCGACGCGTGCCGCCGCGGGCATTTATGCCGACGACACCGGGCCGGTCATCGTGGACTGGCTGAGGGAGCACGGCTTCGAGACGTTTCCTGCCATGGTGGTGCCCGATGGCGAGCCCGTCGGAGCCGCGCTGCGTGCGCTCCTGACCCAGCGGCCCGCCGTCGTGATCACCAGCGGAGGCACCGGCCTCAGCCCTGACGACCGCACGCCGGAAATGACGCTGCCGCTACTGGACCGGGAAATTCCGGGCATCATGGAAGGCATCCGCCGTGCCGGAGCGGCCAAAACTCCCATGGCGATGTTGAGCCGTGGCCACGCAGGTGCGGCCGGCAGGACTTTTATCATCAATCTTCCGGGGTCGCCCAAAGGCGTCATGGATGGGCTGGCCGTCCTGGATCCCGTGATCGGACATCTTTGTGACCAATTGGAAGGAAGCCATGGGCACTGAAACTAATTTTGAAGTGGTCAGCGCCGTCCTCAGCGCTGAGCCCATCTCCGTGGACCAGGCGATTGCCGCCGTCGAGTCGGATACGTCGGGGGCCGTGGTCAGCTTCAGCGGCGTGGTCCGCAACCACGACTCCGGCAAGGCAGTGGACCGGCTGAGCTACAGCGCGCACCCCACAGCGCACGCTGTGATGTCCGAGGTCGTGGCCGAACTGGTCGCCGAGCACTCGGGCGAAGCAGAACGGCCGGTCCGGATCTGGGCCGCCCACAGGATCGGCATGCTGGAGATCGGCGATCCTGCGCTGGTGTGCGCCGTGGCTGCTGCACACCGCGGACAGGCGTTCGCCGTCTGCTCGGAACTGGTGGACCGGATCAAGGCCCGGGTCCCGATCTGGAAGGAACAGTTCTTCAGCGACGGCACCGTCGAATGGGTGGGCGCAGGGGAGTAACGGTTCCGTCCCGAACCCGGCCCGGCGGTAGGGTTAACGGCATGACCGAACAACTTGCCGTAGCAGTGCTGGGCGCCCACGGGCGCATGGGGATCGAAGCCGTCAAAGCCGTGGAAGCGGCCGAAGACATGAAGCTCGTGGCCTCCCTGGGCCGGGGCGATTCCCTGGAAACGCTGCTCGATGCAGGTGCGCGGTACATTGTCGACCTCACCGTTCCGGACACCACGGAGACCAACGTCCGGTTCGCCGTGGAGCACGGCATTCACGCCGTGGTGGGAACCACTGGCTGGGACGCCCGGAAGCTTGCCTCCCTGGCCGGCCTCCTGGAGCAGAAGCCGGACACCGGCGTCCTGATTGCACCCAACTTCGCGCTTGGATCGGTCCTTGCTTCTGCCTTCGCCGCCAAGGCCTCCCAATATTTCGAATCCGTGGAAATCATTGAGCTGCACCACCCCAACAAGGTGGATGCGCCGTCGGGAACCGCAGTGCGCACGGCGCAGCTGATCGCAGAGGCCCGGAAGGACGCAGGAGTCCCCGCCAGCCCCGACGCCACGGAGACCGCCCTGGACGGAGCCCGGGGCTGCGATGTTGACGGCGTCCGCGTCCACAGTGTCCGGCTCCGCGGACTGGTGGCACACCAGGAAGTGCTGCTCGGGGGACCCGGTGAGCAGTTCACCCTGCGCCACGACTCCTTCGACCGGGCGTCCTTCATGCCCGGCGTCCTGCTTGGCCTGCGCAAGGTCGCGTCCCACCCTGGCCTGACGGTCGGTTTGGACGGCTACCTGGACCTGGGGCTCTAGCATGGCCACGGCCTGGGAGACCCTGAAGCGCAACCGGACCAAGATCTGGGTCGGCGCCATCACCTTGCTGCTGGTGCTGTACCTGGTGGTGTCGCTGCAGCGGTCGCTGCTGTTGCTGGGCGACCCCAACCTGATGGCCAAGGGCATCGGTGCTGCCTACCTGGTCCTGCCCATCATCGGCGCGTGGGCGCTCATCCGCGAGTTGCTGTTCGGTGCCCGCACCGAACAAATGGCGAAGGTGCTGGAGTCGGAGGGAGGCCTGCCGGTGGACAACCTGCCACGCACGCCCGGTGGCCGCATCGTCAGGGCTGCAGCCGACGCGGAATTCGAAAAGTACCGGGCAGAAGCCGAAGCCGCCCCTGAAGACTGGCGCTCGTGGTTCCGGCTCAGCTGTGCCTATGACGCTTCCGGGGACCGCAAGAGGGCACGGGCCTCCATGCGCGACGCCGTCAAGCTCTTCCGGGCTCAGCCGACCGCCGGGCGGTAACTGCCCAGGCTTGCGGCCTGGTGGGCGAGCCATTCAAGGGGCCCGCGCCGCCTGAGCAGCGCAAAGGTCATGCCGATGGCCACCGCTCCCAAGGCCTGGGCCCAGTACATGCCCTCGGCAGTCCATCCTGCCGGCAGGGGCTGCTCATGGAAGCCGGACACGATCCACACGTGCAGGGAGTACAGCGTCAGCGTCATCGCCCCCGGACCGCTCAGCACCAGCAGGAAGTTGACGTTGAGGCGCTCTGCCAGGGAACCAAGGATCAGGAACAACCCGATGACTGCCGCTGCCACCCCGCCGGTGTGCAGCAAGTCCAGGGTGGTGCCTGCATGGGGAGCCGCCGTGGCGAGCCACCACCATGAGTCCACCTGCCTCAGCCCGGTCAGGTTGACCTGCAGCATGCTCTCCAGCGGATACCCGCGGGTTCCAGGGATCGCCTCGAGCGCCGGCCTGCCGCCCCACTGCTCCATGGCCAGGAATCCTGCCGTTTTTGCCACGACTGCCACGGCAACGCCACCTCCCAGCAGCAGCCACCGTGCCCTTGCCGTGGCCAGGGCCATGCGTCCTGCAGCCAGGCCGAGCAGCAGGTAGCCAATCCACTGGAAGACAGGGTAGTACCCGGTAAAGAACAGGTCGGCCAGCAGGCGGCCAGGGGTCTGAAGGTCTTCGCCCATGGGGTTGTGGCCCAGTTGCAGGGGCGGGGTCGCGTCCAGCAGGAGGGGCCGGACCAGATAGGCAAGGAAAGGTGCCACCAGGATCCAGCCGAGCGCCCACAACCAAAGTGCCTTGGCGCGCAACCCCAGGAACGGAAGGATGCACAGGAACAACAGCGCGTAGTGGACCAGGATGATAGCGATGTTCACTTCGAGCCCGCCCAGGGAAAGCCCGACGACGGCAATCACCAGCGCGCGCATCGCGACGCCTCCGCGGGCGGCCCGGAGGCTGCTTCCGTGCCGGGGGTCCTGCTTTCCCGTGCCCAGGGCCAGTCCCACGCCTGCCAGCACAGCAAACAGGGCCGCCGATCTCCCGGAGAACGTCAGGCCGATCCAGGTGGGCTCCCATCCGGGCGAGGGGCCGAACGTCGGCATCAGGTGCGTGGCCATCATGCCCAGCAAGGCAACGCCCCGGGCCGCGTCAATGCCCGTGAGGCGGGGTGCGGCACCCCCACCTCCAGAGACCCTCCGGTTCGGCGGCGCAGTCTCTTGTGAAGTCATGCTCAGATGTTCTCATGCAGTGCTGGGTGGCGGCTGTGCGGCATAGCCTGGCAAGCCTGTGCCCCCCTTCCGCCCTCCTCCTTGTCTTCGAATATATGTTCGAATACCATGGCTGCATGAACGATGACCCGAAGGCGCTGGAAGGTCTCAGCGGGCCCATGAAGGCCATGAGTCCCGGCGTGGTCGACTTCCTCTTCCGGCAGTTGGTTGCGGGAGAACCGCCGGAAGACGTCCAGTGGCGCAGGGAAGGCGCAGTGCTTTCAGAGCAGGCGCCCGGGGCTGAACTGGCCCGCCGCCTTGCCGAAACAGACCTCGATGCCCTGACGCCGCTGGAGCTGTTCGAGTACGTCCGGGCGTCGCAGAAGCTTGTTGCATGGGCGGAGCAGCTGAAGGAGCGGGCCGTGGCGCACTACTGTGGGGAGGCACCCTCAAGGTTCCGGCGCCCGGCCTGATGATGACCATCACGGGAGTCCCATTCCCGTAACACGCCCGTCACAAGGTAACGTTTTTCTTATGTCTGACTCCCGCGCCTCTGTTCCTGCACTTGGTACCCTGCTGACCGCAATGGTCACCCCGTTCAGCGAGGACGGCAAGGTCGACTACGACCAGGCCGCGGCATTGGCGGAAAAGCTTGTGGCAGATGGCTGCGACGGCCTCGTGGTCACCGGAACCACGGGAGAGACGTCCACCCTCACTGACGAGGAAAACGTCGGCATGTTCCGCGCGGTCAAGGAAGCCGTCGGCGGAAAGGCCGCCATCATCGCCGGAACCGGCACCAACGACACCGCGCACTCGGTGCACCTTTCGCAGCGTGCGGCGGAGGTCGGCGTCGACGGTCTCCTGATCGTCACCCCGTACTACAACAAGCCGAGCCAGGCGGGCGTTCAGGCGCACTTCGAAACAGTGGCGTCAGCCACGGACCTGCCGGTGATGCTGTATGACATTCCGGGCCGTTCGTCCATCCAGATTGCGCCCGAAACCATGATCCGGCTGGCCAGGCACCAGAACATCGTGGCCGTGAAGGACGCCAAGGCGGACTTTGCCGCCGCCACCCGGGTCATGGCCGAAACGGACCTGCTGTTCTACTCGGGAGACGACGGACTGACCCTCCAGTGGATGGCACTCGGTGCCGTTGGCCTGGTTGGCGTCACCACCCATGTGGCCACCAGGCGCTTCCGCGAGCTCATCGACGCCGTGAACGCCAGCGACCTCGCCACGGCGAGGACCATCAACTTTGAGCTGGAGCCCGTGGTGCGTGCAACCATGACCCGGGTCCAGGGCGCCGTAGCCGCCAAGCAGATTCTCAAGTGGCAGGGAGTCCTGCCCAACTCGGTTGTCCGTTTGCCCCTCGTGGAGCCGGACGAGGCCGAGATCACCATGATCCGCGGGGATTTGGCAGAAGCTGGGATGGACTTCAACGTCTAGGACAGCCTGCCGGAAAGAAGCATAATATGACCCAAACCGCCCTTCCCGGCCTGGTTACGCCCCCAAAACTGCCGAACGGAACCCTGCGGATCGTTCCGCTCGGCGGGCTGGGGGAGATCGGCCGCAACATGGCGGTCTTCGAGATCGGCGGCAAGCTGCTGGTTGTTGACTGCGGCGTGCTTTTCCCTGAGGAAACGCAGCCGGGCGTCGACCTCATCCTGCCCGATTTCTCCTATATCGAGGACCGCCTGGACGATGTGGTCGGTGTCGTTCTGACCCACGGCCACGAAGACCACATCGGCGCAGTACCGTATTTGCTGCGCCTCAAGCAGGACATTCCCCTGATCGGCTCCCAGCTGACCCTGGCGCTTGTCGAAGCCAAGCTGCAGGAACACCGGATCAAGCCCTACACGCTGACCGTCACCGAGGGCCAGGTGGAACAGTTCGGTCCGTTCGAATGTGAATTCGTGGCCGTCAACCACTCCATACCGGATGCCCTGGCTGTCTTCATCCGGACGGAGGGCGGGACAGTCCTCCACACCGGCGACTTCAAGATGGACCAGTTGCCACTGGACGGCCGCATCACCGACCTCCGGCATTTTGCCCGCCTCGGAGAAGAGGGCGTGGACCTCTTCATGGCGGACTCCACCAACGCCGATGTCCCGGGTTTCACCACGGCCGAAAAGGAAATCGGTCCCACACTGGACCGGTTGTTCGCCACGGCCAAAAAGCGCCTGATCGTCGCTTCCTTCTCCTCTCACGTCCACCGGGTCCAGCAGGTCCTCGACGCAGCGTCCAAGCACGGCCGTTACGTGGCTTTCGTGGGCCGTTCCATGGTGCGCAACATGGCCATCGCCGCGAAGCTTGGCTACCTGGACGTTCCCGACGGCATCCTGGTGGACATCAAGAACATCGATGACCTGCCCGACGACCGTGTTGTCCTGATGTCCACAGGCTCGCAGGGCGAACCCATGGCTGCCCTGTCCCGGATGGCCAACGGAGACCACCGGGTGGTGGTGGGCCCGGGTGACACCGTCATCCTGGCGTCCAGCCTCATCCCGGGCAACGAGAACGCCGTCTTCCGCATCATAAACGGCCTTCTCAAGCTCGGCGCCGAGGTCATCCACAAAGGCACGGCCAAGGTCCACGTTTCCGGCCACGCAGCGGCCGGTGAGCTGCTGTACTGCTACAACATCCTGAAGCCGCTCAATGCCATGCCGGTTCACGGTGAAACGCGTCACCTGATAGCCAACGGCAATATCGCCCGGGAATCGGGAGTGGCTTCTGAAGGAATCATCCTTAGCGACAACGGCAGCGTGATCGACCTCAAGGACCACAAGGCCAGGATCGTTGGCCAAGTGGAAGTTGGCTTTGTCTATGTGGATGGCTCCAGCGTGGGCGAAATCACCGACGCGGACCTCAAGGACCGGCGCATCCTGGGCGACGAGGGCTTTATCTCGGTGATCACGGTGATCAACCGCACTACCGGGAAGATTGTTTCCGGCCCGGAAATCCATGCCCGGGGCGTAGCGGAGGATGACGCCGTCTTCGACGAAATCATCCCCAAGATCAACGCGGCGTTGGAAGAAGCCGTCCTCAACCACACGGACCACACCAACCACCAGTTGCAACAAGTGGTGCGGAGGGTCATCGGAACCTGGGTGAACCGGAAACTCCGCCGGCGGCCCATGATCATCCCCGTCGTGCTGGAGGCTTAGCGCTCCGGCAACATGCATACCCCAAGGGGGCCTGAAATCCGCTGGTTTCAGGCCCCCTTGGGGTAGCGTGGCAGATATGGCGACCCGTACTTCATCCACGCCACGAGGCAGCTCAAGCAGTAAATCCGGCACCTCGGGCCGGGGCACCGCTGCATCCAAAAGTGCGTCGGCAGCAAAGGGCGGCAGGGGCAGCTCTCCCCGCGCCAGGCAAACAGCCGATGTCCAGGCTCCGCTGCCGTTGCGCATGGTGTCCGGTGCCTGGCAGGGCGTGGGCCACGTCGTCGGAGCCGGCGTCCGCCGGATCGGCCATGATGTCAGCGACCTCGACCCAGCGGACCGCAGGGACGGCGCCGCCCTCTTCAACCTTGTGCTGGGCATCGCCATTGCCACCTTCGCCTGGTGGGGCCTGACCGGATGGCTTCCCGACATCGTCTACAGCGTGGTCAACGGCACCTTCGGCTGGATGACGCTGCTGCTGCCGCTCATGCTCTTTGTCTGCGCCTTCCGCCTCTTCCGAAAGCCGCAGGATGGGCGCGGCAACAACCGCGTTGGCATTGGCTTCATGATCATGACCCTCGCCGGATCGGGACTGGCTCACATCATTGGTGGACAGCCCACGGTGTCTGAAGGCTTCGATGGCTTGCGCCGCGCAGGTGGCATGCTCGGTTTCCTGGCCGCCTCGCCCCTTGCAGCCATCCACGCGGCCGTTCCGGTTCTGCTGTACAGCCTTTTGGCTTTCGTGTCCCTGCTGATCGTGACGGCGACCCCGTTCGGTGCCATCCCGTCCCGCATCCGCGCCGCCTACGAGCACCTCATGGGAGTGGATCTCGAGGAAGCCCGTGCCGACGCCCATGACCGCAGCTATCTGTACGGGGATGAACCGGCGGCCAAGTCCCGCAAAAAGAAGCGCATGCGGCTCTTCGGCAAGGACGGGGAGACCGAAGCAGGGCTGGAAGGCTATGTTGGCGACGAAGCCTTTGAGCATGCCTTGGTGGACGACGACGAGTCCTCTGCCGCGTCCGCGCCCCGCGTCCCGCCCGGCGTGCGCCGGCCTACGCAGGCCGAGATCGCCGTCGGGAAGATCAAGGCCGCCCAGGGCCTTGCAGCCGCTCCCGGCCTGGACAATCCCACGGAAGCGATTCCGGTGCTCACGCCGGACACTGTGGCCCAGCCGGCAGCCCAGGTGCCTGCCAGGCCTGCCACGCCGCCGCCTCCGCCCACCCCGATCCCGCAGCGGACAGAACAGCTGTCGTTGGCCGGCGATGTCACGTACACCCTGCCCGCCTCCGACTTCCTGACACCCGGGTCCATTCCCAAGGAGCGCACCGAGGCCAACGACGCCGTCGTGGCCGCGCTGACGGACACCTTGACGCAGTTCAACGTCGACGCCACCGTGACGGGCTTCAGCCGAGGTCCTACGGTCACGCGCTACGAGATCGAGTTGTCGCCCGGCACCAAGGTCGAACGTGTCACGGCACTGTCCAAGAACATCTCCTACGCCGTCGCTTCAAGCGATGTCCGCATCCTGAGCCCCATCCCGGGCAAGTCTGCGATCGGCATCGAGATCCCCAACACGGACCGCGAAACCGTCTCGCTGGGCGACGTCCTCCGGAGCCAGAACGCCCGCCGTACGGACCATCCGATGGTCATGGGCGTGGGCAAGGACGTCGAGGGCGGCTACGTGGTGGCCAACCTCGCCAAGATGCCCCACCTCCTGGTGGCAGGTGCCACGGGCGCCGGTAAGTCGAGTTTCGTGAACTCGATGATCACCTCCCTGCTGATGCGGGCCACGCCTGACGAAGTCCGCATGGTCATGGTGGACCCCAAGCGGGTTGAACTCACGGCGTACGAGGGCGTTCCGCACCTCATCACTCCCATCATCACCAACCCCAAGAAAGCCGCCGAGGCGCTCCAATGGGTGGTTCGGGAGATGGATGCCCGCTACGACGACCTCGCCAACTACGGCTACAAGCACATTGACGACTTCAACAAGGCCGTCCGGGCCGGCAAGGTCACGCCACCGGTCGACTCCAAGCGGGTCATCAAGCCCTATCCATATCTCCTGGTGATCGTGGACGAACTCGCCGACCTCATGATGGTGGCCCCGCGCGACGTCGAAGATTCCATCGTCCGCATCACGCAGCTGGCCCGCGCCGCCGGCATCCACCTGGTGCTGGCAACCCAGCGTCCGTCCGTGGACGTCGTGACGGGTTTGATCAAGGCCAACGTGCCCTCCCGCATGGCCTTCGCCACCTCGTCCGTCACGGACTCACGGGTTGTGCTGGACCAGCCGGGAGCCGAGAAGCTTATCGGCCAGGGTGACGCCCTCTTCCTGCCGATGGGCGCTTCCAAGGCCATGCGCGTCCAGGGCGCCTGGGTTTCCGAGTCGGAAATCCATAAGGTCGTGGAGCACGTCAAAGGCCAGCTGCAGGCGGTCTACCGCGACGACGTCGCTGCGGACGCGCCCAAGAAGCAGATCGACGACGACATTGGTGACGACCTCGAGGTCCTGCTCCAGGCCACTGAGCTGGTGGTCACTACGCAGTTCGGCTCAACCTCCATGCTGCAGCGCAAGCTCCGCGTCGGTTTTGCGAAGGCAGGCCGCCTGATGGACCTGCTGGAGTCCCGCGGGGTGGTGGGACCCTCCGAGGGTTCCAAGGCCCGCGACGTTCTGGTGAAGCCGGATGATCTTGCCGCGGTCCTGGCCGCCATGAAGGGACAGGAAGCGCCGGCCGCGCCGGATGCCCACACCGCGGCGCTCAGCGATAACGCAAACTCGAACATCGGCGTCGGCGGTTATGCCGAGGACGTCGTCGCCGCAGACCTCGACAACCGGACCCAAGCCATCGACTACTACGACGACGCTGACGGACGCAAGGACGATGACGACGGTGAGGATGCCCTGGTCGCTCACCGGCAGGTGACTTTCAGGAGGGACACCGTCAGACGGTAGCCTAGAGGAGTGACTACAGCCGAGGGTGACAACGCCACTTCCAGCAGCTCCGACGTCTGGAACCTGCCGAACATCCTCACGATGCTCCGCATCGTCCTTGTTCCGTTTTTCGTATGGTTCCTGCTGGCCGACAACGGCCAGGACGGTCTCTGGCGCTGGGCGGCAGTGGTTGCCTTCGCGGTGGCGATCTACACGGACAAGCTCGACGGCGACATCGCCCGGGCGCGTGGCCTCATCACCAATTTCGGGAAGATCGCCGATCCCATCGCCGACAAGCTGCTTATTGGCTCGGCACTCGTCCTGCTGTCCTTCCTGGGCGAGCTCCCGTGGTGGGTCACCATCCTCATCCTTGCCCGTGAGTGGGGCATTACCGCCCTGCGCTTCTTCGTGATCCGTTACGGCGTCATGCCGGCGTCCCGCGGCGGGAAGCTGAAGACCGTGGTCCAGACCGTTGCCATCTTCCTTTACATCATGCCTTTGGAAGCCATGGCTCCATGGCTGGTTATCGTTGCCTTCTGCGTCATGATGCTGGCGTTGGCGATCACGTTGTGGACCGGAGTGGAGTACGTGGTCCAGGCGCTCAAGCTCCGGGCTGCCGGACGCCGCGCATGAGCGGCCTCCCGGGAGCGGAACCGCCTGCTGCCCAAACAGCGACGGCGGCCGTCGCCTTGGCTCTGGGAAAGCACCTGACGGTTGCCACGGCCGAGTCGCTGACAGCCGGCATGGTCGCGGCGGCCCTGGCCGGCACGCCAGGGGCATCCGGGATGCTGCAGGGCGGAGTGGTGGCCTACCAGAACTCCGTCAAGGCCGATGTCCTTGGAGTGTCCCGCACGCTGCTCGATGCCGTCGGGTCGGTGGACGGAGGAGTGGCGGCAGCCATGGCGGAGGGCGCCCGGCGGGCCTGCGGGGCTGACATAGGAATTTCCACGACCGGCGTGGCAGGACCCGAACCCCACGACGGCAAGAAGGTGGGCACGGTCTTCATCGGAGTGGCTGCACCGGAAGGAGCGGAAGCGTTTGAATACGCATTTTCGGGGGACAGGCAAAGTATCAGGGAACAAGCCTGCAGCAGCGCACTGGCGCGGCTGCTCGATACGTTGGAGGGCCTTGGTTACCGTGCGTAAAGCAACCGGGAACAAAAACTCATTGCCAATAGTTGTGTCATTGTGTCGCTTCGGAAAGGCCGGGGCGCCTAGGATGTAGAAACCGACCCGGTCCCGCCAGCCAGCGGACCGGAACTAATGAGGGAGCAAGGCGATACAGATGGTAAAGCAGCCCGTATCCGTAAACGGCGTGGTCCGCTGGAAGGATGTGGGCTTGGCTGATCAGGCACAGAGCGAACAGAAGGAGCGCAAAATGGTCGTACTACGCCACGAAATCGGTGATGTACTGCGCGATGTCCGCCAGCGTCAGGGCCGCACGCTTCGCGAGGTATCGCACAGCGCCCGTGTCTCGCTCGGATACTTGAGTGAGGTTGAACGCGGCCAGAAGGAAGCTTCCTCCGAGCTTCTTTCGTCAATCTGCACCGCCTTGGACGTCCCGCTGTCCAGCATGCTGCGCGAGGTCAGCGACCGCGTTGCAGTTGCTGAAGGTGTTGCTGTTCCGGACACCGTGCCGCAGGAGTTCTCGCAGCGCTACGGTCGTGATCTTGACCTCACTGACGACTTCCCGCAGGGCATGCTCTCCGGAGCCCGCTAGGAGTCCACGCACCAGACCAATGCAAAAGGTCCCTGGCCGCAAGGCCAGGGACCTTTTTGTGTGTGGTTTCGGGGCTGACCCACCCGGGGCGTGGCGGGGCTGGGCAGATGGTCTTCCAGGTGTATCCCGGGTCAGGCTGCAGTGTCCCCGGGATTGGCAGCCTCGTTCTCCTTGAAGGGTGCGTCCTTCATCAGGCCGTCACCATAGACGGCGTTCAGGCGCCCCATGTACTCCGCCAGGGCCTGGACGTCTTCCAGCGGCCACTCGCCCAGCCGTTCCCTGAAAACCTGTCGGCGTGCGTCCTGGACCTGATGCATCTTTTCCTCGCCCTTTTCCGTCAGGCGGATCGACTGTGCCCTCCCGTCCTGGGGGTCTGCCTCCTTGTAGACCAGTCCGATGCTCTCGAGGAAAGCGATCTGGCGGCTGACGGAAGGCTTGCCGACACCGATACAAGAGGCAAGGTCGGTCAGGCGGATGGGACCTTCCCTGCGGATGATGGTCAGCAGTCCATAGGCGGCCGGTTCCATGTCCGGGTGTACCTGCCGGGACAGCTGGTGGGAGATCGAGCGCGCGCGGCGCCAGAGCAGGCTCAGCTGGTGTTCCACCTGCTGGAGGGCGTCATCAACGTCGTCGCCCGGCACGCCGGGCGCCTGCGTGCTCTGGTGGGGATTGCTCATGGCAACCATTCTAGAGTCCGCAGGGCATGAGAGACTCTATCCGTGAGGGCAAGTGACTTTTGGCGTTTGATGGACGATGAATTCGGTGCCGGATACTCGCGTGTCCTTGCATCGTCCCTGGTGCTGGCGGGCGTTGGCGGCCGGACCGCGGTGGATGCCCTCGCCGCCGGTTTCGATCCCAGGGATGTTTGGCTGGCACTTTGTGATGTCCAGGACGTTCCTCCGGAGCGTCGGCTCGGGAGGGACATCAAGCCCTCCGCCAGCTAGCGACGGCCGGCACATCGGCACTGGTTCCGGCAAAGGGATCGTGGATTGCGGACAGGGTGGTTCCGTGGCACGGCGGTTTCGTGACACGCCGTGACGTTGTTCGAATATCTGTTCGGATGGGGATATGCTCCTCACAGAGGAAAATTGATCCTGGACGACGCATTCCAAGGCATCCGGCGGCCGCTGTTATCCACATAGCCAACACCGGCTCCTAAAAATGTCAGGGCGCAGTAATAGCGTCTGAGGTGACAGGAAAGCGGCCGTTCAGGCCACTCCACAGCGAGAAAGCATCAGAGGTGTGAACCATGGCGGCAACCCCGGATCGTGAGAAGGCGCTCGAGGCAGCGCTGGCCCAGATCGACAAGCAGTTCGGTAAAGGCTCCATCATGCGGCTGGGTGATGACACCCGCGCACCGATCGAGGTCATCCCCACAGGATCCATCGCCTTGGATGTCGCCCTGGGCATCGGCGGACTTCCCCGCGGCCGCGTCGTGGAAATCTACGGCCCTGAATCCTCAGGTAAAACCACGGTGGCCCTGCACGCAGTGGCTAACGCACAGCGCAATGGAGGCATCGCAGCCTTCATCGACGCCGAACACGCGCTTGACCCGGACTACGCCGCCAAGCTCGGGGTGGACACGGACGCGCTCCTGGTGTCCCAGCCGGATACGGGTGAACAGGCGCTGGAGATCATGGACATGCTGGTCGGCTCCGGCTCCCTGGATATCATCGTCATCGACTCCGTGGCAGCCCTGGTCCCACGCGCCGAAATCGAAGGCGAAATGGGCGACTCCCACGTCGGTCTCCAGGCGCGACTCATGAGCCAGGCCCTGCGAAAGATCACCGGCCGGCTGAGCCAAACCAAGACCACGGCCATCTTCATCAACCAGCTGCGCGAGAAGATCGGTGTCTTCTTCGGTTCACCGGAAACAACTACCGGTGGCAAGGCCTTGAAGTTCTACGCGTCAGTGCGTATCGACGTCCGGCGCATCCAAACGCTGAAGGAAGGTGCTGACTCCGTCGGCAACCGGACCAAGGCCAAGATCGTCAAGAACAAGATGGCCCCTCCCTTCAAGCTGGCCGAGTTCGACATCATCTACGGGCAGGGCATCTCCCGCGAGGGCGGCATCATTGACATGGGTGTGGAGCACGGCATCATCAAGAAGTCCGGTTCCTGGTTCACCTATGATGGCGATCAACTGGGCCAGGGCATGGAGAACTCCCGTCGCTTCCTGCGGGATAACCCGGAGCTCGCCCAGGAACTTGAGCGCCTCATCAAGGAGAAGCTCGGTGTCGGCGTCAAGCCTGAGGAAGATTCACCCAAGCTGAAGGCCGTTGACGGCTAGGCGTGGGCCGGACCCGGACTCCTCCGTTGCCGGTGATCCTGAGCCCGACCCGGAGTCCATCGCGCGCGCCATCGTCCTGAGACAGTTGACGATGGCGCCGCGCAGCCGGCTGCAGCTGTCCCGGAAGCTGGCTGAACGTCATGTCCCGGAGCACGTGGCGGAAGCAGTCCTTGACCGCTTCGAAGAAGTCCAGCTCATTGATGATGCAGAGTTTGCCCGGATGTGGGTCCGAAGCCGCTCCCAGACCAAAAAGTTGGCCAAAGGGGCACTCCGTCGTGAGCTTGCAGACAAAGGCATTGAGCCGGAGGACGCAGAAGACGCATTGGCCCAGGTGTCCGACCAGGACGAGGAAGCGGCCGCCAGGGACCTGGTGGAGCGCAAGCTGCGGCCCGGGCTGGATCTGTCTGACCGGGCAGAACGGGACAAGCAAACGCGCAGGTTGGCGTCCATGCTGGCCCGCAAGGGATACGCGCCCTCCATGGCGTTCAGGATCGTAGGAGAGGTGCTGGCGGAAGCCGGTACCCTTGAGTAGTGAGTTTGACCATTCCTTCCCCTTCAGCAGCAGAACCCGTTCAGCCTTCATCCGGGCCGCGTACCTATCAGGTCCGGACGTTCGGTTGCCAGATGAACGTCCACGATTCCGAGCGCATGGCCGGATTGCTGGAAGAAGCCGGTTACATCCCTGCTGAAGGTGAGCTGGCCGACGTCGTTGTCTTCAATACCTGCGCCGTCCGTGAAAACGCGGACAATAAGCTTTACGGCAACCTGGGCCAGCTGAGGCAGGTGAAGGCTGCCAACCCGGGCATGCAGATTGCGGTAGGCGGTTGCCTGGCACAGAAGGACCGGGACACGATCGTCCGCAAGGCGCCCTGGGTCGATGCAGTGTTTGGCACGCACAATGTTGGTGCCCTCCCGGCGCTGCTTAACCGCGCGAGGCACAACAACGAGGCCCAGCTGGAAATCCTGGAGTCGCTGGATGTCTTTCCTTCCACACTCCCCACCAAGCGAGACTCCGTCTACTCGGGTTGGGTTTCGATCTCCGTGGGATGCAACAACACCTGCACGTTCTGCATCGTCCCCTCGCTCCGCGGCAAGGAGAAGGACAGGCGACCGGGCGAGATCCTGGCCGAAATCCAGGCCCTCGTTGACGACGGCGCCGTGGAAGTCACGCTCCTGGGCCAGAACGTCAACTCCTACGGGGTGGAGTTCGGCGACCGCCAGGCATTCTCCAAACTGCTCCGCGCCTGCGGCGACATCCAAGGCCTGGAACGCGTTCGCTTCACCAGCCCCCACCCTGCTGCCTTCACGGACGACGTCATCGACGCCATGGCGGAAACGCACAACGTGATGCCGCAACTGCACATGCCGCTGCAGTCCGGCTCGGACAAGGTCCTCAAGGACATGCGCCGCTCGTACCGGTCCAGCCGGTTCCTCGGCATCCTGGACAAAGTGCGGGAACGCATCCCCAACGCTGCCATTACCACCGACATCATCGTCGGGTTCCCGGGAGAGACCGAAGAAGACTTCCAGGCGACCCTGGACGTCGTCGGGAAATCACGGTTCTCCTCGGCGTTTACCTTCCAGTACTCAAAGCGTCCCGGAACCCCGGCAGCCGACCTTCCGGACCAGCTGCCCAAGGCCGTGGTGCAGGAGCGTTTCGAACGCTTGACGGCCCTTCAGGACCGCATCGCTGCTGAGGAGAACGCCAGGCAGCTCGGCCAGGAGGTGGAGATTCTGGTGACTGCCCAGTCCGGCCGGAAAGCTGGGGAGACCCACAGGCTGTCGGGCCGGTCCAAGGACCAGCGCCTGGTGCATTTTTCGGTGCCGGAAGGAGCCGAGACACCCCGTCCGGGTGATTTCGTGACGGTGACCATCACTGAAGCCGCAGCTTTCCACCTCATTGCCGACCCTGCAGGCTCGGCGGAGTATCACCTGCGGAGGTCCCGCGCCGGAGACGCGTGGGACCGTGCCCAGGCGGAGACGTGTGGGGTGCCCGCCCCAGGTGCCGGTGCCGGGAAGACGGGCGTATCCCTCGGGATGCCGTCGCTGCCTGCCCGCCGCGCCTGAGCGGCGGCGGGGAAACTCCATGACTCCACCGACGCCACGGCCGCTCCATCCGCCCGTAATCGCCATTGTTGGTCCCACGGGTTCAGGCAAGTCAGACCTGGGAGTCCAGCTTGCACGTGCTCTTGGCGGGGAGGTCATCAACGGTGATGCGCTTCAGTTCTACCGCGGCATGGACATCGGCACGGCCAAGATCACCGAGGCCGAGCGGGAAGGCGTGCCGCACCACCTTCTGGACATCATGGATGTCACGGAGGAAGCCAGCGTGGCTGCCTTTCAGGGTCAGTGCCGCGCGGCCATCCGGGACATCCATTCCAGGGGAAAACGGGCGATTTTGGTGGGCGGCTCAGGGCTCTACATCCGCGCTGCCCTTGACGTGCTGGAATTTCCGGGAACGGACCCGGTGCTGAGGAAGCAATTGGAGGACCAGCTCACCATCCACGGCCTTGCGTTCCTCCAGGCCCGGCTGGCGGGCGTTGACCCGGTGTCTGCTGCACGTCTCACCGACGCCCGGCGTGTCATCCGCGCGTTGGAAGTCCACGAACTCACCGGCCGGCCGTTCAGTTCGTTCATGCCCCAGCGGGAGTACTTCCAGCCGGCGGTCCAGATTGGGCTGTCCGTGGAACGGGACGAGCTTCGCAGCCGGTTGGCCACCCGCGTGCATCGCATGGTGGATGCCGGATTGCAGGCAGAAGTCGAGCGACTGGACCGGGCGGGACTCCGCAAGGGCAAGACGGCGTCGCGCGCGTTGGGGTATTCGCAGTTCCTGAAAGTCCTGGACGGCACATTCGGCGTTGACCAGGCAGCAGAGGAAACGATCGTGGCTACGAGGCAGTTCGCCAAACGGCAGCTGACGTGGTTCCGTGCGGATCCGCGGATTACCTGGTTGGACTGGAACCTGCCGGACCTCGCCGTCCAGGCTGCAGCAGTGGCAGGGAACGGCTGATTTCTGGCCGTACACACCGTGCAGGTAGCCTAGGTTCATGGATCAATCTGCCGCAGTTTCCGCCCAGCAGCCCACGGTTGCAACTGCTTCCCAGCCCGCAGCCAAGCTCTCCGGCCTGCGATTCTCCAAGGGGCATGGAACCGGCAACGATTTCGTCCTGATCGCAGATCCCGCTGACAACCACACGATCACCCCGGAACAAGTCGCTCAGTTGTGCGACAGGCACCGGGGAATTGGTGGCGACGGGCTCATCCGTGCCGTTCCGTCCAGGTTCCTGCCGGAGGGCAGGGAACTCTTGGCACAGGATCCTGCCGCCGAGTGGTTCATGGACTACCGCAACGGAGACGGGTCACTGTCGGAGATGTGCGGCAACGGCGTCCGGGTCTTCGTTCATTTCCTGATTGAGGAGGGCCTGGTGGAACTGGCACCCGGCCAGGTCCTCACCATAGGAACCCGCGGAGGCATCAAGAAGATTGTACGGACCGACCACGGTTATGCCGTGGACATGGGCCCTTGGGAGTTCATCTTCCCTGCCGAAGCCACCAGCAAAGCCATGGATGCCTTGGTCAGCGCCGAGGGACTTGAGGTTGCCAGGCCAGGACTGTCGGTGAGCATGGGTAATCCGCACACGGTGGTGGCGCTGGCGGAAATGGCCGAGTTGACCTCCACCCAGCTGTACAAGGCGCCGGTGGTGGATCCCAAGCCCGTCAACGGGACCAATGTGGAGTTCGTTGTCCCCGCAGAACCACTGGTCCACGATGGCGTGGGAACCATCACCATGCGGGTCCACGAACGTGGCGTGGGCGAGACGCAGTCCTGTGGAACAGGTGCATGCGCTGCGGCCGTCGCCATCCGGCATTGGGCGGGCAGCACCGCACCCAACGCCTGGAACGTGAACGTTCCGGGGGGAGTGGTGGGAGTCAAGTTCTTCCCGGGTGAAGACGGCAGGGAACACGTCGAACTGAGTGGCCCCGCTGTGATCGTTGCTACCGGGACGCTTTCCTGACCCGGAGGATCCTGAACGACTTGGACGTGCTTTCCCGGCTGACGCTGAAGGTGTTGTCCAGTTCCGTGGCCAACCACCGATGCAGCGAGTCTGAGCCAAGGTTCTTCTGAACCACCAGCCATGCACTGCCGCCTGGCGCCAGGCGGGGGAGCCAGGTGAGCAGCAAGGTGTGGAGTTCGGCTTTCCCGATGCGGATGGGCGGATTGGACCAGATAGTGTCGAACTCGACGGCGGGATCCACCTCATGCGGCAGGCTTGCCTTGACATTCGGCAGGCCCAGCGACTGCGCATTCTCGTTGGTCAGAACGATGCATCTCTCGTTGACGTCCACGGCATGGACCTGCGCAGAGGGCGCCATCAGCCCCATGGTGAGGGCAATCGGGCCCCACCCGCACCCAATGTCCAGCAGGTTGCCCTGCGGGGAGGGCGGGGGAACCTCTGCGAGCAGTATTGCAGTTCCTTTGTCGATCCCGTCTGGGCTGAAGATCCCGGATGAAGTGTGCACGTGGCGGGTCGCTCCGGCCAGTTCCACCGTGAGCGGCTTCCGGATAAAGGGACCGGCCGGTTGGGCGCTGAAATAGTGTGCAGACTCCATAATTTGCCAGCGTAGTTGCCCGTGGGGCCGCTTGGGAAACTGCAAGCACAGAAGGCCAATTTGACACCGGATGATAGTGTTGGATGCATGTTCTTGATCTTTGAGTAACCGGCCGTCCCACCGGCACCGCCCGCGACGCACGCCGTCGCTGATCTGGCTTCAACCGCACCTGCGTTGAACAGCATCAGCCACCGGCGATTCCGCCAGGCAGGATCCATCCGGCTCATCCGCCCACCGCTTCCCATCAAGGATACGGTGCCGCGGGCTCAGTAAAAGATCACCTCTTCCGCACTTGCCATCGCCCGGATACCGCTCCATTCAGGAATCGGTCGCCGCGTCGGCAGGCTGCCAAGAGTTGGCATTTTCCCGGCGCCGGGATGGTCCTCCGCAGCGGACTCCCGCTTGATGAAAAGCACCCGCTTGTTACAGCACGCACGGGGAAACCCGGCTGCCTGTTCAGATCACAGGAGGCCCTTTTGGCCCAATCCCGTCAGCCCAGCGCGAATACTGCCCCACGCGCACGCAATCAGCATTATTCTGGAATAGCCGAACAGTCTAAGGAGACCATGACCACCCAGAACCATTCCGGATCCGATTCCGACGCCCAGGACATGAGTCCTGAACAGATCCAGGCCGTCATCGACCGGATTCTTTCCAAGGATGTCCCCGCGCAGGCATCCGGGGACAACCAGGACAAAGGCGTGTTCGGCAAGGCCCAGGCCATCTCCACCCTTGATGAAGAGCACAGCGTCTACGACGGAGAGCAGGAAGACCTGGCCGAACGTCGCGCACTGCGCCGTGTTGCCGGCCTTTCCACGGAACTCGAAGACGTCACCGAAGTCGAATACCGCCAACTCCGCCTGGAACGGGTGGTCCTCGCCGGTCTCTGGACCGAAGGAACGCTGGCCGATGCGGAGAACTCGCTCCGTGAACTCGCGGCCCTGGCGGAGACGGCCGGGTCCGAGGTCCTGGACGGGCTTGTCCAGCGGCGTATGAAGCCGGATCCCGGTACGTTCCTTGGTTCCGGCAAGGCGCAGGAGCTCAAGGACATTGTTGCCGCCACCGGCGCTGACACCGTGGTGGTGGACACTGAGTTGTCCCCGTCCCAGCGCCGTGGCCTCGAAGACATCGTCAAAGTCAAGGTCGTGGACCGAACCACCCTGATCCTTGATATCTTCGCCCAGCATGCCAAGAGCCGCGAGGGCAAGGCCCAAGTGGAACTGGCACAGCTGGAATACCTGCTTCCGCGGCTTCGCGGCTGGGGTGAGTCGATGTCCAGGCAGGCCGGTGGCCAGGTGGGCGGCGCCGGCGCCGGCATGGGTTCACGTGGTCCGGGTGAAACCAAGATCGAACTCGACCGCCGCCGCATCCGTACGCGGATGGCCAAGTTGCGTCGGGAGATTGCCGCGATGAAGCCGGCGCGCGAGACCAAGCGGGCCAACCGCCGTCGTCATGCCATTCCGTCCGTTGCGATTGCCGGCTACACCAATGCCGGTAAGTCGTCCCTGCTGAACCGGCTGACTGACGCGGGAGTCCTGGTGGAGAACGCCCTGTTCGCTACCCTTGACCCCACGGTCCGCAGGGCGCAGACGCCCGACGGAATCGGCTACACGCTGGCCGATACTGTGGGCTTCGTCCGGTCGCTGCCTACCCAGTTGGTGGAGGCATTCCGCTCCACGCTGGAGGAAGTTGCCGATGCTGACCTGATCCTCCATGTGGTGGACGCTTCCCATCCGGACCCGGAAGGGCAGATCGCTGCTGTCCGGGCGGTGTTCACGGAAGTCGACGCCCGCAAGGTGCCGGAGATCATTGTCCTTAACAAGGTGGATGTCGCCGATCCCTTCGTCGTGGAGCGTCTGAAGCAGAAAGAGCCCCGTCATGCCGTGGTGTCCACCCGCACAGGGCAGGGCATCGCGGAACTGCTGGAAACGATCAGCCAGGCCATCCCGCGGCCCGGTGTCCGGCTGGACGTGCTCATTCCCTACAACCGCGGCGAGCTGATCAGCAAGCTCCACTCTTCGGACGCGGAAATCCTGAGCCTTGAGCACCAGGAAGACGGCACGCGCGTGGTGGCCATGGTCCGTGAAGGGTTGGCCGCTGAACTGGAGTCATTCGTCACCAATGGTTGAAAAGGTGGCGGCGGACGCCGTCGAGTCGCCGGGGGAGAAGTTCACCCTCGGGTTGCTGGAAAAGGCTGTTGCCGGGATGGGCGGCCAAAGCCGTACCGGGCAGCATGAAATGGCCAAGCACGTGACCCGTGCCATCGAGTCCGGGGAACATCTGTTGGTGCAGGCGGGGACGGGTACGGGCAAGTCACTGGCGTACCTGATTCCGTTGATCGCGCATTCCATGGACAGCAACAAACCCACGCTCGTGTCCACCGCCACCTTGGCCCTGCAGACACAGATTGTTGGCCGGGATCTTCCCCGGCTCCTGGAGACCATTGGCCCTGCCCTGGACCGTCCCGTGAACGTGGCGCTGGTCAAGGGCAGGGCCAACTACGTCTGCCTCCAGAAACTCGAGGGTGGTTTTCCCAGCGAGGAACCCTCCGAAGGCCAGCTCTTTTCGCTGGGCGAGGACACCAGTGTCCCGCACTTCGCAGCGTCTGTGGGTGGGCCGTCGTCGCAGTTGGGCAAGGAAGTGGTGCGTCTGAGGGAGTGGGCGGAGACCACGTCCACCGGTGACAGGGACGAATTGATGCCGGGCGTCACGGACCGGGCCTGGAGGCAGGTGTCCGTCACGTCCATGGAGTGCCTGGGAGCGCAGAAATGCCCCCTGGCAGAAGAATGCTTCAGCGAACAGGCCAGGGCCAGGGCTGCAGAAGCCGACGTCGTGGTAACCAACCATGCGATGCTTGCTGTCAGCGCTTTTGAAGGGCTTGCTGTCCTTCCCGAGTACGACGTCGTGGTGGTGGATGAAGCCCATGAGCTCCAGGACCGCGTGACCGGTGCTGTGTCGGGCCAATTGTCGGTGGCCATGGTGCACGCCGCAGCATCCAGTGCCCGGAAGCACACGGCGATTACCGTGGATGCCCTCAACGCCGCGGCCGATAGGCTGGACCTGGCAATTGCAGGAGTTCCCAACGGCTTGCTGCCGAACGGCCTGAACGATGAACTACTGGACTGCATCGACCAGTTGCGTGATGCTGCGCGTGCCGCGCTCTCGGACTCCAAGCCGGATTCGTCGGGCCAGAACGCGGTCGACGGCGGCAGGCAGCTCGCGCGGTCACGGCTTCTTCTCATCCTGGAACTGTCAGAGCGGCTGCTCGCTGCGAAGGAAAACCGCGAAGTCGTCTGGTTCTCCAGGAACAGTACATTCGATCCGCAGCAGGGTTACTCCCAGCCGGATGAAACCGCCCCCGCCCTGATCAACATCGCTCCCCTCAGTGTGGCAGGAAGGCTTAGGGAAGGGCTTTTCGCAGGCCACACCGTGGTGCTTACCTCCGCCACCTTGGCCATCGGATCCGCATTTGAGCCGGCTGCCGGGGGACTGGGACTTGTGGGCGACGGGGCGCCAAGCTGGACAGGCCTGGATGTCGGATCGCCTTTCGACTATCCAAAGCAGGGTGTGCTCTACGTCGCGCAGCACCTGCCCAAGCCCGGGCGCGGAACGTCCCCGGAAGCGCTCGATGAGCTGGAAGACCTGATCCGGGCATCCGGCGGCGGAGCACTGTGCCTGTTCTCTTCACGGCGGGCGGCAGAGGAAGCAGCTGACGCCATGCGCCTGCGACTCGATGACACCATTCTCTGCCAGGGTGAATCCACCATGGCCGCGCTGGTGAAGCAGTTCGCCGACGAACCGGATACCTGCCTTTTTGGGACCATGTCCCTGTGGCAAGGGGTAGACGTGCCCGGCGGCTCGTGCCGGCTCGTGGTCATTGACCGGATACCTTTCCCCCGTCCGGACGATCCTCTGATGACGGCAAGGTCGCGGGCTGTGGCACAGTCCGGCGGCAATGGCTTCATGGCCGTCTCGGCCACGCATGCCGCGGTTCGTTTGGCGCAGGGCGCCGGTCGGCTGATCCGTTCCACAGGGGACAAGGGGGTCGTCGCGGTCCTGGACCCGCGGCTTTCCACGGAGCGCTATGGGGCGTTCCTGCGTGCTGCCCTCCCGCCGTTCTGGGCGACGACGGACAGCAAGGTGGTCCAGGGCGTTCTGCGCAGGCTTAGTGCCTCCACGGGCTGACGCTCCAGGAGCGGGAACAGCCTGGAAGCCACAGCGGGCGCAGCGCCGAAGCTAGAGCGAGCGGAGAACTGAAACGACCTTGCCCATGATGGTGGCCTGGTCACCAAGGATGGGTTCGTACTGGGTGTTTTGCGGCAGCAGCCATGTGTGGCCGTCGCGTTGCCTGAAGGTCTTCACGGTAGCTTCGTCGTCCAGCAGCGCCGCCACGATGTCTCCGTTGACGGCGTCGTTCTGGCGCCGCACCACTACCCAGTCGCCGTCGCAGATCGCGGCATCGATCATGGAGTCGCCGGCGACCTTGAGCATGAACAGCTCGCCGTGGCCTACCAGCTGCCGGGGAAGTGCGAGGACGTCCTCTACGGTCTGGTCAGCGAGGATCGGACCGCCGGCAGCAATCCGGCCCACCAACGGAACCATGGCGGTGTCGCTCGCGCTGGCGAGTTCCGTGACGGCCAGCCCGCCGGTGGTGCGGAGGGTTGCGGGTGCTTCCACGCCCGGGATCGCGGCGCCACTGTCAAGCGTCAGGGGCATCAGGACTTCCATTGCCCTTGGACGCTTGGGGTCCCGGCGAAGGTACCCGAGTTTCTCCAGCTGGGACAGTTGGTGCGTGACGCTGGACAGGCTTGCCAGGCCGACAGTGTCGCCGATCTCACGCATGCTGGGCGGGTACCCGTTGTCATTGACTGACCGCTGGATGGTTTCCAGGATCTTCTTCTGACGGACGGTCAGGCTTTTGGGACTTTTCTGGGGCTGTTGGCTCCGCAGGGGTGCCCCGCCGCCGTTGGCCTTGGATGCCATGTACGCCATTGCCCTTCCGCTCCGCCCGGCCTCCACAAGGAGGTGTCCGGGGATGGGGGTCCGAAAAATGTCAGACCCTCCTGTTCCACTGGAACAGTGCTTGTTCCTTCAGTCAAACGTAGGTCAGGCGCATGCGTTTATCAAACATTTGTTCTAGCGAGTCTCGACATCGTTCGTTGATAAGTGCTAAAAATGTCATAGCAAGGTTCGAATATGTGTTCTATAAATCCTTGGCTCGCATGGAATGTCCGGACACTGCGTTCGAACATCGGTTCGGGCCGGGGGGGGGCACAAGAATTGGCAGCCTGTCCGGTTTCCGGCCCAGGCAATCGCTTAGAAGGGCTCAGCTCATGTACGCAGTCACCGCGTTCAGTGATTTCCGCAGTACCCCCGTTCCGGCCCGTATCCGGCTGACCCGGCGCGGCAGGATTGTCTTCTTCGGAATCCCGGCCATGCTGTTGGCAGCAGCCCTCCTGAGCCTGGCCGGTTTCATTACCTCTCCGGCCAAGGCATCGGATTCCCCATCCCAGCTCCAGCCGCCCGTGGCTGTCTCCGTGACAGTCCAGCCCGGCCAATCCCTCTGGGGTATTGCCGGGGCCGCCGCCCCGGACCGCGATCCGCGGGATGTCATCGCAGAGATCATCCAGCTCAACGACCTCCCGGGCGGCCGCATCCAGCCGGGCCAGCAGCTCTTCGTTCCCGCCGGCTGAGGTGCTTCCAGCTGTCACAGTTACCGGCGGGTCGCCGCGGCCCCTTAAACTGTGGTGGTGAGTGACCAGCTTGAGCGACTTGACCGCCTTCCCCTCCGGACCAACCTGCGTGGACTGAGCCCCTACGGCGCACCGCAGCTTGACGTCCCCGTCCTGCTCAACGTCAACGAGAACACCCATGGCGTCCCAGCCGACGTGCAGGCAGCCATCACCGAGGCCGTCGCCGCGGCTGCGACCAGCCTCAACCGATACCCGGACCGTGAGTTCACCGAGCTTCGGGTAGCCTTGGCCGAGTACCTCGGGCACGGCCTGTCTGCTGACAACATCTGGGCGGCCAACGGATCCAATGAGGTCCTTCAGCAGATCCTGCAGGCTTTCGGCGGCCCGGGACGCAAAGCACTGAGCTTCCCGCCCACCTATTCCATGTACCCCCTCCTGGCCAGCGGCACGGACACCGAGTACGTCAGCGGTGTCCGGGGAGAGAACTATGGGTTGGATGCCGCTTCTGCGGCCCGCCAGGTGCTCGAGACCGAAGCCAACATCGTGTTCCTGTGTTCCCCGAACAATCCCACGGGCACCGGCCTTGGCCTGGATGTCGTGGAGGCGGTTTACGAGGCCGGTGAGGCCAGCCAGGCAATCGTGATCGTGGACGAGGCCTATCACGAGTTCGCCCATGACAACACGCCCAGCGCACTGACGCTGCTGCCGGGCCGGGAGCGCCTCATTGTCTCCAGGACCATGAGCAAGGCTTTCGCCCTGGCCGGTGCCCGCATCGGCTACATGGCAGCCGCTCCCGAGGTAACGGATGCCATTCGACTGGTACGCCTGCCGTACCACCTGTCGGCTGTCACCCAGGCCACGGCCCTGGCCGCTCTGCACCACCGGGAAGCCCTCATGGCTGATGTGGAGGACATCAAAGTCCAGCGCGACCGGATTGTCACGGAACTCCTTCGCCTGGGCTTGAAGCCGGCCGCGTCGGACTCCAACTATGTCTTCTTCGGCGGCCTGGAAAACCCGCATGCCATCTGGCAGGGCTTGCTGGATGCCGGTGTGCTCATTCGTGATGTCGGCATCCCGGGGCACCTGCGCGTTACGGCGGGAACCGAGAAGGAAACCACAGCCTTCCTGGAAGCGCTGGAAGCACTGCTGGCCTGAGCCGGCCCGCCGGCCAACTAAACTTGTTACCAGAACCCACCCGAAACTTGTTGTAGAAGGACGTCCCAATGAGCGAAACCGGCGCTACGCCGTCCGCTGCCCGCACTGCACGCATGGAGCGCACCACCAGTGAGTCCTCCGTCCTGGTCGAAATCAACCTGGATGGTTCGGGTGTCTCGGACATCAGCACCTCGGTTCCCTTCTATGACCACATGCTCACGGCTCTGTGCAAGCATTCGCTGATCGACATGACCGTCAAGGCAACAGGGGACACCCACATCGACGCGCACCACACGGTGGAGGACGTCGCCATCACGTTCGGTGAAGTGCTTCGCACTGCGCTGGGCAACAAGGCCGGCATTCGCAGGTTCGGTGAGGCGACTGTGCCCTTGGACGAGGCCTTGGCCCACGCAGTGGTGGATGTGTCCGGCCGTCCCTACCTGGTTCACGGAGGTGAGCCCGCAGGCCAGGAGTACCACTTGATTGGTGGACACTTCACGGGTTCCCTGACCCGGCACGTTTTTGAAGCCATTACCCTGCACGCCGGCATCTGCCTGCACATGAACGTCCTTGCCGGCCGGGACCCGCACCACATCGTGGAGGCACAGTTCAAGGCCTTCGCCAGGGCGCTCCGGGCGGCTGTCGAGTCCGATCCGCGCGTCGAAGGCATTCCATCCACCAAGGGGGCATTATGAGCGGCCAGATCCTGAAGGACGGGGCGGTAGCGGACGCTTCCGCCGCCGTGAGGCCGGCGTCGCCGGAAGGCAAGCCGACCGTGACGGTGCTGGACTACGGTTCCGGCAACGTCAGGTCAGCCGTACGCGCCCTGGAACGGGCAGGCGCCGAGGTCATCCTTAGCGCCAAGCCTGAAGATGTGTTGAACGCGGACGGACTCCTGGTTCCCGGCGTGGGCGCCTTTGAGACGGTCATGCGGGAACTCAAGGCGGTAGACGGGATCCGGATGATCGGCCGCAGGGTGGCTGGTGGACGTCCTGTCCTGGCGATCTGCGTGGGCCTGCAGGTGCTCTTCGAAGCCGGTGTGGAACACGGCACCGAATCGGAGGGCATGGCAGAGTGGCCTGGCAAGGTCGAGTTGTTGCCCGCGCCCGTGGTGCCGCACATGGGGTGGAACACCGTGGATGTCCCGGAAGGCTCCAAGCTCTTTGCCGGCGTGGAGAATGAACGCTTCTACTTCGTCCACTCCTACGGCGTCCAGGACTGGAACTTCGATGTCGTCCAGCCGCGGATGACTCCGCCCCAGGTGACGTGGTCCGAGCACGGTGCACGCTTTATCGCTGCGGTGGAAAACGGCCCGCTCTGCGCAACGCAGTTCCACCCGGAAAAATCCGGCGATGCCGGGGCGCGCCTGCTGCGGAACTGGGTCGACAGTCTGCGCAGGCCCGGCTCCGATGCCGCCACGGTTCCCGCGGGCGGCGCTGCCTGACATGTGGTCCATTGTTTTGATGGGTCTTGCAGGCCTTTTGGTGGGCGGCGGAATTTCCTTCCACCAGCAGAAGAAGCCGTTGTGGGTATCCCTCTCCTTCTATGTGCTGGCGGCCATGTCGCTGCTGGCTGCCTATCTCCTCACCCTGCCAGGCAAGTAACCGGCCCGGCGTCCCAACGACTCCTAGGACACACATGACCACGTCGCAGCAAAACGTCTTGGAACTCCTGCCCGCCGTCGATATCGTCGATGGCCAGGCAGTCCGGCTCCTCCAGGGCGAGGCCGGATCGGAAACCAGCTACGGCACGCCGCTTGACGCAGCGCTTAACTGGCAGAACGCCGGTGCCGAGTGGGTCCATATGGTGGATCTCGATGCTGCGTTCGGCCGTGGAAACAACGCCGGGCTGATCAGCGAGGTCGTGTCCCGGCTCAACGTCAAGGTGGAGTTGTCCGGCGGCCTGCGTGATGACGAGTCGTTGGAACGCGCCCTGGAGCTGGGCGTTGAGCGCGTCAACCTCGGTACTGCGGCACTGGAGAACCCGGAGTGGACCCGGCGCGCCATTGAGCGCTTTGGTGACAAGATCGCCGTCGGGCTGGATGTCCGGGGAACCACCCTTGCGGGCCGCGGCTGGACCAAGGAGGGCGGCGACCTCTGGGAGGTGCTGGCGCGCCTGGAGGACGCCGGATGTGCACGCTATGTGGTGACGGATGTGACCAAGGACGGCACGTTGCAAGGTCCCAACGTGGACCTGTTGCGCCGGATGGTGGAAAGGACCGGCAAGCCGGTTGTGGCGTCCGGTGGAATTTCCAGTCTGGAGGACCTGCGGGTCCTCCGTGAACTGGTGCCCCTGGGTGTCGAGGGCGCGATTGTGGGCAAAGCCCTTTACGCCGGTGCGTTCACGCTGCCGGAAGCCCTGGATGTAGCCGGCCGACGCTGATGCCGCACGAACAGCACCAAGGCCAGGGCCGGCGGGAGCTGCCTGGACACATCGCCGCTGCCTTGGCAGGCGCCGGGGGAGCCACGGACTCTGCAGGCCAACCATGGGCCGGTCGCAGCTTGCAGGGCGAGGACGCCAGGATCCACAATTTCGAGGACGACGACGGCACAGCCGATCCGGGTTACCTCGCCGCAGTTTGCGCCCTGCTGGACGGTACCGGCGGTGAAGCGGGGGTAGTTGCTTCGCTGGCCACCGCCAGGGTCTTTGTTCCGGTGGTAGCCCAGCTTGCCCAGGAAGCCGAAGGCGTCGACGGGCTGCACGCAGACAAGCAAGCTGATATGGCATTGGTCACACTGAAGGCGCCCGATGGCCGCACGGCGATGCCGGTGTTTACCTCCGCTGCCGCTCTGGAAGCCTGGCACGCTGAGGCGCGTCCCGTGGCTGTTTATGCGGCCCGCGCCGCACTGTCAGCGGTCTCGGAGGGGGCCCAGCTTCTGGTGCTGGATCCGGGCTCGGACTTCACGTTTGTTGTAAGGCGCCCGGCGATGTGGGCCCTTGCCAAGCAGCGGGACTGGACGCCGTCATACCTTGATGATCAACTGGAGTCTGCTCTCGCTTCGGCAGCCACGGCCTTCCCGGCAGTGCGACGGGTGGAAACGCGTCCGGGCGCCGGCGTGGCTGCACGGGCCGCGGATGGACAGGTGGTGTCCGGTGGTGGTGCGGGTCCGGAACTCCAGGTGGTGCTCTACCTCGAAGACGGGCTGGACGCCGGCGCCGTCCAGCAGCTCGTGTCCGGCCTCAACGAGGCCTGGGCAAACATGGAGGCCTTCGCTGAGGGCGTGGACTCCATTGAAGTAAAACTGCAGCGTGCGGCGCAGGAGCCCGGGCTGCACTAACGGCAGCACCCGTTCATCCCGGGGCTGCCCCGGGGGAACAAGAGGAAAGAAGCTGTGAACTTCGCTCTCTACAAAGAGATGCTGGCCATCCGTCCGGTGAGGCGGTTGCTGCTTGTGGGCATGGTGGCGCGGATTCCGCACTCGGCGGCCGGTGTCCTGCTGACGCTGCATATCGTCATGACGCTGGGAGAAGGCTACGCTGCCGCCGGCGCCGCCGCCGCGGTCATGACCATCGGCATTGCCGTTGGTGCCCCGTGGCGTGGCCGGCGGGTCGATACGGTGGGCCTCAGGAAAGCGTTGATACCTTCCGTCGTGTCGGAGACGGTCATCTGGTCCATCGTTCCGCATGTGTCATATTCCTGGCTGCTGCCCCTGGTCTTTGTGGGCGGGCTGTTCACCTTGCCCATTTTCAGCGTCGTCCGGCAGTCGCTTGGCGTCATGGTGGATGGCGAGCAGCGCCGGTCCGCGTACGCACTCGATTCCATCGCCACCGAACTCGTCTTCATGATTGGCCCGGCGATTGGCGCGGTGGTGGCCACCAGCGGCTTTTCGGCGCTCGGCCTGACCGCTGTGGGAATCTCCGTGTCGGTGGCCGGCTTGTTCCTGATGTGGTTCAACCCGCCGACCAGGAGCGAGGACGCCTGCACGCCGGAGGAGTCCGCGGAACGTGCCGCGGACGACCTCGCCGCAGCTGAAGCCGCGATGGTGGCCTCGGCGCCTGGCCACGTGCAGGAGGCGGCGTCGGAGATGGCTCCCGCCGCCTCGCGGACGGCGGCCCTGCGCCACAGGGTCGCACGGAACTTCACGTGGTTCACGGTCTCCGTAGCTGCGCTGTTCGCCGTGGCTGCCGGTGCGGGCATGGTGCTGAGCGGCTCGGATGTGAGCATTGTGGGGCTGCTTGAACGCGGTGGCCACGAGAACCAGATCGGCATTGTGTTCTTCTTCTGGTGCGCGGCATCG
This sequence comes from Arthrobacter sp. T572, assembly GCF_056780115.1. NCBI lineage: Bacteria > Bacillati > Actinomycetota > Actinomycetes > Micrococcales > Micrococcaceae > Arthrobacter > Arthrobacter sp. T572. The sequence goes on from NZ_JBRAZQ010000002.1 coordinate 1,700,740, forward strand.
GTGGTGGGCGGTTTGATCTATGGCGGCATGAAGCGGCAGGTTTCGCCCATGCTGCTCCTCCTCGGCATGGCCGCCCTGACCATTCCCATGGGTTTTGCCCAGGACACCTGGTCGCTCGCACTGCTGTCCATCCTGCCCGGTTTATTGTGCGCTCCGGTCCTGTCGGCGTCATCGGAGAAGGTCGCGGACCTCGTGGATGAGGAACGCCGTGGCGAGGCCATGGGCTGGTATGGCTCCGCACTGACTGCCGGAGTGGCCTTGGGTTCGCCCCTGGCCGGTGTCTTCATCGACTCCGTGGGTCCTTGGGGCGGTTTCGCTGCCGTGGGCTCGGCCGGGGTTGTGCTCTGCTGTGCGGGACTGGTCCTGATGTCGCTGCGGCGTCGGTCCGCCCGGGTCTGATCGCGGCATCCCCGGGCGGCGGTATGGCCGCACCGTTGGGGCTTCAGCCGGCTGGTGGCCACAACCAGGCGATAAACCACGACGGCGGGCCGAACCTTGTGGGTTCGGCCCGCCGTTTGGCTATTGCAGGCTCGTGGGGGAGGTCAGTTGACCGGCCCGGTGAACTTTTCGCCCGGGCCCTTCCCGGGAGCGTCCGGAATCAGGGAAGCTTCGCGGAAGGCCAACTGGAGGGACCGCAGCCCGTCCCGCAAGGGACCGGCGTGCTGCGAGCCGATTTCCGGAGCGGCAGCCGTGACCAGTCCAGCCAGGGCGGTGATGAGCTTGCGGGCTTCGTCGAGATCCTTCAGATCGTCCGCGTTGGGGTCGTCGGCAAGTCCCACCTTCACTGCCGCAGCGCTCATGAGGTGCACGGCGCCGGTGGTGATGACCTCTACGGCGGGGACTTCTGCGATGTCGCGGATCTGCTGGGAAACTCCGGAACCGGCGGGAGCGTCATCGCTGTAGGAGTTGCGGGAATTGCTGTCTTCAGTGCTCATACTGGTAAGCTTGACACAGACCGACTGGAAGTCGTTATTCAGCATGAATGGTCCCGCCGCGTGCAATGTGCACTGGGCGGGTTATTTCTGTAGAATTGATTTTCAGTTTGCAAGCGGAGTTCTCTCCCACCCGCGTCAGCCGCTCCCTCCGGGACAGATCCCAACCGGGACAAGAGGTTGCCGGGTACTTGGTCGGACACAAGCAGGGCGGTTGCCGTGCGGGTGTGGGCAGGCCCTGGTTTCAGGGCCCGCTGAACCGATCTTTGAGGCCTTCGATTGCACCTGCAATTGGAGGCCTTCTCTATTTGCCGGTGAACTCACCACAACCACAGGAGCTTTAACATTAGCGAGCCAAGAATCAATGAGCGTATCCGCGTCCCCGAGGTGCGGCTGGTCGGCCCTGCCGGCGAACAGGTAGGAATTGTCCGCATCGAAGACGCCCTGCGTCTTGCTGCCGAATCCGATCTCGATCTCGTTGAAGTTGCCCCGCAGGCCAAGCCCCCTGTGTGCAAGTTGATGGACTTTGGCAAGTACAAGTACGAGGCAGCGGTCAAGGCCCGGGAAGCCCGGAAGAACCAGACCAACACGGTTCTCAAGGAAATCCGTTTCCGCCTGAAGATCGACAAGCACGACTACGAAACCAAGCGGGGGCACGCACTGCGCTTCCTCGGCGCCGGTGACAAGGTCAAGGCCATGATCCAGTTCCGTGGCCGTGAGCAGCAGCGCCCCGAAATGGGCATCCGCCTGTTGCAGCGCTTCGCCGAAGATGTTGCCGAGGTTGGCGTTGTCGAGTCGAGCCCGCGTATCGATGGCCGCAACATGGTCATGGTGATTGGTCCGCTCAAGAACAAGGCCGAAGCCAAGGCTGAGGCCCGCCGCGCAGCACAGCGCGCCGAAGCCAAGGCACAGAACGAGGCCAAGGCCGCCGCGCGGGTGGACACCTCGGGCGACCAGGGACCGATGACGCAGACCCTTGGCGACCTTCTTCCGGCAGGGCTGGTGGGTTCCGCCGGGGAGCCTGACCAGGACACCGCTGCCCCCGTGGCCGAGGACGCCCAGGCATCCGTCGCCGTTGAAGCGCCGGCCCAGGAAGCCCAGGCTCCTGAGGCAGAGGCTCCTGTGGCCGCAGCCGCACCGGCTCCGGTTGAGGAAACCCAGGCCGAGGCCGCACCGGCTCCGGTTGAGGAAACCAGGGCCGTGGCCGAGGAATCCAAGGCTGAAGCTGTGGCGCCGGCAGCCGCGGAGGCAGCTCCGGCAGCGCAGGCTCCCAAGCCCGCAGTTCCTGCCGTACCGAAGCCGGCTGTTCCTTCGGCTCCGAAGCCAGTGGCAAAGCCTGCAGCACCCAAGCCGGGTGCACGGCCGGCAGCGCCCAAGGCCACGCCGAAGCCTGCTTCACGCAAGACCAACTAGTTCGACGCCTCGGAGGCCCTGCCTCCACGGCAAGCAACCAGCACGCCGGCCCCAGCAGGCCGGCTGCACGAAAGAACTGCGGACACTGTCCGCGGATACGTAAGGAGATCGGTTCCCATGCCGAAGATGAAGACCCACAGCGGTGCTAAGAAGCGCTTCAAGCTGACCGGCACCGGCAAGCTGAAGCGCCAGCAGGCCAACCGCCGCCACTACCTGGAGCACAAGCCCACCACCCTGACCCGCCGCCTCGCCGGCGACAAGATCGTCTTCAAGGGCGATGCCAAGGTCATCAAGAAGATGCTGGGCGTCTAAGTTCCAAGCACTTTGGTTGCCGCCGTCCGGCGGACACCGACTACACCAAAAGCCTTCTCAGGCCGCCGGGTTTCCCGGCAGTAGCAGCTTGGGATAAAGATTTCTGAAGGAGTACGCACGTGGCACGTGTGAAGCGGGCGGTCAACGCCCACAAGAAGCGCCGGGTTGTCCTCGAACGCGCCAAGGGTTACCGCGGTCAGCGTTCGCGCCTTTACCGCAAGGCAAAAGAGCAGCTGCTGCACTCGTTTGTTTACAGCTACGGCGACCGCCGCAAGCGCAAGGGCGACTTCCGCCGCCTCTGGATCCAGCGCATCAACGCCGCATCCCGCGCCAACGGCCTCACCTACAACCGCCTGATCCAGGGCCTGAAGGCTGCTGAGGTTGAGGTTGACCGCCGCATGCTTGCTGAGCTGGCTGTCTCGGACGCCAACGCATTCGCTGCCCTGGTGAACGTTGCCAAGGCTGCCCTGCCGTCCGACACCTCCGCTCCGGCGGCCAAGGCCGACGTTGCAGCTCCCAAGGCTGCCAAGGTTGCTCCGGCTGCCGCCACGGCTACCGCTGTCAAGGCTGTTGTTTCCGAGAAGCCGGCCATCGATGGCGCTGTTGCAGCCGTTGACGGCGAGGGTGCTCCGGAGGGCTTTGCCATCAAGGGCAACGCCGAGTCCAAGAAGTACCACGTTCCGGGTTCCACCTGGTACGAGAACACCGCTGCTGAGTACTGGTTCTCCACCGTTGAGGCTGCCAAGGCTGCAGGCTACGAGCCCGCAGGTGGCGAAGCCCGCCAGCAGATCAAGAACTAGTCGCACCTGCGGCTAAAGTTCTTTATATGAACAACACCGGACGCCCGCAAGACTTTCCGATGACCAACCCCCGAGCAGATCGGGTGAAGGATGTCGCAAAGCTTGCCGGGCGTCCGGCGCGTTTAAAGCGTGGTCGCTTCCTGGCCGAAGGTCCGCAGGCGGTACGTGAGGCGTTGGTCCTTCACCGTGAACGGACAGCGGCGGGAGGATCCGCCGTCGTGCATGAAGTGTACGCGAGCCAGGCGTGCCTCGACCGGCTCCCGGAACTGGACGACCTCGCCCGGGGTACCCGGCTGCGCCTGGCTACAGACGACGTCCTGTCCGCCATGGCGGATACCGTGAACCCGCAAGGCATCGTGGCGGTCTGCTCCTTCGTTGACGTCGGGCTTGAAGACGTCCTCGACGCCGGCCCGCAACTTCTTGCCGTGATGTGCCAGGTCCGTGACCCGGGTAATGCGGGGACGGTCCTGCGCGCGGCGGACGCCGCCGGGGCGGACGCCGTCATCCTCACCGGTTCCAGCGTGGATATTTACAACCCGAAGGCGGTCCGTTCCACTGCGGGTTCGTTGTTCCACCTGCCCGTAGTGCTCGGTGTGGAGGTGGCTGACCTGGTGGCCCGGTGCAAGGAGCGCGGGATTGGTGTCCTTGCGGCCGACGGGTACGGATCCGTGAACCTGGACCAGTTGCAGGATCAGAACGCCGCCCGCCGGATGGGCGTGGGCAGTGCACCCTCAGAGTACGCCCTTGAAGATCCCACGGCCTGGCTCTTCGGGAATGAGGCCCAGGGGCTGTCCGACGCCGAATTGGCGTTGGCCGACCATCGGGTTGCTGTGCCTGTATACGGGGCGGCCGAAAGCCTCAATCTGGGTACCGCGGCCACCGTATGCCTCTACGCCAGTGCCCGGTCGCAGCAGGGCGCCCGGGTCGTGAATGCTTAAAATCCCCGGACACGGGTACGGTATTGCTTGCAAGATCAGACGATGACGACTCTTCTTGGCACAGACAATACTTTCCCGAAACCGAAGAGGTGAAGCTTTCGTGGCTGCTAGTGGCGGTACCAAAGCAATCGTGGCGGCCCTTGCCGCGAACCTGACCATCGCCGTACTCAAATTCATCGCGTTCATCCTGACGATGTCATCGTCCATGCTCGCCGAGGCCATCCACTCGGTGGCCGACTCAGGCAACCAGGTGCTTCTCCTGGTGGGCGGCAAGCGCGCCAAGCGTGCTGCAAGCGCCGAGCATCCCTTCGGCTACGGCCGCGAACGGTATATCTACGCTTTCATCGTGTCCATTGTGCTCTTCAGCGTCGGTGGCCTTTTTGCGTTGTACGAGGCATGGGAGAAGTTCCAGCACCCGCACGGCATCGAGGGTGACTTCTGGTGGGTTCCGTTGGCTGTCCTGGTGGGTGCCATCATCGCGGAGTCGTTCTCGTTCCGGACGGCCATCATCGAATCCAACCACGTCCGTGGCAAGCAGGGCTGGGTGTCGTTCGTTCGCAACGCCAAGCAGCCGGAGCTGCCGGTCATCCTGCTGGAGGATCTCGGTGCACTCCTGGGCCTCATATTCGCCTTGTTCGGCGTCGGCCTGACGCTGATTACCGGCGATGGCGTGTGGGATGCCCTGGGTACCGCCATGATCGGCCTCCTGCTGGTGGCGATCGCCGTGGTCCTGGCGCTGGAAACCAAGTCGCTGCTGCTGGGGGAGTCCGCCACCAAGGACGACGTCGCCCGGATCACGGGAGCCCTTGAGGCTGACGGAACACGCATCATCCACCTCAAGACCCTGCACCTGGGACCGGACGAGTTGCTGGTTGCTGCCAAGATCACCATGGGTGCCGCTGATACCGGCCAGTCGATCGCCAAGGTAATTGACGACGCCGAGCAGCGCATCCGTGCGGCGGTTCCGATTGCCCGGGTCATCTATCTGGAACCGGACCTGGAACGCGTGAAGGCGTAGTCAGGTCCGTTCAGGAAGAAACCGGAAAAGCCATGGGCTCCGCAGGTGCGGAGCCCATGGCTTTTTGTCTTTGCAGGGGGCCAGGATTCGCAGCCTTGTGCCGCGACTGGACCGGGCTGCCTTCAGGACGCGAGCGGTCTCCTGCGTTCCAGCAGGCCACTGACCACGGCGACCCCCAGGCCGAGGACGGCCAGGACGGCGCCCACCAGGGCGGGGGCCACGTACCCCCAGCCCCAGGCGATGACTGTGCCGCCGAGGAAGGCACCCAGGGCGTTGGCGATGTTCAAGGCCGAGTGGTTGAGGGATGAGGCCAGCGACGCTGCCCCGGGTGCCGCATCCAGGAGGCGGGTCTGCAGCGCCGGAGTCAGCATGGATCCGATGCCACCTACGACGAAGGCCATGGCGAACGCTGACCACGCCCAGTGGGCGGCCACCGCGTAAACGACCAGGGCAAGTGCGATGCCCGGCATGATCCAGTAGATGGTGCCCATCACCGAACGGTCCGCGAGGCGTCCACCGATGATGTTGCCCACCACCATGCCCAGGCCGTACAGCGCCACCACGGCCGGGATGAGGCTTTCGGGGATACCCGCCACGCCGGTCATGGTGTGGGCAATGTAGGTGTAGACGGCGAAGAAACCGCCAAAGCCGATGATGCCGATCAGGAGTGCCAACCACACCTGGAGCCGTTTGAGTGCGCCAAGCTCCCGGCGGATACTGGCCTCCGGGTGGGCGGCTTCGAACGGCACGAATTTCCATACCATGGCTACAGTTGCCAGCCCGATGGCGCCCACGATGACGAACAGCAGCCGCCAGCCGAAGGTTTGGCCCACCCACGTAGCCAAGGGCACGCCGATGACATTGGATACCGTGAGCCCGGCCATGACCATGGAGATGGCCCAGCCTCGCTTGGTGGGGGCCACCAGCCCTGCGGCGATGACCGCGGCCACACCAAAGAAAGCGCCGTGGGGCAGGCCCGAGGCGAACCGTGAGAGCAGCATCAAGCCATAGTCAGGCGCGATGAACGACGTGAGGTTGGCGATGGCCAGGAACAGCATCAGGCCGAGGGCGAGGTGTTTTCTGGGCAGCTTGGCACCAAATGCGGCGAACACCGGTGCTCCGATGACCACTCCCAGCGCATAGGCGGAGATCAGGTTGCCGGCCTCCGGCGTGCTGATCTGCAGACCCTGCTCCACTTCCTTGAGCAGGCCCATCATGGCGAACTCGGTGGTGCCGATCGCAAAACCGCCCATGGCCAGGGCCAGGATGGCGAGGCCGAGGTGGGGCTTCTTTCGGACGGTTGGGGCGGTCGGGGACACGGTGGTAGTCATAAGCCTGCTTCTGGGTTGCCTGGCGGCTGGGAGAGTCGGAGAAATCCGATAACAAGCTTAGTCGTGATGACGCTGCCGGAAGGGTCTCTTGTGACGAGGCCCATGCTCCAGGGCACCTAGACTGTTTCCGTGACTGGATTGATCAACGTCGTGGGCGCCGCAATCGTCGATTCCCTGGAGAACCCCCGCATGCTGCTGGCCGCCCGGCGCACTTCGCCACCGCACCTGGCGGGGATGTGGGAATTCCCGGGCGGAAAAATTGAGGATGGCGAACAGCCCGAAGCGGCCTTGCACCGCGAACTGAGCGAAGAGCTTGGCGTAGAGGTCCGGTTGGGGGTCGAATTGCCGTCCGGGGAGCCCCGCGGATGGCCGCTGAATGAGCGTGCTGTGATGCGGGTATGGTTCGCCGAGGTGCTTGAGGGCGAGCCACGGCCCTTGGAAGACCACGACGAACTGCGGTGGATGCCGCTGGACCAGACCGGCGGTGCCTTGGAACTTGACTGGATTCCCGCCGACTTTCCGATAGTGCGCGCGCTCCTGGATCACGCCGGGGCCGCTGTGCCTCTTGGCGGCTCAGAACAGGGGTTGCTGCCCGGACAGTGACGGACTGGTGCCGCGGGGGTCATCCGCCGATACATCCGGACCCGCCCCCGGAGAGCGCGCGTTCCGGTGGCTGAAGCCATGAGAACCTGAGAAACCATGCTTGCCCTTGAAGTAGTTGATGCGTCCGGCCAGCCAGCTCCTGTATTCGGTGGACGCGTAGGAACCCTTGCCGTAAAGCCTCCGGTAGCGGCCCACGAGTTCCGGGTGGTGCGAAGCGAGCCAGTCCATATACCACTCGCGGGTACCGGGCTTGAGATACAGAGCCCCGGCCGTGACGCCGGTGGCACCTGCCTTGGCCAATTCGCCGAAGAGGGCATCCAGGGCTTCATCCGAATCAGTCAGCCAAGGGAGGATGGGCATGGCCATGACACCGCAGCCCAGACCTGCGTCCCGCAAGCGGGATATGAGCTTCAGCCGTGCTTTGGGGGAGGGCGTTCCAGGCTCGATGACATCGGCCAGGTCCTGGTTGGTCATGGCCAGGGAGATGCCAAGGTCTACGGGGACCATCGTGGCGGCGTGCTTGAGCAACGGGATATCCCGGGCCAGCAACGTGCCCTTGGTGAGAATGGAGAAGGGCGTCCCTGACTCTGCCAGTGCACGGATGATGCCCGGCATGAGGGCGTAGCGGCCTTCGGCCCGTTGGTAGGGATCCGTGTTGGTTCCCAAGGCCACCTGGTGCCTGCCCCATGAGGGCTTTGACAGTTCCTTCCGGAGGACCTCTGCTGCGTTGATCTTCACTACCACCTGCGAGTCGAAGTCCCGTCCGGCGTCGAACTCAAGATAGGTGTGGGTCTTCCGGGCAAAACAGTAGACGCACGCGTGGCTGCAGCCCCGGTAGGGATTCACGGTCCATTCGAAAGGCATGTTCGAACCCGGTGGCACCTTGTTGAGCACTGACTTGGCGGTGACCTCATGGAAGGTGACTCCGGAGAATTCGGGTGTAGAGATGGAACGCACAAGCCCGGCCAGCGGGATCAGTGCGTCCATGGCCGGGGCAGGGCCAGGAGCAGGATTGCGGTCAATCCCGGAATCCGGTTCACGCGTCGGTGAAAGTGCTTGCGCGTCCCATCTCATGAAGTCTATTCGAATATATGTTCTAAGTTAAGTCAAGGATTGGCGCGGCTTGCGACCGGCCATTGCTAAGGTGGCTTCATGATTCTGCTGACGGGTTTTGAGCCCTTTGGAGGCGACACCCTCAATCCGTCATGGCAGGCTGTGCTGGGAGCAAGGGGCATCCTCGCCGGGGAAGGGCATGAGGTGGAAGCGGTCCAGTTGCCCTGCGTCTTCAATGAGTCCCGGGAGGCCCTCGCCGAAGCCATGGGCCTGCTGGATCCGGAACTGGTCATCAGCGCCGGACTTGCAGGGGGCCGGGCCCGGATCTCCCTGGAGCGGGTGGCGATCAACTGTGATGACGCGCGCATCCCTGACAACAAGGGGAGGCGGCCCGTGGACCAAGCGGTCGTGGAGGGCGGCCCTGCGGCCTACTTCACCACACTGCCCATCAAGGCCGCCCTTCGCGATCTTCAGATTGAAGGAATCAAAGCCGACATTTCACAATCGGCCGGTACCTACGTTTGCAACCATGTTTTCTACGGACTGATGCACCACCTGGCCACCTCGGGCCGACAGGCGCGTGGCGGCTTCGTCCACGTCCCGTGGCTCCCCGGGCAGGCCGGAACCCAAGGGCCGTCCATGGAACTGGACCAGATGGCCCGCGGGTTGGCGGTTATCGCGAAGACCGCACTGGCAACACCCGTGGATGCGCGCCTCGCCGGCGGCGCCCTCCACTGAAGACGGCCCTTCCGGACCCGCGTCCGCCGATTACCCGTCCAGGAGTTCCCACTCCACCACCACGCCCGCAGTCACCGACGTTTCCCCGGCCTCCAGGGGCAATGCCTCTGCAGCGTACGCCCGCACCATTCCCCCCATGGGGACGGGCGCAGCATGAGAGGGCTGCTGGGAGATGGCAACCACCCGGCCCAAGGTTGCGGAGGCCAGAGCCGCGTACTGTTCCGCGCTCCCTCGAGCGTCCTTCCACGCCGCCTCCCGGGCCCGGGCCTCCACCTCGGCGGCATCGGCAAAGCCCTGTTCAACCCCGTTGATCCGGATATCGTTTCCGCCGGCTGCAACAGCCGCGGCAATGGCGGCCGGGGCCTCGGCGTGGGACCGGATTCCCACCTGCAGGGTGGTGGACGCGACGTACGCGGTGACCTTTTGGCCTTGCCCTTCCACCCACACGAGATCCGCCCGCAGATTCAGGCCGCTGGTACGGAGGTCGGCGTCCCGGATGCCGGCCGCGCGCAGGCTGTCGCCGACCGCGGCAGCCGCCCTCCCGGCGTCGTCATAGGCAGCTGCCGCCGAATCCCTGCGGGTCTCCACCCCCAAGGTCAAGGTAACCAGGTCCGGAACCGCTGTGGCGCTGGCCGTACCCGTGACGGTAATGGTGCGTTTCATGACTCAACCCCGTTCTTTGTGCCTGCAGTCCTGGTGATGTCTGTCCTGACATAGCCTCCCGCCGCCAGGCCCGCCTGGCGCTCAAAGAAGTTCTTCGACGCCGGATCGCCGGCGCTGGCCAGGGACCAAGCCGCCGCCACACCATAGGCGAGCAGGAACGGCAGACCCAGGCAGTAGGCATATTGGGTGCTGTGCCGCTCCTCGTGACCCAGGAGGAGCGCGCTGCGTCCTGCCTCGCCTGCGGGTGCCCGGTAGAGAATGACATTGCCTACGGTGAATGCACCGGCGTGGGGGAGCCTCCACCTGTAACCGGAAGCGATCAGCAGCCCGCGGGGGCCGGGGGCCACGCGCGACCGGGACGCGGCCGCAACCAGGAGGCCCAAGGGCGTGCTCAGGTTCAGGACGTTGGCGACCTGGCGCAGGCGCTGTCCGGGAGTCATGAGGCCATGCTAAACCCCACGCCAGTCTTCGACGCCACCGCCCGAACCGGTTAAAACCGGCCCACCACGTTCAATTAGACTGAAGGGAGTGTCCGCAGTCCGGGGTGAGCTTCGGCGCGAACACTGCCATTCGTATCGAAGGCCCGTTGCCAGGGCCGCTCCCGACTCGTAGCTAAGAACAGTAGATGACTGACACTTTGCCAGGCGCTGCCATCCCGAATCCGTTGGATGAAGCTGCCATCACCGCTGCCGTAGAGCACGCGCTCGCTGCCATTGCAGCTGCGTCCACCCTCGATGAACTCAAGGCCGTACGCCTCGCCCACACCGGCGAGAAGTCTCCGCTCAGCCTTGCCAACCGTGAAATCGGTGGCCTCGCCAAGGAGCACAAGGCTGCAGCGGGAAAGCTCATGGGTTCCTCCCGGGGCCGGGTCAACCAGGCGCTCGCAGCGCGGACCGCTGTTCTTGAGGCGGAGAACGACGCCCGCATCCTCGTGGAGGAAACGGTCGATGTGACTGCCGCGCCCCGGCGCCGACGGGCCGGTGCCCGCCACCCGCTGTCCACCCTTCAGGACCGCGTATCGGACATCTTCGTCGGCATGGGCTGGGAGATCGCCGAGGGACCCGAAGTCGAGTCCGAATGGTTCAACTTCGATGCCCTGAACTTCAAACCGGACCACCCGGCCCGCGAAATGCAGGACACGTTCTTCGTGGAGCCTCCTGAAGCACACCTGCTCATGCGCACCCACACTTCTCCAGTGCAGGTCCGTTCGATGCTGGAGCGTGAGGTGCCCATCTACGTGCTGTGCCCGGGCAAGGTGTTCCGCACGGACGAACTCGATGCCACCCACACGCCTGTGTTCCACCAGTTCGAGGGCCTCGCCATCGACAAGAACCTGAGCATGGCCGACCTGCGTGGCACGCTGGAACATTTTGCGCGCCAGATGTTCGGCGAGGAAGCTTCGATCCGGCTGCGTCCCAACTACTTCCCGTTCACGGAGCCGTCCGCCGAACTGGACATCTGGCACCCGGGAGCCAAGGGCGGCCCGCGCTGGATCGAATGGGGTGGCTGCGGCATGGTCAACCCCAACGTCCTGCGGGCGGCCGGCATCGATCCGGACGTCTATTCAGGTTTTGCCTTCGGCATGGGCATCGAGCGCACGCTCATGTTCCGCAACGAGGTCGGCGACATGCGCGACATGATCGAGGGCGATGTACGTTTCAGCGAGCACTTCGGGATGGAGATCTAACAGTGCGTATCCCACTTTCCTGGCTGCGTGAGTTCGCGCAGGTACCGGCCGATGCCACGGCCGAAGACGTCATGGCGGACCTGGTCAAGGTCGGCTTTGAAGAAGAAGCCGTCCACCGGCCCACCGATACCCTGCAGGGTCCGATCGTGGTTGGCCAGGTGCTGAGCCTGGTCAAGGAACCGCAGACCAACGGCAAGACCATCAACTGGTGCCAGGTCCGGGTGGTTCCGGAAGGACAGGAACAGACGCTGACCGGCAAGGGCATCGATCCTTCCGGTGTGCAGGGCATCATTTGCGGTGCCCACAACTTCGTGGAAGGCGACAAGGTAGTGGTGACACTGCCCGGCGCCGTGCTGCCCGGAGACTTCCACATCTCCGCACGCAAGACTTACGGACACCTTTCCGCCGGCATGATCGCTTCCGTGCGTGAGCTCGGCATCGGCGAGGACCACGACGGCATCCTGGTGCTGTCCAGCATCGGCCTCGACCCGGAGATCGGCACGGACGCCATGGAACTGCTGGGCCTCTACGACCAGGCCGCGGAAATCAACGTCACTCCGGACCGCGGCTACGCGTTCTCCATCCGTGGTGTGGCCCGGGAATACGCGCATGCCACCGGCACCACCTTCACTGATCCCGCGTCCAAGGTCACTGCACCGGCCAGCCTGCAGGGTGGTTACGGCGTCAAGCTCAACGACGACGCTCCCATCTACGGCAAGCCCGGATGCGACCGCTTCGTAGCGCGCACGGTCCGTGACGTTGATCCGTCGCGCCCCACGCCGCCCTGGATGTCCTCCCGCCTGCGCCTTGCGGGCATCCGGAGCATCTCGCTTCCGGTGGATATTTCCAACTACGTCATGCTGGAGCTCGGCCAGCCCAACCACTGCTACGACCTCGATAAGCTCTCCGGCGACATCGTGGTGCGCCGCGCCGTGGCGGGGGAGAAGATCACTACCCTGGACGACAAAGAGCGCACTCTCGACGTCGAGGACCTGTTGATCACCGACGACTCCGGTGCCATTGGCATTGCCGGCGTCATGGGCGGCGCCCACACCGAAGTGTCGGACTCCACCACCAACATCCTGGTGGAGGCTGCCCACTTCGACGAGGTGTCGATTGCCCGCTCGCGCCGCCGCCACAAGCTGCCGTCCGAGGCGTCCAAGCGCTTTGAGCGTGGCGTCGACTGGCATGTGGCGAACATTGCCGCGCAGCGCGTCGTCGACCTGCTGGTCGAACTGGCCGGCGGCACCGCTGACGAGACCGGGACCGACGTCGGTACCGCGCCCGATGCCGTCACCATCGAGTTGCCGGCCGACTTCGCCTCCAAGCGCATTGGCATCGACTTCACCGAAGAACAGATCACCACGTCCCTGGTGGACCTCGGTGCTGTCGTAGAGAAGTCCGGAGCCGGCTACATCGTCACGGCACCGAGCTGGCGCAACGACCTCGAAACCAAGGAGGACCTCTCCGAGGAAATCGCCCGCCTGGTGGGCTACGACAACATCCCTGCCACCCTGCCGGTGGCGCCTCCGGGGCGTGGCCTCAGCCGCACCCAGCAGCAAAAGCGGCGCGTCGTCCAGGCCCTTGCCGATGCCGGGTTGACCGAGGTACTGTCCTACCCCTTCGTTACCAAGGCAGCAAACGACACCTTTGGTGTGGCCGTGGAAGGCGCCGGGCGTCCGGCGCTGAAGCTCGCCAACCCGATCAGCGAGGAACACGGCTACCTCCGGACCTCCATCCTCCCGGGCTTGATTGAGGTGGCCCGCCGTAACCATTCGCGGGGCTTCCGCGACCTGGCGCTGTATGAAGCCGGTTCGGTGTTCCTGCCCGGTGAAAAGCTGGGCACCGATTCCATCCCGCCGTTGGGCGTCAAACCCGCCGATGATGTTCTTGAGGGACTGTTCGACGGCGTTCCGCACCAGCCGCTGCACATCGCCGCGGTCCTGACGGGCCATGATTCTCCCGCTGCCGCGACGCACACACCCCGCGCCTGGGATTGGGCAGATGGCCTGGACATTGCACGGCTGATTGGCGATGTCCTCGGCGTGGAGCTCGTGGTGAGCCAGGGAAGCCACCAGGCCTTCCACCCCGGGCGCGCCGCCAAGCTCGCGCTGCGCAGTGGGGAACTGGTGGGATACGCCGGTGAACTGCACCCGAAGCTGCTGGCCGCGCAGGACATGCCGGCCCGGTCCGTTGCCGTAGAGGTCGACGTCGACGTCCTTTTCCAGGCTGCCGCAGACGTGATTGTGGCCAAGCACATCTCCGGGTTCCCCGTGGCAACCCAGGATGTCGCCCTGGTGGTTCCGCAGGAGGTGCCGGCAGACGATGTCCTGGCAGCCCTCCGGGAAGGTGCGGGGGAACTGCTGGAAGACGTGGCCTTGTTCGATGTCTACCAGGGTGCAGGGATTGAAGAGGGCAGGAAGTCGCTCGCGTTCGGACTCCGGTTCCGGGCAGGGGACCGCACCCTGACGGCGGACGAAGCCTCCGAAGCCCGGGCGGCGGCTGTGGCTGTCGCTGCCGAAAGGTTCGGAGCCGTCCAGCGCTGATCAAACGCTGTGTGTGGAAAATATCCCCGGAACCTCTTGGTTCCGGGGATATTTTCTTTCCCCCTTTAGATGAAGAAGCGGTTTTTGGCAGTCATGCTGTCGAGCCGATGGCACCATTCCGAGCGTTCGGCTCCTGATGCCGCTGAGTCCAATTGGCTCAGGAGGACGTCCGGGTCCAGGACCTCCGGATCGTGGCTGTAGACAAACCGGTCGTCCGGAAAAACGGAACTTCGATCCGTTTGCGCCTGGCTGAACCCGTGAACCGAAGGCCTCGTCCAAAAGATGCCGGAGCCTACGACCTTGGCGGGGACGCCGGCCAAGGTCGAGTTCGATGGCATGCTTTTGGTGACCAGCGCCCGCGCCGCCAGGATGCTGCCCGACCCGACCCGACCCGGGCACCTTTGAGCAGCAGCACATCCTCGCCGAGCCATACGTGGTCTCCCACCCAAATGGATTCGCTGGGATTCAGCCGTTGACGATCGTGGACGGAATAGATGAGGTGTGGGTCGGCAGTCCGGAAGACGACACGGGATGAAAACATGGCATCGCTGCCAATGATGACGTGTTTACGTTCGGTAGGCAGGAAGCGCGCCTCGGACGTGAACGAGGCTCCCGGGCCGAGGTAAAGCACCGAATCCTCGAAGACGGTCACCACCACTCGCAGGTGCCGCGGAAAACGGCGAAGGTGGATGACGGAGTCATTGCCCAGGAACCTCAGCCTGGAATTGCGCAGTTTGACGCCGTCTTCGATATACAGGGTATTTCCCGTGCCCACAAACTCCACCAGCGATGCCTGGAACTCTGATCCGGCCGCCGGGTTGAGGTGCACCGTGTTGTGTCGGATTCCAGGGACATCCGCATAGGAGCGGATCACTTGGCTGCCTTGGCTGGTGGTTTGGGTGGGTGCCTCGCCCCTAGTAGACATGTGCTGCCATTTCCCCGATGGCCGACGCGTCGTCCGCAGTGGTCACCATGACGGTGCTTTTCGGCCAGTCGACGCGCTGGAGGGCTTCTGCGGCCTCGGTGAGGGGCTCAACGTCGTGGAGCACCATGAGCAACCGCTGTGCACCCGAGGCGATGACGAACCTCAAAGCCAGGAGCTCCGCCAAATCCCACCCATCCAAGAGCTCCACCACAGCAATGTGTGATGCCCTGTGTGTTCCCCTATCGATCGGGATCATGGAGACGTCGGAGTCGATGTCAGCGACAAAATGGAGCTCCATGGTGTCACCATCCGCGTTCGCCTTGGTGCTCCGATACAAGGAGCGGCTGAGTTTGTCACCGTCCAGGAGCGCATACGACCTGGTCTGCTTCGCTTCGAGGTCCAATGGCGTCGAGGAGGGATCCAAGCGGTCATCGTGCCCTGCAGCCACGACACCTTGCGGAAGGCGACCCGTCCAGGTGGTTCGTGTGGGTTCAATTGCTACGACCGCAGAGAGTGCATCGAGGGGATCATAGGCTGGGAAAAGCCGCTGGTTGTGGTTCGTGTACTTCACGAAATTGTAGGAGTGGTCAGTCATCAATTGCCGGAAGCGTGTCTTTCCCAGCCATCCCTCGATGAACCAGTTCGCCGTACCGATTGTCGATCCGGTCTGGTCCAGTCGGGCCTGCAGTTGGACCCCATGCTCTTGGGGAAGGACCCGCACGTTTTCACACGAGAAGGAGCGGTGTTGTGGACCATGAAGGAACTCACGGATGAGGCCGAGCATCGCAGGGAGGGCTGCCCGGGCAACCTCCGAGTGCCCTCCGTCAATCCGGTACTTGGTGAGGTGCGGGACATCCTTGACGAGTTCGATGAGTGAGTGATTGCTCAGTTCGTCGGAGTTGGTATAGAAGTAGTCGATGGTCCGGCCCTCCCTGAAGTACTGACGCAGGTTCTCTTCAGGCTGGACCATGCGGCGAAGGGGGTCGCTGAGGAAAAGGTTGTTACGGAAAAACGGCTTGTTGAAGTAGTACGGCAGGTTCATTTGTGGGACCGCGATCAGCAGGCGGGCCGCCGGAAAGTGTTGCGCATACTGGATGGCGATACTGCCGCCCTTTGAAGCGCCGAAGAACAGCATCTCCGCAGGGTCGATGTCGAAGCGCGTCCGCAGTTCCTCGATGGCTCGGTTGATGCGGTCGAAGAGCGGGCGGCCGGCATTGTCCGTCATCATGTAGGACCCGGCCGGCAAGTAGCGGTCCTGGAAACAGACCATAAGGGTGTCCTTGAGGTCGTGCGCCGTAAGGTCCTTGAGATAGCTGACAGCGTAGGAGATCCGTGATGTGGAGGGACCGAAACCGGGGAAGGTGATCAGTATTTTCTTCGGATTGACCTTGTTTCCACGCAACGAGTAGTAGATGTCCCCGTGCTGTTCCACTCCGTATTGCTGGTCGTACTTCAGCTGCTGGGGAGTGGTGAAGGCTCCCCGCCCGATCGCCAGGTGGTACGGGGTATCGATGTCAAGGGAAAACCGGGCTGGATCCTTTGACGTGACAATGATGTTCCGATACTCCAGCGGAAAGCCACGGGCCGGGGGCTCAATGAGGTTTCCGTAGACAACCTCCCGGTCCTGGAGCAGCCGGAAGGCCTTGCCCTGGTGCTCTTGCCACTGGGGGAGTGTCAGCTTGGCGAAGTACGTCCCCGGTGGAAGGCTTTCCGAGGCAAGTCGTCGGATGCTGCCTTCCATATTCTTTGCCTCCATCAATCGCCGCACAGGTGCGTTTTCTGATGAGGCCAGGACTTTCCGGGCAATGTGCGTGCCGGAGGGTGAATATGCCGCCTTCACCACTAATCCGCGGATGGTCCGCTTAATGCGTCGAATTTCCTTCATCAGAGACTCAGCATCCTCTCTACGATCGTCGCATTGATTCTTGTGGGGTCGACTCCCTGGAAAAAGCGCTCACGGCGTTTTTCAAAGTGCTTGTCCGGGCGGAGGTATTGCTCCTGCACGATATGCGTGATCAATTGGTCGTGCTCCGTCACTACGGGCCCCAGGCCATCCTGCAGGTAATCGACGCGGCCCTCGTAGGGCTGGTCGCGGAAAAATTCCGGGGCGTCCCAGTGATAGTAGGCAATGGGTGTGCCCATGAAGGCTGCATCCAGCACGGCCGAACTGTAATCAGTGAAGACCATCTCCGCCGAGGCAATCGCTTCCCGGTAGCTCAAGCCGGACCTGATGACGTTCTTCGAGAAGCTGAACTGGCTGGACCTCTTTTCCACGTTGGGGTGGAGTTTCACCTGCAGGGTCCGGCCCGTGTCCTCAAGGAATTCGAGAAGCACTGGATCTGTCAGGACAGCATCGATGGCACGGAAGTACGCGGAGCGGGCGAAAAGTTCAGTGGATGCCTGGTGGAGGTTGAAACGCCAGGTCGGCATGAAGAGCAAATGTTGGGGCGCCGTTCCTTCCCGGGCCAGGGCTTCGAACCGGGGAAGACCCGAATTGAGGGTTTCGGTCGGCGCTATCCCGCGCATGTAGTCGGCCTCGAGTTGGCCCGTGGTCACAAAGACATCAAAGTATTTGGAAATAACCCAGTCCGTCATGTCATTGAGTTGAATGCCGTGCTGCAAATACATGAACCGTGAATTGGCAAAGGACTTGCCCTTGTACCTGATGTTGTAGATTTGCGATGAGACGACGAGGTCGGAGATCAGGAACTTCTCGTAGAACTCTGCTGTGAAAATCGGGATGAGCTTGAAGCCTTTCCTGCTCAGCCGTTCCCAATCCGGTGATTTCGGATTCAACGCAAAGCAGGCTTCGGTGAATTCCGGGTGCTTCGTGGTGAAGTATTCGTAAAGGTGCTCGGCGTTGTCGTCGGCCTGAAGCGGTCGGTCGAAGAAGATGATGGTGGACGACGGCGTAATGGGCCGGCTGTAGAAGTCGTAGCTGTCTGCCTGGGAATAGCCGGGGCGGGATTCCCTGGGCCTATAGGACTTGTGGATGGTTACGGTGTCGCCTCCGAACTGCAAACTGTACAGGGGGATCCGGGGTCCCGGTGGGGTGCGGCCTTCCGCGAAATCCAGGTAGGCGTCGCACTCGCTGAGCTGCTTGTAGAGGAAGGAGGTGGCCTCCGGCGTCACCAGCCACTGAATCCATAAGGCTTCGACGGGCTGCAGGGGTTCAACCCAGGTGAGCTGCTCTGCCAGCCGGTACGTGTGGATGAGGTCCCGGAGGTGCGCCAAACTGACGTTTCCGGCTTTTTGGGTGCGCATGCCCCGAAGGTAGAGCGCAAGGTAGCGGGTCAGGTGAAGGCGCATTTGCTTGGAAGCAAGAGGAATCAACGGAACCAGGCGGCTGGTTTCCGGAGCCACCTGCAGGCCAATCGCAGCCTTGGTATCTGAAGCGACCGAGAAGCCGGTTTTTTGAGGTTTGACCTCCGCGATGGACCAGTACAGCCGGTAGGCCAGATAAAGTGCCGACCTGTCGACATCGCCAACGGCCTCCAAGGCGTCCTGGAGGCGGCGGACGTTGAAAGCGATACCGAAGATGTCTGTGTCGCGGGCGTACTGGTAGGCGTCGTCGATCTTCGTTGTCTCAACATTGTTTGGCAGGGCTCCGGTGTAGATCACGGGCTCAGCAAGATACACCGAACGTGTACGGAGATACTCGACCATGGTGGTGACGTACGACGCCGAGACCTGGTGTGAGGCCTTAAGGAACACGACGTACCTCGTCTCGATGGATTCGCAGATACGTGCCACGCTGCCTGTGGTCAGCGGCTCCCGGACGTGGTGAAGTACGAACAGGTTCTCATACCTGAGCCTTGCGGCAACGATGCGCCTGTAGAGAACCGATTCGCGATCGAGGCCCTCCTCAGCCTCCAAAACGATGGTGAGCAGGGGTTCCGTAACTGGCATGTGAGTCCTCAGCGAAAGTACCTGGGCGGCGGTTCCACAACCTGCGGAACGTCACCCTTGTTATTGGTCATATGAAGCTGAGTGGGTTGACATCCGGAATCGTGACGCGATTTTCGGCAGAATCTTCACTCCGCGAAGCATCATGGGCCACCAGCCCCCGCGGATGATCCCGATAGCCTTGGTGTGGGAACCATCTGGAAAATGTGGAGGTCGCGTGGGCAGCGAGGTGACGAAGGGGAGCCCGGTCCTGGAACTGCAGAGGCTGGGCGACGTGTCCGTTCCCGGCGACAGCCTCCAGCGGCTGGGGGCCCCGGCCCGGCGCCGTGCCCTCAGGTTCGCCGGATCCAAGGACCGTGAAGAGTTCATTGCCGGGCGGATCGCCGCGCAGCGCTACGCCGCGTCGCTCCTCGAGGTGGACCCGACCCGGCTCACGCCCGCATACGTTTGCCCGCAGTGCGGACCCGGGCAGGATCACGGCCGCCCAGGGTTCATGCTCGACGGCGCTCCGGCGCCTTTGGTGCTTAGCGCCTCCCGGGCGTCGGGCTGGGTGCTGCTGGCCGCCGTCGTACGTCCGCCCTGCGGAACCCTGCTGGGAGTGGACCTTGAGAGCGTCTCCGCTGCCGCTTACAAGGGCTTTGACGACGTCGCCCTGACGCCCCTGGAAAGGGACGCTGTGATCCGGTTGCCCGCAGCCGAACGCAATACCGGCCGGGCACGGCTCTGGGCACGGAAGGAAGCCTGGCTGAAGATGACCGGTGAAGGGCTCCGCCGCGACCCGGCCGGACTCGACGTGCTGGACCGGAACGGCCTGAGTGACCTGGTGCTTCCTGCAGGGATGGAAGGGCTCGTAGCAGCGCTGGCCCTCAGTCATTCCCCGGAAGGAGTCAGGGAAGGGGCGGAAGCGCTGCCTCGTAGAGCCATGGCTGCAGGAGGGCTTCCGGATTGATTCCCGGGATGAAGGAACCGGCCGCTGTGACGAACGCCTCCGTGGAAACTGAGCCATGGCGATTGGTGGCAGTCCAGTGCTGAAGGAACCCGAAAAAGGCTTCGTCCCCTGCAGCAACCCGCAGGGCGTGCACGGCAAGGGCACCCCGCTTGTAGACCCGGTCGTCGAACATGAGTTCCGGTCCCGGGTCACCCACCAGGAGGTCCTGCGCGGACATTTGCAGCCTCTTCCATGCCGCCGCGGCGCGCTCTGCCACGGGCATGGTTCCGGACTCTTCGGACCAGAGCCACTCGGCGTAGCAGGCGAAACCTTCGTGCAGCCAGATGTCCTTCCACGTGCCCGCGGTCAGGGAGTTTCCAAACCATTGATGGGACAGCTCGTGGGCAATCAGGCGCTGGGCCTCCCACGTATCGCGCATGTGGTTGCGTCCGAAGATGGACAGGGTTTGGGCTTCCAGGGGGATGTCGAGTTCGTCCTCCGTGACAACTGACGTGTACTCCGTGAACGGATACGGCCCAAAGCAATCCTCGAAGGTCCGCATCATGTCAGGCTGGCGTCGAAGACCGTGGCGTGCTTCTTCCGACCTGGCGGCCGTGACCGCGGCGAACTGGGGCACGCGGTGGTGGGTGTCGTCCGGGTTGAGGGGGACCATCACATAGCGGCCGATCTGGAGGGTGGCGAGGTATGTGGCCATGGGAACGTTGTGTTCGTAGACCCAGGTTTCCCGGCTGGACTTGCGGGTCCTGGAGATGAGCTGTCCGTTGCAGACGGGCCGGTAGTTTTCGTCCGTGGTGACAGAAATGAGGAACGTGGACTTGCTCCATGGATGGTCGTTGCAGGGGAACCAGGATGCGGCACCATTGGGCTGGCCCGCAACCAGCACGCCGTCGTTGAGTTCCTCCCAGCCGACTTCGCCCCAAAGCCCTTTGCGTGGCCGGGGGATGCCGTCGTACTTGATGTCCAGCAGGAAGGTCTGTCCCGGTTTCAGCGGCGCGCCGGCGGTCACCACGAGGTGTTCTGCCCTGTGGGAGAACTTTTGGACCTTCCGGCCGTTAAGCGACACCTTGGAAGCCCGCAGTCCCACGAGGTCCACCAGCAGGGTAGTGCCGGGTTCCAGCGCAGTGCAGTGAAGCAGTGCCCGGCCCATCAGCCTGTTGCTTGCCAACCTGACGTCCAGGTCCAGTTCGTACCGGTCCACGCGGTACCCTGTGCTGCCGTGACCCAGGGCGTATTGGTCGGCTGTGCTTGGCGTCGTACTGGGTGCGGTCATGGAATTCGGGGACCTCAATCCTGTCTGGCTCGTATGACCGGTGCCGGGTTCCGGTCCGTTCAATCTACTTCAGCCGGCCGGCCGGAGCCGAAGGACCCACCCACGGGCTCACGGGATTTCCCATCCAATACGTTCCGGCGGGAACGGTCTCCCCGCGCATCACCAACGACGCCGGGCCTACGGTTCCGCCATCGCCGATGCTCGCTGCGGGCAGGATGACCCCGTGCGGGCCCATGGTGGCACCGGCACCGAGGGTCACTGAGTCGATGCTCATGACGCGGTCGTGGAACAGGTGCGTCTGGACCACGCAGCCCCGGTTGACCGTGGAATTTTCGCCGAGGCTCACCAGGTCCGCTTCCGGAAGCCAGTAGCTCTCGCACCACGTTCCGCGGCCTATTTTGGCACCGAGTGCGCGCAGCCACCACACCAGGGCAGGGGTTCCCGCGGCCGACCGGGCAAACCACGGCGCGCTGACCATTTCAACGAAGGTGTCCACTACCTCATTGCGCCAGATGAATGAGCTCCACAGCGGATGTTCGCCGGCGCGGATTGTTCCCACCAGGACCCATTTGGCCACGACGGAACTGAGCGCCGCCACAGCCCCGGCTGCCAGCAGCACCACACCACCCAGGATGGCAGCCACCCAGTAACCCCAACCGCGGGCCAGCCAGTCGAGGGCAAGCATCACACCGGCGGCGATGGCGACTGTGAGGATCACCGGCACCAATCGGCACAATTCCCAGAGGGCCCTGGCGGCTTTGAGCCTTAGTGGCGGCTGGAAGGTGCGTGACTGGTCAGCGTCGACGGCGGTGCGCCGCAACCTGACCGGCGGGCTGCCCAGCCAGGATGTCCCGGACTTGGCCTTGGCAGGCGTGGCCGACAGCACGGCCACCAGGGAGTTCTTGGGCACGTTTCGGCCGGCGGCCGTCATGCCGGAATTTCCCAGGAAGGACCGTTTGCCGATCTTGGCGGGCGCGATCTTCATCCAGCCACCGCCCAGTTCGTAGGATGCCACCATGGTGTCGTCGGCCAGGAAAGCGCCGTCGCCGATCGTGGTCATGCGTGGGACCAGCAGCACCGTGGAGGCCTCGACGTTCTTGCCCACCTTGGCTCCCAGGAGCCGGAGCCAGACCGGGGTGAAAAGACTGGCGTAGATGGGGAACAGGAGGTCGCGGGCCATGTCCAGCAACCGCTCTGTTGCCCAGACCTGCCAGCCGGTCCGGCTACGGACACGGTAATACCCTTCCTTGAGCCCCAGGCCCAGGAGCCGGGCAAAAACAAGGATGAGGACGAGGTTGGAAAAGAACCACACGAGTGCGGCCAACGGCAGTGCCGCGGCAAGCTGGGGCAACGCATCGCCCAGGGAAGCACGTCCGCGAATGAAAGCGAGCACCACAGCGGCGGCAACGCCGGCTGAGACGTACGGGATCAGGGCGAGCAACGCCGAGGCGCCTGCAAAGGCCGACAACCACAACTTGTCCACGAACGGGCTGCGCGCGGAAGAGTACGGCCATTCCTGCTTGGCTTTGCCCCGGCGCCCGGCGGGAGAACCAGCCACGAGGTGGCCGGCCTTGACCTTGCCCAGCACGGCCGAGCCTGCCTCCACGTGGGCTCCGGCGCCAATGGTGGCTCCGGGCATGAGGGTGCTGCGCGAACCGACCACGGCGCCTGCGCCGACATGGATCTGGCCGATATGCACCGAATCGCCATCCACCCACCAGCCGCTCAGGTCGACCTCGGGCTCGATGTTGGCCCCGCTGCCCAGTGACAGCAAGCCGGTAACCGGCGGCAGGGAGTGCAGGTGGACGTCTTTGCCCACCTTGGCACCGAGTGCCCTGGCGTAATAGGGGACGAAGGGAGCGCTGGCCAGGCCAATGGCGCCCGAAAGGTCCTGTATCTGCTCCGCCAGCCAGAGGCGCAGATGCGTTTTGCCCGAGCGCGGGTACGTCCCGGGCCGGACCTTGCCGAGCAGGAGGCGCGCGGCCGCCACGGAGATGGCCATCCGGCCCCACGGGCTGACGAACACCAGCCAGGACGCCGCGATCCACCACCAGGACACGGCCGGCGCCAGGATGAATCCTGCGAAGTCGGCCAACAGCCTGTTGGCCGCCATGAGGTAGGTCAGCCACCGCATGCCCACCAGAATGTGCAGGGGTGCGCCCATGAGGACCTGGAAGACCTGGGACTTGCGGGCGGTGGGCCGGACGGAGCGTTCGGCTGCGGGTCCAGGCACCTGTCCCTCCGGGACTGACTGCCGGGCAGCATCGATAAGAGCACCCACACGCGGGGTGGCGTAGATATCGGCCACCGTGATGGTGGGGTACCGGACACGCAGTGCGGACACCAGTTGGGCAGCTGCCAGGGAGCCGCCGCCATAGGCAAAGAAGTCGGCGTCGAGGGATCCGACGGCGCTCCCCAGGACCGCCTCCCACTGTTCCACTACCCAGCGGGCGTCCCCCGGCAGGTCCAGGGGCTTGCTCCCGGCGTCGGGAGCCGCATCCGCCAGTGGCCATGGCAAGGCGTTCCGGTCAACTTTGCCGCTGGTCTTGGTGGGCAGGTTGTCCACCACCGTCAGGAGCGGAATCAGTGCGGCCGGAAGGCTGTCGGCAAGGAGTTCGCGGGCTGCGCCCAGATCCACCGCCGTTCCATCGGAGGGCGCGAGGTAACCGACCAGGATCTGGTTTCCCGCCGCCGTCGTTTGGACGGCTGCCGCAGCACCGGCAATGCCCGGCAGCGACTGCAAGGCGGCATCCACCTCGCCGAGTTCAATGCGTCGTCCGCCAAGCTTCACTTGTTCATCAGCGCGGCCCATGAAAACCAGGCCCTCCGCTTCATAACGGACAAGGTCGCCGGAACGGTACGCGCGATTCCACCCCAGGGTGGGCATCGGGGCGTACTTTTCGGCGTCTTTGGCCGGGTCCAGGTAGCGGGCGAGGCCCACGCCACCGATGATGAGTTCGCCGATCCCGCCTTCTGGCACGGGCATCCCGGCTGAATCCACTACCGCGAGGTCCCAGCCGTCCAGGGGCAGGCCGATCCTGACGGGGCCGGAGCCGCCCAAGGGCGCGGCGCAGGCCACCACGGTTGCCTCCGTGGGGCCGTAAGTGTTCCATACCTCGCGGCCATCGACGGCCAGCCGCTCGGCAAGTTCGGGAGGGCACGCCTCCCCGCCGAAAATCAACAGCCGGACGTTTTCCAGGGCTTCAGCAGGCCACAGGGCCGCCAGGGTAGGCACCGTGGACACTATTGTGATGCCGTGGTTGATCAGCCATGGTCCCAAGTCCATTCCCGTGCGGACCAAGGCCCGCGGAGCAGGCACCAGGCAGGCGCCGTGACGCCATGCCAGCCACATTTCCTCGCAGGATGCGTCGAAGGCGACGGAAAGTCCGGCCAGCACCCTGTCCTGGGGGCCGATGGGTTCTGATTGTAGGAAGATTCGTGCTTCCGCGTCGACGAAAGCCGCGGACGAGCGGTGTGTCACGGCCACGCCCTTGGGTGTACCGGTGGAACCTGATGTGAAGATGATCCAGGAGTCGTCATCCAGCCCCGGCTTTGCAGCTGCGGTGATGGGCGGACGTGAACCTCCCTGCGGAACGCCGGCCATCTGCAGGGACAGTCCGGGGCCCGCTACTGCACCTGCCTTGGCTTCGCCGAACACCAACCGCGCCCGTTCGTCCGGGTCATCGGCGTCGACCGGCACGTACGCCGCCCCCGCCATCAGGATTCCAAGGATCGCGATATAGAGTTCATTGGTGCCGGAGGGTATCCGGACCCCCACCTTGTCGCCCCGGCCCAACCCTGCGGCGTTGAGCTTTCCGGCGAAGGAGCGGACTGCTGCCAGCAATTGCTCATAACTCAGTGATGCATGGCCATCGTCCAGGGCCGAAGCCTCAGGGAAGGACGCAGCGGTTGCCTCAAGGATGTCCACCAGGGTGCGCGCGGGCGGGGCTGCGGCCAAACCGGGAAGCTGGGGCCGGTACGTGGCCAGGGCAGGGGCGGACCCGTGCCCGGCAGGTTCTTCGACTCTCACGACTACAGCTTTACCGCGAAAGGTAAACAAAAGGTGTCGGACGTTTCCCGCGCTTCATACTGCGTTGTTTCTGAGTTCACCGGCGCGTTGCCGCGTGTTCTGCCGGACCGAATTGTTCGGCTCCTGGCCGGTCAGGGAACCAACAGGACTTTGCCCGTGGTGCGGCGGCCCTCGAGATCGCGGTGGGCTTGAGCGGCCTCGGCCAGCGGGTACGTGGCACCGACCCGTACGGACAGCGTGCCGTTGGCTGCTGCCTCGAAGATTTCGGTGGAACGCCAACGCCGCTCATGGGTGTTCTGCACGAAGTGCCCCATGGTGGGCCGGGTCAGTGTCAGGGAGCCGCCGGCATTCAGCCGCTGTGGGTCGAAGGGCGGAACGGGGCCCGAGGCTGCCCCGAACAGGACCATGGCCCCGCGGATCCTCAGGCTCTTCAGGGAGTCGTCGAACGTATCCCTGCCCACGCCGTCGTAGACCACATTGACACCTTCTCCGTCGGTGAGTTCGCGGACTTTGTCCGCAAAGCGGTCGTAACGGAGGACTTCATCCGCCCCGGCCTCCTTGGAAAGGGCGGCCTTTTCATCCGAGGAAACCGTGGTGAAGACCCGCGCGCCCCTGGCTTTGAGCAACTGTGTCAGCAGCAATCCCACGCCACCGGCACCGGCATGCAGGAGGACCGAGTGTCCTGGTTCCACGCGGAATGAGGAGTTCATGAGGTAGTGGGCCGTGATTCCCTGCAGGGGCAGGGCTGCGGCGGTGTGGTCGTCCACGCCGTCCGGAACGGGGAGTGCCTTGGGCGCGTCCACCAGGATGTAGTCGGCATAGGTCGCGGCGGCCTCGGCGGTAGCAACCCGGTCGCCCGCGGCGAACTCTTCCACACCCTCACCAAGGGCCTCCACCGTTCCCGCGGCTTCTGCTCCCGGAGTGAAGGGATACTCCACCTTGTAGATGCCGCTGCGCTGGTAGGTCTCGATGAAGTTGACACCGGCGGCTGCGACTTTGACCAGCAATTGTCCCGGGCCGGGTTTCGGCGGCTCAACGGAGGCGTATTCGAGGACTTCCGGTCCTCCGGGCTGCCGGGCAACGATGGCGTGCGTCATGGTGGCTCCTCACTCCGGGACGGTCCTTCCAATGCCCGGTTCCAGATTCCATCCTAGGGAGGAGGCAGCCGTCAGTGTGAAACCCTCAGCGCCGTCCGTGCGTCGCAGCGACCGGACAATCGAAGCCGCGCCCGGCGGCGAGGCCCACCTCATTGAGGTACCTGACCACGATTCCGTACGACTGCGGCAAAGTGGTCTCCGTGTAGGGAATCGAGTGCTTGCCACAGAAAGCGCGGACGATTCCGGCAGCACGGTGAAGCTGCGGCCGGGCCATGTCAGGGAAGAGGTGGTGTTCCACCTGGCGGTTGAGGCCGCCCAACAGGAAGTCCATGAACCGTCCGCCGGAGATGTTGCGGGATGTCAGGACCTGGCGGCTGAGGAAGTCCGCGCGGCTGTCTGACGGCAGAACCGGCATGCCCTTGTGGTTGGGGGCGAAGGAGGCGCCCATGTAGAACCCGTACACCATGATCTGCACGCCGAGGAAAGCAAAAGCCATGCCGATGGGCAGGAACGTGAAGGCGAGGACCGGCAATGCGGCGAGGCGGGTGACGAGGATGGGGGTTTCCACCCAGCGGTGGCGAACCTTGTGCTTGCCGAAGATAAAGCGCAGTGAATCGAACTGCAGGCTGAGACCCAGGAGCGTAAGGAGGGGGAAGAAGAACCAACCCTGCTTGCGGGTGAGGAACGCCAGGCGTCCTTTACGCTCCGCCGCAGCCTCTTGATAGAAGACCAGGGCGTTGTTCCGGATGTCCGGGTCTTTGGAAATGACATTGGGGTGGTTATGGTGGGCGCCATGCTTCTGTTCCCACCAGGAGTAGCTGATGCCGGCAACGCCTGTGGCGAGCAGCCGCGCGGACCAGTCGTTGGCGCGGCGTGAGGCGAAGATTTGCTTATGGCCCGCCTCGTGCGCCAGGAAGCTCAACTGGGTGCAGAAGATCCCCAGCGCAGCAGCGATCAGGAGTTGGTACCAGGAGTCGCCGATCAGCGCGAAACCGAGCCACGTGCCGGCCATGAGGAGCATGAGGGCGACAAAAAGCCAGATATAGAACCCGGTCCGCCGCTCAAGGAGCCCGGCCGCTTTCACGCTCTTCAGAAGTTCTGAATAACTGTGGACTACCGGATTGGGTTGGATGATGCGCGCCTTGGGGCGATCGGAAATGGATGTGGGTGCCATGAAGGTGTGCCCCGTATCGCTCACGGGCAACGTTGCAGCCGACGTTCGGACTGCACGGTCTGGATCACCCTGTATCCAGCATACGCCCCACGGGCGCGGTAGGCCCGAATGACTGAATGCATAAATATCAGCAACCATGAATAGTTTTGCTGTATGGTGGAGGCATGACTATTTCTGTTGCCGTCTCCGGTGCCAGCGGCTACGCCGGGGGAGAAGTGCTGCGCCTGCTGGCGAACCATCCCAACGTCACCATCGGCGCGATCACCGCGCACAGCAACGCCGGTTCCAGACTAGGGGAGTTGCAGCCGCATCTCCATGGCTTGGCCAGCCGGATTCTGGAAGACACCACCGTTGAGAACCTGTCCGGTCACGACGTCGTTTTCCTTGCCTTGCCGCATGGAGCCTCTGCTGACATCGCCGCGCAGTTGCCGGAAGGAACAGTAGTCATCGACGCCGGCGCAGACCACCGCCTGCAGGACGCCGCGGCGTGGGAAAAGTTCTACGGCTCCGCCCATGCGGGCACCTGGCCCTATGGCCTGCCCGAGCTCCCGGGCCAGCGCGACGCCTTGAAAGGCGCCAAGCGCATCGCCGTACCCGGCTGCTACCCGACGTCGGCCCTGCTGGCCTTGACGCCCGGGTTCGCCAACAACCTTTTGCTGACCGACGACGTCGTCATCGTTTCGGCGTCCGGGACCTCCGGCGCGGGCAAGGCTGCCAAAGTGAACCTGATCGGTTCCGAAGTCATGGGATCCATGAGCCCGTACGGCGTGGGTGGCGGGCATCGCCACACGCCCGAAATCGAGCAGGGTTTGTCCAACGCCGCGGGGGAACCGGTGACGGTGTCTTTCACTCCGACCCTCGCGCCCATGAGCCGCGGAATCCTTACGACGGCCACTGCCAAGGTTGGGCACGGCGTCACCGCCTCCGAGCTCCGCCAGGCCTGGGCCGACGCCTACGACGACGAACCGTTCGTGCACCTGCTGCCGGAGGGCCAGTGGCCCACCACCAAGTCGGTCCAGGGGTCCAACCACGCAGTGATGCAGTTGGCCTTCGACGGCCACACAGGTCGCGTCATCGTTACGTGCGCCATCGACAACCTCACCAAGGGAACTGCCGGCGGTGCCGTGCAGTCCATGAACATTGCCCTCGGCCTGGATGAAACCGCCGGCCTGAACCTGCAGGGAGTTGCACCGTGACCATTACCGCCCCCAAGGGATTCAGGGCCGCCGGCATCAAGGCCGGGATCAAGGCTTCCGGCAACCCTGACCTCGCCCTCGTCGTCAATGACGGTCCGCTGAAGGCCGCTGCCGCGGTCTTCACGTCCAACCGGGTGGCCGCAGCCCCTGTGCACTGGTCCCGCCAGGTGGTCACCGATGGCCGCGTTGATGCCGTCGTGCTGAACTCCGGTGGCGCCAACGCCTGCACCGGTCCGCAGGGTTTCCAGAACACCCATGCCACGGCCGAGAAAGTGGCAGAAGCGCTGGGAGTCTCAGCTTCCGACGTCGTGGTTTGCTCTACCGGCCTGATCGGCGAGCAGTTGCCCATGGACAAGATCCTCCCGGGCGTCGAGGCGGCCGCCAAGGAGCTCAGTGAGGACGGCGGCAGCGCCGCAGCCACTGCGATCATGACCACCGACAGCGTCTCCAAGGAAGCGGTTTTTACGGGGACGGACGCCGAAGGGAAGACGTTCACGGTAGGCGGCATCGCCAAGGGTGCCGGCATGCTGGCACCCGGCCTGGCAACCATGCTGGTGGTCCTCACCACCGACGCCGAGGTGCCGGCAAACGAGCTCGACGTCGTCCTGCGTGACGCAACGCGCGTCACCTTCGATCGTGCAGACTCGGACGGCTGCATGTCCACCAACGACACCGTAGTGCTGCTCGCCTCGGGGGCGTCCGAAGCGCTGCCCTCCGCCGCACAGTTGAGCGAGGCCGTGACTTCCGTTTGTGCCGAACTGGCGCGCAAGCTGATCGGCGACGCAGAGGGTGCCAGCCACGACATTGCCATCCGGACCTTCAATGCCGCGAGCGAACGCGACGCTGAAACGGTGGGCCGCTCCGTGGCCCGCTCCAACCTTTTCAAGGCCGCCATCTTCGGCAAGGACCCCAACTGGGGCCGGGTGCTCTCAGCCGTGGGCACCACCGACGCCGTCTTCGAAGCGGACCAGCTCAACGTTTCAATGAACGGCGTGCAGATCTGCCGCAACGGAAGCATCGGCGACGACCGCAACCTTGTTGACCTGGAGCCGCGCGAAGTCCTCGTGGAGATCGACCTCCAGGCCGGCGACGCGGAGGCGACCATCTGGACCAACGACCTCACGCACGACTACGTGCATGAGAACAGCGCGTATTCGAGCTGAGCGGAATGACCATGACAGCACACACCCGTGAGACCACGTCCATGAGTGCAGCCCAGGACAAAGCCGCAACCCTGATCGAGGCGCTGCCATGGATCCAGCGCTTTGCCGGAACCACCATGGTGGTCAAGTACGGCGGCAACGCGATGGTGAACGACGACCTTCGCCGTGCCTTCGCCGAGGACATCGTGTTCCTCCACCACGTGGGTATCCACCCCGTGGTGGTCCACGGTGGTGGACCGCAGATCAACTCCATGCTTGGCCGTCTCGGCATCGAGTCCCAGTTCAAAGGAGGCCTGCGCGTCACCACTCCCGAAGCGATGGACGTGGTGCGCATGGTCCTCACGGGCCAGGTCGGCCGCGAACTGGTGGGCTTGATCAACTCCCACGGCCCGTATGCCGTCGGCATGTCCGGCGAAGACGGTGGGCTGCTGCGCGCGGTCCGTACCGGCACCGTGGTGGACGGGGAGGAGGTGGACCTCGGCCTGGTGGGCGAAGTAGTTGGCGTTGATCCTGCCGGGATCAAGGACATCCTCGACGCCGGCCGCATCCCAGTGATTTCGACGGTGGCACCCGAAATCACTGAGGAGGGCAACGGTTTCCAGACCACCGGGCAGGTCCTCAACGTCAACGCGGACACCGCCGCGGCGGCCGTGGCATCGGCGCTGGGTGCCTCCAAGCTGGTCATCCTCACCGATGTGGAGGGCCTCTATGCCAACTGGCCGGACAAGTCATCGCTGATCTCCTCCCTGACGGCCAGTGAGTTGCGGGACATGCTCCCCGGCCTTGAGTCGGGCATGATCCCCAAGATGGCTGCCTGCCTGAAGGCCATCGACGAAGGCGTGGAACGCGCACACATCGTGGACGGCCGCCTGCCGCACTCCATGCTGTTGGAAACCTTTACGACGGCGGGCATCGGCACCCAGGTAGTACCCGACGAGGACGTGAACGCATGAGCACCAACGAAGCAGCAGTGGTCGAAACTCCGGCCGATGCCATCACCGGCCACAGCAGTGGTGCCGATTGGCTGGCCCGCTACTCGTCGTCCCTCATGGGCGTCTTCGGCACCCCGCAGCGGGTTCTGGTCCGCGGCGCAGGCTGCCTGGTGTGGGACGCTGACGGCAAGGAGTACCTGGACCTCCTCGGCGGCATCGCAGTGAACGCCCTGGGCCATGCGCATCCTTTCGTCACCTCGGTGATCGCGAGCCAACTGGCCACGCTGGGCCACGTCTCCAACTTCTTCACGAGCCCCACACAGGTGGCGCTCGCAGAGAAACTGCTGGCCATCAGCAACGCCCCGGCAGGTTCGAAGGTCTTCTTCGCCAACTCCGGCACCGAAGCCAACGAAGCCGCCTTCAAGCTGGCCCGGCGGAACAACGGCGACGGCACGCGGACCAAGATCATCGCCCTTGAGGGGGCCTTCCACGGCCGGACCATGGGAGCATTGGCGTTGACCGCCAAGGAGGCGTACCGAGCACCGTTCGAGCCGCTTCCCGGCGGCGTGGTCCACATCCCGTTTGGCGACATCGAGGCCCTGCGTGCCGCCGTCGACGATTCCACTGCGGCGGTCTTCCTCGAGCCCATCCAGGGCGAAGCGGGCGTGCGGCCGCTCAGCACCCAATACCTGAAGGCAGCCCGCGAAGCCACCACTGCCGCCGGCGCGCTCCTGATCCTCGACGAGGTCCAGACGGGCATCGGCCGGACCGGAAAGTGGCTCGCCAGCGAGGACGCCGGCATCGTTCCCGACGCCATCACTCTCGCCAAGGGCCTGGGCGGCGGCTTCCCGATCGGTGCGCTGCTCACGTTCGGAAGTACGACGTCGGCCCTGCTCACCGCCGGGCAGCACGGCACCACTTTCGGCGGGAACCCGGTTGCCACGGCGGCCGCGCTGGCCACCCTGCACGCGATCGAAAGCCAGGGCGTGCTGCACCATGTGCAAGCCGTGGGCGAGTACCTGCGTGCCGGTATCGCCGCCGTCGAGGGCGTTACCGAGGTCCGCGGTGAAGGTTTGTTGATTGGTTTCGACGTTGATGGGGAGATTGCCCCTGCCATGGTCACCGCCGGCCTGGACGCAGGCTTCATCATCAACAGTCCCGGCCCCCGCACCATCCGCTTGGCGCCGCCGCTCATCCTGACCACCGAACAGGCTGACCGTTTCCTGGCTGCCCTGCCAACCTTGATCGCTACGGCTACCGCCAACACCGCTAAGGACGCACAGTGAGCATTTCCACCCGTCACTTCCTCAAGGACACTGATCTCAGCCCGGCCGAACAGGCCGAAGTGCTTGAGTTGGCCGCCCGCATGAAAGCAGCACCGTATAGCGTCCAGCCTTTCGCTGGGGAGGGCGCAGGGCGTCAAACGGTAGCCGTCATCTTCGACAAGACCTCCACCCGGACCCGCGTGTCATTTGCTACGGGGATCGCCGACATGGGTGGCAACGCCCTGATCATCAACCCCGGTGAAGCCCAGATCGGCCACAAGGAGTCCGTGGAGGACACCGCAAAGGTCCTGGAGCGCATGGTCTCCACCATCGTGTGGCGCACCGGCGCCCACTCGGGCCTGGTGGCCATGGCGGAGAACTCCAAGGTTCCCGTCATCAACGCGCTCTGCGACGACTACCACCCTTGCCAGCTCCTGGCCGACCTCCTGACCGTCAAGGAGCACAAGGGCGAACTCGCCGGACTGACCATGGCCTACCTGGGCGATGCCGCCAACAACATGGCGAACTCGTACCTGCTGGCCGGCGTCACGGCGGGAATGCACGTCCGGATTTCCGGTCCGGAGGGCTACCTTCCGGCCGCTGACATCGTGGCCGCGGCGGAAGAACGGGCTGCCGAAACCGGTGGGTCCGTGCTGATCACGAGCGACGCTGCCGAGGCCCTCAAGGGTGCCGACGTCGTGGCCACCGACACGTGGGTGTCCATGGGCCAGGAAGCGGAGAAAGAAGCCCGCCTTCAGCTGTTCCGCGACTACTCCGTGGACGAGGCCGCCATGGCGCAGGCCGCACCGGACGCCGTCGTCCTCCACTGCCTCCCGGCCTACCGCGGTTATGAGATTTCGGCAGGCGTTATCGACGGCCCGCAGTCCATCGTCTGGGACGAGGCCGAGAACCGCCTGCATGCCCAGAAAGCACTGATGGCCTGGCTCATGCACAGGTCCGGCCTGGCTTTCGTCGACGGCCTTGCACCCGTCGAGGGAACCGGCGAGAGCACGTTCTAGTGTCCACCAACCCTTCGGTTCCGGGTGTAAGCCCGGCCACCAAGACGGCCCGTCAGGCGCGCATCACCGCGATCCTGACGGGGGAGTCCGTCCGTTCCCAGGCAGAGCTTGCAGCCCTGCTGGCGGACGACGGCGTCCAGGTCACCCAGGCCACGCTGTCGCGTGACCTCGTGGAACTTGGCGCCGTCAGGGTCCGTGGCAAGGACGGCGCGCTCGTCTACGCGGTTCCCGGCGAAGGGGGAGACCGCAACGCCAAGAGCGGTGTGACCCAGGAAATCCTCGATGCCCGGCTCACCAGGCTGTGCGGGGAACTGCTGGTGACGGCGGAGGCCTCGGGCAACATTGTGGTGCTCCGGACACCGCCGGGGGCTGCAAACTTCCTGGCGCTTGCGATCGACCACTCCGTGATGCCGTCGGTATTGGGTACGATCGCAGGCGACGACACCGTGATGTTGGTTTCCCGGGATCCCGGCGGCGGCGCGGAACTCGCGGCCCGCTTCCTGCAATTGGCCGAGGAAGCCGGCCCCGCAGCCAACTGATTTTCTTCAAGCATTAGATACGCAACACGCAACAACCAAAGGAGCACTCTCGTGACTGAGCGCATTGTTCTGGCCTACTCCGGTGGCCTCGATACGTCCGTAGCCATCGGCTGGATCGGTGAAGCCACCGGCGCCGAGGTCATCGCTGTGGCCGTCGACGTTGGACAGGGCGGCGAGTCCCTGGAGACCATCCGCCAGCGGGCCCTCGGCTGTGGCGCCGTCGAAGCCTACGTTGCCGATGCCCGCGATGAGTTCGCCAACGAGTACGCCATGCCCACCCTCAAGGCGAATGCCCTCTACCAGGGTCACTACCCGCTGGTCTCGGCCATCTCCCGCCCCGTCATCGTCAAGCACCTGGTCAAGGCTGCCCGCGAATTCGGTGCCACCACCGTCGCACACGGCTGCACGGGCAAGGGCAACGACCAGGTCCGCTTCGAAGTGGGCATCCAGACCCTCGGCCCGGACCTGAAGTGCATCGCACCTGTCCGCGACCTCGCCCTGACCCGCGACAAAGCGATCGCCTTCGCCGAGGAAAAGGGACTGCCGATCGAGACCACCAAGAAGAACCCGTACTCGATCGACCAGAACGTCTGGGGACGCGCCGTCGAGACCGGCTACCTCGAGGACATCTGGAACGCACCCACCAAGGACATCTACGACTACACCGCCACCCCGGAATTCCCGCCGGCACCGGATGAAGTCACCATCTCCTTCCAGGCCGGTATCCCGGTAGCGATCGACGGCGTGAAGGTCACCCCGCTGCAGGCCATCCAGGAACTGAACCGCCGTGCCGGCGCCCAGGGCGTGGGCCGCATCGACGTCGTCGAGGACCGCCTGGTGGGCATCAAGTCCCGCGAGATCTACGAAGCTCCCGGTGCCATGGCCCTGATCACCGCGCACAAGCACCTCGAAGATGTCACGATCGAGCGAGAGCAGGCCCGCTTCAAGGCAACGGTCGGCCAGCGCTGGGCCGAGCTTGTCTACGACGGACAGTGGTTCTCCCCGCTGAAGCGTTCCCTGGACGCCTTCATCGAGGACACCCAGAAGTACGTCTCCGGCGACATCCGCATGGTCCTCCACGGTGGCCAGGCCATCGTTAACGGCCGCCGTTCCGACACCTCGCTGTACGACTTCGACCTCGCCACCTACGACACCGGCGACACCTTCGACCAGTCCATGGCCCGCGGCTTCATCGAGCTGTGGGGCATGTCGTCCAAGGTCGCCTCGGGCCGCGACCTGCGGGTTGCTGGCGAATAATGACGTCGGCAACTAACGAAGGCGCACTCTGGGGCGGCCGGTTCGCCGGTGGCCCTGCGGACGCGCTGGCCGCACTGAGCAAGTCCACGCATTTCGATTGGCGGCTGGCCCGCTACGACATCGCCGGTTCCAAGGCGCACGCCCGTGTGCTGGCCAAGGCCGGCTTGTTGGATGACGCCGAGCTCGAAGGCATGTTGGCGGCGCTCACGCAACTGGACGAGGACGTCGCGAGCGGCGCCTACCTTCCTGCTGAGAGCGACGAGGATGTACACGGCTCGCTGGAACGTGGCCTGATCGAGCGGGCAGGCGCCCAACTGGGCGGCAAGCTCCGTGCAGGCCGTTCCCGCAACGACCAGGTGGTTACGCTGGGCCGGATGTTCCTGCGTGACCACGCCCGGATCATCGCCCAGGGTGTCCTCGCGACCATCGATGCGCTGGTGGAGCAGGCCAAGGCCCACCAGGGCGTGGCCATGCCGGGCCGCACGCATCTGCAGCATGCGCAGCCGGTCCTGCTGAGCCACCACCTGCTTGCCCACGCGTGGGCTCTGCTGCGCGACGTCCAGCGTCTCCAGGACTGGGACAAGCGTGCCGGAGTTTCGCCGTACGGCTCGGGCGCCCTGGCGGGTTCCTCGCTGGGACTGGATCCTGAGGCGGTAGCTGCCGACCTCGGTTTCTACTCAGCCGTGCACAACTCGATCGATGGCACCGCCTCCCGCGATGTCTTCGCTGAGTTCGCCTGGGTGTGCTCCATGATCGGCGTTGATCTGTCCCGGATCTCGGAGGAAGTCATTTTCTGGGCGACCAAGGAGTTCTCCTTCGTCACGCTGCATGACTCGTACTCAACGGGCTCCTCGATCATGCCGCAGAAGAAGAACCCGGACGTCGCCGAACTCGCACGCGGCAAGGCGGGACGCCTGATCGGCAACCTGACCGGCCTGCTGGCAACGCTCAAGGGGCTGCCGCTCGCGTACAACCGCGACCTGCAGGAGGACAAGGAACCGGTGTTCGACGCCGCCGACACCCTGGAGCTGCTGCTTCCGGCTGTGTCCGGCATGATCGCCACGCTGACGTTCAACCGTGAACGTCTGGAATCCTTGGCACCGCAGGGCTTCGCCCTGGCCACCGACATTGCCGAATGGCTTGTCCGCCAGGGCGTGCCGTTCCGAGAAGCACACGAGCTCTCCGGTGCTGCCGTCAAGCAGGCCGAGAGCCGCGGCGTGGAGTTGTGGGACCTGACGGACGAAGAGTATGCAACGATTTCGGAGCACCTGACTCCCGAAGTCCGCAGTGTCCTCAGTACCGAAGGTTCGCTCAACAGCCGCAACTCGCAGGGCGGAACGGCACCGGCCGCCGTCGAACGCCAGCTCGAGGCGCTTGAAGCGGAACTGGAGGCTGCGCGCACGTACGCGGCGTAACGGAGTTCGAAAGCTGGGCGGGATGGTGCCAACGGGTGCCATCCCGTCCTGCTTTTTATTGTCTGCGTTAGCATGGCGCTATGACCCCGATCACAGCTGAGATGCTGCCCGCAGAGCTTCACAAAGCCGCCGGCACCGTCACCCGCCTTTTGGCCAAAATGGACGATTCCTCCGTCACCGAGCCCTCCGAACTTCCGGACTGGACGCGCGGCCACGTGCTGGCGCACCTCACGGGCATCGCCAATGCCATGGCGCGGCAGTTGGAGTATGCGCGGCGCGGCGAACAGATCGAACTGTACGACGGCGGCATGGAAGGCCGCACGAAGGCCATCAACCTCGCGGCGGGCCACAGCCTTGCTGAACATACTGCCTCTGTCACCACGGCTGTGGAATCGGCTGTTGCAGCCTTCGACGCGTTGGAGCCTGGCGACTGGCAGGCGCGGATCAGCTACCGGGACGGAACCGTGCTCGACGGCGGCCTGGCGTTGTGGCGGGAACTCACCATCCATGCCGCGGACCTCGGATTGGGCTTTGGACCGGAGACCTGGAGCCGTCCGTTTTGCGAGCACCTCTTCGGCTTCCTGGAGGCACGTGTGCCGGGGGAGTACAGGTTCGTCCTCCAACCCACCGGACTCCCTCCGCTGACCTTGGGCTCCGGCGGCACGTCCATTGCCATCACCGGCATGCTGACGGACATTGCTGCCTGGCTCGCAGGCCGTGAGCCGAGCCTCGGTTCGCTCCGCGCTACGGCAGCGGCGGACGGAGTGGACCTGCCCGAACTCCTGCCCTGGCCGGCCGGCGTCCCCGCCCAGCCAACCCACTGACGCTCTCTCACCGATACACCCTTTCTGCTGGACGCTCTCTCACCGATAGGCCTTTTCCCGCGGACGCTCTCTCACCGATAGGCCTTTTCCCGCGGACGCTCTCTCCCCGATAGGCCTTTTCCCGCGGACGCTCTCTCACCGATAGGCCTTTTCCCGCGGACGCTCTCTCACTTGCTTCAAAGCGGTGAGAGAGCGTCGATGAAGAGGTGGTGATTGGTGAGAGAGCGTCGGTGGAAAGGTGGTGATTGGTGAGAGAGCGTCGGTGGAAAGGTGGTGATTGGTGAGAGAGCGTCGGTGGAAAGGTGGTGATTGGTGAGAGAGCGCCGGCAGCGGGCTTCAGCGTTTGGAGGCTGCTGCCGCCCGCCACAGGTGCATGACCGCATACGAGCGCCACGGGCTCACTTCCCGGAAATCGGCGCTCAATCCCGACCCATCCCGCACGGCCTTGAGTCCGTTGCGTACGGCAGCGTCGTTGCCCAGGAAGATATCGGGCGCCCCCGGAACCCGCATGGCTACGTATCCGACCGTCCACGGTCCCACCCCGGGGAGTGGGAGCAGCTTCCGGGAAAGGCTCCCGTGGTCGTCGCCATAGCCAATATCGAGGGACCCCTCCGCCATCGCTGCTGCCGCGGAAAGTACAGAGTCGATGCGGCGCTGTGGTCCCCGGAGGAGCGCCCTGCCGCCCTCGGCGAGCTGGACCGCCGTCGGGAACATCCGCTCAAGTGAGCCGTCGGTGATGGCTGACGGGGTTCCGAGAACGGAGAGCTGTGTCAGCGCAGTGCGGGCTGCGGCAACGGTGATCTGCTGACCAATCATGGCGCGGATCAGCAGTTCCTGCGGGTCCACGGCTCCTGGCAGCCGGATTCCGGGGACGGCCCGGACGGCGTCCCGCAGGCGGACGTCCGCACCCAGTGCTTCATCGATCGCCAAGGGGTCCGCGTCCAGGTCGAACAACCTGCGGACCCGGGCTAGCAAGGTCGGAAGGTCGTGGAGATTTGCGACGGTGGCCGTTAGCTGCAGCCGGCTTCCGGGGGCGGCAGGATCAAACGAAACGGAGAAGGCCGCCTGGCCGCGGGGGAGCAGCAGTGTCCTGGCGTACGTTCGGCGCCCGCCCGGTTCGCCGGCTGACGCTTCAACGCCGGGTACGGCGCGGACCGCCAGGAAGTCGAAAATGCCCGGATCGAACGGTTCCCGATAGGGAAGGTTCAACGTCAGGTTGGCCGGGGCTCCTTCGGTATTCCGGCGCTGCCGGGAGGTCGGCGCAGTGGCGCGGACCGCCGTCGGGGTCATGGCGAAAACTTCACCGATGGTGTCGTTGAACTGCCGCACGCTGTTGAAGCCGGACGCGAAAGCGACGTCGGCAAGCAGCATGTCCGTGGAAACCAGCAGGGTGCGGGCAGTCTGGGCCCGGCTTGCCCGCGCCAACGCCAGGGGACCGGCGCCCAGTTCCTGGCTCAGGATCCTGTTCAGCTGGCGGGAGGAATATCCGAGGCGCCGCGCCAGCCCTTCCACGCCTTCCCTGCTGATCACACCATCGTTGATCAGACGCATCGCCCTGCCGGCGACGTCCGAGCGGAGGTTCCAGGCGGGGGTCCCGGGCACGGCTTCGGGCAGGCAGCGCTTGCAGGCCCGGTAACCGGCCTCGTGCGCGGCGGCCGAGGTCTCGTAGAACGTCACGTTCTCGGCTTTGGGGGTCCTGGCGGGGCACGATGGGCGGCAATAGATGCCAGTGGAGCGCACAGCGGTGAAGAACTGGCCGTCGAACCGGGGATCCCGTGCGTCGATCGCCCTGTAGCGCTGCCAGAAGTCCATGGCTTCATCCTTTCACCGGGGTGTCATCGCTGCCAGCGGAAATCGGACATGGCCGTCTACGCCGTTGCTAAGGTCTGGTCATGACCGCAAACCTCGTCACAGCACCGGATGCTGTCCGCGATTTCCTGACCGGCGATCCTCGCTCCATAGCGCCCCTTTTCCTCGGGGCGGTCCTGACCCGTCAATCGGAGGCGGGTCCCGTGTCGGTCCGCCTGACGGAGGTGGAGGCTTACATGGGTCCCCGCGACTCAGAGCATCCGGATCCCGGATCCCACACGTACGGCGGCCGCACTGCCCGCAACGCACCCATGTTCGGCCCCGCCGGCTACCTCTACGTCTACTTCACGTATGGCATGCACTACTGCGCCAACATTGTCTGCGGTCCCGACGGCGCTCCCTCCGCGTTGCTGCTGCGCGCCGGTGAAGTGGTGGCCGGCGGGGAGCTGGCCGCCGCGCGGCGACCGGCGTCCAAGACACACAAGGACCTGGCGAGCGGACCGGCCCGTCTCGCTTCAGCGTTGGGGCTCACGACGGCGGACACTGGCCGTGACGCCCTCGTGGAACCGTTCAGCTTGTGGTTGCCCGGGACACCGGCGGCGGCCGTGGCGAGCGGACCCCGGGTAGGCGTCGCCGGGCCGGGTGGCACTACGGAATATCCCTGGCGCTTTTGGATTGAGGACGACCCCACGGTGTCCCGTTACAAGGCGGCAAGACCCCGGAACCGCAGCACGGGCACGTAGCGCGGAGGGCCTGCCGCGTCCCCCGCGTCCGCGATGCGGCCCATGCCCCCACACGTTTACCAAAATCGCTGTAGAATGGACGGTCTGTCTTTTCCGATAGGGGTT
Organism: Arthrobacter sp. T572; assembly: GCF_056780115.1. Classification (NCBI taxonomy): domain Bacteria; kingdom Bacillati; phylum Actinomycetota; class Actinomycetes; order Micrococcales; family Micrococcaceae; genus Arthrobacter; species Arthrobacter sp. T572. The sequence continues at coordinate 1,740,392 of NZ_JBRAZQ010000002.1, forward strand.
ACGGTTCGAATGCACGACGCTGATTTGGTCCACGAGCAGGAATACGTTGCCGGGCTGTATGCCCGGCTCGACGAGCTGCGCGAGGAAAAGCGCACCCAGCTGGCGCAGGTTCGCAAGGCAGGTGCTGTGGGTACCATGCAGAACGTTTCGGAACGGGACGCGTTCGCGGCGCTGTACGAGGACCGCCTGGCCCAGCTCGACGCCGTCGACGACCGGCTGGTCTTTGGCCGGCTCGACCTGGACTCAGGTGAGGCGCAGTACATCGGCCGCATCGGCCTGTCCACCGCGGACCTGCAGCGGCTCATGGTTGACTGGCGCGCCCCCGAGGCAGGCCACTTCTACCAGGCAACGGCTTTCGACCGCCAGGGTGTGCGCCGCCGCCGGCACCTGATCCTGCAGGGCCGGGACGTCAAGGCGATCGAAGACGACGTCCTCGACGCCGGTATGCTCGCGGACAACGAGTCCCTCCAGGGCGAGGGTGCATTGCTCGCTGCCCTGAACTCCAAACGGACCGGCCGTATGTCGGACATCGTGGGCACCATCCAGTCGGAGCAGGACAGGATCATCCGTTCGTCCATTTCGGGTGCCTTGGTGGTACAGGGTGGGCCGGGTACCGGAAAGACGGCAGTGGCCCTGCACCGCGCCGCGTATCTTCTGTACACACACCGCGATCGGCTCAAGAGCGCCGGTGTACTCCTGGTGGGTCCGTCGTCGTCGTTCATGCACTACATCGAGCGGGTCCTGCCGTCCCTCGGTGAAACAGGCGTGGTCATGGCGAGCCTCGGACGGCTGATGCCGGGCATCCAGGCGGTCCCGGAAGAGAATGCGGATATTGCCGCACTGAAGGGCAGGCTGGACATGGCCGCGGTTGTGGCCAATGCCGTTGCCAACCGGCAGCGGACTCCCGGCAAGGACCGGATCCTTGAAGTCGATTCACGAAAGCTGAGGCTGTCGGAGCGCCAGGTCCGCCGCGCCCGCGACAAAGCGCGCGCCACTGGCAAGCCGCACAATGAAGCGCGCCTGACGTTCATCAAGATCCTCCTCCGTGAACTCACGGAACAACTGACGGAACAGGTGGAGGCCGCCAACATCGGCAACAACGCCGACCGCGCCTATCTGGCAGAGGACGTCCGCACCGCGCGGGACGTACGCGTCATGCTGAACCTGTGCTGGATGCCGATGACGCCTGAAAAGCTCATCTCCGAGCTTTTCAGCAAGCCCGCCATTCTTGAGGCCTGTACTCCGCACCTGACCCCTGAACAGCGTGCGCTGCTTCAACGCCCGGCTGACGCGCCTTGGACCGAAGCCGACGTGCCCCTGCTGGACGAGGCTGCCGAGCTGCTGGGTGAGCTTGACCCCGCTGCCGGGCGCGGACTGGCCCAGCAGGAAGCTGACCGCGCGCGTGACCTGGCCAATGCAAAGCAGACGCTCGCCAACATGGAGGCCATGGGCGTCGATGTCCTCATGACCGCAGAAGAACTGGCCGAGCAGAACCAGGAACGCGAGAACCGGCTGACCGCAGCCGAGCGTGCCACGAGCGACCGCACCTGGGCCTTCGGGCACATTGTGGTTGACGAGGCCCAGGAACTCTCGCCCATGCAGTGGCGGCTTTTGGTTCGCCGCTGCCCGCTGAAGTCCTTCACTATCGTTGGCGACATCGCCCAGACGAGCGCCGCGGCAGGTGCCAATTCGTGGCAAAGTGCCTTGGCGCCGTCGTTCGGTGACCGCTGGACGCTGGAAGAACTCACCGTCAACTACCGCACACCGTCCCAGATCGCCGAAGCTGCTGTCCGCATGGCCAACCGTGCCGGGCTGGTGGTCTCTGCACCGAAGGCCGTCCGTGAGGGCAAATGGTCACCGATCGTCGACCGGGTCGAGGCCGACGGGATCGTGTCCCGCCTGGTGGAGGTCCTGCCGGAGGAACTGGAAGCGATCGACGGCGGTCTGCTGGCTGTGATTGCCGACGGCCCACTCCTGCCGGAAGCCGCCGCGGCGCTGCGCGGCATTTATGGCCGCCGGATCGGCACAGGTGCCGGCAGTTACGAGCAGGACATCGTGGTGATCGGTCCCAAGGAGGCAAAGGGGCTGGAGTTCGACGGCGTAGTGGTTCTGGAACCGGCAGCCATGCTCAACCACGAGCACGGCAAAGTGGGCGATCTTTACGTCGCCATGACAAGGCCCACGCAGAGGCTCCGCCTGATCACTGCGGCGCCATTGCCTGCCGGTATTGAACGGTAGGAAAAGCCGCACCCACAATCCTGCTACCTTAGAACCCGTGTCACACGTAATTAACTTCGAGTCCCAACAGAACGATCCTGCTTTCGCCAACATCTGGCAGGAGCTCAAATGGCGCGGCCTGGTCCACGTTTCCACCGAGGAAACCGAACTGGAAAAGCTGCTCGCCGGGGACCCGATCACCTATTACTGTGGCTTCGACCCGACGGCGCCGTCCCTGCACCTGGGCAACCTGGTGCAGCTGCTGGTGATGCGCCGCCTGCAGTTGGCCGGCCACAAGCCGCTCGGTCTGGTTGGCGGGTCCACTGGCCTGATCGGTGACCCGCGTCCGACGGCGGAACGCACCTTGAACACCAAGGACACCGTTGCGGAGTGGGTGGGCAGGCTGCAAGGCCAGGTGCGCCGTTTCCTGAGTTTCGACGGTGACAACGCCGCGCGGATGGTCAACAACCTGGACTGGACGGCGCCGCTAAGCGCGATCGACTTCCTGCGCGAAATCGGCAAGCACTTCCGTGTTGGCACCATGCTGCGCAAGGATGCCGTGGCCTCGCGCCTGAACTCGGACGAAGGCATCAGCTACACGGAATTCAGCTACCAGATCCTGCAGGGCATGGATTACCTGGAGCTGTACCGCGATTACGGCTGCGTCCTGCAGACCGGCGGTTCGGACCAGTGGGGAAACCTGACCAGCGGCACGGAACTGATCCGCAAAGTTGAAGGCAAGAGCGTGCACGCCCTTGGTACTCCGTTGATCACCAACTCCGACGGCACCAAGTTCGGCAAGTCCGAAGGCAACGCGGTCTGGTTGGACGGCGAGATGTGCAGCCCGTACACCTTCTACCAGTTCTGGCTCAACACCGCCGATGCGGACGTGGTGGACCGGCTCAAGGTCTTCACGTTCCTCAGCCGTGCGGAGATCGAGGCACTTGGACAGGCGGTGGCGGAACGTCCGTTCGCACGGGAAGGGCAGAAAAAGCTCGCCTTCGAGGTCACCTCCCTGGTGCACGGTGTCGAAGCCACGGAAAAGGTCATCGCTGCCTCCGCCGCCGTCTTCGGCAATGGAGACCTCACGGTGCTTGACGAGCAGACCCTTGCTGCGGCGACCGCCGAGCTTCCGTCCGCGAAGATCGACGCAGACGGCCTGGGAATCATCGACCTCCTGGTCGCTTCCGGCCTCTCCGACAGCAAGTCGGCCGCCCGCCGCACTGTGGGCGAAGGTGGTGCGTACGTCAACAACACCAAGGTCGCAGATCCCGACGCCGTCATCGGCCAGGACCAACTCCTTCATGGACGGTACCTCCTGCTGCGCCGGGGTAAGAAAAACCTGGCGACGGTGGAGGTTTCCGCCTGATTCTCAGGTAGTCCCAGTGCCTGGGTAGGTCCGGGTGCCTGTGTTGTTCTGTGTCCGGGTAGGCCGGCAGCCCGCGTGGTTGCCGGCCTTTTCGGCGTTTAAGCCACCCCAGCGGACGCTCTCTCACCTATCGCCCGTGTTGGGCCGTCGCTCTCTCACCTATCGCTCGTTTTGGGTCGACGCTCTCTCATCTATTGCCCGTTTTGGGCCGTCCCTCTCTCATCTATCGCCCGTTTTGGGCCGTCGCTCTCTCACTTCCCGGCGCGTGGTTGTGGGGTGTTTTGGGGTGTGATGGGGTTCACGGGTTGTGGATTTGTTTGTGGTGTGGGGGGTGTGTAAAGTTATTCGAGTTGCCGCCGCTGATGCGGGTTTGAAGGCGACGATCTCCCTCTTGAATGGCCGGTTTCCGGTGGTGCTTTGGTGTGCTGTCGGGGTTGGTGGGGGCTTGGGCTGGTTTGCTTTGTGGGGCTGGTTCGGGTAAGTTTGAAAAGTTGCTCCGGAGCGATCTGCTGGCCTGTGTGGTTGGTGGTGGTGCTGGTTTGTGACCTGTTGTTTGAGAACTCAATAGTGTGCCAAGTTTGTTGATACCGATTGTTTTTTGATTGGTTGGATTTTGCCGGGCCGCCGTGCACCCCTGTGTGTGGTGGTTTGGTTTTCAGCTGGTTTCAGATTTTTGCATGGCTTCTCCTGTCTTTTTCCGGTGGGGGTTGTTGTGTTTTCGTTTTTGTTTTACTTTGACGGAGAGTTTGATCCTGGCTCAGGATGAACGCTGGCGGCGTGCTTAACACATGCAAGTCGAACGATGATCTCCAGCTTGCTGGGGGGATTAGTGGCGAACGGGTGAGTAACACGTGAGTAACCTGCCCTTGACTCTGGGATAAGCCTGGGAAACTGGGTCTAATACCGGATATGACCATCTGGCGCATGTCATGGTGGTGGAAAGCTTTTGTGGTTTTGGATGGACTCGCGGCCTATCAGCTTGTTGGTGGGGTAATGGCCTACCAAGGCGACGACGGGTAGCCGGCCTGAGAGGGTGACCGGCCACACTGGGACTGAGACACGGCCCAGACTCCTACGGGAGGCAGCAGTGGGGAATATTGCACAATGGGCGAAAGCCTGATGCAGCGACGCCGCGTGAGGGATGACGGCCTTCGGGTTGTAAACCTCTTTCAGTAGGGAAGAAGCCTTTCGGGGTGACGGTACTTGCAGAAGAAGCGCCGGCTAACTACGTGCCAGCAGCCGCGGTAATACGTAGGGCGCAAGCGTTATCCGGAATTATTGGGCGTAAAGAGCTCGTAGGCGGTTTGTCGCGTCTGCTGTGAAAGACCGGGGCTCAACTCCGGTTCTGCAGTGGGTACGGGCAGACTAGAGTGCAGTAGGGGAGACTGGAATTCCTGGTGTAGCGGTGAAATGCGCAGATATCAGGAGGAACACCGATGGCGAAGGCAGGTCTCTGGGCTGTAACTGACGCTGAGGAGCGAAAGCATGGGGAGCGAACAGGATTAGATACCCTGGTAGTCCATGCCGTAAACGTTGGGCACTAGGTGTGGGGGACATTCCACGTTTTCCGCGCCGTAGCTAACGCATTAAGTGCCCCGCCTGGGGAGTACGGCCGCAAGGCTAAAACTCAAAGGAATTGACGGGGGCCCGCACAAGCGGCGGAGCATGCGGATTAATTCGATGCAACGCGAAGAACCTTACCAAGGCTTGACATGGACCGGAAAGACCTGGAGACAGGTGCCCCGCTTGCGGCCGGTTTACAGGTGGTGCATGGTTGTCGTCAGCTCGTGTCGTGAGATGTTGGGTTAAGTCCCGCAACGAGCGCAACCCTCGTTCTATGTTGCCAGCGGTTCGGCCGGGGACTCATAGGAGACTGCCGGGGTCAACTCGGAGGAAGGTGGGGACGACGTCAAATCATCATGCCCCTTATGTCTTGGGCTTCACGCATGCTACAATGGCCGGTACAAAGGGTTGCGATACTGTGAGGTGGAGCTAATCCCAAAAAGCCGGTCTCAGTTCGGATTGGGGTCTGCAACTCGACCCCATGAAGTCGGAGTCGCTAGTAATCGCAGATCAGCAACGCTGCGGTGAATACGTTCCCGGGCCTTGTACACACCGCCCGTCAAGTCACGAAAGTTGGTAACACCCGAAGCCGGTGGCCTAACCCTTGTGGGGGGAGCCGTCGAAGGTGGGACCGGCGATTGGGACTAAGTCGTAACAAGGTAGCCGTACCGGAAGGTGCGGCTGGATCACCTCCTTTCTAAGGAGCTGCTAACAACTTGCCGGTGCCCCTGTAGGGGGTGTTGGTGGTTGTCAGTGTTGCCCATTGCGCAGGCGGATGTTCTGCGGTGGGTGCTCATGGGTGGAATATCAACGAATCATTTTTTGTGGTGGCATGGTTTTTGCTGCTGGTGTTCTGGTGTTAGTACGGCGGTCCTGCCCTTTTGTGGTGGGGTTGTTTGGAAGGTGCCGGGGTGTTGGTGGTGGGGGTTGTGTTTGGCGCACTGTTGGGTCCTGAGGCAACAGGACCTTCACGCAGCTTTTTGCGGGGAGACACGTTTCTGGTGTTTCTTTGTTTTCCTGCGGCCGTTTCCTTGTCACACGGGTGCCCCTCTTTTTTGTGGGGTTGTGTGGTGGGGGTGGTTGTTGGGGTTGTTGTTTGAGAACTACATAGTGGACGCGAGCATCTGGACGCATGCACCTGTTGGGTGTGTGTGTTCGTAGCAATTTCTTTGATTTAGAACCTGGGACTGCTGCCTGCCTGTTGGGTGGGTGGTGGTTTTCCTGTGGTTCTCTCGAATGGATTCAAGCATCAGCCAGGCCCCTTGGTGGGGTTTGGTGTGTGTGGTCTAGTTTTTAAGGGCGCACGGTGGATGCCTTGGCATCAGGAGCCGAAGAAGGACGTAGGAATCTGCGATAAGCCTGGGGGAGTTGATAACCGAGCGGTGATCCCAGGATGTCCGAATGGGGAAACCCCGCATAACGCTGCAAGGTGATTGTGTGACCCGTACCTGAACTCATAGGGTGCGTGGGGGGAACGCGGGGAAGTGAAACATCTCAGTACCCGTAGGAAGAGAAAACAAGAGTGATTCCGTTAGTAGTGGCGAGCGAACGCGGATGAGGCTAAACCGACCCATGTGTGATAGCCGGCGGGCGTTGCGTGGGCGGGGTTGTGGGACTTGCTGTACTGGTTCTGCCGGACCGGTGGGGTGAGAGTGCAGGTATAGGTGAACGGTCTTGAAAGGCCGGCCAGAGAGGGTGTGAGTCCCGTAACCGTAATGTTGTGCACCGCCTTTGGTGAGGATCCCAAGTAGCACGGGGCCCGAGAAATCCCGTGTGAATCTGTCAGGACCACCTGATAAGCCTAAATACTTCCTGATGACCGATAGCGGACCAGTACCGTGAGGGAAAGGTGAAAAGTACCCCGGGAGGGGAGTGAAACAGTACCTGAAACCGTGTGCTTACAATCCGTCAGAGCAGCCTTGTTGTTGTGATGGCGTGCCTTTTGAAGAATGAGCCTGCGAGTTAGTGTTACGTCGCGAGGTTAACCCGTGTGGGGCAGCCGTAGCGAAAGCGAGTCTGAACAGGGCGTTTGAGTGGCGTGATCTAGACCCGAAGCGGAGTGATCTACCCATGGCCAGGTTGAAGCGACGGTAAGACGTCGTGGAGGACCGAACCCACTTCAGTTGAAAATGGAGGGGATGAGCTGTGGGTAGGGGTGAAAGGCCAATCAAACTCCGTGATAGCTGGTTCTCCCCGAAATGCATTTAGGTGCAGCGTTGCGTGTTTCTTGCCGGAGGTAGAGCTACTGGATGGCCGATGGGCCCTACAAGGTTACTGACGTCAGCCAAACTCCGAATGCCGGTAAGTCAGAGCGCAGCAGTGAGACTGTGGGGGATAAGCTTCATAGTCGAGAGGGAAACAGCCCAGACCACCAACTAAGGCCCCTAAGCGTGTGCTAAGTGGGAAAGGATGTGGAGTTGCTTAGACAACCAGGAGGTTGGCTTAGAAGCAGCCATCCTTGAAAGAGTGCGTAATAGCTCACTGGTCAAGTGATTCCGCGCCGACAATGTAGCGGGGCTCAAGTACACCGCCGAAGTTGTGGCATTCACACATATACCTCAGCCCTTTGTGGTTCAGGGGTGTGGATGGGTAGGGGAGCGTCGTGTGGGCGGTGAAGTCGCGGTGGAAACCAGCGGTGGAGCCTACACGAGTGAGAATGCAGGCATGAGTAGCGAAAGACGGGTGGGAAACCCGTCCGCCGAATGATCAAGGGTTCCAGGGTCAAGCTAATCTGCCCTGGGTAAGTCGGGACCTAAGGCGAGGCCGACAGGCGTAGTCGATGGACAACGGGTTGATATTCCCGTACCGGCGAAAAACCGCCAATACTGAGCGGGGGATACTAACCACCCCCCACCTGGCCGGATCACCACTTGTGGTGTGATGGTTGTGGTGGTGGCTGGGACCTGATCCCGGGAGGTAAGCGTATTAACAGGTGTGACGCAGGAAGGTAGCCGGGCCGGGCGATGGTAGCCCCGGTCCAAGGATGTAGGGTCAGGGATAGGCAAATCCGTTCCTGTGTGCTTCGAGCACGCTCCTGAGATCTGATGGGACCCCCGTTCGGGGGGATCCGGTGATCCTATGCTGCCTAGAAAAGCATCGACGCGAGGTTTTAGCTGCCCGTACCCCAAACCGACACAGGTGATCAGGTAGAGAATACCAAGGCGATCGAGAGAATTATGGTTAAGGAACTCGGCAAAATGCCCCCGTAACTTCGGGAGAAGGGGGGCCTGCCCCGTGAAACGACCTTGCGTTGTGGAGCGGGTGTGGGCCGCAGAGACCAGGGGGAAGCGACTGTTTACTAAAAACACAGGTCCGTGCGAAGTCGCAAGACGATGTATACGGACTGACTCCTGCCCGGTGCTGGAAGGTTAAGAGGACCGGTTAGCCACCTCGCGTGGCGAAGCTGAGAATTTAAGCCCCAGTAAACGGCGGTGGTAACTATAACCATCCTAAGGTAGCGAAATTCCTTGTCGGGTAAGTTCCGACCTGCACGAATGGAGTAACGACTTCCCCGCTGTCTCAACCATAAACTCGGCGAAATTGCAGTACGAGTAAAGATGCTCGTTACGCGCAGCAGGACGGAAAGACCCCGAGACCTTTACTATAGTTTGGTATTGGTGTTCGGAGTGGCTTGTGTAGGATAGGTGGGAGACGTTGAAGCCCGGACGCCAGTTCGGGTGGAGTCATCGTTGAAATACCACTCTGGTCACTTTGGACATCTAACTTCGGCCCGTGATCCGGGTCAGGGACAGTGCCTGATGGGTAGTTTAACTGGGGCGGTTGCCTCCTAAAGAGTAACGGAGGCGCCCAAAGGTTCCCTCAGCCTGGTTGGCAATCAGGTGTCGAGTGTAAGTGCACAAGGGAGCTTGACTGTGAGAGAGACATCTCAAGCAGGGACGAAAGTCGGGACTAGTGATCCGGCGGTACATTGTGGAATGGCCGTCGCTCAACGGATAAAAGGTACCTCGGGGATAACAGGCTGATCTTGCCCAAGAGTCCATATCGACGGCATGGTTTGGCACCTCGATGTCGGCTCGTCGCATCCTGGGGCTGGAGTAGGTCCCAAGGGTTGGGCTGTTCGCCCATTAAAGCGGTACGCGAGCTGGGTTTAGAACGTCGTGAGACAGTTCGGTCCCTATCCGCTGCGCGCGCAGGAAATTTGAGAAGGGCTGTCCTTAGTACGAGAGGACCGGGACGGACGAACCTCTGGTGTGTCAGTTGTACTGCCAAGTGCACCGCTGATTAGCTACGTTCGGATGGGATAACCGCTGAAAGCATCTAAGCGGGAAGCTCGCTTCAAGATGAGATTTCCACACACCTAGCGTGTGAGAGGCCCCCAGCCAGACCACTGGGTTGATAGGCCGGACGTGGAAGCGAGGACCAAAGACTCGTGAAGCTGACCGGTACTAATAGGCCAACAACTAACACCACACACACTTGCATGCACGCGTCCACTATGTGGTTCCCGAACAACAACCCGTTCAGGAAAACCAACCACAACCAAATAACAACACCACAGTTGTAACCACACAAACTTCCCACCCCCACCAACACGGGGGACGGGTAACAAGGTTACGGCGGTCATAGCGTGGGGGAAACGCCCGGTCCCATTCCGAACCCGGAAGCTAAGACCCACAGCGCCGATGGTACTGCACCCGGGAGGGTGTGGGAGAGTAGGACACCGCCGGACAACCATTCACAGGTCGAGACCCCCCAACCACGTTGGGGGGTCTCCCACATTAAGCGGCCGATCCCGTGGCAGCACTTCCGCTGTGAGACTTGCCACGGGCACCGGCCTTCTGGCCCTCCACGTTCGGTGTCCCATGGGGCCTTCACTTAGAATTGATACAGATAACGGGCCGGTCCTTCGCGCTGCCGGCGGCGTAACAACGAAATACGGGTTATGAGCGACTACGCACGCGCCAGTGGTCGGCTCGCAACAGGAGGAATCCAGCATGGCTGAGCACAATGGCGGCAACCGCGGCGGTAATCGCGGCGATTTCGGTGGCAACCGCGGGGATCGAGGATCTTTCCGCGCCAACAACAACTCCGGCGGAGATCCCCGGGGCTTCCGCTCCAGGGACAAGCGTGAGGGCAACGACCAAGGCCGTTCTTTCGGTGACCGCGACCGTCGTTCCTTCGGTGATCGGGGAGATCGCGGTGAGCGTCCTGCCCGCGATGGTGAGCGCCGTCAGTTTGGTGATCGCGACCGTGACCGCAAGCCGTTCAACGAAGGCCGCGGCCCCCGGAACTTCGACCGTCCCCGCCGTGACGGCGATGACCGCCGTTCCTTTGGTCCCCGCCGTGACGGCGATGACCGCCGTTCCTTTGGCCCCCGCCGCGACGATGACCGTCGTTCCTTCGGTGATCGGGGAGACCGTGGTGAGCGTCCTGCCCGCGATGGTGAGCGCCGTCAGTTTGGTGACCGCGACCGTGACCGCAAGCCGTTCAACGAAGGCCGCGGCCCCCGGAACTTCGACCGTCCCCGCCGTGACGGCGATGACCGCCGTTCGTTTGGCCCGCGCCGCGACGATGACCGTCGTTCCTTCGGTGATCGGGGAGACCGTGGTGAGCGTCCTGCCCGCGATGGTGAGCGCCGTCAGTTTGGTGACCGCGACCGTGACCGCAAGCCGTTCAACGAAGGCCGCGGCCCCCGGAACTTCGACCGTCCCCGCCGTGACGGCGATGACCGCCGTTCCTTTGGTGACCGCAAGCCGTTCCGTGACCGGCCCCGGGATGAGGACCGCGGTCGCGACGACGAGCGTTTCAGCCGCGGTGGAGACCGACGCTCGTTTGCCGGTCGGGGAGAAGGTCCGGAGGGCCAGGAGGAACGTCCGGCGCGCATCCACAACGCCAAGGACATCCGGAGCTCGAACCGCCCGGATCGTGAGCGTTCCCCCGAAATCGACGAGGACGTTACCGGCCGCGAGCTCGATCGCGCCACCATGCACCAGGTCAAGACCCTTGAGGACCAGAGTGCAGGGTGGGTTTCCAAGCACCTTGTCATGGCCGGGCGGCTTGTGGATGTAGAACCGGAGCTTGCGTTCCAGCACGCGCTTGCTGCCAGCCGACGCGGCGGAAGGTTGTCGGCAGTCCGTGAAGCTGTTGGCCTCACGGCCTACGCGGCCGGTCACTACGGCGAAGCTCTTCGTGAATTCCGTACCTATCGCCGTATCAGCGGTTCCAATGTCCACCTGCCCATCATGGCCGACTGCGAACGTGGGTTGGGGCGGCCTGACCGCGCCCTGGACATGGTCCGTTCCCCGGAAGCGCAGGATCTTGATGCTCCCGGCAAGGTGGAACTGGCCATTGTAGCGTCGGGTGCACGCTCTGACCTCAACCAGGTTGAAGCCGCAGTCGCTGAGCTGGAGATCCCGCAGTTGGACATCAACCGGGCCTTCTCCTACAGCCCCCGCCTGTTCCGTGCTTATGCCGAGGCCCTCATCGCCGCCGGCCGTGCCGACGAAGCCGTGAAGTGGGAGCGGCAAGCGGTCGTGGCCGAGAACGCGCTGGGTATCGGGGAGTTCGAAGAGCCCGAAATCGTGGACCTCGGCTGGGACGAGGAAGAAGAGGAAGCCCAGCGCAAGCCGCGTTTCAACAAGGACTCGGGGGACGCCGTCGTCGAACAGCCTGACAGTGCAACCGTGATTGCGGAGGCCGCGGCAGCTGACGTCGAGCACGATGACGCCAATATCGACGACGCCAATATCGACGACGCCGAGTCCGATTACTTCGAATCCGACGATCCCGAGTCGGACGTCGATTCCGCCGAGGACGAGGACGAGGACGCTGAAGAAGCAGAGGACACCGATTCCAGGCATGGCTGATGCACTGATCGCGTCCTTTGACGCCGTCCTGTCCGACCTTGACGGGGTGGTGTATGCAGGGCCACACGCCATCCCGGGTGCTGTTGAGTCGCTGAAGCGGCTGGAGAGCGTGGGCGTGGGGCTGGGGTATGTCACCAACAATGCCTCGCGCACACCGGCGCAGGTAGCTGCCCATTTGCGTGAGCTCGGCGCTCCTGCCGAGGACCACCAGGTGGTCAGTTCCTCGCAGGCGGCTGGTGAGCTCCTGGCTTCCAGGCTGCCTGCCGGAGCGCACGTCCTGATCACGGGCAGTGCCGCCTTGGCCCACGAAATCGAACTGGTGGGGCTCAAGCCCGTGCACAGCGCCGCCGAAAATCCGGTCGCCGTGGTGCAGGGTTTCAACCCGGATATCGGCTGGAAAGACCTGGCTGAGGCGTCTTATGTGGTTGCCGGCGGGGCTGAATGGTTTGCCACCAACACCGATATGTCCATCCCGCAGGCACGTGGCATGGCGCCCGGTAACGGCACCCTGGTGGCAGCCGTTGCCGCGGCGACAGGCAAGCGGCCGCTGGTGGCCGGCAAGCCGGAGGCGCCCATGTTCCACTCTGCCGCCAAGCGCCTTAAAGCCAGCTGCCCCCTGGTGGTCGGTGACCGCCTGGACACGGACATCCTGGGGGGAAACCGGGCTGGATTTGCGACGGCGGCAGTCCTCACCGGCGTCGATACCAGGGAGAGCATCCTGGCCGCCCGTACGGAAGAGCGTCCGGATTACGTGATTGCCGGACTGGGCGACCTCTACGTGCCCTATCCGGAGGTCATCAACGACGGCGGCAGGTTCCGTTGCGGGGACGCATCGGCTGTAGCGTCGGACGGCACCGTGACGGTGTCGGGCACTGACAGCGACCTTGATGCATGGCGGGCTGCCTGCGCAGCCTGGTGGGCAACTGTACCGGACTCTGCTGTTGCCAAGGCTCCGCGCCTGGAGTGGCGGAGTCATTAGACTGGTGCAATGACCGAGCCCAGCACCCACCCGGATTCTGCCGGCGAAGATCATGGGGCGCGGTGGCCCGGTGGAGCCGAACCCACAGGTGACGCTGCCGTGGACCAGGTTCTGGGCCTGCTGGGGGCCGTACCTGCTGCGGAGGTCGCGGACCATGCCGGTCTTTACGGGGCTGTCCATGATGCCCTGATGGAGGCCCTGGATGCTGAGCCGGGCATGCCGCCGACCGGTCACATGAACCCTGAAAGAGCTTTGGAAGGCGACAGCTGAAGCATGGCAAGACTTGATCAGGAACTCGTCTCCCGCGGGTTGGCGAGGTCCCGGACCCATGCTGCGAAGCTGATCGGTGACGGCAAGGTCAGCTCGGAGGGCGTGGTCCTGGCAAAGGCGGCGTTGCAGGTCGATGCCGGGGTCCGGCTTGACGTTGAGTCGCACCTCGAGGATGTCTATGCCAGTCGGGCAGGCCACAAACTGGCCGGGGCCCTGGCGGCCTTTCCCGCTGTTAAGGTGGCGGACCGCCGTTGCCTGGACGCGGGCGCCTCCACCGGCGGTTTCACGGACGTGCTTCTGCGCCAGGGGGCGGCCCAGGTGGTGGCGGTGGACGTCGGACACGGCCAGCTGGTGCCCGCCCTGCGCGATGACGCCCGGGTTGAGGTCCATGAGGGCCTGAACGTCCGGTACATGGCACCTGGACAGATCGGCAGGGAGGTCTCCCTGACAGTCGCGGACCTGTCCTTCATCTCCCTGACCCTCGTCCTGGAACCGTTGGCCGCCTGCACGGAGCGCGGCGGTGACCTGGTGCTGATGGTCAAGCCGCAGTTCGAGGTGGGCAGGGAGCGGTTGAGCCGTACAGGGGTGGTTACCTCGGAGGTTGAACGACGCCGGGCGGTCGCCCAGGTGGCCCGGGCCGCGGTTGACGCGGGGCTGGAACTTCGGGGCCTGGCGGCCAGTCCGTTGCCGGGGCAGGACGGAAATGTTGAATACTTCCTGTGGATGACACGGAGGATGTCGGCGGAGTTGCCTAAGATCGAAGAGCGGGACGAGGACGTTGCTGCGCTGATGAAGAACCTCTGGCCAAACGACTAGAAAGCAGAACCCGATGAGCAGGCATGTACTTGTCCTTGCCCACACAGGGCGGGAGGATTCGCTCCGCGCGGCGTGGGATGCCTGTACGCAGCTGCATACGTCCGGGCTGGTGCCGGTGCTCCAGAAATCCGAACTCGTTGATGTGGAGCGCTTCTTCGGGGCCTTGGACACCCCCATTGAGATCCTGCATGACGACGTCAGCCTTGAAGATGTCGAACTGGTCATGGTCCTCGGTGGCGATGGCACCATCCTGAGGGCCGCGGAGCTGGTCCGCGAGGTTGATGTTCCCTTGCTGGGCGTCAACCTGGGCCATGTCGGTTTCCTGGCCGAAAGCGAGCGGGCAGATCTTGCCCAGACGGTGGAGTGGATTGCCAGCCGGCAGTACACCGTGGAAGAACGCATGACCATCGATGTCCAGGTGTGGATCAAGGGACGGAAGATCTGGCACACGTGGGCACTCAATGAGGCGGCCATCGAGAAAGCCAACCGTGAGCGCATGCTGGAGGTCGTCACGGAAGTGGACGAGCGCCCCCTGACATCCTTCGGCTGCGACGGCGTGGTGCTGGCGACGCCCACGGGGTCAACCGCCTACGCGTTCTCTTCGGGCGGGCCCGTGGTCTGGCCGGAAGTTGAAGCGTTGGTGATCGTGCCGATCAGCGCCCACGCCCTGTTCGCCAAGCCCTTGGTAGTGTCGCCGCGGTCCAAGCTGGCCGTGGAGATCATGAACCGAACGGATGCACTGGGCGTGCTGTGGTGCGACGGGAGGCGCTCCGTTGACCTCCCTCCGGGCGCCCGCGTGGAAGTGACCCGTTCGGCCCGTCCGGTCCGTCTGGCCCGCACCCACAACACACCCTTCTCCGCCCGCTTGGTCCGCAAGTTCCAGTTGCCCATCCATGGCTGGCGCGGGCCGGCGCCCCGCAGCGGCGAAGTCCACACCGGTCCCATTCCGGTCATCAGAACCCCCTCGCCTGCCCCTTTGCCGAGTCCGCCGGAACCCCACCGGCCGGTCGGCAACACCGTGGATACCGGCGTGTCCGGAGACCCTGGGCACGGTGAATCCTCCGACCCCACGAATGCGAAGTGAAGCATGCTTGAAGAACTCCGAATCCGTGATCTGGGCGTCATTACCGATGCCTCCCTGCCACTGGGCCCCGGCCTCAGCGTCGTGACCGGTGAGACCGGCGCCGGCAAGACCATGGTGGTGACCGCCGTCGGGCTTCTCCTGGGTGCCCGGTCGGACGCCGGTGCCGTTCGAAGCGGTGCCAAGTCTGCCTCCGCGGAGGCCGTCCTGAAGCTTGACCCCCACCACAGTGCCGTGGAGCGCACCAGGGAGGCCGGCGGCGAAGCGGAAGAGTTCGACGGCGTCGCCGAACTCCTGCTGGCCCGTACCGTGGGTGCCGACGGGCGCAGCCGTGCTTACGTTGGTGGCCGGGCCGCACCTGTGGGCGTCCTGGGCGAATTGGGTGAGAGCCTGGTAGTGGTGCACGGGCAAACCGACCAGATCCGGTTGAAGGGCGCCGCCGCGCAGCGCCAGGCCTTGGACAGGTTCGCCGGGGCTTCGTTGGCGAAGTCGTTGGGGGAGTACCAGGAACTTTACGCCCACTGGAAGGCCATCCAGTCTGAACTGGACACTCTCCGGAGTGAAGCGCGGGAGAGGCTTCGCGAGGCTGAATCGCTGGATGCCGCGTTGACCGAAATCGATGCGGTCGATCCCCAGTCCGGTGAGGATGAAAGCCTCAAGGCCGAGGCCGTCAAGCTCGCCAACGTCGAGGAGCTTCGGCTGGCGGCGGCAGCAGCGCATGAGTCCCTGATCGCCGAAGAATTTGGCGAGAGCGGTGATGCCACCTCACTGGTGGACGCCGCCAAGCGGACGCTGGAGCATGTGGCCGAACATGATGAAGCCCTTGGTGCAGCGGCAGCGCGTCTGGCGGAAGTCGGCTTCCTTCTCAACGACATCGCCGGAGAACTGTCCAGCTACCAGGCTTCGCTGGACACGGAAGGTCCGGAACGGCTGTCGGAGATTGAGGAGCGGCGTGCCGCCCTTGCCAAGCTGATCAGGAAGTATGCCCCCAGCATTGATGAGGTCCTGGAGTGGGCGGCCGCCGCCAGGGTCCGGATGGACGAGTTGCAGGACGACTCCAGCCGGATTGAGGCCCTTGACGCCGAGGTGGCATCGACGGAAGCGAGGCTTGCCAAGCAAGCTGCGGCCATCACCAAGGCAAGGACCAAGGCCGCCAAGGATCTTTCGGCACGGGTCAGTGCCGAACTGAAGGCATTGGCAATGGCCGACGCCACCTTGGTCATCACCATCGAGGACACCGGCTCCTTGGGTCCGTGGGGTTCCGACGACATCGCCTTCCTCCTGCAGCCCCACTCCGGCGCTCCTGCGAGGCCGCTGGGCAAGGGTGCTTCCGGTGGTGAGCTTTCGCGGGTGATGCTTGCCATCGAGGTTGTCCTGGCTGCTGTGGACCCGGTCCCGACCTTCGTTTTCGATGAGGTGGACGCCGGTGTTGGTGGCCGCGCCGCCGTCGAAATCGGCCGCAGGCTTGCCATGCTGGCCCGCCACGTCCAGGTCCTGGTGGTCACGCACCTGCCGCAGGTTGCCGCCTTCGCCGACCAGCACATCCGCGTAACCAAGACCTCGGTGCGTGGCAAGGACGGGAAGACATCCACGGGCTTCACGTCCAGCGATGTCCAGCTGCTCGATGAGGAGGAACGCGTCAGGGAACTGGCCCGCATGCTCGCGGGCCAGGAGGATTCGGAATCAGCCCGGGCGCATGCCCAGGAGCTCCTGGACGATGCGAAGCTGTTGCCGCAGGGTGCCTGATGCCGCTGATGCGGGCCGGCGGGCTGCGACCACAATCACAACCAGCGTGCCGGTCCCTTGCCGCTCTTGATTGAATGCGCACTTACGGGCCACTATGGACCATTTGGGGAATCCGGACAGGACGCTTGGAAGGCGTAATTGATGATAAGCTCGAATTCCGTGGTGCAGCGATCAAATTCCCGTGTAAATTCCCGGTTCCCGGGTTCGTCCAAGACGACCAAACACATCTTCGTCACCGGTGGTGTGGCGTCCTCGCTCGGTAAGGGTCTGACGGCTTCCAGCCTCGGCCACCTGCTGCGGGCACGCGGTTTGTCTGTAACTATGCAGAAGCTCGATCCCTACCTGAATGTGGATCCGGGCACGATGAATCCCTTCCAGCACGGCGAAGTTTTCGTGACGGACGACGGCGCCGAGACCGATCTCGACATCGGACACTACGAGCGCTTCCTCGATGAGAACCTTGAGGGTTCGGCCAACGTGACAACTGGCCAGATCTACTCCTCGGTGATCGCCAAGGAACGCCGTGGCGAGTACCTCGGAGACACCGTCCAGGTCATCCCGCACATCACGGATGAGATCAAGCGCCGTATGCGTCTTCCTGCCGAGGGCAAGAACGCTCCTGACGTCATCATCACTGAAATCGGCGGTACGGTGGGCGACATCGAGTCGCAGCCCTTCCTGGAATCGGCCCGCCAGGTACGCCAGGACATCGGACGCAGCAACGTGTTCTTCCTGCACGTTTCGCTGGTACCGTACATCGGCCCGTCGCAGGAGCTGAAGACCAAACCAACGCAGCACTCCGTGGCTGCATTGCGGTCCATCGGCATACAACCGGAAGCGATCGTGATCCGTTCGGACCGCGAGGTTCCCGAAGCCATGCGCGAGAAGATCGGACGCATGTGCGACGTCGATATCGACGCCGTGGTCAACGCAGCCGATGCTCCCAGCATTTACGACATCCCCAAGACCCTGCACTCGCAGCAATTGGACTCCTACATCGTCCGGGCCCTTGACCTGCCGTTCAAGGACGTCGACTGGAGCAAGTGGGACAAGCTGCTTGAAGCGGTGCACAACCCCAAGCACCAGGTCGAGATTGCCCTGGTGGGCAAGTACATTGACCTTCCGGATGCGTACCTCTCCGTGACCGAGGCCCTGCGTGCCGGCGGTTTCGCCAACGAGGCCAAGGTCAAGATCCGCTGGGTCCCCTCGGATGAATGCGAAACCCTGGCCGGCGCCACCAAGTCCCTGGCCGGCGTGGACGCGATCTGCGTGCCCGGCGGCTTCGGTATCCGCGGTCTTGAGGGCAAGCTGGGTGCGTTGAAGTTCGCCCGCGAAACCAAGCTTCCGGTCCTGGGGCTGTGCCTCGGACTGCAGTGCATGGTGATCGAATATGCCCGCAATGTGGTTGGCCTGGAGGGTGCCTCCTCCAGCGAATTCGAGCCGGACTCCAAGTTCCCGGTCATTGCCACCATGGAAGAGCAGCTGGACATCGTGGAAGGCAAGGGAGACCTGGGCGGCACCATGCGCCTGGGCCTCTACGAAGCCAAGCTCGATGAGGGCTCGGTAGTGGCGGAGACCTACGGAACCACGACGGTCAGCGAACGCCACCGCCACCGCTACGAGGTCAACAACAAGTACCGTGACCAGATCGCAGCAGAAGGCCTTGTCTTCTCCGGCACGTCTCCTGACGGCAAGCTGGTGGAGTACGTGGAACTTCCCCGCGAGGTGCACCCGTACTACGTCGCTACGCAGGCACACCCGGAGCTCAGCTCCCGTCCCACGCGTCCCCACCCGCTGTTTGCAGGCCTCGTGAAGGCTGCGCTTGAGCGTCGTGAGGGTGCAGCCGTGGCAACGGACACCGGTGCCCGCGCGGTAGCTGCCAAGTAAATACACCACCAGAGAAAAGGACGGCGCGATGCCCGGTATTTCTGAAACTTCCAGCACGGCACGGCAGGTTTCGGACGTACCGAGCCCGCGCCGTCTTGTGTCTTCCAACAAGGTCTACGAAGGCCGCATCTGGGATGTGGTCAGTGATGCTTTCCAATTAAGTGAGGACACAGGCACGCTGGTCCGCGACTACATCGACCATCCGGGCGCCGTGGCTGTCCTGCCCATGAACGTGGACGGAGACATCCTGCTGCTGAAGCAGTACCGCCACCCCGTGGGAATGGACTTGTGGGAGATCCCGGCAGGCCTGCTGGATGTCGAGGGCGAGGACTTCGTGGCCGGCGCGGCCCGTGAGCTTGCCGAAGAAGCCGACCTCGTGGCCTCCACCTGGAACGTGCTGGCCGATTTCTTCAATTCCCCGGGTTCTTCCAGCGAGGCGGTCCGCATTTACCTGGCCCGCGGGCTCTCCGATGTTCCTGAGGCGGACCGGCATGTCCGGACTGATGAGGAAGCCGAGATTGAACTTCGCTGGGTGCCGCTGGATGACGCCGTCCGGGCGGTGCTGGAAGGCCGGCTCCACAACCCCTCGGCCGTGCTGGGCATTCTGGCTGCCGCGGCGGCGAAGGCGGACGGATTCGCCGGACTCAGGCCCGCCAACGCGCCCTGGCCCGCGCACCCGAGCCAGCGCTGAGCATGGCCGAGGCCGCCACCCGCGCAACCACGGCCATTGACCGCGGGATCACCGACTACCTCCAGCACGTCGGTGTGGAGCGTGGCCTGGCCGCCAATACCCTCGCAGCGTACAAGCGGGACCTGGCGCGGTACGCCAATTATCTGGCGTCCCACGGCGTGGTCAGGCCCGGGGATGTGACGCGGCACCACGTCACAGGATTCGTGCAGGCGCTTTCGGACGGCTCGGACGGGGCGGCTGCACTGGGAGTCCGTTCCGCTGCGCGCACCGTGGTGGCCGTCCGCGGCCTTCACAAGTTCTGGGCTTTGGAGGGAACCACGACGGCGGACCCCGCCACCGATGTCCACCCGCCGATGCCGGGCAGACGGCTTCCGAAGGCCATCAGTGTCGATGAGGTGACCCGCATCCTCGAGGCAGCGGGCACTGATTCCGCAACGGGACTGCGTGACAGGGCATTGCTGGAGTTCCTTTACTCCACAGGTGCCCGTATCAGCGAGGCCGTGGGACTCGACGTGGACGACGTCACCCTGGAGGGGACAGAAGACGGCCCTGCGATCGTCCGGCTGTTTGGCAAGGGATCCAAGGAGCGGCTGGTGCCGCTGGGCTCCTATGGAGCGCGTGCGGTGGCTGCCTATGTGGTCCGCGGACGTCCGTTGCTGGCTGCCAAGGGCAAGGGCACCCCTGCCCTCTTCCTGAACGCCCGGGGAGGGCGGATCAGCAGGCAAAGCGCGTGGACCATCTTGAAGGCAGCGGCGGAGAAAGCCAGGATCACCAAGGATGTGTCACCCCACACGCTGCGCCACTCATTTGCCACCCACCTTTTGGAAGGCGGCGCTGACGTGCGTGTGGTCCAGGAGTTGCTGGGCCATGCTTCGGTCACCACCACGCAGGTCTACACACTGGTGACGGCCGACACCCTTCGCGAGGTCTATGCTGCGGCTCACCCGCGCGCCTTGGGGTGAGTGGCGCCTAAGCCACGCCCGGTGTCAGGCCAGCACGCTGAAGGTCAACTCGACGGCATCGACGAACACGGCCAGGAGGGATGTTCCCAGCCCCGCGACCAGCAGCAGCCCGGGGTGGGCGAGTCCCACGACGACCCGCTTGAGCCGGGGCCGGCGCTTGAGGAATTTCCTGGGTACCCGGGTTCGCACCGGGACCTGCCGCCATCCGCGGAGCCTGCGCAGGAACCATGCACAGCGGATGATGAACGCCATCCAGAGGACAGACAGGACCAGCGGGACGGCGGCCAGCATGAGGTTGAAGCCGAGTGCGGTGACTTCCTTCTCGGAGTCGCCTATGACGGACTGGACCGTGGTGGAGATGGAGGCGCTCATCACCACGGATGCTGCCCACACCATGAAGGCCGCCACCAAGGCCAGGAACCGGACGAAGAAGTGGCCGAACACGGTGGCGTCCACGGCTTTCAGGTGGCTTCGTGGAGTCGCGTGAAGCACTGCCACGGTGGCAACCAACGTGGGCAATGCCGCAACGAAGACCAGCAGATACCACGTCCATCCGGCCAGGTCGACGACTTCGTCCAGGACGATCAGCCCTGACCAGGCCAGCGTCCACGCCCACCCGGCGTAGAGCGGGTGTGCCACCACCCGGTCCGGCAGCCAGGCGTCGTCCCGGTCCCGCGTAGGTGCAGCCTGGGCCGGTGCCGCGTCCATGGCGCCCGCTTCGCCCCCAACTTCAGTCATGCGCTCACTGTAGCAATGGCGCACCAGGTGGAGGAGTTGGGGTTAAGGTAGGCAGCATGACTGCAGCCCATGTGACACTCTGTTTCCTCCTCCGCGACGGTGCGGACGGCGAACACGTCCTCCTTGGTACCAAGAAGACGGGCTTCGGCCGGGGCAAGGTAGTCGGCGTCGGCGGCCACGTGGAGGTGGGGGAGACCGCGATCGAGGCCGCTTGCCGGGAAGTGCTGGAGGAGATCCATGTGGTGGTCGAGCCGCGGGACCTGGTTCCCGCCGGTACGGTCGATTTCATGTTCCCGGCCAGGCCGGAGTGGAACATGGCAACCACTGTCTTTCTGACGCGTGCGTGGCAGGGGGAGCCGTCCGAGAGCGACGAGATCGCACCGGAGTGGCACCCGGTGTCCAGCCTCCCCGTGGACCGTATGTGGGCCGACGCGGAGCACTGGCTGCCGGCAATGATTTCGGGACAAAGGATTGCCGTCACGGTTGACCTGGCTGAGGACAACCAGAACGTGGCCGGGGTCCGGACAACGGCGTGGGTGGAGCACGCCTGATCGTCCTTCGACCTGTCCGGGTTAAATCACGACGGCGGGTTGGTCGCCTGAAGTGACCAGCCCGCCGTCGTGGGTACTGCCGTGCGGCAGGGACGCGCTACGGTACGTGGCGTTCCTCCGGCCCGTTGTACTCGCTCAGTGGACGAATCAGCGAGTTCGCGCCGAGTTGTTCCATGATGTGGGCCGTCCAGCCAGTGATGCGGCTGGCCACGAAGAGAGGCGTGAA
The DNA here is from genome assembly GCF_056780115.1 of Arthrobacter sp. T572. Taxonomy (NCBI): domain Bacteria; kingdom Bacillati; phylum Actinomycetota; class Actinomycetes; order Micrococcales; family Micrococcaceae; genus Arthrobacter; species Arthrobacter sp. T572. The sequence goes on from NZ_JBRAZQ010000002.1 coordinate 1,762,315, forward strand.
CGTTTGGGTGTCAAAGCCCATGAGGTGGTACGTGGGCCCGGCCGGGTAGTCGAGGTTCGGCTTGATGGCCTTGGCCTCGTCCATGGCCTGTTCCAGCCCGTTGTACAGCCCCAGGAGTTCAGGTCGCCCGTAGTGGGCGATCATCTTGTCCAGGGCGGCCTTCATGGTGGGAACACGGGAGTCGCCGTGCTTGTAGACCCGGTGTCCGAAGCCCATGATCTTTTTCTTCTGCGCCAGGGCGTTGTCCATCCAGGTGCGTGCCCGCGCAGCGGCTTCCTCAAGCGTTTCTTCGCTGCGGATGCCGATCTCGTCGAAGGTGTGCATGACGGCTTCGTTGGCGCCGCCATGCAGTGGGCCTTTGAGCGCACCGATGGCAGCGGTCACTGCCGAGTGCAGGTCGGACAACGTGGACGTCACCACCCGTGCCGTGAAAGTGGAGGCGTTGAAGGAATGCTCTGCGTACAGGATCATCGAGACGTTGAATGCCTCAACCACCTCATCCACGGGATCTTCGCCGAAGGTCATCCAGAGGAAGTTCGCGGAGTAGTCAAGGTCATCGCGGGGTTCGATCGGTTCCTGCCCACGCCGGCGCCGCTGGTCGTAGGCCACTACCGCAGGCATTGCCGCCCACAGATCCACGGCCTTCTTCATGTTTGCCTCAACGGATGAGTCCTCGGCGAGCTCGTGCCTCGCACCCAACACTGAGGCAGCGGTCCGGCACACGTCCATGGGGTGTGCAGAGTTGGGGAGGGTATCGATCACTGACTTGACCACGGGATCCAGCGCACGTCCGGCGCGCTCGCGGGCGGTGAACTCCGCCAACTGTGCCTCATGGGGCAATTCCCCGTTCCACAACAGGTACGCCACTTCTTCGAAACTGCACTTGGCGGCCAGTTCCTGGACCGGATAGCCGCGGTACAGCAGGGAGTTCGTCTCCGGGTTGACCTTGGATACCGCGGTGTAGTCCACCACGACTCCGGCGAGGCCTTTCTTGATGTCTTCAGCTGCCATGCTGAACTCCTTCGTTCTTGTGCAGGCTACGGGAGCGCCGTTGCCTGCGTCCCCTGGTTGGGTTACTGGCGGGCGCCAGGAACCTGGAAGTTGAAAACGCCGGCATCGAACTGGTTATACGCCTCGTAATCCACGAGCTCATAGAGACGTGCGCGCGTGAGCATGTCCTGCACGTGTGTCTCCTGGGTCCCCGCAGCCTTGATCGTTTCCAGAGTACGCTCTGCAGCGCCCATGGCAATGCGCAGGAGGGTGACCGGGTAGATGACCATGTTCACGCCGACGTTTTGGAGCTGATCCACCGTGAAGAGGTCGCTCTTTCCGAACTCGGTCATGTTGGCCAGGATGGGCACGTCCACGGCGTCACGGATGGCCTGGAACTCCTCCAGGGTTGCCATGGCTTCGGGGAAGATCGCGTCGGCTCCGGCGTCCACCAGGGCTTTGGCGCGATCCTGCGCGGCCTTCAGTCCTTCCACTGCACGGATGTCGGTGCGGGCCATGATGAGGAAGTTCGGGTCCCGGCGGGCGTCGGCGGCGGCGCGGATGCGCTTGGTGGCGGTGTCGAGGTCCACGACGTTCTTGCCGTCCAGGTGGCCGCAGCGTTTGGGGTTGAACTGGTCCTCAATGTGGCAGCCGGCGAGGCCTGCGTTTTCGAGTTCCTGGATGGTGCGGGCCACGTTCATGGGCTCGCCGAAGCCCGTGTCGGCGTCCACGATCGAGGGCAGGTCCGTCATGCGGGCGATCTGCCCTGCCCTTGTGGCGACTTCGGTGAGGGTTGTCAGGCCGATGTCGGGCAGGCCGAGGTCGTTGGCCAGGACGGCGCCGGAGATGTAGACCCCGGCGAAGCCCTTTTCCTCGATGAGTCGTGCCGAGAGCGGGTTGAACGCGCCGGGGAACTGCTGCACAGTCCCGGAGCTGAGCAGTTCCCGTAGTTTGACCCGCTTCTGTTCGGGTGTGCTTTTGGAGTACAGCATCTAGAACAGTCCCTGGGGAGCGCTGATGAGGTCGATCACGCCGGGGGCGGCGGTGATGTTGAGCTGGTCCAGTTCCCCGGGTCCGAGTTCGGTGACGCGTTCGACGGCGGCGAGGAACCTTTCGATCTCGGCCTCCTCCACGAGCCCGGCAGCGAGGGTGCGGAACTTGTTCACGTACTGCTCGCGGGCGAACGGCCGGGCACCGAGGGGGTGCGCGTCAGCTACGGCGATCTCGTCGGTGATGACCGTGCCGTCGGTCAGGGTGATTTCCACGGAACCGCCGAAGGCCTTCTCCGCGATGTCCAGCGAGTGGTACCGGCGGGTCCACTCCGGGTCTTCGACCGTGGTGACTTTGTGCCAGAGTTCAACCGTGTCCGGACGGCCGGCCCGTTCGGGGGCGTAGGAGTCCACGTGGTGCCAGGCGCCGTCCTGCAATGCGACGGTGAAGATGTACGGGATGGAGTGGTCCAGGGTTTCCCGGGATGCGGTGGGGGAGTACTTCTGCGGGTCGTTCGCACCGGAGCCAATCACGTAGTGGGTGTGGTGGCTGGTCTTGATCAGCACGGAGGCCACGTTGGCAGGGTCGGTGGTTTCGGGGTGCTCGCGGTGGAGCTTGCGGGCGAGGTCGATCCAGGCCTGTGCCTGGTACTCGGCGGAGTGTTCCTTGGTGTAGGTGTCCAGGATCGCCCGCTTGGCCTCGCCCTTCTCCGGCAACGGAACTTCGTAGGAGGCCTCGGGGCCGTCCAGCATCCACGCGATGACGCCGTCTTCGCCTTCATAGATCGGCACCGGGGAGGTCTGGCCACGCATGGCCCGGTCGGCGGCCTCCACGGCCATCTTGCCTGCAAAGGCCGGGGCGTGGGCCTTCCAGGTGGAGATCTCGCCCTTGCGGGACTGGCGGGTGGCGGTGGTGGTGTGCAAGGCCTGGCCCACGGACTGGAAGATGGTCTCCACATCCAGGCCAAGAAGCGTGCCGATACCCGCAGCGGCGGACGGGCCAAGGTGGGCCACGTGGTCGATCTTGTGTTTGTGCAGGCAGATCGCCTTGACCAGGTTCACCTGGATTTCGTAGCCGGTGGCGATCGCCCTGACGAGGTCGGCACCGTTGGAGCCCACGTGCTGGGCCACGGCCAGGATCGGGGGGATGTTGTCGCCCGGGTGCGAGTAGTCCGCGGCCAGGAACGTGTCGTGGTAGTCCAGTTCGCGGACCGCCACACCGTTGGCCCAGGCAGCCCACTCCGGAGAGACCCGTTCCTCAATGCCGAACACCGAGGCGCCCTTGCCCCCTGTGCTCGGAGCGTGGGTCAGGGCCTGGGCGCGGGCAGCAACGATCGGTGCCCGGTTCAAGGACGCCACCGCCACGGAGGCGTTGTCGATGATCCGGTTGATCACCATGTCCGTCACCTCCGGCGTGACGTCCACGGGATCCGCGGCAACCACCGCGATCTTATGGGCCAGCTGCTCCTCGCGGGGCAGGTTCTCCTCGGATTTGTAAACACGGACATGATGGTTCCGGACCATGGTTCTCCTTCTAGTGGGACGTTCTTGTGGCCAAGTGGGCAGTCTTGACATGGGTAAGGCTGCGGTGCAAGTGGACTGTTGTGGCGGCTTCGGCAAGCCGTGGATTGCCGGCCGCTATCGCCTCGGCAATGGCTGCGTGCTCGGCAGCTGCTGCCGACAGCCGTGCGGAGTCGTCGGCAGCCAGGCGCCGGACCCGGGTCAAATGTACGCGGAGGCTGCGCATGGCCTGGGCGAGGTAGGTGTTGGCCACGGCAGTGTCGATTGCCTCATCAAGCTTGCCCACCAAGGCGTAGTAGTCGTGCCGTGCAGGGTCGTTGTCGCTGAGCAGCCCGGGAGCCAGGATCAGTTGGGCATGAAGTTCGGAGAAGACGCCAGGCTCGCCACGCTCCGCTGCAAGGGCGGCAGCCCGCACCTCCAGCGTCTCGCGCAACTCGAAGAGTTCATCGATGCTCTCAAGCGATATATCGGTGACCACAACGCCCCGGCCACCTGCCGCCGTCGTCAATCCTTCGGCGGTGAGACGGCCCAGTGCTTCCCTGACCGGGGTGCGTGAGACGCCGAGCCGGGCCGATTGCTCCACTTCTGCAAGGACCGTACCCGGGCGGAGGCGCCATTCGAGGATGTCCTCCCTGAGGGCGTTGTAAGCCCGGTCACTGGCGCGCATGCCATCAGTGTATACACACGGTGCCAATTATGGCCAGCATGCCGTTTCTATTGGGCTCTATGTATACAACGCTACTCGGCGATGAAGTAAACGTTGAAGGGATCCTCGTCCAGATACATGGCGGCAACGTTCGCGAAGCCTGCCTCAGCCAGCATGGTCGCAGCCAGTTCCCGACCCCATACGGTGCCCAGCCCGACTCCGCCCTGCCCCAGCGAAACCGCCATGCAATGGAAGGTCGAGACGGCGTAGAGGAACGTGGCCCACGGCAGGGAAGTGTTCTCTTCAAGGTTGCTCGAAGCATTGATGTCCACCATGAGGAATGTCCCTCCGGGTTTCAGGGCGGCCCGCACCTGCTGCAGGACCGTGCCTGGCTGGGCCTGGTCGTGGATCGCGTCAAAGGCTGTTATCAGATCGAACTCCTGATCCCGCCCGAGTCGTGCGACATCGCAGTATTCGAAGCGTACGTTGGTGAGTCCGAGCGTTGTGGCTTCTGCAGCGGCCGCTTCCAAAGCAGCATGGGAAAAGTCGAACCCGGTGAACGAACTCAAAGGGAATGCCGCTGCCAGCAGGTTCATGGCATGACCCTCGCCGCAACCAATATCCGCCACGGAGATTCCCGTTCGCAGTGCAGCCTCCCGGCCGGTCAGTGGCATGATCCGGTCCAGGAGGGCCGCGTCGTTCACCGCGGCACTCTCGGCAGCCATGACCTGGTGGAACTGTGGATAGTCGCTGTAGAGCGTTCCGCCGCCATGACGGAACGCCTGCACGATTTGGGGTCCCACCGCGCCCAGGAGCGGGACGTACTGGAGCGTGCGGGCCAGGTTGTCCGTTCTTGTCCCTGTCACCAGTGGAATGTACTCAGGGCGAAGATGATACGTGGCTTCTGCGGGCCGGTAGTCGATGAAGCCGGCCGACACCATGCCGCCCAGCCATTCCCTGACGTACCGCTCCTCGAGCCCGGCCGCGTCCGCCACAAGCTTGCTGGGAGCCGCGGGCAACGCCGCCATGACCTCAAACAAGCCGGTCTGGTGTCCAAGGACCACCAGGAGCGCCGCTGATGAATCGTTGAGGATGTCCAGGAGTCTCCCGGCGGCTTCCTCCGGTCCTGATGGAGGCTTTGGGGACTCCTCCTGTGGCCGGGGCCGGGCATCGGGGGTGGCTTCAAAAGGCTGGGTACTTCCCATGGCTGGTTCTCCGCTGGCGGGGGACGGCCTTTCCGTCCGGAACCCTTGGTTTCACCGTAGGGCGGAGAGGGGCCGGGCCGCATCGGGCGCATTGTGTACGGCAGGTTGGCCGGCATGGGGAAAATCATGCAGGGCGGGGGCTTTCAGGCGCGTGCCGTTCCCGGATTCCGTGGTGGCGCGCCCATGCGGCGGCGGCAGTCCTGGATGTCACGCCGATCTTAGTGAAGATATTGGCCAGGTGCCTGCCCGCCGTCTTCTCGCTGATGGTCAGCGCGTGCGCGATGTCCCTGTTGCTGGCGCCGGAGAGCACGCAGGCAAGCACTTCCAGTTCCCGGGGTGTCAACCCGCCCACATCAGGGTCAAGACCCAGGCGGGAAGGCGGGGCCGCGCCAAGCTGCGCACGTATCGCCGCTGCCGTGGCCTCTTCCGCCCGGGCAAGGTCATCGTCCCGAAGACCCCTACGGGCCAAGGCCAGGTGTTCATGCACTTCGGCAAGCTCATACCGTCGGCGCTGCTTACGGTAGGCCTCCGCAGCTGCGTCCAATTCCGCGCAGGCCTGGGCCCAGCGCAGCTGGGCCATCAGCACAGCACCCCGGGCGCGCCTTGCACGTGCCACGAACCCGGGAGTGCCGAAAGTGGCAGCGGCTTCTTCCAGTTCCAGGCAGTACAAGGCAGCAGACGCGGTGTCCAGGGGTGCAAGCAGCTCCACCAACGGAAGCAGCAGACACGTCCGCCCCAACGTCTCCCGCTCGGCCAAAGCCGCACGGAGTTCGCCCAGCGCCAGGTCCGTCCTTCCGGCGTCCCACCAAAGAAGTGCGGAGCCCGGTTGCCCGTCATGCCCCAGGCCGCGGGCGGAATCGAACGCGGCCCGGGCGCCTTCCGCGTCTCCCCGGCGCCGGCGGATCTCACCAGCCTCGCTGAAGCACTCAGCTGCGATCCAGCCGTGGGCGTGGCGCAGGCGCCCGCCGAGCGCCAGCAGTCCGTCTTCCGCCTGCTTCCAGTGGCCTTCGGCAGCGGCAAGCTGCAGTTGGTGGACACTGGCAATCCCGGCGTACATGAAGGTGGTGGAGAGGGCTGCGCACCAATCAGCCAAGGCGTCAGTCCACGCCCTCATCCTCGCAAAGTCTTCCATCTCGTAACAAAGGTGGATGACTGAGCAATAGATGTCCCCGGCCCATTCCACAGGTACCTGTCCGGCCAGTACGGGGAGGAGGGCCTCATCCAGATCAACGAAGCCCTGGGCGGTGTTGCCGTTCCGGACGTGGCTCAAGCCGGACAGCAACGAGGCGAAGCTTCCCAGCTCAGGTGCCTGGAACTGTCCGGCCATATCCTTCAGCCGGGCAGCAGCTGACTGTGCCGCTGCGGGCATTCCGTCAAGGTAGAGTGCGTCGCTGCCTTCCAGGTAGAGCAGATAACCGTGGTCGACGGATAAGGGCAGGGGTTCCAGGAGCCGCCGGGCGCGGGCCAACCAGGCCGACGAGACAGCGATGTTTCCCCGCAAGCCCCACTGCATGGAAAGCAACAGCGCAGAACGTGCCGCTTCCGCCGGCAATCCTTGTCCTGCCAGTTCCTGGAAGATTCCCTCTGCGAGCGACATCGAGCCCTGAACATCACCTTGCCACCACCTTGCCCGTGCCAGCAACGAGCGGTCGACCAGGTCCAGGAGATGGGACCCGGCCGCCTCTTCCAAGCGGCGGCGCGCAGCATCCCACTCCCCGCGGGCGAAGGCTTCGCGGGCTTCAGTCAGCAGCTCGGGCACGTCCGGCATGGCATCCCACCGTTCTGAACCAGCTTACTGCCGAGGGCCCGGGTCAGGCAGGGGAGCAGACGCGACAGCGGATGGACATCAGCGCCAGCTAGCCGCGGTTCCAGCCGTACTCGTTCTCCGGGCGGCCCGGGGTGCCGTAGCGTGGTGCCCGGGTGACGGTGCCGGCGTCGGCGAGGTACTCAAGGTAGCGCCGCGCGGTGACACGGGACATCCCCAACAGATCCATGACTTCACTGGCCGACACCGGGTCCTGCCTGCCGCGGACAAGGTCCTTCACCATCTCCAGCGACGACGGCGACAGGCCTTTGGGCAGGGGCAGCTCAGTCGGTGCCCTAAGGCTCGCGAAGGCCTGGTCAACGTCGCTCTGCGACGCCCCGGCCTTGGAGGTACCCGATCCGGCGCCAGCGAGCCGGCTGCGGAAGGAACGGTAGCTGGTGAGTTTGTCCGCGAACGTGGCATACGTGAAGGGCTTGATCAGGTACTGTACGACGCCGATGGAGACGGCGCTGCGGACGATGCCCAACTCCCGCACTGCCGTGATGGCGATAATGTCCGCCAGGAGGCCGGCCGATCTCATGCGGCGTGCTACATCAAGGCCATGGAGGTCAGGGAGGTTCATGTCGAGCAGCACCAGGTCCACCGGGGAGCCGGATGCCGCAAACTCACCCAGCAGGCGCAGCGCGGACTGCCCGTCGGGTGCTGTGCCTGCCAAGGTAAATCCATCCAGCCTGCCCACGTAAACAGAGTGCGCGTCGGAAGCGATGGGCTCGTCTTCGACCACCAGGACGCGGATGTCGGTCATGCTTTCCCTTCCTGGGGGACCGGTGTTGGGAGGACAACATGGAACCGTGCGCCGTGCAGGACTGCCGGGGCCTCCCCGGTACCGGAGGACTCCCCGCCAAAGGCCGGGGCCTCGCTGTCCGGGCTCTCATTGCTGACTGACATCGTACCGTCCAGGCGCTGGACGGCTTGGCGGACCAACGCCAGCCCCACCCCCCGGCCGTGGTCGCCCCGATGCCCATGCCCTCCGGACTTGGTGCTGAAACCATACTGCAGGACGTCGTCGATGGCGTCGGGATCGATGCCGGGTCCTGAATCACGGACGGTGAATTCGACGGCGGACGCTCCCGTTCCCACGGCGAGCTCCACTTTGCGCGGAGGTTCGCCCGCGGCGGCGGCGTCGATGGCGTTGTCCAGCAGGTTGCCGAGGATCGTCACGAGGTCCTGGATTTCCAGGCCGCTGACGCCGGAGGTTCCCGTAGTCCGCACCACGAGTTCAACGCCACGCTCGTGGGCTTCCGCGGCCTTTCCCATGATCAGGGCGCTGAGGACCGGTTCATCCACGGAAGCGAGCATGTCGTCGGTGAGTTGTTGGCTCAGCTCCAGGTCCTTGGTGGCAAACTCCAGGGCCTGGGGCGTCCTGCCCAGTTCAAGGAGCGAAACGATCATGTGAAGGCGATTGGCGTGTTCATGGGTTTGGGCGCGGAGCGCGTCCGACAGTGTCTTCATGGTCTCCAGCTCCGTGCCCAGGGACTCGATTTCCGTCCGGTCACGCAGGGTGGCCACTGTCCCGTACACAGCGGGCTTCTGCCGGTTGCGGGGGGCGGCCGGGCCAATGGCCGGTGCCTGGTTCACCACCAGGATCCGTTCACCGGTGAGATGGATTTCGTCATGTGCCGGCCTGCCCGATTCAAACAGCGCCCTGAGGCTCCCGTCGAACGGCAGGTCGGAGAGCTTGGGGGCGGCGTCGGGGGAGCGGTCCGCCTCGGAGGGCTCCAGGCCCAGCAGCTCAGCGGCCTGGTCGTTGTACATGACGGCCTTGCCCTGGGTGTCGATGAGGATGACGCCCTCACGAACGGAGTGCAGGACCGATTCGTAGTAGGCAAACAGCTGTGCAAGTTGTTCGGGCCCCCAGCCCCGCGTCACCGACCGCAGGTACCGGCCCAGGAACCATGACGCGATGGAGCCGAAGAACAGGACGATCACGGCGATGCCGCCGATCACGGCCAGCCGCTCAGCCACGTCCGTATCCACCGTCCGCACTGTCACGCCGGCTGCAACGAGGGCTATCACGGACCCGTTCGCATCCGTGACCGGGGCGATGGTGCGCACCGACGGTCCCAGGGTTCCGGCCGTCACTTCCGTGAAAGTCCCGCCCCGGAGGGCAGGCTCGATGGTACCGATGTACGGTCTGCCCAGTTCGTCTTCCCGGGGATGGGTCCACCGTGTCCGGTCCGGCGACATGATGGTAATGAAGTCCAGGTCCGCGTCCCGCATGACCTCCACGGCATACGGCTGCAGCGCCCCCGAAGGATCAGTGCTGGAGGCTGCTTCGGCCACCAGGGGGTTGTCGGCGATGGACATGGCAACGGCCAGCATGCGCTCGCCGGCTTCGTCGTACGCGCGGTCGCGGGCTTCGACTACCGAGAATGTCCCGAAGGCGGCAGTGAGCACCACGACGAAGAGCAGATTGGCTGCAAACAATCGCCGGGCGATACTCCAGCTGTGAAACACGGGGCCTCCCATGACCAATATGACCGCAAGGGTGATGCGTGTCACCAACGGCTCAATGATGGATATCACACAGGGCAGCGGCATGGACACATGTGCAGGACCGCAGCGCCTTACACAGTATCCAGAAGGAGAATCCCATGACCTCTCAACGAGGAGAGTCGGCAACGGTTGCCGCCGGCGGACGCAAGGGTCTCGACAAGTCGCACTATCTGTACATCGCGGTCATCCTGGCCGTCGTACTGGGTGCCTTGGTGGGCCTCATGTTCCCCGAAGCCGGAAAGTCGCTGAAGCCGCTCGGTGATGGCTTCATCAAGCTGATCAAGATGATGATCGCGCCCGTTATTTTCTGCACCATCGTCCTGGGCATCGGTTCCATCGCCAAGGCCGCCACGGTTGGCAAGGTCGGCGGTCTGGCCCTGGGGTACTTCGTGGCCATGTCCACTTTCGCCCTGGCCATCGGCCTGGTGGTGGGCAACCTGATCCACCCGGGCGAAGGCCTGAAGCTGACTCCCTACGATCCCTCCAAGAAGGCCGCCACTGACAGCACGGTCGACTTCCTGCTGGGCATCATCCCCGGTGACATCCCGGTCCTGCCCACGCTCCTGGCAGCTATCCTGGTTGGCTTCGCCCTGCAGAAGATGGGGGCCCAGGGTGCCCCTATCCTGAACGCGATCGGACACGGCCAGCGCCTGGTGTTCCGTATCCTCATCATGATCATGTGGCTCGCTCCGGTCGGCGCCTTTGGTGCGATTGCCGCCGTCGTTGGTGCTACCGGCGCCCAGGCCATCCTCAGCATGTTCACCCTGATGGCCGCCTTCTACATCACCTGCGCCTTGTTCATCGTTGTCATCCTTGGCACGCTGCTCCGTGCAGTGTCCGGCGTCAACATCTTCAAGCTCATGAAGTACCTGGCCCGTGAATACCTGTTGATCTTCTCGACGTCCTCCTCGGAAGCTGCGCTGCCGCGCCTCATTGCCAAGATGGAACACCTGGGTGTCTCCAAGCCCGTGGTTGGCGTGACGGTTCCCACCGGCTATTCCTTCAACCTGGATGGAACTGCCATCTACCTGACCATGGCGTCGCTGTTCGTTGCCAACGCCATGGGTACGCCACTGGACCTCGGTGCCCAGATCTCCCTGCTGGTCTTCATGATCATCGCTTCCAAGGGTGCGGCTGGCGTGACCGGTGCCGGCCTGGCGACCCTGGCGGCAGGCCTCCAGGCGCACAAGCCCGAACTGCTGGGTGGCGTGGGCATGATCGTCGGCATCGACCGTTTCATGTCGGAGGCCCGCGCTCTGACCAACTTCACCGGAAACGCCGTAGCCACGGTCCTGATCGGCACCTGGGTCAAGGAGATCGACTCCACCCAGGTCAACCGGGTCCTGTCCGGCGAGGAGCCCTTCGACGAGCAGACCATGATCGCCCATGGCGCGGAAACTCCGGCTCCGGAAGCGGACACGCGGGAAAAGGCCACCGTGTAAGGTCTCCTGCCCGGAACAGAATCCGCCAAAGCAGCAGTAGAAGGCCAGCGTCCCGTGTGGACGCTGGCCTTCCGCCTGCCGTCCACCGGAAGCAACCTTCGAGTTCAACTAGAGGGTCAAGGCTCAAATCCGGGACAAAGTCAAGTTCCCCGGTTTACCGTGTCGGGCGCTGTAGCCTAGTCGGGTAGCAACGCTGTGGCTGGGGAAGCAGCGGCAGGGAAAGATCGTCGTCGAAAGAGTGGTTGGATACGTGAGCAGCGAACGGGGAACAGCTATCTTGGCAGGAACCGGGCTCGATCTGGAAGACGCCGTCATGGGGCCCACGGGCCGACCCCACCGGGACTTCCCTGAGCCTGCGCCACTGGACTCCCATGGGCCCGCCCGGGTCATCGCCATGGTGAACCAGAAGGGTGGCGTCGGCAAAACCACCTCCACCATCAATCTCGCGGCCGCGTTGGCTGAATACGGCCGCCGCGTCCTTCTGGTGGATTTTGATCCCCAGGGTGCGCTGTCGGCGGGACTGGGCGTGAACCCGCATGAACTGGACCTGACTGTCTACAACGTGCTGATGGACCGGAAAGTCAGCATCCGCGACGCCATCCACCAAACAGGAGTGGACGGCGTTGACCTTCTTCCGGCCAACATTGACCTCTCTGCCGCCGAGGTGCAGCTCGTCAACGAAGTCGCGCGGGAGCAGGTCCTGGACCGTGCCCTCAGGAGTGTCGAGGACGAATACGATGTCGTCCTGATCGACTGCCAGCCATCGTTGGGCCTGCTGACCGTCAACGCCTTGACCGCAGCCCACGGCGTCATCATCCCCCTGATCTGTGAGTTCTTTGCGCTCAGGGCGGTGGCGTTGCTGGTGGAAACCATCGAGAAGGTCCAGGACCGCCTGAACCCGCGACTGCAGGTCGACGGCGTGCTGGCCACCATGTACGACGCCCGCACCTTGCACAGCCGCGAAGTCATCACGCGGCTGGTGGAAGCCTTTGGCGACAAGGTTTTCGAGACCGTCATCAAACGCTCCATCAAGTTTGCGGATGCGACCGTCGCCGCCGAACCCATCACCAGCTACGCCGGCAACCACGTCGGTGCTGACGCCTACCGCCGCCTCGCCAAGGAACTCATTTCGCGCGGCGGCGCACCTTAGCGGACGAACATGGCGGGGTCAAGCACCGCGCCTGCCGCGGTTCAGGAACCTGGTGCTGCCGTGTCCGCTGACGAGTCCGACGGCGGTGCCTCCGATCCCCGGAAGCCAGGCTTTGAGGTACGGCTGGCCAACTTCACCGGGCCCTTCGATCTTCTGCTGGGCCTGATTTCCAAGCACAAGCTGGACATTACCGAAGTTGCCCTGGCCACGGTCACGGACGAGTTCATCAAGTACATCCGGCGCCTGCAGGAAGTGGGCGAGGAATGGGCGCTGGATGAGGCCAGCGAATTCCTGGTCATCGCGGCCACCCTGTTGGACCTCAAAGCGGCCCGCCTGTTGCCGGCCGGCGAGGTCGAGGACGCCGAGGACATCGCCTTGCTGGAGGCCAGGGACCTCCTGTTTGCGCGCCTGCTGCAGTACAAGGCCTTCAAGGAGGTCGCCGGCCTGCTGGGGACAACCCTGGAAGAGGAATCCCGGAGGTATCCGCGGCAGGTGTCCCTGGAGCCCCACTTCGCAGCGCTCCTTCCGGAACTGGTCTGGCGGCACAGTCCGGAGCAATTCGCGGAGCTCGCGGCCACAGCGCTCAAGCCCAAAAACACGGCTCCACCGGAAGTCGGCCTGGACCACCTCCACGCGCCGCCGGTGAGTGTCAAGGAACAGGCGGAAATCATCGGCTACCGCTTGCAGCTCGGCGCGCCGCTGTCGTTCCGTGCACTGGTCGCCGACGCCGAAACCACGCTCGTGGTGGTCGCCCGGTTCCTGGCGCTCCTTGAAATGTTCCGCGACCGCGTGGTTGCTTTCGAGCAGCCCGCCGCCCTGGGGGAGCTGACGGTACGGTGGACGGGGAACGATGCCCACTGGGACAGTTCCCACCTGAGTGAAGAGTACGAGGACACTGATGAAAGGGCATCCGATGACTGAGCCGGAAGGTGCAGCAGACGGTTTGGCTGCCTTGGAGGTGCTGCCCGGTGGTGCGCGGGCGGCACTGGAAGCGGTGCTCATGGTCATTGACCAGCCTGCCACCACTGAGGAGCTGGCTGCAGGGCTGGAGGTTACGGTCGCCGTCGTCGAGGATTTGCTGGGGGAACTGCAGCGGGAGTATAGCGGCTATACTGTTAAAGCCCCGGACGTGGACGCTGACGGCTTAGCCGCTGACAGCACAGCACCCCGGGGTTTTGAATTGCGGAACGTCGCCGGAGGGTGGCGGATCTACTCACGTCCGGAGTTTGCGGACGTCGTGGGAAGGTTCGTGCTGGAGGGTCAGACCACCAGGCTCACCCAGGCGGCGCTGGAGACCCTTGCGGTCATTGCCTACCGGCAGCCCGTCTCCAGGGCGCGGGTTTCCGCGATTCGTGGCGTCAATGTGGATTCGGTGGTCCGGACCCTGACCCAGCGCGGTTTGATCGAGGATTCGGGAAACGATCCCGAGTCGGGGGCGGTTCTGTACAGGACAACCTCGTACTTCCTCGAACGCATGGGAATCGGGTCAGTTGGTGAATTGCCGCGGCTCTCACCGCACCTTCCAGGCCTGGAAGGGATCGACGAGTACTACGACGCCAGCCGGATGTAACTCCTGGCCATCAGGAAGCCACCCGGCACCACGGACAATTAAAGACAGGTACAGGGCACCGACGTGGTGCCGCAGCAACAAAGGGCAGACGATGTCTGCCCGGCTGGCTGGTGTTGACAGCAGCACTTAGGGCCGGCCACCACTTAACAAGGACGGGTCATGACACAGGCGGGACGCCAGGGTTCACCACGTAACGGTTCGGGACGCAACAGCTCCGGGCGCAATGATGCAAGGGGCGGCGGACGCTCCACCGGAGGCGGCTTCGGCGGCTCCAAGGGCGGAGGCAGCGGACGCACCGGTGCCGGCAAGCGCTCTTTCGATCAGGGGGAACACCGGTCTTTCCGCTCTGCCAAGCCGCGGGAGGAGCGTCCTTTCGATCCCGACAACCCCACACGGTCCGGTGACCAGGGCCGTGGCCAGAGTGCCAAGCCGTTCCGCAAGCCCGGCTCCAACAAGCCTGGATTCGGGAAGGCCCCCGGTACTCCGGGAGCCTTGAAGCCCAAGCCAAAGCCCACCAAGCAAAACGGTTCCCGTGCCTTCGGCAGCGAGCGGTTCGGCCAGAACCTTGGTCCCGTACGCAAGCCGGCCCGCAACCGCGGCCCCCGTCCGGACGTTCCACAGTCGGACCTCCACGACGCCGACGGCGTGCGCCTGCAGAAGGTCATGGCCCAGGCGGGTGTGGCATCGCGGCGCGTCTGCGAGGAAATGATCCTTGAAGGCCGGGTGGAAGTCGACGGCCAGGTCACCACGGAACTCGGTATGCGCGTGGATCCCAAAACGGCGGTCATCCACGTGGACGGCATCCGTATCCAACTCGATGAAACACTGGTCTACATGGTGTTCAACAAGCCCAAGGGCGTTGTTTCCACCATGGAGGACCCCGAGGGCCGTCCGTGCATCAGCGACTTCCTCAAGAACAACAAGAACAAGGGCGAGCGGCTGTTCCACGTCGGCCGTCTCGACGTCGCCACCGAGGGCCTGCTGCTGCTGACCAACGACGGCGAGCTCGCCAACCGTTTGACGCATCCCTCGTATGAGGTGCCCAAGACTTACCTCGTCCAGGTGCGTGGACCCTTCCCGCACGGGGTCGGAGCCAAGCTGAAGTCCGGCGTCGAGCTTGACGACGGAATCGCCGCCGTGGACTCGTTCCGGTTGGTGGATTCCACGCCCGGCCACGTCCTGATCGAAGTCGTGCTGCACTCCGGCAAGAACCGGATCGTACGCCGTATGTTCGACGCCGTGGGCTTCCCGGTGGAGCGGCTCGTCCGCGTCAAGGTTGGCCCGATCGGCCTGGGCGACCAGCGCCAGGGCAGCATCCGCAACCTCGGCCGCCAGGAGATCGGCCACCTCATGGCAGCTGTGGGGCTCTAGGGCATGTCGGCATTCCGCACCCACGGCCGCGGCCATCTTGATGGCCCGGTGGTGGTTCTCGGTACGGGTTTGCTGGGTGCCAGCATTGGCCTTGGCCTGCGCGGGCGCGGCGTTCCCGTATACCTTTACGACCCTTCGCCCACCAACCAGGCCGTGGCCGTGGATATCGGAGCAGGCCGTCCGTTGGCTGAGCTGGACGCGGAGCCGCAGCTTGTCGTCGTAGCGGCTCCGCCGGATGTTACAGCCGACGTCGTGGAGAAGGCCCTTGCGGACTACCCGGCGTCGGTGGTGGTGGATATCGCCAGTGTCAAGGCGGCCATCCAAGGCCAGCTCCGCGAACGCGGAGTGGACCTTGCCCGCTACGTTGGTACCCACCCCATGGCCGGCCGCGAAAAGTCGGGGCCAGTGGCAGCCCGCGGAGAGCTCTTCACGTCCATGCCGTGGGTGGTCTGTCCCTCCGAAGAAACCGGAGCAGATGCCCTGCAGCTTGCCAGGTCGCTCGCGGGAGACCTGGGTGCCATTGTCTCCCAGTTCACGGCCGACGAACACGACGAAGCCGTGGCCCTGGTATCGCACCTGCCGCAGATCATGTCGTCCCTCCTGGCCAGCCGGCTGCAGGGGACGCCGCTGCATGCGTTGTCGTTGGCCGGTAACGGGCTGCGTGACACCACCCGCATCGCCGCCAGCGACCCTACCCTCTGGGTCCAGATCCTGGGCGGCAACGCGGAGAAGGTGGTCACCATCCTGCATGGCGTACGGGAGGACCTGAACCGGTTGATCGGGACCCTCGAAGCACCGCTTGCCCCAGGGGCGCGCCTTGACCTTGCCCAGCTGATCAGCGAAGGCAACGCAGGCCAGGCGCGCATTCCCGGCAAGCATGGCGGACCCCCGCAGGCGTACTCGTGGCTCACGATCCTGGTGGACGACCGCCCCGGCCAGATTGCGCGGCTGTTGACGGAGATCGGTGAAATCGGCGTGAATGTGGAAGACCTCCGCCTGGACCACTCCTCAGGCCGTAACGTGGGCATGGTGGAGCTTTCCGTGCTGCCCAGCAAGCACGACCTCCTTGTTGAAGCCTTGACCGATCGCGGATGGCGGGTACTGCAGTAATGACACGTGAATTTTTTGGTCCGGAAACAGTTGCCCGGCCCGGTAAGCCGTTGGTCATCGCGATCGATGGTCCTTCCGGATCCGGCAAGTCCAGTGTCAGCAAGGAAGTTGCCCGGCGCCTGAAGCTTGCCTACCTGGATACCGGTGCCATGTACCGTGCCCTGACGTGGTACTGCCTCAAGACTGGTGTGGACCTTCACGACGGTGCCGCTGTTGAACAGGCTTCCAAAACCATGCCCCTGGAAATCAGCACCAGTACGGCGGTGGAGTACGTGTCCGTGGACGGCACGGATATCACCGAAGAAATCAGGGATCCGTTGATTTCTGCGTCCGTGAGCGCCGTAGCCACAACGCTGGGTGCCAGGACGGAACTGATCCGCCGCCAGCGGCAGTTCATCGATCAGCACCACCACCGCATGGTGGTGGAGGGACGGGACATCACCACCGTCGTCGCCCCGCATGCCGAAGTCCGGATCCTGCTGACCGCCAGCGAGGAAGCCAGGCTCCGCCGTCGTGGTATCCAGTTGGGCGGCACCCAAAGCAAGGAACAGCTCACCGCCCAAGTCATCCACCGCGATGCCAAGGACTCCACCGTCGTTAACTTCACGCAGGCTGCCGACGGTGTAGTGACACTGGATTCTTCCGACCTCACCTTCGACGAGACGGTGGAAACGGCCCTCGCGATCGTCAGCAAGGTCATCTATGGCGACTAGGACAACGCCGGCGGGCGCTGTTTCACCACCTGCCGTGCCCGCGGCATGGACCCGCGTCTGGAGCCGGCCGGTCGGCTGGTTCCTTGACCATGTGGTGTACCGCACCGTGGTCACGGGCAAGGCCAATATCCCCGCAGCAGGCCCCGTCATCTTCGCCGGCAACCACATCAGCTTCCTGGACGGTCCCGTGATGTTCGGAGCGTCGCCCCGGCCCATGCACATCCTGGTCAAGAAAGAGATGTTCAGGGGATTCCTCGGGAAAGTGCTGCGTGGGTCGGGCCAGATCCCGGTGGACCGCTCCGGTGACCGGGCCGCACTGCATACCGGCAAGAAACTGCTCGACGCCGGCCGTTGCGTCGGGATCCTGCCCGAAGGTACCCGGGGGAGCGGCTCAGCGGAAAGCATCAGCCCGGGGGTCGCGTGGCTTGCCCTCAACTCCGGGGCGACCGTCATCCCTGTTGCCATCCTGGGTACCCGCCAGGGCGCCGAGCACCGTGACCATGTTCCCAGGCCCCGCCGGAAGCTGTACGTCAGCTTCGGTGAACCCCTCAGCGTCCAGCGCCGGAAGGGCGAACCGGGCCGTGCTTCAATGGACAGGGCGTCCGCGGCGATCCGGGACGCCCTGGCCGGACACGTCCGGGACGCCGTCCTGGCCACCGGCCAAAACCTTCCTTCCACGGGTGCGCCCGCGGAGGCCGCGCAACAACAGCGCCCACCAGCAGTAGCCGGGTTGCCGGCAGACCACCACTAAGGAAAGTGCAATGAGCGATACGACTCAAAAGTCCGGCTTCCACGGAGCCGGCGACGACGAATACACGCCCGCAGGCACCGACCAGGTGGCTGAAAACCTGGCTGCCCTGGACGACGAAGAAGCCGAACTCCGCGCTGCCACCCTCCGGGCGGGCCTGGACGACTACGAACTTGACGAAGACGACGCAGCGCTGCTCAGCGGTGACTATGAGGACGAAGGGGAAGAAGGTCCCCTCAAACTCGATCCCGTGCTGGCCATCATCGGCCGGCCCAACGTCGGCAAGTCCACCCTGGTCAACCGCATCCTGGGCCGCCGCGAGGCCGTCGTGGAGGATACCCCGGGCGTAACCCGCGACCGCGTCATGTATTCGGCGCGGTGGAACGGGCGCAACTTCACGCTCGTGGACACCGGCGGGTGGGAACACGATGCCAAGGGCATCCACGCCCGCGTGGCTGACCAGGCCGAGATGGCCGTGGAACTTGCTGATGCGGTGTTGTTCGTAGTGGATTCCGCGGTCGGTGCAACGGCAACCGACGAGGCCGTCATGAAGATGCTCCGGCGCAGCAAGAAGCCGGTCATCCTGGTGGCGAACAAGGTCGATGACTTTGCACAGGAGGCCGACTCGGCAACCCTGTGGGGCCTTGGGTTCGGCCAGCCCTATCCCGTCTCGGCGCTCCATGGGCGTGGTGTGGCGGACCTTCTGGACAAGGTGATGGACACCCTGCCCGAGTTTTCCCAGGTCGAGGGCGTGGAGCGTTCCGGCGGCCCGCGTCGCATTGCGCTGATCGGCCGCCCCAACGTTGGCAAGTCCTCGCTGCTGAACAAGCTGGCCGGATCTGAGCGCGTGGTGGTGGATCCCTTGGCGGGCACCACCCGCGACCCCGTGGACGAATTCATCGAACTCGGTGGCCGCACCTGGCGGTTCGTGGATACAGCCGGGATCCGCCGCCGCCAGCACATGGCACAAGGCGCGGACTTCTATGCCTCCCTGCGGACCCAGGCTGCCCTCGAAAAGGCGGAGGTCGCCGTCGTTCTCCTGGCCGTCGACGAGGTCCTCAGCGAGCAGGATGTCCGCATCCTGCAACTGGCCATCGAGTCCGGCCGCGCGCTGGTTCTGGCGTTCAACAAGTGGGACCTCCTGGACGATGAACGTCGCCGCTACCTGGAGCGCGAGATCGAGCAGGACCTGGCGCACGTTGACTGGGCTCCGCGCGTCAACATCTCGGCCAAGACCGGTTGGCACAAGGACCGGCTGGTTCCCGCCCTGGACAGGGCGCTGGAAAGCTGGGACCGCCGGATTCCCACCGGCCGCCTCAATGCGTTCCTGGGCGAACTGGTGGCAGCACACCCGCACCCGGTCCGTGGTGGCAAGCAGCCCCGTATCCTGTTCGGCACCCAGGCTTCCAGCCGTCCGCCGAAGTTTGTGCTGTTCACCACTGGCTTCCTCGATCCCGGATACCGCCGTTTCATCACCCGCCGCCTCCGCGAGACCTTCGGGTTTGAAGGAACTCCAATCGAGGTCAGCATGCGTGTCCGCGAAAAGCGGGGCCGCAAACGCTAAGTGAGACGGGCATCACAGCAGACTTTTGCTCTGATGGCACAAGCACCCTCCAACGTCGTGTAAGCTTTTGGAGGTGGTTCGGCCGGACTGCTTAGGGAGGAAATCCCGGGCGGAGAACGGCGGAACCAGCGGGCTGTAGCGCAGCTTGGTAGCGCACTTGACTGGGGGTCAAGGGGTCGCAGGTTCAAATCCTGTCAGCCCGACCATAAAGGCCGGAATTCCGTGGAAACGGAATTCCGGCCTTTGGTCGTTTAAGCCCCAGCGGTGCGCCTAGGCATGCTGCAGTGCACCCAGGGCCCGGACCAGTGGCTCCAGTTCGGGAACCTGCTCCGCGGCCGCAAGGGCGCCCGCCAGGGTCTCGTCGTGGACGGGCCTGGTGTCGAGGAGAAGCTTCTGTCCTGCCGCGGTGAGCTCCGTATAGATGCCGCGCCTGTCGTCGGCGCACAGGATGCGGGTCAGGAGTCCGCGGTCTTCCAGGCGGTTGACCAGCCGCGTGGTCGCGCTACTGGAGAGTGCGGTGGCTCGGGCCAGTTGCTGCATGCGCATGTGCCAGCCGTCCTGCCGGCTCAGTGCGTCCAGCACGGTGTACTCAACAACCGAGAGCTCACTGGACGCCTGGAGGGCCTTCTCCAGTTCCGCTTCGATGCTCCCGTGCAGGGCAGCGAGGGTGCGCCATCCCTGTGCCCGTACTTCCACGGCGTCATCCTTGATGCCCATGTGTGCTGTGCTCCTGCCTTCAGTGGGTGGTGTCAGCAGACCGCAAAGTAGTTGCTTGCGCAAATACCACGCGTGTGCAACTATATATGCAGCGTCTGCAACTATTATTCTACGGTTCCGGCGGGCGCACTTCCAGTTTTCGAGGAACCCGTATCCCAAGGAGTTTCACCATGCCTGCAGGGTTGATTGCCCTTGCCCTCGGCGGATTCGGCATCGGACTTACCGAGTTCGTGATCATGGGCCTGTTGCCCGAGGTCGCCGCCGACTTCCGCGTATCCGAAGCCTCGGCCGGTTGGTTCATCTCCGGCTACGCCTTGAGCGTGACCGTCGGTGCCCTTCTGGTGACAGCTGCCGTGACCCGGCTTCCCCGGAAGCCCGTCCTGATCGGCCTGCTGGTCCTGTTCATTGCCGGCAACTTCCTCTCGGCTGTTGCCGATACCTACTCAGCCATGCTGATCGGCCGTATCATCGCCGCCCTGTGCCACGGCGCCTTCTTCGGCATCGGGTCGGTCGTGGCCGCAGGGATGGTCCCCGCCCATAAGAAGGCTGGAGCCATTGCCATCATGTTCACCGGGCTCACTGCCGCCAACGTCCTGGGGGTTCCGTTCGGAACACTCCTGGGGCAGCACTTTGGTTGGCGTTCCACTTTTTGGGCCATTACGGTGATCGGCGTGATAGCCCTGCTGGGGATTGCCCTCATGGTTCCCGCGACGGGGCCTGCTCCCACACAGGGCCTGCGCAGCGAGCTTGGTGCCTTCCGTTCGGGGCAGGTGTGGCTGTCCATCCTGGTGACGATCCTCGGTTTCGGCGGAATGTTCGGGGCCTTTACGTACATCGCATTCACCTTGACCGAGGTATCGGGCTTTGACGCAGGCGCTGTTCCGTGGTTGTTGGTGCTGTTCGGCGGTGGACTCTTCGTGGGCAACGTCCTGGGTGGCAAGGCGGCGGACAAGGCCCTCGATACTTCACTGGTGGTCATCCTCGCCGGTCTGGTTGCTGTGCTGGTCTTCTTCGCCCTGACCGCTTCAAGCAGCATTGCCACCTTGTTCTCACTGGCCCTGATGGGCGGCTTCGGTTTCGCCACCGTGCCCGGCCTGCAGATGCGTGTCATGCACTTCGCTTCCACGGCGCCCACGCTGGCTTCCGGTGCCAACATTGGTGCTTTCAACCTGGGTAATGCCCTGGGTGCGTGGCTGGGTGGGGTAACCATCACGGCAGGGCTGGGCTACACCTCGCCCATTTGGGCGGGCGCCGGCATTACGGTCGCCGCGCTCCTGGTGATGGCGGCCGCAGCTGCCGCAGCCCGGCGTCGGTCTTCCGCAGTACCGGCCGACGCCGACAGCGAACCCCGGGAGGCATTCGTCGCCTGACGACGCCACGCCGGCAAGAGGGCACTGCCCGCTGTGGAAGCATCCATGGCGGGCAGTGCCCCTTTTTATCTGCGGAGCTGGCGGCGCCGCCAGCGCAGGGCACTTTCAGCGGAAGCTTCATGCGGCGGGGCAATTCCGGCCAGGGAATTGCCGGCTTTGGGGCGCGGTTGCCGGTGTTGTGCGATAAGCCGGCACACCCTGCGGCACGGTGGGGAATTATGCCTATACTTTCAGCGGTGGCCGGATGCCCGGGCCGCCGTCGAGGTCCGTAAATGTTCCGATGAAAGGCCACCCATGAGCAATATTCCAGCCGATCTTTCCTACACCGCAGAGCACGAATGGGTTTCCGCTCCCGATGCCGACGGTGTTGTCCGCGTAGGCATCACTGATTTCGCGCAGGATGCACTGGGAGACGTCGTTTACGCGCAAATGCCTGAGCCTGGTACCAGGATCACCGGCAATGAGGTGGTGGGCGAGGTTGAATCCACTAAGAGCGTCAGTGACATTTATGCGCCCCTTTCGGGCGAGGTTATTAACCGGAATGACTCATTGGACCAGGATCCGGCGCTTATCAACTCCGACCCGTACGGCGACGGCTGGCTTTTTGAAGTAAAGCTTGCAGATGGTGAAGCAGTGGATTCCCTGCTCAGTGCATCGGAGTACGAACAGCAGGTAGGCTAAAGTTATCTGGCCCGCCCGGCCTGGCAATTCCTCGAGCGGGAAGCGCAGAAAGGCGGGCCAGCTACCGATTTGCCCGGCGGTACCGGGAGGCGGAAGTGGCCGGCGGAGTTTGGAACCGCCGGCGGATGAGGAGGAAATTCCATGGTTGGCGGCGAACAGAACCAAGCCAATATCGGGAACGGCGCGGAAGAACAGCCTACGTCGGAGACCACCTCGATCAGCATCACGCCAACGTGGGACGAGCCCAGCATTGCGCCCCGGCTGGCACCCGAAGAGCGGGCCTCCGTGGATGCGCTGCCCCCTGAGTCGGCGTTGCTTATCGCCCACAGCGGACCCAACGCGGGAGCCCGTTTCCTGCTGGACGCGGATACCACCACGGCGGGCAGGCATCCGGACGCGGACATCTTCCTGGACGACGTCACTGTCTCACGCAAGCATGTGCAGTTCCACCGTACTCCGGCGGGTTTTGAGCTCGTGGACATGGGCAGCCTCAACGGCACCTATGTCAACCACGACCGCGTCGACCGCGTGCTGCTGAAGAGTGGGAACGAGGTCCAGATCGGCAAGTTCCGGTTGACCTACTACCTGAGCTCCCGCCGCCCTGCGGGCCAAGCCTGACCCCGGGGTACTTGCCTGTGGCAATGGCCCAGCCCGACCGTCGCGGACCGCAGGTCCTGAATATCGGGGAAGTCCTGGCTCAGCTGAGCGATGACTTCCCCGGAATGACTGCGTCCAAAATCCGCTTTCTGGAAGAAAAAGGCCTGATCAATCCCAAGCGGACCCCTGCAGGGTACCGGCAGTACGTCGACAGCGATGTGGAACGCCTGCGCTTTGTCCTGGCACTCCAACGGGACCAGTACCTGCCGTTGAAGGTCATCAAGGACTATCTGGATGCCATTGACCGGGGGGAGCGTCCGGACAACCTTCCGCCCGGCGTAACGGTTTCACCGCGGATTGTGTCCGCCGAAATGGCGGCCGAGATCCAAGGGCGCGCACGGGCCCTGAGCGAGGAGCAGCTGCGGGCCGAATCCGGCGCCAGCGTCCCGCTGCTGGAGTCGCTGCTGAGTTTTGGATTGATCAGCCACGTCGGTGGCAAGTTCGATGAGCATGCCCTCCAGGTAGCCCGCGCCTGTGTCCAGTTGGAGGGACACGGGCTGGAACCCCGGCACCTTCGTCCGTTCCAGGCGGCGGCGGACCGCGAGTTCGGCCTGGTGGAACGGGCGGTGGCACCACTGATGTCCCGCAAGGATGCCGCGTCACAAGCCCGCGCAGCCGAGGCCGCCCGGGAAATCAGCGACCTCTGCCTCACGCTGCACAGGGCGCTCGTCCACGACCGTATCTCCCGGATGGACAGCTGATGATTGAAGTCGAAATTGTGGGTGTCCGGATAGAACTGCCCTCCAATCAGCCTTTGGTCCTGCTCAGGGAACTGAAGGGGGAGCGGCATGTGCCCATATGGATCGGCACACCGGAGGCCAGTGCGATCGCCCTGGCCCAGCAGGGGGTCGTACCGCCGCGTCCCATGACCCATGATCTCCTGGTAGACGTGGTCGAGTCGTTGGGCCACTCGATCATCAGTGTGAACATAGTGGCCGTGGAAGACAACATCTTTTACGGGCAGCTGCAGTTCGACGACGGCACGGTGGTCAGTTCCCGGGCTTCGGATGCGCTGGCCCTGGCCTTGCGGGCCAAGTGCCGGATCTGGTGCGCCGATGCCGTGATGGAAGAGGCCGGGGTCCGGATCACCGAGCACGATGAAGGTGAGGACTCGGAGCCTGCTGCCAGCGTGGACGAAGAGCGCGAAATGCGGCGGTTCCGCGAGTTCCTGGACGACGTGGAACCGGAAGATTTCGAGGGCTGAGCGCACCCTAAGCCTAAAGTTGAGGGTGAAACTTTCGACACGCCACTTTTTCAGCGCCAACGTCTTTGACCTCGGGGCCGTGCGGGCCTAACGTCGAACATATCGAGTTCCCGTTGCATACACTGCCCACGCAAGTCACACTGGAAAAGCGGACTTGTGGGAATTACATGCCTGAATTTCGGCGTTGTAAGCAGTGGTCACGCACCGTCCCCAAGGGAACTGACAACAAGGAGGTCACGTGAGTCCGAAAGGCGAAGCAGGCGAGCTGAAGCAGGCCTCGACCGGCATTGCTGCGCCCGTTACCGGCGCCCAAGGTCTCCTCTTCACTGAGGACCTTCCTGTGCTGGACGAGGACGCGGGTTACCGCGGTCCTACTGCATGCAAAGCCGCCGGCATTACGTACCGCCAACTGGACTACTGGGCCCGGACCGGCCTGGTGGAGCCGGCCGTCCGTGGAGCTGCAGGATCCGGTTCGCAGCGCCTGTACGGGTTCCGGGACATCCTCGTCCTCAAGGTGGTCAAGCGGCTCCTGGACACCGGCGTCTCCCTCCAGCAGATCCGCACCGCTGTTGAGCACCTTCGCGAGCGGGGAGTGGAGGACCTGGCACAGATCACCCTCATGAGCGACGGCGCCAGCGTCTATGAATGTACTTCCGCAGATGAGGTCATCGACCTCGTCCAGGGCGGCCAGGGTGTGTTCGGCATCGCGGTGGGCCGGGTATGGCGGGAAGTTGAAGGAAGCCTTGCCGAGCTCCCCAGTGAACACGCGGCCGAACAATCCTTTCCCGACGACGAACTGAGCAAGCGACGGGTGGCTCGCCGCATCAGCTAGGTACTGCCTGATGCTTGGAAACGTAGAAGGTCACCCATAAAACGAAGAAGCCGCCTCCTTGCCGAGGCGGCTTCCTTGTTGGTGGAGCAGTATGTCAGCGCTGGCGGCGGTCCCGTACGGCGGACTTGCCCCCCAGCAGATTCTGCAGAAGGTCGTCAAAGAGCTTTGCCGAGTTCTTGGCCGAGTCCCCGGGCCAGTGGTGGACAGAGTGGGCTGCCCCCTGGATCTGCTGCCAGTTTGCTTGCTCGGGAATGTGGGGGGACAGCAGCAGCTCACCGAACATCGATTCCATCTCGGCAAGCCGGAAAGCATGTTCCGATGAACCGGTGCGCACGCGGTTGGCAACAATGCCTGCCGGGGCGAGGTTGGGGGCAAACTCCTGGCGGAACAGCTGGATCGCACGCATGGTCCGTTCTGTTCCCGCCACGGAGAACAGCCCGGGCTCTGCTACCAGGACCACGCGGTCGCTGGCACTCCAGGCCATGCGCGTCAGGCCATTGAGGGAGGGTGGGCAGTCCACCAGGACGAGCTCGTAGCTGGTGGTGCCTGCCAGGACGGCGGAAAGGCGCCGTAAGTCCCTCCGACCCAGGTCCGGGCGGTCGTAGATGCCGGTGAATGCAGACCCGACTGCGACGTCGAGCTTGCCGTCGCTGGAGCCGTTGGAGACCCAGCTGCTGCCGGCCACATTCTCCGGCAGCCTGGCCTTGCGGGGGCTCTTGAGCATGCGGCCTATGTCCAACTGGCTGCCGGGCTGTACCCCCAGCGCGGTGGTTGCATCAGCGTGGGGATCGAGATCCACCACCAGGGTGGGAATTCCGGCTGCGAGGGCCGCGGACGCCAGACCCGTTGTCACGGAGGTCTTTCCCACTCCACCTTTGAGGCTGCTGATGCTGACTACTTGCACTTGAAAACCCAAAACCTAACGCCGGTTGCCGTATCGCGCTGTTTTCCGCCCCGGATCGGAGCCAGGGGCTTGCCGAAGCCCCTTCAACATCATAAGTGGCCCCACCCCGGTTTCCCGCTTTCTACGCGCCACGGTCAGATGGGAAGATGCTGCGTATTAGCACGGCTGAGGGGTCGCGCGCACGCATATACAAGGCACATGACGATTACTTTGTGATGGTTGCCACAAAGATTTGTGTTTGATGCTGGCGAGACTACACACTGTGACCACCGACCGATCCACCCGCAATGATGCAGGAGAAGTATGTTTTCGAAAATTCTGGTGGCCAATCGCGGAGAAATCGCGATCAGGGCGTTTCGCGCTGGTTATGAACTGGGCGCCAAGACCGTTGCTGTCTTTCCGCACGAGGATCGTAACTCGATCCACCGGCAGAAGGCCGACGAGGCTTACCTGATCGGCGAGGTGGGCCACCCCGTCCGCGCTTACCTGGACGTTGAGGAGGTAGTCCGCGTCGCCAAGGAAGCCGGCGCCGACGCCATTTACCCCGGCTACGGGTTCCTCTCGGAGAATCCAGACCTGGCACGTGCCGCCAATGCCGAAGGCATCACCTTCGTCGGTCCGCCGGCTGAGGTGCTGGAGCTGGCCGGCAATAAGGTTGCTGCCCTGGAGGCGGCCCGCAAGGCCGGCGTCCCCGTGTTGAAGTCGAGCAAGCCGTCCAAGGACCTGGACGAACTGATCGCTGCCGCGGACGAGATCGGTTTCCCCATTTTCGCCAAGGCCGTCGCGGGCGGCGGCGGCCGTGGCATGCGCCGCGTTGAAACCCGCGAGGCGCTCCCGGAGGCCCTGCAGTCCGCAATGCGCGAGGCTGATGCGGCCTTTGGTGACCCCACGATGTTCCTCGAGCAGGCCGTACTGCGTCCACGCCACATCGAGGTACAGATCCTGGCCGACGCCGAAGGCAACGTCATGCATCTGTTTGAACGCGACTGTTCGCTGCAGCGCCGCCACCAGAAGGTGGTTGAGATTGCCCCGGCTCCCAACCTTGACGACAACATCCGCCAAGCCCTCTACCGGGACGCGGTGGCATTTGCCAAGGCACTGAACTACGTCAACGCCGGGACCGTCGAGTTCCTCGTGGACACCGAGGGCGCCCGTGCCGGACAGCATGTCTTTATCGAAATGAACCCCCGCATCCAGGTCGAGCACACCGTGACGGAGGAAATCACGGATGTGGACCTGGTCCAGGCGCAGATGCGCATCGCTTCCGGCGAGACCCTGGCCGACCTTGGCCTGAGCCAGGAGACCGTCTCGATCAAGGGCGCCGCTCTCCAGTGCCGTATCACCACGGAAGACCCCGCCAATGGCTTCCGTCCCGACGTTGGAAAAATCACCGGTTACCGTTCCGCTGGTGGCGCCGGTGTACGGCTCGACGGCGGTACCGTCTATTCCGGTGCCGAGATCAGCCCGCACTTCGACTCCATGCTGGTCAAGCTGACCTGCCGCGGCCGCGATTACCCGGCCGCGGTCGCCCGTGCACGGCGTGGCCTCGCGGAGTTCCGTATCCGTGGTGTCTCCACGAACATCCCCTTCCTCCAGGCTGTGCTGGCGGATCCGGACTTCAATGCCGGGAACGTGGCAACGGACTTCATCGACAAGCGCCCGGAACTGCTCAAGTCCCACATCTCGGCTGACCGTGGCACCAAGCTCCTGACATGGCTTGCCGATGTCACGGTGAACAAGCCCAACGGTGAACTGACGGTCCAGTCGGACCCCGCCAGCAAGCTGCCCGTCATCGACGGGCCCGTGCCCGCCTCGGGTTCACGCCAGCGTCTTCAGCAGCTTGGTCCGGAGGGATTCGCCAAGGCCCTGCGTGAGCAGGATGCCCTGGCTGTTACGGACACCACGTTCCGCGATGCGCACCAGTCGCTCCTGGCAACGCGCGTCCGCACCCGCGACCTCGTGGCCGCCGGCCCGGCCGTGACGGCTTTGTTGCCCGATTTGCTGTCCGTGGAGGCCTGGGGTGGTGCAACGTACGACGTCGCGCTCCGCTTCCTGGGCGAGGATCCCTGGGACCGCTTGGCTGCTTTGCGCCAGGCCCTGCCCAACACTTGCATCCAGATGCTTCTCCGCGGCCGCAATACGGTGGGCTACACGCCGTACCCGGAAGAGGTCACGGAAGCCTTCGTCAACGAAGCCGCGGCCACCGGCATCGATATCTTCCGTATCTTCGACGCCCTCAACGACGTCAACCAGATGGCCCCGGCCATCCGCGCCGTCCGTGCTACGGGGACTGCTGTTGCAGAGGTCGCCCTGTGCTACACGGGCAACTTGCTTGACCCGGAAGAGAAGCTGTACACGCTTGACTACTACCTGGACCTCGCGCAGAAGATCGTGGACGCCGGAGCCCACATCCTTGCCATCAAGGACATGGCAGGCCTCCTGCGTCCGGCTGCCGCGGCCAAGCTTGTTTCTGCTCTTCGTGAGCGCTTCGACCTGCCTGTCCACCTGCACACCCATGACACCGCCGGCGGCCAGCTCGCCACGCTGCTCGCAGCAGTTGAGGCGGGGGTCGACGCTGTCGACGTCGCCGCAGCGTCGCTGGCCGGCACCACGAGCCAGCCGGCAGCTTCCGCACTCGTTGCCGCTCTGGCCAACACCCCGCGCGACACAGGCCTCAGCCTGGAGAACGTAGGCGCCCTTGAGCCGTACTGGGAAGCCGTCCGCCGCGTCTACGCGCCGTTCGAGTCAGGTCTTCCGGGCCCGACAGGCCGTGTCTACAAGCACGAGATTCCCGGTGGACAGCTGTCCAACCTCCGCCAGCAAGCCATTGCCCTCGGCCTGGGGGAGCAGTTCGAAGCGATCGAGGACATGTACACGGCGGCTGACCGCATCCTGGGCCGACTGGTCAAGGTGACGCCGTCGTCCAAGGTGGTGGGCGACCTCGCCCTGCACTTGGTGGGCCTCAATGCCGATCCGGCCGACTTCAACGAGAATCCGCAGAACTACGACATCCCCGATTCCGTGATCGGATTCCTGTCCGGCGAGCTGGGTGATCCTCCCGGAGGCTGGCCCGAGCCGTTCCGTACCAAGGCCCTCCAAGGCCGCAGCATCAAGGTGCGCGACGTCGAAATCAGTGCCGAGGACAGTGCAGCGCTGAAGGCGGACTCCAAGACCCGCCAGCAGACGTTGAACCGGCTGCTCTTCGCCGGCCCCACCAAGGACTACCAGAAGAGTGTCGAGACCTACGGAAACATCTCCGTGCTGGACACCCGTGACTACCTGTACGGCCTGCAGCGCGGTGCCGAGCACATCATCGAACTCGAGAAGGGCGTCCGGCTCATCGCGCAGCTGGAAGCCGTCTCCGAAGCTGATGAAAAGGGCATGCGCACCGTGATGTGTACGCTCAACGGCCAGTCCCGCCCGGTGGTGGTCCGCGACCGCTCCGTGGTGAGCAACGTCAAGGCGGCAGAGAAGGCCGATCCCGCGCAGCCGGGGCAGGTTGCCGCGCCGTTCGCCGGAGCCGTCACGGTCACCGTGAAGGTTGGCGACGAGGTCAAGGCCGGCGACACCGTCGCCACGATCGAGGCCATGAAGATGGAAGCCTCCATCACCACTCCGGTGGCAGGCACGGTTTCGCGCCTGGCTATCTCCGCCGTGGAGCAGGTCCAAGGTGGCGACTTGCTGCTGGTGATCGGCTAGCGATCGAACTCAAAGAACCCCGCCGGGAAGTTTCCCGGCGGGGTTCTTTTGTTGCTGCGGGTACCCGGCTGCAGGAGCCTAGGAAGCCCGGGGAGCGGAGTACATTTCCTCGATCACGGTGTCGAAATCCTTCATGACCTGGGCGCGCTTGACCTTGAGGGACGGCGTGAGGTGGCCGGAGGCCTCGGTAAAGTCCGACGGCACGATCCGGAAGGACTTGATGGCCTCGGCCTGTGACACTGACTGGTTGGCCTTGGTAATGAGGTCCTGGACCGCGGCCTTGACCACGGGGTGGCCCGTGGCTTCCGTCAGGGGCGTGCCGGCGGGCAACCCGTGCCGTTCCAGCCATCCCGGAAGCGCTTCTTCGTCGAGGGTGACCAGGGCGCCGATGAACGGACGGTTGTCTCCGACCACCAGGACCTGGGAAACGAGCGCGTCGGCGCGGATCTGGTCTTCGAGTTGCGCGGGAACCACGTTCTTGCCGCCGGCAGTCACGATGATTTCCTTCTTGCGTCCGGTGATCTTCAGGAAGCCGTTGCTGTCCAGTTCGCCGATGTCTCCCGTGCGGAACCAACCATCGATGAATGTCTCGTCCGTAAGGTCTTCCCTCTTGTAGTAGCCGCGCATGACGCACACGCCCTTGGCCAGGATCTCGCCGTCGTCGGCGATCTTCACGGCGTTGCCCGGAAGCGGTGCGCCTACCGTTCCGATCCGGATCATCGACGGCGTGTTGACCGACACCGGCGCCGTGGTTTCGGTCAGGCCGTAGCCTTCCAGGATCTGGAGACCGATGCCCTGGAAGAAATGGCCCAGCCGCTCACCCAGGGGACCGCCTCCGGAGACGGCGTGGGCTACATGGCCGCCCATGGCTGCCCGCAGCTTGCCGTAGACCAGTTTGTCGAACAGTGCATGCTTGACCTTGAGGCCCAGGCCCACCGATCCGGCCTGGCGTGCCTTGGAATACGCGATGGCAGTGTCCACGGCCCGGTGGAAAATTGCACCCTTGCCGCCGTCTTCGGCCTTGGTCAACGCCGAGTTGTAGACCTTCTCGAAGACGCGTGGAACGGCGAGGATGAACGTGGGCTGGAAGCTTTGGAGGTCCGCGAGGAGGTTCTTGATGTCCGGAGTGTGCGCCACCTTGACACCGCCGGCCACGGCCAGCACCGAGATAAAGCGTGCGAATACGTGGGCCAGGGGGAGGAACATGATGGTCTTGGCGGACTCGTTGATGATCTCGCCCAGCGCGGCCCTGGCGTTCTCTGACAATTCCACAAAGTTGCCGTGCGTCAGTTCACAGCCCTTGGGGCGGCCGGTGGTTCCCGAAGTGTAGATGATGGTGGCCAGGTCGGAGAGACCGGCGGCGGACCTGCGGGCTTCGAGTTCCTCATCCGTGACGCCGGCTCCGGCGGCACGCAGGGCGTCAAGGCCTGCGCCCTCCAACTGCCACACGTTGGTCACGGAAGAAATGTCTTCGGCGGCCACGGCCTGCCTGATGATGTCCTCGTGATGGGCTGCCTCGCCGAAAGCGGCAACGGCGCCGGAGTCGCCGAGGTTCCAGGCGACCTGCGACGGTGACGAGGTTTCATAGATCGGCACGGAAACCGCACCGGCATGCCAGATCGCGAAGTCCACCAACGACCACTCGTAGCGGGTCCGGGACATGATGCCCACCCGATCGCCGGCTCCTACGCCATGGGCCATCAGGCCCTTGGCGAGTGCGGTGACATCGGCCAGGAAATCGCTGGCACGGATGTCCTGCCACTGGCCGTTGGCGTCCAGTTTGGCAAAGAGCGCCGGGTTGGATGGCTTGGCAGCTTCCCGGACCAGGAGGTCCGTGATGTTGGTTTCAGGGGCGACATTGACGAGGGGAGGAACACTGATTTCACGCACGGTAGCTCCTTTGATATCCACGGGCCACGAGGGGGCTGCTTCCACTCTAGTATGCCCACTCGCGGAGGTGTGTCCTATTTCACCTACTGGCGGGTAACTTTACGGATTGGCGGGCGTTCCGGGCAACTTGGCGCCATCTTCGCCGGAGGATGAAGTATGGAGCGGGCGGTCCGAATAGGATGTTGGGATGCCCCCACTTCGGTCCACTTTCCGCGCCCGGCCCAAGCCTCCCGTCGCCGCCCGGAAGGACGTTCCCTGGGCTGCCAGGAGGAGCCATCTCGGTCGGAGGGGCCTGGCCATTGGAATCGACATCGGCGGCACCAAGGTAGCGGCCGGCGTCGTCGACGCCGACGGCAGGGTCCTGGCCGAGGCCCGGCGTTCGACTCCGGGTTCGGATCCCCGCGCCGTGGAGCAAACCATCGTGGAACTTGTCGCAGAGCTCAGCAGCGTGCACAGGATCGCTTCGGTCGGCATCGGTGCCGCCGGGTGGATGGACCTCGACGGCGGCACGGTGCTTTTCAGTCCGCATCTCGCCTGGCGCAACGAGCCCCTGCGGGAAAACCTGCAGAACCTCCTCCGGCGCCCGGTCCTCCTGACCAATGATGCCGACGCCGCCGCCTGGGCGGAGTGGCGTTTCGGCGCCGGGCAAGGGGAGAGCCGGCTGGTCTGCATCACGCTGGGCACCGGCATTGGCGGGGCGATGGTTCTGGACGGTCGCGTGGAACGTGGCCGGTACGGGGTTGCCGGCGAGTTCGGGCACCAGATCATTTTTCCCGGCGGCCACCGCTGTGAATGCGGTAACCGCGGGTGCTGGGAGCAGTATGCCTCCGGCAATGCCCTGGGGCGCGAAGCCCGCCAACTGGTACGGACCAACTCCCCTGAAGGCCGGGCACTACTTGCCAAGGCCGGTGGCACGGCCGACAACATCACCGGCGCTGCCGTGACGGCACTAGCCCTGGCGGGAGATGCCACCTCCCGGGAACTCCTGGCCGACCAAGGCGAATGGCTCGGGCTGGGCCTGGCCAATCTCGCAGCCTCCCTGGACCCCGGCATGTTCGTGATCGGGGGAGGGCTGTGCGACGCCGGCGAACTGCTGGCCGGCCCCGCCAGGGAAGCCTTCGCCAAGAACCTGACCGGACGGGGCTTCCGTCCCATGGCCAGGATCGAGCTGGCCGCCCTGGGTCCCCGGGCGGGCATGATCGGTGCCGCCGACCTCTCGCGCGTCAGCGGCCGGGCCCACAACTGACGCCTGCGTCGCCTGACGCCCCGCCGCCTGGCACCTCAGCGCGCCGCCGGCAGCACCCCGGGAGGTCCTGCTACGGAAGGGTATGCCGGGGTGCGGATCCGCGCCTCAGATGCGGGCGCCGTCGTCGTCCTCGTCCTTTTCGTGCGGGAGGCGCATGATCAGGTAGATCACCGAGGCCACGAATGCCGCCACGATCCCGAGGATGGCAGCCAGAGGCGCCGAACGCCAGAACATGGCCGTGAACAGCAAAGCAAGCGGACCCCCCACAGCGCCCAGCCAGGCGAGCATGGTGAGCGGCTCGGTGCCGGCCAGGCTCGGGGGCTCTTCCGGGACGAACCCGTCATCGTCGTCGTCCACCTCGAAATCCCGTGGCCCGGATGGGCGGCCCTGCTCCTCCGCGGGGACGGCAGCAGCTTCCGCTGAGGCGGGCGTGGTTGCCGGGGCAGCCAGGCCCAGCGGGTCAAAGTCCCGAAAGGCTTTGGGCCGGTCACCGGCACCCGGTGCCGGCGTCGGGGCAGAGGGAGTGCCGTCCGCATCTGACGCCGTGGCCTCATCTGGAGTGGAGCCCGGACCGGGACCGGAATCCGTAGCTTCCAGTCGTGCCACCAGGTCCAGCCAGACCGCGTCGTCGTCGTCGTTGTTGGCGCTCTGGTCCGGTGAGTTGGAGTCAGGCCTGTTCACTGGCTGTTTCCTTTGCGGGGGAGGTCTCGACGCCGGTCAGCGCGGCCATGGTCTTGTGGATGAACTGGACGGTGCCCGCAAAGATCTCCGGAGCATCGTTGTCCAGCGTTGCCACGTGATGGCTGTTCTTCAGGTAGGAGATGTCAACCGGCGCGTTGACCTTCGCGCGGAGAAAATCAAGGCTCGCCTGCGAGATGACGTTGTCCACCGTGGACTTGAAGACGCGGACCGGAGAGCTGATGCGGGGGAGGATGGCGGCTGTGTCCTTGTACATCAGCTTCAACTGGTGCGCTGCTGCCACTGGGGTCCGTGCATAGGCGCCCTCGTCCTGGTCCGGTTTGAGGATGTCGTTGGCGATTGCCGGCGTGGTCTTCACGACGTACTTCAGGGCAGCCACGATCACGGCACGGGGATCGTCCAGGACAAGGCCCGGATTCACCACGATCGTGCCGGCCACAGGGCGCGTCGCGGCGATCCTCAGGGCGAGGGTGCCACCCATGGACAGGCCGGCGGCGAAGACGTAGTCGCACTCCGCTGCAAGCTCCCGGTAGGCAGCATCCACCGCGTGATGCCATTCCCGCCAGGAACGACGGGACATGTCCTGCCACGTGGTTCCGTGCCCCGGCAGCAGCGGAAGCCGGACCGCATAGCCTGCTGCCGCCAGATGTTCGGCCCAGGGCCGCACGCTGTGCGGGCTCCCCGTGAACCCATGCGACATCACCACACCCACGCGGGCCCCCGAACCGGACCAGGCGCTGAGGAAGGGTGACGGGTCAGGACGTGTTTTCATGATGACTCCGAGGCTACTCTGTCTGCGGCGTGACGGCGGAAGAAGTGGGTGGATTCTGTAAAGATCGTGGGCGCGTCCACGTCCAGCGTGGCAACATGGCCGCTCTCCGGAAGAGTGACCACCTCCAGGCGGGAGGGGTCCAGGTGCTTTTTGATCAAGGCCAGGGAGGTGGGGGGAATAACGCCGTCCACGGCCGACTTGAAGACCAACGCCGGCGCCTGGACCTTTGGCAGGGCACGGGCAGCGTGCCGGAACAGCTTCTTGAGTTCGTGCACGGACGATAACGGTGTCTTGGAGTAGTCCCCGTCCTCGGTGGGGGCAGCGGTCGGTTTCTCCTCCTCGATGGGAGTTGTGGTGCGCATGATGTACTTCAGGGCACCAACGTACCGGACCCGGCGGTCATAGAAACTGAGCCCGGGATTGACCAGGACCAGGCCGGAAACCTCGTGCAGGGACGCCGTGCGCAGTGCTACCGCGCCGCCCATGGAAAGCCCGGCCACAAAGCAGTGCTCTGTCTGTCCGGCCAGCTCAAGGTAGCTGCGCTCGAACGTCCGGTACCAGTCCTGCCAGCGCGTTGTCGCCAGGTGCGTGCCAGCTGGTGCCGTGTCCGGGGAGCAAGGGGACGGAGACGGCAAAACCCTGCGCAGCCAAATGCTCAGCCCACGGCAGCACGCTCAACGGACTGCCGGTGAATCCGTGGCAGATGGCGATGCCGGTGGAGGCATTGCTGCCGTGTCCGGGATGGTGGAAGGCGAGCGGCGCTGCGGGAGGAGTGCTTTCCGTCATGGCACCATCGTGTCACTGTTCCCGACATTTCACACTGAAGTAGGGTTGCAGTGAATACTGTCCGGTAGCCCGGAATATGCCAGCACTCCGCCGTGGGAGGACCACCGTGTTCTATTGGGTCATGAAGAGGATCTTCCTTGGTCCCATCGTCAAACTGCTGTTCCGGCCATGGGTCAAGGGACTGGACAATGTCCCTGGGCAGGGGCCGGCCATCCTCGCCTCCAACCATTTGTCCTTCTCGGACTCGATCTTCCTGCCCCTGATGGTGGACCGGCCCGTGATTTTCCTGGCGAAGTCCGAGTACTTCACCGGCAAGGGCATCAAGGGCAGGCTCACAGCGCTCTTTTTCAGGCTGAGCAACCAGCTCCCGATGGACCGTTCCGGCGGCGCGGCCTCCGAGATGTCACTGCAGGCAGGCAAGGACGTCCTGCACTCCGGGGGGCTCCTGGGGATCTACCCGGAGGGGACCCGCAGCCCGGACGCCCGGCTCTACCGCGGCAAGGTCGGAGTGGCCAAGCTTGCCCTCCAGACGCGGGTGCCGGTTGTTCCCGTGGCGATGATCGGAACCGAAAAAGTCCAGCCCATCGGAAAGCGACTCCCAAACATCCGGCGCATCGGCCTGATCTTCGGGCAGCCTTTGGACTTCAGCCGCTACTATGGGATGGAGGAAGACAGGCACATCCAGCGTGCCGTCACCGACGAAATCATGTACGAGCTGATGCGGTTGTCCGGCCAGGAATACGTGGACGAATACGCCGCGGTGGTCAAGGCCAGGTTGGCCGGCAAGGGCCCGGAACCGGTAGAGAAAATCGAAGCCGCCCAGGAAGCCGCCACGGACATCGCCGATGACAGGGACGAGCCCAGGGACAACGGAACCAAAGCCGGGTGACTGTGACGCCTGCGGCCGGATCAGTTACGCCCGCAGTGCCCCAACCGGCGCCGGGGCTACTACTCTTGTAGGGTGACTGAGCTAACCGCGAACACCGCACCATCCGTAGCAGACCCCCTCGCCAGCACTGCCCAGAGCGGCGCTGCGAACTATCCCGGCCTGGATGCCTGGCGCGACCTGCCGATCTCCCAGCAGCCCACGTGGTCTGACGCCGAAGTTTTCAAGGCCTCGGTGAAGGAACTCTCCGTGGTCCCGCCCCTGGTCTTCGCCGGAGAAGTGGATGTCCTTCGTGAGCGCCTGGCCGCTGCAGCACAGGGAAAGGCCTTCCTGCTCCAGGGAGGCGACTGCGCGGAAACCTTTGAGGCCGCCACGGCCGACAAAATCAGTGCGAGGGTCAAAACCATCCTGCAGATGGCGGTCGTCCTCACCTACGGTGCAGCCATGCCCGTCATCAAGATGGGACGCATGGCAGGCCAGTTCGCCAAGCCCCGCTCCTCCAACGATGAAACCCGCAACGGCGTCACGCTTCCTGCCTACCGCGGAGACATCGTCAACGGCTACGATTTCACCCCCGAATCACGGGCGCACGATGCCGGCCGGATGCTGCAGGCTTACCACACCTCCGCCTCCACGCTGAACCTCATCCGCGCCTTCACGCAGGGTGGCTTCGCGGACCTTCGCCTGGTCCACCAGTGGAACAAGGGCTTCACTGAGAACCCGGCCCATGCGCGCTACGAGTCGCTGGCCCGCGATATTGACCGCGCTATCTCGTTCATGGATTCGTGCGGGGCGGACTTCGAAGCCCTCAAGCGCGTCGAGTTCTTCGCGAGCCACGAAGCCCTCCTGCTGGACTACGAGCGGGCGCTGACCCGCATCGACTCCCGTACTGGCCTGCCTTATGACACCTCCGCGCACTTCCTGTGGATCGGGGAGCGCACCCGCGAACTCGACCACGCCCACGTGGACTTCCTGTCCCGCGTGCGCAACCCGATCGGCGTCAAGCTCGGCCCCACCACCACGGGCGATGACGCCCTGCGCCTGATCGACAAGCTGGACCCCAACCGCGAACCCGGACGCCTCACGTTCATCACCCGGATGGGCGCCCGGAACATCCGCGAGAAGCTGCCCGCCGTCGTCGAACGCGTCACGGACTCCGGTGCGCAGGTCCTCTGGGTCACCGATCCCATGCACGGCAACACGGTCACCTCGCCCAACGGCTACAAGACGAGGAACTTCGACGACGTCATTGACGAAGTCCGCGGCTTCTTCGAGGTGCACCACTCCCTGGGAACCGTTCCGGGCGGCTTGCACGTCGAGATGACCGGCGACGACGTCGCCGAGTGCCTGGGTGGCGCAGACCCCATCGACCAGGACGCGTTCCTGGACCGCTACGAGTCGGTCTGTGATCCGCGGTTGAACCACATGCAGTCACTGGAGATGGCGTTCCTCGTGGCAGGAGCGCTTGCCAAGCGGTAAACGCCCACGCAAAAAAGAGGCGGCCCGGTGATATCCGGGCCGCCTCTTTGCTCGTTCTAGACCACCGTCAGGGTGATGACGGAACCTTCTGGAACTTCCTTGTCCACCGGGTTTTGGTCGCGGACGGTACCGAAGAATCCGCCCAGGATCTCGTTCAGCCTGACCTCGAAGCCCAGCTTCTTCAGTTCCTTTTCGGCGTCGTCCGCTTGCTTGCCGATGAAGCTGGGCACCTTCACCATCCTGGGTCCCTTGGAGAGGGTCAGGGTGACGGATTCGCCGCGCACCAAGGTTCCATTGGCAGGCGTCTGGGACACTACGGACCCCTTGGGGACCGACTTGTCGTTGACGGTCTCAGGAGCTATGACAGCCTTGAGCCCGGCATCCTGGATCGCCTTGACGGCGGCGTCCTGCGGCAAGCCCCGCACGTCCGGGACGGGAAGGGGCTGTGGTCCCTTGGACACCGCCAGCGCCACCGGGGTGCCGTGCCGTACCTCCGTGCCTTTGGCCGGGTCCTGAGACAGGACGACGCCGGCCGGTACTTTGTCGTCGTACGCCTCAGTGACGTTTCCCAAGGCCATTTCGGCGGCGTTCAACGCAGATTTTGCCTGGTCGAGGGTCACCCCGGCGAGGTCCGGCAACGGGAACAGCTGCGCCCCTTTGGAAACGTACAGGGTGATGGGCTGGAACTTCCTGACCACCGATCCTGCTTCCGGCTGGGTTCCGACCGTCAGACCAGCCTCGACGTCGTCGTCGAACACATCCTGTGGCTCGGACTGGAACCCTGCTGTCCGGAGCAACTGCTGGGCTTCGGCCACGGTCTTGTTCTTGACCTCGGGGACGGTGCCCGGCGATCCCGGCCCCATGCCGAAGAACCATCCGGCCGAGCCGGCCAGGAGCGCCAGGATGACGATGACCAAGGTCCAGATAAGGCCCCGCCGGCGGGGGTTGCCTTC
The DNA here is from genome assembly GCF_056780115.1 of Arthrobacter sp. T572. Lineage (NCBI taxonomy): Bacteria > Bacillati > Actinomycetota > Actinomycetes > Micrococcales > Micrococcaceae > Arthrobacter > Arthrobacter sp. T572. The sequence continues at coordinate 1,800,430 of NZ_JBRAZQ010000002.1, forward strand.
ACGCAGGGGCCTGACAGGTGTCGCCGCGGCGCGGGCCTGGTCCTTGGCGCGTTGACGCTCAAGTTTTTTGAGTTCGCGCTTGCCTGGCTGGCGTTCGTCATAAGCGGCGGGTGGGAGCGCGATGCGGTTGCCGGGCTCCCGGTAGCCCGTCCCGCCGGCCGTGCCCATCACGGTGGTGGGGTTGCTTTGATGGGAAATGAACTCCGTGGGTGACGCGGTGGTGGCAATTGCCTCGGTAGGGTGCTCCTGCGTCTGCCGGGCGCCATGGCCAGTGTGAGTGGCGGCAGCAAACGCTACGGGGCCGGCACCGGCGGGGGAGAGCGGCTTGTAGGACGGCTGACGGAGGTCCAACTGGGCGTCACTGAGCGTGGTCCGGATATGGCGCAGCTCCGACAGAAGGGCTGCTCCGTCCACGGGCCGGTTTTCGGCATCCGAAGCCGTGCACCACTGGACCAGTTCGTCCAGGTCCTGCGCCAGGCCGGGCGCCACCTCCGACGGGCGGGGCACCATTGAGTTCACGTGCTGGTAGGCGACCTGGATGGGGGTTTCGCCGGCATAGGGTTGCTTTCCGGTCAGCATTTCAAAGAGCATGATGCCGGCGGAGTAAATGTCGCTGCGGGCATCTGCTGCCTTGCCGAGGACCAGTTCGGGGGCCAGGTACGCCACGGTCCCTATCAGAGCTCCGGTGCTGGTGGTTGCGGTGACGGCACGTGCCAGCCCGAAATCGCCCACTTTGATACGGCCGTCATCGGCGATGAGGACGTTCTCCGGTTTCACGTCCCGGTGGATCAGTCCGGCCGAATGCGCAGCCGCCAGGCCTTCCACGACGGGATCGATCAGCGCCAGCGCCAGGCGCGGGGGGAGCGCACCCTGCTCATCCAGGACATCGCGGAGGGTCCGGCCTTTGACGTACTCCATGACCAGATATGCGATGTGGCCGTCTTCCCCCTGGTCCAGCACACCCACGACATGGGGGTGGGAGAGGCTCGCGGCGGCTTTCGCCTCCCTGCTGAGGCGTTCCAGGAAGGTGTGGTCATTGGCAAGGTGTGGATGCAGGACCTTGAGCGCAACGTCCCGCTCAAGGCGCTGGTCGGTCGCCAGGTAGACGGTGGACATGCCACCCCGCGCGAGACGGGAACGGACACCGTAGCGGCCGTCCACGGTGGTCCCGATCAGGTGGTCCTGCAGTGGTTCTTGCACCCTACGATCCTAATCGAGGCAGGGAAGAGGCCCGAATCCACAGGGGGATCCGGGCCTCGTCCACGGGTAGGTTAACGGCTTAGCCAAAGGTGCGCTGGCGGGCCTTGATCGATTCGACGTAGCGCTTGGTGTCGTCATACATGCCGTACTTGCTGACCGAGTACTGGCCTTGGTAGTAACCGGCGATCGCGGTATCCAGGTCCTTGCTGGTGGCGATGAGGGCACGGATGATGGCCACCCCCGCAGTCACGTTGTCATAGGGGTCCAGGAGATTGAGCTTGCGGCCCACCAGATCGGAGGCCCATTGGCCGGACGACGGAATGACCTGCATGGTGCCGATGGCGTTCGCGGGAGAGACTGCACGCTGGTCGAAGCCGGACTCTTGTTCGGCAAAGGCCAGTGCCAGGGACGGGCTGACCCCCATGCGCCGGGCCGTGTCCGCCACGATGGTCTTCATTTCAGCGCGGCTGGGTACGGGCGAGGCGTTCAGCAGGGCCTTGTTCTCATTGGCGGAGCTGACAACAGCGGGCGGGTAGGTGAAGCCGAGGAATGAGCTGGGAACAAGTGGCTTGGTCTCACCGGCCGGCTGGATGGAGGAAGTCCCCGGAATGGTGAGTTTTTGGCCCGGGTAGATGACGGTCGTGGCAGTCACGTTGTTGTTCGCAGCCATCAGGGCGGACAAAGTGACCCCATGCCGGGAAGCGATGGAGCTCAGGGTGTCGCCTGCCTTGATGGTGTACGTCCTGGAGCCGGCCTGCTGTGCGGGTGCGGGCGCCGGAGCGGGTGCAGGTGCCGGCGCTGCCGGAGTTGAGGAGCCGCCGCTGACCTTGATCTTTTGTCCGGGATAGATGATGGAGCTGCCGTTGAGTCCATTCCAGCTGAAGATGCTGGACAGGGGGACGCCGTGGCGTGCAGCGATCGCTCCCAGGGTGTCCCCGGAGACCACAGTGTAGGTGGCGGCACCGGTAGTCGGAGCAGGCGCGGGAGCGGCGGGCTGCTGCGGGGCGGCCGGAGCGGAGCCCTTGAGCTTCAGGGTTTGACCGGGGTAGATCAAGGTGGTGGGCGTCAGCTTGTTCAGCTGGAGGACCTCGCCGGTATCCAGGTTGAAACGCTTGGCGATGGCGCTGACCGTGTCGCCGCGGACGATCGTGTACGTATCCGGCACCGCGGGGGCCATGGGTCGCAGGGCGGCGGGAAGGGTGGAGGCAACTGCCTGGGCCGGAATAACGGTTCCGGCCTGCGTTGCCTGCGCCTGGATGGCGGCTGCCAGGGTTGCCGGGATCTTCCGCGGCTGTGGCGCCGGCGCGGCTGTTGCGGGCTGGGCCAAGGCAAGCGAGGACAGGACCACAGCAGGAAGCGCAGCCGTGGTTGCCGCTATGACCGGCATGCTCATGGTTCGTTTCGTCGAGGGGGGCGTGGTCATGGAATTGTGTCCTCATCTCGGCAGCGGGGGAGTTGGGTTGATACCGCTGTTACCAGTGTTGCCAATGTTACAGATGTTATCAATGGTGCAAGAGTGATCAATGTGAATCTCTCACACTTATCCCATCGGCACAACAATTCGCCATGTTCGTAAATCCGGGCGGTAATTATGCGAATGCAAAAGGCACTTTTCGGCGCCGGGGCCCAAACCGCCGTCGTCGTCCGGCTAGGCGAGTGGCAGGCAGGCGTGGCAACCTTGATCCGTGAGTAATGTAGAAAGCCTTGTTTCTGACTGGATGCCGTTGCCGGATGTCGCCGAACTGCTGGGCGTCACCGTCACCAAAGTCCATGGATTGCTGGACGAGCGGGCCCTGGTGGCCATCCGCCGCGGAGAGCGCAATATCCGCTCGATCCCCGCGTTGTTTTTGCAGGACGGGCACGTGGTGGACAGCCTCAAGGGAACCATCGCCGTCCTCAGCGACGCCGGTTATAACGACGAAGAACTCATCACCTGGCTGTTTACGGCCGATGAATCACTCCGCGGACGTCCGATTGATGCGCTGCGTGAAGGGCGTAAGACAGAAATCCGTCGCCGGGCCCAGTCCCTGGCCTGGTGACAGGTCTTCCTCCCACCGAAATTAACAAGCACGACGGCGGTTCTTGACCGCCGTCGTCATGTTTCCAGTGTTGGCCTGCTTAGGCCGCGCGGCTCACCGCGGCCTCCGCCAGGTGGCGCAAAGCCGTCAGAGGCAATTCCTCAAGGGGAAGCTGTTCCAGTCCCGCAAAGGCCTCGTTGCTCAAATCGGCGATGAGCGACTCGGTGGCGTCGAGTGCTCCCGAGTCCACCATGATGCGCCGGATGTCGCCCACTTCTTCTTCGCTGAGGTCCGGCTTGCCCAGGGCAGCATCGAGGTAGGCGGCCTGGTCGTTGGAGGCCATGTTCAGTGCGAACCCCACCAAGACGGTGCGCTTGCCCTCGCGGAGGTCGTCCCCGGCCGGCTTTCCAGTGGTTTCAGGATCGCCAAAGACACCCAGGACGTCGTCCCGCATCTGGAATGCCTCGCCCAGGGGAAGGGAGAACCGCGAGTAGGCGTCCAGCAGGTCGTGCGGGGCTCCGGCAAGGGCACCACCCAGCCCCAGCGGGTGTTCGGTGGAGTACTTGGCCGACTTGTACCTGATGATGGATCTGGCCCGGTCGACCGAGCCTTTGGAATCCCGGACCGGTCCGGCCACTTCCTCCAGGATGTCGAGGTACTGCCCTGCCATGACCTCTGCCCTCATCAGGTTGAAGATGCGGCGGGCGTCTGTTCCTGCGGCGGCACGGCTGCCAATGCGGGTGAAGGCCTCTTCGCTGAAGGAGAGGCAGAGATCGCCGGTGAGGATGGCTGCCGCGTGGCCAAAACGCTCATTGTCCAGTGCCCAGCCGCTGGCCTCGTGAAGCTGGCTGAAGCGACGGTGGACACTGGGTCCGCCACGGCGTGTATCGGAGCGGTCGATGATGTCGTCGTGGATCAGGGCTGCGGCCTGGAAGAGTTCGAGGGCACACCCGGCGGTGAAGATGCGGGGATCGCCTGCCGCGCCTCCTGCGCCCCTCCAACCCCAGTAGCAAAGCTGGGCGCGCAACCGTTTCCCGCCGGTGACCAAGGTGGAAATGGAGGTAACCAGGGGGTCGACGTCGGGGGACACCGTCGCCATGAGCTCCCGCTGCGCCTCAAGGAATCCTGTGAGTTCCTCCGAGACGCCGGCAATAAACCGGCCCTGCTCCGAGTGGAGTTGTTCGTTCCGGGTCACTTGACGGACCCGGCAGCCACATTGGCTCCGATGGTGAACGTGGAAACGCCTTCCTTCTGCCGCACTGACAGATTGACGGTCTCACCGTCACCCCTGATGAAATCGATCGACGTGACGTTTCCCACAGCTTCCTGGCCCGGAACAACCTTGAACCCCTGAGCTTCGAGGGATGCCCTGTAGTAGTCCACCACTCCTTCCGGGGGAGCTTTGACCGTACCCACGAGGGCAACGGTGGCGGGGGAAGCGTTCTTGTCCACGCTGCTGGAGCGGACCGACGTTTTGGGCATCACCGGAATCAGTTGTTCCGGAAATCCCGGCACCAAGGCGCCCACGGTTGCGGTGGCGCCCGGAACCGGGGAGGCCGAGCCTTCCGGCGGCGTGGTTTGAGCCGTTGCGGCAGTGCCGGACGGGGAAGGGGACACGGAAGAGTTGGTGCTGGTGGTCCCTGACGGGCTGGGCGCAGCCGAACCGCCCGGCGAGGGTGTGCATGCGGAAACTGCGACCGCGATGCTCACTGCGAGCAGGGCGAAACCTCGGGATGGAGGAGTTCGAAAGGGCTTCACAGGGGTATCCTTCCTCTGGCTGACGCCGGACTGTGCCTCCAGTTTAGTCAGTGACCGGGCATAGTATTGCCGTTGTGAGTCAGGAAGCATCAGGTGGCGCGTCGGGCGGAGCGCAGGGAGTGCCACCCGTCTCCGGAGACGCCCTCCGGAAGCTCCGCCGAACAAGCATCCTGCACGTGGACATGGACGCTTTCTTCGTCTCGGTCGAGCTCCGGAACCGCCCGGATCTGCGCGGCAAGCCGGTGATCGTGGGCTTCCCGGCCGAACGCTCCGTAGTCCTGTCTGCCTCCTATGAAGCCAGGGCCACGGGGGTCAAGTCGGCCATGCCCATGTCGATCGCCATGCGGCGGTGCCCCTCGGCAGTGATCATCAATCCGCGGCACAAGCTGTACTACGAGGTCTCCGCGCAGATCATGGAGATCTTCTCCTCGATCACCGACCTCGTGGAACCCCTGAGCGTGGACGAGGCCTTCCTTGATGTGGGCGGAGCCATCCGTCGGCTTGGACCGCCCCTGGACATAGGCCACCTGATCAGACGAACGGTGTGGAAGGAGCTTGGCATCACGGCATCCGTCGGCGTCGCCGCCACCAAGTTCGTGGCGAAGATCGCCTCCACGAGGTGCAAGCCGGACGGGATCCTCATGATCGACGCCGACCACACCGTTCCCTACCTGCACAGCCTGCCGGTGAACGCGCTCTGGGGGGTGGGTGGAAAGACCGCGGAGGTCCTCGCCCGTTTGGGCATCCGCACCGTGGCGGACGTCGCCGCCACGCCGGTAGCTTCCCTGCGGAAAGTCCTGGGTGCGGGCGGCGAGCATGTCCACCGGCTCTCCTTGGGGATAGACCCCAGGCCGGTCACCCCCGTCCGGCTCGAAAAGAGCATCGGTGCGGAAGAGACCTTCTCCACGGACACCGCAGACGACGCTTTGCTGCACCGGGAGTTGCTCAGGTTGTCGCACAGGACGGCCGCACGGCTGCGGAGCTCCGGAATGCTTGCCAGGACTGTTGCCCTCAAGCTCCGCTTTGCCGATTTCTCCACCGTGACACGCAGCAAGACCGTGCAGACGCCCATGGACAGTGCGCAGCTGATCTACCAGGTTGCTGTCCAGTTATTGGAGTCGTTGGGTTCGCGGCCCATGGCTGTTCGCCTGGTGGGTGTCCGCGCCGAGCAGTTGGAGCACGCAGGACAGACATCCCTGCAACTCAGCCTCGACCGCAGGGACGACAACTGGAGGGCCGCTGAACAGGCTCTGGACCGGGTGGCTGAACGGTTTGGCTCCAAAACGCTCCTTCCGGCCAGGCTGCTGGAGCCGGGCAAGCCACAGGAGGGTCCGTGACGTGTCCCATAACACCCCTTCGGGGCCTTCCGGCTGTCTTTCAGAACCGCCCGCGACAAACTATCCTAATTAGTACAGATATTTAGATCGTCTGGACAGCTGTTTCCTGAACAGTCGGCCCGGAAAATGATTGCCACAAGGTCATGATTTTCCGGGAACGTCTGGCAACGCCCGATCGTTTGGGAAAGAGACGCACAGGCCGCGTTCCGTCCAGACGCTGGCTGACTAAAGGAGGTCGCGATGCCCCTCTCGGAGCACGAACAGAAGCTGCTTGAGCAACTTGAAAAGCAGCTTCACGAGGACGATCCGAAGTTTGCCAACACCATGGGTTCGGATCCCATCCGCAGCTGGTCCACCAGGCATGTCATCATCGGTGTGCTGGGCGCTATTGCCGGCATCCTGCTTTTGCTGGTCGGAGTCTCGATCCAGCAGATCTTCGTGGGCGTGCTTGGCTTCGTTGTCATGGGGGCGGGCGTCTACTTCGCCACTCTCCGCGGCGCGGCCTTTGGCAAGTCCCGCGGCGGCGGAAAGCCAGGCAAGGCGCGGACCAAGAGTTCCTTCATGAGCAACCTTGAAGAACGCTGGGACGAACGCCGCCGGGACGACACCTAAGCTCCGGAGCCGGCGTGCAGGCCTGCGCGCGGACTCCCACTGCTGACAGGATGCCGGTGCCCCCGGTTCCTCATCCGTGCCCGAAGCCTCTGTTCCTGGTGACCGTTCCGAGGTGACGGTTCCGTGGTGACGCCCAAGCCAGAACGTGGTGATGCCCAAGCTGGAAAAGGTCCAGCGCCCCTGCTCCCATTCCAACGCCCATCCCGGGCGCCCTGCCGATGCATTGCTGGAAGGCACTTCTTCCGTGCGCAGGTTAAGTACCGTCGGTAAAGATGCCTCCCCGCATCCACTCAGCTTGGCCTGCTCGGATCTGATTGCCCCTGGAGACCCGCGCCGGGTCTTTTGTGTTTAAGGCGGGTCTTTTTTTGTTTAACACGCAGCAGCACTTGAACGGGGCGTGACCGGTCGGCCGTTCCCGGCCTCCAGTGTCCTTGACCACGCCACCCCCAGAGCCTGCCACTTCCCTCCACCTGCTCATCCTCCCTCCACCTGCTCCACTTCCCTCCATGTGCTCCACTTCCCTCCCTTGGCTGCGCCCTCCGTCCTCGCCGGCCTTCCCCGGGGCCGCAGTGTGGAGCTTTTCGCCACCCGCGGCCCTCCCCGTGCCCCACTTTCCTCCCCGCAGCCGCAATCCGCGTGATTCCGGGCCTGATGCCACCAAGAGTGGGGGCGAAACACCCGATCCTGCGTTGACTGTGGGGCAATGTGGAGTAAAGTGGAGCACATAAGAGGGTAGTGGCATCGTTGGGTATGTGCGGGCACCTTGATTGAGGGGCGGTGGGCAGGTGTTTCTTGGCACCCATTCCCCGCGTCTCGATGAGAAGGGCCGCATCATCCTTCCAGCCAAGTTCCGCGAGGAGCTTGCCGAGGGGCTGGTCCTCACCAAGGGCCAGGAGCGTTGCATCTACGTCTTCAGCCAGCGGGAATTCGAGCGTATCCACGAATCCATGCGGGAGGCTCCTTTGTCCTCCAAGCAGGCTCGTGACTACATCCGGGTTTTCCTGTCCGGAGCCTCTGACGAGGTACCTGACAAGCAGGGGCGCGTGACCATTCCTCCCGCGCTCCGGGCTTACGCAGGTCTTGACAGGGAATTGGCGGTCATTGGTGCCGGTACCCGCGCTGAGATCTGGGACGCCCAGGCCTGGAACGAGTACCTCGCCGAGAAGGAAGCAGCCTTCTCGGAAACCGATGACGACAATCTGCCCGGGTTCCTATAACCGGACAGAGGGGGCGCTGCCCCGGTTCTTGGATGGGACCTCCAGCCGCCCATCGGACTGCCACCCTGGCTCACCTTCCCCGGAGCCAGGCGGCAGGACGACAGGCGCGGATGGGGATCCGATTCAAGAACGCCATGCAAGCGATTGAGGAAAGAGGAGGCAGCGTGGAAGAGCAGGATCCGGCAAAGCCCACATCTGAGCGCCACGTGCCCGTCCTGAAAGACCGCTGCATCAATCTCCTCGCACCCGGCTTCGAAGCTGCACGCAGTCGCGGCGAAACGCCCGTGGCGATCGATGCCACCCTGGGCATGGGCGGGCACTCCGAGGCCATGCTTCAGAGATTTCCGGACCTCCATCTGGTGGGCATAGACCGCGACGAGGAGGCGCTGGCGCTGGCCGGGGCCCGGCTGGAGCCGTTTTCCGACCGGACTGACCTTGTCCACGCCGTCTACGACGAGATCGAGGACGTCCTGGCCGACCTCGGCATCAGGGCAGTCCACGGGATCCTCATGGATCTGGGCGTCTCCTCCCTGCAACTGGACGAACGGGAGCGTGGTTTCGCCTACTCCTACGACGCGCCGCTGGACATGAGGATGGATACGAGCCGGGGCCAGACGGCCGCTGACGTCGTTAACACCTACAGCGAGGAAGAACTGGTCCGGATCATCCGCAAGTGGGGCGAAGAGAAGTTCGCGGGCCGGATCGCCGCCAGGATCGTTGCCGCCAGAGACCTGAAGCCCTTCGCCACCACGGGTGAGTTGGTGGAACAAATCCGCAGCGTCGTGCCCGCCGGTGCGGCCAAGAGTGGCGGACATCCGGCAAAGCGCACCTTCCAGGCCCTGCGGATCGAGGTCAACGAGGAACTGGACGTGCTGGAGCGCGCGGTTCCTGCAGCAGTTGCGTCCACAGCACTCGGTGGGCGGGTGGTGGTGATGTCCTACCACTCGCTGGAGGACAAGATCGTCAAGTCCGTCTTCCAGGCCGGGTCCAAATCCTCGGCTCCCCTGGGATTCCCGGTGGAACTGGAAGAGCACAAACCCGAACTGAAGACACTGACCAAGGGCACTGAAGTGCCTACGGCAGCAGAAATAGCCGAAAACCCCCGTGCGGCATCTGCCCGACTCAGGGCCGTAGAGCGCATCAAGCCAAGGAGAGTCGCATGAGCACCGCCGCAGCCAAGACATTGCCCTCCGTGGCAGGAAACACCGCAAGGGCCTTGCCGTCGCCCGTGGCCAAGCCGGCCGCGGAGAAGGCGCGCACCCCGCTCTCGATCGTCAGGTCGGCTCCCGGACGCAAGCGCACACCGTTCGTGGTGTTGTGCTTTTCCGTGCTGGCGCTTGCCCTGCTGACAGTCCTCGTCCTGAATATTTCGGTCTCCACGGCCCAGTACCAATTGGTGCAGTTGAAAGCCGAGGCAGCAACGCTCAACAAGGAGAACCAGGACCTGACACAGAAAAAGCAGAACTTTGAGGCTCCCCAGAATCTTGCCGCCAAGGCTGCAGAATTGGGAATGGTCCAGTCAACCGTCAAGGGCCAGATTGATCTGGAGACCATGACGGTGACCGGCAAGGCAACCCCTGCTGTTAAGGGCGACAACCCCTCAGCCTTGATTGCCCCGCCGGCCGTGGCAGGCCAGCTTGACGTCGTTCCCTCGGTAACTACCAAGGATCCGTTGGAAAACCTTAAACCGGCCCAACCGTCGGCTCCGTCCGTTCCCGCGGCAACACCTCCGGCTCCGGCGGCAGCTCCCACGGTGGAACTGCACGGCGGATCGGTTCCGGCGCCCGCCCAGAAGGAGCCGGGGCAGTAGTTCATCAATCCACCGAAGCAAGGTCAGCAGCAAGGAATCACTGTGGCGCAGAATCCCGGCAAATCGAAGAAAACGAAGGTGCCGGCGGCGAGGAAACGGCTCCGGGTTGGCCTTGGCATCATGCTGACGTTGCTTCTGGTGGTCGGCGGCAAGCTCTTCATGGTCCAGGGGCTGGATGTCGGGGGCATGGCTGAAGCTGCGCTCGAAAGCCGCCTGCGGCCCCAGAGCCTTCCGGCAGAGCGCGGAGAGATCGTCGACGCCAACGGAACGGTGCTTGCCAGCAGCGTGATCCGCTACAACATTGTGGTTGACCAGGTCCTCAACACAGCTACAACGGAGTTCAAACGCTACAACGAGGCCACTGAGGAAGTGGACACCATTTCCCGGGACCAAGGCATCACGGAGCTGGCGGCGCTCCTGGGAGCCGACACTGCTCAGATCAGGCAGTCACTGACCGGCGACAAGAAGTACTTCGTGGTTGCCAAGGACGTGAAGCCCGAACTGGAAGACCGGATCTCCAAGCTGCACGTTCCGGGCGTCTCGGCAGAGGGGGTGAGCAAGCGCGTTTATCCCAACGGCAGCGTGGCCGGCGGTGTAGTGGGCTTCCTCCAGGACGGCACCACAGGACAGGCCGGAATAGAACAGACACAGGATGAACGCCTGCGGGGCGTCGACGGCAAGCGCGTTTTTGAGATCGGAGCCGACGGCCTCCGCATCCCGGTGGCCACTGACGAACTGACACCCGCCGTGGACGGCACGGATGTCAAGCTGACCATCAACACGGACATCCAGTATTTCGCCCAGCAGGCAATCCAAAGCCAAGTCAACAAGTTGAACGCCGAGTGGGGCGTCATTGTGGTGATGGACGCCAAGACCGGCAATTTGATCGCCTTGGCGGACACGAATGCACCGGATCCAAACGACCCCGGAAAAGTGGATGCCAAGGACCGCGGTGTCAGGGCAGTGACTGCTGCCTACGAGCCCGGTTCCGTGGAGAAGATGATTACTGCCGCCGCCGTGATCGAAGAAGGCAAGTCCAGCCCCCTGGACCACTTCACCATCCCGTCTTCCTACACCATCGACGGTCAAACGTTCACGGACGCCTTTGAGCACGGCACGGAGGAACGGACCCTCGCGGGCATTCTCGGGTGGTCCATGAACACCGGCACCGTCATGGCAGGCAGCAGGCTCACCAAGCAGCAGCGCTACGACTGGTTAAAGAAGTTCGGAATCGGCGAGCAGACCGACATCGGACTGCCCGCCGAAGCCACCGGCATCCTCGCCAAACCGGATCAATGGGACGACCGCCAGCAGTACACGGTGCTGTTCGGACAAGGCGTCTCCCAGTCCACCCTGCAGACGGTCCGTGCGTACCAAAGCATCGCCAACGACGGCGTCATGCTCCAACCGCGGCTGATCGACAGTTACATCACGCCCGAGGGTGAGGAACAGAAGGTTCCCGCCAAGGACAGCCGGCAGGTGGTCTCCCAGGAAACGGCACAGCAAGTACGCGACATCCTGGAGAGCGCGGTGACGGAGGGCCAGATCAAGGACGCCGCGATCGAGGGATACCGTGTGGGGGCCAAGACGGGAACATCCCAGGCTCCCCGTGAGGATGGCCTGCCGGGATTCGACGGCTACACAGCGTCCATGGTGGGTATGGCTCCCATGGACGACCCCCGGTTCATCGTTGAGGTCGTGCTGCAGCGGCCCAAGGGGAGCATCTACGGCATCACCAACGGGCCGGTTTTCCGTTCGGTCATGGCCCAAGTGCTGCGCACCTACAACGTGGCACCGTCCACGGGGACGCCCGCGCGCTTGCCGCAGTTCGTCAAGTAAGCTTTTTGGGCGTCTGTTTCGGCCGATCTTTAGAACCATTACTACCGACTTGGCGCTGCTGGCCAAGGCCGGTCGTTCCACCGAGCATCAACGGAGAACCACGTGTCAGAGCACAATGAGGCCGCTTCCAACTCCATGCAGCCGGAAGCGGAGGGAGCGGGCTTCCGCCCGGAATCCGTGGCTGCCGTGCCCCTGGCGGACATTGCCGCGAGCCTTGGCGTCGTGCTGCCGGATTCCGATGGCGGCACTGCAGTGACGGGCATCTCCCTCAACTCCAGAACAGTGGAGCCCGGTGACCTCTACATGGCCCTTCCGGGTGCATCGCGCCACGGCGCGGACTTCGTGGCACAGGCCGTCGACGCCGGTGCTGTCGCGGTGGTGACGGACGACGACGGTGCGCGCCAGCTTGCTTTGGCAGGTGACCAGCCCGTACCGGTGCTGATCGTCGACAAGCCGCGTGCCGCCGTCGGGCATCTGGCAGCCTTGATCTACAGGAGCCAGCCCAAGGGCGGCGGAGCCCCCACGCTTTTTGGTGTGACCGGAACCAACGGCAAGACCACCACCACCTACTTCATCAATTCCTTGCTGCGGGCGCTGGGCAAGACGCCGGGGCTGATCGGAACCATCGAGATAATGGCCGGCGGGGCGCCGATCCCGAGCCTGCTCACCACGCCGGAGTCCACGGAGGTGCACGCCCTTCTGGCTTTGATGAGGGAGCGGGGCCTGGACGCGGCGTCCATGGAGGTGTCCTCCCACGCGATCTCCTTCCACAGGGTTGACGGCGTGAAGTTCGACGTCGCCGGGTTCACCAACCTGACCCAGGACCACCTGGACCTGCACGGCAGCATGGAGGAATACTTCCGGACCAAGGCCGAACTTTTTACCTCCGCCCGGGCCCGCCACGCGGTGGTTACCGTGGACGACGAGTGGGGTCGCCGCCTGGCCGGCGAGGCCACCATTCCCCTGACTACCCTTGCTTCGGTGCCGGGCAGCGACGCGGACTGGGAGGTGGCAGTGCCAACCCCGAACGGCCTTGGCACTGATTTTGAGCTTCGGCACCGCGACGGCGCTGTGCTCCGGGTACACACCGGTCTTCCCGGCGACTTCAACGTGGCCAATGCAGCCCTGGCAACCATCATGGTGCTGGCTTCAGGTGTCGGCGTGGAGGAGTTGCAGACCGCCCTCGATGCCCATGATCCCTTCACTGTGGCCGTGCCTGGACGGATGCAGCTTGTGTCGACCGCTCCGGCCGCCGTGGTTGATTTCGCCCACAATCCCGATGCCCTGGCCCGGGCACTGGAGGCAGTGAGGTCACCCGAACAAGGGTCCCGCGTGATTGTCGTGTTTGGTGCCACCGGGCAGCGTGACCAAGGCAAGCGGCCGACGATGGGGGCGATCGCGGCGCGCCTGGCCGACGTCGTCATCGTCAGCGATGACGATCCCCACGACGAGGACGCCGCGTCCATCCGTGCGGAGGTTCTGCAAGGCGCGCACGCAGCGCGTGAGGCCGACGGCCTCAGCACCGACATCATCGAGTCATATCCCCGCGAAACGGCCATTCGGTTGGCAGTGGACCTTGCGACCGGGAAGGACACGATTCTTGTTGCCGGGAGGGGCCATGAAGTGTGGCAAGAGGTGAAGGGCGTCAACCTGGCCCTCGACGACAGGGTGGAACTCCGGGCCGCCTTGACATCCAAGGGATTCAGCGTTTCCCCGGACCAGCGGATAGAGTCCTGAACCGAGATGATTGCACTTACAGCGGCGGAAATCGCCGACATCACCCATGGCCGCCTTACGGGAGCCGGCGATATTGTTCCCACGTCCGTCGTCACTGACTCGCGGGAGGCGGTTCCCGGGTCCCTGTACGTGGCCAAGCCCGGCGAACACGCCGACGGCCACGACTTCATCGACGCAGCCTTCGACCGGGGCGCCGTCCTGGTCCTGGCCGAGCGTGAGGCGACCGACGCCGAAGGCCAACCGTATCCGGCCGTTATTGTCGATGACGCTGTGCTGGCCATGGGAGCCATCGCGGCAGAGGCCGTCCGTCGGATCCGTGCCGACCGCGCCCGGCGCGGTGAAGAATTCACTGTCGTGGGGATCACCGGTTCCGCAGGCAAGACCACTACCAAGGATCTCCTGGCCGGGGTGTTGTCCACTGCTGGCGCCACCGTGGCACCACAGGGCTCCTACAACGGCGAAGTGGGAGTTCCCCTCACCGTATTTGCCGCCGACGCCGACACCCGTTTCCTGGTGATCGAGATGGGCGCCACCGGAATCGGCCACATCAAGTACCTGGCCGACATGGTGAAGCCGGACATCGGTGTAGTGCTGGTGGTTGGCTCTGCGCATGCCGGTGAATTCGGCGGCATCGGGAACATTGCCAAGGCCAAGGGTGAACTGGTGGAAGCGTTGAGCGAAACCGGTACGGCAGTCATCAACATGGACGACCCGCGGGTGGCAGCCATGCAGTCCCGGACCAAGGCCCGGGTGCTGGGCTTCACCGCCTCACCGGGAACCAACGAGGACGTTGAAGCCCGCAATGTGGTGGTCAACTCCCAAGGGCACCCTGACTTCGACCTCGTACTTCCCGACGGCGGCCCGGCTGTTCCGGTGCGGAGCCGCCTGATCGGGGGACACCATGTGACGAACCTGCTGGCTGCGGCGGCAGCCGCCTTCGCGGCGGGGATCCCCGTGTCCGATATTGCAGCGTCGCTGAACACCCAGTCGGCCGCCAGCAGGTGGCGCATGGAACGTACGGAACGTCCTGACGGAGTCACCGTCATCAACGATGCCTACAACGCCAACCCCGAATCGATGCGGGCAGCCCTTCGTACGCTGGCCGACCTCGGACAGGGCCGGCGAACCTGGGCGGTCCTTGGCGCCATGCTTGAGCTGGGGGAGGACTCCATCCGCGAGCACACGGCCGTGGGGACGCAGGTAGTACGCCTGAACATCTCCAGGCTCGTGGTGGTGGGACGCGAGGCACGGGCACTTTACGTTTCCGCTGTCCAGGAAGGCTCCTGGGGAGATGAATGCTCGTTCACTGAGACCGCGGACGAAGCCTACGAGCTCCTGCAGCGCGAGCTTCAACCCGGTGACCTTGTCCTCTTCAAATCGTCCAACGGCGTAGGCCTGAGGCATTTGGGGGATCGGATAGCATTGGCTCCACGGGCTCAGTCCGCCGGGGAAAACGCGGCTGGAGATGCCGCAGGCGAAGGGAACGAGCTCCTGTGATTGCACTTTTGATCGGCGCGGGCGTCGCCCTGTTGGTGGCCTTGATCGGCACGCCATTGTTCATCCGTTTCCTGGTGGCCAAGAGCTACGGGCAGTTCATCCGGGACGACGGACCTACGTCCCACCACACCAAACGCGGCACGCCCACCATGGGCGGAACGGTGGTGGTCGCCGCGGTGCTGGTGGCCTACTTCGTCACGCACCTGATCATGTGGATGATGAACCCGCGCTCTCCGGGGCCGTCGGCCTCCGGCCTGTTGCTGCTTTTCCTCATGGTGGGAATGGGCTTCGTAGGGTTCCTGGACGACTACATCAAAATCTCCAACAAACGCAGCCTGGGCCTGAACGCCAGGGCCAAGCTCATCCTGCAGGCAGCCGTGGGCATCATCTTCGCGGTGCTGGTCCTGCAGTTCCCCAACGAGGACGGCCTGCGGCCCGCTTCCACCCAGATCTCCCTGGTCCGGGACATCCCATGGCTTGACCTCGCCTTCGGCGGGACCGTGTTGGGCGCCATCCTGTTTGTCATCTGGTCCAACCTGATCATTACGGCAACCACCAACGGCGTGAACCTCACCGACGGCCTGGACGGTTTGGCCGCCGGTGCCTCCATCATGGTGTTCGGCGCGTACACGATCATGGGCATCTGGCAGAACAACCAGGCCTGTGGCTCACCCCGTGAGGCGGGCAGCGGCTGCTACCTGGTGCGCGACCCCATGGACCTGGCACTGCTGGCAGCCATCCTTAGCGCGGCCCTGGTGGGCTTCCTGTGGTGGAACACTTCACCGGCAAAGATCTTCATGGGCGACACCGGATCGCTGGCCATCGGCGGCGCCGTTGCCGCCTTCGCGATTCTGTCCCGCACCGAACTCCTGCTCGCCTTCATCGGCGGCCTCTTCGTCCTGATCACCCTGTCCGTGATCATCCAGGTAGGTTTCTTCAGGCTCAGCGGGGGCAAGCGGGTCTTCAAAATGGCTCCCCTCCAGCATCACTTTGAGTTGAAAGGCTGGGCGGAAGTCACGGTCGTTGTCCGTTTCTGGATCCTTGCCGGACTGTTCGTCGCCGCAGGTCTCGGAATCTTCTACGCTGAATGGGTGGTGCTGCTGTGAACCAGGGCCCGGAATCGACGTCTCCTTCAACTGACCGCCTCAAGGACCTCACCAGCTGGGATGCTGACTGGAGGGGTCTCCGGGTGGTGGTGACGGGCATCGGAGTCTCGGGATTCGCCGCTGCCGACACCCTGATCGAACTCGGGGCCAGGGTGGTGGTGGTGGATGCCGCCACCACGGCCAAGGCTGAAGCCCAGGCCGACACCTTGAAAATTGTGGGTGCGGTGGACGTGCTCCTCGGCGAGGCAGCCGTTAGCCGTTTGCCGCTCATCGACGGCGAATTGCCGGAGCTTGTGGTCACCTCTCCAGGGTGGCGCCCTGACCAGGCATTGCTCGCCGCGGCGAAGCGAAAGCACATCGCAGTGTGGGGAGATGTGGAGTTGGCCTGGCGGTTGCGGCAGCGGGCCGGCCGCAAGACGGCGGACTGGCTTGCCATTACCGGAACCAATGGCAAAACAACCACGGTTGGCATGACCGAGTCCATGCTGCAGGCGGCGGGGCTGAAGGCCATCGCCGTGGGGAATGTGGGAACGCCGATCCTGGATGCCTTGCGGGACCCCGTGGAGTATGACGCTTTTGCCGTGGAGCTCTCCAGCTTCCAGCTTCACTGGAGCCATTCCCTGTCGCCGGTGGCCAGCGTCTGCCTTAACGTTGCCGAGGACCACGTTGACTGGCATGGTTCCTACGGATCGTACTTGGCGGACAAGGCCAAGGTTTACGAGAACACGCAGAAGGCTGCCATCTACAACGCCGAGCAGATCGAAACCGAACGGATGGTGGAGAACGCGGACGTCGTGGAAGGCTGCCGTGCCGTCGCCTTCACCACCAATACGCCCGCCATCAGCATGGTTGGCGTCGTGGAAGGTCTGCTGGTGGACCGCGCGTTCATTGCCGAGCGCAAAGATTCCGCCGCTGAGCTTGCTGCCATGTCCGACCTCGGACCGGTGGCTCCGCGGCACATGGTGGCCAACGCCTTGGCCGCGGCTGCCCTTGTCCGCGCCTACGGAGTGGAGCCGGCCGCCGTCAAGCAGGGCCTGCTCAACTACCTGCCTGGTGCCCACCGCATCCAGCTCGTGGCAAAGCACCGCGGCGTACTGTGGATCAACGATTCCAAGGCGACAAATCCGCATGCGGCCTCGGCAGCACTCTCGGCTTTCACCAATGTGGTGTGGATAGCCGGCGGCCTGTCCAAGGGCGTCAACTACGACGACCTCGTCAAGGAACACGCCCCAAGGCTCAAAGCCGTGGTGCTGATTGGTACGGACACAGGGGCCCTGGAAGGAGCCCTCCAGCGACACGCGCCGGATGTCCCCGTGATAGCCCAGCCCAAGGGCGACACTGAAAAGGTGCAGACCGCAGCCGGTGACGCGTCCTCGCCGATTTATGGCGAGACCGTCATGGCCCAGGCCGTGGCGGCGGCAGCCAGCGTCGCAGCGCCGGGAGACACGGTGCTTATGGCTCCGGCGGCTGCATCCATGGATCAGTTCTCTTCCTACGCTCACCGTGGCGATGCTTTCATCCAGGCAGTTCGCGAGCTCGTGGAAGGGCAGGCACAGACCACCGAGGAGTAACAATGGTCAGCACGCCCACCCGCACCCGCGGAAAGAACCCCGGGGGAGGGAAAGCCAAGGCTTCGCCGGCTGCCCGAACGCAGCGCAGCGGGCTCCGCGGACACGTCCGGAGCTTTTGGGAGAGCCTTGAGGGCAAGAGCAAGGCCCCCAACAACTCCACGTACTACCTCATCCTTGGCTGTGCGCTGGCCCTGACTGCCATTGGCGTCATGATGGTGCTGTCGGCATCGAGCGTTGAAGCCATTTCCGAAGGCAAGTCGCCGTACGCCGATGCCCTCAAGCAGGCGGTGTTCGGTGTGGTGGGCCTCGTGGGCATGTACGTCATCTCGCGCACCAACGTGAACTGGATGAAGAAGTTGTCGTGGTGGGCCCTTGGAGCAACCATTGTGCTGCTGGTGATGGTCCAGGTGTTTGGCCGCCGCGTCAACGGCAACAAGAACTGGATCGACTTCGGCGGCATCACCTTGCAGCCCTCCGAGATCGCCAAGCTGGTGCTGTGTATCTGGATCGCTGCCGTCCTGGCCCGGAAAGTGAACTACCTGCACCGGTGGATGCATGTGATCGTCCCCGTTATACCCGGCGCGGGACTGGTCATGGGGTTGGTGATGGCAGGCAACGACCTCGGAACAGTCATCGTCATCGCCGCCATCGTTGCCGCAACGCTCTACTTTGCCGGCGTTCCCACCAAAATGCTGGCCGTCGCAGGTTTGCTGGGTGCTGTTGGCGCGGCCGCCATGACAGCGATCAGTCCCAACCGCATTTGCCGTGTCACCGCGTGGTTGGGCATGGACAACGATGCGTGTACTGCGGATTCGGACTTCAGCTACCAGTCGACCAACGGCATGTACGGACTGGCCCAGGGCAGCTGGACAGGGTTGGGGCTGGGGCAGAGCAGGCAGAAGTACAACTGGCTGCCGGAAGCCCACAACGACTTCATATTCGCGATCATCGGCGAAGAACTGGGCCTGGTGGGCACGATCGTCGTGCTGGCCCTCTTCGCGATTCTTGGGATCGCCATTTTCCGTGTGGTGGTCCGCCAAACTGATCCGTTCCAGCGGACACTTGCCGGTGGCATCATGGTGTGGTTGCTCGGCCAGGCCAGCATGAACATGGCTGTGGTCACACAGCTCCTCCCGGTCATCGGGGTACCGCTGCCCTTCATATCTTCGGGCGGGTCCGCCCTGGTGATGTCATTGTGCGGCGTGGGCGTAGTGTTGTCTTTGGCCCGGGCCCAGCTTCCTCCCCAACAACGGCCGCGCTTCCTTCCGCGCCGTTCCTCCAAGACCGCCACGAAAGCGTAAAAGCACTTCATGACTTCAACTCCGCACCAGCCATCCGCACCCCTGTCGGTTGTCCTCGCCGGCGGCGGCACCGCGGGCCACGTCAGTCCGCTGCTGGCCATTGCCGAGGCCATCAAGACCAAGCGCCCGGATGCTGCCCTCCTGGCCGTGGGCACGCCGTCGGGTCTTGAGGCCCGCTTGGTCCCGGCCGCCGGCTACGAGCTGGCGACCATCGACCGGGTGCCCTTTCCCCGACGGCCCTCAGCTGACCTGCTCCGGCTCCCCGGCCGCCTGGCGGGTGCCATCAAGCAGTCGGGACGCATCCTGGACGATGCCGCCGCGGATGTCCTGGTGGGCGTGGGGGGTTACGTTTGCACACCCATGTACCTGGCCGCCCGCCAGCGAAGGATCCCGATCGTCATCCACGAGGCCAATATCCGCCCGGGCCTTGCCAACCGCGTCGGTGCAAGGTTCAGCAGCCACGTGGCCGTGGCGTTTAAGGAGACCAGGCTCAAAGGCGCCCGGCACGTCGGCATGCCCATGCGCCGCGCCGTATCCGGCCTTGACCGCCGCACGGCGGCAGCAGCTGCCAAGGAGTCCCTGGGACTTCGCACGGACCGTCCTGCGTTGATCGTCACGGGCGGATCGTCGGGTGCCCTGAGCATCAACAAGTCCATAGCTGCAGCGCTCCCCGCGCTGGCCGAAGCAGGCATCCAGACGCTGCACATCACCGGAACAGGCAAAGCCGTCCGCGACGCCGAAGGTGGCCTCCTGGCCGCGGAAGGCTACCGGCAGGTGGAATACGTGGACGCCATGGAAACCGTCTACGCCGCTGCGGATGTCCTCCTGGCCCGCGCCGGAGCCGCAACAGTCAGCGAGGTCGCGGCTGTGGGAGTACCGGCAGTCTTCGTTCCACTGCCGGTCGGCAATGGCGAGCAGGCGCTCAATGCCGCATCCCTCGTCGCCGCCGGGGGAGCGCTGCTGGTGGACGACAAGGACCTTGGACCCGGGTGGATCCTGTCCCACGTGGTCCCCCTGTTGTCGGACTCGGGCAGACTCGAGGACATGGCCCGGAAGTCCGAGGCCCTGGGCATCAGAAACGCCGATCAGCGGATGGCTGATCTTGTACTGGAAGCGGTATCAGCATGACGCACCACAACACTGCATCCCTCGGCTCGCTGGGGCGGGTCCATTTCATCGGTATCGGCGGTGTGGGCATGTCTGCCGTTGCCCGGATCATGGTGGCCCGCGGCGTGCCCGTCAGCGGTTCGGACGGCAAGGACCTTCCTGTCATGCAGGACCTTGCCGCGGCCGGTGCAAGGATCGCCGTGGGGTACGACGCCGGCAACCTGCAGGACGCCCAAACCGTGGTGGCGGGTTCGGCCATCCGTGATGACAATCCGGAACTGTCCGCTGCGCGCGCAGCGGGCCTGCCCGTCCTGCACCGCTCAGAGGCGCTGGCTGCCACCATGGCCGGGCACAGGGTAGTGACCATCGCCGGCACCCACGGCAAATCCACCACCACGTCCATGGTTGCGGTCCTCCTCAAGCAAGCGGGGCTTGATCCGTCCTTCGCCATCGGTGCCAACGTCCCGGCCCTCGGCGTCAACGCCGCCCATGGCGCCTCGGACATCTTCGTGGCTGAAGCCGATGAATCAGACGGCTCCTTCCTCAATTACCAACCGTCCATCGCGGTGGTCACCAATGTCGAAGCGGACCACCTCGACCACTACGGTACGGCGGATGCCGTGTTCGCCTCGTTTGATGACTTCGCAGCGCTCCTGCCGCCCGACGGTGTTCTGTTTGCCTGCGCCGATGATCCCGGGGCGCGGGCCCTGGCGGAGCGCACAGCGGCCAAGGGAACCACTCGCGTGCTCACGTATGGGACAGCGGACGACGCCGGCGTGCGGCTTAAGGACGACGGCCCGGGTTCCGTCTCGGTAGAGGCCGCCGGTGGCCGGTACGCACTGGACTTGAAGGTCCCCGGCCGCCACAATGCGCTGAATGCGGCGGCTGCTTTCGCCGTGGCCTTGGAGCTGGGGGTGGCCCCGGACCAGGCTGCGGCCGCGCTCGGCCACTTCACCGGGGCATCCCGGCGGTTTGAACTGAAGGGCCAGGCCGGGGGAGTGCGCGTGTACGACGACTATGCGCACCATCCAACCGAAGTCCGCGCGGCACTGTCGGCAGCGCGGTCGGTGGCGGGCGGCAACAAGGTCCATGTCCTCTTCCAGCCCCACCTGTTTTCCCGGACGCGTGAGTTCGCGGCCGAGTTCGCATCTGCCTTGGACCTGGCGGACACGGCCCTTGTCCTGGACATTTATCCCGCCCGTGAGGACCCCATCCCGGGGGTCACCAGCGACCTGATCGCAAACCGGCTTTCCAACGGAAGGCTCGTGGCTGCCGATGATGCCGTAGCCGGCGTCGTGGCTGCGGCCCGGGATGGCGATGTTGTCCTGACTGTCGGGGCGGGCGATGTGACCGCCTACGGGCCGGTGATTGTGGAGGCCCTTCGTGGCTAGTACCCGCAAGCCGACGTTCAAGCCGCGGGCCGCGGCAGGCGGCGGAAAGACCGGCACCCCCGGCCAGGCCTCCCGGAGTTCCGTGCCCGGGGGTGGATCCCCCGAGGAGGGGGTGATCAGCGCCGAGCGCTCCGTTGAACCGGAACGGAAGGCTCCGCCCAAGGCAAAAGCGAAGGCCGTGAGGTCCTTTCCACGTCCCGGGGCGAAACAACCCGCCAAAGCTGCGGTTCCGCCGGCCGGCAACGTCATAGCCTTTCCCGAGCCGAAGGCGCGCAGGCAGCGGCGGCTGGTGGTATGGACGGCCGCGGTCGTAACTGCTTTGGTTGCCCTGCTGATCACCGGTGCCGTCTATTCTCCTGTCCTTGCTGTCCGGACGGTGACGGTGGACGGGACAAAGCTCCTGACACCCGACACGGTCCAGGAAGCGCTCGGCGATCTGGAAGGCAAGCCCCTTCCGCAGGTCACCGAGGAGGAAATCAATACCCTGCTGAAGCCGCTGGTCCAGGTGAGGTCGGCAACCATGGAGGCCAGGCCGCCGTCGGAGTTGCTGGTTCATGTCCACGAGCGGGTGCCCGTGGCGCTGCTCAAGCAGGGCGGCTCCTTTGTGCTGGTGGACGTCGACGGCGTCCAGCTCGGAGTGACACAGGACCAGGCGTCGGTGGCCCTGCCCCTGATCGACGATGGCGCGGCAGCAACCAATACGGAGCTGTTCAAAGCCATTGCCGCCGTCCTGGACACCTTGCCTGCGGACGTCCTGGCGAGGATGTCCACGGCTTCGGCGGCGTCACCGGATGCCGTGGAGCTGAAACTTGTGGATGGAAAGACGGTAGTGTGGGGCAATGCCGACGACAGGGAAACCAAGGCAAAAGCCTTGGAGGCATTGTTGAAGATGCCGCAGGATCCCAAGGTTCCCGTCAGTATTTACGACGTGAGCGTGCCACGGCATCCGTTCACCAAATAGGTGGTTGTGGAGGGTGGCTTCAGTGCGGCGGACGCCTTATTTCGCGGATTCCAGCGACACGCGCAAGCGGTCATTGCATGTGCGAAGCAGAGGAAATACCGTCGCTTTAGAGTTACTTGACATAACTATAACCTTCAACTAGAGGGTTAAGGTCCAAGGATTCAAGTTGGACTCGATCAGTTTCGCAATAGGACACAAGCAAGGGGCACGAAACGTGGCAGCACCGCAGAATTACTTGGCCGTCATCAAGGTCGTCGGCATCGGCGGCGGTGGCGTGAACGCAGTCAACCGAATGATCGAAGTCGGCCTCCGGGGCGTCGAGTTCATCGCCATCAACACCGACGCGCAGGCGCTGCTCATGAGTGACGCTGACGTCAAGCTCGACGTCGGCCGGGAGCTCACCCGCGGCCTTGGAGCCGGCGCCAACCCCGAGGTCGGAAAGCAGGCAGCCGAAGACCACGCCGATGAGATCGAGGAAGTTCTCCGCGGCGCAGACATGGTCTTTGTTACCGCAGGCGAAGGTGGTGGCACCGGCACCGGTGGCGCGCCTGTCGTGGCGCGCATTGCCCGCTCGCTCGGTGCCCTGACCATCGGCGTCGTCACCCGTCCCTTCACCTTCGAAGGCCGCCGCCGCGCAGGATCCGCAGAAGCCGGCATCGATGCCCTCCGCGACGAAGTCGACACCCTGATCGTCATCCCCAACGACCGGCTCCTTTCCATCAGCGACCGCAACGTCTCCGTCCTGGACGCCTTCCGCTCCGCTGACCAGGTCCTGCTCTCCGGTGTGCAGGGCATCACCGACCTGATCACCACCCCCGGCCTCATCAACCTTGACTTTGCCGACGTCAAGTCCGTCATGCAGGGGGCGGGTTCTGCCCTCATGGGTATCGGCTCTGCCCGGGGCGAAGACCGTGCCGTCAAGGCTGCGGAACTTGCCATCGCTTCGCCGCTGCTTGAAGCATCCATTGACGGCGCCCACGGTGTGCTGCTGTCCATCCAGGGCGGCTCGGACCTTGGCCTCTTCGAGATCAACGAAGCCGCCCGCCTGGTCCAGGAAGTCGCCCACCCCGAAGCCAACATCATCTTCGGTGCCGTCATTGACGACGCCCTGGGTGATGAAGCCCGGGTCACGGTCATCGCGGCCGGATTCGACGACGTCAAGGCAACGTCACCGTCCATGGACCAGTCGCGTCCTGCCCAGAACCCGGTACCGGCCGCTGAGCGTCCCGCAGCGCCGGCGTCGGCTCCGTCGAATGCCGCAGCTCCCCAGCACGCCACCGCGGGCATCGGTGCAGCCGGCCTGAGCAACTGGGGCCAGCAGCGCCCGGCCGCCTTGCCCGCTGATTCGGGGTTCGATGTAGACCTTCCGGCAGTCGTGGAGCCGGACCTGACGGGCAACCGCTCTGACGACCTCGATGTTCCCGACTTCCTCAAGTAAGCAAGCAACCGGAAAGTCAGTACCTGGTGTTTTGGTGGCGCAATGAAGTTCGTCCCGGCGTGTCTGTTGCCTTCACGGACGCACGCGCCGGGAACCTGGCCCTTCACGTGGGGGACAACCCGGACGACGTAGCATCGCGCAGGGCGCAGGTGGAACAGGCCGCGGGCCTGGGAGGCCGCACCTTCCAGTACATGAACCAGGTCCACGGCAACAGCGTGGCCGTGATCAACCATTGGGGTGCCGGTCCTACTGCCGACGCCATGGTGTCCGTTGCGGATGTGGCGGGCGGGTCGGTCCAGCCCTTGTCGGTGATGGTTGCGGACTGCGTGCCCGTGGTGCTTGTGGGGTCCACGGAAACCGATGCCCCGGCTGTTGCGGTCGCCCATGCCGGACGTCCCGGGGTTGCCTCTGCGGTGGTGACTGCCACTGTCGACAGGATGCGGGACCTCGGAGCGCGGGACATCACAGCCTGGCTGGGCCCGTCCATTTGCGGGCGGTGCTATGAAGTTCCTGCAGTCCTGCGGGAGCAGGTGTCTGCAGCCGTGGCTGAATCCTGGGCGGAGACATCGTGGGGAACCCCTGCGTTGGATCTTCCCGCGGGCGTGCGTGCGCAACTGGCAGCCTCGGGCGTGGACGTTCTTTACTCAGGGGAGTGCACCCTGGAACACGAGGGTCTTTTTTCTTACCGTCGGGACTCCCGGACCGGTCGGTTCGCAGGATTGGTATGGACACATGACCGGCAAGGATAAGGCAACGCGGGCCCTTGCGGACGGCCCGGCGGACGATGGCCGCACGGCCGAACTCGCCGGGCGGCTTGAGGCTGTCCGGCAACGGATCACCGCTGCCACCGCCGCAGCGGGACGTTCCGATGTCCCCGCCCTCATTGTGGTCACCAAGTTCCATCCGGCCACCGATATCCGCAGGCTGGCTGCATTGGGCGTCCGTGACGTCGGCGAAAACCGCGATCAGGAGGCCTCGGCGAAATCCGTGGAGCTGGCTGACCTGGACGTGCGGTGGCACTTTATCGGGCAGTTGCAAACCAACAAGGCAAAAACCGTCGCCAAGTATGCATATTCCGTCCAGTCCATAGACCGCCCACAGCTCGTTGACGCCTTGGCCAAAGCGGTGCGTCGGGAGAAGGAAGAGACCGGCCGCGCTGACCTCCGCTGCTTCATCCAGGTGAATCTGGACGACTCCGCCGGAGCGCATCGGGGCGGGGCGCAGCCTTCCGAGGTCTTGGCCCTGGCGGAAAAGATTACGGCGGCCGACGGGCTGGTGCTTGCCGGCCTGATGGCGGTCGCGCCCCTGGGAGGCGATCCCGAGGCGGCCTTCGGGAAACTGGCCGGTATTTCTGCGGATTTGCGAGCTGAGTACCCGTCCGCTGACGCTGTCTCCGCCGGCATGAGCCAGGACCTGGAAGCCGCCATCGGGTCCGGAGCGACACACCTGAGAATTGGCTCCGATATTCTCGGTTCGCGTCCTGCGGTGGGGTAGCGTCAAAGTATTGGAATGACGGGCCGGGGTTCCAACACGTCAAGTCATGGCGGCCCGCCTACTGCAGAAACGATAGGAGTGCACCATGGCTGGCGCTCTGCGCAAGACAATGATCTATCTTGGGCTCGCCGATGGCGATGATCACTACGAATCTGAGCAGGCTGTCGCCCACCAAGACGAAGAACGCCCCCAGACGCAGGAACGGGAAGAGCGCCGTGCGCCGGCACCCGTCCGGGAAGTTGTCCGTGAAATGCCCACAGTAGACGCCGAACAGGAATACCGCGCTCCCGTGACACCCATCAAGCGTGCGGCGTCAAGCCGCGAAGACGCCTCCGGCCTGAGGCAGATCACCACCGTTCACCCCCGGTCCTACAATGACGCCAAGCTGATCGGCGAGAGCTTCCGCGACGGAATCCCGGTCATCATGAATGTCACGGACATGGGCGAGGCCGACGCCAAGCGACTGGTGGACTTCTCCGCCGGCCTGGTGTTTGGTCTCCACGGCAGCATCGAGCGCGTTACCAACAAAGTCTTCCTCCTGTCTCCCTCCTATGTGGAGGTCATCGGGGACGACAAGAAGGCCAGCGAGTCGCAGGCCAGCTTCTTCAACCAGAGCTGAAAAGATCTTTCACGGATGCCAGGCGGGCCAACCCGCCTGGCATCTGTGTTGCAATAGTAGGGACCGATCGGCATTCCGGAACAAGTGGGAGATCTGAGCTAACTCGTGGGCATTGTTTTCGGCCTTATCTATATTGTGTTGTTGCTGTTTTTCATTGCTCTGATCATCAGGCTGATCTTTGAATGGGTGCAGATGTTTGCCCGTCAGTGGCGTCCCCGTGGTGTGGCCTTGGTAACAGCCCACGTGGTCTACTCGGTCACAGATCCGCCGCTTCGGCGGCTAAGGCGTCTGATTACGCCCCTGCAACTGGGTGGGATTTCGTTGGATCTGGGCTTCCTGATCCTCATCATTGCCGTCAGCATTGCCATGGCTGTGACCAACAGCCTGGCCTAGCTCCACCGTCGGAAACGGGACCATCCACGGGTCCCCTGCCCGCAAATTCTCCAAATCAACACGATGGTGTTGAATTGGAGGAACCAGATGATATTTAGGTACCGTAGTTTTGAACGGCCGGAAGGCCTCCTGACTAACTAGACCAACGAGGTGACCAGATGGCTTTGACGCCAGAAGACGTTGTCAACAAGCGCTTTCAGCCGACCAAGTTCCGCGAAGGCTACGACCAGGACGAGGTAGACGACTTCCTCGATGAGATCGTGGTTGAACTGCGCCGCCTGAACCAGGAGAACGACGAACTTCGCAAGAAGCTCGGCGAAGCCGGTTCGGCAGTGCCTGCGGCAACGGCTGCGGCTCCGGTCGTCGAGAAGGTTCCCGCGCCCGTCAAGGTGGACAAGGAAGCAGAGGCCAAGGCTGAAGCCGAGGCCAAGGCTGCTGAGGCTGCCAAGAAGAAGGAAGCCGAGCAGGCTGCGGCTGCCGCCGCTGCTGCCAAGGCACCGGCCGCCAACAACGGCCATACCGCTTCTGCAGAGTCCGCTGCCGGTCTGCTGGCCATGGCGCAGCAGATGCACGACAAGCACGTGGCCGATGGTGCCCAGCAGAAGGAAAAGATCATCGCCGAGGCGCAGATCGAGGCATCCAGCCTGGTGAACGACGCCCAGGAGAAGTCCCGCAAGATCCTCGGCGCCCTGGAGCAGCAGCGCTCCGTCCTGGAACGCAAGGTCGAGCAGCTCCGCGGCTTCGAGCGTGACTACCGCTCCCGCCTCAAGGCCTACATCGAAGGCCAGCTGCGCGATCTTGACGCCCGTGGTTCCGTTGCCGCTCCCGAGGTGGGCGAAGCAACCGCGGACGTTTAGCAAGTATTCTGAAAGCCGGTGGCTGAGGACTCCTCGGCCACCGGCTTTTGTTGTTAATGCCCAGCAGCAGTCTTCCAGGTTCCACGAATGAAAGCGCCATGACCGACGAACTTTCCGGCCACGAGCCACGGCCCGTCCCTCCAGCCCAACGAAAATGGCGCCCGGCCATGCTCTGGCTTTTTGCTGCCTTTGCTGTCTTTGCGTACACGTTCGACCAAGTGACCAAGCTGTGGGTGACGAGCACCATGACGGAGGGTGAACGGATCCCGGTTCTGCCACCGCTGCTGCACTGGTACTTCATCCGTAACTCCGGTGCCGCCTTCTCCATCGGCGAGGACGTGACGTGGATCTTCACGATCGTCATGGCCACGGTGTCCATAGCGATCCTTTTCCAGCTGCGGAAGCTCGGCTCCGCCTGGTGGGCGCTGTCCCTTGGTCTGCTGTTGGGTGGCGCGCTGGGCAACCTGACCGACCGCCTGTTCCGTGAACCCTCCTTCGCCATGGGCCATGTGGTGGACTTCATCCAGTTGCCCAACTTCGCGATCTTCAATATCGCCGACTCCGCAGTCGTGTCCGGTGTGGTGATCATCTGCCTCCTGACGTTGCGCGGGATCGGGATGGACGGCACCCGGCATGTTGCCGAACCAAAGACCGCGAAAGGCGCAACGGAGGAGCGTTCCGGTGAGTAACCGGGTAGTGGTGCCGGAGGACCTCGCCGGTTCCCGGGCGGATGCGGGGCTCGCCAAGCTGCTGGATATTTCCCGTTCGGCGGCGGCCCTGCTGATTGCCGGGGGACATGTCACCAGCGCTGGAGTTCCCCTGGGCAAGTCAGCAAAGCTCGTTTCCGGCTCCGTGCTGGATGTCACGGTTCCCGAGCGGCCGGATCCCCTGGAAGTCGTGGAGGAAGTTGTGGAAGGCCTTAAAATCCTGCTGGACGATGACGATTTCGTGGTCATCGACAAACCGGTGGGAGTGGCTGCACACCCTTCGCCAGGTTGGGTTGGTCCCACGGTGGTGGGCGGCCTTGCCGGTGCCGGTTACCGCATTTCCACCTCCGGCGCACCGGAGCGCGCAGGCATCGTGCACCGGCTCGACGTCGGGACGTCCGGGGTCATGGTGGTGGCCAAGACCGAGGATGCGTACACGGTCCTCAAGCGGGCTTTCAAGGAACGTACGGTGGACAAGGTCTACCATGCGGTGGTCCAGGGGCTCCCGGACCCCCTGTTGGAACCATCGATGCTCCGATCGGCCGCCACCCCGGGCATGACTGGAAGTTTGCCGTCATCGAGGACGGGCGGCCCTCTGTGACCCACTACGAGGTCCTGGAGGCGTTCGGAAAAGCCACCCTGGTGGAGGTCCATCTGGAGACAGGCCGCACGCACCAGATCCGGGTTCATTTCTCGGCGCTCAGGCATCCCTGTGCCGGCGATCTCACGTATGGCGCGGATCCCCGCCTCGCTGCCAACCTGGGGCTCACCCGCCAATGGCTCCATGCCCGGCAGTTGGGCTTCAACCACCCGCGGACCGGTGATTGGGTGGAAGTCACAAGCGGGTATCCAGCCGACCTCCAGTACGCTCTTGACCTGCTGGCAAGCGGTACCGCCTAAGCTGGCTCGCGGCTTGCCGGTCCACGGCGTCGTCCTGCCCGGACGGTAGACTGTCGTGGTGAGTTCCAGCAATGATTCGTTCGTCCACCTGCACACCCATACCGAATACTCCATGCTGGATGGAGCGGCCCGCCTGGGTGAACTCTTCGATGAGACCGAGCGCCTGGGCATGCCCGCTTTGGCCACGACGGACCACGGCTACCTTTTCGGCGCCTTCGACTTCTGGCGGAAGGCAACTGACAAAGGCATCAAACCCATCATCGGCGTAGAGGCGTACGTTACGCCGGGGACGGCACGCGGTGACAAGGAGCGTGTGCGCTGGGGTGATGAAAGCCAGCGCAAGGACGATGTCTCCGGCGGTGGTTCGTACACCCACATGACCCTGCTCAGTTACAACAACGTAGGCATGCGGAACCTGTTCCGGGCATCCTCCATTGCCTCGCTCGACTCGGTCTTCGGTAAATGGCCGCGGCTGGACCGGGAACTCCTCAACACCTACTCCGAGGGTCTTATCGCTACGACCGGCTGCCCATCAGGAGAGGTCCAGACCCGGCTTCGCCTGGGCCAATACCGCGAAGCGCTGGAAGCCGCAGCCGAGTTCCGGGACATATTCGGCGCGGAGAACTACTTTTGCGAGCTGATGGACCATGGGCTGGACATCGAGCGGCGCGTCACCGGCGACCTCCTGAGGCTCGCCAAGGATCTCAACCTTCCCCTCGTGGCCACGAACGACCTCCATTACACCCACGAGCACGATGCCAAAGCCCACGAGGCACTGTTGGCCATCCAGTCCGGGTCGACCCTCCTGGAGCCCACCTACGACCAAGGCGGTTCGCGGTTCGCCTTCTCCGGCAGCGGCTACTATCTGAAGTCGCCGCAGGAAATGCGGGAGCTCTTCAGGGACCACCCGGAAGCCTGTGACAACACATTGCTCATTGCCGAGCGCTGCGATGTGTCCTTCAATACTGACGCCAACTACATGCCCCGTTTCCCCTGCCCGCCCGGTGAGGACGAGACATCCTGGCTGGTCAAGGAAGTGGACAAGGGGCTGGCCTACCGGTATCCCCAGGGCGTCCCGGACACTGTCCGCAAGCAGGCGGACTACGAGCTCGAGGTCATTACCTCCATGGGCTTCCCGGGCTACTTCCTGGTCGTCGCCGACTTCATCAACTGGGCAAAGAACAACGGCATCCGGGTAGGGCCCGGCCGAGGCTCCGGTGCCGGTTCAATGGTTGCCTACGCCATGCGCATCACGGATCTTGATCCGCTGCAGCACGGCCTGATCTTCGAGCGCTTCCTCAACCCGGACCGTGTGTCCATGCCTGACTTCGACGTCGACTTCGATGATCGCAGGCGCTCGGAAGTCATTGACTACGTCACCAGGAAATATGGTGATGAGCGCGTGGCCATGATCGTGACGTACGGCACCATCAAGACCAAACAGGCGCTGAAAGACTCTTCCAGGGTGCTGGGCTACCCCTTCAGCATGGGGGAGCAGCTCACCAAGGCGCTGCCGCCTGCGGTGATGGCCAAGGACATTCCGTTGGCGGACATCCAGAACCCGGAGGCCAAGCGGTACAGCGAGGCCGGCGACTTCCGGCAACTGATCGCCACGGACCCGGAGGCTGCCAAAGTCTTCGAAACCGCGCTTGGCATCGAGGGGCTGAAGCGGCAGTGGGGTGTCCACGCGGCCGGCGTCATCATGTCCTCCGACCCCATCATCGACGTCATTCCGATCATGCGCCGGTTCCAGGACGGCCAGGTCATCACGCAGTTCGATTACCCCACGTCCGAGGGCCTGGGCCTGATCAAGATGGACTTCCTGGGGCTGCGGAACCTGACGATCATTTCCGACGCCCTGGAAAACGTCAAAATGAACCGCGGTATCGACATCGACCTTGAAAACCTTGCCCTGGATGACGCGGCGTCCTACGAACTCCTCGCCCGCGGAGACACCCTCGGCGTGTTCCAGCTGGACGGCGGACCCATGCGGTCGCTGCTCAAACTGATGAAGCCGGACAACTTCGAAGACATCTCCGCCGTGCTGGCGCTGTACCGTCCCGGCCCGATGGGCGCCAACGCGCACACGGACTATGCGCTGCGCAAGAACGGGATCCAGGACGTGGTCCCGATCCATCCCGAGCTTGCCGAGCCGCTGGAAGACATCCTCGGCGGGACGTTCGGCCTGATCGTGTACCAGGAACAGGTTATGGCCGTGGCCCAGAAGCTTGCGGGCTACTCGCTGGGCCAGGCAGATATTCTCCGCCGTGCCATGGGCAAGAAGAAGAAATCCGAGCTGGACAAGCAGTTCGCCGGCTTCTCCCAGGGCATGCAGGACAACGGCTACTCCATGGAAGCCGTCAAAACGCTGTGGGACATCCTGCTGCCGTTCTCCGATTACGCCTTCAACAAGGCGCACTCGGCAGCCTACGGCGTGATCTCCTATTGGACGGCCTATTTGAAGGCGCACTATGCGCCCGAGTACATGGCCGCGCTGCTGACGTCGGTGGGCGACGACAAGGACAAGTCGGCCATCTACCTCAATGAGTGCCGGCGCATGGGCATCACCGTGCTGCCGCCGGACGTCAACGAATCTTCGCTGAACTTCACTCCTGTGGGCGACGACATCCGCTTCGGCATGGGTGCCATCCGGAACGTGGGCGTTAACGTCGTGGAGGCCATGGTCTCCGCCCGGCAGACCGAAGGCGCGTACACCTCATTCAAGGACTTCCTGATGAAGGTTCCGGCGATCGTGTGCAACAAACGCACCATTGAATCCCTCATCAAGGCCGGAGCCTTCGATTCGCTGGGCCACCACCGCCGTGCACTGGCCATGATCCATGAAGAAGCCATCGACTCCGTCATCACGCTGAAGCGGAACGAGGCCATCGGCCAGTTCGACCTCTTCGCCGGGTTTGAGGACCAGGAGCCCGAGGCCTCGCTGAGCACCGAGATCCCGGACCTCCCCGAGTGGGAGAAGAAGGACAAACTCTCGTTTGAACGCGACATGCTGGGTTTGTATGTGTCCGACCACCCGCTGCAAGGACTCGAGGGCGTCCTGAGCCAGCATGCGGAACAGTCCATTACCTCGATCATCGCCGAGGATGGACCGCACGACGGCGCGATCGTCACCATTGCGGGCATGATCACCTCGTTGAGCCGGAGGATCGCCAAGGCAAGCGGCAACGCCTATGCGCGGGCCGAGATCGAGGATCTGGGCGGCTCGATGGAGGTCATGTTCTTCGGACAGGTCTACGGACCCATAGCCTCGGTCCTGGCCGAGGACCTCATCGTGGTGGTCAAGGGCCGTCTGCAGCGCAGGGATGACGGCGCCGTGACGCTGAACTGCATGGAGCTGTCCGTTCCCGACCTGAGCGAAAGCGTCAACGGACCTGTGGTGATCACCATTCCGACGTTCAAGGCCACCGAAGCCGTGGTCACGGATCTGCGTGATGTGCTCCGGACCCACCGCGGGAACTCCGAGGTCCGGCTCAAGCTCATGGGTGACACGAAGATGGAGATCATGGCTCTGCCCGTGCATATGCGCGTCAACCCCAGCCCCTCACTCTTTGGCGACCTGAAGGTCCTGCTGGGCCCGGCCTGCCTGGACCACTAGCGACCGGGCGGTACACCGGCCCGCCCCCGTGTGGTCAGATCTCGTAGTCCAGGGGCGCGGGCTGGCTGTAGGCGCCGCTGTGGTACAGCAGGGGAGCGGCAACGCCTCCAACCTGGCCACCCACCACTTCAACCACCACCACGGCGTTGTTCTCGAACGATAGCCGCATCTGGATTTTGCCCACCAGCCACCCGGCCACATCCTTCAGGATGGGGACGCCGTGCGGCCCTGGCTCCCAGTGGTCGCCGTCGAAGCGGTCCCGCGTGCGGGCGAACCGGTCGGCCAGGGCCTGGTTCTCCGACCCCAGCATGTGGACCCCGATGTACTGGGCATTGGCCACTGCGGGCCAGGAGCTGGAGCTTCGCGCCATGTTGAAAGTGAAGCGTGGCGGTTCCGCGGAGAGCGACGCGACGGATGTGGCGGTGAAGCCGAAGGGGTGGCCGTCATGGTTGGCCGTGATGATGGCCACCCCGGCAGCATGGCGGCGGAACATTTCCCTGAACGTCTGCTGGAAACCGGGTGTTTCGCTGTCCACGGGTGACCTCCTGGGCGTGGGGCGGCAATCGCGCGTCTTTCAACCAGCGTATGCCTCGAAGGGACGTCGCTGCGCATTTTCCCGTGGGCACGTAAACCTTTGTTAATGTGGGGTGATGACCGAGTCCGTAGCCCCCGCTGCCCACACCTTCGATTCCAAACAGCGGTGGGGAAGGCTTCGCTCCAAGGACATGTTGTGGCTCGTGGTCCAAGCCGCGGCAGGAGTCATGGCAGGCTTGCTGTGGTGGGTTCTTGCCCCGGGTGGACTGAATCTGGTGTCCGGAAACCCTGACCTGGGCAACCCATCGAATCCCGACTCCTGGCTGCCCCGGGATCTGGTCCTGGCCGGCCTCATGTTGGTGGCCGGGTGTGCAGCCGGACTCACCCTGGATGGAAAGCTGGAGGCCCAAGGCGCAGGACGACGGTTC
The DNA here is from genome assembly GCF_056780115.1 of Arthrobacter sp. T572. Classification (NCBI taxonomy): domain Bacteria; kingdom Bacillati; phylum Actinomycetota; class Actinomycetes; order Micrococcales; family Micrococcaceae; genus Arthrobacter; species Arthrobacter sp. T572. Next base: position 1,833,878 of record NZ_JBRAZQ010000002.1, read on the forward strand.
GGATTTGCGGTGGCCGGTGGTGCCGCCGGTGCGGTGCTTGCATGGTTGACGGGGCTGCTGGCCGCCGTGGTGTGGGGCGTCGCTCCAGACCCTGCCCTCGGAGCCGAGTACGGGTTCACGCTCAGGTCGTACGCCGTTCTTCCCTTGTGGCCCGGTGCCGTGGCCTTCGTGACGTTCGTCCTGGCGTTGTTCGGGGTTCTTACGGGTAAACCCGTAAAATAGCGGCGTGACTCTTTCTTCGGACACTTCCGTTCCTGCCGCATCGTCCCTGGATTTCCGCAGCATCGATTTCCGTGGACGCCACCTTTCGCTGGCCGAACTGCGCGCCGCAGTTCCCCGGGCGAAGCATCAAACGATGGCGGATGCCGAAAGCAAGGTCCTGGACATCATCGCCGATGTCCGCAACCGCGGCTTCGCAGCCCTCACCGACCTCGCCAGGAAGTTCGACGGCGTTGACCAGTCGCACCCGCGGGTCCCCGCAGAGGCACTCGCCGAAGCCCTGGCCGGGATCGATCCGGAGGTGCGGGCAGCGTTGGAGGAGTCCATCAAGCGTGCCCGGCAGTTTGCTGAACGCCAGCGCCCTGCGAATGTTGAGGTGCCGCTGGCAGACGGGGCCTCCGTCAGCCAGAATTGGATTCCCGTGGGCCGGGTCGGCCTGTACGTCCCTGGCGGTTTGGCGCCGCTGGCATCCTCGGTCATCATGAACGTCGTTCCGGCCGTGGCTGCCGGCGTTGAGTCGATTGCGCTGGCGTCCCCGCCGCAGAAGGAATGGGGTGGCCTGCCGCACCCGACGATCCTGGCCGCTGCAGCCCTGCTGGGAATCGACGAGGTTTACGCTATTGGCGGTGCCCAGGCGATTGTCTCGTTCGCCTACGGCGTTCCCGGGTCACAGGACGGGCTTCCCATCGAGCCGGTTGATGTGGTCACCGGCCCGGGGAACATCTTTGTGGCAACGGCCAAGCGATTGGTCAAGGGCGTGGTGGGCATCGACTCGGAGGCCGGGACCACCGAAATCGCCATTCTTGCCGATTCCACAGCCAAGCCCGCTCTGGTGGCGGCAGACCTGATCAGCCAGGCGGAGCACGATCCCAAGGCGGCCTCCGTCCTGGTGACGGACTCCGGGGACCTGGCGGACGCCGTCGTGGATGAACTCCGGCGGCAGGCAGCGGCCACCAGGCACAGCGCGCGCGTCTTCGAAGCGCTGTCGGGTCCGCAATCGGGTGTTGTCCTGGTTGATGACCTGGAACAGGGAATCGCCGTGTGCAATGCCTACGCGGCAGAACACCTGGAGATCATGACCGCGGACGCCGCGGCGGTGGCCGCACGCATCCGCAATGCCGGCGCCATTTTTGTCGGCGACTACAGCCCGGTGAGCCTGGGCGACTACTGCGCCGGTTCCAACCATGTGCTGCCCACGAGTGGCACGGCCGCTTTTTCTTCCGGCCTCAACGTCACCACCTTCCTGCGGGCGGTACAGGTCATCAACTACGACCGCGCTGCGCTGGAGGAGGTCAGCGGCCACATCGTGAGTTTGGCCGGGGCTGAGGATCTGCCGGGACACGGTGATGCCGTGAGGATCCGCTTCGCCTAGGAGATCACCTGGTGTAACCACTACATATGCGGGTAGCCACCACTACATGTAGTAGTTACACGCTTGTCATTAGCTGGATACCAACCGTAAACTGGTGCCGGAAGTAAAAATCCGGCACCTTTTGCGTTCGTGGACCCCAGCGGGTGCGGACACACCGGAACAGTTTCAGGGAGGCCCAGCGTGTATTGTCCGTTTTGCCGGAATCCTGACTCTCGCGTGGTGGACAGCCGGATGGCCGACGACGGTTCTTCCATCAGGCGCCGCCGCCAATGTCCCGAATGTGGTCGCCGCTTCACCACCGTGGAAACCACCAGCCTCTCCGTGATCAAACGCTCAGGGGTGGGGGAGCCCTTCAGCCGCATCAAAGTCATCAGCGGAGTCCGGAAGGCATGCCAGGGGCGCCCGGTCACCGAGGACGATCTCGCCATGCTGGCGCAGGAAGTCGAGGAGAATATCCGCTCCTCCGGGGCAGCCGAAATCGACGCCCATGAGGTAGGACTCGCGATCCTTGGCCCGCTGCGCAAGTTGGACGAGGTTGCCTACCTGCGTTTCGCCAGTGTCTATCAGGCCTTTGAGTCACTGGAGGACTTCGAGTCGGCCATTGCGCTGCTGCGCCAGGAATCCGGCGCGCAGGCCACAGCCGGGGCCGAGGAAGCCAAGGGCTCCGAGAGAAGCCAGCTCTAGCCTGGTGGCGGCAGCGGAGGGGAAGCCGCGGCCGCCACCGTCATATCAGCGGCTGTGTCCCTTACTTGGCGAGGTTGTGATGCAGCGCCACTTCCAGTGCGGCGCCCACAATGCCCGCGTCGTTCTTGAGCTTGGCGGTGACAATGGGTGTCCGCAGCTGCAAGTGCGGGAAATACTCGTCGGAGCGCTTGGAGATTCCCCCTCCGATGATGAACAGCTCGGGGGAAAACAGGAACTCAACGTGCTGCAGGTAGCGGTTGAGGAGGACGCCGTACTCATCCCAGCTCAGGCCATCACGTTCACGGGCCACTGCTGAGGCCTTGGTCTCGGCATCGAATCCGTCAATCTCCAGGTGGCCGAGTTCGGCGTTGGGAACCAGCTGGCCATTGAAGATGAAGGCAGAACCGATGCCGGTTCCCAGCGTGATGACCAGCACGGTGCCGTCGACGCCTTCCCCGGCGCCGTAGCGGGCCTCGGCGAGGCCGGCGGCATCGGCGTCGTTGATGACCTCGACGGGCCGGCCCAGCCGCTCGGTGAACTTCTTGTCGATGTTCGTTGCCAGCCATGATTTGTCGACATTGGCTGCAGAGTTGACCACGCCGTGCTGGATGATACCCGGGAACGTCACACCCACGGGCGAGTCGGCGGCCGGGGCCTCAGGGCGTAGGGAGAGTTCCTCCACGATCTGGGCCACCACGTCCGCTACAGCTTCCGGAGTGGCCGGCTGGGGCGTGGGGACGCGGAACCGGTCGCCGATCAGCTTGCCCTTTTTCAGGTCGACAATGCCGCCCTTGATGCCGGTGCCGCCGATGTCGATGCCGATCAGCGGGGCGTTCTTGTGGGTCTTCTCATCCTTTTTGGACAATGCAGTTTTCCGTTCATGGCAGGAGGGGTGAACATGGCGCAGCTTTGCAGCTGCGGTGGACCTTCCGGAGAGTTCAGGGAAGGGTCAGGATTTCCGCGCCGGTCTCGGTGACCAGCAAGGTGTGTTCGAATTGGGCCGTTCGTTTGTGGTCCCTGGTGACGACCGTCCAGTCGTCCTCCCACATGTCCCATTCGATGGTGCCAAGGGTCAGCATGGGTTCGATGGTGAAGACCATGCCTGCCTCGATCACGGTGTTGTACGCCGGGGCTGCGTCGTAATGCGGAATGATGAGGCCGGTATGGAAGGCCTCGCCGACACCGTGTCCCGTGAAATCCCGTACCACGCCGTAGCCGAAGCGTTTGGCGTAGGACTGGATGGCACGGCCGATGACGTTGATCTCGCGGCCCGGGGCCACGGCCTTGATGGCCCGGTTGAGCGACTCCTGCGTACGCTCAACCAGAAGACGGGACTCTTCATCCACGTCGCCCACCAGGAAAGTGTAGTTGGTGTCTCCATGCACCCCGCCGATGAAGGCGGTGATGTCGATGTTCAGGATGTCGCCGTCCTGGATCACCGTGGAGTCGGGGATGCCGTGGCAAATGACCTCGTTCAAGGACGAGCACAGGGATTTGGGGAAACCCCTGTAGCCGAGGGTGGAGGGATAGGCGTTGTGGTCCAGGAGGAACTCGTGGCCGATCCGGTCCAGATGGTCCGTGGTAACACCGGGTTGGATGTGTTGTCCGACCTCCACGATGGCCTGGGCAGCAATACGGGAGGCCACACGGATCTTCTCGATGGTCTCCGGCGACTTGACCTCGGAGCCGGTGAATTTGGCAGGCGCCTTCTTGCCCACGTACTCAGGGCGGGGGATCGACGCCGGTACCGGCCGCTGCGGGCTGATGGTTCCGGGCGTGAGCGTGCCGATGGGTGCAGTTGAAGCAAGAGAAGGCATAGATTGATCATATAAGGCACTCAAGAGACGCAAGTAACAATGCGGGCCGGCCGTTGCGTGGCTCCGCGAACGTTACGGGCCGGCCCCCGAAGACCGAGGAGGAGACGTGACGGAGTACTGGTACAACGTCAGGACGCACGAGATCGAAGAGGACGCGATGTCGGACTGGTCCCAGTTGATTGGCCCGTACAAGACCAGGGAGGAAGCCGAGCATGCCCTGGAGAAGGTCCGGCAGCGCAATGAGGCCTGGGAAGCCCAGGACGACGACTAGAAGGAGTGCTCCGGACCAGGGAACTGCCCGGAGCGCACATCTTCACGGTAGGCTGCGGCAGCGTCGGTCAACGTGGTCCGGAGATCGGCGTACTGCTTGACGAACCTGGCCATCTTTCCGCCGCGCAATCCCGCCATGTCCTGCCATACCAGCACCTGGCCCGTTGTCCCCCTGCCGGCCCCGATGCCCACGGTCGGGACGCGGAGCGCTGCGTCAACGGCCGCCGCCGTCTCCGCCGGGACCATTTCCATCAACACGCTGAAAGCGCCGGCTTCCTGGAGGGCGAGGGCATCATCGATGAGCCGCTGCGCGTCGTCACCACGGCCCTGGACACGGTAGCCGCCCAGGGAGTGTTCGCTTTGCGGGGTGAAGCCGATGTGCGCCATGACAGGGATGCCGGCCTGGACCATCGCCTTGACAGTCCCGGCGTAGTAGGCGCTGCCTTCGATTTTCACGGCATGGGCAAGGCCTTCCTTGAGGAACCGCACGCCGCTGGCGACCGCCTGCTGGGGCGAGACTTCATAACTGCCGAACGGCAGGTCGGCCACGATCAGTGATCTTTTGGCTGACCGGCTGACCGCGCGGCACAGCGGGAGGAGTTCGTCCACGGTGACAGGAAGGCTTGTCTCATTGCCAAAGACGTTGTTGGAGGCGGAGTCGCCCACCAGGAGGACTTCTATTCCTGCCTGGTCGAAGATTTCGGCCGTGTACTGTTCGTAGGCGGTGAGCATGGCAAAGCGTGTTCCGTTGTCTTTGGCCTGCTGGAGGTGGTGGATACGGACCCGACCGCCCGGCTTGACGCCCCCGGCCGCAGGTGCCGGCGTGGCAGGAGAAGGGCCCGTGCCGTACGGTGCGGAAACCTCGGCGGGCGTGCTGGACTCAGGAAAGTTGCTCGGGGCCATGGATAGAGCCTAAGCCGTGCCGCGGACCGCTGCCAGCAGTGTGCCAGGCGTCACTGTTTGTAAACGCTGTGTTACGCGGCCCTCCTGCGGCGGCATTCCACGGGAATGCTTAGTAGAGTGAAGGCTGAGCTGCCGTGGCTTTCGGAGAAGGGACCTGCGGCGTGGACACCAACCGGAAATGAGGCCCCATGGACCGCCAGCAAGAGTTCGTTCTGCGGACGATCGAAGAGCGCGACGTGCGCTTCGTGCGCTTGTGGTTCACCGATGTCGTGGGGTCGCTGAAGTCCGTGGCACTGGCGCCGGCCGAAGTCGAAGGGGCCTTTGAGGAAGGCCTGGGCTTTGACGGTTCCGCGATCGAGGGCCTGGCCCGTGTCTTCGAGTCCGATATGCTTGCGCAGCCGGATCCGTCCACCTTCCAGATCCTGCCGTGGCGCGGTGAAACGGAGCAGACCTCACGGATGTTCTGCGATGTGCTGACTCCTGACGGTGAACCGTCTGCTGCCGACCCGCGCAATGTCCTCAAGAGGACCCTTGCCAAGGCCGCAGACATGGGATTTACCTGCTACACCCACCCTGAGATCGAGTTCTACCTGCTCAAGTCCAAGGATCTGGGCCCCGACGGTGCTCCCGTTCCGGTGGACGAGGGTGGGTACTTCGACCACGTTCCTGGCGGCGTGGCCCAGGACTTCCGCCGTACGGCCGTTACCATGCTCGAATCCGTGGGCATCTCCGTGGAGTTCAGCCACCATGAGGGTGGACCGGGCCAGAACGAGATCGACCTCCGTTACGCCGATGCCCTGCAGACGGCGGACAACATCATGACGTTCCGCACCGTTATCAAGGAAGTCGCCCTGCAGCAGGGGACGTACGCCACCTTCATGCCCAAGCCGTTTACGGACCACCCGGGCTCGGGCATGCACACGCACTTTTCCCTTTTCGAAGGCGACACCAATGCCTTCTTCGAAGCCGGTGCTGAATTCCAGCTGTCCAAGACCGCCCGCCAGTTCATTGCCGGCATCCTCCGGCACGCCCCGGAATTCACGGCCGTGACCAACCAGTTCGTGAACTCGTACAAGCGGCTGTGGGGCGGCGGCGAGGCTCCGAGCTACCTGAGCTGGGGGCACAACAACCGCTCTGCCCTGGTGCGGGTGCCGCTGTACAAGCCCGGCAAGGGCCAGTCGGCGAGGATCGAATACCGGGGCATCGACTCCGCCACCAACCCGTACCTGGCCTATGCCGTCCTCCTGGGCGCCGGCTTGAAGGGCATCGAGGAAGGCTACGATCTCCCGGCGGCTGCGGAGGACGACGTCTGGTCGCTGACCACCGCGGAGCGCAAGGCCATGGGCCACGCCCCGCTGCCTGCGAGCCTGCACGACGCCATCCGTGCCATGGAGGAGTCCGACCTCGTGGCGGAGATCCTGGGTGAGCAGGTCTTCGAGCACTTCCTGCGCAACAAGCGTGCGGAGTGGCAGGATTACCGCCTCCAGGTCACGCCTTACGAGCTGCAGCGCAACCTCGGCATCCTGTAGGGGCATCCGTGAGCCTGGCACGTCGGCTCATCGCGGCCGGTTTCAGCGACCTTGAAAAGGCCGAACGCTTCCTCGCTGCCCGCGAACTGGACGGCATGGACCAGGAGGCGCTTTTCGCGGGCCTGTCACTGGCCGCCAGTCCCGACACCGCCCTGCAGTCGCTGGTCCGGCTGATCGAGAAAAAACCCGGGCTCGCGGCGCTGGCTGGTGCCGACCTGGATTCCAGTGAGCCGCTGTACCGGCTCCTCGGTGCATCAGAGGCGCTGGGGGAGTTCCTCATCCGCCGTCCCGAACATCTGGATGTATTCGATGCCAAGGTCAGTCCGGAGCCGTTGCCGGCCTCCAGCGAGGAACTCCGCGCGTCCTTGCTGCGTTCGGTGAAGGCCGAACCCGGGGCTCAGCGTCCAGTGGCCGGGCTGACCGGAGCTCCGGCCTATGCCGCACTCCGGACAGCGTACAGGCGGGGCCTGGCGCAACTGGCCATCAAGGACCTCTGTGCCGCATCGCCGCAGGATTTCATGCCGTCCGTGGGCGCGGAACTCGCGGACCTCGCCGGTGCAGCGATCGAGGCTGCCCTGGCCGTATCCCGGGCTGAAGCGGCAGCGCAGTTCGAAGCATCGGAGGTTGCCGCCGTCGGGCTTGCCGTCATTGGCATGGGCAAGTGCGGCGCCCGTGAGCTGAACTATATTTCCGACGTCGATGTCATTTACGTGATTGAAGCCGAAGACCTCGACGATGCACGCGCAGCAACCATCGGCACCGCGCTGGCCTCGGGCATCTCGAGGGCCATCTCATCCCCGGCGCCGGAGCCGGGGCTGTGGGAAGTCGACGCGAACCTCCGCCCGGAAGGCAAGTCGGGACCCTTGGTTCGGACCCTCGCCTCGCACTTGAGCTACTACGACCGCTGGGCTGACAGCTGGGAGTTCCAGGCGCTCCTCAAAGCGCGGACCATTGCGGGGGATCGGGAGCTGGGCTCCCGGTACGGGAAAGCGGTGGAGCCGTTGGTGTGGGCCTCGGCCGGACGTGACGGTTTTGTCGAATCGGTCCAGGCAATGCGCCGCCGGGTCACCGAACATATTCCCGCGGCCGAGGAGCAGCGGCAGATCAAACTTGGCAGGGGCGGCCTGCGGGACGTCGAATTCACCGTCCAGTTGCTGCAGTTGGTCCACGGCAAGTCCGACGAGTCGCTGCGGTGCCGCGACACGACATCCGCGATCGCTGCGCTGTCAGCCGGGGGTTACATCGGGCGCACCGACGCGGCAGCTTTCGACGGCGCCTACCGGTACCTCAGGTTGCTGGAGCACCGCATCCAGTTGTTCCAGCTGCGCAGGACCCACCTCATGCCGGAGTCGGAAGATGCCCAGCGGTTCCTGGCCAAAGCAGTCCTGGGGCCTTTTTCGCTGGAGCGTCCAACGCCGGACCAACTGATCGGCACCTGGCAGAAAACCAAGCGGTCCGTGCGGGAGCTCCATGAGCGCATCTTCTACCGGCCGCTGCTGAACACTGCCGCCAAGCTGAGCAGCGAGGACGCGAGGTTGAGCCCCGAGGCCGCCCAGGGCCGCCTTGCGGCGCTGGGCTACCTCGACCCCCAGGGCGCCATGCGGCACATCGAGGCGTTGACGGCCGGCGTGAGCAGGCGTGCTGCGCTCCAACGGCAGTTGCTGCCGATCCTCCTTGGCTGGCTGGCTGAGGGTGTTGATCCCGACGCCGGACTGCTCGCCTTCCGCCGGGTCAGCGAAGCCCTGGGCACGACGCACTGGTATCTGGGCATGCTCCGGGATTCGCAGGCTGCCGCTGAACGGTTGTGCCAGGTGTTATCCAATTCCAGGCTGATCTCGGACCTGCTGGAGGTTTCCCCCGAATCGGTGGCCTGGCTGGGCAGCGACAAGGACCTGGTGCCCATCGGTTTTACGGCCCAGTGGCAGGAAATCCAGTCCAAGCTGTCGCGTCACCCGGATCCGGAAAGCGCCATGCGGCTCATCCGTCTGATCCGGCGGCGCGAGATCCTCAGGACAGCCATTGCGGACAGCGCCGGACTGCTCGACCAGGAAGCTGTTGGCCTGGCGCTGGCGGAGGCCGATCGTGCGGCTGTTCTCGGTGCCCTCCATGTGGCTGAGGGGATCGCCGCGCAGTCCGGTCCCTTGAAAACGGACGTCCTGGTGGTGGCCATGGGCCGCCAGGGTGGCCGGGAGATCGGGTACGGATCGGACGCCGATGTCATGTACGTGCACCAGGCCAGGGAGGGCTTCAGCGACGCGGAGGCCCAGGAACAGGCTGCGGCCATCGTCGCCAAGGTATCCAGCCTCCTGACCCAGCCCCTGAAGCCGGCCATCATGGCCGAGCGGGTGCTCATGGTGGACGCAGACCTGCGGCCTGAGGGCAAGAACGGTGCCATGGTCCGTTCCCTGGAGTCCTACGCTGAGTACTACCGCCGGTGGTCCTTGATCTGGGAAGCCCAGGCCCTGCTTCGGGCCCGGCCCATGGCGGGCTCGGATGAACTGGCGGCCGGCTTCCTGGAACTGATTGACCCGATCCGCTATCCCCGGGACCTGTCACCACAGGATGTCCGGGAAATCCGGCGCATCAAGGCGCGCGTTGAATCCGAGCGGTTGCCGCGGGGTGCGGACCCCGCCAGGCACGTAAAGCTTGGTCGTGGTGGCTTGAGCGATGTCGAATGGCTCGTCCAGTTGCTGCAGCTGCAGCATGCGGACAAGCACCCGGAACTGCGGACAACGTCCACGCTGGAGGCGCTGGCGGCTGCCGAAGAGCTTGGCTTTCTGGACAGGAACGACGCCGGCCTGCTGCGTCAGGCGTGGCGGCTCGCCAGCCGCGTCCGGTCGGCCAACGTCATTGCGACGGGGCGCGCATCGGACGTCCTGCCGTCCTCGCGGAAGGACCTCGAGGCGGTAGCGCGCTGGTGCGGTTACCCGCCCGGGGCGGCGGGCCGGTTCGAGGAGGACTACCTGCGCCTAAGCCGCCATGCCCGCGCCGTCTTCGAGCGTCGGTTCTACGACGCCTGAGCCGCGGCGCTCATGCGTCGGCGGCTGCACTGGCGTTGGCCTTGAGGGCGGCGCGCGTATGCCGCAGCATGGTCACCACCGGCCTGCCTGCGGTGAGCCTGCCGTCCACCACGAAGCCCTCCTCCCTGTCCCGGAGGACCTCCACCATGCGCTGCCTCCAGCGGTCCATGTCAACGGCGTGGGATGCTTGCCCGGCGAGGTTATTGCATTCCCGGGGGTCGTCGTCGAGGTTGAACAGTTCTTCCGTGCCACGGCCGGAACCCCAGATATATTTATGGCGCCCATCGGTCAGCCAGTGGAGGTTCTGGCCCCAGTACACGTGCTCGCCGTGGAGGTATTCGCGGACCGGCCCGGTGCTGGTGCCCCGGACGATCGGGGCGAGTGACTTACCGTCCACGGTTTCCGGGATGGGCAGGCCGGCCAGATCGAGGAGCGTGGGCATGATGTCGCGCAACTCAGCCACGTGGTCCACCACGGCACCGCGGACTGAACCGCGCCTGGACGCTGCATCGGCAATGATGAACGGCACCCTGGCCGAACCTTCATACGGAACTGCTTTCCGGAACATGTGGTGGTCGCCCATCATCTCCCCGTGGTCGCTGGTGAAGGCGAACACCGTGTCCTCATGAAGCCCGTAGTCGGCCAGTGCCTCCTTGATCCTGTTGACCTGCAGGTCTATCTGGGCCATCAGACCGTAGTATCCGGCCCGGGCGCGGTGGACCACCCTGTCCGGTATCATTCCGTGGCTCGCCTGGTAATCGCCATCCTGCCGGAATTCATTCCAATGATGTTCCCAATTGCCTTCCACCGGTTTGTAGTCCGGGATGCCGAGGTACTGGTCGAAAGCCCACGACGGTGGATCGTAGGGTGGGTGCGGTCGGTGGAAGGAGAGGTAGAGGAAGAAGGGCTTCACGGGGTCCCGGCGCTGCATCCATTCGATGGCCTGCGTCCCGATCCAATGGCTCGGGTGCAGGTGCTCGGGCTTGTCCCATGGCCTGGCCACCAGGGAATTGCAGTTGATGCCGTGGTCGAAGTATTCGGCGTCCGGACCCGTGCCAGGTTGGCGCCTCAGCCACGGAACGTAGTCATCGAACATGGCGAAATGTTGTCTGTGCGTTTGCCTGGCATGGTGCAGGTAGCCGTCGTGGAGGATGACGTCGTCGAATCCGAGCCGGGACCGTTCAGGCCATACGTGCATCTTGCCGATGGCCTGGGTGTGGTACCCGGCTTTCCTGAACTCGCCCTGGATGGTGACGGGATGGGCAACGTGGAAGGGAACGCCGTCCTGGTACCCGACCCTGCCATGCCGCTCCTGGGACTGGCCGGTGAAGAGGGCTGCCCTGGCAGGTACGCAGGAGGGCGTGGCCGAGTAGCCCTTCGTAAAGCGGACGCCGTTCCTGGCCAGGTCGTCCAAATGCGGAGTCTCCACAGAGGGGTGGCCGGCAGCCGAAAGGCAGTCACCCCGCCACTCGTCGACGCAGATCAAAATAACGTTAGGCTGGGGCATCGGGTGGTTCCTCGGGTTGTAGGGAACTTTGGTCCATACCCTACTGTCAGGAGAGCTCGGAGTGCGTGATTATGACGCAAACAGTGGTGTTTCGCGCGTTCAGGATCATACTCATGTGTGGCTGATTCCCCTGAAGCTCCTTGATGACGACGCCCGGGCGGTGCAGTTGGGAACTGTCGCAGGCTTGGCGATAGCTGCGGCACAGCAGGAATTCGTCGGAGAGCCGCTGCGGATGATGATGGCCGGGCTGGAGGATGCCAGCCGGTACCCCTACGTCATTGAGGCCAACGGGAAAGGGGCAGGAGTGATGACCCTCCAGGCCGGTGCCGCATCACTGGCCGGCTGGGATGACGATGATTCCGCCTGGCTGCTCCGCGGCTTCCTCATCGACTCCCGGCTGCAAGGCAAGGGGATAGGAACGCTCGCAGCCGTGGCGGCAGTTGAGGAAGCGCGAAAGCTGACGGCGCGGCAGGGTGGCGGCCAGGCCGGCGTCGTACTTTCCGTCAACGAGCGCAATCCTGCCGCCCAGGCCGCTTACCGGAAGGCTGGATTTGTGGACACGGGTCGGTATCTGGGAGGGAAAGCAGGTCCGCAGCGGACCATGTTCAAGGCATTTGAGGGGCTTCCGGCACGAAGCGTCAACAATGGTTGACCCTCGAAAAAGGGTCAACTAGCGTTGACCCCATGGAGGTGGAACGTATGAAGACGCTCGTAGGGTCAATGGACGGAATGGGGCCGGCTGAGGCGTTGTACGCCGTAGCGGAACTGCAAAAGGAGGTAGGCCGGGCGGAAGCTTCGCTGGTTCGCGCAGCGAGGCAGGCAGGACTCTCCTGGGAAGCCATCGCAGTGTGTCTGGGCGTAAGCAAGCAGGCGGTGCATAAGAAATACGGGAAGCAGTAGGGCGACGCCGGCCGGGTCTGTTCCCCCGGGTGCCCGCGGGCTTACTATTCTCCCGTGACAATCAGGCTCGACCCGGAAGGCGCGGCCTTCTCAGACGCAGGCTGCTTTCGCTGTGCCCAGGCCGGGCCGCACTGGAGTTCCCGTCATGGACGGGGTGACATTTTTGCGTGCCGCCGCTGCTTCGCGACATTCCCTGACACCGTTGCCGATCCCTCCGGCGCAGCTCCCGCGTCGCCGTTCGTGCCTCTTGAGACGACCGTTCCCTTGGGGGAAACCAAGTAGTCCCGCGGCCGGCCCCAGCGAAAAACGAGTACACATTACTCGTGTGTGTGATATGGACCACTGGGCACCATGGTCGGTATGACAGCCTATGTAGTTGAACCAGCCGCACTGATCCATCGCTGCCAGTGCTGTGGGGAGGAAACGGAGCAGGTGTTCTGCGCCGACTGCTCTTCCCCTGGCCGGCAGGAAGCAGTCCCCGTCACGGAACACTGACCCGCTCAACGAATCCATAAGTCTCCTTATAGACTCATTGTGTAGTTGTTCTCGATGAGAAGGGGAAGTTCATGGAATACAACGGAAGTCCGTCCGAAAAAGCCATTCCGGCCGGTGAGTTGGACCGGCGCCATGTAGGCCAGACGGTGAGCTTTCAGCCCAACGACTTCACCGTGGTCTTCGGTACGATCGCGGGTATCGCGCGGACCGAGGCGCTGGTGTACCTGTCGTTGGACGGGGTTTCCGGCGGTACCCATCTGAAGGATGAGTACGACCTGACGGTCGACCACGACGTATACCTGCAACTCGATCCGCTCAGCAGCGCGGAAAAGGGCCTGGCGGACGCGGCCAAGGCTGTCCGGGAGAAGCTGGACGAGTTTGGCAGGAATATCCGGGACCGCGATCAGGCCAAGGACCAGGAGTAGCGGGTTCGCAGTCCTGCGGGAGTCCACCACAGCATGAACGAAAGGGCCGGGTTCCAGGTAACACCTGGAACCCGGCCCTTGTCTGTGCCGTTCAGCGTTTGCAGGTCCCCGTCAGACGGGCACCCGACCCGCGGATGCTAGACGCCGTAGTAGAGCTCGAACTCGTAGGGGTTCGGACGCAGCGACAGCGGCAGGATCTCGTTCTCGTACTTGTACTCGATCCAGGTGTCGATCAGGTCCTGGGTGAAGACGCCGCCGGCCTGCAGGAACTCGTTGTCCTCACGCAGGGCTTCGAGTGCTTCTTCCAGCGAACCCGGAGCCTTGGGGATGTCCTTGGCTTCCTCGGCCGGGAGCTCGTAGAGGTCCTTGTCGATCGGAGCCGGCGGTTCAATGCGGTTGCGGATGCCGTCGATACCGGCCATCAGCTGGGCTGCGAAGGCGAGGTAGGGGTTGGACGAGGGGTCCGGTGCGCGGAACTCGATGCGCTTGGCCTTCGGGTTGGAACCGGTGATCGGGATACGGATACCGGCGGAGCGGTTACCCTGCGAGTAGACCATGTTGACCGGAGCTTCAAAACCCTTGACCAGGCGGCGGTACGAGTTGACCGTCGGGTTGGTGAAGGCCAGGACTGCCGAAGCGTGCTTCAGCAGGCCACCGATGTACCAGCGGGCGGTGTCGGAAAGGCCTGCGTAGCCCTTCTCGTCGTAGAACAGGGGGTCGCCGTTGTTCCAGAGCGACTGGTGGCAGTGCATGCCGGAGCCGTTGTCGCCGAAGACGGGCTTGGGCATGAAGGTGACCGACTTGCCCCAGGCGTCAGCGGTGTTCTTGATGACGTACTTGAACTTCTGGAGGTCGTCGGCAGCTGCGGTCAGCGTGGTGAACTTGTAGTTGATTTCAGCCTGGCCGGCGGAACCGACTTCGTGGTGGGAGCGCTCAACCTCAAGGCCGGCCTTGTCCAGCTCGACACACATGGCGTCACGGAGGTCGGCCTGCTTGTCCGTGGGGGACACCGGGAAGTAGCCACCCTTGACCGGGGTCTTGTAGCCGAGGTTGCCGCCCTCTTCCTTGCGGCCGGTGTTCCAGTGTGCTTCTTCGGAGTCGATCTTGTAGAAGCTGCCCTGCGGGGAGGACTCGTACTGGATGTTGTCGAAGACGAAGAACTCGGCTTCGGGAGCGAAGAACGCGGTGTCTGCGATGCCCGTGGAGGCCAGGTAGGCCTCTGCCTTCTCGGCTACGCCGCGGGGGTCGCGGTGGTACGGGTCGCCCGTGCGCGGGTTCACGATGGAGAAGTTCAGGGCCAGCGTCTTCTCGATGCGGAAGGTGTCGATGAAGGCGGAGGTGACATCCGGGATGAGCTGCATGTCGGATTCGGCGATGCCCTGGAAACCGCGGATGGAAGAGCCGTCGAAGAGCTGACCGTGCACGAAGAAGTCGAGGTCCACGCTCTTGGCCGGCACGTTGAAGTGCTGCTGGACGCCCGGAAGGTCGGTGAAGCGGATATCGACGAATTTGACGTCTTCGTCTTTGATGAACTGGAGGACTTCGTCCGCAGTCTTGAACATCTATGCTCCTTATGCATATCAAGTAACAGGCCCGGTAGGCCGCATGGGTCAGCCCAAGCCAAGGCCCGGAGACGCAAAAAATCTCCCCTTGCCGCAGTGGCTGGCAACTCCTACCACCTTAGGGAGACGGCATTTCCCGGGAGTGTCAGTATTGTTTCGGGCAGGTTACAGAATCATCTGTTGTGTAAACGGTAGTTGGCTTGTTGGTGTCAGGTCCATGTGGGTCCACAGGCCGATCAACGCTGGACACGTCCCATCCGCCGGACGAGGGCAGGCGGGGCAACAACCGCTAGGCTTAATGGGTGGTTGATCGCAAAGACATAGGCTCCTGGTTGAGCGGGCCGGACACGTCCGGTATTTCCAAGTATCCCGGCGAACGCCTTGGCCTGCCCGAGTCCGGGCCGGGGTCCATGGCGCGGGCAGGGCGGCGGATCCTGGGCATCGTCATCGACTGGACCATTGCCCTGGTCATCAGCAATTTCGCGTTCGGCGGCAACCAATGGGCCACCCTCGCGGTTTTCGCCGCGGAACAGATCCTGCTTATCGGGACCCTCGGTTACAGTATCGGCCACAGGATTGCGGGCATCCACGTGGTGCGTCTCGGCGGCGGCCCGGCGGGTCCGTTGGCCGCGGTCGTCCGCACGTTGCTGTTATGCCTGGTCATACCGGCCGTCGTCTTCGATCCCGACCAGAGGGGCCTCCACGACAAAGCCATGAACACCATCCTGATCCGTCTCTGAAACCCGCCCAAGAGCGTGCAGCAGGAACGCGCGGCACGCAAAAATGCCTCCTATGCTCTGACGAAGAGCAAAGGAGGCATTTTCCTTTGGTACAGGAAGCCCGTGGTCAGCGTCCGCGTGCCGCCTTGCGGTCCGGACGTGCCTTGTAGGGATCGATGCCCTTGGGGATCGGGAGGCGGTTCCCCAGCGAGTTGATGCGCTTGGAAACGGCGTTGACCTCCACCTTGGTGAGCTCCTTCTTGAGCTTGCCCATGGTCCTTGCCAGTTGGTTCAGGGGAATCTGGCCCTCACCGCGGCCGGACTGCAGGACGTGGACCGTGACGTTGGGGAGGATGCGTGCCAAACGCTTCCGCTCGCCGTCAACCAGGCCCTTGACGCGGTGGGACGGACCTTCGGTAACCAGGACGACGCCGGGACGGCCGATGGCCATGAAGACTGCATCCTGGGTGCGCGGGTTGACTGCCACCGGCTGGTCCTGCGTGATCCAACCGCGGCGGAGCGTGCCCAAAGCAGCGCCGGAGGCGCCGGGTTGGTTTTCGATTTGGGCGAAGGCCGCTTTCTCTGCCCGGCGGGACAGGATGAAGACGGCGGCCAGGAGGCCCAGCGGAATACCGATGATCAAGCCGGTGACCCAGTTTTCCAGCAGGAAACCGATCAGGAACGCCACAGCGACCACGGCCAGGAATGCCAGCACCATGATCCACACAACCTGGGGATCATTCCGCCGCGTCATCTTGAAGACTTCAGCGATCTGCTTCAGCTGGCTCGGCTTCTTGGCCTTGGCTTCCTTGGGCTTGCGTTGGAACAGCCCACGCTTGGGAGCGTCGGCAGAAGGTGTCGAATTGCTGGAATCAGGGGATTTCGCCATAGTGCCTTAATTCTACGTGATGTATGTCGAAGGACCGGACGCCATGACGGCGGCATCCGGTCCTTCTGCGCTGCTGGTTTGTTCTGTGGCCTAGCTGTGGGCGGCGAGGATGGTGGAGGCTTCCTGGCGGGTGGTTCCGGAGGACTCGATGTGGGCCAGGGCTTCGGGGATGGCCCATCCCTTCTTGCGCATCGCGGTGGCCCAGAGCCGGCCGGCGCGGTAGGAGGAACGCACCAGCGGACCGGACATGACGCCGAGGAAGCCGATCTCCTCGGCCTCGTGCTGGAGGTCCACGAATTCCTGGGGCTTGACCCACCGGTCCACGGGCAGGTGCCGTTCGGACGGGCGCAGGTACTGAGTGATCGTGATCAGGTCACACCCGGCGGCGTGCAGGTCCCGCAGGGCTTCGGAGATTTCCTCGCGGGTCTCGCCCATGCCCAGGATCAGGTTGGACTTGGTCACCATGCCCAGGTCCCGGCCCTGGGTGATGACATCCAAGGAGCGTTCGTAGCGGAACGCGGGCCGGATGCGCTTGAAAATACGGGGCACGGTTTCCACGTTGTGGGCGAATACCTCGGGCTTGGAGTCGCAGATCGCGGCGATGTGTTCGGGTTTGCCGGAGAAGTCCGGGATCAGCAACTCCACCCCGGTGCCGGGGTTCAGTTCATGGATCTTGCGGACCGTTTCGGCATACAGCCACACGCCCTCGTCCTCGAGGTCGTCACGGGCCACCCCGGTCACGGTCGCGTAGCGCAGCTGCATGGCCTGCACGGACCGGGCCACCTTGGTGGGTTCGAACCGGTCCAGCGGGGAGGGCTTGCCGGTATCGATCTGGCAGAAATCACACCGCCGGGTGCACTCGGACCCGCCGATCAGGAACGTCGCTTCCTTGTCTTCCCAGCACTCGAAAATGTTCGGGCACCCGGCCTCCTCACACACCGTGTGCAGGCCTTCCTTCTTCACCAGGTTCTTCAACCCGACAAACTCCGGCCCCATCTGGACCTTCGCCTTGATCCACTCCGGCTTACGCTCAACAGGGACCGCAGCGTTACGCTGCTCGATACGCAGCAACTTACGACCTTCAGGTGCCAGGGTCACTGGAGTGCTCCTTCCGGGGCGGAAACAAGTGCTTCTTCGTGCTTGCGGAACTCTTCCACGAAGCGGTCAACAATGTCGGCGGGATTGATGGTCCGGCCGGTCTCCAGTGTCATGGTGGTGACACTGGCATCTGTGATGCCGCAGGCAATGATCTGGGCGTAGGGTGCAAGGTCATTGCTGCAGTTGATGGCGACACCATGCATGGTGACGCCGTCCAGGACCCGGATGCCGATGGCGGCGATCTTCCGGTCCGGTCCTTTGTCGTCAGCAAGCACCCAGACGCCGGCCCGGCCCTTGACGCTGACGGCCTTGATTCCGTAGTCGGCCATGACGGCGATCATGGTCGCTTCGAGGCGCTCGACGTAGTCGCGGATTCCTGCACGGTTTTTGAGTTTCAGGATCGGGTACGCGATCAATTGGCCTGGTCCGTGCCAGGTCAGCTTGCCGCCGCGGTCAACCGGCACTACCGGTGTGCCGTCGAAGGGGCGCTCGTGGTCTTCCGTCAACTTGCCTGCTGTGTACACCGGGGAGTGTTCGAGAAGGAGTACGGTGCTGTTCCTTGCGCCTGCAACAACCTCGTTGTGTATTTCGCGCTGCAGGTCCCAGCCCTGCACATAATCAACGAACTCCGGGGCGAGACCCACTTGTGAAAACTCAAGAGTCATGGGTTCAAGCTTAGACCCCGCTGGACAGGTCCCATGCTTTTGTGGTGAACCTCTCAGTCGCATCCCGCTCCGTACGTGCGCGGTGGGGCGGGTCAGCATGGCCTGTGGATAACTTCTGCAGGATTCCACGGCATCCGGTAGACCTTGGATATGGCAAGTCAGGACAATTCCCGTGAACCGGTTCCGTGCATCCCTGGTTTCTCCCTGTCGCGAAAACTCGGCCAAGGGGGATCATCGGCGGTGTGGCTTGCCGTCCGGGACTCCGACCAAGCACGCTTCGCCGTCAAGTGCCTGCTGGAAGAGCGCTCCACGGTGCCGCCGGATGCGGGGTACCGGGCCAAGGCGGCGGCCCTGCGTGAGTTCGGGATCATGTCGCTGGTGCAGCACGACCATCTGCTCAAAGTCCACGGCCTGGTGCAGCAGGAGGTGGATGGAACGGAAAAGCCCGTCCTCCTCATGGACTATGCCGCGGGAGGTTCCGTGGCTGGGCTGGTGCAGTCCCGCGGAAGCCTTCGGGTCGGTGAAACTGTCACGATCCTGACGCCCATGGCCCAGGTTCTTGAGTACCTCCATGGCCAGGGAACGGTACATGGGGATGTCTCACCCGGAAATATCCTGTTCACTGCCGAGGGCAAGCCGCTTCTTGGCGACCTCGGAATTGCGGCCATGGTGGGCGACGCTCCAACGTCGCAGGCCGTGGGAACGCCTGGCTTTGCGGACTCCACCGTTACCGAACCGGAAGAGCAGGGCTTCCTGCGTCCTTCGCGGGATATTCATGCACTGGCAGCCGTGGGCTGGTTTTGCCTCACAGGTTCACCTCCGGAAGGACCGGAGGTCCGGCCGCCGCTGTCCCTGCTGGTTCCGGAAGTTCCGCGCGGTCTGGTGACCGTCCTTGAGGCGGGCCTGGACCCGGACCCGGCGGTCCGTCCCAGCGCCCGTGAATTCACGACGGCGGTCTACCGCAGTGCCGCTGCCGAGCCGGTGGACCTGGTTGGCTCGGTCCATCCGTCCGTCATCCCGGAATTGTTGACGCAGCGGAACCCGGAGGGCCGTGTGCGCCGGCCTGCCCGGGTCATCCTGGCCCTGCGTCGCGTGAATCGGTGGCGCCGCCCCTCCTATGCCGATCCGGTTGGGCGCAGCAAGCCAAAGTCCATGCCGGCCCGTGCTTCCCGTGGCCCCGCTGGTCGCAGGGCGGACCGAAGACGAGGGGTGCGTCCGGCCGGTTTGGGCTTGGCGCTGGTGGTGGGCGCGTTGCTGGTGGCGGCCCTGACCAGCGTCTCCGTGGCCATCTGGGCAGTCGGTCAGGAGAGGCCGCGAGCTGTGCAGGCATCAACTCACGGGATCCACCACGACGGCGGAAGCCCGGGTGCGGTGCCGCCGGACGTGTTGGAGGCCCTCGCTTCCAACGACCCCTTGGTGGCGGTCCGGGCGCTGTCGGCGGTGCGCGACACAGCCCTGCGCGAGCAGAATCACGGGTTGCTCTCGATAGTGAACGCCCAGGGCTCTCCGGCAGAAGCCGCAGACGGCGTCCTGTCCGCACAGTTGGCGGCGGAGGATCTTCGGCTCACCGGCCTGAGGACGGAACTTGGGGAGGTAAGGCTGGTGGAGGCGGTCGGCAACGGCCGGATGGTGGTGGGCCTGAGGGCAACGGTCTCGGCTTATGGGGAGCAGGCCGGCGGGAACAGCGTGGTGCAGGAGAGGCCTCAAGGATCACCCCAGGACCTGCGGCTCGTCCTGGTGAAGGATGCGGAACGGTGGAAGATCTTCCAGGTCCTTGGCCCGGCCTAGGAAACCAGCCAGTCCATTGCATCCTCAAGTCGGGGATGCTGCCAGTTGAAGCCTGCCGCTGTGAGCCTGGCCGGTTCCATCGGTTGGTCGGCGAGGACCAGCTCATCTGCGAGCCCGCCGAGGATCAGGCGCAGGGCCGGTCGCGGGACCCGGAGGAAAGCCGGCCGGTGGAATGCCGTGGCCAGCCGGGCGACGATCGCATTGACGTCGGCCCGTTCAGGAGCGCACAAGTTGACTGGCCCTTCGAGCCGGGAGTTGATGAGGAAGGCCAGTGCGGAAGCTTGGTCGGGCAGCGTAATCCAGGGCCAGATCTGGCGTCCATGTCCAAAAGGGCCGCCCAGTCCCAGTTTGAGCAGGGGAAGAATCGGGCCAAGTGCCCCGCCCGAGGTGCTCAGTACCACTCCGGTCCGGGGGTTCAGCACCCTGACGCTCGAAGGGGCTGAGCGGGCCGCGTTTTCCCACTCGATGCACAGCCTGGCAAGGACTCCTGTTCCGGGACCCGAGTCTTCGCGGAGGACACCGTTCCGGGAGGCGCCGTAGTAGCCCGACGCGGACTGGCTGACGAACGTGAGTTCCGGCGACCCAAGCCGGTGCATTGCGGAAGTGAGCGTCCGCGTGGCTTGAAGCCGGGAATCCCGCAGGACGCTGAGCCGGTGCTTGGTCCAGGGCCGGTCCCCGATGCCTGCGCCGGAAAGGTTAACCACGGCGTCCGCGGTGGCCAGTACGGCTTCGTCCAGCCTGCCTTCAGCCGGATCCCAGCTGTGTTCGGAGGTGTTCCTGGCAGGCCGTCGGACCAGCCTGACCACCTCGTCTCCACGCCGGGCCAGTACATCAGCCAGGGCGGTCCCGATCATTCCTGAAGCTCCGGCCATCACTATTCGCATGACCCATCTCACCATGTCCGGCGCAGGTGGCGGAAACACCATGCCGGCGCAGGTTCCCGCCGGGGGGTCTTGACTATGATCGAACAATGACCTCCTCCAGCTACCTCCGCTTCCCGCATGTGCACGGTGAACTGGTCACGTTCGTGGCCGAAGACGACGTCTGGATTGCACCCGTTTCAGGCGGGCGCGCCTGGCGGGTCTCCTCCCAGCAGCTCCCGTCCAGGAATCCGCGTTTCACGCCGGACGGCCAACGGCTTGTATGGACGGTTGTCTGTGGTACCTCCCCGGAGGTCGTGACGGCAGGGATCGAAGGTGGCGGCTACAGGCAGCTGAGCTACTTTGGCCACAGCACCACACGTGTCAAGGGGTTTACACCCGCCGGAAACGTCCTGGTCACCAGTGCTTTCCAGCAGGCGGAGAGCCGCCACACGCACGCCTACAGCCTCCCCCTCGACGGTGGCTCAGCCGTCGAACTTCCTTTCGGCCCCGTAGAGGCCGTGGCTTTCGGCCCCGAAGTCGGCGATGAGCGGCCTGTTGTCCTGGCGAGCGTCCTCTCCCGGGAACCCGCGTGGTGGAAGCGGTACAGGGGAGGAACCGCCGGCAAGTTGTGGATCGACTCGGACGGCAACGGCGAGTTCGAGCGCCTCGTGCCGGAAATCGACGGTAACCTGACAGACCCCCTATGGATCCAAGGCAGGATCGCTTTCCTTTCGGACCACGAAGGCTACGGCAACCTGTACTCGGTACTTCCCGACGGAACCGGGTTGCGGCGCCACACCGATCATGAGGACTTCTACGTCCGGCACGCAAGCACCGACGGTAAGCGGGTCGTGTTCGAGTCGGCGGGTGAGCTGTGGCTCCTGCCTTCCCTCGATGCCGATGCGCAGCCCACCAAGCTGGACATTACGCTGGGCTCGGCGTCGCCCGCCCGCCGCCCCGCACCGCTGAAGGTTTCCGCCCACCTGGGCGACGTCGTTCCGAACCTGGCCGGCACAGCCAGTGCCATCGAATCGCATGGGACGGTCCACTGGCTCCGCCATAAAGACGGGCCATCCCGGATCGTGGAGGCGACTCCCGGGGTCCGTGCGCGGCTTCCCCGCCCGGTGGGGGACGGCCGGATCGCCTATGTGGCGGACCACGGGGGAGCGGAAGCCCTCTACATCAAACGGATTGCTGCCAGGCTGGCTCCGGCTCCGCTGCCCGCGGTCGATGCGCCACAAACCGCCGATGCACCGGGTTCTGACGAGGACAGTGCAGTCCTGCCCAAACCCGTGTCCGTGTCCAACGTGGTGGGACCCGGTGCCGCGGCACACCAAGCTGTTCCCGCCGCTTCGTCGGACGCAGCCGGTGACCAAGCGGCCGGGGAGCAGCCGTCTCCGGACACCGCGGGGGCAGGCGTTGCTGTGGCCATGCCTGCCGCCCCCGACCAGGACACTGCAGAGCTCCGCATCGGGTTCCCTGCTCCTACCCGCACCAGCGCGCTGGAAGCCAGCCCGGATGGGCGTTGGCTCGCCGTAGGAACCACGTTTGGCGACGTGTTCGTGGCGGACACAGCCTCCGGAGAGTTGACCCGGCTGGTCAGCATCGGTGAGGGCAGCGTCGACCAGCTGTCGTGGTCGGGTGACTCCCAGTGGCTGGTCTGGTCCGAGCCGGCGACGTCCTTTGGTTCCCGCAGCAAGCTCCGCCTCGCCCGGCCGGCGGATCCCGCGGACGGCATCGTTGATGTCACGGACGGACGTTTCTGCGACGAGTCGCCCCGGTTCACCCCCGACGGAAAATTCCTGGCGTTCCTGTCCAACCGGAGCTTCGATCCCGTCTATGACGGACACTCCTTCGATCTTTCCTTTCCCAGCCCCATCAAGCCCTATCTCGTTGCCCTGGCCGCGGATACTCCGTCTCCGTTCGGCCCGGCCGTGGACAGCCTCGAGGGCGCTTCGGCGGCAGGGGAGTCGACCGACGACAGCGATGCTCCGGTGGTGCGGGTGGACGCGGACGGCCTGGCCCACAGGGTCATCAGCGTTCCCGTTCCGCAGGGCAACTACTCCGACCTGACGGCGGTGGACGGTGCGCTCCTGTGGCTTGACACTGAACTCTCCGGTGTCACCGGAGAGGGTAAAGGAAGCCTGCAGGACAAAAAGACGGCCCCCGCACTGATGCGGTACGACCTCGCCAAGCGCAAAGAGTCGACGCTGGTCAAGGCAGCCGAAAGCTACCGGCTGTCCGGTGACGGCAAACGGGTTGTCTATGTCCTGGATAAGCAGGTCACGTCGGTGCCATCGGACAGCAAGGTGGACGAGGAATCCGGCGACTTGGTCACGGTGGATCTGAACCGGGTCCGGGTCATGCTCGACCCCGTGTCGACCTGGGGCCAGGCCTTTGATGAGGCGTGGCGCCTGCAGCGGGACTTCTTCTGGGCCTCGGACATGGCGGGCCTGGACTGGGATTCCATCCATAAGCGCTACCGCCCCGTGGTGGACCGGCTGGGCTCGCATGATGACCTGGTGGATCTGTTGTGGGAGCTCCACGGTGAACTGGGGACCTCGCATGCCTATGTACGGCCCGCACCGGACAAGGAACCCGGACGGAATGGTCAGGGCCGGCTTGGTGCCGAACTCCAGTGGGGTGGCCAGGGGTGGAAGATCACCCGGATCCTCGCCGGCGAATCCTCGGATCCGCAGGCAACGTCGCCCCTGACCCGTCCGGGTGCGGACGCAAAGGTGGGCGATGTCCTGTTGGCGATTGACGGCGTCGAACTTTCCGCGGAACTCACGCCGGCCATGCAGCTGGTGGATGCCGCGGGCCGGACCGTTGAATTGACGCTCCTGAACGGCGAAGCCCACGGCAGCTCTGCCGGCGTCCAGCGGCGGGTGGCGGTGATTCCGATCCGGGACGAGGAGAGGTTGCGCTACCAGGACTGGGTGCGGGGCAACCGGCGGACCGTCCGGGAAGCTTCCGGCGGCAGCTTTGGCTACCTCCACATTCCCGACATGATGGCCAACGGCTGGGCGCAACTGCATCGCGACCTCGATACCGAGACAGCCCTGGACGGACTGATCGTCGATGTCCGCCGCAACCGTGGGGGCCATACCTCCCAGCTGGTCGCTGAACTCATCGGCCGGAAGGTGACCGGATGGAGCATGCCGCGCGGGGAGAAACCGCGCACCTATCCGCATCACGCACCGCGTGGACCGGTGGTTATCCTGGCCGATGAATTCGCCGGTTCCGATGGCGACATCATTACGCAGGTGTCCAAATTGCGGGGTATCGGTCCGGTCATTGGCACCCGGACGTGGGGCGGCGTGGTCGGCATCGACAATCGGTTTGCCCTGGCCGACGGTACGGGAGTGACGCAGCCGCGGTATGCAACATGGTTCAGCGGAGGTATCGGTTGGGACGTGGAAAACAGGGGCGTGGAACCTGACATCGAGGTCCTCTTTCCGCCGCATGCTTACGCTGCCGGTACCGACCCCCAGTTGGAATACGGCATTGGAGCGCTGAAGGAAATGATCCAGGAACTTCCTACAGACCGGCCGCCGCTGCGTGAGGGCTACAGGAAAGTCCGGCCGTCTGCGCTTCCCGCCAGGCCGCAAAGCTGATCCCAGGCATGGAAAAGGCCCCTCGTTCTCCCCGGCATTGGGGGAGAACGAGGGGCCTTTCGCGACTGTCCGCTACGCGTTAAGCGTGGCGTCCAGGGTGATCTCGATGCTGGCCAAGGCGCCGGAGACGGGGCAGCCGGTCTTGGCTTCTTCGGAGATGCGGCGGAATTCGTCCTCGGAGATGCCCGGGATCGTCGCGGACATGGTCAGGTGGCTGCCGGTGATGCCGGTGCCGGGCACGAACGTCACGTCTGCCTTGGTCTGGACCTCTTCAGGCGTGTAGCCGGCCTGCGCCAGGGCGTGGCTGAATGCCATGGAGAAGCATGCTGAATGGGCTGCGGCAATGAGCTCTTCCGGGCTCGTCTTTCCGCCGGCCTGCTCCGTGCGGGCCTTCCAGGTGACATCGAAGGTGCCAAGGCCTGAGCTGTCCAGCGTGGTGTTGCCGGAACCTTCCATGAGGTTCCCGTTCCAAACCGTGTGTGCGGTACGTGTTGCTGCCATGTCCACTCCTTTGGGTCGTCATTTGTCGGCACCTGCCACCGGCAGGTGCCACCGGGTTCCATCCTAGGGAGTTGCCTCCCGCACCGCACGGCCATTCCGCTGTCGGTGGATTATGACCCCGGATCAGCGGCTGTTGAGGCCCTAGTTCCAGATCGTCGCGATGGCGATGTTGATCAACGCGAGGCCACCCACACCGTGGGCCAGCCCGGTGGAAACGGGCTCGCCGTTCTTCACCTTGCGTGAACCGATGACGGCCAGGACGGCCACGGCAACACCGATGGCGAACTTGATGCCGAGCTTGAAGTAGTTGGGGTCTGCGTCGGGAAGCATGGGAATGACACCCATCATGGCGATGCCCGTCAGGAGTTGGAGGAAGGCGCCGTCACGTTGCCGCGGGTGGATCGTGGGCTCCTTGAGGGTGGCGATCCAGTAGCCGACAATCATGGCCGCGCCGACGATGTGCAGGAACACCAGGATGCTGAAGAGAATACTCATGGCCCCAGCTTATCCAGTTGGTTCTACGTCCTGTAGCAAAGCCACGCGCCTGGCGGGCAAGACAAAGGGCAGGCGACCGGAATTCCCGGTTCGCCTGCCCTTCGAAGGACTGCTGGTAATCCTTAGAGGCCGAGGTCGGCTTCGAAGGCACCCTCCTCAAGGCGGGCCTTGAGGGTCTGCAGGAAGCGGCCTGCGTCTGCGCCGTCCACCAAGCGGTGATCGTACGTGAGGGACAGGTACATCATGGAGCGGATGGCGATCGAATCGTCACCGTTTTCGTCAGCTACCACAACGGCGCGCTTGACGATTGCACCGGTTCCCAGGATGCCCACCTGCGGCTGGTTGATGATCGGAGTGTCGAACAGGGCACCAACGGAGCCGATGTTGGTGATGCTGAACGTACCGCCGGAGAGTTCGTCCGGACCGATCTTGCCGTCACGGGTACGGCCTGCGACGTCGGCGATCTTGCTGGCGAGACCGGCGAGGTTCAAGTTGCCGGCGTCGGAGATGACCGGAACCAGGAGGCCCTTGTCGGTGTCCACGGCAATCGCCAGGTGCTCAGCGTTGTGGTACGTGATTTCCTGCTTGGACTCGTCGTAGGCGGCGTTCAGCTTGGGGTGCTGCTTGAGGGCTTCAGCAACGGCCTTGGCGATGAACGGCAGGAACGTCAGCTTGACGCCGTTCTGTGCCTGGAAGTTGTTCTTGGCCTTGAGGCGAAGCTTGGCAATCTTGGTCATGTCCACTTCGTGCACCTGCGTGAGCTGCGTGGAGACCTCAAGCGACTCGCGCATGCGGCGGGCAATGACCTGACGGATGCGCGGCGCCTTTTCCGTAGTTCCGCGGAGCGACGAAGCAACAACCGGAGCTGCAGCCTTCGGAGCCGCGGCAGCGTCAGGTGCTGCTGCCGGAGCTGCGGCTGCCTGCTTGGCCTCGGCAGCGGCCAGGACGTCCTGCTTGCGGATGCGGCCGCCAACGCCGGTGCCGGAAACGGATGCGATGTCAACACCATGCTGGTTGGCCAGCTTGCGGACCAGGGGAGTGACATAGCCGGACTCGGCAGAACCGCCGGCCTCAGCGGCCGGAGCGGGTGCTGCTGCGGGTGCGGGTGCTGCTGCGGGTGCGGGTGCTGCTGCGGGCGCAGCCGCGGGTGCGGGGGCAGCGGCAGGAGCTGCGGCGGGTGCCGGTGCTTCGGCGGCGGGTGCCTCGGCTGCGGGAGCCTCCTCGGCAGGCGCGGCCTGCGCCGGAGCTGCAGCAGGCGCAGCGGCTCCGGAACCGATGATGGCCAGAACGGAGCCGACCTCAGCTGTCTCGTCCTCGTTGACGCGGATTTCCTGCAGGGTTCCGGCTACGGGGGAGGGGATTTCGGTGTCGACCTTGTCGGTGGAGACCTCAAGCAGCGGCTCGTCTACCTCTACGGTGTCCCCCACTGCCTTCAGCCAGCGGGTCACGGTGCCTTCGGTGACGCTTTCGCCAAGGGCCGGAAGGGTGACCTCGTGGCCTTCTCCGCCCGAAGCGGTCTCTCCACTGGAGGCAGCAGGTGCTTCGGCCTGGGGAGCCGGTGCCTCGGCAGGAGCTTCCTGGGCAGGAGCTGCTTCCTGTGCGGGAGCTTCGGCAGCAGGTGCGGGTGCTTCTTCGGCAGCGCCGGCTGAGCCGGAGCCATCACCGATGCGTACCAGGGGAGCGCCAACCTCGGCCGTCTCGTCCTCAGCGACGAGGATTTCTTCGATGACGCCTGCGACCGGAGAGGGGATTTCAGTGTCTACTTTGTCGGTTGAAACCTCGAGCAACGGCTCGTCGATCTCCACCCGGTCACCAACCTGCTTGAGCCAGCGGGTGACAGTTCCTTCGGTGACACTCTCACCGAGGGCGGGCAAGTTAACGGATTCAGACATGTCGTCCCCGTTCTCCTTATTGATCTTTGATGCGGATGAATTCTGCTGGTCCGGGCCGGGTGCAGCCGGCAGATTCCGCCGCATGCACCCGACCCGTGTGTCTTGGGTGAAGACTTAGCCGTGGAGCGGCTTGCCCGCGAGGGCGAGGTGGGCTTCGCCCAGGGATTCGTTCTGGGTGGGGTGTGCGTGGACCAGCTGGGCCACGTCCTCCGGGTAGGCTTCCCAGTTCACGATCAGCTGGGCTTCGCCGATCTGCTCACCCATGCGGGAGCCGATCATGTGGATGCCGACGACCGGGCCGTCCTTCTGGCGCACCAGCTTGACGATGCCGCCGGTGCCCAGGATGGAGCTCTTGCCGTTTCCGGCCAGGTTGTATTCCTGCGTCTGGACCTGGTCGTCGCCGAACTTTTCCTTGGCGGCCTTCTCCGTGTACCCGACCGTGGCGATCTCAGGCTCGCAGTAGGTGACCTTGGGGATGTTGATGTCCTCGACAATGGCCGGGTTCAGGCCGGCGATTTCCTCGGCGACGAAGATGCCCTGCTGGTAGCCGCGGTGTGCAAGCTGCACGCCCGGGACGATGTCGCCTACGGCGTAGATGTTGCCGACGCCCGTGTGGAGGCGTTCGTTGGTGATGACGAAGCCGCGGTCGATGGTGAGCCCGGCTTCTTCGTAGCCGAGGTTTGCCGTGACGGGGCCACGGCCCACTGCGACGAGCAGGAGGTCGGCTTCAAAGGTCTGGCCGTCAACGAGGGTGACCTTGACGCCGTTGTCGTCCTGCTCCACACCCTGGAAGAAGATGCCGGTGCTGAACTTGATGCCGCGCTTCTTGAAGGCGCGCTCAAGGTTCTTGACGATGGAGGCGTCCTCGTTGGGAACGAGGGACGGGAGGCCTTCGATGATGGTCACGTCCACACCGAAGGACTTCCAGACGGAGGCGAATTCGACACCGATGACGCCGCCGCCCAGGACAATGGCGCTCTTGGGGATGTAGTCCATGGTCAGGGCCTGGTCCGAGGTGATGACCTTGCCGCCGATTTCCAGGCCAGGGAGCGAACGCGAGTAGGAACCGGTGGCGAGGACGATGTTCTTGCCCGTGTAGGCGGTTCCGTTGACGACGACCGTGTTGGTGCCCTGGAGCTTGCCTTCGCCTTCGATCACGGTGATGCCCTTGGACTTGATGAGTCCCTGCAGGCCCTTGAACTTACCGGCAATGATGCCGTCCTTGTACGCGTTCACAGCCGACATGTCGATGCTGTCCAGCGTGACGTTAACGCCGTACTTGGCGGAATCGCGGGCGTGGTCCGCCAGCTCCGCCGAGTGCAGGAGGGCCTTGGTGGGGATACAGCCGTTGTGCAGGCAGGTTCCGCCGAGCTTGGCCTTCTCAACAAGGCCAACGGTGAACCCAAGCTGTACGGCCCGCAAGGCCGTGGCGTAGCCGCCGCTGCCGCCACCGAGTACCAGGATGTCGAATTCTTGCGCAGTTGCCTGATCGGCCACTTAAACGCTCCCTCGCGTGAATGATGACACGATCCTGCGTGTCATCGGGTCTTTGGAACTTGCTCTGCCGTGATTATGCCAGCCGGTAAGTTCTCTTGCATTTGTGACTATCGAGTTCACCTTAGCGAACCACCTACCCATGCTCCACCCTCGCGCGGCGTTTGTGGAGCGCTTGTGTCGAGACTCACGTTCACTTGTGACACAGGGCTACCTTCCGCATAATTCCGGGGTTGCGGGGGCCTTTGGCCAGGTTGCCCGAAGGCCCCCGCAGCATGGGATGACCGCACTACGAAGCAGCGGCCAACAGGTCCTCCGCGTACGCCACCAGGGTCCGCACAGTGCAGCCGGTGCCCTGCTTGGGGGTGTAGCCGTAGGGGCTGCCGTTGTTGAACGACGGACCCGCAATGTCGATGTGAGCCCAGGGAATTTGTTCCCCGGTGCCATCCTTGCCTACGAACTCGCGCAGGAAGACGGCGGCCGTCATCATGCCGCCATTGCGTTCGCCGATGTTGGCGATGTCCGCCACCTGCGAGTCCAGGCTTGGGCGCAGTTCTTCCGGAAGGGGCATGGGCCAGAGAAGTTCACCGGCCCGGTCCGCGGCGGTTTTCAGGGCGGCAGTGACGGAGTCCGAGCCCATGACACCGGCTGTGCGCAGGCCCAGGGCGATAAGCTGCGCCCCGGTCAGAGTCGCCACGTCGATGATGGCGTCAGGCTTTTCCAGGCTGGCGGCCACGATGCCGTCGGCCATGACCAGGCGGCCCTCAGCGTCGGTGTTGAGGACTTCCACGGTTTTGCCCCCATATATGGTCAGGACATCGGCGGGCCGCTGGGCGGCACCTGAAGGCATGTTTTCTGCAATGCACAGCCAGGCGGTTGCCTTGATGGGCAGGTTCAGTGAGGCGATGGCCAGGACAGTGTTAAGAACGACGGCGGCGCCGGCCATATCGCTCTTCATGTCACCCATGCCAAGGGCCGGTTTGATGGAAATGCCACCGGTGTCGAACGTGATCCCCTTGCCCACCAAGGCGATCTTCTGCGTTGCCTTTGCGGGCGCATATTCCACCTTGACCAGCCGCGGCTGCCGCGTGGAACCCTTGCCAACCCCGAGGATGCCGCCGAAGCCTTCCTTTTCCAGTCGCTTTTCGTCCCACACCGTGATCTTGACGGGCAGGCCCTTGGAGAGTTCCTTGGCGGACTCTGCAAAGGACTCCGGGAAAAGGTGGCTCGGAGGCTGGTTGACGAGTGTCCGGGTGGCGTTCACCGCGCGGGCCAGGACGATGGCCCGGTCCAGGCCCGGCTGGGCAGCCTTGGGATCGACGTCCGTGGAGATCAGGACCTTGCCGACAGGTGCCTTCAGGCCGTCCTTGCTTGAGCGGTGTTCCGTGTAGGAATAGGCCCCCAGGGCGGCACCCTCGGCGACAGCGGCGACCTCGGCGACGGTCGCCGTCGGGAGCGCAAGAGTTACTGACGGGATGCCGGCGAGCTGCCGCACTGCCGAGCCGGCCGCGCGGCGCAGGGCCTCGCCGGTCAGGCTTCCGTCCTGCAGCTTGCCCGTTCCGGCCAGCACCAGCACTCCTGAGCCGGTCTCGGGCAGGCCGGGAAGGCGGTGGACCTGGTCCGGGGCGCCGGTGATTCCCAGGAGCTTGAGCGAGGCGGCCAGCGATTCGGCGGCCTTGGCGCTCAGCGGGTTGGGAAGGAGTTCCGGCCCGTTCGTGCCCTGGGCAACGCCAAGCACCAAGGCGTCGCTGGGGGACTTTTTCAGGTCCTTGGCGATAAGGCCGAGGATGATGTCAGTAGTCTTGACCACGAGGATGTTTCCTCACTTCTCTCTGCATTGCATGGCGGAACCGCATGTTTGGCGGACCAGCCCCGGTACGCGCCCGACGTCCTCTTGCGACGGCGGCCTTGGTCTGCAGGCCCAGCGTCGCAAGAGGACGTCGGCCCGATTCGATCGTAGTCTCTTGAAGGCTGCGGACAGCAATTAAATGAGATCTGCGGCACACGACAGACAGGAATGTCGGTTGGCCGCGCCGCGTTATACCCAGTACGCAACACCATGGAGGGCCTGCCGCTCCATGTCAGGAATGCGACGAACTTTGCCACAGTGAAAGGATCATGCCGTGTTTGAACGGATCTCCGGCTCCCTCCTGGACCCCGAGGCGCTTTACGCCAGCAACATCGAGACCTTCCACAGTCCCGGGTTGCGGGGATTGAACATGGTCATGGGATTTACCGGGTTTGCCGATGCCGGCCACGTGGTCAAGCAGATCAATGCCGAGTTGCTGGACCAGCTCGACTCCGAAGTCGTGGCCGTGTTCGATGCCGACCAGTTGATCGATTACCGATCGCGGAGGCCCCATATCAGCTTCGTGCAGGACCACCTGCAGGATTACCACGCCCCCCGGCTTGCCCTCTATAAGCTCACGGATGGGCTGGGCCAGCCTTTCCTGCTGCTGGCCGGTTTCGAACCCGACCTGCAGTGGGAGCGTTTCTCGCGGGCCGTCGTCGGGATCGTCGAGAAGCTTGACGTCAACCTGGTGACCTGGATCCATTCCATCCCCATGCCCGTACCGCACACGCGCCCGATCGGGGTGACCGTCCATGGAAACCGCCCCGAGCTCATCGACGGTATTTCAAGCTGGAAACCCACGGTGGACGTTCCTGCTGCGATCGGACACATCCTTGAGTTGCGGCTCACTGAAGCGGGCCACAACGTGGCCGGCTATGTGATCCACGTACCGCACTACCTTGCTGAAGCCGAATACCCGACGGCCGCTGTTGCCGGGCTGGAGTACCTGGGAGCAGCAACGTCGTTGATGCTGCCGACGGACCGGCTCCGGGAAGCCGGCCGCGAGGTGGGGCGCCAGATCGCGGAGCAGATCGAGGCGTCGGAGGAAGTGCAGGCGGTGGTGTCCAATCTTGAGGCGCGTTATGACGAAAAATCAGAGGGCGTCGTGCGCAGGTCCCTCCTTGCCTACGAGAACCACGAGCTGCCGGACGCGGAGGACATCGGCGCGGCGGTCGAGGCGTATTTGGCCCGCAAGGATTCGACTCAATAAATCTGATTTGAGGCGGGGGCTGGCATAATTGTGGGGTGACCGCACCCCGCGCCTGGCTCATCTGGACGATCGGCGTCTTCGCGTACCTGGTGGCAGTGGCCCAGCGCACGTCGTTTGGTGTTGCCGGACTTGAGGCAACCGAGCGGTTCAATGCAACCGCGGCAGCCATCTCCTTCTTCACCGTGCTCCAACTGCTGGTTTATGCCGGCCTGCAGATTCCCGTAGGGATCCTCGTGGACAGGTTCGGCTCCCGGGCCATGGTGGCTGGCGGAGCTGCGCTCATGGGCCTGGGCCAATTGCAGCTGGCCTTTGCGGACAGCGTCCCTGGCGGCGTGCTGGGGCGGGTGCTGGTCGGGGCCGGTGACGCCATGACCTTTATCTCCGTCATCAGGCTCGTGCCGCTGTGGTTCGCTCCCGCCCGGGCCCCGCTGGTCACGCAGTTGACGGGCATGTGCGGGCAGCTGGGGCAGCTGTTCAGCGTGGTGCCCTTCGCGCTTCTCCTGCACGCGGCAGGATGGACACCCGCGTTTCTGTCCCTGGCCGCCATGTCGGTGCTGGCTGTGGTGCTGGTGGCGGTCCTGCTGCGGGACGCGCCTCCGGGACACCCACCGCGCCAGACTGCGCAAGGCCTGCGGGCAACCGGTGTATCGGTAGCCCGGGCGTGGAAGCAGCCGGGTACCCGCCTTGGGCTGTGGAGCCATTTCACCGTGCAGTTCAGCGGCAACCTGTTCGCCATGTCCTGGGGCTACCCGTTCCTGCTCTCCGCGCAGGGCCTGGACGCCGGTACGGTTTCTGCCCTGATGGCGGTCTTTGTCGCCACGGCGATCCTCTCCGGGCCGGGCTTCGGGAGGTTTGTGTCGCGGCATCCCATGCGTCGCTCAGCCATGGTGCTGCTGATCACCATGGCAACGGCCCTGGCCTGGGCGGCTGTTCTCCTGCTCCCGGGCCGGGCGCCACTGTGGTTGCTGGTCATTCTGGTAGTGGTGCTGGCTGTCGGCGGCCCGGGCTCCATGATCGGCTTCGACTTCGCCCGCACCTTCAACCCCTCACACCGCATCGGAACCGCCACCGGAATCGTCAATGTCGGTGGATTCATTGCCGCCCTGGTGGCCATTTACCTGATTGGCCTCGTGCTGGATATCCTCCATTCCACGGGATTTTCCCAGGGGCAGTTGTACGGACTGGCACCCTTCCGGATCGCCCTGAGTGTTCAGTTCGTGCTGTTGGGCATCGGGACGGTCCTGATCCTCCGGTCCCGGCGGAAGGTCCGGCAGCAGATGGCCGCGCAGGGCGTCCATGTTGCGCCCCTCATGATGGCGCTGGCACGACAGCGCCGGGATCGTGTGGAACGCAGAAGGTCCGCACGTTCAAGACCTGATGCCACGCGGGAGCGCTGATGCGCGCCTTTATCCACATAGGGCAAGTGGTCCCTGCCGGTCAGCACAGCGGTTGCCCAAGCTTGGGACATGACCACCACAGAGATCCTGAGCATCCGCCAGCCTGAAGACATCCTCGCCTACATTCCGCACCTGCTGGGTTATTGGCCTGAAGACAGCCTTGTTGCCATCACCATGCAGGGAAAAATCCTCGGGGCCACCCTCAGGGTAGACCTCCCCACTGTCCGGTCGGACGCAGCCTTGGCCGGTTTTGCGGCACATGTCCGGAGTTGCCTGCGGGCTGATAAGGCTGCCACAGGGGTTGTCCTGGCCGTGTATACGGATGACGGCTGGGGGGACGGTACAGTGCTGGCCAGCACGCTTCCACTGCTGTCCGAACTCCAAGGCTGCCTGGAACGTGCCGGCCTGGAAGTGCGGGATGCCTGGCTCGTTGGCAGCGAGTATTGGCGCGGCGCCTTCTGCGGGGACGAAGACTGCTGTCCCTTCCCGGGTCTGCCTGTGGACCGGATCCGCAGCAGCCAACTCGGCGCCGAGATGGTCTACCGGGGCAGTGCCGTGGGCCCGCGGCCGGGGTCCCGCCGGGGCACAGGGGGCGCAGACATGCCGATGGCCGGCGGCGCACCCATGGATCCTGCCATTCTCGCTGCCGAAGAGTACTATGCCGGCTGCCTGGAGGAGGCCTGGAAAAGCCTGGAATGCCTCCGGACCGTCACCTCCATATGGGCGCAGGTGCTGGATGCGTTTCCGGCAAGCTGCCTACTGGATGACGCCGCCGGGACTGCGGAAGGCGTCAAACTCGCCGGCTTCCTTCGCGCGACGCTCAGGCGCCCGGCATGGCGGGATGCTGTAGTGGTCATGGCCGCGGCCGGAATGGAGACTGCCGAGGCGGGCGCCGTCGCCTTCGGTTTGTTTCCCGGGGACGACTCCGCTGACCTGCCGGTCGATCCGGCGGATTTCGGCTTGGACGCACGCGCGTTGGTCCCGTCGGGTGCGCCGTGCGGCACTGAACAGGAGCATGGAACGGTGTACTCCTACGGTGAAGTCCTGCTGGGCATCGAGCCCGGCCTTCCAGACTGGGCTCGTTTGGATGCGCTGCAGCAACTCCTGTCCCGCATCATTGCCGATGAAGAACAGGGGGTCGTGGCTGCTGCCGCGTTGACCATGCAAGGTTGGATTGCGTGGTGCAAGGGCAGCGGCTCACACGCGCATGCCTGCCTCGTCAAAGCGGACGCCGCGGAGCCTGGCTACCGCCTGGCCGAACTCCTGAACGGGATCATGGGCCAGGGAACGATCTGTCCGTGGGCGATGCGCCAGGAGTCCGCCTGGGGCACCCACAAAAGCTGCGGGATCTGACACCGCTTACAGGCCGGACTTCTTCAACAGGCGTACTCCTCACAAAATCGTGAGACAATGGATGCCGAGACCCGGTTGGGTCCGCGTTTGAATGCGTTGAATGGCTCCGTGAGCGGGAACATTTCAGTGACGCCGGCAGTTGTACAGAGTGACTCTGCAGGTGGCGATCGCATTTGAAATTGATCGCGGACTTGACAGGGTCATAGTGGTGTTGCCCACATGGTGATTCCACAGACCGCCGCTAGAAAGGTTTTCTGTGACCCCGTCTTCCGTCGAGAAGGAACTTGCCGCCCAGGCCGAACTGTCCGCTGAGGAAAAGAAGGCGGCCACTTCGGCAAAGCGGGCGGCAACCCGTGCCGCCAACAAGCCCGGAGAGGGCAATTCCGACAAGCCGGCTCCTAAGAAGCGTGGACCCAAGCCGGGCGCCAAGGCCGCAGCAGAATCCGCTGCTGCTCCTGGCGACGTCGATGAAGACACCGACGACGTCACTGTCGAGGATGAGGACTTCGACCCTGCTGCCGCTGAAGAAGTGGAAGTAAGCGACGACGACGCCGATGACACCTCCGATGCCCCCAAGGACAAGCCCGCTCCCACCGGGTCCGGATTCGTCTACTCGGACGCGGACGACGACGACGCCCCCGTCCAGCAGGTTATGTCAGCCGGCGCTACCGCTGACCCCGTCAAGGACTACCTGAAGCAGATCGGCAAGGTTGCGCTGCTGAACGCCGAGCAGGAAGTCGACCTCGCGCTCCGCATCGAGGCCGGCTTGTTCGCCGAAGAGAAGATCAACAACGACGACGGCTCCATGGATCCGAAGCTGCGCCGTGAACTCGAGTTCGTGATCCACGACGGCAAGCGTGCAAAGAACCACCTGCTTGAAGCCAACCTTCGCCTGGTGGTGTCGCTGGCCAAGCGCTACACCGGTCGCGGCATGCTGTTCCTCGATTTGATCCAGGAAGGCAACCTCGGCCTCATCCGGGCCGTGGAGAAGTTCGACTACACCAAGGGCTTCAAGTTCTCCACCTATGCCACATGGTGGATC
Source organism: Arthrobacter sp. T572 (assembly GCF_056780115.1). Classification (NCBI taxonomy): domain Bacteria; kingdom Bacillati; phylum Actinomycetota; class Actinomycetes; order Micrococcales; family Micrococcaceae; genus Arthrobacter; species Arthrobacter sp. T572. The sequence goes on from NZ_JBRAZQ010000002.1 coordinate 1,869,456, forward strand.
CGCCAGGCCATTACCCGTGCCATGGCCGACCAGGCACGCACCATCCGTATTCCAGTACACATGGTGGAAGTCATCAACAAGCTGGCGCGCGTCCAGCGCCAGATGCTCCAGGACCTCGGCCGTGAACCTACGCCGGAAGAACTGGCACTGGAACTGGACATGACTCCCGAGAAAGTCGTGGAGGTCCAGAAGTACGGCCGTGAGCCGATCTCCCTGCACACCCCCTTGGGTGAGGACGGCGACTCCGAATTCGGCGACCTCATCGAAGACTCGGAAGCCGTTGTTCCGGCTGACGCCGTCAGCTTTACGCTGCTCCAGGAACAGCTTCATTCCGTCCTGGACACCCTTTCCGAGCGGGAAGCAGGGGTCGTTGCCATGCGCTTCGGGTTGACCGATGGACAGCCGAAGACTTTAGACGAAATCGGCAAGGTCTACGGAGTGACGCGCGAACGCATCCGCCAGATCGAATCCAAGACCATGTCCAAGCTCCGGCACCCTTCGCGGTCGCAGGTTCTGCGGGACTACCTGGACTAGGAATACGAGCACGTCAGTGCCATGGCCCGGCTGGAATCTTCCGGCCGGGCCATGGCACTTAAAGCCCACTCAGCGGCCAGTGCCCTGCGGACTGTTTGGTCAAACAAGCAAACGAGGCTCCTCCCTTTGTGGGAGGAGCCTCGTTCATGGTCAAGCGTTGGTCGCTCGCGTAGTCGATCCCTCGACGTCGTGACCCTGCAGCCGGATGGATCCGGTCCTGCTGGCCTCAGTTAGTCAACGGGGACCGGGGCCTTCTCGTTGAGGCGCTCGGTCTCGTCGTGCCAGTCCGAGGTCAGGGGCCGAAGCGTAGCCTCGACTGCACGTGCGTGGTGAGCGCAGAAGAGCAGCTCACCGCCGGAGGACTCGAGTACAACGCGGACGTATGCCTGGGCTCCGCAACGGTCGCACCTGTCGGCTGCGTTGAGCGTGCGGTCTGCAACTGCTGTTGTCATGTCGGCCTCCTTGGTAGTTCTGTACATCCATATAACCAGCATTCGTTGGTGAACCATGGCAAGGATGGGTCACTTTCGCTGTCCGCGTATCACATGTGGGTAACGTAACGACGCACCCCGCGTCTGCCCTGGAGTGGCACACGGGCGCGGGCCGGGCCTGCGGCTACCCTAGTATGGGCTGTGTTTGCCTTGAAAACACTGGCGTGCCGGACGGCCAAACACCCCGGCATCACTTTGAGATAGACCCCGAAGGAGCGCACTGCGAGTGGCACCTAGTTCTGAATACAACGCCCGGCACCTTTCCGTTCTGGAAGGGCTGGAAGCTGTCCGCAAGCGCCCTGGCATGTACATCGGCTCCACTGACTCGCGCGGCTTGATGCATTGTCTCTGGGAAATCATCGACAACGCCGTGGATGAAGCCCTGGCAGGGTTCGGGCACGACATCAAGGTGATCCTCCATGCGGACAACTCGGTGGAAATCCACGACGACGGACGGGGCATCCCGGTGGACGTCGAACCGAAGACGGGCCTGTCCGGCGTCGAGGTCGTGTTCACCAAACTGCATGCCGGCGGCAAGTTCGGCGGTGGTTCCTACACGGCCTCGGGCGGTCTGCACGGCGTTGGCGCCTCCGTGGTCAATGCGCTCTCCAGCCGTCTGGATGTCCAGGTGGACCGTGGCAGCAAGACGTACCAGATGTCGTTCCGCCGCGGCGAGCCCGGCCGTTTCAATGATTCCGGGGCCAAGCCCGGTCCCAATTCCCCCTTCGAACCCTTCATTGAGAATTCCGTCCTGGATGTTGTCGGGAAAGCCAAACGGGGTGTCACCGGCACCCGGGTCCGCTACTGGGCCGATCGGCAGATCTTCACCCCTGATGCCCGCTTCTCGTACGACGATCTTGTGGCCAGGGCAAGGCAGACATCCTTCCTGGTTCCGGGACTGAAAATCACCGTGCGTGACGAGCGCAGGCTCGCCGGTACCCCGGGTGAGAACGGGATCCATGAAGAAGTTTTTCATCACGACGGCGGCATTTCGGAGTTCGTGGAGTTCCTGGCCTCCGATTCCGGTGTCACGGATGTTTGGCGCCTGCATGGCTCGGGCAAGTTCAAGGAGACCGTACCCGTCCTGGACGAGAACGGGCACAGCAAGATCGCTGACGTTGAACGGGACTGCGAAGTGGACATAGCCCTCCGCTGGGGAATCGGCTACGACACGACGGTCCGCAGCTTCGTTAACATCATCGCCACACCCAAGGGCGGCACCCACCAGGCGGGCTTCGAGGCGGCACTGCTCAAGACGTTCCGCAAGGTCATCGAAGCCAACGCGCGCAAGCTCAAGGCGGGCAACGACAAAATTGAAAAGGACGATGTCCTGGCAGGGCTCACCGCCGTGCTGACGGTGCGGCTAGCCGAACCACAGTTCGAGGGCCAGACCAAGGAGATCCTGGGAACCTCCGCGGTCCGCGCCATTGTTGCCCGGGTCGTGGAGAAGGAAATCACCAGCCGGCTCAATTCAGCCAACCGTAACGACAAAGCCCAGTCGGCGCTGTTGTTGGAAAAGGTTGTCAGCGAGATGAAGTCACGCATCTCGGCCCGTGTCCACAAGGAGACCCAGCGTCGGAAGAACGCCCTGGAGACGTCTTCGATGCCCACCAAGCTCGCCGACTGCCGCACCGACGATGTAGCGCGTTCGGAACTGTTCATCGTGGAGGGCGACTCTGCGCTGGGAACAGCCAAACTGGCCCGCTCTTCCGATTTCCAGGCCCTGCTGCCCATCCGCGGCAAGATCCTGAACGTGCAGAAGGCATCCGTCGGGGACATGCTCTCCAACGCCGAATGCGCAGCCCTCATCCAGGTGGTGGGTGCCGGTTCGGGCAGGAGCTTCGACATCGATGCCGCCCGGTACGGCAAAGTCATCCTGATGACCGATGCCGACGTCGATGGCGCCCATATCCGCACCTTGTTGCTGACCCTGTTCTTCCGCTACATGCGCCCGATGGTGGAGGCAGGCCGGGTTTTCGCTGCCGTTCCGCCGCTCCACCGCGTGGAAGTGATCAACCCCGGCCAAAAGGCCAATGAGATGATCTACACCTATTCGGAAGCGGAACTGCACGTCCTGCTGTCCAACCTGGCCAAGGAAGGCAAGCGCTACAAGGAGCCCATCCAGCGCTACAAGGGGTTGGGCGAGATGGACGCCCAGCAACTGGCTGAGACCACCATGGACCCGCGCCACCGGACCCTCCGCAAGGTGGGAATCGAGAGCGCGCAGCGGGCCGAAGAGGTGTTCGATCTCCTCATGGGCTCTGATGTGGCGCCGCGGAAGGAATTCATCATTGCCGGTGCCTCCACCCTGGATCGTGAACGCATCGACGCCTGAGAAGACTTTCTAGGGGCCCGTCCTTTGGTCCGCCGGCCCGGCATGTCCGGGAGCGGCCAGTGCTGCAGCCCCCACGGTCAGCGCCAGGGCACCCAACCCCCACGGCAGTCCCACGGCAACGGCGACCCCGCCTACCAGCAGAGGTCCGCCCGCGTCACCGAGCTCACGGCCCAACTCCGCCGATCCCATGGTCCTGCCCAGTCGTTCCGGTGGTGTCGCATCCGCCAGGTGGGCAAAGGCCAGCGGCGTGGCGACACCGATGCCTGCTCCAATGAGGACTGCTGCTGTGTAGATGCCCGGCCCTCCCGGCAGGATGCCTGCCAGTGCCGTGCCCAGCGCAATGGCCAGCAGGCCTGCCACAATGCCTGCCCGGTCGCCGATCACTGCGCGGTCCCTGAGCTTGCCGACGTAGGGCTGGATCAGTGACGAAGCAACAGCCAGGACAGTCACGGCGGCTACGCTGCCGACGGTTCCCAGGCCTTCCCTGGCAGCCAGGGCCGGCAGGAATCCGACAGCGGCACCGAGTGCTCCCGTGCCGGCTGCCAGGACGATGGTCGGCCCAAGGAAGGACCATTGCGTGCTTTGCTGCCAGAGGTCCAAAAGGGTGTAGCGGGGGCGCGGAAGCGGAGCCAGTTTAGGCACAGCCACCACCGCCCAAACCGACACCGCCAGTGCAAGTCCGGAGAGTACGGCAAAGAGCAGGCTGAAACCGCCCAGGATGATGGCCAATGCTCCCAGGAGTGGCCCGATCGCATAGCCGAGGCCCTTCCATGAGCCGTAGCGGCCGAAGTATCGCCCGGTCCTGCCCTCGGCGAGTCGGGCCACACTCGCCGACGAGGCAGGTGAGAAGGCTGATGCTGCCATGCCCTGTCCGAGCCGGGCCGCGGCCAGCATGAGCGGCTGGTCGGCCCACAGGCCAACCAGTGATGCTGCCGAGAAGGCAAGGAGGCCTCCGACGATCACTGGTTTGGGACCGATGCGGTCGCTCAGGGCGCCGAAGAGGGGCTTCAGGAAAACTTCAGCAACGTCATAGAGGGCCAGGAGGAGTCCCAGCCCCAGGAGGCTCAACCCGATGTCCGCGCTTTCGGCCCCCAGCCCGGCAGCTACTGCATGGGCGCCGAACGCGGTGGTAAAGCCGGCAGCATAGAGCGGCCAGCGATGGTGGTCGCCGATGGAGGGCAGTAACTGGCTGCCGGAAGAGGAAGTCACACCACTGAATGTAACAGCTGCTACATTGACTGTTGTGGTTGATGTCGAATTGCAGTGGCTGCTGCTGTTGGTGCATGTTCCGGCAAAGCCCTCCCGGCACCGGGTGGCCGTCTGGCGGGGGTTGCGGAAATCCGGAGCTGTACCCATCTCTCCGGGCACGTGGATTCTTCCTGCCCACCCCGCATTCGAGGCCGGGATTGAGCGCATCCATCAACTGCTGAAGGGTAACGGGTCCATGACAGTCGTGGAGGCCCGGCCGCGTGGTACCGGTGGAGTGGACTTTCGTGATGCGTTTGCTGCCGCCCGCACCGAAGAATGGGCGGAATTTTCCAAGGACTGCGGGAAGTTCATGGAGGAGATCGCCAAGGAGACCATGCTTGGCAAGTTCACGCTGGCCGAACTCGAAGAAGAAGAACAAAGCCTCGAGCGCCTGCGTCGCTGGTACCGGGACTTGAAGGCACGCGATGTTCTTGCCCTTCCGGAAGCGCGTGCCGCCGCACAGCAACTGGCCGGATGCAGCGATGTCCTGGAGACGTTTGCGGAACAGGTCTACGAAGCTACCCTCACCTAGCTCAGCCCAGCAGTCCGGGCACGATCAGCAGGGCCGTTGGCACGGCGAGCAGCAAGGCTGAAACTGCCAGGACCAGTGCCCGGAGCCCCGTGGCGAGTGGCGGCTTGGGGGAGAGGAGGCGGCTGACGCGTGACGCCGTCGTCCGTGGTGAATCGGCCCCGCCGGTGGCGCTGACCGAAGTAGCCTCCACGACGGCGCCGGTTCCGCTGAGTGCCGCCTGGCCGCTGAAGGCTGCATGGCCCGCGGCGGCTGACCGGCCGTCCGGGGCGGGAGCGGCGTTGCCGCTGGACACAATGGCGATCGCCTTGATGAGCGTACCCTTGCTTTCCGTCCTCAGGGCGACATCGTCTGCCAGCATCTCGATGAGCGAGTTGACGGCCGTCTGGGCAAGGCGGGTGGTGGGAAACCAGGGCAGGGCCTGGCGCCATGCTGCGAACGCCCAGAGCAGGAGATCGTGACGCTGGGTGAGGTGGGCGTTTTCGTGAATGAGCACAGCCCGCAGCTCTGCCGGTTCCAGTGCGGCCATCAGGCCATCGGACAGGACGGTGACGGAGCGGGCACCGCCAGGCAGGCAGTACGCGACGGGCGAATCGTGGTTGATGACCACGGTTCCAGGTCCGTCGTCGGACGGAGAGGCCAGGAGGGTGAGGAGTTCCCGGTGCCGCCGGCGCTGGCGCTCGATCTTGTAATACGTCAGAAGGAGGGTGAACACCAGGTGCGCTGTCAGGAGAGCTGCGGCGGAGAGGGCAAACAAGTGCCAGAAACCCAACGCCGTGGTGGGCTCATTGTTGAAGACCATGCCTGCCAGGCTCTTCAGGCCGGCGATCAGGTTATCGCCGATGGGCTCCAGTCCGTACACCAGCATGGCGCCGATCATGGACAGCCCGCCGGCAAGTGCTATGGCCTGCCAGAGGACCATGGCGGTGAAGGGGGAGCGTGCCGGCCACTGCGCGCGCGAGAGCAGGACAGGTACCGGCCACGCCAGGATGATTGCCAGGACCGCCAGGAAGTATGAGGTCCAGAACATAGTGGCTAATTGTAGCCGAGCAGTTTGCGCAGGGTAGCGGCTTCGCTTTCGGAGACGGAACCAATGAAGCGGGCCAGGACTGCCTCCCGGTCAGGGGCGGAGCCCAGGACTTCGTGCATGAGTTCTGCCGTGTGGTCCGCGCGGCTGGAGACTGCCTGGTAGCGGTGCGGCCTGGTGCCGCGCTCGCGTTCCACAAGGCCCTTCTTTTCGAGCCGCGAAAGGACGGTGAGCACGGTGGTGACTGCCAGGTCCTTGCCCTGGTGTCCTTCCGAGCCGTCACCGGCAGCGGAATCCTGCGCCAGGAGGTCGCGCAGCGTGTTGGCGGTTGCAGCCTCCTGGCTTGCCCAGAGCAGATCCATGACTGCCCGTTCCAGTTCCCCAAGACTTGCCATCTGTTCCGTCCCTACCTTCCGCTTCCCGCCGCAGAACCGCAGGCGGGAGGCGATGATTCAACATTCCACGATAAATCTACCGCGTTTCAGCCTTCCATTCTACGCGAGGTAGAACGATCGGCGTGCCGCGGCAGGGAGGGTGGCTCTGGCGGGTGTGTAACGCCACGTGAAGAATGGGCATGTGCCCCCTGCTGATGTTCTACACTGTGTAGAAGAGAGTTTTCTACAGAACGTAGAACTAAGTGCAGGTGCACTTCGGCCGCCGGACTAAGGACAGCCATGGACGCTTTGGAAATCGCACGCTGGCAATTCGGGATCACCACCGTTTACCACTTCATGATGGTGCCGCTCACAATCGGCCTTGGGCTGGTGGTGGCTGTCATCCAGACGATCTGGTACCGGACGGGAAAGCCCGAATATCTCCGCATGACCAAGTTCTGGGGCAAGCTGTTCCTCATCAACTTCATCATGGGAGTTGCCACGGGCATCGTGCAGGAATTCCAGTTCGGCATGGCCTGGAGCGAGTACAGCAGGTTCGTAGGTGATGTCTTCGGGGCCCCGCTGGCCCTTGAGGCGCTCCTGGCCTTCTTTGTGGAGTCCACGTTCCTGGGACTCTGGATCTTCGGCTGGAAGCAGCTCAAGCGGGGGGTGCACCTTGCGTGCCTCTGGATAGCCGTGCTCGGGTCAGTCTTTTCCGCGTACTTCATCATCGTGGCCAACTCCTGGATGCAGCACCCGGTGGGCGTGGAGATGGTGGATGGCAGGCCTGTCATGACCGATGCCTGGGCTGTGTTCACCAACAACACGGCCATGGTGGCCGTGCCGCACACGCTCTTCGGCGCCCTGGGCGTGGCAGGGGCCTTCCTGCTCGGCATCGCCTGGTACCACCTGTGGCGCCGCCGCCATGACGGCATCGACACCGTCGGCGCCGACGGCAAGATGGTCCCCGGGGAAGCTGAGATCCCCGGCCGCGACAAAGCCGACTACTCGGTGTGGATGCGATCCCTCCGCCTGGGCGCCGTCGTGGCGATGATTTCCTTCGCCGGCACCGCCATCACCGGGGACCTGCAGGGCAAGCTCATGTTCGAACAGCAGCCCATGAAAATGGCAGCCGCCGAAGCTGCCTGCCATGACGGCACCGGGTTTTCCGTGCTCAGCGTGGGCAACCTTGGTGCCACCAACTGCGACGACATCGTGGCCGTCATCGAAGTTCCGGGCATCCTCTCCTTCCTGGCGAAAGGCGACTTCACCACCGAGGTCAAAGGCGTCAACAGCCTGCTGGGTGAATACCAGGAGAAATACGGCACGCACCTGCCCGACAACCCCCTCTACGGTGACCGTGCCGGCCAGGAGATCCAGTATGTTCCCGTCATGGAAGTCACCTACTGGGGCTTCCGCATGATGATCGGGTTCGGCGGCATCGCTGCCTTCGCGGCCCTGCTGGCCCTCTGGGTGACTCGCAAGGGAGTGGTGCCCGCGTCCAGGTGGCTCATGCGGCTGGCCGTCTTTGGCATCCTTGCTCCTTTTGGCGCCAACGCCGCAGGTTGGATCTTTACCGAGATGGGCCGCCAACCATTCGTGGTGGCACCCAACCCGGACATGAACGGGATCGACCAGGTCTTCATGTTCACCGCCGCAGCAGTCTCGCCCGGCGTCACGGCGGGGGAGCTCCTGGGCTCCTTGGTGGTGCTGACGGCAATCTACGCCGTCCTCCTTGTGGTGGAAGTAAAGCTGCTGGTCAAGTACGTGCGGGGAGGCGTGGCATCCGCCATGCCGGAACTCGCCCACACCCCAAACAAGCAACGCGACAAGAACGACGACGGCACTCCCGGCGCCGGCGCGGCCGACGATGTCCTGGCCTTTGCCTACTAGGAGCTAAGGAAAACCACCATGGAACTGTTGCCCACCCTTTGGTTCATCGCGATCGCCGTGTTGTGGACCGGCTACCTCTTCCTTGAAGGATTCGACCTCGGTGTCGGCATGCTCATGAAGCTTTTTGCCCGCAACAACACCGACCGCAGGGTCCTGCTCAACACCATCGGCCCGGTGTGGGACGGCAACGAGGTGTGGCTCCTGACGGCGGCCGGTGCCACCTTCGCCGCCTTCCCGCTGTGGTACGCGTCGCTGTTCTCCACCCTGTACCTGCCGCTCCTGTGCGTCCTTGTGGCACTCATCTTCCGTGCGGTGGCCTTCGAATACCGCGGCAAGGTGGACACGGTCCGCTGGCGCAACGGCTGGGACTGGGCGATCGCGCTCGGATCCTTTGTGGCTGCGTTCGGCATCGGCGCTGCCCTGGCCTTGACCACCACGGGCCTGCCGATCAACGCCAACGGAGACCGCGATGGCGGCCCCCTGGACTGGTTCAGCGGCTACGCACTGCTCGGCGGCCTGGGCGTTGTGGCCTTCGCCCTGGTCCACGCACTGGCTTTCCTGGCGCTGAAGACCGACGGCGACGTGCGGTACCGCGCCCGGCGCTGGTTCGTACGGCTGCTTCCGGTGGCGGTCCTTCCCATGCTGGGATGGATGGCCGCAGTTCAGCTCATCAGCGGTGAGTCCTGGACCTGGATCGTTGCCGGGGCGGGTGTGGTGGCCGTGGCCCTTGCCTGGCAACTCGCCCGCAGCGGATTTGAGGGACGCGCCTTTGCCGCCACCGGTGTTTTCGTGGTCTGCGCCACGGCATCGATCTTCGGTGCTTCCTTCCCGGTGGTCATTCCGTCCACCATCGACCCCGCCTTCAACCTGACCATCGCCAACGCCTCATCCTCGGACTACACCCTGGGGCTCATGAGCATCGTCGCCGCGGTAGGACTGCCCCTGGTCATCGCCTACCAGGCCTGGACCTATTGGGTGTTCCGCCGCAGGGTCAGTGCCTCCCACATCCCGGAGGCGCACGGCTTCCTTCCGGCCATCGCGGCCAAGGTACTGGTCTCCAAGGACGGGACCACCCCCGGCACCCCTTCCACGCCGGAAGCCTGAGCGACCCATGAAACCCGCCTTCCCGTCCGGTCCGGCCACCAGGACTGCCCTGTATGTGATCGGGCTGCTCTCCGCTCTGAAAGCCTTGTCTTTGGTGCTCATGGCGCAGGCCGTCGCCGGGATGCTGGCCGGCCTGACGGAGGGTTCCGGCGACTGGAACAGCCTCCTGTTGTGGGGAGCCGGCGGGGCCCTGCTGCGCTCCTTGACGGTCTGGGGGCAGGGGATCGCGGCCCGGCGGGCGGCGCTCGGGGTCAAGGAGGAACTGCGGTCACGGCTCCTGGAACGTGCACTGGACAACGGCGGACCGGCACCCGTGGGAGGAATCAACGACGGCGGCCTGGCCATCCTCGCCACGCGCGGACTGGACGCCCTGGACGACTACTACACCCAGTTTCTCCCGGCACTGGTCAACTGCGCCACCGTCCCGCTGCTCATCGGAGCCAGGATCCTCTTCGCCGACTGGGTCAGTGCCGTGGTGATCGTCCTGACGGTGCCCCTGGTGCCACTGTTCATGGTGATCATCGGCCGGCACACCGAAGACAGCGTCAAAGACGCCCAATCGACACTGCGGAAATTGTCAGGGCACATCCTTGAGCTGTCCAAGGGGCTTCCGGTGCTGGTGGGCCTGGGCCGCGCCGTCGAACAGCGCGCCGCGCTGGAGGAAATTTCCGAACAGTACCGCGTAAAAACGATGGGGACACTCCGCGTTGCGTTCCTCTCGGCCCTCGCCCTGGAACTGATCGCAACCATCTCGGTGGCAGTGGTGGCGGTCTTCATCGGCGTTCGGCTTGTTGACGGAAGCATGCCCCTTGAAGCCGGGCTCCTGGCCTTGATCCTTGCCCCGGACTGCTACCTGCCCCTGCGGGAGCTGGGCACAGCGCACCACGCCAGCGACGACGGCAGGGCCGCGCTCGAAACAACCAACACCGTGCTGGATACACCACCGGCCCGCCCCCTTCCCTCCAGTAACGGCCCGGCACGCCCAACCGGCTCCTCCGCCAGCGGAATCCTGGTGCGCGGCCTGGCGGTGACATACGCCGGTCGGTCAGCTCCCGCCGTCGGGCCCTTGGACTTCACCGCCCCGCTGGGCCAGGTCACCGCCCTGGCCGGCGCAAGCGGCGTCGGCAAGAGCACCGTGCTGGGGGTCCTGGCCGGACTGATCGGCGACGGCGGCGGAACTGCCGTGACCGGCTCTGTAGAGCTCCCGGGACCCGGTACCGCCGTGGCCTGGGTGCCGCAACATCCCGCCATGGTGGCGACCACGGTCAGGGAAGAAGTCGAGCTGTACCTTGAGGGGCTCGCCGCGCCGGACAAGGCAGCAGCCGCTGACAGGGTGCTGCACAAGACCTCCGCCGGCCACCTCGCCGGAAAGCATCCCGCCGAACTCAGCCCGGGAGAGCTGCGCAGGGTCGCGGTGGCCTGTGGCCTTGCCCGCATCGAGGCAGGCACTACCGTCCTGCTCCTCGATGAACCTACGGCACACCTTGACCCGCAGACTGCCGGAGCGGTCCGGCGCGCCATTGAGTCAGTCCGCGGAACAGCAACCGTGGTCCTGGTGGCCCATGACGCGGCAACCCGTGCGCTCGCAGACCACGTGGTCCACCTCGGCGGGAGTTCTTCGCCTGACGTGCCCGCGGCGGCTTCGGCTCCCGGGGGAGCCGCCGCCGGGCTGGAAACGGCGGGTCCCGGCACTACCAAGCCAACCGCGCCGGGAGCAGCGGCTGCACCGGTGGCATCCGCGGCCTGGAGCCTGGACAGCCTTCGGGCTGTCCTGCGCCCCGTCCGGTGGAAGTTTGCAGCCGCTTGCTCCGTGGGAATCCTGGCAGCGCTGTTCGCGGTGGCCCTGTCCGGTTTGTCCGGTTGGCTCATTATCCGCGCCAGTGAGCAGCCCCCTATCCTGTACCTCCTGGGAGCAATCGTCGGGGTGAGGTTCTTTGGAATCGGCCGCGCCGTCCTGCGGTATTGCGAGCGGCTGCTTACCCACGACGCCGTATTTGCCGCCATGACCACACTGCGCGGGACGCTTTGGGCATCGCTCAGCCGCCGGGCATTATCCCTGCGGCGGCTCCTGCGGGGCGGCAACGTCCTGGGCGCGATCATTGACGACGTGGATACCCTGCGGGACCTCCTGCCCCGGGTGGTGCTGCCTCCGTTGACCGCCGTGGGGGTGGCGGTTGCGGCCCTGATCAGTACCGCACTGGTTCTTCCGGCCGCTGTGCCCGCCGTTGCCGTGGCCGCCGCCGCAGGCCTTGTGGTGGCTCCGCTGGCGGCGGTCGTGGCAGACCGCAACGCGGCCCGGTCAGCGCAGCAGCTTCACCAGGAGGTCCTGGGTGATGTCGCGTCCGTGCTGGATTCCCGCGCGGGGCTGGCCGCCAATGGCGTCGCTGCCCCGGTGCTGGCTGCCCTGGGAAGGAAGGACCGGGCTGCCACCGCCGCGGCCCAACGCTCGGCGTGGGCCGAAGGGCTCGGGCAGGCGGTGACGGTCCTTGCCTGTTCCCTGGCCGCGCTTTGGGCGGGCGTCCTGGCCGCGCCGGATGTGCGCAACGGCTCTATGGCACCCGAGCTGGTGGCTGTCATCGTGCTGATGCAGCTTGCCCTCGTTGAACCGTACGCCGGAATCGTGCCGGCACTCCGCCAGGCGCCGGCACTGACCGCCGTCCTGCGACGTGTGGCGGGGTCCGGTGCCCTGGACGCCGGACATGCTGAAGCCTCTGAAGAGTACGACGCCGGGTTGCAGGTTTTACCGGACCGTGATGGTCGGGAGGGACTTGAGTTAAGCGGGCTTGGTGCACGTTGGCCTGGCGGACCGTTGGTCTTCACGGGCGTCTCGGCAACGGCGCAGCCCGGACAATGGCTCGCGGTGACAGGGCCGTCCGGCGCGGGGAAGTCCACCCTGTTGTCCGTGCTGCTGGGGTTCCTCCCCGTCAGCGAAGGGAGCGTAAAACTGACGGGAACTGCTGCCTGGTGCCCCCAGGAAGCGCACCTTTTTGATTCCACCATCCGTGGAAACCTGTTGCTGGCCAGACCGGCGGGCAGTAAGCCCGGTGATGATGAGATGCATCAGGCACTGGCCGACGTTGGCCTGGACGACCTGGTGGCAAAGCTTCCCGGGGGACTGGATGCGCGCATAGGACCCGAAGGCTCGCGGCTGAGCGGCGGTGAGCGGCAGCGGCTGGCCATGGCCCGGACCCTGCTGACAGGTGCCCGCGTCCTCCTGCTCGACGAACCGACAGCCCACCTTGACGCGGACTCGGCCCGGGAGATGATGTCAGCCTTGCGGCGCGGTTTGCGGGAGGTGACGGTGGTGCTGGTGACGCACAATCCCCAGGACATCGATCCTGCCGATGCCAGGCTGGACCTCGCAGGCCCCATCAGCACAGCGGCGCCCGGCGCGGCGGAACTGGCCGGGCGGACGGCCGCTCAGTAGCCTGTTGGCATGCTCTTAGACGGCCACGAACCGATCCTTCCTGACACTGACGCCACAGGACTTCGATGGCGGGCCGCCACCGCCGGGGACCTGCGGAACTGGGCGGACCTGATCGCCCGGACTGCCGCCGTCGAGCATCCTGTCTGGTACGAGAAGCATGGCGACCTGGTCCACGTGCTGGAGTCGGGCAAAAACGATCCGCGCACCCACACACTGCTTGGCCTGGACGAGGGCGGGACAGCCCGTGCCTACGGCCGGATCACCAAGAACCCCGACGGCGACAAAGCCAATGCCATGGCATGCGTTGATCCGGACTGGCAGCACCGGGGCATTGGCTCGGCCGTCCTGGCCTGGCAGGAAGCACTGACCCGGCTCAGGTTCGCGGCCGACGCCGCTGCCGGATACGTGGCCGCCCCGCCCCGCCTGCGGATCAGGACCGAAGAGCAGCACGGCCATCAGTCGGCCTTGTTCACGGCCCGGGGCTACGGGATTGTCCGCTGGTTCAACGAAATGCACCGGCCCCTGTCCGGTCCCGCACCGGAGGCCCGGCTCGATACTGGACTTGAGCTGCGGACCTTCGAACCGGCCTTCCACGAGCTCGCGCGCCTGGCCCACAACGACGCGTTCAGGGACCACTGGGGGAGCGAACCCCGCGACGAGGAATCATGGCGGTTTACGCTGGAGGAACCCACCGCCCGCCCGGATCTGAGCGCCGTGGTCCTGGACGCCGCAACGGGTGAGGTGGCCGGGTACCAGCTCGCAAGCTTTGATCCCGACGCCGCCGCGGACAGGGGCTTCAAAGAGGGCTACACCGAGTTGCTGGGTGTCCGCCGCGGCTACCGTGGCCGTGGCATCGCCCAAGCGCTGCTGGCGGATGCCTTCCGTCGCTTCAGCGGCGCCGGCATGGATGTGGCTTCGCTTGACGTGGATTCGGCCAACCCCACCGGAGCGCTCAAGCTGTACGTGGGGATGGGGTACCAGGCAGTGAACCGCAGCATGACGTGGGAGAAGATGCTTTAGCCGTCCACATCATGGAGATGGTGGACTACATCGTGAAGGAAGTAGCGGGAAAACGTCAGCACTGTAAAGACCGATCCGTTGCTCCGGGTTCCCGTGCGGTTCCATTCGTCCTCCACCACGCGGGCAAAGGACGCTGCGACCTGCTCACCCTCAACGGTAAGTTCCCCGGAAACGGCCTCCGGGTCGGAAGACCCGTAGTCGCCCTCCACGGCGGCCTTGTCCTGGTCCCAGTTATCGAAGGCGGCATCGTCCCGGGTGAGCATGAGGTTCAGCCGTTGGTCGAAAATGCTGAAAACGTCGCGGACATGGCACGCGTACTCCAGGGGTGACCACGTGTGGTCATTGGGCCGGACGGAAGCGTCCTCCCGGCGCAGGACCGCGCGCCACCTGGGGAGCATGCTGAGCACGCTGCCGGGGACCGTCGCAGGAGTCACCGTGGAGGGGTCGAAACCGCACTCGGGGCAGGGCTTCGAGAGGACCCAGGTCCAGTCTTTTTGGTCGGGAATGATCGGCATGCGGCCAGTCTAGGCGAATCGCCGCAAGGGGCGGACGGAAGTACTGAATCGGGTGGCTTTTTCCCATGACGGAGCACCCGCCGCGGAGTAGAGTTCGTCCCGGGGGGGAGAGCCGGAAAGAGAAAATCATGCTCAAGGATCAGCAAGTGGGTGCTGTCTTACCAGCACTGGATCTTGGCCGGGCCCGCGCGTTCTACAGCGAGAAACTCGGTCTGGAACCCGAAAACCCGGACGCCGACGACAACCTTCAGTACAGATGCGGAAACGGTACGGGCTTCTTCATCTACCAAACGCCGAACGCGGGCAGCGCCAAAAATACCCAGATGGGATGGATGGTGGACGACGTCGCTGCCAGTGTCGCGGAGCTGCGGGAAAAGGGTGTCACGTTCGAGGACTACGACCAGCCGGGACTGAAAACGGACAACGGCATCGCCCGGATGCCCGACGGAAGTGCCGCAGCGTGGTTCCTGGACACGGAAGGGAACATACTGAGCATCAACCAGGCCGGCTAGCCCGGCAGGCAGCCGGCAGAGGCTGCCGCACCAGGAGGGCCGGCGACAACTGCGTCGCCGGCCCTCCTGCGTGATCCTCAGGCTTCAGCAGGCTCCCCGGGCCACGCCATGCTTGGCCCGATGGCTTCCACTGGTTGCGACAGCGGCACCCCCGAACCGTCCCTGCGGCCGTGTTCGTGGGGCAACGCCCTGGCCACGCCGGCTGCCGATGACGCTTTGGCAGGCCCATGGCCCGCCCAGGCCAGCAGCAGCGTGTCCTCACCCTTCAGGAAGCGGTGCACGCGCACGCCGCCGGTGGCCCGGCCCTTTGACGGATACTCACCGAAGGCGGTCACTTTCGCCGTACCGGGCGCCGTTCCCGGCAAAGCCCCCTGGGTACCGGCAATGGTGACCACGACGGCGGCAGGATCGTCAGCGCGGACGGCACCGAAGTGGATGACTTCATCGCCGGCGGCCAGTTTGATCCCCGCCATTCCGCCCGCAGTCCGGCCTTGGGGACGGACGCTGGCGGCACTGAACCGAAGCAGCTGGGCCTGCTTGGTCACAAAGACGAGATCGACGTCGTCATCCTGCGCGGGCTCCACCGCCAGGACCGAATCCTTGTCCTTCAACGAGATGATCTCCCAGTCCTCACGGTTGAGCGGGTAATCCGGCTGGACCCGCTTCACCACGCCCTGGGCCGTTCCCAGTGCCAGCACGGCATCCAACGGGACGAAGGCCACCAGGGACTCTCCCTTCAGCAGGGTGATGAACTCCTTGGCAGGAACCCCGCCGGCGAGGTTGGGCAGTCCGCTGACGGGCGGGAGCACCGGCATGTCCATCACCTGCAGGCGAAGCATGCGGCCCAGCGATGTCACGGCTCCGATCTCACCGCGTGCAGTGGTCTTGACGACGGACCGGAAGACATCGTGCTTGGCCCGCGGTCCCGCTTCAGCCAGCGGTTCCTGGTTGGATGTCCTGGCGATCTGTCCGGACACGCTGAGCAAGGCCCAGCAGGGGTCGTCCGGGATCTCCAGCGGAAGCGGCGCCGCCTTGCCCTTGGGGCCCGGCGCGGCGAGGGAAGCAGCCACGGTGGGGGACACGGCTTCGGACTCAAGCAGCACGGTCCGACGGGGAGTGCCGTACTTTTCGGCGATTTCGGCCAGCTCACCGGAGACCAGTTCCCGCAGCAACTGGTCGGACCCGAGGATCGCCTCCAGCGCCTCGATCTCGCGGCGCAGCTCGTCCTGCTCCTTCTCCAGCTCCAGGCGCGAATACTTGGTCAACTGCCGCAGGCGCAGCTCCAGGATGTAATTGGCCTGGATCTCCGTGAGATCGTAAATCGACATCAATCGCTCACGGGCAGCCGAGGCTTCATCCGAGGACCGGATGATCTGGATGACCTCGTCAATGTCCACAATCGCGATCAGCAGGCCCTCCACGAGGTGGAGGCGGTCCTTCTTCTTCCCGAGCCGGAACGAGGTACGGCGGCGGACCACGTTCAGGCGGTGGTCCACGTAGACCTGCAGCAGCTGCAACAGCCCAAGGGTCTGGGGCTGGCCGTCCACCAGGGTGACATTGTTGATGCCGAAGGAGTCCTCCATCGGCGAGTAGCGGTAGAGCTGCTGGAGGACTGCGTTCGGGTTGAAGCCGTTCTTGAGTTCGATCACAAGGCGCAGGCCATGGTTCCGGTCCGTCAGGTCAACGACATCGCTGATACCGGTCAGCTTCTTGGCGTTGACGGCGTCCTTGATCTTTTCGATGACCTTTTCCGGTCCCACCATGTAGGGCAGTTCCGTCACCACCAGCCCGGTACGGCGCGCCGAAAGCTGTTCCACCTCAACCTTGGCCCTGGTCTTGAAAGAGCCACGGCCAGTGGCGTAGGCGTCCCGGATGCCGTCCAGGCCGACGATGCGGCCACCCGTGGGGAGGTCCGGGCCGGGGACGAACTTCATGATGTCGTCCAGGGTTGCCTCGGGATTGGCGATCAGGTGGCGCGCGGCGGCGATGACCTCCACCAGGTTGTGCGGCGCCATGTTGGTGGCCATACCCACCGCGATCCCCGTGGTGCCGTTGACCAACAGGTTGGGAAACGCGGCCGGGAGGACATCCGGCTGGGTCAGCTGGTTGTCGTAATTGGGGACGAAATCCACCACGTCTTCATCGAGGTGGTCGGTCATGGTGAGGGCGGCCGCCGCAAGGCGGGCTTCGGTGTACCGCGGAGCTGCCGGGCCGTCGTCGAGCGAGCCGAAGTTGCCGTGGCCGTCAATCAAAGGCAGCCGCAGGGAGAAGTCCTGCGCCATACGCACCATGGCGTCGTAAATGGCGGCGTCACCGTGCGGGTGCAGCTTGCCCATGACCTCGCCCACTACACGGGCGCTCTTGACGTGGCCGCGGTCCGGGCGCAGGCCCATGTCCGCCATCATGTAGAGGATGCGGCGTTGAACAGGTTTGAGGCCGTCACGGGCATCTGGCAAGGCACGCGAATAAATCACCGAATAGGCGTACTCCAGGAAGGAGCCTTCCATTTCGGAGGTGACATCAATGTCGACGATCGTCTCGGTGAAATCGCCGAGCGGCTCGCCTTTGCGTGCGGAAGTTTGGCTGCGGGCCATGGGGTCGGTGAATCCTTAAAGCTGTACTGCGGATGTTTTGGCTAGGCTAAGCCTATGGTGGAACAGCCCGGCGTCGGCATTTATCCGGAATATTGGGAGGCCGATGTCGTCCTGCGCGACGGCGGAACTGCCCACCTGAGGCCCATCCGCCCCCAGGATGCCGATGCCCTGCAAACCTTCCATGCCGGACAATCGCAAGCCTCCATCTACATGCGGTTCTTCTCTTTCAAGCCCAAGCTGTCCGGCAAGGAAGTCAGGCGCTTCACCGAAGTAGACCACGTTAACCGCGTGGCCTTTGTCATCACCATCGGCGGCGAAATCATGGGTGTTGGCCGCTATGACCGTCTGGACGACCCTGCCGAGGCCGAGGTTGCCTTCAACATCGCCGACGCCCACCAGGGCCGCGGCATCGGCTCGATCCTGCTCGAACACCTGGCCGTCGCCGCCCGCGAGAACGGCATCCGGCGCTTCACGGCAGAGGTCCTGCCCGAGAACCGCAAGATGCTCATGGTGTTCGCCGACGCCGGCTACGACCTCAAACGGCAGTTCGACGACGGTGTGGTGAGCGTCGAGTTCAACATCGATCCCACGGAAAAGTCCCGCGCGGTCATGGAATCCCGCGAGCACCGCGCTGAGGCGCGCAGCGTGCGCGACTTGCTGGCGCCGTCGTCGATCGCCGTCATCGGTGCCAGCCGCAAGTGGGGAACAGTCGGCTACCAACTGCTGGAGCACATCATCGAAGGCGGATTCAACGGGCCCGTGTACGCCGTGAACCCGGAAGCCTTCGAACTGGCCGGCATGATCTCCTTCGCGAAGTTGTCTGAGATCCCCGGACCCGTGCAGCTGGCCATCATCGCGGTGCCCTACGACGAAGTCGCCAAGGTGGTTGAGGACTGCGCCGCCGCGGGAGTCAAGGGAATCGTCGTGGCCACCGCCGGGTTCGCGGACGACGGCGAGCGGGGCCTGTCGCGACAGCATGAACTGGTTCGCCAGGCGCGCGCCAACGGCATGAGGGTCATCGGTCCCGAATCGCTGGGCATCCTGAACACCCACCCGGATGTCTCCCTGAACGCTTCCATGGCACCGTCCATGCCGCCCCGCGGCGGTCTTGGCCTGTTCAGCCAGTCCGCCGCGGTAGGTGTGGCGGTCTACGCCGCCGCCAGCCGTCGCCGCCTCGGCTTATCGTCCTTCCTGTCCGCCGGAAACCGGGCCGATGTCTCCGGCAACGACGCCATGCAGTACTGGGAAGACGACGCCGACACCTCCGCCGTGGGGCTCTACCTCGAATCGATCGGGAACCCGCGCAAATTCTCCCGGCTGGCCCGCCGGCTGTCGCGCAGCAAACCGGTCATCGTGGCAAAATCCGACGTCACCGGCCTACGGCTGCCGCCAGGGCACGAAGTGCGGACCACGCAGGCCCCGGCGGCAGCCGTCGACGCCATGATGCGCCAGGCCGGCGTCATCCGCGTCGACACCATCGAGCAGCTGATGGACATCGCCCAGGTCGTATCGTCCCAGGCCCTGCCCACCGGCCCCGGCGTGGCGGTGTACTCGAACTCCGTCGCCCTCGGGAAAGTGGTCGCCGACAGCGCCGGCCCCCTGGGCCTGGACGTCACCAGGCTCGTGACCGGAGTCGACCTCGACGCCGGGATGTCCTTGGCTCTTCCCGCACTGCGCGCAAGCCTGCAGGAAAGCCTCGCGGACGACTCGGTCAATGCGGTGGTGGCAGCCCTGCTGCCTGCCAGGGGGTTGACGGTGGAGGCCCTTGCGGGCGTCCTGGCAGAATGCGCCGCCCAGGCCGGCAAACCGGTCGTCGCGGCGTTCACCGGGATCCTCGACCCCTCGGTCCAGGTGGAGGGGATGGTGGGGCAACCCGGCAGCCCGCTCCTGCCGTGCTTCTCCAACGCCGGAGCGGCGATCAATGCCCTCGCGGCCATCGTCCGCTACGCCCAATGGCGTGACCGGGACCAGGGACTGGTGGTGGAACCCGAAGGATGCGACGTTGAGGGAACCCGCCAGGCGCTCGCCGCCATGCTTGCCGGCGTCACTGGCGAGAAACTGCGAAAGCTCGACGCCGGTGCTGCCGCCGCCCTGCTGGCCGGCTACGGCATTTCCGTGGTACCCAGCATTGGTTTCGCCACAGCCGACGAAGCCGTGGCTGCGGCCGACAAAGTGGGGTGGCCCGTGGTGCTCAAGGCCACGGACCCAGCCCTGCGGCACCGGCTGGATCTGGGAGGCGTGCGCCTGGACATCCAGGACGCCGGATCCCTGCGCCAAAACATCGCCCGGATGCGCCGTGCTTTGGAACCCTACGGATCGCCGTCGCTGGAAGTGCAGGCCATGGCACCCGTGGGCCAGGCCTGCACTTTCCGGGCCATGGAAGATCCGCTGTTGGGTCCGGTATTGTCCTTCGGCCTTGCCGGCGATGCCGTCAATCTCCTGGACGATTGGTCGCACCGGGTTCCTCCGCTGTTTGCGGCGGACCTCCACGACGTCATCCGCTCGCCCCGCGCTTCCCGTAAATTGTTCGGCTACCAAGGGCTGCCGGCCGTTGATGTCGCGGCCCTGGAAGATATTGCCGCCCGTCTCGCCAAGCTCAAGGACGACCACCCCGGCATCGCGCTCGTGGAGTTCAATCCCGTCCTGGCCGGCCCGGCCGGCGCAACCATCCTGGGCGCGGAGGTCTGGATCGGCAACGCCGCCCAGCGGACGGACAGCGCACGCCGGGCCATGCGCGGGTAGCCCGCCGAACGCCGCCGCGGGCATTCCTGCGGTTAGGAAAGTCGAACGCCGATCTGTGAAAATGGGGGAATGAGCACCCAGTCCCCGACGCCTCAGTCCCGCCCGTCTTCTTCAGGGCACCACGCAGCCCACAACCACAGCTCGCAGGGACAGAGCCTCGACCAGGCCCTTCAGCAGGCCGGTTTCTACCCCCGGCTGGTGGCGGATGTGGTCAATGACGCCCTGGATGGCCGGGACTGCCTGTCACACCTGGTGCATCTGGAAACCCACTTCGACCGCGCCGAGGTCCGCCGCCACATCACCGTCCTGGTCCTGACCGAGGACATGCTGGTGATCACGCACGTGGACGACCAGCAGCTGGACGAGGCCGGCGAGCAAATCGTGGCGCAGATCTCCACGGAGTCGGTGCCGGTGGCCCAGATCCGTTCCGTCGTGCTCAGCTACATGTACGCGCAGCCCCAGGACTACAAGCCATCGGATCCCGTGCGCGAACTGACGCTGTCCATTGCCTGGTCCGGTGGACAGCGTCTGGACATGGGGCCCGCAAGCTGCGGGGATCCCCAGTGCGAGGCGGATCACGGTTACACGGGAACCATCGCCCAGGAAGACATCGTCCTGCGGATCAGCGCCGAGGCCGACGGTCTCCAGGCCGTCCAGGACGCCAAGGTCTTCGCCCGCGCCCTCCGCGCCGTCAATACGGCAAGTCCCACGCCGGTTCCCCACGCCAGCATTCCGGCTCCCCGTCCCCGGTCAGGGGTCTTCAGCAACCGCCTGAGCCGCGGACACCAGCGTTGAGCGGGGCTGCGGGAGCAGACGCCCCGGACACAGTCCAGGACCTCCCGGCGCCTCCGCTGTTCGGCAGCAAGTCGATAGCCGAGGTTTTCACGAGTGCTGCGGCCAGCATGGGAATTTCCGGCTTCACGAACCATCTCAACCTTCCTCCGGCCCAGCGCGTCTGCGTGGTGTTGGCCGATGGCCTGGGCAGGAATCTGCTGAAGCAAAAAGCCCCCCACACGCCGTTCCTGCGCTCAGTGATGGCTGCCGGCCAGGGGAATGTCCCCTCGTGGATTGATTCAGCTTTTCCGAGTACCACGGCCGCTTCCCTGGCGAGCCTGGGCACCGGCCTGCCGGCCGGCCAGCACGGCATGGTGGGCTACGACGTCCTTGACCCGGCCCAGGACAAGGTTGTCAATCTCCTGGGCAACTGGGATTCCTCGGTTGATCCGGCGGCGTGGCAGCCGCACGCCACCGTCTTTGAACAGTTGGCCGAAGAAATTGACGTCGTCACGGTGAGCCTGCCCCAGTTCGGCAACTCGCCCATGACCCAGGCCGCGTTGCGGGGCAGCAGGTTCACGGGCGGCAACTCCCTGCATGCCCGGACCACTGCCGCAGCTGACGCCATGGCCGGTGGAGGCCGCTCGCTCATGTACTTTTACGCCAACGAGCTCGACAAGGCGGGGCACCGTTACGGTTGCCAGTCGGAGCGGTGGGAGCATCAGCTCGAGGAACTTGATGCCACCGTCAAGCGGCTTTCGGCCACGCTGCCGGCCGGAACCACCATCCTGCTGACCGGGGACCACGGCATGCTGGATGTTCCGGCATCGCAGCGGATCGATTACTCGGCCGACGAAAGCCTCGTGGCCGGCGTCCGGCATACAGCTGGAGAGCCCCGCATGGTCCACCTGTATCTGGAACCCGACGCCACCGAAGAACACCGGAACGCCTTGGTCTCGGCCTGGCGGCGCCGGTTCGGGGAACGGATCTGGGTCTTCACTCGCGAGCAGGCCGTCCGGGCGGGATTGTTCGGTGACGTCCACCCGCACGTAGGACCGCGCATCGGTGATGTCATGGTTGCCGCCAGGGACACCCTGGCACTGTTCGACACGCGGCGGGCCAGGCCGGCGTCCCTGGAGGTTGTCGGCCAGCACGGTTCGCTGACCAAAGCGGAGCGGGAAGTTCCCCTGCTGTGCTTGACGGCCGGCGGCAAAAAGGGCAAGCGTGGCTGAACTCGTCTTCTTCTCGGGGACCATGGACTGCGGCAAGTCCACCCTGGCGCTCCAAATGGACCATAACCACCGGGCCAGGGGCCGGGGCGGAGTCAGGTTCAGCTGCAACGACCGCGCCGGCGAATCGACGATCTCCAGCAGGCTTGGCCTCAAGACGGATGCTGTCGAGGTGGAGGCACATACCGACTTTTGGGACGAAGTGGTGGTCCGCCGTACCAGCGGTCTGCGGGTGGACTATCTCATTTGCGATGAAGCCCAGTTCTATTCGGCTGACCAGGTGGAACAACTGGCCCGGCTGGTGGACGAGATGGAGGTGGATGTCTTTGCCTTCGGCATCACCTCGGACTTCCGGACCCGGCTGTTTCCCGGATCGCAGCGCCTGATCGAGCTGGCGGACCGGGTACAGGTACTCCAGGTCGAAGCCCTGTGCTGGTGCGGCCGGCGGGCCACGCAGAATGCACGAACCCTTGACGGCATCATGGTCGTCGAAGGCGAGCAGGTCATGGTGGGGGATGTGTCTTCGGCAGCCCCTGAAACCGAGGGCGAGGCAGGGCGGGAAGCACAGCCGCCGCGGGTCGTCGGCTACGAAACCCTGTGCCGCCGGCATTACATGCGCAGGGTCACTGCCCACGGTGCCAACCTGATGGCGGGCGCCGACCAGACGCTGCCGTTCGATATCGACGCCTGCCTCTGGCCTGGCGCCGGAGACGCACGGCGCTCTTAGTCTCCGCGGGCCCCGAACACGATCTCGTCCCAGCTGGGAATGCTTGAGCGCTTGGGCCTTGAGGGCTGCCGCTCCACCGGGGTGTCATGGTCCTTCGCCGGAGAATCCATCCTGGCGTCGGACTGGTCTTGTCCGGCCGGGCCTGTTGTTGCGCCGTCACCCTCACCGCGTGGCGCCGGCGTCACCGACCCGCCCAGCAATTCATCCAGGCCGGGACGTTGGACCGGGCCAGCGGCCTTGTCCTCGTTCGGTGTTGCCACAGCATCTTCGGGCTTCCGCCCGGCAAGCGTCGTAACCGGCCGCAGGGGGCTTGCAACAACGGTTATCTCGCGGGTTTCGGTGCTGACGCCCTCGTGCAGCCTGAGGGCGTCGTCGCCGTCGTCATCCTGCTCGACGTGCCGCGGCGCCAAGGTGAGGCGGGACAGCATGGACGGCCGGGCGTCCTTGCGCGGTGCCTCCGGCTCAGGGGGAGCAGTGTTGGCCGCTTCCTCGCCGTCCGGGATGCCGGCTGCGTGCTGGTCGTCGTCGCCCGGGCGCGGGTGGGCTGCCGGGACGTTGCTGAGCAGCACCGCCAGGGCGTCGTCACCTTCTTCGTCCACGCCGAGGCGCTGGCCGCGGCGCGACCGCAGCATTTCCAACAGGTTGTCCGATTCCCTGGAAGTCCGCGCGGCCGTCTCAGCGTCCGTTTCGAAGTCGAAAGGCCTGTCCGATACCGCAGCCAGACGACGGGCCGGCACAGGACCGTCCAGGGGTTCAAGCTCACTGAGTTGCTGCGCCCATCGGTTGGCATTCTGCAGCGACTTCCGCTGGGGACTGAAAGTCCACATGGCCGGCGGTTCCTCGCCGATGCTGCCGTGAGCGGCAGCCGCCACCTCAAAACGCGCGACGACGGTCCAGGAACCGTCCGAACGGCGCCACGAATCCCACTCCACGGTGGACGGGTCAACGCCATGGGCGGAGAGCCGGTGGGCGACCATATCGCCAAGCGTCGCAGGGTTGTCGCCGAAAGCGGAGCGATAGGCGTCCTGGCCGGGAGCAGGTGCTGCCACTTCCACATTGCGTGCCTGTTGCGCGACGTATTCACGCTCGGCCAGGACCGGACCTTCGTAGCGCTGCACATTGGACAGGGGGATGCCGGAAAGTTCGGCTACCTCCGCTGCCGTGGCACCGCTGCGGATCCTTGCCTGGATATCCCGGGGGGACATGGCCACGGGGGTGATCCGGGCACGGGCGGCCACCTGGGCGGGCGTCCGGCTGGCAGCAGCACGCAGGGCTTCGTCGATCGGTAGCTGGAACATCGCACCGCCAGGCCCGCTCAAGAGCAGATGCCCGCCGTCGTCGTGGACGCCAACCAGCCGTAGATCCTGCATAACACCCTCCACCACATGGCACAACTGACATTCGAAACTCTGCCACCCGCGCTGCCCTTTTCCTACTAGGAGAAAGGGCGTGCCGTGATATTCCGCTGAAAATGCCGGGAAAGCACCTGGGAGCGGCCGCTGTTGCGGCTATGGACATCACTGGTTCAAGAGAGGACAATCTGGCCGGTACCGGGCACAAATTTCCGGCGCCCGGCGTTACACCCATACACCGGCTTCTGCACGATCACGCAGAAGCCGGAGCCCCATCCGGAGCAAGCGCAGAGGACGAAGAAGGACCATGGCCACGGATTACGATGCCCCTCGAAAGACCGAGGAGGACGTCAGCGAGGACTCCATCGAGGAGCTCAAGACGCGCCAGTCGGGGAAGCAGTCTTCGGCGGTGGATGTGGATGAGACCGACCTGGCCGACGGCTTTGAGCTGCCCGGAGCGGACCTTTCCGGAGAAGAACTGTTGATCCAGGTCATGCCGCCCCAGGCTGACGAGTTCACCTGTTTCAACTGCTTCCTGGTAAAGCACCGCTCACAGATAGCCACGGAACGGGACGGCCACCTGTACTGCACGGAATGTGAGGGCTAGGCGCAGCCGGAAGCCAATGCGGCCACGAGTTCGTCGGGTTTGCGGGACGACGTCAGCCAATACGGTGTTTTGTCCGCCGGGTCAGTGATCTCGATCTTCACGACCGCGTCGATCCAGCCGCGGAAGCACATGTACGCCAACCCGTTGAGGCGGGGACCACGCTCCGCTGTTGCCTCGTCCTTCCTGAACGCCTCAACGGAACCCACGAACCTGCGGTCGATGGTGGCCCGCCCCACCCGCAGGGTATCCCGGGTGACCGTGATGGTCGGCGTTGAAAGCACCAGCAGGGTGGCCATGATAGCCAGGAGGACCAGCGCTGCAATGATTCCCGCTGCCGGACTGATCGGGGAGAACATCAGGATCCCGGCACCCGAAAGTCCCACCACCACGATCCAGACCCATGGGGTCGGCCACAGTTTTTCCGTGAACAGTACCTCGTTGGCGGAGGGGTTGTTCCGGGCAGGCAGGGATGGGGACTGGTCTGGCGAAGGCATGGATCCAGCTTATCCGTACGCGGAGGCCCAAGCCTTCCGGCCACCCGGGAGGCGCCCCGTAGAATGGACAACTGTGACTAACGAGACCGCAGTATTCAGTCAGGACGCCGGCGCAGCCGGCGGCGCCGCCGCCTACGGGAGCCCCACCCTGGAGGTCCAACTGAAGATGCTTGACCCCGGGTTGGAAGCACCCTCGTATGCCCACCCCGGAGACGCCGGTGCGGACCTGCGTGCCAGGGAGGATGTTTACCTGGCCCCCGGCGAGAGGAAGCTCGTGCCCACCGGCGTTTCAGTAGCGCTGCCGGATGGATTCGTTGCCCTGATCCACCCCCGTTCCGGGCTGGCAACCAAGTTCGGCCTGACGGTGGTCAACGCCCCCGGCACCGTGGACGCGGGATACCGGGGCGAGATCGCTGTGACCCTGCTGAATACGGACCAAAAGCACCCCATCGAGCTCAAGCGCGGCGATAGAATTGCCCAAATGGTGATTCAGCGCGTGGAGTATGCGCGCTTCGTCGCTGTTGACCAACTGTCCGACTCCGTGCGCGGCTCGGGCGGCTTCGGCTCCACCGGAGGATTCAACCCACCGGTCGCCTGACAATCCACGGACCACGGAACTGCAGGGTCGCCCCCGTCCGGTGCATTGCAGCACTACGCCGTGGTTGCGGTTTACTTGGGGATAGACCACTACTAAGGAGACAACCCAATGTTTTTTGGGCGCGGTAAAAAGTCCAAGGCCGGGCAAGCGGAATCGTCTGCTGCTTCCGGGCAGGACGTTGTTGAAGCCTCGGACGCAATCCCCTCCGGCGAGGACGGGTCTCCCGCCAAGGGCGACCTCCGGCTGGCCAAGGGTCCTTGGGACATCGACGAAATCGAAGACCGTGACGGCTACGTGGACCTCGGCGCCCTGCTGATTGCACCCGCGGAAGGCCTGCAGTTGAGGCTCGAAGTTGAAGAAGCCACCCAACGGGTTGTTGCCGTCACCTTGGACCTTGCCGGCTCCAGCCTGCAGCTCCAGGCGTTCGCGGCACCGCGCTCCGAAGGGCTCTGGGAGGAAATCAGGGAGCAGATCGGCCAGTCGGTGGCCAGCCAGGGCGGCGAAACCGAGGAAATCTCCGGTCCTTTCGGAACGGAACTGGTGGCCAAGCTCCCCGCTGAAGCATCCGACGGCAGCCGTGGTTTCCGGGCGGCGCGCTTCATGGGAGTCGACGGTCCCCGGTGGTTCCTCCGCGGCGTCCTTGGGGGACAAGCGGCCCTGGACCGGGAGGCAGCAGCCGGTCTGGAGGAGCTCTTCCGCAGGGTGGTGGTGGTACGGGGCGACAACCCCATGCCTCCGCGCGAACTCCTGCAGTTGCGGCTGCCCAAGGATGCAGCGGTTCCAGGGCAGGGCGGGGCGCAGCAGTCCGCCCCGCCGCAGGATGAGGTCCCCTTGAAGCAGCCGGAGCGTGGCCCGGAGATTACCCAGATTGGCTGACAGTCCCTTGGGTCGCCGGCCCGGCGGCGGTGCCCATAACACGCGGGTGTCCGATCTTCCCGCCCGTGGACGCGCGTCATGCACCGGATTCATCGAGTCGGTGACCCACCAGCCACCCAGCGGCCAACCCTTCTTTTCGGCGATTGTCGTCGATGATCTGCAGCACAACGTCAGGCCGGCACCTGCCGGTACGGCAGCCAAAGGGCACCCCGCCCGGTTGCGGGTCATCTGGCTGGGCCGGAACCGCGTTCCCGGCATTGAAGCGGGGGTCCGGTTGAGCCTCAACGGCATGGTCACACGCTTGGAGGGACTGCCGGCCATGTTCAATCCCCGTTACGAAATTCTTTCCCGTCAGGAGCATTCATGACAGTGTCCGGTGGACCCAACCCCAAGGACGCAGGTCAGCCTGCACCGGAAGACACTAACCAGGAGAACGCCAACCGGGGCGTTCCGCGGGCGGACAACGGTCCGGCCCTGGTAGACCTTGCGGCCGGCTATGCCGAAAAAGCGGGCCTGCACCGCAACAGCGCCGGGCATGTGGACATGCTCAAGACCGCCGGCGGCGTCCAGGGCATTGCGGAAAGCATTCTTCCCGGCCTGGTATTCCTGGTGGCATTCACCATCGGCAGGGACCTCACAGTATCGCTTGTGGCTGCCCTCGTGGCAGCCGCCATTTTCACCGTGGTGCGACTCATACAGAAGCGGCCCCTGACCCAGGCGCTGGCCGGTGTGGTTGGAGTGGGCATCTCCGCGTGGCTGGCCAACACCACGGGCAAAGCCGAGGATTTCTACGTCCTGGGGTTCTTCACCAACATCGCCTACATCGCGGGCATGGTTCTGTCCATTGCCTTGAAGTGGCCGCTGGCCGGCCTCCTCTTCGGATTCGTGCGCAACGAGGGGCTGGAGTGGCGCAAAGACCCTGAGCGGCTGCGTGCCTACAAGCTGGGCACCTGGATCGTTGTCGGCGTCCTTGCCTTGCGCCTTCTGGTGCAGGTGCCGCTTTACTTCATGGGGGAAGCCGGATTGACGGCGCTTGCCACCACCCGCCTCCTGATGGGCGCGCCGCTCTATATCCTGGGCCTCTGGGTTGCCTGGCTTGTCACCAAGCCTGCGCCTCAGCCATCGAAACCGTCGTCGTCGACGCCCTGATCACTCAGGTCACCCGCGCTCTCGCGCGGTCCATGGCCCTCCATGGAAGCCGGTGAGAGCAGTGCACGCAGGCCGTCTTCGGCCGCAATGGTCGTGACGAAGAACAGTTCGTCGCCGCCGTCGAGCACGTCATCCCGGCTGGGAGTGATGGGCGCCTGGTCGCGGAGGATGGCCACCAGCGTCGCGTCCTCGGGCCAGTCGATGTCGCCCACCACCTGACCAATCACGTGCGAATCATGGGGCACGGTGAATTCGACGATCGACGCTACACCGGTCTGGAGCGTCAACAGGCGCACGATATCGCCGATTTCGACGGCTTCCTCCACGAGTGCCGTCATCAACTGCGGGGTGTTCACCGCGACGTCGACGCCCCATGAGTCGTTGAACATCCAGTCGTTCTTGGGGTTGTTGACCCGGCCCACCGTGCGTCCCACACCGAATTCCGTCTTGGCCAGGAGCGAGACCACCAGGTTGACTTTGTCGTCACCCGTGGCGGAAACCACGACGTCGGCATCCTCCAGGTTGGCGTCCTGCAGGGTGCTGAGTTCGCAGGCATCGCCCACCAGCCACCGGGCGCCACGGAGGCCGCTGCGGCCAATGACTTCCGGTTTCAAGTCAATGAGCAGGATCTGGTGGTTATGGGCCAGGAGTTCCCTGGCAATGGACGAGCCAACGCTGCCCGCGCCAACAATGACGACTTTCACTACATCTCCTTGGCGGGTGCTTTGGCGAGGATACGGCTGATTTCGGACGTCCGGTCCAGGCTCAGCATGGCGTGGACCGTGTCGCCTTCCTGGTACGCGGTTCCGGGGTGGGGGAGGACCCCTTCACCGAAGCGCGTCAGGAACGCGATCCTGATGCCGGCAGCTGCCTCAACGGAGCTGAGGAGGTGGCCGATCCATCCTTCGTGGAGTTCCACTTCGGCCAGGACCAACCGGCCGGAGGGTTCCCGGTAGTCGCCGGCCAGATGCTGCTCGGGAAGGATGCGGCGCAGCACTTGATCCGCGCTCCACCGAACGGCGGCAACCGTGGGGATCCCCAGCCGCTGGTAGATCTCCGCCCGTCCGGGGTCGTAGATGCGGGCAACGACGTGGGCCACATGGAAGGTCTCGCGGGCCACTCGGGTGGCCAGGATGTTGGAGTTGTCACCGCTGGACACCGCGGCGAAAGCGTAGGCTTCCTCGACGCCCGCCTGCTTCAGGGTCTCCCGGTCGAAGCCGATGCCCGTGACTTTGCGTCCCGTGAAGGTGTGGCGCAACCGGCGGAAGGCCCGTTCATCCTGGTCGATAATGGCCACGGAGTGGCCGGCGTCTTCCAGGGTGTGTGCAAGGGTTGCGCCAACACGGCCGCAACCCATGATCACGAAGTGGGCCACCGTGTCTCCTTATGTATGTTGTCGATCCCGCTGCGTAAGACTTTACCTGTGGCCGGTGGTGAGCGCGCGGACTGCCGTCATGACATCCCCGGGGATTCAGAGTAGCTTTGCGGAGTGCTGACAATTCTGAATGCCGCCAAGCGGGTTTTGGTGGGCCGGCCGTTCCGGAACGACCGGCTGTCCCATACCCTCCTGCCCAAGCGCATCGCACTGCCGATCTTCGCCTCCGACGCGTTGTCGTCCGTCGCCTATGCTCCGGATGAAATCCTCCTGACGCTCGCGCTGGCCGGGGTCAGCGCCGTGGCCTTCTCGCCGTGGGTCGGTATTGCCGTCATGGTGGTCTTGCTCACAGTGGTGGCCTCTTACCGCCAGAACGTCCACGCGTACCCTTCGGGCGGCGGGGACTATGAGATCGCCAGCGTCAACCTCGGAAAGTACGCCGGCCTGACGGTGGCTTCGGCCCTCCTGGTGGACTACGTGCTGACGGTCGCCGTGTCCATGTCTTCCGCAGCCACCTATCTCACCACCGCTGTTCCGTCCCTCCACGGGCAGCAGGCACTCATTGCCACAATCGGCGTGGTCATCCTGGCACTTGTCAACCTGCGCGGGGTCAAGGAAGCAGGCACGCTCTTCGCTGTCCCCACCTACATTTTCATGGCCTCCATCCTGGGCATGACCGCGGTGGGCATCTACCAGGCGGCCACCGGGCAACTGGGTGAGGCGGCGTCAGCGAACTTCACCATCGTGCCGGAGGAAGGCTTTGGCGAAGGGCTGGTGGGCCTGGCCGGCGCGTTCCTCCTGCTCCGCGCGTTCTCGTCGGGCGCCGCCGCGTTGACGGGTGTCGAAGCCATCAGCAACGGCGTGCCGAACTTCCGCAAGCCCAAGAGTAAGAACGCTGCCACCACCTTGCTCCTGCTGGGTGTCATTGCCGCGTCCATGCTGGCCGGCATCCTTTACCTTGCAAATGCCACCAAAGTCCACATTGTGCTTGATCCCGCCACCGAATTCCTGGTGGACGGAAAGCCGTTGCCGGAGGACTACATCCAGAACCCTGCCATCAGCCAGATTGCGGACACCATCTTCGGCGCCGGTTCCATTCCGTTCTACATTGTGGTGGCGGCGACGGGCACCATCCTCGTCTTCGCGTCCAACACCGCTTTCAACGGCTTCCCGGTCCTGGGGTCCATCCTGGCGCAGGACGGGTACCTTCCCCGCCAGTTGCGGACCAGGGGTGACCGGCTGGCCTTCAGCAACGGTGTGCTGGCACTGGCAGCTGGAGCCCTGGTCCTCATCCTGTCCTTCGACGCGGATGTCACCAAGCTGATCCAGCTCTACATCGTCGGCGTCTTCATCTCCTTTACGGCAAGCCAGCTCGGGATGATCCGGCACTGGGGAAGGGAACTGAAACTCGCCCGGGAAAAGGCTGCACGCCGCCGGATCATCAAGTCCCGCACCATCAACATGGTGGGCTTCGGCATGACCGCGCTGGTGCTGGTGATCGTGCTCATCACCAAGTTCGAACAGGGCGCCTGGATCGCCCTCCTGGCCATGTTGGTGCTCTTCCTGATCATGTGGAGCATCCGCGCGCATTACGACAACGTGGCCAAGGAGCTCGCCGTGGATGAGGACTCCTCGCCCCGGGCCCTTCCCACCCGGGTCCACGCAGTCCTCCTGGTCTCACACGTCCGCAAACCCGTGCTCCGGGCACTGGCCTATGCGCGGGCTTCCCGTCCATCACGCCTGGATGCCATCACCGTGGACATCAACCCGGAGGAGACGGAGCACACGGTCCGGGACTGGGAGAAGCTGGAAATTCCTGTACCGTTGACGGTTCTGGCCAGCCCTTACCGTGAGACCGTGACGCCCATCATGGAATACATCAAGAACATGCGGCGCGACTCACCCCGCGACCTGATCGTGGTGTACATCCCCGAATACGTCGTGGGCAAGTGGTGGGAGCAGTTGGTCCACAACCAGACAGCACTCCGCATTAAAACGAGGCTCCACTTTGAGCCAGGCGTGATGGTTGCCAGCGTTCCGTGGCAGCTCAAATCGTCCGAAGAAGCAAAGGCACTGCAGGATACACAATGACTTCCAACAGCATTTCCGCCACCGGGCCCGTGGCTCCTGACGCTACGGGCAGCGAACTCGTGGTGGACGTCGGGCCCGTCGCCCACGGCGGCCACTTCGTGGCGCGCCACGAAGGCCGCGTCATCTTCGTCCGGCACGGCATCCCGGGGGAGAAGGTCCGCGTCCGTCTGACGGACGCCGGTGAGTCGTCGCGCTTCTGGCGTGCCGACGTCGTCGAGGTCCTGGAAGCCTCGCCCGACCGCGTACCGCACTTTTGGAAGCCCGCCGATTCTCCCGCATCATGGCGCCGGGGCACACCTCCGGTGGGCGGCGCGGAACTCGGACACATCACGCTGGACCGGCAGCGGGCCCTGAAGGCCGAAGTCCTTGCCGAACAGCTGAAACGCCTGGCCGGCCTCGACCTCGCCACCGTCGTGGAACCGGTGGGATCCGACGACGACGGCGGGCTCGGTTGGCGTACGCGCGCGGGCTTTGCGGTGGCGCCGGGCGGGCGGCTCGGGATGCATGCCCACCGCTCCGATGTGGTGGTTCCCATCAAGGAGATGCCGCTTGCCCTTGCAGGTATCAACCACTTGGCCCTCTGGGACGTCAATCTGAGCGGAATTGCCCGCGTGGAAGTAGCAGTCCCCGCCAATGGTTCGCGGCCGTTGGTCCTGCTTGCACCGGAAGAAGGGACCACGCCCAAGAGGCTGCACAGTATCCTCTCGCACCTTCCCCACGATGTGTCAGTGGCGAGCTTCGATCCCGGCACTGGCCAGGTGCTGCAGCTGCGGGGGCGGACCTGGGTGCAGGAGACCGCCGCAGGGCATGACTACAGGGTCACTGGTGAAGGGTTCTGGCAGATCCACAAGGATGCACCGGACACCCTGGTCGGGGCGGTGACCGGGTATCTGGCCGGCGGTGGCTACCTGCATCCGGGCTCCTCGGTGGCCGACCTCTACGCCGGTGCCGGGCTGTTCACCGCTCCGCTGGCGGATGCCGTGGGAGTCACCGGCTCGGTGCTGTCGGTGGAGGGTGCTCCCGGCACCAGCCGCGACGCGCGGAAAAACCTCCACGGGCAAGCCCACGTGGAGATCGTGCAGGGGCGGGTGGAGCGCGTGTTGCACCAGCGCCCGCGTGCCTTCGATTCCCTGGTGCTGGATCCGCCGCGAGCCGGTGCGGGCAAGGCCGTGGTGAAGCAGCTGATGGCTTCCGGTCCCCGCGCGATCGCGTATGTGTCGTGCGACCCGGCATCTTTTGCACGTGATCTGGGCTACTTCCACAACGGGGGCTGGCGCCTGGAGTCCCTGCGGGCCTTTGATCTCTACCCGCATACCCACCACCTGGAAACCGTAGGTCTGCTGGTTCCCGGACGTTAGGGGAGAGTGCCCCACCTGCCCTGCACGCCGCGGACTGCGGGGCAGGAGGCCGAAAAGTGACCGATGCCACTACGATGGGCGTAGTAGTCCCGCTCCGCGATCATGTTGCTGTGTGCCGGGATGACCAACAAAGAGTGCCGCCCGGCTAAGTAAGGTGCGCCTAACTGGCTAGCGGCCAACCACGCGACAAAGATGAAACTGTTGCGAGAGGAGTCCTGCCATGAGCACTGTGGACAGCTTCGGTTCCAAAGGCGTACTGAATGTAGCCGGCACCGATTATGAAATTTTCCGGTTGAACTCCGTTGAAGGCGCAGACAGCCTTCCGTTCAGCCTCAAGGTATTGCTTGAAAACCTCCTGCGGACCGAAGATGGTGCCAATATTACGGCTGACCACGTCCGCGCCCTGGCCGGTTGGGACCCCAATGCGGAGCCCGATACCGAAATCCAGTTCACCCCGGCACGCGTCATCATGCAGGACTTCACCGGTGTGCCCTGCGTCGTGGACCTTGCCACCATGCGCGAGGCCGTCAAGGAACTCGGCGGCGACCCCAAGCGCGTCAATCCGCTGGCACCTGCCGAAATGGTCATCGACCACTCCGTCCAGATCGACGCCTTCGGCAACGCCGGCGCCCTGGAACGCAACATGGAGATCGAATACCAGCGCAACGGTGAGCGTTACCAGTTCCTGCGCTGGGGCCAGACCGCATTCGACGACTTCAAGGTAGTTCCCCCGGGAACCGGCATCGTCCACCAGGTCAACATCGAATACCTGGCCCGCACCGTCATGACCCGCGAGGTTGACGGTGTGCTGCGCGCCTACCCGGACACCTGTGTTGGTACCGACTCCCACACCACCATGGTCAACGGCCTGGGCGTGCTCGGCTGGGGCGTCGGCGGCATCGAAGCCGAGGCCGCCATGCTCGGCCAGCCGGTCTCCATGCTGATTCCGCGCGTCGTGGGCTTCAAGCTCAGCGGCAGCATCCCTGCCGGTGCCACCGCAACGGACGTCGTGCTGACCATCACTGAAATGCTGCGCAAGCACGGTGTCGTGGGCAAGTTCGTGGAATTCTACGGCGAGGGCGTAGCGGCTGTGCCGCTGGCCAACCGCGCCACCATCGGCAACATGAGCCCCGAGTTCGGCTCCACGGCCGCCATGTTCCCGATCGACGACGTCACCCTTGACTACCTGCGCCTGACCGGCCGTTCCGAAGAGAACCTTGCCCTGGTCGAGGCCTACTCCAAGGAGCAGGGTCTCTGGCACGATCCTTCCCGTGAACTGCGCTTCTCCGAGTTCCTGGAACTGGACCTCTCCACGGTGGTGCCGTCCATTTCCGGTCCGAAGCGTCCCCAGGACCGCATCGAGCTCACCGACGCCAAGGAGCAGTTCCGCAAGGACATCCACAACTACGTCGCCATCGAAGACGGCAGCGTGGACGAGGCCCTCGACGAGTCCTTCCCGGCCTCCGACGCCCCGTCCTTCACGCACGCGGATTCGCACATCACGGAAACCGCCCGTGTTGCGTCGGCAGCCAACGGTTCGCACGGACGTCCGTCCGCGCCGGTCCACGTCAAGACCGCCGATGGCCGCGAGTTCGAACTCGATCACGGCGCGGTGTCCATTGCGTCGATCACCTCGTGCACCAACACGTCCAACCCCTCGGTAATGCTGGCCGCAGCCCTGCTGGCACGCAACGCCGTCAACAAGGGCCTGACGTCCAAGCCGTGGGTCAAGACCTCCGTTGCCCCGGGCTCCAAGGTCGTCACCGACTACTACGAAAAGTCCGGCCTGACCCCGTACCTGGAGAAGCTCGGCTTCTACATCGTCGGCTATGGCTGTGCAACGTGTATCGGCAACTCCGGTCCGCTGGAGCAGGAGATCTCCGAGGCCATCCAGGCCAACGACCTCTCCGTCACCGCCGTGCTTTCGGGCAACCGCAACTTTGAAGGCCGCATCAACCCGGACGTCAAGATGAACTACCTGGCATCCCCGCCGTTGGTCATCGCCTACGCCCTGGCCGGTTCCATGGACTTCAACTTCGACACCGATGCCCTGGGCACCGACTCCGAGGGCAACGAGGTCTTCCTTAAGGACATCTGGCCCAACCCCACCGAGGTCCAGGAAGTCATCGACTCCTCGATTGACGAAGGAATGTTCGCCAAGGGCTACGAAGGCGTCTTTGACGGCGACGAGCGCTGGCAGGCACTGGACACCCCGGCCGGCGACACCTTCGCCTGGGACCAGGACTCAACCTACGTCCGGAAGCCCCCATACTTCGAGGGCATGAAGGCCCAGCCGGATCCCGTCAAGGACATCCAGGGCGCACGCGTGCTCCTCAAGCTGGGCGATTCCGTGACCACGGACCACATCTCACCGGCAGGCTCCTTCAAGTCGGACACCCCGGCCGGCCAGTACCTGCTGGCCAACGGCGTGGAGCGCAAGGACTTCAACTCCTACGGCTCGCGCCGTGGCAACCACGAAGTCATGATCCGCGGTACGTTCGCCAACATCCGTATCAAGAACCAGCTCCTGGACGGCGTTGAGGGTGGCTTCACCCGCGACTTTACCCAGGAAGGCGGACCCCAGGCCTACGTTTACGACGCAGCCCAGAACTACCAGGCTGCAGGAACCCCGCTGGTCGTCCTGGCGGGCAAGGAATACGGCTCCGGTTCTTCGCGTGACTGGGCTGCCAAGGGCACCGCACTCCTGGGCGTCAAGGCCGTCATCGCCGAAAGCTACGAGCGCATCCACCGCTCCAACCTGATCGGCATGGGCGTCCTTCCGCTGCAGTTCCCGGCGGGCGAATCGGCAGCCACCCTCGGCCTGACCGGCACGGAGACCTTCTCCGTGGAGGGCGTCACCGAGCTGAACAACGGCACCACGCCCAAGACCCTGAAGGTCACGGCAACTGCCGAGGACGGAACGGCCAAGTCCTTCGACGCCGTTCTGCGCATCGATACCCCGGGTGAAGCGGACTACTACCGCAACGGTGGCATCCTGCAGTACGTCCTGCGTCAGATCTCCGCCTAAGGGGACCTGGCTCCCTGGATGAGCTGAAGGTGGCCTGAGACCACCCCTGCAGCCCCGGCTGGTCACACGACCGGCCGGGGCTGCACGCTTTCACGGCCACGTCGCCCCGGAAACGCGCGCCCGGCCAACGCGCTAAAGTTAACAAGCACGTCCACCACCGTAAGGAGCGCCGTTGGGACTCTTGGAAACCATCAAGGATCCACAGGACCTGGCCACACTGACTGACGAACAGTTGGAAACACTGGCCGGGGAAATCAGGAACTTCCTGATCACCAACGTGGCCGCCACGGGTGGACACCTTGGGCCCAACCTCGGCGTCGTGGAACTTACCCTTGCCGTGCACAGGAGCTTTGACTCGCCCCGCGACAGTGTCGTCTTCGATACCGGGCACCAGTCCTACGTTCACAAGCTCCTGACCGGGCGCCAGGACTTCGCGACGCTGCGCCAGCAGGGCGGCCTCTCCGGTTACCCTGACCGTGGCGAGTCCGTCCACGACATCGTGGAGAGTTCCCACGCATCGTCGTCACTGTCGTGGGCTGACGGGATCTCCCGGGCCAGGCAGCTCACCGGCGAAGGCGACCGCTTCGTCGTCGCGGTTGTCGGCGACGGCGCCCTCACCGGCGGCATGACCTGGGAAGCGATCAACAACATCGCAGCGGACAAGAAGCGCCGTGTGGTGATCGTGGTCAACGACAACGGCCGTTCCTACGCCCCTACCGTGGGAGGCCTTGCAGACTATCTTGCGTCCCTGCGTCCCACCATTGATTCCCTCCGGACCGCACCAGCGTATGAGGGCATGCTCGACTGGTGGAAGAAGAAGCTCCAGAACGGCGGTCCCGCGGGCCAGTTCACGTACAAGAGCCTTCACGCCATGAAGAAGGGCATCAAGGACTGGTGGGCGCCCCAAGGCATGTTCGAAGACCTGGGCATGAAGTACATCGGCCCCGTGGACGGGCATAACCTGCAGGCCATGGAACACGCCCTGAGTACCGCCAAGGCCTACGGCGGCCCCGTGATCGTGCATGCCATGACGGAGAAGGGTCACGGTTACGCACCCGCGCTGGCCAACGAAGCCGACCAGTTCCATGCCGTGGGAATCATCGATCCGGAAACCGGCGAGCCCACGGAAATGCCCGGAGCCCGCTCCTGGACGTCTGTCTTTGCCGAGGAAATCGCCGACATCGCCGATGAACGGACCGACATCGTGGGGATCACCGGCGCCATGTTGATTCCTGTCGGCCTCCACAAATTCGCCGAACGCCACCCCGAACGGGTTATTGACGTCGGCATCGCCGAGCAGCATGCGCTCACCTCGGCAGCGGGCATGGCCTACGGCGGCCTGCATCCGGTGGTCGCGGTCTATGCGACCTTCCTCAACCGCGCCTTCGACCAGCTCCTCATGGACGTTGCCCTGCACAAGGCGGGCGTCACCATTGTTCTCGACCGGGCCGGTGTTACGGGTCCGGACGGTCCCAGCCACCATGGCATGTGGGACATGGCCATGGTCCAGATCGTTCCCGGCCTGCACCTGGCTGCGCCCCGTGACGCCACGCGCCTGCGGGAGGAACTGCGGGAGGCTGTCGCCATCAACGATGCCCCCACCGTGGTCCGGTTCTCCAAGGGCAGTGTCGGTACCGAGATTGAAGCCCTCGAACGCCTCCACGACGGCGTGGATGTCCTGGCGCGCCGTCCGGAAGGGTCCACCGAGAATGATGTCCTGATCGTCAGCGTGGGCGCCATGTCCGAGCTGGCGCTGGACGTCGCGGACAGGCTCGGCGCCCAGGGGATCAGTTCCACCGTGGTGGATCCGCGCTGGGTCCTGCCCGTCAGGAAATCCATTGTTGCGCTGGCCGCACGGCATCGCCTGGTGATCTGCATCGAGGATGGCGTCCGGGCCGGCGGCGTCGGGTCCCGGATCCGCCAGGAAATGCGGGCCGCAGGTGTGGACACCGCCCTCAACGAAGTCGGTTTGCCGGTTGAGTTCCTCGTCCATGGCTCCCGGAGCCAGGTTCTGGAGCGCGTGGGGCTGACAGCCCAGAAGATTGCACACGACGTCGTAGCCCAGGTTTTGGGAACGAAGGTGCCCTTTGCCAGGCCCCTCCCCGGGCAGGAGCATCCCACCACCGGCAGTCTGCCCACGTTGTGACGGCCGACCGCGCACCGGGCATTCTGCAGCCCGGCGACCTTGTGGTGGCCCGGAACCGTAAGTGGGATGGCAGGGCGCACTGGGTAGTCCCCGGGCGCTACCTTGGTGAGGATATCCACGGTTGGTGGATCTTCCAGGGCGCAGGAGAGTTCTGTTCCCGTCCGGGTGCCGCTTTTTATACGGCGTCGGACTGCGTCCTGCTGGTACCCCGGCAGGGGGAGTTCGTGGCCACGTTCTACGATGACTCCTACCCGGGCGACTACCGGATCTACGTAGACCTCGCCACGGCACATGGCTGGAACAGCGTCCGTCCAGGAGTCACGGAGTTCCACATGATTGACATGGACCTGGACGTCATCCGTTCCACAACCCACGGCGTATTTGTTGACGACGAAGACGAATTTGAAGAGCACTCCCGCACCATGGCGTATCCGGACGATATGGTGCGCAGCATGCGGGCAGAGTGTGCCGGCCTCCTGGACGCTGTCCAGGCCAAGGCGGCGCCCTTTGACGTTTCCGGGACCAGCACCAGCGCCGAATGGCTGAGGAAAGGACGGACATGAGCGGGATCATCCGTATGTACAAACGGGATGGGGAGGGGGTCCTCCACTTCCGGGAAGCCTGGTTCGACGACGCAGACCAGCATTTCGTCATCAATTACGGTGTGGTGGGGCACCAAAGCACCACTGACGCCGCTGCCGTGGAGGAAGGCACCTCTGCCGAGGGCCTCCTTGCTGCCTTCGAAGCCCAGTGCGAGGAAGACGGCTACACGGTCATTCCAGACTCCGAACAGTTCAGGGTGGTCGCCCAGTTCGCGCTGAAGAGCAAGGACGGCACGGAACGGGACCGGCACTTGGAACAGAAGGCCAAGGAGGTCATCACAGCGGAGCTTGCGTGGCGCGGACTGGGTGTCGTGGAGGGTTCCGGCATGGGGAATTCACGCTTGAATATCTTCTGTCTGTGCCCGGACGTGAACAAGGCCGTCAACGCGATCAAGGTCTGTGCGCGCGCTGAGGACCTGGACTTTACCAAGCTCACGATCGCTGCTGCCCCGGCGTCCGATCCGGACGCCTTCAAGGTCAAACACTCGCCCCGGCAGGGTGGGGGCTTTACTCTCTAAGTACCACCTTACGCAGCCAGGAGGGAACTGCCATGTCTTCCAAGAGCAATTGGCCCGGGCACACACCGCTTCCCAAGGGACTCGCCGCGCCGGCCAGACGCGCCCTCGCACACGAAGGAATAGAGACTCTGGAGCAGTTGGCCGAGTTCGGTGAGCTCAAGGCATCCAGGCTTCACGGACTGGGGCCGGTGGCCATAGCGCAACTGGAGGACGCCATGGAAGAATCCGGGATTTCCTACCTGCCCCGGTGAGGCCGCAGTTCGTTGCCCTGGGTGACTATCGACCGCTGAGTGCGCTGTAGGCTGGCTGCATGACTGAATATCGACGCCTTGGACACTCAGGCCTCACGGTCTCAGCTGTCGGGCTGGGCTGCAACAACCTTGGCCGGGCCAACACGCCGACCGAAACCCAGGAGGCAACCGATGCCGTGGTCCATGCCGCGATCGATGCCGGTGTGACCTTCTTCGATGTCGCCGATGTCTATGGCCGTGAGCCTGGGCTGAGCGAGATCATGCTGGGCAAGGCGCTTCATGGCAGGCGCGATGACGTGGTGATCGGTACGAAGTTCGGTATGGATATGCATGGTGCCAACGGCAAGGATTTTGGGGCGCGCGGCTCCCGCCGTTACATCATCCAATCCGTGGAAGCGTCGCTGCGCCGCCTGGACACCGAATGGATTGATCTCTACCAGTTCCACACCCCGGACCCCCTGACGCCGATCGATGAGACCCTGGCGGCCCTCGACGACCTGGTGCGCAGCGGAAAAGTCCGGTACATCGGACACTCGAATTTTGCAGGATGGCAGATCGCGGAAGCGGAGTACGTTGCCAGGCAGTTGGGTGGTGCGCGGTTCGTCTCGACCCAGAACCACTACAACCTGCTGGACCGCCGGGCCGAACTCGAAGTGATTCCGGCTGCCGGGGCGTTCTCCCTGGGCGTGCTACCGTACTTCCCCCTGGCCAATGGCCTCCTCACGGGCAAGTATTCCGCCGGCCATGCTCCGGAAGGCACCCGGTTGAGCCATACACGCACCCATCTGGTGGATGATGCCGACTGGGCGCAGTTGGGCAAGTTCGGACAGTTCGCCAAGGAACGCGGCATCACGGAACTGCAGTTGGCGTTCTCCTGGCTTGCCGCCCAGCCAGGCGTCAGCAGTGTCATTGCCGGGGCAACGAGTCCCGGACAGATCCGGGAGAACGCAGAAGCTGTGTGCTGGGTTCCCACCAAGGCCGACCGCGATGAACTGGACGGGATCTTCCCGAAGGCGGCCAAGGTCGCCCTGTTCTAGTTTCCTTCTCCACCAGGCACCAGCCACCAGCCACAGGGCACGACGGCCCGTGCGCGGACTTCCTCCGCGCACGGGCCTCTCGCTTACTGTGGTGCCGAAGCAACACCCGGGGCCAGGAAGCGCTTGCCGTTGACGCGCTCGGAGGCGCCTGCCCGGTCCAGGTACGGCGTGATGCCGCCCAGGAACATGGGCCAGCCGGCGCCCATGATCATGCACAGGTCGATGTCTTCAGGGCCGGCTACAACACCCTCGCTGAGCATCAGCCCGATTTCCTCGGCCAAAGCATCCTGCGTGCGTCGCAGGACTTCCTCCGCGGTGGACGGGGTGTCGCCAAAGGACATGATGGACAAGGTCCCCGCAGGGATGGTCTGCTGCCCGTCAGGACCGGGAGCCCAGAGTGACTGCACACCGTTGTCGATCAATTTTTGCAGGTTGCTGGACACCGGGAACCGGTCGCCGAAGGCTTGGTGCAGGGATTCCTGGACATGCTGGGCCACCGGCAGGCCGACCATCGCACTCAAGGTGAAGGGCGACATCGGCAGGCCCATGGGACGCAGGGCATTGTCCGCCACCTCAGCGGGGGTCCCTTCGTCGAAGGCCGCAATGACTTCGCCCATGAGTCGCAGCAGGATCCTGTTGACCACGAACGCGGCAGCATCTTTGACCAGGACCGCGGTTTTCTTGAGGCTCCTGGCGAGCTCAAAGGCCGTGGCCAGCACGGCATCGTCGGTTCCGGGGGCACGGACGATTTCCAGCAGGGGCATGACTGCCACAGGGTTGAAGAAGTGGAAGCCCACGAGTCGTTCCGGATGGCGCAGGTCTTCGGCCATGGCAGTCACGGAGAGGGACGAGGTATTGGTGGCGAGGATGCATTCGGCAGAGACTACGGCTTCCAGTTCCGCGAAGACCTGCTTTTTGACGTTGAGTTCTTCGAAGACCGCCTCAATGACAAAGTCGGCATCCGAGAAGGGCTCCTTGCTGACCGAGCCGGTCACCAGGGCCTTGGTCCTGTTGGCGGCGTCGGGAGTGATGCGCTTTTTGGCCAGCAGCTTATCCACCTCGGCGTGAACGTAGCCAACACCCTTGTCCACCCTGGTTTGGTCGATGTCCGTCATGACCACAGGCACCTTGAGCTGGCGGGCAAACAAGAGTGCGAGTTGGCTGGCCATCAGTCCCGCGCCAACGACGCCCACCTTGGTGACGGGCCTGGCCAACGTGCGGTCAGGCGCGCCGGCCGGGCGCTTTGAACGTTTTTGGACAAGGTCCAGGAACGCATAGACCGTCGACCGGAACTCGTCCGTCTGCATCAGCACTGCGAGTGTTTCGCATTCGAGGGCTGCGGCTTCGGCCTGACCCATGGTGCGGTTGGCTTCCATGACGTCCAGGACCTTTCCGGGCGCTGGTGCGGCGTTGGCGGTTTTGCTTTCCACGAAGGCACGGCCCGCGGAAACGGCTGAGGCCCATTCGACCGCCACGGTGTCGTCCAACGGGTCAACGGCGTTCCTGCGTTCAGGGCGGGTCTTGCCCGTGATGACGTCCGCCGCCCAGGCCAGCGACTGTTCCAGGAAGTCGGCCGGTTCAAACAGGGCGTCTGCCATGCCGAGCTCAAACGCCTGGGTACCGGTGAGGGTGCGGTTGTTGCTGAGGGGGTTCTCGATCATCACCTTCACGGCGTTCGCGGGACCGATCAGGCGGGGAAGGATATAGACGCCGCCCCAGCCCGGAATGAGCCCCAGGAACGCCTCAGGCAGGGCCAGGGCACCGGCACCTGTGGAGACTGTCCGGTAGGTGGACTGCAATGCGATCTCCAGGCCCCCTCCCAGCGCGAGTCCGTTGATGAACGCGAAACTCGGGACACCGAGGTTGGCCAGCGTGGCGTAGACGGAATGGCCCAGTTGGGCCATCCACAGTCCATGCGTGCGTTCCTTCAGCGTCTTGACTGCGGACAGGTCGGCGCCTGCCACGAGGAAGTACGGCTTGCCGGTGACACCGACACCGACGATCTCTCCGCGTGCCGCCCTTTCCTTCAGTCCGTCAAGGACAGTACCCAGTTCCACCAGGGTGTTGGGTCCCAGCGTGGTGGGTTTGGTGTGGTCAAGCCCGTTGTCGAGGGTTATCAAGGCGAAGGTTCCGGCGCCGCCCGGGAGCTCGACGTCCTGCACGAGCGAGTGGGTCACCACTTCGTCCGGAAAGAGGGAGGCCAGGTGGTGGAAGTCGTTGGCGCTCATGCTGCGGCTCCTTCAGTGCTTTGGTCGGCGGAGGCATCTGCAGCCCCATAGTCCGGGTGGTGGGGGTTTTCCCAGACCACGGTGGCGCCCATGCCCAGCCCGATACACATGGTGGTGATGCCGTACCTGGCGGTTGGGTCTTCTTGGAACTGGCGGGCCAGTTGCGTCATCAGCCTGACGCCGGAGGAGGCAAGAGGATGTCCGACGGCGATCGCCCCGCCATAGCGGTTGACGCGGGGATCGTCGTCCCGAATGCCGAAGTGGTCCAGGAAGCCAAGTACCTGGACGGCGAAGGCCTCGTTGATTTCAAAGAGATCGATGTCGTCGATGGTCAGCCCGGCGTGCTTGAGGGCCTTTTCGGTGGCGGGCACCGGGCCGATGCCCATGACCGCAGGTTCCACGCCGGCAAAAGCGTAGGACACCAGGCGCATCCGGACCGGCAGGCCCAACTCGGCCGCTGCATCGGCCGATGCCAGGACGGCAGCGGTGGCGCCGTCGTTCAGGCCTGCGGCGTTTCCGGCGGTGACCCGGCCGTGGGCCCTGAAGGGCGTGCGGAGGCCGGCCAGATCTTCAACGGTGGTGCCGGGGCGGGGAGGCTCGTCGACGCTGTGCACTGTCCATCCCTGGCCAGGCTTGCGTGCGGCCACGGGCACCAGGTCCTGTTGGATTTGTCCACGCGAATAGGCTGCCGCGAGCTTGGCCTGCGACGAAGCTGCGTAGGCGTCGGCGCGGTCCTTGGTGATGGCGGGGAAGCGGTCATGGAGGTTTTCGGCCGTGTTCCCCATATTCAGGGCGGCCGGATCCACCAGCCGTTCGGACATGAAGCGGGGGTTGGGGTCGGCGCCTTCGCCCATGGGATGGTTGCCCATGTGTTCCACGCCCCCGGCGATAACCACATCGTAGGCGCCGAAGCCAATGCCGCTCGCCGTCGTCGTTACTGCTGTCATGGCGCCGGCGCACATGCGGTCGATCGCGAAGCCGGGCACCGAGCGGGGGAGCCCGGCCAGAAGTGCTGCGGTACGCCCGATAGTGAGGCCCTGGTCGCCGGTCTGGGTGGTGGCGGCTATGGCGACGTCGTCGATGCGGTCGGCGGGGAGCGACGGGTTGCGCCGCATCAGTTCCCGGATGCACTTGACCACGAGGTCGTCGGCCCGGGTTCCGGCGTAGATGCCCTTTTCACCGGCTTTGCCGAAGGGGGTACGGACGCCATCGACGAACACGACGTCGCGGATGGTCCGCTGGGCGCTGCGTGAGGGACTCATGTGCTACTCCTCGTTGAGACATGGTGCCGGTGTCCCAGGGGAACACCGGCTGGCATTGCTGCTATGTTACTCACGGGTAACTTTGAGTTGCAAGCGCCCGGATCGTCCGCGGCGCCGGCGGATGTCCTCCTGACGCAAAAGCCCGCCACCTGAAGCATTGCTTCGGGTGGCGGGCCTGGCATTTATTTGCCTTCCGCGGACCGCTGGTCCTCTTTGGCTTTGGATTCCTTGGGTGGAAGGGGCTGCGGGTTGAGGCAGGCTTCCACCAGGAGTGGAGCGGCAAAGGCAATTTGCCATTCCCTGGCGCCGAGCTCCCTGAGTTCGGCGGAGATGGACTCCAGCGAGATCTCCGAGGGTGGGCGCCACATGACCCGGCGAAGATAGTCGGGCGTCAGAAGGTTTTCGACCGGGAGTTTGAGCTCGTCGGCTTTCTCCTGCAACGCAGGGCGTGCGGTAGCCAACCGGGCAGCGGCCTCGGGATCGCGGTCCACCCAGACCCGCGGTGGGGGAGGTGCGTTGGTAGGCAGGTGGAGGGGCGGAAGCTCCGTCAGGGTCCGTGCTGCGGTGATGCACCGTACCCACCTGGGCGCTTCCCTCTGGGCGGAGCGGCCATGGAAGCCCTTGGTGGCCAGGAGCTGTGGAACGGTCGTGGGAAGGGCCTTGGCTGCAGCTACGAGTGCC
Organism: Arthrobacter sp. T572; assembly: GCF_056780115.1. NCBI lineage: Bacteria > Bacillati > Actinomycetota > Actinomycetes > Micrococcales > Micrococcaceae > Arthrobacter > Arthrobacter sp. T572. Next base: position 1,914,184 of record NZ_JBRAZQ010000002.1, read on the forward strand.
GAGTCAGGAATCAGGCGCCCGGGCGCGACGTCCCGCTTCCGGGCGAGCTGGTCCCGTTCAAGCCACAGCTCCCGGACTGCGGCCAATTGGCGGCGGTCGCGGATCTGGTGCAGGCCGGAGGTCTTGCGCCAGGGATCCACCCGGGGAGGTGCTATTCCGGCAGCAAGGATTCCGGCGAACTCCTGCTCGGCGAATTCGAGCTTGCCGTCCGCTTCAAGCAACTCAATCAGCTCTTCACGGAGTTCGGCGAGAACCTCGACGTCGAGCGCGGCGTAGCGCAGCCATGGTTCCGGCAAGGGCCTGGTTGACCAGTCCGCGGCCGAGTGTTCCTTGGCCAGTCCAAAGCCAAGGAGCTGTTCGATGACGGCGGCAAGGCCCACCCGGGGGAGGCCGGCGAGGCGGGCCGCGAGTTCGGTGTCGAACAGCTTGTCAGGCCACATACCAAGCTCGGACAAGCAGGGCAGGTCCTGAGTTGCGGCGTGGAGGATCCATTCAACACCGCGAAGGGCATCCTGGATGATGTTCAGGTTTTCGAAGGGTTCGGGGTCGATCAGCCAAGTGCCGGCGCCTTCGCGGCGGATCTGCACCAGGAACGCGCGCTGTCCGTAGCGGAAGCCGGATGCCCGCTCCGCATCCACGCCGGCCGGGCCTGTGCCCGCGGCGATGGCTGCGGCGCAGCGTTCAAGGCCAGTGAGGGTATCGATCACCAAGGGCACGCCCTCGCGGGGCGTATCGAGATCAATGACGGCAGGGACGGGGCTGTCGAAGCCCTCCACCTTGATGTGTTGATCGGGATCAGCAACCGGACCGCCGGCTGTGGTTTTTTCCAGGTTTTCAGGGGTCATGGTGGCTTAAGCTTACCGAGGTCCGCAGAAGGGGTTGGAGCGGGGCGTATTGGATGACTTCACGTGAGCCTCCTGTTCGGCAGTCCCGTAACTCCCGGCGGCAGGGGTGGCAGCCCGGCGAACGTGCAGACCATGTCCGACCACGCTTCGAGGTGGGCCTGGATATCGGCAGTGGCAGGGGTCCATGACGCGCGCAGTTCGATGTCGATGGTGTCGGGGCGTTCGGACAGGGTGCCGAAGCTTTCAGAAAGGACCCTGGTGGCGGTTCCGCCGGCGGCGCGATAGACGGCCGCGTGGTTCTCCAGCGCCTCCACGAGCCAGGTCCAGGCTACGGAACCGAGCATTTCATCGTTGCCCATCTCGGCGTCCATTTGGGCGCGGATGTAGGTGACGATCCTGAATTCCCCTTCCCAGACTGCGGATCCTTCCGGGTCATGGAGCAGGATGAAGCGCCCGGTGGCGAGTTCGTCGTCGTCGTCCTGGTCGCCGGGAGCCGGGGCGTGGCTCTTGGCGAAGGCCTTCGCAGCGGGGCCGTGTACCGGTACCTGGCGTGTTGAAGCCGTGGGGCGGAAGACTTCGGCGCCGAGGGCCACTGCATAGGGTGCGAGCCGGGCCGGGGCGGGTATTTCGTCGAGCCGCAGTTCACTGCGGCATTGTGCTTTTCGTAGTGTCCCCAAGGCGTACAGGAAATCCGCGGGGACCTGGGCGAGGTCGTTCACCATCGCAGATTATTCTTCCGGGGCGGCGATTGTGTGCAGGCTCGCCGCCCCGGAAGCCACCCGTTATGTGGTGGCAAGCTCCCGCTTGATGGCGGAAACGAAAGCGTCAATGTCCTCTTCGGTGGTGTCGAAGGAACACATCCACCGCACTTCGCCGCGGGCGGCGTCCCAGTCATAGAACGCGAAGCTGGACCGGAGCCGGTCAGCCACGCCGGCCGGAAGGATGGCGAAGACACCGTTGGACTGCGTTTCCTGGGTGGGCTGGACGCCGTCGATCTGCTCCACGGCGCGGCGGAGGCGCGTCGCCATGGCATTGGCATGGGTGGCGGACCGGAGCCACAGTCCGTCCTCCAGCAGCGCGATGAACTGGGCCGAAATGAAGCGCATCTTCGATGCCAGCTGCATGTTCATTTTACGGAGGTACTTCAGTCCGTCGGCGGCTTCCGGGTTGAGGGCGACCACCACCTCGCCGAAGAGCAGTCCGTTCTTGGTCCCGCCGAAGGACAGGATGTCCACGCCGGCGTCCCGGGTGAAGGCCCTGAGGGGAACACCGAGGTGGGCGGCGGCATTGGCCAGGCGGGCGCCGTCCATGTGCAGCTTCATGCCCTTGGCGTGGGCGTGGTCGGCGATGGCGCGCACCTCTGAAGGGGTGTAGCAGGTTCCCAGTTCCGTGGTCTGGGTAATGGAGACCACCAGCGGTTGGGCGCGGTGTTCATCTCCCCATCCCCAGGCTTCACGGTCGATGAGCCCGGGCGTCAGCTTGCCGTCTTCAGTGGGAACCTGGAGGAGCTTGATGCCGCCGACGCGTTCCGGTGCGCCGTTTTCGTCCATGTTGATGTGGGCCGTCGACGCGCAGATGACCGCACCCCAGCGGGGGAGGAGGGCCTGCAGGGACAGCACGTTGGCACCGGTGCCGTTGAAGACGGGGAAGCACTCTATGCCGGAACCGAACTGCTGCTCCAGGATCTCCTGGAGGCGGGCCGTATACACGTCCTCCCCGTAGGAAACCTGGTGACCGCCGTTTGCGGTGGCCAGGGCGGACAGGATCTCGGGATGTACGCCCGAGTAGTTGTCCGATGCGAAGCCGCGGACCGCTGGATCGTGGAGCGGGCCCCGGCCCTGGGCGGTATCGGCAGTGTGGATGGCCTCGGTTGTTGTGGTCACTCGTTCATTCACGCTTTCAAGTCTATTTGGCCAGCAGGATGCGGCGGCCGTTGAGGTTTGCGGCCGGTTGGTCGAAAAGCCCGACGGCGGCCGCGGCCAGTTCCTCGACGTCGGTAGAGCCGGGGAACCGGCGTTCAGGCTGCCTCCGGCGCATGCCGGCGTCAACCAGCGAGGAGACTACGAAGACGACGGCCGCGCTGTGCTGGGGAGTTGGGCTTTCCTTGTTGCCGGCCTGTTCCCGCCGGAAGCCGTCGGCGACGGCCATTGTCCAGGCTTTTCCGCCGCCGCTTTGGCGGCAGCGTAGTTCGCTGAGTCGGCCGCGGGAGCCTCAACGCTCGTGGAGGATACGACGGCGAGGCGACCCCGCGGTGAATCGGCAAGTTGGCGGTAGAACACCCGGGAAACGTTGCGCAGTGTCGTCACCGCGCCCTGAACCAGCGCGTCCCAGTCGTCGTCGGACTGTTCCTCGATTCCCGGAGCTCCCCGCCAGCCGCCGACGAGGTGGATGACTCCGTCCACCCGTTCCACCCCCAGGCCACGGACGGTCCCGGCAAGTTCCCGGACGGCGTCCGGATCCGCGAGGTCGCAAACCAGTGGCGTAACACCGTATCCGGCCTCGTCCGCTGCCGCCTTGATCCTCACGTCATCGGAACCAACCGTGAACACCCTGTGACCGGCGGCCCCCAAAGCCCGCGCCGTGGCGATACCCGAGGCGCTGCTGCCGCCGGTCACAAGGACATTCAAAGGCATCATCAGGCGGCCGTCGCTCCCGTAATGCCGGTGGTGGATTCAATCACGGGACGCATTTTCTTCTCCAGGGCTTCGTAGAACATGGACAGGGGGAATTCGTCGTCGAGAACCTGGTCCGTGAGCCCGCGCGGAGCACCGTCGAGCGGCAGAGCGTCCGGGCCCTTGGCCCATACAGAGGCAGGGTGGGGAGTCACGGTGCCGGAGATGAGTTCATAGGCCGCAAGCCAGTGGGCTGTCTTGGGGCGGTCAATGGAGCGCCAGTAGAGCTCTTCGATGCGGGCACCGAGTTCCACTACGACGTCTGCGGCCTCATCCCAGTCGATGCTGAGCTTGCTGTCCGTCCAGTGCAGGACATGGTGCTGGTGCATCCAGGCGAACAGCAGCTGCCCGCCCAGGCCATCGTAGTTCCGGACCCGGCTGCCGGTGATGGCAAAGCGGAAGATGCGGTCGAAGATCACTGCGTACTGGACCAGCTTTGCATGCTTGCGGGCATCGGGATCGGCCTCTTCGTCCTTCTCGATCCGCACGGATTCGCGGAAGGCGGTGAGGTCGCACCGCAGCTCTTCCAGGGAGTAAAGGAAGTAGGGCATGCGCTGCTTGATCATGAAGGGATCGAACGGCAGGTCGCCGCGCATGTGCGTGCGGTCGTGGATCAGGTCCCACATGACAAACGTACGCTGCGTCAGTTCCTGGTCCTGGAGGAGCTCGGCAGCATCAGCCGGCAGTTCAAGGGAGGTGGTGGATGCGGCAGCGTCCAGCACGCGGCGGAACCGTGCGGCTTCACGGTCGGCGAAAATGGCGCCCCAGGTGAAGGACGGGGTTTCGCGCACGGCGACGGTTTCCGGGAACAGCACAGCGGAGTTGGTGTCGTAGCCCGGGGTGAAATCCACGAAACGGATGGGCACAAACAGCTTGTTGGAGTAGGCCCCGGCTTCCAGGCCGCCGATGAACTCAGGCCAGATGACCTCGATCAGGACAGCTTCGACCAGACGCTTGCTGCTGCCGTTCTGGGTGTACATGGGGAAGACCACCAGGTGCTGGAGGCCATCCACGCGCTGCTCCTGGGGCTGGAAAGCCTGGAGGGAGTCGAGGAAGTCGGGGACGCCAAAGCCATTCTGCTCCCAGCGTGCGAAGTCCGCCACCAAAAGTTCCAGGTAACGGGCATCGTGCGGGAAGGAGGGTGCCAGCGCCGTGATGGAATCACAGATGGTGGCCACCAGTGCGGAAGCTTCAGTGTGCAGAGCGTGGTCGGCCACGGAGCCGTCCTGCTCCTGGTGCGCCTGGAGGGCGGTGGCTGCTGCTTTGAGTGCTGACCAGTCGGCGTTGTCTGCGGTGACACGCGGGAAGGCAGCGGTGGTGGTGATGGTCATGTGCTCGTCCTTTCAGAAGGTCTTTCACCTCTGAGGTGAGCGTAGCAACGGAAGAAGCATCGCTAATTCAAAACCTAGGTGAGCATAAGCAACTCTTGGGGAAAGTGCTCGTAGTACCACCTCAAGCTCCAGCACCCGGCACGATCCGGGTGGGCAACCCGTCAAGGCTGCCCACCACTGGATCAGTCCGCGCTCTTATCCACCAAGCGGAGGGAGATGGAGTTGATGCAATAGCGCTGGTCCGTGGGCGTGTCATACCCCTCGCCTTCAAAGACATGCCCCAGATGGGAGTCGCAGTTGCCGCAGCGCACCTCCACACGGTCCATGCCCAGCGTGCGGTCGTGCAGGTAACGCACCTTGCCCTCGGCAAGGGGAGCCCAGAATGAAGGCCACCCGCAGTGCGAATCAAACTTTTCCTGGCTGGTGAACAATTCGCTGCCACAGGCACGGCACTGGTAGACGCCCTCGGTATGGGTGTCCCAGTACTCGCCCGTGTACGGCCGTTCGGTACCGGCCTGGCGCAAAACCCGGTACTCGTCGGGCGTCAGCTCCTCGCGCCACTGGGCATCGGACTTCACGACGGAAAGGCTGGACGTGCTGCTGGTGTTGTCAGGAATGCTCATGACTACTGCAACGCTCAGGAGTCGCCGATAAATCCCGACCCCGCATACAAGTGCAGGACGGGAAGACCCAGCTGGTCCTGGGCCTTGTTGGCCCAGTCCGTGTGGAACGTGTCGGCAATCGCGTGCGGACGCGTCACCACCACCGCCTGGGCCGCATCCACCGCCCGTACCTTCGCCACCAAACCCGCGACAGCACCGCCGTCGACGATTTCACCGGTGACCCCGCCACCCAGCCCCTCCAACGCTGCCAGGGAGGCAGCCAAAGCCTCGGCAGCCTCCGCCCGTTCCACCTCCGGATCCGGCGAATGCGCACCAAGTTCCCTGAACGCCTTGGCGACATCCAGCAACGACAGGTTCTCCAGGAAATCGACCAGTAAATGCCGCTCGGTGTTGGCTGGAACCAGGACCACCAAGGGGGCGTCACCCCCATCCACCAGTTTGGCGATGTTGACTCGGTCTTCAGGCCCCAAGGGCTCTTCGGTCAGGATGACGATCGGATCACTCATGGCTACAGCGTAGTCCCGCACCACACGGCCACACAGGCTTTCGCCGGGTGATTTCCGGGTCCGTTCCGGCACGCGGTGGCCACGTTCAGGATCCATGGAGCAGGAGCGGACAGAATGGAACCATGGCAACCAACTCCACGGCAGCCGGTGAAGCTGCAACAGGCAAACTGTCCGTACGAACCAAATGGGCCCTTGCAGGCATGGTGACCGGTGGTACCCTGGCGGGTCTCGTTGGAGCAGGTTCGTCCGCGCTCGCCGTCTACTTCGCCCGGCGGGTCATTACGCCCGCGGCGCGGCCCGCGGACCAGGAAGTCCTGGCCGTGATCCAGTCGGACACCGGCCGGCAGGTCATCCTCGCGGCAACCCCTGATACCACCGTGGACGGGGTCTTCAGCCTGTTCTTTGCCGGTGGTGCGGGACATGCCCGGATCGGCCGGATTGTGTCCTATTCCCCGGCAGAGCAGACCGTGCTTCGCGAAGTGGAAGAGGTGTACAGCGGCAACCTGGCCGACGCCCGCCGAGGTTGGTGGAGCGGTGCCACCTACCCGGACCCTGCCGCGCTGGGAGTGGCCGCTGACGACGTCGAAATCAAGGTCGACGGCGGTACCGCACCTGCCTGGCTGGTGCGGGCGGACGCTGCCGCATCCGCAGCGGTATGGGCCATCATGGTGCACGGCCGTGGAGCTACGCGGCTGGAAGGGCTGCGGGCAGTCCGGACGGCCAAGGAACTGGGCATGGACAGCCTGCTGATTTCCTATCGCAATGACGGGCTGGCACCATCGGCCCTCGACGGCCGCTACGGACTGGGCTCCACCGAATGGCGGGACGTAGAGGCCGCCATGGAGTACGCGGTGGCGCACGGTGCCCGCGAGATAGTGCTCTTCGGCTGGTCGATGGGCGGCGCGATCGCGCTGCAGACCGCCGACCTTTCCAAGTACCGGCACCTCATCCGGGCCATGGTGCTGGACGCGCCGGTGATCAACTGGGTCAATGTGATGGCGCACCACGCCCAAATGAACCGGATTCCCTATAACGTGGGCCGGTACGGACAACTCATGCTGACCCATCCGCTGGGGCGCAGGCTGACGGGACTATCGGCACCGGTGGACCTGAAGGCGATGGACTGGGAAGCCAGGGCAGTCGAACTCCGCACCCCCACCCTGGTCATCCATAGTGTGGACGACGACTACGTGCCCTTTGAACCGTCTGCGAGCCTGGCCGGGAAGAACCCGGAGATGGTGACTTTCGAACCCTTCCATGGAGCGCGCCACACGAAGGAATGGAACGTGGACCCGGAGAAGTGGGAACGTTTGGTCCGGTCCTGGCTGCAGCGGATGTTGGCGCCGCGAAACAATCCCGGAAGCGCCGGCCAGCCTGCCTGATGCCTAGTTCCTGGCACTGCCGATCGGTGCCGTCACGGCGCTGGTCAGCCTGACCAGGTCCGCGGGTGCGAGTTCGATGTCGAGCCCGCGCCGGCCGCCGGAGACCAGGATGGTGTCGAACTCCAGTGCCGTGGCATCCAAAACCGTGGGGGAGGATTGTCGTTGGCCCAAGGGGGAGATTCCGCCCAGCACATAGCCGGTCCTGCGTTCGGCTGCCTTCGGATCCGCCATCGAGGCCTTCTTCGAACCGAGGGCAGCGGCTACCGCCTTCAGGTCCAGCGTGCCGGCAACGGGAACGATCCCCACGGCCAGGCGGCCCTCGACCTCCACCATCAGGGTCTTGAAGACCCTGGAGGGGTCCACGCCCAGGGCATCAGCTGCCTCCATGCCGTAACTGGCTGCCGAAGGATCGTGAACATAGGGGTGCAGCACGAAAGGAACGCCGGCTGCAGTCAGTGCTGCTGTAGCCGGCGTTCCCTGTGACGCTGTTTTCTTCGCCATGGTGCCGAAGCTGTCCTGCCTTCACCGCCCTGCCCGGGGGCCGGGGCTTTAGTTTTCCAAGCGGCTGGCAGCCGCTACTTTCCGTTTGATCCGTCCAAGCATTGCCGTCATCCCGCGCATGCGCAACGGGGTGATGGCCCGGGTCAAGCCCAGGAGCTCAGGCATGTCGTCCGGAACAGACAGGATTTCCTGCGCCGTCAAGCCGTCAAGGCCCTCATGCAGCACCCCTGCGAATCCACGGGTGGTGGGAGCTTCCGGCGGCGCCTTGAAGAACAAACGGTAGGCGCGCCCGGCGTCCGGGTTTGCTGTGTTCTTCTCGGACTCGATCGTCAGGAACAAGGGCGACTGGCATTCGACGACCTGCTCCAGCAGCTCAGGGTGATCCTGGAGTCGTTCGGGAAGTTCCGGCAGTCCCCGGGAAAACTCGAGCAGCAACTGCAGGCGCTCCGGCTCCGTCAGTGCCTGGAAGTCATCCACTATTTCCGCCAGTGCGGCGGGCAAGGTATTCGTACTCATCACTTCCAGCTTACGCACAACGGCGCAGAATTCACGCTAGTTACGAACCAGCTCAGCCGGCACGGAACCCCGCTCGGCACCCTTGACGATGGGGACGCGGACGGCGTTGCCCCATTCAGTCCAGGAACCGTCGTAGTTGCGGACCGAGTCGAAGCCCAGCAGGTACTTGAGGGCGAACCAGGTGTGGCTGGAACGCTCGCCGATACGGCAGTAGGCCACCACGTCGTCGCCTTCCGTCAGTCCTGCCTCGCCCAGGTAAAGGGCTTCGAGCTCTTCGCGGGAGCGGTAGGTACCGTCTTCGGCGGCAGCACGTGCCCACGGAACCGACGCTGCGGTGGGGATGTGGCCGCCACGCAGGGCCCCTTCCTCCGGGTAGGCAGGCATGTGCGTGCGCTGGCCCGTGTATTCCTCCGGCGAGCGGACGTCGATGAGCGGGTTGCCCAGGTGGGCCAGCACATCTTCCTTGAAGGCGCGGATGGGGGCGTCGTTGCGCTCTACCTCGGGGTAGTTGCCCACAGCCGGCTGGGGAACGTCGGTGGTGAGTTCGCGGCCCTCGGCAATCCACTTGTCGCGGCCACCGTCCAGCAGCCGGACGTCCTCGTGGCCGAAGAGGGTGAAGACCCACAGGGCGTAGGCGGCCCACCAGTTGGACTTGTCGCCGTAGATGACCACGGTGCTGTCGCGGGAAATTCCCTTGGCGGCGGCGAGTGCGGCGAAACCGGCACCGTCGACGTAGTCGCGCGTGACTTCATCGTTCAGGTCCGTGTGCCAGTCGATCTTCACGGCACCCGGGATATGCCCGGTCTCGTAGAGGAGGACGTCCTCGTCGGACTCGACGACCACCAGCTTGCCGTCGGCAAGAGCGCCGTCTGCAAGTGCTGCGGCAAGCCATTCGGTGGACACAAGTCGTTCGGGGTGCGCGTAGGACGCGAACTTTTCGTTTTGTTCAACGGGGTAGGACATGGTGATGGCCTTTCACTGACAACGGACGGAGCCAGACCCCGGAAGCTTCCACTCGGCGGGCCGGCGTGTTTCCAACAGTAACCATGGGCAGCATCCGATGCTTCCCGGCCGGTCATATGGTGAAACATGGCCTTGGTCACGTGGCCGCTTCCCGGCCACGTGATGCCGGTATTCTTGCTGGGGACCCACTACCGGAAGAATGGACCACCGTGGTACAGATCGAACAACTGGCTGCCCGCACGCCGGCAGTCTCCGTCGAGGAACTCCTCAAGGGGTTCTATCCGTCACCACGCTTCGGCGAGGTGTCGTTCGACAGCTACCGGCCCGATCCCGCCCAGCCAAGCCAGGCCAACGCCGTGAAGCTCCTGTCCGGATTCGCCGACTCCGTGGGTGCTGACGATGGCGGGGGACTGTTCAGGAAATTCTTCGCAAAGAAGCCCGCCACCAGGGCCGGTATCTACCTGGATGGCGGCTTCGGCGTCGGCAAGACCCACCTCCTGGCTTCGCTGTGGCACCGATCCCCGGGCCCCAAGGCTTTCGGCACCTTCGTCGAGTACACCAACCTGGTGGGGGCCCTGTCTTTCCGCAAGACAGTCGAGGCGCTCAGCGGCTACAAACTGGTCTGCATCGACGAGTTCGAACTCGACGATCCAGGCGATACCGTGCTGATGTCCCGGCTCATGCGGGAACTCGCCGACGCCGGCGTCAAGTTGGCTGCCACGTCCAACACCCTGCCGGGTTCCTTGGGGGAGGGCCGCTTCGCGGCCGTTGACTTCCAGCGGGAAATCCAGGTGCTCGCGGACCAGTTCGATGTTGTCCGCATCGATGGCGAGGACTTCCGGCACCGCGGCCTGCCCGCGGCACCTGCGCCGCTGAAGACCGCAGACCTCAAGCACCGCATGAACACGGAATTTGCGGGCAAGACGGTGGCCGTGGATGACTTCCGCACCTTGGTGGACCACCTGGCCGGGGTGCACCCCAGCCGCTACCGCCAGCTCATCTCAGGAATCGAAGCCGTTGTGTGGCGGGATGTGGAGACCATCACGGAACAGGCTGTTGCCCTGCGGTTCGTGGTCCTGGCCGACCGGCTTTATGACAAGGACGTGCCGATCCTGGCCAGCGGCGTACCCTTCGACAAGCTTTTTACCGATGAGATGATGGCCGGCGGCTACATGAAGAAGTACTTCCGGGCCGTTTCCAGGTTGACTGCCCTGGCTCGCGAGGGCCAGAACCACGAACCGTCCTGAAAACCGCGGGCGGGTTCAGCGGGCCGCGGATCGGGTCAGTGGTTCCCTGTCCTTGAAGATCCAGCGGACCAGGATCCCACCGGCCAGGGCCCAGAACGCTGCGCCGATGCCAGCGAAGGTCACCCCTGAAGCCGCGAGCAGAAACGTCATGCAGGCCGGAATCCGGTCTTCGGCAACAGCCAGTGCCGAGGAGATCGAGGATGCCAGGGTTCCCAGCAGGGCGAGTCCTGCAACAGCTTCGAGCAAGCCCGGTGGTGCTGCCGCCACCAAGGTGACCAAGGCGGCTGAAAACGCCGCGAGGACCAGATAGGCAAGACCGGAAACGAACGCGGCAATCCAGCGGCGCCCGTGGTCTTTGCCGGCTTCTTCGCCCGCGGCCAGGGCAGCACTCAGTGCCGCCAGGTTGATGGCGTGGCCTCCGAAAGGCGCCCCGGCGAGGGTTCCCGCGCCCGTGACGAGCATCGAAGAACGCCAGGGCGTGGTGTACCCGAAGGATTTGAGGACCGCTACCCCGGGGATGTTCTGCGAAGCCATGGTCACGATGAACAGCGGGAGCGCGATTCCCACGGTGGCCTCCACCGTGAACACAGGACTGGTCCATTCCAGGCGGGGCAGCAGGCTGTCTCCGGTGAGGCGGGTGCCGTTGGCCGCGATGTGGATCCCGATCACGGCCAATGCCACCACCAGTGCGCCGGGAACGGCCCAACGCGGTGCGCATTTCATCAGGACCAGCCAACACACGACTACCGGGCCCACCAGCAGTGGCGCTGTGCCGAGGGATTCGAAGGGTGCCAGGCAGAGGGGGAGCAGGACGCCGGCCAGCATCGCCTGGGCCAGCGACGTGGGAATCAAGGCCATGAGCCGTCCAAGGGCCGGCAGCAAACCCGTCAGGACAATGAGGAGGCCCACCACCACGAAAGCACCGACCGCAGCCGGCCACCCGCCGTCGACGGTTCCCGCTGAGGCGAGGAGCGCAGCGCCGGGTGTTGACCACGCAAGAGTTACCGGCATCCGCGACCGCCATGCCAGCCACAGGATGCCCAGGCCGAACGTCAGCGTCAGGGCAAGCAGACCGCTGGACGCCTGTGCCTGGTTGGCCCCAACAGCCTGCAAGCCTGCCAGCACCACGGCAAAGGATGAGGTGAAGCCGACCAGTGCAGTGACGATCCCGGCGGCGATCGGTGGGCCCGGCGTCCTCTGGTTGGCCTGGTTCTGTTCAGTCGACGAGGCGGAAGGCATAACCTCCAACGTACCTGACAGGGCAGCGTCCCGTTGGCACCGGCCGGCCCGTTAAACGCCAAGGGCACCGGTGTCGCCTCTCGGCGGGACCGGTGCCCCCTTGACGTATCTGGTACGGCGGCCCAGGCAGCTACGGCTGCTTTGGCTCATCCGCGGCGGGAGCCTGTCCGGCTTCGCCGTCGTTCTTGGACACGAAGTTGGAAGCGGCATTCTGTACTGCGTCAACCTGTCCGGCGAACTTGCCGCCGGTCTTCTCGTCGACGAAGTTTCCGGCCTTCTCGATGCCATTCCTGATGGCGTCTTCGTTGCCCTGAATGAGACCCTGAGCCTTGCCCTTCAGGTCGTCAATTAATCCCACGGGCACCTCCCTTCCCTTCGCGGAGCCAGTTCGCTCCTCCGCGTTCGACCCTAGCACCGGAAGGGTGGCCAGCCAAGGAATTAAAGTTCACTACGCCAAGGGCTTAGCGGATTCCAGATGGCGTGGGCTGTTCGGATTCATCAAGGAGTGCTTGCGCCCATAGAAGAAGTAGATGGCCAGGCCGATGACCAGCCAAACGCCAAAGCGCGCCCAGGTTTCCCAGTGCAGCTGCGCCATGAGGAACGCCGAGGCCAGGACACCAAAGGCCGGAACCACGGGCATCAGCGGCAGGCGGAAAGTGCGGGGTGCGTCGGGCTTGGTGTAACGGAAGATGATGACCGAGATGCACACCACGACGAAAGCGGCAAGGATACCGATGTTGGTGAGGTCAGCCACTTCCTTGATCGGGAAGACACCGGCCAGGAAGGCCGAGGCGACACCGGCGATCCAGGTGACGCGCTGCGGTGTTCCGTGGCGGTCGGTCTTGGCAAACCAGCCGGGAAGGAGGCCGTCACGGCTCATGGAGAACCATACGCGGGTTACGCCGAGGAGGAAGGTGAGCATGACGGTCAGGATGGACAGCACGGCAAAGACGGAAATGATGGTTGCGATCACAGGCAAGCCAACCCCGGTGAAGGCCGAGGCAAAGCCGGCCGCGGGATCGATGTCCTTGTAGTTCTGCATGCCCGTCAGGACCAAGGTTGCTGCCACGTACAGCAGCATGGCGATGATGAGCGACAGGATGATCGCCTTGGGCATGTGCTTCTTGCCGTCCTTGGCTTCCTCCGCCGCTGTGCTCATGGCGTCGTATCCAAAGACTGCGAAGAAGACCGTGGCCGCACCTGCGAGGACCGGACCGAAGCCACTGGGCATGAACGGATTGAAGTTCTCGGCATTGATGTAGAAAACGCCCAGGCCGATGATGAACAGAATCAGGATTACCTTGATGGCTACTGCCACGAGCTCGAACCGCCCGAACGCTTTGGTTCCACGGCTCAGGATCCAGGTCACCAGGAGACAGACCAAAATGGCAGGAAGGTTGATGATGCCGCCCTTGCCCTCGTCGGCCGTGGAGGTCATCCACGTGGGCATGTTGATGCCGATGCCGGACAGGAAGGCGTCGAAGTATCCGGAAATACCAATCGCCACCACAGCTACGATCGCAATGTACTCCAGCAGCAGGTCCCAGCCTATGAACCAGCCGATGATTTCCCCCAGGGCCACATAGCCGTAGGTGTAGGCCGAGCCTGCCCGCGGGATCATTCCGGCGAATTCAGCGTAGGAAAGCGCGGCCGCGCCCGAGGCCAGGCCGGCGATCAGGAACGACACCAGGACCGCCGGTCCAACACCGGGGTTGGTTTCGTCGCCGTGAGCTACCAGGCCGGCGAGCGAAAAGATTCCGACGCCGATGATTCCGCCGACGCCGATGGCGGTGAGTTGCCAGAGGCCAAGGCTTTTGAAAAGGCCACTGTGCTTGTTTTCTTCCTCAATGTCGTCGATGGGCTTCCGCCTCATGACCGACTGGGAAGCAGTCTGTTGATTCATGGGTACTCCTGCCATTGGCGTGGAACGGTGATGAGCTCGCAGTACATTATGCGAGTCGAATCACATTAGATAAAGCGACTTCTTCCAACGGTTATTGGTCACATCCCATAATGAATCGAACCGCGGTTGGTTCAGTTGGCAAACGGGCATAAAAAAAGCAGCTCCGAAGAGCTGCTTTCTTAGTTGGAGCGGACGACGAGATTCGAACTCGCGACATCCACCTTGGCAAGGTGGTGCTCTACCAGCTGAGCTACGTCCGCACATGTTGTTTGCCTGGCTGGGCCGGGCCTTCAACAACAAACAAGTTTCCTTGTTCTGGTGGGCGATACTGGGATCGAACCAGTGACCTCTTCCGTGTCAGGGAAGCGCGCTACCGCTGCGCCAATCGCCCGGGGTCCTCGTGGAGGAGAGCGGACGACGAGATTCGAACTCGCGACATCCACCTTGGCAAGGTGGTGCTCTACCAGCTGAGCTACGTCCGCACATGTTGTTTGCCTGGCTGGGCCGGGCCTTCAACAACAAACAAGTTTCCTTGTTTTGGTGGGCGATACTGGGATCGAACCAGTGACCTCTTCCGTGTCAGGGAAGCGCGCTACCGCTGCGCCAATCGCCCATGCATCCAATCGAAACCGGAAAGCATGGTTTTCACCGAGGTGGGTACGGGATTCGAACCCGTGTATACGGCTTTGCAGGCCGCTGCCTCGCCTCTCGGCCAACCCACCGTGTTAGCAGGATTCCGGGGAATTCATGCTGTGACAGTGCCTTGCGAGCGGACGACGAGATTCGAACTCGCGACATCCACCTTGGCAAGGTGGTGCTCTACCAGCTGAGCTACGTCCGCAGTGCCGTGCTCCGGAGCGCCATTCAGGCATTCCGTCGCTTTCCGACGAGTAAAAACTCTATAGGAGGTTCCGGGAAACTCCAAATCGGTGAGATTCCCCGGAGGGCGTATGAGTCCGGATCCCAGCAATGACGCGGGTTCCGGCTTCTGACAACCGTGTAATTCCATTCTTGTTATTCGGGCACGGCTGCCCGTTTTGCATTCACGACGGCGTGGGCTAGTCTTCTTTATGCAGACGGCGCACAGCGCGGGATGACACGGGCGATTGGCGCAGTGGTAGCGCGCTTCGTTCACACCGAAGAGGTCACTGGTTCGAACCCAGTATCGCCCACCGTAAAACCCCGCCGGAACTGGTTACACAGTCCCGGCGGGGTTTTTTCTGTTTGGCGGTACGGCGTTTTTTCGTCACGAACTTCCACTCCAGGGCACAGGGCTGACGTGGAAGAACTACCCGATACGAGGCCGTTACCGCTCCTGCCCCCTTTGCCCGCGGCTCGTGCCGGTACCAACGGGGGTGGGGAGCAGGCGTTGCCTGAGTCCCTGCAGGAACTGGCCCGGACGGTGCCCGTCCTGGCGGGAAAACTCGCACGGATGACGCAGGACCAACTCGCCCGCTTGCTTAATCCTCCCGCCGAGGAACCCGCGCTCCATGATCCGCCAGGGGGTTCCGGCGGGGCCTGACGGAACGCCGGGGCGAATTCTGTCGGTCCTCTGTGCCAAAGTTTTTATATGACTGCTCCACTGCTTGCCCACGCCACCGAGTACGGCCGGATGTATGCCCGGTCCACCTCGGACCAGTTCTCCGTACCATCCATCACAACAGTCATCGGGCAGCAGGCACATGCGCTCGATGGTTGGTTTTCGTACATGGGTGCAAGCAGCCTGGCCGCCGATCCTGAGCTTCCGGCCCTTCTCGGCAGCCCGGCCAGGATCCGCCAGGCAGTCAACAAAGCTTCCAAAGCCGCTGAGCAATACCGGGACGAGGCGGCGGCCCGCGGAGACCGCGTCCACAACTACTGCGAACAGGTAGCACTTCGTGCCCTGGGCAGGCCGCACCGCATGCAGGAATGCCGGGATGACCTGGCGTCCCACGGCGAGCAAGCGTTCGCTGCACGCTTTGATGAATGGTGGGACACCTACAGGGTGGAACCCCTCGCACCGGAAATCACGGTGTGGAACACCTCGGTGGGTTACGCGGGCACCCTTGATCTGGTGGCCCGCATCAACGGCCGCATCTGCTTGATCGATTACAAGACCAAGGGGACCACCCGTGATGGCACGGTCAAGGCGCTGGACAACAAAGTAGTCATGCAGTTGGTGGCTGGCATGAAGGCCGAAGAAAGCCTGGTGGACCCCGTCGCCGGGGAATGGGAGTCCTGGAAGTACGGGGAGGACCCCATGCTGCTGGCAGTGGCCATCGGCGAAACCGAAGTCCGTCCCCACCGGGCCAATCCTGATGTCCTGAAACACCACTGGTGGAAGTTTTGTGCGCTCCGGCGCGTCTGGGAGTTGTCTGCCGATGTCACGGCGGCGGGTCAGGCGCTGCTGCCGGTGGCGCCGCCCATGTACACACCCGAGCCTGCCATTGCCCTTCAGGGCGCCGGGTCTTTTGCCTCCACTAAACTGGCGTAGGCCCCTTCATGGCCCGGGCCGGCTTTGACGATCGTGAGGACTGAGACCAGATGGCAATTTTGAGTATCCGAATCATCGGGGATCCGGTGTTGCGCACCGTCGCGGATCCCGTGACCGAATTCGGTCCGGAGCTCGCCAAGCTGGTTGCCGACATGATGGAAACCATGGAGGACGTCGAGGGCGCCGGCCTTGCTGCCCCCCAGGTGGGCATCAGCAAGCGCATCTTTACCTATCGGATCGGTGGCGTGGACGGACACATCATCAACCCGGTCCTGGAAAACAGTGATGACTTCCAGGACGACGAGGTTGAAGGTTGCCTTTCCATTCCCGGGCTTGGATTCCCTGTCCGCCGGCATCGTGCAACGCGGGTTACGGGGGTGGACGTGGAAGGCAACCCCGTGTCAGTCGACGCGGAGGGCATGCTTGCACGGGTTTTCCAGCACGAGACGGACCACCTGGACGGCATCCTTTTCACTGACCGGTTGGAGGGCGAAGACCGCAAGGCGGCCCTGCGTGCGATCCGGAACGCCAACTACCATGCGGTGACCGAACAGACCACGTCCAAGCGTGCCGGGACAGTCGGCTCGAGCTTTGGTGGCGGCAGCTTCGGGGCAACCGCGTGAAGGTGCTTTTTGCCGGCACACCGGCCGTGGCCGTGCCGTCACTCAACGCGCTGGTGGAAGCCGGTTTTGACGTTGCGTCCGTCCTCACCAGACCGGATGCCCCCCTTGGGCGCAAGCGTGTCCTGACGCCGTCGCCAGTTGCTGCCCGCGCGGCGGAACTGGGTATCCCCACCATCAAGGCTGCCAGGGTGGACGCTGCAGCAACCGCTGCGATTGAGGCGGTCGCCCCGGACGTCGCTGCCATTGTCGCGTACGGCGGAATTGTCCCGAGGGCCGCCCTTGATGTTCCCCGCCATGGCTGGGTCAACCTCCACTTTTCCCTGCTGCCCGCATGGCGGGGTGCGGCTCCTGTCCAACGGGCGATCATTGCCGGGGACGATGTCACCGGGGCCGCCACCTTCCAGCTCGAGGAAGGCCTGGATACCGGTCCTGTCTTTGGGACAGTGACTGAAACGGTCCGCGGTTCCGATACCGCGGGCGACCTGCTCAAGCGGCTCTCCCTCAGCGGGTCCGTCCTCCTGAGCCAAACACTTTCGGCCATCGAGGCCGGGCGTGCAGCACCGCAACCGCAGCAGGGCGATGTCTCCCTGGCTCCAAAGCTGACGCTCGAGGACGGGCGCCTGGACTGGAAGCAGCCCGCCCTGGCCCTGGCCCGGCGCTCCCGGGGTGTCACTCCCGAACCCGGCGCCTGGACCACCTTGGATGGTCAACGGGTGAAGCTTGAACCCGTGGAACTCCACCCGGACGTCACCGACCTCGAGCCCGGCCACGTCACGGTGCAAGGCAAAGCTGTCCTGGTGGGCACCGGTTCCCATGCCGTGCGACTGGGCAGGATCCAGCCCGCAGGCAAGAAAATGATGCCGTCGGCCGATTGGGCCCGCGGTTTGGCAACACCCGAAAGCGTGGTATTCGAATGAGCGACTCCGGCCGGCGCGGCCCCAACTCCAACGGGAACCGGGACGGTGGCGGGCGGGGCAGCAACCGCGGTCCCCGTGGGGAAAGCCGGCGCAACGCGCAGGGCAGGGAGCGGAACCGTGGACCCCAGAAGGGGTATTCCAGCACGACCCCCGGCCAACGTACCCGCAAGGCCGATCCTGCCCGGCTCGTAGCTTACGAAGTCCTCCGCGCCGTGGCGTCCGAGGACGCTTACGCCAACCTGGTCCTGCCGGCACGGATCAGGGAGCACCGGCTTGATCGCCGGGATGCAGGGTTCGCCACCGAGCTCAGCTACGGTGCGCTGCGCGGACAGGGCACATACGACGCCATCCTTTCCCGCTGTGTTGACCGTCCCTTGGAACAGTTGGACCCGGCCATCCTGGACGCCCTGCGGATAGGCGCCCACCAATTGCTGTCCATGCGTGTTCCGGCCCACGCCGCGCTGGACCAGACTGTCGGCCTGGCCCGGGCAGTCATCGGCGCCGGCCCGTCGTCGTTGATCAATGCCGTCCTGAGGAAGGTCACGGCACACAGCATGGACGAGTGGCTGGACGTCCTCCTGGACCAGGAAACCGATGCAACCCGGATCGCCTCGCTCCGCCACGCACACCCGGAGTGGATCGTCCGGGCCCTGCGCCAGTCGTTGGTCAACCACGGCAGGCCCGCCTCGGAAATTGAAGAGCTCCTGGAAGCCGACAACGCGGCGCCGGTAGTGAACCTTGTGGCCTTGCCCGGGCTGGGAAGCCTGGAAGAAGCCCTGGAGCACGGTGCTGCGGCAGGGGAGCTGGTGGAGGACTCTGCCTTGTCCGTAGGCGGCGACCTTGGCCGTCTGGAATCTGTCCGCAAGGGCACCACGCGCATCCAGGACGTGGGTTCCCAGTTGGTCGCCCGTGCGGTGGCAGCCGTGGCAGTGGAAACTGCTTCGCCAGAGGGGGAAAAGTGGCTGGACCTCTGCGCCGGTCCTGGCGGGAAAGCGGCCCTGCTGGCGGCACTTGCACACCGCGACGGAGCCACGCTCCTGGCCAACGAGCCCGCACCGCATCGGGCGAAGCTGGTGCAGCAGGCATTGTCGGCCGTGCCCGGGGACGCTTGGAGCGTGCGTACCGGTGACGGCCGTGAGGTGGGTTCCGAACGCAGGGAAACCTTCGACCGCGTCCTGGTAGACGTGCCATGCAGTGGTTTGGGGGCGCTGCGGCGTCGTCCGGAATCGCGGTGGCGGCGCGCCCCCAAGGACATCGCTGATCTCGGTCCGCTGCAGCGGGAACTGCTGGTCTCCGCCATCGATGCAGTGAAGCCCGGTGGCGTGGTGGCCTACGTGACGTGTTCGCCGCACCCGGCTGAAACCACCGCTGTGGTTGCAGATGTTGTGGGTAAACGCGGGGACCTTGAGCTCCTTGACGCCGGCAAGGCATTGGATGACGTCAGCCTTGCCTCCGGCCTTGGCGCGTGGCACGGGCAGACCGCTCAGCTGTGGCCCCACATCCACCACACTGATGCCATGTTCATGGCGTTGATCCGCAAGAAGCCTTAGCCAAGCATTCCGCGGCTGAATTTCCGCAATCCATCCTGCTGCCACCGACCTGAAGGACCTGCCTTGTCCCAGTGCTGTATCAATCCGAGCATCCTCTCAGCAGACTTCGTCAACCTCGAAGCCGAGCTGAAGAGGATCAGCAACGCTGACGCCGTGCATGTGGACGTCATGGACAACCACTTTGTGCCCAACCTGACCCTTGGCCTGCCGGTGGTGCAGAGGATCCAGGCGGTCAGCCCGGTTCCGCTGGATGCCCACTTGATGATTTCCGACGCCGACCGATGGGCCCCGGCCTACGCCGACGCGGGCGTCGCGTCCGTTACCTTCCACGCCGAGGCCGCGATCGCCCCCGTGAAGCTCGCCAGGGAACTGCGGGCCCGCGGGGCAAAGGCCGGCATGGCATTGCGACCGGCCACGGCGGTGGAACCATACCTGGACATGCTGCCGGAGTTGGACATGCTGCTCATCATGACCGTGGAACCCGGATTCGGAGGGCAGTCGTTCCTGGATATCACCCTGCCGAAAATCCGCCGTGCACGCGCCGCCATTGAGGGCTCCGGCCTGAAGGTGGCGCTCCAAGTGGACGGAGGCATCACCGAGGACACGATCCTGCGCGCCGCCGAAGCCGGGGCCAACGTTTTCGTTGCCGGTTCCGCCGTGTACGGACACGACGATCCTGCACAGGCCATCGACCGGCTGCGCGCGGCCGGTACACGGGCCCTGGCCGGTGGCGGCCCGGCGGCGTAAGTGCGCGTAGGAGCCGGTGCCACTGCATGTTACGAAGATGGCCGGGAATAGCCGGCCGCTCCGTGCGGTTGTGGCACAATAGCAATCACACATACGTGCTCCGGGGTCGGTGTAAGTCCGAACCGGCGGTCATAGTCCGCGACCCGCAAGCCCTCAGCGTCCATCCGGATGCAGAAGGCGAGCGGTTGAACCGGTGGAATTCCGGTACCGACAGTTAAAGTCTGGATGGGAGAAGCACGTACAGTCATGCTGTGTGCGTCCTTGTGCGACGCACGGCAGCGAACTGTCGTACACCCCCGGAGCCATCGCGGCTGACTGGGAAGGAACGGCATGGATTTTCTGCGATGGCTCTTCGAAGCACAGATTCCCGTAGGTGGATCTGCGCTTGTTCTACGCGAAGTGCTTGGCAACATTTTTGGGCTCGCCAGCGCCCTCGGCGGAATGCGCCGCAAAGTCTGGGCTTGGCCGGTAGGCATCCTTGGCAATGTTCTGTTGCTCACGGTGTTCCTGGGCAACGTGTTCGGCGCGGCCGCTCCCGCAACCCTTTGGGGACAGGCCGCCCGGCAGATCATGTTCATCGCGGTCGCCGTCTACGGCTGGTACCGCTGGAAGCAGGGCCGCCAGGCAGGCACCCAAGGTCCTGCCGTCGTTCCCACCTGGGCTGGGAAGAGCACCCGGCTGGTCCTGGCGGGTGCCATGATTGCAGGCACTGCGGCACTGACACCGCTCTTCGATGCCCTCGGCTCCTATCCGCCGGTGTGGGCAGATGCATGGACTTTCATGGGTTCCCTGCTGGCGACTTACGGCATGGCCCGTGGCTGGACGGAGTTCTGGCTCATTTGGGTTGCGGTGGACATCGTAGGCGTGCCGTTGTTGTTCAGCGCCGGCTACTACGCCAGCGCGTTCATGTACCTCTTCTATGGTGTCTTTACCCTTGCCGGCTTCTTCGTCTGGATGCGTGCGCAGCGGCGCGAGCGCCAGCCCGCGCCGGTTGGCGCTTCGGCCGTGGGAGCGGCTCCGTGACCGGCGGGGCGCCGGTGATCCCGGAATACACACGTGCAGAGTCCGATGCCATGGAGGCGGCCCTGGCTGCGGCGTTGGCCGGACCCCGAGGTGCCAACCCGCTGGTGGGGGCGGTTGTCCTGGGCCCCGACGGTGAGCAGCTCGCCGTCGGATACCACCGTGGCGCCGGTACCGCCCATGCGGAAGCGGATGCCATCCTTGAGGCCCGCCGCCGCGGTGTGAAGCTGGAGGGAACCACCATGGTGGTGACCCTGGAACCGTGCAACCATGTGGGCCGGACCGGCCCCTGTGCGCAGGCAATCATTGATGCCGGCATCGCCCGGGTGGTTTATGCAATCGACGATCCCCATGACCCGGCCGCGGGCGGAGCCCGGACGCTGCAGGCGGCGGGCGTTGAGGTACTTGCCGGATTGGCTGTGGAGCGAGCGCTGGATCTGAACCGGGACTGGTTCGACGCCGTAGCTGCCAAGCGTCCCTTCGTCACCTTGCATATCGCCCAGACGCTGGACAGCCGGATTGCGGCCGTGGACGGCACCAGCCAGTGGATTTCCAGCCCTGAGTCCCTGGCGGACAACCACGGACTGCGTGGACTCATCGACGCCATTTTGGTGGGTACCGGTACGGTACTGGTCGATAATCCGCGCCTCACTGCCCGGGCTCCTGACGGGAAGCTTGCCGGGCGGCAGCCGCTCCGCGCCGTCATGGGCTTGCGTGAAGTGCCGAAGGATGCAGCGGTCCGTGGCACGGATGGCCGGTTTGTCCAACTGACAACACGGGATCCGCGGGAGGCGTTGGGGGAACTCTTCGACCGTGGCGTGCGGCATGTGATGGTGGAAGGCGGATCCAGCATCCTGAGTACCTTCCTGGCCGCCGGGCTGGTGGACGAACTGATCGTCTACCAGGCGCCCACGTTGCTCGGGTCGGGAACACCGGCCCTGAACGACCTTGGCATCACCACGCTGGCCGACGCGCAGCACTGGTCCTGGGACGACGCCGGCGGCGGGGCCGTACGGACGTTGGGCAATGACCTCCGGCTGCATCTTCGCCCCACACGCACAGCCGCCACAAAAACCACGACTTTGGTTCCGCGCAGTGAAGCCGCGGAATTCGCCACAGGAGGACACTGATGTTTACGGGAATTGTTGCCGAACAGGGCACTGTTCTGGGTATCGAGCACGACGGCGACGCCAGCGCCACGCTCCGGCTCAAGGCGCCCACCACCACCGAAGGGCTGCCCCTGGGTGGATCGATAGCCGTCAACGGCGTGTGCCTGACGGCGACGCAGATCGACGGGCAGGATTTCAGCGTCGATGTCATGGGGGAGACCCTGGTCCGGACAACGATCGGGGAACTTGCTCCCGGGGACACCGTCAACCTTGAACGGTGTGTGCCGGCCGGCGGGCGCCTCGATGGGCACGTTGTACAGGGCCACGTTGATGGTGTCGGCGAGTTGCTGGAGCGGGAGGCCCAGGGAAACTGGGACCGCCTCCGGTTCGGAGTTCCCGCCACGCTGGCCCGGTACATCGCCGAGAAGGGCTCGATCGCCGTCGACGGCGTGTCCCTCACGGTCACCGCTGTCAGTCCAGCCTCGGAATCGGCACCGTGGTTCGAGGTTGGACTTATCCCCACCACCCTCGAAGAGACCGGGCTTGGTGCCAAGCCGGTGGGTGGCCGGGTGAACCTGGAAGTCGACGTGCTCGCGAAGTACACCGAGCGACTGCTGGCCTTCGCCCCGCAGCCAGCATCAGGTACGGCTCCGGCAGGACCGGGGGCCGCCCGATGAACACCCCGGTAACCACAACGCCGGCAACGGTTCGCCGCCACGGGCTGGACCCGGTGGAAACCGCCATCGCGGCGATGGCTGCAGGGCAGGCCGTCATCGTGGTGGACAACGAGGACCGCGAGAACGAGGGCGACATCATTTTCGCGGCTGAACATGCCACTCCCGCGCTCATGGGCTGGACCATCCGGTATTCTTCGGGCGTCATCTGCGTCCCCCTCGACGGCGAACGCGCGGACGCACTTGACCTGCCGCCCATGGTGGAGGTGAACCAGGACGCCAAGGGGACCGCGTATACGGTCTCCTGCGATGCCGCACACGGTGTCAGCACCGGGATCTCGGCCACGGACCGGGCCCTGACGGCAAGGATCCTGGCCGATCCGCGAAGCACGCCGGAAGAATTGACCCGCCCGGGGCATACTTTTCCCTTGCGGGCCGTTAAGGGAGGAGTGCGTGAGCGCCCGGGCCACACGGAAGCAGCCGTGGACCTCTGCCGCCTGGCCGGGCTTGCCCCGGTGGGCGTGATCGCCGAGTTGGTCCATGACGACGGTGAAATGATGCGGCTGGACAGCCTGCGTGACTTTGCCGCTGGACACGGATGTCCCCTCATCTCGATCGAGGACCTCGTGTCCTACGTCGAGGCGGTAGAGTCCGGAGCGGCACATGTTTCACTGGCAGACGAGGAGAAGCGATGACCACATCGACAACACGCAGCAGCGACGCCATGGGAGCTGCGCCGCATCCTGTGAGCGGTGGGCCTATCGTGCAATTGCCCACGGCCTTTGGCGACTTCGTGGCTCAGGCATGGACGGATCATGAAACCGGGCACGAACACCTGGCAGTCAGTTCCCCGAACCCGCCCAGGAACGGGCAGGCACCACTGGTGCGCCTGCATTCGGAGTGCCTGACCGGTGACGTCTTCGGGTCCTACCGCTGCGACTGCGGGGAACAGCTTGCCTACGCCCTCGAGCTCATTCAGGCCGAAGGCGGCACGCTGCTGTACCTGCGGGGGCAGGAGGGGAGGGGGATCGGTCTGGCGAACAAGATCAAGGCCTATGCGCTCCAGGAAGCGGGCTTTGACACCGTGGAGGCCAACGAACAGCTGGGACTGCCGGTGGACGCGCGGTCCTACAAAGCCGCCGGCCAGATCCTGGCGGAGATGGGCCTGAGCGAAGTCAGGTTGCTGAGCAACAACCCCGACAAGCAGAACCGCCTTGCCCAGGCAGGCGTCACCGTGGTGGAGATGGTTCCCACCGAGGTTCCCTCCCGCGAACAGAACCTCCGCTACCTGCAAACCAAGAAGGACCGGATGGACCACTTGCTGGCACTCACTGTTGAGCCGGTCAGCAACGGCAAGAAGCCGGCAACAACTTTTGACAACGACCACGACTGATCGGAAACCCCCAGTACACCATGAGCGGACACGGCGCCCCTACCATCGACCTCACCACCCTCAACCCCGAGGAAACGTCCCAGCTGAAGCTCGCGATCGTCGCGGCCAGCTGGCACACACAAATCATGGACGGACTTCTTGACGGTGCCCTGCGGGCAGCCAAGGAAGCCGGCATTGCCGAACCATCGGTGATCCGGGTACCCGGCAGCTTTGAGCTCCCGGTAGCCGCCGCCAGGCTCGCACCGCACTTTGACGCCGTCGTGGCTTTGGGCGTGGTCATCCGCGGCGGCACGCCGCACTTCGATTACGTGTGCCAGGCTGCGACGTCGGGACTCACCGATGTCAGTGTCAGCACCGGAGTTCCGGTGGGCTTTGGCGTGCTGACCTGCGACACCGAGCAGCAAGGCCTGGACCGCGCCGGTCTTCCCGGTTCCACCGAGGACAAGGGCCATGAGGCCGTCACGGCTGCCCTTGCGACAGCCCTGACCCTCAAGCAGTTCAGCTAGGCCGGATCGCCGGCTGGAAGGGGATGTGGGTGTGTGTTCACTCACATCCCCTTTGTCATGCAACGGACCGGAACGCGGGGGCAGCCCCGAAGCAAGTACTCTGGAGGGCGTGAAGAATTTCGAGACGCTGTTCGCAGAACTGAGTGAGAAAGCAGCGACCCGCCCGGCAGGTTCGCGTACGGTTGCCGAACTGGACTCCGGAATCCATGGCATCGGCAAGAAAGTCGTTGAAGAAGCCGCCGAGGTCTGGATGGCAGCGGAATACGAATCCGACGAGGCCGCAGCCGAGGAAATCTCCCAGCTGCTGTACCACCTGCAGGTCCTGATGCTCGCCAAGGGCCTCAGCCTGGAAGACGTTTACAAGCATCTCTAGCCACGCCGCTCCGCGCTCTCCAAGGAGATGGCTCCCATGCCAGGGATGTCCCGATCCTGGATCCGCGCCGGGCAGCTGCGTGGCCCAGTGCCTGTTCCTCTTCCACACCCAACAGAAAGCCTTCCCATGCTCCGTGTAGCAGTTCCCAACAAGGGATCCCTCTCCGAAGCCGCCTCGGCCATGCTCTCCGAGGCCGGCTACCGCCAGCGTCGTGACTCCCGCGAACTGGTCATGGTCGATCCGGACAACGACATCGAATTCTTCTTCCTGCGGCCCCGTGACATTGCCGTCTACGTAGGTCAGGGAACCTTGGACGTCGGCATTACCGGCCGCGACCTCCTGCTTGACGCGCAAGTGGAAGCCGAAGAGCTCCTGCCCCTCGGTTTCGCGGCCTCCACGTTCCGTTTCGCCGGTCCGGTGGGCGACTTCACCGGCGTCGAGCAGCTGGAAGGCAAGCGGCTCGCCACCAGCTATGACGGGCTCCTCCGCGACTACCTTGCAGACCGGGGCGTCAACGCCAAAGTGGTCCGCCTGGACGGCGCCGTAGAGTCGTCGGTCCGGCTTGGCGTTGCCGATGCGATCGCCGACGTCGTGGAAACCGGCAACACCCTCAAGGCAGCCGGCATGGAGATCTTCGGGGATCCGATCCTGAAGTCCGAGGCCGTACTCATCCGCCGCAGTGGGGAGGGCGGGGCCGCGAATGGCACCGCGAAGGAAATCGAGGTGCTGATCCGCCGCCTGCAGGGCGTCCTGGTGGCACGCCAGTACGTCCTCATGGACTACGACATCCGGAAGGACCTGGTGGAGGATGCCGCGGCGCTCACGCCCGGACTCGAATCTCCCACGGTCTCGCCGCTGCGCGACTCCGAATGGGTTGCCGTGCGGTCCATGGTTCCCAAGAAGGAAACCAACCGGATCATGGATGAACTCTACGACCTCGGCGCACGTGCGATCCTGGTCAGCAGCATCCACGCCTGCCGTATCTGACCCGGCAAAGCACCAGAGCACAGCACAACTGAGGAGCAACACATGGCTGTAGCCGTACGCGTCATCCCCTGCCTGGATGTTGACGCCGGACGCGTGGTCAAAGGCGTGAATTTTGAAGGCCTCCGGGATGCGGGCGACCCGGTCGAACTTGCCCACCGCTATGACAACGGCGGCGCGGACGAACTGACGTTCCTGGACGTCACGGCGTCGTCGGGCAACCGGGAGACCACGTTCGACGTCGTTCGCCGGACCGCCGAGGAAGTCTTCATTCCGTTGACGGTCGGTGGGGGTGTGCGGGGAGTCGCGGAGGTGGACAAGCTGCTTCGCTTCGGTGCGGACAAAGCGTCCATCAACACTGCGGCCGTGGCCCGGCCCGGGGTCATCGATGAGATCACCCGCCATTTCGGTTCACAGGTCCTGGTGCTGTCCGTAGATGCGCGGCGCATCCGTGAAGGTGACGCGCCGACGCCGTCGGGCTTTGAAGTGACCACCCACGGCGGCCGCAAGGGAACCGGCATCGACGCCGTGGCCTGGGCGAAAGAAGCCGCCGACAGGGGAGTGGGGGAAATCCTCCTGAACTCCATCGACGCCGACGGCACCAAGGACGGCTTCGACCTTGAATTGATCCGGCTGGTCCGCTCCGCCGTCACGATTCCCATCATCGCTTCCGGTGGCGCAGGGGAACCGGCACACTTCCCGCCCGCCATCGAGGCCGGCGCCGATGCCGTCCTGGCCGCCTCCGTTTTCCATTTCGGGCCGGACGACATGATTGCCCAGGTTAAAACGGCGATCCGCACGGCCGGCTTCGAAGTCCGGTAAGGAAGCACTTAACAGGAAAGGGCCACCCCGCGGGGTGGCCCTTTCCTGTTAAGCCGCAGGGTGTCAGAGGCCGATGTCCGCCGACTGGAGCAGGGCAACGGCGTCCGGTTGGCCTTCGAAGGTGACCAGGGCCTGGCTGGTCCGGCCGTGGGCGTGCATGACGAGTTCGCCTGGCTCGCCCACGATCGCCACCGACACAGGCGCCCGCTTGGCCACATGGCGCGGACCGGTGGGCCGGACGAGGACGATCCCGAGATCCACGCCGCGGTACAGGAAGGCGGCGCGCTTGATGAGGTCGTCCCAAAGGGCATCCGAATAGGCCTCGTCCAAAGCCCGTGGCGCCCAACGGTCGCCTGCGCGACGGATGTCTTCTGTGTGCACGAAGTACTCGATGAGGTTCGACGTTTCGTCCAGTGCCTTGATCTTCAAAGGCGAGAAGGCCGGGGGGCCTGCGCGGAAGGTCTTCACGAGGTTGGCGTAGTCGTCGCCCGTCTTCAACTTTGCCGCAAGCTTGGCCGTCGCCTTGTCCGAGGCTTTGCCAAGGCTGGGGATCAGCAGTCCGATGCCTACCGCGGCTTTTCTCTCGCGCAGGTACAGATGCGCTGCGAGGTCCCGGGTCAGCCACCCTTCACAGAGCGTGGGGGAGTCAGGTCCGGCCGCAAGCAAAGTTTCGGCCAGTACTTCTCGGGAAGGATCGACGAAATGCATCACTTGTGAAACTAGCACGATCGCAGCGTTGTTGCGCAGAGGAACCGCCGCAGAAAATCGGTCCCTGCGGAGGCACTAGACTTGATCTGATGTCTGAGCAGTCAGCCCCCAGCCCAACTCCTGCCGTGGAGCCATCCATCGACCCCTCGGGTCCCTTGCCGCAGGAGATCGCCGGCGCCCTCAAGCGTGATGCTGCCGGGCTCGTGGCTGCCATCATCCAGCAGCATGACACCCACGAGGTCCTCATGCTCGGCTGGATGGATGACGAGGCCCTGCACCGCACCATGACAACCGGACGCGTCACGTTCTATTCCCGGTCCCGGCAGGAATACTGGCGCAAGGGCGACACTTCAGGACACGTTCAGTTCGTGAAGTCCGTTGCCCTCGATTGCGACGGCGACGCCCTGCTGGTCCGTGTTGACCAGGTGGGTGCGGCCTGCCACACCGGCACCCGGACATGCTTTGACGGACGCGGCTTCACGGTCGTCACCGGCAGCCCGGACCAGGAAACCACACAGTCTCTGTAAAGACGCACCACCAAAACCAAAGGCGGAAAAGAATAGCCATGCAGGACCTTGGAATCATCAGCCCGGGCCTGGAAGAGTTCCGCGAACTCGCCGTCCACAGCCGTGTCATCCCAGTCCGACTCAAAGTCCTGGCCGACGCCGAGACCCCTATCGGGTTGTACCGCAAGCTGGCACAGGGCCAGCCCGGAACGTTCCTCATGGAGTCCGCGGCAGTGGGCGGGTCATGGTCGCGCTATTCCTTTATCGGCGCGAAGTCCCGCGCCACGCTGACCACCAAGGACGGCCAGGCACACTGGATCGGCCAGCCGCCCGTGGGCGTGCCCGTGGAGGGCAACCCCGTGGACGCCGTCCGTGACACCATCGCGGCGCTGGAAACGAAGCGCTTTGAGGGCCTGCCGCCATTCACGTCCGGCCTGGTCGGCTTCCTCGGCTGGGAAGCAGTCCGCCACTGGGAACGGCTGACCACGCCGCCCGAAGATGATCTCCAGCTCCCCGAAATGGCGCTGAACCTGGTCACCGACATGGCCGTCCATGACAACGTGGACGGTACGGTCCTGCTGATCGCGAATGCCATTAACTTCGACAACAGTTCCGAGCGCGTGGACGAGGCCTGGCACGATGCCGTGGCCCGGGTCAAGAACCTCCTGGAGCAAATCAGCACGCCGGTGGCCCAGCCGGTGTCCGTGCTGGAAACCGCCGCGCTCGATTTCGCCTCCAGCGTCCAGGAACGTTGGGACGAGGACAAGTACCTGGCTGCCATCGACCGCGGCAAGGAAGCGATCGTTGACGGCGAAGTCTTCCAGGTGGTGATTTCCCGCCGCTTCGAGATGGAGTGCGCCGCCGATCCGCTGGATGTGTACCGCGTTCTGCGGAACACCAACCCCAGCCCCTACATGTACATCTTCAGCCTGGAGGATGCCGACGGCCGCGAGTACTCGATTGTGGGTTCGTCGCCCGAGGCCCTGGTAACGGTCACCGGTGGCGAGGTCATCACCCATCCGATCGCCGGCTCGCGCCCCCGCGGCAAGACCGTTGAAGCGGACAAGGCCTTGGCCGCTGAGCTGCTGGCCGACCAGAAGGAACGTGCTGAGCACCTCATGCTGGTGGACCTGTCCCGCAACGACCTCTCCAAGGTCTGCGTCGCCGGAACCGTGGATGTCACCCAGTTCATGGAGGTTGAGCGTTTCAGCCACATCATGCACCTGGTGTCCACCGTGGTGGGGGAACTCGCCCCGGATGCGAAAGCCTACGATGTCCTCAAGGCCACCTTCCCCGCCGGCACCTTGTCCGGCGCTCCGAAGCCGCGGGCGTTGCGCTTGCTGGACGAGCTCGAACCCCACCGCCGGGGCATCTACGGCGGCGTCGTGGGATACCTGGATTTCGCGGGGGACATGGACATGGCCATCGCCATCCGTTCCGCCCTGCTGCGTGAAGGCCGCGCCTACGTCCAGGCCGGTGGCGGCATCGTGGCGGACTCGCACAAACCGTCGGAAGCCTTGGAGACCGTAAACAAGGCCGCTGCCCCGCTGCGGGCTGTCCATACGGCAGGTTCGCTCCGGAACATTTCCGCTGAAACGGTTCCGGATGCAGGAACCGTCGACGGCGGGACCCCCGCCTGATGCCCGCTGAAGCACGGAGCACCGCCACGGCGACACCGGGGTGGGCGCGCAAGTCCACCCTGGTCCTGGCCACGGCAATCCTGGCCTTCGCAGTGTTCGGGGCCACAACGCAAACCTGGATCGAAGTCCATTTAGACCCCGCATCCACTGCCTCGAGCACTTTGGATGTTCCCGGCAACAAAGCGGCCACGGCCGTGACCGCGCTGGCGATCGTTGCCTTGGCAGGTGGGTTGGCAGCATCCATTGCCGGAAAGATTGCCCGCTGGATCATTGCCGCTATCGTGGTGCTTTCCGGTGCGGGGATCATTCTTGCTGCGGTCACGGTACTGGCCGGCCCACTGGGGGCTGCACAGGGTTCGATCGCCGCTGCTACCGGCGTTTCCGGGGGACAGGCGGAGGTTGCCGCCACGGCGTTCCCGGTGCTCGCGATCGTGGCGGCAGCACTGCTGGCCGTGTGCGGACTGCTGTTGCCGATTGCGGGCCGCTACTGGAAAGCCCGGACCAAATACGACGCGTCAAGCCGCGGTGCGGCGCCTACTTCGGAGCCCGTCGATGAGATCGACAGCTGGGACAGGTTGTCCCGCGGCGAGGACCCCACCTAAGCCATCCGGAAGGGCCGGACGCACCCGCTTCGCAACATAGCCGCCCCCAGGGCAGGTCAGAGGCGCGTTGTCCCCGGCCGCTGTCAATAAATGGCAGAATGTAAGCAGTATTCACCCTGAGGAGATTCCACATGAGCAAAACCACTGTGTCCGCAAACCAAGCAGAGTCCAAGATGGCCAGCCACGCCGACGCCATCGGCCACGGCAACAGCCCGGCTGCCTGGACCTGCGTCATTGTGATGCTCGTTGGCGCGCTGATTTGCTCCATCGCGTTCGTCATCGCCAACACCCCGATCTTCATCGGCGGTGCTGTGGTCATGGTGATCGGCCTCATTGTCGGTTGGGCCATGCGCAAGGCCGGCTACGGAGTGGGTGGCAGCAAGCTGCAGAACAACGGCCACTAACCGTGACCGTTCTTGATGACATCATCGTCGGCGTCAAGGAGGAGATGGACTCCCGACGCCGGCTCGTGTCCATCGCCGAGCTCAAGGACCTCGTTGCCGGGGCATCCCCGGCCAGGGATGCCTGGACTGCCCTGGGTGGTCCTTCGGCTGACCGCGGGGAATTGAAGGTCATCGCGGAAATCAAACGCCGCAGCCCGTCAAAGGGAGACCTGGCACCGATCGCCGATCCCGCTTCCCTCGCAGCCCAGTACGCCGATGGTGGAGCCTCCGTCATCAGCGTGCTCACCGAGCAGCGCCGTTTCGGCGGTTCGCTGGCTGATCTCGACGCCGTACGCGCCGCCGTCGACGTTCCCTTGCTCCGCAAGGATTTCACCGTTGACGAGTACCAGATATGGGAAGCCCGTGCCCACGGCGCCGACCTGATCCTCCTGATCGTCGCGGCACTCTCCGATGCGCAACTTGCGGACTACAGTGCGCTCAGCCATGACCTGGGCATGAGCGTCCTGGTGGAAACGCACACGGAAGAGGAAGTTGAGCGCGCTGCGGCCGCGAACGCCAGGATTATCGGTGTCAACGTCCGCAACCTGAAGACGCTCGACGTCGACCGTTCCGTTTTCGGTTCGCTGGCCGGTTTGATTCCGGCCGGGGCAGTCGTTGTCGCCGAGTCCGGCGTGCGGACCGCGGACGACGTCTTCCAGTACGCAGCCAGCGGCGCCGACGCCATCCTGGTGGGGGAGGCGCTGGTCAGCGACTCCACGCCGCGTGAACGGATTACTGAATTCAAGGCAGCCGGAGCTGCCGCCATCGCCGCCAGGAACTGAGACAGGACCTGCAGCAAGGCGACCGTCACGAGGCAGCCCAGGCGCAGTGCGCCTGCGGCTGCCTTGTGGCACGTGGAACTACACATTGAACCAACTCGAACAGGACGGTGAGACTGATGGTGGACGCGCCAACAGCAAGCTCGAATGAGAATGCCGCTGATGCATTCCTGCAAGGGGGAGCCTCGCTGCGCAACGCTACCGGGCCTTACTTCGGCAAATACGGCGGACGCTGGATGCCCGAGTCCCTGATCGCTGCCTTGGACGAAGTCCAGGACACGTTCGAGAAGGCAAAGGCCGATCCGGAGTTCCTGGCACAGCTGAAGGATCTCAACAAGAACTACTCCGGCCGTCCCTCTCTCCTGACTGAAGCCCAGCGTTTCTCGGAGCATGCCGGCGGGGCACGGATCTTCCTCAAGCGCGAGGACCTGAACCACACAGGTTCGCACAAGATCAACAACGTCCTCGGCCAAGCACTGCTCGCCAAGCGCATGGGCAAGACCCGCGTCATCGCCGAAACCGGTGCAGGCCAGCACGGCGTTGCAAGTGCCACGGCGGCAGCACTGCTCGGCCTTGAGTGCGTGGTGTACATGGGTGCCGAGGACTGCCGGCGCCAGGCACTCAACGTTGCACGGATGCAGCTGCTCGGCGCCACCGTCGTGCCGGTGACCAACGGTTCGCAAACGCTCAAGGACGCCATCAATGATGCTTTGCGCGACTGGGTATCCAACGTTGACACCACCCACTACCTCCTGGGCACTGCTGCTGGTGCGCACCCGTTCCCGGCCATGGTCCGCTTCTTCCATGAGGTGATCGGGGAGGAAGCCCGCGCCCAGATCCTGGAGCAGACAGGCAAGCTGCCCGACGCCGTCTGCGCCTGCATTGGCGGCGGCTCCAACGCCATTGGCTTGTTCCACAGCTTCCTGGACGACGCTTCGGTCAAGATCTACGGATTCGAAGCCGGTGGCGAGGGGCTTGAGACCGGCCGCCACGCGGCTGCCATCTCCCTGGGCCGCCCCGGCGTCCTCCACGGTGCCCGCTCGTACCTCATGCAGGACGAAGACGGACAGACCATTGAATCGCACTCGATCTCCGCGGGGCTGGACTACCCCAGCGTCGGTCCCGAGCACTCCTACCTTGCCGACATCGGACGCGTTACGTACGAGCCGATCACGGACACCGAAGCCATGGATGCGTTCAGCCTCCTGTGCCGTACCGAGGGCATCATCCCGGCCATCGAGTCCTCGCACGCCCTGGCCGGCGCCATCAAGGTGGGCCGGCGCCTCACCGAAGGCAAGGACAATCCCGCCGACGTCACGATCATCGTCAACCTCTCCGGCCGTGGAGACAAGGACGTTGAGACAGCGGCGGCCTGGTTCAACATGCTGGACGAGGAAGGCCACGTGAAGGGAACCACCCTGTCCACCCGCAAGCCGAAAGGGCCTGCCGAGCGCGTTGCCGGGCCCGCCGTGGACGTAGATGAGGACCAGAACTGATGACTGAACACTTCGCCAGCAAGTCCGCAGCCGCCATCGACCGCGCCAAGGCCGAGGGGCGGGCAGCCCTCGTGGGATACCTCCCCGCGGGTTACCCCACCGTGCAGGCGAGCATCGACGCCGGCATTGCCCTGGCGCGCAATGGTGCCGACCTGATCGAGATCGGCATCCCGTATTCCGACCCCGTCATGGATGGCCCCGTGATCCAGGCGGCCACCACGGAGGCGATTGCCAACGGATTCCGCGTAGCGGACGTCTTCGACGTCGTCGCCGGTATCACGGCCGTCACGGAAGCTGCCGTGCTGGTGATGACGTACTGGAACCCGGTGATGCGGCTGGGCGTGGACGAGTTCTCCCGCCGCCTGGCTGAAGCCGGGGGAGCAGGGCTCATCACCCCGGACCTGATCCCGGACGAGGCCGCGGAATGGTTCGAGGCCTCGGACAAGTACGGACTTGACCGCGTGTTCCTGGTGGCTCCCTCCTCCACGCCTGAACGGCTGGACATGACCGTGAAGGCCAGCCGTGGCTTTGTGTACGGGGTATCCATCATGGGTGTCACAGGAGCCCGCCAGTCCGTGAGCAGCAGCGCCGAAGACGTCGTGGCCCGCGCCCACGCTGCCGGCGCCGAGCGCGTGTGTGTCGGCCTGGGTGTTTCCAGTCCTGACCACGTCCGCGAAATCGCTGCGTACGCTGACGGAGTCATTGTGGGTTCAGCACTCGTCGCGGCACTGCGCGACGGTGGCGTGGACGCCGTCGGGCAACTCACCAAGAACCTCAGCGCCGGTCTTGGCCGGGCCGCTGCAGACGCCTAAAGAAGGAAGCAACGAAGCCCCATGCAGACCGTCCTCCACGCAGCGGCAATGGTTCCCCTGAGCATTCCGAGCCCCACCTGGTCCGGTTTCGACATTCCACTGCCGTGGGGGACGTTGCGTATCCACGCATACGCCCTCTGCATCCTGGCGGGCATCGTGGTCGGCCTGTGGCTGACGTCCGCCCGCTGGAAGCGCCGTGGGACCCCCGAAGGCAGCCTCTGGGACATCGCCATCTGGGCGATCCCCTTTGGCATCATCGGCGGCCGTCTCTACCACGTGTTCTCCTCGCCGGACGCATACTTCGGTCCGGGTTTTGACGGCACGGGGGATCTGTCGCTGATACCCCAGATCCAGCGTGGCGGCCTGGGCATCTGGGGTGCGGTGCTCCTGGGTGCCGTGGGCGCATGGATAGGCTGCCGCAGGGCAGGCGTCAAGCTCACTGCGTTCCTGGACGCCGCCGCCCCGGGGCTGCTCCTTGCCCAGGCGATCGGCCGGTGGGGGAACTGGTTCAACCAGGAGCTGTTCGGCGCTCCCACCACTCTGCCGTGGGGCTTGCAGATCGATCCGGCCAATGCCAATTTCCCGGCCGGCATGCCCGCAGACACGCTGTTCCACCCCACATTCCTCTATGAGTTCCTGTGGAACCTGTTGGGCGTGGCGATCCTCCTCCTGCTGGACCGCAGGTTCTCGTTCCGCCGTGGCCGGCTGTTCTGGCTGTACGCGATGTACTACACCCTGGGCCGGGTCTGGATCGAGGCGCTCAGGATAGACGACGCAGAGCAGATCAGCCTCTTCGGCATCACCACGCGGCTTAACGTTTGGACGAGTATCCTCGTGTTCCTCCTTGCGTTGGCCCTCTTCATCGCGCTGGGCCGGGGCGGCAAAAATGAGCGGGAGAGCGCGTATCTGCCAGGACGCGAGCCCAAAGCTGCAGCCGCGGGTGAAACCTCTCCCGTGACCAGCGTCACCAGTCATGATGCGGACCCATCTGTCTCGGATAGTGGTTCCCGTGGTAATCTCCCAGATAACCAAAGCGATCCGGGCCACGTTGACGAGCCGCAGGATGCAGCAGGGGATCCGGCCAAAGGCACCCAGGCCAGCTCCGGATCTGACTCTGCTGCGGCTGCCGCAAGGAAGGCCCCCGGATCCTCGCCGGTGGTTGACGACACCAAGTAGTCACCGCAGGTAAAGGGGCAACAGAGTCACCGCTCGGAGGGCCCAGTCCACAGCGTCGTGGCACCCCGGAAACCGGATCGCAGCATACCGATGTTCACCGGTCTTGCCGGGGCCAGAGGTCTGCGTAACTGTTCGTTGCGCATGATCGGCTGGCCTACAATTTCCACTAACTAGCGCTTTGTTGTGCCCATCACAAGGGCAGGCAAGGTGGGGCCAACGTTGTCCCTTCCATACGCACGATCACGAGGAAGGACGTCTCCCATGACCCATCTTCATAACCCCGGTTGGTCCGAAAACATCGAACCTCAGGGCGCCACGTCTCCGTTCAAGCGCTTCGCCGCGCTGCCGGAGGCACAGGGACTCTACTCCCCGGACAAGGAGAAGGACGCCTGCGGCCTGGCTATCATTGCCACGCTTCGCGGCGAACCGGGATACGACATCGTGGAAGCGGCGCTGACCGCCCTCCGCAACCTGGAACACCGCGGCGCAGTTGGCGCCGACGAGGGCACTGGGGACGGCGCAGGCCTCCTGATGCAGATTCCGGATGAGTTCTTCCGCGCAGTCACTGAATTTGAACTGCCGGCTCCCGGACAGTACGTGGCAGGCACCGCCTTCCTCCCCGCCGAGCCGCGTGAGGCTGCCACGGCCAAGGCAGGAATCGAGGCACTCGCCGCGGATGAGGGCCTGACGGTCCTTGGCTGGCGCGAAGTTCCCGTGGTTGCGGACCTCGTGGGCGCGATGGCCCGTGCGTGCATGCCGTACTTCTCCCAGCCGTTCCTTGCCTCCGCCACCGGTGAGCAGTTGGAGCGCAACGAACTCGATTCCCGCGCCTGGCGCATCCGCAAGCGCGCGCAGAACAAGTTCGGCGTCTACTTCCCCTCCCTGTCCTCCCGCACCATCGTGTACAAGGGCATGCTGACCACGGCCCAGCTGGAGCCGTTCTACCCGGACCTTTCGGACAAGCGCTTCAAGACAAAGCTTGCGATCGTCCACTCGCGTTTCTCCACCAACACGTTCCCCTCCTGGCCGTTGGCCCAGCCTTTCCGCACGATCGCGCACAACGGTGAAATCAACACGGTCAAAGGCAACCGCAACTGGATGCGCGCACGCCAATCCCAGCTTGCGAGCCCGCTGCTGGGAGACACCCCGGAAGAGCTGTACCCGATCTGCACCCCCGGTGCTTCCGACTCGGCGTCCTTCGATGAAGTTGCCGAGCTCCTGTGGCTCTCCGGCCGCCCCATCACGCACTCCATCATGATGATGATCCCGGAGGCCTGGGAAAACCATGCCACCATGGATCCGGCACGCCGTGCGTTCTATGAGTACCACTCGCTGCTCATGGAACCGTGGGATGGTCCTGCCGCCGTGTCCTTCACCGACGGCAACCTCGTAGGTGCCACCCTGGACCGCAACGGCCTGCGCCCCGGACGCTACTGGATCACCGAAGACGGCTTGATCGTCTTCGCGTCCGAAGTTGGCGTGATCGAAGTCGAGCCGTCCAACGTGGTCAAAAAGGGTCGTGTGGCCCCCGGCAAGATGTTCCTGGTGGACACCGAGGCCGGGCGCATCATCGACGACGCCGAGGTCAAGGCCGAGGTCGCAGCGGCCAACCCGTGGGCCGAATGGCTCAAGGACAACCTGATCGACATCAACGAGCTTCCCGAGCGTGAGCACGTGGTCCACACCGCTGCCTCGGTGAACATCCGGCAGCGGACCTTCGGCTACACCACGGAGGAACTGAAGATCCTGATCGGACCGATGGCCCGTACCGGTGCAGAACCGCTGGGTGCCATGGGCTCGGATACTCCGGTCGCCGTGCTCTCCAAGCGTCCCCGCCTGCTGTTCGACTACTTCGTGCAGTCGTTTGCGCAGGTCACCAACCCGCCGTTGGATGCCATCCGCGAGGAACTGGTCACGTCACTGAAGTGCGCCATCGGGCCCAACGGCAACCTCCTTGACGGCAAGCAGGTCCGCCAGCCGCAGATCTCGTTGCCTTTCCCTGTGATCAACAACGACCAGCTCGCCAAGATCGCCAACATCGAGAACGCCGACGGCGACCGCATCGCCATGAAGGTGCGCGGCCTTTACCGCCCCGAGGGCGGCGAAGCAGCACTGCGTGCCCGCCTCACGGAAATCTGTGAGCAGGTTTCCGGCGCCATCAACCGTGGCGTGCAGTACATCGTGCTGTCCGACCGCGACTCCAACGCCCAGTGGGCACCCATTCCGTCGCTCCTGCTGGTCAGCGCCGTCCATCACCACCTGCTCCGCAGCGCCAACCGCACCAAGACCGCGCTGGTGGTCGAGGCCGGCGATGTCCGCGAGACGCACCACGTGGCCGTACTCATCGGTTATGGCGCCTCGGCCGTGAACCCGTACCTTGCCATGGAATCGGTGGAACAGCTGATCGCAGAGGGTGACGTCGCAGGTGTCACCCCTGAAGACGGTGTCTACAACCTCATCAAGGGCCTGGGCAAGGGCGTCCTGAAGATCATGTCCAAGATGGGCATCTCCACGGTGGCTTCCTACACGGGTGCCCAGACGTTCGAGGCACTGGGCCTTTCCCAGGAACTCGTTGACGAATTCTTCTCGGGCACGCATTCCCAGCTGGGTGGCGTGGGCCTGGACGTTATCGCCGCCGAAGTTTCCGCCCGCCACCAGATGGCGTACCCGGAAGGTGGCATCGAGCACCCGCACCGCCCGCTGCTTGGCGGCGGCGAGTACCAGTGGCGCCGCGACGGCGAACCGCACCTCTTCAACCCGGAGACGGTGTTCCGCCTGCAGCACGCCACCCGGGAACGCCGCTACGACATCTTCAAGTCCTACACCAAGGGCGTTGACGACCAATCCCAGAACCTGATGACCCTTCGTGGTTTGCTCAAGTTCAAGGACGGCATCCGCCCGGCAGTTCCGCTGGAGGAAGTCGAGCCGGTATCCAGCATCGTCAAGCGTTTCTCCACGGGTGCCATGAGTTACGGCTCCATTTCCAAGGAAGCCCACGAAACCCTCGCCATCGCCATGAACCGCCTGGGCGCCAAGTCCAACACCGGCGAAGGCGGCGAAGACGTGGAGCGTCTCCTTGACCCCGAGCGCCGGTCCGCCATCAAGCAGATCGCATCCGGCCGCTTTGGTGTCACCAGCCTGTACCTGACCAACGCCGACGACATCCAGATCAAGATGGCACAGGGCGCCAAGCCCGGTGAAGGCGGCCAGCTCATGGCCCAGAAGGTCTACCCCTGGGTAGCCCGCACCCGCCACTCAACCCCTGGCGTCGGGCTCATTTCCCCGCCCCCGCACCACGACATCTACTCGATCGAGGACCTGGCGCAGCTCATCTACGATGCCAAGCGCGCCAACCCTTCGGCCCGGGTACATGTGAAGCTCGTTTCGGAAGTCGGGATCGGCACGGTGGCGTCCGGCGTCACCAAGGCGAAGGCCGACGTCGTGCTTGTCTCAGGTCACGACGGCGGTACCGGCGCCTCGCCGCTGAACTCGCTGAAGCACGCGGGTGTGCCCTGGGAGCTTGGCCTGGCCGAGACCCAGCAGACCCTGATGCTCAACGGCCTCCGCGACCGTGTTGTGGTTCAGGTGGACGGCCAGCTCAAGACTGGACGCGATGTTGTCATCGCTGCCCTGCTGGGTGGCGAGGAATACGGCTTCGCCACTGCTCCGCTTGTGGTTGAAGGCTGCATCATGATGCGCGTGTGCCACTTGGACACCTGCCCGGTGGGCGTTGCCACGCAGAACCCGGAGCTTCGTGCCCGGTTCACCGGCAAGCCCGAGTTCGTGGTCAACTTCTTCGAATTCCTTGCCGAGGAAGTCCGCGAAATCCTGGCCGAGCTCGGTTTCCGCAGCCTTGAAGAGGCAATCGGACACTCAGAGGTGCTGGATACCCGTGAGGCTATCGATCACTGGAAGGCAGAAGGACTGGACCTCGATCCGATCCTCCACGGCCTTGAGTTCGACGACGACGTTCCGCTGCGCAACATGGTGGGCCAGAACCATGAGCTGGACAAGCACTTCGACCAGCGCCTGATCACCATGGCCCAGGAAGCCCTCAGCGACCGCATGCCGGTCAAGATCACCCTGGACGTCATCAACACCGACCGTTCCGTGGGCACGATGCTGGGCCATGTGGTGACCAAGACGTTCGGCACGGATGTACTGGCAACCGACACGATCGATGTCACCCTCAACGGCACCGCCGGCCAGTCCCTGGGCGCCTTCCTGCCCGCAGGCATCACCCTGCGCATGTTCGGCGACTCCAACGACTACGTCGGCAAGGGTCTCTCAGGTGGACGCATCATCGTCCGCCCGGACCGCACCAACGTCTTCCAGGCGGAGCGTAACGTCATTGCCGGCAACGTGATTGGCTACGGTGCCACCAGCGGTGAAATGTTCCTTCGCGGGCAGGTCGGCGAACGCTTCCTGGTCCGCAACTCCGGTGCCACGGCCGTCGTCGAAGGTATCGGCGACCACGGTTGCGAGTACATGACCGGTGGCCAGACGCTGATCATCGGCCGCACCGGCCGCAACTTCGGTGCCGGCATGTCCGGTGGAACCGCCTACGTGCTTGACCTGCAGCCTGAGCGCGTCAACAAGCAGGCCCTCGACTCCGGCGAACTCCAGCTCCTGGAACTGGATGCCGAAGACCGCGACATCGTTCACGGCCTGCTCACCAAGCACGTGGAGGAAACAGAATCCGTCCTGGCCGGCCGTCTGCTCGAAAACTTCGACGACACTGCCGCCCGCATCACCAAAGTACTGCCGCGCGACTACGCCGCAGTCCTGCAAACCCGTCTCGACGCCATCGAAGAGGGACTCGACCCCGATGGCGAAGAAGTATGGTCTCGAATCCTGGAGGTAACCGGTGGCTGATCCACGCGGATTTCTGAAAGTCCGGCAGCGCGAGACGCAGCCACGCCGTCCTGTCCCGGTCCGCATCATGGACTGGAAGGAAGTGTACGAAGCCCAGGAGAAGGGTGTCCTGAGGAGCCAGGCGGGCCGCTGCATGGACTGCGGCATCCCGTTCTGCCACCAGGGCTGCCCGCTGGGCAACCTCATTCCCGAGTGGAACGACCTCATGTGGCGGGACAAGGGTGAAGAGGCCATTGAGCGCCTCCACGCCACCAACAACTTCCCGGAGTGGACCGGCCGCCTGTGCCCGGCTCCCTGTGAAGCGTCCTGTGTTCTGGGCATCAACCAGCCTGCTGTGACCATCAAGCAGGTTGAGGTTTCCATCATTGACGAAGCGTTCGACAACAACTGGGTCCAGCCTCTGCCCCCGACCCGCCTGACAGGCAAGACGGTGGCCGTGGTTGGTTCCGGTCCCGCCGGCCTTGCTGCTGCCCAGCAGTTGACCCGCGTTGGCCATACGGTTGCCGTGTACGAGCGCGACGATAAAATCGGCGGACTGCTCCGCTACGGCATCCCCGACTTCAAAATGGAGAAGGAACAGGTCGACCGCCGCCTGGAGCAGATGAAGGCTGAAGGCACGCGCTTCCGCACCGGCGTCGCAGTGGGTACCGACGTCACGTGGGAGCAACTGCGCCGCCGTTACGACGCCGTCGTAGTGGCCACCGGTGCTACGCTGCCGCGCGACCTGCCCATCCCTGGCCGCGACCTGGACGGCGTCCACTTCGCCATGGACTACCTGGTTCCGTCGAACCGTGTGGTGGCAGGGGAGAGCCCCGAAAACCACATCGATGCCCGTGGCAAGCACGTGGTCATCCTCGGCGGCGGCGACACCGGTGCGGACTGCATCGGTACCGCGCACCGCCAGCAGGCCGCATCCGTGACCACTTTGGCGATCGGCAAGCAGCCTCCGCTGGAGCGCGCCGCACACCAGCCGTGGCCGACGTTCCCCACCCTTTTCGAGGTCGCCAGCGCCCACGAAGAAGGCGGAGAGCGCACCTACCTGGCATCCACCGTTGAGTTCGTCGGCGAGAACGGCAAGCTCACCGGCGTCAAGGTGGCTGAAACGGAATTCGTGGACGGCAGGCGCCTGCCGAAGGCCGGAACCGAGCGGGTCATCCCTGCGGATCTCGTCTTCCTCAGCCTGGGCTTCACCGGAGCCGAGCCGGCCGGGATCACGGAACAAGTAAGTGCAGAGTTTGACGGTCGGGGCAACGTGGCCCGCGACGGCTACTACATGACGAACACAGAGGGTGTGTTCGTCGCCGGTGACGCCGGTCGTGGCCAGTCCCTGATTGTGTGGGCCATCGCGGAAGGCCGCGCCTGCGCGGCCGCGGTGGACAAGTTCCTCATGGGAAGCACAATCCTCCCGGCACCGGTCGCCCCCACAGACCGGGCAATCGCGGTCTTATAGCGCGGGCAGGACCTTTTCTTTACTCAAACACCAGCACACTACTTAGGGTAGGTATATGAGACGCGCGAAAATTGTGGCAACGTTCGGCCCGGCTATTTCCAGCTTCGACAACACCCTCGCGGTGCTGGAAGCCGGCGTCGATGTTGCGCGCATGAACATGAGTCACGGTGACTACTCCGTGCATGACAACACCTACGAAAACGTCCGCAAGGCTTCCGCCCAGCTTCGCAAGCCCGTGGCCATCATGGCCGACCTCCAGGGACCCAAGATCCGCTTGGGCCGCTTTGTGGATGGTCCGCACGAGCTTGCCGTTGGTGACACGTTTACCATCACCACCGAGGACGTTCCGGGTACCAAGGACATCTGCTCCACCACACTGAAGAGCCTCACCGAGGACGTCCGTGTTGGCGACACACTCCTGATCGACGACGGCAAGGTGGCCATGCGTGCCACTGAGGTTGACGACGTCAAGGTTGTCGCAACGGTTACCGTTGGCGGCAAGGTGTCCAACAACAAGGGCATCAACCTTCCCGGTGTTGCCGTCAACGTCCCCGCCTTGAGCGAAAAGGATGAAGACGACCTCCGTTGGGCCCTCAAGCGCGGTGTTGACCTGGTTGCGCTGTCGTTCGTACGTGACGCCTCCGACATCAAGCGCGTCCACGAAATCATGGACGAAGAAGGCCGCCGGGTTCCGGTGATCGCCAAGATCGAAAAGCCCCAGGCCGTGGACCAGCTCCACGAGATCATTGACGCGTTCGACGCGATCATGGTTGCCCGTGGCGACCTCGGTGTTGAACTGCCGCTCGAAGAGGTGCCGATCGTCCAGAAGCGTGCCATCGAACTGGCCCGCCGTTGGGCCAAGCCGGTCATCGTGGCCACGCAGGTCCTGGAATCCATGATCGACAACCCGCGCCCGACGCGTGCCGAGGCTTCCGACTGCGCCAACGCAGTACTGGACGGTGCCGACGCGGTCATGCTTTCCGGTGAAACGTCGGTGGGTCAGTACCCGATCGAGACGGTCAAGACCATGGCACGGATCATCGAATCCACCGAGGAACACGGCCTGGAGCGCGTCCCCCCGCTGGGGACCAAGCCCAAGACCCGCGGTGGCGCCATCACGCGTGCCGCCGTCGAGATCGCCGACCAGCTGGACGCCAAGTACATCTGTACGTTCACGCAGTCCGGTGACTCTGCCCGGCGCCTGTCCCGCCTCCGTCCGGTGAAGCCCGTCTTCGCTTTCACGCCGGTGGAACACGTCTGGAACCAGCTAGCCCTCACGTGGGGCATCCGTCCCGTACTGGTCTCCATGGTGGGCCACACCGACGAGATGACCGCACAGGTTGACCGCAGCCTGCTGGACATGAAGCTCGTTGATGAAGGTGACCTCGTGGTCATCGCTGCCGGTTCCCCTCCCGGACAGGCGGGTTCGACGAACTCGCTCAAGGTCCACAAGGTGGGCGACCTCGCCGACACCTCCAAGGTCAGCAGCACCCGCAAGGAAAAGGTTGGCCCCTGGCCCGAGAAGAAGAAGTCCAAGAACAAGAACTGATTCCTGTTCACTGAAGCGGGCCCTGCCGGTTGGCGGGGCCCGCTTCGGCGTTAAAGCACGACGGCGGATGGTGCCGGCGGAGATGACGGCGAGGACCGGCGTCGTGGTTGTTGTGGGGACGCCAAAGGGCGGCAGTTCTCCTGGGGGAGGACTGCCGCCCTTTGGCTG
The DNA here is from genome assembly GCF_056780115.1 of Arthrobacter sp. T572. Taxonomy (NCBI): domain Bacteria; kingdom Bacillati; phylum Actinomycetota; class Actinomycetes; order Micrococcales; family Micrococcaceae; genus Arthrobacter; species Arthrobacter sp. T572. The sequence continues at coordinate 1,957,307 of NZ_JBRAZQ010000002.1, forward strand.
CTGCTAGTTGACCTGGTTGATGATGGTCTCTGCGACCTCGCGCATGCTGAGGCGGCGGTCCATGGAGGTCTTCTGGATCCAGCGGAAAGCCTCGGGTTCGGTGAGGCCCATCTTGGTGGTCAGGAGGCTCTTGGCACGCTCCACCAGCTTGCGGGTGGCGAACTGCTCCTGCAGGTCCGAGACCTCGTTCTCGAGGGCCTTGATTTCCTCGTGGCGGGACAGTGCGATCTCGATCGCCGGCACGAGGTCGGCCGGGGTGAAGGGCTTGACGACGTACGCCATGGCGCCGGCGTCGCGGGCACGCTCCACGAGTTCCTTCTGGCTGAAGGCCGTCAGCAGGACAACAGGGGCGATGCGGGCCTTGACGATCTTCTCGGCTGCCGAGATGCCGTCCATGACGGGCATCTTCACGTCCATGAGCACGAGGTCCGGCTTGAGCTCCTCAGCCAGTTCCACTGCCTTCTCGCCGTTGTCGGCCTCGCCGACGACGTCATACCCTTCGCCCTTCAGGATCTCGATAATGTCCAGGCGGATGAGGGTTTCATCCTCGGCAACGACGACGCGTCGGGCCGGCTGGGCTGCGGGGGTGGACTCCGTCTGTTCGGTCACGGGATCTCCTTGAAAAGGTTCGGCGGGTTCATGTCCATCTTAGTGCGGACGCCTCCTGCGCAGGTTTTGTTGCACCCGGCGCGCCCGGTTCTTCGAATCAGCCTATCTGCATGTAGAGTAGTTTCGCGTGCTGGGAACGGATCGCGTTGGTCACAGAAATGTAGCCCCTGATCTCCCGGTAATCCGCGCCCGAGTGGCGGAATTGGCAGACGCGCCGCACTCAAAATGCGGTATCGAAAGGTGTGTGGGTTCGAGTCCCACCTCGGGCACGATGTTGTCGCAGGTCAGGGGCTTTTCAGCCCCTGACTGCTGACAAAACCTCAAAATCTGTTGTTACCGAACTAGCATTTTTTTGTGGCTAGTATCCGGAAACGCGTCAAAAAGGACGGCTCTTCGTCCTTCATGGTGGTCTGGCGCGACTCCAAGGTCCGGAAGCAACAGGGCATCACCGTCGAGTCCGAGTCCGAGGCCGAAACTCTGAAACGGTTGCTTGATGCGATTGGCCAATCCTTCGAAATCGCGCAGCAAGCACTCCTGGATAACAGGGCGGTAATTCCGACTGTCGGCGAAGTGATCCAAGAGCACAACGACCTGCTGGTCCGACCGTCGAGAGGGACCGTGAAGACGTACCAGACCATGTTGGACCTTCATGTGCAGAAGGTCATCGGCCACGTGCCTGTCGACAAGCTGGACTACCGGATGATTGCGTACTGGGTGAAGTCGATGATGGCCAAGGGACAGTAGCCCAAGACGATCAAGAATGTGCGCGGCCTCAATTCAGCTTCGATGAACACGGCAGAGATGCTGGGCTATGTCACCCGTAATCCGTGTCGGGGCCGTGCAGTTGCCGACCATCGGGAACTTCACCTGTCGAATCTGACTGGGACTCTGCAGTTGAAGAGTGCAAAGAGATACCCATACTTTTTGGGGGCAGACCCAGGGTTGGTCGCAATAATGCCGATCGCCATAGATGAACTGCGCGCTTTGCTCCGCTCCGCGGGGAAGTTGACCGCTTAACGGCGCGCAGCTTTGTCCTTGGCCCTTGATGGCAATTAGCAGAGATCTCATTCTGGATCAAAATTGCGGCGATGACGGTCAGACCCCGTGTCCTTCCGCCCACAGCGAGCACGTCCGCGGCCGCGAAGGATGCAGGCCACGTGGACATCAGCGCGGCCAAGGCAGCTTTGGCTGTGACCATTCTTCGTTGGAGGGCGTCGAAGTCCAGCTAGTCGTTGTTCCCGGTGACGGGCTCGCCGTCGACGATGCAGCTTTCAGGCAACTGGTGCGCATTGGCGGTCATCAGATCTGGAAAGGTCATCGTGAGGTTCCTTGCCAAAGAGTCACAGTTTCATCGGCGACCATCAGCCAGCGGTCGCCATCAAACTTCTGGGCATACCAGCTGCCGCCCGGGAGAGCGTTCGCCCGGCAGCGCGGGCACGGCTGTGGCCAGCACCACGTCAAGTCGCGGACGCAGTGAAGGCGATGGGTGCCGCTCGTGGCTGGTCATGCGATCAGGATGGGGCGTCTGGTATGTGCAGCTAATGGGGGCGGGCGTGGGCGTGGATGGCGGGCTTTTGGGTAATATAAAGAAACTTTTGGGGCATCCCGTCACGAAATCAGTCCTTGCACCACTTATGCGAATTTGCCGGGAAATGCACAAGTTGAAGTATTTTCCAGCCAATTAGAAAAATGTGATTCGTATGGCTTGATCTTTCCATTCACCTGCATTTACGGTTCCTTCAGGCATTGGGGATGTCGCGTAACGCCTCGAGGGACGGGCGCTGGAGGGACTCTTTGGTGATCTAACGATGGATGCCGGCGCAGAATTCGGGCTGTGTTGGGACATGCGAGAAATATTAACGAGGGTGATTCATCATGAATATTCGTCGAAGCATTGCAGGTAGTGTATTGGCACTTGGTCTTTCAGTAGCCGGAGGTGGGGCTGCGCTAGCTTCCACCTTCTATCCGGCCGAAGGAGGAGTTTGGAATTACGGCGTCACCAGCGGCGTGCATCTGTATTCAGACTACTTCCAGCAAAACCTGTGCCATAGTTCGTCGACCCAGAACGATTGGGGCTATTCGTCATCGCCGAACGCCCTTGCAGGTACGTGGTCAAACAACTCCCAGCCGACGACGATTTTCCAGAACAATCGCGCCTACTACGGTATCAACGGCTGCTGAAGAGGGGTTGGTGCTGCAGCGCAGGCAGGTGCGTTGCAGCACCGGCCGTAGGGTGCAATGATGTTGAAGATTTTGGTCCGGTTTGCGGCTGCGGCGATCGCGGCGCTGATTGCGCTGATCGCTGGTGTCTATACAGCTGCAGCGGATCTTGATGGACTGCCGGATTCTGATTTTGTTGCTTCAGTTCGTTACGACGGAAGCCCGCTGTCCAGAGATCAAATAGTTACCAAGCTGGACTCCTACGCCGATGCAACTGGAGTAGGCATCGTACGTGTGGCAAGTGCGCCAGATGATTTCCTCAACAAGCGCGTCGCTTTTTCCTTCGGGTCAGAGAAGATCCAGAACACCAACATTGACTGGTTCTCACCAACGATGAGTGGTTCGATGAGCAAATCCAGCGATCTCGGCATCACGTCACTTAATGGCGTCTACGGTCTTTCCGCAAGCCCTATACAGGCTGCGTCATTCCGGACTTGGATGAGCAACGAATTGAAAGCCGATGTTGTACTTACCGAGAAGACATCTGTTGGGTTGCTGGCCTACGCGCTGCTCACTGTCGGGGCATGGGTCCCGATGTCTGCGGCCATTTTGTTGTTGGGGGCGACGATATTGTCGTGGTACGTGCTGCGAGCCCGAGGTCGGGAGCTGCGCATCATGGCTGGCATGCGGTTATCGCATGTTGTATTCGCAGACCTACGTTCGTTGTTTGGGGCGTTGGCACTGCCGGCTTTAGGCGCCTATTTGATTGCTGTGGTCGTGGTGTTGGCGGCAGGCTTTGGGCGGCTCGCGTACTTCATCTCCACCTTGGCGCTGTTTACGGGTGTTCTGGCGGCGTTCACAGCGATTGTGGCTCTGCTCCTGGGACTGCTCACTCTTCCCGCTGTCCGTGACATCGCGGCGCGTCGGCCGTCTGAGAGGGGTTCATGGGCTTTCAGCGAGTTGCTGAAAGTAGTGGCCGTGATGATCGTGGCTGCGATTTTGCCCACTGTATCCGGCATTGTGACAAATGCATCAGCAGCCAGTTCGCTAGGAGCGACATGGGGATCCATGGGGGATGGCGTGACCCTCCGCATCGCGAACCGTCCAAGCGAAGCCGAAGAGGTAGCGTTCGCAGGATTGACAAGGGACATGGTAGGCAACGGTGCCGCCCTGTTTTCGATGTCCCTGAGTTCCAATACAGTCAATCTTGTCGATGAGGCTGCCCTCGGGGATTTGAAGACTATGGGATACGACAGTCTTATCCTCACCGATCTTCGGTACCTTGACACCGTCAATGGGGCCAGAGGTGCATCGTGGGGTCCCGTCACCGCTGTGCAATCACTCGAAGACCTGCCGGAATCCGTCAAGGGCAAATTGGCCCCAACTCTGAGGCTCTGGACTCTGAACCGCCAGGGACCGGACGTTCAAATCTACGAAAACACCAGCGACGTGGACATTGTGGTGTCAGGAAGCATGGCAGGGACGCTCGCGGTAGGTAAGCACCCGCTTATTCTGGCGGTTAGAGACGTGGCCCAGTTCGACAACTTTTTCCTGGCGTCGGCGGTGAGCCGTGGCAATGTGGTGTTCACGGATCCTGAACGAGTTTCTCAGCTCGTGAAGGAACGGCACATGACGGCAGCCATCCTCTCGATTGATCGAATAGCCGACTTGGGCCTTTACGATGCGCAATCCAAGCAAAGGAACGCCCAATTGGGAGCATCGGCGGTAGCCTCGGCCGCGCTGGCGCTCGTGATGTGTGTGGCAGTAACTGCCTGGATCTTCGCACTCCTACGGCGGCGCCGTTGGTTCGTCCAACGCGTGGCCGGGAACTCGTGGAGCTCCATACTCCTGCCAAGGCTTCTATGGGAGTCGATCGCAGCGACGTTGTTCGGAGTTGTCATGGCCTTGTCATTCGACATGCAGGATCCCTCCAGCATGTGGATTTCCGCGTTTGCGCCGCTGGCCTACTTCGCTGTTGCCTGGTCCATGCATCAGTGGGCGGCTACGACTACTTTCCGTACGACGCTCGCACGAAGGGGATAGAACAGATGCAATTGCTGGCTGACAGTGTTTCTGTGGTCATTGATGGGAAGTCCGTTTTGAACTCGGTTTCTGTGGAAGCCAAACCAGGGCGCATGCTTGTTCTTGCCGGCAGCAGCGGCAGTGGCAAGACAACGCTGTTGAACGTTCTCGGGCTATTGAGCCGGGCCGAGAGTGGTCGCGTGGTCGTCGGCGACCAAGAGACCAAGAAATGGAATGATTCCAAACGGCGCCGGTTCTGGAGAAATCACGTTGCCTTCGTTTTCCAGGATTATGGGCTCATTGAAGAAGCCAGTGTCGGCTACAACGTGACAGTTGGGCGCCGGGGTGTATTCGGGTTACCTCAGTCCGACCGTGAACGACTGGAACATGTCCTCAAGCATGTTCTCTTGTCCGGTCGTGGCAAGGAGCAAACGGCGCGGTTGAGCGGGGGCGAGAAGCAACGTGTTGGACTGGCGCGGGCAATGTTTCGCGCGGCTGATATCGTCCTTGCCGATGAACCGACAGCGTCGTTGGATCGCAGAAATCGTGAGCTTGTGATCAATTTCCTCAAGGAAGAGGCCCGGCGCGGTGCCACGGTAGTTGTAGCCACACACGATGAAGATCTGATGGCTGCCGGTGATGACCTTCTGCGGCTGGGCGAACCGGAATCGGGGTCAGCGAAGCCGGACTGACCGGAGACTTTGGAAAGCTGGCTTTGCCAGCATCTGGGCCTTTGACGCGGAAGAGCAAGACGTGGCTGAAGGAAGGTCGTCCGCCGCTGTCGTTGGCAATCTTCATCAGGTCCGGTCAGCAGCCGATGCGTTGCGGGCACATTTTCTGCATTGTCGTTCCCACAACTTGTCGTGTCGTTCGCAGTCGTGGCGCTTTCAGTCCTGAGGCGAATGGCTCCATCTGTTCAGACGAGTCTGGACAAGCCGAGCTCTCTCGCGGTCACGGCATCGACGAGCTCAGCACCGATATAGGCATTTCCGTCGAGCTGTAACGTCACTCGTTTGTGCCCCAGTAATCAGGCGCAAGCCGACGGCTCCGCGTTAGCCAGACACCTCCAGGTCAGGGCATCTCAAGGTGGATACTTTCGGCGGTGTTTTTGTTGGTGTTCCAGTCTGCCATGATGCCGGCTCCGAGCGTGTGGTCGGTGAGGCGTGCGAATCGGTCGCCGAGGTCGGTGTCGAGGGCGAGTTGGAGGTGTTGGTGGGCTTTGGATCCTCTGCCTTCCCACCAGTTGATGTAGCTGATAGTGGTGAGGATGGGTGCCGCGTGTTCCGGGCTGGTCCTGGTGTACACGTGAAGGAGCAAGTCCTTGGCCCATTCGATGCGTGACCAGTTCGGTGTTGAGTCCGTTTGGGCGAAGAGGATTTGCTCGAGGTAGGCGGTGACGATGCGGGCGAAGTGGATCTCCTGGCCTGGTTGTTTGGGGAGGTCGATGCGTAGCGTGGCGCCGACTTTGCTTTTGTCGAGGGTGATGCAGACGAGGCTTTCTGGTGGCCAGAACCCGAGGGTGTGGCCGATGAAGCTGAGCAGGTCGGCGGGGTCTTTGTGGTGAGCGTATTCATGACCGACTTCGTCTGACGATCTAGGTGTGCTCATTCATGGGCGGACATGCGTCCGGGACCATGATGCGTGGCGCGGATATTTGAGCTGCAGGGCCGCTTCATCCCGGCGTCGAAAATCGCAACCGTTGCATGAGACCGAACGACAGGCGCACCCGGAAGATCCTGGCGCGCTGGTGGGAAGCATGTGTCAAGCTGCGAAGCGGCATGATCCCCGTTGCGCGTTCCAGGCACCTGCCTTAGAACTACGGGCCGCAATGCCTAGCTTGCTGGTTCAGATTCGTTATCACTCATAAGATGGCTGCGGCACATCGGACGGTTTATGGGAGTCGGGCCCCGCGGCATTCACAATGCCCTAATGGATATTGACAGAGTCGACACTTCTTTGCCATATCAACCCTGAACCATAGATCCGTAATGATGTTGAGGTGGAGTTGAGATGTTTTGTCTTGTCCATAAGCAGCTTGAACATGCCAGTGAATGGCAGGGTGAGACCGAGTTCTAGTCGCGTTGAGCCGAGTCCTCAGCCATTGGCAACGATTTAACTACGTCGAGTATCAGAGTGACATAGCGGGTTGCTTCTTTTATGTGGACCGACGCTTTCCGGTGTACAGCCTCGTTGCGTGCTCTGAGCGCATTGGCAAGCTCACCATATTTGGCGCTGTCGATTAGCCGTGCTTCGACGGCACCAACGAGCACTGCATTGGGGTTGGATCGGGGAATCGCGGCAGTCTTGGAACAGCATCGGACGTGCCTTTGATGAGGAGTACGTTTGGAGTTTCACGCTTTAGTGCTGCGAGTGCGGCAAACTGTTGGTCTGCTTCGCTACCGATGTCAACGACCAAGATGGTCGCCCGTTGAGCGCACCTGGGAGAGCTCAAGCGTCTCCTCTCGCGCGTCCTCGGCCGCGCGACGGATGAGGATCCCTGCCGAGCGCCATTCGGCGCAATACTGCTGGGCTGTTTGGGGCAGCTCGAAGCTGTGGGAGCGAAGCTCTTCAAGGTCGTCCTCGATCCGTTCGAAGAGGACCGGAGCAGGGACTCGCCAGACGTCACCGCCGAGTTGCTTTTCGAGGATCGCGATCGCGACCGGAGCGTTACGCGCGCGGAGCATGGCCCAAGCGGGATCCGACGCCTGGAGGCGGCGGGCCTCAAGAGCGGCGCGCAGAATGCTCACCGGTTTATCCTAATGGCTATCACTCCGTCAGGAAGGGATGCATCACTCTCCAGGGTCGTAGGTGCGCCATTTCCGCCCATTATTGAGCTAAACGGCATTCCGTATTCATCAAGCGCCGATCTTGCATGGTCGATGATTCATTCCTCGGCTTCGGGCTCGAGGGTGGTGGCGGCATCGAGGGCGTCGTCGACGACGATGAGGTCGTTGTCCCGGCCTGCGGACAGGGGAATGGAGTGCTCGCCGTATTTGTTGTAGGCGAGGTCGACAGCGTCGCTGGCGTTGGTGATGTTGAGCCGGCGGAGGAGCCGGGCTATGTCGAGGATGTCCTTGTCCCGTTCGGCGGCGATCTTCATGGCCAGAAGTGTTTCAGGGTCTGCTGCTTGGATGGCAAGTCCGTCGAGGTGTTCGAATTTGACCCAGCCGGCGTTCTCCGGGAGGAAAGCCGTAGCGTTGGAGTTGAGCCAGCCGGGCGCGAGGTCGTAATCCGCGGCCATGTCCGCGACGACGGCGTCGACAGCGGTCTTGTCGGCGTAACTGGCGTCGATGTCGGCGGTGGGGCGGTTGTCGATTCCTTGGAGGATGAGGGCTGCGCCGCCGACGAGTTTGATGTCGCCGTGGATGTCGCGCTGTTGCAGGCGGTGGCCGAGTTCTTGGAGGAGGGCGAGGATTTGTGCTGCGTTGATTTCTCCGGCGCTCATGCGGCGGCCAGGCTACGTTCGCGGATGAAGACGTTCATGGCGGCGAGTTCTTCCGGTGTTTCGGACATGGTGAGTTGCTTCATGGGTTCGCGGACGTGCCGGTAGGACTCTGCTGGCATCCATGCCGCGTCGAGGGGTTTGATGCGTTTGGTCCAGGACGGTGCAGTCTGGCCGAGCCGGTGGGCAGTGTAGTTGGTGATGCCGGCGAGGGCGGCGGACCAATGCGGGTCCCTGAGCCGGGGGCTTCGTTGAAGAAGCGGTCTGCCGGCCCTGAGAGAGCCGGTTGCGTAGTCGGCGAGCATCTTGATGGCGAATTCGAAGTCGCGCCTTGCAATCAGTTCGTTGAAGGTTTGGGCATAGTCGCGGCGGGCGGGGTCATGGTCGCTGCCGCGGGGGATGGGGTCGGTGGCTTCCAGTGACAGGCCAAGGGCCGCCATGACGGCGAGTGTTTTGCCGAGTTCGGCGCGTTCATGACCGGCTTCGAGATCTATAAGGAACTTTCGGGACACCCCTGCCTTGTCGGCGAGGGCCTTTTGGGAGAACCCGCGTTCCTGGCGGCGGGTACGGATGATCGCTCCGGCTGAGGCCGGTGAGCTGATGCTGGTCCTGGATGTCATGGTGCACTCCCTTCCCGATCATTGTGTCACCGAGTGGTGACAATTGGATGCCAGCGACCAGCGTTGAAGCCAGTCAGAGTTGCTTCCTGGCCATTCAGGAAGTCGATGGCCGCTCCGACGTTAACGAGGACGACGGCGGGAGGTATCCTCCCGCCGTCGTGAACCGATAGGCTTTCGGCCCCGGACTAAGCCCAGGCGCTCAGCCCGCAAGCTTGGAATGCTCGCCCAAGCGGTGCCATGAACGGTTGTGGTAGACCAAGGCATCGCCGGGTTCGCCGACTTGGACGTCACGCATCACGCGGGACTCCAGGGCGTGAACGGCGATGATCGTGGACGTTCCCACCTCCATGCGATCGACGACGGCGCAGCGCACCCAAGCGCGGACATCGTCATACACCGCTTCGCCGGTTGGGAGAGACGACCAGCGGTGCGTCTGGTCAAAGCGGTCGGCGCCGGGCGTCGCTCCGAACTTCGCCAGGTCGACGTCGTGCGCGTCCAGCAGGTGCACGACGACGGTTTCCGCGCGCGACAGCACCTCGGACGCAGAGGACAATGCCGAGACCGAGAAAATCAGCAACGGAGGTTCCGCACTCACCGAGACCACCGACGATACCGTCAGTGCCACCGGTCCTTCACCGGCATCCGCCGTGATGACGGCGACACCGCCCGGGTGGCCACGGAACAGTGCTTTGAAGTTTTCTGCCGAGAGGGAAGACGGGAAGCTTTGCTGTGGGCCGTTGAGCCACGTGTCAGTGGGGTAGGCGTGAAACATCCTTAGGACACCCTGGGGGAGGAGCCGGCGAGTTCCTCACGGATGATGTTCGTCCCTGCGCTGAGAGCACTCAACTTGGCCAGTGCGACGTCCCGGGGGAACGGTGCCATGCCGCAGTTGGAGCTGGGGATGAGCTTGTCCGCATCGACGAACTGCAGGGCCTTGCGGAGGGTGTCGGCAACCTCTTCCGGGGTCTCGATGGTCTCGCTTGCGACGTCGATGGCCCCAAGCATGACTTTCTTGCCGCGGAGGAGTTCGATGAGGTCCATGGGCACGTGCGAGTTCTGGCATTCCAGCGAGATGATGTCGATGCTGGAGCTCTGCAGCAGCGGGAATGATTCCTCGTACTGGCGCCACTGTGAGCCGAGCGTCGCCTTCCAGTCATTATTCGCCTTGATCCCGTAGCCGTAGCAGATATGCACGGCGGTCTCGGTGCGAAGTCCTTCTGCTGCCCTCTCAAGCGCAGCCACGCCCCAGTCCTTGACCTCATCGAGGAAGACATTGAACGCGGGCTCGTCGAACTGGATGATGTCCACGCCGGCCGCTTCCAGTTCTTTGGCCTCCTCGTTCAGGATCGCGGCGAACTCCCAGGCCAGCTTCTCGCGGCTCTTGTAGTGGTCATCGTAGAGCGTGTCCACCATCGTCATGGGACCCGGAAGAGTCCATTTGATCGGCCGGTCGGTGGTTGCGCGGAGGAACTTTGCGTCTTCGACGAATACCGGTTGCTCGCGGCGAACCGGTCCGACGACGGTCGGCACGCTGGCATCGTAGCGATCGCGGATACGCACGGTCTTGCGCTGTTCAAAGTCGACCCCGCTGAGATGCTCAATGAAGGTCGTGACGAAGTGCTGGCGGGTTTGCTCGCCGTCGCTGACGATGTCGATGCCGCGCCGGGTCTGCTCGTGGATGGCTATGCGCAACGCATCCTGCTTGCCCTCGAGCAGCGTATCTCCCTCCAGCTTCCAAGGGGACCAAAGCGTCTCCGGCTGCGCGAGCCACGATGGTTTCGGCAGGCTTCCGACAACGGTGGTGGGCAAAAGTGTGTTCATGATTGACGATTCTCCGTGGGTCAGTTGACGAGAGCGGGGTATTGGGCGTTCCACTGGTCCAACAGGTCCTTGTGGGGCGTGATGAAGTGCTCCTCCGTGTACTTCGCCTGCGTGACCGCGAGCTGACTACGTTCGGCGCGGTCGTAAGCGATCTGGGTCCGCGAGTAATCCTGCTCTCCAAGGCTCGGCTGGTAGACGGCCGCGGCGGCGGAGTTCGCGTTATAGACCTCCGGGCGGTAGATCTTCTGGAACGTCTCCATGGTGCTGATCGTGCCGATGAGCTGCAGGTTGGAGTAGTCGTTGAGCAGGTCGCCGCGGAAATAGAAGGCGAGCGGCGCAACGCTGCCGCGGGGCATGAAGTAGCGGACCTGCAGCCCCATCTTTGCGAAGTACGCGTCCGTCAGCGAGAACTCGTCCTGCTGGTACTCGACGCCCAGGACCGGGTGATGGTTCCCGGTTCGCCGGTAAGTCTTGCTCGTGGAGACGCTGATGCAGACCACGGGCGGCTGCGGGAAGCGTTCCTGGCCTTCCGGGGAGTTGAGGAAGTGCTGGAACAGTTTGCCGTGAAGATCGCCGAAGTCCTCGGGAACGGTGGGCTTGCCCGAGTCCGCTGCTGCCGCTGGAAGTACTACGCTGAAGTCGAAGTCGCGGACGTAGGAGGAGAAGTTGTTCCCTACGATCCCCTGGTGGCGGACCCCGTTGTGCAGGTCGACGATCTGGATGTCGAGAACCTCGAACAGCGGGAACCGCTGATCCGTGCCTTCCGCAGTGAATTCTATCTGCACGGAGACGATCTCAAGCTCGACGGTGTAGCGGTCCCGGTCAGGGTTGTCCCAGTCTGCGAGATCGTTGAAGCGGCGGCGCATCATGGTCAAGGCGTTGCGGAGATTCTCCTGGCGGTGCTCGCCCCGAGCGAGGTTGGCGAAGTTCGTCGTAATCCGGGAGTCTGCCGACGGGGTGTAGTCCTCGTCGAAGCGGGTCGTGGTGATGCTGAAGGTGAAGTCGTCTGCCATGTGCTGCCAATCTATCGATGATCGGCCGGAGACGGCCTTTCAAAAGGGGATGTATCCATGGTGCAACCCTTCCGGAGGTATCGGGTAACTAGGCGTCACTATGAGTTGATATAGAGTTTTCCTATGGCACAGCTTTCGAGCGGACTGACCCTGCAGCAGCTCCGTTATTTCATAGAAGTTGCAGCGGAGGGATCCATCTCCGCTGCTGCCGATCTTCTCTACGTAGCGCAGCCCACAATGTCCGCAGCGATGAAGGACCTTGAGGCCAGGGTAGGCCGTGCGCTCCTGGTTCGCTCCGCCCGCGGGGTTACCCTCACCGCCGACGGGGTGGAGTTCCTCGGCTATGCGAGGCAGGTCGTCGAGCAGTTCGCCCTCCTCGAGCAGCGCTACCTTGGCAGGCCACCAACGCGACGTCTGCTCGGGGTGTCTACGCAGCACTACTCGTTCGCGGTGGATGCCTTCGTCAGGATGGTCAAGGCCGCGGAGGTAGCCGAATACGAGTTCTCGCTGCGTGAGTCCCGCACCTGGGACATCATCGAGGATGTCCGGACGCTCCGCAGCGAGATAGGCATCCTCTACCGGAACGATTTCAACCGGAAGGTCATCGACAAGCTGCTCCGGGATTCCGGGCTCGCGTTCACACCGCTTTTCCTCGCCGATCCTCACATTTTCATTTCACGGAACAACCCGCTCGCCTCAAAAGAGCGTGCGACCCTCGCCGATCTCGCCGGCTTGCCGCGGCTGACTTTTGATCAAGGTGCGAATAACTCTTTCTACTTCGCCGAGGAAATTCTCTCCACCCTGTCCAGCAAGCAGGAGATCCGGGTCTCTGACCGTGCCACGATCTTCAACCTCATGATCGGGCTCCACGGCTACACGATCTCCACGGGTATTATCAGCGGCCAACTCGACCCGGAGATCGTCGCCATCCCGCTTGACGTTGATGAACGCATCGAGATCGGTTGGATCGGCCACGCCTCGATTCCGCTCACCGACCAAGCCCAGCGCTACCTCCAGGAATTGCGTGCCGTCGTCGCTGAGTTCGGCGTAGCACTGCTCGACTGATTGCAGGCCCAGTGGCGGCCCCCAAACCTTCGGGGTCCGGCCCTGCTCAGCACCGCTCACTGTGGTCGCTGTATCAGCCATTCCTTAATGGTCCGGGCTTCCGGCAGGACCTCGCGTGTTGCCCGCGTACTCATATCGAACTGCCCGGTGTGCAGCCATCGCCACATGGTGGTGAGGTCTTTCCCGACGAACCGTTCAAACAGTTTCTCCGGCATCGGCAGCCCGCGGGGCTTTCGCCCGGTCTGTTCCTGCCATAGGGTGCGGCACTCATCTATTGACCGCACGTCCGATGCCAGTCCCAGCACCGCGCCCCTCGACCGTTCAGGGTCGGCGAACATCCTGGCGGCGATGGCGCCCAAATCGTCAACGCACAGCCAGCCCACGGGCCGGGCAGGGCCCATCAGCTTTGGCATCAGGTGCCAAGTGGAAAACTGTGGGTAAAAACCTCTGTCCGTCATCAGTTCCATGAATGCCATTGGTCGGAGCACGGTGAGTGGCAGTCCCAATCCGCGAAAACGCCGGGCGATGACAAGCTTCGAGTCCCAGGAGCCGACGCCTGTCGGCTGATCGCTGACTCCTGCAGCCCCGTACACCACGTGGCGTATGCCCGCTTCAGCTGCGGCCGCCGCCACGTTGTTGCCTTGCCGGATTTCGCTGTCGATTCCACTGGTCATGGGGTTCTGGACGTTGAAAAGCCCGTGGGCACCTTCGAATGGCGTCCTGAGAGAGGCGGGGTCCTCGGTGTTGGCCTGCTGGACCTCAGCGCCGAGCGCGCGTAGGGCGTGTGCAGCGTCGCTGGATGGGTTTCGGGTCAGGGCGCGGACGTGCCACCCGTCCTTGAGGAGGTGACGGACCACGGCCGAGCCCTGCCGGCCGGTCGCACCCACCACTGCCACCACACCAGGAGTCTCACTGCCCGAGGAATAGGCCATGGCTTAGTATCCCATTCGGGTAGAAAGTTTGACCCGGGACGGAAGGAACAACCCACCCCGTCCGGACGGATTGTCGTGCTCACGCCCGACGGCGACCCCTTGCCGTCGGCCTCCTGTTGTCGCCGGCGGTGCGGCCAGCCTCAGGCCGTGACCTCCACCGCCGGGGCCGTGACCTGCGGCAGCCACCCCAGTTCAGGGGCGATCCTGTTGGCGAAGTCCGTCAGGATTTGCACGTAATCCTCAACAGAGAACTCGTAGGGCAGGTTGATTTGGAGCTCCGTGGCTTCGGCGACCACCGGGTCGGCCAGGAGCGCCTCGACGATCTGCTCGCTGGTGCCCACAAGGTCAGGCGCAAACAGTGTGCGGCGCTCGCCGTGGGGTTGCAGGGTTCGTTCGCACCGGCTCTCGCCATAGGCGCGGTAGCGTAAGCGGGTTTCTACGCTGGCGCCGTCAAGCGGGACCACCACCCGCCCGACGACGACGCGCGGCGCCTGGGTGCCGCGGTAGCCGGCCAGGTAGCGGGATATATTCGCGCCCTGCGCCTCGGCGAACACATCACTGGACTCCCCGGAAACAATGTTTCCCACCAACAGGTTCACCCCCTGCGCGGCGGCCCACTCCGTGGATTTCGCCGAGCCCGAGCCATACCAGATCCTGTTCCGCAACCCGGGGCTGTAGGGCTGAAGCCGGGGTCGCTGGACGTTTCCCGGCGAATGGATGACGGTGTCCACACCGCCCAGGAAAGTGCCTTCGAGGTTCTCCAACAAGCGCTCGATCCGGCGGTGCGAGACGTCGAAAGTGCGCCAGTCGCCGTCGAACACTTTGTCCCCCAGCAGTTCCGCGTGGGGCGGCGTGCCGGCACTCAGGCCGATCTGGAGGCGACCGCCGGACAGGACATCGGCTGTGGAGATGTCCTCAGCCAGCCGGAACGGGCTCTCGTAGCCAATCGGGATGACGCCGGTGCCCAGTTCCAAGCGTGAAGTGCGTTGCGAGGCTGCCGCAAGGAAGACCGTGGCCGAGGAGATGCCGTGTTCCAGGTGCCGCTGACGGACCCAGCCGCCGTTGTACCCGAGCCGCTCACCGAGTTCGAAGAGTTGGAGGGTTTCTTCAAGGCCGCGGCTGGGATCGTTGTCCGGATAGTTTCCGGGCGTAAGGAAGCTGATGGACGTGAGGTTGCTCATGAGGCTGCTTCTTCCAGGTCGGGTCGGGAGAGTTCGGGAACACGGTGGGCGACAGTTTCGGGAAGGCCGAGGTTTTCCCGCAGGGTGCTTCCCGGATACGCGGAGGGGTAGACGCCTCGCTCTTGCAACGCGGGAACCAGCAGATCCACGACGTCGCCCAGCCCGTCGGGGAAGGCATGCGGGGTGACGTTGAGGCCGTCAAGGGCATCCGAGCGGACGTAGTGCGCCAACTGGTCCGCGACCGTGGAGGCCGAGCCAACGAACCCCCGCCGCTCGGACAGGTGATGGACCAACTGCCGGATGCTGAAACTGCGCTCTTCGGCCAGCGCCCGCCATTGCCGTGATTTCACGGTGGGTTCGTGTCCGGTGTGGACAATGCCGTGGGTGTGGCTTTGACGGGAGGCCACGGGGTCGAAGGAGGGCAGGGGACCATCCAGGTCAAGCGCAGAAAGGTCCGTGCCCCACACGCTCTCGATCGCTTGAAGGACGGCGCGGTCGTTGAGGGCGAATTCCTTATAGTAGGCGGCCTTTTCGATGGCTTCGGCGTCGGTTTCGGCGACCACCAGGTTGGCTCCGGGGAAAATCTTGATGTCGTCGCCAGGCCTGCCGTAGGAGCGGGCGCGACGCCGGATATCGGCGGTGAAGGCCACGGCGTCGTCGAATTCGATGTGGTGGGTGAAGATTCCTTCGGCCCGACGTGCGGCGAAGTCCCGGCCCTCGGCGGAATCCCCGGCCTGGAAGTACACCGGCTGGCCTTGCGGGCTTCCCGGAACCTGCGGTGTGGCGTCGATGCTGCTGAACTTTCCTGCCCGCCTGACGTGCCTGGGTTCGGACGACCACGCAGTTGCGTCCCGCGATGACGCGATCGAGCCGGCCGGGAAGCCGTCCCGGAGTTCCTGCACCGCGGCGACGTAATCCTCGGCGTGGGTGTAGCGCTCCGAATTGGGCAGGAAACCGCCACGACGGAAATTCCCGCCGGTCCAGGCGTTGTCCGTGGTGACGATGTTCCAGCCCGCCCGCCCGGCCGTGAGTACGTCCACTGTGGCCAGGCGGCGGGCCAGGTCCACCGGGTCCGAATAGGTGGTGTTGAGTGTGGCAACGAGCCCGATATTGCTGGTCTTCGCTGCCAGGTATGCGTATAACACCAGGGCATCAGGCCGGCCCGTAATGGCGATGTCGTTCAGTTTCCCGAGGTGCTCCCGGAGCCGAAGGCTTTCCCCAAGGAACACGGTGGAGAACAATCCGCGCTCAGCGCTTTGGACCAGTTCGGCGTACTTGTCGAAGTCGTAGTAGTCCTCCAGGCGCCCGGCTTTGCTCCAGTCGTAGTTGGGGCTGAAGGGCTGGAACAGCGCCAAATGGATACGGGCCTTCGGACGGACATAATCGATGCTCATGCTGGCTCCTTGCTGGTGGCGAACGAGTTCACGGCCTCGGGCAGGCCCAGGGATTCACGGAGCGTGCTCCCTGCGGCCAGTGGAACAAAGACCCCGTTGGAGATGAGGCCCGGGACTACCTCGGCGGCGAGCACTTCCAGTTCGATGTCCAGGACGCCGGGCAGCAGCCTGACGCCATCCACGACGCCGGACAGCTCAGTCAGCAGGACGCGTAACCCTCCCGCGTCCCCCACAAAGCGCAATACATCCGGCGCTGCCGGCCACGGGGAAGCCGCGTCCAGCGCGCGGAGACGTTCGTCGGCCAGGAAAGTGCCGGCGGCGAGCACTATCTCGAGGTCAGCCACAACGCGAAGGACGCCCCGCCGTCGTTGTTCCGCCGCTGCAGTGGCGACACCGGCGACAGTGGCGGCACTGACCACTACGACGTCCGGCAGCTCAGCAGCCAACTGCCCGGGACGACCGAACACCACCGGACGGCCTTGCGGCGGCCGGGGGGTGATGGACGGTCCCTTGATGGAGAAAAATTCGCCTGCGAAGTCCGCGTAGTGGAACTTGTCGAGGTCCAGGAAGCGGTTGTTGGCGGTGTCGGCGATAAAGACGCCGTCCTCCCAGATGTCCCATAGCCGACGTGCAGCCGCGACTACCTCCGCGGCCTCGCGCTGGACCGCGTTCCGGTCATGGACCGGTTCCAAACCATAGCCCGCGGCGATCGCTGGCGACTCCAACGCCTCGGCCAGCCAGCCTGAGCGGCCGTGCGCTGCCCAGTCCAGGCTGGCAAGCTGGTTGGCCAGGTGGAAGGGTTCCGCGTGGATCGTGTTGATGGCCGGAACCAGACCCAGCCGGTCCGTCGCGGCAGCTGCGAACGCCGCAACTCCCGTGGTGTCCAGGCGTCCCGAGACGTTGGGGCTGCCGTGCAGTGTGCCTTCACGGAACGTGGCGAACGTGAAACCGGCGGCTTCTGTCTTCGACGCGACGGCGGCGATGCGCTTTGGCGTTAACAGTTCCGTCGGCGGGTGGTTGGCGTGGCGCCAGGCAGCCGGGTGGGCTCCGTCGCCGTCCAATTCAATACCCAGTGCAAACTTGCTCATGGAAATCCCCTACTTCCAGATCGCGCGTACGTATTGCTTCTGCCATAGCTCTTCCACCGGCTGGTGCCCGAGTTCGTGCGCGGCCCGCAGCCCGAACGCCGGGTCTGCCAGCCCCGCCCGCCCGACGAAAACCGCGTCGGCAGTACCCGAGGCCACCATGTCTTCCGCTTCCTGCGGCGACGTGATAAGTCCGACGGCGGCAACCGGCACTTCCGCTTTGGCACCGATGTGCTGGGCGAGGGGCACTTGATATCCCGGACCGAGCGGAATGTCGGCCGGGAGGAGGCCGCCGCTGGAAACATCCACCAAATCCACGCCATGTTCCCGCAACCAACCTGATACCTCAGCGGTGTCGTGGACAGTGAAGCCGTCCTCAAGCCAGTCCGTTGCCGAAAGCCTGACGAAGAGCGAGGGGCCCGTGCTGCCCAGGACATCCCGGACAGCATCCACAACTGCCAGCAACAACCGCGCCCGGTTTCGGAGCGGGCCGCCATACTGGTCCGTGCGTTCATTGGAGAGCGGCGAGAGGAAGGAGTGCAGAAGGAAACCATGCCCGGCCTGGATTTCGACGACGTCGAACCCGGCACCGCGGGCACGGACGGCGCTGGAGGCGAAGTCGTCCACGATCCTTTGCAGTTGCGCTTCAGTGGCCTGCGTTGGTTCGGGTGATCCCGGGAAGGCCAAGGGGGAGGCAGAGAGCGGAGTCCAACCGCCGTCTTCAAGGGGCAGGGCGCCCGGTGCCGCCTCCCAAGGCAAGCGCAGGGACGCTTTCCGGCCTGCGTGGGAAAGCTGGATGCCGATCCTGGCCCCGCGTTCGTGGACGAAATCGACGATGTCCTGCCAGGCCTGCTCCTGCTGGTCGTTCCACAGCCCTGTGTCCCCCAGGGAGATCCGTGCCTCCGGAGAAACGGCCGTGGCTTCGGCGAAGATCAGGCCGAAGCCGCCCGACGCCCGTGCCCCGAGATGGACCAGGTGCCAGCGTCCCGGAACGCCGTCCGCAGCGGAGTACTGGCACATCGGGGAAAGCCACAGCCGGTTGGCGAACGTCCGCCGTCCCAGGGTGATGGGCTGAAAGAGGCTGACGGTGGTTCGCTTGGCTACAGGAGGCGCGTTCACGCGCGTGCCTGCCCGCGAAACGCAGCGGATATCCGGCCATCGACCAGCACTGCAACGACCCCGGAACCTGCCGCTTCCCGGGCGGGCAGACCCGCTGCCAGTGTGCGGTACCCGAGTCCCGCGGTAACGGCCGGGGAAGCATCGTCCACAGCACTCAACGACTCCAGCGTCACCACCGCCGCTACCTCGCGCGGGTGGACGGTTCCGAAGGTGTCGCCGCGGTCCAGAACCAGGAATGCCGGTTCGGCGGGAGCCACCTGGCGGGCATGAAGTACGACGGCGGCCTCCGCCGCTGTCAGGGTACTCGCCAGGAGCTGGACTCCGGCAGGCGCGGTGGCGAGCAGCGAGCGAACGGTTCCTTCCGGCGTCGTGGGTTCCAGGAAACCGAGCGAGGTGAGCCAGGCGTCGTCGAAATAGGTGGAGAGGTAGTTCCGGCCGGAGTCCGGCACCACCACCACGATCGTGTGGTGTCCGTCCAGGGTTTCGGCGAGTTGCAGTGCTGCAGCCAGGGCTGTGCCGCCGGTGGCGCCGATCAACAAGCCTTCCTCGCGGGCAGCGCGGCGGGCAGTGAAGATGGCGTCCCGGTCGCTGATGCTGAAGTATTTGTCCACCAAGGCGGTGTCGAAGGCCTCGGGCCAGAGGTCTTCAACGGAGTCCGGGTGCAGGGGATGCCCGGCACCTTCGGTGTATTTGAGGGATCCGTTGCCTCCGCCGTAGCGGGAGTGCTCCGGGTCGGCGGCGATGACCTGGACCGCCCCCTCGCTGGCCTGCTTCAAGTACCGCCCCGTGCCGCTGATGGTCCCGCCGGTTCCGACGCTTGCGACGAAGTGGGTCACGGCCCCTTCGGTGTCGGCCCAGATCTCGGGTCCCGTCCCCGCAAAATGGGCGGCGGGGTTGGCGGGATTGTCGTACTGCAGTGCGAGCCATGCGCCCGGGGTAGAGGCTGCGAACGCCGCCGCCCGGTTGGCGAGGTGGGCCGGGTCCGAGCGTGGCACGAAATCAGCCACCAAGTGCACCTCCGAACCGTAGGCACGGAGCAAACTGATCTTCTCGGCGGCGGTGGCGGCGGGTGCGAAGATCACCGAGCGGTAGCCCAGCTGCGCGGCCACAAGGCTCAACCCGATACCTGTGTTGCCGCTGGTACCCTCAACGACCGTGCCGCCGGGCTCCAGGAGTCCGGCCTCTTCAGCCGCACGGATCATCGACAACGCGGCGCGGTCCTTGACGCTGCCGCCTATGTTCTGGAACTCGAGCTTGGCGTAGATGCGTGGACGCACCCCGCCGCCGAGCTTGTTCAGGCGGAGCAGGGGAGTGGCGCCAATGGCATCCAGGACTGATTCGTGGACGGTCATGGGACCAACGGGCGGATGGAGCTCTGGGTGGCGGACATCATGCTGGGATCGTGGACCTGCACAAGGGTCCCGGGAGGCTTTGGCATGGCACGACACTACGGAGCCTCAAGGCCGGGCCAAAGCTGTTCTGTCACCGCGCTCAACGGGACTCAACCCGGCTCAATCCCACGCAACGGGAAGTCACACAGGACTCCCGGATCGGTCAAAAATGACGAACTTGGCAGCCCTTTGACGCGGTGTTTCCCGGGTTGACTTCCCGCGTCGGGCCGGTTTGTACATTCCTTGGACACGCTCCTAGATTCAATCCCAGGTCAAGAGTCAGCGCGCCAAGGACCGGCTCGCGCTGCGGCAACCCTCAGGCATTGTGTGGCGGGGTGCTCCGGAAACAGACCTGGCCGCAACAGCGGCAAGCGAATGTCAACCGGCCGCACCGCGGCCTCTGAAAAGAGAGAACCATGCCTTCCAATCCTGATTTCCGTTCGCGTGTAGTTGCTTTGGAGCTCGACGGCGATGGGGCCCACCCGGCTGCGTGGCGCAAGGCCCTCCATGATCCGCAGGCACTGTTGGGGGGCCAGCGGATCCGGGAGACTGTCCAGGCCGCCGATATTGCCGGCTTCCACTTGGCTACCTTCAAGGACAGCCGGGTGGTGGACAAAGGAACCACCGGGATACCCGTGCGCCTCGATGCCATCCAGCGGGCAGCCTTTGCCGCGCCGGTCACCCGCTCCCTGGGGCTGGTCCCGGAAGCAGGGACGCTCTTCACCGAGCCGTTCCACCTTGCCACGCAGCTGGCCAGCCTCGACTACTCCTCGCACGGCCGGGCCGGCTGGCTGGTCAACGCGGACAACTTTGCCGGGGAAGCCCGGTCCGTGGGCCGCACGCCGCTTCCCGGGGACGACGTGATCAGCGAGGCAGCCGATGTTGTCCAGGCCAACCGCAGGCTCTGGGACTCCTGGGAAGATGACGCTGTCATCCGCGACGTTGCCACGGGCCGCTACCTGGACCGCGGAAAGCTGCACTATGCCGATTTTGAAGGCGGGCGGTTCGCCGTGAAGGGCCCGTCCATCATTCCGCGTCCACTCCAGGGCCAGCTGGTGGTGTTCGCCCCCGCAAGCCTGCTTCCCGCCGTCGAAGCTGACGTGGCCCTGGTCTCCGCCGGCACGGCCGACGACCTGGCCCAGGCAGCACAAGAGGCAGCGGCGGCAGGTGCGCAGCGGACGGTCGTTGAACTGGATGTGATCCTGGACGCCCGGGGGCAAACCGCAGCCAGCCGGCTTGCGGAGCTTGATGCCCACGAAAAGTGGCAGGGCGGGGCGCGCTACGTGGGCGATCCCGATGGGCTCGTGGAACTCCTCACGGCGCTCTTTGCAGCCGCAGACGGCGTGCGCCTCAAGCCCGCAGTGCTGGACATCGACCTGCCGGAGCTTGCCCGCAAGGTGCTGCCTGAACTGCACAAGTCCGGGCTCGTAACGCCGCCAAAGCCAGGCACGACGCTGCGCGAAATTTTCCGCCTTCCACGCCCCGCCAACCGCTACGCCGCAGCCTGAACAAGGCCAAGAACAAGGCAGAGAGCAGAACCATGACCAAGCATCACCGCATCGCAGGCAACGGCCGGATCCAGTTCGGTGTCTTTTTCCAGGGCGTCAACCACACCACGGTGTGGAAGGACCCGGCCAGCGGCTCGCAGACCGACTTCGAATCCTTCCGCCGCGTGGCCCAGACAGCCGAACGAGGCCTTTTTACAGCCTTCTTCCTCGGCGAGGGCCTCCGCCTCCGCGAACACCTGGGCAGGATCCACGACCTGGACGTCGCAGGGCGGCCGGACGCGCAGACCGCCCTGGCCGCCCTGGCAGCCATCACCACCAACATCGGATTGGTGGCCACGCAGAACACCACGTACAACGACCCTGCGGACCTTGCCCACCGCCTCGCCAGCCTCGATCTGTTGTCGGGTGGCCGGGCTGCGTGGAACATCGTCACGACGGACAATGCATGGACCGGTGCCAACTTCAGGCGCGGCGGGTTCCTCAAGCACGAGGACCGCTATGTCCGGGCCGAAGCGTTCGTCCAGACGGCCAAGGCCATCTGGGATTCCTGGGCTGACGGCGCAATCGCCGGGTCCCGGAACGAGGCCCGCTGGCTCGCTGAGGGCAGCATCAGCCCGGTACAGCGCAAGGATCAAAGCTTCGACGTCGAGATCACCGGACGCCTCCCGCGCTCCAGCCAGCACCACCCCGTGTTGTTCCAGGCAGGCGATTCACCGGACGGCCGCGACTTCGCGGTCAGGAACGTCGACGTCATCTTCTCGGCCCACCCCGAGCTGGAGGACGCGAAGAAGTTCCGCGAGGACATCGTGGCCAGGACCCTCAAAGCCGGCCGGCCCGCCGATGACGTGAAGATCTTCCCCGGCCAGGAATTCATCCTCGGCGCCACAGCCGCCGAAGCCGAGGAGAAGCACCAGTGGGTCCGTTCACAACAGGTTGGACCGGAAACCGCGATCGCGTACCTTGAGCAGTTCTGGGGCCGGACCCTGACGGAGTACGACCCGGACGGGCCGCTCCCGGACATCGACCCGGTGGTGGACGTCACCAACCCCACGCGCGGCAACGCCTTCCACGGCAAGAGCGCCAAGGAGCTCGCAGCCCAGTGGCGTGACGAGGCCAAGGACAAAGGCCAGTCCATCCGGCAGTTCGTGGCTGCCCGTTCCCGCCTGAACGGCCGTGGACTGGTGGGCTCCTACGACGACATCGCTGACAAGCTCGCCGAATACGCCCACACGGGAGCCGTGGACGGTTTCAACATCACGCCCTGGATTGTCCCGACCGGCTTGGACGAGATCGTCAACGAACTCGTCCCCAGGCTCCAGGACCGCGGCGTCTACCGCACCGAATATGAAGGCTCCACCCTCCGCGAAAACCTCGGGCTCCGTGAGCCCCTCACCCGTCGCGGTTCACTCACCAGCCCCCAACTCACTGAAAGCGAAAACGTCGCATGAGAATCCCCAAACCGTCCGCAGCCCGCGGCACAAAGAAGCCTGCCGCCGTCGTCGGTGTCCTTGGAGCCGTAGCGCTCCTGGCCTCCGCCTGCGGTGGAGGGGCCGACGCCGGAGCTCAGCAAAGCGCCGCAGCCTCACCCGTGCCGGGTGGGAACCTGAACTTCGCGGTCTCCGTGGACCGTGGCTGCATCGACCCGCAGCAGGTGGGCAACAACGACGCGATCGCGATTGCCCGCCAGACCGTGGCCTCGTTGACCTCGCAGGACCCGAAGACCGGCGAAATCGTTCCTTGGCTTGCAGAGAAGTTCGAGAACAACGCGGACGGCACGAGCTTCACGTTCACCCTGCGCACGGGAGCGAGCTATGCGGACGGAACCGCGATTGATGCCGCTTCAGTCAAAACCAACTTCGAAGCCATCAAGGCCCTTGGTGCGAAGGCAACACTGGGCTCCACTTATTTGAGCGACGTCAGCGCCATTACCGTGAAGGATCCGCAAACCGTGGTGGTGGACTTCTCCAAGCCCAACGCCCAGTTCCTGCAGGCCACCTCCACGTTCACGCTGGGCCTGTTGTCTCCGGCGTCGGCCAAGCTCTCCGAAGCGGACCGCTGCGCCGGGAAGTTCTCGGGTTCCGGCCCCTTCAACGTCAAGAGCTACACCGTGGACAAGGAAGCTGTCCTGGAACGCCGTACCGGTTACAGCTGGCCATCCTCCACCAACAGCAACAAGGGCGAGGCATACCTGGACACGGTCACGTTCAAGATCATCCCCGAGGCCGGCAACCGAACGGGAAGCCTGCAGTCGGGCCAGATCGATGCCACCGCGGCGATCTCCGCGGCAGATATCCAACTGTTCAACGGCAACGGGTTCTGGAACGAAACCCGCGCCAACCCCGGTGTGGTCTACAACCTGTACTCCAACGAGTCCAACCCGAAGCTCAAGGAAACGGCTGTCCGCCAGGCGATTTCCAAGGCCATCAACCGCGAGGAAATCACCAAGACCCTGCTGACCGAAGCGGACCAGCCAGCCAAGGGCGTGCTCTCGCACACCACCCCGTACTTCAAGGACTACAGTTCGCTGCTGGCCCATGATCCCGATGGCGCCAGGAAACTCCTGGACGACGCCGGGTGGAAGGCTGGCGCCGATGGCATCCGCGAGAAGAACGGGGAGAAGCTCTCCTTCAAGGTCACGTACTGGCAGTCACCCAAGGAAGTCCTGGAGCTTGTCCAGCAGCAGCTCAAAGCCATTGGCGTGGACCTGCAGTTGAAGTTCACCACGATTGCCGATGTCACCGCGGCCCAGGCGGACAAGACCTATGACTTCTCCTACGGCAACCTGACCCGAAGCGATCCGGACGTTCTGCGCACCGTCTTTGCCTCGAACACGGCCCGCGGTGGCAGCAACCTCCGCGAGAAACTTCCCGTCGACGACACTTTGGGCGAGCAGGCGGCGGCTTTGGACAAGGACGCCCGCCAGAAGCTGGTGGACCAGGCCCAGGAAGCCCTGATCAAGGACGCCCATTCCATCCCGCTGTACGAACTGTCCACCACGATTTCGGCCAGCGAGAAGGTCCACGACCTCAAGTTCGAAGCTTCCAGCCGCCTGGACTTCTACGACGCCTGGCTGAGCAAGTAGGCACCCCATGATCCGCTACATCGGCCGGCGGTTGCTGCAGGGAGCGTTTGTCCTCTGGGCCGCCTACACCGTGTCCTTCCTGATCCTGTACTTGCTGCCCGGCGACGCCGTGAGCATTATGGCCAGCGGCGACGAACAGAACGCCGTGGACCCCGCGCTCGTGGCCAAGCTGCGCAGCGAGTACGGGCTGGACAGGCCCCTCCACGAGCAGTACTTCATTGCGCTGGTCAAGGCCCTCCAACTGGACTTTGGCGTCTCCATCAAGAATGGAGTTCCTGCCACCGCAACCGTGGCCGAGGTCCTGCCGGAAACCATCAAACTGGCCGTTGCCGGGTTCGCCCTGGCCGTAGTCCTGGGGAGCGTGTTGGCGGTGGTTGCGGCGTTTAGCCGCAACCGCTGGATCCGCACGGCGTTCTCCTCGCTGCCCCCGCTGGGGATCGCGGTGCCCACGTTCTGGATCGGTCTGCTGTTGCTTCAGTTCTTCTCCTTCCGGTTGCGTTTGTTCCCGGCCATAGGGAACGACGGCGGCGAAAGCCTCGTGTTGCCGGCGTTGACTTTGGCAATACCCACCTCAGCCGTGATCGCCCAGTTGCTCACCCGGAGCCTGCACCAGACTCTCGGGGAGCCGTACATCGAACAGATCCGGGCCAAAGGTGCCAGCGAAGCGCTGATCAACTTTGGACATGCGCTGAGGAACGCGGCCATCCCAACCCTGACCATGCTGGGCATACTCGTGGGAAACCTGCTGGCCGGCGCCGTGGTGAGCGAGACCGTGTTCTCAAGGGCAGGGATCGGCCGGCTGACCGTCACCGCAGTGAACAGCCGGGACATCCCCGTAGTGCAGACACTCGTAGTCCTGGCAGCAGCGATCTTTGTGATCACCAGCCTGATCGTTGACCTCATCTACCCACTCGTGGACCCACGCATCAATACGGCGCGCGGGGCCAAAGCCTAGGAGGCCGGCATGTCGCAGCAACTTGATAGCCGGGTGGAGACTGCCCCGGATTCCCCATCCGTCAGTGTGCTCCCGCAACAGGCCACCTTCCCGGAGGCCACCACGGAAGCCGACAGCCCGGCGTCGGGCCTGTTCCGGGGGGTTCGGAAGGCCCTGGCTTGGCGATCCTTGGCCCGCCGGGCCGCCGCCCGGCCGGGGCTCGTGCTGTCCGTGCTGGTCCTGGCCACCGTGATCCTGTGGGCCTTGATCCCGACAGCGTTCACGCCGTGGCCACCGGACGCGGGTGTTCCCTCGTCCCGGCTCAAACCGCCGTCCGCCGAGCACTGGTTCGGCACGGACAGTCTGGGCCGGGACCTGTTTTCCCGCGTGGTGCATGGTTCGGCGACGTCCCTCGCTGCAACTGCCGTGGCCGTTGCGGTGGGACTCGTTGCCGGATCCGCGCTGGGGCTGCTCGCCGGCTCGCTGCGGGGCTGGGTGGACGATGCGATCATGCGCGTCATGGACGTCCTCCTGGCCATCCCAAGCCTGCTGCTCTCGCTGGCCCTGATCACGGTCCTGGGCTTTGGCACCATCAACATCGCCGTGGCGGTGGGTGTTGCCAGCGTGGCGAACTTCGCCCGGATCATGCGCGCCGAGACCTTGCGCGTGAGCACCGCCGTGTACGTGGAGGCGGCTCGCTCTGCCGGTGTCCGCTGGCACAACATCCTGCTCCGTCACATCCTCCCGAACGCGGCCGGCCCGGTCCTGGCGCTTTCAGCCTTGGAGTTCGGGATGGCTGTCCTGTCCATTTCGTCGCTGAGCTTCCTCGGCTTCGGTGCTCCACCGCCCGCAGCTGAATGGGGTTCGCTCGTGGCCGGAGGCCGCGATTACCTGGTGGCTGCGTGGTGGCTGGTGACCTTGCCCGGCGGGGTGATTGCCGTCGTCGTGCTGTCCACCAACCGCATTTCGCACGCGTTCCAGGACGCTGAAAGGAACCGGAAATGAGTCCGTTGCTGAAGGTCGAGGGGTTACGTGTCGATTACCTGGTCAACGGCGAAGCGAAAACCGCCGTGTCCGGTGTGTCGTTCGAGGTCTATGCCGGCGAGGTTGTGGCGATCGTGGGGGAGTCGGGATCGGGCAAAACCACCACCGCGCACTCCATCATCAACCTGCTTCCCGGAAATGCGCGGTTCGCTTCCGGCAGCATTAGCTTCGACGGCGCGGACCTCACCGCGCTGACCCGCAAGGAGTGGCAGGGCGTCCGGGGCAGGGAAATCGGGCTGATTCCGCAGGACCCGACGGCATCGCTCGACCCGCTGCAGAAGGTGGGCGAGCAGGTAGCGGAGGCCCTGACCATTCACCGCCTGCAACCCCGGAAAGAGGCTCGACGCCGGGCGGTTGAGCTATTGCAGGAGAGTGGCATCCGCGATGCCGCCACCCGCGCACGGCAATACCCGCACCAGTTCTCGGGCGGCATGCGGCAGCGCGTGCTGATCGCCACAGCCTTGGCTGCCCAGCCAAAACTCGTGATCGCCGACGAACCCACCAGCGCCTTGGACGTCACGGTGCAGCGCCAGATTCTGGACAACATCGCGGCCCTGACCGCCGAACGGGGCACGGCCGTCCTCCTGATCACGCACGACCTCGGTGTTGCTGCCGACCGGGCGGACCGGATCATTGTCATGAAGCAGGGCGCCATAGTGGAGGAGGGGCCGGCCGCCGAGGTCCTGGGCAATCCACGCCACGAGTACACACGCCAGCTCATTGACGCAGCTCCGGGGCTAAGTCCGCGGCGGCTCCGACCTGCCGCACCCGTGCGCGCTTCGGGGAAAGGCCCGACGGCGGCTGGCCAGGTGTTGCTGCAAGCGAACGTGCTGCGCAAGGTCTTTTCCCTGCCAAGGACTGTCGGTGGCGCGCGTTTACTGACCGCTGTGGATGACGTTTCCCTGGACATCCGCCGTGGCGAGACGCTGGCTTTGGTGGGCGAGTCCGGTTCCGGAAAGAGCACTGTGGCCCGCTTGCTGCTGCGGTTGGAGAAGCCGACCTCCGGTTCGGTGGTGTTCGACGGCGTCGACCTCGCCTCGGTCAGGGGTGAGCGGTTGCGCCAGTTGCGGAGGCGCTTCCAGGTGGTGTTCCAGAGCCCTTACGCCTCAGTGGATCCGCGGTTTTCCGTGGAGGACATCATCGCCGAACCGCTCCGGGCGTTCTCTGAAGGTTCGTCTGCTGAGCGTCGTGACCGGGTACGTTCCTTGTTGGAGGAAGTTCATCTGCCCTCCGACTATGGTTCCCGGAAGCCGTCGGAGCTCTCCGGTGGTCAGCGACAGCGCGTGGCCATTGCCCGGGCACTCGCTTTGAAACCGGAGCTCGTGGTGCTCGATGAGGCAGTTTCTGCGCTGGACGTGTCGGTTCAAGCCCAAATCCTGTCCCTGCTGGTGGAACTGCAGGAACACGAGTCGCTGAGCTATCTGTTCATCTCGCACGATCTCGCCGTGGTGCAGCAGATCTCTGACCGCGTGGCAGTAATGAAAGCGGGCAGGCTCGTGGAGATCGGCGACGCCTCGGACGTCCTTGTGAACCCTGTGGAGGAATACACGAGGGCTCTGATCTCGGCCATCCCGGGCCGTCAGCTCCCGGCTGAGACGTTCGAAAGGCTTGATCCGGTCCCCTTGAAATGAGCCATGAAGGACCTGCGCGTGTCCGCGTAGAATGGGGGCACTGAACCCCCGGGGCTCTGGAGGGCAATATCTGTCATGTCGCACATTGATCGCAAGGCTCTGGTTTCGGCTGTCATTGGACTGGTCATAGCGATTGTTCCAGCGTTGCTCGGTGCCCCCGAACTCGCGCCCCTGATTGGATGGGCTGTAGCCGGCGGCGTCTTCCTGGTCTGGGCGTGGTCCAAGGCCTGGCCCGCGGGGCCTGAGGCCACGGGTGAACTCGCCCGCCAGGAAGGCCGTTCCCGACGCCTCGTCGATTCCCTCATCACGGCAGCGACGTTCGTCAGCCTGGTGGCGGTCGTCTTCGCGTTGATCCGCAGCCAGCAGAAGGACCTTATAGGCATAGCCGCGGCGGTTCTGGCGGCTCTGGGCGTGATACTCGCGTGGGCGCTCGTCAACACTGTCTATGCGTTCAAGTACGCCAGGATGTACTACCACGACGACGAGCACCGCTTCAGCTTCAACCAGGACGAGGACCCGTCGTACAGCGACTTTGCCTATGCGGCATTTTCCATCGGCATGTCGTATAACGCTAGCAATGTCAGCGAGTCATCCACTCCCTCGCGCAGGATTGCTTTGGGGCACGCTTTGCTCTCATATTTCTTCGGCACCTTCGTGGTCGCGGTGGCGATCAACCTGATGGTCAGCCTTGGCCAGTCGGGTTGACCACGGCCAATCTGCGGGAGTCCGGGATACCCCCGACCCTGGTGAATCGTGAATCTCCCCACTTTATTTTGAGTAGCTCAAAATAAGGATCTAGACTTGTGTATAGGCCAGAGCAGCCCTCGCGAATACCGCGCCGGTGAACATTCCCGGGCGGGCAGGGCAACGGCACACACCCCAAAGCCCTCCTGCTTGTGCGGCACCGGAACCAGAACCGCCCTGTTCCTGAACCCAAGGAGACCCCCATGACCGTATTGGCTGAACGCCCCGTAACAACCCATTCCGCTACCGAAACCGCGGCCGTTACCCCTGCACTGCGCAAGGGCAGCTACGTAACTCTCCCCGCCGGAACGTCGCAGGACCGCTCTGAAGGTTCCTATGTCACAGTCCCTGGCAACCGGAACATCCCGCCTGTCATCCCAGCCAGCTATGTCACGGTAGCCGGCGCTCCCGCTGTAACCGCCGGACCCGTCGGCGGCAACTACGTAACGCTTTCGACGGCAGCTTAAAACCCCGGAATGTTCTGGGGGAACGCCGGAACCGCCGACGACGACACGCACTGTGTCGTCGTCGGCCTTTAAAGGCAAAGCACTAGAACAAGGGCCACGGTACCGCCGGCATCTGCCCGTGCGGAGCCGGAAACCGCCCGGATGAGCGCAAGACCGCACAGCGGGCCGTGAGCGCAGCGATTTCGCCGGCGCTGAGCAAACCCTCCAGATCCTGGCCCAGCCCACCGCGCAGCCCTTCGCTGACACGTTCAACGCCTTCGTGTTCATCGGCGGTCAGGGCGTCACCCAGCCACCCCCACAGGACCGTGCGAAGCTTGTGATCGCTGTGAAAGGTGAGCCCATGATCCACCCCGTGCCGGTGCCCATCAGACATGGCGAGAACATGATTGCCTTTGCGGTCGGCGTTGTTGACGATCACGTCGAAGACCGCCATGCGCCGGAGGGCCGGTGTGTCTTCGTGAACCAGGGCGACCATTCGACCGGTCTCGTCCTGGCCTTCGAGGACTTGTTTCCAGCCCGTCGCGGGGACATGCTCCCTGTCCACCAGGTCCACGGCGCTGTGGCCGGGATCCTGGTCCTTCCAGAGCTGCACCATTCCCCGGCCCAAAGGACCATCGCGCAGCCATGTGTGCGGCACGATGTCCCAACCGAAAACCTCCGAGACCAGGTAAGCGGCGACTTCCCGGCCCGCCAGGGTGCCGTGGGGAAAATCCCACAGCGGGCTTTCGCCTGCTATCGGCTTGTAAACGACAGGCAGGTCGCCGATGCTGCCCAGGAAAGTAGCGTTCGAGGCTGTCGTGATGCGACCGGTGAGCGACAGCTCGTCGTTAACCAGGTCCGGTGGCGGCATCAGGCCTCTGGAACGGCGCAGGTGTGCCCGTCGGCGTCCATGGGGTAACCGCAAAGCGGACACGTTGGACGCCCTGCGGCTACGATCTCGCGCGTACGCTTGGCAAATGCCCGGGCTGTACCGACAGGCATCCGCACCAGCAGCATTTCTGTCTCTTCAGCGGCTTCGTCATCATCGTCGGCGTCATGAAGGGGATAGGCCTCAACCACAATCTGGGCAGTGGTTGGGTCCCAGCCAAGGCTCATTGTGCCGGCGCGGAACTGCTCCTGGGGAGCCTCGAGCGGGTCATCGTCGACGAGTTCCACGGGAGTGCCCGTAGGAACACTGAAGGGGTTGTCCTCAAGGGTTATGAGCTGGTCGAGCAGTTCGTCGATCTTCTCACCGAGCTGTGCCGACTGCTGCTTCTCGAGGCCAACACTCACGATCTGCTTCCCTGCGCGGACCTGCAGGTAGAACGTTCGCTCTCCTGGACGGCCGATGGTGCCAATGACCACCCGGTCAGGCCAGGCAAACTCATGAACACGCGTAGGCATGTGAGTATTCTAGGCACATGCGGTTTACGGCGTCTTCCGGCCTGCGCCGCCGCCAACGGGAGCATCGCCGGATTGCAGGCCGTTCGCCAGCCACGACAGGTCGCCGGCCTCGGTGTTGGTCGCATATACGCTCGGCCGCTGAGCGCCGTAATGGACGATCGATACGGACGCGGGGCCAACATTAATTCGCTGGAACAGGTCAAGGTGCATCCCGAGGGCGTCGGCGAGGATCGACTTGATGACGTCACCGTGGCTCACGGCCACCCACACCGCCCCCGGTCCGAATTCCGCTTCGAAGGCTGCGTCATGCCGGCGGACCGCTGCCACTGCCCGGGCCTGCATACCGGCCATGGATTCACCGCCGGGAAAAACGACGGCGGACGGGTGCGACTGTACAAGGGGCCACAATTCCTGGGCCGCGAGGTCGCTGAGCGGGCGACCCTGCCATTGGCCGTAGTCGCACTCGGTGAGGTCGGGGTCGACGGGTGCATAGGGTGAGCCAGGCTGCCGGTCAAGGATGAACCGGGCGGTTTGCAGGCAACGCTCCAGTGGGCTCGATACCACTCCCGCGACAGGCACAGCCGAGAGCCGTTCTCCGGTGCGGGCCGCTTGTTCACGACCGGTATCGTCCAGGCTGACGCCAAGGGCCCGCCCGGCCAGCAGTCCGGTGGCATTGGCTGTGGTGCGGCCGTGCCGTACGAGAATAACTGTCGCCATGCACCCAGCCTATCCACCCGCTGGAGGGCGCGCTTGACCCGATAGCGCGCTCAACCTGGACGAACGGGCAGTGATCGGCCGGCGCGGTGCAGGATGTCTTTCACGAAGCGGCCTGTACGGAACCCATGGCGGCGTGGTCCGGCTCGTTGAATTCGAGACCCAACAGTGCGTTTTCGGTGACTTCGGGCAGGGCGGGGTGGATCCAGTATTGCTTGGCGGCGAAGTGGCGCAGATCGAGGTCGAAGGCCAGGGCGGTAATCATCTGTTGGATCAGGGTTGATGCCTGGGGGCCCATGTAGTGGGCGCCGAGAAGTTTGCCGCTGTCCCGGTCGGCGATGAGCTTGCAGATTCCAGTGGTGTCCTCCAGGGCCCATCCGTAGGCGACGTCCCCGTACTCCTGGACTTTGATGGTCACATTGTGTCCTTGCTCCCGGGCCTGGGCTTCGGTCATTCCGACAGTTGCAATCTGGGGGTGCGTGAAGGTGGCGGCAGGAACATGGTCGTGTGGCATGCTCTTGAGGTTCTCCGGGTTCAACAGGTTGTGGCGGACGGCGCGCATCTCGGCGTTGGCGACGTGTTTGAGCATGTAAGGCGAGGAGACATCGCCGAGTGCCCAGACGCCGGCGGCGGAAATCGAACGGCCGTACTGGTCGACCTTGATCCGCCCGGAGTCCGTTATCTCGATTCCCCCGGAAGGCAGGTCCAGCAGGTCCCCGTTCGGGACACGCCCGGTGGCTACCAGAAGTACTTCCCCGCTCGCGGAGGAGCCGTCGTCCAACCGGACAGTTATGCCGGTGTCTGTAGCGTCGGCGCCAACAACGGTGCGGCCGAACCGGACAGTGAAGCGTTCGGCGGCCAGTTCGTTGAACCGGTCGTGCAGGTCCTGGTCCAGGTTCCGCAGGAGCGTTGAGCGTGCGATGATCGTGACCTTGGTGCCGAGGGCGTCGAAAACGTGGGCGAACTCCATGGCGATATAGCCTCCGCCGATGATCACCATGGACCGTGGCAGCTGCGGCAGGCGCATGATGTCCTCATTGGTGTGGTAGCGCACGCCGGATGAGCAGATGGCCGCCGGGATATAGGGCCGCGAGCCGGCGGCAATGACGATCTGGTCGGCGGAGATGGTTGTCCGGTGGGAACCCTGCCCGGTGCTGAGGGTACGTTCACCAACGAAGACCGCGTGCTGGTCGTAGACGTCGATGTTAGGAGTCCGCGGCCCGCGGCGATATTCTTCCCCGGAAGCAGCGATCGGGTCGATGCGGTTGCCAAAGATGCGGTCCACCAGTGCCGGCCAGTCCACGGACTTGACCTCTGCGTGAATTCCCAGCCGCCCGGATCGAAGGGTCTGGAGTGCGGTGTCGGCAGTGTGTACGTACATTTTCGACGGGATGCAGCCGGCATTGAGGCACGTGCCGCCGAAGGGGCCTTTTTCAATGATCGCTATCGACCGGTCTTCGAACTCCGGCCCGGGAAGGGAGTTCCCGGATCCGGCACCGATGATGATCAGGTCGTAGTGCCGGTCCGCGGCGGCGCTGCTGGCGGCATTGTGCATGAGTGGTCCCTCCTCCAGGGTTTCCTCAACACTAGTGAACCCCTGCGGCGTTTAGGCTTGGTCCATGTCGACTGACGAAGAAAAAGACCCTCCGGTTCCCGCGGACGTTGAGGGCAAGATCCCGAAGAAAGTTCACGATGCGCCAGAGGCGGCCGCGTTGCCGGGGGACGATCCCGACGAAACAGAGGTAACCCGCCAACCCGGGCCAGGCCGCACGCAGCCTTAACCATGGGCGTCTGGCGGTTTCCGGTCATTGGCGGGATGCGGGTACTACAGTTGATACATGGCTGCCGGCCGCAATCCGATTGATGAGCTGCGTGAAACCATCGGCCATCTGGCTAACCAGTTGAAGCTGCCAGGTTCGGAACGCGTTGACGACCTGGTCGGTGAACTCGTTGGTGCCCGGCCCCAGCCGGCCAGGCCGTTGTCCGAGGTCCAGACCGAGCTTGATGCCTTGGTGGGCCTGGAGACCGTGAAGGAACAGGTGCGGGCGCTCGTCGCTTTGCTCCAGGTCCAGGCCCGTCGCAAGGCACATGGCCTCCCGGAAGTAGCCACATCCCAGCATCTGGTGTTCCTCGGAAACCCGGGAACAGGCAAGACCACCGTAGCGCGGCTCCTGGCCGAGATGTACCGCGCAGTCGGTTTGCTGCAAAAGGGCCACTTGGTGGAGGTCGACCGTTCAGGCCTGGTGGGGCAGTACGTCGGAGCGACCGCCATCAAGACAGACAGGGTCATCCGGCGTGCGCTGGACGGGGTGCTGTTTATCGACGAGGCCTATGCATTGGCCCCGGAGGACGGAAGGATGGACTTCGGTCCCGAGGCGATCGAAGTCCTGCTCAAACGGATGGAGGACCACCGGCACCGGCTTGTCGTGATCGTGGCGGGGTACCCGCGCCTGATGGAAGCCTTCCTGCTTTCCAACCCTGGACTGCGCTCGCGTTTCTCCCGCGAGATCACTTTCCCCGATTACTCGGTGGATGAACTCCAAACGATCTTCCACCAGATGCTTGCCCAGCATGAGTACACGCTGGATGCCGATGCTGACCATATGCTGCGCCGCATCCTTGCAGGGCTCCACGCAGGCGAAGACTCCGGCAACGCACGATTCGCCCGGACGCTGTTCGAACAGGCGCTCAACCGCCAGGCTTTGCGGTTGTCGCGGGATGAAGATCAAAGCCTCGATTCCCTTGAGCGTGAGCCCCTCACCACCCTCACGGCCACTGACCTCGTCGAGGCCGCACTTGCCCTGGGTGAGGAGCCGAAGCCGGACATGACCCCGGAACCGGAACGGCCACGCTGGTGGCGCTGGCTGGCGTGACGTGTCGTGTCACGGGATGGGGCAGTGCCCCGGTCTGTTCATGACCATTTGATGACCACGTCCGCCAAGGCCTTGGTGCCTTCGACGTAGTGGGCGTTGGCTTCGTCGGGACCGTGTGCCCAGGCTTCGGCTGCGGCCTGTTCCATCCCTGAGGCCATGTGGTGCTGGATGAGGCGGGGGATGCGGAGGGCCGGGGGAGTTTCAACAAACCAGACTTCGTCCAGCAAGCCCCGGATCCTGCTCCACCGGCCTTCCCGGGCGAGGAGGTAGTTGCCTTCGGTGAGGACATGGGTCACGCTCCGAAACACCGGGATGGAGGCTGCTACCGGCTCTTCGAGGCCCCGCCGGTACGCCGGTGCGTACACGACGTCTTCGTCGTTGCGGCGGAGCCGATCCAGCAGCGACAGGTATCCTCCGGCATCAAAGGTGTCAATGGCCCCTTTCCTCTCCCGGAGCGGTGTGCCGTCAATAATGGCATTCGCCAAGTGGAAACCATCCATGGGCACCACCGCACTCGTATCACCGAGCTCCTTGCTCAGAAGCCCGGCAAGGGTGGACTTTCCTGCGCCGGGAGGGCCCACCAGTCCAATGATCCGGCGATGTCCGGAGGCGGTTCCTTCGCGCAGCCGCTGTGCCAGCGCCGCGGCGTCGCCTGGAAGTTCGGGTTGCACTGTTTCCTTTCCTGCCCGGCGGGCCGGCTGTTGCCGGGAACCTGAGCCCTCCGGTCATCGCATCATCGCCAAGCTCGTCCTCAGACCAGCGGCAGCCCTACGGCGCCAGTCGGTCGCCCCTGCGGTGGACCCGGAACCAGCCATAGCCGTATCTTCCCACGTCAACTGAGAAGCTGCCGTCCGGATCCAAAGGCGCGTTGCCGCCGTCGAGCAGGTCAAGCAGCACAGCTCCCCGGTAGGCCTGCCGCGGACCGTCTTCCGGCCCAATCCGTCCACGTACCTTCATCGGAGCCTCACCGAAGTTGTGCAGCAGAACCAGCATTCCGCCGTCGGCGGTCAGCGAGTGGGCGAGCACGGAAGGTTCGTCTTGTTCGATCACTGCGAACTGGCCCCAACCCAGTTCGGGTGACTCCCGGTAACGTGCAATCAGCGTGGCCATGAATGTGAATAGAGAATCAGGGTCACGTTTGCCGGCGGCCGCATTGACACGGTCCGGTCCGTACTCGCCGCGCACCGGCGGAGCCACCAGCTCCGAGCTTTTGGCAGTGGAGAATCCGCCGTTCTTTTCGCTGTTCCATTGCATCGGCGTGCGCACCGCGGCGCGGCTTCTTTGCCGCAGGTCTTCTCCCATGCCGATCTCTTCGCCGTAGAAAAGCACGGGCGTCCCGGGCAATGAGAACATCAGCGAATACACCATCCGCAGCCGATCCCGGTCACCGCCGAGCATTGGCGGAAGCCGGCGGCGCAGTCCCCGGCCGTAGATCTGCATGTTTTTCCGAGGCCCGAATGCCTGGAAGACTTCCTGCCGCTCACCCTCAGTGAGTTTGTCGAGGGTGAGTTCGTCATGATTGCGGACGAACATGGCCCACTGGTTGTCCGGATGGATGGCCGGCCGGCTCTTGAGGTTCTCCGCCAGCGGACGGGCATCCTGCCGGGCCAATGACAGGTAGAGGTGCTGCATGGACATGAAGTCGAACTGCATGTTCAGCTCGTTGCCCTCCGGTCCGCCGAAGTATTCAAGTTGTTCCTTGTAGGGCAGGTTCACTTCTCCCAACAGCACGGCGCTGCCGTTGCGCCTGCTGACGAAGCTTCGGAGTGCCGACAGGTAACCATGTGGATCGATGGTCGCTGCTTCGTCCTTGGGCTGTCCCCGTGTCTCCAGGAAGAAGGGCACGGCATCGAGCCGGAAACCGTCCAGGCCCAGTTCCAGCCACAGCCCCATCGCCTTCGCGATCTGCTCCCGGACCCGCGGATTGGTGACGTTAAGGTCCGGCTGGTGCTTGGCAAACATGTGGAGGTACCACTCACCGGTGCCCTCATCCTGCGTCCACAGCGAGTTCTCTTCCCCTGGGAACACGACCTCCGACGACGTGTCCGGGGGAGTGTCCTGCCGCCACACATAGAAGTCGCGGTATGGGTTGTCAACCGACTTCCGTGCCTCGACGAACCAGGGGTGTTGGTCCGAGGTGTGGTTCACTACAAAGTCCGCAATGACCCGCATGCCCCGGTCCTTGGCCGCGCGGATGAACTCCACGAGGTCCCCGAGCGTGCCCAGCCGGGGGTCGACGCCGAAAAAATCGGTGACGTCGTAGCCGTCGTCGCGGTCCGGGGACGGGTAGAACGGCATCAGCCAGATGCAGGTCACACCGAGCGCGGCGAGGTAGTCCACCCGCTGCGCCAGACCGGCGAAGTCTCCGGTGCCGTCGCCGTCGTCGTCATGGAAGGTCTCCACGTCCAGGCAGTAGATGACGGCGTTCTTCCACCACAGATCGGACGTTTGGGCGGTCTTCATGGCTTAATGCCCGACGACGGCTGGGCAGCTGCCGTGGCCTGCTGCGGTTCAGAGGCGGTTGCGCCGGTATCGCTTCCGCGGCCGCGCAACTGCGGCAGGACATCGGAGCCGAACGCCTCGATGAAGGGCGCCTGCTCCTGGCCTACGAAATGCAGGTACAGTTCGTCGAAGCCCAACTCCACGTATCGGGCCAGCCACTCCGCGTGTTGTCCTGGGCTCGCGGAGATGTTGACCGCGCTGCGGACCTGCTCTTCACCCACGTGCTCTGCCGTGCCGTCGAAGTGCGCCGCTGTGGGGAGGTCCCACGGAATGGGCGGCGCGAACGTGTTGGTTCGCCACTGGTCGAGGGCGAGTGCGGCTGCTTCCGTCTCTTTTGGAGCCCAGGACAGGTGCACCTGCAGCACCGCTTTCCCCTGGCCGCCGCTGTCCCGGTACGCCGCCAGCATCTCCCGCAGCTTGGAAGCGGGCTGGTTCACGGTGATCAGGCCGTCCGCCCATGCGGCGGCCCTACGGGCCGTGTCCACGCTGATGGCGGGTGCGATCAACGGCGGCGGGGAGTCGGGAACATCCCAGATCCTTGCCTGCTCCACGGACACCAGCCCCCGGTGGGTGACTTCCTCTCCGCGGTGGAGCCGGCGGATGACCTCCACGCACTCTTCCAGCCTGGCTTGCCGGATGTCCTTGGGGGGCCATGGGTCACCCGTAATGTGTTCGTTCATATTTTCACCGCTGCCGGGTGCGAACCAGAAGCGGCCGGGGAACATGCTGGCCAGAGTTGCGGAAGCGTGCGCGATGATGGCGGGGTGGTACCTCTGCCCGGGCGCGGTTACCACCCCGAACCGCAGGCCCGTGGAAGCCAGTGCCGCCCCCAGCCACGACCAGGCAAAACCGGAGTGTCCTTGGCGTGAGGACCACGGCTCGATGTGGTCCGAGCACATGGCGGCGTCGAAACCGGCACGTTCGGCGTGCTGGACGTCCTTGAGCAATTGGCCGGGGCTGATCTGTTCATGCGATGCGTGAAAGCCGACGGTTACCATCGTTAATCTCTATCGTCACCCACCGCGCTGTGTCGAGGGTTTGCCGGTTGCGCGATTGTTCCCGGGTGCTTTTACGGGGCGCAGGGGCATTCAACAAGTCATGGCGCAACATGACGGCTGCGTTAAGTTGCGCTGGTCACATCTGTTTGCTTCTTTCCGGCCGATACGACCAGTCTTGCATCACCCTATTTTTCAGCGCTTGTCAGCGCGTGCCCAACGAAGGACACCATTTATGACTGACGTTCTCTGGTTTTCTGATCTTGGCCTGTCCGACCTTGACCAGGTTGGCGGCAAGAATGCTTCCCTCGGCGAAATGGTCCGCAGCCTCGCCTCGGCGGGCGTGAAGGTTCCGGACGGTTTTGCGACGACGGCCGATGCGTATCGGCGGTTCCTGAGCGAGTCCGGTCTGGACGGCCGGATCGAATCCATGCTGGAAGGCCTGGACAGCGGCGACGTGGCCGCTTTGGCCCGGGTTGGCCAGCAGATCCGTGACGCGATCCGTGAAACTCCGTTCCCGGCCGGCTTCGAAGAAGAAATCCGCGCCGCGTACACCCGCTTGACGCAGGAACATGGCGGGGAGGTTTCGTGGGCCGTGCGTTCCAGCGCCACGGCCGAGGATCTGCCGGACGCTTCGTTCGCCGGGCAGCAGGAGACGTTCCTGAATATCCGTGGAATCGAGAACATCCTGGTGGCGATCAAGGATGTTTTTGCTTCGCTTTACAACGACCGTGCCATTGCCTACCGCGTGCACCACGGCTTCACGCATTCCGAGGTGGCCCTGTCCGCTGGCGTGCAGCGGATGGTGCGTTCGGACATCGGCGCCTCAGGCGTGATGTTTACGATGGACACTGAAACCGGGTTCCAGGACGCTGTGTTCATTACCTCTTCCTATGGACTGGGCGAGGCCGTGGTCCAGGGGGCAGTCAACCCGGATGAGTTCTATGTCCACAAGCCCGGCCTGGCCGCCGGGCGTCCCGCCATCTTGAAGAGGGGCCTT
Organism: Arthrobacter sp. T572; assembly: GCF_056780115.1. Lineage (NCBI taxonomy): Bacteria > Bacillati > Actinomycetota > Actinomycetes > Micrococcales > Micrococcaceae > Arthrobacter > Arthrobacter sp. T572. The sequence continues at coordinate 1,996,038 of NZ_JBRAZQ010000002.1, forward strand.
GGCGAGAAGGCTATCCAGATGGTTTACACCGACTCCCAGGAAGTGGGCCGGACCGTGGATTTCGTCCCGGTGGCCCCCGAACTGCGGCAGCGTTTCAGCTTGTCCGATGCCGAAGTGGAGCAGTTGGCCCGGCATGCGCTGGCCATTGAGGCGCACTATGGCCGTCCCATGGACATTGAATGGGGCAAGGACGGCGTGGACGGGGAGCTGTACATCCTGCAGGCCCGCCCCGAAACGGTCGAGTCCCGGAAGGCTGCCGGTTCAGTTTCGCGCTACAAGCTCGCCGAGCGGTCCACGGTGCTGGTTGAGGGCCGTGCCATCGGCCAGCGGATCGGCGCCGGCCAGGTGAGGGTGTTGTCCTCGATTGACCAGATGGCGTCCTTCCAGGAGGGCGATGTCCTGGTGGCGAACATGACGGACCCGGACTGGGAACCGATCATGAAGAAGGCCGCTGCGATCGTCACTGACCGTGGCGGACGGACCTGCCACGCCGCGATCATTGCCCGGGAACTGGGGATCCCTGCGGTCGTTGGCACTGGCTACGCGTCTCAGATCCTCAAGGACGGCACCCCGGTGACGGTCTCCTGCGCGGAGGGTGAAGCCGGACTCGTGTACGAGGGACTGCTGGAGTACACGCTGCAGGAGACCAGCCTCGAGACCATGCCGGAAGCGCCGGTAAAGATCATGATGAACGTCGGCACTCCGGAGCAGGCTTTCAGCTTCGCCCGCCTCCCGCACCATGGTGTGGGCCTGGCGCGGCTTGAGTTCATCATCAACCGCCAGATCGGTATCCACCCGAATGCGCTGCTGGCCGTCAACGGTGAAGTGGAGCGTCCGGCCGGCCTGGACGACTTCACGGTGCGCCAGATCAGGGAGAAGACCGCCGCCTACGACGGTCCCCGCGATTACTACATCCGCCGGCTGGCTGAGGGCATCTCAACGATCGCTGCCGCGTTCGCGCCGGAGCCGGTCATCATCCGGTTGTCCGACTTCAAGTCCAACGAGTACGCCAACCTGATCGGCGGCCCGGCGTTCGAACCTGAAGAAGAGAACCCGATGATCGGCTACCGGGGTGCGTCCAGGTACCTGTCCGGGTCCTTCCGGAAGGCCTTCGAACTCGAATGTGAAGCCCTGAAGTACGTGCGCAACGAGATGGGCCTGACCAATATCAAGCTCATGGTTCCGTTTGTGCGGACCCTGGACGAGGCACGCGGTGTCATTGACCTGCTGACGGAGAATGGGCTGCGTCGCGGCGACAACGGGTTGGAAATTGTGATGATGTGCGAGCTCCCGGCCAATGCGTTGCTCGCTGACGAGTTCCTGGAGTACTTTGACGGTTTCTCGATCGGTTCCAACGACCTGACGCAGCTGACCCTGGGACTGGACCGCGACTCCGCACTGGTTGCAGACGGTTTCGACGAGCGGAACCCCGCTGTGACCAAGCTGCTCGAGATGGCCATCTCCGCATGCCGGGCCAAGGGCCGGTACGTCGGGATCTGCGGCCAGGGACCCAGCGACCACCCGGACTTTGCCGAATGGCTCCTGGCACAGGGAATCAGCTCTATATCGCTGAATCCCGATGCCGTGACCGAAACCTGGCTGCGGTTGGCCCGGTCCGGCAGCCGCGCGGCTGTCTAAATGGCAGACCGGCATGCCGTGGGGGCGGGCGCCCAGCCGGCCCCCACGGTGTTCTTCCTTTCCGACAGCACGGGCATCACCGCTGAGACCCTCGGCAACACCCTGCTGACGCAGTTCCCGTCCCACCGGCTGGAGCGCCGGAGTATTCCGTTCATCACCACGGTCGACCAGGCACGCGATGTTGTGGCTGCCATCAACCGGGTGGCTGCCACGGGGCCCCGGCCGCTGGTCTTCTCCACCACCGTCAGCCCGGACGTGCGTGCCGTTCTTGCCCAGAGCTCCGGGCACTTCTTCGACCTGTTCGGTGCCCACATCGGCCAGCTGGAGCAGGCGCTCGGCTCCCCGGCCAACGGCCTGCCGGGCCAAGCGCACGGTGTGGGGGACCAGGTGCGGTACCAGTCGCGCATGGCAGCGGTCGAATACGCGATCGAACACGATGACGGCCAGTCCCTCCGGGCGCTGGAACGCGCCGAGTTGATCCTGATCGCACCCTCACGCTGCGGCAAGACCCCGACCACCATGTACCTGGCCCTCCAGCACGGCATCCTGGCTGCGAACTTTCCCTTGGTCGAGGAAGATTTCGAGAGCATGACGCTTCCCAAGCCGTTGCTGCCGTTCGCGAAAAAGTGCTTCGGCCTCACCTCCCAGCCGGTACGGCTGAGCCAGATCCGCCAGGAGCGCCGTCCCGGAAGCGCCTACGCCTCCATGGCCCAGTGCACCTTCGAGCTTCGCAATGCCGAGGACATGTACCGGGCCAACAACATCCCGTACGTAAACTCCGCCTCCATGTCCGTGGAGGAAATTTCCGCCACAGTCCTGCAACGCATGCAACTGCACCACTGACGGGCCCGCATAACGGAAGGGTACGACGGCGGGTGGCCGCCCGCCGTCGTACCCTTCCGTCAGCTTGGGGCAGGATAAGACCTCCGGTTTCGGCCAGCCCCACAGGGACTTACGTCAAGTGGTCAAAGTCTCCACGGCACCATGCGGCGTGCCGTTCAGCAGAGGCCTGCAGCACGTCCCTGGCTCTGTCAGCGATGACATTGTTGAAGTTGCCGTAGATGCGGTTGAACTGCAACGTACCAAGCTGGGCTGCGATCCGCAGCGCCACGGCACCGGACAGCGGCAAACGGTTGGGATAGCTGCGCATGAACGCAACAGAAGTGCGGTCCGGGTTCGGAAACACGCTGTCGCCGGTCAGCAGCACCCCTTCGCCTTCTGCGCCGGCTGCCCAGTGCGCCACGGCGCTGCCGGGAAAGTGGCCACCGGTTTGGTGCAGGGTGAGCCCTTCGGTGATGGTCTTGCTGCCGGACCAGGTCTGGATGGCAGGATCGTGCCGTCCCAACCACTGCCGGTCTGCCTCGGAGACGAGGACGGGGACGTTCCCCAGGCGGTGTGACCACTCCACCTGCACACCGAACATGTGGGGATGGCTGGCAGCGATCGCCAGCACGGGCCCCTGCGCAAGAACAGCTTCCACGGCGGCATCGTCAACGAACCCCACCGGATCCCAGAGCAGCGACCCGGCCGGCGTTACCACCAGTTGGGCGGTTTGCCCGATCCCCACTTTGGGCCCGGTACTGAGGCCGAACAGCCCGGGCTCGTTCTCTGTCGTGGTGACTTTGTGGCCTTCGCCGGATAACCCGTCCAGGGTGAGCCACCGCTGTCCATCCTCTGGAACGTACTGGCGTTCATCCGTGCAGATCGGACAAAGATCCGGCAGAGGTTCGTCCCGCTCCACGGCACAGGTTGCACAGATCAGCATGGGGCCCCTTCCGTTGGTGGGACCCATGCTACTGGGCGGGAACGTCAAGCACTGCGAATACGCGGGCGGGACTTCCCGTGCCGCCGACAATCGGTAACGGTGCCACGATCAAAGCGGCGCCCACGGGCGGAAGCTTTCCCAGGTTCCGCAGGGACGTGATGCCGTACTTGTCGTTGCCCAGCAGGAAATGGTGGGCGGGAAACGGGGGCTGCTGTCCCGCAGCGATGCCGGCGTCAATGCCCACGGTCTCCACCCCGATTCCGGAAAGGCCGCTCTCTTCAGCAATCCATCGGGCACATTCCCCGGTCAGCCCGGGGGAGTGGGGCAGTCCTTGGGCGTCGTTGTTCAGGAATTCCTGCCGCGTGCCCGAGCGGTGTTCCCACCCGCTGCGGATCAGGAGCCAGCCCCCATGGGGCAGTGCGCCGTGTTCGGCTTCCCAGGCGTGAAGGTGATTGATGTCCACCAGGAAATCGCTGTCGTCCCCGGCTTCAGCAGTGATGTCCAATACCGCGGCAGGACCCACCAGCCGGGTCGGTTCGATCCTGGACACATCTTTGCCTTCCCGTCCTGTTGCCCAGTGGATGGGTGCATCCAAGTGCGTACCGATGTGCTCACCGGTATGGATGTTGTGGTGCTTCCAATACGGGCCCGGCTCGTTGTAGGCGGACACTTCCTCCAGGGAGAAGTCAATGAGGTTGGCAAAAGGGGAGGGCAGTTCCAGGGTCGGGGTATCTGCGGACAGAGGGGTCGTGAGGTCGATGACCGAGATGCGGCCCGCGCCGAGGTCATCGATAAACCGGGCCGCGGCGCCCGTAGCTGTGGTGCTGGCATTGCTGGATTTCATGGAAGTTCCTCCAAATAGGTGGTGCAGTGGGTGGCCCGGTTGGTGCCCGGAGAAACTGCGCCGAAACCAATGGACGCGACGTTAGCACTGCGCCGCACGCTCTGGAACGGTCTCCGCCGAAGAAGTGACAGCCTTACCGGAACCTGCATAGGCCCTGCCGGTATAGGCATTCGACGGCGTTGGACCAGGCGGGGGAGACTGAAGGAACAAGACGTAATCCGCATCACAGCGGGCGGCCAACCGTGAAATGCACCGTCGCTTTTTACAGCAGTCCGGTCCGCGGCCACAGGTCCTTCCCGGGACCCCTTTCAGTTTTCAGCCATCAAGGAGCAGACAATGTCCGATCTTCACGTCCCTCCCCAGGGATTGCGCCCCAGGGTCCACCGCTACGTTGTTGCCTCCCTGGTGGGGAACGCACTCGAGTGGTACGACTTTTTCCTGTATGCCACGGCGTCGGCCGTGGTGTTCGGGCGGCTGTTCTTCCCGGCGGACACCGACCCGCTGGTGGGCACCATGGCAGCGTTCGCCGGCTTCGCCGTGGGGTTTGCCGCCCGGCCACTGGGTGGCGTCATCTTTGGCCATATAGGTGACCGGCTCGGACGCAGGCGTTCCCTTGTCCTGACCTTGTCGATCATGGGCGTCAGCACCGCGCTCATGGGTTTGCTTCCCACGTACGCCCAGGTAGGGCTGCTCGCTCCGGCGCTCCTGATCCTCCTGCGGATCATGCAGGGCATAGCAGCGGGCGGTGAATGGGGCGGTGGTGTCCTGTTGATCAGCGAGAATTCCAACGACTCACGGCGCGGCATGCTCTCGGCCTTCAGCCAAGGCGGGATCTCTTTGGGGTTCGTCCTGTCCTCCCTGGCCTTCTTCCTGGTCCAACTGATGCCGGAAGCGGAGTTCCTGGCGTGGGGCTGGCGCCTGCCGTTCCTGGTCAGTGTCCTGCTGCTTGGCGTTGGTGCGTACATCCGCTTCAAACTGCCGGAGTCCCAGGAGTTCAATGAAGCCCGCGAAAGCCATCCGCAGCACAAGCTGGCAGCCATCCAGGCCTTGCGTGCCCATCCCCGCGAGATCCTCATTGCCATGGGCCTACGCGTCGCCGAGAACGGCGGGTCCTACATTTTCCTGTCCTTCTCCATCGTCTACGGCGTTCATGTGGGAGTGGACAAGGGACTCCTGCTGCTGGCCGTTGCGGTGTCAATGCTGGCTTCCTTCGGAACGTACATTTTCTTCGGCTTCCTCTCCGACCTCATTGGACGCCGCGTCGTGTACGCCATGGGCGCCGTGGGAATGGGGCTGATGGCATTCCCGTTCTTCGCCATGATCGACGCCAACACTCCTGCTGTGGTGATCCTTGCCTTCCTCCTTGCCAACGGTGTCTGCCATGGCGCCATGATTGGTACCCAGCCGGCGTTCTTCCATGAACTGTTCTCCGCCGAAGTCCGCTACTCGGGGATGGCGATCGCGCATGAAGTCGCAGCCGTCTTCGCCGGCGGACTCGCGCCCCTGATCGCAACGGCGCTGTTGCTGAACTTCGGTTCGTCCGTCCCGGTTTCCCTGTATGTCATCGGGCTGGTGGCGGTAACCCTTGTTGCGGTCCTGGCCTGCGGGCCGCGGCGGGGAACCGTCGGCCGGAACCACAGTGACCGTACGACGCCCGAGCGCGTCTCCTAGAGGCAGCCGGCTTCGGCTTTCCATCCACTTTGAAAGGACCGATATGACGGTCTCCATCATCGGAACGGGTCAATCCACATATACCCGCCATCCGCAACCAGGGACGACGACGTCCCGGGTCATCGCAAACGCAGTCCGGGAAGCCCTGGCGGAAGCGGGCCTCACCCCGGCGGACGTTGACGGTTTTGGCGTTGCCAGCTTCACGCTCGGTCCTGATCACGCCGTCGATCTGGCGTGGAGGATGGGCCTCAGGCTGACCTGGCTGATGCAGGATACGAACGGCGGCGCGAGCGCCGGTGGACTGCTCCAGCACGCAGTGCGTGCGATCGAAGCAGGGGATGCCAGGGTCATTGTCCTCGCTGCCGGCGACCTCATGGACGGGCCGGCGTTCTCCAAACTGGTTGCCAACTACAACAGCGCGACGCGGGATCATTTGTCGCCGCTGCCCATGAGCGGTCCGAATGCCCTGTTCGCCATGCTCACCACACGGCAGATGGAGGCCCTGGGTCTCACCCGGGAAGACTATGGCCGCATCGCCGTGGCCCAGCGCGAGTGGGCCGGACTCAACCCGGGCGCCGTTTACAGGGGCGTCCTCTCCATGGACGACTACCTCAACGCACCGCTCGTCGCTGAGCCGCTGGGACGCTACGACTGTGTGCCGCCCGTGACGGGAGCCGACGCAGTGGTCCTCGTTGCCGATCCAGGTGGCGGCACGCCCCGCGCAAAAGTCATCTCTGCGCGCGCTTCCTACAACTCCGATCAACAAGCCGGTGACGGGCTGTCCACCGGACTTCGGGGCATTGCTGCCCCGGGCTGGGAAGAGTCGGGGATCGGGCCGGAGGACGTGGGCCTTGTCAGTGTCTACGACGATTACCCCGCGATGGTAGTCGCCCAATTGGCCGATCTCGGAGTGCTTCCTGCGGATGAAGACCCCTCCACTTTCATCAAGCGCCGCATCGCTACCCGCGAACTCCCGCTCAATACCTCCGGTGGCCAGCTCTCTGCCGGGCAGGCCGGAGCTTCAGGCGGGATGCACGGGCTCGTGGAGGCGGCAAGGCAACTCAGAGGCACCGCAGGCCGCCGTCAGGTCCAAGCACGCCACGCGGTGGTCAGCGGTTACGGCATGGTTCTCTACCGCCACGGCGCCTGCGCCACCATGTCCGTCCTGGAGCGTGCCCTATGAGCGCCGTGATCCAGGAATGCCTCAGTTGTGCCGCCCGCCTCTTCCCGAACCGGTTGTTCTGTCCCGAATGCGGGGGCGACAGCTTCTCCGACGTCGCAGTAGCCAAAGCAACGGTGGAGACAACCACCACACTGTCCAACGGCGTCGTGATTGCCACAGTAAGTCCCGACGGCGGCCCGCGGCTGATTGCCAGGCTCACCGGTTCCGGCGCATCACCTGGACAGACCGTGCCGCTCACCAACAGCAGTGATGCCACACCGGGCGTCCACGCGTATATTCCACCAACCATTGACGCTAACGAGGAACACCGATGACCTTCACCATGTCCACGCGGCGGCAACGTCCGCTGACCATCCCGGAGATGCTCCTGGAACGGGCCCGGAATGCCCCGGACGCCCCCCTTTTCCGATGCGGCGACGTGGCCCGCGACAGCCAGACGATGGTGCAGGCTGTCGCCGAAGCCGCCGGCATGCTGGTCGATGCGGGCATCGAGCGGGGGCAGGCGGTGGCGCTGATGTCCTCCAACAGGCCGGAACTCCTTGACCTGATCCTCGGATGCGCGTGGATCGGTGCCGTCGCCGTTCCGGTCAACACGGCAAGCCGAGGGGAACAGTTGCGGCACGTGCTGGAGAATTCGCAAGCCCGGTTGGTAGTGACGGAGTCCGGGTATCTGCCGCACCTGGCTGCCGTTGCTCCGGGAGCCTTGGAAGCGGCCTGGGTCATTGATGGCCCCGGCACCGATCGCGGGGCCTCCTTCAAGGTGCAACCCCTTCCCGCGCCGGGGAAGCCCGTGGAGCCGGTGGATGCCGCTCCAGCGGCTACCGCCGCCATTCTCTACACCTCTGGAACTACGGGGGTTTCCAAGGGTGTCCTGTGCCCGCAGGGGCAGTTCTATTGGTGGGCGGCCAACATGACTGACCAACTTGGTTTGCGCCCGGACGACGTCCTCTATACGTGCTTGCCGCTGTTCCACACCAACGCCCTGAATGCCTTCATGCAAGCCGTCGAATGTGGCGGGGAGTACGTCCTTGGTCCGCGCTTTTCAGCCTCCCGGTTCTGGACGGATGCAGCCTCCGCCGGGGCGACGGTCACCTATCTCCTGGGTGCCATGGTGGGAATTCTTGCAGGCAAGGAGCCCTCGCCCGGGGACCGTGGTCACAGGATCCGCTTGGCGCTGTCCCCGGCCACCCCCGCCCGGCTCGTGGAGCCCTTCAACACCAGGTTTGGTGTCCAGCTCCTGGATGGTTATGGGTCGACCGAGACAAACTCCGTCATTGGATCGACACCAGACCAGTGGCGTGCGGGGTACATGGGCAAGGTCCGCCCGGGTTTCACAATCCGGGTGGTCGACACGGACGGAGTTCCGGTTCCGCCTGGCGTGGCGGGGGAACTGCTTATAAGGAGCGACCAGCCCCATGCTGTAGCGACGGGCTATCATGCGATGCCCGACGCCACCACCAAGGCATGGCAGGACCTCTGGTTCCACAGCGGGGACCGGGTAGTGATCGACGATGACGGATGGGTGCGGTTCGTGGACCGGATCAAGGACGTCATCCGCCGCCGCGGCGAGAATATCTCTTCCATGGAAGTGGAGCACGTCCTGCGCCAACATCCAGCCGTTCAGGAAGCAGCCGTCTACGCCGTGGATTCGGAGTTGGGTGAAGATGAAGTGATGGCGGCCCTTATCCTGCGCTCGCCGCTGGATTTTGCCGAGCTGACCGAGTTTTGCCGTCCGCGTCTGGCGTCCTTTGCGATACCCCGCTTCGTGCGGGTAGTGCAGGAGCTTCCGCAAACAGAGAATGGCAAGGTACGCAAACACGTCCTCAAAGCAGCAGGTCGGGAAGCCGCCGACTGGGACCGCGACGCCGCCCTTCCGCGCCACAAGACCGCAGCAGGAGCCCGCACCTAGGATGAGTGGATGGACCTTCGGGGGCTGTTGACCACACACGTGAAGTTGCGCCATCTGGTGATCGTGCTTGCCATCGCCGAACACGGCAGCCTGGTGCGGGCCGCCGAAGAGCTGTTCCTCACCCAGCCGGCACTAAGCCGCGCACTCGGGGAAGCTGAGCGGGCTATTGGGGCTGCCTTGTTCGAGCGGACCGGGCGGCGGATGGTGCCGACGCCCGCCGGTCTGGCCTACCTTGACCACGCGCAAGCCGTGGTGGGCCACCTTGAGACGCTTCGCCGCAGGGTGGATGAACTCACCGATCCCAATGTCGGCCTGGTGCGGATAGGGGCACATGTCACCGGGGCGAACCTCCTGATTCCCCGGGCCATAGCCCGGTTCACCGTGGAAAGGCCGAAGGTGGAGGTCCGGTTGCGGGAAGCACCGCCCGAGACCCTCATCCAGGAAATCGGCAACGGGGACCTGGACCTGTTGGTGGGTCGTGTGACTGACCACCCCAGTACTTCGCGGCTGCGGCTTGTGCCCCTCTACCGGGAGGACTTCCGGGTGGTGGCTGCACCCTCCCATCCGGCGCATGCGCTGCAGGACCCTGCCTTGCAGGACCTGGTGGGCTACCCCTGGGTCCTGCCACTTGCCAATACGCCCTTGAGGGACGAGTTGGAGGAGAACTTCCGGAATGCCGGGCTCGATACTCCCTACCAGCGAGTGGAATCATCCACACCGGCCACCCTGCGGACGCTCGTGGCGGAAGCGGGTTTCCTCGCCCTGATGCCGGAGTCCATGGCCGCAGCCGAGGAGGGCCTGCGGATGCTGGACCTCCGGCTGCCAGGGCTGGCACAACAGGTAGGACTGATGTTCCATGCGGACCGGCCCATCGCCCTCAGTGCCCAACTGCTGGCCCAAAAGCTGCAGGAAGTAGGGGCTGAGATCAAGCAGGATCTTGTCGATTCCGGGCAAGGCCGCCCGCCGTCTTAATATCTCGATCCATTGACGATCGCAAAAAGAAGTCAATATCATTCAGCAACGGCACAGACGTACGGCGCCCGTGCGTCCCTGCCTTTCCCAGCCTGTTAGAAGGAGAAAACCCATGACCGTGACCACCAACAGGCTTACGGCCTCCGGCCAGCCGGCGGGGGACCTCTCCGCACTGGAGCCCCGCAACGTCAGTGAACTTGTGGGATTCACCCTCGCGCGCCTTGGCGTAGGACACGTTTTCGGGGTGGTCGGCAGTGGGAACTTCGCCGTGACCAATGCGCTCCGCAAAGCGGGCGTTCCCTATACCGCCGCCCGCCATGAGGGAGGAGCTGCCACCATGGCCGACGCCTTTGGCCGGATGTCGGGCACGGTAGGGGTTGTGTCCACACACCAGGGCTGTGGGCTGACCAATGCCATCACGGGAATCGGCGAAGCCGCCAAAAGCCGGACGCCCATGATCGTGGTGACAGCGGATACGGCCGCCGCCGCTGTTGGGTCAAACTTCAAGATTGACCAGGATGCGCTGGCCCGCAGCGTAGGGGCGGTGGCTGAACGAATCCATTCGTCCGCAAGTGCCGTCGCCGATACCGTGCGGGCGTACCGCAAGGCCGTCAACGAGCGCCGGACCGTGGTGCTTTCATTGCCCACCGACATCCAGGCCGCGCCGGTCGCCGGCAGTGCAGTTCCACCCGCGTCACTTGCCGGTTCCCAGAGGTTTGCTCCCGCGCCGACGGCAGTGGCAGCGTTGGCCGATCTCATCCGCAACGCCGAACGGCCGGTTTTTGTTGCAGGCCGCGGCGGCAGGGGCGCCGGAGCGGAGATTGCCGCCTTGGCCGGGACGGCGGGCGCCTTGGTGGCGACCTCCGCCGTCGCGCACGGGCTGTTCCAAGGTGATCCGTTCAGCCTCGGAATCTCCGGAGGCTTTTCGTCCCCCTTCACGGCCAAAACGATCTCCGAGGCAGATTTGATCGTCGGTTGGGGCTGCGCGCTGAACATGTGGACCATGCGCCATGGATCTTTGATCGGCACCGACGCCAAGGTGGTCCAGGTGGATGTGGAGGACGCAGCCCTGGGGGCCAACCGGCCGATCGACCTTGGGGTCCTCGGTGACAGTGCTGAAACCGCCAAAGCCGTTCAGGCGCTCCTGCAGGAATGGGGGCACGGGGCCACTGGACTCCGCACGCCAGGATTCGCAGCCGAGATCGCAAAGCATGCCCGCTGGAACAGTGAGCAAACTGAGGACCTTTCCACCGCCCAAGCCATCGATCCGAGGGTGCTGAGCCGCGAACTCGACCGCATTTTGCCCGCGGAACGTATTGTTTCCATCGACTCGGGAAACTTCATGGGGTACCCCAGCGCCTATCTTTCCGTTCCGGATGAGTTCGGTTTTTGCTTCACGCAGGCATTCCAGTCGATTGGCCTGGGCTTGTACACGGCCATCGGTGCCGCCAAAGCCAGGCCGGACCGGCTTCCGGTCCTTGGTGCCGGCGACGGTGGATTCCTTATGTCAATTGCTGAGCTCGAAACGCTGGTGCGTGAACGGATCCCGCTCGTCGCAATCGTGTACAACGATTCCAGCTACGGCGCGGAGGTGCACCACTTCGACGTCAGCGACGAGGAACTGGAGATCGTCCGCTTTCCCGCCACCGATATCGCCGCCATTGCACGGGGCTACGGAGCCGCTGCAGTGACGGTGAAGAATGTGGCAGACCTTGGAGCGGTGGAGGCCTGGTTGGCCGGATCGCGGGATGTGCCGCTGGTCATCGATGCGCGGATTGCCTCGGACGGCGGTTCCTGGTGGCTGGCTGAGGCGTTCAAGGGGCACTAGCGCCGTTTGCACGACGGCGGGTTCCCGGCCTGCGTGCCGGGAACCCGCCGTCGTGCTTCTTCTTTCCTTTCATGTCTATCGTCAATTGTTGACAATTGCTATGCTGAACTGACATCAGTAAGCAGGGCTCCCTGAGTCCGGAGAAGAAGGGTAAGTCATGAAGAAAAGGCCTGCGGCGGGGACGCATCTTGTACGTGCGGAGACCTCACGTACGGGGCATTATTGCCCCGTGTCGGGTTGGTGGTCGATAGCAGGGGATCCTTTGGGCACCCGGTTGATCGCCAAGGGCGAGGTAATGCCTGCCCGCGGCGGAGCGCCCGTTCTGTGGATTCTTCGCTCCGGTGCGCCCAGTGGAGGCACTGCTGGTGCCGTCATTTCCGCGCTCTAAGGATTCCGGCCGTCCCGTTGTTCATGCGACCTGCCTGCTCCACTAGCTCAGCCAGCCACGGGCGGTGTCCTTGGTGGAACATCATGCCTTCGGGCAGCCCCCGTACTTCGGGAACGGACTCGGTGATGTCGATCGTCATTCGTCCCCCGGCCAGAGGGGCGTTGGTGATGTGCAGATCGCCGAAGGAAGGTGGGAGGTGCGGATCCATCCAGAATCCGCCGCGCGAGACATGCGCGTCGTAGCGCATGAGACTGGTGATCAGTTGGATGGGGGTGGTTGCAGCCCAGGCCTGCGGCGAGCAGGCGGTCGGGTAGGGAACCGGTTCGCCGTACCTGTCCCGGCTGAAGCCGCAGAAAAGTTCAGGTAGGCGTCCGCCTGAATAGTCGGCTGCCTCAAACAGGGAAGTAGCGATGCGCTGTGCCTCGTCGATGAAGCCATATCGCATTAACCCTGCAGCGATGACGGCGTTGTCGTGGGGCCATACCGAGCCGTTGTGGTAGCTGGCGGGATTGTAGGCACCCATGTCCGTCGCCAGCGTCCGAACGCCCCAGCCGCTGAACATCTCGGGCGACATCAGCCGTTCGACGACTTTTGGTGCCTTGTCGTCGTCCACCAAACCCACCCAAAGGCAGTGGCCCATGTTGGATGCACATGCATCCACCTGACGCTTCTTGCCATCCAGTGCAATGGCGTAATAGCCGCGGTCGGGCATCCAGAACTGCTCGTTGAACCTGGCTTTCAGGTCAGCGGCGCGCCGGGCGAGGTCCGAAGCCAAAGGTGCGTCGCCGGCGTCGTACGCCATCCAGGCCCGCGCCATATACGCGTCGTAGACATAAGCCTGAACTTCACAAAGCGCGATGGGCGGTTCGGCCGGGGTTCCGTCCGCGAAGTTGATCCCGTCCCATGAATCCTTCCATCCCTGGTTGATCAACCCCTCCGGATTCAGGCGCTGGTACTCCACAAAACCGTCTCCGTCCCTGTCCCCGTAATCACGGATCCATTCGAGGGCCCGGTCGGCGTGCGGCAGGAGCTCGGCAATCGTCTCCTTGGCGAATCCCCAACGGCTGACAGATCCCAGCACCACGACGAACAATGGAGTTGCATCGACGCTCCCGTAATACGTGGACTTTCCGCCAAGCGCGAGGTTGCTGGAAACATCCAGTCTGACTTCATGGAGAATCTTCCCGGGTTCTTCCTCCGTCACGGGATCGACCCGGGTTCCTTGGCGGCCCGCCAATGTCTTGAGCGTGCCCAGTGCCAGGGAGGGGTCAACCGGCATCGCCATCTCCGAAGCCCACAATGAGTCCCTGCCGAAGAGGGTCATGAACCACGGCGCGCCGGCGGCCACCACCACCCGTTCCGGGTGGGCCGGGTCTTCAATGCGCAGGGCACCCAAATCGTCATAGCTGCGCCGAAGCGTCCGCTCGATGCCGTGGTTTCCCATGCGAAGGATGGGGATTCTCGCTACCCATTCCTGCCTGCGCCGGTCGCTGGGGGACAGACCGCCCTGGTCCGGGCGAGGTTCCCCGGGCCTGTTGCTGTCCTCCGGCCTTACCTCCAAGGTGGCGCTCCAACACCCTCTTGGCGGAATAGTCACGGTGGCGTGCAAGCCTTCGGGCGCCGCCGTGGCGGCGTCTGAGCTCACGACGACGGACTTCCGTACTTGCTGCCACTCGGCGCTGATGCTGAGTCCTGTTGCTTGAACATGCCGGCTCCCGGACCACTGCCTCTGAACGCGCGCTTCTTTGACTTCAAAGACATCAGCGAAGTCGGCGGAGGCCTCCACCATCACCCGGCATTCCACAGGCTCGGTCGAGTGGTTGTGCACCGTGATGTGCTCCGCGATACCAAAACCGAGCTCGCGGATGCGCTCCACCACGAGGGGACTGTCGGCGTATCCTTCTGCGCGGGTAACCCGGGCAGCGAACACCGCCCGGTGAGGCTCCGGGACCTGCGCTGTGAGCGGCTCAAGTCGCTGCCCATTGACGGTGAGACGCCATTCGGAGAGGACGCGGGTGTCCTGAAAGAAGAGGCCGTGCGGATGATCAGCCTGGATGTCGCCATTGGGCAAGGAGATGCAGAAAGACGTACCTTCCACCAAGGTGACGGTTCCCGGCCCAAGCGGTCCCGCTGCAGTGTCAGCGTTCCATCCCGCCATTGGTCTTACCTCCCGGGGAGTGCCGCAAACATCAGGGAGATGTCCGCGGTGGGGTGCGGTATCTCATCCAGACGCTACTCCTGCGCGGATCCCTCCGCTAGGGCCGGAAAGGACCTGGCGCGGGGGCCAGGTCAAGCTCAAAATCATCCTCAATGTGGAACAAGCGCCGATCCCCGAGCCCGTCCACAACCCAAATAGTGGATCCGTCCTCGGTGCGGTCATCCACAGTGCCTCGAAGATGAACAAAGCCGTGCATGCGGAGCAGTACGTTGTCGCCCGGTTCCAGCGAGGTCCAAAGCGCGGTTCGCCGGCTTCGGGCGCTGGGAGAATCGAAAAAAGCCATGCTCAAGGCTATCGTCAATTGTTGACAATTGCTAGGATGGGATAGTGCCTTTCCAACGACGGCGGGCACGGTTTATCAGGGCAAAGCGCCCGGAAGGAGCGGCATGGTCAAGGCCACCGTCATGAGCAACGCAAACACCGTCAACCCGGGAGAACACACTCCCAAGCCCACCTCGATTACGCCCGGACAGACCGAAGTCTCGCTGCGGCTTTGGGCTCGCGAAGGCCTCAAAACAGGAATCTGGGAGGCCACTCCAGGTGTATCAACCAGCACCCGGCCTGGCTATGACGAGATTTGCCAGATTCTGAGTGGCACGGCCACCATCACCGAGGAAGACGGCACGAGTTTCGACGTGGGTCCGGGGTCGCTGTTTGTGACGCCGGCTGGATGGACCGGTACTTGGACCATCCACGAGACTCTTCGCAAGATGTGGGTTGTGGCGGATCTTCCCGCCTGACTGCGCCAAACACAACGGCCCGGCTCCGCAAAGGAGCCGGGCCGTTGTGTCTGTATCCGTGGGTTCTGGCGCTGGAGGGGATCATCAGTGGCGGAGGCCTACCTCAAAGTCGTGAAAGCCTTCTCCATACCTTCCAGGAGCCGATCGGCGTCATTGCTGGAGAACGGCATCGGCGGGCGGAGTTTCAGGACGTTCCCCTGGGCGCCGCACGCGGAGATGAGGATCCGATCCCGTCGCAGGGAATTCACAATTTCCGTTGCTGCAGTCCCGTTGGGGGAGAGCGTTGACCGGTCGGTGACCAGATCAACTCCGATGAAGAGGCCGCTTCCGCGGACTTCCGCGACTTGTTCCACGTCCTGGGAGAATGCCTTTAGTTCAGAGACGATCTTGTTGCCGACCTCAAGGGCGTTCGGGAGGAGTGATTCCTCGCGAATGACGTCCAGGACTGCCTGAGCCGCGGCGATGGCTACTGAGTTTCCACCGAAAGTATTGAAGTAGCGGATGTTCTTGCCAAAGTCCACGAGGAGTTCGGGCTTGAAGATCGCAGCCGCTACCGGGATGCCGTTACCCATCGGCTTGCCGATGGTGACGATGTCCGGGATGATTCCGTGGCGTTGGAAGCCCCACCATTCCTCACCGGTGCGGCCAAAACCCGGCTGCACTTCGTCGGCGATGTACAACCCGCCCGCCGCGTGGATTTCCTCCACTATCGGACGGAGGAAGCCGGTCGGGCCGGCGTAAACGCCGTCCGAAGAGAAGATGCTGTCTGCGATGAAAGCTGCTACACCAATGCCATGCCGGTGGAGGTCCGCAATGGCACTGCGGACCTGCTCGCGCAGGTGATCCTCCAGGGAGACTGTGTCGGAGGAGTATCGCAGGGCGTCCGGCGCATCAATGACCCGGACGTTTGGGCCCAGGGGAACGCCGACACCCAACGATGGTGAAAATGACGACACCTCCGCGGTGAGCCCGTGGTACGCGCCGGCGGTGACGATGATGCCCTGGTTGCCGGTCACATATTTTGCCACCCGCATGGCCAAATCGTTGGCTTCGGATCCCGTGCAGGTGAACATGACATGGCCAAGTTCGGCAGGGAACGTAGAGAGGAGCTGTTCGGAGTACTCGAGGATGGGCTCCTGGATGTAGCGGGTATTGGTGTTCAAGGTCTGCATCTGCTGGTGCACGGCTTCGATGACACGGGGGTGGGAGTGGCCGACGGACGGGACGTTGTTGTAAACGTCGAGGTACTCATTGCCGTCCCTGTCGAACAAAGTCACGCCTTTTCCGCGCACGATCTCCAGTGGTTCGTCGTAGAAGAGCCGGTAGCCGGGACCCAGGCTGCGGTCGCGGCGTCGAATGTTCTTCTGCAACGGTTCGGGAAGTTCATTGAGCCGGGCGGGATCGAAGCCATTGACCATGGATTGCGATGGTTGACGAATGGCTTTTGCGGCGGTGCTCATGGTGTCTCCTTGAATGAACGTGGTGTTGGGGTTCAGGGCTTGGTGCTGAGTGTGGGCGCTGGGGCAGCGGCAGTGGAAAAGAGGCGGTCCCAGTCCGATTTTGAATGGGAGAGAAGGTACTCGCGTCGTTGGGGTAGCTGGTTCGCCCGCCACTGGGTGATCAGGGCACGCAGAAGGAGTCGTGCTTGGGCGGCGACAAGAAGGGCGTCCAATTCCCGCGTCGAAAGCGGGCGGACCCTGAGGAATCCGTTCAAGAGATGCAGCGCCTGATCCCACGGACTGTCAGCATCCGTCCCAAGAAGATTTGCCATGGTGACGCTGACATCAAAGATCACAGGGGTGCGCACAGCGTCCCCGAAGTCGATGATGCCCGTCACGTATCCGGGATGCAGCGGGTCGACGAGAACATTGAAGGGGCTGAAATCTCCGTGGATAACCTGCGTGGCGAAGCTGTCCAGGAATGGTACGACCCTTGTGTCGAATTGATTGAAAATTCGCTCGGCAAGGGCGCGTTTCGGTTCGTCCTCGACGTACTCAAGCAGGGGGCGCATCCTATGGAAATGCTTGAGGTCCCAGAGGAGCAGCCGGTCAGCACGGGGGTGGTCAAAGTCCTGGAGTGCGAAGCCCAGATCGGCAAGCCGCGAACCTAGCAAGTGCAATTGGCCAACAGTAGCGGCGTGGTTCGCCAGCAGGTCTCCGGGCATGAATCGCATTACCCTCAGTACGCGATCAAAGGAGCCATCGGTGGTCTCGAGGAGCACTTGCAGGCCCCCGTTGCAGTCGGGCACGATGCGCTGAACCGGAAGTTGCGGGGCGACCTTTTCCAAGTGCGCCATGCAGGCGGTCTGGAACTGGACTATGTCCGGGTTTTCGTCCGCCGATGACACCTTGATCAAGTAGGTGTCGTCGTCATCCTGAAAGCGAAAAGTTTCATCCTTCTCGGTGGGAATGCGTATCAGACTGCCCTTCAGCCCGTAGTGCCTGTGGAGCAAGTCCAGGACGATCGGCTCTGCGAGTTGGGGCATCGCTGTCAAGAGTCCGCTCTCGAATGCCACGGCATCAAAGAAGGCGGAGTCTGCGCTTGTTTCCATGTACTTGGCTCCTGAGACTTGGAGGACTGAGCAAGAAAAAGTGTCCTGCTGTTCAACAGTTTTACAAAGATTAGGCCAATTTCTGCCGATAGGTCAACTGTAGAACTGTTGACAGTTTGCAGTTCTGATCCCTAGTATCAAATCAACGGCGTGGGGGAACACGAACCACGTAGCCCTAACGCCTGCAGTTTCCTCGAGAGGCCCTGCGAGTCAGTAGCCCCCTCCCTATCAAGAACGGAAGTCTCATGGCAGACAGCAATTCCCGGCCTAAGTACATCTCTTTCGATATCTACGGCACACTCATCAACTGGGACACGGACAGCACCACACGCCGCCTTCTGGCCGGCCGCCTGCCCGAGGAGCAGTGGCCTGCGTTCAAGAAGGTGTTCCGTGGCTACCGGTTTGATGAAGTCCTTGGTGACTACAAGCCTTACGAGCAGATCCTGCAGGATTCCTTCGACAGGGTTTGCAGGTTTTTCGGCATCGGGCCCACCCCCGGTGCCGGTGCAGAGTTGGCCGATGCGGTTCGCGGCTTTGGTGCCCACGATGACGTGCCGGCACCGCTGAAGCTGATGGGCGACAACTACAAGCTGGTGGCTCTCTCCAACGCAGATGACAGCTTCCTGGACATCAGCATCCCCAAGCTCGGCGCCGAATTCCACGCAGTGCTGACCGCGGAGCAGGCACAGGCCTACAAGCCGCGCTACCAGGCCTTCGAGTACATGCTCGACACCCTGAATGCCAAGCCGGAGGACTTCCTCCACATCGCATCACACACGCGCTATGACATGCACCCCATGCATGACATGGGCTTCCGCAATCTTTGGGTGCTGGACCGTGGCTACGATCCCATTACCGGAGGTTACGACTACAACACCGTCAAGTCCCTGGATGAGGTCAACAAGCACCTCGGACTCTGATGGTGTCGGCCAGGTAATCCGTACCCTGCGAACCCAAAAATGCCCGGACGGGGGTGTTCCCCGTCCGGGCATTGTGCTGTCTAACTGGTGGAGTGCCGTTGGGCAACCACCTGACGTATGGATTCCCGGTACTGGATGATCGTGTCCGAGAGAACCTTCTCTGCCAGAATGGGGTTGCGGGAGTCCAGGGCGTCAACGATGTTCTGGTGTTCGGCTTCCAGGGAATCGGGATCCTCGTATTCGTGGTTTTCAACCGAGAGCACGAACATGAAGTACCTCAGCTCGGTCACCAGTTGCTGATAGAAGATGTTCAACTTTTGGCTGCCGAGAAGTCCCACGATCGCGCTGTGGACCGCAAGATCCTTCTCAACGATCTTGAAAGGGTCTTCCGTTTTCAACGCCCCGCGGAATTCTTCCATGGCCGCATGTACCTCATCCATCGATGTGGCTTCGGTAATACTCCGGGCTGCAGTGGTCTCGAGGTGGTACCTCGCGTTGTAGACGTCCATGATCTCGGCGTCAGTGGGATCCCACACGATTGAACCCAGGTTGGCGCGATGCCGAATGAGGCCGCCCGCTTGGACAATGCGGACGGCCTCGCGGACAGTATTTCTGGAAAGGCCCAGTTTCTCGGCGAGCAGACTCTCCCTCAAGCGTTCACCGGGCTTAAGCCCTCCGCTGAGAATCATCGCGGTGAGGCCGTCTGCGACCTGTTGCACCGTGGATGAGTGGACAATTTTTATCTGCTCGATCATTGCTACATCGTACAGTGGTTCTCAACTGTAGGACTGTAGACCATTCGAGAGGTTTTGTCGGATCAGCGAATTGCTGCCTCAGTGATGGCAGAGTCGCCGAGCCCCCAATACTCAAGGGATTCCTTGTATTGAGGCGACTCCAACATGGACTGTATGGCCCTCTGGAAGGCCGGCGTCAACGGTGAGCCCTTCTTCAACCCCATGGCGACGTTCGTGTCTGTGCGTGTGTCCATCCTGGGCTCAAGAACGACAAAGTGCTCGGGTTGCTGGACCTGTGCCCAAGCCAGCCCGCTGGCGTCATAGAAAACACCGTCAATGCGCTTGGAGTCGAGCTGGGTCAAGGCTTCCTGGACATTGGGCAGTGTGACTGGGTTGATGGCAGGTTTGCCCTTCTCTTCGCAAGTCCACTTGGAGACGTTGGGGAGGTGCTTGAGCTGCTGCGTGGAGCCCTTGGTTACGCCGATGCTCTTGCCGCAGAGGGCGCCGTTGCTCAGGTTCTGCGGGTTGCCTTTGGGTACAGCAATGGCCGACCCGCCTTTGAGGTAGTTGATCATGTCCAGGACTTTGAGGCGTTCCTCGGTGGCGGACATTGTGGTTGCCGTGAAGTCGTACCGACCACCATCAATGCCGGGGATGATGGTGTCGAAGGCTGTGTTTTCGAACCTCAGTTTCAGCCCCAGCTTCTTGGCTACCAAACGGGCCAGGTCGGGGTTCACGCCGATCGGGGTGCTGTTGTCTTCGGCAAGGAATGTCATCGGCGGGGAACTCAAATCCATGGCGACAGTGAGTTCACCTTTGTCCTTCATCGACTGGGGTAGTAGCGCCACGGCAGCTTCATCGGGCTGGACGCCTTCTGAGATGTCGCGGGTGTTCTGTGTTTTGGGGATGTCTGCGGCCTGGGAGCCGGTAGCCGTGCCGCCACAAGCGGTCAATGCGAGCAGGACAGCCAGTCCGGCAGCCGCCGTTTGGAATCCAGTGATGACCTTCATATTGCTTCCCTTCGTGGGACCAGGGGCGGTGCCGCCCGAGGTGGTTTCTCAAGGTGCTTCCCGTGCTGCGTGAGGTGGGTTTCTCAAGTGCGCCCCAAGCCGCGTCGTCGGGGCATGGGAGGTGAAGCCCGCTTTGGACAGCTGATTGTGATGCAGCTCTCGTCCTGATCAATTCAAGCGTGGAGGCTCATTATTGTCAACAGTTCTACAGTTCTAGAGTTGAACGCCAAGGACCTGACGAGAAAGGGCCCCTGTCCGGTCAATACCAGGCAGAGGCCCATTTCAAGGCTCAGTTTGGATGCTGACACCTCAGTGTTCCGCGGTGGGAGTTGTTAAGCGGTAATTTCCGTGATCTCGGGCTTTGAGGTGAGGTCCTCTACAGCTTTCTGCATGTGCCGTTTGATGGCCTTTTGCAGGCCCTGGCGATCCGCGGCCTCCAAATGGTCAAGTATCAGCTGGTGCTCCTGGACGAGCGCGTCTATCCGGGGGTAGGCAACCTCAAGGCTGAGGATGCACATCCGCGTCTCCGCTGCCAGGGTCTGATAGATCCTGATGAGCCGCGTGTTCCCCGTGCCGGAGACAAAGGCAGTGTGGAATTCCATGTCCAGCCGGGCCAGCGCCTGCCAGTCGGAAGCGGCAACCTGCTTTGCCATGTTCTTGATGATTCCTTTAAGCACACGGCAGGTGTCGGAAATTTTGTCTTGTCCCGAGTCCAGGAGCGTAGTGGCGGCAGCCAGCTCAACAGCTTCCCTCACCGCATAGATTTCGCGGATGTCGTCTTCGGAAAGTTCGGCAACGAACACCCCGCGGTTCCGTTTGCTGACCAGAATTCCTTCCTGGCACAACCGCTGCAAAGCCTCCCGAAGAGGGCCCCGGGAGGTGCTGAGCTGGCTGGCCAGCGCAGATTCATTGACCTGTTGTCCCGGGCTGAACGCTCCCTGGACTATGAGCTCCCTTAATTGATCGGCGATCAACTGTGCAGTAGGCCGGCCCTCCAATACGAACATCGTCTCCGGTGCCGCCATGACATCCCCTTATCTCTTACGTTGACACACTGAATTTACTAGACCGCTATGGCCGTGTACTTGTACTCCAGGAATTCATCGATGCCCACCTTTCCACCTTCGCGTCCGAGGCCGGACTGCTTGACTCCGCCGAAGGGTGCTGCAGGGTTGGAAACAAGGCCGGTGTTGATTCCCACCATGCCCACTTCCAGACCGGTGGAGAACTTCAAGGCTTTGTCCATGCTTTCGGTGAAGACGTAGCCCACCAGGCCCCATTCGGTGTCGTTGGCCTTCTGCAGGACTTCCTCTTCGCTGTCGAAAGCGGAGATCGCAGCAACGGGGCCGAAGATTTCGGTGCTCATCAACTCAGCGTTGGCAGGTACGTCCACCAAAACCGTGGGGGAGTAGAAGTAGCCTGGTCCCTCCGGGCGGGCGCCGCCGGTAAGTACGCGTGCGCCCTTGGATACTGCGTCATCGACGAGGCTTTGGACTTTGTCCAACCCCTTCTGTTCGATGAGCGGTCCCACGTCTGTGCCTTGCTGTGCCCCGTTTCCGACGCGAAGTTCAGAGATCTTCTTGGCAAACTTTTCACTGAACTCGGTCAGGACGGAGCGGTGGACGAAGAACCGGTTCGCGGCGGTGCACGCCTCGCCCATGTTCCGCATCTTGGCTTTCATGGCCCCGTCCACAGCCTTCTCGATGTCAGCATCGGCCAGGACAATGAAGGGTGCGTTTCCACCCAGTTCCATGGAGGACCGCATCACATTATCTGCCGCCTGCCGCAGCAGTACCTTACCCACTTCAGTGGAGCCCGTGAAGCTGATCTTCCGGGCAATTCCGCTGTCCGTCCACGTCCTGACCACAGCGGAAGCGGACGAGGTAGTGACCACGTTGAGTACGCCGTCGGGCAATCCGGCCTCCTTGAAGAGTTCCACCAGGGCCAGGGAAGTCAGGGGCGTCAGTTCTGCCGGTTTGAAGACCATGGTGCAGCCGGCCGCGACCGCCGGGGCGATCTTGCGGGCCCCCATCGCCAGCGGGAAGTTCCAGGGCGTGACCAGGACCGAAGGGCCAACGGGTTCTTTCGTGACCAGGATCCGGGTGTTGCCGTCCACCGAACCGGTAGCGTCGCCGCCGACGCGTACTGCTTCCTCGGAGAACCAGCGGAGCATGTCGGCGCCGTAGGCCACCTCGCCGCGGGCTTCGGCCAAGGGTTTGCCCATCTCGGCAGTCATGATCGCCGCAAGCCTTTCGGTGTTGGCGATGACCAGTTCGAACGCCCGGCGCAGGATGTCAGCACGCTCACGCGGGGTGGACCTGGCCCACTCTGCCTGGGCCCGTCCGGCCGCTTCGATAGCACGGGCGGCGTCTTCCGGGCCTCCGTCGGCAACGTGGGCAATGACCTCGTTGGTGGCTGGGTTCTCCACCGCAAACGTGGCGCCGGAGGCAGCCTTGTGCCAGGCCCCGTCAATGAACAGGTCTGTTCGCAAGCTGCTGGGATCAAAGGAGGGGTTCATGCTAATTCTTTCAGTGAGCAGGTGGTCAGGACGTGGCAGTTTTGATCGCCTGGGTAAACCTGGCGAGGCCGGTCTGGATTTCGTCAGCGGTGACATTGAGTGCCGGTATGACCCGGATGACGTTGCCGTGGGGACCGCAGGTAAGAAGCAGGAGCTCCTCGGCGACGGCCGCCTGCTGCACGGCAAGTGCAGTGGCTGCGTCGGGTGTATTGTCCGGGGCGGTGAACTCGATGCCCTGCATCAGGCCGCGCCCTCGGACGTTGCCGATGACGGCGAACTCGGTCTGCAGCTTGTCCAGCCCCGCCCGCAGCTCGTTGCCTCGGAGCAGGGCGTTGTCCACGAGGTTCTCGCGCCGAATGACGCCCAGGGTTGCCACCCCGGCTGCAGCTGCGACTGCGTTTCCTCCGTAGGTGCCACCCTGGGATCCAGGCCAGGCCTTGCCCATGAGTTCGGATGACGCGGCAATGGCCGAAATAGGGAAGCCGCTTGCCAGGCCCTTGGCCGTAATGACGACGTCGGGGCGAATTCCGGCCCAGTCATGTCCCCAGAACCTGCCGGTGCGGCCGACACCGGCCTGCACCTCGTCGATGATGAGCACAATGCCGTGGCGGTCGGCCCTTTCCCGGAGGCCCTGCAGGAAAGCCGGCGGTGTGGGGATGTAACCGCCGTCACCAAGCACAGGTTCAATGATGAACCCGGCCGTGTCGCTGGGGTTGCTGATGGTCATCAGCAGGTAGTCAAGTTCCTTCAGTGCGAATTCGACGGCGGTTGCCTCGTCCCAGCCGTGCCGGTACCAGTGGGGGAACGGGGCTATATGGACGCCGCTCATAAGGGGAGAGAACCCCGAGCGGAACTTGGTTCCGGCTGTGGTCAGCGATGCCGCAGCTACCGTCCGGCCGTGGAAGCCGCCCTGAAAGGAGATGATGTTCGGCCGGCCCGTGGCCATGCGCGCCAAGCGAATGGAGGCTTCCACGGCTTCGGAACCGGACGTGGCGTAGAACACGCTGTCCAGCCCTTCCGGCAGGACATCGCCAAGGAGTTCCGTGAGCTCCAAAAGGGGCTTGTGCATCACGGTGGTGTACTGGGCGTGCACAATTTTACCGACCTGTTCGCGGGCTGCGGCGACCACATCGGGGTGGCAGTGACCGGTGCTGGTGACACCAATTCCGGTGGTGAAATCGAGGTACTTCTTGCCATCAGTAGCGTGGATCCAGCTGCCCGCCGCATGGTCGACCACTACGGGTGTCGCCTGCTTCAGGATGGGGCTGAGAGTTGCCATGTCGTCATACTTTCTTAGTAACTGTAGATTGTCAACAATAGGCGATGCAGGTCACAGCCTATTGCTTGGCGGGGTTTGTTCAGCGGGGGTTGAAGCGCTGGGGCCGGAGGAACTCCAACCCGTTGAAGATCTGCTTGCCGAGTGCCTCGGTCGCAGCTATTTCGCCGTAGCCGGAGGCCATTTTGAATCCTGCCCCGGAGAAGCCTGTAGCGGCATAGACCCTGCCGGTGTCTCCCACGTATCCCAGAAGCGGATTCCGGTCACTGGTGAACAGTTCCGGGAAGGCATCCGAGCGAACGACTGTGGGTACCAGGCCGGGGAAGAACTCGGCCACGGTTTCCATGGTTTCGGCGATTTCTTCCTCGGACAGTTCGCGGTTTATGGCGGCGGGGTCCAGGGCCGGCCTGCCGCGCCCGTCAAGGGTGGCCTTGACGGTGGCCCCATCCACGGCCGGCGCCCCATACATGGAGCGGTCTTCATAGATGCGGCTGAAAACAGGGAAGCGTTCGGGCGCGAACTCCTTGGGCTCCCGGGCAACGAGCCAGGAAAGGAAGACCCGTCGTGGTTCGACGTGTTCCTTTGCGTACGCCGGCAGCAGCTGCCGGGACCAACCCCCCGAGGCGACAATAACCTGCTCAAATGTCCACGACTCTTCACCGGCGGTGATGGCGACGCCGTTCTCCGTTTCGGTGATGCTGTCAATTGCCGTATTGGTGCGGACCGTTGCGCCATTGGCCTGGGCCGCGGCAATGGCTGCGGTGACGGCCCGATCGGTTCGCAGGGCGCCGGAATTCGGGTCGAAGACCGCGACGTCGTCGGGCCGCAGGTTGTGCTGGGGGTAGCGTTCGGCCAATTCCCGGTGGGACAGCAGATGATGCTCTGCTCCCGTTATCCCGGTGGTTTCGAGGACGCTGGCGAGGTACCCCCCGTTGGCTGCTCCGATGGAGAGCCCTCCGCAGCGGATGAGGATGTCCTGGCCGGTTTCAGCCTCGAGTTCAGCCCAGAGTTCCTTGGAGCGCTGCATGATGGGGTAGTAGCCTGGATGCCCCTTGTAGATCATGCGGAACAGGCGCGTATCACCACCCACGGCGCTGCGTCCATGGGCGGGATGTTGCGCTTCGAATCCGGTAACGGAGTCCGTGAGGCGGGAGGCCTGCCAGAGGGCCATACTCCCGATGCTGCCGAGGCCGATGACGGCGAGTTTTCCATCTGTCATGGTTAGAGGACCTGCTTCAGGAAAGCTTGGGTGCGGGCTTCTTTGGGGTTGCTGAGGATCTCGCGGGCGTCGCCTCGTTCGACCACGATGCCGTCGTCCATGAAGATGAGGGAATCGGAGACTTCGCGGGCGAAGCCCATCTCGTGGGTGACCACCACCATGGTCATGCCCTTCTTGGCCAGATCCTGCATGACGCTGAGGACTTCCCCTACCTTTTCAGGGTCCAGCGCCGAGGTGGGTTCATCGAACAGGATGATGTCGGGGTCCATTGCAAGTGACCGTGCGATGGCGACGCGTTGCTGCTGGCCACCGGAAAGCTCTGCCGGGTAGCGGTCCCCGAACTGACCGAGTCCAACGCTGGTGAGCAGTTCCTGTGCGCGTTTGGCCGATTCCTTCTTGTCCGCCCGCTTGACCAGCACAGGCCCGGACATGACATTTTCAGCGGCGGTCATGTTGGGGAAGAGGTTGAACTGTTGGAAGACCATGCCTACTCGCGTGCGCTGCTGTGCCAGCTTCTTTGGTGGCAGTGCGTGGTAGGCGTGATCGGTTTCGTAGTACCCGAAGTCTTCACCATTGACCTTCAGGACGCCGGAATCGACAGTTTCAAGGCCGTTGATGCAGCGCAGGAGAGTGGACTTGCCCGAGCCCGAAGGGCCGATAATGCAGCAGATCTCACCGCTGGCGACCTCGAGGTCCACGTCTTTGAGAACCGTTTTGGGTCCGAATGACTTTCGGATGCGGCTGGCTTGGATGGTACCGGCGGTGCTCATCGTGCGATTCCTTCCGGTGCGGTCAAAGTGACTTTTTTGGATTTGCGGGGGATCCGGACGGAGGTGTGTGAGTACTTCTGTTCGAGCTTGGACTGCGGGTAGCTCAACACCAGGGTCATGACGAGGTACCAGAGGCTGGCCACAATCAGCAGCGGAATGGTCTCGTAGGTGCGGGCGTAGATCAGCTGGGCGCTCTGGAGCAGTTCGGCCACGCCCAGGACGGAGACCAGGGAGGTTTCCTTGAACATGCCGATCACCTGGTTGCCGGTGGCGGGGATGATGGAGGGCATTGCCTGGGGGATGATGACCTTGCGCATCTTCATGGCACCGCTCATCCCCAAGGAGTCTGCGGCTTCGATCTGTCCCTTGCCCACGGCGGAGAATCCGCCACGGATGATTTCTGCCATGTAGGCGGCTTCATTCAGGGTCAGACCCACCAGCGCTGCGGTGATCGGACCCATCAAGGCGTTCGTATCAATGGCGGTGCCGATGTCGGTAAAGGGGATACCGATTGACAGATTCGGGTAAAGGGCAGAGATGTTGAACCAGAAGATGAGCTGCACCAGCACAGGCGTTCCACGGAACAGTGTGATGTAGGCGCCCGCGGCGATGGCGATGGGTTTGATGCTTGATGCCCTCATGATGGCAAGGAGCAGTCCCAGCAGGGTACCGAGGGCCATGCTGGCCACCGTAAGGAAGATCGTAAGCATCAGTCCGCGCAGGATGGATTCCGCCGTGAAATACTTCGCTACCGTTCCCCATTTGAAGTTCGGGTTGGTGGCTACGGAGTAGAGCATGCCGGCGCCCACGAGGATCGAAACTGCCCAGGCCACGTACTCGAACGTGCTGCGCCGCTTCAGTCGCGGTTTCAGGGCGGAATCCATTCCGTTCATTGTCTGTTTGCTTCGGTCAAGGGTTGCTTGCTTCATGATGAACCTGCTAGTTCAGTTTGGCGTCGGTGATGGCGCCTGATTCCAGGCCCCAGTTTGCAAGAGCTTCCTTGTATTCCTGGGTTTCAAGGACGGACTGGATCGCTGCCTGAAGGGCGGGCGTCAGTGGGGAATCCTTTTTCAGGCCTACGGCGGTGAGGTCGCTGGAGCCCACGTTGACTCGACCAATCATGGTGAAGGCGTCCGGTTGCTGCTTGGCTGCCCAGCCGAGGGCGGTTGTGTCGTAGAGAATGCCGTCGATGCGCTTGGAGTGCAGCTGTGTGAGCGCTTCCTGGACGTTGGGAAGCGTCACGGCGTTGATTGCCGGCTGACCCTTGGAAGTGCAGGTCTGCTCGCTCAGTGCCGGAAGGCGCTTGAGCTGTCCGGTGGAGCCCTGCGTCACTGCAACGTTCTTTCCGCATAGCGTCTCAACGGTGAGGTTGAGCGGGTTCCCCGAAGCTGCCACAACGGACGTGCCGGCCTTGAAGTAGTCGATCATGTCCAGGACCTTCAGTCGTTCTTCCGTCTTGGACATCGTGGTGGCGGTGAAGTCGAAACGTCCGCCGTCCAGGCCGGGAACAATCGTGTCGAACTTCGTGTCCACGAACTTCAGTTTCAAGTCCAGCTTCTTGGCGATGAGCCTGGCGATGTCCGGGTTCAAGCCGATCGGCGTGCTGTTGTCCTCGGCCAGGAACGTCGTGGGTGGGTAGTGAAGGTCCATGGCGACCGTCAGCTCACCCTTGTCCCTGTATGACTGCGGCAACAATGCCACCGCGGCTTGGTCAGGCTGGACACCCTCGGAGATGTCACTGGTGTTGTTGGTCTGGCTGGTGTCCGCCGAGTCGCTGCTCGCGGCACCTCCGCATGCGCTCAAAGCAAGCAGCAGGGCAATGCCTGCAGCCGTAGTCTGCGCTTTGAATATGGTCTTCATGATGCTTCCCTTCGAGGGTTTCAGCTGGGGGAGGATTTGACAGTCACCAGGAGGATTATGTGGTCCCGTCGATGTTCGGCGGAGCGTGAATGTGATGCGGATCTCTCCTGCGTCTAAGAGCAATGCAACCTCCAAAACGGTAGATTGTCAACAATTCACACTGAGATTTTCTTCGATTCTCCCAAAGGGATACCTATCCGCGGGGATCACCTAAAACTGTTGACAATTTACAATTCGGGCTCCTACAGTCGAGATATCCGGCAGCAACCCCGTGGCCGCTCCAGCCCGGTCTGGTTCGCTCCCGTTGAACATGTCCATATCCAGGGCAGACCCGCCCCGCCTCCCGAATGAACGGAAATTCCCATGGCAGAGACCAACTTCCGCCCGAAGTACATCTCCTTCGATGTCTACGGCACGCTCATCAACTTCGACATCGATCCAACTACACGTCGACTGCTGGATGGTCGCATTTCCGAGGAGCAGTGGCCGGAGTTCAAGAGGCAGTTCCGTGGCTACCGGTTTGACGAGGTCCTTGGTGACTACAAGCCGTACGAGCAGATCCTGCAGGACTCCTTCGACAGGGTGTGCAAGCGTTGGGGAATCGGACCCACTGAAGGTGCAGGGGCGGCGTTTGCAGATGCCGTGCGCGGTTGGGTTGCTCACGATGACGTGCCGGCACCGCTGAAGCTGATGGGCGACAACTACAAGCTGGTGGCTCTCTCCAACGCGGATGACAGCTTCCTGGACATCAGCATCCCCAAGCTCGGCGCCGAATTCCACGCAGTGCTGACCGCGGAGCAGGCACAGGCCTACAAGCCGCGCTACCAGGCCTTCGAGTACATGCTGGACACCTTGAACGCCAAGCCTGAGGACTTCCTCCACATTTCTTCGCACACCCGGTATGACGTGCATCCGATGCACGACCTGGGCTTCCGGAACCTTGTGTTGCTCGACCGTGGCTATGACCCTGTCACTACGGGCTACGACATGTTCAGCGTGAAGTCCCTCGACGAGATCAACAAGCACCTCGGTCTCTGACCCTGATTCCCTGAGGCGAAAGGCCATCCCGTGAAACTCATCCCTTACTGGCTGGACACAGCCGAGCCTTCCGGTGACTACCGCAGCACGCCCGTGCCGGATAACGTCGACGTCGCGGTTATCGGTGCCGGCTTTACAGGCTTGTCCGCTGCGCTTGAGTTCGCCCGGCAGGGCGCGAGCGTCGCGGTCTTCGAACGCCACACCGTGGGCTGGGGGGCATCCGGCCGCAACGGCGGAATGGCCACGACCGGGCTCGCCATCGGTTTCAGCTCCGCGGTCAAGCGGTACGGCGAGGCCCGTGCCGTGGAGTACTTCCGCGAGTACAACGACGCGATCGACAGCATCGAGAAGCTGGTCCATGACTACGCGATCGATTGCGACTTCAACCGCTTCGGCAAGCTCTCTCTGGCCTACCACGAGTCGCACAACGACGGCTTCAAGAAGTCCCAGGAGTTGCTGGCCAAGCTCGTGGACCACCATGTCACGCTGATTCCGAAGTCGGATATCCACAGCGAGATCGGAACCGACTTCTACCAGGGCGCCATGATGGACCCCCTGGGAGCCGGACTCCACGTGGGCAAGTTCGCCCACGGCCTGGCCGGCGCGGCAGCCAACGCCGGCGCGCAGATCTGCGAGAACGCGGGCGTGACCGAACTCAAGCGGGTCAACGGCACGGTCCATGACGTGCATACGACGCGCGGCATCGCACGGGCGAAGCAGGTCCTCGTTGCTACCAGCGGTTACACGGGCAACGTCACCCCGTGGCTGCAGCGCCGGGTGATTCCTGTTGGCAGCTTCATCATCTGTACCGAACCGCTGCCCGAAGACGTGGTCAACCGGATCCTGCCGAACCGCCGGATGGCTTCCGACAGCAAGATGCTGACCTACTACTTCCGGATCACCCCGGACAACAGGCTTCTTTTCGGGGGCCGTGCCAGGTTCGCGCTTTCCAGCCCGGACTCGGATGTCAAGAGTGCCACAATTCTCCGCAAGGCCATGCTCGAACTCTTCCCGTACCTGTCCAACGCAAAGGTGGATTACATCTGGGGCGGCCTGGTGGACCTTTCCATGGACCAGATGGTCCACGCCGGGGAGCACGATGGACTGTTCTACTCGCTCAACTACAGCGGGCACGGTGTCCAAATGGCGGCCCACATGGGCAAGCGCATGGCGCATTACATGGGAGGGGACAAATCCGCGAACGTCTGGGGCGACCTGAAGAACCCCCCGGTGCCGGGCCACTTCGGCCCGCCGTGGTTCCTGCCCTTCATCGGCGCGGCAGCCAAGATCATCGACCGCGTGAAGTAACCCCCTTCAGGCAACACAGCAAGTATCAACCAGTAAGGCTTCGGATGACGACAAAGACAACCGTGGGTGGGCTGCGGCCAAAATCCGCAGGAGAGACCGCCTATCAGCGGACACAGGTCGCAGACCTGCAGGGAGGCGCCTTCCATGAAGGAACCTGGCAAACGACGGACATGACCGTCGAAGTCCGGGACCCTGAAGACGGGCTCCTGCTGGGAACCGTATGTTCGTCCACCCCGGAGGACGTGCGGCGTGCCGTTGCCCACATCCACCGGCACTTACTGGAGGTTGATTGGCCCCTGCGCCAGCGACGTGAGTCTTTGGAAAAGGCGGCTGAATTGCTTCGCGGACAGGCGGTGCGCTTCGCCACCATCATTGCTGCAGAAAGCAGCAAGACCATCAACGAAGCCGAACGCGAGGTCCTCCGTTGCATCGAGACGCTCCGGCTTTCCGCTGCTGCATCCGTAGAGCTCCAGGGCGAGACCCTGGCTTTCGAAGACAGCTTGGCAGGCACGGGAAAGCTTGGTTGGTACAACCGCAAGCCTGTGGGAATCGTTGCAGCCATCACGCCGTTCAACGATCCGCTGAACCTGGTGGCGCATAAGCTGGGGCCGGCGCTCATCGGAGGCAACGGCGTCGTGCTTAAACCTTCCGGACGGACGCCCCTGACAGGGCTGGCCTTCATTCAGTTGTTATTGGACGCTGGAGTACCCGCCGGGCGGGTGGCTGCAATCGTTTCGGGCCCGGGCGTTTCCGAGGCCCTTGTGACTGACCCCCAGGTGGACTTGATCTCTTTCACCGGGGGGCCAAAAACGGCGGACAGGATTGCTTCATCCGCCGGCGCCAAGAAAATCCTCTCGGAACTTGGCGGCAACAATGCCACGATCGTCTGCGCGGATGCGAACGCAGGAGAAGCTGCGCAGGCGATCGTGGCGGGGGCTTTCGGCGTGGCTGGCCAGAACTGCCTGTCCGTCCAGCGGGTGTACGTGCACATTTCGCTCTTCGACCGGGTCCTTGATGACGTTGTGCGCGGAACCAAAGCGCTGCGGTCCGGCCCGAAGCTGGAACGTACAACAGATATCGGACCCCTCATCAGCGAAGCAGAAGCGCGGCGCGTCGAGGATTGGGTGGAGGAGGCGAAGGCCGCTGGTGCCACCGTCCACGTCGGCGGACGCCGGCATGGTGCGCACTATGCGCCAACTGTCCTCACGGACGTACCGTCCGCGTGCCGTGTGATCCGGGAAGAAGTCTTCGGCCCGGTGGTCAGCGTTCTCCCATTCATCGAGGTCCAGGATGCTGTTCGTGCGGCCAACGACACCGAGTTCGGGCTTCAAGCCGGGGTTTTCACAGAATCGTTCAGCGAAGCCCTGGCGATAGCGGAAAAGCTCCACGTGGGATCAGTGGTTATTAACGAGACCAGTGATGTGCGGATCGACTCGATGCCCTTCGGCGGCTTCAAGCGCAGCGGCGTAGGAAGGGAAGGCGTCAAGCATACGGTTCGTGAAATGACCGAACCAAAGAACACCATCATCCAATTGCCTGAATCATCGTCAGGCTGGCAGCAGTTCGCTGCAACCACGATCGGAGCAGTATGACCACCCACAAAATTGCCGTTATTGCCGGTGACGGGATTGGCAAGGAAGTTGTTCCCGCCGCGCTGGAGTGCCTGGAACGAATCGCCCGGCTTCATTCCCTGGACCTGCAATTCACGCACTTCGACTGGGGTTCGGACTACTACCTGCGCCACGGCCGGATGATGCCTGAGGATGGCCTTGAGCAGCTTGCACAACATGAGGCCATTTTCCTGGGCGCAGTCGGCTCACCGCAGGTCTCCGACGCGGAATCGCTGTGGGGGCTGTTGATCCCCATACGCCGTGAATTCCAGCAGTACATCAACGTGCGTCCGGTGAAAACGCTCGACGGCGTGAAGTCGCCGCTGGCGTCGAAGGAACCGATCGATATCCTCATTGTGCGTGAGAACAATGAGGGGGAGTACTCGGAAATCGGCGGACGCATCTACCGCGGGCAGCCGCACGAAAGCGCCGTACAGGAGACGATTTTCACCCGCCTGGGAGTCTCCCGGGCAGCACACTACGCGGCATCCCAGGCTTCCGCACGGGGCCGACGACTGACTTCCGCCACCAAGAGCAACGGCATCATCCACACCATGCCGTTCTGGGACGAGATTGTTGAAGAGACGGCACGGCTCTTTCCGGAAGTTACCCTTACCAGCGAACTGGTGGACGCATTGGCCGCCCACTTGGTGTTGAAGCCGTGGACCTACGACGTAATCGTGGCATCCAACCTCCTCGGGGACATCCTGTCGGACCTGGGCAGCGCCGTGACAGGGTCCATAGGCGTAGCTCCGAGCGCCAACCTCAATCCGGAAGGCGACTTCCCTTCGCTCTTTGAGCCGGTTCATGGTTCAGCGCCGGACATTGCGGGCATGGGACTTGCGAATCCTGTCGGCCAGATGTGGTCCGGAACGATGATGCTGGAACACCTCGGCCACCCGGAAGCAGGCAGGCACCTGCAGGCGGCGTTCGAGTCGGTCCTCCGTGAAGGGCTGGGAACCCGGGATGTTGGTGGCACCTCTTCCACCTCCGAGTTCACGGCTGCGGTCCTGGCAGCCATCGACGTCATTGATGCCGTTCCGTCCTTCGACCCTGCAATCGCCAGCGCGCCCGCGGCAGTACCGGCGTCGTCATCATCATGAGCAGGGATCCGGCACCCAAGCGACCAGTTGTTGCTGTTCTGTACCGGGAAGCAATGCCACCCCGCCTGGATGAAGTCCGCGAGCTGGCTGACGTGCGCCCCACCACCGCTGAGAGACTGGCCGAAGCGATGGTTGGGGCGGATGTCCTTTACCAGTGGCATTCGTTCTCGCCGGCGCTGCGGGAGAACTGGCACGCAGCGTCCTCGCTTAAGTGGGTCCATGTATCCGCTGCCGGGGTGAGCCAACTGATGTTCGACGAACTGGTGACCAGCGACGTCGTCTATACAAACTCCCGGGGCGTCCTCAGCCGGGCCATCGCTGAGTTTGCACTGGGTTTCGTCCTGGATCTGGCCAAGGACTCCCACGGGTCCTACCGGCTCCAGCAGGGGGAGCGGTGGCGGCACCGGACGTCCAGGAAAATCGAGGGCCAGTCCGTGCTCGTTGTAGGAACGGGGTCCATCGGACGGGAGATCGGTAGACTCTTGCGTGCTGTTGGCATGGAAGTCAGCGGCGCAGCCCGTACCAACCGCGCTGGAGACGATGCCTTCGACGTCGTCTTTTCCTCTGCTGACCTGGCTGATGTGGTCCCCGCATTCGATTACGTGGTTCTTTCCGCGCCGCTGACTATGGCTACCAAACACTTGATTTCTGCCGAGGTGCTGTCGGCCATGAAACCAAGTGCGCACCTGATTAACGTAGGGCGCGGAGAGTTGGTGGACACAGATGCCCTGGTCCGTGCCCTGGCCGCCGGAGACATTGCCGGTGCCGCCCTGGACGTCGTCCACCCGGAACCGCTTCCCGGCGGGCACCCGCTCTGGAGTTTTGAGAACGTCATCATCACGCCACACATGAGCGGTGACACGGAGAACTACCTGGACGACCTGGGAAAGCTCTTCGTTGAGAACCTCAAGCGGTTCAGCCTCGGTAAGCCGCTACTTAACCAAGTGGACAAGGAACTCGGCTTTGTGCCGGCCTGACGCCCACCCTGCCTGCCATCACGAAAGACTGTCGATGTCGACGACCACTTTGACCACTATCAACCATTTCATCAACGGTGCCGAGTCCTCCGGTGAGGGTGACCGGACCCAGCCGGTCTATAACCCTGCGACCGGGCAGGTCACCGCGCAGCTGCGCCTGGCGAACGAGGCCGACCTGAACACGGTTGTTGCCGCTGCCCGCAAAGCCGCTGATTCCTGGGGCGACATTTCCCTGGCCAAGCGCACCGCGGTGTTGTTCAAGTTCCGTGAACTGGTCGCAGCGCACGTGGACGAACTCGCTGAGCTGATCACGGCCGAGCACGGCAAGGTCCTCTCCGATGCCAAGGGCGAGATCGGCCGCGGCCTGGAAGTGATCGAATTCGCCTGCGGTATTCCTTCCTTGTTGAAGGGTGATTACTCGGACCAGGTTTCCACCGGCATCGACGTGTTCTCCTTCCGCGAACCGCTCGGTGTGGTGGCCGGTATTACCCCGTTCAACTTCCCCGTGATGGTGCCGTTGTGGATGGCCCCGATGGCGATCGCCACCGGTAACGCGTTCATCCTCAAGCCCTCCGAGCGGGACCCGTCCCCGTCGCTGCTGCTGGCCAAGCTCTGGCAGGAAGCCGGCCTGCCCGATGGTGTCTTCCAGGTCCTGCACGGCGGCAAGGAAACCGTCGACGGCCTCCTGACCCACCCGGACGTGGACGGCATCAGCTTTGTCGGGTCCACCCCGATCGCCCAGTACGTCCACGAAACCGCCACCAAGCACGGCAAAAGGGTCCAGGCCCTGGGTGGGGCGAAGAACCACGCGATCGTGCTCCCGGACGCTGACCTGGACAACGCCGCGGACCACCTCGCCGCCGCCGCTTTCGGCTCGGCAGGGGAGCGGTGCATGGCAATCTCCGTCGCCGTCGCCGTCGGGGACGCTGCCGATCTGTTGGTGAAGAAGGTTCAAGAGCGTGCCCTGGCCGTGAAGGTCAACAACGGCACCGAACCCGGCGCCGAAATGGGCCCGGTCATCACCCCGGCCTCCAAGGAACGCATCGTGAAGATCGTTACCGAAGCCGAAGCCACTGGTGCTGCCATGGTGGTGGACGGCCGCGACCTGGTGGTCCCGGGCCACGAAGAAGGCTTCTGGGTCGGCCCCACCGTGATCGACCACGTCAAAACCGAAATGACCGCCTACACCGAGGAGATCTTCGGCCCCGTCCTGGTGGTGGTCCGCGTAGACACCCTGGAAGAGGGCATCGCGCTGATCAACTCCAACCCCTACGGCAACGGCACCGCGATCTTCACCTCCTCCGGCGCCGCGGCACGGAAGTTCCAGCGCTCAGTCACCGTGGGCATGATCGGCATCAACGTGCCCCTGCCCGTCCCGGTGGCCTACCACTCCTTCGGCGGTTGGAAAGCCTCCCTCTTCGGCGACAAACACATCTACGGCCCCGAAGGCGTCTCCTTCTACACCCGCGGCAAAGTCATCACCTCCCGCTGGCCCGAAACCCACCACGCCTCCGGCGCCTCCTACAACTTCCCCTCCAACTAAGGCTGGCGTGACGTGCGTGCCTTCACGACCGTGATGGTATTTCTTGCCATGACAGGTATCGCTACTTGCGTCTTCGCGAACGGTGCGTTCAACCTGGTGGGCGGGCTGTTGCTCCTGACGGTCGGCGGGGGAGGGCTGTCAGCGGCTTGGACCACGCATGCTGGCGAAAAGCCGGCATGGAAGGCGCCACGACGACCCTCTGATTGAGAGGAAACCGCATGCCTTCACATGCCAAGGCACACGTTCAATCCGAGCCGCTTAGCTGATACGCATGGAGGGCCCGGGCCGCAGCCACTCAGCTGCGGTCCGTATTTTCTTCGCCTTGGAGTGCGTTATGGAACTGTTTCTCCATCTCCCGGCGAAAGGCTGCCACGTCTCCTTCGAGGGCATGCTCAGCGAGCCTTTCGTGCTCAACGGCGAGTTCATGGAGGTCGTTGTAAGTTGGATGGTCGGCTGCGAAATAGAGCCGCAGCTTGTTCTCCCAGCCGTTCCACAGGGCTTGCAATGTCTTGTTCCCTGAGAACTCATAAAACAGCCTGTGGAAACGGAGGTGGGCGTCAATGCTCGCAGGAATATCGTTGGTATCGGTGGCGCGATAAAGCTCCTCGATAGTCTGCTTTAGCCTCAGTCGCCCAGGCCCGCGTAGTTCTGTGGCGGAGAGTTCGGCGGCGTAAGGCTCCACGAGCATTCGAATCGACGCGATTTCGGCGATGTCACGGGCGCTCACCTCCACAACGAACGATCCCTTGAACGGAACCTTCACCACCAGCCCCTCCTCTTCAAGGCGTGTCAATGCCTCACGGAGCGGAGAGCGGCTGATACCCAGGTCGGCGGCGATGTGGGTCTCACGCAACTGTTCCCCCGGAGGCACCGTCCCGTCCAGGATGGCAGTGCGCAGGACACGGTAGACGCCGTCAGGCGTGGTGGTGCGCTGTTCGTGCCACGCGAATTTGTTGTCCATCAGGCCACCTCTCTGTCGATTGTCGATTATATCGTCCAACGTTCCTCATACCTGGGCGCGGTTATTCGTGGAGGCCCGCCAGCCTGCTGCCGAACTTTGCCAGGAGCGACGTTGTGGTTGAACCCCGATGTTCTTCCCACTTGTCGGCAAAACCGAAGAGGCTGTACATACCGTGAACTCCCAACCAGCGAATGGGCTCGGGCTCCCATTTGGGTGCGCGATATCCCACCCAGGGAAGTGATGTTCGCTCCGTTTTCTGTTCGAATGCCAGCTCCACCAGTGTCCTGCCGCCGAGGTATGCCGCGGTGACGCCGTGCCCGGCGTAACCGGTTGACGAACCGATCCCTGATGCTTGGTCCCATTGAACGCCCCCGTTCCAGTCACGGGTTACGCCGAGAACCCCGGACCACGCGTGGTCGACTTGGAAGTCGATGCCGGGGAAGAAGGTACGAAGCTTGGTGGACAGCAGGTCAACGGTGGACCCGGCCGTTGAACCTGCACCGCCCGTCCCGGAGTTATACCGGTAGGGTTTGCCTCGGCCTCCGATGGCAATGCGGCCATCGGCTGTTCTCTGGGAGTAGATGAACGTGTGCGCGGAGTCGCTGAGGCACTGCGGTCCATTCCAGCCGATGTGTCGCCATGCTTCGTCCGGGAGGGGCTTGGTCACAATCATTGAGGAGTTGATGGGTATCAGGCTCCTGCTGCCGAGGAGTGGTCCGGAGTATCCTTCAGTGCAGATAAAGGTCTTTTCAGCGGTCACCCGTCCGTTGTCCAGTGTCAGTGTATTTCCGTTGATGCTGCCGACCCGGCTGCCCTCGAAGATCCTGACCCCCATGGACGTGAGGGTTTCTGCTAATCCGTGGACCAGCTTTGCCGGGTTAAGCCGGGCACAGTGCTTGTAGACGAGGCCCCCGTAGACAGTGGAGATGTTGATTTGTTCCTGGAACTCTTCACGGTCGATCAGGTAGACATCGTCGTCGGTCAGTCCGTATTTCCAGTCGGCGTCCCGTCTGGCCACGAGCCTGCCAAGCCCGGCTTTCGTGTGGGCAGCAACCAGCGCGCCGCTCTTGCGTTGATCGGCGTCGATGCCTTCCGCCCGCAGGATCTCCAGGACGGCGTCGACGCCGGCAACGAACTCCCGTTGCAATGCCCGGCTCGCCTCGATACCGCCCTTTGACGCGCGGGCAAACCGGGCCCTGTTTCCTGCGGGCATCGCTGACAGCCACCCGCCGTTCCGGCCGGAGGCTCCATATCCGATTTGCTCTGCTTCGAAAACCGCAACCGATAGGGAGGGGTCGAGCTTCTTGGCGAAGTATGCCGCCCACAACCCCGTGTAACCGGCACCCACGATTGCCAGATCAACAGACTGTTCCCCAGCAAACCGGGGGTAGGGGCGCCTGTTCTTTTCGAGTCCGGCCATCCAGAAGCCGAGGTCCCCATTGCGGGGTTTTGCCGCGACGGTTGTCATTTTTGGTCCTTGTTGTGTGGGGAAGATCATTAGAACGCGGTATATCCGCCATCGACGGGCAACGTGGCACCGGTAACGTAGGAGGATTCCGAAGAGGCGAGGAAGAGGACCGCATCGGCCACTTCCTTGGGAGCAGCCAGACGTTGGAGGGGAATCTGCCCTTCACGGTGGCGTCGATAGGCCTCGGGATCCTCCCTTCGCTGGAATGACGCTTCGATGACGGGAGTAGCCGTGAGGCCGGGGGCGACGACGTTCACCCGGATGTTTCGCTCAGCCCACTCGATGGCTGCGCCCTTTGCGAGCATGATCAGGCCGCCCTTGGCTGCGGAGTACAGAACTTCGTCCGGCTTGCCCACCATCCCGAGCCGCGAACTGACCAGGACAAATGATCCTCCGGTGGCCGGCATCAACGGCGCAAAGTGCTTCATCACCAGGAATGAACTCAACAGGTTGCTGTGCAGCACATTCCTGGCGTCTTCGTAGGACATCCCTGTCAGGGGTCCGCTGACCTGCAGGCCGTGGTTCAGTACGACGACGTCGACGGTGCCGTACGTTTCAGCAGCCTCGCGGGCGAGACATTTGACGAAGTCTTCGTCGTTAAGGTCTCCCGGGACATACAGGTCGTCTGGTTGTGCGCTGTCAATCCGGGCCTTGCGGCCGGTCAATATGAGGCGGGCTCCTTCGCGACGGAAGTGTGAGCATACCGCTTGCCCGATTCCGCTGTTGGCGCCGGTGACCAGGGCCGTAACTTTGCTTAGTCTCATGTCTGATTCTCCTGGTTGGGAATTTGTGGGCAGGCCGTCGAGTCGTTCCTGTCCGCCGTGCCTAGTTGAGGAAGCCGCGGGCGTCGACGGCCCAGCGTTCGCAGGTGGAACCCGTACTGTCGGTGATGATGTATTCCTCGAAGTTGACCACAACGGGGCAAACGTGGTTAGGGATGACCGGCAGCACTGTGCCTATCGGGGGTTGGAAACCCGAGGGCAACGGCAGGAAGCCGTGATATTCGTTGAGTTTGGACAGGATTGCCTGAGTGCCGGGCACTGCACCGAAGCCGATTTCTGCGTTGCCTTCCCGGCTCAATGCCTTGGTGCCCACATCGAGGATGACTTGATCGGGAACCCAATCACTGACGACCGTGCCGGCAACGAACAGTGCTATTTGGTCCTCGGCGCAGGCGCCAAGCCTGGTGTTGTTCAAATCGTTGAAAACGTACTCACCGGGCCGGATTTCGGTAATGATGCTGCTAGTGGCATATTCGATGGTGGGTGTGGAGCCTGCGCTGACCACAGTGGCAGTGATGCCTACGGCTCTGAAGCTGCGCACGGCGGCGGTCAGCGCTGCTTCCTGGTCCATTGCGGCGCGCTTGCGGGCGTCAGGGCCGGAGCTTCCATGGCCGGGGTAGGTGAAGACGCCCACTGGTACCAAGCCTCTCTCGCGGGCGGCGACGGCGAGGTCGCCGGCGGACTCCGGGGGCGCACCGGAACGTTGGGCACCGCAATCAACCTCAACCACGACCTCCAGCCGTCCGGCATCAGAACCCATAGCCTCAGCGATGGCATTGATTGCCGAAAAGTTGTCGACCCCGACCCGTAGCCGCGTAGTGACGGCAAGCTTCCGGAGCCGTGCTCCCTTGGTCCCTGAAGGCCAGATCGGGTAGGCAATGAAGATGTCTTCAAACCCTGCCGCTGCGAAGACTTCTGCCTCGCCCACATTGCCGGCGGTAATGCCAACGGCGCCTGCCTTGACCTGGCGCCGGCCGATCTCGACGCACTTATGTGTCTTGACGTGCGGACGCACTTCGAGGTTGCGCTTGTTGGCGAAAGCCTGCATGCGGTCAATATTGTCCTGCATCACGTCGACCAAAATGATGGGCGCGGGGGTGTCAATGCTGGCAGCCAGTGCGGCCAGTGCCCGTTGAAGCCGGTTCACGCTTACTCCTCATGATTCTTTTGGTGAAGGTTCGAAGCCGATCGTTCTGTGGTCTTCGAAATGATGTTGTTCGGGGCCCGCGACGGCGGGTCCCGAACAACCGGTCCCGCCTAAGAGGCGGCGGTGCAGACCATCTGGATCTCAACAGGAGTATTCAGTGGCAGGCCGGCGACTCCGATGGCGGTGCGGGAGTGGCGTCCCTTTTCGCCGAGAACCTCGATGAGCAATTCACTCGCCCCTTCGGCAACCTTGGACTGCAAACCAAAGTCCGGCGGACTGGCTACGAACACCAGCATCTGCACCACGCGGACCCTGTCAAGGTCGCCGACGGCCTGGACAGCAGCGGCGAGGCAATTCAACGCGGCGTGACGGGCCAGCTCCTTGGCTGTCTCCAGGTCAACATCCCGGCCGACGACGCCTTGGCACAGCAGCTCACCATCCCGAAATGGCAGCTGACCCGAAATGTGAATGCTTTCCCCCACCTGGTTGTGGTCTACGTAGTAGGCATTGGCAGCCAGCACTGGGAGCTCCAATCCCAGGTCCGCCAACCTTTCCGAAGCAGTCCCGCCCCGGACTGTTTGAGGCAATGGAAGGCTCATGATCC
This sequence comes from Arthrobacter sp. T572, assembly GCF_056780115.1. NCBI lineage: Bacteria > Bacillati > Actinomycetota > Actinomycetes > Micrococcales > Micrococcaceae > Arthrobacter > Arthrobacter sp. T572. The sequence continues at coordinate 2,036,593 of NZ_JBRAZQ010000002.1, forward strand.
CGCCGCCCTGCCGTAAGTCACCTGTTCGCTTCCGTCGCTCAGGAAACGGAACGTGGTAGACCAAAGAGGGCGGGAAGGTCGGCGATATCGGTGATCCGCTCATAGCCGAGCCAGTGCTCGTCGTGCTCGAAGCCACGGTCGACGTACACCTTCTTCCCGATGCCCAAGATTGCTGCCGATCGGTGGTCGTACATGGGGCTGGCCGAGACATGCACGATCTCATCGGGGGTGACGCCAAGCTTGTCGAACATGTACTCGAAGGCACCGAGCCGCGGTTTGTACATGCCCATTTGCTCGGCGGTAATGATGACCTCGAACGGGGCCTCGAGGTTGGCGGCGAGGCGCTCGGTCACCGCCGTGTCGCTGTTGGTGATGATGACCAGGGGCACGGCTTCTGCCAAGCGGTTCAGCGCGTCGGTGACGCCGGGGTAAGGACCCCACGTGGGAATCCGGTCGTAGACCTCGTGGGCGTCCTCGACGCGGAACTCAATGCCCACCTTGCGTGATGCGCGCGCCATGGAGTCGGCGACTATCTGGTGGAATGGCTTGTACTCGCCGGTGCACTCATCGATCCGGTACGCCTTGCAAAGCCGCAAGTACTCGTCCGCTGCCTCTGCGGGCAGTCGATCGCCCAAGACGTCGCGCGTAGCATCGTTGATCGCAAATTTTATGAGCGTTCCGTTCATGTCGAACGTAACGAATTTTGGCTTGTTTTCGAATACCACAATTCCTCCAATTGCAGAGCTAGTCGATTGTCGACGAGAATTTTCTCGTGGGCTAGGATTTCTGTTCACCGCGCCCCGTCGATTGTCGACAATACGCGCCTAGTCGTAGATTGTCAACGATTCTTCGACATCTTGCGGCGGCGTTCGCTCTTCCACGTCGGGTTGCTATCCTGGAACCTGCAGTGGAGTCCAGCGGATTCGCTGCCCCTGGCGGGGCACAGTGGAGACCGGCGCCACCAAGGGCACCGGTCTCATTGCGTCAGAGACGCTAGGATGTGGCGCGCCGCGCTACGTTATAGAAGCGGATGTTTTCATACTCTTCGAGGCCTTCAGCACTTCCCTCGCGGCCAAGGCCGGACTGCTTGATGCCGCCGAAGGGGGCGCCGGCGTTGGACGGGACCCCTTGGTTGATTCCCACAATTCCGGTCTCAAGGCGGTCCGCGACGTTTAACGCCCGGTCGAGGTTCTCTGTGAAGACATAACCGGCCAAGCCAAATTCCGTAGCGTTGGCACGGGTCACCACTTCATCCTCCGTGCTGAAGCGCTGAATTGCGGCGATGGGACCAAAAATTTCTGACCGGGCAACCTCGGAGTCTTCGGTCACGTGGTCCAGGACTGTCGGGGCGAAGAAATTTCCAGGGGAGTCGTAGCCGTGCCCGCCGGTCAGCAGGCTGGCGCCCAGATTCACCGCATTGTCGGAGTAGGCTTGCATCTGGGCTACCGCCCGGTTGTCGATCAGTGCGCCGAGGCCGGTCTGTTGTCCAAGCCCGCTTCCTACGGCGACTTGTGCAAAGCGTTCGGTCAGGGCTTCCGCAAAGTCATCGGCTATGGCGTCCTGGACATAGATGCGGTTTGCCCCTATGCAGGACTGTCCACCGTTGCGCAACTTAGCGGCGAAAGTGCCTTCCAGGGCGCGGTCAAGGTCTGCGTCGTTGAAAACGATGAGGGGTGCGTTGCCGCCGAGTTCCATGGAACTGCGGAGTACGTTCCGGGCAGCAAGCTGCAGGAGTTGACGGCCGACGGGCGTTGATCCTGTAAAGGAAACCTTCCGGACTCTGGGATCGAGCAGGACGGCTTCACTGAAGGCCCTGGAATTGGATGTCGTGATGACTTGGATCAAGCCTTCGGGCACACCTGCTTCAATGGCGAGTTGGACGGCAAAGTGCGTCGTCAGGGGAGTGAGGGCTGCAGGCTTGATGACGACAGGGCATCCTGCCGCCAATGCCGGCGCGATTTTCCGGGTGGCCATGGCCAGGGGGAAATTCCATGGCGTGATCAGTACCGCCAGTCCAACGGGAGAGCGCCGCGTCAGCAGGCTTGCCCCGCCGTCGGGGGTGTCCCGAAAGTTCCCGGCCGGCCGTACCGCTTCTTCTGCGTACCAGCGGACGAAGTCGGTGCCGTACCTGACCTCGCCCCGAGCCTCGGCCAGCGGCTTGCCCATTTCGCGTGAAATAAGGTGCGCGAGATCCTCGGTGCGCGAGACAAGGATCTCGTACCAGGCGTGCAGTATGTCTGCCCGCTGGCGAAGGCTGCTCCTGGCCCAGCTTGCCCCCGCGGTGTCGGCAACTCCAACAGCGTGAAGTGCATTCTGGACGCCACAGTCTTCGACGTAGGCAATAGTCTCGGCTGTGGCGGGGTCCAGGACAGGCAGGCCGGTGCCGGGCAGGCTGATGGACTGGATAACTGCGTCTGCCTGTCGCGTGCTCCGGGGGTCCGGGGCAATGGGAGTGGCTGCCACGTGGGTGGTGCTCATCTGAATCTCCTTCGTGCTCAATAGCGTCGACGCTGACGTAAAGGGAAGGAAACCACGTCGATTGTCGACGATTAGATTGACGATTGTTGACAATAGGCGCGCCTTGGGAACATGTCAATGTCAGGGGTTGTCCGTCGCTGCGGGAACCCGCCGTCGTGCATCTTTCGCCAGCGGGACGCGTCCCGCCGGGCCGCTCTGCGTTACCCGGCGCGCTCCTTCCGCTTCCGGCGGCTCCGTACGAACAGCCACACGACGAACCCGGCAAGGCCTGCGTAGATTGCGTAGTTGAGGAAGCGCGAGTACTGGTCAACAAGGTGGTACTGCTTGCCAAGCAGTGCTCCCAGCCCGATTAACAGGCCGTTCCAAATGCTGGTTCCGGCCAGGGTAAACAGGCTGAATGTCATCAGGTTCATTCGCTCTGCGCCCGCAGGCAAGGAGATGAGGCTACGGACGCCAGGCAGAAGCCGCCCAAAGAAGATCGCTGACTTGCCGTGGCGTTCGAACCAGTCCGCGGCCTTCTCGAAGTCTTCGCGGTCAACCAGTGGCAGCTTGGAGAGCAACCGGATGGATCGCTCCAGTCCTGCTTTGAACCCTAGCCAGTACAGCAGCAAGGCACCTGCGTAGGCGCCCAGGGTGCTGGTGACAAAGACAAGAATCATGGTCAGGCTTCCCTGGCTTGCCAGAAAGCCTGCCAACGGAAGGATCGCCTCGCTTGGAACCGGCGGAAACACCGTTTCCAGGAAGGTCAGGAAACCCACGCCCCATTCGCCCATGGCCTCGATCACCTGGGCTGCAATGCCGAGCAGCCCCGTGAGGTCGTCGGCTGGACTGGCAGTACTGACGATGGCGGTCAAATGCTTCCTGCTTCCGTGTGCGGCTGTGGGAGGGTGCCGCAGCCACCTCTCCGCGTTCCACGAGCCTACCGCCAATTCATCACCATGCTTAGTATTGAGTGGCACGTGAGCGGACACCACACGAAGGACAGTCATGGCACTCAGCAAGGGCACCGAGGTCGAATGGAACACCTCTCAGGGCAAGACCCACGGAAAAATTGTGGAGAAGAAGACCACCGACTTTGAATTGGACGGCAACAGGCACCGGGCCAGCGAGGACGAGCCGCAGTACGTAGTGGAGTCGGAGAAGACGGGCGCCAGGGCGGCTCACAAGGCCTCTGCGCTCACGGAGAAGAAGTAGCGCATGGCGCGCCGTCATGAGGTGGTCATCATCGGCGGCGGCAACGCCGGAGTGTCGCTGGCGGCCAGGCTGGCTCGGTACGGGGTCAAGGACATCGCCCTCATTGAGCCCAAGGACCACCATCTCTACCAGCCTCTGTTTTCCCACATAGCCGGAGGTCGCGCCCGGGCGCAGGAAGCCATCCGCAGCCAGCAGTCCGTGATCCCCCGGGGAGTGACGTGGATCAGGGACCGGGCTTCGGGCGTTGATCCGGAATCGCGCTCCGTGGCGCTCGGTTCCGGGTCCGCCGTTGACTATGGGCACCTGGTGGTCTGTCCTGGGTTGGAATACCGTTGGGACGCCGTACCCGGCCTTGCTGAGGCCGTGCACTCACCCCACGGCTCCTCCCACTATGACTTCGAGCTGGCACACAAAGCCTGGACGCTCCTGAGCGCGCTGAGGTCCGGGACCGCCGTGTTCACGATGCCCGCAGGGCCGGTCAAGTGCGCCGGCGCGAGCCAGAAACCTATGTACCTGGCCTGCGACTACTGGAAGCAACAAGGGGTGCTCAGTGAAATAAGGGTGGTGATGGTACAGCCCTACCCCACAGTCTTTGGGGTACCCGCGGTGGACCGGGAGCTGGAGCGGAAGATTGCGGAGTACGGCATCGAGCTTCGCACCAACAGTGAACTCGTAGCGGTCGATTCTGCTGGACGAACTGCGACGATCCGGGACACTGTCACCGGCGCCACAGAGGACCTCGGCTATGACGTCCTCAATGCCGTCCCTCCGCAATCGGCGCCCGGGTGGCTCAGGGGAACCGGCTTGTCCGCGGTCGGGGATGCCGGCGGCTTCGTGGAGGTGGACACGCGGACGCTCCGCCACCAGCGGTATCCCGACGTCTGGGCACTCGGGGACGCAGCAGCCACCACCAACTCCAAGGCCGGCGGCGCGTTGCGGAAACAAACCAGCGTGCTGGCAAGGAATCTGTCGGCCGTGCTGAAGGGCCGTGAGCCCGGCCGGAAGTACAACGGATACTCTGTCTGCCCTTTCACGGTGTCGCGCAATACTGTGGTTTTCGCCGAGTTCGACGACCGTTTGCGGCCCATGCCCACCATTCCGAAGGTGCCCACCTGGAAGGAGAGCCGGCTTTCCTGGTGGATAGACCGTGACCTGTTTCCACGGCTCTATTGGAAGATGATCCTCAAGGGGCGTTTGTAAGCGCCGGCTGGGCCACGCGCAGGCTCATGTATCAGGCCCTTCTTTCGCTGCCAACACCGGGTAACGCCTCTGCGGGAAGGTCAGGTACCGGGATGATCACCAGGTCCTTCAGCTTCCAGTCCAGGCTGGAACACTCCTTACGGGCAGCCTCCAGCATGTCCAGGGTGGGCATGCGGTGGGCCGGGACCACAAAAGCCTCCACATGGAAGACATGCCCCTGGTCCCGCACGCGCGACCTGGCCTCTTCCACCCAGTCCAGGCCCGCAAGGTATCCGTCCACCAGGGCGCCCAGCGGGTGCGGTTCTGTGTCGTCGTAGGTCCGCGCCCTTTTGTCCATCAGGGCCGTGATGGCGGCTTTCGTGTTGCGGACGCCGTCCCGCAGGATGCTGGCTGAGATGATCAAGGCGGCCACTGCGTCCGCCCACCACCAGCCGATGCCGATGCCGGCAACGCCGGCTGCTGCGGCAACGGCAGTCTGCCAGTCTGCCTTGTTCATGTCGGCATCGGCGTAGAGGACCTTGTCGTGGAGGGCTTTGGCCAGTTTCATCTTCACGTGCCCCAGATACACCGGTGGTCCGGCAGTGAGGAGCATGGCAACGATCATGACCCAGCCCAGCCAGATGGTCTGCCCGAAGAAGTCGAACCCGCCGATGGTCGGATGCTCGGCGGTCAGCAGGCTGATGCCCGAGTCCACCACCAGGAAGGTGCCCATGACAGCCAGCGCCACGGCTGCCACGAGGTGGGCAACGCCGACGGCGCGGTGGTATCCGTAAGGATGTTCGGCGCTTGGACGTCTGCGGATCACGCGCACGGCCACCAGGAAAGCCAAGGGAGGCAGGAAGGAGAGCACGTCTTCCACCCATGCCGCCTTCATGGCCTGTGAATTTCCCAGGAGCAGGTAGATCATCCCGGTGGACACGGCAAGGAAGGCTATGGTGATCCACTCGAACCGGACGGCCCTGCGGAGCGCAGCCTGCTGCTCGGCAGGCAGTTCGGTGTGTCCGAAACGCAGTGACGCCTGCCGGGCGCGGATGTCGGTGGCCTTCACCGGGCACCACCTGCGTCCTTCAGGAACGTGTCCAGTTTCAGCAGGAACGCGTTTTCGCCCTTGGGAACCAGCATGACGTGCTGGTGCTTCTTGCCTTGAGTGTCCAGGGACTCGGCGTAAGGTCGGGTCAACCCTGTGTTCTTTTCCCAAGGGGTGTCCTTGCGGAGACCGCCGATCATGACATCCAACTCTCCCTCTTCGACCCGTTCGGCCAGGATATGTTCAGTCCCTGTGCTCCACTCCACGCGGGCGCCAAGGCGTGCGGCGAAGTCACTGATCAGCTGCACATCCCGTCCTTGGGGCTGGCCGGAGGGGGACAGCGTGACCCATTCCCCGTTGGGGCTCGCGCCTACCCGCAGGATGCCGTTCTCCACCCGGTCCAGCGTGCCGTCAGGGTCAGCCGGAAACGTCCCGGCGCATCCCGACAGTACAAGGGCAGCCAGCGCTGCCGATGCTGCTCCCATACGACGCATAGTCTCCGCCTTCCTCCACGTGATGCTCCTGTCCCCACTATAGACAGGTTGCTTATCATTTGTGGCGGGGTGGCTGCTGGAACTCTCAGGTCAACGGCCGGGCCACTCCTTGCCGGCCCATGGATCGTAGGTGGCCAGCAGTTCTTCCTGCGGCGGGCGCACATCTTCCGGGACGTGCTGCAGGTTCACTCGCACCCGGTACCAGAGGGAACTCGACCCGCGCATGCCGTCCACCAGGACGTCCGCCGGGTGAAGGTGGGAAACCACACCGGAGTGCATGTCCTTCCATTCCTCAAGGGCTGCGAGCGCTTCGGGTTTGGTTTTGGTCCGTGCCACTTCTATGAGGGGCATGACGGATCGACGGCGGCCGGAACCGTCACCGGCACGCGGCGCCTTCTCTGCCGGTCCCATATCGGCTGCCAGGGCGAGGAGGTTGTCGAGTGAGCCGGGGTGGTCGTCAATGGCCTGGTGGGGATCGCCCTGTTCTGCGAAGCGCAGGGGTACGGTGGCGACAGTGAACCGTTCGGGACGGGCGGTGGCGACTTCGCTCCAGGCCAGGGGAGTGGATACGCGGGCATCAGGCCGGGGGCGTACGGAGTAGGAGGAGGCCACGGTCCGGTCCTTGGCGTTTTGGTTGAAGTCCACGAACACGCTTTCGCCGCGCTCTTCCTTCCACCACTTGGCCGTTGCCAGGCCGGGTGCCCGGTTTTCCACTTCCCGCGCCAAGGTCTCCGCTGCCAGCCTGAGCTCGCGGTAACTCCACCGGGGGGCGATCCGCACCAGGATGTGGAGTCCGCGGGATCCGCTGGTCTTCGGCCAGCCCACCAGCCCCATGTCGTCCAGCACTTCGCGCGCCACGTAGGCGACATCGATGATCTGGGCCCAGTCCACGCCGGGCATGGGGTCGAGGTCGATGCGCAGTTCGTCGGGATGGTCGAGGTCTTCTGCGCGGACAGGATGCGGGTTGAGGTCGAGGCACCCCAGGTTGACCACCCAGGCCAGGCCGGCCGCGTCGCGGATCACGGCTTCTTCGGCGGAGGTTCCGGAGGCGTACCGCAGCGTGGCTGTTTCAATGTACGGGGGATGGTTTTCGGGCACGCGTTTCTGGAAAAAGGGTTCGGCGTCGATTCCCTTGGGGAAGCGTTTCAGGACCATGGGGCGGCCCCCTGCGCCGCGGAGGGCACCGTCGGATATGGCGAGGTAGTACCTGACGAGGTCGAGTTTGGTGATGCCGGCGTCGGGAAACACGATTTTGTCCGGGCTCGAGATGCTGACTTCGGTTCCCTCGATGTCAAGGATCTCTGGGGGAGTCTTCGACGGGCTCATGCGCACACGCTAGCAACGAACCCCCGTCGCTTCCAGACCGGCCACTGCCTCGCCCGGGCTGGAGGATGAACACGCTGAGCCGGCCCTGGCGTGCCAGACTGGACGCATGTGTCCCGAACTGAACCCCCGTGACCAATCCGGCAGCGACCCCACCGGCCAGCGCGAGGCGTCTGCCGCCAAGCGCCGGCATCTGGCGTTAAGGCTCGACGACGCGTGGCTGGGTCTCCAGACCAGGCTAGCGTTGAGGCGTGGCCGGGTGCAGACGGTGATCCCCTACACCGGCTACGGCAGTACGTCCTGGGTGCGGGTGTTGGCGCGGATCGTGCTGGGTGACCCCCGCGATGTCGCTGAAACGTCCGGCCCCACCAACGAGGGGCCGTTGAAGCCGCTTCATGAGGGCATGCGTGGGTGGCGGAATTTCACGAATGCGCCGGTTCCCCACGCTTTGGTGCGGGTTACGGTTGCGGGCACGGATTTTGAGGTCCGCGCCGACCGTGGCGGAGTGGTGGACGCCCGGATTCCTGCGGCGCTGGAACCGGGTTGGCACATGATCACCCTGGGTTCGGGCGATTCCGTGGTGGAGGCACCGGTCCAGATCGTGGCCGATGATACGGATTTCGGGGTCGTGTCCGACATTGATGACACGGTGATGGTCACGGCATTGCCCCGGCCGTTCCTGGCGGCGTGGAACACGTTCGTCCTGAATGAGCATGCCCGTACCCCGACACCTGGCATGGCAGTCCTGTACGAGCGGATCGTGCGCACTGTGCCGTCCGCGCCGGTGCTGTACCTGTCCACAGGCGCCTGGAATGTAGCGCCGACGCTGGCACGTTTCCTGTCCCGCAACCTGTATCCGGCGGGCCCCAAACTGCTGACTGATTGGGGGCCGACCCCGGATCGCTGGTTCCGCAGCGGCCGGGAGCACAAGCGTTCGTCCTTGGAACGCCTGGCTGAGGACTTCCCGGGGATCAAATGGTTGCTGGTGGGAGACGACGGCCAGCACGACGAGGCCATCTATTCCGAGTTCGCCCAGCACCATCCGGACAAAGTGCGGGCGATCGCCATCCGCCAATTGTCGGTGGGGGAGGCCGTCCTGGCCGGTGGCCGCTCCAAGTCCGAGGGCCAGCCCCTGCCCGGCATTCCGTGGATCTATGCTCCGGACGGCGCAGGCATGTCAGCCCGCCTGGAACAGTTGGGCATCATCCACAATGACCAGCGCGTGGCTGAGGCACCGGAGGAGCCCAACTGATCACCGACTCGGGTGATCCGGGTGGTTCAGGTGTTGAGTTCGACCATGAGCGCGGGCAGTTGGTCCGCGATTTCACGGGCCAGGAAGCCCAGGGGGCCCATGGTGCTTGCCAGCCTGTCCGCGGCCGCGGCATGCAGATGCGTCCCCCAGCAGACCGCCTGCGCAGCGGTTGTGCCGCGGGCCCGGAGGCCGGCGATGGCTCCTGCCAGCACATCACCGCTGCCTGATGTTCCCAAGCCGCCGTAGCCCGTGGTGATTTTCCACAGTCCGGCTTCTTCGCCACCTTGGCCTGAAGGCCGGGCCATGACGCCCTGGCAACTGACCACGGCGTCGAAGCGCCTGGCAATGTCGGCGACGTCCCTTTCCAGTTCCTGCACGTCACGGCCCAGCAGGATCCCTGCTTCCGCCGGATTGGGCGTGAGGATCATGCGCCCACGCCAGGGCTCAAGAAGGTTTTCCAGCTCCAGCAGGGCGCCTAGTGCGTAGGCGTCGATGACGACGGCGGGCCCCGCCTCGGGGCCACCACGCCCGGACGCATCCTCCCGTTCCAGCAGCCGGCGCAGCAGGGTTGCGGCGAGCGCCGGATCGTCGAGTCCAGGTCCGATCAGGACCGCATCGGAACGTTCGAGGTAGGAGGCAATCCGGTCAAGGCCCTCCCCGGTCACCGAACCGTTGGCATTTTCGGGCAGCCCCGGTGCGCCGCATTCGGGCAGGGCCACGCCTACGTGCGGCGCAACGGAGTCGGCCACAGCGAGGGTGATCTTGCCTGCCCCGGCCCGGAGGGCGGCGGTTCCGGCCAGGATGGCGGCACCTGGTGTGGCGCGTGCCCCGCCGATCACCAGGACGGCGCCGCGGGAGTACTTGTCTTCGCCCGGCGCGGGCAGGGGCCAGTCGCGCAGGAGCGATGGGGTCACGGGAGTGGGGTCGGGACGCCTACTGGGGGTGGACACTGGCATCTCCTGCGTGTTCGGTGATGGCCACGCCCTGTTCGGCCAGGTGATCGGCCACGTTGAAGCTTTCCAGGGTCCAGGGGCCGGCTCCGGAGGGCCTGACATAGCGGGTGATGGAAGCGTTCAGGACCGACGTTCCGGCGGCGAGGTCGAGGACCTCCTTCTCGGTCATGCCTTCGAGGATGTACCGGAAGAGGAGGATCACAGCGTCGTGGCATACCACCATCACGCGGTGGCCCGACCCCAGGTTGTTGAGTTCGGCCAGGACGGAGCGCAGCCTGAGGGCAACGTCCGCCCACGATTCACCGCCCGGCGGGCGGTAGTAGAGTTTGCCGAGCCACAGCCGCCGTTCGGCTTCGTCGGGGTAGCGCTTTTCCACGCCCAGCCGGGTCAACCGGTCAAGGATGCCGAGTTCGCGGTCGCGCAGCCGCTCATCCGTCCGGACCTTCACGGGCCAACCTGCCTCGCCCACGGCGATCTCCGCTGTTTGCCTCGCCCGGGCGTAGGGCGAGGAGACTACGGCGTCCGGACGGAACTCTTCCGCGATCCGGGCAAGGGCCGACCCCAGGGCCCGGGCCTGTTCTTCGCCGGTTCCGGAGAGGTTCACGTCGGCGTCGCGGGCGGGTACCTGAATGACTTCCGCCCCGGCCAGCCGGGCCTGGGTCGCGGCGACGTTGCCCTCACTCTCGCCGTGCCGGATCAGCAGAAGATCCACGGCGCCAGCTTCCTGGGCAGCGGCTTTAAGTCCGTCGGTGTTCAAAAGAGTCCTCCTGTCCTGTGGCTTCCGGGTCCGGTGGCGGCCCGGCCAGGGCCCCACGGCGGGCACCGGATGGGGGCACACTATCAACTGCATACCCATGGCGGCCGGTGGATAAACGTCGGAGGCGTGGGATTGCTAGGCTTTGAACCATGAAGCGCCGTCTTGCAGCCCTGTCCGCCGTCCCGCTGTTGATCTTGATGACCGGTTGCGGTGCCGTGGAGGAAGCCGCCGGAAACGCTGCCAGTGAGGCCGCCTCGAAGGTGGCCACCGCGGCAGCGGATGAGGTGACCCGCCAGATCTGTGCCGTAGTGCAGGATGGCTTGGTAAGTGTGGAAGACAAGAGGATCCTGGGAGGCCTTGTGGAGGCCGCCCGGACCGCGGGGGTTCCCAGCGACATCACCACTGCCTTGGACAATATTGCCAAGGCCGGCGACGAGGTTCCGGCGGAATCGGTCCAGGCCCTGAAGGATGCCTGCCCGGCCTAGCGTTTTGCTGTGGGGCAGTGACCGTTCCCTGGCCTGTCATTACACTGGGACCCATGACCCAGCAGGAACCGGCCCACTCCGGCGCCTCCACGGATAATGCTCTGTCCGACGAGGACGGGGGCGTCGCTTCAGCGACTGCCCCGGAAGGTGATGGTGTCCACCTGGCCGATCCTGCCGCCGTCGATACTTCCCTACGTACCCCGCAGCAAAGGTCCCGTACGTTCGCAGCCATTCTGGTCAACACGGCGGCCGCCAACATCACCACCAGCTTCCTCTGGTTCGCACTGACTTTTTGGGTGTACCTGGAAACCAGGAACGTGATTGCCACGGGTGTAGTGGGCGGCGCGTATATGCTGCTGATCGCCCTGTCCAGCATCAGCTTCGGCACCTTTGTTGACCGCTACCGGAAACTCGCCGTGATGCGGTTCGCCGCCTGCTTCACGCTGGTCATGTTCGTCATCTCCGGCGTGATGTTCCTGGTGACGCCTGTTGCTTCGCTCCTGGACCTCACCCAGCCGTGGTTCTGGCTGTTCACCGTGATCATCCTGGTGGGTGCCGTGGTGGAAAACATGCGGAACATCGCACTGTCCACCACGGTGACGATCCTCATCGAACCCGAGCGGCGAGCGAATGCCAACGGCATGGTCGGGATGGTGCAGGGCCTGATGTTCGTGGTGACCTCGGTGCTGTCCGGACTGTCCGTAGGGCTGCTGGGGATGGGCTGGACGATTGTTGTTTCCCTCGTGCTGACCGCTGCCGCCTTCCTCCACCTGCTCACGCTCCGCATGCCGGAGGAAGTCCGTGCGGCTGCCGGCGACGCCCATGGAGCTTTCGACCTTCGTGGGTCCTTCGCTGCGGTGCTGGCCATCTCCGGGCTCTTCGCGTTGATCCTGTTTTCGACGTTCAACAACTTTGTCGGCGGTGTCTACATGGCACTGATGGACCCCTACGGTTTGGAAATGTTCCCCGTCGAACTGTGGGGAACCTTCTTTGCCGTGGGCGCTACCGGGTTCATTGTGGGCGGGGCGCTTATTGGCAAGTTCGGCCTCGGCTCCAACCCGCTCAGGACCATGTTGATCGCTGTGGTCCTGATGGGCTTGCTGGGGGCGGTCTTCACACTGCGGGAATGGGCGTGGCTTTACGTCCTGGGGATCTGGCTCTACCTGTGCCTGGTGCCTGTAGTGGAGGCCGCTGAACAGACAGTCATCCAGCAGGTGGTTCCGCTGAACAGGCAGGGAAGGGTGTTCGGCTTCGCCATGGCCTTCGAGTCGGCGGCGGCTCCGATCACCGCCTTCCTGATTGCCCCCATAGCCCAGGTTTGGATCATTCCCTATGCGCGGTCCAGTGAAGGGGCCGCCCAACTGGAACCGCTGCTGGGCGAAGGGACGTCACGGGGAATTGCCCTGGTCTTCCTGATAGCCGGCGTCATCCTGATCGTCGCAGCCTTGTTGGCGTTCCTGACGCCGGTCTACCGGCGGGTCTCGGCCTCCTATGCCGAAAAAGGCGGGGAAAACCAGGCCTGAGTATCGCCCCGGAGCGGGCATGTGAAGCCGGTACTTTGCCCGTCTGTTGTGGCGCTCCCGTGTGGACCGGGTGCGGCAGGAATATGCCGCCCGGCAGGCGTGGAAGTTTCGCGTGCCGTGGAGGACAATGCCAGGTACCAATCCACCTCTGCGGAACAGGTCCAGGCCATGGCTGAAGTGTCGGAGAACCAGGACGTCGTGAACCGGCTGATCCAATGCATCAATGAACGCCGCATCGAGGTCATGGACGAGCTGTTCCATGACGATGCCGTGATGCACTGGCCCCAGTCCGGAGACAGTCCACGGGGCTGCGAACCGGCGGGCCATCTACAGCGCCTTTCCCCAACTGCCGGACATCACTCCACGCCGAATGCTCGGTGACGGGGACCTGGTGGTGGCCGAGGCGACGCTGGACTACGGCGGCCCACGGTACGAGACGGTGTTTATTTTCGAGTTCCGGGATGGCCGGATCGCCCGGGAAACGGCCTACTGGAGCGAACCTTTCGAAGCTCCCGACTGGCGTGCTTCTTGGGTGGAAAAGGCATGACGGGAAGCAGGCCAATCCAGCGTCACAGAAGGAGTGAATGATGGGCTCACCCGCGCAGTTGATGATCGACTTGATTATTTCCCTGGATGGCTATGCATCCGGTGAGGGATGGCCCGGATGGTGGGGATTGGAAGGTCCGGAGTACCTGGCCTGGCTGGAGGAGGAAGGCAAGAAGGACCTCACCACCCTCATGGGCGCCAACACCTACCGGGTGATGTCCAGCCTGTCCCGGCAGGCCTCCGCGGAGGGCTCCGGGTTCTCCGATGAAGAAGGCGCCAGCCTGGGAGGATTGGAGGACATGCCCAAGATCGTCTTCTCGTCAACGCTCACGGAACCGTTGGCCTGGCCCAACACTGAACTCGTCAGGGGCGATGCCGTGGAGGCGGTGCGGAAGCTGAAGGAGACCAGGACGGGCACACTGGGCACCCTGGGCAGCCTCAGACTGTGCCGCTCGCTTCTGACCGCCGGGCTGGTGGACAGGTATCGCCTGGTGATCTTCCCTGTGATTACGGGCCGGACCGGCAGCGAACGGATTTTCGACGGGTACCCGGACGTTGCCCTCGACCTGGTGGAAAGCCGGACCTTTGATGGTCGGTCCCAGCTTCTGGAGTACGTCCCGCGGGTCATCCGCGGTCCCGAAGACATGCAGCGGAGTGGAAGATAGGCAGAACCGGCCATATGATGGCGCCGAAAGCCTGACCAGGAGCCGTGAGCATGCGTGATATCGGGAAGTTCCGTTCCCTTCTGGCGGAGGAGCGGGACCGCAAGGAAGCCTTGATCCGCGCGCTGGGCAAGGACATCACCTCGGTGAACCTTGCCCGGCAGGGCTCCAATGTGGACGACGAACACGACCCCGAAGGCAGCACCATCGCCTTTGAGCTGTCCCAGGCACGGACGCTCCGCGAACAGAGCCGTGCAGGATTGGCGCAGATCGAAGCCGCACTGGACCGCATCGTGGCGGGAACCTACGGCGTATGCGCGGTCTGCGGGGCGGAGATACCCGAAAGCCGGCTGGAGGCCAGGCCGTGGACTCCGTACTGCGTGAACCATGCATCCGGGATGCCCTGATGGAACGCAGTCAGGCCAGCGATTCTTCCCCCGACGCCGCTGATTCCGTGCTGGCCTGATCGGCGGCGGCTCCTTGGCGCCGGCTGGCAACAAGGAAGGGCAACGCCATCATTTCGATCACTCCCGCCATGGCCAGCGACGCCGGGTATCCGTAGAGATCCGCACCCCGGCCCAGTGCGGGTTGGACCACAACGCCGCCGGTGGATCCGATCAGCGAGTCAAAGCTGAGAACAGTCGCGCGCTGTTTTGAGGGAATCATGTCGTTCACGTAAGCCTGCCGGACGGGCATGGCCGCGGCCCCCACGATCGCCCATACGGCCAGGAGGGCGAGGGCGACCCAGAAGATACGGGTGAAACCGAGGACCAGCAGGATGGCGCCGCCGAGCCCTCCGGCCACGAGCAGTACCGAGGTTCGGCGGTGGAACAGCTTCCGCACGTGCGGCGCCAGCCAACCCCCGACAATCTGGGAACCGGCCACGATGGCGGCGGCGAGTCCTGCGACGGAATACGCTTTTGGGTCGCCAAACAAGTCCAGGAGGTACGGCTGCAGGGCGTAGAAGACATAGAAGCCGACGCCGGCACTGAACGGAGCGGCGAGCATGACGTACCGTACCGGCGGATTCCTCAAGCCGTTGTCGATCGACGCCGACAGGACGGCCCGTGTGGCCCGTAATGGATGCGTGGAGCGCTCAGGCGAGAACCCGACGTCGTGCATTAAGGCAAAGGCGACCGCGAACATGGCGCCCAGAACCGCAACCCGCACCAGGAAGGGCAGGCCCAAGTCGGTGGCCTGCGCGATCACGCCGCCCGCCACGGAACCGAAGAGCATGGCCACCCCCTGGACCATTTGGCCGCGGCCGAGGACGCCCTCCAGGCCTCCCTCATAGCCCGAATACCGCAGGGCGTCCACCAGCCAGGCCTCGACAGCTCCGGAGAAGAACGTGAAGCCCAATCCCAACAGCACGGAAACAACGGCCCACATCCAAAATGGCGCCGATATCTGCCAGAGCACGTAATAGAGATAAGTGGATACGGCCAGGGTAATGGTGCCCAGGAGGAACGAAGTGCGCCGTCCCCAGCCGTCGGCGATAACTCCGGTGGGAACTTCGAACAGCACCATGCCTGCCGTGAAAAATGCGTTCGCAGCGAATGCTTCAAGGTTGCTCAGCCCCGCGTCCAGAAGGAACAGGGTGTTGATTCCCCAGATGAAGGACGCCGCCAGGGTGTTCCCCAGAGTCAACGTGAGGTACACGCGCTGGATCTTTTTGGCGGCATCATTCAGGGTGTCACCGGCACCTGCGGAAGGACGGTCCACCCAGTCATTCTCGCGCTGGCGGGGCGCCTTTTCCATAGGGACACATAGCCATTCCCTTACGGTTGGCCCTGCCGCCGGCAGCCTGTGGGCTTCAGCCGACCGGCGTGCAGGCCTGTGGCTCCGCAGCGGAAGTGAACCATTCGGGAAGGTCGGCGATATATGTGTCGCGTACCGTGTCTTCCTTGGCTACCGTCCAGTTGACTTCGGCCTTGACGTCCAGGTCGACCTCGAGTTTTTCCCACTCGAACCAGTTGACCATCTTCAGGGCAGGGTAGTCGCGGGGGATGGCGGGATCGAAGAGTTGCCGCCACCACGCCTGCTTGATGGCGAGTTCGTCGTCGCCACCTCGCGATGGGATGCTGAGTGCCGCGGTTTCCGGAATGGCCACCGGCTTGTTGCGTGCCGTGCCGTAGTCGGCGTAGAAGTCGGGAACATTCCGTTCGTCGCCGCCGACGCCGTTGTAGGTGCCGGTGAGTTGCTGCAGGAATTTGCCCTCTTCAGGGACGACGTTGGTGCCGGAAAGGTACGTGGTTCCCCAGTGGTAAAGAGACATGCCCACCCAGTCCACGGCGTCGTCTCCCGGGTAATAGGGCCGGTACGGATCGTCCGCCGCGGTCACTGCGCCGTCGCCGTCGGTATCGAGGGAACCCGCGTCGACCGTGCCGGCTTTGGCCCGGTACTGGCCGCCGTCGAACGGATAGCCGCCGCCATAGTTGGGTGCCCACATCATGTCGCTTCCGGGTGCGATCCTGTGCACGGCATCGGCGACAGTCCGGAAGGCCGCAATGTAGGCGGCGGGTTGCTGGCCCCATGGGAACCAGCCACCGTTCATTTCCTGGCCAAACCGCACCACTACGGGGACCCCGGCGTTGTTGTAACCAGCCAGTTGCCGCGCCAGTTCTTCGGCCTTGCCGGGGGTGACGGCGTCCAGGCCGTCATGCGGTTCGAGCGTCAGCAGCAGGATGCCGCCGTTGGCTTTGATCTGCCCGACGGCGGCATCAACGTTCTGTTTGCCGTCCTCCGGCAGCGGGAAGGCTGTTGAGTAGACCACGACGGCGGGGCGTCGTCCAAGCCTGGAGGCGTACTCGGCAACGGTGCCGTTTTGCCAGTCGAGGTTCACACCGGAGAGCACGCCCGTCGCCGGGACAAGATCCGTTGCAACAACACAGGGGGGACCCGTAGGGACTGCCTCAGGGCTTTGGGGTGAACTGCAGCCGGTGAGCACTGTCCCTGCCAGCAGCAGGGTGTGGGCAAGAGCCACGCCTTGCACAGCCCGTCCGTACGTTTTTCCTGAACTTCCCCCGGCAGATCGCATGCCCCCCAATGTAGCAATGTGGTGTGCCGGGGTCTTGTCACAAACGCCCGGCCGGCCCCGTGAAGGGACCGGCCGGGTTCCCGTTGCGTTTCCTGCGCCTAAGCGTGGCTCAGCTGGTCCGTGGAGATGTCCGCGGCAGGCCTGTGGGCCGGGCTGAGTGCCGAGAAGAATTCGGCGAGCTCGGCCGTCGCGGTCAGGGGCAGGACGTTGGCGACGTACTGGTCGGGGCGGACGACGACGATGGCGCCGTCGCGGCTGAGGCCGCGGGCCTCGAAGATGTCGTTGCCGGGGTCGGTGCCGAAGACCTTTTCCAGGTAGGTGAGTTTGAAGGGTCCGACGGTGGGTTTGAACACCGCGGGGACGGCGTTGATGTCCACGCCGGTGTGGTCCTGCTGGTAGATCACTTTGATATCGAACCAGGCGTCGCGGTCAAGGTTCGACGGCGTGGAGGCCAGCGGGGACTCGGGTGCGGTTTCGAGCCACTGGGCCAGGTCCGCCACGGCACCGGGGGTACCTGCGGGGTTGGTGTCGGCGAAGACGTAGATCCGCCAGCGGCCATCGGCTTTGGCGTGGTGACCCAGGTGCATGGGGTTGGTGTCGCAGACCCGTTGCACGTGCGCGGACTTGAAGCGCTTGCCCACGGGGAATCCGGTGGCGAGGTCCTGGTACGTGGCCTCGGCGACCAGCATGGAGGGTGCGTACTGGGTCATGAAACCGGCAGGGAACTCCGCGGTGCTGGTGTAGAAGGTCTCCAGTTCGGTGGGGTCCTTGAATTCCTCGGGCTTCT
This sequence comes from Arthrobacter sp. T572, assembly GCF_056780115.1. NCBI lineage: Bacteria > Bacillati > Actinomycetota > Actinomycetes > Micrococcales > Micrococcaceae > Arthrobacter > Arthrobacter sp. T572. Next base: position 2,054,311 of record NZ_JBRAZQ010000002.1, read on the forward strand.
TGGCCATGAGGGTGGACCATTCCTTGTCGAAGTCGATCAGGTTCTTGGCCACCACCTGGCGTTCAGCGGAGTAGGTATCCAGCAGCGATTCGGGGCTGCGGCCCTCCAGAACATGGCCGAGCTTCCACCCGATGTTGAACCCGTCCTGCATGGAGACGTTCATACCCTGCCCGGCCTTCGCCGAGTGCGTGTGGCAGGCGTCGCCGGTGATGAACACCCGCGGGGTGCGCGTGCCGCGCTCGGCCGGCAGGACGTCGTCGAACCTGTCCGTGAGGCGGTGGCCGACCTCGTACACGCTGTGCCATGCCACGTTGCGGACATCCAGGGTGTAGGGGTGGAGGATGTCATTGGCCTTGGCGATGATCTGCTCAATCGTCGTCTTACGGACCGCACCGTGATCGTCGGCGGCGACTTCCCCCAAGTCCACGTACATGCGGAACAGGTGCCCGCCCTCACGGGGGATCAGCAGGATGCTGCCACCGGTTCCGGACTGGATGGCGCACTTGGTCCGGATGTCCGGGAAATCCGTGACCGCGAGCACGTCCATGACGCCCCAGGCATGGTTGGCCTGGTCGCCGGCGAGGTGGCAGCCAATGGATTCACGGACTTTGCTCCTTGCACCATCAGCACCGACGACGTACTTGGCCCGGACCACGCGCTCTTGTCCCTCGTTCGGCCCGGCAGTGTGGAGCAGCGTCACCGTGACCGGGTACTCGCCCTCGCCAGTGACCTGCAAGCCTTTGAACTCGTACCCGTAGTCGGGCTTCAGCCGGGCGGGGGAGTTGGCCGCGAACTCGGCGAAATAGTCCAGCACGCGGGCCTGATTGACGATCAGGTGTGGGAACTCGCTGATGCCCGCAGGATCATCCACGGCCCGGGCGCTGCGCACGATCTTGGTGTGGTCCGCCGGGTCCGGCTTCCAGAACGCCATCTCAGTGATCCGGTACGCCTCGGCGATGATCCGCTCGGCAAAACCAAAGGCCTGGAACGTCTCCACGCTCCGCGCCTGGATACCGTCGGCCTGCCCGATTGCCAAACGGCCGGGCCTGCGTTCAATGATCCGGGTGGTGATGTCAGGGAACTGGGCCAACTGGGCCGCGGTCAGCATACCCGCCGGGCCGGTGCCCACGATGAGGACGTCAACCTCGTCCGGAAGGTCGGCAGGGCGGTCAACGCCGACACCGGCCGCCGGCTCAACTCGCGGGTCACCGGATACATAACCGTGGTGGTGGAACTGCACGGGCTTTCCTCACTTCTTTGTGGGCACTTATCGTGGATGTGTTCGATAATAGAACGATCAGTTCTATTATCGCTCAAACAATCGTAATGCCCGTCACAACGCCGTTCAAGTCTTCTCCTCTTCCTGCGACGCGGCACCCGCTGCCTACCCCCGCATGCCGGCCGGACGTGTCAGGATCAGTTATGCCTCGCCTGATGCTTCTGGATACTGCCTCGTTGTACTTCCGCGCCTTCTACGGCGTGCCCGATTCCATCCGCCGGCAGGACGGAACGTCCGTTAATGCCGTCCGCGGGCTGATGGACATGATTGCCAGGCTCGTCACCGACTACGAAGCCACTCATCTGGTGGCCTGCTGGGACAACGATTGGCGCCCCCAGTGGCGGGTGGACCTGATACCCGGCTATAAGGCCCACCGCGTGGCAGAGATTGTCACGGGTGCACCGGACCTTGAAACCGTTCCCGACCCCCTCGAAGCCCAGATTCCCCTGATCCGCCACGTCCTGGACCTCGCGGGGATCGCCACCGTGGGCGTGGACGACCACGAAGCCGACGACGTCGTGGGGACCTACGCGAGCCAAGCGGACATGCCCGTGGACGTGGTGACAGGAGACCGCGACCTCTTCCAGCTGGTGGACGATGAACGGGATGTCCGCGTCATCTACACAGCACGCGGCATGAAGAACCTTGAGGTAGTCACTGACGTTGTGGTGGTCGGCAAGTACCGTGTGCTCCCTCAGCAGTACGCGGACTTCGCCACCTTGCGGGGAGATGCGTCGGACGGACTGCCCGGAGTGGCGGGCATCGGAGAGAAGACCGCTGCTTCCTTGCTCGCCGGACACGGGTCACTTGCAGGCTTGCTCGAGGCGGCAAACGATCCCGACGGCGGTTTGTCCGCTGCCGTGCGGGCCAAGCTCGAAGCCGCAGCCGATTACCTGAAAGCAGCACCCGCCGTCGTGGGTGTTGTGCGTGACCTTGACGTTCCCACCCTTACTGAAGCAGGAGCGCAATTGCGGCCGGTCACGGGCCGGGCCCGGGAGGAACTCACGGAGCTGGCCGTGGACTGGAACCTGGGAGGCGCGGTCAAACGGCTCCTGGAAGCCCTCGACGCCAGGACGTGACCCTCACATTCCCGGTGGACAGCGGCTCTCACGGGAGCGGCCGGCCTTCACAGCAAAATGACAGCCTGGAAACAGCAGTGCCTTGGTTGGCCGCTGGAAGGTAGGTACAGGGCGGCGCAGGATCGCCCCTACCGTCCATCGAGGAGAGATACATGTCAACCACCAAGAGAATCGCGTTGGGCATCGCGTCCGGCGCATTGGCCCTGGGGGCCGCAATGGGCGTCACCAGTGTTGCCTCGGCAACCACCACCCCGACGCCAACGGCTTCGTCGTCCACGGATGCCACGGCCCCCACCGACGGCCAGGGCAGGCCCGGAGGAGGTCACGGGCATGACCGTGGCCGGATTGCTGCCGACCTCGCAGACAAGCTGGGTGTGGACGAAGCAAAGGTCACTGAGGCGCTCCAGGCGTTCCGCGAGGCAAACAAGCCGACCACGCCTCCCGCTGAGGGTACCAAGCCTGACCGCACGGCGCAGGACGCGGCCTTGGCCAAGTCACTGGCCGAGGCACTGGGCGTGGAGGAATCGAAGGTGACCACGGCGTTGGAGGAGATCCGTTCCGAGGCCAAGGCCGAGCGTTCGGCGGCGCTCAAGACCAGGCTGGACCAGGCCGTTACGGACGGCAAGCTCACGCAGGCTGAGGCGGATGCAGTGACCAAGGCAGTCGAGGCCGGGGTCATCGGCGGTGGTGGCCGCTAGGACGGCTGCTGCACCAGGCGGCTGAGTACGCCGCAGGAAGGATCCCCCGGAGCGCATGGCATCCAGGGGATCCTTTCCCGACAGTCCTGGTGGGTGGTCCTCCCAGTACCAGTTACAGCAGGGACTCCCTACCGCCGGAATGATGAGGCAAGAATGGAACCATCCATCATTGACCTTCCAGCAGGAGAAACATGCCTACCGCCCACGCGTATGCTGCCCCTTCGTCAACAGGCGACCTGATCCCCACCACCATTGAGCGCCGGGAAGTGGGCCCGCACGATGTCCGGATCGACATCAAATTCGCCGGGATCTGCCACTCGGATATCCATACCGTCCGCGGTGACTGGGGGCCGCAGCAGTATCCCCTCGTTCCCGGACACGAAATTGCCGGCATCGTCACTGACGTCGGATCGGCCGTGACCAGGCACAAAGCCGGCGACCGTGTTGGCGTTGGCTGCATGGTCAACTCCTGCAAGGAGTGCGCCAACTGCGTGGCAGGCGAAGAGCAGTACTGCCTGCAGGGCAACATCGGGACGTATGGGGCTGTCGACCGTGACGGAACCATCACCCAGGGCGGCTACTCCACGCACGTTGTGGTGGACGAGGACTTCGTCGTCACCATCCCGGACGGCCTCGACCTGGACGTGGCGGCCCCGCTGCTCTGCGCCGGCATCACCACGTTCTCCCCGCTCAACCATTGGGGAGCGGGCCCCGGAAAGAAGGTGGCCATTGTGGGCCTCGGCGGCCGGGGCCACATGGGGGTCAGGATCGCCCACGCCATGGGTGCCGAGGTGACCGTCCTGTCCCAGTCGCTCAAGAAGATGGAAGACGGCCTCAAACTTGGCGCCGACCACTACTACGCCACCAGCGATCCGGCCACGTTCGAACAGCTTGCAGGCACCTTCGACCTGATCATCAATACCGTGAGTGCCTCCCTCGACATCAGCGCCTACCTCCAGCTGCTGACCCTTGACGGGACGCTGGTGAACGTCGGCGCCCCGGCGGAGCCGCTGCCGGTGAACGCGTTTGCCCTCATCGGTGGCCGCCGCCGGTTCGCCGGTTCCATGATCGGTGGCATCCGTGAGACGCAGGAGATGCTCGACTTCTGCGCCGAACACGGCTTCGGGGCCGAGATCGAGGTCATTCCGGCAAGCAGGATCAACGACGCCTACGAACGCGTCCTCGCCTCCGATGTCCGCTACAGGTTTGTCATCGACACCTCCACCATCGGCTGACCCCCCACCCGGCGCAGGCCGGGGACAATGGTGGGGTGATATTCGGACTGGACACCATCGGAGAGGGCCTGGCCTTCGGCGCCGCTGTGGATACCTTGAGTGAGGCTTTGCAGCAGCAGGGCGACGGAGGCATGGCAGTGGTGCAAGCACCTCCGGGCAGCGGGAAGACCACCCTCGTCCCGCCCCTGGTCGCCAACCTGGCGGCGGGCATGAGGCCGGGGCGGGGCCCGCGTGTGGTGGTCACCCAGCCCCGCCGGGTGGCCGCGCGTTCGGCCGCCCGGCGCCTCGCCGCCTTGGACGGAAGCCGGCTCGGCGGACGTGTTGGCTACACGGTCCGCGGTGAGAGCAAAGCGGGCAAGGATACGGTGGTGGAGTTCGTGACGCCGGGAATCCTGCTCCGCCGGCTGCTGGCCGATCCGGGTCTTGAGGACATCCACGCCGTGGTGCTGGACGAGGTCCACGAACGCGGCCTTGAGACCGACCTCCTGCTGGGAATGGTGGCCGATGTCAACCAACTTCGCGGCGACCTCACCGTGGTGGCCATGTCCGCAACGCTCGATGCGCCACGGTTCGCTGCGCTGCTGGGACAGTCAAGGCACGACGGCGGCGCGCCAGTTCCGGTGGTTGACTCGCCCTCTGCACTGCACCTCCTCGAGGTCAGCTGGGCCCCGGCCAGCGCGCCACGGCTGGACGAACGCGGCGTGACCCGGGCTTTCCTTGACCATGTGGCCGGGGTGGCCGCCTCGGCCCACAGCGCGCTGCTGGTTGACGAGCCGGCTGCCGATGCCCTGGTGTTTGTCCCCGGTGTCCGCGAGGTATCAGGAGTTGCAACGGCCCTGCGCCACACTCTCGGCTCTTCGGTCGATGTCCTGGAGTTGCACGGCCAGGTCCGCCCCGGGGAGCAGGACAAGGCAGTTTCCGGGCGTCTTCCCGGCGGCCTGCCCCGGATCATCGTGTCCACGGCGCTGGCCGAATCCTCGCTGACGGTTCCGGGCGTCCGGCTGGTCATCGATTCCGGGCTGTCCCGTGAACCGCGCAGGGATTCCTCGCGGGGCATGACAGGGCTCGTCACAGTCTCGTGCTCCAAGGCGTCAGCGGACCAACGTGCCGGGCGTGCTGCCCGACAAGGACCGGGCAAGGTGGTGCGTTGCTATGACCAGCAGGCATTTGCTGCCGCGCCGGACCACCAGACACCGGAGATCGTCGTGAGCGACCTGGCCGCTGCCGCCTTGGTCATGGCCTGCTGGGGCACGCCGGAGGGCAAGGGGCTGGCCCTCCCCGACGCGCCCCCGCGCGGCGCCATGGATGACGCGGTGGAAGTCCTGCGGGAGCTGGGTGCTGTTGACTCCGCCGGCGCTGCCACCCCGCTTGGACAAACCCTGGCCAGGATTCCGGCCGATCCGCGCTTGGCGCGGGCACTGATTGACGGTTCAGCGATGGTGGACCATCAGGCCGCGGCAGAAACTGTGGCGTTGGTCGCTGGAGACTACCGGGCCCCTGACTCCGATCTCACCCGGCTGCTTGCGGCACTTCGCGATGGCAAGGACGCCGCCGCCCGGCGCTTCAGCGACGATGTCAAGCGCATGGCGGGGATGGTACGCCAGGATGCTGCTGCCGTCGGGCACCACCGGCCGAAACCGGCAGTAACTCCACGGCAGGCCCTTGGCTTCGTGGTCGCCCTGGCCTTTCCCGACAGGATTGCCCGCCGTGTGCCCGGAACCGGTTCCCCCAGCTACCTGCTGACCTCCGGTACCAGGGCAGGGCTGTCGGCAGCGAGCCCCCTCGCGGGGCAGGAATGGCTGGCGGTGTCGGAGGTAGCGCGTGCGCAGGGCCGCGACGCAGCAGGAACAGGTGCGGTGATCAGGGCAGCTGCCCCGCTGTCCCTCGACCTCGCCATCGCGGCAGCACCGGAGTTGCTGGTGGAACAAACCACAGCTGCTTTTGCCGGCGGAAAGGTCACAGCACGCCAGGAACGCAGACTCGGGGCCATCGTCTTGTCGTCAACGCCCGTCCGGGCCAGCGCGGAGTCGGCCCGGGAGGCCGTGGCACGGTCGCTGTCCTCGGCGGGCTTGTCTCTGATCGGCTGGTCGGAAGCTGCTGAGACCTTGCGTCGCCGGCTTGCGTTGCTGCACCGGACAGTAGGGGAGCCGTGGCCGGACGTCAGTGAGGACGCGCTCCTGGTCCGCGTGGACGAATGGCTTGGCCCGGAACTTGAGGCACTCGCCGCCGGGAAGCCTGCACGGGGAATTGACCTGGCGGATCCGCTTCGTCGGCTGCTGCCCTGGCCGGAGGCGTCGCGGTTGGACAGTCTGGCGCCAGAGCGCCTGGAAGTTCCCAGCGGCTCCCGGATCCGGATCGACTATCCTCCCGTTTCGGGTACCGGTGCAGGAAATCACGACGCCGGCCGGCCTGTTGTTGCGGTCAAGCTCCAGGAATGCTTCGGCTGGGACAGGACGCCCCGTCTTGCCGACGGACGGGTTCCCGTTCTTTTCCACCTTCTGTCGCCCGCCGGAAGGCCTTTGGCCATCACCGATGATCTTGCTTCCTTCTGGTCCGGCCCCTACGCACAGGTCCGGGCAGAGATGCGTGGGCGTTACCCCAAGCACCCCTGGCCCGAAGACCCGTGGACCGCGCCGGCGACCGCTCGGACCAGGAACAGGATGTAGCGCCCTATCCCAGACGGTCCATGATGGCCTGGATTTCTCCGTCCACAATCGTGGCCACCACGCTGCTGGCGCCGAGTGCATCCGGCTCTGCCGTGAGGGGATCCAGCTCGAAGGCGGTAAAGTCGGCCCGCTTGCCTACGGAAATGGAGCCTGACACGTCCCACAGTCCGGCCGCCCTGGCCGCATGCGAGGTGTAGCCTTCCAGCACCTGGAGGGCAGTCAGTGCCTGTTTCGGCGCGATGGGGGCCTGGTCGGGGTGGCCCGAGCGGCGCCGCAACCGGGCATCAGCCATGATCGGCAGCGGCTCGTAGGGCGCAATCGGCCAGTCGGACCCGATGCCCAGCGTGACTCCGGCATCGCGGAGGTCGCGGCATCGCCAGGCGCGGTCGGCACGGACCGGCCCCAATCGCGTGGACCAGTTATCGCTGTGGTCGGCCAGGGAAAAGTGGGTGCAGTGAGTGGGCTGCATGCTGGCGACCACCCCCGCGGTCCTGAACCTCTCCACCAGGTCATCGGGAACGGTTTCGATGTGCTCGATCCTGTGCACGGCACGCCGCAAGGTGTCGGAGGGGAGGGAGCCGAAAGCGTCCAGGACGTGTTTCACTCCGGCGTCGCCAATGGCGTGGGTGGCAGTCGGGATGCCCCGGGATGCGAAGAAGTGCACGGCCGCCGTGTACTCTTCCGGGCGCGGCCAGAACGGAGCAGTGGATTCGCCGTACAGGTCGGGTTCATGGAGCCAGGCGGTGCCATTGTCCACGGTTCCGTCGACAAACAGCTTGATCGCTTCCACGGACCACCGCCGCCCCCCGGTGCCGACTGTGCGTGCCAGCAGCTCCCAGTCGGCTTCCCCGGTGCCAGGCATGCACCAAGGGGCGGAACGCAGCCTCAGCGGCAGGTCGCCGTCGACTTCCAACGCCGCAAACAGTTCTGCCGAGTCCATGCTGTGGTCCATGATGTGTCCGCCGGTGAGCCCCGAGCGGGCGAAACCGTTGAGCAGTGCGGCCAACCGGGATTTCCGCTGGTCAAAGGACTCCTGCGGTATGTGGCGCTGGACCAGTTCCATGGCTGCGGCCTCAAGGAGCATTCCGGTGGGTGTGCCCTGCGCATCGCACACCACCTCCGCGGTCTGGTCGAACTCCCGCCTGCCGTGGACCCCGGCGATCTCCAGGGCCTTGGAGTTGGCAAGTGCGGAGTGACCGTCAAAGAGCCGTATCAAGGCGGGTTTGCCGTTGGAGACATCATCCAGCGCATCCCGGTGCAGGGGCGTGGGGCCAAACGCGTTCGGGTTCAGGCCCCAGGCGCGCAGCCAGCCACTGTCAGTGGACGCTTCCGCGCGGAGCAGTGAGCGCACTTCTTCCAGGGAGTCCGCCGCGCTGAGGTCGCACCCCACAGTGAGGTCCAACCCGAACACAGGATGGATGTGGCAGTCGACCAGGCCAGGGGAAAGCGTGGCACCGCCGAGGTCAAGGACCCTCGTGCCGTGGCTGCGCCATGCGGCGGCGTCGTCCCGGTCACCGACTGCGGTAATGACACCGGCACTGACAGCTACGGCCTGCACCGGGGACGTGGCGTCATGGTCGAGCGTGTGGACGGTGTCAGCGAGGACGATGAGGTCAGGAGTCATGCGTTTCAAAGCTTCCAATCCGGGTGAAGACGTGGGGGCGGTTTTTTCGAAGGCTGCGGGCGACCAGCAGGCCTGTGAGGAAAACAACGGGGGTGATCAGCAGGAGGATCGAGTTGGTCAGGGCATCGGCAAAGGTCAGCAGTTCGATATTGATGGCGATCAGCGCCACGACTCCGAACAGCAGGACTGCGGAGGCGATGCTCAGCGGGATCATCAGCCGGTTGGTGACCGCCGCAGGGTTCCGGCGCAGGTAGATGAAAGCGGCGACGGAAACCAGGCCTTGCAACGCCACGATGCCGACAATGCCCGGGGTGTTCACCCATATGAGCAACTGTTGGTAGGGGTCCGCGCCGAGTATCGCGCAGACGCTGATGACTGCCGCGGCAAGGATAGTCTGGACCTGGCCGGCACGGTGCGGCGACTGGTACTTGGGGTGCGTCTTTCCCAGGAAGGCCGGGAGGACGCCGTCCTTGGCGAGCATGTAGACGTAGCGGTTGATGGCATTGTGGAAGGCCAGCTGTGAGGCGTAGACACTGGTGACGATCAGGACGTACATCACTGTTTCGGCCCACGGGCCAACGTAGCGGTTGATCGTGGCGAAGAACATGCCATCAGCGAGTTCACCCGCGGCGGCCACGACGTCCCCGTCGCCGTAGGCCTGGATAACGGTCCAGACGATGAACGCGTAGAACACTGACATGAATCCGACGGCGACATACGTGGCCCGGGGCACTGACCTGTCCGGGTTGCGGGCTTCGCGGCGGTAGAGGACCGTGGATTCAAAGCCCATGAAAGCAGCAAAGCAAATGGCGAGGATCGCCAGCACGCCCGGGGTGAAGGCGTGGTCGGGGGAGAACGAAGAGAAACTGATTCCCGACGCCCCGCCGCGCGCGAGGATGGCCGCTCCCATGACCGCGAGGATCGCGGTCTCCGCCACGAGCAGGACCCCCAGGACCTTCGCCCCGACATCGATGCCGCGATAGCCCAGCAGCCAGACCAGCGCGATGGCGCCAAGGGCTACAGCCGGCCACGGGACGTCCAGGCCGAAGAGTGTCTTCAGCATCGCCTGGGTTTGGACGGCGAACAGGCCGTACACGCCGATCTGCAGGCAGTTGTAGGAAACAATGGCCAGGATCGCCGAAGCCAGTCCGACCGTCTTGCCCAAGGCCAGGGTGATGTAGGTGTAGAAGCCGCCGGCTGCTTTGACGTGCTTGGTCATGGCCATGAAGGCAATGGCGAAGACCAACAGTACGGCGCCTGCGGTGAGGTAGCCCATGGGGGCGCCAATGCCCCCGATGCCGATGGCTACCGGTGCCACACCGGCCATGACGGTCAGGGGGGCCGCGGCGGAGATCACCAGGAAGGCGATGCCTCCTGTGCCGATGGCATTTCTTTTCAAGCCGTTGTCGGCGTCGGCTGCCGGGGGACGGGTTTCAGTGTCAGACATGATGTCCTCAAGGGATGGGGGGAGATGTGTGAAGTTCCGCAGCGTTTAGCGAAAGCCTTTCGTTTTATCGTAGGGGTTTGTGATGCCGGGCACAATACCCCCGCCGGAAGAAATGGCTAGAGTCGTAACAACACCCTGATTGGAGAACCCATGCCCCGCCCCCCTGTGCCGCTCATTTCCATCGACGCCCTGGTCACTGCGGCGCTGGAACTGGTGGACGAGGCCGGCGATTTCAGCCTGCCGAAGCTTGCCAAGCGGATCGGCGTCAGCCAGTCGTCCATCTACAACCACGTCAGCGGCAGGGAAGAGATCCTCGAACTGATGCGGGGCCGCATCATCTCCGAAACCCCCTATGACCTTTCCGTCGCACCCGACTGGGAAAGTGCGCTGCGTGCCATCGTCCGCAGCTATCGCGACGCGTTCGCCCGGCACCCACGGCTGGCGCCGCTGCTCGTGCTCCAAACAGTCCAGGATCCCCAGGTGCTGGCACTCTACGAGAACCTCGCTGTCGCCCTGGAAAGGGCGGGGTTCCAAGGGCAGGACGTCGTCTCTGCCATTTCCACCATCGACAGCTTCGCACTGGGCTTCGCCCTGGATCTTGCCGCCCCGGATGTCGTTTGGGCGCCGCCTGCCCAGGGCTACCCAAGCCTCACCACGGCCCTGAACCATGCCGGCCCGCCGGATGCGCGTGGGGAAGCCGCCTTCGACTTCGGCCTCGAGATCCTGGTGGCAGGGCTTCGTGCCCGGCCGCGCTCCGCTGTCTCCTGACTCCCAGACTTGTTCCGTAGGATGCCACGGTGACAGTCACCGCAACACCCGGCACCCTGACCGATCCCACCGGCCTCCCGGCAGCCTGGTGGGAGGCGGTCATCCGAAGCTTTACCGAAACGCACACCACCGCGGTGCCGGCTACAGCCCTCCTTGGCATCATCGGCTGCGCCGTTGCCCTCAGCGTTCCACGCGCCACCTGGCGGTGGTTCGGGCTGTATGTGACCTTTGTCCACGAACTCGGCCATGCCTATGCCGCCCTCATGACCGGACGCTTCGTCCACAGTCTCCGCATCGGCCTGGACCACTCCGGCCGCCTGGTCAGCAGCGGCCGGGGCGCCTTCGGTGCGGCCTGGTCCGGCTTCTGGGGATATCCGGCGCCTGCTGTCGCCGGTCTTGCACTCATATGGGCGTTTACCGCCGGCAGGTCCGGCGCGGCCATGTCCATCGGCGCCATCGTCCTGCTGGTCTCCCTGGTCTTCCTCCGGAACGCCACGGGTATCCTCGTGGCTGTCGTCAGCGCAGCCGCCGCCCAGGCCTTGCTCCTTTTCGGCACTCCCGAGGTCATCAGCTACGCCATCATGGTCCTCGGCATAGCCCTGACCGTCGGATCGGTCCGCGACCTCCTGAAACTGGCAGGCGTCCATACCCGGCACCGGCACCGGCTGCAGGCATCCGACGCCTTTATCCTCGGCCGGACCACCGGAGTTCCGGCGTTCATCTGGCTTGCGGGCATGACAGCTGTGGTCCTCGCCTGCGCGGTCATGTCGGCGCTCTTCCTGTGGCAGGCGCTCGCGGCCTGAACCTGACCAACTGCCGCCGGAAGCCAGGGGCGACGGCGGCCTGCCGGATTGGGCACGCACCTGCCCTTGCCCTGTGGTCGCCTGAGGGTGTCCAATCCTTGTACACGTTCGAACCCCACGTTGTGGAAGCTACGAGCAGGAAACGACCCCCAGGAGGTTAGCCATGTCCTCGAAGGGCACGCGGGAATCAGCCAGGACGCCGGGGTCGCCCGACACGCGGAAGAGCGATAACGGTACGGCGTTGGCCTCCACGGACCCCGCCACCATCCGCAACGTAGCTCTTGTAGGGCACTCCGGGGCGGGTAAATCCATGCTGGTGGAGGCACTCCTGGCAGCCACGGGCGCGATCACCCGGATGGGCTCGATCACTGAAGGCACCACCGTCAGCGACTCGGACCCCTCGGCGATCCACCAGCAACGCTCAGTCTCCCTGTCGGTCGCGCCGATCATTGCAGGCGACACCAAGGTCAACCTCATCGACACCCCCGGGTACACAGACTTCACCGGCGAACTGCGCGCAGGGTTGAGGGCCGCTGATGCGGCCCTCTTCGTTGTTTCGGCCGTGGACGGCATCGACGGTGCCACCGTTGCCCTCTGGGGCGAGTGCGAAAAGATCCGCATGCCGCGTGCGGTGGTGCTCAGCAAACTGGACCATCCACGCGCGGACTTCCGTGCCGCCGTCGTGCGTTGCCAGGAAGCTTTCGGCGAAGCGGTCCTGCCGCTGTACCTGCCCGACCCGGGCGCCCCGGGCGAACAGCTTGCAGGCGTCCTCCACGGCACGGACAACGATGCCGCCATCGCTGAAGCCCGCGGACCGCTGATCGAGGGGATCATCGCCGAAAGCGAAGACGAAACACTGATGGACCGCTACCTCGGTGGCGAAGAACTGCCCCTGGCGGACCTCGTCAGCGACCTCGAAACGGCCGTATCCCGGGGCGCGTTCTTTCCGGTCATCCCCACCTCCGCTGAAACGGGACTGGGACTGCCGGAACTCATGTCGCTCTTTACCGATGCCCTGCCATCTCCGCTGGAACGGGTCCCGCCACCAGCCATGGCGCTGGACGGATCATCGCTGAAGAACCTGGACTGCGACCCGGCAGGGCCGCTGGCCGCAGAAGTGGTCAGGACTACGGTGGATCCGTTCCTGGGGCGGGTGTGCCTGGTCAGGGTCTTCTCCGGGACCCTTCGCGAGGACTCGCCAATCCACATCGGCGGTCGCGGCCTCGCGGACAGGGGGCACGAGGACCACGACAGCGATGAACGGGTCACCCACCTTTACTCGCCCGTGGGATCCAGCCTCAAAGCCGTACCATTCAGCATTGCCGGCGACATCTGTGCCATCAGCAAGCTGGCGGCGGCCGAAACGGGCGACACCGTGTCGGACCGGGACGCTCCGCTTCTGCTGGAAACCTGGAACATGCCCGAACCCCTCATGCCGGTGGCCATTGAGGGAGCATCACGCAGCGATGAGGACGCCCTGGCCAAAAGCATCGGAAAAATCGCGGCGGCGGATCCGACCCTGCGGGTGGAACGCAACCAGGACACGCACCAGCTGATCCTGTGGTGCATGGGTGAAGCGCACGCCGAGGTGGTGCTGGACCGATTGCGCGGCCAGGGTATCAAGCTGCAAACCGTGGACGTGGTCACTCCACTCAGGGAAACCTTTGCCGGCAAGGCAACAGGGCACGGGCGGCACGTCAAGCAGTCCGGCGGCCACGGCCAGTTTGCCATTTGCGACATTGAGGTGGAACCACTGCCGCGCGGCGCGGGGTTCGAGTTCGCGGACAGGATCGTCGGAGGCGTCATCCCTGCCACGTTCGTGGCATCTGTCGAAAAAGGCGTGCGCGCGCAGATGCTCAAAGGAGTCTCCGCTGGTTTCCCGGTGGTGGACATCAAAGTGACGCTGGTGGGCGGTAAGACCCACAGCGTTGACTCATCGGACGCAGCCTTCCAGGCAGCCGGTGCCCTCGCCCTCCGGGAAGCCGCCGCAGCAGCAACCATTCAACTGCTGGAGCCGGTGTCCGCCGTGGTGGTCAGTGTCCCGGACGAGTACGTCGGCACGGTCATGAGCGATCTCTCGGGCCGCCGGGGCCGGGTGACAGGCACGTCTGCAGCCGAAGCCGGCGACGGCACGGACGTCACCGCGGAGGTCCCCGACCAGGAGTTGCTGCGGTACGCCATCGAACTCCGGGCGCTGACTGCCGGTACGGGAAGGTTCCGCCGCAGCTATCTGCGGCATGAGCCTGCGCCCCGGTAGTGGTCCGGTGCCTGCCCGTTCCCCGCGTTAGCGGCTGGTCCCAAGGAACGCTGCCACAGCGGGGGCCAGCGAAGCCCCGGTCTCAGCAGCGCTGCGTTTGACACCCTTGACCGCGAACGAATGGTCCGCATCTTCACGCCACTGCAGTTCCGCCGTCGGGCCGATTCGGCTGACCACCGCTTCCAGCAGTTCCGGCGTTGCGAAAGTGTCGCGGGTGCCCTGCAGGAACAGCATCGGAACGGTGACGCCGTACAGGTGTTCATCGCGCAGTTTCTCCGGTTTTCCGGGAGCATGCAGCGGATAGCCCAGATACACCAGGCCCCGGGCGGGCATGCCCTCGGCAACGGCCATGGAGGCCATCCGCCCGCCGAAGGATTTACCCGCGGCCCACACCGGTTGATCTCCAGCGAACCCCGCTGCCGTCCGCATGACGTCCTGCCACGCCGCAATGGCGGCCGGTGGCCTGTCCGGGAACCGGCGTCCGGCTTCCCGGTAGGGGAAATTGAAACGCAGGGTGCTGACGCCTTCCCGGGCCATGGCTTCCGCGAAGCCCTGGAGGAACGGATGCTCCATGCCTGCTCCGGCCCCGTGGGCCACCACGAGCATGGCTGTGGACTGGTCCGGCTGCAGGTGCAGGGCGGAAACACTGGTGTCTCCCGTGGCGATGGTCAGGGCAGATTCGGTGACAGGCATGTATCCATCATGCTGCAGCGAGAGGCACCCGTGCGCCACGGACGCAAATGGGGCTGGGGTGCTGACGCGCGGGTGCGGTTCGCGGTAGCTTGTGCCCATGGCGAGCGAATCAACCACCATTTCCGTGCCCGGACCCCATGGCCCCAGGGAGGTACGGATTTCCAGTCCCGGCCGCGTGGTGTGGCCTGAGGCCGGAGTGACCAAGCTGGACCTGGCGCAATACCTGGTGGACGTGGGCGAGGCTTTTGTCGCGGCCAACGGAGACCGGCCCGTCAGCCTTCAGCGGTATTCCGGAACCATCGAAGGGGACATGTTCTTCTCCAAGAACCCTCCCAAGGGCGCGCCCGACTACGTGCGCTCGGTAAGCGTGGTGTATCCGAGTGCCCGTTCCCATCCCCAACTGGTGATTGACGAGCCGGCGGCAGCGGTATGGGCTGCACAAATGAACACGGTTGTTTTCCATCCGTGGGCCTCACGGGCCGGCAATTCGGACAACCCGGATCAACTGCGCATCGACCTTGACCCGCAACCGGGGACCGACTTCGACGACGCGATCCCGGCCGCCCTCGAACTGCGCTCCGTCCTGGAGGAAGCGGGCCTGACGCCGTTCATCAAGACATCCGGCAACCGCGGAATCCACGTCTATGCCCCGATCCACCCCAAGCATGAATTTCTGGAGGTCCGCCACGCCGTTATTGCCGCCGGCCGCGAGCTGGAACGGCGGATGCCGGACAAGGTCACCACGGCATGGTGGAAGGAGGAACGCGGCAGCAGGATCTTCGTGGACTTTAACCAGGCCAACCGCGACAGGACGATCGCCGGGGCCTACAGTCCGCGGGCAGTTCCACAGGCACAGGTGTCCTGCCCGCTGGCCTGGGACGAGCTGGAGAACGCCGATCCCGCCAAATACACCATCATGACCGTTCCCGAGCGGCTGCGGACCGTTGGCGATCCGTGGGCTGAGATGCACCGCAGTCCAGGTGATATCGACGTCCTGCTGCGGTGGTGGGAAAGGGACGTGCAGAGCGGGCAGGGGGAAATGCCGTTCCCGCCGGAATTCCCCAAGATGCCCGGTGAACCCATGCGGGTCCAGCCCAGCCGGGCGCGCAAGCCGGAGGAACCGGCGGGGTAGCACGGGAGGCGGCATGCCACGGCGGGAACAGCACGGCCTACCATCCGGCCTCACCGGATGCCTGGTGCTTGCCGCCGGCAGCCTGCTCACAGCATGCATTCCTGCTCCTGGACCGGCCCCGCCGCCTCCCACCTCCATGGTGTCGACGCCGGCTTCTGCTGTGCCTACCCTTCCAGGAACGGAGTCCTCGCTGGCGGCGCCCACCCCGTCCACGTTCGGCGTACCGTCCCCTGACCCGGCCACCGTACCGCCCGCTTTCCGGGAGCTCCAGGCCGCGATGGAACTGTACAGCCGCGAAATGGTCGGCCAGGGGGCAAGTGCCGTCCTGATCGAGGCGAAGGTTGGCGGGCAGGCCTGGTCGCACACCGCCGGAACACGGACGTTGGGCGGCGCTGCCGCGGCGCCGGGTGATCCCGTCTTCATCGGCGCCGTGGGCCGCAGCATGCTGGCGGTCCTGGTGCTGGCCCTTGTGGAGGAGGGGCTGGTGGTGCTGGACCTTCCCGTGGCAACCTACCTGCCGGAGCTGTCAGGGACGGTGGCGGGCGGCCGTTCCGTCCGGGAGGTGCTGGGGCGGAAACCGAGCTCCTTGGATCCGTCGGACCAGGGGTACCGGATCCTCGGCGTGCTGGTGGAGCGGCTTCGGGGTGCGGGCCTGGCCACCGTGCTGGCACGGGACATCGGGGAACCCCTGGGCCTGCGTTCCTTCCCGGTGTCTGCGGGGGCCAATCCGGACACCCTGGTCCACCGGTACGTCCTGGTGGACGGCGACGCCTCGGATGTGACGGCGCTTGCCGGTCCAGGCGAAGGGGAACCACGGATTGCTGCCGGGGTGGCGGACCTGAACTCCTTCTACGCAGGGCTGCTGGAAGGCAGGCTCCTGGAACCGGCGAGCCTGGTGGAGATGAAGGGCCCGCTTCCCGGCGGCTACGGGCTGGGACTCGACCAGTGGGATGACCGGTGCACCAACGGCTCCTACTTCGGCCATGCCGCCGACCTTCCGGGCGGAGGAGTGGTGTCCATGAGCAGTGCCGATGGCAACAGGCAACTCACGCTTGCCGTGAGCTATCCACCGGCGGCGCAGGGCACGCAGCCATCCGCGCTCACCCTGGAATTGATGGGGTTGGCGCAGGTGGCGCTGAACAGCGGGTGCCGCTTCCAGTTCCGATGACTCTTTATGCCGCGGGCCGGAACCGCCCGTGGGTCACTCGAACCGGGAGGGGTCTCCGGTTCCCCGGCGCACTACCTCGGCGACTCCACTGGAGAAGTCAATCACGGTGGTGGGCTCAGAGCCGGTGTCGCCGGAGTCGATGACTGCATCAACCTCATGGTCCAGGCGCTCCTTGATCTCCCAGCCCTGGGTGAGCGGTTCGTCCTGGTCGGGGAGGAGGAGCGTGCTCGAGAGCAGCGGTTCACCGAGTTCCGCCAAGAGTGCCTGCACCACCTTGTGATCCGGGATCCTTACCCCGACCGTCTTCTTCTTGGGGTGCAGCAGCCGTTTGGGGACTTCACGCGTTGCGGGCAGGATGAACGTGTAGCTGCCGGGAGTGACGGCCTTGATGCTCCTGAAAACATCGTTGTCCAGCATGACGAACTGGCCCATCTGGGCGAAATCCTTGCAGACGAGGGTGAAGTGGTGTTTGTCGTCCAGGTGCCGGATGGTCCGGATCCTGTCCAACGCTTCCCGGTTGCCTACTTGTGCCCCCAGCGCGTAGCAGGAGTCGGTGGGATAGGCGATCAGTCCGCCGTTCTGCAGCATATTGACTACTTGCCCGATCGCACGGGGTTGTGGATCCTGCGGGTGGACGTCAAAGAATCTGGCCATGGAAAGAGCCTACGGCAACGCCTAGGACAAGATGTCCTTTCCCCCGAAACGGCCATACGCCAGCGCGCCGCAGACCGCGACGTAGCCCGCCTGGAGCACGGCATTGTCGAGGAACGAATCCCAGGAGACCGGTTGGCGCAGCAGGTCGGCGAAGCCCAGCCAATGGTGGCTGAACAGCCACGGGTGCAACCACTCAAGCTGCGGAAGGTTGTCGAGGACCTGCGACACGACCGAGAGCACCACGGTGGCGGCCATGGCTCCCACCGGTACGTCCGTGAAGGTCGAGATGAGCAGCCCGATCGCGGACAGGCCCAGCAGTGAAACGGTGATGTAGGCGGCCACCAGCAAGGACCGCAGCAAGGATTCGACCTCGCCAATGGTGTCGCCGGACAGCAGGGTCACCGGCCCCACCGGGAAAAGCACGACGCCGGCCAGGGCACCTGCTGCGACAACCGTCACCGTTGCGGCAATGCAGAAGGCGACAGCCCCGGCGTACTTCACGGCCAACAGCCGGATCCGCCCCGCGGGGGCCAGCAGCAGGTACCTCAGGGTGCCCAGGTTCGCTTCCCCCGCGAGCGTGTCACCTGCCACCACTCCCACCGTCAGGGGCAGGAACAGTGGCACGCACACCACCAACGCCGTGATGGCCACGAACAGCCCGTTCTGCGTGATGCGGTCCAGGAACAGCGGTCCCCGCCCGGGCGCTGCCGGCCGCGCCGACAGCTTGACGGCCACGGCGATCAAAACCGGAACGGCTGCCAGCGCCAGGAGGATGGCCCACGTACGGACCCTGCGGAACAAGACGGAGAGCTCGGACGCCAGCAATGCCCACCCGGCGCCCGGACTGGTCCGCGGAGAAGCGTCAACCGACAACGTCAAACCCCTCTCCGGTCAGGGATACGTAACGTTCCTCGAGGCTGGGGGTCTCAACGGCGAATCCCCTGACCCGGACCCCGTCCTCTACCAGCGCCGCAACGATCCTCTCGGGTTCCATGCCGTCCAGGCCCGTGCCCACAACGGCACCGGCGTCCTGGCCTCCACCCGCTCCATGGCCTGGGCCGGGTACCAGCCCCAGGCGGGCCAGGACACCAGCGGCCCGGTCGGCGTCGGGAGTCTTAACCACAACATGTGGCTGGCCTGCCGCCCGGAGCTCATCCAAGCGGCCCTGGGCTACCAGCCTGCCCCCGCGCATGACCCCTGCATGGGTGCACATTTGTTCGACTTCGGCCAGCAGGTGGCTGGAGACAAAGACCGTGGTCCCGCCTGCGGCGAGGGAGCGTACCAGGCTGCGGACTTCACGGGTACCTTGGGGATCAAGTCCATTGGTGGGCTCGTCCAGCACCAGCAGTTCACGGGGCCTCAGCAAGGCGTTGGCCAGGCCCAGCCGCTGCTTCATGCCCAGGGAGTAGGCGCGGACCTTCTTGCCTGCGGCGTGGGTCAGGCCCACCCGGTCCAGTGCCTCTGCCACCCGCTTGCGCCGCGTGGACGCTGACGCGTGCCTGTCGGCCGAGTCGAGCCGGACGAGGTTGCCGGCACCGGTAAGGAACGGATAGAAGCCCGGTCCCTCCACCAAGGCGCCCACCCGTGGCAGCACCGTGGCCAGGTCGCCGGGCATGTCCCGGCCCAGAACCCTGATGCTTCCCTGGCTGGCGCCGGCCAACCCCAGCAACATCCGGATCGTGGTGGTTTTGCCCGAACCGTTGGGCCCAAGGAATCCAAAGACAGCACCATACGGGACCGCCAAATCCATGCCGTCCACGGCTGCCCGGTGCCGGAATCTCTTGGCCAGCCCGTGGGTTTCAATGGCCAGGCCGGCTCCGGCTTCGGGGGAAAGGGCCGTCATGGGCCCGGGGTCATTCAGCTGCTGCGGCTGTCTCCAGCCGCTCCAAGGGAACCATGCCCGCATAGATACGCCCATCGTCCAGGAACAGGACGTTCACGAGGGCGGTGGTGAGGGCCCGGCCACCGGCCACCGGTTGCAGGGCCTGCGCAAGCTGCGGCGAGGCCGCCACCTCAGGCGGGACAACGCCTGCCGGGAAGACCGCTATCGCGTCCCAGCCCCTGCCGGTCACGCTGGGACCGTGCTGTGCCGGCGCCGGCTCATCCGGGCCAGGCGAGGGCAGGGCGGGTACGGGTTGGTCGGGCAGGGGTTTGGCGGGCAGGAGCTTGTCGGGCAGGGGTTTGGCGGGCACCGCCTGCTCCGTCACTGCGGCCCCGGGCGGGGGAGTGAAGAGGAACAAGCCCGGGTCGGGGACGGCGAGGTCAAGGGCAGTGTAGGCCAAGGAATACGCAGGTTCGGTCTGGCCTTTGGCACGCACCTCGACACGCAACGGGAGTCCGGTTTCAGAGTCGACAGCAATGGATACGGACTCCACCAAGGTTCCCGCACTGCGCGGGATCAGTGTCACCTGGTAGGCGCTGCGTCCGGCCACCGCCACGTCGTCGGCGACCCTGACTTCAGTGGAAGGATCGATCGCTGCCAGGAAACGGTCCGCCATGGATTCCGGGGTTTCCATGACGGTGTCGCCGGGATCATGGGAAGCGTGGTCTCCGGCTTGGGGGAGGGTCAGGTGGGTCGCGCTGTTGTCGCCCGAATCATAGAACCAGATGTCGCGGCCGTTGACCACCACGTCCCGTTCGGCCATACGCTCCATGACCTGGAACCGTGCCTTGCCCGGCGCGTCAACAAAAACGCGGAACTCATGCGAACCCGTCAGCAGGTCAAGGGCTCCGGCCGCACCGGTAGCAGCCCCGGGGCCGGTCGCCGGAATCTCCGGAAGCCCCAGCGCAGCTTCCTGTACCACGGTGCCGGAGAGGGCCCGCACCTCGGTCCGGGCGACCATGGCCAGGATGTCACTGGCCGACTTGGGCGGAAGGGACACCGTGGCTCCGGCCGTGAGCGATCCGGCGAGCACCGTTATCGCCACAGCAAGGGGGACAAGGAAGGCAGGCAACCATCGCCGCCGCGCCCGCGTCATCGCTACCGGCCACCGCATGTTTCAGGCATAAATCCAGAGTACTCCGGTGCCCGGCAAGGGTCACCGGCTTCCCGCGTCACGGCATCCCGGGAAGTGCAGCGATCTTCAGCTTTGGATCAACCGGCGGGCAAGCTTCACGGCGCCGTGCACGGGAGCCTCATCCAGGATCCTGATGCCCGAAGGATCCTCCAGCGCAACCTTCCGTGCCACTGCTCCAGCCAGCTGGGGCTGGTTAACCAGCAACGCTCCGGCCATCACGAGCGGCAGGTCCAGCCCAAGTTCCCCCAGGACCTGCCTGGCCAGTGTCGCGAGCGAATGTGCAGCCTCGGCCTGGATGCGGACTGCGGCGGGATCACCCTCTGCCGCGAGGTCCAGCACCAAAGGCGCAAGTCCGGCCCAGTGGTCAGGCTCCGGCCGTGCATAGAAAAAGTCCATCAGTTGCAAGGCGTCGGCGCTTGCCGTAGCTGCCATGATCGCCTTGACCAGTGGGCCTGGTTCGAGCCCGGCGTAGTACTCGCGCAGGGCCTCACGGACCGAGTCCCGGACCACGGAGTAGCCGCCGCCTTCGTCGCCGAGCAGGTATCCGTAGCCACCGGCCCGGGCTTCGCGGCCGTCCCGGCTTCTTCCCCACGCCACGGAACCGGTTCCAGCCACAACTACGGCGCCGGCGTCGAGGTCCGCGGCGGCGAGGACTATGCGGGTGTCATGGACGACGTCGATCACGGCCCCGGGAAAGTGCTCCGTGAGCAGTGCAGTCAACACAGCCCGGCTGGCAGGCGTGTCCGCACCGGCGGCGCCCATGCAGACGGCACTGATGCCCGGACCGACAGCGGCAGCGATCCGCCGGAGGACGGCGTCGGCGCCCTGGTGGCCCACCGAGGACAGATTGGCTCGGGCTTCGGTGATTTCCACGGCGCCGCCGTCCTCGCCGTCATGGTTACCGGAGGTGTCAAGCCCGGCCCTGACGGCGTGGGTCTTGGATCCGCCGATGTGCAGTCCAAGGACGGCCGGACTCATAAGACGACCACCTGGGTGGCATGGCGGTGCATTGCTCTGGGCATGGGGCATCCTTCCGCTACGGGGCAACTCCGACCAGATTGGCATAGACCAATCCCCGTGTCTACAAGTAGGATGTCCGGGTGTCATTCCCTCCAGGCCCGGCGACTCCCAAGTACTACCTCCTGAAGACAGAACTCCTGGCCATGATTTCCGGCCTGCAGCCGGGCACGCTGATTCCCACCGAGCGCTCCTTGGCGGAGGAGCACCGGACGTCCCGGACCACGGTCCGCCAAGCCATCAGCGAGCTGGTGGCCGAAGGAAAGCTCGGCAGGATCCAGGGCCATGGCACCTTCGTGGCGCCACCGAAGATGACGCATGTCCGGCAGCTGACGTCTTTCTCGGACGATGCGAAAAGCCAGGGGCTGCGGCCAGACTCCCGCGTCGTGGCACTCGATGTCATTCCGGCAGAAAAGGACGCGGCAGACTCCCTCGGCCTGCGGCCGGGCGATCCGGTAACCCGGCTGGAGCGCATCCGGCTGATCGAGGGCGAGCCGCTGGCCCATGAAGTCGCCTTCCTCCCCGGGCCGTTGCCGGAGCTCGGTGGACATCTGGCCCGGACGGGGTCGCTTTACGCCGTCCTGGCAGGCGTCTATGGGCGGCAGGTGGCCGAGGTCGAGGACACGGTGGAGACTGCACTGGCCGGGCCGGTGGAGGTCCGCCTGCTTGGTATTGAAATGGGCGCTCCACTCATGGTTGTCCACCGTATGGCCCGTGACAGTTCCGGAACACCGGTCGAATGGACCCGCAGCACCTTCAGGGGAGACAGGTTCCGGTTCGTGTCACGGGTGAAGAAGGGCTCCTAGGGCACTGCCACGCCGAGCGTGCTGCGGACGTATTCTGCGGCGGGGCCTGCGTAGGCGTCCACGATCCGGCTGAACAAGGCTGTCCCTTCAGCGCCCGGCCAGTCGTCGGGAAGGAAGGAACCGGGTAGCCCAGGGTCCAGATAGGGGATAACCCGCCACCGGTCAATGCACTGTACATAGGTGGCGAATGAGGAGGCCGATGCCTCCACGCCGTCGCCGGGAACAGGAACAGCCGCGCCCTGCCCGTGGATGAAACCGATGAAATCCCGGTGCAGGCCGGCGACAACATCCAGGTCCCACCACTTCGCGGCGGCGTCCCGGAGGCTGCCGCCCACCATGGGTGTCCGGGTCACAAAGACAGTGGCCATGTCCCGGAGATCCAGGTCCACCAGGATTTCCTCCACCTCACCGCGCAGTGTGTCGGGGCAGATCCACAGCCCGGCAGCCACGGTGCCGCAGCCGATCCAGTGCAGCCGGCGCCGTAACTGGTGGCGCTTTTCCCTCTCCGTTTCCGGGATGGAAAAGGAGACCAGGCACCACGGATCGGAGTCGGACATACTGCGGGGCGTGAAGATCCGGCGGTCTCCCCGTGCAAGCATGGCGGCTGCGCCCGCGGTGAGGGTGAAGCCGGCGACGCCGTCCCGGTTTTCCTGCCGGACCACGTCCTTTTTCCTCAGGCGGCCCAACGCGGTCCGGGTGACGGTGGCCGAGGTACCCAGGGCTTCCATCAGGGAAACCATGTCGCGCCCGGCCATCCATCCGCCGGCGTCCCGCAGATACAGGCCGATAACCGTCCGCAGCAGTGACGTGGTACTCCCGGGACGGGAGTCCATGTCATCGAGGACTGCACTCATTGCAGCTCTGCCAGGGCGTCGCGGATGGCGGTCACCCCGAGTTCCACCTCGGCATAGCTGGTGCTCAGGGGAGACAGTCCGATCCGCAGGCCGTGCGGCGGGCGGAAGTCGGGGATGACGCCGCGCTCCCAGAGCTTCGCGGTGACGTCCCTGAACATCGGGTGGTCCACCGTGATGTGGGAACCCCTCTCGGCAGCGTTGCGCGGGCTGACGATCGCCGCCCCCATGGGCACCAGGAGCTTGTCTGCCAGCCGGATGGCATATTCGGTGAGATTAATCGACTTCTCCCGCACCGCGTCCATTCCTACGGAAGCGATCAGTTCCACCATGTCCTTGATGGGCTGCATCGCCAGGACCGGCGGGGTTCCGGTGATGAACCGGCGGATGCCTTCTGCCGGCCGGTAGGCCTCAGTCATGCCGAACGGGTTGTCCGCACCCATCCAGCCCCAAATGGGCTGCTGCAACCGGTTCTGTCGCGCGGCGTTGACGTAGGCGAAGGCCGGCGAACCCGGGCCCCCGTTGAGGTACTTGTAGGTGCAGCCAACAGCCAGGTCAACGCCCCATGCATCCAGCTCCATTGGCACGGAGCCCACTGAATGGCAAAGATCCCACAGCATAAGGGCTCCCGCGCGGTGGACGGCGTTGGTGATGCCCGGGGCATCCGCCAGGAACCCCGAACGGTAGGCAACATGGCTCAGGACCACGACGGCGGTGCGCTCACCCAGGATGCCGTCAAGGTCCGCGGCACGGACGCCGCTGGCCGGATTGGGTGCGATCCACTTGATGGTGGCGCCCCGCTCGGCCGCGATGCCCTCGATGATGAAGCGGTCGGTGGGGAAGTTGTCCCGGTCGATGATGATCTCGTCACGTCCCGGCTGCGCATCCACGGCAGCCCGGATCAGCTTGTACAGCATGACGGATGTCGAATCTCCTACGGTGACCTGGCCGGCTGCTGCACCGAGGGTCACCTCCCCGATCCGGTCGCCGACCCGGGTTGGTTCGTCCATCCACTGTTCATCCCAGCCGCGGATCAACCGGCTGCCCCAGGCGTCATGGACGAAGTTCTGCAGGTTCGCTGCCGTTGCCTTAAGCGGGCGTCCAAGGGAGTTGCCGTCCAGGTATGAGGTGAGCTGGCCGGCGTCGGGCGTGTAGAAGGCCTCACGCTGGGTGGCAAGCGGGTCTGCCGCGTCGAGCTCAGCGGCTTGAGGCCAATGCGTTTGCTGGTCGGTGGTCATGGGTCCTCCTGGAAGGAGCTGTAGGGATGCTGTCAGTTGCCGATTTCCGTGCGGACTGCGTAGAGCTCGGGAAAGAACGTGAGATCGAGGGCCCGCCTCAAAAAGTCGACCCCGGAGGAGCCACCCGTGCCGACCTTGAAGCCGATGGTCCGCTGGACGGTGCGCAGGTGCCTGAACCGCCAGGCCTGGAAGTTGTCCTCGATGTCCACCAGGTCTTCACATGCCTCGTAAAGCCCCCATGGTGTGTCGTCGGCCTCATAGATCTTTTGGAAGACGGGCACCATATCCGGGCGGAACGTCCAGGGTTCGCTGGTGTCGCGTTGCAGGACGTCGACGGGGATGTCGTACCCGGCCCGGGCCAGCACGGCGAGGAAGGCGTCATACAGGGTGGGCTCCTCCAGGAGCCGGTTGAGCAGGGCATGCGCTGCGGGATCGCTCTCAAAGACCCGGAGCATGCCGCGGTTCTTGTTGCCCAGCAGGAATTCCACGGCGCGGTATTGGTAGGACTGGAATCCGGAGGAACTGCCCAGGAAGTTGCGGAACTGCGAGTACTCACGGGGAGTCAGTGTTCCCAGGACGGACCACTGCTCGATCATGGTGCGCTGGATGGCCTTGACGCGTGCAATGCACTTCAACGCCTGGCCGAGGCTGTCGGAATCCATGAGCCTGCGGGCCTCGAGGAGTTCGTGCAGGACCAGCTTGAGCCAGAGTTCGCTGGTCTGGTGCTGGATGATGAACAGCAGCTCGTCGTGGTGTTCGGGTTGGCTGAGCGGGTGCTGGGAGCTCAACAGCCTGTCCAGGTCCAGGTAGCCGCCATAGGACATGGCGTGGCGGAAGTCGGTGCGGACGGTGTCCTCGATGTCCCGGACATTGCGTGGCGAACGGGGTGCGGCGGGCTGTTCCATACTCCGAGATTATCACTTCCATGACGAACGTCAAGAGTATGATCTCAAGCGTCGGTCGGCCTTGCCGTACGCTAAACATGGACCTCAAGGGGAAGGGGATGTACCAATGGCCGCCATTGTGCCGGTGTCCATCTATTTGGATGTCGACGGCGTGGTGAACCCCTTCGGCCCCCAGGGCACCACTGACTGGGGAAGCGATTGGATAACCGCTGACGCCGGAATACTGAACGTTGCCTATGCCCCCGAGGCTGTCGCCGGGCTTAACGAACTGGCGGAACATCCCGCAGCCCGCTTCGTGTGGCTCACCACGTGGGAACGGCTGGCTCCCGAGTACCTGTGCCCGGCCATCGGGCTCAAGGGGCAGGACTGGCCTGTGCTTTCCAGTCAAGGATGGGACGAGCGGCCCGAATGGTGGAAGCTCGTTGCGCTGCAGAAGGATGTGGAAGAGGCAGGAGCAGAACGCTTTGCCTGGGTGGACGACCAATTGGACCGCGAATCCGACGCCCGCTCCTGGGCAGAGTTCCGGCAGGACCGTGTGCTTTGCATCTCACCTGATCCGCGCAAGGGCCTCACCCGCCGCGACCTCACGGCCTTGGGCGCCTTTTTGGGATGAAGGGCGCCCGGGGCATGTTTGTCCGCCCGGCCGCTGGCACGTAGGATTCTTAAGGTTTCAAGCCCGCCAGAGTGAATTCTGCAAGTCCAGCCTGTTGAACAATTGCTGAACTATGCTGATTGGCAGGCAAGGGGAAAGTGGAACTGCTGAACGTCGACTCTGCAGATTGGGCAACAGGTGGACATCACCTTCATGGTCGCGCTTGTCATAGCGTTGGCCCTCTTCTTTGACTTCACCAACGGGTTTCACGACACTGCCAATGCGATGGCCACGCCCATCGCAACAGGGGCCATCAAGCCCAAGACGGCGGTAGCACTGGCAGCAGTGCTCAACCTCATCGGCGCGTTCCTGTCCACGGAGGTTGCCAAGACGATCTCCGGCGGTTTGATCCGCGAGGGGTCCGACGGCATCCACATCACGCCGGACATCATCTTCGCGGGGTTGATGGGCGCTGTCCTGTGGAACATGGTGACGTGGCTGAAGGGACTGCCGTCGAGTTCGTCCCACGCCTTGTTCGGAGGATTGATCGGGGCGGCCGTGGTGGGCATCGGCCTTCACTCGATCAACTTTGAGACAGTCCTCCAAAAGGTCATCCTGCCCGCGATCTTCGCGCCGCTGATCGCAGGCCTGGTTGCCTACCTCTGCACGCGCCTGGCCTACGCACTGACCTCCCGGCACGACCCCGAAACCGGTGACAAGCTCACCCAGAAGCGTGGGGGCTTCCGCACCGGACAGATCTTCACGTCCAGCCTTGTGGCGTTGGCCCACGGCACCAATGATGCCCAGAAAACAATGGGCATCATTACGTTGGTCCTCATTGCCGGTGGTACGCAGCCTCCCGGCTCCGGCCCGGTGTTCTGGGTCGTCGCAGCCTGTGCTTTCGCCATCGCCATCGGAACCTACGCCGGCGGCTGGCGCATCATCCGGACCATGGGGTCGGGCCTGACCGAGGTGAAGCCCGCCCAGGGCTTCTCCGCCGAGACCAGTACCGCCACCGCCATCCTGGCCTCCTCCCACCTTGGCTTCGCCCTGTCCACCACGCAGGTAGCGTCCGGTTCGGTCATCGGCTCCGGCCTGGGCCGCAAAGGCACCTCCGTCCGGTGGGGGACCGCGGGCAAGATCGCCCTTGGCTGGTTGTTCACCCTGCCGGCTGCAGGCATCGTCGGGGCGCTGACGGCCCTGCTGGTCAACGTCGGCGTGGTAGGGGTCGTCATCGCCGCGGTGGTGGGGACTGCGGCGATCCTGCTGATGTTCTTCGCATCCCGCAAGTCACACGTTGGCCACCACAATGCGGTGGAAGTCGAAGAAGCGGGCCATGCCGTGCGGTTCCGGAAGAAGAAGAAATCACGCAAATCCACCAAGAGCGAGGGAGCGCAGCAATGAAGTGGTTGGAACTGCTGCAGGTGGCAGGCGTAACCCTGGTGGCCGCCGTGACACTCGTGACCCTGTACTCCCTGGGGGTCCGGTTGACCGCCATCGCCGGAGACACCGGACAGAAGTCCCCCGCACTCTTCCGCTCGCTGGCCTACGTCTGCTTTGGCTTCTGCGGCCTGGCAGTGCTTTTCGGCATCTATTTGATCGTGCCGTACTTCGGGAAGTAGCACCTTCCGCAGCAGCCCGGCCACTTTCTCTGGCAGCACGGTCCATTCGGGAGAATAATCAGCAGTAGCTGTAACGCTGCTCATGATTCCGGCGGATGTGGGGCTTTCATGGCGAGCCGATCCAGGGGCCACATCATCGGGACTGCGCTCGCGCCGGTCCTGATGGTGCTTCTGACTGCCTGCCTGCCCCCAACGTCCGCTCCGGACGTACCCTCGCCCGATCCTGCGCCGGCAGCAACCACCGCCGCCCCCACAACCCAGCCGCCCGCCGTCGTGCCTACAGCTGTCCAGCCGCCGGGACCGGCCGGGCCCGGCGCGCCGCCCGTGGAAGCGCCTGTGGTGCAGTGGGTTCCGCTGGGTCCGGTAGGTCCCAGCGATCCCACATCGGGCCAGCGGTACCTGCAACTGCAGCAGTTCCAGTGCGATGAGCTGGCCCAAAGCCTCCAGGGCCAGGAAGGCGTCCAGGTCTGGGTGGCGGGTGCCGCCGTCTGCAAAGCCCTCCGAACAGGGAGCCAGGACGACTGGCAACGGGCCGCGGCCGCGGTTGCCGCGACGCCCCGCGTACCCCAGACACAGTGCCTCGAATACACGGTGGCCGCCGCATCGGCCTCGCTCCTTGCCCAGCACCGCAGCAATCCGGGAGTGCCGCTAAGGGCTGTCACCGCACCCGGCCAGGCGTGCCCCAGAATCCTCAGCGGACTCACGGTGGTGGACGAAAACCTGCGGCCCGTTGCGGGATTGACCCGGGCATCGGGACCACGTGAGGGTGGAACGATCGTCAGGCTGGACGGTTACTACGTGCGTGTGGAAGACATCCTGTTCGATGGGGCGCCGGCTTTCCCGGAGAAAGTGGCCGGGTTCGGCGACTACGAGACCCTGTACCTGCGGATGCCGCCGGCAGAAGGCCGGAGTTCCGTCAGGATCTCCATCACCGACACCGTGGATGTTGCGGGCACCGTGACCTTCTACTATGAGGACGCTCCCGGGCCAAGTGCATCTGCCGGGCCCACCGGCACGCCGGCTCCCCAGCCATCAACGTCCTCCAGCCCTGCTGTGGCGCCGTCCGCTTCCGCAACCGCCACGGCAACACCGTGAGCACCCCTGAGGAGGCAGAGGCAGGGAACCTGCGCTGGAAACGGACCCTTGAAGTCCTCTCGGTCATCGGTCCGCCCCTCACGGTGGCCACTGCGCTCCTGGTCTACTTCGGGTGGGCCCGCACCGATGCCCAGGCGAAATCCATGGGACTGGATGTCAGCTTGTTCGGCTACACGGTGCAGGACTTCATCCTGCGGAGCATTCAGTCGCTGTTCCAGCCGTTGGCCTGGCTGGTGGTGATCGGTCTGTTGTGCCTGATGCTGGACCGGGCGGTGGTACGGGTCCTGCAGGCCGGAAAACACAGGACGCTGGTCAGGTCCATCGCGTTGGCCGTGACGGTCGTCGGCTTTGCGGCGGCAGCAGTCCTCTGGATCCTTGTGGTCACCCAGCCCGGACGCATCCTGTTGTATGTTCCCTTCCTCATCGCCGCGGCCTTGGTGGTCGGCGCGTGGGGCCTGAACGTCCGCCACCGTGCGGCCCCCGTGCACGACACCCCTGCGCGGGGGCCGCACGGGCTTGAACGGTCTCTGGTCTTCGTCCTGGTCACGCTCCTGCTGTTCTGGGGTACCTCGGATTATGCCCAGGCACTGGGGCGGGGCGCGGCCGTGGACTACCAGCAGAGGTCCGGACAACTGCCCACCGCCGTGGTGTACAGCAAGGAGCGGCTGGCTGTCACCGTGCCGAACGTCCGCGAGGATTCCGTAGGCAACGAAGCCGGTCCGCTCTACCGCTACACCGGGCTGCGGCTCCTGGTGGTGAGTGGTGGCCGCATCTTCCTGCTCAATGAAGGGTGGACGCTGACCTCCGGCCGGGTGGTGGTCCTGCCGGATAACGGCAGCGTCCGCGTGGAGTATGGGAACCCGGGGGCCGACTGACTAGTCTGGGGCCATGCCCAACTTCCAGTACTACGTTGCGTCCACCATTGACGGGTTCATTGCATCCCCCGAGGACGACCTTGGCTGGCTCCTCCAGTTCGACCAGGTGGAGGGCGTCAGCGGCAGTTACGAATCCTTTTTTGCCGGTGTGGGGTGCATTGTCATGGGTGGGGACACGTACCGGTGGCTCGTGGAGCACGAAGCCGGAAAGTGGCCGTATCCGGACATGCCGTGCTGGGTCTTCACGCACCATGAATACGCGGCCCCTGCCGGATCCAACGTCACGTTCGTCCGCGGCGATGTCCGCGAGTTTGCGCCGGACCTGGTGGCCGATGCCGGTGACAAAAACGTCTGGCTGGTGGGTGGCGGAGACCTGGTGGCGCAGTTCGCCGACGCAGGGCTGCTCCACGAGATCATTGTCACCATCATTCCCGTGGTCCTGGGCTCCGGGAAGCGGCTGCTGCCGCTCAAAGGCCCGACGGCGCCCCTGGAGTTGGTCTCGTCACGGATCCTTGGCGGGGCAGCAGCCGAACTGCACTACCGGATGCCGGGCAGCAGGACATAGCGGCCCGGCACGGTGACGCCGGCGGTCAGGGACGGTTGTCCCGGATCATGTTGGTGATCCGGGCGGTGGAAAGCCTGCGGCCCTTTTCGTCGGTGATGACGATCTCGTGGGTGGCCAGGGTGCCGCCGAGGTGGATCGCGGTGCACGTACCCGTGACGGTTCCGCTGGCGATGGAACGGTGATGGGTGGCGCCGACCTCGATGCCCACAGCGTGCCGGCCCTTTCCAGCGTGGAGGGAGGCCGCAAACGAACCCAGCGTCTCTGCCAGTACCACGTGGGCGCCGCCATGGAGGATTCCGGCCACCTGCGTATTGCCCTCAACAGGCATCGTGGCCACCGTACGTCCGGCGCTGAGTTCCGTGAAGCGGATGCCCATCTTGACCACCAGGGCGCCCACACCATGGCCGGAAAGCCACTCGTGGAACTCTTCCGGAATACCTGCCTGGTTGAGCTCGTCCAGAAACCGGTTCGGCGTGAAATTGTCCATCATGCCAACTAGGCTGGCACCTGTGAGTGAAACAACCAAACCGGACCAGGTTCCATCGGCCCAGGCTGCCGCCATTGCAACAGCCCCCAATCCCTCAACATCGGATTCCCTTGCCACGGCGGGGGAGGGGCGGCCCAGGTTGCTGGTCCTGGATGGCCACTCCATGGCTTTCCGCGCTTTTTACGCTTTGCCGGCCGAGAACTTTTCCACGGCGCGTGGACAGCACACCAACGCTGTCCACGGCTTCACGTCCATGCTGATCAACCTCATCAAGGACCAGAAACCAACCCATGTCGCCGTTGCTTTCGATGTCTCGGATGACACCACGTTCCGCAAAGCGGAGTACAGCGAGTACAAAGGCGGCCGCAACGCTACTCCGGCTGAGTTCCAGGGCCAGATCGGGCTGATCGCCAGGGTCATGGAGGCCTGGGGCATCAAAACCATCGCACTCCCTGGCTATGAGGCGGATGACATCCTGGCCACCCTCGCGTCCAAGGCTGATGCCGAAGGCTTTGAGGTCCTTCTGGTCTCCGGAGACCGCGACTCCTTCCAGCTGATCAACGACAACGTGTTCGTGCTCTACCCCAAGCAGGGGGTCAGCAACATTCCCAAGCTCGATGCCGCCGCCATCGAGGAGAAGTACTTCGTCAAGCCTGCGTTTTACTCGGACCTGGCGGCGCTCGTGGGCGAGTCCGCGGACAACCTCCCGGGCGTTCCCGGTGTGGGACCCAAGACTGCAGCCAAATGGATCAACCTTTACGGTGGACTTGAAGGCATCCTGGAAAACCTCGACGCCATCGGCGGCAAGGTGGGCGGCGCCCTCAAGGAAAACGTTGAGAACGTCAAGCGCAACCGCCGGTTGAACCAGCTCCTGACGGACCTGGACCTGCCTGTTTCCCTGGCCGACCTCCACGAGCCAAGGCCGGACCGCCAGGCCATCGAAGACCTTTTCGAGGAGCTGGAATTCAGGACGCTGCGCACCAGGCTCTTTGATCTGTACGGGGACGACACCGCCGGGTCCGCTCCTGACAGCATCGATACCCCGGACTTCGCCTCGTTGGCCGGCGCCGCGGAATTGGAGGCTTTCTTCGCGGCCGGTTCGGGAGTCCGCTCCGCCCTCGCGGTACAGCCTGTCCCGGGCCGCGTTGGTGAGGACGCCGTGGCCATCGCGGTCGTCCGGAACAACGCCGCAGCCTACATCGACCTCACCGGGCTGGACGCTGCGGCGGAGTCCGTACTCGCCGCCTGGCTGAAGGACCCCGAGGAAGCCAAGGTCCTGCATGAGTTCAAGGCTGCCCTGAAGGCGCTGCACAACCGTGGCCTCAGCTTGGAAGGCGTGGTGGACGACACCTCCATCTCCGGCTACTTGATCCAGCCTGACCGGCGCAGCTACGACCTCGCGGAACTGGCCCAGGTGCACCTCAAGATCACCCTCGCCCCGGCAACTGCGCCATCGGGCCAGCTGGAACTGGACCTCGCAGGCGGCACGGACCAGGCCGCCGCCGCGGCACTTATCCAGCAGGCCGCCGTCGTGCACGCCCTCAGCAAGCACTTCGAAAAGGAACTTGCCGAGCGCAAGGCGGACGCGCTGCTCACCACGCTCGAACTCCCGGTGGCGCGGGTACTGGCGCAGATGGAACTCACGGGCATCTACGTGTCCATGGAACGCATGAACGAGCAATTGGCCGACCTCGGCAAAGTCATTGAGAGCGCCCAGGAACAGGCGTTCGCCGCGATCGGGCACGAGGTCAACCTGGGCTCGCCCAAGCAGCTGCAGACCGTATTGTTCGAGGAACTTGGCCTGCCCAAGACCAAGAAGATCAAGTCCGGCTACACCACGGATGCCGCCTCCCTCAAGGCGCTGCTGGAAAAGACCGGGCATGAGTTCCTGGTCCAGCTCATGGCGCACCGCGAGTCCTCCAAGCTGGCCCAGATGGTGGAAACCCTCAAGAAGTCGGTCGCCGACGACGCCCGCATCCACACCACCTATGCCCAGAACATCGCAGCCACCGGCCGCATCTCCTCCAACAACCCCAACCTGCAGAACATCCCGGTGCGCAGCGAGGAAGGACGCCGGGTCAGGGGCGTGTTCATGGTCAGCGAAGGCTACGAGTGCCTGCTGTCCGCAGACTATTCGCAGATCGAGATGCGCATCATGGCACATCTGTCCGGGGATGAAGCCCTCATCCAGGCGTACCGTGACGGCGAGGACCTGCACCGCTTTGTCGGTTCCCGGATCTTCAACGTGGCCCCGGCCGAGGTAACCAGCGCCATGCGCTCCAAGGTCAAGGCGATGTCCTATGGCCTGGCGTACGGACTGACGTCCTTCGGCCTTTCCAAGCAACTGGAAATTTCCGTGGACGAGGCCCGTACCCTCATGAAGGACTACTTCGACCGCTTCGGCGGCGTCCGCGACTACCTGCGCGGCGTGGTGGACCAGGCCCGCGTAGACGGCTACACCGCCACCATCGAAGGCCGCCGGCGCTACCTGCCGGACCTGACCAGCACCAACCGCCAGGCACGCGAAGCCGCGGAACGCATTGCGCTGAACTCACCGATCCAGGGTTCGGCCGCGGACATCATCAAGCGCGCCATGCTGGGCGTGGCGGCAGAGCTGGAGGGACAGGGACTTAAGTCGAGGATGCTCCTCCAGGTCCATGACGAACTCGTCCTCGAAGTCGCTCCCGGTGAGCGGGAAGCCGTGGAGAAGCTCGTGGCGGAACAAATGGGCGCCGCCGCAGAGCTTTCCGTGCCGCTGGAGGTCCAGATCGGTGTCGGATCCAGCTGGCACGAGGCCGGGCACTAGCAGGCAGGTTCCACGCCGCAAGGGCGCGCCGCCGCTGTGGTGGCGCGCCCTTGCGCGTCTGGTTAGGCTCGGGGAGTGGCTGATCCCAAAGTAACGACTCCCGCCAAATACACCGTCCAACGATTCCCGGCCGCCCACCCGGATGCCGCCGACTACGGCCGCAGCACCGCATGGGTGCAGGCCGTTTCCCACGGGTTCCACCAGCAGCGCCGTGATGAGGAGTATGTGGCCAGGACCCTGGCTGCCTACCGCACCGATGAACGCGAGCTGACCGGCGTCTACGTCACGGGCACCGTGCCCGATCATTCCCTGGACTCCGGCGTTCCGGTGGCCACCTATGCCACCATGCGCAAGCAGCTGAACGTTGGTTTCGGGAATCAGGTGGAGGCAAACCTGGTGACCTCCGTAACGGTTCGCGGCACCCACCGCCGCAACGGCATCCTGCGCGGCATGATCACGGCCGACCTTGAGGCGGCCAAGGACGACGGCTTGGCGATTGCCGCGCTCACGGCCTCCGAGGGCACCATCTACGGCCGGTTCGGGTTTGGAGTCGCAACCTTCGAACGGAGCATCACCGTGGATACGGGGCCCCGGTTCCGTCCCAGGGGAGAGGCTTCGGGTTCGGTCGAGGTGGCAGATCCGGCAGTCCTCCTGGAGATCGCCCCTGCGCTCTTTGACCGCGTCCAGCGCTCAACGCCCGGGTCGGTGGGGCGCCAGGAGTATTACCGGCTTCTTGCGTCCGGATCCCTGGGGCAGGACGGCAAGCCCGACACCTCGGTCCGCTGCGCCCTGCACTACGACGCCGATGGCGGCCTCGATGGCTATGTTTCCTACCGCTTCAAGGGCTGGGATTCAAAGCCCTACACCATGGACATCGTTGACATCGTGGCAGGCACGGACGCTGCCTACCTGGATCTCTGGCGGTTCCTGGGGAGCATCGACCTCATTGACCAGGTCACCTGGGCAGAGGCACCGGTCGACGATCCTTTGGCATGGGCGCTGGAGGACCCGCGCTGCATCGACGCATCGGATATCCGCGACATGTTGTGGCTGCGCATCCTCGACGTACCGGCCGCATTGTCGTCCCGGCACTATCCGGTGGCGGGACGGCTTGTCCTGCAGGTCGCGGACCCCCTTGGCCTGGCTGGCGGCACCTGGGAGGTGAAGGCCGACGGCGGTGCTTCCGCCAGCGTGCGGGAAGTCCAGGACGGGCAGCCTGATGTCAGTCTTGACATCGCTGATCTTGGGTCGATCTACCTTGGCGCGGTGTCACCGGTAACCCTTGCCGCCGCGGGGCGGATCAGGGAACACCGGAGCGGGGCAGCGCTGGAGGCCCGGCAGTTGTTTGCCGTCGAACGGCCGGCCCACTGCCTTACGCACTTCTAGCTCCACCGTGGTGGGCATCCACCGCCGGCCAGGACCACGGCAGGCGGGGTCGCGGCGGCACCGCCCTTTTTGACCATGCTTTGCGGAATCCACTACAATAAACGGGCGTGTACTACGTGCGCGCAGCCATTTTGTAACAATCCACAAATCAGGATGACCCGGCACTGTGCCGTGTTCTGCCGTCCGGAGCCGGGCGGCAGCGGTTTGCCTGACCGACATACTATCCACAACGGAGCCCCTACTACATGACCATCACCTCCACCGAGAAGCCCGGTGCCCCCGTCGTCGCAATCAACGACATCGGCACCGCTGAGGACTTCCTCGCAGCCGTCGACGCCACCATCAAGTACTTCAACGACGGAGACCTCGTCGAAGGTACCGTCGTCAAGGTCGACCGCGACGAAGTCCTGCTCGACATCGGTTACAAGACCGAAGGTGTCATCCCTTCCCGTGAGCTTTCCATCAAGCACGACGTCGACCCCGGCGAAGTCGTTGCCGTTGGCGACCAGGTCGAAGCCCTGGTTCTCACCAAGGAAGACAAAGAAGGCCGTCTGATCCTCTCCAAGAAGCGCGCACAGTACGAGCGCGCCTGGGGCGACATCGAGAAGGTCAAGGAAGAAGACGGCGTCGTTACCGGTACCGTCATCGAGGTTGTCAAGGGTGGCCTCATCCTGGACATCGGACTGCGCGGCTTCCTGCCGGCATCCCTCGTCGAAATGCGTCGCGTCCGCGACCTCGCTCCGTACATCGGTCAGCAGATCGAAGCCAAGATCATCGAGCTGGACAAGAACCGCAACAACGTTGTGCTGTCCCGCCGTGCATGGCTCGAGCAGACCCAGTCCGAGGTCCGCTCCACGTTCCTCAACAAGCTGGAAAAGGGCCAGGTCCGTCCGGGCGTCGTTTCCTCCATCGTCAACTTCGGTGCCTTCGTGGACCTTGGCGGCGTAGACGGCCTCGTCCACGTTTCCGAGCTCTCCTGGAAGCACATCGACCACCCGTCCGAGGTTGTCGAAGTTGGCCAGGAAGTCACCGTCGAGGTTCTCGAGGTCGACCTGGACCGCGAGCGTGTTTCCCTGTCGCTCAAGGCTACGCAGGAAGATCCGTGGCAGACCTTCGCCCGCACCCACGCCCTCGGCCAGGTTGTTCCGGGTAAGGTCACCAAGCTCGTTCCGTTCGGTGCGTTCGTTCGCGTCGAAGACGGCATCGAAGGCCTGGTCCACATCTCCGAGCTGGCTGTCCGCCACGTGGAACTCGCCGAGCAGGTTGTCTCCGTTGGTGACGAACTGTTCGTCAAGGTCATCGACATCGACCTCGAGCGCCGCCGCATCTCCCTCTCCCTCAAGCAGGCAAACGAGGGCGTTGACGCTGACAGCACCGAGTTCGATCCCGCTCTGTACGGCATGGCCGCTGAGTACGACGAAGAGGGCAACTACAAGTACCCCGAGGGCTTCGACCCCGAGTCGAACGAATGGCTCGAGGGCTACGAGGCACAGCGTGCCGCTTGGGAGCAGCAGTACGCTGACGCCCAGACCCGTTGGGAAGCCCACAAGAAGCAGGTTGCCCAGCACGCTGCTGACGACGCTGCTGCTGCAACGTCCGGCGAAGGCGACTCCGGCGCTACCAGCTACTCCTCGGAGCCGGCTGCTGCCGAGTCCAACGCGGGTACGCTGGCTTCCGACGAAGCCCTCGCTGCTCTGCGCGAGAAGCTCACCGGCAACTGATTTCGGCCACCCTCACGGGTTGGGCTGAATAGCCAAAGAAGGACCCCTGCCGCACGGCAGGGGTCCTTCTGCTTTGTCTGCGAGGTGCGTTTGTCTGCGAGGCGAATGTGTCTGCGTGGTGCATTAGTGTGCGTGGTGCATTAGTGTGCGTGGCGCGGCCGTTGGTCAGCGGGGTACGTCGATCCACTCAGTGCTCCGGGGCTCCAGGACAGAGCTGCCGGCAGTGAAGGCTGCAACGCGTGCCTGTGCTTCCCCGATCGCCTCCGCTTCATCCGGAAGCGCCACCCGAAGAACGGCCTGCCCCGCCTGGTACTCTGTCTCCGCCATCACGAAGCCGCTGCTGCGCAATTCGTTTTCGAGCCGCCCGGCATCGGCGTGCCGCACCCCCACATCGCACAGCCGCAATCGCTTCCGCCGTACCAGCGGCGCCGTCTCCAGTGCGGCGGAGACGGACTCCGAATACGCCCGCACCAGCCCACCGGCACCCAGCAGGATGCCGCCAAAATAGCGCACGACGACGGCACCGATGTCGCTGAGGTCGGCCACTCCGACTGCCGTCTCACGTTTGACCAGTGCTTCCAACATCGGGATGCCTGCCGTCCCGGACGGTTCGCCGTCGTCGGACGACCGCTGCGTCATCCGGTCCGGACCGATCACGAAAGCGGAGCAATGATGCCTGGCGTCGTGGAATTCCCTGCGCAGTTCGGACACCAGCGACCGCGCCGTTTCCTCATCCGGAGACCGCCGCAGGACGGTGATGAACCGTGAGCGGCGGACCTCAAGCTCGTGGCGGAAGTCCGGCCCGGCCGCCAGGGTGGTGTAGCTCGTCGCAAGGCTGTCTTCCGAAAAATCCACCGCTTCAGTCTAGTGTGGAGGGGTGCTGAAAATAGGGCTGACGGGCGGCATCGCCTCGGGAAAGTCGTTGGTGGCTGCGAGGCTGCAGGAGTTGGGCGCCACCCTCATTGACGCGGACCTCCTGGCGCGGCAGGTGGTGGAACCAGGAACCCCCGGCCTCGGCCGGGTAGTGGAGGCCTTCGGTGACCAGATCCTGGATGTCAGCGGACGGCTGAACCGTGCGGAACTGGGCGCCATCGTCTTCCGCGACCCAGCCAGGCGGGAGGTGCTCAACAGCATCATCCATCCATTGGTCCGCGCGTCGGCTGCACAAATCCTGGAGGGGGCGGCGCAGGGCGACATCGTGGTGCAGGACATTCCGCTGCTGGTCGAAACAGGGCAGGGGAGCAGCTTCCACCTGGTGGTGGTGGTGGATGCCCCTGACGATGTCCGCTTGCGGCGGATGGTGGATTTGCGTGGCATGCAGGAAGCCGACGCGTATGCGCGCATGGCGGCGCAGGCGTCCCGGGATGACCGGATCTCTGCAGCCGACGTGGTCTTGGACAACTCGGGGAGCCGTGAAGAACTCCTTCGCAGCGTGGATTCCCTGTGGTTTCACCGGCTGGTCCCGTTCGCGGGGAACCTGGCAGCCGGTGTGCGTGCCCCGAGAACGGAGGGAGCTGTCCTGGTGGAGGCCGACCCCGTCTGGGAACGGGCAGCAGCGCGGCTCGCGGCCCGGATACGACTGGCGGCAGGGGAGGACATCCAGGCGGTGGACCACGTGGGTTCAACTTCTGTACCGGGGCTTGCGGCCAAGGATGTCATCGACCTCCAGGTCGCCGTGGCAGATATGGGAACAGCCGACAGGATCGCTCCACTGCTTGCTGCGGCTGGTTTTCCCGCAGTGCCGCACGCCAACCGGGACACTCCCAAACCTTCCCTCTCGGACCCGTCGCTGTGGGAGAAACGGTTCCACGCCAACGCCGATCCCGGGCGTCCGGTAAACCTTCATGTTCGCGCAGCAGGTTCCCCGGGGTGGAGGTATGCCCTGATGTTCAGGGACTGGCTCCGATCCGACGCAGCGGCCCGTGCGCTGTACGCATCGCACAAGCGCGGCCTTGCGGCAGAATTCGCGGATGTCCAAGGCACCGCTGCCTATGCGGAGGCCAAGGAGCCTTGGTTCACCGACATCGCCTGGCCGGCCATGGAAGAGTGGGCCGCCCGCACGGGGTGGGCGCCGCCGTCGTATGCTCCTCATCACTCCAGCGGCAATCCCGGACAGTAGCTGTCCGTGGGCAGGGGTAGATTAACATCATGAGCCTTGCCCAGGAGATCAACCGTGTCGTCGCGCCGTTTGAGGTCATCAGCGAATACAGCCCGGCGGGCGACCAGCCGGCAGCCATTGCCGAACTGACGGAGCGAATCAGGAATGGCGAGAAGGACGTCGTCCTGCTGGGCGCCACCGGTACCGGCAAGAGCGCCACCACCGCCTGGCTCATCGAACAGGTGCAGCGGCCCACCCTCGTGCTGGTCCAGAACAAGACGCTTGCGGCGCAGCTCGCCAACGAATTCCGTGAGCTGCTGCCCAACAACGCCGTGGAGTACTTCGTCTCCTATTACGACTACTACCAGCCGGAAGCCTACGTGGCGCAGACTGACACCTTCATTGAGAAGGACTCCTCCATCAACGAAGAAGTGGAACGGCTCCGGCACTCGGCAACCAATGCATTGCTTACTCGGCGCGACGTCGTGGTGGTCGCTACCGTCTCCTGCATCTACGGCCTGGGTACGCCGGAAGAGTACATCGCCGGGATGGTGACGCTGCGGCGGGGGATGGAGCTCAACCGTGACCACCTCCTGCGCAAGTTCGTCTCCATGCAGTACACCCGGAACGACATGGACTTCCATCGCGGCACCTTCCGCGTCCGTGGAGACACCGTGGAGATCATCCCGATGTATGAGGAACTGGCGATCCGGATCGAATTCTTTGGCGACGAGATCGAGAATATCCAGACGCTCCACCCGCTCACTGGCGAGGTCCTCCGGGACGAGGACGAGATGTACGTCTTCCCCGCATCCCACTACGTAGCCGGTCCGGAACGGATGTCCCGTGCCATCAAGAGGATTGAAGATGAGCTGGCCGACCGCCTGAAGGTCCTGGAAAGCCAGAACAAGCTGGTGGAGGCCCAAAGGCTGCGCATGCGCACCACGTATGACCTCGAGATGATGCAGCAGATGGGTTTCTGCAACGGCATCGAAAACTACTCGGCGCACATTGACGGCCGCGCACCGGGCACGGCTCCCCATTGCCTGCTGGACTACTTCCCGGACGACTTCCTGCTGGTGGTTGATGAATCCCACGTGACCATCCCCCAGATCGGTGCCATGTACGAGGGGGACATGTCCCGCAAGCGGAACCTGGTGGACTTCGGCTTCCGGCTCCCGTCAGCGATGGACAACCGCCCGCTCAAATGGGATGAGTTCCTGGAACGGATTGGCCAGACCGTCTACCTCTCGGCAACTCCCGGCAAATACGAGCTCGGCAAGGCGGACGGCTTCGTCCAGCAGATCATCCGCCCCACAGGCCTGGTGGACCCGGAGGTAGTAGTCAAGCCCACCAAGGGGCAGATCGACGACCTCCTGGACGAAATCAGGATCCGCACCGCCAAGGACGAACGCGTACTGGTGACCACCCTGACCAAGAGGATGGCCGAAGACCTCACAGACTACCTTGTAGGCCACGGCGTAAAGGTGGAATACCTGCACTCGGACGTAGACACCCTGCGAAGGGTTGAACTGCTCCGTGAGCTCAGGATGGGGGTCTTTGACGTCCTGGTGGGCATCAACCTGCTGCGTGAGGGCCTTGACCTTCCGGAAGTGTCCCTCGTCAGTATCCTCGACGCTGACAAGGAAGGATTCCTCCGCTCGTCCACGTCGCTCATCCAGACCATTGGCCGTGCCGCCCGAAACGTCTCGGGGCAGGTGCACATGTACGCGGACAAGATCACCGACTCCATGGCCCAGGCCATCGACGAGACCAACCGGCGCCGCGCCATCCAGGTGAAGTACAACAAGGACAACGGCATCGATCCGCAGCCCCTGCGGAAGAAGATCGCGGACATCACCGACCAGTTGGCGAAGGAAGACGCCGATACCCAGGAACTGCTGAACAACAACCGCCTGGCCAAGGGTGGCAAGCGCAGCAAGTCCACAGCCAAGGCTGCTGCGGCTGTCCGGCAGGACGGCCTCGCGGCGGCGCCGGCCGAGGACCTCGTCGGGCTGATCGAACAACTGACGGAACAGATGCACGGCGCGGCCGCCGAACTGCAGTTCGAAGTTGCGGCAAGGATCCGCGACGAAGTCAAGGAGTTGAAGCGCGAATTACGCCAGATGCAATCCGCAGGGCACGCCTAAGGTAAGGTTTAGGTCACGTAGGGGAGTATCCCAAGCGCTACGATCGTCAGCACGCAAGGCACAGATGCCTCGCCGGACGTAGCGGGCCGCCGCATCGCCATCACCGCACCCGGCAGGCCGGAGAGACTTACACCGCTTTCCCGTACCCTGCGAAAGGCATTTTCATGCAGCTTCCCGTTTGGTTTGAGGTCGGCTCCTTTGTCGTCCTCGGAATCATCCTGCTGATCGACCTCCTGCTGGTCGTCAAGCGTCCCCACGAACCGTCCATGAAGGAAGCCGGCCTCTGGGTCGCCTTCTACGTGACACTGGCACTGATCTTCGCTGTTGCGATGTTCTTCTTCGCCGGCCACGAATACGGTGGACAATTCATCGCAGGCTGGGTCACTGAGTACAGCCTCAGTATCGACAACCTCTTCGTCTTCATCATCATCATGGCCCGGTTCTCTGTGCCCAGGAAGTACCAGCAGGAAGTGCTGATGGTGGGCATCATCATTGCCCTGATCCTGCGCGGCATTTTCATTGCCCTCGGTGCCGTGGTCATCGAGCAGTTCAGCTGGGTGTTCTACATCTTCGGTGCGTTCCTGCTCTGGACCGCCTGGAAGCAGGCCAAGGATTCCGGCGAGGATGAGGAAAACACCGAAAACGCGCTGATCACCCGCCTGCGCAAGGTTCTGCCCATGTCGGAGACTTTCGACGGCGGCAAGATCCGCACCACGGTCAATGGCAAGAAGGTCTTCACCCCCATGCTCATCGTGTTCATCACGATCGGCATGACGGACCTCCTTTTTGCCGTGGACTCCATCCCGGCGATCTTCGGCCTCACCCAAAGCGCCTTCATT
Organism: Arthrobacter sp. T572; assembly: GCF_056780115.1. Lineage (NCBI taxonomy): Bacteria > Bacillati > Actinomycetota > Actinomycetes > Micrococcales > Micrococcaceae > Arthrobacter > Arthrobacter sp. T572. The sequence continues at coordinate 2,095,884 of NZ_JBRAZQ010000002.1, forward strand.
GTGTTCACCGCCAATATCTTCGCGCTCATGGGACTTCGCCAGCTGTACTTCCTGCTGGGTGGCCTGATGAACCGCCTGATCTACCTCAAGCACGCCCTGTCCGTGATCCTCGCGTTCATCGGTGTGAAGCTGGTCCTGCACGCCATGCATGTCAACGAGTTGCCGTTCATCAACGGCGGCCAGCACATCGAATGGGCTCCGGAGATCCCCACCTTCGTTTCCCTGGGTGTGATCGTGGGCACGATCGTCATCGCCGTGGTGGCGAGCCTGCTGAGCCCGGCAGCACGCCAGGCCAAGATCGACGAGCGTCTCGAAGAAGATGCCCGCAAGAGCATGAGCGAAGCCGAGTAACCGGCCACGGGAAGTTGTAGTCTCATGAGGTGACTACCATTTCTCCTACGGCGCTGGACCCCCAAGGGGTCCAGCGCCGTACTGTTTTCCTGCTGGGGTCTGCCCAGCTCCTCAGCGGTATTGGCAATGGTGCCACGCTGTCCATTGGCTCCTTGCTTGCTGTGGACCTGTCAGGATCGGAAGCCTGGGCGGGATCGATCACCACGGTGCTGACGCTCGCCGCGGCCCTCACTGCCTTGCCGTTGGCACGGCTCGCAGAACGGCGGGGCAGAAGGGTTGGACTGGTGACGGGCCTGGTGTCCGCACTGGTTGGCGCTTTGCTGATCATGTGGTCGGTGGTGGCGGCGTCCTTCCTGCTCCTGCTGCTGGGGGCAGCGCTGCTGGGGCTTGGTACCGCAGCCAATCTCCAGGCGCGGTTTGCCGCCGTCGACCTCGCTGATGCGGAACACCGCGGACGGTCGCTCTCCATCGTTGTCTGGGCTATCACCATCGGAGCAGTAGCCGGGCCCAACCTGATCCAGCCAGGAGCTGTGGTAGGCGAAGCCCTGGGGCTGCCGCCCATCGCAGGACCCTTTGTCTTCTCGGCGGTCGGCCTGTTCCTGGCCGCGGCAGTGCTCTTCTTCGGGCTGCGCCCGGACCCGCTCCTGCTGGCGCGCCGGCTCGCGTCCGAAGCCGCCGGCCCGGCCGCATCCGCGGCCAGGGGCAGCATCCGTTCAGGACTCGCGGCCATCCGGTCATCCCCACGGGCAGGGCTTGCCCTCGCGGCCGTCATTGGCGCCCATGGCATCATGGTTGCCGTCATGTCCATGACGCCTTTGCACCTTCAGCAGATGCTGGCCGGCTCCCACTCAGGCCACCATGCAGCCACGGACAGCACCGATGCGCTGGTGGTCATCGGCCTGACCATCTCCCTGCACATCGCCGGCATGTTCGCGTTGTCACCGGTGTGGGGATGGCTCACGGACAAGGCAGGACGGCTCCAGACAATCGCCATGGGCTACGGCCTGCTGCTCGTGGCCGTCGTGGTTGCAGGATTCGGGCAGCACGAGCCGGTACTCGTCACCCTTGGCCTGATCAGCCTGGGCCTCGGGTGGTCGGCCGCCACGATCGCCGGGTCAACGCTGCTGGCCGAGAGTGTTGCCGATGACCAGCGGGTGACGGTACAAGGCGTATCGGATACCCTCATGGGTGCTGCGGGAGCCTTGGGCGGGGCCACCTCGGGCGTCATCCTTGCATGGATCGGCTACCAGGGCCTCAACATCGTTTCCGGTGCACTGGCCGCGGCGGTGCTGGCGATTACCCTCACCACCGCGGCACGGAGTGGTTCGCAGGTGCCCCCGCAGGGCCCGCTTGACGGACCTGCCACGGAGCAGGCGGCATAATCCGGCTGCCCGCGACGGTCAGCCTGCCCGGACCATGCCCAAGAGCCGCCGGAAAATGCCCTCTCCGTCCTCACCGATACCGTCATGATGGAATTCATCGGTGACCCACGGCTGGAGGCCACGGACCGACGACGCGGTCTCGAGCGACAGATCGTGGTCAACGTAGATGTCGTCCCGGTACACTGCGGCTGCCACTGGAACAGTGTTGACGGCAAGCTGCTGGAGGTCGTAAAGGGGTGCCCAGTCCTTGATCGCAGCCAGCTTTTCGGCCACTGGTCCCAGCGGCACCAGTGCCGGGTCCTGCTCGAAGTACCAGGGATAGACCATTTCGCCCGTCAGCAGTGGATGCTCTGCCCCCGGCAGGAACTCCGGGAAGTCTTCCAGCACGCGCCAGGCCGCCCAGTCCGTAGCCTCGCCCTGTCCGTAAATCGACTCATGGAGCACGGCGTACAAGGGGTTGGCTGCGCGGCTGACCTGGCTGTGCACCTGCTCCAGGAATACCTGGGACAGCCTGTCTCCCGCCGGGGTGGGGATGAAGGCGTCCTCGAGCAGGTAGTGCAGTGCATGGACACGCGTGTTGCCGCCCAGGAACGATCCCACCATCTGGAAACGCTCCGGCGTCAACCTCTCGCCACTGGGCAGGAACTCCGGCTGAACCTCGAGATGCCGGGCGATCCGGGTGACGATGCCGCGGTCTCCCGGATACCAGTGGAAGTACTCCTCGTTGCGGGCCGCAACGCGGCGGAACGTAGCACGGTAGACCCGGTCCGCCGGGCCATGCAGGGGAGCCAGCCCACCGGTGATGAGGACTTCCCGCAGCCCTTCCGGTGCGAAGGACAGGTAAGTCAAGGCGCAGAAGCCACCAAAACTTTGTCCCAGGACCGTCCACGGTTCCGAGCCAAGGACACCGCGGATGAATTCGGCGTCCGCCACGATCGAGTCTGCGCGGAAGTGGGTCAGGTATTCGGCCTGGGCGCTGACATCGCCCCTGAGCGCCAGTGATTGCTGCTCAACAGGCGTCGACAGCCCCGTTCCACGTTGGTCCAGCATCAGGATACGGAAGTCACGCGCCGCGGCTTTCATCCATCCGGACAGGGAAGTGACGCGGTTGCCCCGGCCGCCTGGACCGCCTTGCAGGAAGAGCAGCCAGGGGAGGTCGGCGGCCTCCGCTGCACTGTGTTCAAGGGAGGAGTACTCCCTGGCGAACACGGTGATGGTTTCGCCGGCACTGTCCGGACCATGCACCAGCGGGACCGTGAAAAAATGCTCAGCCGTTCTCAGGCCACGGAACTCGTGCCGGGCCTTGATGGTGTGCACGGCCGCCGGGGTGCTGCGGAGATCAACCATGAGCGAGTGCCTTGCCGGCGCCGTCCCTGCTCCCGAAGGACTCAAGGGCACTGCCCGTCAGCCGGAAGGTTGACCATTCCTCCATGGGGACTGCACCCAGGCCCTTGTAGAAGTTGATGGAGGGTTCGTTCCAGTCCAGAACGCTCCACTCCACCCGGGCGTAGCCACGTTCGACGGCGGTCGCTGCCAGGTGCTGCAGGAGAGCCTTCCCGTGACCTTCTCCGCGTGCTTCCGGAACCACGTAGAGGTCTTCCAGGTAGATGCCGTGGACACCCTCCCACGTGGAGTAATTAAGGAACCACAACGCGAAGCCCTGCACCGCTCCGGCGGCGTTCGCGGCAATGGTTGCATACACCCGCGGGTTCTCACCGAACAGGACATCGGCCAGTTTCTCCGGGGTGTTCTTGACGGCGTCCGGTTCCTTCTCGTAGATCGCGAGGTCGTGGATCATACGGAGGATTGCAGGGACGTCTTCAACGGTGGCAGGGCGGATTACACTCATGGATCCGAGCTTACTAGGGCAGTCCCGCTGGATCCTGCCATCGGGGTTCCGAGGAACCATAGGGGACCGGGGCGGAGCGGTAGGTGAGCGGACCGCCGTCGAGCATCAACGGCGGATCCACGAACCGAAGCCTGCCGTAGGCGCTGTCGGAGAACCGGTAGCCGGGAGCGGGAAGTGTGTCCGGGGTCCCCGCGGCAGGGCGGAGCACGAAGAGTTCCTCTGCCGTCCTTGCCAACGAGAGCCGGGCCGCGCCTCCTGTGCCCTTGTCGCGCCGCTCCGCCAGCAGGGCAAGCACGGCCGCTGCAATGCCGTATCCGGTCGCGTGGTCCAGGGCCTGGACCGGAAGCGCACCCGGCTGCCAGCCGGCTTTGTCCTGTCCATAACGTTCAGCGATACCGCAGGCGGCCTGGACCAGACTGTCGAAGCCCCTGCGTGCTGTCCACGGCCCGTCGTATCCCCACGCGGTCAATGTGGCCACCACCAGCCCTGGCCTGTCGTGCAGCAGCGCGGACGCGTCCAGTCCATAGCGGTCCAGACTGCCGCCACGATACCCGGTGATGACTGCGTCGGCGCCGTCCAACAAGGCGCGCACGCGCTGGAGGTCCTGTTGCCGGGCAAGGTCCAGTTTGACGCTGCGCTTGTCGAATCCGGAATCCACGAAAGCGTCCTCGAGCTCGGGCATGCCTGAAGGGTCGACACGTAGGACATCAGCACCAAGGGCTCCCAGGAGCCGGGTTGCGGTGGGGCCTGCCACCACGCGCGTCAGGTCCAGCACCCTGAGTCCGTCGAGCGGACGGCCGGCGTTCCTGTCCGGAACCCAGCCGTTCCGCGCACCGGAATGGCCTGCCGGGGTGAAGGATATCCAGGGCCCTTGGGTGGCCGCACTCAGGGGCGAGGACCGCCATTGCTCCCGCGAGCGAACAGCCGCCGCAGCACCTCCATGAGCCGCGATCACGGCCTCGGCGTCCAAGGCCGTCATGTCCAGCAGGGCACGGTCGACGTCTCCCGGACCTGCCGCGGACAGCGCTTCCATGAGTCGGGCAGCATGGTGGGGGTAATTGGCGTGCAACCGGATCCACCCGTCCGCTGTCCTCCGGAAGCCGGACATGGGTGCGAACCCCTCCGGTTTCCGTCCGTCTACCCGCAGGTGCCCCAGCGAGTCGAAGGCAGCGGCGACGCGTCCGGCCTCCACGGAGCTCCGTTGCCTGCCGGTCAGGGCATTCAGCGCGGTGGCGGCCGTGGCTACGGAGCCCAGGGCGAGGCCTTCGACATCCAGGCCCCCGGGCGGAGCAGCCCACCAACGCCGTGGGCCGGTGACAGAGGCAGGACGCTCGTGGCGGAGGGCGTCAAGGGTCCGTAAGCAGGACACCAGCCGGACCACCGCCTCCATGCCCGCGCCGCCTACAACCTATTAACGTTGGTCACGCGCACCACGGCCGTTCCGGTCCGGTCCGACTCTGCAAGATCAACGTCCGCTGAGATACCCCAGTCATGGTTTCCGGCAGGGTCGTCAAAAATCTGGCGGACCCGCCACGTCCCCTGTTCCTCGTTGATGATCAACAGACCGGGGCCCCGGGCGTCGGGGCCCGTTCCGATGTCATCGTGTTCGTCGAAGTAGTCATCCAGGACGTCTTCCCAACGCTCGGTATCCCAGCCGGAATCGGAGTCCAGCGCGCCTAAGGCTGCGGAGTCTTCATCCGCGAACAGTTCCACGCGCCGGAACATCTCGTTGCGCACCATGACCCGGAAAGCCCGGATGTTCGAGGTGAGCGACGGGGGTGGCGGCGGGGGAGCGTCGTGGGGAGTGGGGGCAAGCCCTGAGGTGAGCTCTTCCCATTCGTCCAGCAGGCTGGAGTCAACCTGGCGCACCAGTTCCCCAAGCCAGGCAATCAGGTCTTCCAGGTCCTCGCGCAGCAGGTCCTGGGGAACGGTCTGGCGCAGGGCCCTGAAACCATCAGCGAGGTACCTCAGCACGATCCCCTCGGACCGCGCGAGGCCGTAGAACTGGACGAACTCGCCGAAGTTCATGGCCCGCTCGTACATGTCCCGGATGATCGACTTGGGAGCAAGTTCGAAGTCGCCCACCCACGGGGCCGCCTTGCGGTAGACCTCGAACGCCTCACCCAGGATGTCCGCCAGCGGCATGGGATAGGTGACCTCATCGAGCATCGCCATCCGCTGGTCGTAATCGATGCCGTCCGCCTTCATGGCGGCGACTGCCTCGCCGCGGGCCTTCTTTTGCTGCGCCGAAAGGATCTGCCGTGGTTTTTCCAAGGTGGACTCGATGACGGAGACGACATCCAGCGCGTAGGAAGGCGATTCCGGGTCCAAGAGTTCCAAGGCTGCCAGCGCGAAGGGCGACAACGGCTGGTTGAGCGCGAAGTTTGGCTGCAGATGGACAGTCAGCCTGACCCCGCGCCCCTCCGCATCCTGGTCTGCTTCCGGGATTCGTTCAACCACGCCCGCCGCCAGCAGTTCCCTGTAGATTCCCAGGGCCTTTTTGATCAGCTTCAACTGGGACGCCCTGGATTCGTGGTTTCCGGTGAGGAGGCGGCGTGTTGCTTCAAAGGGATCGCCCGGGCGTTCCATGAGGTTCAGCAGCATGGCATGGCTGACCGTGAAGCTCGAAGACAGCGGGTCGGGTACGGATTCGACCAGCCGCTTGAACGTGGACTCACCCCAGCTGACGAAACCCTCCGGTGGCTTCTTCCTGACGACTTGCCGGAGTTTCTTCTGGTCGTCGCCGAACTTGGCCACTGCCTTGGCCATGGCCTTCGCATTCTCCACCACATGCTCCGGCGCCTGGACCACCACCGTACCGGCAGTGTCGTATCCGGCCCGTCCTGCGCGGCCGGCAATTTGGTGGAACTCACGGGAGTTAAGCACCCTGGTGCGTACGCCGTCGTATTTGCTCAGCGCCGTCAGCAGGACGGTGCGGATGGGCACATTGATGCCCACCCCCAAGGTGTCGGTTCCGCAGATGACCTTCAAGAGCCCTGCTTGGGCGAGCTGCTCAACAAGCCGGCGGTACTTGGGCAGCATACCTGCGTGGTGGACTCCGATGCCGTGGCGTACGAGCCTGTTGAGGGTCTTCCCGAACCCGGCAGCGAAGCGGAAACCGGCAATGAGCTCAGCGATGCGGTCCTTTTCTTCCCGGCTGCACATATTGATGCTCATCAGGTTCTGGGCACGCTCAATCGCCTCGGCCTGGCTGAAGTGCACCACATAGACCGGAACCTGTTTGGTGGAGAGCAGTTCCTCGAGGGTCTCGTGGACAGGCGTCTCCTGGTAGTAGTAGTGCAACGGAATCGGGCGTTCGGCGGAGCTGACCGTGGTGGTGGGGCGGCCTGTCAGGTCGCTGAGTCCCTTTTCGAACCGCGTGACGTCGCCCAGGGTGGCTGACATCAGCAGGAACTGTGCCTGGGGGAGTTCCAGCAGCGGCACCTGCCACGCCCAGCCCCGCTGCGGGTCCGAGTAGAAGTGGAACTCGTCCATGATGACAGCGCCAAGCTCCGCGGCCGCACCCTCGCGCAAAGCGGTGTTCGCGAGGATCTCTGCCGTGCAGCAGATGATCGGCGCGTCCTGGTTGACCCCGGAATCGCCGGTAATCATGCCCACGTTTTCGGCGCCGAAGATCTCGCAGAGCGCGAAGAATTTCTCGGACACCAGTGCCTTGATGGGCGCCGTGTAATAGCTGCGCCGGCCGCGGGCCATCGCTTCGAAATGCGCGGCAATGGCAACCAGCGACTTTCCCGATCCCGTGGGAGTGGCCAGAATCACATTGGAGCCGGATGCGAGCTCCATGATCGCTTCATCCTGGGCCGGGTAGAGCTGCAGTCCGCGGCTCCCGGTCCATTCAACGAACCGCGTGTAGATTTCGTCCGGGTCCAGTGGACCATCGGCGGCGGAACCGGGAAGCTGCTCAAGAAGTTTCATTGGTTTCCAGCTTAGTGCCCGGAAGGACTAGGCTCGCCCCAGCAGTGGAGCAGGCGCGAGGAGGCCGTATGAAGTGGGATCCGTCAAAATACGTGGAGTTCGGCGACCATCGCAACCGCCCGTTCCACGACCTCGTCGCCCGGGTACAGGCTGAGGCTCCACGGAAGGTGGTCGACCTCGGGTGCGGCCCCGGGAATTTGACGGCCACCCTCGCGGAGCGCTGGCCGGACGCAAGCATCGTGGGCCTCGACTCCTCGCCCGAGATGCTGGCCAAAGCTGCCATTGTTGCCGGGGGATCACCCAACCTGTCCTTTGTCCACGGCGATATTGCTGACTGGATGCCGGATGACGACACCGACGTCGTCATCACGAATGCGGCGCTCCAATGGGTTCCGGGACACCAGGACATGCTCGCAACGTGGCTCAGGGCACTGAAGCCAGGGGCTTGGTTCGCCCTGCAGGTTCCGGGAAATTTCACGTCACCGTCCCATACCCTGATGCGGTCCCTTGCCGGTTCGCCGCAGTGGGCGGAACGCGCAGGGGACGTTCTCCGGCACGACGGCGCCGTCGCCGCACCGTCGGACTACCTGGGTATCATGCTCGACGCCGGATGCCAGGCTGACGCTTGGGAAACCACCTACCAGCAGGTACTTCAGGGCAAGGATCCGGTGCTCGAATGGGTTCGGGGGACGGGACTGCGTCCGATCCTTGATGTTCTGTCCCCGGAAGATGCCGCAGCGTTCGAGACTGAGTATTCCGCGTTGCTGCGGGAGGCTTATCCCCCGACCCATCACGGCACCGTGTATCCGTTCCGCCGGATTTTTGCTGTCGGCCGGAAGAACCCGTGAGCGGCGGACGCAACGCACCGGCTCTTAACGGCTTGTACCCGCAGGGCGACGCTGGTCTAATTCTCGGCATGGACCAAGGACGCTTCGTTGAGCAATACGCGGTGGGCATGGCGCCGGTTGCAGGCCGGTGTTCACGGTGACGCCGGCAGACGGCTTCCCCGGTTCGTGGCGCCCCAATACCAACAGTGGGGTTGCGCTTTTTGAACAACTGCGGCTCCGGATCATTGAACTCGCGGACTCCGGTAAACTCCCGGTCGGTTCGAAGCTTCCGCCCGTCCGCAACCTGGCCGGCGTGCTGGATGTGGCCCCGCATACTGTTGCCCGTGCCTACAAGGAGCTGGAAGCGGCAGGGGTGGTAGCCACCCGCGGTCGCAACGGAACCGTGGTGTGTCCAAGGGACGACAGATGGGGCGCTTTGGCGGCCGTCGCGGCCCAGTATGCCGCTGCAGCGAAGGCCCAGGGGGCTTCCTTCGCTGAGGCGGTGCAACTTTTCGCCGCAGCCTACGACGCCGACTGAAATCCGACGGCAGGGTGTGAGGAACGACATGGCGGTTCGAAGAAGTTTTCGATTAGCATTGGGTGCGTGCCCAAAGCCTTAGCTGAAGATACTGCCATCGAATCCCTGAAAAGCGTCTCTGTCGTTCCCGATGACAAGCCCACCCGGCCGGACCTGTCCCGGCTGGTCGTCAAGGGCGCCCGCGAACACAACCTGCGCAACGTGGACCTCGATCTTCCGCGCGATGCAATGATCGTCTTCACGGGCCTTTCCGGTTCCGGCAAGTCCTCCCTGGCTTTCGACACCATCTTCGCTGAAGGGCAGCGGCGCTACGTCGAATCCCTTTCCGCTTATGCCCGGCAGTTCCTGGGGCAGGTGGACAAGCCGGATGTGGACTTCATTGAAGGCCTGTCACCCGCGGTTTCCATTGACCAGAAGTCCACCAGCAAGAACCCCCGCTCCACGGTGGGCACCATCACGGAAATCTATGACTACATGCGTCTTCTGTGGGCCCGGGTGGGACGTCCCCATTGCCCGGTATGTGGCGAGCCCATTGCCCGCCAGACCCCGCAGCAGATTGTCGACCAGTTGCTGGAGCTCCAAAACGGCACGCGGTTCCAGGTCCTGGCTCCCGTGGTCCGCGGACGCAAGGGCGAATTTGTCGACCTCTTCAAGGAACTGACAGCCAAGGGATACTCACGCGCCCGCGTTGACGGTGAACTGGTCCAGCTCAACGAGGCTCCCAAGCTGGGCAAACAGTTCAAGCACACCATCGAGGTGGTGGTTGACCGCCTGGTGGTCAAGGAAGGCATCAGCCAGCGTCTGACGGACTCGGTGGAGACCGCCCTTGGCCTGGCGGAGGGACGCGTCCTGGTGGAGTTCGTGGACTTGGATGCCGATGATCCGGCAAGGATCCGGGCCTTCTCGGAGAACCTCGCCTGCCCCAACGAGCACCCGCTGGCCATCGACGAGATCGAGCCCCGGTCGTTCTCCTTCAACAACCCCTTCGGTGCCTGCTCCGCGTGCAGCGGCATCGGCACCAAGCTGGAAGTGGACGAGGAACTTATTGTTCCCAATCCCGAGCTTTCCCTCGGGGAAGGCGCCATCGCTCCCTGGTCCCTGGGCACCGCCACCACGGAGTACTGGAACCGTCTCCTTGAAGGCCTCGCCCTGGAACTTGGCTTTTCCATGGACACGGCCTGGGAGAAGCTTCCCAAGGATGTCCGCAACACCGTCCTTCACGGCAAGGACCACAAGGTAGTTGTCCAGTACCGCAACAGGTTCGGCCGGGAACGGAAATACAGCACCGGCTTCGAGGGCGCCATCCAGTACGTCCACCGCAAGCACGGTGAAACCGACTCCGACTGGGCCCGCGACCGCTATGAAGAGTACATGCGCCAGATTCCGTGCCCGGAGTGCAACGGTGCCAGGCTGAATCCCGCGTCGTTGTCCGTGCTGATCAACGGAAAGTCCATCGCAGAGGTAGCCGCACTTCCCATGCGGGAATGCGCAGCCTTCCTTGGCAACCTGACCCTGACCGGCAGGGAAGCGCAGATCGCCCACCAGGTTCTGAAGGAGATCCAGGCCCGGCTGACGTTCCTGTTGGACGTTGGGCTTGAATACCTGAACCTGGAGCGGGCATCGGGCACGCTGTCCGGTGGCGAGGCGCAACGCATCCGGCTGGCCACCCAGATCGGTTCCGGCCTGGTGGGCGTGCTGTACGTGCTCGATGAGCCCTCCATCGGCCTGCACCAGCGTGACAACCGGCGGCTCATTGAGACCCTGACCCGGTTGCGGGACCTCGGCAACACCCTGATTGTGGTGGAGCACGACGAAGACACCATCCACGAGGCCGACTGGGTGGTGGACATCGGACCAGGCGCCGGGGAGCACGGTGGCCAGGTGGTGCACTCGGGCCCCTACAAGGAACTGCTGCAGAACACGGAATCGCTGACCGGCGACTACCTGTCCGGCCGCCGCAGGATCGAGGTCCCGGCCAAGCGCCGCAAGTACGACAAAAAGCGGGAGCTCAAAGTCGTCGGCGCGCGGGAGAACAACCTCAACAACGTTGACGCCGCGTTCCCCCTGGGCCTTTTCACGGCCGTCACTGGTGTCAGCGGGTCCGGCAAGTCCACGCTGGTGAACGAGATTCTCTACAAGGTCCTTGCCAACAAGCTCAATGGCGCCAAGCAGGTGGCGGGCCGTCACCGCAGCGTCCAGGGGCTGGAGCACCTGGACAAGGTGGTGCACGTTGACCAGAGCCCCATCGGGCGTACGCCGCGGTCCAACCCGGCAACGTACACCGGCGTTTTCGACAACATCCGCAAGCTCTTCGCCGAAACCACCGAGGCCAAGGTCCGCGGCTACCTGCCCGGGCGCTTCTCCTTCAACGTCAAGGGTGGGCGGTGCGAAGCCTGCTCCGGCGATGGCACGCTGAAGATCGAGATGAACTTCCTGCCGGACGTCTACGTGCCCTGCGAGGTCTGCCATGGTGCCCGGTACAACCGGGAAACCCTGGAAGTCCATTACAAGGGCAAGACCATCGCGGATGTCCTGAACATGCCCATCGAGGAGGCTGCGGAGTTCTTCGCGGCGTTCACTCCGATTGCCCGGCACCTGAAAACCCTGGTGGATGTTGGTTTGGGCTATGTGCGCCTGGGTCAGCCCGCCACCACCCTCTCGGGTGGTGAAGCCCAGCGCGTGAAGCTCGCGGCGGAACTCCAGAAACGGTCCAACGGCCGCAGCATCTACGTTCTGGATGAACCCACCACCGGGCTTCACTTCGAAGACATCCGCAAGCTGCTCATGGTACTTCAGGGGCTGGTGGACAAGGGCAACACGGTCATTACCATCGAGCACAACCTTGACGTCATCAAGTCCGCTGACTGGATCGTGGACCTCGGACCCAACGGTGGTTCGGGAGGCGGCAGGATCGTAGCCACGGGCACGCCCGAGGACGTAGCGAAGTCCCCGGACAGCCACACGGGAACGTTCCTGGCCGAGATTCTCGGCTCAGGCCTCACAGCAGAGCCAGCTGGCCGGTAGGCAACATCGTCACGCCCTGGAAGTATTCCGGTAGCGGCATGCGAGTTTCAGGCATGCCGCTACTTGTGGGAAACTAACCCGGTGACTCAAACAAAGGTGCCCGTAATCTTCGATCTGGACGGCACCCTTGTCGATCCTGCAGGCGGAATCACAGGCGGCATCTCAGCTGCCCTTCGCGAAATGGACCTTCCTGTCCCGGATCAGGCTGTCCTCAACGCCATGGTGGGCCCGAAACTCAGTGATTCGCTCCTGAACCTTGCAGAGGTGCCTGCTGAACTGGTGGACCAAACCATTGCCCGTTACCGGCGCCATTACCGGGAAACGGGGATAGCCCAGAGCAAGCTGTACCCGGGCATCTACGATCTCCTGGAGTTTTTCGCCGAATCCGGACGGCCGGTAGCCGTGGCTACACAAAAGCCCCAAGGCATCGCCCGGCTGGTACTGGAGCACCACAACATTGCGGACTTCTTTGTCTCCATCCGGGGTGCCGCCGACGACGAATCGCTCTCGGCCAATACCGCGCCGGGAAAAATCGAGATAGTTGGCGCGGCCCTGGCTGATCTCCACTCCCAGCCGGCCGTGATGGTGGGTGACCGGCATCAGGACGTGGCCGGGGCCATGGCCAACGGGCTCGACTGCATAGGCGTGGGGTGGGGCTTTGCCCCCGACGGCGAGCTGGAGGAAGCCGGCGCCGTCGCCGTCGTCAACTCGACGGCGGAACTGAGAAACAAAATTGAAGAACTTGACGCTGTCCGTGCGGCGGCACTGAGCGAGGTACAAAACGATGGCAGTCTTTGATGCGATCCGGTGGACGACGCGGGGCCTGATTTCCACCACGTGCAGGCCGACCGTCGTGGGATTGGAGAACGTTCCCACGGACGGCCCGTTCATCGTTGCACCGAACCATCTCTCGTTTCTGGACAGTGTCATCGTCCAGGCCTTGATGCCACGGCCCGTGGCCTTCTTCGCCAAGGCGGAGTACTTCACCACCAAGGGTGTCAAAGGCGCCGTCATGAAGTCCTTTTTCGAAGCTGTCGGCTCCATCCCCGTGGAGCGTGGTGAACAGGCGGCCAGCGTCCAGGCGCTGAAGACCCTCCTGGACATCCTTGAAGCCGGCAAGGGCATCGGCATTTATCCCGAGGGCACGCGTTCGCGGGACGGCATCCTGTATCGGGGACGGACCGGAGTCGGGTGGCTGGCGCTGACCACCGGTGCCCCGGTCATTCCCGTGGGCCTGATCGGAACCGAGAAACTGCAGCCTGCCGACAAGAACGCCGTGCGGCCCCAGCACTTCACCATGAAGGTCGGCGAACCGCTGTACTTCGACAAGACCGGCCCTGACCACTCCCTTCCTGCGCGCCGGGAAGTGACGGACAGGATCATGGATGCCATCGCCGCATTGAGCGGACAGGAGCGGTCCACAAGCTACAACCAGAGCAAGTCGCTCGACTAGCGGCGGCTGGTCTCGCTGGCGGGGGAGGCCTGCCCCCTTCACTAGACTGGAGTCGTGGCACATCCAGCAAGTTACCGACCCAAAACGGGTGAAATTCCCACCAACCCGGGTGTATACCGGTTCCGCGACCCCCACGGCAGGGTCATTTACGTCGGCAAGGCAAAGAACCTCCGCTCCAGGCTGAACTCGTACTTCGCCAATCCGGCGGGACTGCTGCCCAAGACCCACGCCATGGTCCACGCCGCCAGCAGCGTGGAATGGACTGTGGTGGGCAGTGAGCTGGAATCGCTGCAGCTGGAATACACATGGATCAAGGAATTCAAGCCCCGGTTCAATGTCATGTTCCGGGACGACAAGTCGTATCCGTACCTTGCCGTCACCATGGGCGAGAAGATCCCCAGGGTGCAGGTCATGCGGGGGGAGCGCAAGAAGGGCACCCGTTATTTCGGTCCCTACACGGCCGGTGCAATCCGCGAAACCATGGACACCCTCCTGCGGGTCTTCCCGGTCCGCAGCTGCAGTGCCGGCGTCTTCAAGCGCGCGCAGGCCAGCGGCCGCCCTTGCCTGCTGGGTTACATCGATAAATGCTCGGCGCCGTGCGTGGGCCGCGTGACGCCAGAGGAACACCGCGTGCTTGCCGAGGACTTCTGTGCGTTCATGGGCGGCGAAGCCAAGCGCTTCATCAACCGCCTGGAAAAAGACATGGCCGCTGCCGTTGCCGAGCTCGATTATGAGCGGGCAGCCGGACTCCGGGATGACATCATTGCGCTGAGGAAGGTCTTCGAGCGCAATGCCGTGGTCCTGGCCGAGGATACGGACGCGGACATCTTCGCCCTCCATGACGACGAGCTGGAAGCGTCGGTGCAGGTCTTCCACGTCCGCGGTGGCCGGGTCCGCGGCCAGCGTGGCTGGGTGGTGGAGAAGGTCGAGGACGCCACGACGCCGGAGCTCATCGAACATCTCCTGCTGCAGGTCTACGGGGAGGACAGTGAAGTCCAGGGCAGGCTGCCACGTGAAGTCCTGGTCCCCGAGACACCCGCCAACCAGGCCGAACTGACCGAGTGGCTCAGTGGATTGCGCGGGGCGAAGGTAGACATCCGGGTACCGCAGCGCGGTGACAAGGCCGCCCTCATGTCCACGGTCAGGGAGAACGCCGAACAGGCCCTGAAGCTCCATAAGACCCGCCGTGCCGGTGACATCACGGTCCGTTCCCTGGCCCTTCAGGAACTCCAGGAGGCCCTGGAACTGCCCGTGCCGTTGCTGCGCATCGAGTGCTTCGACATTTCGCACGTGCAGGGGACCAACGTGGTGGCGTCCATGGTGGTCGTGGAGGACGGCCTTCCCAAGAAGTCCGACTACCGGAAGTTCTCCATCACAGGGCCGGCTGCAGCAGATGACACCGCGGCCATGCATGACGTCCTCACGCGCCGGTTCCGCCACTACCTCAACGACAAAGTTGCCCAGGTGCCTGTCTCCGGAGAGATCGCCGGCCCCGCCGGTACTGGTGCCGGCGACGCATCCGGTGCGCCGGCGTCGGACACCACCACTCCGGCACCCAAAGCGAAGTTCGCTTACCCGCCCAACCTGGTGGTGGTGGACGGCGGCCAGCCGCAGGTGAATGCGGCAGCGCGTGCCTTGGCTGATCTTGGGATCGACGACGTCTACGTGGTTGGCCTGGCCAAGCGGCTGGAAGAAGTGTGGCTGCCTGACAGCGACTTCCCGGTGATTCTCCCCAGAACCTCACAGGGCCTTTACCTCCTGCAGCGGATCCGGGATGAAGCCCACCGCTTCGCCATCACCTTCCACCGGCAGAAGCGCGGCAAGGCCATGACAGTGTCCGCGCTGGACGGCGTTCCAGGCCTGGGGGAGGCCAAACGGAAGGCCTTGGTGTCCCATTTTGGCTCGTTGAAGAAGATCAAGGCAGCGAGCGTGGAGGAACTGACGTCCGCCAAGGGCATCGGCCCTGCACTGGCCGCCGCAGTCGTCCAGCACCTGGGCTCACAAGCCGGGGAGGCCGAAGCAGCTCCCGCCGTGAACATGACCACCGGCGAAATCATCGAATCTTAGCTAGGGTAAGAACTTGACCGGTGGCCTCAGGCTCGATGCCGCCGGTCCTGCGTGCTTCGCTCCGGCGGCGGCATGCTGCATCAGCCACTTCAGTGAAACGGGGACGACGCATGGACGACTCGACGGCAGGATCCGGCACGGAGCAGGACGGACTCACGCCCGTCAAGCCCCCGGAGGCGGAACTGCTGGTGGTCACCGGCATGTCCGGGGCAGGCCGAAGCACCGCCTCGGACGCCCTTGAAGACCACGGCTGGTACGTGGTGGACAACCTTCCCCCACAGATGCTGGGCACGCTGGCCGAGATCGTATCGCACGCGCCCAAGTCCATTCCCAAGCTGGCAGTGGTGGTGGATGTCCGCAGCAAGGATTTGTTTACGGACATCCAGACCGCGTTGGGAGCCTTGAGCGCCAGCGGGATCACGTTCCGGGTGCTGTTCCTGGATGCCAGCGACGACGTCCTTGTCCGCAGGTTCGAGCAAGGCCGCAGGCCCCATCCGCTGCAGGAGGGCGGGCGCATCCTGGACGGTATCGGCATAGAGCGGGAGGTCCTGCGCGAGCTCCGCGAGCACGCGGACATTGTGCTGGACACCTCCGACTTCAACGTCCATGGCCTGGCAACGGCCATCACGGAACTTTTCAGCGACACCGGTCCGGTCACGCTGCGCTTGAACGTCATGAGCTTCGGTTTCAAGTACGGCCTCCCGGTGGATGCCAACTTCGTGGCTGACGCCAGGTTCATTCCCAACCCCCATTGGGTCCCGCAGCTCAGGCCGCATACGGGACTGGACCAGGACGTCAGCGACTACGTACTGGCGGCCAACGGCGTCCACGAGTTCGTGGACCGTTACGTCCGCGCCCTGGAACCTGTCCTGGACGGCTATCGCCAGGAAAACAAGCACTACGCCACCTTGGCGGTGGGCTGTACCGGAGGCAAGCACCGTTCGGTGGCAGTCGCCGTCGAGCTGTCCAAGCGGTTGGCGCAATATCCGCGCGTCACCGTCACCACCACCCACCGCGATCTGGGCCGGGAGTAATGGGCGTCCTGACGGGCCCGCTGCCGCTGATCCCGCCCAAGGGCGTACCCGGCAGCCAGCAGCATAAGAGCCCCACCGTTGTAGCACTGGGCGGGGGCCACGGCCTTGCCGCGTCCCTGTCCGCACTGCGGCTGCTCACGTCCGAGTTGACGGCGGTCGTGACGGTAGCTGACGACGGCGGTTCGTCCGGGCGTCTGCGGGAGGAGTACGGCGTCCTCCCGCCCGGGGACCTGCGGATGGCGCTCAGCGCGCTCTGCGATGACACCGACTGGGGCAGGACGTGGCGCGATGTCATGCAGCACCGTTTCAATGCCGGTACGGCAAAGGGTGGCTCCCTGGACCACCACGCCATGGGCAATCTGCTGATCGTTACGCTGTGGGAACTCCTGGGGGACACGGTGGCGGGCCTCAAATGGGCAGGTGCCCTGCTGGGTGCACGCGGCCAGGTGCTGCCGATGTCCAGCGTGCCTTTGACCATTGAGGGCCAGGCCCGGGTGGAGTTGCCGGATGGAGGCCACGAGCTCCAGACGGTACGGGGCCAGGCCAAATGCGCCGTGGCGGGCAAGCTGGAGGACGTAAGGCTGTTGCCCGAGGAAGCTCCGGCATGCACCGAGGCCCTGACAGCCATTGAGCTGGCCGACTGGGTGATCCTGGGCCCGGGTTCCTGGTACACCTCGGTCCTGCCGCATTTACTCCTCCCGGAACTCCGCCAGGCCCTGGGGAGCACTGCTGCCAAGCGCTGCCTGACCATGAACCTTGACATGGAAACCAAGGAGACATCGGGTATGACGGCCGCTGACCATCTGGATGTCCTGCGCCGCTACGCGCCCGAATTCAGCGTGGACGTGGTCCTGGCGGACCCGGATGCCATAGCGGACCTTAAAGCTTTCGAGAAAGCTGCGGGGATGATTGGCGCGGAAGTTGTGTTGGGTAAAGTAGGGGCTTCGAGGCGCCGCCCCGTCCATGATCCACTGAGGCTGGCCGCGGCGTACCACGACATTTTCGGGAACAGTTAGGAACACACACGCGATGGCATTAACCGCGTCGGTCAAGGACGAGCTGTCCCGGCTGGACATCAAGAAATCGTCCGTTCGCAAAGCCGAAGTTTCGGCTATGCTCCGCTTTGCCGGCGGCCTGCACATCATCTCCGGACGGATCGTCATAGAGGCAGAGGTCGATCTTGCCTCCACCGCCCGCCGGCTGCGGGCGGCCATCGCCGAGGTCTACGGACACCAGAGCGAGATCATCGTGGTCTCCGGTGGGGGACTGAGGCGCGGCAGCCGTTATGTTGTCCGCGTTGTCCGGGACGGAGAAGCCCTGGCCCGGCAGACCGGCCTGCTGGATGGGCGCGGCCGTCCCGTCCGTGGCCTGCCCTCCGTGGTTGTCAATGGTTCCGCAGCCGACGCAGAGGCCGTCTGGCGGGGAGCCTTCCTGGCCCACGGATCATTGACGGAACCGGGCAGGTCGTCATCCTTGGAAGTGACGTGCCCAGGGCCGGAGTCAGCCCTCGCATTGGTGGGGGCTGCCCGCCGGCTGGGCATCCAGGCCAAGGCCCGGGAAGTCCGCGGCGTGGACAGGGTGGTCATCCGGGACGGTGACACGATTGCCGCCCTGCTGACCCGGATGGGAGCGCACGATGCCCTCATGGTCTGGGAAGAGCGGAGGATGCGGAAGGAAGTCAGGGCAACCGCCAACAGGCTGGCCAATTTCGACGACGCCAACCTGCGCCGTTCCGCACAGGCTGCCGTGGCTGCCGGCGCCCGGGTTGACCGGGCACTGGAGATTCTTGGCGACGATGTGCCGGACCATCTCAAGTACGCAGGTGAGCTTCGTGTGGCCCACAAACAGGCCAGTCTTGACGAACTCGGCCGCCTGGCAGATCCGCCCATGACCAAGGACGCCATAGCCGGCCGGATCCGGCGACTGCTGGCCATGGCCGACAAGCGCGCCCTGGATCTGGGTATACCGGGCACAGAAGCAAATGTGACTCCCGAAATGATGGACGAGTAGTCCGCACCCATAGAATCGGGAAAGTGCGGAGGAAATACTGCAAGGCTGCTGCGGGTTGTTTCCCTCAGGGGCCGGCACAGTCTTCCTCCCCAAGGATTTCCGGTTGGTCAGCCAGCCGGATGGATAGTACGAGAATGACCAAACCGGACTACGGTCCACGACATTGGAGGATTTCGTGACAGAGTACGTTCTGCCCGAGCTCGGCTACGACTACGCAGCACTCGAGCCGCACATTTCGGCGAAGATCATGGAGCTGCACCACAGCAAGCACCACGCTGCCTATGTTGCCGGCGCGAACAACGCCCTCGCGCAGTTGGCTGACGCCCGCGACAAGGGTGACTACGCCAACATCAACCGCCTCTCCAAGGACCTCGCGTTCCACACCGGTGGCCACATCAACCACTCCGTGTTCTGGAACAACATCTCCCCGGACGGCGGCGACAAGCCCGAGGGTGAGCTCGCGGCCGCGATCGACGACGCTTTCGGATCCTTCGACGCCTTCCGCGCGCAGTTCACGGCAGCAGCTTTGGGCCTGCAGGGCTCCGGCTGGGCCTTCCTGGCCTACGAGCCCATTGCCGGCAACCTGCTGATCGAACAGCTCTACGACCAGCAGGGCAACGTTGCCGTCGGCACCACCCCGCTGCTCATGCTCGACATGTGGGAGCACGCCTTCTACCTGGACTACGTCAACGTCAAGGCTGACTACGTCAAGGCTTTCTGGAACATCGTGAACTGGGCAGATGTCGCCAAGCGCTTCGAAGCTGCCCGCGCCAACGCCACGGGCCTCATCGTCCTGTAGTTGGTGAGCCCTCGTTGACACGGGTGTAACAAAAGTCACTTTTATAGTGAATTAGGGCCAAATGCTGAAAAGCCTGCCCCCGCAGTTGCGGGGGCAGGCTTAGTTAAACGTAAGATGGATCACGGAAGGCGGTTAGCCTTCAGCAACGTGGCTGGTCGCCCTCCGATCTGATAATCACCTCTGCCCAATGACGTGCGGGGTCTGTTGGTTGGACCTCTAATCCAACTCACGAGGCGTGCTTGCAAGAGCACCAAGGAGATTGACAAACAGTGACCACCCGTATTGGTATCAACGGCTTCGGCCGCATCGGCCGCAACTACTTCCGCGCAGCGCTGGCCCAGGGCGCAGACCTTGAGATTGTCGCCGTCAACGACCTCACCAGCCCCGAAACCCTCGCCCATCTCCTGAAGTACGACTCTGTCGGCGGCCGTCTGACCCAGTCCGTTGAAGTCGTGGATGGCAATATCGTCGTGGACGGCAAGGCCATCAAGGTTCTCGCCGAGCGTGACCCCGCAAACCTTCCCTGGGCCGACCTCGGCGTCGACATCGTGATCGAGTCCACCGGTTTCTTCACCCAGGCCGCGGCCGCACAGAAGCACATCGATGCTGGTGCCAAGAAGGTCCTTATTTCCGCTCCGGCAAGCGACGAAGACATCACGATCGTCATGGGCGTCAACGACAACCTCTACGATCCCGCCCAGCACAACATCATCTCCAACGCCTCCTGCACCACCAACTGCCTCGGCCCGCTGGCCAAGGTAGTCAACGATGCCTTTGGCATCGAACGCGGCCTGATGACCACCGTGCACGCCTACACGGCGGACCAGAACCTGCAGGACGGCCCCCACAAGGACCTCCGACGTGCCCGTGCCGCCGCCGTCAACATGGTTCCCACGTCCACCGGCGCCGCCAAGGCAATCGGACTGGTCCTCCCTGAGCTCAAGGGCAAGCTGGACGGCTACGCCATCCGCGTTCCCGTGCCGACGGGTTCCGCCACGGACCTCACCGTCACCGTTTCCCGCGAAGTCACCGTGGACGAAGTCAACGCTGCAGTCAAGGCGGCGGCTGAGTCGGAGCAGTGGGCAGGAATCCTCACCTACACCGACGCGCCGATCGTTTCTTCCGACATCGTCGGCGACCCGGCATCGTCGATCTTCGACTCCGGGCTGACCAAGGTGATCGGCAACCAGGTCAAGGTTGTGTCCTGGTATGACAACGAGTGGGGCTACTCCAACCGCCTCGTAGACCTCACGGAGCTTGTCGCATCCAAGCTGGGCTAGGGTAGACACATGACATCTCACACCCTCAACGAACTCATCGCTGAAGGTGTCCGCGGGCGGTACATTCTGGTCAGAAGTGACCTCAATGTGCCGCTCGACGGCTCTACAGTGACCGATGACGGCCGTATCAAGGCATCCCTCCCGGTCCTCAAGAAGCTCTCGGACGCCGGTGCCCGTGTGCTCGTAACCGCCCACCTCGGCCGCCCCAAGGGTGCACCCGAGGAAAAGTACTCCCTGAAGCCTGCAGCAGCCCGCCTCGCGGAACTGGCGGACTTCACGGTGGCATTGGCCGACGACACCGTTGGCGAGTCCGCCAAAGCCCGCGCAGCGGCGCTCCAGGACGGCGAAGTCCTGATCCTGGAGAACGTCCGCTTCGACGCCCGCGAGACCAGCAAGGACGACGCCGACCGCGGCGCATTCGCGGACGAACTCGTGGCCCTCACCGGCGGGAACGGGGCATTCGTGGACGATGCTTTCGGTGCAGTGCACCGCAAGCACGCCAGTGTCTTCGACGTCGCCACGCGGCTTCCGTCCTACCTGGGCGACCTCGTCCACACCGAGGTCGAGGTCCTGCGCAAGCTGACCACCGACACCCAGCGCCCCTACGTGGTGGTCCTCGGCGGCTCCAAGGTATCCGACAAGCTCGCCGTCATCGACAACCTCATCGGCAAGGCTGACACCATCCTCGTCGGCGGCGGCATGCTCTTCACCTTCCTGGCGGCCAACGGCTGCAAGGTTGGCGGCAGCCTGCTTGAAGAGGACCAGATTCCTGTTGTCCAGGACTACCTCAAGAGGGCAGCCGACGCCGGGACGTCGTTCGTCATTCCGACCGACGTCGTGGTTGCGAACCGCTTTGCCGCGGACGCCGAGCACGAAGTCGTAGCAGCCGACGCCATCGAGGAGAGCTCCTTCGGCGCCTCCGGCATCGGCCTGGACATCGGACCCGCGACCGCCACTGCCTTTGCCGCACAGATCGAAGGCGCCAAGACCGTGTTCTGGAACGGCCCGATGGGCGTGTTCGAGTTCGCGGCTTTCGCCGGCGGAACCAGGGCAATCGCCCAGGCGCTGACGGACACTGTCGCCTTCACGGTGGTTGGTGGTGGAGACTCTGCCGCCGCCGTCCGCACCCTGGGCTTCGAGGACTCACAGTTCGGGCATATCTCCACCGGTGGCGGGGCAAGCCTGGAGTACCTTGAAGGCAAGGAACTTCCGGGCCTGAGCGTCCTGGACCGCTGACCAGCAACCGGCCGGCAGGGTGCATCACAGCGCCCTGCCGGCTGTTTCCTTAATCCCCTGAAATCTTTTGGAGTTCATGTGACTACCTCTGCCAACGGCAACTTTGTCCGCAAGCCCTTCATCGCAGGCAACTGGAAGATGAACATGGACCATGTCCAGGGCATCACCCTGCTGCAGAAGCTGGCGTGGACCCTCTCCGACGCCAAGCACGACTACAAGCGGGTCGAAGTTGCTGTCTTCCCGCCGTTCACCGATCTCCGCGGCGTGCAGACCCTGGTACAGGGGGACGACCTCGATGTTGTCTACGGTGCTCAGGACCTCTCCCAGTTCGATTCCGGCGCGTACACGGGTGACATCTCCGGCCAGTTCCTGAACAAGCTGGGTTGCTCCTACGTCCTGGTAGGCCACAGCGAACGGCGCACCATCCACCATGAGTCCGACGAAGTCCTGAACGCCAAGGTCAAGGCAGCGTTCCGTCACCAAGTCACCCCCGTCCTTTGTGTCGGGGAAGGCCTCGAGGTCCGGCAGGCGGGCACGCACGTGGAGCACACGCTTGCACAGCTGCGCGCAGGCGTCGAAGGGCTGACCGGCGAGCAAGCGGCCGAACTCGTGGTGGCTTACGAGCCCGTCTGGGCCATTGGTACCGGTGAAGTCGCAGGTCCCGGCGACGCCCAGGAAATGTGCGCCGCCATCCGGGATGAGTTGGCCAGGCTCTTTGATGAGTCGGTTGCCCTCAAGACGCGCCTGCTCTATGGAGGCTCGGTCAAGGCCAACAACGCGGCTGCCATCATGGCTGAAGCTGACGTTGACGGGCTCCTTGTGGGTGGCGCCAGCCTGGACCCCGCCGAGTTTGCTAACATTGTCAGGTTCGAGAGCCACCTCGTGACGGACTAGTCCGGCTCCCGTTTTCCGCTTCTTCGAAAGGCCGTTGTGGACGTTCTCCAAGTCATCCTGCAGATTCTGCTGGGTGTAACCAGCCTGCTGCTGACGCTGCTCATCCTGCTTCACAAGGGAAGGGGCGGCGGGCTGTCCGACATGTTCGGTGGCGGTATGAGCTCCGGACTGAGCTCCTCCGGTGTTGCTGAGCGGAACCTCAACCGCTTTACCATCATCCTTGGTGTCACCTGGGGCCTTGTCATCATCGGGTTGGGCCTCATCATGCGCTTCACCTCCGGCGGAGATTCGTAGCCAAAGCCTGAGGCTTTCCATGTATTCACGACGGCGGCACCCGGAAGACGGGTGCCGCCGTCGTACACCCCGCATTACAATGGGCGTGTCGGCCGCAGGGCCGACTGGCCGCCACGGCCCACCACCTCGCCGCCCAGGGGGTTCAAACAATGGTTCATGGCACGCCCGGCTACCGGGGTACCCGCGCAGGAGTTGCGCTTGGTTCCGGAGCAAGGAATCACAGCGATCCAGGCGAAGCTGAGCAATTGCCGCGTATTCGTGTCCCCTATTGGTGCGCCAAGGGACATGAAACGCGGCTTATTTTCCTTAAGCTGCCCGACGATCAGATCCCCAAGACCTGGGATTGTCCCAAGTGCGGGCTGACCGCGGCCAGGGAGCCGGGAACTGCCTCCCCAACCCGGCCGGACGACGAACTGTATAAATCCCACCTGGACTACGTTAAAGAAAGACGCTCCAGCCAGGACGCCGAAACGGTCCTGGCTGGAGCGCTGGAGCGGTTACGCGCCGGCCGGGTCCTTCCGGACCAGTTGCTGGGGGACGCGTGAAGCAGCGTTCTCGTCGATAAGCCAGAGGGTCCGGGACCGACCCACAGGACCGGCAGCCGGTACCTGAACCGGGTTCGCCCCGGCAAGTGCCAGGCCTACCGCACCTGCTTTGTCCTCGCCTGCCACGACCATCCAAATTTCCTGGGCGGTGTTGATCGCCGGCAGGGTAAGGGACACGCGCGACGGCGGCGGCTTGGGTGAATTTTCGACGCCCACCACAGTCCGGCCCTTTTCGCGGATACCGGCTTGTTCGGGGAAGAGCGACGCCACGTGTGCATCAGGTCCTACGCCAAGAAGCAGCACATCGAACCGTGGCAGGTCTGACGGACTTTCCGGCCGGTCGTCAGACATGTCGGCTGCGTGTTCGGCTTCTGCTGCCGCCTTGAGTCGCGCCGCGTAGTCATCGGCCGCCTCCTGCGCCGTGGCGAAATCGTCTGAGGAGCCGGGCTCGTGGACACGGGCAGGATCGACAGGCAACTGCGACAGCAGTGCCTGGTGAGCCTGACGGGTGTTCCGCTCGTCGCTGTCGGCAGCGACGAAGCGCTCGTCCCCCCACCAAAAGTTCACCCTGGACCAGTCAACTGCAGGAGCTGCGGCAGAGTCCGCCACAGCCTTGAGCGTCCCGATGCCCACGGTGCCGCCCGTCAGGACAACCGTGGCTTCGCCGTGCTTGTCCTGTACGTCGACAAGCTTGGTGATCAGGCGTGCCGCAATGGCAGCCATCAACACCTTGGAGTCGGGATGGATGCTAACTCTTGGCTCAGCGTGCACTGGTCTGGACTCTCCTCTGGCTGGTAAGTGGCAGTCCCATGGTAATCACTTCTCCGAAGACTTCGTCAGGATCCAGACGGCGGAGTTCTTCTGCCAGGCAGTCCCGAAGGCTGCGGCGGGGGAGGGTGATGCGCTGGGCCGGCTGTCCGGGCTGCGTCAGTTCAGCCACGGACAAGCCCGGGCGGAACAGTTGGACATCACCGCTGGCACGGGTCAGGCGTACACGCCGGATCCCGGTGCCGGCCGGGTCCGCCACGATCGTGACCGGGGCCTGCAAAGCCAACGTCAGCCAGGCGGCAAGCAGGAGGGTGCTGGGGGAGTCCGACGCCCCTTCGACCGCGATGGCAGAGACAGGATCGCTGTCCACCTGGTCGAGAACCGCCGCAAGCTGGATGCGCCAATTGGTCAACCGCGTCCAGGCAAGGTCGGTGTCACCGGCCTTGTACGTGCGGCGGATGTTCTCCAATGCCTGGGCGGGATCCGCCTCATTGGCCGAGTCCGTGATACGCCGGTGGGCAATCCTGCCGATGGATGTGTCGCAGGCGCTCTCCGGCGCTCCGTGGGGCCACCATGCCACAATCGGAGCGTCCGGCAGCAGCAACGCAGCCACCAGCGACTCGCTCTCGTGGGCCATCTGGCCGTAGCCGCGCAGCACGATGACCTCGGAGGCTCCGGCGTCGCCTCCCACGCGGATCTGCGCATCGAGGCGGTCGGGCGCTTCGACCCCGGCGTCGGCAAGCACGATGATCCGGCAGGGGTGTTCCCGGCTCGCCTCGTTGGCGGCCTCGATGGCTTCCTCCTCCTGCCCGGACTTGGTAACCACCACCAGCGTGAGCACTCGACCCAGCGCGATGACACCGCCCTGTTCACGCAGCGACATGATCTTCTTCGAGATCTTGGACGTGGTTGTGTCGGGAAGATCTACGATCATGGCCTTCTCCAGGTTCGTCCGTCACGGGCCAGGAGTTCGTCGGCGGATGCCGGCCCCCAGCTGCCCGGTGCGTAGGGTTGAGGTTGTTCGTCCAGACCAGCCCAGTATTCCTCGAACGGGTCGAGGATCTTCCAGGACAGCTCCACTTCCTGGTGCCGCGGGAACAGCGGCGGCTCGCCCAGGAGGACGTCCAGGATCAGCCGCTCATAGGCTTCGGGACTGGACTCCGTGAAGGAGTGGCCGTAACCGAAGTCCATGGTGACGTCGCGGACTTCCATCTGCGTGCCCGGGACCTTGGAACCGAAGCGGATGGTTGCGCCCTCATCCGGTTGTACGCGGATGACCACTGCGTTTTGCCCGAAGTCGTCTTCACCGTGGTCGCGGAAGAGCAAGTTGGGTGCACGCTTGAACACCACGGCAATCTCGGTCACCCGACGGCCCAGGCGCTTTCCGGCGCGAAGGTAGAACGGAACCCCATGCCAGCGGCGGGTATTGATGTCCACCCGGATGGCGGCGTAGGTTTCGGTCTTCGAGTCCGCAGGAATGCCGTCTTCGTCCAGGTAGCCCTGGACTTCCTCGCCCCCCTGCCAGCCACCGGTGAACTGTCCCCGGGCGGAGTGGGTTGAAAGGTCCTCAGGCAGCTTCACGGCAGCCAGGACCTTCTCCTTTTCCGCACGGAGGTCGTCGGCGTTGAAGGAGATGGGCTCCTCCATGGCCGTCAGCGCCAGCAATTGCAGCAGGTGGTTCTGGATGACATCGCGGGCTGCGCCCACGCCGTCGTAGTAGCCGGCGCGGCCGCCGGTACCGATGTCCTCGGCCATCGTGATCTGCACGTGGTCAACATAGTTGGCGTTCCACAGCGGCTCGAACAACTGGTTGGCAAAGCGCAGGGCCAGGATGTTCTGGACTGTTTCCTTGCCCAGGTAGTGGTCGATACGGAACACAGCGTCCGGCGGGAACACCGATTCCACAATGTCGTTCAGCTGCCGTGCCGACTCGAGGTCGTGGCCGAACGGCTTCTCGATGACCACGCGCCGCCACTGGCCCGGCTTGGCCTGGGCCAGGCCGTGCTTGGACAGCTGCCGGCAGACCTGTTCGAACGCCTTGGGCGGGATTGACAGGTAGAAGCCGTGGTTTCCCCGGGTGCCACGGTTCTCGTCGAGTTCTTCGAGGACGTCGCCCAAGCGCTCGAAGGCGTCGTCGTCGTCGAACTCGCCCTTGACGAAGCGGACGCCGGACGCCAACTGCTCCCACACGGCTTCATCGAACCTGGTGCGGGCGTGGGCCTTGACGTTTTCCTTGACCTCGGCCGCGAAGTCGGCGTCGTCCCAGTCGCGGCGGCCGAAGCCCACCAAGGCAAAGCTCGGCGGAAGGAGGCCCCGGTTGGCGAGGTCGTAGACCGCGGGCATGAGTTTCTTTCGGGCGAGGTCGCCGGTGACTCCGAAGAAGACCAACGACGACGGCCCTGCAATACGGTTCAGACGGCGGTCCCGCGGGTCCCGCAAGGGGTTCCGCAGCCCGGCGTTCTTCCTGCCGTTTTCAGTTTCTGGCATGTTTGGTTTTGTGCCTTAGCTTTCGAGTGCGCTGGCCTGCCCGGCCAACGCAGCGACGACTTCCTGGAGCTGGGCTACGCCTGCTGCACGGTCAGTGAGATGCAGGCGAAGCACGGGACGGCCGTGTCCTTCAAGGACCTGGGCGTCGCCCGAGGCCTGGGCCGCAATAAGCTCACCGAAGGTGAACGGGCGGTCCGGAATCTCCAGGTCCGTGGAGGCGGCTGCCGTGACCTGGAGGAACACTCCAATGGCGGGTCCACCCTTGTGGAACTGCCCCGTGGAGTGCAGGAAGCGCGGTCCCCAACCGAAGGTGACCGGGCGCCCGGACACAGCGGCCAGTTCGTCACGGATTCCTTCCAGGGGAGCGTGGGCGATCCGGTCAAGGTACGCCTGGACGCTCAGGTAGCCGTCAGCGCCCAGCTGATCCAGCAGAGCCTGGACCGCGTCGGTGACTGTCGCTGCGGAGCCGAGCCAGTCGCCGCCCCGAACTTCCACGGAGCCGTCCGTGAAAGCCGCAGGTGTGGGCTCGGGACGTGCGTCCAACAGACCGCGGGCAGCAACCTTGGCGGCCTCGACATCCGGCTGGTCGAAGGGATTGATGCCGAGCAACCGGCCGGCAACTGCGGTGGCAAATTCCCAGACGAACATCTGGGATGCGAGTCCGCCTGCGATGGCCACCTCGTTGTCGCGAAGATCAACGTCCGCGTCGGCATCCACCAGGCGCACCACCAGGACGTCGTCCGCGCCCGCAACGGCTTCGGGGGAGTCCGGGCCGGCAACGACCGGCAGGACACCCGTGCCCGACTTGCCGGTGGATTCGGCGATCAGCTGTTCGGCCCAGTCGGCGAAACCGACAATCCCGGAGCCGTCCTCGGCGATGACGATCTTGTTGCGCAGGGGGGTGGTTCCCCCCAGGGCGATGCCGAGAGCAAGGCCGATGTTGTCGTTGGAGTCCTCGTTGAGGACCTCCGCAGCCTCTTCAGCCTCATCGAGGAAGGCCTGGATGTCGACGCCGGCCAGGCCGCACGGGACCAGGCCGAACGCGGTCAAGGCCGAGAACCGTCCGCCGACGTTGGGGTCAGCGTTGAAGACAGCACGGTAGCCGGCCTCACGGGATGCCTTGTCCAAGGGAGAGCCAGGATCCGTCACGATGATGATCCGGCTGGCCGCTTCGATTCCGGCCTCGTTGAAGGCCTTCTCGAAGACGCGGCGCTGCGAGTCGGTCTCCACAGTGGAACCTGACTTGGAGGAAACCACAATGGCTGTTTCCTCCAGGCGGTCGGCAAGGGCAGCACTGACCTGTTCGGGGTCGGTGCTGTCCAGCACAGTCAGCTCGACGCCGGCGGTACCGGCGATGACCTCGGGGGCCAGCGAGGATCCACCCATGCCGCACAGGACGATATGGGAGACGCCCTCTGCGCGCAAGGCGTCACGCAATTCCAGAATCTCCGCAACCAGAGGCTGGGAGACGGCTGGAGCCTCTACCCAGCCCAGCCTGATGGCGGACTCGGATTCGGCGTCAGGACCCCACAGAGTATGGTCCTTGGCGAAAATCCTTGTTGCGATTTTGTCCTCGACCAGGGCGTCGATGTGCTGGGCGATAGCCTGCTGTGCAGCACCGCTGGCGTCGTAGCTGATTGTGCTCATTGTTGGTTAGGAAGCCTTCCGTGCAGTTGCGAGAGCGCCTTCGACGTCGGCCAGCAGTTCTTTCCAGCTGGCTACGAACTTCTCAAGCCCCTCGGACTCAAGGAGCGCCACGACGTCGTTGTAAGCGACGCCAAGGCCTTCAAGGGCGTTCAGGGTTGCATTGGCGTCCTCGTAGGTTCCGGAGACGGTGTCCCCGGTGACGACGCCGTGGTCGAAAGTAGCATCAAGCGTCTTCTCGGGCATGGTGTTGACGACACCCGGAGCTACGAGCTCCGTAACATACAGGGTGTCCGGGTATGCCGGGTCCTTGACGCCGGTGGATGCCCACAGCGGACGCTGGGGACGGGCGCCGGCTTCGGCCAGGAGTGCCCAGCGTTCGGTGGAGAACAGCTCTTCGTAGACCTGGTAGGCGAGGCGCGCGTTGGCAACGCCTGCCTTGCCCTTGAGAGCCTTGGCCTCGTCGGTTCCGATGGCATCGAGCCGCTTGTCGATCTCGGTGTCCACGCGGGAGACGAAGAATGATGCGACCGAGTGGATCCTGGAGAGGTCGTGACCGTTCTCCTTCGCCTGCTCCAAACCGGACTGGAAGGCGTTGATGACTGCGCGGTAGCGCTCCAGGGAGAAGATCAGCGTGACGTTGACGCTGATGCCTTCGGCCAGGGTTGCCGTGATGGCTTCGAGGCCTTCCAGGGTTGCCGGGATCTTGATGTGGACGTTGTCCTTGTTCACCTTGGCGTGCAGGTGCTTGGCTTCCGCGATGGTACCGGCGGTGTCCCAGGCGAGGCGGGGATCGACCTCAATGGAGACACGGCCGTCAACACCGTTGGTCGCTGCGGCGATCGGAGCGAAGAGGTCGCAGGCGTCGGCGACGTCGGTAGTGGTGATCTCGAAGATGGTCTCCTCGACGCTGGCGCCTGCTGCTGCCTGCTTGGCGATCGTGGCGTCGTAGTCCGTGCCCGAGGTGATGGCGGCGTGGAAGATCGACGGGTTCGTGGTCACGCCAACGACGTTCTTTTCATCGATGAGCTTCTGCAGGGTACCGGTTTCAAGGCGTCCGCGGGAGAGGTCGTCGAGCCAGATGGAAACGCCGGCATCGGAAAGCTGCTGTGTTGGAGTAGTCATTGAATTTCTCCTGTCTTAGGGGGTCAGACGGTTATGCTGCGGCGTCTGCGAGGGAGTCCTTGGCGGCTGCGGCGACAGCCTCGGCGGTGATGCCGAACTCCTGGAAGAGCCGCTTGTAGTCAGCCGAGGCGCCGAAGTGTTCCAGCGAGATGGAGCGGCCGGCGTCACCGACGAATTCGCGCCAGCCCTGGGAGAGTCCGGCTTCGACGGAGACGCGGGCCTTGACTGCTGCGGGCAAGACGGATTCGCGGTAGGCCTCGTCCTGCTTGTTGAACCACTCGACACACGGCATGGAGACGACGCGGGTGGCGATGCCTTCTGCCTGGAGTGCTTCGCGGGCCTGCACGGCGAGCTGGACCTCGGAGCCGGTGCCGATCAGGATCACCTGGGCGTCCACCGTTTCACCGTCCTTGGAGGCCTCGGCCAGGACGTAGCCGCCCTTGGCCACACCTGCGGTGGATGCGAAGGTATCACCGGTGGCCTCGCCTTCACCGCGGGCGTAGGTGGGGATGTTCTGGCGGGTCAGCACGATCCCTGCCGGGTTCTCGTGGTTCTCCAGCATGGCCTTCCAGGCAGCGGAGACTTCGTTCGCGTCACCGGGGCGGACCACGTCCAGGCCCGGGATGGCGCGCAGGGAGGCGAGCTGTTCCACCGGCTGGTGGGTGGGGCCGTCTTCGCCCAGGCCGATGGAGTCGTGCGTCCACACGTACAGGGACGGAACACCCATCAGAGCGCCAAGACGGATGGCCGGACGCTGGTAGTCCGAGAAGATCAGGAACGTGCCAGAGAACGCACGCGTGCGGCCGTGCAGGGAGATGCCGTTCACGATCGAGGCAGCGGCGTGCTCACGGATACCGAAGTGCAGCACGCGGCCGTACGGGTTGCCCTTCCAGGCGTCCGTGGAGCGCGATGCCGGGATGAACGAGGGCGAGCCCTCGATCGTGGTGTTGTTCGACTCCGCCAGGTCAGCGGACCCGCCCCAGAGTTCGGGCAGGACAGGTCCAATCGCGTTCAGGACCTTGCCCGAAGCGGCACGGGTGGAAACGTCCTTGCCGGCCTCGAACACCGGAAGGGCAGCGTCGATGCCCACCGGAAGCTTCTTGGCCTCAATGCGCTCGAGCAAAGCGGCGCCGTCCGGGTTGCCCTGCTGCCATGCCTCGAACCTGGCCTGCCAGGCTGCGCGTTCCTCGGAACCACGCTCAACAACCTTGCGGGCGTGGGCCAGAACCTCTTCGTCAATGTCGAAGGACTTTTCCGGGTCGAAACCCAGGACCGTCTTCAGCGCGGCAACTTCCTCGGCGCCCAGGGCCGAACCGTGGATCTTGCCGGTGTTCTGCTTCTTCGGAGCCGGGTAGCCGATGATGGTGCGCAGCGAAATGATGGAGGGCTTGGTCGTTTCGGCCTTGGCCGCCAGCAGCGCCGAGTACAGTTCCTGGACATCCTCGACATATTCGCCGGTCTTGGTCCAGTCCACGCGCTGGGTGTGCCAGCCATAGGCCTCGTAGCGCTTCAGGACATCCTCGGTGAACGCGATGTCGGTGTCGTCTTCGATGGAGATGTGGTTCTCGTCGTAGATCACCACGAGGTTGCCCAGTTCCTGGTGCCCGGCCAGGGAGGAAGCCTCCGAGGTGACACCTTCCTGGAGATCGCCGTCGGAAGCGATGACCCAGATGGTGTGGTCGAACGGCGACTGGCCGGCGGGAGCATCGGCGTCGAACAGGCCGCGCTGGCGGCGCTGGGAGTACGCGAAACCGACCGACGACGCCAGACCCTGGCCCAGCGGTCCGGTAGTGATTTCAACACCGGCGGTGTGCTTGTACTCCGGGTGGCCCGGAGTCAGCGAACCCCAGGTACGCAGCGCCTCGAGGTCCTTCAATTCCAGGCCGTAACCGGAGAGGAACAACTGGATGTAAAGAGTCAAAGAAGTGTGGCCCGGAGACAGGATGAAACGGTCACGGCCAATCCAGTCAGGGTTCTTCGGATCGTGGCGCATGAGCTTCTGGAACAGCAGGTACGCCGCGGGAGCCAAACTCATCGCGGTACCGGGGTGTCCGTTGCCCACCTTCTCCACAGCGTCCGCAGCCAACACCCGAACGGTGTCCACGGCCTTCTTGTCCAGATCGGTCCAGGACAGTTGTTGCTCTTCCAAATGTGGCACGAAAACCGAGCCCCTCTCTGTGCTGACGGCAAGTTTATGGAGACGGCACGCAGAAGCTCAGGATGGCGGCCCGCTGCAATGTGTCTCCCAGCCGTTCACCATTGAAACGTTGATCTCTCATCCAGACGCACGGAGATCCGAGAATACGGTTTCCCGGAAAGTCGACGTGTGCTGATCTGCTCACAGCTTAGCCCGAAACGTGTCGTGGGACTCAGGGAATCCCACTAACTGGACAGAAATTCGCTTATATGAATCACCAAGGCGCCGCGGAGGCGTGAAGATTCGGAAACATTGGCGTTTTTTGCGGACATTGGCCCGTGCCCGGCCACGGTATGATATTTGGAGGCCACCAGCAGTTCGCGCGCCCGCGGTCCCACGTCGGAGTCCCGGACGGCAACTGCTGCGAGAACCCCAGAGCATAGAACAGAGTGACTGCCGCCGTGAGCACAACTGATACGCACCTCAACGCGTCCCCGGCCCGGGGAAGCATCGGATTCTCCCGTAAGTTCAAGGCGTATCTCGCACTCACCAAACCCCGCGTCATCGAACTGCTCCTGGTCAGCACGCTGCCCACCATGATTTTCGCGCAGCGCGGCTTCCCCTCCCTGGGACTCATCCTGGCCACGCTGGTGGGCGGCGCGTTCGCCGCCGGCAGCGCCGGTGTCTTCAACTGCTACATCGACCGTGACATCGACAAACTGATGCACCGGACGGAAAAGCGCCCCCTTGTTACAGGAGAGGTGACCCCCCGTGAGGCCCTGGTCTTCGCGTGGGTGCTTGGCGCTGCTTCGATTGCCATTCTTTGGTTCGGGGCCAACCCGCTCTCTGCATGGCTGGGCCTGGGTGCGATCGTGTTCTACGTGGTCATTTACACCATGATCCTTAAGCGCCGTACGGCCCAGAACATTGTCTGGGGAGGCGCTGCGGGCTGCTTTCCTGTCCTGATCGCCTGGGCCGCCGTTACCAATACCGTGGAGTGGCCGGCCATCGTCCTCTTCATGGTCATCTTCCTCTGGACACCACCGCATTACTGGCCCCTGTCCATGCGGTACGGCGAAGACTACCGCAACGCCAACGTGCCCATGCTGGGGGCGATCGCCGGCGCAAAGGTCGTTTCCGTCCAGGTCGTCCTCTACGCGTGGGCCATGGTCGCGTGTTCCCTCCTGATGATTCCGGTCGGCGGTGCCGGCTGGGTTTATACGGTGGCTGCCGTTGCCGCCGGCGCCTGGTTCCTCTACGAGAGCCACGCACTGTATAAGCGGGCACAGGGCGGTGACGTCTCCAACAAGGGAGCCATGAAGGTCTTCCACGGTTCCATCAGCTACCTGACGCTTCTCTTTATTGCCCTGGCCGTGGATCCGTTCGTCGGTTCGCCGCTGATCGGCGGCTAAGGAGCACAGCCTCCAGGAGTTAAAGCCCGACGCCGGCACCCACCTGGGTGCCGGCGTCGGGCTTTTTCATCACCTGCCCAAGGCTCCCGCAGCGGTGAGTCCGAGGTTGGCCGATACGCGGCGTCCCGGCCCGGGGATCCTAAGGTGACGCGGATGCGCTGGGCGGCGTGGCCCTGCCTACGTGGCCGGGCTCGCCTTTGCCAGGTCTGCCGCATTGGTGGCCGCGCTCATAAGCAGTGCCGCACCCAGCATGTGTGCTCCCACCAGCAGCGCCGGAATTCCGTTGTAGTACTGAGTGAAGCCGATGATCGCCTGAAGCACCGTAACTGCCAGCATCAGGTAGGCGGCCGTGCGGAAGGGGCCGCCGATTTTGTGCCGGAAGACCAGGTAGACCGCAAAGAACGAACCTGCGGTGATGAGGTAGGCGGGGATGGCGTGAATGTGCGAGAAGAGGTCCCAGTCAAGGTTGTTCCGGGGCGCGTCCGCGTCACCGGCGTGGGGACCCGCACCGGTCACCACCACCCCCAGCATCACGGCAATGGCGGAAAACACAGCAACGGCCATCATGACCGGGCGGGCTGCACCCGGAAGGGACGGCAGGGAGCGGTTCATGAAACGCCCCGTGCGCCCGAACGCGCGGTTGACCAAAAGCGTCGCAAAGACCACCAGGGCCATGGAGACCAGGAAGTGGAGCCCCACCACCCACGGGTTGAGGCCGGAGAGTACGGTGATCCCGCCGATCACTGCCTGTGCCGGGATGCTGGCCAGCAGACCCAGGGCAAGCAGGAACAGATCACGGCGTTCCTTGCGCAAGTTCCACAAGTACACCAGCATGAGGGCTGCCACCGCTGCCAAGGCAAAGGTCAGGAGCCGGTTGCCGAACTCGATGAAACCATGGATGCCCATCTCCGGAGTGTTGACCAGGGAGTCGTCGGTGCAGCGTGGCCAGGTGGGGCAACCCAGGCCGGATGCTGTGAGGCGAACGGCCCCACCGGTGACCACGAGGACTGTCTGCCCAATCAGGGAAAGAACGGCCAGTCGCCTGATGGCGCGGTTGATCTCCGTCGGCAACTTGGATGCCAGCCGCTGGACGGTTTTCGGAAGGCGGGACGCCGTGCTCACAATTTCTCAGTCCTCAGTTCGTCTTAATCGATCAGTTCCACTTGAACCAGCGGATGGCCGCAGCCCCTGCAAGCAGCGTCCAGAGCAGAAGTACCAGGACACCGGCCAACGGTACGGTGCCTGTCAGGAATACGTCGCGCAATGCCTGCCCAAGCGCGCCTGAGGGGAGGAAATGCACAAGGCCTTGGACCGCACCCGGCAGTCTTTCGGCAGGCACCACGATTCCGCCCAGGGCCCCCAGCAAAATCCACAGGAGATTGGTGATGGCAAGGGTGGCCTCGGGCCGGACCGTGCCGGCCACCAGGAGGCCGAGCGCGGTGAAAGCTGCGGCTCCGAGGATCAGGAGTGCCAAACCCGGGAGCCAGGCTTCCGGCTTGGGCTGCCACCCGAGCATGGCTGCGACCACTGCCACCACCACTACCTGAAGCAACAGGACGGCAAGCACTGCCAGGATCTTTCCGGCAATAAGGCCGCCCCGTCCCAGGGGCGTGGTGGAAAGGAACCGGAGAACGCCGTAGCGGCGGTCGAATCCGGTGGCAATGCCCTGGCCCGTGAACGCCGTTGACATCGCGCAAAGGGCAAGGATGCCGGGCGTCGCCACGTCCACCCTTGAACCTCCCAGACCATCCAACAGTGGGGTAACAGTCAGGCCGACGAGCGCAAGAAGGGGAAGGACCACCGCCAGGATCAACTGTTCGCCGTTCCTCAGCATGGTGATGGTCTCGTAGCGTCCCTGCTGCACGATCCGCTTCGCCAGGGAAGCCGGACCGGCGTTCGCCGTCAAGAGTTTGCTCATCGGAGGTCCCTTCCGGAGATATCCAGGAAGACATCCTCAAGACTCCTGGCCTCAAGGCGCAAAGATGCCGGCAGGATGTCCCTTTCGGCCCACCATGCCGTCAGGGCTGCCAGGTCCTTGGGAGTGATGGGTCCGGACACGGAATAGCTGCCCGCCCGGGTTTCGCTGACCTGCACGCCGGGCGTGAGCACAGCGGAAAAATCGAGTCCCGGCGGGGCATCAAACACCAGGGTCCTGTCCGTAATGTCTGTTGAATGGTCGTGGCGCAGGAGCTCGGCCACTGTGCCCTCGGCGACGTTATGGCCGCCGTCGATGATGTAAACGTAGTCGGCCAGGCGCTCGGCGTCATCCATGAGATGGGTGGTGAGCACGATTCCCATGCCGGCATCGCGGAGTTCGGCGATCAGGTCGAAAACCATCTGGCGGGATTGAGGATCCAGGCCTGCACTGGGTTCGTCGAGGAACAGGATCTCGGGATTGCCGACCAGTGCCGCTGCCAGGGCGAGCCGCTGTTTCTGCCCACCGGACAGGCGGCGCACCGAGGTCCTGCTGAACTGGTTGATGCCCAGCCGGTCCATGAGGACGTCGACATCCATGGGGTTGCGGTACATGCCCGCTACGTGCCGAAGGAGTGGAACAGGACGGGCCGACGGCGGGAGGCCGCCGTCCTGGAGCATCACGCCGACGCGGGACCTCAGTTCCGCACCCGCCGAATCGGGGTCCTCGCCGAGGAGGGAGATGGATCCGCCGGTTCGCTTCTGCAGCCCTTGTGCGCACTCCAACGTGGTGGTCTTGCCGGCGCCGTTGGCACCGAGCAGCGCGGTGATCTGTCCACGTTCCGCAATCAGGGAAAGGCCGCTGACAACCCTGAGCATTTTACCGTCGAGGGAGGCCAGGGGACCTACGTCCTTTATGAGGCCTTCAATGGTGAGGACCGGGGAATCGGGGGATCGCACCACAGTATTCTACGGGAAGTAGTACGGTCACACTGTGCGGGCAGGTGAGGTCAGTCTTGCCTTACTGGAGGCATGAAACAAATTACGACATGATTGTGTTGTGTATTCCATGAGCAGTCCACTTCCCATGCCTTCCAAGCGGCATGCTGCAGCGGCGGAGGCCCTGGTGGCCTCGCCTGCCCTGCCGGACGCCGAGGACCGCACGCGGGACCGCGTCCTTGGAGCCGTCCTCGAAAACGGTCCCGTCAGCGCGGCTGAACTCGGTGACCTCCTGGGTTTCACCCCGGCCGCCGTACGCCGCCACTTGGACCACCTCGAGAGAACCGGAGTCATCGAGGTCAAACGCGTGGCAAAAGCCGGCGGAGGTGCGGGGCGGCCCGCGCGCCGGTACGTCCTGAGTTCACAGGGCCAGTCCAAGCTGGGGGATGACTACTTCAACATAGCCCGGTCCGCACTGCGCCGCCTCCAGGATATTGCCGGAGAAGAGTCGGTCCGCCAGTACGCGGAAGAGCGGTTCACCGAACTGGAACGGCGCTATGCCCCGGAGGTGGAGGCGGCCGGAGAGGACATCACCGCGCGCGCCATGGCACTGTCCAAGGCCCTCAACCGCGACGGCTACGTCTCCTCTGCCCAATCCATTGAGGCCAAGGCCCCTCTCCCGGCCGAGTTCTCCAGCGTCCAGCTCTGCCAGGGGCACTGTCCCATCCAGCAGCTGGCAGCAGAGTTCCCGGTGTTCTGTGAAACCGAAACCAAAGTCTTTTCCCGACTGGTGGGCGTCG
Source organism: Arthrobacter sp. T572 (assembly GCF_056780115.1). Classification (NCBI taxonomy): domain Bacteria; kingdom Bacillati; phylum Actinomycetota; class Actinomycetes; order Micrococcales; family Micrococcaceae; genus Arthrobacter; species Arthrobacter sp. T572. The sequence goes on from NZ_JBRAZQ010000002.1 coordinate 2,132,629, forward strand.
ATGTCCGGCGTCTTTCCACCTTGGCGCAAGGCGGTCACGTCTGCACCACCCACATACCTACCGGGCGGCTGGCCGCAACGGTGCCCCCAGGCGCCGCAGCACCGGCCGGCAACCCGTACCAGGAATCAAACAACCAGCAAGAAAGGCCGTGATGACGGGTCAATTAGCTGAAGGAACAGCAGAGAAGGCAGTCGCTGACGGCACTGTGATCTCGGAGATTCTGGAGAAGAATCCCGAGCTCCACGGTATCGGCAACTACGAGTACGGCTGGGCCGACAAAAACGACGTTGGAGCGAACGCCCGTCGTGGCCTGGACGAAGAAGTTGTCCGCGACATCTCCCAGAAGAAGAACGAGCCCGAATGGATGCTCGACCTCCGCCTCAAGGGCCTGAAGTACTTCGACCGCAAGCCCATGCCTACCTGGGGTGCAGACCTCTCGGGCATCGACTTCGACAACATCAAGTACTTCGTCCGCTCCACCGAGAAGCAGGCCGCCACGTGGGAGGACCTGCCCGAGGACATCCGCAACACCTATGAAAAGCTGGGCATTCCGGAAGCCGAGCGCAACCGCCTGGTTGCCGGTGTGGCCGCGCAGTACGAGTCCGAGGTCGTCTACCACCAGATCCGCGAGGACCTCGAAGCCCAGGGCGTTGTCTTCCTCGACACCGATACCGCGCTGCGTGAGCACCCGGAGATCTTCCAGGAGTACTTCGGCACGGTCATCCCGGTGGGTGACAACAAGTTCGCGTCGCTGAACACGGCAGTGTGGTCGGGTGGTTCGTTCGTCTACGTGCCCAAGGGCGTCCACGTCGAGATTCCCCTCCAGGCCTACTTCCGCATCAACACGGAAAACATGGGCCAGTTCGAGCGCACGCTGATCATCGCCGATGAAGACTCGTATGTTCACTACATCGAAGGCTGCACGGCTCCGATCTACACCTCGGACTCCCTCCACTCGGCCGTCGTCGAGATCGTGGTCAAGAAGGGCGCCCGCGTCCGCTACACCACCATCCAGAACTGGTCCAACAACGTCTACAACCTGGTGACCAAGCGCGCGATCTGCGAAGAAGGCGCCACCATGGAATGGATCGATGGCAACATCGGCTCCAAGGTGACCATGAAATACCCGGCCGTCTACCTCGTGGGCGAGCACGCCAAGGGTGAAACGCTCTCCATCGCTTTTGCCGGCGAGGGCCAGCACCAGGACACCGGTTCCAAGATGGTGCACATTGCTCCCAACACCAAGAGCTCCATCATCTCCAAGTCCGTGGCCCGTGGCGGCGGCCGCGCCGCCTACCGCGGTTTGGTCCAGGTCCGTGAAGGGGCCAAGCATTCGGCCAACACGGTCCGTTGTGATGCCCTGCTGGTGGACACGATTTCCCGCTCGGATACCTACCCGTACATCGACATCCGCGAGGACGACGTCGTACTGGGACACGAGGCGACCGTTTCCCGCGTCAGCGAAGAGCAGCTCTTCTATCTGATGTCCCGCGGCATGCCGGAGGACGAGGCCATGGCCATGATCGTGCGCGGCTTCATCGAGCCGATTGCCCGCGAGCTTCCCATGGAATACGCCCTTGAGCTGAACCGCTTGATTGAACTTCAGATGGAAGGATCCGTCGGTTAACAATGACTGATATCACTACTGAGAAGGCACGCATCGGCGCGCCTTCGGCACAGCCCTTTATCGACGGCTTCACGGAAGAAGGCGAGAACCTCTCGCCCATCAACGCAACAGGCACGACGGCGGAGCAGCCGTCCGCGGGCCCGCTCGCGGGCGCTTCGGCCAAGGGCCATTCGCACGGTGGCGGCGTAGGCGTTCCGGACAGCTCGCGGGCCGGCCGCCTCACCTCGTACGAGCTCGAGGACTTCAAAGCCATCACCGGCCTGGAAGAAGACTGGCGCTTTACGCCGCTGCGCCGCCTCCGCGGCCTGCACACCGATATCCTCGACGGCGCCGCTCCGGCTGTTTCCGTTGCCGCGCCGGAAGGCGTAGCTGTGGAGACCGTGGGCCGTGACGATGTCAGGATCGGTTCAGCCGGCATTCCGGAAGACCGTGTCTCGGCCAACGCCTGGGCCAACTTCAAGGAAGCCACCGTCATCACTGTGCCCGCGGAAACGTCCGTGGAGTCGGAGATCACGGTCACGCTCGCAGGTACCGGCGCTGAAGCTTCGGCCCAGCATGTGGTTGTCGTGGCACAGAAGTTCTCCAAGGCCGTCCTGGTTCTTTCCCACGAGGGTACCGCCGTGGTCTCCGAGAACGTGGAGATCGTACTTGAGGACGGTGCGGAACTGACCGTCGTCTCCCTGCAGGAATGGAACGACGACTCCGTCCACGCTTCCTCCCAGCAGGCCAGGATCGGACGCGACGCCAAATTCAAGCACATCACCGTGAGCCTGGGCGGGGACCTCGTACGAGTAACCCCCACTGCCCGGTTTGCGGCTCCCGGCGGTGAAGCCGAGCTCTTCGGCCTGTACTTCGCCGACGCCGGCCAGCACCTTGAGCACCGCACTTTCGTTGACCACGCACAGCCCAACTGCGTATCCAACGTCCTCTACAAGGGTGCCCTTCAGGGTAAGGGCGCGCACACAGTGTGGGTTGGCGATGTCCTGATCCAGAAGCAGGCCGAAGGAACCGACAGCTACGAGAAGAACCAGAACCTGGTGCTGACCGACGGCTGCCGCGCTGACTCCGTCCCCAACCTGGAAATCGAGACAGGCCTCATCGAGGGTGCAGGCCACGCAAGCGCCACCGGACGCTTTGATGACGAGCACCTGTTCTACCTCATGGCCCGCGGCATCCCCGAAGACGTAGCCCGCAGGCTCGTCGTCCGGGGCTTCCTCAACGAGATCATCCAGAAGATCAAGGTTCCCGCCATTGAGGAGCGCCTGACCGAAGCCGTCGAGCGCGAACTCGAAGCAACGGACAACTAGCCACAGGCGGTCAGGACAACCATGAGTGAACAACCCAAGGGTGAGCTGGTGTGCAGCGCCAACGACATCAAAGTGAAGCAGGCGCTGCGCATCCTCATCGATGACTACCCGGTAGCCATCGTGAGGGACTCAATGGGTGAAATCCATGCGATTGGGGACACCTGTTCCCATGCGGATATCTCCCTGTCCGAGGGCGAAGTTGAAGGTTGCGCCATTGAGTGCTGGGGCCACGGTTCCCAGTTCGATCTGCGCAGCGGCCAGCCGCTCCAGTTGCCTGCCTATGACCCCGTCCCCGTTTTCGCTGTCGCCGTGGATGGCGACGACGTCTACGTGGACGTGACCAACGTTGTGAACGGCGCCCCGGTTAACAACTACTGAGCGCCGAGTCCTCCAGACTTACGAACGGAAAGAAAGAACAGCATGTCTACTCTTGAGATCAAGGACCTGCACGTCAGCATCGAGACGGAGCAGGGCACCAAGGAGATCCTGAAGGGCGTCAGCCTGACGATCAAGACCGGTGAAACCCACGCGATCATGGGCCCGAACGGCTCCGGCAAATCCACTCTTGCCTCCACCATCGCCGGACACCCCCGCTACACGGTGACCAGCGGCAGCATCACCCTTGACGGCGAAGACGTCCTGGAGATGAGCGTCGACGAGCGCGCCCGTGCAGGCGTCTTCCTGGCCATGCAGTACCCGGTAGAGGTTCCGGGCGTGACCATGACCAACTTCCTGCGGACTGCCAAGACCGCCATCGATGGCGAGGCTCCGGCCCTCCGTACCTGGACGAAGGACGTCAAGGCAGCCATGCAGCAGCTGCGCATCGACGCCGACTTTGCACAGCGCAACGTCAACGAGGGCTTCTCCGGTGGTGAGAAGAAGCGCGTGGAGATCCTGCAGCTGGAACTCTTCAAGCCGAAGTTTGCCGTCCTGGACGAGACCGACTCCGGCCTGGACGTCGACGCCCTCAAGGTTGTTTCCGAAGGCGTCAACCGGGCGCACGCCCAGGGCAACATGGGCACACTGCTTATCACGCACTACACCCGGATCCTCCGCTACATCAAGCCGGACTTCGTTCACGTGTTCGTCGACGGCAAGGTCGTGGAAGAAGGCGGCCCTGAGCTCGCCGACCGCCTTGAAGAAGAGGGCTACGACCGCTACGCCGCCGGTGCCGGCGTCGCCGTTGCTCCTGCCGCCCAGGCCTAGTTAGGATCGTTCCATGACCGAAATCAACGCGGCGCGTACCAGCCTTGAGGACGTCGAGGAAGCGCTCAAGGACGTCATCGACCCCGAACTCGGTGTCAACGTGGTGGACCTTGGCCTGCTGTACGGCCTGAAGTACTCGGACGAGGACGGTGCCCTGCTGATCGACATGACGCTGACCACTGCGGCTTGTCCGCTGACGGACGTCCTGGAAGAACAGGTCGGGAAGTCCTTGGACGGCATCGTGGACGACTGGCGCCTCAACTGGGTCTGGATGCCGCCATGGGGTCCGGAGCGGATCACTGACGATGGCAAGGACCAGATGAGGGCCCTCGGCTTCAACATCTGAGCAGGAATCACGCTCCGCTTCAGCGGATTGAAAGGGTCCCGGGCAATACGCCCGGGACCCTTTCCTTTACCCGTTCGCAGGCTCTTTTCACGGAATCCATGAGGGAGTAGTATGCCGCCATCTGAGGCGCGGTCCTGACTCCTCCGGCCCCCTGATCCGGGGAGTGGCGGTGCCTGCTGGCTGGGGAGTGGCCGCTTACTGCGCAACAGTGCAGGTATATCACTACACGCAGATCAGAGGCACCCCCATGAGAAGAAGAATGGCCGTTATTCCCAGTGCAATAGCCATCGTTGCAGTGGGACTCCTGGCACCGCCGGCATCCTCGGCACCGCCCGCCGGCAGCCAGCTATCCGGAGCGATCTTCACCACCGACGGATCCGGAGTACCTGTGAACCTCAACATCTATGAGGCCAAGGAAGACGTGTACCTCAACGGCGGCCCGGGCATCAACGCCCCCGATAACGCGGCGGGCCTTCCAGCCGGTGACTACTACTTCCAGGTCACGGACCCATCAGGAAAGACGCTGTTGTCCTCTGACGGCATCGAGTGCCGGCGTTTTACGGTGAATGCTTCCGGAGTCATTGAAGATGTCGTAGCGGCAGGAGGCTGTGAACACGCCACCGGTGCAGACGGTGAGGACGGCGGGGCGACGGTCCAGTTGTTCCCCTACGCCGATACACCCAACAACGGCGGCGTCTACAAGGTGTGGGTGACACCGGTGGAACGCTATGACTGTTCGGCACCAGGCAACAAGTACTGCTTCGTTCCGCGCTACAGCAAAGTCGACAACTTCAAGGTCCGGAATCCGTTGATTGTTGAAATCGACGTCCGGTTCTTCAAGAACGGCGTGGCCTTGGACGGCTATGCGGCCGAATGGACCGACACCAACGGTGCGCACAACATCAAGTTCTCCGAATGGAACCCTGATGTTCTTGCCTACCACGAGGCACACTTCGAGGCGACCGAACAGGGAACCCACTCCATCAAGGTTTCCGGTCAGCCTGGCTGTGGCCTCGGAGCCGTGGTGGGCCCGGACGGCGCGCTGGCGAAGATCAAAGGCAGCAGCGCCACGGTGTCCGTGACCGTTGCGGACCACAATGAAGGCGACTACACGTACCGCGTGGACGTCACCTGCAAGTAATCGCCCACCAGCGGCCCGGCGGGTTCAACCGTCGGGCCGCTGGCGTGCAACGGACCAAAAACCTAGGGGGCAGCCACCCCGAACGTGTCGCATTTGTTGATGTCACCTGTGGAGTAGCCCTGGTAGAACCACTTTTGCCGCTGTTCACTGGAGCCGTGTGTCCAGGACTCGGGGGAGACCCTTCCGGTGGCTGCTTCCTGGATTCGGTCGTCGCCGACCGCGGAGGCTGCCGACAACGCGTCCTGCAAGTCCTGCTCCGTCAGGGGATCAAGGAACGGTTTCCCGGTGGCAGGATCGGGCTGGGTTGTCGCATGGCGGACCCACAGGCCGGCATAGCAATCGGCCTGGAGTTCCACACGGACCGCACCGGACTGCGGCCCTTGTGGATCCTGCTGTGCCTGGCCGAGTGTCCCCAGGATGTTCTGCACATGGTGGCCGAATTCGTGGGCCACCACATATTCCTGGGCGAGGGGCCCGCCTGAGGACCCGAAGCGGCTCACCAGTTCGTCGAAGAAGCCGGGGTCAAAGTAGGCGGTGGTGTCTGCCGGGCAATAGAACGGGCCGACGGCACTGGTGGCAGAGCCGCATCCGGTATTGGTCGCCTGGCTGAAGATGACGGTCTCCGGGCGGGGGTACTGCACGTTGTAGTCGGCAAGGTAGTCGGGCCAGAAGGCGTTGAGGCTGTTCACCGTGCCGAGGATGCGGCAGTCGAGCCGCTTGTCGGCGTCAGCGCCTGTCTTGCATTCCTGCACGCCACCAGTGCCTGCTCCACCCTCGACGGCGGGTGGTTGCCCGCCGCCGGTCAGGTCGCCGAGGATGTTCGGATTGACGCCCAGCAGTACCAGCAGCAGTGCCACGATGCCACCACCGATTCCGCCGCCGATCTTGGTTCCGCGGCCCAGGCCGCCGCCACGCCTGTCCTGTACCTGGGATGGGTCGAGCTGTGCGCCGTCGTTGAAACTCATACAGTCAGAATAGACGTCACTTTTGGTGACCGGTGCGGGACACTGCCGTAAAATCGGGTGGATGCCTTTCCTGGACAAACTTCACCTCTGGGCCGCTGAGCACCCGCACGACACCGCCGTCGTCGTGGGACGCCGGCGCCTCACCTGGGCACAGCTCCACCACGCTGCAACGGCCCGGCTCCATGATGCTGCCGCAACCACGATCCTCGCGGAGCCGAATTCAACAGGTTTCATCGCACGCTATGCTGCCGCAGTGGCGGGGGAGCGCCGCTGCGCCGTCCTGGATCCGCACTGGCCTTCGGCCATGATCGACGAGGTGTCGTCGCGGATCACGCAGCCGGAGATTGCTGCCGTTGATGTATTAAGGGACGGCGATCCGGCCACAACGTTCCTGGTTGGCCTTACCTCCGGAACCACGTCCGTCCCCAAGGCTTTCACGCGCTCACGCCGCTCGTGGCAGATTTCCTTCGAAGCGTCCATTGAGTTCTTTGGGCTGATGCAGGATGACCGCACCCTGGCGCCGGGTCCATTGTCGGCCTCGCTGAACCTCTACGCCTTGTCCGAATGCCTTTTCGCCGGGGCGTCCTTCCATACCCTGGAGAGCTTCGATGTGGGCGATGCCCATGCAGCCATCAGCCATGACGGCATCACGCGGCTGGTCGTGGCGCCCACCATGCTTCGCCTGTTGAGCGAACGGGGCCTGGCCGGCGATGTGGATGCCTCCGGTATCCGCAGCATCATCTGTGCAGGCTCCAAACTCGATGGCCGGACTTTGGAGGCGGCGCGGCGCTGGGCACCCAACGCCGCGATCTTCGAGTATTACGGTGCCTCGGAGTTGAGCTTCGTCTCCGGCACCCGTTTGGCGGCAGGCGAGCCCCTGGATCCTGGTGGCACAGGAATCGGACGCCCTTTCCCCGGCGTCGAGCTCAGCATCCTGGATGATCAAGGGAGACATGTTCCGGAGGGTGACCACGGCAACATCAGCGTTCGGAGCGGCATGGTGAGCGATGGCTATCTGTGGGGCGACGACGGTCACGCGCTGCGCTGCCTGGACGGCTGGTACACCGTGGGCGACCAAGGGTACGTGGACGACGGCGTCCTGCACATCCTGGGCCGCAAGTCGGACATGATCGTGACGTCGGGGAAGAACGTCTACCCTCACGAGGTTGAGCTGGCCCTTGGATCTGTTCCGGGCGTGGAGACTGCCGTCGCTGCCGGCGCCCCTGATGACATCCGCGGCCAGAGGGTCGTTGCAGGCGTCCTTCCCGCCTATGGTGCCGTGACCGCGACCCAACTCCGCACGGGCCTCGACGGCCTGCTCGCGAGGGACAAGTGGCCTTTGCAGTACTTCGTCCTGTCCGAGATCCCCATGACCGACCGGGGCAAGATCAGCCGCAAGGTGATGTTGGACTGGATCAAGAACCACGACCCACGGGCACAAATCCTTGGGTAGCCTTCCTGGCGACGCCTCAGGGGTGGACGAGTCCCGGCAACCGGTCATCATCGCAGCACTCCGGTCGCCGATCTGCCGCGCCAACGGACAAGTGAAGCACCTTGGTGCCCATGACCTTCTGGCTCCGGTCTTGGCTGCCCTGCTGCGTGAAGCGCACCTCCATCCGGAGGAAGTGGACGATGTCATCATGGGCAACGCCGTGGGCGGGGGAGGCAACGTGGCCCGCTATACCGCGCTCCAGGCGGGGATGCCAGTATCGGTCCCGGGAGTCACCGTGGACCGACAGTGCGGATCGGGCTTGGACGCCATAGCACTGGCTTCGCGAATGGTCGGGGCCGGTGGCGATCCTGTGTACCTGGCTGGCGGCGTGGAAAGCATCAGTACCGCCCCGGCCAGGGCCCACAGGAACGACGACGGCGGGCTGGACTTCTACAGTCGGGCGACCTTCGTGCCGCCCGGCTTTGGCGACCCGGACATGGGTGTGGCCGCCGAGAACGTGGCGCGCTCTTGCGGTGTCGGCAGGGAACGCCAGGATGCGTTTGCCCTGCGCAGCCACCAGCGGGCCCTGGCGGCTGCCGCTGCCGGGACGTTCTCCGCGGAGATCGTCCCCCTGGATACCGGGAGCGGAATCGTGTCCGGGGACGATGGTCCGCGTCCGTCGCTCAAAGCTGCACTCATGGAGCGGTTTCCTCCCGCTTTCGTCACCGGGGGAACTGTCACCGCAGGAAACTCGTGCTTCGACGCGGACGCAGCTTCCGCCGTCGTTATTACCTCCCTGGCGCGCGCCCGCTCACTGGGGGCCAAGGACGGCCTGTTGGTGCGGGGTTGCGACACCGCAGGTGTTGACCCGGAACTTTTGGGGATCGGGGCGGCCTACGCCGCCGCCCGGTTGCTCACAGAGCATGGCCTGGAGCCCGCACTGGTGGACCTGGTCGAATTCAACGAGGCGTTCGCCTCCCAGACCATCGCCTGCCTGGAACATCTTGGGATCGACCCTTCGCTCGCCAACCGTGACGGCGGGGCCCTTGCTCTTGGACACGCCTATGGCGCTTCCGGTGCCGTGCTGGTCACGAGGCTGCTGGCCCAGTCGCGGGTCCGCTACGAGGAAGCCGGAGCCACGCCGCTGTCGCTTGCCATGATCAGCATTGCCGGGGGCATGGGTACCGCCGCCCTCCTGCAGTATGTGAGGCTCTAGACTACTCGTCGCTGTCCCCGGCCTCGCCCAGGCCCCTGGCCGCCAGCGCGTCACCGGTTTGCCGGGCGTAGGCCACCGTAGTGATGAAGACCGGAAGAACCAGTGCGCGGGGATTGCGTTCCAGCCCCCGAGCGCGGGCGGCATCACGGACATCCGAGAAGGCGCCTGCAATGAAGGGAATGCTCCGGAGCATGATCGCGATCGTCAACGCGAAACGCTCGGGGTCGGCGCCCCAGCGACGGAAAGGCCTGGCCAGTGACACAACCCCGTCCAGGAGCTTCTGAACGGGAGTCGTTGCTGTCAGGACCGATGCTGCGACCACACAAACAAGGACGTTCACAACGATTCGCGCAGCAATGGGACCGCCCAGCTGCCACCACTGGAACAGCCCTATCGCTGCCAGAATTGGTGCCACCGTCCGGATGACCCGCCACAGGCGGCTGAGGCCGGCGCCTGTCAGCAGGAACAAAGCGCACATCAGGCAGAAGACAACCAGGGACACCACCCAGTCAACAATCAGGAATGACGCGGTGCCGCAGGCAGCCACCAGCAGGAACTTCGCCCACAGCGGGGTACGGTGGACGAAGGAATCGCCCCTGACATAGTCCGCGATAAGTACGGCCTTGCCCCTCATGACTGCACTTCCGCTGCGCACAGCTCCCGGTAGCAGGCAATACCGTCGCGGGCGGCCCCGTCGAACAGGATCCGGCCGGCGTCCACCACCAGGACCCGGTCCATGTCGGCTGCGAGTTCAAGGTCGTGGGTCGACATGATGACCTGCTGATCCAACCCCGCCACTGAGCGCCTGAGCAGCTCGCGGTTGCGGAGATCCAACAGTGTGGACGGTTCGTCAAGGACCAGCACTTTCGGATCGACGGCGAGCACCGCCGCCAACGCCAACAATTGGCGCTCGCCCCCGGAAAGCTCGTAGATGCTCTGGTCCGCAAGCCGCAGCAGACCGAACCTGTCGAGTACAGACTCGGCCCGCACTGCACGTTCGCGGCCGTTCTTCACGGAGCGCCGCAGGGACAATTCAACGTCCTCGCGCCCGGTCGGCATGACCAGTTGGGACAGAGGGTCCGTAAAGACAAAGCCAACGTTGCTGCGAACCTTCCGGACCGCTGTAACGGTGTCTTCACCGTGGACCAGCACTTTGCCCTCGGTAGGCTCCACCAGCCCGTTGATGAGCCGCAGCAAGGTCGACTTCCCCGAGCCGTTGGCGCCTATGACCCCGATGCGTTGCTCGGTCAGGTCGAGGGAGACATCCTGCAGGAGCGTCTTGGGGGCATCCGTGCCATCAACGGTTACCCGCACCGTGACAGCGTCGAAGCTGATGGAATCCATAAGGTGGCAGCCTACTTGACCCGCCGGACCAGCAGGTCCGGGAACGCCTTGTGAAGGGCGATCGCGATGACTACAGCCAGGATGTTCTTGAGGATGTCACCCGGGTAGAAGGGCAAATCGGCAAGGAATGCTTTGGTGAGGTGAAGTTTGGCGTTCACCATCATGCCCAGGACACCCAGCCCGTGGATAACGACGATGCTGCTGGCCATGGTCGCCGCAAAAAGCAGGAGAGCCCGGTTCTTCCGGGATTTCCGGATGATCCATGCGGCAAGAAAACCGGTAGCTGCAGCCGCAATGGGGAACGCGATGATGTAACCGGCGGACGGTGTGGCGAGGATCCCCAGCCCGCTGCGCCCGCCACTGAAGATCGGCAGACCTGCCAGGCCCAGGAGTACATAGAGTCCGACGGCGGCGAACCCCCTTCCGGGACCGAGCACCAAGCCGCTGAGCATCACGGTGAGGGTCACCAGCGTGATCGGCACGCCCAGGGCCCCCACCGGAATGCCCGGAACAATGGAAGATGCGGCGACGAGCGCCGCAAAAACGGCGATCAGGCCGAGGTCGGTGGCGGTCCAGCGTTTGCGGGGTGCAGTGCGCTGTGCCGAAGCGGAAGTGGTCTGGCTCACGGGAAGTCCTCTCAGGAAAAGCTGGGTGCTGTGATGCGGTGTTCCCCCTGGAATTCGAGAATACGCAGGCCCCGGTACGCCGTTTTTGGAGCCTCTCCACAAACGGATCGCGGGTTCCTTGGTGGGTGGCCCACGAGCGCGCCCGCGTGCACCGGTTCGGCGGCTCCCCGGGCTGCCGGTAGACTTGGACAGGCCGTTCCCACGGCTTCTCCGCAGCGCCCCCAATATATTCCGGACGTTGCCGGCTCTTCCTTCGAAAGGCATCACCCGAATTGATTACCGTCCAGGACCTCGAACTCCGTGCCGGCGCCCGCCTGCTGATGGATCAGGTTAACTTCCGGGTGGACAAGGGCGACAAAATTGGGCTGGTAGGCCGCAACGGCGCTGGAAAGACCACTCTGACACGGGTCCTCGCCGGAGAAGGGCTTCCCGCGGGCGGAAAGGTAACCCGCAGCGGACAGATCGGCTACCTTCCCCAGGATCCCCGCACGCCGGACATGGAGCAGCTGGCCCGGGACCGTATCCTGTCAGCCCGCGGCCTGGACGTTGTGGTCGGCAAGCTGAAGAAGGCTCAGGCCGAGATGTCCAGTGGTGACGAGTCCGTGCAGCGCAAGGCCATGAACCGATACGACCGGCTTGAGGCCGAGTTCCTTGCCGGTGGTGGCTACGCTGCCGAGGCAGAGGCAGCAGCCATCTCCTCCAATCTGGCCCTGCCGGAACGCATCCTTAACCAGCCACTGAAGACGCTCTCGGGCGGCCAGCGTCGCCGCGTGGAACTGGCCCGCATCCTGTACTCGTCAGCTGAAACACTCCTGCTTGACGAGCCCACCAACCACCTCGATGCCGACTCGATCGCCTGGCTGAGGGACTTCCTCAAGAACCACCAGGGCGGCCTGATCGTCATCAGCCACGACGTCGAACTGCTCGAAGCGACAGTCAACAAGGTGTACCACCTCGATGCCAACCGTGCGCAGATCGACTACTACAACATGGGGTGGAAGCGCTACCTGCTGCAGCGCGAAACTGATGAGCGTGCACGCCGGCGCGAGCGTGCCAATGCAGAGAAGAAGGCGCAGGTCCTCATGGACCAGGCCAACAAGATGCGGGCCAAGGCCACCAAGGCCGTGGCCGCCCAGAACATGGCCAAGCGTGCCGAGAGGCTGCTGGGCGGACTTGAGGCTGTCCGCGAGAATGACCGCGTGGCCGCTTTGCGGTTCCCCGAGCCCTCACCCTGCGGCAAGACTCCCTTGACCGCAGAAGGACTGAGCAAGTCATACGGTTCGCTGGAAATCTTCACCGACGTCGACTTGGCCATCGACCGTGGTTCCCGGGTGGTCATCCTCGGCCTCAACGGCGCAGGCAAGACCACCCTCTTGCGAATGCTTGCCGGCGTCGACGCCCCGGACACCGGGGAGATTGTGCCCGGACACGGCCTCAAAGTGGGCTACTACGCCCAGGAGCACGAGACGCTGGACCACGACCGGACCGTCCTGGAAAACATGCGCTCTTCCGCACCCGACATGAAGGACGCGGAGGTACGGGGCATCCTCGGTTCGTTCCTCTTCTCCGGCGACGACGTCGACAAACCCGCAGGCGTCCTCTCCGGTGGCGAGAAGACCAGGCTCGCTTTGGCCACGATCGTCGCTTCAAGCGCCAACGTGCTTCTCCTCGATGAGCCCACCAACAACCTCGATCCCGCCAGCCGCGCGGAGATCCTCGGCGCCCTGAAGAATTACGCGGGCGCCGTGGTCATGGTCAGCCACGACGAAGGCGCGGTCGCAGCGCTGAACCCGGAGCGCGTGGTGCTGCTTCCGGATGGCGTGGAGGACCTTTGGAACGAGGACTACCTGGACCTGATCACCCTCGCGTGATGAAGCTACCGTACGCGGAGTTCTTCAGCTGCCGTGATGCGGAGCAGTTCCCCATAGGTGATGGAGAACATCGAATTGTGGTCGCCGGCTCCGGCCCACAGCAAGGGGTGCCGTTTCAAGGAATCGTCCAGGATGGTGCGGATTTTGTGGGGGTGGCCGACCGGCGCTACGCCCCCTACTTCCTGGCCTGTGTGCTCCACAACGAACTCAGGTGTGGCTCGGCGGACCTTGCCCAGGCCGAGCTGCCGTGAGACAAGGCCGGTGTCCACCTTTGCAGCACCACTGGCCAGAATCAGCAGCGGAGCACCGCCCACCTCAAAAACCAGGCTGTTGGTGATGGCGGCGACGTCGCATCCGAGGACTGCCGCGGCAGCCGCTGCTGTCGGTACTTTCTCCTGGAAGATGCGGACGGTATCGCCGGCACCGGAGGCTGTCAGCGCCGCTTTGACAGAGAGGACTGCGGGCATGGTTTCAGTAGCCTTGGGCATCCAGGATTGCGTCTTCCTCTTCTTCGGATGTGCGGCGCTTACTCTTGCGTGGCGCAGGTGCACGGCGCTTGGTTGAACCCGCTGCCGCTATGGTTGTGTCGTCTTCCTCGTCCTCGGCATCGATGGCTGCGTTGCGCGCCTGTTGTCGGGCGGCATACCCAAAACCAACAAACATCAGCACGCCGAAAGCGAACCACTGCAGCGAGTACGACAAGTGGGTGCCTTCCTCCGTGGCCGGTTTCGGGAACGGAGCAGGCATCGGCTGGACGGCAGGTGTTTCGCTGGCCAGCTGTCCGTAAGCCCCGGTGGCAACCGGATATGGCAGTTCTTCCGCAAATCCGGGAAGGTCGATGGACGCCAACTGCCCCTCCACTGCGCCACGGTCGAGCCGGGGTTCCGACGGCTTGAGGCGGGCCACGATGGTGACCTCTCCAGCAGGCGGCGACGGCACGACGTCGGGCCTTCCCGGGGTGTTGTTGCCAATCGGGAGCCAGCCACGGTCGATCACCACAGCTTCCCCGGTGGTCAGGCGGAAGGGAACCACCACGTCGTAACCCGGCTGGCCGTTCAATGGACGGTTTCGGACCACGCGCTGCCCATCGGGATCGTACGTGCCCCGCATTTCAACCTGCGTCCACTCGCGTTCGGGATCCAAGTGGGTGAACTGGTCCTTGACCTGCGGGAACGGCACCGGCGTGGCGGAGTAATTACTGACCACACGGTTGATCTCGGCCAGCGTTTCAGCCCTGCGGTCCATTTGCCAACGCCCCAGGAAGACACAGGCCGTGGCAAAGATGACGGCCAGCACGAAATAACCCAGCCACTTGCTGGAGAACAGGAAACGGTACATTCAGTGCGCCCCGCCTACGGTGGTGGCGTCACTTGCCTCAAACGGCAGGGTTTCCTTCCACAGGCCGCGGGTTTGCAGGTATTCTTCGAGCCATTCCCGGTGTTCTGCGCACGACAACCACACCTTTCGCCGATCCGGAGTGTGGATCCTGGGGTTGTTCCACAGCAGTTGCCAGCGGGCGGCTTCGCGGCAGCCTTTCCGGGAGCAGATGTCCGGCCCCGGGGCCTGTTCTGCCTGGCCGCCCGGTCCGGAGCTGCCCAAGGTGAAGATGTTCATGAAGCCGCCCGTTCGTCGCCGGGTTCCCCGGCCTTCGGTGGTGGTTGGTGGGTGTCTGCCTGAGGGGTGGCGGGCTCGTCGTCCACCAATTCTCCTTGGAGGACCGTGACCTCTTCCTCGGCCGGAGGCTCTTCCGCCTCGCGGCCGGAGCCTTCGATTTCGGCGACCGGGACGTAGTCCAGCAGTGACTCACTGTGGTCCTCCGCTTTATCACTGCCGTTGGCTATGACCACCGCTACCCAGGGGAGGAAGACGGCCCCGGCCACAGCGATGATCTTGAACCAGCCGTCAACGACGAAGATCAGGACAATGCACACCATGCGGATGCCCATGGCCACCGCATACTTGATCATGCGCTCCCGCATGTCCTCCGAGTGGGCGGCCGCAGCATCGGTGATGCTATGGATTTCCGCATTGCCGGAAACGGCGTCCGGATCCCCGGGCACCTGCTGCAAGGGACTGTTCTTTCGTGTCACAGCTGAATCATCACGCTCCAAAGGCTTCTTCCAATTCTCTCACCAAGGTAGTAGCCGCCAAAACCGGCCGGAGCCGGCTACCCGCGGGTCGGCCGGCAACACCGCTAAGATCAAGGCAGGAAAATCCCTTTCTCGTCCCAGCGGCACAGCCATGCCGCAGAACCTGGAGCGTAAGCATGTCTGAAACAGCACCCACCGGCCGCAGCGTCCTGATCACCGGCGGAAACCGCGGCATCGGCCTCGCCATCGCGGAGTCCTTTCTCGCCAACGGCGACAAGGTGGCTGTGACCTACCGGAGCGAGTCGACGCTGCCGGAGGGTGTCCTCGGCGTCAAGGCCGATGTCACCGACGAAGCCTCCATTGACGCGGCCTTCAAAGTGGTCGAGGAAGCGCACGGTCCCGTGGAAGTCCTGGTGGCCAACGCCGGCATCACCAAGGACACGCTCCTGCTCCGGATGAGCGAAGACGACTTCACGTCCGTGCTGGACACGAACCTGACGGGCGCGTTCCGCGTCATCAAGCGCGCCTCCAAGGGCATGATCCGCCTCCGGAAGGGCCGCGTAGTCCTCATCTCCTCCGTTTCCGGCCTGTACGGTGCTCCGGGCCAGATCAACTACTCCGCTTCCAAGGCCGGCATGGTGGGCATCGCCCGGTCTCTGACCCGCGAACTCGGCAGCCGCGGAATTACGGCCAATGTGGTCGCTCCAGGTTTCATCAACACGGACATGACAGCCGAGCTGCCGGAGGAAACCCAGAAGTCCTACCTGGCCAATGTTCCGGCCGGACGCTTTGCCGAGGCTTCTGAAGTTGCCAATGTCGTGCGGTGGGTGGCCAGCGATGAAGCTGCGTACATCTCCGGTGCCGTGATCCCTGTGGACGGCGGCCTGGGAATGGGCCACTAGGCCCTGGTTCTTGCTTGACCCGTCACATTTTGTAGACGGGCAACAACCGCTTTCGTCGGATGCGCTGGCATGATGGAAGCCAGGCCTTCAGTTTTTTGGATGATTTAAACAAGAGGAGCAGAATGGGAACGCTGGATAACAAGACGGCGATCGTCACGGGGTCGTCACGCGGGATCGGTGCCGAGGTCGCCAAGATCCTGGCAGGTGAGGGTGCCGCCGTCGTCGTTAATTACCGCCAGAAGGCCCCCCGGGCCAACAAGGTTGTTTCCGAAATCCAGGCTGCTGGCGGACGCGCAGTAGCCGTGGGCGCCGATTTGACCACCGAGGAGGGTGTCCACACCCTCGCCAGCACTGCGATGGAGGAATTCGGATCCCTCGACGTTCTGGTGCTGAATGCCTCGGGTGGCATGGAGTCCGGCATGGAAGAGGGGTACGCCCTCAAGCTCAACCGCGACGCCCAGATCAACATGCTCAACGCAGCCGTGCCGGTGATGCAGGAAGGCTCCCGCGTCGTTTTCGTGACCAGCCACCAGGCGCACTTCATTGACTCCGTGGCCACCATGCCTGAGTACGAGCCTGTGGCCAGGAGCAAGCGCGCAGGCGAGGACGCACTCCGTGCCCTCCTTCCCAACCTCGCGGATAAGGGTATTTCGCTGGTGGTGGTGTCCGGCGACATGATCGAGGGCACGGTCACCGCAACCCTGCTTGACCGGTCCAACCCCGGGGCCATCGAAGCCCGCCGGGCTGAAGCGGGCAAGTTGTACTCGGTAGAGGAGTTCGCCGCCGAGGTGGCCAAGATGGTCACTGCGGACGTTGAGTCCGGTCACACCAAATACGTAGGTGGCGCCGACTACTTCGGCAAGGCCGGGCAGTAGCCCACCACCAAACTCACAACGGTCCGGGACTTGGGTCCCGGGCCGTTTTTGTATCCCTTCGTAGTTGGATGACATTTCCATAAAGTTATTCTTTTTCACGTCATAAAATATCGAAAGTTGTTTTGAAGAAAGCGATTTGGCAAGATCCTTCTTTTTCTGGTTGACTCAGGAAGTCGCCCATGCCACCCCTTGAAATGGATGGTTCGGCGGTAATTCATGAGTTGCGGACCCAATGCGGGAAAGCATTACTGTGAACCAGGAGCTTCTTTGGACCTGCTATTGCACGCTGATGACATTCACGCATCCTACGATCAACGCCGGATTCTCAAAGGAGTCGGTTTTTCGCTGCATAGAGGTGAAATCCTGGGACTTATCGGGACCAATGGAGCCGGCAAAAGCACGCTGATGGGCGTACTCGCCGGTTCCCATCAACACAGCAGCGGACGGATGACCCTGGCAGGGGAGGTCTATGGTCCCGATACCATCGATGAAGCCCAAGCCTGCGGCGTTGGCCTCATACCGCAGAACTTCAGGCTCAATCCGGAACTCACTGTCGCGGAAGCTATTTTCCGCGGAACTTTCCAGGGTGCCAAGCCTCATGCCGACCTTCGCGGGCAAGCCAGTGCCCTCCTGGCGGACGTTGGCGTAGACCTGGATCCCGACACAAAAGTCGGCGGACTGATACGAGCTGAACAGACGCTCGTGGAAGTACTGAGAATGGTCGCCGAAGAGGCACAGCTGGTGATCATGGACGAGGTCGCTGCCTCGCTGCCGGACCACGACGTTGCCGTGCTGCATAAGGTCCTTCGCATGCTCATCAGCCAAGGCCGGGCCATTATTTACATCACGCACCGGCTGGACGAGGTACGGTCAATAGCCCACCGCATCGCCGTCCTGCGTGACGGCAGGGTCCACAGGGTCCTGGACGCGAGCCAGACGAATGAAGACGAACTGGCCTTCCTGCTGCTGCAGGAAAAGCCCGAGGGCAATTCACGCCCTGGAGAACCGGCAGCGGGGGACGAGGCGCTCAGGGTGGCCAATCTTCGAGTGGGTGACCGGGTACGGGATGTGACGTTCAGCGTTGCAAAAGGCGAGATCTTCGGGTTGGTGGGTACCCATCGGTCCGGAATCTACGCCCTGGTGGAGGCTCTTGTCGGCCTGCACCCCAGCACTTCCGGACGCATCTTCGTACGTGGCGTGGAAGCCGCGATCCGCAATCATCAGGATGCCCGCGATCTCGGGATCGGCTTCCTCTCCGACACCACGGACAACTTCGCACCGGAGACCAGCAGCATCGTCGACGGACTGCATCACGCAGCAGATCCGGCGGCCGTCAGCTTGCAGGATGAAGTGATGCAACTGCGGGGCGTGATCGAGCTTGTTCGGCGGATGCGGATCAACACCACCAATATCCACGGCACCATGGCCACGTTGTCCGGGGGCGACCGGCAGAAGGTCCAGTTGGCCAAATGGATGACCACTGATTGCGACATCCTGGTGCTGAGCCACCCCAGCCGTGGAATCGACATCGGGGCCAAGGAAATCGTCTACAGGATGCTCCATGAACTCACCCAGACCGGTGTTGCGGTCATCCTCTTGTCATCGGACCTGTCCGAGCTCGTCGGTTGGTGCCACCGTATCGGTGTCATGCGCGACGGTGAGCTGGTTTCCATCGAAGCGAATGCCAATACCAATGAAGACGTCCTGGTGCATCACATGCTCGGCGACAAATTTCAGGAACCACGCGGGGAGGCCCGCCGGCTCAAGGGGCAACCAACGTAAAACCTGCCCAACTGAAAAGGGGGTGCCCGCTTCATGCGGGCACCCCCTTTGGCTGTTCGGCTGGTGTCAGATGGTGATCCCCTTGGCGAGGTTCTTGAGCTTGTGCCGGGCCAGTGCCAGGTTGGCGTAGGTCCTGTCCAGGACAAGGTAGACAAAGAGGCCCTTTGAACCTGCCGAGTTCAGCACGTTAATGAGGTGGTACTGCGTATCCAGGGTGATCAGCACGTCCTCGATATCACTGTTCAATCCCAGCTCTGCCATAGTCCGGAGCTTGGCGCTGACAACATTCGAGTTGCCGGCAGCCGCTACGCCCAGGTCGAAGCCCGGACTTCCTCCCTGGGCCAGGGCCATGCCACTCGTGTAGTCCACGATGGCTGCGCCGGTAGCGCCTTCGATGGACAGGAGCTGTTTGACCGCTTCATCAAGAGAACTCATGATGTCTTCTTCCTTTTCATGATGGTCAGTGACGGTAATAGTCATTGATTCGCGGCCGATGGTGGTATCCACCCCCGGTTCGGACACTGCTCCGTGGTCAACACTGAGTAATTGCTGGAGTGAGCTGGGTAGCGCATCCTGGTATTCCGACGGGTTTTCATCCGGCGCAGGAACCTCGGATCGTTTCCACCATTTCCACGAACGCTCGGAAATGCTCACTTTTGACCTTGCACCTTTACAGTCGACTGCCACGTACCAAAGAACGAACCGTTGGGGGAATCACTGCAGGACACGCAGGATCATCGGCCAGTTACATAGTTAAGTGGCTGCAAACCCAATTCATGACGGAGCTTGATCGACCTATTCAGGCTCAGACGTTCGCGATATGGCGCACTGCGTCCAGGTACGGCATGTTGATGGCGGCGTCAGCAACTTCACGCACTGCTGGTTTCGCGTTGAACGCTACTCCGATTCCGGCCGCACCCAGCATGTCGAGGTCATTGGCGCCGTCGCCGACTGCGATCGTGTGGTCGAGGTCGATTCCTTCGGCCGCTGCCCATTCCCTGAGGTACTTTTCCTTGGCCGCCCGGTCGATGACCGCACCGAGCACCTTGCCTGTCAGCGCGCCGTCGACGATTTCCAGTTCGTTGGCAATCCAGTAGTCCAGGCCCAGCTCTTCGGCGATCGGCCCCAGGATCTGGTTGAACCCGCCGGATACGACCGCCACTACGTGACCTGCGGCCTTGAACGCGGCCACGAGTTCTGCCGCGCCCAGGCTGAGGCGCACTTCCTGGCGTACGGAGTCGACGACGGCGGCCGGGAGGCCTGCGAGGACGGCGACCCGCGCGTGGAGGCTTTGGGCGAAGTCCAGTTCCCCTCGCATTGCTGCCTCGGTGACGGCTGCGACTTCTTCCCGTTTGCCCGCATAGGCGGCCAGCAGCTCAATGACTTCCTGTTGGATGAGCGTTGAATCGACGTCCATGATGAGGAGTTTGCGGGGAGCCTGCCGCAGGGCTTCGGGGACGATCGCGGTATCAACACCGGGAAGGCCGGCAGCAGCGATGGTGCGGCGCAGGGAAGCCAGGTCCTCCGCCGTCAGGGCAGCGGCGGCGAGCTGCGCGGTGTGGACTCCAAAACGGTCATCTCCGGAGTGTGATTCCGATGACACTGATACGCCGGAGCCGGCCAGTACCTTGCGCAGATCTTCAAGGGATCCAGGGGACAAATTCACGCCATAGCTGACCGCAGCCACATTCGAAGTCATGGCGTCAATCCTATCGAGGCGGTTACCTGCACCCGAATCTGTTTCGCTGTGTCGACAGGCCGCGGCGCCGGTTATCAGTCACGTTCAGTTTTGTCCTAGTGTCTACTGCTATGAGTGATGTTCTGGAATTGGCTTCCGTCAGCGTTGTCCGAGGCAAGAAGACCCTGCTGGACAAGGTTGACTGGCAGGTCAATGAAGGCGAACGCTGGGTGATTCTTGGCCCTAACGGCGCAGGCAAGACCACACTTCTCCAGATCGCTGCCGCACGGCTGCACCCCTCCAGCGGCACAGCAGGAATCCTCGACGAGGTCCTTGGCAGGGTGGATGTCTTCGAACTTCGTCCGCGCATCGGTCTGTCTTCGGCAGCCCTGGCCAACCAGATCCCCGAACACGAGAACGTCCTCAATGTGGTTGTCACAGCTGCTTACGGCGTCACCGGCCGTTGGCGCGAGGGCTACGAGCGCGACGACGAACGCCGGGCTTTTGGTCTGCTGAACGAATGGGGGATGGGTCCACTTCTCAACCGGACCTTCGCCACACTGTCCGAAGGTGAGCGCAAGCGGGTACAGATTGCCCGCGCCCTCATGACGGACCCCGAGCTCCTTCTCCTGGACGAACCGGCTGCCGGTTTGGACCTCGGAGGGCGCGAGGAACTGGTGCACAAACTGGGTGAACTCGCCAGTGATGAAGCAGCACCGGCCATGGTATTGGTGACGCACCACCTTGAAGAGGTGCCACCGGGATTCACGCACGCCATGCTGCTTCGGGAAGGCGAAGTGGTGGCCGCAGGGCCCATCAAGGAAGTGCTCACGGACGAACACCTCAGCACCACCTTCGGACTTGCCCTCGATGTCACCGAGAACGGTGGCCGTTACACGGCCACTGCCCGCCGCTAGGTACGGTCGAGCGTATTAACTGTGGAGATTCTTAGCAGCATCCTGGTCTTTTTCGCTGGCCTCTGGGCAGGCACCATCAATGCCGTCGTCGGTTCCGGCACCCTGGTCACTTTCCCGGTCCTCATCGCCCTGGGCGTCGCACCTGTGGTGGCCTCCATGAGCAATGCGATGGGGCTGGTTGCCGGCACGGCCGCCGGCGCCTGGGGCTACCGGCGTGAACTTGCGGGCCGGGGCAGGCAGCTCATGAAGTTGATGCCCGCGTCCTTGTTGGGCGGCATCACGGGTGCCTGGCTGCTCCTGCACCTGCCGGAGCGGGTCTTCGCGTACGTTGCACCCGTGCTGTTGGTTGCAGCGCTTCTGATGGTCCTCTTCCAGCCAAAGCTTCAAGCCTGGATCCGGAACCGCGAACAGAATCCGGAACATGCACTCAAAGACAAGAGCCACGGAATCCTCCTGGTGGTCCTCATTTTCCTCGCCGGCATCTACGGCGGCTACTTCGTGGCTGCCCAGGGAATCCTGCTGGTAGGTATCCTCGGGGTGTTCCTGTCAGGAACCATGCAGAACGCCAACGCCATGAAGAACATCCTGACGTTGACGGTGAACATGGTTGCCGCAGTCTCCTACCTGATCTTCGCCTTCGACCGGATCAACTGGCTCGTGGTTCTGCTCATCGCCGTCAGCTCCACGATTGGCGGACTGGTTGGCTCCAAAGTGGGCCGCAAGCTCTCACCCAAGGTACTCCGCGGTGTCATTTTCACGCTGGGCATCGTGGCCTTGGGCTTCATGATCGCCAACCTCCTGAAGTGACGGGTCGGCAATGACCCTCCACTACCTTGAATCTGCCGACGACCCCCGGGTTTCGGACTACACCAAACTGACTGATGTGCACCTGCGCAAGCTGCGCGAGCCGGAGGAAGGCATGTACATCGCCGAGTCCTCGCGCGTACTGCGCAGGGCCCTTGCGGCAGGCCACAAGCCCCGGTCCTTCTTCCTCGCAGAGAAATGGCTCGAGGATCTCAAGGATGTCTTCGAGGCCTGGCCCGACGTTCCGGTTTTCATCGGCAAGGCGTCACTGCTGGAGGAGATCACCGGCTTCCACCTCCACCGGGGAGCCATGGCTGCCATGCACCGGCCCACCCCGGTCCCGCTGACGGAGTTGCTCGCCGGGGCGCAGCGCGTTGCAGTCCCGGAAGACATCGTGGACCACAGCAGGGTGAGTGGTCTGAAAATGCAGGGGGCGGGCAACACCCGGCCACCGGGACGATCGAGGATCGCGGTCCTTGAGAACCTTACCGATCACACGAACGTCGGCGCGGTTTTCCGCAGCGCCGCAGCCATCGGCGTCGACGCTGTACTGGTCTCGCCCCAGTGCGCCGACCCGCTGTACCGGCGCTCGATCCGCGTATCGATGGGCACCGTGTTCCAGGTGCCGTGGACCCGGATCGAATCGTGGCCTGACGACCTCGCGGTCCTTAAGGAAGCAGGCTACTTCGTGGCCGGCATGTCGCTCGGCGAAGGTGCCATCACGCTTGACGAGTTGGTCGCCCAGGACCATCAGAACCTCGCGCTGGTCTTCGGCACCGAGGGTGACGGGTTGGACCCCGAGACCGATCAGGTGCTCGACGCGCGTGTGACGATTCCGATGATGAACGGCGTGGATTCGCTTAATGTCGCGGCGTCCTCCGCTGTGGCTTTCTACGCGACGCGGTAGCCGGAAGCGCGCTATAAGGAGCGCCTGACTGCCCTCAGCCCTGCTTCGTGTTACCGCATTTCGAAGCTCAGCCTGCTGAGTACATGTCGGTATATTTCCTCCGCGTCGATGTCAGGATGGTTGACCGCCGCCCATGCGCGCAACGCGTAGTCATAGTTCTGGATCGGGCCGCCCGGGATGGGCACCACGTACGCTTCGTTCTGCAACTTGGTGATTGCTGCTTGTGCCTGTGCAGGGAGCGCTGGTTCCGCGCCTTTCGGTGCAGGAAGGGATGTGTACCGATCTTGAGCCTCGCTGTAGGCTCTCAGCGCCGCGTTCAATTCGTTATCGTCCATAACTATATTCTGCATCCTGGGCGTGCGGGAAAGCCGCAAGCCACCGGGCGATTCCCCGGACTGTGCAGACCACATGGACATTCTTTGATTGTGAGCCGCGTTCTCGTCCGGAACCCGCTGCGCGAGTCTCATCGCCCGTGGCGATCGCTGGCTGACGATGGCCTGGTCACGCCGAGGCGATGAGCCGGGGGAGATTGGAGAGCGCTGCGGCCGCATGGGCCCGGCTGCGTTCGCGGGCCCCGGGGATGCGAGGGTCCCCGGCATAACGCTCCAGCTCGGCGAAAGGATACAGCCGGCTCGTGCGCGACCAGGAGGACACGGCCGGATGCTGGGCGCGTGCCCGGGCGTTCGCCATCAGCGCGGCGTAAGCGATGAGGAAGTCGACATTCCGATCCCAGAGGTGCAGCGGGGGGCACAGCTTGTTCTTCTGGTCGTCGTCGTGGAGTTCGGCTTCGACGACGCCAAGCATCGCGTACTGGAACGAGACGGTGCCCCAGAACATCGGCTGAAGCGTGATGCGGCCAGGTTCGAAGATCGGACGAAGCGGCGGCCGGACGAGTCCCGACGCAGCGCAGTGGAGGTGCAGTGTGTCGGGTGTCGTGGGGATGACACCGTCGTCGAGGATGATGCGGTCACGCTCCACACTGCGCACGTGGCCGAGGCGGACGACATCCTCGATTCGCCGGAGGAGAGCGATCTCGGCTTCTGAGACAATCGCTCCGTGGAACATCGTGGGTGGCACGGAGGGATCAACCCGCAGCAGGATTCCCTGTTCGTCGAGCCGTGCAAAGAGATCCTCAACCGTGGTCGCCTGGGCCATGGCCTCGATCTGTGCGGCGTTTGCGACGTACTGCTCCACTACCTGGTCGTGCGGCTGCAGGTAGCGTCGATTCGGCCACCAGCCCTCGCGCGGTTTGATCCACGTGATGTCTGCGGGATCCACACCCCGCTCGAGAAGCCACACACACGTGTCGAGAGCGGTCTTTCCCGATCCGATGACGGTGAAGCGTCCGGCCGGATGGGCGAGTCGGGCGAGCCCACCGGTGGGGATGCAGCGGACTCCCTCGGCCACGGCGAACGGCGGTGCGGAGGTAGCGGGAATGCGGCCCTCAAGATACCTGGCATCCACCACGCGGCGGCGCACGGTGACGGGCACGGTGCGGCCGTTCAGGCGGGAGACCACCAGCCCTTCGTCAAGGAACTCGCTCCCGGGCAGGTAGGTCACACGACCGGTCGGCAGGAAAACCCTCCGCATCGCCTCTTCGAAATGCGCGCAGATCTCGCTGGGGCCAGCCAACTCGTACATGCCTGCGTTCGTGCCGGTGACGTCGCGCCTGTCGGATCCGAAGGGCACCGATTCGACGCCGTAGAGGTTCGCGGGCTGGTGCAGCCGAACGAACGGATATGCATCCTGCCAATGTCCCCCGGGCGCGTGCCGGCGATCGACGATCGCCACCGTGGCATCGGAGTGCGCGAGGATCCGGTCGGTGAAGGCCATCCCCGCTGTCCCGGCGCCGACCACCAGGTAGTCGGCCTCGATGCTCCCGCGCATGCACTCACAGTAGACCCGGCCGTCTGCGCAGGGGAATCCTCCGGTTCGCCGGTAGGGTCGGCCGCCGCGAAGCCTGAGGCTGGTGCGTGCCTGGTTCGTGCCTGCGCCCGGTATCCGGTATGATTGCTTGTTGGTCCGCCCGCTGGAATCCTTGGATGACAGCAAGCCGGACCACCTCCATTCATACCTGGCAGCTGGCAAAATCCAGTTGCGCGAACAAAGGTCCAATTATGAAGTCTGATATCCACCCGAAGTACGAAGCTGTTGTTTTCAACGACCTGGCTTCCGGCGTCAAGTTCCTGACCAAGTCCACCGTGTCTTCTTCCAAGACCATCGAGTGGGAAGACGGCAACACCTACCCGGTCATCGACGTCGAAATCTCCTCGGAGTCCCACCCGTTCTACACGGGCAAGCAGCGCATCATGGACTCCGCTGGCCGCGTCGAGCGCTTCAACGCTCGCTTCAAGGGCTTCGGCGGCAAGAAGTAACCCACTTCACCCCAAGTCTTTTGGAAGGCCCGCATCACCGTTTTACGGCGATGCGGGCCTTTGCGTTTTCGGGCAAGATGGAACCCATGACTTCCCACCCGGCCCAAGAAACGCACGACGACGGCACGCACCTTCACGGGGAATACAAAGTTCCGGGCGGCAAACTTGTAGTGGTTGACCTGGAGGTCAACGACGGAGCCTTCGCCGACGTCTCTGTCAGCGGTGATTTCTTCCTGGAACCCGATGAAGCCTTGCTGGACATCAACGCTGCGCTGACTGGCCTGCCGGTGTCTTCATCCGCTGCCGACATTGCCGCAGCAGTTTCTGCCGGCCTGCCCCAGGACGCGGTGCTGTTCGGTTTCTCGGCCGAGGCAGTCGCCGTCACTGTCCGGCGTGCGCTGTCGAAAGCCACCGGGTGGGCGGATCATCAGTGGGAAGTCATACCCCCCTCCGTCCTGCCCACACCTGTCAATGTGGCCCTCGATGAAGTGCTGACAGAGGCGGTTGGCGCCGGCCGCCGCAATCCCACGCTGCGTTTCTGGGACTGGGAAGAACCATCCGTCGTGATCGGGAGCTTCCAGTCCGTCCGCAACGAGGTGGATCCTGCAGGAGTGGAAAAGCACGGCGTGACCGTTGTCCGCCGCATCAGCGGGGGCGGTGCCATGTTCATGGAAGCCGGCAACTGCATTACCTACTCCTTGTACGTGCCACAGACCCTCGTGGACGGCATCAGCTTTGCCGATTCCTACGCATTCCTGGACTCGTGGGTCCTGGCGGCATTGGAAAAGCTGGGCATCACGGCGTTCTATGTGCCGCTGAACGACATCGCCACTGATCAGGGGAAGATCGGGGGAGCAGCGCAAAAGCGGCTGGCCAACGGCGGCATGCTGCACCACGTGACCATGAGCTATGACATCGATGCAGACAAGATGGTCGAGGTCCTGCGCATCGGCAAGGAAAAGCTCTCGGACAAGGGGACACGGAGCGCCAAGAAGCGTGTCGATCCGCTGCGACGGCAAACGGGACTGGCGCGTGCGGCGATCATCAGCGCCATGCAGGACGTCTTCACCGAGCGGTACGGCGCGGTGGAGTCACGGTTGTCGGATGCTGAACTTGCCGAAGCCAGGAAACGGGTTGATGCCAAGTTCGGCACCGAAGAATGGCTCAACCGCGTTCCCTAGCTACGGAACGTGCACCTGAAGGTTTCAGCCAGCCGCCTGGGCCGTGAGGGCTCGGAGGAGGTGGCTCCGCTGCTCGATGATGATGCGGCGCAACGCACGCGGAGCATGCTCGTGCTCCTGGAGCCACCGGTCCGTCCTGGCCACCACCGGATGTGTGCCTGGTTCCTGCCCGGGGCCCGGATCCTGGGCGCCCGGGAAGAGACCGCGGACGATCCTGCCTGCGATCTCAATACTCCTTTCCGCCCACACGCGTTTCAGCGAGTCGAAATACGGCTCCACATAGCGGTCCAGCATGGCCGCAGGGGCCAGTCCGAAGCCCGTGATCGTGGCGCTGAGGAGTTCGTTGGACAGCCCGGATGCGTTGACTGAGGCATCCCACGCCGCCGCTTTTACCGCCGGATCCGGTCTGGCCGATGCCGCGAGTGCGTGCCCTTCCCGTCCCGAAGCGGTCTTGTCCCGGGCGAGTTCCGCATCCAGCTCCGCGAGGCCGGCAAGTCCGTGGGCAGCCAGCGCCTGCCAGAAGCTCCAGCGCAGCTCGGCGTCCACCACAAGGCCGTCCACTACATCCCCTCCAGCCAGGATGCCGCGGAGCAGGGGCAACTGGCTGTCGCCATGCCGGGACACCTCCGCGAGGACCCGCGCCCAGGCCAGTTGCTGGTCAGACCCGGGGACAGCGGACCGCAGTTGCGCGGCCGCCACGGCAAGGAAGTCCTTGCGGACACCGTCGCGACCAGGCGCCGGCACGTAGCGCTCAATGGCCATGGCCGCATTGGCAAGTATTGTCTGCAGCGCCCCGATGCCGGTCTCCGCCGGAGCAAAACGCTCGACGGCGGCCACGTAGCGCGCTGCCGGGGTCACGCCATCGCGGGCCGAATCCCACAGTGCGGTCCAGCACAGTGCCCGGGCCATGGGGTCCTGGATCCTGTCCAACGAGCTGCGCACGGTCTCCTCCGA
Organism: Arthrobacter sp. T572; assembly: GCF_056780115.1. Taxonomy (NCBI): domain Bacteria; kingdom Bacillati; phylum Actinomycetota; class Actinomycetes; order Micrococcales; family Micrococcaceae; genus Arthrobacter; species Arthrobacter sp. T572. Next base: position 2,160,175 of record NZ_JBRAZQ010000002.1, read on the forward strand.
GACGGCGTCGAGCCTGACCTTGGCGTACGTAAGGTCTTCATCGTTGAGCAGCATCAAGGCAGGCCGGGGGCGGCCGCTGAGTTCCTCAACCACGGTGTAGGGCCCGGTGATGTCGAGCTCGACGCTGTCAGCGCGCACCAGGTTGCCGGAAGCATCTGGTTCATAGAGGCCAAGGCGCAAGCGGTGAGGGCGAAGTTCCTGCTTGCCGCTCAGTGGATCCACCGCGTCCTGGCTGATCGTCACCGTGCCCATGGTGCCGCCGTCGTCCACGATCGCTGCGGCCAGCGTGGGGATTCCGGCGGTCTGCAGCCATTGCCGCGCCCAGCGGCCCAGGTCCCGGCCGGACGCGTCACCCAGGGCGTGCAGGAGATCCTGGAGGGAGGTGTTGCCATAGGCGTGCTGCCGGAAGTATTGCCGTGACCCGGCGATGAAGGCGTCGAACCCAACGTAAGCCACCAGTTGTTTCAGGACAGAAGCGCCCTTGGCGTAGGTGATTCCGTCGAAGTTCTGCTTGGCGGCCTCGAGATCGGGGATGTCAGCCACGATCGGATGGGTGGTGGGCAGTTGGTCCTGGACATATGCCCAGGCTTTGCGTTTGCCGGCGAAGGTGACCCACGCGGAGTCCCAGTCCGTGGCGCGGTCAACGCCCAAGGTACCCATGAAGTCGGCAAACGATTCCTTCAGCCACAGGTCGTCCCACCACGTCATGGTCACGAGGTCGCCGAACCACATGTGCGCCATTTCGTGCATCAAGGTGTTGGCGCGGGCCTGGTACTGCGCGTCCGTGGCCCGCGACGCGAAGACATATTTCTCGGTGAAGGTGACCAGGCCCGGATTTTCCATGGCACCCAGATTGTATTCGGGGACAAATGCCTGGTCGTATTTGCCCCACGGATAGGGGTAGTCGAAGAGTTCATTGAAGAACTCCAACCCGTTCTTGGTGAGCTTGAAGAGCTCACGGGCATCGAAGGCCTCCGCCAGGGACGCGCGGCAGTAAAGGGCCAGCGGGACGTCCAGGTGCGTTCCGTCGTCGAAGGTTGTTCCCCAGTGGTCCGTGGCTTTGAAGTAGGGGCCGGCCAGGATGCTGGTGATGTAAGTGGACATGCGCTGGGTCGTGGCGAAGTCCCAGCGGGTCGCAGCAGCGTCGTCCGGAACCTGTGTCCGCGCGGTTTCCGCACCGTTGGAGGCCACTTCCCAGCCGGAGGGGGCGATGACATGGAAGGTGAATCCGGCTTTGAGGTCCGGCTGTTCGAAGTTGGCAAAGACGCGTCGGCTGTCCGCCGGTTCGTATTGGGTATAGAGGTAGCACTGCCCGTCTGCCGGGTCGACGAACCTGTGCATGCCCTCGCCGGAGCGGCTGTACAGAGCGGTCGCCTGGACGGTGACGGTGTTCTCGGCGGCAAGGCCTGCCAGCAGGATCCTGTTCCGGTCCACCACGGTGGCTGGGTCGAGCGGGGCGCCGTTGAGCACCACCGAATGGACATCTCCGCCGATGAAGTCGAGGAAGGTGGCGGAGCCGGGCTCGGCTGAAAACACTATGGTGCTGCTGCTGGGGAAGCCCGCGACGTCGGGATCTGCCGCGTCGCGGACATCGAGGGTGACGTCGTAGCTGTGGGTGCTGATGAGGGCTGAGCGGGTTGCGGCTTCGTCGCGTGACAGATTGTGATTCGACACACAGCTATCTAATCATGATCGTGGTCACGGCCACGCTGCGGCGGCAACAGGTTGGCAACAGCGACACAATCAGCCCGAAATGCGCTCGACCCAAAAAGGTGATTGTCTAATTCCCATGTCTGACCTCTTCCTCGACTACTCCGAGGCCGCTGCCCGCAGCGGTGCCTACGATGAAATGTTTGCCCCGGGCCATGTTGCCAGAAGATCCTACGGTCAGGTTGCCGGTGCGCTGCGCGAGCTTTCCTTGGCGGATGTCACCGCACGTGCCGATTCCATGGCACGCAGCTTCCTGGACCGCGGGGTGACCTTCGACTACGCAGGGGAGGAGCGTCCCTTTCCGCTGGACATCGTTCCACGGGTCATTCCCGCGGACGAATGGGATGTGCTGGAGCGTGGTGTGGCCCAGCGCGTCAAGGCCCTGGAGGCGTTCCTGAACGACGTCTACGGACGCATGGCCGTGATCGCCGACGGCGTCATTCCCCGCCAACTGGTCACCACCAGCGCGCACTTCCACCGGGCTGTCCATGGATTCGAACCGTCCGGCGGTGTGCGCGTGCATGTCTCCGGCATTGATGTCGTGCGGGATGCTGCCGGAACTTTCCGCGTGCTCGAAGACAACGTCCGCGTTCCGTCAGGCGTCAGCTACGTGCTGGAAAACCGGCAGGCCATGGCCAAAGGTTTGCCCGAAGCATTCGGCCAACAGCACATCCGGCCCGTTGAAGAGTATCCACGCAGGTTGCTGTCCGCTCTGCGCAAGACCGCACCGGCCGGCGTCGACGATCCCACCGTGGTGGTCCTGACGCCCGGCGTCTTCAACAGCGCCTACTTCGAACACACGCTGCTGGCCGGCCTCATGGGCGTCGAACTCGTGGAAGGCCGTGACCTCATCTGCCGCGGCAACCGCGTGTACATGCGAACCACTGCCGGCGAGCAGCGCGTGGACGTGATCTACAAGCGCATCGATGATGACTTCCTCGACCCCCTGCAGTTCCGCTCAGACTCCATGCTCGGCTGCCCGGGCCTGGTAAACGCCGCACGTGCCGGCGGCGTGACCATTGCCAACGCCGTGGGCAATGGCGTGGCCGATGACAAGCTCGTGTACAGTTACGTGCCTGACCTGATCCGGTACTACCTCCACGAAGAGCCCATCATCGCCAACGTTGACACCTTCCGGCTTGAAGAGAAGGAGGCCCGGGAACACGTCCTCGACCGCCTGGAGGAACTCGTGGTCAAGCCCGTGGACGGTTCCGGCGGCAAGGGCCTGGTCATCGGACCGGACGCTTCCAAGGAAGAACTCGAGGCCCTGCGCAAACGGGTCATCCAGGACCCGCGCGGATGGATCGCGCAGCCCGTCCTGCAGCTGTCCACCGTTCCCACCCTGTCCGGGGACAAATTCGGTCCCCGCCACGTGGACCTGCGGCCCTTCGCTGTCAACGACGGCGACGACGTGTGGGTCCTTCCGGGGGGACTCACCCGGGTGGCACTCAAGGAAGGGTCCCTCATCGTGAATTCGAGCCAGGGCGGCGGCTCCAAGGACACCTGGGTCCTGGCCGACTCGCCCCAACTCCCTGCAGAGATCATTCCCCGCCCGTCCCTCACGGTCCGGGAACAGGTTTCCGTGTGGCCCGTGGAAAGCAACTGGCGCGACCGCCAGTCGGAGCAGCAGCAGTGAACCCGTCCTGCTGGAACTGCCCCATGCCCACCCCACCGTCACTGGACCGTCGACACGCACCACGCGAAGGAGGCACAGCCGCATGCTGAGCCGTATTGCCGAGTCACTTTTCTGGATCGGACGCTACGTGGAGAGGGCAGACGGTACTGCCCGGATCCTGGATGTCCACCTGGAACGGTTGAACCACCTGCCCATTGACGAACAGCGCAGCGTCGCGCGGGAACTCCTCGCGGTCATGGGTGCCCGGCCCCACAGCGAGGACTTCGGGCTCCCGGAACTGCTCAATGCCCTGGCCTATGACAAACAGAGCGCATCCTCGATCGCAGGCTCCCTCGGAGCAGCCCGCGAGAACGCCCGGCGTGCCAGGGAAACCGTCTCGCAGTCGCTGTGGGAGAGCCTGAACACCACCTACTACGGCCTTAACCAGCACCGCAAGGACGTGGTGGGCACGTACCGATTCTGCAACTGGGTCCTCGAACGCACCGCCATGGTGCGTGGACTGGCCGACACCACCGTGAGCCATGATGAGAGCTGGTTGTTCATGGTCCTGGGCCGCTCCCTGGAACGGGCCGACATGACAGCCCGCATGCTGTCCACCCGGGATGTTCAGTCCGCAGGTATGTCCTGGGTCAATATGCTCCGGTGCGCGGGAGCCTACGAGTCCTTCATCCGCACCCGCCGGGCAGCCTTCGGGGACCAGCACGCGGCTGAATTCCTGCTGCTGGACCGGCTCTTCCCGCGGTCGATCGTCTATGCCCTGCGCGATGCCGACGAGAGCCTGGCCAAGCTTGACCCTTCCGCCCAGCGCGTAGGCTTCATCAACGATGCCCGGCGCATCGTGGGCCAGGCAAGGACCTTCCTCGAGTTCCACCGCACCGACGACCTGATGTCCGAACTGCCCGAACACATGGAACGTGTGCAGAAGGCCGTGGCACAGGCATCGGACGCCATTTCCCGTAAGTACTTCAATCAGGCTGACGAACACGCCTGGGTGGGAGAAGTTTCATGACCCGGCTGAGCATCGTCCACAAGACCGCATACAAGTACAACCGGCGCGTGACGCTGTCCTACAACGAGGCCCGCATGACCCCGTTGACCGACGGCCAGCAGGTTGTCCTGGAGTCGTCCCTCAAAGTCACGCCCAACCAGGCGTCAGTCAGCACCTACCGGGACTACTGGGGAACGCGCGTGACGGCCTTCGACATGCAGATGCCCCACGAGAACCTGGAAGTCCTGGCAACCGCCACGGTGGAAGTCCACCGCACGGAGCGGGTGGCCAGCGACGACACGATCGTCGGTTGGGATGTCCTTGCTTCGGACAAGGTCCAGGATGAGTTCAGCGACTGGTTGCCCCAATCGCGGCTGAGCGGTCCGGGGGAGGAAGTCCTCGGAATTATCCCGGGCGTGGTCCAAGGCACCAACCCCCACGAGGCGGCACTTGCCGTCTTCTCGTGGATGGCGGGGGAGATGACCTACATGAAAGGTATGACCGGCGTAACCACCAATGCCGAGCAGGCGTGGACACAGAAGCAGGGTGTGTGCCAGGACCTGGCCCATCTGGCCATCGGCTCGCTCCGGAGCTGCGGCATCCCGGCCCGGTACGTTTCGGGCTATATTCATCCCCGGTCGTCGGCGGATATCGGGGAAACCGTAGCGGGCCAATCCCACGCATGGCTCGAGTGGTGGGACGGGGAATGGCGCAGCTGGGACCCCACCAACCACAAGCCTGCGGGCGACTATCACGTCACCGTTGCCCGGGGACGGGATTACCGCGACGTTCCCCCGCTCAAGGGCATCCTGTCCGGAGGAGGCGGCTCAGCGCTGTCGGTCTCCGTGGAGATCACCCGGCTCGCCTAGTGCCCGGACAAAAGGGAGCGCCCTGCGGAATGCTGTTCCGCAGGGCGCTCCCTTTTGTACCGCATAATCTACCAAGGCGACGGCTTGTAGTCCTTGAGGAAGACGCCGTACTGGTCCTCGCCCTGTTCGCCCATGACGATGGGGTCATACACGCGGGCTGCCCCGTCCACCAGATCCAGCGGCGCATGGAAACCCTCTTCCATGAGACGCACCTTGGTGTAATGCGGGCGCTCGTCGGTGATCCATCCGGTGTCCACTGCCGTCATCAGGATGCCGTCGGCCTCCAGCATTTCCTGAGCACTGGTGCGGGTCATCATGTTCAACGCGGCCTTTGCCATGTTGGTGTGCGGATGTCCCGGGCCCTTGTAGACACGGGAGAACTGACCCTCCATGGCCGAGACGTTCACGATGTACTTCCGGCGGGCGCTGGACCGTTTCATGGCACCACGCAACCGGCTGACCAGCAGGAACGGCGCGGTGACGTTGCAGAGTTGGACCTCCAACATCTCCAACGGGTCGACTTCGTCCACGACCTGTGTCCAGCTGTTGATGGTGGCCAGGTCCGGAACCAGGCCCCCGGCGTCAATGGCCGTTCCGGATTCGATGCGTTCCAGCGAAGCGGAGCCGGTGGAAAGCGCCAGGGAGGTAATGGCGTCGCCGGCGAGGACCGGATGCTCGGTCACACTCGTCGCCAGGGCCAGCGGATGTTTATCGTGGGCGTGGCCGAAGGTCACGAGCTCCGGCCCTCCGTTGGCTGCCTCAAGGGCCGCGGGCAGCGGCTCGTCCTCGGCATCCACGAGTGGTTTGTACGCGTTTCCTGAGCGGCGTACGGTTTGGGCTGCGTTGTTGATGATGATGTCCAAGGGACCGGCCTCATTGAGGGAGTCCGTCAATGACATGACCTGGGCGGGATCCCTGAGGTCAATACCCACGATCCGCAGCCTGTGCAGCCAATCGGCGCTGTCTTCCATCGCGGCAAAGCGGCGTGCCGCGTCCTTGGGGAAGCGGGTGGTGATGGTCGTGTGAGCTCCGTCGCGAAGGAGCCGCAGCGCGATGTACATTCCAATTTTGGCCCGTCCCCCGGTCAGCAGGGCCCTGCGGCCGGTCAGGTCGGTCCGGGCGTCGCGCTTGCTGTGGCTGAATGCAGCGCACTCGGGACACAACTGGTGGTAGAACGCATCCACCTGCGTGTAGTGCTGCTTGCAGATGTAGCACGGACGTGAGCGGATCAGGTGGCCGGCAATCTGGCCGGTGGCCGACGGAGCCAGCTTGTTGCCGCGCGTCTCGTCATCGATACGATCGGGAGCCGCGGTGGCAGTCAGTGCCATGACGGCGCGGTCGGCCTCGGCGATCTGGTCACGCTTGGTGTTCCTGCGGTGCCGCTTCACCGCCTTGAACATCTTGCCTGTGGCGCGCCGGACCGAAACGTAGTCCGGGTGCTCTTCGTCGTAGACGTGGATCGTGTTCAGAACCTTGAGGCAGGCCTGGATCTCTTCAGGCGTCAGGTCGGTGGAGCTCATTGACCCAATTTTACAGCCTTGGAAGACCCGGACCTGCCTCGGGACGTTCTTAGCGGACGACGGTTTGGGAGCCGGCGTCCGCTACCCGTGCCTGGATCCCGGCGGCGACTTTTTCAGCCGAATCCCGGATGTCCGGATCGCCGTGTGTGGCCGCCTTGAGTGCTTCCGGAAGGCTTCGGCGGTACTCGGCAGACAGGGCCAGCTCTGCCTCGCCCGGTTCCGGAACAACCTGGCCCTTGGCCAGCACGGTGATGCCGGATTCGGTGACCTTGTAGCCCCGCGCCTTGTCCAGTGCCGGGTCCAGCCCGATGGCCGCACCGGCAGGAACCTTGACGTTCTTGTCGACGATTGCGCGTTTGATGACCGCTCCTTCGCCAATACGGACCTTGTCCATGAGTACTGAGTCCTGCACGCGGCTGCCCGCAGAGACAAAGACGTCGTTGGACAGGACCGAGCCCTCCACTATTCCACCGGAGATGACCACTCCACTGGCAACGATGGAATCCAGCGCCGTACCGACAGTGCTGTTCTCGCCGCGGACGAACTTGGCCGGCGGGGAAATGCTCTGGCGGGTGTAGATGGGCCACTCAGAGTTGTAGAGGTTGAAGACCGGAACCGGGGAAATCAGGTCCATGTGCGCGTCAAAGAAGGAGTCGATGGTGCCTACGTCGCGCCAGTAGGTGCGGTCGCGTTCAGTGGCTCCGGGAATGTCATTGAGCGTGAAGTCATAAACTCCGGCCTCGCCCTTGTCCACGAAATAGGGAATGATGTCGCCGCCCATGTCGTGTTTGGTATCGAGCCGCTCGGCATCCACGTGAAGGGCTTCCACCAGGGCGTCGGCGTTGAAGACGTAATTGCCCATGGAGGCCAGGAACTGGTTGGGATCGGCGGCAAGACCCGGGGTGCTGGCCGGCTTTTCCACGAAGGCCGCGATCTTCTGGGGATCGTTCTGGTCGACTTCGATGACACCGAACTGGTTGGCCATGTTCAGCGGCTGGCGGACCGCCGCGACCGTAGCCTTCGCGCCGCTGGCGATGTGCTGTTCCACCATCTGGGAGAAGTCCATGCGGTAGACGTGGTCGGCACCGACCACCACCACGATGTCCGGGGCGTCATCATGGATCAGGTTGAGGGACTGGTAGATGGCATTGGCGCTGCCGAGGAACCAGCTCTTTCCCACACGCTGCTGTGCAGGCACCGAAGCAACGTAGCGGCCCAACTGGGTGGACATGCGCCAGGTCTCGGAGATGTGGCGGTCCAGGCTGTGCGATTTGTACTGCGTCAGGACCACAATTTTCAAATATCCCGAATTGACCAGATTCGATAGTGCAAAGTCAATAAGCCTGTAGCCCCCGGCAAACGGAACCGCAGGTTTGGCCCGGTCAGCCGTCAGCGGCATAAGGCGGTTTCCCTCGCCACCTGCCAGCACGATTGCCAATACTTTCTTCAACGCCATGGTCATAGCTCCCGTACGTCTTCGTAGCCCCCAAAAGTCCGATTTTCCGGACTCTTTCACACTAGAACACATAAGCCGGAACGACTACGTTGGGTAGCGTGCGTATAGACATTGTGACTAAAGAATTCCCTCCGGAAATTTATGGCGGTGCCGGTGTCCACGTTGCCGAGCTCAGCCGGGTGCTGGCAAAGCACGTCGACCTCCATGTCCGGGCCTTCGGTGCGCCCCGGGATGCCGACTACCACGGCGCCACCGTGGACTCCTATGCCACGCCGGCGGACCTTGGCGATGCCAACGCCGCAGTGCAGACGCTGGGCGTCGACCTCAGGATCGTTCCTGACATCGCGGGAGCCGATCTGGTCCACTCGCACACCTGGTACGCCAACATGGCAGGCCATTTGGCCTCGCTGCTCCACGGAATCCCGCATGTGCTCAGCGCCCACAGCCTGGAACCGCTGCGGCCATGGAAAGCCGAGCAGCTCGGGGGCGGCTACGCATTGTCGTCTTGGGTGGAAAAGACGGCCTATGAAGCCGCCGCGGCGATCATTGCCGTGTCGGACGGTATGCGGCAGGACATCCTGCGCAGCTACCCCGACGTCGACCCGGACAAGGTCAGGGTGGTCCACAACGGCATCGACGTTTCTCTGTGGCAAAGGGACGAAGACGACGACGCAATCCGCGCCCTGGGCATCGATCCGGCCAAACCCAGCGTGGTGTTCGTAGGCCGCAACACCCGCCAAAAGGGCGTTCCGTACCTTCTCCGCGCGGCCTCCAGCCTCCCGGCAGACGTGCAGCTCGTCCTGTGCCTCGGGGCTGCGGACACCCCGGAACTCGCTGCCGAGACCGCGCGGCTGATCGGGGATCTGCAGCAGACCCGCGAGGGCGTGATCGTGATTGAGCGGATGCTCCCGCGGCGTGAACTGATCCAGGTCCTCAGCCATGCAACCGCTTTCGCCTGCCCTTCCATCTACGAACCCCTGGGCATCGTGAACCTTGAGGCCATGGCCTGCGGCGCAGCGGTCGTGGCCAGCGCCACCGGCGGTATCCCGGAAGTCGTCCAGCACGGTGAAACAGGGTTGTTGGTCCCCCTGGAGCAGGTGACGGACGGCACCGGCACCCCGCTCGATCCGGACAAGTTCGTCAGCGACTTCGCCGCAGCGCTGAACGAGGTTGTTTCGGACCCGGCCCGTGCCCGCACCATGGGCGCGGCAGGCCGCCGTCGCGCAGAAGAGCATTTCTCCTGGGAGTCCATCACCGAAACCACCCTTGAGGTGTACCGCTCAGTCCTCAGAGAGGCCGGCACCAACGCCTGAGCGTTCCGCGCAGCAGCCCAACAACGACGACGGCGCCGCCCCCAAGGTGGGGACGGCGCCGTCGTGCGTTCCCGGCAAGGGGACGCTGCACGTTCCGAAAGTATTCACCGGCACGTCACGCGGGGCTGCTACCGTGGCGCGCGTGCCTTCAAGGCCAGCAGTGATTTCTCGTCCGCAGGTGCAGATCCGCTGGCCCGCTGCTCGCGGAACCAGGCGCGGGCCTCGTCCTGCCGGGCTCCCTCGGCGCCGGTGGCTACTGCGGCGCGAAGGTGCTCCGGACCGTACCCGAAGGCGTCCACCAGATCCACGGCATGCGGACGGATCTTCACCAGCAGCCGGTTAATGTAGGTACCAACGGTACGGCCGCGCTGCATGGAAAGCCGGCCGTTCATCAGGTACCAGGCAAGGTGCTTCTCGATGAGCGACAGTCCAAAGAGATCACGCAGCCACGTCAGGACCTGCTTGGTGCCGTCGTCCCGTACGTCGGCCAGTGCCTCCGTAAATGCCTCCCATTGCAGCAGTTCTGCGTGCGCCTGGGCCGCTTCAATGAGTTCGTGCTGGTGCTGGTTGAAGAGGGCTGCAGCCTGGTGCTGCGGCAACTTGTTGGCCCCCTTCAGGGCCGCGCCCACCTCGGCCACCATGGATTGCACGCGGTCGGCAAGCAGCGTGCGCTGCCCTTCCTCATCGCGCAGGGCCAGGGCAGCCTTCTGGACAGAGCCCGAATCAGCCACGAACTGCGCAACCTGCCGCAAGCCGGTCCGGTGCAAGGCGACGCCAGCCGCCTGGTCCACCACGTAGCGGGCCAGGACACCGAAGTCGGCGCTGCGGAATTCCTTGGCGTAGTCGGCCAGGAGCCGCTTGGCCACGAGTTGCAGGAGTACCGTGTTGTCGCCTTCGAACGTCACATAGACATCCAGGTCCGCGCGCAGGGAAGCGAAACGGTTCTCGATCAGGAAGCCTGCGCCACCGCAGGCCTCACGGCATTCCTGCAAGGTGTCCAGGGCATGCCAGGTGCTCAGCGGTTTGAGGGCAGCGGCCAGCGTTTCCAGGTCCTGGCGGTCGGCGTCGGTGTCGTGGGCTCCGGAGAAGACGTCATCGAACTTGCGGAGCAATTGCTCGTGGGCAAACCCGGCAGCGTAGGTTGTGGCGAGCCTTGTGAAGAGCCGGCGTTGGTGCCGCTGATAATCCAGCAGGACTTCCTCGTCAGTGGTGGAGGAAGCGTTGAACTGGCGACGTTCAGTGGCGTACTGAATGGCCGTCTTCAGCGCCACTTTGCTGGCGGCCACGGCGGCACCGTCCAAGGAGACACGACCCTGCACCAACGTGCCCAGCATCGTGAAGAAGCGGCGGCCGGGACTCTCGATGGGGGAGGAGTAGGTGCCATCCGGTGCCACGTCTCCATAGCGGTTCAGCAGGTTGGTGCGGGGAATCCGGACGTTGCTGAAGTGGAGTCTGCCGTTGTCGATTCCGTTAAGCCCGCCCTTGATACCGTCATCTTCACCGCCCACACCGGGCAGGAATTCCTTGGTAGCCGGGTCGCGGAGCTCCACATAGAACGCGTGGACGCCGTGGTTGACCTTTTTGGTTACCAATTGGGCGAAGACGACGGCGGCCAGGCCATCGTTGGCGGCGTTGCCGATGTAGTCCTTCCACGCCGCCCTGAAGGGCGTGTTGATAACGAATTCCTGGGTCGCTTGGTCATACGTGGCCGTGGTCGCAATGCTGGCCACGTCCGAGCCATGGCCCGTTTCGGTCATGGCGAAACAACCAGGGATCTCCAGGCTCATGATTCCGGGGAGCCACTTGTCCTGGTGTTCCCTGGTGCCCAGATGCATGACCGCCGAGCCAAACAGGCCCCACTGAACTCCTGCCTTGATCTGCAGGGACGGGTCTGCGGTCACCAGTTCCTCGAAGCCGGCGATGTTGCCGCCGTGGTCGTCGGAACCTCCCAGGCGGACCGGAAAAGCACGGTGGACGGCGTTGTTGTCCACCAGGTACTTGAGCTGCCCGAAGACCCGGGCACGGTGTTCAGTGTGCGTCCGGCCTTCGATTTTCTGCACTTCCGGCTTACCGGCAAGTGCGCGGGCCTCACGGCGTACATCCGCCCACGCGCCCAGGAGCTGCTCGCCGAGTCCGGCCACATCAACCACCGGGCCGTCCTGGCGGGAAGATTGCATCGCTGCTGCTTCATCGCGGCCTGGTTGCCTGGCTGGGGTGCGATCAACTACATCCGTCATTGTGATTCCTTCTTTGGTTCTACAACTGATGGGTCATTGGGCTGATGGTCATTGGAAAGTGCGGTGCCGGATTTCCCGGTAAGTTCCGGCGCGATGCCAAGGCACAGCCAATCGGTGATCTGGCCGGCCATGGTTGCCTGGTCCGGTTTGGCCTCGCCCGGAGGACTGCCCAGCCACATTTCACCGGCGTTCCTGACCAGGCCGATTGCGGCGGTGGGCCAGTACCGGATCAGTGCCTCTTTGCCGGTACCGAGGTACTGGCGCATGGGGGTCGCAATCATCCCGGTGATCTGCTCGAAGAAGTTGCCGAGCGCACCGGAGGCGGCGATGGCATCCTGCGCGGACGCCTCGCCGGGGGACACCCGGGTAATAAAGGCATAGACGTTGGGACTGGACCCGGCCATTTGCAGGTACGCCGAGACCATGGCGTACAGCCCCTCCCGGGGTGTTTGTGCAAGCTGGGCCGCTTCCTTGAGGCGCCGCTGCATCTGGGCCAGGACTACCTCGCCCATAGCCTGCTGGAGGCCGGCCTTGTCCCCGAAATAGCGGTAGTACACGGACTTGGACGTCCCTGCAGCGCTTGCGATGTCTTCCATGGAGGCCTCGCTGCCCAGCGCGTGGACGGCCTTGCGGGCGGCCCTGATGAGCTCCCGCCGCCGTTCCTCACGATGGTTTTGCCACCGGGATGCGCGCCCGTCGACGGCGGATCCCGCCTGGGTTGCGGAGGCGTCCGCCGGTATGTAGCCGCCGGACGGGAAATCTGTTCGCCGGTTGTTCACGATACCCAGCGTATCAGGTACGCTGGGTATCAGTAACAGGCCACCATCGAAGGAGACCCCATGGCTGCTGCAGAAGGCAACAACGCCGGCGGTACCAACCCGCCGGCAGGACAAACCACACGCCGGGCCGTGATTGTTGGCGGCAACCGCATCCCCTTTGCCCGCACGGGCGGGGCCTATGCCAAGTCCTCCAACCAGGACATGCTGACCGCCGCCCTGGACGGGCTCATCGCGCGGTTCGGGCTGCAGGATGAACGGATCGGCGAAGTCGCAGCGGGAGCCGTCCTCAAGCACTCGCGCGACTTCAACCTCACCCGGGAAGCCGTCCTCGGTTCTGCCCTGTCACCCGAAACACCCGCCTACGACCTCCAGCAGGCCTGCGCCACGGGCCTCGAAACAGTCCTGGGGCTGTCCAACAAGATCAAGCTGGGGCAAATCGAGTCCGGCATCGCCGGTGGCGTGGATTCCGCCTCCGACGCCCCCATTGCAGTCAGCGAAGGACTCCGGACGATCCTGCTCGACCTCAACAGGGCCAAGACGCCCACGCAGCGTCTTCGCATCCTGTCGCGCATCAGGCCCAAGGACCTCGCCCCGGAGGCTCCCTCTACCGGCGAGCCCCGGACAGGCCTGTCCATGGGCGAACACCAGGCCCTGACAACCGCGCAATGGAATATCACCCGCGAAGCGCAGGATGAGCTTGCGTTCGCCAGCCACAGGAATCTCGCCGCCGCCTACGACCGGGGATTCTTCGATGACCTCATCACGCCGTACCGCGGATTGAGCCGGGATTCGAACCTCCGCGCTGACACCTCCCTGGAGAAGCTGGCGGGGCTGAAGCCGGTATTCGGCAAGAACCTTGGCTCGCAGGCCACCATGACGGCGGGCAACTCCACGCCACTGACCGACGGCGCATCTGCCGTTCTCCTCGCCACGGAGGAATGGGCTGATGGCCGCGGCCTCCCCAAGCTGGCAACGGTCCTGGACGGAGAGGCAGCCGCCGTCGACTTCGTCCACGGCAAGGACGGACTGCTCATGGCCCCGGTCTTCGCCGTTCCCCGGCTGCTCGCACGCCACGGCTTGACTTTCGAGGACATCGACTTCTTTGAAATCCACGAGGCCTTCGCCGGAACGGTGCTGAGCACGCTGGCTGCCTGGGAAGACGAAGACTTCGGACGGATCCGGCTGGGGCTCGACGGCGCACTGGGCAAGGTGGACCGCGCCAAACTCAATGTCAACGGATCGTCCCTCGCCGCCGGCCACCCGTTCGCCGCCACAGGCGGACGGATCGTGGCCTCGCTGGCGAAGATGCTTCACGAGCAGGGGACCGTGGCAGGAAGGCCGGCCCGGGGGCTGATCTCGGTCTGCGCGGCGGGCGGACAAGGTGTCGTAGCCATTCTCGAAGCAGCTTAGGGAGCGACGTGACAGATACATACACGCGGATCGTCAGCCAGGGACTCGGAAAAGACGTAGCCAGGAGGCTGGGACTGCCACAGCCGGTAGAGCTGAGGCGCCATGCGCCCGGTGCTCCGTTGGTGAACGGGCCGGTGCTGGTGAACGGCGACAGCCTCGGTGCCGACGACCTCGCCAGGGCGCTGCTGGGCTGGGGCCTGGACGTGCGGCGCAATGCTTTGCCCAAGGAGAAGCTTGGAGCCGTCATCCTGGTGCTTGACGCAGTGCAGCATCCCGACGACCTGGGCAAGCAGATTCTGACAGTCGCAGCGTCATTGCGCGACCTGTCCCCGAATGGCCGCATCATCACGGTTTCCAGGACTCCGCACTCGGCGTCGACGCCGGCGTCGGCCGCGGCCCGGCAAGGTGTTGACGGGATGCTGCGTTCGCTGGCCAAGGAGTTGCGCTCCGGTGCCACGGCCAACGGAGTGTTGCTGGCAGAAGACATCGCCACCACGGCCCCATCTGCCCTGGGGGCTGTCCGCTTCTTCCTCTCGGGCCGCTCTGCATACGTTGACGGCCAATTCCTGACGGTAACCTCTGCTTCGGGGAGCATGCCTGCTGATGTCGATAAGCCCCTTCAGGGCAAGGTCGCCGTAGTGACCGGCGCCGCCAGGGGCATCGGCGCCGCCATCGCCAGGACTTTGTACCGGGACGGCGCCAAGGTCGTGGTGGTGGACATCCCTGCTGCCGGCGACCACCTTGCGGCCGTGGCCAACCAGGTCCACGGCACTGCCCTGCAATTGGATATCACCCGTGACGATGCCGGGGCGCGGATCATCGAGCACGCTGTGGAAAGGCACGGCCGCCTCGATATCGTGGTCCACAACGCCGGCATCACCAGGGACAGGTTGCTGGCCAACATGGACGAGGGCAGGTGGCAGTCGGTGGTCGCCGTGAACATCGCAGCGCAGCTGCGCATCAATGAGGTTCTTTTGGCATCGGAACATTTCAAGGACGCACCGCGCATCATTTCCGTCGCTTCGACCAGCGGCATCGCAGGAAACCGGGGCCAGACGAATTACGGGGCGTCCAAAGGCGGCGTGATCGGCATGGTCCGGGCCACGGCGCCACTCATGGAATCCTTCGGCGGAACCATCAATGCCGTGGCGCCGGGCTTCATCGAGACGGAAATGACGGCCAAAATGCCCTTTGCCATCCGTGAGGCCGCCAGGCGGCTCAATTCCCTGAAGCAGGGAGGCCTGCCGGTGGACGTTGCAGAGGCCATTGCTTTCCTGGCAACGGAACCGGCCGGTGGAATCAACGGTGGCGTACTGCGGGTCTGTGGACAGCAACTGGTGGGGGCATGAGCCGGACCCAGCCCGTGATTCTTGGTGAGGTTCCCTCACTGTCCAAGCTCTACGTCAACGCCGCGGCAAATGCGGCCAGGCGGCGGGTCCTGGGCTCGGCTCCCGGCAGGAAAAGGCTGCCTTCAGCAGTCCATGAGGTCAGGGGCGTGCTGGCGGACGTGGAGAACCTGACCGCGTACCAGCACCTGGTGGGCGAGACCGCCAGCGACGTCCTTCCCGCCGGTTACGTCCATGCGCTGGCCTTTCCCGTCGCCATGAGCGTGATGAACCGTGACGACTTTCCCTTGCCATTGCTGGGCATGATCCACCTGCGGAACGTTGTGGAACAGCGGGCGCCGATCCTGTTCACCGAGGCCCTGGATGTCCGGGCCTGGTCGGAGAACCTGGCCGGCCACCGGTCCGGTACCCAACTCGATGTGGTGGCCGAGGTGCGTTCCGGCGGTTCGGATGCGCTCGTTTGGCGCGGGGTGTCCACGTACCTGGCCAAGGGCGTGTTCCTGCCAGGTGTTGATAAGCCGGGCCACTCGAACGGATCTTCAGGTGGAGGCGATTTTTCACCGCCGGACCCTACCGCCGTGTGGCAACTGGGCCTGGAGACAGGCAGGAGCTACGCCACGGTCTCCGGTGACTTCAACCCCATCCACCTCAGCACCCTGTCCGCCAAGGCACTGGGTTTGCGGGGGTCTATTGCGCACGGCATGTATCTTGCTGCCCGCGCACTGGCTGATGTTGGTTCTGCCAAGTCCGATGCCTTCGTCTGGGAGGTTGCCTTCGACGCTCCGGTCTTCCTGCCGGCCAAGGTGGCACTGGACATCGCCACCACCCAGACCGATGCGGGAGCCTGGGAACGCTCCGACTACGTTGCGTGGAACCCGCGCAGCGGGCGCAGGCATTTCAGCGGCAGTGTGCGCTCCATGGGCTGACCCATCATGAACAAACATGACCCTGGTCAAAAAAAGAAACAGGGCCTGGAATCTTCATTCCAGGCCCTGTTCTTGGTGCGCGGAGGGGGACTTGAACCCCCACCCCCTTTCGAGGACTAGCACCTCAAGCTAGCGCGTCTGCCATTCCGCCACCCGCGCAGAGTGGTATTCAGAGGCCCCGTGGACACCTTGCAGCATCCCGCTTTCCTCCGAAGCAGCGAGAAAAACTCTAACACGGGGACAAGGCAACTGAAAAATCGGCCATCACCCCGAAACCCTGCCCCTGTGGCCTGAGGTCCTGCGGATGACGGGGCACCGGACATGTCGCGGTTGTGATGAGTAGGCTGGGGGTAAAGGGACAGCAGCGGCGCATCGTCCGCGCCGGGCCACCGGAAACCTGCAGCCAGCCACGCAAGGAGAGATTTCATGTCTGACATCCGCCCCGAGGATGAAGTTGTCCGGATCTGCCAGGAGCTCATCCGGATCGACTCCTCCAACTTCGGCGATGGAACAGGTCCGGGCGAACGCGCGGCAGCCGAGTACACGGCCGGCCTGATCACCGAGGTCGGACTGGATGCGGAGATCTTTGAATCCGCGCCGGGCAGGGCCAACGTGGTCACGCGCATCGCCGGTGAGGATCCATCGGCCGGCGCACTGGTGGTGCACGGACACTTGGACGTGGTGCCCGCCCTGAAGGACCAATGGAGCGTCGATCCTTTCAGCGGCGAACTCAAGGACGGACTGATCTGGGGCCGGGGCGCCGTGGACATGAAGGACATGGACGCCATGATCCTGTCCGTGATGCGGGACTTTGCCCGGACCGGCAGGAAGCCGAAGCGGGACATCATCTTTGCCTTCTTCGCTGACGAGGAAGCAGGTGGCACATATGGAGCCCGCTACGCTGTGGAACACCGGCGCGAACTCTTTGACGGTGCCACTGAGGCCATCTCCGAGGTAGGCGGCTTTTCCACCACCATCGGCGGCCAGCGGACATACATGCTCCAGACCGCTGAGAAAGGTCTTTCCTGGTTGCGCCTGGTAGCCCATGGCAGGGCAGGGCACGGGTCCCAGATCAACACGGACAATGCAGTCACCAGGCTGGCCGCGGCTGTCACCCGTATCGGCGAGTACAAGTGGCCCGTGGAGCTGACGCCCACCACCCGGCAGTTCCTGGACGGCGTAACGGAACTGACCGGCGTCGAATTCGATCCCGACAATCCGGACATCGTTCTGAAGGAGCTCGGAACTGTTGCCAGGTTCGTCGGCGCGACGCTGCAGAACACCTCCAACCCGACGTTCCTGCGCTCCGGTTACAAGCACAACGTTATCCCCGAATCAGCCGAAGCCTATGTGGACTGCCGGACGCTTCCCGGTCAGCAGGAACTGGTTTTCGACACCATCAAGGAACTGGCAGGAGAAGGCATCGAGATCAGCTACGTCAATAAGGACGTTTCGCTGGAAGTTCCGTTTGCCGGCAACCTGGTTGATTCCATGATTGATGCCCTGCATGCAGAAGACCCGGGGGCCAAGGTGCTGCCCTACACCCTGTCCGGTGGTACGGACAACAAGTCGCTGAGCAAGATCGGCATTACCGGTTACGGCTTCGCGCCCCTGATGCTGCCGGACGAACTCGACTTTACGGGCATGTTCCACGGCGTGGACGAACGCGTCCCTGCCGAATCCCTGCAGTTTGGCACACGCGTCCTCAACAGGCTCCTCACCACCTACTGACGGACACAGAGGAAGGGATCCGCTTGGCACCCGAAGACATCCTGCCCGAGGCTCTCCTGGACCGGCTGCGCGGACGCGCGGCCGGTTACGACCAAAACAACCGGTTCATCCAGGAGGACCTGGATGATCTGGCAGAGGCAGGCTACCTGAAGTTGTTCGTACCCGAGGCCGACGGCGGACCGGGACTTGGCCTTGAAGCGGTCGCGGCGCTTCAGCAGCGCCTCGCCACGGCAGCGCCGGCCACGGCGCTGGCCATCAATATGCACTTGGTGTGGACCGGCGTCGCGGCTGTCATGGCGGCCAGGGGAGACAACGCACTGGGCTTCCTGCTGAAAGAGGCCGGACAAGGCGAAATCTTCGCGTTCGGCATCTCCGAAGCCGGCAACGATTCCATGCTGTTCGACTCCGGAACCGTTGCAGAACCCTTGCCGGACGGCAGCTACCGGTTCACGGGCCGCAAGATCTTCACCAGCCTGTCGCGCGGCTGGACCCGGCTGGGGACGTTCGGCAAGGATCCGGAGGCCCGGGACGGCGCGGGGGAGCTCGTGTTCGGTTTCATCCGGCGGGACGAGCCCGGGCACGAAACCCTGAGCGACTGGGACACCTTGGGGATGCGTGCCAGCGCCTCCAATACAACACTGTTGCACGGCGCCGTGGTACCCCCGGAACGGATCTTCCGGAAGCTGCCGGTAGGTCCCAACCAGGACTTGCTGATCTTTGCGATCTTTGCCTGTTTCGAAACACTGCTGGCTGCTGTCTACACGGGCTTGGCTGAGCGTGCCCTCACCCTGGCCGTGGAGAACGTCAAGCGCCGGGTCTCGGCCAAACACGGCGGACGAAGCTATGCCCAGGACCCTGATATCCGGTGGAAGGTCGCTGATGCCGCCATGGCCATGGACGGCATCCAGCCGCAGCTGACACTGCTTGCCCGCGACGTCGACAATCTGGTGGACCACGGTCCGCAATGGTTCCCCAAGCTCGTGGGACTCAAATCCAGGGCGACCGAGAATGCACGCCATGTTGTGGACCTCGCCATCCGTGTGACGGGCGGGTCAAGCTACTTCCGGGGTTCCGAGATGGAACGGCTCTACCGCGATGTGCTGGCGGGTATTTTCCATCCCTCCAACGACGAATCCGCCCACAACACCGTCGCCAACGCATGGCTGGGGCCTTTGGAGAGCCAGGAAAGCCGCTAGACGGTGCGCTGTATGGAGTAGACCTTGCGCCGCAGCCAGAACCGGCGTCCTCCACCCATGTACATGCGGCTGCGCTCCAGTTCCCACTTGCCGTATTCGGAATGTTCCGCGAGCCGCCGGCGGGCCTCATGCAGGGAATCCTCAGGTCCAACCGTCAGCACGAGGTATTCGTACTGGCGTGCGTAGTCTCGTTGGCGCTCTACGGAGCCGCCGCTAAATTGTTCCTTCATCCCTCTCCATTTTCGTCTTTTTCCGGCTAACGTGAAGTCATGAGCATCGATCCGCGTGTCGCACTTCAATCGTTGACCGCAGCACTCGAGGAGCACCTGGCCGCGGCCTCCGCGCGCCGGGGTGAAGGCGATCCCGCTGTCGAGGCAGCATTTTTCGCGGTGGCGGATGCCTTCGAAGTCTACGAGGATGCTCTCTATGACACGTACTCCGAGGTCACCCCTCTCCAGGTTTTCGACGATGAGGATGAGGAAGAGGACGACATCCTGGACGAGGACCTGGAGTCCTTGGAGGAGTAAATTTTCACAAAAACCGGCCGCCCCAGGGCGGCCGGTTTTTGTGCCGTCAACCCCGTCGCCCGGCACTTGGCCACGCATTGGACGTGAACCCGACCACGTAGTCCCGCGATTGCCAGCTAGGTACTCGCGAGTATGACGTATGGGTAATCCTGAGCAAACTTGAGTACAGACTACTGGTGCGCCTCTTCAGCGCCGCCGCTTCACTGGGTTGTAGGCAATGGCGGGTCTGCGAAGAAGGCTGACATGGTAAAAGTTCCGGTCTTGCGAATGGGCAGGGCAGCGGCACCTGGCGGTGCGCACCGGCTTTCCACCAAGGCTGCCTTCACCGGCGTCCCTGCCACGGCCGATGTCAATCTGCCGGTGTCTCCCTGGATTGACAAGTCCGTTGCTGCACAGCGGACTGAAAAGGCGGGACTGGCGGCGCTGGGTCCGGATGTCACCCCGATGACCACGCCGCCAGTCACCCTGCCCGGACTTCCCCCGGCCGATATGCGAAGCAGGGCCGACGGAAGCCGGAACAACTGGAAGCTTTTCCTCACCGTAAGCCTCCTCCTCTCCGACAGCCTGCTGGTCATGGGCGCCGTTATTGCGGGGTTCCTGCCGATCGCAGAGGGACAGGCTCCCTGGGCCGACGGAGCGGGGCATGGTCAACAAGCCCTCCTCGGCGTGCTCCTTGCCGCGGCATGGATGGCAGCACTTGAGGTCTACAGGACCCGGGACCCGAAAGTCCTGGGTGTGGGCCCGGAAGAATACAAGCGCGTGCTGTCGGCCAGTCTGCGGGTCTTCGGATTCCTCGGAATCCTCGCCGTGGTGTTCCACCTGGAATCCGTCAGCTCCTTCGTGTTGGTGTCCCTGCCCGTTGGCCTGCTGGTACTCACGGGAAGCAGGTGGTGTTTCCGTCGCTGGCTGTCCCGGCAAAAGGCACAGGGGTACTGCCTGTCCAAGGCGATAGTCGTGGGCGAACCGCAGGACGCCAGATACGTCATTAAGCAGATCAACCGCCGCAGCGGGGCCCCCTACGACATCGTGGGTGCGTGCCTGCCAGGAGCCCGCAAGGGAGCCGCTCTCGTGGTGGACGGCGTCCGTGTACCGGTGCTGTCTTCCCTGTACGGAATCTCCCACACCGTCCGGCAGACGGGCGCGAACGCAGTGATCGTGGCCGGCCCTGTTCCCGGCGGGAACCAGTTCATCCAGGAACTCGGATGGCGGCTGGAGGACGACATGGCCGAGCTCGTGCTGGCAGCCACCCTCACCAACGTCGCAGGTCCCCGCATCCATTGGCGACCCGTGGATGGCCTGCCGCTGATGCACGTGGACATTCCGCACTATAGCGGAGGAAAACACACCCTCAAGAGGCTGATGGACATCACGGTATCGACTGCAGCATTGCTGGTACTGTCACCGCTGCTGCTGATCCTGGCGCTCATTGTCCGACTCGACAGCCCCGGCCCCGTGCTGTTCCGCCAGGAAAGGATCGGGAAGCAAGGCTCCACCTTCCAGATGCTCAAGTTCCGATCCATGGTGGTGGACGCCGAAGCGCGGCTGGCCGGGTTGCAATCCCAGGATGAAGGGGCCGGCGTCCTCTTCAAGATCCGCGGTGATCCCAGGATCACGCGATGCGGCCGCTGGATGAGGAAGTACTCACTGGATGAACTGCCGCAGTTCTGGAATGTGCTGACCGGCGACATGAGCCTCGTGGGGCCGCGTCCGCCGTTGCTGCGGGAAGTGAACAGTTACGAACGTCATACCCGTCGCCGCCTGCTGATCAAGCCCGGCATCACAGGACTGTGGCAAATCAACGGCCGATCCGACCTTCCATGGGACGAAGCCGTCCGCCTGGACCTCTACTACGTGGAGAACTGGTCCATCGCCGGGGACGTGATGATCATGTGGCGCACTTTCAAGGCCATGACAGCCCCGTCCGGCGCCTATTGACCCGGGCAACAACCAGCAGAAAAAAATTCAAGCCATCCACAGAAACCTGGAGTGGAACATGAGCATAGGACCGATACCCACCAGCCACCTCAACGGCCACGGGCTGACCCCCAAACTCCGCATCGCCGTCGTAGGGGCCGGCTACTGGGGGCCGAACCTGGCACGGAACCTCAAAGCGAGCCCCGACTGGGAGCTTGTGGCCATCTGCGACCTCGACGTCGAACGCGGACTGCGGCTGGCCGAAACCGTCGGCTCCGTGCCCGTCGTCGAATCCTTGGATGAACTGCTGGACACCTACAACCTGGACGCAGTCGCCGTGGCGACGCCCGCCCATACCCACCACGGGGTGGTCATGACGGCCCTTCGCGCGGGGAAGCACGTCCTGGTGGAGAAGCCCCTGGCCGACAGCCGGGCCAAAGGCCTGGAAATGGTTCAGGAAGCAAAGAACCGTGGACTGGTCCTCATGGCAGACCACACCTACTGCTTCACACCGGCCGTCCTGAAAATCCAGGAATTGGTGTCCAGCGGGGCCCTGGGGGACATCCTGTACGTGGACTCGGTACGCATCAACCTCGGACTCGTGCAACCGGACGTCAACGTGTTCTGGGACCTGGCACCGCACGACCTGTCCATCCTTGACTTCATCCTCCCCGGCGGACTGCATCCCACCGAAATCTCCGCCCACGGCGCCGACCCCCTGGGCACAGGCCGCGACTGTGTGGGCCACCTGACCTTCGGCCTCCCCAACGACGCCATGGTCCACATCCATGTGAACTGGCTCAGCCCCACCAAAATCCGGCAAATGATCATTGGCGGATCCAAACGCACCCTCGTGTGGGACGACCTGAACCCCCAGCAAAGAATCAGCGTCTACGACCGCGGAGTCAGCCTGGAACACCAACCCCGCTCGGCAGCGGATAAGAAGAACTCAGCGATCTCCTACCGGCTCGGAGACACGTGGTCGCCGGCGCTGCAGGAACGCGAACCGCTGGGCCAGGTAGTCGGTGAACTTGCCGCCTCCATCCGGAACCACACCACTCCGCGCACCAGCGGAGAATCGGGGCTGCGGGTTCTCTCCGTGTTGGAGGCCGTCTCGCGCAGCCTGGGCACCGACGGCCAGTCGGCACTGGTTCAGGGCAATGAGGTCACGCTCCAGGTTGCACAGTGAAAGCGCTCCTGGGCGCCAACGTCCTGGTCACGGGAGGGGCCGGCACCATCGGTTCCACGCTCGTCGACCAACTGCTTGACGCCGGAGCCGCACACATCGACGTGCTGGACAATCTCGTCCGCGGACGCCGGGCCAACCTTGATGACGCCCTGGCCACCGAACGCGTGCACCTGGTGGAAGGGGATCTCCGGAACCGCGACCTGGTCCACGACCTGACGACCGGGAAGGACCTGGTGTTCCACCAGGCAGCCATCAGGATCACCCAGTGCGCCGAAGAACCCCGGCTGGCCCTGGAAGTGCTGGTGGACGGGACCTTCAACGTCTTCGAAGCGGCCGTGGAGCACCGCATCGACAAGCTCATCGCCGCTTCCAGCGCGTCGGTCTACGGCATGGCGGAGACGTTTCCCACCAAGGAAAACCACCACCATCACAACAACGACACGTTCTACGGTGCAGCAAAATCCTTCAACGAAGGCATGGCCAGGAGTTTCCGGGCCATGTCCGGCCTGGATTATGTCCTCCTCCGCTACTTCAACGTTTACGGGCCCCGCATGGATGTGCACGGGCTCTACACCGAGGTGCTCGTCCGGTGGATGGAGCGGATTGCCGACGGCCTGCCGCCACTGATTTTCGGTACCGGCGAACAAACCATGGACTTCATCCACACCGCCGACGTGGCAAGGGCAAATGCCCTCGCTGCCGCCAGCAACGTCAGGGAGGGCATCTACAACATCGCCAGCGGCACGGAAACCAGCCTGGCGGAACTGGCCGAAACGCTCCTGGCCGTCATGGGCTCCCCACTGCACCTGGAGCACGGACCCGAACGCGCCGTCAACGGCGTGGTGCGCCGCTTGGCGGATACGACGGCGGCGCGCAGCGACCTGGGGTTCGAAGCCGCCATTGGCCTGGAAGACGGGTTGCGCTCGCTGGTTGCCTGGTGGCGCCCGTTGCGCGAGGAGATTGCGGCAGCCCGTGAAGTGACACGCCGGGAGTCGCCCGTGGCAGGTGCCCGATGACTACCTACGGGACATCCGTGGCGCGCATTGACGTGATGAAACCCTGGCTCGGCACCGAAGAAGCCCAGGCCGTGGCTGACGTCATTGCCAGCGGCTGGGTGGCGCAAGGTCCCAAGGTACGCCAGTTCGAGGACGCCTTCGCTGCCCGGCAGGAAGCCGCTTTTGCAGTTGCAGTCTCGAGCTGCACGTCAGCCCTGCACCTGGCCTTGGCTGCGGCGGGCGTCCAAGCCGGTGACGACGTGGTGGTTCCCTCGTTCTCCTTCATAGCCACGGCCAACGCCCCGACATATCTGGGCGCAAGGCCGGTCTTTGCCGATGTGGACCCGGCAACGGGATGCGTGACGGGGCAAACCATCGGGGCCGCCCTGACTCCCCGCACCACGGCAGTCATCGTCGTGGACCAAGGCGGCGTCCCCGTGGACCTGGACCCCATCCGGGGCCTGTGCGACCCCTTGGGCATCACGGTGGTGGAGGATGCCGCATGTGCCATCGGCTCGTTGTACCGCGGACGCCCTGCCGGGGCAGGAGCGGAACTCGCTGCCTGGTCTTTCCATCCCCGCAAGATCCTGACCACCGGTGAGGGCGGCATGCTCTCCACCCAACGCAAGGATTTCGCGGACAGGGCCCGCCGCCTGCGCGAACACGCCATGAGCGTCTCGGCAGCCGATCGCCACGCCAGCATCCTGGCCCCTGCCGAAGAGTACCTCGAAGTCGGCTACAACTACCGCATGACCGACCTTCAGGCCGCCGTCGGGCTTGTCCAACTAGGCCGCCTCCAGGAGGCGGTCCGGCGACGGCGGGAACTGGCCGCGGAGTACGCCCATGCCTTCGCGGACATTGAAGGCCTGCGCCTGGTTGCCGACCCCGGCTACGGTACAACCAACTTCCAGTCGTGCTGGATCGAAGTGGGGCCGGGCTTCAGGCTCGGCCGGGATGCCCTGATGGAGAAGCTGGCGGAGGACGGAATTTCGGCCCGGCGCGGCATCATGGCCGCGCACCGGCAGCCGGCCTACGCGGCCGCGGGCCCGGTGTCCCTTCCGGCCACCGAATGGCTCACCGACCACACGCTCATCCTGCCCCTGTATCACCAGCTCACCTTGGGGGACCAACTCCGGGTGATCGATTCCGTACTGCGGGCGGCGGGGCAGGGACGATGACCGAGCTCCTGTTGATCGCCGCCAGCGGACTGGCCCGGGAAGTCCTGGCCATGGTGCGCAACAGCGGGCAGTACGACGTCATAGGGATCCTGGATGACGACGAGGACAAACTGGGTCGGGTGGTTGACGGAGCCCATGTCCTGGGACCCATCCGGGACGCGCTCCTCTTTCCGCACGCCAGGCTGCTGCTGTGCATCGGTTCCGGAAGCGGAAGGGAAAGCGTGGCCATGCGGCTGCGAACACTGGGCCTGGCAGAAGACCGGTACGCCACCGCCGTCGACCCGTCCGTCCATGTCCCGGAAGGCTGCCATATCGGCTACGGGAGCATCATCCTGGCCCACGTGACCATGACGGCGTCGGTGACCCTGGGCAACCACGTGGTTGCCATGCCCGGCGTCACCTTCACCCACGATGACGTGGCCGGCGACTTCAGCACCTTCGCAGCCGGCGTATCGCTGGGCGGCAACGTGGTCATCGGCCGGGCAGCCTACATCGGCATGAACGCCAGTGTCCGCGAGCGCCGCTCCGTCGGTGCCGGCGCCACGATCGGGATGGGTGCTGCGGTCCTCCACGACGTCCCCCAGGACGAAACCTGGGCCGGCGTGCCGGCCAAGGTGATACAACGCGGGAACTTCCCGGCATTGGAGGGCATCCTGTGAAGATCATGCGCCCCCGCCCCCTGCCGCGCCGTCCCGTGGTCTCGGTGGTGGTTCCCTGCTACAACTACGGGCGCTTCCTGCCGGAGGCGGCCGCGAGCGCCCTGTCGCAGGACGGGGTGGATGTTGAAGTGATCGTCGTCGATGACGCCTCCACCGACGACAGCCTGGCCGTTGCCCGGCAGTTGGCCTCGGCAGATCCCCGCATCACGGTAGTGGCCCACAGCAGCAACCAAGGACACATCGCTACCTACAACGACGGCCTGTCCCGGGCTGCCGGCAAGTACGTCACTCTCGTCTCGGCCGATGACCTGGTGGCACCCGGTGCGCTGGCCCGGGCCGCTGCCCTGATGGAAGCCAATCCGCGTGTGGGGCTTGTGTACGGCCTCCCCAGGGATTTCACGGAACAGCCGCCGCCCGCCGGCCCGCCGGAACGCGAAACGTGGACAGTGTGGGATGGCCGGACGTGGATGTCACTGGCCTGCGCCCGGGGGCGGAACTTTATCCTGTCCCCGGAAGTCGTGATGCGGACCGAAGCCGTTCTCGGCATCGGGGCGTACAGCCCCTTGTTGCCACACTCCGGGGACCTTGAGTACTGGCTGAGGGCAGCAGCGTCCTGGGATGTGGGCCGGATCAACGGTCCGGTCCAGGCGTACTACCGCGTGCACGGCAGCAACATGCACCAGACCCGGTTTGCCTCCGCCGCTGTCGACATCCAGCACCGCCTGGATGCCTTCCGTGTGCTGGAAGATCCGCGTTTCCCGGCCCCTGTCGCCGTACGGACAAAGCAACTGCTGCGCGCCAAGAAAGCCCTGTGCCGGGAAGCAACCCGCCTTGGTTGCAGCGAATTGGCGGGGCCGGTGTCCGTGGAAACGGCCACCGAACTCAGGAAATTCGTCGAGTCACTGCACGATGTCCCCGGCAATGTGCGCAGGGCAAACCTGCTCCAGGCGAGGATCGCCCGGGCAACGCGGGGACGCGGGCCTGGTGGCACCGCATCATCGCTTGCCTTTGTCCGGGGCCAGCTTGACCGGGTGCGCTGGCGGTTGTGGGCCATGACGGGCATCTCATGACGGAAACCAGGGGAGCACTGGGAAAAAGGGCCGTAGGCGCCACCCTCTGGGGTGGCGTGAACATGGCCCTGGGGCGCATTGTGCAGTTCGCCACCACCATCATCGTGGCGAGGATGCTCGCGCCCGAACACTTTGGTGCTCTCGCAGTTGCGATCGTTGTCCAAACCATAGCCACGAACATGGCAGAACTCGGTGCCACGGCGTCCCTTGCACGGGGCACCGGGGATCCCGACCGGGTAGCCCCTACCGTGTTCACGATCGCCCTGGTGACGAGTTCCGTAATGACAGCAGCGGCTATCATCACCGCACCCGCGCTCGCAGCGGCTTTCGACGACCCCGCAGCGACCCCCGTCATCCAGGTGTTGTCGCTGACAATCCTGCTCCAAGGCCTCGGTGCGGTCCCGTCCACCATGGTGTGGCGGGAGTACCTGCAAAAGGCCCGGGTCTTCGTGGATGTCGGCAGCGTGCTGACCGTGCTCGTGCTGGTGGTTCCCATGGCTGCCGAGGGCTGGGGTGCGATGGCGCTGGCGTGGTCCCGGGTTGGTGGCCAGCTGGTGGCCCTGGTGGGGTATTGGATCATCACCCCGCGCCGCTACCTGCCGGGTTACGACCGCTCCGTGGCGCTGGAGGTGGTGAAGCTTGGGATGCCCCTGGCGATGGCGAACCTGGTGGTCTTCATCACCCTGAATGTTGACTACTTCCTGATCGGCAGGCTGCTGGACCCCACAGCTTTGGGTCTGTACCTGCTGGCATTCAATCTGGCCGGGCTCCCCAGCGCCGTCATTACGTCGGTGATCAGGGCGACCGCAGTCCCAACCTTCGGACGGTTGTACGCCGACGGCACCCTGGGGACGCTGGCCGGGCGTTTTGTTGCAGGTATCGCATACTTCGCCTTCCCGGTTTCAGCGATGGTGGTGGGCCTGGCGCACCCCTTGATCGTCGTAGCCTACGGATCCACCTGGGCCCCGGCCTCAGTGGCTTTGGCTACCTTGGGAGTGTTCGGTGCCACACGCATCCTGGTGGAACTCTTCGCCGACTTGTCGGTTGGCGCCGGCCGGACCATGTGGCTCTTCTGGGTTCAGGTAGTGTGGCTGGCCGCCCTGGTGCCTGCCCTGTTCTTCGGCATCAGCCAGTGGGGGATTGCCGGCGCGGGCGCTGCACATGCGGTCGTGGCCTGCCTGGTGGTCATTCCGATGTATGTCAGGGTCCTGACCTTGGTTTTGGGCATCCGGGCGTTGGACCTGATGCGGGGGAGCATCGTGCCGCTGCTGGCCGCAGCAGCGGCAGGAAGCGCGGCTTGGCTGGTCGCAGGAACCGTGCAGGGATCCGTTGTCCCGCTGCTGCTGGGTGGCCTGGCGGGTGTCGCTGTCTACGGCACGCTGACCTATCGGCAGGGGAGGGTGCTCCTTCTGACCCTGAGGAACCTTTTGCGGGGCCGGCTGAACACTACCTTGCCCGAAACCGCGAAAGAGGGTGCCGCATGATGCCGCCTCCAATACCTGCCAGTCCGGCGTCCATGCCCGGCAGCAACCTCTCAGTGGTCACGCCAAGCTACCTGCCTGACCTTGAACTCTGCGTTGACCTCAACCGTTCCGTCCTTGAACTGACGGCCGCCGGCGTGGTGCACCACATTATTGTGCCGGCCCAGGACCTTCCGGCCTTCAGGAAACTCCAAGGACCCAGGACGGAAGTCCACGACGCCCGCGAGTTCCTTCCCCGGTCCTTCATCAAGGCTCCCGGAGTCAACGTCTGGGTCAATGGCGCCCGCCCCTGGCCACCGGTCCGAGGCTGGATTACCCAGCAGATCCTGAAACTGTCGGCGGTATCCGTGCTGCACGTCGATGGAGCCCTGCTGCTGGACTCCGACAGCGTGCTGATCCGCGAGACCAACCTCGACACGTTCAGGCACAATGGCTCCATCGCCCTGTACCGCAAACCCGGAGGTGTTGACAAAACACTGCCCGGCCACAGGCTCTGGCACGCGTCGGCCCGAAGGCTGCTGGGCCTTGAAGCGCCACCGGACGGAGACCTGGACGACTACATCTGCTGGCCGTGCCTTTGGGAACCGCGGCTGGTGCGGGACATGCTCCGCCATATCCAGGAGGTGAAAGGACGCCTTTGGTCCACGGCCGTCGGGGCCGAACTGCATTTCTCCGAGATGATGCTGTACGGGCTGTACGTGGATGAAGTCGCCGCGGGCCCCGGTGCCCACGTCAGCGAAATGCAAGGGATCGTGCACTCGGAAGAAAAAAGGCTCACCCAAGCGGACATTGAACGCCTTCTGCGCGGAGCACCGCCGGACAAGAACGTGGTGATGCTCTCCGCCAAGGCCGGGATCCCCCTGCAGGACCGAAGGCAGGCACTGGAGGCCTTCAGGCAGGCACGCCAAGGATCCAACCATCGGGGAGTCCGCCCATGAACGTACTCCACCGCGTCATGGCACACGCACAACGAGACGGCTGGCCCGCAGTCACCAGGAAGATCATCCACAAGGCAGCAGGCAAGGCCCTCGAACGGCTGTCCGTCAACGAACCCGACCTGCCCGTCCGCACGGAAGATCTTCAGGCGTCCGCCAATAACGCACCACACCGTCAGCCCCACCCGGTATCCGGCGCCATGAATGTTGGCTGGGTCTGCACACCGCCCGGTCCAGGCTCAGGCGGCCACACCACCTTCTTCCGCATGGTGCAGGGCATGGAAGAACGCGGACACCGCTGCGCCCTCTTCCTGTACGACAGGAACAGCGACGACGTATCCCGCCACGCCGCTGTCATCAGAAAGCACTGGCCACTCATGGAAGCGGAGATCCGCAGCGTCGCCGAAGGTTTCCACGGCATGGACGCCATCGTCGCCAGCTCCTGGCCTACGGCTTATGCGGCCGCAGCCCACGGCAGCCGACACCTCCACAGTTTCTACTTCATCCAGGACTACGAACCCTACTTCTACCCGAGGGGCACCCTGTATGCGCTCGCAGAAAACAGTTACCGGCTCGGGTTCACCAACATCGCCCTTGGGGGAATGATCGGCGCCGTCATGAAGTCCGAACTGGGTATGGAGCCAGCGGCTTCCGTGCCCTTCGCGTGCGACACCACGACTTACAGGCTGCTTGAAGGGCCGGAGGGGGCACCGACCCGCCACGGGGTGGTGTATTACGCCAAGCGGGCTGTAGACCGGCGCGGCTATCTCCTGGCGAAACTGGCTCTGGAACAGTTCCATGCCATGCACCCCGACCAGGAAATCCACATCTACGGGGACAGCATCACCGGGTGGTCCATTCCTGTGAACAATCATGGGAACCTGCCCCCCGGAGATCTCAACAGGCTGTACAACAGCACCATCGCAGGCCTTGCCCTGTCATTCACCAACATCTCCCTTGTTCCGGAGGAACTGTTGGCCGCGGGCAACGTCCCGGTCCTGAACGAATCAGCGTTCGCCGCGCAGGTTTTGAAGGATCCGGAGGTTATCTGGGCACCGGCCACCCCCAGCGGTTTGGCCGGAGCCCTGGCACGCGCCGTGGAGGCCAACGACATCCAGGACCGGGCCTCAAGGATTGCCGCACGGAGGCGGCTGGACTGGAGAGTATCTACAGACGCCTTTGCCGAGGTGCTGGAGTCAGCGTGCTCAGGCAACACCATACTTCCGGGATCGCCATGAGCAGCACCAGGTTCAGGCCGGCAATGCGGCCCAGCGCTTTTGCCGGAATCGACGGCCTCGAACCCGGCAAAGGCACGTCGCACGTGCCGTTGCTCCTGAAATTCGCAGCGTTCGGGATCTTCTTTTTCCCCTCCAACATGGTGCTCAAGCCCCTGGGGGCAGTCGGCACCCTGCCCCTGATCATTGCGCTGCTCCTGCTGGCCGTATGGGTATGTTCCGTGCTCTTCGGACTGACCAACCCCCTCGAGAACCGGCATCCGGGGCGCATGGGCTTCGTTCTGCTGTGGGTGGGCACCTGCGCCTCGTACGCGGCCATGTACTCGGGCTACACAGGCGGAAGCGAAAGCCCGGCGCGCGCCGCCGCCGATCGATGGCTGATACTCCTGTTGGCCAGTGCCGGCATCATCCTCGTAACCGCCGAAGCTGTACGAACACTCAACGCGGCCATGGCACTAACCAGGGCTTTGCTGGCCGGTGCCGCCTTTTGCTGCCTCGTCGCCGTCGTCCAGTTCTTCTTCAGGGTGGACCCCATGCAGTGGCTGCAAATGGCCATGCCGGGCTTCACCAACAACGGCGGGAACACAGCCTTCCAAATACGGGGCGCCATGATGCGCGTCTCGGGAAGCACCTTCCATTCCATCGAGTTGGCCGTCATCTGCTCCATGCTCCTTCCCCTCTCCATCTGGAGGAGCCTGTACGACGTAAAGGGCAGGAAATGGGTGCATTGGACCATCACGGCGCTGCTGGTATTCGCCATTGCGTCCACAGTCTCGCGCTCCGGAATCCTGGGACTGTTGGCCGGTATGGCCGTTTTCATTCCCTTCCTGCCCAGGATGGCGCGCCGTTGGGCATTCATCGCCGCCCCCGCCATTGTGGCGGCCCTCTTCCTCGGTGTGCCCGGGCTCGTGGGCACTCTGACAGCGTCACTGACCGCCGGCGACAACGATCCTTCCATCACGACGCGAACCAACAACTATCCACGGGTAGCAGCCATGGTGGAAGAGCGGCCCTTCTTCGGCGTGGGGCCCGGGAACTACATGCCCAGCAACGCCATCCACATCCTCGACAACCAGTACCTCAACGCCACGGTGACCATCGGCCTGGTGGGGCTCGTGGGCTTGATCGCCTACCTGACCCTGCCGGGCCTCTCGACACTCCTTGCAGCCCGCGCATCCCGCATCCCGGCCCTCCGATGCCTCGCCGGCGCCGTTGCGGCCGCAGGCATCGTCGCCGCCGTCTGCTCCTTCACCTTCGACTCCATGTCCTTCCCGGTCTTCGCCCTCACCTACCCCTTCATCGTCGGATTGGCAGGTGGAGCCTGGAACATGGTCCGCCGCGAAATCCAGCTCAAGGAACCAGGCGAAGCCCCGCATCACGAGCCCCCGGAACGCCCAACTACCACGCAACCACTCCCCAAGGAGGGATCATGGACCCCGTAGCCGTATTCAAGACACTGTGGCGTTACAAGATCTTCGTGCTGCCGGTCCTCCTTCTGACAGCCGTGGCCGCGGTCTACATGTTTTCGTACGCCCCACGGACCTACGAAGCGCGGACGACGTACGCGATTGTCAATCCAAAGACTCCCACGTCCGAGGACATCGAAAAGGACCCGTCCCTCGGATTGTTGAACACTGACAATCCCTATCTTCGGTCCGCGGACACGTCCCTGGTAGCGCAAGTGGCGGTCACGCGGCTGAACGATGTCGCCACAGGCGATTTCCTTGCCTCGCGCGGACTGAGCACGGACTACAAAGTGGAGCGGCCCTCTGACGCCTTCCTCATCGATATCTCGGGGATCTCCGACGACAAGGAGCAGGCCATCGCCACCGCGAAGGCCCTCGGCGAACGGCTGGAGCAAGACCTGCGCACCATTCAAACCATCAACGGAGCCTCCGACAGGTACCTGTTTACGGCCTTGGCGGTTGCCCCACCCGACAAAGCCACAGAACAGTTCTCCAGCAGGCTCAGGTCGGTGATCGTTGTCGTGGTGGCCGGGATCGTCCTCACGCTTGGAACAGTCTCCCTCGCCCGTGCCGTGGAAGCCTCCAGGACCCGGAACAACAGCAACGGTGAACCCAGGAACCGGACACGCCGGCAATCAAAGCCACTCGTGCCGGGACCGGTGCCACCTGCGCCGGAGGAGGCGGCGGCACTCGCCCACTTGGAAACCCTTGTGGCAAGCGACGCACGTCCACGGTCCGAAGCCCGCCGGCAGACCGCACCGAAAGACCCCCTCAAAACGGCAAACACGCGCTGAACGCCCGAATAGAGCACCGGCGATGACCAGATTCGGATATCTCGTACCGGAGTTCCCCGGTCAAACCCATGCCTTCTTCTGGCGGGAGCTGAAAGCCCTCATGGACCTCGGGCAACATCCCGAACCAGTGTCCACCCGCAGACCCAGGCAAACAGGGATCACGCCACCATGGGCACAGGACGGCTTGCCGGAGACCAAGTTCCTGATGCCCCCAAGTCCTAAGAGCGTCAGCGGATCAGCCAAATCCGCCCTGCCCGGGCTGCACCATCCTGCCCTCTTGGCAGAAGCTTCGGGCCTGCGCCGACACTCAAACCCGAAGGCCATGGCCCGTGATGTCCTGCGAACCGCAGGACTCTTCTGGGCCGGAGCCGAACTGGCACATCATGCACACACACGGGGGTGGTCGCACATCCACGTGCACTCCTGCGCCGACTCAGCCCAGGTAGCCCTGTTCGCGCACCTCCTCACGGGCATTCCCTACAGCCTCACCCTCCACGGACCCCTCAGTGACTATGGACCCAACCAGCAGCAGAAATGGCGGAACGCCAAGTTCTCGATCGTCATCACCGAGAAACTCCTGAACGAAACCCGAAAGCAACTGGATGGATTCATGCCGGCGAACGTCGAAGTCGCCCCCATGGGCGTGGAGTTGGCTGCCTTCAGCCGCGCAGCACCATACATCCCCTGGCAGGGCACCGGCCCGGCCCGCATCTTCAGCTGCGGGAGGCTCAACCCCAGCAAAGGCCACATCGAACTCCTCTCCGCCCTTCGCTCCGTGGTTGACACAGGCGTGGAAGCCGTCCTGACCATCGCCGGAGAGGACGACCACGGCGGGAAAGGCTACCGGGCAGCAGTGGAACGTGCCGTAACGGAGCGCGGGCTCACCCCCCGGGTAACACTGCTGGGCGCCGTGCCCGAAAGCCGCATCAAAGCTGAACTCGAAAACGCACACCTCTTCGCTTTGGCCAGCCACGAGGAACCACTGGGAGTAGCCATCATGGAAGCCATGGCCATGCAAGTGCCGATCGTCGCAACATCGGCCGGGGGAGTTCCGGACCTGGTGGCCAGCGGACACACCGGCACCTTGGTTGAACCCGGGAACTCCAACCAACTAGCAGCAGCAATCCTCAACACCCTCCACAGTCCCTCGCAAGCCACAGCCATGGGGCAGCGGGCCCGCCTGCGCCTTGAAGAGTCCTACGACGTCCGGGCAAGCGCCCGCGCCCTCGCAGCATTGATCTGAAGCAAACCGGGAGGAAACCTTGAGGGGCAAGACCATGGGCCTGTGGGCCGGAAGTGCGCTCGCAGTCGCCGCGGTGGGCATTGTTGCTGCCGTGGCATCCGGGCCGGGTTCCCGGGATGCCACTCCCTCCGCCACGGGAAAGGCCGCAGACCCGACGTCCGCGGGGACCACCGCCATCACTCTGCGTGAAGTGGATGGCGGCCCGGACTACTACGCGCGGTTCAAGGGCAGCCTGCCCACCGACCCCGCCTTTTTTCCCATCGGAGTGTGGCTGGAAAGCGTCCTGGACAAGGGCAACGTTGCCATGGACTCGGCTGCTGGTTTGAACACCTATGTGGAACTGACGGCAAACTCCGATGTCCAGCTGGTCAGGGACTCCGGCATGTTCGCGATCCCGGCTTTCCCACACACGGCCGCCGCAGGCTTCGCCCTGAGTGACGAAGTGGACATGTGGGCCGGGCCTGGTGCCGCACAGTGGTCAGGAAGGTACCCCGGTGAAGGAGAACCCTGCGTCCCGGCAGGATCGCCGTGCGGATACACAATCCAGAAGGAGAGGCGGGCCGTTGCGCCCCAAGGTGTGTTGCTCTACTCCAACTACGGCAAAGGCGTTACTTTCTGGGAGTCGGACGAAGAAGCACGAGGGTTCCTCCGTGGTGTGCAGGACCTCGTCTCAGCAGACAACTATTGGTTTACGGATCCCAATATCTGCGGTCGCGGGGAAGGTGGCGCGATCGTGGGATACGCCCGTGACCTCACACAGGAGGAATGCCGGCTGGCGGCCAATTATGGCTGGACCGTCGACAGGCTGCGAAACCTCCAGGACCCCGCAGCGAGGATCCCCGTGTGGGCTTTCGTCGAAAACGGCCATCCCTCAGGTGATGTTCCCAACACCGCCACCATCACCGGTCCTGAGCTCAGGGGGGCGGTGTGGAGCAGCCTCATTCATGGAGCCAGGGGCATCATCTATTTCAACCACAATTTTGGTGGCGACTGCGTGACCCAACACGTGATCAGGGACTGCGGAAAGGACATCGTGCCCGCCCTCACCGCAGTCAACCAACAGATCAGGAATCTTGCCCCCGTCCTCAACGCCCCCTTCCTGGACGGCGCCGTCAGCATCAGTGGCCCGGTGGACCATGCCACCAAGCTCCACGACGGCACGATCTACATCCTCGCCGGAGCCAACCAGAAGGCCGGCGGTCCCGCCACGTTCACGCTCAAGTGCGGCGGCAGCTCCGCCGTCGTCATCGATGAAAACCGCACACTGGCCATCAATGACGGCACCTTCACCGACAGCTTCGCGGATGGCAACGCTGTGCACCTCTACCGCATCGAAGGGGGAGGTACCTGCGGTTTCTGATCACCGGCTGCTGTTGTCCCGCTCCCATCCGGAAGCTGTCCTGCGTGACAACACCGCACGACGGCGGCCCGCACCGGCGAAGGCCACGTACACGGCGGCGTCAACGGCAGTCAGCGGACCCCGGACGGACGACAGCAACTGCCGCACGGTGCCGCGCGCCGTGGTTCCGCCGGCCGTATCCTGCTGTGCATTTCCCCTGTAGTTCCGCCCCAGGATACCGAGCAGGGCAGAGGCTGAACGCGGCGTCCTCACCACCACGGGCTCCGTCTCCAGGACGGCCTTTTCGTGCTGCCCGAACAGCCGGTCGACGTAGTAGTCATCCCCGGTGACCGCCGGAAACGAGCCCAGGCGAGCGTGGCCTTTGCGGCTCAACCCGAAGACGCCGGCACCCCACAGTGCCTGCGAGTTGGACGGGATCCGCATGCGCGCCCGGTAATAGCTCCGCACCAGTGGCGACGCCCCCTGCGTGTCGTAGACGAAGGCTGGCCGTGCAGCCAGCGACGTGCCTTCAGCCAAGCGCCTCAGAACTTGCCCCACAGCCTCGGCGCTTACCTCGATATCCGCATCCAGATAGAGGCGGGGCCAGGCCTTGGCCACCTGGTCGGCAGCATTCAAGGCAGCGGTCTTCGACGCTTCCGCAACGTGGAGCACCCGCACACCGTCAAAGGCGGATGCGATCTCCTCTGTCCCGTCCGTACAACCGTTGCAGGCCACGATGACCTCCACCGTTCCCCAGCCGATCACGTCCGCGAGCGCGGTGAGCGTGCGCCCGATCACCGCCGCCTCGTTATGCGCCGGAATGACAATGGTCCCGGACGGGGGAGCAGCGGCGCTGCCGTGCTGCAGGGTCGCCCCGGGCAGAGCTTCCCGCCGCCGGGAGCTGAGCAGTGCTTCCAAAGCTTCCCGATGTCCCGGCTTACCTGATCGCAGGACCTCGGCCAGGACAGCTGCCACGCGGAATGCCGCCAGGTGGCCCGGGCCGAAGTACTTCTCCGCGTAGCGCACGCGGTTGACGGACATCAGCGCCGTCAACTGCGGGGAGGTCCCCGAGCCTCCCCGCTCGTGCCACATCCGTGCCTCCGGCTCAAACCAGATCGAGGCACCGGCCGCCCTGACCCGCCGGCAGTAGTCCGTCTCCTCCGAGTAGAGGAAGAAGCGCTCATCCCACCAGCCCACCGCGCGGGCTACGTCGGCATGGATCAGCATCGCCGCGCCGGTGGCCCAGTCCACCCTGTGGGCGTGCCGGTAGCTCTCCGGCTCAAAATCCATCTCTGCCAGCCAGCCCGGCCGGCGCGGCAGGCGGCTGCCCAGTGCCGCGTCTCCCAGCGCCCGCAGGACGCCGGGTTCGCGCCGAAGGGACGGATACACGCTGCCGTCATCGTCCAGGAGGACGGGCACCACCATCCCGGCTCCCGTTGCCTCCATCCTGTGGCGCATGGCTGCGACCGCACCTGGTTCAACCCGCAGGTCCGGGTTCAGCACCAGATATGCCCCGGCCTCTCCGGCCTGCCTCATGGCGGCGTTGATTCCGCCGGCGTATCCGAGGTTGCCCCCGGTGGGTACCGCAACAACATCCGGGTGACGGGCAAGAGCCTGCAGGGTTTCACCGGTGGGTGAATTGTCCGCCACCACGACCTTCAGTGACTGGGCGGCTGTTTCCTGCCGGAGGCCCGCGATCAGCGCATCCACGTCGTCGGCATTGTTGTAGGTCACGGCAAGAACCGCGACGTCGGCAGCCACCTCCGCGGGAACGAACGATCCGGCCGTGTGGCCGGCGGCCTGCACCGGCGTCGGCCGGGATGGTGCCGGCTCTGCCGCCGGCAGCCAAGGGCCACTTGTCCGCAGCAGCCTGAAGTAGGCCTCGGGGCCGTCCACCAGATACCGGCGGGCGAGCCTGCGGGGTTCAAGCATCAACCGCCAGCCCCACTCAAGTCCATGGGAACTGATCCAGGCCGGTGCCCGGCGTACCCTTCCGGCCAGGAAGTCCACCACGGCTCCAAAGGCCAGCAACACCCTGGCTCCGGTTTGTGGACCGTACTCGTCGATCCACAACTCCTGCCGAGGTTTTCCGAGGCCAACCACCAGGATGTGTGGGGCTGTTTCCTTGATCCGGGCAGCCAACGCCCGGGACTCTTCCCGATTGCCCAGCACTTCCCGCGACGGTGCCCACCAACCGGCAACGGCCACATCCGGGCGTTCCGCGGCAAGCTTCCGTTTGATCATCGCCTGCGCTTCGTCCGATCCGCCCAGGAACCCCACCCGCAGCCCTCGACGCCCAGCCTCGTCCAGCAAGGGACCAATCAGGTCACTTCCCGCAAGCCTTGGCCAGGATGTCGAGGTCATGCGGCGGGCCGCCGAGACCAACGGAGCCCCGTCCATGAGGGTCAACCACTCCACGGAGGAGGCCTGCCCGAGGACGCCCGCCCACCGGCCCCCGGCGCCAAAGTGCAGGATGTGGTCGAGGTTGGCGGAGCAGACACCCAGTGGACGTCCGGTACTGCATTCTGCGCGCGCAATGATGCCGGAAACGGCATCATCAAAGTCCATGAGCCGCACCGGCACGCCGCCGAGTTCGAGCATGCCCGGCTGCGGGCTTCCCGGTCCGCCCGCGCCCCTGCCGGGCCGGGTGCCGGCGCGGGTACCGCGGAGCAGGACGGTGGCGGCGTGGAGTGCATCGCGCGCGGCGGTGGCGTTCCTGCCGAAGGGTGTCTTGGGCTGCAGCATTCTCGGCTCTCCAGGCTCAGGTCCGGGTCTTGACTCATGGCACAACATTGCGCGACGACCCGGGGCTGCTGCACTGCCCGGATCGCCGCGGGCAGCACCTGCCGCCCTGTGTTCTTTGAGTTGTCTCCCGGCCGCGCCAACGGCTGCCGTACGGCCAACTGTAGGCCTGTTTCAGGGACCGCGCCAGAGGTTCGGATCCTCGAGGTACGCGGCCAGGCGCTTGGACGCTAGGGGCGGTTCGAATCCGGCGCTCCGGATTTTCCCGAGGTCCAGAACGCTGCTGGGCGGACGCGGAGCTGTCCCCGGCTTGAAATACTCTTTGGTGCTGACGGGAGTCACCTGGCCGGGATCGGCTCCACACAGACGGTAGACCTCCCTGGCAATGTCTGCCCAGGACTGCGGTTCGCCATCGCTGCTGAGGTTGTAGGTACCAAAGGGCGCCTGCGAGTCCAGGAGATGGCGAATGGCCTCTGCGATGTCCTGCGCGAAGGTCAGCCTCCCCACCTGGTCATCCACCACCGTGGGAGCCGCCCCTTTGGCAGCCAGGCCCGCCATGGTGCGGACAAAGTTCCGGCCGTCTCCCACCACCCAGCTGCACCGCACGATGTAATGCCGGGCCGCCACCGCCGCGGCGGCATCACCGGCGGCCTTGCTCTGGCCATACACGCCCAGGGGACTCACAGGTTCGTCCTCCGTATGGACCGGAGCAGTTCCGTCGAAGACGTAGTCGCTGGATACATGGACCAGCGTGAGGGAATGCTCGACGGCGGTCCGCGCCAAGCGGGAGACCGCACCGGAGTTGACCCTCCAGGCAGCCGAACGCCCCTGCGTGGTTTCCGCCGCATCCACGCCCGTGAAGGCTGCGGCGTTGATGATGGTCGAATATTTCTTCCACTCCAAGGTGCTGTACGCGGCTTCATGTGTGATGTCGAAGCCGTCCTTTCCGACAAAGTCGACGTGGGCGGCGTCATCGAAGGCCTGCCTCAGCGCCCTGCCCAGCTGGCCGTTGGCACCCAGCACCAGGATCCTCCGCGGCTTCATGGGAACCACCGACCGGAGACGGGGGTGCTGCTGGTCCTGCTCGGACAGGATGGCCTGGTCCAGCGGAACAGGCCACGGGACAGCAGTGTCCTCATCGGCCACATTGAGGAAGGTGTATCCGGACTGCGCACCGGCACTCCAATGGTCGTTGACCAGGTAGGTGTACGCGGTGTTGTCTTCCAGGGTCTGGAACGCGTTTCCGACTCCGCGGGGCACAAAGACTGCTTGTCCCTCAGTCATCCCTGCATGGAAGACAGTCCCGAAGGTCGGCCCTTCCCGCAGGTCCACCCAGGCGCCGAAGATCCTTCCCGACGCCAGCGAAATGAACTTGTCCCACGGTTCGGCGTGAATCCCGCGCGTGGTGCCCCGGCGGGCATTGAAGGAGATGTTGTTTTGTACCGGCCCGAAGTCCGGCAGCCCCAACGCGACCATCCTGCCGCGGTGCCAGTTCTCCTTGAACCACCCCCGGGCATCGCCATGGACGGGCAGGTCAAAGAGCAGCAGGCCGGGGATGGGAGTGGTCCTGGCCGTTATTTCCTGCGCGGAAGCCATTGGCGTCAGTGTCCCTGTCCGGCGTATTTGAGTTCCGTTTCAGCCTTTTGCGGCCGCCACCACGGTTCGTTGTCCGTGTACCAGCGGACGGTGGCTGCCAGGCCGTCGTCGAAATTCCCGAACCGGGGGGTCCAGCCCAGTTCGCGGCGCAGCTTGGCGGAGTCGATCGCATACCGCAGGTCGTGCCCCGGGCGGTCCGTCACGAGGTCGAACGCGCCGGGCGGCTGGCCCATGACCAGCAGGAGCTTCTCCACCACGGCACGGTTGGACAGTTCACCGTCGGCCCCGATCAAATAAGTCTCTCCGAGCCGTCCCCGCTCCAGGATCGCGGCCACAGCGGAGGAATGGTCTTCCACATGGATCCAGTCCCGGACATTGCGCCCCTCGCCGTAGAGGCGTGGGCGGATACCGTCCAGGACGTTGGTGACCTGCCGGGGAATGAACTTTTCCACGTGCTGGAATGGCCCGTAGTTGTTGGAGCAGTTGCTGATGGTGGCCCGGAGTCCGAAGGAGCGGACCCATGCCCGTACAAGCAGGTCGGACCCCGCTTTGGTTGCCGAATAGGGACTTGTCGGCCGGTAAACGGATTCCTCTGTGAAGCGTTCCGGATCGTCCAGGGCAAGGTCGCCGTACACCTCGTCCGTTGAGACGTGGTGGAACCGGGTTCCGTGCTTCCTTGCGGCTTCGATCAGGGTGTAGGTGCCCACCAGATTGGTGTCCACGAATGGCCGGGGATCCTGCAGGGAATTGTCATTATGCGATTCAGCGGCGAAATGCACCACGGCATTTACGGAGGCCGTCAATGTATCAACCAACCCTGCATCGCAGATATCGCCCTTGACAAAGTCGAACCTGCTGTCCGGAAGCCCGTCCAGTGACGCAAGGTTTCCGGCGTAGGTCAGTTTGTCCAGAACAGTGACATGGAGGCTGCTGTGCTCCATGATGTAGTGGACAAAGTTGCATCCGATGAATCCGGCCCCGCCGGTGACAAGGATTCTCTGCATGGCGATAGCGTAGCCGCCCATACGGGCACACCGGCAGGGGAGGGGACAGCAAATTATGCGAGGAATTATTTTGGCCGGCGGAACCGGGTCACGGCTCCATCCAATTACGCTGGGAATCAGCAAACAACTGGTGCCTGTTTTCGATAAGCCCATGATCTATTACCCGCTGTGCACTTTGATGCTGGCCGGGATCCGGGACATTCTGGTGATCACCACGCCAAAAGACGCAGTGCAGTTCCATGGCCTTTTGGGCGACGGTTCCCAATTCGGCATTAGCCTCACCTACGCCGAGCAACCCACCCCTGACGGCCTGGCCCAGGCCTTCATCCTGGGCGAAGAGCACATCGGCGGCGGAAAAGTTGCCCTCATCCTCGGCGACAATATTTTCAACGGCCCCGGCATGGGAGCCCAGCTGAGGAAATACAGCGACGTGGACGGCGGCGCCATCTTCGGTTACTGGGTCAAGGATCCCGCAGCGTACGGTGTGGTGGAATTCGACGACCACGGCCTCGCCATCTCGATCGAGGAAAAACCGTCCGCTCCCAGGAGCAACTATGCCGTGCCTGGCCTCTATTTCTACGACAACGACGTAGTAGCCATGGCGAAGGATCTGAAGCCTTCAGCCCGCGGCGAGCTTGAAATCACTGACATCAACCGGCAGTACTTGGAACTGGGCAAACTCCATGTGCAGAAGTTCCCCAGGGGCACCGCCTGGCTGGATACAGGTACTTTCGCCGACCTGAATGATGCCTCCAACTATGTCCGCACCACAGAAAACAGGCAGGGC
This sequence comes from Arthrobacter sp. T572, assembly GCF_056780115.1. Taxonomy (NCBI): domain Bacteria; kingdom Bacillati; phylum Actinomycetota; class Actinomycetes; order Micrococcales; family Micrococcaceae; genus Arthrobacter; species Arthrobacter sp. T572. The sequence goes on from NZ_JBRAZQ010000002.1 coordinate 2,201,446, forward strand.
CTGAAGATCGGAGCCCCGGAGGAAGTCGCGTGGCGCATGGGCTACCTGAGCGACGACGAGCTTCGCAGGCAGGCAAGCAAGCTGGCCAAGAGCGGGTACGGCAGCTACCTCATGGATATCCTCGAGAGGCAGTGACCGTCCGTCATCACCCCGAAACGTCCTCCAGGGCACGGGAAATCTCGGCGGGCAGCGCAGTCAGCTGGGCATCCAGCAGTTCCTTCAGCTGGACCGGTGTCCTTGCTCCCACCACTGCGGTGGCTACTCCCGGCCTGGACAGCAGCCAGCTCAGGGAAACATCCAGTGGCGAGCGGCCCAGCCCCCGCGCGGCCATGGTCACGGCTTCAACCACCCGTGACGCACGCGGTTCCAGATACTGCTCCACATAGCCGGCAAGCCTGCCCTGCGCCGCGCGCGAATCAGTGGGCACCTGGCCCCGGTACTTGCCGCTAAGCACGCCACGCCCCAGGGGAGCCCAAGCCATCAGCCCCAGTCCCGCATCTTCCACCGCGGGAATCAGTTCCTCTTCGGCCTTTCGCTGGACCAGGGAGTACTCGGACTGGTTGGCCACCAGCGTGAACCCGGCCACTGCGGCCGCTTTCGCCGTCTGCCAGCCGTTGTAGTTGGAGATTCCCACATAGCGTGCCCGGCCGCTGCGCTGGGCGAGTTCCAAAGCTGACAGCGTCTCGTCCAAGGGAACGTTGCCGTCCCAGTCGTGGACAAACCAGATGTCGAGGTAATCGGTGCGCAACCGGGCGAGGCTGGCGTCCAGCGCCGCCAGCATGGCACCGCGGGAGGCATCGACGCTGCGCCGGCCATCCGACGACGACACTCCGGCTTTGGTGGAAATGACCACTTCCGAACGGGCCACCACGTCGCCCAACATGGAACCCAGCATGGCTTCGGCCTGGCCCTGGGCGTAGGAAGCAGCGGTGTCTATCACCGTGCCGCCGGCGTCCACGAAGTCGTGAAGCAACGCCGCGGCATCCTGTTCATCCGTCTCTTGTGCCCAGGACATGGTCCCCAGGGAAAGCGAGGACACACGGAAGCCGCTGTTGCCGACATAACGCTGCTGCATGCTGCTAGCTTACGGGCAGTTGCAGGACTTCATGACGTAGGGTCTATTCACGTGAACTGGATAGAAGCAGCCCTCCTGGGCCTTGTGCAGGGCCTCACCGAATTCCTCCCGATCTCCTCAAGCGCGCACCTGCGGATTGTTGGTTCGTTCCTTCCGAATGCAGCCGACCCGGGCGCCGCCTTCACGGCCATCACCCAGCTGGGCACGGAGACCGCCGTCATCGTGTACTTCTGGCGTGACATCGTCCGGATCATCGGAGCCTGGTTCGGATCGCTGACCGGCAAGGTTGAACGGAACAATCCCGACGCGAGGATGGGATGGCTGGTGATCCTCGGCAGCCTGCCGATCATCGTCCTCGGGCTGCTCTTCCAGGACCAGATCGAGTCGGTCCTCCGGAGCATGTGGATTGTGGCCACCATGCTGATCGTCTTCGGCATGATCCTGGCCGTCGCAGACGCAGTGGGCCGACAGGAGCGGGACCTCACCCAGCTCAGCTACAAGCACGGCATCCTTTACGGTTTCGCCCAGGCCATGGCCCTGATCCCCGGAGTCTCCCGGTCCGGCGGCACCATCACCGCCGGCCTCCTGATGGGTTACACCCGTGAAGCAGCAGCGCGTTATTCATTCCTCCTGGCCATCCCTGCTGTTTTCGGCAGCGGCCTCTACCAGTTGTATAAAACGGTTTCCAACGAAGGAATAGCCGGCCCTTACGGCCTGGGCGAGACCGCCCTGGCCACGGTTATTGCATTCGTGGTGGGCTATATCATCATTGGTTGGTTCCTCAAGTTCGTCTCCACCCGCAGCTACAGGCTCTTCGTCTGGTACCGGATCCTGCTGGGCCTGGCCCTGTATGTCCTGCTCGGTTTCGGTGTGATCAGCGCCTAGCACTAAGGTTGACTCGTGAAATCGTGGACCTCCCGCCCTGTTCCTGAGCTGCCCGGCAGCTTGTCCGACCTTCGCCTCTTCGACACGTCCCTGGGCCGTGTGGTGGCTCTTGAACCCGGGCCGGAACAGTCCATGTACGTATGCGGTATTACGCCGTACGACGCCACCCACATGGGGCATGCGGCCAGTTATGTCGCCTTCGATCTCCTGAACCGGGCATGGCGTGACGCCGGGGCCCGGGTGTCGTACGTCCAGAACGTCACCGACATCGACGATCCCCTGCTCGAACGGGCCAACGCCACCAACGTGGACTGGCGTGAACTGGCCCAAAGCCAGATCGAACTGTTCCACACTGACATGGACGCCCTCAACGTCGTTTCCCCGGACCACTACATCGGCGCCGTGGAAGCCATCCCGGACATCGTGCCCGCCATCGAACGGCTCATCGCCGACGGTGTCGCCTACCGCGTGAACGGCATCGACGGCGAACCGGACGGGGATGTGTATTACGACGTCGAGACGGCCGGGAAGCGCTCAGACGCTACGGACGCCTGGTCCCTCGGCGCTGTCTCAGGCCTCAACGAAGCCGAAATGCTCGCCTTGTTCGCCGAGCGTGGCGGCGACCCGGCCAGGCCCGGCAAGCGCCAGGCGCTCGATCCTCTGCTTTGGCGGGTTGCGCGCGAGGGGGAGCCCAGCTGGCCCGGGGCATCGCTGGGCGACGGTCGGCCCGGGTGGCACATCGAGTGTACGGTCATCGCGCAGAAGTACCTCCCTGCGCCGTTCACGGTCCAGGGCGGCGGATCGGACCTGATCTTCCCGCACCACGAAATGGGCGCGGGACACGCCTACTCACTGTCCGGCGTCCCCTTGGCGCACCACTACTCACACGCGGGGATGGTGGGCCTGGATGGCGAGAAGATGAGCAAATCCAAAGGCAACCTGGTGCTCGTCTCCAAGCTTCGCGCTGCCGGAGAAGAACCCGCCGCCATCCGGTTGGCCATCCTGGCCCACCACTACCGCTCAGACTGGTCCTGGACCGCCCAAGAATTCGAGGCCGCCAAGGACCGCCTGGCAACCTGGCGGCGTGCTTTGGCGCAAGCTCCGGCCGGATCGGCAGCACCTTTGGTCGAGGCCATGCGGAAGGAGCTGGCCAATGACCTCGACGCGCCGGGTGCGCTGGCCGCCGTCGATTCCTGGGCAGAAGCAGCACTTCGCAACGCGGCGCCGCACTCCCCGTCAGATTCCGCACTGGTGGCGGACGCGGTTAACGCCCTCCTCGGCGTCGAACTTTAGTCCCGCTGTTCCCGGGAACAGGGAAGGGCCCCGGCAGAGACGTGGTCGCTGCCGGGGCCCTTCCGCTTGGTTGGCCGTGCACATTTCACGATCAGGGACGTTCCTTGCCGCGCCGCTTGAGGTAGCGCTCAAACTCCCTGGCAATCGATTCTCCCGAGGCCTCGGGGAGGTCCGCCGTGTCCTTCGCTTCCTCGAGTTGCCTGACGTAGGCGGCAATTTCCGGGTCTTCCGTGGCCAGTTCATCCACACCGCGTTCCCAGGCCTCGGATTCTTCTGCCAGCGCACGGCTGTCCAAGGGGACCTGCAGGAGGTCTTCGATCCTGTGGAGGATGGCGAGCTGGGCCTTGGGGGAGGGCGGCTGGGCAACGTAGTGGGGCACCGCTGCCCACAGGGAAACGGTGGGCAGCCCGGCGAGCATGGCGAATTCGGCCAGCACTCCCACGATCCCCACGGGGCCCTCGTACTGTGAAGCCTCCAGATTCAAGCGTTCCCGCAGGGAGTTGTCCTCTGTGGTGGTGCTGACGGGAATGGGCCGGCTGTGGGGCACATCGGCCAGCAGGGCGCCCACCAGGATCACGGAGTCCACCTTGAGGGCTTCAGCATGAACCAGCAGTTCCGTGGTGTAGGCGCGCCAGCGGTAGGAAGGTTCGGTGCCGAGCACGATCACGACGTCCACGTTGCTCTCCGGTACGGCTGCCTTGTAGATCCGCGTAGAGGGCCACTTCACTTTCCGCGCGCCGGAGGAGGTCCGCCGCACCGTCGGCCGGGTGAACTGGAAGTCGTAGTATTCCTCGGCGTCCACTGTGGCGACCTTCTTGCCGTCCCAGAGCTTGTTCACGTAATGCAGGGCATCGCTGGCAGCTTCACCGGCGTCATTCCATCCTTCAAAAGCGGCGATCATGACGGTGACGCGTTCGCCGTCCGCAGGTTCCTTGAGGAAACGCTCGGGCTTCGCTGTGATGTCCTGTCCTTCGGGGGTCCCGTCGACACTGTTCATCCACTCACCCTACGTCCAAGTCCGATGCGGATGCATGGCATTTCACACCGAAGCGTGTCCTGTATCGCCCACAGCGCAACCCCGGCGTGGCCACCGCCGCATTCCACGTAGACTTGAAGCCATGCATTCATCTCCCGGTCAGCCCCACCTCAAAGCCGTGCTCTGGGACATGGATGGCACCTTGGTGGACACCGAGCCCTACTGGATTGCCGCTGAACGCGCACTCGTTGAAGCGCACGGCGGAACATGGTCACACCAGCAGGCCATGCAGCTGGTAGGGCAGTCATTGATGCATTCGGCCGCCATCCTGCAGGCTGCGGGCGTCCGGATGGAGGCCCGGGACATCGTGGACCACCTCAGCGCCGAAGTCATCCAACAGGTCCGGCGTGAGGTCCCGTGGCGTCCAGGCGCCCGGGAACTGCTGAACGACCTCCACGAATCCGGCATCCGCTGTGCCCTGGTCACGATGTCCGAGGGGCCTTTGGCCGGAGTGGTGGTCGAAAGCCTCCCCAAGCCATACTTCGAGTTCCTGGTCACTGGTGACACCGTGACTAACGGCAAGCCCCACCCGGAGGCCTACCTCACGGCTGTCGACCGTCTGCAGCTCGACGATCCTGCCCTCACCATCAACCACTGCGTCGCCTTGGAGGACTCCATTCCCGGTGCCACTGCGGCACTGGCCTCCGGCGTCGTCACTGTAGGCATACCGCACCAGGTCCCCCTTCCTGAACTCCCGGACATGATCCTGTGGGACACTCTGGCCGGCAAAGCGACCGACGATGTCGCACAACTCGTCCATGGTCGCGCGGCATCCGCCCAGGCGGCAACGGAGACGCCGGACGCAGGCCTGCTGGAAAGGGCCAACTAAGTGAGCAGTCCCTCCGCGCCACACCACGCGGCCAGCAAGAAGGACGGAATACCCCTCGGAAAAATCGCGGGAATCCCTGTGTATCTGGCGTACTCGTGGTTCGTGATTGCCGGATTCACGGTCATCGTCTACGGACCTGCACTCCTGGTCAGGATGCCGGAACTCGGCGCCGGGGCATACTTTGTGGCCCTTGGCTATGCCTTGCTGCTGGCCCTGTCCGTGCTGGTGCACGAACTCGCCCACGCACTCAGTGCCAAGGCCTTCAACTGGCCCACGGAGAAGATCGTCCTGAACTTGTGGGGCGGCCACACCCAGTTTGAGAGCTTTACCGCTTCTCCCGGCCGTTCAGTGATCGTTGCCATGGCCGGTCCCGTGTCCAACTTTGTTCTGGCAGGCGGCATGTGGCTCGTGCTGTCCACCGGTGCCCTCACCGGTGTGGCCGACATCCTGGCGAACATCCTGATGTGGGCCAACCTCCTGATCGGCATTTTCAACGTGCTGCCAGGGCTTCCCCTGGACGGCGGGCGCCTGGTCGAGTCGGCTGTCTGGAAGGTCACCGGCAGCCAGGACAAAGGAACCATCGCTGCGGGCTGGTCAGGGCGCGCGATCGTTGCCGCGCTGGTCATCTGGTTCATCGGCCTGCCGCTCATCAGCGGCGCACCCCTGGACATCAGCCTCATGCTGATCACCGTCCTCGTCTGCGGTTTCCTGTGGATGGGGGCGTCGGCGTCCATCCACCATGGCCGCCTGCGCAGCCGCCTCTACCTTGTCAGCGCGGCGGCCCTGGCCGACCCCGCGGTCGGCGTTCCGAACTCAGCCACTGTGGCAGACGTCCTGGCGATGTCCCCGGCGGGGAGTCCCGCCGTCGTTATCTGTGGACCTGACGGCAGGCCGCAGGGTGTTGTCAACCCCGCTGCCGCTGCCGCTGTGCCGCCGCAGGCAGTCTCCACGACGCCGGTCACCGCGGTGGCGCACGCTTTGGCTGCCGGTGCCTATGTTCCGGAATGGTCCAAGGGCCAGGAGCTGATCCAGTACCTGGCGCGGCTCGAAGGTGGCGAATACGCAGTCGTTGACCACAATGGAACCGTCACTGGCCTGCTCCGCCAACAGGCCGTCGTGACAGCCATTACAGGCAAGGAAGTCCGGGGTACCGGGCGGGCCTGACGCTGTTGCCGGTAGAGTTACCTGCCGGCCCCTAAAACAAAACCACCGATTTTCGGCGCCAGCACGCAGCAACACAAGGGCGGTCCATCCGCCGCACAGGAGCGAGGAACACCAGATGAGCAGCGAAACCGCCGCCCCCGAAGCCGGCGCAACCACCGGCCAGCCAGCTGCCGGAGCCGCCGTCCAGCCTACCGGCGCGGCACGCCGGCGCGGACCCTTCCGGGTTGGCGAACGCGTCCAGCTCACTGACGAGCGCGGGCGCATGAACACCATCACGCTGGAAGTCGGGGGCGCCTTCCACACCCACCGCGGCTTCCTGAACCACGACGAGATCATCGGCAAGGTGGACGGCTCGGTGGTCAGCAACAACATCGGACAGCAGTACCAGACACTCCGGCCGCTGCTGTCGGACTTCGTTCTTTCCATGCCCCGCGGTGCCGCGGTGGTTTACCCGAAGGACGCCGGGCAGATCGTCACCATGGCCGACATCTTCCCGGGCGCCCGCGTCGTGGAAGCCGGCGTGGGATCCGGCGCCTTGTCGATTTCCCTCCTGAGGGCGGTCGGCGACGGCGGATACCTCCACTCCTTCGAACGACGCGAAGAATTCGCGGACATTGCCCGCGGAAACGTTGAGACCATCTTCGGCGGCCCCCATCCGGCCTGGCAGATCTCGCTGGGCGACTTCCAGGAAGAAGTGGTCAAGGCCGAGGAGCCCGGCTCCGTTGACCGCGTGGTCCTGGACATGCTGGCGCCTTGGGAATGCCTTGATGCGGTTGCAACCGTCCTGGCACCCGGCGGCGTCTGGATCAACTATGTCGCCACCGTGACACAGCTTTCCCGAACGGCCGAAGCCATCCGCGCCGACGGCCGCTTCACCGAGCCCGACGCCTGGGAGTCCATGGTGCGCGGTTGGCACCTGGAAGGCCTGGCTGTGCGCCCCGACCACCGCATGGTGGCACACACGGGATTCCTGCTGGTCACCCGGCGGCTGGCAGAAGGAGTCACCGGTATCTCCACCAAACGACGCCCCTCCAAGACAGAATTCAGCGAAGAAGATCTCAACGCCTGGACCCCTGGAGCAGTAGGGGAGCGCGCCGTCTCCGACAAGAAACTGCGGCGGGCTGCCCGCGACGCCATCGCCGGGACCAATGTCCAGGATGGCCCGTCAGTCACAAACTGACAAAGATCACAATCGGGTCCGCATTCCGGATGTCACCAAGCACCCTGAGCTTTTCGGGACTAAGGTCTTGTTAAGCGCAGGAAGGGGCTGATGAATCGTGGATACGTCGAACAACGACATTGGACGGCCGACGCCGGAGGAACCAAACGCTGCAGCGGGAGAGGCAGCGAACCGCAGGCTTGGCATCCAGCCGCCGGACCCTTCGAGCGAACTGACTGTTGCCGAGCGGCAAATCAACATCCTCAGGGACAAGCTCCGCCACATCGACCGCCAGCTTGCTGCCGCCACCCAGAACAACAGCAAGCTCGTTTCCATGCTGGAAACAGCGAAGGCTGAGATCCTGCGTCTCAAGGGAGCCCTGGAGCAGGAGGGCCAGCCGCCGTACAGCTTTGGAACGGTGCTGCAGATCAATCCGCGGCGGCAACCTGCGCCGGGCAACTCGGGGCAGGCGGCCACGGAAGAATCCGTGGACATCTTTAATGCCGGCCGGAAGATGCGGGTTGGCATCAGCCCCCTGGTCAACGTCAACCAGTTGGCCGTAGGCCAGGAAGTCCTCCTCAACGAGGCCCTTCTTGTCGTGGCCGGTTTGGGCTACGAACGGGCCGGCGAGCTGGTGACGCTCAAGGAATTGCTGGGCAAGGACCGCGCCCTGGTGGTGGGCCGGGCTGATGAAGAGCGGGTGGTCCGGCTCTCCGGGGCCCTGCAGAACGTGCACTTGAAGGTTGGGGATGCCCTGTCCCTGGACTCACGGACCGGCTACGCCTTGGAAAAGGTTCCCCGGGCCGAGGTGGAAAACCTGGTCCTGGAGGAAGTTCCGGACATCACCTACCAGGACATCGGCGGACTCGGCCCCCAGATCGAACAGATCCGCGATGCCGTGGAACTGCCCTTCCTGCACCCGGACCTCTACCGCGAGCACGGCCTGAAGGCACCCAAGGGCATCCTCCTGTACGGCCCTCCGGGCTGCGGCAAGACCCTCATTGCCAAGGCTGTGGCGAACTCCCTGGCTGCCCGTGCCGCCGAGCGTGCCGGCAATACCGACCTCAAGAGCTACTTCCTCAACATCAAGGGCCCTGAGCTGCTGGACAAGTACGTCGGCGAAACCGAACGGCACATCCGGTTGATCTTCTCGCGTGCCCGCGAAAAGGCATCGGACGGCAGCCCGGTGGTGGTGTTCTTCGACGAGATGGATTCGCTGTTCCGCACCCGCGGCACCGGCGTGTCCTCGGACGTGGAAACCACGATCGTTCCGCAGCTGCTCAGTGAGATCGACGGCGTGGAACGCCTGGACAACGTCATCGTCATCGGCGCTTCCAACCGCGAGGACATGATCGACCCGGCGATCCTGCGTCCCGGCCGCCTGGACGTCAAGGTCAAAATCCAGCGCCCGGACGCCGAGGCCGCAGCGGACATCTTTGGCAAGTACATCACCACGGACCTGCCCTTCCACGCCCAGGACCTCGCCGAGTACGGCGGCGACGTCCAGGCAACCGTTGACGCCATGATCCAACGCACCGTGGAGGCCATGTACTCCACGGAGAAGTCCAACGAGTACCTCGAAGTCACCTACGCCAACGGTGACACTGAAATGCTGTACTTCAAGGACTTCAACTCCGGCGCAGTGGTGCAGAACGTAGTGGACCGGGCCAAGAAATACGCTATCAAGGACCTCTTGACCAACCACCAAAAGGGTCTTCGGATCGACCACCTGCTCAAGGCCGTGGTCGATGAGTTCCGCGAACACGAGGACATGCCCAACACCACCAATCCGGACGATTGGGCCCGGATTTCGGGCAAGAAGGGCGAGCGCATCACGTACATCCGCACCATCGTCCAGGGCAAGGCGGGCCAGGAACCCGGCAAGTCCATCGAAACCACTGCCAACACAGGCCAGTACCTGTGACAGCCGGAGCACAGGGAGTTCCCACCGAAAAGTTGCCCGCGGGTGGCGCCATGCGCGTCATGGGCTCGGAGACCGAATACGGCATCCACGCTCCGTCGGCACCCGGGGCCAATGCCACCATGATGTCGGCCAGGATCATCCAGGCCTACGCCACGGTGACGCGGCAGCGGGCCGCCGGTGGCGCCGAGACCCGGTGGGATTACACCGACGAGGAACCCCTCCATGACGCCCGCGGGTGGACAGTGGACAGGGCCAGCGCCGATCCCAGCCAGCTCACCGACCAACCGCCGGTGCTCGACGCCGAGGCCGTCGCCTTGGCCTACGGCCGGCAGGAGTTGGAACTCGACGGCGCGGACGAATCCGGTTCCCTGCTCATGAACATGGTCCTTGGCAACGGTGCCCGCCTGTACGTGGACCACGCCCACCCCGAATACTCCAGCCCGGAGGTCACCAATCCACGCGACGCCGTGAAGTGGGACGCTGCAGGAGACCAGGTGGCATTGGCCACGGTCCGGAAAGTGGCTGCCGATACCAGCCTCCCTCCGATCAACCTCTACAAGAACAACACGGACAACAAATCGGTCTCCTACGGATCGCACGAAAACTACTTGATGCCCCGCTCGGTTCCGTTCGGGGACATCATCAAGGGGCTGACTCCGTTCTTCGTTTCCCGCCAAGTAATGTGCGGCGCAGGACGCGTGGGGATAGGGCAGGACAGCTCGACGCCTGGATACCAGATCAGCCAGAGGGCTGATTTCTTCGAGGCCGAAGTCGGCCTGGAAACCACCATCCGCCGCCCCATCATCAACACCCGTGACGAGCCGCATGCAACGGCTGACCGCTACCGGCGACTTCACGTGATCATCGGTGACGCCAACCTGAGCCAGGTATCCAACTACCTCAAGTTCGGTACCACGGCCATGGTCCTCAGCCTCATCGAAGCCGGCCAGGCACCGCGGATCGAGGTCCATGAGCCGGTGCAGGCCCTGCAGTCCATCAGCCATGACACCTCACTGACCACCACCGTGCGCTTGCTCGACGGCCGGAGGGTCACTGCGCTGGACATCCAGTGGATGTACTTCGAGGCCGCGGCAAAACTCGCCCAGGAGACCGGCGTCGCGGACGCAGTGACAGGAGACGGGCACACCCACGGGGTCCTTGAACGCTGGGAGTCCACCCTCTTAGCCCTCGGAAGCGATCCGGCCTCCGCGGCGGCCTCTGTTGAATGGGTGGCCAAGAAAGCAATCCTGGAGGGATACCGCAACCGGGACTCCCTCGAATGGAATGACGCCCGACTTGGCCTGGTCGACCTGCAGTGGTCCGATATCCGCCCCGAAAAGGGGCTCTACTACAGGCTGCTGGCGCGTGACCGGATGACCCGGCTGGTGGACGACGGCGACATCGCCGCCGCGGTGACCCAACCGCCGTCGGACACGCGGGCGTACTTCCGGGGCCGGTGCGTCTCGACGTTCGGCAAGGACGTGGTCGGTGCCAGCTGGGACTCGGTGATTTTCGATGTTCCCGGCTTGGGAAAGCTGCAGCGGGTGCCCACGAGGGAACCTTTGCGCGGCACCGAAGCCCTCACCGGCGCGCTCTTCGAGAGACACCGGGAGGCCGGAAACTTCCTGGCGGAGCTGCTCGGCCGGGAGCCGTCACCGACCAAGGACAGGCAGTAGTACGGCACACGGAGCGTGAGGTCCGTAAAGCCGTACGCACCGCCGTATTGCGTGGCAATATGGCAGTAGGAAGTCCCCACTGACGGGGGCTGACAGTAGGGAGAAGGAAATGGCAGGTCAGGAGCAACAGCAACCGCAGTCCCGCGAGACAGAGGAAGTAGACGTCCCCGAGGCCCCGCCGGCGGCACCGGAGGCCCAGGCTTCCGAAGCGACCCAGGGTGTGGACGATCTCCTCGACGAGATCGACGGCGTCCTGGAATCCAACGCCGAGGAATTCGTCAGGGCCTTTGTCCAAAAGGGCGGCCAGTAAGCGGACGCCCGCAGGAGGTACTGCCCGCCGGCGCGAGGCCGGGGGCATCGGAACGCAGAGTCGAAGGAGTGCAGCAATGCAGGACCCATCAACCGGCCCCCTGGCCACCCAGGCAACGTCTTCTTTCACGGAGCATCTTCAACGTTCGCGTCCCGAACTTCTGCCATTCAACCAAACATTGCCGGCCGGAAACGTTCCTCCGTCTCCCCACGCCACCACCATCGTCTCGCTGACGTACGCCGGTGGCGTGCTGATGGCGGGGGACCGGCGGGCAACCATGGGCAACGTCATTGCAAGCCGCCATATCGAGAAGGTTTTCCCTGCCGACCAGTACTCCGTGCTGGGCATTGCGGGCACCGCGGGCCTTGCGATCGACATCACGCGGCTCTTCCAGGTTGAACTGGAGCACTACGAGAAGATCGAGGGGACGCTGCTCAGCCTGGTTGGTAAGGCGAACCGCCTCGGTGCAATGGTCCGCGGCAACCTCCCGATGGCCATGCAGGGCCTTGCGGTCATTCCGCTTTTCGCCGGCTTCGACCACGTATCAGCCACGGGACGGGTCTTCTCCTACGATGTCACCGGCGGCCGCTACGAAGAGCAGGAGCACCACTCTGTTGGCTCGGGTTCGGTCTTTGCCCGCGGCGCCCTCAAAAAGTTGTGGCGGCCCAATTTGTCCGAGGAAGAAGCGGTTGCCGTGGCCGTCGAGGCCCTCTACGACGCTGCGGACGATGACTCGGCCACCGGTGGACCGGATCCCGTACGTCAATTGTGGCCGGTGGTCTATACCGTCAACCGTGCCGGCAACCGCAGGGTGTCGGAACGCGAATTGGGTGCGATAGCGGGCGCGATTGTTGAGTCGCGCGCCATCGCGGGACGGGAGGCCTAGCATGACGCAGCAGTTCTATGTTTCACCCGAACAGTTGATGAAGGACCGTGCGGACTTCGCGCGGAAGGGTATTGCCCGCGGACGCTCGGTCATTGTGATCAGTTGTGCTGACGGCATCGCCCTGATTGCCGAAAACCCTTCACCCTCCCTGCATAAAATCGGTGAGATCTACGACAAGATCGGTTTTGCCGCCGTAGGCAAGTACAACGAATTCGAGAGCCTCCGGCAGGCCGGCGTCCGGTACGCCGACGTCCGAGGGTACTCCTACGACCGTGAAGACGTCACAGCCCGGGGCCTGGCCAGCGTCTACGCCCAAAGCCTCGGTGCCGTTTTCACGGCGGAGCAGAAGCCCTTCGAAGTCGAACTGGCTGTGGTCGAAGTCGCACCCACCCAGGAACGTGACCACCTTTACCGGCTGACCTTCGATGGTTCCATCGCGGATGAAAACGGCTTCGTGGTGATGGGCGGACTTGCAGACCAGATCTCCGACGTCGTCAAGGACGCCTGGGATGCCGGCCTGACCTTCCCGGGGGCGTTGCGCCTGGCCCTGCGGGCCCTCGCGGTGGATAAGGAAGCCGACTCGCTGCCGCCCACCGCAGTGGAAGCCGCGGTCCTGGACAGGGCATCCGAAAGCCACCGCGGCTCGCGGCGGGCCTTCCGGCGCCTGCTCCCGGCGGACGTTGAACAGCTGCTCTCAGAGGAGGCTTGAGATGGACAAGCGCATATTCGGCATAGAGACGGAATTCGGGATCTCCTACTCAAGCCCCGATTCCCGCCCCCTGGCGCCCGAAGAAGTAGCCCGCTACCTGTTCCGCAAAGTGGTCAGCTGGGGGCGATCATCGAACGTATTCCTGACCAACGGATCGCGCTTGTACTTGGACGTGGGCTCCCACCCCGAATACGCAACCGCCGAATGCGACGACCTCGCACAGCTCATAGCCCACGACAGGGCCGGCGAACTGATCCTGGACGACCTCGTTGACGAGGCCCAGACCCGCTTGGCCGCAGAAGGCTTCAACGGCACCGTCTACCTGTTCAAGAACAACACCGACTCGGCCGGCAATTCCTACGGCAGCCATGAAAACTACCTGATCCCGCGGCGCGGGGAGTTCTCACGTCTGGCCGAGATCCTCATTCCGTTCCTGGTCACACGGCAACTCATTGCCGGGGCCGGAAAAGTCCTCAAGACACCCCACGGGGCTACCTTCGCTTTCTCCCAGCGCGCAGACCACATCTGGGAAGGTGTCTCCTCGGCCACCACCCGTTCACGGCCCATCATCAACACCCGCGACGAACCACATGCCGACGCCGAGTTCTACCGGCGCTTGCATGTCATTGTGGGCGACTCCAACATGTCGGAGACCACGGCCCTGCTCAAAGTCGGCACTGTGGACCTGATCCTGCGCATGATCGAGGCGGGGGTGATCATGCGTGACATGCGCATGGAGAATCCCATCCGAAGCATCCGGGAAATTTCGCACGACCTCACGGGCCGTGCCTTGGTCCGCCTGGCCAACGGCCGCCAGTTGTCCGCCTTGGATATCCAACGGGAGTACCTGGCCAAGGTGACGGAGTTCGTTGCGGCCAACGGTGCGCACAACCCCCATGTACCCCTGATCCTTGATCTCTGGTCCCGTACCCTGGATGCCATCGAAAGCGGCGACTCCAGCAGCATCGACACGGAAGTCGACTGGGCCATCAAGAAGAAGCTGATGGATGGTTACATGCGCAAGCATGACCTTGGGCTTGATTCGCCGCGCATTGCCCAGCTTGACCTCACCTACCACGACATCTCGCGGCAACGCGGCTTGTTCTACCTGCTGCAGTCCCGTGGTGCCGCAAAGCGGCTGGTGACCGAAACGGACGTCAAAGACGCCGTTGATGCGCCGCCGCAGTCCACCCGGGCCAAGCTCCGCGGTGACTTTGTGAGGCGGGCACAGGAACTGGGCCGCGACTACACCGTGGACTGGGTCCATCTGAAGCTGAATGACCGTGCGCACCAGACCATCCTGTGCAAGGATCCCTTCCGCAGTGTGGATGACAGGGTGGATGCGCTCCTTGACTCTATGAGCTGACTCCCAGCTTCACGGGCTATTCTGGATAGTGGCCCGCTTTCGCGAGGCCGCTTCCTTGGATGCGCAGAGCGCCTTTCCGAGTGTCCATTGCCCCGACGAAAGAGTCTTTTTGTGCGCCGACTCCTAGCACTTCTTTTCCCCCTCCTGCTGCTCATCACGGCATGCGGGGGAGGGAGCACCCCGTCCGCAGAGCCCACCAGCCAGTCCTCGGGCGACATCTCCAAGCTCGACTCCGTGAAGGTATCCGACAACGGAAACGACAAAGCCCCCGGACTCGAATTCAGCAAGCCGCTGACTGTTTCCGAACCGACCATCAAGGTTGTCAGCGAGGGCGACGGTGACCGCGTCAAGGCCGGACAGGTCGCGGAACTGGCCTATGTTGCCGTGGACGGCAACGACGGCAAGACCGTCGAGGACGCTTACCAGAACGGCCCCCAGCCGCTGGAGCTGAACGATCAGCTCAAATCAGGGAACGAACTCATCTACAACGCAATCGTCGGCGCCAAGGTTGGCTCGCACGTCGCTTTCGCTGCCCCGGGTTCGGCCACCGGTTCCGGGACAGGTTCAACCCAGCTGGTGGTTTTCAAGCTGATTGCGGCCAAGGACCCTGCGCCTGTCCTTGAGAAGCCCGAGGGTGAAACGGTGACGCCGCCGGCCGGATTGCCCACCGTCAAGGAAAATGACCAGGGCGTACCGGAGATCTCCGTGGAGGGCGTTGCCGCTCCCACCGAACTGGTTTCCCAGGACCTGATCAAGGGCAACGGTGCTGTCGTGAAGGAATCGGACACGCTGACGGTCAACTATGTTGGCGTCACGCTCAAGGGTGGAACCAAGTTCGACTCAAGCTTTGACCGCAACGAGCCCACCAGCTTCCCGCTGACCGGCGTCATCAAGGGCTGGACCCAGGGCCTGGCAGGCAAGACTGTCGGTTCGCGCGTCCTCCTGGTCATTCCGCAGGACCTCGCTTACGGTGAGGCCGGCCAGGGCGAAGCGAAGGGCGACCTCGTCTTCGTCGTTGACATCCTCGGCGTCAAGTAGCCTCCCGGGGACTGGCTAAGCTGGTTCCTGGCACCATCAGCACCCCACTAAAGGAGCAACCATGTCATTTGGCCAGCGTGATTACGATCGCACCAAGCCGGAGATCGACTTCCCGGAAGGCGACGTCCCCACAGAACTGCGGATCGTCGATCTCATCGAGGGCACTGGCCAGGAGGCCAAGGCCGGCGACACTGTTTCCACCCACTATGTGGGCGTGGCCTGGTCCACCGGTGAAGAATTCGACGCGTCGTGGGGCCGCGGGGCACCGCTGGACTTCCGCGTCGGCGTCGGCCAGGTCATCCAGGGCTGGGACCAGGGCCTCCTGGGCATGAAGGTCGGCGGCCGTCGCCGCCTTGAGATTCCCTCGGAGCTCGCTTACGGATCCCGCGGCGCCGGTGGAGCCATCAAGCCGAACGAGGCTTTGATCTTCGTCGTCGACCTCGTGGCGGTCCGCTAAAGACTGGCAACGCAAAGCGCGGCATCTACCGGATTCTTCCCGGCGGGTGCCGCGCTTTGCTGCTTTTCTCCGGGACTTTAGTAACGTAGCAACCGTGTCCGCATCCCGCACTGAACGACTCCTTAACTTGCTCCTGGCCTTGCTCAACACCCGGGTCGGACTGACGCGCGCTGTGCTGCGCGAGAAGGTCTACCATGGCTCGGCGGAGAATGATGTGGCCTTTGGCCGCATGTTCGAGCGGGACAAGGTGGAGTTGAAACAATTCGGCTTCGAGATTGAGACGCTGACCGAGCCTGGTTTTGGCGGCGAGGATCCGGCCACCACACGGTACCGCATCGGCAAGGACTCCAACCGCCTACCGGATGTGAGCCTCACTCCCGCGGAGTCCACGGTCCTTCTCCTGGCTGCGCAATTATGGGAGCGGGCCGCCCTCGGCAACGCTGCCGCCAGCGCCGTCCGGAAGCTTCAAGCCTCCGGCGGCTTCAGCGATGTGGACCTGCCCGCAGGCGTCCAGCCGCGGATTAAGCCGGCTGGCCAGGCATTCGACGACGTCGTAGCCGCCATGCACTCCCGGCATGCCGTCCGTTTCGGCTACCTTGCCGGCAGCACGGAACGCGAGGAAGAGCGCGAAGTCGAACCATGGGGCCTGGGGAGCCGCTTCGGCCAGTGGTACCTGGTGGGCTTCGACCGGGGCCGGGGCGCCAAACGGATCTTCAGGCTGTCGCGCATGACCACGGCGGTGTCAGTGGTATCGAACAGTTCCTTCGAACCTCCCAGCGGCTTCAACGCGCGGGCAGAGTTGGATGCCCTGAATGAGCTGCCGCTGCAGCAGGCAGTACTTGACGTGGACCCGGGCCGCCTGCTGGCGCTCCGTAAACGGGCCATCTCGGTGGAGGAAGCTGCAGGACCCGGCACCCGGGACCGGCTCACCGTCGACTTCCGGGACCCCGACCAACTTGCGGAGGAGCTTTCCTCCTACGGTCCCCACGTCAAGGTGACGGAGCCGGCCGACTTGCGGACCGCCGTCGTACGCAGGCTCGAGGCCGCTGCCGCTTTCAACGCCGCCCCGCCCCTTCCTGTTGTCTTTCCCGAAGCGGGTCCCGCACCCCGGGCAAGGAAGCGAACGTCCGAGGACCAACTGGCCCGGATGCTTCAACTCGTACCGTTCCTGGTGCACCACCAGGGGCTCCACATCCAGGAAGTGGCGGACCATTTCGGGATCAGCCGCAAGGCGCTGATCGAGGACCTCAAGATTTTGATCTGCTCGGGCCTGCCGGAGGGCTACCCGGACGACCTCCTGGACATCCAGTGGGAAAACGACCACGTCTACATCACCGAACATCTTGACCTGAACCGTCCTGTCCGTTTCAGCGGGGACGAGGCCGCCGCCCTGTTGACCGGGCTGGCGATGCTGGGGGACCTGCCTGAGCTGGCCGGACTGGGGGAGGACCCGGAACAGAATCCGCTGGAGTCCGTCATCATCAAACTCACAGGAGCGGCCGGGGAAGCCGCCCGTATGGCCGGCACGGTTTCCGGGCAGTCCGTGGCACCCCGGCAGTCTCAAGCCTTCGCCACGGTGACCCAGGCCATCAAGGACGGCCGCCAGTTGCACCTGAGTTACCTGTCGCCGCAACGTGACACGGTAACGGAGCGGGATGTGGACCCCCTCCGCCTCTTCTCACTGGACAGTGTCTGGTACCTGGAGGCCTATTGCCACAGCAGGAAGGGCCTGCGGAACTTCCGGCTTGACCGCATGGTGGACGTGGAGCAGAACGGCCGTCCAGTGTCCGGGGAAGTGACTGCGGGACAGGACTTTCCAGCGCGGCTGTTCACCCCCGGGGAGGACGACGTGTACGTGGTCCTCGAGTTGACCAGGCAAGGCGCGGGGATCGCCGAGGACTACTATGCCGAGCGTACGGCTGCCCTGCCCGACGGCGGACTGGTGGCCGAGATCCGTTTTGGCAATGCCGACCTGCTTCCCATGTTTATTTCCCAGCAGGGCGGAGCGGCCAGGATCGTGGAACCGCCTGAGCTCAGGACAGCTGCTACCCGGTGGCTTGAAGCCGCCCTGTCGCAATACGGTGGCCGTTCCCCGCAGGACGCCCCGGCTGGCTAGACTACACAGATGCCTTGGTGGTTTTGGATCCTTTTGTGGATCGCGCTCGTTGCCCTGTCCCTGCTCCTGCACCTGACCCTCGGCTATCGTTTGTTCCGCAAATTCATGGCAACTGTTCATGAGTTGGGCGACGCGGGTCAACGTTTCGGCAACCTTCCGCAGCCGCAGGAAACCTCCGATGTTGAACGCGCCGGCAACACGCCCGCACCCGGCCTGGCGATTTTTGCCTCGCCGGAACAGATGCGTCATGATTACGTGACGGCCAAAGCCTTCCGCCAGGAAGTTCGTCGCCGGAAACGCGTTGAGCGCAAAGCCGGACGGGGTCAACCCCAATCCCTGCACGACATAGAATTCAGTTAGACGTAGGATGAATCCACAAGGAAAGGACCTCCCCACATGAGGCTTGAAGGCTGGCATCTCATTATCATCATCGTCCTGGCTTTGGTGCTGTTTGCCGCACCCAAGCTGCCGTCCATGGCGCGCAGCATCGGCCAGTCCATGCGGATCTTCAAGTCGGAAGTCCGCGAAATGAAGAAGGACGGCGCCTCCGACACCAAGGACACGCCTGCAGCCTCCGACGCCGTCGAGGGCAAGGTCGTGGACCACCCGGACGCCAAGGCCAGGAACAACGGCGAAACCGACGTTCCGCCCTCCAACCGCGTCTAAGAAGAAGTGGTACAGACGAAGGGGCGCAAAGCCAACCCCGAAGCCAGGATGGCGCTCCTTGACCATCTGAAGGAGCTCAAGAACCGGCTCTTCAAGGCTGCCATTGGTGTCATCCTGGGTACCGTGGTGGGCTTCATCGTGTACCAGCCGCTCCTGGAGGCCTTGATCAAACCGATCAAGGACCTCAATGAAAAGGAGGGCCGTGCCGCAACACTGAACTTCGACGGCGTTGCCAGCTCCTTTGACCTCATGGTCCAGGTTTCCGTGTTCCTCGGACTGCTCGTCTCCAGCCCAGTCTGGATCTACCAACTGTGGGCGTTCATCGTTCCCGGCCTGCATAAGAAGGAACGGCGCCTGGCGCTGTCGTTCGTTGCAGCCGCCGTTCCACTCTTCATCGGCGGTGTCCTGCTCGCATGGCTGGTTCTGCCCAATGCCGTCCGGGTGCTCACTGACTTCACTCCCAGCGGCGCGTCGAACTTCATCACCGCCCAGGTATACCTCGCCTTTGTCTTGCGCCTGCTGCTGGCATTCGGCATTGCCTTCCTCGTGCCGGTGGTCCTGGTCGGACTGAACCTTGCGGGAATCGTGAAGGGCCGGCAACTCATCAAGAGCTGGCGCATCACGATCTTCCTGGTGTGCCTGTTCGCGGCCATGGCCGCTCCCGGTGCCGACGCGATGAGCATGTTCTACCTGGCAGCGCCCATGCTGCTCCTGTTCTTTGCCGCGATCGGAGTGTGCGTCCTGAACGACCGCCGCCGGGAGCGCCGCGCAGTAAAGCGGGCTGCTGAGACAGAAGCCACGGCCGATATCGCCACCCCGGCGTCCGATCTGGAGAATCTGTAGACCCAAGCCCACTAGGCTTGATGCATGTCCTTTACGTCAGCCTCTCCATCTCCCTCGGACCGCTATCAGGCAGCAGCCCAACGGGCCGCTGAGGCCAAGAGCTACCTGGGAGCGTTTGCCCGCTCCCTGGACTTCGAGATGGACGATTTCCAAAGGGAAGCCTGCCGTTCCCTGCAGGAAGGCAGGGGAGTCCTGGTTGCTGCCCCTACGGGTGCGGGCAAGACGATCGTCGGTGAATTCGCAATCTATCTGGCACTCCAGCGCGGGCTGAAAGCCTTCTACACCACGCCCATCAAGGCGCTGAGCAACCAGAAGTTTTCGGAACTGGCGGAAAAGTACGGCTCCGGCAATGTGGGCCTGCTGACCGGTGATACCACCATCAATGGAGACGCTCCCGTGGTGGTCATGACCACTGAGGTCCTCCGCAACATGCTCTATGCAGACTCAGAGACCCTGGGTGACCTCGGCTTCGTGGTCATGGACGAGGTCCACTACCTCGCGGACCGCTTCCGCGGCGCCGTCTGGGAAGAAGTCATCATCCACCTGCCCAGCGAAGTACAGGTCGCCTCGCTCAGCGCCACGGTCTCCAACGCCGAGGAATTCGGCGCCTGGCTGGACACGGTACGCGGCCACACGGACGTCATCGTGTCCGAGCACCGCCCGGTGCCCTTATGGCAGCACGTGATGGTGGGCCGGGAGATCGTGGATCTTTTCGCCGGCGACACCACCTTCGACCAAATCGCGGTGTCGCTGCCGGACGATGAAGTACCGGACCTCAGCGATGCCGAGGACGCGCCGGACGAGGCAGCCCTGCCGGCAGCGGCCCGTAAATCCGTGGCCACGCGGGCCGGCCGCCCGTCGGCCCGGCAGCCGGTCACCGGTCCGGAATTCGAAGTGAACCCTGAATTGCTGGCCATGGCCCGTTCTGAGAGCCGGATGAACTTCAACGGCAGGTTCGGCCATGGCGGCCGCAGCAGGCGCCGCCAGGACAGGAACCGCGATGACCGGCACACGGCAGAGCAGCGCAGCCCTGTGCGCAAGGCCAGCCGCCCGCAGGTCATTGACAGCCTCAACCGCCAGGGGCTCCTTCCCGCAATCACCTTCATCTTCTCCCGCGCCGGGTGCGACGCCGCGGTAGCGCAGTGTGCTGCCTCCGGACTCTGGCTTACCACGGAACGCGAACAGCTGATTATTGCCCAGCGGGTTGATGAAGCCAGCCACGACATCCCCGCCGACGATCTTGATGTCCTGGGTTTCTGGGCCTGGCGGGACGGCCTGGTCCGGGGTTTCGCGGCGCACCACGCCGGCATGCTGCCCACCTTCAAGGAGGTGGTGGAGAAGCTCTTCGCCGATGGCCTGGTCAAAGCGGTCTTCGCCACCGAGACCCTTGCCTTGGGGGTCAACATGCCTGCCCGCTGCGTGGTCCTGGAAAAGCTGGAGAAATTCAACGGCGAAGCCCACGTGAACATCACAGCAGGGGAGTACACCCAGTTGACCGGGCGCGCCGGACGCCGCGGCATCGATGTCGAAGGCCATGCCGTGGTGCTGTGGCAGCCAGGAACCGATCCGGCGGCGGTTGCCGGCCTCGCATCCCGCCGGACCTACCCCTTGAACTCCAGTTTCAGGCCGACCTACAACATGAGCATCAACCTGATCGCGCAGTTCGGCCGCGTCCGTGCGCGCGAGATCCTTGAATCGTCGTTTGCCCAATTCCAGGCGGACCGTTCCGTGGTGGGTCTCGCCCGGCAGGTTCGTGGCCGCGAAGAGTCCTTGGCCGGCTATGCCAAATCCATGCAGTGCCACCTGGGCGACTTCACCGAATACGCCAGGCTCCGCCGGGAGCTGGGCGATGCCGAAAAGTTCGCCGCGCGCGACCACCAGAGGGCGCGGAAATCGAGGGTGGCCGATTCCTTGACGCGCCTCTTGCCCGGGGACGTCATCAGCGTGGACAGCGGCAGGCTGGCGGGTTACGCCGTCGTGCTTGATTCCGATCCCAACGCCCGCGAGCCGAGGCCCTCGGTGCTGACCTCGGACAGCCAGCTGCGGCGCATCAGCGTCCACGACGTCGAGGCGCCTGTTGTGCCGGTGACCCGGATCCGCATTCCCAAGTCCTTCAACGCAAAGGTTCCCAAGTCCCGCAGGGACCTCGCCTCTTCTGTGCGCCATGCCGTGAGCGAGGAAGCCCCCCAGCGCAGGCGCAACAGCAGGCATGAAGACTTCGGCCTCGGAGCGCGCATGCCGGACCAGGAGCGGAAGATCACCGAATTGCGCAGGGCGCTGCGGGCCCACCCCTGCCATGGCTGCAGCGAGAGGGAGGACCACGCCCGCTGGTCAGAGCGTTGGTGGAAGCTCCGCAAGGAAACCGACGGATTGGTCCGCCAGATCCAGGGCCGCACCAATACCATTGCCAAGACCTTCGACCGCGTGTGCGATGTCCTCTCCGCGTACGGCTACCTGGAAACCCACGACGGCGGCAGGGTCGCCATCAGTGCAGACGGCCAGCGGTTGCGCAGGATCTATGGCGAAAAGGACCTTTTGATATCGCAGGCGATCAGGCAGGGCGCCCTCAATGACCTCGACGCTGCCGAGCTCGCCTCCCTTGCCAGCGCGCTGGTGTACCAGGCGAAGCGGGAGGACCGCGGCCTGCGGCCCCGGATGCCATCCGTCTCCTTGGAAACTGCCGTGGACATTGTGGTCCGGGAATGGTCGCAGCTGGAGGACACCGAAGAGCAGAACCGCCTCCCACTGACCGGCGAACCGGAACTTGGACTGGTCTGGCCAATGTACAAGTGGGCTAAAGGACGGCATCTTCAGGATGTCCTCAACGGCACCGACCTCGCCGCCGGAGACTTTGTCCGCTGGGCCAAGCAAGTAGTGGACCTGTTGGACCAGCTGGCCAAAATTCCGCAACTCGACCCCCGGATTGCCCGGATCTGCCGCGACGCCATCGATCTCGTCCGACGGGGTGTGGTGGCGTACTCCACTGTCGCCTGATTCCGGTCTATTCATCTTAAGAACGTTCTAGGAGCACACCGCATGAACCAGCCAGGCCAGGCAGCCGGCACCTCCCGCGACCGCAAGGTCACCCTGTACCGCAACGGGTCGATCTATACGGCCGCCGATCCCTTTGCCACGGCGATGGTGGTTGACGGGGACACCGTAGCCTGGGTCGGCTCCGAGCAGGCGGCCACTTCCATCGCGGACGATTCCATGGACATCATCGATCTCCGCGGAGCGCTGCTGGCGCCCGGTTTTGTTGACTCGCACGCCCACCTCACCGAAACGGGACTCGCCCTTGCCGGGCTTCAGCTGTCAGGCGTCGCATCCGCCCGTGAACTGCTCGACGCCGTTGCCGCCGCCCCCGGAACCGGGACGGTCATCGGGCACGGCTGGGACGACACCACATGGCGCGACCGCAGCCTTCCCACGCTTGAAGAACTTGACCGGGCTTCCGGCGGACGCCCCGTGTACCTGTCCCGGATCGATGTCCACTCGGCCCTCGTCTCTGCGTCACTGGCGGCTGAAGCCGGGCTGCCGGGCCAGGACGGCTTCAGCGGCAGCGCGCAGGTGGTGCGTCAGGCCCACACCACCGCACGCCTCTTCACGCGGCAGTTCAACGAAAATGACCGACGCACTTACCAGGAGCTTGCACTTCGGCAGGCGGCAGCGCACGGCTACGTTGCCCTGGCCGAGATGTCGGCTCCCCATATCGGTGGCCCGGAGGACCTTCGGTCTGCGGCTTCGTGGAACGACAATGGCAATGTGCCGCAGATCCTGCCGTACTGGGGCGAACTGGCCGGCTCCCAGGATCACGCCCGGCAGATTCTCGATGACCTGGGCGTCCACGTGCTGGGACTGGCAGGAGACCTCAACATCGATGGCTCCATCGGTTCCCGGACGGCTGCGCTGAAAGACGATTACTCGGACGCACCGGGACAACGGGGCAGCCTGTACCTGTCCGCGGACGATGCAGCCAAACACCTTGCTGCCTGTTCATTGCTGGGCATCCAGGGCGGTTTCCATGTCATCGGCGACGCGGGCCTGGCTGCTGCCCTGGAAGCCTTGGACGCTGCAGCCGCGGAAGTCGGCGCCCAGCGTGTCCGGGCGGCGGGACACCGGTTCGAGCATGTGGAACTGGCTGACCAGGCCGCGGTGGAGAAACTCGCCGAATACTCGGTCACAGTAAGCGTGCAACCCGGGTTCGATGCAGCCTGGGGAGCACCCGGCGGCCTCTACGAGCAACGTTTGGGAGAGCGAAGCCGAACCATGAATCCCTTCGCTTCCTTCTACTCCAAAGGGGTGCCGGTTGCGTTCGGCAGCGACAGCCCGGTGACACCCCTCAGCCCCTGGTCCAGCATCAGAGCCTGCCTGGAACACAGCAACCACGCAGAGCGTATTTCCGCCAGGGCGGCGTTCCTTGGGCACACCCGTGCCGGCTGGCGCGCCAGCAAACACCGGAACCCCCTTATGGGGCAACTGGTTCCCGGCGCTCCCGCCAGCTTTGCCGTGTGGGAAGTCGAGGAACTGATGGTGCAGGTCGCGGACAGCCGCGTGCAGTCATGGAGCACCGATCCCCGGGCCAGGACGCCACTGCTTCCGGCGCTTGATACCGGCAGCGACCCTCTCTGCCTGCAGACGGTCCGGGAAGGCAGTGAGTTGTTCGCCCACGAATCCCTCCGGGTCTAGGGCGAATTTGTTGGTTGGCCACAAAGCGCCGCCTGACCTCGCCCTGTGGACCGGCCCGCAGCACCTCCTGCGCCCGAACCTGCACTGTGTTCCGCATTACAGCCGCAGTCCGGGGCTCCTTCCTCGTCCTATAATGGAGAGTTGCGCCAGGACGCCGGCCCGTCGGGGCCGGCCCGGCACACACTGACCGCTCCATCAAGGAAAGGCCTCTTCTTGCGTGTCCTGACGATCATCCCTACCTACAACGAGCTGGAATCGCTTCCCAAGACACTGGGTCGACTGCGCACTGCAGTCCCCGAGTCGGATGTCCTGGTAGTCGACGACAACAGCCCGGACGGAACGGGACAGCTTGCCGACGGCATCGCGGCGGATGACAGCCAGGTGCACGTGCTGCACCGCAAGGGCAAGGAAGGCCTGGGAGCTGCCTACATCGCAGGTTTCAAGTGGGGCCTCGCAGCAGGTTACGACATCCTGGTGGAGATGGACGCTGACGGTTCCCACCAACCGGAGCAGTTGCCGCTCCTGCTCGACGCAGTCAAGGACGGCGCCGACCTCGCCATGGGGTCGCGCTGGGTTCCCGGCGGCAGCGTGGTCAACTGGCCGCTTTACCGCCAGGCAATCTCCAGGATTGGCAGCACCTACGCGCGAATCATGTTGGGCGTCAAGATCAAGGACGTCACGGGCGGTTACCGCGCGTTCCGCCGCTCCACCCTTGAGGCCCTCAAACTCGACGAAGTCGAGTCGGTGGGCTACGGATTCCAAGTGGACTTGGCCTGGCGCGTGGCCAAGCTTGGCCTTCGCATCGAGGAACGCCCCATCACGTTCGTGGAGCGTGAGCTTGGTGCCTCGAAGATGAGCGGCAACATCGTGGTCGAGGCCATGATCAATGTCACCAAGTGGGGCCTGTCCTCCCGTTGGGCGAAACTTACCGGCAAGCGGCCGGCACTGGCCAAGTAGGCTCCTCTGCATTAAGAAAGCCGGGCCGGCTCCCCGAGGGGGAGCCGGCCCGGCTTTCGTTCAATCAGCGTTTATCAGGCGGAGCGACGCTCTCCGCGGCGCTCACGCAGGATGTTGAGGCGGTCTTCAAGGATCTGCTCCAGCTCAGGAAGCGTACGGCGCTCAAGGAGCATGTCCCAGTGAGTACGGACCGCCTTTTCATTGGCGTCAACAGGACGCTCACCGTCAACCAGCAGCGCTTCCTTGCCGGTCTTGGAAACCCAAACGGGAGGGATCTCGGCTTCGGCGGCAAAAGTCACGAAGACCTGCTCGCCGTCCTCGCACCGGTATTCGACCCGCTGGCGCGGCGCCGGCTCGACACCGGATTCGGTTTCCATGCTTTGGGCGCCAAGACGCATACCCCGCAGGCTGCGATCGCTCATGATTACTCCCTCTGTCTGTCCGCGGGGCCGGAGCCCCGCGCTTGCCGCAAGTCGTTTGCACGGTCCTCGCGGACTACTTCTGCACACCTTGCATCACACATTGCAACGCTCGGCGAAGCTTAAATGTTCCATCCACGCTGTACCAGCCGGACAAATATCCCATTATACGCAGGTAGGCCACCTGCCTCAAAACCGCTGTTAACTGAAGGAGCGGCCGGCCCTGTGGCCGACCGCTCTTGTCAGGTACTTCGCCTAAGCGGAAGGCCTTGGAGGCTCCGTGGCCGTTGCCGGTGCGCCGTCCTTGGGACCAAACAGTCCCGCCACGGGTGAGTCGCCGTTGGCCCCACCCAGCGCCCCGCCGATGCCCTTGAGAGCCTCACCGACCTCGCTGGGAATGATCCACAGCTTGTTGGAGCTGCCCTCGGCCAGCTTGGGCAGCGTCTGCAGGTACTGGTAGGCGAGGAGTTTCTGGTCCGGATTGCCCTTGTGAATGGCATCAAAGACCTTCTGGATGGCTTGGGCTTCACCGTCAGCACGAAGAATCGCCGCCTTCGCATCGCCTTCTGCAGCCAGGATGGCGGCCTGGCGCTGGCCCTCGGCGGTGAGGATCTGCGATTGCTTGGTGCCTTCGGCCGTAAGGATGGCTGCACGGCGGTCACGTTCGGCCCGCATCTGCTTTTCCATGGAGTCCTGGATGGAGTGGGGCGGATCAATGGCCTTCAGTTCCACCCGGGAAACGCGGATGCCCCACCGGCCTGTGGCCTCGTCGAGGACACCCCGGAGCTGGCCGTTGATCTGGTCGCGTGAGGTCAGCGCTTCTTCGAGGTTCAGGCCGCCCACAACGTTGCGGAGCGTAGTGGTGGTCAGCTGTTCCACAGCCTGGATGTAGTTGGCGATCTCATAGGTAGCGGCCCGGGGGTCCGTCACTTGGAAGTAGACCACCGTATCGATTGACACCACGAGGTTGTCCTCGGTAATCACCGGCTGCGGCGGGAAGGACACTACCTGTTCGCGAAGGTCCAGGAGGGGCAACAGCCGATCCACGAACGGTATCAGGATGGTGAGTCCAGGGTTGAGCGTGCGCTGGTACTTGCCGAGGCGTTCCACGACGCCGGCACGAGCCTGCGGGATGATCCTCACCGACCGGACCAACACGATTATGACAAAAATGACCAGAACAATCAGCACAATTGCCGCTGCTGTTCCTCCCAGGCCGTCCATACATCTCCTTCGTTCCCCAATTGCGTGGTCTGATGCGGCCTTCCGCCGGCGGAAACGCCCGGCTCCCGCAGTAATACGTTGGTGGTTCAGCCAGGCGTGGTGTCGCCGGCGGTGGAGGCGACTACCGCCGTCGCACCGTCAATCCTGGTGACCCGGACCGTGGCCCCGGCGTCGAGAATGCCGTTGGTGCTGCGCGCGCTCCAGACGTCGCCGCCGATCTTGACCAGGCCGCTGGTTCCGGTGACGGCTTCGAGGACCACAGCGGATTGTCCGATCAGGCGGTCGATGTTGGTCCGTTGCTCGGCTGGTCCCTTGTGAAGGTGCTTGAGCGCAACCGGCCGGACGAAAGCAATCATGAGGAGGGAAACCACGCTGAAAATGACGATCTGGAGCCAAAGGTCCGCTCCTGCGAAGTCTGCGATCAGGCCCGCCAGGGCTCCACCGCCCAGCATGATGAAAAAGAGGTCGAGGGTGAGCATCTCCACCACTGCGAACGCGAGGAAAACAGTAAGCCACAGGGCCCACCAGTTCTCACCAAGCCATTCAAACATCATTCCCCCTTGATCCCGGACCCCCTTTGAGCAGGGGACACAGTCACTGTTCCTCCATCCTAGCCCGTGGATCCGGTAGCGTCAGGAAGCTGCCGGGCGGGGGATAAATGTGCTGATCCGGAACTTGGCCGTGGGGCTGAAAACACCCTCCAGGCCGGCAAGTTCCGCAACCGCCGCCGGGCTCAGGTGATGTCCTGCGGGCCCCATGAAGGCGAGGTCGGCCAGGTCCGGTCCGGTGAGGGTCAGCCGGACGTCCAGTTCCTGGTCGTCCCCGGGTTCAAAGTATGGGTTAAGGGAGGCACGCAAGCGGTCGGCTTTGCCTTCCTCGATGGCCAGCAGGCCCGCCTGTGCAGCAACCCCGGCAAGGTGGCCGGGTCGGGGTGTCACCACCACCAAGGTGCCGCCTGGACGGAGGACGCGCACGAATTCCTCCGGATTCCGTGGCGCGAAGACCACCATCACCACGTCCACGGAGTGGTCGGCCAGCGGGAGCGGCCGCCAGATGTCCCACACGAGGTTCACCGCTTGTGGATTAGTACGCGCGGCCCGTCGCAGCGCGTACTTGGAGATGTCCAGACCAACAGCCGACGCGGAAGGCACGCGGTCCAGGACGGCGTGGAGGTAGTTTCCGGTCCCGGTTCCGGCGTCGAGGACTACGGCGCCAGGGCGGGACAGCCGCCCGGCAACGTGCCCGGCAAGTGCGGACGACAATGGGGCGTAATGGCCGCCGTCCAGGAAGCGCCGGCGTGCTTCCACCATGCCTGGGCTATCGGCTTCGAAGACGGTGCCCTTGCCCGTCAGCAGGTTGAAATAGCCTTGTTTTGCAGCGTCGAACCGGTGTCCGGCCTGGCACGCCAGGGTCGGCGGCCGGCTATCCAGGAGCCGGAGCGTCCCTTGGCACACGGGACAACGCAGGGCTTGGACAGCAGGGGAGGACATGGCTTCAATCCTACGGTGGTCGGAGTGTCCGATGCGGGGCGCCGGGCCCATGCGGCTAGGCTCACCCACGTGAAACCCGAGCAATTGCCCTTGGTCAATACATTGTCCGCTCCCGCCATCCATCCCGATGGCAGCCGGGCCGTGGTCTCCGTGACGAGACCCGATTTCAACGCCGATGATTACGTTGGCCAGTTGTGGAGTGTTCCGTTGGATCCCACCAAGTATCCCAGGAGGATCACCCGCGGTTTCCGCGACACGGCGCCTGCGTTCTCGCCGGATGGCCTGGTCCTGGCTTTTCTTCGGCCGGATGCCGACGGCAAGCCGCAGTTGTTCGTGGTGGAGTCCGCCGGTGGTGAGCCGCAACGCGTTACCAACCAGCGCTGCGGTGTCAGTGGTTTCTCCTGGGCACCGGACTCCCACAGGATCGTCTTTACCGCCCGGGTGCCGGAGCCCGGCCGCTACGGAACGGTCGACGGCGTCACTCCCGGTAGGGAGGATGCCCGGCTGATCGCTGTGAACAAGTACCGCATGAACGGGGTGGGGTACGTCAGCGACCAGCGCCTGCAGGTGTTCGTCCTTAATCTTCCGGAACTGGGCGGCGAGCCGGTGGTCAAGCCACGGGGACGCGCCGCGCATGAAATGCCCGCCGCGGAATTTGCGGACGTACCGGCAGCGCGTCAGCTCACTTTCGACGATGCCGACCACGACGGAGCGACCTTTTCCTCAGACGGCCGGCATATCTACTTCCTTGCTGCTGCGCATGAGGGCAACGACAACGACCTCGTCACCTCCATGTACAAGGTGGCGGCAGCAGGCGGCGACGCCTCCGTTGTCCATGCCGGCCACTCCGGCCCGCAAAACGTCACAGCCGTCCGCGAGTCCGCCAACGGGCGGTCGCTTTTCTTCACCGCGCAGGACTTGGGGGAGTCGGGCACGGATTTCGTTGCCCGCAATTCCGTGCTGTTTGCCGTGTCCCTCGGCCAGCCCGGGGAAGGCCCGGCAGAACCGGTGGCGCTGACCGACGCCGAGCACCTGGATGTCTCCGGCCCCTTGGAACAGAACGGACCCGACAGCGTCCTGGTGCTGAACACGGTTGCCGGAACGGTGGAACTGCTCACCGTCTCGTCAGCGGGCGACATCACACCGCTGGTGTTCGGACCGAAAGTGGTCACCGGGGCGACGGTCGCCGCCAACGGTGAAATCGCGGTGAGCTTCCAGGACGGCTCGACGGCGGGAGATGTGGCTTCGCTGGAAGGCGGAGAACTCCGGCTGCTAACGGATTTCTCTGCAGCCCTCAGGAATTATTCGCGGATTGTGGAGCCCGTCGCGTTCGAGGTGGAATCCGGTGACGGCCACCCCGTGCACGGCTGGGTTGTCCTGCCTGACGGACCGGGGCCACACCCAGCGCTGCTCACCATCCATGGGGGACCATTTGCGCAGTACACCGGGGCGTTCTTCGACGAAGCCCAGGTGTACGCCGCTGCTGGTTACGCGGTGGTGATGTGCAATCCGCGTGGTTCCTCAGGTTATGGGCAGGCCCACGGCCGCGCCATCAAGGGTCAGATGGGAACCCTGGACATGCAGGATGTGCTGGCATTCTTTGACGCGGCAGTGGCAGCCCACCCGGTCATCGACGCCGCCCGCGCGGGAATCATGGGTGGCTCCTATGGCGGCTATCTCAGCGCCTGGATCATCGCCCACGACCACCGGTTCGAGGCGGCTGTCGTGGAACGTGGTTTCCTGGACCCGGTCAGTTTCGCCGGCTCTTCGGACATCGGGTGGTTCTTTGGGGGCGAATACACCGGCGGAACACCGGAACAACTCCTGGCTCAGAGTCCCATGGCCGTGGCGTCCGCGGTGAAGACGCCCACGCTGGTCATCCACAGCGAGAACGATCTTCGCTGCCCCCTGGAGCAGGGCCAGCGCTACTACGCAACCCTGAAGGCGAGCGGGGTGGACACTGCCTTTTTGGTGTTTCCCGGTGAGGACCATGAGCTTTCACGCTCGGGAACGCCGCACCACCGGCGGCAGCGGTTTGAGCACATCCTTGCTTGGTGGGCGGTGCATCTGCCCACCCCGCTGAATCCTGCGATTTCGGCCTAAGGGCACAGGAAACCAAGGCCCCGGCGTGCTTCATCGATGTCCGGCTGTGACCAGCGGGCCGAGTGCTCGGCATTGCTGGACAACGACCGAAGTTCGGCCCTATCAAGGTAGAGGGTTCCACGAAGATGGTCGGTTTCGTGCTGCACGATCCTCGCCTGCCAGCCGGAGAACCATTCCTCCACAGGAGTTCCCGCAGGAGTTGCATACTTCAGTTCCACGTTCCGATGCCTGGTTACGACCGCCTGGTATCCGTTGACGGACAGGCAGCCTTCGTAGAAGGACGCGGTTTCCGTTCCCAGTGGATGGTAGGCCGGGTTGATGACCGCCATGAATTCCAGCGGGTCCCTGTGGCGGACAGCGGCCGCTGCCGGATCAAGTTCGTATTTGTCCTCCAAAACAGCCACTTGGAGGGGTACGCCCAGCTGTGGCGCAGCAAGTCCCACCCCCGGCGCCGCGTGCATGACCTCACGCATGAGGTTGATGAATGCTTCCAACTCGGCATCGTCGACCTGGCCGTCGAAGGGTGCTGCCAGTTGCCGGAGAACGGGATGTCCGGCCTGCACAATCGGGGGCATCCCCTCTGCATCGAGCAAACGCCGGACGGCGTCCTTGATCTGATGCCGCGTGTAGTCAGTGGCCGGACCTTGTACGGCCGTCATCGGTTGGTGCGTCATGCTCCGAGCCTAACGCCAAGCGCCGGCGGCCCTCAGTCCTGGCACAACCGGGCTGTGGGTTAGGCTCTTCGAATGAGCAACAGCACCCTCGACCACGTCATCGGTTTCGTTAGAACAGTCGAGGCCGGCGGCGGCGCAGAGGACATCAGGCCGTACCTGGATCCGGAATTCACGCTGACGGAGTGGCCGCACGCCCTCTCCAAGATGGGGTCCACCAGGAACCTGGAGCAAACCCTGACCGGTGCCGACGACAGCAAGAGCATCGTGGCGGACCAGAAGTTCGAGATCGTCCGCACCACCTGCGAGGGCAACCGGGTGGTGCTGGAAATGAACTGGTCAGCCAGGATACTGCTTGACCTTCCACATTGGGATGCGGGGGAGACCATCCGTGCGCGAAGCACCGCAGTCTTTGAACTGAGGGATGGACTGATCGTCAGCCAGGATACCTACGACTGTTACTACACCGCCGCTGGATAGTCGCGCGCAGCCGGCGGTGATGGCCGGCCACGCATGGTGAACCGGCTTTCAACGAGCCCGGCAACGGCCGTGGACTTCAGGGCGGATGCAAAAAGGCGGTTCCTGGCCGAGAGCAACGCGGGCTGCATGGGCCTTCCCAGAAACATGTTCAACCCCGCTTGGAATGAGGCGCGGGAGGCGGCCCGGATCCGCTCCTTCTCCCACGCCGGCAGGTCATGGTCGACCCGTTCCCCACGGTGTGCTGCACCTATGACCGGCGCCAGGGACGCGGCGTCCAGCCACCCCAGGTTCATCCCTTGCCCGCCGATGGGACTGATCTCGTGGGCTGCGTCGCCCAGGAGCATTACACGCCCGTGGACCATCCGCGGTGCAATCCGGGACTGCACCTCGAACGCACTCAGCATTGTGGTGGTGGACGGGTCTACCGGGACGCCGGTCCTGGCGGTAATCAACGCTGCCAGGGCACCCGCCGTCGAGCCCCTGTCCGGGGCGCCAAGGCGGGCGACCCACCTGCGGATCCCGCCGGGCAAGGGAAACGACTCGACTATCCCATCGGGTTCGAGGTACAGGACCGCCTGGTTGCCGTGCCCGGTTCCGTCGGCAAAATCGCCCATGAGGTAACTGTCCGGATAGCGCCGCACTCCAAGGCGCGGCATGAGCCGGCGACGGACCAGGGAGTGGGCACCGTCGGCGGCTGCCAGGAACCGGCATTCAAAGGTGGCATCGCCGTCGGGCCCTGCAGCACGGATGGTGACCGCACCGCCGTCGTCGATAAAGCTCCGGACGTCAGCTCCCCGGATGACCGCTTCCGGGTCCAAAGCCACCACGGCCTGTTCAAGAATCTGCTCGGTGACCGGCTGCGGGACGGCGAGGATGTAGGGGAAGCCAGGGTCGCCTTGGAAGGGCAGTTCTGCGACCTTCCTTCCCCGGCTGTAAGCGACGCCCTTGGGGATGCGGATCCCGCCCGAAACCAGGGGGCCCGCCAGCCCTGCCCGTTCCAGCACCGCCAGCGCAGGAGGATGTATTCCGATGGCCCGTGAACGGCCGCTGCGGCCCTCCCGGCGCTCCAGGATCCGGACCTTCAGTCCCTGCTGCAGCAAGAGCACACCGAGGAACAGCCCGACCGGCCCGGCACCCACGATGCCGACGTCAATCCTGCCCATCGGGGCCGCTCCCGTCGCCATGCACCAGCAGATGGTGCCAGGGTCCGTTTGGTTCCACCCGCCACCCGGGCGGTGCGATCGCCGCCAGTTCGCCGGGGGTATAGCTGCGGCGGATCGAGGTAAGTCCATCGCCGCAGATGAAGGAACCAAGCCCGAGTGGCCAGAATCCCGCCAGGAACAGCCAGTAAGAGATGTTGCTTCGGGTGAGGTCATTGTGGAGGGCCAGATGCGCGGCCAACCGCTCCGAATCCGCCAGGACCCCCATCAGTTCTTCCCTGTGGAGGTGATGGAGCAAGTGGTTGGACAGGACGACGTCGAATGAACGGCCCTCTGCCACGAGGTCAGCGCTGTGCGCCTGCCGGTAAGTCACCCCCGGCACTGCGGCTGCCCTCATCGCAAAGGCGAACGCCCGCTCATCAGGGTCGATCGCCGTCACCTGCAAGTCGAAGCCGTCCTTCCGGGCCCACCTGGCCAGGCTCCGGGCAACGTCCCCACCGCCACTGCCGATGTCCAGCAAGGACAGCGAACCCCGGGAGGCAAGCAGGGGCCTGATCCTGCTGCGGTAGGTCCGCGGCCATTCCGACAGAAGCCTGTTGACCACCGGGAACCTGGCGTAGCTGCGCTCCAGGCGTCGAAGGTCGCAGTCCGGTTTGTCCATCTCCTCGACGGCGGCAAGGTCCCTCTCCCGCAGGGCGCCCCAGGGAGTCACAGGGCAGGGGAGACCAGCGTCAGGAGGGCTGTCTCAACCGTGAGTCCAGGACCAAATGCCATGGAACATATCCGCTCCTCGCGGTCCTGGGCCGGCCTGTCCAACAGGTACTTAAGCACGAACAGCACCGTCGCGCTGCTCATGTTGCCGTATTCCCGAAGCGTTTCGCGGGCAGGAACCAGCTGCTCCCGGGTGAGCTCCAGCCTGGACTCAACCTTGTCCAAAATACTTCTCCCGCCAGGATGGATGGCCCAGTGCGTGATGTCCTTGTACGGCCGGGCGGCCAACTCCGGTTCCTTGGCAAGCAGCGGCTCAAGGGCCCCCGTGATGTGCTCTTCGATGATGTGCGGCACGTACGAGCCCAGCACCATCTCGAAGCCTTCGTCCCCAATGTTCCATGCCATGGCTTCTTCACCCACCGGCGTCAGGACAGTTTCGAAATGATCCAACCTGAGCACAGGTTCGGGACCCTGGGGTTCGCGCGCCGTGACGATCGCTGCGGCGGCGCCGTCGCCAAAAATGGCTGAGCCCATGATCGTGTCAGGGTCGTTCGACGTCCTGACATGCAACGAACACAATTCCGCACAGATGACCAGCACCACAGCTGACGGATCTGCCGTGCAGAACTGCCTGGCGGCCCTTAGCGCGGGGAAGGCTGCATAGCAACCCATGAAGCCCAGGTGATAGCGCTGTACGGCCGGATTAAGGCCCAGAGCACGCACCACCTTGTAATCAGGTCCGGGGTTGAAGAATCCCGTGCAGGAGACGGTGACAACATGGGTGATGTCGTCCAGGTCAAGATCCGGGACGCCTGCGATGGCGGCCTTCGCTGATTCAATGAAGAGCTTGGTGGCTTCCGTGGCGAAAATTTCATTGCGGACTTTGGTGCTGGGGCTCAACACCTGATTCAGGCCCGGATCAAAGAACTTGGGATTCTCCGGATGTGCATCCAGGCTCAGTTCCTCGACGGCGGTGTAGCGGGTATCGATGGCGGCTGAATCGAAGCAGGTGGAAACGAGTCGTGAACCCAGGCGGGTCAGCCCGGGCTGCGCGGCAAACACGTCACGCGCCTGGGACTGGACGAGGATGGTCGGCGGAACTGCGGTTTCAAGGGACCTCACGTATACCGGCATGCTTCATTCTTAGTGAGTATGGTGTGGAAGACAATGCCCTGCCCGCCATCCGCCGGCCGGGTCGCGCCATTCCACGGCCCGGCGGACCGTGGGTTTAGGGTGGACACTGGCGTTGCCGCAGGCGTGGCAACCAACGAGAATCGAAGCTACTGGCCGTGGCCGGCCAGTTCCAAGAACGCGGCGCCGACGGGGGACTGTTGGGCAGCGCCGCCCAGCAGATGGAGAGACGATGAGCATTGACGCGAGGACCGACACCCAGGCCTCTGCCACCCACGTTGCGGACACCCACGACCTCATCCGGGTGCAGGGTGCGCGCGAGAACAACCTCAAGGACGTCAGCATCGACATCCCAAAGCGCCGGCTTACGGTGTTTACAGGCGTGTCCGGCTCGGGGAAGAGCTCCCTGGTATTCGGCACCATCGCTGCCGAATCCCAACGCATGATCAACGAGACCTACAGCGCATTCGTCCAGGGTTTCATGCCTTCTTTGTCGCGGCCCGATGTAGACCGGCTGGAAGGACTGACCACGGCCATCATCGTCGACCAGGAACGAATGGGATCGAACCCGCGCTCCACGGTCGGCACCGCCACGGACGCCAACGCGATGCTGCGGATCCTGTTCAGCCGCCTGGGCCAGCCGCACATCGGCTCGCCCAACGCCTATTCCTTCAACGTCCCCACCGTCAAAGCCAGCGGCGCCATTACGGTGGACCGCGGCGAGGGCAAGACGAAGACCGAGAAAGCGTCCTTCAACCGGCTGGGCGGGATGTGTTCGCGATGTGAAGGCATGGGATCCGTCAGCGACTTCGACCTCACTGCCCTCTACGATGAGACCAAGTCCCTGAACGAGGGCGCACTCAGCGTGCCCGGTTACACAATGGATGGCTGGTACGGGCGGATTTTCAGCGGCTCCGGCTACTTCAACATGGACAAGCCGATTGCCAGGTTCACCAAGAAGGAACTCCACGATCTCCTGTACCGTGAACCCACCAAAATCAAGGTGGAAGGCATCAACCTCACGTACGAGGGGATCATCCCCAAGATCCAGAAGTCGATGCTGTCCAAGGACGTCGATGCCCTCCAGCCACATATCCGGGCCTTCGTGGAGCGGGCCATCACGTTCACCACCTGCCCGGAGTGCGAGGGCACCAGGCTGAGCCCCGAGGCCCGGTCATCCAAGATCAACGGCAAGAGCATCGCCGATGTCTGCAAGATGCAGATCAGCGACCTGGCCGGTTGGATCCGTGTGCTGGACGAGCCGTCGGTGGCACCCCTTCTCAAGGGGCTCCAGCACCTTCTTGATTCGTTCACCGGGATCGGGCTCGGGTATCTGTCCCTGGACCGCCCAGCCGGAACACTGTCCGGGGGAGAGGCCCAGAGGACCAAGATGATCCGCCACCTCGGATCGTCCTTGACCGATGTGACCTATGTGTTCGACGAGCCCACCATCGGCCTTCATCCCCACGACATCGAGCGGATGAACCAACTGTTGGTCCAGCTCAGGGACAAAGGCAACACAGTGCTGGTGGTTGAGCACAAGCCTGAAACCATTGCCATCGCTGACCATGTGGTCGATCTCGGCCCGGGTGCAGGTACGGGCGGCGGCACTGTGTGCTTCGAAGGGGACCTGGACGGGCTGCGGGGGAGTAACACCATCACCGGCCGGCATCTGGACGACCGTGCCGGTATCAAGGATTCGGTCCGGACGCCGAAGGGCCGTCTTGAGATCCGCGGCGCATCCACCAACAACCTGAAAAACGTGGATGTGGACATCCCGCTCGGTGTCCTGTGCGTGCTGACCGGCGTTGCGGGTTCCGGCAAGAGCTCATTGATCCACGGTTCGGTGGCAAAGCGGGATGGCGTGCTGGTGATCGACCAAGGAGCCATCCGTGGGTCCCGGCGCAGCAATCCGGCAACCTACACCGGACTGCTGGAACCCATTCGCAAGGCATTCGCGAAGGCCAACGGCGTCAAGCCCGCACTGTTCAGCTCCAACTCCGAAGGCGCGTGTCCCACCTGCAACGGCGCCGGCGTGATCTATACAGATCTCGGCGTCATGGCCACCGTCGAGTCGAACTGCGAGGAATGCGAGGGAAAACGCTTTCAGGCCTCGGTGCTGGAGTACCGGCTCGGCGGCAGGAATATTGCAGACGTGCTTGCAATGTCGGTCAATGAAGCTGAAGAGTTTTTTGGTGGCGGTGACGCCCGTACGCCTGCTGCCCACAAGATCCTGGACAGGCTTGCCGACGTCGGACTCGGGTACCTGACGCTTGGCCAGCCACTGACCACCTTGTCCGGCGGTGAACGCCAGAGGCTGAAGCTCGCCACGCAGATGTCCGAGAAAGGCGACATCTACATACTCGATGAGCCGACCACCGGGTTGCATTTGGCTGATGTGCAAAATCTGTTGGGCATGCTGGACCGGTTGGTCGAATCCGGCAAGTCAGTAATCGTGATCGAGCATCACCAAGCTGTCATGGCCCACGCCGACTGGATCATCGACCTTGGACCGGGCGCAGGACACGACGGCGGAAGGATCGTTTTCACAGGAACGCCCGAGAAACTCATCGCCGACGGTTCAACGCTGACGGGCAAGCACCTTAGGGCTTATGTAGGCGCCTGACGCAGCCCCTTCCGGATCTCGCCAAACTGGCAGCGGGACGTGTTGGTGTGGGACGAGTTGGCGTCTGCTCCGGGCGCATGAAGTCCGCGTCGTAGGTTGAGTGCATGAAGGCACGGCTTGTTGATGAGCGAGACACAGTATGGGAATCGACCACCTCTGATTTTCGGGTCTTCCTGGTGGACGGTCATTCTGTGTCGGCTTTTAATCTTGATTCCGTGAGCCTTGCTGAGGCTTCAGCATGGGCCGGTGAGAACGCGCCTCCTAGCGTCAAGGTTTCCGTCGCTTTGCGAGAAGTCGATGCTGCAGGGCAGCCTGGATTACGGTGGCTAGTTGGTCAGCCGGTATGAGGAAGAGGCGCTTGAGGCGGAATAACAACCATGAGGCCAGCACGAGTTGTCCATATCATGAGTCATGAGCACGCTTCCTAAGTCCTTGTCTCCAGTTTTAGCCCTGCTTCTGGCGGGCTGTGCTGGATCGCAAGCGGGGTCGTTTCAACGTTCCATCAGCGAGGACGACTCTTGGAATGTAGGTGCGATTCATCCCAGATATGACTCGCTGAGTCCCCTGCGATGAAGACCCAAGTGTCGAAAGAGCAGTGGTAAGTGCAGATCTTCCGGCCTCGCATCTTGGGATCAGGCTCGTGCCTGGTTCGACAGAAGAGGATGCGGTACGTATCGCCGAATGCCTCGCCCGCGTTCTCTCTAATGGCGAGATATGGATCGCTTCGCCGGAATAGGCGCAATGCGTGGCCTAGTAGCCCCTGCGAAGAGGCAGCGATGGTTTGTCGTGACTTGAACTTGGTGCGTGGAGCGACGAGATGTATTCCATGTAGTTGGCCGAAGAGGCCAGTGCGTGGCGATCGATCGTGGCCGGGGCGTAGCCGAGAGCTTCGGCGATGATGGCCACCGGAGCGATTTTCGTAAGCTCGTGTAGGGTTCCGAGTCTGGCGGCCCGGCTGCTGAACGCGGCGCTGAGGCGCTGGGTGAGGGTTGAAGCGCGAAGATGCCGGCCGGGGGCGCCGCCGCGGAACACCCAGTTGCTGTTGGGGTGCGCTGCTGTTTGATCGTGGGTCGGGGTGGCTGCGAGTTCTCTCCAGGGCTCATCGAGCGGCGAGGTGAGTGCGATCTCGACGGCTCCGAAGGTGACCGTGACCAGATCCTCTGTCACCTTGACGTCGTGCCACGTCAGCTGGATGATGTCGGAAACCTGTTGGCCAAAGACCAGAACGAGGATGGCCGCTGCTCGGTCCCGCGGGCTCATGTCGGTCGTGTGGCTGAGGCCGCGGACGAGCTCTGCTTGAGCGGCTGCATCGAGTCTTGGGCTGGTGCCGCGACGGTGGGGCTGCAGCTTCAATGAGGGATCGATAAGGCTGGTTCTGGTGGCCCAGTCGAGGAAGCGTGAGGCAATGCCCCGTGTCGTTGGGCCTTCTGCCTGCCATCGGTCCAGGTGGGCTTGGGTCAGTGCTGCGAGTTCAGTGTCTCGTTCGGTGAGCCAGTTCAGCAGTTCGATGCCGACGGTGACTGATTGTTTGGCCCGCAGGAAGGTGCCTTGGGTGACCTCGTCCATCTGGTTCATCCGGCGCTGGTGGTGCCAGCGGATGTAGCGCCGGATGATGTCCCGATGGTTCTGGCTGGTGATCCGCTCGAGTGCCTGCTCGGCCCATTCAGCAAACCTTGCGCTGAGTTCATCGCGGCGCGGCAGCGCCTGGTGTTCGACGAGTAGTCCTCGGACGTATTCGCGCGTGCGGGATGCCGGTAGTTCGTCGAGGTGGGTGTGGGTGATCACAGGCGTGGCCGCCAGTTGCTGGAGGAAAGCGGTGACGTGCGGTTGCTGGATCCAGGTCATGCCACTGTTGGCCCGCTTCATGGATTTCAAGGCGGTGGCGACTGCCCGGAGCGCCGGGGAGGGTGGTTGGTTATCCGGTGGACTGAGGAGCCTGTCGACGGTGGCCGCGAGGATGCATGACCAGCATCGGTTCCCTGAGTGGAGTTCATCCTCGTTCCCGCATCCGATGCAGTCGATGTTGAGCTGGACTCCGGAGCAGCTTCGGCATGCCGGCAGCGTGTCGACGCGGCCGGGCAGGACACCCTCGTGACCGCAGGCGCAGGTGCCTCGGGTTCTTTTGGCCTGCTGGTAGCAGTAACCGCAGATTCCGCCGTCCGGCCAGCGGACCGCGATTTGATGGTGTTCACCGCAGCGTCCGCATGGTTCAGGCCATCTGACGGGGTCTCCGGCTTTTCGTGGCCTAGGCATCTTCATCCGGTGGCAGCACGCGGATCCGTCGAGCGATCGGCGCACCGGGGGCGATGCCAAGGTCCTCTGGCTTCTTCGGGGCGTTGGCGGTCTTCGCGGCGCGCATCTGCACGTAGGGTTCGAAGAGGTCGTTGGGCGTGCATTCCAGGATGTCGCAGAGCGCCGCGAAGGTCTGGGCTGGAATGCGTTCCGGCGTTCCGGTGACGAGCCGGTGGACCTGGGCGTTGGAAAGATTGATACCCCGGGATTTCAGCAGGGGGAGAAGCTCGGTGGTCTTCCAGAGGTTCCGTTGGGCCATCAGCTGCCGAAGATTCCAGCGGTAGCCAATCCGTCGCTGTTCAGCCATGGCCGTTCCCCTCATTTGTGCCGCCGCTGCGCAGCCGCTGGGCGATCATTCTCTGGATGGTCTTCTGTTTGAAGTCCGCCGACACGGAAGTATAGAGGGCCGTGGTCGAGGAGTAGCTGTGCCCGACCTGCTGCTGGATAAACAACGGGTCGTAGCCGGCCTCGATCAGGTGCGTCACGTACGAATGCCTCAACGTGTGCAGGGAAAGTTCCTCCGGGAGCCCGGCGATTTTCCTCACCCGCTGGAAAGAGCGGTCAAAATTGCGGAAAACAGTGGAGCCGGAGCGTTCCGAGGGCCACAGGCTGGCTGACCGGTCGGCGGTGGGGAAACGTTTCCGGCCGTCAGGGGAGAGCCAATACTCAAGGAGCCCGACGACCCAATCGAATTCGGGGACAGTCAGAACCGTGCGTCGGCGGGGGCCTGAGCCCCTGGTTCCCTTGGCCCAGCGCACCTGGAGCGCCCCGAACCGGCCGAAAGACTCAACGTGCGGGTTGGGCCCGAAGTCGACATATTCGAGCATCGCCAGCTCACGCCGCCGCAGCCCGTAAGCGTAAGCGACCTTGAACGCCGTCGAGTCCCTCAAGGCTGGAAGCCAGCGCTTGGATCCCTTGGCAAACTCAGTGTCCACCAAGTCGTCGGCGGCGTCGAAGAACGCCTGCAGCTCGGCCCTGGTAAACGCCCGGCGGCGTGCCGGCATCGCATCATCCGTTGTATGCCGGGGCGAGTTCCACTCGAATACGACCTGCACCGGGATGTCCGAGAAAACCCGTTCGCAGAACGCCGCCCAACCGTAGCGCCCATCAGTCAGGTATGAGCAGAACGCCCTGATAGACCCGGAATTAGCCCGCAGCGTCGATAACGCCAAACCTTTCTCGGAGCTCCGCCGGTCCGCCAGGAACTCATCCACGTGATGCGCCGACCACGTCCACGGGTACTCATTCGCATGCTCCTGAAACCGCTGGACCGTCCCGCACGAGCTCTTGATATACGACGTCGACAGCCCGCGTGCCAGCATCTGCGCCCGCCAGCCATCTAGCATCGCTTCAAAGACGCGGTCCTCGGCACGCAGCAGCCCGACATTCACGTTGGTTAGAAAGGACGGAATCCGCCCAGGTTCGATGCTCACCGACCTAACTGTACGCAAAATTCTCTCATCTAATGAGAGATTACGTCGCCGAGCCGCACGGCCTCGCGCATTCACTCGCGACAAGCCCATGGCGCTTCAGTACTGCAACGCCTACCTGACCTGCGAAAACACGAGAAAGCGGGATGGGACGGGTTCTCTCATCTACTTCTACTCGTCCTACTTTAACGCCGATAATCTACATTATGTAAAGTAGAATAGTGATTATTGCATCTGATGCATGATCGACCCTCCTCCGCCCGGGGCTTGCCGCCAAACAGTCATTCGTCTTTGAAAAGTGCCTGTGACCTGCGGAAACACTTTGGACGCGGTCGGCGTACGGCCCTCCCAAAGGCATCGACGGGGCGCGCAAAGCAGCGTGGCCTTGGCCTTGGATACCCTGTTAAGCAGCGGATTTGCAGGGTTTCTGCATTAATTGCATGATTCTTGCATCCAATGCAATGCTTCAGGAGGGTTCATGGCTGTCGATTCAGCGGGCCGGGTGCTGGATTTCGGCGCAGTGCGTTTCCTTCATCCCGAGGATGTCGTGTTCACCCAGATGCTCACCGGGTGGCGGAATCAGCAGCTGAGCAGGAACCTGTCCTTTGGCACTATCGAAGGCCGGGAGCGCCTGGTGACACGGTTCCAGGAGGCCACGAATGAGTATCCGTGGCAGTGGACGCCAGCACATGTGGATGAGTTCTTTGGGGATCTGCGCAGCGTGAAGCACGCGGCCCAGTCCACGATCCGGAGTTATCAGGCGGCGCTTCGGGCGTTCTGCTCGTACGTCGCCTCACCTGACTACGGCTGGGACCGGGTCTGCGAGCAGTATTTCGGAACGCACCCTTCGCAAGTCTGTTTCGACTGGAATACCGCGATCCACGCCCAAACCAACGAATCGGATCCCAAGCGACGGCCGTTCACCCGGCAGGAGTTGCAGGCCTTCTTTGACCGCGCCGATGAAGAGGTCGACAGGATCGCGGCGCTGGGCCGCAAGGGCTGGCTGCCGGCATACCGGGACGCTGTCCTGTTCAAGGTGGCCTACTGCTGGGGTCTGCGCCGCAACGAGGTCAGGCACCTGCAAACGGTGGATTTCTCCAGGAACCCGCACGCACCGGAGTTCGGCAAGTACGGGGTCCTGCAGGTCCGGCACGGGAAAGCCATGAAGGGTTCACCACCCAAGCGCCGCAGCGTCCTGACCGTCTTCGACTGGTCCACGGAAATCGTTGCCGACTGGCTGGAACGCGGCCACCCGCACATGACCGACGGCCTGGACCTTTTCCCTTCCGAACGGGGCACCCTGGTTTCGGAGACGGCGCTGAACCGCAGGTTCAACCGGTACTGCGAGGACCTGGGCCTCTCCCCCGGCCTGGACATCCACTCGCTGCGCCGCTCCTACGTCACCCACCTGATCGAATCAGGCATGGACGCTTTGTTCGTCCAGCACCAGGCCGGCCATGAGCACGCCTCAACGACGGCCCTCTACACCTCCGTCTCCAGCGACTACAGGGTCAAAACACTGCGCCGCGCCCTGGACTCCACGATCCGGGATGCGCTGGCCGGAATGGAAGACTGAACGCATGAAACGAGAGATCGACTACCGCTGGCGGCTTGCAGAACTCATGGCAGCCCGGGGAATGCACAACAGCACCGACCTCACTCCCTTGCTCAAGGAACGCGGCATCGAACTCTCCGCCTCCCAGGTCTATCGGCTCGTCACCCAACGCCCGGAGCGCGTCTCACTCATGATGATCGCCGCGCTCTGCGACATCTTCTCCTGCGGACCCGAAGACCTGGTCACCGTCACGGCAACGGACGCCAAGGTCCGCAAAGTAGCCTCCGACGCCAATGTCGTGGACCTGAACAAGACCATCCGGCCCAAACGCGCCCGGGTAATCCGCGATGACGGCTGAGATCAGCCCTCGGCTGGCTGCGAGGGGTCGGCCCCGCACCACCGGGGCGTTCACCTGCGACAGGTGCTCACGGGCGGCCGGAAAGCACCGTGCCAGCTGGCCGGAAGGCAGGATCTGCGGGACCTGCTTCACGGTCGCCATGCGCACCCACGGCACCTGCCCCGGCTGCGGGACAGAGCGCATGCTCCCCGGCAGGTCTGCTTCCCACGGTGACAAGCCAGTCTGCGTTGATTGCGCCGGCATCACCCAGGACTACCACTGTTCCGGTTGCGGGACGGAAACCGAGCACTACCGCCAAAACGCCTGCGCCCGCTGCGCACTCCGGAACGACCTCACCGCGCTGATGCACGTCAACGAGCCCCAGTCCAAGGAAACGACAGCAACGAAACTGCTCGCCGCGCTCTGCACAGCCCAGCGACCCGAAAGCATCCTCACCTGGCTCCGCCAGACTGGCGTCCGCGAACTGCTCGAACGACTCGCCACAGAAGACATCCATCTCAGTCACGAGGCGCTGGACAGGGAACCCAGCAGCCTACGGGTTGAGCACCTACGTAGCCTGCTCGTCCACCACAACCTACTGCCGGTCCGGGACCATTACCTCGCGCTCTTTGAGCGATGGCTCGCCAGCAAGCTCGATGGGATTGATGACCCCGAGATTCGACGACCCATCGAGTCCTTCGCCCGCTGGCACCACCTGCGACGCATCAGGACCATATCCGCAGATGGGAAGCCCACCCAAGGCCCGGTGCACAGCGCGAAGCAGGAAATCACGGAAACCATCAAGTTCCTCACTTGGCTCAAAATCACTCACGGACGGACC
Source organism: Arthrobacter sp. T572 (assembly GCF_056780115.1). NCBI lineage: Bacteria > Bacillati > Actinomycetota > Actinomycetes > Micrococcales > Micrococcaceae > Arthrobacter > Arthrobacter sp. T572. The sequence goes on from NZ_JBRAZQ010000002.1 coordinate 2,244,991, forward strand.
GCCGCCTTATGCGTTCAAGCTGATGTCGATGCCTGGCTGGCCGACGGGCCGACCACCAGACACCGCATCAGAACCTTCTTCGTCTGGGCAGTTAAAAACCGGACTTGCACCAACATCGCTATCGGTCATCGCCAAGCCAGAACCATTCCCTTGCTCACCCAGGGAGACCGGCTCGCGATGCTCAAAGCCTGCCTCACGGACAACATTGACACCTTGTCCTATCGGGTCGCTGCCACTCTCCTGCTGCTCTACGCCCAACCAGTTGTGAAGATCGCCGCGATGAAAAGCACCGATGTCATAATCACTCCTGACGGTCTCCGACTATCGCTCGGCCATGGAGATCCAGCACCAGTACCCGAGCCCTTCGCAGGACTCCTCACCGAACACTTGGCCTCCCGCCCCAACCTGCGCACCGGCAGCAGCTCCGGCAGCCCTTGGCTCTTCCCCGGCTACCGGGCAGGGCAGCACCTCCACCCCAACACCCTCATGGAACAGTTGCGGGAAATCGGCATCAACCTCCGCGGCGCACGCAACGCATCGTTACGCGCCCTCGTGAACGAAGTTCCGGCCCCGCTCGTGGCAGAAATGCTCGGCTACAGCTACCAAGTCACGCAAAAGCACGCCATCGCCACCGCACAACCCTGGTCCCGCTATGCATCAGTTGCTCCTGTCGGAGTGAACTAGCCGCGCTTCGGATGGTCAATGGCGAAGGAGCAAGTTCAAACCAACAAAAAGAAGCCCGGCGCCCATGAGCGCAGTCAAGACGCCTATCGTCAACCAGGTTCCTGGAGCCATCGCTTCATCTGATGGGCGCCCTAGCCAACCACCCATCATGCTCATCCATTTGCGATGCCCCTTCGAAACGGCCGACCTGAGGAAGGCTACGGCCAGCCCCATCAGAAGGAACAGCATGCCAAATAATGCGAGAACTGCTCCCTGCAAGAACACTCTTGCTCCCATCGCTCAGGGCGAGACCGTTGAGCACACCTTGCCACAGCAACGGGTCAGCTCGCATCAGATTTACCGAGGTCGCGCAGCCGAATAGTCACAAAACGAATAATCATCGTTGCCAGTAGAACACTGAATCCCGGCAGCTGAATCACTTCACCGGTCCCCTGACTCCGGCGAGGAAGTTCTGGGCGCCATTTCCCCGTCGCGCTAGAATGAACCGGTCATGACAGGCAGCCCAACCCGTCTCCTTGCATGGTTCGTCGTTCTGTCGAGCCTGCTTGCAGGGTGCACTGCCGCGCCCGGCGCAGAAACACAGCCAACGCCATCAAGCACCATGACCCTGCCGGCAGCGGGGCAGATTGATCAACCGCTGCCGACCCCATCTGCGCTGCCCACAGGCGAAAGTACCCCGGCGCCACCTCCGCCGACACAGCCGGCACCTGCCCCTCCCCCTCTCCCGGGGCCGTTTGCTCTCAACCTTTACCAAGAGGGCGACTTCGTACCGCAGTACACCTTCGACTGGTGTGTCGCTGCAAGCATTCAAATGGCACACAACCTGATGGACGACACCGGCGGTGCACAGTGGGCCGGTCGAGCCCAGCAGAACGAACTGTGGGACATGGCGCGGGCGCGGTCATCCAACTCGTTCAATGGCGCCAACCCGCTGGGCTGGGCACAGGTGCTGACAGAGGTGGGGCTGGGTCCCTACGAAGTTGTCAGCATCCCGGACTACCAGGACGCATTGCGGACGGCATCGCGCGCCATCACCGAAACCGGGCGTCCCGTGGGCCTGGTGATGTGGAGCGGCCGCCACGCATGGGTGATGAGCGGGTTCGAATCCGTGGGCGACCCGGCCCTTTTCACCGACTTTTCCGTGACCGGCATCCGCGTCCTGGATCCGCTGTACCCCCACGGCAGTGGCCAGTGGGGCCCATCCCCCGCCCCAAACAGTCTTTTGACGCCGGAACAGCTGTCCACCCAGTTTGTGGTCCGCGAGCCACGCCGATGGAGCAGCGGACTCCAGGCGGGCTATCTGCTGGTGCTCCCCCGCCAGGCCTAGGAACGCCAAGGGAATGCCCCGCCACTGGAGGGCGGGGCATCCCGGCGTTGACCCTACTGCTGGGCCTGGTGCTCCCCCGCGATATTGACCATCCATGCGATGCCGAATTTGTCGACGCACATGCCAAAGCTGTCGCCCCACGGCGCCTGCTCCAGCGGCATGGTGACCGTCCCGCCGTCGGAAAGCTTGTCCCAGTAGCCGCGCAGTTCGGCTTCGTCAGCCGACTCACCGCTGAGTGAGACCGACATGTTGTTGCCAGGGTTGTAATCCATGCCGTTTGGCGTATCGGCAGCCATAATGGTCAGTCCGCTTGGAGCCACGAGCATGGAATGCATGACCTTGTCCGCTTCGGCGGGATCGTCGCTGACCTGGAAGTCGCCGAACGTGCTCAGCGTGAGTTCCCCGCCGAACACCGATTCGTAAAAGTTGATGGCGTCCCTGGCATTGTCCCGGAAGGAAATGTAGGGGTTGAGCCTGGTTGTCATGACTTCTCCTTAGGGTTGTTTCGTTGTTGTACCGCCGCTGTCGTGCCAGCACGTCGAGGTGCCATGCCCCGCGAAGCCGTTAGCCGCCGTCGTAAGCCTTTTGCAAAACGTTCACGTCCAGTTTCCGCATCGTCAGCATGGCTTCCATGGCCCGCCTTGAGCCTTCGGGGTCCGGACCGTTCAACAGCTGCGGGAGGGCCGTGGGAACAATCTGCCAGGACAATCCGTATTTGTCCTTCAGCCATCCGCACTGGCTCTCCTCTCCCCCGCCCTCAAGCAGCGCATCCCAATAACGGTCAACCTCGTCCTGCGATGCGCAATTCACTACCAGCGACACCGCTTCCGTGAAGGAGAAGGCAGGCCCGCCGTTGAGGGCCATGAACTGCCGGCCTTCGACTTCAAATTCAACGGTCATGGGAGATCCGTCCGGCCCTGGCATGGAACCGAGGATGGCCGAGTTGTCGAAAATCGATGTATAGAAGCCGGCCGCTTCAGCGGCCTGGCCGTCGAACCACAAACAGGTAGAAATCTTCTGCACGAGCCACCTTCCACAGTTTGATGGAGGGAACCAGACGTCCCCCGTCCGAGGCTAGTCGCGTGGGTTCCCGCACACAACGCCCGACGGCGGTACGCCCGGTTCCGATCGACGCTTCGCCTGCGCGGGGCGAGGGAGGATAACCTCGAAACCATGCAATCCACACCACGCACCTGGGTCCCGGCTGCCATCGGCGACCTCGTCCTGATTCTCGTCTTCGCAGCCATAGGCCGCGACGCCCACGCGCGGGGTGACATCATCACGGGCGCTTTCGCCACAGCTTGGCCTTTCCTGGCCGGCGCGGCAGCGGCGTGGCTGCTCCTTCGCGTCTGGCGGCAGCCGTTGGCTCTGTGGCCATCCGGCGTGGGCGTATGGCTCGTCACTGTCGCTGTGGGAATGGCGCTGCGGGCGATCACCGGACAGACAGTAGTGGTGCCGTTCGTCATCGTGGCCCTCCTGACCCTCGGCGTCTTCCTCCTGGGCTTCCGGGCCGTGGCTGCCCTGATCAGACGGGGCCGCCGGCAACGGCAGCGCCGGGCGTGAAAGGGCCTGCCGCCACCCCCATGCACTAGGCTAAAGAGCGTCCGCAATGACGCTTTTCACGAAAGGCCCCACGTTGATCACTGCTTTCGTCCTGATCAAGACCGATGCGTCGCGCATACCGGAAACGGCCGAGCAGATCTCGGCGATCCAGGGCATCAGCGAGGTCTACTCCGTCACGGGGGAATGGGACCTCATCGCGGTGGCCAGGGTCACGCAGCACGAAGACCTGGCAGACGTCATCGCCGACCGTCTCTCAAAAGTACCTTCAGTGGTTCACACCACCACGCATATCGCCTTCCGGGCTTACTCGCAGCATGACCTGGACGCCGCCTTCGCCCTGGGCTTCGAATAAGCCGGCACCCCCACGACGCCGCCCCATGGCGACGGCCCGGCCTGCGAACGGCGGCCTACGGCCCGTAGGCTGCGGGCACTAGCTACGACTCAGGGCCGTCCACTTTTGAAGGACGGCAGCCGCCTTCCCGGAGTCGACGGCGTCGGCAGCCTTGGCATACGCCGCCTGCATCCTCCCCAGCAACGGGCCTTCCGCCGTGAGGTCAGCGGCCACGAGGCCTGCGGCCGCATTCAGGAGCACGGCGTCCCGCACCGGTCCGGTCTTCCCGTCGAGGATTTCCCTGACGACTGCGGCGTTGGCAGCAGCATCTCCTCCCCGCAGGTCAGCCACCGTTGAGGGCGCGATTCCGAGTTCCGCGGGCGAGAACACCTGCTCGGTCACAGCGCCGTCGCGGATTTCCCAGACAGTGGAAGGTCCGGTAGGCGTCAACTCGTCCAAACCGTCATCACCACGGAACACCAGGCCCCGGCTGCCGCGGCGTGCGAGGACACCGGCCACCAAGGGAGCCATGCGTGCATTGGCCACACCCACGGCTGACGCCTGGACATGCGCGGGATTGGTCATGGGACCCAGGAAGTTGAAGGCGGTGGGAACAGCAAGCTCCCGCCGAGGCACGGCCGTATGGCGGAACGACGGGTGGAATACCTGGGCAAAGCAGAACGTGATTCCGGCCTCTTCGGCGTTCCGCGCGACCTGCTCAATGGTCAGGTCCAGGCGGACGCCAAGTGCTTCCAGCACATCGGCCGATCCGGAAGTGGACGAGGCGGCCCTGTTGCCGTGCTTGACCACCTTGGCACCGGCTCCGGCAGCAACCAGCGACGCCATGGTGGAGATGTTGACCGTATTGAGGCGGTCCCCACCCGTTCCCACGATGTCCAGCTTCTCGCCCGTGATGGAAATCTCATTGGCGTTCTGAAGCATGGCAGCCACCAGCCCGGCAAGTTCCTCCACGGTTTCGCCCTTGGCCCGGAGCGCGACAAGGAAACCTGCGATCTGGGCAGGCGTCGCATCGCCGGCCATGATGGTATTCATGGCCCACTCCGTATTGGCGGCCGTGAGATCGTCGCCGTCGATGAGTGCAGAGATGAGGCCAGGCCAGGTATTGCTGGCCACAGGTGCCGATGCCGGAGAAGTCACCTCCTGATGCTATCGACCGAGCCGCGCCCCTGACCAATGTGAACCGGACCGGGAACTTTTCCGCGCGATTTCGCGTCTTTGTAGAAAAAGTCTCCCGAATCGGTGGTTTGCATTGGGAACTCTGGACTTTTACAGACATAATGTCCTTGTGACATCTGCGACCCATGCCCCCAGTACCCCGGCGCACCCGACGCTGAACCGCCCTAATCTGGTTTCTGTTGGAACCGTAGTTTGGCTGTCCAGTGAGTTGATGTTCTTCGCCGGCCTCTTTGCCATGTACTTCACCCTGCGCTCCACCTCCGGAGTGATGTGGGCCGAGGAGACGGCCAAGCTCAACTTCCCGTTTGCGCTCGTCAACACGATCGTCCTCGTGGCAAGTTCATTCACTTGCCAGATGGGCGTCTTCGCCGCCGAGAGGCTTGAACCGCGCCGCACGGGCGGTCCGCTGCAGATCAGCCGCTGGGGCATGAACGAATGGTTCATCCTTACGTTCATCATGGGCGCTTTCTTCGTAGCCGGCCAGACCACCGAATACGCGATGCTCGTCTCCGAGCACGTTTCCCTGTCGTCCAATGCGTACGGTTCTGCCTTCTACATGACCACGGGCTTCCACGGCCTCCACGTCCTCGGCGGCCTGATCGCATTCCTCTTCATCATCGGCCGCGCCTTTGCTGCCAAGAAGTTCGGGCACTTTGAAGCCACCTCCGCGATCGTCACCTCGTACTACTGGCACTTCGTCGACGTCGTGTGGATCGGCCTCTTCCTGGTCATCTACGTCCTCAAGTAGCCCGGCTTTGACTCTTTTTCTACAAGAGGCAGAATTTCAAGAAGCGGCTCACGGAGCCGACGCAGGATCGAATAAAGGAACCACCACGTGAAGGCACTCTCGCAGAAGCGACGTCACCCACTGGCAGCCATAGCGCTGCTGCTGATGGGCCTCCTCCTCACTGGTGGGCTTTACGCCGTTGCCACATCTGTCAACCAGGCCAAGGCCGACACCACCAGCTACAGCGCCAGCGACGTAGAAGAAGGCGGCAAGCTCTTTGCCGCCAACTGCGCCACTTGCCACGGCATGGGTGCCAGCGGAACCCAGGACGGGCCCTCGCTGGTCGGCGTTGGTGCCGCTGCTGTTGACTTCCAGGTTGGCACCGGCCGTATGCCCATGCAGATGAATGGCCCGCAGGCCCAGAAGAAGCCCCTCCAGTTCAACGAAGAGCAGACCACGCAACTGTCCGCCTATGTTGCATCCCTCGGCGCGGGTCCGGCCATTCCGGAAGAGCACCTCCTGGACGAAAAGGGAGATGCAGCCAACGGTGGCGAGCTCTTCCGGGTCAACTGCGCCATGTGCCACAACGCAGCAGCAGCCGGCGGTGCACTGACCCGCGGCAAGTTTGCTCCCGCCCTTGCCGATGTCACCGGCAAGCACATCTACGAAGCCATGGCCACGGGTCCGCAGAACATGCCCGTGTTCAGCGACTCCAACGTCACCCCGGAAGACAAGCGCGACATCATCACCTTCCTGAAAACGATTGAAGCGAACGGCTCTCCGGGCGGTGCCGACCTCGGCTCCCTGGGCCCTGTTGCTGAAGGCCTGTTTGTCTGGGTCGCCGGCCTCGGTGTCATCATCGCCTTCACCATCTGGCTGACGTCCCGTACGTCCTAGTCCGGACGGACAAAATTTTCTGCTGCACGGTCAGCAGTTTGGAACTGAACATTAACTCGGCGAAGGCCGAGACAACGAGAGAAGGATGAGGCGAATTATGGGCAACCATAGTGACGGCAGTCCGAACCACTCGGGCACCGTAGCTACGGCTGGTCAGAATGAGGTGGAGAAGTTCCAGGATCCTGGTCTTCCTCCGCATCGTTTGCGCCTGGCTGACACGGACCCGGTAGCCGCAAAGCGTGCCGAGCGTCAGGTAGCCATTCTGTTTGGCACTTCCGTTATCGGAACGCTGGTCTTCCTGGTGGCGTACTTCGCCATCGATCTTGGCGATGACTCGAGCATCGCCACCATCCGCACGCAGAACCTGCTTCTGGGTCTGGGAACGGCCTTCGCCATGCTGGGCATTGGTACCGGCATCGTGCACTGGGCCAAGGCCCTGATGCCCGATCACGAGGTCTCGGAAGAGCGCCACGCAATCCGTACCGAGGACGACCGCCAGGCTGCAGTCCGGATCGTGGACGACATCGTCGAGGAAACCGGTATCAAGCGCCGTCCGCTGATCCGCAACACCCTTCTCGGCGCAGTTGCCCTGGCCCCCCTGCCGGCGCTGGCCATCTTCGGTGACCTGGGTCCCCGCCCGGACGACAAGCTTGCCCACACCATGTGGGCACCCGAGGGCGGCAAGCTCAAGCGCCTGACCCGCGATCCTGATGGCACCCCCATCAAGGCCTCGGACGTCACCATCGGTTCGGCCTTCCACGTCATTCCGGAAGGCCTGAACGAGCTCCATGAAGGCAAGCTCAACGAGAAAGCCAAGGCAGTCGTGTTGTTGATGCGCCTTGACCCCAACTCGCTGAACCCTTCACCGGGCCGTGAAAACTGGGGTTACAACGGCATCGTTGCCTACTCCAAAATCTGCACCCACGTTGGTTGCCCTGTCGCTCTGTACGAGCAGCAGACGCACCACCTGCTGTGCCCGTGCCACCAGTCCACGTTCGACCTCACGCAGGAATGCAAGGTCATCTTTGGACCGGCAAGCCGTCCGCTCCCCCAGCTGCCCATCGCAGTTGACGCAGAGGGCTACCTGGTCGCCACCAGCGACTTCAAAGAACCTGTAGGACCGAGTTACTGGGAGCGTGACGAGCATGAGCGCCTCATCAACAGCTGAAGCCCCCTTCGTAGCGAAGACCAAGGTAGGACGTTTCACTGACTTTGTTGACCAGCGCGTGGGTGGCTCCGGCATCCTGCGTGAGTTCGGCCGCAAAGTCTTTCCCGACCACTGGTCATTCATGTTCGGTGAGGTGGCGCTGTACTCCTTCGTCATCCTGCTGCTGTCGGGTACATTCCTGACGTTCTTCTTCGATCCGTCGATGGCGGAAACCCACTACCAGGGTTCCTACACGCCGTTGTACAACGTCGAAATGTCCGTGGCCTACAGCTCTTCGCTGAACATCTCCTTCGATGTCCGCGGCGGCCTCTTCATGCGCCAGGTCCACCACTGGGCAGCCCTCCTGTTTGTTGCTTCCCTCGGTGTGCACATGCTGCGCGTGTTCTTCACGGGCGCATTCCGCAAGCCGCGCGAAATGAACTGGGTTGTGGGCGGTGTCCTGCTGATCCTGGCGATGGCAGCAGGCTTTACCGGCTACTCCCTCCCCGATGACCTGCTGTCCGGCAACGGCCTGCGCATCATCGACGGCGTCATCAAGTCCATCCCGGTGATCGGCACCTACATCTCGTTCTTCCTCTTTGGCGGCGAGTTCCCGGGTACGGCCATCATTGGACGCCTCTACGTGCTGCACATCCTTCTGGTGCCTGCCCTCATCCTGCTGATGATTGTCATCCACCTCTTCATGGTTGTTGTTCACAAGCACACCCAGTACCCCGGCCCGGGACGCAATGACGGCAACGTCGTCGGCTACCCCCTTGGCCCGGTCTACGCGGCGAAGGCCGGCGGCTTCTTCTTCATCGTGTTCGGTGTGGTTGCCCTCATGGCTGCAGCCTTCACCATCAACCCGATCTGGAACTACGGACCGTACGACCCCTCCCCGGTGTCTGCAGGTACCCAGCCTGACTGGTACATCGGTTTCGTCGACGGCGCCTTGCGACTCATGCCCGGTGTCATCAACGACTTCCACTTCGAGTACGTGATCTTCGGCTACACGCTGACGCTGAACGTCCTCCTGCCGGCACTGGTTCCCGCAGGCATTATCTTCACCGTCCTGTTCATGTACCCGTGGATCGAGCGCTGGGTAACCAAGGATGACCGTGAGCACCACGTGCTTGACCGTCCGCGCAACGCTCCTACGCGTACTGCGATTGGCGTAGCAGGTTTCACCTGGTACTGCGTGATGTGGGCTGCTGCAGGTTCCGACCTCATCGCGACGCACTTCCATGTGTCCCTGAACGACGTCACTTACTGGCTGCGGGCTTTGTTCTTCATTGGCCCGGTCATCGCGTTCGTTGTCACCAAGCGCATTGCCCTGGCTCTCCAGCGCAAGGACCGTGAGATCGCACTCCACGGCCGTGAGACCGGTCGCATTGTCCGGCTCCCCCACGGTGAGTTCATCGAGGTCCACGCTCCGCTGGACGAGTACAAGCGCTACAAGCTTGTTGGCTTCGAGTCCCCGGCTCCGATCCCGGCACAGCCGAACGAGCACGGCGTCGTCACCCGCAAGGAGAAGCGTCGGGCCGCACTGTCCAAGTGGTTCTTCGAGGACCGCGTCGCTCCCGCCACCCCGGCGGAGCTGGAAGCGGCACACGCCCACGGACACGGCCACCACGAGGCCGTTGAGGCTGGCGAAAGCCAGAAGACCCTCAGCCACTAGGCACCGCCAGGCAGAAGAAGGGCCCGGTGTTTGGATCTCATCCAAACACCGGGCCTTTCCCGTTTAACCCGGCCAAGGGCAAGTGAGCCTGGAGCGCTGCCCCTGAGGTCCTACTGGCTCCGGTAACCCGATGAGTAGTTGCGTGTTGGCCTCACTCCTGGACGCTGCAGCGGTACCCACAACTTGTACCGGTCGGCCCGATAGTAGGACACCGAGTAGTCGACCATGGCACGGGCAACAAACGCGTGCCGCTGGATCTTGAGCAAGGGCGAGCCAACGTCAACGTTCAGCAGCCGTGCCGTCGAAGGCGAGGCGGCGGTGGCCTCGATCATGTCTTCGCCCCACTCCATGACAAGCCCGAACCGTTCGCTGAGGACGTTGTACAGCGACGTCGGCGGGGCTTCGTCCAGAAGCCCCGGAACGCGGTGCGCAGGAATGAAATTCTCATCCACGCTCATGGGTTCATTGTCGGCCAGCAGAAGCCTCCGGAAGCGGACCAATGGCGTCCCCTCATCCAACTGCAGTTCGCGCGCCAGGAAGGCACTCGCAGCGATTTGCTCGAAGCTCAGTACCTTGGCCGCAGGCACCATTCCGCGGCGTTGCATTTCCTCGCTGTAGGAGGTCAGTTTTACCTGAAGGTCCAGCTTGGGCTTACGGACGAAGGTCCCAAGCCCGACGACCCGCTCGATGACTTCTTCGCCGACCAGGGCATCAATGGCCTGGCGGACGGTCATTCGGGCGAGGCCAAAGCGGAGCGACAGGTCGCGCTCCGAGGGAAGTGACGAACCCGGAGGGCAGGACTCAGCGATGAAGGCCCGCAGGATCTCGCGGAGCTGGATGTAGATCGGAACGTTGCTGGAACGATCGATGTCCCCCACGATGCTTGTTGCTTCAGCCATGGCAGGACCCGTCATGCGGCGTGGTGGTCATACATCAAGATTAGGACAGAGCCGACCGAGGTCTAGACCAGTAGGAGCTGCTATTACGACGGAAGCTTGCAGGCCGCTACGCTTGAAGGGATTAAATCAAGGACGGCTCGACCGTCGTACTAGAGGAGCCGGTTTGCCGGAGTTGAAATCCTTTGTTGCCGCAGACATCGGACTGCATGCCCGAGCTGCGGCAGCCTTCGTCCGCGCAGTCAATGAAGCAGGGTTCGCCGTAACGATCCGGAAAGTGGACGGTGACGCGGTCGATGCAGGATCTCTGCTGGAGGTCATGACCGAAGACTTCGGCCACGGCTGCGGAGTCCTGCTGGAAGTCCCTTTGGAGGCCCTTGAAGAGCATCAAACCATCGAAGAGGCCCAGAGGGTACTCCAGCAGCTTTCAGCCGTTCTGGAAGCCCCTCAGGGGCGCTGAAGCAGCAAGCGGAATCAACAAAAGGGATGGGCCCCACCGAAAGGTGGGGCCCATCCCTTTTGATTTGACGCTGCTGCTAGTGGGCGTGGTCGCCGCGGCTGTATTCGAAAACCCAGCCAACGAGTGCAACCAGGGCCAGGCCACCGGCAACGTAGGTTACCCAGAAACCTACTGCCAGGCCCAGGAAGCCACCGGCGCAGGCAAGGCCGAGAACCAGCGGCCACCAGCTCCAGGGGCTGAAGTGCCCCTGCTCGCCGGCGCCTTCGTGAATCTCAGCGTCGGGGCGGTCTTCCGGGCGCATGCCTACGCGCTTCCCGGTGAAGCCAAGGTAGGCACCGATCATGCCTGCGAGTCCACCGACCAGCAGGATGCCCAGGATGCCGACCCATTCAGCCCATTCGGTCAGGAACCCATAGGCGATGGCGACGGGGACGAAGAAGAAGACTCCGGCTCCGAAGAGCCACGATTCGATTTTCACTTGCGGACGTCCTTCTGGTCAGCGTTACCGAGCAGCACTGCTGCCGGGTCCGGGGACTGGGCGGTGTGAACCTGGGCCAGCTCCGGGTGGTGGAGGTCCAGGGCCGGCCGCTCAGAGCGGATACGGGGCAAGGAGGTGAAGTTGTGGCGCGGCGGCGGGCAGGACGTAGCCCACTCCAGCGAGGCACCGAAGCCCCACGGGTCATCCACTTCCACCTTCTTGTTGCTGCGCCACGTGATGTACACGTTCCAGAAGAACGGCAGGAGCGAAGCACCCAAAACGAAGGAGGAGATGGTGGAGAACTGGTTCATCCACGTGAAGTTGTCCTGCGGCATGTAGTCCGCGTAACGGCGGGGCATACCTTCAACGCCCAGCCAGTGCTGGATAAGGAACGTGCCGTGGAAACCCAGGAACAGGAGCCAGAAGTGGATCTTGCCCAAGCGCTCGTTCAGCATCTTTCCGGTCCACTTGGGCCACCAGAAGTAGAAGCCGGCGAACATGGCGAAGACGACCGTACCGAACACCACGTAGTGGAAGTGGGCCACAACGAAGTAGGAATCGGAGACGTGGAAGTCAAGCGGCGGGGATGCAAGGATGATGCCCGTGAGGCCACCGAAGAGGAAGGTCACCAGGAAGCCGATGCTCCACAGCATGGGGGTTTCGAAGGTGATCGAACCCTGCCACATGGTGCCGATCCAGTTGAAGAACTTCACGCCGGTCGGAACAGCGATCAGCATGGTCATGAAGGCGAAGAACGGCAGCAGGACAGAGCCCGTGACGTACATGTGGTGTGCCCATACCGTGACGGACAGAGCGGCGATGGCGATCGTTGCGTAGACCAGGCCCTTGTAACCGAAGATCGGCTTGCGGCTGAAGACCGGGAAGATCTCCGAGACAATACCGAAGAACGGCAGCGCGATGATGTAGACCTCGGGGTGGCCGAAGAACCAGAAGAGGTGCTGCCAGAGGACGGCTCCGCCATTTTCGGGATCGAAGATGTGGGCACCAAAGCGGCGGTCCGCACCGAGGGCGAACAGGGCTGCTGCCAGCGGCGGGAAGGCCATCAAAACCAGGATGGCCGTGACCAGCGTGTTCCAGGTGAAGATGGGCATGCGCCACATGGTCATGCCCGGGGCACGCATGCAGATGATCGTGGTGATGAAGTTCACCGCGCCAAGGATGGTACCAAAGCCGGACAGAGCCAGGCCGAAGACCCAGAGGTCACCGCCAACGCCGGGGCTGAACGTGGTGTTTGACAGCGGTGCGTAGGCGAACCAACCGAACGAAGCAGCACCCTGCGGGGTGATGAAGCCGGAAACGGCGATGGTGGAACCAAACAGGAAGAACCAGAATGCCAGTGCGTTCAAGCGCGGGAACGCAACGTCAGGGGCGCCGATCTGCAGCGGCATGATGACGTTCGCAAAGCCGGCAAACAACGGCGTTGCGAACATCAGCAGCATCACGGTGCCGTGCATCGTGAACATCTGGTTGTACTGTTCCTTGGTCTGCAGGATCTGCATGCCCGGTTCGAACAGTTCAGCACGGATCAGCAGCGCCATGACGCCGCCAAGGCAGAAGAACACGAACGACGCAATCAGGTACATGTACCCGATCGTTTTGTGGTCGGTCGAGGTAATCCAGTTGACGACGATGCGCCCCTTGGATTTAGGAACTACGGGAGTCTCGAGGACTCCGGCGGTTTGAGTGTACGTAGCCACGTCGCTTCCCTTACTTGTTTTCGTTCAGGTTCGGGTTGCGGTCATATTCCGCACCGAGCAGGCCCGTGTTGCCTTCCTGGCGCAGCTTGTCCATGTGGGCCTGGAATTCAGACTCGGAGACAACCTTTACGCGGAAAAGCATTTCGGAGTGGTATTCACCGCAGAGTTCAGCACACTTGCCATCGAAGGTGCCTTCCTTGGTGGGCGTGAACCTGATGTAGTTCGTCTTGCCGGGGATCATGTCGCGCTTCTGGAGGAACGCCGGAACCCAGAAAGAGTGGATGACATCGCGGGAGTTGAGCTCAAGGTCAACCGACTTGCCGACAGGCAGGTAAAGGGTGGGGAGCTGCTCAAGGTCGACTTCGGCACCCGTCAGGTGCGCCTGGACGCCGGCCTCGTGGACGTCCTCCGTGATGACGTCGCCCTTCTTGTAGTTGAAGTCCCAGGCCCACTGCTTGCCGCGGACGTCAACAACGACGTCGGCAGGCTGCGATCGGTCATCGATCGCGCGCTGGTCCTGGTCCGTGAAGTAGAAGAACACCAGGACCATGAAGAGCGGAATGGTCAGGTAAAAGACTTCAAGCGGCAGGTTGTAGCTGAGCTGCTTGGGGAAACCCGTGGTGCCCTTGCGGCGGCGGTAGGCAATGATGCACCAGACCAGCAGGCCCCACGTGATGATACCGACTGCCAAGGCGGCGATCCATGAGTTGACCCAGAGGTCCATGATCCGGTCAGTGTGGTTGGTGGTGCCGCGCTCTGTAGGCAGCCAACCCTTCTCTACCTCTGGTGAACATCCGGTCAAAACCAACGCGCCGGCTAGTGCCAAGCCAGTGATCGAGGTGATCTTTTTGCGTCGGCTGCCGGTTCGGTTCTGCGAACTCACAGACGGCCCTTCCTCTTGTTGCTGTCTCCCGGCAGGCCAAAGGCCCACCGGGCACACTAAAAAGTTTTACTACCCGATGTAGAGCTTACCGCTATGAAGCGGTTTTCGCGCACATGTCGGCGCCGTGGCTCGGAATGCGCGGGGACGCACCGTGCCAGGCGCCGACATGAGGCGGAGGCTCCCGTCAGTGGAACGAATCGCCACAGGCGCAGGACCCGCCGGCGTTCGGGTTGTCGATGGTGAAGCCCTGCTTCGAAATGGTGTCCTCGAAGTCAATGCTTGCGCCACTGAGGTACGGGACGCTCATCTTGTCGACAACCACCTCGACGCCGTCGTAGTCACGCACGGCATCTCCGTCCAGCAGGCGCTCGTCAAAGTAGAGCTGGTAGATCAAACCCGAGCAGCCGCCCGGCTGGACTGCAACGCGCAACCGCAGGTCGGTGCGGCCTTCCTGTTCCAGGAGGCTGCGGACCTTGCCTGCTGCGACGTCGGTCAGGTTGACCTCGTGCGTGGGAAGCTCGTCGCTGGGGGCGAGCTGGGCTCCGGTGCTGTTTTCGTTGGTTGCAGTGCTCATTGGCCTACCTTCTTATGACGCTTTCGGCAGCAGCGCCGGAACGCCGCTTACCCTGACCCAATAACGTACGGGTTATAGCTCCATGCTACGTCGCGCAGACGCCCAGCTATAACTCCAGACGTAACCAGCCCCGGCTTTTGATTGTTCCCCGTGGCCGGCTTGCGCGGCAGGACCCTACCCACGGAGCGAAGTGCCTCAGGCTTCCAGTCCGTCGGCGTTGAGCCGGGCCAGCATCAGCGCCTCGGCGAGAACCGCATTCCGGAAATCGCCGATGTGCAGGGATTCGTTGGCGCTGTGGGCCCGTGAGTCCGGGTCTTCCACCCCGGTGACCAAAATACTGACGTGCGGGTAAACCTCGGTCAGGTCCGCGATAAAGGGGATGGACCCACCGATTCCCATTTCCACGGGTTTCACGCCCCATGCCTCTTCCAGCGCCCACAAGGCCACCTTGGCGGCCGCGGACGATGTATCGGTGGAGAAAGCGTCGCCCCGCTCCCCCGGCGTGAACGTTACAGCGGCACCGAAGGGCACGTTGGACTCGACATGCAGCCGCAGGGCCTCCATGGCAGCGTCAGGGTCCTGGCCGGGCGCAAGGCGCATGCTGAATTTGGCCTTGGCAGCAGGAATCAAGGTGTTCGAGGCAACCGCCACCGCAGGAACATCGATGCCAATGATCGAGAGTGCGGGTTTGGTCCAGAGCCTGGAGGCGATGGAACCGCTTCCGGCGAGCTTCACGCCGTCGAGCACTGATGCATCGGCGCGGTATTCCGCCTCGGTGAGGTCGACCGCTACGTCATCCCTGGCAACCAGCCCTGCGACTGCAACGTTGCCGTCGTCGTCGTGCAGGGTGGCAATCAGGCGTGCCAGCACGGTTGGCGCGTCCAGCACGGGACCGCCGAACATGCCTGAATGCACGGCGTGCTCGAGGACCCGGACCTCAAACGTTCCGTCCACCAAGCCACGCAGGCTGGTTGTCAGCGCCGGTACGCCGACTTTCCAGTTGCTGGAGTCGGCCACCACGATGACGTCGGATCGAAGCAGCTCCCGGTGCTCCTCGAGGAAAGCACGGAACGTCGGCGACCCGGCTTCCTCTTCACCCTCGAAGAAGAACGTCACCCCGGTTCCGAACGCATCACCGAAGACTTCAGACACTGCGCCAAACGCAGCCAGGTGGGCCATGATGCCGGCTTTGTCGTCGGCAGCCCCCCTGCCATAGAGACGCCCCTCCCGTTCTTCCGCAACGAACGGCTCCGAATGCCACAGGGAAGCATCTCCCGGGGGCTGGACGTCGTGGTGGGCGTACAGCAGGATGGTCGGCTGCCCTTCCCTGGCGGGACGGCGCGCGACGACGGCAGGTCCACCGGGGGTACCGTCCACTTTGTTGCACCGCAGGATCCTGACGTCTTCCATACCGCTCTTGCGGGCCAGGGCAGCCACGGCCTCGGCACTACGGTCCAGGTGCGCGGGATCGAAACTCGACCAGGCAATGCCCGGTATGGCCACCAGGTCCTTCAGGGTGGCAAGCGTTGAGTCGAAGGCGCTGTCCACCGCGCGGGCAAGTTCCCCTGCACGCACTGTGTCGTGCAAGGAACCGGCCGGGGTATCGCCTGGATTCTGTTGCTGTGTATGCGGGGTATCCGCATGCTCTGGAGTCATGCCCAAAACTCTACAACCGGCGCTGCGGTGCGGTATGCCGTGATGGCCTGCGGCCACGTGCAGCCCGCTACTCCGGGAGCGTCAGGACTTCCACCCCGTCGGATGTAATGGCCACGGTGTGCTCGCTGTGCGCCGTCCGGCAGCCGCTCGCACTGCGCAGCGTCCAACCGTCGGGATCGGTCACCAACTGGTCGGTGTCCGCCATCACCCACGGCTCCAGGGCCAGCAGCAGCCCGGGGCGGAGCTTGTAACCACGGCCCGGCCGCCCAAGGTTGGGTACGTGCGGGTCCTGGTGCATGGTGGAACCAATGCCGTGGCCGCCGTATTGGGTATTGACCGAATAGCCCGCCTGGGTAAGGACCGAGCCGATGGCGTAGGAAATGTCGCCAATGCGTGCCCCGGGTCCAGCAGCAGCTATGCCTGCGCGCAGCGCCTCTTCCGTGGCGGCGATCAGGGGATCGCCGCCCGGGGACGCCGGGTCCCCCACCACGAAGCTGATGGCCGAGTCTGCGGCGACTCCTGCCAGGGAGACCGCCAGGTCCAGCGACACGAGGTCACCAGCGGCAAGGGTGTAGTCGTGGGGCAGCCCATGCAGCACTGCGTCGTTGACGGACGTGCAGATGTAGTGCCCAAAGGGCCCCCGCCCAAAAGACGGCGCATAGTCCACATAGCAGGACACGGCACCGGCCTCTTTGATCATGACCGCCGCCGCGCGGTCAAGGTCCAGCAGATTTGTACCCGGAGTGCTCTGCTGCTTCAAGGCCTGCAGGATGGCGGCAACCAGGGCTCCCGTCCGCCTGGCCCGGGAAATTTCGGCAGCCGACAGTATTTCAATCATGGATGGCTTCTTCCTCGCTGGCCAATAACTATCCCGGCCATATTATCCCGGTACTATAATTGGGGCCATGGTCAGGTTGCCTTTGACACCGGATGAAGTTGAACGCGGACAACGGCTCGGAGCCCTCCTCCGCAATGCCAGGGCAGGGCGCTCCATGCTCGAAGTCGCACTCGAAGCGAACGTCTCACCGGAGACGCTCCGCAAAATCGAATCGGGCCGGGTAGCAACACCGTCGTTTCCCACGGTCGCGGCCATCGCCGACGTCCTGGGCCTTTCACTGGACGCCGTATGGACAGAGATCAGCCCAGGTCCCGCCGGGCCGCACGCAACGCATGCCCGTCTCGCTTCCTGACCCCGCGTAACCTGCGCCACCCCCTTGCGGGTATTCTGTTGTGGTGTTCGGACGCAAAAAGGAAGAGCCCAGCGCTCAATCAGCAGTAGACCAGCCCCAGGCCACGCAGCCGGTTGTCGGCAAGGGCACTCCCACGCCCAGGCGGAAGGACCAGGAAGCCGCCCGCAAGCGGCCCCTCGTTCCGACAGACCGGAAAGCTTCCAAGGAAGCCGAACGCATTGCCATCCAGGACCAGCGGCAAAAAATGCGCCAGGCCCTGGATACCGGCGACGAGAAGTACCTGCCGCTCAGGGACAAAGGGCCGCAGAAGAGGTTCACCCGGGACTACGTTGACGCCCGCTTCAGCCTCGGCGAATACCTGATGTTCGGCGCCTTGCTCTTCGTCATCATCTCCCTCGTTGTTCCCTCCACCAGCGAACAGATCACCTACGTGCTGGTGGGCTTCTGGATCATGTTCCTGGCAGTGTTCGTGGACGTTTTCATTCTCTCCCGCAAGCTTAAGAAGCGCCTGGGGAAAAGTTCGGAGAAGTGGAGCGCGGTACGGTCTGGTACGGCTGCATGCGCGCTCTGCAGTTCCGCAAGCTCCGCCTGCCCAAGCCCCAGGTCAAGCGCGGCCAGTACCCTTCGTAGCCTCCAACCGCAGGTTCCCAAGACCACTGCGAAAGCCCCGGACCTGGCGGTCCGGGGCTTTCTTCTTGAGCCTTAGGTCACGCGGCCCGGTTGCGACGAAGCTTCACCAGGCCCTTGTTGATGCGGGAGGCCCAAAAAGGTCCCTCGTAAAGGAAGGCCGTGTACCCCTGGACGAGCGTGGCGCCGGCATCCAACCGGTCCTGGACATCGCGGGCAGTTTCAACACCACCTACGGCAATCAGGACCAGCTGGTCGCCGACTGCTGCCTTGAGCCGCTTCAGGACCTCCAGCGAGCGTCGCTTCAGGGGTGCTCCCGAAAGGCCTCCAGCGCCCAGCGATTCAACTTTCCCCTGGTCGGAGAGCAAGCCGTCCCTGCTGATGGTTGTATTGGTGGCGATGATGCCGTCAAGCTTCAGGTCCAACGCAAGGCGCGCGACGTCGTCGATGTCCTCATCGCTGAGGTCGGGCGCTATCTTGACCAGGAGGGGCACGTGCCGCCCGGCTGCTTCGTCTGCAGCGTCCCCGACGGCCCGCAGGAGCGGCCGAAGCGTTTCAACGTTCTGGAGCAGCCGCAGACCGGGAGTGTTGGGAGAACTGACGTTGACCACCAGGTAATCCGCCGCGGGAGCGAGATTGCGTGCGCTCACCAGATAGTCCTCCACAGCGTCCTCCAGCTCGACCACCTTGGTCTTGCCGATATTCACTCCGATGACCGGCCGCACTCCCGCGTGCCGCCGCTGCAAAGCGGCCTTCGCCGACTTCAGGCGGGGAGAAACCGCAACTGCGCCGTCGTTATTGAAGCCCATCCGGTTGATGACCGCGCGGTCCTCGATCAGGCGGAACAGGCGTGGCTTTTCGTTGCCCGGCTGGGCCTGACCCGTAATGGTGCCCACCTCAACATGCCCGAACCCCAATTCTGTAAGGGCTTCGATGCCGTGGCCTTCCTTGTCGAAACCGGCAGCCAGGCCAAACGGCGATGGGAAGGTCAGGCCCAATGCTTCGGTCCGCAGCACGGGGCTCGGCGCCGTCAACCTCGCCAGCAGCCGCCCGGCACCGGTACGGTTGGCGGCCCGGATCGCCTGGAAGCCTATCTTGTGTGCTTGCTCGGCATCCATCCACGAGAAAGCCAGTTTGAAAAAGGTGGGGTAAACACGCATGGTCCTAGTTTTCCGGTTCTGCCACTGCTCGCCAAACCGGCGACCTGGCGTGCGGCTATGTGTAGGCAACGGGGAACACCATGATGACAAGGATCAGGTGGGCTGTGGCCGATTATGCCTAAGCTGATGGCATGGAGTGGTCTACTGACATCCTGGGACCCGACTTCCAGTCCTGCAGTATCGAAGCAGCGGGGCGGGACGGTACTGTGCGCCGCGCAACCCTGGTCCGCCACCGTCCGGCCGACACCGATCCGCCAGCAAGCCCGCCAGGTGACTTCCCGGCCGGAAAAGAGAGCTCACGAGGCTCAGTGCTGTTCCTCCACGGCTGGAGCGACTACTTCTTCAACGTGGACCTGGCCAGGTTTTGGACTGCCCGAGGGTACGGCTTTTATGCGCTGGACATGCACAACCACGGACGCAGCCTCACCGACGGGCATCCCGGGGGCTATGTGGCAAACCTGGATGACTACGACGCGGAAATCAGCTGCGCGCTTGAGGCCATGGAGGTGGACCGGCCGGCAGGTGCAGGAACAGGTACAGCCCTGATGGGGCATTCGACAGGCGGGCTGGTCGCCGCGCTGTGGACCAGCCGGCATCCAGGCCGCGTGAAGCACCTGATCCTGAACAGTCCCTGGCTGGAGATGCACGGCAGTTCCTTGGTCCGCCGCGCCGCCCAGGCCATGGTGGGACCTCTGGCACGGGTGCGCCCCGAGGCGGTCCTGCGCCTGCCTGAGCGCGGCTTCTACTTCCGTTCCATCAGTAACACCGCCGAGGGTGAGTGGCCGCTGGATGAACGATACCGTCCCCCTTTCGCGTTTCCTGTCAGGGCAGGCTGGCTGAGCGCTGTGTTGGCCGGTCACACCCAGGTCGCCCGCGGACTGCGCCTGGAAATCCCCGTGCTCGTCCTGACCTCTTCCACCAGCGCCAACGGCATGGTGTGGCAGGAAGCCATGCGTCGCTCCGATGCCGTCCTGGACGTGGATGTCATTGCACTTCGGGCGATGGCCCTTGGACACAGCGTGACGCTGGAACGCATCGAGGGGGCACTGCATGATGTGTTCCTGTCCGCGCCGGACGTTCGGGCGGAGGCCTATGCACGCCTTTCTCGCTGGATCCGGGGATACATGGATGCGCCGGCGCAAGGGGAGAAAGGGACGCATGACCACAACGGATGAATCAGTCAGCTGGCGGCCGGACATCCTGGGACCAGGGTTTGAATGCAGGGACCTGCCGCTGCCACCGGACGACGAGGGGGACGTCAGGGCAACCCTGATCCGCCACGCTCCCCCGCCCGTTCCTCCCGCTTCAGCTACCGGGCCGGGCTTTCTTTCCACAATCTTCCGACGCCGGAACCGCGGTTCAGCGGCGGCTCCGGCAGGACCCCCACGTGTAGTCCTCTACCTGCACGGCTGGGCGGACTACTTCCTGCAGACAGAACTGGCCGAGTACCTCACGTCATCAGGATTCCACTTTTATGCTCTGGACCTGCGGAAATTCGGGCGGAGCCTCAGGCCCGGCCAGACACCCGGATACACCTCCGACCTATCAATCTACGACCAAGACATCGCCGCGGCCCTGGCCGAAACAGGCAAGGACGTCGCGGCCAGGACCGGTAACAGTGCACCAGCCCGTGTGCATATCGTGGCCCATTCCCTCGGGGGTCTTATTGCCTCGCTTTGGGCAGACCGCCATCCCGGTCGCATCGGGACGCTCGTTCTCAACTCCCCTTGGCTGGAACTTCAGGGAAGCAGCCTGGTCCGCAGCATCGCCATGCACCTGGTAGAGCCTTTTGCCCGCACTGACCCGAAGCGGCCTTTCCGGTTCCCGGAGATGCCCGCTTACTGGGAAAGCGTCAGTAGTGAAGCGCACGGGGAATGGTTCCTGGACCCGTCGTGGCGGCCGCGCGCCTCTTTCCCTGTCCGCGCAGGCTGGACCAAAGCCGTGCTGGCCGGGCATGCTTCAGTGGAGCGCAAGCTCACCATCGACGCGCCCGTCCTGGTCCTGTTGTCCGGCCGCACCCGGATTCAGGCCGAATGGACGGAAGATCTCATGCGGGCGGACGCCGTGATCGATGTCGAAGAAACGGCCAGACGCGCCTTGGGCTTGGGCCGGCGGACGGCAGTCTTCCGCTATCCGGGTGCCCTGCACGATATTTTTCTGTCCCGGCGGACGATCAGGCAGCAGGCATACCGGGACGTTGCTGCGTGGTTGGCTGCCTATCCCGATTGAATGGCACAGGCGTGCTACGTCCCTGCAGGCGCGGCGTCCACGGCTCCACCGTAGCGTCTGTCCCGCTTGGCATAGATTTCCACAGCCTCCCAGAGGGTGCGGCGGTCGACATCCGGCCACAGGGTGTCCATGAAAACGAACTCCGCATACGCTGACTGCCACAGGAGGAAGTTGGAGAGCCGTTGTTCGCCGGAGCTCCGGAGGAAGAGATCCACGTCCGGCAAATCGGGCTCGTCCAGATACTTCTGGATGGTCTTTTCCGTGACAGAGCCGGGCTTCAGCCGGCCGGCAGCGACGTCTTGCGCAATGGCCGACACAGCGTCGGCCAGCTCGGCCCGACCACCGTAATTAACACACATGGTCAACGTGCAGGTGTCATTGGCGCGTGTGTAGTCTTCGGCTTCTTCCAGCTCTTTGATTACCGACCCCCAGAGGCGGGGTCGGCGCCCTGCCCAGCGGATGCGGACACCCCATTCGTCAAGCTGGTTCCGCTGGCGACGCAGCACATCTTTGTTAAATCCCATGAGGAAACGGACTTCCTCGGGAGACCGCCGCCAGTTCTCCGTGGAGAACGCATAAACGCTCACGTACTTGATCCCCAGCTCAATGGCACCGGCCATGACGTCAAGGAGCGCGGGTTCTCCGGCCTTGTGTCCTTCAATGCGCGGCAATCCCCGCTGGTTTGCCCAACGGCCATTGCCGTCCATCACGATCGCCACGTGGCGGGGAATCAATTCACTGGGGATGCTGGGGGGCACTGCTCCGGACGAATGGGGATAAGGTGCCTGTACCGGCGCTGTCCTTGCCGGGGGTGTCTTGCTCTTCTTTCCTAGTGCCACAGTCAGCTTCGCTCCACGTGTTTGAGTGATTTCAAGGCCCGTTCAAGATGCCATTGCAGGTAGCTGGCCACCAAACCTGCAGCCTCCCGGCGATGCCGGGAATCGGACACATCCGCAACGGCCCAGTTTCCCGTGAGGAGCGCGGCCAGCAGCACGACCGTCTCCGCCGCAGGCGCCGGCGACCCCGGGGGCCGGCAGTCACCACACACCATCCCTCCGAGGGGAGCAGCAAATGCGGTGTGCGGTCCGGGTGTGCCGCACCTGGCACAGTCCGTGAAGCTCGGCGCCCATCCTCCTGTGGCCAACGCCCTCAGCAGGTAGGAATCGAGAATAAGTTCAGATGGATGCTCCGACCTGCTGAGCGCAGCCAAAGCGCCAACGAGCAGGTTGTACTGGGCTGTCCCCGATTCGGCGTCGGCGTCGGTGAGTTTCTCCGCGGTTTCCGTCATGGCAGCTGCCACGGTGAACCGTCCGTAATCGGAAGCGATGCTGCTGCCGTATGCACCTTTGGCGACGGCCTGCGTCACGATGTCCAGCGTGCGGCCTGACACCAACTGCAGGTCCGCAACCATGAACGGTTCCAGCCGGGCTCCAAAGCGGCTGCTTGTACGCCGTACACCCTTGGCTACGGCCCGCACCTGGCCATGGTGCTTGGTCAACAGCGTAATGATCCGGTCAGCTTCACCCAGCTTGTGGGTACGGAGCACCACGGCGTCATCCCGGTAGGAGCGGGCTGCAAAAGACGATGGGTTGGCCACACCTAATCTTCGCATCAAGTTGACGCCATGCATGGACAGCGCGTTGCGTGTGGTGGCCCACCCGGGGCCACCACACGGAACAGCAGTTACGCCTGGGCGTCCCGAACGGCGCGGTTGACTGCCGAGATCAGTGCCTTGAGCGAGGCAGTGGTGGTGCTGGGGTCTATTCCGACGCCCCAGAGGACACGTTCGCCCACGGCGCACTCCACGTAGGCGGCTGCACTGGCGCTGCCGCCTTCAGAGAGAGCGTGTTCGCTGTAGTCCAGGACACGGACGTCCACACCGTCGTGGTGCAGGATGTCCAGCAGGGCCGCAATGGGTCCGTTGCCATGCCCGGTCCGGCGCACCTCGGTGCCGTCAATGCGAAGGTTCGCGTTCATGGTCATGGCACCGGTTTCATCGGTCTCCGTGCTGACGCTGCCCAGCGAATACCGGCCCCACTGGGCCTGTTCCTCGTCCGAGGGCAGGTATTCGTCCTGGAAGATCTGCCACAGCTGGGAACCGCTGACCTCGCCGCCCACCGCATCTGTCCTGCGCTGGATGACCCCGGAGAACTCGATCTGCGCGCGGCGCGGCAGATCCAGGTTGTGCTCGTTCTTCAGCAGATACGCGACGCCGCCCTTGCCCGACTGGGAATTCACACGGATGACAGCCTCGTAGCTGCGGCCGAGGTCCTTCGGGTCGATGGGCAGATAGGGAACCTGCCACGTGAAGTCCTGGACGGGAACCCCGGCAGCGGCGGCATCCTTCTCCAGTGCCTCGAAGCCCTTCTTGATGGCATCCTGGTGCGAACCGGAGAAAGCCGTGAAAACGAGATCCCCACCATAGGGAGCGCGCTCGGGGACTGGCAGCTGGTTGCAGTATTCGACCGTGCGGCGTACTTCGTCGATGTCCGAGAAGTCGATCATCGGGTCGATGCCCTGGACAAACATGTTCAGGCCCAGCGTGACCAGGTCCACGTTGCCCGTCCGCTCACCGTTGCCGAACAGGCAGCCCTCGATGCGGTCCGCCCCTGCCAGGTAGCCCAGTTCAGCTGCCGCAACACCCGTGCCACGGTCATTGTGGGGGTGCAGGGAGATGATGATGCCTTCACGTGGGTGCAGGTTCCTGTGCATCCACTCAATGGAGTCCGCGTATACATTCGGCGTTGCCATCTCCACGGTCGCCGGCAGGTTGATGATGACCTGCTTGTCCGCGGATGCTTCGAAAACGTCCGCAATTGCATTGCAGACACGGGCTGCGTACTCGAGCTCGGTTCCCGTGAAGGATTCCGGCGAGTATTCGTACGTGATGTGCGTGTCCGTCAGGGTCTCTTCGTACTTCTTGCACAACCGTGCACCCTGCAGGGCAATATCCAGGATTCCGTCCTCGTCCTGGTTAAAGACCACCCGGCGCTGCAACACGGAAGTGGAGTTGTATAGATGCACGATCGCCTGCTTGGCACCAACCAGGGACTCGTACGTCCGCTCGATGAGGTGCTCGCGCGCCTGCGTCAGCACCTGGATGGTGACGTCGTCCGGAATATGCCCGCCTTCAATCAGTTGGCGGACAAAATCGAAGTCGGTCTGCGAGGCCGAGGGGAACCCGACTTCAATTTCCTTAAAGCCCATTTTCACGAGCAGCTGGAACATCTTCAGCTTGCGGGCCGGGCTCATGGGATCGATGAGCGCCTGGTTGCCGTCGCGCAGGTCCACCGCGCACCAGCGGGGAGCCTTGGTGATGACTTTGTCCGGCCAAGTCCGGTCCGGGACCTCAACGGTGATCTGGTCCTGGAAAGGCAGGTACCGGTGGATCGGCATACCGGAGGGCTTTTGTGCATTGCGCATGTCGTGTGGCCTTTTCTCTAAGTAATCAGTGAAAGCTTAGCCGGGCACAACGAAACTCCGCGGCGAGGATGGCCCAGCGTCAGATAGCTTTCAGGCCTCGCCGCGGCAGCTAAGAAGAAGCATTCCCGCACGCACAGATTCACCCTAGCACGGTGCGTATGATGACAGTGCAACACCATATGCAACGTCCACTATGCAGACGCCGCGACGGTGGCAACGCCGGCGGCAGCGTCCATCCAAGGAGCCACATTGCCAGAGTCGGGGATCACACTTTCCAACATCGATCACAGCGTCAGGCCGCAGGACGACCTCTACCAGCACGTCAACGGGGCCTGGCTGAACAGCACCACCATCCCTGACGACCGGCCGCTGGAAGGTACCTTCACCGCATTGCGCGACGAGGCCGAACTTGCGGTCAGGGCCATCATTGAGGAAGCCGCTGCCAAGGGACCGGACGCCTCCGGCGTCGAACAGCAGGTGGGCGGGCTGTACGCCAGCTTCATGGACGAAGCCGCTGCCGAAACCAAGGGCCTGGATCCGATCCGTGGCCGCCTGGAGGAGATCAAAGCCGCCTCGTCCGTGACGGAGTTCGCCTCACTCATGGGGCGGCTGTTCCGCTCGGACGTGTCCGGCTTGTTCTCCATCTACCCTGCCCCTGATGCAGGCAACCCGGAACGGGTCCTCCTCTACATTGGCCAGGGCGGGCTGGGGCTTCCCGACGAGTCGTACTACCGTGAAGAAAAGTTCGCCCCCATTGTGGCAGCCTACGGCGGATACATCACCAAGCTCTTCGACCTGGCCGGAATTCCCGACGCCGATGTCGCCTCCCGGCGTATCGTCGCCTTGGAGACCGCACTGGCTTCCCACCACTGGGACAAGGTCACGCTCCGCGACCCGCAGAAGACGTACAACCTTAAGAGCGCGGAAGAAGCAAAGGCACTCTTCCCGCTCCTGGAAACGTGGTTTGCAGCAGCGCGGGTCGAAGCATCCAAGCGAAGCGAACTCGTAGTCAGCACTCCGGATTTCTTTACCGGCGCCACAGCCCTGCTCGAATCGGAAAGCCTGGAAACCTGGAAAGAGTGGCTTACGCTCCGCGTCCTGAACTCGGCTGCGCCCTACCTGTCCTCTGACTTCGTGGACACCAACTTCGAATTCTACGGAACCACCCTAAGCGGCACGCCCCGTAACAAGGAACGCTGGAAGCGTGGCGTCGCCGTCGTCGAAGCCGCCTTGGGCGAGGCCCTTGGGCAGATCTACGTGGAACGCCACTTCCCGGCCGGCCACAAGGCACGGATGCAGACACTGGTGGCCAATCTGATCGAGGCTTACCGCCAAAGCATCACCTCCCTTGAGTGGATGGGGGAAGAAACAAAGGCCGAAGCCCTCAAGAAGCTTGAAGCATTCCGCCCCAAGATCGGTTTCCCGGAAAAGTGGATCGACTACTCGGGCGTGAAGATCGATCCCCAGGATCTCCTGGGCAACGTCGAACGGGCCCACGATGCCGACGTTGAACGGCATTTGGATGAAGTGGGCAAGCCGGTCGATCTCGACAAGTGGCTCATGACGCCCCAGACGGTCAACGCCTACTACCATCCGATGCTCAATGAGATCGTTTTCCCGGCTGCCATCCTGCAGCCACCGTTCTTCACTGCCGACGCCGACGACGCCGTCAACTACGGCGGCATCGGTGCTGTGATTGGCCATGAGATCGGCCACGGTTTTGATGACCAGGGCTCACAGTTCGACGGCAGTGGAGCGCTTCGGAACTGGTGGACCGAGGAAGACCGCACTGCCTTCGAAGCACGCACTGCAAAGCTGGTGGAACAGTACGACGCGTTGTCTCCGTACGCTGCGCCGGACCACAAGGTCAACGGCAAGCTCACCCTCGGTGAGAACATCGGCGACCTCGGCGGCCTGACCATTGCGTACAAGGCGTACCAGCTCAGCCTGGACGGCAAAGAACCGGAAGTGATCGATGGTTTCACCGGGGAGCAGCGTTTCTTCATGTCCTGGGCCGCTGGCTGGCGCCAGGTGATCCGGACGGAGGAAGCCATCCGCCGTTTGGCCACGGACCCCCACTCCCCCAATGAATTCCGGACCAACGCAATAGCGAGGAACCTGGACGCCTTCCACCAGGCTTTTGACGTGCGCGAGGGAGACGGCATGTGGATGGACCACGGCGAACGGGTCAGCATCTGGTAACCCTGGGCAGCAAAAAGGGCCGGGAGCCTGTGAAGTGTTCACAGGTTCCCGGCCCTTTGTGGTTTCTACAGGTATGGAACCGGACTCGCTACTGCGTGATGTACAACGGATTCACCTGTTGACACACGGCGTCGTTGGCGGTCTGGTTGACGACATCCGGGGGAACCGAGGTAGCTCCGTAGGCCGTGCCGGAAGCAAAATCCGTACCTACATAGAGCTGCACACCCGAGACCCCGGCCGCCTGCTGAACCTGGGCTGCCGGAATCCCGAACAGGGTGGCTACGTCTGTAGCTACGTCGGCAAACCCTGGCCCGTAGTAGACGGCTGTTTGTTCCACGGGATTGGCGAGGTAGGAAACGGCCTGCGAGAAGCCGTTGCCCGTCAGTACGGACAGGATCTCCTGCGCCCGGGTGCCCACTCCGCTGCCGTCGGCAACGGCTACGGGCTGGATGGCCTTGTTGTAGGCGGGAGCTGCGGGGGCCGCAGGGGTGGCCGGCGCTTCGGTCCCGGCACCCGGAGCGGGTTCGGACGCGGTAGGGCTGGACGTCGCACCTGGATTCGTCAGGTCGAGGTCGGCCCGCAAGGCTGCAAACAACTGCGATGCCTGCGGTTCCACCAGTTCCAGGCGGTTGGGGTCCAGGGCGGCTGCCTGCGTGGGAACAGAAACAAACGCAACCTTGGACACATCGATGTCCTTGAGTCGACCGCCGATGGTCAACAACGTGGGGACGGATGCGAGGCCTTCGTCGACAGTAAGGTTCTGGGTAATGACGTCCGCGATCTGCAGCAGGCGTTGCGGATTACCCAGGGTGCCCTCGGACTTAAGTTTGCGCGTGAGGGAGGACAGGAACGCCTGCTGGCCCTTAATGCGGCCGAGGTCGCCGCCATCCCCGAAGGCGTGTCGCGTCCGCAGGAACGCCAAAGCTTGCTCGCCTTCGACCTGCGAGTTGCCTTTCGCCAAACGCAGTCCCGAGTCGGGGTCGAACACCGGGTCGCTGACGCAGACGTCCACGCCGCCCACGGCCATGGACAATTCCTTGACCGCATTGAAATCAGCCATCATGAAGTGGTCGATTTCCAACCCCGTCAGCTTGTTGACAGTGTCAACAGCGCAGCCGATGCCGGCTTCGGCCATGGCTGCGTTGATCATCACACCGCTCCTGGCGGGAAACGACTGGTTGTTGGTGTGGTCGGTGCACTCGGGCACGTCCACCAGAAGGTCCCGGGGGAAACTCATAACGCTCACGCGCTTGTTGTCCGCTGAGATGTCCAGGAGCATCATGACATCCGAGTGTCCGTATCCCGTTGAGTCTTCGACGCTGCCGTACTGGGCATTCTTGCCGTCGCGGGTATCCGAACCGAGGATGAGGATCTGGAGGCGGTCGGACTTGTCGTTAACCACGGCATCGCCGGTATCCCTGGTTTCACCGGCGCTCAGGGGTGCCTTGGTGATGTTGCTTTGGAGCCTGATGTACCAAAACGCAGCAAACGCGACACCTGCGACCAAGGCCACCGACACGACACCGGTCACGATCTTCAACCACAGGGGAAGTCCCTTGGGCGCATTCATATGGCGTGGGGTGTTCAGAGCCACCCCGCCATGGCGCGCCGCATCGGAAGCGGTGCCGGGGCCCTCTGGGCGGGCGTCACGACGTCGCACTATTCGGTTACCTTTCCTCAAACACGTGGATCTCCGCAATCATAGTGGCCGATTCTGGGAAGTTCCTTATCGACCCCCCAGCCACGCCGTTGTGGAGATGCCGGTCAGAAGCCGAGCTTGACCAGCTGTTTGGGATCCCGTTGCCAGTCCTTGGCCACCTTGACGTGCAGATCAAGGTAGATCCGCGTTCCCAGCAGGGTCTCGATGCCCTTGCGGGCATTCGTGCCGACTTCCCTGAGCCGGCTGCCGCCCTTGCCGATGATGATTGCTTTTTGCGAGGGACGCTCAACATAGAGATTGACCCGGACATCGAGCAGCGGATTGTCCTCCGTGCGCCCTTCCCTGGGCACGATTTCCTCAACCACAACGGCCAATGAGTGGGGCAGCTCATCGCGGACGCCTTCCAGTGCCGCCTCCCGGATCAGTTCGGCGATCATCACCGCCTCGGGTTCATCCGTCAGCTCGCCGTCGGGGTACAAAGGTGGCGACGGCGGCATGTGCTTAATGAGGACATCGGCCACCGTGCCCACCTGGAAGCCATCTGCCGCCGAAACCGGGACAATGTCGGCCCACCCCTGGCCGCCGAGGACCTCGCGGCCCAGTTCTGCAACGGCCAGCAGTTGTTCGGTCAGGGCCTGCCGGTCCACCAGGTCTGTCTTGGTGACGATTGCCACGATCGGCTTCTTCCCGACGGCGGCGAGCTGGGCTGCGATGTACTTGTCGCCCGGACCAATTTTCTCGTTGGCCGGTAGACAGAACCCGATGGCGTCAACCTCGGCGAGGGTGTCAGCCACCAACTCGTTAAGCCTCTTGCCCAGCAGGGTCCTCGGCCGGTGCAGCCCCGGAGTGTCAACCAGGATCAACTGCGCGTCCTCGCGGTGGACTATCCCGCGGATGGTGTGGCGCGTGGTCTGCGGCTTTGCGGAGGTGATGGCAACTTTTTGTCCAACCAACGCGTTGGTCAAAGTCGACTTGCCCGCATTGGGACGCCCCACCAAAACCGAGAATCCGGCGTGGAAGCCACCGTAAGGCTCTTCGGCGCCGTGCGTCTTATTTTGCTTGCTCACGTGGAACTCCCTGTTGCGTTGTATCGGCCTCATCGAAGAGGTCCTCAAAGTCAGTGTCTTCCTTTGGCATGGCCGCCGCAATGATGTGGCTGACCCTGTTGCGCCGGCCTTCCAGGCGGTCGGCCCGAAGGCTGATGCCGTGCACCTCGACGGCGCTGCCAACGATGGGGACCTGCCCCAGGGCCTTCGCCAGCAGGCCACCTACCGAGTCGACCTCGTCGTCATCAAGGTCCATGTCAAAGAGTTCCCCGAGGTCGTCGATGCTCATCCGGGCACTGACGCGGAAGCTTCCGTCGCCCAGGTCAACAGCCTCTTCGGCGGCGGCGTCGTATTCATCGACAATCTCACCCACGATTTCCTCAATGAGGTCCTCCAGGGTTACCAGGCCGGCAGTTCCGCCATATTCGTCGATAACGATGGCCACATGGGTGGACTCCTGCTGGAGCTCCTTCAGAAGATCGCTGACAGGCTTGGACTCGGGAACGTAGCGTACTTCCCTTGCCAGCGAATCGACGTCGTGTGGCGGGAGCCCGGGTTCGGTGCGGTGCATGGCCGCAGCTACATCCTTGAGGTAGAGGATGCCGCGGATCTGGTCAGTGTTCTCTCCGATGACCGGGATACGTGAGTACCCTGAGCGCAGGAAAAGTGCCATCGCGGCTTCCAGGTCCGAGCCCGTGGAAATGCTGACGATGTCCGTGCGGGGAACCATGACGGAGCGGACCAGCGTGTCGCCAAAGTCAAAGACGGACTGGATAAGCTCGGCTTCGTTGTCTTCGATCATGTCTGATTCCGCGGCACGGTCGACGAACTCGCGGAATTCCTCTTCGCTGACGAACGCATCGTCACCGGCCGGGGCACCCGGTGCCACCGCAGTTCCCAGGGCAACCAGCCAGCCGGGAATGGGACCCAGAACCCAGCAGAGGAACCTGATCAAAGGAGCGGTGAACCTCACCACCGGACCGGAGTGCGTCCTGCCCAGTTGCCGGGGCG
Organism: Arthrobacter sp. T572; assembly: GCF_056780115.1. Taxonomy (NCBI): domain Bacteria; kingdom Bacillati; phylum Actinomycetota; class Actinomycetes; order Micrococcales; family Micrococcaceae; genus Arthrobacter; species Arthrobacter sp. T572. The sequence goes on from NZ_JBRAZQ010000002.1 coordinate 2,275,755, forward strand.
AAACACCGACGAGGACGAAGCCAATGACTGCCATGATGCCTGTGGCTGCGAGCCCCGTGAGCCACACATTGTCCAGCAGGCTGTGAAGGACCAGCGCCACAGCAACGGCGGCAGCCATCTCGAACCACACCCGCCAAAACCGCAGCGCCCGCGTATGCGCTACAGGGTCCTTCAGGATGCTTGCAAGGGCCCTTCCCTTGCTGCGGAGGACGGATTGCTCGGCCTCGTGCCGCGGCAGGAAGTTGAAGGCCGCCTCGGCGGCAGTCAGCAGGGCGACAAAGCTGAGGAAAACCAGAGCCATGCCGACCAGGATCAATAAGGTCACTGCATGGTCTCCATGGGGGCGTCCTTGCCGAGGAACCCGGAGAGAAGCTCGCGCTGCAGCCCGAACATCTCTTCCTTTTCTTCGGGCTCGGCATGGTCAAACCCCAGCAGGTGGAGGATGCCGTGCGTCGTCAGCAGGAGCATCTCCTCCTGGGTGGGATGACCGGCATTGCGGGCCTGGACCTCTGCCACCTGGGGGCAGATGGCGATGTCTCCGAGCATGCCCTGCGGGGCAGGCTTGTCCGGCGTTCCGGGGGTCAGCTCATCCATGGGCACGGAGAGGACATCCGTGGCGCCGGGTTCATCCATGAGTTCGATGTGCAGCTTCTCCATGGCCGGCTCATCCACCAGGAGAATCGACAGCTCCGCCTGGGGATGGATGTAGAGGCGTTCGAAGATGTAGCGGGACAGCGTCACAAGCTGCTCTTCATCGACTGCCACACCGGACTCGTTGTTGACCTCAATGCTCATTTTCGTTCTCCACGTTTGTGATGGGCGTCCCCCGAACGGTGGGCGTCGTCCCACGTGCTGTAGGCGGACACGATGTCTGCCACGAGCCGGTGGCGGACAACGTCCGAAGCTTCGAGGATCGAGAAGTTGATGCCGTCGATGCCCTTGAGGATTTCACGGACGATCCGGAGGCCCGAGGTCGCGCCGAAAGGCAGGTCTACCTGCGTGACGTCCCCGGTGACCACCATCTTGGAACCGAATCCCAGGCGGGTCAGGAACATCTTCATCTGTTCCGGGGTGGTGTTCTGGGCCTCGTCGAGGATGATGAAGGCGTCGTTCAACGTGCGTCCGCGCATGTACGCCAGCGGTGCCACTTCGATTGTTCCGGCGGCCATGAGGCGCGGTATGGACTCAGGGTCCATCATGTCGTGCAATGCGTCGTACAGGGGACGCAGGTACGGATCGATTTTGTCGCTGAGGGTTCCGGGCAGGAAGCCCAGCCGCTCCCCTGCCTCAACAGCGGGACGGGTGAGGATGATGCGGTTGACTTCCTTCAATTGCAGGGCCTGCACCGCTTTGGCCATGGCCAGGTAGGTCTTGCCGGTACCGGCCGGACCGATTCCGAAAATCACCGTGTTGTCATCGATGGCATCGACGTAGTTCTTCTGGTTCAACGTCTTGGGGCGGATGGTCCGGCCCCTGCTGGAGAGGATGTTGTGGGTCAGAACATCCACGGGGTTCTGGGCCGACTGCGACCGCAGCAGGGACACGAGCTGCTGCAAGACGTCAGGGGTGACTACGGTGCCTTTCGCGACCAGTCCGCGGACTTCCTCCAGAAGCCGCATGATCCTGGGGATAACGGTCGTAGGGCCCGTCATGGACAGCTCATTGCCGCGGACGTGGAAGCTGACATCCGGGAACTGCTCCTCGATGTATCGCAAGGCCTCGTCGTGGCTGCCCAGCGAGTGAACCATCTGATCGGAGTTGTCGAACGTGACGATTTCCGTGCGCGTACCCGGTAAGGTGTGCGGGAACTCTGTGGAGGCCGGGTTCCCGTTGCCGGTCCGCTGCCGCCCATTCAGGGATTCACTCATAGTGGTGGCCGTGTGGCCTGTTCTCCTCGGGTTGGTTCTCAGTTGCCTTCAATCCTACGCCAGCCCGCCCTTCGGCGGACGCCTTCTGTCGCCCCGGCCGGGCAGGCAGGCGCCCTGCGACATTTTGTCTCAACTCGGCATCGGGCGGGTATCAATACTGTTTCAGTTGCGGCGCATGCCCGGAAATCCCCGGCGACCGCCGCCGCCGATATGCCAAGCTGGCATGGCGGGCAGAAACAACGCCACGTGAAAACTTCCGGCGGACACCGCCGAAACCAAGGCAAGGACCCCCCATCAAGCAGCCGGCACACACCCAGCATGGCGCACCACAACGGAGGAAATCCGTGGTGGCCGCGCCGGCAATGCTTGCTGTCCTCCTGTTGACGGGCTGCATCGCCAACGGTGGTTCCACTCCGGAGTCCACCAGCCCCCCGGCGGCCAGTCTCCAGGAGGCCCCGGCCAGCAATGCACCACTGGAAACAACCCAGGCTTCCACCAAGATTCCCGTGTACTGGATCGGTCGCAGCAAGGACGAGGTGTACCTCTACCGCGAGTTCCGGGACATTTCGGGTGATGGGAACCCCGTGACCACAGCCCTGCGGATCATGATGGCCGACAAGCCGCTGGACCACGACTTCTTCACGCCGTGGCAGGAGCCCGGCAGTTTGGCCACCTCAATTTCCGGCAAGAACGTCATCACGGTCGACGTTTCCCGTGATGCCTTCAACTCCAACCTCGACGCCGGCATGGCGCAGCGGGCAATCCAGCAGCTCGTCTATACAGCTACCGCGGCTGCTTCGTCGTCGGGACTGATCAATTCCGGGCAGCAGATCCAGGTAGTCATCCTGGTGGACGGACATACGGATTTCATGGCCTTCGGCCAGGTCCGCCTCGGCCAGCCCATGTCCCGGGATGCCTCCTTGGTGGCCCCCCTGTGGATTATCGATCCCCAGGAAGACAACGCCCTTCCGCCCGGAGCCGTCAAATTCAATGGACGCACCACCAACAGCTCACTGCCCGTGGCCTGGCAGATTCTGCAGGACAATGGCAACGGGGACCGGGCCAACCTGCTGACCGGCCAGACGAAAGCTTCCGGCGAGGCCGGGCAACTCGGCGTCTTCTCCTTCAGCGCCACGCTGAAGCCCGGGAAGTACGAGGTTCGTGTTTCGCAGGTGGACGCATCCGGCCAAACCGATGAAAGCACCACCGATACCCGGCTGTTCCGCGTCCAATAACCCTGCCGGGCGGTAGCCGGGAGGGGCTGTCGGCAGCGCCTACCAGCGTCCCAGGACATCGCTGGCAAGAACGACGGCGGCAGGCCCCGCCGTCGACGACCGCAACACGTGGTGACCCAAGAGCGCCGTAACGGCCCCCGCGTCACTGAGCCGGGTAACTTCCCGCGGTGAGATGCCGCCTTCCGGTCCCACGATCAAAAGCACTTCAAGGGGTGCTTCTGTCCCGTCAGCCACCAGGCTTGCCGCTTCCAGGACAGACCGCAGGGAGTTCCTGGCGTCCTCATGCAGGATGATGGCCATGTCTGCTGCCGCGACCGCCTTGGACAGGCCGGCCGAGTCCGCAACAGGACGAACCTCGGGTATCCAGGACCTGCGGGCCTGCTTGGCCGCAGCTGCCACCACGGACTGCCACTTGGCATGGGCCTTGGCTGCCCGGTCGCCCTTCCACCGGACAATGGAACGTTCAGCCTGCCACGGCACCACCGCATCAATTCCAAGCTCGGTAGCCGTCTCAATGGCCAGCTCGTCGCGGTCGCCCTTGGCCAAAGCCTGGACAAGCACCAGACGGACCGCAGGGCGCTGCTCGAAGGAAACCTCACCGGCCTCAACGGACAACGACCCCTGCCCGGCTTCAACCACCGTCCCGGTGAGGCGGGTCCCGGCGCCGTCGGTGATGTCCACGGATTCACCGGCCACGATCCGCTTTACCGTGACAGCGTGCCGGGCTTCCTGTCCGTCCAGGACGAACACCGAGCCCGGCCCGACGCCATCCAGCGCACCCGGCGAGGCGAAGAAAACGGGATTGCTCACCGCTACAGGTTACCGAGCTTGTCCCGGAGCTTGGCGAACATGCCGCCGCTGGCCACCAGCTTGCCCTCCGTGAACTGTTCCCCGCGCAACTTGGCGAGCTGCCTTAGCAGGTCTTCCTGCGCCGCATCCAGCTTGCTGGGCGTCTCAACATGGAGGTGCACTTTGAGGTCGCCGCGGCCATACCCACGCAGGTGTGTCACACCGAGACCACGCAGGGTGATGATTTCACCGGATTGGGTTCCGGACTTGACGTCGATTTCCTGCGGGCCGTCAAAGGTTTCAAGGTTCAATTCGGTGCCGAGCGCGGCTGCAGTCATCGGCACGCTCAACGTTGCGTGGAGGTCGTCGCCTTCCCTGACGTACGTGGGATCGTTGTTGACCCGGATCTCCACGTACAGGTCGCCGGCCGGACCACCCGCAGGACCGGCCTCGCCCTGGCCGGAGAGCTGGATACGGGTTCCTGTGGCTACACCGGCGGGGACCTTGATGGTGAGCGAACGGCGGCTGCGGATACGTCCCTGGCCGCTGCACTCGTTGCACGGATCCTTGATGATGGTGCCGAAGCCCTCACAGGAACCGCAGGGTGCCGTGGTCATCACCTGGCCGAGGATGGACCGGACCGCGCGCTGCACCTGGCCGCTTCCGCCACAGATGTCGCACCGCTCCGGATGCGTGCCCGGGCGGCAGCAACTGCCGTCACAGGTGGGGCATACGACGGCGGTATCTACTTCAAGCTTCTTATTGACACCGAAGACGGCATCCTTGAGGTCGATCCTGACGCTGATGAGGGCGTCCTGTCCGCGGCGTACACGGGAAGCCGGGCCTGCGTGGCCACCTGCGCCACCGCCGAAGAAAGTATCGAAGATGTCCTGGAACGCGAAACCCTGGCCGGAGTAGCCGCCACCGAACCCGTTGTCGGTACCGTTCTCGTTGCCGGTTGCATCGTAGACCCGCCGCTTCTGGGGGTCGGACAGGACTTCGTAAGCATGGGTCACTGCTTTGAACTGTTCCGCGACGTCCTCGCCCGGGTTGACGTCCGGGTGAAGCTTTCGTGCCAACTTTCGGTACGCCTTTTTGATCTCTTCTCCGGTCGCTTCCGGGGAGACTCCCAAAACGTCATAGTGGCTGCTCAAAGTCGGTATCTCTTCCTTGTTGTACTGCAGTTCTTTACCCCGGGGCTGCTTCAGCCACCGAGAATTCGTGACAGGTATCTGGCCACGGCGCGTACCGCGGCCATGGTGGTGGGATAGTCCATCCTGGTGGGACCAAGGATTCCGACTTTGGCTCCCGAGCCGTAGCCGGTAGCCACCACCGATGCTTCCGCCAGCCCGTCGTAGGGGTTCTCGCGCCCGATGCTGACCGTTACACCCCGTGGGTCGTCGCCCATATCCGACAACAACCGGAGCATGACCACTTGTTCCTCAAGGGCTTCAAGAACCGGGCCGATGCTGAGGGGAAAGTCGACGTTGGAGCGGGCCAGGTTGGCAGTTCCGGCCAGCAGAATCCGCTCCTCCCTGCTGGTATCGCTCAAAGTTTCGAGTCCGTGGGCAAGTCTCTGCGCCAGGCCCCGGAGCTCGGGACGGCACAGCGCGACCACCGAGGGAAGAACCTGGGGCAGGAGGGACAACTGCGTGCCGGCAATGCTGCCAAGGAACTTGGAGCGCAGAGCCATCAGGGCGTCGTTGGAGACCTCAGATCCGGTCTCGATGACTTTCTGGCCCACGCTGCCGGTGTCGGCGATGAGGACTGCCAGTACCTGGGTTGGGCCCAGGAGGACGAATTCCACGTGGCGTACCAGGGCTTGCTTGGAGTGGGGATACTGCACCACGGCCACCTGGTTGGTCAGCTGGGACAGCAGCCGTACGGTCCGCTCCAGGATGTCATCAAGATCATCCGGTCCTTCAAGCAGGGAATGGATGGCGCGCCGTTCCGCAGCAGACAGAGGCTTGACCTGTGAGATCCGGTCCACGAACAGGCGATAGCCCTTGTCCGTGGGAATGCGCCCCGCACTCGTGTGCGGCGCTGCGATGAGGCCTTCCTCTTCCAGGACCGCCATGTCGTTCCTGATGGTGGCACTGGACACGCCAAGATGGTGCCTTTCCACCAACGCCTTTGACCCCACGGGCTCCCGGGAGTGTACGTAGTCCTCAACGATGGCACGGAGCACTTCAAGCTTGCGTGGCTCACTCATTGCAACACCTCCTGACGACTTTCCCCGGTCCCGCCGACCACTGATCGCGGGACAGACGGCTCACACCGTTTTTAGCACTCAACATGCCCAAGTGCTAATAGTCTAGTATGCGCCCCGGCGTTGTTAGCATGGAAACCGCCCGCCGGGATGTCGGGCGCGGGCCGCGCACCCTTGCCGTCCTGCTAATCCCGCCCAGCTACGAGAGGCAGGCCCTTGGCCTTTGACACGTGGGGTCCCACCGATCTCTCCGCCCCGGCCAAAACCGGGCTCCCTGAAGTCGCCGTCCAGCGGGGCATGGTCCTGGAGGACGTGCAGTCCGGCTGGGTGGGAGAAGTTACGCGCGTGGAGAAATCCGGCGGAATGCATATCGTGTCGCTGGAGGACCGCCGGGGCAAGACCAAATCCTTTCAGCTCGGTTATGGCTTCCTTCTGGAAGGCCAAGCCATCCGGCTCATGCCGCCCGCGGCGAAAGCGCCCGCCTCGCCGGCAGGTGGCCGTACAGCATCCGGCTCGGTGCGGGTGGAGGGCCAGCGGGCCCAGGTAGCCAAGGCGAGCCGCATCTGGGTTGAGGGCAAGCACGATGCCGAACTCGTGGAAAAAGTCTGGGGTGACGACTTGCGGGCCGAGGGGATCGTGGTGGAACCACTGCACGGCGTGGATGACCTCAAGGCCGCGATTGCCGCCTTCAAGCCTGGTCCCGGGCGTCGGCTTGGCATCCTGGTGGACCACCTTGTGGCCGGCTCCAAGGAATCCCGGATCGCTGCGGAGGCGATGACGTTTCCCGGCGCCACGGGAAACGTACTGATTGTCGGACACCCTTATGTGGACGTATGGCAGGCGATCAGGCCCAAAGTCCTCGGCATCGAGCAGTGGCCCTCAGTTCCCAGGGGCATGGACTGGAAAACGGGAATCCTGAAGGCTTTTGGGTGGCCGCACACCACCGCCGAGGACATCGGCCTGGGCTGGCAGCGGCTCCTGGGGGCGGTACGTACCTACGCCGATCTCGAGGCCTCGCTGTTGGGGCGGGTGGAAGAAGTCATCGACTTCCTCACGGCCCCTTAGCGGAAATTCCCGGCGCGGGTCACGGCACCGTGGTCCCGGAACCCGGCCGGGACACAGTATTCTGGGACAGCAAGACCGCAGCACCTCGAAGCAAAGGGAACACACCGTGGCAGACAACGCACCTGATGAGCCGGGCCGGGCCGCTGGTCAGCCCCAGTACCATGGCGCACCTGCGAACGCACTCCCCCTGACCGCAGGCGAAGACCGCCAGTGGGCCACCTTGGCGCACTTCGGCGGCATCCTGGGCTGCATTCCCTCCCTGCTGATCTACCTGATCTTCAAGGACCGCGGGCCCTTCACGGCCCAGGAATCCAAGGAAGCACTGAATTTCACGCTTCCTCCCACCATTGCCGCCGCAGTGGCGAACATCCTGGTGCTCCTGCCGGTGGTGGGCAACATCTTCGCGGTCATTGCCACAGCCATCTGGGTGGCCCTGACCTGCTTTTCCGTCTCAGCCGGTATCCGCGTCAACCACGGGCAGCCGCACCGCTACCGGTTCAACCTCCGCTGGATCAAGTAGCTCACTCCGGCAAGATCCTGCGGACAACAGCATCGGCAAGCAGCCGCCCCTTCAGGGTGAGCTGCAGACTGCCCCGGAAGGCAGCCGCCGGGTCCACCAAACCATCGGCGATCAGCCCGGCCATGGCGTGCCGGCCGGAGCCACCCAGGGCATCAACGAGCAGACCCGAGGCGAGCCTCGCCTCCAGCATGATGCGCTCCACTTCCCGGGTTCCGGCGTCGAGCGTTTCGCGCCCGGCGGCCGGTGAGCTCCCAGCGGCCAGCCGCGAGGCGTAGGCCACAGGGTGCTTGACGTTCCACCAACGGACGCCGCCCACATGTGAGTGGGCGCCGGGGCCGATTCCCCACCAGTCGTCGCCCCGCCAGTAGGCGAGGTTATGGCGGCAAGCCTGGTCCGGGGTCCGCGCCCAGTTACTGACCTCGTACCACTCCAGGCCGGCCTGGGAGATCAGGGCGTCGGCGAGTTCGTACTTGGCCGCGTGATCGTCGTCGTCAATACCCGGCACCTCACCGCGGCGGATTTGGGCGGCAAGCTTGGTGCCGTCTTCAACAATCAGCGCGTAGGCACTGATGTGGTCGGGTTCGTAGGAGAGGGCAGTTTCCAACGAGGTCTGCCAGTCCTCCATCGATTCCCCCGGTGTGCCGTAAATGAGGTCAAGGCTGACCGCCAGGCCTGCTTCCCTGGCCCATTGCACCACCTGGGGGACTTTACTGGGAGTATGTGTGCGGTCGAGGACCTTGAGCACATGCGGCACGGCCGACTGCATCCCGAAAGAAACCCTGGTGAACCCCGCGTCGGCGAGCACCTGCAGGGACTCAGGAGTAACGGAATCCGGGTTGGCCTCAGTGGTGACTTCGGCACCGGGCGCAAGGCCCCACTCCGCGACTGCGGCACGCAGTATTTGGGCGAGGTCCCCGGCAGGCAGCAGCGTGGGCGTTCCGCCGCCGAAGAACACAGTGCTCAGCGGGCGGCGCGGCACTCCGGAAGCGTCCAGTGCCGATGCCGCGAAAGCAACTTCGGCCACCGCGGTGCCGGCGTACGCATCCTGAGACGCGCCTCCACCCAGTTCCGTGGCCGTGTACGTGTTGAAATCGCAGTACCCGCACCTGACGGCGCAGAACGGGATGTGGACATACAGCCCGAACCTGCGGTGTTCGACGCCGGACTGCACCTGCGGGGGCAGCAGGCCGTCCGCAGGTGCCGGGTCGCCCAAAGGAAGGACGCTGGGCATGACTACTTCTTGGCCTTGTCCTTGGACTCGTCGGTGGTCAGCGCCGCGATGAAGGCCTCCTGCGGCACCTCCACGCGTCCAACCATCTTCATGCGCTTCTTGCCTTCCTTCTGCTTTTCCAGCAGCTTGCGCTTACGGGTGATGTCGCCGCCGTAGCACTTGGCAAGAACATCCTTGCGGATGGCCCGGATGTTCTCACGGGCGATGATGCGGGAACCGATCGCAGCCTGGATGGGAACTTCGAACTGCTGGCGCGGGATCAGCTCGCGCAGCTTGGACGTCATCATCACACCGTAGGCGTATGCCTTGTCGCGGTGCGTAATGGCGCTGAAGGCGTCCACCTGTTCGCCCTGGAGAAGGATGTCCACCTTGACAAGGTCGGCCACCTGCTCGCCGTCGGCCTTCCAGTCCAGCGAGGCGTAGCCCCGGGTCTTGGATTTGAGCTGGTCAAAGAAGTCGAACACGATTTCCGCCAGCGGAATCCAGTAGCGCATCTCGACGCGGTCCTCGGACAGGTAGTCCATGCCCCGCATTTGACCCCGCCGGTTCTGGCAGAGTTCCATGATCGCGCCCACGAACTCGTTCGGCGCAAGGATGGTCGCCGCCACCATGGGTTCGCGGACTTCGTTCACCTTGCCCGTGGGGAACTCGGACGGATTGGTCACGGTGGCGATCGACTTGTCCTCAAGGGTGACCTCGTACACCACGTTGGGAGCGGTGGAAATGAGGTCCAGGTTGAATTCGCGTTCCAGCCGTTCGCGGACGATTTCCAAGTGGAGGAGGCCGAGGAAGCCGACACGGAAGCCGAAGCCGAGGGCCGCGGAGGTTTCCGGCTCGTAGACCAGCGCAGCGTCATTGAGCTTCAGCTTGTCCAAGGCCTCGCGGAGGTTGGGGTAGTCCGTGCCGTCCAACGGGTAGAGGCCCGAGAAGACCATGGGCTTGGGATCCTGGTAGCCCCCAAGGATCTCCTGCGCAGGCTTGGCGTGGTTGGTGACGGTGTCGCCTACCTTGGACTGGCGCACGTCCTTCACGCCGGTGATCAGGTAGCCGACCTCGCCAACGCCCAGCCCTTTGGACGGGACCGGTTCCGGCGAGCTGACGCCGATCTCCAGCAGCTCATGGCTCGCCTTGGTGGACATCATCTGGATCCGCTCCCTCGGCGAGAGCTGGCCATCCACGACACGCACATAGGTGACGACACCGCGGTAGGTGTCGTAGACGGAGTCGAAGATCATGGCACGCGCAGGAGCATCGGCGTTGCCCACCGGGGCGGGAATGTCACGGACAATCCTGTCCAGCAGGGCCTCGACCCCCACACCGGTCTTGCCGGAGACCTTCAGGACTTCCTCCGGGTCGCCGCCAATGAGGTTGGCAAGCTCCTCCGCGTATTTTTCGGGCTGTGCTGCCGGAAGGTCGATCTTGTTCAGGACCGGGATAATCGTGAGGTCGTTCTCCATGGCCAGGTACAGGTTGGCCAGGGTCTGGGCCTCGATGCCCTGCGCGGCGTCCACCAGCAGCACGGCACCCTCGCACGCAGCCAGTGACCGGGAGACCTCGTAGGTGAAGTCGACGTGCCCGGGAGTGTCGATCATGTTGAGGGCGTAGGGCGTGCCTTCAACCTCCCATGGCATGCGGACTGCCTGGGACTTGATGGTGATTCCGCGCTCCCGCTCGATGTCCATGCGGTCCAGGTACTGGGCCTTCATGTCACGCTGTTGTACGACGCCGGTGAACTGCAGCATGCGGTCGGCCAGGGTCGACTTGCCGTGGTCGATGTGGGCAATGATGCAGAAGTTCCGGATGATGGCCGGATCTGTTGCGGCGGGCACCGGTGCGGTGCGGGCCATGGGAGACACGCAGGATCCTTACTGTCGACACTCACACGGCTTTTCCACCGGCTTTGCTATGGCTGGCCGGGACGCGCCGTATCTCTGATCCTCTAGTCTCCCATGAACCAGTGCTCCGCCGTACATCCGGGACCGGACAGGTGGTATGCAAGGTAGCTTTGGTGCATGGCTTTAGACTTGCGCCCTCTTGGCAGACTGGTATTGCGTTCCCTCAAAGCACTGGGTGCCGGGTCAAAGCCGGGCACCCCCGGACCTTCCGCCCAAAGGCATGGCCGGGTGCCCGGCTCCGGAAAACAATCCATCGCCTATCCGGGCGACTTCACCGGCACGGCCCGCATGAACTATGCGCCAAAGCCGGACGGGCAACCGGATCCCGGGGAGATTGTCTGGAGCTGGGTCCCTTACGAAGAGGACCACTCGCGGGGCAAGGACCGCCCGGTCCTGGTGGTGGGACGCGACGGAGGCTGGCTGCTGGGCCTCATGCTGACGTCCAAGGACCACGACAACGGATACCGTGCGGGCGACTACGTTGATATTGGAAGCGGACCATGGGACCGCCAGGGACGACCCAGCGAGGTGAAACTGGACAGGGTTATCCGCCTGGATCCACAGGCTGTCCGGCGTGAGGGTGCGGTCCTGGGCCAGTCGCGGTTCAATGCCGTGTCCAGGGCCATGAAGGAACGGCATCAGTGGAACTGACCACGGCTCGCAACGCCGCCGGTCTTTCTGCTAGTATTTGTAGCTGTGTGTCCGTGCAGGTCGACGGTCACGCATGGTTGGCTGCCATAGGCATCCCCACGCCGCTCAGTCGATGGCCAACCTGATAACCCTCTAGACCATTTCCGCATTAAAAAGAGAGTTCATACGTGGCTAATATCAAGTCCCAGAAGAAGCGCATCCTCACCAACGAGAAGGCTCGCCTGCGTAACAACGCCGTCAAGTCCGAGCTGAAGACTGCCATCCGCGCCGTCAACACCGCCGTTGCGTCTGCTGACAAGGATGCTGCTGCAACTGCACTTGTTGCTGCCAGCCGTAAGCTGGACAAGGCTGTCAGCAAGGGCGTTATTCACAAGAACAACGCTGCAAACCGCAAGTCGGCGATCTCCAAGAAGGTCAACGCACTCTAAGGTTTTCCAGTTCGACTGAGCTGATGAGAGGCCGGTACCCCGCGGGGTACCGGCCTCTCGCCGTCTGGCGGGTCAACGGCGCTGCCTCGCGGGTCAACGGCGCTGCCTCACGGGTCAACGGCGCTGCGCGGACGTGGCAATCACTGTGACCGCATGTTCCACTGCATAGACAGGGTCCCTGGACAGCCCCTTCACCTGGGCATCAGCCTCGGCAACAACCTGGATTGACCGGATGAGCCCCTCGGGGGTCCATCGACGCACATCGCGCTGGGCCTGTTCAACAAGCCACGGCTGCATGCCGAGGTTCCTGGCGATGGAAGCAGCAGAACCCTGTGCGCCCGCTACCTTGGCCAAGGTCCTCAGCTTTGCGGCCAGCGCTGCAACAAGCGGGACAGGGTCGACGCCCGTGGACAAGGCGTGGCGCAGCGTCGACAGGGCCAGCGGCCCGTTGCCGGCCATTGCAGCGTCCGCCACCTTGAAAGCGGTCGCCTCCACCCTGCCGCCGTAGTACCGCTCCACTGTCGCCGCGTCCACCGTAGTGGTGGCGTCAGCAATGAGCTGGTTGCATGCGGCCGCCAGTTCGGAAAGGTTGGCCCCCACGGCATTGACCAGCGCCTGGACGGCTTCTCCCTCTATCCGGCGGCCTCCGGCCTTGAATTCCGAGACGACGAAGGCCGTCTTGTCCGAGTCCTTCTTCAGTGGCTGACAATCGACGAGGGGCCAACCCGCTGATTTGACCGCGTCCAGCAGCTTCTTTCCCCGGGTTCCGCCCGCGTGCCTCAGCACCAGGACGACGTCCTCTTCAGGGTTGGAAAGGTATGCGAGTCCGTCGGCCAGGAAAGCATCGTTCATGGCTTCCAGGCCGTCCACCTCGATGAGCTTCCCTTCGCCGAAGAGCGAAGGGGCTACAGCCATGGCCAACGATCCGGCCTCGTAGGAGCCCGCGGACAGCCTGGTGAGCTCAACATCGGGAGACGAGGATCGTACCTGCGCCCGGATACTGTCCATGGCACGGATCCCGAGGTACTCTTCCGGGCCGCTAACCAGCACTACCGGAGCCGGCGATGCGTCCCGCCAGGTGATCTGGTTCGCTGCTGCGCTCCTGGCCCGCGTGTTTTGGGCAGCCACTGGTACTTCCTTCCGGACGGTTTGGTGCAGATACCAAGTTTGCCATGCCCAGGGCGCGCATCGCGCCGGTTCGCGGGGGCGGCTCTGCGTGAGGGCCGGTTGCCTCCGGCCCTCTCCAGGGCAACCACCAGCCGGTGATGAAGGGCAAGAACTCCGGTCCGGACACCACGCGGATGCAGCACGGCCCACACCACCATGACGGTCATTACGGACAACGTACACATCGCCAGGACACCCACCGGCCCTTCAGCCCAGGGCAGCGCGGCCCCAGGAAGCGCTGCAAAGAACCTGGCGATCCCGGCCACCACAGCGGCGCACGCTCCCGCGACAGCCAGCGGCACAACCGCCAGTCCGGGATGGACGGCGCTCAGGGGAACGGCAAAGGTTCCAAGGATGGTTATGGGAGCTACGAAAAGACCGGCAAGAAGATTCGCAGGCAGCGCGTAGGGAGACAACTGGGGCTGGAGCATGACGATGACCGGTCCGCACAGAACCTGTGCGGACAGCGGAACAGCGAACCCTGTGGCCAGCCATGCAGGCAAGCGTCCCGGGAGCCACGAACCGATCCGGGTGGCGAGGAGCACGATACCCAGGGTGGCGAGGACCGATAAGAGGAAGCCTGGGCTGCCGGCCAGGGCAGGATCTGCAGTGAGGAGGACAATGATGGCCGCGAAGAGAAAAGACAGTGACCTTCCCCGGTGTCCACCCATGAGCGGCACCAGCCCCGCACAGCCCATAACGGCGGCCCGAAGGACACTGGGTTCCGTCCCCACCAGCACGACGAACGCCGCCAGCCCGCCGGCAGCGAAAGCGGCGGCCGGTGGCCTGGGGAGGTGAAGGGTCCTGGCCAGAACGATGAAACCGCCAAGAACCAACGAACAATTAGCGCCGGAAACGGCCGTCAGATGCGTCATGCCTGTGGTTTGCATGTCCAGTTCCAGAGGTGCCGGCAAGGACGTGGTGTCTCCCGTGACCATTCCCGGCAGCAACCCGGCGGCATCGGGGGGCAGCCACGCCGCCGACGTGCGGAACTGCGCCCTGAGCCGGGCAGCTGCGTTCACAAGGCTCCACTCCTGTCCCACAAGTTGCGGCTTGGTGGAAGCAGACAGGACCATGGCCCCGGCGCTGCCCGGCCCCGGCTCTTTGAGCCTGCCTATGGTGCGGACGCGTGTGCCGGGCCGGACACTGCTCCACTCCCCGGTCCCCAGCACCACCAGCTGCGCGGCTCCTTGAACCACCTGCCCCTTGGCGGTCATCCTGACCATGGTTGCCGGCACCCGCCATAGTCCTCCGTCTCCCCGCCCCGGAAACGGCAGGGCCGTGGGTACGCCCGAGATCTCCACCTCGGCCACGACTGCGCCGCCATCCTGCGGTGCAGCTGCCAGTGGTCCGTCCTGCCGCTGGACAGCATCCGCGGCAGCGTGCCCGGTAGCTGCAGCTGACACGGCACAGGCCAACGCCATCGTGGCCCACATGGTCCGGCGGCGGTGTCCGCCCCTGCGCCGCAGACCCGCCGTACCCCAGAGAACAAGCGCCAGCACCAACAGGGCAGTACACATCACAAATGCCTGCATGGCGGGAACGGCAATGGCCACAAGTACTGAAAGCCACGTGGTGGTAACGGCAGGCAGCAAGCGCAGATCAAGGCGGCGCGGAGAATCTGCGGACTGCACGGCTTCACCCACCCTGCACCGTCACCAGGTCCCGCAACTGCTCCATGAGTTTGGGACCGACCCCGCTGATGGCATCCAGCTCGTCCACGGAAGAGAACGGGCCGTGTTCCTTGCGCCAGTCAACGATCCTCTGGGCCATGACAGGCCCCACTCCGGGCAGGGTTCCCAACTCCTCAGCTGATGCGGAATTGAGATTGATGCCGTTTCCCGGACCGTCTGCAGGCGTCGGACCCGTTGATCCGTCCTGTACACCAGCAGGAGGAGCTTCCCCGGCCACCGGAACGTGGATTTTGGCACCGTCCGCCACGGTTGCCGCGAGGTTGAGCTGGTCCAACCGGGCACCGGGCGCCGGTCCTCCCGCGGCCTCAATGGCCTGGAATACCCTGCTGCCCTGGGGCAGGGACACGACTCCCGGCTTCGGCACTGCACCTGAAACATGGACCAGCAGCTGGGCGGTGGGCGTGGTGGTGCCGGGCGTGGTGGTGCCGGGCCTCTCCCCTTCCGGCCCGGAGACTTCCGTTGCAGCGGGCGGTTGGCTGACTGGCTCTGTGACCATCTGCCCGGCACGCGCCTGCCAGAAGAACCAAACCAGAAGCAGTACTCCACCCAGCAGGACCACCACGACGGCCCGCCATGGAGTCCGCCAGCGCAACCGGGGAGGCGAGGCGGCATGATCCCCTGCCATGCGGTCCTCTTCCGGAAGGTCCAGAAGCGGTGGACTCCCTTCAGGGGCCAGTCGGGAGGCAAAGCGCTGCCGGACAGCCTGGGCTGCGGCGTCCTGGGACGCATCCGGATTCCAGCGGGGCATGGATCGAGCCTATGCGGGATCGACGGCGCGCCGTGCGGCCGTATTTGCCTATGTGGAAAAGCAGGATCAGGGTTCCTGCGCCGTGCTGCCTTCCCCCACGATGACAGCCAGGACACCCAGCCCTGCGTGGGCTGCCAGAACGGCCGGCAATGCGCTGATTTGCGGAGCAGGACAACCAGGCAAAGCCTCCTGCAACCTTGCCACCAGGGTTTCCGCTTCCCCCGGGTTTCCAAAATGATGCACCGCGAGCCGGGCCCGGCCGTCCGGCCGGGAACGGACCTCAGCAGCGACGATTTCCTCGAGCCGCGCGACTGCCCGTACCGCGGACCGGACCTTTTCCAGCGGCACGATCCTGCCGCCGTCGACCGCCAGGATCGGTTTGATGGACAGGACGGTCCCCAAAAGCGACGCGGCGGCGCCGATCCGGCCACCGCGCCGGAGCTGTTCGAGGCTCGGCACGTAGAAGTAGACCTTGGTCTTGTCCATTTGCTGCTGCGCATAGTCACGGACTTCAGGCGCAGCCTGTCCGGCCGCCGCGGCGACCACGGCCCCTTGGACACCCATCCCCTGCGCCATCCCCACGGTGCGGGAATCAACGACTTCCACGGGAATCGTCACGCGGGCAGCAGCGAGGCGGGCGGCGTCGGCGGTTCCGGAAAGTTCAGACGAGATATGGATGGAGACGACGGCCTCAAATCCACGGCGTTGGGCGGCCAGGTACGCCTGTTCAAATTGCCCGGGTGAGGGACGCGATGTCTTCACCGAGGCGCCGGAAGCGAGTGCCAGCGACAACGTCCGGGTGATGTCGTCTTCACCTTCGCCATAGATCTCGTTCCCCACCATCACGGGCATGGGAACAACGGCCAAACGACCGTCGGCTGTAAAAGCGGATACCCACTCAGCGGGCAGTGCCGCGGCCGAATCGGTGACCACAGCAGTCTTGACGACGGCGGCAAGCGGCTCGTCAGCGACAGGAACCGGCGCCGCTGGTTGCCGAAGGCGCGCCACCCTTTCCTTGAGCCACATCCAGGCGGGTGGTTCTCGCTCAGGCACGCAACCTCCAAAGACGATGGCCGGCCGCCGGCACAGTGCCGGCGGCCGTGCAATCCCTGCTAGGCAGGGACGATGTTCACCAGTTTAGGTGCCCGCACGATCACGGTGCGGATGCCACGGCCGTCCAGGGCGCGCTGGACGTTCTCCGAAGCCAAAGCGAGTTCGCGGAGCTCGTCTTCGGCGATGTCCGGGGACACCTCCAAGCGATCACGGACCTTGCCCTGGACCTGGACAACGGCGGTCACCGTCTCCTGGACCAGGAGCGCTTCGTCGTGCGACGGCCATCCTGCGTTGGCCACCGATGCGGGATGGCCCAGGGCGCTCCAAAGGTCCTCTGCCGTGTACGGCGCGAAGAGGCTCAGGATCACTGCCACGGCTTCGACGGCCTCGCGCACAGCGGGGTCGGCTGCCCCCGCACCGGAGTCGATGGCCTTGCGCGTGGCGTTGACGAGTTCCATCAGTCTGGCCACAACGACGTTGAACTTGTTGTTGTCCAGCAGTTCGGCAGAGTCGGCGATGGTCTTGTGCGTGACCGTCCGCAGCGCCCGGTCACCGGTGGCCGGATCAATACCGGGTTCGCTGGTGACGTCCTGGCCCAGGCGCCACGCCCGCGCCAGGAACTTGGCGGAGCCGGACGGCGATACATCCGCCCAGTCGACGTCGTCTTCCGGCGGGGAGGCAAAGACCATGGTGAGGCGGACGGCGTCGACGCCGAACTTGTCCAGCTGCTCGCCGAGGTCCACACCGTTGCCGAGGGACTTGCTCATGGCCTTGCCGCCATTGAGGACCTGGCCTTGGTTGAGGAGCGCGCTGAACGGCTCGTTGGCCTCGATCAGGCCGAGGTCCTTGATGACCTTGGTAAAGAAGCGGGCGTAGAGCAGGTGCAGGATGGCGTGTTCCACGCCGCCAACATACTGGCCGACGGGCATCCAGTCGTTGATCTTCTCCGGATCGAACGGTCCCTCCGTGTAGTCCGGGGAAACGAAGCGCAGGAAATACCACGATGAGTCGACGAAGGTGTCCATGGTGTCGGTGTCGCGCTGTGCAGCGCGCCCGCAGTTGGGGCACTCGACGTTGACCCACTCGACGGCCGCCGCCAGCGGTGAGGTGCCCTTGGGAGCCAGGGCTTCGCCCCGCAGGTCGTCCGGGAGCCGGACAGGCAGTTGCTCATCAGGAACCGGAACTTCACCGCATTCGGCGCAGTGGATGATGGGGATGGGCGTGCCCCAGAACCTCTGGCGGCTCAGCAGCCAGTCGCGGAGCCGGAAATTGACGAACTTTTCGCCCGTGCCCAGCTTCTCCAGGATGCTGATGGCTGCGGGAATTGCCTCGGCCTTGCTGAGGCCATCCAGTTCGCCGGAGTTCTTGAGGATGCCCTCGCCTGCGGTGGCGGTGCCGCTTTCTGCCGGGTCGTCGTCGCCGGTTTCGAGTACGGCACGCACGGGAAGCCCGAATGCCTTCGCAAAGTCGAGGTCGCGCTGGTCATGGGCCGGAACGGCCATGATGGCGCCCGTCCCGTAGTCGGCCAGGACATAGTCAGCAGCCCACACCGGCAGTTTTTCGCCATTGAGCGGGTTGATGGCGTAGCGACCGGTGAAGACACCGGTCTTTTCACGTTCCGTGGACTGGCGCTCGATCTCGGAGAGCGCCTTGACCTTTTCCCGGTATGCCATGAGTTGGTCATGCTGTTCGGGCGTCACCAGGTCAAGGGCCAGGTGTGCGTCGGCGGCCACCACGAAGAACGTTGCACCGTACAGGGTGTCGGGGCGGGTGGTGAAGACGGTGACTTCGCGCTCGGGGCGGTCTTCCGTTGCCTCGATGACGAACCTGACGTGGGCACCTTCGGAGCGACCGATCCAGTTCCGTTGCATGGCCAGGACACGTTCCGGCCAGTGTCCCTGCAACTGGTCCATGTCATCCAGCAGGCGATCCGCGTAGTCGGTGATCTTGAAGTACCACTGGTTCAGGGACTTCTTGGTCACAGCGGTGCCACAGCGTTCACAGGCGCCGTTGACTACCTGCTCGTTGGCCAGGACGGTGAGGTCCTTGGGGCACCAGTTGACGGGCGAGTCCTTGCGGTAGGCCAGGCCGCGCTCGTAGAAGCGCTTGAACAGCCACTGTGTCCAGCGGTAATACTCCGGGTCGGAGGTGTGGAGCCGGCGCGACCAGTCGGCGGAGATGGCATAGCGCTTGAAGGATGCGGCCTGGGTGTCGATGTTTGCGTAAGTCCACTCACTGGGGTGGGCGTTGCGCTTGATGGCCGCGTTTTCTGCGGGCAGGCCAAACGAGTCCCAGCCGATGGGGTGCAGGACATCAAAGCCCTTCTGGCGGAGATACCGCGCAACAACATCGCCCATGGCGAAGGCCTCGGCGTGGCCCATGTGAAGGTCGCCGGAAGGGTAGGGAAACATGTCCAGCACGTAGCGGCGCTCCCGGGAGCCGTCATCCGCAGGGGTGAAGACCTTGAGGTCTTCCCAGACCTGCGGCCACTTCGCTTCCAACGCAGCAAAACTGTAGACGCCTTCTTCAGGCGCTCCAGCTGCGGCTGCCTGTGCTGTTCCGGTCTCTGTCTCCGGCTGAACGCTCACTGCTGCCCTCTTCTGTTCTCTGATGGCGGTTGCTCCTGCTATGGCCCGGTACACCCCGGACACACAAAAGCCCCTCGACAATGGAGGGGCGGCCGCACGGCTGTAGGCGCCGGGCGGCTAGCTAAGCAGAAGGATCGCACGCATAGATCTACAATAGCGCACCTTACTAACTCTCCAGTCGCCACGAGCGGCTTGAGCAGGCCGGCAAACAGAGATGCCGTGCCGATAAGGGGGCCCGGGAGCGGCTGCGGGCGTCCGCGAAGCGGGCGGGGCCCCCTTATCGGCTAAGGCATGGTTACCCTGGACTACTTAACGTCCTCGTCCACCCAGTCCATGGACTTGGTCACGGCCTTCTTCCAGAGCCGGAGCTGCCGGTCCTGCTCTTCTGCAGGCAATTGCGGTTCCCAGCGCTTGTCCTCGCCCCAGTTGGCGCTGAGCTCGCCGAGGTCGTTCCAGAATCCCACGGCGAGGCCGGCCGCATAGGCGGCACCCAGCGCCGTCGTTTCGATGACCTTGGGCCGGACCACGGGTACGCCGAGGATGTCAGCCTGGAACTGCATGAGTGCATCGTTGGCGACCATGCCGCCGTCGACCTTCAACTCGGTGAGCGGGACGCCGGAGTCGGCGTTGACGGCGTCCAGCACCTCGCGGGTCTGGAACGCCGTTGCCTCGAGCGCGGCACGGGCAATGTGGCCCTTGTTGGCATACCGGGTGAGGCCAACGATCGCACCGCGGGCATCGGCACGCCAGTACGGTGCAAAGAGGCCGGAGAAGGCCGGAACGATGTACACGCCGCCGTTGTCCTCCACACCGGCGGCAAGTTCCTCCACCTGGGGCGCGGAGCTGATCATTCCCAGGTTGTCACGCAGCCACTGGATCAGCGAGCCGGTGACGGCGATGGAACCCTCCAGTGCGTAGTGCGGCTTGTCGTCGCCCAGCTTGTACCCGAGGGTGGTCAGCAGCCCGTTCTTCGAGTGGACGATTTCTTCGCCGGTGTTGAAGATCAGGAAGCAGCCGGTGCCGTAGGTGTTCTTCGCCTCACCCGGCTGGAAGGCAGCCTGGCCGAAGGTTGCTGCCTGCTGGTCACCCAGGATGCCGGCCACGGGAGTCTCACGCAGCAACTGCGACGTATGCACGTTTCCATAAACCTCCGAGGAGGACTTGATGGCGGGCATCATGGACGCAGGAACGCCAAAGATGTCAAGGATTTCCTGGTCCCACTGCAGGGTTTCGAGGTCCATGAACAGCGTGCGGGAGGCATTGGTGACGTCCGTGGCGTGGACACCGCCGTCGGTACCGCCGGTGAGGTTCCAGAGAACCCAGGCGTCGGTGTTGCCGAACAGGAGGTCACCTGCCTCGGCACGTTCGCGGGCCCCGTCCACGTTGTCCAAGATCCACTTGATCTTGGTGCCGGAGAAATAGGTGGCCAGGGGGAGCCCGACTTTTTGTTTGAACCGGTCTCCCCCGCCGTCCCTGGCGAGTTCATCGACGATGGGCTGGGTACGGGTGTCCTGCCAGACGATCGCGTTGTAGACCGGCTCGCCGGTGTTCTTGTCCCACACCACGGCCGTTTCACGCTGGTTGGTGATGCCGACGGCGGCAATATCGTGGCGCGTCAGGTTCGCCTTGGACAGGGCGGAGGCGATGACCTCGCGGGTGTTGTCCCAAATTTCGACGGCGTTGTGTTCCACCCAGCCGGCCTGCGGGAAGATCTGCTCATGTTCCATCTGGCCCGAGGAGACAATGCTCCCGGAGTGGTCGAACACGATGGCGCGCGTGCTGGTGGTGCCTTGGTCGATGGCGATGACGTATTGGTTCACGGTGACGTCCTTGTCTTTGTCCTGGATGTTTTGCTGTTGAGTTTGTTGTGCTGGAAAGGGTGGTGCGTGTCAGCCCGCAATGGCGGGCATGATGTCCGGGACCCACAGGGCGATGAGACCGGCGAGGGCGCCGCCCACCAGGGGCCCGACGACAGGAATCCACGAGTATGCCCAGTCGCTGGAGCCCTTGCCCTTGATGGGCAGGACTGCGTGGGCGATCCGCGGCCCGAGGTCTCGGGCAGGGTTGATGGCGTAACCGGTGGGACCACCGAGCGAAACGCCGATGCCGACCACCAGAAGGGCTACAGCCAACGGCCCCAGACCGGAAGGGGTGCCGCCGAAGGTCAGGATCACGAAAACCAGGACGAAGGTGCCGATGACTTCGGTGACCAGGTTCCAGGGGGTGGACCGGATGGCGGGACCGGTGGAGAAGGTACCCAGTTTGTTGGCTGCCAGGGGCTCGGCATCGAAGTGCTGCTTGTAAGCGAGCCAGCAGGCAACGGCGCCAAGGAATGCACCGAGGAGTTCGCCGCCGAAATAGACCAGGGTGGAAGCGAAGTCCACAGCTACTCCGGGTGCGTATTCAGGCTTCCCGTTGACGAGCAGGCCCAGCGTCACGGCCGGGTTGAGGTGTGCGCCTGACTTGGCAGCCACGAAAACGCCCGCGAAAACTGCAACGCCCCAGCCCCACGTCACCATCAGGAACCCACCGTTGTTGCCCTTGGTGCCTTTGAGCGCAACGTTGGCCACGACGCCGCAGCCCAAAAGGGTCAGCATCGCGGTTCCGAATACTTCGGAAAGGAAAACTATTCCAAGAGACATCTTTGACTCCTCATTGTTCTGTTGTCAGTTCCCTCCTGCGTGAAGGAACCGTCGGAACGGCACCGGGCGCCGGTGCCGTTCCTGGTGGCCGGTCCGATGGGGACCGGCCATCCCTTGTCCTCCCGTTGCCGGGACGAACGGGATCAGGGTCGCCGGGTCAGGCGACGAGGCTATGGACCTCAACCTTGTGGAACCGCTTCAGCACCTCCTGGGCGTGACGGATCTCGGCTTCCGTTGCCGCGGCGTCCCAGCCCATTGGGCCGGCCAGAACGGCTGCGGCCTCATTGAGCAGTTCACCGGTCACCAGTCCCCGGAACGCCAGTGACGTGCGGCGGATCAGGACGTCCACCAGGTGTCCAACCTGCTCATGTGCGGCCATGAACTGAAGTTCCCTGACGCTGAGTTCACGGGTGGAACGCAGCGGACTGTCCGTTCCTGCGTTGAGGTACTCGATAACGGCACCAGCCCTTGTCCCATATCGGGTCAGGAGACCAGCGACGCGGTCAGCATCCAGGCCGGGACCCATGTGCTTCTTGATCCATTCCTGTTCACCGTGCGGGGTAGCAGGGAAGCCGGCGCCGCCCCCGATCGCGAGCTTCGCCGTCGAGACCTTGCGTTCCTTGCCGAGCTCGCGCAGGACGTCGTTGGTCATGTGTTCAGCCAGCGCCCGGAACGTGGTCCACTTGCCGCCCACCAGGCTGAGCACGACGGCGGCCTTGCCGCCGGGGGTCGCAACCGCACCTTCACCGGTGCGGACACTGCGTTCGATCCGGTAGTCCCTGGATACAAAGCCAGGTTGGGTAGCGTCGTGGCGCGGCAGCGGACGGACACCGGAGAAGGTGTAGACGATGTGGTCCCGGTTCACGCTGACCGTGGGAAAGACATGTCCAACCAGGTCGAAGAAGTAATCGATCTCAGCCTCGGTGCAGACTGCATCTTCTGCCATGTCGACATCCACATCCGTGGTGCCTACCAGGACCCTGTCGCCCATCGGGTAGATCAGCACGATCCGGCCGTCCGTGTGCTCAAAAAAGATTTCGCGTCCATTGCAGGCGGCCAGGAGTTCGGGGTGGTCGAGGACGATGTGGGAACCCTTGGTGCCGCCCATGAAGCGGCTGGCGGAGCCCATGGCCTGGTTGGTGAGGTCGACCCATGCACCGGTGGTGTTGACGATGACATCGGCGGCAAAATCGAATTCTTCACCCGTCAGTTCATCCCGGAGGCGCGCACCGTTGGGCCCCATGGAGACCAGGGAGACGTAGTTGCCGGCACGGGCACTGCCGCCCGGAAGGCTGCCGCTGCGTCCGGCCTTTTCACCGTCCTGGAGTACGTCAAGGGTCAGCCGCTCCGGATTGTGGACCGAGGCGTCGAAGTAGGTTGCGGCGTACTTGATTCCGGGATGCAGGCGCGGAAGTTCGGCCAGGGCCTTGTCACGCCTGCGGAATTGGTGCCGTGGCACGGTGCCGCCGTCACGCGAGAAGAAGTCGTACATGGTCAGGCCGGCCTTGATGAGGAAGGCGCCGCGTTCCTTGGGCTTGCCCTGCTTGTGGGTCAGGAAACGCATCGGTGCGGACAGGATCCCGGAGAACGTGCTGAAAATCGGAATCGTGGTCTGCAGGGGCTTGACGTAGTGCGGGGCTATGCGCAGGAGGCGGTTGCGTTCAACCACCGACTCCTGGACCAGCCGGAATTCTCCATTTTCCAAATAGCGGATACCGCCGTGGATCATGTGGGAGGAAGCGCCGCTGGCACCTTGGCAGTAATCTCCACGCTCCACGAGGGCGACGTCGATGCCCTGCAGTGCGAGGTCGCGGAAGGTCCCGACACCGTTGATCCCGCCCCCGATGATCAGCACCTGCGCTGAAGGCCGGTTGCGCAAAGCAGCCGCGGATTCACGCGGCTGTGCAGCACCTGGATTAACGGAATGCCTGTTGTGTCCCAAAACTGCTCCTTTGGGCTTGGTTTGTGCGCGGCGCTGGCCGCCGGTGCACCTTTCACCACCTAATCTGGCGAAGGTGGAAAATGGAGTCAAGCTATTTGCACAAACGTGCAGGAAGGAAGTGAGATGGGACGCTCACGTCACTCAGACGCGCTCAGGGCCGCACAAATGTATTACTTGCAGGACCTGACCATGGACGCCATCGCCCGCGAACTCAGGACCTCGCGCTCCACGGTTTCGCGTCTCCTGTCCTCTGCAAGGGAGACCGGACTGGTCCAGGTACAAATCCGAAGTCCACTGGATACAGCTCCGGAGCTGGAGGGACAGATCCGGGACAAGTTCGGCGTCGACGTCCATGTGGTTCCCGTGCTGGATACCCTCAACGAAGCCGAAACGCTGGACCGTGTGGCCATGCAGGCGGCCCGGACCATCGCCCCGCTGGTCGACTCGAATGCCATTATCGGGGTCGCATGGGGCGCCACGCTCAGCGCCGTAAGCCGGCACCTCACCCGGAAACTGACGCACGACAGCGTCGTTGTCCAGCTCAACGGAGCAGGGAACATGCAGACCACCGGCATCACCTATGCCAGCGACATCATGCGGCGTTTCGGCAATGCCTACGGGGCGAGGGTTGAACAGTTTCCCGTGCCGGCGTTCTTCGACCATGCCTCCACCAAGACGGCCATGTGGAAGGAACGCAGTGTGCAACGCATTCTGGACCTGCAGGCCAGGATGAGCATCGCCATCTTCGGCGTCGGGTCGGTCGACTCGGACTATCCCAGCCACGTCTATGCAGGCGGGTACCTCGATGAGCACGACCTCAGCCTGCTGGCAGCCGACGATGTGGTGGGCGACGTTGCGACAGTCTTCTTCCGCAGCGACGGTTCCTCCGACGGCATCACCCTGAACGAAAGGTCCACCGGTCCCAGCCACGAGCAGCTGCGCCAGGTACGCCGGCGGATCTGCGTGGTCTCCGGCGCCTCCAAAATCAATGGACTCCAGGGTGCCTTGGCCGCGGGGTTGGCCACCGATCTCATCCTCGACGAGGCTTCGGCACGCCGCCTGGTGAGTTTCACCAGCCAACCCTGAAGGATTCTGCCGGGGAATGGGTAGAGTCGTTGCTATGACTTTCCCAGCCCGGCTGACCCTGAACAACGGCGTATTAATGGACCAACTGGGGTTTGGACTCTATAAGGTGCCGCCCCGGGACGCAGAGGCCCTGGTCCGCACAGCGCTGGGCGAAGGCTACCGGCGGTTTGACACCGCAGCCATGTACGGCAACGAGACCGGCGTGGGGCGGGCCATCGGAGGAGCAATCGGGGACGCCAGCGAGGCCAATGCGGGTACCGGCGGATCCGGTGAATCCTCGCATGTACTGACCCGCGAAGACGTCTTTGTCACCACCAAGGTCTGGAATGACGACCACGGCTACGATGCCACCCTCCGCGCGTTCGACTCGTCCATGGCCAACCTCGGCCTGGATTATCTGGACCTCTACCTCATCCACTGGCCTTGCGCCGGGCGGGGCCTCTTCCTGGAAACGTACAAAGCCATGGAAACCCTCTACCGGGAGGGCAAGGTGCGTGCGATCGGCGTGTCCAACTTCCAGCCCGGCCACTTGGAGCAGCTCATGGAGAAAGCCGAGGTTGTCCCTGCCGTCAACCAGATCGAACTGCACCCCTGGCTGCAGCAGACCAGGCTGCGGACCTTGCACGACCAGCTCGGTATCCGCACCGAGGCATGGAGCCCCCTGGGGCGCGGACAGGTTCTGGCGGACCCTGCGATAGCCCTGATCGCGGAAAAGCATGGGCGCACACCTGCCCAGGTCATCCTGCGTTGGCACCTCCAGCTGGGCAACCTGGTCATTCCCAAGGCCAGCTCACCCGGGCGCATCAAGGAAAACTTCGGCGTCTCAGGCTTCCAGCTCACCCCGGAAGACATGGACGGCCTGGCCGCCCTGGAACGCCACCACCGTACGGGTTCGCACCCTGACAACGTGAATTAGGAGTTGTGGATGGAAACCGTGGACACCACGCACAATCCCGGCGCAGAGTCCGGCGGACGATTCTTCAGCCCGGGCCTTGCCGCAAGAACCTCTGCGTCCACCGTGGAAATCAACGGCGGCGCAGTTGCGTACTGGACCTACGAACCCGTCAAAGCAACCGCGGACACGCGGACCATCCTGGTCATCCACGGGTTCCGTGGTGACCACCACGGGTTGCTGCGCGTTGCGGACCAGCTCCCGGACATGCGCATCATCATGCCGGACCTGCCCGGGTTCGGGAGCTCGGAACCTTTCACGGACCACGAGCACTCCGTTGCCGGTTACGGCCGGTTCATCTCCGGGTTCATGGAAGCCCTGGACCTCGGCCCAAGCACGGTCCTGTTGGGTCATTCCTTCGGATCCATCGTGGCGAGCCACTTTGCCGCCGCGAACCCGGGGAAGGTCTTCCCTCTGATCCTCATCAACCCCATCGCGGCACCGGCGTTGGAGGGCCCCAAGGGCATCATGACCAAACTGGCCGTCTTCTACTACCAGGCATCTGCCCGGTTGCCCAGGGCACTGGGGCTGGCCATCCTCAGGAACCGGCTGATCGTCCGGGTCATGAGCGTCACCATGGCAAAGACCAAGGACAGGGAGCTGCGCCGCTTCATCCACGGCCAGCACGATGCCTACTTCAGCGCCTTCGCCAACAGGAACAGCCTCCTGGAATCCTTCAAAGCCTCCGTTTCAGGGACCGTGGCCGACGTTGCCGGGGAACTCCGGCTGCCTGTGCTTCTGGTGGCCGGTGAAAAGGACGAAATCGCGACCCTTCCCAACCAATACAAACTCATGCAGCGCCTGCCGGACGCGAGGCTGGAAGTGATTTCCGGCGTCGGACACCTCATCCATTACGAGACACCGACACCGGCCGCTGCCGCCATCCGCACCTTCCTGGAGGACCACCCGGCGTGAAAATTGTCATCGATGCCCGCTTTACCCGAACGGACCACCACGATGGCATCAGCCGCTATGGTTCGAGCCTCATTGCTGCGACGGCAAAGATTGCCGACGTCACCATGCTCATCAACGACAAGAGGCAGCTCGCCCTGCTCCCCGATGTCCCTTGGGTGATGGTCAACAGTCCCTTGTCCCCGCTGGAACTCTTTGTGGCCCGGAAGGTCAACTCATTGGGTGCCGACGTGGTGGTTTGCCCCATGCAGACCATGGGAACCATCGGACGCAAGTACGGCTTGATCCTGACCCTCCATGACCTCATCTACTACGAACACCCCACTCCCCCGGGCTTTTTGCCGGCTCCGGTGCGGTTGCTCTGGCGCCTGTACCACAAGGCTTTCTGGCCGCAAAGGGTGCTCCTGAACCGTGCGGACGTGGTGGCCACCATCAGCCGGACCACTGAAGCGCTCATGGCCAAGTACCGACTGACCCGCCGCCCGGTGCGGATTGTGGGCAATGCACCACAGCCGGGTCAAACTCCGCGCGATCCTGCAAGCGGTACCGACAAGACGCTGTTGTACATGGGATCCTTCATGCCCTACAAGAATGTGGAAACCATGATCCGGGGCATGGACGGTTTGCCGGACCACACGCTGCACCTGCTGAGCAGGATTACGCCGGAGCGCCGGGCTGAACTCGAAGCACTGGTGCCCCCCGGCGCCAGGGTGGAGTTCCACAACGGCGTCACCGATGAGGAGTACGAAAAGCTCCTCAACCGCGCCACCGCGCTGATCAGTCTCTCCCGGGCCGAAGGCTACGGTCTTCCGCTGGTGGAAGCCATGGCACTCGGAACCCCCGTCATTGCCAGCGACATCCCCATCTTCCGGGAGGTCGGCGGTGATGCCGTGAGTTACGTCGATCCCGGCTCGCCGGAAGCGTTCGCCGCAGCCGTCATGGAACTGAGCGACGAGGCGCTGTGGCAGGAACGGAGCCGCCGTTCGGTGGAACGGGCCTCAGGCTTCGATTGGAATGAATCTGCCCGGCAACTCCTTGCCGCAGCCGAAGAAGCCGTGGCGCTCCACAGCAGGCAGCGCTAGAGGACGTCCACGCCGTCCAGCCGCAGTTGCACGGGACCGGACAACCGCTTGGCTGCTTGGGCTGCCTTGACCGCACGCATGGTCCTGGTAGCGTCCGCAGCTTCTGCATACGGGAGGAAGAAGAGCGTGCGGGCCTCGGTGTCAGCTTCGGGAGAAGCGGCGGAGGCGGGTGCGGCAGCGCTCGGCACGGCAGCCAACTGCAGCGGAGCCGGGCCCACGCTGCGCAGCCTCCGATCGGAGGGGACTGCCGCCTCCAAGGCCGCCGTGAAGGCCACGACGTCGGCCCGCGGACCTGTGACCGAAGCTACCCGGACCGCGGGTGGCAGCTGCAACTCTTTGCGAAGCGCCAGTTCGCGGGATGCGTAGCCTGGCGCATCCCAGCGTACAAGGGCTCCAGTGGCCGTGGTGTCGTCCGCGGTGACGACCACCAGCCCTCCCTGGCCGGCAGGGCGTACCAGTGCGGCTGCATTGAACCAGCGTCTGAGGGTGTCCTCCCCCGCCCGCAGGTTTTCCCGCCGCAGCAGTGAATTCCCATCCAGCAGCAGCGC
Organism: Arthrobacter sp. T572; assembly: GCF_056780115.1. NCBI lineage: Bacteria > Bacillati > Actinomycetota > Actinomycetes > Micrococcales > Micrococcaceae > Arthrobacter > Arthrobacter sp. T572. Next base: position 2,304,060 of record NZ_JBRAZQ010000002.1, read on the forward strand.
CGCAGCGTAACCGCCGTCGGCCACCGGCTCAGCACCTACGGTGGCCACCACCAGGGCCGGGGCATCGGTGACCGACGCTTTGATGTTGTCCCCGGATGACGTGATCACCGCGGTACCGGGAAACGCACGCCCAAGCTCTTCAGCGGTACGTACCGCCCCCGCTGTTCCCCGGCCGAGACGTGTGCCACGGCAGTTCCGGCACTGCCACTGCGGCGCCGGTGTGGAACACCACCGGCAGGCAGGAATCGCAGAGCTGGCTGCCAACGCCAGGGGCCCTTGGCAGGCATTGCACCGGGCCGGTTCCCTGCACGTCCCGCACACCAGGGACGGGGCGTATCCGGCTCGTGCCACCTGTACGAGGACCGGGCCACGCTCCAGCCCCTCTTTGGCTGCCCGCCAGGCTACGCCGGGCAAGCGGGCGATGCCGGCCAGGGGATCACGTTCCTGCTCATAGCTGTCCGCTGAGTTCACCACCCGGGGCATGGTGGATCGGATCACTTGCCGCGGCGCTTCGATCGGCACGGCCCACTGCACCTCCACGAGCCGCTGCAGCTCGGTGCTGCGGCTGTGCGATGCCAAAAGGCAGGCAGCATTCTCCTGCGATGCGCGCAGCAGCAGAACCTCCCGGGAGTGGGCATAGGGTGCACGTTGGTCCAGATGCAGGTCATCGCCGTCGTCCCAGCAAACCACCAACCCCAGGTTCCTGACGGGTGCGAACGCTGCGGAGCGGGTTCCGATGGCCACCGACGCTTCGCCCGTGAGCAACCGCATGAAGCTCCGGTACCGCGGTGTCTGGCCGTCGTCTGCTGTCAGCCGGGCGATCTCACTGGCGGGCAGGAGTTTGCAAAGCGCCGCCTCCAGGCGTGCAAGGTCGCGGTAGTCGGGAACCACCACCACGGCTCCGCGGCCTGATGCCCGTACTGCGGCAACCGCAGCGGCGACGACCGCGGGCCAGCCCTCCGGCCCAAAGCCCTGCAAGGCGGTCAGGACTGCCTTGGGTGCTCCTCCCCCTGCCACGTGCTGCAGGAATGCCGGACCGTTGACATAGGACGACCATGCCGTGGGGTCCAAGGCTCCGTCCGTTGTGCCCGGACGGCTGGCCAGGCCGGTGGCCTCGCTGGAAGCGAACTCCTTCTCCACTTTGGCCACCCGGGGCGGAACGGCTGTCCTGAGGACATCGCTGAGTGTTCCTGCGTACCGTGCGGCCACGGCACCAGCAAGTTCCAACACCGAGGGCGTCAAGACCGGAACAGGGGAAACGACCTTATGCAGGGGGATCAGTGGATGTCCGGCATCGGAGTCTGCCTGCCGGCCGATCACAAAACCGTTGAGGTCCTGGCCGTTGAACTTCACCTTGACCCGGACGCCCGGCACGGCGAGGTCTTCCAGGTCCCGGGGCACGCTGTAGTCAAACGGCCTGTCCAGATGCGGCAAGGGAGAGTCCAGCACCACCCTTGCTACGGGGTCGGAAGCCGCAAGCGGCGGCCCGCCGGTAGCCGGCTTGGCCGGAAATCCCTGAAGCAGGGAGGGCTGAAGCAACGCAGGCTGCGTCTCGTGTGCTGCCACTGCTCCACCTCCGACTCGTACTGATGGTCCCGGCGCCTCACCGGCCGGCAGGCGCCAACAAACGAAAGGTGCCCGCAGCGGCACCAAACCGCTGCGGGCACCTCCGGAACAAGTAGACCGTGCGCCACTGACAATATTGCCGGTCGCCGGCGGTCAGGCGTTGAAGAATTCCTTCAGGTCCGCGACCCGGTCAAGCCGTTCCCAGGTGAAGTCGGGCTCGTCCCGGCCAAAGTGCCCGTGGGCTGCGGTCTTGGCGTAGATCGGGCGCTTCAGGTCCAGGGCATCGATGATGGCACGGGGGCGGAGGTCGAAGATCTCGTTGATGGCCTCGCTGATGCGGGCTGGATCCACGGTTTCCGTACCGAAAGTCTCCACGTACGTGCCCACGGGGCGGGCCTGTCCGATGGCGTAGGCGATCTGGATTTCAGCACGCTTGGCAAGCCCTGCTGCTACCACGTTCTTGGCCACCCAGCGCATGGCGTAGGCCGCCGAACGGTCCACCTTGGACGGATCCTTGCCGGAGAACGCACCCCCGCCGTGGCGGGAGAAACCACCGTAGGTGTCGACAATAATCTTGCGGCCGGTGAGTCCGGCGTCACCTACCGGACCACCGATCACGAAGGCACCGGCAGGGTTGAGGATGTTGGAAACCCTGGAAGTATCCAGGTTGGAAGCCGCGAGGACCGGATCGATCACGTGGCTGGCAAGATCCGCCCGCAACTGGTCCAAGCCGGTTTCTTCTGCGTGCTGGCTGGAAATGACGACCGTCTGGACGGAAACCGGACGATCGCCGTCGTACCCGACCGTGACCTGGGTCTTGCCGTCCGGACGCAGGTACGCAAGCTCGCCGTTCTTCCGCACCTCGGTGAGCCGCTCCGACAAGCGGTGGGCCAACCAGATGGGCGTGGGCATGTAAGACGGGGTCTCATCACTGGCATAGCCGAACATGATGCCCTGGTCACCGGCGCCCTGGAGGTCGTAATCGTCCTCCTGGCGGCCTTCACGGGCTTCCAGGGAATTGAAGACGCCCCCGGCGATGTCATTCGACTGCTGGCCGATGGACACGGAAACGCCACAGCGGGCGCCATCGAATCCGTTGGCCGACGAGTCATAGCCGATACCCAGGATCGTTTCGCGCACAATCTGCGGGATTTCAACGTAGGCGTCCGTGGTGACTTCACCGGCCACGTGCACCAGACCCGTGGTGGCCATGGTTTCGACCGCGACCCGGGATTCGGGGTCGGCAGCCAGCAGGGCATCAAGGATGGCATCGCTGATTTGGTCGCAGATCTTGTCCGGATGCCCCTCAGTCACCGACTCGGAGGTGAAGAGCCGGAGCTTGGACGGGGTGCCGTGGTGTTCATGGTGCAGCGGTAAAGTCACTAGACCACCTTACTGTGTTGCGGGACGGCGGCTTTCGCCGTGTGTCCGATTGCTAAGAATTCCAACCGCCACGCGGCTACGGGGCCGGGGAAACCAACGGCAGTTCGCTGGCCACCCGAACGATCACCGCAGCGGCAACCTCCGCCTTTGATCCCGAAGCCTGCTCAGGTTCAGCCCCGCGCCCGGACAGGATCACCACGGAATTTTCGTCCTGGCCGAAGACCCTGCCGACACCCACATGGTTGACCACCAGCAGGTCGCAGCCTTTGCGCTTCAGCTTGGCGGCCGCGTGCTCCAGGACGTCTCCCTGCTCATCGCCTGTTTCGGCAGCGAATCCCACAATCAACTGTTGGGCCCCACCGGCATCGCGCTGTTCAACCAACTCCCGCAGGATGTCCGGGTTGCGGACCAGGTGCACGACGGGAGCGTCTTCGCCGTCGACCTTCTTGATTTTGGTGTCGGAAACCTCCGCCGGACGGAAATCGGCAACGGCGGCGGCCATAATCACGACGTCGGAGTCCACTGCCGCTTTCAGCGCAGCTTCCCGCAGTTCCAGCGCAGATTCGACACGGACGAGTTCGACGCCGGCCGGCGGCTCGACGTCCATATGGGCTGCCAGGAAACGGACCTCGGCACCCGCCGCCAACGCGGCAGCAGCCAGGGCGGCGCCTTGCTTGCCGGAGGAGCGGTTTCCGAGGAACCTCACTGGATCCAGGGCTTCGCGCGTACCGCCCGCTGAAATCGTGACGGTACGGCCGGCCAAAGGGCGTTCCCGGCCGGCTCCGGTTACCAGAGCCATGGCGGCCTCAAAGATCTCCTCGGGGTCGGGAAGGCGGCCGGGGCCTGAGTCGGCGCCGGTGAGGCGGCCCGAAGCCGGTTCCAGCACTGCCACTCCCCGCTCGCGAAGGGTGGCCACGTTGGCCCGCGTGGCGGCGTGCTGCCACATCTCCGTGTGCATGGCAGGTGCGAACAGCACCGGCCCGTGAGCCATCAGGAGGGTGTTCGTGAGCAAATCCCCGGCCTGTCCCGTAGCCGCTTTGGCCAGGAGGTCCGCAGTGGCCGGAGCTACGACAATGAGGTCGGCCTCGTGCCCCAGACGGACATGGTTGACCTTCTCAACGTCATCGAAAACGCTGTTGCTCACGGGGTTCCCGGACAGGGCTTCCCACGTGGCTACACCGACAAAACGGGTGGCGGCCTCCGTGGGAATGACCGTGACCTTGTGTCCGGCTTCAGTAAAAAGCCGGAGGAGCGATGCAACCTTGTAGGCTGCGATCCCTCCCCCGACTCCGAGGACTATGCGCACGTGACCTCCGTCAACAGGCAGTCGTGTTTTATTCTGCAGGCTCGATCGGCGTGGAAACGAGCAGGCCTTCGTTGATCTCGCGCAGGGCGATGGAAAGGGACTTCTCGTTCAGCTTGGTGTCGACGAGCGGTCCGACATATTCGAAAAGGCCCTCGTGCAGCTGGGCGTAGTACGCGTTGATCTGCCGGGCACGCTTGGCGCCGAAGATCACCAGGCCGTACTTGGAATCGGCAGCCTCAAGCAGCGAATCGATCGGCGGGTTGATGATGCCTTCAAGGTTGGTGGACACGAATTCTCCAAATTCTAGCGGGCCGACAATGCAAGCGCTTAGCGCCCGTGCGGGGTAAGCCCCATGAGTGAAACAAGCTCGTCCGCTGCCCGGCGAACGTCGTCATTGATGACGGTGTGGTCAAACTCCGGTTCAGCAGCAAGTTCAAGTTTAGCGGTTTCCAGCCTCCGCTGCTGTTCCTCGGCAGTTTCCGTGCCGCGGCCCACCAGCCTCCGCACCATTTCGTCCCAGCTCGGCGGGGCGAGGAAGACGAACTGGGCATCCGGAACGGCTGCCTTGACCTGGCGGGCTCCCTGCAGGTCGATTTCCAGCAGGACGGACTTTCCCTCGGCAATCGCGGCATTGACCGTACTGCGGAGTGTCCCGTAACGGTTGTGGCCGTGGACAACAGCCCATTCCAGAAGTTCGCCGTCCTCAACCAGGGAATCGAATTCCTCCGCGGACTTGAAGAAGTAGTGGACGCCGTCCTTCTCCCCTGGCCGGGCGGCACGGGTGGTGGCGGAAACTGAAAGCCAAACCTCCGGATAGTTGTCCCTGATGTAGGTGGATACGGTTCCCTTGCCTACAGCAGTAGGGCCTGCAAGGACAGTCAGTCCAGGTTTCTTGCTCACGGATTCCTTAGGGGAGTTGCTTTTAAGCGCTTGGCTGGTTTCCCATAAAATCTACCAGCGCCTTGGCCTGGTGTACGCCCAGGCCGCGGATACGGCGGGAACCGGCGATGCCGATTTCCGCCATGATCCCGGCAGCACGCACCGGACCAATGCCCGGAAGCGCTTCCAGCAACTCGACGACGCGCATGCGGGCTATCGCATCATCCGAGCCGCCACTGGCTATGAGTTCGGCGACGCTGACCTCGCCACGCTTCAGCTTTTCCTTGGCCGCGGCCCTGACCGCACGCGCCTTGGCGGCCTTCTCCAAGGCGTCGGACCGCTCCTTCGGTGTCAGCTCTTTAAGGCCCACTGCCAAACCCCTGTCAGCTCCGATGTGTGATCCAGATCATGAGAGAACTGTTCCTGAACCTACCTGCAGCCACTGCGGAGCGCAATGCGCTTGCGCAATCAGTCAGCCAGCAGTCCGTCCAGCGTTTGGCGCGTTGCCTCACGCAGACCTGCCACAGTGGGACCTGCGGCCAGGATTCCACGGCTGGAGGTCGCCAGGACAGTCGGATAAGCAGCACCAAAAGTAGCCCGAAGGTCGCCCGGAGTAGCGCCCTGGGCGCCCAGGCCCGGCGCCAGGATCGCACCCCGCACCGGGGCGAGGTCAATGGCCAGGTCCTCCAGTGCCGAACCGATGGTGGCCCCAACAACCAGGCCCACCGATCCCAAAGCACCGGAATACCGCTCGTTTTCCCTGGCGGTTGCCGCGACAATCTGCCGGGCCACTGAATCGTCGCCGCCAACGTGTTGGACGCTTTTGCCCTCGGGGTTGGATGTCAGCGCGAGGACAAATACTCCCCTGCCATACTCCGCGGCAAGGTCCAGGGCAGGACGCAGGGACTCAAAACCGAGATAGGGGCTCAGTGTCACCGAATCGGCCGCCAACGCCGAACCGTCCCTGAGCCATGCATCTGCGTAGGCGGCCATCGTTGAACCAATGTCTCCGCGCTTGGCGTCTGCGATGCTCAGCACGCCTGCATCCGCAGCAGCAGCCAAAGTGCGCTCCAGGACAGCCATGCCGGCAGACCCGTGACGCTCGTAGAGGGCCACCTGCGGCTTGACGGCGGCAGCGAGGGAAGCCACCGCCTGGACCACGGTGAGGGAAAAGCGCTCCAACCCGGCGGCGTCGTCGTTCAGTCCCCAGTCCGCAAACAACTGCGGGTGCGGGTCGATCCCAACGCACAGCGGACCCCTGTCAGCCATGGCCGCAGCCAGCCGGGAGCCGAAAGACTCCCGGACCGGCTGCTGGACTTCCTGTGCCTCAGGCATTCGCTGCTTCCAGCGATGCAGTCAGGTTTGCTGAGTGCTCCTGCAGGCTGGTGACCGACCATTCGTAGGTCCGCAGGGCCTCGATGGCCTGCACTGCGGCATTGAACTCGGCCACGGTGGTGATGCAGGGGATGCCGATCGATGTCGCGGCAGCGCGCAGTTCGTAGCCGTCGCTGCGGGCCTCGCCACCGGACGGGGTGTTGAACACCATGTCGATTTCACCCGCGACCACGAGGTCGGCAATGGTGCCTTCGCCTTCGGCGCTGCTGCCCTCGGCAACCTTCCGAACGGGAGTTGCCTGGATGCCGTTGCGGCGCAGGACATCCGCCGTGCCGCCGGTGGAGACAATCTCGAAGCCGAGGTCGGACAGGCGCTTGACGCCCATGATGACAGAACGCTTGTCCCGGTTAGCTACCGAGACGAAGATTTTGCCACCGGTGGGCAGCGCGTTGTTGGCCCCGGACTGGCTCTTGGCGAACGCGGTATCGAAGTGCTTGTCGATGCCCATGACCTCACCCGTGGAGCGCATCTCCGGGCCGAGCAGCGAGTCCACCACCTTGCCTTCCGGAGTGCGGAACCGGCTGAACGGCAGGACTGCTTCCTTCACGGCCACAGGAGCATCCAGCGGAAGAGTGGAGCCGTCACCGGTTTCGGGCAGCATCTTGTAGGCAGTGCGGAGCTGGTTGATGGTCACGCCAGTGCCGATCAGCGCAGCAGCCTTGGCCATCTGAACGCCCGTTGCCTTGGAGACGAACGGGACGGTGCGGGAGGCACGCGGGTTGGCTTCCAGGACGTACAGGACGTCGGAGGCCAAGGCGAACTGGATGTTGATGAGCCCGCGAACGCCTACGCCCTCGGCGATGGCACGGGTAGCCGTGCGCACCCGTTCGATCACGTTGTTGCCCAGCGTGATCGGCGGCAGGACACAGGCCGAGTCACCGGAGTGGATACCGGCCTCCTCGATGTGCTCCATGATGCCGCCCAGGGTACATGTCGTTGCCGTCGAACAGCGCGTCAACATCGATCTCCACCGCATCTTCGAGGAAGCGGTCGATCAGCACCGGGTGGTCCGGCGTGATTTCCGTCGCGTTGGCGATGTACCGGGAAAGGTTGGCCTCGTCATAGACGATCTCCATGCCGCGACCGCCCAGCACGTAGGACGGGCGGACCAGGACCGGGTAACCGATCTCGTCGGCAATCTTCTTGGCGTCCTCGAAGGAAACGGCCGTACCGTTCTTGGGCGAGGTCAGGCCGGCTTCATCCAGCACGCGGGCGAACGCACCACGGTGTTCGGCGAGGTCGATGGCTTCCGGCGAGGTACCGAGGATCGGAACACCGGCATCGGCCAGCTGCTGGGCGAGCTTGAGCGGAGTCTGGCCGCCCAGCTGTACGAAGACACCCATCACGCCACCGGTGCGCTCTTCGGCAGCGATGACTTCCAGGACGTCTTCGAGGGTCAGCGGCTCGAAGTAGAGGCGCGTGGAGATGTCGTAGTCGGTGGAAACCGTCTCCGGGTTGCAGTTGACCATGACGGTCTCGTAGCCGGCCTTGCGGAGCGCCATGGAGGCGTGGACGCACGAGTAGTCGAACTCGATGCCCTGGCCGATGCGGTTGGGGCCGGATCCGAGGATGATGACCGACGGCTTGGCGTGCAGGCCCACTTCGTCTTCCTCGTCGTAGGCCGAGTAGTGGTACGGCGTGTAGGCCGCGAACTCGGCAGCGCAGGTGTCCACGGTCTTGTACACGGGGCGGATGCCCAGTGCCTGGCGGACACCGCGTACCACGGCTTCGGAATTATGGGTCAGGGCACCGATCTGCTCATCCGAGAAGCCATGGCGCTTGGCGTTGCGCAGCATGTCCTCGCTCAGGACGCCGGCCTTGCGGATTTCCTGGGCGGTTTCGTTCAGCAGCTGGAGCTGGTCCAGGAACCACGGATCGATCTTGGTGGCTTCGTAGAGGTCCTCCACGGTGGCACCTCCGAGGAGGGCGCGCTGCACCTGGTACAGGCGTTCCGTGGTGGGACGCTTGGCCTTTTCGATGAGGTCGGCAACGTCGTATTCCGGCACCGGCGTGAAGTCCAGCTGCGAACCCTTCTGTTCCAGGGAGCGCAGGGCTTTCTGCAGGGCTTCGGTGAAGTTGCGGCCCATCGCCATGGCCTCGCCCACCGACTTCATGGTGGTGGTCAGGGTGTTGTCGGCTGCGGGGAACTTCTCGAAGGCGAAGCGCGGGACCTTGACCACCACGTAGTCGAGGGTCGGCTCGAAGGATGCCGGCGTCTTCTGCGTGATGTCGTTGGGGATTTCGTCCAGCGTATAGCCCAGGGACAGCTTGGTGGCGATCTTGGCGATCGCGAAGCCGGTGGCCTTGGATGCCAATGCCGATGACCGGGAGACGCGCGGGTTCATCTCGATGACCACCACGCGTCCGGTGTCCGGGTTGATGGCGAACTGGATGTTGCAACCGCCCGTGTCCACACCGACTTCGCGGATGACGGCGATGGCGACGTCACGCAGCTTCTGGTATTCGCGGTCCGTCAGGGTCAGGGCCGGCGCAACGGTGATGGAGTCGCCGGTGTGCACACCCACGGGGTCGAAGTTCTCGATGGAGCAGACAACAACGACGTTGTCGTTCTTGTCGCGCATCATCTCGAGTTCGTATTCCTTCCAACCGAGGATGCTTTCCTCGAGAAGGACCTCGGTGGTGGGGCTGTATTGCAGGCCCTGGCCGACAATACGGCGCAGGTCGTCCTCGTTGTACGCCAGGCCGGAGCCCAGGCCACCCATGGTGAAGGACGGACGGACCACCATGGGGTAGCCCAGGTCCTCGGCAGCCTTGAAGGCCTCGTCCATGGTGTGGATGATGTGGCTGCGTGCCGACTCCGCACCGCAGCGTTCCACCACGCCCTTGAACTTCTCCCGGTCTTCACCAAGTTCGATCGCAGCGATGTTGGCGCCGATGAGCTCGACGTTGTACTTCTCCAGCACACCGTTCTTGTCCAGGGCGATCGCCGTGTTCAGCGCCGTCTGTCCGCCCAGGGTGGGCAGCACGGCGTCAGGACGCTCCTTGGCGATGATCTTTTCGACCACTTCCGGCGTGATGGGTTCGACGTAAGTGGCATCGGCGAATTCGGGATCCGTCATGATGGTGGCCGGGTTGGAGTTCACCAGGATGACGCGCAGGCCTTCGTCCTTGAGGACGCGCAGCGCCTGGGTCCCGGAGTAGTCGAACTCGGCCGCCTGGCCAATGACGATCGGACCCGAACCGATGACAAGGACGCTCTTGAGATCTGTACGCTTGGGCATTACTTCTTGTCCTCAGTCTTGGATTCGGTGGAGTTGTGGTTGGCTGCCTTGGCATCGGCCATGAGGTCGATGAAGCGGTCGAAGAGGTAGGCAGCGTCGTGCGGGCCCGCGGCAGCCTCCGGGTGGTACTGGACCGAGAAGGCAGGGATGTCGAGGCACGCAAGGCCTTCGACGACGTCGTCGTTCAACGAAACGTGGCTGACCTCGACGCGTCCGTAACGTTCCTCCGGCGCCACAGTGGCACCGTTCAGCGGCGCGTCGACGGCGAAGCCGTGGTTCTGGGAGGTGATTTCCACCTTGCCGGTGCGGCGGTCCATGACCGGCTGGTTGATGCCGCGGTGGCCGTAGCGCAGCTTGTACGTGCCGAAGCCGAGGGCACGGCCCAGGATCTGGTTGCCGAAGCAGATACCGAAGTACGGCAGCTTCTCGTCCAGCACGGAGCGCAGCAGCGTCACCTGGTGGTCAGCCGTGGCAGGGTCGCCCGGTCCGTTGGACATGAAGAACCCGTCCGGCTTCACGGCGTTGACGTCCTCGACCGTGGAGGTAGCCGGAAGGACGTGGACCCGAACGCCGCGCTCGGCGAAACGGACAGGCGTCATGGCCTTGATGCCGAGGTCTACGGCGGCGATGGAGAACCGCGGTTCGCCCTCCCAACCGTGGTCCTTGGGATCCACGACATAGGCTTCGTCGATGCTGACCTCTTCGGCCAGTGCTGCGCCTTCCATTGGTGCGCTGGCCAGGACGATGTCCAAAAGTTCCTTATCGGATGCCTGTGCAGCCTCGCCGGAGAAGATCCCGGCGCGCATGGTCTTGTGTTCACGCAGGTGCCGGGTAATGGCGCGGGTGTCCACGCCCTGGATGCCCACGATGCCCTGTTCGACCAGTTCGTCGTCGAGGCTTCGTTCCGAGCGCCAGTTGGAGGGGCGGCGTGCGGCGTCGCGGACGATGTAGCCTGCCACCCAGATGCGGCGGGACTCAGCGTCTTCGCTGTTGACGCCCGTGTTGCCGATGTGCGGAGCGGTCTGAACCACGAGCTGGCGGGCGTAGGAGGGGTCGGTGATGGTCTCCTGGTAACCGGTCATGCCGGTAGCGAAGACGGCCTCACCAAGGGCAGTTCCCTGGGCGCCGTAGCTGCGGCCGCGGAACATGCGGCCGTCTTCGAGCACCAGTACTGCTGCTGAGGATGAGGTTGCGGTGGCTGCGTTACTGTCCGTCACTTTATTTCTTTCCACTATCGGCATCTGCCTGGGGGGCTGCGGAGATCAATTCCTGGATGGCTTGGAGCAAGGGCTGTCTGTCGGCGCTGTGCCTGGACCGGAAGCCGGTGTCGAGTTCCTGTTGGCCCAGCTTCCAGCTGATGACCAAAAGGCCGTCCTTTTCGACGAACTTTCCTGCCATGCCGCTGGTTTCCCGGGTTTCCACCAAGGCTTCCCGGGGGATGAACACCGGCGCAACACCTGCCCTGTCGAACAGGATGCCTTCGGCGTGGACGCTCAGCTCCGCGGTGGTCCTGATGCCCAGTCCCTGCACGGCGATGCGGTCCAGCCAGTCACCGGCGGTTGTGGTGGCGACATACTGGCCGTCGGCCACCAGTGAGGCCGGAGTCAGTTCGCCCGGCACCTGCGGAAGGCGTTCGACGCCGGCCTGCCGCCTCAGCCTGCTGCGCCAACCAAACCAGATCATCGCCAGGACGGCGATGACCAGCACGGCCGTGATGACAGCCGTCAATGTTTGGGTGCTGTCCATCACGTACCGCTGACTGCCCCGGCGGCCGGGGTTGCGTCGTCGGTGTACCGGTATGGGGTGTTCAGCTGGCCGTTGAGCACTGTGGGGTGTCCCTTGAAGAAGGTAGCCACCACTGATCCGGGCAGCTCTTTGCCCTTGAACGGTGAATTGCGGCCCATGGTGGCCATCTTATGGGGGTCCACGGTCCAGCGCGCAGCCGGGTCGACCAGGATGACGTTGGCGGGCTCTCCTGTTTGGAGGGGACGTCCCTGGTCGGCCAGCCGGCCGATCGTTGCCGGGCTGAAGGACGTGACCCTTGCGAAGTCGGCCCACGTCATGAGGCCCGTCTCGATCATGGTCTCCTGGACCACGGACAAGGCGGTCTCAAGGCCGGTCATGCCCATGGCCGCCTGTGCCCACTCGCATTCCTTGTGCTCGCTCGGGTGCGGCGCATGGTCCGTTCCAACGACGTCGATCGTGCCGTCGGCAAGCCCTTCGCGGAGTGCCTGGACATCGTGGTTGGTGCGCAGGGGCGGGTTGACTTTGTAGACGGGGTCGTAGCTGCGGACCAGTTCGTCGGTCAGGATCAGGTGGTGCGGGGTCACCTCTGCCGTGACGTTGATGCCCCTGGCCTTGGCCCAGCGGATGATCTCCACCGAACCTGCCGTGGAGACGTGGCAGACGTGCAGGCGGGAGCCGACATGCTGTGCCAGCAACACGTCCCGGGCAATGATGCTTTCTTCGGCGACCGCCGGCCAACCGGCGAGGCCCAATACCGCGGAGACAGCGCCTTCGTTCATCTGTGCCCCGGCAGTCAGGCGCGGTTCCTGCGCGTGCTGGGCCACCACGCCGTCGAACGCTTTGACGTATTCCAAGGCACGGCGCATGAGGACCGGGTCGTGGACGCAGATACCGTCGTCGGAGAACATCCGGACCTGGGCGCGTGAATCAGCCATGGCGCCCAGCTCGGCGAGCTGCTCGCCTGCGAGCCCCACGGTCACTGCCCCAACCGGCCGGACATCCACCCACCCGGAAGCACGACCCAGGCTGTGGACCTGCTCCACAACGCCGGCGGTGTCCGCCACCGGGTTGCTGTTGGCCATGGCGTGGACGGCAGTGAATCCGCCCAAGGCGGCGGCACGGGTTCCGGTCTCCACCGTTTCTGCGTCTTCGCGACCCGGTTCACGCAGGTGGGTGTGCACATCAACCATGCCCGGAAGGGCAACCAGACCGGCAGCGTCGATAACGGTGGCGTCATCGTCCCTAAGGTCCTTTCCCCGCGCGGCGATGATGCCGTCACGGATCAGCAGGTCCTCGGAGTCGCCACCAAGAATGGCGGCGCCACGGATCAGGTACGTGTTTTCGGCCATCAGTTGCTCTCCTTGGTGGACTGGTGCGAAGCGGTGGATGCGGTGTCGCGGGTGTCGCCGGACAGCAGCAGGTAGAGGGCCGCCATCCGCACGGAGACACCGTTCCGGACCTGTGCCAGGACGGTGGACCGCGGTGAATCGGCGGCAGCAGACGAAATTTCCAGGCCGCGGTTCATGGGGCCCGGGTGCATGATGATCGTGTCCTTCATGCCGAGGTCGTCCAGTGTCCGCAGGCGGGCATCGTCAAAGCCCCAGCGGCGGGAATACTCCCGGGTGGACGGGAAGAAGGAAGCGTTCATGCGCTCACCCTGGACGCGCAGCATCATCATGGCGTCAACTCCCGATTCGAGGGTCTCGTCCAGGTTGTAGCTGACCTTGCAGGGCCAGTGTTCGACGCCGATCGGCAGCAAGGTGGGAGGCGCCACCAGGGTGACTTCCGCCCCGAGGGTCCGGAGAAGCCACACATTGGAACGGGCCACGCGGGAGTGCAGGACGTCCCCTGCGATCGCCACCCGCATGCCACCCAGGTTGGCGCCGGTGGAGGCGGTTCCGTTGACCCGGGACCAGTGCCGGCGCATGGTGAAGGCGTCCAGCAGGGCCTGGGTGGGGTGCTCATGGGTTCCGTCTCCGGCGTTGACCACTGCGGCATCGATCCAGTCCGTGGCCGCCAACCGATGGGGAGCCCCCGAAGCCCAGTGCCGGATCACCACAGCGTCGGCGCCCATGGCGGCCAGCGTCTGGGCAGTGTCTTTGAGCGACTCACCCTTGGACACCGAGGAGCCCTTGGCGGCAAAGTTGATGACATCGGCCGACAAGCGCTTGGCCGCGGCTTCGAAGGAGATGCGGGTCCTCGTGGAGTCCTCGAAGAAGAGGTTCACCACGGTGCGGCCGCGGAGGGCCGGCAGCTTCTTGACCTCGCGGTCCCCCACCGCTGACATTTCCTCGGCGGTATCAAGGATGCGGATAGCGTCCGCGGCGCTGAGGTTTTCGGTGGAAAGTAGGTGCTTCACTTACCCGCCTCGATCACTACTTCGTTGATGGGTTCACCGTTCACTGCATCTGTCTCTTCAAGGCGCACGCGGACTTTTTCGGCCGAGGACGTGGGCAGGTTCTTTCCTACGTGGTCTGCACGGATGGGGAGCTCACGGTGGCCCCTGTCCACCAGGACCGCCAGCCGGACGATGCGGGGACGGCCCAGGTCCACCAAGGCATCGAGGGCGGCGCGGATGGTGCGGCCGGAGTAAAGGACATCGTCAATCAGGACGACCACTTTGTTGTCGATGCCGGACAACGGAAGGCGTGTGTGGTGGGGAGGGCGCGTGGGCTGGTGGGAAAGATCGTCACGGAACATGGTGACGTCCAGCTGGCCGACTATGGTCTCGGCGTTGACTGCGGGATCGGCGGCAGCGATCTTGTTGGCGAGGCGCACTGCCAGAGGATAGCCGCGACTGGGGATGCCCAGCAGAACCAGGTCCTGGGAGCCCTTGTTGGCCTCGAGGATCTCGTGGGCGATACGAGTGAGCGCACGGTCAATGTCCGCCTGGTTGAGGACAACCCGCGGAGGAACCTGTGCTGAAGCAATATCAGACATTCGCTCGTCTCCCCTTTCCCCGCCTCACAGGACGGAATTAAAAAAGGAATATTTGCGCTTCAAAACTACCACAGGCCCTCGCCCCGGCCTCACCGGCCAGGCAGGACACCGGTGAGTTTAAGCTCACATTCCGGCCGGTGGAATAGGGTCTTATCCATGAGCAGCAACCATCCTGGCAGTCCCGGCGGCCACAACCCCTACCATCGCCCCTCCTTGGACCCGGCGACGAATCCCACGTGGATCGGGCGCGTCCAGCCAGTGAACTACCAGCCCGCCCCGGGGAACCCCGGCCGGCACCCGCAGCAGGACTGGATGCTCCCGCCGGCGTCCCGCCCACGACGCTCCCCGGGCCTGCTGCCCCTCCTGCTCACAGGAGCCGTACTGGTCATGGGCAGCCTGTTGCTGGTGGTGCCTTTCCTGCTGGGGAACACCGGTGTCACCGGCTTCGTGGTGGGATTCATCGCGTCCTTGATCCCCCTGGGTGTGGTCCTGTTGACGGTCCGCCTCATAGACCGCTGGGAACCGGAACCGCCACGCCTGCTGTGGTTCGCCTTTACCTGGGGTGCCGCCGTCTCCATCGCCGGCACACTGCTGATCCAACCGCTGTTCGCCGTGGCCGCACCGACCACCAGCGAGGAGGCCTTCACCTATTTCATGGCCACGGTCCAAGCCCCGATAGTTGAGGAATTCACCAAATCGCTGGGCCTCCTGGTGCTGCTGCTGGCCGCACGAAAGTACTTTGACGGACCGGTGGATGGCGTGGTTTTCGCCTTCACCATCGCTGCGGGCTTCGCATTCACGGAAAACATCCTGTACTTCGGCCGCGAGATTGCCTCTTCCACGGATCCGGGGGCGGACTTCGTGCGGATCTTCATCCTTCGCGGCCTCATGTCGCCGTTCGCCCATGCCATCTTCACGGGCACCACAGGCTTGGTCATGGGATTCGCGGCACGCAAGTGGCACGCGGGCTACGCAGTCCTTGCTTTCATCATTGGGTTGCTCCCCGCGATGTTCCTCCACAACCGCTGGAACAGCATGGGACAGGACTTCCTGGTGGAGTACTTCGTTGTCCAGGTGCCCATCTTCATCCTGGCCGCGGTCGGAATCATCCTCCTACGCGTCGCGGAAGGGAAGCTCACGCGCCAGCGGCTCATGGAATATGCCCGCGCGGGGTGGTTCACCCCCGCCGAGGTCGACATGCTGGCCACGTCCGCGGGCCGCCGTCAGGCTATCCGGTGGGCGGGTTCCCGTGGCAGGGCTGCCCAGATGCGTGCTCTCATCAAGGAGGCAACGGCACTGGCCTTTTCGCGCCAACGGATCCTCAGCGGGCGGGACGTCCGGCAGCACCAGCATGACGAGCTGGAACACCTCAGGACCATACCTGCCCTTCGAGCAGCAGTACTGCAGTAGGCCCGGAGACAGAAAATGCCCCCGGGAACTTGAACACGTCAAGCTCCCGGGGGCATTTTCCACGATCTGCGCGCTAGGCCAGAAGCGACGGCTTCAGCTTCTGCAACCTGCCCAACAGTCCGTTGACGAAGGCGGGTGATTCGTCAGTGGACATCGTCTTGGCCAGGGCCACAGCCTCGCTCACCGCAACACCATCCGGGACGTCGTCGTTGTACAGCAGTTCCCACGCCCCGATCCGCAGGATAATCCGGTCCACGGCCGGCATCCGTTCCAGGGTCCACCCTTGGGCGTACGTCTGCAGGAATTCATCGATGGTGGGCTGCATCGAAACTACGCCCTCAACGATTTCCACCGTGTAGGGGTTGACGACCAGGTCCGTCTTCTCACGACGGGCTGACAGGGCATCGAAAGCCGAAACCGAACGCTGTTCAGCTTCGAAAAGAACTTCAAGGGCCCTGTTACGGGCCTTACCGCGGGCACTCACTAGTCGTTGACCCGGCCCAGGTAGCTGCCGTCGCGGGTGTCGACCTTGACCTTCGTGCCCTGCTCGACAAAGAGCGGCACCTGGATTTCGTAACCGGTCTCCACGGTTGCAGGCTTGGTGCCGGCAGAAGAGCGGTCGCCCTGCAGGCCCGGCTCAGTGTAGGTGATTTCGAGGACAACGCTCGGCGGCAGTTCGATGTAGAGCGGAGTGCCCTCGTGGATCGCGATGTTGACCATCTGGTTCTCAAGCATGAAGTTGGTTGCGTCGCCAACAGTGGCACCGGAGACGTGGATCTGGTCGTAGTCCGTGGTGTCCATGAAGACGAAATCCTCGCCGTCCTGGTACAGGTACTGGTAGTCGCGGCGGTCCACCGTGGCGGTTTCGATCTTCAGGCCGGCGTTGAAGGTCTTGTCGACAACCTTGCCGGACATGACGTTGCGCATCTTGGTGCGAACGAATGCTCCGCCCTTGCCCGGCTTGACGTGCTGGAACTCAAGGACGTTCCAGAGCTGGCCTTCGAGCTTCAGTACGGTGCCGTTCTTGATGTCGTTTGTGGTTGCCACTTGTATCCTCTGGTTTCTCTCACTGGGTCCGGCTGCGGTGTGCAGCGTCCAGCCGTGTATGCCGAGCCGGCGGGCCGGCTGTCTTTATCAAAAATCCAACAACCATTCTACCGGCAAACCGGCAGTGGCCCGTCCCCGGTCCCGGAGCCGGGATCAGGAAGCCAGTTCCAGGACGTTCCGGGCACGCTGGAGAGCCACTGCCGAGGAGTAGATCAAAGCGGCATCGGCGGCCATGGCCACCCGGAGGTCGAGCGCCTTGGCGAACTCTTCCGAGGCGGCCAGGGCGTTCCCGCTGACGAAGTAGGCGCGACCCAGGTATTGGTGGACCACTGCTTCCTTGGAGCTTCCCTGCACCTCCTGCAGGAGCTGGCGGAACAACTGCACCGCCCGGTCAGTACGGTTGGTGGCCCTGTGGACCTCTGCCTCAAAGATCCTGAGCCGGAACGACTCCGGATCCTTATAGCGTGCCTCGGCCAGGAGCTCCGCGGCCTCCTTGGGCTGGTTGTCCAGGAGAAGGGCCATGATGCGGTCGGCGGGGTCCTCCGATGCCTCCAGGGCGTTCTCCATGGCGTCTTCGTTGACGATGACCGGAAGGAGGGTGTCCGGGTTCATGCGCACGCCCGGGAAACCCGCAGTTGGCCAGTCGCTGATGCCTTCGGTCATGGTGGCCGTCATGATGCGATCTCCTGGTAAGCGGCGAACAGCAATGAGGTATCCGGCACATCGAGGATGCCCGGTTTGGCAATTCCGTCCAGGACGACGAAGCGCAGCAGGTCGCCCCTGGATTTCTTGTCCCTGCGCATGCCGTCAAGCAACCCCTGCCAACGGTCATTGCGGTAGGTAGTGGGAAGTCCAAGGCTTTCAAGGATTGCCCGGTGCCGGTCGGCGTCGGCGTCCGCGAGGCGTCCAACGCTGCGTGAGAGCTCTGCCGCAAACATCATGCCCACCGAGATTGCCGCGCCATGGCGCCAGGAGTATCGCTCCACCAACTCGATCGCGTGGCCCAGCGTGTGACCGTAGTTCAGGATCTCCCTGAGCCCGGATTCCTTGAGGTCCTGGGAGACTACGTTGGCTTTGACGCTGATGGCGCGTTCGATGAGTTCCCGCACCACAGCGGAACCGGGATCCGTAACAGCGTCGGTGTTCTTCTCGATCAGGTCCAGGATGGCCGGATCGGCGATGAATCCGCACTTGATGACTTCGGCCATGCCGGAGACGAGTTCGTTCCGGGGCAGGGTCTGCAAGGTATCCAGGTCCGCGAGCACCGCTGCCGGCGGGTGGAAGGCGCCCACGAGGTTCTTGCCCTCGGCAGTGTTGATGCCTGTCTTGCCACCCACTGACGCATCAACCATGCCCAGGAGGCTGGTGGGCATATGGATGACCTTGACTCCCCGGAGCCAGGTGGCGGCGACGAATCCGGCGAGGTCCGTCACGGCACCACCGCCAACGGCCACGATGGCGTCGGACCGGGTGAAGTCGTTCTGGCCCAGGACCTGCCAACAGAAGGCGGCGACCTGGATGTGCTTGCCTTCTTCGGCGTCGGGAATTTCCGCCGTCAGGGCCGTGAAACCGGCCGTTTCGAGCTCATCCCGGACGGTGTCGCCGGTCAACCGCAGGGCACGGGGATGGATCACCAGGACCCGGCGGACCCGCTCACCCAGCCGGGCCGGGAGGCTCTCGAGAAGACCCCGTCCCACCACGACGTCGTAGTTTTCAGCAGCGGACTGCCCGGTCACCTTGATGACAGTTGCTTCGGTGCTCACTTTTCAACTTCCTCTTTCAGGGCTGCATGCTCGCGCAGCCGCTCCTCCAGGAGGAGCCCGATTTCTGCCACAGACCCGGACCGCACGTCCAGGACAATGTCAGCCAGACGTTCGTAGATGGGTCGCCTGGCGGCGAACAAGGTCTCCCAGCGGGACATTGCGTCGCCCTGCAGCAACGGCCTGCCGGTGTTCCGGGCAATGCGTTCAGCCACGGTCCCGGCATCACATTCGAGGTAAACCACGGTGCACTCCCCCAGCAACTGCTGGGTGCCGGAGTCCAGTACGGCGCCCCCGCCCAGCGAGATCACGCTGGCCTGGGTCCTTGCTGCCTCAATGGCCTGGGCCACTGCCCTCGCTTCGATTTCCCGGAAAGCATGCTCTCCCCTGCCGGCGAAGATATCGGCGATACTGCCGTGCGCTGCCACGACCATGGCATCCGTATCAACGAATGCCAGGCCGAGTTGCTGCGACAGCTGCTGGCCAATGGCGGACTTGCCCACTGCCATCGGCCCAACAAGCACAACGGGACGGCCCGGCAGGCCGCCCATGTCTGCGCGGGCCACTACCGGCCGACCGTGTCCAAAGCAGCCGGGATGTTGTCCAGATAGGTTTGCAGGTTCCGTGCAGTTTCCTGGACGGAGTCCCCGCCAAATTTTTCGGTGATCGCTTCGGCCAGGACCAAGGCAACCATGGCTTCTGCAACAACGCCCGCTGCCGGAACGGCACAGACATCAGAACGCTGGTGGTGGGCTTTGGCAGGTTCGCCCGTGCTGACGTCGATCGTCTGCAGGGCCCGCGGCACCGTGGCGATGGGCTTCATGGCGGCACGGACGCGGAGCACCTCACCAATGCTCATGCCGCCTTCGATACCACCGGCGCGGTTGGTCCTGCGGATGATCCGGCCGTCTTCGTCCTTGACGATCTCGTCATGGGCAGCCGACCCGCGGCGTGCCGCGGTCAGGAATCCGTCGCCGACCTCCACGCCCTTGATGGCCTGGATGCCCATGAGTGCCGCGGCAAGCCGTGAGTCAAGGCGGCGGTCCCAATGGACGTAGCTGCCAAGGCCGGGAGGAAGCCCGTACGCGAGCACCTCGACGACCCCGCCCAGGGTTTCACCTTCTTTGTGGGCCGCGTCAACTTCGGCCACCATGGCATCGGATGTTTCGCGGTCAAAGCAACGCAGCGGGTCTGCATCGAGGGCGATTACATCGGCGGGACCCGGCAGCGGACGACCCTCCGGCACGGACACGCTGGCAATGGAAACGGTGTGGCTCACGAGTTCCACACCCAAGTGCCTAAGGAGCTGCGCGGCAACGGTGCCAAGGGCAACGCGGGTGGCCGTTTCACGCGCGCTGGCCCGCTCGAGAACGGGGCGCGCCTCATCAAAGCCGTATTTCTGCATGCCGGTGAAGTCAGCATGGCCGGGACGCGGCCGGGTGAGCGGGGCATTGCGGGCCTGGTCAGCCAGCAGCTCCTCGTCCACCGGATCGGCGGCCATGATCTGCTCCCACTTGGGCCATTCGGTATTGCCCACCTGGATGGCAACGGGTCCACCCTGGGTGATTCCGTGGCGCACACCCCCAAGGATGGTGACCTGGTCCTGCTCGAACTTCATGCGGGCTCCACGGCCATAGCCCAGGCGCCGGCGCGCCAGGGCGTCGCGGATCTGCCCGGTGGTGAGTTCAACACCGGCGGGCACGCCTTCAAGTATTCCAACCAGTGCCGGACCGTGGGATTCACCGGCTGTCAACCAACGCAACATATAACCAATCCTGCCATGTAAGGCTTCTAGAAGACCCGTCGGGGAAGCCCGACTGAGTCGCACATCACATCTATGACGGCGGCATCCACGTCACAGCCAGTAAAGAGGCGGATCTGTTCGGCAGCCTGGTACATCAGCATTTCAAGGCCGGGAACCACCGCCCCACCGCGTCCTGCCCAGACATCGGCAATCCGGCTTGGCCAAGGATCGTACGCAACATCCAAGAGGACGCCACCGGTGCCGGAAACGGGGATCGACTCCAGTTCATCGGCCAGGGCATCGGCGGCACGGGGCGGGAAAGTGGAGATCACGAGGTCGGAACCGGCAATCGTCCGGGCCGCCTCCCCCAGCGGGCGAACCTGCAGGTCAATCCCGACGGCGGCAGCGGCAGCTGTGGCTTCAGCGGCACGGGCCGTATCCCGGACGAAAACGTCAGCGCGGCGCGCACCGAGGGCGGCCGCGGCAGCCAGTGCAGCAGCCGACGTACCTCCGCCACCAAGAATCGCTGCCGCAGGAGTGGAATCAAGGCCGGCGTACCGGACGGCTTCGACGATGCCGGCCACATCGGTGTTGTAACCCACCCGGCGCACAGCGCCCTGCTGCCCTTCAAAGGCCACGGTATTGATGACACCCAGTGGTTCGGCGGCGCCACGGACTTCGTCAACCTCAGCCACCATGGCGGACTTCAGGGGCATGGTGACGGACAGGCCGCACCAGCTGCCATCGGCGCGCACGGCCTCCATGAAGGCCGGCAGCGTGCCAACCGTGACATCGATCGCTGTGTACTGGATGTCCACGCCGAGCTTGGCATACGCGGCGGTGTGCATCGCAGGAGACTTCGAGTGCGAGATGGGATGCCCCAGGACCGCCGCGCGGCGGCTCACACGCACCGCCCTGCATTGGCCTGGCACCAGGCGTTGTACTGCTCCACGTAGGTGCTGTGCTCGGCCAGCGTCTTGGAGAACTTGGTCTCCTTGGTGTCCAGGTTGATGGTGACCCAGTACAGATAGTCGTTTTGCGTCGGCTTGGCTGCGGCGTCGATGGCTGTCTTGCCCGGTGAGCCAATGGGTCCGGCAGGGAGGCCGACGTTGGCGTAGGTGTTGTAGGTGTTGGACTTGTCGGCCTTCTCTTCCTCCGTGAGGTGGAAGGACTTCTTCCCCAACCCGTACGTCACCGTGGCATCGGACTGGATCAGCCCGTTGGTTTCGGTGTTGTTGGGCTTGAGCCGGTTGTAGATGGCACCGGCCACGTTGCCGTAGTCCGCCTGGCCGCCCTCTGCCTGAACGATGCTGGCAATGGTGACGGTGTCGTACTGTTTTGCAGGATCAGTGATGCCTTGGGCCTTGAGTTCATCCAGGGTGGTGGTCACCAGCTTCTGGATAATGTCCTGGCCGGAGGTACCCAAGGGGAAGCGGTACTCACCGGGCGCCAGGAAGCCTTCAAGGTTCCTGGCCTTGGAGGGAACCCCGAATTGGGCCGGGTTCTGGTTGAAGCTGTTCAACTGGGCCATCGGGATGCCTGAGCCCTTGGAAATCGCATCCAGTGATTCGTTGATGCGCAGCCCTGCGCTCAGGGCGAAATAAATGACCTTGGATGCATCCTTATTGACCAGGACGGCCACCGCATCCGAATTCTTCATTTCCTTCTTGAAGGTGAACTCGCCGGGCGACAGTTCACCGCCCTGGCTGAGGAACTCCTTGACGAAGGAATCGGCATCGGCGACGACCTTGTTGTCCACCAGCGCCGTTGCCACAGCCTTGGGACCGGTACCTTCGGGAACCGTGATACTCACCGAACCGCTGCCCGGGCCCGGGTAATCGCTGACTTTATCCATGCCCAGCAACGGTTTGAGGAATTGCGCACCCACCGCTACCGCGGCAACAAAAACACCCAGCGTGATCAGCAATGCAAGCACACGACGGCGGCGCCTCGCCTTCCGCGCGGCCGCCTTGGCGGCCTTCGATTCAGGCCCGGCCAGCAGCGGGTGGGGCCCGTCATGGAATTCCGTGTGGTCGTCCTCGTGGTGGGGATGCCCGTCATAACCAAGGTGGTCGTCATGGTGGTCATCGTGGTGCTGCACCAGGCCTGCGTGGGAATCACCGGCATCAGCGAAGGATTGGTGGTGTCCGTGGTCTGCGTGGCCATGCCCGGCAAGGACGGGGACGGCAGCAGTGGCAGGAGCGATCGGCTCATCCGGTGTTGCTGCATCTTCCCTGGCTTTTGCTGTTTCCGCAGCCTCTGCCGGTTCGGGCGTGGCGGGATTGCCTGAGTCTGCTGGAGCATGCTCCTGCTTTTGCGTCGTCGAACCGGCGTCCGGCACCACGGAGGGGGCCGCTGCGGGAACAGGCGGGACAGGCACTGACGGTGCCTGGACAGGCGCCGCGGGCACGGCCGGCACAGGACGGGGCAGCGCCGGCCCGGCGTCGGGCGCGGGAGGCGTCTCACCGGGGGTGGCCTCAGGAACGGGTACGACGTTCTGGTTCTGTGTGGCGAGGAACCGCTCGCGCGCCCGCAGCTCTTTGCGGGTCAGCGGCATACCGCCTCCAGCGGTTCCACCGGAGGGGTCGTTGTTGACCGGGCTCACAGTTGCAGTCCCCTCGTAGAAGAATCTGGTTCACTGCCAGAGGCGTCCTGCAGCGTTGGGGCACTGCTTGGCATCCCGGACGGCGCCGGTGCCTGCACGCGGCGGCCTGCGTCCGTTCCTCTGGCTTTTTGCATGTCGATCGCTTGCTGCAGTATTCCAGCAGCAGCAACCTGATCAACCACTTTACGGTGGTTCTTGCTGCTCATGCCAGCTTCGCGGAGGTTGCGGTGCGCCGAAACGGTGGAAAGCCGCTCGTCCACGAGGTTGACGGGAACGTCCACGCCCTTGGCGGCCAGCTCCGCCGCCAGGAGCCGGGCGTACTCTCCTGCCATCTGCGCGGAGGCGCGCTCTTCACCCTTCATGGTGCGTGGCAAGCCCACGAAGACCTGCACAACCCCGAGCTCCTGGACCAGTTTCGCCAAGGCGCGGACATCGGAGTTCTTTTTGGGGTTCCTGCCGAGCGTTTTCAGTGGCGTGGCAAGGATGCCGTCCGGGTCGCAGACGGCCAGGCCCACGCGGACCGTGCCAACGTCTACCCCCAGTTTAATTCCCTGGGGGTAGACGCCGCTGTTTGTTTCCGAAGCCACCGTCAGCGCTTGGCAATCGCGTCCACTACCGCTGTGAGGGCCTCGGCGACCTTCCCAGCGTCCGTACCGCCACCCTGGGCGACGTCGTCCTTCCCGCCGCCACCACCGCCGAGGATGCCGGCAGCCAGGCGGACGAGGGCGCCTGCCTTGACGCCCATACCGCGTGCAGCGTCGTTGGTGGCGATGAGGATGATCGGCCGCTCATTGCTGACACCTGCCACGGCGACTGTGGCAGCTTCCGAGCCGAGGCGGTTGCGCAGGTCCAGGGCAAGGTTGCGGAGGTCGTCTGCGCCACCCACCTGGCCGGCGTCGTGGGCTATGACGCGCACGCCTCCAGCATCGCGGGCCGTGCCCACCAGGTTCGCTGCTGCGGCGGCGAGCTGTTCCTTGCGGAGGCGGTCGAGTTCCTTCTCAGCAGCCTTGAGCTTGTTCAAGGTGCTGGAAATGCGGTCGGCCAGCTGGCCCGAGGGGACCTTCAGCATCTCGGTCAACTCGGTCACGAGCGCCCGTTCGGCGGCCAGGTGCCGGAATGCGTCGAGGCCGACAAAGGCTTCCACGCGCCGGTTGCCCGAGCCAACGGACTGCTCGCCGAGCAGCGACAGGCTGCCAATCAGCGAGGTATTGGCCACGTGGGTTCCGCCGCACAGTTCACGGGACCACGCGCCGTCGATCTCCACGACGCGCACTTCGCTGCCGTAGTTCTCGCCGAACAGTGCCATGGCGCCCAGGGCCTTCGCTTCGGCGAGTCCCATGACCTTGGTGTCTACCCGGAAGTTGTTGCGGATGGCGATGTTGGAGACTTCCTCGATCTCCGAACGGGTGGCGGAGCTCAACCCCTCACCCCAGGCGAAGTCGAAGCGCAGGTAGCCGGCCTTGTTGAAGGAGCCCCTCTGCGTTGCCTCCGGTCCGAGGATCTGGTGCAGTGCGGCGTGCACGATATGCGTGCCGGTATGCGCCTGCTCGGCAGCATGGCGCCGTTCACGGTCGACGGCGGCGCGCACCAAAGCGTCGGAAGCAATTTCGCCTTCACGGACGATCGCCTTATGCACGCTCAGTCCCTTGAGGGGACGCTGAACGTCCAGGACCTCGACGACGAATCCGTCACCGGTGATGAGCCCGGTGTCGGCGGACTGGCCACCGGCTTCGGCGTAGAAGGGGGTTTCGTTCAGGACGATTTCGATTTCGTCACCTGTAGAGGCGTGGGCAACCCGGTGGCCGCCGCTGACGATCCCGCGGACCCGGGACTCGCCTTCGAGCTCGTCGTAGCCGGTGAACACAGTCTCCCCGTCGCCCAGCAGTTCCTGGTAGGCCGTGACATCCGCATGGCCACCCTTCTTGCCTTTGGCGTCTGCCTGGGCGCGCTGGCGCTGTTCCTGCATGAGGGCACGGAAACCTGCCTCGTCAACCTTCAGGCCGGCCTCTTCGGCCATCTCCAGCGTGAGGTCGATGGGGAAGCCGTAGGTGTCGTGAAGAGTGAAGGCATCCGCGCCGGACAGCGGAACACCGGCTGCCTTGGATTCCGCCACAGCGTCCTCCAGGCGGGCAGTGCCGGAGGCGATGGTCCGGAGGAATGCCTTCTCTTCGGCATAGGCGATCCGGCTGATCCGGGCGAAGTCTGTCTCCACCACCGGGTAGACACCCTTCATGGCGTCACGGGACACGGGCAGCAGATCAGGCAGGCAGGCCTTTTCCACGCCAAGCAGCCGCATCGCTCTGACAGCGCGGCGAATCAGGCGGCGAAGGACGTAACCCCGGCCTTCGTTGGAGGGGGCCACGCCGTCGGCAATCAGCATGAGTGCGGAACGGATGTGGTCGGCCACCACGCGCATCCGCACGTCGTCCGTGTGGTGGGGGTCGTCGTCGGACTCCGCGGACGTGTATTCCTTGCCGGACAGCTCCGCGGCTTTGTCGATCACTGGACGGACCTGGTCGGTCTCGTACATGTTTTCCACACCCTGGAGGATCATCGCCAGGCGCTCCATGCCGAGGCCGGTGTCGATGTTCTTGTTGGGCAGCTCACCCACGATGTCGAAGTCCACCTTGGACCGGACGTTCTCGATCTGGTACTGCATGAACACAAGGTTCCAGATCTCGATGTAGCGGGTTTCGTCGGCAAGGGGACCGCCCTCGATACCGTACGCCGGACCGCGGTCATAGTAGATCTCCGAGCAAGGGCCGGCCGGACCCGGCTGGCCGGTGTGCCAGTAGTTGTCCGACTTGCCCATGCGCTGGATGCGCTCTTCGGGGATGCCGGTGTTCTTGAGCCAGAGTTCCTTGGCTTCGTCGTCTTCCTCATAGACCGTCACCCAGAGGCGTTCGGCTGGAAGTCCGTAACCGCCGTCGTCCACGCTGCGGGTCAGCAGTTCGAAGGCGAACTTGATGGCATCTTCCTTGAAGTAGTCCCCAAAGGAGAAGTTGCCGCACATCTGGAAGAAGGTGCCGTGCCGTGCGGTCTTGCCGACTTCCTCGATATCCCCTGTGCGGATGCACTTCTGGACGCTCGTGGCGCGGCTGTACGGCGGCTCTTCGCGCGCGGTCAGGTACGGAATGAACGGCACCATGCCGGCCACAGTGAAAAGGAGCGACGGGTCGCTGGAAACGAGCGACGCGGAGGGGACGGCGGTGTGGCCCTTGCTGACAAAAAAGTCCACCCAGCGCTTGGTGATCTCCTGCGACTTCATTAGCTGATTACTTACCCTTCCAATTCACTGCACACGGTGTGCACGGAACCTGCTGATGCTGTTCCGCAGCTTTCTATTCTGCCCTGTCACGGGCACGGGGGCGAACCTGGTCCGCTATTTCCGACCGGCATCGGGAGCCTCGACGCCCAGCGCGGAGCGCAGGTCGGCCTCGCGCTCGTGCATCCCGGCACGGACGGCATCGGCAAAATCGAAGAGGCCGTCAGCGAGGCGCCCTACAGCACGGTTCAGGCCGTCAGGTCCGATGTTCGCCTGCGCCTCGGTGAATTTGCGGAACGCGATGACCCCGATGGCCACGCCGATTCCCATCCATACAATTCTCTTCATAACGGGCTTCTCCAGTAAGTCAGCGGCTGCGGCGGCCGGATGAGGGGGCGCGGCGGCCTGCGAAGGCCGAACGCACGCCATAGCTGAAGGCCGCCACCTTGATCAGCGGAGATCCCACCGTCGCGGCCACCAGGGAAGACAAAGCCGAAATGTTGGCCGACGCGTCTGAGACGTTGGACGCGATGCCGTCCACCTTCTTCAATTGCTGGTTGGTGGTGGAGACCGTTGCCGTGACCTCGTCCATGAGGGGCGTGGCGCCGTCGCTGAGGGACTTGATGGTGGTCCGCACTTCATCGAACACCCCGCCAAGCTTCAGGATCGGCACGGCCAGCAGCAGGACCAGAAGTGCGAACACTCCTGCTGCGATCAGGCCTGCGATGTCGCCACCGGACATAAGACTCATCTCCTAGGGTTGATTCGGCGCCTTGCACGCACTGCTTTTCCGGCAGCGGCCAAGGCCTCCCCAAGTACCTTATCGGGAAACAAAGAAGCCCGTGGCAGGTGCCACGGGCTTCTTGTAACGCTGCTGAGATTTAGCGTGCGTAGAATTCGACGACGAGCTGCTCTTCGCAGATCACGGGGACCTCGGAGCGCTTCGGGCGGCGAACCAGCTTTGCCTGCAGGGCGTCGATCTTGACGTCCAGGTACGGCGGGGTGGTGGCGAGGACGTGTGCACCGGCAGCTGCTGCCTGGAACGGTGCCATGACCTCGGAACGGCTGTGGACGTGGATGAGCTGGCCTTCGCCGACGCGGAAGGACGGGCGGTCCACGCGGACACCGTCAACCAGGATGTGGCGGTGCACAACCAGCTGGCGGGCCTGGGCGATGGTGCGGGCAAAGCCTGCACGGAGAACCAGGGCGTCCAGACGCATTTCGAGCAGTTCAACCAGGTTTTCACCGGTCAGGCCCTTGGTGCGGCGTGCTTCTTCGAAGGCACGGGTCATCTGGGCTTCACGGATGCCGTACTGGGCGCGCAGACGCTGCTTTTCGCGCAGACGAACGGCGTAGTCGGAGTCCTGCTTCTTGCGTGCACGGCCGTGCTCACCGGGGCCGTACGGGCGGCGCTCCATGTACTTGGCGGCCTTGGGGGTCAGAGCGATGCCGAGCGCACGCGACAGGCGTGCGGTGCGGCGAGCACGAGTGTTGTTAGCCACTTGTGTCCTTCCAATTACTGCGGTGTGTCAGTTTTACTGGCCTCCATCAGGGAGAGCATCGGCCAACCGCTGCCACTTGCTACTGGCCCGGCGCATGGCCCATGAAGGAAAACCTTTAAGGGAGGGTGCGTCGGGTCATGCCAGACAAGGAACCATCTTAGCACGGGACCATGCCGCACTGGCGTGCTGGAGCAAGCCGGTACCCTACTGCCCCCGCACAATCCTGCGGAGGCGTTCCAACCGGGGGGCGATGTCACGCTCCGCGCCGTTGCCCGTGGGCAGGTAGTAGTCCTTGCCGACCAGGTCATCCGGCGGGTACTGCTGCGTGGCCACACCGTGCGGCTCGTCGTGGGCGTATTTGTAGCTCTTTCCGTGGCCCAACTGCTTGGCCCCCGGATAGTGGGAGTCACGCAAATGCATCGGAATGCTCTCGCCGTACCCTGCCCGCACGTCGGCGATGGCGCTGTTGATGCCCATGTAGGCCGCGTTCGACTTGGGGGCTGTAGCCAGATGGACCACAGCCTCGGCCAGGATGATCCGCCCTTCCGGCATGCCGATCAACTGCACTGCCTGTGCTGCCGCCACGGCTGTCTGCAAGGCCGTAGGGTCGGCCATTCCGATGTCTTCGGCTGCCGAGATGACAATCCGCCGGGCCACGAACCGCGGGTCCTCCCCCGCCTCCAGCATCCGCGCCAGGTAATGCAGGGACGCGTCCACGTCCGAGCCCCTGATGGATTTGATGAAGGCGCTGGCCACGTCGTAATGCTGGTCGCCGGCGCGGTCGTACCGGACCGCGGCAGCGTCAAGGGCCCTTTCGGTGTGCCGCAGTTCCACCAGTACCGGAGCGTCCGGTGCGCCGTCGTCCGCAAGGCCGGGTTCGCCGTCGTCGGTAACGTTGCCTTCGGTTTCGACGGCGGTGCTGTCGCCGAAAGCGACACCCGCGGCCGCTTCCAGTGCCGTCAGCGCCCGGCGGGCATCGCCGCCGGAGAGCCGCACCAGGTGGTCCAAGGCCTCCGGGGCGAGTTCCACCCTCCCGGCGAGCCCCCGGGTATCGGCAACGGCACGCTGCAGCAGACCGGCGATGTCGTCGTCTGTCAGCGGCTTCAGCGTCAAGAGCAAGGACCGCGACAGCAAGGGCGAAACCACCGAAAAGGAGGGGTTTTCCGTGGTCGCTGCAACAAGGACGACCCAACGGTTCTCCACCCCGGGCAACAAAGCATCCTGCTGTGCTTTGTTGAACCGGTGGATCTCGTCGAGGAACAGCACGGTGGTCTTCTTGTAGAGGTCCCTCGCGGTCAGGGCCTCGTCCATCACGCGGCGGACGTCCTTCACGCCTGCAGTAATGGCGGACAACTCAACGAACTTCCGCCCCGGCCCGCGGGCAATCACGTGCGCGAGCGTCGTCTTGCCGGTCCCCGGAGGGCCCCACAGAATGACCGAACTCGGCCCGGCAGGCCCCGCGGCCTCGACCCCCGCAGCCAGTTGGCGCAACGGAGACCCGTGACCGAGCAGATGCTGCTGGCCCACCACGTCGTCGAGGGTGCGCGGACGCATGCGTACTGCCAAGGGACTGCGCTGGGACGCCAGCCACGCAGCGTCCGCACCGGCATCCGGAGCATTTACCTCCTCCGACTCGTCGTCGACTGCCCCGGCACCAAAGAGATCTTCCACATGGATAGGCTACTCATAGATTCAACAAAGGAGGCATTGCCGTGGACCGCCCCACCACCAATCCGCAGCGGAGGGCCGCCAAACCGGGCAGCCGCAACGCCCTGGTTGCGGCCTCCCGCCTGCATGGCTGGGTGGAACGCTTTGCGACAAGTCACGGGGGGCTGTCCGAAGAGCAGTGGACAGGGGACGGCGCGCTGCTTCTCTGCGCCAACGACGGCGCGACTGCCGCGCTGCGGGCACCGTGGCCCGAGGATGGCAGG
This sequence comes from Arthrobacter sp. T572, assembly GCF_056780115.1. NCBI lineage: Bacteria > Bacillati > Actinomycetota > Actinomycetes > Micrococcales > Micrococcaceae > Arthrobacter > Arthrobacter sp. T572. The sequence continues at coordinate 2,333,781 of NZ_JBRAZQ010000002.1, forward strand.
CCCGGCCGCGGCAAGACCAGCCTTGACCGCCTGGCCTCCGCGGCCAGGCAGGAGCGTGGGCTGGGGATCCTCCTGGTCCGCCGCGGCGGGTATGCAGTGGCAGCAGCCACAGGATCGACGGTGCTGGAATCCAAGAGCGGCAACCGCTACGTCCAGTCCCGGTCCGCGGCGGGAGGCCAATCCCAGCAACGTTTCGCCAGGAGGCGCACACACCAGGCCGATGCCCTGGTGGACACTGCGGCCGAACATGCTGCCAGGATCTTCGCGGCCCACACCGTCGAATACATCGTGCCAGGCGGTGACCGCGCCTTGGTGGAGCAGGTTTTGGACCATCCGGCGATGCGTTCCATGGCCAGGCGGCCCCGGCTTGCGTTGCTTGACGTTCAGGAGCCCAAAACTGCCGTCCTGGCCAAGGCCGCCGCCGACGCCTGCGCTGTCCGCATCACCGTCACCGACGCACCTGCGTAGCGGCTACGTAACCACTAACAACCCGACAGCGCCCTTTGCAGCGGTGCCTGACGGTAGACGTAGCTGCCGGAATCGGTGAAACCGGCCCTCCGGTACAGCCCCTGCGCACCGTGGTTTGCGGCCGTGACAAGCAGCCAGAAGCCCTGAAGGTCCAAGCGACGGCCTTCAGTGAGCAAGGCCGCCAACACCCGGGAAGCATATCCCCGTCTCCGGTGCGCGGCCGACGTCGCCATGCTGTAGATGCCACCCCAGCCAGCTGCCAAGGCAAGACGCCCGACGGCGGCCGGTTGCCCGTCGTCGTCCCTCACCAGCGCGTACACGGACGGACAGCCGGAAAGGATCGCCCGTGCGGTTTCAAGCTCACGGTCGCCGCCGCGGCCGTCGATTGACCACCACAGGTGAAGCCACTCCTTGGACGGTTCCGGCGCCAGTTCCACTGGCGTGACCGGTGGCGCCCCTTGCAGGTCCCGGGTCCCCCGGACCATGATCAGGGTCTCGGACTGGCGCGTGAACCGCGCGCGGTCCAGCACGGCGTTCAAGTCCGCGCTCCGGACGTCGTCGAACACTTGGAAGATCAGGGGCAACCGCCGGCGCCGGTACCACTCAGAGGCTGCCCTGACGGCCGCGGAAACATCCCCATCAGCTCCGGAAGGATCCCTGGGCCACACCGAATTTGCCCGTTGGGTGACACCATGGGAAGCCCGCAGGACCCAGGTTCCCGTGTCCTCCCGGTCACATGCAGGCCAGGCCCGGTCCATCAGGCCCTCCAACAACTGCCGGTCCACCCGGACCCCTCCTTTCCCAAAGACCGAAGGCCCTCCGCTTGACGCGGAGGGCCTTCGGTAACGCACTTACTCGGACTCTGGCTTGACGGCCGGCTTGGCTTCCGGCTTGAAGTCGACACCGGCTTCCTTGCGCTGCTGCGGAGTAATGGGAGCCGGCGCAGCCGTCAGGGGATCGAAACCACCGCCGGACTTCGGGAAGGCGATGACATCCCGGATGGAGTCCACGCCCGCAAGCAACGAGACCACGCGGTCCCAGCCAAGCGCGATGCCGCCATGTGGAGGTGCGCCGTACTTGAAGCCTTCAAGCAGGAAGCCGAACTTGGTCCGGGCATCTTCCTTGTCCAGGCCCATGAGCTGGAAGACGCGCTCCTGCACGTCACGCTGGTGGATACGGATTGAACCACCACCGATTTCATTGCCGTTGCACACGATGTCATAGGCATAGGACAACGCAGACTCCGGATCCTGGTCGAACGTGTCCAGGAATTCAGGCTTGGGCGAGGTGAAGGCGTGGTGCACGGCAGTCCACTGGCCCGAACCAACCGCTACATCGCCGGACGCCACGGCAGCGGCGGCGGGCTCGAACATTGGAGCGTCGACAATCCAGACGAAAGCCCAGTCCTTGGGATCGATCAGGCCAGTGCGGTGACCGATCTCTACACGGGCAGCACCCAGCAGCGAACGGGAGGCGTTCTTCTCGCCGGCGGCGAAGAAGATGCAGTCACCGGGCTTGGCACCGACAGCGTCGGCCAGTCCGGCACGTTCCTGTTCCGTGAGGTTCTTGGCGACAGGGCCTGCAAGTTCGCCGTCCTCCTTGTACAGGACGTACGCCAGCCCCTTGGCGCCACGCTGCTTGGCCCATTCCTGCCAGGCGTCAAGGGCGCGGCGGGCCTGGGAAGCACCGCCGGGCATGACAACCGCGCCAACGTAGGGGGCCTTGAAAACGCCGAAGTTGGTGTCCTTGAAGAACTCCGTCAGCTCCGTCAGCTCCAGGCCGAACCGCAGGTCCGGCTTGTCCGAACCGTACTTGGCCATGGCGTCCAGGTAGGTCATGCGGCGGATCGGCGTCGGAACCTCGACGTCAATCAGCTGCCACAGAGCCTTGACGATCGCTTCACCCAGTTCAATGATGTCGTCCTGGTCCACGAAGCTGGCTTCAATATCCAACTGCGTGAACTCGGGCTGGCGGTCTGCGCGGAAGTCTTCATCGCGGTAACAGCGGGCAATCTGGTAGTACTTCTCGAAGCCGCCGACCTGGAGAAGCTGCTTGAAGAGCTGCGGCGACTGCGGCAGCGCGTACCAGGAACCGGGGGCCAGGCGTGCCGGGACCAGGAAGTCACGGGCGCCTTCCGGTGTGGACCGCGTCAGCGTGGGTGTTTCGATCTCAACGTAGCCACGCTGGTGCAGCAGGTCGCGGGCCACGCGGTTGGCCTCGGAGCGAAGGCGGATGTTACGGGCCGGGCCCGGGCGTCGCAGGTCAAGGTAACGGTGCTTGAGGCGCGCTTCCTCCCCCACCTCCACGTGCTCGTCGATCTGGAACGGCAGCGGATCGGACGTGTTGAGAATGACCACCTTGTCCGCGATGACCTCGATGTCGCCCGTGGCCAGCGCAGGATTCTCATTGCCTTCGGGGCGCTTGTTGACAGTTCCCGTTACCTGCAGGACGTATTCGTTCCGCAGGCCGTGGAAGACCTCTTCCTCACGGACGACCACCTGTGCGACACCGGACGCGTCACGCAGGTCGACGAATGCCACGCCACCGTGATCACGGCGGCGGCCCACCCAGCCGGCCAGGGTAACGGTCTGTCCAATGTGCTCGGAGCGAAGTGATCCGAGGTCATGTGTGCGCAGCACAGCATTCCTTTCAGCATGAATTTTCGAGGGATCTCTGCAAAGACGATCCCGTCCGAGTTTACCCGCCCCGGTCGCGGCTCCCATGACGGGAGGTCAGGCAGTGACGACCCGCACGTGGAGGTCTTCTTCTGCCGGAGTCCAGGTTTCCGGATCAGCATCCACCTGGACGCCCGACCTGATGTCCTTGACCTGGTGCTTGCCGTCCTCGTCCGTGAACCAGACAAACGGAATTCCGCGACGGTCCGCGAACTTGATCTGCTTGCCGAATTTCTCGGCCTTGGCGGCCACTTCCGTGGCAATTCCGCGACCGCGCAGCCGGGTCGCTATGTCCTGGGCTGCCGACCAGCTGTCGTCGTGGTTCAGGGCCACGAGGACAGCCGTGGGAACGGAGCGTGTTGCCGTGGCGAGTTCCTGGCTGAGGATGCGGGAAACGAGGCGGGTGACGCCGATGGAAAGTCCCACGCCCGGGAACTTCCGGTTGCCCTTGCTGGCCAGTGCGTCGTAACGGCCGCCCGAGCAAATGGATCCAAGCTGCTCATGGCCAACAAGCACCGTTTCCACGACGGTCCCGGTGTAGTAATCCAGCCCCCGGGCGATGCTGAGGTCGGCGATGACCTTGCCCGGAGCCCGCTGGACTGCGGCCTTGATGACCTGCCGCAGCTCATCAAGCCCCTCTTCCAGAAGCTCATGGGTGACGCCCAGCTCCCGGACCTTTTCCACGAACGATGTGTCCTCGGTCCGGATCGTAGCCAGCCGCAGCGCCAGGTCCGCCTGAGCATCGCTTGCCCCGAGTTCGCTCTTCAAGAGCCCGGCGACCTTTTCAGGTCCGATCTTCTCGAGCTTGTCGATGCTGCGAAGGACGCCCGCCGTGTCATCCAGCCCGATACCGCGGTAGAAGCCCTCGGCGAGCTTGCGGTTGTTGACCCTCAGCCGGAAGTCAGGAATGGGAAGGGCACTGAGGGCCTCGGCGATCACCAGCGCGATTTCCACGTCATAGCGGAACGGCAATTCACCGTCGCCCACCACGTCGATGTCAGCCTGGGTGAATTCCCGGGCGCGTCCCTCCTGCGGGCGTTCACCGCGCCACACCTTCTGGATCTGGTAGCGCCTGAAGGGGAAGGAAAGATACCCGGCGTTCTCGACGACGTAACGGGCAAACGGCACAGTGAGGTCGAAGTGCAGGGCAAGGGCGTTCGTATCCGACTTGCCGGAAGCTGAGTCGTTGTCATCTTCCTGGAGCCTGCTCAGGCCATAGACTTCCTTGTCGATTTCACCCTTGCGGAGGAGCTGCCCGACGGTCTCCACGGCGCGCGTCTCAATGGAAGAGAACCCGTGGAGCTCGAAGGTCTTCCGCAGGGTGTCCAGGACATGGAGCTCCACCAACCGTTCCTGGGGAAGCCACTCGGGGAATCCGGACAGGGAGGCGGTACGTGCCATGGTGGATGAACTCCTTGAAGAAAGCAGACCGGAAACGGCACCAGACTCAAACCGGCCATGCGGCGTTTGGGGAGCGGGCGTCCAACAGGTCATGCATAAACTATGTGCGGCAGCCAGTTTATGCTTTCCGCGCGTGCACATCTAATACAGCACGCCGGCCCTGCAGGCAGCCGTGGACGTGGACACTTTCAGGAGGACTCTTGGCAACAAGGTCGCGGGATGACCGCGAAGCAAGACGGCGTATCCGGCAGATGGAAGCCAAGCGTGCACTCCGGCAGGAGCAAGGCAAGCGCCGGAAGCGCGACAACGTCCTTGCAGCCAGTGCAGCCGGCGTGGCAGTGGTTCTCGCGGTGGTGCTGCAACTGACCGTTTTCAGTTCCAACCCCACGGAGGCTGAGTTTGCCGCCGCCGAAGCCGGCCTGAACACCACATCCGCGTCCCCTTCAGCGTCCAACAGCGCCGGAATTCCCGGGCCGGAAACAGCAGCCGGCAAGACCTTCACGGGAGAACTCTCCCTGAACGGTGGCGCAGTGGGAGTAGAGCTGAACGGCACCGCAGCTCCCCAGGCCGCCGCAGTCTTCAAGTCATTGGCAGACAGCAACTACTACAGCGGGGCGTTGTGCCACCGGCTGACCACGGCAGAGACCTTTGGGCTTCTGCAATGCGGGGCAAAAGATGCCAGCGGCGCCGACGACCCCGGCTATCGTTGGGGCCCCCTCGAGAACACCCCTGCAGACAATCTCTACCCCGCGGGGACCATTGCCGTAGCCCGCACCGGCAACGACGCATACGGTAACGGGCACCAGTTCTTTATTGTCTACAAAGACACCACGATCTCGGCTGACAACGCCGGCGGCTATACCGTGGTCGGCAAGGTCACCAGCGGCCTTGACGTGGTCACAGCGATTGCTGCCGCAGGGCTCACGCCGGGCGAAAACACCACGGACGGCGCCCCTGTGGCACCTGTCACGATAGACTCGTTTTCTCTGAAGTAACCAGCTCAGGGCCCCGGCCCGGGGCGTATTACCTTAGCAGTCCCTCCAAGCGAAAGACTTTTAGCGGTGACAGACAGTCAGAAATCCGACGAATCAGCAGTAGTGGCCAACGAGGAAGCTGCCTCGGCAAACGGCAGCGCCGGCACCGAGGCAGCAACCGCTGCCGGGTCCGGCAAGCCCTCCGCGCCCCGCCCGGCTCCTTCCCCCGCAGCTTTCGCTGCCCGTCCCAAAACTCCTGCCGCCGTCGTGCCGGCAGCGCCGGCAGTGTCTGCTTCCTCACTCGCGGAAGCCGCAAAGTGGGGCCGCGCCGAGGGTGATGGACACGTTTTCCTCACCTTGGACGGGGAAGAGATTGCCGTGGGCCAATACCCCGGCGTAACGCCTGACGAGGCCCTGGGCTACTTCGCGCGCAAGTTCGACGACGTCATCGCCCAGGTTGTCTTGTTGGAGCACCGCGTGGAATCCAAGGCGCCTGCCACCGACATGCAGAAGACCGTCAACCACCTGCGCGAGCAACTGGCAGAGCGGAACATGGTGGGAGACATCCGTTCCGCCGAAGCCCGGCTGGACACCCTCTCCGGGCAGATCGTTGAACTCGAGAAGTCGGAGAAGGCCGCCCATGACGCGATCCGGGCGAACGAGCTTGCGGCCCGGGAAGCAATCGTGGCTGAAGCCGAGTCCATCGCCGGCCAGGATCCTGCCCAGATCCAGTGGAAGACTTCCAGCGCCCGGATGAACGAGCTCTTCGAGAGCTGGAAAGCCGCGCAGAAGAGCGGCGTCCGTTTGGGTCGCAGCAACGAGGATGCCCTCTGGAAGCGGTTCCGTTCCGCGCGTACGGTCTTTGATCGCCACCGCCGCGCCTACTTCTCCCAGCTGGACAGCAACAACTCCGCTGCGAAGGCCGCCAAGGAAGCCCTGATCGCCGAAGCCGAGGCCCTGTCCTCGTCCAGGGAGTGGGGCTACGCAGCCGGAGAATACCGCCGGCTCATGGACCAGTGGAAGGCCACCCCGCGCGCCAGCCGCAAGGACGACGACGCGCTGTGGGCACGCTTCCGCGCCGCCCAGGATGTCTTCTTCACCAACCGCCAGGCCGCCAACGAGCAAATTGACCAGGAGTACGCTGCGAACCTGACGGTGAAGGAGCAATTGGTCGCCGAGGCACAGGCGCTCCTGCCTGTCACGGATCTCAACGCCGCCAAGAAGGCCCTGCAGTCCATCCGCGACCGCTGGGAGGACGCAGGCAAGGTTCCCCGCGCCGACATGGGCCGCATCGAAGCCGGCCTCCGCAAGGTCGAGGATGCTGTCCGCGAGGCCGAAGACGATCAGTGGCGCCGCAGCAACCCGGAAACCAAGGCCCGGACCAACAGCGCCTTGTCCCAGCTTGAGTCTGCCATCGCGGGACTCAAGGACGATCTCGCCAAGGCTGAGAAGGCCGGCGACCAGCGACGCATCAAGGCAGCACGCGAGGCACTGGAGGCACGCGAGGCTTGGCTGGACCAGATCCAGCGCTCAGCCAGCGACCTCGCCTGATCCCCGCCGATCCAGCAACACCCGCAGGCCCCGTAACGGTTTTCCACATAGCCGCTGCGGGGCCTGTACCCGTTCTGCGCGCTCAGGGAATGATCATTGAATGGCTCTTCCCCGCATCTCCCCGTCTCCTCCGGCGTACCCCGCTTCGGCCACGGTGCAAATCCTGCAGGAACCGACTCTTCAGGAGCTCTATTCGCCCGGCCGCATCTTTACGTGGCATGAGCTCCAGGGCATGTCGGTGGACGGTGTCCTCCGGCCGGTCTACGGCAAAAGCTATGCCGCCCCCGGCGTTGACGTAACAGCCCGGCTGCGCGCCCGCGCAGCGTCGCTGACTGTCCCCGGGAAAATACGTACCAAGGTGGTCGCCGGGAGACTCACGGCCGCATGGATCTATGGCTGCGCCAGCCCCCCAAAGGACCTGTCGCTGCTTGTCGATGCCAAACACCGCATCTCCAGCCTCCGGGGCGCCAAGGGATGCAATCTCCATGAAGTCCGGCTGGGTCAGATGGACGTCGTCAGCATCGGGGGGATGCTGGTCAGCAGCCCGTTGAGGACAGCTGCGGACATAGCCCTGCACGTGGACCAGCGGGAGGCGATTCCGGCCTTGAGGGGCCTGCTGCAGGACCCGGAGCTTGGGGTCCGGCTGAGGCTGCTCCTCCTTGCCGTCGAGTCCGCGCCACGGGTTCCGCACAAAAAGCGCGCCCTGGATACCCTTGGCAGGCTTGCCTCCTCCGGGGCGGGCCGGCCGTCCCCCTAGTTGCTGGTTGCGAGTTGCTAGTTGCGCCGCCGGTTGCCTGTAGTGCGGTACACGTCAAAGACACCATCGATCCGGCGAACCGCGTTCAGGACATGGTGCAGATACTTGGGGTCGCCCATCTCAAACGCGAACTTCGAGATAGCCACGCGGTCGCTGGACGTGTGCACCGAGGCGGCGAGGATGTTCACGTGGTTGTCGGACAAAACGCGGGTAACGTCGGAGAGCAGTGACTTGCGGTCCAGTGCCTCGACCTGGATTTCCACCAGGAACACACTGGATTGCGTAGGAGCCCACTCAACCTCCACGATCCTGTCAGGCTGGTCGCGAAGCCCGGAAACGTTGGTGCAGTCAGTCCGGTGGATCGACACACCGGAGCCCCGGGTGACGAAGCCAAGGATCGGATCCGGTGGCACGGGCGTACAGCATCGGGCGAGCTTGACCCACACATCACCTACACCGCGCACAATGACACCGGAGTCGGAGAACTTGGTCTTGGCCACCTGGGTAGGAATGCTGACCTCATCGAGCTCCTCATCAGGCGTCTCATGGCCGCTCAATTGCTCCATGAGCTTTTCCATGACCGACTGGGCCGAGGTATGGCCATCGCCCACGCCGGCATACAGTCCGGAGATGTCGACGTAGTGGAAGTCCTCGGCCACTGTCGACAAGGCGTCGTGGGTCATGAGCCGCTGAAGGGGCAGGTTCTGCTTCCGCATGGCGCGGGTCAGCATGTCCTTGCCGCGGTCGATCGCTTCCTCGCGGCGTTCCTTGGAGAACCACTGGCGGATCTTGTTCCTGGCCCGGGCGGACTTAACGAAATGCTGCCAGTCCTGGCTGGGACCTGCACCTTCGGCCTTGGACGTGAAAATCTCCACCCAGTCGCCGTGGTTCAGCTCGCTGTTGAGCGGGACGAGCTTGCCGTTGACGCGGGCGCCAATGGTCCGGTGCCCCACTTCCGTGTGCACGGCATAGGCAAAGTCCACCGGGGTGGAACCCGCCGGGAGGGCCATGACCTCCCCCTTGGGCGTGAAGACGAAGACTTCCCGGGCGTTGATCTCGTAGCGGAGGGAATCGAGGAACTCGCCGGGATCGGAGGTCTCCTGCTGCCAGTCCACCAGCGACCGCAGCCAGCCCATGTCGCCGTCGCGGGGACTGCCCGGACCCACGGCCGTACGGTTGGGCTGGTCCTTGTACTTCCAGTGCGCAGCCACGCCGTACTCGGCACGGCGATGCATCTCGTGGGTGCGGATCTGGATTTCCACCGGTTTACCGCCAGGGCCAATCACTGTCGTGTGCAGCGATTGGTACATGTTGAACTTGGGCATGGCGATGTAATCCTTGAACCGCCCTGGCAGCGGGTTCCATCGCGAATGGAGGGTACCGAGCGCCGCGTAACAGTCCCTGACCGAATCAACCAGGACGCGGACACCCATGAGGTCGTTGATGTCGTCGAAGTCTTTGTCCCGGACGATCATCTTCTGGTAGATGGAGTAGTAGTGCTTGGGCCGGCCCGTAATGGTGGCCTTGATCCGCGCGGTCCGGAGGTCGTCCGCGATCTGGTTGCGGATGACGCTGAGGCTCTTCTCGCGCTCCGGGGTGCGGTCCCCCACCATCCGCACGATTTCCTCGTAGACCTTGGGATAGAGCGCAGCGAAGGACAGGTCTTCCAGTTCCCACTTGATGGTGTTCATGCCCAGCCTGTGGGCGAGGGGCGCGAAAATCTCCAGCGTCTCCCGCGCTTTCCGCGAGGACGACTCTGCCGAGACAAAACGCCAGGTCCGGGCGTTGTGGAGCCGGTCCGCGAGCTTGATCATGAGGACCCGGATGTCCTTGGCCATGGCCACGACCATCTTGCGCACGGTCTCGGACTGGGCGGCCTCGCCGAAGCTCACCTTGTCCAGCTTGGTGACACCGTCCACCAGCATGGCCACTTCGGGGCCGAAATCCCGGGTGAGGTCAGCCAAGGTGTACGGCGTATCCTCCACCGTGTCATGGAGCAAAGCGGCAGCCAGCGTGGTGCCGGTCATGCCGAGTTCGGCAAGAATCGTGGCAACGGCTACCGGATGGGTGATGTATGGGTCACCGCTCTTGCGCTTCTGTCCCTGGTGGCTGCGCTCGGCGACGGTAAACGCCCGCTGGATGAGGTCGAAGTCCTCTTTGGGATTATTGGCTCGGACGGTGCGCAGCAAGGGTTCAAGAATGGGCGAGTACGGTGCGACACCGCGTCCTGTCAGGCGGGCCAGGCGGGGACCCTGGTCCGCTCGCGCCGCCCCGGGAAGGTGGGCCGCGAGCCCGCAGCGTCCACGGGGACAGCACCAAGAGCCCGCCCGGCAACGCTGGTTGCCGGAACCGTCACGCTGCCGTGACCGTCTTCCCCGCCCGCCGGTGGTGCCGACGTCGCACGTTCTTCCACAGAAGTACCCCTCACGACCGATTTAATTATCCCAGTCTATTCCTGTCACCGAATGCTTCTCCAACCGGGGAGCACACCAGCGGCAACCGGGCAAGTCAAAGAGCCGGCCTCCGCGTGATGACGGAGGCCGGCCCAAGGGACGCTGAATGCTGCGGAACCGCTTTAGACAGCGGCCGCGGAACGACGGTGGTGGACCCTCTTGGCCTGCTTGACCAGTTCCGGTTCTCCTTGCCGCAGCCAGGCATACAGCGGCGCAGCAATAAAGATCGTGGCGGCCGTACCGATGAGGATGCCGACGAACAGCGCCAGGGAAAGGTCGCGGAGTGTTCCGGCACCGAGGAGCCCGGCACCGATGAAGAGAATCGCGGCCACCGGCAGCACGGCAACCATCATGGTGTTGATGGAGCGGACCAGGGTTTGGTTCACTGCCAGATTCACTTCCTCGCCGAACGTGCGGCGGGTGGACGTAGCGATGTCCGAGGTGTTTTCCCTGATCTTGTCGAACACCACCACAGTGTCGTACAGGGAATAGCTGAGGACCGTCAGGAAGCCGATGATGGCCGACGGCGTCACTTCAAAATCGCTCAGGGCGTAGACACCCGCCGTGGTGAACATGGTGACCACCATTCCCACCAGGGCTGACAGCGACATTTTCCAGGTCCGGAAGTACAAGGCCATCAGTACTGCCGCAAGGCCCACGAACACAGCCAGGCCGATCAGCGCCTGGCGGGTTACGTCCTGGCCCCACGTGGGGCCAACAAAGGTGGACGTCACCTCGTTGTCGGAGACACCGTACGCACTGGTCAAGCCCTCTTTGATCCGGAGGGTTTCCTCGTCAGTGAGTTGGTCGGTCTGGATGCGCATGGTGTTACCGGCTACATTCGCCACACGGGGTACCGCGCCGGCAACCACATCATGGACTGCCTTCTCCCCCAGCGAGGCGTCCGTGGTCTTGACATTGGAGACGGTGAATTCGGAACCGCCGCGGAACTCGATGCCCAGATTGAATCCACCCTTGAGCAGGGGAATCAGGATGGACAGCGCCACGGCCACAGCGGCGACGACAAACCAGATCTTCTTGGCGCCGACAAAGTTGTAGGACCGCTTGCCTGTGTAAAGCTCGTAACCGAAGGTGGCAAAGCTCGTGGTCATTACTTCTCCTCCTTGGTGCCCTGGGAAGTACCGGTCAGTTGGCCCTTCGCAGCAAGGCGCCGTTCGGCAATGGTCATACGCCGCTCGGCCTCGGCAGAGGCACCGGCATTTCGTGTCCGCATGGGAACGGGCTTTTCGTCAGGAGTACGCAGCCGACCTGCCCCGCGGTAGAGCGGAACGGCGCCGAGCCGGTCAGGTGAAAGACCAGAGAACCTGTGGCCTTCGCCAAAGAACTTGGTCCGGGCAAGGAGCTGGAGCGTGGGGTGCGTGAACATGAAGACGACGATCAGGTCCGCCACGGCCGTCAGGCCCAAGGTGAAGGCGAAGCCACGCACGTTGCCCACTGCCACGAAGTACAACACCAACGCAGCCAGGAGGTTCACGGCCTTGGACGCAAGGACCGTCCGCTTGGCGCGCTTCCAGCCATTCTCCACGGCCGAGACCAGTCCACGTCCTTCGCGAAGCTCATCGCGGATGCGTTCGAAGTAGACAATGAAGGAGTCGGCGGTCTGGCCGATGGCCACGATCAAGCCGGCCACACCTGCCAGGGACAGGCGGTAGTTCTCGGTCCAGCCCAGAATGGCGATTGCCAAGTACGTCAAAACACCTGCCACCACCAGGGAGGCGATGGTGACCAGCCCCAGGGCACGGTACTGGAACAACGAGTACACCACTACCAGCAGGAGGCCGATCACGCCGGCAAGGAGGCCCAGCCGGAGCTGGTCGCTGCCGAGCGTTGCCGAGATTTGCTCCTGCGACTGGATCTCGAAGGAAATCGGCAGGGCGCCGTAGCGGAGCTGGTCGGACAATGCCTTGGCAGATGCCTGCGTGAAGTTGCCGGTGATCTGGGGACGTCCGTCCGTGATCACTGCCAGGGAGCGGGGAGCTGAAATCACCTGGTCGTCAAGGACAATTGCGAACTGCGCCTTGGGATCCTCGGTGCCCTGTGCCTGGGCCGCTACATAGTACTGGTTGAGGCGTTCGGTGACCTGCTTGAACTTCTCGGTGGCATTGCCGTTGAAGACGATGTTCACGCCCCAGGAGTTCGTGACGGAACCCTGGGCACCCTGGACCTGCGTGAAGTCGGAGTCGGCGATGTCCTGGCCTTTGACTTCCACCGGGCCAAGAATGTACTTGATGGCCGGTGTCTGGGCAGTGGCAGCCTCGCACGTCACCAGGGGCTTGGCGGGGTCGGACCGTTCCCGCCTTTCCGTGGACGGGTTGACGCAGTCCAGCGCCTCGAATTCCTTATAGACCTCCGGTGTTACCCAGTTGGTGTCGCTGGCGTTGGCCGGCTCAGCCGTTGGCTTGGGCAGCTGGTCATCCGGCGTGCGGGATTCCTCAGGAATCGCCGAGGGGTCCGCCGCGGCAATGACAGGACGGAAGTTCATGTCGGCAGAGGCCTGGATCAGGTCCCGGGTCTCCTTGGACGGAGTTCCGGGAAGGCTGACCACCACGTTGCGTCCGGACTGGGTGCTGATCTCGGCTTCGGCAACACCGGAGCCGTCCACGCGCTGGCGGATGATGGCAACAGCCTGGTTCAGCTGCTCCTCATTGATTTCGCTGGAGCCCTCAACCCGGGGCGCCAGGATCATCTGGGTACCGCCTTCGAGGTCCAGTGCAAGCTTTGGCGCCCAGCTGGCGTTGCCGGTCAGGACGCCGCCACCGAGGACGGCGGTGAGTACAACGAATATTGCGCCTAGCCAGGTCAGCACCCTGCGGGCTGAGTTCTTAGGGCCGGTCCGTGCCATGTTCGATCTTCCTGTTATCGCCGGACAGCCGCCGGCGGACGCCTGTAAGCGCCTGCCGGCGGCTCTCCGCTGCCGTAGAAGTTTTCTTGCGCGGTGTTGCCGCGACTGACGGTGCTAGTTGTCCTTCTTGTCCTCTTTGTTGAGGCGCGCGATGGTTTCCTCCGGCGTCTCGTTCGCTGCAGGAGCGTCGGCATCCGCGGCCGTGAGGGAAGAAGCATCGTTCGGAACCACCGGGGCTTCTTCTTCGACCTTGTCAAGGATCTTGGTGACGGCCTGGCGGTGAACCGTGGCCTCGTTGCCGGGAGAAAGCTCAAGAACAACCTTGTTCTCGGCGTCATCGATGGACACGATGCGGCCGAAGAGACCGAAGCTGGTCATGACGTCGACACCAGGAGCAAACTTCGACTGCATCTCAGCCTGCTGCTGCTGGGTCTTCTTGTTTTTGCGGAACATCATGAAGACAAAGAGTCCAAGCATGACGAACAGCAATATGGTCATTGGATCCACAGGGAAGTTCCGTTCTGTACTTACGTTCTGGTCCACGGCAACGTCCCCGACGATCCAGCAAGCACGCATGGATCAAGGACTCGAACGTGCCGAGCGTCATACCAGTCTAGAGGGTAAAGCTGAACGCATCATGTCAACCGGAGCGATTCAAACGATCGGCGTGGTCTGGTCCTCGTCAAAAAGGCTGAGGGTTTCCTGTCCGAAGACCCCGGCCGGCACAGCGTAGCCCAAGTGGGTCCAGGCAGAAGCCATGGCAATGCGGCCCCTTGGAGTCCTCCCCAGCAGGCCCTCCCTGACCAAAAAGGGCTCTGCCACAGTCTCCACGGTCTCGGGCTCCTCCCCCACCGCAATCGCCAGGGTGGAAAGGCCGACCGGTCCACCATTGAATTTGGTGATGAGAGCTTCCAGCACAGAACGGTCCAAACGGTCCAGGCCGCGTTCGTCGACTTCGTACATATCCAGTGCCGCCGATGCGGAACGGGCGTCGATCTGGTCGATGCCGTGAACCAGTGCCCAGTCCCTCACCCGCCGAAGCAGCCGGTTGGCAATACGCGGCGTCCCCCGGGAACGCCCGGCGATCTCCGTAAAACCTGCCGAGTTCACCTTCAGGTCCAAAAGTCCGGCTGAGCGCCGAAGAACCAGTTCCAGTTCCTCCACGGCATAGAACTCGAGGTGGCCCGTGAATCCGAAACGGTCCCGCAGCGGCCCGGGGAGCAACCCTGCCCTGGTGGTGGCACCCACAAGGGTGAACGGCGGAAGTTCCAGTGGAATGGCTGTGGCCCCGGCACCCTTGCCGACCACGATGTCCACCCGGAAATCTTCCATGGCCATGTACAGCATTTCTTCCGCAGGCCGTGACATACGGTGGATCTCGTCCAGGAAAAGCACTTCGCCCTCGGACAATGAGGACAGAATGGCCGCAAGGTCTCCGGCGTGCTGGATGGCCGGCCCGCTGCTGATCCGCAGCGGTGCGTTCATTTCCGCCGCGATGATCATGGCCAGTGTGGTCTTGCCCAGGCCCGGCGGACCGGACAGGAGCACATGGTCGGCGCTCCGCCCACGCAAGCGGGAGGCCTCCAGAACCAGGGAGAGTTGCTTCCTGACCCGGTGCTGCCCCACGAAATCATGAAGATTCTTGGGTCGGAGGGCCGCCTCGATGACCCGCTCTTCCGGCTCCTCGCCTCCCGCGACGAGTGACTGCTCAGCCACGGCTGCCTACGCGGTTGCCCGCACGCGCGCCATCCTGCCCAAGCCAGCGCAATGTTGCGCGGAGGATCTGGGCGACGTTTCCGGAGTCCACCAACTCCGGGGAATCCGCCATGGCTTTGTCGATACTTCCCGTGGCGTCTTTTTCCGACCAGCCAAGGCTGGTCATGGCGGCCACTACCTGGGGCTTCCAGTCCGGTCCCGCCGCCACGGCGGGAGACGCAACGGCACCGGTGCCGTGTGGGACCAGCTTTCCGGCAAGTTCGAGGACGATCCTGCCCGCGACCTTGGGCCCGATTCCCGGCACTTTGGTGAACGCCTTGTTGTCACCAGTGTGCGCTGCCAGGCGGATGGCCTCAGGCTCATGGACGGCCAGGACGGCCAAGGCCAGTCGAGGTCCGACGCCACTGACGCTCAGCAGGACCTCGAACACTTCGCGTTCGTCGTCGTCGGCGAAACCAAACAGGGTCAGGGAATCTTCACGCACGATCATCGACGTGAAGAGCTTTGCTTCGGAGCCGACTTTGAGGTGGCTCAAGGTCTGCGGCGTGGCATACACGCTCATCCCCGCACCGTTGAGGTCGATCACGGCGGTGGACAGACCAACATGGGCTACTGTCCCGCGGAGAAAACTGATCAAAACCCGGCTCCTGACATTTATTGCGCCGGCCCGTGGGACTGGACCGCCACATTATCCGAACATATCTACGAATACCCTAGCAAGGGCGCCGGACAATCACCGCGACCGCCGCGCCTTTGCCTCAGCCTCCGCCCAGGCACGTTGGGCGGGGGTGAGCGTCCCTTGGCCGCCCGTTCCCGGTGCAGCCACACTGCCTGCCCGCCACGCGTGCGTCAGGGCCAAGGCCAGGGCGTCGGCGGCATCGGCCGGTTTTGGCGGCGCATCCAACCGAAGAATCTTGGTCACGAGCTTGGTCACGGCCTCCTTGTTGGCACCGCCGCTTCCCGTCACAGCCGCCTTGACCTCGGAGGGGGTATGCAGGGCTACGGGGATATTCCTGCGCGCCGCGGCTGCGATCACCACACCCGAGGCCTGGGCGACTCCCATCACGGTGCTCACGTTCATCTGCGAGAAGACCCGCTCCACCGCCACAACGTCCGGCTTGTGAAGGTCGAGCCATTCGTCGATCGCCTGCGCAATGGCGAGCAGCCGCTTGTCCAGGGAAAGATCCGCGGACGTTCCCACGACACCGACAGCAACCATGGTGGCGCGGCGGTTCCGTTCAATATCAACCACACCGATGCCGCAACGGGTAAGGCCCGGATCGACTCCCAATACACGAAGAGTCAATTCCGGGCCTTCCTGTCAGCGGTAAAGATTCCTTGGTGCCTACTCGGCGTCGAGCGCGGCCTGGACGTCGTCGCTGAAGTCCGCGTTGCTGTAGACATTCTGCACGTCATCGAGGTCTTCCAGGGCGTCCACGAGCTTCATGAACTTCTTGGCGCCGTCCAGGTCCAGGTCCACCTGCATGGAGGGGACGAACTCGACTTCATCGGAGTCGTACTCGATGCCGGCGTCCTTCAGGGCGTCGCGGATGGCCTGGATGTCCGACGGTTCGGAGTGGATCTCCCAGTTGTCGCCACTGTCCTTGACTTCCTCGGCTCCTGCTTCCAGGACCGCCATCAGGATGTCGTCCTCGCTGAGCCCGTTCTTGGGAAGGACCACCACGCCCTTGCGGGTGAAGAGGTAGCTGACCGACCCGGGGTCGGCAATGGTTCCACCGTTGCGTGAAATGGCGAGGCGGACTTCGGAGGCCGCGCGGTTCTTGTTGTCCGTGAGGCATTCGATCAGCAGCGCCGAACCCTGCGGGCCGCGGGCTTCGTACATGATTTCGGTGTAGTCGACCACTTCGCCGGTCAGCCCGGCGCCACGCTTGATGGCACGGTCGATGTTGTCGTTGGGGACCGAGGTCTTCTTGGCCTTGGTAACGGCAAGCTCGAGGCCGGGGTTGCCCGAAAGGTCGGGACCACCCATACGGGCGGCAACTTCGATGTTCTTGATCAGCTTGGCGAACGACTTTGCACGGCGGGCGTCAATGACGGCTTTCTTGTGCTTGGTGGTCGCCCATTTGGAGTGGCCTGACATGCTTTACGCTTCTCCTCTGATCATTCGAATAAAGAGTTCATGCACGCGCTTCTCGCCCGTCACTTCCGGATGGAAGGAGGTGGCCAGCAGGTGGCCGGAGCGCACTGCAACAATTCTAGCCAATCCGTGCAAAGTGGCCGTGTGGGTGGCATGGTCCGGATCGACCTGGGCGAGTACTTCAACGCCAGGTCCCACCCGCTCTACCCACGGACCGCGGATGAAGACGGCGTGGACAGGATCCACGGTTCCGCCCTCCGCCGCGCTGAATTCCAGTCCTTTGAAGTCGAGGTCGGTTTCGAAGGATTCGCGCTGGCGTCCAAAGGCGTTGCGGCGGACCGTGATGTCCAGGCCACCGAAGGTCTGCTGGGGATTGCCCTCGAGGTCGGTGGCGGGATCGGCAATCTGGTCCGCCAGCAGGATCATGCCTGCGCAGGATCCGTACACCGGAAGGCCGTCGGCAATCCGTTTCCGAAGAGGCTCCGCGATCTCGAAGATCCGGGAAAGTTTATCGATGGTGGTCGACTCGCCGCCCGGGATGATCAGGCCATCGACGTCGTCCAGTTCAGCAGGGCGCCGCACACCAATGCCCTGGGCGCCGGCGGCTTCCACGGCATGGATGTGTTCACGGAAATCGCCCTGGAGAGCCAACACACCGATCCGGAGCCCTGCACCCGGGCGCGATGAAGCGTCGGAAAGGGAATGGGTCATTCGACCATCATAGTGGCCCGGGCCTCAAACACCGTCCCGGCCGGCTTCCACCCCGGCTTCATGCCGCGTCTGGGATATATTACAGAGCATGTTTTCCTTCAGCGTTCCCCTCGGCAAGCTGGTCCGTTCCCTGTCCCGGCTCCGTGGTGGAGGGTCGGCTTTTCCCGGGCTGGTAGTGGAGAAAATCGATCCCGGCTTCATGCAGCGGACGCTGGCCTCACTCCCCCACGGCGTGGCTGTGGTGAGCGGTACCAACGGCAAGACAACCACCACGAAAATGGTGGTGGAGCTGCTCGAAAGCCAGGGCTTGAAGGTCTTCACCAACCGCACCGGCAGCAACTTCACCCGCGGCGTCGCAGCCTCGCTGCTCGGTGATGTGGACTGGAAAGGCACCCTGGACGCCGATGTTGCCGTCCTGGAACTGGATGAGGCCCATGCCGTTCATTTCGTCAACAAGGTCCAGCCGCGCTTCAGCCTGTTGCTCAATGTCCTGCGTGACCAACTGGACCGGTTCGGCGAAATCGACAAGACCGCCAGGCTGCTGGAACACATCGCCGTCAAGACCACCGAAACCGTGGTCCTTAACCGTGAAGACCCTCGGGTAGCGCGGATCGCGGATGTCCTGGCCGGGCCTTCGGCCCCCGGAACCGCGTCTGTGCGGTACTTCGGCCTCGACGAGTCGCTCCGCAGCACCTTCCCCAACGACGACGACATGCGTACGGCGACAGGTACTGCCTCCCCCGGTACCACGGTGGACGGCACCGACGGCGACGTTCCCGCCGGCCCTGCTGCCGACGTCGTACTCCGCCGTGTTGGTGCCCAGGACGCAGACTTTGAGTTCGACGGCGAAACTGTCACCACCACCATGAAGCTGCGGGGCGTCTACAACATCTTCAACGCTGCGGCCGCCCTTTCCCTGGCCCGAGCGATCCTCCATACCGGGGCTGTGGACACACCCAAACTGGTCAAGGCGCTGGGTAACGTGGCTCCGGCCTTCGGCCGTGGTGAAAGCCTTACTGTGGACGGCCAACCGCTGGAACTGGTGCTCGTGAAGAACCCGAGCGGTTTCCGCCTGGGCCTGAAATCCTTCCCTGCAGGCGGCTATGCCACGATGATCGCGATCAACGACAACTACGCCGATGGCCGGGACATGTCCTGGCTGTGGGACGTGGAGTTCGACTCCTTGCGCACCAACGGGGTGGACCTGCTGACCGGAGTCCGCGCGTACGACATGGCCCTTCGGCTGCAATACGACGACGTGCGTTTCGGTGGCGTGGAACCTGACATCAATGAGGCCCTGCACGCCTTCATTGACGGCTCCAGGGGCAAACCCAAGCGGATTTTCTGCACCTACACAGCCATGCTCGCCATCCGGCGCGAACTGTCCAAAATCACCATAGTTGAGGTGGTCTCATGACCTCGGAAGCCCAGCCCGGCAAGGGAACCCTTCGCGTCCTGCAGCTCTACCCCAAGGACATGAACATCTACGGGGATTGGGGCAATGCCCTGGTGCTGAAGCAGCGCATCACGTGGCACGGCTACAAGCCGGAACTGCTTGAATACAACGTAGGTGACGACTTTCCGGATGACATCGACATTATTGTCGGCGGCGGCGGCCAGGACAGCGGCCAGGTGGTTATCCAGGAGGACCTCCAGTCCCGCGCTGAGCTGCTCCGCGGCATGGCCGACGACGGCGCACCCATGTTGGTGATCTGTGGGCTGTACCAGCTTTTCGGCAAGTTCTTCAAGACCAGTGCCGGCCCGGTCATCCCTGGTATCGGCATCCTCGACGTCGAAACCCATGGAACGGACGAGCGCCTGATCGGCAACGTCATCCTCAAGTCTCCCGAGTTCGGCGATGTCCTGGGATACGAAAACCACAGCGGACAGACCACCCTGGGTTCCGGCGTCGAGCCTCTTGGAACCGTCACCAAGGGCGCCGGCAACAACAGCAAGGACGGCCACGAAGGCGCCAGGTACCGCAACGTGGTGGCCAGCTACCTCCACGGATCCCTGCTGCCGAAGAACCCGGCGATTGCCGACTTCCTGATCAGGACAGCCGCCGAACGCAGGTTCGGAAACTTCGTTCCGGGAACGCCCGACGACGACTACGCCCGCCTCGCGCGCGAGCATGCAGCCCGCCGTCCGCGGTAGGGGCCTATCTATTTCTCCTTGGTGATGAGCAGTTCGTGGGCTCCTGCTGTGGCAGCGCCCATCGACTCCACCACCGCCTTGGTGCGCTGGTGGGTGGCGGCGTCCGCCGCCGGGGAGGCGCAGACACCCTGCGGGGCGTCACTGGCCACAGAGCACCAGCGGTAAGGATCACGGACAATGACCGACGGCGCCCACGCGAGGTCGGAGGTGGTCCACTGGCCGGCTTCATTCTGGCTGAACTGTGCGCGGACCAGCAGGCCCTCGTTATTGACGACGTACCAGGGCGAGAGTTCAGTGACCCCGTTGCCCAGGCCATAGACGATCCAGGTGCCTTTGTAGTTCTCGATCGGCAGGACAGAGTGGGTGTGGTGGCCATAGATCATCGTGAACTGGCCACTGTCCACCAGGGCGTGGGCTACCTCGTGTTGCTGCAGGTTGGGCTCGCTGGCGTATTCGTCGCCGGCGTGCATAACACCCAGGACAATATCTGCGCCCAGGCTTCGCGCCTTGGCCGCCTTCGCGATCATGGCCGCCGGATCCAGGGCATCGACCAACCAGGGGTATTCCGGGATTTGCCCGTTAAGGCCGTAGGTGCCGATGATCACGGCGACCGTGGCGGCTTCCGTTTTGAGCATCAGGATCTCCTGCGCTGCTGCTTCCGTACGGTAGGAGCCCGTGTGCTTCAGACCGGCGGCATCCAGTGCATCGAGGGTGCGGAGCAATCCTTCCGTCCCGCGGTCTATGGTGTGGTTGCTGGCCGTGGTGCAGGCCTGGTAGCCAACGTCCTTGGCGGCTGTGACGATCTGCGGCGGAACGTTGAAGGAGGGGTAGGCGGAGAACGGCCCGTCCGGGGTGGCCACCGGGGTTTCCTGGTGACAGATGGCCAGGTCGCTGTTGCGGATGTAGGGCCGCTGCCCTTCCAGGAGCGGCACGAAGGTGTACCCGGGCTGGCCCGCCGCGGCAGCATCCGCGCGGGCCTGCTGCCAGAGTTGGGTATGCACCAGCATGTCCCCGGTCACGGTGATGGACGTACAGCGGAGCGTGGGGCAGGCCGGCCCCTTGCCCGGCGTTGGGGTCGGCGTTGGACTGGGGGTCGGCGCCTGGGTTTCGGTCGGTGCGGGGGAACCGCTCTGCTCCCGCGCATCATTTTCGGCGATGACGCCGCATGCACCCATGATCAGCAAGAGCGTGGCCGCAGGGAATACGATCGCTGTCCGCTTCAGTACGGCGCCCATACGTGTGATCTTGCCCATAACCGCCATCCTACGATCGCGGAGCCGGAAGTACTTGGCGCGCCACCGTTGAGGACGCGAATCTTACGGTTTTAACGAACGACGCCGGGTGGCTGCCCTTCGCGGGCGGCCCTCCGGCGTCGTTGTGCTGCTTACTACCAGCCGCTTACTACCAGCCGCGTTCGGCGAGGCGGTGCGGTTGCGGGATCTCGTCGACGTTGATGCCGACCATGGCTTCGCCCAGGCCGCGGGAGACCTTGGCGATCACGTCAGGGTCGTCGTGGAACGTGGTGGCCTTGACGACGGCGGCCGCGCGCTGGGCCGGGTTGCCGGACTTGAAGATACCGGAACCGACGAACACACCGTCGGCGCCGAGCTGCATCATCATCGCAGCATCAGCCGGGGTCGCGATGCCACCAGCGGTGAACAGCACCACCGGAAGCTTGCCCGTGGCGGCGACTTCCTTGACGAGTTCGTACGGAGCCTGCAGTTCCTTGGCCGCAACGTACAGCTCGTCCTCGGGAAGGGCGGCGAGCTGGGCGATCTCGGTGCGGATCTTGCGCATGTGACCGGTGGCGTTGGAGACATCGCCGGTGCCGGCTTCGCCCTTGGAGCGGATCATCGCCGCACCTTCATTGATGCGGCGCAGCGCCTCTCCGAGGTTGGTGGCACCACAAACGAAAGGCACGGTGAAGTTCCACTTGTCGATGTGGTTGATGTAGTCCGCCGGGGTCAACACCTCGGACTCGTCGATGTAATCCACACCGAGGGACTGCAGGACCTGGGCCTCGACGAAGTGGCCGATGCGGGCCTTGGCCATCACCGGGATGGACACCGCAGCAATGATCGACTCGATCATGTCAGGATCGGACATGCGGGACACGCCACCCTGGGCGCGGATATCAGCCGGAACACGCTCGAGCGCCATGACAGCCACGGCGCCGGCATCCTCGGCGATGCGGGCCTGCTCGACGTTAACGACGTCCATGATGACGCCGCCCTTGAGCATCTCAGCCATGCCCCGCTTAACGCGGCTGCTGCCCGTGACGCTGTTCGCGGACGAACCGGCTTCGTTGCTTACATCTTGTGTAGACACAAAAACCCCTATGGGTAGATAAACGACCTTCTTGCCGGGGACACGGGCAGCCAAGGGCCGCTTTCAACGCGCACCGGGTTTTCAGGTCAAGGTGACCAAGTACTAGTAATAGTAGTCGCAGGACGGGGTCCGGCAGTACTTTCATTACTGCCGTCAGCGGGTGTGAACCGCAACTGGTAGGACAGCTGCACAACGGCAGTTGAGGGACTCTGGTCAGATGCCACTTCCCTGGAAGCGCTGCTGCGTTTAGGCCTGGGCGCCGCTTCCCATGCCGTTGGCTTCGGCCATGGCCTGCTTGCGGACTGTGGCCATGCGCTGGACGATCGTGACCACGCTGGCGAGTGCCAAAAGGATCATCGTGGCGAAGAGGACTACCGGCGGAAGTCCCAGCCCCGTCAACCCGGCGACCAGGAGCACGGACGCCAACCGCTCGGCCCTTTCGGCGATCCCTACCGATGCGTGGTAGCCCAAGGACTCCGCTTTGGCCCGCACGTAGGAAACCACCATGCCCAGGACGAGGCAGATGACCGATGCGGCGCCAATGGCAGCATCACCGCCCTGGGTGAAAAACCAGATGCCCAGGCCGGCGAAGATGGCACCGTCTGCGAGGCGGTCCAGGCTGGAGTCGAGGAAGTTTCCCCAGCCTCCCCTGCGCTGCTGGAGCCTGGCCATGATTCCGTCCACGACGTCGGAGAAAGCAAACACGGCGATCATCACCGAACCCCACCACAGATGCCCCATGGGATAGAGCACCAGGCCGCCAAAGATGACGCCGGCTGTTCCCGCAATGGTGACGGCGTCGGGAGACACGCCCATCTTCAGGAGCCAACGGGCTATGGGCGTGAAAAGGGAGGTAAAGAAGCCGCGCGCATGCCTATTGAGCATTCGATTCCCCCGGCCAGGCCTCGGCCACTGCCTTACGGACCTCGTCAAGGGTCTGGGTGATGGCCTTGGTCTGGGCGATGATCGGGAAGAAGTTGCCGTCTCCACCCCAGCGCGGAACAACATGCTGGTGCAGATGGGCGGCAATTCCGGCGCCGCCGGTCACCCCTTGGTTCATCCCCAGATTGAAGCCGCTGGGGTTCGAGACCTTCCGCAGCACCCGCATGGCAGTCTGCGTAAGATCGGCGAACTCTGCAGTTTCCTCCACGGTGATGTCCGTATAGTCCGGCACATGGCGGTAGGGACAGATGAGCAGGTGCCCGGGGTTGTAGGGGAAGAGGTTGAGCACCACATAGCAGGTCCTGCCCCTGTGAACGATGAGGGATTCCTCATCGCTGCGGGTGGGACCGACGCAGAACGGGCAGTCATCCTTGTTCTTGAATTGGTCCTGCCCGCCCTTGATGTAGGCCATGCGGTGAGGAGTCCACAGTCGCTGGAACGCGTCCGGAACGCCCGCCAACCCGAAATCATCGGTTACCCCGGCGTCGTCCGGCAGGTTGCCCGCGCCTGTGTTCTCCTCCACCGTCATCCAGTCCGTTCCGTCAGCTCTCGCGGTTCTTTACGGCGTCGACGATCCGGCGGACCGCTTCTTCCACTGGCACGCCGTTGTCCTGGCTTCCGTCGCGGAACCGGAAGGATACTGCGCCGGCCTCGGCGTCCTCACCACCGGCAATCAGGACGAACGGGATCTTGTCCTTGCTGGCGGTGCGGATCTTCTTGGGGAAACGGTCCGAGGAAATATCCACCTCGGCGCGGATCCCCGCTGCCTTCAACTGGTCCACGACATCGAACATGTAGTCGTTGAAAGCCTCAGCAACCGGGATCCCGACGACCTGGACCGGAGCCAGCCAGGCCGGGAATGCGCCGGCATAGTGCTCGGTCAGGACACCCATGAAGCGCTCCACGGAACCAAACAGCGCTCGGTGGATCATCACGGGACGCTGGCGGGTTCCATCCGCTGCCTGGTATTCAAGCTCGAAACGTTCCGGCAGGTTGAAGTCCAACTGGATGGTGGACATCTGCCAGGTACGGCCCAGGGCATCCTTGGCCTGCACTGAAATCTTCGGTCCGTAGAACGCCGCTCCGCCCGGATCCGGAACGAGTTCGAGGCCGGACGCCTCTGCTACTTCAGCCAGCGTCCGGGTGGCTTCTTCCCAGGTGGCGTCATCCCCCACGAACTTTTCCTCGTTCTTGGTGGAGAGTTCCAGGTAGAAATCATCCAGGCCGTAATCCTTGAGGAGACCGAGGACGAAGTTCAACGTGGTGGTGAGCTCGTCCTTCATCTGCTCGCGGGTGCAGTAGATGTGGGCGTCGTCCTGTGTCATGCCCCGGACCCGGGTGAGGCCATGGACAACACCGGATTTCTCGTAGCGGTAGACAGAGCCGAATTCGAAGAGCCGCAGCGGCAGTTCACGGTAGGAACGTCCACGGGACCGGAAGATGAGGTTGTGCATGGGGCAGTTCATCGGCTTCAGGTAGTAGTCCTGGGCCGGCTTGCGCACAGTGCCGTCTTCATTCAGTTCAGCGTCGACCTGCATCGCAGGGAACATTCCGTCCTTGTACCAGTCAAGGTGGCCGGAGACCTCGTACAGGTGTCCCTTGGTGATGTGCGGGGTGTAGACGAACTCGTAACCTGCGTCGACATGGCGCTGGCGGGAGTAGTCCTCCATGGCCTTGCGGATGATGCCACCCTTGGGGTGGAACACGGGGAGGCCGGAACCGAGTTCATCCGGGAAGGAGAACAGGTCCAGTTCGACACCAAGCTTCCGGTGATCGCGGCGTTCTGCCTCGGCGATGCGTTCCTGGTAGGCCTTGAGGGCTTCCTTGGTGGGCCACGCCGTTCCGTAAATCCGCTGCAGCTGCTGGTTGTTCTGGTTGCCCAGCCAGTAGGCGGACGAGGACCGGGTCAGCGCGAAGGCGTTCGAGATGATCTTGGTATTGGGCAGGTGGGGGCCTCGGCAAAGGTCGCACCAAACGCTGTCGCCGCTCTTGCGGTCAACGTTGTCGTAAATGGTGATGTCGCCGGCGCCGACTTCAACGTTGACCCCTTCGGCGGAGTCTGCGGCGTCGTTCTTCTTGCCCAGCAGTTCGAGCTTATAGGGCTCGTTGGCCATGGCTTCGCGGGCTTCTTCTTCTGTAACGACGCGGCGGACGAACTTCTGGTTCTGGTTGATGATCTTCTGCATCATCTTTTCCAGCTGGCGCAGATCTTCCGGAGTGAACGGTTCAGCGACGTCGAAGTCGAAGTAGAAGCCGTCGGTGATGTACGGACCGATGCCCAGCTTGGCATCCGGACGCAACTGCTGCACTGCCTGGGCCATGACGTGGGCCGTGGAGTGGCGGAGAACGTTGAGTCCGTCCGGCGATTCAATGGTGACGCCCTCCACCGTTGCACCGTCGGAAAGGGGCTGGTCAAGATCCTTGAGCACGCCATCGACACGGGCAACAACCACATCGCGGCGCTCGAAGAAGAGTTCCGCGCCGGTAGTCCCCTCCGTCACCTTGGTCTCTTCGCCATCGACGATGAGGGTGATCTGTTGGGCATCTGACACGGGTGTCTCCTATTCATTGTTGAGGCTTCATAGCTTGTGGCGTACGGGGACCACAGCCAGCCATCGTCAATCGTATCTGCTCCGGCGGAGGGGTCCAAAGCAACGTGCCGGTGCCTTGGATCAGCTCCCAAGTCCGGTGATGGCGAGGTTCCTTGAGACGCCTGCAAGCGGTCCCGGCTCGCTGAATTCGAGTGGAATGTCGACGCCGGAGGGCAGGGTTCCCGGATATGGCAAAGTTTCCGGGCGCCCCAGGTCCCAGGCCTTGCTTGCGCTGATACTGATGCCCCGGGGACCTGTCCTTCGGGTGGTTCCCCGGATCAGGAGCAAGCGGGTGCCGAACAGCAGGGAACCCGATTCCTCCTGCGCTTCATGGAAAAAGACGCTGTCCACACAGCCAGTGCCGTCGTCGATGCTGATGAATACCACCCGGCGTCCGCCCCGCATGGGAGGGGTCTGCGTTGCAACCCGGACACCGGCCACCAGCACCTCAGTACCGTTCCTTAGCCCAAGGAGCTTGTCCGCCGTGGTGACCCCCAGCCTGTCCAGCAACGGCCGGTGGCTTTCCATCAGGTGCTCACTCACATCCACAGCCATCAGGTCCAACTCCGCGCGTACGGTTTCAACCCGTGTAGGTTCCGGCAGTTCGGGAGTGATGTTCCTCAATTCCACGTCTCCCAGATTGAAAGACAGCTGGCCAGTAACCACCTCAGGAGCTTTCCTGGCAGCTCTTGTCTGCAGTGATTGCAGATGCTGGACAACGTCTGCCCTGGTTGCAGTCCCCCCTGCGTCCTTGTGCAGGGCATCGAAAGCCCCCAGCTGGGCAAGCCTCTTGATGTTCGGCTTACTGACCTTGGCCCTGGTCCGGAGATCCGCCAACGAATCGAATGGCTGTCCTGCAACAATCCGTCCCAGCTCGGTTTTGGACAGGCCGTAGATACCGGTAAGGCTCAAGCGGATACCCAGCTTGCCACGGTCAGGACCGTCCTCCAGTTTTTCCACCCGGTATTCGGCCTTGCTGCGGTTGATGTCCAGGGGCAGGATCGGAATGCCAAGCCTTCTTGCCTCGGCCACAAGAAGCCGCTTGGGGTACATCCCGGGATCGTGCTCCCACAACCCGGCCAGAAAGGCCTCGGGATGATGGGTCTTCAACCATGCTGACTGAAAGGTTGGCACGGCGAAGGCTGCCCCGTGCGCCTTGCAAAAACCAAAGCTCCCGAACGCCTTCAAGGTTCCCCAGACCTTGTCCACCACTTCGGGTGGATATTTTTTGATGGCGTGGAGGCGGAAGTATTGTTCTACCCCGGGTTCGTGGACTTCGTCGCCCAAGGCACGCCTGAATTCATCGGCTTTGGCCAGGCCACAGCCCGTCATGACATCGAAGGTCTTCAGGATCTGTTCGTGGAAAACGGTGACCCCGTGGGTTTCTTCCAGGACAGGCTTGAGGTCGGGATGCGGATAGTTCTCCGGCGCAAATCCGTGCCTGTGTTCCAGGAAGGGACGAACCATGTCGGATTTCATGGGCCCTGGCCTGAACAGGGATATGTCGATGATGAGGTCGTTGAACTCCCGTGGAGCCATCTTTCCAATGAGTTCACGCTGCCCCGGGGATTCGATCTGGAAGCAGCCCAACGTATGGGTGCTCCGGATCAGGTCATAGGTGGCCTCGTCGTCCAGGGGAACTGCATTGAGGTCGATTCTCCCATCCGGGCCGATATAGGAGGGGCCTTCGCCACTGGTGCCGGTGGGATGGTTTCCGGCTGCAGTTACCTCCGCTTTGGAGGGGTGCAGGCGGATGATTTCACGCACTGCGAAGGCCATGGCACTTTGCATCCGCACTCCCAGGACATCAAGCTTCAGCATGCCCATGGGGTCCATGTCGTGTTTATCGAACTGGCTCATGGGCAAGCCGATACCACTGGGTTGCACCGGGGTGCGGTCAAGGAGGGTTGCGTCTCCCAGGATGACTCCGCAGGGATGCATGGAGATATGCCGTGGCAGCCGGTCGAGCCTCTCGGTCAGATCCACCAGGAGATCCAGCTGCTGATTTTCCTCCATGGATGTGCGCCTTGACCTGGAAGCCTCTACCCTGTCTGCAAACTCACGCAGTTCGGGCTTTTCCTCCAGGGCTTCACGGAACTTCCGGGCGGAGAACCGCCACAGCTGCTTGGCGATCTCCCCGATCTCTTCATCGGCCATGCCAAGGGCCAGGCCGGCATCCCTTACCGCACCGCGTGCCCTGTAACCGTTCTGCATGCTCATCAGGGTGACCCGCTCAGCGCCAAACCGATCGAAAATGCGCCTGTAGACGTTGTGCCGCTCGGCACTCTCGACATCGATGTCGATGTCAGGAAGCGTTGAGCGGTGTCCTGACAGGAATCTTTCGAAAATGAGGTCGTGCCTGATGGGATCCACCTGGCTGATGTCAATCAAATAATTGACCAGGCTTGAGGCGCCGGACCCCCGCGCCGCCACCCTGACGCCCATGTCGATGATCATGCGCGAAACCTCAGCGACGGTGAGGAAGTACGAGGCAAAGCCGAGTTTGCCAATGATTTCCAGTTCATGGTCCAACCGCGAGCGCACCTGCTGATAGGACTTTTCCTTGATCCCGGGGAATCGTCGGTTGATGCCGGCTTCGCAGCGTTGGGTGAGTTCAACCATGGGGTCTTGGTCGATGCCGATGATGGCGGCCTCGGGTACCACGGGCTTTTTCCAGCCCATGTCCCTGACGGGGTCCATTCGGCATTTATCGGCGAGCGCCTCGGTGTTTGAGAGGAGTTTGGTGAGTTCCGGTGCTCCGTAGCCCGCTGCGGACATGATTTCCTTGCCCAGCTGGTGCATTTGCCCCGCATTTTTGAGCCATCCTTGGCCTGTGGGTTGGAGTTGGCCTGGAGCTTGGACTTGGCCGGCAGGGAACAGTTGGGGTTCTGCTGAGAGTTCGGGGAGTGATTTGAGGGTTCGTGCGGCGTCCAGGACATCCGCGGTGGGCGCGCCGTCCTGGGCGCAGTAGCGTACGGCGTTGGTGAGGACGGCGGGGATGTTGAATTCCATGGCCAGTTTGAGCATGCGGATCGCGTGGGCGGTGCTGAGGGATTCCCCGGGTGCACTGAGATGGGAGACGGTTTCTGCAACGACGGTTCCCGGGGGCATGGCGTCAATCCACTGTTTGAAGAGGGTCCTGGGCCTGAGGTATTTCCTGCCACCCATGGCCCGGCCGACGTCGGAGTCGGGCCCGATAAGGACGGTTAGTACGGGCTTGAGGGTTTGGGGGTCCAGGGTACGGGAGGCCAATTCTTCCCGGGTGACTGCCGCGGGGATGGTTCCGCCGGCTTTTCCGGAGGTCCGGGCGTGGGCGTCGGAGACCAGTCGGCACAGGGCGCGGTAGCCTGCCCCGTTGTTGTGGCCATGGGCGAGGACGATGACGCGTCCGCCTATCTGTGTCCGGTGGTCACCGTCGGGGTCAAAGACAGCGAGGTCTGCACCAACAATGGGGTCCAGTCCTGCGTCCATGCAGGCTTTGAGGTGTTTCACGGTGCCGTAGAGACCGTCCCGGTCTGTGCAGGCGAGCGCTGTAGCTCCGTCGGCAGCGGCTGCCTGGGCGAGGTCGTCCGGCCAGGAAACTCCGTAGTGGGCGCTGAAGGCTGTGGATACGTGGAGGTGGGTGAAGCTCATGGTTCAGGAGGTCAGGCGGCTTCGTCGGGTTCAACGGCGTGTGCGGGCGCGGCGTCGTGGATGCGGAGGACCCGCCATCTTCCGCTGCCGAGGTGGCGGACGAGGTCAAGGGTGATGGGGTCGGGGTCCTGGGCTGTTGTGAGTTGGACCCGCCAGATTTCGTGGTCTACGAGTCCGGTACCGCTTCCCAGGGGTGCGCGGGTTTCTTCGGCCCACCATTGGCGGCGTTCGTACCATCGGTCCGGTTGGTTGATGACCTGGCGGCGTTGTCCTTTCCAGTGGACGTGGCTTGGTTGCCCTGTTTCTGTGCAGATGACGTCAACGGACTCGCTGAACAGTCCCATGTGAGCGCTCCTTACACCGCCGGCTGTATTCGAAAGTATGTTCGAATACAGCCAGTTTACGACGCTCGACCGACAAAACCTACTCCACGGTTTTTACCGGTGCTGCCTTGTTGGCAATCCGCTTTCCCACCTGCCTAAGCAGTGCATCACGCGCCGGTTGCATGGTCCGGGCAAGTGCTGTCCGGCCCATGGCAGAGGATGCCAGGCGTAGTTGCTGGGTGGGCAGCACGCGCTTCTTGTTGTAATCGGCCAAGGCATCTTTGAGCGGTAGTGCGTTAAGGAAGCTTCCCAGGGTAACTGCGTCAATCAGGGATTCGCAGGCTCCGCGGCCCAGGTTGGGGGTCATGGCATGGGCCGCGTCTCCGATCAGTACCACGTTGCGCCGTGTATACCGGGCCAGCGGCGGTGCAATCCAGATTCTTTGTGCCAGGGTGGTTTCAGCTGTGGCTTGGGCAAGGACATGTTGCACTGCTGTGGCGTGGCCGGAAAACAACCGGCGGGTGGTATCGAGCGCCTCAGGAACATCGACTTGGTCAGGTCCCAGGCCGGATCGGAATGATGCGTACCAGTTGGTGCCCTCCCCCGCCGGGGCAAGCCCGAAGAGGTTTCCCCGCCCCCAGTACTCCCCCACGTCTTCGGGTGAAGGATTGCCCGGGATCACTCCCCGGACCGCCAGGACGGGTGTGGGCCTGGCTACCGCCCGCGAACCCCAGTGCGTGCGGCGGACAACACTGTGGACCCCGTCTGCACCTACGGTCAGCCAGGAATCCCGAGGAAGCCGCTCAACCCGCCCGGTAACGCGGTGCACTGTGGTGGGGACGGCGGAATCGAGCAACTTGAGGAGGGCTGGGCGCGGTATTCCGAGGAGGGTATCTCCTTCCATGGACAGCATCGCTTGCCCTGAGGGGTCGCGGAGGGCCCCTGAAGCCAGCTTTGTTCCTGCGTCACGGAGTTGATCCAGGAGCCCAAGCCTGGCGATTGCGGCCTGGGCGCCGGCCCACATGGCGAGAGTTGTTCCGACGCCGGGCAGTTCCGGCCGTTGCTCATGGAGGGTGACGGCGAACCGCTCCGGATCAAGGATTCCCGCTAATGCCAGTCCGGCTATACCCCGCCGATGATGTCCACGTGCTCCTCCAATTACTTCCGTAACCGGGCCGCTTTGGTGGCAGCCGCCGTCGATCGCGTAGAGCAGCAGGACATGCACCTTCTGCGGCATTTCGGCACGGAAGAACCCCCGACGACGGTCGCTGCCTTGGCGGAGCAGCTCGCCACCGCGGTGTTGACACTGGCCACCGACCATGCGGACCTGACCCGCGCCCGGTTCGCCTTCGCCTTGGACCAGCCCGGGGTCGTCACGGCCGGCCATGAACGGATGCTGGGTGGAATGGAAATGCTGCTGGAGTCCATGGGCCTGCCCAGGGCGAGGTTGCGGGCCGAGGCTGTGGCCGACTACAGCGACGGCCTGGCCATGCACCTGCTGACAGCCCGGCGCGGACAGCACCCTGACCACGCAACCGTTGCCGCCAATATACGTCGGCTCCTGGAAGGATGATGGCGCCCCGGAGGGACCCAAGGGGTGGACGGAGGCGGGTCGGCAGAGCAGGATTGTGGCATGAGCAACCATGACGCACTCCTGAAGCAGGTCAGCATCACCGCCACGGAAGACAACCTCGTGGCCAGGTTCGAAATCGAAGGCGATATACCAGGCTCAGGCGCTTACGTCGTGGGCCTGGTAGCTGCCAGCGAGGATTACTCGTCGCAACGACGGCTGGGCATCGAGTTCATGAATGGTGAAGCAATTTCGTTCTATTCCTTCAACCACTCACAGAGCGCTGAGGAAAACTACGACATCAAGGGCGTAGAGCACAGCGGCAGTGTCATCACCGGCAACTTCCCCAAGGCAGCCATCGGCGGGCTCAGTGATGACCACGTGCTCACAGCGTTCAGTGAAGCCGACGGCCGCGACTTCCAGTCCGGCGTGCCGGTCACCGAAAAGCTCTGACCGCCTAGAAGAGCGCCTCGACCGGCCGGATCAGCTCGGGAGAGTTGTTCCGGACATTTCCGACGGCGGCCCCCACCGCATCCAGCGTCCAGTCGGCGGCCGCGTCATGCGCCCGCGAGCGGACCATGTCCACCAAAGCCGCTGCGTCTTCCTGCCGGGGGTCAAGCCAGGCTTCCATCGTTTCAGCACCCATGGGCAGCGGGACCCGGTCATGCAAAGCCGTCAATTCATCGAAGACTGAAGCGCTGCGCCGGGTGCGGGCAGATTCAGCGGTTGGCGTGTCAGCAGTGATGATCGACATGGAGAGCAGCCACCGCGCGGGATCGTCTTCCGGCAGGGACTGGTCCTTCCACCATTCGTAAAGGCCGGCGAAAACAACCCCTTCACCGTTTCCTGGATGCACATAGTAGGGCTGCTTGTTCTTGCCTTCGCCCTTTTTCCACTCGTAGTAGCCATCGGCCGGGACGGCGCAACGCCGGGCGGCAGCAGCCTTCCGGAACGAGGGTTTCTCCAGGAGGGTTTCGCTGCGGGCGTTGATGAGCCGGGCCCCGCCCTTGGCATCCTTGGCCCAGGAAGGTACCAAACCCCACTTCGCCAGGTGAAGTTGGCGCTTCACCCCTTCTGCCATATCCCGTTCCAGGACAATGGGAACGGTGTCCGTCGGGGCCACGTTCCAGGACTTTTCCAAGGCGATTTCGTTCTCGAGTTCGGCGTCGAATTCAGCCAGCAGGTCACCCACGGCACGCGCCATCACATAACGTCCACACATGCGAACAGTCTGCCCTGTCCCCGGCCGGCACACCAGCAAGCATGTGACGTAACCGGCCGACGGGAATTATCCGCCACCGGGTTACCGTTGTTACCGACGAACCACCTTGAAGACGACACAGAGGAGAGCTCCGTGGATTTCACCCCCGAGTCCGGCACCATCACCATGTTCTCGACCACCTGGTGCGGTTACTGCAACCGCCTCAAGAAGCAGCTTGACGCCAAGGGCATCGGCTACACAGAGATCAACATCGAGGAAGTGGAAGGCACTGCCGAACTGGTGGAGCAGCTCAACGGCGGCAACCGCACCGTACCCACCGTTCTTTTCCCGGACGGCACCGCGGCAACCAACCCGTCTGCATCGGACGTGGAATCCCGCCTCGCCGCCTAGGCACCAGACCTGTTTGATGGGCAGGCGGGCAAGCGTGATAGACAGGGAGGGAAGCTGTTGGGACCGCACGTCCCGGCAGCACTCCCCGCTATCCGCGAGTCCGAAGGGAACCCTTGATGGTCCACTCTGTCCAAGGCGTCGTCGTACGCTCCAAAGGCGCACCAGCAACACTTGAAACCGTCCTCGTCCCGGACCCGGGACCGGGCGAGGCATTGGTTGACATCCTCACCAGCGGAGTCTGCCACACCGACCTGCACTACAAGCTCGGCGGCATCAGTGACGACTTCCCGTTCCTGCTGGGCCATGAGGCCACGGGCGTGGTCAGCGCCGTGGGTCCGGACGTCACTGACATTGCCCCTGGTGACCGGGTGGTCCTGAACTGGCGTGCCGTCTGCGGGACCTGCCGGGCGTGCGCCAAGGGGCAGCCGCAATACTGCTTCAACACGCACAACGCCACGCAGAAGATGACCCTCGAGGACGGCACTGAACTCTCGCCCGCCCTCGGTATCGGTGCTTTTATCGAAAAAACCCTCGTGGCCGCCGGCCAGTGCACCAAAGTCGACCCCGACGCCGATGCCGCCGCTGTCGGTTTGCTCGGCTGCGGCGTCATGGCAGGCATCGGAGCAGCCATTAACACCGGAGAGGTCAAGCGGGGCGAGTCCGTGGCCGTGATCGGCTGCGGCGGCGTAGGCGTCGCCGCGATTGCGGGTGCTGCCCTGGCCGGCGCCACCACGATCATTGCCGTCGATATCGATCCCAAGAAGCTCGAACGGGCCAAGGACCTCGGGGCTACCCACACGGTCGATTCGTCGTCCACCGACCCTGTCGAGCAGATCCGCGCCCTGACCGGGGGCTTCGGCGCCGACGTCGTCATCGACGCCGTGGGCCGGCCGGAAACCTACAAGCAGGCGTTCTATGCCCGTGACCTCGCCGGACGCGTGGTCCTGGTGGGTGTGCCCACCCCGGACATGACCCTTGAACTGCCCCTGCTGGATGTATTCGGACGCGGTGGCGCCCTCAAGTCCTCGTGGTACGGCGACTGCCTGCCCTCCCGCGACTTCCCCCTGCTCGTGGACCTCTACAAGCAAGGGAAACTCGACCTGGACGCTTTCGTCACCGAACGCATCACCATCGACCAGGTGGAAGAAGCCTTCGACAAGATGCACCACGGTGATGTCCTGCGATCGGTGGTGGAACTGTGAGCAAGGACAGCGTGAGCATAGACCGCGTCATCACCTCGGGAACGTTCTCGCTGGACGGCGGAACCTGGGACGTGGACAACAACGTCTGGATCATCGGCGACGACACCGAGTGCGTCGTTATTGACCCGGCGCACGACCCTGCCGCGATTGCCCAAACCGTCAACGGCCGCACCGTCAAAGCCATCCTGCTGACTCACGGGCACGACGACCACATCCGCTTCGCCGGCGAATTCCGGGACCTCGTCAAGGCACCCATCCACCTCCACCGCGAAGACTGGATGCTGTGGCAGGCCGTGTTCCCGGACACCGACCCTGACTACGCGATCGACGACGGACAGGAATTCGCCGTAGCCGGCACCACCCTGCGGGCCATTCACACCCCGGGCCACTCCCCCGGGTCAGTGTCCTTCCACCTCCCGGACGAAGGCACACTGTTCAGCGGTGACACCCTCTTCAACGGCGGGCCTGGGGCCACGGGACGCTCCTACAGCGACTTCCCCACGATCATCGAGTCCATCCGCACACGGCTGCTGACCCTCCCCGGCGAAACAGTCGTCCGGACCGGGCACGGGGACTCCACCACGATCGCCGACGAGGCACCGCACCTGGACGAGTGGATCGCCAGGGGTCACTGACCCCCGGGTTCCTACGGCAGGAGAGTCCGGAAGTCGCCGTCGTGGATGTCACCGTAGGCACGGTAGGCATCCACCACGGCGGCTTCCACCGCCGTGACGTCCACGTGCGGCAGCAAATCGTTGGCAGCCCCCGCCGTGGCAGGGTC
The DNA here is from genome assembly GCF_056780115.1 of Arthrobacter sp. T572. NCBI lineage: Bacteria > Bacillati > Actinomycetota > Actinomycetes > Micrococcales > Micrococcaceae > Arthrobacter > Arthrobacter sp. T572. The sequence goes on from NZ_JBRAZQ010000002.1 coordinate 2,368,584, forward strand.
CCACTCCAGGCCCAAAGCGTCATAAGTGGCGGTGAGGACATCCCGAATCGGACCGGAGTCCTCCACCACAATCACGGAACTGAAGAGCCAGCCGCCTGACACCACGCGCTGGGCGGTACCGATCAGCTTGATGCGGTGGGCAGGAAAGTCCGGATCCTCACCGTGCACGCTGAACTCGCCGGGGCAATACTCGCCCGGGATTTCCCCAACGGCAGCATGCACGCCCACGCCGCGAAGCGCTCCTGCCAGCAACTCACCGAACTGGGAGAACCGTGCTTTTGCCCGGACAATCGCGTCCGGGTGGGGCTCCACGTGGTCGATCACCAACGTCCCTTGATGGTACGCAGCCGCCCGCCCGCCGGCTTTCCGTACCAGCGGCTCAAAGCCACGCACCCGGCATGCTTCCTCGGCGGCCGCAAAACCCGGCAGCTTGGCATCCCGCTGTCCGAACGCCACGGTAGGTTGCGGCCGGTACAACCGCAGGCATGGCCCGAGCCGGCCGCTGCGGGCCCGCTGCAGCAACTCAAGCGCGAAGTCCAGATCTTCTGCCGCTCCCAGCGATTCCAGCTGGCGGTACAGGGTGAGTTGCGGTTTCTCCGAAACCACCGGGTTTCCTTCAGTCATCAGCTTTTCCTCAAGGTGAGGATCTGCTCGGCCCGGCCGAAGGGACCGTCCACGTCGTGGAGGACCGTGGACGTCAGGCCGATGCCGTCAGCGCCAAACGACACTTTGTTGTCCAGCCCCAGCCATTCGCCTGACGGTGCACGGTACATGTGGATCTGCAGGTCCACGTTCGGGAAGATGTAGCTGTCCCCGCCCGGCGGGACGCGGGCGGCGATCCCGTTGGCGGTATCAACCAGGCCCATGAGCCGGGCCACATCGCTGCTGTCTGCCCGGTCGGTCAGCGGATGGTGGGTCCGGATCCATACCTTGCCGGAACCAGGGCGGTGCCCTTCGGCGATCCTCATCTCCAGGGACCGGATATACCCGCCGGGCCAGACGCTGGCGCCATCCCATGGCTTGCATTCGTCGGGAGCGGGCATGGCCTCGTCCTCCACCGCGGCAACGGCACTGGTGTCGCTGGTGATCATGCGCCAGGCCGAGGCCCGGATAGCTACCCGGCCGCCGGCCGACAACTCGGCCCCGATGAGCTCAATGGTCCTGCCCGGGCGGAGCGTGGAGGTGGTGACCTCGAATTCACCGCCGGGGATCAGGCCGAGGATCTCGAAGCTGATGCGGGCCAGCCGGACATCTTCCCGCGGCTCGTGGCGGAGCAGAGCGTCGGCCACAATGCCGGAAGCGGGGGCCATGTGCTGTTCGTGCGGATTCCAGGCACCCTGTGCGTGGAGGGTGGAACGGTAACGCCCGCCACCCAATGTCTGGTAGTAGAAGTTGCCTTCCGCGAGTTCCGGTAATGCAGTAGTCAACCCGAGCCTTTCGCCGATCCAGCAGTGGAACTCAGACCACTGTATCCGCTGACTTGGCAGCCGACCGACGCCGTCGGGATACGACCACCCCCGCCACCAGGACGGCTAGTCCTGCCGCTGCCACCGCCGCGCCCACGGGAGAAGCCGCCGCAACAGCAAGCCATGCCTCGATGGCGGCCAGCCCGATCGTGGCGTACAACAGTGCCCACAGGACCGACCCCGCAATGGCTGCCGGAAGATAACGCCGCAACGGCATCCGGGCAGCACCGGCGGCGAGGTTGACGGCCGTCTGGAGGCCTACGGTCAGGAAGGAAACCACGACGGCGTATGGTCCCCACCGCTGGATCAGCGCCTGGGCCCGGGCTGCTTTGGGGCGCTGCAGCGAAGAACCGAACCGCGTATGGGACAAGCCGGCGGCCGCACCCCGCCCCAGCCAATAGGTGGCGTTGACGCGGATCATGACGATTGCGAAAAGCGCGGCAAGTGCCACGCCGAAGGGCAAGCTCATGATCTGGTCCACGGACTTAGGCTACCCTAAGACGCTGGGTGTCGCGGCCGCGGTCACGGGTTGATGCTCCTAGGATGAAGGCATGGACCTCCGCGAAGCTGCCCACCGGCTCTATGCGGTCATGCCGCGTGAATTCACCGCGGAGCGGACCGCACTGGCCCGCAAAGCGAAGGACCAAGGGGACAAAGACCTCGCCAAGGACATCACGGGTCTCCCCAAGCCTGCCGCCGGCGCCTGGGCCATCAACATGCTGGCCCAACACCGGCCCGAGGTGATTGACGGCGTCGTGCGTTTCGGCGCATCCCTGCGGGAAGCGCAAGCCGGGGGCGATGCGGAGGCGTTCCGCGAACTGGGCCAGCAGCGCCAGGGCAGGCTGGGTGCCGCCGTGCACGAGGCAAAGGACCTGGCCTCCCTGCTGGGAACTCCGCTGAGCGCCGCCGCGGCCGCCGATGCTGAACAAACCCTCCGGGCGGCCATGGCAGATGCCGGCGCGGCCTCGGCCGTAGCCACGGGCAGGCTGGTCCGCGGACTGAGCAGCAGCGGTTTCGAGGCAGTGGACCTCACTGATGCCGTGGCCGCAGCCGGCCCGGGTGAGGCGACTGCGGCAGAATCCCCCGTGGTGGCACCGCCTGCCAAACCCGCCGCGGCACGGAAGGAAAAGAAGGCATCCCTGCCCCCTGCACGCAAGAAGGAAACCGGGGAGCAGGCCACGTCCCTTGCAGAGCGCAGGGCCGCGAAAAAGCGGGAGCAACTTGGGGAGGCCCGCAGCGAATTCGAGGCAGCAGACAAACAAGCGCGTGAGGTCGAAGACGCCGCCTCGAAAGCCTGGGACACGGTCAAGGATCTGGAGGAACGCAGGAAAGCCCTGGAATCGGAGATCGCCGATGCCCGGAAAATCCTTGCAGCCCTCGAAGCGGAACTGATCGGTACCACACGGGACGCCGAAGCCGCGGAATCAGCCAGGAAGCAAGCCGTCAGGACAGCCACGCAGCAACGGAGGGCCGCCGATCAGGTCCAGCGGCGCGTCGATCGGTTGTCCTAGTCCTTGTTCTTGCCCGGCGACGTCTTCAGATGGTGCGTTGCGGGACCTTCCAGGTACTTGCCTTCCGGCGTGAACCTCGAGCCATGCAGCGGGCAGTCCCACGATTTTTCGGCGTCGTTCCAGCTGAGGATCCCGCCCAGGTGGGAACACACGGCCGAAACCTTGCACACCTTTCCATCGACAGTCGACACAGCTGCCGGTTCACCCTTGTAAAGGCCCACGACGCCGGTTCCCTCCGAAGGGCGCGTCTGGTCCGTGATTTCCGGGTTGCTGTGGATCCTCGCCTGGTCCTCCACCAGGCGCTTGGCCACGCCGGCGTTCAACCGGATCGCTTCCGCAGCTCCCTTGGGGGACGTGGTCCGGTGGTGGATCACCCGCGCCCAGTCCGACTGGCCGCCCAGAATGTCGGAGGTGATGGACAGCGCAGCGGCGACTCCGTTGCTCATGCCCCACTTGTTGTAGCCTGTGCCGAAAAAGATCCTGCCGTGACCGCGGGGCAGTTTGCCGAAAAACGGCATGAGGTTGGTGGCCCTGTAATCCTGCGCAGACCAGGTGTGCGTGGCCTGCGCTCCCGGATAGTGCTGTTGCGCCCACCCCAGCAGCTCGTCCAGATGGGCCTTGGGTGACGCCGCCCTGCCTCCGGTGTGCCCATATCCGCCCACCAGAAGAAGCTCACCTTCAGCCACGGGCTGGGTCCGCTGGGACCGGGTGGGGGAATCGATCGAGAGGTACATGGCCTGTGGCAGCGGCATCCCTTCGGGCAGCCGGAGCGCCGCGGCATAGGAACGGTTGGGTTCAAGCTTGGCAAAGTAGAGGCCGCGGTCCAGGATCGGGGTCCCCGTGGCGACCACCACGGTATCGGCCGTAAAGGCCCCTTTCCGGGTGGTCACTTCCAAGGGATCCCCGGCTCCGACGTTCTGGACCTGGATGTCCTCGACGATCAGGCCGCCGTGCCCGCGTATGTCGCCCGCCAGCGTATCGAGGACCTCCATCGGATGGATTTGTGCCTGGCCTTCGAGCTCCAACGCTTCCACCACGGGGAACGGAAGGGCAGCGTCACGGCTGAAGTGCACATCGAGTCCTACGTCGCGCGAAACCGCAGCTTCCTTGCGCAGCTGCCGCGCGCCGTCGTCGCTGGTTGCGAACGTCACCGCCGTCCGGCGCTGGAACGGGATGCCTTGCTGCTCCATGTACTGCATCAGCCATGCCTGGCCCGTCCGGTTGGCTTCAACATATGCCTGCACCACCTTGAGGGAGTACTGGCTGCGCAATGATGACAACGCACCGCCCTGGAGGAGGCTCAGCTTGCCGGTCGTGTGGCCGGTGGTCACGGCCCCCAGGGTCCTGGCTTCGAATACCACCACCCTCTGGCCGGCGCGGGACAACAGCAGTGCAGCCACCATGCCCGTCAGCCCTGCACCCACCACTATGGTGTCGAAATGTTTGCGGTCAGGGATCGCATCGGACGTAAAGGTGGACTCCCGGTCCAGCCACAGCGATTTCATTCGAACAACCTGCCTCTCAATTCACGGAATTGGCGTCTGGCATGCGTTGCAGGAAACGCTAGGCGGGTCCGCGGCGCTAATCAAGGGGCAGGGCTGCCCACTGCGAGCGCGGCGGCTCGGTTCAACCAGGGGTCGGAGTCTTGTGACCACCGCTCCACCACGCGCTGGGCACGTTCTTTTGCCTGCCCGTCGAGCCTGTCAAGCAGTGGCCTGATGACGTCTGTTGCCAGCGGGTCCACCAGTTCGGGAGTCCCTGACTGGCGGAGGAATCCTTCCAGGCGGGTCAGGTCGGTGTTCAGCAGGAGCCCTGCTTTGCTTTGCAGCAGGACTATTGCCGCCAGCCGGCGTTCAAAGACGGGTACGGACCAGAGTTCGGAGCCCAAGGCGGTTACCTGGTCATGGTCCAGGTCTTTGTGCCGTTTGAGGGCGTCCCTGACCGTGCCCCGCACGGCGCCCATGGAAGCGCCGTAGACATCCATGAGGTTCCCCAGCCGCTCCCGCGCCTCATGCTCCTTCTCCCAGGAGGATTCGCGTTGAAGGGTGTAATCGATGAAGTCCCCGGCCGCACTCACCCGTCTATTTTGTCAGTGCCTTCCCATAGCTTGTTTCCACCAACCGCTGGACAGGAGACACATGGCGTCGCAAGAACTCACCACCGGCAGTCCTGCCGCGTCCTTCCCGGAGGTGCCGGCCGCATCCTCCTTGCCGGAGTGGTACCCCACGCTTTTGCGCTCCGTCGCGCTGGAAGTCCGTGCTGGACGCAGCCGTGTGCTGGCTGCGGCCAACAGCGAGCTTCTTGCCTCATACTGGAGCATTGGCCGCCACCTTGCGGAGCGCGAGTCGCAGCAGGGATGGGGCGCCAAAGTCGTGACGCGCTTGTCCGCCGATATCCGGGACCGCTTCCCGGAAGCCAAGGGCTTTTCCCCGCGGAACCTTCGGTACATGAAGAGCTTCGCCCAGGCCTGGCCTGAATTTCCCCAGTTGCAAGCGCCGCTTGCAACATTGCCTTGGTACCACCAGATCGCGTTGCTGGAAAAGCTCGACGACGCCGCCACACGGCTTTGGTACGCAGCGGCGGCAGCCGAGCACGGCTGGTCCCGCAACGTCCTGGTCCACCAGATCCAGACGCGCTTGCATGAACGGTCGGGCCAGGCCATCACCAATTTCAAGTCCACCATGGTGCCTGTCGACTCGGATCTGGCGCAGCAGGCAACCAAGGATCCCTACGTTTTCGATTTCCTGGCCATGACGGACAAGCACACGGAACGGGAATTGGAGCTGCAGTTGGTCAAGCACGTGGAGAAGTTTCTCCTGGAGCTCGGGCAGGGGTTCGCCTTTGTTGGCGAGCAGGTGCGGCTGGAGATCAACGGGGATGAGTTCTTCGCGGACCTCCTCTTCTATCACCTCAAGCTTCGCTGCTACATGGTGATCGAGCTGAAGGCTGTGAAGTTCGAGCCGGGCTTCCTGGGGCAGCTGGGAATGTACATGGCCGCCGTTGATGACCTCATGGCCCATCCTGATGACAAGCCAACCATCGGTTTGCTCCTGTGCAAGGAGAAAAACAGCGTTGTGGCTGAGTATGCGCTGCGCGGTTTCAACACTCCAATCGGTATTGCCGAATGGCGCACCTCGCTCGCTGATTCCTTGCCGGACGAGATCGCCTCCAGCCTGCCCAGCATCGAGATCCTGGAAGCCGAACTTGCCAGCGAGGCCGACCGTCTGCAGCGGTAGCTCTATACGTTGTCCTTGAACCAGGCCAAGGTGTCGTTCCAGGCTGCCGTTGCCTGGGCTTCGTTGTACCTGTCGCTGGTGTCGTTATGGAAGGCGTGGTCCACGCCCGGATATACCTTGAGCTGGTGTTTCACGCTGGTGTCGTCCAAGGCATTCTGGAGCTGGGGCATGGCCCCGGTGATCCGTGCATCGCGCTCTGCATAAACGCCTAACACCGCCGGCTTGATGGTGGCCACCTTAGCCAGGTCCGGAGCCGGTCCGTAGAACGCACTCGTTGCCTTCAACCCGGGGATTTCGGTACTGGCCTGCCACGTGATCCCGCCACCAAAGCAGAAGCCCACCATGGCGATACGGCCCTGGTCTGACGAAGCCCTGGCCGTTGAGGCAGTCGAAAGCGGCTTTGAAATCTGCAACGTGACGCTGCGCCCCGGCCTGCGTCAGCGCGCCAGGTACCGCGTCCGGGTCCATGTTTGCCGTGCCGCCCTCACGGCTGAGCAGGTCCAAAGCCAAGGCCGCATAGCCCTCTTTGGCAAAGCGGCGTGCAACGTCCTGGATATGGGGGGGTGAGACCCCGGTTCTCGTGGCAGATCAGGACTGCCCGGCCGGGGTTGCCGCCGTCCGGACGGGCAAGGTAGCCGCTGATCTCCGTTCCCTGGGCGTCAAACTTAACCGTTGAGGCCGTCAGTCCCGCTGCGCCCTCCGGCACTGACAACGGGCTCTTGGCGTTGGGGACAGCGGTGGTGGCCCCGTTTGCCGGGCCGCTTGCGTTTGGGGTGGGCATGGGGTCCCCGCTCCTGGGAACCTCATCCGGCGTGCAGCCTACCAGCGTCATCGCAGCGGCGGCCGCCGTCATGCTCCCCATGATGAATGCGACCCGCCGCGTGAACGTCTTGTGCGACATTTCACCGGCGCGGTAGTCGTCGTAGAACTCTTCGATCAGGTACTTCTCGAACTTCTCCAGCTGCCGGGTCATGGTTGGTCCTCCCCTTGGATGCCGAATATCCTCCCCTCATGTAAGGACGCAGGCAAGGGCGGGCTGGTTCAACGGGCGGGAAGTCTGGGTGATGAGGAACGAAGCGCCGGCTAAAAATGTCAGTGCCCCGTGACATCGTAAAACCATGAGCAACGTCCGGGAGTTGGTAACCACAGCACCGGCCGCTGGGCTGCCCGGTGTTCACGCCCCTGTGGACGACGGCAGTATCAGCAAGGACCTCGTGGATCAGCTTCGTGTTCTTGAGGACATGAAGTCGGCAATATCGGCGCTGCAAGCCAAGATTGCCGTGGCTTTCGATCTTGCCCAACGGCAGGAGCAGGCCGCTGCCGGTGTGCCGGCGGCGGAGCAGGGAAGTGGCAGCGCCGCGCAGGTCGCTTTGGCACGCCGTGAATCGCCCAACAGAGGTTCCCGGCTTCTGGGCCTGGCCAAAGCACTCGTCACTGAGATGCCGCGCACCCTCGCAGCTCTGGAAAGCGGCCGGTTGAATGAGTGGCGGGCCACCCTTCTGGTGAAGGAAACAGCCTGCCTGTCCGCGGAGGATCGATGCTCCGTGGATGATGAGCTGGCTGCCGACACCGGTACCTTTGATGGCTCAGGAGACAAAGCGATCGTTGCTGCTGCCAAAGCGGCTGCTTACCGCCGCGACCCGGGGTCGGTAGCGCGGCGCGCAGCCAAGGCGGTCAACGATCGCCACGTCAGCCTTCGACCGGCACCTGACACCATGGCCTATCTGACGGCCCTCCTGCCGGTGGGCCAAGGAGTGGCGGTGTTCGCTGCACTGACAAGCGATGCCGGAACGGCACGGTCGGAAGGTGATCAGCGCTCCAAGGGCCAAGTCATGGCCGACACCCTCGTCGAGCGAATCACCGGAACCCCCGCAGGGTTCTCCGGAATCGACCTCCAGTTGGTCATGACCGACCGGACACTCTTGCAGGGCGACAGTGAGCCAGCCCGGCTTGCAGGATACGGCGTGGTACCTGCGGACTGGGCAAGGAAGCTGCTCTCCACGGGGCCTGGCTGGACCAGCCAACAGAACAACCAACCCGCAGAACTCCATGTTTGGCTCCGACGCCTCTTTACCGCTCCGGGGACCGGAGAACTCCTTGCAACGGACTCACGTGCCCGACGCTTCCCCGCCGCCTTGCGCCGCTTCATCGAAACCCGCGACCACACCTGCCGCACACCCTACTGCGACGCGCCCATCCGCCACCACGACCACATCATCCCTTGGGCCTCAGGCGGCAGCACAAGCCTGGACAACGCCGCGGGTCTCTGCGAGCAATGCAATTACACAAAAGAAAAGCCTGGATGGAGGGTGGAACCGGAACCGGGAAAGCGCCATGCGCTCAAAGTTTCCACACCCACCGGACACAGCTATCGTTCACTGGCGCCCCCGATGCCCGGCCATGTCAGTACCAGGCTGCTTCCTTAGCTCGCGGGATCGTACTGGAACTCCCGCAACTCCTGCGGACACCGGCACGCCACGGCGATCTTGGCTGCCCACTCAAGCGCGGCTTCCCGCGAAGGCAGTTCAAGTACCGTATAGCCGCCGTTGGGTACAATGTGCCCGGGATAGGTGCCCGGGGTCACGGTGCCATCCCCGGCAACACGGACCGGTGCGACGTCCTCGTTGATCCCGCCGCCGAACACGTACACGCCGGCAGCCTTGGCTTCCTCAATGACTGCGTGGGACTCCTCCACTACTGTCTGGAATTCTCCTTCGGGGATTTCCATGGCTTCGCCGGGAAACGAGATCAGGTACTTGGTCATGCATGGTCTCCATCGTTAACGGCAAGGCCCCTCGCACAGCGGTGCGAAGGGCCTTGAACCTACCAAAACAACATTGGACTTAGAACTCCCAGTCCTCGTCCTCCGTGTTCACGGCCTTGCCGATCACGTAGGAAGAGCCCGAACCGGAGAAGAAGTCGTGGTTCTCGTCGGCGTTCGGGGACAGGGCGGAGAGGATGGCCGGGTTCACGTCGGTGACCGACGCCGGGAACATGGCCTCATAGCCGAGGTTCATGAGTGCCTTGTTGGCGTTGTAGTGGAGGAACTTCTTGACGTCCTCGGCCAGGCCGACGCCGTCGTAGAGGTCGTGGGTGTACTGCACTTCGTTTTCGTAGAGCTCGAACAGGAGCTCGAACGTGTAATCCTTGATCTCCTGCTTGCGTGCCTCGGAAACCTTTTCAAGGCCCTTCTGGAACTTGTAGCCGATGTAGTACCCGTGTACGGCCTCGTCGCGGATGATGAGGCGGATGAGGTCGGCCGTGTTCGTAAGTTTGGCGCGCGAAGACCAGTACATGGGCAGGTAGAAGCCCGAGTAGAACAGGAAGCTCTCCAGCAACGTGGAGGCGACCTTTCGCTTCAGGGGATCGTCGCCCTGGTAGTAGTCCATGACGATCTGGGCCTTCTTCTGCAGGTTCTCGTTCTCGAGCGACCAGCGGAAGGCGTCGTCAATCTCCTTGGTGGAGCACAGCGTGGAGAAGATGGACGAGTACGACTTCGCGTGCACCGATTCCATGAACGCAATGTTGGTGTACACGGCTTCCTCGTGCGGGGTCAGCGCATCAGGAATCAGCGAGACAGCGCCAACAGTGCCCTGGATGGTGTCCAGCAGGGTCAGACCCGTGAAGACACGCATGGTCAGCTGCTGCTCCTGCGGCGTCAGTGTGTGCCACGACTGGACGTCGTTGGACAGCGGCACCTTCTCGGGCAGCCAGAAGTTGTTGACCAACCGGTTCCAGACTTCCACGTCCTTGTCGTCCTGGATCTTGTTCCAGTTGATCGCCTCGACGTGGCTCAGCAACTTAACCTTCTCGGTCATTTTCTTCCTCCACCTGACGGCTGTTACGGGATCCGCCCACTGAACTTCGATAAATACTAGCGGCTGGTGCGGTCAAGACTTCACTTGACCGCACCAGCCATCACAGACGGCTAGACCCTCTGCTTGATGGTCCCGCCGGGATTCCGCTTGGCCGCCGCGCCCGTGACGAAACGGCCCGTGTCCGCAGAGCGATTGACCGTGCGTGAGTTGCTGGTACCCGAGCCTACGAACTCCACGGTCGTAGTGGCCGGTCGCCGCGAAGCAACCGACATGGACACGAACTCCCCCGACTTTGCATCGCGAGCAATTTTCTGAGCCACTATGGCTCCTTTCTGCCGAAAGATAGGCGGTTATGTGACAGTCGGTGGTCCCGACCGTTGACATCCCGCTCCAAGCATTGGACGTGCATCCAAGGTGCCTGATACATTCGACGTTCCAGAGTAACCATTTGGAGCGTCTCGTTAGCGGGACATTTTGAGGGGCTGCGTTAGAGCGCAGCCCCTCAAACCTTTTAAGCCCTGCGCCCGACGGCAGCAATCATCCGTCGCTGACTTGAAACTTCAACTAAAGCATGCACGAAACGCAACCTTCAACCTCGGTCCCTTCCAGCGCGAGCTGGCGGAGACGGATGTAGTAGAGGGTCTTGATGCCCTTGCGCCAGGCGTAGATCTGCGCCTTGTTGATGTCACGCGTGGTGGCGGTGTCCTTGAAGAACAGCGTCAGGGACAAGCCCTGGTCCACGTGCTGCGTGGCAGCAGCGTAGGTGTCGATGATCTTTTCGTAGCCGATTTCGTACGCGTCCTGGTAGTAGTCCAGGTTGTCGTTGGTCAGGTAGGGAGCCGGGTAGTAGACGCGGCCGATCTTGCCTTCCTTGCGGATTTCGATCTTGGCGGCCACCGGGTGAATGGATGAGGTGGAGTTATTGATGTAGCTGATGGAACCAGTGGGCGGCACGGCCTGGAGGTTCTGGTTGTAGATGCCGTGCTCCATCACGGAGGCCTTCAGTTCGCGCCAGTCGTCCTGGGTAGGAATGTGATGGCCGGCGAAGAGTTCACGGACACGCCCGGTCTCCGGAGCCCATTCCTGCTCGGTGTACTTGTCGAAGAACTCACCCGAAGCGTACTTGGAGTTTTCGAAGCCACCGAACGTCTGGCCGGTTTCGATGGCCAGCTTGTTGGAAGCACGCAGAGCGTGGAAAAGCACCGTGTAGAAGTAGATGTTGGTGAAGTCCAGGCCTTCTTCGGAACCGTAGTGGACCCGTTCGCGGGCAAGGTAGCCGTGGAGGTTCATCTGGCCAAGGCCGATCGCGTGGCTCTGGGCGTTACCCTGCGCGATGGACGGCACCGAGTTGATGTAGGACATGTCCGACACGGCGCTCAGGGCACGGATGGCGGTCTCGATCGAGTCACCGAAGCTCGGCGAGTCCATGGTCTTGGCAATGTTCATGGAACCGAGGTTGCAGGAGATGTCCTTGCCCACTGTTTCGTAGCTCAGGTCTTCGCCGTAGATGGACGGGGTGGAAACCTGCAGGATCTCCGAGCAGAGGTTGCTCATGGTGATCTTGCCCTCGATCGGGTTGGCCCGGTTCACGGTGTCCTCGAACATGATGTACGGGTAACCGGACTCGAACTGGATCTCGGCGAGGGTCTGGAAGAACTCGCGGGCGTTGATCTTGGACTTCTTGATCCGGGAATCGTCCACCATCTCGTAGTACTTCTCGGTAACGGAGATGTCGGAGAAGGGCACACCATAAACGCGCTCGACGTCGTACGGCGAGAAGAGGTACATGTCCTCGTTCTTCTTGGCGAGCTCGAACGTGATGTCCGGAATAACAACACCCAGGGAGAGGGTCTTGATGCGGATTTTCTCGTCAGCGTTCTCGCGCTTGGTGTCCAGGAAGCGGTAGATGTCCGGGTGATGGGCGTGCAGGTACACGGCACCGGCGCCTTGGCGGGCCCCAAGCTGGTTGGCGTAGGAGAAGCTGTCTTCGAGGAGCTTCATCACCGGGATGACGCCGGAGGACTGGTTCTCGATCTGCTTGATCGGAGCACCGTGTTCACGGATGTTGGTCAGGGACAGCGCTACGCCGCCGCCACGCTTGGAGAGCTGCAGCGCGGAGTTGATGCCGCGGGCGATCGACTCCATGTTGTCCTCGATGCGCAGGAGGAAGCAGGAGACGAGCTCGCCGCGCTGGGCCTTGCCGGCGTTGAGGAACGTGGGGGTGGCGGGCTGGAACCGGCCGTCGATGATCTCGTCCACCAGGCGGGTGGCGAGCTCTTCGTTGCCGCGGCCCAGGTGCAGGGCGACCATGCAGACGCGGTCTTCGTAACGCTCCAGGAAACGCTTGCCGTCGAAAGTCTTCAGCGTGTAGGACGTGTAGAACTTGAAGGCACCGAGGAAGGTCTCGAAGCGGAACTTCTTCTTGTACGCGCGGTTGAAGAGGTCCCGGATGAAGTTCATGGTGTACTGGTCGAGCGTTTCGCGCTCGTAGTACTGGTTCTTCACCAGGTAGTCCAGCTTCTCTTCCAGGTCATGGAAGAACACCGTGTTGTTGTTCACGTGCTGCAGGAAGTACTGGTGGGCGGCTTCGCGGTCGGCCTCGAACTGGATCTCGCCGTTGGCGCCATACAGGTTCAGCATGGCGTTGAGCTCGTGGTAACCCAAGCCCTTATAGGCCTCCGGCAGTGGCTTCTTGGCCGTATCCACAGCGCCCCCGGTTACTTCTGTTTCTGCGACAGTAGTGTCCAAAACTTTTCCAATCCTTGATTGACCCGATCGACGTCTTCCGGCGTCCCCATGAGTTCAAACCTGTAGAGATGCGGCACCTTGCACTTGGCGGCGATGATGTCGCCGGCTGCGCAGTAGTTGTCCGCGAAGTTGGTGTTCCCTGCACCGATGACTCCCCGGATCAGTGACCTGTTCCCGGGATTGTTGAGAAACCTGATGACCTGCTTGGGCACGGAACCTTCCCCATTGGTCCCGCCGTAGGTGGGCAGCACAAGGACGAAAGGTTCCAGCGCCTGGAGAGGGGCATCCTGTGCATAAAGCGGAATGCGTGCAGCGTCCCTGCCCAGCTTCTGGATGAAACGCTTGGTGTTCTCTGATGTCGAGGAAAAGTAGATGAGGTGACTCCTGGTGGTGACAGCTTCCGTCGCATTGCGTGCGGTCGCCGCTGCCAGCGGTGCCATGGGAGTCACCTCGACTACATAGGAATTCTTGCTTGGTGTGGTGGTAATAGCCCTGGGCTAGGCCACGGAGGAGGAAACCGTCTGCGCCAGTTCCTCGATCTTGTCCGGGCGGAATCCTGACCAGTGGTCCTGCTCGGTGACAACCACGGGAGCCTGCATGTAGCCCAGCGCCTTGAGGCGCTCGAGTGCCTCTGCGTCCTGGGAGATGTCGACACTCTGGTAGGCAATGCCCTTCTTGTCGAGTGCCCGGTAGGTAGCGTTGCACTGAACACAGGCCGGCTTCGTGTAAACCGTTACGGTCATATCCCTGTCCCCTTAGTTGAAGTCTGCTGGATGGGGCGGGCGTCCCGCTCAATCCGTAATCGATACTACATGTAGTGCAAGCGCCCCGCCGGGACCCCAAGATGATGTATTACAAGTATGTCATTCAATCCACCGGCCGTCCACAGGAGGGGGGCCTCAAAATGTCCGTAAATACGCCGAAGTGAGAGATGAAATCCACACCCTGTGGACTACTTAGCCACATTTAATCTTCCGCGTGTCGCCTGAAACCGGCGTGTCGTGACAGTTTGAAAGTGTGGCGTGGCGAACACAAGATTTGCTGTTGGTGCAGCCCGGAGTACGGTGTCCTAGACGCTTTCCGGCGTCCCGCAACCCCGGCATCACGCCATCAACCGAGCAAAAGGACAGCTGATGGTCAATCTCCTCCACCTTCGGACCCTCCTTGAGGTCACCCGGTTGGGTTCCTTCGCAGCAGCCGCGGCACAACTCGGTTACACGGCGTCGGCTGTGTCACAGCAGATGGCGGCCCTTGAACGCGACACCGGAGTGGAGCTCTTCCAGCGTTCGGCCAGGAGCGTGGTTCCCACCGAGGCTGCGGTCACCATGACACGGCATGCATCCAAGGTGCTGACCGACGTTGAGGCCCTCATGGCAGCCGCGTCACGGACCAACGACTCTCCGGCGCAGGAACTCAGACTTGGCATCTTCCCCAGCCTGGCTACCTACGTCCTCCCCGACATCCTGAAGAACGAGCGGTGGAATGGACTGGGCATCGAACTGCGCGTGTCCGTGGCCGAACCGGCGCAGACCATCCAGGGGCTGCGCACCGGCGGCGAACTGGACCTTGCCCTCGTCTACCAGGTAGGACAGTCGGGCCTGGCCTGGCCCCATTCCCTGGAACGGCAATGGATCGGCGATGACGACTTCCGCGTTGTGCTGCCGGCGTCGTGGAAGATCCGTGAGGACGCCGAGATCGAAGCCGCACACCTCTCCGACATGCCCTGGATCATCCACCACCCCGGCACCAGCGACGCCCTGGTGATCGAACGGCTCTTTGCCAGCTGCAATCTGCATCCGCGGGTGGTCGCCTACAGCGACGACTTCCACGCGAGCCTTGAGATGACCGCCGCCGGACTGGGGGCCTCGCTGGTACCGGAACTTGCCCTGCGGAACCGGCCACCCGGCGTCGTGGTCCTTGACGTTCCGGACATCCGGCTGGCCCGGAACATCTTCGCCCTGCAGATCAATGAGAAGCGCACCGCGCAGGTCCAGCTGTTCACGCAGTTGCTGGCAGACACGCTCCGCGGCATCCACCAAAAGAGCGGCCTGCACCCGTTGAAGCCCACCCCTGCCAAGGTGCAGCAACGGCGCCGCTGAAATTGGCACCATGTGCTGGAACCCGCCCGGTGATGGCGTTAGATTGATCACATGGGCAAGGTAGCGAGCAAACATTTTGGGGAGATTGAGCTCAACCACGGGCGTGAACACTGTTTTGTGGCCAAACACGAACTCGGCGGCAACCAGCTTGAATTGGACCTCAACGTCGCAGCGCATGACCACTTTGACGAGGCAGCCATGCACAAGGTGGACTATCGTTTGCGCTTCCTCCCTGAGCTTGTTGACCAGGTCAGGGAGATGATCGCTGATGAACTGGACCAGGACGGCACCAACCCGCAACAGTTCCTCCACTTCCACAGTTCCCAGCTCAAGGAAGAGCAACTGGAATCGGTGTTTGGCGTACGGGACAAGTCCCAACTCACCAACGACGTTTTCCTCAAGGCGCTGAAGCTTGGACATGTAGCCATCTACCCGGGCCAGCCGGAACGCTACTTTGTGCTTGATTTCACCCTGGGCTCGCACTTCACCGACGAGACACTGGTGGTGGCGGCGGACGAGGACGGCGTGGTGGACGACGAGATCCTCTGGGAATAGGACCTTAAAGCACGACCCCGGCCGCCCACCTTCCGGTGGACGCGGACCTCACCATGGCTTGTCCACGCCCGGACCCTGATCCGGTCCGCGCAGGTACTCCTCGCGTTGTTGCCCCTCGGCGCGCTCCTGCTGCGCTTTTCGGGCGCTGTCCTGAAGCTGCTTCAACTGTTCGTCCTGCGGAGCCGACGACTCCTGGTTGTCTCCGCCGGCATCCGGGGGCATCTCACTGGCCAGGAGCTTGCCGTCAATCCGGTCCTTCGCCGAATCCAGACGGCCTCCCTCGCCTGCGGAATTGCCCGGCCCGTCCTGGTGGCACGTTGCCGGTGCCCCGGCTGCCACCTCCAACGCGTCGCGGAAGAACTGCTCAGCCCCGCTCCGGCTCCCGCCTGCCTGGACACTGGCCGCGGAGGCGGCGTCGCCCAGCCGCTCGAGGGTCAGCACCAGGTTGACCCGGACCTTGCATTCGTCATCGCCCGCTCCTGCCTCCAGTGCCTCTTCGAAGTCCCGCCTCGCCGCCGCAAAGTCGCCGGCCAGCACCTTCGCGTCACCGGCAGCAAAGGATGCCTTGTAAGGTTCCACGACGTTGGCCACTCCCAGCCACCGTGCAGCCACCGCGAGCGCCTCCCGGTCGCTGGACGAGAAGGCCTCCGAAGCGTAGCCTCCCAGCCAGCCGACGCTGAGGAGTTTGGCCGCCCACGCCAGCGCCAGCAATGCCGGCAGCAGCGACCACAAGGCGAGTTGCCGCCGTCGGGCCTTCATCACAGTGCCTCCCTGTCCCCGGGCTGCGGTGCAGCGGAACCAGGCCGGCTCAATTGACGCAGTCCGGCGACATGGCGCAGTGGCTCCTGCATGGCCAGCAGGAAGGCCGCCAGCGCGAGCAGCCAGTAGAGTTCGGTCCGGCCGGGAGAACGGTCCTCTCCTCCGGGCACCAGCGTTCCGGGCTCCGCTTTGGTGAACAGGTCGCTGGCCGGTCCCGTTCCGTCGCGGTGTACGTAGGGTACGTTCAACTGCCCGGCTATGTCCTGCAGTTGTGTTTCGTCGATCCGGGACACTGCGTCGCGGGGACCGTCACCGCTGCGGTCCTGCAGGTAACCTGCGCCGGACCCGCTGGGATCCCTCATCCGTCCGCCTTGGTCGGTGCCGTACCCCAGGACCGCTCCCCCGGCGGTTTCCGACGGACCGAGCGGCAGCGCATCGGGCGGGCCCGCACTGGTGTTCTCACCATCGCCGGCGTAGAACACCAGGGCAGGACGCCCCGGATGCTGCTCCCGGGCCTTGTGGAGCCGTTCCTTCAGCAGCGGCCCCGCTCCGGTGACACTGCTGCCGCTCGCATAGCGGGGGCTCGGGGGTTGGAGGGTAGCCATGGCGGTCTGCAGGGCTGTGGTGTCCCGGGTCAAGGGCATCCTGACCGATGCTTTGCTGTCGAACGTGATCAAAGAGAATTTGGCCCCGGCCAGTTCTTTCGCAATGGCCATGACGTCTGCGCTGACGCCGCTCAGGCGCGTCGCTGAGCCGTTGAAGTCCTCGGCGGCCATGCTGGTGCTCGTGTCAACCACGAAGAAAACATCAAGATCCGTCGACGCCGTGGTCGCTTCACCGCCGGGCCAGCCGGGACGAAGTGCAGCCAAAAGCAAAAGCACGACGGCGGCGCAGCGGACCGCCGTGGACCTCACCGCCTGGCGGGGTTGCCCGCCCCGGGCAAGAACCCACACGGTAAAGAGCAGTGTGGCAACGACGGATACGGCGATGAACGGCCAGGCGCTGATGGGAGCGAAGGTCATGCCTGCAGCCGCCATCCCACCACGAGAAGGCCCATCCCGGATACCACGGCGATACCCAAAGGCCACGCGGGATCATCGGAGACCACTGCCTGGGGTGCGGCCAGGTACGCCGAGGCTTCGCTGTCCTGTACCTGCTGCACGATGCCGGGCACGGCACCCGGACTGTCCAGGGCGTGATAGCTGCCACCGGTGCCTTCAACGGCGGCCCGCAGTTGCGCGCCCGGTTGCACGGGATCGTCGCCGTAGTCCAGGTCCCCCGGATTCAGGGCATGGACGGCAACATCCCTGCTCCTGGCCAGTGCCGCTGCCTCTTCAAGGGTGAATACGGGGTTCCCGGAGAGGAAGTTGTCCGTTGCCAGAACCACCGACCGTGTTCGCCTGGTTCCTCCGCCTTCGGTGTGGTCCTCCGGGAAACTCTGTACACAGGACGCCAGTCCATCACCGATCAAGGACGACCCGCCCCGCTGCCACGTGCCGTCAAAGAACGAACCGGCCCCGCTTTCGAAAGCTTCCTGCGCTTCGCTCAATTGGCCGGCAACATAGTCATAATCATCGGTCAGGGGAAACAACTGCACGCTGCTGCTGTCGAAGATGACCATGCCGATGCGCTCGCCGTCGAACTCCTTCGCCAATTCCTTGAAAACCCCGGCAATCGCAGCGTCAGTGCCGGCCATGGAGCCGGAGACATCCAGGCACAACACGATGTCCCGGTTACGCACTTCCGGCTGGTGGGTGGAACGCTGCACCGGCCTGGCCGCGGCTGTCACGCTGGCAGCAAGAAAGACCGCACCCAGCAGTGCACCAAGGACCAACGTGAACCTGTACCTGGCCAGGGCCTTCTTGTACTCAGGAAGGTGGGTCATCCGATCGGAATGTGCCACGGGCCGGTACGGTCGCGGTGCCCTCCGGAGGACCAGCCATGCGGCTGCCACGGCGGCTGCAGCCAAGGGAAGAAGCCACCAATAGGTCAGTTCCATCCGAGGACCGCCCTCCGTGCAGTGTCAGCGGCCGCGCTGACCGGGCTCCCTGCTGCCGGTGCAAACTCCCCCGGATAGATGGCAGCGATACCGGCCGCGAAGTGTCCAAGCCCGTTCCCGCGCAGTTCCTGGAGGGTCATCGACGTTGCCGGCACCCCGGTAGCGGCAGCGGCGAACTCCCGCACCAGGAAGCTCAGCCGCTGGTGGGCTTCGCGCATGGGCAACGTGCCGTCGTCGGCGTCCTTTTCAACAGCGGCAATCCCCGCAAGGCAAGCTGCCCGCAGGGCTTCCACATCCCGGGCCGGAGAAACAACCGTTTCGTGCCCACCCAACCGCCGCGGCTTTGCCGGCCACAGCAGCCATTCGTACCAAGCTGCGACCGTCACTGCCAGCAGCAGGCCCAACCACAACCACAGCGGCTGGTAGGAAAGCGGCCCATAAAAGCTCGAACCGTCAGGCACGGTATCCGCCTTTGGCCACCCTGGTTGTCCCAGCGCGGGATCGATGCTTCTCCAGAAGAGCAAACACCGACTGGACCACGTCGGCGCTGCCTGCTGCTTGCTCCTCGGCGATATCCAGCTGCCTGAAGACGGTCCGGCGTGCCTCCTCGCGCCGCCTTTGGGCAACCTCATAGGCCTTCCGTACCCGGTGGTTACCTGCGACGGCGGACGGAAGCATCGACCCGTCCCGCACCTCGGTGCTGGTTTGGCCGGTGGCGAGGTCGGCGTCGCGGACCGTCAGCCACAGAATCTCGTGACGGGACCGCAAACGGCGCAACAGGCCCACCGTCCGCTCGTCAGGAACCACCTCATCGGCAATGACTACCATCAGCAGTCGCCCTTTCAGGTACCGCAGCGCATAATCCAACTGTTCCGCCAGGGCGCTCGCAGGCCCGTCCAGGGAAGTACGGGAATCGACCTCGCGGAGCAACCGCTCAAGGTGGTCCTCGCCGCTGCGTGGCGGCAGGTAATAGGACGCAGCAGCAGAGCCATGCAGGAGGCCCACGTCGTCTCCATGGCGGGCAGCCAAGTACCCCAGGACCCCGGCGGCATCCACGGCGATGGCTTTCTTTGGCTCCCCCGAAGCGGCATCAGCTGCCATGCCGCGGCCGGTATCGACCACCAGGAGCACCGAATGGCGGCGTACGGCCACGTATCGTTTGACCAACGGCGAACCATGCCGTGCCGTCGCTTTCCAGTCAATATCCCGGACTTCGTCGCCGGGAACATAGGCCCGGAGCTCGTCGAAGTCCAGGCTGCGGCCCTTGAAGACCGAGCCATATTCACCGTCCAGCAACGTCAGGGTCTTACGGTGCGCGAAAATGAACATCTTCGACTTGACGCGTCGGAGGAGGCTTGGCATGACGCCCCGGCTACGGCGTTTGGACCGACGCAAGCACGGCGTCGATCACGGTTTCCACGGCGATGCCTTCAACCACGGCATCGAAGCCCAGAACGATCCGATGCCTGAGAATGCGATGGGCCAGATTCTTGACGTCCTCGGGGATGACGTGGTCCCGGCCGTTGATCAGGGCAAGGGCGCGGGCTGCCTGGCTGAAAGCGATGCCCGCCCGGGGACTCGCACCGAATTCCACCAGGGCAGCGAGGTGAGGTTCCAGGTATTGCGCTGCATTGCGGGTGACGTACGCCAGGCCCACGATGTACCGGACAATGGCTGGATCGATGTAGACGCGACGGACCAGTTCCTGTGCCTGGACCACGGCGTCAAGCGACGCTGCCGCCGGTGGCTTGGAGGCCGGGTCGAAAACACCGGCGTCGAACCTGCGGATGATCTCGGCTTCTTCGGCCGGAGTGGGGTAATCCAGGACATCCTTGAGCATGAAGCGGTCCATCTGTGCCTCGGGAAGCCGGTAGGTTCCCTCCTGCTCGATCGGGTTCTGCGTGGCGAGCACCAAAAAAGGCGCCGGCAACGGATACGACTCTCCCCCGATGGATGTCTGGCGCTCCTGCATGGCCTCCAGCATGGCGCTCTGGGTTTTGGCGCTGGACCGGTTGATCTCGTCGAGCAGGACAATATTCGCGTGGACCGGCCCAAGCTGGGTAATGAACGTGCCTTTGGCCGCGTCGAAAATCTGGGTGCCTGCTATGTCACTGGGAAGCAGGTCTGGAGTGCACTGGATCCTCCGGAAATCGGCACTGACTGATTCAGCAAGCGCGTGGGCCGCGGTGGTCTTGGCCAGCCCCGGAACACTCTCCAGCAGGACGTGCCCGCCCGTCAGCAACCCGATCACCAAGGTTTCACGAAGCCGGGATTGTCCCACGACCTTGGCTTCAAAACTCCGCATGATGCTGGCCACCAACTGCTGCGCACGGGCCATGTCCGGCGCGTCGATTCCGGCCGTGGCGGTGTTTTGAAGCACTCGTTGTCCCCTCGATGGCATCAGTTGGTCGTTGCGGTCCTGCAACGGCCACTCTATCCAAGCGGCAGCCAATTAACTGTGCAATGGGGAGCTCTCCCCATGAAGACGCCCGGGGTCTATCCTTTTCCCATGCATCAGCTACCAGCCCGCTACCAGGAGTATCTCGCCGGCCAGACGGAACACGTTGCCTTGGCCGTCCGGCCCGTTTTGCTGCAGTCCGCCGCCGAACAGCGGCACGGCGTCCGGATCACCTACAACCCCGGTCCCACGGGGCACCAGGCCCACTTGGACGAGTCGGTTCCCTACGGCGAAATCGTGGAAGACATCGACTGATCGATCGCCACCGCCCCGGATGGTGTCCTGGTCAGCCTTCCAGCAGCAGCCGCTGGGCCCGGGGAGCAAGCGTGTGCTCCAGCACGAGGCACGCAGCGCCGATCGCTCCCACGTCCTCGCCAACGCCTGAGCCTACGACGTCGATTCCATGGATCATGCCTGCGGCGCTGTTGGCTGCTATTTGGGCAGGGACGCGGTCCAGGAAATACCTGGACATCCGACCCCAGAACGGACCTCCGAACACTACGCGCTCCACGTCCAGTGTGTTGGTAACCACGGACACTGCCCGGGCTACCAGGGTCGCGGACTTGTCCAGGATTGCGATTGCTTTCGGATCGCCGGCATCGGCTTTGTCGCACAACATGGCATAGCGTTCCTGGACTTCCGGCCCGTCGGCATCGTTGCCGTGGCCGTCAAGGACGCCGGCTGCCTCGGCCTCCGCCACCAGGACCTGGGGAATGCAGGATGACTTGACGCAGCCTCGGAGCCCGCAGTCACACGGCGGACCATCAGGGTCGACGATGATGTGCCCGATCTCGCCTGCATTTCCGGACGTACCACGGACCACTTCGTCGTTGAGCACGATCCCGCACCCGATGCCGGTGCCCATATACATGAAAACGAAGCTGCCCGCGCCGCTGGCCCCGCCAACCCAGGTTTCAGCCACGGCCGCGCTGGTAACGTCCTTGTCCACCAGAGTCTCCAGGCCCGTCGCTTCGGTGAGAGCCTCGCGGATGCGCACCCGGTTCCATCGCGTCAGCAACGGCGGTTCCACTACCGAACCTTCATCGAGGTCGATGGGACCAGGCACCGCAACGCCCAAGCCGGCAATCTTGGAGGCATCAACGCCCGAATCCGCAATCAGGACCTGGATCTGGTCGGCGATGCTGGTGATCACATCGGCCGGATCACCGCTGGGCGTCGCCATGCGCGAGTGCAGGACCACATCCCCCACAAGATCGAGGATCACGAAAGTCATCACGGCCGGATCCAGATGGACACCCACGGCGTACATCCCCGAAGGATTGAGCCGCAGGATGGTCCGCGGCTTGCCGGGACCGGTGCCTTCTTTTCCGGCCTCCACAATCAACTGCTGGTCGAGCAGCCGCCGCGAGATGTTGGAGATGGTCTGGGGAGAAAGTCCCACGAACTGGGCAAGCTCAACCCGGCTGAGCCCACCCGACGAACGCCGGATGGCCTCCAGGATAACCGTCAGGTTGAAGTCCCCCATGCGTGGCAGGTTGGTTCCGCGCCTCGGTGTCGGCTGCCGGATCTCAGTCACTGAATCCCCTCGTCATTCGCTGGAGCATGGTGGAACGGTCATGCCCCTGAATTGTATGCGACAAGCCCGCCCCACGGACGGCGTGACACATCGGGCGAGGCTCCGGATCACGTCCGGGCTGCTCTCCGGGTCCGCGCTACCGTGAATTTGGGGTTGCGCCCCTCGATCTCTGTTGGACCAACCAAGCGTTCCAGCGCGGGTTTGTACTGCAGGTGGCTGTTGTACACGGTCCAGAGCTCTCCGCCCGGAGCCAGCACGCGGGCAGCAGCCTGGAACATCTTCAGAGCCGCGCCCGCGTGAACGGTTGCTCCCACATGGAACGGCGGATTCAGCAGGATCAGTTCGGCACTGTCCCCCGGCAGCGTGGACATGGCGTCGTCGTGAAGCACGGAAATCCGGTCCGCCAGCCCGTTTGCCTCAGCCGTACCTTTGGCGGAGGCAACAGCGGCTGCCGATTGGTCCGTCGCCAGAACCGCAGCACCTGGATGCAGCTTCGCGTACATGGTGGCCAGAATGCCGGTCCCACATCCGAGGTCGACCGCCCGCGGGACTTCAGGCATCCGGTCCAGGAACCCGAGCAGGAAACGGGTGCCGATGTCCAGCCGGGCTCCGGAAAACACTGCTCCGCGGGCTGCCACCTTGATGCCGAGTTCGGCAATGTCCTCCAGCACGGGAAAGGGGGGCTCCACCGGGACATGCCTCGCGTCCCGGGCCACCAGTGTCCGTGATTTTTGCCTCGCCAGTTGGGGCTGTACAGATCCGAAGTATTTTCGCAGGACATCGTTCATGCCCAGGGACATGTGTTTTACACGCCCACCGGCAAGCAGGATGGCACCGGGCGCAGCAAAGCGCGCAAC
This sequence comes from Arthrobacter sp. T572, assembly GCF_056780115.1. Classification (NCBI taxonomy): domain Bacteria; kingdom Bacillati; phylum Actinomycetota; class Actinomycetes; order Micrococcales; family Micrococcaceae; genus Arthrobacter; species Arthrobacter sp. T572. The sequence goes on from NZ_JBRAZQ010000002.1 coordinate 2,391,627, forward strand.
GGCGTCGGCGATTTCCTCCAACTCGGCAAGAGACTTAGGCAACTGCAGCACCACAAGGCCGGCATCCTGCAAGAGCCCCGGGCCGAGGTCATGCGCCCTATAGCGCCGGTCCAAGCCTGCGGCAGCGGCGTTGCGCGCCAACGCGAGCCTTCCGGTGTACAGGTCCTGGTGAACGCGGACATGCTCGACGGCGGTGACGGCCAACGCGCCGAGGGTCAAGGCGCCGTACCGGTCACCGATGACGGTGATATTGGGCTCGGCACCGGCACGGTGCCGGACTTCGTCGAGCAACAGCCGATCCGTTGCGTCATACGCCTGCAGGTTTTCAGCGTCGACGTCGGGGTGCCGGCTCAACTGGCTGAACAGGGTTTCCAGATCCTGGACTGGCACGGCAGCTGCCCCGCTTTCTTAGAGTCGCTGGAACCCGCCAAGGGTGCCATCGCCAACAAAAAGGACCCCGCTCGAGAGAGCGGGGTCCCAATCCGAAGTGGAGCTGAGGGGACTCGAACCCCTGACCCCCTGCATGCCATGCAGGTGCGCTACCAGCTGCGCCACAGCCCCGGATTTTTGCTGATTCCCGGAGGAAGATTTCCCTTCCTGCCGAAGCAACTCGTCAATACTAACCACAATCGCCTGAGAAGCGAAATCCGCGGAGTATGAGCTGCATCACGTCCAGGACAGCCAATCAATCAACAAAAAATCCCGCCCTTTCGCGGTGTTCCGCTAAGGACGGGATTTGTGATGGTGGAGCTGAGGGGACTCGAACCCCTGACCCCCTGCATGCCATGCAGGTGCGCTACCAGCTGCGCCACAGCCCCATATTCGTGCTGCCCAGCGGAACGTTTATCTTCCATTCCCGCCGAAGCAACTCAAATATCTTAGAACAGCCTTCAGGAAAATTCCAAATCGGGCATATTCGGGATTCCAGCTACTGCTCGGCATCCTCGGCAGCGATCGCCTTGGCCGATGCGTCATCACCAAGCTCCAGGTCCACCACCGGGCAGTCCTTCCACAGGCGCTCCAAAGCGTAGAACACCCGGTCCTCGGCATGCTGGACATGGATCACCACATCGGCGTAATCGAGCAGGACCCAACGTCCCTCCGAGCGGCCCTCGCGGCGCACCGGACGCAGGTCCTGCTTCAGCAGTTCTTCCTCAATGGCGTCAACAATGGCATTCACCTGGCGTTCAGTGGGCGCCGATGCGATCAGGAAAACGTCAGTCAACGCCAGCCGCTCGCTGACATCGAGCGCGACGACGTCCTCGGCAAGCTTGTCGGCCGCCGCCCGCGCAGCATGGCGGGCGAGAGTGATGGATTGTTCATGTGCAGACACGGGGACTCCTTGTTGTGGCCAAAGGCCGGGATATAAGACTTCTTGTGCGGACTTATCCGCTGGTCATCATGATGATGCCGACGATGAGTGCAACCAGCCCCAGCGCGAGCACCGCGATCTGGAGAATCCGGTTGCGCTGGGCGCGCGCCAGGCCCGCCGTACTGGCATCGAGCGGGTCAAGGCCATAGGCGGTGCTTGCAGACACCGGTGGACGCTGCTCCTGTTCTGCCGGCAGGTCAGCGGTGGCAGCCCGCTTGCGGGCGTTCCTTGCCACAGCCTCCGCACGGGCAAGCACCCCCGCCCGGCCTCGGGCGGCCTTCCCGGTGGAAGGCTTGGCCGCAGCATCCAGCGCAGGTCCCGGCGAGGTGACCACGGGTACGAAGGTGGTGCTTGGCCTCTTCATCACAGGCCGCTCGACACCGGGGACCTTGACGAACTCCAATGGAGTGACCATGGCCAGGTTGTTCGCTGTGGACGGTCCGGACGCGGGCGTCGGGGCCTTCCCGCTGCCCCCTTGCTTGGAATCCCCTTGGGCCTGCTCCGCAAGCTTCTGCTTGGCAGCGGCGCGCTTGTTCAGCACCGCTGCACGTTCTGCCAAAGCGATCTGCTGGGCGAGGACCTCGGGATCCACTGCCAGCGGATCCTGGTCCGCAATATGCTCGAGTTTGGCCGTCTGGTTCTGGACCTGCGCCGCAATCAACTCACGGACTGCAAGTGCTTGCTCCACCGACATCCCGGCTCCGGCCGGACCCGGAGCTTCACCTGCTGTGGGCGAAGCCGGGGGCTTTGGTTTCCCGCCGGCCGGCTCCTGCGCAGTCCCCTCATCTGCAGCCGCGGTCTTATCGGCCGGCGCCGGAACAATGGGGTTGGCGGACGTGGCCATCTCGGCCTGCAACTGCTGCAAACGCAACTGGCGGCGCGTGGGCGGGCCACCGCCGGACAGCTGTTCTTCCTTGTCTGCCAGTTCCTTAATGGTGCGCAAAGCCGCACGGTCCCGCGCGCGGATCTGGGAGGATCGCTCCCCCACGGCGTCGACGGGAACATCCGCCGCGCGGCGGTTGCGTGGCGCCGCAGCGGCGGCCTTTTGCGCCGGAACGGAGTCGGCCTTACCTGCGGGGGCCACGGGTTCCGGACCAGATGCTGCGGCGCGTTCCGGGCCAGGTGCTGCCGCGCCTTCAGGACCAGGTGCTGCCGCGCCGGAACCAGCCGCGGAAGACTGCTGCTCAGCGAGCTGCTGCTCTTCCCGGGCGCGGCGAAGTTCCCGCCTGCTGCGGATGGGACGCTGTTCCTGGCTGCTCATTCAAAACTCATTCAGTACGTGCTGGCTCGTCTGATCCGGACAATGCGGGGGCCAACTCCCCCGCTGGGGGCCGCGGCGCGTACAGGCCGTACTTGGCGATGTACTGGACCACCCCGTCCGGAACCAAGTACCAGACAGGATTGCCCTCGTTGACGCGGTTGCGGCAATCGGTGGAGGAGATGGCCATCGCAGGAACTTCCAACAGGCTCACATCATCCGTCCGACCGAGGTCGTTCAGCTCGTGCCCCGGTCGCGTAACGCCCACGAAGTGCGCCAGCGACCAGAGCTCGTCCACGTCCTTCCAGGACAGGATCTGGGCCAAGGCGTCGGCGCCCGTGATGAAGAAAAGATCCGCATCGGGCCGCTGCGCGCGCAGGTCACGCAGGGTGTCTATGGTGTACGTGGGGCCGGGCCGGTCAACGTCGACCCGGCTCACGGTAAACCTCGGGTTGGAGGCCGTAGCGATCACCGTCATCAAGTAACGGTGCTCGGCCCTGCTGACCTTTTTGCTGGATTTCTGCCAAGGCTGGCCCGTGGGCACGAACACGACCTCATCGAGATCGAACTTGGCAGCTACCTCGCTGGCAGCCACAAGGTGGCCGTGATGGATGGGGTCGAACGTACCACCCATGACGCCCAGGCGGAGCCTGCGCTCCGACTCCCCGCGCGGTGTTGCGGCGATGATCTTAGTGGCCCTCGTGGTGCTGGTGCTTGTTCGGGTGCTGGCGGTGCGGATCCGCGTGCTCTTCGACGGCCTCGTGGCGGTTGCCAAGGTTGGTGTAGGAGAGGGTGACAAACATGAGGACCAGCAGGATGGCGAACATCACAATGCCGAAGACCCACGGCTCAGCCCACAGCGGAGCAGCTTCGTGACCGCCTTCGGTTTGCGCGGCAATGGACGTGGCGATCTGCTGAAACAGCATCTTCTCCCCTAGTTGGTTTTCAAAGGATTCTTGACGGCGGGCCTCCCCGCCGTCCCGGACTTCTGTTCTATGTTACAGCGTTGCTAGCTGCGGACCTGGCCCTCGCCCTGGACGATCCACTTGGTGGTGGTGAGCTCGGTCAAACCCATGGGGCCACGGGCATGGAGCTTCTGGGTGGAGATGCCCACTTCCGCTCCCAACCCGAGTTCCCCGCCGTCGGTGAACCGCGTGGACGCGTTCACGATCACGGCCGCGGAGTCGATCTCGGCGATGAACTTCTCGGCGTTGGCCAGGTTGTTGGTCAGGATTGCCTCGGTGTGGCCAGTGGTCCAGGTGCGGATGTGCTTGACGGCGTCATCCAGGCTGTCCACCATGGCCACGGCGAGGTCCAGGTCCATGTATTCGGTCGCCCAATCGTCGTCGTCCGCGGGGACGGTTTCCACCGCCGGGCCCAGGGCCGAAGCGATCCTTTCGTCAACATGGAGGGTGACACCGGCAGAGCGGAGCGCGGACGCTACCGCGGGGAGCACCGTGGACCCCGAATGAACCAGGAGGGTCTCCACGGTGTTGCAGACACTCGGGCGTTGGGTCTTGGCATTCAGCAGGATCTCCACTGCCATTTCTTCGCTGGCGGACTCGTCAATGAAGATGTGGACGTTGCCTTCGCCGGTTTCGATAACGGGCACCGACGAGTTGTTGACCACTGTCTGGATCAGGTCCCGCCCACCCCTCGGAATCAGGACATCCACGCGTCCGCGTGCGCGCATCAGAACATTGGCGCCTTCGCGGCCGTACTGGTCTACGGTCTGCACGGCGTCAGCCGGCAGCCCCACGGAGTCGAGCGCTTCGCGAAGAATCCTGACCAGGGCCTCGTTCGTCTTCGCAGCAGCTGACCCACCGCGCAGGATGACGGCGTTGCCACTCTTAAGGGCCAGCCCGGCAATATCTACCGTGACGTTGGGGCGGGCCTCGTAAATGGCAGCCACGACGCCCATGGGCACGTTGACCTGCCGAAGACGCAACCCGTTCGGCAAGGTCTGCCCGCGGACCACATTGCCCACGGGATCAGGGAGGCCGGCCAGGTTCTCAAGGGCCGCAACCAAACCATCGATGCGGGCAGGCGTGAGGGTCAGGCGGTCCAGCAGGGCAGCTGATGTCCCGTTGGCACGGCCTTCGGCAACGTCCTTGGCGTTCGCCGCGAGGATGTGGTCACGGTTGTCGAGGAGTGATGTACCGATGGTTCGCAGGGCGCGGTCCTTCCAGGCACGATTGGCCTGGCCCATGCGGCGGGCGGCCTTCCGTGAGCGGTCGGCAATTGCGTACACGGCGGCTTGGAGATCCTCCTGCGAGAGTGGAACGCTACCGGCCACGGGACGCTCCGGCGCCTGCCCGGCAGTACCGGGAGCGTCGGAAATCACAGGGGCGTCGGGAGTCAGCGCTTCAGTCATGCTCCAAGTTTAGATGAGCGGGGAGCCCGAAGGAGTACGAGGTCGTCAACATGAACAACTTCGCGGTCGTAGCCGCGGCCCATCGCCTGTCCCAGTTCCTGCGTGGAGCGGCCGAGCATGCGCGGGAGTTCGTCGGAGGAGTAGTTCACCAACCCCCTGGCAACCACCGTTCCGTCAAGGGAGACCATTTCGATTGCGTCACCGGCCTCGAAATCACCCGTAATGCGGGAAATCCCCGCAGGCAGGAGTGACCTGTGCCGGTCCCGCACGGCTTTCACTGCGCCGTCGTCGAGCACCAAACGGCCGTGGACCGTGGCCAGGTGCGCAAGCCACAAAAGCCGCACCGGCTTCCGGTTGCCGTTAACGGCGAACCATGTGCCGACGTCCCCGCCGTCCAGGGCTGCGGCCGCGTTCGCGGTGGATGTCACCAGGGCATGGATGCCGGATCCTGCCGCAATGGAGGCGGCCTCGACCTTGGTCATCATTCCGCCGGTGCCTACACCGGCCTTTCCGGCCTTTCCGATGGTCACGCCGTCCAGGTCCTGCGGACCCCGGACCAGTGGAATGCGCTTGGCTCCCTGTGATGGCGGGCCATCGTAGAGGGCGTCGACGTCGGACAGGAGAACCAGCGCGTCGGCGCGCACCAGGTGGGCTACCAAGGCTGCGAGGCGGTCGTTGTCACCGAACCGGATCTCGTGCGTGGCGACGGTGTCGTTCTCATTGACCACGGGAACAACCCCGAGGTTCAGCAGGCGGTCCAAAGCACGGAAGGCGTTGGTGTGCTGGGTACGGCGCATGAGGTCGTCTGCCGTCAGGAGCACCTGGCTGACCGTGACACCGTGGGCGTTGAAGGCCTGGGTGTAGCGGGCCATGAGCAGCCCCTGCCCCACACTCGCCGCCGCTTGCTGGGTAGCAAGGTCCTTCGGCCGCTTGGCCAGGCCCAGCGGAGCAAGCCCCGCGGCAATGGCGCCTGACGATACGAGGATTATTTCCGTCCCGGCGTTGCGCTTCTCTGCCAGCGCGTTGACCAGCGCGGTGAGCGACTTCTCGGAGATGCCGCCCTTGATGCTGGTCAGCGAGGACGAACCAACTTTGACTACTATCCTCTTGGCGCCGGCCAGCGCCTGGCGTTCGGCCGCTTCCGTTCCGGGGACGTCGAGGGTCTTAGTCGTCATCACCGGCGTCCAGGTTGCTTTCCTTGACAGGCTGCGAACGACGGCGGCTGACGGACTCCGTCCAGATGCCCGCCTTGCGCTCGGCTTCCAATTCGGCACGTGCGGCGGCCTTGGCCTCGCGGCGCTCGATCTGTTCCTCGCGCTTCTGGGAACGGGTAGGTCGATCTCCGATATCCGCAACCCGGATATCCGTGCCTCGCGGCGTGGCGAGCAGTTCGGCACCTGCCATCATGGTGGGTTCCCAGTCAAAGACCACACCGTCGTCCCCGCCGATCACCACGGTGTCGCCCGGCTTGGCACCGACCTTGAAGAGTTCGGTCTCCACGCCCAGCTTGGCCAGGCGGTCGGCGAGGTAGCCAATGGCTTCCTCGTTGGTGAAATCGGTCTGCTTGACCCAACGCTCGGGCTTTTCGCCCAGGACGCGGAACAGCGGCTCGAGGTTCTTCTCCTCACGGCGGATCCGGAAGCCGGTCTCATTGACGGCGCGCGGACGGAGGATCTGGGGCGCCACCTTGGGCGGGGCCGCCTCGACCGCGTCACGGGCGGACTTCACGATCTCCGCCATGGCGAAGCTGAGCGGGCGAAGCCCCTCGTGGCTGGTGGCGGATACCTCAAAGACCCGGTATCCACGTGCCTCAAGGTCCGGCCGGACAAATTCCGCCATGTCCCGGCCGTCCGGAAGGTCCACCTTGTTCAGCACCACCAGTTTGGGCCGCTCATTCAGTGGTACAACCTCGCCGTCCGTGCCGGCGTAGCTCATGTCCACCGCGTACTTTTCCAGCTCCGCCTCGATGATGGCCAGGTCGGAGAGGGGGTCGCGGTCCGATTCAAGGGTTCCGCAGTCCAGAACGTGCACCAGGGCGGCGCAGCGCTCCACGTGGCGGAGGAAGTTGTGGCCCAGGCCGCGGCCCTCGCTGGCGCCTTCGATCAGGCCCGGAACGTCGGCAATGGTGAAGCGGACGTCTCCGGCCTGCACAACGCCCAGGTTGGGAACAAGGGTGGTGAAGGGGTAGTCGGCAATCTTGGGACGGGCGGCGGACATGGCAGCGATCAGGCTCGACTTGCCGGCTGACGGAAAGCCAACCAGTGCGATGTCAGCGATGGATTTCAGTTCGAGGACGATGTCCGCGGACTCACCCTCGATTCCCAACAGGGCGAAACCGGGAGCGCGGCGCTTCTGCGACGAAAGCGCGGCATTGCCGAGGCCGCCCTGGCCACCGGCCGCGGCGACGTACTCGGTACCCTCGCCCACGAGGTCGGCAAGGACTTCGCCGTCCTTGGTTTTTACCACGGTGCCGTCCGGAACGGGCAGGATCAGGGTTTCGCCATTCTTGCCGCCACGCCAGTCACCCATGCCCGGGCCACCGTTGGTGGCGTGGCGGTGCGGTGCGTGGTGGTAGTCCAGCAGCGTGGTTGTTTGTGACGACACCCGAAGGATGACATCTCCCCCGTTGCCGCCGTTGCCGCCGTCCGGGCCGCCAAGGGGCTTGAATTTTTCCCGTTTGACAGAGACACAGCCGTGGCCGCCGGTTCCGCCGGATACGTGCAGGACTACCCGGTCAACAAAGCTCGCCACGTGAATCTCCTCTTGTTGCTGTTGCCGGCATGATTGCCGGAACCGGCACGCCCAGGGCGTCCCAGTCGATTGTAATGCGGTTAAAAGAACGGTGGAGCGGGCCTGTTGGCCCGCTCCACCGGTTCAGAACGTGGTGTTACTCTGCAGCTGCAGCAGCAACGATGTTCACTACGCGGCGACCGCGGCGGGTGCCGAACTCAACCGCACCTGCCTGCAGTGCGAACAGGGTGTCGTCGCCACCGCGGCCGACGCCTGCACCGGGGTGGAAGTGGGTGCCACGCTGGCGGACGATGATCTCGCCTGCGGAAACTACCTGACCACCGAAGCGCTTGACGCCGAGGCGCTGTGCGTTGGAGTCACGACCGTTGCGAGTGGAGCTCGCGCCTTTTTTGTGTGCCATGTGAAATGCCTGCCTCTAAAATTCTGGGAAACTGAAAAACGTGAACCGGTAACGGAAGTTACGCGATGCTCGTGATCTTGATCTTGGTCAGTTCCTGACGGTGACCCTGGCGCTTCTTGTAGCCGGTCTTGTTCTTGAACTTCTGGATGACGATCTTGGGACCGCGGAGGTCTTCAAGGATCTCAGCCGTAACCTTGACCTTGGCCAGGTCCGCAGCTGCGGAGGTGACCTTGTCGCCGTCAACCAGGAGCAAGGCGGGCAGCTCAAGCGTGCTGCCGGCTCCACCGGGGACGCGGTTCAGCGTTACGTAGTCTCCAACGGAAACCTTTTCTTGGCGGCCGCCTGCGCGGACAATCGCGTACACCACTTGGGTACTCACTTCTCTCGACGTTTCTTACTAAATTTGCGTGCGGAACCTTGATCCAACGCAGGGCCCGGTTCGCGCTGTGCCTCAACGCCGTGGACTTCAGATCGAAGCCCGCGAGTCATCCCATGAACAATTCCAAGGGGCATAACCCAAGTGTTGGCGTAAGCACCGAAGATCAAGATTACGCTAGTTTGACCTTCAGTCGCAAATGAGGCCGGGCCCGGAGCCCTGGAGGTGACGCTTGTCACCACTGGAACGGACTCGCCCGGCACCGTGCCCATACAGCCTACCGCGGACGGGCGGCTTTGCTGGTTCGACGCGCTGGAAGGCCATTACGCGAACAAGCGTGGAGCGTCGAAGAAGGCTGTCTCGTAGCGGCAGGAGTGGGCAAAGGCTTCCACCATCGCCGCCCGCTCTTGCCCTGAGGCAGAAGCCGCTGCCAGGTCGGTGAACCTGATGGCGGTCCTGGTCGCTTCGGCGAATTCTTCGTCTGCGTAGGTCCGGAGCCAGTCCGCATAAGGGTGGCTGCCCGGTTCGCCGTTCCGGACATAGGAAGCATGCAGGCGGTGTCCCACCTCGGCGTAAAGCCAGTAGCAGGGCAGGATCGCCGCGAGCAGCACACCATAGCTGCCTGATGCCGAGGCCGCCAGGAGATGGTCCACATAGGACTTGGTAACCGGCCCGGTCGCCTGGCTGGTGCGGCGCGCGGCCAGCCAGTTCCGGTGCAACTCCGATTCCACCTCCAGGCACACCTGCGAGGCTTTGGCCCAGAACAGCTGCTCTTCCTCGCTGGGAGCCAGTGCCCCCGCCCTGGCCAGGACCCGCGAGTATCCGTTGAGGTAAAGCGCGTCCTGGGCGAGGTAGTAGTTGAACCAGGACTCTGGCAGCGCACCCGATTCCAGCCCCTCGATAAACGGCAACGCGTTGATGGCCCCGAGCTCCTTGGACGCGACTGCCCATAACCGCGCCGCGAAGGTACCTGGCGCCGCGGAGGCCTCAAGGTGGTGGAAATGATGGATGGGGCCGCTGCCCTGGCCGACCTCCAGCCTGTCAGCGTCCCGGAGTGCCTGCAGCAACCACGGCTTCACTTCCCGAAGGGAAGCTTCCCAATCACCGGTCCGGGCCTGCACGGTGGCCAATGCCGATGAAAGCGAGCAACCCGTTCCGTGGCTGTTGCCGGTGTAGACACGCGGTCCGCCAACCTCGATGATGTCCTGGCGCAGCAAACCGCCCGTGTTGACCAAGGCGTCGGGGCAATCGTCACCGGCAAGGTGCCCGCCTTTGACCAGCACGGTATTTCCGCAAGCCGCGGCCAGGCGCTTTCCCTGGTCGAGTGCCGATGCCCAGTCCGCGGCCTCAGGTTCTCCGAGCAGCATGGCAAGTTCGGGGAGGTTGGGGGTGACCAGGTCCGCCAGGGGCAGAAGATGACGCAATGCTTCCTCAGCGGTTTCCCTCAGGAGGCGGTCGCCGCTGGTGGCTACCATCACGGGATCAAGGACCACGACGGCGGGACGCACCGTTCCGAGCCAGCTGCGGACCTCGTCAATGACCTCCGCGTCGCCCAACATCCCGATCTTGACGGCATCGATCGTGATGTCGCTGCCGACCGCTTCCAACTGCTGGCGCAGGAATTCCACCGGCGGCACATGGACACTGCTGACGCCAAGGGTATTTTGGGCGGTGAGGGCGGTGACGGCGGCCATGCCGTAACCCCCGAGGGCAGAAATTGCCTTCAGGTCTGCCTGGATTCCCGCTCCCCCGGACGGATCCGAGCCTGCAATGCTCAGAACACGCGGTGGCCTGGCAGAGCCGGGGACTGCCGGGTAGACGGCAGAATCAGGGTAGGCGGAAGAAGACGACAAAGAAGTCATGGGGACATCCCTTCGCCGGTGCTAACCGGACAGGTTCAACGGGTCTGGATCTCAGCCGGGCCCGACGCCCGGCACCCCGTGTCAATCCCCAAGACTAGCCGGGAAACACCGGCCCTCCGAAACCCACGCGCAGTTGCTCCACGGATATGACTACGGCCCCCGGAATCCTGCTGCAGTGTGCCTGTGCAGGAAAATCCGCGGGCCGCGTCAATCCCTATCGGGTTGGAGCGCCAATCAGCGCCGAAGAGCTACAGCTCGGAGGCCGGGACACCGACACCGAGGATGATGGGCTCTTCGCCTGCGGTCTTTTCGGCAGGTTTTGCCGGGGCCTTGGCTTCGTGCGAGGAACCACCGCCCGCCGAAGTACCCGTCTCATGCTGCTCGATGTTGGTCTCGTTGGCAGCACCCTGGGCCCTGCTTGCGCTGCGGTTCCGGCGTCCGCGGCGGCCGCGGGCCCGTGCCCCGGCCTCCGCCACGGCATGTCCGGTATCCGAATCCTGGCCGGTTGCCACTGCGTCCGTGGCCTCGGCGGAACCGCCACCGGAAGCGGGTGCCTGGGGTTCGGGCTCTGGAGCGGCGCCCAGGTGCGAGAACGCTTCCGCCAACAGATCCAGGCTCATGGTCGGCTTGGCCGGCTGCGGTTCCTCCTGGTGTTCAACGAACGGCAGTGCAACTTCCTCGCCGCCGAACCGCAGGACAGGCGCGGTCCGGCCTTCCTTGGACGCAGAGGCCGATTCCCTGGCGGACGAATCCTCCGTGGGAGCCTGCCCGGCAGGTGCTTCCTTGGCTTCAGCTGCATCTCCGGCCTGCGCCGCTGCGCGGGCCGCTTCCTCGGCACGGTGGACCTCGTCGTCGTGCAGGTGTGCGGCATGGGCGGCGGCAGCGATCGTGGCCAGGGCGGCGCGGGTCGCCTCGGCCTTGGCCTGGCGAACCGGGTCCATGGCTTCGGTGGCGGCGGCTGGTGCCGGCGCTGCCGGGGACGGGGCGTGGGCAACGGACGCTTCACCGTTCCCCTGTCCACCACCCTTGCCACGGCGGCGCTTGCGCTCCGTGCGGGGCGCCGGCTGCTGCGGCTCGGAGTGGGGGCGGTGCTGCTCGACGGCAACCGCATTGGCTCGGCGGTGCTCCACGGGTTCGTCATGCGTGACAACACCGCGTCCGGCGCAGTGTTCACACTGCTCGCCGAAGACTTCAAGCAGTCCGGTACCCATGCGCTTGCGCGTCATCTGGACCAGGCCCAGCGATGTCACTTCAGCTACCTGATGCTTGGTCCGGTCGCGGCCAAGGCACTCCACCAGGCGACGTAGCACGAGGTCGCGGTTGGATTCGAGGACCATGTCGATGAAGTCGATGACGATGATGCCACCAATGTCCCGGAGGCGAAGTTGGCGGACGACTTCCTCAGCGGCCTCGAGGTTGTTCTTGGTGACGGTCTCCTCAAGGTTTCCACCGCTGCCGGTGAACTTGCCGGTATTGACGTCAACCACGGTCATGGCTTCTGTCCGGTCAATCACCAGCGAGCCGCCGGAGGGCAGGAAGACCTTGCGTTCCAGGGCCTTGTGGATCTGCTCGTCAATGCGCCACGCGGCGAAGATGTCTTGGTCCTTGCTCCACTTTTCCAGGCGGCCCACCAGGTCCGGGGCCACGTAGGTCACGTAGGCCTCGATGGTGTCCCACGCGTCGTCGCCGGAGACGATCAGCTTGGAGAAGTCCTCATTGAAGACGTCGCGGACCACCTTGATGGTGAGGTCAGGTTCGCCGTACAGCAGCTCGGGTGCCAGAACCTTGGTGGACGATGCTTGTCCCTCGATGCCTTCCCACTGTGCCCGCAGCCGGTTGATGTCGTGGGTCAGCTCTTCCTCGGACGCACCCTCGGCGGCCGTGCGCACAATGACGCCTGCGTTCTCCGGCAAGCGGTCCTTGAGGATCCGCTTGAGGCGGTTGCGTTCGACGTCGGGCAGCTTGCGGGAGATACCGGTCATGGAACCACCGGGGACGTACACCAGGTAACGTCCGGGCAGGGATATCTGGCTGGTCAGCCGGGCGCCCTTGTGGCCCACGGGATCCTTGGTGACCTGCACGAGTACCGAGTCGCCGGACTTGAGCGCGTTCTCGATCCTGCGCGGCTGGCCTTCGAGGTTGACGGCGTCCCAGTTGACCTCACCGGCGTACAGGACTGCGTTACGTCCCCGCCCAATGTCCACGAACGCCGCTTCCATGGACGGCAGGACGTTCTGGACCTTGCCCAGGTAGACGTTGCCGATCAGCGAATCCTGCTGGGTCTTGGAAACAAAGTGCTCGGCCAGCACGCCGTCCTCCAGGACGCCGATCTGGATTCTGTCATCGCGCTGGCGCACGATCATCTGGCGGTCCACGGATTCACGGCGCGCCAGGAACTCCGCCTCGGTAATCACCTGACGGCGGCGGCCTGTCTCCCGCGATTCGCGGCGGCGCTGTTTCTTGGCTTCAAGCCGCGTGGAACCCTTGACGCTGGCCACACGGTTGGAACTGGTGGACTCCGACAGGGCGCGGGGAGCGCGCACCCGGGTCACGGTGTTGGGCGGATCGTCGTCCGAACCACCAGTCAGTTCAAGGTCCTGGTCCCCACGACGCCGGCGCCGACGGCGGCGTGAGGTAACCCCCTCTTCAGGGGCCTCGGCGGCCTGGGTTTCGTCGTCATCGCCCGCGGTGTCCTCGGCGTCGTTGTCTTCACGCTCGGTGCCACGGCGTCCGCGGCGGCCACGGCTCCGGCGACGGCGCCGGCCACCCGCTTCCTCCAGTTCCCCGTCGCCTGTACCGTCGGAGTCTTCGCCCTCTGCTTCGTCGGCCGCCTCCGCAGCGGGACGCGACACGGTGCTGAGGTCCGGTGCCTGGAAAATCATGGAGGTGATGGAAACCGGCTCCAGGAACAGCGCCGAGGAGCCCGGCGCGGCGGCTTCCTCCTCGGTTCCGTCCTCAGCCGTCTCCGGCTCAGCCTTCTCCACCTCAGCCTTCTCCACCTCGGCCGTCCCGGCCTCGACCGATCCGGCCGGAGCATCTGAGCCGGCTGCGGCAACTGCACCTTCAGGCTGTGAGGCCGGGACCGGCGTCGTGGATTCCACCGCTGCTTCAGCGGCCGGCGGCTCAGCAGCCTCCGCAGCTTCCACGGTCACGGGCTTCGCGGTACGACGACGGCGGACCGGCTTTTCGGGGGCCGGTTCGGCAACGGCTTCGGGAAGGGGTTCAGCCACGGCGTCAGTTTGCGGCTCTCCGGCGGCGGCAGGTGACTCTGCGGCGGCGTGGTCAAATCCGGGCAGGGGCTCGGCAGGCTCTGCCTTCTTGCGTGCCCTGCTGCGGCGGGCGGGGGTCTTGGCCGGCTCTTCTTCCGGCTGTGTGGGGACGTCGGCGCCGGCCGCAGCACCGTCCACTTCAGCGTCGGCCGCGGCGCTGTCTACTTCAGCAACGGCCGCGGCGCTGTCTTCCGCGGCGGGCTCAGCAGTTTTGGCTGCGGCCTTCCGTGGCGTCCGGGTGGTTCTGGCCCGGGTGGTCTTCTTGGGCGCTTCCGCAGTCTCCGCGGCAGCGGCCTCATCATTAACGGCTACAACCTGGTCATTATCCATATGTGGCAACACTCCTGCCCCAGCGACGCCGCCACATCCGGCGCCCAGTGGGGCATTTATTGTCAAAACCCTCAGGCGTTGACAGAAGTCGTCAGTGTTCCTTCCGGTTCGCACCATCCTTGGGGTGCGGCAGCCCGGGAAGGCCAGTGGCTTGGTTCTGGAACCCGTTGTTCTGCTGCCACAACCAGGTGCCGTCCATTGTCATGGCGGGCCTACCGAGGATCCTCTGATCCGGGGCATGCCCTGCTCATGCTGGCGGTCTTGGGAACAAGTCACCGGACCGGATTCCGAATGTGGATCGGCGTCCGGCCATGTTCATTCTCTCATACGCTTGCCATTTCGAGGGGAGGGAGCGTGTGTCGTACGGCAGGTGGAAGAGTCTGGGCGCCACCTCCAGCCTCCGGAGTTACAATCCTCCCAAGAGCCTTTCCCGGTGCAGCCGGGCCACCTGTCGAAAAGGATCACATCCGCGATGACAAGCACCGCCAGGGGAAACCTGGCCAACCCATCCACCATTTCCGGGGACGACGCCACTGTCGACCAGTCCCTGCTGCCGAAAATCCTGCGGGACAAGCCCTTCGCATGGTTGCTCCTGGTCACGGGCATCATTGGCTGGTTGGCATCAGGTGCATTGGTGCTCGAAAAGCTGGAGGTCCTCAAGGACCCGAACCACGTGACCGTGTGCGATGTTAACCCGTGGGTTTCCTGCGGCACGGTCATGCAGACGCCCCAGAGTTCGGTCTTCGGGTTTCCCAACATGTTCATTGGGATCGTCGCATTCGCTGTCATCATCACCACGGCCATGGGCATCCTCGCCGGAGCCAAATACTCGCGCGGCTATTGGCTGGGTCTCCAGGCCGGCGTGACCCTTGGCTTCGCCTTTGTGGTCTGGCTGTGGTCGCAGGCCCTGTATGTCATCCACGTCCTCTGCCCCTTCTGCATGGTGGTGTGGGCGGCCATGATCCCCATGTTCGTGTTCGTGACCATCCGGAACATCACCCACGGGGTCATCAAGGCTCCACCAGCGCTGACCAGGCTGCTGGCCGGTTCCGGCTGGGCGATCGTGGCGCTGCTGTACGTAGCGGTCATCGCGACTATCTTCTTCGCCTTCATCCACGTCTTTGCCGGGACGTCGGGCTACTAGCACTTCCACAGACACCGCGAGATGACAGTTAAGGCCAATGTTCGTGATGAACATTGGCCTTAACTGTCATTTCGGTGAAGGTGCGCTATGCGGCGAACCAGATCTTGATCTCACGCTCGGCGGAGTCAACAGAATCCGAGCCGTGAACAAGGTTCTGCTGCACTGCCAGGCCCCAGTCCCGGCCAAAGTCACCGCGGATCGTTCCGGGTGCTGCCGTGGTGGGATCGGTGGTTCCTGCGAGCGAACGGAAGCCCTCGATCACGCGGTGGCCTTCGAAGACAGCAGCGATGACCGGGCCGCTGAGCATGAATTCCACCAGCGGCTCGTAAAACGGCTTCCCGACGTGTTCCTCGTAGTGCTGTTCCAGCAGTTCGCGCGTCGCGTTGACCTTCTTCAGTTCGGACAGGGTGTAGCCCTTGGCTTCGATCCTGGCGAGGATGCTGCCGCTGAGGTTGCGTGCGACGCCGTCGGGCTTGATCAGGACAAGGGTCCGTTCAATGCTCACAGTTGCTCCAATGGGGTTGCTTTGTGGGTTTCCCAGCCAGTTTACGGGGTCTGGGAGCCTGCCTCGTCACCGTGGGCTGCGTCCCATTCGGCCTGCTCGCGGTCGCGCTGGGCTACTTCACGGTCGATCCGCATGCCGGTCCGGATTCCGTACCACCAACAGACCGCGAACAAGATGCCGACAATGAACATGGTGGGCTCTGCCAGGCCGGTAAGGATCAGCACTACCTGGAGGGCCCAGCCAAGCCCGACGCCCCACGGCTTGGAGAGCACTGCGCAGGTCAGGACCAGCACAATGCTCAGTCCGATCCCAACACTAAGGATGATGGCGGGCGGAACCTCTCCCCGCTTCAGGCCGAAGACCACCAGCGTGCCGAAAAAGGCCACAAATGCCTCCAACAGGAGGACGGTGGATCCAAACATCACCTTGGTTGACCGGCGCTTCCTGGGCATGCCCGGACGCCATTCCCGCTGCGCTTTGGTCAGCTTTGCCATGCTCAGGCACCGGCCTTTCCGAGCAGGATGCGTGCCTCGGCCACCAGCGTGATCGAGCCGGTCACAAGGACCCCTCCTGCGAGGTCGTCATTGGATTCCGAACGCTCCACTGCCCATTCCAGGGCATCGTCCAGCTTCTCGGCAATATGCACGTTCTCCTCGCCGAAGCCCAGGTCAACAGCAAGCTCCGCCAGTTCCGCGGCAGGGATGGCCCGCGGCGAATTGGACTGGGTGAAGCAGAATTCCTCGGCCAGGTCTCCCAACTGCTCCTTGAGGGTCTTGAGGATTTCCTCTGCGTCCTTTTCCTGGAGGATTCCGACCACCACCACGAGCTTGCTGAAGCTGAAGGCCTCGTGGATGGCCTCGGCAGAAACCCGGATGCCATCCGGGTTGTGGGCCGCATCCACCACGATTGTCGGAGCGGTACGCACTACTTCCAGGCGGCCCGGGGAGGTGACGTTTCCGAACGCCTCACGGAGGACATCGGCGTCGAGCTCTTTCTCTCCGCCGCCGAAGAAAGCCTCAAGCGCGGCGACCGCGACCGCTGCGTTCTCCGCTTGGTGGGCTCCGTGCAAAGGAAGCAAGAGGTCCTCGTAGCGGCCGGCGAGGCCCTGGATTGTCAGGGCCTGCCCGCCGACAGCCACGCTGCGCGACTCCACGCCGAATTCAACGCCCTCAAAGCGGAACGGCACGTCTACCTCGCGGGCTTTGTCCAACAGGACCTGTGCCGCATCCACGGGCTGGGCGGCGCTGACCAGGAATCCGCCGGGCTTGATGATGCCGGCTTTCTCGTAGGCGATGTCCTCGGTGGTGTCACCCAGGAGGTCTGTGTGGTCCAGCGAGATGGGCGTGATGACCGATACCTGGCCGTCGCCCACGTTGGTGGCATCGGTGATGCCGCCAAGTCCCACTTCGAACACTGCTACGTCCACCGGCTCATCGGCGAAGATCGCGAAGCCCAGGATGGTGACGCACTCAAAGTAGGTCAGGCGCGGCTGGCCGTCGGCGAGGAGTTCGTTGTCCACGATCTCCAGGTAGGGCCGGATCTCGTCCCAAATCCGGACGAAGGTCTCATCCGATACGGGTTCGCCGTTGATGCTGATCCGTTCGGTGACCTTGGACAGGTGCGGGCTGGTGTAGCGGCCAGTGCTGAGTCCGTGGGCACGCAGCCCGGCCTCGATCATCCGGGCCGTGGATGTCTTGCCGTTGGTTCCAGTGATGTGGATGATCGGGAAGGCCTTGTTGGGCTCGCCAAGGACATCCATGGCACGGAACAGCGGAGCAAGGCGCGGTTCCATCTTGTTCTCCGGTGCCCTGCCGAGGAGTTCGGCATAAACGCTTTCGACCGAGAATTCATCAGTCATGGATCAGGCCCCTGCCTTCGCTACGGTGATCTGCGGTTCGTCGGCGCTGGACAGCAGCACCTCGAGTTCCAGGGTCAAGGTTTCGGTCTTGACGAGGTCCGCGTTGGCCTTGAGGGCGTCTGCAACGTCCTGCTGTGCCTCTACCGTGGTGGTGATCCGGTCGCTCACGTTCAATCCTGCGTCCTTGCGTGCCTGCTGGATGGCACGGACCATGTCACGGGCCAGGCCTTCGGCGGCAAGCTCAGGCGTGACTTCGGTGTTGAGGACCACGAATCCGCCACCTGGCAGTACGGCAGCCGCGGCAGCTCCGCCGTCGGGCGTTTCGGCCACGACCGTCTCCAGCGTGTACTCCTGCGGCTCAAGTTCCAGGCCGCCGGCCACCACCACACCGGCGTCATTGATGGACCAGTCGCCGGATTTGGAGCCCTTGATGGCTTGCTGGACGTTCTTGCCCAAGCGCGGCCCGGCGGCGCGGGCGTTGACCACCAGCTTCTGCTCGATGCCGAATTCCTCAGGCGAAGCCGTCGCGGCGTCCAGCAGCCGCACGGACCGCAGGTTGAGTTCATCAGCGACGACGGCGGCGAACCCTTCCAGCGCATCCGCGCCAGGAGCCACCACAGCCAGTTCCTGCAGGGGCAGGCGCACCCGCAGATTCGCTGCCTTGCGCAGGCTGGAACCGGTGGAACAGATTTGCTGGACGCGGTCCATGGCTTCCACGAGTTCCGGGTTGGCCGGGAACAGCGAGGCCTCCGGCCAATCGGCCAGATGTACCGAACGGCCGCCGGTCAAGCCACGCCAGATCTCCTCGCTAACCAGCGGCAGCAAGGATGCGGACACCCGGCACACGGCCTCCAATGCCGTGTACAGGGCATCGAAAGCGTCCACGTTCTCGTCGAAGAAGCGCTGGCGGCTGCGGCGGACGTACCAGTTGGTCAGCATGTCCAGGTAGCCGCGGAGTTCATCGCAGGCACCCGAGATGTCGTAGCTGTCCAGGCTTTCCGTAACCTTCCGGACGAGGTCGCCGGTGTTGGCCATGAGGTACTGGTCCAGGATGTCCGCGTAGCCGTCGTATCGCAGCTTGGCATCGTAACCGTCGCCCCCGTTGGCAGCGTTGGTGTACAGCGTGAAGAAGCTGTACACGTTCCACAGCGGCAGGATGACCTGGCGGACGCCGTCGCGGATGCCCTGCTCGGTGACGATCAGGTTGCCACCGCGGAGGATGGGGCTGGACATGAGGAACCAGCGCATGGCGTCGGAGCCGTCGCGGTCCAGGACCTCGGAGACGTCCGGGTAGTTGCGCAGGCTCTTGGACATCTTCTGCCCGTCCGAACCCAACACGATGCCGTGGCTGATCACATTGCGGAACGCGGGACGGTCGAACAGCGCCGTGGACAGGATGTGGAGCATGTAGAACCAGCCACGGGTCTGGCCGATGTACTCCACGATGAAGTCGGCGGGGTTGTGGGTGTCGAACCACTCCTCGTTCTGGAAGGGGTAGTGCACCTGGCCGTAGGGCATCGACCCGGAGTCGAACCAGACATCCAGGACATCTTCCACACGGCGCATAGTGGATTTGCCCGTGGGATCGTCCGGGTTGGGGCGGGTCAGTTCATCGATGAACGGGCGGTGCAGGTCGACTTGGCCTTCCTTGTTGACAGGAAGGCGGCCGAAATCGGCCTCAAGGTCGGCCAGGGACCCGTAGACGTCCGTCCGGGGGTACTCGGGATCGTCGGACTGCCACACGGGGATGGGCGAACCCCAGTAGCGGTTGCGGCTGATGGACCAGTCACGGGCGTTCTCGAGCCACTTGCCGAACTGGCCGTCCTTGACGTTGCCCGGGATCCAGTTGATCTCCTGGTTCAACTCGGACATACGGTCCTTGAACTTGGTGACCTCCACGTACCAGGAGGACACGGCGCGGTAGATCAGCGGGTTCCGGCAACGCCAGCAGTGCGGGTAGCTGTGCTCATAGCTGGCCTGGCGGACCAGTCGGCCATCGGCGCGCAGGACCTGGGTGATGGGCTTGTTGGCTTCAAAGACCTGGAGCCCAACAATGCCGGCGAGTTCTCCGTGCGCAAACAGGGGCAGGAACTTGGCGCCTTCGTCCACGGACAGAACCACCGGGATGCCGGCTTCTTCACAGACCTTCTGGTCATCCTCACCGTAGGCCGGGGCCTGGTGCACGATTCCCGTACCGTCTGTGGTGGTGACGTACTCAGCCACGAGGATGCGCCAGGCGTTCTGCGTGCCGTACTTCTCGGTGTCGGCGAAGTCGTTCCACAGCGGTTCGTATTCGAGGCCCTCCAACTGGGAGCCCGTATACGTTGCGGTGACGGCGGCCGTTGCGGCAGCGGCGTCGTCGTAACCGAGATCCTTCGCATAGGCACCAAGGAGGTCAGTTGCCAGGAGGAAGCTCCCCGTTATCGGAGCTTCAGGAGAGGCGGCCTTGACGCCGTTGGGGCCAGCGGGCAGGACGGCGTAGGAGATGTCAGGCCCGACGGCGAGCGCCAGGTTGGTGGGAAGCGTCCAGGGGGTGGTGGTCCAGGCGAGCGCCTGGACACCTGCAAGCGCCTTGGACACCTCGGACTCCCCTGCCTTGATGGGGAAAGTGACCGTGACGGTCTGGTCCTGGCGGTTCTTGTAGACGTCGTCGTCCATGCGCAGCTCGTGGTTGGAGAGCGGCGTCTCGTCCTTCCAGCAATACGGGAGGACCCGGTAACCGTTGTAGGTCAGGCCTTTTTCGTGCAGCTGCTTGAAGGCCCAGAGCACGGACTCCATATATTCGACGTTGAGCGTCTTGTAGTCGTTGTCGAAGTCCACCCAGCGGGCCTGGCGGGTGACGTAGGCCTTCCATTCGTTGGCGTACTTCATGACCGAGGCACGGCAGGCGTCGTTGAATTTGTCGATGCCCATGGCTTCGATCTGGGTTTTGTCCGTCATGCCCAGCTGCTTCATGGCTTCGAGCTCTGCGGGGAGGCCGTGCGTGTCCCAGCCGAAGCGGCGCTCCACTCGCTTGCCGCGCTGGGTCTGGTAGCGGCCCACCAGGTCCTTGGCGTAGCCGGTGAGGAGGTGACCGTAGTGCGGAAGGCCGTTGGCAAAGGGAGGACCGTCGTAGAAGACGAACTCATTGCTGCCGTCTTGTCCGGCCTCGCGCTGGTCGATGCTTGCCTGGAACGTTCCGTCTTCATCCCAGTACTTGAGGATGCGCTCTTCGATTTCCGGGAACTTCACGGAAGCGGACACGCCCTGCGTGCCGGAAGGCGATGCTGAGGCCTTGGGGTAGTGGGTCATCTCGAATCCTGGTGATAGCTGGTTGACTGTCAGGATGCGAGGACGGCTCCCATGCTGCTTTTCAACAACGCAGGTACCGCGGTACCACCTCACTTACCGGAATTGATTTCCCGGCCGCTCATTACTGCTGTGACGGGCTTACCCGTCCGGTTCTACTTGGCTCTGATTACTGCTGGGCTCTCAGTGCCGTTCTTCCGGAAGCTCGCCGGTGATGGCCGGGTCAAAGCTGCTCTCCCCAGTCTAGCGGCTGATCAGCGCACCCTTCCACCCGGATCATCCCGCAGGTGGACAGGTCTGCCCGGCATGGCTGCATAGACTCGACGCATGAGTGAACCTGCCGCCACCCTCCCGGTTGTCCATCGTGGCCGGCGCCCGGCATCCCTCGCCTGGTCCGTGTTTGCCGCCGTTGTCGCTCTCCCTGTCGCCGGTGTTTCGTTGTTCCGCGCGGTACCGGCGGAATGGCCGCTGCCGGTAATCCAACTGTTGTCCTTTACGCCCTGGCTGGCGGTCCCGGCCGGCCTGGCATTGGGGCTGGCCCTTGCGGGCCGTCGTACCTGGGTAGTGATGACGACGGCGGTTTTGCTCGCCGCCCAGCTCTTCTGGCTCTTTCCGTTTGACATTGGCCGGCCCGTTCCCCCTCAGGCCGGTGCCCCGGCGCCGGTCAGTTTGACGGTGATGACCATCAATTCGGAATTCGGCCAAGCCGATGCCGGGGCGATCGCGCAGCTGGTTCGCGACAAGCATGTGGATGTCCTCACGGTGCAGGAACATACCCAGGCGTTGGAAGACCGCCTGGATGCGGCACGCCTGCGGGAAGTTCTTCCCCACCTCTTGAGCAGCCCGACCGATGATGCTTCCGGCAGTGCCGTGTATTCACGGTTCCCGCTGGAGGCCGTGGGCCAGCTTCCGGACACACCGTTCCAGATGCCGGTGGTGCGGGTCACGGCAGTGTCCGGGGAGGCCACGGCTGTGGTGACGATGACCAGCGTCCACACCCTGCCGCCTGTTGATGAACGCATCGGCCAGTGGCGGAGCGACCTCATGGCCCTGTCCCGGCAGGCATCACGCCCTGGGCGCCAGGTGCTCCTGGGCGACTTCAACGCCACGTACGACCACCTGGAATTCCGGCAGTTCCTGGACGGACCCCTGCAGGAGAAGGGCGCGGACGGCTCAAGGCTGGTGGATATCGGCATGGCATCCGGCGGTCGGTTCACGCCCACGTGGCCGATGGAGAACCTGGCGCTGCCGGGCATCGTCATTGACCACGTGGTGACCTCATCCGACATCCGGCACAGCGGTTACTCGGTCCACCGGGTCCCGGGCACGGACCACGCAGCCGTGCTGGCCGCGCTGGAGGTTCCGGCGTCCTGACCTTTCCTCCAGGGCGACCCCACAGTCACTCTTCCTTGCGGATGAGCTTATGGTTTGCTGCCTGAGCGACGGGCCGGACGGTGATGTGGTCCAGGTTGATGTGGTGTGGCAGGGAGACGGCGTAGCCCACGACGTCGGCGACGTCCGCGGCCGTCAACGGCTTTTCCACTCCGGCGTAGACCTTGGCAGCCGCTTCCTGATCACCGAGCCGGTTGAGGGCGAATTCCTCTGTGTGGACCAGGCCGGGCGCTACCTCGATGACGCGCAGGTTGTTGCCGACTTCCTCCAACCGGAGGGCATTTGTCATGGCATGCTGGGCGAATTTCGCGGCGTTGTAGCCGGCTCCGCCTTCATACGCCGCCAGGCCTGCGGTCGACGTCAGGTTCAGGACGGTACCTTCCCCATTGGCCCGCAACATGGGCAGGAAGGCGCGGGTGATCTTCATGGTTCCCAGCACGTTGACCTGGTACATCCAGTCCCAGTCGTCCGTGTCGGCGTTGGCGATCGTATCGGCGCCGCGGGCGCCGCCGGCAATGTTGATGAGCGTATCGGCTCCCCCGGCCGCGGTGACGGCCCCCAGCAGGGCCGCGACGTCGTCGTCGTTGGTGATATCCGCCGGAAAAGCCGTGGCGCCGGTTTCCCCGGCGAGGGCTTCCAGCCGCTCCGCACGGCGGGCCACTGCGAAGACCTTCCAGCCACCCGCCGTCAAGGTCCGGACCGTTGCTTCGCCGATGCCGGTGCTTGCACCTGTCACGACCGCCGTTTTGTTCTGTGTTTGCGCTGCCAAAGTCATGGCACCAGCCTATCGACGGCCCGGGCTGCTGCCGAAGGCAGGCTGTAACGGCAGGCCATGAAACAATTGATCCATGGCTGAATCAACGCAGGGTACAGACACGCCCGCCACCGCCCCCATTAACGTTCCCGACAAGCCGGCCCTTGAAGGCCTTGAGGCTGCCCTGACGCAGCGCTGGCTGCAGGAAGGAACCTACAAGTTCAACCCGGACACCACCCGGGAGCAGGTCTACTCGATCGACACTCCCCCGCCGACTGCCTCCGGCTCGCTGCACGTGGGACACATGTTCTCCTTCACGCAGACCGACGTCCAGGCCCGTTACATGCGCATGACCGGCAAGAACGTCTTCTACCCCATGGGCTGGGACGATAACGGCCTGCCCACAGAGCGCCGGGTCCAGAACTACTACGGTGTGCGTTGCGATCCCGCCATCCCGTACAACGCCGACTACCGTCCGCCTGCACAGCCGGCCAAGAACCAGCGCGATTTCGACGTCGTTTCGCGCCAGAACTTCATCGAACTGTGCGAGGAACTCGCCGTTGAGGACGAAAAGGTCTTCGAGAACCTCTTCCAGACGCTCGGCCTGTCCGTGGACTGGAACCTGACGTACCGCACGATTGACGACACCTCCCGTGCGGTTTCCCAGCGTGCGTTCCTCGCCAACCTCGCTGCCGGCGACGCTTACATGGCAGAAGCCCCCACGCTCTGGGATGTCACGTTCCGCACCGCCGTGGCACAGGCTGAGCTTGAGGACCGCGAAGTTCCAGGCGCGTACTACCGCTACCCGTTCTTCACGGAAGACGGCCAGAAGCTCTTCATCGAAACCACCCGCCCCGAACTGCTGGCCGCTTGCGCCGCCCTGGTGGCAAACCCCGACGACGAGCGCTACCAGCCGTACTTCGGCAAGACCGTGAAATCGCCCCTGTTCGATGTCGAACTTGAGGTCAAGGCACACCCGTTGGCCAAGGCCGACAAGGGGTCCGGTATCGCCATGGTCTGTACCTTCGGCGACCTTACCGACGTCACCTGGTGGCGAGAACTGCAGTTGCCTACGCGTGCCATCATGGGCCGCGACGGCAGGATCATCGCCGAAACCCCGGAGTGGATCACCACCGAAGCCGGCAAGGAAGCCTACGCAGCCATCGCAGGCAAAACCGCCTTCTCCGCCAAGGAAGCCGTGGTGGAGTTGCTCACCGCGGCCGGCCTCTTGGATGGGGAGCCCAAGAAGATCACCCACCCGGTGAACTTCTTCGAAAAGGGTGACAAGCCCCTCGAGGTCGTGACATCGCGCCAGTGGTACATCCGCAACGGCGGCCGGGACGAAGACCGGCGTGAGCGGCTGATCGGACGTGGCCACGAAATCACCTTCCACCCGTCCTTCATGCGTTCCCGCTATGAGAACTGGATCGCTGGCCTGAACGGTGACTGGCTCGTCTCCCGCCAGCGCTTCTTCGGCGTCCCGATCCCTGTGTGGTATCCGTTGGATGCCCAGGGCAACCCGGACTACGACCACCCGATCCTGCCGTCCGACGAGATGCTTCCGGTGGACCCCGCCGCCGACGCCGCACCGGGCTTCGAGGAGTCACAGCGCGACCAGGCCAATGGCTTCACCGGTGATGCGGATGTCCTGGACACCTGGGCAACGTCCTCGCTGACCCCGCAGATTGTGGGCGGGTGGAGCCGCGACGAGGACCTGTTCGCCAAGGTCTTCCCGTTCGATCTCCGCCCCCAAGGCCACGACATCATCCGCACCTGGCTGTTCTCCTCCGCCGTCCGCGCCGACGCCCTGCAGAACAGTGCGCCCTGGAAGCACGCTGCCATCTCCGGTTGGATCCTCGACCCGGACCGTAAGAAGATGTCAAAGTCCAAGGGCAACGTGGTTGTCCCCACGGATGTCCTGAACGAGTACGGCTCGGACGCTGTACGGTACTGGGCAGCCTCGGCCAAGCTCGGAGCGGACACTGCCTACGAGATCGCGCAGATGAAGATCGGCCGGCGCCTGGCCATCAAGCTGCTCAATGCCTCCAAGTTCGTCCTGAACCTGGGTGCGACCGAGAACTCCGTGGTTTCACATGACCTCTCGGTGCTGACCAACCCGTTGGATCGTGCGCTCCTGGCCCAGCTCTCCGACGTCGTTGCCCAAGCCACCAAGGCGTTCGACAACTACGACTACGCCCGTGCGCTCCAGATCACCGAATCCTTCTTCTGGCAGTTCACGGACGACTACGTAGAGCTCATCAAGGACCGTGCCTACGGTGCCGCCGGAGAAGCCGAGCAGGCTTCGGTCCTTGCCGCCCTGGCCACGACCCTTGACTCCTTGCTGCGCTTGTTCGCACCGTTCCTGCCCTTCGCCACCGAAGAGGTCTGGAGCTGGTGGCGCGCCGGATCCGTCCACCGTGCAGAGTGGCCCTCCACCCTGGAAGTCGCAGACGGGGATACCACCATGCTGGGAACCGTGGGCATTGCCCTCAGCGGCATCCGCAAGGCCAAGTCCGAAGCGAAGGTGAAGCAGCGCACCGAGGTCCTGTCAGCCACCATCACCGCTACGGAGGTCCTGGTTGCGCAGCTCAAGGCAGGTCTGTCCGACCTGAAGGCCGCCGCCAACGCCAAGGACATCACCCTGCTCTCCGGGGAAGGCGACCTGACCGTCAGCGATGTGGTCCTGGCTCCGGCAGAGGAGACACCCGCCTCCTAGCCGGCCCGGTTTTTGGGCAAAGGGGAAGCCCCATCAGCGTTTTGCCGTTGGTGGGGCTTCGACTTTTTCGGCTGTCCGGTGACGGCTTGACAGTCTGGCGGAATCCTTGGAATTTCAGGTCTTCCTACCTCGTCACTGGTAGCTTGCTGCCAACTTTGCCAAAGGCTGCGTTGACTGCATATCACTGAATCTTCGGTTTCCGTGTCCCTCTTCTTTCGAAGTGGGTAAGAACCATTGTTGTCCTGCCCGGAGCGTTCCACAAGGCCTCCGGGAAAACTACAATCCTGTAGTTTCCGGAGTCTTTTGGGGCAGCTTGTGGCAGAGTAATTCCATGCCGGAACTGCCCGAAGTGCACGGCCTGTGCACCTACCTGGACACGCAACTCAACGGAGCGGTGCTGACGAGTGTCCGTATCAACTCCATCGCCGCGCTCAAGACGGCAGATCCGCCCTACACCGCATTGGAGGGACGGACCATCAGTGGCGTGCGGCGCTACGGCAAATTCATCTGCGTCGATACTGACGGTGTGTTCTTCGTGTTCCATCTGGCCAAGGCAGGCTGGGTCCGGTACACCGAGCATCCGTCCTCTGCCGGCCTCCGCATGGGCAAAAGCAACATAGCAGCGCGTCTGCTGTTGCACCGCTCCAGTGACGAAGCCCACCTGGGCCTGGACCTGACCGAAGCCGGAACCAAGAAGAGCCTGGCCATCTACGTGGTTCGGGATCCCCAGGACGTCCCCGGCATCGCGGGCCTGGGGCAGGAACCACTCAGCCCGGATTTCGACGTCGAGGCCCTCGCGGCGATCGTCGGGAACAGCCCGCAGCAGATCAAGGGGCTGCTGCGGAGCCAGGGCGTGATCGCCGGAATCGGCAACGCCTACAGCGACGAGATCCTGCATGCTGCCCGGATCTCACCCTTCGCCATCGCCAAATCACTGGACAGGGAAACCATTGAACAGTTGTACGCCGCAATGCAGGAGATCCTGGTAGGCGCCGTGAATGCGGCTTCCGGTAAGCCTTCCAGCGAATTGAAGGACACCAAGCGGAGCAATTTCAGGGTTCACGCCAGGACGGGACAACCCTGCCCTGTGTGCGGTGACACTGTGAGGGAGGTGTCCTTTGCGGACACCTCCCTGCAATACTGTGCTACCTGCCAGACCGACGGAAAGATCCTGGCGGACAGACGGACGTCCCGTTTCCTGAAGTAGGGGTCAGTTGAATTCAGGGCTCTCGGTGCGGCTGCGCTTGAGTTCGAAGAAGTGCGGGTAGCCGGCCAACGCAACGCTGGCGTCCCAGATCCTGCCTGCGTCCTCGCCGCGCGGGATACGGGTCAGCACGGGGCCAAAGAAGGCAGTGCCGTTGAATGCCACCACGGGCGTCCCCACATCCTGGCCGACCAGGGAAATGCCCGCCTCGTGGCTGGCACGCAACTGGGCATCATATTCTTCCGACTCGGCAAAGCGCGCCAGTTCCGCGGGAAGTCCCACCTCAGCCAGGGCCTTGCGGATGACCGACGGGCGGTCCTTGTTGCCCTCGTGGTGGATCTCCTCGCCCATGGCGTCATACAGCGGCTTGACGTACTGGCTGCCGTGCAACTCCTGGGCTGCGATGATGACGCGCACCGGCCCCCAGCTCTGGTCCATCAGGGCCCGGTACTCTTCCGGAAGGTCACGGCCCTCGTTAAGCACGGAGAGGCTCATCACGTGCCATTCCGTTTCGATGCCGCGCACTTGCTCCACCTCACCGATCCAGCGCGAGGTAATCCACGCGAACGGGCACGCGGGGTCGAACCAGAAATCGGCCTTGGTGACGGTCTGATCGGGCGTGTTCTGTTCAGGCACAGCAAAACTCCTCTGAAGGACGGAATAGGACGCTAGGGGCGTGGTAAAGCGGCAAGCCCCGCTCTTTGCTGCAACCGGGCGTCAGGCGGACTTATTCCGCCGCTTGGCGACGACGTCGTGGGCGATCATGGTCGGTTGGGCCTTCTTGGCCACCACATCGGCCGTAATCACAACCGTAGCAATATCGTCCCGGCTGGGAAGGTCGAACATGACGGGAAGCAGGATTTCCTCCATGATGGCGCGCAGTCCACGGGCTCCCGTTCCGCGCTCCAGGGCCTGGTCGGCGATGGCATTGAGCGCGTCGTCGTCGAACTGAAGCTCCACGCCGTCCAGCTGGAACATTTTTTGGTACTGCTTGACGAGCGCGTTCTTGGGCGTGGACAGGATCTGGATCAAGGCGGGCCGGTCCAGGTTGGATACCGTCGTAATGACCGGGAGGCGGCCGATGAATTCGGGAATAAGCCCGAACTTGAGCAGGTCCTCCGGCATGACTTCACCGTAAGTGTCCACGTTGTCCCGGACTTCGTTGAGCTGGGCACCGAAGCCGATCCCCTTGCGGCCCGAACGCGAACCAATGATGTCTTCGAGCCCTGCAAAAGCACCGGCAACGATGAACAGCACGTTGGTGGTATCAATCTGGATGAATTCCTGGTGCGGGTGCTTGCGTCCGCCTTGCGGCGGAACGGAGGCAACCGTCCCTTCGAGGATCTTGAGCAAGGCCTGCTGGACGCCCTCACCGGAAACATCCCTGGTGATGGACGGGTTCTCGCTCTTGCGGGAGATTTTGTCGATCTCGTCGATGTAGATAATGCCCTGTTCGGCCTTCTTGACGTCATAATCCGCGGCCTGGATCAGCTTGAGCAGGATGTTCTCCACGTCCTCACCGACGTAGCCTGCCTCCGTGAGGGCCGTGGCATCTGCCACGGCAAACGGAACATTGAGGCGCCGGGCCAGGGTCTGGGCCAAGTAGGTCTTTCCGCAGCCGGTAGGACCGATCAGCAGGATATTGGATTTGGCGATCTCCACGTCCTCGTGGTGGCCGCCCTCTCCGAGGCTTCCGCTCTTGGGCGCGTGGCCGGCCTGGATGCGCTTGTAATGGTTGTAGACGGCAACGGCGAGGGATCGTTTGGCGGGCTCCTGCCCGATCACGTACTCCTGCAGGAAGTCGAAGATCTCCCGCGGTTTGGGCAACTCAAAACTGCCGAGATCGGAAACTTCGGCGAGCTCTTCCTCGATGATCTCGTTGCACAACTCGATGCACTCATCGCAGATGTACACACCGGGACCGGCTATTAGCTTGCGTACCTGCTTCTGGCTCTTTCCGCAAAAAGAACACTTCAACAGGTCCGTGCTCTCGCCAATCCGAGCCATGTGGGAATCCCTTCGTTGCATGCGGGTGATGCGGCTCCGCGCCGTACTCAAGTGTGCGGCTTCGCCGCGGTTGGCACCACCGTGACAACATCCACTCTAGGTCACAATGGGCTGCTTGGGTGGAAACAGAACGCCGGTGCGGTCCATGTTTCGCGAACCGCACCGGCGTGAATTTCCGAGTGCTACCGGGCGATTGCCTGGGGCTTGATCTTGCGGGAGTCCAGGACCTGGTCGATCAGACCGTAAGCCCGGGCCTCTTCCGCGGTGAGGATCTTGTCGCGCTCAATGTCGTTGTTGACTTGATCGGACGTCCGGCCGGAGTGCTGGGCCAGCGTGTCTTCGAGCCAGGTCCGCATGCGCATGACTTCAGCCGCCTGGATTTCCAGGTCCGAGGCTTGCCCGCCCTGGCCTCCGGACAGCGCGGGCTGATGGATCAGCACGCGGGCGTTCGGAAGGGCGAGGCGCTTGCCCGGCGTGCCTGCCGCCAGGAGTACTGCCGCAGCGCTGGCAGCCTGGCCCAGGCAAACCGTCTGGATCTCGGGCCGGATGTACTGCATGGTGTCGTAGATGGCTGTCATGGCCGTGAAGGATCCACCCGGCGAGTTGATGTACAGGGTGATGTCGCGGTCCGGGTCGGTGGATTCCAGGACCAGCAGCTGGGCCATGATGTCGTCCGCCGAGGCGTCGTCCACCTGCACACCGAGGAAGATGATGCGGTCCTCAAACAGCTTGGTGTACGGGTCCTGGCGCTTGAAGCCGTAGGGCGTGCGCTCTTCGAACTGGGGCAGGACGTAGCGGCTGGTGGGGAGGTTGCCGGCGGACCATCCGAAGTTGTAGTTCATGTCAATTGCTCCTGGTTTTCAGTGGTTCTCTATGCCGGCTAGTTGTTGTTGGCATCCGACTGGTTGGCCGTTCCGCCGCCACCGGCCACGGAGCCGGCATGCGCCGAGATCTTGTCGAAGAAGCCGTATTCCAGTGCCTCGGTGGCAGTGAACCACTTGTCGCGGTCGTTGTCCTTGAGGATGGTTTCGACGGTCTGGCCCGTCTGCTCCGCCGTCAGTTCGGCCATGACCTTCTTCATGTGGAGGATCAGTTCGGCCTGGATCTTGATGTCCGAGGCCGTGCCGCCGATGCCGCCGGACGGCTGGTGCATCAGGATACGGGCGTTCGGGGTGGCATAGCGCTTGCCCTTCGTGCCGGAGGACAACAGGAACTGGCCCATTGAAGCGGCAAGGCCGGTGGCGACGGTGACAACATCGTTCGGGATGAACTGCATGGTGTCGTAGATGGCCATGCCTGCCGTGACGGAACCGCCGGGCGAGTTGATGTAGAGGTAGATGTCTTTCTCGGGGTCCTCAGCCGAGAGCAGCAGCAGCTGTGAGCAGATCGCGTTCGCGTTCTCGTCACGGACTTCAGAGCCGAGCCAGATGATGCGCTCTTTCAGCAGGCGGTTGTAGATGTAGTTGTCCTGGGCTGCGGGATCGACAGTTGCCATCCGGGGAGCCGCTGATTGCTGTGACATAAGTGCTTACCTCTCGCTCTGTGCCAGTGACCTCACTGAACTTCACTACTTGGACACTAACCGTTTTGACAGGCGTTTTGTTCGCCGGAATCGCGCTGTTCGCTGACGGCGCACCATTGGCCGGCGGGTGACGTCTTCCGGCGCCGGGGCGATGGTGCGGAGGGGTTAAACAGGACGGCCCTGGATTACTGGAATCCAGGGCCGTCCTTTACAGCTGGTTAGAACTTCACTGCTGCGGGGTCGTCGCTTGCAGCAACTTCGGCTTCTTCGGAGGCCTCGGCAGCGGCCTCGCCGGCCTCAACTTCCCCGGCGGGGCGCACGAAGTCGGTGAGGTCGACCTTGTTGCCCTCGGAGTCAACAACCTCGGCCTGGCCCAGCACGACAGCCAGGGCCTTGCGGCGGCGAACCTCGGAAACCATCATGGGAACCTGGCCGCTCTGATCAATGATCTGGGCGAACTGGTTCGGGTCCATGCCGTACTGGCTGGCCGTGGTGACGATGTAGTCGATCAGCTCGTTCTGGCTGACTTCGACTTCTTCCTTGTCCGCAATGGCGTCGAGGATGACCTCGTTCTGGAAGGCGCGCTCGGTGTTGGCCTTAACCTCGGCGCGGTGTTCTTCGGTGTCGTGGTCACCTTCGCCGTGCGAGTTCTCCGGGTTGAAGTGGGCCTCAACCTGCTCGTCAACAACTGAAGCGGGGACGGGAACCTCAACAAGTTCAACGAGCTTGTCGAGTACCTTGTCGCGGGCTTCGACGCCCTGTCCGACGACCTTGGAGTCGGCCGCCTGCTTGGCGAGGTCCTGGCGGAGCTCAGCAAGGGTGTCGAATTCGGAAGCGAGCTGGGCGAAATCGTCATTGGCCTCGGGAAGCTCGCGCTCCTTGACGGCCTTGACGACGACCTTCACCTGGGCGGCTTCGCCGGCGTGGTCACCGCCAACGAGGGTGGTGTCGAAGATTGCTTCCTCGTCAACGGAAAGACCGGTGACGGCCTCATCAAGGCCTTCGAGCATGGTCCCGGCGCCAACCTGGTAGGACAGACCGGCTGCGGAATCGATGTCTTCGCCGTCGATCGTGGCAGTGATGTCGATGGTGAGGAAGTCGTCGTTCTGCGCAGGACGGTCAACGGACCTCAGCGTGCCGAAACGGCCACGGAGCTCGTCCAGGGCCTTGTCGACGTCGGCTTCGGAGGACTCTGCGGCGGCAACCTCAACCTTGATGCCGGCGTAGTCGGGAAGTTCGATCTCCGGTCGGACATCGACCTCTACCTGGAACTTGAGCTCACCCTCGGTAGCGGACGGGTCCGGAACCTCGGTGATCTCGACCTCAGGACGGCTCAGCGGACGCACACCGGTTTCCTGGACTGCAGCCTGGTACCAGCCATTGAGGCCGTCGTTGATGGCCGTCTCCAGGACGTAACCGCGACCGACGCGCTGGTCAATGATCCGGGAGGGAACCTTGCCCTTGCGGAATCCCGGTACCTGGATCTGCGAAGCAACGGTCTTGTAAGCGGCATCGATGCTCGGCTTCAGTTCTTCAAACGGAACCTCAACATTGAGCTTGACCCGCGTGGCGGTGAGGTTCTCGACAGCGCTCTTCACAGTCTAAGTACTCCTGGTTTTGTGGGTATGGGGTTCTGCCGCGCCCCTCGGAGCGGGCACAAACACAGAGTCGGGGTGACAGGATTTGAACCTGCGACTTCCTGCTCCCAAAGCAGGCGCTCTAGCCAAGCTGAGCTACACCCCGAATGCACAGGACAGTCTACGGGCAAGCGGGCCGGGAATGCACATTTGACACCGCCGCCGTAATTAGGTTTAGTTGTACCCGGCTCGAACAGCCACCGGGAAGATGTCCGGAATGGAGATCTTTACCCGGGGACGTAGCTTAATGGTAAAGCCTCAGTCTTCCAAACTGATTACGCGGGTTCGATTCCCGTCGTCCCCTCCAGGACAAGAAGGAGCCCCGATCCACCAGGATCGGGGCTCCTTCTGCGTTAACTACCACCCGTTGCGGCTCAAACCTGGCAGCCGGGACACCAATAGAGTTTCCGCGCACCAATCTCAGTCATGCCCACCAGCGTTCCGCATGCCCGGCAGGGCAGACCCTGCCGCTTGTAGACAAAGTGGGCATCGGCGTCGGGCGCGCTGCCGTGGCCCCCGGTCCAGAGCCTCGGAGGCGTGGTGACGATCCTGCCGTCACGGACACCGTCGGACATGGTGGAGACAGTGTCATCCCACAGCCTGCCGGCCGTTTCGGCGTCGATCGCCGTGCCCGGGGTCCAGGGATCAACAGCCTGCCGGAACAGCACTTCCGCACGGTAGATGTTGCCGACGCCGGCCAGCACCGACTGGTCCATCATCAGCAGGCCGACCGCCGTTTTGCGCCGTCGGAGCCTGCGGACGAACTCCTCCCGGTCACCTGGCAGATTCCGCAGCGGATCCGGCCCCAGGCGGTCAAGGACAGACCGGACGTCGTCCGCCGTGATGGCAGCGCACGTGGTGGCTCCTCGAAGGTCCGCCCATCCATGGCCGGATACCAGCCGGACACGCACGGCACCAACCGGTGGCGGCGGCCCCGTGTAGACAGGCTCGTACCCCGCCGGACCGGTCTCGCGTTCTCCGATCCGGCGGGGCGCACCGATGCTTGAGGCGCCCGTGAACGAACTGTCGCCGCCGAAGCTCCATGCACCGTAAAGCCCCAGATGCACGTGCAGGGACAGGCCGTTCCCGAACTGCAGAAACAACTGCTTGCCGTGCGCCATGGCTTCCTCAAGGACGTGCCCGTCCAGGAGGGCAGCGCCTTCGGCAAACCGCCCCTGGGGGCTGCTGACCTGGAGGCGCTCTCCGGCGAACACGTCCTGGAACTGCCGGGCCAGCCGGTGGACGGAATGACCTTCGGGCACTACTGGACGATCTCGCCGGTGGTTTCGTAGACGGCAATCTTGCCGATGCGGCGGACGTGGCGCTCGTCATTGCTGAACGGTTCCTGGAGGAACGCCTCAATAAGCCCGGTGGCTTCCTCGACACTGTGCTGACGGCCGCCGACGGCGATGACGTTGGCGTCGTTGTGTTCGCGGGCCAGCTTTGCCGTGGAGAGGTTCCACGCCAAGGCAGCGCGTACGCCCTTGACCTTGTTGGCGGCGATCTGTTCGCCGTTGCCGGAGCCGCCCAGGACGATTCCGAGCGCGTGGATCCCCTGCTGCTGGTCCGCTACCACTGCCTCACCTGCATTGATGCAGAACGAGGGGTAGTCATCCAGCGCGTCGTATTCCTTGGGACCGTGGTCCACCACGTCGTAGCCCTGGGCGGTGAGGTGGCTGACCAGGTGGGCGCTGAGTTCCATGCCTGCGTGGTCCGTGGCGATGTGGACGCGGGGTTTAGTCACAGGAAGTCCGTTTCTTTCGAGTGCGCTGGTCCGGATCCTTGCCGGGGCGCGGTGGGGAGGGATGCGCTACCTAGGTTACCGCGACCCCGGCTGCCCGGGTTCTCCTCCGCGGTGGGCCCTCTCCGCGGCCCGGTTGAGTATTCCGGCGATGTTGTCGGCCGCTGCCGCCGTGCCGGCACTGAGCGCGACCCGCCGCCCGTTCAGCTTCCGCACCACCACAGCGGGCCCGCTGCTGACCAGCATGGCAGTGGCATCGTCATGGTGGCGCCAGCCCCAACCGCCGTAGTCCGCAGCCTTCACGTCGGTAGGGGCGGCAGCAGCGATGTCGACGGCGGGAACGGTCAGGACGCGTACGACTCCCCCGGCGAAGACCTGCAGGCCTCCCCTGTCCGCCCGTACCCGGGCAAAGAGGAAGCCGGCCCCGACCAGCGCGGCAACCACCAGGAGGGCACCCAGCCAGGGAAGGGCAACCGCAATGAGGACGGCAGGAAAGACCGCTGCAACGATGATCATGATGAAGACCGAGCTCCGGGCATGGACCCACATCCTCAGGCTGTCCCGTGCAAGGTCCGGGTCGGCAGCCAGCAAGGCTGCAGTTTCCAGCGCCTGGTCGTCCTCCCTCGTCCATCGCGGGTCGGGCTTGAAGGCCATCATCATGACGACGCTGAGTGCCACGGCGGCACCACTGCCCATGGCAAGGATGACGGGGTCAACGTGCGTGGACCGGGCGTCGACGGCACCCGACTGCCCCACCAGCCCGGCGGCAAGGACAGCTGTCACGAACAAGCTCACCAGCAGGCCCATCCCCATCATGACCCGCCGCATGATGACCGGACGGGAAACGGGAACAGCCTGGAAAAACGCGATCCAGCCGACGAGGGTGATCAGGGCTGCGCCTCCTGAAACGTAGGCGCCGAAAGGCGCAAACGAGCTTCCGCCGTCGGAATTCCACATGACCGCAACGGGCTCCGGCAAGCTGTTCCGCAGCAGTTGGGCGCAGACAACAAAGCCGCCGGCCAGCAACAACGGAAAGACCACTGCAAACCGCAGGGCCCGGATATCCAATGAATCGCGGAACGTTCCCATGATCCAACGCTACTCCGAACCAGCGACACCGGGACGCCGCCTCCTTGCCATCACCGCGTGGAGTGAAAGAATGGCTTCACACTGAGGCCGGAACAGCCCGGCCTGCCACCCCGACCACTCTGGAGGCATCTTGCCAGGCCTGAATTTGACGCGCGAAGAAGCTGCGCAGCGCGCTGCGATACTCAACGTCGAGTCCTACAACGTCACTTTGGACCTCACCAAAGGTGCCACCGTCTTCGGATCGACAACCGTGGTGCGGTTCTCCGCCACCGCGGGATCCTCAACGTTTATTGATGCCATTACCGAAACTGTCCACAGCGTGACGCTCAACGGCCGGCAACTGGACCCTGCCGAGGTATCCGATGGCGTCCGGATCAGCCTGCCCGCCCTGGAGGCGGACAATGAACTGACGATTGTCAGCGATGCCCCGTATATGAACACCGGCGAAGGACTCCACCGGTTCGTCGACCCGGTGGACAACGAGGTATACCTCTACACGCAGTTCGAGGTTCCCGACTCCCGGCGCATGTTCGCCGTCTTCGAGCAGCCGGACCTGAAGGCCTCCTTCACCTTCACCATCACTGCACCGGCCCACTGGGATGTCATCTCAAATTCCCCGACACCTGCACCGGAACCCGCAGACGCGGGGGAAGACGGATCAGCCCGTTCCGTGTGGAAGTTCGCTCCGACACCGCGGCTGTCGTCCTATGTCACCGCGCTCATCGCCGGGCCCTACCAGTCCGTCCGCTCCGAAGTGACCAGCAGCGACGGCCGCACTGTCCCGTTGGGCGTCTTCGCACGCAAGTCCCTGATGCAGTACCTGGATGCCGACAACATTTTCGAACTGACGCGTCAGGGTTTCGAGTTCTTCGAAGCGCAGTTCGGGTGTCCGTACCCGTTCGAGAAGTACGACCAGCTCTTCGTCCCCGAATTCAACGCCGGAGCCATGGAGAACGCCGGCGCCGTCACCATCCTTGAGGGCTATGTCTTCCGCGGGAAAGTCACGGAGGCACAGGTTGAACGCCGCGCCATCACGGTCCTGCACGAACTGGCCCACATGTGGTTCGGTGACCTGGTGACCATGCGCTGGTGGAACGATCTCTGGTTGAACGAATCCTTCGCCGAGTACATGTCGCACCTGGCAGCCGTGGAGAACACCGAATTCGACCGGGCCTGGACGACGTTCGCCTCGGTGGAGAAGTCCTGGGCGTACCGGCAGGACCAGCTTCCCACCACCCACCCGATCTTTGCCGAGATCAACGACCTCCAGGACGTTGAGGTCAACTTCGACGGCATCACCTATGCCAAGGGAGCATCCGTCCTGCGCCAACTGGTGGCCTGGGTTGGTCCTGAACAGTTCATGTCCGGAGTGCGGGCCTACTTCGGCAAGCACGCGTGGAGCAACACCGAACTGGCAGACCTCATGGTGGAACTGGAAGCAGCCAGCGGCCGCGACCTTGACCGGTGGGGCAGGCTATGGCTGGAAACAGCGGGGGTGAACACGCTCTCTCCCGCCATCGATGCAGATGCTGAGGGCACCATTACCGGCTTCGCGATCAACCAGACCGCCATCGACGAGCACCCCACCCTGCGCCCCCACCGCCTCGCAGTGGGGTTCTACAGCAGGACTCCTGAAGGAAAACTCGAACGCACCCACCGTGAAGAACTCGACGTTGACGGTCCCCGGACCGAGGTGCCGGAACTGGTGGGCCTCAAGCGTCCGGACCTGGTGCTGCTTAATGACGACGACCTCGCCTATGCCAAGGTGCGGCTGGACCCGGACTCGTGGGCCACGGCCAAGGAACACCTGAAGGACTTCGCCGCCAGCCTTCCCCGCACACTCGTATGGGGCTCGGCGTGGGACGCCGCGCGCGACGGCGAAACACCGGCCCGTGGGTACGTTGACCTGATCCTGGCCAACATTGCGCACGAAACGGACTCCTCCGTGATCCTGGTCCAGCTGCGCCAACTGGCCACGGCACTGACATACTTCGTCGCCGAAGAGCATAAGCTCCACTCCACCACGGAGGCGGCCGGAAAGCTTTGGGACCTGGCGTCGCAGGTTGAACCGGGCTCGGATGCCCAGCTACAGTTTGCCAAGTCCTTTGCGCAACTGGCCCGCAGCGGGGACCAGCTCGACCGGATCCAGGAACTCCTTGACGGCACCGATACCCTGGCCGGGCTGACCGTGGACCAGGACATGCGCTGGGAGCTCCTGACTGCCCTGGTTGCCGGCGGACGGCAAGGACAGGAGCGCATCGACGAGGAACTGGCCCGGGACAACACCTCCAACGGACAGAACGCTGCAGCCCAGGCCAAGGCAGCCATCCCCACCCCGGAAGCCAAAGCCGCAGCCTGGGACTCGATCGTGGTCAAGGGCGAGCTGTCCAACGCGTTCCAGGCATCCGCCGTCGCAGGTTTCATGAGGGTTGCCGATACCGCGCTGCTGGAGCCGTATGCCGGGAAGTATTTCGACGCCGTGCCGGGAATCGTCAAGGAACGTACCCATGCGCTGGCACAGCAGATCGTGGTGGGGCTCTACCCGGCGCAGCTCACCACGCAGGCCACCGTGGACCGTACCGACCGGTTCCTTGCCGGCCTGCCGGAGGAGAGTGCGGCACTGCGCCGCATGATGTTGGAGAACCGCGATGCGGTGGCACGCGCCCTGCGGGCCAGGGCTGCCGACGCCTGAGACGTTGAGGTCCTGCGGACAGTCTCCAATAAGTGGCAGACTGTCCGCATGGGCCTGAACGAACACCACTACGCGCTGACCGTCCGCTGGACCGGAAACCTCGGCGGGGGAACGTCCAGCTATCGCGGGTACTCACGCGACCACGACGTCGAAATCCCGGGATTGCCCACGTTGCAGGGTTCTTCGGACCCCACCTTCCATGGCGACCGGTCACGCTACAACCCGGAGCAACTCCTGTTGGCGGCGTTGTCGCAGTGCCACATGCTGTCCTTCCTTCATGTGGCGGTCAAGCACGGCGTTGTGGTCACGGCCTATGAGGACCACGCCGAAGGGCTCATGAAACTCAACCGCGACGGCAGCGGCCAGTTCGAAAGCGTCACGCTGAAGCCGCACGTGGCAGTCGTGGATCCCGCCCATGCCGAGCTCATGGCGCAGTTGCACCACGAAGCCAACCAGGTCTGCTTCATAGCGCGCAGCGTCAACTTCCCGGTCCGCCACGAGCCCGTGACGACGGCGGCAGTTGCCTGACGCTGTCAGGCGGGCATCAGTGCCACGAGCCTTTTTTCCGTACCCGGTGACAGCCCGGCTTTCCTGTCCCGGCCGAGTCCCCGCAGCCGCTCATCGGCGAGGGTGTCCCGCAGGGTTTCCCGCCAGGGCCGCAACACCATGCCCTGTTCCCGCGCAGCGTCGTTGCTGCGGGCCTGGAATCCCTCATGCCCCGGCGGCAGCCACAGCGGCAACGAATCGTGACCCGACCAGTACCCGACACCCTGGTCAGCAAGCCATTCTTCCGGCGCCGTCACCACGTGGGGCCGGTCCTCGGCCAAACGCAGGCAAGCCTCCAGGTAGTCGCCAAAAGGCACCACGTCCCCAAGGGCGTTAAAGGAGCCCGCCAGCCCGCGCACGGCAGCGTCAATGACCCAGAAGGCGAGGTCGCGCACATCGATGATCTGGGTGGGATCACCGGCAATGTCGGGCACCAGCACAGGACGTTCCGCACCCTGGGCGCACCGTGCAGGCCAGTAGCCGTAGCGGTCGGAAGCGTCACCCGGTCCCCCGATCAACCCTGACCGGACAATGTGGGCCTTCTCCCCCACCAGGTCCCGGGTCATTCGCTCAATCGCGGACTTTGATTCGCCATAGGTCTCCGGCGTCCCGGCCTGATCCTCCGGCAGGGGCTTGAGCAGCGCCGAGTCTTCGGCAGCGCCCGGAACCGAATGGTCAGCATAAACAGAGCAACTGGAGACGAAGGTCCAGTGGCCGGCATCCGCGCCCAGGGCCTGAAGGGCCACCCTTGCCTGAACAGGGTCCCGTGACACCTCCACCACTTCGTCCCAACGGCGGCCTGCGAGCCCGTCAAAGACGGCGGAACCCAAGGCGCGGTCCGCGCGGACCCAGGCTACGCCGTCGGGCGCTTGTGCCGAAGTACCCCGGGCCAGGCAGGTGACCTCGTGCCCGGCGGCCACGGCCTGCCGGGCGATTTCGGCGGACAGGAAGGCGGTACCGCCCAGGACGAGGATGCGCATGCGGCTACGCTACGGCGATAGGGTTAATGGTGGACAGAGTGTTCCGCGCCAGGCGAACACGGGCCGACGACAAGGAGCTTGCACACCTTGACCTTCTTCCCTCCCATGGAAACCCTCACGATTGAACCGGAAAAGATCGATGTAGTCTCGATCCTCATCACAGTGGGCGTTGGCCTGCTGGTGTGGACCGTGGCACGCTTCATCATCCTGCGCATCACACGGAGGGTTGCCTCCGGCAGCTCGTTCTTCAAGAAACCGCATTTCAAATGGGTGCAGCCCGCCATCAGGGCACTGGACCATGAACGCCGGTCGCAGCGGGCGCAAACCATCGGTTCGCTGCTGACCAGCCTGGTCAGCGTGATCGTGGTGGTCATCGTGATCATCTACGTCCTCAAATTCATGAACGTGGACGTCGCTCCCCTGCTCACCAGCGTCGGCATCCTCGGTGTAGCCATCGGTTTCGGCGCGCAACAGCTGATCCGCGACTTCCTCGCCGGAATCTTCATCACCATCGAAGACCAATACGGAATCGGCGACGTGATCGTCACCAGCGAAGTCATTGGTACCGTTGAATCCGTAGGCCTGCGGATTACGCGTGTCCGGGCCGAGGACGGCGCCATCTGGTACCTCCGGAACGGCGAAATCCTCCGCGTCGGCAACAGGTCCCAAGGCGACTACGTTCCCCT
This sequence comes from Arthrobacter sp. T572, assembly GCF_056780115.1. Taxonomy (NCBI): domain Bacteria; kingdom Bacillati; phylum Actinomycetota; class Actinomycetes; order Micrococcales; family Micrococcaceae; genus Arthrobacter; species Arthrobacter sp. T572. Next base: position 2,431,380 of record NZ_JBRAZQ010000002.1, read on the forward strand.
GGAAACACCGGAATCCGGCGACGACGGCCACGCAACCGCTGTTCCCGCCGGAGCCGGGGCAGCCACCGGATCCGCCAAGAAGCCCGAGGAGAAGGCAAATGAGTGACATGACTGCGGGCCGGCAACCGGCAGCGGCAGGACCGGCGGCGGGACCCCGACGCCAGTTGATGCAGAACGACCCCTTCAGCCAACCGGCCTACACGGACAGTTTCTACGCAGCCGTCGGTGGCCACGACACGTTCGTGAAACTGATCGATGTCTTCTACGACGGCGTTGCGCAGGACCCGCTGCTGCGGCCCATGTACCCGGAAGAAGACCTCGAACCGGCCAAGCGGCGATTCCTCATGTTCCTGGAACAGTACTGGGGTGGCCCCACCACCTATGGCGAGGAACGCGGGCACCCGCGCCTGCGCATGCGGCACATGCCGTTCCGGGTCACCCCCGAGGCCAAAGACCGCTGGCTCTTCCACATGAGGACCGCCGTGGATTCCCTGGGGCTCTCGCCCCTGCACGAGGGCACCCTGTGGGATTACATGGAACGCGCAGCGCTGACCATGGTGAACAGTCCCTCAGCGGGCTGACTCCCGGCCCGTCAAGCCAAGGCCGGTGCCGGTGCGGACCAGGACGTGCCCGCGGGATCCGCTGAGGCGGAACCAGCGGCCGTTCCGGAACACCTGATGGCTGCCCCCGCCCAGGAAGCCCAAGGCGAACGCCGCGAAAGCGGCGCCGGCCGGCAGCCCGGGCTGCCCCTCGAGTTCCCGCCCCCAAACCGCGGCACGGGCAGTATTCACGACGGCGGCCCCCGCCATGGCGGGCACCACGCCTGCCACTTCGGCCATCCCCGACTCGGCAGCGGTCCGGAGGAAATCGTCGGAGAGCGTGCCGAGTGCCTCCCAGCCGCTGCGCGGGGCACTGACGCCCGCCCACGATTCGGAGACCGTTGCAGGTGGAACCGGCAACTCAACGTCTCCCTCACCGGACCGGGCCAACCGGTCCATCACCGAGGCGAGGCTGACGGTGGCGTCGGCCTGCGCGGGCTCGGCCAAGGCCATGGTGCGCAGGCCGAGGATGGTGGGCGTGGACTCACCGAGAATCCGCGGCCGCAAAACGCAGACGTAGGCTGCCAGCACCTGTCCGGATGCCTGAAGCCGGATCGCGCCGTCATCGATGCTCTTGGCCCGCATGATATACGTCCGGAGATCGGTCAGGTCGCGTGGATCGGTAAAGCGGAAAGACTGGGTCAAAACGTCGGTCACATCATCGACTCTACCGGCATGTCCTCGGTTGAGAGGGCTCAGGGCGCCGTCTAGAGTCGAACCATGACTGACACAAACGCCGGCGTCGAGGTGGACACCTCCACCGGCGATCCCATGGAGATACTGATTGGATTGCTGGACCTGGGCGACTTCGATGGAGCCCGGACCAACGAGGACATCTTCCTTGGGCCCTCACAGAAACAACCCCGCCACAGGGTCTTCGGCGGGCAGGTCCTGGCGCAGTCCATGATGGCCGGCATGCGTACCGTGGACAATGACCGCGTGGCGCATTCCATGCACGGCTACTTTCTCCGGCCGGGCGATGCCAACAAGCCCATCACCTTTGGCGTCGAAAGGCTCCGTGACGGCAGGTCGTTCTCTGCACGCCGCGTCCACGCGTACCAGGACGGGGTCCCGATCCTCTCCATGATTGCCTCGTTCCAGGTGGAGGACGAAGGCCTCGACCATCAGGCGGCCATGCCCCAAGGCATCCCGGACCCCGAGTCCCTGCCCAGCACCGCCGAGTTGCTGTCCCATTTTGACCATCCCATGGCCCGGCATATGTCCTCGGAGCGTCCGTTCGATGTCCGGCACGTGGACCCCGCCCTCTACGTCAACCCGCCGCGCGAACACGTTGCGACCAACGCAGTGTGGATGAAGACCATGGGACCCCTGCCGGATGACCCCAACCTTCACCGCGCAGCACTGGCCTTTGCCAGCGACTACACCCTGTTGGAACCCATCCTCCGCAAACACGGGCTGTCCTGGATGACCCCCGGAATGAGCGTGGCCAGCTTGGACCATGCCATGTGGTGGCACCGGCCCGTTCGGGTGGATGAATGGATGCTCTATGTCCAGGAGTCACCCAGCGCACAGGGCGCCCGGGGGCTGGCCACCGGCCGGATCTTCGACCGGGAGGGCCACCACGTGGCAACCGTGGCGCAGGAAGGCATGGTCAGGATTCCCTGACGCAGTTCGCTTGAAACCCGAAAATGGCCGCCCCTTGCGGGGCGGCCATTTTCATCGCTTTTGGTGCTTAGTCGCGGGTCAGGCGGCGGTGCGTGACGCGGTGCGGCTTGGCCGCATCCGGGCCGAGGCGCTCCACCTTGTTTTCCTCGTACGATTCGAAGTTGCCCTCGAACCAGTACCACTTGGAGGGGTTCTCGTCATCGCCCTCGTAAGCCAGGATGTGGGTTGCCACCCGGTCCAGGAACCACCGGTCGTGCGAGACCACAACTGCACAGCCGGGGAAGTCAAGAAGTGCGTTCTCGAGGCTGCTCAGGGTTTCGACATCGAGGTCGTTGGTTGGTTCGTCAAGGAGCAGGAGGTTTCCGCCCTGTTTAAGGGTCAGGGCCAGGTTGAGGCGGTTGCGTTCACCACCGGACAGCACTCCGGCCTTCTTCTGCTGGTCCGGGCCCTTGAACCCGAAGGCAGAGACGTAGGCGCGGGAGGGCATTTCCACCTGGCCGACCTGGATGTGGTCAAGTCCGTCGGACACGACCTCCCACAGCGTCTTGTTCGGGTCGATGCCGCCGCGGGACTGGTCGACGTAGGAGATCTTGACCGAGTCACCGATCTTGAGGTCGCCGCCGTCGAGCGGTTCCATCCCGACGATCGTCTTGAACAGCGTGGACTTGCCCACACCGTTGGGACCGATCACGCCAACGATGCCGTTGCGGGGCAAAGAGAAGGACAGATCCTCGATGAGGACACGGTCGTCAAAGCCCTTCTTGAGATCCTTTGCCTCGATGACCAGGTTGCCCAGGCGGGGTCCCGGCGGGATCTGGATCTCCTCGAAGTCCAGCTTGCGGGTCCGCTCTGCTTCTGCGGCCATTTCCTCGTACCGTGCCAGACGGGCCTTGGACTTGGTCTGGCGGCCCTTGGCGTTGGAACGCACCCACTCGAGTTCCTCGGTGAGGCGCTTGGCAAGCTTGGCGTCCTTCTTGCCCTGGACCTCCAGGCGGGCCTTCTTCTTCTCCAGGTACGTGGAGTAGTTGCCCTCGTACGGGTAGAGGTGGCCACGGTCGACCTCCGCGATCCACTCGGCAACGTGGTCCAGGAAGTAGCGGTCGTGGGTCACGGCAAGGACGGCGCCCGGGTACTTGGAGAGGTGCTGCTCAAGCCAGAGCACGCTTTCGGCATCCAGGTGGTTGGTCGGCTCGTCCAGGAGGAGGAGATCCGGCTTCTGCAGGAGCAGCTTGCACAGTGCCACACGGCGGCGTTCACCACCGGAGAGCACAGTGACATCGGCGTCGGCCGGCGGGCAGCGCAGTGCGTCCATGGCCTGCTCGAGCTGGGAGTCGATGTCCCAGGCGTCGGCCGCGTCGATGGCTTCCTGCAACTTGCCCATTTCTTCGAGCAGGGTGTCGTAATCGGCATCCGGGTTGGCCATCTCCTCGGAGATTTCGTTAAACCGCTGGATCTTGCCGTAGATCTCGCCGACGCCCTCCTGGACGTTGCCGAGGACCGTCTTTTCCTCATTGAGCGGCGGTTCCTGCAAGAGGATGCCCACGGTGTAACCGGGGCTCAGGCGGGCCTCGCCGTTTGAAGGGGTGTCCAGTCCTGCCATGATCTTCAGGATGGTGGACTTGCCGGCACCGTTCGGGCCAACGACGCCGATCTTCGCGCCTGGATAGAACGACATGCTGACATCGTCCAGAATAAGTTTGTCGCCAACGGCCTTTCGGGCCTTGGTCATCGTGTAAATGAATTCCGCCATGCCCTTAAATCTAGTGGCTAGGCGGCTGGAACTCACATTCGGCCACTGCGGCGGGACGGTCGTCGTGCGCTCCGGGTTGCCAGCGGCTACCGCGAGTCGCCGATGAAGCACTTCCCTGTGGAAAGGACCGGCAGGACCGTGACGGTCACGGCTCCATCGCGGATCTGGCCAACGACGCACTCTTCACCGGACAAGGCGGCGGCTTCCATGGCGTCAACATCAAGCCCTGTAGGGGTCCGGCTTGCAGATACCTCGATGGCATCATTGGGCACGCCTGCGGCCGCCAACGCGGTGCGAACGGCCTGCCGGTCCGGTTTCGGGTTGGCGGACACCAGGTCCTTGAGGGTTCTTTCCATCGCCGTGGCGGTTGCTGCCACGTCCGTCGAGGTGCTTTCCAGGGAGCGTGCCGGGACCTCGGCGGTCACCGGGACCTCCGCGGAAGCCGGTGGCTGCACCGCAGGCACGCCGTCCGGGCCTGTGGACGCGCTGCTTTGCACCGTGCCGGAGCACGCTGCCAGCGTCACCGCACCGGCAAGAAGGATGGAAATCAGGGCCGGCTTCTTGGCCCTGCCGCCCATGCTGTGCTTATGCCACACGCGCTTCCCCCAATGTCACTCGGCAATGACTCCTGAAAAGTGATCCCCCGGATCCAGGTGGATCCGGGGGACTCGGCGCCCCAGGAGGGAATCGAACCCCCGACCGGCGGATTAGAAGGCCGCTGCTCTATCCCCTGAGCTACTGGGGCATCCGGTGCCGCAACGGTGTCGCGGCCGCTGGCGCCACAAAGAGTTTACAGTGCAATCGCTCCGTGCCGGGCCACCGCCACCCGTCCTCCACAACGCGCTTTTTACACATACACCATCTGGCCCCTGCCCGGACTATCCGGCGTGCCGGAAGCTGAAATAGCCAGCCGGCACTCGCCTACAAAAGGAAGGACCATCATGAACGACACCATTACACTCCGGGGATTTGTTGCCTCTGACGTCAGGAGCTCCACGACCACCCACGGAACATCCACTGCCTCCTTTCGGCTCGGAACAACTGAACGGAGGTATGACCGGGCGAGCAATTCCTGGGTGGACGGACACACCAACTGGTACACGATCCAGGCGTTCCGGTACCTGGCCGGACACGTGGGGTGCAGCATCAAGAAGGGACAACGCGTCATGGTCACAGGCAGGCTCCGGTTGCGGCAGTGGGAGCATGAGGGCCGCATCTACCACGTGGCGGAGGTAGACGCCGAATCCGTGGGCCATGACCTCATGTGGGGTTCGGCAAACTTCACGCGGATGAACGGCGCTGCAGGACCCGCACAAGGCACACCGTCGGAAACTCCCAGTGGAGCGGCGTCTGACCAACCCAGGGAAGACGTGCCATGGGATGCGGAAAACCCGGACGGCGCAGCTCCGGACGATCAGCACACTGGAGGAAGCAGCCTCCCGCTTGAAGACGAATCCACCGGGAACACGGACCCCGACGACGTACCGGCCGGCCTCATACTGGACACAACCACAGGTGAACTGGTGGACGCCATGGGTTGAGGTGGATGCTGTGGCCACGTGGCAGGTCCCCTGCGGAACGGGTCCTAGAGTGTAGCCATGGACACCGGAAGATTGGTCGAGGACATCCGAACCACCTTGAAGGCCGCCGGGGATGCAGAGCGCGCAAGGGGTGCGCAAGCGTACATGAAGTCGGAAATGCCCTCTTGGGGCGTCCGCGTACCTGACGTTAGAAGAATCACCAAGGCAGCCCTCAAACATCATCCGGTGAAGACTCCTGACGACCTTCGCCAGGCAGTCCTCGAGTTGTGGCGCACAGCCGAAGCAAGGGAAGAACGCTATGCGGCCATCGACCTCACCGGAGCGCGGCTGGTCAGCGGGGATCCGGGAATGGTGCCGGTGTATGAGGAGATCATCAGGACCGGTGCATGGTGGGACTTGGTGGACGGTGTGGCACCCAGGATCTGTGCCCTGCTCCAGGCCAACAAGGAGACCATGACTCCCCTGTTGCTTCAGTGGTCCAAAGACCCGGACATGTGGATCCGGAGGTCCTCCATCACGTCCCAGCTGGCTGCCAAATCTGCTACGGATACGCGCTTGCTGTCTGCAGTCATTGAGCCAAACCTCCAGGACAAGGAGTTCTTCATCCGCAAGGCCATTGGTTGGGCGCTGCGCGAATACAGTAAGACGGATCCCGGCTGGGTGCGGGCATTTGCCGACACCCACATGGCAGCCCTCAGCCCCCTGTCCCGCCGGGAAGCCCTCCGCCTGCTTTCCTCAGGGACCGCGGTTTCGGCCACCAGGCTCAGATAATGGGGCGCAGTCCGGGCTCGTCCCGTTTGCGGAACAGGCTCTTCGTCTTGGGATCCACAAAGATCAAGTAGACAGCGAAGAGGAGCGCGATGATGGCGGCTGCATTGCGCGCCAGCGTGAGGGCCAACCCAAGGTCTTCGCTTTGGAGGTACGGGAAGACGTCCAGCTGGTCCGAGATGGCATAGACCATAAAGAAGGAGACCACGAAGTACACCGCCTTGACCTGCCAGTCGTTTCGAATCCCCGTCACGGCGAACAGGGGTATCAGCCAGACCACATACCAGGACTGGATCATGGGTGCGAGCAGCACGATCGCGGCGAAAGCAAGTGTGAGGCGGCGCATCAGCCTGTCGTGGTCGCCCCTGAAGACCTGCCAGGCGATGGCCGCCACCATCAGCAGCTTGCCGGCATCGTAGACCCACTTGGCCATGCCCCAGCCGTCCAGGCCGAAGACATTGAAAATGGACGCCACAATCAGGCCGATCAACCCGACAGGCGCATACCAGATCCAAACGCTGCCCGGAGCCGAGAGGCCCTTGATCCAGCCAAAGCCGAAGCCGTTGACCAGGCTCATGGCGTAGAGGAGGCCGAATGTGAGGGCAGCAGTGAGGAACCAGTACAGGAACTTGCGGGGCCAGGATGCTCCTTTGCCTGCCCACAAGAGTCCGATGAAGGGCAGGAAGACCACAGTAATCGGCTTCACCGAGATGGAAAGTGTCACCAGGACAATGCCGAGGATGACCCTGCGGGTGGCGCAGTAGTACAGGCCGGCCAAGGCCAGCCCGATCATCAGGGCATCATTATGGACACTGGCGATGAAGTTCGTCAGGAAGAGCGGATTCGCTGCAGTGAGCCACAGCGCCCGGTGCGGGTTCACCCCGTGGAGCTCAGCCAGTTTGGGTACGTAGATGATGCACAGCACCACGCCCGCCAGGGCCACCAGACGAAACAGCATGATGGAAGCCTCGGGGTGCACATTGGTCACCCAGACCACGAATTGCTCGATCCACAGGAAGAACTGCCCGTAGGGAACCGGCGCTTCGGTCCACATCTTGTCTGCACCCAGTTGGAAGTAGTTGGGCAGGGCAGAAATCCCGTTCTCGTAGGGATTCATGCCTTCCACCATCAGCCGGCCCTGGCCGATGTAGGCGTAGACGTCACGACTGAACAGCGGAACCGTGAACATCATGGGCAGACCCCACGCGACCACGGCCTGGAGCGTCGCTTTGCGGGCTTCCAGGCCCCAGACCCGAACACGCTGGCCCAAGCGCAACCAGGCCCGGACCAACAGCATGCCGCCAACGGCAAGCAGGACGATGGAGAGGCCTACCCCGACGCCCTCTGTCCGCATCCAGATAAACAGCGGCAGGCGGCGCAGTTCCGACACCGGCGCAAGCCAGCCCACACCCAGCGACCCGAACACCAGGAACATGGAACCAACGAATCCGGCAATCAGCGGGGACCGGGCGTTGTCCACCTCGGCCGCTGCTGCTTCCGCGGGCGGCGCTTCCAACCCTGCCTTGTGGTCGGCGGGTACAGGCACCGTCATGTGGTTTTATCCAATCGTTGGCCCGAATGCTTCGGGACAGGAATCTGAAGGGCTGGGGGCTTTTTTACAGCAGGTAGAAACGACACTGCCGCGCTCAAAAATCGTACCATCGGAGCACTTGGAACCTGCCGAACGATAGGCTAGGCGCGTGCCTATTACTAATGAACGCATCGTGTGGATCGACTGCGAAATGACCGGCCTTGACCTTAAGAATGACGCCCTCATCGAGGTCGCAGCCCTCGTCACGGATTCAGAACTCAACATCCTCGGCGATGGTGTGGACGTGGTCATCAAGCCCGATGACGCAGCCCTTGAGCAGATGAACGACTTCGTCCGGGATATGCACACCCGGTCAAAGCTCCTCGATGAGCTTCCCCAGGGCAAGACGATGGCGGAGGCCGAGGCGCTCGTGCTGGAGTACATCGAGAAGTGGGTTCCGGATCCCCGCAAGGCACCCCTGGGCGGTAACTCCGTCGGCACGGACCGTATGTTCCTGGCCCGGGACATGCCGAACGTCGTGGAGCACCTGCACTACCGCGTCATTGATGTCAGCACCATCAAGGAACTGTCCCGCCGCTGGTTCCCCCGCGCCTACTTCCAATCACCGGCCAAACACGGCGGCCATCGCGCACTCGGGGACATCAAGGACTCGATCGATGAGCTCCGTTATTACCGGGAAGCCGTTTTTGTCCCGGCCCCCGGACCGGACACGGCTACCGCGCAGCGCATTTCGCAGGGCATCACTGCCACCGCGGCAACCCTCGGGGCTCCGAAACAGATGTGATCTGCACCATTTTCGAAGTTTTTTTCGTCGAAACGGGCAAAAGTGGACATTGCACCCCAAAACAGCAGGTAAGCTATTTGTCGTTGCCTTCACGGAGAGCCAGTCAAACGGACTAGCCGTCACAGGCACATGGTGGGCGTAGCTCAGTTGGCAGAGCGCCTGGTTGTGGTCCAGGAGGTCGCGGGTTCAACCCCCGTCGCTCACCCCACCGGAATTGGCTGATAAGCCGGTTTCCCCAAAGGCCGCACCGGTAATCCGGTGCGGCCTTTGTGTTGTTTGGGCTACTTTCGAACGAATGAGGATGTACTGACATGACAGTCCTGCCGGTCACCATTTGGGGAGAACCCGTACTGCACCGTCGGGCGAGCGAAGTCGAAGTCTTCGATGATGAGCTGCGCAGCTTCATCAATGACATGTTCGAAACCAACGACGCAGCCAACGGCGTCGGCTTGGCAGCGCCCCAGGTGGGCGTCGGCAAGCGCATCTTTGTTTACAAGTACGCCAACGACGACAACGCTCCCGAGCAGGGGGTGCTGGTCAATCCCGTGCTGACCCTGTCCAAAGTATCCGGCGCGATGCCCGATCCGGACGACCACGTGGAAGGCTGCCTGTCCTTTCCCGGCGAGCACTATCCAGTGCAACGCGCCGAGTGGGCCCGGGTACAGGGTTTTGACGGCCACGGCAATCCCGTGGACTTCGAAGCCACGGGCTGGTTCGCCCGTGTCATGCAGCATGAATACGACCACCTTGACGGCAAGCTCTACATCAACCGGCTGGTGGACCGCTACGCCAGGAAGGCGCTGAAGCAGGCCAAGAGAAACGGATGGGGCGTTCCGGGCCTGACGTGGATGCCCGGGGTGGATCCGGATCCGTTCGGTCACTGATCCATGGCGACGAGGATGGGAAGGCCGGGGCAAGCATGACCGATTCGCAGAAAGAGCTCTTCGATCTCCTGGATATCGTCGGGCCTGATGCCACGGAGTGCAGCAAACTCCTGTCCGGGGAACCAAGCACCGGCGTTCTGTGCGCACTCACAACCCTGCGTGAACGCTTGGGAACCTTTCCCCAAGGCGATGCGCCCGGCAGCGGGGCGGACGAGACGGAGTGGATCGAAGCGCTCCTGCGGTTCGCCCCGGAGGTGCACAGGTATCACAGCAGCTTGGGAATCCCCCCTGACATCTCAGCTGCCACCCTGGCGGACCTGGGACTCCAGCTTCGTATCAACCGCAGGGTCCATGGCCGGTTTGGGCTGGATACGTGGGGCTGGATGACCCTTCACATGGCGGGCAACCTGTTCCGGCTTGGCCGGCTGCAGTTCCATCTGGTGCCCCTGCAACGTGACACGGCTGTCGGAGCCTCCGGCTGGGAGTTGGGCGTGCACATTCCCGAAGACGGCAGCCTCTCCCCCGCCTTGGTGGATGCCAGCTTTGCCGAGGCGCGGGCTTTCTTTCCCCGCTACTTTCCCGACAAGCCCGCTCCGGTTGCAACCTGTGATTCCTGGATGCTCGATCCCTATCTGGCCGGGCACCTGCCGGGAAGCAATATCGCCTCCTTCGCACGCCGCTTCACCGTGGATCGTTGCACTGATGCCCCGACGGATGCGGTGTACTTCACGTTCAGGCAACGGGGCCTCGACAACCTCGAACAACTCCCCCGGGACACGTCCCTTCAGCGCGTAGTGCTGGAGCGGATCGACGACGGCGGCACCTGGCAACTGGGGCACGGTCACCTCTGCCTGTGAAGTGTCTGCTGCTCCGGGCAACTGGCCAGCACACGCTTCATGGCGTCTTTTTCGGCCTGCGTAACCCACAATTTGTAGGCCGCCTTTACAGATATCTGCCGGGCAACGTAGTGGCAACGGAAGTTCTTGTTGGGCGGCAGCCATGTGGCGGCATCGCCGGCACCCTTTTTGACATTCTCCGGGCCGTCGGCAGCCACAAGGTTAAGGGGGTCGTTGGCAAGCTGTTGCCGCTCTTGGACGCTCAACCGCCGGGCGCCCTTCTGCCAGGCGTCAGCCAACGCCACAATGTGGTCAATCTGGACCGCAGCACTGGTGTTTTGACCGCGGCGAAACGTCACATGTTCTCCCGTATACGGCTCCTGGAACGCACCACCAGCTACCAGGCAGGAGGAATCAGCGGCGAACTCCACACCGGTCAGGTCCCTGCGCAGGATGTCGTTCCTGGTATCGCAGCCATTCCGGTCGGCATCGAACCAGGCCTGCCCAAAAGCCGCGCGGTCATAATCATTGCCCTGTGCGCGACCCTTTACTTCAAGGCTGTCCAACGCGGCCATGGCACTGCCAGGAGGGATGGTTGCTGCACCCGGCAACGGTTTCATCCATTCCGGGTTGAAGACCGGAGCCTCCCGGGGTCCGCTTACCCATGGGTCCGCAACAGTGAACTGGCCCGTTGTGAAGAACCAGCCAAGGCTCCCGACCATGCCGCCGGCGAGCAGTACGAGGATGGTCCATGCTTGCCGCGAGCGGCGGCGTGCCCGGCGATAGGCAGACCAGGTGATACTCAAAGGGCTCCGTCCTGTCAGTGTGGCGATGTCCTTTGAGACTAGGACAAGGCACTGACAGCCGGAGCCGGTATCCACAGTGTGCAGGAGAAGTCACCCTGCAGATCGGGGCACACCTCGGGTTATTGCTCGCGCATGACCCGCTGGAGGTCTTCGTTGGCTACGGCAAGCAAGCCTCGAAGTTGTTCCACGCGTTCGTCCGTGACGTCCCCGCTGGCGTTAGCCTTGATGGCCTGGTCAAGAAGCTTCTGCGCTTGCTTCTGGTTGGCCTTGGCGACGTCGAGGGCGTGCTCCAGGGTGGTTTCGTGCTCGAGTGTTGATTCATTTTCCATGAACCAATTGTGATCAGGTTTCCCGGCTGAGGCCAGAGACCCAGCCGGGAAACCGATCATGGACTTGCGTGTCTAAGCGTTGACGCCTTCGAGCACGGCGATGGGTGCCACGACGTCGCGGGCCGGGAAGGACGGCGGGTTCACGCCAGCCATCTCTTCCATGACCCGGACAACCTGGCAGGAGTAACCGAACTCGTTGTCGTACCAAACGTAGAGAACCAGGTTCTTGTCGTTGGAAATGGTGGCCAGGCCGTCGACGATGCCCGCCCGACGGGAGCCCACAAAGTCGGTGGAGACGACATCCGGGGAGTCGATGTAATCGATCTGCTTGCGCAGCGATGAGTGCAACGACATCTCACGGAGGTAGTCATTGACTTCCTCGCGGGTGGTGCCGTTCTCAAGATTGAGGTTGAGGATAGCCATGGAAACGTCGGGCGTGGGGACGCGGATGGCATTGCCGGTCAGCTTGCCCTGGAGTTCCGGCAGCGCCTTGGCCACGGCCTTGGCAGCACCGGTCTCGGTGATCACCATGTTCAGCGCCGCGGAACGGCCCCGTCGGTCACCCTTGTGGAAGTTGTCGATCAGGTTTTGGTCGTTGGTGAAGGAGTGGACGGTCTCGACGTGGCCGTGGATGATGCCGAACTTGTCGTTGATCGCCTTCAGGACCGGAGTGATCGCATTGGTCGTGCACGAGGCAGCGGTCACGATCTTGTCGTCATTGGTGATGTCACCCTGGTTGATGCCGTGAACGATGTTCTTCAGCTCGCCCTTGCCCGGCGCTGTCAGGAGAACGCGGGCGACGCCCTTGCTCTGCAGGTGCTGGGACAGGCCGGCAGCGTCACGCCAACGTCCGGTGTTGTCCACCACCAGGGCGTCCTTGATGCCGTATGCAGTGTAATCGACCGTGGCGGGGTTGTCCGAGTAGATGACCTGGATCTGTACACCGTTGGCCGTGATCGTGTTGGCTTCTTCATCCACTCGGATGGTTCCTTCGAAGGATCCGTGTACCGAGTCGCGGCGCAGCAGGCTTGCACGCTTGACGAGGTCATTGTCCGCGCCCTTGCGGACCACGATTGCCCGAAGACGGAGACCATGACCGCCACCGGCCTTTTCGATCAGCAGCCGGGCAAGGAGGCGGCCGATACGGCCGAAACCGTAGAGGACGACATCGGTGCTCGTGCGGTCGTCGGCGCCGCGTTTGCCGACGATTTCCGCGAGTTCGGCGCGAAGGAAGGCATCCAGCGAGGTGCCTTCGCCTTCTGCACGGAACTTCTCCGTGAGCCGTGCAATATCGATCGCTGCCGCGCCAAGGTCAAGCCCGGCAAGGGCATTGAGCAAGGGAGCTGTCTCCTCCAACTGAAGCTCGGTGTTGCTCATCCGGCGCGCAAAGCGGTGGGCCTTGAGGATGTTCATGGTCGACTTGTTGATCAGGCTCCGGCCGTGGATGCTGGTGACCACGTTGTTTTCCCGGTACAGCCGGCCGATAACCGGAATCATCGCCTCAGCGAGAGCCTCCCGGCCCATCCACTTATCAAGACAAGAATCTGACGTCTGGCTCACAGAACTACCTTCCTTGGGTCAACCACATACGTCCTCGTATGCAGATGGCGATGGCCGCCGGGAGTAATCCTGCGGCACAAGCATCACGGGCTTCGGTCTGCCCGGAACGCTGTGAACGATTGCAGAGAAAAACCGCCGGCTGCGAACGCAGGCCAGGCGGCAGAACATCTACGTTCAGTAACCATTCTAGGCTGGGCGGAAGGTAGATGGGCCGTCGCGAAGCGTGAAGTCACTCACACGGCCCTTCAGGCGGACACTCCCGGCACAAGAACGGCTACCCGGCGCCCGGATGGTTTTCCGCCAGGTAAGCCACCCACGCGCGCGGCTGGTGGTCCACGCACGGCTGTTCTGTGGTGTTCCTTCCGCACGTTACGCAGGACACGCGTCCCCGGATCAGGATGTTCTCCATGTCCGGTTCTTCAAAACCCGTGCATTCACACAGCCAGCGCATTGCGCCGCACACGGGGCACGTGGCAGGGAGTTCCTGCGCGCCGTCGTGGGTGGATTGAGATGTTTCGTCGCTGTCTGCAGCTGTACCAAATGGCCCCATGAGGTGCAGGCTATCTGCAACTCAATCGTTTCGATTAACTTGACTTGTAACGTGACAGCTTCTGTCGTATAGGGCCCGACGCCCGACAAAGGCTAACGCAGTATGACAAATACTCAAACCCCCGGATTCGCGGGAGAAACGACCCCTTGTAGTGGATGGGTTGACCGATACGCCGGGTTCTGTCATCCCGTGCCGTTACCGGCACGGGAGTGGCGGCCATCCATCTACGAACGCCGTTGCCGACGCCCTCCAGCGGCCTACCCGGACACTCGGGCGAGCAGCCCTCGAACGTGTCCTGTCTGGCCTTGCTCCGGGTGGGGTTTACCTAGCCTCCCCGGTCACCCGGGGAGCTGGTGGTCTCTTACACCGCCGTTTCACCCTTACCTGCTGCGCCGATGCTGGCATCGGACCGCGCAGGCGGTCTGTTTTCTGTGGCACTGGCCTGCGGGTTGCCCCGAGTGGGCGTTACCCACCACCCTGCTCTGCGGAGCCCGGACGTTCCTCGAGCCACTTGCGTGGCGCGCGACCGCCTGGTCAACCCATCCGCCCTACAGTCTACCGGCGTCAGCCGGCCGTCCTGTCACCGGTAATATCGACGGGTGCTGATTCTCCTCCCGCCTTCCGAAGGCAAGACGCCCGCCGCCCCAGGCCCCGCCGTCGAATGGGAAAGCCTGAGCTTTCCGGAATTGAACCCTTCCCGGGCCAAAGTCCTGGAGGCGCTGGGTACGGTCAGTGCGCATGAGGACGCACTCGCCCTCCTCGGCGTCGGCGCTTCGCTGCGTGAGGACGTCGAGCGCAATACACGGCTGCATGCGGAACCGGCCGCACCGGCGCACCAGGTCTACTCCGGCGTGCTCTATGACGCTCTGGGCTATGACTCAATGACTCCGACGCAGCGCCGCAAGGCGACCGAAACGATCCTGGTCGTCTCCGCCCTCTGGGGTGCCATCGGCTTTGGCGACCACGTGCCTGCCTATCGGCTGTCCATGGGAACGGCACTGCCCGACGTCGGACGCCTCGCCTCTTACTGGAAGCCCCAACTGGGTGCCGCCCTCGCCGGGAGGGCGGAAGGTGAGCTCGTGGTTGACTGCCGTTCGAGCACCTACGCGGCCGCGTGGATGCCGCCGGCTCAGCAGACGGTTGCCGTCAACGTCTTCAGCGAATCAAACGGCAAGCGCACGGTGGTGAGCCACTTCGCCAAGCACACGCGGGGCGAGCTCGCCCGTCACCTTCTGACGCGCAGGGGCAAGGCACCTGCGACGCCGGGTCAGCTCCTCAAAGCCGCCCGTGAAGTGTGGCCGTCAGAGCTTGTTGACGGTACGGCCAGGAAGCCGCATGCCCTCAACATCATTCTGAAGGGCTAGTTCCACTCCGCGGAACGGACCAGGATGCATCCTGAATCCGGGCAGAAGACGATGTCATCTTCGGCAGCAGCCTTCACTTCCGCGAGGTCGCCGGGACTGAGCGTCATCCCGGAACCCTCGGACTTGCCATGGAACAGCCGGGCCGCCCCAACTCCGCGCTTGGCAAGGGTTTTTTCGTAGACGGCCAGCATTGACTGGTCCAGCGATCCGGCGAAGGCCGCCCGTTGCCCGCGGACTGTGGTTTCCTCTGCCGCAATCTCCGCTATGGCCTGGTCGAGTTCGGCGCGGATGCTTCCAAACGAGTTCCGGATGTCGTCCACGATTGCCTGCTGGGCTGCTTCCCGTTCCCGCAGGGTGTCCAGGCGTTCCAGGATTTCGAGTTCAATATCCTCAAGATCCGACCGCCTTTTGGTCAGTGAAGCGATGTCGTTCTGCAGGGCCACCAGGTCCTTGGACAGGCCGGTCCCGCTGTTCAGCCTTGCCTCGTCGCGTTCAATGCGCGTGGCAACCTGCTCCACGTCCGCCTCGGACCGTCGAAGTTCCGCCTCGGCGTCGTGCACGGCAAGTTTTGCGGCACCCAGTTCGCCCTGGGCCACCCGCAGGGCATCTTCGAGGTCCACGATCCGGGGATCGTTTTCCAGCACCTTCCGCCGGCCGGCCAAGGATTTGAGCTTGGCGTCCAGTCCCTGCAGGTCAAGCAATTTCAGTTGTTCTGCCGGTGCTGCTTTCGCCACGCTTACCTCCGCCTGTAGTCGCCGACACTGGGGATCAGGCCGGCGGGCCTTCCGGCCCCTGTCCTGTAGATGCTAGTCGCCGCCGGGAGTAAGGATGAAGTCCCAAGGGTCGCTGTTGGTGGTGCTGACGCGGATCTCGACGTCGTAGCCCTGGTCCGTGAGCACGTTGCCGAGCGCTTCGGCCGCCACGGGGAGCCACAGCCATTCGCTGGCAAAGTGCGAAACGTCAATCAGGTAGGGGCGGCCATTGACCGCCCCCTCCCGGGCCTCCGACGCCGGGTGGTGACGCATGTCCGCGGTCACGTAGACGTCCGCGTTATGGGTCCGCACAGCATCGAAGAGGCTGTCTCCGGCACCGCCGCAGACAGCCACCCTCCGCACCAGGGCGTCCTTGTCCCCGGCCACCCGGACTCCTCCTGCAACAGCGGGCAACATCTCGAAGACCCGGGCCGCGAAGTCACCGAGCGTCTGCAGTTCCGGGAGGTCGCCCACCCTGCCGATTCCTTCTTCCGGAAGTCCGTTCGCAGCGACCGTCAACGGGGTGACGTTTTCCAGCCCGAACGCGTCCGCCAACACATCCGAGACGCCGCCCACGGCGGAGTCGCCGTTGGTGTGGACGGTGAGGAGGCCCGTTCCGCCCTCGATGAGCCGGTGAACCGCAAGGCCCTTGGCCGACGTGGCAGCCACGGAGTTCACACCCCTCAACAGCAGCGGGTGGTGGGTAATGAGCAGTTCTGCACCCCATTCCAACGCTTCATCGATCACGGCCAGTGTGGGGTCGACGGCGAACATGACCTTGGTGACGGGAGTGTTCGGACGCCCCACAACAAGGCCTACTTCGTCCCAGTCCTCTGCGAGGGATTCGGGCCAGAGTTCCTCCACTGCCAGCAGGACCTGGCCCAGGGTCGGTTCGGCATTCGCTTCGATCGTCCCGGCCTCATCGCCGGAGTCCCCGTTGGAAAGGGCGGTGTCTACTGCTTCCATACCTTTATTCTTACCTACTGGACCGATTCGGTCAGGGTCCGACTACGGGCAAAGCACGGCGCGGGCTGATGAGTCCGTCATGGTCCCGTAAGGTGTTGCGGGAATCATCACCCCCTCCGAGCCATTGAAGAGATCATGAAAACTTTCGTACTTGGCGGCGGCTGCTTCTGGTGCCTCGATGCCGTTTACCAGAAGACCCGTGGCGTCAGCTCGGTTGTATCCGGCTACACAGGTGGCCATCTTCCAAATCCCGACTACTACGAGGTGTGCTCCGGTACCACCGGGCACGCCGAGGTGGTTGCCGTGACCTTCGACGAAACAGTGGTTCCGGAAGAAGTCATCCTCGACATGTTCTTCGCCCTGCACGATCCCACCACCTTGAATCGACAGGGCTATGACGTGGGCACCCAGTACCGCTCGTCCATGTTCTACTCGACCACGGAAGAGAAGATCCTGTTCGAGGACGCCATTGAGCGTGCCCAGTCCCTGTGGTCCGATCCGATCGTCACTGAGGTGACGCGGCTGCCCGACTTTTATGAAGCAGAGGAAGTCCACCAGAATTACTACGCAAAGTTCCCCTACCAGGGCTACTGCCAGGTGATTATTAACCCGAAGCTTGCCAAGGCCAGGAAATATTACTCTGCATGGCTTAGTGCTTAGCAGGGTTTCGCCGCCGCTGGTTAGGCTGACCTCAGCATTCCTCTTGAGAGATAGGCAAATATTTCATGGCAAGGATCTACGACGACGTCACACAGCTGATCGGCCGCACCCCGCTGGTCCGCTTGAACCGGCTCTCCGAGGGGCTTGAGGCCACCGTCGCGGTGAAGCTTGAGTTCTACAACCCGGCCAACAGCGTCAAGGACCGCATTGGCGTGGCAATCGTTGATGCTGCAGAAAAGTCCGGTGCCCTGAAACCGGGCGGAACCATCGTTGAAGGTACGTCCGGCAACACCGGAATCGCCCTTGCCCTCGTGGGCGCTGCCCGCGGCTACAAGGTCATCCTGACCATGCCCGAGACCATGTCCACTGAACGCCGCGTCATGCTGCGTGCTTTCGGCGCGGAGATCGTCCTGACCCCCGGTTCCGAAGGCATGCGCGGTGCCGTGGAGAAGGCACAGGAAATCGTCGCCAACACGGAGAACTCGATCTGGGCACAGCAGTTCGCCAACGAGGCCAACCCGGCAATCCACCGTGCAACCACGGCAGAAGAAATCTGGGAAGACACCGACGGCGAGGTAGACATCTTCGTGGCCGGCGTCGGCACTGGTGGAACAGTCACCGGCGTGGGCCAGGTCCTCAAGGAACGCAAGCCCGGCGTCCAGATCGTGGCCGTCGAACCGAAGGACTCCCCGATCCTCAACGGCGGCGCCCCCGGCCCCCACAAGATCCAGGGCATCGGCGCCAACTTCGTGCCCGAAATCCTGGACACCAACGTCTACGACGAAGTCCTGGACGCAACCCTCGAGGACTCCGTCCGCGTGGCCCGCGACCTCGGTGCGCGCGAAGGCATCCTGGGCGGCATCTCCTCCGGTGCGATCGTCTGGGGCGCCCTGGAGCTGGCCAAGCGTCCCGAGAACAAGGGCAAGCTGATTGTGGCTGTGGTGTGTGACTTCGGTGAACGTTACATCTCCACTGTCCTCTTTGATGACATCCGCGGCTAACACTTGGCCCGCAGTCATCCGTTTCCTGTAGAAAGGTCTTTGTGAGCTTCTTCGCAAGGCTTAAGGAAGACCTCGATGCCGCCCGGTCCCACGACCCGGCGGCTCGAGGTTCTTTTGAGAACTTTTTCGCCTACTCGGGCCTTCATGCCATTTGGGCGCACCGCCTGACCCATAAGCTGTGGCAGAACCCGGCCCTCCGCTTTCCGGCACGGCTGATTTCCCAGCTGGCGCGCTTCATGACCGGCATTGAAATCCACCCGGGCGCAACCATCGGGCGCCGCTTCTTCATCGATCATGGAATGGGCGTCGTCATCGGCGAGACTTCCGAGATCGGCGACGACGTGATGATCTACCACGGGGTGACCCTGGGCGGACGGTCCCTGGCCAAGGTCAAACGGCACCCCACCATCGGGAACCGCGTGACCATCGGCGCCGGAGCCAAAGTCCTTGGCCCCATCACGATCGGTGACGACAGCGCGATCGGCGCCAACGCCGTCGTGGTCAAGAACGCACCGCCCGAATCGATCATCACGGGCATCCCGGCCACCTGGCGGCATCGCGACGCCAGGTTGGAAACAAAACCGGCGGTGGATCCGGCCGAGTACTACATCGAGTACCGGATTTAGCTGCCCAGCCTCTTGTAGAGGTTCTCAAGGAAGATATCGAATACGCGGTCGGGCAGCGCCCGCCGCAACGCCAGGATGCTCCAGGCACCCCTGCCCACCGGGTAGCGGGTCCTGGGGCGTCGTGCTGTTGCCGCGCGGACAATGGAGCGCGACACCGCACCGGGTGGGGTGGCCAGCACGTGACCGGACGTCGATGCCAGAGCAGCAGCTACCGTATGCGCCTGGGCGCCGTAGGGGCCGTCCCCGGACCGTGAGAGCAATGACTCCCCCGCTATGGTCCCCCACTCGGTATCAGTTCCGGCGGGTTCGATGATCACAACGTCGATGCCATGTGGCCCGAGCTCCAAGCGCAACGAATCGCTCATGCCTTCCACCGCGAACTTGGTTCCGTGGTACCAGGCACCCAATGGCTCATACATTTTCCCGCCAATGGACGACACGTTGATGATCCGGCCGGACCCCGCCCGCCGCATCCCGGGAATGACGAGCTGGCACATCCTCGCCAGGCCCATCACGTTGACCTCGAACTGCCTCCGGCCCTCCTCCAACGGAACGTCCTCCAGGGAACCGTAGGACCCGTAGCCTGCATTATTGATGAGGACATCCACGTGGCCATGGGCCGCCTCGACAGCAGCCACGGCAGCCGTCATGGATTCATCAACCGTGACGTCCAGGGACATCACGTTGACCCCGATCCCTTTAAGCGGCTCCATCCGCTCCACGCGACGGGCCCCTGCATAGACCACGAAGCCTTGCGCAGCTAGGTCACGTGCAGTTTCAAAGCCAATGCCGGAGGATGCCCCGGTTACCAGAGCGACGCGGTCAGGCATGGACATACTCCTTCGATGGGACGGCAAAGGCCGGTCCCTCCCAGCCTACGGGAGGAACCGGCCTTGCATCCTGGCGCCTAGTGGGTGTCGACGGCGGAGATCTCCGACTTGTCTTCGCCCCAGAGGGTGTGGAAGGTGCCTTCGGCGTCAACGCGGCCGTAGGTGTGTGCACCGAAGAGGTCGCGCTGGCCCTGGATCAGGGCGGCGGCTACGCGCTTGCGGCGCAGGCCATCGTAGTAGGCCAGCGAAGAAGAGAACACCGGAACGGGGATGCCCAGCTGGACAGCGGTGGCCACCACGCGGCGCCAGGCCGGCAGTGCCTCGGCGATCGCCTTGGTGAAGGCCGGTGCGAACAGCAGGTTGGCAGGCTTTTCATCCGCGGCGTAGGCCTTGGTGATGTCCTTGAGCAGTTCCGCGCGGATGATGCAACCGGCCCGCCACAGGGATGCGATCTCGTCCAGCTTGAGGTCCCAGCCGTATTCCTTGGCGGCAGAGGTCAGCATGTCCAGGCCCTGGGCGTAGGAAACCAGCTTGGAGGCGTACAGCGCCTGGCGGACGTCCTCGACGAAGGTTTCGGGAATTTCGACGGCGGCTTCCTCACCGGCGAGCAGTTCCTGGCCCAGCTTGCGCTGCTCTGTCTGGGAAGACAGGGCGCGTGCGAAGACGGACTCGGCGATACCGGAGACCGGGGAACCGAGTTCCAGGGCGGAAATAACCGTCCAACGGCCGGTACCCTTCTGGCCTGCAGCGTCTACCACGACGTCCACGAACGGCTTGCCTGTCTTTGCATCGACGTGGCCCAGGACCTCGGCAGAAATTTCGATCAGGAAGGAGGACAGGTCACCCTTGTTCCATTCAGCGAAGATCTTGGCCTGCTCGGCCGGCTCAATGCCTGCACCGGAGCGGAGCAGGTCGAAAGCTTCACCGATGACCTGCATGTCGGCGTATTCGATGCCGTTGTGGACCATCTTCACGAAATGGCCCGCACCGTCCGTACCGATCCACGCGCAGCAGGGCTCGCCGTCGACCTTGGCGGAGATCTTCTCCAGCAGCGGGCCGAGGGCGTCGTAGGACTCACGGGAACCACCGGGCATGATGGACGGGCCGTTGAGGGCACCCTCTTCGCCGCCGGATACGCCGACACCCACGAAGTGGAGGTCCTTCTTGGCCAGGGCCGCTTCCCGGCGGCGGGTGTCTTCGTAGTGGGAGTTGCCGGCGTCGATGATGATGTCGCCGGCTTCAAGCAGCGGCTCGAGCTGCTCGATGACGTTGTCCACCGGAGCGCCGGCCTTCACCATGATCAGGACACGGCGGGGCTTCTCCAGGGAGTCCACCAGTTCCTGCAGGGTCTCGGTGCGGATGAAATCACCCTCGGAGCCGTGCTTTTCCAGCAGGGCGTCAGTCTTTTCCACGGAGCGGTTGTGGAGTGCCACCGTGAAGCCGTTGCGGGCAAGGTTGCGGGCCAGGTTGGCGCCCATCACCGCAAGGCCGGTGACACCGATGTGTGCTGACATCAAAACTCCAATTCGATCGTGTGAAAAAATCCTGCGGGCACGCAGGAAGCGATTTCATAACCAGGGGCTGTAATAAACCATACGTATTTAAGCGGCGGGCGGGAAAGCCACGCCCACTTTGTGGAACGGTGCCGCGTCACAAACAGTCTATGATGCGGCCACGTTCTTCCTGCGGCCGTGATGCGGGCGTTGCGCACCTCCGGAGCCCGCGCCACTATGCTTACCACTATGTCGACCAGCCTCCACCACCGCGCCGTTGAGCACCTCGGAAGCCGGATCGTGGGTGGTTCCCTTCCCACCGGACATGTCATGCTGGCCGAGCATCTGGAAGACGAACTCAAGGTCTCCCGGTCCGTAGTCCGCGAAGCCGTCCGTGTGTTGCAGTCGCTGGGACTCGTGGAGACGATCAAACGCGTCGGCATCCGCGTCCTTCCCGCACACCGCTGGAATCCCTTCGATCCCCTGGTCATACGGTGGAGGCTGGCGGGCGAAGGCCGGGGCGCCCAATTGAGGTCGCTCGCCGAGCTGCGTTCCGCCGTCGAACCCGTGGCCGCTGAACTGGCGGCCGCAAACGCACCGGAAGAACTCCGCAAGGAACTGGCGGGGATCTCCCTGGCCATGAAGGAAGCCGGCGACGCCGGCGACATGTCCCGGTTCCTTGACCTGGACATCCGCTTCCATGCACTGGTCCTTTCCGGTTCGGGGAACGAGATGTTCGCCAACCTGATCGGCCAGGTCACCGAGACCCTGACCGGCCGTACAGTGCACGGCCTGATGCCCGAGCACCCGCAGCCGCAGGCCTTGCAGTGGCATATCGACGTAGCGGCGGCGATCGGTTCGGGCGACGGCCGGAAGGCGCGGGACGCGTCTGCGCAGATCATGCGCCAGACCATCGCGGAGCTGGCCCCCAGCTGGGACGACCAGCCCCGCGTTTTCGTGCCCGTCGCCAAGTCCTAGCCCTGGAAGTTCAGCAGGACCTTCCCGGATTCGGCTGAGTTCCTGGCCACTTCGAACGCTTCAAGGCCATGGGCGAGGTCGAACTCGTGCGTCACCACGGGATCCACCTGGAGTGAACCGTCAGCCAGCGCAGCGATGACCTCGTCGATTTCGTCATTGAAGCGGAACGACCCGAGCAGCTCCAGCTCCCTGGTGATGGCCAGCGAAATGAACACCGGCTGTGGTCCGGAGGGAAGCAGCCCCACCATCACCACTTTGCCACCCCGGGTGGCGCCCTTGATGGCTGAAGCGAGACCGAAATGGCTGCCCGAGGACTCAATGACGACGTCCGCGTCCACTGCCGCGATCGCCTCGGCATCGTCGCCCTTCAGGACCGCATCGGCACCCACGGCGCGGGCAATTTCCAGTGGCTTGTCATGCATGTCGACGGCGGTGATCCGGGACGCCCCGGCCCGTTTCAGGACGGCGACAGTCAAGGCGCCGATGGGTCCGCTGCCGATGACCAGTGCGCTCTTGCCCGCGACGTCGCCGGCACGGGCCACCGCGTGCCAGGCAACACTCGCAGGTTCCACAAGCGCTGCCGTCCGAAGTTCCAAGGACGCCGGGAGTTCGCGCAGCATCCTGGCCGGCAGGTTCGCGTAGCGGCTGAAAGCACCATCGGTGTGGGGGTACCGCGCGGCGCTGCCCAGGTACGTGCAACCCGGAGACAGGTTGGGGCGGTCTTCGGGATAACGGACGTCTCCAGGAGCGGGAGTGGCTGGATGCACGGCGACGGGTGTTCCGACGCCGGGACCGCTGCCGTCCGCGGCCTGCTGGACCACGACGCCCACGATCTCGTGGCCAAGGACCATGGGAGCCTTGAGGATTGATTCTCCGGCCGCCCCATGAAGCCAATAGTGGAGGTCCGAGCCGCAGATGCCGCCGTAGGCGATCTCCACCACCGACTCATCCGCTGCGGGTGGCTTCAGCGGGATGTCCTCAATGCGCAGATCGCCCTTGCCGTGGGCCACAACCGCGGATCCGGA
The DNA here is from genome assembly GCF_056780115.1 of Arthrobacter sp. T572. Classification (NCBI taxonomy): domain Bacteria; kingdom Bacillati; phylum Actinomycetota; class Actinomycetes; order Micrococcales; family Micrococcaceae; genus Arthrobacter; species Arthrobacter sp. T572. Next base: position 2,454,660 of record NZ_JBRAZQ010000002.1, read on the forward strand.
TGCAGGAAGCGTGATACCCATCAGACCACCACCGTCATTCCGCCATCGACAAAAATTGTCTGGCCGTTGACAAAGTTGGATGCCTGGGACGCCAGCCATACCGTGGGTCCTGCGAGGTCGGCCACGGTGCCCCAGCGGTTGGCCGGCGTGCGGCCAAGGATCCAGGAGTTGAAGTCCGGGTCGTCCACCAGGTTCTGCGTCATCTCGGTGTGGATGTAGCCCGGAGCGACCCCGTTGATCTGCAGACCCGAGGACGCCCATTCCGCGGTCATGGCCCGCGTCAGGTTGCGCAGGCCACCCTTCGCAGCAACGTACGGAGCGATGGTGGGGCGGGCAAGGTCCGTTTGGACCGAACAGATGTTGATGATTTTGCCGTGCCCCCGGGGGATCATATGCCGCGCTGCTTCGCGTCCTACCAGGAACGCACTGGTGAGATCCGTGGTGATGACCCGCTCCCAGTCCTTGACGTCCAACTCCAGCATGGGGACGCGGTGCTGGATGCCGGCATTGTTGACCAGGATGTCCAGTGGACCGACGTTCTTTTCAATCCACTCCACCCCCGCTGCGGCTGAGGCGGCATCAGTCACGTCGAACGCACGGCTGTGGACGCGCCCTTCGGGATAGTCGGCGGCCATGGCATGCTGGGCGGCTTCCAGCCGCTCGGTGCTGATGCCGTTGAGCACCACCGTTGCCCCGGCATCGGCCAGGCCTCGGGCCAGGGCATTGCCGATCCCCCGGCTGGAGCCGGTGACCAGGGCAACGCGCCCGGACAGGTCGAAGAGTCCACTCATGTCGTTGTTTGCTTTCCTTGTGGTTGGTGATGTGGTCAGTTGCCGGAACCGGTGGCGCCGGCGGGAAGGTTGGCGATCGCCTGGCGGACCACGGCGAGGTCGAGGTCTCCCAGGCCTTGGCGTTTGAGTTCCGCGTACAGGTCGATGGCTGCCGCCGCCATGGGCGTTGCCGATCCCACCTCGCCGGCGGCGTCCAGCACGAAGCCCAGGTCTTTGTGCATGAACTTGGCCGGTCCCGTGGGAGCGTATTCCTTGGCTGCAAGGCGGGGTCCCACCACCTCGAGGACCCGGCTGGCGGCCAGCCCTCCGGCAAGGACTTCGTAGAGCGCCTGAACGTCCATGCCCGCGCGTTCGGCGACTTCGGCCGCCTCGGCGAGTGCCGCCGTCGTGGTTCCTACGATCAGTTGGTTGCACGCCTTGGCAAGCGAGCCTGACCCGAGCGGTCCCATCCGGCGCACCGTGGTACCCATGGTGGCCAACAGTGGCTGCAAGCGATCGAAGTCGGGCCCGGAGGCACCGACCATAATGGCGAGTGTGCCCTGCCGGGCTCCCACTGTGCCACCGCTGACAGGGGCGTCCACCACCACGGCATTGCCGTGGCTGGCTTGGCGCACCTTCTCGCCGAACGCCTTCACTCCCGCCGGGGAGACACTGCTCATGACGACGACGGCGGTACCCGGCTGTGGTGGCCGGACCACCCAGGATTCGAGCAGGCCGGCAGCAACGTCCTCGATCACGGGAAGGTCCGGCAGCATGAAGATGATGACGGGTTCGTCCCGCAGGGATGCCAGGTCCGGTGCCCGCTGGACCGCGGGAAGGCTATGGAAGGCTGCGTCCGAACGGTTCCAGGCGCTGACATCCCATCCTGCCCGGGCGATGTTTGCGGCCATGGGAGCACCCATGAGGCCGAGCCCGGCGAAACCCACTCGCTTGTCGTTCATTTGGGGGTGGCACCTCACTTCGTCGTGGTCACAGGAAGGAAATCTGTTCAATATCCTAGCCTCCATTCAGTATGATGAACACTATGACGACTAATGAACTTATCGTCGCGATCGCCGTCCCACTCGAAGCCGAGCATGTGGAGCGCATCCGCGCCGTAGACCCCGCCGTAACCGTCCTGTACGAACCGGACCTCCTGCCGCCGGAACGGTTCCCCGCGGACCACGCAGGCGATCCTGCGTTCAAACGCACCCCGGAACAGGAAGAGCGCTACTGGGCCATGCTCAACCGCGCCAGCATCCTCTACGGGTTCCCCAATGAAAGCCCGGCGGGTCTGGCGCGCATCGCCGGCAGCAACCCGCACCTCCAGTGGATCCACGCCATGGCCGCCGGTGCCGGCGGAGCGGTCAAGGCCTCCGGCCTGGATACCGAAACCCTCCAAAAGTTCCACGTCACCACGTCCGCTGGTGTGCACGCCCTGCCGCTGGCCGAATTCTCCGCGTTCGGCATCCTCAACGGTTTCAAGCGCAGCGCCGAGATGGCGCAGGACCAGGCCAACAAAGTGTGGCCCGAACTGCGCACGCCCACCAAGCTGGTCAACGGGTCCCGCCTGGTGATCGCCGGACTGGGCGAAATTGGACTCGAAACCGCCCGGATTGCCCGTGCCCTGGGAATGAAGGTCAGCGGAACCAAACGCAACGTCGGGGACATCGACGGAATTGAGCAGGTCACCACCAACGACGGGCTTGCGGATCTTGTGGCAACCGCCGACGCCGTGGTCAACACCCTCCCCGGGACGCCGTACACGGAAAAGCTGTTCAACGCGGATATCTTCTCCGCCATGAAGCCCGGCGCCGTCTTCGTCAACGTCGGACGCGGCACGGTGGTTGACGAGGAAGCCCTCCTGGACGCCCTGAACAGCGGTCAGGTCTCCTATGCCTGCCTGGACGTCTTCGCGGTGGAACCCCTTCCGCAGGACAGCCCGCTCTGGAGCCACCCCAAGGTGCTTGTTTCCCCGCATACTTCCGCGCTGAGCTCGGCGGAGAACCGGCTTATTGCGGAGCGGTTCTGTTCCAATCTCCGCACCTTCCTGGACGGCGGCGAACTTCCGCACCTGGTTGATCCGGTCCACTTCTACTGAGTTCTCCGGGCCACCGAAAGGCTCCGACCCCCGCGGGGGTCGGAGCCTTTTCTGCTTGTTCCGTGCCGGCTACTTGGCGTCTTCGGTACTGACAAGGTCGCGGCCCACGGTCTCCGGAGTGAAGAACGTGGTCACGAAGGAGATCAAGGCAAGCACCAGCGAGTAGATGGCCAGGACCCACCACGAGTGGTTGGTGGCTGCGAGCAGCACGGCACCCAGGAGCGGCGCCACGCCACCGGCAATGACGGCCGAGATTTCGCGGCTCATGGCAACACCGGTGAAACGGTACTGGGAGCCGAAGAGCTCCGGCAGGAGCGGGCACTGCGGGCCAAGCATTGACTGGACACCAATCGCGATGCCGACCGCCATGACAACCCACACGAGGGTCACGTTGCCCAGCGTCACCAGATAGAAAGCAGGAATGGCGATGAGCGCCTGGAACAAGGCACCGTAACGGTAGACGGGTACGCGGCCGAACTTGTCGGACAAGGCACCGAACGTGACCACCAGCACTGCGGCGAAGCCCGCAGCGATGAGCAGGCCTACCGGACCAATGGAGTTGTTGCCGGCAAAGACGCCCGCCGGCATGCTCATGAACGACACGAGCAGGGCGGAGTAGATGGAGGAGTTGCCGTTCTCGCCCATGCGCAGGCCGATGCCCACCAGCACGTTCTTCCTGGAGTGCTTCCAGAGAGCGCCGATCGGATTCTTGACCACGTTCTTGTGCTTCTCCAGCTCCTGGAAAGCCGGCGTTTCCTTCAGCTTGAGCCGGATGAACACTGCCACCACGATCAGGACGAAGCTGGCGAGGAACGGAACGCGCCACAGCCAGCCCTGGAGGACGGACTTGTCCGCCAAGGCGATGAGGGCGAAGGTACCGGCGCCCAGCAGCGTGCCCAGCTGAATGCCGACGAACGGCAGTGAAGCGAAGAAACCACGACGGCGGCGCGGGGCCACTTCCGAGATCAGGGTCGTAGCTCCTGCCTGCTCGGCTCCGGCACCGAGGCCCTGGACGATGCGCAAAGTGACCAACAGGATGGCGCCGAGCATTCCTGCCTGGTCAAACGTGGGCAAAAGCCCAATCGCGAAGCTTGCGGTTCCCATGAGCGCAATGGTCAGGATCAGGACCATCTTCCGCCCGAAGCGGTCCCCTATGTAGCCAAAGAGCAGGCCGCCGAAGGGCCTGGCCGCAAAGCCCACTCCGTACGTGGCGAACGAAGCGATCAAGGCACCGTCCGGACCCAATGGAGCGAAAAACAACGGCCCGAAGATCAGGGCCGAGGCCAGTCCGTAGATGTAGAAGTCGTAGTACTCCAGGGCGGAACCTACGGAACTGGCAAGGGTTGCCCTTCTCAGCTGGTCCGGCTCGACGACTGCGTCATCCGCCTCCGCTGCAGGCTGGGTATTGGTTCGAGTTGTCACTGGCACTCCCTCAAAATCACGACAGGCCCCCGTTGGCCCGGCGAGATAGCGACGGCATTACTGCACAATCACTATGGTGAACAGCGTACAGTCTGATGAACGCACTGCCAAGGTTGTAATCAGATTTATTGCCTTCAGTAATTAACCCATGGGGTTGCCGAGAGATCTGGCGAGCTCCTTGAGTTCCTTGACCATGAGCGCCCCTTGCTCCTCGGAGTACGTAGCCTTGAGCGCTGTGACCGACAGGCCAAGACTCGGACCGTGCGCACCGTGCGTAGGGACAGGCACCGCAAGGCAGACCACGCCCACCGTGGACTCTTCATCTTCGAAAGCGAAGCCCTGCTTGCGGATGGCAGTGATCTGGGCTTTCAGCTCTTCTGCGGTTCTCAGCGAGTTGGCTGTCATGACCGGCAGCTGCATGCCGTCCGGGAACATCGCCTCGATGTCGTGGTCATGGAGCTGCGCGACCAAGGCCTTGCCGACACTGCAGAGAGATACCGGCATTTTGTCGCCGATATTGGAGGTCAGGCGAACAGCCGGGTGACCCTCATAGCGGGCCAGATAAATGACGTGGTCGCCGTCGAGCATCGCGATCCGGACTGTTTCCCCGGAGAGGGTCGGAGCTTGTTCACAGTATTTATAGAACTCCTGGACCTCGTCCAGCCTGCTCAGGTAGGCCGCACCGAGTTCCACAAGCTTTCGGCCCAGGGCAAAGTCCGCACCCTGCCGTGTAATCAGGCGCGCTTCCTCGAGGGCGAGCAAAAGATTGGAGGTGGACGACTTGGGAATTCCGAGCTCCCGCGACAAGTCGCTGAGCGTCAAGCGGCCTGTTGGCGACTCCGCCAATGCTTCGAGGACCGCGGCGGCCCGGGTCACAGCCGGAGCCGGCGATGATGTCCCAAGCCCTTCGGCCCGGGTTGTTCGGGAATCTGCCATGATTCTCCTTCGTCATTGAAACCGGCTGTTCATTCAGCTGAACACAAACCATCATAGTGGCATTTCACCGGGCCAGTCAGCGCTGCTGCGTCTCCCGCACGACACACTGCAGCGCATCAGGCGCCGCGCTTTTCAAAATCCAAAAGTTCGCTGTATATTCATTTTCGAGCTCTCCACCGCGGCATCCCCCAATAGTCGTGGTGGAGAGCTCATCCAGTTTCCGACCGGCATCGAACCGGCGACGGTCAGGCGGCCACGGCTTCCTCTGCCCGCAGTTGCCAGCCGCCACCCATGCCATCCCCCACCAGCTCCCAGGTGGCCAGGGTGGAGCGCTGGTTATTTCCCAGCCGCACCTGCACTTGCAGAACCTCAACATCCACCCGGCCCTGGCCAGCCGGCATGCGCCTCGACTGTTCCCACCACGGAATCCGCTCGAACCAACGGACCGGAGTCACTGCAATCTGCCATTCCCTGCCGCCCCTGACAACAGCCGCCGGCACGTTCCCAGGTCCGTTGCGGAGAAATACGTGTTCCATGCATGGAACGGTAGGCGGTGGCACCGACATTGATGCCGGCGGCCGGCAGGGCCCGCTTCCCCACACAAAAAGCCCCGCCTTTCCGCAACAGGAGCGGAAGGGCGGGGCTTGGTTGGTGGGTCCTACCGGGATCGAACCGATGACATCCACGGTGTAAACGTGGCGCTCTACCAGCTGAGCTAAAGACCCAATTCCTGCAGTGCAGGGCGTTGGTGCTACCGGGGTTGTTTACCTTGGCGGCTCAACCAACGAACAATGACTTTACATCATGCGTCGGCTGAAACACCAATCGGGTTCACGACGCCTTGAAGATCGGGCAAATGCCGCGCCAGGTAATCGAGGGCAGCACTGACGCCCAGCTCGAGTTTCAAGTCGGCCAAACCGTCCCCGCGCGTTGTCCCTCTGTTGATGATGACCACCGGTTTGCGGGCCTTGGCTGCATGGCGGACGAACCGGAGACCACTCATGACGGTCAGGGATGAACCGGCCACCAGGAGTGCTCCGGCTTGGTCCACCATGGCATAGGACCGCTCCACCCGCGGCTTGGGTACGTTTTCCCCGAAGTACACGAAGTCCGGTTTAAGCGTGCCTCCGCAGGCAGGACATACCGCAACAACAAAGGACTTGATCAGAGCGGGATCCTCGACGGTCGCGTCAGCATCCGGAGCCATCTCCACAATGCCGGCCTCCAACGCGGCATCAACGAAGCCGGGGTTGAACTCCTCCAGGATTGCGGCCAGCAGCTTGCGCGACATGACGTGCCCGTTCTCCAGGCAGATCACCTGGTCGAAACGGCCATGGAGGTCCACGACGTTCCTACTCCCGGCGTCCTCATGCAGGCGGTCCACATTCTGGGTGATAAGCCCCGTCAGGAGGCCCCGTTGCTCCATCGCGGCAATGGCCGCGTGACCGGCATTTGGATCCGCATGCCGCAAATGCGACCAACCCAGGTGGTTGCGGGCCCAGTACCGGCGACGGTTCGCCGCACTGCTGATGAACTCCTGGTATGTCATCGGATTCCTCGGTGCCGACCCGGGACCCCGGTAATCCGGAATCCCGGAATCCGTACTGAGTCCGGCACCCGTGAGGACGGCCAAGGGCTTGCCGCGGAGAATCTCCACTGCCTGGTCCATGGCCTTTTGCTCTGCAGGCCCCAAGGCGGGCAAAAGCCCGGCCGGTGCCATACTGGCGAAACCAGTCATACCGACGCCGGGCCGCTGGCCGCTCATGCCTGGATTCCCGCCAGATTGGAGAGGGCACGCAAGTAGTCTGTATGCTCCCGCGCCTGGCCACGGGGATTCACCACGGCAAACCGGACGATGCCGTGGGCATCGATGACGAAGGATCCCCGGCGGGCCATCCCAGTGGCCTCATCGAAAACGCCATACTCCCGGGCTACGGCTCCGTGCGGCCAGAAATCGGCCAAGAGATCGAAGTCGAAAATCTCCTGCGCGGCAAAAGCCCGCAGGGCGAACTTGCTGTCGACTGACAACGCCAGCACCACGGCGTCCAGTTCCTCGAATGCCGGGAGATGGTCCCTGACCGCCTGCAATTCGCTGGTGCAGATACCGGAGAACGCAAAGGGGTAAAAGATCATCACCACGTTGCGTCCGCGGAAAGCCGACAGCCGGACCGGCTCTCCGTACTGGTTGGACAGCTCAAAGTCGGGCGCCTGCTGCCCCGGACGGGGAACCTGCGGATCTTCCCGCGATTGGTCTCCGTCAGTCACTTGTTTTTCTTTGCCACCAGCCGCGTGGCACTCCAGTCTTTGGAGACACCGGCAGACGTCGTCAGGTGCAGGCCGGATGTCGGGGCTGCGTCCTGGATGTCAGCGGGGGAAACATAGTTGTCGCGGCCCGACTTGGGTGTCAGCACCCAGACCACTCCGCCTTCTTTCAGGGTAGTGAGCGAATCCATCAAGGCATCGACCAGGTCGCCGTCGCCGTCGCGCCACCAGAAAATCACCGCGTCGACAACATCGTGGTCGTCTTCATCAAGCAGCTCGGAGCCCGTGACATCTTCAATGTCATCACGCAAGTCGAAATCGACGTCGTCGTCGTAGCCGCGTTCCTGAATCAGATCCCCATCCTTGAAACCCAATCTTTCCGCCACATTTACCGATGTGGCGGCGTCGGCCTCGCTCACGTTTCCTCCTTTTGAAGTGACTTCCATTACTAACAGCCAACACCCTTTGGGCTTGTGCTTCAAGCCATTGTCCCCGCGATCCGCCATAATCCGCATCACCTGCGTGGTTTCAAAGCTGTGACAATCCGGTGTCCGGCGTCATGCAGCCTGCCGGGGTGTGACATACAACGCCCTTGAGGCGCCGCGGCTACGCATCGCAGGGCCGTCAAAGCTAGAGTGGCCATGAGCGCAATGGCTGCAGGGCGATCGCCCCGAGGAATTCTACTGGGCAGCCATGCGCTCACATGACCCGCCCGGCGCATCCGACCGGGCTGTTGAACTGAGATGTCGCACACGACGCGTTCATGCCGGGCAGTTACCCTGCCGGACCTGAGGCGCCGATGGATGCGCCAAAAGGAAGGTTGGACGTGGCTGCAGGAGAAGAGACCTCACACATCCTTAGTGGGTTGACTGCCCAGTTGCCTGATCGTGATCCGGAAGAGACGGCGGAGTGGATTGAGTCCCTGGATGCGTTGATCGCGGAGCAGGGTACGGAGCGGGCGCAGTTCATTATGCGTTCGTTGTTGCAGCGTGCCGGTGCCCGGAGCGTGGGTGTTCCGATGGTGACGACCACTGATTATGTGAACACGATCCCGGTGGACCAGGAAGCGGAGTTCCCGGGGAACGAGGAGTTCGAGCGCCGGTACCGGGCGTATATGCGGTGGAACGCTGCGGTGATGGTTCATCGTGCGCAGCGGTCCGATATTGGGGTGGGCGGGCATATTTCCACCTATGCCGGTGCGGCGACGTTGTACGAGGTCGGGTTCAATCATTTCTTCCGTGGCAAGGACCATCCTTCGGGCGGGGACCAGGTGTTCTTCCAGGGCCACGCGTCTCCGGGCATGTACGCGCGGGCGTTCATGGAAGGGCGCCTGTCCGAGGAGGATTTGGACGGGTTCCGGCAGGAGAAGTCCCGGGAAGGCCATGCCCTCTCGTCCTACCCGCATCCGCGCCTGATGCCGGGGTTCTGGGAGTTCCCGACCGTGTCGATGGGTATCGGCCCGATGAACGCGATCTACCAGGCCCAGTCCAACCGGTACCTGCACCACCGCGGGATCAAGGACACCTCCGACCAGCAGGTCTGGGCGTTCCTCGGTGACGGAGAAATGGACGAGCCCGAGTCCCGTGGCCTGTTGCAGCTGGCCGCGAACGAGAACCTGGACAACCTGAACTTCGTGATCAACTGCAACCTCCAGCGCCTGGACGGGCCGGTGCGGGGCAACGGCAAGATCATGCAGGAACTCGAGGCGTTCTTCCGCGGCGCGGGCTGGAACGTGATCAAGGTCGTCTGGGGCCGGGAATGGGACTCGCTGCTCGAAGCGGACCAGGACGGGGCGTTGGTGAAAATCATGAACGAAACCCCCGATGGCGATTACCAGACCTACAAGGCCGAATCCGGCGGGTTCGTCCGGGAACACTTCTTCGGCAAGTCCCCGCAGACCAAGGACATGGTCGCGGACCTGAGCGATGAGCAGATCTGGAACCTCAAACGCGGCGGCCATGACTACCGCAAGGTCTACGCCGCGTACAAGGCAGCCACCGAGTTCAAGGGCAAACCCACCGTCATCCTGGCCAAAACCGTCAAGGGCTACGGCCTGGGCCCGCACTTCGAGGGCCGCAACGCCACCCACCAGATGAAAAAACTCACCATGGAAGACCTCAAAGCCTTCCGTGACCACCTGCGCATCCCCATCACGGACGAACAACTCGACGCGGACCTCTACCGGCCCCCGTACTACCACCCCGGCATGGACGCCCCGGAAATCCAGTACCTCATGGAACGCCGCGCCGCCCTGGGCGGGTTCGTACCCGAACGCCGCAGCACCCACACCCCCGTCACCCTGCCAGAGGCCAAGTCCTACGACGTCGCCAAACGCGGGTCCGGGAAACAACAAGCCGCGACCACCATGGCCTTCGTGCGTTTGCTCAAGGACCTCATGCGGGACAAGAACTTCGGCCACCGCCTCGTCCCGGTCGTCCCGGACGAATCCCGCACCTTCGGCATGGACGCGTTCTTCCCGACCGCGAAAATCTACAACCCCAAAGGCCAGAACTACCTCTCCGTGGACCGCGACCTCGTCCTGGCCTACAAAGAATCCCCCGCCGGGCAACTGATCCACCCCGGCATCAACGAAGCCGGAGCCGTCGCAGCGTTCACCGCCGCCGGAACCTCCTACGCCACCCACGGCGAACCCCTGGTCCCGATCTACGTGTTCTACTCCATGTTCGGCTTCCAACGCACCGGCGATTCCTTCTGGGCCGCAGCCGACCAAATGACCCGCGGCTTCATCATCGGCGCCACCGCAGGACGAACCACCCTCACCGGCGAAGGCCTCCAACACGCCGACGGACACTCACCCCTGCTCGCCTCCACCAACCCCGCCGTGCGCACCTACGACCCCGCCTACGGCTACGAAATCGGCCACATCATCCGCCACGGCCTCGAAACCATGTACGGCGACGCTGACGCGCAAGGAACAAGAACAGCGTCGGATAAAAACGTGATGTTCTACCTCACCGTCTACAACGAACCCATCACCCAACCCGCCGAACCCGACAACCTCGACATCAACGGGCTCCTCAAAGGCATCTACAAACTCGCCGACGCCCCCGAAGGCGACCCCAACCGGCCCACCGCGAACATCCTCGCCTCCGGCGTCTCCGTCCCCTGGGCCCTCGAAGCCCAACGGATCCTCGCCGAAGACTGGAACGTCGCCGCCACCATCTGGTCCGTGACCTCCTGGAACGAACTCCGACGCGACGGACTCGCCGCCGAAGAACACGCCTTCCTCAACCCCGGCCAACCAGCACCCACACCATTCATCACCGAACAACTCGCCGGCCACACCGGACCCGTCATCGCCGTCACCGACTACATGAAAGCCATCCCCGACCAAATCCGCCAATTCATCCCCAACGACTTCGCCACCCTCGGCGCCGACGGCTTCGGCTTCTCCGACACCCGCGCCGCCGCCCGCCGCTACTTCAAAAACGACACCCACTCCATCGTCACCAAAACCCTGCAACTGCTCGCCGCGAAGGGCGAAGTTGACGCAGATGCGGTGGAAAAGGCCATCGACAAGTACCGGCTCCTGGACGTGAATGCCGGCACCACCGGCGGAGCAGGCGGCGACGCCTAGCCTCCCCCGACCCAGCGGCGGCTTCCACCGGAAGGTGGGGGCCGCCGTCGGGCTTTAAAGGGGTCTGGAAGCCTGCCGCCAGGGGGTGTCCGGCGACATCACCAGTTGTAGCCTTCGCACAAATGGAGCTTGCCAACGAAGCGCCGTATGCTCGTCTCATGGCTGAGTCGACCAAGACCCCCGTCAAGCGCAAGACAGCAACCCCGGCATTGTCTCCCGAGAAAGCCGAAACCCTGCGCCAGCTCCGCGCCAACGTCGGCCAGCTGTCCACCACCACCATGCGGCAATTGGAAAAATCCCTCCCCTGGTACAGCCGGTTGAGCTCCGATGAAAGGTCTGCCCTGGGGCTGGTCGCCCAGAACGGCATCGCAGCCTTCGTCACCTGGTACGAGCGCCCCAGCTCACCGTCGTGGATCCTCACCGACGTCTTTGGCAACGCACCCACGGAGCTGACCCGGTCCATCAGCCTGCAAAAGGCCCTCCAGCTGATCCGGATCGTGGTGGAAGTGGTCGAAGACCAGGTGCCGGTGATTGCCCCGGAACCAGACCAGCCGTCGCTGCGGGAAGCAGTTCTCCGGTACTCGCGGGAAGTCGCCTTCGCCGCCGCTGACGTGTACGCCCGCGCTGCCGAATCCCGGGGGTCGTGGGATACCCGCCTGGAGGCCCTGATCGTCGACGCCATCCTGCGCGGGGAAAATACCGATGCCCTCCGGTCGAGGATTGCCGCGCTCGGGTGGAAGGCACAGGAACGGTTCACCGTCATGGTGGGCAACTCCCCGTCGGAGCCAAGCGCCAGCTACGTCAGCGAACTCCGCCGGACCGCAGGACGGTTCGCCGAAGACGCCCTCGTGGGCATCCAGGGCGACCGGCTCATCCTGATCCTCGGCGGCGTCCAGGACCGTGACACGGCCTACGTCAAACTCAGCGAACTTTTCGCACCGGGAGCCGTTGTCTACGGGCCGGAGGCCGGATCGCTTCTTGAGGCCAGCAGTTCCGCCCAGGCCGCTTTTGCCGGGCTCACCGCCGCGCGGGCATGGCCGTCTGCTCCCCGGCCGGTCGCTGCCGACGATCTGCTGCCCGAGCGTGTCGTATCCGGCGACGACGCGGCCCGCAGGTCACTCATCAAGAACATCTACCGGCCCCTTCTCGCAGCCTCCAACGGGCTGGTGGAAACCTTGGGAACCTACTTGGAACTAGGGCATTCACTTGAAGCCACGGCACGTGAATTATTCGTCCACGCCAACACCGTGCGCTACCGTTTGAAGCGTGTTTGCGACGTGACAGGGTGGGATCCCCTGCTTCCGCGGGAAGCTTTCGTCCTCCAGACAGCCCTTGTGGTGGGTCGCTTGTCGGCTCCTCCGAAGACCTCTCCGGAGCGTCACGGATCGCGTTCACAGAACTGAACCGTTGTAGACTTCCTACAAACTGACCCAGTGAGCTTGGTGCACCAAAACACCAGAGGATCACGTGGCAATTTGGAAAGCTGGATACGTGCTTGCAATCGTCTGCCCTGGACAGGGCTCCCAGACCCCTGGATTTTTGGCCCCATGGCTGGAACTCCCCTCCGTCGAAGAACAATTGGCTGGCTTGAGCGAGATCGCAGGCATCGACCTCAAGGCCCACGGCACCACCTCCGACGAGGAAACCATCAAGGACACCGCAGTGGCCCAACCACTGATCGTTGCCGCAGGCCTCGTGGCCGCCTCGTCGCTGTTCGACGTCGAACTCAACACGCTTCCGGTGGTCCTTGCCGGCCATTCCGTTGGCGAGATCACGGCCTCGGCCCTGGCCGGTGTGCTGACGGACAAGGAAGCCATGACGTTCGTGCGTGAACGCGCCAACAGCATGGCCAAAGCAGCCGCCGTCACTCCCACCGGTATGAGCGCCGTGGTAGGCGGGGACCCCACTGAGGTCCTGGACGCCATCAAGGCCTCCGGCGCCACCCCGGCAAACGTTAACGGCGCAGGACAGACCGTTGCCGCCGGGACGTTCGAACAGCTCAAGAGCCTCGCGGAAAACCCGCCGGCCAAGGCACGGGTCATTCCCCTGAAAGTTGCGGGCGCCTTCCACACCGAACACATGGCACCGGCCGTCAGCGCGCTCGAGGCCCTCAAGCCCTCACTTTCCCCGCAGGACCCCACCGTTCCGCTGCTGTCCAACTTCGACGGCAAGGAAGTAACCACGGGAACGGCCGCCGTCGACAGCCTGATCGCCCAGGTCTCACGCCCGGTCCGCTGGGACCAGTGCATGGAGACCCTGGTTGCCCGCGGCGTGACCGGTGTCATTGAACTCGCTCCCGCAGGAACCCTCGCGGGACTGGCCAAACGGGGGATGCCTGGAGTCAAGACGGTTGCCGTCAAGACACCCGAAGACCTCACCGCCGCACTGGCACTGTTTGCCGAACTGGAGGGACAGGCATGAGCACCCCGGTTCTGAAGCAGGCCCCCGTCAACGCGTACTCGCGGATCCACGGCATCGGTGCCTACCGTCCGGACATCACCGTAACGAACGAGGACGTCTGCCAGTGGATCGACTCCTCCGATGAATGGATCCGCCAGCGCACCGGCATCATCACGCGGCACCGTGCTGCCGCCGACGTCAGCGTGATCGACATGGCCGAGGGCGCAGCGCGCGAAGCCCTCCAGCAGGCCGGCATCGAGCCGTCGCAACTGGGCGGCGTCATCGTCTCCACGGTGACCCACCCGTACGCAACACCGTCCGCTGCCGCGGCGCTTACCGATCGTCTGGGTGCGACGCCGGCTCCGGCCTTTGACATCTCGGCCGCCTGCGCCGGGTACTGCTACGGAGTTGCCCAGGCAGATGCCCTGGTGCGCTCAGGTGCTGCTGAATACGTCCTTGTTGTCGGCGCGGAGAAACTCTCCGATGTCATCGACAACCACGAACGCACCATCTCCTTCCTCCTGGGAGACGGCGCCGGCGCAGTGGTGGTCGGGCCTTCCGATACTCCAGGCATCGGCCCGTCCGTGTGGGGATCCGACGGCAGCAAGTGGGACGCCATCGGCATGACCCACTCCCTGGTGGACGTGAAGAACCTCGGAGAGTCCGCCCGCCACTCGGACGAAACCGACGACCCCGCCATCCTTTCCGCCGCCCAGGACGTCTGGCCTACCCTGCGGCAAGACGGCCAGACCGTGTTCCGGTGGGCGGTCTGGGAAATGGCAAAGGTTGCCCAGCAGGCACTGGACGCAGCAGGCATCCAGCCCACGGACCTGGCAGCCTTCGTTCCCCATCAGGCGAACATGCGCATCATCGATGAGATGGTCAAGAAGCTCCAGCTTCCCGAGTCCGTGGTGATCGGCCGCGACATCGCCCAGGCGGGAAATACCTCGGCAGCATCCATTCCGCTGGCAACCCACCGGCTGCTCCAGGAGAACCCCGGGCTCAGCGGTGGACTCGCCCTGCAAATCGGTTTCGGCGCCGGACTGGTCTTCGGCGCCCAGGTAGTCGTCCTTCCCTAGGATCGGCACCGCAACAGACCTGGTAGACCCTGGCGGGCCACCAGTCAACTGAATATGACTTACAAACCCAAGCCGTAATCCACGGTTTGTCCCCCTTTCCGGCAGCAGCCGGTCCAACAAGAAAAGGAGCCGATCATGGCTAGCAACGAAGAGATCCTGGCCGGCCTGGCTGAAATCGTCAACGAAGAGACCGGCCTGGCCACCGAAGCCGTCGAGCTGGACAAGTCTTTCACCGAGGACCTGGACATCGACTCCATCTCGATGATGACCATCGTGGTCAACGCCGAAGAGAAGTTCGGCGTGCGCATCCCGGACGAAGAGGTCAAGAACCTCAAGACCGTCGGTGACGCAGTGAGCTTCATCGCCAACGCCCAGGCCTAAGGCCTGATTTCCTGTGCCGGGCCAGGGTACTGACCCTGCGCCCGGCACAGCCGCACCACAGCCCAAAGATTTTCCGGCCGCGTCCTGGCTTTACCCGCAGGATGGACGGCTGATCCGACAGAGAGTGATCGAATGGCACGCAAAGTAGTCATAACCGGTCTGGGGGCCACCACTCCCATCGGCGGCGACGTACCCACCATGTGGCAGAACGCGCTGAAAGGGGTCTCAGGTGCCCACACACTCCACGACGAGTGGGTAACCAAGTACGACCTCCCCGTCCACTTTGCTGCACGGTGCTCGACGCCGGCTCTTGATGTCCTGAGCCGTGTTGAAGCCAAGCGCATGGACCCTTCCACGCAGTTTGGCGTTATCGCTGCCCGCGAAGCCTGGGCCGACGCCGGCATCGACAACATCGACCACGACCGCCTTGCCGTAGCTTTCGCCACCGGCATCGGCGGCGTCTGGACCCTCCTGGACGCCTGGGACACGCTCAAGGAAAAAGGTCCCCGACGGGTCCTTCCCATGACCGTGCCCATGCTCATGCCCAACGGCGTGGCGGCCGCAGTCAGCCTCGACCTCGGCGCCCGCGCCGGCGCGCACACCCCTGTTTCCGCCTGTGCATCCGGCACCGAAGCCATGCACCTAGGCCTGGACCTGATTCGTTCCGGTAAGGCAGACGTTGTCATGTGCGGCGGTGCAGAGGCAGCCATCCACCCGATGCCCCTGGCAGCGTTCTCCTCCATGCAGGCACTCTCGCGCCGCAACGACGAACCCGAGCGCGCTTCCCGTCCGTACGACACCGATCGTGACGGCTTCGTGATGGGCGAAGGTGCGGGTGCGCTGGTACTCGAGGCCGAGGAACACGCCATTGCCCGCGGTGCCCGCATCTATGCCGAGCTTGCAGGTACTTCGGTCACGGCCGACGCCTACCACATCACGGCACCGGATCCCGAAGGCCTCGGCGCTACCCGCGCCCTTAAGGCGGCGATGTTCGACGGCCGCATCCAGGCAGCCGACGTGGTCCACGTCAACGCGCACGCCACGTCCACCCCCGTGGGCGACAAACCCGAGTACACGGCCCTCCGTGCTGCCCTCGGCTCGCACGTGGACAACGTGGCCGTGTCTGCCACCAAGTCGCAGATGGGCCACCTGCTTGGTGCCTCCGGGGCTGTGGAAGCAGTGCTGACGGTGCTTGCAGTTCACGAGCGGAAGGCACCGGTCACCATCAACCTGGAGAACCAGGACCCGGAGATCCCCCTCGACGTCGTTACGTCGGTCCGCGACCTCCCGGCCGGCGACATTGTGGCGTTGAGCAACTCCTTCGGCTTCGGTGGCCACAACGCGGTCATCGCTGTCCGCAGCATCTAGAAACACCAGCTCACGCAAAGCAGGGCCCCACCGCTGTTCACGGGTGGGGCCCTGCTTTTTTGCTATGGAAAGGGAAAGGTTCGCCGGTTACCCGACCTGATGCAGCCACCGGACCGGGGCGCCCTCTGCAGCGTGGCGGAAAGGCTCCAGCTCTTCATCCCAGGCTTCGCCCAAGGCAAGGGACAATTCGTGGTAGACAGCCGAAGGATCGCCCGCTCCTGACTCGTAGGCGTAACGGATCCGGTCTTCACTGACCATGATGTTCCCGTGGACATCCGTGACCGCGTGGAAGATTCCGAGCTCCGGGGTGTGTGACCACCGGGCACCGTCCACGCCCTGGCTTGGTTCTTCAGTTACCTCATAGCGCAAATGGGCCCACCCACGCAGAGCAGACGCCAAAAGGGCGCCGGTGCCTGGGGCGCCGGTCCAGGACAACTCGGCGCGGAACATTCCCGGCGCGGCAGGTTGCGGGGTCCACTCAAGATCGGTCCGCTTGTCAACGACCGATCCAATGGCCCACTCCACGTGGGGGCACAGGGCCGTTGGGGCCGAGTGCACGAACAGGACACCGCGGGTTGTTGCAACAGACATTCCATCCTCCATAGCTGTAGGTACGTCTTCCCCAACGACCTCCACTGGATGGTTGTTTGCTGCCCCCTGCCATGCGACGTGGCTCCTGCAAACTATGAAGTTATGGACACCGGCTGCTCCGCACGCGAAGCATGGTGCTTTGATTGTTACACAGAACGAACCCTCAACCATACATTGAAGGTTCGGCCTTGGTGCTTACATTGTGCCGTACCAGTAACCTTTCCGCCAGTGCGGGCCACCGGACGTCATGTTCACGCCCTTGGATGGGCCTGCTGGTAGCTCTTCCGTAGCCGCTCCACGGAGACATGGGTGTAGATCTGCGTGGTGGCAAGACTGCTGTGCCCCAGAATCTCCTGCACGGCACGCAGGTCCGCGCCACCGTCCAACAAGTGCGTGGCGGCACTGTGCCGCAGGGCGTGCGGCCCCGTCGCAGCAGTGTCACCGAGCGCGTGGAGGACCTCTTCCACCACACTGCGCACCTGGCGCTGATCCACCCTCTTGCCACGGGCTCCGAGGAACAATGCAGGACCGCTGCCGGCTGTCACCACCGCGGGGCGTCCCCTCCTAAGCCAGTCGTCGACGGCGACCGCGGCCGGGACGCCGAAAGGCACGGTTCGTTCCTTGTTGCCTTTGCCGATGACGCGGAGGGTGCGCCGGTCGGGATCAAGGTCATCGATGTCCAGTCCGGCCAACTCTCCAACACGGATGCCCGTGGCATACAACAGTTCCACCATGGCCCGGTTCCGCACGGCGAGCGGGTTCCCGTCCTCGGCGGCGTCCTCGAGACTGCTGACGGCCCGGTTGACCTGTTGCTGCTGCAGCACGCCAGGCAGCGCTTTATCCCGCTTGGGGGCCTGTAAGCGGATTGCGGGGTCCACGGAGATCAGTTCCTCCCTCAGGGCCCACTTGGTGAACGAGCGTGCCGTAGCTGCGCGCCGCGCCAACGTGGACCGCGACACCCCCGCTTCGCTTTGTGCACCCAACCACCGGCGGAGCGTGCCAAGTTCAAGGTCCGGCAACTCCTTGGCGCCCTCCAGGGCAGCGAATTCAAGCAGGCTCCGGACGTCCGCGAGGTAGGCCCGGATGGTGTGTTCCGACCGGGCACGTTCCCCGGCAAGGTAGCGTCGGAACCCGTCCAGGTTTGCCTCGAATGGGTCTTGGGTGGATTCTCCGTCCATACTCCCAACTGTGCCAGCAATGGCTCCCCCTGTGCTGAATCAACATGCATGGCGAGGTCAGTTGCCTAGGCCTTCCTGGTTCTTTTCCAGGCACCCCGCTCCGAGGCCGCCAAGCCCAGGAGTCCCATGCGGCCCAAGCCGGCACGAACGGCATCGGGGCTTAATCCGGCCACCGCTGCCAGCTTCTCCACAGAGCTGGCGGAACGGAGTGGGAGCGCATCCAGCAGGATCAGGTCCTCCAGGGACAGGCCGTCGTGTTCCTGCGCACTGGCCGCCCGGTCCGCGGCAGGGGCCTCCCCGTTGCGACCGGCAAGTTCAGCGATCTCGCCAACGTCCGTGACGCAAACGGCACCGCCATCCCGCAACAACCTGTGGCATCCTGCCGAGTTGGCACTGTGCACGGATCCAGGGACTGCGCCCACGATCCGCCCGATGGTTTCAGCATGGTGGGCGGTGTTGAGGGCGCCGGACCTCCATCGGGCTTCCACCACCACCGTCACGGACGCCATTGCCGCGATGATCCGGTTCCGTTGCAGGAACCGGTAACGCGTTGGCGCCGACCCGGGCGGCACCTCCGAGATCACTGCGCCCTGCTGGGCAACGGCGCGCAGGAGGTCTTCGTTCCCGGAGGGATAGAAGCGATCCACTCCCCCCGCCATGACAGCAATGGTGGGGGTGGCGGTCGCAGCGCCGCTGAGTGCCCCGCGGTGGGCGTGCGCATCTATGCCGTATGCCCCACCGGACACCACGGTGAACCCCCGCTGCGCCAGGCCGTAGGCGAGGTCACCGGTCACGGCTGCACCGTAGCTTGTGCTGTCCCTGGAGCCGACCAGGGACACGCAGTTCCGGAGTACCGGAAGGGGCTCGGCATGGCCGCGCCACCAAAGACACAGCGGTTCCTGGAGCCCGAGATCCTGCAGTTGCTTGGGCCATAGCTCATCTCCCGGCACCACCACCCGACCGCCAAGGCGCTTCATCGTGTCCAGGTCACGTTCCGGTGCAAGATCAGGGACGCGCGGGGACCAGCGGCGCTTGCTCGCTGCCAGCCCGGGCCACGACACCACGCCACCCTCCTCCGCAAGCAGGGTACTGATCTCCTGTTCCAGGGCAGCTCCGGCATCCAACTCCCCCGAGGCAACCCCCAGGGCATCAACAGGACCCACGGCACGGACGAGAGCCAGTCCCGCCATGTCCTGGGGTTCCATCAGCCGCGCCAACGCCGCTCTGGCAAGCCTCATCTTTTCCTGTGTTCCCAACGATCCCAATGCCGGTGCTCCTTTCATCATGCCTGTCATGCCGCAGCCGTGGCTTGCCGGAGGCCAAGTGCTTGTCCGATGTGATCGGGAGAGGGGGTGTCGCACTTTTCAAGGTCCGCAAGCGTCCACGCGAGCCGGAGGACGCGGTCGTAACCCCTGGCCGTGAGGATGCCCCGTTCCAGGGCAGTGTCAAGGATGCGGGTTGTGGCAGGGGGAAGCCTCAACGTGCCGCGAAGGATGCGCCCGGGGATCTGGCTGTTGGCCTCCAGCCCCAAGTCCTGCAACCGCTCCCTTTGCCTGCCCCTGGCTACCCGCACCCTGGCGGCGACCGTGGCAGTGTCTTCCCCGTCCCCTGCCTGCCCGAAGCCGGCCAGGGCCACGCGGTGGACCTGGAGCTGGATATCCACCCGGTCCAGCAAGGGCCCGGACATCCTGCCAAAGTAGCGCCTCCGCATGACGGGCGTACAAGTGCAGTCCATTCCCTTGCCGGCAGCCTTCCCGCACGGACACGGGTTGGCGGCAAGAACCAGCTGAAAGCGCGCCGGGTAGGCAGCGGTGCCGGCGGAGCGGTGGATGACCAACTCCCCGCTTTCCAATGGCTGCCGCAGGGCATCCAGGACCCGGCGCTCGTACTCCGGAGCCTCGTCCAGGAAGAGGACACCGCGGTGTGCCCTGGACGCCGCACCAGGACGGGGCAGACCTGAGCCGCCTCCGATGATGGCCGCAGCCGTGGCACTGTGGTGGGGACTCTCAAAGGGTGGCCGGCGGATCAGCTGTGCGGCAGAACCCCGGACCGACGCCAGGGAATGGATGGCTGTCACTTCCATGGATGCCTTGTCCCCCAGGTCCGGAAGCAGGCCAGGCAGACGTTCGGCAAGCATCGTTTTGCCGGCTCCGGGAGGACCCGTCAACAACATGTGGTGGCCGCCGGCAGCGGCGACCTCCAGGGCACGCCTGGCCTCAGCTTGGCCGGCAACATCGCACAGGTCCGGTGCAGTACCCGTGGAGGGGCCGTCATCCCCGGGAACCGGCTCGGGTCCCGGGTTGTAGTCCAGTGCAAGATCCCTGGGATCGGCGCCAAACTCAAAGACAAGCCGGGCAAGAGTCTTGTAGCCCCGAACGTTGGCCCCCGGGACGAGGGCCGCCTCGGCAACGTTTGCCTCGGCGACGACGATGTCCTCGTGGCCGGCCTGGACGGCAGCCATCACCGCTGGAAGGATGCCCCGGACCGGCCGCAGCCTTCCGTCCAGGCCCAGTTCGGCGATGAACACCGTGCCGCTGATGGAGCGGATATCCCCGGCGGCCCGGAGGACCGCCATGGTGATGGCCAGGTCAAAGCCCGACCCTCGTTTGGGCAGCGACGCAGGTATGAGGTTGGCCGTGATCTTCCGGCGGCTCAGCGGTATGCCCGAGTTCAGGGCGGCCGACCGGATCCGTTCCTTGGCTTCGTTCAAGGCAGCATCCGGCAGGCCCAGGATGACGAAGGCGGGCAGGGTTTGCCCGATGTCTGCTTCGACTTCGACGATGTAGCCGTTGAGGCCCACCAGCGCCACACAGTAGCTCCGTCCGACGGCCATCACGCCACCGCCCGCAGGTGTTCAAGCCGGGGTTCACCAACGCCATCGTGGACGACACTAACGACATCTACCCTGATGGCCGGATCGATGGGGCCGTGGTCCCTGCACCAGGCGAAGGCCAGCCTCAGCAACCGGGCCAGTTTGTCCGGCCCCACGGCTTCGAAAGGATGACCGTAGTCAAGGGTGCGGCGGGTCTTCACCTCCACGATGACCACGGTTCCGCCATCAAGTGCAACGATGTCTATCTCACCGTCAGGGCACCGCCAGTTACGGTCCACGATGAGCATTCCCTGGTCTTCAAGGAATCCGGCCGCCGCTGCCTCCCCGGCACGGCCCAGAATGTCTTTGGCTCGCATGAGCACCACCTCCGGTTCCAGCCTTCACGGTGGAGGCTGGAACCGGCAGGGAGCAGGTGGGCTATGTGGGCAACCCTGTTTGTGGAGGAGGAGTCAACCCTAAGGAGGGCTAGTTGCCCAGGTCCCCGAGATCGCCGTCCTTGGGGAGGGCAAGGTCCTCGTTACGGGGCAGTTCCTCCACGTTGACGTCCTTGAAGGTGATGACCCGGACGTTTTTCACGAACCGCGCGGAACGGTAGACATCCCAAACCCAGGCATCCTGGAGCGTGAGGTCGAAATACACCTCTCCGTCGGCACTGCGGGCCTGGAGATCAACGTGGTTGGCAAGATAGAAACGCCTCTCGGTTTCCACCACGTAGCTGAAGAGACCAACGACGTCCCGGTATTCGCGGTAGAGCTGCAGCTCCATGTCGGTTTCATAGTTCTCAAGGTCCTCGGCGCTCATGGTTCCATCTTGCACCATCGGGACCCGCCCCGTGGGCAGGACTACATGAGATGCCAGCTGGTGCGGTGATACGGGCTTGGCCCCTGCAGCCGGAGGACCTCACGATGGGCCGCGGTGGCGTAGCCTTTGTTCTCGTTCCATCCGTAGTGCGGAGCCTCCGCATGGAGCTCCACCATGATCCTGTCCCGCGCTACTTTTGCCAGTACGCTGGCTGCAGCGACACTCAGGCAGCTCATGTCCGCCTTGACCCGGGTGTGCACCGGAGCGTCGCAGGCAGGCTCGCCGGAAGCAGTATCAAAGAGCGATGCCTGGACCTCGGGTGAGAGCCAGTTATGGCTTCCGTCCAGCAACACGGCGTCCGGCGTTACGCCGCCCGCCAGAATGTCCACCCACGCCCGGGTACCTGCCAGGCGCAGCGCGGCAATGATGCCGATCCGGTCGATTTCCTGGGACGAGGCGTGACCGACGGCGCTGGCTATTGCCCAGTCCCGGACCAAAGGTTCCAGCCTGTCGCGGTCCTCGGGTTTGAGCAGCTTGCTGTCGCGGACGTCGGCCAGCAGGCCGTGGTCCGCGAGGTCCACTACTGTAATTCCCACCGTTACCGGTCCGGCGAGGGCTCCCCTGCCCACCTCATCCACACCGGCGAGCAGCCGGACGCCGGAGGACAGGAAGGAGCGTTCAACGTCCAAGGTCGGGAAAGCCGGACCAGTCTTCGCCTGGGGCTTGGCCTTGGTTTTCCCCTTGCCGCGGGACATGCCCGTTTCAGCAGCCGTGGCTGCTGGTGTTTTGGTGATGCCGGATGCGCGGGCCATTATTTTCCTGATGTACCAGCGGGGACGTCCTTGAAGACATCCGGGTAGTTGTCCAGGACCGTCCAACGGTTGATGGGCCAGGCGATGACGGTGGCTTTGCCTTCGACGTCTTCAATGTTAATGAAACCACCGTTGACCTCTTGGTGCGCGCGGGAATCGGCGGAGTGGTTCCGGTTGTCGCCCATCACCCAGACCTTCCCTTCAGGGACCACGATGTCGAAAGGGCTGGGCTGCGGTACTTCCGCAGGGTTGATATAAGTCTCGTTCAAAGGCACACCGTTGATGCTGACCCTGCCGCCGGCATCGCAGCAGGACACCCTGTCGCCGGGCAGCCCGATGATGCGCTTGACCAAATGCTGCTCATTGTCGTCAGCCATGAGTCCGACGAATTCCAACGTGTCGCCAACCCAGTCCATGGGCCCGGCGGGCTTCTTCTCCACCGGTTCAAGCCAACCCTGGCTGTCCTTGAAGACCACCACGTCGCCGCGTTGCAGTTCGAAGGGTCCCGGTACCAGCAGGTTGATGAAAATCCGGTCGTATACGTCCAGGGTGTTTTCCATGGATTCGGACGGGATGTAGAAGGCGCGGAAGAGAAAGGTCTTCAGCAGGAATGACAGCACCAGCGCAATCGCCACCACGGTGGCAATCTCCTTCAGCCAAACGAGCGCCAGGTTCTGGCGCGGTTTGCCGTCCGTCCCGGTGGCTTCGGAACCGGCGTCGTGGCCCTTGGCTCCGTTGCCATCGGCCGCGCTGTCCGTTCCGTCCGAGAGCAGGGCGTCGTCATCGCGCCGCTCGGGATTCCCGGGAGCTCTGTCCGGCATTTAGTGTCCGTTCTTTGATGGTTCGGCCTGCACTGCGTGAGGCATCTCTGCAAATCTATCAAGCGGCCAGATGATCTGGACCGGTCTTCCGATGACACGCTCAACCGGGACCATGCCCCCGCCGGGCGCACCCAGCAGGCCACGGGAATCCGCGGATCGGGAGCGGTGGTCGCCCATCAGCCACAACCGGCCTGCCGGAACCACGACGTCGAACTTCTGCTTGCTCGGCTCGTCCCCCGGGTAGATATAGGCTTCCACCAACACCTGGCCGTTGACTGTAAGGTGCCCCGATGGTTCGCAGCACGCCACGTGGTCGCCGGCCACCCCGATGACTCTTTTGACATAGGTCGTATCGCTGCCTGTCAGCCCGAACCACTGTCCTGCTGCCGAGACTGCATCAACGAACGGTCCTTTGCCACTGTTGAGTGATGCAAAGGAGCCGCGACCGTCAAACACCACAACATCGCCGCGGCGGATGGGTTCACTGCTGAAAGCGGTGCGCGAGACGAGGATACGGTCGCCCGTGCCGAGCAGGGGCTCCATGGACTCCGAGGGGATGTAGTACACGTCAACCCAGAGCGATCTCACCAGCCCGCTGATGGCTATGGCCAGGACAAGCGCCAGTACAACAAAACGCCAGCCCTGTTTCCGGGGCTGGCGTTCTGCAGTGTCCATGGTTCGTATCCTGTGTTGCGTTGCGGATTGCTCCGGAACTGGCCGGGCACGAATCCTGGACCCGTTGCTAAAGCTGGCGCTTAGTTGCCGAAGTCGCGCTTTTCCTTGATCTTCGCAGCCTTACCGCGCAGTGCACGCATGTAGTAAAGCTTGGCGCGGCGGACGTCACCCTTGGTAACGACCTCGATCTTGTCGATGATCGGGGAGTGCACCGGGAAGGTACGCTCAACGCCGACACCGAAGGAAACCTTGCGCACGGTGAAGGTTTCGCGAACGCCGTCACCCTGGCGGCCCAGGACGAAGCCCTGGAATACCTGGACGCGGGAGTTCTTGCCTTCGATGATGTTCACGTGGACCTTGAGGGTGTCACCCGCGCGGAACTCAGGAACATCGGTGCGCAGCGAAGCTGCATCTACGCTATCGAGGATATGCATTAATCCACTCCTGGTGAACGCCACAGGTCATTCACTTTGGGTTACGGCGGACAAGCCCGCCGGCCATGAAGGCCGACCGGAAATCTCCGCCGAAGATTCAAGGTGACCGGCGCCGCCGTGGTTGGCGTGGCCGGGTTGCCTGGCTGTTGGCTGAACTCCCCCTGTGGCAGGTGCCAGCCCAGCAGACACAAGGGTTAATTCTGCCACAGGCCCCTGCCTTCAGGCCAATTTCCCGCTCAGCCGCACCAGTCAGCCGCACCAGTACGACGGCGGTGCTCAGCTACTGCTTTCCGTCGCCGCCGGGACGGGCGCGAAGGCGGCCATCAACGACGTCGTACCCCAGGTCCGCGAAAGCGTTGCGGTCGGCGCGGCTCAAGCCGGTGGCATCGAAGCCGGTGAGCAGGTCCGGCCGGCGCTCGGCGGTCCTGCGGAACTGTTCGTGGCGGCGCCACTGGGCGATTTTCCCGTGGTTGCCACTGAGCAGGACCGGCGGAACCTCGTGGTCCCGCCAGGAGGACGGTTTGGTGTAGACCGGATACTCAAGCAGCCCGTCGGAGTGGGACTCTTCGATGAGCGACTCGGGATTTCCAACAACCCCCGGGAGAAGACGTCCGATCGCTTCAACCATAGCGAGCACCGCCACTTCCCCGCCGTTGAGCACATAATCTCCCAGACTCACGGGGCGGACGGTGAAATGTTCGTGGGCCCAATCAATGACTCGTTCGTCAATGCCTTCGTAGCGCCCGCAGGCGAACACCAACTGCTCCTCCTCTGCGAGCTCATAGGCCAGCGCCTGGTTGAACCGCTCCCCCGCCGGCGAGGGAACAATGAGGACGGGCTTGGCATCGGTATCCCTCATCACGGACTCCAGCGCCTGCGCCCATGGCTCAGGTTTCATGACCATGCCCGCGCCGCCGCCATAAGGAGTGTCGTCCACGGTCCGGTGCCTGTCAGTGGTGAAAGTGCGGAGATCGTGCACCTTCAGGTCCAGGATTCCGTCCTGGCGTGCCTTGCCGATAAGTGAGAGCTCCAGCGGAGCCAGGTACTCCGGGAAGATGCTGATGACGTCGATCCTCATTCAGGCATCGTCTCCATCGGACGTGCCGGCGTCGTCATCGTTAAGCTCGAAGAGCCCCGCGGGGGGAGTAATGAGGACGTAGCCGCCGTCCACATTGACCTCGGGGACGATTTCGTCCACGAACGGGATCAGGATCTCCTTGCCGCCGGGGGTTTCGACTACCAGCAGGTCCTGGGCCGGCATGGTGTTCAGGGCGGCAATCCTGCCTACCGCCTGGTTTCCTACCCGCGCCTCAAGGCCGACCAGCTCGTGCTCATACCAGCCTTCGTCGTCCACCTCGTCGAGGTCGTCGGTTTCGATGAACAGCTTGGCCCCGCGGATCAGTTCGGCGCCATTGCGGTCCGGCACTTCCTCGAAGCCCAGCAGGAGGATGTCCTTGTTCCACCGGGCGCTGCGGATGGTCAGGGGACCTGCCGTGGCCGGCTCCACCAAAAACTCTGTCCCGGCAACGAACCGCTCGGACGGAGCATCGGTGAGCACCTGGACTGTCACCTCGCCGCGGATACCGTGTGGTTTGCCGACCCGGGCCACCTGGAGCTGCATGGATTCCTCTGGATTCTTGTTGTGCCCCGTGCCGTGCCGGCGGGTGGGCGCTGATGGGATTCTTACTGGAACTGATTGTCGGGAAAGCAGTCCGGCCCCTCCACCATATTCGGTGAAGGGGCCGGACCTAAGGCAAATGTTGCTGAGCGCGTTACCGGCGACGGTCGGTGTCGACGACGTCGACCCTGACCTGCTCGCCTCCAGCCAAGGCTGCAACCACAGTGCGCAAGGCACGGGCGGTGCGTCCCTGGCGGCCGATTACCCGGCCGAGGTCGTCCTGGTGAACCCGCACTTCGAGGGATTCCCCACGGCGGTTGTTCTTGGCACTGACCTTGACATCCTCAGGGCTGTCAACGATCCCACGGACCAGATGCTCGAGCGCTTCTGCCAGCAACTTACTCAGCCTCGGTGGTCTCTGCTTCAGCAGCTTCGGCCTCGGCGTCGTCCTTCTTGGCCTTCTTGGTGATGGCTTCCGGAATGATGACGGAACCCTTCTCCGGAGCCACGAAAGCTTCCTTCGGAGCCTTGGTCTTCAGGGTGCCTTCCTGGCCAGGCAGGCCCTTGAACTTCTGCCAGTCACCGGTGATCTTGAGGATCGCAGCAACCTGCTCGGTGGGCTGGGCGCCAACGGACAGCCAGTACTGGGCACGCTCGGAAGCGACCTCGATGTACGAGGGCTCCTCGGTCGGGTGGTACTTGCCGATTTCCTCGATGGCACGGCCGTCGCGCTTGGCGCGGGAGTCCATGACAACAATGCGGTAGTACGGTGCGCGCATCTTACCGAGGCGCTTAAGGCGAATCTTTACGGCCACTTTTGTGGTCACTCCTGTTTCTGAAACGGGGTTGAACCCGACGTTCTGCACCCGTGGGGCGGGCCATACTTGGGGGTTCGAAGGACAAGATACGAGCACGGAGAGAGGGGCCGCACCGATCGAGTACCTGTCCATTGTGCCAGATGGGCCGCACAATTACGACTTGGCCGGACTCCACCCCTGTGGACTTGGTCACGTCCACCTTCATGCGAGGGTCAGGACACCGACCAGACGTAAAGCCCGGCGCGGTCCGCTTTCTCCACATCGGAGGCAAGGGCTGCCAGTTGCTGGACGTACCCTTTGGACTCGGCCGCCCCGAAAGGCATGTCTTCCTGCCCTGCCCAGGCCTCGGCGACGTCATCAAGGACATTGCCGTCACCTTCGCTTTCATACGTCAGCAATTCAGCCAACGCGCGAACCATCGCTTCGGGGACCCCAAGCAGGGCATCGCTGGTGACATCCACCAGGGCCAGCTCATAGTCGGCTCCGGCTGCGTGGACCGCCTGCCCGGCGAGGTCGCCGAGTTGTTCAACCTCAAAGTCACTGATGCCGTCAATCCGGACAGCAGATCCGGCAACGCCGGCTCCGCCGTCGAGGGCGGCGGCCCGTTTGAGTGCTTCATCGTGGGTGGCTACAAAAATTTCGGCAAAGCCCATGGAAAGTCATCCCATTCCGTCGTGCTGACACGGCAGGGGCGCAGGACATGCCGGCCCCTGCTCCAACATTGCCCAGCCTAGTGCAGGCCGGGCCCCGCGACCGCCACCCGCAACTGGTTGCGCCACGGGTCCTCAAAACGAAGCTCCCTGCCTGTGTGGTGGCTGGACAGGCCCGCAACCTTCAGCCGGTCCGCCAACGCCAGGACGTGGTCGTCGCCAGGGACTTCAATCAGGACTTCACCCAGGCCCAGCGTGTCCCGGCGCGGCCCGGCACCGCGGCTGTTCCAGACATTCATGGCCATGTGGTGGTGGTAGCCACCCGCCGAGACGAACAAGGCCTGGCCGTGCCAGCCGGCGGTCCGCTCGAACCCCAGGGTGTCCACGTAGAACTTTTGCGCCGTCGCAACGTCGCCTACCTGAAGGTGGACATGCCCGACGCCGGCACCGGCCCGGGCCTGGCCCGTCACCGCCTCTTCGCTCAGGTACTGCTGAAGGTAGGCCTGCGGCGGCAGGGCAAC
This sequence comes from Arthrobacter sp. T572, assembly GCF_056780115.1. NCBI lineage: Bacteria > Bacillati > Actinomycetota > Actinomycetes > Micrococcales > Micrococcaceae > Arthrobacter > Arthrobacter sp. T572. The sequence continues at coordinate 2,482,729 of NZ_JBRAZQ010000002.1, forward strand.
GTTGTCCATGACCACGTTCTTTCCGTCCCACTGCCACACGCTCCGGGGCTTGTCGTAGTACAACTCGATGCCATTGCCTTCGGGATCGGTGAAGTAGAACGCCTCGCTGACCAGGTGGTCGGCACTGCCGACGAAGGCACGGGGCTCGTATTGCGCGGCAGTGGCAATGGTCGCGGCCAGGGCGGGCTGGTCTTCGAACAGGATCGCAGTATGGAAGAGGCCGGCCTCGCCCCTGCCGGGAATCTGCAGGCCTGCGGCCGGAGCCAGGTGGACTACGGGCTTGCCGAGGCGGCCCAGGTACAGCCCGCCGTCCTGTTCCGCGACCACCTCCAACCCCAAGGCGCGCTGGTAGTAGTCGCTCATGAGCTTCATGTCGCCCACTTTGAGCATGACAGTGCCCATGGAGAGATCGGCAGGCAGCAGGTCCTGGCTGGATGAAGTGGTCATGTGAAGCTCCCGGTGATCAAGCTGGCCGCTTTTCGGCTCGTTCTACCTCTCTAAATTACTTGAAGCTTCAATTTATTCCCAGCGGAGGACGTTGCCCCTTAGGACCACGTGGCTCAACCGGTGGACGGTGGCAAGCTCCTGACGGGGATCCGCGCGGCACACCACCACATCGGCAGGTGCCCCCTCGCTGATTCCTTCCGTCCCCAACCATGCCCTGGCACCCCACGTGGCGGCATTCAGCACCGCGGCAGGCGGCAGGCCGGCGTCGTGCAGTTCCTGCATCTCGTCGGCGATCCGGCCATGCTTGATGACGCTGCCGGCGTCAGTGCCGGCATAAATGGAAACGCCGGCCTCATAGGCTTCAAAAACCCGCTCGCGCCGGCGTTCCCACAGGCTGGTCATGTGCTGCGCGTAGTCGGGAAACTTTGGCTTGGCCTGCGCCGCGATGTCGGGAAAGGTGGCAATGTTGACCAGGGTGGGAACGATCGGAACATCCTGTTCCACGAGGCGCGGGATGTGCCGCGGCAGCAACCCGGTGGCATGCTCTATGCAGTCGATTCCGCCGTCCAGCATGTGGTCGATGGTCTGTTCCGCGAAGCAATGCGCGGTAACCCGGGCGCCTTCGTCATGCGCGGCAGCTATGGCTTCCTTGACGACCCCGGCCGGAAATGACGCGGTCAAGTCCCCCACTCCCCTGTCAATCCAGTCGCCCACCAGCTTGACCCAGCCATCGCCGTCGCGCGCTTCTTTCCGGACGGTCTCCACCAGTTCATCCGGCTCCACTTCGTGGCCCAGACCCCGCAGGTACCGCTTGCTGCGGGCAATGTGCCGGCCGGCCCGGATGAGGCGCGGAAGGTCCTCCCTTTGCTGGACCCAGCGGGTATTGCCGGGCGAACCGGCGTCGCGGATCAGCAGCGTTCCGGCGTTCCGGTCCGCCATGGCCTGGGCGAGCGTGGTCTCCTCATCCACCGCACCACCGGGCCCCAGCCCGATGTGGCAATGCGCGTCGACGAAGCCCGGCAGCACCCATCCGGCAAGCACTCTGTCCGGCGGCGTTGCGGGACGTTCAAAAGTCAGCTTTCCGTCAACTGACCACAATCCCCGGCGTTCGTCATCGGCTGCAACCAGCACCGGACCGCTGAATTCAATGATGTTGGCCATGGCAGAAGCCTAGTGCGACGAACCCCGCCCCGCCCCTTTCGAAAGCTTGTGACTGGGAGCACCCGCTGCCCCTGTGGTAGCTTCTTCCCTGACCACACGGGAGCCCTTGCAGGGGCTGAGATCGGGCTGAAGCAGTCTGCGACCGTCGAACCTGTCCGGGTAATGCCGGCGAAGGAAGTGAGTAATCCTTGAGCACCACAGAAACACAGCACAGCCCTGCCCGGAACCAGACTGCGCCAGCCGGGGAAGCCGTCACGCAGTCGCTGAAGTCCCATTCGCTGGCTTGGGTGGAGGATCCGGGCCACGGCATCCGCGTACCGGTGACCGAGATCGCCCTGGAACCCTCCCCCAACGGGCAGGCCAACGATCCTTTGCGGGTGTACCGCACGGCCGGCCCGGGAAGTGATCCGGTAGTCGGTCTGGAACCGTTCAGGAAGGCCTGGATCGAGGAACGCGGCGATACGGAAAGCTACACGGGCCGGGAACGCAACCTGCTCGACGACGGCAAGTCGGCCGTGCGGCGCGGAGCAGCGTCTGCGGAGTGGAAGGGTGCACAACCGGTGCCCCGCCGCGCCGTCGAAGGCAAGACCGTCACCCAGATGCATTACGCCAGGCAGGGCATCGTCACCCCGGAAATGCGGTTCGTGGCCCTGCGGGAGAACTGCGACGTGGAGCTGGTCCGCAGCGAAGTCGCTGCAGGGCGGGCCATCATCCCGAACAATATCAACCACCCGGAATCGGAACCGATGATCATCGGCAAGGCCTTCCTGGTGAAGATCAACGCCAACATCGGCAACTCGGCTGTCACCAGCTCCATTGCCGAGGAAGTCGACAAACTGCAGTGGGCCACGCAGTGGGGCGCAGACACCGTCATGGATTTGTCCACGGGAGATGACATCCACACGACCCGCGAATGGATCATCCGGAACTCACCCGTGCCCATCGGCACGGTTCCGATCTACCAGGCTTTGGAAAAGGTCAATGGTGAGGCCAATAACCTCACGTGGGAAATCTTCCGTGACACGGTGATCGAACAGTGCGAGCAAGGTGTGGACTACATGACCATCCATGCCGGCGTCCTCCTGCGGTACGTGCCCCTCACCGCCAACCGGGTCACGGGCATCGTGTCCCGCGGTGGCTCCATCATGGCCGGCTGGTGCCTGGCCCACCACAAGGAGAACTTCCTTTACACGCACTTCGATGAGCTGTGCGAAATCTTCGCAAAGTACGACGTTGCCTTCTCACTCGGTGACGGCCTCCGCCCCGGAGCCACAGCCGACGCCAACGATGCCGCGCAGTTCGCCGAACTGGACACCCTTGCCGAGCTGACCCAGCGAGCCTGGGAATACGACGTCCAGGTCATGGTCGAAGGACCGGGCCACATCCCTTTCCACCTGGTGCGGGAGAATGTGGAACGCCAGCAGGAACTGTGCAAGGGGGCTCCGTTCTACACCCTCGGGCCGCTCGTGACAGACGTTGCCCCGGGTTATGACCACATCACCTCCGCCATCGGTGCCACGGAGATCGCCCGCTACGGCACGGCCATGCTCTGCTACGTGACACCCAAGGAGCACCTTGGCCTGCCGAACAAGGACGACGTCAAGACCGGCGTCATCACCTACAAGATCGCCGCCCACGCCGCGGACCTGGCCAAGGGACACCCTGGGGCGAACGAACGTGACGATGCCCTCTCCAAGGCGCGTTTCGAATTCCGGTGGCGGGACCAGTTCGCCCTGTCCCTGGATCCGGTGACCGCGGAGTCGTTCCACGACGAGACGCTTCCGGCCGAACCGGCCAAGACGGCGCACTTCTGCTCCATGTGTGGCCCCAAGTTCTGCTCCATGCGCATCAGCCAGGACATCCGCGACGAATACGGTTCGGCCGAAGCGCAGGCCGCGATCGCCGACATGTACAGCGGCATGCGGGAGAAAAGCGAGGAATTCCTCGCAGCTGGAGGCAAGGTCTACCTGCCGGAACTCCAGGTACCGGCAGCCTCAGGACGCGCGAACTGACATAGTCCGCCCGACCTCGGCGATGAACGATCGGATGATCCGGTCACCTTCCACCGAGTCCTGGGGCCGGTGCCCTCCCGCGGCCACGCGCCGGAGGGCACCGGTTTCCTGGAGGTACGCGGCGATCTCTTCGTAAAGGGGCTCCCAACCGCCGGTCAGCACCAGCGTGGGGACCCCCGGAACGATGTGCAAGGGGGCTTCCCAGGGCGGAGCCTGCAACCTGAGCCGCCGGGCAGAGCGCCTGGCCTGGGGTGTATCGGGCACGCCTGCCACGGATGAAAACGCACGGCGGTAGAACTCGCGTTCATAGTCGGCGTCGTTGAGCTGGTTCCGCACGTCAAAAAGCGGTTCCATCAGCGCCCGGTGCGCTGCCGTCGCGGGCAGTTCAGCGGTCAGGGACAGGCACGCCGGCTCCACCAGGGAGAGGGAAAATACCAGTTCCGGCCGGTCCAGGGCTGCCAACATGGCAGCGATCGCCCCTTGTTCATGGGCTACGACATGGCCTCCGCCGACGTCTGCCAGCGCACCGACGAGGATTTCAACGTCCGCTGCCACATCCGATGACAACGGCTCCTCCACCGGATGGAAACCATGGCGCCGGAGGAACAAGGCGTCATAGTCCAAAGCCATGCCATGTTGCTTGGGCCAGGCCGCAGCGCCGAAGCTGCCCAGGCCGTGGACAAAAACAACGCGCTGCTTCTGCATTGACCAAGCGTATTCCACGGCACTGACATCCCAACCGGGGGTTGGCTGCCTACTTGCCCAGGAACTTGTCGAAGCCCTTGGGGAGGTTAAGCATGGACGGATCGAAGTCCTGGGCACCCTGGCCGAACGCAGCCCCCGTGGGCGCCGATGCGGCCGCAGCCCGCTTGGCCTCGGCCTCGCGCAGTTCCTGGGCGGCTTTGGCAGGGTTGCCCGAACGCGCCTTCTTCTTCGGCGCGCTCTTGCCGCCCTTGCGCCCGCCACCAGGGCCACCCAGGCCAGGCATTCCCGGCATCCCCGGCATGCCGCCGCCCTGGGCGAGCTTCTTCATCATCTTCTGTGCCTGGGCGAACCGCTCCAGGAGGCCGTTGACTTCAGAAACATGAACGCCCGAGCCCTTGGCGATACGGGCACGCCGGGAACCATTGATGATCTTGGGAGCCACGCGCTCATGCGGTGTCATGGAACGCACGATTGCCTCGACGCGGTCGATCTCCCGCTCGTCAAAGTTCTCCAGTTGCTGCCGGATGTTCTGGGCTCCCGGCATCATCATGAGCATCTTCTTCATGGAGCCCATGTTGCGGATCTGCTGCATCTGGGCCAGGAAGTCGTCCAGGGTGAAGTCTTCCTGGTCGGCAAATTTCTTTGCCATCCGGGCGGCTTCTTCCTTGTCCCAGGCCTTCTCCGCCTGCTCGATCAAGGTGAGGACATCGCCCATGTCCAGGATGCGGGAAGCCATGCGGTCCGGGTGGAACAGCTCGAAGTCGTCGAGCCCTTCACCGGTGGAGGCAAACATGACAGGCTTGCCGGTAACCGACGCAACAGACAGCGCGGCACCGCCGCGGGCATCGCCGTCGAGCTTGGACAGGACAATACCCGTGAAGTTGACGCCCTCATCGAAAGCCATGGCCGTGTTCACGGCATCCTGGCCGATCATGGCGTCAATGACGAACAGGACCTCGTTGGGGATGATCGCCTGGCGGATGCGTCGGGCCTGGTCCATCATCTCGGCATCCACGCCAAGACGTCCTGCGGTGTCCACGATCACAACGTCGTGGAGCTTCTGACGGGCCTCGGCAACACCGGCCTGCGCAACGGCGACGGGGTCGCCTGCAGGGTGTTCCACCTCGGACGTGGCACCGGGATGAGGCGCGAAGACGGGAACGCCGGCACGCTGGCCCACGACCTGGAGCTGCGTTACGGCGTTGGGGCGCTGGAGGTCACAGGCGACCAGCAGGGGGCTGTGGCCCTGGGCCTTGAGCCACTTGGACAGCTTGCCGGCGAGGGTGGTCTTGCCCGCACCCTGGAGGCCGGCCAGCATGATGATGGTGGGGCCGTTCTTGGCCAGGCGGATGCGCCGCGTTTCGCCGCCAAGAATCTCCACGAGTTCCTCGTTGACGATCTTGACGATCTGCTGGCTGGGGTTCAGCGCAGCGGATACTTCCGCACCGAGGGCACGTTCGCGGATCCGGGACGTGAACCCGCGGACCACCGGCACGGCAACGTCGGCGTCCAAAAGGGCACGACGGATCTCCCGGACTGTGGCGTCGACATCGGCCTCCGTGAGGCGGCCCTTGCCGCGGAGGTTCTTGAAGGTTGCTGTCAAGCGGTCAGAGAGTGAATTGAACACGCGCCGTGCACTTCTTTCGATGGTCTGCGAATGGGGCCACTGCGGCCCGCCGGAGTCTTGACGACTATCTAGGGTACCAAGTCGAGCCTACAAGATGGCATGCTGGCACAGTGACCAGCAAAACAACTGCGAAAACCTTGCTCATCCTCGGTGCTTCGGGAGACCTGACGGGACGGTTGCTGCTGCCGGGGCTGGCCGGGCTGCTGGCGACAGGCAGGGCGTCAGGCCTGAAACTGGTCGGCGCCGGGTCCGACCCCTGGACCCCGGGCCAGTGGAAGGAACGGGTTGACGGAGCCTTCGCAGCTGCCCTGAAGTCCGCGGGGCCGGAGGGAATACGGGACCTTGCCGCGGTCGCCGCGACCACGGTCTACCATCAGGTGGACGTGACCGCCGACGGCCCCCTGGCCGGACTGCTGGCCTCGTTGGAAGGTCCCGTGGCCGTCTACTTCGCACTGCCCCCGCAGGTCAGCCAGAAAGCGTGCGAGATCCTCCGGCCGGAGCAGGTTCCACCCGGAACCCGGCTGGTCCTGGAGAAGCCCTTCGGTTCGGGCACGGCGTCGGCCAGCGACCTGAACCGGACACTGGTGAAATTGGTGCCGGAGGACCATATCCACCGCGTGGATCATTTCCTGGGCAAGGCGACGGTGCTGAACATCCTGGGCCTGCGCTTCGCCAACCGCTTCCTGGAGCCGGTGTGGGACCGCGAACACATTGAAAAGGTCGAGATCATCTTCGATGAAGATCTCGCCCTGGAAGGCCGGGCGCGCTATTACGACAACGCCGGCGCCCTGCGCGACATGATCCAGAGCCACCTGCTGCACATCATGGCTTTCCTGGCCATTGACGCTCCCGCCAGCATCGACGAACGCGACCTCCGGGATGCCGTCGCCACCGTACTGAGGGCCAGCAGCATCAAAGCGCCCTACCGCGACTCCACCCGCCGGGCCCGTTATACGGCCGGCACCCTTGGCGAGCGGCATGTTCCCGATTACACCGACGAGGCCGGCGTGGATCCGGCCAAGGAGACCGAGACGCTCGCCGAAGTCCGCGTGGACATCGACAACTGGCGCTGGAAAGGGGTGCCTTTCATCCTGCGCTCGGGCAAGGCGATGGGCCGCAAACGCAAGGAGGCAATCGTCACGTTCCGGCCGGTGCCGCACCTGCCGGTCGGGTTCTCCGGCGTGGATTCGCCCAACCAGCTCCGGATTGGATTCGGGCCGGATGTGCTGCAGCTGGATGTGGACGTCAACGGCCCGGGCGACATCTTCACCTTGGACCGCGCGAGCCTCCTTGCCGAACTGAACGCCCCGGGCATGCTTCCCTACGGCGAAGTGCTGGAGGGCATCCTTGGCGGGGACCCCCTGCTGTCTGTCCGCGGCGACACCGCGGAAGACTGCTGGCGGATCATCGAACCGGTGCTGCACGCCTGGTCCCGGGGCGCCGTCCCGTTGGAGGAGTACGACGCCGGCAGCGCGGGTCCGGCGTCCTGGCCGACCGCCTTCGGGGGTTAGGCAAGCCGCTGCCGCCTGCCGCCGTCGTCCTGCCCGGGGCGTAAGCCAAAAGACAGAACGGGCCGGGTACCTGTGCGGTACCCGGCCCGTTCATCGTGCCCGGGATCAGATGGCGGCTGCGCCGCGCTCCCCCGTCCTGACCCGGACGGCCTCGTATACGTCCACGGTCCAGACTTTCCCGTCACCGGCGCGGCCGGTGTTGGAACTGGCGATCAAGACATCCAGGATGTCGTCGGCCTGTTCGTCCGTAGCGAGAACCTCGATCCGGATCTTGGGCAGCAGGTCCACGTTGTACTCGGCGCCGCGGTACACCTCGGTGTAGCCGCGCTGCCTGCCGTAGCCGCTTGCTGCGCTGACCGTCAGTCCCTGGACTCCGTAGGCCTCCAGGCCCTCCCGGACTGCGTCAAGCTTCTCGGGACGGACGATCGCTGTGATGAGTTTCATGCCTGGACACTCTCCTTGCCTTCTGCGGGAACCTTGGCCTGTGCCGGAGCCTTGCCTTCTGCCGGGGCGTCGCCCTTGCCGGTCACCGCGTCATGCAGCGGCTGGAAGCTTCCACCGTGGCCACCCACACCGAACTCGTAAGCAGTCTCCGCGTGGAGGCTGAGGTCAACACCCACGTTCTCCTGTTCGGTGGAGACCCGGAAGCCCATGGTCTTGTGGATGGCGAACGCGATGATGGCGGTCAGGATGGCCGAGAAAGCGATCGCGATGCCTGCTGCTGCAAGCTGTGCCCACATCTGGGCCCAGCCGCCGCCGTAGAAGAGGCCGCCACCAACGCCGTCCGTGGGAAGGGCGATGAAGCCCAGGGCCACCGTGCCGATGACGCCGGAGACCAGGTGAACGCCCACAACATCCAGGGAGTCATCGAAGCCCCAGCGGAACTTCAGGCCGACCGCCAGGGCGGAAGCCACGCCTGCCACCAGGCCGAGTCCCAACGCACCGACAGGGCTGACGTTGGCACAGGCCGGAGTGATGGCCACGAGGCCGGCGACGACACCGGATGCGGCACCCAGGGAGGTCGGGTGTCCGTCGCGGATACGTTCGGTGATGAGCCAGCCGAGCATTGCTGCAGCCGGTGCTGCGAGGGTGTTGATCCAGATCAGGCCGCCCTGCTCAGCAGTAGTTGCTGCGCCGCCGTTGAAGCCGAACCAGCCGAACCACAGCACTGCTGCACCCAGCATGACGAACGGAATGTTGTGCGGACGGTGGTTGGGGTCCTTGCCGAAGCCGCGGCGGTTGCCGATGATGAGCACCAGGACGAGGGCCGCTACGCCGGCGTTGATGTGCACGACGGTTCCGCCGGCAAAGTCGATGGCCGGGCCGAGTGCCTGGCCGATGGCGCCTTCGGGACCAAACAGGCCGCCACCCCAGACCATGTAGGCCAAGGGGCAGTACACCAGGGTGACCCACACCGGCACGAAGAGGCTCCAGGCGCCGAACTTGGCGCGGTCTGCAATGGCACCGCTGATCAGCGCCACGGTGATGATGGCGAACGTTGCGGCGTAGCCGACCTTGATCAGGCCGTCCGGGGTGGTAATGCCCTCAAGTCCGAACGTGGCGAAGGGGTTGCCGACAATCTGCAGGAAGCCCTCGCCCGAGCTCATGGAAGCGCCCCACAGCACCCAGACGACGCCCACGATGCCAATGGAGATGAAGCTCATCATCATCATGTTCAGGGCTGCCTTGGCGCGTGTCATGCCGCCGTAGAAGAATGCCAAACCGGGAGTCATCAACAGCACGAGCGCCGCCGCCACCATGACCCATACGTGACCTGCGGTAAGTTCCATGGTGCACGTTCCTCTCTTGCTAGTTCTGCGGTTCGTCCGCTGACCTGACGCTTTGTGCGTCCTGCTTAAAGAGTTTTGTGCCGCTGTGTTTCACCTGCGCAGGTTTTACATTGCGGGCCCGTTACAACAACCTCCCCAACGTAAATGGTGGATATCGTGGTTGTTACGGGTATGTTTCAGGCGTTACATATGCCCCGAGCCACCAGAAAAAGAAGGACAAGCACTGCATGGCCAAGTCCCCCGGATCCCTTGAATCGACGAGGGTGGAGCCGGAAAAGGAACCACTTCCCCGCGACATCAAGGTGATGTTGGCCGCTGCCTTCCTGATCGCCCTGGGCTTCGGCCTGGTGGCACCCGTGTTGCCGCAGTTTGCCGCGACCTTCGATGTCGGCGCCACCGCCGCTGCCGTGATCGTGAGCATCTTCGCTTTCATGCGGTTGGTCTTCGCCCCAGCCGGCGGATCATTGATCGGACGCTTCGGGGAGCGGAACGTCTACGTCTCCGGCCTGTTGATCGTGGCCGTCTCCACCGCTGCGTGCGCCTTTGCGCAGGATTACTGGCAACTGTTGGTCTTCCGCGGCCTGGGCGGGGCGGGTTCGGTGATGTTTACAGTTGCTGCCATGGGCCTGCTGATCAGGCTGGCTCCGCCGGAACGGCGCGGCAGGGTGTCCGGCGCCTACGCTTCGGCGTTCCTGATCGGCAGCGTCCTGGGTCCTGTGGTGGGCGGGCTGTTGGCGGGCTTCGGGCTCAGGATTCCGTTCCTTGTCTATGCTGCTGCCCTGTTGCTGGCAGCCCTGGTGGTGCGGACCATGCTCAGCGGCTCGGGCGTGACACGCCAGGACGATGCCGCAGCCCCTCCCATGCCGCTCAAGGAGGCCCTGGCCGATTCGGCTTACCGCGCGGCCGTCTTCTCCAGCTTCAGCAATGGCTGGGCCACCTTCGGCGTCCGCATGGCCACCATTCCACTGTTCGCGGTGGCTGTCCTGCAGTCCCGGCCGGAAACCGCAGCGTGGGCACTGGCCGTCTTCGCTGTAGGGAACGCAGCCGCCTTGACGTTCTCCGGGCGGCTGGCCGACGCGTGGGGCCGCAAACCGCTGCTGCTGCCTGGCCTGGTGGTGACGGGTCTGGCCACCGGATTCATCGGGTTCACCACGGACCTCGTGGCCTTGCTGGCAGCCTCCGCCGTGGCGGGCTTCGGGTCGGGCCTCCTGGGCCCTGCCCAGCAGGCGGCCGTCGCCGATGTGATCGGCAGGGGCCGCTCCGGCGGCAAGGTCCTGGCTGTCTTCCAGATGGCTGCCGACACCGGGGCCATTGTTGGTCCCGTGGTAGCCGGGCTCATTGCCGACCTTTGGGGGTACGGTCCGGCCTTCGCAGCCACCGGCGGGATCCTCCTGCTGGCGGCAGCTGCCTGGCTGCCCGCCCGTGAACCCCTGGGGTCCACGGGCGGACGGCGCTAGTTCAGCAGGGCGTCCACGAATCCTTCGGCGTCGAACGGCGCAAGGTCATCCGGACCTTCGCCCAAACCGATGAGCTTCACGGGGACGCCCAGGCTCTTCTGGATGGCCACCACGATGCCACCCTTGGCGGTGCCGTCCAGTTTGGTCAGCACGATGCCGCTGATGTTGACCACCTCTGCGAAGACCCGGGCCTGGTTCAGGCCGTTCTGCCCCGTGGTGGCATCCAGGACCAGCAGGACCTCGTCCACTTCCGCCAGTTTCTCGATGACGCGCTTGACCTTGCCGAGCTCGTCCATGAGGCCCGTCTTGTTCTGGAGGCGGCCGGCGGTGTCCACCATGACCACATCCACTTCCTGGTCGATGCCCGCCTTGACGGCTTCATACGCCACCGAAGCGGGGTCGGCGCCGTCAATGTCCGACTTGACCGTGGGGACCCCGACACGCTGGCCCCACGTGGCCAACTGCTCGGCGGCGGCGGCGCGGAACGTGTCGGCCGCCCCCAGCAGCACGTCCTTGTCTTCAGCCACCAGCACGCGCGCCAGCTTGCCCACCGTGGTGGTCTTGCCCACGCCGTTGACGCCGACAACAAGCACGACGGCGGGCCGGTCACCTTGGCGGGCGACGTTCAGGGAGCGGTCCATGGAGGGGTCCACGAGCTTGATGAGTTCTTCACGGAGCATGGCCTTGACATGCTCCGGATCACGGGTCCCCAGGACCTTGACCCGTTCACGCAGCGACTCGACCAACTGCATGGTGGGTTCGGTGCCGAGGTCCGCCAGGAGCAAGGTTTCCTCGACCTCGTCCCACACGTTTTCGTCGATTTTGTCGCCGGACAGCAGGGCCAGCAGCCCCTTGCCCAGGATGTTGTTCGACTTCACCAGGCGTGCGCGAAGCCGGTTCAGGCGGCCTTCCACCGGCGCGGGAGTCTCAACGGAGATGGTTTCCAGGCCGGCGGCGTCGTCCGGGACGTCGGTCTCTTCTACAGTTCCATCGAAGGGAGGGGCCGGCGGCGTGGGAGCCGGCCGGTCCTCCACCAAGGTTCCGCCGCCTGCCGCCGGGGTCTGGACGGGGTCGTTGGCATCGCGGGTTCCCGTGTACCGTGACCCGGTTTTCCGGGCTTTCATCAGCACCGGTACCAGCCCGCCGACCACGACGAGCGCAGCCACAATGGACAGAATTATGGGTAGGAAATCATTCACTCCCCTACCTTCTCACAAAGCTATGCCCCGTCACCGAGCCGTTGGCTGATGACCGTGGACACCCCGTCTCCCCGCATCGTCACGCCGTACAGGGCATCCGCCACTTCCATGGTGCGCTTCTGGTGCGTAATAACGATGAGCTGGCTGGACTCCCGGAGCTCCTCGAAGATGGTGATGAGGCGGCCCAGGTTGGTGTCGTCCAGTGCGGCTTCGACCTCGTCCATGACATAGAAGGGCGAAGGCCTGGCTTTGAAGATCGCCACCAGCAACGCCACCGCCGTCAGCGAACGTTCTCCGCCGGAAAGCAGCGAAAGCCGCTTGATCTTCTTTCCGGCCGGACGTGCTTCGACCTCGATGCCTGTGGTCAGCATGTCCTCGGGGTCGGTCAGGACCAGCCTGCCTTCGCCGCCCGGGAAGAGCCGCGCAAAGACGTGGTCGAACTGCCTGGAGGTGTCCGCGAAGGCCTCCGTGAATACTTGCTGGACCCGGTTGTCCACTTCCTTGATGATGTCCAGCAAGTCCTTCCGGCTGGCCTTCAGGTCTTCCAGTTGGGTGTTGAGGAACTGGTGGCGTTCCTCGAGGGCAGCGAACTCTTCCAAAGCCAGCGGGTTCACCTTGCCCAGCGCTGCAAGTTCCCGTTCGGCTTTCTTCAGCCGTTTCTCCTGCTCCGCACGGACGAACGGGATGCCCTCGACGATGGGGTTCCCGTCCTCGTCCACGGGTGCGCGCAGCTCGGCCCACTTGTCCGCACCCGGCCCCGCCGGTACGGGCACCGGCTGGTCAGGTCCATACCCGGCCACCAGTTGCTCCGCAGAAAGCCCGAGCTCTTCCACAGCGCGCTGTTCGAGTGCTTCGATCCGGAGCCTCTGCTGTGCCCGCGCCAACTCATCCTTGTGGACTGAATCGGTAAGATCGGCCAGCTCCCGGGCGAACGCGTCGTTGCCGGAGCGTACTTCGGACAGGTCCCGCTCCAATTGTTCACGGACCTGTTCGGCGAGGTCGCGCTCCCTCCCGGCCAGGTCCACCGAAACATCGATGAACTGCAGGGCCTGTTCAACAACTGCTGCCACCGCAGCCGCCCGTTGCGCCTGGGCCTGCCGCCGCCGCGCCCGCCGTGCAGCTTCTTCGCGTGCCCGGCGTTCGGTGGCAGCTGCCCGTTCCAGGGAGGCCGCCCTGTTGCTGACAGCCCCCAACTGCTCCTCGGCGGTCCGCAGGGCCAGGCGGGCCTCCATCTCGGCAGCCCGGGCCGACCTCGCTTCTGCGGCCAGTTCATCCCGGATGTCCGTGGAGGGCTCATCGTCCGGTGCTTCCTGGGCGGCAGCCAAGCGCTCGGCAGCTACTTCCAGATCCAGTTGCGCCTCGGCGATGTTGGCTTCGGCCCGGGCGAGCGAGGCTTCAAGGCGCTCACTTTCGCCCACGGCGCTGCGCAGGAGCGAGTTCAGGTGGCCCAGCCGTTCCGCGACGGCGGCAAGCCGGGCATCCGATTCGTGGAGCCGGTCCAGGGCAGCATCGGCACGCTCCTGCGCTTCCACACGACGTGCCCGCGCACCTGCGAGCGCAAAACGTCCGCGTTCCAGTGCTCCGGTTACCTCTTGAAGACGGGCAGCGGCGTCGTCAACTTCCGCCTGGATCTCCAACAGCGACGGCGCGGTGGCGGACCCGCCGTGGGCGGTGAGGGAGGTCAGGACGTCACCGCCGCGGGTGACCGCCGTGAGCTCGGGCCGTTCAGCCACCAGAGCCGCGGCGGCCTGCAGGTCATCGACGACGGCGGTGGCGGCCAGGAGCGCCAATGCGGCTTGGGCCGACGGTTCGGTGACTTTGACGACGTCGGATGTCCAGCGGCAGCCGCCAGGCAAGTTCAGGTCCTGCGGGCGGGGGTGGTCCGTCTCCGGGGCGAGCAACAAGGCTGCCCGCCCGGCGTCTTCATCTTTCAGGAGGTTCAGGGCTGTCACTGCGCCGGCTGTGTCCGAGACGACAAGGGCATCCGAGGCCTGGCCAAGGGCGGCTGCGACGGCAGCCTCGAAACCGGGTTCGATGGCCAGCATGCCGGCAAGCGGACCGACAAGGCCGTCGATGCCGGCTGACAACAGGCGTCCGGATCCGTCCTTGCGGTTGAGGCCCAGTTGCAGCGCATCCTTCCGGGCGGTCAGGGCATCCCGCTCGCGCAGGGCATCGCGTTCGGCCGCGGTGAGTTCTTCGATCTCCGCGACGACTGCTTCAAGGGCTTCCATGGCTGACTCGTATTCTGCATCCAGGCCTTCTTCGCCGTCTTCAACACCCGCTACCTGTGTTTCCAGGGCGGTGAATTCACTCTGGGCCTGGCGACGCCGTTCGTTGCCGGCGGTGAGTGATTCGCGGAGGCGCCCACGTTCGGCTTCTGCGGCCTCTGCCCGTGACCGGGCGGCCGCGACCTGCCCTGCCAGGCGGGCCAACCCCTCGCGACGGTCCGCTGCCGCCCGGAGCATGGCCGTAAGCCGTTTGTCTTCCGCCGCTGCGAGGGCTTCGGCTGAATCCTTGGCCACCGTGGCTTCAAGCAAGGCAGCCTGCTTGGCCAGGATGTCGTGTTCCAAAGCAGCTTCCTCGTCCCGGACCCTGGCGGCCTGGCGCTCCAGCTGGTCAGGGTCGCGGCCGGTATCCGGTGGGAGCTCCGAGGAGCCAAGGAGCCGGCGCCGTTCGGCGGCCAGTGATCCCAGGGAGCGGAAGCGTTCCCTGGCTGCGGAGAGTTGGTACCAGTTGTCGCGTGCGGCATTGAGCCGGGGCGTGGCGTGGGCTGCACGCTGTTCCAGTTCCGCCTGTCGCCTGCGCCCGTTGCCCAGTTCCGCCTCAACGATCTGCCGGCGTTCCCTGAGGGCCTCTTCGTCTGCGACGTCCTGTTCCAGGGCGGTGGTCAGTTGGACGAGGTCATCGGCAAGGAGACGGGCACGGGCGTCCCTGACGTCGAACTGGACGGTCTGGGCGCGGCGGGCAATTTCGGCCTGCTTGCCCAACGGCGTCAACTGCCTCCGGATCTCGGCCGTGAGGTCCCCCAGCCGTGCAAGGTTTGCTTGCATGGCCTCGAGCTTCCGCACCGTCTTTTCCTTGCGGCGGCGGTGTTTGAGGATGCCCGCAGCTTCTTCGATGAAGCCACGGCGGTCTTCCGGGGTGGCATGCAGGACGCGGTCAAGCTGGCCTTGGCCGACGATGACGTGCATCTCGCGCCCCAGTCCCGAATCCGACAGGAGCTCCTGGATGTCCAGCAACCGGCAGGGGGCGCCGTTGATGGCATACTCGGAACCACCTGTGCGGAACAGTGTCCGCGAGATGGTGACTTCGCTGTACTCGATGGGGAGGGCGTTGTCCGTGTTGTCGATGGTCAGCGAGACATGGGCCCGTCCCAGGGGTGGCCGGCCTGAAGTGCCGGCGAAGATGACGTCCTCCATTTTGCCGCCACGGAGCGTCTTGGCGCCCTGCTCCCCCATGACCCAGGCGAGCGCGTCCACCACGTTGGACTTGCCCGAACCGTTGGGACCCACCACTGCGGTGACGCCGGGTTCGAAGTCGAACGTCGTGGCAGACGCAAACGACTTGAATCCGCGGACGGTCAAACTTTTCAAATGCAAGGCGCTTCGGTTCTCCTGGGTGGCCCGGGTGCTGTATCCCCTAAATCTACTGCGGTTTGGAATGAAACCTTGGATCCGGAGCCGAAAAAGCCTTGCGGGTGGCTTCCCCCGCCCCTACACTCCTGCCAAGGGTTACTTGTCGGTTTACTCCGGTGATCCCGCCTTCGCTTGCATGGTCTTCAGGGCAAGCGGGGTGGTTTTGGAGCACCGCAGGCGTTGTGGCCCTCGTGTTGCGATAACTGAAGATCTTGGTTTGACCCTGGCTGGGGAGCGGCAAGCAGGGACCGGGCGGTTTGCGCGGACCCGTACTGCAATGGCATACCCCCAGGAGTTCCGATGCCCGGACTTTCAGCCACCCGGCCCCAACCACTCTTCAAGGGCTTCCTCGTGCCCCTTGTCCTTGCGATGGTTGCCGCTTTGCTCCCCCTGACGGCACCTGCGGCCATGGCGGCCGGGCCCTGCGACCCCGTGGTGAATCCCGTGGTGTGCGAGAACTCGAAACCCGGCAGCCCGCCGTCGGAATGGGACATTTCAGGGGCCGGTGACGACTCCATCCAGGGCTTCTCCACGGCCATCAGTGTCAACGCGGGCCAGCCCATCCAGTTCAAGGTCGATACCAACGCTTCCACGTACACGATCGCGATCTACCGCACCGGCTGGTACGGGGGCAACGGTGCCCGCAAGATTGCCGATGTGACTCCGTCTGCTTTCCGGCAGAACCAGCCGGCGTGCCGCCATGACCTCACCACCGAGCTGTACGACTGCGGCACATGGGCCGTCTCAGCCACCTGGCAGGTGCCGTCCACGGCCGTCTCCGGCATCTACATTGCCTTGCTGACGCGTCCCGACACCGGGGGCCAGAGCCACATCACGTTCATTGTCCGCAATGACGGCAACCGCTCGGACATCGTCTTCCAAACGGCGGACCAGACCTGGCAGGCCTACAACTCCTACGGCGGCGCCGATTACTACCAAGGGGCCAACGGGCGGGCCTACAAGGTCAGCTACAACCGGCCCATGGCAACGCGCGGCGGCCCTGGCGGCCGTGATTTCTACTTTGCCAATGAGTACCCCATGGTCCGCTTCCTGGAACAGAACGGTTACAACGTCAGCTACATCAGCGGGCTGGACGCGGACCGCAACGGCGCCGAACTGCTGAACCACAAGGTGTTCCTGTCTGTGGGCCACGATGAGTATTGGTCAGGCCCCCAGCGCGCCAATGTCACGGCGGCACGCGACGCCGGCGTCAACCTGCAGTTCCTCTCCGGAAATGAGATGTACTGGCGGACCCGGTTCGAGCCCTCCAGCGTGGACGGCGCGGCGGGCCGGACGTTGACCTGCTACAAGGAAACCTGGGCCAATGAAAAGATCGACCCAACGGCGCAGTGGACGGGCACCTGGCGCGATCCACGGTTCGCCTCCCAGAGCAATGGAGGCGGACTTCCCGAAAACGGTTTGACCGGCACGCTCTACATGTCCAACTTCTCCGACCTGCCGGTAACGGTCTCCGCGGAAGAAGGCAAGACCCGGCTGTGGCGCAACACTTCACTCGCGTCCCTTCCGGCGGGAACATCCGCAGCGCTGGCACCCCATACGGTGGGGTACGAATCCAACGAGGACCTGGACAACGGCTTCAGGCCCGCCGGGTTGATCCGGCTCTCCACCACCACGGGCAACGTACCCCAGTATTTGCAGGACTTCGGCAACACCGTGGCGCCCGGCACGACCACCCACAACGTGACCCTCTACAGGGCGGCCAGTGGCGCACTGGTCTTCTCCGCCGGCAGCGTCCAATGGACCTGGGGCCTGGACCAGGAGCATGACGGAGACGGCGCGGCCGCCGACATCCGGATGCGGCAGGCCCAGGTGAACCTCCTGGCCGACATGGGTGCACAACCCGCCACCCGGGCCGCAGGCCTGGTCGCAGCCACCGCGAGCAGCGACAAAACTGCGCCGACCGCCGCAATAACGGCCCCTGCCAACGGCACTGCGATCGCCCATGGCGCCAAGGTGACCGTCACGGGAACCGCAGCGGACACCGGCGGCGTGGTGGCCGGCGTCGAGGTTTCCACCGACAACGGTGCCACCTGGCATCCAGCCCAAGGCAAACAGAACTGGACCTACAGCTACGTTCAGCAGGGATTTGCAACCGCCGCCATCCAGGCCCGCGCGATCGACGACAGCGCAAACATCGGTGCCGCAACATCCCGAAGCCTCACAGTGAACGGTCCCTACAGCGTCTTCGGACAAACGATTCCTGCCAAACCGGATTCCGGCGACGGTGGATCCTACGAGATGGGACTGCGGTTCACCCCGACAGTGGACGGATTCATCACAGGAGTCCGTTTCTACAAGAGTGCAGCCAACACAGGAACCCACACCGGCTCCCTGTGGAACTCCAGCGGAAGCCGCCTGGCCACCGCCACCTTCACCAACGAGACATCCACCGGCTGGCAAACCGTCCTCTTCAGCCAGGCCGTGGCCGTAGCAGCCGGACAAAAGTACACCGTCTCCTACACCGCACCCAACGGCCACTACGCCGTCAAGGAATTCCAATGGGCAAGTTTCGGCTCCACCGCCGCGCCCCTCACGGTGGCCGGAGGCTTCGGCGCCGAACCCGCCGGTGTCTATGCAGGCGGGCAGGGCTTCCCCACCTCCAGCTTCAACGGCGGCAACTACTTCGTTGACGCGGTGTTCAGCACAGTGGACACCAGTCCCATGACCGTCTCCGGGCACAACCCGCTGCCGTCATCCTCCAGTGTCTCGGTCAACACCTCCGTCAGCGCGGTATTCTCCAAGCCCGTCGCAGCTGCGTCCGTGAAGCTCAACCTCGCCTCCAGCTCCGGACCAGTGGCGGGAACCACCTCATACGACTCCGCCACCCGCAGGGCAACCTTCACACCGTCAGCAGCGCTCGCCTTCAGCACCCAGTACACGGCAACGCTGTCCGGGACCGACACCAGCGGTGGCGGGGTGACGGCCGGCGGCACGTGGTCCTTCACCACCGGTGCCACGATCCCCGTTCCCGGTTCGTGCCCGTGCAGCCTGTTCAACGACTCCGTCACCCCCGGGATCGAGGAACTGAGGGAAGGTGTTCCGCTGACCCTCGGCGTACGGTTCTCAAGCGTTTCTGCCGGTGAAGTGCTGGGTATGCGCTTCTATAAGTCGGCGGGCAACACCGGCACGCACAACGGCGCCCTTTACACAGCATCCGGGCAGCAGCTTGCCACGGTGAGCTTCACCAACGAATCTGCCTCCGGATGGCAGTCCGCCATGTTCAGCCAACCGGTCCAGATGGCAGCCAACACCGAGTACATCGTGTCCTACAAGTCACTGACCGGGACCTATTCGGCCACGCCCAACGGATTCGGCCAAGGCATGAGCGTAGGACCACTGCGGACGGGCTCCGACGCCGGGGCCTACACCTACAGCGGCGACTTCCCCGGTTCACGGTCCTCTACGAGCTACCTGGTGGATGTGATCGTCAACGTGCCGCCGCCCGCCTTCACGCCGACCAACAAGACACCGTTGCCAGGATCATCCAGTGTTCCGTTGGACACCGCCGTCAGCGCGGTGCTGTCCGAGGCAGCCACGGGAGTCAGCCTCTCCGTCAAGACGGCGGCCGGCGCCACGGTGGCCGGCACTTCGACCTACAACACGGACACCAGGAAAGTGACCTTTACGCCGAGCGCACCACTGGCCGCGGCTACCAGCTACACGGCCACCGTCACGGCAACAGCTGTGTCGCGGCAGGTACTGAGCGATGCCACGTGGACGTTCACCACGGTTCCTGCGCCGCGGACACCCGGCGCCTGCCCCTGCACGCTCTATCAGGACACGGTGACACCGGCAACGCCGGACGCCAACGATGGCGTTCCCCTGACCCTCGGCGTCAGGTTCGCCAGCGACACCGAAGGCCAGGTCACCGGCATCCGGTTCTACAAGTCGTCCGGAAACACCGGAGCCCACACCGGCTTCCTGTACACGGCAACGGGCCAACTGCTGGCCAGCGTTGCTTTCGCCAACGAATCGACCATGGGCTGGCAAACGGCAATGCTCAACCAGCCCGTCACCATCCAGGCGGATGTCGAGTACGTGGTGGCGTACAAGTCACCCACGGGCAACTACTCCTACACGGCCAATGGTTTCGGCCCGGGTTTCACCAGCGGACCCCTCCGGACCGCGTCCGACTCCGGCGCTTTCGCCTACGGCAGCGACTTCCCCAACGCCTCCTCCAGTTCGAGCTACCTGGTGGATCTGGTGTTCGCGGTAACCCCGCCTCCGTTCACCATCAGTGAGCAGGTTCCGGCACCCGGTGCCACGGGCATACCCGGCGACGTGAAGCCGTCCATCACCTTCTCCAGCGCAATCCGTCCCGGCGCCACGTTCACGCTGGGCACCAACGGGTCCTCCATCGCCGGAACCGCGGCATTGTCGGCCGACGCCCGTACGCTGGTCTTCACCCCCGCCACGGCCCTCCCCGCGAGCGCAACAGTCACGGCGACTGTTTCAAATGTGGTGTCCCAACAGGGCCAGACCCTGCCCACCACCACGTGGCAGTTCACTACTGCTGCTGCCACTATCCAGCAGTCCTCGATGTTCGGGTCTCTGGCTCCCCAGGTGGCAGCAGCGTCCGATCCGCAGCCCGTTGAACTGGGAACGGCCTTCACTGTGTCCCAGCCCGGCAACTTAACAGCGATCCGCTTCTACAAGGGGACGGGCAATTCCGGAACGCATGTGGGCTCGCTCTGGAATTCCGCGGGAACACGGATAGCCCAGGTGACGTTCACCAACGAGACGGCGACGGGCTGGCAGACAGCCACCTTGTCCACGCCGGTAGCGCTCACGGCGGGCCAGCGGTACGTGGTTTCCTACCGCGCACCCAACGGCCGCTACTCCTACACCTCGGGCTTCTTCAACCAAACCTGGACCAGTGGAGTCTTCACGGCGTCCGGACCCAACAACGGCCTCTACCGGTACGGCTCGGGCAGTGTGATGCCGGGCAACTCGTGGAATGCAACAAACTACTTTGTTGACGTTGTCTTCGCGACCACCGGAACCTCCCAAGCAGCACCAGCCCAGACACAGACGGCTACGGCAACCCCAACAGCCACCAGTACGGCAACGGCTTCCCCGAGCCCCACGCCAACACCCTCACCCACCACAACGCAATCCGGGGGACTGCTCTGCACGCTGTTGCGGACCTGCTGAAACCCAACCGCCCCTAAGCTGCCGGCGCCCGTTCCCCCGAACTCCAGGAGCGGACGCCGGCATCGTTGTGGAAGATTACCGAACCACGCTGGGCGACCACGCGTGCTTGATGAAGACGGACGGTTGGGACGCCGGATCGGTACCCAGCTTCCAGATATTGCTGTCGCCCTCCAGCGACTCGTCCGCGAGGCCATAGAGCAGGTTGTCGTTGTCCAGCCACTCAATCTGGTCATCCACGCTGCGCTTCTCAGCCAGGCTGTTTCCCGTCCTGAAGCGAGGTCAAGAACTGCGACGTTCCAGTGGGCGGTCAGCGTCCCGCCGTCGTTCTTCTTATAGGCAATCCTGGTGCCGTCCGGAGAGATGGACGGGCACTCGACGTTGTCGTGGACGGCGGTCAGGGTCTTAGCCGACAGGCTTCCCCGAACCAGCCAGATGCGGCCGGACGATGCTGCCGTTGCATAAAAAGCATCCTCCTGACCGGGCACGAAGGTGACTCCCCAGATATTCCTGTCCGCCGCCGTCAGTTGCTGGCCGTTGACCATCAGGGCAAAGTCCTCAAGATTGCCGGTGGTGCCCGATGGCAGGGCGATTTCGGTGGCCGTGGAGAATCCGGCCGTGGCGTACGAGTGTCCTGTGACGAAGACGGTGGTGGCAATCATGGAGCCGTCGGGACTGGTCCGGGTCCGGCTGGGAATTCCAGGCAAAGGCCACGTGCGTTCGCGGTTCCAGTCCTTGTCCAGCACCTCGGCTTGGAAAGCTGTGACGAGTCCGCGGTTTGTCTTCAGGCAGACCACGCTCGACCTGGTCCCGTACACCCTGTCACAGGCTTGGCCGCTGACGGCCCGGGTGCCGTCAGGCTCGGACAAGGGAACTGTTGCGGCGTTGCCGTAGCCTTGGCCCGCAGCCGTGTTCCTGAACAGGACAAAGGGAACCGAAGGAAGCTGACCGCCTGCAGTCACGCCAACGGAAGGGGCCGCCGTGAGGCTCTCCTGGAAGCGCTGATAGGCACTGGCAGCATAGATTCCCGCCGCCGCCAGCACCACTGCCGTCACGGCCAGCAGGATGCCCCAGCGCAGCCGCCCCGTGACGATCGTCCCGCTCACGCACTTGCCTTCGCGCCTTTGGCGCCGGGCAGGATGAAGAGCACAGCCACCACGGCGCATGCCAGCAAAGCGCCGGCAATGACCATGGCAGTGGTCGCACCCACGGCGAACCACAGCACACCGAATCCTGCTGAAGCGGCCATTCTGCTCAGCGCCACCACGGTCTGCGCCGACGCAATGCCCATGGCCAGCTTGCCGTGCGGCGTCAGTTGGGCCGCCAGGGCGGCCAGCACGCCGTCGGTGGCCGCATAGAAAGCGCCGAGGAGGATGAGGCAGCCCGCGGTACTCCACAAGCCGCCCCATGGCAACGCAGCCAGGAAGTAGCAGGCGAGCAGAGCGACGTGGCCGCCGATGAACACGGGAACCCTGCCAACCCTGTCAGCCAACCGTCCCAAGGGAATCGCGAATGCCAGGAAGACCACGTTCGTCCCCACGAACAGCAGGGGGAACCACTGGACCGCAAAGGAATCGCGCGCCTGCAGGACAAGGTAGATGAACGCATCGCCGATCGTGAGGATGCCCAGGAGTCCGGCTGCGATGAGCAACCTGCCAAGTCCCGGTTCTTTGAAATGCCCCCACGAGAGAGCGAAGAGGCGGCGTTCGGTGCCCGGCCCTGTTTTGGCGCTCTGCGCGTCCCGCAGTCCGGGCGCCTTGAGGTCCGGCACCACCAGGGCCAGCACGGCCACGCCGATGACGGCAAACGCAAGCGAGACGACGAAAACCGTGCTGAAGCCGTTGGGGATCATCAGCAGGACAAGGAAGGCAATCATGGGTCCGGCAGCGGCACCGATGTTGTCCAGCATCCTGTGGACACCAAAAGACCTCGCCAGGTGTTCCGGTTGGGCAGAAACCGTAATGAGTGCGTCCCGGGGGGCGGTGCGGATGCCCTTGCCGATCCGGTCGCCCGTGACGATCGCCGCTATGGCCCAGAAACCGCCGGCAAACAGGAAACCGATGCGGGCCAGCATGGAAAGCCCGTATCCGGCCAAGGCCACGCGTTTGGGATGGCCCGTGCGGTCGGCGGCCCAACCCGCTGCAATCCGCACGATCGCGCTGGCACCCTGGTTGATCGCATCGATAAATCCGAAGGCGATCGTCCCAAGTCCCAGGAACCCGGTGATGTACAGCGGCAGGACAGCGGCCACGGATTCGGAGGAAACATCCGTGACCATGCTGACGATGCCCAACCACAGAATGACCGGAGACAAACGAAACGGAACGTCGACCGCTGACATTCCGTCCACCGGCGCCGGACCGGCGCCCTTCGGCTTGTCCCGCTTACCTCCGCTGCGGTCAGAAAGAGAAATATACATCCATGCCCCTACCCTGCCGTACGGATGCTGCCCAGCAACTGGAAGCGTGAGCTCCCTGTTCCTGTCGTCGAAACCGATACCGTGACCGTGTCCCCGCCCCGGACAAACCTCTGCGCCAGGGAACCGTCGGGGGCGGGCGCGTCCTCGAACCAGAAACCCCGGCCCACAAGGGTCTGCCGGAAGTTGGCCAGGACGTCAGACTGGGAGGCGCCGACGATCCCGTCTGCGGTCAGCTGCAGGATATCCCCCGACGTCGAAATGCTGGTGGAGCCTACGGTGGTCCCTTTGGGCAGGGTGAGGATGTCTGCCGGCCAGCCGTCCACCACTTCTCCCTGGGCCGTGCCCGGCGCCGGTGGCGCTCCTGTGAGCAGCGGGGCGGGCTCTGACGGAGCAGGAAGTCCCGTCGGCGTGGCCGTGACCGGCGGAAGGACCTCCAGGGGCTTGGTGCCGGAAGGTTGCTCTGCGGCGCCGTAGGTCGGATTGGGTTCGGAAGCGTTCGACGTCGGGCTGCCGGAGCCGGGTGCCGCGGCACTGGCGGAAGGGTCTGCACCGGAAGCACTGCTTGTACTGGTGGAGGGGGCCGGGGAGGCGGTACTCCCCTGCCGGGCCAGCTGATCGAAAACCACGGCAGCCACGGCAATCACCAAGGCAAGACACAGCCCCACGATCACCAGCCGCCGCGCCGTCATGGCCGGTCCAGCCCTGTCGCATCACCCTGCGCCAAGCTTTTCATGGGGACAGTCTGCCAGTTGCCACCCCTGATGCGGAACAGTTTGAACGGTGCGGAAAATTGAGCGGTCCGCGCGCTTGCCGGCAGGCTTTTACCAGCGCCCGTTCCTGGGACGCGGCTGGCAGACAGGGCACGTGTAGGAGGAACGGTTCATGAACTGTTCCCGCTTTATGATGCTGTGCAGCCCGGCGGCTTCACACCGGCTGCAGGCCTGGCCTTCCCGCCCGTAGGCATTGAGGGACCGCGCGAAGTACCCGGAGTCGCCGTTGACGTTGACGTACAGCGAATCGAAGCTCGTTCCCCCGGCAGCGAGAGCTTCATCCATGACGTCCTTGACCGCCTGCAGGAGCCGTTCCGTGTCCGCGCGCCGCAGCCTGTCCGTGGGCCGTGCATAGTGGAGCCGTGCCCGCCATAGGGCCTCATCGGCGTAGATGTTGCCGATCCCGGAAATGAGGGACTGGTCCAGGAGCGCGCGCTTCAAGCCTGTTTTCCTGGCCTTGAGCCTGCGGTGGAACGCATCCAGGGAGAACAGGGGATCCAGGGGGTCCCTGGCAATGTGCGAGGCTTCTTCGGCAATCTCCGGCAGCGGGGTCTCACCGAGACCGCCGGGGCCGTGGTCCGGGGTGGGCACCATGGACGTCACGAACAATCCGCCAAAGATGCGCTGGTCGACGAACCGCAGTTGCTCCGGCATGCCGGCCGACTCGCTGAGCCGGATCCTGACCTTGAGGTGTTTTTCATCCGGAACATCCGGGTCCTGCATGAGCAGTTGCCCGCTCATGCCAAGATGCGCCATCAAGGCCACCTTGGGCATCGGCGCTGTCATTGCCGGGCCGTCGTCCATGGCCAGGGGCATCCACAGGAACTTGCCACGGCGGACCACGTCCACCACCCTCGTGTGTTCCAGGTTGCCGACGAAGTCTTCCACACCCAGGGCATGCCTGCGGATGGAACGTGGGTCCAGGACCTCCACGGCGGTGATCGTGCGGCCCCTGACCCAGCGGGCCAGTCCGCGGCGGACAACCTCGACTTCGGGAAGTTCAGGCATGGTTCAGGCGGAAGCCGGTCCGGCGGGCGCCTGGTCCATCGCCGTCAGGGCACGCCAGGCATCGGCTGCGGCTTCCTGCTCGGCTTCCTTCTTCGAGTGTCCGGACCCGCGGCCGTAGGGCGTACCGCCGATGTTCAGTACGGCCTCGAAGGTGCGTGCGTGGTCGGGGCCGGAGCCTTCCACGGCGTAGTGGATAGTGCCAAGCTGTCGGCTGGCGGTCAGCTCCTGGATGCTGGTTTTCCAGTCGGTTCCCGCGCCCAAGGCACCGGCGTCCTTCAGCAGCGGCCCCACCAGGCGCATGACCAGCTGGCGGGCGGTCTCAATGTCATTGGACAGGTAGGTTGCGCCGATCAGCGCCTCCATGGTGTCCGCGAGGATTGAGGCCTTGTTCTTGCCATCGGTCAGTTTTTCGCCCTGGCCGAGATAGATGAACTCCCCAAGGCCAAGCTGACGGCCGATACCGGCCAAGGCCCGCGTACTCACGACGGCGGAGCGCCGCTTTGCGAGCTCGCCTTCGGGCAGCTCGGGGTTCTCCCGGTACAGGGAATCTGTGACAGAGAAACCCAAAATGGAGTCGCCGAGGAACTCAAGGCGCTCGTTGGTGGGGATCCCGCCGTTCTCGTACGCGTAGGAGCGGTGTGTCAGAGCAAGACGAAGCGTCTCGGTGTCAATGGAGACACCGAGACGCTTCAGAAGCTCTTCAGTTGAAGACATCCTTGGTCAGCCTTTGACGGCAGATCAGGCGTCTGCGACCTTGCGGCCCTTGTATTCAAGGAACAGCGCGGTACCGGCGGAGTCGGTGACGACCTTTGCCTGGTGCGGCAGGCTGTAGGTAACGCGACCGTTTTCGACGGTCTTGACCAGGTTGGGGGCAGTTGCCTTCCACTGGGCACGGCGTGCGCGCGTGTTTGCGCGAGACATTTTCCGCTTGGGAACAGCCACGGCTATCTCATTTCTCTCTTAGTCCAACACTTACTAATCAGTTTGCCGGTCATTCTTAGCCAGATCAGCTAGGGCAGCCCAGCGAGGGTCAATGACCTCGTGGTGGTGCCCCGGCTCGTCTTCCAGGCGTATTCCACATTCGGAACAAAGGCCCTGGCAGTCTTCCCGGCACACCGGCTGGAACGGCAGCGTGGTTACCACTGCGTCCCGCAACACCGGCTCAAGATCGATCAGATCGTGCTCGACTCGACGTTGCTCTTCATCGTCTTCTCCTTCTGAAAGCTCAACACCTTCATAGAAGAAAAGTTCTTGCACATTGACCTCAAGGTCATACGCAAGGGGATCCAGGCATCGCCCGCATTCGCCGGTAACTTCGACGATCGCGGATCCGGATACCAGAATTCCTTCGTGTACGGCCTCCAGACGAAGGTCCAGCTCGACATCCGAGCCTTCCTCCACGCCAATGAGTGCCACACCAAGGTCACTTGGTGCAGGTACATGCTCGTTGAGTGTCCGCATTGTGCCCGGGCTGCGCCCGAGGTCCTTGACTGACAGCGCCAAGGGCGAACTTGCATCGCTCTTAATGAGAACTCCTGTAGAACATATGACCGACGTACCATCTTAGCCTGATCGCGAGTGAGGACTCAAACCGGCGCCGGGGCGCGCAAAAGCACGGCGGTTTCCGTTTGGATCCCCGGGGCATCAAGCCATCGAGGCACCTGACAAGCCTACCCCTTGCGCGGACTGTCCGACGGAGGCTCGCCAGCCAGGAGGCGCTTGAGCACCGATTTGGGCACGAAGTCCGAGATGTCACCACCGAGGACGTTGACCTCTTTGATCAGTGTGGAGGACAGATGGACATAATGCGCTTCCGCCGGAAGGAACACGGTTTCGACACCGGACAATTGCCTGTTCATCGTGGCCATGGGCAGTTCGTAGTCGAAGTCGGAAGACGAGCGCAGACCCTTGACGATCGCCGACACTCCACGGTGACGGCAATACTCCGCCAGAAGCCCCTCCCCCATGGGCTCTACGATGATGCCACGCAGCGAGGCCAGGGTCTCCCGCGCCATTTCCATCCGGTCCTCCAGACTGAAACGGTACTTCTTGGCGTAGTTGGTGGACACAGCCACGATGACTTCGTCGAACAAGCCGGCCGCGCGGGCAATGACCTCGAGATGGCCGTTGTGGATGGGGTCAAAGGATCCGGGGCATACCGCGCGTCTCATGAGACGAACCTACCCCAAAGCTTCGCCGGGATACCATGGCTGACATGTCATCCGCAGGCAGCACCGTCCCCTTGGCCGCTCCCGGCAGTTCCGCCAGCCCGTGGCAACGCGCAGCCAGCGGAGCCAACCTGTTGTCCGCGGACGGAACGCTGGGCATGACGATCTTCGAAGAGATGACCACGCTGGCCAACTCCACAGGTGCCATCAACCTCGGCCAGGGTTTCCCCGACGAGGACGGACCGGCCGACATCAAGGCAGCGGCGCAGGCGGCTATCGCCGCCGGCGCCAACCAATATGCGCCCGGCAAGGGCGTCCTCGAACTCCGTGAGGCCGTAGCCGCCCACCAGCACCGCTTCTACGGGCTGGATGTTGACCCGCAAGCTGAAGTCGTGGTCACCACCGGAGCCACGGAAGCCATTGCTGCATCGCTGCTGGCTTTTGTACAGCCCGGAGACGACGTTCTCACCTTCGAGCCTTTCTACGACTCCTATGGGGCCATCATCGGGATGGCCGGCGCCCGCCACGTGACCGCTCCCCTGCAGGCCCCGGATTTCCTCCCCGATCTCCAGGCCCTCGAGACCGCCTTCACCGACCGCACCAAGGTGGTTCTCCTCAACAACCCGCACAATCCCACAGGCGCCGTCTTCCCCCGGGAAGTCCTGTCCAAAATCGTGGAGCTGGCCGTCAAGCACGACGCCATCATTGTCAGCGACGAGGTCTACGAGCACCTGACCTTCGGCGTGCCGCACATACCGGTAGCTACGGTGCCCGGCGCCGCCGGACGGACCATCACGATTTCCTCGGCGGGCAAAACCTTCTCCTTCACCGGTTGGAAGGTCGGCTGGCTCACGGGGCCGGCAGACCTCGTGGCGGCGATCCGTACGGTCAAGCAGTTCCTGACCTACAGTTCCGGGACACCGTTCCAAAGCGCCATTGCCGTGGGCCTTGCCCTTCCCGACGACTTCTACACCGGCATCGCCAGGGAACTTGAGCAGAAACGGGACATCCTTTCCGAGGGACTCCGCGCGGCGGGGTTCGGCGTCTACACCCCCAGCGGGACATACTTCGTTAACGTAGATACTGCCCCGCTGGGAATAGCGGATTCCGTGGACCTGGCCCGGCGCCTGCCGGAACTGGCAGGAGTGGCGGCCATACCAGTTCCGGTGTTTTGCCATGCCGAAGGTGCTGAACGGACGCGGACCCTCCTGCGGTTCGCATTCTGCAAGAAACGCGAAGTCCTGGAAGCTGCTGCCGAACGGCTCGCAACCCTGAGGGACCGGCTCTGAAAGGCACCGGAGGTCCCCACGCTGCAAGCCGCTTCCTGCGTGCCACGGGACAACATGCCACCATCGAGGCCGACACCTTGGTGGAGGGCGCCTGCATCCTCAGCATCGGCGGGGCTGAGCAGTCCCACGTCAACCTGGCCCACCCCGAGGACATCTTCTACGAATACCTCCGCAGGATCGGACATCTTGTACGACCTGGCCGCCCGCCCAGGCGTCCCCGTCACCGCGCTGCACCTCGGCGCCGGCGCCCTGACGCTGGCCCGGTACATCCAGGCGACCAGGCCAGGCTCGGAACAGTACGCCGTGGAACTGGAACGCGAACTGCTGGACTTCGTCCTGCATCACCTGCCCATGCCGGAGGGCACCCGCCTTCACACGCACATCGGCGACGCCCGCGACGCACTGGCAGAGCTTCCCGCCAAGCTGCGCTTCGACGTCGTCATTCTCGATATCTTTTCCGGTCCCGAAGCCCCGGCGCATATTGCGTGCCGGGAATTCTACGAGGAAGCGGCGGCCCGTTTGCAGCCCTCCGGAGTCCTGATCGTCAACGTCGGCGATGAAGCAGCTTTGACCTTGGTCCGAAGCCAGGTGGCCGCGCTCAGGGAAAGCATGGCGGACGTTGCTGCGTTCGCCGAAAGCGGCATGTTTGACGGCCGCTACCCGGGAAACATCGTGCTGGCCGGCACACTGGCGCCCTGGCCACAGGACTGGACGACGCAACTGCTGGCCCGCGGCCCGCACCCCGCCGCCGTGCTGACGGGCGTGGACCTCGACGAGATCACCGGCTAGGCCGGTTCAGCAAACCACAACCTGGTTTCGCCGTACTTCTTCTCCGCAAAGCACTCCAGGCTTTCCGGCCACTGGGGCTCCGCACTGCGGGCGGATCTTTCCACCACCACAACGGCGCCTTCGTCCAGGTGCGGCGCAAGCTTGCCGAGCACCGCACCCAGTGCCGGTTCGGCCAGCGGGTAGGGCGGGTCCAGGAACACCAGATCCCACAAGTCGCCCGGCCCTGTCCGGTCCAGATACGACTCCACTTTGGAACGGTGGACCGAAACTTTCCTGCCGCCAAGGACCTGGTTGACCATGTCTGCGTTGCGCTGGCACACATCGCTGGCGCGGGCATCGAATTCCACCAGGTCAACGCTGCGTGCACCGCGGCTGGCGCTCTCTATGCCCAGGGAACCGGACCCGGCGTATAAATCCAGGACACGGGCGTCGTCCACAACGTCCAGTGATTCCAGACGGGAAAACAAAGCCTCCTTGACCCTGTCGGTGGTGGGCCTGGTGGCCGTTCCCGGAACGCTCGTCAGCGGGTTCCCGCCTGCAACGCCGGCGATAACGCGGCTCATGCACGTGCTCCTTTAACCGCGTTCAAGGAACGCCTCCTTCTCAGGGTTCAGGTACTCATCAATGGCAGCAGCCAGCGAAGGCTGGCCCCGCAGGGTGGGATCGACGGCCACCAGGTCCTGGGCGTCCGATCGCGCGCGCGCAATGAGGTCTTCGTGCTCAAGGACCCGCAGAAGCTTCAACGTTGACCGCCCACCTGACTGTGAGGCACCCAGGATGTCGCCTTCGCGGCGGAGCTTCAAGTCCTCCTGGGACAGTTCGAAACCGTCCGTGGTCGAAGCGACCGCATCAAGCCTGCGCCGGCTCGGATGGCCAGGTTCCAGCGTGGTGACCAGGAGGCAGGTTCCGGGCAGTCCGCCACGGCCCACCCGGCCACGCAGCTGATGGAGCTGCGAAATGCCGAACCTGTCCGCATCCAAAATCACCATGAGCGTGGCGTTGTGGACATCCACACCGACCTCGATGACGGTGGTGGAAACCAACAGCTTGGTCTGGTTCCCGGCGAACGACGCCATGGTCTCTGACTTGACCACCGGGTCCTGCCGCCCGTGAAGCGGGGCCAAGGGAACTCCCGCCAGCGAAGGCTCCTGGAGGAGGCTTTCGACCACGGCCGTGACGGACGCGAGCTCGCGGGACGGTCCTTCAGCCGACAGTTCGGTATCGCCCGGTTCAGCCTCCCCCGGACTGAAATCGCCGTCGTCGTCCGTTCCGATCTTGGGGCAGACCACGTACACCTGGTGCCCGGCGTCAATTTCCTCACGGGAGCGCTTCCAGATCCGGTCCACCCAGCCCGGGTTTTCCGCCAGGCCTACCACGTGGGTGGAGATCGGCGCCCGGCCTGCCGGCAGTTCATCCAGGACGGAGGTCTCCAGATCACCGAACACCGTCATGGCTACCGTACGGGGAATGGGGGTGGCGGTCATGACCAGCAGGTGCGGCGGCCGCTGCGCTTTGGCCCGCAGCGCATCACGCTGCTCCACCCCAAAGCGGTGCTGTTCATCCACCACGATCAAGCCAAGGTCCTGGAAACTGGTCTTGTCGCTCAACAGGGCATGGGTGCCGATCACGATGCCCGCATTGCCCGACGCGGCATCGAGCATGGCCTGCTTGCGGGCGGCCGTGGGCATGGATCCGGTCAGGAGCACCACCTGGACGCCTTCCTCTGCGGCATCACCGCCCAGCATCCCGGAACCGCCGAACAGCGTATCGCGGGCCAAGGGGCCGAGGGTCCGGCGGATGGAATCGTAGTGCTGGGCCGCGAGTACTTCCGTCGGGGCAAGGAGGGCGGCCTGGCCGCCGGCATCCACCACCTGCAGCATGGCCCGGAGCGCCACAATCGTCTTGCCGGACCCCACTTCCCCTTGCAGGAGGCGGTTCATGGGTGTGTCCCGTGCGAGTTCTTCGGACAGGGTCTTTCCCACGGCCGCCTGCCCCGCTGTGAGGGTGAAGGGAAGGTTTCGGTCGAACACACCCAGGATGCCCCCGGCCACGGGACGGCGTGCGGTGGCTTCCTCCGCCGCAAGCTGTGCACGGCGCCGGGCAAGCGCGGCCTGGAGGACCAACGCCTCCTGGTACCGGAAGCGTTCCTGGGCACGTTGCCAGTCCCTGGCTGTTTCCGGCGTGTGGATCAGGCGGTAGGCCTCAGCCACGCCCAGGAGCTTGTCCCGGTGGACCACCGGCTGCGGCAAGGGGTCAGGGAGTGACTGCAGGTCCAGCGTCTGCAGCAGGGTGGTGATGACCTTGTGGATCGACCAACTGGTCAGCTTGGCAGTGGCCGGATACACGGGAATGGGCATGGCTGCCAGCTTCTCCGGATCCATGGCGCCTTCGACATCCGGGTCCTCGTCCAGCAGCAGGAAGTCGGGATTGGTCAAGCCAAGTGCCCCTCCGTAACGGGTCACTTTGCCGGAGAACATCGCACGCCGGCCCGGCAGGAGTTCAGCCTTGGCCCGGAATCCGTTGAAGAAGCTCACTTTCAGCGTCCCGGCCACGGTGCTGCCGCCGGCTTCGTCCGTGACCACGACGTCGGTAATCGAACCGCGGCGGGCACGCATCTGACGCGTGCTGTTGGAGATGACGCGTGCGATCAGGGTTACTTCTTCGTCCAGCGGCAGCTTGGAGATATGAGTCAGCTCGCCGCGGCTGAGGTAGCGCCTGGGAAAGTAGTTGAGCAACGCACCCGTGGTTTTAATGCCCAGGTGTTTCTCCAGCACCCCTGCCGAGCGTTTGCCGATCCGGCGTTCCAGGGGCAGTTCGAGCTCAGTGTTCATGCGGCGAAGGGTGCGCTGCGGGCCCGGCATCCTGCACTGCCGCGGGCTCCCGGGGAACTGCAAGTTGGCTCACGGCAAGGTCCGTGGGCTCCCCCAGGGAGCGGATCAAGGCCACTGCGGGCTCAGGGTCGGGGACGTGGACATGGACGCGCCAGCGGTACCGCACCTCCGCCGCGGAGTCGTCGTCTTGGTGATGGTTTGCCGAGCTGCCCACCTGGCTCATGATCACCGAATCCCCCATCTCATCAAGCCGCTGGCGGAGGATCGCCGCATCCAGGGGCAGGAGGTCGATGGTGCACATCACTTCAACGCCGTCATCTGCCGGCATGTGCTGGTGGATGTGCGGGTCCTGCAGCTGGTAACCGTGCAGGCCGTCCAGGAGCTCGTCCTGCAGCTCCTCTCCCAGCACTGCGGACCGGAGGCAATCGAGAACCAACAGCATGCCCACCCCGCCGGCATCCACTACATGGGCATCGTGGAGCGGTGCCAGTTGGTCTTCGGTGCGCACCACAGCCTGGAACGCTGCCTCCACCACGGCATCCAGCGCAAGGCCGAGCGCATGGTTGGAGTCGTCTCCGTTCTGGGTGGCGTCTACCGCCTGGGCAGCGTGGGCTGCTGCTTCCAGGACGGAGAGCATGGTTCCGGAAACGGGCTCGCTCAGTGCGGACCAGGCCCTGATTTGGGCCCGGTGCAGCGCGGCGGCAAGCAAAGGGGCACTCAGCCGGGTTTTTCCGGCCAGCGGTTCGGCGGCCGCGCACAGGAAGACGGCCAGCAACGTCCCGGAGTTGCCACGGGCTTGTTCGATGGCAGCCTGGCCGGCGTGTGCAAGGACCGCTCCGACGTCGGCACCGGCTTCGGTATTCCCGGCCGGAGAGTCGTCGAGGGCGCCAAAGGCTGCACGGGCCGTCAGATAGAGGTTCGTACCGGTGTCGCCATCAGCGACGGGAAAAATGTTGATCGCGTTGAGGCGGTCGCTGTGGTTGCCCAGGACCACCTCCGTTTTGCCTAGCCAACGTCTCATGGCGTGCGCATTCGCGGCGATCTTAGTCTGCAAAATGATCCCATCCCACGGTGTCGGCAGCTTGCCCGGCAATCCGGACCCCGTTGTCTCCCTGCGGTGCAACGGCATGCACTGAGCCTATCGCAGTGAACCCCTCCGGCAGCTGAATTCCGGCTGGGAAAGTGGCCAGCAACCCGTGGTCCTCTCCCCCGCCCAACACCCACTCCATGGCATCGGCGACCAGCAGGGCAGCGGCAGGTTCGAGCGGCGTGGCATAGCTTTTGAGGACGCCAGGGTCGAGGTCGATCAGCACGTTGCTGGCTGCGGCGAGCCGGGCGGCGTCACGGATGAGCCCGTCGGAAATGTCCATCATGGCGGACACTCCGGAGGCCGCCGCCAGGGGGCCCGCGGCCAGAGGTGGCCAGGGCCTGCACTGGCTGTCCATGAGGTCCCGCTGTTCAGGCGTGAGGCCAGTGACCGCCATGCCGCTTTCCAGCAGGGCCAGGCCGGCGGCAGCGCGACCCACGGTTCCGGCCACGGCCACGGAATCCCCGGGCCGGGCACCTGAGCGGAGCACCGGCGGCTTGCCCGCCAACGTGCCCATGACGGCCACGGTCACGGACAGTTCACGCCCCCGGCCCAAATCGCCCCCCGCCACGGAACATTCCGCTGCCCCTAAACCTGAGATGCCCGCTGTGAGCCCGTCGGCAAACTCCTCCACCCATGAGACGGGAGTGGCCGGCGGCATGCTGAGGCTCACGACGAGGGACGTGGCGGTTCCGCCCATGGCATTGATGTCGCTCAGGTTTTGTGCGGCGGACTTCCAACCGACGTCGAAGCCCGTGGTCCGGTACCCGTTGTTCCACTCGACACGGAAATCCTGGTCCTGGGTCTGGGTATCAATGGAGATGAGTGTCCTGCCGTCCGGTGCAGCCACCAGCGCAGCATCATCGCCCGGGCCCAGGAGGACCGCGGGGCCCTGATGAAGCCGCGGAAAAATCCGGGCAAGGAGCTGTGGCTCCGACAACTGGCCGACGGTGAGGTGATCTTCGTGCACGCATCTACGCTATCGCGACCGGCCGACAGAATAGCCGTGGCCATTGCCAGCGCCGGAATACCGCCTTCCCGGAGGCTATGTGACCAGCGCAACGTAAAGCCGGCGGGTCCGGCGGGCCGGGATAGTCTGGACTGATGCACCAGGATTTCGTTCGCCGTACCAGCCTTGTCCTTTCGCTGGGTGCGGCTTCCGCGCTGGCTTTGTCGGCGTGCGCCCCCGCTGTGGACGTCCCGGCCGCTGCCGACGCGGCCAACCCCGCCTGCGCCCCCATGATGGTCGCGCTGCCGGATTCAATCGGCGATGCAACGCTCCGGAAAACCAACAGCCAGGCAACGGCAGCCTGGGGTGACCCTTCCCAGGTGATCCTCCGGTGCGGGGTCAACGTACCCGGACCCACCACCGACCGCTGCGTCAGCGTTAACGACGTCGACTGGGTCATCAAGGAAGGCAACCCCGTGTGGACGCTGACCACGTTCGGCCGCGAGCCCGCCACTGAAATCCTGATCGACCCCGCCAAGCTCGAATCGGCCAATATCAGCTCTGCGACCGTCCTGACCGAACTGGCCAACGCCGCCGGCAAGATCAAGGCAACCAAGGGCTGTGTTGGCCAGGAAGAACTGCAGGACCTGCCCTCGAGCCAGTAGCCGGCCCCGGCCGAGCGGCACTGCCTGCCCGCTGATTGTTGTCCGGTTCTAGCGCAGGCCGGTCTTCCGGGTCAGCGCCAAGTGGATCAGTTCGTCGATGAGTTCGCTGTAGGAAAGCCCGGACGCAGCCCACATCTGCGGGTACATGCTCTTGGGAGTGAACCCGGGCATGGTGTTGATCTCATTGATGATCAGCTCACCGGACGGCGTGT
Organism: Arthrobacter sp. T572; assembly: GCF_056780115.1. Classification (NCBI taxonomy): domain Bacteria; kingdom Bacillati; phylum Actinomycetota; class Actinomycetes; order Micrococcales; family Micrococcaceae; genus Arthrobacter; species Arthrobacter sp. T572. The sequence goes on from NZ_JBRAZQ010000002.1 coordinate 2,517,632, forward strand.
AGAAGAAGTCCACCCTGCTGAGTCCCTCGGCGCCCACGGCATCGAAGGCCACAGCGGCCAGCTCACGGACCCTGGCAATGGCCTCCTCCGGCATGTCTGCCGGGCAGCTCAACGCCGCTGCGCCGTCCTCGACATACTTGGCGGCAAAATCGTAGAACTGGTGCTCGCCGGCAGAGACGGCGATTTCCCCTGGCATGGACGTCCGCGGAGCATCGGTGCCGCGTCCCTGGAGCACGGCGCATTCAATTTCCCGGCCGCTGATACCGGCTTCAATGACCAGCTTGAGGTCGTGGCGGCGTGCCTCTTCAATGGCCGAATCCAGGCCGTCCAGGGAGTCCACCTTGGAAATGCCCATGGAGGAGCCTGCCCGGGCGGGCTTGACGAAAACAGGGAAACCAAGCTTGTCCACCCGTTTCCGGACACCGTCGGCATCGGTCAGCCATTCGCGGTCCGTCACCGCGATGTATGGTCCCACCGTCAATCCCGCGGCTTCGAAGACCACCTTCATGTAGTGCTTGTCCATGCCCACTGCGGAAGCCAGGACACCGGCTCCCACATACCGCGTGTCGGACAGTTCCAGCAGTCCCTGGATGGTTCCGTCCTCGCCAAAGGGGCCGTGCAGCAAAGGGAAAACCACATCCACGGAGCCGAGCTCCTGCGGAACAGCGTTGGGGGCGTTGACGATCAGCTGGTGCTCGCCTCCGATCTCGGCCAGGGTGACAGTCTTGTCCGACGGCGGGACTTCCGGCAGCGCTGCGGCGCTCAGGGACCACTGGCTGGTGTCGCCCGCCGCCAGGACCCATTGTCCCGACTTGGCGATGCCGATCGGGACGACATCGTACTTGCTCTTGTCCATGGCGCCCATGACGCCTGCCGCTGTGACACAGCTGACGGCATGCTCACTCGAACGTCCGCCAAAGAGGACCGCCACGCGGGGGCGGCGTCCAGCGGGAAGATTTTGTTCAGTCACCATTCAGTAGTCGCCTTCGGACTTCAGCGCCCGGGCCAGCAATCGTGGCCCCAGGTCGTCAACGGACATTTTGCCTTCAAGGACGGCCACCACTGCTGCAGTGATCGGCATTTCCACGTCAAGCTTGCCTGCGAGTTCGTGCACTGCAGGCCCTGATTTGATGCCTTCGGCGGTCTGCGTCATGCGTTCACCCACCTGCTCCAGGCTGAGGCCTTCACCCAGCAACCGGCCGGCCGTGTGATTCCGCGACAGCGCAGAAGAGCAGGTAGCCACGAGGTCCCCAAGGCCCGCCAGGCCGGCCATGGTGTGGGCTTCTCCGCCGAGGGCCAAGGCCAGCCGCGAGGTTTCGGCCAGGCCCTTGGTGATCACCGACGCCTTGGTGTTGTCACCCATCTGGCGTCCTTCGCAGATACCTACGGCAAGGGCAATCACATTCTTCACGATGCCCCCGATTTCCACGCCCACGACATCAGTGCTCGTGTATGGGCGGAAGTATGGCGCCGTGCAGCACAACGCCACAGAAGCAGCGGTTTCGGCATCACTGCAGGCGACCACGGACGCCGTTGGCTGTTCCCTGGCGATTTCCATCGCCAGGTTGGGACCTGAAACCACCACAACGCGCGACGCGGGAATGCCCAGCTCCTGCGCGATGACCTCGCTCATACGGGCATCCGTAGTGAGTTCCAGGCCCTTCATCAGCGAAACGACAATGGCGTCCTGCGCGATCAGCGGCTTCCACTCGCCCAGCTGTGGCCTGAGGGATTGGGCCGGCACTGCGAGCACCACCAGCTGCGCATCCTTCAGGACTTCGGCGACATCCGTGGACGCCGTGATACCGCCGGGCAGCTCGATGTCCTTGAGGTATTGCCCGTTGCGGTGTTCCTTGTTGATCTGCTCAACGACTTCAGCGCGGCGTCCCCAAATGCGGATGTCGCGCACGGCGCCCGTAGCGGCAGCAGAGTCTGCAAGGACTTTGGCAAACGTGGTTCCCCACGAGCCTGCACCCAGGACCGCGATTGTCTCCGGTGTTCCCGTGCTGCCCGGGGCAATCGTCATTTCGTGTCCCCTTCCGGGGCGCCGGGTTCAGCTTGGTCGCGGGCCGGTTCGGTACCCCGCTCCACGAACCTGCCGTGCTTGGACTGGTTGTTGCTGGCCGGGTCCCACCTCTCGGCGGGCGGCTGGCTGCCCCTGAGTTCGGCCAGGAGCGCGGTGATGGCGTCCATGATCACGTCGGTCGCTTCCTGCAGCGTCGTGCGGTCAAGCGGCCGGTCGGCGAAAGCGCTCAAATCAACGGGATCACCCACCAGGACCCGGACGGTCTTCCTGGGGAAGATATGGAACCGCTTCGCGTAGCGCGGAAAAACTTCCTGGGCGCCCCAATGGGCGATCGGTACCACAGGCGCCCCGGTCTTCAACGCCAGCCGCGCAGCTCCGGTGTGCCCCTTCATGGGCCACATGTCGGGATCGCGGGTCAGTGTCCCTTCGGGGTAGATGATGATGGCGCCTCCGGCGTCCACCACCTCACGGGCCACTTGCAGCGAGCGGTTGGCACCCGCCGTCGAACGTTCAACGGGGATCTGGCGGGTTGCCCGCAACAAGGAACCAAGCACGGGAGCCTTGAACAGCCCGGACTTGGCCAGGAAGTGCGGCGGGCGGTTTTGGTTGTACAGCATGTGGCCGACCACGATGGGGTCGATCTCCGTGCAGTGGTTGGGTGCAGCGATGAAACCTCCGGCGGGAAGCTTCTCCGTTCCCTCCCACTTCTTGGCCATCAGGATATTCATGAGCGGACGGGCAATGCCCGCCAGGAACACGAACGTGGCACGGCTCTTGGCCGATTCCTTCAAAGGAGTCCCCCGCTAGTTGGTGGTGAGGTCGAAATCGGCGCCCAAGGCGGCGAGCTTTTCCGTGAACCGTTCGTAGCCACGGTTGATGATGTCAATGCCCGTCACCCGGGAGGTGCCGGTTGCGGCCAGCGCAGCGATGAGGTGGCTGAACCCGCCGCGGAGGTCCGGGATATCGATCTCGGTACCCCTGAGCGGCGTGGGCCCGGAAATGACGGCCGAATGCAGGAAATTGCGCTGGCCGAACCGGCACGGGACACTGCCAAGGCACTCACGGTGCACCTGGATGTTGGCTCCCATCCGGGCCAGGGCGTCCGTGAAGCCGAATCGGTTCTCATAGACCGTCTCGTGGACAATGGACACCCCTTCGGCCTGGCTCAGGGCAACCACCAGCGGCTGCTGCCAGTCCGTCATGAACCCGGGGTGGACGTCTGTCTCAAGCACCAGCGGCGTGAGCTTGCCGCCGGGGTGGTAGAAGCGGATGCCGTCATCCCCGATGTCCATGCCTCCGCCGACCTTGCGGTAGGTGTTCAGGAACGTCATCATGTCGCGCTGAGAGGCGCCCTCGACGAAGATATCTCCACGGGTCACCAGGGCGGCCGAGGCCCAGGACGCGGTCTCGTTGCGGTCCGGAAGGGCACGGTGGTTGTAGCCGCCAAGGTCCTTGACGCCTTCGATCCTGATGGTGCGGTCCGTTTGGACGCTGATGATGGCGCCCATCTTCTGGAGCACGGCGATCAGGTCAATGACTTCCGGCTCGGTGGCGGCACCGCTGAGTTCAGTGATGCCCTCTGCCCGGGTGGCACTGAGCAGGACCTGTTCCGTGGCCCCCACCGACGGATACGGCAGGGAAATCTTGGCCCCGTGGAGGCCGTTCGGGGCGGAGATGTGGATGCCGCCGGGGCGCTTCTCCACCACCGCACCGAACTGGCGCAGCACATTCAGGTGGTAGTCGATGGGACGGTCGCCGATTTTGCATCCGCCGAGATCGGGGATGAAGGCTTCACCGATCGCGTGAATCAGGGGACCACACAACAGGATCGGGATCCGGGAGTCGCCCGCATGGGCGTCGATGGCGGTACTGGAAGCCGTCTTGGCCTCTTTGGGGTCAAGGGTCAGGTCCCCCGTGGCCGGGTCCTTTGCCACAGTGACCCCGTGGAGCTGCAGAAGGCTGGTGACGACCTCGACGTCCTTGATCTCCGGGACGTTCCTCAGCACTGATGGTTCATTGCCCAGCAAGGCCGCAACCATGGCCTTGGGTACGAGGTTCTTGGCACCGCGAACGGTCACTCGCCCAGTCAAAGGCACGCCACCGCGGATTGTCAGAACACTACTCATCTATACCGGTTTCCTCACGACTACTCGCCCCCCAAACTAACAAAGGCTCCAGCTAAGCATAGAAGCTCGCGTTACCGAACCGAAATGCATCCGCGCCGTGCCGGGCAGATCTCCAGCCCCGGCAGCGGAAACGGAAATGGGCCGGCGGGCTCCAGGAAAGGAGCCCGCCGGCCCATGGCCGGCAGCAATTCAGTGCCGTTGTTTATCAGCTTTTCGCCGGCAGCGTGGTCGGTTTGAAGGCAGGCCGGGTGGCCTCGTACGCCGTAATGTCTTCCTCGTGCTGCAGGGTCAGGCCAATGTCGTCGAGGCCTTCCAGGAGGCGCCAGCGGGTGTAGTCGTCGATATCGAACGGAGCCACGACGTTGCCGCATTCGACAGTCTTGGAGACCAGATCCACTTTGACTTCGGCGCCCGGGTTGTTCTCCAGGACCTTCCAGATGAGCTCGATGTCGTCCTGGGCCACTTGCGCCGCCAGGAGGCCCTGCTTGCCGGAGTTGCCCCGGAAGATGTCGGCAAAACGGGAGGAGAGGACGGCCTTGAAGCCGTAGTCCTTCAGGGCCCAGACCGCGTGTTCACGCGAGGAGCCGGTACCGAAGTCCGGTCCGGCCACCAGCACGGAGCCGGCGTTGAACGGAGCCTGGTTGAGGATGAACGACTCGTCCTTGCGCCACGCTGCGAACAGGGCGTCTTCGAAGCCCGTGCGGGTGATCCGCTTAAGGTAGACAGCGGGGATGATCTGGTCCGTGTCCACATTGCTCTGGCGCAGTGGGACCCCGATACCGGTGTGGGTGGTGAACTTTTCCATGGGGATCCTCCTAGACTGCGGTTCCGGTCAGCGTTCCGGCCGTTGCGGGCTCAAGGTCCGACGGCGAGCTCAGCGTCCCCCGGATGGCAGTGGCTGCAGCGACCACGGGTGAGACCAGGTGGGTCCGTCCACCCTTGCCCTGGCGGCCTTCGAAGTTACGGTTGGACGTTGATGCGCAGCGCTCACCCGGTTCGAGCTGGTCCGGGTTCATGCCCAGGCACATGGAGCAGCCGGCAAAACGCCATTCGGCGCCGAAGTCCTTGAACACCTTGTCCAGCCCCATTGCTTCGGCTTCCAGCCTGACGCGGGCAGAACCGGGAACCACCAGCATGCGCACGTTCGGGTCCTTCTCCCGGCCACGGATGATGTCCGCGGCGGCGCTCAGGTCCTCAATGCGGGAGTTGGTGCAGGAGCCCAGGAAGACGGTGTCCACGCGGATGTCCTTCATGGGGGTTCCCGCTTCCAGGCCCATATAGTGCAGGGCACGCTCTGCCGCGAGCTTGGCGTTCTCATCACCGAAGTCTTCCGGCGAAGGCACCTTGGCAGAGAGGGAGACGCCCTGGCCCGGGTTGGTTCCCCAGGTCACGAACGGCTCCAGCGTGTTGGCGTCCAGGTCAACCTCGACGTCGAACGTCGCGTCTTCGTCGGTGTGCAGCGTGTTCCAGTACTCGACGGCGGCATCCCAGTCCGCGCCTTCGGGCGCATGCGGGCGGCCCTTCATGTAGTCGTACGTCGTCTGGTCCGGAGCGACCATGCCTGCGCGGGCGCCGGCTTCGATGGACATGTTGCAGATGGTCATGCGGGCGTCCATGGACAGCGAGCGGATCGCCGAGCCACGGTATTCCAGCACGTAACCCTGCCCCCCGCCGGTGCCGATCTTGGCGATGACCGCCAGGATGATGTCCTTGGCCGTCACGCCGGGACGCAAGGTACCCTCGACGTTGATGGCCATGGTCTTGAACGGCTTCAGGGACAGCGTCTGGGTGGCCATGACGTGCTCCACCTCGGACGTGCCAATGCCCATGGCCAGGGCTCCGAACGCTCCGTGGGTGGAGGTGTGCGAGTCACCACAGACAACTGTCATGCCCGGCTGCGTCAGTCCCAGCTGGGGACCGACCACATGCACGATGCCCTGTTCCTTGTCGCCCAGGGAGTGCAGGCGGACGCCAAACTCCTTGCAGTTGGCGCGCAGGGTTTCGATCTGCGTCCGGCTGGTCAGGTCGGCGATCGGCTTGTCGATGTCCAGCGTCGGCGTGTTGTGGTCTTCGGTGGCAATGGTGAGGTCCACGCGGCGCAGCTTGCGGCCGGCCAGCCGCAGGCCCTCGAACGCCTGCGGGGAGGTTACCTCGTGGACCAGGTGAAGGTCGATGAAAAGAAGGTCGGGCTGGGCATTGGCTCCTTCGCCTTCACCCTTGCGCACCACGTGCGCGTCCCAGACTTTCTCGGCCAGTGTCTTTCCCACGGCCTTGCTCCCTTCACTGCGGTTGGTTGTTCCAGTTCACCGGAATGTTCTTCATCCACTGAAGCAGCACCTCCGGCGAACAAGCCAGCGAAACAACTTGCATCTCAGATATTGAGACGGCAATATCATTACATGGACAATTCTAGTGGAGTCGGTGTCATTGATAAAGCGGCCCAGGTACTCGATGCACTTGAGGCCGGACCAACGACTCTTGCCCAGCTTGTAGCCGCCACGGGATTGGCCCGCCCCACCGTCCACCGCCTGGCGCTGGCCTTGGTGCACCATCGCCTGGTCAGCCGTGACATCCAGGGCCGCTTCGTCCTGGGCAGCCGCCTCGTGGAGCTCGCCTCCGCGGCCGGCGAAGACCGGCTCATCGCTTCGGCAGGACCGGTCCTCATCCAATTGCGCGACGCCACCGGCGAGAGCGCGCAGATCTTCCGGCGCCAGGGCGACTGGCGGGTTTGCGTCGCATCCGCCGAACGGCCTATCGGCCTTCGGGACACCATTCCCGTCGGAACCCAATTGTCCATGAAGGCCGGCTCAGCTGCCCAAGTCCTGCTCGCCTGGGAAGATCACGACCGCCTCTTGGAAGGACTGCAAAACGCGCGATTCACCCCCACTGTCCTGGCAGGAGTACGACGGCGGGGCTGGGGTCAGAGCCTTGGCGAACGCGAGCCCGGGGTCGCCTCGGTGTCGGCTCCGGTCCGTGGACCGTCCGGCCGCGTCATCGCCGCCGTTTCGATTTCGGGTCCGATCGAGCGCCTCACCCGCCAGCCCGGTCGCCTGCACGCGGAAGTTGTCTGCAACGCCGCACGGGTCCTCACCGAAGCACTGCGCAAGAACAACGACTAACTCCAGGAGTGGCATGGAAAGCTACGCGGTTTTCCTCCGGGGCATCAACGTTGGCGGCATCAACATCAAGATGGCCGACCTCAAGGCCGCGCTGGCGGACTACCCCTTCAGCAAGGTCAAAACGCTCCTGGCCAGCGGCAATGTGGTCCTGCAAAGCGACCTCGCCGCCAAGGACGTGAAGGCGGAATTCGAGGCTTGCCTGCGGAAGGCTTTCGGATACGACGCATGGGTGGTCGTCCTGACCGCTGCCCGCGTTGCTGAACTGGTGGACGCTTGCCCCTACCCGGCGGACGACAAGGCAACCCATAGCTACATCACGCTCGCCTCGGACACTTCGATGCTCGATGAACTCTTCCAGGCAGGCCAGGAGCTTGGCGGAGTGGAACAGGTACGGCTGGGTCCGGAGGCCTCTGCCTGGTTGGCGCCGGCAGGCGGAACCTTGGACAGCCCCTTCAGCAAACTGTCCGCCAAAGCCCGCTACAAGGCATCAACCACCACACGGAACCTGCGGACCCTGGTCAAGGTCCGGGACGCAGCCGCTGCACTGTAGGGCTAAATGAGCGGGGGCGCCTGTCCCTTGGGGCGGGGACTCTCAGCTGCGGGCGTCCTTCAGCGCCGCGTTGAAGTCCCTCAGCCGCTTGATACCGGCGTCCACGGGCGCAACGATCCGCTGGTCTGCCACCGCAGCCACGGCCGCCCGCAGTCGCCTTCCGGCTCCCCTTGCCCTGACCCTGGCGGCCCATCCTGAGATGATCCTGCCCAGAAGGCCCAGGGCGATGCCCAGCCCGACCCCTCCTGCCACCATGAGAGTCGGCCACGGCCAGCCCTCAGTCCTGGGAACGTCCGGCACCGGCATCTGGAAGTAGGCAAGCAGGGCAAGGATACCCAGCCAGCCCAAGCCTCCCGCGGCAAGCAGCAGGGCAGTCCATTGCAGGACATTGAACAGCATCCACCAAGCCGGGCGCCTGGACGCCTTCAGGTCCGTGCCGGCGATGGCCTGGTCCAAGGCGTCCGGCAGTTGCTCCCGCCCTTCCCTGGCGGCGATGCGGATGCTGGCCCGCCAAGGGCCCGGAGCCCCTTCCGATGCCGTGTCTGCAAATTCCCGGACAGCAGCATCCGTCCGGGCCCGCTCAGGCGCTCCCGCTGCCGGAAGGGAAGTCCGGTTGAGGTCCGGCCGTACGTCCTTCCTGCCAAGGTTCAGCCTTCGGAGGGGGTCTGCACGGAACCGAAGCAGCCAGCGGACAGCGGGCCATCCGGTCCGCCGGGCTGACTCGAGCCGGTAGGAGCGCGCCACCGCATCGACCACCACGGGAACATTCGCCGCCGTCGCCAATTCCGCGGCCAGTCTTGCCGTGGCACTGCCCTTGACGCCCCGGGCTTCCCCGGTACCGGAGGCTGCGGTGAGACCGGCGGCAACCCGGTCGACATCGGCGGACAGCCTTCTGGTGACAGCGTCCCGCTGCGTCACCACCCGCTCTATGGCGCCCCTGACCTCCCCGACGCCGGCCCCGGTCACCGCTGAGGCGCCCAGCACGGTGACACCGCCGAGCCCGTCGCGGTCCAGGATGCCTTCAAGGGATGCCATGACCGCAGCAGCGTCCACATCATTGAGCTTGTCGATCTGGTTGAGTACCACAAGGGTGACTGCCCCGTGCGAGGCCATGGGGCGGAGGAACCCGTGATGAACTGCTGCGTCGGCGTACTTTTGCGGGTCAAGGACCCATACCAACACGTCCACCATTCCCGCGAGCCGCTGGACGATTTCCCGGTTTGCCACCGCGGTGGAATCAAAGTCCGGCAGGTCCAGCAAAATCAGGCCTGAGTCCTCCGACGCCAGCCCGGGCACAGCCGGAAGCACGTGGCGCTCCTGGACATCGAGCCAGTCGAGCAGGGGTCCGCTGTCCTGTTCGCCCCAAATGCCGGCCAGCGGAGCCGACGTCGTGGGACGGCGGGCAGCCGCGGTTGCCAGCGAAGTGTTGCTTACAGCGTTGAAGAGGGACGATTTGCCACTACCGGTGGCACCGAAGAAACCCACTACCGTGTGGCCTGCGGACAGGGAACGGCGCGAGGAGGCTCGTTCCAATACCTCGTAGACTGCCTGAAGCTCCGGCCCGGGAAGAATGCCCTCCGCGAGTTCCCGCGCAGTGTTCAATGCCTCCAACCGTTGCTGGAGGCGGGACGCTTGCCTGACCTGGCTGTGTCGGCTCATGCGGCTCCTGCCAGGCGCCGGAGGGAAGTTGCGTGCGGGTGGAGGTCCACGCCGTCTCCGGACTGCATGCCATCCAACTTGTCCAGGAAGCGCCCGCGCTCCCCGTCCAGCAGCCGCTGGCAAGTGGTGTGCAGGTCCTCCCTCGCCTGATGCGCCAGCCGGCGGACGGCGTCCTCACCAAAAACGGCTTCCAGCAACCGCTGCCCTACCACGGCGGTGCCTCCTGCGATGCCGATCTCCAGTCCGGTGAGGCCCGCGGTCATGGAGAACACCACCACCATGAGCGCGGCTCCCAGGCCGTTCACGCCGAACGAAAGCCACCGCGCCTGGGTTCTCTTTCCCTGGCCCTGCGTCCGGATAAGGTCCATCAGGCCTTCTTGCCAGGCCCGGATGGCCGCCGCAGCACGGGCATCGAATCCCGGACTTGTTCCCGCCAGATCGTCCGTGCCCAACAACTGCCGTCCCGCAGGATCGGCCCGCCACCGCCGGTCAACATTTTCTGCCGCGTTGGCGGCCTCGTCCATGATGACGGCCTGAAGACCGGTTTCGATGGCGGTTTCCACCTTGATCGCGGGCGCCGGCTCACCTCGAAAGAAGGCGCTGACCCTGTCCCGGAAGCGACCGATGTTCTGTTCAACGGCCCGGAAGAACTCGCCGGTTCCTACAAAGTCCTGCCACCGGGCGAGCACCTCACCCCGCAGCAGGGCACCATCCTTGGTCGCCTCGAGAATCCGCGAGAGTGCCGCCCCGTATTCGTCCGTGCAGGCGGTGCGAAGTTGCCGGTCAGCAGCCTCTTGTTCTGCGGCTGCGGCTGCGATCTCCTCGAAGCGGCTGCTGATCGCCTTCACCGCACCATTGAGCGTCCGCCGCGCGACGCCGGACCTGGCGGCCGCGTCGGCTGCCAGCTCCGACAGCCAGGCCTGCAGCTCCGAAGCGGCGTCGGCGGGCAGCATGCCCATGGCGTCCAAAGTGGTTTCGCGGACCACGAAGAGTTGTGCCGCTCCGAGTCCCTGCCGGTGCAGCATTGCCTGCAGGTCCGTCCGGACCTCCTCTTCCGCCTCGGCGGGCACCCTGTCCAGCACTACGGCAACCGTAATGTCCCGGGAAGCTGCGTCGAGCAAAAGGCGCCATGGGACGGCGTCGGCGTACCGGTTGGCAGTGGTCACGAAGACCCAAAGATCGGCGGCGGCAAGCAGTTGGCCTGCGAGCCTGCGGTTGTCGTCGGATATGGAGTCAACGTCCGGGGCATCCAGCAAGGCAATCCCCCGGGGAACGTTGGGGTGGCCCACCAACACCAAGGACGATACGGCCTGGGCATCAGGCGCGGCACCGGCCCGGCTGGCGGGCATGCGTTCCTGGGAAACAGTCGCGTGGATCCTGCCCAGGCCGGGGAGGATCCGCTGCCCGCGGAACCACTCGGCATCTTCAGGATGGTGCAGGAGGATCGGCTGGCGGGTTGTGGGGCGGATTGCACCGGCGCGGGTGACAGGCCACCCCACCAGCGCGTTGACCAGCGTCGATTTGCCGGCCCCAGTGGAACCTCCGACGACGGCCAGCAGCGGAGCGTCGAGGCTGCGGTACCGGGGAAGAATGTAGTCGTCGAGTTGGGCCAACGTCTCCTTGATCCGGCGCCGGTCGGCGTCGGCTCCCGGCAGTTCCAGCGGAAGGGTGGTGGCGGCAAGTGCTTCGCGTGCGTCCTCCAGGGTCCGGACAGCAGGGGTCAAGTCCTCGCGGTTCGGATCCGGTTCGTGATGTGTCACAAGGATCATCATGCCAGCCACTGGCCCCGGTGCTTTGCATTCGCACAAGCAGCAAACAAGAAATCCCCCGGAACGTGATGTTCCGGGGGATTTGCTGGTGACCCCAGCGGGATTCGAACCCGCGTTACCGCCGTGAGAGGGCGGCGTACTAGGCCGCTATACGATGGGGCCTTGCACTTTTGATCATCGTTTCCGCTGATCAAGCTGAACGAGTATTTCACACTTTCAGCTCTCATCCAAATCGACTCAGCGATTTGAATTTCCGAATTTCACCGTTCCAAACGGTGATATTCAGAGCTGGGATACCAGGACTCGAACCTAGAATGACGGTACCAGAAACCGTAGTGTTGCCAATTACACCATATCCCAAAGCACTTTTTGGACCGGAGTTCCTTACCGCGGTTTCCCTTGGTTTTTCCCTCCGTGCCCCTCAGCACGAGTAATTACTCTACCCGACACTTTTGACCTGCACAAATCGTCAGGCCGTTACCTGCATCACACCGACGCGGGGCCCGTCAGGACTCCACTGGCCAGCAGTTCAGACAGGGTGCTGACCTGCCGCCCGCTGAATCCCTCCACGAACTCTCCGGTTCGGTTCAGCCACACTCCCACCAGCCCCGCCGCGGTGGCGCCGTCCGCATCCAGCAGTCTGTTGTCCCCCACGTAGAGGGTCTCCCCGGGGGCAGTGCCCAACAGGCGGACGCCCTCCAGGTAGATCGCCGGATCAGGTTTGGGGACACCCACGGTATCCGTACCGACCAAGGTCCGGATCCTGGAGAGTCCGGCGCCATCCAGCTTGGCCCGCTGGTAATCATGGACATTGTTGCTGACGGCCCCGTAAGGGACACGGGCTGCGTCCAGGGCGTCGAGCACCCCGGCAACATCTTCGAAGGCGCGGACATACGCCGTCTGCCGCTCGTGGTAGTCGGCTACCCAGGCCTGGGACTCTTCACCATCGGCAAGTTCCACACCGAAGTGACCCAGCGCCGCCCGGCCACGCAGCAGCCGCTGCTCATTGAAGGTCAGTTCGCCCGCAAGGTAACGGTCGTAGAAGTGCGTCGTTTCATGGGTGAAGATGCGTCCGAACTTCACCCACCCGGCCTGGTCCAGGCCGGGCAGGAGATGTTCGCTGACGTCCCGCAACGCAGTGGTCATGGCGTACTCAAGGTCTACCAAGGTGTCGTCGATGTCGAAAAGCACACCGCTGATGGTGCCAAAGGAACTTGCGATCGCCATGCCGGTTCCTCCTAGCCGCGGAAGGCGCGGACTCGGGCCAAGGAAGACTCCTTGCCCAGAATGACCATGGATTCAAAGAGCGGCGGCGAGATCCGGCGGCCGGAAATTGCCGTGCGAACGGGGCCAAAGGCCGCTCGGGGCTTGATGCCCAGGTCTTCCACCAGGGCCTGCTTCAGCGCGGCCTGGATGTTCTCCGCGGTCCACTCCCCGATCGGCTCAAGCGCTGCGAGGGCCGCATCAAGGACTTCATCGAGATTCGCCGGGAGTCCCTTGCGGGCGTCGTCGGCAACGTCGATCGCGTCGTCTGCCTTGAACAGGAAGGCCAGCATTTCCGGTGCTTCGCCGAGCAGGGCGATGCGCTCCTGGACCAGTGGAGCTGCCTCCCGCAGAATCTCCTCCTGGCGCGGCGTGAGGATCTCCCCCACGAAACCTGCAGCACGAAGGTAGGGAACGAGCCGTTCCTCGAATACCTCGGGCGAGAGCATGCGGACGTGGGTACCATTGATGGCTTCGGCCTTTTTCAGGTCGAACCGTGCAGGATTGCCGAGGACATCGTGGATGTCGAAGTTGGCCACCAGCTGCTCCACCGTGAAGATGTCCTCGTCCGCGCTGAGCGACCAGCCCAGAAGGGAAAGGTAGTTCAGCAGGCCCTCAGGAATGAAGCCACGCTCGCGGTGCAGGAACAGGCTGGACTCGGGGTCGCGCTTGGAGAGCTTCTTGTTCCCCTGGCCCATGACATAGGGCAGGTGGCCGAACTCCGGCATGTACTCGGCCACACCGATGGCGTACAGCGCGCGGTACAAAGCGATCTGGCGGGGCGTGGAGCTTAGCAGGTCCTCGCCGCGGAGGACATGGGTGATGCCCATGAGGGCGTCATCCACGGGGTTGACCAGCGTGTACAGGGGTGCGCCGTTGGCCCGGACCACCGCGAAGTCCGGAACGGAACCTGCTTTGAAGGTGATCTCACCGCGGACAAGGTCATTAAAGGTAATGTCTTCATCCGGCATCCGCAGGCGAAGGACTGCTTCACGGCCTTCGGCCTTGAACTGCGCGAGCTGCTCCTCGGTCAGGTGGCGGTCGAAGCCGTCGTAGCCGAGCTTGGGGTCGCGGCCTGCAGCCTTGTGCCGTGCTTCGATTTCGTCCGGAGTGGAGTACGACTCGTAGACGTGTCCGCCGGCCTTCAGCTTCGCGATGACGTCCTGGTAGATGTCGCCCCGCTGCGACTGGCGGTAGGGCTCATGCGGCCCGCCGACCTCCACGCCCTCGTCCCAGTTGATGCCAAGCCACTTGAGCGCGTCCAGCAACTGGTGGTAGCTCTCCTCGCTGTCCCGGGCGGAGTCCGTATCTTCGATCCGGAAGATCAGCTTGCCGCCGGTGTGGCGGGCGTAGGCCCAGTTGAACAGGGCGGTGCGGATCAGTCCAACGTGCGGCGTACCTGTGGGAGACGGGCAGAAGCGGACGCGGACCGGAGTCTCGGCGTTGACGGCAGGGATGTCGCTGCAGGCAGCGTTCGACGCAGAAGCAGTAGTCATAGTGCTTCAACTTTACCGCTTGGCTTCCTTTCGTTTTCCCGCTTAACCGCACGACGGCGGCACTCGCCTTCCGTACGGAAGGCGGGTGCCGCCGTCGTGCTTTGGGCGGGGCCGGGTGCGTCAGCGGCGGACGGCCGGGTTGGAAAGGCGGCCGATGCCTTCGATCTCCACCTCGATGCGGTCGCCTTCGGAGATCAGGCCTACCCCGGCCGGCGTGCCTGTCATGATCACATCGCCCGGGAGAAGGGTAAAGGCGTGGGAGACGATCGAGACCAGTTCGCGGACACCGCGGATCATCTGCGTGGTGTTACCGTCCTGGCGGAGGTCGCCGTTGAGGCGCGCACGGATGTCCAGGTCATCGGGGTCGAGTTCAGTCTCGATCCAGGGCCCCAACGGCGCGGAGGTGTCGAATCCCTTGGCGCGGGCCCACTGCAGGTCGGTTTTCTGGACATCGCGGGCAGTGAGGTCGTTGCCGCACGTGTAGCCAAAGATGACGTCATCAACGCGGTCCTCGGGAACGTCCTTGCAGATCCGGCCAATCACCACGCACAGCTCTGCCTCGAACGAGATCTCCTCGGAGAACTCCGGCAACACGATTGGATCGTTGGGACCGATCACGGCCGTATTGGGCTTGAGGAACAACAGCGGCTGCTGGGGAACTTCGTTGCCAAGTTCGGCGGCGTGCTCGGCAAAGTTCCGGCCCACGCCGATGACCTTGCTGCGCGGGATGATCGGAGCCAGCAGCCTGACGTCCTCAAGCTTGTGCTTGGTGTGGGTTCGCTCAACACCGTTGAAGAAAGGGTCGCCGTTGATGACAGTGATGTCCTCACTGCCGGGCTCGCCTTCGACAATGCCGTAAAGGGGATCAGAATCAACTACAAACCGGGCGATACGCATGGGCTCAAGCCTACCGTCAGGCTGGAGGCGTTCAGCTGCGCAGGTAGTCCAACTGGGCCGCCACCGACGTTTCAGCTGCCCAGCGGACGGAAGGATCGACGTCGGCATAGACAACGTCGGTGACCTGCGCGATGGAAGCGTCCTCCCCCACCTGGGCGAGTGCGGCACGGATCTGGTCCAGCCGTTGCTCGCGGTGCGCACGGTATTCCCTGCATTTGGCGTCAAGAGCCGGCAGCACGGGGCCATGGGCCGGGAGCAGGGTCGCAGGTCCGAGTGCTTCGAGCCGGTCGAGGCTGGACAGGTAGTCACCCAGGCGTCCGTCCGGGTAGTCAAGGACCGTTGTGCCGCGGCCGAGGATAGTGTCGCCGGTCAGCACCGACCCCGTGGGACCGTCAGCAGGCAGGTGGAAGCAAACAGAATCCGAGGTATGGCCAGGGGTTGCAAGAACGCGGATTTCGACGCCGGCTGCATGGATCACCTCGCCATCAGTGAGTGGCTCCCCACCATGGCAATGTTCTGCGAGGGCGGCCCGGACAGGCGCTCCGGTCAACTCATGGAACCGGGCGGAGGCCTCGGTGTGGTCGGCGTGGCGATGCGTAATCAGGACGACGTCGACCTTTCCGGCCGCAGCCAGTGCGGCCAGGTGCGGCCCGTCCTCCGGCCCAGGATCGACGATGGCCACGTGGTCCGATCCCGGCGCACCGATGACGTAGGAGTTGGTGCCATCCAGGCTCATGGGCCCGGGATTGGGGGCCAGCCGGAAGCGGGTCAGCCCGCTGCTTTGCTGGAGCGAGCTGTCGGGCCGGCTCTCGGGCTGATGGAATGCGTCGCTGGAAGTCACCGTCCTATCTTGGCACCCTTCGACCCTCTCTCACCTATCGCCACCTTCCTGCCATCCCTCTATCACCTAATCACCCCCTCCACTGGACGCTCTCTCACCGAAGGCCCCCTTACAGCCAGCCCTCTCTCACCCGACTGGCATCGGTGAGAGAGGGTCCGCGGGAAGTGGGACTTTGGTGAGAGAGGGTCCGCGGGAAGTGGGACTTCGGTGAGAGAGGGTCGGGGAGTACGACGGCGGCCGGTCACCTTGAAAGCCCAAGGTAACCGGCCGCCGTCGTGGATTCTGCTGCTAGACCAGGCGGGTCAGCCAACCGTGGCGGTCCTCGACCGTTCCGGTCTGGATGCCGAGAAGCTGTTCACGGATGGCCATGGTGGTCTCGCCGGCCTTGGCGTCCTCGGAGCCGATGAACTCGGTGGCGTCCTTGAGCACCCCGATCGGTGTGATAACCGCGGCGGTACCGCAGGCAAAGACCTCGGTGATCTCGCCGGACGCTACGCCCTCACGCCATTCGTCCAGAGTGATCTTGCGCTCGGAAACTTCACGGCCCATGTCCTTGGCCACCTGGATGACGGAGGACCGGGTGACACCTTCGAGGATGGTGCCGCTCAGCGCCGGAGTGGCGAGCGAGCCGTCCTTGAACACGAAGAACACGTTCATGCCGCCGAGCTCTTCCACGGCGTCATCGTTGAAGTGGTCAAGGAAAAGCACCTGCTTGCAGCCGTTGGCTTCGGCTTCCTGCTGGGCGATCAGGGACGCGGCGTAGTTGCCGCCGCACTTCGCCGCACCCGTGCCACCGCGGCCTGCGCGGGCGTACTCGCGGGAAATCCAGATGGAAACGGGCTTGAGCTCACCGCCAAAGTAGTTGCCCGCCGGCGAGGCGATGACGCGGAAGGAAACTTCACGGGCTGCCCGGACGCCAAGGAACGCCTCGGTGGCGATCATGAACGGACGCAGGTACAGGGCCTCGCCGTCACCGGAGGGTACCCATTCCCTGTCGGCTTGGACCAGCTCACGGATAGCACCCAGGAAATACTCCTCGGGCAGTTCCGGCAGCGCCAGGCGACGGGCGGATTTGTTCAGGCGCGCCGCGTTGGCCTCTGGACGGAACGTCCAGACCGAACCGTCGGCGTGGCGGTAGGCCTTGAGGCCTTCGAAGATTTCCTGGCCGTAGTGCAGAACCGCAGCCGAAGGATCCAGGGCGATCGGTCCGTAGGGTTCGATGCGGGCATTGTGCCAACCTCCCTTGCCTTCGGCGTCGACCTTGTAGTCGACGACGGCGGTGTGGTCGGTGAAGTAGTCGCCGAACCCCGGGTTCGCCAGGACGGCTGCACGCTCCTCAACAGACTTCGGGTTGGCCGAAAGCTGCTGGCTGAATTCGACGCCATGGGCAGTCTGAGTCATGTTTCCTCCACAGTCAGCTACCTGGCAGTGCGAACCGCGGCCCCCTTAAAGAGGGTGTGGTTCAGCGATGGACCAAGGAAGCAGGTAAATAATTCAAGACAAGCTTACGCCTGGGTAATGGGCCTAAAGTGCGGCCGCAATGGCGTCGCCGATCGCAGCGGTGCTGCGCGGCTCGCCGGTGCGGCTTTCGACGTCGGCAATGACTGCCGCTTCGATCTTGCGGGCCGCCGAGGTGTAGCCAAGGTGGTCCAGCAACAGCACTGCTGACAGGATCGCAGCAGTGGGGTCTGCCTTCTGCTGGCCTGCGATGTCCGGGGCGGAGCCATGGACGGGTTCGAACATGGACGGTGCGGTGCGGTCCATGTTGATGTTGCCTGACGCGGCGAGTCCGATGCCCCCGGTGACGGCAGCTGCAAGGTCGGTCAGGATGTCGCCGAAGAGGTTGTCGGTGACGATGACATCGAATCGGGCGGGGTCGGTCACCAGGAAGATGGTGGCGGCATCGATGTGCAGGTAGTCATGGGTGACCTCGGGGAAATCCTTGGCCACGGCCTCGACGGTGCGCTTCCACAGGTGTCCGGCAAAGACGAGGACGTTGTGTTTGTGCACGAGGGTGACGTGCCTGCGCGGACGCTCGTTGGCGCGGCGGAAGGCATCGCGGACCACCCGCTCCACACCGTGCGCCGTGTTCAGGGAGACTTCGGTGGCAACTTCATGCGGAGTTCCGCCGCGGAGGGTGCCGCCGTTTCCAACGTAGGGTCCTTCGGTGCCTTCGCGGACCACGATGAAGTCGATCTCGCCCGGGTTTGCCAGCGGACTTCCCACCGTGCCGTACAGCCGTGAGGGGCGCAGGTTGACGTAGTGGTCCAGGCTGAAGCGGAGCTTGAGCAGCATCTCGCGTTCGATGATCCCGGAGGGAATCCGGGTGTCACCCGGGGCTGCCCCCACCGCGCCGAAAAGGATGGCATCGCGCGTGCGGAGGTCCTCGAGTACCTCGTCCGGAAGTGTCTCGCCGGTCTCAAGCCAGTGCTGGGCACCGAGCTTGTAGTGGGTCTGCTCAAGGGTGACGCCTTCGGCGGCCACAGCCTTTTCCAGGACCTTCACGGCTTCTGCAATGACCTCGGGGCCAATGCCGTCGCCGGGGATGACAGCAAGATTGATGGACGATGCACTCATGACTCCATCTAGCCGTGTCATCCACATGCTGGTCAAAATCGTCTCATCCTGTGAACAGCCGCCCTGAACCTCAGACCCTGGCATGATGCCCGGAGCGGTCCCGGCACATAGAGTCGTGGGGTGGACAGAAGGCACGCGTTATATGAATGGTTCCGCTTAAACCGCTTTACGGTGGACCTGACGGCCACCATCCTCCTGCTTCTGTTGTTTGGCCCTGTCTACCTGCTGGCCGACCGCCCCCTCCTGTTCCTCTTCTCCTGCGGCCTCCTGTTGCCGCTCGCCTGGCGACGCACCCGCCCGGTGGTGGCGGCCGGCGTCGTGGTCCTTGTGTGCCTCGTCCAATGGGCGGTGGGCGCAGAACCGGTAGCCGGCCAAATCGCCGTCCCGCTCATCATCTATGCGACAGCCGCCTATGGTCCCGCATGGGCCAGCCGCACTGTCCTGCTGCTGGGACTGCTGGGTGGCGTCATGCTTACCACGCGGGAATACTCCGGTTCGGCCGAGTCCGGCATCATGGGTCTCACCATCGGTGCCCTCTACACCGTACTGATCTGGATGCTGGTACTGGTCAGTTGGACGCTGGGCGACCTCACCCGGGTCCGGCGGCTGCAACTGCAGGCCCTCGAGGACAGGACGCGGCGGATGGAAGTCGAGCAGCAGCAGGAACGCCAGTTGGCTGCCGCCGATGAACGCTCCCACATCGCCCGTGAAATGCACGATATCGTGGCCCATTCCCTGTCCGTGATCATCACCCAGGCCGACGGCGCACGTTATGCTGCCGCGGCGAAGCCCGAACTCGCCACCGACGCCTTGGCGACCATCGCTGCCACAGGACGGGACTCCCTGGCCGAGATGCGCCGCCTTTTGGGGGTCCTGCGCTCCGACGACGACTCCCCCACCAGGCCGCAGCCGCGGCTGGCCGACCTGGACGAACTCCTCCTGGGCTTCCGCGCGGCCACCCTCCAGGTCACCTTCGAACAGAGCGGCCTCCCCCGCCGCAACCTTCCGGCCGGTGCTGAACTGACCGCCTACCGGATCATCCAGGAAGCCCTCACCAACGTTATGAAGCACGCCGGTCCGACGGCGACCGCAAAGGTCTCGCTCGCGTGGCAGGGCCGCGGCCTGCAGCTGGACATCCTCGACGACGGCCGCGGAGCCGCTGCTGATCCGCCGCCCCCCGGGGGCGGCAACGGACTGCGTGGCATGGGCGAGCGGATCTCCCTTTACGATGGTTCCTTGACCGCAGGCCCGGAACAGGGCGGCGGTTTCCGTGTGTCCGCATTCATTCCCTACTCGGAGGCTTGACCCCATGCCGGATGTTCTCCCGCCCATCAGGGTGGCACTCGTTGACGACCAGCACCTGGTCCGCTCGGGTTTCGGCATGCTGATCAACTCGCAGCCGGACCTGGAGGTTGTTGCCGAGGCCGGCAACGGAATCGAAGCCGTGCACGCTTTGAATGCTACTGCGGCCGACGTCGTACTGATGGATGTGAGGATGCCGGGCATGGACGGCATCGAAGCCACCCGACGCCTGCTGGAGCAGGCCGCCGCCCAGCCTGCAGGTTCCCGGCGTGCCGACGTAAAGATCGTGGTGCTCACCACCTTCGACCTTGACGAATATGCCCTCGCGGCCATCCAGGCGGGGGCCAGCGGATTCCTCCTCAAGGATGCTCCCCCGGAGGAACTCCTTGATGCCATCCGTACGGTTTACCGCGGGGATGCTGTCATCGCGCCGTCCACGACCCGCCGGCTGCTGGACCACGTCGCCCCCTTGCTGCAGGCGCAGACACCGGAACGAAGCAAGCACGCTGCCGCCGTGGAAAGCCTCACCGCCCGCGAGCACGAAGTGTTCAAGCTCATCGCACAAGGCCGGTCCAATCCGGAGATTGCAGCCGGGCTCTTCCTCTCCGAGGCCACCGTCAAGACCCACGTGGGGCACATCCTGGCCAAGCTGGGCGCCCGCGACCGCGTGCAGGTTGTGGTCGTTGCCTATGAGACCGGAGTCGTGTCGCCGGGAACGTAGCCCTCAGACCTGGGTATGAGTGGACCGCCGGAAGGATGGTACTTCTGCCCGATCCGGCAGGGCGGGTCCGGAAAATAGCGTGAAACCATGACAACTTTCACGTCCATACCCCACCCGTCCGGTCCGGACCGCGAACCCGCCACCGGCCAGCCCACCGCACGGCCCGCCGTCGAAGCTTTCGCGTTGACCAAAAGCTATGGCCGCAGCGCCACCCGGGTCATGGCCCTCAACGAGGTCTCGGTGAGCTTCGAGGCCGGAAAGTTCACCGCCATCATGGGCCCTTCGGGCTCCGGCAAGTCCACCCTGATGCATTGCCTGGCCGGGCTGGACACCGCAGACTCGGGCCGCATCGTCCTGGGTGGAACAGACATCACCGGACTCGACGACCGCCAACTGACAGCCCTTCGTCGGGAGCGGATCGGGTTTGTGTTCCAGGCCTTCAACCTGGTGCCCACGCTCACCGCCGAGCAGAACATCACCCTGCCGCTGGCGCTGGCGGGCACAACAGCCGACGCCGGGTGGCTGGATACCGTTGTCAGTACCCTGGGCTTGAGGGACAGGTTAAAGCACCGGCCGCACGAACTATCTGGAGGCCAGCAGCAGAGGGTCGCCGTGGCCAGGGCACTGCTGACACGTCCGGACGTCGTGTTCGGTGACGAGCCCACGGGAAACCTGGATTCCAAGTCCGGCGGCGAGGTCCTGTCGCTGCTGCGCCGCAGCAGCATTGAGATGGGCCAGACCATCATCATGGTCACGCACGACCCCGTGGCCGCCAGTTACGCAGACCGGGTGGTGCTGATGAGCGACGGCGGACTGGTGGGCGAGATCCACCAGCCATCAGCCGACTCGGTCCTGGCAGCCCTCGGCAAACTGGGGGCATGAGCCGTGCTTCGTGTTGCCATGTCCCAAGTGACGACTCACTTCCGGCGGTTCATCGCCATCGGCCTGGCGGTGATGCTGTCCGTCATGTTCCTCGCTGCCACCCTCATGGTGGGGGCAAGCACTACCGCTTCCCTTGGCGCCAGCATCGGCGAGGCCTACCGGAAGGCAGACCTCGTGGCCACGTCCGCTGAAGGCGTTCCCTTCACACAGGCCGCCGTTGATGCTGCCGCGTCCTCCCCTGCCGTGGAGGAAAGCTACGCCGAACGTTCGGCCTACGTGACCTTCCAGGCCGGCGACGGCGAACAGTACGGCAAGGTGCGGACTGCCGCGCCGCCCGCGTTGGAACCAGCCGTCCTGACCTCCGGGTCCATGCCGTCCGGCCCCTTCGACGTCGTTATCGACTCCAAGACAGCCCGGCATCTGGGCCTCGAGACCGGCAGCACCCTCGAGCTGCACGGCCCAGGACCGGTCAAGAACGCCAAAGTGACCGTTTCCGGCTTGATCCAGCCGACGAACGACCCGTTTTCATCCTCCGCTGCCCAGCTTGTAGCCTCTGCACCTGTGCTGAACGCAGTGCAGGACGCCGGTACCGGCTACTCGGGGCTGCAGTTCACCATTAAGCCCGGGGAAGACACGGCGGCCGCCAAGGACTACATCACCCATCGGATGAAAGCCGCAGGAGCCGGGGACACCACCGTGGAAACGGCCCAGGAAAAGGTCACATCGACCGTCGCCATGCTGAGCGCGGGGCAGGACCAATTGACTCTGGTCCTGCTGGCCTTTGCCGGGGTGGCCATCCTGGTATCCACGCTGGTGGTCGCGAATACCTTCTCGGTACTTATTGCCCAACGGACCAGGGAACTGGCCTTGCTGAGGTGCCTCGGTGCGGGCCGGTCGCAGATCCGGAACTCCGTGATACTTGAGGCCCTGGTGGTCGGCTTCCTGTCCTCGGTGCTGGGAGTGGCGGCTGCTGTGGGCCTGATGTCCGGCCTGATCGCCTGGGCACGAACGCAGCCGGAGCAGTCCTTCGCGACACTGGCCGTACCGCCCTCGGCCGTCATCGCGGGGCTCGCCGCAGGAACCGTGTTGACCATCCTGGCCGCACTGGTTCCGGCCAAGGCCGCAACCGCCGTCGCACCCCTGGCAGCCCTGAGGCCTGCGGACGAAGCTTCGGTGAGCAACCGGCGCGGACGGCTCCGGTTGGCACTGGGGTTGCTCAGCGCAGCCGGCGGTGCGTCGCTGCTGGCATGGGGAAGCATGAATGTTTCGCTGCCCATGGCCCTGCTCGGCGGAGCGGCGTCGTTCATCGGCATCCTGCTCTGCGCATCGCTCTTCATTCCTCCCGTGGTTGCCCTCGCCGGACGGCTGGCATCGCCGGCAGGTGTTCCTGGACGGCTCGCCGCACTCAACGCCATCAGGAACCCGGCCCGGACATCGGCCACGGCTGCTGCCCTGCTGATCGGAGTGACCCTCGTGTCGCTGATGATGACCGGTGCGGCCACGGCACGGCAGGCGTTCAATTCGACGCTGGCGGAGAACTACCCCGTGGATCTGGCTGCACAGACCGCCGTGGACGGCAAGACCGGGCCGTTGGATACGGACCAGGCCCTTACCCGCATCTCTGCCCTGGAGGGCGTGGAAAAAGCAGTCCTGTTGCCCGCCGTCGGAACCCTGGCTGACTCTCCCGTCCATGCCCTTGACGCCGCCGATGCCGCTTCCGTCATGCGGGACATCACCTTGCAGCAACTGCGTCCGGGCGTCATTTACCTTCCGGAGGACTCGCCCGCGGGCAAGGCCACGGTGTCAACCGGGGCGGGGCCTGTCGCTTTGGACGCCACCGTGCTCCGGACCCGGCATGTCCCTGCTTTCGTGGACAGTTCCACGATCAAGTCCGCGCCCCTTCCGGGTACTGCCGGGATGGTGTGGGTGAAAGTGGCCGACACGGTAGGCGCCGACCAGGTCCTGGCCATCCAGAAGGACATCGCCGCAGCCTTGGGAGTCCCCGAGCGGAGCGTCAGTGGTGCCGCGATTGAACGCGCAACGTTCAACAGCATCATCGATGTCCTGCTGCTGGTGGTCACCGGGTTGCTGGGCGTGGCCGTGGTTATCGCCCTGATCGGTGTGGCCAATACCCTCTCCCTATCGGTCCTGGAGCGGACGCGGGAGAACTCCCTGCTCCGCGCCCTCGGCCTGACCAAGGGACAGTTGAGGGGGATGCTGGCCCTCGAGGCCGTGCTCGTGGCCGGCGTAGCTGCCGTGCTGGGCGCAGCCCTGGGCATCGTGTACGGCTGGCTGGGCGCCCAGTCAACGCTGGGCGGGGTGGCCGACGTCGTCCCGTCAGTGCCGTGGCTGCAACTGGCGGCCGTCTTCGGAGTGGCAGTGGTAGCCGGCCTCCTGGCATCGGTGCTTCCCGCGCGGCGGGCAGCCCGCTTGTCACCGGTTGAGGGCCTCGCTACCGCCTGACGCTCTCTCACCAAAACGGCCCCAACGCCAAACGCTCTCTCACTTCCGTCAGCCTGACGGGCGGGAAGTGAGAGAGCGTTGGTGTGAAAGGGGTAATAGGTGAGAGAGCGTTGGCTAGGCTTCGGCCGGTTCCTCGTAGCGGGGGAAGACCGGTGCCGGGGCGGGCAGTTGTGTCCCGGCCACGATGGGGGTGGCGATCGCGGAGAACTGTCGGGCTTCGCCCTCAGGCTGGCCGAGCACCTCAAGGAGCTTCGCGGACGACGACGGCATGACGGGTTGGGCAAGGATCGCCACAATGCGCACCACTTCGAGGGTGACGTAGAGAACCGTGTTCATTCGTTCGACGTCGGTCTTGCGCAGGACCCATGGTGCTTGCTCGGCGAAGTAGGCGTTGGTATCCCCGAGCACGGACCAAATGGCCTCCAACGCGCGGCTGAACTCCTGCTTGTCGAAAGCCCCTCGGGCTGTTTCCAGCAGTTCTCCCGCCTTTGCCAGCAACGCTTTGTCCTCGGACGTGAATTCGCCGGGGACGGGGACCTTGCCCTCGCAGTTCTTGGCCACCATGGACAGCGAACGCTGGGCCAGGTTGCCGAAGTTGTTGGCGAGGTCGGAGTTCATGCGGCCCACGATGGCCTCGTGGTTGTAGCTGCCGTCCGCGCCGAAGGGCACTTCGCGCAGGAAGAAGAACCGGCACTGGTCCAGGCCATACTGGTTCACGAAGTCCTGCGGTGCCACTACGTTGCCCAGGGACTTGGACATCTTCACGCCGTTGTTGGTCAGGAAGCCGTGGATCATCACGCGCTTGGGCAAGTCCAGCCCGGCACTCATGAGGAACGCCGGCCAGTAGATGGCATGGAAGCGGGAGATGTCCTTGCCAATAACGTGAACGTCGGCAGGCCAGAACTTCCTGAAGGACTCCGATTCGATGTCCGGGTATCCGGCGCCGGTCAGGTAGTTGGTCAGGGCGTCCACCCAAACATACATGACATGCTTTTCATCGCCCGGGACCGGAACGCCCCAGTCGAAAGTGGTGCGGCTGATGGACAGGTCTTCAAGGCCACGCTTGACGAAGCTGATGACTTCGTTGAAGCGCGACTGCGGCGCACCGAAATCGGGCTGCTCTTCGTACAGGGCGAGCAACCGCTCCTGGTAGGCGGACAGCCGGAAGAAGTAGCTCTCCTCCGCCGTCCAGGTGACCAAGGTATCCGTCTCCTTGGAGTAGCGGAGGCCGTCCTCCTTGACCACGGTGTCGTCCTCGACGTAGTAGGCCTCGTCGCGCACCGAGTACCAGCCCTCGTACTTGGACAGGTAGATGTCCCCGTTGGCTTCCATCTTCTTCCAGATGGCCTGGGACGCGGTGTAGTGGTCGGGGTCCGTGGTGCGGATGAAGCGGTCGTGGGAGATCCCCAGATCCTTGCTCATCTGCTTGAACGCGGCGGAGTTCCGATCGGCCAACTCCTTGGCGGTCAGGCCTTCCTTTTCAGCCGACTGCTGCATCTTGAGTCCGTGCTCGTCCGTTCCGGTCATGAAGAACACTTCATGACCGTCCAGGCGCTTGAAACGCGCCATGGCATCAGTGGCGATGACCTCGTAGGCGTGGCCGATGTGGGGCACACCGTTGGGGTAGCTGATGGCCGTGGTGATGTAAAACGGGGGTTTCTCTGCAGACGTCACTCTAAGAAGTTACCTTTTTTTCGAATGGAATGGCCGGACCGGCCGCATATGACGGCCGGTCCGGCTGGTGCCGGCGCACCCGGCGACATATGCCTGCCTGGACTAGTTCAGTTCGGTGAGCGTATCGCTCAAGCGGACCAACTCGTGGTCGTGGGACGCCACCAACACGGCGATGCCGTCGCTGGTGGTGTCCTTCAGGATACCGATGATGCGGTTGGCCGCTGCCCGGTCGAGGCTGGCCGTTGGCTCGTCAACAACCAGGACACGCGTGCCCAGGATGAGGGCACGGGCGATGGCCACGCGCTGGCGCTCACCACCGGACAACTGGGCGGGACGGTGCCGCATGCGACGACCCAGGCCCACCAGGTCCAGGAGGTCCTTGGCCATCTCCGTGCGCTGCTCGACTTCGCCGTCGGGAACCGCCGGGAGCAGCACGTTTTCCAGTGCGCTCATGCCGTCAATGAGGGCCCCGCCCTGATCCACGTAGCCGATCAGCGCCCGGCGGCGGTCGGCAATTTCGTCATCGCCCATGGCCTCCAGGGACTGGCCTTCCCAAAACACCTTGCCCGACGTCGGCAGGGTCAGGCCCGCGCTGACGGTCAGGATACTCGTCTTGCCGGAACCGCTTCGACCGGCGATGCAGTGCATTTCGCCTGCGTGGAGCGTCAGGTTGAAGTCGTCGACGACGTCAACTTCCTCTGCGCCGCCCTTGTCCCCGCCGTAGTGGATGGTGACGCGGCTCAGCTCCAGAGGCGTTGCGTGGTCGGCGGCCTTCACGATCGTGTTGGCCCTGGTCTGCAGCGACTCTTCCGTGGATTCCGGGGTCGCCGCCAGTTCGGGGTTGTGATTGTCCGTCATTTGACTACTTTCGTTGCAATCGGAATCCAGCAGATCACGGCGAGCAGGCCAGCCAGGCCAGCCCACAGCGCCGCATATGGAGCAAGGAGCAGGCCCAGCCCCAGGGCGCCCAGAACGCCCAGGGGAAGGGCTACCGTGCCCACCAGTGCGTTTTCGAAGAACCGGACCTGCCCCAGCATGTCCGGATTCCATCCCATGGCACGCAGCGTGCCAAGGTACTCGCGCTTTGCGTGAAGCTCGAAGCGACCGGTCACCAGGGTCAGCAGCAGGCCCACCACCACACCGAACACAGCAAGGATCACGCTGGGCAGCGCGATGCTCGCAGCAGCCAGACCGCTGAGGGCACTGGCGCCGGCGGCACGGGGAATATCAATCAGCAGCGCGATGAGCGCACCGACGGCCGCGCCGAAGACACCCACAGCGACGGCCAGTGACACAGAGTTGAAGCGGTTGGTGGTGAGCTGCCTGTTGGCAAAGGTCAACGGCGAATCTACGGTCACCAGACGGTCGTCATGCTGCGGTTCCTGGTCCACCACCACGCGGTGCCGCAACTGCTGGGAGGCAAGCAAGGCTGCACCGCTGTAGATCAGCAGCATGGTCACCGAGACGATCACCGTGGCGAGGTTCCAGCTGAGCAGGCTCAGGATGATGCCTGCAGCCGCGAGGGCAGCAGCGCCCACGGCGAACTCTTCCAGCACCCAGGTCCTGATGCGCTTCTGGGTCCAGCCCATGGCCCGGAGGATCCCGGCCTCGCTCCGCCGTTGGCGGATGTAGCTGACCGTTGACGCGGCAGTGAGGAGCGTGGCACCGAGCAGCGTCAGGAAGAGCAGTGTGATGTTGGTGCCCGTCAGGGAGCCGGAGACGGCATCGGCGGCGTCCTGCCGCACCCACGACTGCTGGACGGTGCCCAGCGCGGATTCCTTGCCGGCGTCGTCCTTGCTGTAACCGGGGACGAAGATGTTGGCGTCTTCACGGGCGGAACCTGCCACGACAGTGGCTTCCAGGCCCATGTCGCGGATCTGGGCAGCGAGCTTCTCGACCTCGGGCTGGGCTTGCTTCCAGTTGCCGGTTGCCGTGGCACGAACCCGCACGGCATCGATGACGTTGGCGTTGGAATCGTATCCGCGGGCTGCCGCCAGACCGTAGTAGTCGGTAATGGCTCCGGCGGACTGGCTGACCAGGCCCGTAGCGCTCAGGGAGGGCTTGAGGCCGGTTTCCGTGACGTCCTTGCCTTCGGCATCCTTGGTGAGGGTCATGGGAGCGGGATCGTAGCCGCCCAAGGGCAGCTTGTTGACGTCGCCCGCGGCTTCCTGCACGGCGGCGGGATCGAAAGTTCCGTACACCATGGGCATGGGGGCCGCCGGCTTCTTGCCGGTTTCCAGGTCCTCGCGGTAGGAACGCTCGTCCACCGGCTTGCGCTGGGTCTGGTCCACGGCCGCGCCGAAGGACGATTTCTCCGGGAGGCGGTTGACGGTTACCCATTCTCCAGGGGTGGCCGTCTTGTCGGAGGCACCGTTGGAAGCCTCGTCGCCATCCTGGTACGTGGGGGCCGCGGCAAAGTCGGTGCTCCACGTTGCCGGGTTGTACAGGCCCTGGCTGAAGGAGGCCGTGCTGCCCAGGAGTTCGCTGTGGTCCTTGGAACCGGGCCATTCAAGGTCGAACGGCGCCTTGGATACGAAGGGCAGGTAATCCTTGTCCAGGGACTTGGTCACGGTGCCGACCTCGTTGACCACCTTGCCTGAGTCGTCGATTTCCTCGATCTTGACCGAGTACTTAAGGTCCAGCGAGGTCCCGGTGCGGACGATCAGCGGGATGGCCTGGGAGTCGTCTGTCAGCAGGCCATCACGCTTGGCCTGCTGGTACTGCGTCATCAGCGGAGCCCAGTACTTCAGTTTCACGCCCAGGAAATCCGGGCCCTCTTCCAACTGCTCCATGCTGAGGCCTGTGGTGAAGAGGCTTTCGAAGTGGCGGCCGATGGCTCCGGCATTGCGGGCGTCGGCCGGAGGGGCCTTCTCCAGCGGTGACAGGAAGTCGCCTGCAGACCCCAGCAGGGCGCGCTCGGCGGCAGGGTCGACGGCGACGACGGACTCGGTCACCTCGGGCGCCAGGGGAAGGGCAACCGAGAGATTGAAGAGGTTGTGCTCCGAGCCCAGTGCGGGGGCCGGGAACTTGATGCCCGTCTCGCCTTCCGGACCAGCGATGCGGACGTTGGAGCCACCGGCAGTCTTCTCCTGGACCAGCCTGCCCTTGCCAAGGCTGCCTTCGGCGCTGGTCTTGAACAGAGTCTGTTCGTTGACGCCGTCAGAGCTGGTGGCCGAGGCGGTCAGGCGGTACTTCTTCGCGGTATCGGACAACACGGACTCGGCAGCAGGCCACTTGCTGGAGTCCAGGGCGGACGGATCGCCCGCCGTGACGGCCCCGGCGAGGGCCGCGTTGTAGCCGAGGTAGTCCATGGCGTTGAGCCGGGGCGCTTCAAGGTTTTGTGAGACGCGGGAGACGAGGCTGATGGGCGCCGCCACCGCGGTCTGGCCCATTTCACGGATGGCATCAAGTTGTTCGAAGCTGATGCCGCCCTGGCCATTGGCGATCTCCGGCTGGATGAGGGAACCACCGTCGCCGTCCTTGGACTGGTCCGGCTTGGCCTGGACCAGGATGTCGTACAGACCCCGCGAGTTCTCGTCCACGGTCCTGTTCAGTGCTGCCTGCGACTGGCTCTGGACGAGGACGGACAAGCACATCGCGACGATCAGAATGGCCGCGGTCAGCAGCAGCACACGGCTTCTGATGAACCTTTGGACGGCGTTCATTGGGCTCCCTGTGACCTTGATTGCGGGCGCGCACACGTAGTCCGTGATTCCTCGAAAAACACAAAGGTATCCCGGGCCTGGTGTGCAAAAAGTAGTGGCCGGCCTGCTGCCGGGTCCGAATCCCGGACCCAGCCATTGTAAGCAGACCGGCCACCCTTACGTGTCAGGGGTGTGTCCCCGGCACGTCAACCTGGCGGTAGTAAGCAGGCTTAGTCTTCGAGGTCCACTTCGCGGACCATTTCTGCCCCAATACCGGCCTTAATGGCTTCCAGAACCTGCTGGGGAACGGAGCTGTCGATGGTCAGGAGGGCCAGAACCTGCCCACCTTCGGTCTGGCGCGCCACCTGCATGCCACCGATGTTGATGTTGTTCATGCCAAGGATGTGGCCGATGGTTCCGATGACACCCGGACGGTCGGCGTAGGCCACCACGACGAGGTGCTCGCTGATGGGGATTTCAACGTCGTAGCCGTTGACGCCCACCAGCTTCTCCACCTGCTTGGGACCGGTCAGGGTGCCCGCCACGGAGATCTGGGAGCCATCGCTGAGGGCACCGCGGATGGTCAGGACGTTGCGGTAGTCCTCGGCATCCGGGGTGGTGATCAGGCGGGTGTTGATGCCGCGCTGCTCCGCAATCACCGGAGCGTTGACGTAGGAAACCTGCTCCGTTACGACGTCCGCGAAGACGCCTTTCAGGGCGGCCAGCTCGAGGACCTTGACATCCAGGGCAGCGATTTCGCCGGCGACCTCGACGTCGATCTGGGTCAGGGAGGCGTGGGTCAGTGCGGTGAAGATGCGTCCAAGCTTTTCGATCAGCGGGATGCCTGGACGGATGTCCGGTGCGATCACGCCGCCGGCGACGTTGACTGCATCCGGAACGAGTTCCCCGGCCAGGGCCAGCCGGACGGACTTGGCTACCGATACGCCGGCCTTTTCCTGGGCCTCGTCCGTGGATGCACCCAGGTGCGGGGTGACCACGACGTTGTCCAGCTCGAAGAAGGGCAGGTCCGTGCTGGGCTCCTTGACGAAGACATCGACGCCAGCACCGGCAATCTGGCCTTCCTTGAGGGCAATGTAAAGTGCTTCCTCGTCCACCAGACCGCCACGGGCAACGTTGATCACGTAGGCCGTTTCCTTCATCTTGCGGAAGGCGTCTGCGCCCAGCATGCCGACGGTCTCAGGCGTCTTGGGCATGTGGATGGTGATGAAGTCGGAGTTTTCCAAAAGTTCATCAAGGGTGACGAGCTTGACGCCAAGCTGGGCAGCGCGGGCAGCCGTGATGTAGGGATCGTAGGCCAGGATTTCCGTGTCGAAACCCTGCAGGCGGGCAGCCACGAGCGCGCCGATGCGGCCAAGTCCGATAATGCCGATCTTCTTTTCGAACAGCTCGATGCCGGTGTACTTGGAGCGCTTCCACTCGCCGTTCTTGAGGGCGCTGCTGGCCTGGGGAATGTGGCGCGCGAGACTCAGGATGTGGCCCACCGTGAGTTCGGCCGCGGAGACGATATTGGAGGTGGGCGCGTTGACCACCATGACGCCGGCCTGGGTAGCGGACTTGATGTCCACGTTGTCCAGCCCCACGCCTGCACGGGCGATGACCTTGAGGTTCTTCGCGGCGGCGATGGCTTCGGCATCAACCTGGGTGGCCGAACGGACCAGGATAGCGTCGACGTCGGCAATGGCGGACAGCAACTGGGAGCGGTCGGCGCCGTCGGTCTGGCGGATCTCGAAATCCGGGCCCAATGCCTCGATGGTGGCGGGCGAAAGTTCCTCGGCAAGGAGGACGACGGGTTTGGTGGCTGACACGGGGTGGCACCTTACTTTGGACAACTTGGGAACAGTACTGGACAAGGAGCGGATGCGTGGCCCGGGCACGACGCCGGGACCAGCCCAGAATATCGAATCGGCGCTGTGAATCCGCTGCCGGGGGGTGATGTTACGGCCTGGGCAGGCTGTGTTGTGAAGAAGTTCACAGTCCTCCGCTGGGAGACGGACCACCGTGAAAACAGCAATGCCCGTCCGGCTGTGGAACGCCGGACGGGCATTGCTGGTGAACGGATCAGCGTGCAGCCGAGCCTTCAACGTAGTCCTCGTCCTGCTGCTGCCATGAGAAGAGGGAACGCAGCTCGCGGCCAACGCCTTCGATCGGGTGCTGCTCTGCCTTGGCGCGCAGTTCCTTGAACTCGACGGCACCGTTGTCCTGGTCGTCGATGAAACGCTTGGCAAACGCACCGGACTGGATGTCGGCCAGGACGGCCTTCATGTTTTCCTTCACCTCGGGGGTGATGACGCGCGGGCCGGAGACGTAGTCGCCGTACTCAGCGGTGTCGGAGACGCTCCAACGCTGCTTGGCGATGCCACCCTCCCACATGAGGTCGACAATGAGCTTGAGCTCGTGGAGCACCTCGAAGTAGGCGATCTGCGGCTGGTAGCCGGCTTCGGTCAGGGTTTCGAAGCCGTACTGGACCAGCTGGGAAACGCCACCGCAGAGGACGGACTGCTCGCCGAACAGGTCGGTTTCGGTCTCTTCGGTGAAGGTGGTCTTGATGACGCCGGCGCGGGTGCCGCCGATGGCCTTCGCGTAGGACTTGGCGAGGTCCCAGGCGGAACCGGAAGCGTCCTGCTCGACGGCGATGATGTCCGGGATGCCACGACCGGCTTCGAATTCGCGGCGCACGGTGTGGCCCGGAGCCTTCGGGGCAACCAGGATCACGTCGACGCCGGCCGGAGCCTCGATGTATCCGAAGCGGATGTTGAAGCCGTGGGCGAAGGCGAGGGCCTTGCCTTCAGTCAGCTTGTCCTTGATGGAGTCGTTGTAGATCGAGCGCTGGTGCTGGTCCGGCGCGAGGATCATGATGACATCGGCCCACTCGGCGGCGTCGGCAACGTTCTTGACGGTAAAGCCGGCATCCTGTGCCTTGGGTGCGGACTTGGAACCGTCCTTGAGCGCAATGACAACCTCGACGCCGGAATCGCGCAGGTTGAGCGCGTGGGCGTGGCCCTGCGAGCCATAGCCGACGATGGCAACCTTGCGACCCTGGATGATCGACAGGTCGGCGTCGTCGTCGTAGAACATTTCAGTCACTTGCGTAACTCCTCTTGAGTGTTTTCTGGATATTGATGTGGTGCTGCGGTTCGGGACACGACGGTCCGCTAGGCGGAGCGAAGCGCCCTGTCACTCATGGAGCGGGATCCCCGTCCAACGGCCAAGGTGCCGGACTGCACAATTTCGCGGATGCCGAAGGGCTCCAGCACTGAAAGCAATGCTGCGAGCTTCTCCGGAGTACCGGTGGCCTCGATCACCAACGAGTCTGTAGAGACGTCGACGACAGCGGCACGGAACAGGTCTGCAGCCTGGGTGACCTGCAGACGTGTTGCGGCATCCGCACGTACCTTGACCAGGATGTGGTCGCGTTGTACGGAAGATTCGGAAGTCAGTTCCACAATCTTGATCACGTTGACCAGTTTGTTGAGCTGCTTGGTGACCTGTTCGATGAGGTCGCCGTCGGCATCGACGACAACCGTCATGCGGGACATGCCTGGAACTTCGGTGGGTCCCACTGCCAGGGAGTTGATATTGAAGGCGCGGCGGGCGAAGAGGCTGGCAACGCGCGTCAACACACCCGGCTTGTCTTCAACCAGGACGGACAATGTGTGGCGGCTCATGGTTTAGTCCTCTTCTTCCCATTCCGGGGTCATGTTGCGGGCAACCTGGATCTGGTCATTGCTGACGCCGGCGGGGACCATCGGCCACACCATCGAGTTGGGGCTCACCACGAAGTCGACCACCACGGGGCGGTCGTTGATTTCAAGGGCCTTCCGGATGGTGGCGTCGATGTCCTCGTCCCGCTCGCAACGCAGGGCGGCGCAGCCGTAGGCCTCTGCCAGCTTGACGAAGTCCGGGATGCGGATGGTGTCGTGCCCGGTGTTGAGGTCGGTGTTCGAGTATCGGCCCTCATAGAAGAGGGTCTGCCACTGGCGGACCATTCCCAGCGAGGAGTTATTGATGATCGCGACCTTGATCGGGATGTTGTTGATGGCACAGGTTGCCAGTTCCTGGTTGGTCATCTGGAAACAGCCGTCACCGTCAATGGCCCAGACCACGCGGTCGGGTTCACCCACTTTGGCACCCATGGCGGCAGGGACCGAGTAGCCCATGGTGCCCGCTCCCCCGGAGTTCAGCCAGGCGTGCGGACGCTCGTAGTTGATGAACTGGGCAGCCCACATCTGGTGCTGCCCCACGCCCGCGACGTAGACGCCTTCGGGGCCGGTCAGCTCACCAATGCGCTTGATGACCCGCTGCGGGGCGCTCAGGCCATCTTCCGGTTCGGTCCAGCCGAGCGGATAGGTGTCCCGCAGGTTGTTCAGGAACGCCCACCACGTGTCGAGGTCCGGGGTGCCGGTCTGCTCGAACTGTGCCTTCACGGCCTCAGTCAGTTCCGGAATGATTTCCTTGACCGAGCCCACGATCGGCACATCGGCCGTACGGTTCTTCGAGATTTCGGCGGGGTCGATGTCCGCGTGGATGACCTTGGCAAAGGGGGCGAAGGTCTTCAGCACGCCCGTGACCCGGTCATCGAACCTCGCACCGAGGGTGATGAGGAGGTCGGCCTGCTGGAGCGCCGTCACAGCGGATACCGCTCCGTGCATGCCCGGCATGCCCACATGCTGCGGGTGGGAATCGGGGAATGAACCGCGGGCCATCAGCGTGGTGACCACGGGCGCACCGGTGGCTTGGGCCAACTCCATGAGTTCAGCGGAGGCGTGGCCCTTGACGACGCCGCCGCCCACGTACAGGACCGGCTTGCTGGCGGCGGCAATGAGCTTGGCCGCCTCGCGGACCTGCTTGTTGTGGCCGCGGACCACAGGCCGGTAGCCGGGCAGGTCCACCTTGGGGGGCCAGGAGAAGGTCATCTGGCCCACCTGGGCATCCTTGGCAATGTCCACGAGGACGGGGCCCGGACGGCCGGTGGAGGCCAGATGGAAGGCCTCGGCCATGACATGCGGGATGTCGTTGGGGTCCGTCACCAGGAACGAATGCTTGGTGATGGGCATGGTGATGCCCACGATGTCGGCTTCCTGGAAGGCGTCCGTACCAATGACGCCACTGGAGACCTGGCCGGTGATGGCCACCATCGGCACGGAGTCCATGTGGGCATCCATGATGGCGGTAACGAGGTTGGTGGCACCGGGGCCCGAGGTGGCGATGCAAACGCCAACCCGTCCGGTAACCATGGCGTAGCCTTGCGCGGCGTGGCCGGCTCCCTGTTCGTGACGGACCAGGATGTGATTCATCCGGGAGGCCATCAAGGGGTCGTAGGTGGGCAGGATCGCGCCACCGGGCAAACCGAAAATATCGTCCACGCCGAGTTCTTCGAGCGAACGGACAATTGCTTGCGAGCCGGTCATCACCGTTGGGGGTACAACGTTGTTCGGCCCAAGGACAGGAGAGAGAGGTGCAGCAGCGTCGACGACGACGGCCTCGGCCGAACGGTCGAACTTTTCCGGAGCTTTAGTGGCTCCAGCGGACTTTGCAGCCATCAGCGAGGGGCTGATCGGCGATCCTTTGCTCATCGGACTCTTCCTTGTGGATCTTCTGTTGAATGGGTCTTGCAAATAAAAAAACCCCTCAGCCTTGCGGCTCTTCGAGGGGTTTGCGCGTGACAGTTCGTTACCAGTCGGGCTATGCCACGCGCTTGGTAAGGACGACGACGCCGACGGTAACGAATGAGATCATGCGTTCAGTGTTCCCTCTAAGTGAGATACGTGTCAATCGAGCACCATCGTATCCCACTATTTGGACAACGGTGTCCAAGTGCCGGACTCCGCCCCGTGGAGAAGGCGGAGCCCAGGCCAGGTATTCAGCCGCAGTAGGCGCCGGTGGAGGCGCTGTGGACGAGCTTGGCGTACTTCGCCAGGACACCCTTGGTGAACTTCGCCGGCAAGGGTTCCCAGCCGGCCCTGCGGGCTTCGAGCTCCGCGGCATCGACGAGCAGGTCGAAGGAACGGGCCGCGATATCCACCCGGATTCGGTCGCCGTCCCGCACGAAGGCGATCGGACCGCCGTCGACGGCTTCCGGCGCAACGTGCCCGATGCACAAACCGGTGGTGCCGCCGGAGAAGCGGCCGTCCGTGAGCAGCAGGACATCCTTGCCCAAACCAGCCCCCTTGATGGCACCGGTAATGGCAAGCATTTCACGCATGCCGGGACCACCCTTGGGGCCTTCATAGCGGATCACCACGACGTCGCCCTTGTGGATTTCGCCATGGTCCAAGGCATCCAGGGCACCCTGTTCCCGCTCGAAGACACGCGCGGTGCCCTCGAAAATGTCGGCGTCGAAGCCGGCGGTCTTCACGACGGCCCCTTCAGGAGCCATGGAGCCGTGGAGGATGGTGATGCCACCGGTCTTGTGGATGGGGTTGTCCAGGGCGCGCAGGATCTTCCCGTCCAGGTCCGGCGGATTGATGGAGGCGAGGTTCTCCGCGAGCGTCTTGCCCGTGACGGTGAGGCAGTCGCCGTGCAGCAGACCGGCGTCGAGCAGTGCCTTCATGATGACCGGCACGCCACCGATCCTGTCCACGTCCGTCATGACATAGCGCCCAAAAGGCTTGAGGTCGCCCAGGTGCGGGATCTTGTCGCCGATCCTGTTGAAGTCATCCAACGACAGCTCCACCTGGGCCTCGCGGGCGATCGCCAGCAGGTGCAGGACCGCATTGGTGGAACCGCCGAACGCCATGGTGACGGCGATGGCGTTTTCAAAGGCCTTCTTGGTCATGATGTCGCGCGCGGTGATTCCCAGGCGCAGCAGGTTGACGACAGCCTCGCCCGACTTGCGGGCAAATTCGTCACGACGGCGGTCTGCCGAAGGAGGCGCCGCGGACCCCGGCAGCGACATGCCCAGCGCCTCTCCGATGCAGGCCATGGTGTTCGCCGTGTACATGCCGCCGCACGCACCTTCGCCCGGGCAAATGGCTTTCTCAATCCGATCCAGGTCTTCGCGGCTCATTTTCCCCGCTGCGCAGGCCCCCACGGCTTCGAAGGCATCGATCAGGGTGACTTCCTTCTCCGAACCGTCCTCAAGCTTGACCCAGCCGGGCATGATCGACCCGGCATAAAGGAAGACGCTGGCAAGGTCCAGTCGCGCGGCCGCCATGAGCATGCCTGGCAGGGATTTGTCGCACCCTGCCAGGAGAACCGAGCCGTCAATACGCTCCGCCTGCATGACGGTTTCCACCGAGTCGGCGATGACCTCGCGGGAAACCAGCGAGAAGTGCATGCCCTCGTGGCCCATGGAGATGCCGTCCGATACGGAGATCGTCCCGAACTGCATCGGGAACCCGCCGCCTGCATGGACGCCTTCCTTGGCGCCCTGGGCGAGTCGGTTGAGGGAAAGGTTGCAGGGCGTGATCTCGTTCCAGGAGCTCGCCACACCGATTTGGGGCTTGGCGAAGTCGTCGTCGCCCATTCCGACGGCACGGAACATGCCGCGGGCGGGCGCGGCATGGATGCCGTCCGTGACTGCCCGGCTCCGGGGCTTGATGTCCGGCTTGGTGGCTGTGGGAGTAGGGGTGGCGTCACTCATGAGCCAAAGTCTATGTGTCCGGCCCTCCCCCGGCGACGGGAAACCCGGATTAAGTGGGAAACCTGCGAATATTTCAGGCGCTGCCTGAGCGGCCCCTGAATGCGCCGCGCACTGAAGGAATCCCGGCGCACAACCATACCGCCTCTCCGGCGGCGGGATGCTGGACAGCCCAATTCCGGCGACGTAACGTCGGGAACACCACTAACTGCACCCTGTGAGCAGAAGGGCTACACCATGGATTGGTTGATCTGGGTCATCGTCATTGTTGTCGTGGTAGCCGTCGTCTGGTGGCTGATGAGCCGCAACACCGGCAAAAACCAGGTAGCGGCGTCCTCGGGAGAAGCCCGCGCGGGCGCACCGGGCCGGCCCGGTAACAGTTCGCCGGCCGCTACGGAACCGGCCAATACGCGTTCCGTCCCCGAGACAGCTGCCGCAGCCGCAGGCGTGGCAGGACTGGCAGGCGTTACCAACCTGGGCAAGGCCGCTTCGGAGGGCAGCGGCCCCGTCGATGAAGAACCCACCGGAGTACATCCACCTGCTGATTCGCCGGCCGTCCAGGAGCCAGTGCTCGACAAGCCTGAAGTGGCCGAACCTGCGTTGGACGAGCCCGTGGTGGATACGGCCGCTGTCGATTCACCGGCCGCGGATCCAGCTTCCCCCGCCGGGGCCGCCACGGGCGGCGACGTGGATGACTGGGAGGACTCCCCTGCAGACGCGTCCGCAAACACCTCTGCCGACCGGGCGGAGTGGGAATCGTCGTGGACTGACGCCCAGGGAACCCCCGTCCACCACCACGAATACACCGATCCACACGCCCCTACCCTTCCGGGCGCGGAAACGGCCGCCGCAGAAGAAGAAGGTACGGTGGCGCCCGACACCGCCGCAGCATCAGGGCATCTCGCCGCGGACCACCCCTATGGTGTCGGTTCGGCCGCGCCGGCCCAGGACGGTTCAGGCCCGGAGGGATACCCCGTCAAGGCAGAAGCCGCTTCCATGACCTACTACGACGAAGATTCAACCGGGTACGCAGAGGCCGGAGCTGATGTGTGGTTCGAATCGCCGGCCCATGCCGAGGCTGCCGGCTTCCGGCCACCGCGCCGCACCCGTTATTGAGGAGACTGCGGCAAGGGAACCGGAGGGACCAGCGTGACCGGCGTCAAACATCACCGCGGCAGGGCTAAAGCTCTGCGTGCACGGTCCGCCGTCGCACTGGCGGCGGGGATGCTGCTGATCGCCGGATGCACAGGCACCCCCTCCCAGCCGGGCACCGCCGCGACCCCGGGCTCCGGAGCCACGCCCGGATCCGGGTCGCCCGGTGCAACCGCCCCGACGGCGGGCAGGACCTCAGCACCGCCAGCCGCTGCCACACCGCCCACCCTGGTGGTGGAGCAAAAGCTCGACGCCGGCCTGCAGCTGCCATGGTCCGTCGTCTTCCTGCCGGACGCCACGGCGGTAGTCTCCGAGCGCGACTCGGCGCTGGTCAAGAGCATCCGGGACGGCCGCACCACCACGGTCGGCGAGGTTCCCGGCGTCGACCCTGGCGGCGAAGGGGGCCTGCTGGGACTGGCCCTGTCCCCTACCTTTGCCAGCGACCGCTGGCTCTACGCGTATTTCACGGCTGCGAGCGATAACCGGATAGCCCGGATGAAACTGACAGAAGATGCCTCCGGGAACCTGGCACTGGGCACTCCCGACGTCATTTTCTCCGGCATGTCCAAAGCTTCCACCCATAACGGCGGACGGATCCGGTTCGGTCCCGATGGTTATCTGTACGTGGGAACGGGCGACTCACAGCGCCGGGAACAACCCCAGGACACGAACGCCCTGGGCGGCAAGATCCTCCGGCTGACCGCGGAAGGAAAGGCCGCTCCGGGCAACCCGTTCGGCGACAACCCCGTCTACAGCTACGGGCACCGGAACGTGCAAGGCCTGGCCTGGGACAGTGAGGGCCGCCTCTGGGCCAGTGAATTCGGTCCTGACGTTGATGACGAGCTCAACCTCATCATTCCCGGCGGCAATTATGGCTGGCCTGCTGTTACCGGCGCCCCGGGCCGCAGCGGCTTCCTGGACGCCAAGGTCGTCTGGCCGTCCACCTCGGAAGCATCGCCCAGCGGACTGGAAATCGTGGACGGAGTCGCCTACACCGGCGCCCTGCGTGGTCAACGCCTCTGGGCTGTGCCGCTTGATGGGGAGACAGCCGGCGCCCCGGTGGCTTGGTTCACGGGTGAGTACGGCCGGCTCAGGGACGTCGCTGCCGCGCCGGGGGGTGCTCTGTGGGTGCTGAGTAACAACAGAAATCCCGATTTCGCGCTGGTATTGCGGTCGTCCCGCTAACGCCTTCCAGCCGATTTCACACATCCGGCGTTCTCGTGTAGAGTTACTTGTCGTTGCGGAGATCGCTGAGGCAGAAACTGCCCGGGGATTACCAATAAACAGCTGCACCTCTAGCTCAACTGGCAGAGCAATTGACTCTTAATCAATGGGTTCCGGGTTCGAGTCCCGGGGGGTGCACCACAACAAGGCTCCGGAGTGATTCACTCCGGAGCCTTTTTTCGTTCCAGAACCTTCTTAATGCGGCCACCCCAGGCATCGAAAGTGTGATGCGTCACTCTGAGCCGTTTTTGGTCATAACCACCCACAAGGTGGTGTAGTGTTATCTGTCGTTGCGGAGGTCAACAGGGAAAGAAAAAGCCCTGGACACCAACACAACAGCTGCACCTCTAGCTCAACTGGCAGAGCAATTGACTCTTAATCAATGGGTTCCGGGTTCGAGTCCCGGGGGGTGCACCACGAGAAAAGGCTCCGGACCACTGATGCGGTCCGGAGCCTTTTTGTTTTCGTCCTGGTACGTGATGCGCAGGAGGGCCGGCCCGGGGGCCGGCCCTCCTGCAATTCCTACAAACTGCCGTCCTGGGGCGCCCCGGGGAACGGCTCTCCGGCTGGACGGTCGAGGACCGGCGCGCCCGCAAGGCCCCGCACCACGAGCCTCAGTTCCTCGCGGAGGCGGGATGTGTCCACAGCCACCGGAGCCAGAACGTCCTGCTCAAGCCTGACCGCCTCGGCCAACGCCGCCGAACCCGCCTCTGTGAGTGTCACCACATGGCTGCGTCTGTCCGAGTCGCTGCGCTGGCGGCTGACGTGCCCGTGCAACTCCAGCCTGGCGAGCGTAGTGCCCATTGTCTGCGCCTTGACCCGCGCGACTTCAGCCAAGGCAGCCTGTGTAATGGGCCCTTTCGCCGCAAGGACCTGCATGGCAATCACCCCGGCGTGGGTCAATCCGATGTTCTTCAATTTTTCATTCCACGAGATTTCCACAAGCCGCGCCGCCGTCGAAAGCAATCGCGTAGTGGGCCATCTCTCCATATCCGGCATGCCGACAGTATATGCGCGGAGAGGGTGAAGCCGTGGCTTCTCCCCACTAAGCTGGGGAGTCGCCCACGTATGCAAGGAGTAAATTTTGGCCGAACGACTCACCCCAGGCACCACTGCCCCGGAGTTCACCCTCCCGGACGCGGCAGGCAATTCAGTCAGCCTTTCGGATTTCCGGGGCAGGAAAAC
The DNA here is from genome assembly GCF_056780115.1 of Arthrobacter sp. T572. Lineage (NCBI taxonomy): Bacteria > Bacillati > Actinomycetota > Actinomycetes > Micrococcales > Micrococcaceae > Arthrobacter > Arthrobacter sp. T572. Next base: position 2,557,802 of record NZ_JBRAZQ010000002.1, read on the forward strand.
GATTGTCTATTTCTACCCGGCCGCATCCACGCCGGGCTGCACCAAACAAGCCTGCGATTTCCGCGACTCCCTGGCTTCCCTGCAGGCAGCCGGCTACCAAGTGGTGGGGATTTCCCCTGATCCCGTCAAGTCCCTGGCCGCCTTTGCCGAAGCCGAAAGCCTGACCTTCCCCCTGTTGTCCGACGAGGATCACGCAGTAGCCGAGGCCTACGGCGCCTGGGGCGAGAAGAAGAACTACGGCAAGACCTACATGGGGCTTATCCGTTCGACCGTGGTGGTTGATCCCGCGGGGCACATCCAACTGGCCCAGTACAACGTCCGCGCCACCGGGCATGTTGCCAAGCTCCGGCGGGACCTGAAACTGGACAGCTAACGGGTACACTGGAGGCCGGTGGAAGCCCGACTGTCCCCCGGACAGCCGGCCACCATCCGCGCGAGTGGTGAAATTGGCAGACACGCAGGATTTAGGTTCCTGTGCCTTCGGGCGTGGGGGTTCAAGTCCCCCCTTGCGCACAGTTGTCGAGGCACCCCTGGCCCACGGGCCGGGGGTGTTTTTTCCTCAAGCAGACGGGGACTGCCCTGACGCGGTGCGTGCAGCACCAAGCCACGCAGCGCAACCATGAGGTTCATCTAGACTGGAATGCGGTCTGGCCGAAGCCGGCCACAGCACTTCCGACCGGCTTGAGGGGACAAGAGTGGCAAGCAGCACAATGCGGCGGCTGACGAAACAGCTTGGGGCCATTTCCATGGCACTGGCCCTTGCGGCTTGCACGGGAACACCGGGGCCCTCCCCTTCTTCCTCCACCAGCAGCCCGGCAGCCGAACCAACCGCCACCTTCAATTTCGGGACAGCCTCCATGCCCCTGGGATTGGACCCGGCGATGACGGCAGACTCGGAGTCCTACCGCGTGACCCGCCAGGTCCTCGAAGGACTGGTGGGAGTGGACGGCGGGACCGGACAGACCACCGCACTGCTGGCCACCGAATGGAAAGACAGCAACAACGGCCTCACCTACGACTTCACCCTGCGGCCCAACGTCACGTTCCACGACGGCACCGTCTTTGACGCGGCCGCAGTCTGCGCCAACTTCAACCGGTGGTTCACGTTCCCCGCCGAACTGCGGAAGCAGGTTCCAGGCATCTCCTTCCAAGGGGTTTTCAAGGCCTACTCGGATGAGCCGGTGTTCTCGATCTTCAAGGACTGCGAAGTTGTTTCACCGGGCAACGTGCAAATCAACCTCACGCGGCCCTTCACCGGTTTCCTGCAGGCCCTGACACTCCCGGCATTTGCGATCTCCTCGCCCAAGGCATTGGAGACCGGGACCGCCAACGTGCTGGACCAGACCCGCAACGGGCAGGCCGTATCGGCATATTCCGGCCATCCCGTAGGAACCGGCCCCTACCAGTTCAGCACCTGGGATGAGCAGAAGATCACGCTGGCCACGAACAAGGGCTATTGGGGCAACAAGGGCCAGATTGCCACCATCAATTTCATCCCCTACGACCGTGCCGAAACCCGCCAGCAGGCATTGCTGGACGGCAAGATCGATGCCTACGACCTCGTCACCCCGGGGACCTTCGATGAGCTGGTCAAACGGGGCGTCCAGATCATCCAGCGCGACCCCTTCTCCGTGATGTACCTGGGCATGAACCAGGCCGTGGCACCGCTGGAAAAGCTGGAAGTGCGCCAGGCGATCGAGATGGCCATCGATAAGGAAACCCTGATCCGCAGGTTCTTTATCGACAACACCGCGCAGGCATCGCAGTTTGTGCCGCCCAAGCTCAGTGGCTTCAACAACAACGCCCCGTCGCTGGGATACAACCCGGACAAGGCCAAGGAACTCCTGGCAAAGGCCGGCTACAAGGGCGAGGAACTGAAGTTCTACTACCCGCAGAACGCCACCCGCGCCTACCTGCCCACGCCGGAAAAGATTTACGCCGAAATCAGCAGGCAGCTGGTGGCCGTGGGCCTGAACATCAAACCGGTTCCGGTGCCCTGGGAGTCGGGCTACCTGCAGAAGGTCCAGTCCCCGGGTGACCACGCTCTGCACCTGCTGGGATGGAACGGTTCCTACGCAGATGCCGACAACTTCCTGGGACCCCTGTTCGGCGAGTCCCGCGGCGAATTCGGCTACACGGATTCCGAGGTCTTCCACAAGATCGAGAGGGCGCGGGCCCTTCCCAACGGCGACGACCGGAACACCCAGTACCAGGCCATCAACGCCGAGATTGCGGCCTCCGTCCCGGCTGTTCCCATCGCCTTCCCGATCTCTGCCCTGGCACTGTCCGACAAGGTGGAAAGCTACCCCGCATCCCCTGTCCTCAACGAAGTTTTCACAAACGTCCGCCTAAAGCCTTGACGATTCCCGGCAATTTCAGTATTGGGTCCGCGCGGGGATATTCTGTGACAGCCAGTGCCGCCCCTATCGGAGATTGATTGTGACCTTCATTTCCAAGACTCAACATGCCGACGTCGTCCTCATAGGCGGCGGAATCATGAGTGCCACCCTGGGTGCGTTCATCAAGCAGCTTGAACCCACCTGGACCATCTCCCTGTTCGAACGCCTCGACGAAGCGGGACTCGAAAGCTCCGGCCCCTGGAACAATGCCGGCACGGGACACGCTGCGCTGTGTGAGCTCAACTACTCACCTGCTGCCAAGGACGGTTCAGTGGATCCGTCAAAGGCAATCCACATCAACGAGCAATTCCAGCTCTCCCGGCAATTTTGGTCCCACCTGGTGGACACCAAGGTCATCGGCTCCCCCAAAGGTTTCATCAACACCGTTCCGCACATGAGTTTCGTCATTGGCGACGACCACGCGAACTTCCTGAAGACACGTTACGAGGCCCTCAAGCCGAACACGCTCTTCCGCAGCATGGAGTACTCCGAAGACCAGGCCCGTATCGCCCAGTGGGCTCCCCTGATCGTCAAGGGCCGCGACGCCAAGCAGCGCGTTGCCGCTACCCGCGCGGCGGAAGGCACCGACGTCGACTTCGGCGCCTTGACGCGTGAGTTGACCACCTATCTGCAAAGCAGCGGCGCGGAGGTCAACTACGGCCACGACGTCACCGACGTCGAGCGGGCGTCCGGAGGCGGCTGGAACCTCTCCATCAAGCACCGCAAGTCCGGTGAGCACGGCCGGATCCACGCCAAGTTCGTCTTTGTCGGAGCTGGCGGCGGCGCGCTGCACCTCCTGCAGGCATCGGGCATTCCGGAAAGCAAGGGCTACGGCGGGTTCCCGGTATCCGGCCAGTTCTTCCGCTGCACGGATGATTCGATCACTTCCCAGCACAGCGCCAAGGTGTACGGCCAGGCTTCGGTAGGCGCGCCTCCGATGTCCGTGCCCCACCTGGACACCCGCTTCGTCAACGGCAAGCGTTCGCTGCTCTTTGGACCGTACGCCGGTTTCTCCACCAACTTCCTCAAATCCTCCAGCTACTGGGACCTGCCCCTGTCGATCCGCCCGGGAAACATCATTCCCATGCTGGCGGTCGCCAAGGACAACATGGACCTCACGGCCTACCTCATCAAGGAAGTGGCCAAGCGCCACGAGGCAAAGGTGGAGTCGCTCCGGGAGTACTACCCGGAAGCAAAAGGCGGAGACTGGGAACTCATCACCGCCGGGCAGCGTGTACAGATCATCAAGAAACACCCGCAGAAGGGTGGTGTCCTGCAGTTCGGCACCGAGGTCATCGCATCGCGCGACGGTTCCATCGGTGCCTTGCTCGGCGCCTCCCCTGGAGCGTCCACAGCCGTTCCCATCATGATCGAGCTGCTCCAGAAGTCCTTCCCCAAGAACTTCAAGGGCTGGCAGTCCAAGCTCAAGGACATGATGCCCGGCTACGGCGTCAAGCTCAACGAGAACCCCGAGCTCGCTGCCGAGCTCGAGGCGAGCACGGCGCGCTCCCTGCAACTCGACGGGGCCAACGCCCTCAAGAGCTAGGCAACTGAAGAGGCTGCGGCCGGTTCCCGTCAGCCGAAGGAATCCGTACTCCAGGAGACGATGACTGACATGTTCCGCTTGGCCAGATTGTCCCTGGGTAACCGTGCATTGATCGCGCTGATCACCGTCTTTGCGGCGGTGTTCGGCGTGATCACCATGGGGTCGTTGAAGCAGGAACTCATCCCGTCGATCGAGTTCCCCCAGATCACCGTGGTGACGTCCATGCCGGGGGCTTCTCCGGAAGTCGTGGACAAGCAGTTGAGCCAGCCGCTGGAAACGGCGCTGAACAGTGTGGAGGGCCTGGAGTCCACCACCTCCACGTCCCGCAACGGCGTTTCGCAGATCACCATGGTGTTCGCCTATGGTTCCAACCTCGACCGCGCGCGGAACCAGATCGACCGCGCCATCTCGAATGCCAAGCGGGTCCTGCCTGCAGATGTGGAACCGCAGTCCATTGCGGGCAACATCAGCGACTTCCCGATCGTTTTCCTCGCGGTATCATCCGACAAGCCGCTCAGTGAGCTCAACGCGGACCTGCAACGCCTGAGTGTCCCCCGCTTGCAGAAACTCGACGGCGTCCGCGGAGCCGAGGTGACGGGCGGCGCCAGCCAGCACATCCTGGTCCAGCCCCGCCCCGCGGAGCTCGCGGCAGCCGGCGCCTCCGTCCAGGCCATCAGCGACGCCCTGAAAAACAACGGGGCACTGGTTCCGGTGGGCACCATCGAGGACCAGGGCAAAACCCTGTCCCTGCAACTCGGCAGCCCGGTGGATTCCGTGGACGTCATCAAGGGCCTTCCCTTGGCGGGCGGCGGGAGCTCCGCAACGATCGGCTCCGTGGCCGACGTCAGCATCGAGGATGATGCGCCAACCTCGATCACCCGCACCAACGGCAAACCCACGCTGGCCCTGTCAGTGACCAAGAAGCCGGAAGGCGACACGGTGGCGATTTCCCATGCCGTGCGTGACGCAATCGGCCCGATGGAAGCCGAGTTGGGCAACAATGCCTCGTTCACGCCCGTGTTCGACCAGGCACCCTTCATCGAAAAGTCCATCAAGGACCTCACCACCGAGGGCCTGCTGGGCCTGGGCTTCGCCGTCGCCGTCATCCTCGTGTTCCTGATGTCCGTACGGTCCACGCTGGTGACTGCGGTGTCCATTCCGCTTTCCTTGTTGATCACGTTCATCGGGATCTCCGCCACGGGGTACTCGCTGAATATCCTCACCCTCGGAGCCCTGACCATCGCGATCGGGCGTGTGGTGGATGACTCGATCGTGGTGATCGAGAACATCAAGCGCCACCTCAGCTACGGGGAAGACAAACTCACGGCGATCCTGACCTCCATCCGTGAGGTAGCGGGGGCCATCACGGCCTCCACCTTGACGACAGTCGCGGTCTTCCTCCCCATCGCATTCGTGGGCGACCTGGCAGGTGAGCTGTTCCGTCCGTTCGCCTTGACCGTGACCATCGCCCTCCTGTCGTCGCTGCTGGTATCCCTGACGATCGTCCCGGTCCTTGCCTACTGGTTCCTCGCCTCACCGCGCCGGGGCGGGCAGGCTGCGGCCGGCCCCGAGGACGCCAGGACCGTCGCGGACAGGGCCCGGGAAGCTGAGCAGAAGTCCCGCCTGCAGCGAGGGTACTTGCCCATCCTTGCCTCAACGCAGAAACATCCTGTGGCCACCCTTTCGGCAGCTGCGCTCATCCTGGTGGCGACGGTGGCCGCCACTCCCCTCCTGGCGACGGACCTGCTGGGCCGGTCCGGTGAGAACAGCATGACAGTCCGCCAGGTACTCCCTGCCGGCACCAGCCTGGAAGCGACCAGCAACGAGGCCGCCAAGGTCGAAGAAGCCCTGCGGGACCTGGAAGGCATCAAGGATATCCAGGTGACCTCCGGGAATGCGCAGACCGGCTTCGCTGCCCTGACCTCCACCGGCGCCTCGAACTCGACCTTCACGATCGTGACGGATGAGAAAGTAAATCAGAAACAGCTGCAGGACGATGTCAGGGCAAAACTCGAAGGCCTGCCCGGAAAGATCACCGTGGGATCCCAGCAGGGCGGATTCGGAACCTCGTCCACGGTGGACATCACCATCCGGGCCTCCAATTCCGCGGACCTGCAAAGCGCCAGCGACACCATGGTGAAGGCCATGGAAGGGGTACCGGGCAGCACGGAAGTTGCCACCAACCTGGCCGCCAGCCAGGCCGTTGTCCAGGTCCGGGTCGACAGGGCGAAAGCCGTGGCGGCGGGACTGACGGAGCAGCAGGTGGGAGCGGTCCTGGCCACCACGGTCAGCCCCATCCCGGCGGGTACGGTCCGGATCGGGACGAACGATTACCCGGTACTGATCGGAAAGGGTACGCGTTTCACCAGCATCGCCGCCGTCCGCGCCCTCCCGCTGCCCACACCCCGCGGCAGCATCACCCTGGAGTCGATTGCCTCGGTGGAGCAGGTGGAAACGCCGGTTTCAATTACCAGCAGCAACGGCCAGCGCACCGCAAGGGTGAGCGTCACGCCGTCGGGCTCCAACCTTGGCAGCGTCAGCGCCGCTGTCCAGGAGCGGCTCGCGGACGTCCAGCTGCCGGCGGGCGTCACGGCAACTGTCGGCGGTGCCACCACGCAGCAGGCAGAGTCGTTCCAGCAGCTGGGCCTGGCCCTGTTGGCAGCGATCGCGATCGTCTACGTCATCATGGTGGCCGCTTTCAAGTCGCTCATCCAACCGCTCATCCTGCTGGTGTCCGTGCCCTTTGCCGCCACCGGAGCGGTGGGCCTCCTCCTGCTGACCGGCGTACCACTTGGCCTGCCGTCCCTGATCGGGATGTTGATGTTGGTGGGCATTGTGGTGACCAATGCCATTGTGCTGATCGACCTTATCAACCAGTACCGCAAGCCGCACGACGGCAGCGCGGGCATGAGCGTAGCGGACGCCATTACGCATGGTGCACGGCAACGCCTTCGGCCCATCCTCATGACCGCCCTGGCCACCGTCTTCGCACTGACTCCCATGGCTTTGGGACTGACCGGCGGCGGGGGTTTCATTTCCCAGCCGTTGGCGATCGTCGTGATCGGCGGCCTGGTGTCCTCGACCGCCCTGACCCTGGTGCTTGTTCCCGTGCTCTACAAGCTGGTTGAAGGCCGCCGCGAGAAGAAGCAGCTCCTGAAGGATCTGCAGAACCGACCCGCCGTCCGCCAGGGCAACGGCAACGGCAACGGCTCTGACGAATTCCTCGACTGGACCACCGGGATGGTGCCCCGGGTCAGCGGACGTCGCGCCGCAGCCAACCCTGCGGAATAGCCGCACGGCGCCACTTGCAGTACCAGAAGGGCCGGGAATGATTCCCGGCCCTTCCCTGTTGCAGGAACTGATACATGCAAATGCATCTATTTTCAGGTACACTGGATTCATCGCCCGGAACCACGGGCAGGGAGAAAGGCACATCATGCAGATCGGCGTCTTCAGCGTCAGCGACATCACCACGGACCCCACTACCGGACGTACTCCCACCGAGCACGAGCGCATCAAGGCGTCGGTAGCCATTGCCAAGAAGGTCGAAGAAATCGGCATGGATGTCTACGCCCTCGGTGAGCACCACAACCGCCCGTTCTTCTCCTCGTCCCCCACCACCACGCTGGCCTACATCGCGGCACAGACTGAGCGCATCACGCTCTCAACGGCCACCACGTTGATCACCACCAATGATCCGGTGAAGATCGCCGAGGACTTTGCGATGCTGCAGCACCTCTCCGACGGACGCGTGGATCTGGTTCTGGGCCGCGGCAACACCGCCCCCGTCTACCCTTGGTTCGGCAAGAACATCCAGGACGGCATTGAGCTTGCCATCGAGAACTACAGCCTGCTCCGCAAGCTCTGGGATGAAGACACCGTCAATTGGTCGGGCAAGTTCCGCACCCCGCTGCAGAACTTCACCTCCACCCCGCGGCCGCTCGACGGCGTGGCCCCCTTTGTGTGGCACGGTTCCATCCGCACCCCGCAGATCGCCGAGGTTGCTGCGTACTACGGTGACGGGTTCTTTGCCAACAACATCTTCTGGCCGAAGGAACACTACCAGCAGCTCATCGGCCTCTACCGGGAGCGCTTCGAGCACTACGGACACGGTAAGGCAGACCAGGCAATCGTTGGCCTGGGCGGTCAGTTCTTCATGCGCAAGAACTCCCAGGACGCCGTCAAGGAGTTCCGTCCGTACTTCGACAACGCACCCGTGTACGGCCACGGACCGTCCCTGGAGGACTTCACGTCGCAGACGCCGCTGACAGTGGGCAGCCCCCAGGAGGTCATCGAGAAGACCCTGACCTTCCGTGAGTTCTTCGGCGACTACCAGCGTCAGCTGTTCCTGATCGACCACGCCGGACTCCCGCTGAAGACCGTCCTGGAGCAGTTGGACCTCTTCGGCGAGGAAGTCCTGCCGGTCCTGCGCAAGGAGTACGCGGCCCGGAAGCCCGCCCACGTTCCTGACGCCCCGACCCACGCTTCACGTGTTGCCACCGCCCTGGAGGCCAGCGTCGGCGAGTCGGCTCCGGCGGGGACTGCAGGTCAGGAGTCCTGATGTCCAGCCCGTCGGCCTCATCCGCCGTCCGTCTCGCCGCTGAAACCTGGGAGTCGCTTTTCCGCTCCCAGGTGGCGGTGATGCGGAAACTGCAGTCCGGCCCTGCCTTCAAGACCCTTCCGGTCAAGGAGTACGACGTCCTGTTTACGCTCTCCCGCTGCCCTTCCGGCCAGCTGCGCTTGAACGAAATCAACGACAAAGTCCTGCTGAGCCAGTCAAGTTTGAGCCGGTTGGTTGACCGGCTGGAGAAGCGCGGCCTGGTGGAGCGGACAACAGCTCCCGACGACGGCCGTGGAGTCCTGCTGTCCCTCACCGAAGCCGGACATGAGTTGCAGAAGACGATTGGACGCGAGCACGTCCGTGACATCGCGCACCTGGTCGCTCCGGCCTTGACCGCCGACGAACAGCGCGAGTTGCTTCGCCTGACGGAGAAGCTCCGCGCGTCCGTCGCGGGCCACTAGCCGGCTGCACTGCGCCTAGCGCAAGGTGATGAGTTGCCCGGGGTCTTCCCCGGGCAACTCGCCGTTAACGCCGGCGTTGACCTTCAGGGTTTTCAGCGTGAGGCTTCCCCCTACGGTGGAGAGGAACGCGGTGTCGGAGGAATCCCTGCCGGCAGTGATCCGGAGCATGGACCGGCGCGGGGCCAGGCCCGTGGGATCGATGACATGCCAGCCACCATCGATGTAGGCCTCGGCCACGGCGTGGAAATCCATGGGGCTCAGGCCAGGGGCATACACCGCAGCCAAGCGGGCGGGGACGTCCTTGGACCGCAGCAGGGCGATGGCAAGATGCGCGAAGTCACGGCATACACCCCGCCGGTGAAGGAGGGTCTCCACGGCACCGTCCGTCCCCCTGGAGGATCCGCTGACGTAGCGGAGCTCGCCATGGACCCAGTTCCGCACTGCTGCCAGGAGTTCGGCTCCCTGCAGGTTCCCGAACTCGGCGTAGGACGTGGGAAGCAGCCTGTCCGACTCGGCATACCGGCTGGGCCGGACGTAACGGATGAGTTCCATGGGTTCGGATGTATCTGCGACTCCCGTGCCCACCACTGTGGCGTGGTAGTCGACCGTGACCTCGCTGGGTTCGGTGAACTCCATGTAGTGGAACCGTCCGCCGTGGTGGTCGGCAAGCTCAGCGTACGGAACGTCCTGCCCGTCGCACGTGATGGAAAGCGTCTCGGCCAGGGAGTCGTAGCCGGGGTTGTTGGCCACGGCAATGGCCATGGCGACCTTGGTGTTCGCTGCGGTCTTGAAAACGAGCTTGGCGGCTACGTTGCGTTCCATTAATCTCCGGGTTGGTTGCGGCGGGACAGCCCCCGTGCCGCCGTGCGTGGACCGGCCGACGTCGGGACTATAGATCGGCCTTCAGAGACAGTAGCATCCACTGGACGTTCGGGAATCCGGACGCGGGACACCCCGGAACACGCACAGGACTAGGCTGAAGGCATGGATTCCGACGACAGCCTTCCCACCATGTCCGCCGTGGACATCGCCGACTGGCGTTTGCGGACGTTCGCCCTGTACCACCACGTGCGTGAGTTGGCCGTCCGGGATCCTTTCGACGCCCACAATTACTGGCGGCAGGAACGCGACCGCATGTTTGGAACACATCCGGCCTCGGCTTTGACGGATACCGCGAAAGCTTCCTTCTCCGGCCTCAAGACTGCGGACTACGACCCCGCCTTCCGGCTGTATGTCCCGTTGTCGCCCGAGGGTGCCGGCCAGGAAATGAACGTGAACACGGGCACGGACGGAGTTGTACCCTTCATCAGGATCGGCACCTTTGAGCTTCCCCGGCTCGGCTCCCTGGCTGCCTGGCGCCTGCGCAGCTATGGCGGCGGAATCTTCGTCCCCTTCCGGGACGCCACCGCGGGCAAGGACGGAGGCAGCTACGGCGCCGGACGCTATCTTCTGGACACCATCAAGGGCGCTTACCACGGCGTGCGTCAAGGCACTGGGGAACAGGAGTTCGTGCTGGACTTCAATTTCGCCTACAACCCCTCGTGCGCGTACAACGAAGCCTGGGCGTGCCCCCTCGCGGGTCCGGCCAACCGGCTCTCTGAGGAGATCCCTGTTGGAGAGTTGTACACCGGCTAACCTTTCGCGTTGGCTAGCCAGTCAGGCCGGCTGCAGCGGCAAGGGAGAGGCAGGCAATGGCCGTCAGTATCGTCAGGGGTGCCACGATCAGGCCAAAGACGGCGTAACCCTTCCATGCGATCAGCACATTCATCCGCTTCAGGCGATCGTGCCACAGCAGTGTCGCCAGCGATGCCCAGGGAGCCACAAGGGGTCCGGCATTGACTCCGACCAACAAAGCGGCCATTCGCAGGGGGCTTTCCGCCAGCGGTTCAGCGAGCAAGTAGGCCGGCAGATTGTTGACGACGTTTGCACCCAGGGCACCTGTCAGCGCTAATCTCAGCAGGTCCGGGAATCCCTCACCCTGGCCTGCGGCTTCTCCAAGCAGCGACGATGCCCCAAGGTATTGGGCGGCCTCGACCACCAGGAAGAGTCCGCAGGTGAAGAGCAGCAGGGACCACGGAACCAGGGCCACCTTCAGTGCTTTGGGGCGGCGAACAGCGAACGTGACCAACAGAACGGCTGCGGCGGTCGTGGATGGAATCCAGATCGCTGTTCCCGATACCAGTGCGGGCAACAGCAGAACCAACACCACCGCGCTGACGGACAGCAACACGCGGTCTCCGGCAGCCTTGGACGGCCCAGTGGTCTTGGACGGCACAATGGTCTTGGACGGCACAGTGGTCTTGGACGGACCAGGGGTCGCAGGAGCAGAAGCATTGCGTGGGTAGGCCCTGCGCAGGTCGCGGCGGAAGACAACGGCAATGAATGCCAGTGGCACCAGGACCGCGGCCAGGGACGGCGCCCACATCAATTGCGCGAACTGCGCTGGGCTGATGCTGCCCAGGTGGTGCTGTGCCAGGAGGTTGGTCAGGTTCGAAACCGGCAGCAACAGGCTAGCCGTGTTGGCCAGCCACACCGTGGTCAACGCGAACGGCAGGACCGGCAGGCCTGCCTGCTTTGCCACGGTGACCACCACGGGGGTGAGGAGGACCGCCGTCGTATCCAGCGACAGAAAAATGGTGCTCACCGCAGCGAAGAATGCCAATAACAACCACAGCAAAACGCTGCTTCCACGTCCCCACCGGCCCAAGCGCCGTGCGATCCACTCGAAGGCGCCGGCCTCGCTGACGAGCTCGGTCACCACGGTCATGGCAACGACGAAGCCGAGAATGGGTGCCACCCGGTCCACGAGGACCGCCACTTCGTGCCAGGGCAGGATACCCGCGGCAACGGTGACCCCACCGGCCACCAGCAGGACCAACCCGAAGATCGCCAGACGCATGGACTGGATTCTAAACCCACGGCACGGCTCTTCGCCCACGGCCCGGGTTCTTCGCTGTCGGCCAGGAGAATGCGTCATGGCATCGTAAGCAATGGGCCCACCGCCAGAGCCCGTGGAAGCCTAGCCTTGAAGCATGAACAGACTACTCTTCCGGCCGCGGACCCAGCGGATGCTCGTCGCCGTTGCGGCGGCGGCAATCCTTGGATTGCTGGTCGCCGGGGCAGCACTGTTCCAGCCCTGGCGGCTCTTCACGAGCAGTGCCGTGGACGAAGCGCCACCGGGAGTTTCGGCGCCCGCAGCGGTTGATACTTCCGCCTCCGGCGCCGAGGCGGCCGTCCCAGCAGAAGCGCAACAAACCCCTGTACCGGTTGTGGTTGGTACCGGCGCATTCCAATCGCAGGAACATGGAACCAGTGGCACCGCCCAGCTGCTGAAGCTCGCGGACGGCAGCCATGTTCTCCGCCTGGAGAACCTGGCCAGCAGCGATGGGCCCGACGTCAAAGTGTGGCTGAGCAGCCTGCCAGCCGGCGGCGATTGGTTCAAATACCGGTCGGGGCGCTATGTTGACCTCGGCGCTGTCAAGGCCACCCATGGCAACCAGAATTACGCCATTCCTGCGGGCACCGATGTCTCGGGGCTGGCCTCTGTTGTCTTGTGGTGCGATCGGTTCAGCGTCGCCTTCGGATCCGCTCCGCTTGCTTAGCACCTCGTCGGAGGACGTAGGATGTCTCCATGACGTCCCTCTCCCCCCGCCGCATCGCACGCGTCCGTCCCCTTGATCCCACCACGCCGGACGAGCAGTTCTTCGTGGCCAATGATGCCCGGGACTTCGACTCGGATGCCGGCAGGAGCTGGACTGTCATCGAGACCCCCTTTCCCGGATCACGGGCCAACGCTCCAGGCCCTGCCCGGGCGGGCTGGGACATCGGCGCAGTGGTGGACCAGAAGATGTTCACTTTCCTTGCCCCTTCGGTACCGGTCAATGTGTTCGGGATGGCCCACAACACGGGGCAACCCGGGCGGGACCTGCCACCGCAGGCATTCCACAAGGCGGCTTCCAGCGTGATCGGCCCGGACGAAGCCATCCAGCTGGGCCACGGGGCGGGCCACGTGGACCCGGAAGCCGAACTGACGATCGTCGTCGGCCGCACAGCCCGGGGATTGACCCTGGAAACGGCCCGCGACGCGATCCTTGGCTTCACCATCGGTAATGATGTCTCCGCCCGGGACCTGCAAAGAACAGACGAGTTGTGGATCAGTGCCAAGAGCCAGGACACCTTTACGCCCGTTGGGCCGTGGATCGTCACGGACCTGGACGATTCGGACCTGGCCATCGGCATCATCCACAACGGCAAGGAACTGCAGGCGGCCAGTTCGGCCGACCTCGGCTGGAAAGTGGACGAGATCCTGGTCTACCTGACCGCCTTCATGACCCTCCAGCCGGGCGATCTGGTGCTGACGGGCTTCCCGGCAGAATGTGCCCGGATCCGCCCCGGGGACGTGGTGGTGTGCCGTGTGGAGGGCATCGGAGAGCTGCGCAACCCGGTCACTGGGGCCTCGTGGGATAACCAGGGCGCATAGTGTGACAGGCTTATGGCATGGAGACAGCCGCGGACGCCACTGGACTGCGCCCGTCTCCCTCGGATAGCCCAGCAGCGAAACTGCTGCGCAAACGGCACAGGGGCATCCTCAAATACCCCGTGGTCCGCCAGCTCATCCGATTCACGGGGGTGGGCATCATCTGTACCGCCGGTTCGCTGGCCATCTACGCCGCGCTCCGGCCCTGGATCGATCCCCAACTGGCCAACGCGATCGCCCTTATCCTGACGTCACTGATGAACACAACCCTGAACCGCCGCGTGACCTTCAAGATCTCCGGGAGCAGGAAGCGGACCCAGGACCATCTGAACGGGCTGACCGTCATCGTCATTGCCCTGGTCATCACCGGCGGCAGCCTCGGGGTCCTGCACCTCGTCAGACCCGAAGCGACGGTCACTGAAGAACTGTGGACCACCACATTGTCCGGGTTCCTTGCCACCGCTGTGCGGTTCACGCTCCTGCGCCACTGGATCTTCCGCCGCGCCCGCCACATCTAACGGCTCACCCAACTGAGTCGCATTTGTGCGCGTTTTGAGGGGGCAAAACGCGCACAACTGCGACCTAGTTGGGGTGGTGGGCCAGGTTCCTGACGCGCCCGACGGCGGTTTCCACGGCAACCGCTGCTTGCTCAAGTTCTGCAGCGGTAACGGCAGAGGTAAAGCTGAAACGTACAGCGGTCTGCGCCGTTCCAGGATCCAGGCCGAGCGCCAACAGAACAGGCGAAGGTGCATCCGATCCGGCCGCGCAGGCCGACCCGCTCGAACACACCACGCCGAGCCGTTCGAGTTCCAGCAGGACCGACTCGCCGCTGGTTCCCGGAAAGCAGAAGGATGCCACCGACGGCAGCCGATTCACAGGATGCCCCGTTAACACAGCTCCCGGGACTTTCGCGAGGATCGCTTCAATGAACCGGTCCCGCATTCCGGCGACCTGGCTTGCCGCAGTGCTTTGTTCGGCGTGGCTGAGCGTCAACGCCGTCGAGAGCGCTACCGCTCCGGCCACATTCTCAGTGCCCGAGCGCTTGCCACGTTCCTGGCCACCGCCGTGGACCAGTGGTTCCAGGCGCAGCCGGCCTCTGGCAAACAGCACCCCTGAGCCCTTCGGCGCCCCGAGCTTGTGGCCTGAAAGGCTGAGGGCATCCACGCCAAGGGCTTTGGTGTCCAGGGGCAGCCATCCGGCAGCCTGGACGGCATCGGTATGGAAGGGGACATCCAGTTCATGCGTCACCGCCGCCAGTTGGGCCACAGGCTGGACCGTTCCTACCTCATTGTTGGCATACATGATGCTGACCAATGCGGCTTCCGGACGAAGTACTGCCCGCAGGGCCTCCGGTGTGACCAGCCCGTCCCCGTCCACCGGCACCACATCCACGGCGAAGCCATGGACCCGTTCCAGGTACCGGGCCGATTCCTCCACCGCCGGATGTTCGACGGCGCTGATCACCACCCGGTTCAACGCCGGGTCTGCGGCCTTCCGGGCCAAGGCGATGCCCTTGACGGCAAGGTTGTCCGCTTCCGTGCCTCCGGAGGTGAAGGTCACCTCGCCGGAGCGGCAGTTCAGGACATTCGCGACGGCGGACCGCGCCCCCGCGAGCGCTGTCGCCGCCGCTTCACCCAGGCTGTGGTGGCTTGAGGGGTTGCCGAACTCACCGCTGAGGTAGGGCCACATGGCCTGGAGCACTTCCCTGCGGACGGGTGTGGTGGCAGCTGCGTCCAGGAAAATCACGGCTGGTTCAGTTCGAGTTCAACGTCCAGGCCCAGGTCAAGGGCAGTGACGCTGTGGGTGAGGCCGCCAACGGAGATCACGTCCACGCCGGTCGCCGCGATTTCCGCGACAGTGTGGAGGTTGACGTTTCCGCTGGCCTCCACCATGGCCCGGCCGTCGACCTGCTTGACGCCCGCGCGGAGTTCGTCGGTGGTGAAGTTGTCCAGCATGATCGTGTCCACACCGGCGGCAAGGACGGGCTCGATCTGTTCGGCGCGGTCCACCTCCACTTCGAAGTGGGTGGTGTGGCCCAGTTGGTCCTTGGCAGCGAGCAGCAGCCCGGTAAGTTTGGCGGAGTCTCCTCCTGTCATGACGGCCAAGTGGTTGTCTTTGGCCAGGACGGCGTCGGACAGGCTGTAGCGGTGGTTCGCTCCCCCGCCGCAACGCACGGCGTAGCGTTCCAGCACCCGGAGCCCGGGCGTGGTCTTTCGGGTGTCGGTGATCCTGGCGCGGGTACCTTCCACCAAGCGCACGAATTCGGCAGTTTTCGTGGCTATGGCACTCATGCGCTGAACCAGGTTCAGGCCCACCCGCTCAGCCAGCAGTACTGAACGCGCGCGTCCGCTGACCCGCGCGAGGTGGGTACCGGCGTTGAACGTTTCACCGTCGGCGAGCAGCAACTCAACGTCAGTGTCCGGGTCGATGAGCTTCATCGCGTCACGAAACACCGTTCCGCCGCTCAGGACACCGGGAACGCGCGCGTTCAGGACGGCGGTGGCTCGGGCGTCCGCGGGGATGAGCAGCTGCGAGGTGATGTCTCCGTTGGGTGCGTCCTCGGCGAAGGCCCGTTCCAGGATGTCCCGGACTGCTGCGGCGGGGAGGGTCAGGTTAGTCATGGACGAGGCTCGCTTTCCGGCTCATGGTGTAACGCTTGTCAAAATGGTCGACGGCGGCTGGTTCGGTCACGCTGTCGCTGCGGTAGTGCGCCCCCAGGGACCCACGCCGCTCCCGGGCGGCCCGCACAAGCAGTTGCGCGGCCAGCAGCAAATTGGCGTCCTCGTGCTCCCGCGGATCCAAGGAACCAGCTCCGACCAAGGGCAAAACATCCTCAGCCCAGCCATCGAGAACAGCCTCGGCTTCCGCCAGCAAAGTTCCATTCCTGAGCACCCCGGCCTTGGCAGTCATAAGTTGCTGGAGGGCCAGTCGAGAGAAATCCGCAGGAGAAGGCAGTCCGCCCGCACCAAGCGGTGCTGGAGGCCCCGAAAGCGCCGTTGTCGCGTGAGCGGCCGAACCGGCCGCCGAGCTTGCGAGGCGATCGCCGGTGCGAGCCGCGAGCGCAGGCGCCGAGGGGCCTGCAGCGCCGCGGTCGCCGGAGACGAACCCCGCCACGGCACGCCGCGCAAACACAAGCCCTTCAAGCAAGGAATTACTGGCCAGTCGGTTGGCGCCCTGCACACCGGTACACGCAACCTCACCTGCGGCGTACAAACCAGGCACCGACGTCCGGCCGAACAGGTCCGTCACCACCCCACCCATCCAGTAGTGCGCTGCCGGCGCTACGGGAACGGGTTCGGTGGTCCAGTCGATACCGGTTTGCCGGGTCCGGTGGCTGATGGTCGGGAAGCGTTTCTCGAGGAAACCTTCGCCGCGTTCTTTCTCGATCACCGTGGCGTCCAGGTAGACGTGTCCGTTGGGGTCGCCGAGGGCGGCCAAGTGCAGGGCGATGCTGCGGGATACCACATCGCGCGGGGCGAGTTCGGCATCGGGGTGGTAATCGCCCATGAACCGCTGGCCGTTGGCGTCCACCAGGACGGCCCCTTCACCCCGGACGGCTTCAGAGATCAGCAGGGGGTCGGCGCCTGCGGCAGCATGCTGCATTCCGGCCTGGGGAACCAGGCAGGTGGGGTGGAACTGGAAGAATTCGAGGTCTGCAACGGCAGCTCCGGCCCGCCACGCGAGGGCCAGACCGTCGGCGGTGGCAACCGAGGGGTTGGTTGTCTGCGCAAAGAGCTGTCCGGCACCGCCGGTGGCCAGCAGCACGGCGTCCGCGGCAAGGGCAACCTCATGGCCCTCGTGCAGGTAGGTCAGACCGGAAATGCGGCCTTCGGGACCGGTTGTCCTGAGCAAGGAGGTGGCGAAAGCTCCACTGACCACGCGGATGCGCCCTGCCGCCTCGAATTCCAGGACGCTCCCGATCAACGCAGCTGCCACCTTGGCACCGGTGGCATCCCCACCGGCGTGCAGGATGCGCGGCGCCGAGTGGGCGGCTTCGAGCCCCAAGGCGGGGTCGCCGTCGTCGTCCAGGTCGAAACGCACCCCGAAGCGTTCCAAGCCGACCATGTCCAGACGGGCCTCGGTGCACAGCACCCGCACGGCCTCGGGGTCGCAATGGCCCGCGCCGGCCTTCAGGGTGTCGGCGATGTGGGCGGCCACCGTGTCACCTGGGGCTGGTTCCGGCAGGACCGCCGAAATCCCGCCTTGGGCGAACCAGGTGTTGCTGTCCGCCAACGTGCCCTTGGTCAGGAGGACGACGGCGGCGCCCGCCTCCGCGGCCAGCAGCGCGGCATAGAGGCCTGCGATGCCGCTCCCCACAACAATCAGTCGCTGCGCGGGTGGGCCGGAAAGGCTCGACGGGAGGTGTGTCGAGGTCATGTGGGACTCGATTCGGCTAGTTGCGGTGAACCGGTATTCCTGTGCCGTGCTTGAAGCGCACGTTTATGCGGGCTTGGCGGCCAACATGCGCTCGAGGGCGATCTTGGCGTTGTCCTGCACGGCGTCGTCCACGGTGATGCGGTTGACGATGCGTCCTGCCACCAGTTCCTCAAGGACCCAGGCGAGGTAGCCGGGGTGGATGCGGTACATGGTGGAGCACGGGCAAATGACGGGGTCAAGGCAGAAAATGGTGTGCTGCGGGTTCTCCGCGGCGAGCCTGTTCACCATATTGATCTCGGTGCCGATGGCGAACGTTGTGGGTTCGGTGGCTGCTGCGATGGCTTTCTTGATGAAGTCGGTTGAACCGGCGGAGTCTGCCGCGTCCACCACTTCCATGGGGCACTCGGGGTGCACAATCACGTTGACGCCCGGGAAGTCCTGGCGGGCCTTCTCGATCTGGCCGACGTTGAAGCGCTTGTGCACGGAGCAGAACCCGTGCCAGAGGATCACGCGTGAGTCCTGCAAGGTCCGGGCCTCGTTGCCGCCCAGTTCCTTGCGCGGGTTCCACATGGGCATCTGCTCCAGCGGAACACCAAGGGCCTTGGCGGTGTTGCGGCCCAGGTGCTGATCGGGGAAGAACAGCACCCGCTGGCCGCGTTCGAAGGCCCACTCCAGCACGATTTTGGCGTTGGAGGACGTGCAGACGATTCCGCCGTTCCGGCCGCAAAAAGCCTTCAGTGCGGCCGAGGAGTTCATGTACGTGACGGGAATGACCGGCACCCGGCCGTGCTCATCGGCGTCGGTTCCGAAAATCTCCTCCAGCTGTTCCCAGCACTCTTCCACGGAGTCTTCGTCCGCCATGTCCGCCATGGAGCAGCCTGCGGCCAGGTTGGGCAGGATGACAGCCTGTTCGGGCGTGGAGAGGATGTCCGCGGTCTCGGCCATGAAGTGCACGCCGCAGAAGATGATGGCCTCGGCGTCCGGCCTGGTGAGGGCGGCATTGGCGAGCTGGAAGGAGTCACCCACGAAGTCCGCGTACTGCACCACTTCGTCACGCTGGTAGAAGTGGCCCAGGATCACGGCACGGTCGCCGAGGGTTTCCTTCGCGGCGCGGATTCGCTGGTCGAGCTCGGCCTCGGAAGCCAGCTTGTACTCTTCGGGGAGCTGGCCCTGGCGTGGCGTCGCCTGCGGGGCGACGTCGGCGCTGGAGGCACCCGGGCCGTACGCCGGGACTCCGGCAAGGGCCTCGGCGAGGTCGTACTCCCACGGACCCTTCGCGAGTGCGGGGCTGCAGGTGGCTCCGGCAGCGGAAAGGCCCTTCTCGGCTTCCTCGCGGGTGATCAGCTGAACGGCAGTGTTGACGCTGCTCATGGTGCACTCCTGTTGTCTGGCCCGAGGCCGGGCGTGCCGGTGAAGCGGTAGAGGCGTGGCGGACGGTGTTTTCCGCCCTGCAGGTATTCACCGGTTTCTTCGATGTCCGGTGTGGCTTTGATGTGGCGGCGGAAGTTTGCCGGGTCCAACTGCCGGTCCAGGACGGCTTCGTAGACCTCACGGACCTGGGCGAGCGTGAAGTACTCCCCCAGCAGGTGGTAGGCGATGGACCCGTAGGCCATTTTGTTGCGCAGCCGCCAGAGGGCGTAGTCCACGATCGCGTTGTGGTCGAAGGCGAGCTCGCCCACCCTGTCCGCGCGGAACCACTTCACGTTTTCGGATTCGTCCGCCAGGGCTGCTTCGGTGGGCTGGACGAGCGCCCAGTACACAATGGACACCACGCGCTGGCTCGGAGAGCGGTGCACTCCGCCGAATGCATAGAGCTGTTCCAGGTAGTTCGGAGCCAGGCCCGTTGTTTCCCGCAGGTTCCGGGAGGCTGCGTCCTGAAGGGACTCATCGTGGGACAGCGGCCCGCCCGGGAGCGCCCATTGGTCCTTGTACGGCTCACGGATGCGGCGGACCAGCGGCAGCCAAAGGGTGGGGCGCCCGGTCTTCTCGCTGGGCCTGAGGGCAAAAATCACCGTGGATATGGCCAACGACGGCGGTGCGAGCCGCCGCTCTGCGACGTTGGCTGAGTTGACGTTCACGGCGTTCACCTCGCTTCTTCGCCGCTGGAACCATCAGTTCCGGTTTAGTTAAAGTCAGATTGACTAGAACTAATGGTACGACTCGGGAGGCCAAGCGCAAAATGCTTTTCGTCACACAGGCTTGGCGGCCGACTCCATGAGCGGCAGGGTGCGTCCCTGGATGTGGCTGTTGAGGACGATCACCGATGAACAACGGACCACCGACTTGGTGGCAATCATGGCATCGAGCACCCTCTGCATATCCGGGTTGGAGCGGGCCGCAATCCGGACCATGAGGTCCGAGTTCCCCGTGACCGTATGGACTTCTATGATCTCCGGGATCGCACTGAGGCTCTCAATGATGGCGTCATGCCCGATTTCCTGCGTGATGGTCACCGAACAGAAGGCCACCACGGGAAAGCCGAAGTTGGCAGGGTCCGGTTGCGGCACCCAGGAACCGATGACACCGTTTTCAATCATCCGGTCAATCCGGGACTGCACCGTTGCCCGTGCCACCTTCAGCACACGGGATGCCTCCAGCACGGAGGATCGCGGCGAATCCGTGAAGAAACGTACAATTTTTGCATCAAGAGCATCGACCAGCATCAAAGTTCCTGTCCCCGGGGAGCCATACCCATCACATCGCTACTGCGAAAAGTGATGTATCTTACAAACTGCGAGAATTATTCCACGGCTCTTGCTGCGTCGTCGACGCTCCGCTTGCCCGGCCCAAGAGGCCGGCACGGCACAACCACGTATGAAATCCATAGAAGGTAGACACGTATGACAACGAAGTCCATCGCGGCTCCTGCGACTGCGCCCGGCCTCGGCCATTCACTCAAGCCACGCCAGCTCACCATGATGGGCCTTGGCAGCGCCATCGGAGCCGGGCTGTTCCTGGGCTCCGGCGCGGGGGTCCAGGCAGCCGGTCCCGCAGTCCTCATCTCCTACCTGGTGGCGGGAACCCTGATCATCCTGGTGATGTGGGCCTTGGGCGAGATGGCAGCGGCCAACCCCAACAGCGGCGCCTTCTCCGTTTATGCGGAAAAAGCCATGGGCAAAACGGCCGGTGGCACCATCGGCTGGCTCTGGTGGCTGCAGCTGGTGGTGGTCATTGCCGCTGAGGCCCTGGGCGCAGCCGGTCTGCTGTACTCCGTGTGGCCCGTCATTCCGGTCTGGGTCCTTGCCTTGGTGTTCATGGTTGTCTTCACCGGCATCAACCTGGTGGGAGTCCGGAACTTCGGTGAATTCGAGTTCTGGTTCGCCATCCTCAAAGTGGCGGCAATCGTAATCTTCCTGCTGATCGGCGCAGCCCTGCTCCTTGGCCTGCTTCCCAACGTCGCATCCCCCGGCCTGTCCGGCTTCGCAGATTTCGCCCCCAACGGACTCAGCGGCATTGCTGCGGCGTTGTTCGTGGTGATCTTTGCCTTTGGTGGCACCGAGATCGTCAGCGTGGCCGCCGCCGAGACGGAAAACCCCGCCCACAGCGTCGGTAAGGCCATCCGCACGGTGGTGTGGCGCATCCTCGTCTTCTACATCGGCTCCGTGTTCGTCATTGCAGCGGTCCTCCCCGTCGGCTCCGACGGCCTCAAGTCCCCGTTTGCCGGCGTGCTGGACCTGGCCGGCATCCCGGGGGCCGGCGCGGCGATCACCCTGGTGGCCGTCGTAGCGCTGCTTTCGGCACTGAACGCCAACCTGTACGGCGCGTCCCGGATGATCTTCTCCTTGTCCGAACGTGGCGAAGCCCCCCGCTTCCTGTCGCGGCTGAGCGGCGCCAAGGTGCCGGTTGCCGCCGTCGGAATTTCCGTGGCGTTCGGGTTCGCCGCAACCGTCCTGGAGTTGCTGTTCCCCGAAATGGTGCTCCCGGCGCTCCTGAACCTCGTGGGCTCCACCTGCCTGGTGGTGTGGGGCACGGCACTGGTGTCCCAGCTCATCCTCCGCCGCCGCGCCGACCGCGACGGCACGGAACTTCCGCTTCGGATGAAGGGCTTCCCGGTCCTGACCATCGTGGGACTGGTACTGCTGGGAATCATCTTCGCTGTTGGCTTTGCGAACCCGGAAAGTGCGGTACAGCTGTTCGGCACCACGGCCCTGATCCTTGTGATCGCCCTCGGATGCTTCCTCAACGCCCGCGCGAAGGCCGGGAAGGTTGGCAGCACCGCCAAGTAGCGGCTTGTCAGATGAAATCAAGAGGCTCTTTGCAGTTTGTTCTGCAAGGAGCCTCTTTTTCTCTTCAGTTTGTACAATGTGTTTGCTTCAAACTGGGCTGATTGCGCACCGCCACTTTTGGTGATTACTGTCACAGCCATGACAAGCATTCCTGTGATTGCCGCCGTCGAGGATGACGCGGCCCCGCTCACGCACCACCAGTTGCGCGAGCTTTACACGCTGATGGCATCCGTCCGCCACCTGGACACGGCCGCAGTCGCCTGGCAGCGCCAGGGAATCATTCCCGGCTACGCGCCGGAGCTCGGCCAGGAAGCGGCCCAGGTCGGCAGCGGCTACGCCGTGGACCTGAGCCGGGACTTCGTCTTTCCGACCTACCGTGAGATGGGCGTGGCCCGGGCCATGGGCGTGGACATGGTGGGCTATATGTCCACCCACAAGGCAACGTGGCACGGCGGAATGTACAACCCCGTGGAATCCCGTTTCGCTCCCATCCAGGCAGTGGTGGCAGGGTCGGTCCTGCACGCCGTCGGCTGGGCCCACGGCCAGACCCTGTCCGGCGGGTCCGGCGTCGCCATCACGTACTTTGGGGATGGCGCTTCCTCCCAGGGCGACGTCCACGAGGCCATGAATTTTGCTGCGGTGATGAAGGCGCCCGTGGTCTTCTTTGTCCAGAACAATGGCTGGGCCATTTCCGTACCCACCGAACGACAGGTAGCAGGCGGTTCCGTTGCAGCCCGCGCCGCCGGTTACGGTGTCCCGGGCATCCAGGTGGACGGCAACGACGTCCTGGCCGTGTACGAAGCCACGCGTTCGGCCTTGGCGCACTGCCGCTCCGGCAACGGGCCCGTAGTCATCGAAGCCATGACCTACCGCCGCGGACCGCACTCCACCGCGGACGATCCCGGGCGATACCGCTCCCTTGAGGAAGAACGGCTCGACGCCGGTGAGGACCCCCTGGAACGGTTCCGCCGGACACTCCTGGCCGACGGCGTGGCGGACGAAGCCTTTTTTGCGGAGGCAGGGCGCCAGGCCCGGGAGGAAGAAGAAGCGATCCGCACGGCCATCGAGAACCTGGGACCGCGTCCCGGGGCCGAGATGTTCAGCCTGGTTTTCCAGGAACCCACACCCGCACTGCAGCACCAGGCCACCGCGTGGCGAAAGGAATCCGACCATGCCTGAGGCAATGACTGCCACCACCGTCGCGGCTCCGCGCGCCGCTTCCGGCACCGTGGAACTGCTGTCCATGCAGCAAGCCCTCAACCGCGCCCTGGACGACGTCCTGGCGGAGAACCCCAAGGCCGTGGTCTTCGGCGAAGACTGCGGAAAGCTCGGCGGCGTCTTCCGGATCACCGACGGCCTGCAGGCCAGGCACGGCGAAGACCGGGTCTTCGACACCCCGCTGGCCGAATCCGGCATCCTCGGCATGTCCGTGGGGCTGGCCATGGCCGGTTACCACCCGATTCCCGAGGTCCAGTTCGACGGCTTCGCCTACCCGGCCATCAACCAGATCATCTGCCAGATTGCCCGGATGAACTACCGCAGCCGCGGAACGTTGCCCATGCCCATCACGCTCCGCGTTCCCAGCTTTGGCGGCATCCGCGCCCCCGAGCACCACGGCGAAAGCCTCGAAGCCCTCTTCGCGCATGTTCCCGGCCTCAAAGTCGTCTCACCCTCCACGCCGCACGACGCCTACCACTTGCTTAAGTACGCAGCCACAAGGCCGGATCCGGTGATCTTCATGGAGCCAAAATCCCGGTACTGGCAGAAAGGTCCGGTGGACCTCACCACCGCCACGGCCCCGGACAGCGGAACCCACGACGCCGGTACGCACCCCGGCGGGAACCTGACCGGTGCCCGGATCGTCCGGGAGGGGCGCCACCTCACCCTGGTGGCCTGGGGTGCCATGGTGGCCCGGTGCCTGCAGGTGGCCGAACTGGCCGCTGAGGACGGAATCGACGTCGAAGTCCTGG
Organism: Arthrobacter sp. T572; assembly: GCF_056780115.1. Classification (NCBI taxonomy): domain Bacteria; kingdom Bacillati; phylum Actinomycetota; class Actinomycetes; order Micrococcales; family Micrococcaceae; genus Arthrobacter; species Arthrobacter sp. T572. Next base: position 2,581,819 of record NZ_JBRAZQ010000002.1, read on the forward strand.
ACCTGCGGTGGCTCAAGCCCATCGATGCAGAGGCGTTGGCGACATCCGTCGCCAAGACGCGTCGCGCCGTCGTCGTGCATGAAGCTCCGTTGACCTCAGGCCTGGGCGCCGAAGTCGCCCAACTGATCACGCAGCACTGCTTCGACACACTGAAGGCGCCGGTGGAACGCGTCACCGGCTTCGACGTGCCCTACCCCTCCGGCGACCTGGAGGACGAATACATCCCCAACATCGACCGCATCCTTTATGGGATCCAACGCGTACTGGAGTATCGCCGTGGCTGAACTGTCCTTTCCCCTACCGGACCTTGGCGAAGGCCTCATCGAAGCAACCGTGCTGGACTGGCTCGTGGAACCGGGCCAACAGGTGGAACGCAACCAGCCGCTCGTTGAGCTGGAAACGAGCAAGTCGGCCCTCGAATTGCCCAGCCCGCAGGCAGGTAAAGTGGTGCGTATTCACGGCGAGCCGGGTCAGACCATCAATGTCGGCGAACCGCTGATTGTGTTCGAGGTCCCGGATGACACCGCCGGGATCGTGGGCACTGTTCCGAAGGACGAAGCACCCAAGCGCCGGGTCCGCCTGAGCGCCGTACCCGATGAGGACTGACATGATGACCGGCAGGCACACCGTGGAACAGCGGCACACCGTCGAAGGCACCGATCCAGGATTGTTCGTCGAAGTCCACCAACCTGCCACCGACGCCGGGCTTCGGCCTGTCCTGCTGATCCACGGCTTTTCATCCTCCAGCAAACTCAACTGGGTTGACAGCGGCTGGGTGGCAACGCTCCAGGGAGCCGGAAGGCGGGTGATCACCGTCGACCTCCCGGGCCACGGCCGAAGCCACTCCCCGGAGGACCTGGACTCCTACACCCCCAGCCGCATCCGGGCCGACCTGCTTCAGATCGCCATCGACGCCGGGGCACGCCCCCTGCGGGATGGAGACCCGGCCACCGGCCTGGACATCATCGGATATTCGTTGGGTTCCCGGCTCGCCTGGGAGTTCGCTGCCACGCAACCGGACCTGGTGCACCGGCTGGTGCTCGGTGGCCCCAGCGCCCAGGATCCGTTGGCCGCCTTCGACCTCGCAGCCGCCCAGAAGTACCTGGCCGACGGAACGCCCATTGAGGACGAGTCCACTGCGGGCTTGCTGAAGATGGCGGCGATGCTGCCCAGCAACAACCTGTTCGCCATGTTGTCCCTTATCGAGGCCATCAAGGGCGAGCCCTTTGACCCGGCCGAGGCGGCCCCGCACCTGCCCATCCTTCTGGTTGCCGGGGACAAGGACGAGCGTGCCCTCACCATGCCCCGGCTGGCCGCCATTGCCGGCAAAGCCGGAGCGCTGGTGGAAACGCTCGTCATTCCGGGCAGGACGCACACCAATGTGGTCACCAGCAGGGCATTCAAGGACGCGGCCGTGGAGTTCCTGGGCGTTTAGCCCGGGAGCCTGGGGCGCGGACTAGCGGGACAGCCGCTCAGCGTTGATGCTCATTCGCTGGAGCACGCTGACGGCCATGGCGTATTCGTCGATGCCGATGCCCAGGGACAGATCCTGTCTGGTGGCCTCCACCAGCCGCATGGCCTGGTGGTAGGTTTCCCGTCCGCGCTCCGTCAGGACGAGGCGTTCGTCCATCATGCTCAGCAGGCCCCTGCCGACCAGCGCCGCGAGGTCGCGTTCGCGCTGGTGGGCGGCATCGGTCCAGTACGGCCGCAGGACGGCGTCAAGTTCCTCGGGCCGCATGGGTGCTTCGCCCAGGGCATTCAGCGCCTGCCACTGGGCGCGGCTGAGCTTGATCCGGGCCAGCGTGTAGTCCAACTGCGCCTCGAGTGCGGCGTCCAGCTTTTTGATCCAGTAACCAATGGGCTTGTCCACAGTGCCATGCTTCCAGCGGATCCCGCACCGGGCAAGGATGGGACGATAGGCTGGAAGCAGCGCCGGACAACGTGGAAGTGGGATAGATGGGCATGCGGTTCAGGGACCGGGCGGAGGCCGGGCAGCGCCTGGCTGAAGGACTCCCCCAGTTCAGGGAACGGCCCCATACGGTGGTCCTCGGACTGGCCCGGGGAGGCGTTCCCCTCGCAGCGGCAGCCGCCTCCGCTCTCTACTTGCCCTTCGGTGCGGTCCTTGTCCGCAAGCTGGGCATCCCCGGCCGGTCCGAAACTGCCTTCGGAGCCCTCGCCTGGAGCCAGGGGGACGTTGTCCGCCTCATCAACCGTCCGCTGAAGGACCACATCCAGGCACTGGGCATCAGTGAAGCTGCGCTGGAGGCCGTGGAAGCTCACGAACGGGCCGAACTGGTACGGCGAGCGCGGGAATATCCGGGCGTAGACCATGATCTGCGGGGCAAGACGACCATTCTGGTGGACGACGGCCTGGCCACGGGAGCTACCATGCGGGCTGCCGTGGAGGCTGTGCGCTCGGCCGGGGCGCGAACGGTGGTGGCTGCCGTTCCGGTCGCTTCCCTGGAAGCTGCAACATCCCTTGGCCGGGTTTGCGATCTCGTCCACGCACTGCATATCCCCGGTAAGTTCAATGCCGTCGGTGCGTTCTATGAGCACTTTGAACAGTTGACGGACGCTGAGGTCATGAAGCAACTGGAAGGGGCATAGCCCTGCCGGACCATGCCCCTTCCCGTCGGCTGTCCGCCGGCGTTGCTAGTGGTGGACGCTGTACCCTAGGGGCCGGCCTTTGGTTTCCTTGGCCAGGATGACGCCCACCGCCGAGATGACGCAGAGGCCCATGATGTACAGGCCCACGGATCCCGACCACTTGGTGCCATCCAGCAGTGCCTGGGCGATGGTGGGCGCAAAGGCACCACCCAGGATCGCGCCCAATGCGTAGCCGATCGAAATGCCGGAATAGCGGACCTGGGGCGGGAACATCTCGGCATACATTGCGGACATGGGACCGTAGGACAGACCCAGTCCGATGGTCAGCACGAAGAGCGCCACGCCATAGAGCCAGATGTCCCTGGTGTCGATCAGGGCGAACAGGGGCACCATCCATACGAAGACCAGGGCGTAGCCGGTGAGGAAGGTCTTCACGCGCCCGATCTTGTCAGACAGCCATCCGCCGACCATGGTGAAGATCAGCCAACCGAAGGAGGCGACGGTGGTGGCCAGGAGGATCTGGGGAGCCGGCATCTTGAGGGCACGGGTTGCGTAGGAGATGAAGAAGGCAATCAGCAGGTAACCTGCGGCGTTGTTGGCAATGAAGATCAGTGCCGCCAGCACCACCTCTTTGGTGTTGTGGCGGAACAGCTCGCCCAGGGGCGCCTTGCTTTCAGCCTTGCGCTGGGCGATCTCCTTGAACACCGGGCTTTCTCCGACGGCGCGCCGGATCAGGTAGCCCACCACGATCAGGACCACGGAGAGCAGGAACGGAACACGCCAACCCCATGCGGCGAAGTCCTCCTTGGACATGCCGGACTGCAGGAAGAACAGGAGCCCGGTCGCGAGGATCATGCCGATGGGAACACCAATCTGCGGGTAGGCGCCGAAGAAGCCGCGCTTGTGCAGCGGCGCGTGTTCCACGGCCATGAGGGCTGCGCCACCCCATTCGCCACCGGCAGAGAAGCCCTGCACCACGCGCAGGAAGATCAACAGCACAGGAGCCCAGAGGCCGATGCTGGCGTAGGTCGGCAGGAGGCCGATCAGTGCCGTGGCGACGCCCATCAACACGAGCGTCATGACCAGGACGGCCTTGCGGCCGACGCGGTCACCGAGGTGGCCTGCCACGGTGGCACCCAGCGGCCGGAAAAGGAAACTGATGCCGATGGTGGCGAAGGAGAGGATCTGCGCCACGCCTGGGTTCGCTTGCTCCAGGGGCGTCAGGAACAACGGGGACAGCAGTGTTGCCGTGAGCTGGGCGAAGATGAAGAAGTCATACCACTCGATGGTGGTGCCCACCAGGGTCCCTGCGAGGACCCTGCGCTCTTCGCGCTTGCTGCTGGGCCCTGACGGGGAATCGACTGTGGAGGCTGCGGTCATTGGAACTCCATGGGGGTGAGTGACTGGTCGGTACGCGGCACTGCAATAACCGACAGAACGGTCAGTTAGGAAGAATACTACAATTGTGATCCCAAGCACAGCATCCGCCGATGCTTGGCCCCGCGGCCTCGCGCACTGCCGACGGCAACTGCCACCACCGCAGAGCGGACATAGGATGGTTCGCATGACTTCCCGCAGCGACGCCACAAGCCAACAGGCTCCCGCCACCCAGGTCCCGCCGTCGCAAACGCTCTCCCGTGGAATCCGGGCGCTGGAGATCCTGGCCGAAGCCGAGCGGCCGCTGAGCATAGCCGAACTGGCCGCGGCACTGGGAGTCCACCGGTCCATTGCCTACCGGATCCTGCGGACGCTCGAAGACCATTCCCTTGTCTTCCGCGACGATTCGGGGCGGGTGCAGCCGGGCGCCGGACTTGCCGTCCTGGCCCGCGGCGTCTCGCGGAACCTGCAGGCAGCTGCTTTGCCCGAACTTACCCAACTCGCCAACACGCTGCACATGACCGCCTTCGTTGCTGTCTGGGACCACCAGGAATGCGTCACGCTGGTGACCGTGGAACCCCGCAATTCGGGCACGGCACTGGCCCAGCACCCGGGCACGCGCCACCCGGTGGGCACCGGAGCCCCGGGCATCGCCATCCAATCCACCATGACGGAAGAGCGCTGGCACCAAGTGGGCGGAGGGATCCCCTACCGCGCTGAAGCCCGCGAAGCCCGCCGCGCCGGCTACGCCACCAGCCACGATGAAGTCATCGCCGGCCTGTCATCCCTGGCCGCCCCGATCCACGTGCCCGGCGGACGGCCGGCCGCGGTCGCCGTCGTCTACATCCGGCTGGACCAGGACGCCGACGCCGTGGGCAAGGCGCTGGTGGAATGCGCCGCGCGCATCGAAAGCCAACTGGCCTGACCCCATCACGCCAGCCATTCCTTCCACGCCAAGCAGTGTGCCTTGGCACACAAGACCTGGCGGCACCGGGTTCCCAATACTCGAAGGACGGACAGGACCACCCTGGCCCTGTCCTTTGCCGAGATCAGAAGGAAACCCATGAGCCTGAACCTCCTTGACACCTCCAACTGGCTGCCACTCGACGGCCTGGCGCCAGGCTTTGATGCCAACAAGGCACCGACCGTGCAGGACCTGGCAGGCCGCCACTTCGCGGTCCGTGGCGACGGCGGACCCATGACCTTCACTTTCGACGACGATGAAGTGAACTGGGCGGCCGCAGGGCACTCCGGAACCGCCGCATACGAAGCTTTCCAGGTGGCCGATGACCTTTACTACGCGCAGTGGCACAGTCCCGTGGAACCGGACCTGGCTGTGTCGCTGGTGCTTGACCTGGCCAACGGCCGGGCCCTCTATATCGGCGCAGTGCTGGGAAGATCGACAGCGGGCAGCACGGCCGTGCAGCACGACTTCCGCCCCGGCGACCTTGACGGCGCATCCCCGAAGGGCCGGCCCATCGGCGAAAGCACGGGACTGATCGGCAGGCGCGTGGAATGGGTTTACAGTCCGGACCACGCCTATGAGCACGTATACCTCAGCCCCACCTGGTACACCTGGCAATGCCTGGCCGGACCGGAACGCGGCCTGGCGGACACCGATTCCAATACGGTCCTCCAGGTCAGGCCGGGCATTTTCGTCTTCACGTGGCGGGAGAAGGTCATCCCCTGCGGTTCGGTGACGATCGCCGACCACAGGGATGTGGGCGCGATCCGCTCCCATGGCAGTTTGTTTGGATGGGACGAATCCGGGACGCTGCCCGTCCATTTCACTTTTGGAGCGCATGGGCGCCTGATCAGCGTCAGCCATCACAGCCCCGGGCTCGACCCGGCCGCTTGATGTCAGCAAACGGCCCCGGCAGTTCTGGTTTCCAGGACTGCCGGGGCCGTCTTCCTGCGCTGCTCAGCCCTCGGAACCGTGCCCGATCCTCGCATAAACGGCGGGCTGCGAACGCCGCAGGCGCAGGGCCCAGAGAACCCCCACGACTCCTGGCAGCAACACCACCAGTGGCAGGATGAAGGTGGCGGGGGTGGATTCGGACTGCCTCAGGAGGACGTTGAAGTTGGTCACGATGAGGATGAAAACCAAGGCCAGGAGCACAAACCCAAGCCCCGGAGCCACCATCCGCACCCAAAGGCTTGCGCCGTGGGGCTGCTTGCGGAAGAAGCCGATCACCGCCACCGACACCACGGTCATCAGCAGGACAAGTCCCATGGCGCCGCTGTTGGTCAGCCAGGTGAACATCGTCAGGACCGGGTACAGTTCGCCGAGGTCCGAACCTGCTCCCCCCACGGCAAAGGCCAGGGTCACGACGACGGCAATCGCCGTTTGCGCCAGGGAACCGGCATAGGGGGCGCCATTGGGGCGGACTGCGGAGAGGGCAGCCGGGATGACACGCTCCCGGCCGAGCGAGAAGAAATACCGGGCTACTGCGTTGTGGAAGCTGACCAATGCCGCGAAAAGGCTGGTCACGAAGAGCAACTGCGCAATGTCGCTGAGCAGGACGCCTCCGTGGGCGGTGAGGAAGGCGAAGACCATGTCCGGCCCGTTGGCTGCTGCGGTATCAACAACCGCCGACGGTCCGGCGCCCACGGTCATGGCCCACGCGGAGACGGCATAGAAGAGGGCAATGATGGCGACGGCGGCAAAGGTGGCCCGGGCGACTGTGCGTTTGGGGTCCTTGGATTCTTCGCCGTAGATGGCTGCTGATTCAAAGCCCATGAAGGCAGCAATGCCGAACGAGAGGACCGCCCCGATGCCCGGCACGAAGAGGGAGGCCGGGTTGAACGTGGCGGCACTGATGCCTTCCGGTGCTGCTGCCAGGCTGATGACGTCATAGACGATCACCACCAGGAACTCGAGGGCCACCAGGACGCCGAGGACCTTGGCGGAGAGATCCACCCTATTGACTCCCAACCAGCCCACAACCGCAATGCAGGCCACCACGGGAATCCACCACGGCACGGCGATGCCGAACCTTGCCGAGAGCAGGGACGAGACGGTAAATCCAAAGAGGCCGTAGATGCCCACCTGCATCAGGTTGTAGGCCATCAAGGCCACCAGCGAGGCCCCCACCCCGGCCGGACGCGATATGCCCTGCGCGATATAGGCGTAGAACGCGCCTGCGTTCGTGACATGGCGGCTCATCGCTGCGTACCCCACCGCAAAAAGGGTGAGGATGCCGCCGAGGATCAGGAAGGACAGCGGCACGCCCGTCACCCCGGTGACGGCGAACGTGGTGCTTACCCCGCCTGCCAGGACCGTCAGCGGAGCCGAAGCCGCGATGATCATGAAAGTCACGGCGGGCACGCCCAGGCGGCCGCCGGTGCCGGCCGTTCCGCTGGTCTTGCCCCGGACCGGGTTGTCAACGCTCATATGTATGCTCCTGCCTCTTCACCGCGTGGATCCGAGCCGCGGGTCTCGGTGCCGCGGGAGATGGCGCGGCACTTTCTGGGTGACTCCGCCATCTTCCACCCCCCAAGGCAGGAGTGACTTGTCTCACACCGCAGGGCTCTTGACTGTCCACGCAAGCACCGGGGCGGGGCGGACCCCAGGTGTAGAATCGTGGGCAAGCTCACGTCCGCGCTGCTGCATCCAATGCTCATGGCACGGCCGGCCATTGAAAGGGATAGTGATGACCGTCGCGGCCGAAACGGGCCCCTCAACCGTGCAGACAGTGGCGGCCGGGTCATTCCAGGAATGGAGCCGGGCCATCTCGGCGTCGTTCGTGCCGCTGCTGGCTTCCGGGCCCAAGGACACGGCGTTCCACGGAACCATGCGCGCCCGTGTCCTGGGGCAGATTTCGGTGGTGGAGGTGACGGCAGGCCCCCATACAGTACACCGGACACCGGAACTGATCGCCCGATCCACCGGCCGGTTCTTCAAGCTCAGCATCCAACTGGCCGGCACCGGCCGCCTGGTCCAGGATGACCGCGAGGCCGTCCTCCGCCCCGGCGACCTCTCCATTTACGACACCTCCCGCCCGTACCAGTTGACGTTCGACGACGACTTCCGCACCCTGGTGCTGATGTTTCCGCATGTGCTGCTGGACCTTCCCGCCGACGCCATGGGCCACGTGACAGCCCTGCGGATCCCGGGCGACCAAGGCCTCGGTGAACTGATCAGTCCCTTCCTGGTCCGGCTCGCTGACAATCTCGAGGCACTCTCCGGCACCAACGGCCTCCGGCTGGTGCATAACGCCCTCGACCTGGTCACCACCCTCTTCAACGGCGAACTCGACCAGCTCATCGAAGCCGGACGCGATCCCCACCTGCTCCTCCTGGCGCGGATCCACGACTACATCGAATCCAATCTCGGGGATCCGGAGCTGTCCCCCGGGTCGATCGCGGCCGCCCACTATATCTCCACCCGCCACCTGCACGACCTCTTCCAGGAAATTGGCACCACCGTGGCCGCCTCCATCAGGCAGCGCCGGCTGGAACGCTGCCGCAGGGACCTGGTGGACCCGGTCCTCGCGGACCGGCCCGTCACGGCCATTGCTGCCCGATGGGGGTTCACCGATGCCGCCCATTTCAGCAGGATCTTCCGGGCGGCTTTCGGAAACTCCCCCACCGGGTACCGCAGCAGCAGCTGAGGTACCCGGCCCGCACCGGGGAGGGCCGCCGTCGAACGCCTCCGACTGACGCCGGCTACGCGGCCGCGGTAGGCGCCGTCCCTTCGTCAGCCAAGGCGGCCATCTCCTCCACCATGGCGCGCAGCAGCCGGTCCTCCAGCCCCGACGCGGATGGATCACCTGCCAGGTTCACCAACTCACCCGGGTCCGACCGGTGGTCGTAGAGTTCTGCGATCTCTGTTCCGAAGTAGCGGGTCAGCCGACCTTCGGCGGTGATGACCGTCCGCATCCGGACCGGTCCGGGCAACCCTTCCAGGCCGAACGGCTGTTCTTCTTCCACGAGCAGGGCGTCCCGGTGGCTGCCTGCAAGGCCGTGCAGCAGCGGCACCAGGGAGCGCCCCTGGATGCCGCGGTAGGTGCTGGAACCGGTGAGTTCCAACAACGTCGGCGCCAGGTCCGCGCTGGAAACGAGGGCATCGCTTCGACCTTTTATGCCGTCCGGGACATGGACAACCAGCGGCACGTTGGTCACCGCCCGGTAGTGGACGAAGTGCTTCAGCATGAGTCCGTGGTCACCGAACAGATCGCCGTGGTCGCTTGTGAACACGATGATTGTGTCATCGGCCAGGCCCTGCCGCCCAAGTTCATCCAGGATCCGGCCGATGTGCTCATCCATCATGGTGATCAGGCCAAACTGTGCCGCGGCGGCGTGCCGGTATTGCTCCTCCGTGGCCGACCAGGTCATGGTCGGATCCGGGTTTGGTTCGCCCCGCCGCTCCACCATGGTGCGGATATGGTCCGGCGACGCCCCGTGGTCCTGCTCGAAGCCAAGCGGCAGGGGCATGGAAGCGGGCTCGTACAAGTCCGCGTAACCGGCCGGCGGGGAGAACGGGTGGTGTGGGTCCGGGAAAGAGACAAACATGAAGAACGGTTGGTCCTGGCCTGCGGCATCCTTGAGGTGTTCGATTGCCTTCTCGCTCACGTAGCTCGTTGGATGGGCCTCGGCAGGGATTGCCGTTTGGTAGACCTGGTCCCAGCCGCCGTACGTGCTGGAGGAGCGGGCGGGGCCGCCCAGCGTCTCCGGATCCACACCTCGTTCGCGGGCCCAATGCACATAGTGCCCGCCGGGACGGTCGCCGTGGCCTATCACCAGGTCAACGTGCTGGTAGCCGTAGTAATCGGCCGGAAGTGCGATGAAGCGCTGGTCGTGGGCCTCACGGTTCTCCCACTGGTCCCAGCCCGGCGCCAGGTTCCGGCTATGTGCGTCCCCCACTGTCCTGTCGAGGAGCAGGGGATCCGTGGACCGGATCTCCTCCGCCTGGTGCGGTTCGAACTCCCAGCCCATGTTCTGGTGGTGCAGTTTGCCCACACCGACCGTCCTGTAACCCGAGGAAGCCAGCGAGCCGGGAACTGTCTGCGTGAAGGGGTCCAAGGTGATGCCGTTGCAGCGGGTCCCGTGCGCCGACGGCCAGCGGCCCGTCATCAGGCTCGCCCGGTTGGGCATGCACGTGGGGTTGGCTACGGTCGCATTATTGAAGACCAGGCTCCTCGCTGCGAGCGCGTCAAGGTTGGGTGTCCGGACCGTACTGTTGCCGCCAAAACCCAGATGGTCTGCGCGGAGCTGGTCCGCGATGATGAACAGCACATTGGGACGCTTGGCGCGTGGTTTTTTGCTCTTCGTCATGCGGGCCTCTTGATCATGGACAGAACATCGGTGCGCTGTTGCGCGAAGGCCGGCAGGGACCGCGTGGTGATCTGGTCCCTGGGAGCGGGCAGGTCGACCTCGACGATCCGGTGCACGCGCGCCGGGCGGGAGCCAAGGACCACTACCCGGTCCGCAAGGTAGACGGCCTCGTCGATGTCGTGGGTGACCACGAGGATGGTCATGTTGAAGTCCTTGCGGATCTTCAGGCACAGGTCTTCCAGGTCGAAGCGGGTCTGCGCATCGACCGAGGCAAACGGCTCATCCATGATCAGGATTTCGGGCCTGTACGCCAGCGCCCGGGCGATCGCCACACGTTGCTGCATGCCGCCGGAAAGTTGCCACGGGTACTGGTTGTCGGCGTGGGAAAGCCCGACGGCAACCAGCGCGCTGTCACAGCGTTCCTTCACTTCCGCTGCCGGCAGTTTCATGTGCTTCAGGGGCAGGACGAGGTTCTTCCGTACCGTCAGCCATGGCATGAGCGAACGGTTGTAGTCCTGGAACACCAGGGCCATTTCAGGAGGTGGCCCACTAATGGTGCGGCCGTCGATGGCTGCCCGGCCGCTGCTGGCCGGGTGCAGGCCGGCAAGGCACTTCAGGAGCGTGGTCTTCCCCACGCCGGAGGGGCCCACAATGCAGACGATTTCACCGGCATCCACCGTGAAGGTGAGGTCCTCGATGACCGTGCGGGCTTTCTCGCCGCTGCCGTAGGTCTTGGCGAGATGGGAAACGTCCAGGCGCGGCGTGTTTTCCGGCCCGTTGGTGGTTTGCGGTTGCCGTGTGGTTTCTGGTTGCTGTGGCATGACGGACTTTCTGTTCTGGAGGGGAAGCTTGGTGGACTGCCGGATGCTCATGCCACACGCGCCAGGGCACGGGAACCGAGGTACCAGGCCAGGACCTTGCGCTTGATCAGTGCAAAGACCACGTTGACCAGGAAGCCGATGACCCCAAGGAGCAGGATCCCCGCCCACATGTCGGCCGTCATGAAGCTTTGCTGTGCCAGGAGCGTCATGGCACCGATGCCCTGGGAGCTGCCCAGCATCTCGCTGGCAATCATGACGATGAAGGCAACCTGCAGGCTCACTTGGAGGCCCGAGAAGATCTGCGGGGCTGCTGCGGGAAGGAGGACATTGAACAGCCTTTCCTTCCGCGTGAGCCGGTACACGCGGGCCACATCCATGATGTCGTTGCCGACGCCCCGGATTCCGTCCACGGTGGCGATCATGGTGGGAAAGAGTGCCGCCAACGCAATGCTCGTGACCCGCATCTGCGTCCCGAAGCCGATCAGCGAAATGAAAATCGGCACCAAGGCAACCGGCGGGATGCCACGCAGGAAGTGGATGAGCGGGTCCACCATCCACCGGACCTGGGGAACCAGAGCCGTGGCGAATCCAAGGGCAACGCCACCAACGGCCGCGATGACAAATCCGAGGAACAGGTTGCCCAGGCTCAGCAGCACATCGGATTGGAAATGGTCGAACAGCCAGAGCTGCCGGAACCGCAGCAGGATGTCCTGCAGTGGCGGGAAGAAGGGGTCGATCGATCGGGCGGACAAGAGCCACCATGCCACGAGCAGGAGCACCGGGGTGCCTGCACCCACCAACCAGTTGCGGATCTTTGTATTCTTCATCAGGGCACCACTTCCCGGTAGGACTCATGCCAGTGCAGGACCCGGCGTTCGGCGAGCCTGGTGGCACCTTGGAACAAGAGGCCCAGGACGCCCAACACGATCACCAATGCGTAGAGGGTGGCGTAGTCGCCCGCGGCCTGGGCCTGGTAAATGCTTTGGCCCAGGCCAGGCCCTCCCCCCAGCAGGCCTGCTACGACGGTGACCACCAGGGCGGCAGGAGCCGCCACGCGCATCGCCGTTCCGATGTACGGCAGCGCACTGGGCAGGACCACGCGGAACAGGATCTCTGCGCTGGACATTCCATAGCTGCGGGCCGTATCGCGGGCCACGGGATCCGTTCCCTGCACACCGTCCACTGTTTGCATGACGATCGGCAGGAAGCAGCCGAACACCACCAGGAACAACGACATTTCGGCGGTGGGCCCAAGGACCAGCACGGCCAGTGGCAACACGACGATGGGCGGCACGGGCTTGAGGAATTCGAGGACTGCAAGGGTTGCGTAGCGGATGGTTTCGAAGCTGCCTACCAGCAAACCAAGAACCACGCCCGCAACTGCGGACATTCCCAACGCGAAAAGCGCAATGCCGATGGTGGATCCCACCGCGGCCCAGAAGGTGGTCGATCCCAGGATTCCCGCCAAGGTGGTGAAGACCGTGGTGGCTTGCGGCAGGGCGTTGCCGGCCACCTTGGCAGTGGCGGCCAACTGCCAGGCGATCAATGCGACTGCTATCCCCGCCCCGCTGAAAACGAGCGGACGCAGTGACGGTTTCATGGTGAAGCTCCCATCGTCAGCCACGTCCTACTTTCCGAAAATGAGGTCGCCCGGCAGTTTCACCGGTGAACTGAGGAAGCCCAGGTCGGCCAGGTTCTTGTTGGCCCGTTCGATGTCCTCAAGGCGCACGTCCTCCGGCCAGTAGTTCACGGCACCGGACTTCACAACATCCAACGGGGTTTTGGTGATCTCGGCACTGACTTGCTGGGCCTCGTCCGTGTGGCCGTTGGCGTAGGCGTTGGCCTTGTAGATGGCGGCACGGAAGCCTTCCAACGCTTTCTGCTTGCCCTTGACCGTGTTGGCCCCGGCCACCCACAGGCCAATGGCACCTTCTTCGAAGAACTTGACGCCCGGGGATGCCAGCAGGCGGTTGCCTTCGGAGACAGCCTTGGAGGTGAAGGGCGCAACCAGCGATGCTGCATCGACACGGCCCGAGTTCAGGGACTGAAGTGCTGATGACGGATCCAGGACCATCCAGTTCACTTTGGCGGGATCACCGCCGTCGTCCTTGACGAGTTTGCTGACCGTGACCTCAAGCTGGGCCTTGCGGGCCGGTACGCTCACGTTCTTCCCTTCCAGATCCTTGGGCCGCGAGATCGCAGAAGCCTCCTGGACCAGGAGTCCGGTGTCGTCCACGCGGTTCAGGTCAGCGCCCTCGCTGGCGCCGTCCTTGTAGCCGTCGGCTGCAGCGACGACCTTCAGGGGAACGTTCTGGCTTAGCGCATTGAGCAGCGGGATGGACGGCGTGTAGGTGAGGTCCAGCTGTCCGCTCTGGGCGGCTGCGATACCGGCGGGCGGGTTGGCTATGACGGAGATCTCGACGTTGAGACCCTGTTCCTTGAAGTAGCCTTTGTCTGCCGCAAGCTTGATGGCGGCGTCTGAACCGATGCCGATGGTGCCCACCTTGAGGGTGGTTGTTCCGTCCGGCGCGGCCGTGGCGGACGGACCGGACGAGGTGCCACACGCAGCAAGGGACATGGCCAGGACTGCTGCCAAAGCCACGGGAAGTGTGCGTTTCATGGAGGTACTCCTTGGTTTACGAACGGTTGGATAAGGCGGAGAGTTCGGTGGCGGCCTGATGGACAATGCGTCCACCGGCCACGGTGAGTGTGATCCTTGTGCCCGGGAGTGTTTCGATGTCTCCGTCCCCGGGCCAGGGATCGGACAACAGGCACAGATCCGCTGCCATTCCCGGCAGCAGCGACCCTTTGAAATGTTCTGCATGGTCCTGCCAGGCTGCCTTGCTGGTCATGGAGGCAAGCGCCTGGAGGCCGGTGATCCGCTCGGGGTCGTTCGGGTCACCGGGTGTGGATGCTGTCCCCCTGCGTACGGCCGCCACGATGGTGCGGCGCCAATCAGGACTGGTGACGGGCGCATCCGAGGCTAGGTTGAAGCACACTCCGGCATCGAGGGCCGAGCGGAGGGGCTGGTGCCGGGCAAATCGCTCCTCGCCCAGGACGCGGCGCATGATGTCGCCGGCCTCGGAACGGATCAGTGGATTCGTGCTGTAGCCGATGCCGTGATCGGCCATGGTGGACAGAGTTGTGGTGTCGCTGAAGGCACCGTGGATGATGTAGTGCCGCCGATCGCCCGCTACGTCACCGGCGGCGAGGATGGCTTCAACCGCGGCGCCGGTGGCTGCGTCACCGGTGGCATGGATGCCGGCCTGGAGTCCCGCGCCGTCGATCAGGCGGAGGATCCTGTGCAGTTCGGCGACCCTTTCGGCGTCGCTGTTGCCCTGGATCACCAGCTGCCCGTGGGTGCAGGCCTTTCCATACGGCTCACTCATCCAGGCAGTGCCGCTGCGCGGGATGCCATCCGCGAAAACCTTGACCCCGGCAATCCGCAGCTGCCGGGAGTCGATTCCCCTGCTTGAGCAGGCCTCGGCAAGCCCGCTGCCAAGCCCCTCTTCGACAGCCGATGCGGTGGCGCCACCGGTTCCGGCGAAAAGCATGAGGACGTTGATCCGCAGCGTGAGCAGCTCCTCTACGGCAAGATCGCCCAGCAAGGCCAGGGCCGCCGTCGAGCCTGCTCCGTCCATCAGTCCGGCACTGGCGGGACCCAGCCCCGGGTCGGTGAGGGACGTGATGCCAAGCGAATGCAGCTGTTCCTGCATGCGGAGCAACGCGGGGCGGAGGGTCTCTTCGGGCACCGGTGGCATGACCTTGGAAACCAGCGCCATCGCCCCGTCCTGGAGCAGACCCGTGGGACTGCCGTCCGCCGCCCGCACCAGCACGCCGCCCCCTGCGTCCGGGGTTGCCGCGCTGACACCCGCCAGGCGCAGCGCCTCGCGGTTCGCCAGCAACTGGTGGCCTGTCTGGTCGAAGGCCACCACCGGAATGCCTGGCCGGACGTCAAGCAGCTGTCCGGTTGCGGGTCCGAGCGTGACTTCATCCCAGCCGTGGGCTCGGATCCAGCCGTCCGCGCCAACAGGTGCGGTCTGGATGACATCGACGACGGCGGACCAGTCGGGTGCCGTTGAGGCGTCCAGGCGGACGTAGCCGAAGGAGGCCATGGCCGCGGAGATGAAGTGCAGATGCGCGTCATTGATGCCCGGGATGAGGGCGCCACCTGCAGCATCCACGACGATCGTGGCCGGGCCGGTCATCGCATCCACGTGCGCGCGGCCGAGGCCTGACACGAGGCCGTTCTTCACGGCGAGCGCATCCGAAACCCTGCCGGGGTCGCCGGGGTCCATGGTGTGGACCCCGGCATTGATGATCACCAGGTCAGCGAATTCCTGCATCGGGTCTCCTCAGGTTTCTGCACCCATGAATGTGATGCAGGCAACGTTTCTGAAAAGAGTATGTCAACTGACTAGGTCACTTGACTAGGTTTTCGGATAAAATTTTTCCCGGAGGTCATTTCCAGCCTCTCCGGTGGCGCCGAAAGCCGACCCGGGCGGACAACGCCTAGGATCGTTTGGGACCGGCATGACCGGTCAGCACATGATGAGAGGGGCGCGGATGGCCAGGGTTCCCGCCGAGGAACGGCGATTGCAGTTCGTGGAAGCAGCAGCACGGGTTATTGCCCAGGACGGGCTCGCCTCCGCTACTACCCGACGGATAGCGAGCGAGGCCGACGCCCCTTTGGCAGCTCTCCACTATTGCTTCCGCAACAAAGACGAACTTCTCGAAGAGGTTTACAACTTCCTCAGCAGGGACTACGCCAAGGCGCTGGAACCCGTAGCCGACCCCGGACTGGGACTGCGCCACATGATCGGCGCCCACGCCCGCCGTATCTGGAGCAGGATGCTCGAGAACCCCCACGAGCAGGTGACCACCTTCGAGCTGCTGCTCAGGAGGTACCGGGTAGAGGCGGTGGACCAGCCCCAGGCCCTGCTTATGAACCGGTCAATGTACGACGGCTGGGTGAATTCCACGCTGGAATTGTTCCGCAACGCTGCCAAAGCCTCCGGCGAGCCGCTCCCCCACAACCTGGAAGACATCACCAGGCTCTTCATCTCAGGCATTGACGGCATCAGCATGCAGCACCTTGCCGACCCGGACGAGGACCGCTCCTTGCGGCTTGTGGAGCTCATGGCCCGTTCCCTGGCGTCCGGGCTGGACTACAGCTGAGTCAGGCTTTGCCCTTGCGGCGCATGACCAACCACGTCACCAATCCCAGCAGCAGCAATCCACCTGCTGCGGCCATCGACACCAGGAAGGCGCCACCGTATCCCTGCGTTTGGGCCAACTGGCCACCCAGGTAGGCGCCCAACGCAGTTCCGGCAACAATTCCACTCGCGAGTGCGGTCATGACCGTCGCCATGCGCCCGTTCGGGGCAACCACGCCGCCGATGCTGAAGACTGTGACCATCACAGGACCCACCGGGATGCCGAGGACCAAGAGGACAACGATCATTGACCAGAGACCGGCGGGCAGCAGCAACAAGACGGTCAACACCGACATCGCCAACGCTGCGGCCACCCAACGGGCAGCCAAGCCGAAGCGCTGCGGCCAAAAAGCCACCGACAACGCCGCCACCGCTGAGCTGAGACCCATCACCGCGTACAGGAGGCCGGCAATTTCCGCAGTGGCAAACCCGGCGCCGAAGGCACTCAATCCATTTTGCGTCGCCCCGAAGAAGGTGCCCATGCAGATCATGGCCAAGACCGGGACAGCCACGACAGCCATCGCCCACCGGCGTCGTGGCTGGGCGGTTTCTGAACCAACGACGGCGGAACGCGGCTTACGTGGGTGCGGAACCACCGCGAGGTGACTGGGATGCACGGCGAAGGCCGGCACGAGGGTGATGGTCATGGCCGCCGCCAGCGCAAGGGGAAGCCAGGGTGCCACCAGGCTTGCGAGCAGACCCACCAACGCGGGTCCCAGGACAAACGTGATTTCGTCGGCCGTCCCCTCATAGGACAAAGCCGTGTCCAGATCGGCACGGTTGGCTGCAACGCTTCGGTGTCCAGTGGTTGGCGACGCCAGGTTGCGGGTAGTGAGCGCCATCCACCGGACACGGGCCATGGGACCCACCTGCGGGCAACTGGCGCCGGCAACAAAGGCCACGACAAGCACTGCGAGGGCGTCGACCGGCGATCCGTACGAAGGCGTGAGATAGGCGGCCGCCAATAACCCGGCCACGGCCAGGGTGTTGATCACTGCGGCCGCGAGCAGGACAGCCCGCTGGCCGGCACGGTCCGCGAGGGAACCCAGGACGGGGGCACCGACAGCCGAACCAATGCCTACAGCGCCCGCTGCCATACCGCCTATGGCGTAGGAGTTGCTCACCGCGGTGATGAGCGTCAAGGTCCCCACGGTCAGCATCGCAAGGGGTAGGCGCGCGAACAGCCCCAGGGGCAGAAACCCCGGACCGGCCAATTCCGGCAGTCGCGCAAACCTGCCGGGCAAACGGGAGGTTCGCCGGGCCGCGGCCACCGGCTGGCCCTGGGAGCGCCGCGGATCAGCCTGCAGGACGGGCTGCTTTGGGGCGGGAGATGTGGGAGCCACCACGTGGTGGACTGGATGGGAAGTATTGTCCATGTTTTCCGGGTTCACTAAAGGTGCGCACCGTCCCTCCTCCCGATGCGCGTAACCCGGAATAACGGATCAAGTCTATCGGATCCGCATCAGAGCGGGACAGCCTCGGCCATGCGGACCGTGGATCCGTTCCTGCCCTTGACCACGTGCAACTGGCTTCCGATCCGCTGTTTCATTTCGGCGACATGGCTGACCAGCCCCACCACCCGGCCGCCGTTGCGGAGGCCTTCCAGTGCGTCCATGACCTGCTCGAGTGCCTGCTCATCCAGGCTGCCGAAGCCTTCGTCCACGAACAGGGTTTCGATATCCACTCCCCCGGCTTCCTGCTGCACCACATCCGCCAATCCCAGTGCCAGGGACAGGGAAGCCATGAAGGATTCGCCGCCGGAGAGTGTGGAAGTGTCCCGGCGGTGGCCCGTCCATTCATCCACTACTTCCAGGCCCAGGCCGGACTTGGCACCGCGGGCAGCCCTGGCGTCCGTGTGCTGCAGCGTGTAGCGGCCATCGCTCATGGCCACGAGGCGCTCCGAGGCGGCCAGTGCCACCTGCTCCAGGCGCGCCGCCAACACGTAGGTGTTCAGGCTCATCTTGTACTTGTTGTCGCCGGCACCCCGGAGCGTTTCAGCCAGACCGGACAGAATGCGGGCCCGTTCCCGGGGCTCCTTGCCGGCTGCATTGAGGTCGGTGTAGTCCTTGCGGATCCTGGCCAGCGCGGTCACTGCCTTACGCGCCACCCCCGCAGCCACCGCGAGCGACGTGGCTGTCCGGGTGGCTCGGGAAACCTCTTCCCCGGCCGCGGCAAGCTCTGGCTCCGGAACGGGCAACTCCCCCAGCGCAGCCTCCTTGGCGGCCAGGACCAGTTCCTCGGCGGCAAACAACTCCTCCAAGCGGGCACCTTCGGTATTGAAGTCTGCGACCGCAGTTTCCAGCCCCACAACGTCCGAAGCCGGCAGCAGCTGTTTCCGGGCTGCATCAGCGGAGGTGAACCCGGCGTCGGGCAGGGCGCGCTCCAGTGCCGAATGAGCGTCTGCTTCCATCTGCAGCGCCAGCCGGGCGTCGTCGTCCGCGGCGACATACGCCTGCAGCACTTCGGATTGCCGCAGGAGAATGTCCAGGCGGTGGCGAAGGCTCGGGTGCTCCTGCCTCAAGCCGGCAAGCTCCGTTTCGAGCTCCTGGTGCTGTTCCTCAAGGAGCGTCAGGGCCGATGACGCCTGCGCTTCACTGCTGAGGGAGGCGTCATGCTCCTCCTGCACGAGCGTGACGCGTGCCGTGAGCTTATCCTTGCTGACGCGCAGGCCCTCAAGTTTCTTCACCGCAGCCAGTGCCTGCGACGCCGCCAGCCGGGCTTCCTCCAGACGCTCTTTTGCCACCAAGGGATCAGCGTCTCCGCCCTGGGCAGCGAGCGCCGCGAGGGCCTGTCCTGCGGCGGCTTGCTCGGTGGACAGCTGATCGAGCTCTTTTTCGCTCGCCTCGAATGCCTCCCGCGCCTCTGCCTCCTCCTGTGCCAAGGACAACGCCGTCCTGGCCGCCCGCGCCGGGTGGGGATGCTCGGAGCTTCCGCATACGCCGCAAGGTTCACCGTCAACCAGGGCAGCGGCGAGTTCGCCTGCAGCATTGGCAAGCCGCTCTTCACGCAGATCCAGCCACGCCTGCCGGAGGTCCTGCGAGATCGTTCTTGCCCGGGAGCAGCGTGACGTTGCCTGGTCCGCTTCCTTGGCAGCCACTGCATGCCGGGCCACGACGTCCACCGCAGCTGCCGCCGCTTCCGCCTCGCGGTCAAGGTCGGGCTGCCGGGCTGCCAAGGGCTCAAGCGAGGTGATCTCCGCGTCCAGGGCATCGCCTTCGGCACGCAACTGGACAAGGGTGGCAGCCGCCGACTCTACCGCGGCCGCGCTGGCAGCACGTTCCTTGTGCAGGTCGGCCATCCGCCGCGCGATCGCCTCAAGACGCTGTTCATCAGGCAGGCTGGCTTCCAGCACGGCGACGGCAGCCTTCACCGTTTCCAGTGCCGCCTTGGCCTCCGGGCCAGCATGCCCTGATTCAGTCAGCTGACTCGCTGCGTGGTCCCTGCGGGCGACAGCGGACCGGACCTTCAGCGCAGCGGCGTCAACTGCGTCGAGTTGGCCTTTCAGGACCGCCGCACGCCGGTGGGCATCAAGTCGCTCCCGATCCTCGAGTGCTTGCGGCGCAGCCAGTTCGAAGAGGACACGGCGTTGCACCGCGGCAGCCAGCCTGGCATGGCGCCTGGCCTTGTCCTGGTCTTCCTGCAGCTTGGCCGAAAGCCCGGCGGCGTGGGTTTCGGCAGCTCGGGCCGCAGTCCGGCACCGGTCCTCTTCGGCTGTCACGGCTGCTTCAACCGACGCCAGCCAGGTCTCCGGCTCCCCGGCCGCGGGATCGAAGGGCGCATGCTCCCCGCCCAAGTGTTCCTGTTCGGCAGCGGCGCGGTCCAGCAGCATCTTCAGCTCGGCCGCGTTGTCCTCCACGGCACCCGACGCCTCCGCTGCCTGCCGTGCGACCTGCCGCTCCACGGCTTCGAAGCGCTGGGTGCCGAACAGCTTCTGCAACAGGTCAAGGCGATCAGCGGCCTTGGACCGGAGGAAGGCTGCGAAGTCCCCTTGGGGAAGCATCACCACACGGGTGAACTGCTCCCGGTCCATGCCGAGCACATCAGCAAGTTCCGCCCCGGCCTCATCATTGCGGGACGTCTTCTCCTGCCACTCACCGGAGACCCACTCGCGCAGGAGAGTCTTGGCCTGCTGGGTGGTGGTTCCGTTCCTGCCCCTTTTGCTGGGCCGTTCCCAGGCCGGCGAGCGGCTGACTTCGAACCGGCGTCCCCTGGCCGAGAATTCACAAACGACACGCGGCTCAGCGGCCGGGGCGGCGTGGTCGCTGCGCAGTCGCTTGCCATCCTGCCGGGCGCCCGGTACGGAACCATAAAGTGCGAAACAGACAGCGTCCAGGATGCTGGTCTTCCCGGCCCCGGTGGCACCGTTGAGGAGGAACAGGCCCTGTGCTCCGAGCTGGTCAAAATCGATGACCTGCGGCTCGGCAAACGGCCCAAAGGCTTCAATTTCCAGGCGGTGGATCCTCATTGTGCGGCCTCTTCCAGTCGAACCGCTTCCAGCGCCTCACGGAGGGCCGCTTCTTCCGCCTCCACGGGCTCGCAGTCCCGCACGTGGTCGAGGAACCCGCAGCAGATCCCGAGGTCGTTTTCTGCGGCAGCAAGCCTGCTGCTGTAACTCGTGACAGCCTTGGCCTGCGCCCCCTGGGGATCGAAAGCAAGGACCAGGGTCCCGGCAAACCTGGTCCTGACCTGTTCCATGGCCTGCGCGGGACGCTGCGGATCGGTCAAGGTGACGTGGCAGTAGGCAGTTTCAGCCCACTGGTGCTCTTCAGCTGCCAACAGCTCTGCCAGCGTGCCCCGGAGGACAGCCAGCGGCTTGGGAGCATCCCAAAAAACGTCCTGCACCTCCACACTGCCATCTGCTGCAATGTCCACCAGCCACGCGCCTTTCCGGTGCTTGGCCTCTGAAAACGAGTAGGCCAGCGGAGACCCGGAGTAGCGGACGTTATGGGTCAGTTCCTGGCGCCCGTGCAGGTGTCCGAGGGCCGTGTAGGAAAACTCCTGGAACAGATCCAAGGGGACGGCGCCCAGGCCCCCGACACTCAAGTCCCGTTCACTGTCCGAGGTAATGCCGCCACTGGCGAACGTATGTGCCAAAACCACGGGATAAACCGGCCCGTCCGCTCGCCGGCGGTCAACATCCTGACTGATCCGGTCGACAGCCTCACGGGTGACCTCGAAATGACCTGCTTCCTTCAGGCCCAAGGAACCGGCTGCCAGGCGGGGCTCCAGATAAGGAATTCCATACACGGCGAGCGTAGCCCCGGTAGCACCATCGAACGGAAAG
Source organism: Arthrobacter sp. T572 (assembly GCF_056780115.1). Lineage (NCBI taxonomy): Bacteria > Bacillati > Actinomycetota > Actinomycetes > Micrococcales > Micrococcaceae > Arthrobacter > Arthrobacter sp. T572. The sequence goes on from NZ_JBRAZQ010000002.1 coordinate 2,603,400, forward strand.
AGCACCGGAACATTCAGGTCCTCGACGCGGGTCCTCACGTGGACGCCGCCGCGTTCCAGCAAGCGGGCAGCGAAGCCGAGCCGGATCGCGGAGTCGTGGTTGCCGCTGGTCAGCACCACCTTTGCGCCTGCCGCGGTGAGCCGGACCAAGGCCTCGTCAAGGAGCCTGACGACATCCAGCCCGGGCAGGGCGCGATCATAGACATCCCCGGCAATGAGCACGACGTCCACTGCGTTGGCTTCCGTGAAAGCCACCACCTGATCCACAAAGCTACGCTGGGCCTCGAGCATCCCTACGCCGTGGAAGGACCGGCCGAGGTGCCAGTCGGAGGTATGAAGTAACCGCATATTTTCAAGCTAACGGTGGGCACCGACAAAAAAGCGAAGGCAGGCCGCCCGCCGTCGATCCTTGACCCGTTCCTAGCCTTTCCTGCCGTCGAAGAAGTCGCGGGCCTCATTGGCGGCCGGCTTGACCGGCCTGCTGCCGGCTGCAGCATCCGCCCCGGCATCAGCGCGACCCGCTTCCTCCGCCGCGGTGTCGTCGTCGGTGTCGTCGTCAGCGGCTTCTTCAGCAGTTTCTTCAGCGGCTTCTTCAGGGGCGTCGCCGGCGGCCGCCGGAGCCGGGGAGAAGTCGCTGAATCCGCGGAAAACAAACCCTGCCAGGGCCGCACCCATCAAGGGAGCAACCCAGAACAGCCACAGGCTTTCAAGGGCCCAGGACGGGCTGAAGAACGCCTGGCCTGTTGCCCGGGCGGGGTTGAACGGAAGGTTGCCCAGGACCTGGCCGAGTTGAAGGAGGACAGCAAGGGCCAGGCCCACCGCGAAGGGCGCCAACGCCGGGATGGCGCGGCGTCCGGCCGTCGCCCCCAGGTACACCGCCACCAGGAGCGCGGACCCGATGACCTCAACGAGCAGGACGCCTGCCAGCTGGGTTTGCGCTGCGGAGTGCTCGCCAAAGCCGGCAGCCACAGTGCCGAAAGCCCCGCGGGCGTCGGTCAGGACCGGCACAGTGAGGACCACGAAGAAGGCCAACGCAGCACCCACCACGGCACCGGCCACCTGTGCCAGCACGTAGGCCAGGGCAGCGACCGGGCGGATGCGGCCGGCGATGAGGCTGCCCAGGGTGATGGCCGGATTGAAGTGGCCTCCCGAAACGTAGCCAAAAGCCAGCATGGCCGCCGTCACCGCCAAGCCGGCAGCAAGGGTGGCCGGCAACGGACCTGCCTGGGGATTGGAGAAGATCTGGACACCGACAGCCACCAGCACCAGGAACATGGTTCCGAGGGCTTCCGCGCTGAGCCGGGCAATCAGTCCAGGCCTGGGCGCGGGCGGTGCTTGCACAGGAGAGGTCATGGCTGGGCATCCTTTGAAGTCGGGAACGGGGCCTTGGAAATCTTGCCAGCGGAATCTGGGGAGTTGCTGGGACCGGCCCCCGCAGTGCATCCTTTCGAGCTTAGCCGCCCAGGGCGATCGCCGCGATCGCAGAGGCGCCCAAAGCAAGCACGGCCACAGTACTGGCCAGGACCAGTTTGGCCGGGACGGCGGAGTTTCCACCGTGGAGCTGCCGTGAGCGGACCCACACCACGGCGGCAAGGACGGCCGTGGCCGCGGCAGCCACCAGGGCACACAGCCCTTGGTAATCCAATCCGGGGAGCCCCGGGTACAGGGGGGCGGTGGATGGCTCGGACACCAGCCAGCTCCGCCAGATGAACAGGTCCACCACCACCAGGGAGATCAGCGTCCGGCGCCAGGCGAGGGTGGTCCGTTCGGGCTGCAGTCCAGGATCACGGGTGGTGTCCATGACTACCGGGCTATGAGGATCAGGACGGCGAATCCGAACGCCGAAAGTGCCACCACGATCGTCATGAACAACATCACCCGGGAGAACGGCAAGGCCCGGTCGTTGCGCATGGCGGCCTCCATCTGCCCCCACCGCCGGTAGGACAGGGCAGCAAGTCCGGCCCCAATGACGGACAGAGCTACGCAGAGGACCACCCTGACCGGCTGAGGCGCGATGTTCGGTGCGAGCTGGTCGATTGCCACGGCACCTGCCAGCAAAGCCAGGGACGTGCGGATCCAGGCCAGGAAAGTGCGTTCGTTGGCAAGGGAGAAACGGTAGTCAGGCGTTTTGCCTGTTCTTCGCCAAGCCGGTTCGCGCACGGTGCCTCTCCACGTTCGTCCATGCCCGGCAGCCCCTGTCGCCCCGCAGCCTCCCCACCATATCAGCGGGGTTCGACGGGCACGGTAAGTTACTGCCATGAGTGTTGACTCCCCTTCCGCTGCTGCCCCGTCCTTCCCGTCGCGTGTGCGCGGCACGCTCCTCGGCGGAGCATTGGGTGATTCCCTGGGCTACGCCGTGGAATTCAACCCCATCAAGACGATCCGGGCGCGGTACGGTGCCGCCGGCCTCACCTCCTTTGACCAGCTCGACGGCGTCAGCCATTTTTCGGATGACACCCAGATGACGCTGTACACCGTGGACGGCCTGGTGGAAGCACTGGAATGGGCCAACGACGGAGTGGCCGCCGACGAAACCGCGTGCCTGTGGCTTGCCTACCTGCGCTGGCTGGCCACCCAGGATGTGGCTGTTTCGCCCTCGGCCCCCGTGCCCCAGCCGCGCTGGATCGACCGGCAGGAGGTCCTCAAACACCGCCGGGCGCCGGGGAACGCCTGCCTCAGCGGCCTCGCCACGGGCGAGATGGGAACCGCTGCACGGCCCGTCAACCCCGACTCCAAGGGCTGCGGCACGGTCATGCGGTCGGCTCCGTTCGGCCTGATTCCCCATATTTCGCCTCAAGCGGTGGCAAGGCTGAGCTCCGACGCCGCTTCCCTGACCCACGGCCACCCGTCGGCCCGGATCAGCGCGGCCGCCTTCAGCCTGCTGATCCATCACCTCGTGGCAGGCAGTGACGCCAGGGCCGCTGCCGCCCAGGCACTTGAACTCGTGATGGACCTGCCGGTCAAGGCCCCGGAACTCCAGGCCCGCCTCCAGGCTGCGCTGGATATTTCCGGCGACGGGCAATTGCTGGCTCCGGAGGGCCTGACCGAAGCATTGGGTGAAGGCTGGGTCGCAGAGGAAGCACTCGCCGTCGGGCTTTACGCTGTGCTGGCCACCGCGGGCGGCGGTCCGCAGGAACACTTCCGCGCCGCTGTGGCGGTCGCCATCAATCACAGCGGCGACAGCGATTCCACCGGTTCCATTGCAGGAAACATCCTCGGCGCCCTCTACGGCGAGGCATGCCTGCCGCCCTCCTGGTTGGACGCACTGGAGGGCAGGGACGTCATCGAGGGCATGGCCGCGCGGTTGCTGGCCGTCACCGTGGGCTGACGGTTGTCAGGTACGGCGGAGCGCGATGTTGTTGCAGGCCTCGCACACGCTGTCCGGAATCATCCCCCGGCGCTGCAGGAAGGCGAAGACTGCGCACCCCAGGCAGAACCCTGCGAACGCTTCAAGGGACGCTGCCACGATCAGCACCGCCAGGACGGTCCAGGCTGCGGGCTGGAACCCCAGGAAATAGAGCACGACGGCGGCACTCGCCATGGCGGCCCCCATGCCTTGGGCGAACCGCTTGGGAGGACCGGCAACGAGCTTGGCGTGGCCGATCCGCGGTGCCAGTACCTTGGTTGACAACAGGGCCAGCGGGGAAATCCGTGGGCCGAAAAGCACCCGTAACCAGAAGCCTGCAGCAATCACCACCAACCCCCAACCCCATCCCGTTGCGAGCGTGACCGCAGCAAGGACCACCACCAGCCCTGCGGTGATCCTGGCAGCGTGCTCATTCACGGGATTGGGGAAAGCGAAAACCGCGCGCCAGTCCAGGCCCCGGAGCGCAATGTTCCTGCCTTTGTTCCGGGCACTGGCGGGATTGGCCTTGGTCATGATCCAAGGCTAGGAGCGCCGGCCTGTGCGCGGGAAGCATTGTTGCGGTCTATGACCGCTGCGGCATCACGAGGCCTGCCACTGCTGGAAGCCACCCACCATCTGCAGGAACTCGCCCTCGGAGACCACCTCGATCTGCTGGCCCCTGGCATGGAGTTCGAGCACCCGCTTCGCTTTCCCTGTCAGCCTGCCTGCCCGCAGGTCACCGGCTACGAAGCCACTGCCGACAACCAGAACGGTAGTCCGGGCAGTGACCCGGCTCTCCGGGCGGGCGCCCATGTCAGCTGCGCGGGCCTTGGCTTCCGGGCGCGTCATGGCCAGGTCGCCGGTAAACACCACCGTCTGCCCGAACAGCGGATGTCCCGGCTCGGCCGCAGGGTTCGGCAAGGGGTTGGGACCTTCCTCCGGCCACGCGGACCAGCCGCTCCGGGGACCGCCGGGAACGACGCCTCCCGGGGCCGCGGCGGGGCCGGTTCCGGCTGCCTGGGCTGCGAGCGCCGCGGCCGTGGCCTTCGACAGGCCCGTGGCGGGATGGAAGGCGGGCTGTTGCGGCACAGCCAGCCCCAGAGACAAGTAGAGCTCCGCGATGCTGTTGGCGTTGTTGCGGCGGGCTATGTCCACCAGGATGCCGGCGCATGCCCGGGCGTCCTCCGCGGCGTCGTGGTGGTTTACCAGCGGCACCCCGGCTTCCTCGGCCGCGTAGGGAAGTGAATTGGAGACCAGCGAATAGCAACGCCGCGACAGCATGACGGTGCAGACGTAGTCATAGGCCGGGCCACCCAGTCCGGACACCTCCAGGGCCGAGCGGATGACTCCGAGGTCGAACGCCGCATTGTGTGCTGCCAGGATGTCGTCACCGATGAAGGCCCCGATCTCGGGGAACAGCTCACCGAACCGCGGCAGGCCGGCAACGTCCTCGGCCCTGATGCCGTGGATCCGGGTGTTGTGGTACTCGAAGTGGTCGTGGTTTTCCGGGGGGCGCATCAGCCAGGACGCTTCTTCCACCACCACACCGCCGCGGACTTTGCTCAGTCCGACCGAACACGGGGACCCCCTGAAGCCGTTGGCTGTTTCGAAGTCGATCGCCGTAAAGTCCAATGCCACTGGACAAGGTTACAGGCGGAAAGGGCCAACCCCGGCCGGTTTCGGCGGCGGGGCGGCCCTTTCGGAAAGCGTTTGTGGTGAACGCTACATCACCCGGTCAGGGAGTGGCGTGGCGGAGGGTGGTGTAGGAGCCTGCCGCCAGGAGGATGCACAGCAGCGCGGCCCAGCCACTGATGCTCAAGGGAGACTGCCCGGCAAACCAGCCACCGATTGACCCCCACCACTCCAGCAGCGTAGCGAGTGCGGCCAGTCCGATCAGCACCACCACGGTGCCCAGCGTGGAGACGAGCACTCCCGTGGTCCCCCAGCGCTTGAAGATGGTGGCAAACCAGAAGCCGATAATGAACATGAACATCATTACGACGAAGAAGAACGCCGCCGTTGAGTACCACGGGCCGTCGGCTACCCAGGGGATCGTGAAGAAATAGCCGGAAACTCCCCATCCATTGGTGGCCCTCTCGATGACGCCGCCCAGGAGGTACAGCCCGGTCATGCCCAGGGCTATGACGGCGAACAGGCCCAGCGACCCCAGGTAGAACGCCCTGCGGCTGATGCTCAGCCCCTGGGAGAACGGAAACACCAGGGTCATGCTCTGGATGCCCAGCACCATGAAGTACCACATCGGCGCCTGGCTGCCGCCGCCATACTTGTTCTCCGCCACGGGGATCAGGGCAAAGATGGCCAGCGACATCAGGAACGCAGCGGCCAGGATCACCACGGGCCAGCCCAGGAAAGTCCATTTATTGATCAGTTGCATGCGCGCAACTGCTACAGCCCTGCTCATCTGCTTGCCTCCATCGTGTCTTCGCTGAAGTCCTGCGCTCCGGCACTGTCCGGCATGCCGCGGGCCATCGTCTTGCGTACTACCAATTGCTGGAGGGAGACGGGTGAGAGTTCCAGTCCCAGCTCCTGTGCTTCCATCCTCGTGCGGCCGTCCAGTGGCTCATCCACGGTGACCGAGGCCAGCGAGCCGAGTGTCTCCCGGTGCAGGATTTTTCGGCCGGCCAGGAAGGAATCCACTTTCTCAGCGGACCCGGAAACGGTGACTGCCGAACCGCGGATGCTGTCGGCGTCGGCATCCATGATGATGCTGCCGCGGTCGATCACCACGACGTGTTCGAGCAAGTTGGAAACCTCATCTATCAAGTGGGAGGAGAGGATGATGGTGCGGGGATGCTCCGCGTAATCCTCCACCAGGCGGTCGTAGAAAAGCTGGCGTGCCACAGCGTCCAGGCCAAGGTAGGGCTCGTCGAAGAAGGTGAGCTCGGCACGTGAAGCGAGCCCGATGATCACTCCCACCGCGGACAACTGGCCGCGGGAAAGCTTCTTGATCCGGCGGTTTACCGGCAACTGGAAGTCTTCGGCCAGGCGGTCCGCGAACTTCTGGTCCCAGTTCCTGTAGAACAGCGCAGCCGAACGGAAAGCATGCCGGGGCTGGAAGTCATCGGGGTACTTCTGGGACTCCCGGATGAAGCAGATGCGCGACAGGACGCCGTCGTTCTCGTAGGCGTTTTCCCCGAAAACGAGCGCGTCGCCGGATGAAGCGAAGGCCTGGGCGGTCAGGATGGACATCAGGGTGGTCTTGCCGGCGCCGTTGCGGCCCAGCAGGCCGTAGATCCGGTCGCCCGTCAATTGAAGGTTGACGTTGTCCAGGGCTTTGAGGTCTTTGTAGCGTTTGTTCAGGTTACGGGCCTCGACGATGATCTCGCTCACAGGGCCGCGCTCCTTTCCTTGGTTTCCGTCTCCGGATCCAATCCGGAACTTCTCTCGATCATGCTGCCCAGCTGCTCCGGAGTAATTCCCAGCTTGCGGGCTTCGGCCGTCAAGGGCCGGACGTACTGCTCAAAAAACTCTTCGGTCCTGCGGGCAATCAGTTGGGCGCGGGCACCTGTGGCAACAAACATCCCTATCCCCCTGCGTTTGTAAAGAATCCCTGAATCCACCAGCACATTGACGCCCTTGGCGGCCGTAGCCGGATTGATGCGGTGGAACGCCGCGAACTCGTTAGTGGAAGGAACCTGCGATTCCTCGGGCATGGTTCCGTCCACGATGCCGTTCTCGATGAGTTCGGCGATCTGCATGAAGATCGGTCGGCTGTCATCGATCATCACATCACCGCCTCATTGGTTCGTTACTCATGTAACTAACCATACAACCAACCAGCGAGCGGTCAAGCCCCACGGGGCAGAAAACCGGGCAGAAAAGAGGACCACGGCGTTCAAGTAGGCTTAATGGGTGATCTTTTCTGCGATGAGCGACCTTGCCGTATCCACCATTGGGGGCGCGGGTCCGGTGCGGCCGCCCATGGCCTCGTTCCTTCCGGACTGGCTGAACCCCCAGATCTTCCTCGCCGATCCCGCCTTGGCACCCTGGGTGGTGTTGCTGGTCTGCGGCATCGTTTTCGCTGAGACCGGCCTGCTGGTGGGCTTCTTCCTTCCGGGCGATTCCATGCTGTTCACCGCCGGCCTGCTGGTGGCCACGGACACCATCAAGTTCAACATCTGGGCCTTCGCCGCCCTGATCGTGGTTTCTGCGATCATCGGCAACCAGACCGGCTACCTCATCGGCTCCAAGGCAGGACCGGCCATCTTCAACAAGCCCGACTCGCGCCTGTTCAAGAAGGAGAACGTGGAGAGCGCCCATGCCTTCTTTGAAAAGCATGGCGGCAAGGCGCTGATTCTGGCCCGGTTCGTGCCGATCATCCGCACGTTCGTCCCCGTTATCGTGGGCGTGGCCCAGATGGACAAGCGCAAATTTTTCCTGTTCAACGTGATCGGCGCGCTGCTCTGGGGCGCCGGCGTCACCCTGCTGGGCTATGTCCTGGGTGACCGCGTTCCCTGGGTCCAGGAGAACCTGGACATCATCTTCATCGTGATCGTGCTGGTCTCCGTCATCCCGATCTTCATCGAGGTCGGCCGCGGTTTCGTTGCCAAGCGCAAAGCGGCGCTCGAGGGCACGGACCCGGTGGAGGAATTCATCGAAGAACATGAGGGCGGCAAGCACGGCGACCACTGACAAACGCCAAAGGCGCCCCGCGCTGAGCTGATGAAGCTCTGCGCGGGGCGCCTTTTTGTCAGGGGACAGCCGTCAGCCTGCAGCGCCATGCCCGGAGAGGGCACCGACAATGGCCGGCAGCAAAGCCCTGAATGCCTGTCCGCGATGGCTGATGGCGTTCTTTTCCTCGGGGCTCAGCTCTGCGCAGCTTCGGTCCATGCCTGCCGGCTGCAGCACGGGATCGTATCCGAAGCCTCCATCGCCCCGGGGTTCGCGCAGCAGCGTTCCCTCAAGCTGGCCGTACTCAACTGTTTCGCGTTCCACGCCTCCCGTTCCCGGAACGGCCAGCGCAGCGGCACACACAAAGGCTGCACCGCGGTGGGTGTCCGGCACATCGGAGAGCTGGGCCAGCAGCAACTTAAGGTTGGCGGCGTCGTCTCCATGCCTGCCGGACCACCGGGCGCTGAAGATTCCCGGCGCACCGCCCAGGACATCCACTGCAAGACCTGAGTCGTCAGCGATGGCAACAAGCCCCGTGGCCTCGGCCACCGCCCGTGCCTTGAGCAGCGAGTTTTCAGCGAACGTGACGCCTGTTTCGCGGACGTCCGGCGCACCTGCCGCAGCCGCGTCCACGACTTGGGTGTCGACGTCGAGCCCTGGCACCTGGCCACGCAGCAGCTCGCGCAGCTCCTTCAGTTTTCCTTTGTTGTGGGTGGCAAGCACCAGACGCGGCGAGGCCGCCCCGGGCCCGCTCACGGAGCCTCCGCCAGGGTCTCACGCTGGATGGCGGCCAGCTGGCCGGTGCCGATCAGGGCAAGGTCGAGGAGGGCATTGAGTTCGTCACGGTCGAAGGGGGCACCCTCCGCGGTGCCCTGGACCTCCACGAATTTGCCGGAGCCGGTGACCACGACGTTCATGTCGGTTTCGGCCCGGACGTCCTCGACGTAGGGCAGGTCCAGCATGGGCACGCCGTCGATGATGCCCACGGAAACGGCGGCGATGGTATCAACCAGCGGTTCGGCGTTGCGGGCAATGAGCTTGTTCTCACGGGCGAACCGGATGGCTTCGGCCAGGGCGACGTACGCGCCGGTGATAGCCGCCGTCCGTGTTCCACCGTCGGCTTGGAGGACGTCGCAGTCCAGCACGATTGTGTTCTCGCCGAGGGCTTTGGTGTCGATGATGGAACGCAGCGAACGACCAATCAGGCGGGAAATCTCATGGGTGCGCCCGCCGATCTTGCCCTTGACGGATTCACGGTCCGAGCGGGTGTTGGTGGCCCGGGGAAGCATGGCGTACTCGGCCGTGACCCAGCCGCGGCCTTCACCCTTGAGCCAGCGCGGCACGCCCTCGGTCAGGGACGCCGTACACAGGACCCTGGTGTTGCCGAACTCGATCAATGCTGAACCTTCGGCCTGCTTGGACCATCCCCTGGTGATGCTGATGGGGCGCAGTTGGTCCGGAGTTCGTCCGTCGGCACGGGTGACGGGCGTGGCTGTAGCTTCTGAAGTCATGACCCAAGCTTATCGAGGCCCGGCACCCAACCAGGTCGCATTTGTGCGCGTTTTGACGGCTGAAAACGCGCACAAATGCGACCTCGTTGGGTTGGGTTAGACCGTGTAGTGGACGCCGGCGACTGCCACGGCCACGTCCCCGGCAAAGACCGGCTTGGCCTCAGACATGACCTTGGTTTGGGAGGTCCAGACCGGAATATGGGTAAGGAGCAGGCGCCTCGCCCCGGCGTTGGTGGCTGCCTCGCCGGCTCGCTTGCCCGTGAGGTGGACGTCCTTGATACCGTCGTCACGGCCTTCCTCGAACGCCGCCTCGCACAGGAAGAGGTCCGCGTCACGGGCGGCTTCTTCCAAGCCGGGACAGGAATCGGTGTCGCCTGAGTACGTCAGGGTTTTGGTCACCGGAGTTCCGTCCTTGCCCGGTTCGGTCGCCGTGACCCGCAGGGCGTACGCTTCCTCCACCGGATGGTTCACGCTGAAGGGGGTCACGGTGAACGGACCTACCGTCACGGGCTTCTGTTCGGCCCAGTTGGTGAAGTCGAATTCCTCATGCATGCCCGGATCGAGGTCCAGGCCGTAGGCGGTGGCCATCCGGTCCGCAGTGGCCGCCGGCCCCCACACGGGAAGGCGGTCCCGGCCCCAGCCCCCTGGTTTCCAGCGGACTGCCACATGCAGGCCACAAAGGTCCATGCAGTGGTCAGGGTGGAGGTGGGTCAGGAAGATCGCGTCAATGTCTTCGAGGTCGGTGTACCGCTGGATAGCCCCCAAGGCACCGCTGCCCAGGTCCATCACGATCTTCCATTCACGCTCACCGTCGTGCGCGGTTACCAGGTAGCAGGACGCAGGCGAGCCGGGACCGGGAAAGGATCCGGTGCAGCCCACAATGGTGAGTTTCACAGGCCACTCTCCAACGGGCCCCGGTTCAGGTCATCGGCGGGTTGCACGAAATACGACCGGCGGGACAGGCCAGCCCCCGATCGGGCCGCTTCCAGCATCTCCGGCGTGATCCGGGCCAGGCTGCCGGTGGGATACTGCGCCGACACGTGGTCCACATGCTTCACGGAGAGAACCTCCGGTCCCAGGAAACGGCGGGCGAGGGTTTCGAACTGGGCGGCGTCGCCGGTGGCAATGAACTCATGGCCCGGAGGCGTGCCCTCCGTCCGTTGAATGCCGCCGTTGGCCAGGGCACGGTAGACATCCTTGGCCGTCTCCTCGGCACTGGACACCAGCGTGACATCCTCACCCATGACGAAGGAGATCACGCCCGTCAGCAACGGATAATGGGTGCAGCCCAGCACCACAGTGTCCACGCCGGCCTGTTTCAGGGGCGCCAGATATTCGTTCGCGGCGGCCAGGAGTTCCGGACCCGTAGTGACGCCGGCTTCGACGAAGCTGACAAACGCAGGGCACGCCACAGACGTAATGGCAAGGTCCGGCGCTGCGGCAAACGTGTCCTCGTAGGCGCGCGAACCGACCGTGGCGGACGTTCCGATGACACCGATCCTTCCGGAGCGGGTAGCGGAGACGGCACGCCGGACTGCCGGCTGGATGACTTCGATCACGGGAATGCCGTAGCGGGCCGTGTACCGCTCGCGGGCGTCCCGGAGGACGGCGGCCGACGCCGAGTTGCAGGCAATGGTGAGCAGCTTGACGCCGGAATCGACCAGCTCATCCATGACGCCCAGGGCGTTGGCCCGGACCTCCGCGATGGGGAGGGGGCCATACGGGCCGTGGGCGGTGTCGCCCACATACAGGATCGACTCATTCGGAAGCTGGTCGATGATGGAGCGGGCCACCGTCAGGCCACCGACCCCGGAATCGAAGATGCCGATCGGCCGCGAACCCATAAGGGCGTCCTCGCTGCCCAAGCCGTCAGCCGCGGCCGTGACGGGGATTTCCGAAGACGCGGGGCGGAAGGATCTGCCGCCTGCTGAACTGCCCGATGCTGAAGTCATGATTATTCGAGAATAAGGCTTCACCTGTGCTGCGGCCATTACCTGTGGTCACCGCCTCGTGTCTGATGTGTCACAAACCCCGGCACCACGGCAGGCCCCGCTGATCAGGATTTTGCCTGCCTGGCGGCCATCATCGACTGCACCAGCGACTCCTGCAGCCAGGTGGTGAAGTTGTACACCAAGGCAAGGTAGCTCTCCACGTCCTCGGCCTGGCTCCAGTCCTGCATGGAGTGGATGTGCTCCGCGTCGGCTTCATCGCGGATGTCCAGCCTTTCGGCCAGCACGAGGCGCACATCGTTGAGGGCCATGGACCACCGCTTGGCGTCCTCCGGCGTCAGGAGGAGATCGTCCTTGTCCAGGCCCAGGGCGGTGGCGCGCAGTGCGCCGATCTTGCTTTCCCTGACGGAGCGCTCGGTGAGTTGACGGAACTCCAGGGACGCGGCGTCGTCGTTCTTCATGACATTGGGCAGCAACCGCAGGAGGGCGCGGTCCGTTGGCTGCTTGACGTCCATGTCCAGGCCGATGAGTGCCGCCAGCGGATCCTCGTCCTCGCGGATATCAGCCTCGAGCATGGAGATGACGTCGGCCACCAATCCCCGCAGGAGGTCGCGTTCTGCCGGTTCGAGGTAGCCGGTGATGCCCTTGAGTCCGTATTTGAATGCCTTAGCCACGTCCGCGGCCGCCCTTTCCGGGTGCTTCGTTGCCGCTTGCCGCCTTTTCAACGGTGGCCCACAGGCCAAACCCGTGCATGGCCACCGCGTGCTGCTCCACTTGTTCCTTGCTGCCGTGTGCCACGATGGACCGGCCTTTCTTGTGGACCTCCATCATGAGCTTGTGCGCTTTGGACTCGGAGTAGCCGAAGTAACTTTGGAACACGTAGCTGACATAGCTCATGAGGTTGACGGGATCATTCCAGATCACCAGGTTCCAAGGGATGTCCGGGGCGGTCAGGACACCCGTGGAGGTCAGCTCGGCGGCTTCCGTCCGTTCATCGATGTCCGTACCAAACGCAACGCTAGGGCTCATCTGTCCATTCTATGGCGGCGCGCACTAGAGTGAATTTCGTGAGTAGAGCCACGTCATGGGACCATCCCGCCACTTCCTTATACACCGACCACTACGAGCTGACGATGCTCCAGGCCGCCCTGCATTCGGGCGCCGCGCACCGCCGTTCGGTCTTCGAAGCGTTCGCGCGCCGGCTGCCCGACGGCCGTCGCTACGGCGTGGTGGGCGGCACGGGCCGCCTCCTGGAGGGGATCGCCGACTTCAGGTTCGGCGATGCCGAGCTCGCCTTCCTTGAACACAACAAGGTGGTCAACCGGGAGACCCTGGATTTTCTGGCCAACTATAAGTTCACGGGCGACATCTGGGGCTATGCCGAAGGCGAAGCCTACTTCCCCAACTCCCCCATCCTCATTGTGGAATCCACCTTTGCCGAAGCCTGCATCCTGGAGACCTACATCCTCTCCGTCCTCAACCACGACAGCGCCATTGCTTCTGCAGCCTCCCGGATGACGACGGCGGCCGGCAACCGTCCGTGCATCGAGATGGGCTCCCGGCGCACCCAGGAGGAATCGGCGACGGCGGCAGCACGGGCGGCGGTGATTGCCGGCTTCGCCAGCACCTCCAACCTGGAAGCCGGACGCCGGTACGGCATCAAGACGGTGGGCACGGCAGCGCACTCCTTCACCCTCCTCCACGACACCGAACGCGAAGCATTCGAAGCGCAGATCGCTGCCTTCGGCCCGGGTACTTCCCTGTTGGTGGATACCTATGACGTCGAGACCGCGGTGAGGACCGCCGTCGAACTCGCCGGTGACAAGCTGGGTGCCGTCCGGTTGGACTCCGGCGACCTCGTGGCGCAGGCACAGTGGGTCAGGCAACTGCTGGACGACCTCGGCAACCACAACACGCGCATCGTGGTGACCTCCGACCTCGACGAATTCGCCATCGCCGCCCTGCAGTCGGCGCCGGTGGATTCCTACGGTGTGGGTACGTCGCTGGTCACCGGCTCCGGCGCGCCGACGGCAAGCATGGTCTACAAGCTGGTCAGCCGTACCAACGACCACGGGGAGTTCATCTCCGTGGCCAAGGCGGCCAAGAACAAGGTCAGCGTCGGTGGCCGCAAATACGCGTTGCGCAAGCTCAACGAACGGGGCATTGCCACCCAGGAAATCGTTGGCATCGGTCACCGGCCCGAAGACGACGGCAACGACCGTCCCCTGCTGCAGCAGTTCGTCAAGAACGGGGAACTCCTTCCCGGCTGGACCGGCCCGGAAGGGGTGGTGAGGGCGAAGGAGCGGCACGCTGCCAGCATGGCTGAACTTCCCGCCGTCGTGAACCGCCTCCAGCGCGGCGAGGCCGCCATCCCCACCATCTACGAGGAGAACTGATGGCCAAGGCCCTGATCATCGTTGACGTCCAGAATGATTTCTGCGAAGGCGGAACCCTCGCCGTGGAAGGCGGGGCCGCTGTGGCCGGAGCCATCAGCGAATACCTCGACGCCAACCAGCAGCACTTCGACCACGTCGTAGCCACGCAGGACTGGCACATCGAACCCGGCAGCCACTTCTCGGATGAACCAGACATGGTGGACTCCTGGCCGCCCCACTGCCGCGCACGGACCAAGGGTGCCGAACTCCACGAGGACCTTGACCCCGAGTACATCCAGGCCTACTTCCGCAAAGGCCAGTACACCGCGGCCTACTCCGGATTCGAGGGCGTTCTGGCACCCGAAGACGATGTCCCGTCCGGCGACTTGAAAGCAGGTGCCCCGGTGGCGGAGGTCCTCGATGAAGACGCCATCGGGCTGGATGACTGGCTGCAAAGCCACGACGTCGAGGAAGTAGTGGTTGTAGGGCTCGCGACGGACTACTGCGTCAAGGCCACAGCCCTTGATGCGGTGCAGGCCGGCTACACCACCACCGTCATTGCCGAACTGACGGCGGGTATCGCCGATGACCTTGACGACGCCTTTGACGAGATGGAAGCGGCCGGCGTCGAAGTGGAGCGCTCCTAGTACTTCCGGACAACGAGGAAGGGCGCCGCAGTTGCGGCGCCCTTCATCGTTGGTGTTGGCGGGTTGCTACTTGCGGCCGATGAACCAGTCCTGAAGCTTGCGCAGACGCGCCTGCAGTTGCTCTTCGTTGGCCTGCGCCACTGCAGGTCCGCCACAGACCTCGCGCAGCTTGGTGTGCACCACCCCGTGCGGCGTTCCGGTCCGGGCCGACCACGCCGAGACGTTCTTGGCCAGTTCGTTGCGCAAGTCCATCAGCATGCGGTGGTCAGGAACGGCCGGAGCCGCTTCCGACGCAGGAGGCTGCCGCTTCCGGCGGGATTGTTGCTCGCGTTGGCGCTGGCGCAGCAGCGTACCAACCTGCTCGGCATCCAGCAGCCCCGGGATGCCCAGGAAGTCCAGTTCGTCATCCGAGCCGATATCGGCACCCGTACCGAACTCGCCGCCATCGAAAAGGACCCGGTCAAACGAAGCCTGCGAGTCCAGGGCTTCGAACTTGCCCTTGGCCAGTTCGTCAGAGGCCTTTTCCTCCCGGTTGGCCTCTGCCATGAGGTTTTCCTCAGGGCTGAAGAGGCCGTCGTCGTCCTTGTCCGGACGGTCCAGCGCATGGTCCCGCTCGGCCTCCATGGTGTTGGCCAGCACCATGAGCGGTGGTACGGACGGCAGGAACACCGACGCCGTCTCTCCCCTTTTGCGCGCACGGACGAAACGCCCCACGGCCTGGGCGAAGAACAGCGGCGTGGACGTGGACGTGGCGTAGACGCCCACCGAAAGCCGCGGGACGTCGACGCCTTCGGACACCATGCGCACGGCAACCATCCAGCGCTTGTCCCCCGCCGAGAACTCCTCGATCTTGCTGGATGCCTTGGAGTCGTCGGAAAGGATGACCGTGGGGGACTCCCCCGTGATCTTCTTGAGCTGGCCGGCGTAGGCGCGCGCGTCCTCGTGGTCCGTGGCGATGACCAGGCCCCCGGCGTCGGGAACGGTCCGGCGGACCTCGCTGAGGCGCTTGTCGGCTGCCGCCAGGACGGCGGGAATCCACTCCCCCGCGGGGTTCAGGGCCGTGCGCCACGCCTGGGAGGTGATGTCCTTCGTAACGGCTGCCTCACCCAGCGAGGCCGCCATTTCATCGCCCGCGCTGGTCCGCCACCGCATCTGGCCCGAATAGGCCATGAACAGCACGGGCCTCACCACGTGGTCGCGCAGGGCGTTGCCGTAGCCGTAGGTGTAATCGGCCTTGGACCGGCGGATACCGTCCCGGTCCTCGACGTATTCCACGAAGGGGATCGGGGAGGTGTCCGAGCGGAAAGGCGTTCCCGTCAGGGCGAGCCGTCTGGCGGCGGGATCGAACGCTTCACGAAGACCGTCGCCCCATGACAAAGCCTCGCCGCCATGGTGGATTTCATCGAGGATCACCAAGGTCCGGGCCGCCTCTGTCTTGGCCCGGTGCAGCATTGGTTTGCTGGCCACCTGCGCATAGGTCACGGCGACGCCCACAAATCCGCGTCCGTGCTGCCCGTCCGAATTCTTGAAGTTCGGGTCGATGGCGATGCCAACCCGGGCCGCCGCGTCAGCCCATTGGCGCTTGAGGTGGTCAGTGGGTGCCACGATCGTGACCCTGTTGACCACTCCGCTATCCAGCAGCGTGGTGGCAATACGCAGCGCAAACGTGGTCTTTCCGGCGCCGGGTGTAGCAACGGCCAGGAAGTCCTTGGGTTTGCGCGTCATGTAAAGGTCCAGGGCCTCCTGCTGCCAGGCGCGGAGCTTGGGAGCTGTACCCCAGGCTGCCCGCTCCGGGTACGCCGGGGGCAGGGACGGACCACCAAAAAGTGTTTCTGTCATACGGACTCCCCCGTCCTGACGGCAGCGCCGGCGCGTCCCGGAACCCCGGGCACGCGGCATTGCACCGCTGGGCGGTGGTAGTCAGAGGGGACCTTGTTGTTCTCCCCACCCACTACTTGGAGTTGCCCGGGCCGCTGTTTCCGCCGTCGTCACCGGGACGGAGGCCTTCGTAGATCTCCTTGCATTCCGGGCAGACCGGGAATTTCTTGGGATCCCGCCCCGGGGTCCAGACCTTGCCGCAGAGCGCAATTACAGGCTCGCCGGTCATGGCCGACTCCATGATCTTTTCCTTGCGCACGTAGTGCGCAAAGCGCTCACGGTCGCCGGGCTCCACTTCCTGGCGCGTCTCTTCGCGCTCAATGGTGGCGGTGGACGTTCCGGCTCCGGAAAGCTCGCGCATGGGGTCGTTCTCGAATGGATCCGGAGGAAGCGTAGTCATGGCATCCATCCTACCGTCTACAGCCCCTGCCACTCCGGCTTGTTGTCGTAGGTGTGGCGGTAGTAATCGGCCAGCTTGAGCGAGGATGCGGCGGCTTCGTCCACCAGAATCGTCGCGTGCGGGTGCATCTGCAGGATGGAAGCGGCACAGATTGCCGCGACCGGACCTTCGACGAAATCCCTGACAGCCTGGGCCTTCTGAGCTCCCGTCGCTACCAGGATCACGTGCCGGGCATCCATGATGGTGCCCAGCCCCTGCGTAACGACATGGTGGGGTACATCGTCAATGGAGTCGAAGAAACGGGCGTTGTCCTTGCGGGTCTGCTCGATCAGGGTCTTGATGCGCGTCCGCGATGCCAGCGAAGAACCGGGCTCGTTGAAGCCGATGTGCCCGTCCGTACCAACACCCAGAATCTGCAGGTCCACGCCGCCGACGGCCTTTATTGCGTCCTCGTACGCCTGGCATGCCGCTTCGAGATCCTCGGCTGCACCATCGGGGCCGTGGACGTTTTCCGGCTTGATGTTGACTCGGTTGGTGAACTCACGCCGAATGACCTCACGGTAGGACTCCGGATGCCCTGTTTCCAGGCCAACATATTCATCCAGCGCAAAGCCATGCGCTTGGCTGAAGTCCAGGCCGCCGGCCTCGTACCGTCGAGCCAGCTCATCGTAGATGGGGAGGGGGGAAGAGCCCGTGGCAAGGCCCAGCACGGCGTTGGGCTTTCGACGGACCAAGGCCTCGATGGCATCGGCCGCCAGGGCCCCGATCTGCTTGGTACCGGGGAGAATAACAACTTCCATCGTCTACGGCCTTCCTAGTAAAAATGAGCTCAGTGCGAGGTTATCCCATGTCCGACCTATGCACTATTGTTACGGATTCAGCGGTTCACGCTGAGCTGCGCGAACATTTCCGGCCCACGCGCATCCAGCCATTTTCCGCCCAGGCGAACTCCTGCAACGAACAGCACGGTGCCCAGCACCGGCCCCACCGCCAGGTTGATCCAGCCGGCTTCCGGGCTGCCGGCAAAGAGCTGCACTGCCACGAAAGCCAGCTCCGGTATCAGCAGGACCGCCAGCACGCCCATGCCTATGGCCTGCACCGCCAGCGTCTGGGCCACGTTCCCCGGAGGCTTCTTGAACGGGCTGTCCCCCGGCAGGGGAACAGCTATGTTGTAGCGTGCCGAGAGCACCGAGGACAACCCCAGTCCAGTAAAGAGCGTTCCCAGTGACAAGCCGAGCAGGTTCGGCAGCCACTCCCAGGAACCGGTGACGAACAGCGGTCCCACAGTGAAGACCACAACAACCGGCAACGATATAGCCATGCATGCCAAGGCCCTGCCCAGCCTGTCATCGATACCGCGCACTCCGGCTGCCAGGTGGAGGGCAAAAGCGGTGTTGTCGTAGGAAACGTCGGCGCAAATGGCCCAGGCCATGATGAACGCCGTCAGGGGCCCCAGGATCATCAGGGTGCCGTAGCTGCCTTCCTGCGATCCTGCGAAGAAAAAGATCACCGGCAACAGCGGAACCACTACCAGGGACCCGGCATAGCGGGGATCCTTCAGCCAATAAATCAACGCCCGTGCGGCCACCGCGCCTGCCGGAGTAGCAGGCAAAACGCCGAAGAGGCCGGGTTTCCCACCCCTCTTCGAAGAGCCTCCGGAGTAGGGCGGAGTGACCAGGGCACGCTGCAGGAGCAGGTGCCAGCACCAGAGAAGGACCGCGATGGTGCCGGCGGCAATAAGCGCCTTGAGCCCCGCGCCCGAGTAATCCCCGGCATCCAGCGAGCCTCCGAGGGACCAGGCGGCACCAAGCGGCGTCCATGCGACTGTCCGCGCGAGCACGGGTAAGTAATCGGCGCTGCCCCGCACGCCGTCAATGATCCCCACCATGATCGGTCCCATGAGCATCAGCGGGATGAATACCACGATGCTGCTGACATCCTTGAAGCGCCGTGACGAAGCCAGCCCGGCAGTGGCCGTGGTGACGACTTTGGACAGGACAACACATGTCAGGGCACCCAGCAGCGCGCCAAGCAATGCTCCTGCCACGGCAGGGACGCTTCGCCACCAGGTGCCTGCAGTACCCAGGGCTGCGAGCAACGTGGCGATTCCGGGGACGCCGATGAAGCCGGACAGTGCCAGGCCCGCCAGGAGCTGCCGGGGCGGCACGGCAAACCCGGTGAAACGGGAAGGATCAAGGGTCATGTCCGCAGCTGAGGCGACGAGCGGGATAATGGCCCAACCCAGCACAGTCGCGGCACCGCCGAGCACCACGACGGTCTGGGCAACGCCGGCATCAGCCCAACGCAGTGCCACCAGGCCGCCGATGACAAGGGACAGCATGCCCAGGGCATACAGGAGGCCCAGCCCTATGCCGATCAACTGCAAAGGGCTCCGTTTGAAGCCATTCAGCAGGAGACGCCACTTCAGGCTCAGAAGGTGCGCAACCATTCCAGTCCTTCCGTCCGGTGTCCCCCGCCTACCAGCTGGACAAAGCGTTCCTCCAGGGTCGAACCGCCGCGGACCTCCTCGACAGTACCTGCCGCCAAAACCCGCCCGGCGGCCACCACGGCCACGTGGCTGCACATGCGCTGGACCAGGTCCATGACGTGGCTTGAGACGATGACCGTGCCACCGGATGCCACATAGCTCTCGAGGATGCCGCGGATGTTGGCAGCAGAGACCGGATCCACCGACTCGAACGGCTCATCCAGGACAAGGAGCCGTGGCGCATGGATCAGGGCCGAGGCCAAAGCGATCTTCTTGGTCATGCCCGCCGAATAGTCGACCACCAGCGAGCCCGCATCGGCTTCAAGGTCCAAGGCAGCCAGGAGTTCGCCCACCCGTGAGGCGACGACGTCGCGCTCCATGCCGCGCAGGAGCCCCGAATACGTGATGAGTTGCTCGCCCGTCAGCCGGTCGAACAGGCGTACGCCGTCCGGCAGCACACCCATGAGCTTCTTGGCGGCGAGAGGTTCGCGCCAGACGTCCACACCGTGAACCAGCGCCGTTCCGAAGTCGGGCCGCAGCAGGCCGGTGGCCATGGACAGCGTGGTGGTCTTGCCTGCGCCGTTGGGACCCACCATGCCGTAGAAAGAACCGGCCGGTACCTCGAGGCTGACGCCATCGACGGCGATCTTCTGCCCAAACCTCTTGGCCAGGCCCCTGATCGAAAGAGCCGCGGGCCCGGCAAGGGAGCCGTCCTGGGGGACGTAGGATGCGGGGCCGGTGGGCGGTTGGGCGGGCTCGGGCTCGTGGCTTGGTTCCGTCATGGCACCAGCCTAGCCGTGCTGCGGGCGCGCGGTGGGCGGCCTAAAAACTATGGCGTGGCTTGGCCCGTTGGTACTGCGGAGCCCAGGGAATGTCGTGTCCCAGTTCGTGGGCAGCCCGCAACCACCAATGGGGATCCCGCAACGCTGCCCGGGCCATGAAGACTGCATCTGCACGGCCGTTGGCCACAATATCTTCAGCCTGCGCCGGAGTAGTCAGAAGTCCGACAGCCCCGGTGGGAACACCGGCCTCACGCTTGACGGTCTCCGCGAAGCCCGCCTGGTACCCGGGAGCGGGACGGATCGACTGGTGGGCCACTGCTCCTCCGCTTGATACGTCCACCAGGTCCACGCCCCGCCCGGCGGCCTCCTTGGCGAGCCGGACGGAGGCATCCAGGTCCACGCCCCCTTCTGCCCAGTCCGACGCCGAAATCCTCAGCAGCAGCGGCATGGAGTCCGGTATGGCAGCACGGACAGCGTCAATGACTTCCAGCATGAGCCTGTTCCGGTTGCCCTCACTGCCGCCCCAGTCATCCGTCCGGGTGTTGATGAGGGGACTCTGGAACTGGTGGAGCAGATACCCGTGGGCGCCATGGATTTCCACGGTGTCGAAGCCGGCCTCCACTGCGCGGGCGGCAGCGGCGGCAAAGTCGCTGATCACACCACGAATGTCCGCTTCGGTCATGGCCACGGGTGCTGCGTAGCCCTCGTAGGACCCGGCGGAAGGACCCACGGTGGGCCAACCGCCGTCGGACTCCGGAACCGAACCGGAGCGTTCAGCGAACGGCCAGTACGTGGAGGCCTTGCGGCCGGCATGCGCCAGCTGGACACCGATCCTGCAGTCCACGGCGCCGTTGCTGTGCACGAAGCCGACGATGCGTTGCCAGGCCTCTGCCTGCGCATCCGAATACAGCCCGGCATCCCTCGGGCTGATCCGCCCGGCCGCGTTGACCGCCGCGGCTTCGGTGAGGATCAGGGCAGCACCACCTGCAGCGAACGAACCCAAATGCATGAGATGCCAGTCATGGGGAACCCCCTCCCCCGTTTCCGGGCCGCAGCTGTACTGGCACATGGGCGAAACCCAGCCACGGTGCGCAATGGCAAGGGAACGGAGCTGGAGCGGGGCAAAGAGGGCGGACGGCACTAGAAGAGGACCCTCGCCAGCCCCTGCCGCGCCTTCGCCACCCTGTCATCGGACGTACCCACGACCTCGAAAAGCTCCAGCAGCCGTACCCGTGCAGTCTCCCGTTCGGGACCGAAATTCCTGCCAATAAAGGAGATAATGCGCTGGAAAGCGTCCTCGATGTGCCCCCCGGACAGATCAAGGTCCGCCACCATGAGCTGGGCGTCGAGGTTGTCAGGTTCCTCGGCCGCCATGGTCCGCAGGTTTTCCGCCTCCGGTGCTGTGAGCTTCTCCAGGCGGGCCATGAGCTCCACCTGCGCCAGGCCGGCCTTGGCATCAGCATCGGCGGGTTGTTCAAGCAGGGCCTGCTTGTAAGCGGCTTTTGCGGCCTCGTAATCGCCTGCCTCGATGGCATCCACGGCGGCCTGGTGAAGTGGGGGAAGCGGTGCGGTTCCGGCCTCGCCCTCCTGCGGAGCATCGCCGATGGTTCCGGTGACGCCGTTGGCGGCAGCGACCTTCAGGAGTTCTTCCACAAGGCTGCGGATCTGTTCGTCGTCAGCCGGGCCCTGGAACAGCGGAACGGGCTGGCCCTTGACCACTGCAACGGCTGTGGGGACTGCCTGCACCTGGAATGCCTGGGCGAGCTGCGGGAAAGCGTCGACATCTGCCGCCGCAAGCACCAGCCGGCCGTGATAGCTGTTCACTACCCGTTCTGCGGCATCGAGCACGGCGGGTGATTCAGCCGCGTAGCGCGACCAGAGCAGGAACAGCACGGGGATCTGGGCGGACAACTGCACCAGGTCCTGGAAGTTGGTTTCCGTGGCATCCACGCGGAGCGGGGCGCCTGGCGCCTCACCGCCGGCGGGCGCGCCGGGATCACCCGGGGCTTGCGGCGTGGGCGGCTGGGCAGGGGCCGGACGGCGCAGCGACGAGAGGTCGACGGCGCCACGAAGGTTGAGCTGGCTGGCAGCGGCTGGAGTGGGTCGGTATCCGGGCGAACTCATACCGTCCACTCTAGCCGCTGCCGTGCACAGGCCGTGGCTTACTTGAAGCTGGCCCCTACCAGTCCACGCGTGGCCGCCACGAGCTTCATGGGATCACTGGAACCTGCCGGCGGAATGTAGATGGCCACCGACTCTGCAAAGTTGAGCACCATGCCCGTAGTGGTTTCCTTGCCACCGGCAAAGACCGCTGAGTCGTCTTCAAGGATCAGCTTGTCACCGGCGGCCTTCGGGGTGCCTTCGAATGCGAAGTTCAGGCGTCCTACCACCAGGGCGCCGCCATCGGCTGTGCGCAGAACAACTGTCTGGTTGATGACGGGCGTGTGCGAGAACTTGAAGTTGGCGCTGGTGCCGTTCTTCACTGTGTCTGCCTGGTAAGTCAGCGCACCGGCAATGTAGGGCGACGACTGGCCATCGGCCAGCTTGCTCCGGTTGGGCGAATCGGGAGTCGTCAGCATTTCACCGAGTATCCCCAGTGCCTCGTTGCCGCTGTAGGCCAGTCCGGTCTTGTCATCAGCCGACACCGGGGCGGTTCCGTCGCGCGGGACCGGGAAGGACGGGAAGTTGGTTCCCGGCTGCAGCGGAGCAGTGCCCCACAGCTTGTAGTTTTCGCGCGGCGACAACTGGACCAGCGTCAAAACCTGCGGAACGACGTTTCCGTCACCCTGCGTGAGGGCGAAGACCGTGCGCGGCCAGTCTGTCTTGGTGCTGATGACGCTGCTCTGCAGCTTGGTGGCACGTACCGGCATGCGGGCCTCGTAGGCCGAAACCGCCGAACGGATCTTGTAGTTCTGCGTCCGGACCTCAAGCTCCATCTTGTCCACGCGGGGTGCAAGCTTGGCTGCGTCCTTGGCGGCATCGGCGGCGTCAACGGTGCTGGCCACCTGCTCAAGGATGCGCTGCAGCTGCGATTCGAGCATGACCGGACGGGCAGCGTCGTCCCCGGCACTCGCCGAGGCAGATGGGCTGGGGGTAGTGGTCGCGTGGGCCGCCACCGCGGTACCGCCCACGAGGACCGCAACAGTCGCCGCTGCTACGGCACTGATCCGGAGCGTGGAACCTTCGGCACCTGCACCGCGGCGCTTGGCGGCGTCGTCGGCCGGGGTCACTGGCAGCGCCGTAGTCTGTCCCTCGCCGCCGCCGTGCGTGTCATCGTCATGCCGGCGGTTGCTGATCGCCTTGGCGACGAACGGAAGGGCAGCGCCTACCAGGATGATGATGATGCCGAGCACGATCAGGGGCACGGCCCAGGGGGTGGTTGCGTTGTTGGGGAACGTCATGGAAATCGACGACGGCGCGGGCTGGGTTCCGTCGCTGGCCACCAGCAGGGACCACTCGCCCTCGGCAGGTGGGTTCCATGTGTAGTCAAGCTCGCCGCTGGCGTCCTCCGTGTTGACCCAAAGGTCAGAGCCAACCGGCGACGGTGCCGTCGGTTCACCGTCAGCAGACTCCACTTCCAGGGACTTCTGGTCTTCGGACACGCCCTTGACGGTGGTGTGGGCAGTGTTGCCTACCCAGGCGTCCACATCACCGGGACGGCCGGTGGCAACAATGAAATTGCCTTCGCCCTGGATCTTGATCTTTACCGGCCCGTCATGCCGGGCAATCAGCTCCTGGTCGATCACCGTCAGCGGGGACGCCTTGGTGTCACCGGGCGTAGAGGCCGTTACAGTCTCAGCGGGAGCCCAGAAGGTCAGCTGGCCAATGCCGGCCAGCATCGTCAGCAGGCCCAGCAGCACCAGCAAGGCTGCAGTCTTCAAACGCACAGAATCACCTATCATCAGCGGTCGTTGAACTTCAAGGGTAACCGTTTTGTTATCAAAGAGTCAGATCGGCGGAAAAGCACGGACACGCCGAAAACCCCGTAATGGCGCCGACAGAGGGCGATTACGGGCTCCTGATAGTGTGGCGATGATCATGATATCGGGGCAAGCAACCGCCAGTATCGGCAAGCATCCGCGTAGAAAAGGCAGCATAACCGCGTGAAAGACCACATGGAGTCCCAACCCGTCGAAGAGCCGGGATCAACTGCGGAGAATGCGCCCGTGGACGGGACCTCCGCAACGGTCCCGGTCCGCACCGGCCGCATGGCTGCCTTGGCCCGCCGTCTCCGGCAACCCATTCCCGGTGCCAGGACCAGGGTCCGCTTCGAAATGCCCCCTGAAGAAGAGGCCGGCACCTCCCTGGAGGCAACCGGCACGGACGACGACCACGGCTTCGGAGCCCCCGGGCCGCGGATGTCCTCCCAGCATCCGCTGTATGTGGGCTTTATGGGCACTGCCGGGGTGGGTGTTGCCCTGCTGGTGTTCTATATCGCCAGCAACACCACCCAGCTGCTCTTGTGGATCGTCGCCGCCTTGTTCATCGCCCTGGGCCTGGACCCCGTGGTCCGGTGGTTGGAAACGCGGAAGTTCCCCCGCCCTGCAGGCATCCTGATCTCGCTGACAGTCCTGGTCCTGGCCGTGGCCGGGTTCTTCGCAACGCTTATTCCCACGATCGTGGAGCAGGTCTCGGAAATCGTCCGGCAGGCCCCTGATTGGATCCGCAGCTTCCTCGACTCCGACTTCTTCCGGACTGTAGACTCCCAGTTCGGCGTCCGCGACCGCATCACCACTGAACTGGACAAATTCGTCAAGGACCCCGAAGCCATGGGCGGCATCTTCGGCGGCGTGGTGGGTTTCGGTTCCACCGTCGCCAACGGCCTGTTCGGCACGCTGATCGTCCTGGTGTTGAGCCTGTACTTCCTTGCCGCGCTGCCATCCATGAAGAAGTGGGCGTACAGGCTGGCCCCGCGCTCACGCCGGCCACGGGTGGAAGCCCTGTCCGAGGCCATCACGGACTCGGTTGGCAACTATGTGATCGGGCAGGCCTGCGTTGCCCTGCTCAATGCTTTCTTCGCGTTCATCGTCATGAGCATCCTCGGCATACCTTTCAGCGTGCTGCTGGCCTTCGTCGTGGCACTGCTGGCGTTTATTCCGCTCGTGGGCGGCTTGATCGCCGGGGTCGTGGTCATCCTGGTGGCACTGACCGCAGGCTGGCAGACCGCGGTCATTTACGCGATCGCCTACTTCGCCTACCTCCAGTTCGAGGCCTACTTCATTTCACCGCGCATCATGCAACGCGCCGTGGCTGTGCCAGGAGCTGTCGCCGTGATCTCGGTGATCGCAGGAGGCAGCCTGCTGGGCGTGCTTGGCGCGTTGATCGCCATTCCCACGGCAGCTGCCATCATGCTGCTCATCAAGGAAGTCTTCATCGCGCGGCAGGACCGGCACTAAGCTCCCGCTACCGGCCCCGCCCAGACCCGCGGCAGGCCGTCCACGCCCGCGCCCGCCTCAGTGACGTCGTCGACGATCTCATCCAGGACGCGCGCCGCGTACTTCTCGCCCACCCAAAGATGCTTGGCGCCGTCGACGCCGACAAGCCGGGCCTGGGGTACGAGGCTGAAACGCCGGGCTGCTTCGGCAGGCTGCAGGTAGTCGTCATGCTCCGGCACCAGGACCGTGAGCGGCTTGCCTGACGCCGCCCACTCTTTCAGGTGCACATCGGTTGCGCGGTGCAGCGGCGGTGACAACAGGACGGCGCCTTCGACCGCCGGCGCCACCGGCTCCGTTGCGCCGTACATGAGGGCCAGTTCGGTGCCGAATGACCATCCCACCAACCAGCGGTTGGGCAGCCCGCGGTCGACGGCGAAGCGGACTGCCGCTTCAACGTCGTACCGTTCTCCCACGCCTTCTTCGAACACCCCCTGGCTGGTTCCCCGGGGCGAGTGGGTACCGCGCGTATTGAATCTCAGTACTGCAACCCCGGCCAGGGCAGGCAGGCGGTAGGACGCCTTGCGGTACACATGCGAGTCCATGAAGCCGCCGTGGGTCGGCAGCGGATGGAGGGTGATCAGCGTCGCCGCGATGTCTCCCGACTCAGGCACTGCCAACTCCCCCACAAGGACCTTTCCGTCTTCGGTGGTGAACTCGATGTTTTCGCGGCGTGCCGGCAGCACGGTGGATGCCCTGATCTCCGCGGGGACATCCGGCTGGGTGAAAACAAAGGAGGCAGGGTCGAAAGTCATGCACCCAAGCCTAAGCGAATCAGCGGTAGCGGTAGGTCCGGGACGTCCAGCAGTTGGTGTGCCAGTGCCGCCGCTCTGCCAACCCCGCAGCCTGGCCGAACAGGTGGCTGTCGTTCCACACCACCAGATGCGCAATGCCCGGCATGATCGCAGTGGAACAACCCGGGCAGATGTACTGTTTTTCCGCCTGGCGGGCCGTCATGGTGCGCACCATCCAGTCCCCGTCAGGCGCGCTTTCGCGCCGGGCAATCCCCGCCCTGGCACGCTCCAGGTCCAGCTCCGGAACCGGGTCCGTCCACTTGCCCGCGGACTTGCCGGACCGCGCGCTGGAGGGGCTGCGGCGGGGGCGGTTGGAGCGGGGCATACCTCCATTCTGCCCCAGCCCACCACCGCCAAGCGGTAATGTGGGGCGGGTGCGACTTGTCATAGCCCGTTGTTCTGTTGATTATGTTGGCCGCCTCAAGGCCCACCTGCCCCTCGCTACCAGGCTCCTGCTGGTCAAGGCGGACGGATCGGTGCTGGTGCACTCGGACGGCGGGTCATACAAGCCGCTTAACTGGATGAGCCCGCCCGCCACACTGCGCGTCACCACCCCTGAGGAAACAGAGGTGGAAGAGGGCGTCGTGGAACAGTGGACTGTCCAGTCCGCCAAGACGGATGACCGGCTCATCATCAACATCTACGAATCGCTGCACGACACTTCCCATGAACTCGGCACAGACCCCGGGCTCATCAAGGACGGCGTGGAAGCCGACCTGCAGCGTCTGCTGGCCGAGCAGATTGAGACCTTGGGCACCGGATACTCCCTGATCCGCCGGGAGTACTTCACCGCCATTGGACCGGTGGACATCCTGGCCCGCGACGCCCACGGCACCACGGTGGCGATCGAACTCAAGCGCCGCGGCGACATTGACGGCGTGGAACAGCTCACCAGGTACCTGGAGCTGCTCAACCGTGATCCCCTGCTGGCACCCGTTCGCGGGATCTTCGCGGCCCAGCAGATCAAGCCCCAGGCCAAGGTGCTGGCCAACGACCGGGGCATCGATTGCGTCACGCTGGATTATGACGCGATGCGGGGCGTGGATGACAGCGAGTCCCGCTTGTTCTGATTCCGCCCTTCGGGCGTTGTGCCAGAGGCCACTAGAATCACAGTCATGACTGCCGCAGACCGATTTGTGTCCTCTTCCGCGCCCAGCCACCAAATCCTGACCGGAACACTTATCAGTGACGGGGTGGTGACGGAGGACGGCCTCCTGGCCATCGAAGGTGACCGGATCGCCTTTGCCGGCCCGGCAAGGGACTTCGATCCCGAAGCCTTCGAAGGTTTCGGCAGCGCCGTCCGCCTGGGTGTTCCCAGCGGTAGCTACCTCCTGCCGGGCCTGGTGGACGTGCACTGCCATGGTGGAAACGGCGGCGATTTTCCGGGCGGGGACGAGGCGTCTGCGCGGAAGGCTGCGGACTTCCTGCACCGTTCCGGAACCACGTCCTTCCTGGCCAGCATGGTCACGGCCTCGCGCGAGGACCTCCTGCGGGGGATCGGGCTCTTTGTGAAGCTGGCGGACGAAGGGCTGGTGGCCGGTATCCATCTTGAGGGTCCGTTCCTCTCGCATGCCAGGTGTGGTGCACAGAATCCCGACTTCCTGCTCGAGCCGGACCTCGATCTCATGAACGAACTTGTCGCAGCTGCTGCCGGGAAGCTCGCCACCATGACCTACGCACCGGAGCTCCCCGGAGCCTCGGCCCTGGTGGACCTCATGACGTCGCACGGAGTGACGCCGTCCCTGGGCCACACGGACTGCGACGACGCCACTGCGGCCGCGTCCCTGGCCGCAGCCCGCGAGGGCCTTGAGTCTGCAGGGTTCGACGGCGTGAGCTCGCTTCCGACCGTCACGCACCTGTTCAATGGAATGCCGCCGATGCACCATCGGGCTCCGGGGCCTGTGGCGGCTTGCCTGCGCACGGCACAGGAAGGAAAGGCCGTGGTGGAACTCATCGCCGACGACACCCACCTGGATCCCAGCACCGTTGCCACTGTTTTCCAACTGGTGGGCGCCAACAACATCGTGCTCGTGACGGACTCCATGGCGGCAGCCGGCTTGTCGGACGGCAACTACATGCTCGGCCCCTCCCCCGTCACGGTCAGCAATGGCGTTGCAACGCTGGATGCCACGGGGTCCATCGCGGGCGGCACGGCAACGCTGCTGGAGGTGGTCCGCAAAACCGTCGCAGCGGGGGTGGCACTCCCGGATGCCATCTGCTCCGCCACGGCGGTCCCGGCGGCTGTCCTTGGCCTCTCGGACGAGGTGGGCGGCCTGCGGCGGGGGCTGCGCGCCGACGTCGTCATCACTGACCAGGAGCTGGGCCTGACTTCTGTGATGCGCAACGGAGAGTGGCTGCACCAGGGGCAATAGCGTGTTTGTGAATTACCGGCAGCACGTTACCTTCTTTTTACCGAAAATTTTCCCGAATTGCCTAAAAGACCGTTGACCTGCGGCACGCCGCATGAAAGTGTTGTAGCAGTCTTTGTGTAGGTGGTTTTCATGCTCGCAAGACGAGTTGCGAGCGTGAAGCTCCTGCGAAACCAACCGGGCGCCCCCCGGCAGGAATCCGGAACTTCTCGCGAAGTAACAAGGCCGGTACGAGGTGTATCGGACTGCTGTTTCGTAATGAGGAGAAATACATGGCACTGGGAACCGTCAAGTGGTTCAACGCTGAAAAGGGCTTCGGCTTCATCACCCCGGACGACTCGGATGGGGACGTGTTCGTCCACTACTCCGAGATCCAGACCGGTGGCTTCAAGACCCTCGACGAGAACCAGCGTGTTCAGTTCGAGATCGGCCAGGGTGCCAAGGGCCCCCAGGCAACCGGCGTTACCGTCGTCTAGAATGACCCGCTGAAACCGGATCCGGTTTCGCATCCAGTGATGGCCCCGGCTTACGCCGGGGCCATCACTCTTTAAGCAGCAATGCCTGATTTGTCTGATATTTCGACAACCCTGTTACAAACAGTGAAGAAATACGTATTGTTGGCATTCTTAATATGGGTTGATAAATCAACCAACCAAGGTCCGGAGGAGCCGGGCCGAATGTCGCACGGACAAACCCGGGAGGTACGCCCGGGTCAATGCGCGGCCCATTGCCGGAAGGTCAAGGGGATCCTGGTAATACATGTACAAGGTCCGGTAGTCGGGCTTGAAGCGTGATTTGAAGGACGCCAGGGACCGGAAGCCATAAACGGGTTCCAATGCCTGTCCCACGACGTCCAGAATCCCCGCCAAACCCTCCGGCCGCTGGTCGCCGTCCTCCTGGTCCCGGGCCAGGGGCGAGCCTGAGAGGGAAATGACCTCCACCGATGTCCGCAGATGGAGAATCGCAGAGGCAATCAGGAATTCCATGACCCCGGGGAAGCCGTCACCCCGTCGCCGCATGAAATCCAAGGTCCAGCTCACAACCTCGCCATTGCTGTAGACGGGCAGCCAGCTGGTGACGCCGTACACCAGTCCCTCTTCATCCACGGCGGCGCAGACCAGGACATCGGGATCGTCCAGTTCGTCCAGGCCACCGAGGGTAAAGCCCATCTCGGGGACACGTTTCTGTGCGGCCCACTCTTCGGACACCTCTGTAATCTGTGTCCGGATGCTGTGCGAAAGTTCACCATACCGGCCCCACACCGGAGCGATCCCCATCTTGCCTGCACGGTTGAGGGCAGTCCGGACGTTTTGCCACTCCTTGCCGCGGAATTCCAGCCCCTTGACCATCAACCGTGTCTCCTGGGCCACGGGCACGCGGCGGAAACCCCGTCCCTTGAGCAGGGGCCACAACTCGTCGGTGCACGAATAGAGGCATGGCACCAGCGCATGCTGGGAGCAGTATTCGAGGAAGCCTTGGATCGTCACGGCACGGTGCGCGGGATCCCCCAGCGGTCCGGCCAGCGTCAAGGCCACGTGGCCGTGCTGCTGGTATGCAACGCACCCTGTCCCCTGCTGGTTGAACCAGTACTTGTTGGGTTCCCAAAGCGCCATCCAGGACAGGGAGTCCCCGCCCTTCTTCACCAACGCGCGGGCGTGGTCCCGCCCCTCGTGGTCCAATCCCCCGGCATGGTGCCCGCGGAGCAGTAGGATCCATACCCCCAGCAGCGCCACCAGCCAAAAGAACGTTCCTGAATAGGAGAACAGAAAGACTTCCAAGGCATCACGCTCAGCGAAAACCTTGCGGTAAACCCCAGGAAGTGGAACAGGCAGGTACTGCCGGGCGAGTTCGGCACCCAGGCCCAGCAGGCCGCCGTCGCGCGTCATGCCGCCGGCCGCGAACCACGCAACGGAGTACAACAGCGCCAGTCCGCCGCCGGTTAAGCCCACCAGCCAGAAGACCCTGCGGGTGAGTACGCCTGATGACCGCACACGGAAATGACCACGGTAGGCAAACAACAGCACCGCCAAAGCCAGTGGTACGAGCACCAACGGAATAACGTGGGCAACTGCGGAGCCCAGCGTGCTGCCATGGGGACGGACAACCGGGAGCGGCATGCGGGCGAAGAGCCCCAGGTACACCGCCGACAGGCCGACCACCACCAACTGCACGGCAATGGCAATGCCCAGCGCCAAGCGCCGGCCACGCCGCATGCCGTCCGCACAGATCAGCAGGAGGACCACCGGGACCACCGCCAAGGCAAGGCCCAAGGGACCTGTGTAACCCTGCCGGCCCAGGTCCAGGCAGGCCACATCGATGGTTCCGCCGCAGCTCTCTTCCAATTGGCTCAGCGTTGGCAGGGGGTTGAGGATGACATCACGCAGCAGGGCCAAGGGACCCGAGGGACTCTTCGCTGCGGCCGTGAGGATCGGCCCCACGGCAAAGATCGCCATGGTCAGCGCCAGCAGATTGCGCACTTCCCTGCCCGTGGAGCGGTGAAGGTGCAGGTGCCCGTGGGTACTCTGCATCCACCAGCCGGCACCAAGCCCGATCAGGGCGCCCAACAGCCCCACCACCGTTTCGGCATGGCCGATGTACAGGACAAGGAGAATGGCCACGGACAAGGCGACCGTCCGCAACCGGCGCTGCCACAGGGTGGGCATCAGGGCACTGGCCGCCAACGCCGTGGCTATCAACGCACCGTAGGGTCCGATCAGGCGCTGGTCCACCATCCTCGACAACCAGCCGTCGTCTGCGACGCGTGCCACTTGGGTGACCGTCAGGAAAGCTGCAACGGAGGCGAACTGGGAACCGAAGAACATCACGGCTGTCCGCAGGAAACCCAGATACCGTTCGGCAATCCCCAGGAGGAACAGGATCATCAGGACAGCCGTGGCAAAGGCCAACGCATTGGTTGTGAAGAAGAGCGAGGTCCACAGCGACCACCACTGACCCGAGCGCAATCCCGACAGGGAGACACCCGCCACCGGTAGCCATGCCTCCGGCGGACCGGAGAGGAAGCTGCCGGACACTATCGAAACTGCAGCAAACAGGATCAGCACGGCGGTCGTCAGCGGAGTGGCCCGAAGATGCCTGGCGGTCAACCGCATCGCCGGTACCAGGACGCCCTTCACCGCAAGGTTCACCTGGTCAGTCCCCACCTGGAGGAAAGAAAGGACAACGCCCCGGGCATGCTGCGCACTACCGCATCCCACGAATGTCCGGCGTGGGGGATGGAATGCTCCTCGACGGTGAACCCGGCATCCCTCGCGGCATCGGCAAGGACGTGCATGTACCCGGTGAACTCGGTGTCCGACACACCTGCCGTCAGGTACATGCCGCTGTCCGGGTAAGTCCGTTCCCGCATCAGAACCAAAGGCGTTCCCGCTTCAAAGGCCGCGACATCGCCGTCGAAGGAATCGGCAATGGTTTTGTTCCGGTCTTTAGCCAAAGCCGGCTCCTGCTCAGCGGCGAAAGCCAGCACCGAGGTAAACAACTCCGGATGGCTGGTGCCCATCTGAACCGCGCACGTGCCACCGAAAGAGAACCCGCCAACACTCCATTGACCCGCGTCCGTGGACACATCCAACGTTGCTGCGATCCAAGCAGGTACATCCCGGGACAAATACGTACCGGCCTTGGCAATGCGGCTGTCCATGCACATGGTGTTGGCACTGCCGGAACCGTTGGGGTCCACCACCACAGTGACCGGTGCAAGGCCGCCATGCGATTCGGCAAACCGGTCCATTTGCGACCGGAGCTGCCCTCCTGTCAGCCAGTCCGCCGGACCACCCGGCTGGCCGGAAAAGAGCACCAGTACAGGCAAAGCGGGCCGGGGTTCCGTTTGATAGGCCGGCGGGAGATAAATATAGGCCTCGCGTGCCGCGAAACCGGAAACTGTGCCGGGAATGGCCGCCTTGCGAAGGACACCGCCGCGTGGCATCGCATCAGGAGTTTTCCACGTCGAAACCGATACCGGTGCCTGTGCCGCGCTCCCCCGCTGGAGGCCGGGCTCCAGCGGCTGGATTCGGGCTACGGCCGTGCCCAGGAGGTCGGAAACCGTATTGTTCAGCCCGAAATACAGATTCACCTGGACTACGCAGAGCAGCACCACGCCGAGCATGGCTGCCACGTTGGCCCACCGGAGCTTCCAGCCGGATCGGGGAAACTTCGCAAGACACAGCAGGACGGCCGCCACCGCAGGGACAGACCATACAAGGGTTTCGAACGGAAGATCCTCCGAAAAAACCGCGAGCACGTCAACAAGGAGCCAATGCGCCAACGCAACTATGCCCACGGCTGCACCCAGGCAGGCCGGCACCACCAGCAGCCAGGAACGCGTGCGCCGCCACAGCAAACAGGCCGCCCCGGCTGCACCGCACGCGATGCTGAACCATAGGAACGGCCCATCTACGAGACTGAGGTCCGACAAGAAGTCCATGGCGCCTAACGCCAGGTTCCGACGCCGATGACCGGCCCTGCTTCAAGCCACGAGGACAGGCCGGCATAAGCGTCGAAGTTCATGGCGAGCATGAACTTGTTGCCCTCGTACTGCAGTTCGACCACGACGACACCGG
The DNA here is from genome assembly GCF_056780115.1 of Arthrobacter sp. T572. Lineage (NCBI taxonomy): Bacteria > Bacillati > Actinomycetota > Actinomycetes > Micrococcales > Micrococcaceae > Arthrobacter > Arthrobacter sp. T572. The sequence continues at coordinate 2,636,579 of NZ_JBRAZQ010000002.1, forward strand.
GCTGGACCCGTACGAGTTCGTCTTCTGTGGGTTGCCGCCTGCCCAGCAATTCGAGCGAACTGCGTTTGAACCGGTGCTTGGGGATGACGCTCAGGGACATCAAGCGGAACCACTCAAGTTCATTGTCCTGATAACGACAAACCCCCATCTGCCAGCTGTGACCAGCCGTGCAAATGGAGGCGTCGACCGTGCCCAGGGCGCGCCGCAGATTGAAGCGGCGCACCCCGAAAAGGCACAGTGTGAAAATCAGCAACGTAAACGCCGTTGCCAGGGCGATGAACGGAATAAAGGAATCGTCCATCTGGGTCTTGCTATCGGATCCCCGCTGTAGCCGCTTCGCCCAGGTGGGCGTTGTCAGCAACAATGACCACGCGATCGTTGTCAACGGAGAAGAAACCGCCGTCGACCTCTACCGCAATACGGTCACCGGAAACCGGCTGGATTGCCAGCTCGCCCGCGGCCAGGATGGCCAGGAGGGGCGAGTGGCCCGGCAGGATTCCGATTTCACCATCGCTGGTGCGGGCCTTCACCATCTTGGCCGCGCCGGACCACACGAAGTGGTCCGCTGCGACAATCTCAACCTCAAGCTCAGCCATATTACTTGGTCTGTTCCTGGATCTTGGCCCAGTTGCGCTCGACGTCATCCAGGCCACCGACGTTGAAGAACGCCTGCTCTGCGATGTGGTCCAGCTCGCCGTCGCAGATGGCGGTGAAGCCTTCCACGGTGTCCTTGATGGACACGGTGGAGCCTTCGACGCCGGTGAACTGCTTGGCGGTGTAGGTGTTCTGGGACAGGAACTGCTGGATGCGGCGTGCACGCGACACGACGATCTTGTCCTCTTCGGACAGTTCGTCAACACCAAGGATGGCGATGATGTCCTGGAGTTCCTTGTTCTTCTGCAGGATCTGCTTCACACGGACAGCCGTGTTGTAGTGGTCCTTGCCGATGTACTGGGGGTCCAGGATTCGGGAGGTGGACGTCAGCGGGTCAACGGCCGGGTACAGACCACGGGAGGCGATTTCACGGGAAAGTTCCGTGGTGGCGTCCAAGTGTGCGAAGGTCGTTGCCGGAGCCGGGTCGGTGTAGTCGTCAGCAGGGACGTAAATGGCCTGCATTGACGTGATCGAGTGGCCCTTGGTGGAGGTGATGCGCTCCTGGAGCAGACCCATCTCGTCAGCCAGGTTCGGCTGGTAGCCCACTGCGGACGGCATACGGCCGAGCAGTGTGGAAACCTCGGAACCTGCCTGCGTGAAGCGGAAGATGTTGTCGATGAAGAGCAGCACGTCCTGGTTCTGCACATCGCGGAAGTATTCCGCCATGGTGAGCGCGGACAGGGCAACGCGCAGACGCGTTCCCGGCGGCTCATCCATCTGGCCGAAGACAAGGGCGGTGTCCTTGAGAACGCCGGCCTCTTCCATTTCGACCCAGAGGTCGTTGCCTTCACGCGTACGCTCGCCAACGCCGGCGAATACCGAGGTACCACCGAAGTTACGGGCAACACGGGTGATCATTTCCTGGATCAGAACGGTCTTGCCCACACCGGCGCCGCCGAACAGACCAATCTTTCCACCCTTGATGTAAGGGGTGAGGAGGTCGATAACCTTGATACCGGTCTCGAGCATCTCCGTGGAGCCCTCGAGGGAGGCAAAGCTCGGGGCCTTGCGGTGGATCGGCCAGTAGGCGTCAGCCTTGATCTCCGATTCAGCAACGTCCAGGGGCTTGCCGAGAACGTTGAAGATGTGGCCCTTGACACCGTCACCGACGGGGACGGAGATCGGGGCACCGGAGTCCTGCACGGTGGTACCGCGGACGAGACCGTCGGTAGCCTGCAGGGAGATGGCGCGGACGAGGTTGTCACCCAGGTGCTGGGAGGTCTCGAACGTGATGGTCTTGGTCTGGCCGTTGAGCGTTACCTCGGTGGTCAGGGCGTTGTAAATCTCGGGGATTGCGTCAGCCGGGAATTCGACGTCGACAACCGGACCAATAACACGGGCAATGCGGCCGGTGGCACCGGCCGTTGCTACGTGTTCGGTAGCAGTGGCAGTCATCTCTCTCACTTCACTCAGTAGATGGCGTGGGGTTAAGTTTATCTGTTTGGTGCAGGTGCGGCTTCGCGCCTGACCAGCTAGGACGCGAGGGCGTCTGCGCCGGCCACGATCTCGGAAAGCTCCTGCGTAATTTCGGCCTGGCGGGCCGTGTTGCGAAGGCGCGTGTACTTCTTGATCAGTTCCGTAGCGTTGTCACCGGCCGACTTCATGGCCCGCTGGCGGGCAGCAAGCTCGGAAGCAGCGGCCTGCAGCATGGCTGCGAAAATGCGGGACTCGATGTAACGCGGAAGCAGGGCGTCGAGGACCTGCTCGGTTTCCGGCTCGAACTCGTACAGCGGCAGCAGCTCGGACTCCGAAGCCGCTTCCTCTTCGACGACCTCCAGCGGGAGCAGACGGATGACCGTGGGCTCCTGCGTCACCATGGACTTGAAGCGGGTGTAGACGACGTGGATCTCATCCACGCCACCCTCTTCGTAGCTGGTGGCGAAGTCTTCGAGGAGTGCAGCGCCGATTTCCTGGGCTGTTTCGAATTCCGGTGCATCCGTTCCACCGGTCCAAACGCGGGTGTAGTCACGGTTGCGGAACTCGAAGTATGCCTGTGCCTTGCGGCCGACCAGGTACGACTTGACTTCCTTGCCCTCTGCGTGGAGAAGCTCAACGAGGCCTTCGGCCTGCTTGAGCACGCTGGCAGAATAGGATCCTGCAAGGCCGCGGTCCGATGTGACAATCAGGACTGCGGCGCGGCGGATCTGCTCCGGCTCGGTGGTCAGCGGGTGGTCGATTTCGCTCTGAGTTGCGACAGCAGAAACGGCACGGGTAATCGCGTTCGCGTAAGGCAGTGAAGCTGCTACGCGGGCGCGGGCCTTACCGATGCGCGAGGTAGCGATCAGTTCCATCGCCTTGAAGATCTTGCGCATCGACGTCGTCGAGCTGATCTTCTGACGGTAGACCCGAATCTGGGCTCCCATACTTATCCTTTCCTAAGTTCCCGACGTACTGCCCTGCCGGGGCCCTTCCGGACCCCGGCAGGGCAGTTCATCGAAACTAGCGCTTCTGCTTGACGATCTTTTCCTGGTCGACGTCGCCGCCGGAGATCGCTTGGTGCTCCTCGTGTCCGGCGCCAACCAGTCGGTTGTCGCCCTCACCGAAGAAGCCCTTCTTGAAGGAGACAACGGCTTCCTTCAAGGCTGCGGCGGTGTCGTCATCCAGGACGTTGGTCTGTGCCAGCGTGGTCAGGATGGAGGACTGGTGCTTGAGGTGCTCAAGGAACTCGGATTCGAAACGGCTGATGTCTTCAACCGGAACGTCGTCCAGGTAACCGTTGGTGCCTGCCCAGATGGACACAACCTGGTTCTCCACCGGGAACGGCGAGTACTGGCCCTGCTTGAGCAGTTCCATCAGGCGTGCGCCACGGGTGAGCTGCTGGCGTGAAGCAGCGTCAAGGTCCGAGGCGAACATCGCGAAGGCCTGCATGTCGCGGTACTGTGCCAGGTCCAGCTTCAAGGTACCGGAGACCTTCTTCATGGACTTGACCTGTGCAGCACCACCCACGCGGGAGACGGACACACCCACGTCAACAGCGGGACGCTGGTTGGCGTTGAAGAGGTCCGACTGGAGGAAGATCTGGCCATCGGTAATGGAGATCACGTTGGTCGGGATGTAGGCGGAGACGTCGTTTGCCTTGGTCTCAACGATCGGCAGACCCGTCATGGAACCTGCACCGAGCTCGTCGGAGAGCTTTGCGCAACGCTCGAGGAGGCGGGAGTGCAAGTAGAACACGTCACCCGGGTAAGCTTCGCGTCCCGGCGGACGGCGCAGCAGCAGGGATACGGCGCGGTAGGCTTCGGCCTGCTTGGACAGGTCGTCGAAGATCACCAGGACGTGCTTGCCGCCGTACATCCAGTGCTGGCCGATGGCCGAGCCGGCGTACGGTGCAAGGTACTTGAAGCCTGCCGGGTCGGATGCCGGAGAAGCCACGATCGTGGTGTACTCCAGGGCGCCGTGGTCCTCGAGGGTCTGACGGACGGCTGCGATGGTGGAAGCCTTCTGGCCAACACCGACGTACACGCAGCGGACCTGCTTGTTGACATCGCCCGAGGCCCAGTTGGCCTTCTGGTTGATGATGGTGTCCACGGCGATGGCGGTCTTGCCGGTCTGGCGGTCACCGATGATCAGCTGGCGCTGGCCGCGTCCGATCGGGATCATGGCGTCGATTGCCTTGAGGCCGGTCTGCATCGGCTCGTGGACGGACTTGCGCTCCGTCACGCCGGGTGCCTGCAGTTCCAGCGCACGGGTGGTTTCGGCCTTGATCTCGCCAAGGTCGTCGATCGGCTGGCCCAAGGGGTCGACAACGCGGCCCAGGAAGGCGTCGCCAACCGGAACGGACAGGATCTCACCGGTACGGTGAACTTCCTGGCCTTCTTCAATACCGGTGAAGTCACCGAGGATGATGACACCGATTTCGCGGACGTCGAGGTTCTGGGCGAGGCCCAGGGTGCCGTCTTCGAAGCGAAGCAGCTCGTTCGCCATGACCGAGGGAAGACCCTCAACACGGGCGATGCCGTCACTTGCGGTGGTCACACGACCAACCTCTACGCGCTCTGCGTTACCGGGTTCGTAGGACGCCGCGAACTCGTTCAACGCATTACGGACGTCGTCGGCGTTGATGGTCAATTCGGCCATCTGCAGTCCCTGCTCTCCTGTTTCGTGATCATCGTTGCTCACGATGACCGGGTTTTCTATCAGTTGTGTTGTGCTTGGTCTGGCTAGCCAGCGAGCTGACGGCGGAGTTCGGTCAGGCGGGCGATCACCGAAGCGTCGAGCACTTCATCGCCCACCTGGACACGGATTCCACCAATCAGGGTGGGGTCAACAGTGACGTTGACCTTGAGTTCGCGGCCGTACAGGGCATCCAGCCCGGCCTGCAGACGGCTGGCCTGCGTTTCCGTCAACGGACGGGTAACGCTGACAGTTGCAATCCAGCGCTGCTGACGCCTGGCTGCAAGCTTGGCGAAGGACTCGACGAGCTTGCTCGGCTTGACACCACGCGGCTGCGTGACGGCCTGGCTGATGAGAACCTTTGCTTCCTCGCTGATGCCAGGAACAAGTTTCTCGGCCAGTGCCACCTTTGCCGCGGCGGATGCCTGCGGCTCAGACAGAGCACGCTGTACTTCGTGGCTGGAAGCGACGACCTGGTTGAAGGCAAACAGATCGTTTTCCAGCTCTTCCAGCCCCGTGATACCGGAGGCAGAAACTGCCGACTTGTTTTCAGCTACCGCAATGACAACCGTGGCGGCAAGAGTCTCGAGTGCATCGCCGATATCGCGTGCGGAAGCCCAGCGCGAGCTGGCCAATCCACCTGCGATTTCAGCAGCATCAGCGGAGACTTTTCCGCTAACAAGCTGCTTGACCAGCGCCGACTTCTCGTCTCCGCTACGGGAAGGATCAGTCAGGGCGCGGCGCAAGCCAGCCGAGCTGTCCACCGTTCCCAGGATTCCGAAGAGGTCCTTAGCCAACTGCAGCGACGCCAGGGGAAGCTTGGATTCCAACTGGGCCAGCGCTGTGGTCAGCGATTCGCTCGATATACCTGCCATTACTTAGCTGCACCTGCGTTCTGGGTCTCCAGATCGGCGAGGAAGCGGTCCACGACGCGGGCTGCGCGCTCGTCGTCGGTCAGTGCTTCGCCAACGATGCGGCCGGCAAGCGTGGTTGCCAGGGTGCCAACCTCGGAGCGGAGGGACACTACTGCGGCCTGACGCTCGGATTCGATGGCAGCGTGTGCCTGTTCCGTGATGCGTGCAGACTCGGCAGCAGCCTTGGCCTTCAGGTCAGCGAGGATCTGGGCGCCTTCGGCGCGTGCTTCTTCGCGGATACGGTTGGCCTCGGCACGGGCATCCGTGAGCTGCTGCTTGTACTCTTCGAGTGCAGCAGAAGCTTCTGCCTGGGCCTGCTCGGCCTTGGCAATGCCACCTTCAATGGCTTCGGCGCGCTCTGCGAAGGTCTTCTCGAACATCGGGACAACAAACTTGACCACGATGTACATGAGGACCGCAAAGCCGACGAGGACGACACCCATTTCCCAGACATTGGGCATAAGGGGGCTGACCGATTCGCCTTCAGTGGCGGCTGAGATGATCAGCTGATTCATATTTCACCCGTCCTATCTACTCGTGCTTGGAATTCGCTTGGTTCTAAGGACTAGGAAAGAACGAAAGCGAAGACGAGGCCGAGGATGGCGAGAGCTTCAGTCAGTGCCAGACCCAGGAACGCGATCGGCTGCAGCACGCGCTGAGCTTCCGGCTGACGTGCAACACCGTTGATGTAAGCGGCGAACACGAGACCCACACCGATACCACCGCCGATGGCCGAAAGACCGTAGCCGATGAGGTTGAGGGAGCCGTTGATGGTGCCTTCCATTTTTTCTTCCTTTCAAGATGCCGCCAGTGCGGCAGGTTGTTTGGGTTGCTTCATCCCCGCAAGGGGAAGTCTTTGTTGGGTGCCTAGTGGCTGTCGGCGTGCAGTGCGCCTTCGATGTAGATCGCTGTCAGCAGCGTGAACACGTAAGCCTGAAGGGCCATGATCAGGGCTTCGAGCATGTACATGGCGACGGCGCCAACCAGGACCAGGACCGAGGCACCCTTGAGCAGGACGTTCTCCTGCATGACAAGGAACTCGATGCCGGAACCGGCGAGCATCACGATCAAGTGGCCGGCCAGCATGGTCGCGAACAAACGGAGGCTGTGCGTGACCGGGCGGACCAGGAAGTTGGAGATGATTTCGATCGGGACGACGATCGGGAGGATGTACCACGGCACGCCGGACGGTACGGTGGCCAGCTTGAAGTACTTCAGGCCGTTCTTCTTGATGCCGATGATGATCCAGGTGAAGTACACGATGCCGGCAAGCACATAGGCGCCGCCCACATGGGAGAAGCTCGGAAGCTGGATCAGCGGGATGGCACCGTAGATGTTGTTCAGCAGGATGAAGAAGAACAAGCTGAACAGCAGAGGGACATACTTGATAAAGTCCTTGCCGCCGATGATGTCCTTGGCGATGCTGTTACGGACAAAGCCGTAGGCCATCTCGCCGGCGAACTGCAGTTTGCCGGGAACCAGCTGCTGCTTGCGCGCGGCAAGGATAAAGAAGGTGGCGATAATAACGACCGAAAGGATCACCAGCAGCATTTGCTTGGAGAAGCCGTCGTGTGCACCCCAGGGCAGGATTGCCGGCAGGTGCATTTCGTCGATTCCGGGCGGGGTGAATGACCCCGAATCCTGGGCGGGGAGCGCAAGCGCGATCAACGCGTTTCCTCTCTGCTGTGTCCATCATTGGGCATTGGGTGGAAGGTGGACACAGGCAGTGCATCCAATTTCCGTGTGAAATTATGTGGCATTACTGTCCCCGTCCGTGGACGGACCGCTGTCTGCGTTGCTCCCGCCAGCCGAAGAACTTGGTTTGGTGAGGCCGTGCATATGGGAAAGATAGAACCCTCCTGCGGCTCCCAGCAGAGCGCCAAGGAGCACAATCCAGCGGGTCCCCCACAGATTATCCAGACCCCAGCCTATCAAACTCCAGACAATGATCCCGCCAATGATGTAGCTGAAGACGGCGATGCCGGCGTTGTAGCCGCCATCGTTTCCGGGCTCGGCAGAATCATTGGTTTCGCGGGTCTGAGGAGCCGGGGCGGAGTGGCTGGTGCGGCGCTTACGCAGTGGCATCGGGTTTACCCTCCTGGTCTGCGGAATCGTTGTAGATCTGCAGGCGGGCTTTGCTGAATCCGTAAATCTCTGCGGCTTGCCAGAACACGACGCACACCACGGCACCGATAAGGAACCAGCGGTGGTGGAGCCATTCCGGCGCACCTGTCAGGAAAAGAACCACCGCGAAGCCGATCACTTTGACGAAATACGTCGCAACAAAGAGGCCCACGGCACCGGAGGGATTGTTCCTGCCGACGAAGTGGCCGATCAGAAGGCTGATCGCAAAGAAGACCATGACCAGGGCCGAGCCGAACGCTGCCGAGAGCGCTCCGGTTCCGCCGTTCAAGACCGCTGCCACCACGCAGGTGGCCACGGTTGCGGCAGAGGCCGCCAGCGTGCTCAGCCGGAGCAGGCGCAGCCACAGTGAGGAGGATGGTCCGGAAACTCCAACACCACGTCTGCCGGACGGGCGTCCGGTGTTGGCGTTGGATGTCATGGGGATACCAATCCTCGTGGCAAGGGGTGCCATATTCTCAAAGTGGGGAAACGGGCGAGTGAATGTCCGCAGTAAGAATTCTACATGAGATAGAACTGTGACGATAACCAGGCGTCATGCACTACTCCCCCGGTTGCGCCACATTCCGTTTGAAGTAGGGCCACGCGGTGACTGCGGCCATCACCAGGGCCGCCACGACGTCAACGATCAGCACGACCTGCCACGGGAAGATGGCGAAGGCCACGCCGCCGAAGGCCAGGATGCAGGTCCAGACATAGAGCATCACGACGGCGGTGCGGTGCGAGTAGCCGAGGTCCACCAGCTTGTGATGGAGGTGCCCGCGGTCAGCTGACCAGGGGGATTGTCCGCGCGCGGTCCTGCGGACCACGGCCATGCCGAAGTCGAGCAGCGGCAGTGACAGCACGGCGAAGGGCAGCAGGATCGGGATGATGGTGGGGATACCGTTGGCCCGGTCGTAGAGGCCCGAACTGATTTGGCCGGTGGCCACGACACCGGCCGAGGCCATCAACAGCCCGATCAGCATCGCTCCCGAATCGCCCATGAAGATCTTGGCCGGGAACCAGTTGTGCGGCAGGAACCCGATGCATCCACCCACCAGGATGGCCATGAGAAGGGTCGCAAGGTCGGAATTGTCCGTGGAGGGGTTGTTCCGGTGCACCCAGTAGGCAGTAAGGAAGAAGGCTCCCCCGCCGATGGTGGCCACGCCCGCTGCCAGCCCGTCCAGGCCATCGATGAAGTTGACCGCGTTCATGGTGGTGACGATCAGCCCGGCCGTCAGGAGGATCTGGACCAGCTCCGACTCAAGGAACAGTGGCTCCGGAATGAAAGGCACCACGGACATCCGCACCCCCCAGATGGCAACAATGAGTGCTGCCGCCACCTGCCCGAGCAGCTTGATCCACCACCGGATGTCCAGGATGTCGTCCGCCACCCCCACGGCTACAATGACCACAGCACCGGCCAGAATGCCCCACGGGGCGTCGTTGTGGCGGAAAATATCCTTCACGAAGAAGGAATTGCTTGCCACAACCAACGCCACAAAGAAGCCGGCAAATATGCCCAATCCCCCGAGCTTGGAGATCAGCACCGAGTGCATGTCCCGGCTCCGGATGGGACGGTACAGCCTGAGTTTGTTCCCCAGGACCCGGGCTCCCCAGGTTCCGGCGTATGAGACCAAGGCAGCCGTCAGCGCCATCAGCAGATACATGATCATGCGGCGGCTCCGGACGGCAGGCCTGCGCCGGCACCGCGAACAACGGCCATCCCGGTCAGCCGGAGGGCCGCTGGAATGCCGTGTAGTTCTGGGCAGCTCAAGGGGTGGAAATCTGTCTGTCGATAAATGGAACTACTCCGTCGCCATGCCTGCACCGGCTGTGCCGAATGATGCGGGATTGTTGTGGACTCTAGTCACGATACTAATGCCAACGCCTGTGACCTCCGGCGCAAGGCAGCGCAAAGCCGCCCGCCAAACGGAGCCGGCGGAACGGTTTCAGGGACGCATTGCCGGTCCGCGGACCTCGCGAAGCGCGTAGATCCCCCTCAGGACGTCCTCGTTTGCCCGTGGTGGACGGAACCCGTGGACCAGCCCGGTGAAAAGCCCCTTGAGAAGTACTTTGCGGTTCCCCGACGCGGCCACGGTCCGGGTCCAGTTGCGGACCGATGCACCCGTGAAAAGAATTTTCTCCCACGGCGCAAGGGCCTTGGAACGGGTGTACACCCAGATTTTGTTGCGGACTTCGTAGTAGAAGCGCGGCCCCGGATCTGCCCCGGCATCACCAAACACCTTGGTGTGGTGGTTGGCAACCGAAGCGTTGGTGGCCAGCGCCGCTTCGCTCCGAGAGACCCTGGCCGTGTATTCGAGGTCATCATTCCAGATGAAGTAGTCAGCGATCGGAAGCCCGTGCTTGCGGATTTCCGCGCCACGGAGCAGCACCGAGACGAACGACGCGCTCCTGATCTGGGTGGCACCAATGCGGGCCGCAGCGCTGCGGGCTGCCTCGCCGGCGCCAATCCTGGGCCGCATGCGGTTCATCGGGTGGTCCCGGCCGTCGGTCCAGACAACGCGGCTGGCGACGAACGCCGGAGCGCTGCCGGTTTCCTGTTCATAGGCCTCCGACGTATTCAAGGCTTCCCGCAGCGCACCCGGCTGTGGTTCGGTGTCGTCGTCCATGATCCAGACGTGGTCCGCATGATGGTCAAGGACAGCCCGTTCCATGCCCACCACGAAACCACCGGCACCACCGACGTTGGTGTTGAGCGTGACCACGTCAGTCTTTAGAGGGCCGGCGTAGGTGCGAAGGTAGGCGGCGGTGCCGTCGGTGGAGGCGTTATCGACAATGACGACGGCGTCCGGAACCATGGTGCCTCCAGCGATGCCTGCCAAGGTGGTTTGCAGCAGTTCGCGCCGGTTATAGGTCACCACAACTGCTACCACGACGGGTTGGGACGTCATTTTCTGCCTTTGCTTGGGGAATGTTGGAAACGGCGGCGGATGAGCAGGCCGGCAAGTTTCCACGGTTCAACAAATACGCGGTACGCGACCCTCCCGGGATGGAGCACCAGCCGCCATGCCCACTCGAGTCCAAGGCGGCCAAGCCACCGCGGTGCCAGTTTCTGCACCCCCGCCACCTGGTCGATCGCGCCACCCACGGCGCAGTACACAGCGGGGGGCAGCTGCTGCAGCCGGCGGACGAGGACCTCCTCCTGGAGTGGCATGCCCAGTCCGAGAAGAACCATCTGGGGGCGGAATCCGTGCAGCCATCCGACGACAGCGTCTTCCAGGGAATCATCCCAGTCTTCGCCTGGCATGCCGTCCACCACAGCGCCGGGGATCAGCTCACGCAGCCGTGACACGGCTTTGGTGTTCGCATCACGTCCGGCTCCTACCACTGCAACCCGTTCGAGTCCCTCGACGCCTCCCAACGCAGGCAACCAGTCGGTGGAACCCAAGCGGTAGGCCATGGTCCCCTGCCCGAGGTGCTTGAGGCGTCGTTTGTGGGCGAGACCCCACAACATGGCGACGGGGGCACCGTCCAGGAGGACGATGGAGCTGTCCTCGTAAAGGGAGCGGAAGGTGGAGCATGAGTGGAACAGTGTCACGCTGTGCAGGTTGTGTCCCAACACGGTGGCGGTGGTACCCCGGGCGATCAACCCGCCCAGGGCATTGATGAGGTCATTGACGCGCAGCGGAGTGGCGTCGACGTCGAGGACGGGGACGCGCTGGCGGTCCGGGATCATTCCGGCTTGGCCTCAGGTGCGGCATTCGGCGCAGCGGCTTCCAGGGGATCGTCGACGGCGGCCGGCTGGTCAGCGGGGACTGGTTCCGCCCCTGCGTCCGCCGGAGTTGCCTCGGCAGCTGCCGCCGATTCGCCGAAGCCAAGGATGGAGGGCACAACTTCGCGGAGACGTTCCAAGGAGATGGCCCCTTGGCGAACCACCTTGAAGGGCGCGGAGGTGGCGTCGACGATCGTGGACGGAACGGCCGCAGTTCCCTGCACTGGCCGGAACCCGCCTTCGAGGTAAACCTCAACGGATTCAGCCAGTTGAAGGCGGGCCTCGGAGGCAGTCTGCGCCGCTTCCTGGCCGGTGCGGTTGGCCGAAGAAACGGCGAGGGGGCCGGTGAGGCCCAGGAGTTCCAGCGCGAGCTCGTCGTCCGGCATGCGGAGGGCCACGGTGCCCTTGGTCTCGCCCAGATCCCAATCGAGGGAGGGCTGGGCGTGCAGGATCAGGGTCAACCCGCCAGGCCAGAACGCCTGCGCCAGGGCGCGGGCATCAGCCGGGACGTCCGTGGCCAGCCCGTCCAGGGCGTTGATGCGGGGAATCAGTACAGGCGGCGGCATCTGGCGGCTGCGGCCTTTGGAGGCCAGCAACAGGGTGACGGCCAGCGGGGAAAAGGCATCCGCTGCGATCCCGTACACCGTGTCCGTCGGCAGGACGATGCACTTCTTGTCGCTGATGGCACGCTGTGCGTGCTGGAGTCCCTCAGCCCGCTGGTCATCGGAAGTGCAGTTGTATGTTGTGGTCACACCGCTATTCTTTCATTGATCAGTTGGCTTCTTTGCCAGCACCGCGCTCGTGGCACGTTCCTTGCCGTTGAGGTCAACGTGGGTCGAAATGTCTTCCCAGCAGCCCATGCGGCGCATCATTCCGGCAATCCATGCAGACTGGACCTCGGCGTGTTCCATCACGAAGAAGCCCCCCGGCTTCAGAAGACGGGCAGCTGAGGCCGCTGCCGCCGTCGGGAGTTCCATGCCATCGGCTCCCCCGCCGTAGAGTGCCTCCGGTGGGTCGTGCAGCGCGACTTCCGGCTCCTGCGGGATGGCTTCAGCCGGGATGTAGGGCGGGTTGGACACGACGGCGTCAAAGGTTCCGTTATGTTCCTGGAGTGCATCCCGAAGGTCACCCTGGACCAAGGAAACGCCCAGCGGTTCAAGGTTCCGGGCCGCCCAAGCGTAGGCAAGGGGGCTGAACTCGACGGCCAGGACCTCAGAACCGGGGATTTCGTGGGCCAGGGATCCGGCGATCGCGCCTGAACCGGTGCCCAGGTCCACCATTTTGGGATGGTCTGTTCCGGCCAGGTGGTCGATGACCAGTTGGACGACGGATTCTGTTTCAGGTCTGGGGATGAACACTCCCGGACCGACGCGCAGCTCAAGGTGCCGGAAATAGGCGATTCCGGTGATGTGCTGCAGCGGGACCCGGCCGGCGCGTTCCGCGACAAGTTCCGCGTACCCTTCCGGAGCGGGCGAGTCTCCAAGGAGCATGGCCCGAAGCCGCCCGAGGCCAACCCCCAACAGGTGGTCGGCAAGCAGTTCGGCATCAACCCGCGGACTGGGAACACCAGCTTCGGACAACACCGACTCGGCTGCTCGCACAGCCTCCGCGAGGCTCTGGCCTGGATGGAACGTCATGGGCTGAACCTGCCGGACGCTATTCGCCGATGGCGTCCAGGCGGGACTGCTCATCCATGTCGATGGCCGACTGGATGACGGGCTCAAGGTCACCGTTCATCACGGCGTCGAGGTTGTAGGCCTTGTAGCCGGTGCGGTGGTCCGCAATGCGGTTTTCCGGGAAGTTGTACGTACGGATGCGCTCGGAACGGTCCATGGTCCGGATCTGCGACTTGCGCTGCTCCGAGTTCGCTGCGTCAATTTGCTCCTGCTGGTGGGCCAGGAGGCGGGCACGGAGCACGCGCATGGCGGCTTCGCGGTTCTGCAGCTGCGATTTCTCGTTCTGCATGGCCACGACGATCCCGGTGGGAAGGTGCGTGATGCGTACTGCGGAGTCTGTGGTATTCACCGACTGACCGCCCGGACCGGACGAACGGTAGACGTCGATCTTGAGATCGTTCTGGTTGATCTCAATTTCCTCAGGCTCATCAACTTCCGGCAGCACCAGGACACCGGCAGCGGAGGTGTGGATGCGCCCTTGGGATTCCGTCACGGGAACGCGCTGCACCCGGTGCACGCCGCCCTCGAACTTCAGGCGGGCGAAAACGCCCTCCGCGGGATCGTTCGAACTGCCCTTGATGGCCACGGAAACGTCTTTGTAGCCACCGAGATCGGACTCGGTGGCGGAAATCATTTCCGTCTTCCAGCCCCGTGACTCGGCATAGCGCATATACATCCGAAGGAGGTCGCCGGCGAACAGCGCAGCCTCGTCGCCGCCTTCACCGCCCTTGACTTCGAGGATCACGTTACGGGCATCATCCGGATCGCGCGGGATGAGCAGGCGCCGCAGCCTCTCCTGGGCGGCGGGAATCTGCTCCTCGAGCTGCTCCACCTCAGCGGCAAAGTCGGGATCCTCGGCGGCCATTTCCTTGGCAGCCTCAAGGTCGTCGTTGAGTCCGCGCCATTTGTTGTACGCCTCCACGATGCCCTGGAGCTGGGCAGAGCGCCGCCCCAGCTTACGGGCAAGCGACTGGTCGGCATACACGGCAGGATCGCTCAGCTGCGCCTGGATGGCGGCATGCTCATCAAGCAATCCCTGGACGGACTCAAACATTTTTCAAACCTCTTTCGACTCGTACAAGTCTAATAACTGCAACGACGGGCCAATGACACCGGGTGAGAGCCCACTCTGATCCGCCTGTCGGGGACCGTTGCCGACGTCGAGCATTTTGCCAACCCGCGAAGGCGGGCCGAAAGCGGGACGAGCCGCTGATTCTGCTGCCCCGGGAGTGGCTTCGGGCCTGCCGGAGCGTGGTGGCAAAGCCCGAAGGGACTTTGCCACCACGCGTAGGGGCGGGGGCAGCAGAATCAGCGGCTCACCAGAGCAGCTATTTGTCGTTGTCCGACTTTGCTCCAAGCGTCGTCTTCTGGACCTGCATGAGGAACTCGACGTTGCTTTGCGTTTCCCGGATCTTGTTGGTCAGCAGCTCAAGGCTCTGCTGCTGCTCCAGGCCCGAGAGGACACGGCGCAGCTTCCACATGATCTTGACTTCTTCGGCCGAGAGCAGGTTTTCTTCACGGCGCGTGCCGGACGCGTTGACGTCCACGGCGGGGAAGATGCGCTTGTCCGCCAGCTGGCGGGACAGGCGCAGTTCCATGTTGCCGGTGCCCTTGAACTCTTCGAAGATGACCTCGTCCATCTTGGAACCGGTCTCCACGAGTGCGGTGGCCAGGATGGTGAGCGAGCCACCGTTTTCGATGTTGCGGGCAGCACCGAAGAACCGCTTGGGCGGGTACAGCGCGGCGGAATCCACACCACCGGACAGGATACGACCCGAGGCGGGGGCTGCCAGGTTGTAGGCGCGGCCCAGGCGGGTCATGGAGTCCAGGAGGACCACAACGTCCATGCCCATTTCGACGAGGCGCTTGGCACGCTCGATCGAAAGCTCGGCAACTGTGGTGTGGTCATCGGCAGGACGGTCGAACGTCGAGGCAATGACCTCGCCCTTGACCGTACGCTGCATGTCCGTTACTTCTTCGGGACGTTCGTCAACCAGCACCATCATGAGGTGGACCTCAGGGTTGTTGGTGGTGATTGCGTTGGCGATGGACTGCAGGATGAGCGTCTTACCAGCCTTGGGCGGGGAGACGATCAGGCCTCGCTGGCCCTTGCCGATCGGAGCCACGAGGTCGATGACACGCGGGCCGATCTTCTTGGGGTCCGTCTCCAGGCGCAGGCGCTCGGACGGGTACAGCGGAACCAGCTTGGCGAACTCGACCCGGTCCTTCAGTTCCTCCGGCGTCTTGCCATTGACCGAGGTCACGCGGACCAGGGCGTTGAACTTCTGGCGGGAGGACTGCTGGTTGCGGTCTTCACCTTCGCGCGGGGCACGGATGGCACCCACCACGGCGTCGCCCTTGCGCAGGTTGTACTTCTTGACCTGGGCCAGCGAGACGTAGACGTCATTGGCGCCCGGGAGGTAGCCGGAGGTACGGATGAACGCGTAGTTTTCCAGGACGTCGAGGATGCCTGCCACCGGCAGGAGGACGTCGTCCTCAGTGATCTCGATGTCGTCTACCTCGGGACCCTGGGCCCGGCCGCGGCGGCGCTCGTTGCGGTCGCGGAAGCGGTCGCTGCGGCTGTTGCCGTCGCGTCCGTCCTGGCCACCGCGCCGGTCGCTCCGGTCATTTTGCTCATTGCGGTCGCGGCGGTTCCGGCGGTTCCGGCGGTTGCCCGTGTCCTCGCCTTCGTTGTCCTCCCGGCGGCGGGAGTTGTCACGACGTTCGCGCTGGGGCTGCTCCCCGGCTTCGGACTGCTCGCGCTGTTCGCTGCGTTCGCCGCGCTGTTCGCCGCGCTGCTCGGTGCGTTCTGCCCGCTCGGCACGGGGTTCGCGCTGCTCAGGTGCGGCTGCCTCGGCTGTTTCCGCGGAAGCTGCGGCGGCCTCGCCACGGCGGCGGTTGCGGGTACGCGGCTGGCGGCGTTCGCTTGCAGCTTCACTGTTGTCCTGCGTGGCAGGCGCTTCGGCCGGCGCAGCTTCCGGAGCGGCTGCTTGGGCGGATTCACCCGGAGCGGCGACAGCAGCTGCCTCGGCAGCGGCGGCTACTACGCCGTCGCTGGTGGCGCGGCGGCTGCGGCCACGTCCACGGCCCCGGGGTGCTTCCTGGGCCGGGGTTTCGGCGCCGGCATCCGGTGCGGTTGCGGCGTCTGCTGCCGGGGCCGGGGCTTCGGCGGGCGCCTGGGTGGCAACGGTGTCCGTTGCCTTGGCTGCCTTGGTTGCCCTGGCAGGTGCTTTGGCGGTGGACGTCCCGGCCCGGTGGGCAGAGATGGCCGTTACCAGGTCCCCCTTGCGCATGCGCGAACCACCGGAGATTCCCAGCTGGCTGGCGAGAGCCTGAAGCTGGGCGAGCTTGAGGCCTGCAAGGCCACTGCTCTTGGTGGCGGCTGCCGTTGACGACTCGGCAGCAGAAGATGATGTGTCCACAGCTGAAGCCAGCTCAGTGGTTTCTGTCACGAAGGATCCTTCCCCCTCGACGGCGTCCAGGGCGAGAGCCGGACGCGATGATTTGATCTGGGCTGCAGTTCAGATCTGCAGCCGGTATTTTCGGCCTTGCCTGATGGATTGTGGCCAACAGGGCCGGTACTGATCGTCTTCACTGGATCCAGTTGCCCGGACAGCCGACTGACTATTCAGGGAACAGAGAGAGTTCTGCGGAACCTGAAACAGGCCGGAAGGAGACGGCACCACCAGGCGTTGACGCAGTTGACGAAAGGAACGGCGAATCCACCGTAGTCCAAAATCAGGGAACTGCCCGCGGCTTTACCGGCGGTGCACTTCCACTCTAGCACCTTCGACGTCCACAGCCAGCGTCATCACGCGCCATCCGACATCCGGTGTGTTGGATGCCGTAAATGCCTCAATCTTTTGGACAATCTCCGCGGCTTCACCCTGGCCGTTGGCCAGGACCATGACAGTAGGCCCGGCACCTGAAACAACGGCGGCATGCCCGGCGGTCCGCAGCGATGCAATGAGGTCGGCGCTGGGACGCATTGCCTCGGCCCGGTAGCTCTGGTGCAAATAGTCTTCGGTACCTGGCAACAGGAAGCGGGGCTGGCTGGTCAGAGCGTGGATCAGCAGCGCAGCGCGCCCCGAGTTCATGGCTGCCGCATGGTGGCCCACCGAGGCCGGCAGCAGTCCGCGGGCAGTTTCCGTCGACAGTTCATAGTCGGGAATTGCCACCACCGGAACCACCGACGCCGCGACGTCGGCGCGCGTACTGCTGTACTGCTCGCTGTCCTGCCAGGACAGCGCCAATCCGCCAAAGATGGCGGGTGCGACGTTGTCAGGGTGACCTTCGATCTCACTGGTCAGCTGCAATATCCAGTCACGGTCCTGCCGGGCTGCTTCCGGAACCAAGGCATTGGCGGCGGTGACCGCAGCAACCACGGCCGCAGCCGACGAACCGAGCCCACGTCCATGCGGGTTGACGTTGTCTGCAGTGATCCGGAGGCCCGCACGCTGGTAGCCGAGCCGCTCCAGGGCAAGATCGATCGCACGCACCACCAGGTGGGAAGCATCGCGGGGAAGGGTATCCGCCCCTTCGCCGGAGAGCTCGAACTCGAGCTCCCCGGACTCCAGGGTTTCCACCGTCAGGGTGTCATGGATGGACAGGGCCAGGCCCAGGCTGTCGTAGCCGGGCCCCAGGTTGGCACTCGTTCCGGGGACCGTGACGGTCAGCCGCTGGCCTGCCGCGACAAGTGCACGATCAGTCGCGGTGGGCTGCGTTGTTTCCACTCTTACTTTTCTTCCAGTCCCAGTTCTGCTGCCACGGTAACGACGTCATTGGGCACCTTGACGGGCTGGACGTCGCTGCCGTCCTCGGTGCGAAGGGCCCACTGCGGGTCCTTCAGGCCGTGGCCCGTGACGGTGATGACAATGGTCTTTCCGGAGGGCACCTCGCCGGCAGCGTGCTTCTTGATCAGCCCGGCGACACCGGCGGCCGAGCCGGGTTCGACGAAGACGCCTTCCTTCGATGACAGCCAACGGTGTGCGGCGAGGATTTCCTCGTCCGTCACGGCTTCAATGAGGCCGCCGGACTCGTCACGGGCCGCAACAGCGGTTTCCCACGATGCAGGGTTGCCGATCCGGATGGCGGTGGCAATGGTGTCAGGCTCAGTGATGGGGTGTCCGGCCACGAAGGGAGCCGCACCTGCAGCCTGGAAGCCCCACATGACGGGGGTCCTGGTGGACACGGCGGGGAGTGTCCCGTTGGCGGTCTCGAACGGAGCGGCGTACTCCTTGTAACCCTTCCAATAGGCACTGATGTTCCCTGCGTTGCCCACGGGCAGCACGTGGATGTCGGGCGCGTCGCCCAGGGAGTCCACAACTTCGAAAGCACCCGTCTTCTGGCCCTGGATACGTGCAGGGTTGACGGAGTTCACCAGGAACACCGGGTACGACTCGCCCAGCTTGCGGGCGATGTCCAGGCAGTTGTCGAAGTTGCCGTCCACCTGCAGCAGCGTGGCGCCGTGGGCAATGGCCTGGCTCAGCTTACCCATGGAGATTTTGCCTTCGGGTACCAGGACCGCGCATTTGAGTCCGGCGGCCGTAGCGTACGCAGCAGCGGAGGCGGAGGTGTTTCCCGTCGAGGCACAAACAACTGCTTTGGCACCGGCTTCGACGGCAGCAGTCATGGCCATGGTCATGCCACGGTCCTTGAAGGAACCGGTGGGGTTCATGCCTTCGACCTTGAGGTAGACCTCGGAGCCGGTCAGTTCGGAAAGCTTCTGCGCGTGGACAAGAGGAGTGCCGCCCTCGCCGAGGGTAATGACCTTGGTGGCTTCCGTTACAGGCAAACGATCAGCGTATTCGCGGATTACTCCGCGCCATTGGTGAGCCACTTAGACCCCTTCTACCCGCAGTACGGATGTCACAGAATTGATGACGTCAAGGCCCTTCACGGCCTCGACGGTTGCTGCAAGTGCAGCTTCGGATGCCCGGTGCGTCACGATCTTCAGCTCAGCCGATTCCACGTTGGATGCGGAATCCCGGTGGATTGTCTGGCGCATGATCTCAATGGACACGCCGTTCTCCGCGAAGATGTGGGCGATGCGAGCCAGCACGCCGGCCTGGTCTGCCACATCCAAGCCGATGTAGTAGCTGGTGTTCGAGGCGTCAACCGGCAATGCCGGAACATGGCCCGTCGTGGTTTCGGTTCGACCGGGTCCGCCCAGGACCAGGCGCCGCGCAGCGGAGACAAGGTCGCCCAGCACTGCCGAAGCTGTGGGCGTGCCGCCGGCTCCCTGGCCGTAGAACATCAGCTCGCCGGCGTTTTCCGCCTCGATGAACACTGCGTTGAAGGCTCCACGGACAGCTGCAAGCGGGTGCTCCCGCGGCAAGAGCGTGGGATGGACGCGGACGGAGATGCCGCTTCCGTCCTCCGAGTCAATCTTCTCCGCGATGGCGAGGAGCTTGATGACAAAGCCCGCTTCCTTGGCGGAGGCGATGTCCTCGGCGCTGACCTTGGTGATGCCTTCACAGTAGACATCATCCAGGGAGAAACGCGTGTGGAACGACAGCGAGGCAAGGATTGCCGCCTTGGCTGCGGCGTCGTGGCCTTCGACATCGGCAGTGGGATCGGCTTCGGCATAGCCAAGGCGCTGGGCTTCGGCCAGGGCGTCGGCGAACTGCGCGCCCGTGCTGTCCATCTGGTCAAGGATGAAGTTGGTGGTGCCGTTCACGATGCCCAGAACGCGTGTGATGCGGTCTCCGGAAAGGCTGTCCCGGATCGGACGAAGGATCGGGATGGCACCGGCCACTGCGGCCTCGTAGGACAGCTGCACCCCGGCTTTGTCGGCTTCCTCGTACAGGGTGGGACCGTCCTGGGCGAGCAATGCCTTGTTGCCCGTGACCACGCAGGCGCCGTTCTGGATGGCGGTGAGGATCAGCGAACGGGCCGGCTCGATGCCTCCCATGAGCTCGATCACCAGGTCGGCGTCCTTGACCAACGTCTCGGCGTCAGTGGTGAACAGTTCGCGGGGCAGCTCAACATCACGGGGTGAATCGATGTTCCGCACGGCGATACCGGACAGTTCCAGCCGTGCCCCGCTGCGGGCCGCAAGGGCCTCGGCGTCGTCAATCAGAATCCGCGCGACCTGGGCCCCAACGTTGCCACAGCCCAGCAGGGCCACCTTCAGGTTTCGCACTTCAGACATTCGCCACTCCCATGTCGCGGTTCAAGAGATCTTCTTCGGTTTCCCCGCGGACAATGAGCCTTGCGACGCCGTCGCGCACCGCGACAACACCGGGCCGTGCCAGGTAGTTGTAGTTGCTGGAGAGGGCCCAGCAGTAGGCGCCGGTACCCGGTACTGCGAGCAAATCACCGGCTGCCACATCCGCGGGCAGATATACATCTCTAACAACTATGTCGCCGCTCTCGCAATGTTTGCCCACTACGCGGGACAGCTGCGGAGCCGCACTGGAGTTCCGGGACGCCAAAATCGCCGAATAATCCGCGTCGTACAGCACCGGGCGGGCGTTGTCGCTCATTCCGCCGTCCACCGACACATAGCGCCGGGGGTACGTAACGTTGTCCGGCTCATCCGTGTCAGCCGGACCGTCCACACGTACCGTCTTTGTGGTGCCCGTCTCATACAGGGTGAACGTGGTGCTGCCGACGATCGCACGGCCGGGTTCGATGGAGATCCGCGGTGCAGTGATGCCCAGCTCCGCGCAGGTTGCACGCACCACGGCAGCCATCGCCTGCGCAATGTCCGCCGGCGGGCGCGGAGTGTCCACGGGGGTGTAGGCGATGCCGTAACCTCCGCCAAGATCGAGCTCCGGCATCACGATCGAGTACTTCTGCTGCATGGCAGCCTGGAAGCCCAGCAGTTTTTGGGCCGCCAGGGCAAAGCCGTCCGGCTCGAAGATCTGCGAGCCAATGTGGCAGTGCAACCCCAGGAGTTCGATGCTGTCGTAGGCCACCGCAGCAGCAACGGCTTCCTCCGCCGCCGACAGGCCCTCCTCATCGGTGGTATCACCGGCCATGGAGAGTCCGAACTTCTGGTCTTCATGGGCCGTTGCGATGAACTCGTGCGTGTGTGCGTGCACCCCGGGAGTCAGCCGCAACATCACGTTTGCCCTGGTGCCCCGGCTGGACGCGATTTTGGCCACGCGTTCCAGTTCATCGAGGCTGTCCACCACGATCCGGCCTACGTTCATGTCAAGGGCCCGGTTGATTTCGGCATCGGATTTGTTGTTTCCGTGGAGGCCCAGGTGGCTTCCGGGAAGTCCGGCGTGCGCTGCCACAGCGAGTTCCCCGCCGGAACAGGTATCGAGCCGCAGGCCTTCGTCGGCAACCCACTGTGCAACGGCGGTGCACAGGAACGACTTGCCCGCGTAATAGACATCCACTCCCCCGCAGATGTCCGCGAAGGCAGCATCGAAAGCATCCTTGAAAGCGCGTGCCCTGGACCGGAAGTCGGTCTCGCTCATGACGAACAACGGGGTACCGAACTGCTCCTTCAGCGCGCTGGCAGCGATGCCGTCAATGGTGACCTCACCGGCGTCGTTCTTCTGCACGCCTTCAGCCCACAGAAGCGGCTGCAGGGCGTTCAGGTCCTCGGGAACGGCCAGCCATTCGGGGGCCAGCGGTGATTCGTGGGTGGTCATGGTTACATCCGTTCCGGCGCAGAGACGCCCAGCAGTCCGAGTCCATTGGCCAGCACCTGGCTGGTGGCATCGTTGAGCCACAGGCGGGTGCGGTTGACGTCCTTTACAGGTTCCTCACCCTGCGGAGACACACGGCAGGCATCGTACCAGCGGTGGTAAGCCCCCGCGATAACTTCCAGGTGCCGGGCAATCCGGTGCGGTTCGCGCAGTTCCGCAGCCTTGGCGACGATGGACGGGTAGCTGCCCAGGTAGGACAGGAGTTCGTTTTCGGTCGGGTGGTCGAGCAAGGACGCGTCGAAGGCGTCCTCGCCATCAATCTGCCGTTCCACCCGGGCCTCAGCTGCGTTCCGCGCGGTACCGCGTGAACGGGCGTGGGCGTACTGCACGTAGAACACCGGGTTTTCATTGCTGTTTTTCTTCAGCAGTTCAGGGTCCAGCGTCAGCGGTGAGTCGGCAGGGAACCGGGCCAGGGAATACCGCACGGCATCCTTGCCCAGCCAGGAGATCAGGTCCTTGAGCTCGATGATGTTGCCGGCACGCTTGGAGAGCTTGGCGCCGTTGATCGAGACCAGCTGTCCGATCAGGACCTCGATGTTGACCTCCGGGTCATCGCCTGCGCACGCGGCGATGGCCTTGAGCCGGTTGATGTAGCCGTGGTGGTCTGCCCCCAACAGGTAGATCTTCTCGATGAATCCGCGGTCCTTCTTGGACAGGTAGTACGCGGCGTCGGCAGCGAAGTAGGTGGGTTCGCCGTTGGCACGGATCATCACGCGGTCTTTGTCATCGCCAAAGTCGGTGGTACGCAGCCAGACGGCTCCGCCGTCGTCAAAGACGTGGCCCTGCTCGCGAAGGCGGGCAACCGCGGATTCGATGGCACCGGCGTCGTGCAGTTCCTTCTCGGAGAAGAAGACATCGAACTCGACCCCGAATTCGGCCAGCGTGTTCCTGATGTCCACCATCTGGGCCTCGTAGGCAGCGGCACGGATCACAGGCAGCGCCGCCTCGTCCGTGAGCTCGCGGATGTCCGGGTGGGCCTTGAGGACTTCATCCCCCAACTCCCGGATGTATTCGCCGGGGTAGCCACCTTCGGGAACATCGCGTCCGTGGAGGCGGGACAGGACGGAGTTGGCGAAGACGTTCATCTGCGAGCCGGCGTCGTTGATGTAGTACTCGGCAGTGACATCCGCGCCTGACGCACGCAGGACCCTGGCGATGGCGTCGCCCAGTGCCGCCCAACGGGTGTGGCCGATGTGGAGCGGCCCGGTGGGGTTGGCTGAAACGAATTCCATGTTGACTACATGCCCGGCGAGCGCCTTGTTGGTGCCGTAGGCAGGCCCGGCCTCCACGATGGCTTTTGCCAGGGCGCCCGCGGCAGCTGCGTCCACGGTGATGTTCAGGAATCCCGGCCCGGCGATGTCAACACCGGTAACCCCGGGGATTTCCTGCAGCCGGTTGCTGAGGATGACCGCGAAGTCGCGCGGGTTCATGCCTGCTTTCCTGCCAAGCTGGAGGGCAATGTTGGTGGCCCAGTCTCCGTGCTCCCTGTTCTTGGGACGCTCCACGCGGACGGTTTCAGGAACGTCGGTTTCCGTCAGGGCGATTTCCTGGGCGGAGACAGCGTCCTTGAGGCAGGCGGATATGGCAGCGGAGAGTTCTTCGGGAGTCACCCATCTAGCGTACCGGGGGGCCTGCAAAGACGCGGAATTCGGGCCGTGGACGTGGACAACCTGCACACAGCGGAGGCACAGGAACGGCTGGCCGGGGGCACAGGGTGAACCATTACGCTGATTTCATCGTTGTGAAGACGTAGGAGGTGGCCTTGCCGGCCATTACCGAGCACTACCGGTCCATTGACGGATCCGCGTCCAATCCCAAGCCCAGTTGAAACGAGCAGAACCATGACTACGCCACTTCGCAAAAGCCTTTACGTTGGTATCGCCGGCCTCTCCATCATCGGAACCGCTGCAGCGTGCGCGCCCTCCACCCAGGCACCTTCCACCCAGACGCCCGCCACGCAGAACGGCGGACAGGCGTCCACAAGCAGCCCGTCCGCGGCAGCTTCCTCTTCCAGCGGGTCGGGTACGTCTACGTACAAGGACGGCACCTACAGCGCAGACGGGACCTATACGTCTCCCAACGGCCAGGAAACCGTCGGGGTGGAACTGACCCTGGCTGGAGACACGGTGTCGGCCGTGAACATCACGGTCCACCCTTCCAACCCCAATACCAAGAAGTTCCAGGGTGAATTCGCCAGCGGGATCGCCGGCCAGGTAGTGGGGAAGAACATCGATGAGCTCAATGTTTCCAAGGTGGCCGGCTCGTCGCTGACCTCCGGCGGCTTCAACGACGCCGTCCAGCAGATCAAGTCCCAGGCAAAGTAGCACCATGCCGCACCCGGGCTGGAGCAGTTTCAGCTTTGAAGGGATCGGCACGCAGTGGGACATCGCGACGCAGGACCCCCTCACGCCTGAGGTACAGGGACACCTGCTGTCCACGGTGGAGGACTACGACCGGACCTACTCACGGTTCAGGGCGGACTCTGCCGTGTCGGCCCTGGCCCGCGAGGCAGGCACTGTGGTCCTTCCGGCCCACGCCGTGGCCCTCCAAGGCGTTTACGCGTCCTTGTACCGCTTGACCGACGGCGCCATGACCCCGTTGGTGGGCTGGAGCCTGGAACGCCTTGGTTATGACTCCTCCTACACCCTGGCACCACACGGTGCCCCCGCGCCCGCCTCCCGGTGGGAGGATGTCCTGGAATGGACGGGCACAAACCTGGGTGCCTTGGAGCCCCTGGTGTTTGACATCGGCGCGGCCGGCAAGGGGCAGCTGGTGGATCTGCTCGGCGATGTCCTCCGGTCCGCCGGGCATCGCGAGTTCCTGGTGGACGGCAGCGGCGACATGCTCCATGCCGGCAGCCGCCCGGTGACCGTCGCTTTGGAACATCCCTATGATGCGCGGCAGGCGATCGGCACGGTCGAACTGCAGAACGGCGCGCTCTGCGCGTCCGCTTCGAACCGTCGCGCATGGGGTGATGGCCTGCACCACGTCCTGGATGGGCGGACCGGACGGCCGATCCAGACCACGGTAGCCACCTGGACCCGCGCATCCACGGCATTGGTGGCCGATGCCTTGGCCACGGCGCTGTTCATGGCGGAACCGGCCCGGCTGGAGTCCGGTTTTGAATTTTCCTGGCTCCGGGTGTCCTCGGACGGCACCTTCAGCCGTTCGAAGGACTTTGAGGGGAAACTGTTCACATGAACGCAGTGAAATCGCGGCTTGATACCTGGCTTGGCAGGTTCACCATGTACCGCCTGGTCCTGTGGGTGCTGGGCATCCTGGCGGCCTACAGCCTGGTCCTGAATGCCCTTGGCTGGCTGACGTTCGGAATTCCGCAGATGCTGGTCCATCTGGCAGTATGCCTCGGCGTTACCTACGCATCGAACCGCCTGCTCGCGCTGCTGTTCCGGACCACGCCCCATTCGGAATCGTCCCTGATTACGGGTTTGCTCCTCTACTTCCTCTTCTGGCCAACGTTCGCCCCCACTGACATGGCCGGGGTGGCTCTCGCATGTGTCCTGTCCAGTGCTTCCAAGTACGCGCTGGCGTTCCGCGGGCGCCACATTTTCAATCCGGCCGCGGCGGGAGCGTTCCTCACGGGTTTGACGGGGCTGAACATCGCCACATGGTGGGCGGCAACGCCTGCCATGCTGTGGCTGCTGGTTCCCGGTGTCCTGGCCGTGCTCTACCGTACGCGGAAAATGGCCATGGCCACCGTTTTCACGGTGGTATCGACCGGCATCATCTTCGTCGAGCTCATGGGCCGTGGGATGACGGCGGGGCAGTCGTTGTGGCAGCCGCTTGCCCAGCGGCCGGTCCTGTTTTTCGTTGGTTTCATGCTGTCTGAGCCACTGACCCTTCCGCCGCGGCGCTGGCAACAGCTGGCCTTGGCCGCACTGGTGGGCGTCGTTTTTTCCGTTCCCTACAATTTCGGTTTCGTCGCCAACTCCCCCGAGCTCGCGCTCCTGCTGGGCAACCTCCTGGCGTTCTTCCTTGGTCAGCGCGGCGCCGTCCACCTGACGTACAAGGGTTCGCGGCCGCTGACCCCGGGCAGCAGGGAGTTCCGCTTCGAGCCTGATCGTCCCGTCCGCTTCGCTGCCGG
This sequence comes from Arthrobacter sp. T572, assembly GCF_056780115.1. NCBI lineage: Bacteria > Bacillati > Actinomycetota > Actinomycetes > Micrococcales > Micrococcaceae > Arthrobacter > Arthrobacter sp. T572. The sequence goes on from NZ_JBRAZQ010000002.1 coordinate 2,662,561, forward strand.
GCAGTACATGGAGCTGAACCTGCCGCACCGGAAATCCGACGGCAAGGGCCGCCGCCGGGTCTTCAGCATCACCAGCGCACCAAGTGCGCCGGAGGTGACTTTCGGCGTCGGAACCGCCGGTCCCTTGTCCAGTGCCAAGCAGGCGCTGCTCGCCCTGCAGCCGGGCGATAAGGTATCGGCAACCTCCGTGGGCGGGGACTTCCTGCTTCCCAACGACGCCGGGAGGCCTGTCCTGCTGATTGCTGCGGGGATCGGGATCACGCCTTTCCTCTCCCATCTTGCTGCCAGCGGCCCCGGCCGTGATGTGGTGGTGCTGTACCTGGCTAAAGGACGCGATGAACTTGCTTCCTGCGATGCGCTGGAAGCCTCCGGTGCCCGGGTGATTGCCCGCCTCGCCGATGGTTCCACTCCCCCGGCGTTCATGCACGACGCCGGTCCCTCCCGGATCGACGGAACCCGCCTTGAGGAGCTGGTTCCGGATGTTTCAGGGCGGGACGTCTATATCTCCGGGTCGCCGGCCAGCGTGGAGTCCCTGCGGGCCGCTGCACGGTCGGCTGGCGCCCGGCGTGTCCACATCGACTCCTTCGCAGGCTACTAGGGGTTCGGGGGACGGCAGGCCGGATGCGGCGGCGTCGCGTGCCGTTTTCGTTTGCGGCGCAGTGGCTGCTAAGCTCTAGGACGTCCCACCGGCAACGGAGGGATCCCCGGATGCCCTCGTAGCTCAGGGGATAGAGCGTCTGCCTCCGGAGCAGAAGGCCGTAGGTTCGAATCCTATCGAGGGCACAATGAAGACCCCGCCAGTTACCTGGCGGGGTCTTTGTCGTTCCCGGCCCCTTTTCGCCACTGTCCGGGCGCCAGGCGGTGCCGGACTATCAGTTCGGGGCATGCCGGGGCGACACCCGGAAATTGTCGGACCCCGCTCCTAGGCTGGTCGCAGTTGCAGTCGCAGAGAGCCAAAGGGGTAGTCCATGATGTGTTCGATCGTCCCGCCGTACATGCTGCGCCGGCTTGCGGCTCAGCACGAGCCCCGGCTCCGAGCCGTAGCCCGGGCCGCCAAGGAATCGCTCCTGCATATCAGGGATTTGCAGGCCGCCCGGGCGACTCCCGTGCCCGCAGCCCCGCCGAGTGCCCGCCAAGCCAAGCCCGGGCCGCCCTCCCGGACCATCTACGACGCCGGGTCGTCCGAATCGCTGCCAGGGCGGGTTGTGCGGAAGGAAGGCGCACCCCCTTCCGGGGACGCTGCGGCGGATGAGGCTTATGACGGCCTGGGCGGAACGCACGGGCTTTACGCAGACATTTTCGGGCGCAATTCCATTGACGACGCCGGGTTGGCCCTGGACGCCACGGTGCATTACGGGCAGCTGTATGACAACGCGTTCTGGGATGGAAGCCAAATGGTCTTCGGCGATGGCGACGGCCAGATTTTCCAGCGCTTCACTAAATCCTTGAGCGTCATCGGCCATGAGTTGGCCCACGGCGTGACGCAGTACACCGCCAACTTGGCGTACCGGAACCAGGCGGGGGCCTTGAACGAGTCCATGTCGGATGTCTTCGGTGCGCTGGTGGAGCAGTACGTCAGGAAGCAGCCGGCCAGCCGTGCCAGCTGGCTGATTGGCGAGGGCCTCTTCACCGAACACGTCCAGGGCTCCGCGCTGAGGTCCATGAAGGCTCCCGGCACGGCGTATGACGACGACGTCCTGGGAAAGGATCCCCAGCCCTATTCCATGGACACCTACGTCCGCACCAGCGCGGACAACGGAGGAGTGCACATCAATTCAGGCATCCCGAACAGGGCCTTCTACCTGGTGGCCTCGGAATTGGGTGGCAACGCCTGGGAAGCCCCGGGACAGATCTGGTACGGGACCCTCACCAGCGGCGCCCTTCCTGCCACCTGCACTTTCGGCAAGTTCGCCAGGACTACCCTTGCTACCGCGGAAGAACTCTTTGGTGCCGGTTCGGCCGAGCATGACGCCGTGAGGAAGGCGTGGGAAACTGTGAAGGTCAAGGTTTAGGAGCCGGCCGGGCAGGCGGGGACGTTCCCGCCCGGCCGGTCATGTACAGAAAGCGGTGACGGGCCGGCGCCATGAAAATCACAGTCCAGCGCAGCGGGGGCATCGCCGCCATGACGCGCGTCTGGATCGTCGAGGCGGTGTCCGCCCAGGACAAGGAGCGGTGGCTGCCCATGGTGGAGGCGTGTCCTTGGGATGAGGCCAGCCACCGCTCCCCGGCCGGCAACCAACCGGACCGGTTCATGTACTCGATCCGGGCCGGGCAACGCCGCGCCACCCTCCCGGAACGGGAAGTCACCGGCCCTTGGCAGGAACTGGTCGATTGCGCCAAAGCGGAGGGCGCAGAAACCCGCGGCCGCTTCGGCACACGGCGCTGACCATCCGGAGAACAACCAGCCCGCAGATAAACCACCCGTTACCGCCCCACCCGCTACCGCCGGAAGCTTAGATGGCTTCAGCCAGTTGGCCCCTGAACGCCCTCCGGTAGCTCTGTGGACTCGTGTCCAGGACTTTGGCGAAGTGGTGCCGCAGCAGTACGGAATGTCCAAATCCTGCTTCGCGGGCTACTTCGTCAATGTTCAGTTCGGTGGTCTCCAGCAGTTCCTGGGCCCGGAGCACCCGCTGGGAGTTGAGCCAGGCAGCCGGGGTCGCACCTGTTTCGGCCCGGAACCGGCGCGCGAAGGTCCGCGGGGACATATGGACCCTGGCGGCAAGCTCGTTGACGCTGTGTTCCTCCTCCAGGTGTTCCACCATCCAGCGCAGGAGCTGCTCCATGGGCGCGGATCCACATTGCGGCATGGGCCGGTCGATGAATTGTGCCTGGCCTCCGTCGCGGTGCGGCGGCACCACCATGTCCCTCGCTATGGCGGCTGCAACGTTGGCGCCAAGTTCCGTGCGGACCAGGTGCAGGCAGGCGTCGATTCCCGCGGCTGTACCGGCGCTGGTGATGATGGTCCCGTCCTGGACGTAGAGGACGTTTTCATCGACGATCGCCGCCGGGTAGCGGGCGGCGAGGTCCTGCGAATAATGCCAGTGCGTGGTGCAGCGCCTCCCGTCCAGCAAGCCGGCCCGGGCCAGGGCGTACGCTCCGGAGCAGATGGACATGACCCACGCTCCGCGGGCGTGGGCTGCCCGCAACGCGTCCAGCACGGACTCCGGAACATCCTGGTCGCGGCCGAAGGGGGCCATGATCACGAGGTCGGCGTCAGCTGCGGCCTCGAGCCCGAGGCTGACGTGCAGTGAGAGCCCGGATTTCATCCTGATGTCGCCCGGCTCCGGCGCGCACACCCGGAAATCGAAGGCAGGAACGCCTGCGCCGCGGTCGGAGCGGTCGATGCCGAAGACTTCGAAAGCCGTACCGAACTCGAAGATGGAGAAGTTGGGAACCACGATGACTGCCACTGAGGTCAACATACATCCAGTGTGGCAGAAAATTTGCTAAATGGGGCATTTCTGCCACTGTTTCCTTGACCATCTCCAGAGAAGGATGGAGGCATGGAAATCTTCGGAATCATCCTCTTTCTGGTCCTCGTCACTGCTGTAGCAGCCACCGTCTCCGCCCTCCTCAAGGACGGCCGCGGACACAACCCGCCCATCAATTCCAAGCAGCCCTGGACGGCGTTTGACGCCCCCAGCTCGCCCTACTGGAACCCGCGCATCTACTGACCGCTCTCCTGCCCGCAACGAGTCTTTCCCACGTGCATCCGCCCGGGCAGCACGTGGACTAGATTCATCAGCATGATCCAAACTTCCGCCCGCCTCCTGCAACTGCTGTCGCTGCTGCAGGTGCGCCGGGAATGGACAGGTCCGGCCTTGGCGGAACGAATGGGCGTCACGGAGCGGACCGTCCGCCGGGATATCGACAAGCTGCGCAACCTTGGTTATCCCATCCACGCCTCGCCGGGGTTCGCCGGCGGTTACCAGTTGGGGGCAGGCGCGCAGCTTCCACCACTTCTCCTGGACGACAACGAAGCCCTCGCTGTTGCCCTCGGCCTTAATGCGGTGGCCGCGGGCCCCGTGGCAGGCATCGGCGAAGCGTCAGTCCGGGCGTTGGCCAAGCTTGAGCAGGTTCTGCCCGCCCGGTTGCGACCCAAATTCGCGATGCTGAAGACAGCCGTCACCACCCTGCCAAGCAACGCGGCATCAGTGGACCCGCAGCACCTGACGGCTCTGTCCTCTGCCATCTCCGACCACCGGCAGGTTTCCTTCGACTACATCAAGTCAGATGCTTCCGCCGCGCGCCGGTTGGTGGAACCGTACCGGTTGGTCGATACCGGCCGTCGTTGGTACCTGGTTGCCTGGGACCTTGACCGCGATGACTGGCGGACATTCCGGGCCGACCGCATCGGTTCACTTCCCGCCGAACGCCGCAAATACGTTCCGCGGTCTTTGCCGGCGGACGACCTGGCGGCCTATGTGCAGCAGTCCATCACCAGGTCGCCCTACAGGTACGACGTTGTGGTCCGGCTGCACGCCCCCATGGCCGAGGTGGCCGCCGTCGTGAATTCCACCATCGCGGCGTTGTCACCAGACGGCGGGTCCGCCACCATTCTCCGGGCAGGCTGGGACAACCTTGCCGCGCCCGCGGCCCATCTGGCGTCGCTGGAGATGGACTTCGACATCCTGGAACCGCCCGAGTTCAAGGCCTTTGCCCTGCAGCTCTCCCGGAAACTGACGGCAGCCGCCGGTCCGGCGTCAGCTCCTGCCGATGACACGGCAGTAGACTGGCATCAGCCATGACACTTCATATCTCCTACCCCGCCGAGCTCCCCGTTTCCGAGCGCCGCGAGGACTTGATGGCGGCCATCGCCGCACACCAGGTGACCATCATCGCCGGCGAAACCGGCTCCGGTAAAACAACGCAGATCCCCAAGATGTGCCTGGAACTGGGATTGGGCGACAACGGCCTGATCGGCCACACCCAGCCCCGGCGCCTCGCTGCCCGGACAGTGGCCGAACGCATCGCGTCGGAACTCGGCGTGGAGATCGGCCAGGAGGTAGGTTTCCAGGTCCGCTTCACCGGCGAGACCAGCCCGGCCACCAAAATCAAGCTCATGACTGACGGCATCCTTCTCGCGGAGATCCAGCGGGACAAGCTGCTGCGCAAATACAGCACCATCATCATCGATGAAGCGCACGAGCGAAGCCTCAACATCGACTTCATCCTGGGCTACCTGAAGCGGATCCTCCCCCAGCGCCCGGACCTGAAGGTCATCATCACCTCGGCCACCATCGACCCCGAACGCTTCGCCAACCACTTCGGCACGGACGATTCCCCGGCTCCCATCATTGAGGTTTCCGGCCGTACCTACCCGGTGGAAATCCGGTACCGTCCACTGTCCCAACCGGCTGATCCGGATGAAGACGCCTCAGACGACGAACTCGAGGAAGACCGCGATCCCCTCGACGCTGTCTGCGACGCCGTGGACGAACTCGCCAAGGAGGCACCCGGGGACATCCTGGTGTTCTTCTCGGGCGAGCGCGAAATCCGTGATGCCGCAGAAGCCATCAACGGCCGGATCCAGGCCAACCGCCGGCTCGCCGGAACCGAGGTGCTTCCGCTGTTTGCCCGGTTGAGCCTGCAGGAACAGCACCGAGTCTTCAACCCCGGTGGGAAGCGGCGCATCATTCTTGCTACCAACGTGGCCGAGACGTCCCTGACGGTCCCCGGAATCAAGTACGTGATTGATACGGGAACGGCCCGCATCTCACGGTACTCGCATCGCACCAAGGTCCAGCGGCTTCCCATCGAACGCGTGTCCCAGGCTTCTGCCAACCAGCGCTCGGGCCGTTGCGGACGCGTGTCAGAAGGCATCGCCATCCGGCTCTACTCCGAAGAGGACTTTGAGTCGCGTCCACAGTTCACGGATCCCGAGATCCTCCGGACCAACCTCGCCGCGGTCATCCTGCAAATGACCGCCATGGGTGTGGCACGGGGACCGAAGGACGTCGAAAACTTCCCCTTCGTGGAGCCACCCGACTCACGCGCCATCAACGACGGCGTCACTCTCCTCCGTGAACTCGGTGCCTTGAGTGCGGCCCGGCAACAGGACGCCGGCGAGGGGCAGGGTGCGGATCGAAGAGGCGGCGATGAGGGCCGCAACGGCCGCGGACGCAGTGGCCGGAGCCGCAATGGCCAGGCCCGAAGCGGCAGCGGACTGACCGCCGTCGGGCAGAAGCTTGCCCAACTGCCCGTGGACCCGAGACTCGGCCGTATGATCGTCGAGGCGGGCAAGCGCGGTTGTGTCCGCGAGGTCATGATCCTCGCTGCGGCTTTGACCATCCAGGACCCAAGGGAACGGCCCACTGACAAGCAACAGCTTGCTTCGGAAAAGCACGCGCGCTTCCGTGATGAAAACTCGGACTTCACCGGCTATTTGAACCTGTGGAATTACGTCCAGGAAAAGCAGCGTGAGCTCTCCTCCACCCAGTTCCGGAAGCTATGCCGGACGGAGTTCATCAACTACCTGCGCATCCGTGAGTGGCAGGACCTCTTCACCCAACTGCGCCAGCTGGCCAAGCCGCTGGGCATCACCCTGGACAACAAACGCGAAGCCGACCCCGTGGGCAACCATGAAGGCATTCACATCAGCCTGCTGTCCGGCCTCCTGAGCCACATCGGCATCTATGACGAACGCAAACGCGAGTACGCCGGAGCACGCGGCAGCCGGTTCGCCATCTTTCCCGGCTCTGCCCTGTTCAAGAAGTCGCCTCCTTTTGTGATGGCGGCGGAGTTGGTGGAGACCAGCCGGCTGTGGGCGCGGGTGGCTGCAAAGTTCGATCCCCTGTGGGCAGAACAGGTGGCAGCTGACCTGGTGAAGCGCTCCTACAGCGAGCCGCACTGGTCCTCTCGCCAGGGTGCCGTACTGGCCCACGAGAAAGTCACGCTCTACGGCGTCCCCATCATTCCCAACCGCCGCGTCAACTATGGACGCATCGACCCGGAGCTCTCCCGCGAACTGTTCATCCGCCACGCATTGGTGGAGGGCGAGTGGCGTACCCACCACAAGTTCTTCCATCGGAACCGCGCCCTCCTCCAGGAAGTCGAGGAACTCGAGACCCGCATGCGGCGCCGGGACATCCTGGTGGACGACCAAACGCTCTTCGAGTTCTATGACGCCCGGGTGGGCCAGGATGTGGTGTCCGAACGCCACTTCGACAAATGGTGGAAGGAAGCCCGCCAGTCGGACCCAACGCTGCTGGACTTCGACCAATCGTTCCTCATGAGCGGGGACGCCGAAGACCTCGATGAATCCGCGTACCCCAAGGTCTGGGTCCACAAAGGCTTCGATCTTCCACTCAGCTACGAGTTCCACCCTGTGGCGCCAGGCTCCACGCCCGATCCCTCTGACGGCGTCACGGTCGAAGTGCCCGTGCTTTTCCTGAACCAGATGGACGACGCGCCGTTCCGTTGGCAGATCCCCGGCCAGCGGGTGGACCTCGTCACGGCACTGATCAAGTCGCTGCCGAAACAGGTCAGGAAGAACTTTGTTCCGGCCCCGGATGTCGCCCGGCAGGCCACGGCGGCCCTTGAAGCGGAGTTCGATCCCGCTGCCGATGAGCTGGAGCCTTCGCTCGAACTCGTCCTGCGCAGGTTGAAGGGGCACATCATCCCCCCTGGTTCGTGGAACTGGGCGGCTGTTCCTCCACACCTGCGCGTGAGCTTCAAGGTGGTGGACAGCCGGGGCAAGGTCCTTGGCGAAGGAAAGAACCTTGCCGCGCTTCAGGAAACCCTCGCACCGGCCACCCGGCGTGCGATTGCCGAATCGCTCGGGGCCACCCCGGCCACCACCCGGGCAGCGAAGACCAGCCCTGCGGCCCCCGGCGGGAAGGGCACCCGGGAAGCGCTGTTGCCGGGAAGCAAACCGGCAGACGGCACGGTTGCAGAGCGCAGCGGAATCACATCCTGGGACTTCGGGAAGGTCGAACGGCAGGTCTCCCGAAACGTCAAGGGCCACGCCGTCACGGGTTACCCGGCGATCGTCGACGAAGGTTCATCGGTTGCCTTGCGGGTTTTCCAGACGGTTCAGGAGCAGGAAGCGGCCATGCGTGGCGGCGTGATCCGGCTTCTGGCTCTTCGGGTTCCCTCGCCGGACAGGTACGTTCTGGAACACCTGAGCAACACGGAGAAACTGACGTTCAGCCAGAATCCGCACGGCTCCGTCAATGCCCTCATAGCCGATTGTGCACTGGCCGCCATCGACAAACTGACGCCTCAGGACCTCCCCTGGGACAAGGAAGCCTTCGATGCCTTGTACGAGGCAGTCCGTGCGGAACTGATCGACACCGTGTTCACGGTAACCGCCGTCGTCGAGCGCATCCTCGCGAGCACGCGCAGGATCCAGAAACAGCTGAAGGCGGCCACCAGCCTGTCACTCATCAGCGCCCTGAACGACATGAAGAGCCAACTGGAGCAGTTGGTCTACCCGGGCTTTGTGGCACAGACGGGCTACGCGCAGCTGAGCCAGCTTCCGCGGTATCTCCAAGCCATGGAGAAGCGTCTCGAGAAGCTGCCGTCCAACGTGCAACGGGACGGCCTGAATATGGCCGTGGTCCAGTCCCTGGAAGACGGGTATGACGACGCCGTGGCAGCACTGTTGCCCGGACGGCGCGCCGGCAACGAGTTAACACGCGTGCGCTGGATGATCGAAGAGCTCAGGGTCAGCCTCTTCGCCGTGGAACTGGGTACAGCCTATTCCGTGTCGGAAAAGCGGATCCGGACGGCCCTCAACCAGGCGCTGGCGCCCGCCTGAAGCGCCACGTCCGCGCCATATCCGCCAACCCGGTGGTGCCTCATCGAGCACCACCGGGTTAAAACTGCGCTCAGTCTTCGGGGACGAACTCTTCGTGGCCGGCCGCCCGCAAGGCGGCGCGCAACTTGACCGCGGTCGCGTCCATCACCGCTGGATCAGGGTTGTGGTCGACGTTATGGACTTCGAAGTCAGCCGTGGAATAGGCCGGCCAGATGTGGACGTGCAGGTGTTCCACTTCGAAGCCTTCCACGAGCACACCCACGCGTTTGGCGTCGAACAGCTTCTCCTGCACCTGCGCGATGCGCTGTGCCACATCCATGACCTTCCCCAGCAGTTCCGGGCTGGCATGGGTCCAGGAGTCCACCTCCGTGCGCGGCACCACCAGGGTGTGGCCGGACGTGATGGGCGCAATGGTCAGGAAGGCCACCACGTCCTCGTTCTTCCATACAAAGCGGCCCGGGATATCGCCGTTGATGATCTTGGTGAACAGCGTGCTCATGCGTCTGCCCTTTCTGACGGTTGGTGGAGTGTTGCGGTGTCCAGCACGAATCGGTACTTCACGTCCCCGGCAACCATGCGGTCGTAGGCCTCGTTCAGCCGGGAGGCGTCCACTACTTCGATATCACTGGCAACGCCATGCCCGGCACAGAAATCCAACATCTCCTGGGTCTCCTGGATGCCGCCGATGAGGGACCCCGCATAAGCCAGGCGGCGGCGGATGAGGAGCCCGGGGCTGACCGGCGGCATGTCCTCCGCGGGAAGGCCCAGCTGGAACAAAGCACCCTCGAGCCGCAGGGTCCGGAAGTAGGGGTTGAGATCGTGCGGAGCAGCCACGGTATCGATGATGACATCGATGCTGCGGCCGGCAGCGTCCATGGCTTCCGGGTCCGTTGACAGGACTACGTGGTCCGCGCCGAGCTCACGGGCGGCCTGGAATTTGGTCTCGGACGTGGTGAACACGGTGACCTCGGCGCCCATGGCCTTGGCGATCTTGACCGCCATATGGCCCAGTCCGCCCAAACCCACAACGCCAACCGCATCCCCCTCTTCCACCTCGAAGTACCGCAGCGGCGAGTAAGTGGTAATTCCTGCGCACAGCAGCGGTGCGGCGGCCGCCGGGTCCAAGGCATCCGGTATGCGCAGGACGAACCTGCGGTCAACCACCACGGAGGTGGAGTAGCCGCCCTGGGTGATGGCATCCCCATTGCGGGGATCGGGGGCGCCATACGTCCCCACGTTGCCCCGTTCGCAGTACTGTTCCAGGCCGTCCAGGCAACTGTCGCATTCCCTGCAGGAGTCCACCATGCAGCCCACTCCCACCCGGTCGCCGGGCGCGAATTCCGTCACGGCAGCGCCAACGCGCGTCACCTTGCCGACGATCTCATGGCCAGGCACCAGCGGATAGGGCGGGATGCGCCATTCCCCGCGGGTGGCGTGCACGTCCGAATGGCAGAGGCCGCAGAATTCGATCCCGATTTCCACGTCGTCGTCCTTGGGTTCCCGCCTCAAGACGGTCAGGGGCACCAGGCCGCTCCCAGGGGAGGTGGCGCCGTAGGCGGCTGCGAGGTTGGTCGCCACGGAGGGCGGGTGTTCGACCGTGATGGGTTTGGCAAGCGGCGGTGGTACGGGGCGTCCTGGCGTCATGGTTCGACGCTACCTCCGGCGCCTGTGGCTGTGCCAGTTTGCGGACGTCCCGTTCCGGCGGTCGCCGGCTCGCCCTCGAATGGTTCCGGCCCTGTGGCCACAGGGTTGCCGGCGTCGTTGGACCACTGCGAGAAGGACCCGGGGAAAAGTGCGGCCTTGAACCCCGCCAGTTCGAGAGCCACGATCTGGTGGGCGGCCGTCACGCCGGATCCGCAATAAACCGCTACGGGAGTCTCGTCCGTGACGCCGAGCCCGGCGAAGCGGGCCCGCAGTTCCTCCGCGGGCAGGAAGGTCCCGGCCGCGGAGATGTTGTCGGTGGTCGGTGCACTGAAGGCACCGGGAATATGCCCCGCACGCGGATCAACCGGTTCCACTTCCCCGCGGTAGCGCTCCCCCGCCCTGGCATCGAGCAGAACACGGTCACCGTGCCAGTGGGCAGCCTCTTGCCCGCTGATCACCGGCATCCTGCCTTCAGCCAGCGTGAGATTCCCGACGCCGGGACTTACCTCGCCTGTTTCCAGCAGGTGGCCTTCCGCGCGCCAGGCGGACAGGCCGCCGTCGAGCAGGTAAACCGACGCAACCCCGGCGTTGCGGAGCATCCACCACACGCGGGCGGCAGCCATGCTGCCGCTGTCGTCGTACGCGACCACGGTGTCGCCCTCATTTATGCCCCACCGGCGGGCTGCTTCCTGGAAGCGGTCCGTGGACGGCAGCGGGTGCCTCCCCAGTGCGGGCTGCGCGTGGTCGGCGAGTTCCGTGGGCAGGTCCACAAACACCGCCCCGGGAAGGTGGCCCTCCAGGTAGCGTTCACGGCCATCGGTCCGGCCCAGGACCCAGCGGACATCGAGAAGCACAATGCGCTCCCCTGCCGCGAGCCGGCCATGCAGCCCGGCAGCGTCAATCAGCGGTGGCATTCAAACTCCTTGCGGTCGTTGGCGTTTCTTCAGGTACTGCTCACAGGGCATCCGCGTCCCAGCCTAGTCCTGTCAGCAGCCGGCCGCGCGGGGTGTGACACCGGCGCACCTGCGTGCCGCCGGTAGGCTTTAGCGGTGAGCACATCGTGTATTCAGGACCGTCGCTGGGCAGACGAAGCCATCCGGAAGATCGAGGCCGAAAACAACCGTTCGGCGGACACGCACCTTTATGCGGTTCCGCTCCCCGCGCATTGGGGGGTCCAGCTTTACCTGAAGGACGAGTCCACCCACCGTTCCGGAAGCCTCAAGCACCGCTTGGCGAGGTCGCTGTTCCTGTACGGGCTGGTCAATGGCTGGATTACCCAAGGCACCACCATCGTGGAAGCCTCGAGCGGCAGCACGGCCGTGTCGGAAGCCTACTTTGCACGGCTCATCGGGCTGCCGTTCATTGCTGTCATGACCAGGACCACCAGCCCGGAGAAGATCGCCTTGATCGAGGAATTCGGCGGTGCATGCCTGCTGGTGGACCATGCATCGGAGGTTTACGCCGTCGCCGAAGAAACCGCACGGACCTCCGGCGGCTACTACATGGACCAATTCACCTATGCCGAACGCGCCACTGACTGGCGCGGCAACAACAACATCGCCGAGTCCATCTTTGAGCAGTTGGCCCTGGAAGAACATCCGGTTCCCGAGTGGATCGTGGTGGGCGCCGGCACCGGCGGAACCAGCGCCACCATTGGACGCTACCTTCGCTACAACCGGCACCGCACCCGGCTTGCCGTGGTGGACCCGGAGAACTCCGCCTTCTATCCGGCCTGGTGCGACGGACAGGACGCATCACCCACGGGACAACCCTCCCGCATCGAAGGCATCGGGCGCCCCCGGGTGGAACCGAGCTTCATCCCGGCCGTCATCGACCACATGATCCAGGTCCCGGATGCTGCCTCCGTGGCCGCTATGCGGCATCTGCGCAAACTGACCGGACTGCACGCCGGCCCCTCCACCGGCACCAACCTTTGGGGTGTGTGGCAACTCGTGGCCGACATGGTGTCCCAGGGCCGCACCGGCAGTATCGTTTCGCTCATGTGCGACGGCGGTGACCGGTACACCGGCAGCTATTACGACGACGGCTGGCTCGCCGGAAAGGGGTTGGATCCCACGCCCTACGAAGCCACGCTGGAGGGGTTCCACGACACCGGGATCTGGAACGGCCCGCGCGCCTAGACTTCCACGGACTCCCCGGGAGCGAGCCGCCTGTAGCGCGTGCCGTATTTGGCACCGATCCGGGTGACGTGGCCCTCCACGATTCCCCTGCCGAGTTCGTTGAGCAGAGCATCGTGGACCGGGAATGCCTGCGGCGCCCGGACCGAGATGACGAAGTCCACTACTTCCCCCACCTTGGACCACGGTGCGTGGATCGGAACCAGCAGGGTCTTGACCTCCATGGAATCGGGAACCACGAACGAGTCGCCGGGGTGGAACACGTTGCCGTCCACAAGGTAGCCGATGTTAGCCACCACTGGGATCTGGGGGTGGATCAACGCATGCTGTCCGCCATAGGTCTGCACCCGGAAACCGGCAACGTCAAGGGTGGATTCCGGAGCCGCTGCATGAATGCGGCCGGCCAGGGAACCTGCCCCCTCCCCGGCGTCTTGACCCGCTGCATCCAGCAGGGCGTTGACCACGGCCTGCGGAGCGTGCACTTCCAGGTCTTCATCCCTACGCAACGCTGCCAGGACCGCCGCCCGGTCAATATGGTCGTCGTGCTGGTGGGTGATGAGGACCGCCTGGGCTCCCGCCAAAGCCTCACCGGCCTCCGAGAACGTCCCGGGATCAATCACCAGGACGTTTCCTTCCTTTTCAAGCCGGACACAGGCATGGGTGTACTTGGTGAGCTTCATGCTGACAGCCTAGGGTCGGCCCCTGACAGTTTCCAACCATCCCCTGCTGGTAAAATTGGGGTTTGCCAGCGTCACCAGGGAAGTGAGTTTTCAATGCCACAAGGCACCAATTCCGCGACCACCGGCCCTTCGGCGCCGGCCACGGGCGGCGCCAAGGAGCAGCGCGTCACCAAGCAACGTCTCGCTGTCAGCGCTGCCCTGGACGAATTGGATGACTTCGTCAGCACCCAGGAACTCTACCGGTTGCTGCAGAACAAGGGCACGTCGGTCTCCCTGGCCACGGCGTACCGTATCCTTCAGTCGCTGGCAGACGACGGCCTGATCGATGTCCTGAGGAACGGCGAGGGCGAGGCCGTGTACCGCAGGTGCGCCGTTACGGGTCACCACCACCATCTGTTGTGCCGCAACTGCGGCAAGGCCGTTGAGGTGGAGGCCCCCGCCGTCGAGACCTGGGCTGCCCGTACCGCCACCGAACACGGCTTTACCGAGGTGGCCCACACCGTGGAAATCTTTGGTCTTTGTCCCGACTGCACTGCCCGGAAGGCGGCCGGCGGGCTTTAGGCCGCCTGCAGGCTCCAGGCGCTTAGAGTGCTCCCGCCGGCTGACCGCGGGAGACCCGCCCGTTCAGGCCACGGTTCGCCCGCACCCGTCCGATGATCCTGCAGGCCACGTAGATAACGAACGACAACGTGGTGACGTAGGGGCTGATCGGGATCCGGCTGCCGAGGGCCAGGAGAATTCCGCCCACTGTGGCGGTCATGGCGAAGACGACACTCAGCAACACCACCAGGCGCGGCGAGGTGGTGACCTTCAAGGCCGCGGCGGCAGGAGTGATCAGCAGGGCCAGCACCAGCAAGGCCCCTACGATCTGGATGGACAGCGCCACACTGACACCCAGCAACACCATGAAGCCGATGGCCAGTCCCCGGACGGGGACGCCCCGCGCCTCGGCCATCTCAGGGTCGACGCTCGCAAAGTCCAGCGGACGCCAGATGGCGGCCAAGGCAATCATCACTACCACGGCCGTGCCGGCCAGGGCCGTGAGCTGCACCGTGTCCACTGACACGATCTGCCCTGTCAGCAAACCGAACTTGTTGGCCGCGCGCCCTTCATAGAGGGCTAGGAACAGGATGCCCAGGCCCAGGCCGAAGGGCATGATCACGCCAATGATCGAATTCTTGTCCCGGGCGCGGACGCCCATGAAGCCCAGCAGCACGGCGGCGGCAACGGAGCCGACAAGGGAACCAAAGATGATGTCGGCCCCCACCAGCAGTGCGAACGCGGCACCGGCAAAGGACAACTCCGAAATGCCATGGACGGCAAAGGCGAGGTCCCGCTTCATGACGAAGGTTCCCACCAGGCCGCCGAGCAGCCCGAGCACCGCGCCGGCCCAGATCGAGTTCTGGACGAGGACCAGGAGCTCGGCGTAGTTGTCGAAAGTGAAGATGGTCCGGAGGATCTCACCGAGGTCCATTTAGAACTCCTCCCCGGCAGTTGCGTGGGCATCGTCATGGAAGTGCGTGGTTGCGTCGGGAAGGCCGACGACGACGATCCTTCCGTTCGCGTGGATGACCTCCACGTGGCTGTTGTACAGCTCCGACAACACTTCCGTGGTCATGACATCCTCAGGAGCACCAAGCCGGAACTGGCCCCCCGCGAGATACAGCACCCGGTCCACGTAGTCGATGACCGGATTGATCTCGTGGGTCACAAACACCACGGCGCTGTTCCGCGCGTGGCATTGTTCGTTGATGAGCGCGCTGACGCCTTGCTGGTGGTGAAGGTCCAAGGACAGCAACGGCTCGTCGCACAGCAGGACCTGGGGCTCAGTGGCGAGGGCCTGGGCAACCCTGAGGCGCTGCTGTTCGCCACCGGACAACTGCCCCAGCGGAACCTTGGCGTAATCCGAGGCACCCACCAGGTCAAGGAGTTCATCAACGCGCCGGTTTACCGTGCCGGAGCCGAGGCGCATGCCCCACCGATGACCGTCGATGCCCAGGGCAACGAGGTCCCGTGCCCGCAGCGGCGTGTCCGGAGCAAAAGACTTCTGTTGCGGGATGTAGCCGATGCGCTTGCTTCCGCGTTCCGCGGGATGTCCCGCCAGCGTTACGCTGCCGGAATGGAGTTCCTGGAGGCCCAGCAGGACTTTGAGGAAACTTGTCTTGCCACTGCCGTTGGGCCCGAGGACCGCGAAGAACTCCCCGGGATGGATATCGAGATCCAGGTCCCTCCACAGCGTCCTCCTGCCGAACTGCAGGCTGGCTCCGCGGAGGCTCACTACCGGTGTCAAAACTTGTCCTCGATCCAAGCGCCCGTTGGTGCGCCGTTGTTGGTGCGATGGTGTTCGCGTTCAGGGATGGCCCACCCTGTGGTTGGGGCACGAAGGTGGGGCAGGAAAAGGCCCCGCGGCCATCCCCAATATCTTAGGACTCCAGCGGGGCCTTCACCGCATAAGTGCGGGCTTACTTTGCGGAACTGCGTGCCTATTGGGCCAAAGCGACCGACAGGGACTCCACGTTCCCGCCCATCCACTGCAGGTAGTCCTTGCCATCCGGGAGGGTCTCGGTGAAGTTGACCACGGGCACGCCCGCAGCCTCGGCGGCACGCTTGACGGATTCTGTCTGCGGACCCTCGGTCTGCTCGTTGTAGGCCAGGAGCTTGACGCTCTTGGCGGAAACGAGGTCCGTAGTCTCCTTGAGGACGGCCGCGGGAACGTCAGTGCCCTCTTCGATGGCGGCACTGTAGGCTTCGGGGGTCTTGTTTTCAAGACCGGCAGCCTCCAGAAGGTACAGCGGCACAGGTTCCGTGATCGCCACCGGAGAAGCCTGGTGTGCGGCCTTCAGGGCGTCAAGCTTCCCGGTCAATTCTCCCAGCTTGGCCTTGAACGCATCGGCGTTGGCCGTATAGGTGGAGGCGGATGCGGCGTCCAGTGAACCTAGCTTGCCGGCGATCGCGTCGGCAAGCTTGCCCATGGTGTCCAGGCTGTACCAGACATGCTCATTGAACTCTCCGTGGTCGTGCGTGTGACCGTCCCCGGAGTGGGACTCCTCCGTGTGGCTCTCGCCCTCCGGTGCCAGCCCGGAAACGTCCACGGCGCTGATCATGTTGTCGTGGCCGACCTTGGTCTCGTCTGCGATCTTATGGAGGAATTCGTCGTAGCCGCCGCCGTTCTCCACCACCAGCTTTGCCTTGGAGATCACCAGCTTGTCCTGGGCGCTTGCCTCGTATGAGTGCGGGTCCTGGCTGGTCTTGGTGATGATCGAGCTGACGTTGACCTTGTCTCCACCCACCGCCTTGACGATGTCACCGTAGACGTTGGTGGACGTGACAACCTCGATGGCGCCCGAGGACGACGCCGGGGAAGAATCACCCGCTCCTGCAGTTCCGGCGCAGGAAGAGAGCAACAGGGCAGCAAGACCGGCGGAAGCGGCCATGGACAGGCGGGCGGCTGGACGACGCACAAAGACCTCGGATCTACTCAAAATGAGAATCAAACACAATAACTGGCATGCCCAGTGTAGCGCTAAATAGGAATGATTCCTATTTAGCGCTCCACGTCAACGTTCAGGGGAGCCACGGCACCGGCCGGGCGGCCGGTGCCGTTGGCGACGAACTCCTGGCGGGGCACGTGACTACTGGGCCTGCGCGCCGCCCAGGCGACGTATTCCCGTGGCCTGCGTGGCATCCCTGATCTCGCCCACCAATTGCTCAATCACGTCCTCGAGGAACAGGACTCCCTGCGTAGCTCCCCCCGGACCCACGACCCGGGCCAGATGCGAGCCGGTCCTCTGCATGACGGACATCGCCTCTTCAATTTCATCTTCGGGAGAAAGATTGGCCAGTGAGCGTATCCGGCCTTCGGCAATGGGGTGGCCGCGCCCTTCATCGGGGATGGACAGGATGTCCTTGACGTGCACGTATCCGGCGAGTTCGCCGTCGTCGTCCACTATCGGGAACCGCGAGAAGCCCGTCCGGCTGACCGCCTTCTCCAACTCCCGGGGAGTTGAAGCGGACTTCAGGACCACCAAATGCTCCAGCGGGACCATGATGTTGGCCGCCGTGTGTTCGGAGAACTCCAGGGCGCCGCTCAACAGCCCGGCTTCATCGTCCACCAGGCCGTGCCGCGTGGACTCCTGGACGATCGACTGGACTTCCTCCAAGGTAAAGGAGGACGACACCTCATCCTTTGGCTCGATCCTCATCAGCTTCAGGATGTGGTTGGCCAGCCAGTTCAGCGTCCAGATCACCGGGTTCACCACGCGGGCGATGAACATCAGCGGCGGAGCCAACAGCAGCGCAGCCTTGTCCGCCACGGAAACAGAGATGTTCTTGGGGACCATCTCACCGAACGTCACGTGCAGGAAGGTGACGAACAGCAGCGCGATCGCAAAGGCGATCACATCAGCCAGTTCAACAGGAATCCCTATCATCTCCAGCGGAGCCGCCAGCAGATGGTGGATCGCAGGCTCGGCTACCTGCAGGATCAGCAGGGAACAGACCGTAATGCCCAACTGGGCACACGCGAGCATGAGGGAGACATTTTCCATGGCCCGCAGCGTGGTTTGTGCCCTCTTTGACCCTGCCTCCGCCAGCGGTTCGATCTGGCTTCGGCGGGCCGACATGACTGCGAACTCGGCGCCAACAAAGAAGGCGTTGCCGATCAGCAGGACAACCAACCAGATAATTCCGGCCCAGTCACTCATACGGCACCTGCCTCATGGTGGTTGTCCCCGGCCCCGGCAGCTGCGTCGTCAGGTTCGGCCACGTGGTGGAAACTGATCCGGTCGATCCGCCGGCCGTCCATGCGCGTGACAGTCAACGTGCCGCCGCCGGCGTCAACAACATCACCGACCCTGGCGATCCGGCCCAGTTTGCTCATGACGTAGCCCCCTACGGTTTCGTAGGCGGACTCGTCCGGGACCTTCAGGTGGGGAATTTGTTCCGATACCTCGTCGGGCCGGAGGAGGCCCGGGAAATACCAGTCACCGGACGCGCTCTGGAGCAGGCCCGGGCGCACTTTGTCGTGCTCATCGGAGACCTCTCCCACGATTTCCTCCACCAAGTCCTCCAGGGTTGCGATGCCCGCGGTTCCTCCGTATTCATCCAGGACCACCGCCAACTGAAGGTTGCCCTCACGGAGTTCGGACAGCAGGGCATCCAGGTGGATGGTCTCCGGCACCCGGAGCACATCGGTCATGATGGCTCCGGCCTCAAGCTTGCCCCGGCGGTCGGCAGGGACCGCCACCGCTTTCTTGACATGCACGACTCCCCGGATGTCATCCGCCGAGTCACCAATCACCGGGAACCGCGAATATCCGGTCCGGCGCGCGGCGTCGAGAATATCGGAAACGGGCTGGCCCGCATCAATCGTTTCCATGCGGATGCGGGGTGTCATGACATCCGCGGCCGTCCTGCCGGAGAAGCTCAGGGTCCGCGCCACGAAATTTGCGGTTCCGGCGTCAAGCGTGCCGAGTTCAGCCGACCGCCGCACCAGGGACGCCAGTTCGGCCGGCGTCCGCGCGCCGGAAATCTCTTCCTTGGCCTCGAGCCCGAACAGATTCAGGACCTTATTGGAGAAACCGTTCAGCACCACAATGGCCGGCTTGAACACAGCGGTGAAGATCAGTTGTGGCCGGGCAAGCGCCTTGCCCAGCGGGAAGGCCAGGGCTATGGCCATGTTCTTGGGTACCAGTTCGCCGATGAGCATCGACAGCAGGGTTGCAAGGACCATCGCCACCACCAAGGCCACCGAATGCGCTACCTCGGGCGCCAGGCCCAACAGGCCCAGGGGCCCTGAAAGGAGCTGCCCCACGGACGGTTCCATGACGAAACCCGTGAGCAACGTGGTCAGGGTGATGCCCAGCTGGCAACTCGAAAGCTGGGTGGACAGGGACTTCAAGCATTTCAGCAGCGGTACCGCCGCGTGGTCGCCGTCGTCGATCGCCCGCTGGACGCTTGATTGGTCCAGGGCCACCAGGGAAAACTCAACTGCTACGAAAAAGCCGGTTCCCAGAATGAGGGCGAAACCGGCTATCAGGAGAATCCATTCCATCAGAACATCACTCCGGAAACCGGAGCATGCCAGGAACGGGCCGCCTCCACCGCGGGACGATTGCCCGGCGGAGGCTGGTCGGGCCCCGTGGACGCGTGGTCCGCGGGACCACCGGCCTGGAGGGCCGGCGGGTGATGGGCATGTGAACGGGTGTTGCCGGCTCGGGGGGTACGTTCCGCGGGAAGCGCAATGCGGTTCCCCTTGCAGTACCCAGGCCGGCACCTAGATTTACTGTCCATAAGGATTTCAGTCTACAGGCCACGCCTGTGCGTCCAGGCGTGGGGACAGGACGGTTTTTGACGTGCCGCCGGGGCCCGGAATCAAGGGTTTTCCCCTTTGAGAACCGGGCAACATGATTTAGGTCACCACTATTGGCAGTTAACCGACGATCCTAACTAGACTGGCAAAGGTCTGAGTTCGCGGGACCCGGACCCTGGTGCATCGTTGCGGAAAAGCAACCTTGGCCAGCGGGAAATCAACACTCATGGAAGAGGCGTATTTCAAGTGCCAGAGCAGCCCAGCCACCGTCTACCAGAGGAATTTGGCGGAAACGAGTGGCTCGTTGACGAACTGTACGAGCGGTATCAGCAGGACAAGAATTCGGTCGACGCCAAGTGGTGGCCGCTCTTCGAATCCTTTGACACCGGTGACGGCACTTCTTCCAACGGAACCTCCGCAGCCCCTGCCGCTGCCAATCCACCCACCCAAGTACTTCCCGTGGTAGCCCCGGCGCCCGCGGCTCCGGCACCGGCGCCGGCAGCCCCTGCGGCACCTCCCGCTGCCGCGCCGGCGGCCCCGGCCGCAGCGAAGAAAGCACCTGCCACGGTAGCCAAGGACGGAGCAAAGAAGCCCGTCGGCGGTAATGCCGCACAGCCGATCCCCGCCCAGCTTCCCCGGAGCACCAAAGCACCAACCGCGCCTGAAGAGGATGTCGTGTCCGTCCTGCGCGGCCCCGCCAAGGCGATCGCTTCCAACATGGTCACCAGCCTGGAAGTACCCACGGCCACCAGCGTCCGGGCCGTTCCGGCCAAGCTGCTGATCGACAACCGGGTGGTCATCAACTCCAACCTTGCCCGCGCCCGCGGCGGCAAGGTGTCCTTCACCCACCTCATCGGCTACGCCGTAGTCCGTGCGCTCTCCCAGTTCCCGTCCATGAACGTCTACTACGACGAAATCGACGGCAAGCCCAGCGCAGTCCAGCCCGCGCACGTCAACTTCGGCATCGCCATTGACATGCCGAAGCCCGATGGCACCCGCCTCCTGATGGTTCCCAACATCAAGAAGGCCGAGACCATGGACTTCGCTGAGTTCTGGCACACCTATGAGGACCTCATCAAGCGTGCCCGCAACGGCAAGCTGACTGCTGACGACCACGCCGGTACCACGGTTTCGCTGACCAACCCGGGCGGCATCGGCACCGTGCACTCGGTGCCCCGCCTCTCCAAGGGACAGGCAGCCATCATCGGCGTCGGCGCCCTTGATTACCCGGCCGAGTTCCAGGGCGCGAGCGAAAAGATCATCGCCCAGAACGCCATCAGCAAGATCCTGACCCTGACCTCCACCTATGACCACCGCGTCATCCAGGGCGCAGGCAGCGGCGAATTCCTGAAGCTGGTCCACCAGCTCCTGCTGGGCGCGCAGAACTTCTACGACGAAATCTTCGAAGCCCTGCGCATTCCGTACGAGCCCGTCCGCTGGAGCCCCGACCTCCAGGTGGACCCGGCCGACGAGATCAACAAGGTGGCACGGATCCAGCAACTGATCCACTCCTACCGGGTCCGTGGCCACCTCATGGCCGACACCGATCCCCTGGAATACGTCCAGCGCAAGCACCCGGACCTTGACGTCCTCACCTACGGCCTGACGCTGTGGGACCTCGACCGCGAATGGCCCACGGGTGGCTTCGGCGGCAAGCCGCAGCTGAAATTCCGCGACATCCTCGGCGTCCTCCGCGATGCTTACTGCCGCACCACCGGCATCGAGTACATGCACATCCAGGAACCCGCCGAGCGCAAGTGGTTCCAGGACGAGCTGGAGCACCCCTACTCCAAGCCGAGCCGCGAAGAGCAGCTCCGCATCGTCTCCAAGCTCAATGCGGCCGAGGCTTTCGAAACCTTCCTGCAGACCAAGTTCGTCGGCCAGAAGCGCTTCTCCCTTGAAGGTGGAGAGTCGCTGATCCCGCTGCTCGACGCCGTCATTTCCGACGCGGCCGACGACGGACTGGACGAGGTCGCGATCGGTATGGCCCACCGCGGCCGCCTGAACGTTCTCACGAACATTGCCGGCAAGACCTACGCCCAGGTCTTCCGGGAGTTCGAAGGCACCCAGGACCCGCGCTCCGTCCAGGGCTCGGGCGACGTGAAGTACCACCTGGGCACCGAGGGCACGTTCACCTCGGACAACGGGAAGCAGACCAAGGTCTACCTCGCTGCCAACCCGTCCCACCTCGAAGCCGTGGACCCGGTCCTCGAAGGCATCGTCCGCGCCAAGCAGGACCGCCTGGACCAGGGTGAGTCCTTCCCCGTCCTGCCCATCATGGTGCACGGCGACGCCGCCTTCGCGGGCCAGGGCGTTGTGGCGGAAACCCTCAACCTCTCACAGCTGCGTGGCTACCGCACCGGCGGCACCATCCACGTCATCGTGAACAACCAGGTCGGCTTCACCACCGCTCCGTCCTCTTCGCGTTCGTCCACCTACTCCACGGACGTCGCCAAGATGATCCAGGCTCCGGTGTTCCACGTCAACGGTGACGATCCCGAAGCCGTGGTCCGCGTGGCCCAGCTCGCTTACCAGTTCCGCCAGCGGTTCCACAAGGACGTTGTCATCGACATGGTGTGCTACCGCCGCCGTGGCCACAACGAGGGCGACGACCCCTCGATGACCCAGCCGCTGATGTACAACCTGATCGAGGCCAAGCGCTCGGTGCGCAAGCTGTACACGGAATCGCTCATCGGCCGTGGAGACATCACCGAGGAAGAAGCCGAGCAGCTGCTGCGGGACTACCAGGAGCGCCTGGAGCGGGTCTTCGCCGAGACCCACGCCGCGCAGACCTCTCCGATCCCGATCATCACCGCGGACTCCGCTGCCGTGTCGGACATCGAGCGGCCCATTGCCCAGCAGTCCGATTTCGGAACCAACTCCCCCACGTCCACCGCCATCTCGGCAGAGACGCTGGCACGCATCGGCAAGGCCCACCTGGAGATCCCGGAAGGCTTCACCGTCCACTCCAAGCTCAAGCAGCTGCTGGAGAAGCGCGAACAGATGTCCCGTGAAGGCGGCATCGACTGGGGCTTTGGCGAGATCGCAGCCTTTGGCTCCCTGATCATGGAAGGCGTTCCCGTACGCCTGGCAGGCCAGGACTCCCGCCGCGGAACCTTCGTCCAGCGTCACGCCGTCTTCCACGACCGTGCCAACGGCAACGAATGGCTGCCCTTGGGCAACCTTTCGGACAACCAGGCCAAGCTGTGGATCTACGACTCCCTGCTGTCCGAGTACGCAGCCATGGGCTTCGAATACGGCTATTCCGTGGAACGGCCGGACGCTCTGGTCCTCTGGGAGGCCCAGTTCGGCGACTTCGTCAACGGCGCCCAGACGATCATCGATGAATTCATTTCCTCGGCCGAGCAGAAGTGGGGCCAGCGTTCATCGCTGGTGCTTATGCTCCCGCACGGTTACGAGGGCCAGGGACCGGACCACTCCTCCGCACGCATTGAGCGTTTCCTCCAGCTGTGCGCCGAGGACAACATGATCGTGGCCAACCCCACCACCGCGGCGTCGCACTTCCACCTGCTCCGCCGGCAGGCCTACAGCCGGCCGCGCAAGCCGCTGATCATTTTCACGCCGAAGCAGTTGCTCCGGTTGAAGGGCGCAGCCTCTGCCGTGGAGGACTTCACCACCGGCGGCTTCAAGCCGGTCATTGGCGAGCACGAGCTCGAGCCCGGCACGGTGGATCGCGTCATCCTGGTTTCCGGCCGTCTGTACTACGATCTCCTGTCCAACCGGCAGAAGTCGGGCGACACGTCCACGGCGATCGTCCGTGTGGAGCAGCTCTACCCGCTGCCCAAGGCCGAGATCGAAGCCGAACTGGCGAAGTACCCGAACGCAGACATCGTTTGGGCCCAGGACGAGCCCGCCAACCAAGGTCCGTGGCCGTTCATGGGCCTGAACCTGGCTCCGCAGCTGGACCGGAAGGTCCGCCTGGTGTCGCGTCCGGCGTCGGCGTCCACGGCAGCAGGCTCCATGAAGCGACACGCTGCCGAGCAGGACATCCTGATCAAGCAGGCGTTCGAGCGCAAGTAACACCAAAAACTGCCCGGCTGGGGTGCGGTTCCGCACCTGCAGCCGGGCAGTTCTGTTTAATGGGACAGAAACCCGGTTCAAGAACAGGCGCTGATCCTGATGCCGTGCAAGGACCGTAACGAGTGTGAAGAGGTAACCGTGGAAGACAGGAAGCTGCGCATTGCAGCTGTTGGAGATGAACTGCTGGCAGGGCTGGGAGATCCCCGGGCGCTTGGTTGGCTTGGAAGGGTCCTGGCACGGACACCCCAGGATTCAGTCGTGGTGGAAAGCTTCTCCCTCCCCTGCCCCATGGAAGGCACGGAGGGCCTGGCGACACGGTGGCAGGACGAAGCCGGCCGGCGCTTCAGCGACACCCACGAAAACCGGCTGGTCATAGGTCTCTCAGGGCGCGACGTCGAGTTCGGCCTGTCCACCGCCCGCAGCCGCCTCAATCTCGCCAACATCCTGGACGGCGCCTCGCACAGCGGTGTCGAGGTCTTCGTCGTCGGCCCGCCACCCACCCTGGACCCGGCCCGCAACAAGCGCCTGGCCGAACTGAACACAGCCTTTGCCGATGTCACGACCAGGAGGAACCACCACTACGTTGACACGTTCTCTCCACTGCTCAACCATGAGCAGTGGAGGACTGACCTCGCAGCCAATGGCGGCACACCGGGACAGGCCGGTTACGGATTGATTGCGTGGCTGGTCCTGCACCGCGGCTGGTTCCAGTGGCTTAACATCGCCCAGCCGGAGTAGCAGCCAACCGCGCCCTACCCCGGTCAGCGCCGTCCATTGCCATCGTTGCCATCGCGATATATCGTGTTTACATCAACGCGATATATCGCAACCTGGAGGGATCATGTCAGACGAGCTATGGACTGTGACGGGCCCGCAAACCATCGATGTGGAGAACGTCCGCTCACTCAAACTCGGAATCGTCAAAGGCCGGTTCGACGTCGTAACGCACGACGAACCCTTCGTGAGGATCGAAGTCAGCGACGTCACCGGCGACCCCCTGACCGTGACGTTGGTCAACGGCCGCCTCGAGGTCCGGCACCAACTGCAGGGACCGCAGGGGTGGTTCAAGAACCTCATGGGGACCGTCAACAACTCCAGCACCAACACCGCGGTGGTCGGGATCGCCCTGCCGCCCGGCGTCGATGTGGAGGCGGGAACGGTCAGCGGCGACGGAATGGTGTCCGGCCTCACCGGCAACATCCGGCTCAGCACCGTCGCAGGCTCCGTGATGTCCGACCACACGAGCGGCGAACTGCACGTCAACACCGTCAGCGGCGAAGTCATCGTCAGAAACCACGACGGCGTCCTGACCGCCAAGAGCGTCTCCGGCGAAGTGACGGCGTCGGGCACGTTCTCGAACATCCGCGCCAACACCGTCAGCGGCGACCTCACCTTTGACCTCCAGGACTTCACCCACGACTTTGGCGCCAATTCGGTGTCCGGGGACCTCACCGTCCGCCTCCCCCGTGATGTGGGACTGGATATCTCCGCCAAGTCGGCAAGCGGCGCCGTTGTCATTGACAACCAGGTGTACAACCAGCCGGGAGGCAACGTGAACACGATCGTGGGGCCCGACGGGAAACTGATGCTGGTCCGGACCAACACAGTGTCCGGCAAAACCCACATCATGCATGCGCTGGCACCTGCCCCGGGGGAGCCAGGGTATCCGGTCCCCGGCGAAGCAGGCCTCTGATGCCTCCCGTCTTCGCGCACGGTGCGTTGCGCTTGTACCTCCTGGCCCTTCTCGAGTCGGGCCCACGGCATGGGTACGAGCTCATCAAGGCGCTCGGCGACAGGTTCGGGGGCACCTATTCGCCCAGCGCCGGAACCATCTATCCGCGTCTGGGCAAGCTGGAAGAAGAAGGGCTTGTAGCTACGGAGTCGGAAGGCCGGCGGACCAAGTACCTCATTACCGAAGCAGGCCTGGCGGAGCTTGACCGGCGGAGGGAGGAACTGGCCGGCGTCGAGGACACCATCTCTGCCTCTGTCCGTCGTCTGGCGGATACCCTTCGCGAGGATATCCGCGCCAATATGCGCGGACTGCGTGCCGACCTCGCCGCCACGGCAGAAGCGGCAAGGACCCAGCCCGGACCCGTTCCCTTCCAGGCCAGGACCCGGAGTTATTCAGCCGAAGGCCAACAGATGCTCAAGGAAGCCGAACTCATGGTGCAGTCCTTCCGTGACGACATGCGTGTGGAGCTACGCCAGCACAGCGCCGGGCAGGAACTCACGCCCCTGGTCCTGGAGACCATCAGGGCCGTCCTGGACCAGGCCCGCATTTCCATCAGGAGTTCACTGCGCAGCTAGGCCGGAAGACCCGGCCGGGGGCCGGTTCGCCTGCGAACGTGCTGATGTGCGAGACTGGAGGGCAGCTCTATTGAGTATCAAAACATTTAAGGAGGCCAGCTATGAGCAAGCGTGCACGTAAGCGTCGTGACCGTAAGCGTGGCGGCGCGAACCACGGCAAGCGTCCCAACACCTAAGCCAGCGGCTTAGCGTCAAGGCTTAAAAGCAAAGGCCCCGGAAACCAGCAGGTTTCCGGGGCCTTTGGCGTCCAACCGGCAGCTCAGGCGTCCACGGTCTTGATGGAGTGGATCCTGTCCAGGATGGAGTTCTTGAGGTTTTCCGGGGCAGACTCGGTGCAGGAGCGCTTGACCATGGTGCGGATCAGGCATTCGAGGTCATACTGCTCGGTGCACTCTTCGCAGGAGTCCAGGTGCTCCTTGATGTCTTTCAGGTCCTCGCGGGTCAGTGCCCCGTCCAGGTATTCGTAGATGCGCTGCATCCGCGTGTCGTCGCAATCGCCCAATCCCTGGCAGTCGCTCATTGCTCTTTCTCCTGATTTTTGCTCCCGGCCGCAGCCTGGTCTTCTGTGTGGGCGCTGAAGCCCCGTTCTGCGGCGTAGTCCGCCAACATATCCCGAAGCATCTTCCTGCCGCGGTGCAGACGCGACATGACGGTACCGATCGGGGTATTCATGATCTCTGAAATTTGCTTGTACGCATATCCTTCGACGTCCGCGAAGTAGACCGCCAGGCGGAACTCCTCCGGGATGGCCTGCAGCGCGTTCTTGACGTCGGAGTCAGGCAGGTGGTCCAAGGCCTCGGCTTCGGCCGACCGCAATCCGGACGACGTGTGGGACTCCGCCTTGGCCAACTGCCAGTCCTCGATGGTGTCCGAGTTGGACTGCAGGGGTTCCCGCTGCCGTTTCCGGTAGAGGTTGATGTACGTATTGGTCAGGATGCGGTACAGCCATGCCTTGAGGTTGGTCCCCGGCTTGTACTGGTGGAAGGCCGAAAATGCCTTGGTGTAGGCCTCCTGCACGAGGTCTTCCGCGTCGGAGGGGTTCCGGGCCATCCGCATCGCCGCAGAGTACAACTGGTCGACATACTGCATGGCGTCCCGCTCGAAGCGCTCCCGCCGCTGTTCAACAGTTTCGGTAGCAGGATCGACGTCGGAAGCCACCGCGACGTCGTCGTCCGCTTCGGCTGCCTGGTACATGGCCGCTGCGGCCGGTTCAATGGTGCTCATCGAAGCCAAGTCTACTGTCAGCCGCGGGGAATCAGGCTGTCTGGTCCCGCCGGACTCCAGCAGGCCTGCCCGGTCCTTCACCAAGGTCAAAAAACCAACTCCGTTCAGCGAAGCGGCATCACGCTGCCGCAGCCCGGCCTCCACCGCGCCTGTTGTTCACAACGGCGGCCGCTGGGTAAATATTCCGCAAAGGTGCAAGACTAGACCAGACTGCACCCCGTGACACTTGTGGCAACCCATCCAGGAGGCAAGACATGTCAGTTATCCGGTTCCTCGCCCGCCCCATGCTCGCAACCAGCTTTGTCGTGGCAGGTTTGGACAAGCTCAAGCACGCTGACGACACTGCCCGGCAACTCTCCCCTGTCCTGCGGCGCGCCTCCGAGTCCTTGCCCTTCCCCGCGGACGAGAAGGTGCTGGCCCGGGTCATCGGCGGAGCACAGTTGGGCGCCGGCGCCCTGTTGGGCCTGGGCAAGCTGTCCCGCTTTGCGGCCACCGTCCTGGCCGTGACATCGGCGCTGAACACTTTCGTAGAGTGGCGTTCGGCGGACATCAGCACCAAGGAAGGCCGTACCGCACGCAAAGCACAGCTGCTCAAGAACATATCCCTGACCGGAGGCGTGCTGTTGGCCGCCGTCGACACCGCGGGACGGCCCAGTCTTGCCTGGCGGGCAGAGCACCTGGCGGCGGACGCCCGGAAGGTCACCGGCAAGCAGATCAAGCGGGCAGACAAAGCCGTACGCAAAGCCGTCGATAACGCAGTTGGAGCATAAGGAAGCATGACAGGTACCACCGCAGCACACCCGGGGCCGGCAGGCTCCGCCCCTGCATTGCCGCTTTGGGCGGCTCCGTTTTCACAGGCACCCGTGGACGCCACCGTCACGGTACCGGGGTCCAAGTCCCTGACCAACCGTTTCCTGGTTCTCGCGGCCCTGGCCGACGGCCCTTCCAGGCTCCGGGCACCATTGCATTCGCGTGATTCGGTGCTCATGATCCAGGCGCTCAGGCAATTGGGTGCCACAGTCACTGAAGTACCCGGCGACGGCGACTACGGACCTGATCTCGAGATCACGCCCATGGACCAGGCGGCGTCGGGCACAGACACAGCCATCGACTGCGGACTCGCCGGAACCGTCATGCGATTCGTCCCTCCGCTGGCCGCCCTGCGGAAGGGCACGACCCTCTTCGACGGTGATCCCCACGCCCGCAAGCGGCCTATGGGAACCATCATCGAAGCCCTCTCAGCGCTCGGGGTGCCGGTGGGCACGGAAGGCGGCAGGACGCCGTCGGCCCTTCCCTTTACTGTGGCAGGCACCGGAGAGGTGCGCGGGGGCCACCTGGTGATCGACGCGAGTGCCTCTTCCCAGTTCGTGTCCGCCCTGCTGCTTGCGGGGGCACGTTTCACTGAAGGCCTGCACCTGGAACATGTGGGCAAACCCGTACCAAGTCTCGACCACATCGCCATGACGGTTGCTGTGCTCCGGAGCGTCGGTGTCAGGGTCGATGATTCCGTTCCCAACCATTGGCGCGTCGAGCCCGGACCCATCCGGGCCTTCGACCAAAGAATCGAGCAGGACCTTTCGAACGCCGGCCCGTTCCTGGCGGCAGCACTGGCGACCCGCGGAACCGTGCGGATTCCCAACTGGCCATCCGAAACAACCCAGGTGGGCGATCTCTGGCGGAGCATCCTTGCGTCGATGGGTGCGCAGGTCACCTTGGACCACGGCACGCTGACCGTGACCGGCGGTCCGGACATCAAGGGGGGCGATTTCGACGAGACCAGCGAACTCGCACCAACGGTGGCCGCCCTGTGCGCTTTGGCGTCGGGACCATCCCGCCTGACGGGTATTGCCCATCTGCGGGGCCATGAAACCGACCGGCTGGCTGCCCTCGTCGCGGAAATCAACCGCCTGGGCGGTGACGCCGAAGAAACAGCGGACGGCTTGGTCATCCGCCCTGCCCCGCTTCATGGCGGGGTGGTCCACAGCTACGCGGATCACAGAATGGCCACCGCAGGAGCCATCCTGGGCCTCGCCGTCCCGGGCGTCCAGGTGGAAGACATCGCCACCACGTCCAAGACCATGCCCGACTTTCCGCTGATGTGGGAGGCCATGCTGCAGCAGGGCGAGGGCACCAACGGAGCCAGCGCCTGACCATGGCCCGCGACGCACGCTCCTGGGACGAGTCCGACGTCCGGATCCGGCCCAACAAAAAAGGTTCCCGGCCCCGCACCAAGGACCGCCCCAGCCACGACGACGCCGTGATCGGCCGGATCATCACGGTCGACCGTGGCCGCTATACGGCCGTGGTGGCCGAAGACACCCCGCAGGAACGGACGGTCATCGCCGCCAGGGCCCGCGAACTCCGCCGGTCCCCTGTGGTCCCCGGTGACTTCGTGGCCCTGGTCGGCGATGTCTCCGGCGGGCCGGACACGCTTGCCCGGCTGGTCCGCGTAGAGGAGCGCAGCACGGTCCTGCGGCGCAGCGCCGACGACACCGACCCCGTTGAACGGGTGGTGGTGGCGAACGCCGACCAGCTGGTGGTTGTAGTGGCCGCGGCCAATCCCGAACCCCGGACCGGTTTCATTGACCGGGCCCTGGTGGCCGCATACGACGCAGGTATTGAACCACTGCTGCTCGTCACCAAGGCTGACGTCAAGGATCCGTCTGAGCTGCTGGCCAATTACGTGAGCCTGGACTTCCCCGTGATCATCAGCCGTACGGCGGACGCAGCCGCATCCGGCATCGATGCCCGGTCGGATGACGGCTTGTCAGCCCGCCTGGACAGCGAAGCCGTGGCAAGTCTGCGCAGCCATTTGGACGGCAAAGTCACGGTCATGCTGGGTCACTCCGGCGTCGGCAAATCCACCATGGTCAACGCCTTGACCGGTGCCGAACGCGCCACAGGCGGCGTCAACGCCGTCACGGGCCGCGGGCGCCACACCTCGTCCTCGGCCCTGGCGCTCAAGCTCGCCGATGCCCCGTCCGGCAGCTGGATTATTGATACTCCCGGCATCCGGTCCTTCGGCCTGGCCCTGGTGGATCCGGACCGCATCCTGCACTCGTTCCCGGACCTGGAGCCCGGCACCGACGCCTGCGACCGCGGTTGCAAGCACGACGCCGGGGCGGTCAACTGCGGCCTCGATGCGTGGGTCAACGAGGGCCACGCGGGTCCCTCCGGTCCGGCCCGGCTGGCATCACTGCGACGACTCCTGGGCGCAGACCCCAGGCTGGAGGCCAAGGAAGCCAAGG
The DNA here is from genome assembly GCF_056780115.1 of Arthrobacter sp. T572. NCBI lineage: Bacteria > Bacillati > Actinomycetota > Actinomycetes > Micrococcales > Micrococcaceae > Arthrobacter > Arthrobacter sp. T572. The sequence goes on from NZ_JBRAZQ010000002.1 coordinate 2,692,914, forward strand.
AACTGGGAACCGTCAACTAGCCAGCGGGCTTCACGTCCCGCTGCGGGGGAACGTTTCACGATAAGTTTGGTGGCATGACCCAACCCGTTTCCAGCTACAACGACGACCTTCGCCTTGCCCATGTCCTGGCGGATTCCGTGGATGCCCAGACCATGGACCGCTTCAAGGCCCTGGACCTGCAGGTCGAAACCAAGCCAGACCTCACTCCGGTCACAGATGCCGACAAGGCCGCCGAAGAAGCAATCCGCGGCCAGTTGTCCCGTTCCCGGCCGCGGGATGCTGTGCTGGGTGAGGAATTCGGCAGCACGGGTCACGGCTCGCGGCGCTGGATCATCGATCCGATCGACGGCACAAAGAACTTTGTCCGCGGAGTTCCCGTCTGGGCCACACTGATTGCCTTGGTTGACGAGGGGGAGCCAGTGGTGGGGGTCGTCAGCGCTCCCGCCCTGGGCAAACGTTGGTGGGCTGCAAAAGGGATGGGAGCCTACACCGGCCGTTCCCTGGCGTCGGCCACACGGCTCAAGGTTTCCAACGTCTCGCACCTGGCCGATGCCTCCCTGTCCTTCTCGAGCCTGTCGGGTTGGAAGGACCGCGGAAACCTGGAGGAGTTCCTGGGCTTGACGGAAGACGTGTGGCGCACCCGCGCGTACGGGGACTTCTGGTCATACTGCCTTGTTGCCGAGGGCGCGGTGGACATCGCCTGCGAACCGGAGCTCAACCTTTACGACATGGCGGCCCTGGTCCCCATCGTCACCGAGGCCGGTGGCCGGTTCACCTCCCTTGAAGGTGAGGATGGCCCCTTCGGTGGCAACGCCCTGGCGACCAATTCGATCCTCCATTCCGAAGTCCTCAAGCGCTTGAACCCCGAGGTTGACGACCTCCTCTAGCAGCTAATGCCACGGTTGCCACCTGGCAGCCAAGCAGAATTTTCGACGGCGGATGCCACCTTTCGGGGGCATCCGCCGTCTGTTTGTTCGGCAAATCGGCCAAATTTCAACCGGCGTAATAAAGCGCTTAACAATCCGGGCGGCTTTGAAACGGGCGGCGGGCGTGCCCTAACCTCATTTACAGGTCACGAGTGCCAGCGCAAAACCCCGGTTTGCTGGCCGGCAACCCTCCATTCGCGGTGGGGTGCCCCGGGTGACGACCAGGCCGGTCCGGAACGGATACGGCAAGCGCGGATCCCCGGCGGGGTCCCTCTTGAGTGAGGTCACATGAGCACAGCTACGTTCAGTTCCACGATCCAGCCGTCCCCCGGGCAGGAGCTTGCCGCCGGCAGGCCACTGGCCGCCGTCACCGGCGCCGAGCTGCAGGCACCACTGATCCAGGGCGGTCACGTCAGGTACGCCAACCTTGACTACGGAGCATCGGCACCGGCCCTGACCATCGTGTCAGCCTACTTGAACGAGGTCCTCCCCTACTACGCCAGCGTGCACCGGGGCGCCGGTTATGCCTCGCAGATCAGCACCTCGGTGTACGAAAACTCGCGCAACATCGTTCGCGGGTTCGTAGGCGGCCGTCCTGACGATTCCGTGATCTTCACCCGTAACACCACCGACTCGCTGAACCTGCTGGCAGGCTGCCTGCCACAGATCGATGGCAAGCACACCGGTGAAGTCCTGTACCTGGACATCGAACACCATGCCAACCTGCTTCCGTGGCAAGGAGTTCCCCACCGCAGCGTGGTGGCTGATACCACCCTTGCCGGCACCATCGCGAAAATCCGCGGAGAACTCAGCCAGGGTGGCGTCTCCCTGCTGGCTGTCACCGGCGCCTCCAACGTGACCGGCGAAATCCTGCCCATCAAGGAACTCGCAGCCCTGGCCCACGAATACGGTGCCCGGATCGTTGTTGACGCCGCACAGTTGGCACCCCACCGCCCCATCAACATCGCCGCGGCCGACGTCGACTACGTTGTGTTTTCCGGCCACAAGCTCTATGCACCTTTCGGCGCGGGTGTGGTGGTGGGACGCCCGGACTGGCTCGACGCCGGAACCCCGCACCTTGCCGGCGGCGGAGCGGTGCGCGAGGCACGCCTGGACTCCGTCAGCTGGGCAACCGGCCCTGCCCGCCACGAAGGCGGCTCCCCCAACGTGCTTGGTGCAGCAACCCTCGCCCGCGCTGCCCAGGTACTTTCCGGCCTCGATCCGCAGGCATGGCACAACCACGAGGCCGCCATCCGGGCCTACCTGGTGGAAGGCCTGCAGGCCATTGACGGCGTGAGCGTCCACCGGATCTTCAGCGATTCGACCGATACCATCGGTGTGGTCAACTTCTCGGTGGAAGGATTCGACGCCGGACTGGTGGCCGCCTACCTCGCTGCAGAGCACGGTGTGGGCCTCCGCGACGGCCGCTTCTGCGCCCACCCGCTGCTCAAGCGCCTGGGCTTGCCCTCGGGTTCGCTGCGCGCCAGCTTCGGCGTAGGTTCCAGGCTGGAGGACGCCGGGCGCCTGCTGCGCGGCATCGAAGAACTCAAGCGCACCGGCCTGGGCTGGGACTACGTGGTGGATGAAGGCCGCTGGGTACCGGCCAACGACCACCGCACCTACCCGGAATGGGCCCCGAACACCCCGGGTACCGCAGGCGCCGCACCCTGCACCGTGGACTAGCCTGCGCACTGGAACGACTCCCGACCCAACTAAGTAGCAGCAGAGCGCGTTTTGACCCCTCAAAACGCGCTTAACTGCGACCCAGTTGGGTGAGGCGGGCGGCCACTGAATCGCACCGCTCTTGCGGTAAATTCGTAAGGTACCCCGGTCTCAAGCTTCCGAAGGAGTCCTTGCGTGGCCATCAGTCCACATCGTGTATCCGGTGGCGCCAGCGGTCCCAGACTGCATCATGAACGACGGCAGGAACTGGGACAGAGTTTCCAGGACGGCGGCGAACACTACCACCGGGTGCGCCCCGGTTACCCCGCGGACTCGGTTGACTGGCTCCTGCCGGCGGGAACCAGGTTCGCTGCGGACGTTGGTGCCGGTACGGGAAAATTCACGGGGCTGCTCGTCGACCGCGGACTGGAAGTGGCCGCCGTCGACCCTTCCCGGGACATGCTGGAGCAACTGCGGAAAACCTGGCCGCAGGTGAACGCGCTGGAGGGCACGGCAGAGGCAACAGGGCTGGCGGACTCAGCATTCGACGTCGTCAGCGTCGCCCAGGCATGGCATTGGTGCGATCCCCTCAAAGCGAGTACGGAAATCGCCAGGATCCTCAGGCCTGACGGGGTCCTGGGACTGATCTGGAACCAGCTCGATACGTCCGTTCCCTGGGTACACCGCTTGTCGCGCATTATGCATGCGGGCGACGTCCACAAACCGGACTTCCGGCCGGTCGTCGGACCGGAGTTCGTGGACCTTGAAAGCCACCTGACGGTGTGGCAGGAGACCCTCACTCCTGACGACATCATCGAACTGGCCAAGTCGCGCAGCTACTACCTGCGCGCCAACCAGGCCACCCGGACGAAAGTCACCGGCAACCTCGAATGGTACTTGTATGAGCACCTCGGCCACGCGCCGGAAGAGACCGTCGGGCTGCCGTACGTGACGCAGACCTGGCGGGCGCGAAAGGCCCGATCTGCGCCGCCACGGTAGGCTAGTGGTGTGAAGACCAGTACGCCCTCCTCCTCGATCGAGGACTACGTCAAGGTCATCTACTCCTATACGGAGTGGCAGGACAAGCCCATCACCTCCTCGCAGCTGGCCCAGAGGCTGGGCGTGGCCAACTCCTCCGTATCCGAGATGGTCCGCAAGCTCAAGGACCAGGGCCTGGTGGACCACCAACCGTACTCCGCTATCCGACTCACGGACGAAGGAATGCGCCTGGCGTTGGCCATGGTCCGGCGGCACCGCCTGATTGAGACCTATCTGGTCGAAGAACTGGGATACAGCTGGGATGAAGTCCACGACGAAGCCGAAATGCTGGAGCACGCCGTCTCGGACACCTTCATCGACCGTATGTCCGCCAAGCTCGGCCATCCGCTCCGCGACCCCCACGGCGATCCAATTCCCTCTTCCGACGGCTCGGTGGAACTTCCGCACGCGTACCGCATGATCGAACTCGACCAAGGGCATTCGGGGCGCATTACCCGCATCAGCGACGAAAACCCTGATCTCCTGCGCTATCTCGCCGCAGAGGCGATCACTCTGGATGCACAGGTGGAAGTGATAGGGCGGAAACCGTTCGGCGGCGCCTTGGTGGTCCGGATCGGCAGCGGGAGCCAGCGCCGCGAATTCGATCTCGCCGATGAAGTCTCCTCGGCCCTCTGGGTGCAAAGCGCCGGCGTCCACGAAGGCTGCGTCCTGCCCGCCCGCTGACTGGAGCGACGCGAAAGGTCAGGTTGGCACTTCCGGGCTGCTGCCGTCGTCGGCTGTGCGCCCCCTGGGGTTGCCGGCTGAACCGGCCGGTTCAGGAACCCCGTTCCGGATCCCGACGGCGGACGCCAGCGCCCCGGCCACGAACAGGACCGCCGTGACCACCAAGGCGTTGTAGAGACCCTCCCGTGTGAAGACGGGACCTACGATCAAGCCTGCGAAGGCGATGCACACCAACCCGGCAATGCGTGCCACCGCGTTGTTGACGGCCGAACCAATTCCGGCTTCCTCCGGAGGCACGGCACCCAGGATCGCCGCCGTCAGCGGAGCGACCAGCGTGGCCAGGCCCAGCCCGAACACAATCTGCCCCGGGAAGACCTGCGTCCAGTAATCCAGCGGCTCCTGGATCGACAAGGACATAAGGAATCCCACCGCGCACAGCAACGGTCCGACCGTCATGAACCACCGCGGCCCGTACTTGCCTGCCAACCCGCCGAACCAGGAGGCCGCCAGCATCAGGATGACGGTACCCGGCAGCAGGGCGATACCGGCAACCGTGGCCCCCATGCCGCCAAGTTGCTGGAGGTAGATGCCGAGGACAAAGAACCCCAGGGACATGGCACCGTAGATGGCCAGTGTGGCCAGGTTTCCCCACCCGAAGTTGCGGATCGAGAAAAGCCGCAGCGGGAGCATGGGTTCCGGTGTGCGCGCTTCGTGGACGAGGAACAGCGCCAGGGCTGCCGCGCCTGCCAGCAGCGGCACCCACACCTGCGGACTGCCCCAGCCCATCCGTCCCTGTTCGATGAACGCAAAGACGGGACCGCCCAGGCCAATCATCGCCAGGACCGCGCCCCGATAGTCTATGCGCTTGCTCCTGTCACGGGCTGCGTCGGAGGCGCGCAGCCCTGCCAGCACAGGCCAGATCGCTACGGCAGGAACGACGTTGATAAAAAAGATGACCCGCCAGGACCACAGGTCGACGGACAGGCCACCGATCAGTGGACCGGCGATGGCGGCCGCGCTCGTCCAGCCGGACCATTGCCCGATCGCCTTCGACTGGGCCGGTCCCGAGAATGCGGAAATGATCATGGCCAGCGAACTTGGCACCAGCAAAGCACCCGCCACGCCCTGCAGCGCCCGCGACACCACAAGGACCTCACCGTTCCAGGCAAGGCCGCACATCACGGACGTGGCCGCAAACCCGGCCAGACCCCATTCCAGGATGCGGGCACGGCCAAAATGGTCCGACAACGATCCCGCAACCAGGATCAGCGCGCCGAGTGTCAGGAGGTATGCATCCACCACCCACTGCTGAATCACCAAGCCGCCGCCGAGTTCCCTGCCGATCGCCGGAAGTGCGAGATTCACCACAAAACCGTCAAGGATGGCCATGAAAGAAGCAACAATGGCCACCACCAGCACGCGGCGCTGGAGTGGTGGGCTTGGTGCCGCTTGTTCGGTCATCTGCACAGCCTACGCTTGCCGTATCGTTGAGTGGTGATCAGCAGACGTGATGCAGCTTTGGCCCTCGATATCTCCATGGAAATGGCCCAACGGCACGGCATCCCGTCCAGGCTTTCCGAAGCGCAATTGCGGGAACTGCAGGACAATCCGCCGCCCTGGCTGGTGCAATCCCGCGCCAACCGTACCGGTAAGCGTCCCGTCTGGGTTCATTTGGAATGTGCGGTCTGCGGCTACTCGGAGGCCGCAAGGCCCAAGAAGTGGTGGCCGGAGTTCTCATTCGTTGTGTGCGGGCACCACCACGGCAAGGAACTGCCCGTAGCTTTCCCGGGCGATGTCCGCACCGAGTACGAAGGCATCGGCAGCCGCTTCATCGGTGTGGTCGATATCCAGCCTGAAGACCGCTAGCCGGTGCCCGCTATCCCGGGGTGACCATCTCCGACGGCACCGCGACCAACTGCAGAGTCTTCCCCTCACGCAACACCGTCAGGGGAAACGGCTCACCAATGGCCTCGGTGAACAGCAGCTTCTGGAGGCTCTCGGCGCTGGAGACCGGCCGGCCCATGGCCCGCAGCACCAAGTCCCCAGGTTCCAGCCCGGCCGCTGCTGCTGGTGATCCCGGAAGGACCTCCACGACCCGCAGTCCCTCGCGCTGTCCGGTCCGCACAACGGCACTGGCATCCAGCGGGATCGGGGTACTGACCAGGCCCAGATAGGCACGGCGTACCCTGCCGTCCTTGAGCAACGCCGCGATAATCCTTTGTGTCGTCCTGTTGATGGGCACGGCCAAGCCAAGGCCCAAGCCGGCCACCGCCGTGTTGATACCCACGATCCGGCCCCGGGAATCGGCCAGTGCGCCCCCGGAATTTCCTGGATTCAGCGCAGCGTCTGTCTGGATGACATCCTCAATGACGCGCCGGTGTTCCCCGGCACGGACGGGAATGGACCTGCCCAGGCCGCTGACAACTCCCGCGGTGACCGACCCGGCCAAACCCAGCGGATTCCCAACAGCGATGACCAGTTGTCCCACGTGCAGGCCTTCGGCGTTACCCAGGCTGGCGGGCGGCGGGGTTGCCCGGAGTCCCCGCACCACGGCCAGGTCCGAGAGCGGATCGGCACCCACCAATTCAACGTCTGTCTGTTTGCCGTCGGCAAAGACAGCCCGGCCGGCTTGGATGCCGGACACGACGTGCGCGTTGGTGAGCATGTAACCATCAGCGGTGAAAACCACCGCTGACCCGCTGCCCACCCGGCTGCGCCCATGACGCCCCCTGCTGGTCATCTCAATTGCTGCTACATGCGGGGTAACCGTCGCCGCAACGCGGATCACGGTCTGCGAATAGGCGTCCAGTTCCTCGCTTCCCTGCCGGAACTGACTGTCCTCTCCCCCGGCCGGCTCGTCCGGCCATTCAAACTCCGGTGCGGTGCCCATGGTCATGCCTCTCGTTGCGCTGCGCACTGCTGACGGGACTGTTGGTCCTACCGGAGTCAACGCACGGCGGGCCAGTGGGTAGTCCCTGATGGGCTACGCCGTGGGTGAACGAAAAAGGGGCCTTAAAGGGAAATTGCCCCCGGATCGTGATGATCCGGGGGCAAGTCCGTGGAGATGGGGGGAATTGAACCCCCGTCCGATGTCGTGTTGTCAGGGCTTCTCCGGGCGCAGTTTGCGTCGGATTTTCTCGGCCCCAGCCATCCTGCAAACAGGTGGCTGATCCGGGCCCAGTCATCTAAAAGTCCCGTTTACCCCAATGACGAAGGCAAACAGCAGTGGCTATCTAAATGACGCCAGGAACCGGGGCGATAGCAACCCCGGGCTGACGGACTGTCTTACTGCTTAGGCAGCAAGAGCGAAGTCAGTGCGCTTAGATTCGGCACTTATTGGTTTGCAGACAGCGTTTACGAGATAATTCTGCATCCTCGGCCCGCTTCACCTGTCGCGACTAACATCGTCGAAACCGATCATCCCCGTATTTTGTTACCAACCCGGACGGCGGGTCGAAAGCTTCGAACCCCATCCGGACTATCAATCATAACGCACGCAAAGCTGCCGGCATTCCCGCGACACGGCATTTGTCAGCGACGGTTGCGCTCCCGAAGTTCCCGCAATGATTCACGCTTGTCCTGCTGCTCGCGGAGGGTCTGGCGCTTGTCGTAATCCTTCTTGCCCCGGGCAACGGCGATTTCCACCTTCGCACGGCCATCGAGGAAGTACAGCTGCAACGGGACAACTGTAAAACCCGACTCGCGGATCTTGTGCGAGATTTTGTCGAGCTCCTCGCGATGGAGCAACAGCTTACGACGGCGGCGCGCGGCGTGGTTGGTCCAGCTCCCTTGGTTGTACTCGGGGATGTGGATGCCTTCCATCCACAACTCGTCGTTGTAGAAGGTGCAGAACCCGTCCACCATGGAGGCGTGGCCCTCGCGAAGGGATTTCACTTCGGTACCCATGAGGGCGATGCCGGCCTCGTAGGTGTCCAGGACATGGTAGTTATGCCGGGCCTTCCGATTGGTGGCCACTACCTTACGGCCACTTTCCTTGGGCACGGTAGAACTCCTTGTCTTAGGTGGATCAGCAGGTGCAGATCCCATTCAGTGTACGTCAGCGGCAGCCTGCTCTTTCCTACAGCAACCTCATGGGATCGACCGCGGCGCCGTTGAGCCAGGTCTCGAAGTGCGCATGGCAACCCGTGGAGTTACCGGTGCTGCCCGAGTAGGCAATGAGCTGGCCGGCCGAAACCCGCTGACCGTTGGCCACAACGATGCTGCTGTTGTGGTAGTAAATGGTGGTCAGGGAGTTGCCCTGAACCACTCCATGCGAAAGCTTAACCCGCCAGCCACCGCCGTCGGCTGAGTTCCAACCGGAGTTGAACACCTCTCCGGCAGCGGCCGCGTAAACCGGAGTGCCACAGGCCGCACCGAAGTCGATGCCTGTGTGCATGTACCCGCCGGTGCCGTAGAAGTCGATCGTGCCCGGCGGGGTCGCACGCCACCCGAAGCCGGAAGTGATCGGCACATAGCTGGCGAACGGGTGCCTCAGGCCAAAGGACGAGGGCGAACCCACGGGCGGGACGAAGGGAGTTTCCGGTGGCGCCGGACGGCCCTGGGCCGCAGCAGCAGCGGCTGCGGCGGCGGCTGCTTCTGCCGCCAGGCGCCTTTGTTCTGCTTCCCATGCTTCACGCAGCTTGCGATCGCGCTCCACGATCTCTGCGGCAACCGAGTCCTGCTCGGCCTTGACGCGGGCAAGGTCTGCTTCGATTCCTGGTTTGGCTGCCTGCAGCTGACCGTTCAACCGGGTGGTGTCCTCGATCAACTGGTCCACCTCGGCCTTCTTCGCCGCGGCCTCGTCCCTGGCCGCCTTCTCGCGTTCCAAGGCAGCATCGGCTTTGGCTTTCAGGTCCTGGATTTCCGCTTCGACGGCGGCAAGCCGGGCCTGGGAGTTGACGTTGGTGGCGTTCTGCTGCGTCAGCTTGGTCATGGCTGCGTTCTGGCTGCGCATCGCCTGGTCAGCCAGGTCCATCGACTCCGTCAAGCTGCCGGATTCATTGGAACCGAACAGGAGCGCAATGTTGGTGGGCACACCTCCGGACTTGTACGCCTGGGAGGCAATCTGGCCGATCAGCTTCTTGGTATCGCTGATCTTCTGCTTGTCGCTTTCAAGCTGCTCGGTGATTTTGGCTTTGTTCTGCTGGGCAAGTTCCACCCTGGCAGCCAGGGCTTCAACTTCCTTGACCGCACTGGCCACACGGCCTTGCGCTTCCAGGAGGGCCTGCTGGGCACCTGGCAGCCGCCCCTGGTAAATCACCAGGTCGCTGGCCGCCTTCGCAATCTTGGAATCAACGAACTCCAGGGACGCTTGGACCCGTGCCGCTTCCGCTTCTAGGGCAGCCTGCTGGTCATCGAGCTGGTCAGCGTGTGCCGCTGGAACACCCGACAGCAGACCTGCGGCAAGGCCGACGGCCAACACGGCACCCAGAATCCGGGCATGCCCCGACGCCAGGCGCCGGCGCAGGGAATTCTGGTCCAAGGTGGTCATCATGAGTCCTTTTCGCTTGTCAGTCTTGTTCGTTGGCGCGCACCCACCGCTAAACCTTCAAGTAGCGCCGGAGGGTCAACAAGGAGGATATCCCGGCCAGGCCGCCTCCGAGTGCAATGAGGACCGGTGCGATCACCAAAACCTGCGTGGATGAGATGAAGGGTGTGTTCAGGAACTGCCGGGAAAGGTCACCGTTGAGCCAGAAATGCGCCATGAGCCAGAGCGTCACGGAAGCAAGGACAGCACCGACCACGGCAGCGATGACGCCTTCAAGGATGAAGGGCAACTGGATCACCGTCTTGGAGGCTCCCACCAGGCGCATGATCCCGGTCTCCCTGCGGCGGCTGAATGCTGACAACCGGATGGTGGTGGTGATCAGCAGCACCGCACAGAAAATCATCACGGCGGCGACACCGACCGCTGCGACGGAGGCCCCGTTCATCCATGAGAAGATCCTCTCCAGCACCTGGCGCTGGTCGCTGACGGTTTCAACGCCCGGCTGGGAGGAGAACGTCTCGCTGATGATCTGGTATTTCTCCGGATTCTTCATGTTGATCCGGAACGACGCCGGCAACTGGTCCTCGGACACCGAATCGACGATCGGGGAATTGGAGAACTGCTCCTTGAAGTGCTTGTAGGCCTCAGTCTGGGACTCGAACTGGAAGTCGTTGATGTACTGCTTTACGGCCGGGGATTCAAGCATCGCCTGCAGGTTGTCCTGCTGCTCCTTGGTGACCGCGCCGGACGCGCAGCCCACCGCCGTCGAGCTGTCATTGCAGAGGAAGACGGCAACCTGGACTTTGTCGTACCAGTAACCCTTCATCTGGTTGATCTGCATCTGCAGCATCCCTGCTGCACCGACAAAGGTCAGAGAGACAAAGGTAACCAGCACCACGGAAACCACCATGGAAAGATTGCGGCGAAGGCCGCTGCCGATCTCGCCAAGAATGAAGAGAAGCCTCACAGCTTTGCCCCCTGTGCCCGGGTGATCTCTTCTCCGCTGGCATCGCGAAGTCGACGCGACTCTCCCACCACCGGAATCATCGACGTGTACAAAGCCTTGGCTTCATCACGTATGACCTTGCCGTTCTCCAGCTCCACCACGCGGCGGCGCATCTCATTGACGATGTCGTCGTCGTGGGTGGCCATGACCACCGTGGTGCCGTTCTGGTTGATCTTGTCCAGGACACCCATGATCCCCATGGACGTGATCGGATCCAGGTTTCCGGTGGGCTCATCCGCCAGGAGGATGCCGGGACGGTTCACTACGGCCCTGGCGATGGCCACGCGCTGCTGCTCACCGCCCGAAAGCTCGTGCGGCATACGGCGTTCCTTGCCCTCAAGGCCCACCGTCTTCAGCACCTCCGGGACTGTCTCGCGGATGATTGACCGGCTTTTTCCGATCACCTGCATCGCGAAGGCGACGTTCTGGAAGACATTCTTCTGCGGCAGCAGGCGGAAGTCCTGGAAAACCACGCCGATGCCCCGACGGAGCTTGGGCACACGCCAACTGGAGATGTTGGCAACATTCTGGCCCGCGACATAGACCGAGCCTGATGAGGCCTTGTCTTCTTTCAGGATCAAACGCAGGAACGTGGACTTGCCCGAACCCGAGGCACCTACGAGGAAGGTGAACTCGCCACGGTTGATCTCAAGGCTGACAGAATCGAGCGCCGGCCGGGCATTCTGCTCATAGACCTTGGTGACATTCTCAAATCTGATCATGGCCCTTTTGGAACCCCGCCGGACATGACATTGCGGCCCAGTCCAACAGCCGGCGCGCGGGCTTTCGGTGGGGGAAGTGAGAGCACCGGCCTTTTGACTATACGCAGGCGGGGACCGTGATCACGGGGCTTTGGATGGCGTGTCGCAGAATCCGGTCAGGCGTCGGCGTTGCGGTTGCCGGTCCTCCAACGGATGCCGGCGTCGATGAAGTCGTCGATGTCGCCATCCAGAACGGCAGAGGTGTTTCCGACTTCGTGTTCGGTCCGCAGGTCCTTGACCATTTGGTAGGGGTTCAGGACGTACGACCGCATCTGGTCGCCCCAGGATGCCTTGACGTCACCGGCCAGTGCCTTCTTTTCGGCGTCCTGCTGTTCTTTCTTGAGCAGCAGCAAGCGGGACTGCAGGACCCGCATGGCCGCCGCGCGGTTTTGCAGCTGGGATTTCTCGTTCTGCATGGACACGACGATGCCCGTGGGGATGTGGGTCAAACGCACCGCCGAGTCCGTCGTGTTCACCGACTGCCCACCGGGGCCCGAAGACCGGAAGACATCCACCCGGATCTCGTTGTCCGGGATCTCGATGGAGTCCGTTTGCTCGATGAGCGGGATCACCTCAACAGCTGCGAAGGATGTCTGGCGCCGGCCCTGGTTGTCGAAGGGGCTGATGCGGACAAGGCGGTGCGTTCCGGCCTCGACGCTCAGGGTGCCGAAAGCGTAGGGTGCCTTGACCTCAAACGTGGCGGACTTGAGGCCTGCTTCTTCCGCATAGGAGGTATCCATCACGGTGGTCGGATACCCGTGGCGTTCTGCCCAGCGCAGGTACATCCGCAAGAGCATCTCCGCGAAGTCGGCCGCATCCACACCACCGGCTCCGGCCCTGATGGTGACTACGGCTTCACGTTCGTCGTATTCGCCGGACAGAAGCGTGACCACTTCAAGTTCCGCCAGCGCCTGGCGGATCGATTCGAGTTCGTTGGCCGCTTCCGCCATCGAGGCATCATCGCCTTCGTCCTGGCCCAATTCCACGAGTACTTCGAGATCGTCGATACGGGCCGCAAGTTTGGTGAGGCGCTCAACTTCGGCCTGCTTGTGGGACAACCTGGACGTTACGACCTGGGCGGATGCGGGATCATCCCAAAGGTCAGGGGCGCCGGCCTGTTCGCTCAGTTCTGCGATCTCGACCTTCAAGGCATCAACATCTGTGACGTTCTCGATGGAGCTGTAAGTAGCGCGCAGCGCGCGGATTTCTGCGGGAAAATCAATGTCAGCCATGGTCATTCCAGCCTACGCTATCCGCCGCAGTGTCCCTGCGGCAGGTCCTCATTGTGTCAGGCGGGACCGGGCCGAGGACTTCGCCTCGACCACGATTCCTTCGGGCAGCAGGAAACTCACCAATGGTGGATGCGCCACCGATGTCAGGACCACGACGGCGGTCCCCCCTGACGAGCTTCCGGTTCCCGGGGCGATTTCCAGCCGGTCGTGCAGCGGAACGGCCTGGCTGGCCTCCAGGTAGCGCTGCACAGCATGCCGGACCTTGTCCCCGGTCAAGGAAAGCGCTGGAGCGCCGCCGGCCTGCAGGGCTTCGGGCCCGTACGTGTCGGCCGCGGCAAGGGCTGCCCCATCAGCCAAAGACAACAGCTTCTTGTGTTCAAGGTAGACGGCAGAAACAGCCATGACCACGGCAGCAACCAAAAGAACCAGCACCAGATAACCCAGGATCAGGACGCTGATCTGCCCGTCTTCGTTGCTGCCGCCGCGATACAGGCGGCTGCAGCCGGCCGGACATTGGTTTCCTGCAGCAGCCGGCACGTCCGTTGGTTCCTGTGGCGTCATGGGAACCGTCCGGCAATCTGGGTGGCCGAAGAGCTCAAACTGGCTGCCTCGAGCCTCAAGGCATCGCCGAAGGGGACCATCGGCAATGGCACGGCCAGATGCACGGTAACCGTCACGGCTGTACCTCCGGCGGCACAATCGTCCGGAATACACACCACATCCATGGTGGCTTGCCCGGGGGCGAAACCATAGTCCTGCAAGGCCGCGGCCACCGCTTGCCCGGCCGCCGCCGTCCGGTCCTCCAAAGGCCCTTCGGAAACGTAAACCTTCGCGGCCTGGTCCGCCGCTCCCACCACAGCGAAGGAGCCTCCCTGAAGCTGCGCCATGGTCACCACGAAGTACACCACGGGGAGCATGAGCAACAGCGCAAGGAAGGTGAACTCCACCACGGCGCTGCCCCTCTCGCCTGCAATCCCTGCGGCCGTGCCGGGGCTAGTCCGGGCGCGGCGCATGGCCCCTCACTTCCTGGATGCTGCCCGGACCTGCGAGGCCCACCACCGGAAGAGGCGCCCGCACAATGACCTCCAGCGTGCCGTACCCGTCGCGCGTTTCCTCGACAGCCACAACGTCTGCCGCGTAATCGCCGTTCAGCGCCATGGTGATCAGATCAATGGTCCTGCTCCTGGCATCCTCCGGCGACCGATCGGCCAAGGCACCGTAGCGGGCACCGGAGGATGCAGCATCAATGAGCGTATTCCGGACATGCAACGCCAAGGTGAGCTGAACGACCGATACAAAGAACAGAGTCAGCAGCGCTCCGACGAGGACGAAGTCCACCACAGCCGATCCACATTCTCCTGGCCAGGTAGCCGAAGGGGGCAGTACCCGCCGGGGGCTCGCTGGATTGCCTGCCCGTTGCGTCGCTGGCGGGCCGTTCGTACGGGGGCACACGCCTAGTTGCCCACCTTGGCCATGGCCTGGTTGAAAAGGTCAGCCAAAGCAGGGGATGCGATGGCGAGGAGGCCTGCGACGAGGATCGCGGACATCAAGGTGATCATGACCCACCCGGGCACGTCTCCCCGCTCCGGGCTTTCCTGGAGACCGGACACCATGCGGTGGGTGAGCCGGTTTGCTGCGCTTTTGCCGGCAGTGGCTGCTGAGGACGGTCGGTCGGTGCAGATGCTCAAGGTATCCCCCATAGGGTGTGTTGGTTGCTGGACAGAATTGGTGCGGAAATTGGTGCGGAAAGAAGACGTGGCCCGGAAAATGATGTGGTCCCGGTCGTTGGGCCAAGGGTGAAGACTGGGCCGGGAAAAGCCGGTGCGGTGCCGAACAGGCTGGTTGTTGCCGCAGGTACCGTGGAGCAGGCGCTTCGGCCCTTCGTGGGTCAAAGACTCATCTGGAGCGCTCCCAACGCGGGGAAAGCTGCAAAGACGACTGTCAGCGGAAGGACGCCAAAGACAAGCGGCACCATCATGCCGATCTCCTTACGGCCTGCCGATTCCATGAGCTCCCGCTTGGCAGCGTCCCGGACGTCCGCGGCCTGGGCCTTGAGGACGTCTGCGAGCGGTGTCCCGCGTTCAACGGCGACAACGAGCCCGTCGACGAACCGGGCCAGCGGTTGGAGCGACGTACGGGCGGAGAACGCCTGCAGTGCTTCCGCCAAGGGCTTGCCTGCGCGGGTGTCGGCAAGAACGGCGGCAAACTCCCGGGCGAGCTCCCCGTGCGGGCTGCTCCGGCAGACCCGGTCCATGGCATTGGGAGCACTCTCTCCCGCGGCCACGGCGAGCGCCATCAGCTCGGCAAGGCTGGGAAACTCGGCGAGTATCCTGGCTTCCCGCTTCTTGATCCGCCGGCCGAGGACAAAGTCCCGCAGCAAATAGCCACCTAGCGCGCTTCCCGCCACAGCCAGGACAAGGAACGCGGGATTCAGCCGGCCAATCAGGGCGCCAAAAACGACCGCTGCCAGAGCCGCCAGGAACCCGCCGACCGCCCACAGCATCTGTTCGGCGCGGAAGTCGACAACCGATTTCCCCGAGCCGGCCTGCGTGAGGCGCCTGGCGAGGGCCGAACTCCCGTGGTTGTAGCGCGCAAGGAAGGCGAATGCATCCGCTGCGACGGGTCGAAGTATCAACTCCAGTGGGCCGAACGGCGTAATGTTGTGCATCGGTTCCGTCAACAGCCTGGATTCGAGGTTATGGGATTTCAGCTGCGGTTCGATGCGCTCAGCGAACGTGGTTGCCCGCATGAAGGGAAGACGGACGATGATGAGCCAGACCCCGGCACCGAGCAGGAGACCCAACAGCACGGCTGTCGCCGCTTGTGGATTCATGCCAGGACCCTCCTGTCCTCGGGCAGCGCTCCGATGCGAAGCATCACTGAATAGCTGACGGCCGATACCACCAGGCCACCCAGGAGGACTACCGCTCCGGTTCCGGAGTTATACGCTGCCGCCGCTTCCGGACGTCCCGACATCACCATGAGCACTATCCACGGAGCGGCTATGGCCAGGCGTGCGCCGTTGACCGTCCACGACTGCCGGGCTTCCAGTTCGTTGCGCATCCTGGTGCTCTCGCGCAGGAACATGCCAAGTGTCCCGAGCATGCTGCCCAGATCAGAGCCGCCGACCTCCCGTGTCATGCGCAGTGCCTCAAGGATCCGGTCTGCCACCGGGTCCGCAAGCCTGGACTTCAAGGTGTCCAGGGCTGTTTCGAAGTGGCCGCCGGATCGGTAGTCCGCCCCAAAGTCGAGGAACATCCCACGGAGTTCATCGGGCCCTTTATGGCCCAGCTGCATGAGTGCCTCGGGCAGGGACAACCCTGCCCGGATGGCAGAACGCAGGTGATCCACGACGTCCGGCCAGAGCCGGCGCAGGACTGCCCGGCGTTTGCGTGCCCGTCGCAGAACAAGGGCCAAGGGAGACCACGCCCCGAACGTGGCGAAACACAGTGCAAGGGGCGCCGACGCCGTGAACACCAGGAACAGCAGGAAGACCACCAGCCCGGTGCCTGCACAGGTCAGCAACAGGCCGGTACCCGTGACCTTTTCGATTCCCGCCGTCAACAGGAGTTGTTGCACAGCGCTGGACCGGCGCTTACCTGCCGGCCCTGGCGGGGTCTCCCAGGTGGACCACCAGATCAGAAACACCCCGGCACCGGCAACGATGCCCAGGAACGGTCCCATCAGTTCAACTCCAGCAAGGCGGAAACGTCGAAGCCGGCGCGGGCGAACTTGTCGATGGCAGGCATCGAATTCGCGTGGGGCTGGAGCTGCCCGTCCACCAACCTAAAGACCGCCGAGGACTCAATAATGCCGTTCTCAACACGTTTTCCCAGCGACAGGATTTCTGTCACCTGCCGCTGGCCGGTGGAATGGCGGCTGCAATGCACAACAATGTCGATGCAGGCTGCGACCGTGGGCACCACGAAGGCACTGGAGATGTTGGCCCCCGCCAGAAGGGGCAGTGTGCAGATCTTGGTGACAGCATCGTGCGCCGAGTTGGCATGGACCGTGCACATACCGGGAAGGCCTGAATTCAACGCAATCAACATGTCCAGGCTTTCGGCTTCCCGGACCTCCCCCACTACCAGGCGGTCCGGTCTCATGCGGAGGGCTTCCTTGACAAGCCGCCGGAGCGGTATCTCCCCCTGGCCTTCAAGATTCGGCTGGCGGCACTGAAGGCCCACAACGTCGCGCAGCGGCAGCTGGAGTTCGAAGATTTCCTCGACCGTGATGACCCTCTCCCGCGGGCCGATACTTGCCGCCAGGCAATTCAACAGGGTGGTTTTGCCAGCCTGCGTGGCGCCGGAGACCAGGATATTCAATCCGCTTGCGACTGCGGCGCCCAGGAACCTGGCCGCCTGCGGAGTGAGGCTGCCCAGTTCAACCAGATGCTCCAGCCGGCTGGCCCTGGCAATGAACTTCCTGATGTTCACGGCCCAGTGCTTCCTGGTCACATCAGGAATAGCCGCGTGCAGCCGGGAGCCGTCGGGCAATGACGCATCGACAAACGGCGAGGACAGGTCGAGGCGCCGTCCTGAACTCTTGAGCATCCTTTCAACAAGGTCGCGCACATTGTGGGTGCTGAGTGAAACGGTGGTCAGTTCCGACTCGCCGTTCCTGGCCACGTAGATTTCCTGCGGAGCATTGATCCAGATCTCCTCGATGGAGGGGTCATCCAGAAACGGCTGCAGCGGACCGAATCCGGCCACGGCGTCATAGACGTACCGTCGGGCTGCTTCGAGCTGGCCCAGCGGCGGCAGCGGCCCAAGGAGGGCCCGTTCGTCGTAGTCATTGACCGCAGCGTCCACGAGGCGCCGTACATCCGAAGCCTGCTCCAGCGGATCCAAACCTTGCCGGCGGATCAACTCACGGACCTCACCCTCGACGATCTTCAGCGCATCCATATTTCCCCCAACCTGCAGCATGTCCGTGAAGCGAGAGGCGAATCTCGCATCACCACGCTAGGTCAGCGGCATCCGGTGAATAAAGCCCTTGGTGCCTGCATGTGGATAACCCGTACCAGATGGCCACGCCAGTATCGCACGTCCCACTAGTCACTCCAGTTTCAGGATGTTAGGGTAATGCCCGTTAGGAGCTGGCCTTTGGTCCCATGCGCAAGCGCCCGCCCCGGAAGCTTGTCCGCAAGCCACCCATGCGCCGCTGAGCCGCGGCACAGGGCCGGAAAACGATATGACACGTACCCCAGGCAGGTCGCTTAGCCGCCGCGTCCCCTTCGTCCAGTCCGGGATTGCCCTTTCCCTGGCGCTTGTTGCGGGCTGCTTCCTCGGAGCGCCCGCCTGGGCGGAGACGTCCGGGCCCAGGCCCGCCCCACCTGATGCCACCCAGGAAGCGGTCTCCGGGTCGCCGCAATATCCGGCCATTACCCCCGGACAGGCCCAGCCGCCGGCTCCTGCCTCAGGGGCAGCTGCGGCGGGTCAACCGCCCGCCGCAGGGACCGGCGTCGTACAGTCACCGGAAAGCGGGCCCGTACCTGCGGCAGGACCGGCGCCCGACGCAACCCCGGCCGACGCAACGTCCGCAGCCAAGGCCATGCCAGGCGAAGCTCCCAACGCTGAATCCATCAAGGAAGCCATGCGCGCCGCCATCCCCGCCGGTGGTGCGGAGATGGGCCAGCGCTCGCCGAGGGTCCTGGCGGACAAGAACAACCCGGGCGGTTCGGGGCCCGCGGCATCCCGGGGTGTCGGCCAAGTGGTGTCCATGGCGGCCGATCCGGGGCACTGGCGCCCAACCATCGGAGTCCATGGGCAGGACGTCAGCGCCCACCAAGGCAACGTCAACTGGCAGAGCCAGTGGAACCAGGGATCCCGGTGGGCCTATGTCAAGGCCTCGGAGGGCAACTACTACCTCAACGAAAACTACACTCAGCAGTACAACGGCTCACGGAATGTCGGCATGGTCCGGGGCGCATACCATTTCGCCATCCCCAACTGGTCCTCGGGTGCTGACCAGGCGAGGTACTTCGTGGCAAACGGCGGCGGCTGGACCGCGGACGGCTACACGCTCCCTCCTGTGCTGGACATCGAGTACAACCCCTACGCCGGGCGGACCATCAACGGTTTCTACTTCGGCAACACCTGCTATGACATGTCCAAGGCACAGCTGGGCCAGTGGGCCGCCGACTTCGGCAACACCGTCAAGGCACTGACCGGCCGCTACCCCGTGATCTACAGCACCACCGATTGGTGGAACACCTGCGTCGGCAACACCACGTTCGGTGCCTACCCCTTGTGGATCGCCTCCTACTGGTCCAACCCCACCAACTCCCCGGGCTCCATGCCGGTGAGCTGGGGCAACTACACCATGTGGCAGTACAGCAGCACTGGACCGTTCCAGGGCGACTCCAACATCTTCAACGGAAGCTACGACCAGCTGCGGACCTTTGCCCGTGGAGTCTCCTACGCTTCCAACCCGTCCATCAAGTCCGGCGCAGACATCCTGGCCACTACATCGTCCGGGCGGTTGGACGCCTTCACGGCGAACGGCAGCGGGCGCATCACGGGACCGGTGTCCATCGGGTCCGGCTGGAGCGGGGCCAAATCCTTGTTCGTCATCGACTGGAACCAGGATGGCGTTCAGGACATCCTCTCCCAGTGGCCGGATGGAACGCTGAAGGTCTTCCGCGGTGCCCCCGGCGGGAGCTTCTACGCACCCATCCAGGTGGGTTCGGGGTGGCAGGAAATGTCGCTGACCGCAGGGTGGTGGAATGCCAAAGACCCCTATCCGGGCGTGATTGGCCAGGACTACCGCGGCAACCTGTACAGATATCCGAACGCCAGCGGCGGTGGACTTGGCAACGGAATCCTCATCGGTACCGGCTTCAGCGGACACCAACTCAACCAGATCGACTTTGATGCTGACGGTAACCAGGACATCGTGTCCCGGACTGCGGACGGAACACTTCGCCTGTACCGGTCAAACGGCACAGGCAGCTTCGTGGGCGAACCGGCCCGGGTCATTGGTTCCGGCTGGGGTTCCATGACGGCAGTCAGCTCGGCCACGAACTTCAGTGGTCCGGCATCCCAGGGGCTCCACGCCAGGGCAACCAACGGTGACCTGTTCTACTACCCGGCCGCTAGCGGCAACTGGGGCAACCGCAGCCTCATCGGCCTGGGCTGGAATGACGCGAACCTCATCAGCGGGGCGCCCCTCGATGTCGAGTCCACCCTCGGGATCGACCAGGAAGATGTCCTCGCCGTCCGCCCGGATGCCAACCTTTACCGCTACCCGGGCACGGGAACCACTGCACTCCTTCCCGAAGACCTCATCGGTACGGGCTGGGCGGGCCTCAAGGCCGGCTTTGTCACGGATTGGAATGGGGACGGTGCCCTGGACATCGTGGCGCAGTGGTCCGACGGCCGGCTGAACGTCTACCCGGGACGGACCGGCAGCGGATTCGGTGCCCCCATCGCCTTGGGCAGCAACTGGAGGGACTGGACACTGACAGTTGGCACGTGGAAGAAAGCCGATGCCCATCCCGGCATCGTCGGTTATGACGGTTCCGGCCGGTTGTACTACTTCAACAACCCCAGTGGCAGAACCGTCTCCACGGGCGTAGCCATCGGGGCAGGCTGGACGGGACTGGCCATCGTCCACATGGACTTCGACAAAGACTCCAACGCCGATCTCCTGGCGAAGACCGGCACAGGCGAGTTGAAGCTCTACCGTTCCAACGGCTTGGGCAACTTCATCCAGGAGGCCCCCGCGGTCGTGGGAACAGGCTGGAATGTCATCTCTTCCTACGGATCCGTCCGCGGGTTCGCCGGCGCGGGTTCCACGGGGATCATCGCCCGGACCACCTCCGGCGAGTTGAAGTACTACCCCGTCGGCTCCAACAGGACGTGGGGCACCGCCTCCAGGATCGGTACGGGCTGGAACGGCCTGAACATCCTGGCACCGGCGGCACGCTGACACAACGCGCCGAGCCAGCTTGCAGGGTCTGTCCACGGGAATTTCCCCCCGCGGACAGGCCCTTCCTGCTTCGTGCATCAATGCAGATAAATAGTTCCGCCCGACCGTCCTAAATTTGTCGATCACATGGTCTAATGAAGGTGGTCTCACGTTTTGGCTGTTCGGCGCATTCGGGAAACGGACTTTGTTTGGGGGCAAGCAAGATCACCCATTGCGCGCAATCAAGGAGTGATCTTTATGGCGTTTAGAGTTGGAACTGCTATCACCGACATAACGCCGTCGCTGAGCACCAATCCGTACATGGCCGGATATGGATCAACCGACGGCGGACGGGAGGCCACCAGCAGTTCTCCGTTCGAGCCCCTGTATGCTCGGGCCATTCTTATCTGGGAGGACGCCCACCCCCATATCATCATCAGCCTGGATGTCCTTGCCCTGCCACGGGCCATGCACCAACGGGTACGTGACAGGATCATCGGGCTGGCCAACTGGTCCAGCAGCGACATCCTGATCCAGGCGACGCACACGCACAACGGTCCTGCCCTGATCGATACCCTGCATCCCTACATGGCCTATGGCGTGTCGGACCTTGGTCTCATCCGCTCCTACAGCGCTGATCTTGAGGACACCATCGTCGATCTTGCCCAGGCCGCACTGGACGCAGACGAAACGCCGGTGACCTTCGATTACAAGGTGTCGTCCCAGAACTTCAGCGCCAACCGGGTCGGCCTGCCCTATACGGAGACCGCAGTTCCGATCCTGGTGGCGCGCCGGGGAAACGGCACCCCTGCGGCAGTGATCTTCAGCTACGGTTGCCATCCGATCAGTGCGGGCCTGCGGACCCTCTTCGACGGCGATTTCGCCTCCGGTGCCTGCAATTACATCGAGAACCGCAATCCGAACTGCTTTGCCATGTTCATCCAGGGCCCCGCAGGCGACCAGGACCCGGGCGGTGTACGCAGCTGGACGCTGCGGGACCAGCACGGCGACGCCCTGGGTGCAACTGTCCACAACAATATGCAATCCGCAGGCCGTGCCTTGAGTGGCCCCATGGTGACCAGGTACCAGGAAGTCCAGCTCCCCTTGGACATCACTCCTACCGCCGGCAACCTGGCAGCTGTCCGGGCGGCCTACGTGGCGCGGCTGGGCAACCCCAACGGCCAGCCCCAGTGGTACCAAAGGCATGCGCAGGTGATGATCGGCCGCATAGACAGCAACAGCTACGAAACCTCCGTGCCGTCACCGTTCCAGGTGTGGAAATTCAACGGCAGTCCGCAGCTGAAGATCGCCATGATCGGCGGTGAACTCGTCAGCGGATACGCTGCATATTTCCGCAGCAGAAACGGTGGAAACAACGGCATAATCGTCGGCGGATATGCCAATGAATCATGCTGTTACATTCCCAGCAATGAATTCTTCCCCCCTTATATGCCGCTGGGAAGCTACGAGGGTGGTTGGGAACCTGATTTCCCGGGAATTGCCGGTGGATCCATGACGGTGTATGGCCATCTGGCACATTTCAAAGGTGGCACCAATGGGGTGGAAACCACCCTCATCAATGCCATGAATTCACTGCTGGCCTGAATCGAAATTCACAAGGCGCGGATCCCGCCAAGGGATCCGCGCCTTTTCTTTAAGCGGCAGCGGTTTTCAACCATCTGGTCAGCAGGGCTGCCTGGGGAGCCAGCGGTGCCAGCGTCAAGGCACCCTTCACCACGGGAACACCGTAGGCGGACAAGGCCGCGGCCAGGTTCCGCGGATCTGTGCGCGTACTGGCCCTGATGATGCGAAGGCACAGCTCCGATGCCTGCCCCGGGGCAGCACCCGCGGCGATGGCGGTGTTGACCGCCGCGGTTTCCTCCGCGGTCAGGACATGCGGGCTGCTGCCAACGTAGGCTACCTGACAATCCGTGATGTGCATGTAGCGGGTAGAGGCCCACACTTCATCCAGACTCGAGAACTTGCCGATCAGGGTGCCGTCCTGGGCCGTACAGGTGAACTGGTACCGGATTAACGGCTCCGGGCGTTCCTCGGGAACTTTGTCGGTCGCGTCCACTGGCGCGGCCTCGAGCCCGGAGGGTTGGGAAGAATTTACGTTGGTTCCTGAGCAACCGGCCAGAGCAATAGTTGCCACACCGAGCTGAAGAACACTGCGCCTGCGCATGTCCACCGAGGGATCCCCACTTCATTCGGATGCTCCCCAGCTCCGCATGCATTGGTTATTCGCCCCAAGCCGTTTCCGGCTGCGTCTTAGTACATCTTCCACCAAATTCCGCATTTGTCACTAGTGAATTTCTGGCCTTCGTCAACCGGGACGCCCGCAAGGGCTTCCTGCATGCCACCCCGCCCCACGGTTCCACCCCCTGGATCAGCCACCGTCCAGGAGCACTCCCCCGGCGCGGGGCCCTGCTTGACTACCTGGTACGAACCGGGCTGCAGGGACTCCCCGGCGACCACGGAACCGTCACCTGTGCGCGTGCCGTCGGCCCAGCCATTGATGATCCCTGCCTGCGGAGCATCGGGGCACATGGCCGCCGCCGCCAACAACGTCTCCCGTCCGGCTTCGGCGAATCCGCCTGGACCGGTTTCATCGCTGATCCTCGTGCAAAGGCGCAGGACCTCCTCGATCACGGATTGGGGATCGTCCGTTCCACCTGGCGCGGCAGCATCGATCGCTTGGGCCTCGCGGTTGCTCGGGTCGAAACTTCCGTCCCCTTCGAAGGACACCTCGCAGGACTCGAACCGCGTGTAGTTTGGCGCTGCCCACACTTCGGCCAGGCTCGACAACCGAACCTCCGGGGCAGCGTCAAGGCTCGTGCAGGCGTAGATGAAGCGCCCGGGATCATCCTCTGCCGGCTGCGGAACCTCTCCTGCCGTACCGTCCCGGCTTGGTGGAACGGACGACGGCGGACGGCTGGGTTCTGCTGTTGTGGCGGGACTGGTTGCCTGGGAGCCGGTGGAGCCAGAGCCGGGGGGCGTCGTGGGTACGGTGCAGGCGGCCAGCAGCAGCGCCAGGGGGACGGCCAAGGGAAAAAGTCTGCGCATGATGACCTCCACGTCCATCGTGCGATCGGCCGGTTGCCGGGTCAAGGGATACCCCGCCAACGACCGTCAGCGAGGCGGGAAATTTCTGCGCCCTAGTGACAAATGTGAAAATTGGTGGAAGATGTACGTAGACGCAGCCGGAAACGGCGTGGGGCGAATAACCAATGCATGCGGAGCTGGGGAGCATCCGAATGAAGTGGGGATTCCTCGGTGGACACGCGCAATCGCAGTGTTCTTCAGCATGGTTTGGCATGTGTTGCCCTCGCCGGTCGCTTTAGAACCAAGGGAAAATTCCGGTCGTCAATCCAAGGCCGCACGGTGGGCAGGCCAAGGCACCAAGCCACGGCCTTCCTCGCCGCTGCCAGCATGGCATTGGCCGCGCTGGTCGGTGTACTGACGCCTGCTTCCGCCGTAGCTGACCAGGCCCGCCAGACGGTGGCGACTGGTCTGACGAAGGCTGCGGGAACGCTGGTTGACCCGAACGGCCGGCTGTGGGTTTCAGACGCCCGCGCCGGTTTCTGCCGGGTCACCGAGGCCTCCGGAACCACACCCGGCGGCCTCGAAGCCGCTACCTGCCTGGGCGGAACGCTCCCCGGGCACAAGAACGGCCCGGCTTTGGCCGGAGCCCCGGCAATCATCGACCCAACTCCCGCAAACCACGGCAGCGGCGACGAATTCGCGTTCATCCCGGATGCCGCCGTCGGAAGTTCCGACGTTGTCCGCGCTTACTGGAACCCGGGCGGAGGAGTCTTCGTCTACGACGGCGAACTGACCATCTTCGACGGCGACCTCCGTCCCAACGCTGTCAGCGATGGACCGGACGGCAACATCTATCTTTCGTTCGCCAACGCGCGCTCCATTGTCAAGATCGTCCACCCCACCGCACTGCACCCCAGCATCGAATCCATCGCCAGTGTCAATTCCAGTTCCCTGGGCCTGGCAGCAACACATCGGAACAGCGCCGGGAACGTGGTGGTTTACGTCGCCGAAACATCGGGGCTGACGGTCTTCACAGCACCAGACGATGGTGTGCTCACCAACTACGTCCCTTCGCCCCTGTACAACGTGGGGAAGCCCACCGCCATCTACTATGACTGGCACTCTCCGCTGGTGCTTTACACGGGAACAGGCGGCGGCACAACCACTGCAGATGCCGGCAAGGACACCATTTCCCGTATCGATCTGAGCACGGACACTGTTGATAACCAGTGGGCTCTTGGGTTCAGCAAGATCGGCGGGCTCTCCATGCGCGACGGCAAGCTGCTGGTCCTGGAAGATCCGGGCCAGTTGGATCCGGCCAAGCCGGCGCAACAGGGCAGGCTGCTCACCCTGGGCGGCGTGGTTCCTTCGATTGTCAGCGGCCCGACGGCGGCCAACGGAGCGCAGGCTCCCGACCCCGCTTTCACCAATGACCCAACGCCGACGTTTACGGTGGCCTCGACCCCTCCTGGCGGAGCCCTTGAATGCAGCCTCCAGCTGAGCACGGCCACACCTGTATGGCAGGTTTGCTCCGGTGGATCCTTCACTCCGGCCAACTCCCTGGCCAACGGGGCCTACACCTTCTCGGTCAGGGCCGCACCTTCCGGACTGCCCGTCTCACGGTCATTCACTGTGGACCTGACGGTACCTGCGGCACCGGTGATCACCTCACCGGCTTCCGGTGCGACTGTCAGCGGGTCGCCGGTACTGGGCGTGACCTCCGAACCTGACACCACGCTTTCCTGCTCCGTCGACTCCACGACAACCTTCACGGCATGCAGCAATGGCCACGTCTTCAACCTCGGTACCTCCGGGCAGCACATCCTCCGGGTCAGGGCTTCGGACAAGGCCGGCAACATCAGTGCCGTGGCGTCGGTGACAGTCACCGCTGACCTGACCCCACCCCAGGTGGCCATCAGCTCACCGGCAGAAGGCGCTACAGTGGGCATCTCGCCGTCGTTCGCTTTCGCATCGACCTCAACCGATGTCGCAGGCTTCAGGTGCAGGACCGGGTCGAACGCCTTCACGGCCTGCACCTCGCCCAAGTCCTACACCAACCTGCCCAGCGGCCCCGTAACCTTCACGGTGGAGGCCACTGACAACGCCGGCAACACCGCCACCGCCAGCAGGACCGTGACGGTCTTCGCCCCCGACACCGCGGCTCCCGTAGTATCGGTCGATCCCGCAGGCGGTACCTATGGCCCCAACAGGACGGTGACGCTATCGGTCAATGAGGCAGCCACCATCTACTACACAACGGACGGCAGCACTCCCACCGCGAGCAGCACGGTGTATTCCGGCCCGATCCCCATGGCGTCCATGACCCTGAAATACTTCGCCCGGGACACGGCAGGCAACGCATCAACAGGAGGTAGCCAGACGTACATCGTGGACGCCACGCCACCCGTGCTGACGGTTTCCCCTGCAGCCGGCGCTTATCCGTCCGGTCAGTTGGTCACCTTGTCATCCAGTGAACCCGGTGCCGTTTTCTACACGGTCGACGGAACCACGCCCGCGACCTCTGCCACCGGATCCACCAAGGCATACACGGCACCGTTCGCCCTCACTGCAAACACCACGGTGAAAGCGGTCGCAGTCGATGCCTACGGAAACGCCTCGGCCGCGGCCACCAGGGCATACACCGTCCTGGACACCACTGCTCCTGTGGTTTCCGTATCGCCTGCCGGCGGCAGCTACCCTGCCAACCAGCAGATCACCCTCTCCGTCAACGAAACCGGTGCGAGCATCTACTTCACCACCAACGGCACCAACCCGACGGCCACTGCGGCCAACAAGTACGCTGCTCCCATCACGCTCACCACGGCGATGACGCTGAAATACTTCGCTGTGGACACGGCCAACAACAGTTCCGCAATCGTCACCCAGACCTACACCGTCACGGCACCGCCGGTTAATCCCTGGAAGGACTACACGGGCGATGCGAAGAACGACGTCGTGGCACGCGACAATGGCGGCACGCTGTGGTTGTACCCGGGCAACGGCACCGGCGGTTGGCTGACGCAACGGTCAATCGGAACAGGCTGGAACTCGCTCAACGCCATCGTGCCTACCAAGGACTTCAACGGAGACGGCCGCAGCGATATCCTGGCCCGCGACACCAACGGCGTCCTGTGGCTCTACCCGGGCAATGGTGCAGGTGGCCTGGGAACGCGCACTCAGGCAGGAACCGCATGGTCCGGGATGACCCTGATACTGGCACCGGGTGACTTCAACGGTGACGGAAAAGCAGATGTCCTCGCCAGGAACTCCACCGGAGCCTTGATCCTGTACGTTGGCAACGGAACCGGCGGATTCGCCTCAAGTGCCCAGGTCGGTACGGGATGGAACACCATGACAGCCATCCTCAGCACTGGCGACTTCAACGGGGATACCCGGACTGACGTACTGGCCCGGGATACCAACGGAATCCTCTGGCTGTACCCGGGCAATGGAACCGGTGGTTGGCTTGCCCGCGTCCAGGTAGGCAGCGGCTGGAGCGGAATGACTGCCATCGTCGGGCCGGGCGACTTCAACGGGGACGGCAAAAATGACGTCCTGGCCCGTGACTCGGGAGGCAACCTGTTCCTCTACCCGGGCAACGGCACCTCCGGATGGCTCTCACGCAGCCAGGTCGGTTGGGGCTGGGGTGGCTTTACGTCCCTCCCCTAGGGAGAGCCTGCATTAAAGGCGCAGGGCCCGGACGCGTCGCGTCCGGGCCCTGCGCCTTGGTGAAGAACGAAGAACGCTAGGCGCGTTCTTTCATGGGGTGCATTGTGGGTCTGTCCGGGCTTGCCTGTATGTCCAATTGCAGCGAAACCAGCAGCATCTGGACACCCAGGACAAAGGGCACAACGGCCAGCATCACCGAGCCTGCCGTCGGGGACCCCACACTTGCGGCGAGGACCCAGGCACCCACACCGAGGCCCATGACGATCAGGGCCAGTCCGGCAATCAGTAGCAGAGCCACCGCGGAGAACGACCACACCATGTACTTCCACCACACGCGGCGCCAGAAGCCTCCAAAGAGCATCGCCAAAAGTTCAGGGATGACCTTACGCAGCTTGATGCTGGACACCTCGTTGCCATAGACCGCCGGAATCGGCACGTCCACAATCGGCACATCCAGGATGTTCAGGTGGATCAGGAGGTCATTCTCGAAGCTGTAACGTGCAGCGACCTTGTTCAGCGGAAGTCGACGCAGGACCTCCGTGCGGATGGCCGTGTAGCCGTTCTGCGGATCGAAGATGTGCCAGTAGCCGGACGCCAGCTTGGTCATAAAGGACAATACGATGTTGCCGAAAATACGGTAGCCGGGCATGCCTGCAAAGGACTCGCCGGAGAAGAACCGGTTTGCCTTCGCAAAGCCATACCCTTCGACCACGGGGTCCAGCAGTTGCGGCAGGTACTCCGGATCCATCTGGGCGTCACCGGCCATGACCACGTTGATGTCGGAGCCGAGTTCCAT
This sequence comes from Arthrobacter sp. T572, assembly GCF_056780115.1. NCBI lineage: Bacteria > Bacillati > Actinomycetota > Actinomycetes > Micrococcales > Micrococcaceae > Arthrobacter > Arthrobacter sp. T572. The sequence continues at coordinate 2,721,132 of NZ_JBRAZQ010000002.1, forward strand.
GGCTGCCTTGTGCGCGGTCAGGACCGCACCGCCCACGCCCTGGTTCACCTCATGGCGGATGAGGGTGACCCTGCCGTCGTCGGCGCGGCGCGCAGCGCCCGACGTGTCGTCGGGGCTGCAGTCATCGACAATCACGATGTGGTCCACAAAGTCGGGCATCGTCTTGATAACCGTCGCGATGTGGTTTTCTTCCTTGTACGCCGGCACTACCGCGGCTATTCGCACGCCTCGATACATCGATTATCCTTCGCTGCTGTTAGGGGTGAGTTTTTGGGCAGGCGCGCCGGTGTCCGGCCCGCCTTCTGGAATGGGGCTGGTGTTCTCCGGGTGCTTTTTCTGCGGGAAGATCCAGTGCTTGTAGATGAAGTAGTTCCATCCCATGGTCACGATCGTCGACACCACTTTACCGACGACATATCCGGCGCCGATGAATTCAAAGAACTCAACAATGCCCATCACGGCTACCGTGTTGAAGGCGAGCAGACCGGAGTACCTCAGCACGCCGCCAAGAGCCGTTCCTCCCCCGCCAAAGGCAAAATGGCGCTGGAGGAAGTAGTTGAAGAAAAAGCTGCCCCAGAATCCGGCTCCTGCTGCCAGCCACAAGGGCCAGCCAAAGACCTGGAAACACAGAGCCAGGAGGCCGAGGTCCACCAGGAAGCTCAGTCCGCCGACAACCAGGAAACGGAACAGGCTGGAAGCCAGTACCTTGGCGATGAGTGCCTTCATGGTCAGCAGATCCTTCCAAGCGGGGCGATGCCATCGGGGTTCTTGTTCTCAAGGATTCCGGAAACGCCGTCGAGCTGCACGCGGTCCTTCGCTGCGGCGTCGAACTCCGCTTTTCCACCCGGGAGCTGCGACCAGTCGAGCCGGTACAGGGCAGCGTTGCCCTCGCGCACCACGAGCTCCAGGAACGGGATGGAGTCCGGCTGGGTCAGGCCAGGCTTCGGCTCATCCCAGGCCCGGATCCGGCCATCTGCCACGTAGACCCACTCGATGCCGAGTTCTGCTGCGGCGGCCCGGGCCTCGGAATCGGTGGCGAGCTCCGGCAACTTCTGCAGGACCAGCAACTGGCGGTTGGTCGGAAGAATTTCAAAGTGCCGGATCATGGGCATTCTGTCGCCCAAGGCGTACATCCATACTGATCCGTCGCAGGAGTCGTTGAGCACAGTTGCATCCTGCGGCACGTACTGGTCGATCTTGCTGAGCAGGCCTACCTCTGACGCACTCAGTGTGGCACCATCCACCTTGGTGTTGATGTTGATCCTCTGGGCATTCTGCTTGAAGTACGGGATGGCTGCCACACCACAGGCCAACAGTACGACGGCGGACGCAGCCGCCGTGATGATGTGGTTGGGTCGGCGCTTCGTTCGGGTGCCGGTTTCAGCAGCCGGGGAACGACGAAGCTTCCTGACCAGCCACTCAACGGCCTCCCCGGCTTGGGCGACGCCCAGTCCTGCCAGCGGGACAAGAAGCATCACCAGGATGCCGAAAATCCGCCACTGGTCATCGTAGAAGGGGGCCGTCAGAGTCATGAAACGGGGATTGTCGGTACCCATGGTGTAGACGGAAAGGAAGGCAAAGGCCAACACAGGACCGAAGTACCACCACATGCGGATCCGCAGAACCACTGCGAGGCATCCCAGGGCCACCAGTGCGGTAAGGATGGGCATGGCCATGGAACCGTGATTGAGGAAAATGATGTTCTGGATTGCACCGTTCCGGTCGGTATCCGCAGCCCAGACCTGCTTTGAGACACGTGCCGATTCCTTGAGCATCTGCGCAATGATCGGCAGTCCCAGGATTGCGGCAAGGACACCTGACACAGCGAGGTAGACAGTGATGCCCAGTACCCTGCCCTTGCGGCGGATCAGCGCGGAGAGGAACCAGAAGACCAGGATGGGAAGGACAACGAAAGCAAGCGAGGGGTGGACCGCAATGACGCCGACGGCACCAAAAGCGATCCCGATGATCCAGAACTTCTGCCGCTCCAGCGCACCTTTCACCGCCAGGAATGCGAACGGGCCCACCAGCAGCATCCCTGCAAAGAACGGAATCAACGGTCCGCGCCACAGGAGGTCGTAGGGATACACCGTGAACCAGCCGGAAACGGCCGCCGCTGCAGCAACGGCGATGGGACGGCGGGTCACCAGCATCGTCAGGGCCATGGTGCTGAGCGGCAACTGGATGGCCATCATCACCAGGACAAAAACGTTCAAAAACACCGGAATGCTGACATTGCTCAGCGGCCAGAAAAGGGAAAGAACCGCATGGAACGCAATTGGATAGCTCCGGATCGGAGCCTCCGGAATGGTGGTGTCGTAGTAGGCAAAGTTGCCCGCAATGGAAGGATCCCATTCATGGTTCACGGAGATCAGCCGGATCATGTTGGCGTGCCACGGGATGTCCCAGTCCTGGTTGATGCCCAGGAGGCCTTCAGTGCCGACTATCCACGAGACCGCTGCGACTGCTCCACCGGCGACCAGGCCGGCCAGCAGGATCCACCAGGAACCTGCAAACCGGTGCTTGCCAAAAATGCTTGGCGTTTCGCGGACTCCGTGGCCGAACTTGTCGGGAAACCGGCGCCGCAGCACCAGACGGACCGCGAAGAGGAGGCCTGCCAAAACCAGCAGGACCGCCGTTACCGGAAGCAGATCCCAGCTCATGCCCAGGGAGTTTCCAGTGACGCCGATGACCGTCAGGACCCCCATGCCGAGCAAGGGTGCCACAACAGGCAGGAGAGTCCTGCGTACCCCAAGCGCCTCGCCGAGGAGCCAACCGGGTCCCCACCACAACACTACGATCAGGAGTACACACAACAGCAGTGGGCCGATACCCATTCCTACGATCGCCTTTCTTAGATGCTCTTGCCGGCCATCCTCAGATAGACGACGTGGGCATTGATGCCTGCTAGTTGCGTTCCCGCAACCAGGCCACAGCTTGGTCTGCGGGCCCTTCGAACTGGACAGTCCCCGAGGACAGCACAACTCCCCTGTCGCAAATGCGCGAAATCATGTCGAGATCGTGGCTGACAACAACCAACGTCCGCCCCTCGTCGGAAAGCTGCTTGATCTTGGCCAGACATTTGCGCTGGAAAGGTTCGTCGCCCACAGCAAGGATCTCATCGACCAGGAAGATATCCGGCTGGGTATGAACGGCCACGGCAAATGCCAGGCGCAGGAACATGCCGGAAGAATAGAACTTCACTTCAGTATCGATGAACTGTTCAATCTCCGAGAAGGCGACGATTTCGTCGAATTTCTCATTGATCTCGTCTTCCGTCATGCCCAGGATGGCGGCGTTCAGGAAGACGTTCTCGCGGCCGGAGAGGTCCGGGTGGAAGCCTGCACCTACCTCAATAAGGCCGGCAACCCTTCCCTTGGTGCGGACCGTTCCCTTGTCGGGAAGAATCACCCCGGAAATAAGCTTCAACAGCGTGGACTTACCCGAACCGTTGAATCCGAGCAAGGCCACCGTTTCACCCGGCTGGATTTCGAAGCTCACATCATGGAGGGCGTCGAACTTCCTGGAAAGGTCGCCTTTGCGTCCCTTGGCCAGCCACACCAGCGTCTCCTTGAGGGAGTGCGAGTGCCGAAGGTTGAAGGTCTTCTTGAGGTTCTTGACGATAATTGCGGCGCCCATTCAGACCTCCTGCGCGAAGTGGCCTTCGAGCCGGCGGAACACCAGCTGGCCGATGATGAGGAACAGGACAGCCATGCCCAGGCCGGCGAAACCGGTCATCAGCAAGTGCGGCGGCAGTTCAACGGGCCGGTCCACCGTGGGATACCAAAAGGCCCAGTGGAAAAGCTCCACAGCCACTGTGACCGGGTTCAACTGGTAGATGGTCAACGCCCAGTCCGGGGCGAGACGACGGATCATGGTCCAGTCGTAAAGCACCGGCGATGTCCACGTGACCACCATCATCAGCATGTCCACGATGTTTTCGGCGTCCCGGAAGAAGACGTTGATCGCGCCTGCCAGCAAGCCCAGGCCTGTGGCAGTTATGGCTACTATCACGAAGCCAAGGGCCGCTCCCAGCAACTGCATGGCATCAGGACGCCATCCGTTCAGGAGGGCCGCAGCCAGCAGCACCACCAGTTGGGGCAGGAAATGGACCGCCGCCACCCACACCGAAGCGACCGGGAAAAGCTCGCGCGGCAGGTAGATCTTCTTGACCAGGGCGGCATTCCACACGATCGAGCGCGTGGCATTGGAAAAGGCTTCCGTGAAGAAGTTGACCACGATGACGCCGGAGAACATGTACAACGCATAGTTGGGGATCTGGTCGCCCACCCGCAGGACAATGCCGAGGGCAAGGAACAGCACGATGTACTGGACCAGCGGCTTTACATATGACCATGCCAGGCCCAGGACCGATCCCCGGTAACGGACCCTGAGCTCCTTGCGGACGATCAGCTTGAGCAGGTACCGACGCCGGAAGACGTCCAGCAGTCCGGCGCCAACCCCGGGTACTGCGTATGTATCAGTGGAATTAGACATCGCTAGTCTGTGGGCTCCGAAGCGTCAAACGTCTCCCGCCAGGAATCCATGGAGGTGATCTCGGGAAGGGCAGCGCGGTACTGGGCACGCAGAGTTTCCCAGTTGGAGAAGAGCTGAGCATGCAACTGGGCGGTCTCGGCGAGCAGGCGGCGGGCCAGCTTGGGATCACGCTGGTACCACGAAGCGCCCGTGCCATCGGCGTTGGAGACCACCGCACTGTCCAAGTGCGCAAGGCTCCACCACTTGCCATCCTGGTGTGCCACATGGGCTTCCGGGTTGGTCCTGGCAGCATCGCGGACCGGTGCCAGTGTTTGCTTGAGTACAGTTTTGACAGCCCAGGGAAGCAGGCCCAGTGCGCCCGGCTGCTTGTAGGTCTGCGGCTTCTTCGGCGGACGCTTCCGGAAAACCTCCGGGAATGCCCCGGGATCGGTCTTCACTTGCGAATCGACAAAATCATCGCGCATGGCGCGGAGCTTCGGCATGGTGCTCGGAAGCTGCTCGTGAAGCTTGCCCGGCCCTTCCAGCACGTCCCGCAGCGCCATGATGCGGGCCTGCTCAGGGTAATACTGCATGGAAACAAGGTGCTTGATGTCGGTGTTCAGGCTTTCACGGAAGATGCGGCCGCCCTTGGGGAACGGCGAATGAAGCAAGGTGGCGATCAACCGGTTCCGCTCGTGGTAGTACGCCTGCCAGTCCACGGAGTCGTCCTTGTCCGCCCAGGAGACGTGCCATACGGCCGCACCGGGAAGCGTCACAGTCGGGAATCCGTTTGCACGTCCACGAAGCGAGTACTCCGCGTCATCCCACTTGATGAAAACGGGGAGGGACAAACCAATCGTCTCGACCACCGTCTTGGGAATCAGGCACATCCACCAGCCGTTGTAGTCGGCATCCCAGCGGCGGTGGAGCAACGGGGTGGACCGCAGGCCCTCCGCGGAGAAATCGTGGTTACCCAGGCCTTCAACGGGGCCCCACAGGAAGCGGTAGAAGTTCACTACCTCGGCGTAGGCGTGCAGGACTGACTTGTTGTACATGTCGAACATGTGACCGCCCACGATGGTGGGTTTGCGGCAGAGGTCCGCGAATGCCACCGCACGCCGGACGCCTTCCGTTTCCAGTTCGATGTCATCGTCCAGCAGCATGACGTAGTCGCTCTTGTCCGAGACGACCATTTCATACATGTTCCGGGCGAAACCGCCAGAGCCGCCAAGGTTGCCTTGGTTGATGATGCGGAGCTGGTCCCCCATGGAGGCGGCTACGGCGTCGAATCCGTCCTCGTCTGCCACCTTCTTGTTGCCCTGGTCCACGATGATCAGTTCGGCGAGGATCCCGCGCAGGCCGGCATCGGCGTCGATCGATTTGATCGTCTCCAAGCAGTAGTCAGCGCGGTTGAACGTGGTGACGCCAAGCGTCACTTTGCCCTGCGGACGGCCCTCATCCGGTACGGCCCAATGCGCACTGCGCAGCGTCATGCCCTCGCCGCCTGCGATGAGGTCGAACCAGTACCAGCCGCCGTCGCCGAATGGCGCGAGCGTCAGTTCGAAATCATTGGAAGCGTTGCCTTCGACGAGGATGGAGTCGACGCGCTGGGCAGCACCGCGTGCGTTCGACCTGTACACGATGACCGTGCCTTCACCTTCGGTCTCGATGTGGAGAACGGTCTTGGTGGCGATGGTCCACTTGCGCCAGTAGCTGGCCGGGAACGCGTTGAAATAGGAACCGAAGGAAAGACGCTCGCCGCGCCGGACCTGGACGGACCCGCGGTCCAGGATGTCCTCGGGATGCAGCTTCCGGGCCATTCCCACGGCCTGGACCACTGCGCCGCCGGTGTCGTCCTGCTTGCGGACCTTGTTGGTGTCCGGATCGACATACAGGGGAAGGGTGTCGAGGTCCCGGTTGGCCGGGAAGACAACCCGCTGGACAATCCTCAGGCCATCCTTGGTGGAGGCCGGAGCTTCAGCAGCAGTGGTGGCCGTCATGGCAGTCTCCTGGCTTTCGTTCTTCGTGGCGGTCATGCGTCGACTCCGCCGCTTTCAAGCTTGGCGCCGCCGGTAAAGTGCGGCTTGATCTTGTTGTCGAACATGGACAGGGCGGATCCAATGGCCATGTGCATGTCAAGGTACTTGTAGGTGCCAAGGCGGCCGCCGAACAGTACCGACTTTTCCCCCCGCGCAAGATCACGGTAGGCCAGCAGCTTGGTGCGGTCTTCGGCGGTGTTCACGGGGTAGTAAGGCTCATCGCCCTTCTCCGCGAAACGCGAGAACTCACGCATGATGACGGTCGCGTCCTTGGTGTAGTCGCGCTCGGGGTGGAAGTGCCGGAACTCGTGGATGCGGGTATATGCCGCTTCAGCGTCGGGATAGTTCATGACAGCGCAGCCTTGGAAGTCCTCGATGGGAAGGACTTCTTCTTCAAGATCGATGGTGCGCCATGACAGGTCGCCCTCGGCATAGTCGAAGTACCGGTCCACCGGGCCCGTGTAGATGACGGGGACCTGGCCAAGGACCGAGGACCGGCCAAATTCGCCGTCCTCGAAAAAGTCAGTGTTGAGGATGACCTCGATGTTCGGGTGATCCGCCATGCGTTCGATCCACGCGGTATAGCCGTCAACCGGAAGGCCTTCGTACGTGTCGTTGAAGTAGCGGTTGTCGTAGTTGTACCGGACAGGGAGGCGGGAAATGATCTCCGCCGGCAGATCCTTGGGATCAGTCTGCCACTGCTTGCCGGTGTAGTGCTTGATGAATGCTTCGTAGAGCGGGCGGCCAATCAGCTGGATGCCCTTGTCATTCAGGTTCTGCGGATCCGTGCCCGCCAGCTCGCCCGCCTGCTCCGCGATCAGTGCGCGGGCTTCGGACGGACTCATGGCCGAACGGAAGAACTGGTTGATGGTGCCCAGGTTGATGGGCATCGGGTACACCTCGCCCTTGTGGCTGGTGTAGACCTTGTGCTGGTAGTTGGTGAACTTGGTGAAGTTGTTCACGTAATCCCAGACACGCTCATTGGAGGTGTGGAAGAGGTGTGCCCCGTAACGGTGCACCTCGATTCCGGTCTTCTCCTCATTCTCGCTGTAGGCGTTTCCTCCAATATGGTGGCGGCGATCCAGAACCGCAACCTTCAGCCCCAACTCGGTAGCGGCGCGTTCTGCAATGGTCAGGCCAAAGAAACCCGAGCCGACGACGACGAGATCAGCGTTCACAAACTCTCCTGTGTATTGGCGTGCGGGCACAGAAGTGCCCACGTCTACTGGTCAAGGCTACCCGACGTGCCGCGGGTTCCCCGATTCGGCACCAGTGCCGGGCACTGGTCATCAGCCCCCGGAAACGGCGAGGGGAGGCTGGCCCACAGCCAACCTCCCCCATCGCAAACCATGGCTGGCCTGCCGTTTCAGAGTGCTATCACAGCACCTGACTTGGCCGAATCCAGGACGGCTTCAGCAACGCGCAGGGTCTCCAGGCCTTCGGCCATGGTGACAATGTTCATGGACTTGCCAAGGACAGCGTCCCGGAACGCCTCATGCTCCATCTTCAACGGTTCGCGCTTGGCAAGGGCAAACCGGGTGGAAGAGCCCTCTGAAACGCCACGGAAAGCTGCCACGGAGTCCCAGTCGGTCTGGAAGGTGCCATTTTCAACGAACGTCAGATCGGCCGAAATCGTGTCGGCGATGAAGGCACCACGTTCGCCAAGGACCACCGTGGTGCGTTCCTTCATGGGTGACAACCAGTTGACGATGTGGTTGGTGACCACACCGCTCTTGAGGTGGCCGATTGCCGTGACCATGTCTTCGTGCTCACGGCCGCTGCGGGAGGTCGTGTGGGCAACAACGTTGACGAAGTTGCTCTGGGCCAGCCATGCCGTGAGGTCGATGTCGTGCGTGGCCAGGTCCTTGACCACTCCGACGTCCGCGATGCGGGCCGGGAACGGCCCCTGTCGCCGTGTGCTGATCTGGTAGACCTCACCGAGGTCGCCATTGCCAAGACGGTCCCGCAGGCTCTGCAATGAGGGGTTGAAGCGCTCGATGTGCCCTACCGCGCCCACGAGGCCCTTGGCTTCGAAGGCCTCGGCGATGCGGCGTCCGGACTCGGAGTCGTTCGCAATGGGCTTTTCCACCAGGCAGTGGACACCGGCTTCAGCGAGCTGAAGGGCTACTTCCTCGTGCAGGATCGTGGGCACGGCGGCAACCGCCATATCGATCCCTTGGGCGATGAGCTCTTCGACCGAGCCGTAAACCGTCAAACCGTCGGCTACATTGTGCGGGTCGCCATACGAATCCGCGACGGCGACCAAGTCAACGCCGTCAAGTTCACGAATGACCCGGGCATGGTGGCGTCCCATCATGCCCAACCCGATGAGCCCTGCGCGGAGGTTCGCCACTAGCTGCCTGCCTTTGCGACGGCGTTAACGGCCTCGACAATACGCTCCAGGTCGTCCTGGCTGAGGGACGGGTGTACCGGCAGCGACAACACGCTGGCTGCTGCTTCCTCCGTGGCAGGAAGGTCGTCGGAAGTCTGGAAGGGGGCCAGCCGATGGTTTGGAATGGGGTAGTAAACACCCGATCCGACGTTGTATTCCTCGCGGAGGGCTTTGGCGAAACCGTCGCGGTCCTCTTCGACCCGGACGGTGTACTGGTGGTAGACGTGTTCGTAGCCCTCGGCGACCTTGGGCGTGACAACGCCTTCGATGTTGGCGTCGAAGAAAGCAGCGTTTGCCTGGCGGGTCTTGGTCCAGGCTTCAACCTTGGTCAGCTGAACGCGGCCGATCGCTGCATGGATGTTGGTCATGCGGGCGTTGAAGCCCACCAGCTCGTTTTCGTACTGGCGCTCCATGCCCTGGTTGCGCAGAAGGCGGAGGCGGCGCTCGACGTCAGCCAGCCCGGTGCTGACCATGCCGCCCTCCCCCGATGTCATGTTCTTGGTGGGATAGAGGCTGAACATGGCAAAGTCACCGAAGGTACCCACCTTGCGCCCGTTGACCGAAGCACCATGCGCCTGTGCTGCGTCCTCAAACACCTTGACTCCATGCTTGGCGGCGAGGGCCCCAATGGCGTCTACGTTAAAAGGGTGGCCGTAGAGGTGCACCGGCATGATCGCCGCCGTGCGGTCGGTGATCTTCGACTCCACGGAGGCCGGGTCAAGCGTGTAGTGGACCGGATCGACGTCGGCAAATACGGGAGTAGCGCCTGTCAATGCCACGGAGTTGGCGGTTGCTGCGAAAGTGAAGGACGGAACGATGACTTCGTCGCCCGCACCAATGCCTGCGGCGAGGAGGCCGAGGTGGAGGCCCGAGGTACCGGAGTTAACGGCGACGGCCGCCCGGCCATCCAGGAGGACCTGGGAGAACTCCTGCTCGAAGGACGCAACCTCCGAGCCCTGCGCGAGCTGTCCCGAGGCAAGGACAACCTCCACGGCTTTACGCTCTTCGTCGCCAATGATGGGTTTGGCGGGGGGAATGAATTCGGGGCTCATGCCTCTACCTCTCGAAGGGTTTCGTTTTCTTCAACATATTTGGCGCCGGTCTCAGGGCAAACCCAGGCATCACCGCTGCGCTGCAGCGGGAATCCCGCTTTTCCGACCCATCCGTGCCGCTTGGCGGGGACACCAACCATCAAGGCGAAGTCAGGTACGTCTTTTGCGACGACCGCTCCTGCGGCAACCGTGGCCCAACGGCCGATCGTTACGGGTGCAACACAGACAGCGCGGGCTCCGATGGAGGCACCCTCGCGGATGGTAACGCCGACGGGTTCCCAGTCATGGGCGCTTTTCAGGCTGCCGTCGGGGCCGACCGCCCGCGGATAAGTATCGTTGGTAAGGACCACCGCAGGTCCGATAAAGACCCCTGCTTCCAGTTCCGCAGGTTCGTAGACCAGCGCGTAATTCTGGACCTTGCAGTTATCACCCATCTTGACGCCGGTACCGATGTAGGCACCCCGCCCTACGATGCAGTTGGCTCCCAACTCCGCCTTCTCACGGACTTGGGCCAGATGCCAGATCTTGGATCCCTCACCAATTTGCGCCTCGTCCGAAACATCGGCGCTCTCTGCAATCACTATCACCGGTGAAGGTCCTTCCTCATTGAGCACACGCGACAACGAGTCTCATCTTAGCCGAGACGCAATGCCCTCGCGTCAAGGCCGCGGGGCACGGAGTTGCGGAAGTTTTCCACATAGCGCAACAGCCTAACAGCACCCCGCTGCCGACATTCATAGCCTGATGGAACAATCCACCTACCTGAAGGGACACCCGTGACGCTGGAGTGCACGCTCGTACACGGCCCTGCCGCCGCAAACCCCGGAGCAGTGGAGGAACTGTCCCTTGAAGTTGCCCCGGGCACCTCCGGGGAAACGCTGCAGGTTGCCCTCGAGGATGCCCGCGGAGTGGGCACCCTGTTTGTCGACGGCCAGGAGCTTTCCCGGCTCACGGTGGGGAATCCTCCGTTGGTGGCAGGCGCGGTCCTGGTCAACGGGGCAGAACCGCGGGCAGAACAGACCAGCACGGCACGGCTTCTGTTGCTCGCGCACTCGGGGCCGGCTGCGGGTTCCGTTTTTCCCCTTGTCCGCGGGACCTACCGCATCGGACGCGGTGACGCAGACATCGCTGTCTCCGACCCTGGAATGTCCCGGCACCACGCGGTACTCCGCATGTCCGGCACTGCCCTCGAGCTAGCAGCCACAGGACGCCGTAACCCGGTCTTCGTGGATGGCGTCATGACCGAGGCCACCACCGTCACTTCGCAATCACTCATCAAGGCAGGCCACTCCACCTTTACCGCCTACACCTGTACTCCTTGTGGCCCGGACATAGCTGCTGAAGCGGGACGCTCGGTGGCATCCGCTGTGGAAGTCCGCAGGGTCCGCCCCGCCGGAAACCGATGGGCTTTGGCAGCAACTGCCGGCTTGCCGCTGCTGGCAGGTGTCGGGCTTGCCATGGCTACGGGCATGTGGATGTTCCTGGGTTTCACGGTGATGTCAGCCGTCAGCCTTCTTGTGCCGGCACTGGCTACCCGCAGGGCACGCCGGGAGTTCGCGCAGGACGTGGCCGAAGCTGCTGCCCGGGACAAACGACGCCGGGAGCGCGGCTCGCCGTCGGCGGCCGATCTTGTGCTGGCTGCATCCTTCCACTCAAGCCCGGGCGGCAACAGCCGCCCGGGCGCTGCCATAAGGCCCCTTGCCGCCCTTCAGCCGGAGGAAGACCGTCAGGATCACCGTGCGGGACCGCGCGATGTGTGGTTGCGGCTCGGCCTCTCGGATGCCCGGGCCAATATCGCGGTCGTTCCCGACGATCCCCGGTTCGTGCCACCTTCCATCGGGACTGTTCCAGTCACGCTGGACCCTCGCCACAAGGCAGTGGCTCTCCGCGGGAGCAACGGACACGTCGACGCCTTGGTGAGATTCATCCTGATGCAGATGGCCTTCTACGCGCCCGGGTCTCCGTTGATTGTGGCCGGGCACCACGAAAGACTGCCCTCCGCAGCCAGGTTCCTGCCCGCGGGGAGTCTGGCGGCGAATGGATCCGCCGCCCTGTCCGCGCTGAACTCCTGCCGGGGAAAGGGCAGCGGGATGCTGGTCATCCTAGACCCATCGATTCTCGGGGAACCGGGAGGGCCGGGGTCGCTTGTCGAAACCGCCGTGGCGATGTCCTGGCGGGTCGTACTTCACTCCCCGATGGGATCCGAATACCCCTGGAAAGCCGATGTCGTCCTGGAACTGGGAACGGCCGGGACTTCGGCGCTGATGGTTGACGGCACGACACGGCATGAGTTTGTTCCCGACCTGGTGCCGGCACAGGCCTTTAATCGGTTTGCCCGCGGCATCAGCCGGGCAGGTTCCGATGGAAAGCTGCCCGTCGCGGGCGTCCCCACGTATTGCCCCTTGCCAACCCTCCTGCCAGCGGGTGCCCGCAGTATCCAGCGGCGCTGGAAACAATCGGACACGGACATCGGCCTCCGCGCTGTTCTGGGTGTGGATGCCCAAGGTGAGGTGGAATTCGATTTCCACACGGACGGCCCGCACCTCCTCATCGGGGGAACCACGGGTTCGGGCAAGTCTGAACTGCTGAGAACCCTGGTTGCATCCATGGCCCTGAGATATCCACCGGATGTCCTGCAGTTCCTGTTCTTTGATTTCAAGGGAGGCTCCGGGCTGGGACTCCTGGGTGGTCTTCCACACTGCGTGGGAATGGTGACCGATATTGGCGGGCAGGCGTTGGGCCGTGTCCTGGCGTCGCTGCGTGGTGAGATCCGTCGGCGCGAGACAATCTTTGCTGAAGCCCGCGTATCCGCGCTGGTGGAATACCGGCAAGGAAGGGTTCCCTCTGACCCGGTCATCGCCTCCTTGGTGATCGTTATCGACGAATTCAGGATGCTTGTTGATGACGCGCCAGCGGTCCTGGCTGAACTTATGCGGATCGCCACGATCGGGCGGTCGCTGGGCATTCATCTGGTCATGGCTACCCAGCGGCCCCAGGGAGCAGTGACGGCGGACATCCGCGCCAACGTGACGTCCAGCATCGCACTCCGTGTCCAGTCCGACGCTGAATCGATGGACATCATCAGGTCAAAATCTGCAGCATCGATCCCGATTACTCTTCCAGGGCGATCATTCCTCGCAAGAGCTGCGGGTCAGCCGGAGGAATTCCAAGCAGCCACCTTGGACACGACGGATCGCAGTGGGAGCGGATGCCGGTCACCCTTCGCATCCCCGGGGGTTCCGGGCCGGACGCAACGAACCGTGGTTGTTCGATCGGCCGCGGAGGCATTGCTCCAGGTGGCAGGGGGCACCCGGCCTGCAACGGCCAGCCAGGATCCAACTGCAACCCGGGCAGGGGCAGACACGATCATCGCCGGAACAACGATTGCCTGGCGTGGCCTGGAAAGGGAACTCCCCCCTCCACCCATGGCAGAACCGCTTCCTTCTTCTGTTCCCTGGGACCAGGACATTCAGGCCGTCCTCGGCGAGGCACGGGATCCCGGGCGGGGATGCGTACTGGGTGTCCTGGACCGGCCCGAACAACAGGCACTGGAGGTCTTGGCCTGGTGTTGCCACCAGGGGCATCTCGCCATGATCGGGAGCATCTCCAGCGGAATGCCTGAGGCCTTCAGGGCAGCCGCTGCACTGGCAGCAGCACAAGGGACAGAACCCCACCTTTACATCCTGGACGCGCACGGAATGTTCACCGACGTTTTCCATCCCGGCACCCAGCATCCGGATACTCAGGGTCCGGGCACTCAGCATCCCGGCACCCAGCATCCGGACAGCCAGCATTCGGGCACTGAGAATCCGGACACAGTGAACGCCACCTCGACAACCGCGGGGATTCCTGACTCCATCGGGGCCCTGGTGGGACTTCACCAGGTTTCCCTCGCGCTAAAGGTACTCCAACGCCTTGCGGACGAAATGGCCCGTCGCCGGGCTGCCGCGGGTTCGCACCAGAAACCCCCGGCGCTGCTTCTGGTAGTCACCGGTTGGTGTTCCTGGGCGTCAGCATTCCGCGAGTGCCGGTCGGCCTGGGCCGAAGACCTCTTCAGGGATATCGTCCGCGACGGTGCCGCAGTGGGCGTCACTGTGCTCGTGTCCGGAGAAAGGGAACTTGTGAGCGCCCGCTTTTTCGGGTCGATACCCAACCGCGCCTTTTTCCCAGCAGATTCCACGGAAGAATCACGGTTCCATTGGCCACGCATTCCGGACCTAGATCCCATTCCCGGCAGGGCATGGACCATGGGTAGCTTCGTGGGGGGCTCCGCTGCGGCCGCCCAGTTCCGTTCTCCACCTGTCTTGGGAACCTGGCCTTTCAGGCGCCTCGCACCCGCAACCAGTCCGCCCTTCCGGGTCCGGCCCCTGCCCGGCACGGTGACCCGTCAACAGTTCCACGCCGCCATGGCCAACACCTTCGGAGCACTACAGAACCCTGATGTGGCCCCCGTCCCCCGGATGGTCACCCCCTCAGGAACCTCGGCAGGCCCACTGGATCTATGGGTTGGGTTGGGAGGTGACGACGCCGTGCCCATTGCGTTGCCCCTACCGCCCGGCGGTATATGTACCGTGCTCGGCGGCCGGCTTTCCGGCAAGAGCTCCCTGCTGGCGGCCCTCCGGGAGCTGAATCCCGGCGTTCCATGGATCGCCTCGAACGACACCCGCTCCCCCGAAGCCTTCCTTGCGGCCGCGGCCGCCGCGGCCGAGGCCGGAACCCTGGATAGCTCCAGCGTTCTTCAACTGGACGACGCTGATCAGGTGGGTGCAGACGGACGCCGTATTTTGGCCTTTCTCAAAGACAAGGTGCGTGGGCTAGTGCTGACCGCAACATCCGGGCCAACGCTCGTCCAGCGGCTCCCCCTGGCAGTTGAGGCGCAATCATCGGGTGCAGGTGCGGTCCTTATGCCGCGTTCGCCCCTGGACGGCGACTTTTTCAACATCCGGCTGGAAGCCGACCCCGGAGCTGGCGCGGGAAGGGGATACATCGTGCAGCACGGACGGCTGCAGCCATTCCAAGCGGCGTATACCGTTTGACCCGGCACCACCCACGGGCTGCAGAACCTGGTCCACGGGGGTGGCCTACAAGGCAGCGGTGCTTCCCCCCACCTTGGAAGCATAGGCAATGACATCCTTGGTGAACAGGAAAACGAGCGCTGCAAGGGCGGGAACGATCATGGCCAACCCGGGAAGGACCAGTCCGCCGGTCATCGTCGGAAAACCGATGGTGAGGACAAAAAGCTGGGCCACCAAAGCAGCCGCGCGGGTCCATCGGTACCCCCTGAACAGGAAGTGTCCAACAGCGAACAACCAGGCCGCGAAAACCAACAAGAGACCCAGTGTGAAGACGGCACCCCAGAAGGTGAGCACGGGGGCCCCGGAGATAAGTTCGAACGCGTACCATGCCGCAGCACCGAGCAACGCCAGGGCCTCCAGCAAGACAACAACGGAGATGACAACAACTCCGGGAGGTCGGGCGCTGCCCGCTGCACCGGACGAACCGCCCCTGTCGGAGCGCCCGATGGCGCCATCGCTTGGATCCGGTCCATGGTCCGGTTGAGCAGGGTTTTCAGGAGGTCTTGACACACTGGCACACTACCGGACATAGTCATCTAGCGGTGAGGGCAGTGGCGGCTGATGTGATGCATCGCTCACGGATTCCGGGCATTTCAACGACTGATACCCCTTGTTTACAAGGCGTTAACATGAAACGCTTGACTCAGACGACCAAGGGGGCCCATGCGGGCCCCTTTCCTTTGAAGCCTCTCGTGAATGTTTTCACAAGACGGCCCCCTAGTTCTCACGAATGGAGTGACTGATCAGCATGGATTGGCGTAACCGCGCAGCCTGCCTCGACAAGGACCCGGAGCTCTTCTTCCCAGTCGGCAACACGGGACCAGCACTTCTGCAGATTGAGGAAGCCAAGAGCGTTTGCCGCCGCTGCCCCGTCGTTGACACCTGCCTGCAGTGGGCCCTTGAGTCCGGTCAGGACGCAGGCGTCTGGGGTGGCATGAGCGAAGACGAACGGCGCGCCCTCAAGCGGCGTGCAGCACGCGCCCGTCGCGCTTCCTAGGCAGGCACACCAGAAACTAAGGCTGCGGACCATGGTCCGCAGCCTTAGTCATTTAATAACGGCATCCTGCGTCTTGCCGGCCTTAAGCCCGCGCAAGGTTCAGAACGATATCGACGGCGGTTCCCCCGCCTTCGCGGGCACGCCACTGGATGGTTCCGCCCAGCTCACTGGTGACCAGTGTGCGCACAATCTGCAACCCGAGGCCCTCGGCATACTGCCCGTCAGGCAGCCCCACGCCGTCATCGGCCACGGTGACTGTGAGGAATTCATCGTTCCCATCTCCTGGCGCACGGTCGGCCAGCAGCCAGACAGTACCGGTCCGGCCCTCAAGCCCGTGCTCAACGGCATTGGTAACCAACTCATTGATGACCAAGGCCAGAGGTGTTGCGAAATCGCTCGGCAGTTCGCCGAACAAGCCTGATCGCTCGGTGCGAACATGCTGCGACGGCGACGCTACCTCGGCCGACAACCGGAACTGCCGACCAATGAGTTCATCGAAGTCGACACTCTGCGTCAGGCCCTGGGACAGGGTCTCGTGGACCAGGGCGATGGTCGCCACCCGCCGCATGGCCTGCTCCAGACCTTGCTTTGCCTCGTCGCTCACCATGCGGCGCGACTGCATCCGGAGGAGTGCTGCCACTGTCTGCAGGTTGTTCTTGACCCGGTGATGGATCTCGCGGATGGTGGCATCCTTGGTGACCAGTTCCATTTCGCGCCGCCGCAGCTCCGAAACATCACGGCACAGGACGAGCGCCCCGAACCGATGCTGTTCATCGCGCAAGGGAATGGCCCGCAAGGAAAGACTGACTCCCCTGGATTCAATTTCGCTGCGCCACGGCATACGGCCTGTGACCACCAACGGCAGTGTTTCATCAACCATCCGGCGGTCCTTGAGCAGGCCTGCTGTCACCTCAGCCAGGGACCTGCCTTCCAGTGATTCCACCTCGCCAAGCCGGCGGAAGGCTGACACTCCGTTCGGACTGGCGTACTGGACTACGCCATCGGCATCAAGCCGTATCAGGCCGTCGCCCACGCGCGGTGCGCCACGACGCGACCCAGTGGGTGATGCGAAGTCCGGCCACAGGCCCAAGGTCCCCATGCGGAGAAGGTCGTAGGCGCACTGCCTGTAAGTCAGCTCGAGACGTGAGGGCATGCGGGAACTGGAGAGGTCCATGTGCGAGGTGACCACTGCCAGCGTCCTGCCGTTGCGCACCATGGGCACCGCCTCGACGCGCAGTGCCATATCGCTGCTCCAGCTTGTCTCGCTGGAACGCTCTATGGAACGGCTGTTCCAGGCTTTCTCAACCAGCGGCCGCAGATCGGAACGGATTCCCTCGCCCACGAAGTCCGCATGAAACACCGTATGCGATGTCGAGGGACGGACGTGGGCGAGGGCGATGTATCCAAGCTCCGGGTGCGGGAACCACAGGGCAAGGTCGGCAAACGCGAGGTCGGCGACCATTTGCCAGTCGCCGACCAGGAGGTGCAGCCATTCGGCATCTCCAGGCCCGAAATCAGCGTGTTCCCTGATGGGGTCCGTAAAGATTGCCACTGCACCTCCAGTTTCGACGCGGGACCTGCCCTAGCGTCGGACGATTGACCTCAAGAGCCTTAATGCTACCGACAGGGAGGCCATGTCGTCGGCCTCGAGGGCATTGACCTCATCGAACATCGTCTTCGCGCGACCCAATTGCTCGGCATTCAGCGTTTCCCAACCCTTGAGGCGATCCGCGGCAGGGGTGCCGGGCTCGCTCGCCTCAAGGACCGACGTCGTAATATCCGCCACCGTTGAGTACAGGTCATCCCGCAGCGCTGCGCGGGCAAGCGCCTGCCAGCGGTCATCGCGTGGCAGGGAGCTGATCCGCTCCAGCAATGAGTCGACGTGGAACCGGTTAAAGACGGTGTAGTAAACGTGGGCAACGTCCTCGACGCTGATGCTGCCGGCCTGGGCGATCCTGGCGATGTCCAATAAAGCGTAGCTCTCAAAGAGTTCCGCCCAGCGGTGGGCCAGATGGTCAGGCAACTGCCATCCCCGGGCCTTGTCCAGCCATTCGGTGACGCGCTCCTTGTCATCACCGCGCAAGTAATCCAGGAGCCTGGCCCGCAGGGGCGCCATCATTGGCTTGAAGGAATCCACGACGTCGGCGATCGGCTGCGAAGCGATGCCCTGGCCAAGAATCCAGCGGACTGCGCGGTCGAGAAGTCGCCGGATGTCCAGGTGGACTTCACTCCAATGCTCCGTGGGGAAGGACGCCGGGAGGGCGTTCAGCTCAGCGATCATGGGGTCGAGGTCGTAGATTTCACGCAGGGCTACGAATGCCTTGGCGACTGCAACCTCGGAGGCCGAGGTTTCCTCGATGGCGCGGAAGGCAAAGGTGATGCCTCCCAGGTTGATGATGTCGTTGGCCACCACCGTTGCAACAATCTCACGCCGCAGCGGATGGGTATCCAGTTCCGCGTCGAACCGTTCCCGCAACTGCTGCGGGAAGTAGGAACGGATCGTCTCCTTGAACCAAGGATCGTCCGCGAGGTTGCTGTCCCGGAGCGCAGCGGTGAGTTCGATCTTGGCGTAGGCGGCCAGGACCGACAGTTCGGGCGATGTCAGGCCCTGCCCCTGCTCCAGTCGCTGCCGCAAGGAGTCGGTTGTCGGCAGCGCCTCGAGGTCGCGCTTCAGGTCGGCAGACTTTTCCAGCCAATCCATGAGCCGCTCGTAACTCGGGCTCCAGTCGGCAACGCGCGTGCGGTCATTCAGGAGCAGGATGTTCTGGTCGATGTTGTCCTGGAGGACCAGGCGTCCCACTTCCTCGGTCATGTCGGCGAGGAAGGCCGAGCGCTCTGCGGCCTCCAGCTTCCCGGCGGCGACCATCCTGTCGACGAAGATCTTGATGTTGACCTCGTGGTCGGAGCAGTCCACGCCGGCGGAGTTGTCGATGGCGTCGGTGTTGAGGATGACTCCCTGGAGTGCCGCTTCAATCCGGCCACGCTGTGTAAGACCCAGGTTTCCACCCTCCCCGACAACCTTCACGCGAAGATCCCGGCCGTCGACCCTGATCGGATCGTTGGCTTTGTCTCCAACAGCGGCGTTGCTCTCCGTGCTCGCTTTGACGTAGGTGCCGATGCCGCCGTTATAAAGGAGGTCGGCAGGAGCGAGGAGGATGGCTTTCAGGAGCTCGGGCGGGCTCAACTGGGTTGTCCCTTCCGGCAGCCCGAGTGCCTTGCGTGACTGTTCGGAAACCGGGATGGTCTTCGCCTGGCGCGGGTAGACGCCCCCGCCTTCGCTGATCAAGTTCCGGTCGTAGTCGTCCCACGAGGAGCGTGGCAGTTCGAAAAGCCGCTTCCTTTCTTCGAAGGACGTCGCTGCGTCAGGCTCGGGATCGAGGAAAATGTGCCGGTGGTCGAACGCGGCCACCAAACGGATGTGGCGTGACAGGAGCATGCCGTTGCCGAAGACATCACCGGACATGTCACCCACGCCCACCACGGTAAATTCTTCCGTCTGGGTGTCGAGGTCAAGCTCGCTGAAGTGCCGTTTGACAGACTCCCACGCTCCACGCGCAGTGATGCCCATCGCTTTGTGGTCATACCCGACGGAGCCTCCGGAGGCGAAGGCGTCTCCCAGCCAGAAACCATAGTCCGCGGCGAGACCGTTCGCGGTGTCGGAGAACGTCGCGGTGCCCTTGTCCGCGGCCACCACCAGGTAGGAGTCGTCGCCGTCGTGGCGAACAACGTCCGACGGCGGCACCAGGCTTTCGCCGTCGGCACTGGTGACGAGGTTGTCCGTGATGTCCAACAGGCCCCGGATGAACGTCTTGTAGCTCTCGATACCCTCAGCCATCCAGGCGGCCCTGTCCTCTGCAGGGTTTGGCAGCTTCTTGGCAAAGAACCCACCTTTGGCCCCGGTGGGAACGATGACGGCGTTCTTCACCGTCTGCGCCTTGACCAGGCCAAGGATCTCCGTGCGGAAATCTTCACGGCGGTCGGACCAGCGCAGGCCACCGCGGGCCACCTTGCCAAAGCGCAGGTGCACGCCTTCGACCCGGGGCGAGTAAACCCAGATTTCGTACATGGGCCGCGGGAAAGGCAGGCCGTCAATGGACGTCGGGTCGAGCTTGAAGCTCAAGTAGCCCTTGTTCTGGAAGTAGTTGGTGCGGAGTGTGGATTCGATAAGGTTCACGAAGGTGCGCAGCACACGGTCCGCATCGAGCGTGGCCACCTGTTCGATGGCTTCGGCAAGCGCTGTACGCGCCACCGCCTGCCGTTGCGGGCGCTGGTCCGCATCCACGGCGGGATCGAACCGCGCATTGAAGAGGACGATGAGGCCGCGGACAACGTCAGGATTGGACAGCAAGGTATCGGCAATGAAACCGAAGGAATTCGTGTTGCCCATCTGCCGCATGTACTTCGCGTAGGCCCGCAGGACCGTTACCTGGCGCCAGTGCATCCCTTCGCGCAGGACCAGGCGATCAAAGTTGTCAGATTCCACCGCACCCGTGACGGCAGCACCGAAGGAATCAGCCAGGAGTTCACCTGTGGTCAGGGGATCGATGCCGGCGGGGTACTTGAGACCCAGATCGTAGAGGAAGAAGTCCCGGTGGTCAGCCGTTTCAATCTCGAAGGGACGCTCATCCAGTACTTCCAGGCCCAGGTTGTGGAAGTAGGGCAAAATTTGGCTGAGGCTCTTAGGCTCCATCAAGTACAGCTTGACGCGGGCGTCTTCCTCAAGGGACTCCCCCGCACCTTCGGGCAGGTATACGTGGACACCGGGTCGCAGGTCCTTGGGGACACCACCCGTTCGTTCCGCCTCGGCGCCGTACTTCTCGAAGCGTTCGATGTCCTCGAGGGCGTCCTCTACTTCATAGTCCACCCGGTAACCGGCAGGAAAAGCCTCGGCCCACAGTGCTGAGAGCATGTCGGCGTCCTCAGACGGACGGTTGTCGCGGAGGACTTCCGCGATCCCTTCACTCCACGACCGGGAAGCTCGCATGAGGCGGTGTTCGAGGTCTGCGGCATCCACCTCAGCCAGTTCAACGTTGCGGGGCAACCTGATCCGGAAGAAGACGCGGGCGAGGGCCGATTCCGTGATGCGTGCCTCGTAATCGATGCTTTCGGCCTGGAACGTTTCCCGCAGTTCCTGTTCAATGCGGAGCCGCACACTGGTGGTGTAGCGGTCGCGCGGGAGATACACCACGGCCGACATGAACCGGCCGTAGATGTCCGGGCGCAGGAACAGCTTGGTGCGGCGCCGTTCCTGGAGCCTCTGGATCCCGGTGGCTGTGGCGGCAAGGTCCGGCACTTCAATCTGGAACAGCTCATCACGAGGGTAGGTTTCGAGGATACCCAACAGGTCCTTGCCCGAGTGGGAGTCAATGGGGAACCCGGCGTTACGGAGGACAGCATCGACTTTGTCCCGCACGATCGGAATGCTGCGCACGGAACCTGTGTAGGCGCTGGTGGCGAACAGGCCAATGAAGCGCCGCTCCCCATTGACATTGCCTGCGGCATCAAAGCTCTTGACGCCGATGTAATCAAGGTAGGCCGGGCGGTGAACCGTGGAGCGGGAGTTTGCCTTGGTGATGACCAGTGCGCGCTTCTCGCGGGCACGTTTTCTGCCCGCGTCCGTCAGATGTTGAACCTGGCGGGTGTGGTCGCCGGCTCGGAGCAAACCCAGCCCGCTGTCTTCACGAAGCTGCAGGACATCTTCCCCGTCTTCGTTCACGAGGTCATACTCGCGGTATCCGAGGAACGTGAAATTGCCGTTATCCAGCCAACGCAGCAAGTCCTGGGCCTGGCGCAGTTCCGCGATTTGTTCGGGATGGGTTACGCTCCCGAGCGCCTCGGCAAGCTCCAAGGCCTTGCTCCGCATCTTGGGCCAGTCCTCAACGGCGGCACGAACGTCGCCGAGGACTCTCTGCAGCCCGGCTACCAATTCAGCACGGGCTTCTTCGCTGACACGGTCGATTTCGACGGCGATCCACGACTCCATGTGGGAGGCGTTGTCGCCATCGCCGAGCAGATGGGCGACGCTGGGCAAGGCGGCAGTGTCACCGCTGGAGATCCCGATATTGGAAGGGACCCTCGAGACCTGGCTGAGTTCGCCTGTCACACGGTTGCGCGTAACGACGAACAACGGGTGCATCACGAGGCGGATGGCACAGTTCTGCCGGACGAGTTCGGCATTGACGGAGTCCACCAGGAAAGGCATGTCGTCTGTGACGATATAGACGACGTTACGTTCGGGCTCGCTAACGATCTCCACAAGGGCATTGCCCGGGCGCCGGGACTGAGCGATTTCCCTGTGCCTGGTTGCCCGTGAAGTGAGCGTCTCCGGTGAGTAGCTTCGGGAATCCTCTTCAGCCAGGTGCTCGTAGTAGTCGCCGAAAAACCCCTCCCGGACCACTGCTGTACCCGACCGATCCTCCACGCTGGATCCTGACGACATGTTGTAAACGCCTCCATCACATGTTGATTGCTGCGACTCTGCAGCCCACACCGTGAGCCTAGCGCGTTAGGAGGCGCATGGCTCTGGTAGATCGTCCAGCAGATGTGCGATTCTGCTGGAAGCCTGCACAGACGAGCCGGGCGATGGCGAGACGGAGGGCTGAATCCGGGGCGCATTCCAGAAGGACTGACCCGCTCAGCAGCGCGGCATCACAAGCCTCGGAGTCGGCAGGCAGGAAGGCCTCGATATCCCCCGTCGGACCAAAACGCTGCCAGGCCTCCCCCAGTTGCTTTCGGGGCGAGCGCCCCACCGATGAACGCCGGACCTTGTTCAGCACTACCCTTGGGGCGGCGTCCGGAACGGCTTGAGCCAGCTCGGCCAAACCCCTGACGAGGCGCGGCATACCGATTGCGTCGGCCGCCCCGACCGCAATGACCTCATCTGCGACCTCAAGGCTCCTGAGGGTTGCCGCGTTGCGCCGCGGGGCCATGGAATCAAAACTGAGTTCCTCGTCCGCTTCGAGGCAGAAGCCCGTATCGACCACGACCGTGTCAGCCTTCTCCCTTGCCCGTTCGAGAACCTGTGACAACGCCGAAGCCCGAAGCTCAATCCAGCGGTCCGCCCTTGTGGTACCTGTGAGCACACGGAAAGAACCGCTCTTTGTGAACACCTCAAGACTCGCCCTATCCAGGGCGGCATCGTCCAGGACCCCTTGGTCGGCCATCCTGCATGCTTGTGCGAGTCCGGCCGACTCATCCAGGAGCCCCAGCAGGACCGACACACTGGCACCGTAGGTATCCGCGTCAACCAGGACGACAGATTTCCCCGTGGCCGCAAGCTCAGCGGCAATGTTCACGGCCAGCAAGGTGCGGCCCGGCGAGCCCGCCGGGCCCCACACGGCAAGTATGCGCCCTGCCCCGGATGCTGCTGCCGTGGTCACCGAGGGGGTCGCGGCTGCCCGCACAGGCGCCCGTGACACCGCATCAGAGAATCCCGCATGGAAGACCGTCTGCACAGAAAATCGGTCCTGCACGCTGTCAACGGCGTCAGTGATGCTGGAGGCCAGCGAGCGGGCATCAATCGCCAACGGAGCCGGCACGACGCCAATGGAGCGGAGACGGGAGGCTTCCAACGGATCATCCGTCAGGGCAACTATCGAGACACCGGCAGCCTGCATCCGCTCCACGAGAGTACCCGTCAATTCGCCGCTGCCTTCGGCAACAACTGCTGCGGCAGCAAGTCCGCTTTGACAGGCGGCGAGCAACTCCGCGAGCTCCGAGCAGCGGCGGACAACCGTGACGGGGCCACGCAGCCGCTCCAACCCGCTGACGATATCTTCCTGCCCTGGCCCGACAGTGACGACGGGAATGCTCACTTGGCCACCCCGGCAGGGTTCCAGACCACAGAAACGGCAGCTTCATTGGCCAGGGCGGCCAGCAACTTCGGCATCTGCTCATCGGTGACCAGCACGAGGACCACCGTCTCCTTTGCCGAGCCCAGGCCAGTGGATCCGGGCGTGATGTGGGCGATCTCCGCGCCGGGGAGCAGCAATTGGGGATCGCCAAAAGAACCCCCCGGGCCAGGCATGGCGACCCATACGTCCAGCCTTGCGCCGGGAACAGCCTGTGGCGGCAGCATTTCCTTGACGGAAACCGCGACCGGCTTTCGGTTCAGGTCGTCGGGCCGCCCCAGGCTCTGCCGGGGTAGCAGTTCACTCCTGGCCACCCGCTGCAGGGCTACCTGGCCGTCGGCAAGTCCACCGCCGACCGTGACATAGGCGGGCTCCACGTCATCGAGCCGGACATTGACCACTGCCAGGTCTTCAGCCGTGACGGTTTGGCCGACGGCGATGTCCTCCCGCGCAGCGTAGACCGGGATGGTCTTGTCAGCGGAAGATGTAACCGCAACCACGCCGGAAACGGAGAGAAGAACCAGCAGCACCCCGATTAATAGGCGGGGGTCTTTCCAGGACGGCTTCCTGAGCCTTACTGCCTCGACAGCCGCTCCCTGTTTCATGATCCACTCCCCCGGTAGGTTTACAGCACAACCCCTGCACCGCGTCCCATTCTGCTCGGCGAGATGATGCAAACCAAAGCAAAGGGCGCGCAAATGTGGATAACTGCACCAAACAAGGACAACCGGTGGCAAAATAGTTCCATGCCCCGTTTTTTGACTCTGGCGGACGTCGCCGAACAGCTACAAATCAATTCCCCCCAGGCCTACGCCCTGGTTCGCAGTGGCGAACTCAAGGCCATCCAGGTCGGTGGGCGCGGCCAGTGGCGCATCGAAGAAAAAATGCTGGAACAGTACATCGAGGACCGCTATGCGGAGGCGAGCCGCATGATCGAGGAAGCCAAGGCCAAGTCGCACCAGCCTTCCCGATAGACCTCGCCCATCAGGCATGAACCTCTCTCGATGAGAGGGCAAGCAGCGAACCGAAGGGAATCGTTACGACGGCCCTCACATCGTGTTCCCGCCGGACCTCGCCGCGACTCACGGTGAGATCGAAATGGTCCCTGCCGACCCGGTCAATCACACCGGTTACAACGCGTCCTTCGCTGCCGCTCCCGCTAAGGTGGGCATTGACATGTACCCTGTCACGGGCCAGTGCCCGCAGGCCGCTTGCCAACCCCAGATTTCCCGGGCGGGTGGACTGTTCCACCCTCCGCCCCAGATCCATCACGTACGTGACGGCCGCGTGTGGCACCAGCCATTGACGGGGACCATCGGCGAGCACCAGCGACTCACGTCCCACGTACCGAAGTTCGCCGTGCAGCCGCAGGCCGCCCTCAAGCACCAGCCCCATCACGTTATGGGTGGCTGCGCGAAGCCGGTCCGTCAACCCAACAGCCGCAATCTCCACGTGCGCGCGCCCGGATATCTCGGACTCGAGCCCGCGCATCTGCAGCGCGGCCATCTGGGATTCAAGATCCTCAAAGAGAGAGTCCCATCTCATCTTGATAGCCTAAGTGCCGTCAACACCAAAACCAACTCATTGCACACAAGACTTGTCATGATTGGACAATTCCAAACATCTGTGGTCAGAATGAGCCAAGAGTACTAAATGACATCAAATGACCACAGAGAGGCTCCCGTATGCGCCGACCAATGCCCGTCCACCGCGATGCTGCCATGGCCGGGACAGTCCTCCTGTTGGGCATACTGCTTGCTGCTGCCGGCCGGATGCTCCTGGGCCGGTCGGGAATGATGGAACACCGCAACGACATTCCCTTTGATCAACTTCTGGGCGTGGTCGCCAGCCTGACGGGAGTCATCATCGTGGCGTGGTGGGTGCTGTCGTTCACCCTTGCCTTGGTCGCGGCACTGCTGCATCGAAAGGGCCGTGCAGGCACAGCCGCGGCGAAATTCAGCCCCGCGTTCATGCTTCGGCTGGCTGTGGCCTTGGTTGGTTTGAACCTGGCGGGTCCCGCGGCGGCGGCCATCGCTGCGACAGCACCGGAACCTGCATGGCATCCGCAGCCCCACACCTCGGCATCCGTGGCATGGCAACCCGGCATTGGCCCAGAGGCAATCTCCGCGTCCCCGTTGAATCAGGACGATGCCCGGCAGTCCTTACCCACGGTGCCGTTGCCGGGATGGAAACCGGATCGGATCGTCGAAGAAACGGGTCTGCTCAGCCGTACGGGTTCACGGGCCGCAGAACCGGGTACCGTCGGCCGGTCCGGAGTTGTAGTCCGGGAGGGCGATTCGCTGTGGACCCTGGCCTCTGCGCATCTCGGGCCCCTGGCCACCGATGCAGAAGTTGCTCTTCACTGGCCCAAGTGGTTTGCGGCCAACCGGTCAATCATCGGAGACGATCCCACGAAGCTTCTGCCGGGCCAGGTTCTGCAGCCTCCGTCGCTCTCCTAGGCGACCCTCCAGACTCCGTTCCGTACCGGACACCGCCCACTCAGGGGCAGTGTCTTGCCCCCAAAAAAACCATCCAGAGTCATCCCAGACGTAGCCATCAGAACCGGCGTCGCCCACGCCACGGTTCACACTGCGAACGCATGAGGATCGACCATGACCGTTGGAACAGCCAGCCGCACTACCAGCCGTACGAGGCCCAAAAGGCCTCCTACGCATCACGGTTCGCCCGCCCCCGGAATAGATATCAGGCTGGTGGCCAGGAGCATTGCCCAGGCGGCGGTGGAGGTTTTGGCAGGGACCCGCCCGATTCAGCAGTTGGCCAGATCCATGAATGCGGAATGTTTTCTGTCGTTGCAGCAGCGGGCAGCGCTCACACGGGAACACATGGCCCGCAACCGCACTTCCTGCCAAATCCACCAGAGCCCGATGGTTCGCTCTGTGCGCGTCTGCAGCATCTCGGAGACCATCCACGAGGCCGCAGTCGTCGTGTCAGAAGAACAACGGTCCAGGGCGATTGCCATGAGGTTGGAGCATCAGGAAGGCATGTGGCAGGTCACTGCCCTGGAAATTGGTTAGGAACAGAACAGGCCCGGCACCGAGTGTTCGGTGCCGGGCCTGCTCCATGGTTCAGGTCAGCGGCGCTTCTTCTTTGTTTGTTTCCGTTGGTCCTGGGCCGCTGCCTTGGCAGGATTGCCTGATCGGCCTGCGCTCCGGCCTTCAATGCGCGTTTGCGTTGCTCCATCTTCCCCGGGCGCGGTGTACTGCAATTGCGCGGGCCTCTCGGGGGCTTCCAGTCCTGCTGCCCGGATCTGCGGGTCGTGGTGTTCGGTATGGATGCCGGCAGGACTGTCGTCCGCCACAACCACGTCTTCGGCCGGGGTCACCTCGACCTCAAGGTTGTACAGGAAGCCGATGCTTTCCTCACGGATGGCTTCCATCATGCTCTGGAACATCACGAAGCCTTCGCGCTGGTACTCCACCAGCGGATCACGTTGTGCCATGGCCCGCAGGCCGATGCCTTCCTTGAGGTAATCCATCTCATAGAGATGTTCCTGCCACTTCCGGCCGAGCACGGACAGGACGACCCGGCGCTCAAGCTCGCGCATACTTTCAGAACCGATCGCCTCCTCGCGGGCCTGGTAGACAAGCTTCGCGTCGGAGAGGATTTCGTCCCTGAGGAATTCGGCGGTGACCTTGGACCTGCCGCCGGCTTCGTCAATGATGTCCTGGGCCGTGATGGTGGCCGGGTAGAGAGTCTTCAGGTTGGCCCACAACTGGTTGAAGTCCCAGTCGTCGCCGGTACCCTCGGCCGTAGCGGCGTCGATCAGGGAGTTGATGGTGTCTTCCAGGAAGTACTGGACCTTCTCATGGAGGTCATCACCTTCGAGGATCCGCCGACGGTCGCCGTAGATGGCTTCACGCTGGCGGTTAAGGACGTCATCGTACTTGAGGACGTTCTTCCGTTGCTCCGCGTTGCGGCCCTCCACCTGGCCTTGTGCGGAGGCAATCGCACGCGAAACAAGCTTTGATTCAAGTGCGACATCGTCCGGAACGGAGCTGTTCATCAGCCGTTCTGCCGCGCCCGAGTTGAACAGGCGCATGAGGTCATCCGTCAACGACAGGTAGAACCGGGATTCGCCTGGGTCGCCCTGACGGCCGGAGCGGCCACGCAACTGGTTGTCGATCCGCCGGGACTCGTGGCGTTCGGTTCCGAGGACGTAGAGACCGCCAAGGTTGAGGACTTCCTCGTGCTCGTCCTTGACCGCTTGCTTGGCCTCGGCCAGCGCACCAGGCCAGGCGGCCTCGTATTCCTCGGAGTTTTCCTCGGGGTCCAGACCGCGTTTGGCCAGTTCGGCGATGGCCGTGAACTCCGCGTTGCCGCCGAGCATGATGTCGGTACCGCGGCCTGCCATGTTGGTGGCCACGGTAACGGCGCCCTTCCGGCCAGCCTGCGCCACGATCGATGCTTCACGCGCGTGGTTCTTGGCGTTGAGTACCTCGTGGCGGATCCCTTCCTTGGCAAGAAGCTTGGAAAGATACTCGCTCTTCTCGACACTGGTAGTGCCCACCAGGACCGGCTGTCCCTTTTCGTGCCGTTCGGCAATGTCCTGGACCACGGCGTCGAACTTCACGACCTCGTTCTTGTACACAAGGTCCGGCTGGTCGATGCGCTGCATGTCGCGGTTGGTCGGGATCGGAACAACGCCAAGTTTGTACGTACTCATGAACTCGGCGGCTTCAGTTTCCGCCGTACCGGTCATTCCGGACAGCTTGCTGTACATGCGGAAGTAGTTCTGCAGCGTCACGGTGGCCAGTGTTTGGTTCTCGGGCTTGATTTCGACGTTTTCCTTGGCCTCAATGGCCTGGTGCATGCCTTCGTTGTAGCGGCGACCGGCAAGGATACGGCCGGTGTGTTCGTCGACAATCAGGACTTCACCGTCAAGGATCACGTAGTCCTTGTCCCGTTTGAAGAGTTCCTTGGCCTTGATGGCGTTGTTAAGGAAGCCAATCAGGGGCGTATTGGCGGACTCGTAGAGGTTCTGGATACCGAGGTAGTCCTCCACCTTTTCGATGCCGGCTTCGAGGACACCGACCGTGCGCTTCTTTTCGTCGACCTCGTAATCGACCTTGGGTTCCAGCCGCTGAACCACCTTGGCGAATTCGCTGTACCACCGGTTGGTGTCTCCCTGGGCAGGGCCGGAGATGATGAGCGGCGTACGGGCTTCGTCGATCAGGATGGAGTCGACTTCGTCCACGATGGCGAAGTGGTGGCCGCGCTGCACAAGTTCGCTGGCATCCCATGCCATGTTGTCGCGGAGGTAATCGAAGCCGAACTCGTTGTTGGTGCCATAAGTGATATCAGCGGCATACTGCTGGCGCCGGACTGCGGGGTCCTGGTTTGCGAGGATGCAGCCACTCGTGAGGCCCAGGAACCGGTAGACGCGACCCATCAGCTCGGACTGGTATTCGGCGAGGTAGTCGTTCACCGTGACCACGTGCACACCCTTGCCTGTAAGGGCGTTAAGGTATGCGGGGGCCGTGGCCACCAGGGTCTTGCCTTCACCGGTCTTCATTTCGGCGATGTTGCCCAGATGCAGTGCCGCACCACCCATGAGCTGGACGTCGAAGTGGCGCATGCCGAGTGTTCGCGACGATGCCTCACGGACGGCGGCAAAAGCTTCCGGCAGCAAACTGTCCAGGCTTTCACCGTCCTGGTGGCGGCTGCGGAGCCGGTCCGTCTCTTCACGGAGTTCGGCGTCGGAAAACGTCGTGAAGGAGTCTTCCAGGGCATTAATGGAATCGGCATAGTTCCGCAGTTGCTTGAGCGTTTTTTTGTCACCCGTGCGGAGAAGTTTTTCGATTAGTGATGCCACGTGAAATTGCTCCCAGTCTCATGCTGCCGAATTCTGGCTGTTTCAGTCTACGGGAGAGACCAACGCCACGTTGTCCGGTTTCCCTGACAGCGGACTGCGGAGTTCCAGATCATCCTCAGGGCCGACGCTCCGCCACGCCACCTCCTCCGCGAGGGCCGCAGAGAGATCGCCCACGGGCCAAACCTCAACGTCCTTCAGTCCCAGCCATGCGGCCATGAGCCAAAGCTCGGCGGAAAGTTCGACGGCGGTATCCGCCGGGGCTGTTGGCTCACCGTGGGCGGAACGGACCAGGAGACGGCCTGCGCTGCGGTCGGCTTTGAGATCGACCCTGGCAACGATGCTGTCCCGCAGCAGGAAGGGCAGGACGTAGTAACCAAAGCGCCGCTTGGCTGCCGGTGTATAGATCTCGATCCGGAAGTGGAAGCCGAACAGTTCCTCCAGCCGCCGTCTCTCGAAAACCAGGGAGTCAAAGGGGCTGAGGAGGGCCCGCGCCTGCGCTTTTCGCGGGAGCCGCGACAAGCAGTGCCGGAAAACCTCACGATCCCAGCCCTTCACCTCCACCCGTTCCAAGCGCCCTGCGTCGAGCAGCCGCCGCACAGAGTCCGCGGTGGCTTTCAAGGGCGTGCGGAAGTAGTCGGCGAAACAGCGCACAGTACCAATCCCATGGGCCCGGGCGGCCGCTTCAATGAGACGGTCAAGCGATTGGTCGTCCGTGCAATGGCGGGTACGTTCTACCTGGACCACCCGCGAAGCGAGGGTATACCGGCGTTCGAATTGTGGAGTGCGGGACGCAGCCGACACGCGCCCTTCCTCGAACAAATGCTCAAGGACGCGTTTGACGATATTCCAGTTCCAGCCCCAATTATCCCGGGTCCCGACTTCTTCATGCCCAAGCCTTGCCGTCAGTTCCGAGGCCGTCAGGGGACGGCTGGCCGCGAGGGTTGCCAGGATCTGCTCTTCCATATCCAGGCGCACCGCTGGGTCCATCCGGTGGGCACCGACCCACGAGCGGCGCTGCCACTGCAGGAGGTCGTGGAAGTGTTCCGGCAAGATAAAACTTGCCTCGTGCGCCCAGTATTCGATCATCCTCCGCGGCTTGCGGCCGGCCATTGCTTGGAGAATGGCGGTGTCATAGTTGCCCAGCCTTGAGAAGAAGGGCAGGTAATGGCTTCTTGCCAACACATTGACGGAGTCGATCTGCACAAGGTTGAGCCGGGCAAAAGTCCGGCCCACCGCCCGCGGGGTCACGGGGCCGGTGGGCCGGGCTGTTGCGAGTCCTTGGGCTGCCAATGCGATCCGCCGTGCCTGCTGGAGGCTCAGCGAAGCGGTCATGGGGGTCCTTTCACTCGGTTGGCATTCTCCTATTTTGCGCTGGCTGCCTGGTCGTCAGAGCGGTAGGCGTGGATTTTCTCCTCCACGGCTTCGACTCCGGGCTCGCACGTTGAATCGAGAGTGATCACTCCGTAGGTCCAGCCGCTTCGCCGGTACACCACGGAGGGGGCGTTGGTTTCCTTATCGAGGAAGAGGTAGAAGTTGTGGCCCACCAATTCCATGTTGTCCACGGCGTCATCCAGCGTCAGCGATGCAGCCGGGAAAACCTTACGCCGGATCAGAACCGGCGAGTCACCCGCCGGGATGTCATTTTCAATGTCATACGGGGACCGCTCGTCCGCCAGGGCCTGCGGTTCCTGGTGATTGGAGGATTCCGCGTAAATGGGCTCACTGGTACTTGCGGGTTCAAGGGATGCCGTTGCTTCCCGAACGGCTTTGGGCGTGTGGCGCCCGTGGTGCACCTTCTTCCGGTCCTTCGCGCGGCGAAGCCTCTCCAGCAGCTTGTTGTACGCGAGATCGAAGGCAGCAAATTTGTCAGCGGCGGTGGCCTCTGCACGGATAACGGGGCCGCGGCCCAGAACAGTTACTTCAACGGTGAGCTGGCCCGGGGT
The DNA here is from genome assembly GCF_056780115.1 of Arthrobacter sp. T572. Classification (NCBI taxonomy): domain Bacteria; kingdom Bacillati; phylum Actinomycetota; class Actinomycetes; order Micrococcales; family Micrococcaceae; genus Arthrobacter; species Arthrobacter sp. T572. The sequence goes on from NZ_JBRAZQ010000002.1 coordinate 2,752,789, forward strand.
TTGCCGGGGATTGGTCTCCTTGGAAACCTTGGCGTCTACTCGCTGAACTTTGTCCCCCAGCGATTCAATCTTTGAGATTTTTTCGCCGGCGTATTCGCGAAAGCGGTCAGAAACTGTCAGATTTCGTCCGCTGATCATGAACTCCATGGTGCCCTCCAAATAACTCAGGTGACACGACAACGACGCTGTTGGGGGCCGGTCTGACAGACAGTCGAGCCCCTTTCCGAGCCGCTATCGACAGGTACAACTTTTCTTGGTACCCACATCCGACGTTAGTTCATCGGCACGAGTTATTCACCCTTTAGCAACTTATTTTTTGATTGAGTCTTAACCACCGTTTCGGTATCGACCGGGTTGCCCTGGGAGGCGTAGGCTGGTGGCCTCGTGGCCGCCAACACCACGGCTCCGCAGACGATACCTCCGGCTTCCGAGACCGCCCGGGCAGCTTCAGCAAGTGTGGCCCCTGTGGTCAGGACGTCGTCCACCACCAGGCATCTGCGCCCACTGATCCTGCCCCGGCTGCGGCGCCTCACGCGCATGGATCCACGGACCTTCCGCGCCCGCTCCCCCCGGGCCAGGCCTTTTTGCCCCTCCGCGTGCATTGCCGGTGCGCCGCCTTTGCGCAAGACCCCCGCCCGGTTTCGCAAGAAGTCGATAGCAAGTGCGGGCAACGCCCCGGCCGGCTTCTCCAGGACGTCGGCAATGCCAAGGTTGGTCAGCATTCTCCGGCGCCGCAAGCTGCCCAGGAGGACATGGACCGGACTGAATCCGCGGCGCCGGAAGGCAGGGCCGCTGCTGGGAACCGGTACCAGCAGGAGTCCATGCCCGGATCCGATGGCAGTACGCAGGGCGTTGCCGAGGCACACCGCGAGAACGCCTGCAAGCCGCCACTGCCCTGAGCGCTTGAAGGAAAGAATCGCCTGGGCCAATTCGTCGCGGTATGCACCGGCAGCCACGACGCCGAGCTTGACTGAGCCATCCGTTTCCACCAGGGCGGGAGCCTGCTGTTCTGCCCTGAACGGAGACTTGCACAGCAACCTTATGCGGCGGGCACATGCGGCACAGAGAACGGTGTCTTCAACGCCGCAACATATGCAGTCCACGGGAAACAGCAGTGCCGCCACCTCGGCCCAGGCTTTGAGGAACCCGTGGAGCATCCGCCCCGGACCGGCCCTGGCCACGGCCCGGCGCCGTGGGGCCCGCGGATCAGCCGCCGTAAGGTCCGGATCCGGCGGACGGAGTGGCAGTGCCGGCAATCCGGCAGGCAAGGTTGGCATTGTCCAAGCATCGCCGGTGGCCCGGCCCCGCAGAAGCCACCAGGTGCGCTATGTGGACAACGGGACCCAGGCTACCCCGGGAACGCTGGTTCAGAAGGACCCTTCAGCTGCAGTTCCCAACCGTTGCCGACGCGCTGGAAGACACCGTCGGCCGACTGTCCGTAGATTTGTTCCGACCCGTTGCCTGCGCTGAGGTAGGTAAGCCCATCCCAGGGGGCCAGCTGTTGCGGCTCTCCGGACGCCAGCGACAACAGTTCCGGAACGACCGTCCCCGAGGCGGAGCCTGCCATCACCGCGACCGTTGAACCATTGACCCAGACACCTTGATCCGGAGATGAGGAACTGAAGAGGGTCAGCGGGCCGGTGAGATCCTTTGGTGTGCCGTCTGAATTCCGCACGATGCCGGTCACCTGTACCAGTGTCTTGCCGTTCACTTCGGATATGACCAACGCCCGGGCACCTTCCCGGGAGACACGAAGGTCTTTCACCGTCCGTCCGGACAACCAAGCCGGCGCCATGGTGACAGTCGGTACGGCCATCCCGGGCGCAACCCCGGTGGGCTTGAATGCCACCAGTTCGCTGCCGCCTCCGGCAGCCGGACGAGCCGTCCAGATCCAATCATGCGGGCTGAACGACGGACCGGTCAGTGTGCTTCCCGTGGTCAATTGGCGGGGAGGTTGTCCCGGTTCAATGGAGTACAACGCGTTCTTCTCACCGTTGAGGAACGCAATGGTCTGGGACACGGGCGACTCGGCAGGGGTACGGGGACCCAGTGCGGCCACGGACTGGATATCCGGCAGTGGCGACACCCGGTTGTTCTCATAGCGGACGAGGTCCCCGTTGTTCACGGCCACCTGCCGGGCGGGGACCGTCTTGTCCACTACCGGTGGCAGGACGGAGCCGTTGTCCTCGACCCGGACCAGGTCCTGGTCGGCCCGCAGTTCCACGCTGATCACATCCGGCTGGCTCCTGAACGTAAGGGCCAGCTGGTTCTGCATCCGTTGCCGGTCTTCGGCGGAGGCGTTGAACAGCTCCCGCGCCGACAGATCGACCTGGGCGGAGCCTGACACCACCGGGACAGATTCACGGGTCAGTTTCATGCCGGAGGGAAAGGCGCTCACGACGGCACCGCGAAGATAGGGGGCCGGACCGGCCAGCAGGGCGCTCGTCATTGATTTGACGGTGTTCTTCTTGATGAACCAGCGGTAGTCGGGCACAGCGTAGGTGAAGGTCGGGTCGTAGAAGTAGATCGGGAACGGCCCGTAGATCACCTTGAAGGTCTCCTCGGGTATGGCGGTTCCGTTGGGAAGCTTCGATATCCGCCATTCACCATCCACCTGTTCCAGGGTGACGGGAATGGTCTCCTTGGTGCCTGCCGGGTACTGCGTGGCCACACCGTCCGCGTCCACCGAGTAGGCAAGGTCCAATTCGTAGAGGTACTCGTTTTCAATCGCTGTCTTGACCACTTGGGCTTCCCGGAAGACGATGGCCCGCTCGTCGGGCTTCCAGGTCACGGACTGGGCCTGGGTCAGGTACTGGCGTGCCACGGGGTAGTCGTCTTCGTATCCGCTTCCAGCCATGTAGAAGTCCTCTATGACCGATTCCGGGCTGGCACCCGGTCGCGGTGCCGCAGGAAAGAACACGGGGGCGTTGGCATTGCCGGCGCCCTCGTCCTGGCTCTTGCCTACTGGCCCGGAACGGGGTATCTGGGCGCATGCCGCGAGCAGCAACATCAACACGGCCACCACAGCGGCCAAGACAGGACGGGCAAGGGTCCTCATAGTGCGCCGCCACCTTCTTCGCTGCCCGCAGCGGGACGCCCGCGATCAACCTTGGCCTCCGGCCGTGCAACATCGGCGCCGAGGACCAGCATCTGCCGTTCACCGGCTGACCCCGGCAGTTCGATATCGGCCGGCTCAAGCTGCAATGGAGACTTCTGGATGGTCCCGCCCTGGCGCAGCGGCAGCGTGAGCCGGAAATTGGAGCCGGCCCCCTTTCGCCCCCACGCCTGCAACCAGCCGTTATGCAGCTTGGTGTCCTCGGCCGCAATCGACAGACCGAGGCCACTGCCGCCGGTAGTCCTTGCCCGCGCCGGGTCTGCGCGCCAGAAGCGGTCGAACACCCGCGCGGCCTCAGCGGGGGTCATGCCGATACCGTGGTCGCGCACCGCTACGGCAACGGCTTCCTGGTTGGCGGCAACGGAAATATGCACAGGCTTGCCCTCCCCGTGTTCCAGCGCGTTGAGCAACAGGTTACGCAGGATGCGGTCGATGCGCCGGGAGTCCATTTCGACGACGATGCTCTTCTCCCGCGCGTTCAACCGCACCTCCGAGCCATACTCGGCAGCAACTGGAGCCGCGCCTTCCATGACATGGGAAATGACCTGGAAAATGTCCTGCGGCTCGGCGTCCAACACGGCAGCCCCGGCATCGAACCGGGAAATTTCCAGCAGATCCGACAGCAACGACTGGAATCGTTCCACCTGATGGTAAAGGAGCTCGGCGGACCTCTTGTTCATCGGGTCGAACTCTTCCCTGGCGTCGAAGAGCACTTCGGCTGCCATCCGTACCGTGGTCAGCGGCGTACGGAGCTCATGGGAAACGTCGGAGACAAAGCGCTGCTGCATCTGGGACAGGGTCGCCAGCTGCGTAATCTGCTCCTGAAGGCTTGCGGCCATGTGGTTGAAGGAGGCACCAAGCCGGGCGACTTCATCTTCACCCTTGACCACCATGCGTTCCTGGAGCTGGCCGGCCGCGAGTTTCTCCGAGACCACGGCCGCATGGCTGACGGGACTCACGACGTTCCTGGTGACGTACCAGGCAATGGCCCCGATCATCAGCACCAGCGCCGCACCACCGGCCCACAAAACGTTCTGGATCTCATCCAGTGTTTTCTGGGCAGTGTTGAGGTCGTAGATCAGGTAAAGCTCGTACATCGTGCCGTTGAACGTGACCTTGTTGCCCACCGCGATGCCGGGCCGGTCCTCATTGCCCACGGGGAATTCCATCGAAGCCCAGAACTGCTGCTTGCCGCCTTCCTGGACGGCCTTCCGCAGTTCAGGCGGGATGACACGCACGGTCAGCTGGTCGGAAGCACGCGATTCGACCCAACGGTTGCGGGGCTTCGTCTGTTCCGGCACTGCTTCGAACACGTAGCGGCGCTGGATGACCGACCCCCGGCCCTCCACGGCAGTCAGGGTGTCGTACACCAACGTGATGACGCTGGACTGGTCGGTGACCTGGGCGCCGTCGAACGTGTCCTGCACCTGCTTGACGTTAAAACGGGACTCCGACTCGGCCTGTGCCAGGCGTTCCTGGAAGAGGTTGTTGGCGATCTGGTTCGAAAGGTAGGCACCCACGATCGCGAACGAGGTAACCGCGAGCAGGAGGGTAGTCAGGACCGTCCTGAATTCCAGCGACCGACGCCAGCGCTTGATGAGTGAACGCCACAGGAGGCGCAGGCCCGGCCTGATGTGCCGTACACCGGTCCCGACGAGGCGCGAGACCCGCAGGAACAGGATCAGGCCACGGCGCGTCCAGATCCTGGTCCGGGTCAGCAACCATGCGACGTTGTGCTTGCCGTTGCCGCCTCCCGAAGGCGAGTGCTCCGGCGTCGGGCGTTCCGGCGTCGCAGGAGTCGTTCCGCTGCCCGCAGGACGCCCGGAAACGCTGTCCGCTTCATCGCCGGTCGAGTGGCCGGCTGCAGACTCAGGAACCTGCTTTGTACCCGACACCGCGCACCGTCAAAACGACTTCGGGCGCTTCCGGATCGCGTTCAATCTTGGAGCGCAAACGCTGGACATGGACGTTCACCAGGCGGGTGTCCGCGGCGTGGCGGTAGCCCCAGACCTGTTCAAGGAGAAGTTCGCGGGTGAACACCTGCCACGGCTTGCGGGCCAGGGCCACCAGGAGATCGAACTCCAGGGGCGTCAGCGAGATACGTTCGCCGCCGCGCGTCACCATGTGCCCTGCGACATCGATGGTGACATCGGCGATACGGAGCGTTTCAGGAGCCTTCTGCTCGCCCGGCCTCAGCCTTGCACGGACCCGGGCCACCAATTCGGCCGGTTTGAACGGCTTGGGTACGTAGTCGTCGGCGCCCGATTCGAGGCCCCTGACGACATCCGACGTGTCGGACTTTGCGGTGAGCATGACGATCGGCACATCGGACTCGCCACGGATCTGACGGCACACTTCGATGCCGTCCGATCCGGGAAGCATAAGGTCAAGAAGCACCAGGTCCGGCTTGCTGGAACGGAAGACCTCCAACGCCTGGCCGCCGTCTGCGCAGAACACCGGCTCGAAGCCATCATTGCGCAGGACGATGCCAATCATCTCTGCCAGGGCTTCGTCGTCGTCTACTACCAGAATGCGTGCCTTCATAGTTATATGTTCCCTTATCGCCAAGCCTTTGTCCTGTTGGGCAGTGCGCACGGCATGGCGTCCTCCCCGGGGCACTTCCACCGTACTGCACGTGCCCGTGGAGGCGTGTTTGGCAGCCTGTCCGGGACCTGGATGCCGGCTTTTAATGACACCAGCGCACGGGACTATGAGCGATGAGGCCGGGACTATAGGCTGGGGCCAAGGTCCGTATGGGGGACCCCGGATGTCAACGGACCGCGTCCGATGGGGAGGAAAGCGTGTCAGAACCAGAGCACGGCCGCCAGCCACATCCCGGTGGCCAGCCGGGGTGGGACCAGCAGCCGCAGTGGGGGACGCCGCCCGCCTGGCAAGCCCCTCCGCCGTGGGGCCCGCAGGCCGGGACTCCACCGCCGGGCGCTTGGCAGCCGGGACAGCCCGGACCGGGCGCTCCCCAGCCGGGACCCTTCGGATATGGCCAGCCCGGCGGAGGCTGGCAAGGTGGAGGCCGGCCCGGTGGAGGCTGGCAAGGTGGCGTCCCCTACGGCCAGCCACTCTATGTGGCCCCGCCCAAGCCCGGCATCATCCCTTTGCGGCCTTTGCAATTGGGCGAGATCCTGGACGGTTCCTTCCAGACCATCCGCCGCAACGCTGCGGCAATGTTCGGTTCGGCCCTGCTGGTCCAGGCCCTGGCAGCCGTGCTGGCGGGTGTTGTCACTGTCGGCATGCTGCAGTTAGTGGGAACACTGGAGGCCGTCGAGAGCAACGCTGATCTTGAGGAGGCCATGGGTCCCTTCCTTGCCATGATGGCCGCTTTCTCAGGCATCTCGATCCTGGTCGGTTTCCTGGGCGCCGCGCTGCAAGGGGTTCTGGCGGTTCCGGTGGCCAGGTCGGTCCTCAACCGGCGCACTGGCTTCAAGCAGATGTGGAAGCTGGCCGGGAAGCGCATCGGCCCGCTGCTGGGCGTGGCCGCGCTCCTGGTGTTTGGCGGTCTCCTGGTGGCCGCTGCATTCGTTGGAATCGCCATCCTGCTGTTCACCGGCATGGGTCCTGCCGGCATGCTGGTTGTCTTCCCCCTGGGACTGGGGGTGTTCATCCTGTTTCTCTGGATCGCTTTGAAGCTGATGTTTGCCCCCGCGGCCATCGTCGTAGAGCGTCTTGGCGTCTATGCCGGCCTGCTTCGTTCCTGGCAGCTGACGCGGAACAACTGGTGGCGTATTTTTGGCATCACGCTCCTGGTGGCTTTGATGGTGGGCCTCGTTGCCCAGGTCGTCCAGATTCCTGTGTCCCTCGCCGCCGGCGGCATCGGCTCGGTGGTTTCTCCTCATCCGGACATGGAGACCCTGACCTCGGCAATGATCATCACCACGCTGATCTCAACGGTCGTTGGCGCGTTGGTGGGTTCAGTGACCTTTGCCTTCCAAACCTCCGTTTCCGCCTTGATCTACATGGACCTCCGCATGCGCCGCGACGGTCTGGACGTTGAATTGTTGCGGCTGATGGAGACAGGCGCCGACCCCGACGGCATTCCGGGCAGCCCCACGTCCTCCCTTGGGGGGCCTGCCGTAGGCCACCCGTTCGGGCCACGGCCTTCGGCATGACGGTTCCAGTTCCCTGCGGCCTCCTCCGAATGATTCCGCTGGAGCCGCCGGTTACTCCTGACCGTGAAGAAGCCCGCCGCTGGGCGGAAGAGGAACTGTCCAAACCGCAGTATCCAGCAGCCCAGCCCACGTGGCTGCGGCAGATGTGGCGCGACTTCCTGGACTGGCTCAATTCCTTGGAGTTTGAAACCGGCAGCGGCGGCAATCCTGCCGTGCCGATCATGATTGCCGTCGCCGTAGTCCTGATTGTGGTGGCGGTCCTTGCGGTCAGGCCGCGCCTTAACGCGCGGAAGAGGCCGACGGCGACCGGCCTGTATGGTGACGATCCGGCCGTTGACGCCGCTGCCTACCGCCGCCGTGCACTGGCTGCAGCGGACGACGGCGACTGGCCGGCCGCCGTCGTTGAGCAGTTCCGCGCTGTGGTCAGGTCAGCGGAAGAACGCGACATCATCGAACCGCGCCCGGGCCGCACGGCTGATGAGGCAGCGTGGCAGCTCGGCCAGGTTTTTGGCACGGTCCAGGAACGGCTGGACTGGGCCGCCGGCCTGTTCGACGCCGTCCGGTACGGGGACCAGCCTGCCGTGCGGGGCGACTTCGACTCCCTCCGCCGGCTCGACGAGGACCTCGCTGCCATGGTTCCTGACTTCTCCGAACAGGACCGCCACGGATTCGCGGTGCCACGATGACGGCAGTAGACCAACAGCAAGCAGGCCGGGCGCAAAAACCCGCCACGTCCGAGGCGTCCGGGTTCCGCGCGTGGGCGCGCAAAAGGGCGGCCTGGATCGCTATCGGATTGGTCTTTCTGGCCCTGGTGACGTACCTCGCCGTTGGGCAGTTGTCTGCCCCGGATGATGCGCGTCCGCTTTCAGTGCGTAATCCTGCGCCGGATGGCGGCATGGCGGTCGCCGAGATCCTGGGCCGGCAGGGTGTGCGGGTCACACCGACGGACACATTGCCCGATACCTTGGCTCAGCTGTCTCAGAAGGAAGATCCGGTTCTGTTCCTTTACGATCCCCGGGGATTCCTGGATCGGTCCCAACTCGAGGAGTTGCGTGCCGCGGCCGAAAAGATCGTAGTGGTCGGCCCCAGGCTCCGCACCCTGGCCGGGCTCGATCCGGCGTTCGGACCCGGCGGCGTTGTTCCTGATGCGGTGACTGTTCTTGAGCCGCAGTGCCGCGAGGATGATCCGGCGGCGGCCGGCCCGGTGTCAGCCCAGGGTCCTGTCTATACGGGGCCCGTGGTGTGCTACTCCATCCGGCCGGGCGCAGCCGGACTGTACGCCACATCCACGGACGGCAGCATCGTGGTGCTAGGCAGCTCCGGACTGGTTGACAACGGGCACTTGGCGCTGGAAGGCAATGCAGCCCTGGCGCTGCGCACCCTGGGCAGCGGCCCAGAGCTGGTGTGGTACCTGCCGGGGCCCTCGGACATGTCCACTGACCGATCGGCGCCGACCCTCAGCGAGTTGGCGCCGCCCTGGCTGGCTTTCCTTGGGCCGTGGCTTGGAGTGGTGGCAGTCCTGGCGATCCTGTGGCGTGGCCGCCGCCTGGGGCCGTTGGTTTTCGAGCCCCTTCCCGTGGTGGTCAAGGCAGCCGAAACGGCGGAGGGACGTGCCCGTTTGTACCAGGACTCGAGGGCCCTTGACCGTGCGGCCGATAATCTCCGGGCGGGCCTGCTTTCCCGCTTGGCCAAGCACTTCAACCTGGGGCCGGCGGCAACCGCAGGGTCGGTGGTGGACGCAGTGGCGGTCGCCGTGGGCAGGCCGGCACCGGAACTTCGCTCCATTCTGGTCGACTTCAGGCCGCAAACAGAAGGACAACTGGTCCAGTGGGCACAACAGATCGAACACATCGAACAGGAGGCGACGGCCCGATGAGCAGCCAGCCGAGCAACTTCACGGAGGATACGTACGGGTACCAGGGCTCTTCCCGGGTGCCAAGTGACGCACAGCCAGACCAACCGCGGAACCCCGGTCCACAGGGAAGCAGTCAAGCCGTTAGTCCTGCGCGGACATCGCTCCTGAAGGTCCGCGAGGAAGTGGGCAAGGCCGTTGTAGGACAGGATCCGACGGTCACGGGCCTGCTGATCGCCCTCCTGTGCGGTGGCCATGTCCTGCTGGAAGGAGTCCCGGGAGTCGCCAAGACCCTGCTGGTCAGGGCTTTGTCCACCGCCCTGAGCCTCGAGACCAAACGCGTCCAGTTCACCCCGGACCTGATGCCCGGCGATGTCACCGGTTCCCTGGTGTACGACTCCCATACGTCGGAGTTCTCCTTCCGGGAGGGGCCGGTGTTTACCAACATCCTGCTGGCCGATGAAATCAACAGGACTCCGCCCAAGACCCAGGCCTCCCTGCTGGAGGCCATGGAGGAACACCAGGTCTCCGTGGATGGCGTGTCCCGGCCGCTTCCAGCGCCTTTCATCGTGGCCGCAACCCAGAATCCCGTGGAGTACGAGGGAACATACCCCTTGCCCGAAGCGCAGCTGGACCGGTTCCTTTTGAAATTGACCATGCCCCTCCCCGGCCGAAACGACGAAATCGAAGTGATACGGCGCCATGCTGCCGGCTTCGACCCGCGGGATCTTACCGCCGCGGGTGTGCGGCCGGTGGCCGGTGCCGGCGAACTTGCCGAGGCCCGCGCAGCAGTGGCGGACGTATCAGTGGCCCCCGAAGTTCTGGCCTACATCGTCGATATCGTTCGCGCCACCCGGGCCGCCCCGTCGTTCCAGTTGGGCGTCTCCCCCCGCGGTGCCACGGCCCTCCTGAACACGTCCAAGGCCTGGGCCTGGCTGTCGGGGCGGACGTTCGTGACCCCCGACGACGTCAAAGCACTGTCCCTGCCCTGCCTTCGGCACCGGGTGGGCCTTCGCCCGGAGGCCCAGATGGACGGCATCCGGGTGGACGACGTTCTGGGCAGCATCCTCTCATCCGTCCCGGTCCCGCGTTGAGGTTTGGTGAACAGGCGGAGACGGAGGTGATTTGAGTGGCCATCACGGGCAGATTCGTCCTGCTTGCCCTGTTGGGGCTGGCGCCCTTGGTGCTGTTCCCTTCGTGGACCACCGTGCTGATGATCGTCGGCGTGCTGCTGCTGGTGGTGGTCATTGACCTGTTGCTCGCGGTATCGCCGGCCAAGGTTGGCCTTACGCGACAACCCTTGGGGAGTGTCACCCTGGAGCACCAGGTGGACTCCGTGGTGACCATCACCAATGCCTCGGGCCGCACGCTGCGGGCCGTCGTCAGGGATGCCTGGCAGCCCTCCGCCGGGGCCCGGGCATCCACCCACCGCCTTGTCATTCCGCCCGGTGAACGCCGCCGGATGTCCGTGACTCTGGTGCCCCGCCGTCGGGGAGACCTCGAGTCCCCCCACGTCACCATCCGCTCCCATGGGCCCCTGCACCTGGCGGCACGCCAGCGTACGCGGCCGCTGCCGGGGCGGCTCCGTGTCCTCCCGCCGTTTCATTCCAAGCGCCACCTGCCCTCCAAGCTGCGTAAGCTGCGCGAGCTGGACGGCAAGGCCGCCGTCCAGATCCGGGGTGCCGGTACCGAGTTCGATTCCTTGCGCGACTACGTCCGCGGCGACGACGTACGGTCCATCGACTGGCGGGCCACGGCACGACGCACCTCCGTGGTGGTCCGCACCTGGCGCCCGGAGCGGGACAGGCGCGTTGTGATCGTCCTCGATACCTCCCGCACCGCAGCGGCGCGGATCGACGACGAACCACGCCTGGACACCGGGATCGAGGCAGCCTTGCTGCTGGCAGTCCTTGCTGAACGGGGCGGGGACCGGGTGGATTTCCTGGCCTATGACAGGATGCTTCGGGCCAGGGTGGAGTCGGCCGCCAAAGGCAATCTGCTGGGGCAACTGGTCCAGGCCATGGCCCCGTTGGAAGCCGAACTGATCGAACTGGACTGGCAGCAGATTCCGGGACAGGTCCGGGCGGTTTCCGCCCACCGCTCCCTGGTGGTGCTCTTGACGGCACTCGACGGCGGCGACCCTGCCGATGGGCTCCTCCCCGTGGTGGCACGCTTGGTCCAGCAGCACGTAGTGGTGGTTGCTTCGGTCCGGGATCCCCTGCTGACGGCCATGAAGGAAGAACGCGCCACGGCCAGTCAGGTTTTCCGGGCAGCCGCTGCCGAGCGGACCCTGCTGGAACGGGCTGCTGTCACCGCCCAGTTGCGGCAGCTTGGCGCGGAAGTAGTGGACGCCGATCCGCTGGACGTTCCACCCTTGCTGGCAGACACGTACATCCGGCTGAAGGCCGCCGGACGATTGTAGGAAGGACGGATATGAGTACCCCCATTTACCGGCTTGCCCTGGGCAGCGGGTTCGACGACCTCGCTCCTGAGCTGCAGGAGTATTTCTCGTTGGCTGCAGGTTCGGGAAGCTATGGCATCGGTGAGGGTGTCTTCGACGTCGTGGGATGCAGGCAACGGTGGTTGCGGCCACTGCTGGCCTTGACCGGCCACGAGGAAGCGTTCTTTCCGGAGTACGGCGAGCACATCCCCTTCCGGATCGAAAACCACGCCCATGTGGATCCCTTCGGCAGGCCTGCCCTGACTGCCCGCCGCGAGATTTATTTTCCGTCCGGCACGCGCCTCTTCCACGATACAACCAGCGCCATCACCGGAAACCCACCTGACGACCGGGCCCGGCTGGTGGACCATCTGGGCCGCTACCGGCGCCTGGCCACCGACCTTGAGGTCAGCGTCACTCCGGAAGGCAGGCTGCGGGGCGTGTCAAAGGCCAGCCGGCTGTTCCTTGGTCCACTGCGGATAGCCCTTCCGGAACTCCTTGATGCCCGGGCCTACGCAGAGCAATGGTACGACCGCGAAGAAGGGAAGCACCGTATCCAGGTCAAGGTCATCCAGCCCCAGATCGGTCTGGTGCTGGTTTACGCCGGCCGCTTTGATTACCGGTTGGTCCCCTACCTCCCGGGGTCGGCGCCAGGGAACTCGCTTCCCCGCTACGCAGAACCTGACCGATGGGAGCAGCGCGTCTAGCCCTGGGCCAGCTGGTCGAGGCCGTCGGCGACCTGTGTGAGCCGGACGAGGACCTCTTTGGCGGTCGACGGCGGCAGGTGTGCCAACCCTGTGGCTGGAGTGACGCGGAGCCCGCTGAGCAAGGATGCCGGGAGGCCCAGCTGACGCCACGGGCGCCAGATGGTGTTGACGATATCCGCAGTGCGCGGCAAGGGGCCGTCCGTCGCCATTGCGCCTGCCCACACCCGTTTTCCCGCTTCCGCGGCTGCTGCGAGCTGTTCCCACTGCCGGGTGGTCAGGGCCTTGAGGGGAACGGCGACTCCGTCGGCGCCGGCCGACAGGATCCGCTCGATCGGAGCCTCGATCTCAGGGACGGAAATAACGGTTTCGACGGCGCCGCCTGACTTGAGCGCCTCCACCACCAACCGCCATGCTCCGGTGACTTCCTCCCTGGCAATGGACCGCAGCGTCCGGTAACCACTCGCCGTCGGGATGGTGCCGGCCATGACGGCCGCAATGTCCGGTTCATCCACCTGCACCACGATGCGCGCACCAGGCACGGCCGCCGCAAGGCGCTGGAGGTGGCTGCCGACGCCGGCGGCGAGCGACTCCGCGATGTCCCGCCGTGCCCCGTAGTCGAGGAGGGAGCGCTCGCCATTGTGCAGGTAAAGGTTGGCCGCCAGTGTCAGCGGACCAACGAACTGGACCTTCAGTGTGGTGGCCTGGGCGTCCTCGGCCCCCGCGATGTCGGCCAGGACGTTGATGTCGGACGCCAGGAGGGAGCGGGCACGTTGTTCGTCCTTTCCCGGGCGGTCCACCAGCCGCCATCCGTGCGGCTGCACATCGACAGCAAGGTCCACCAGCAGGGCACTCGTCCGGCCGACAGCGTCGGCACCCACCCCGCGGTCCGGAAGCTCAGGAAGGAACGGCAGATGAGGATCGCCGAGCTCGCCCCGGACTGTCCGGACAGCTTCGGCATGGTCGGTGCCGGGCCAGGTGCCCAGCGCCGTAGCGGACGCGCGCTCGGGAGCGGGCACGGGAATTCCGCTGGACGGGTTTGTCTGCTCCGCCACGGGCTACGCCTGCTGGCTGGAAATCTGGTGATCCTCGGCAATGGCCTCGTGGTGGCGGATCACTTCGCTGATGATGAAGTTCAGGAATTTCTCGGCGAAAGCCGGATCAAGGTGCGCATCCTCGGCGAGGCGCCGCAGCCGCGCAATCTGCGCGGCTTCGCGCCCGGGGTCTCCTGCCGGGAGCTTGTGGGTAGCCTTCAGGATCCCCACTTTCTGGGTCGCTTTGAAGCGCTCGGCCAACAGGAAAACAAGCGTGGCGTCAATGTTGTCGATACTGGACCGGATGGACAGGAGCTCATCCATGATGGCGCTGTCCACCTGGCCGGCCAGGGAGCTTGCTGCCGGGTTGAAGGAAGGGACGTCATCCGGGAGGGCATTGTTCTGCTCGGTCATGAGTCCCAGTCTAGGGTCTGGGCGCACACAGGCGCGGGTGTTACCTGCAGCCCACCGGGTGCCGGCAGTCCGCCCCATGACAGGAACGGACCGCCGGACGGGCCAGGTGTCAGCCGCCCAACAGCGCGCGGTGGGCCTCCCGCCGTCGTGCTTGTTGTTCCGGGTCCGGAACCGGCAGTGAGGCGATCAGCCGCTTGGTGTAGTCGTGTTGCGGCGACCCCATGACGTGGTTTCCGATTCCCTGCTCCACCAAACGTCCTTTGTACAGCACGCCAACCCAATGCGAGAGCATGTCCACCACTGCGAGGTCGTGGCTGATGAACAGTGCCGCGAACCCGAATTCCTCCTGGATGTCCTTGAAAAGGTCCAGGACTTTCGCCTGGACTGACACGTCCAGCGCGGAGGTGGGTTCGTCGGCGATCAGGAGGCGCGGATTCAGGGCCAGGGACCTGGCCAGGGACGCACGCTGCCGCTGACCTCCGGACAGTTCATGCGGGTAGCGTTGGGCGAACGACGCCGGCAACTGGACTGATTCGAGCAGCCGGCCGACCGCCTTCCGCGCCTCCTCAGGACGCGGCCTGGTATGGATGAGCAGCGGCTCTGCAACGCATTCCCCGATGGTCAGGTGCGGGTTGAAGGACGCGGCGGGGTCCTGGAAAACGAAGCCGATATCCTTGCGCAGCGGCCGGAAGGTACGCTCCCGGAAATCCAACATTTCGTAGCCCAGGACCTTCAGGCTGCCGCCTGTCACGCGGGTCAGCCCGGCGATCGCCCTCCCGAGCGTCGACTTACCCGAACCGGACTCCCCCACCAGGCCGTAAACCTCATTGGCAGAGATCGTGAAATCAACGTTGTCCACGGCTTTGAAGCCGTGGCGTCCGAACCGGGCCGGATATTCGATGGTCAGGTTCTTTGCCTCGACCAACACCTCTCCGTCCTGATGGAGCCGGGTACGGGCTCCCTCTGACGCCGAGTTCCGGCCCAGGTGCGGGACGGCTGCCAGGAGATTCCTGGTGTACTCCTGCCGGGGTTCGGCAAACAGCACGCGGGAGGTTGCTTCCTCAACGACGTCTCCCTGGTACATGACCACCACCCGGTCGGCGAGGTCGGCCACCACGCCCATGTTGTGGGTGATCAGCACAATGGATGTCCCGTAGTCATCCCGCAGGTCCCTCAGCAGTTGCAGGATCCCGGCCTGAACGGTGACGTCCAGCGCCGTGGTCGGCTCGTCTGCCACGATCAATCCCGGGTTGAGCGCCAGCGCCGCGGCAATGACTACCCGCTGCTTCTGTCCGCCGGAGAACTGGTGCGGGTAGTAGTCGACCCGGGTTTCGGGATCGGGAATGCCGACCTTCCGCAGCGCCTCCGTTGCGCGCTTCCTGGCTTCCTTTGCCGAGACCCGGTGACCGTCTGCCGCATGGGCGCGGATGCCTTCAGCGATCTGCCACCCGACAGTAAACACAGGGTTCAGGGCGGTGGACGGTTCCTGGAACACCATGGCCACATCCCGGCCACGGATTTTCCGCAGCGTGGAGGGTCCGACGCTGATGACGTTGCTCCCATTGATCACCACGGCGCCTGAGCTGACGGCCGTTTCGGGGAGGAGACCGAGGATGGTTTTGGCCGTGACGGTCTTGCCGGAACCGGACTCGCCCACGATCGCCACGACTTCTCCGGCTTTGACATCCAGGCTGACGTCCTTCACGGCGTGGACGTCACCACCGTCCGTGGCAAAAGTGACCTTGAGGTGTTGGATGTCCAGGACGGCGGGGGCAGCCCCGCGGTCCGGCACGATGACGGGATCGACGCTCATGCTGTGCCTTCCTGTGCAGTGGGTGCCGTGGAACCGGCCCGTTTGCGTCCCCGGATCCGTGGATCGTTGAGATCGTTGATGCTTTCGCCCACCAGCGTCAGCCCCAGCACGGCCAGCACTATGGCCAGGCCCGGGAAAACTCCTGTCCACCAGATGCCCGAGGACGTGTCGGCCAATGCTTTGTTCAGGTCGAAGCCCCATTCGGCGGCGGAGGTGGGTTCGATGCCGAAGCCCAGGAAGCCAAGCCCCGCCAACGTGAGGATGGCCTCCGAAGCGTTGAGGGTGAACATCAGGGGCAGGGTCCGGGTGGCGTTCTTGAAGATGTGGCGGCCGATGATCCGGACGCTTGATGCGCCCAAAACCTTGGCGGATTCCACGAACGGCTCGGCCTTGAGGCGGATGGTCTCAGCCCGGATCACCCTGAAGTACTGGGGCACGAACACCACGGTGATGGAAAAGGCACAGGAGAAGATCCCGCCCCAGAAGCTCGACTGTCCGCGGCTGACCACAATGGAGATGACGATCGCCAGCAGCAGTGTGGGGAAGGCGTAGATGGCATCCGATACCACCACCAGGATCCGGTCCAGCCACCCGCCGAAGTAGCCGCTGAACAGGCCCAGGGCCACGCCAAGGAACAGCGACATGGCCACGGATACGGCGATCACCGTGACGGCTGTCTGCGAACCCCACAGGACGCGGGACAGGACGTCGTAGCCGCCAACGGTGGTTCCGAGCAGGTGCTTGGGTCCCGGCGCCTGCTGCGTGGGGAACGATCCCGAGCTGTCGCTGAGCTGGGAATAGCCGTAGGGCGCAAGCAGTGGGGCGAGGATGCTGGTCAGGAGGAAAAGTCCCGTGAGGATGACACCTGCCACCAGCATGCCGCGTTGGAGTCCCACACTCTTGCGGAGATGGGACACCACCGGGAGCCGCGATCCAAGGGACCGCTTGGGAGCAGTGAGTTGCAGGGTTTCCATGGTCAGTACCTCACTCGCGGGTCGATCAGCGCGGCGATGATGTCCACGATGAAGTTGGTGACGGCGACGATCACGGCAAGCAGCACCACGATGCCCTGCACGGCGACGAAGTCCCTGGCGTTGAGGTACTGCACCAACTGGTAGCCCAGGCCCTTCCACTCAAAGGTGGTTTCGGTCAGGATGGCTCCTCCCAGCATGAGGGCGATCTGCAGGCCCATGACGGTGATGATGGGGATCAGCGCCGGCTTGTACGCATGCTTCGTCAGCAGCCTGTACTCGCTGACGCCACGGGAGCGACCGGCCTCCACATAGTCCTTGCCCAGCGTTCCGATCACATTGGTGCGGACCAGGCGCAGGAAGACGCCGGCCGTCAGCAGCCCCAGGGCAGCAGCGGGAAGGACTGCGTGCGAGGCGATGTCACCAAAAGCGGTGAAGTTGCCGCTGCGCAGGGCATCCAGCCAGTAGATCCCGGAGGGCGCGGCAAGATTGCTCATGGCCAGTTCAGTCCGCGTGGACGCCCTCCCGGCCACCGGAAACCACCCCAGCCACACCGAGAAGGTCAGTTTGAGGAGGAGCCCGGAGAAGAACACTGGTGTCGCATAGCAAAGGATGGCAAAGATCCTGAGGACTGCGTCGGAAGCCTTGTCCCGGTGCTGGGCGGCAATGAGCCCGAAGGGAATTCCCACGGCAAGCGCGACGATCAGGGCATTGATGCTCAGTTCCAGTGTGGCAGCGCCGAAGGTGAACAGGACTTCGACCACCGGACGGCGGTCCGTGATGGTGGTGCCGAAGTTGCCTGTCAGCAGCTGGCCCAGGTATTCGAAGTACTGGACCAGGACGGGCCTGTCGTACCCGGCCTCATGAATCCGCTGTGCAAGCACGTCCGGGGGCAACCGTCCGCCCTGGGCAGCAGTGATGGGGTCGCCGATGACCCTCATCAGGAAGAAGACCAGGGTCACCAGGATGAAAACCGTGGGGATGATCAGGAAGAACCTGACCACGATGTATCTGCCAAGTCCTCCACCGGGCCTGGATTTGCTTTTGGGGGCCACGACGCCGGGTTCGGCATCGGGTACGTCTATGAGTGTTGTCATTGTTGCCTATGGCTCCTGCCCGTGGGTTGCGCGGGGTTGCTGGTGGCTGCCGGCGATGGTGGTCAGCACAGGAGGCGGGACACCTGGTCAGTGTCCCGCCTCCCCCTGGCGCAGCTACTTGGATATGGTTCCGAGGCGGAACTTGAAGGAGGCGTCCAGCGTGTTTTCCACGCCATTGACTCCGCTGCCTGCAATGGCAACCTGCGCCCCCTGCAGCAACGGCAGCGTAGAGATGTCCTTGGCCAAGGCGTTCTGTACGTCCTTGATCGCGGTTTCGCGGGCTGACTTGTCTGCTTCGGTGAGCTGCTTGCTGATGAGTTCGTTCACCGTGGCGTTGTTGTAGTGGTTCTTCAGGAAGCCGCCCTCCGGGAAGAACGGGGTGAGATAGTTGTCGGCATCGCTGAAGTCCGGGAACCACCCGAACTGGAACAGCGGGTATTCATCGGCACGGCTGGCCTTGCTGTAGGTCACCCATTCGGTGGACTGCAGGTTCACCGTGAAGAGTCCGGACTTTTCGAGCTGTTCCTTGATCATCGCGTACTCGTCACCGGAGGATCCGCCATAGTGGTCCGGGTTGTACTGGAGGTTCAGGGCCACGGGTCCGGTGACTCCCGCGTCTGACAGCACTTTCTTGGCTTTGTCCAGGCTGGGCTTGCCGCTGTCGCCGTAGGCGTCCTTGAAGGACTCGTTGGCTCCGAGGAAGCCATTGGGAACGTTGGACCACAGCGGCAGGTACGTGCCCTTGTAGACCTGGTCGGCGATCGCCTGCCGATCCACGAGATGGGCCACTGCCTGGCGAACGGCCAGTGCTTTGGCAGGATCGGCCCCTTCGGCTTTGTTGCCGAAGGGCATGGTGTCGAAGTTGAAGGTGATATAGCGGATTTCGCCTCCGGGACCGGTCAGGACCTTGACCTTGGAGTCCTTCTTGAGGTCGTCCACATCCGTGGCGCTGAGGCTGCGGAAGGCAACGTCGATGTTGCCTTGCTGGATGTCCAGCTTCAGGTTGGTGGGGCTGGCGTAGTACTTGATGGTCGCTTCGTCATTGGCCGGCTTGCCGAGGACCCCCTGGTAGTCGGGGAAGGCCTTGAAGCTGACGAGCTCGTTCTTCTTGTAGCTGTCGATGGTGTACTGGCCGTGGAAGGCATTGGCCTTGATGATGTCATCGTCAGCCAGGAGCTTGTCCGCCGGGAACACTTCGTCGTCCACGATCGGGGCAGCCGGGCTGCTGAGGATCTGGGCAAAGGTCTGGTCGTTCGCGAGCTTCAGTTTGAAGACCACCGTGTTGGCATCGGGGGCAGTGACGCTCTCGATGTTGGTCAGCAGGGTGGCGGGACCGGCTGGATCGTTAATGGCCACCTGGCGGTCGAAGGAGAACTTGACGTCCTTGGAGTCCAGGGTGTGGCCGTTGGCCCATTTGAGGTTGGGCTTGAGTTTGACGGTGTACTCGGTGGGCGCCGTGAAGGAGGACGATTCCGCCAGGTCGGGCACCGGTTCGGCACCGCCGGGCTTTGAGTTGAGGAGGAAGGAGTAGATCTGGTTCATCACCATGAATGAACCGTTGTCGTAGGACCCGGCAGGGTCCAGCGCAGTGACTTTGTCGGTGGTGCCGTAGGCGATGGGTCCTTCGGCTGCCGGAGCGGACGAGGATCCTCCGCCCGAGGGCCCTGTGCAGGCGGTCAAGGCGAGCGCGGAGATGCCCGCGAGCGCGATAACGCTGTTCAGGGCCTTCTTGTTCAGTGCCATCTGGGTGAACCTTCTGTTCGATGGTTTCGGTGCGCCCCTGCAATGTGATGGGCGGCACACTCTTGACCTCCCGATTCAACCAGACTTCCGCCATCGTGAAGCATTCATTTTGTGATTCGAGACACAAACTTTACCTGTCAGTAGCTTCCTGCCCACCGCCCAAGGCCATTGCCCGGCAGCGGGTGCAGGAATATCTTGGTTGCGAAAGGACGGGCCCATGACCAAGTCAGCCCTCTGTGTAGGGATCAACAAATTCAAGTACCTCCCCTCATCGAGCTGGCTGCAGGGATGCGTCAATGACGCTGAAGACCTGGCCTCCGTCCTTGAGGCCACGTACGGTTTTCCGGAAGCCGGCATCACCGTGCTGCGGGATGCCAAGGCAACCAGGAAGAATGTGCTGGCCGCGTTGAACGAGCTTGTGGACAGCGCTGTCGAGGGCGGGTCCCGCCACTTGGTGTTTACTTTCTCAAGCCACGGCACGCAGGTCCCGGATACCAGCGGCGACGAAGCCGACCGCCTGGATGAGGCCTTTGCCTGCTATGACATCAACAACGCAGGAGACGCCTGGGATCCTGCGACCGTCATCACGGATGATGAACTGGCATCGCTCTTTACCCGCGTTCCGGAAGGCGTGCTCATGGAGGTGGTCCTGGACACCTGCCACAGCGGGACAGGACTGAAGTCATTGGATCTGCTGCCGGGCCGCCGCCCGCGTTTCCTCCCGGCTCCTACGCCCCGGGCTGTGGCAGCCAGCGAGTTCAGCGACACCCGCACCCTCCGTGACCTGGTCAAGGCATCGGTTTCATCCCGGCCTGTGCTCATGGCGGCTTGCCGGGCGGACCAGACTGCGGCCGATGCTCCCATCGATGGCCGCTACAACGGAGCCTTTACCTACCATTTGTTGAAGTCGTTGGCGAGCGACGGGTCGTCCCCCCGGGCAGAGATCCTGAAACTGGTCAGCAAGGGCTTGAAGGCCGGCGGTTTTGACCAAGTAGCGCAGTTGGAAGGCACGACGGCGGCACGCAAGGCCGCGTGGGGAAGCTGACGGCGGCGGTGGCCGCTACTGCTTGAAATCACTTGGAACTGCAGCCGTTGCCGGGCATTACTCCCCGGTGCCGTGGAACTTGTCCCGGACCCCCGATGACGCGGCTTCCTCGGCGTCATGATGTTGGTCCGACCCGAAAAGAAGTCCCTGGCGCTCCCTGTCCATGACCGGTTTGAGCGCCGCGTACACCAAGCGGCCCCCTGCGTCGAAGCGGAGCAGCCCGCCGCCCCGGACGTCCACGTACTCCCTGCGGGTTTTGAGGCCAAGGCGCACATAGGCTTCCTTCCGGCTCATACGCACTGTTTGGATGAACGACGCACCGATTTCCGAAATAATGAACCCGTCCGGGGAGACCCGTTCGGAGGTCCGCACCCGGGTGGAACTCAAGGGAGTGCGCCGCTCCAGCCTGGCTGCGTCCAGCAGCCTGGGGTTTTCCCACACGAACCGCTGCACTTCCTGGGGATCTGAGCCGAGGGCAGACAAGCGGATCGGATATCGCAGCCCTTGGTAGTTGTCCACGCCGCTGATGTTATGCAGGGAAACCCGGCGGATGCCGATCGCCGAAAATTCATTCTGCAGAGCGTCCCTGTACCCGTATGCGTCCTCGGGCACCATGTCCAGGTCGGCTGCGATGATCCCCCGCAGCAGGTCGCGCCAGCCCACATCCACCGGTGGCATATAGGAGAGTCCCCGGATCACCATGCGGAGCACCCGCATGGCAACGATTGATCCTGACTCTGCTTTCTGCTGGAGGCTTGGGTGCCCACCCATGCGTGCATTCCGCTCCGACCAAAGGTGCCGGACGGCCCGGAGAACCGCCCCCACCACCACGGACCCCCGGGCGTGGGGTTCCACCAGGTCCTGCCAGTTTTCGGGCACCGGTCCAAGCAGCGGTTCCCGCAGGGGACCCCGGGCAAAGAGATCGCGGGCAAAGTCGAACAGTGAACGCATCAGCTCGTCGTCGCCGACGCCGCGTTGTCCCCCGCCGGCGGCCGCCTCAAGCTGCCGGTGGACCACCTCCCGTGAGGAGAAGACGGACAGGATGGCCACGAGGTCCGCCAGCGCCTCATGCATGGCCAGTTGTTCCATGGTTGCCAGGTGGTCCGCCCATGCCGGGCGGAAACCGTCAAGGATTGCGTGGGTCACTTCGTGGGCAACGATATCCCGGTAAAGAGCGGTTGGGACCTTGTAGCCCATCCTGTCGACTGAACCGAAGCGGATGATGTTGGTGCCGCGTTCGTAT
Organism: Arthrobacter sp. T572; assembly: GCF_056780115.1. Classification (NCBI taxonomy): domain Bacteria; kingdom Bacillati; phylum Actinomycetota; class Actinomycetes; order Micrococcales; family Micrococcaceae; genus Arthrobacter; species Arthrobacter sp. T572. Next base: position 2,774,381 of record NZ_JBRAZQ010000002.1, read on the forward strand.
CCGGTGTCCGTCGCCGTGACACGGTCCCGGGCCTTGAGCACAACCCTGCCTTCGGGCACCCACGGCATCCGGCGTCCCAGAGTTGTTTCAAAAATGTCCAGTGTGTTCATCGCTACGGCGTACACGTGCTGGGCAAGGAAGCGGGTGTCATCCAGGAGTTCCCGCAGTTCCTCCGGTGGCGGCAGGGACACCAATTGCCAGGGGTCTCCTTGCCGCGTCAAGGTCACCGGCGAGACGTTGGTACCGCGCCATTTGCGGATGTGGATGGCGTAGCGATGGCCCGTCGGACCCCTGCGCAGCCGCTCCACAGGAATGCGTACCTGTGCGGTCAACGGCGGCTGGCCACCGCTGCCGATCGGCCCTTCCGCCAGGACCGTGACGGAGACCATCTGACCGGCTTTGATGTCTCCCGGGCTCTTCTTAGGAAATGCCACAGCCATCGCCATCCCGATCGCGGACCACCCCAGCCGCAGCGGTTGCGCTGCTTAGGGCAAGTATGGGGTGGGGTCAGGCTGGAGGCAATGACTACTGGAGGACAGCCCTCTGCAGGGAACGGGCCGCGTCAATGGTCGCCTGGCCCAGCACACGGCTTCCTTGGTACAGGACAACAGTCTGGCCGGGAGCCACGCCACGCAGGGGGTCCTCCAGCGTCACCACAAGCCCGGGCCGATCCTGGCCGTCGTCGCCCGTGACCGCCTCCACGCGGGCGCGGGCAGGCACGGGGTCGCCGTGGGCTCGGACCTGGGCGTGGCAATCAAACTCTTCACCGGTAGTTACCTCAGCAATGGGCAGCCCGGCCCAGGAAACCTTGATGCCCCGGATTTCGTCGATGGCCAGGAGGGATTCAGGGCCCACCACCACCTTGTTGTCCTTGGGGCGGATCTCCAGCACGAAGCGCGGCTTTCCATCAGCGGCGGGCGTGCCGAGCTTCAAGCCCCGGCGCTGGCCCACGGTGAAAGCATTGGCGCCGGAGTGTTCGCCCACCTTGGTGCCGGTCTCGTCCACGATGTCCCCCGTAGTCATGTCGATCTTCTCGGCCAGCCAGCCGCGAGTGTCGCCGTCGGGGATGAAGCAGATATCGTGGCTGTCCGGCTTGTTGGCCACGGACAAGCCGCGCCTCTCGGCCTCGGCGCGGACCTCAGCCTTGGATGGGGTATCGGCCAGCGGGAACATGGAGTGCTTGAGTTGCTCGTGCGTCAGGACACCCAGGACATAGCTCTGGTCCTTGGCCCAGTCCGCCGCACGGTGCAGTTCGCGGTTTCCGTCGGCATCTTCGATGACCTTGGCGTAATGGCCGGTGCACACCGCGTCGAAACCCAGGGCAATGGCCTTCTCCAGCAGGGCGGCGAACTTGATGCGCTCATTGCAGCGCATGCAGGGGTTGGGGGTACGGCCCGCGGCATACTCATCAATGAAGTCCTGGACGACGTCTTCCTTGAACCGCTCGGAGAAGTCCCACACGTAGTACGGGATGCCCAGGACATCGCATGCGCGCCATGCATCACGGGAGTCCTCGATGGTGCAGCAGCCCCGGCTGCCGGTCCGCAGTGTTCCGGGCATGCGCGACAACGCCAGGTGGACACCCACGACGTCGTGTCCGGCCTCGACGGCGCGGGCGGCGGCTACGGCGGAATCGACTCCGCCGCTCATTGCTGCAAGAACTCGCATGCTGGCTTCCATGGTTGCTGGATGGTGGGAGAACGGGCCGGCAGGGAGCAGCCGGAACGCCCATCCATTCTAGCGCGCTGTGCTCTACGGGCCCTAAAACCGTTGACCCCTCAGTTCGGCCGCTCTAAAATCAAAAGTACTGCTTTTAGAATCACCGGCTAGGAATCGAGCGGATCATGGACACCGGACAGATGCTCATCGCAGGTGGCGGCCTTGCAGGGGCCACAGCCGCCAAGACCCTTCGGGCCGAGGGTTTCGCGGGCCCGATCACCCTCCTGGCAGCCGAGGAGCGGATACCCTACCTCCGTCCACCGCTGTCCAAGGACTTCCTCCTCGGGAAAGCGGAGGAGGACGCGGTCCCCGTTGTTCCCGCAGAGTGGTACGGCGCGAACGACGTCGAACTCCTCACCGGCACCCCGGCCGCCGGGGTCCGGCCAAGGGACCATGAGGTGGAACTCACGGATGGCCGGACCATCCAATACTCGAAGCTGTTGCTCGCAACAGGGTCGAAACCGCGCAGCATCCCCCTTCCGGGCAGCGAGCTGGACGGCGTCATGACCTTCCGGACCTTCGACGACAGCCTCAAGCTTCGCGACCAGTTGAGGGACGGCGGCCGCCGCGTGGTCATGGTTGGCTCCGGGTGGATCGGCATGGAGTTGGCCGCTGCAGCACGAACATATGGCAACCAGGTGACTCTGATCGGACTCGAAGACGTACCGCTCGGCGCAGCGGTGGGCCCGGAACTGGGGAATTTCTTCAAGCGGGTCCATGAAGGGCAGGGCACGCGTTTCCTTCTTCCGGCGAGCGCGAAAGCCATCCAAGGCAACGGTGGGCATGCGTCCGCTGTCGTCACTGACACCGGCGAAGTACTGCCGGCAGACATCGTGGTCATTGCCGTAGGAGTCGTTCCTGATACGGCCCTGGCTGCCACGGCCGGACTCCGCCTGGAGAACGGCATCCTGGTGGACCCGGGATTGCGCACCAGCGCTCCGGATATCTTCGCGGCCGGGGATGTCGCCAACGCCCTGCATCCCTTCACGGGCCAGCACCACCGCAGCGAGCATTGGTCCAACGCGCTCAATGGAGGCAAAGTGGCGGCGAAGTCAATGCTCGGCCAGGATGCCGCCCTGGATATGGTGCCGTACTTCTATACGGACCAGTTCAGCGTGGGCATGGAATACTCCGGCTACCCATCACTCGCCACCGGAACCGCACCTGTGCTCCGCGGCTCCCTTGATGACGAGGGTTTCCTCGCCTTCTGGCTCCGCGGGGGAAGGAATGGATCCAGCCGGCTGGTAGCCGGCCTCAGCGTCAATGTGCCCCGCGTTCACAAAACCATCAAGTCACTGATTTCAGGGAAGGTCGAACTCGACCCGGCCCAACTGACCGACCCCGGGGTTCCCCTGCAGGAACTGCTGCCTTCGGCCTAGCAGCCGGTATGGGGTCAGGCTGGTCCGGCTGCGCCTCGCCTGGCCACGGTGCCCGCTGTCTGGATGGTTGATTCGTGGCCCGCCATGCCCGCCTGGCGTGCCCGCTGGCAGGCATCCGGAAGTGCTTTGAGCAGGGCATCAACATCTGCGTCAACGGAGCTGTGGCCCAGGCTGAAGCGCTGGGCGCCCCGGGCAGTCTCTTCGTCCAGTCCCATGGCCAGCAGGACGTGCGACGGCCGCGGCACCCCCGCCGTGCAAGCCGAGCCCGTGGACGATTCCACACCCGCAAGATCGAGCAGGAAGAGCAGGGAGTCGCCTTCACAGCCGGGGAAGGTGAAGTGGGCATTACCAGGGAGCCTCCCGCTGCCCTCTGCCCCGCGCAGCACAGCGTCCGGCACGGCCTCCCTGACTCCCGCGATGAGCCTGTCCCGCAGGGCAGCCAGCCTTTTTCCCTCCCCGTCAAGATCCATTGACGCCCGCTCTGTGGCGGCAGCAAAAGCGGCAATGGCCGGCGTGTCCAGGGTTCCGGACCGGACATCGCGTTCCTGGCCACCACCGTGCTGGACTGGCGTGAGCTTGACCGCCCGGCCCAGGAACAGCGCCCCGACACCCACGGGACCGCCGAGCTTGTGCCCTGAAACGGACATCGCGGCCAGTCCCGACGCACGGAAATCGACGGGGACGGAACCAAAGGCCTGAACTGCGTCCGAATGCACCGGGATTCCATGAAGTGAGGCCAGTTCCACGATCCCGGGGATGGGTTGCAGGGTGCCGACTTCATTGTTGGCCCACATCACGGTGATCAGGGCGATCGAGTCCGCATCCCGCTCGATCTCAGCACGGACGGCGTCAAGCTCCACAGCACCCGTTGAATCGACCGGCAACCAGACGACCTCGGCATGTTCGTGCCGCTCAAGCCACTCCACCGTATCCATGACCGCGTGGTGCTCGACGGCGGAGCACAGGATCCGGGTACGTGCCGGGTCCTCGGCGCGACGGGACCAATAGAGGCCTTTGACCGCCAGATTGTCCGCTTCCGTCCCTCCGGAGGTGAAGATGACCTCGGAGGGATGGGCGCCGGCGGCAGCAGCCAGCGTCTCGCGTGCGTCTTCCACCGTCCGGCGGGCACGGCGGCCTGCACTGTGCAGGGAGGACGGGTTTCCGGTGCGGGCCAGCTCCCGGGTCATGGTGGCAAGGGCCTCGGCCGACATGGGGGTGGTGGCGGCGTGGTCAAGGTATACAGGCACCTTGCCATTCTATCGAGCAGGGAACTGCAGGTTACCCCTGGGGTCCCACCTCCGCCGCAGGGCCAGGAACGTTGCCGGGAGCGGTCCCGGAAGCAACGATCCTGGCGCAGCAATAACCCGGCCGGTTGTCCGCTTGGACGCTGTCCGCGGGGAGACCGGCCGCCGTTGCCGCGCCGGCAAGCAGGGCTCCGTTCATGGTGCACACCAGGTCCCGGTGCTCCAGGGCGAGCCGATGGAAGGGACAACTGGTCAGGCTCGTGCCGCCGTCCGCATCAGCCCGCGGTTCGTAGCCAAGCTGCCCAAGGGAGTCATGGAGGTCCGCAGACCCCAAACGCACACCCGTGCGTTCCGCTGCTTCCCGTAGGGCATCCTGAACCCTGACATCCGCGGACAGGGATTGCTCAACCGCAGCCGCGAGGAGATCAGCCGCGAGATCATAGCGCCGCTGGGGAACGGACGCGGACACCTCGTCCACCGCGGCCCGGTACATCTTGGCCGGTCGGCCGGATCCTGGGCCCGTCCGGTCGGAAGATTTCCGGAACTCGACCGCCAGCAGACCGTCACGGACCATCCTGTCCAAGTGGAAAGACACGGTACTGCGTGGCATGCCCAATGCCTGCGCAGCTTCGTCCCGGCCCACGGCATGGGCGGAGCTGCGGACGTAGCCGTAAAGGGAGCGCCTGCCGGCGTCGTCAAGCGATGCAACAGCTGAAATGCGCCGAAGCCAAGGAAGGCCTGTCATGGGTTAAGGGTATCTCTAAAAACAAGATGAATTGCTAAAGAATCCGGCGAACATCACTGGCCGGGAGGAACCACCGCAACATGCCCGGCGAGCTCGGCCTTGGAGGTGGCAAGCGTGTTCGCGTCAGGACAGGCAAGCGAAACGTACACCGAGGAGGCAGGCTTGCTGAACAGCCGCGCCCACACCAGCATGGCCTGTCCACCGGATGTGCCCGGAGACTCCAGGGCAAGGAACTCCACCTGGCGCTGCGGCCCGTCAGTATCCTGCCCCCACGGCAGCTTGACCGGCTTCAGGTTTTCCGCAGCGGTTCCGGCGTCCAGGTAGGCGAACAGTGCCTTGGTGGAGGCAGCGTCATCGCCTGGTACCACCAAGGGTCCCTGGTTCACGGCGACCCTTGCCACTGCCATACAGCCGTCCGTCTTTTTGTATTTGTTCTCCCCTTGCAGGCCGGAGTGCACCACGGACCACCCAGGCACCTCCTCCAGGCGGTTGCCCACCGTCACCGGGTCCCCCGCGGCCAGGGTGCCGCCGGCGTCGAGCGGAAGATCCTTGGCCGCAACAGCCGCGGCATCATGGCCGGGGGTGATGGTGGGCGTTGCCAGGGCCGGCTCCGAAACGGCGGGCGTCGGCGCAGCCGGGTCCGGAACGCTGACACTGCACGCGGCCAGCAACACGCCCACGGTTCCTGCGGCACCCAAGGCCGCCACCCGCCGTCGAACTCTGCGCATTGCCTGGCCCCCTGAAGTGTGCGGTCTAACGTGTCCGTTGCCCCACCGAGTCTAGCTTCCCTCCCGGGCACGCACGTCCGCAGGACGGTCGGGGCAGCCGGCCGGGAACCCTGGACACTCCCGGCGTCGTTCATTGAGTGGGCTGGATAAACTGGCCCCAACGCCCCATACCGGGGCGGGGTCGCCATCCAAGGGAAGGGCCAGTGCTTGGCCGAGGGCAGCAAGTCGCATTACCAGGTTCTCCGTGTGCCGGTGACGGCGTCTGAGAAGGAAATCAAGGTTGCCTACCGCAAGGCTGCCCGCAAGGCCCACCCGGATCACGGCGGCGAGGCCGAAATGTTCCGACGCGTCACCCTGGCCTATGAAACCCTGATCGACCCCCAGCGGCGGGCTGAGTACGACCGCCGTTACGCCAGCGGCCGCGCCGGGCAACCCAGGCCCGGCGACTACACCGGAACACAGCCGCCGGCCTACGCTGCGTCAACCGCAGCGAAGCGGGCCCAGCCGCAGCGCAACACCGCTGGCGACCCTGCCGTCTACGTACCGTCTTTCGACGACCCAAACGAGGTGCCGCTGCTCTCCCGTTCCGAGGCTGCCCGGCAGGTCCACGGGCTGCCCCGCAAGCGCGGCATATTCGGGGCCGAGGCGCGCATCCAACGCGAGCTTCGAACCGTGAACCTCATCAGCCGGCAAGTCCTGCCTGGGATTCCCGCAGCCCGGCTCATCAACGGGCTCCGCTCACCGTCGGACAACAACCACATCGACCACGCCGTGCTGTCCGGCTACAGGCTGGCACTGGTCGGGTCCATGCTGTTGCCCAAAGGAGCCTACGCCTGGGACGGGCAGACCCTGCGCCACGGGGGCCGTTCCGTTGCTCCCCCGCAGCTGGGCCACATCGTGCGCCACATGCAGGACATCTTCCCCGAACTCAACGTCACGGGCTGGGTAGTGCTCCACGGCCCGGACGGCAACCTGCACGAGCCCGTGATCGACCAATACGGCCGGGGAAAGTCGAGCCAATCTGCTGTGGAAGTGGTCAACGGGGCTGGTTTGGTCCGCGGCCTGAAACACTTCCTGTCATCCGGGCCGGCACCAAATACCGTGGTGGTCCCGGTCCTGGCGCGCCTGCTGCGGGGCATGCACTGAACTGCCGGTCCGGGAACCACACCAATGCTGGCTAGGATGTAACGGTGTTCCGCATCCTCTTTCACACCCCGGAAATTCCCGGCAACACGGGCAATGCCATCCGCCTGGCTGCCATCACCGGCGCCGAGCTGCACCTGGTGGAGCCGTTGGGCTTCGACTTCTCCGACGCCAAGCTCCGGCGCGCCGGGCTGGACTACCACGATCTCGCTGTGGTGACGGTCCATAAAGACATCGACGCCGCGTGGTCGGCTTTGCAGCCGGAGCGCGTCTTCGCCTTCACCTCCGACGGAGACACGTCCTACACCGATGTCAGCTACAGGGAAGGCGACGTCCTGATGTTTGGGCCGGAATCGGTTGGACTTCCCCAGTGGCTGAAGGACGACCCCCACGTCACGGCCCGCGTCCGGCTCCCGATGCGGCCCACCCTGCGCTCCCTGAACCTTGCCAATGCGGCCTCGATCGCAGTCTTCGAGGCATGGCGGCAAAACGGGTTCGCCGGGGCAAAGCTGTAGCCATCCGCGCGGGCTCCGGCACCGAATGACATATGCAGGGAACGTCCCTGGCCTGGATATTCGAGTGAGGAGCAGCCGTGAGTGCGATGGAGACAAGGACGGCCCTGGACAGCCGGCGTGCCGCCTCTCCCGCAACACAGCCGGGGCGCGCTGCCGCTTTCAAACACGACGACCTATGCTGGAAAGTGATGGACATCCCGAACAACCCAGGCCCCCCGGTCTTCGAAGCTTCCGGCACGGCAACTGATCTGAATGCCCGGCTGGCCGGCCTGCTGGAACTCATTGCCAGCGGCGACCAGCAGGCATTTGCCGAGTTCTACCAGTTGACCTCCCGCCGGGTATTTGGCATGGCCAGGCGCGTGCTGATCGACCCCGAACTCAGCGAAGACGCCACCCAGGAGGTCTTCATCCAGGTCTGGCAAGGCGCGGCCAGGTTCGACCGGTCAGCCGGAAGCCCGCTTGCATGGCTGATGACCATAGCCCACCGCAGGGCGATCGACCGCGTCCGTGCAGTGCAATCCGCCACGGACCGTGAAGCGAAGTATGGCGCTGCCAGCCAGGATCCGGACCGCGACGTCGTGGCCGAAGAAGCCGATACCAACCTTGAAGCCGAGGCCGTGAGCCGTTGCCTGGGCACCCTCACCGAAACACAGCGGGAATCTGTGCGCCTTGCCTACTATGGCGGACTGACCTACCGCGAAGTCGCAGAGCACCTCGGCGCGGCGGTGCCCACCATCAAGTCCCGCATCCGGGATGGCCTTCTGCGTTTGAAGACCTGCCTGGGGGTGGTCTGACGTGAGCGAAAATACCGGTGGAGGATTTGTCCGCAGAATGTTCGCCAATGATATTGCAACCGACCTGTCCGAGGGCCGCGTCCTCGAACTGGCTGAAATCTACGCTTTGGATGCCCTCAGCGATGCTGAACGGACCATGGTGGATGACTACCTCAAGGATGCCCCGGAGGCACCGGAGTTCCACGAGCGTGTCCGGCAGGCCCGCGAGGCGCTGACCATCAGCTTCACGGCCGAGGAAGAGCCGCCGCCGGGGCTTTTCGACAGCATCCTTGACCGGATTGCGGGGTCCCCCACGTCCGGCGCAGCCGCAGGTCCGGTCCACAACACTGCCGGTTCAACGGCGGTCGACGCCAGCCCGGCCGGTGGCGCTGCAGGCATCGACGAACTCTCCGCGGCCAGGGCCAGGCGCAGCGGGCGCAGCCGCCTCACCGGAGCCCGTGCGTGGCTGGTGGGTGTGGCAGCGGCAGCCGTGGTTGCCTTGGGAGGTGTTGGGGTTGGCGCCTATGTTGCTGCGCAAAACGATCCAGTGAACCAGATCCTGCAAGCCCAGGACGTCCAGAAGCAGACCGCTCCGGTCCCCGGTGGAGGCACGGCCACCATCTCGGCCTCGTCGGCCAAGGATTCCTTCGTGGTGCTCATGGACGACGTCGCCCCCGCCCCGGAGGGCAAGGTCTACCAGTTGTGGACGCTGCCCAAGGACGGCTCAGCGCCGGTACCGCAGGGCACCATGGATGCCCGGACGCTGTCCAAGCCTGCGGTCGTGAAGGGACTCTCGTCGGCATCCTCCGTGGCGATCACCGTGGAACCGACCGGCGGTTCGAGCTCACCCACCCTTCCGCTGGTGCTTGTGGTCCCATTGGCTGCCTGACGCCACGCCCGCGCCGATCACGCAGGTGCTTATGACGACGGCGGCCGCCCCACCAGATGTGGGAACGGCCGCCGTCGGTCATTGTTTCGCAAGCACTAGGGAGCGACCACTCCGGTGTCCGCAGCTGCCGGCACCAGGCCGAGCCGCTCGATGACCTCATCGGCTTCCTCTGCCGGTGACGCCGAGACGCAGAGGGAAATGTGGTTCTCGTCTTCGGTGGGCTCTTCCAGGGCCTCAAACTGGGACTCCAGCAGCGATGGAGGCATGAAGTGGCCGTGCCGTGATGCCAGCCGGTCCGAGATCCTGTCCTGGCTGCCTTGGAGGAAGACGAACACTACGTGGTCTCCACGCAGTACATCACGGTACTTCTTCTTCAAGGCCGAGCACGTGATGATGGCCGGGGTCCCGGCTACTGTGTGGTTCCTGATCCACTCTGCGATCGTGTCCAGCCAAGGCCAGCGGTCGGCGTCGTCCAACGCTTGGCCCGCCTGCATCTTGGCAACATTGGCGGCGGGGTGGAGGTCGTCTCCCTCGGCCAGGTCCCACCCGAGTTTTCCGGCCAGGACACCGGCAACGGTGGACTTTCCCGAGCCGGAGACTCCCATGATCACCAACACCGGCTGCTGTGCAGTCTTCGTCATCAAAGCCTGCCTTCCTCAATAAATATGATTTAACTGAGGTCCAGCTTAGGGGAAGGGAGAACCATCGGCAATATCAGAAGCCGGCGATTGTGCTGGATCCATTCACCGACACAACGTGGAAAGCCTCCGCACTGAGCCCGGCGGGGAGCCCCGCCCGTTCGGCATTGGCGACCATCATGCCCCGCACCACCCGCTCCATCGCCCCGATGTCCGGGTGCTGGCTGGCGTGGACGCGGATCGCCTCCACCTTGGCCTCAACGTGGTCCGATACATCCACGAAGTGGTTCTCGCGGTTTTCCGGACCGGCAATGAACCACAGCCATGGAAGTTTGTAGGCCTGCAGGCCGGCCTCGGCGAGCTCCGGGTAGGCGAAAGGGTTCTCCACCGCCGGATATACGGCGCGGGTCACCGCCTCTCCAGCGGCCAGGTGGTCAGGATGGCTCTTCTGGATGCGGTCCCAGTTCCGTTCGGGATGCATGGTCAGCACAATGTCAGGACGGATCTCGCGGATGAGCTGGACCACCTGCTTGATGACATGGTGCGTCGGCTCCAGGTAGCCATCGCGTTCGTGCAGGTAGCGGATATCCTCCACGCCCACGATCGAGGCCGCGCGCTGCTGCTCCTCCGCCCGCAGCTCGATGATCCGCTGGCGGTCCACCGGATCGAAGCCGCCCGCGTCACCATCGGTCATGATGCAGTACGTCACCTCGACACCGGCTGCAGTCCAGGCCGCAATGGTTCCGGCGGCGCCGAAGTCGATGTCGTCCGGATGGGCGGTAAAACAAAGCACCCGTTCAACACGCTCCGTGGAGGCATTGAACGGGCTCTTTGCTGACGAAACGCCAGAACTCAAAGGATCAGCCTTTCCGCTTCTTGATCTCTTCGGTTGCCTGCGGGATGACCTTGAAAAGGTCACCAATGATGCCGAAGTCGGCGATCTCGAAGACCGGCGACTCGGCATCCTTGTTAATGGCAACGATTACCTTGGATGTCTGCATGCCGGCCTTCTGCTGGATCGCGCCGGAGATGCCCGCCGAGATGTACAGCTGGGGCGAAACGGTCACGCCGGTCTGGCCCACCTGCGCGTCATGGCCGATCCAGCCTGCGTCCGTGGCCGCACGCGAAGCACCCACGGCAGCCCCCAGGACATCGGCAAGATCTTCCAGGGGCCCAAAGTCGCCGTCGACGCCGCGGCCACCGGCCACGACGATCCGGGCTTCGCTGAGGTCCGGGCGGCCACTGGCAGGCTTGGCCGCACGTGAGGCGATGCGGGCCGCTGTTGATGCCGCGTCTGCGGGAATCTCCACTTTGGCTGTCTCCGGCGAGCTGGCCGATGCCGCGGGTTCAGGCTCCACGAGGTTGGCCTTCACCGTCAGGACCGCCACCGCAGTGGTGGCCTTGCAGGTGGTGTTGTAGGAACCTGCCAGCACCGACTTGTGCGCAGATCCGTCCGCTTCGACGCCAACGACGTCGGTGATCACTCCGGCATTCAGCTTGATGCCCAGCCGGCCTGCGATCTCTTTGCCTTCAGGAGAGTTCTCCAGCAGGACCCTGGTAGCGCCGGACGCTGCCACTGCAGCGGCAAGGAAGGCGGCCTTGGGGGCCACCAGGTAGTCGCCGAGGTCGTCCGCGGAGGGCTGGTAGACCGTGGTGACCCCGTACGTGCCGAGCGTGGCGACGGTGTCGTCACCCAGGTCACCGTTGACGGCAACGGCGGTCTCCCCCAGCTGCCGGGCGATGGTCAGGAGCTCCAGGCTGCTCTTCTTGAGCGCGGCTCCGGGGTTGTCGATGAAAACGAGTGCGTTAGCCATGGTGTGCAGTCCTCTTAGAGCAGCTTCTGTGCGGCCAGGAAGTCGGCCAGCTTGATGCCGGCATCGCCTTCGTCGGTGATGATGGTGCCGCCGGTCCGCGGCGGGCGGGCCTCGGCAGTTTCCACGACGGTCCATGAACCGGCAAGGCCCACCTGTGAAGGATCGATTCCAAGATCGGCCAGGGTCAGCGACGCAATCTTCTTCTTCTTGGCGGCCAGGATGCCCTTGAAGTTGGGGTAGCGCGGCTCATTGATCTGGTCCGTGACCGAGACCAGCGCGGGCAACTGCGCCTCCACCGTCTCCGAATGGGTGCCGGCATCACGGCGGGCAACCACTGTACGCCCATTGACGTCCAGGGTGGATGCGAAGGTCACCTGCGGAAGGGACAAACGCTCGGCGAGCTGCGCCGGGATCAATGACGTCTCGCCGTCCGTGGACGCCATGCCGGTCAGGACCAGGTCCACCGGCCGGCCATCGGAGGAGATGTGCCTGATCGCCGCCGCAAGTGCCAGTGAGGTGGCAGCGGCATCGGAACCGGCCAAAGCGTCATCGCTGAGGTGGACCCCCGAATAGGCGCCGATCTGGAGGGACTTCTTGACCGCATTGACCGCGCCCGACGGCCCCATGCTCAGCGCGATGACCTCGTTGCCGGCCTTGGCGCCGCCGCGTTCCTCAGCCAGCTGCAATGCTGCCTCGAGGGCGTACTCGTCCAGTTCCGACAAGATGCTCTCGTCGCGGTCCGTGGTGTTGCCCGGTCCGGTGATGTGCCTGTCAAACTGCGCGTCCGGGACGTGCTTGACCAGAACGACAATCTTCAATGTCTCTTCCACTGTCTTCGAAGCAGCCTTCCATGCTTGTGGACGGCCAACCGCAGCAGCGTGGCCGTGAAGTGCCCAGCGTACGGGCCTACCCTAGCTAAGCATATTGCGCCCGGAAATCCGCAGCGGCGTTAACCCCTGTTTCGTCCCTGGCACCCCGCTGATAAACCGCCAAAGCCCGACGGCGGCACGCGCCAAGGTGCGCATGCCGCCCCGGGTGCGTGCCGCCGTCGTGCGTTATCGGCATTACTGGGCCGCGTCCAAGGTGACCTCGATCTCCTGCGACTGGCCGCTGCGCTGGATAGTGACCTTGACCTTGGCGCCTGCCGGCTGTTCACGGACAGCGGCGGTGAGTTGGTTGGGGTCGCTGATGGAGTAATCGCCGAACTTGGTGACGACATCCCCCACCTTGATGCCGGCCTTCGCTGCCGCTGAGTCAGCGGTTACTGCCGCGACTTCCGCGCCGACCGAGAAACCGGAATCGCTGCCGGTGGACGACTTGGACCGTACGGACACACCAAACTGCCCGTGGCTTGCCTTGCCGTTGTCGATGATTTCCTGCGCCACCCGCTTGGCGTGGTTGATGGGAACGCTGAAGCCAACGCCGATGTTGCCGGACGACGATTCGGACGTGCCGCTTCCTGCCGAAGCGATCGCTACGTTGACGCCGATGATTTCGCCCTTGCTGTTGACCAGCGCACCACCGGAATTGCCGGGGTTGATGGCGGCATCAGTCTGGATGACATTAATGGAGATCGACCCCTCGTTGGCCGACCGCTGGCTTTGCCCGCCGTTCGGAGGCGCGAACTGGAAGCCCTCGTCGTCGCCCTGGCTGTCGTCCGGACCGTCTTCGGGCACAGCCGAAGACGCCACGCTGATGGTGCGGTTCAAGGTGGAGACGATGCCATCGGTCACCGTGCCGGTCAGCCCCAGGGGCGAACCGATCGCGACGGCGGTGTCCCCCACGTTGATCTTGGACGAGTCGCCCAACGTGGCCGGAACAAGGCCTGAAGCGTCGCTGACCTTGATCACTGCAAGGTCGGACAACGGGTCGGTGCCCACGACCGTGGCTTTCAGGACCTTCCCATCATGGGTCCGCACCTCGATGGCGGCGTTGGCAGTCGCACCATCAAGGGTCACCACGTGGGTGTTGGTCAGGATGTGGCCTTGGTCGTCGATGATGATGCCCGAGCCCGTTCCGCCTTCGCCGCCGCTGGTTGCCTTGATCGTGACCACGCTGGGAGAGGCCTTGGCCGCAGCCGCGGTGATGACGTTGACATCGTCCTTGTTGTTGACGATCACTGTGCTCGACTGGCCGCCCGTCGAGGACGCGGGCGCGGGCTCGTCCCACAGTGCGTTGCTGCCGGCCACGACGCCGCCGCCAACCAGGCCCGCCGCCAGGATGCTCGCCACCAGCGTCCCCACACCGAAGGCAGGCTTCTTCCTGGTCGCCGCGGGGGCCTGGCCGCCCTGGGTGTGCTGGGGGCCCTGTGCGTAAGGGTGGCCGGCGTTGCCCGGTGATCCCGCGAAGTAGGCGCCTTGGTGCGCGCCATAGGGCGCAGTCGGGTTGGCCTGGCTGCCCCCTTGCCCCTGGTGGGGCTGGGCCGGGCCGGCGCCATGGAACGGCTGCCGCTGCGGGTAACTGGGACGGAACTGGTCCTGTGAAGGCTGCGGATGCTGGGAGGGGCCGGGTTCAGCACCGGGCGAATGGAAGGCTGGAAGCGGAGCGGTGGCGTTGGCATCGCGTCCCGGCGCGTCGCGGACAGGCTCTGCGCCCCCCGGGGCGGATGGCTGGTTGCCCTGATCATGGCTGGGCTGGTCCTGTCCTTGCGCCGCCTGCTCCGCAGCCTCGGCGTTCGGGGCCACCCCGGGAGCCTGGCGCGGCTGGGACGGCTCGCGGTTCTCTGGTCCGGCGCCCTGGGCTGGGTTCTCCGTCATGGTCTTCCTTTCGTCCTTGTCTCCCCTAACTATGAACCCTATTACTGGAACAAATTCGGACGTTTGCTGAGAGCTTCCTGAACGAGGAACGCGAAGAGTTGCAACTGCCCCCTGAAGGGCTTCAACGCGCGGCCTGAACGCTGTTCTCCACCATTTCGCTGGTGGCATATTCACTGCCTTGGACGGGGTGTGGGGTGCACCATAGAATCAAGAGGAATTGCCACAGCGACCTGCGGCTTTACACCATGCGTGGGGGCGCTGAGCATTCTGTGACGATTGGTTCGCCCTGTTCCAGTCGCAGACGTGCTGAAGGGTTGCACATGCGGTCAATAGTGAAACGTGTACTCGCCGTGATTGGCGTGGCTGGAATGTTGGCCCTACCGGCCGGCGCAGCGTGGGCCGAAGATCCGGTCACGCTTGATCCCGCCACCAAAATCGTGGATTCCGCCGGCGTCCTGGGCGGTGATAAAGCCAAGGTGCAGGAAGCCATCCAGAAGCTCGGGTCGGAACACGCCATGACACTGCACGCCGTTTTCGTGAAGCGCTTCGAGAACCCGGCCGATCGGGTCGAATGGGTTGCAGACGTAGCAGAGAAAGCCAACCTCGGACCCAACGCCCTGGTCCTCGCCGTAGCAACGGACACCCGCCAATACCAGCTGGGCAAGCCCAGCAACAGCAAAATCACCAACGCGCAGCGTGACAACATCACCAGCAAGGCCATTGATCCACAGCTGCGCGCCGGAAATTATGCCCAGGCTGTCATCGATGCCGCTGCCGCCATTGGTGACGCAGCCGGAGGCGGCAGCGGCAACGTACCCAACGGCAACGCAGGCGTGGGAGTGCTGGTGGGAGCCGGCGTCGTTGCTGCCGGCGGCGTAGGCACCTACCTGTACTTGCGCAATCGCCGGAAGAAGTCCGGCCAGGCCTCCTCGCCCGGCTTCGGCCCGCAAGGTGAGCAGCTCGATCCTTTGGCCGGGCTCACCATTGCTGAGCTTCGCCAGAAAAGCGGTTCCCTGCTGATCGAAGCAGATGACGCCATCAAGTCCAGCGAGCAGGAACTCGGGTTCGCCCAGGCACAGTATGGCGATGCCGCCATCGGGAACTTCACCAAGGCCCTCCACGAAGCCAAGGGCCACATGACCGAGTCGTTCAAGCTGCAACAGCAACTGGACGACCACATCCCGGACACTGAAGAGCAGCAGCGGAGCTGGCTGGGAGAGATTATCCGCCGCTCGGAGGCAGCACTCGCCTCCCTTCGCGACCAGAAGGCCGATTTCGACTCGCTTCGCGAACTGGAGAAAAATGCCCCGCAGGCGCTGGCAACGGTCAGCGCGGGCGCCCGTGAAGCCGATGCCCGGATCTCCAGCGCCGAGCAGTCCCTGGACGGCCTTCGTGCCAAGTACGCCGACTCTGCCCTGGCGCAGGTCTCCGATAACATCCTGCAGGCCAAGGAACGGCTGGCATTCGTCCAGAACGCCGTCGCAACCGCCCAGGAGAAGCTCACAGCCGGCGACAACAGCATGGCCGCCGTAGCAGTACGGGCAGCGGAAGAGAGCCTGCACCAGACTAACGTCCTTATCGACGCCATCTCCAAAACCGCCGGAAGCCTGGACGAGGCCCGGACCTCGCTGGAAAGCGCCGTGGCGGAAACCAGCCAGGACCTTGCCCAGGCACGCGCCATGATCCAGTCCGGACAGCATCCTGAGCTGGCGGGCCCGGTGGCGGGCGTCGAGTCTGCTCTGGCGCAGGTCAAGAACGAAATCCAGGGCGGCAAGATCGACCCCATCGCCACCTTGAACCGCGTGGAGACTGCCCACCAGGCGCTGGATCAGTCGCTGTCCGGCATCCGGGACCAGCAGGAGCAGGCCCGCCGTGCACAGGCCTCCCTGCAGCAGACCATCATGGCTGCCCAGGCTCAGATCAGCGCAACCTCGGACTACATCACGGCCCGCCGCGGAGGCGTGGGAACCGAGGCCCGCACCAGGCTGGCCGAGGCCCAGCGCAACCTGGACTATGCCCTGTCCATTTCACGCAATGATCCCGTGACTGCGTTGACCTATGCACAGCAGGCCCACTCGCTCGCGGCCCAGGCAGCGCAGCTTGCCCAGTCCGATGTTGACCAGTTCGGCTATGCCAACCAGGGCTACGGCCGTGGCGGCATGTTCGGTGGCGGCGGAGGTGGCGGCCTCGGCGGGGCCATCCTGGGCGGCATCCTCATCAACTCCATCCTCAACGGAGGCGGGGGCGGTTGGGGCGGCGGCCACAATGACGGCGGCGACGGAGGCTTCTTCGGCGGTGGCGACTCGGGCGGCGGCTTTGACGCCGGCGGCTGGGGCGGCGACGGCGGTGGCGGCGGCGACTTCTAGCCCGGACAGACTAGGTGGGGCATACGCCCACGTAGAAGCGGTACAACAACTGATCACTGATTTCAGTGGTTCCCACTGAGCAGGACGAAAGGCAACACCATGGTTAAGCAGTCCATTTTCGGTCGGATCGCACAGCTCGCCAAGGCAAACATCAACGCTTTGCTGGATCAGGCTGAGGACCCGCAGAAGATGCTGGACCAGATGGTCCGCGACTACACGAACAACATTGCCGAAGCCGAGTCCGCTGTGGCCCAGACCATCGGCAACCTTCGCATGCTGCAGGCGGACTACAACGAGGACATCAAGAACGCACAGGACTGGGGCAACAAGGCCCTGGCGGCTTCCCGCAAGGCAGACGAGTACCGTGCGTCCGGTGACAGCGTCGATGCTGAGAAGTTCGACAACCTGGCCAAGGTGGCAATTCAACGCCAGATGGCCGCCGAGTCCGAAGCCAGGGCTGCCGAACCGAGCATTGCATCGCAGACCGAAGTCGTGGACAAGCTCAAGAGTGGCTTGGACCAGATGAAGAACAAGCTCAACCAGCTCACTGCAAAGCGCAACGAGCTTGTTGCCCGTTCCAAGACGGCTGCTGCCCAGTCCCAGGTGCACGACGCCCTCAAGAGCATCGACATCATGGACCCCACCAGCGAGGTCGGCCGTTTCGAAGAGAAGATCCGCCGCGAGGAAGCCAAGGTCCTGGGCCAACAGGAACTCGCAGCCTCCAGCCTGGACGCGCAGTTCAACCAGCTTGAGGACCTCGGTGAGCAGACGGAGATCGAGGCTCGCCTCGCGGCCTTGAAGTCCGGCGGCAGCAAGCCGGCGATCGGTGCGGGCGCCCCCTCCACCACCAATGCAACCATCGACGAAGCCGACTTCGACAAGCTCTAGGCACCACCGGGGCCACGGCCTCGACAACTGTGCAGCCGTAACGGCCGGATTCCACAGGGATCCGGCCGTTAGTGCATCCGGGAGGCCTTACGGCGCGGCGGAGCCCGGCGCTTCCTCCCCCGGGCTGGCATCCGTGGCTACTTCTGCCCGGATTTCAAAACCTTTGGGGTGGAAGTAGGTCACAGTGCATTCCAGGACTTCGCCATGGGGCCCCAATGTGGTGCGCTCCAGGCGCGGTACTACCGGGAACTCCCTGACGTTCAGGGCGTCTGCCAGGTGATCCGGAGGTGCGTGCATGGTCACAGTGATCTCTGCCCGGTGCAAGGGTTTCAGGGTCCGGTCCTGGATGACCTGGTAGATGGAGTTCTTCTCGGCGTCGGCGAGGCTGATGTGGCGGCCTATGTGGGACGGGATAAAGATTTCGGCAATGGCGTAGGGCCAGCCGGCGCTGGAGTAGGAACGGCGGATGACCAGGACGAGGTTGTCGTCGGAAACCAGCTTGGCTGGCACCGATCTGTCTTTCTCCATCCATTTGTATTCGATGAGGCCCTTGACCGTTTTCATGCCGGCGGCGGTAAAGGTCTCCATGAACGGTGCAAGTCGGTTGAGCATGCGGACGGGGCTCTGCGCCCTGACGAAGGTCCCCTTGCCTTGCCGGCGCACCAGCAGGCCTTTGACCACCAGGGTCTCGATCGCTTTTCGGACCGTGGTGCGGCTGATGCCGTAGTCCGCCATCAACGACTCTTCCGTGGGGATCCGCGAACCAGGTTCCAGGCTGCCCACCAGTTCGGTCAGGACGTCCGCAACCTGCTGGTAAACGGCAACGGGGCTGTCCCTCTCCAGGACCGGCCGGTGTGGGCCCTTCGCGTTGTCTTCGTCGACCATGTCACCTTTCCGCCGTGGTTGCCCAGTGCCGGACTGATGCTACACCAGCCAGGCGAACCGCCGGGTATGAAAAAAGTCCGGACCGGTTTTCACCGGTCCGGACTTCTTTCATCTTCCAGTTGCGGGGACAGGATTTGAACCTGTGACCTCTGGGTTATGAGCCCAGCGAGCTACCGAACTGCTCCACCCCGCGTCGCTTGATCAACAATACCCCATGTGAAAGGCGCTTTTTGCCATTCGGGGCACTTGGTGCCGGAGATCACATTGGCGTAGGTGGCCCGATTGGCATCTCCGCAAATCAGTGAGGTTGCATGCGGCAGGCAGAAACAGGCACGAACAACAAAAGACCCGGACCAGTTTTTCTGATCCGGGTCTTTTCCCAGTTGCGGGGACAGGATTTGAACCTGTGACCTCTGGGTTATGAGCCCAGCGAGCTACCGAACTGCTCCACCCCGCGTCGCAAGAACAACATTACCGTCCGGTGAACTGCGGACCAAATCGAGGGGCAGTGATCTGCGTCTCCACACAGGAAGGCCGGCATCCGCAGTCTCACGGATACCGGCCTTCCAGGGTGAACCCCGGCTATCCCCTAGCTGCTGGGGGTAGGCGACGGCGTGGCACTCGGCGTCGCCGCTGGAGCAGAAGTCACACCAAGCTTGGCTTCTGCGTCCAAAGCCTTCTGCAAGGCTTCGGACAGCCTGGTCTGCTGCTGGCCGTAACCTGCGAAATCACCCTTGGCCAAGGCGGCCTGTCCGTCCCGGATCGCCTGGTTGGCTTCATCCAGGGCGGCCTTGAGTTCTGCCTTCGCATCAACGGGTCCGGCCGGCGGAGTCGTGGTGCCGGGCGGCGTAGCCGGTGTTTGGCCGTTGTTCTCAGAGTCGCCTGCCTCCGCTCCGGAGTTACCGCCAAACAACTGGTTCAGGGCCTCATCGAGGGTGGCAGCAAAGCCGATCTTGTCGCCAAAGGCCACCAGGACGCGTTGGAGGGTCGGGTAGGACGTCTCACCCGTGGACTTGAGGTAGACAGGCTGGACGTACAGCAGGCCACCACCCACAGGGAGGGTCAACAGGTTGCCGTTCAGCACGTCCGAGGCGCCTTGGCGAAGCAGGTTGAGTGCCTGCGACACCGTGGGGTCGGAGTTGAACTTGTTCTGGGCCTGGCCCGGCCCGGGGACCTGGGTGTCAGTGGGCAGTTGCAGAAGCCGCAGCTTGCCGTAACTGTCCGCTTTCTCGCCCTTGACGTTGCCCGCGTCGGAGTCCGCGGCCAGGAACCCGTACAAGACGTTACGCGCATTGCCATTGACCGTCTGCGGAATGAAGGAGGAGGTCAGCTGGAAGGCAGGCTTCTCCTGGTCCGGCATCTGCAGGGACATGTAGAACGGCGGCTGCTTGACGGCTTCGGAGACCGTTGGGTCGTTCGGAACGCTCCAAGCATCGTTGTTCTGGTAGAAGCTGTCCGGGTCCGTCACGTGGTAGCGGCCCAGGAGTTCACGCTGGACCTTGAACAGGTCCTCCGGGTAACGGACGTGGCTCATGAGGTCGCCCGACATATCGGAGTATGGCTTGATGACAGTCGGGAAGACCTTCTGCCAGGCCTTCAGCAGCGGGTCCTGGTCATCCCAGGCGTACAAAGTGACCGATCCGTCGTAGGCGTCGACAGTGGCCTTGACCGAGTTCCGGATGTAGTTGACCGAGCTGTTGGGCAAGGCAACGGTCCGGCCGGCGCTTGTCTGGGAATCGACAGTGGCGTTCTGCAGCTGCTGGGGCTGGGAGTACGGGAAGTACTGGCTGGTGGTGTAACCATCCACGATCCACTTCACCCGGCCATCCACCACGGCCGGGTAGGCGTTGCCGTCAACGGTCAGGTAAGGGGCAAGTTTCTCGACGCGTTCGCGCGGATTCCGGTCATACAGAATCTGCGACTCCACATTTACGCCGTCCGACAGCAAGAGGTCCGAGGACTGGAACTTGATGGAGTACAGAATGCGGTTCAACCAGTTGCCGACGTTGGGCCCGCCGTTGCCGGTGAAGGTGTACTGCGTTTCGCCACTGCCTTCACGCCCGGCGGGACGGTCCTGTTCCCGGTTGGGGGCGCCGTCCGGAGCACCCACAATGGAGTATTCCGGCGAGTTCTCGCCGAAGTAGATACGGGGCTGGTAGGTGGTGTCGTTGCCGAGGACACCGTTGGTGGGAATGCCGGACTGGAGGAACTCCGGCTTGCCGTCCGCGGTGAACTTGTTGCCCTTGGCGGCAACCACGCCATAGCCGTGGGTGTACACGATGTGCCGGTTGACCCAGGTCTGCTGGCTGGCGCTAAGTCCATCCGGATTCAGCTCCCGAACCGCGATCACGGTGTCCTGGACCTTGCCGTCAACCGTGTAGCGGTCCACGTTCAGCGTCTGCGGGAACTGGTAGTACGGACGGTACTGTTCCAGCTGCGAGAACGCCGAGGAAATAAGGTTCGGATCCAACAGGCGGATGTTTGCTGCCGTCTGCGCATCATCGGCCAGGGCACCGCTTGTGGCCGTGGTGGTGGCGTTGTACGCGGACACCTCGATCTTGTCCAACCCGTAAGCAGCACGGGTCATGGTGATGTTGCGGTTGATGAACTCCCTTTCCAGGGTGTTCTCCGACGGGCGTACCTGGAACTGCTGGATCACCCAGGGGTAGACGCCGCCGGCCAGGATGGCAGTGATGATGAGCATCGCCGTGCCGATGACGGGCAAGCGCCAGCGGGCGATCACAGCGGCCACAATGAACAGGATTGCCACCAGGCCCGCTGCCACGGCCAGGATGGCCTTGGTGGGAACCACCGCGTTGACGTCCGTGTACAAGGCACCCGCCCAGCGTCCGGCCGAGCTCTGCACCGTGGTGTACCGGTCGAGCCAGAAGTTCACACCCAGCAGAAGCAGGAAGAACGCGCCGGTCACGGCGATGTGGATCTGGGCGGCGCGGCTTGTGAAGATCCCGCGCTCCATGAGCCGGATGCTGCCGTACAGGTAGTGCGTGAGGATGCCCGCAATGCCGGCCACGACAGCGATGCTGATCAGGAAACCGGTGACGAACCCCAGAAAGGGCAGGGACATGAGGTAGAAGCTGATGTCCAGGTTGAACAGAGGATCACTCTGTCCAAACGGCTCCTGGTTGAAGAACAGCAGTACTTTCTGCCACTGGCTGGCCGCAGCGCTGCCGGCGAACAGGCCGAACAGGATCGGCAGGCCGATCATCACCACGCGGCGAACAGGCTCAAGCTGCGCCTGGTAGCGGTTCAGGTTGTCCCGTGACTCGGCGTCGGGGGCGTAGACGGGCCGCGAGCGGTAGGCGATCCTGATGGCAAAAAAGACAGCAGCGAACATCATGGCGAACCCGACCAGGAAGGTCAGGATCCGGGCGAGGTTCTCACGCAGGTAGACCTCAAAGAAGCCAAGCTGCTGGTACCACAGGACATCTGTCCACACATTGGCGAAGAAAATGAAGCCGACGACCACCACTGCGACGACAATGAGCGTCGGAGTCAGGGCACCTCGTCTCAGCGGCGATCTTCCGGGCGGGCTGGAGCTGGCGGGACGGGACAAACTCTGTACCTCATTGGTGGTCGTCAGTTAACAGTCGGTATGCGTGTGATGTGACAATTCCCGACACTGGGGTGGCGGGAGCTGTCATATATGCCACGAGTGGCAGTGGAGCTAAGTTCCACCGCCAGTCTAATTGTTCGTGCAGGTGGGAAGGCCTTTGGTGTCCTGGCCGTTACCAAGGCGTTCCACTGCGGCCCGGGCATCGGCAAGAGTCTCTACCTTGACTACCTGCAAACCGTCCGGCACATGTCCCACGACATCCGCGCAGTTTGCCGCCGGCGCAAGGAACATGGTGGCGCCATGCTGCCGCGCCCCGATCATCTTCTGGGCAATGCCGCCGATTGGCCCTACGGCCCCGTCGGCGGAAATGGTGCCAGTGCCGGCCACATGCTTCCCGCCGGTGAGGTCCCCCGGTTCCAGGTTGTCCACGATGCCCAGCGCGAACATCATGCCGGCACTGGGCCCGCCAACATTCTCAAGGGAAATCTTCACATCAAAGGGGAAGGTGAAGTCGCTGGCCAGAAGGACACCCAGGACGTACCTGCCGGCCTGGTTCTTCACGGGAGTCACCGACTCCGTCACGGAGCTTCCGTTGCGGTCCACGACGACGGCCGCTGCAGCGCCTGCCCCGGCGGACAGTTCTTCCTGGATCACCGCCATGGACGACACCGGTTTACCGTTGATGGACGTGAGGACATCGCCTTCCTGGATTTTGCCTTCCGACGGGGACTCCTCCGAAAGTCCCGCGACAGTGAGCTTCTGCTCAAAGGGGATGTCCAGTTCCCTGAGCGCGGCGGCGACGGCGTTCTCCTGGGAGGACTCCATGGCCACTTCGCTCTGTTTGACGGTTTCCTCGGCCGTGGTGCCCTTGGGGTAGATCAGTTCCTCCGGGTAGACGGCTTTGGAGGGGTCCGCCCATCCGCCAAAGACGTCGAAGATTGTTGCCGGAGATTTGGGGCCACCGGTCATGACGACGGTCGTCAGGTCCAGGTTGCCCTGGGCCGGAAAGGACTCCCGGCCGGAAATGCTGATGACAGGCTTGTCGCCGTCCTGCCCGAGGGTGTTGAAGGTCGGACCGGCCGATTCGACAACATAGGGCACGGGCAGCGCTGCCGCCCCCAGGCCCAGCCCCAAGGCCAGCAGCCCCGACACCACCATCAGCATGTAGCGGCTTCCACCGGAAGGCTCCGCAGGCACGGAGGAGGGATCGGCGTCGGGCATTTGACGCGGGTCAACCGAGCCCCCAGGGCTGGGCGAAGTAAGCATTGAGGGCCTCTCTTGCCGGTGGTTCGTGCGCGGCACATTGGCTCCGCCCGCGCGAAGCGGCGGCGATATATACCAAACATCCACACTACGCGGTCCCGGGTTGCCGGGCTGCTTTGCCTACAGCGAACTACGCCGCGAACAGGCAGACAGCCCCTGCCCCTCGGGGTACGGTGAAAGTGATCACCAGGTAGGTTCGACGATCGGCGGCACCATGACTTCCAACCCCAACAATCCGTCCAACGACGACGACGCACCCAAGGATCCGCTGGCAGAAATGCTGCAAAACCTGATGGGCGGCCAGGGGATGGGCAACATCGACCCCGCTGAACTGGCCAAGGCAGCCGGGCTGCCCAACGATCCCCAGCTGCTGCAGCAGATGTTCGCCCAGGTCCAGGCGATGATGAGCTCCACCTCCGAGGGGCCCGTGAACTGGAAACTGGCCCACGACAACGCCCGACGTGTGGCAGCTGCGGGCGGTGATCCGTCCGTGAACACCCAGCAGTCCCGCGGGGTAGACGAAGCCCTCCGTTTGGCTGAGCTGTGGCTCGACCCCGTCACCGACCTCCCGGCAACAGGGTTGATTGGCCACGCGTGGTCGCGCGCGGAATGGGTGGAGGCCACGCTCGGAACCTGGAAGCGGCTGACCGAACCGGTGGCCAACAGCATCGCGAACGCGCTGTCCAATGCGCTGACCCAGCAGATGCCGGAGGAGATGAAGTCCATGATGGGCGGTGCCTCCTCCATGCTGCAGAACATGGGCGGTGCAATCTTCGGGATGCAGTTGGGCCAGGCAATCGGTGCCCTGTCCGCGGAAGTGGTCAGCTCCACGGACATTGGCGTGCCGCTGGCCGATCTGGAAATGGCCCTGCTGCCGGCCAATGTGGCCAAATTCGGTGAAGGCCTGAGCCTTCCGGAAAACGATGTCAGGCTGTTCCTCGCGGTCAGGGAGGCCGCGCATGCCCGGTTGTTCGTTCAGGTGCCGTGGCTCCGCGGCCACCTGCTTGGCGCCATCGAGGCCTACGCCCGGGGCATCCACATCGACATGTCGCGCATAGAAGACCTCGCCCGCGACCTGGATCCCAGCAACCCCGAAGGCATCCAGGAAGCCCTCTCCCAAGGCGTCTTCACGCCGGAGCGGACCCCCGTCCAAACGGCTGCGCTGGAGAAACTCGAAACTGCACTGGCGTTGGTGGAGGGCTGGGTGGATGAGCTGACGGCCGAAGCCACGGCCAACGTACTTCCCTCGGCCACCGCACTGCGGGAAACTGTCCGCCGGCGCCGCGCTACGGGCGGTCCCGCCGAGCACGCGTTCTCGTCACTTGTGGGGCTGGAACTGCGTCCCCGCCGACTCCGGGAAGCTGCCACCCTGTGGGCCACCCTCAAGGAGGAACGCGGGATAGCAGGCCGTGACGCCATCTGGCATCACCCGGATCTCCTGCCGACGGGCGAGGACCTGGACGATCCCCAGGGCTTCTCATCGCGCCGGAAGTTGGCGGAGGCCAGCGACAGCGAAGTGGACGACGCCCTGCAGAAGCTGCTCAGTGGCGGCTACGACGCTCCGGCCGACGCCGACGAAGGGGACAGCTCCCCCGGTGAGGCAGCGAAGGACGACGACGCAGAGGGCCGGGACGGCGATCCCCAACCGCCCGTCAGGTAACGGGCGCGGCGCGCGGCAGGACAGCCGGGCGTCAGTCCTGCTCTTCCGCCGCTGGCCCGGGGTTCCCGGGCAGGCCCCGGGAGGTGGCGAAGGCCACGCCCTCCAGGAAGCCCTTGGCCCGCTCCGTTTCCGGATAGGTCTCCAGAAGGCGCCAGAACGAGGCATCGTGTCCAGCGACCAACAGATGCGCAAGTTCATGGAGCAGAACGTAGTCGATCACCCATTGCGGCATGGCCTGCAGCTTGTGGGACAACCGGATGGTGCCATCGGCAGGTGTAGCCGAACCCCACCGTGAGTTTTGGTTGGTGACCCAGCGGACGGACGTGGGCACGGCCCTTCCACCCAGATAGGTCCGGGAAAGGGTTCCGGCGTGCCGGGCAAGGGCCTCATCGTTGGCAGGCGGCCGCCTCCCCTTGGCCCCGGAACGCTCCCCCTGCTTCTTCAGCTTGGCCAGCATTCTTCGGACCCATTCACGTTCCTGGGCCTTGCTGAAGGTCGCCGGAATGGCCACCACGGCATTTCCGTCTTCCCAAAAAGCCGCCACCGTCCGCTTGCGCCGCGCAGAGCGTCGGACCACTACAGGGGCGCCCTCTTCAGTCGTCAAAGGCACCCCGGCGTTGTTGGCGTCCCTGGAATGGCTGCGCATCATCACGCCTCCTCACCTTCCGTGGGATGCGAAGTCCCGGCGAGCACCGCCAACACGGCCTCTCCATAGCGCTCAAGCTTTGAAGGGCCCACCCCTGCCAACGCGGAGAGTTCTTCCAAAGAGGAAGGCCTGGCTTCGGCGATGGCCGTCAGCGTGGCATCCGTAAAGACGACATACGCCGGAACGTCCGCGGACTGGGCCTCAGTCCTGCGCCATTGCCGCAACGCCTCAAAGGTCTGTTCCTCATACCCGGGAGGACACTGGTTGCACCGGCCGACCTTGCGCTCCGCGCCAGTAGCCAGCATGCTCCCGCAAACCCGGCACGAGGCCGGCGCGGCTGCCTTCCGCTTCTGGGTGGTTGTCCGGCTGCGCGCACCCGCGGCGCCGGCGGTTTCCGGGCGCAGCCCCTCCAGGAAGCGCGACGGCTTGCGGTTGGCCCTCCCTCCCGGGGTCCGGGCCGTGGACCATGACAGAGTGAGATGTTCCCTGGCGCGCGTGATGCCCACGTAGAGCAGGCGACGTTCTTCGTCCACGTCCTCCGGTGAATCAGCGAAGGAAATGGGCATCAGGCCCTCGCTCAAGCCCACAAGGAATACGGCGTCCCACTCGAGGCCCTTGGCGGCATGAAGGGAGGCCAGAGTGACACCCTGGACGGTCGGAGCATGCTGCGCCACGGAACGCTCCTGCAGTTCATTGACGAAGTCGCCCAGGGCATACGACTCTCCGCGGCTGGCAGCCAGCTCATCGGCCAGCGCCACCAAGGCAGCAAGGGACTCCCACCGCTCACGAAGCGCCCCGCCGCTGTGCGGAGCTGAATCCGTATAGCCCAGGGACGACACGATGTCCCGCACGACCTGCCCCAGGGACTGCTGCCCTTCCTCGGCGACCGCACGGGTAGCAGCACGCAACTGAAGAATGGCGTCGCGGACCTCTTTGCGGGCGAAGAACCTCTCGCCGCCCCTGAGCTGGTAACCGATACCCGCAGACGCCAGCGCCTGCTCGTAAGCCTCGGACTGGCCGTTCGTGCGGAAAAGGATGGCAATTTCGCTGGCCTTTACCCCGGCGTCCAGCAACTCCTGGATCCTGCCGGCCACCACAGCGGCTTCGGCTTCATCGTCAGGGCATTCCATGAAACGCGGCTCCGGACCGGAAGGCCGTTGGGCCACAAGCCGGAGCGGTGGAGCCCACGCCGCGTCGGCTGCAGGACCACCGCTGCGCCGGTTGCCCAGGAGATCGTTGGCCAGCTTTACCACCTGCGGGGTTGAACGGTAGTCACGGACGAGCTTGACCACGGTGGCGCCTGGATACCGGGCTTTGAAGTTCAGGAGATGTTCAGGCGAAGCTCCCGTGAAGGAATAAATGGTCTGGCTGGCATCCCCAACGACGCACAGCTCTTCCCGGCCACCCAGCCACAGGTCAAGGAGCCGCTGCTGCAGTGGCGAAACGTCCTGGTATTCGTCGACGACGAAATGCCTGTACTGTTCCCGCACCGTGGCTGCAACTTTCGGGTCCTCCTGAAGGATCCCCACGGTTATCAGCAGGACGTCCTCGAAGTCGATGACATTGCGGTCCGTCTTCAAATCCTCGTAGGCCTGGAATACCCGGGAGACGGTGGTGAGATCGAACCCGCCGGGCGAACCCCGGCCCTTGGCGTTTTCAAGGTAGTTTGCCGGGGTGAGCATGGAGACCTTGGCCCACTCGATCTCCGCGGCGAGGTCCCTGATGGAGGCCCGGTCCGTGCTGAGGCGCAGCCGGCGGGAAGCCTCGGCAATCATGGTGGCCTTGTGGTCCAGGAGACTGGGCAACGTACCACCGATGGCCTGCGGCCAGAAGAACTGCAACTGACGCAGGGCCGCTGCATGGAAGGTCCGGGCCTGGACGTTGGCTACACCGAGATCCCGCAGACGGCTTCGCATCTCTGCCGCGGCCCGTGCGGTGAAGGTAACCGCCAGCAGGCGTTGGGGCGAATAAACCCCGGAATGCACCCCGTAGGCAATGCGGTGCGTAATGGCACGCGTCTTGCCGGTGCCTGCACCGGCAAGAACGCACAAAGGACCGCTGAGGGTGCTTGCAACTTCGCGCTGTTCTTCGTCCAGTCCCCCGAGGACCCTGTCCTCCAAGGAACCGGCGGTGTCGAAAATGCCCAGCGTCACGGTTGAAGGTCTTCGATAACGCCGCCGTACCAATGCTCAATCAGGGAACGTGCGATGGAGAGACGCGTGGAAATGGTGATCTCACCCTCCAACACCGCCTTCTGGAGTTCCTCGCGGCTGAACCAGCGGGCGCGGGTGACTTCGACACCGTCTGGTCGCGCGACAGAGTCTTCAGTGACAGCAGTGAAGCCCAGCATGAGGGAGGCCGGGAACGGCCACGACTGGGAACCCAGATACTGGCAGGCAGTGACGCGGATCCCGACTTCCTCGCCGATCTCCCTTACCACGGCCTGTTCCAAGGACTCCCCCGGTTCCACGAAACCCGCGAACGTGGAGTAATTCCGGGCGTCCGCCGGGCCACCTCCGCCCAGGAGAACCCGGCCGTCCGGCCCCACGACCGTGACGATGATGGCCGGATCAGTGCGGGGGTAATGCTCCGAGTTGTCCTTGGGGCACCGACGTACCCATCCACCGGCTTCAATGTCCGTGGGCGCCCCGCACTGGGGGCAGTGGGTGTGGGTGGCATGCCAGTTCGAGATGGCACTGGCCTCGATGAACAGTGCGGTGTCACTGGGATCCAGGCTGCCGGCGACCTCCCGGAAACCCGACCATTCCGCGTTGGCGGGAATGCCGAGGGTGCCCGGCTCCGGGGCATCCGCGACAGTAAAGAGCAATACAGGTGTTCCCTGGGGCAGGGACGACGGTCCCAGCGTGGCGCCCAGATAGATGGCCGAAGCCGTACCGGATGCTTCCAGGGCCGCCCACAACGGTGAAGCGTCGCCGAACCACAGCCCGTCCGGGGTGACCAACGCTTTGCGCTGCGAAATCACCATGGCTTTGGCCGTGCCTGAATCCACCAACTGCTGGACCATGCCGGGCTTCATGCGTTCCACTGAGCCGCGGTCCACCAGCGCAGGACGAACTGGAAGAACAGTATCCATCAGGTGGTTGGCAAGCGCCGGAGACTCCGCATAACTCATGTACCTACCGTACTGATTCCCACCGACAAAAAACATTTGGACCGCCTGGGCGTTGTGGACATCACCGGGACAGGCGCAGCAAAGGTAGAAAGGGCCCTTGTTTTCAGGCGGATGTGAAGACTCGCCGCACTGCATCATGGCCAGACGCTCCGGTCAATCTACCGTTGAAGCGTGAGAAGAACACCGCTCGAACTGGCCGCTGTAGCAACTGCGGCGGTGCCCGGCCTGGCACCGACGGCTACAGCCTTTTCCCCCGACGACGACGCCGACTTCGATTCAGCGTTGCTGCTCGACGCGGAAGGCAAGCGCTGGCGCGTCCGTTCCCCGCGGCATCCCGAGGCGAGTACGCGCCTGGAAACAGAGCTCATGGTCCTGCGCGCCTTTGCGCCTGCCATCAGGGCCGAACTCCCTTTCCACGTACCGACCGTGGCAGGCACCGTCCGCCAGGGTGCCCTCACGACGTTCGTCTACGCCCACCTGCAAGGCTCCACTCTTTCCATCGAGGAATTGTCGTCGGCAAGCCCTGCCTTGGCGCGGGAGGTCGGTACAGCACTGGCTGCGATCCATGACCTTCCCTTGGCACTGGTCACGAACGCCGACCTTCCCAGCTACTCAGCCAACGAGTTCCGCCAGCGCAAACTCAATGAGCTGGATCAGGCGGCCACTACCGGAAAGATCCCGGCGTCGCTGCTGCGCCGGTGGGAACACGCTTTGGAAGACGTCGCCTTGTGGCGCTTCAACACCTCGGTGGTTCATGGAGATCTTCATGAAGACAACCTGATGATCCACCACAACGCCGTGACCGCCGTCACGGGCTGGACCGACCTCCGGATCGGTGATCCTGCAGACGACTTCGCCTGGCTGGTGGCGTCGAACGAGCCGGCGTTCGTGGAAGCTGTCCTGTACCAGTACACCAAGGCACGTCGGGAATCCCCTGACGCGCACCTCCTTCGGCGTGCTGCGCTCCTGGCGGAATTCGCTTTGGCGCAGTACCTGGTCAAAGCCATGGCTGTGGGGCATGAGGACATGACAGCGGAAGCCGAATCCATGCTCAAGACGCTGGCTGAGGACATCGAGGCCCAGGAGGAACAGGACGCCCAGGCAGGTCACCCCGGTGACGCCGACCCGGAAACCGCCGCCACCGGGGTGCCGCAGGTTGCGCCGCAGTCGGCTGCGGTCACCGTC
Source organism: Arthrobacter sp. T572 (assembly GCF_056780115.1). Classification (NCBI taxonomy): domain Bacteria; kingdom Bacillati; phylum Actinomycetota; class Actinomycetes; order Micrococcales; family Micrococcaceae; genus Arthrobacter; species Arthrobacter sp. T572. The sequence continues at coordinate 2,804,324 of NZ_JBRAZQ010000002.1, forward strand.
GCCGCCATCCCCGACAGCGCCATGCCCGACGGCGCCGCACCGGTGTCGGTCTCGTCCATACGTCCCGCTGTGCAAACAGCGCCGGAACCACGCGCGGACGCTGTCCCGCCCGCCCAGGACGCCCCCGGGGAGGCGCATGACACTCCCACAGGGCCGGCGTCCGACGCACGGACCAGCGATCAGAGCGTTGAGAACGACGGCCCGGACGCCACGCAGGAAACGCAGGAACAGGCACCGGCATCCAGTGCGGTTGACGATACCTCGACCACCGCATTGACCGTGGTCAAGGCGGTGCCCTGACCACAGTCAAGGCGTCACTCACCAACGGTCTCCGCAGAACGCTGCCTGCTGAGGGCGCCGACGATGATCCGCTCGAGATCCTCCGCCGTGCCAAGATCGTGCGGCCGGACCACGGCGTCCTCGGCGACGTAATAAAACGCCGCGCTGACTTCCCCCAGCGGCACGCCTTTCAGCCTCGCCCATGCAAGCCTGTACACAGCCAACTGGACTGACCGGATGGCCAGTTGTTGGCCCGTGGGGCGGCGTCCCGTCTTCCAGTCGATCAATTGCCACTGGCCGTCCGCATCCTGGAATACGGCGTCGATGCGGCCGCGGACAACGACGTCGCCGATCCTCGTCTCGACGGGAACCTCGATAAAGGCGGGTTCACGGTGGGCCCACTCCGACTTTTTGAACGCGGCCACCATCTGGTCGAGGCCATAGGCCTCATCGATATGGGCGTCCGAGCCCGGGGCCTCGTCAAGGTCCAGCATTCCCGCGGTGCCGAAATACTCTTCCACCCAGGCATGGAACGCGGTACCTTGACGCGCCGACATCCCCGGCTCCCGTGGAACGGGTCGGCGCAACCTTGCGAGCACGCCGGACGGGTCCGCGCCCAGGTCCACGAAGAGCGAGGCAGAGATATGGCTCGGCAGATGTACGTCCTGGCCAAGGTTCCGTCCCCGCTGGCGGTCAAGCAACAAGTCGGCTTCCGCGGACCACTTGCCCGCAATTCCCGGGAGATCTGTTGATGCCGCACCGTTCCCGGGCTGTTCCATGAACTCCCTCACCAGACCAGCGGCACGGTCCATGGCGGCGCGTCGGCCCGGAACAAGCCTCAAGCGGTGACCGGTCCGTGGGTCGATGGGGCCTTCCAAGGGGTCGTAGGGGAATTCCGCGACTTCCAGGACGCTGGTTAGCGGGCTGCTGCCGGGGAGGACGTCCTCTGCGACTGACTGCGGATGCACCACAGCTGCTGATCCCGCCATCCCGGACGGGCGTTCCGCGGTCTCCCCGACACCGGCCAGGGGTGCCAGTTCAGCGAGGAACGGGGACATCCCGGCGATGCCGGCACGTGAACCGTTCCACGCCGCGCTGGAAACCCACAGCACGAATTTGGCCCGGGTGTAGGCCACATATGCAAGACGTCTCTCCTCGGCTTCACCGTGCGCCTGGACATCGGCTTTGAAAACCTTCTCCGCATCCAACCAGCCCTTTTGGTCCGGCTGGTCAGTGTCCCACTGGGGAAGATCAGCCCGGTCACCCCGGAGAGGCCACGGCAAGGCGGCCGCCCCGCTGGTCCAGCGGGAGTCCCTGTTGCTGGGAAAGGAGCCGTCATTGAGCCCCGGCACGAAGACAACATCCCATTCCAGGCCTTTGGAGGCATGGACGGTCAGCAACTGGACGGCTTCGCGGTTGGTCTCCGCCGGCGCCACGTCCAACCCGCCTTCTTCGGACGCTGCAGCTTCCAGCCAGGACAGGAATGCCAGGAGATCGATCCGTTGGGACGTCTGGAGGAACCCGGCAGCCGCGTCCTGGAACGCATCCAGGTTCCGGCGCGCCTGGTGGATGCTGACACCCGGCTTGGCAGCGACTTCAATGTCCAGCAGCATGGAACGTTCGACCTCATTGAGGAGCGTCGTGAGGTCGTCACCGACAAATGTTCGCAGCGTCCGAAGCTCGGCAGCCAAGGACTGCAACCGCGCCAGGGCGATCGGCCCCAGGGTCCTGCCCTGCGCTGACGTCCACCCCGGCTTGGGAAGGAAGTCCAAGGCTTCTACCAGGCTGGACGCGTCCGTGATGTCGCCCTCCACCACGACTGCTGCGTCCTCGGGTTGGTCGGCTGGGGAATCATCGGCGTGGGTTTCGCGCCTGCGCGCGAGGAACCTGGACCAATCATGAAAGGCCATCAGGTCCGCCGGGCCGATCCTCCAGCGGGCACCCGCAAGGAGCCGCATCAAGGAATCTGAACGTCCGGGGTCGGCCAGGACCCTCAGTGTTGCCACCAGGTCCACGACTTCCGGAGTATCGAGGAGTCCCCCCAAACCCACGATTTCGTAGGCGATTCCCTGGAGTTCGAACTCGCGGCGGAGGCTTTCCATCTGGGCACGCCTTCGGCACAGCACAGCCAGGGTCGGCCTAACCGGGGTTCCGTCCTTCTCCTCTTCGAACACGGTTCGTTGATAACGCTGCACATCCCGGGCTATGGCGGAGGCTTCGTCTTCGTCGGTGACAAAGCGACCCATGGATACCACGCCGTCCGTTGCGGCAGGGCTGGGCACGAGAGCTGGCACCCCGCCACCATGAGGACCTGAACCGGCGGGACTTCCCGGGCCGGACGTGGTTGCGACTGCCCGGTTCAAAGGCGCAGCAATCATGTTGGCTGCCGCCAGGATGTTCCTCCCGTTCCGCCATGCAGTGGTCAGATAGGACGTCGGAGCGACGCCGTAGGACACTGTCCCCGTGGTGGGGTCGGCAGTCTTGACCGGAAACTCCTGCACGAAATGGAAGAGCTGGCCGGCGGAAGCACCCCGGAACCCATAGATGGACTGGTTGGGGTCCCCCACCGCTGTCACGGCATGGCCCTGGCCGAAGAGCCGCGAGAACAGCACCAATTGGGCGTGGGACGTGTCCTGGAACTCGTCCAGGAGCACCACTTTGTAGCGCGCGCGTTCGGCTGCGGCCGCAACAGGGATCTCACTGGCAATACGGGCGGCCAGGGCCACGAGGTCACCGAAATCCAGGACGCCACGCTGGCGTTTGGCCTGCTGGTAGCGAACCACCATGTCGGCGACGCTGGCACGTGTCCGCAGCAAGCCCGCGAGATCAAGTGCACCCTGCGTAGGGTTCTTCTTGGCGGTGGCGAGATACGGCAACTGTTCGAAGGTGGCAACGCGGTCCAGCACCCAATCCCGGACCGCGCCGGGATCCTGCAAATGTTCGGCGCATTCTCCGGCGAGTTGGATGACCCCATTGACCAAGGTGGACTTGGCGGCACGGAAATGTTCGAAATCGCCGTCGTAGGCTTCAACTACCTCGCTGGCCAGTTGCCAGGACTGGGCCTGACCCAACAGGACGACATCCTTTTCCACCCCGAGACGCAAACCATAATCGGCGACGATGCCGCTGGCGTAGGAATGGTAGGTGGATACTTTGGGCTCAAGGTCCGTGGCACTTGAAATTCCCTCCGGGAATCCGATGGATCCATCATCTTCAGCGGCGATTCGCTGGAGCGTGGCGAGCTTGGACCTGATACGGGTAGCGAGTTCCCCCGCGGCCTTGCGAGTGAAGGTCACGCCCAGGACTTCCTCGGGACGGACCCATCCATTGGCCACGAGCCACACCACACGGTCCGCCATGGTGGCTGTCTTGCCGGAACCGGCACCGGCGATGACCAGGCGCGGTGTGAGCGGAGAAGCGATGATGCCCGATTGCTCGTCGGTGGGACTGTTCTTTTCACCAAGGATCGCGGCCAGTCCTGCCGGGGAGAACCGGGGCTTCGGCAGGTCTGGTCCGGGTTCCGATGCCAAAGCTCCGTTGAGGTCTGCTCCCTCCAGGAGATCGATCGTCATTCCGTAACCTGCTTTCCTCTTGCACACAGCGGACACACATCAGGCAGGCGGCACCCATGCCCCCCGTGTCCGCCCTTAGCGGGGTCGTGCCGCGCCTCGAACGCCGCACCGGCCATCAGGACGGCCGCTTGGTTGACCAGTTCCGCCGCCCAATTGTCCTTCCCATCCAGCGGGTCCTGCTGCTGGACCGCCGGGCTCTTGGCCTTGGTGCCGAGCTGGGCAAGGACAGCGCCACCAGGTGAACGCCCGGAACCACCGGCTGTGGGGCCGGCGCCGGGCGCTGGTGTATCCGTAACGACGGCGTCCTCGAAAGCTCCCTCAAGCACTGCGGCCTGGTAGGCCCCCAATTGCGGATGCCGTTCCATCTCGGCTTTACCCGGCTGGCTTTTCCCTGTTTTGAGATCGACGATCACCAAACGCCCCTCGGCGTCAATTTCCAGGCGGTCCACCTGGCCGCGAAGAACGGCGCGGCGGCTCGTAACGCCTGTGTGCTCCCCTGCAGGAGGCAACTCAACGTCCGGTAAGTCCACTTGGAAGTCGTGTTCCACAGCCAGCAGGCTACGGCCTTCGCTTCGCATGATCAGGACGTACCGGGCCAACTTGCGGACCATTTGTTCGGCACGTTGGAAGTCGAGTTTTCCTTCCCAATTGTCCTTCATGCCCAGGGAAGGCCACCGCCGGGCCAGCTCAGCGACATACTCCGCCCCCGTTGCCTCCGGCATTTCCTGCGCGATGCCGTGCACCAAGGTTCCCAGGCTTCGGGCGAAGTCCGTTGCAGCCTCACCTCCGGCAGCCTGAACGAACCAGTCGAGCGGTGACTTATGGACGGCTTCAACCTTGGAAGGCGAAACCGGAACCACGCCTCCCGCGGGAATCACCGGTTCCGTGGAACTGAGCGGTGCAAGGCCCCACCACGTATCCGGATGGGCCCCCGGGACGGGGGGCCCGGCTTGTGCCAGACGTGCCAGGATACGTGCTGCCTCGAGCGCAGCATCTGTAGGCCGTCCGGACTGCGGGTCTTCCTCCTGCACGTGCTGCCGGAGTTCGGCCACCAGTGCGCGGAGCGTCATGGGCCTGTCCACTGGCGTGTACTCACGCCTGATGGCTCCGGCAGCGAGGGGGGCGACATAGTCCAGAAAGGCCGACGGCTGCTCATCCTCGGATGAGACGGCCGTGCAGACCAGGACTTCACGGGCGCGCGAGACCGCCGTGGAGAAGCTCCTGAGTTCGTCATAGCGGATGTCACGCAACAGACTCAGAGGCCCCCGCCCCAGCGCGTCATCGACTCCGTGTTCCACGGCATCTGCGAACAAGGTGCTGCCAAGGAGCTCACCCCGCAGCCGGGTGTTGGGCCAGACACCTTCCTGCAGGCCGGCGACGATCACCACGGGCCATTCCCTGCCGGCAGCACTGGCGGGCGTCATGAGCTCGACGCATTCCTCCAGCTGCGCGCGGGCAGCCAGGGTGTCCATGGGCAGTTCCTGGTTCAGCAGGTAGTCCAGGAATTGTTCGGGGCCGGACCCCGGCAACTGGTCCACAAAACGCTCAGCCGTATGGAACAGGGCCATCATGGCATCGAGATCCCGGTCAGCACGCGCCCCGGCGTTCCCGCCATCCACGGCAGCTTCCGCCCAGCGTGAGGAGAGTCCCGTCGCGTCCCACAGCGCCCACAGCACCGACTCGGCGTTGGCGCCCGGTTTGGCCACGGCAGCGGTGCCGGCGGCGATCATGCGCGAGAGACGACGCGCGGAGCTGCCTTCAATTCCGACTGTGGCCAATGCCCCGGGGTGGAGAAGCGCTTCCACCAGCAGCGCGTCGCTGGACCGTCCACCCCCGCCCAGCAGTTCTTCCCTCCGGAGGGACTGGCGGAGGCGGCGCAGCTCGATGGCGGAAGCCCCACCGATCCGGGAGGTCAGCAATGAAACCGCTGCCTCCGGGGTGAGCTTCTCCTGGTCCAGGACCACTTCGAAAACCTGGAGCAAAGGACGGACGGCGACCTCGTCCCGCACAGCGGCATCAGCCACCGGGACCCTGACCGGAATACCCTGGCCGCTCAGGTAACGCTGCAACCGCGAAATCATTCCACCGTTGCGGACAATCACGGCAATGTCTCCCAGGGTGCGGCCATCCCGCAGCTGTGCCTCCAGGATCCGCTGGGCGATGTAGCGCATCTCGTGGACAGCCGATGGCAGCACGTGGCCTTCGACCTGCCCATCCCTGGAGGGCTCTCCGGCACCAGGCGGCGCAATCTTTCCCGGTTCCTGCCGTCCCTCTCCTCCGGGCTGCACTCCGGGGCCCGGACGGGCTTCCGGCCCAGGCTGATCCAGGCGGCGGGCAAGCTGCCCGCCCGAACGCTGCGAGATGCGGGCCGCAACACGGATCCAAGCGTCAGCAATGCCGGGCAAGTGCCGGTGCGTGAAGCTCAGCGGAACCTCCGTGACGCGGCCGTTGACCCCGCCCAGCAAAACGGGGAGCTCGGAAACGAGGTCCGGGCGGGCTCCGCGGAAGCCCTGCACCACAGTGTCCGGCGAATACGTCACGATCGCATCCTTGGCCTCTGCAATGTCCGCCAGGAGTTCAAACACCGCCGGGTTGGACTCCTGGGCATCATCGACCAGGATCAGCTGGAGCCGCTCGCGCTCGGCCGCGAGGAAACCCGGAGCCTCCTGGAAAATCTGCCGGGCGGCCGTGATAATGCCCGCGGGGTCGAAGGCCTCCGGCATCCGCAGGTCCAGGACGTCCCTGTACTCCGTGTAGAGCCGGGCAGCGGCCACCCAGTCCGGGCGTCCGCACTCACGGGCCAGGGCGGCCAGGTCTTCCGCGGTCCGCCCGGACTCGATGATGCGGTCGAACAGGAGACGGATTTCGTGCCTGAATCCCCGGGTGGACAGCGCCGCCGAAAAGTCCTCGGGCCACGGAAGACCGGCTCCCGGACGGGCGTGGCCCTCCAGCAACTCCTTGATGATGAGGTCCTGTTCCGGGCCGGAGAGGAGCTTCGGGGGCCGCGGCAGCGGCAGGATGCCTTCCGCTTTGGCCCGCCTGATGAGATCGAAAGCGTACGACGCCCAGGTGCGGGCCGGCGTCGTACTTAAGCTTCTGTCCAGCCGCCCCGTGAAAGTATCCCGCAGCGCCGCAGCGGCATGCCTGCCGGGAGCCAGGATCAGGATCCGCTCGGGGTCGACTCCGTCCTCGCGGACCCGCCTGACTGCAGATTCGACGAGGACCGTGGACTTTCCGGTGCCGGGAGCGCCAGGCACAAGGAGCGGCCCGCTCCCCTGTACGGCCGACACGACGGCGAGCTGGTCCGGCGAGAGCCGGGGCGCCGCGTAGTGGGTTTCGCGTGGCGGAAGCAGGCGGAGGGCTGCAGATGCCTGGCGGATTCTTGCTGCTGTTGCGGTCACACAGTCATTTCATCATCGGGCACCGACAAAACATGGAGCTGACGCTCCAAGTGGTCCGAGATCACATCCAACCGGTCGAAATCCGCCTCAGTGGGAGCCCATCGGGCTGCGGCGAGGTCCACCCGCCAACGCCCCTCGCCCGTCCGTTGGAATGCCTCGTAGGCGCCATGCAGGGGCGTTGATTCCTGCAGGTAATGCCGCAGCGCCTCGGCTTCATGCCCGGGCGGCGCTTCACCGCTGGCTTTGAGGACGCGCCACCACGCTGCCGAACTGCCGTAGTGGCTCATGACCGACCCGACCTGCCGGGGCCCGCCGGATCCCAGGAGCTCCGCGACGTCCCCATAGGAGACGGCCGCACCGGATGGAACGAGATCCACGACGGCCAGGACAGCCGTCACATATTCCATCCGCATGACTTCAGCGTAGCTGCAGGAGTGTCGTGCCCCATAGTGTCGGGGCCAGCCGGTAGCTTGAAAACATGAGCTCCTGGAACACCCTCCCCCGCGCCGCTTTCGACCTTGAAACCACGGGGAAGAATTCCCGCTCAGCACGCATCGTCACGGCTTCCATCACTGTGGTCGACGCCCACGGTGAACTCGTCCGCGAGCATGAATGGCTGGCAGATCCCGGGGTCGAGATTCCCGCCGAAGCCAGCGAAGTCCACGGCATCACCACGGAAAAAGCGCGGGCCGAAGGCCGGCCTGCGGCGGAGGTCACCCGCGAGGTCGCGGGCGTGCTTCAGGCCCTGTTCGACGACGGCACTCCAGTCATCGCGTTCAACGCCAGTTACGACTTCACTGTCCTTGCCGCCGAATCGGCACGCCATGGTGTCCCCCAGTTGAGCCGGTTCCCGGTCCTGGATCCATACGTCATGAACAAGCAGGTGGACAGGTACCGCAAGGGCAAGCGCACGCTCACGGCACTTTGCGAGGAGTATGGGATAACCCTGGACAACGCCCATACGTCTGCGGCGGACGCCCTGGCAACGCTGCGTGTCCTCGATGCCATGGCGGGCAAGTTCCCCAAACTCCACATGCCGGCTTCCACGCTGCACGGATTGCAGGTGGACTGGGCAGCCACGCAGGCAGCCGACTTCCAGCAGTACCTGAGGCGAAGCAAGCCCACTGCCGTCATTGAGGGAGAATGGCCTGTACTGCCTCCGGAAGACGCCAGCCGGGGCGGTTTCTAGACGCCAGTACTACCTATTGCGATGCAAGTCACAACTTTTCCGGTATCTACTGCGCGGCCCCGAGCCGTGTGGGGATTCATGACTGGACTCGTGAAGCGGAACACTCTCGGCCACTGAGGCCACAACACAGTCCATACATTCGATCAAATTGAGTTTGAGCACTCATTTCTTCGATTCGACCCGGCCTGCAACGCTGGTGACATAATTAAGTTTGGCGGGTCGAAGTCTGCTACGGCGGCTGAAGCCTTTGCTTGCTGCCCTGTTTTCCCCGCCCACCGCATACGTCTGACGTGACCCTCGATGAAAGTGATTTCTTCATGAAATTCAAAGCCCCCAAGTGGCTTGCTGCCGCTCCGGTAGCCGCAGCCCTGGTTATCTCCCTGGCCGCGTGCGGCGGTGGAAGCCCGGAGCCCGGCAGCTCGCCCACCGACGCGCTTGCAGGCAGCGACCAGCAGACGCTGGACAAGTACACCACCGCGGATGTCACTGCCCTGGACCAGATCGACAAGTCCAAGCTTGGCCTGATCACTGACGGCACGCTGCGTGTTGGAACCCTCTCCGATGCCCCGCCGAACATCTTCATCGATCCGTCCGGCAAGTTCACCGGCTACGACAACGAACTCCTGCGCGCCATCGGCGACAAGCTGGGCCTCAAGGTCGAGTTCGCCTCCACCGACTTCTCCGCTTTGCTCTCCCAGGTTGCAAACAAGCAGTTCGACGTCGGATCTTCCTCGATCTCCACCACGGACGCGCGCCGCAAGACGGTCGGCTTCACCAACGGCTACGACTTCGGCTACATGGCAGTGGTCACCAAGACCGACGCCAAGGTCGCCGGCTTCGCCGACCTCAAGGAGGGCGTCCGCATCGGCGTCGTCCAGGGCACCGTGCAGGACGACTACGTCACCAACACCCTGGGCCTCGAACCGGTCCGCTTCCCGGACTACAACACGGTCTACGGCAACGTGAAGAACGGCCAGATCGACGCTTGGGTAGCTCCGTCCCAGCAGGCCGACGGCCAGGTCAAGGAAGGCGACAACACCAAGATCGCCGAAAAGGTCGTCAACACCCAGAACTTCACCGCCTACGCCGTGAACAAGGACAACCAGGCCCTCATTGACGCGCTGAACGCCGGCCTGGACGCCGTCATCGCGGACGGCACGTGGACCAAGCTGACCAGCGAGTGGTACAAGGACCGTCCGACCGCTGCCGAGCAGACCCCGCAGGGCTGGAAGCCGGGCAGCAAGGCCGTCCAGCTCCCGGCCAAGTAATCCGGGGGTTCCATGGATATCCTCAAGCAACTCGCAGACACCTTCCTTGACTGGGAGGCGATGGGCGAAGTCATTCCCAAGATGTTCGCCGTGGGCCTGCCGAACACGATCGTGCTCGCGGTCATTTCGGGCATCATCGGGACACTGCTGGGCATGGCCCTCGCCCTGATGGGGATCTCCCGGAACCCTGTGGCGCGGTGGATTGCCCGTGTTTACACGGACATCCTCCGCGGCCTTCCCCCGGTACTGACCATCCTGGTGATCGGGTTCGGTTTCGGCCCGATCATCCGGGAACTGACGGGCTCCACCAGCCCGTATCCCATGGCCATTGCCGCGCTGTCCCTGATGTCGGGTGCCTACATCGGCGAAATTTTCCGGTCCGGCATCCAGAGCGTGGACAAGGGCCAGCTGGAAGCCTCCCGGGCCCTGGGGTTCGGCTACGGCGCATCCATGCGCCTGGTGGTTGTTCCCCAGGGTGTCCGAAGGGTGCTGCCGGCGCTGGTTAACCAGTTCATCGCGCTCATCAAGGAGTCGTCGCTGGTGTTCCTCCTGGGCCTCCTGGCGACGGAACGCGAGATCTTCCAGATCGGCAAGGACGCTGCAGCCAACACGGGCAACCTGTCTCCCTATGTGGCCGCAGCTGTGTTCTACCTTGTCCTGACGATCCCGCTCACCCACTTCGTCAACTGGATCGACGCACGCCTCCGTTCGGGCCGGCCCGAGAAGAAAGAGCCTGACGACGCCGCCGCGGTCGTAGGAAAGGGAGCCCAAGCATGACCGAGTTCGCATCCGGAACGCTGACCGCCAGGAACATCCATTTGTCCTTTGGCAGCAACCATGTTCTGCGCGGCATTGATCTGCACGTGGAAAAAGGCACAACGGCCTCGGTTATCGGCCCTTCCGGTTCCGGTAAGTCCACCCTGCTGCGCGTGATGAACCGCCTGATCGAACCTGACCAGGGCGACATCCTGCTGGACGGCCGGTCGGTGCTGAAGGACAATCCGGATGAGCTCCGCCGCCGGATTGGCATGGTGTTCCAGCAGTTCAACTTGTTCCCGCACAAAACGGTGGCGGAGAACATCACCCTGGCCTTGCGCAAGCTCCGCGGCATGTCCAAGGATGAGGCTCGCGCGGAAGCCTTGGATCAGTTGGACCTCGTGGGCCTGAAGCACAAGGCCGATTCGCGTCCGGCCAACCTGTCCGGCGGTCAACAGCAGCGTGTGGCCATTGCCCGTGCCCTGGCCATGAAGCCGGAGGTCATGTTCTTTGACGAGGCAACCTCTGCATTGGATCCGGAGTTGGTCAAGGGCGTTCTTGCCCTCATGGCAGACCTGGCCAGGGGCGGCATGACCATGGTGGTGGTGACGCACGAGATGGGCTTCTCCAGGAACGTTTCCGACAAAGTCACGTTCATGGATGCCGGCGTGGTTGTTGAGTCGGGACCACCCGAGCAGTTGTTCACCAACCCGCAGACGGAACGTCTTCAGGGATTCCTTTCGGACGTTCTCTAGCCGGACGTTCCCCAGCACTGAACCAGCAGACCCCGCTTCCATGACCGCAAGGGATGGAGGCGGGGTTTTTCTGCCTGGTCCTGCCGGCTATTGCCCGGTTTTCACCCTGATGACAGTCAGCGCCGCGGCATCGATTCTGGCACGGAACGCCGGGTCCTTCCCGGCCTTGTCCAGGACCGCCCCGTACATGGCCGGAATGCTGGTGGGATCGGCGCACACCAGCATGGTGCCACCCGCGCCGAAGAAGTTAAGCGCGCGGTCAGCGTCGGTCCACGGCTCCAGTTGCGCGGCACTGCAGACGTCGTCGGACAGAATAATGCCCGTAAAGCCTGCGTCCTGCCGCAGCATGGATTCCATGACGACCGGCGAGAAGGGCGCAATGGCTGCGGGGTCGATCTTGTCGTAATAGGCATTCGAAACCATGACCCAATCCGCCCCGTTCCTGATGGCTGCGTTGAAGGGTTCCAGCGCAGGATCGTTGCGGGTGGTGGCAGTGTCCCGGACATCCCTGCTGACGTCCGTGTTGGGGACTACCTTGCCAAGCCCCGGGTAGTGTTTGACCACCGGATCCACGCCGGCGTCCTGCATTCCCTGGGCAAAGGCGTTGCCCAGGGAAGAGACCTGGGCCGGGGTGTAGCCATATTCGCGCTGGAACCGGCCGATGGGTGCATTCGATGGTGCGAAGTCGGGACTGGTCACCGTATCCAGGACGGGTGCAAGGTTGACGTTGATTCCGGCAGACACGAGCTCCTTGCCCCATAGTGCGGCATTCGCCCTGAGCTTGGCAGGACCGGCCTGGGCCTGCTCCACGGCCGTAGGGATGGTTGAAAACCCGGGACCCGACAGGACCTGCACATAGCCACCCTCCTGGTCGGTGGCCACGAAGAGCGGAAGTCCGCCGGTGGTCTCCGGCGAGACCGTAGCGGTCAGGGAGGCAACAACGTCGGCGGTAGCTGCCGCGCCGGCCTTGCTTCGACCGCTGAGGTACACGTTGCCCGCGTGATAGCTCTTCAACGCCTCCAGGGTGCCAGGCTCGGCGCCGGTGGCCTTCGCTGCGACCATGAAGAGTTGTCCCACACGTTGTTCGAGGCTGAGCCTGGCCAACTGTTCCTCCGCCGGTGTCGCGGCAGCAGGCGGGGCCGTGGAGGCCGCCGGCGGAGACCCTGTCCCGGCTTGCGGGGTGGCCGGGGCCGGAGGCGTAACGGTGGCGGCCGTCGGCGTTGACGTGGCGTTTCCGGAGGGCGTCGGACCCGGTGCGCCAGTGCCGCCGGAACAACCCCCGACCATCAGGACAAGGGCTCCGGCGGCCACCAACTTCAGACGGGAGAATGCTGCTGGCTGGGACGTGCGCATGGCAAACCGTGAATTCGTTGGGGGTGGGTTTCCATGTACGAGCCTACCCAAGAATCCGGTCGTATTCCTCTCCGGGGTAACTCACGAGCCTGCCGCTGCCGGACGAATCATGCGCTTGCAGCTGCTGCCGCCTTCGCTGCGGCCGGCAAGGCATCGATAATGCGGCCCATGGCAGCGTCATCATGTGCTGCCGAGAGGAACCACGCTTCAAACACGGACGGCGGAAGGTAGACGCCGGAGTCGAGCATTGAGTGGAAGAACGGGGCGTACCGGAAGGCTTCCTGTCCTTGAGCGTCCGCATAGTTGTTGACGCCGTTGGCCGACGTGCCGAACGCCATTGAGAACAGGTTGCCTGCCCGCTGGATGGAGTGGTCCACTCCTTCTGCGTCCAGGGCTGCGGACAGCGCGGAGGAGAGCTCCAGTGAACGCGCGTCCACGTGGGCGTAGACCTCCGGCGTGGCGTGCGTCAGCGTGGCCACACCTGCTGCCATGGCCACCGGGTTTCCGGACAGCGTCCCCGCCTGGTAGACGGGTCCCACCGGAGCAAGGTAATCCATGACATCCGCCCGGCCACCCAGTGCCGCCGTCGGCATTCCGCCTCCGATGACCTTGCCGAAGGTGAGCAGGTCCGGCACCCACCCCTCGTGCTGCCCGGTGAGGCCCCAGTAGCCGGCGTAGCCGGTGCGGAACCCGGTCAGGACTTCGTCCACGATCAACAAGGAGCCGTACTCTTTGGTGATCCGGGACAGCCCGGCGTTGAAGCCATCCTTGGGGGTTACCACGCCCATGTTGGCAGGGGCTGCCTCCGTGATCACTGCTGCGATGTTGCTGCCGTGGGCTGCGAAGGCTTCCTCGACGGCAGCGAGGTCGTTGTAGGGAAGAACCAGGGTTTCCGCAGCGGTGGCTTCAGTGACGCCCGCCGATCCGGGAAGGGCCAGCGTTGCCACGCCGGACCCGGCAGACGCCAGCAGTCCGTCCAGGTGTCCGTGGTAGCAGCCCGCAAACTTGATGATGAGGTTGCGTCCTGTGAAGCCGCGGGCGAGGCGTACGGCGGTCATGGTCGCTTCCGTGCCCGTGGACACCATGCGGAGGCGCTCCACGGCTGAAACCCGCTCCTTGACGATCGCGGCAAGGTTGGCTTCGTCCGGAGTGGAAGCACCGAAGGACAGGCCGCGGTCCACTGCGGCGTGGACTGCATCCAGTACTGCCGGGTGGGCATGTCCAAGAAGCGCGGGACCCCAGGAGCACACGAGGTCCACGTATTCCCGGCCATCGGCATCGGTGAGGTAGGCCCCCTTGGCCGAGACCATGAACTTGGGGTTTCCGCCCACTGAACCGAAGGCGCGCACCGGGGAGTTCACGCCGCCGGGCATCAGGGACCTGGCGCGGTCGAACAGCTGGTCGGACACAGGGGTGTTTGAAGTCATGGTTCCTATTCTCTCAGTCTTTGGCGGCAGCTTCCGGGGAAGCGCCAGGGGTGCGCAGGGCTTACGGGGCCTCGGCCAGCAGTTGCGCAACCCGGGGTGCCACTTCGGTTCCGTACAGTTCGATGCAACGCATCATGGAGCCGTGCGGCAGGGTTCCATTGCTGTATTTGAGGTCGAAGCGGTCGACGCCGAGGTTGCGTTTGAGCAGCACGATCTTCCGGGCAACCGTTTCCGGAGATCCCACATAGAGCGCGCCTTCGGGGCCGCACATGGCCTCAAACTCGCTCCGGTTGCCCGGCCCCCAGCCACGTTCGGCACCGATCCGGTTGCGCTGTTCGAGCCAGTGCGGGAAGAGCTCCTCGCGGGCGGCCTCGTCCGTGTCCGCGATGTACCCCGGAGAATGCGTGGCAATCTGCTGCATGGGATGCCCGTATTTGGCCATGGCGTCCCGGTACAGCTTGACGAGCGGGCCAAAACGCCGGGGTTCGCCACCGATGATCGCAAAAATGATGGGGTAGCCGTACTCCGCGCACCGCAGCACGGACTCGGGCGTTCCGCCCACGCCAATCCAGGCGGGCAGCAGGTGGTGCTGCAGGTGCGGGTACACCTGCAGGCCGTTGATGCCCGGCCGGGTCCGGCCTTCCCAGTGGATGGGCTTCTGGGCGCGTGCCTGGTCGAAGAGTGCGAGCTTCTCCTCGAACAGGACCTCGTAGTCCGCGAGGTCCAGCCCGAACAAAGGAAAGGACTCGATGAACGAACCACGGCCCAGCATGACTTCGGCGCGGCCATTGGCTATGGCATCCACTGTGGCGAACCGCTGGAAGACACGGATGGGATCGTCCGAGCTGAGGACAGTAACGGCAGAGCCCAAGCGGATCCGGGATGTCACCGCCGCGGCGGCCGCCAGGAACACCTCGGGGGCAGACACGGCGAAATCGCGGCGGTGGTGCTCCCCCACGCCGAATGCATGGATTCCGACGGCGTCAGCCAGCTTTGCTTCCTCCAGCAGCTCACGCAGGACCCGGGCATGGTCCTTCGGGTTGCCGTCGGCGTCCACGCCGGCATCACCGAACGTGTTGAGTCCAAGCAGGATGCGGTCGCCCGGCACGGGGGCGGTGGGGTCGGCGGGGACGGGGTTCATCAGGACTCCTTCAGCCAGCCTGCCAGCTCGGAGGCCCAGTAGGTGAGGATGTTGTCAGCACCGGCACGCTTGATGCCGAGGACCGACTCGGTGATGGCACCGCGCCGGTCGATCCACCCGTTGGCGGCGGCAGCTTCGATCATGGCGTATTCCCCGGAGATTTGGTAGGCCGAAACCGGCACCGGGCTCATGGCCGCTACGTCCGCAAGAATATCCAGGTAGCTCATGGCAGGTTTGACCATGACCATGTCTGCGCCTTCTTCGAGGTCCAGCTCCACTTCCAGGATGGCTTCCCGGCGATTGGCGGCGTCCATCTGGTAGGTACGGCGGTCGCCTTTGAGCTGGGAGTCAACAGCCTCCCGGAACGGCCCGTAGAACGCCGACGCGTACTTGGCCGCATAGGCCAGGACGGCGGTGTTCTTGTGGCCGGCGTCCTCCAGCGCCTGCCGGATCACGGCGATCTGGCCATCCATCATTCCCGAGGGTCCGAGCACATGCGCGCCGGCGTCCGCCTGGGCCACAGCCATCCGGGCGTAGATTTCCAGCGTGGCGTCATTGTCCACGTACCCGTCGGCATCAAGCACGCCGCAATGGCCGTGGTCGGTGAACTCGTCCAGGCATACGTCGCTCATGACCACCAGGGCGTCGCCCACCTCGGACCGGACATCGCGGATCGCTTTGTTCAGGACCCCGTCAGGGTCCAGGGAAGCGGTACCGCGGGCGTCCCGGACCTGGGGCACACCGAACAGCATGATGCCGCCGACGCCAAGTTCCACTGCTTCAGCGGCAGCACGTTTGAGGGTGTCGGTGGTGTGCTGCACCACACCCGGCATGGAGGTGATGGGGCTTGGCTCCGTCAGTCCTTCCCGGATGAAGGCCGGAAGGATCAGGTCGGCCGGGGCAAGGCGGTTCTCTGCGGTGAGCTTGCGCAGGGCCGGTGTGGTGCGAAGGCGGCGGGGCCGGTGGTTTGGAAAGCTCATGCTGGGTTCCCTTCATTGGCTAGAACTGTTGCGAGGGCGTCTGCGATGCCCTCTGGAGTCGGCTCCCGGGCGACCGCAGCAACGGCGATCCCCAGCGCGGCGGCTTCTTCCGCCGTCGGACGCCCGATCGCTACGAAACGGCAGGTGCCCAATGGCAGCAGGGTCGCAGCTATCCGCCGGGCGGCGCTCGGCGAGGCGGCAACCACGGCATCCAGTGCCTGGTCCGCCAGCGCGGCGCGGACGTCTTCCGGGCTTGGCTCGGTGATGGGCGCGTCAGCGGAACCCACGACGGCGGACCCCGGCGGGGCGTCGACCCGCAGTTCCGGCCGGGCCGGGTAATCGACCGTGTGGTAAGCCGTCACGGCGGTGACGCTTGCGCCAAGGACCGTCAGCCCGTCCCGAAGCGCGGGAGCGGCGATATCAGCTTGGGGCAGGAAGACACGTCCTGCAGGTTGCTCTGCAGCAGCCCACTCTGCCAGGAGCCCTTCTGCGGACTGGGAACCCGACGGAGCCAGTGCGACCGTGAGGCCCAGCGCTTCAAGGGCCTGGCGCGATGCCGCACCCACCACGGCGATGCGGGTTCCGGAAGGAACCAACGCGGCGGGCTCAACCCCACGTTCAGCTGCCTTCCCCAGCAGGGCGCGGATGGTGGTGATGCTGGTGATCACCATCCAGTCAAATTCGCCATGGGCCAGTTTGTCCAAGGCCAGGTCGAGGGGTGCTTGGTCCCGGGCGCGCTCAAAGTCGATGAGGGGAAGGATCCAGGGTTCCGCGCCAAGGCCGGCCAGGAGGGAAGCAAGCGGCCTGGCGCGGTCGGCACTCCTGGTAATCAGGATGCGCCGGCCGGCCAGGCCTGCATGCTGCGGCAGCTCAGGACGCTGCAAGATCGGCAATCTCCGCCGCACCGGCAGCGAGGAGGAGTTCTGCGACCTCGATACCCAGCAGGGTGGCGCCTACCTCGGTCAAGCCGTCGGTTGCTTTCTTTTCCCGGACTGTTTTTGTGCCGTCAACTGCGCACACCACGGCTTCGAGATGGAGCATGCTTCCCTTACGGTAGGCATAGGCGCCTACGGGGGCAGCGCAGCCGGCTTCCAGCCTCGCCAGAACTGCCCGCTCCGCGGTGACCGCAAGCCGGGTGTCGTCGTCGTTGAGTGCGGCCAAGGCCTGGGCCAGCACGACGTTGCCGCCGTCGGCCGAGCCCTCGCGTTGCGGGGCATCGGCGGTACGGCATTCAATGGCCAGCGCACCCTGTCCGGGAGCCGGCAGCATCACCGAGGTGTCAAAGAATTCCGTGACGGTGTCCAGGCGGTCCATGCGTTCCAGCCCTGCGGCGGCGAGCACCACGGCGTCGAGGTCGTTGGACTTGCCTTCCACAACATCGACCACGGTGTTGCCAGGCAGGCCCGGGACCCTGTTGAGGCGGGTGTCCACGTTTCCGCGGATATCCAATACTTCAATGTCCGGACGCGCTGCACGCAGCTGGGCCGCGCGTCGGGGCGAGCCTGTGCCTACCTTTGCGCCACCGGGCAGTTCGGCCAACGTCAGCCCGTCCCGCGCGCAAAGGACGTCCCGCACATCCACGCGCTGAGGCGTGGCGGCGATGCTCAGGCCAAGGGCAGGCCCGGTGGGCAGGTCCTTGAGGGAATGCACGGCGACGTCGCAGTTTTCCACCAGCAGGGCATCCCGCAGCGCAGCCACGAAGACTCCGGTGCCACCCATCTGGGACAGCGATCCCGTCTTCACATCGCCCTCGGTGCGGATGTGGACCAGTTCCACGGGGAAGCCACCCACAGCGGCCAACCGGTCGGCTGTCTGCTGGGTCTGGGTCAGCGCGAGCTTGCTGGCCCGCGTGCCGATCCTTACGGTCACTTGGTGGCCTCCGCGGCAGGGTAGGCGTCGTGCGAGGTTCCGGTGGTGGAACCAACCTCCGAAATGACGGGCTTGGCCCCACGGAAGTTTTCGCAGCAGTTGGGCCGGCAGACGTCGTACCAGGGCCCCAGTCCCGTCAGGTGCGGGCGGTCGGCGATGTTGTTCTCCACCGTGCGTTCGCAGATCAGGTCCACCAGGCCGGACACAAAGGCAGCGTGGGTTCCCGGCGTGGGAACGCGGGTGGCCTCGATGCCGAGGTTGCTGCAGGTTTCCAGGGCTTCGGTGTCCAGGTCCCAGGCAACTTCCATGTGGTCGCTGACAAAGCCGAGCGGCACGATGACGACGCCTTTGACGCCGGTGGGGGCGATCTCCTCGAGGTGGTCGTTGATGTCTGGCTCGAGCCACGGAATGTGCGGTGCCCCCGAGCGCGACTGGTACACAAGGTCCCAGGCCACGTTCGGTGCCACGGCATCCATGATGGCCTGGGCGTTGGCAAGGTGCTGGGCCGCGTAGGCGGAGCCCTCGGCAAAGTCCCGCGGTTCGTCGTCGGACCTGCCGGCAGCTTCGGCATCCCGCGTGGGGATGGAGTGGGTGGCAAAAAGCACGCGGATGACCGAATCCGGATCGGCTTCCCCGGCAGCGGCGAGCTTGGTGCGGATCTCTTCCAGGCCCGCAGCCGTGCCCTCGAGGAACGGCTGCACCACGCCGGGGTGGTCGAAGTACTGGCGGATCTTGTCCACCTGGAGCTTGCCGTCGAGGCCCGTTTCCGTCAGCGCGACGCCGATGTCCTCGCGGTATTGGCGGCAGCTGGAGTAACAGGAGTAGATGCTGGTGGTGAGCATCAGGATCCGGCGGTGGCCGGCGTCGTAAGCATCCTGCAGGACCGGAGCGATGTAGGGGTCCCAGTTCCGGTTTCCCCACAGCACCGGCAGCCCGATGCCGCGCTTGGCGAGTTCGGCCTCGATGGCGGCCTTGAGCTCCCGGTTTTGCTGGTTGATGGGGCTGATGCCGCCGAACGCCCGGTAGTGGTGGGAGACCTCTTCGAGCCGCTCGTCCGGGATTCCACGGCCGCGGGTGACGTTGCGCAGGAAGGGGATGACGTCTTCCTGGCCCTCGGGACCGCCGAAGGAGGCCAGGAGGACGGCGTCATAGTTCTGCGGCTCCTGGCGCCCACGCTCCGTCACGGCGTTGGGTTCGGTGGAGACAAGGAGTTCACTCATGCCAGGACCTCGGCGATCTCGGCGGCCGAGATGCGGCGGCCGGTGTAGAAGGGAATTTCTTCACGGACGTGGTGGCGGGCCTCGGTGGCGCGGAGGTGGCGCATCAGGTCAACGAGGTCCACCAGCTCAGGTGCTTCAAGGCCAAGGATCCATTCCCAGTCACCCAGGGCGAAGGATGAGACGGTGTTGGAGATGACCTGGGGAAATTCACGGCCCAGGAGCCCGTGGTCCCGCAGCATCTTGCCGCGTTCCTCGGACGGCAGGAGGTACCACTCGTAGGAGCGGACGAACGGGTAGACGCAAAGCCAGGTGCTGGGTTCCACACCGCGTGCGTAGGCGGGGACGTGGCTCTTGGCGAATTCGGCCTCGCGGTGCACACCCATGGCGGACCATACGATCCCAGTGCCCGCAAACAGTGCGCTGCGGCGGATGTCCCGCACGGCGGACTGCAGGTCTTCCGGCTTGGCACCGTGGAGCCACACCATGACGTCGGCGTCCGAGCGCATGGCCGAGACGTCGTAGCTGCCCCTGAGGATCACGCCGTTCGCAGCGAGCTTCCCGACCAGGGTCTCGAATTCCTCGACAGCGTCGTCGCTGCGCAGGACGTCGGCCGAGCGCTTGAAGACCGTCCACAGCGTGTAGAACTGTTCCTCGGTTCCAGCAGTTTTAGTGACAGATTCGGCAGAAGTGTGGCTCATGGTTCAAGTTTGCCCCGTGCCGGCCCCTAAGTCGAAACGGAATAGTTCTACAACACGTAGAAGTGATACAAATCACACTCTGGAGGGTTTCGGGTCCACCATGTCCGCCAACTGGGCCTGGGTGTCGGACACCACGGCGGCCAGGCCATTGCCTGCCAACCACCCGCCGACCACGGTCAAGCCGTTGGCTGCAGCGCACACTCGCCGCACCTCGGCAACCCGCTGTTTGTGACCGACCGCGGCAAAAGGCAACGCTCCATCCCACCGCACCACGTCCCAGTCCAGGACGTCGGCACCGGTGACCGGCACCGTCAGCAGGGCCGAGGCATCGGCAAGGGCCGCCGCCAGGAGTTCGTCGTCGGACAGGACCAGGTCCACCGCTTCTCCCCCGGCTTCTTCCCGCCGCCCGTATGAAAGCCGCAGCACGTGCGTTCCCGGACCGGCCTCTTCTGCCAACCAGTCCCACTTGGCGGTGGCATGGGTCAAAGCCTTCGCAGTGATTCCCGGCGTTTGGGGCGCTACCAGGATTCCGGTACCGCGCGGGCGGCCGTCGAGTTGGGGAAGGTCCACCACGATCGTGACCAGGCTGACCAGCGGCCCTGCCGCCGGCCGCAAGCCGGTCAGTTCCGGCAGGGCCTTCCCAAGAAGCCCGACGGCGGCGGGACCGTCGAGCGCCACGACGAGCCTGCCGGCGTCGTACGCGGATTCACCCGCGGTGACCCGCCAGCCCGTGGCTGTTTTGGCAATGCCGTCCACGCGCCGTCCGCTCAACAGCGACACGCCCCGGTCCCGCGCATCCTTGACGAGCGCCTCCACCAAGGTATTCATGCCGCCTTTCAAGCCGGCGACGGCGGAACCGGCCTTGGCGGGTGCCGGCCCCGACGCGGACGCAGCTTTGCGTTGCGCCGCCACGGCCGCCGCCAGGGAGCCGTGGACGCGAAGGCCCGTGCGCAGGCCCGGCGCCACCATGTCGACATCCAGCAAGGCGGGATCGGCGGAGTGGACACCACCAACAACCGGAACCACCAGTCGTTCGAGGACCCTCCGGCCCATACGCTGCCGGACCAGGGAAGCAACGCTGGTCACATCTTGTGAACTGCCAACGGACGCCGGAAGCCACCGGTCCAGGGAGGCCCGGAAGGCCCCGGCCCAGCCAAGGGACCTCCGGACTTCCGGATCCCAGGGATTCGCCGGGATACCCAGCACCCCCGTCTTGGGGAGTTCGCGGGGTCCATCGGGCAATTGCACCCACGCGCCGCCAGGATGCGGAGCGACGATGTTGTCCTGCAGCCCCAGTGCGGCGGCCAGATCCGCAACCACAGACGAGCGCGTCGAAAAAGACTCCGCCCCGCTGTCCAGGGCCAGGCCGGCCACCTCGTGCCGGCCGACACATCCGCCCCACGCCTCCGTCGCTTCGAGGACCGTCACGGCGTGTCCGGCCAGCGCCAGCTCCCGGGCAGCCACCAGGCCGGAGACTCCACCGCCTACCACGATGGCAGCAGGACGGGAAGGTGCGTGTCCCCCGCGCATCAGTCCTACTTGGCCGGGATGGAGTGGATGAGTTCCACCACGCGGGTCAGCACGGTGGGGTCGGTCTCCGGCGGTACGCCGTGTCCCAGGTTCAGGACATGGCCGGGCGCCTCGGAACCGGCCGCGATCACCTCGCGGACGTGGGCCTCCAGCACCTCCCACGGAGCGGACAAAAGGGCGGGATCGATGTTGCCCTGCAAGGGAACCGCGCCACCCAGGCGGCGGTTCGCCTCATCGAGCGGAAGCCGGTAGTCCACCCCCACGACGTCCACGCCGACATCGCGCATGGCTACCAGGAGCTCGGAGGTTCCCGTACCGAAGTGCACCAAGGGTGCACCCAGCCCGCGGACGTGTTCCAGGGCCCGCGTTGAAGCCGGGGCCACATACTTGGTGTAGTCTCCAAGGCCCAGCGAACCGGCCCACGAATCGAAGAGCTGTCCGGCGGAGGCACCCGCTTCCAGCTGTGCCTGCAGGAACAAACCCGATGCGTCCGCAGCCCAGGCGGCCAGCGCTGCCCAGGTTTCCGGGTCGGCGTGCATCATGGTCCGCGGTCCCAGGTGGTCGCGTGAAGGCCGGCCCTCCACCATGTAGGCAGCCAGCGTGAAGGGAGCACCGGCAAATCCGATCAGCGGCGTCTTGCCCAGCTGGGCAACGGTCAGTCGGACAGCCTCCCGGATAGGTTCAAGCGCTTCCCAGGTCAGCTGCGGAAGAGCCGCAACGTCCTCTGCAGTACGCACCGGCTTGTCCAGGACCGGCCCCACGCCCGGCACGATGTCCACTCCCACGCCTGCCAGCTTCAGCGGAATGACAATGTCCGAGAAGAAGATTGCGGCATCGACGTCGTGCCGACGGACCGGCTGCAGGGTGATTTCCGCCGCGAGTTCCGGTCGCAGGCAGGAGTCAAGCATGGCGACACCCTCGCGGACCTTGAGGTATTCGGGCAGGGAGCGGCCTGCCTGGCGCATGAACCACACCGGCCTGCGGGAGGGCGTTCCACCGCGGTAGGCGGTGATCAGCGGAGAGTCCGAAGTACGGCCGTCCACCAGCGGATGGTCGGCGCCGAGGATCCCCGCCGGGGCATTGATGGCCGTATTGTTGGAAGCTGCCGCGCTTGAAGTCATGCCTTCGATTGTGCCGAAAATCCGGGCTAAAAGATAACGACAGGCTGTCATGTACAGACCTGTCGGGCACCGGAGTGGCGCGGATCACCCTGCCCGGTGTCGATTCCCACTGCCGGGCATTGTTCTACCGAGCTACGAAAAAGCTATGATGGGGTTGCTGTGGTTCTTTTCTCATTGGTGGCTACACACGCCGACATCGATCTCGAAACCGTCGCTCAACTGAGCAACGGTTCTTCCGGGCTTGCCACTTCGGCCCTGTCCGGGTCTCCGGTGGTCTCCGGAACGGTGGTCCTGGCCACCTGCAACCGCTACGAAATCTATGGCGAAACGGCCAATGGCGCGGACCTTGAAGCCGCGCGCTCGGCCCTCGTTTCCCAGATCAGCGAGCTCAGCGGACTCAACGAGCAACTCGTCTCCCGCTCCTTCAGCACCAACACGGGGCCAGACGTCACCCGCCACCTCTTCGCCGTGAGCGCCGGCCTTGATTCCGCTGTGGTGGGCGAGCGTGAAATCGCCGGCCAGGTACGCCGTGCCCTGATCACCGCGCAGCAGGAGGGTACCGCCAGCTCCGGGCTGGTGCGGCTCTTCCAAGCGGCATCCAAGACCGCCAAGGACGTCGGGGCGCAGACTGCCCTGGGCTCACGCGGCCTGTCCATCGTGTCCGTGGCCCTGGACCTCGCAACGGATTTGTCGGACTCCGCGGATTGGTCCACCAAGAAAGTGGTCGTCTTCGGTACGGGCGCCTACGCCGGCGCCACCATGTCCCTGCTGCGTGAACGCGGCTGTACGGACATCTCGGTCTACTCCTCCTCCGGCCGCGCCGAAGGCTTCGTGGCCACCCGCGGCGGCACGGCCCTGGATGCCGACACCCTGCCCGTTGCCGTGGCTGCGGCGGATGTCATGATCGGCTGCAGCGGATCTGATACCCGCGTCGAAGCGGCAGACCTGGAGCGGGTCCGCGCCAACTCCGGCAAGCCGTTGATCGCGATCGACCTCGCCCTCACCCACGACTTCGACCCCGCCGTGGGGGAACTCGACGGAGTTGAACTCCTCACCCTGGAATCCGTGCGCCTCGCAGCGCCCCAGGAGCAGGCCGAGTCCCTGTCCCAGGCGAGCACGATCGTCAACACCGCTGCCCAGGCTTTCGAATCGGAGCGTGAATCGCGCTCGGTGGATTCGGCGATCGTGGCCCTGCGCCGCCACACCATGAACGTACTGGATTCCGAGATGGAAAAAGTGCGCGCCCGCCACGGCTGCACGGCTGCTGCCGAAGAAGTGGAGTTCGCCCTCCGCCGCATGGTCAAGCAGCTCCTCCATGTTCCCACCGTGCGGGCCAGGGAGCTTGCCGCCAAGGGCCAGCAGGACGACTATGTGGCAGCCCTCGAGGCACTCTACGGCATCCAGGTCGAGCAGCCCCAGGTTGCCGCGCCTGCCGCCGAATGCCCGGTAGACCACGAACAGCTGCGCTCCGAAAGCGCCTGAGAATCAGCGCCAGGCGCTGAATCGCTGCGCCTTGCTGCTGCGCGTTGCTGCTGCGTTGCTGCTGCGCGCTGCTACTGCGTTGCTGCGCCTGGCTGCCTGGTACACCGGCGGTGCCTAGTAGACCGGCTTGTACGGCTCCACGTCGCGCACCCAGGCGAGGATACCGCCGTCGAGATGGCTGACCCTGGTGTAGCCCGCCGTCCTGGCGGCCTCCAGCACGGCAGCCGAACGCGTGCCCGCCTTGCAGTGGAAGACGATGTCCCGGTCCTGCCGCAGATCCACCCACGCTTCGCCCGCGAGGATCCTGCCCTGCGGGATGAGCACGGAACCTTCGATGTTGACGATGCTGTGTTCCCCCGACTCCCGGACATCCACGAGGTCGAAGTCCCGCTCCCCCTCAGCACGCTCCTTCAGCATCCGTGACAGCTCCTCCGCGGAGACGGTGTGCTCCCGGTCCGTTTCTGCCGCGGGAGTGATGCCACAGAAAGCCTCATAGTCGGTCAGTTCGGTGATGGGCGCGGCTTCAGGGTCCTTGGAAACCTTGATTTCGCGCCAGCTTCCACCCAGGGCATCAAATAGCGCCACGCGCCCCAGCAAGGAACGTCCGACGCCGGTGATCAGCTTGACCGCTTCAGTCACCATGAGGGACCCCACGGCCGCGCACAGCATGCCGAACACTCCCCCTTCCCCGCAGGACGGCACTGAGCCGGCGGGCGGCGCCTCGGGATAGAGGTCGCGGTAGGTGGGGCCGTGCTCCGCCCAAAAGACACTGACCTGGCCGTCAAACCGGAAGATGGAACCCCATACGTAGGGCTTGCCCAGGATGGCAGCGGCGTCATTGACCAGATACCGCGTGGCGAAGTTGTCCGCGCCGTCCAGGATGAGGTCGTACTGGGCAAAAAGGTCCAGGGCGTTGGACGCGTCAAGCCTGAGATCGTGCAGAACCACGGTGACCAAGGGGTTCAGCTCCGCGATCGCGTTCCGTGCTGACTCAATTTTGGGCGAACCCACATCCTTGACCCCGTGGATCACCTGGCGCTGGAGGTTGCTCAAATCCACGACGTCGTCGTCCACGATTCCGAGGGTTCCCACGCCGGCTGCAGCCAGGTACAGCAGTGCCGGTGAACCCAGGCCGCCTGCCCCTATGACGAGGACTTTCGCATTCTTAAGCCTCCGTTGGCCCAGCGCGCCGATTTCCGGAATGATGAGATGCCGGGAGTAACGCTCCACCTCGGCCGGCGTCAGAGCGTCGGCCGGTTCAACAAGGGGCGGCAGGACGGCGGGCGCGGTGCGGGCAGCAGGAATTGAGGCCATACCCCAATGTATGCCTGCCGATGCCGCCCGGTCATATTACCCACGGGTACAGTGGTCATAACTGCAAGGGAAAGGCGGCAGACTGTGGCTGACGGCACACGGGCAAGCGACGGATCACCGGCTAAGCAGGAACGGAGCGGCACCACGCGTTCAGCGAGGTTGCCGCGGGATGAACGCCGCGCGCAGCTGCTCAATGCTGCCTTGGAAGTGTTCGTTTCCAATGGGTTCCATGGTGCTGCCATGGATGAAATCGCCGAGACCGCCCATGTGAGCAAGCCCGTCCTGTACCAACACTTTCCCTCCAAGCGCGAGCTTTACATGGCACTCCTGGACAGCCACCTGGCCGCGTTGACGGAACTGATGCTCACCGCCTTGAACTCCACCACGGACAACAAGGAACGCGTCAAGGCCGTGATGCGTGCGTACTACAAGTTCATCGCCGACGACGACCAGGCGCACCGCCTGGTGTTCGAATCGGACCTCATCAACGATCCCGACGTAAGTTCCCGGCTGGAAACGTTCAACAAGACCTTTGCCGACGCCGTGGCCCGCGTGATCGCGGAAGACACCAAACTGCCCCCTCTGGAGGCCCAGCTCCTGGGCCGGGGCCTGGCGGGAATGGCGCAGGTCAGCGCGCGTTACTGGCTGGAAACGGACGGGAACCTCGACCTCGATGTCGCCAGCGATCTGATCTATCGTTTAGCTTGGCGCGGAATCAGTCGATTCCCCAAAGAGTCCTAAGCTACAAATAGAGGACTGACTAAACTCTTGACTGGCTTGGAGGCCTTGCTGTGGAAGTAAAGATCGGCATTCAGAATGTTGGCCGCGAAATCGTGCTCGAATCCGCCCTCGATGCCGAGGCCGTCGCCAAGATCGTAGGGGAAGCTATCTCCAAGGGGTCTGACCTGCGTCTCACGGACGAGAAAGGCCGCCAGGTGATCGTTCCGGGCAGCGTCCTGGGATATGTGGAGATCGGCGCCGAGGAAGTCCGCCGCGTGGGCTTTGGCGCCCTCTAAAGCCACCGTTTCATAGCCAGCCGCAAGGAGAACCGATGCTGTCACTCGTCGTTGTGGTGCTAGCCACCGTTGCCACCGGCTTTATTGTGTGGGCCAATGACAAGCGCCACAGCAAGTACGGCATCGCGGTGCCGGCGGGCGTCGCTGCGGCTGCAGGTACGGTTGCCTGGATCATCTTCATCGCGTTCGGCCTGGGCTACCAGCCCGGCCTGACGTGGATCCCGTGGGTCCTCCCGATTGTGCTGGGCACGGCGGCAGCTGCGGGCGTAGCGGTCTTCCTGGGCCGGCAGCGGACAGCACACGACACTGCGGCCCTGACCAAGGCCCTCCGGCTCTAGGTCCCGGCAATGGCTGTGGCCACCACCCCTCGGGTGGTGGCCACAGCCGTTTGAGTCCCCGCCGCTGCAGGGAATGCAGCACCGGTCACAGGAACTCGGCACGGCCTTCCATGGCAGAGGACGCCAAAGCGTGCTCGCGCCGCGGTATACGGCCGGCACGCCGGGCGAGCCGGCCAGCCGCCACCGCATGCTTGAACGCCTCGCCCATCTGCGCAGGGTTTTGGGCCCTGGTAACAGCGGTAGCCAGCAGGACGGCGTCGCAGCCGAGTTCCATGGCCAGCGCCGCATCCGATGCCGTGCCAATGCCCGCATCCAGCACCACGGGAACGGAGGCACGGGACACGATCAGTTCGATGTTGTGCGGATTCAGGATGCCCAGTCCTGTCCCAATGGGCGATCCCAAAGGCATGACGGCCGTGGCTCCGAGGTTCTCCAGGCGCAGGGCAAGGACAGGATCATCGTTGGTATAGGCGAACACCTTGAAACCCCGGTTCACCAGTTGCTCCGTGGCATCCACCAGCTCCACTGCGTCCGGGAGGAGAGTGTGCTCGTCAGCGATGACCTCCAGCTTGACCCAATCGGTTTCCAGGGCTTCACGGGCCAGTTCGGCCGTCATCACCGCGTCTTTGGCAGTGAAGCATCCGGCCGTGTTGGGCAGTACGCGGATGCCGTTGTCCACCAGGAGCTGGAAAAGCGAGCCCGTCTCTGCCGGCGAGTACCGGCGCATGGCCACGGTGGTGAGCTCGGTGCCCGAGGCCAGGAGCGCCGCACCAAGTCCGTCCAGGCTCGGCGCCCCTCCGGTTCCCATGATGAGGCGGGACGAGAATCCGACTCCGTCTATGACCAGGGCGTCGTCGGTCCCGGTCTGCCGCGTATTGCCTGTGCTGGTGATGGTCATGCTCTCAGCCTCCCTGGACCGCAGTAACGAGTTCGAGTTCATCGCCGTCGGCCAGGGTCGTCGCGGCCCATTGGCTCCGCGGGACTACTTCGGAGTTGCGTGCGACGGCGACACCCAGCTTGCCGCCGTCGGCCGCCTGACCGCGGTGGTCCAAGGCGCGGCCGGTGACGTCGCTGACGAGGGTGCTGACGGATGCGTCGTCCGGCACTGAACGGGCAGTGCCATTGAGTTTGATGTTCATGCGGGTTCCTTGATCGACGTGCGTGGTGCGGGAGGAAGTTCATGCTGTGCAGTTGGCGCAAAACGGTCCGGTGCGAACCGCGACCAGCGCGGGTCGCTGGAGCCGCCCAGCAGCCCGCCCACGATCTTTGCCGCGACCGGGGTGAGGAGGACGCCGTGGCGGAAGAAGCCGGTGGCGATGACCAGTCCGGGAACCTCCCCGGTGCTGCCGGTCACCCGTCCCAGCAGGGGTGCGTTGTCCGGTGTGCCTGGCCGTGCACGTGCCGTGGCCTCGAGCAGCTCGAGTTCGGCGACGGCGGGCACCAGGACCTGGGCATCGCGAAGGAGCTGGTAGACACCTCCGGCTGAGACTGCGTTGGACGTGGCAGAAAGGTTGTCTTCGCGCTGCGTTGCCCCGATGACCACGGTCCCGTCGTCACGCGGGACGATGTAGACCGGGACCCCGCGCACCATTCCCCGGACCGTGGCTGTCACGAGCGGGCGCAGGTGCTCCGGCACGAGAAGCCGCAGGATATCCCCGTAGACGGGACGAACGGGAAGGGACAGCCCATCAGGGAGTCCGTCGAGCTTGGCGGCGCCGAGTCCGTTGGCCACCACCGTCTCCGCAGCCCGGACTTTTATGCCGGACTCCAGCCCCACACCCAACACCCGGTCCTCCTCGCGGAGCAACCGGGTTGCGGACTCCGTCACCAGGAAACCGTCGGCGGCCCCGGAGACCCAGGTCTGGTCTTCCGGAGAATGGGAGGCCAGGACCGACATCAGGCCGGCGGCCAGCCTCCGCGGGTCCACCTGGTGGTCGGAGGGGATATCGAAAGCACAGGAAATTTGCGGGCTCAAAAGCGGTTCGCGCTCCCGCGCTTCCCGCAGGGCCAGCGGCGCCACGGCCAATCCGGCCGCAAGCTGGGCGGACCGCAGATCGGTCAAGGCACGGCGGTCGGCAGCGTCGGCACCCACACCAAGTGTCGGCGTCGTGCAGTAACCGATGGCTGTTCCACGTCCGGCGAGGTCCGCCGCGAAAGCCGGCCACAACCGGGCTGATTCCAGCATGAGTTCCAGGAGGTCTTCCTCCTGGTAATGGAGTTCGCTGACGGGGGCGAGCATGCCTGCTGCTGCGAAAGTGGCCCCCGTGGCAGGTGCGGGATCGACCACCACCACCGAACGGCCGGCCGCCCGGGCCTCGTGCGCGATGCCCAATCCGATGATCCCGCCACCGATGACGATCACGTCTGCTTCAAGGTCCGGTGCTGTTTCCGGAACGGGCCGGGATACGACCATGTTTTTCCCTTCCCTACGCCGGTATTACCCGGATCAGGTCAAGCGGTCGGCGCTGAAGCCCTCTCAGCCGGGCAGTCATATGACGCTGCCACGGCTCCCGCAGTACGAGCCCAGTTTAGAGGAACTACTCTGGTTTCCATGACCCAGCCCAACGCCATTGCTTCTGCCCGCCTCTACCTGTGCACCGACGCACGCCAGGAGAAGGAGGACTTTGCGGACTTTGTGGACGCCGCCTTCGCCGGTGGCGTGGACATCATCCAGCTCCGGGACAAGTCCATGGAGGCCGGCCGGGAGCTGGAGCTCCTGGAGGTCCTCGGCAAGGCCGCTGCACGCCACGGAAAGTTGTGGGCGGTCAACGACCGGGCCGATGTTGCCAGTGTTTCCGGGGCTCCGGTCTTCCACATCGGCCAGAAGGACCTTCCGCTTCCGGCCGCCCGGCAGCTCCTGCCCGGTGCCGCGATAGGCCTCTCCACCCACACTCCGGAACAGGCCGATGCCGCCATCGCGGCGTCGCAGGTGCCGGGCGGGCTGGACTATTTCTGTGTCGGACCCGTATGGGCCACTCCCACAAAACCCGGTCGCGCGGCCGTTGGACTGGAGCTGGTCACATTTGCCGCAGAAGCAGTGGAACGTGCCCGCGGGAACGACGCCGCGGGCGCTGATCTGCCCTGGTTCGCCATCGGCGGGATCGACCTCGGCAACGTCGAGGACGTAGTGGCCGCAGGTGCCGCAAGGATCGTGGTGGTTCGCGCCATCACGGAGGCGGACGATCCGACGGCGGCGGCAAGGTCGCTGCTCGAGGCCCTCGACGCCGGCCGCTGACGGTCAGGGGGCCAGTCCCAGGCCCGACATCCTCTGTCCGTGCCCCGCTGCCAGGTCCGCAGTCAAGCGGCCCACCGCTTCCCGCGCCTCCCCGCCGGCCTTGAGCACGGGGCCCAGCCAGGGATGTTCCAGTCCCACCCGCTGTGCCTGCGTCAGTGCTTCCCCCACGAGCCTCCGTGCCCACAGCGCGAGTCGTGACGCGAGCCTGGGATCGTCGGCGAGCGCCTTCCGCAGCAGCATGCGGAGGGCCTCCGTGGCATGGTCGGCAGAAGCGACCTGGTGCACGACCACCTGTGTTCGGGCGTCGAGGAATCCTGCGACGGTACGGTAGAAGTCAGCCGAGACCGTATCGATGACGTAGGCCTTCATGACCGACTCGTACCAGTCGCCCGGCCGGGTGCGCTCATGGAAGTGGTCGAAGGACCGTTGGAATGGCAGCATGGCATCCTCGGGATCAACGCCCAACCCGGCGAGGTGGTCGCTGATCATGGCGAAGTTTCCGTAGGCTCCCACGGCAATCTTGCCCAGCATGGCCGCATCCCGCAGGGTGGGAGCATGCCGGGAGTCCGCGGACAGCCTCCCGAAGGCCGACAACTCCCCGTAGGCCATGGCCCCAAGGAGCTCGATCGCAAGGGTGCCAACTGGAGCATTGCTGTCCTGGGAAGTGCCCATGCTTCAAGACTATCGGCGGTTTTCGGGCTAATGTGACTTTCGTGTCACATCATCGGATAGCTCCCAACGTCGACGACTCCACGGACCAGCTTGCCGATGCCCTGGCTGCCTTGAGGACGGAGCTGGATCTTCCCCGGGAGTACCCGGCACCGGCTGTGGAGGAGGCCCGGCGCGCGGTGGAAGAGCACCGCTTGCCGGACCACGATCTGCGGCACGTTCCGTTCGTGACGATCGATCCTGCCAGCTCCACGGACCTTGACCAGGCCCTCTTCATCGAGCGCGACGGCGACGGCTACAAGGTCCTGTATGCCATAGCCGATGTGCCGTCCTTCGTTGCCCCTGGCGGTGCGTTGGACGCGGAGACCCGGCAGCGCGGCCAGACGTTCTATGCGCCCGATGGCCGGATCCCGCTGCACCCGGAGGTGATCAGCGAGAACGCCGGCAGCCTCCTGGCGAACCAGGACTGCAGTGCTTTCGTCTGGGACTTCAGGCTGGACCCGAACGGTGAGGTTGCTGGCACGTCCGTGTCACGGGCCGCCGTCCGCAGCCGCGCCAAGTTGAGCTACAAGGGCGCCCAGGAGCAGCTCGACGCCGGCACGGCGCCTGAGGTGCTTCGGCTCCTGAAGGAAGTGGGACTCAAGCGCGTCGAGCTGGAACGCCGGCGTGGCGGCGCCAGCCTCAACATGCCCGAGCAGGAGATTGTCCAGGCAACAGGCGGAGGTGGCTACCGGATTGCAGCCGCACCTTCGCTGCCGGTGGAAGACTGGAACGCCCAGATCTCCCTGATGACTGGCATGGCGGCAGCGCAGTTGATGCTGGAGGGCAAGGTAGGCATCCTGCGGACCATGCCCGCCCCGGATGAGCGCTCACTGCTGCACTTCAAGCGCCAGACGCAGGCCTTGGGAAAGCCGTGGGACGGCGGCATTACCTATGGTGAATACCTCCGCACGCTGGACGCGTCCGATCCGCGCCAGCTGGCAATCCTGCACTCGGCGGGCACGCTGTTCCGCGGCGCCGGCTACACGCCCTTCGACGGCGATGTCCCTGACGACGTCGTCCAGGCGGCCATCGGTGCGCCGTACGCGCATACGACTGCCCCGCTGCGCCGCCTGATAGACCGCTTTGTGCTGGTGATCTGCGAGGCCCTCAGCAACGGCCACGACATCCCGGACTGGGCACGCGAGGCGTTGCCTACCTTGCCGGAGATCATGGCAGCCTCAGACCAGCTCGCGGGACGGTTGGAGCGCCTGGCCCTGGACACGGTGGAAGCGGCCCTGGTGGCCAACCGGATCGGGGACGAATTCGACGCCGTGGTGATCTCGGGGTCAAAGCCGTCCAACGGGAACGGCAACAACGGGAACGGCAACGGCCCTTTCGGCACCATCCAGATCGCGGAACCTGCCGTGACGGCAAAGTGCGACGGCGAACTTGAGTCGGGCACCAAGGTCCGGGTCCGGCTGGTGAAGGCAGACATCGCGGCACGGGAAATCCGTTTCGAACTCCTGCCCTGAGGCAGTTCCGCGGCGGGAATACGCTTATGATCCGGGGTTTGGGGTCCGCAGAGGATAGACTGGGCCTGTAGTAATGGATGCCCGGTCGTTGATTCAGTCCTTTTCTTGAAATCAACAAGCCCGCCCCTACGCGATCTTGAGATGTACCAACTGGTCCCCAGTGCCAGTACTTAGATAGCCCGCGATCGGCTTCCACTGGAATTGCTTGTGCGCCCGTCCGTGCTCCGGTACGGCTTTGCGGCCGCCGTTGAGCGTGCAGCGCCAATGCCCAAATGAATAAGGAAACTCCCTGTGAGTGAATTGCACACCCATGAAGTCCTGACGGACGCCACCGGCACCGAGTCGATCGAGCCCGAGGAAACCATCACCTCGGACGAAGCTCCCCACGAGCTCGAAGAAAAGTCGTTCGCGGACTACAACGTCCGCGCCGACATCGTCGAGTCCCTGGCCGACGCCGGCATCACCCATCCCTTCCCCATCCAGGCCATGACCCTGCCCGTTGCACTCAGCGGACACGACATCATCGGCCAGGCAAAAACCGGAACGGGCAAGACCCTCGGCTTCGGCATTCCCGCGCTGCAGCGGGTCCTGGGACGCGACGACGCCGGTTATGACAAGCTCGCCGTGCCGGGAGCGCCACAGGCCCTGGTGATCGTTCCGACACGCGAATTGGCCGTGCAGGTAGCCAACGATCTCCAGACAGCGTCCCGCAAGCGCAACGCCCGCATCGCCACGATCTACGGTGGCAGGGCCTACGAGCCCCAGATCGAGGCCTTGCAGAAGGGCGTCGAGGTGGTCGTGGGCACGCCCGGCCGTTTGATCGACCTTTACAAGCAGCGCCATCTCAGCCTCAAGAACGTCAAGATCGTGGTCCTCGACGAAGCCGACGAAATGCTGGACCTGGGCTTCCTTCCCGATGTTGAAACCCTCATCGCCGGAACGCCCGCAGTGCGCCAGACGCTGCTGTTCTCCGCCACCATGCCCGGGCCTGTGATTGCCATGGCCCGCCGTTACATGACCCAGCCCACCCACATCCGGGCCGCTGATCCCAACGACGAAGGCATGACCAAGCGCGACATCCGCCAGCTTATCTACCGCGCGCACAGCCTTGACAAGACCGAGGTCGTGGCCCGCATCCTGCAGGCTAAGGGGCGCGGCCGGACCGTTATCTTCACCAAGACCAAGCGCACTGCCGCGAAGGTCGCCGAGGAGCTGGTGGATCGCGGCTTCGCTGCTGCCGCCATCCACGGAGACCTTGGGCAGGGCGCCCGCGAGCAAGCACTGCGCGCGTTCCGGAACAACAAGGTGGACGTGCTGGTGGCTACCGACGTCGCGGCCCGCGGCATCGACGTCGAGGACGTCACCCACGTCATCAACTACCAGTGCGTGGAGGACGAGAAGATCTACCTCCACCGCGTAGGCCGCACCGGCCGCGCAGGCAACAAGGGAACTGCCGTCACGTTCGTGGACTGGGATGACGTGCCCCGCTGGGCACTGATCAACAAGGCCCTTGGACTCAACGTTCCGGAGCCGGTGGAAACCTACTCGTCCTCGCCGCACCTGTACACGGACCTCGACATTCCCGAAGGCACCAAGGGACGCCTGCCGCGCAGCCGGCGCACCCTGGCCGGCGTTGACGCCGAAGTCCTCGAGGACCTCGGCGAGACCGGCAAGAAGAACTCCCGTTCCGGTGGTTCGGGCCGCGGCGGAACCCGGGGCCGCAGCCGTAGCCGGTCTGACGAAAACCGCAGCGAAACCCAGGGCGAGGGCGGTCGCAACCGCACGCGCCGCGGTCGTACGTCCGATGCCGAAACAGCCCCGGCTGCCGGTCCTTCCGAGGCATCGGCTGCCGCTGCGGAAACCAAGCCCGCCCGCACGCGCCGTCCCCGCACCCGCCGCCGCAACGGCGAGGTTGTCTCCGGCGAGCAGAAGAGCACGGCGTCCGGCAACGGCGAGGCCTAAAGCCTTCAATGACTGACACTGTTTGGGCGCCGGACGGCGGCAACCTGGTGGTACACGCAGACAACGCGGACTTCCTCCCCACGCTGCCGGACGGCGCCTTCACACTCATCTACGTGGACCCTCCCTTCAACACAGGAAGGGTCCAGCGCCGCCAGGAGACGCGCATGGTCCGTAACGCGGACGGCGACGGCGACAGGGTCGGCTTCAAGGGCCGCTCCTACGACACCATCAAGGGCGCACTCCACAGCTACGATGACGCCTTCAGCGACTACTGGTCCTTTTTGGAGCCGAAGCTCGTAGAGGCGTGGCGCCTGCTGTCCGAAGACGGCACCCTGTACCTGCACCTGGACTACCGGGAAGTCCACTATGCCAAAGTGATGCTGGATGCGATCTTCGGCCGCGAGTGCTTCCTGAATGAAATCATCTGGGCCTACGATTACGGGGCGCGGGCAAAAAACCGTTGGCCCACCAAGCACGACAACATCCTGGTGTACGTCAAGAACCCGGCCAAGTACCACTTCGACAACTCCGAAGTCGACCGTGAACCCTACATGGCACCGGGACTGGTGACGCCTGCCAAGCGCGAACTCGGCAAGCTTCCCACCGACGTATGGTGGCACACCATCGTCTCCCCTACCGGGCGTGAAAAAACCGGCTACCCCACCCAGAAGCCCGAAGGCCTCGTCCGACGGATCGTCTCGGCCTCAAGCCGCAAGGGCGACTGGTGCCTGGACTTCTTCGCGGGCTCCGGAACCTTGGGGGCTGTCGCTGCGAAACTGGGCAGGAACTTCGTCTGCGTCGATCAGAACGAGCAGGCGATCGACGTCATGCGCAAGCGGCTGGGAAGCAAGGCCCTGTTCCACTCCCCGTCCGCAACAGCCCAGGACCAGCTGGGCGCTACTTCCTAGCGGACCACCCGGCTGCCGGTGGCCAACTCCTCGATGCGGGCGAGCGCGTCCGGCGAGGTCAGGTTCTCCCCCAACAGGTTCGGTTTGCCCGCCCCGTGGTAGTCCGACGAACCGGTGACCAGGAGGTCGTGCTCGGCGGCCAGCTTCCGGAGGAACAGCCGGCCTTCCTCCGGATTGTCCCGGTGCTCGATCTCCAGGCCCATGAGCCCGGCGTCGATCATCTCTTTGTACGTCTTCTCCCCCACGATGCGTCCCCGGGACGAAGCCACCGGATGGGCGAAGACCGGAACTCCGCCTGCGGCGCGGACAAGCCCGACGGCGAGGGCCGGGTCAGGAGCGTAATGCTGTACGAAGTACCGCGAGTGGGACGTGAGGATCGTGGCAAAGGCTTCCGAACGGTCGGAGACCACGCCTGCGGCGACCAAGGCATCGGCGATGTGCGGGCGCCCCACAGTGGCACCCGGGGCAACGTGGTGGATCACGTCATCCCACGTGAGCGGATAATCTTCCGACAGCAGGGTGACCATCCGCTCGGCGCGCGTCAGCCGTGCGTCCTTTGATTTGGTGATTTCTTCCAGCAGTCCGGGGTGGTCGGGATCGTGCAGGTAGCTGAGCAGATGGACGCTGATTCCCTGTTCCGTGCGGCAGGAAATCTCCATTCCGGGGACGAACACCACTCCGTGCCTGCCCGCCGCCTCGGCTGCTTCGTTCCACCCGTCCGTGGAGTCGTGGTCGGTCAAGGCCACCACGTCAAGGCCGGCGGAGGCCGCCGAGGCAATGACACCGGCCGGGGCTTCGGTTCCGTCGGAAACATTGGAGTGCGCATGCAGGTCAATCCTCACTTCCCCAGCCTAGGGGATGCGGACCGGCAAGGAGCGCAGCGCCGTTGGCCTCCTTCCTGAACTGGTGGGACGATGTAACGGTGAATGTTGCCGAAAACACCCAAAACATGGACTCCACAAATTCCCAGCCCCTGCAGGAACGCGTCAACAACCGTTCCCAGCGGCCCACGTCAGATGCCTTCAAGGCATTCATGGCCAGCAACTGGGCGCCCGCTCCGCAGGTGACCCCTGCGCGCGACGCCGTTGCGGACCACGCCGCCCGCCGCCGTCGTTCCATCTCCGAACTGTTCAAGGGCGAACGGCTCGTCATCCCCGCCGGTCCCCTGAAGGTCCGCTCCAACGACTGCGACTACCGTTTCCGCCCGCATTCCGGATTCGCGCACCTCACCGGCCTGGGACTGGACCACGAACCCGACGCTGTCCTGATCCTCGAGCCCGTGGCTGAGGGCAAGGGCGACGACGGCGGCCACCACACGGCCACCCTGTACTTCCGTCCGCTGGCCGGCCGGGACACCGAACAGTTCTACGCCGACTCCCGTGCGGGTGAGTTCTGGATCGGCCCACGCCCCACGCTCGCCGAGTTCGAGGCCCGCCTCGGCCTGCCCACGGCCCATATTTCCGAACTTGAGGTGGCCATCACCAAGAACGTCGGCGCGCCTGAAATCGGGGGCATCTCCATCCGCCTGGTCCGCAAGGTGGATGAAAACATCGACGCCCTGGTGGACACTGCTCGTTACAACACGGCCAAGGATCCCGAGAACCTGGACCTGGGTGAACTCGATGCCCTGGACGAAAAGCTCTCCGAAGCACTCTCCGAACTCCGCCTGATCAAGGACGAGTGGGAGATCGAGCAGATGAAGACCGCCGTTGCGGCAACCGTGGAGGGCTTCGCGGACGTGGTCCGGGCACTGCCCCGCGCCCTCACGCACAAGCGTGGCGAACGCGTGGTGGAAGGTGCGTTCTTTGCGCGTGCCCGTGAAGAAGGCAACGAGCTCGGCTACGACACCATCGCAGCATGCGGCAACAACGCCACTGTGCTGCACTGGAACAGGAATACCGGCACGGTCAATGCCGGGGAGCTCCTGCTCCTGGACGCCGGGGTGGAAGCCGACTCCCTCTACACCGCCGATGTCACCCGGACGCTGCCCGCAAACGGCTCCTTCACGGATATCCAGCGCAAGGTCTACGAGGCTGTCCTGGATGCCGCCGACGCCGGATTCGCCGCAGCCCGGCCAGGCGTCCGCTTCCGGGACATCCACACGGCGGCCACCACTGTGCTCGCCGAGCGCCTGGCCGAATGGGGCCTGTTGCCCGTGTCCGTGGAAGAAGCCATCAGCCCCGAAGGCCAGCAGCACCGCCGGTGGATGCCGCACGGTACCAGCCACCACCTGGGCCTGGATGTCCACGACTGTGCGCAGGCCAAACGGGAGCTCTACCTGGACGGCATCCTCACCGAGGGCATGGTCTTCACCATCGAGCCAGGTCTCTACTTCAAGGCCGAAGACCTCGCTATCCCCGAGGAATACCGTGGCATCGGTGTCCGCATCGAAGACGACATCCTGATGACCGCGAACGGACCGGTCAACCTCAGCGCCGCGCTGCCGCGCAAGGCCGACGACGTCGAGTCGTGGATGGCCGGCATCTACCACGAAGCCCAGGGCTGAGTTCCTTCATCTCCGCCGCATCATGCGGCAACAGCAAAGGCCACCGGATATCCGGTGGCCTTTGCTGTTAAGCCTGGTGCCTGGTGGCCAAGCCTGGTGCCTACTGTTAAGCCTGGTGCCGGGGAGCCTCGCCGTCGCCGGACTCCTGGCCGCTGTCCTGCGACGGGGGGTTCTGGCCCTCCGTGACCCGTACACCGTACTGCGGACGGCCGTCCGGCAAGTCCGGATAACGCATGGAGGACGGAGCCGGGGTTGCCTGCCCGTTCACGGCGCTGGAACCTGAAGGCTGCGGGGCGGTGTTTCCTGCACCCTGGCCCTGCTGGCCCTGCCCGCGCTGGTCCTGGCCGTGCTGGTCCTGGCCGCGCTGGCCGTAAGGATCGTTCCAGGTCGAGGGACGCTCCGGTGCCTGCCCGGGCTGCTGGAAGTTCTGCGGGTTGTAGTGGTGGGCCTGTCCGGCCGCCGCCTGGGACGGGTTCATGGGCAGTTGCTGGAGAAGGCGCCGGGCCTCGTGCGCTGCCTCAAAGGAAACAATGACGTCGTAGTTGGTGGCCACCACCTGGCTGGTGGACGTGAAATCCCTCTTACCGCGCTGGGTGGCGTAGGTGACGATGCCGAACAGCATGAAGAAAGCAGCACCCATCAGGACCGAAGTGATGATGGAGAAGGGACCACCGGACGGGGCGAAGAAGGACAACATCACGCCCACGAACAAGCCGAACCACATGCCGCTCAATGCGCCGGACAAGGCAACCCGCGGGTAGCTCAGGCGGCCCGTGACCCGCTCCACCATTTTGAGGTCGTTTCCAACGATCGACACCATCTGCACCGGGAACTGCTGGTCCGCCAGGTAGTCCACCGCCTTCTGGGCATCCAAATAGGAGGTGTACGAGCCTACCGTGTCTCCTTGGGGGACGCTGCGGGATTCCTCAACTGCTTTGGGGGCACCAAAAATGTTCGACATAGCCCCATTCTGTCGCATGGACATGTGAAGCGGCTGGAATTCAGCTAAAAGAGAGCAGACTCGGTAGATTGTAAACATGAGCACACATCCCTCCCGCGTCTTTGTCGCGCGCCTGCTCGGCCTGGACGTCTTCGACCCCTTGGGCGATCGTCTTGGCCGCCTGCGCGACGTCGTGGTGCTTTCAAGAGGGACCCGCGGAGCGCCGCATGTGGTGGGCATCGTGGTGGAAGTGCCCGGCAAGAAACGCGTGTTCGTACCGATGACCCGCATTACGTCGATCGACCAGACCCAGATCATCTGCACCGGACTGGTCAACCTGCGACGCTTTGAACAGCGCGGCGCCGAAACCCTGGTGGTGGCCGAGATGTTCGACCGCCGGGTGACCCTGGCCGATGGCAGCGGTGACGCCACGATCGAAGACATCGCCATGGACCAGCACCGCTCCAAGGACTGGTTCGTCAGCAAACTCTTCGTCCGCCGGGGCCATTCCTTCTCGGCCCTCAGCCGGCTCAGGCGCAACGAAACCCTGATCATCGACTGGGCCGATGCCCAAACGGGTGCCCGCAACGAGCCCCAGGCCGCCACACAGTTCGTGGCAACCCATGAGGACCTCAAGCCCGCCGACTTCGCTGAAGCCCTGCAGGAAATGAGCGACAAACGCCGCTTCGAAGTAGCCAGCGAACTGCAGGACGAGCGCCTTGCCGACGTCCTCCAGGAGCTCCCTGAAGATGACCAGGTGGAAATCCTCTCCGCCCTGGACGTGGAGCGCGCTGCCGACGTGCTGGAAGAGATGGACCCCGACGACGCCGCCGACCTCCTGGCCGAACTGCCCTCTGCGCAGGCTGAAGAACTCCTCCAGCTCATGGAACCGCAGGAAGCCGAGGATGTCCGCAGGCTCCTGGAGTACGACGAAGACACCGCCGGTGGCCTGATGACCCCGGTGCCGGTCATCCTTCCTCCGGAAGCCACGGTTGCCGAAGCCCTCGCCCACGTCCGGCGCGAGGAACTCTCCCCCGCCCTCGCTTCCTCCATCTTTATTACCCGGCCACCGCTGGAGACTCCCACCGGGCGGTTCCTGGGCGTGGTCCACATCCAGCAGCTCCTGCGGTTTCCACCCCCTGAACCGCTGGGCAACCTCGTGGACAAGAACCTGGAACCGGTGTCGGACCAGGCCCACATCAGCGAAGTAGCCCGGACCCTGGCCACGTACAACCTCAACTCGCTGCCCGTCGTCGACGATGACGGCCGTCTTGTGGGGGCGGTGACTGTTGATGACGTGCTGGATCACCTGTTGCCGGATGACTGGCGCGCCCACGAGGACGACGCCCCTGTAAGGAAACTCGGAGGCCGCATTGGCTGAGAACAACGCCCCCCGTTCCCCCAAAGCCCCGGGCCGCTCCACCAGCAGCCTTGACACTCCGCTGAGCGGACGCAAACGCATCCTGCCCAAGTTCTCGCCGAACCCGGACGCCTTTGGCATCGCCACCGAGGGCTTTGCCCGGTTCATGGGAACGCCGCAGTTCCTGCTGTACATGACGATCTTCTGCGTGTTCTGGCTGGCGTGGAACACCTTCGCGCCTACAGACTGGCAGTTCGACCGGGTGGAGCTCGGTTTCACCCTCCTGACGCTCATGCTGTCCCTCCAGGCCTCCTACGCTGCTCCGCTGCTGCTGTTGGCCCAGAACCGCCAGGACGACCGCGACCGTGTGTCCCTGCAGCAGGACCGCCAGCGCGCGGAGCGCAACCTGTCCGATACCGAATACCTCACCCGCGAACTCGCGTCCCTCCGCATCGCCCTCCGCGAAGTCGCAACCCGAGACTACGTCCGGGCCGAACTCCGGAGCCTCCTGGAGGACATCATCGAGGCCCAGGAAGAACTGCGGGACGGCGAATCCACGACCGAGGGCCAGGAATCCACCGCGGACAAAGTCAAGGAACGGCTGAAGGACAAGCGCGACAAATCACGGGGACCCCGCACGCAGCAGATCCCCAAAGTCAGGCCGCCGCGCGCACGGCCCGACTCCTCCGGCACCAAGCCGGCCACACCCGAAAACCCCGAAAGCCGAGCCTGACCCCATGAGTACCGCAACCGCCGAGGCACTGCATGCTGCCCTGGCAACCGTCATCGACCCCGAACTCCGGCGTCCCATTACCGAACTCGGCATGGTGGATTCCGTAGAGGCTGATCCTGACGGCATGGTCCGCGTGACCGTCCTGCTGACCATTGCAGGCTGCCCGCTCCGCGACACTATCGTTGGCGATGCCACCCGGGCGCTCTCGGCCGTTGCCGGGGTGACAGGCGTGGAGGTGGACCTCCAGGTCATGACGCAGGATCAGCGCGAAGCCCTCAAGGAAAAACTCCGGGGGCCAGGAGGCCAGCGCGGCATCCCGTTCACACAGCCCGGGTCACTCACCAAGGTATACGCCGTAGCAAGCGGCAAAGGCGGCGTGGGCAAGTCGTCGGTGACTGTTAACCTGGCGTGTGCCTTGGCAGCGCAGGGACTGCGGGTGGGGATCGTGGATGCCGACGTCCACGGTTTTTCCGTTCCGGCCCTGATGGGAATCACCCAGAAGCCCACGCAGGTGGACGACATGATCCTGCCACCGGTTGCCTACGGCGTGAAAGTCATCTCGATCGGCATGTTCGTTGCCGGCAACCAGCCCGTTGCGTGGCGTGGCCCCATGCTGCACCGTGCCCTGGAGCAGTTCCTGACCGATGTCTACTTCGGAGACTTGGACGCCCTCTTCCTGGACCTTCCGCCCGGGACGGGAGACATCGCCATCTCTGTGGCGCAGCTTCTCCCCAACGCCGAAATCCTGGTGGTTACGACTCCCCAGGCGGCAGCGGCGGACGTCGCCGAACGGGCCGGAACCATCGCCACCCAAACAGGACAGAAGGTGGCCGGCGTCATCGAGAACATGTCTTTCCTGGAAATGCCCGACGGCGGCAGGATGGAAGTATTCGGAAGTGGCGGTGGTGCCACCCTGGCTGAGAGGTTGAGCGCCGCCGTGGGAACCGAAGTGCCCCTCCTGGGGCAGATCCCCCTGGATATCAGGCTCCGCGAGGGCGGCGATGCAGGAAAGCCGGTGGTCCTGGCCGCGAACGGCGAATCCTCACATGGAGCCGCTGCGGCTACTGCCTTGACCGCCATTGCCGGGAAGCTCGCCTCACGCCCACGGGGCTTGGCGGGCATGCCGTTGGGGATCCAGCCCAGGTAACGTCGCCGCCGGGCTGCCACACAGGAGGGGCGGGCCGCCCATGGGACTACCAGGTGTTGTTCTGCACAGCTCAGGTAGCCTCAGTGTCGAACGGTGCGGCTTCGCCTTCGGCCAGCCGTTCGATCATGCGGGCAGGAGCCTTGGGCTTGATGTCGGCCGTTGCTGCCGCGACTGTTGCGGCAGCCGCCGGGGCCCCCGCATTCACTGGAGCGGAATCGTCGTCCAGCAACGCATCCTTAATGATGCGGCGGGGATCATACTGCCGGGGATCGTACTTCTTCCAGTCGACTTCATCGATGTCGATGCCGACTTCTTCCTTGATCTGCTCGCGGGCGCCGGAGGCCATACGGCGGACCTCGCGCACCAGGTTGGCGAGCTTCTGGGTGTATTCGGGCAAACGGCTGGGACCGATCACGAGTACGCCGATGATCAGTAGGAGTATGAACTCCGGGCCGTTGATTCCAAGCACGCTACGAAGATTACCTTGTCTGTGGGAACCCTCATAAACCGGCAGTGCGCAGGAGTGTTTGAAGGCCCCGAAGCAACCGTCCGGGCCATTCTTCGCCGGTTTCAGCATCCGTCCGCGCGGTCATGGAGTCACCTGCACGGACAAGTTCCGGAACGGCGTCGTCCGCCAGGTCTGCCGGCAGGTCCGATGCGTAGCTGATAACCGCCGTCGACGTCCTGTAAACAGCCTCCCACGGCTGCCCTTGAGTTACCGTCAGCCGTGCTGATGACGTCCCTCCGGAGAAGGAAGGCTCCAGGTGTTCCTCGGTGACGGTGGCGTAATGGCCGTTGCTTTCAAGCCGCAGTTCAACAGCGGGATGGCCGTTGTGGAGCGTGGCCTCGGCACCGACCACCGTGAAACCGAGTGACTCGAGTTCAGGACAGGCCCACCCCTGGTCACGTAAGGCATCCAGTTGCCCTGCGGTCAGGGCCACGGAACTGCCCGGGCTGAACTCCTGGTGCGCCACGGGACCGCCTCCATCGCCCGTCACGGCGGCGCTCAGCGGGGAACTGCCGGAACCGGCGGCATAGGAGGCTGCGGGCGCGCCGTCGCCAGCCACCGCGTAGGCGGCAACGCCCAAGGCTCCCACACTGATCACCAGCGACGCCGCACCGATGCCCGCCGCCCGCAGCGTCCGTCCGGCACCGGAGCGGGGCGCGGGTGAAGCAGGGGTTGGCTCGCTCGCAAGCCGCTGGGTGTGCAGCAGAAGCCGGGCGGTGAGCTCATGGCTGGCCTCCGGGACTGCGGCACCACGCAGCCGTTCCAGGTACTCCCGCTCGCGCTTCAGGGCTGCGCGGCACTCCGTGCACCGTTCAAGGTGCGCCGGATTCCGCGAATGGCGCAGGGCAGCCAGATGGTGCCGGGCCAAAGGACCCGGACGCTCAGTGCGTCGAACCATCGACTGCCTAGAGGATGCCGGCGATGCGGGGCATCTTAAGCCGGGGTTTGCGGGCACCGGCCGCCCGGGGATCCCGGTGGGCGAGCTTTTCCCGCAACATGGTCCGGCCACGGTGGATGCGCGACCTTACGGTGCCGAGCTTGACTCCCAGCGCCTCGGCGACTTCGTCGTAGGACAAGCCTTCGAGGTCGCACAGTACGACGGCGGCACGGAAGTCCGGCGGCAATTCCTCCAGGGCGCGCTGGACGTCGAGATCCAGGTTGTTGTGCTCGAAGCTCTGCTCCGGTCCGGGCTCGCGCCCGGGCAGGCGGGACTCAGCATCCTCGGCGAGGGCATCGAAGCGGATGCGGCTCTTGCGGCGGGCCTGGTCGAGGAACAGGTTGGTGGTGATCCGGTGCAGCCAGCCATCGAGAGTGCCGGGCTTGAAGTTCTCCAGCGACCTGAAGACACGGACGAAGACCTCCTGGGTGAGGTCCTCGGCGTCGAACTTGTTGCCGGTCAGGCGGTAGGCAAGGCGGTAGACCTTGGCAGAGTGGTTGGACACCACTTCTTCCCAGCTGGGCATGACCCAGTCGCTTGCCGCCTCAAGGCTTGCTGATGTTTGGACAGGCGCAGCATGCGATGCCGGCATCGTCCACTCCCCTCACACTGTGGTTCACCGTACGTTATTCGGTGCCGGTCACCCCGCTGGATGGCCGGAGCATTATCATGTCAAGTTTGTCTGGGAGTTTCCTGACTAAAGGCGCATTTTCCGGACAACTTCCAGCGGAGGCATCGAGGCCTTCGGACACACTTCCGCTCCGCCCTCAACGCCCGAAGGAAAGCCTCCCACCCAGTAGTCTGGTAGTGACACCCCCATTACCCGCCGAAAGCGATCACTTCATGAGTGCCGACAAGTCAACCAGCTGGTCCTACGCAGAAGATCTGCCTGCCGAGGACGACGTCTTGTTGCGCGCCAGGGAACGGTCCTTCGAGCTGGGCGTCACCCCGGTCAGTCCGGGCGTGGGGGCTGTACTGACCGTCTTCGC
This sequence comes from Arthrobacter sp. T572, assembly GCF_056780115.1. NCBI lineage: Bacteria > Bacillati > Actinomycetota > Actinomycetes > Micrococcales > Micrococcaceae > Arthrobacter > Arthrobacter sp. T572. Next base: position 2,848,441 of record NZ_JBRAZQ010000002.1, read on the forward strand.
CGCAGCATCCAAGGCCCAGACCGCGGTGGAAGTGGGTTCGGGCGCGGGAGTCTCCGGCGTCTGCCTCCTGCGTGGACTTGGTCCCCAGGCCGTGCTCACCACGATCGACGTGGACGTCGAACACCTCAAGGCCGCCCGGGAGGCCTTCCTGGAGTCGGGAAGCCCCGCCAACCGCACGCGGACCATCTCCGGACGCGCCGCGGATGTCCTTCCGCGGCTCACGGACTCCGCCTACGACCTCGTCTTCATTGACGCGGACAAACCCAATTTCCCCAACTATGTTGAGCAGGCGATCCGGCTGCTCAAGCGCGGCGGCACGCTGGTCATTAACGACGCCTTGGACAAGGACCGTGTTTCAAACCCGGCGGCGCGCGATTCAACCACTGTGGTCCTGCGCCAGGTGGGCAAATCGATCAGGGACGACGAGCGCCTTGCCTCGGCAATGCTGCCTACCGGCGATGGCCTTCTGGTGGCCGTGAAGAAATAGCTGCGAATTCGTTGCAGGCTTTGCTCCGGCATTCCGTAAAAACTGCCGGGGATTAAACAAAAGCAGGGCAACGGCTTCATGCCGTGCCCTGCCAGTGAATCTTCCATGCGCTCTATTCGGTCACGCCTACAAGGCATTCCTTGAGGTTCTCCGCCTCGGTGGCATTGAGCTCTACCACAAGCCGCCCTCCGCCTTCGAGCGGCACACGCATGATCAGGCTGCGGCCCTCCTTGGTCACTTCCATAGGGCCGTCGCCGGTACGTGGTTTCATAGCCGCCATTAGGAAAATCCCCTCCATTTGTCCCAAGTCACGCCCAACCCGGCCGGGCTGGATCAGCGTTAGCAATTGCAGCCGGCGGCAACGCTTTGGAGGCCGCCTTGGCCGGGCACTTTTACGTGCTTTTGTCCTTGCTCGTCTTCCATTATCCCGTACTTACCCATCCGTAGCGAATCAATGGATTAATGACGGGCACAGATTCACGGTGGATAGTCGCCGCCACCGGGCAAGGGAGCCCATGCCCACAGCCAGACCACCCAAACGATCTGGAGCAGGAAAAACATCACCACGACAGTGCCCCGGTAAGCCTTGGACTTCGACAGCAGCACCGCGGCCAGGGCCAGCGGGAACAACGGCAAAAGCATGCGGAACGTACTGGTCTGCGGGTGGAGAAAGGTGATCAGGTACCCCATGTAGCAGGCGCACCAAAGCCGCAACTCAGTTCCCAGGGCGCGGACCGGCCTGGACATCATCATGAGGACAAACAACCCGGCGAAGACGAAGGGAGCGAGCACGCCCAGGAACGGGCCGAACAGCATCCGCCCGGTATCGAACCAGGGCTTGAAGGGCACCAGGTCGTCCCCTCGCCACGCCGTCTCGGTCCGTGTATATGCCGTGGGGTCTCCGGTGACCGCCCAGGCGATGGCCGGCCATGCCAAGGCTCCCGTCCCTGCCACCAGCACCAGGACGGCAAGGCGGACGAGGTCGGGAGTCGACGTCGTGGTTCCGTCCCGGGACCCGCCGGGAGCGTTCGGACCGAAACGCTGCCACAGCCGCCATACCAGGAGCAGTCCCAGCATCGCGGCAAAGGGCACCCCCGTGGGCCGGGACAGACACATGAGGATCACCACCGGAATGGCGGCAAGGTAGTGCCGGCGCACCACGAGCAGCAGCGAGGACGCCAGGAGGAACAGGTTGAGGGACTCGGCGTAGGGCACCTGCAAAATGGGAGATACCGGGAAGGTGGACATGAAGACCACACCCCACAGCGCTGCCTTCCCGCTGCCGGCTTCGCGGAACAGCTTGTACACGACCAACGCTGCCGCAAGTCCGGCCACCATCGCGATCACAGTCAACGACGGGAGGGTTCCCCACCCTGTCATGGCACTGAGCCCGCGGCCAAGGAAGGGGAAGAGCGCATAGAAAGCCCACGCGTTTTCCTTGACTACTCCGTTTTGGTCAACGGGAAGCTCACTGGGGTAGCCGGACTCTGCTGCCTGCTGGTACCAGCGGCCATCCCAGATCGTGATGAAGCTCCAGTAGTCGGGAGCAGGCGGGAACCAGGGATTGGTGCCTTGGTGCACCGCAGCCGCCATGAAGATGCAGGCACTGACGAGCCGGGCGGCGATGAAGACCGCTGAAACCTGCAGCCACCACGGCCACTGTCCCATGCGTGCGGCCGCCCGCGACAACGCGCCGGTGATCAGGGGCACCGGGCCTTCGGTGGATGGCGCGGCAGGGACCGGCGCGGTCACGGTGCCAAGTGGCCGGCGTCGCTTTCCCCGGCCCGGGAGGATGGCTGTGAACCGGAGCGTGGGTGGGCGGAAAGACGTTGGATTTCGCGGTCCTTCGCTTCCAGCTGGTCCTTGAGCTCGTCGAGGACCTGGTCCACCTGGTCCATCCGGTAACCCCGCAGGCCCAAACCGAACCTCAAGGCATCGACGTCGGCTGCCGTCGCGTCAGCCGGCAGGAGGACGGGAGGCAAGTTGGGGACGGGCTCATCAAGGCCTGCGCCCATCCTGCCTCCGCGCACGAGTCCCGCACCCAGATACAGGGCAGCTCCAATGAGGACGACCGCGAGGAAAACGAGGAAAAAGCTCACAGCCACCATCGTGCCAGATAGCCGGCCCTATTCCGGCCGCTGCTCCCCGGTCGGGCTCGGAAGGGGCGCTCCATGCAGCACGCGGTGGACGGCGTCGGCGGGGTCGTCCACCAACTGGATGAGGTCGAGGTCTTTCTCGGAAACCATTCCCTCGGCCACCAGGGTGTCGCGGATCCATTCGATCATGGGTCCCCAGAAACGGACGCCCAACAGGACGATCGGGAACGACGTGACCTTGCGTGTCTGCACCAGGACCATGGCCTCGAACAGCTCGTCAAGGGTACCCAGCCCGCCGGGGAGGACCACGAAGCCCTGGGCGTACTTGACGAACATGGTCTTCCGGGCGAAGAAGTACCGGAAGTTGATGCCCAGGTCCACCCACGGGTTCAGGCCCTGTTCGAACGGCAACTCAATGCCAAGTCCCACGGACACGCCGTTGCCCTCCACGGCGCCCTTGTTGGCAGCCTCCATGGAGCCCGGCCCGCCACCGGTAATGACGGCGACACCGGCTTCTGCGAGCTTGCGTCCCACATCGACGGCCATGTCGTAGTACTCCGTACCGGGCCGCGTCCGGGCGGAACCGAACACGCTCACCGCAGGGCCCAGGTCCGCCAACGCACCAAAGCCCTCCACGAACTCGCTTTGGATCCGCAGGACGCGCCAGGGGTCGGTGTGGATGAATTGGCCGGCGCCCTTTGAATCGAGCAAATGCTGGTCCGACATTCCCGCATCCGCCTGTTTGCGCCGAAGCTCCAAGGGGCCTTTGTGCTTGGCCGGTGCAATGTCCGACGGAAGGGGCACAGTGCCGCCTGACCTTCCATTGGCATCCGGATGGGGAACTGGGTGCTGGCTGATGCTCATTGCCCAAGGCTAGCGTGCATGGGCGCGTACGCTGCCCCAGCGACCCGGTTCTTGCATTGCAGTTGCGGTACGGGTCCGGGAAGCAGGTTTCTGTTCAGTCACGATCTTGGAGAACTTGCCGTGACCGTGGTCATAATTGCATCTTTGTTCGCTAGATTCGTCGTATGACTACTCATGTGTCCGGCGATGCTCTCGTCTCCCTGAATGGCGTCAACAAACACTACGGTCAATTGCACGTCCTCAAAGACATCAACCTTCAGGTCAAGAAGGGCGAAGTCGTGGTGGTCATCGGACCCTCGGGTTCCGGCAAGTCCACCCTGTGCCGTGCGATCAACCGTCTTGAAACGATCGACGACGGCGAGATCGCGATCGATGGGAAGAAACTCCCCGAGGAAGGCAAGGAACTCGCGCACCTGCGCGCCGATGTCGGGATGGTCTTCCAGTCCTTCAACCTGTTCGCCCACAAGACGATCCTGGAGAACGTCACCCTGGGGCCGATCAAGGTCAAAGGCGTTGCCAAGGGAACTGCTGAACGCGAGGCCATGGCCCTCCTGGAACGCGTAGGCGTTGGCCACCAGGCTCCCAAGCTCCCCGCGCAGCTCTCGGGCGGACAGCAGCAGCGTGTTGCGATCGCCCGGGCGCTGGCCATGAAGCCCAAGGTCATGCTGTTCGATGAGCCGACCTCGGCACTGGACCCGGAAATGATCAATGAGGTCCTGGACGTCATGATCCAACTGGCCAAGGAAGGCATGACCATGATCGTGGTCACCCACGAGATGGGTTTTGCCCGCAAGGCAGCCGACCGCGTGGTGTTCATGGCCGACGGCCAGATCGTCGAAGATGCCGCTCCCGAGGAGTTCTTCACGAACCCCCGGAGCAACCGTGCCAAGGACTTCCTGTCCAAGCTTCTGACCCACTAGTCCTCCCAGGCCCACATCCAGGCCCCCAGGCCGGCACCCAGGCCGCAAGGACCGCACCCAGGCCGTAAAGCGGCCCATCAATGAAAGGAATGTCATGAAGGCTTTTATCACCCGGAGGAAGTCTCTCCTGGTTGCCGCAACCGCAGCCCTCGCTCTCTCCCTGAGCGCCTGCGGTGGCGGAGGCAGCTCAACCACTCCCCCTGTTGCGACGCCGACGTTCGAAGCCGGCACCACCATGGAAAAGCTGAGCAAGGCCCAGAAGATCACCATCGGCACCAAGTTCGACCAGCCGCTCTTCGGCCAGAAGGGCCTGGACGGCAAGCCGGTCGGTTTCGACGTTGAAATCGGCAAGGCCATCGCCGCCAAGCTGGGTATCCCGGCGGACAAGATCGAGTGGGTTGAGACGGTCTCACAGAACCGCGAACCGTTCATCGAGCAGAGCCGCGTGGACATCGTGATCGCTACGTACACCATCAACGACGCCCGCAAGGAAAAAGTCTCCTTCGCAGGACCGTACTACGAAGCCGGCCAGGCATTGCTGGTGAACAAGGACGACAACTCCATCACCAAGCCCGAGGACGTCCAGGGCAAGAAGGTCTGCTCCGTCACCGGCTCCACCCCGGCCAAGACGATTGTTGAGAAGTACGGCGCCGAGCTTGTTCCCGCCGCCAACTACACCGCTTGCCTGGAACCGCTGCGCAACAAGCAGGTTGTTGCCGTGACCACTGACAACGTGATCCTCGCCGGTTACGTGGACAAGGAACCGGACGCCTTCAAGCTCGCTTCGGACGAAACCTTCACCAAGGAGCCCTACGGCATCGGTCTCAAGAAGGACGACACCGTCTTCCGTAACTGGATCAACGACCAGCTGGAAGCTTTCGCCAAGGACGACACCTACAAGAAGGCCTGGGAAGCTACTGCTGGAAAGGTCATCAAGACCGCTCCCGAGCTCCCCACCATCGACCGTTACTAGTCGCCAATCCTGTTGCTGCCGCCGTCCGGGAAGACCGGTCGGCGGCAGTTTCCGGACCCAGGACCCTGTTCCTTGATTAGCTGCAGCCGAAGGAAGCCATGGACGCCGTCATTGAAAGCCTCCCCCAATATTGGGACGGATTTCTCCGTACCCTGTACCTCTCCCTGATTTCGGGGCTCATTGCCCTGATCCTCGGGACCCTCCTGGCGGCCATGCGGGTGTCTCCCGTCGCTGCCCTCCGCGGCTTCAGCATGTTTTATGTGGAAGTCGCCCGAAACACGCCCCTCACCATCATCTTCTTCTTCTCCGCCGTGGTCCTTCCCCGGCTTGGCGTGAAGTTTGACCAATTTGAAGTCGCCGCGATCATCGCCCTGAGCAGCTACACCGCTGCGTTTGTCGCCGAGGCAGTCCGCTCCGGCGTCAACAGCGTCCCGGTTGGCCAGGCAGAAGCCGCACGAAGCATCGGCATGACCTTCACCCAGGTGCTGGGCTTCATTGTTCTTCCCCAGGCACTCCGGACGGTTGTACCGCCGCTGATCAACATCGTGATCGCCCTGGTCAAGAACTCGTCCGTTGCAGGCGCATTCTTCGTGCTGGAACTCTTCGGCTACGGCCGGCAGCTGTCCAACGACTACGGAGACAAAGTGCTCTGGGTCCTGCTGGGCGTTGCGTTCTTCTACCTGCTGATCACGGTGCCCTTGGGCCTGCTGGCGCACTTTGTCGAACGAAAGGTGGCGATTGCCCGATGACTTCGGTCCTGTACGACGTCCCCGGGCCCAAGGCCCGCCTGTACTCGCTCCTCGGTTCCGTCGCCGGCATCATCATCATCGTGGCCGTCCTGGCCATTGCGGTGCTGACGCTGGCCCAGCAGGGCATCTTCGACGCCGACCGCTGGGAGATCTTCTACGGTTCCATGGCACCGGACGTGTGGAGCCTGATCGGGCAGGGAATTCTGTCCACGCTGGCTGCAGCAGCGGTTGCCGCGATCATCGCCTTCCCGCTCGGTATCGCCCTCTGCCTCCTCCGGATTTCCCTCATCGCATGGATCCGGGTGCCTACGCAGGTGGTCCTTGAGTTCCTCCGCGGCATGCCCGTGGTCCTCATGATGCTGTTCGTGCTGCTGGTTTTCGCCACCGGGCAGTTCACCGCCGTGGTGGCCGGCCTGGTGCTCTACAACGCCGCCATCTTCGCCGAGATCCTCCGGGCAGGCATCCAGTCCCTGCCCAAGGGCCAGCGCGAAGCCGGTCTCGCGATCGGCCTGCGGAGCTTCCAGTCACGCATGATCATCGAGTTCCCGCAGGCTGTCCGCCGAATGCTCCCATCCCTGGTGGCACAGCTGGTGGTGCTGCTCAAGGACACGTCGCTCGGCTACATCGTGGGCTACGAGGAACTCCTGCGGAAGATCCAGATCATGGCCGACTTCCTGGGCCCGGATTTCCTCTTCCCGGCATTCTTCGTCGGTGCCGCGATCTACATCCTGATCAACCTGTCCGTTTCCCGGATTGCCATCTGGATCGAACGCCGCGGCTCGAAGAAGGCCGCCGGCGGTGTGGCGTCCGCCGTCAAAACGGTTGATCTCGACGTGAACGCTCCAGCCGGGGCCGACAACAAGAACATCCAGAATCCTGACAAGAAGTAGTCAGCACCAACAAACCCACAAAAGAAGGTCCGCAGCCAGCCGGCTGCGGACCTTCTTGGTGTTCGGGGAGGGCCCTACCGCCCCAGCCACGTCCGGAGTGCACGAAGGCACTCACGGATGGCATCGGCGTCGACGTGTTCATTGTCCTTGTGCGCCAGCAGAGGATCGCCGGGTCCGAAGTTCACCGCCGGGATGCCCAGTTCGCTGAAGCGCGCGACGTCGGTCCAACCGTATTTGGGCTTGGGCTCGGCACCCACGGCGGCTACGAAGGACGCGGCAGCAGGGTGGTTCAGTCCCGGACGCGCGCCGGCTGCTGCGTCGGTGCGCACTACGTCGAAACCCTCAAGAAGACCGCGGACATGTGCCTCTGCCTGGTCGGGTGTCTTGTCCGGGGCGAACCGGTAGTTGATCTCCACCACGCACCGGTCCGGTATGACGTTGCCCGCTGTTCCGCCCTTGATCTTCACGGCGTTGAGGCTCTCGCGGTAGTCCAGGCCGTCCACGTTTACTGTCTGTGGCTCATAGGCAGCCAGCCGGGCAAGGATCGGCGCCGCGGCATGGATCGCGTTGACACCCATCCATGCCCGGGCTGAGTGGGCGGTTTCCCCGATGGTGGTGGCCTCGAACCGGCTGGTGCCGTTGCAGCCACCTTCCACTGTGCCGTGGGTGGGTTCGAGGAGGATGGCGAAGTCGCCGTCCAGGAGTTCCCTGTGGTTGCGGACCAGACGGCCCAGCCCGCTTTTCACCGCTTCCACTTCCTCGTGGTCGTAGAAGACGAAGGTGACGTCCTTGTCCGGCGGGGTTCCGCCGTCGAACAGTGTTGCCGCCAGTGCCAGCTGCACGGCGACGCCGCCCTTCATGTCCGTGGTCCCGCGCCCGTAGAGGACGCCCTCACCGGGAACGCCCGATTCCCAGGTTGCCGGCACAGTCCCGAGCGACCCTTCAACGGTGGGCAAGGGCACGGTATCCAGGTGGCCGGCCAGGATGACACGCTCCGGCAGGCCAAGCTCCGTCCGTGCGATGATCGCGTCGCCATCGCGGACCACCGTGTACTGGGGCACGGCCCGCAGTGCCGCTTCGACGGCGTCGGCGAGCACGGTCTCGTTGCCGGACACAGAGTTGATGTCAATGAGCGCGGCAGTCAGCTGCGCGACGTCCTGGCGCAGGTCAAGGAGCAGGGGTGCTGGATTCAGGGTCACCCCTCCACCTTAACTGCCGCGGCGCCCGGACGTCCGCCGGGAATGCGACCTCCACGTTATGGAACGGGTTTCAGCCGGGCAGCAGGCGCTGGATACACTGGGCGCATGACTGAAACTGCTTCCTCTGCTGTGCCCGCAAACGCCACCGTAAACGACCGAACGGCCTACGGATTCGGCCTCGCCACCATCGCCACCTCCGCCTCCGGGGAAGCAACCGTACTTGACGTCTGGTATCCCGCACCGTCGCTGGGTGCCGCCGCCGGGTCCCTCCGCGACGTTGAGAACGCCGACCCCGCGCTGACGGCCCTCGCCGAAGAAGGCAAGGATGCGGACCGCGGAACCGAGCAGAAGGTAGTCTTCGCCCAGATCGACCTCGACGCTGCCCCGGCGGACACCGCCGACGCCTACCTGCGCCTGCACCTCCTGTCCCACCGGCTGGTCACGCCGAACAGCATCAACCTGGACGGCATCTTCGGCAAGCTCCCCAACGTCGTGTGGACCAACTTCGGCCCCGCCGCGGTGGAGGGCTTCGAACTCACCCGTGCACGCCTGCGCAAGCGCGGCAACGTGGTGGTGTACGGAGTGGACAAGTTCCCCCGCATGGTGGACTACGTGGTCCCCACCGGCGTGCGGATTGCCGACGCCGACCGCGTCCGCCTGGGTGCCCACCTCGCCGAGGGCACCACGGTCATGCACGAAGGCTTCGTCAACTTCAACGCCGGCACCCTCGGCACCTCCATGGTGGAAGGCCGCATCTCTGCCGGCGTCGTGGCAGGCGATGGCACCGACGTTGGTGGCGGTGCTTCGATCATGGGCACTCTGTCCGGCGGCGGCAAGGAAAAGATCTCCCTGGGACGGCGGGTGCTGCTCGGCGCCAACTCCGGCGTTGGCATCAGCATCGGCGATGACTCCGTGGTTGAGGCCGGCCTGTACGTGACGGCAGGAACCCGTGTCCGCGTTCCCGGCCCCAAGGACGAGAACGGCGAAGACACCACCAGGATCGTCAAGGCGGTTGAACTCTCCGGTGTGCCGAACCTCCTGTTCCGCCGCAACTCCACTACCGGTGGCGTGGAAGTGCTGCCCCGCCAGGGCCAGACCGTTGAACTCAACGAGGCCCTGCACGCCAACTAGCTGGAGAAAACCCATGCGCCGGTTCCGTCGCGCGGTAGTCGCGGTACTGGCCTTGGCCCTCGTGGCCGGCGCCATCTATGCGGTGGTTGCCGTACTGCAGCGCTCCGAGACCCTGGTCCCGGAGCGCTGCGTCGCTGTTGCCGGCGCCGGCAGCCATGAACTCGCCACGGACCAGGCCGCCAACGCTTCCCTGATCTCAGCCATCTCCGTGCGTCGGGGAATGCCGCCCCGGGCAGCCAGCATCGCCCTGGCCACCGCCATGCAGGAGTCACGCCTGCGGAACATCAACTACGGGGACCAGGCCGGACCCGATTCCCGTGGGCTCTTTCAGCAACGGCCCTCGCAGGGCTGGGGCACCGAAGCCCAGGTCATGGACCCCGTCTACGCAAGCAACGCTTTCTACGACGGCCTGATCAAAGTGCGGGGCTACGAAACCATGGAGATCACCCAGGCTGCACAGGCCGTCCAACGGTCTGCCTTTCCCCGCGCCTATGCACAGCACGAGGACATGGGCCGGGCGTTCGCTTCCGCCCTCACCGGACACTCTGAGGCTTCCCTGACGTGCGAACTGCGCATGCCGGACGCTGCAGGTGACCCTGCCGCCGTCGTTGATGAGCTGACGACGGCGTTCGGCACCCAGGCTCCCACCGTCCAGGGCCGCTCGGTGCGGCTGGAACTCAGCGGCACGCAGGCCTGGGCCATAGGCCACTGGGCCGTGGCCAATGCCAAGGCCCTTGCCATCACCCAAGTGGACGTGGCGGGCCAAACGTGGAACCGGGAGAAGCGCAACGGATGGGCCGGGTCGGCAGCACCGGCCGACGCGGTCACCATCACGGTGGCCGCCCCCGCCACGTGAGCAGCGGGAATCAGGCGAGGAGTTCCACCACGGGCTGGACGTAGCTCCGGAACACGTCCGGCTGGGACAGCAGCCGGTGGCTCATGATCATCGTATTGGGCTCCAGGTACCAGGCCCGGGGTTCGTTGAGGGGCAATTCGATAATGGTGAGATCGAAATCCCTGGAGCCCCGTCCGACTTCCAGCAGCCGGTCCTCCACCATCTCGTTGAGGACGCTGGTCAGCCCGTTGGCTTCACGCGCGGCTTCCAGGTCGGCATATTCGTCAATCCTGTCCGTAGCCCATCCCAAGGCAGCACCGAAGTGGGCCTGCAACACCCGCTGAAGGGCCGGGGAGTTCCCGAAGGCCTTGAAACTCGGTGGCGACAAATCGATCGCGGGGTCCGGATAGGACTTCACCAGCTTTTCCCACCAGGCCTCCCACTCGGTTTTCAAGGCACTGAGTCCCCCGACATCGGAGGTCAGGTGGCTGTGGTCCGCATGCCGCACCTTGGGCGACGCATGGGACAGTTGGGGTTTTCCGGCTCCGTCGAGTCCTGCAACATCACGCAGATACAGCGCAATGAGCATCGGCCCGGAGGTGTCCATGGTGATGCGCCACCCTGGGCCGCCTGACTTATGCATCCGAAGTCCTCCCCTGGCAGGTTCCCGACATCTCCCAGTCTATTCCGGAAGCGTCGCGACGTTAACGGCGCAGGGCACTCTTCGGGCGTCAGGCCGGAAGGGCCTGGAAGGCTTTGAGATGGGCCGTCAGGACGTCGCTGCACATCTGCGCCGTCATCCATTCAGGGTGAAGCAACGCATGCATGCACAGTCCGTCCAGGGTCGCCAGGAGCCGTTCAGCTTCAGTCACCAGGACCTGCTGGTCGGTCGCCTGACCGGGACTCAACTCCACCACCAGTCGTCCGACCAAGGCCGCAACGGTCCTGTGGCTCCGTTCGGACTCCTCCGACAGCACCGGCTTGATGCGGGCAGCGTTCCGGAACGCCATCCACACACAGGCATCAACCGCGAGTTCCTCGTCCAACGGAAGAAGCTGCCCCAGCATGTTCAGGACGGCCGCGTCATGGTCAGGGCTCCCGGGCCGCTGGTGCACCACTGCCTGCAGTGCCTCCTCGAGGCGTGCGGCGATCCGGTCGATGACCGCTGCGAAGGAAAAGACCAGAAGCTCGTCGCTGCTGGAGAAGTAGTGCCGCACCGAGCCCACGGCCAGGCCGGCTTCGTCGGCCACTTCCCGGAGGGATGCCCGCTCCAGGCCGTCGCTGGCAATGATGCGAAACACGGCGTGGACAACTTCCTGGCGCCGGGCTTCGGCATCAACAATTTTGGGCACCAGTATTTTCTAGCACGAACGTGCTTCAATGCCGCTCACACTGAGCGGCGAGCCCCCACTTTCGGATAGCGTAGAGACCATGAAAATTCTCGTCACGGGTGGCACCGGCTATATCGGCTCGCACACCGTACTGTCCCTCCAGGAAGCCGGCCACGACGTTGTCGTCCTCGACAACCTCGCGAACTCGAGCGAGGAATCCCTGCGCAGGGTCTCCGAACTCACCGGCCGGACCGCGGCGTTCCACAATGTGGACCTGGTGGACGAGCCCGCCGTCGAGGCAGTGTTCGACCAGCACCAGATCAACGCCGTCATCCACTTTGCAGGGCTCAAGGCCGTGGGCGAATCGGTCCAGAAGCCGCTGGCGTACTACTACAACAACATCGTGGGTACCCTGAACCTGCTCCGGGCCATGGACAAGCACGACGTCCGCTCCATCGTCTTCAGTTCCTCCGCCACCGTGTACGGCGAGCACAACCCGATCCCCTACATCGAGAAGATGGAGATCGGTGCCAACAACCCGTATGGCCGCACCAAGGAACAGATCGAGGACATCCTCTCCGACCTTGGCAACGCCGACGACCGCTGGCATATAGCACTCCTGCGCTACTTCAACCCGGTGGGCGCACACCCATCGGGCCGCATCGGCGAGGATCCCCAGGGCATCCCGAACAACCTGGTTCCGTTCATCGCCCAGGTGGCTGTTGGCCGCCGCGAGAAGCTCATGGTATTCGGCGGCGATTATGACACCCCTGACGGCACGGCGCAGCGCGATTACATCCACGTGGTGGACCTTGCCGAAGGCCACGTCGCGGCCTTGAACTTCATCGCCACCCGCCCCGGTGTCCGGCGCTGGAACCTCGGCTCCGGCAAGGGTTCGTCCGTGCTGGAAGTCCTGCGGTCCTTCGAAAAGGCCGTGGGCCAGCCCATCCCCTACGAGATCACCGGCCGCCGCGCGGGAGACCTTCCGGCTTTCTGGGCTGACGCCTCGTCCGCCCTGGCCGACCTCGGCTGGTCCACCACCAAGACCGTGGACCAGATGTGCGAGGACCACTGGCGCTGGCAAAAGAACAACCCCTATGGCTACAACGCAGCCCAACCAGCTGCCGTGAACAACGCCTAGGCGAGCACGCCCAGGCGATTAACGACGGCGGCCGCCCACCTCGCGCGAGGTGGGCGGCCGCCGTCGTTATTGACGCTGTTACCGCATCAGTTGGCCGGGTAGTTGCGCTCCGGCTCCCCCGTGTAGAGCTGCCGCGGACGGCCGATCTTGGTCTGGGGGTCGTTGATCATTTCGCGCCACTGGGCAATCCAGCCCGGGAGGCGGCCAATGGCGAAGAGCACAGTGAACATCTTCTCCGGGAAGCCCATGGCCTTGTAGATCAGGCCGGTGTAGAAGTCGACGTTCGGGTACAGCTTGCGCTGGATGAAGTAGTCGTCCGCCAACGCCTTCTCTTCGAGGCGCATGGCGATGTCCAGCAGTTCGTCATTGCCGCCGAGCTTGCCAAGGACCTCGTGGGCAGTAGCCTTGATGATCTTGGCGCGGGGGTCGTAGTTCTTGTAGACGCGGTGTCCGAAGCCCATGAGGCGGACGCCGTCTTCCTTGTTCTTGACCTTTTCCATGTAGTCCTCGGGCTTGATGCCGTCGGCCTGGATCTGGCGGAGCATCTTCAGCACGGCCTCGTTGGCGCCACCGTGTGCGGGGCCAAAAAGCGCGTTGATGCCGGCGGACACCGAGGCGAACAGGTTCGCGTTGGACGAACCCACCAGGCGCACAGTGGACGTGGAACAGTTCTGCTCGTGGTCTGCGTGCAGGATGAGCAGCAGGTCGAGTGCCTTGACCACTACCGGGTCAAGCTCGTATTGCTCTGCCGGGAGGCCGAAGCTCAGGCGCAGGAAGTTCTCCACCAGGTTCATGGAGTTGTCCGGGTACAGCATGGGCTGTCCGATGGACTTCTTGTGTGCGTAGGCCGCAATGACCGGCAGCTTGGCCATGAGGCGGATGGTGGAAACTTCAACGTGCTCGGCGTTGAACGGATCCAGCGAGTCCTGGTAGAACGTGGACAGCGCCGAGACAGCCGAGGACAGCACCGGCATCGGGTGCGCGTCCCGCGGGAAGCCGCCGAAGAAGCCCTTCAGTTCCTCGTGGAGCAGGGTGTGCCGGCGGATGCGCTGGTCGAACTCTTCAAGTTCCGTAGGGGTGGGCAGGTTGCCGTAGATCAGCAGGTAGGAAACTTCGAGGAAGCTCGAATGCTGGGCGAGCTGCTCGATCGGGTAACCGCGGTAGCGCAGGATGCCTGCGTCGCCGTCGATGTAGGTGATGGCCGAGGTGGTGGCCGCGGTGTTCATGAAGCCGGGGTCATAGGCAACGGCGCCCGTCTGCTTCAGCAGCTTGGAAACGTCGTAGCCTTCGTTTCCTTCTACAACCTTGATGCGCGGCAGTTCGAGTTCGCCGCCGGCATGGCGCAGTGTCGCGCTGGTGGTCTCAGTCATGGAGTCCCCTTCATGAGGCCTCTGGGCCTCTATAGAACTTGTCCAACCAAACTTCTGGTGACGCCGCATTCGGCCCCGCTGTTGCAGGGCTCCAACGGCCGGAGTGCTTTCTTATTGAAGGCCACCATTGATAGTCAGTTAAAAAGCTACCGCCAGTAACCCTGCGGAACTAATCCGTTCTGTCCGGTTACTGGCGGAATGGCGCACTTTGTGTCACAAGTCACAGCATTGTTATGAGGCTGCGTTCAACCTCTCCACGGCGGCGTCGATGCGCTCATCGGTTCCTGTGAGGGCAACCCTGATGAACCCGTTCCCGGCATCACCATAGAAAACCCCGGGCCCCACCACGATGCCCAGATCGGCAAACCGGGCAACCGTGTCCCACGTTGCCTCACCGGCCGTGGACCACAGGTACAGCCCCGCTTTGGACTGGTGGATGGTCAGCCCGAATTTCTCCAATGCGGGCACGATCCGCTCACGACGGCCCCGGTACAGGTCCTTTTGGGCCAGTACATGAGCGGCGTCGCCCAGGGCGACACGCATGGCTTCCTGGACAGGGAAAGGCACAATCATGCCGGCGTGCTTGCGGCTGTTGACCAGATTGGCCATGATCGCGGAGTCACCGGCTACGAAAGCGGCCCTATAGCCGGCAAGGTTGGACTGCTTACTCAAGGAGTAGACACACAGGAGTCCGTCGGTGGAACCACCGGAAACACGGGGGTCGAGGATGCTGGGCACGGCGTCTCCCCCGCGCTGCGCATCCCATTCCCCCCAGCCAAGCTCCGCATAGCATTCGTCCGACGCCACCACAGCGCCCACTTCACGTGCTTGGGCAACAATCTCCCGCAAGGACGCGGCATCACGGACGCTGCCCGTGGGGTTGCCAGGCGAGTTGATCCATACCAGCCGCACTTTGGCCCGGGTGGCGGCATCGAGTTCATCCAGGCTGTCTGCCGCAACAGCGGTGGCACCGGCCAGCATCGCTCCGATGTCGTAGGTCGGATAGGCGACTGTTGGCCTGACCACCACATCACCGGATCCCAGTCCCAGGAGGAACGGCAGCCATGCGACCAGCTCCTTGGAACCAACCGTGGGCATGACATCGCGGGGATCCAGGCCGGGAACGCCGCGGCGGGCCGCAAACCAGTCCACCACGGCTTGCCGCAGGGGTTCGGTGCCGTGCACGGTCGGGTATCCGTGGGCATCCGATGCTGCTGCGAGGGCGTCCCGGATGAGTCCGGGAGTGGGGTCCACCGGCGTACCGATGGACAGGTTCACTGCGCCACCGGGGTGCTTGGACGCCGTGGCAACGTAAGGCGCCATGGCCTCCCACGGGTAGTCGGGCAGGTTAAGGCCGAAGGCGGGTGCCGCGGAGATCAAGGATGCAACCGCCCTTAGTGGTCTTGGTTCTGCGGCGGCAAAGCGGCAATGAACGGGTGGTCCTTGCCGGTGTTGCCGATCTTTGCTGCACCGCCCGGCGAGCCCAGGTCATCGAAGAACTCGACGTTGGCCTTGTAGTAGTCAGCCCACTCTTCCGGGGTGTCGTCCTCGTAGTAAATGGCTTCCACGGGGCACACAGGCTCGCAGGCGCCACAGTCAACGCACTCATCGGGGTGGATGTAGAGGGAACGCTCACCTTCGTAAATGCAGTCGACAGGGCATTCTTCAATACATGCCTTGTCCTTGACATCCACACACGGCTGCGCGATTACGTACGTCACGTCCCAGACCTCTCAACGGTTTGTCCCGGCGACGGCCGGGTAATACTGCCGGCAGCATGCCGGGCATTCAACTTCCGACCCTATTATCCAACAGGCCTGTGACGCCAACCTAGCCGGCGACTTAGTATGAAACGGTGACTCCCCCGCATTTGCCACCCAGACAGTTCCTGCTTACCGCAGAGCCGGGCATCCGCGTGGTGGTCCGCTACCGCGTCGAAGACGGCCTCACCGATGCGCTGGGGTATGTGGTGGCTACGACGGAAAGCAGTGTCACCGTGCGGACCCGGGCTGCCGACGTCGTCATTCCGCTGCCGGCCGTCATCGCCGCCAAGGAGGTACCACCTCCGCCTGCCCGCCGCGAACCGATCCAGCGCAGCCGCGGCGGCCGCTAGTTTCCGGCGGCCCGGGGGCGGAGCCGGCCGGCGACCACCAGCATGGCCAAAGTCACCACGGCGATCCCGAACACCCAACTGTTCCCCGCCACGTCGCCCAGCACCAACTGCTTGGCAGGGCCGGAAGACGAGACCACGCCAACCGCCGCGTACGTGCCCAGGCCGGCTACCGCCGTCGGGATCACCGAACGCGACCACGCTGCCAGCCATAGCTCCACCGAGGCAAGCAGCAGCAGTGCCGCCCCAACACCCCAGGGAACATCGACGCCGGCCAGCAGGACCGTCTGCCGGTGCAGGGCAGTCCCCGCTACGGCAACGAAAAGGGCCGCCAGCGCGGCCACGGCGATGCCGCGGGCGCTGACGACCCTCCTCTTCATGCAGTAGTCCCTTGGCAGCCGGCCGTCAGGCCTTGGCGCGGGCGCGGTTGGCCTTGGCGCGCTCGTTGGCGTCCAGGATGACCTTGCGGATACGGATGTCCTCCGGCGTAACCTCGACGCACTCGTCCTCACGGGCGAATTCCAGGGACTCCTCCAACGTGAGCTCACGCGGCGGGGTCAGGTTTTCGAAGGAATCCGAGGAAGCGGCACGCATGTTGGTGAGCTTCTTTTCCTTGGTGATGTTGACGTCCATGTCATCGGCGCGGGAGTTCTCGCCCACGATCATGCCCTCGTAGACCTCGGAGGTGGGCTTCACGAAGAAGGAGCCGCGTTCCTGCAGGTTGATCATGGCGAACGGAGTGACAACGCCGGCGCGGTCGGCAACCATCGAACCGTTGGTGCGGTATTCGATCGGACCGGCCCACGGCTCGTAGCCTTCGGAGATGGACGCTGCGATGCCGGCACCGCGGGTGTCCGTGAGGAACCGGGTGCGGAAACCGATCAGGCCACGGGCAGGAACGATGAATTCCATGCGGCACCAGCCGGTGCCGTGGTTGGCCATGTTGGTCATGCGGCCCTTGCGGGCAGCCATGAGCTGGGTGACTGCGCCGAGGTATTCCTCGGGCACGTCGATGGTCATGTGTTCCATAGGCTCGTGCAGCTTGCCGTCGACCATCTTGGTGACTACCTGCGGCTTGCCGACCGTCAGTTCGAAGCCTTCGCGGCGCATCTGCTCAACCAGGATGGCGAGCGCGAGCTCGCCACGGCCCTGGACCTCCCAGGCGTCAGGACGCTCGGTGGGAAGGACCTTGATGGAGACGTTACCGATCAGTTCCTTGTCCAGGCGGTCCTTCACCTGGCGGGCGGTGACCTTGGCGCCCTTGACCTTGCCGGCCAGCGGAGAGGTGTTGATACCGATGGTCATGGAGATCGCGGGGTCGTCCACGGTGATCAGCGGCAGCGGCTCGGGGTTCTCCACGTCCGTGAGGGTTTCACCGATGGTGATGTCCTCGATGCCAGCGACGGCGACGATCTCACCCGGGCCTGCGGACTCAGCGGGAACACGCTCCAAGGCCTTGGTGGCCAGGAGTTCGGTGATCTTGACGGTCTTCAGTTCACCGTTCTGGCGGGCCCAGGCAACCTGCTGGCCCTTGCGGAGGGTGCCGTTGTAGATACGGAGCAGGGCGAGGCGGCCAAGGAACGGCGAGGCGTCCAGGTTGGTCACGTGCGCCTGCAGCACGCCGTCCGGGTTGTAGGTCGGAGCCGGGATGTGCTCGATGATGGTCTTGAACAGCGGCTCGAGGTCCTCGTTCTCGGGAGCGGAGCCGTTGGCCGGCTGGTCCAGGGAAGCGCGGCCAACCTTGGCAGCAGCGTAGACCACGGGAACTTCCAGCACCTTGTCCAGGTCCAGGTCCGGAACTTCGTCCGCGAGGTCGGAAGCCAGCCCGAGGAGGAGGTCCATGGACTCGTGGACAACCTCGTCGATGCGGGCGTCGGGACGGTCGGTCTTGTTGACCAGGAGGATCACCGGCAGGTGCGCGGCAAGGGCCTTGCGCAGCACGAAGCGGGTCTGCGGGAGGGGACCCTCGGAGGAGTCCACCAGCAGCACGACGCCATCAACCATGGACAAGCCGCGCTCCACCTCGCCACCGAAGTCGGCGTGGCCGGGGGTGTCGATGACGTTGATGGTGATGGTCTCGCCGTTGGACGACGGGCCGTTGTAGGCGACCGTGGTGTTCTTGGCGAGGATGGTGATGCCCTTTTCGCGCTCCAGGTCACCGGAGTCCATCACGCGGTCCTCAACTTCGCCGTGGGCGGCGAAGGAGTTGGTCTGCTTGAGCATGGCATCGACCAGGGTGGTCTTGCCGTGGTCAACGTGTGCGACGATCGCGACGTTGCGCAGATCGCTCCGCGACGCAGTGTTAACGGTAGTTTCAGACATGCGTTTATGACTCGTTTCAGTGGTGAAGTCAGCTGTTTTGATCCGCGCGCATACCTGATCACCTGATCGGAACACACAACGAAAAGACCCCGGGACACAGGGCACCTGATGCAATTCTAAACGCACCTGCATTTATCAGCCTAAAAAGCAAGGGAAACCGCTGTTAAATGTGGCCCGGCTCACTGCCCGTTACTCTTTGGTAACCCCAAAGTCCAGATACTGGATTTTTCCGGTCCGTTGCCCCATGATGGCTGCAGAAACCAGTGCCACACGGAGACCATCGATGCGACAAGCTTCGGCCGCGTTCCGCATGCTCGCACCCCTGGTCGCCGCCGGCGTCCTGTTGGTCGGCTGCGGATCGAACCCGGCCACTACCCCGCCTTCCCCCACCCGTTCCGCTGTGCCGGCCGCGGCCGCCACTGCTGCCGCGGGCAAACCCGTAACGAGCCCCAGCAGCCCTGCAGCAAGTGAGCTGCCCGTGGGCAGCTTGTACAAGAACCCCGCCAACAACCGGAACGAGATTGTCCTGGCCGATGTGGAACACACGGCAGTGCTGATCGGTGACTCGCAGGCCATGCCCCAGGACTCGTGGCCGCAGCGGGGCGTTGCGGCGCTCGGCTACAAGCTGCACGTTGTGGGCATGGGCGGCACGGGTTTTGTGGCCTCCAACGGCAAGACCGGCAATTACATCGACGCCCTCCAGCGCGGCGACTGGCTGCTGCCTTACGGCAACCCGCCGCTGATCGTCCTGCAGGGTGGCGGCAACGACGCCTCCCAAAAGGCAACGGATGCCCAGGTCACCAGCAACGCCGAGCGGCTCATTGCCGCGCTCAAGAAGCGTTACCCCGGCGCGCGGATGGCCATGATCGGGACACTCGCCCGCGGTGCGGCCAACGGTGGCGGGCGCCGTACCGAGGTAGATGCGCTGCTGGGCAGGATCGCAGCGAAGCATTCCATTCCGTTCGTCAGCGCTGGTGACTGGCTGACCCGGTACGACGCCGTCGCGGACCTCCAGGACGCCGTGCACATGAAACCCTCGGGGCACGAAAAGCTTGGCAAGGTCCTTGCCGGCCAACTGGCTTCATTGGGCCTGTCGCCGCGGCCCGAAACCGACGCCCCGGCGGCCGGCCAGTAGCCGTTGTTGGGCCTGCTCTGCGGGCTTTGTCGTCGTCGACCCGCCTGTTGCGGGCCCCGCAACACTTAAATGCCAGAGCCGGTGGTTCCCTTTCGGGGACCACCGGCTCTTCGCTGTGATGCGGCGTCCGTGAAGTACGACGCCGGTCAGGCCACCGCCGGGGGAAGCAGCAGGGAACCACCGGGGATGGCATCCAGCAGTGCCTCGGTGTAGGCCTGGCGCGGATTGTCGAAGACATCGTCCGTGGTGCCCGTTTCCACGAGCTTGCCCTTCTCCATGACGCACACGTGGTCGGCGATCTGCCGGACCACTGCGAGGTCGTGGGTAATGAACAGGTACGTCAGTCCCAGGTTGTCCTGGAGTTCCGCCAGCAGGTTGAGGACCTGCGCCTGGACCAGGACGTCCAGCGCAGACACGGCTTCATCGCAGATGATGACTTCGGGATCCAAAGCCAGGGCCCTGGCAATGGCAATACGCTGCCGCTGGCCTCCGGAGAGCTCGTTCGGATACCTCTGCATCATCGACTGCGGCAGGGCCACCTGGTCCAGCAGCTCACGGACCTTCTTTTCACGGCTGGCCTTGTTGCCGATCTTGTGGATCCGCAAGGGTTCCTCGATGGTCCGGAAGATGTTGTACATCGGGTCCAGCGAACCGTACGGGTCCTGGAAGATCGGTTGGACCCGCCGCCGGAACTTGAAGAGCTCCTTGCCCTTCAGACCTGCAGTGTCCACTCCGTCGAAGACGATGGACCCCTCTGTTGGTTTTTCCAGCTGGAGCACCATTTTGGCCACGGTGGACTTGCCGGAACCGGACTCGCCCACGATCGCGGTGGTGGTGCCACGCCTGACGTTGAAGCTGACGTCGTCCACCGCCGCAAAGTCGGCCGACTGGCCCAGTCCCTGGCGCAGCTTGTAGATCTTGCGCAGGTTCCGGATCTGCAGGACATCGTCCGCAGCCGCCTGCTCCGCTGCCTCCACGGGCGCAAGGAGGTCTTCGGCCTCCACCCCCTGCTCCTTGGCAACCTGGATGCGGCGGGACGCCAACGACGGAGCGGACTCCACCAAGCGCTTGGTGTAGGGGTGCTGGGGGTTGCGCAGCAGTTCCAGTGAGGGACCTGCTTCCACCACGTTGCCCCGGTACATCACCACCACCTTGTCAGCACGTTCGGCCGCAAGGCCGAGGTCGTGCGTGATGAGCAGGACGGAAGTACCCAGCTCGGTGGTCATGGTGTCCAAGTGGTCCAGGATCCTGCGCTGGACTGTCACATCCAGGGCGGACGTGGGTTCATCGGCAATCAACAGCTTGGGCTGGCAGCTCAAGCCAATGGCGATCAGGGCACGCTGGCGCATGCCACCGGAGAACTCATGCGGGTACTGCTTGGCACGACGCGCGGCGTCGGGCAGGCCCGCTTCGGCCAGGACGCGGGCAACATCCTCGGGGCCGTCCGGACGACCATTGGCCCGCAAGGTCTCCCGCACCTGGTAGCCGATCTTCCACACGGGATTGAGGTTGGACATGGGGTCCTGCGGAACCATGCCGATGTGGCTGCCACGGAGCTCGATCATCCGCTTCTCCGGCGCGTTGGCGATGTCCTCGCCGTCGAGCAGGATCTGCCCTCCCGAGACCCGGCCATTGTTCGGCAGCAGGCCGATGGCGGCGAGCGCCGTCGTCGATTTGCCTGAACCGGACTCCCCCACAATGGCGACGGTCTCACCCGGCATGATCGTCAGGTGGGCGTTCTTGACCGCCTGCACGTCTCCCGTGCCGGTCTTGAACGTAATGGCGAGGTCCTTGATTTCCAGGATGGGCCGTACCTGCGCAGTTGCTTCATCAATGCTGATGTTGGCTGATGTCATTGTTCGCCTCCTTTAGCGCTGACGGCTCTTGGGATCAAGAGCATCGCGGACGGCGTCGCCAAGCATGATGAAGCTCAGGACGGTGATGGACAGTGCGGCGGCCGGGTAAAGAAGGATGCCCGGATTGGTGCGGATCGAGGCGTTGGCCGCAGAGATGTCATTGCCCCACGACATGACGCTGAGGGGCAGCCCCACGCCCAGGAAGGACAGCGTTGCTTCAAGGACAATGAAGACACCGAGTTCCAAGGTGGCAAGGACGATCACGGGAGCCAACGCGTTGGGCAGCGCATGCTTGAGCAGGGCACCGAACTTCGAAACGCCCAACGAACGGGCCGCCGTGACGAAGTCGGCATTCCTGACCTCGATCACCGCACCACGCGTGATGCGGGCCATCTGCGGCCACGCCAACAGGGATATGGTGATCACCACTGTCCAGACGCCCCGGTTCTCCCGGAAGAAGGGCAACTGGGTCACCACCAGGGCACCGAGGATGATCGGCAATGCGAAGAAAATGTCACCGAGTCGGGCCAGGACGGCGTCAAGCCAACCGCCGTAGTAGCCGGCCAGTGCACCCAGCGTGACGCCGATGATGACCACGCAGAGCACGGACAGGACACCAACCGCCAGGGAAGCCTGGGTACCGTGGATAACCCGCGAGTAGACGTCGCAGCCCTGGAGGGTGAACCCGAACGGATGTCCCTCGGTGGGACCCGCCTCCGAATTTGCCAGCTGGCAATCGTTATTCGGAGCGACACTGGTGAACAGGCCCGGGAAGATGGCAATGGTGGTCAACAGCAGGATCAACAACGACGAGACGATGAACATCGGGCGACGGCGGAGCTTGCGCCACGCATCTGCCCACAGGCTCAAGGGCGCATGGTCCGTCTTGACGGAATCCGTGGCCTGAAGCGGCGTCTCGTCGATGGGGGCAACGTAGTGTTCAGTATTACTGGTCATAGCGGATCCTCGGGTCAAGCCAGGCGTACAGGAGGTCAACCAGGAGGTTGGTCACAACGAAGACGAGGACCAGGACGCTCACGATTGCCACGATGGTGGGTCCTTCGCTGCGCTGGATGGCCTGGAAGAGCTTGTTGCCCACTCCGGGAACATTGAAGATGCCTTCGGTGACAATGGCTCCACCCATGAGGCCACCCAGGTTGGCTCCGAGGTAGGTCACCACCGGAATCAACGAGTTCCGCAGGATGTGGGCCATGACGACGCGCGGGCGGGAGAGCCCCTTGGCCGTGGCCGTGCGGACGTAGTCGGCGTTCATGTTCTCACCCACGGAGGCGCGGGTGAGGCGGAGTACATATGCGAAGGACACGAGGCCAAGGACCACCGCCGGCAGGATCAGGTTGCCCCAGTCCGCGTTCGCACCAACCGTTGGCCTGGCCCAGCCGAGCTGGACACCGAAGACCAACTGGAAGACGAAGCCAAGGACGAAGGTGGGGACGGCGATGACCACGAGGGAAACGATCAGCACTGTGGAGTCGAACAGCTTGCCCTTGCGGAGTCCGGCGAAAACACCGAAAGCGATTCCGAACACCGCCTGGATGATCAAAGCCTCGATGGCGAGCATGGCCGTGACCGGGAAGGCACGTGCCAACGCGTCGGCAATGGGCTGTTGGGTGAAGTCCACGCCGAGGTTGAAGGTGAAAACGTTCTTCAGGAAGATTCCGTACTGGACCCAGAAGGGCTGGTCCAGGTTGTACTGGGCACGGAGCGCGTCAATGACGCTCTGCGGCGGCTGGCGTTCGCCAAAGAGGGCCGCAATAGGGTCGCCGGGCAGGGCGAACACCATGTAGTAAACGAGGAGGGTGGTTCCCAGGAAGACGGGAATCACCTGGAGGAGCCTACGCAGAATGTAGCGGACCACGGTTCACCCCCCTTTCTCTGGACGGGTGTTGGTGTGTCATGTTTGCCTTCCTGCCGGGGCAAGCAATTGGGGGCCCGGCGCCAGGCCGGGCCCCCAATGCCTTACGGCAAGTTCAGATCCTGGGGATTACTTGGCCGCGATGTTGTAGTAGAGGATGCCGCCATTCCAGCCGGTTTCAGCTGAGACAACGTTGTTGCTCCACACGATCGGGCGGTTCTGGTACCACAGCGGCAGGCCGGGGAGGTCCTTGAAGAGGATCTCCTGTGCCTGGTTGAACTTGGCGTTTGCATCTTCAGGGGTCTTGGCTGCCAGACCCTCCTTGAGGAGCTTGTCGAACTCAGGGTTCGAGTACTTCTCGTAGTTGGAGGAGGCGTTGGTTGCCCAGACCGGGCCGAGGAAGTTGTAGAGCGACGGGTAGTCACCCTGCCAGCCTGCGCGGGTCAGGCCGGGGAGGGACTGCGACTTGCGCAGGTCCAGGACTTCAGCGAACTTGGCGAACGGCTGGATTTCAGCGTCGATGCCGAGGTTGTTCTTGAAACCGTTCGCTACGGCGTCGATCCATTCCTTGTTGCCACCGTCGGTGTTGGAAGCAATCTGGAGCGGCTTGGAGCCGTCGTAAGGCTTGATCTTCTCAGCCTGGGCCCACAGGTCCTTGGCCTTCTGGACGTCGAACTTCAAGACGTCGCTGCCCGGGATGTCGTTCTTGTAGCCGTCCAGCACGGGAGCCGTGAACTCGGTGGCCGGGGTACGGGTGCCGTTGAAGATGACCTTGGTGATCTCGTCGCGGTTGATGGCGTGGGACAGCGCCTGGCGGCGCAGGAGACCGGCTTCACCCTGGAAGTTCGGGTTGTAGCCCGGAATGTTCAGGGTGGAGTTGTTGGCCACCGGCTTGGTGGAGTTACGGTCCTGGAAGTCCGTGGTGTAGGTCTTCAGGGCGTTCGACGGCAGGACGTCGGTGACGTCCAGGTTGTCAGCCTGCAGGTCGGTGTAGGCCGGGCCCGGATCGGTGTAGAACTTGAAGGTCACGCCACCGTTCTTGGGAGCGCGGGGGCCGTTGTAGTCAGCGTTCTTGACCAGGGAGATGGACTGGTCGTGGACCCAGGCACCTTCCTTTTCGAACTTGTACGGGCCGTTGCCCACCGGGTTTTCGCCGAACTTCTTCGGGTCCTTGATGGCCTCCGACGGAAGGGGGTAGAAAGCCGAGTAGCCCAGGCGAAGGGACCAGTCTGCTTCAGGCTGGGTCAGCTTGACAGAGATCGTCTGGTCGTCGGTAGCGGTCAGGCCGGACATGGTCTGGGCCGTCGGCGCCGGAGTGGAGGTCTTCTTGCCGTCGGCACCGGTGGTTTCGGTGGTGGCGCTGACGTCTGCGTAGCCTTCGATCGATTCGAAGAAGAAGCCGTTGTTCTGGAGGTTGGTGCTCAGGGCAGCGAAGTTCCAGGAGTCAACAAAGGTCTTGGCAGTAATTGCCTCGCCGTTGGTGAACTTGGCACCTTCCTTGACCTTGATGGTCCAGGTCTGGGAATCCGTGGTTTCGATGGATTCCGCCAGGGCGTTGACCGGCTTGCCGTCTGCGTCGTACGCGCGCAGGCCTTCGAACAGCAGCTCTACGACGCGGCCACCGTACACCTCGTTGGTATTGGCCGGAAGCAGCGGGTTCTGGGGTTCATTGCTGTATGCGGTGATGACCTTGTTGGGGTCTCCTGCGGCTGAGGTGTTCGTGTTGCTGCCGGAGCCGCCGCCGCAACCGGTCGCTGCGAGGGCGATGATCGCCGCTACGCCTAGAGCTTTGGAAGTGCGCGAGAAACGCATTCCGCCTCCTATGGAGTCGTGGAGTTGGACAGGGGAAATTCGTGATGTCCCCCAGGCAAGGCACAGATTCCTACTGTGACGTTGCCTACATGTGAGTGTAAGCCTACCCACATTGCGTCCGGATGTTGGAACATGCTGGCCAAACTGTAACCGTTCCGCAACCTCCAGATGCCTAAATTGCCGGGAATTTCAAGTCAAACCTTACCCGGTGGTAACATTCGCTGTCTGACAGCAGGACAACAAAGATTTTGGGCAAGATTGAACCCGGTTTCGGACCCATGAGATTCGACTGGCCCGGAACTAGGTAATCGAGCGGATGAGATTCTGGATCGTTGGCAGAGGTCGGCGACAAGGGTGTCCCATCCGTGCCCTCGTAGTGATGTGCGAGGCGATCCCGCATCCGCTTGATCAGCGACCACGGAACCTCAGGGTATGAATTGGTCGTGTAAACACTCAAACGTGCGACGTTTTCGCCGATTTTGATAATCAACGATTCAGCCGCCAGTCCCGGCACATTCTCAGCATCGCCGATGTACCAGGCGCGGCCACACCTGGCGAGGGCACCCGCGACGACACACAAACGAACGATCTCCCCAAGTGCGGCTGCGTCCCTTTAATTCATAGGGCGACGGCGGTAGTCAGGATTTCGTGATCTTCACGCAATCCGCCATCGGTGACGACGTCAACTTCCACCCCCAGCAATTCACTTGCTTCCGCGGCAAACGCCGCGACAGTCAACAATCCGACCCCGGGCGATCGTGTGACGAGGATGTCGATGTCGCTGCCTGGACGGTCGGTGCCCCGAATGACTGAGCCGAAGACACGCGGATTGCTGAGTCCGAAGCAGCCGGTCAGGTTAATCAATTCTCGGCGGTGGGCGTCGAGGGCTTCATGCGGGAAGGGGCGCGCAGCGGCTCCCAGACACTCAACCATCTGCGCTGACGCCCTTCACCGACCAGCTTCGTAGGCTGCAATGTTGGGCTGGGCCACGCCGGATCGGGATGCCAGCTCTGCCTGGTTGAGTCCTGCCGCTTCCCGAAGTTCCCGCACGACATTGGTCACTCCAAAATGATATCGCGTGATATGTTCAACCGGCATGACGGAAGCCAAGTTCTCGCTCATCCGATCAGATACACCATCCCGCGCCCGCTCGTAACAAGGTTCGAGACAAAGCTCTTCGCCTGCTGCAGGTAATGAGCTGCATAGCTCACCTCAGATTCTTGGTCAGCGCGCGATACAGCGGGTAGCCGCTGCCTCAGATCGTTCTCAGAGATGCGATTCAGGTCCTGGGACACCGCCTCCATTTCCCCCGGCGTGAGAACGCGCAACCATGAGTCCCATCCGTCGTAATGCATTGTTACTTGGCCTTCGAACATGCGAAATGCAGGTCTCGCCTCCATTCCAGGTGCGAGAGGCGCTGTGCATGCTTGTAGCTGCCGCCACGCCTTATCCAAATAGAGCATGTCGCACTCAGGCACGGACTGTTTGAACGTGGCGATAGTGACCCCGTCCGCACTCTCAAGGCCCCAAGCGTCGGCTAATGGATCCGACGATAGAAAACGTCTCGGATCGGCAAGCGCAAGGTCGGTAACATCGCCGTCGAAGGCATATGCGTAGTATCTGATTCCCATATGCCAAGTGTGCAAAGCCGGATAGTGCAAAGGAACAGGCCAAAAGGCGTATGTGAATAACTCTCACCTGAGCGGCCTCTCGCGAACCGACCCCACTATGCTTGGCACATGTCCGCAGACGAAGAAAAAGATCCCCCGGTTCCTGCCGACGTCGAGGGAAAGATCCCGAAAAAGGTCCACGACATTCCCGAGCCTGACGCGAAAACAACCTCCGAGGAAAAACCCAAGAACTCCTAGGAGACACGTCTGTCGGCGTCGGCTCGACCCGACAGCAAAGGCCGCAGGCCTTAGAGTGGTGAGACTCCTTGACCTGCGGCCTGCTGAGTTGTCGGCGCCCAAATGGCCCCGGTCCTGACTAGACGTTGAAGCGGAACTCCACCACGTCGCCGTCGGCCATGACGTATTCCTTGCCTTCGATCCGGACCTTGCCGCGGGACTTGGCTTCGGCCATGGACCCTGCCTCGATGAGGTCGTCGAAGGAGACAACCTCGGCCTTGATGAAGCCGCGCTGGAAGTCTGAGTGGATCACACCGGCGGCCTGCGGCGCGGTGTCACCCTGCCGGATGGTCCAGGCGCGGGTTTCCTTGGGACCTGCGGTGAGGTAGGTCTGGAGACCCAGGGTGTGGAAACCAACGCGCGCCAGCTGGTCCAGTCCGGACTCCGTCTGCCCGTTCATTTCCAGCATTTCCCTGGCTTCTTCCTCGTCCAGTTCAACGAGGTCGGCCTCGAGCTTGGCGTCGAGGAACACCGCATCTGCGGGAGCAACAAGCCCACGCAATTCGTCCTGCTTGGCAGGATCGCCAAGGATGCCTTCGTCGGCGTTGAAGACATAGATGAAGGGCTTGGCGGTCAGGAGCCCGAGCTCCTTGAGGTGTCCCATCTCCAGCTTGTCGCTCTTGATGGACGAGAAGATGGTGTCGCCGCGTTCGAGCACAGCCTGGGCTGCCTTGATGGCGGCGAGTTCCGCCGCCTCGCGCTTTTTGATCTTGACTTCTTTTTCGATGCGCGGAATGGCGTTTTCGATGGTCTGGAGATCGGCCAGGATCAGCTCCGTGTTGATGGTCTCCATGTCCGAGCGCGGGTCCACCTTGCCATCCACGTGGACAACATCGGGGTCGTCGAACACGCGGACGACCTGTGCGATGGCTTCTGCTTCACGGATGTTGGCAAGGAACTTGTTGCCCAGGCCTTCGCCCTCCGAGGCGCCCTTGACGATTCCGGCGATGTCCACGAACGACACGGGTGCCGGCAGCAGACGCTGGGAGCCGAAGATCTCGGCCAGCTTCGCCAGGCGCGGGTCCGGAAGGTTCACGACGCCGACGTTCGGTTCGATGGTTGCGAAGGGATAGTTCGCAGCAAGCACCTGGTTACGGGTCAGTGCGTTGAAAAGGGTTGATTTGCCGACGTTGGGCAGTCCGACGATGCCAATAGTAAGAGCCACGAGCATTGATTCTACCCGGAACGGTGGTTTGCCTGCTTGCCGGAACCGGACCTGACGTGCCAAGGGGGCGGGCCGTACTAAAACTGTCGGACCCCTGTGATTGGGTTGCTTCATGGATGGATTTGGATTGGTTTTGGCCTTGCTGATGCTGCTCATTGGTGCTGGGCTCGGGATTGGCGTTTCCTATGTCGCTTTCCGGCGCCGGAACGCCGGCCTGGAAGAGGACTTCGACGCCGTGTCGGCGCGGCTTTCGGAGGCCAACGCGCAGCTGGCAGCCGCCGACGCCGAGCGTCGCCTTTTGTTCGCACAGAACCGGGAGCTGAGTGAAGCACGCAACTCGGACGGGAGCGTCCTGCGCGCCTTGGCTCCGGTGGCGGAGAAACTCACCGCGGTGCAGCAGCAAGTGGCACTGCTGGAGCGGGACCGGGTGGAACAGTACGGTCAATTGGCACAGCAGCTCCAGGACGCCCGGCTTTCCGACCAGCAGCTGTTGCGCTCCACCCACGCCCTGGCATCTGCCCTGCGCTCCAACAGTGCCCGGGGCCAGTGGGGCGAGGTCCAGCTGCGTCGCATCGTTGAGGCCGCGGGAATGCTGCGGCACGTCGATTTCCAGGAGCAGGTCCACTCCGGGCGGACCGACACCACCCTGCGCCCTGACCTGGTGGTCCAGCTTCCCGGTGGCAAGCAACTGGTAGTGGACGCGAAAGTACCGCTGACGTCCTACCTGGGAGCGCAGGAACAACTTCACGGCGATGGCGCCCTCGGCGAGTCCGTCGTTCCCGGAAGCAACCAGGATTCCAAGACACTGCTGGCCCAGCACGGGAAAGCCCTGAAGGCCCACATTGATGCACTGGCCGGCAAGAAGTACTGGGACATCCCCGGGAACTCCCCCGAGCTGGTGATCTGCTTCCTTCCGGCCGAATCCATCCTGGCCGCGGCGCTCGAAGCCGACCCCTCCTTGCTGGAGCACGCGCTCTCCCGCAACGTGGTGCTGGCATCACCGGGCACTCTCTTGGCCGTTCTGAAGTCGGTCGCCTTCACCTGGCGCCAGGATGTCCTCACGGACAGTGCCCGGGAACTGTTCGAACTGGCCAAGCAGTTGTACGAACGTATGGGCACCTTGGGGGATAACGTCGGAAAGCTGGGCTCGTCGCTGAAGACCTCAGTAGACCGCTATAACGCCTTGGTGGGCACCTTGGAGGCCCGGGTTCTTCCCACGGCGCGCAAACTCAACACCATGGATGAAGCCGGACTCGCTGCTCCCCCTGCCGTGGAAGCAGTCCCCCGCGCCCTGGCCGCACCCGAGCTCCTCGCCGTAGACAGCACACCGGAAGGGCACGGCCATGGCGGGCCGCAGGACCGTGAGTCCGCGGCCTGACAACGCCTGACCAACAAAACGGCCCGGGATGGCCTGCCAACCACGACCGTGGAGGCAGCCCATCACGGGCCGTTGTCAGCTCTTGGTGATTGTCAGGAGGTGGGACGGTTGCCGCGGCCGCCGAGGGCCCGGCTGACGTCGCCCGCCTGCTTGAGCGTAGCGCGCAGTTCCTTGGGCAGGGAGAACAACAGGTCCTCCTCCGCCGTCACCACTTCCTGGACTTCGCCATAGCCATAGTCGGCAAGCAGCCGGAGGACATCCTGGACAAGAACCTCGGGAACGGAAGCACCGGAGGTCACGCCGACTGTGGCAACGCCTTCAAACCAGGCCTCATCAACCTCGTTGGCGAAGTCCACGCGGTACGACCTCTTGGCACCGTACTCCAGGGCAACCTCAACCAGCCGGACCGAGTTGGACGAGTTGGCCGAACCCACCACAATCACCAAATCGGCCTGCGGCGCAATCTTCTTGATGGCTACCTGGCGGTTGGTGGTGGCATAGCAGATGTCATCGCTGGGCGGATCCTGCAATGTGGGGAAGCGTTCCTTGAGCAGGCGGACGGTCTCCATGGTCTCATCCACGCTCAGGGTGGTCTGGGACAGCCAGATGGTCTTTTCCGGATCGCGGACCGAGACCTTGTCAACCTCATGGGGTCCGTTGATGATCTGGATGTGATCGGGTGCCTCGCCGGCGGTTCCCTCGACTTCCTCGTGGCCATCGTGGCCGATCAGCAGGATGTCGTAGTCTTCCTTGGCGAAGCGGACAGCCTCACGATGGACCTTGGTGACCAGGGGGCACGTGGCGTCGATGGTACGCAGGCCACGGTCTTCGGCCGACTGCACCACAGCCGGTGACACACCATGGGCCGAGAAAATGACCAAGGCGCCCTCAGGTACCTCGTCGGTTTCGTCGACGAAGATGGCGCCCTTCTCCTCAAGCGAGGTGACCACATGGACGTTGTGGACGATCTGCTTCCGCACGTAGACGGGCGGACCGTAGTGCTCCAGGGCTTTCTCCACGGCGATAACTGCCCGGTCCACGCCCGCGCAGTAACCACGGGGAGCCGCCAGCAAAACTTTCTTGGGCCCGGTCACCGGGGCTGCCGCCAGTACCTCTTCCGGCGATCGCCGTCTCCGGGGCACAGTGGGCATCGGGATGGAAATGGCTGTGGAGGTCATCCCTCAATGTTACCGGGCAGTCCTTTGTCCCGGAGCAAAAGGTGACCGTCGTCTCCCGGAGAGCAGCAAGAGCACCAGGCCAACGGCCAGCACTGCAGCGCTGACCCATGCCGCGGCCATGATCCACTGCCCGAAATCGGCGCGGGCGGCATTGAAGAACTCCTGTTTGAAAAGCTCCGCCACACTGTTGGCGCTGGCGACGGTGCCCAGCATCGATCCGGCGAGGTCCGCCGTCGACGTCCACAACAAAGCCAGCCCCAGACCGCCTATGCCAAGGAAGACCATCACAACCGACCGGCGCCGGGCGGCTGCCAGGGCGAGCAGGACAGCCACTGCAGCCCCCAGGGCTGCCATCCACCACAAGGGCGCAAAGGCTGCTGCCCGTTCCACGAGTTCACGGTGCGACGCCTCCCCCAAGGTGACGATGTTTTTGTCAGGTACGTCGATCCTGATGCCCGTACCCGAGGCCACATGGTCCCGAATAAGCCTGACCAACGGAGCGATGTCCAGTTGCAATGCGGTGGCAGTTGCTGCTTCCTCCGATTGCCCGGCGGTTCCAAAATTGAGCCTGTGGCTGTTCCTGGCCGTTTCCTCCCACGCCGCCGGATAATCCGGCCATGACTGCATTCCGGCCGCGGCTTCCTCCAAGGCGTCCCCCGCCAGGGACTTGATGGGCTCCGGCAAGTCAACCGAGGCCTGGAAGCTGCCGGCAACGGCCCCGGCAAGCCGCTCCTGGAATCCGGGCTCCGTGCCAAGCTCCCCCGAGATCCGTGCGAAGCCGTTTTCATCCACCACGTTCCGGTCCACCCACGCGGCTGGAACAGCGATGGCGGTCAGGACGAGCGCCAGCAGGACGGCCACGGCTGAAACGAAGGTACGCACAATGATCCTTGGTGTCGGGGTCGTTGCACCCATCCTAAGACTGTCCACAACAAGGAAAAAATGTCGGGCCCCGCCGGTATTGCTATGGATAGAGTTGGAAGGCCGGGCGGGACATCTCCCGGTTCCACGAGCAAGGACACACACATGCAGGTTGAAGCACGGACCGCCCATGGCAGCTGACGCAATGCCGGAGTCGACGCTGCCTGCGACCGCCGCCGAGACCAGCCCGGACAATCCCTGGCCCTTGCAACTGCTGTCCCGGAAGCTGAAGGCGCACATCGAACGCGCCCCTGCTGCGTGGATTGAGGGGCAGGTCATTGAGATGAACCGCCGTGGCGGGAATGCCTTCCTCACGCTGCGGGACGTGGACGCGGAGATCTCGCTCCCGGCCTCCGTCTGGTCCACGGTGCTGGACCGGCAGCGGACGCCCCTGGAGCGCGGCTCACGGGTTGTGGCCCTGGTCAAGGCCGAGTTCTGGATCAAGACCGGGCGCATGAACATGTCCGTGAAGGACATCCGGCCCGTTGGTCTTGGCGACCTCTTGGCACGTATCGAACGGCTTCGGCAGGCACTGGCGGCGGAGGGCTTGTTCGCCGACTCGCGCAAGCGCAAGCTGCCGCTGCTGCCCCACCGGATCGGGCTCATCACGGGCCGCGACTCCGACGCCAAAAAGGACGTCCTCCGCAACGCGGCGCTGCGGTGGCCTGCCGTCGAGTTCGATGTCCGGGAAGTAGCCGTCCAAGGCAACACCGCAGTCGGACAAATCATCGCAGCCCTGAGGAAACTCGACGAAGACCCGCACGTGGACGTGATCGTCCTTGCCCGCGGCGGCGGTGCGCTGGAAGACCTGCTCCCTTTCAGCAACGAGGACCTTATCCGCGCTGTGGCCGCAGCAACCACGCCAATTGTCAGTGCAATCGGGCACGAGGCCGACCGGCCGATCCTTGACGATGTTGCCGACCTGAGGGCTTCAACCCCCACCGACGCTGCCAAGCGGATCGTGCCGGACGTCGCCGAGGAACTGGCCGTGGTGCGGCAAGCCAGGGACCACTTGCGCCGCAGCATCGGCCGGCTGGTGGACAGGGAGACGGACAGACTGCATGCCCTGCGTTCCAGGCCGGTCCTTGCCAATCCCGGGACCATGATCGAGGCCCGTGGGGAGGACATCGGCCGGCTTCAGCAGCGCTCCCACGCGGCAGTGAATACAGCAATCGTCAGGGCCCTGGACCAGGTGAACCACTTGCGCGCCCAAGTCCGTGCTTTGTCCCCCCAGAAGACCCTGGACCGCGGCTACGCCGTAGTCCAGATCGTGGGAGAGGACCAGCAGGGCCACACAGTGGTCAGCAACCCGGACCAGGCGCCGGATGGAGCTGCCCTGTCAATCCGCGTGGCAGAAGGCCGCTTCAGGGCCGTATCCAGTGGTCACGGCCAGCACGCGGACCGCTGACCCATCCTTTCTACACAACGAACCAAAGGACACCATGACTGAGACCAACCCCACCGGCGCAGAATCACTGGACGCCCTGAGCTACGAGGAAGCACGGGAGCAGCTGGTGGCTGTCGTCAGCCGACTGGAAGCCGGCGGTGCCAGCCTGGAGGAATCACTGGCACTCTGGGAACGCGGCGAGGCCCTCGCCAAGCGCTGCGAGGACTGGCTGGAGGGTGCCCGCAAGCGCCTGGCGTCCGCACGGGAGGCAGGCAACGGGCCCGAAGCCGCCGGCTGACAGGACGAGCGCTCAGGATTCCGCGACAAGTGCCCGTTCTGCGGCGACATCGAAGTCAGCCTTCGGCCACTCCAGCGACATCCTCTCCAAGGCATCCAGCAACAGCTGCTGCACGGCGATACGCGCGTACCACTTCTTGTTGGCCGGTACAACGTGCCACGGGGCGAGCTCCGTGGACGTTTTCTGGAACGCCGTGTTGTAGGCCTTCATGTAATCATCCCAGTGGGCGCGCTCAGCAAGGTCGCCCTTGCTGTACTTCCAGTGTTTGGCAGGGTCATCCAACCGTGCGATCAAGCGCTTCTTTTGCTCATCCTTGCCGATGTTGAGCATGACCTTGACGATCGTGGTTCCCTGGGCAGCGAGCCTGGCCTCAAAATCGTTGATGGCCGCATAGCGACGCTCCAGTTCGTCGTCGTCCGCCCATCCATGGACACGGTGGATGAGGACGTCCTCGTAGTGGGATCGGTCGAAGACACCCACCATGCCGGCGGCCGGCACTTCCTTCTCGATCCGCCACAGGAAGTCGTGGGCCTTTTCTTCGTCCGTGGGCGCCTTGAAGGCGTGCAACTGCACTCCCTGCGGATCCATGGCCCCCACCACATGGCTCACGATCCCGCCTTTGCCGGCGGTGTCCATGGCCTGGAGAATCAGCAGCAGCCGCTTCTCACTGCCGAACCTGCCTGAGGCAAAGAGTTTCTCCTGCAGTTCGGCGAGCCGGTCGTCCTGCGCAGACAGCAAGGCCTGGCCATCGGCTTTCAACCCGGTGTAGCCAGGGGTCGACTCCGGGTCCAGGCTCTCGAGCGTGAAGCCCTGCTTGATCTTCAAAACTTCGGCCGGACTCTTGGCGAACTCAACGGGATGTGCCATGGATTTCCTTTCTGCCGGGACCTGCCGCCTGGCAAGGCCATGGATCACAGGCTAGTTGCCGGGATACCTCGACAGGAAGTCCGCCATGCGGCCGATTGCTTCTTCGATGTCCTTGACGTTGGGCAGGGTAACCATGCGGAAGTGGTCCGGGCGGACCCAGTTGAACGCGCGCCCGTGCGAGACCAGGATCTTTTGTTCCTTCAGCAGATCAAGGACGAACTTCTCGTCATCCCTGATGTGGTAGACCTCCGGGTCAAGCTTCGGAAAAAGGTACAGCGCACCTTTGGCCTGCTGGGTGCTGACGCCCGGTATTGCGTTGAGCAATTCGTAGGCCTTGTTCCGCTGTTCCAGGAGCCGTCCCCCGGGAAGGATGAGGTCGTTGATGCTTTGGTAGCCGCCCAGTGCAGTCTGGATGGCGTGCTGGGCCGGTACGTTGGCGCACAGGCGCATGTTGGCGAGCAGGTTGATGCCTTCAAGGTAATCCGCGGCATCCTTCTTGGGCCCGGAAATGGCCATCCAACCGGCACGGTAGCCGCAGACCCGGTACGCCTTGGACAGGCCGCTGAAGGTGAGGCAGAGGACGTCGTCCCCGGTCAGGCCGGCCAGGTTTACGTGCACGGCGTCTTCGTACAGGATCTTCTCGTAGATCTCGTCAGCGAACAGCACCAGGCCGTGCTTCTCTGCCAGCGCAACGATTTTCCTGAGGGTCTCCTCAGGGTAGACCGCTCCGGTGGGATTGTTGGGGTTGATGACCACGATGCCCTTGGTGCGGGGCGTGATCTTGGCTTCCATGTCTTCCAGGTCCGGCTGCCAGCCCGATTCTTCATCGCTGAGATAGTGCACCGGGCGGCCGCCGGCCAAAGCTACTGAGGCGGTCCAGAGCGGGTAGTCAGGGGTTGGAATCAGGACTTCGTCGCCGTCTTCCAACAGGGCCATGAGCGACATGGTGATGAGTTCGCTGACGCCGTTGCCAAGGTAGATGTCATCGACGTGGATGTTCTGGATGCCACGGGTCTGGTAATACTGCGACACAGCAGTCCGGGCAGAAAAGATGCCGCGCGAGTCGCTGTAGCCCTGGGCATTGGGCAGGTGCCGGATCATGTCCACCAGAATGGCGTCAGGCGCTTCGAACCCGAACGGGGCCGGGTTTCCGATGTTCAGTTTGAGGATCCGGTGACCCTCCGCCTCCATCTGCTGGGCGGCCTGAAGAATCGGTCCACGGATGTCGTAGAGGACATTATGAAGCTTGGTGGACTGCTTGAAATTCGCCATCCCTCAAATATGCCACAGGGGCCATGGACTTCCGTTGAGACCTCACTCACATAACCAACGACGGCGGTGACGGACCCGCGCGGGTCCGTCACCGCCGTCGTACGCGGTTTGCGCCAACCGCTACTTGACGATGCCCTTTTCCTTAAGCCAGGCGGCAGCAGCGTCCTTGGGGCTCTGCTTCTGGTCGCCGCTGACCGAGCGGTTGAGGTTGATGAGGTCATCGGTGGTCAGGATTTTGGAGACGTTGTTAAGCGCTTCCTTGGCTTTGTCCGTCATCTTGGCCTCGTTGTAGAGGGGCAGGACCTGCTGGGCCTTGAAGTTGTTCTTCGGGTCTTCCAGGACCACGAGGTCGTTGTCAGCGATGGAGGGCGTGGTGGTATAGATGTCGGCCACCTGCACCTTGTCTTCCAGGAGTGCCTGGAGCGTCAGGTTGCCGCCGCCGTCGTTGAACGGTTGCAGGCCCTTGAGCTCGCAGTTGTAGTTCTTCTTCAAGCCCGGGAAGCCGTAGGCGCGGGTCTCGAACGTGGCCGGAGCGGCCATGGTGAAATCCTTGCAGACCTTGGCCAGGTCCTCAATCGATTTCAGCTGGTACTTTTCGGCGGTTGCCTTGGTGACCACCATGGCATCCTTGGATTCAGCCTTGGCGGGCTCAAGGACGGCCAGGCCATCCGGAAGCTTGCCCGGCAGTGCCTTGTAGACGTCCTCCGCGGAGACCTCCGTGGCTTCCGTGTCCACGTAGGAGAGGAGGTTGCCGGAGTAATCCGGGACGAGATCCACGGATCCGTCCTGGACAGCCTTGAAGTAAATTTCCCGCGAACCGATGTTGGGCTTGGTGCTGGCGGTGACTCCTGCTGCGGTGAGTGCTCCGGCGTAGATCTCGGCGATGACCTGGCTCTCGGGGAAGTCGGCGGATCCAACCACCAGGGAGCCGCCTGCACCAGCCGGGCCCGAAGCCGCCGACGTGGACGGCGTAGCCAACGGGCTCCCGCCGCATGCGCTCAAGGCGAGCGCCACACCGAGTCCGGCTGCCAGGCCGCCGAGGCCACGGCGCGTAATGGTCATGGGGACGGATTTATTCATGGTGTACCTCCTTGAACGGCAGCCCCTGGGAGAGCTGTGGCTTTCTGATGATCGGCAGCCGTGCGGCGTCCGCGTGGGTCTGGTCTGAGGCCGGGCGACAACACCAGCCTTTGGATGGCTGCCAGGACGAGGTCCACGGCGATAGCCAGGGCGGCGATGAGCAGGGATCCGCCCAGCATCCGGGGGAAGTCCTGGAGGACCAGCCCGTCGAACAGGTAGCGCCCCAGGCCGCCCAAGGGAAGGTATGCGACCACGGATACTGTGGCGATGACCTGCAACACGGCCGTGCGGATGCCGCCGAACATGACCTGCAGGCCGTTGGGAAGCTCCACCCGGAAAAGGATCTGCAACTCCGTCATGCCCACCGCCCGTGCACCGTCCACCACCGCAGCGTCGACGCTCGAGATCCCGGCGTAGGTTCCGGCAAGCAGTGGCGGGACGGTCAGGATCACCAGCGCCCAAACGGGCGGCATGAGGCCACTTCCGGCCAGGAGCGCGAAGAGGACCAGCAGGCCAAGGGTGGGCAGCGCGCGAAGCGCTCCTGCCAGGGCAACGGCCACCACCCTGCCCCGGCCGGTGTGACCGATGAAAAGCCCGACGGGTACGGCGATGAGTGCTGCGATGGCGAGGACCAGGCCGCTGTACTGGAGGTGCTCGGCCAGCCGGGCGGGAATGCCGCCGCTTCCGGTCCAGTGCGTGGGATCGGTCAGCCACGCAAGAGTGTCAGTAAAGACGTTGTTCATGCTGAGGCCCCCGGATCGGTCCGAAGTGCGGCTTTGGCAGGAGCCGGGCCCTGCTTGGGTTCGGTCAGCAGTTCCGTGCCGTCGGTCCGGCCGCCCCGGGAGCCGCCCGCCGCCCGGGTCCACGGAGTGAGGATCCGTTCAAGGACCACGAGCACGGCGTCCATGACCAGGGCCAGGACAAGGATGGCGATGATTCCGACGACGACTTCGGTCACGAACGTGCGCTGGAGGCCGTCCGTGAACAGGATTCCCAGGTTCCCCACGCCCAGCAGTGCCGCCACGCTCACCAGGGAGATGTTGCTGACGGACACCACGCGCAGACCGGCGAAAAGCACGGGCAGTGACAATGGAAGGTCTACTTGGAAGAAACGGGCCAGGGGTTTGAATCCCATGGCTACGGCGGCGTTGCGGAGGTCGTTGTCCACGGAGTCAAAGGCATCCATGGCTGCCCGGACCAACAGGGCCACGGCGTAGATCGTCAGGGCGACCACCACGTTGAGCGGGTCCAGGATCCGGGTACCAAGGATGGTGGGCAGGATGATGAAGAGGGCCAGGGACGGAATGGTGTAGAGCAGCGAGGTTGCGGTGGCCACCACGGAGCGCAAGGTGCTGTTGCGCCGTGCGAGCTGCGCCAGCGGTATCGAAATCAGCAGCCCAAGGACCATCGGAATGACAGCGAGCACCAGGTGCTGCCCTGCCAGGCCGAAGACCATGCCGCTGTTGGCCAGGAACCACTCCATCAGGTGGCGTCCTCCCTGTGCCGGCGGGTCTCCTCGATCAAGGCCAGGACTTCGGGAGCTTTCAGGACACCGGCGACCCGCCCGTCGTCGTCCACTGCAACACCCAGGCCGGACGGCGAGGAGAGCGCCGCATCCAGGGCGCGGCGCAGGGTGTCCCCCTTGCGGAACAGCGAGCCACCAGGGATCAGGCCGGCACCGTCGCGGGGTGACGACCAACCAAGGGGCCGGGAGTCATCGTCAACCACCAGCGCCCATTCCCCGTTCCTGCGGCCCGCCTCATGTCCGTCAGACGCGCCAACCATGGTCACCGGGTGGAGCCTGACGGAATCGGCGACGTTGAAAGCAAGGTGCCGGAAACCGCGGTCGCGCCCCACGAAGGAGGCAACGAAGTCGCTGGCCGGTGCCCGCAGGATCTCCTCCGGCGCTGCGTACTGGGCCAGTTTTCCGCCCACTGCGAAGACCGCGACTTTGTCCCCCAGCACAGTGGCTTCATCGATGTCGTGGGTCACGAAGACGATGGTCTTGGCCAGTTCCCGTTGAAGCCTGAGAAGTTCCTGCTGCAATTCGTCCCGCACCACAGGATCCACCGCACTGAAGGGTTCGTCCATGAGCAGGACCGGAGGGTCGGCGGCCAGGGCCCGCGCGACTCCCACGCGCTGTTGCTGGCCGCCCGACAGTTGCGACGGATACCGCTTGCCAAGGGCGGAGGCCAGCCCCACGACGTCGAGCAGTTCCGCAGCCCGCCTGCGTGCGTCGGATTTGGACACACCGTTGAGCCGCGGAACTGTCGCGATGTTGTCCAGGACGGTGCGGTGCGGCAACAGGCCCGAGGACTGCATGACATAGCCCATGGACCGGCGCAGTTCCGGGGCCGGAACCTGCGATACGTCCTTGCCGTCAACAGTGATGGTGCCCGATGACGGCTCGACCATGCGGTTGATCATGCGCAGCGAGGTAGTCTTGCCACACCCGGACGGCCCGACAAAAACCGTGATGGCTCCCTTGTCAATGGACATGGAGAGGTCCTCTACCGCCGGCTGTCCGCCTTGGTACCGCTTGGTGACGCTCTGGAACTCAATCATGGCTGGGGCCATACCTGGACTTGCCTATCTGTGGTCGCGGCATCGGTCGGTACATCGGTCGGTAGAGCCACATGATCATAAGCATGCTTATTTAGAGGCTGCAAAGCCGATCTTCACCCAGAGTAGCCAGCCTCCATGGTGATGTCAGCGACGCCACGGATTCCGTAATGAATCGGCAATGTTCACCGTTTGCGCCGCTTGCCGCTCCTTTCTTCCGCACGGTCATGCCGGTACCGCTCGGCGGCGCGCTGGCCGCGGTCGGCGGACATGACCTTCTGGTGCCACTCCCGTTGGTAGGCGCGGCGTGCGGCGGCATCGTGCTTGCGGTTCAGGGCTGCGAGCTCACGCTGGAGCTTGAGGTAGCTCGCCCACCGCCGGGGATCGAGGGACCCGTCGGCCAAGGCTGCCTGGACGGCACAGTCGGGTTCGGCCTGGTGGGAGCAGTCCGCAAAACGGCACGCGGACAACAGCGTTTCCAGGTCGCCGAACATTTCCTCCATGCCGTCCTCGGCGTCGAACAGGCCAAAGCCCCGGACGCCGGGGGTGTCCATCAGGACCGCACCCCCTGCCAAAGGGATAAGTTCCCGGGAAGTTGTGGTATGCCGTCCTTTCCCGTCCCCTGTACGCACGGACCCCGTTTGCTGGATGTTCCTGCCGGCGAGCGCGTTGATGAGCGTGGACTTTCCAGCACCCGAAGGTCCCAGGAGGACCAGGGTGGAGCCGGCCGGAATGTGCTGCCTGAGCTCGTCCAGCCCGTCGCCGTGCTCGGCCGAGGTGGTGACCACTTCCACTCCGGCCGCCTGGAGGATGACCTGTCCCACGACATCGTCCGCCAGGTTGGCCAGGTCCGCTTTGGTGATCACTACCAGCGGAGTGGCGCCCGAGTCCCAGGCCGCAACCAGTGTCCGTTCCAGCCGGTTGTGCGTCAGGGGCCGGTCCATGGGCACCACGACTGCCACGATGTCGATGTTGCTGCCGAGAATCTGTTCCTCTGAGGACGCCTCGAAGGCGCGCTTGCGGCTCAGTGCCGAACGGCGGGGAAGAACGTCGACGACGGCCGGCTCCCCGGCGCGGTTGGTGCCGAGCCATACCCAGTCACCGGTGGCGGGAACGGGTCCTTGCCCGGGGTAGGGCAAGTGCAGGAGCCCGGCAGCCGACGCGACCAGGACCCGGTTGCGGTCCAGCCTGACGATGCGGCCGGGACGGTCATCGGGGCCTGACAAGGCGGCAGGTACGGGATGGGCCCGAAAGAGGGCGGCGATGGATGGCGTGTAACCGTAGTCGGCCGGGCCGGAGATGGGGTTGCTTGAGGGGTTGCTTGAAAAAGCGGAAGTATTCAATGGTTGGCCTCTGGTGAGGCCCGGGCCGCCTAGCTGTGGACGGCGGACGCCGGGACAGGGATGGTGATGTGCTGGACCCGCAGGGCACTGGTGTGCAGGGCGCGCAGGACCGTGGCAGTCATCAAAATCCACCTCCTTGGCATCCGGGCCGTCCGTTGATCGGCCGGCAGCGTTCTTCAGCGTAGCGGTACCGGCGCCTCCGCGCCAGAGTCAGCCGGCGTGGTCGGTGAGCTTTCCATCCGCAGGGCGTTCCCGATGCAACCGCAGGGCAACGTCAACCAAGGAAACGCGGTTGAGCCCAGGGACGTCTTCCAACGGTATCCACGCGGCGTGAGTGGTGCTTCCGTCAACCTCGTGGGTCAGTTCGCCGCCCGTGATGCTGGCCTCATAGACGAGCCGGAGGGCCTGGAAATCACGTAACGCGCCGTCCGGCTGGACGTCCCGCGGCCAATGTCCGACATCGATGCCGAGCATTCCGTCAATGTGGGCCTCGTAGCCGGTTTCCTCGAACACCTCGCGCCGGCAGCCGTCCACGGGATGCTCCGCGAGGTCCAGTCCGCCACCCGGCAGCGTCCACCCTTCCTTGCCGTCCTGCTTCCAATAGGCCAGCAGGATCCTGCCGTCCTGGACGATGACGGCATAGGCGGCGGGGCGGGTGTCAAACTCCAGGCTCATGGTGCCAGCTTAGGCTGCAGCAGCCCGGAGGTGCGTCAGGGAGGCCTTAGTGCAGCTCGGCTGCGGCAATGGGACCGGCTTCTTCCGGTCCCAGGTCAGGTACTTCCCGGAGTTCGACGGCGGTTCCGGGCTTCTCGAGTTCCAGCACCTTGATGCTGTTGCGGCCTGCGTTCACCAAGGGCGCAGGGGCGTACAGCGTCACTTGCGGACCCTTGGCCCAGTAGCGGCCCAGCAGGAATCCGTTCAACCAAAGGAATCCCTTGCCGAAGTCCGGGAGCGCAATATAGGTGTCCGCCGCTTCTTCGGCGTGGAAATCCGCGCCGGGCAGTTTCTCCACCTGCTCCGCGTCCCAGTCGGCCAGGGCCACCGGCGTCTGGGTCCAGTGGAAGGTGTACCGCTGGTTGATGAGGACGCCGCCCAGGATTCCTTTGGACTGTCCGGTCAACGGACCATAATTGATCCGCCCCAGGTTTTCCACCAGGATGTCCAGCCTGGCCGCCACACCCTGACCTGTAACAGACAGCCCTTCCGGACCCGTTACGTCATCCAGGACACCGGCAAAGGATCCATCAACCCAGATGTAGGCGCGGTCTGCCAGGCCGCTGATCCTGATCCGGCACTCCGTTGGGGTCTCCGGGAGTCCCGGCAGGATGGCCTCCGACGTATACAGCACCATGCCGCCGTCGAGCCCCAACTGCTCAAAGGTGAGCGGCTTGACGCTGGTGACCGGCTTGCCGCTTTCCCGCAGGAACTCCAGGAGATCCCCCGGCTCGGACAACGGCAAGGTGGCGGCCGGCAGCACTGGTGGCACGGCCAGCAGGTCAGCCGGCAACTGGGGCAGTTCGGTGATTCCACTGGCGCGGTGGAACTCCCGGCGGAGGGCATGGAACTTGGGCGTCAGCTGGCCGTTTTCGGCGATGGGTGCATCTGAGTCATAACTGGTGACCGTTGGCTGGAGCATGGTGCCGTCGTGGTTGCTGCCGGATCCCAGACCGAAGTTTGTCCCGCCGTGTGCCATGTACACACAGAGCGACCCGCCAAGGTCCAGCATCTTGCGGGCTTCCGCAGCGGCGTCTTCGGCGTCGCGCCGATGGTGGTGCTCACCCCAATGGTCGAACCAGCCGCCCCAGAACTCGACGTTGAAGAACGGCTCATCAGGGCGGCGGCGCTTCCACGTCTGGATGGCTTCCTCGCCGCGGCTCCCCAGCGTTGCCGTCGCCCACGTGCCCTCTACCGAACCGCCGTCGAGGAAGTAGTCATTGCCGCCGTCCGCGGTGAACAGCAGTTCGGTGATGCCCCGCTCTTCCAGGACCCGCCGGTTCCACCTGATGTAGTCGTGGTCGTCACCGTAGCTTCCGTACTCGTTCTCGATCTGCACGGCGACCACGGGACCACCGGCCGACGACTGACGGGAAGCGATGATGGGGAGGAGGTGGTCGAACCACTCCTCGATCGCCGACGTGAACCGGGCATCCATGCACCGGAGCCCGATGCCCGGAATTCCTGTCAACCACGCGGGAAAGCCGCCATTGTCCCACTCCGCGCAGATATAGGGTCCCGGGCGGACGATGACCTCCAGG
The DNA here is from genome assembly GCF_056780115.1 of Arthrobacter sp. T572. Lineage (NCBI taxonomy): Bacteria > Bacillati > Actinomycetota > Actinomycetes > Micrococcales > Micrococcaceae > Arthrobacter > Arthrobacter sp. T572. The sequence continues at coordinate 2,891,148 of NZ_JBRAZQ010000002.1, forward strand.
CCTTCTTCGGCAGCGGTGTCGATAAAGGCGCCCAGATCCCGCCATCCGGTAAAGTCCGGAGCCTCGTCGCGCTTAGGCTGGTGGAAGTTCCATGCCACGTAGGTGTCCACGGTGTTGGCGCCCATCGCCTTGAGGCGGCGCAGGCGATCCCTCCACAATTCCGGGTGCACACGGAAGTAGTGGATGGCGCCGGCGAGGATGCGGTACGGTTCACCCGAACGGTAAAGGACGGCGTCGTGGTAGCTCAAAAGGGCGTTGTTCACACGGAACAGATTAGCTCAGATTCCAACATTTATGCACAGGTGATTCACACATGACCAACTTGGATACCGCACCAGCGGAGCAGGTATGCCCGGCCGCTCCCGAAGGACAGGGCCCGTGTGTCCAGTTGTGGCCTGAACGGGAAGTACCACTGGGCGGCGTCCGTGCCATGAACGTCTACCGCACGCTTCCGCAGCGCGGGTTGCCTACCGTTGGTGCATGGTGTTTCCTGGACAGCTTTGGCCCTGACCGGGTTGCCATGAGTGTCCTCCCCCACCCGCACTGCGGCCTGCAGACCGTGACGTGGCCGTTGGAAGGTGCAGTCCGCCACCGCGACAGTGTGGGCAGCGACGTGGTGGTCAATCCGGGCGAGCTGAACATCATGACGGCAGGCCACGGCATTTCCCACTCGGAGTTCTCCGTTCTTCCCACGCCGCAGGACGGCCGGACCCTCGCCGCAGATGAAATCCCGATGTCCCGCGGACTGCAGCTGTGGGTAGCGCTTCCTGATGAGCACAGGCACCGCGAGCCGTCCTTCGAGCAGCACCGGGAACTTCCCGTGGCCTTGGGCGATGGCTACACGGCCACAGTCATGGTGGGTGAGTTCGCCGGGCAGCAGTCGCCCGCAACCATGTTCAGCCCGATCGTAGGGGCGGACATCGTAGGCTCCGGGCTTCTGCACCTGCCCCTGCGCGACGACTTCGAACACGCCGTGCTCGTCCTCGACGGCCACGTCACCATCGACGGCGAAAGTATCGACCCCGGACCGTTGGCCTACCTCGGTGCCGGCAGGTCCTCGCTGGCCGTGGAAGCCCGGCCGGACACCCGGTTCATGCTGCTGGGCGGGGAGCCGTTCGGCGAGGACCTGCTGATGTGGTGGAACTTCGTGGGACGCACCCACGAGGAAGTGGAGAAGGCCCGGGAAGAATGGGAGGCCGAAGGCCTGCTCGACGACGACGCTGCCGCCGCCTCGCGCTTCGGCCACGTCCACGGACACGGACCCGCGGCCGGTGCCGAGGCCGGCCGGATTCCCGCACCACCGCTGCCCGGCGTCAAGCTCCGGCCACGAAGCCGCGGGTAGCTCAGGCCGGCTGTTCGGCCACCAGCCGGGGCACGCCGAAGACGGGATCCTGCTGGAGGATCCTCACGTCCACGATCCCGCCCTCGGCGAGCCTGGCCTTGAACGATTCCTGCAGCCGTAAAACGTTCATGCCCAAGCCGCTGCCAAGGATCACGGGACCCGCCAGGCCCAGCTGGCGGACGGCTTGCGCCGCGAGGTCCGCAAGGTCCCGCCCGGCCTGCTCGACCAAGCCGATGCCCACCTCGTCACCGGCATCGGCTGCTTCCACCACCAGGCGGGCCTGCTGCGCCCAGTATCGGCGGCCCGTATCCGGCGAGTGGAACAACGCGATCAGCTTGCCGGGCTCGTCCACGCCGCAGGCCTCGAGCAGGGTACGGCTGAGGCGGTCCGGCTCCAAGCCCTGGTTCATGCGCCGGAGACTGTGGCGCACGGCTTCCCGGCCCAGCCAGTAGCCGCTGCCTTCATCACCCAGGAGGTACCCCCAGCCACCTGCCCGGGCCTCTTGACCGGCCTGGTTCCGACCCCACGCTGCGGATCCCGTTCCGGCTATGACCGCAACGCCGGTGCTTGCACCACCGGCAGCCAGCAGCAGCCTGGAGTCGTGGACCACGGTAATGCGCGCACCGGGCACATGCGGCGCGATGAGGTCCGCGAGCGCCCTGGCGTCCTCGTCGGTATCGATTCCCCCCGCACCGGCGTACACCTGGTCAACGGTGCCGCCGCCGATCTTTCCGAACAACTCCGCAAGATTGGCCATGGCCTGCTCAACGGTAACGTTCTGGACGTTGGAACTGCCGGCGTTTTCATCGCGCACGGGAACACCGTCCTCGAACCGGACCCCGCGGGTCTTGGTCCCCCCGATGTCGAGTCCGATCACGGTGCCGGTGATGGCCGGGGACGCGGAGGAATGCGCGGCAGAGTCAAGATTGTTCACCGTGAAAGACTAGCTTGGAGCGTCCGGAGGAGAAACCACATGCCCCTGTTCACCACACCCTTCATTGCTGCTCCCATGGCCGGCGGTACGTCGACGCCCGCACTGGTCCAGGCTGTGCACGATGGGGGCGGACTGGGCTTCCTGGCCGCCGGGTACAAAAGCCCCGACGCCATGGCAGCAGAGATTGCCGCTGCACGCGCCGCCGGAGTTCCCTTTGGCATGAACCTCTTCGTGCCAAACAGGGAGCAGTTGGCCGCACTGCGTGGCAGCAAGGAACGGGCGCGCCTGGAGGCCTACGCGTCGGATCTGGAAGCAGAAGCCGCCCGGTACGGGGCCACAGTCCCGGCGTTGCGCCTGGATGACGACGACGCCTGGCAGGGCAAAATCGACCTCCTGCTGGCCGAACCGGTGGAGTACGTCAGTTTCGCCTTTGGACTTCCGGGCTCGTCCGTGGTCAAGGCCCTGCAGCACGCAGGAACGACAGTCATCTCAAGCGTCACCAGCGTGCCCGAAGCACTGGCAGCTGCCGCGGAAGGTCCGGACGCCATCGCCGTCCAGCACAGCTCCGCCGGCGGCCACACGGCTGCCTTCCTGACCTCCGGCGGGACCGCGGGAACCGTCCCGGCCAGCACGACGGCGGACCTGGTCGCCCAGGTGCGTGCCGCCGTCGGACTTCCCCTGGTAGCGGCCGGTGCCGTGATGGATGCGGGAAGCCTCCGGCAGGTCCTGGCGGCAGGAGCGGTAGCCGCACAGGTGGGTACGGCGCTGGTGCGTACCGACGAAAGCGGTGCACGGCAGGCGCACAAGGATGCGCTCGGTGATCCCCGGTACACCGGCACAGCCATGACCCGGGCATTCACAGGCCGATGGGCCAGGTCCTTGGTCAACGAGTTTGTCATGGACCATCAGGACGCTCCGGAGGGTTACCCTGCCATCCACCACCTGACGGCACCCCTCCGTGCCGCGGCCTCGGCGGCTGGCGACCCGGAGCGGTTGAACTTGTGGGCCGGCACAGGCTGGCAGGCAGCCCGGAGTGGACCGGCGCGGGAAGTGGTCAAGACGTTCCTGAGCGGGCTCTGACCAGTTCAGCAAGCAGCGCTTCACCCCGCCCCACCACCATTTCGCGGAAGAGCCGGACAGCGTCGGGTTCGAAGGTGCGCTCCCGCCACGCGATGCCGATCTGGCGGAACGCCAGCCCTGATTCGATGGGGATCTCTACGAGTCCCAGCTCCGTTTCCGGAAGGAATTGGCCTGTTCCCGAGCCGGGGCCGGCCGGTGGAAGGATGCTGTAGCCAAGACCGGCCGACACCAGTCCGCGCACGGTGGTGGACTCCTGGACCTCGAACGCCGTGCGGGGCCGGAAGCCGGCTTCCCGGAGCAGGGCTTCGCCCAGGGCACGGAGGCCCACGCCTTCGGGAAGCGTCACGTAGGGATCGTTTCGCAGTTCCGCGAGGTGCACGCTGCTGCGCCGGGCCAGCGGGTGCCGGTAGTGCAGCACTGCCCGCAGCGGTTCGCGGTAGAGGGCGTGGGACGTGATGCCCCTGCCCACCGGTGCGATGGGCGCTGTCAAGGCAAAGTCCGTGTCTCCGCGCGAAAGTTCGTCCAGGCAGCCATCCCGCGGACCCTGTCGGAGGTCAAACACGATGTTGGGGTGCCTGGACCGGAAAGCGCTGATGAGCAGGGGCAGCGTTGCCTCCCCGAACGTGTGCTGGAACGACACGCCGATCCGCCCGCGGACAATGTTGGACTCGTCCCGGACACGGTCCAATCCGGCCTGGAAGTCTTCCAACGCGGCCTCGACATAAGGCAGGAGCGTCCTGGCCGCCGGTGTCAGGCGAATCCCCCGCCCGTCACGGACCAGGAGGTCCATTCCCACGATTGCGCTTGCCCTGGCCACCGCCCGGCTGACCGTCGACTGGGGCACGCCCAGGATCTGTGCCGTCTCGGTCATGTGCTCTGTACGTCCGAGCTCGGCCAGGACAGGCAGGAGGGGCAGAAGCTGGACCAGTTGGCGATGGTCGGGTTCCATCCGGGTTTCCTCCGGCTTCCTTGATTCATGCACAAATGCATCGGTTGTCATCAAATTATGCATTGGATCATCATGTTCCGGGAGGCCTACTCTGGGCCGGTGAATGAAGCCGCCACTGCCACCGCCGCCCCGTGGGAGGGCCACGTCCGCGGGTCCCGGGGCTACCGACGCGTGCTGGCCGCCCTGGCCCTGGCGGGAGTTGCCACCTTTGCGCAGCTCTACTCCACCCAGGCTGTACTCCCCCTGATGGCCCACGACCTGCGGATTTCCGCCGCGGAAGCCGCGCTCAGCATCTCGCTGGCCACGATCGGCCTGGCCGTCACCGTCCTTCCGTGGTCATTCGTGGCGGACAGGATCGGACGCGTGCGGGCCATGGGAATCGGTATTGCAGCTGCCACCGTGCTGGGGCTGCTGGTGCCACTGGCTCCCACGGTGCCGCTGCTGCTTGGCCTGCGGACTTTGGAGGGGATGGCGCTGGGAGGCATTCCAGCAATTGCCATTGCGTACCTGAACGAGGAAGTCACCAGGATCCACACAGCGCTGGCCGCCGGCAGCTATGTCGCCGGGACCACACTGGGTGGACTTGCCGGGCGTTTGGTGGCCGGACCTGTCGGGGAAGTGTGGGGCTGGCGCGCCGCCGCGTTGGCTGTTTCCCTGCTCGCCACGGTCTCGGCTGTGCTCTTTCTGGTGCTCATACCCAAACAGCGGCGCTTCACTCCGTCCGCAGCCACAGGCTTGCGCGGAGCCCTCCGGACGTTGGCAACCCATGCAGCCAACCCCAAACTGCTGGCCCTTTACCTGCAGGCCTTCCTGCTGATGGGCGGTTTTGTGGCCGTGTACAACTACCTGGGATTCCGGCTGCATGCCGGGCCGTTCAACCTTCCCGCCAGCGTCGTCAGCCTGATCTTCCTGGCCTATCTGTCCGGCACCTTCAGCTCCCGGTGGGCGGCCGGGCTCACCACCCGTTTCGGACGCCGCCGGGTCCTGCTCGGCGGCATCGTTGTGATGTCGGCAGGTCTCGCCCTGACGCTGCCAGACAATCTTGCGGCCACGCTGGCAGGACTGGTGGTGTTCACCGGCGGCTTCTTTGCAGCCCACAGCGTGGGGTCCGGATGGACGGGAGCGATTGCCACCACGGGACGCGCCCAGGCAGCGTCGCTTTACAACCTCTCCTACTATCTTGGTTCCAGCGTTATTGGCTGGGCGGGCGGCCTGGCCTTCCAGTCCTTCGGTTGGACGGCACTTGCCGTGGGCGTCATCGTCCTGGCCATCACGACGGCGGCAGTCACCGCCGCCGTGCATCGGCCACCAGAGCGCCGGGACCGTTGACGCCGAAATACCGCAACCTAGAATCAGAGGCATGAAGAGGGCCTCCCAGCCGAGGGAATTGTCGTCGCCTGAACGGTTGCAGGCTTTTACCGATGCGGTCGTGGCCATCGCCCTGACCCTGCTGATCCTGCCCCTGATGGAAAGCGTGGGTGAACTGTCCGACCATAACGGCACCACGGCCGACTGGTTGGTGGAAGAACGGTATCCGCTGTTGGGATTTGCCCTCAGTTTCCTGCTGATCGCCGTGTTCTGGGTCCATCATCACCGGTTGTTCAGCAACGTTCGGAGGGTGGATCCGGGACTGCTCTGGCTCACCATCGCGTGGATGCTCACCATTGTGTGGATGCCGGTAGCCACCGCGTTGTCCACGCAATTGCAGGGCGACTGGGCCCAACCTTTGGTGTACATCGGCACGTTGTTCGCTGCCAGCTTCCTCCTCCTGCTGGCACGCCTGTACTTGCGGTCCCATCCTGATCTTCATGATCTACAGGACACCGCGGAGGTATCAGGCATCAGGGCAAGCGCAATCGTGGCCGGTCTGTTCCTGGTTGCCTTGATCATCGCCTTCGCCGTTCCGGATCTCGGCAATCTGCCCTTGCTCCTCATGGTCCTGAGCGCACCCCTGCAGCGACTTGACCGGAGACTGTACAAAAGGGCCTGAAAGTCCCTGCCTGGCGCTCGAAATCCAACGCCTATGATGGTTGCAGGGCAATTTCAGGAGGATCATTGAGCAGCCAGGCGAAGAATGTTCGGCACACAACCGGTGGTGCAGAGCCGCTCGATGCCATCGACGGGAAAATCCTGGCAGCTCTGGTGGACGACGCCAGGATTTCCAACAAGCAACTGGCCGAGTTGGTGGGGATCGCACCCTCAACAGCCCTGATGCGCACCCGCGCACTGTCCGAGCGCGGAATCATCGAGGGGTTCGAGGCAGTCCTGAGCCTGCCCGCCATCGGACGTTCGGTCCAGGCCCTGATCGCGGTCCGCCTCCGCGCCCACGACCGGGACCAGATCGACCGGTTCACTGCACGCGTTCCCAAGCTCCCGGCTGTCATCTCCACGTTCCACACCACTGGTTCCGTTGACTACCTGCTGCACATCGCCGTCGCGAATACCGACGATCTCCGCAATTGGCTCCTGGACAACCTGGCCACCGACCCCGTGGTGGGCCACACCGAGACCACCATGGTGTTCCAGCACATCCCGGGCAACCGCGGTCCGCTGCCGGAGTAGGAGCCTTTGCCGCCGCGTCCCCTCAGCCGCGGCGTCCGGAGCGAACGGAGACGGCGGCCAGGACCAGCGCCGCCGCGCCGCACGCAGCGGTAAAACCCACGACGGCGGTCTGCTGGCCCAGAGCTGAAACCGCCAGTCCCAGCCCAATCACCGGAACGGCGCTGCCCAGGTACGTGATGACATAGACCGTGCTGATGACCTGCGCGTGCCGGGACGGCTCAACCTTGCCGGCCACGTTGTTGAAAACATGGCGGAAAGCAATGCCCTGCCCAATACCGGCTGCGACGCTGGCCGCCACGAGCAGCAAGGGGCTGGACAGCCCGGAAGCCACTCCGATCAACACCACGGAGACACCCAGCACGGCCAGGCTCAGCGGCACAACAAACCGGCCCCGGACCTCCAGGAGCTGGCTCAGCGCGGAAGCGCCCAGCGTGATCCCCGCCAGCACGCCCAGGAGGGGACGCGAGTCCACCTGCAGCATTGAGGCGAAAACGCCGGGCGCCAGGGACAAGCAGAAACCGAACACCGCAAAACTCAGGAAACCCACCGACGACGCCAGCCAGAACGCTCCCCGCGCGTGTTGCGAAACAGCCGGTTTCCGCGGCGCGAGGACGGCGAAGGCAGGCCTGCCCAGGGCCGGGGCTATGGCGGGCCGGGCTTTGAGCAGCCACAGCGGGACCAGTGCCGCAACCAGCACGGCCGAGTGGATGTAGTAGGGCGCCCGCGTCGGGTCAGGCAGCAAGGACAACAGTCCCCCGATCGCGGGACCGGCCGCGACTCCGCCGGCCGATGACAACAGCGTAAAACGGGAAGCCCAATCCGGGCGCTGGGGCAGCAGCTCCCGCAATGCCGCGGAGCTTGCACCCGTAGCCAGGCCCACGGCCACACCCTGCAGGGCGCGGCCGGCGCTGAGCATGCCAAGCCCGTTTGCCTGGGCAAAGATCAACCCGCCCAACAGTCCCACCAGGACAGCGAGCACCAAGGCCGCACGCCGTCCGATGTGGTCCGACCAGTGGCCGGCAACCATGAGAACGGTGACCAGGGCGAGGACATAACTGGAGAAGGCGATGGTGACGTCCAGGGAAGACAACGCCCACTGGTCCTGCAGCAAGGGATAGAGAGGCGTGGCCAGATTGGCGCCCACCAGCAGGGCGAAAATCACCACGCCGGCCAGAACCAGCCGCGATGTTGTGGACGCGTCCCAACCCCAGTGCCCCGCTGTGGCTGGACGCATGCGGAGTTCGCTCAAGACAGTCATGGTGTGGTGTGCCTTCGCCTCAAGGTCCCCGCCCCGCCTTGTGGGCACGGCGCGAACCGCAAAAGAATTCGGTGGCAACAGGATGCAACGTGTTTGGGCTAATGAGCTCCATAAGCTGGGATGATTGAGCAAAACAGTCAAAGCCATCCAGCCAGATTGATGCGGAGTGACCATTTGAACACCCTCGACCCCTTGGACCTGAAGATCCTGCTCGAACTCATCAAGGACCCACGGATCCAGATAGCCGAACTCAGCGAGTCCCTGGGAATCGCCCGCAACACGGCGCAAAGCCGGCTCAAAAGGCTGTTGCGAAACGGCGTGCTCCAGGCTTCCGGCCGCGAGGTGGACTTGGAAAAGGTGGGTTACGACGTCGTCGCCTTCGTCACCATCGAGGTCACCCACCGGGAACTCGACGGCGTCATAGGCGCCTTGCGGCTCATCCCCCAGGTGCTGGAGGTCCATGAAATCTCCGGACGCGGGGATTTGTGGTGCCGGGTGGTAGCCACGGACACCCACAATCTGCAGGCGGCGCTGAGGTCCGTCCTGCGGACCAAAGGCGTCATCCGGACTGAAACGGTGCTGGCCCTGCACACGCACATCCCCTACCGCACCGAACCATTGATGGAGCGCCTCGCACGGGCAGCCAACACGCGGCCGGCATGACACCTGCGCGTTGACTCAGCTTCCTGTTCGCGGCACTAGGATCGTCACCATGGAATGGCTTTCACACATCACTGACATCAACTGGCTCGCAGTACTGATCGCCTTCGTGGCTAGCATGGTGATCGGGTTCGTTTGGTACATGCCTGCCGTGCTTGGACGCCGGTGGATGGAGGCCATCGGCAAGACGGAAGAAGACCTGAAGAACATTGAAGGCGGCGCGGGGATCTGGGGTCCCATGATGCTGGCCGCAGCCATTACCAGCATTCTCCTGGCAGTCCTGATCAGTGCCCTGAACCTCAATACCTTCTTCGCCGGTGCCTTCTTCGCACTGATCGTGGCACTGGTCTTCCGCGCAGGAGGGCACGTCATCCACAACGGCTTCGCCGGACGCCCGTCGGCCGTCACCGTGATCGACTCCGGGCATGACATTGTGGCCATGACGGTCGCGGGAGCCATTATCGGGGCCATGCAGTAGCGTTCATCCGTGACCATTATCGATAACGCCGTCTACGTTGACGGTGTCCGTACGGCAACCCCGCACAGCCTGGAACAAACCTTTGAAACGCTGGCGGAGCACGGCGGCATGGCCTGGATCGGGCTCTACCGGCCAACCCGGGAAGAGATGGCAGCCGTTGCCCAGGAGTTCGAACTCCATGAACTGGCCGTGGAAGATGCCGTTTCCGCCCACCAGCGGCCCAAGCTTGAGCGCTACGACCACAACCTGTTCACGGTCCTCAGGCCAGCCCGATACCTGGACGACCAGGAAACAGTCGAGTTCGGCGAACTCCATATCTTCACCGGACCCAACTTCGTGGTCACCGTCCGGCACGCGGAAACGGGCGGCGTTGCCCGGGTACGTCAGCGGTTGGAGAAACGCCCGGACCTCATGAAACACGGCCCGGAGGCCGTACTGTACGCGCTTCTGGACCAAGTGGTGGACGACTACGCTCCGGTGGTGGCCGGACTCGAGAACGACATCGATGAGATTGAGGACCAACTCTTCAGCGGCGATACTGCGGTCTCCCGCCGCATCTATGAACTGGCGCGAGAGGTCATCCAATTCCAGCGGGCCATCCACCCTCTGCCGGACATGATCGCGCTGCTGGAAAAGGGGTTCGAGAAGTACGGTGTGGACATTGAGCTGCAACGCTCCCTGCGGGACGTAGAGGACCACGTCCAGCGGGTCATCTCCCGGGCCAACTCCTTCCGCGACCTGCTGCAGAACGCACTGACCCTTGACGGCACGCTCACCGCCAACCGCCAGAACGAAGCCAGCGCAGCGCAGAACGAGCAGGTGAAGAAGATTTCGTCGTGGGCGGCCATCCTGTTTGCGCCATCATTCGTGGCCGGCGTGTATGGCATGAACTTTGACCACATGCCCGAACTCCACTGGGAGTTCGGCTATCCGCTGGCCGTGGGACTCATGTTCGGCGCGGCCTTGCTGATGTATGTCATCTTCAAACGCAAAGGCTGGTTGTAACTCCCCGCGTCCCATGAAAGGCCGGCGGGAGCTGATCCCGCCGGCCTTTCGGAACGTGGAGCCTTGGTCAGATGGCCCCGCCTGCAGCGGCCGGCGCACCGGCATCGTGTCCGCCGTCGCCCACGGTTTCGCGGGCCACGTAGTTTTCGATGTCGAAGAGGTTCTCGGCGCGTTCGGTGATGTTGAGGAGCGTGGTCATGGAAGCCACTTCCTCCACCTGCTCCTTGAGGAACCAGAGCATGAACTGCTCGCCCAAGGCATCGCCCTCGGCACGGGCAGCCCGGAACATCTCCTCAATGTTCCGGGTGACTTCCTTCTCCTGCTCCAAGGCCAAGGCAATGGGTTCCTTGGCGTTGGTGAAGTTGTTGCGGACGGGTGCGATGCCGGGGATTTCCACGTGGACATTCCGGTCCAGCATGTACTGGACCATCATCATGGCGTGGTTGCGCTCTTCCAGGGACTGGCGGTAGAAGTGCCGGGCCAACTGGGGCAGATCTTCGCCGTCAAAATAGACCGCGACGGCGATGTATTGCTGGGAGGCCGCAAACTCATTGGCGACCTGCTCGGACAACAACTGGTTGAATGTCTTCTTAGCCATGGCACTGATCCTACCGCCGTACGCCGACGCTCATCGGTGGGATTGGTCACCACCGTCCCAGGCCTTTACAGCACTGTCTGGGCACACCAAACGCCGGTGCCGGCTGCGGCCACAGACACCGCCATCGAGCCAACGCCGTTGACCACCGCCAGCACCGTCCGGCCGCTCTGGAGCAGCCGGATGGTTTCCAGGCTGGCAGTACTGAAGGTGGTGTAACCGCCCAGGAACCCCGTACCCAGGACCAACTGCAGCGACTCCGGCGCGTGGCCCCTCATCACCAATCCTGCAATCAGGCCCAGCGCCAGCGAACCCGACACATTGATCAGGATGGTGGCCCACGGCAGCGCGGTCTTCACGCGGCTGCGGACAGCACCGTCCACTACGAACCTGGCTGCGGCGCCCGCTCCACCGGCGAGGGCCAGCAGTAAGACCATCATGCGTCCTGCCGTCCCTTGCCTTCGGCCAACGCCGGCCTGCCCTGGGTACGCCTGTGGATCAAGGCACCGAGCCCGATTCCCGCGACGGTGGCGGCCGCACCCCCGGCCAGGGACAATCCCAGGTACCACGCTGCGGCGGGGAAGGCACCGGCTCCAAGCAGGTGGACAGCGTCCAGCGCCAGCGTGCTGTAGGTGGTGTAGGCCCCAAGGAAACCCGTCCCCACGGCCAGCCGCACGCTCCGGCGTGTACCGGCGTCGGGCCCTTTGCGGGCGAGCGCCTCAAGCAGTGCGCCGAGCGCAAGGGCCCCGGAGAGGTTGATGACCAAGGTGGGCAGCGGAAAATCATGGGGCGCTGGAATAACCAGCGACAGGACATAGCGCGCGAGCGCACCGGCAACACCGCCCGCGGCCACCAACCCAACGAATTTCCACTGAAGGTGCACAGGGCGCGCGGTGTCAGTCCTCGTCATCGTCGTCCGGAAGACGCGGATCCACCGGCACCACGAGTACCGGACGGTCCTGATGGTGCACCAGGTGCCTGGCGATCGATCCTCCCGTCAGTTCCTTGATCACGGAACCCAGCTTGTGGTCCCTGCTGCCCACCACGATCATGCTTGCACCCGAATGGTTGGCCTCGCGGGCAAGGGCCTTGGCGGGTTCGCCGGCAAGGAAAACCGCCGACCACTCCACGTCCAGGCCGGACAGCCGGGCTTCGAGGTCTTTCCTCAGCTGTTCGGGGATGTCCTGCTCATCAGCGTCTCCGCTGTCAGGGTCGATCGGAGCCGCAGCTCCCCCGGTGGTCCCATCCACCGGGTATACGGTGACATCGACGTGCGCACACACCAGCGGCAGTCCGGCGGCGGCCGCCAGCTTGGCTGCTTGCTCCACCACAACAGGGCGCTGGCCTTGGACGACACCTACCAGAACGGGTCCGGACATCCGGGCGGGTTGTTCCAGGCGGTGCGGAGTGTCAGTCACACGGCCAGTTTACGACGCGGTTGTGCGCTTAGCTGCGCGGCGGTCGCAGGCCGAAAAGCAAAGGAAGCACGGAGCAGACCATCAGGACATTGCTTAACACGTGATCCTCGGGACGGACCAAGGCACCTGCAATCAGCAGGGCGCCGAAGATCAATGCCGCCACAACCCGCTGCCCCAAGCGGACGAGCTTTGCCATGTGGCGCTCCAGCCGCGGGTTGGCAACTTCGAGGGATCCCTCATCAACTTTCCGGATCAAGGCATCCAGGCGCCTGGGCATGGCCACCGCCGCGGCGGCTATCTCCCAGGCCTGCGAGGCCGCGTCCCTCACCACATTGCCGCGCTCGTCCCGCAACAACCGGGCGGCGTAGGGCTCCACCGAATCCCACAGGTTGAACCTGGCGTCCAGGGAACTGCAGACCCCGGACGTCAAGGACATGGCGCGGATGATGAGCAGGAAGTTCTCCGGCAATTGGAAGGGCAGCGACCGGACGACGTCGCCGAACTCCATCGCAAAGTCGCGGAACTCCCGCGGGTCCACTTCCTTCAACTCGGCGAACCCCATTCCGCCGAAGCGCGCGAACAGCTGCGTCATGGCCTGCTCCAGCTTCAGACTGTCAGCGGAGGGGACCAGCACTCCGATATCGCTGATCGCAGCCACCAACCCCCTGCCGTCGCGGGCTGCTGCCGCGATCAACAGCTTCCGGAGCCCGCTGCGCGTCTTCACCGGGACCTCGCCCATCATGCCAAAGTCAATGAACGTCAGCTTCCACGGGTGCCCCTGCCCGGAATCCGGGGCAGGGGTGACGAAGATGTTTCCGGGGTGAGGGTCTGCGTGGAAGAAGCCATGGGTGAACAGCTGGTCGAACATTACCGAGGCAAACACGGGCGCCACCTGCACCGGATCGATCCCCGCGGCCGCCAACTTTGCCGCATCCGTGATCTTGATTGCGGTTACATCCTCGAGCGTCAGGACCCGGCGGGTGGTCCGCTCCCAGACGACCGCGGGCACGGCCACCCTTGCGTCATCGGCAAAGTCCGCAGCAAACCGTTCTGAGTTGGCGGCCTCATTAAGGTAATCGATCTCTTCCAGGCTTGTCTGGGAGAACTCCTTGATGAGGGCAGGTACGTCCGCGCGCGCCGAGACGATCCTGATGCGGCGAAGCCAGCCACCCACCCGCCGCAAGGCAGCCAGGTCGACGTCCACGATCCTGTCGATCCCGGGACGCTGCACCTTGAACACGACGCTGCCCAGGCCGGTGTCCTCCGCGATTCCCGGCAACAACTGCGCCCTGTGTGCCTGGCCCAGGGATGCGGCAGCGATGGGTGTTTGGTCGATGGAGGCAAACACCGCCTCCAGGGGTGCCCCGAGTTCCTGCTCGGCGAGTTCGCGAATGGCCGAAAAGGCCACCGGAGGCACTTCGTCCTGCAGTCCTTCAAGTTCGGCAGTGATTTCGGGCGGCAGGACATCCAGCCGTGAGGACATGAACTGGCCCACCTTGATCATCAGTCCACCCAGTTCCACCGCCAGGGAGTGGAAGCGGCGTGCGAAATGCCGCATCCTCCGAGCCCTGGTCCGCTCGGCAAGACCGCGCAGGCCCACCCGGGGCAGTATCAGCTCATACCACCACGTCACCGCGAGGTGCCAGGCGGCGAACCGGAGGATCCGGCGATACCGGGCACGGGTGTCCCCTGACCGGCGTTTCGTCTTGGTGAGGCCGTGCAGTCCGGACGCCAACCGGTCAGTCCTGGGCGAGGATGGCGTAAATCCGGCGACGGGCTTCTTCCAGGACCGTCACTGCCTCCTGCACTTGTTTGGGTGTCCCGGTCCGGCCAACCTGCGCGGCCGCTTGGGCCAACTCGATCCCCGCCTTGGGCAACGCCGCGAAGCCATGCCCGGAGCCGGCCGAGGCCCACAGGTTGGAGGTTTCGGCACCGGCAACGTCCTCGCGGCCAGCCTCGGTCAACGAGTAGATCTTCCGGCCGTTGGCTTCCTCCGAGGTGACGAATCCCTCATCTGCGAGCAACTGGAGCGTCGGGTAGACAGAACCTGCACTCGGTTTCCAGTCGCCGCCGCTGCGTTCCTCTATCTCCCGGATGATCTGGTAGCCGTGCATGGGCCGCTCGGCCAGGAGGGCGAGGATGGCTGTCCGCAGTTCGCCGCGGCCGGCCCGGGTGCCCGTCCGTTTCTCGAACCGCGACCGGAAGTCCTCCATCGCCTGCCACATACCGTCAAAGCTGTTCCCCATGAATCCGCCTGCAGGGAATGAATCACGCATTGTGCCCACCTCGCAAAAGATCGCGAACGATACTGAACGATAGCCCAACGATATACCTGGCAGAGGTGGCGGACAATGGCCGCGGCCACTGGACTAGCCGAGCCGCTGCGCCAGGGCGACGATGATCCCCTCCGGTCCCCGCCCCAGGCTTTGGAAGAAGCTGATGGCGTTGTCCAGGCCGGTAAGGCTTCTGAGGGGGACAGAAACAAGGGGCCATCGCCGTGCTGACGGGGCATGGAGCCAAATGTGGAGCTAAGGAGATTCGAACTCCTGACCTCTTCGATGCGAACGAAGCGCTCTACCAACTGAGCTATAGCCCCCGGGCCACTCATTGGATCCGTGGCCGGTGTCCCTAGGCTATAGAGTTTCCCGCCGCTTTTCCAACCAGGACACGAACGTCTCGCGGCCCCACGCGTGGCCGGGTGCGAGGTTGAGGCCGGCGCGGAGGTAACGGCCCATGGCGCCCGGCAAGGGCAGCTCCACCACCCTGCCCCGCGCACCGGTCACGGATTTCCAGGTCACCGCCATCTCCCGCATGCCCAGCACCTCCGGGCCACCCACAGTGCGAATACGGTGGTTCTCCGAAGAGCCGGGTTCCAGGGCAGCCTCGAGTACAGCGGCCGCCGCATCCAACGGCGAGATCGGCTGGAAACGGGCACCTTTGAAGACCGGGATCAGCCCCACTCCGGCACCGGCTTGGAACACTGCCACCGGCAGGCTGTGGAACTGGGTCGCACGGACCGCTACGGTCTCCAGCGGCGACTCCTGGTAAACGCGCTCCTTGGCAGATTTGGAAGCGTAGTAGGCCGCAGTGCTCTGGTCGCAGTTGATGATCGACAGCACCACGGCCTTGCGCACGCCTGCCCGGTCAGCTGCCTCCAGAAGCCGCACCCCGCCGTCGGCGAATCTCTTCCGGGCCTTGCCGAACTGACCCTCCAGGCAGTCGATCACGACGTCGGCACCCGCCATTGCGGCTTCCAGACCGGCGCCTGTGGTGACGTCACCCGCAAAGTAGGTGGCGCCGTCGTGATGCTTTTCGGAACCGGCCTGCGGCGTGTGGCGGCTGAGGACGCTAACGGTGTGGCCGGCGTCGAGCGCCAGGCGGACGACGTCACGGCCTACCTGGCCCGTTCCCCCGGCGACGCAGAGGTTTGCCATGCTAGGCGCGGCGGCGCTGCAGGACGTCGTCGAGGTTGCTGAGGGCGCTTTGGCCCTTGGCCCCTGCCACGCGTGCCTGTGCGGCGGCTGCGGCTTCGACCTGCTCGATGCCCTGCTTGAGCACGGGTTTGCCGACCGGCTTGGGAGCCTCAGGGAGGTCGAGGGGTTCGGGAGCAGGGCGGTTGGCCTTGAGCGCAGCTACGTAGGTCGGCTTGGGAACCTCCACAGGCTCCCAGCTGCTGCCCTTGGCATCCTGTGGAGATTCGGCAGAAGTATCACCGGCAGCGAGGGCCACAGCCAAAGCCGCCTGCCTGAGCTCCACCGCAGAAAGGCGGGCGGCTTCATGGCTGCTTGCTTCGGCATCAAAGACGCTGGTTTCTTTCGCCTCGACGGGCTGCTGCTTCGGCAGGTAGCGGGCCGGCGTAGGGATGGGCGCCAACCGCGCCTCGCGGCGTGCCCGCCGCTCGCGCAGGTCGCGCAGCGCAAGCCGCCGCAAAGTGACCACGGCCACGGCTGCTCCAATGAGGGACACCAGCGGAAGCCAGAAGGAACCGACCCGGAACACGAGCAGGATGGCGGACACCACCGAGGTCAGCAGCAAGGCCAGTCCGGACAAGGCCAAGGTCAGCCTGGCGTAGCGGATGGTGAAGGGGGTAGGAGCGGGCGTGACCACGGAGGGTCCAGGCATGCGGGATTCGAAGGTGGACGCCGGTGCTTTGCTGTGCATGGTCTCCATCGGTTTCTCCTGCCGCGGCGCCACCGTGAGGAGCACCCCTGCCTGCGTTTCGTCTGGTTCGTCGTCGAAGTGGTCTGCCGGCCCGGTAGCCGTTTGGACTTGCTGGCGCTTGCTCCGAAGAACATAGGGAGCCACCCACACCATCCAGAGCGCGACAGTGACCACAAGGATCACTGAGCTGCTGAGAGGGAAGTCCACATTCAAAACCGTAGAAGCAAATCATCAGGTGCAGCGGCATTGCCTGCGGTGTGTCGTGGGCGAGTCCCCAAATGATTGGAGTTATGACCACAAAGGGCCTATGACCTGCCCGTTCGTCCCCTCAGCCAGCCCTCCAGGAGGCCATGCGGAACTTCCTCCGCCGTGAGGGCGAAAGAGCGGTGGTCCGCCCACTCACCGTTGATGTGAAGGTAGCGCTCCCGATAACCCTCGTCCCGGAAGCCAAGCTTTTCCACAACCCGCAGGCTGGGACCGTTCTCCGGTCGGATGTTGATCTCCATGCGGTGCAGTCCAAGGGCCCGGAAGCAATGGTCCGTGGCCAGCGCCACGGCGGTGGGGGCAATACCCAACCCTGCCCGCTCCTTGTCCACCCAGTACCCGAGCGTGGCCATCATGGCCGAACCCCACAAAATGGAGGACACCGTGAGCTGCCCAACGATGCGTGGCTGAGGAAACCCGGGTGTCCATTCTGTAATGAGGAAGGGCAACGCGGTCGACTGCCTGGCCTGGGCGTTCAGGGACGCAACCATTTGCCGGTAACTGGGCAGGCGCCCACCCGGTGCAGGGTTGGACGCCTCCCAGGGAGCCAGCCATTCGCTGTTCCGCGAACGGACTTCAGTCCATTCCCGCTTGTCGCGGTAACGGATCGGCCGAAGTACAAGGTCTCCGCTTTCCAGCGTTACCGGCCAGATCGCAGAGCCGTACATCCTGAATTACTTAGGCAGGTCGGCCGTGAAAGTCGGCAGCCACTCGCGGAGCTCAGGGCCGAGGTCTTCACGTTCGCTCGCCAGCTCGATGCAGGCCTTGAGGTAGCTGAGCTTGTCTCCGGTATCGAAGCGGCGCCCACGGAACACGACACCGTACACGCCGTAGCCTTCGCCTTCACCGGCTGCCAGGACTTCAAGGGCGTCCGTCAGCTGGATCTCTCCCCCTCGGCCCGGCGCCGTCTTTTCCAGGACGTCGAACACGGCCGGGTGAAGGACGTAGCGGCCAATCACGGCAAGGTTGGACGGGGCTTCTTCCGGGGAAGGCTTCTCCACCAGCTGCTTGATGCGGACGTAGCCGTCCTCGCCGTTTTCCTCGACATCGGCGCAACCGTAGGCGCTGATCTTGGACGGCTCCACCTCGATGAGGGCCACTACGGATCCGCCGGTCTTCTGCTGGACGGCGATCATGTCGCTGAGCAGATCGTCCTTGGGGTCGATCAGGTCGTCACCCAGCAGGACCGCAAACGGTTCACGTCCCACATGCTGCTTGGCACGCAGCACCGCGTGGCCAAGGCCGTTGGGGTCGCCCTGGCGGACGTAGTGGATATCGCCGAGGTTGGTTGCCTTCTGGATGGCCTCCAGCTTGGACGTATCCCCCTTCTCCGCGAGGGTGGCTTCCAGCGCGGGCACGCGGTCGAAGTGGTCCTCCAGCGCGCGCTTGCTGCGACCGGTGATCATCAGGACGTCGTGCAGGCCAACCTTGACCGCTTCCTCGACGACGTACTGGATGGCGGGCTTGTCAACCACGGGCAGCATTTCCTTGGGCATCGCCTTTGTTGCGGGCAGGAACCTGGTACCAAGACCCGCTGCAGGGATGACGGCCTTACGGACAGCATTGTTATCGAGAGTCACCGGACTAATGTAACGGAAGGAGCACACCAACGGGTAAACCCCCCGCCGAGCGGGTCGAACAAAATGCAGGGACCCCATCAGCGCCGATGTTGCTGCGTTGACCGGGGCCCGGACGGGATTGAGATGGCAACGAAGGAAGACATCCGTCGAAGCCGCCGGCTTCACCGGCGCACGCTCACACCGGAACAGATGGCCGCCGCCGGCGCTTCGATAGCCCGGCATGGCATGGCGTGGGCGGAGAAGAGGTCCAACGGCACGGAGGCTTCTTTTGCCATCTATGTCGGGGTGGCCCACGAGCCACCAACGCTGCCGCTCATTGCTTCCCTGTACGACTCCGGCCACCGGGTGCTGCTGCCCGTCTGCGAGGCGGGACGGCGGCTGAGCTGGGTCTACTGGACTCCGGACACCGCCTTCGTGCGGTCCGACTTCGCACCGATCGACGAACCCGAAGGCGAGCGCCTGGACAGCAGCGTGGCAGCGGGCGTGGCCGGCATCTTCATGCCGGCCACCGCGGTGGACAGGGACGGAAACCGCATTGGACAGGGTGGCGGCTACTACGACCGCCTCCTGCAGGAATTCGACGCTTCGGGCGGGCGTCCGCCCACCATTGCGGTGGTGTACGACGACGATCTGTTGCCTTCCGGTGCAATCCCCGCCGAAGAATTCGACCAGCCGGTCCCGGAAGCACTGACACCGTCCGGCATACACACCTTGGGCGCCTTGGGCGGCGGTGTGTGAGGTCCTGCACATTCCATGGCGGGTTGCGCCCCTTCAGATGCTAGAATTGGCACTCAGGCCCTGTGACTGCTAATGCGGGTTTTTCCGCAGAGCATCCATCAGGACCTGTACTTTGTTCTGAAGGAGGAATTCAGTGCCCACATATGCGTACGCCTGCAAAGACTGCGACCACGCGTTCGACATCGTCCAGTCCTTTTCTGACAGCTCCCTGACGGAGTGCCCGGAATGCCAGGGCTCGCTGCGCAAGAAGTTCAACAGCGTAGGCGTTGTCTTCAAGGGTTCAGGCTTCTACCGCACCGACTCACGCGACTCCAAGGGAAGTACGGTCTCTGCCGCTCCATCAGCTGCAGCACCGGCCGCTGCTCCGGCGCCTGCCGCCACCCCGGCACCCGCCGCAGCGGCAAGCTGACCGCATTATCCACATAAGGCAACCGGCCGCTGTTTAGCGGCCGGTTCCGGTGTTTAACGTGGCTGTATGCCACCAAAAACATCCGGATCCCTGATAGTCCGTCGTCCAACACCGTACGTCGGCGGAGCCTCCGTTACTTCCCCCCGGCCTTCCCGGTACACCAGTCGCAACCCTGCCCGCCGGCTCAGACTTGGATCCCTGGTTGCAAGGAACCGCCGCCTCACTGTTGCACTGCTGCTCTGCCTGGCCACCGGGATCGCCGTCCAGCAGCTCACCCCGGCATCGGAACAGCGCGTCAGCATTCTGGCAGCGGCCCGCGACCTCCCGGCAGGAGCCACCCTCACGGAAGCAGACTTCACTTCTGTCGGCGTCCCGCCCGACCTCGCCCTGGACGGAACGCTCCGGGACCCCGCATCCGTGGCCGGACGCCAGCTGGCATCACCCTTGTCCAAGGGCCAACTGCCCACCGAAGCAAACCTTCTGGGCCCCGGCCTCCTGACAGGAGCGCCCCCGGGAACGGCCGCCGTACCGCTCCGCATGGCGGATCCTTCATCCATCCAACTGCTCTCCCCCGGCCAACTGGTCAACGTTGTCCTCACCGCTGCGGGATCGTATGACGAATCCAGGGACAACCGCATACTGGCAGCGTCCGTCCCGGTGCTCTGGACTTCCGCCCAAGGAGGCACGTCCGGGCAGTGGCTTGGGACCAGCGAAACCGAGGGTTTGGTTGTTGTCGCCGCGGACCCGGTGCAAGCAGAAAAGCTTGCCGGCGCGTCTACGCAAGGCAAGCTTTTCTTTGTGCTGGTGAACCCGTCATGAAGGGCGGCGTTCCCGGGAAGGGTCAGCCCCAATGAGGGGGCTTCTGCTCCTTCAGCCACTGGTCGTGATCGTAGCCTTCGTCGTCGTTCCAGCGCCGGGGATCGTCTTCGGAAGCCTTGTTTGGAAGGATGCCCCCGGAGGATGCCCGTGCCGACTTTTCGGGTATAGCCTCTTCAGCTGCTCCGGATCCGGTCTCCACCTCGGCTGCTGCATCCGCCGCCTGCTCCGCCGGTTCACTGTCCCAGTGCGTCGGCTCCCCTGCAGGCCCGTCACCCTGGGCATGTTCCGCCCGGGCTACGTCCTCGCCGCCGGTTTCCTGATTGGTCATGCTTGGTTCTTTCCTGTCTTCCCCGATGCCGGGCCGGGGCGTCGACACGTCCTCCGCAGCCTGCTGACCGCGGGTGGGAGCGGCACTGCGGCCATAAGCCGAACTGCCGTCCACGCCCAATTGTTCAACGTCCATGTCCAGGAAGCCAGTGTGGCTGGACGCTCCCGGGTGCGCCACATGGTTCTCAAGGCCAAGGTACGAGCCGATACGGTCCGCGCAGGACGACGGATCGGTGAAGACCTCAATGGTCCAGAGGGACATGTAGCGCCAGCCCATGCGCTCCAGGAGCTGGGGACGCAACCTGCTGCGTTCGCGGACACTCATCCGCCGATACCGTTCGGTGCCGTCGGATTCGATGGCCACTGGAGTGGGGACCTCAGCGCCTTCCCGGCCAATGGTATGGACAGGGTCTGCAGCGGCAGCAATGTCCAGCACGCCATCGTAGAGGTGCCACACGCGGGCTCCCCGCGCCCGGAGCCGTTCTCCCAGGTCAGCAACCAGGGGATCCTCGCCCAACGCCTGCTCGCTGGCTACGGCGCGGGACGCCGGGGTTCCCAGGTTGCTGTTTCCGGACAACTCACGGTCAAGCAGTTCGTAGAAGTCCACTGCGCCGTGGGACAAACGGTCCAGGTCAAGATCCTCGGGCCGGAAGCAGCTGAGCACGTGCATGGAGCGCCGGGCCCTGGTCATAGCCAACGCGAAGCGGTTGCGTCCCCCCTCCACCGACAATGGCCCGAACGAATGCAGCGCCCGGCCGTGGGGCGTCCGGCCGTAGCCGAGCGAGAAAATCACGTGGTCCCGGACCAGGCCCTGGGCGCGCTCCAGGTCCACTACCCGGAACGACTCGGGGCCGGCTCCAAAGAATCCGGACAGCGTGGGATGGTTGGGCAGTTGAAGCCGGATGGCCTCCCCGATGCGCGCTGCATGGCGGAGGCTGGCAGTGACCACGGCCAGGGACGTGCGGGGCCGCAGCCTCGCATGTTCGAAGACCAGGTCCACCACGCGGTTCACTTCTGCGGTGACCGATTCCACGCCCTCGTGGTCGGCGCCGGGCAAGCCGGTGCCGTCAGGAATGTACTCCACCAGGATCGAGCGGTCCAGCCCCGTCACGGAGCTGCCATCGGGCAACCGGCGCAGTCCGCCGTCGTAATAGTTCTTGCTGAGCTGCAGGATGAGGTCCTCATCCACCGCCCGGTAGACCCAGTTCAACTGCCAAGTAGGCAGGACACGGGCCAAGGCGTTGAAGGCACTGTCCACTGTCTCGTGACCGGACACTCCTGCTACGGGCGGCTCCACTGCGACGCTGAACGTCCGCGCACTGGCGATCCTGGCGTCGCCAAACGCCACCACCTGGCTTGCCCGTGCAATGGCCGGCAGCACCGCCTGCAGGGATGTCGATTCTGCGTCAATGATGACAACGGCATCGAACTTCTGCTCCGCCGGAAGCACACCGGTAAGGAGATAAGGACTGACAGACCATACGGGCACCAGCAGCGGAACCAGGTCAGGAGCCTGGGCACTCAGTGCCGGAAGCGTGACGCGCCCGTCCTTGAGGAGGGCACGGAGCAGTTCCGCCTGGCGGGGGTGCTGCACGATCCCTTGGCGCCATTTGCCGGCCAGCTGCCACCGCAGGCGCGCAGCACCGCTGGCAATGTGTGCTTGGTCGGCAAGGCGGAATTCAGCCTCCAGTCGCCGCAGGGAGTCGCCGTCGGACATGGCGAGGTAGTCATCGCCACTGATCATGGCTTCCAGGGCCGACTGCCACCACGCCAGGTCGAGTTCTGCCGCGACGGATCCCGCTGGCACTTCCCTCGCCGCAAGGTCGGCCAGCAACTCCCCGAGTCCGTGCTCCCGCATTTCCTCGATGAGGAGCGTGCGCTCGGGAAGGGTCTCAAGGGTCGCGGTGTCTGCCACAAGGCGCTCGAGCCGCTCCATCAATTCCTGATACGGCGTCGCGTGCAGGTCACCACCGGCAGCGGTGTGTTTGAGGGCTTCGCCGAGCCGGTGCAGTTCGCCGTCTATTTCCCGGTACAGGGCGCCCAGGTCCGCCAGCCCGGAGGGAACAGCCGGGTGCCTCTGCGTGGTGGCGTACTCCGCCCACAGGGCACGCTGTTCCTGGACCAGCACCAGCGAGCTGTGGAGGTCGGCAATGTGAACACCGGGCCGCACGTATTCCTTGGCAACGCGGCGAAGCCTGGAGCGCTGCATGGACGGCATCTCCAAGTTGCGCTCCCGCCGCCACGCAGAACTGGCCGTCGCGGAAATGAGGTCGTGCACGGGACGATCGAAGATATCAGGAGTGAACTTGTCCAGGCTTTCGCGCACGGCGATCAGCAGTTCAAGCTGTGCACCCCACTCCCTGAACGTCCCGCCCAGACGGATCTCCGCATGGTCAGACAACTGCTTCATCCGCTCGCGGAGTTCGGGGACTTTCTTTTCAGCCAGCCGGGCCAGCTCCTGGGCTTCCTCGGTCTCCTTGCGGTTGACCAAGCGGGCTCCGTACCAGGGACTGGACGTGGATGCCCTGCTGAAACTGCCCAGCTCGGCAGCGCGACGGAGCCTGCCTGCCAATTCCTCGCGGTCCTTGATGTTGTCCAGGACACTGCGCTTCAAGCGCACGGTGGTGGCAGGCGCAGGATGGATGGAGGTCAGTTCCGCCAGCGACTGCATGGCCTGGTAGGGCGAGCACCCCCAGCGTTCGCGGACGTTGTGCAGCGACGCCACATGGTCCATCAGGGCATGGCGGTGGCCGGTGAGTGTTTGGTGGAGATTACCCAGTTGCGGCTCGAGGGCTTTCTCATTGCGCATGATGGCGCGGACCAACTGGCCCTTCAGCTGCTGCGGTGTTGTACCGTTCCCCGGGCGGAAGAGCATGGAGTCAAGGCCGAGGGTCTCCAGATGGGCTGAGAGCCCGGCCAGGCTTGATTGGCGCTCCCCCACCACCAAAACAGACTTGCCCTCGTTCACCAGCGTGCCAATGGCATTGATGGCTGTCTGGGTCTGGCCGCTGCCCGGCGGGGTGCTGACAACCAGCGAGTCGCCGGCACGCACGGCATCCACCACATACTGCTGGTCGGTGTCGGCGTCCAGCAGCAGGAGTTCGTCGGCGGGGTCGCGTTCGTCCAGGCCGGGAAAGCGGCCGGCCTTGATGGAGTCAGGCTCAATATCGCCGCCGGTTGCCGCCGTGGCCAAGGCGGACACAATCTTGTTGTTCGCGTTGATCCACGGATCATCGAGGTTGCCGGAAAGGTCTGCCAGCGTGGTAACCAGCAGGTTGAACTCAACCTCGGCGCCATGGATGGGCTGGACGAGCGTAGCAAGGCGGTCGAGGACGGGCTGGGGATCCAGGCGGGCCGTGTTGTAGGCCATGCGGGCAACTGCGTTGACGTCGAAGACGATCCCGTGCACCGTCTTCAGGTGCCGTACAAGGGCCGGGTTGATCCGGGCCTGCTCGGTGAGCTGCAGCTCAAAGTCGTCCTCACCCGGGCGGACAGTCAAGGCAATGGACGTCAACATCACAGGGGCGGAAACCCGCTGCGGCTTGCCGCCAACAGCCGACGTCCACACTACGGTGCCAGCGGTCAGATAACCGGCATCGATGCCCCGGTCATTGCTGAGCTCGAAAATCTTGGAACGGATATTCCGGGCGGCACGGGCAGCTACGAGGTACTGTTGGCGGTCCCTGATGAGCGTCGACAGGCGCGTCCTGCGTCCCGCGAGCAACTGCGCCAACCCGGACGGGTGCGCATTGCTGAGATCAATGGCGCCTTCGGGCGTCTTGACGAAACGCAGCATCGTGTCCGCACCAGTGACGGGCTTGAGACCGGCGAGCCATTTCCGCAGCTCTTCCGAGCCCTCTTCCTGGCTTTGACCTACTGACACAACTGCTGCCTTCTTTTCTGTACTAGCTTTAGACGCCTTGGACCATACCGGCATACTTTCGAGGGTAGCTGGAATACCCGTGCTCCCCGCTCCGCAACACTGCGCCGAGGCGAAATTAGCCGCCATTTCCGGTCAAACGCACAGTGGCCGGCCTCCCGAAGGAGACCGGCCACTCACACTGCTATTCCCACTCGATGGTTCCCGGCGGCTTGCTGGTGACGTCCAGCACCACGCGGTTCACACCGTCCACCTCGTTGGTGATCCGGTTGGAAATCCGGGCCAGGAGGTCATACGGCAAACGTGACCAGTCCGCCGTCATGGCGTCCTCGGAAGACACCGGACGCAGGACTATCGGGTGGCCGTAGGTGCGGCCATCACCTTGGACACCAACGCTGCGCACATCCGCGAGCAGGACCACGGGCATCTGCCACACATCGTTGTCCAGGCCGGCGGCGGTGAGTTCAGCACGGGCAATGGCGTCGGCCTTGCGGAGCAGGTCCAGGCGGTCCTTGGTGACTTCGCCGACGATGCGGATACCCAGGCCAGGGCCAGGGAACGGCTGGCGGCCCACGATCTCCTGCGGCAGGCCAAGCTGCGCGCCCACTGCGCGGACCTCATCCTTGAACAACGCTCGGAGCGGCTCGACGAGTTCGAACTGCAGGTCCTCGGGAAGACCGCCGACGTTGTGGTGGCTCTTGATGTTGGCTGCGCCTTCGCCACCGCCTGACTCGACGACGTCCGGGTAAAGGGTTCCCTGGACCAGGAACTTGATCTTCTCCCCTTCGGCCGCTGCCTGGGCGATGATGGCCCGTTCGGCTTCCTCGAAGGCACGGATGAATTCGCGTCCAATGATCTTGCGCTTGGTCTCGGGGTCGGAGACACCGGCCAAGGCGGAAAGGAAGCGCTCCTGCTCGTTCGCGACGTACAGGTTCACGCCGGTGGCGGCTACGAAGTCCCGTTCCACCTGCTCTGCTTCACCTTCACGGAGGAGCCCGTGATCCACGAAGACACAGGTCAGCTGGTCGCCCACGGCCCGCTGCACCAGTGCAGCTGCCACGGCCGAATCAACGCCGCCCGAGAGGCCGCAGATGACCCGGGAATCGCCGATCTGCTGGCGGATGCGTTCCACCTGCTCTTCGAGGATGTTGCCCGTGGTCCAGTTGGGGCTCAGGCCCGCACCCTTGAACAGGAAGTTTTCCAGCACGTGCTGCCCGAGGACGGAGTGCTTGACCTCGGGGTGCCACTGCACACCGTAAAGGCGCTTTTCTTCGTTGGCGAAAGCTGCGACCGGCGCACCTGCCGTGGTGGCCAGTACTTCGAAGCCTTCAGGTGCCTCGTGCACGGAGTCGCCGTGGCTCATCCACGTGTTCTGGGTGGCGGGGACGCCATCCAGGATGGAGCGGGCGTCGCCTACCAGGAGTGCTTCGGTTGCCCCGTACTCCCGCAGGCCGGTCCGGGCTACCTTGCCGCCCAGAGCATTGGCCATGGCCTGGAAGCCGTAGCAGATGCCGAACACCGGCACACCGGCTTCGAAGAGATCCGCTCCGACGTTCGGGGCACCGTCAGCGTAAACGCTGGAGGGTCCGCCGGAAAGGATGATGGCTGCCGGGTTCTTGGCCAGAAGCTGCTCGGTGGTGAAGGTGTGCGGAACAATTTCCGAATACACATTGGCTTCGCGGACGCGGCGTGCAATCAGCTGCGCGTACTGGGCACCGTAGTCAACAACCAGCACCGGCTTCTGGGAAGTTTGGGGTGCGGTGGGAGTAGTCACCAGACAAGACTACTTGGCCGGACCACCCCGGTGCACGTTGGCGGAGGCGGTCCATGGCCATTTCGGGGCCCGCCGTTAGGCATCTCACATCCAATGGACTCCTGGGCCGGCCGGTCAGGTGTCAGTAGCGCTTGGATGCCTGGGGGTTGGCCGCCAGTTCCGCCTCAACCTGTGCGTGGAATTTCTTCTCCACAATGAAGGACAGGAGCGGAACAACACCGCCCAGGGCCAGCAGGACGAGCTTGGAGAAGGGCCAGCGCATCAGGGACCACAGGCGGAAGTTGGAGACCAGGTACACCACGTACATCCAGCCATGCACGATCAGCACGGTGGTGGAGATGTTGAATCCGCCAATCACGCCCTTGGGCTCGGAAGAGGCGAACCCGAAACCGAACGGCTGGCCGGTGGCAGCGTTGGTTCCCCCTGCAAACAGGGAAACACCAAAGCCGTAGCGGGCAATAAGTTCAGCGCACAGGAGCAGGAGCATGGCACCGGTCAGGTAGGCCATGACCTTGTAGAACTTCAACGCCGAACGGATCTGGGCTTCGGTCCCCCCGAACCTGCGCTTCTTTGGCTTGGGTCCGGACTGTTCGGGCTGGATGGCCGGTTTGGGCTCAATCATTGCTGCACCTTTTGTTCTGGCTCAGGGCTTGCTGGGTTTTCAGGAGTGTCAGGGTGGACGTCGTCGTCGTACTCGTCGTCATCCTCTTCGAGGTCCCGGCGGTGGTCGTCGGCCACCATCCGCCACCAGATGTAGAGCGCGAAGCCTGCAAAGACAACCCACTCCACCGAGTAGAAGAGGTTCAACCAGTTGATTTGCTGCGCGGGCGGTTGGGCGGGGACATTGAGGGGCTTCACCGCGTCGTCGAGCGGTACAGTGGCGCCGCCGGCCGCTTCGGAGGTCGCGGCGATGAAGCCGGGGTAGCTGGAAACTTCCCACTTGTTGATCAGTTCGGCAACGGCCACGGCCGACGCGCGGCCTTCACCGGCGTCGACGTTGGGCAGGGGCGCTTCGGACGGCAGCAGTCGACCGGTCACCGTAAGGGTGCCCGACGGCGGCGGGCCGGCTTGGGCGGGTTCGGCGACCCAGCCCCGTGCCACGGGGATCCAGGTTTGCGGCGACGCTGCAGCACCGGTGATGGTGGGCGCGTTCTCGACCGCAAAGGCGGAAACGATCCAGTAGCCCTTGTGGCCGTCGTGCAGGCGGCCTTCGACGAGGACCTGCTTGGCCGGGTCATAACTGCCGGTCGCGCTGACCATCTGGTCCGAAACAGACCCGGGAAAGAACTGGCCGGGCTGGAGTACGTCCACCAGCGGCTTGACTTCTTCGAGGCTGGAGGGCGCGGGAGGCTCATGCTGGGTGGACCGGCTGAGTTGCCACTGGCTGAGCAGCACAAACACCCCGGACAGGACCAGCGCAAAGACAAGTCCTGCGATCCAGCGGGGTTTCAACGCGGTTTTCAGCACCTGTTAACCGTACTTCGTCCGGCTGTAGAACAACGAACCGGGGGCCGGATTGCCGGCCACCGGCGGGCAATCAGTGGTCGAAGAAAACCAGGCTGGAGTTGATGAGCTCCGAGATGACTTCCGGGTCGTGGGCACGGCGCAGAGATTCCCTGAACGACTCCTTGGACAGCGACCGGGCCAGGGTCGCAAGGACTTCCAGGTGGTCCGAAAAGGAACTAGCCGGGGTTGCGATGAGCAGGATGACCGTGGCCGGTCCGTCGCTGGCTCCGAAGTCCAGGGCATGGCCGAACTTGGTCACTCCCACGGCGATCGAAATCCGGTCCACGTATTCACTGCGCGCATGGGGCAGGCCAATCCCACCGGGCAGGCCGGTGGCCAATTGGTGCTCGCGTGAGTGGACCTGTTCCAGGAAGCCCTCCAGGTTGGAGATACGCCCCGCGGCGTGGAGCCGTCCGGCCAGTTGCGCCGCAGCGTCGATCTTGTCCCCGGCCTCGAGTTCCAGAATGACCATGTCCGGCGTGGTCAGTTCCGCGTCATACCGGTCAAGTGGTTCAGCCACGTGTTGTCCCTCCAGTGCGGCCTTCCGGCGCACGGTTCCTGTAGTGCTTGCGAAGAAGGCCTCGTGAAGCTCAGCGAAGGGGCATGATGTCATCTACTCCCATGCGCGCGGCGTCTGCCGACTCGTCGTCGGGCTGTTGCTGGCTTAGCCGTTCAGCTTCCACCCTCGCCAGGTAGTGCCGTACTTCGCTTTCCCTTTGGGTCTCGCTCCAGCCAAGGATCCCACCCATCAGCTTAGCTACTACGGGCACGGCCGACACACCCCGGTCCCATGCCTCGATGGAAATCCGGGTACGCCGGGTCAGTACGTCATGGACGTGGCGTGCGCCCTCGTGTGTGGTGGCATAAACCACCTCGGCTGCCAGGTAGTCGTCCGCACCGGGCAGGGGTTCGGCGAGCTCAGGGCGTTCTTTGATGAGGTCCAGGACTTCCGAGGCCATGGATCCGAAGCGGTTGAGCAGATGCTCCACCCTCGCCACGTGGACCCTGGCCTCCTCCGCCGACCGGGCTCGACGGTTCCAGGCCGCCTTGAAACCCTCGGCCCCGAGCAGCGGAATGGTTTCGGTGCAGCTGGGCGGCACCCGCTCGTCCATGGCGCGGGTAGCCTCATCCACAGCGTCCTTGGCCATCACCCGGTACGTGGTGTACTTCCCGCCGGCCACCACTACCAGCCCAGGCACGGGGTGAGCCACCACGTGCTCCCGGGACAGTTTGGCCGTGGAGTCATTGTCCCCGGCCAGGAGGGGGCGGAGTCCGGCGTAGACGCCTTCCACGTCCTCACGGGTCAGGGGGCGCTTGAGGACCCGGTTGACGTGTTCAAGGACGTAGTCGATGTCCTTGCTGGACGCCGCAGGGTGGGCCTTGTCCAGCTTCCAGTCGGTATCCGTGGTTCCGATGATCCAGTGCCGGCCCCACGGAATGACGAACAGCACAGACTTCTCCGTGCGGAGGATCAGCCCGACCGTGGACTGGAAACGGTCCCGGGGCACTACCAGGTGGATGCCTTTTGACGCCCGGACTTTGAGCTGTCCGCGGTCCGTCACCATGGCCTGGGTTTCATCGGTCCAGACGCCCGTGGCGTTGACCACCTGCTTGGCGCGGACCTCAAAGACGTTGC
The DNA here is from genome assembly GCF_056780115.1 of Arthrobacter sp. T572. Classification (NCBI taxonomy): domain Bacteria; kingdom Bacillati; phylum Actinomycetota; class Actinomycetes; order Micrococcales; family Micrococcaceae; genus Arthrobacter; species Arthrobacter sp. T572. Next base: position 2,920,523 of record NZ_JBRAZQ010000002.1, read on the forward strand.
CGTCCTCCTGGTTTTCCAGCTTGGCCCCCACCACACGCTCACCCTCGCGGAGGAAATCGACAACCCGCACGCGGTTTGCCGCATGGGCGCCGTAGTGGGCGGCTGTCCTGACGACGTTGACCACCAACCTGGCGTCATCCACCTGGGCGTCGTAGTACCGGATGGAGCCGACGAACGCATCGTCCTTCAGGCTAGGTGCGGCGCGCAGGGTTCCGCGTTTGAAGAGGTGTTTGTGCATGGGCACGCCCCGGCTGTGCCCGGACGTGATGCCCAGCGTGTCGTACAGCATGATGCCGGCGCCTACGTAGGGCCGTTCCCAGATCCTGCGGGTCAGCGGGTACAGGAACGGCACGGGCCTGACCAGATGCGGTGCGATGGTCTGGATCAGGAGTCCGCGTTCCTGCAGCGCTTCCTGGACGAGGCCGAAGTCCAGCATCTCCAGGTAGCGCAGGCCACCGTGGATGAGTTTGGAGGATCGCGACGATGTCCCCGACGCCCAGTCGCGGGCCTCGACGATGCCCACCGTCAAGCCGCGGGTCACGGCATCAAGAGCGGCACCGGCGCCTACGACGCCCCCACCGACAATCAGGATGTCCAGTTCCTTGCCTGCCTGGGCAGTGGCTTTCAGCGCCTCAATGGATGCGGCACGGGACTCGGGGCTTAGGGCTCCCGCAGGATTCACCTGGGAACCGCCTGCGATATTGCTCATCGGACTCCTCCTCAAACGCAACAGCTGGTAGTCCACTACCCTACTGGCTGGTCGCCGCCCGCGGCAGTGCCCGTTCCCCCCCAGCCCCACAGATCCGCGGATCGTCAGAGAGGACCGAACGCCTTGCCGCCCTTGCTGTCCTCCACGTCAGGGCCAAGTACTCCAGGTATCCGCGCAGTTGAGGATCCGTCCCGATGCGTAGCGATGGGGAGAACTTCCCGGGCAAGTGGAAAACGCCCCTGCCGGACCGGAAAAGATCCGGGACAGCAGGGGCGTCTTAGGCCAAGGATTCAGTTGCCTTCGTAGGGCGAAACCACGACATCCACGCGCTGGAACTCCTTGAGGTCCGAGTAGCCGGTAGTGGCCATCGAACGGCGGAGGGCGCCGATGAGGTTGGACGTTCCGTCGGTGTGGTGGCCCGGGCCATGAAGGACCTCCTCCAGTGGCCCAACGGTGCCCACGTTGACGCGGTCGCCGCGGGGTGACTCGAGGTGGTGCGCCTCGGGACCCCAGTGCCAGCCACGGCCGGGAGCTTCTTCTGCCCGGGCCAGGGCACTGCCGAGCATGACGGCGTCTGCACCCATGGCGATCGCTTTGACGATGTCGCCCGAGCTGCCCATGCCGCCGTCGGCAATGACATGGACGTAGCGTCCGCCGGATTCATCCATGTAGTCGCGGCGCGCGGCGGCGACATCCGAGATAGCGGATGCCATGGGCGAGTGGATGCCCAGGGCGCGGCGGGTGGTGGTCGTGGCGCCGCCGCCGAAGCCGACCAGGACGCCGGCCGCGCCGGTCCGCATCAGGTGCAGGGCGGGGGTGTATCCGGCCGCGCCACCGACGATGACGGGAACATCGAGCTCGTAGATGAACTGCTTGAGGTTGAGTGGCTCGTGGTTCTTGGAGACGTGCTCGGCGGAGACTGTTGTGCCGCGGATGACAAAGATATCGACGCCGGCAGCCACCACGGTCTTGTAGTGTTCCTGGGTGCGCTGCGGGGTAAGGGAACCTGCCACGGTCACGCCTGCGGCGCGGATCTCGGCCAGGCGGGAGCTGATGAGTTCGGGCTGGACGGGTGCCTGGTACAGGTCCTGCATCCGGCGGGTGACGGCGGGACTGCTGGTTTCGTCTGCCAGTCCGGCGATCTCGTCCAGGACCTTTTGCGGGTTCTCGTACCGGGTCCAGAGGCCCTCGAGATCAAGCACGCCAAGACCGCCCAAGCGGCCCAGGGCAATCGCGGTATCCGGAGACATCACCGAGTCCATGGGAGCCGCAATGACAGGCATATCGAACTTGTACGCGTCGATCTGCCAAGAGACAGAGACGTCCTTCGGGTCACGCGTCCGGCGATTCGGAACGATCGCGATGTCATCCAGGGAGTAGGCACGACGCCCACGCTTGCCACGGCCAATCTCAATCTCGTAAGTCACTGCTTGAGTTTATCCCACCGGCACCACCCTCCCGGTCTGTCCCCGGCCGTGCTACGGGGCGTTCCGCGAGGTCTCCTCCGCGCCCAGCTGGGATTCGAACATCCGGTAATAACGGCCCCGGAGTGCGACCAGCTCCTTGTGGGTGCCCTGCTCGGCGATCCGCCCATCCTCCAGCATGTAGATGATGTCCGCTTTCTCGATGGTTGCCAGGCGGTGGCTGATGGCGATGATCGTGCTGCTCCGGTCAGCGAAGAGACGGGTGAAGATGCGGTGCTCGGCCAGGGCGTCGATGGCCGAGGTGGGCTCGTCCATGACCATGAACGAAGCATCGCGGTAGAAGTTCCGGGCCATGGCCAGCCGCTGCCATTGGCCTCCGGACAGCCCGCTTCCCTTCCGGCCGCGCGGGTCTTCCATCCAGTTGCTGACATGGTTTTCCAAGCCGTTGGGCAGCTTGTTGATGAACTCCATGGCCTCGGCATCGGCCGCTGCGCGCCGGACCCGGGCGTCGTCCCGCTCCTGGGCCACGTCACCCAGGTAGATGTTCTCCGCGGCTGTGGCGAACTCGTACTTGAGGAATTCCTGGCTCAGCACAGCGAGGTGCCGGTGCCAGCTGGTGACATCGATCCCTGCGAGGTCTGCGCCGTCCAGCAACACCTGGCCCGAATCCGGCCGGTACAGACCGGCGAGGATGCGGATCAACGTGGATTTGCCGGCCCCGTTCTCGCCCACGATCGCGATGTGTTGTCCCGCGGTGATGGTCATCGAGATGCCCTTGATGACCTCGATGTCGCTGCCGGTGTAGCTGAAGCGGATGTTCCGCAGTTCAACCGTTGAGGGAGCCTTGGCCAGGGGCGGTTCATGGCCTGTGGGCACCGGAAGCGCCATGAACAGCTCATAGTCCTTGAGGTTGGCGAGGTCCTCGTCAATGGAGCTTAGGGAGGACACGAGGTTGTTGGCGGTGGACAACGCCCTGCTGACGATCTGCTGGACATATAGGAACTGGCCTACGGGCTGGGCCCGCGCGATGATCTGGCCCACGACCCAGATCAGCGACACTACCTCGGCGCCGTATTGCAGGGCGTCTGCTGCGAGTTGCTTGGGAATGTAGCGCTTTTGGAAGTCAAGCCGCCGCCGTTCATCGGCATCCCGGAGCCGGGAGCGCAGGTCCATGAGGTAGCCGACGATTCCGTAGAGGCGCATCTCGGCGATGTGTTGGGGGCGGAGGAGGTTCTGCTCGATCATCCGCCGTTGGCGGCGCGAATCCACCTGCGTGTTCCAGTGGGCGATCTGTTCCCTGGAAAGCTTGAACTGCAGGTAGACGCTGGGGACAATCGCAATGAGCACAATGACCGCGATCCACCAGCTGACCAACAGCAGTGCACCCACGGCGAGGACGACCGAGACGAGTTGCGTGAAGATGGCGGCGATCCGGTCCAGGACCCGGGCGTAGGAGTCGGAAAACCGCTTGGCGCGGTCGTAGAGGTCCACCGTTTCCTTGTCGTCATAGCGCCAGAACTCCAGGGCCAGGAACCTCTGGTACATCATGTCGCCCACGATCGCGCCGACTTTGAAGCTCATGAGCTGCTGGATGTAGCGGTCCACGCTGGTAAACCCACCCCAAAAGAGCCCTAAAGCGGCCGTGATGACCACGTACAGGATGGCGCGGGGACCGGCCCCTGGGTCTCCCGCGTAGCCGGCGGCAAGTTCCGTGGTGGTCAGGGCCGCAAAGTAGGTGGTCACCAGCGGAAGGGTGGCCGAAATCAGGGAACCGGCCACCTTCATGATGACTGCCGCGGGCGAGGCCTTGAAACTCACCTTGAGGACCTGCCCGACGGCGCGTGCATACGGGCGGAGCGCCAGCTTGCGGGGCGGTGCCTTGGTCACCCGGGCTGACTCGGGATGCCGCGGCTGGGCTGGCTTTTCGGACATGTCCCCAGCCTATTCCCCGGCACCGACATTATGGCCTGCGCAGGTTGAGGAGTGCGGGGCGCAGAAAAAAGCAGACGGCCCGTGGACATGCCACGGACCGTCTGCCGGAAAACGTCAGCGCGAGTTGTAGTTGGGCGCTTCGACCGTCATCTGGATGTCGTGCGGATGCGATTCCTTGAGCCCGGCCGGGGTGATGCGGACGAACTTGCCGCGTGCCTTGAGCTCACCGATGGTGGGTGCGCCCGTGTAGAACATGGTCTGGCGGAGGCCGCCCACCAGCTGGTAGGCCACGGAGGCCAGCGGGCCGCGGTAGGCCACCCGGCCTTCGATGCCCTCGGGGATGAGCTTGTCATCACCGGACACGTCGGCCTGGAAGTAACGGTCCTTGGAATAGGACGTGTTCTTGCCACGGGACTGCATGGCGCCCAGGGATCCCATGCCGCGGTAGCTCTTGAACTGTTTGCCGTTGACGAAGATCAGGTCGCCCGGGGATTCTTCGCAACCTGCCAGCAGGGAGCCAAGCATCACGGTATCCGCGCCTGCCACCAGCGCCTTGCCGATGTCGCCCGAGTACTGCAGGCCGCCGTCGGCGATCAGCGGGACGCCGGCCGGAATGGCAGCCTTGGCGGATTCGTAGATGGCCGTGATCTGCGGAACGCCCACACCGGCCACCACGCGGGTGGTGCAGATGGAACCAGGTCCGACGCCCACCTTGATGCCGTCGGCGCCGGCGTCGATCAACGCCTGTGCACCCTCGCGGGTGGCGGCCTGGCCGCCGATGATGTCCACGTGGGCAGCCACGGGATCGGACTTAAGGCGGGAGATCATGTCCAGCACACCCTGCGAGTGGCCGTTGGCGGTGTCGACGAACAGGGCATCCACGCCGGCGTCGATCAGCTTCATGGCGCGTTCCCAGCCGTCACCGAAGAAGCCGATGGCAGCACCGACGCGCAGGCGGCCTTCCTCGTCCTTGGTGGCCAGCGGGTACTGCTCAGCCTTGGTGAAGTCCTTGGTGGTGATCAGGCCCTTGAGGCGGCCCTGGTCATCCACCAGCGGGAGCTTCTCGATCTTGTTGGTGGCCAGCTTGTGCGAGGCTTCTTCGCGGCTGATGCCCACGTGGCCGGTAACCAGCGGCATTTTGGTCATGGCATCGCTGACCCGGCGGGTTGGGAACTCCGACTCCGGAATGAAGCGGGTGTCGCGGTTGGTGACGATACCCAGCAGGCGGCCATCGGGATCCACCACAGGAAGCCCGGATACGCGGTAGCGGGAACACAGCTCGTCGAGTTCCTGCAGCGTGGCTTCCGGGTTGATCGTCAGCGGGTTGGTGATCATGCCCGATTCGCTGCGCTTGACGCGGTCCACGTGCTCGGCCTGGTCGTCAATGGAAAGGTTGCGGTGCACCACGCCCAAGCCACCCTGTCGTGCCATGGCGATGGCCATGCGGGACTCGGTGACGGTATCCATGGCCGCGGACAGCAGCGGGGTCTGGACCGTGATGCGCTTGGAGATGCGGGAAGAAGTGTCGGCTTCCGACGGAATAACGTCCGTGTGGCCGGGAAGCAGCAGGACGTCGTCGTAGGTCAGGCCTACGAAGCCAAAGGGATCGTGTTCGGGCTGGGTCATGAGTGCGCCTCTTACCTGGGTTTTGCGGGCTGTAGCTGGTAGGGGTTGCAACTGATGACCAGCCCGTCATTACGGGACTGGCCTGTGCAGGTGTTGGATAAATACTAGAACCTTCACGCCCGTCGCCATATTCCGCGCCCCCTGAGTGTGAGCAACAGCACTGGCGGCAGGCCGCCGTCGTACCTCACGTACCCGGGCCGCCCGTCCGGAAGGTGCCGCCTCCTAGCGGCCGGCCCAGCCGGTGGCTGCCAGCAGCCGCTCCTCAAACATGGGAATCATGCTCTGCACGTACGTCTTGGTGAGGTGGTTGTCGTCCTTGTAGACATAGACGTTGCCCACTACTGCGGGGCAGGTTCCCTGCCCGCAGATAAAGTCGCTCATGTCCATCAGGTGCAGGCGGTCAACCTTGCCCACGTAATCGTCAAGCGGTGATGAAGCCGCGAGGGATTCTTCCAGCGGGGCGTTGCAGTCGGGCGATTCGGCGCCCTTCTTCTGGACGCATTCAGGCATGTTGATGGTGAAGCGGGGGTTGTCCCGGATGCCTACCACGTCGATTCCGGCGTCCGTGAAGGGTTTGATGCCTTCCAGGTAGCCGGGAACCTCGGTCTCAAAGGGCGCCGAAACATGCGTCAGGGACGCGACCGTAAAGACGGCATCGGGTTTATGCTCCATGACGTACGCGGCACTTGCCTTGTTGAATTCGTTGCATTCGTCATTGCGTTCGGCAGACTCCGCACCAAAGCGGCAGCTGCCCTTGAGCAGGGTCACCACTTCCCAGCCGTGTGCCTTGGCAATCGGCCCCAGGGCCGCCATGTACTGCTGGGCGTGCGAATCCCCCAGGACCACGATCTCCTTGGTGACCGTCTCAGGCTCCTCGTTCTGCAGGCAGCCCTGCAGCAAAGGATCGGTCGGTACGTTGTCGCCGGTACACAGGCCGTCGATGTCAGCCCACTCATCGTTCATCGCAGCGGGCGCGGGAATGATCATGGCTTCCGGGGTGGGCTGGCCCGCGTATTCCGGTGCCAACGCTGCAGCACCCGGGGTCAGCTCCCGCGGCTGTTCGGCAATCGCCGCACCTTCGGCCGCAATGGCGCCCTGCCAGGCGGTGACCGGCAGAGCCAGCAGCGCGCCGCAGGAAGCAATCACGACGGCGGCACGCCAGGACCGGACGTCCGGCCACTCCCAGCGGCGCAGCGGCTGCTCGACGAAGCGGGTAGTGGCGACGGCCAGCGCCAGGGACACCGCCATGATGCCGAGGCCCTGGAGGAGGTTCGGAGCACTGGTCTCCGTCACCAGGAGGAAGAACACCAGGACAGGCCAGTGCCACAGGTAGAGCGCGTAGGAGTTGTTTCCCACGGCAACCAGCGGCCTGGAGCCCAACAGGCGGTCGACGCCGAACCTGCTGCCGCTCTGTCCGGCGACGATCACAGCCGCGGCGGCAAGGGTTGGCCACAGCGCCACGAAGCCAGGGAACGAGCGGTCCACGGTGAGCAGCAGTCCGCAGGCGAGCATGGCGGCAATGCCTGTCCAGCCGAGGACGACGCGGAGGATACGGCCCGGCCTGAGGTAGGGCAGCACCAGCGCCAGGAGGGAACCGAGCGCAAACTCCCACAGCCGCGTGCGGGTGTCGAAGTAGGCGAACTCCTGGTTGCTGGCCGTTTGTTCAATCGAATAGGCCAGGGAGACCACAAAAACCAGCGCGAAAACCGCTGTGAGCATCGCACGGTGGCTGACAGCCCGGCTGCGGGGGAACCACCGCCGCAGCAACGGCTGGAGCGCTGCCACCGCGGCGAACACCAACGGCCACAGGATGAACACCTGCCCTTGGACGGACAGCGACCAGAAGTGCTGCAAGGGGCTGGCCCCCGAATGGTCCTGCGCGTAGTAATCCACGGCCGACTCCGCCAACTGCCAGTTCTGCCGGTAGAACAGCGACGCCCACGCCTCGGCCAGAACGTCGGGCCACCGGCTCTGCGGGATGAAGGCCCGCGTGGCGGTCAGGACCGCCAGGAGGACCACGACGACGGCGGGCAGCAGCCGCTTGAAAACGTGCAGCCAGTGCCGCAACAGTTTGAGCGGTTTGCCGTCTTCGAGCTTCCGCGTGAAGGAGAGCGTCAGCAGGAAGGCCGAGATCAGCAGGAAGACATCCACTCCCCCGGAAACCCGGCCGAGCCAGATGTGGTAGGCCGCCACCATGAGCACTGCCAGGGCCCGCAGGCCCTGCACCTCGGGACGGAAACTGCGTGCGGGCTTCATCGGGCCCACCCCGTCGCGGCAAACCACCTCTCGGCAAACATGTCCCCCATGCTGGTGACGTAAGTCCGGGACAGGTGGTTGTCGTCCAGGTAGACGAACATGTTGCCCACGACGCTGGGGCACTGGACGCCGTTGCAGAGCAGGTCCGTCATGTCCAGGAATGCTGCGTTCCCGAACATGCCCTGCACCGCTGCGAACGGGCTTTCTGCTGCCAGCACATCCTGCTGGTCCGACTTGCAGTCGGCGCTGTCCACGCCCTTGGCCAAGGCGCATTCGGTGACGTTGTAGTCATACCGCGGATTGTCCCGGATGGCCACCATCTGGATGCCGAGGTCATTGAAGTTGGTCACGGTTTGTTCGAAGCCGTAGACCAGCTGCTCATCGGGCGACGACGGCGATGCCTGGGTGCCGACCATGAACACGGCATCCGGGCTCTGGGCGGAAACATACTTGGCGGCCTCCGCATTGAAATCGTTGCAGCCCTCGTCGGCGTCGGCGTTGTCCGGCATGAAATGGCATCCCCCCAAAAGGAGGGCGGTCACTTTCCAGCGCTGGGCCTCGGCGAGGGGTCCCAGCGCGGCGAGCCACTGCTGTGAGTGGGAGTCGCCCAGCACCACGATGTCCTTGACCGATTCTTCGTCCGGAACGCTGTTCTGCTGGCAATTCTCCTGCAGGATCTTCTCGTCGGGCCTGGCGCCTCCCTCGCACGGGCCCGAAAGCCGGGCCCAGTCTTCGGGGAGCTGTTCGGCCGTGGGCAGGGTCTTGGCGTCAGCGCTGACAAGATCCACGTACCCGGGCAGGAGGGCGTGGGCGCCGGGGTTGTCGTTGAAAGCCTGGGTAGCGGCCGCTTTCTGGTCCAGATACTGCTTGTACTGGAAGCCAAGGAGGGGTGTGCACGCCACGGCCAGGCATACGGCAATGGCGACGGCGGCACGGCGGCGCTTCACTTCAGGCCACGCCCACTCGCGGAACGGCTTCTCCACATACTTGGTGGTCAGGAAGGCCAGAACCAGGGACAGTGCAATGATCACTGTTCCGGACAACCAACCGGCGTGGTCCTTGCCGCTCCAGGCCAGGGCAATGACCAGGATCGGCCAGTGCCAGAGATAGAGCGCGTAGGAGTTGTCACCCAGGCGGACCAGGAACCGGGAGCTCAGGATGCGGTCCACGCCGAAGCGGCTGCCGGTCTGCCCGGCGGCGATGACGGCAACGGCCGCGAGGGTCGGCCACAGTGCAACGAATCCCGGAAAGGCGGTCTGGACCTGGAGGAGGATGCCGCAGCTCAGCATGGCCACGACGCCCACCCAGCCCATCACCACGCGAACGGGCCTGGAGAAGTTCAGCGCAGGGAGGATCAGGGCCACCAAGGAGCCCAACGCGAATTCCCAGAGCCGGGCAAATGTATCGAAGTACGCCACAGCCTGGTTGGTTGCCGTGAAAATGACGGAGTACGCCAGCGACGCCACAAAAATCAGGGCGAAGACGTAGGCAAGGGACGCCCGGTACCGGAGATCGAATTTCCGGCAGACCACTGCCATGACGGCAAAGATCACAGGCCAAAGGATGAACACCTGGCCCTGGATGGACAACGACCAGAAGTGCTGGAGGGGGCTGGCAAGGCTGTGGTCCGTGGCGTAGTAATTGACCGCCAGCGTCTGGAGGAGCCAGTTTTCAAAGTAGAACAGGGATGCCCAGGCCTGGTGGACCACTTCCACCCACCGCGTGGGAGGAAGGAAGGCAAAAGTTGCCGCCATGGTCCCGAGAAGGACCACTACCACCCCTGGCAGCAAGCGCCTGAACAGATGCAGCCAGTGCCGCAGCAGGTCCATGGAGCGCCGTTGCTTATAGCGTCCCGTGAACTGCAGGGTCATGAGGAATGCGGAAATCAGGAGGAAAACGTCCACGCCCCCGGACACCCGCCCGATCCAGACGTGGTAAGTGACCACCATGAGCACGGCAAGCGACCGTAAACCCTGGATTTCGGGGCGGAACTTTGACTTGGCAACGGGTCCTGAAGCCCGCCTGGTTGGCCGGGCGGGCGTGGGGATCGTTGGCATAGTCACGTTAGGCGGTTCCTCATAAGGCTCATTACAAAGCATCCATCATATGCGGTTTCGAGCATGCGACCCAGTCAAAAGTACCGTTTTCGCCGCTGTCCAGGGTTCAATCAGCCCATACCGGGTTGTGAATTTCCCTGCCCTGACCTGTGTGCGGGCTGTGGCCGGGCGCCTGTCGCGGGACGTCCCCTCCCCTGTTCGGATGTGCGTCGCCACGTTACGTCCCTGCAGGCCACAGGGCGATTAAGCGCGCAACCGCCGTCGGCGCTCCGATGGGCTGCCTGGAGTACCTGGGCCCGCTCCGGGAGCGGCCCGTTCAGCCAGCCGCCCCCAAGGACTCGGTGTGAGGCATCACACTGCGGGAGGAATCGTGTTGGGCCCTCAAGAGATGCTCCGCCGTGTACCGGGCGTCCCGCCCGATGCCGGGCAGTGTGGCTGACGCAGCAGCAAACTGGAACTCCCGGCCGAGGACGTAAAGACCCGGGACCGGGTCCACCACTCCCCGTCGACCGATCAGGCCTTCAAGCTGCACGCCCCGGGGCAGCTTGACCCATGAGTAGTCCTCCCGGTAGCCGGTGCACCAGATGACGTTGGCGATGTCCAGGACGCGCCCGTCCGCCAGCAACGGCCGCCCATGGTGTGTCCCCGCTACACGGGGCAAGACGTTGACGCCGGCTGCGCGGAGTTCCTTGGTTCGGGTCCGGATCAAGGGCGTGGCCATGGAATGGAAGGCTGCAGCGGCCTTCCTGCCAACGGGATTATCCACGGTCAGGACGTACATCCCCAGGAACCGTATGACAGGCAGCACGGTGCGGGCAGCGAACCGTCCGTGGCGCACCGGAATCTCACCGCCGGGCTTCCCTGCCACCGACGTGGGGTGCGTACGGCTTGCCTCCAGGGCAATTTCCGCCCCGGAATTTCCGAGCCCCACCACCAGCACCCCACCCGGCTGGAGTTGCGCGGGGTTCCTGTAATCGACCGAATGGAAGTGGTGGATTCCCGGGTGGAGGGCGTCCGCGAACTCCGGACGCCGGGGGATCCCGTACCCGCCGGTGGCAATCACCACGTTCCGGGCATGCCACGTACGGCTACCCGAGCGCACCGTGAAACGGGACCCGTGCGGCCCGGTCCCCGCAGGGTTTTCCATCTTTTCAATCCCCTCTACCCGGGTGCGGTGCTCAACGGGAAGATTGAAGGTCCGGGCGTACTTTTCGAGGTAGTCCGCCAGCTCGTCCTTGGAAGGGAAGGCCACCCTGTCTCCGGGGAAGGGTGCTCCGGGCAGGCCGTCATACTTGGCCGGGGTAAAGAGGCGCAAGGAATCCCACCTCTGCCGCCAGGCGTCACCGCTCCTGGCGTGCTCGTCAAGGATCAGGAAGTCGTGGCCTGACCGCGCCAGCCAGTAGCCCAGCGCAAGCCCTGACTGCCCGCCTCCCACGATGATCGTTTCCACAGCTTTGCTATTTTCCGGTTCCATCGTCCGGTCCCTTTCGCTTCACGTGTTGATTTCCGGTACCGCAAGCACCAGGCCAGCATCAGCGCCGAAGCAACCACATAGAAGGAGTGCAACAGCCATACCGGTCCAGCCGGCAGATCGAAGACGTACAGAGAGTGAACGGCGTTCGCGACGTTGGTCAGGGCAATATTGCCCAGGCTGTAGGAGGCCAGGTCCTTGGTACGGACGGCCTTGGCCAGCATGGGGAGCATGCTGGCTGCGAAGAGCACCGTGGAGACGGTCACGGCCAGCAGTGGAATGTTCATACAGCCACGCTATGGTTCCAGCCCGGGACACCGCCTCGGGAGCATGACCCATCCTTCCCGTCAGGGCATGGGTACTTATGCCCATAGCCCGGTATTGGGGCGTCAGTCCAGCAACCGGTGCTCGTAGGCGTAACTGGTGGCCGCCGCACGGGACGGCACGGACAACTTGGTCAGGATGTTGCTGACGTGATGAGCCACGGTCTTTTCGCTCAGGTAGAGCGAACGGGCGATGGCCTTGTTGGGATTGCCCCCGGCAACGAGCCGCAGGACTTCCAACTCCCTGGCGCTCAGCGGCGAGGTGCCGGAGCCAGCCGGAGATGCGCTGACCTCCAGGACGTCGCGGAGGGAAGGATGAGCGCCCAGCCCGGAGAATTCGGCCTTGGCTGCCTCGAACTCCATCGCCGCTGAATCCTGGTCGCCAAGCCCGGCGCAGGCGCGTCCTACCAAGACGCGGCAACGGGCGGCATCGAAGGGCGCCTCCAGGCTGTACCAGATCCGCCAGGCTTTCCGTGCCGCCGCCAACGTCTCGAGCGGGCGGCTTTCGGCCAGGAACACCCCGGCCTCCGCCTGCGCTGCCAAGGCGTGCTCCAACGGCCTGACGGACTCCCCCGCCCGGGTTGAGAACTCATCGGCGGCTTCCCTTGCCGCTCCGGCGTCCTTCGCAGCGAGTTCCACTTCCACCAGCGCCGGCAGCAGGCGGTACCTGTTGGCTGGATCGGCTGCAGCAACCGCGCGGCGCATCATGGCCTGCGCCTGGGAAATCCTGCCCTGGGCAACCCGCATCAGCGCCAAGCCCGGCAGCGGTTCAAACCCTGTTTCCCCGGCTTTTGCGTACGCGGCTTCGGCTGCTTCCCAATCTCCCCTGAGCCGAAGCACCTCGCCTTGCTGGTACCACGCCCCGTAGAGGGCTTCAGGATCTCCCCGGCGCGAGCGGTCCTGCGCGATGCGGGCGGCATCAAGGGCGTCGTCCCATGCACCGTGGAGGATGAACAGCTCAGCCCGGTGGTTCTGGCATTGGCCGCTGAACATCACCATATCCGGGCGGTCCCCGCACCAGCGCTCCAGCGACGTGGTCCATTCCCGGGCCCGGCGCACATCGTAGGCAAGCCGGCAACTGCCGATCACTGCACAGTAAATGATCCCGGTGGGAATCGGGGATATCCCGCCCGCTGTGACAGACAACATCACCCCATCCAGGAGCTGCAGCCCCTCGTCGGGAAAACCCAGGGTCAACCGGGCCGTGCCCAGGCCAAGCTGCCCCAGGGCCATGAGGTCCCGGTCCTGGAAACGCCGTCCAATACCCAAGGCGCGGGTAAAGAGTTCCTCGCTCTTCGCCGGGCTCCCGTGGTATAGCGCCCCGAGCGCCGACGGAATCAGGAGGTAACCCTCCGCCGGGCCGGCACCATTCATTGACTCGACCAGTTGCGTGGCCCTGGACATCCACGCTGAACCGTGGGAACTTTCGCCGATGTCCATCAGGTAGAGGACCATCCAGGCGGCGCATCTCGCGGCACCCGGTACATCCCCCATGGCCAGGAAGTCATCATGGGCCCGGGTCAGGTATTCCTCCCCCTGGGAGTCCTTGCCCAGCAGCATGGCCACCGATGCCAACGTTTCGAGGTCCTCGGCAGGAAGGCCGCCCTCTGCGTCCGCCCGAACAAGGCACTCCAAGGCCTCGCTCCAGCGATGTTCCGAATACGCTGAGCGGCCCTGGTCCAAGGCTGTGGCCGGTACTGACATGACTCACCCCGCGGCCTCAAGCAGCCGGGATTGGCCCGCCCAAGCCGCCGTATAAGCGTCAGGGTACCGCCGCCGTCGGACGCTCACAATAGCGGCAGCGCACTCGGGTGAAGGCAGCAAGAAGCCCCGGCCACGCGCACGTGACCGGGGCTCTTTGATGCAGTCAGCTTAGTGCTGGTGACCTGCGTGTGCGTCTTCTTCCTCGGCCGGCTTCTCGGCAACCAGGGTCTCGGTGGTGAGGACCAGGGCTGCAATGGAAGCGGCGTTGCGGAGTGCGGAGCGGGTGACCTTGACGGGGTCGATCACGCCTGCGGCGATCAGGTCCTCGTACTCGCCGGACTTGGCGTTGAAGCCGTGGTTGGCCTCAAGGTCGGACACGCGGGAAACAACCACGAAACCGTCGAAGCCGGCGTTCTGGGCGATCCAGCGAAGGGGCTGGACCAGAGCGCGGCGCACGATGCCGACAGCGGCAGCTGCGTCACCTTCCAGTGCCTTGACCTCCGGGGACTCATCCAGTGCCTTCAGGGCGTGGACGAGGGCGGAGCCGCCACCGGAGACGATGCCTTCTTCGAGGGCAGCACGCGTGGAGGACACAGCGTCCTCGATGCGGTGCTTCTTTTCCTTGAGCTCAACCTCGGTGGCTGCGCCAACCTTGATCACGCCGATGCCGCCGGCCAGCTTGGCCAGGCGTTCCTGCAGCTTCTCGCGGTCCCAGTCGGAGTCGGTGCGGGCGAGCTCTGCGCGGAGCTGTGCAACGCGGTCGGCCACGTCCTGCTCCGTGCCGGCGCCGTCAACGATGGTGGTGTTGTCCTTGGTAACCGTGATGCGGCGGGCAGTACCGAGCACCTCAAGGCCAACGGTGTCCAGGCTGAGGCCCAGGTCCGGGGAGACAACCTGCGCACCGGTGAGGGTGGCGATGTCCTGGAGCATGGCCTTGCGGCGGTCACCGAAGCCCGGTGCCTTGACGGCCACAACGTTGAGCGTTCCGCGGATACGGTTGACGATCAGCGTGGACAGGGCTTCGCCTTCAATGTCCTCGGCGATAATGAAGAGCGGCTTGGAAGCCTGGAGGGCCTTCTCCAGCAGCGGCAGGAATTCCTGCAGGGAGGAGATCTTGCCCTGGTTGATCAGGATCAGCGCGTCTTCGAGGACGGCTTCCTGACGCTCTGCGTCCGTGACGAAGTACGGCGACAGGTAGCCCTTGTCGAACTGCATGCCCTCGGTGAGGACCAGTTCGGTCTGGGTGGTGGAGGACTCTTCGATGGTGATGACGCCATCCTTGCCCACCTTGCCGAAAGCTTCTGCAAGAAGCTCTCCAACCTCATCGCTCTGCGCGGAGATGGCGGCAACGTTGGCGACCTGGGTGCCTTCGACCTCGCGGGCGTTCTCCAGGAGCCGGGCGGCGATGGCTTCCACGGAAACCTCGATGCCGCGCTTGATCTCGCCCGGAGCTGCGCCGGCTGCGACGTTGCGGAGGCCTTCCTTGACCAGGGCCTGGGCCAGGACGGTGGCCGTGGTGGTGCCGTCACCGGCGACATCGTTGGTCTTGGTGGCTACTTCCTTGGCCAGCTGTGCGCCAAGGTTCTCGTACGGGTCGTCAAGCTCCACCTCACGGGCGATGGTCACGCCGTCGTTGGTGATCGTGGGCGCGCCCCACTTCTTGTCCAGTACGACGTTGCGGCCGCGCGGGCCCAGCGTCACCTTGACAGTGTTGGCGAGCTTGTCGATACCGGCCTCAAGAGACCGGCGGGCAGCATCGTTGAATGCAAGCTGCTTTGCCATGGTTGTGTCCTTTCAAGACGGAAAACCCGCACCGCGGCGGCTCGGAGTGTTTCCAAAGTGGCTGCGGTGCGGGAATCCAGGAAGTTACTTAACGACGATCGCGAGGACGTCGCGGGCGGACAGAACGAGGTACTCGCTGCCACCGGTCTTGACTTCGGTTCCGCCGTACTTGGAGTAGATGACGACGTCGCCAACAGCTACGTCAACCGGAACGCGGTTGCCGTTGTCATCGAAGCGGCCGGGGCCGATTGCAACAACTTCGCCTTCCTGCGGCTTCTCCTGTGCGGAGTCCGGAATGACCAGGCCCGAAGCCGTGGTCTGCTCTGCTTCGAGCGGGCGAACAACAATACGATCCTCAAGAGGCTTAATCGAGACCGACACTCGGATCTCTCCTTTTCATGAGCTGATTCATGGACTAAGAACAAGGGTGCCGAGGCGTGCAACCGTCGTCGCGGTGCCGGCAGCTTACCTGGCGTGGTTAGCAGCCTCACGGGGAGAGTGCTAACACAGACTCTATGTAAGCCGTTAGCACTCGGTCAAGGCGAGTGCCAGCATTTCGTCATGGGTGAACCCGCTACTGGTCCCGGAGATCGTCCAGATCGTAATCCTCGTCATCGCCGTCCGCCGCCGCAGCCCCGCGGTTGAGGTACAGCGCAATCCCCGACGCAACTGCCACGACGCCGGAAACCACCAGGCCGATGGTCCCGCCCGTGCGGGCACCCGTATACAACTCCCGGATGTCACGGGCCTCGTCGGTGGCATCGTTGACGCTCTTGCCCGTCACCGAGTAGGCGGCGGCATTGAAGGAATCCAAGGCAAAAATGACGATGAGCAGGCCGATGCAGATCACCGCGATCACCACGCCGGCGATCAGGGCAGGACGGGCATAAGTGGAAAAGGACCGGCCGGCGGAATGTCCATCGGCTCCGGGCCGGACGGATTGGTTTCCGCCGGTGTTGTTGGTGTCGGAGGGCTGCGGAGCTGCGGTGTCTTCCATGAAATCAACCCTATCGGGCTGATCACCATCGTCCCGGTCCGGGACGCGAAAACGTTAGGCTGGATGCCATGCCCAACGCTCCCCAGGAACACCTTGCACCTTTGCTGACTACCGAAGGATGGGATCTCCTGGCGTCGCTCGGGCCTTACCGGGAAGCCGACGCCCTGGCCCTGAACGCGGATCTGCGCAAGGCCGGGCACTCCCCCGAACTCGTGGCGGCCGTCCTGACCCAGTCCCGCCTGCGCACCAAGGCCGAGGCGAAGTTCGGCGAGTTCGCCCACCGGATGCTCTTCACCCAGGCGGGCCTGGAACAGGCTACGCGCCTCAATGTCGCCGCGCGCCACGCCGAGCGCTTCGCCAAGGCCGGTGTCACCCATGTTGCCGACCTGGGCTGCGGGCTCGGAGCCGATTCCCTGGCCCTGGCGTCGATGGATATCGCAGTTACCGCCGTGGAGATGGATGAAACCACGGCCGCCTGTGCCACCATCAACCTCATGCCGTTCCCCCACGCAGTGGTGGTGCACGCCGATGCTGCCTCCGTTGAGCTGGATGGCGTGGACGGTGTCTGGCTGGATCCCGCCCGGCGCACCACCTCGACGTCCGGCACCACCAGGATCTGGGACCCTGAGGCCTTCTCTCCCCCACTGTCGTTCGTGGAACACCTTGCCTCCACCGGACGGTCCGTGGGAGTCAAGATGGGCCCGGGCATGCCGCATGATTCGGTCCCTGACGGCTGCGAGGCCCAGTGGGTTTCGGTGGGCGGTGACGTCACGGAGGTGACCCTGTGGTTCAACGCCGTCGCCCGCCCCGGGGTACGCCGGGCCGCCCTCGTGATCGGGCCGCAGGGCGCCGCGGAGATCACCAGCGGCGAGGATTTCGACGGCGGTCCGGCAGCCGCCGTCGGGCCTGTTGAAGGCTACCTGTACGAACCGGACGGTGCGGTGATCCGCGCAGGACTGGTGGCCGACGTCGCCAAACGGCTGGGCGGGCACCTGGCGGATGAACACATCGCCTACATCTTCGCCCCGGAGCTGCACGACTCACCGTTCGCCCGCGCCTACAAAGTCATCGAGACCATGCCGTACAACGTCAAGGCGCTGAAGGCCTGGGTAAAAGCGAATGGCATCACCGTGCTGGACATCAAGAAGCGGGGAACAGCAGTCACCCCGGAGGAACTGAGGAAGCAGTTGCTGCCCGGCAAGCCCGCCGCAAAGTCCAAGGGCGGCAAAACAGCCACCCTGGTCCTCACCCGGATCGGCGAGGACAGAGTGGCAATCGTGGTGGAACCGGCAACGCACGCACAGCAGGCAGGCTAGCGCCGGGAAAACTCCGAAGCCTCGCGTACCTGTTCCGGCGTGGGACGGACGCCTGTGTACAGGACGAACTGTTCCTCTGCCTGGATGGCGATCACTTCCGCGCCAGTGATGACCGGCTTGCCTGCCGACCGCGCAGCCGAAATCAGCGGAGTCTCAGCGGGCAGGGCCACGACGTCGAACACCACCTGGGCCGCGGCGATGGTCGGGTCGTTGAAGGACTGGGCGGTCTCGTCGGCGCCGGCCATTCCCAGGGGTGTCACATTGATGATGAGGTCCGCCGTGGAGCCGTTGACATCGTCCTGCCAGCCGAAACCGTAGAGATCGGCGAGCGCCCTGCCCTTGGCTTCGTTGCGGGCCACGATGGTCACCGTGGTGAAACCGGCATCCCGGAGCGCCGCGGCGACGGCCTTGGCCATGCCGCCGGCTCCACGGAGGAGCACCGAGTGCGTTGAGGGGACCTGGTGGTCCGCCAGGAGCCGGGCAATGGCGATGTAGTCCGTGTTGTAGGCGGTCAGCACGCCGTGGTCGTTGACGATGGTGTTGACGGAGTCGATGGCCAGCGCCGAGGGGTCCATGACGTCCACCAGCGGGATCACGGCTTCCTTGTACGGCATGGAAACAGCTGCGCCGCGGATAGGCAGGCCACGGATGCCGGCCACTGCCATGGTGATGTCTGCGGGGGCGAATGCCTTGTAAACAAAGTTCAGGCCCAGCAGATCGTAGAGGTAGTTGTGGAACCGGGTTCCGATGTTGCTGGGCCGGGCCGCCAGCGATATGCACAGGGACATGTCTTTGTTCAGGATGGGCATGAACCCATTAAACAGCGTCCGGCAGTGCCCGGCCCGCAACGGTCAGCCCTGGCGGGCCTTCATCCGGGGGTTCTTCTTGTTGATGACGAACGTGCGGCCGCGGCGGCGGACAATCTGGGCGCCGGGGATCTTCTTCAGGGCTCGCAGCGAGTTCCGGACCTTCATGTGGTGCTCCTTTTCTTTGGTTCCATCAGTGGGGGCTTTGGAGGGCGTCGCTGAGGTCCAGCGGGTCCTCCCAGACCGCGCCGTCGCGTGCCATCTCGGCGTCGCTGAGCTGGCAGCCTTCCAGCAGGCGCCCGATTTCCGCGGGATCGACATCCTCCGAGCGTCCGGTCACCGCCAGTACGGTGCCACGGTCGCCATATTCTGGATGCCATTCCAGGACGGGTTCGACGCCGGGCGGCACCAGTGCGGTACGACCCGCCTTTGAGCTTGTGGCCTGGGCGTCGGCCAGCCAGGTGCCGGTGCTCTCCAGCCAAACACGGGGGCCGATGCCTTGGACGGCGATGCGCGTAGTGGCTGCCGAGGCGATCCACAGTCGTCCCCGCATCCAGTGGCTTCCCGCCGCCAGCCTGGGCAGGGCGTCACGGAAGCGACCGGGGTGCAGCGGCCTGGGGGCTTTGTGCAGCACGGTGCGGTAGGAACCCACGGCATCGGTCAACGGCAGGCGCACGGTTCCGGGCCTGGTTCTTGCCTGGGCCTCTGCGTCGTCGAAGCATCCTGGCAGGAAGTCGTCGCCGGTTCCCACGGCGGCGGCGTGCGGTGCCAGTTGTCCCAGCAGTTCCATGCCGCTGCGCCAGGCATCGGATCCGCTGCCGGCATGTCCTGTCAGCTCGGCACCGAGGCCTGCATGCATCATGACGGTATCCACTTGCCCGAACTCACCGATCAGGAACTCGCCGCTGGTCCGGTCGTCCTGCTGCATGGACGTAAAGCCTGACTCGAACAGGGTGTGGCGGTCCCAGATGTGGTCGTCCAGGTCCGCGGGATCGAGGGACAGGACGGCATTGTCGATCACAGCAGGCCTGCTGAGTCCTTGCCGCAACTCGGTCACAGCCATCCCGGAAGCCACTCCGGGCGGGAGGCCCAGGACTACGTGGTCGAAGCCGCAGGAGGCCAGGCGTTCTGCCGTAGGAACCACGTCCAGGCGCACAGTACAGCTGAGGCAGCCGTGTTCCAGCACCGTGGTTTCACGCTCGAAGAGCTTGCCGTCCCTGTAGACGCGGCGCAGGACCAGGGAACCATCGAGGAGGTCATGGAGGACGACGGCGGAGTTCGCATGCGTGTTTCCCAGCCGCGCAGCGGCGGCTTCACGGCATTGGCTGTCGAGGGAGCTGACGATGGTGAGGTGCATGCAGGCAGTCTATTGCGAATCATTCGCATTATCAATTCAACCGGACTTAATGTCCGGCGCCGCCGCATGCCGGGCCGCTCCGCTGCACTAGACTTGTGCCGACCGCTGGCGGCCCCGCAGCGGGGCAACGCCGGGCCGGGACTCCACCGGCCTGAAGACACAACGAGGGGACTACGTGCAGATTGAGTTTGCGCCATCCAGGCAGTCGACACTGGGTGTGGAATGGGAATTGGCGCTGGTCAATGCACAAACGGGGGAACTGGTCTCTGTAGCCAACGAGGTCCTCAAGGGCGTCGCCGCCAACCACCCAGGCCTCAACGAGGACGACGAACACCCGCACATCAAGCGCGAACTTCTGCTGAACACGGTGGAACTCGTCACCGGCGTCTGCACCACGGTCAAGGAGGCCAAGGAGGACCTCAACCGGTCACTCTCCGCCGTCCGCTCGGTCACCGACTCTTTGGGCGTGGAGGTCTTCTGCGCAGGCAGCCACCCGTTCAGCCCTCCCCTGCTCCAGCCGGTCACCGACAAGGAACGCTACGCCAAGCTGATCGAGCGCACCCAGTGGTGGGGCCGGCAGATGGTGATCTACGGCGTCCACGTCCACGTGGGCATTGACCGCCGGGACAAAGTCCTTCCCATCCTGGACGGCCTGGTGAACTACTTCCCGCATTTCCAGGCCCTGTCCGCTTCCAGCCCCTTCTGGGCGGGGGAAGAGACCGGCTACGCATCCCAGCGCGCACTGATGTTCCAGCAGCTCCCCACGGCGGGCCTGCCCTTCCAGTTCGATACGTGGGAAGCCTACGAGTCCTACGTCCAGGACATGTTCACCACCGGCGTGATCGATGCCATTTCAGAGATCCGCTGGGACATCCGCCCGGTCGCGGCACTGGGAACCATTGAAATGCGGATCTGTGACGGCCTGGCCACGCTGGAGGAAGTCGGCGCCATCGCGGCGCTCACCCAGTGCCTGGTGGACGAGTTCTCCTCCATCCTGGACGCCGGCGGAACCATCCCCACCATGCCGCCATGGCACGTCCAGGAAAACAAGTGGCGCGCCGCCCGCTACGGGATGGAAGCCATCATCATCCTCGACGCCGCCGGGAACGAACAGCTGGTCACCGACCACCTGGCCGAAACCATCAAGAGGCTGGAACCCGTGGCAGCAAAGCTCGGGTGCTCCGAGGAACTGGCCGACGTCACCAGGATCATCGAGCGGGGCGCCAGCTACCAGCGCCAGCGCCGCGTAGCCGCCGAACACAACGGCGATCTCCAGGCAGTGGTGATGGACCTGGTCCAGCAGATGCGCAAAGGTCCCGACGCCTGATCCGGCCAACCGGACATGGGCAGCACGCCCACGTCCGGATCAGGCAGGTACTGACACCGTGGTGACGGGCAGCGATGAATCCGGGGCGAAGGAAAGGCCGCTGGGTCCGATCCCTGCCATGATCAGCTGGGCGCCCAGTGCCGCGACCATGGCACCGTTGTCCGTGCACAGGCCCAGCGGCGGCACGTGCAGTTTGATGCCCGCAGAAGCGCAGCGCTGGCCAGTCAGCTCCCGGAGCCTCGAGTTGGCCGCAACGCCGCCCCCGAGCAGGACATCGGTGATCCCGTTCTCCTTGCACGCGAGCACGGCTTTGTAGCTGATGACGTCCACCACGGCTTCCTGGAAAGCCGCTGCGATGTCAGCCACGGGGATCTCTTCGCCCCGGGCTTCAAACTGCTCCACGCACCGTGCCACAGCGGTCTTCAAGCCGCTGAAGGACCAGTCATACCGGTGCGGGCCATGCTCCCCGGCCGTTCCCATGTACTTGGGCTGCGTCAATCCACGCGGGAAGCGGATGGACTTCGGGTTTCCCTGCCGGGCCATTTTGTCGATCGCGGGACCGCCCGGGTAACCGAGTCCTAGGATGCGGGCGACCTTGTCGTACGCTTCGCCTGCGGCGTCATCAATAGTCGAACCCAGCAACTCAACATCGTCAGTGATGCTCCGGATGCGCAGGATCTCCGTATGGCCCCCGGACACCAGGAGTGCTCCAAGGTTCTCCGGCAGGTCGCCGGCACCCAGGCCGGCGGCAGCACCGGCGTCGGGCGCCTTGTCCAGCAGCCCCACACCCACGTGGGCCACCAGATGGTTGATGGCGTACAGCGGTTTGCCCGTGGCCACCGCGAGCGCCTTGGCTGCGCACACGCCCACCATGAGCGCTCCCGCCAGGCCCGGCCCGGAGGTGACTGCGATCGCGTCGATCTCGTCCAGGGTTACGCCGGCCTCCTGCAACGACTCCCGCAGCGTGGGCACGAAAGCGTCCAGGTGGGCCCGGGAGGCGATCTCGGGGATCACACCGCCAAAGCGGACGTGCTCATCCATGGAGGAAGACACCGTGTTGGTCAGCAACGTGGTTCCGCGCACGATCCCGACGCCGGTCTCGTCGCAGGAGGACTCGATGCCCAGGACCAACGGATGCTGCGGGGAGGAAACGCTCACGCTTCGGTTCCTTCTGTGGGGTGTGGTTCGGTGAGGGAAAGACGCATGATCAAGGCGTCGGTGCCGTCGCGGTAGTACCGGGGCCTGACATGGATCTGTTCAAACCCAAAGCGCAGGTACAGCTGCTGGGCCCGCGGATTGTCTGCCCGGACCTCCAGCAGGACGTCTGCCGCGCGGCGGCGCCGCGCTTCCTCGATAAGTTCGGTCAGGACCGCGGAGCCGATTCCCTTGCCTTCGTATTCAGGAACGACGGCGATCGTCTGGACATCCGCTATGGGCTCGATGCACATCAAGCCCGCATACGCCACGATCCGGCCGGCTGCCTCCGCCACCACGTAGCGGCGGGTTTCGGGCTGGGACAACTCGTCGAAGAACATCTGCACCGGCCACGCGTCAACCGGAAACAACCGGCGCTCCAGTGCCTCCACGGCCGGGATATCGGCCTCGGTCATGTCCCGCAGGGAGATCCCCGCGCTTTCAAGCCTGGGAGAGAGCTTCACGCCTGCCACCTCACAACGCCCGCTTGCGGGGCCCGGGAACCTGGGCATCGGATTCCCTCAGGTACAAGGGCGTGGAGTCCAGGAGCTGCTCCCCCGCCGCCAGCTTCGCCAGGGCGAACTGGCCCAGGGACGCAGCGTCCGGCTGCGCCAGCGCAAAATCTTCCACGGCATTGAGATCGTCAGCGTAAAGCCCGGCACCGGCACCAAAGACCGGAAGGTCCGGCAAGCCGGACGCGAAGCCCACATGCGGGCCGTCGGCCAGCTGCGGCAGCTGCCCTTCCGGGAGCGTGTAGCGGGCCCAGTAGACCTCCTTGCGCCGTGCATCCGTGGCGACCAGGAATTCCGGGACAGCGGCCGTGGACTCAGCGACTTCCAGCGCGATCGCGTCCAGACTCATCAGGCCGTACAAGGGCTTGTTCCAGACAAACGCCAAGGTGCGCGCGGTGGCGATCCCGGACCGAAGTCCGGTGAAGGGTCCCGGTCCCACGCCGGTCACGATCGCATCGATGTCCGCACCGGTGACGCCCGCACCGGCCAGGAGCTTGTCGATGCCCGGCGCCAGGACCTCGGCATGGCTTCGGGTGTCCTCCGTGGCGAAGGAATCCACCACCGATTCCATGGCGGCATCGGAGATTAGGGCAGCGCTGGCCACGGCGGAGGTGTCGATGGCGAGGATCAGCATCAGCGGTCTCCTTCCTGGCTTGTTTCGAGCATGGGCGGGGCCTCGGACCACCGGGGACCAAAGCCGCGGAAAATGATGGTGCGTGGCTCGTCGTCGTCTTCGGTGTCGAAGTCCAGCACGGCGTCGGTAGTGGTGCCACCTGCACCGGGGGAACCCGCGCCCACAGCCCTGTGCAGTTCCACGTCGAGCCTGCTGGCGGAAAGGTGCTCCACCCGGTCACGCCCCCACTCCACCACGGTCACGGCCGTGTCCATGGTGTTTTCCAGGTCGATGTCGTCGATCTCCGCGGACGATTCCAGCCTGTAGGCATCCACATGGACCAGGTCCGGCCCGCCTGGCCGCGGACCGTCCGGAAGGTTCGGGTGGATCCGCACCAGGACGAAAGTGGGCGAGATGATCCCGGCACGCACACCGAGTCCCTCGCCGAGTCCTTGCGTGAAGGTCGTCTTCCCGGCACCCAGTTCCCCGGTGAGCACCAAGAGGTCGCCCGCCTCAAGGACACCGCCCAGTGCCGCCGCGACGGCGTGGGTCTGCTCCGCCGTCGTAACTCTCAGGGTGCGCTCCCACTGGGGCCCGCTCACAGCGCCGCCGCTTCCGGTTCCACCTGGGCATCGGCGCCGGAGGGAGCTTCATTGACGTAACTGCGCGGTACCCTGGGGCTGATGCGGGTGACGATCTCGTAGTTGATGGTTCCCGCGGCCGCCGCCCAGTCGTCTGCGGTGGGTCCGCCGTCGGCGCCATCACCGAACATCACGGCTTCGCTGCCCTTGAGTTGAGCTGTTTGCTCAGCCGTCAGGGGGCCCAGGTCGATCACCATCTGGTCCATGGCGATCCGGCCCACCACCGGGTAGTTGACGCCGTTGACGCGGACCGGTCCGCCGGTAGCCACCCGCGGTACCCCGTCAGCGTAGCCCAGCGGTACCAGGCCCAGCGTGCTCTCTTCGCTGGTGTGGTAGTGGAGACCGTAGGACACCCCCTGGCCTTCGGGGACTTTCTTGCAGTTGGACAGCAGGGTCCGCACGGTCATGGCGGGGTGCAGGCCGAGTTCGGTGGAGGTGGCGCCGGCGAAAGGCGACAATCCGTAGATCCCGAGCCCCACGCGGATGAGGTCGAAATGCGAATCCGGCCTGGACAGTGCTGCGGGCGTGTTGGCGATGTGCCTGACTTCGGTGTCCACGCCGGCGTCTTCGGCGATGGCCAGTGCTTCACGGAACACCTGCAACTGCTGGTCGGTCTCCGGCCGTTGCGGCTCGTCCGCCACTGCCAGGTGCGAGAAGATCCCCACTACGCGCAGCAGGCCCTCATCCTGGTATTCCATGGCCTGTCCCACTAGTTGGTCCCAGTCGGCCATGGTGCAGCCATTGCGGCCCAGGCCGGTGTCCACCTTGAGGTGGACCCGGGCGGGGCGTTCCTGCTCGCGGGCCGCAGCCACAACCGCATCCAGCTCCCACCCGGAAATTCCGACGTCGACGCCGGCGGCCACTGCCGCCTGGAAGTTGCTTTCGCGGGTGTGCAGCCAGGCGAGCAACGGGGCATCGATACCGGCAGCGCGCAGGGCCAGGGCCTCCGAAATGTGCGCCACGCCAAGCCAGCGGGCTCCGGCCTCCAGGGCGGCACGGGCTACCTGCACCGCACCGTGGCCGTAGGCATCGGCTTTGACCACGGCCATGACGGCGGCCGGAGAGGCGATGGCGACGAACTGGCGGACGTTGTGCCGGATGGCCTCGAGGTCGATCACGGCCGATCGTTCCAGTACTGCCGATTTTGCTATGGAGGGCCTGGAACCGATCCCAATGTCTGCCGCTGCTTCGTAAGTCACCTAAGAGATTCTAGTAGCGCCGGTGAGGGCCGGTTAATTGGAGGGGCACTCCGCAGGTCAGTGCGCGTCTGACAGGTGGGCAATGGTGGCGCGGGCACGCCGTTGGGCTTCGGCTGGAATATCCTTCACGATCGGCTCCAGGAAGGCGAAGCGGCGCAGCCATTGGCTGGACTGGCGTTCCTTCCTGGCGTTGGCGCGCTGCCACCAATCCGCGATGTCGCCCCATCCGGGTGCCGCCAGCGATCCACCCACCTGCTGAACGGCCAGCGAGGCACACAGGTTCGCGAACCTGAGGCGGTCCCCCAGCTTCCACCCCGCCAGGCTTCCGACGATGAAGGCTGCGTCAAAGCAGTCGCCTGCGCCGGTGGGATCAGAGGCAGACACCGGCAGGGAAGGAACCCATTCTTCCTCGCCCGTGTCCGAATCCACGGCCATGGCCCCCTGGGCTCCCAACGTCACCACGGCTACCGGTACCCGGTCCGCCAACGAATACAACGCAGCCCACGGATCGGATTTCCCAGTGAATGCCATGGCTTCAGGGGCGTTGGGGATGAAGGCGTGGAAATGTTCCAGCTGCTCAAGCCGTTTTTGGGACCATTCACCGCTGGGATCCCAGCCCACCACGCCGAACAACTTGGTCCCGGACTCTTTTGCCGCAAGAGCCCATGGTTCCAGTTCCTCCCCCAGGTCCGCGACGGCGGCGAGCGCCCTGGGCGGCTTCCCGATCAACTCCGAAGTGTTGACCGGTGCCGGATGCCCGTGGGTGATCATGGAGCG
The DNA here is from genome assembly GCF_056780115.1 of Arthrobacter sp. T572. Taxonomy (NCBI): domain Bacteria; kingdom Bacillati; phylum Actinomycetota; class Actinomycetes; order Micrococcales; family Micrococcaceae; genus Arthrobacter; species Arthrobacter sp. T572. The sequence goes on from NZ_JBRAZQ010000002.1 coordinate 2,946,546, forward strand.
GTCCTGGTTCACGCACAGGGAAACGGTCACCGGCGAATGCCATCCCGGAACCCTGCGGGACAAGGACAGGTCAACGTGCTCCTGGGTTTCGAGGATCTGCCAGTTGTAGTCGCCGTAGCCGTCGTCGCCGAAAGTGGCGGCCAGGTTGGTCCGGAGCCCCAGCCGGGCCGCGGCGATCGCCTGGTTGGCCACACCCCCGGGGCAACTTCCCATGCCCTCGCTCCAGACTTCGGTTCCGGGTTCGGGCGAATGGGGCAGTCCCGTGAAGATGATGTCCTGGAAGACGGTTCCGGTGAGCAGGAGGTCGCACTGGTTGCTGCCGTCGGACCGGACGGAGGCAAGGGGGTCGAAGCGTCGCTGGGGCATGGCGTCCATGCACGGCAGACTACGCCGCAGGCCTTGGGCTGCATAGACTCAAGGCATGCGGCTCATGATCGCCGGAGGCGGCGGATTCCGGGTTCCCCTTGTCTACCGCGCCCTGCGTTCGGGTCCCTTCGTGGGGCTGGTGGATGAACTGGTTCTGTATGACGTGGACGCTTCCCGGCTTGCCGGAATCGAGGCCGTCCTGCGCGACATGCCAGGTGGCGGACCGGCCCCGCAGGTCACTGTTTCCACTGACCTGGAACGGGCGCTGGCCGGCGTCGATGCCGTCTTTGCCGCGATCCGGCCCGGTGGGACGGCAGGGCGCGTAGTGGATGAACGGGTTGCCCTGGACCTCGGGCTGCTGGGGCAGGAGACCACGGGTGCGGGCGGAATCTCCTATGCGTTGAGGTCCATTCCGGAGATGCTGCGCCTGGCCCACGCAATGCGCCGCCTCTGTCCCGATGCCTGGCTCATCAATTTCACCAACCCGGCAGGTATGGTCACCGAGGCATTGGTTCCTGTTTTGGGACGCCGCGTGATCGGCATCTGCGACTCTGCCGGGGGCCTGGTCAAGCGCGCCGCGGCGGCCGCGGGTGCACCCCTTCCGGACGGAAAGCTCGACGGCGTGGGCTACTTCGGGTTGAACCACCTCGGCTGGCTCTACCGCCTGGCACCGCGCGGGAAGGACCTGCTGCCCGGACTGCTGGCGGATGAAGCTGCGCTCCGTTCTTTTGAGGAGGGCAGGCTGTTTTCCCTGCACACCCTGCAGCGGGTGCGGGCCTTGCCCAACGAATACCTCTATTACTACTACGACACAGAAAACGCGACCGGTGCGATCCGCGACCAGACGGAGACCCGCGGCGCGTCCATCCACGAGCAGCAGCGCTCACTGTATCCGGAGCTCGCCGGCGCGTCCGGCGCCTATGCCCGCTGGGACGCAGCCAGGCGGTCGCGGGAAGAAGGCTACCTCGCCGAGGCACGCACCGACGGCGGACAGCGGGACGAGGAAGACCTCGCCGGCGGTGGCTACGAGCGGGTGGCACTGGCCGTGATCCGGGCGCTGTTTGGCGGCGGGCCGGCCGAGCTGATCCTCAACGTGCCCAACTCCCCCGTTGCCGTCACCGGGGCGGGTCCCGCATTGGTTGCCGTGCCCGGGTTGCCGGGTGACGCCGTCGTCGAGGTTCCCTGTTCTGTGACGCCCGACGGCGCGTTGCCGCTTCCGCAGGACCGCCCCGGCGGGCGCTTCCTCACACTGATGCGCCACGTCAAGGACGCTGAACGGCTCACCATCCAGGCCGTCCGGGACGGCTCCCGCGGCGCAGCGGTCCGGGCCTTCGCCGCCCACCCGCTGGTGGGTTCGGAGGACCTCGGCCAGCGGTTGGTGGAAGGCTACGAACAGGCCTTTCCCGAAGTCCGGGGGCTGTGGAAGTGACGTCGCCGGGTTATTTCCTGAGCTCCTGGTACATGACGTGCAGTCCTACGAAACCAATCTCGGGATGATTGAAGGCCTCGGGAACGGTGGCCAGGATCCGGAACCCCATGGACTGCCACAACCACACAGCCCGGACATTGCTTTCCACCACGGCGTTGAACTGCATGGCACGGAACCCTGCGGTTTTGGCCTCCTTCAGGGAGTACTCGCACAAGGCTCGGGCGATGCCCCTGCCCGAATGCCTGGACCCCACCATGTAGCCGGCGTTGGCAACATGGCTGCCGCCCCCGGCCTGGTTGGCGTGGAATTCCCCGGTACCCAGGACCTCGCCATCGTCAGCCACAGCCACGAAGGTCTGGCCCGGGGCATCCTTGGTCCATTTGGCACGTGCTGCGTCTTCAGCGGTGTCACGGTCCCAGGTGAAGGTTTCACCCTCGCGGATGACGGGCTCCATGACGGCCCAGATGCCGGGCCAGTCGTCGGGGGTGGCGGGGCGGATGTGGAAATTCTTGTCGCGGCTCACAGCGGAAACGCTAGCAGCCCCGGCACCGGGATCACGCCACGCCCAAGGCAGGAGTAGTGTTTTCTGCAGGCAAAGCTGTGTGGGATTAAGGCAGGAGGAACGCTGTGCCGTTGATTCGCCGTGTGGCGCTCCTGTCCCTGCATACCTCGCCCATGGAGCAACCCGGTGCCGGGGATGCCGGCGGGATGAACGTCTACGTCCGTGCGCTGGCCATGGCGCTGGCAGAGAATGGCGTGGAGGTGGAGATCTTCACCCGTTCCACCAAAGCCGGGCAACCCGCCGTCGAACATCCCGGCCCCGGAGTCTGCGTCCACAACGTCATGGCCGGTCCCCGCCGGAAGCTGCCCAAAGAAGAACTCCCCGCCCTGCTCCACCAAATGGTGGAGCAGATCGACGCCATCCGCCACAGCCAGCCGCACGGACGGTACGACGCCATCCACTCGCACTACTGGGTGTCGGGCGTGGCGGGCCTTGAACTGGCGGAGCTGTGGAACGTGCCGCTGATCCACACCATGCACACCATGGCGAAGGTCAAGAACCTGGTCCTGGAGTCCGGCGAGCGCCCCGAGCCCCGTCGGCGGGAAGAAGGGGAACAAAGGATCGTCGACGGCGCGTCACGCCTGATTGCCAACACCCCCGCTGAGGCCGAAGAACTGGTCTCGCACTACGGCGCCGACCCGGACCGGATCGATGTCGCACCGCCCGGCGTTGACCTGAACGTATTCACGCCATCGTTCCGGCGGAAGGCCCGCAGGGAGCGGGGTGTCCGGCCTGAGAGCTTCCACATTGTTTTTGCCGGGCGTATCCAACGGCTCAAGGGACCGCAGGTATTCGTCAAGGCGGCGGGAATCCTCCGCAAGCGCCGTCCGGACATCGACCTTGAAATGACCATCCTGGGCTCGTTGAGCGGTGCCAAGGACTTCAACTTGCAGCAGGTCATCCAGGACGCAGGGCTCAGCGACATCGTCACGCACCGCCCACCGGTAGTGGCTCCGGAACTTGCCGGCTGGTTCCGGTCCGCGGACGTGGTGGTCATGCCTTCCTTCAGCGAGTCGTTCGGGCTCGTGGCGTTGGAAGCACAGGCGTGCGGCACACCTGTGGTCGCTACCAAGGTTGGCGGCCTGACCCGTGCCGTCTCCGATGGCAGGACCGGAATACTGGTGGAGGGGCACGATCCTTCGGATTGGGCCGAGGCCCTGGAGGACCTGTACGACGACGTCCGCACGCGCGAAGACATGGGCAGGGCTGCGGCAACACACGCCGAGTCGTTCGGATGGCAGCGGACCGCCGCCATCACCTTGGAGAGCTACAAGGAGTCGGTGTCAGGCCTGCTGGTACCTGGCAGGTGATGTCTTGGCGGCAGGGCTTCCGCTGCATGCCCGGCCCTGGCTGGTAGATTGGCGCGCACGGCGCAGGCCCACATCCCGGGCACGCACCGAACCGCCACCGAGCCGAAGGACAACGATGTCTGAGAACAAGGTCCTGACCGATCTTGAAATAGCCCAGCAGGCCACGCTGCTCCCGATCGAACAGGTCGCTGAGCGGGCCGGAATTCCCCGGGATGCTCTGGAACTGTACGGGCGGTACAAGGCGAAGGTCGATCCCGCCCGGCTGCTCCCTGAACCGGGGAAGCCTGCAGGACAGGTGGTCCTGGTCTCGGCCATGTCCCCCACTCCCGCCGGCGAGGGCAAGTCCACCACCACCGTGGGACTCGCCGATTCCCTGGCCCGTGCCGGGCACAAAGTGATGATTGCCCTCCGGGAACCGTCCTTGGGGCCCATCCTCGGCATGAAAGGCGGTGCCACGGGCGGCGGGTACTCGCAGGTGCTGCCCATGGACGACATCAACCTCCACTTCACCGGAGACTTCCACGCCATCACCTCGGCCAACAATGCCCTCATGGCGTTGGTGGACAACCACATCTTCCAGGGAAACCAGTTGGGAATCGACCCGCGCCGCATGACGTTCAAACGCGTCCTGGACATGAACGACAGGGCGCTCCGGGAAGTGGTGATCGGCCTGGGCGGTCCCGCACAGGGTGTCCCCCGGCAGGACGGCTTCGACATCACCGTGGCCTCGGAGATCATGGCAATCTTCTGTCTGGCATCGGATCTGGAAGACCTCCGCACCCGGCTGGGCAGGATCACCTTCGGCTACACCCACGACCGGCGGCCGGTGACCGTCGCCGACCTTGGCGTCCAGGGGGCACTGACCCTGCTCCTGAAGGACGCCATCAAGCCGAACCTGGTCCAAACCATCGCCGGAACGCCGGCGCTCGTCCACGGCGGCCCCTTCGCCAACATTGCCCACGGCTGCAACTCGATCATCGCCACCCGGACTGCGCAGGAACTGGCGGACATCGTGGTGACCGAGGCCGGCTTCGGCGCGGACCTCGGGGCCGAAAAGTACATGGACATCAAGGCGCGCTTCGCAGACGTGGCGCCTTCCGCCGTCGTGGTGGTTGCCACCATCCGCGCGCTGAAGATGCACGGCGGTGTTCCCAAGGAGGACCTGGCCCGCCCCGACGTGGAGGCTGTTGCCGCCGGGGTTGAAAACCTCAAACGGCACGTGCAGAACGTGGCGAGGTTCGGCGTCACACCGGTGGTGGCCATCAACAGGTTCGCCACGGACACCCCGGAAGAACTCGAATGGCTGCTCGCCTGGTGCGCAGCGGAAGGCGTGGAGGCCGCCGTCGCCGATGTCTGGGGACGCGGTGGTGGAGGCGACGGCGGCGACGAGCTCGCTGCCAAGGTGGCCGCCGCGCTCCAGGGCCCGTCCAGCTTCCGCCACCTGTACCCGCTCGGGATGCCGGTGGAGGACAAGATCCGGACCATCGCCCAGGAAATCTACGGCGCAGATACCGTGGAGTTTTCCGTCCCCGCGGAGAAGCGGCTCGCCGAGATCGAGCGGAACGGTTGGTCCAGCTTTCCGGTCTGCATGGCCAAGACGCAATACTCGTTCACCGACGACGCCTCCAGGCTGGGTGCTCCCAAAGGGTTCAAGGTGCACGTCCGCGAGCTCATTCCCAAGACGGGGGCGGGCTTCATCGTGGCGTTGACCGGCGCTGTGATGACCATGCCCGGCCTGCCCAAGGAGCCGGCGGCCATGCGGATGGACGTGGACGCTTCCGGCAAACCCACCGGCCTCTTCTGATCCTCTCTCACCAAAATCCCCCTTTTGGCGAGCCCTCTCTCACCGGGTGCGAGAGGGATTGCCAAAAGGGGGTAAAAGGTGAGAGAGCGTCGGGGAAGGTGGGGGCGCTTAAAAGGCGAGCGGCCCTCCCGGTGGTTGGTTACCAGGAGGGCCGCTCGTCGCTTTCGCGGTTAGCGCTCGATGTCGCCGCGGATGAAGGCTTCAACCTTCTCGCGGGCGATGTCGTCGTTGAACTGCTCCGGCGGGGACTTCATGAAGTAGCTGGAAGCGGAAAGCAGCGGGCCGCCGATGCCGCGGTCCAGGCCGATCTTGGCCGCGCGGATGGCGTCGATGATCACGCCTGCGGAGTTCGGGGAGTCCCAGACCTCAAGCTTGTATTCGAGCGAGACAGGGGCGTCGCCGAAGTTGCGGCCCTCGAGGCGGACAAAGGCCCACTTGCGGTCGTCGAGCCAGGCCACGTAGTCGGACGGGCCGATGTGGACGTCGTCTGCGTGCAGGTCTGCCTCGACGTTGGAGGTCACAGCCTGGGTTTTGGAGATCTTCTTCGATTCCAGGCGGTCGCGCTCAAGCATGTTCTTGAAGTCCATGTTGCCGCCAACGTTCAGCTGGTACGTGCGGTCCAGCGTGACACCGCGGTCTTCGAAGAGCTTGGCCATCACGCGGTGGGTGATGGTGGCACCGATTTGGCTCTTGATGTCGTCGCCAACAATGGGGATGCCGGCCTCGGTGAACTTGTCGGCCCATTCCTTGGTGCCGGCAATGAAGACAGGAAGCGCGTTGACAAAGGCAACGCCGGCGTCGATTGCGCACTGGGCGTAGAACTTGGCAGCCTGGTCCGAGCCAACCGGCAGGTAGCAGACCATGACGTCAGCTTTGGCTTCCCGCAACGCTGCTACGACATCAACGGCTTCTTCCGGAGCCTCGACGATTGTCTCGCGGTAGTAGCGGCCCAGTCCGTCGAGGGTGTGACCGCGCTGGACCTTCACACCGGTAGCCGGAACGTCGGCGATCTTGATGGTGTTGTTCTCGCTGGCCCCGATGGCGTCGGCGAGGTCCAGGCCAACCTTCTTGCTGTCGACATCGAAAGCGGCAACGAACTCTACGTCGTTGACGTGGTACTGGCCGAACTCAACGTGCATCAGACCGGGAATCGTGGACTTCGGGTCAGCGTCGCGGTAGTACTCGACACCTTGGACCAACGATGCGGCGCAGTTTCCTACGCCGACAATGGCAACACGAATCGGATGTGAAGACACGGAACTCCTTTGGGAAAACCTCAGTGCCACGCGATGCCCCGGCTGAGCCCGGAGAGCGGCAGATTGGCACGGCGCCATTCGGCGCACACTTTTGCATTCTAACCAACACACGAGGGGCCGCCGTTATTCCCGGCTGGCCCCTCGCAATATGTCAGCAGCTTAAACCCAATCGACGGCACCCGGCGGGACGTGAGAGAGGATCGGTGGGGCTGGCTACTTCTGGGCCCACAGGTTGATGTCGGACTCGACGGCGAATTCATCGATCGCCGTCAGCTCCTCATGGGTGAAGTCCAGGTTGTTGATGGCGCTGAGCGTGTCCTCGAGCTGGCGGACACTGGAGGCGCCGATCAGCGCAGAAGTGACCGGCGACCCCTTCGGCTGGTCCCGCAGGATCCAGGCCACGGCCATCTGCGCGAGCGTCTGACCTCGTCCCTGCGCGATGGCGTTCAGCCCGCGGACCCGGTCGAGTTTGTCTTCTGTCAGAGCCGATTCCGACAGGAACCTTTCCTTGGCTGCACGGGAATCCGCAGGCACACCGTTGAGGTACCGGTCCGTCAACATTCCCTGGGCCAGCGGCGAGAAGGCAATGGACCCGGCGCCCACCTGGTCCAGGGCCTCATAAAGGTTGGGGCTGCCGTTCTCAGTCCAGCGGTTGAGCATGGAATAGCTGGGCTGGTGGATGAGCAAAGGCGTGCCGAGTTCCTTCAGGATCCGGGCTGCCTCCAGTGTCTGCTCAGGAGTGTAGGAGGAGATGCCTGCATACAGCGCCTTGCCGGACCGAACAGCGTAATCGAGCGCGCCCATGGTCTCCTCCAGCGGAGTCTCAGGATCAGGCCGGTGGCTGTAGAAAATATCCACGTAGTCCAGGCCCATGCGCTCCAGCGACTGGTCCAGGCTGGAAATGAGGTACTTCCGGGAACCCCACTCACCGTACGGGCCGGGCCACATGTAGTAGCCGGCCTTGGTGGAGATGACCAGTTCATCGCGGTAGGGCTTGAAGTCTTCCTTCAGATGCCGGCCAAAGTTGGTCTCGGCCGAGCCGTCCGGGGGTCCGTAGTTGTTGGCGAGGTCAAAGTGGTTGACGCCGAGGTCGAACGCACGGCGCAGGATGGCGCGCTGTTCGTCGAACCGCTTGTCATCGCCGAAGTTGTGCCAAAGCCCCAGCGAGATCGCGGGAAGCTTCAGTCCACTGCGTCCGACGCGGCGGTAGGGCATGGTTTCGTAGCGGTTTTCCGCGGCCGAATAAGTCATACGTACCATCCTGCCACCGTGTCGCTCCGGGTGACGGCGCCGTCCGTCATGTGGGCGCCGTCACCTTTGGAGCAGCTAGCCTCGGTTGACGCGCACGACGGCGGCGCTGGCGCCGGGAAGCGTCAACGTGCCGTTATCCAGGGCTGCTTGTGCGTCCGTTGCCAGCAGCACCGCCCCTTCCACCGGGGTATCGAGCGTTTCCGACCCGAAGTTGCACACCACCCGAAGGTCTCCGCGGGTCATTTCGAGCCAGTGCTCGTCATCGTCATATTCCACGGAGGTGTCCGCGAACCCACCGTCTGCCAGGACAGGATTGTTTCGGCGCAGCTGTGCTAAATCGCGGTACAGTGCCAGCAACCTGGCGTGGTCGCCGTCGGATGCTTCCTGCCAGTTGAGTTTTGAGCGGTGGAAGGTCTCCGGGTCCTGCGGATCGGGAACCACGTCCGGGTCCCATCCCATCCGCTCGAATTCCTTGATCCGGCCCTTCGCCGTGGCTTCCCCCAAGTCCGGTTCCGGATGGGAGGTGAAAAACTGCCAGGGGGTTGAAGCCGCGAACTCCTCGCCCATGAACAGCATGGGCGTGAACGGCGACGTCATGGTGACCACGGCACCGATGGCCAACTGGCCATAGGACAGCGATGCCGTCAGGCGGTCGCCAATCGCACGGTTGCCGATCTGGTCATGGTTCTGCAGGCAGACCACCAACGCCGAGGGGTGTGCCAGGTCCCGCCGGATGGGCCGGCCGTGGTGACGTCCGCGGAAGCTTGAGTAGCTGCCATCGTGCAGGAAGCCGTGCTCCAGGACCTTGGCCAGGACAGCCAGGGAGTCGAAGTCGCCGTAGTAGCCGGTGGTCTCGCCACTGAGGTTGACGTGAAGGGCATGGTGGAAGTCATCGCTCCACTGGCCTTCGAGCCCATACCCGTTGTCCCTGCGGGGGTAGATCAGCCGCGGGTTGTTGAGGTCCGACTCGGCAATCATGGTCCGCGGGATGCCGGTTTCCGCTTCGACGGCATCACCGAGTGCGCCAAATTCTTCCAGGATGTGCACGGCGCGCTCATCCCGGAGCGCATGGACTGCATCCAGCCGCAAACCATCCACGTGGTAATCCCGGAGCCACATGGCGGCGTTTTCCAGAATGTAGCGCCGAACGTCGTCCGAGCCGGGACCGTCCAGGTTCACCGAGTCGCCCCAGGTGTTCCCCTCACCGGACTTCAGGTACGGGCCAAACTTGGGCAGGTAGTTGCCGCTGGGTCCGAGATGGTTGTAAACGACGTCCTGGATCACTCCCAGCCCGGCCGCGTGGGCCGCATCCACAAACCGCTGATAGGCCGCCGGTCCGCCGTAGGCCTCATGCACGGCGTACCAGAGGACGCCGTCGTAGCCCCAGTTATGGACGCCGTTGAAGGCGTTGACCGGCAGCAGTTCGACGAAGTCCACGCCCAGGTCCACCAGGTAATCGAGCTTCCCGATGGCTGCTTCCAGGGTGCCCTCCGGTGTAAAGGTCCCAAGATGCAGCTCGTAAATAACAGCACCCTTGAGGCTGCGGCCCTTCCAGTTTTGGTCCTTCCACTGGTGGGCGGAGGGATCGAAAGTCGCTGACAACCCATGAACGCCGTCGGGCTGCCGCCGTGATCGGGGATCCGGGAACGGCCCTTCGCCGTCCACGATGTAGCCGTAAGGGACGGCCTCGCCAGCCGCCACCCCGGCGGGGGCGCGCCACCAACCCTGCGCGCCGCCGTCGTTGTTTTGCTCCATGCTGTACTCGCGACCGTCCGCGAGCAGCTTTACCGAACGTGCGTCCGGTGCCCACACATCAAAAAGCTCTTTTCCAGCAGCGTGCTCCATCAAGCTCCCCTATACATTCAAGCGTGTGCAGTAACGGTGTGGCGCGGCGCTTCAGTCAACCGGGACCAGCAGCGCCACCGGGTAGTGCTCCAGCAGCGCAGCCAGCGGGACAGGACCGGCGTCGAAAGTGGTTCCCGTCAGTTCGTCGCGGCTCTTGGCTGGAAGGTCCACAGCGGTGTCCCGCCAGCCGCCATTGCGCTCCAGGGCTTTGGGAAGCCTGGTGGCAACGGTCACTGCGCCCGAGGCGTCCGCGCCACGGCTGAACGCCACCACGTGGGCGGCCGCTGCGCCGGTGGCAGCCACCGGCTGGTACCCGCCGAACAGCTCCGGACGGTCCCGCCGCAGCCGCAAGGCCCTGGACACCACCAGGAGTTTGGCGGCCTCGTCCGTCCTGGCCGGGCCTGCGCCGCCATCGAGTTCCGCGAGCGCATCAATCCGTGCCTGGAAGTCCACAGGCCGCCTGTTGTCAGGGTCCGTCAGGGAACCATCCCGGAATTCCGTGCCCTGGTAGACGTCGGGCACGCCGGGCATGGTCAACTGCACCAGCTTGGCGGACAAGGAGTTGGACGTACCGTACGGCTCAAGTTCCGCGACGAAGTTCTCCAACGCGGCCCCGACCTCCGGAACATCGAAAACGGAGTCGACGGCGGCAGCCAGGTGCCGCTCGAACTCCAGGTTGGGGTCGGTCCAGTTGGTGGAGTTGCCGGCCTCGCGGGCAGCCTTGAGGGCGTAAGCCTGAAGACGGCTGCGGTCCGCCGGCCAGGCACCGGCGATCGCCTGCCAGATCAAGGCGGACAACGGACCGTCAGGAATCGGCGCCAGGTCCTGGACCGTGCCGAGGAAGAGTTCCCACTCGGGGACCGACTCGGAGATCACGGAAATCCTGGCCCTGGCGTCCTCGCTGCGCTTGGTGTCGTGGGTACTGAGCGTGGTCATGGAGAGCGGCAATTCCGCCTGGCGACGGGCCATCCTCTGGTGGAATTCCCCGGGAGAAACGGCGAACTCCGTGGGGTCGGCACCCACCTCCGTGAGCGTACCGAGCCGGGTGTAGCGGAAGAACGCCGTGTCCTCCACGCCTTTGGCCATGACCATGCCCGAGGTCTGCTGGAACCGCCGGGCAAGCTCGCCGGTGGTGTCCAGCAGCAGCGGACGAAGTCCTTCCAGGACTCCGGCCAGCTCCGGCCGGTGCTTGGCCGCGTGCTCGATCGATTCTTCCAGGATTTCCTGACCGTACGGCAGGTAGGTCCGGTAGACGGGGAACCAGCAGATGATCTCGGCGAGGGCATCGGCTACGTCCAAGCGCGGCAGCGCACTGGTTTCCTGCACCAGGCGGGACAGGCGCAGGATTTCCGAGCGGAGGATGCCGTCGGCGATGCGCCGCTTGGTGCCGTGGATCATGACCTGGTAGTTGGCAGGCTCGGCTTCGTCCCGGAGCCGAGCGTCGAGGTCGTCGAGGAACTCTTCAGCGGCGGGGTCGACGAAGAGCCGGTCCACATCTGCCAGGGCGTCGTATCCGGTGGTGCCTTCGCACTGGAAGGTTTCCGGCAGCTTCTCCCCGGGTTCCAGGATCTTCTCCACCAGTAAGTACGTGCCACCTGTGGCCTCCTTCAGACGGGCCAGGTAGCCCTCGGGATCGGCCAGGCCGTCCGGGTGGTCGATCCTCAGTCCATCCACCAGTTCCTCACGGAACCAGCGGACGATCTCCTGGTGCGCTTCGTCGAAGACCCACGGTACTTCCACCCGCACCCCGGCCAGGGTGTTGACGGCAAAGAACCGGCGGTAGTTCAGTTCCGCGTCGGCCCGGCGCCATCCGACCAGCTCATAGTGCTGCCGGTTGTGGACGTCCTGCGGTGAGTCCCCTTCGGTCCAGGTGCCGTCGGCCAAAGGGAAGCGGTGGTCGTAGAAGTGCAATTCGCCGTCGACGATCCTGAGCTGGTCAAGGTCATCGTCTCCGCCCAACACAGGGATGCGGATCCGGCCGCCGCCGAAGTCCCAGTCGACGTCGAACGCTTCCGCGTACTTGGACGACCGCCCTTCCTTCAGTAACTGCCACCACCAGGCGTTCTGGCCAGGTGATGCTACTCCCATGTGGTTGGGAACGATGTCCGCGAGGACTCCCAGCCCTTCCTTCCGCGCTGCCTTGGACAAGGCTTCCAGGCCTTCCGGCCCACCGCGGGACGGGTCCACCGTGGAAGGATCGGTGACGTCGTAGCCGTGATCGGACCCTTTCTCGGCGGTCAGGATGGGCGAGACGTAGACCCAGTCGACACCCAGGTCCTTGAGGTAGCCCGTCAGTTCCGCTGCGTCCTGCAAGGTGAAGCTTGGACGGATCTGCAGCCTGTATGTGGAGACTGGAGTCCTCATGAGTCCGCCTTCTTCTGGTCTGCCTCAGAGCCGGCTTCCGCCTCCGCGCCGGCAGTGTCCGCCCCACCCGGTTCCTCCCCGGCAGTATCCCCGGTTCCGGCGCCTTCGTCGTCCTTGTACCCCAACGCAATCGACGTGACTGCAGGCGCCGTCACGGAGGCGGTCTCCGGAGTGCTGGTCTGGGTCAGCGCCGCCAGCGAGGCGGCCACGGAGTGGTCCGGTTCCACCTCGGGAGTGCTGTGTGCCCGGAGCACCACCAGTGACTTGCCCGCCACCATGAGGATCTGGTCGGCCTTGACGATGTCGGCCTCCGCACCTTCTCCCCCGGTGTCGATCATGACGTCCCAGGCTGCAGCGTATTCGTCCGAGGGGATCCGGAATCCGACTTCGTCGACGTCGGCGTTGAAGTAGAGCAGGAAGTTCACGTCGGTGATCCGGCGTCCCTGATGGTCCAGCCCACGGATGCCGTCACCGTTGAGGAATACACCTACCGAACGGCCCAGGGCGGTGTCCCAGTCCCCGGGTGTCATGGTGCTTGCGTCCTTGTCCAGCCACACGATGTCCGGAAGCCGCTCACCCTCACCACGGACAGCGGGGCGGCCATCGAAGAACCGGCTGCGGCGGAGCGTGGGATGCTTGGCGCGCAGGGCGCTGACGGCGGCCGTGAACTCGATCAACGGCTGGTCCACGGAGTCCCAGTTGATCCACGTGAGTTCGGAGTCCTGGCAGTAGCCGTTGTTGTTGCCCTGCTGGGTCCGTCCGAGTTCGTCCCCGTGGAGCAGCATGGGCACGCCCTGGGACAGGAAAAGGGACGCGATGAAGTTCCTTTGCTGCCGCGCCCTCAGGCCGAGCACCGTGGGATCGTCCGTGGGCCCTTCAACACCGCAGTTCCAGGAGCGGTTGTGGGATTCGCCGTCGTTGTTGTCCTCACCGTTGGCCTCGTTGTGCTTCTCGTTGTAGGACACCAGGTCCATGAGAGTGAAGCCGTCGTGCGCCGTGACGAAGTTGATGGACGCGAAAGGACGGCGGCCCGAGTGCTCGTAGAGGTCGGCCGATCCGGTCAGGCGGGAGGCGAACTCACCCAGCGTTGACGGTTCGCCGCGCCAGAAGTCACGGACGGTGTCGCGGTATTTGCCGTTCCATTCGGTCCACTGCGGCGGGAAATTGCCCACCTGGTAACCGCCGGGGCCGACGTCCCACGGCTCGGCGATGAGCTTGACCTGGGACACCACCGGGTCCTGCTGGATGAGTTCGAAGAAAGTTGAGAGCTTGTCGACGTCGTAGAACTCGCGGGCCAGCGTGGAAGCGAGGTCGAACCGGAATCCGTCCACGTGCATTTCCGTCACCCAGTACCGCAGCGAGTCCATAAGCAGCTGCAGGGAGTGCGGGCTGCGGACATTCAGCGAGTTGCCGGTGCCGGTGTAGTCCATGTAGTACTTCTGGTCGTCCTCCACCAGTCGGTAGTAGGCCGAGTTGTCGATGCCCTTGAAGGACAGCGTGGGACCGAGGTGGTTGCCTTCAGCGGTGTGGTTGTACACCACGTCCAGGATGACCTCGATACCGGCGTTGTGCAGCGAACGGACCATGGCCTTGAAGTCCTGGACCTGCTGACCGGTATCGCCCTTTGAGCTGTAGCTGTTGTGCGGGGCGAAGAACCCGATGGTGTTGTAACCCCAGTAGTTGCTCAGGCCCTTGTCCTGCAGGATGCCGTCGTTGACGAACTGGTGCACCGGCATGAGTTCAATGGCGGTGACGCCGAGCTTCTGGAGGTGGGAGATCACGGCCGGATGCGCCACGCCTGCATAGGTACCGCGCTGCTCTTCCGGCACCTCCGGGTGCAGCATGGTAAGGCCCTTAACGTGGGCCTCGTAAATCACGGACTTGTGGTAAGGGATGCGGAGGAGCTTGTCGCCGTCCCAGTCGAAGAACGGGTTGATGACCACGCCCAGCATCATGTGGGGTGCGGAATCTTCATCATTGCGGGAGTCCGGGTCTCCCAGGTTGTACGAGAAAAGGGACGGATCCCAGTCGATCTGCCGGTGCACTGCCTTGGCGTAAGGGTCCAGCAGCAGCTTGTTGGGGTTGAACCGCTGGCCTGCGTCGGGGTCGTAGGGCCCGTGAACGCGGTAGCCATACTTCTGCCCGGGCTGCACCTGCGGCAGGTAGCAGTGCCAGACGTACCCATCCACTTCCTTGACATCCACGCGGACTTCGCTGCCATCGTCGTCGAAGAGACACAGTTCCACCCGTTCAGCCCTTTCACTGAACAGGGCAAAGTTGGTGCCGGTGCCATCGAATGTGGCGCCCAGCGGATAAGCCGATCCAGGCCAGACTTCCATGCGTTCTCCTCTTAGGTGATGCGAACAACTGCTGCAAGCCTACTCATGACCCCCGACACGGACAGTAACCTTACGGTTTTCCGTGGTCGCATTCCGCGATCAGCGAACCAATGACGCGGGGTACCGCAGCCATGATCGCCGAAGCTGTAAGGGGCCCTCCAGCAAAATCCTCCGACGCCGCCCGACCCGCCCGGCCATGGATCCCCGCCGCTGCCGCGGCAACAGCAGCCCAGCGGTCTTCGGGCTTCAGGCCCAAGGCGGCGTAAGCTCCGTCGTCGTCCATCAGGGCGTCCGTGGACTGCGCCAGCAAGGCGCCCAGGACCCCGGCCAGCACGTCGCCACTTCCGGCGGTGGCCATCCAGGGGGTGCCGTCGGACTGGCTGAAGACAACGCCCGACGGCGATGCCACCAGTGTGGTGGCGCCCTTCAGTAACACGGTGGCCCCCGTTTGTTGGGCGGCCTGCCGTACAAAGTGGAGCGGCCGCGACTCGACGTCCTCCCGTGTCACGGCAACCTCTCCCGTGGAGGGGAGCGAGGCAAGCAACACGGCCAGTTCGCCCGCATGGGGAGTCAGGATCCACTGCGGCGGGCACCGTTGCGGAAGGAGCTTCAGCGCACCGGCATCGACGACGACCGGCAGCCCGGCGTCCAAGGCAGCCTGGGCAGCGGTCCGGGCGTGGTCCTCCTGCCCGGGGCCGTCAACGCCCGGGCCCAGGAGCCAGGCCTGGACCCTGCCGGAGGTCCCCTCTTCCCAAAGGGCCTCGGGAGTCCTGGCCAGGACCTGCCGTGCGGCCGCCTCCGGCCCTACATAGCGGACCATGCCGGCTCCGGCCACGGCTGCGGCATGGACGCTCAACACAGCGGCGCCGGCAAATCGTGGTGACCCGGCGACGACGCCGAGCACTCCCCGGGAATACTTGTGTGACCGGCGTTGCGGATGCGGGAGGAGGGCACCCACTTCCGGCGTTGTGAGCCGGCGCAGCTCCGGCGCCTGGGATGCCAAAGCGTCCTCGATGCCGATCTCCACCAGCACGGTCCGCCCGGCGCATCCCTCACCGGGGTCTGTCAGGAGGCCCGCTTTGATCCCGCCGAAGGTCACGGTGAGGTCCGCCTGCAGCACCGGCCAATGGACTTCGCCTGTACTGGAATCCAATCCGCTGGGAACATCACAGGCCACAACGCACCGGGGCCGCAGTTCCTGCAGGGCCGCCACGAGCTCAGCGGACGCACCCCGGAGGCCACCCCGGGCCCCCGTTCCCAGCAGGGCATCGATGACAACGTCATCCCCGGCGCTTGCGACGGCAAGTTCCTCGGCATTGCCACCCTGCAGGTGCAACACCCGGCCACCCGCGGCCAAAAAAGCAGCCAGAGCGTCCGGGTGCGCCTCCGGTGAGGCGAGCACCGCCGTCGTACGCATCCCGCGGCGGGCCAACATGGCGGCGGCGAAGAGGCCGTCCCCGCCGTTGTTCCCCTTGCCCACCAGGACCGTGAGGGCGGCCCCGGCCAGCTTTCGGCGCCTGCCCACCTCCCGGACCACAGCCTGGGCCAGCCCGTAGGCAGCCCGCTGCATGAGAACAGCGCCCCCACCGGCGTCCAGGAACGGTTTTTCCGCATCCCTGATCTGTTGGCCGGTGAAGGCGCTGATCATTATTCTGTTGTGTCCGTTCTATCCCTCGGCGAGGACAGTCGCCGTGGCGATGCCGCCGTCGTGGCTCATGGACAGGTGCCACCGCTTGACGCCCTTGGCCTCGGCGACAGCAAGCACTGTTCCCTTGACCTGGATGGTGGGGCCGTTCTGGTCGAGTCCGATCCAGCAGTCCTGCCAGTTCATGCCCGCAGGGGCTCCCAGGACTTTGGCGACGGCTTCCTTGGCAGCAAAACGGGCGGCCAGGGACCGGGTGTTGAGTTCCCGTTCAGCAGGAACAAACAGACGGTCCCGCAAGCCGGGGGTCCGTTCCAGTTGCCGACCGAACCGCTCGATGTCTACGACGTCTACGCCAATGCCAACAATCATGCCGTTATTCTACGGTCACGCTCTTGGCCAGGTTACGCGGCTGGTCCACGTCGTAACCCTTGGCTCCGGCCAGTTCAGCGGCAAAGATCTGCAGCGGAACCGTGGTGAGGAGCGGCATGAGCAGGGTGGGCGTCTCGGGAACGTAGAACACGTGCTCGGCGTAGGCCTTGACGGACTCGTCACCTTCCTCGGCGATCACCAGGGTACGGGCACCACGGGCGCGGACTTCCTGGATGTTGCTGACCACCTTGGAGTGCAGGGAGTCACGGCCGCGCGGGGACGGAACCACCACGAAGACGGGCTGGCCTTCGTCGATCAGGGCGATCGGGCCGTGCTTGAGCTCGCCGGCAGCGAAGCCTTCAGCGTGGATGTACGCGATTTCCTTGAGCTTCAGGGCACCTTCCAGCGCTACAGGGTAGCCCACGTGGCGGCCAAGGAACAGCACGGATTTCTCGTCCTTCATGCTGCGGGCGAGTTCGCGCAGCGGGCCGGACTCGTCCAGGATGGTCTGGATCTTGGCGGGGATCTTGTTCAGGTCCGCGAGGACATCCTTGATCTGGCCGGAGAAGATGTTGCCGCGCAGCTGTGCCAGGTAGAGGCCCAGGAGGTAGGCAGCGGTGATCTGCGCAAGGAAGGCCTTGGTGGAGGCAACGGCAATTTCCGGACCCGCATGCGTGTAGAGGACGGCGTCCGATTCGCGCGGGATGGTGGAGCCGTTGGTGTTGCAGATGGAAATCGTCTTGGCGCCCTGTTCGCGGGCGTAGCGGACAGCCATCAGGGTATCCATGGTCTCGCCGGACTGGCTGATGGAAACAACCAGCGTCTTGGCGTCCACGATCGGGTCGCGGTAGCGGAACTCGTGGGCAAGCTCCACCTCGGTGGGGATGCGGCACCAGTTCTCAATGGCGTACTTGGCAACGAGGCCGGCGTAAGCGGCGGTGCCACAGGCCAGGACGATGATCTTGTCCACCTGCTTGAGCAGCTCCGGGTCGATGCGGAGCTCGTCCAGCGTCAGCTTGCCGTTGAGGTCCGAGCGGCCCAGGAGCGTCTGGCCAACGGCGTCCGGCTGGTCGTGGATTTCCTTCTCCATGAAGGAGTTGAAGCCGCCCTTTTCCGCAGATGCCGGATCCCAGTCGACGTGGTATTCCTTGCCCTCGGCGGGAGCGCCGAAGAAGTCGGTGATTTCCACGGAGTCGGCGGTGATGGTGACGATCTGGTCCTGGCCCAGTTCGACGGCGCGGCGCGTGTAGTCGATGAAGCCGGAGACGTCGGAGCCGAGGAAGTTTTCGCCCTCGCCCAAACCAACCACCAGCGGGGAGTTGCGGCGGGCAGCAACCACGACATCCGGCTGGTCGGCGTGGACAGCCAGGAGGGTGAAGGCACCTTCCAGGCGCTGGCAGGCCAGGCGCATCGCCTGGGTGAGGTTGCCGGCGTCGCCGTTGAGCTGGTTGCGGAAGATGTCACCCAGCAGGGCGGCAGCAACTTCGGTGTCCGTCTCGGACTCGAAGGTGACGCCCTTGGCGATGAGCTCCTGCTTGAGCTCTGCGAAGTTTTCGATGATGCCGTTGTGGATCAGCGCCAGGCGGCCACCATCGGACAGGTGCGGGTGGGCGTTGCGGTCGGTGGGACCGCCGTGGGTGGCCCAACGGGTGTGGCCGATGCCGGTCAGGGATTCCGGGACCGGGTTTGCTTCGAGTTCGCTGACCAGGTTGCTCAGCTTGCCGGACTTCTTCCGGGAGGAGATGGTCCCGTCAGCCACCACTGCGACGCCCGCGGAGTCGTAGCCGCGGTACTCAAGACGACGCAACCCCTCCACAACGACGTCAAGGGCGCTGTGGCCAGCTCCCTGACGAGACGAATTGCCTACATAGCCTACGATTCCACACATGGGCACAATCCTAGCGGCTGGCGCAAACAACTGATGTGGGACGTCCTCCCTCACCGCCGCAAGCATGAGGCGTGCATCACCCACAATTCATCTGCCGGTCGTCGCGCATTTCCTGTTACGCCGCGCTAAGGGCAGAATCGAGAGCGTGACTTTGCAACGCACCGAAGCAAACGGCGACGGCGCTTCCCCCTTTGTTGAGTTGGACCGGCAGACCTGGTCCAGGCTCGCAGCCCAGATGGAGCAGCCCCTCAATGAGGAGGACATTTTCCGTCTCCGCGGCCTCGGTGACCCCCTTGACATGAAGGAAGTCCGGGAGGTCTATCTCCCGCTTTCCCGCCTCCTGCACCTTTATGTGGAGGCTTCACATCAGCTTCACGCCGCCACCACCACCTTCCTGGGCGAACAGACCCAGCGCACGCCGTTCGTCATCGGCGTTGCCGGCTCGGTGGCCGTGGGCAAGTCCACCATTGCCCGCGTGCTGCGCGAGATGCTGCGCCGTTGGCCGGGCACGCCGAATGTGGAACTCATCACCACCGATGGCTTCCTCTATCCGCTGGCCGAACTGAAGCGCCGCCATCTGCTGGAACGCAAGGGTTTTCCCGAGTCCTATGACCGCCGCGCCCTGTTGCGTTTTGTGTCCGAAGTCAAAGGCGGCGCCGAGGAAGTCCGTGCCCCCTGGTACTCGCACGTGACCTATGACATCGTGCCCGGCAAGGAAGTGGTGGTCCGCCGTCCCGATGTCCTCATTGTCGAAGGCCTCAACGTTCTGGCGCCCGCGCGTCCCCGCATTGACGGCAAGCAGGGCCTCGCATTGAGCGACTTCTTCGACTTCTCCATCTATGTGGACGCCAAGACCTCCTACATCGAGGAATGGTACGTCGACAGGTTCCGCAAGCTCCGCTCCACGGCGTTCGCGCAGCCGGAGTCCTACTTCCACCGGTACGCCACCCTGTCCGACGACGATGCCGAATCCACGGCGCGTGGCATCTGGAAGCGCATCAATGAGCCCAACCTGGAGGAGAACGTCCTGCCCACCCGCGGCCGGGCGCAACTGGTGCTCACCAAGGACGCCGACCACTCCATCCGACGCATGCTCCTCAGGAAGGTCTGACCCCGTGCAGTCCCGTCCCCTGCCGTCACGGCGGGCCTTTGCCGGCTTCCTCACCGCCGGGGCCGGCCTGGCCGCCCTCACAGCCTGCACTCCGGAAAGCTCCACGGCCTCGCCGGAGGTGTCCACGGCCACCCCGTCTCCCAGTGCCGCGATGGCGTCCGAGCCTGCCGCGGTGACCCCCGCGGCCGCCGCATCCAGCACCCCGGCCAGCCCGCCGCCGTCGAGCGCTGCCGCGACAGGTTTCTCCCTCACCGATCCCGCCAGCCCGTGGGTGGTGGTCAACAAGCACCGCCCCCTCAATCCCCCGAACTACGTGCCGGCGGACCTGGTCCAGCCCGCAGTACGGCTCGCCGTCAGCGGCGAGGCCAGCATGGTGAACAGTACGACGGCGGCTGCCGCAGAAAAGATGTTTGGCGCTGCCGCAGCGGAGGGCGTCGTTATGACCCTGGCCTCCGGCTACCGTTCCTACACAACGCAGATCGCCACGTACAACGGCCATGTGGCGGGCAGCGGCCAGGCCGCCGCGGACCGCGCTTCGGCCCGCCCGGGCTTCTCCGAACACCAGACCGGCTGGGCGTTCGACATTGCCGATGGCGGCGGCGCCTGCAGCTTCCAACCGTGCTTCGCGGACCAGCCTGCGGCGATCTGGGCCAAGGCCAACGCGCACAAGTACGGCTTTGTTGTCCGGTATCCCTGGATGTTTCATGACACCACGGGCTATTTCTACGAGTCCTGGCACCTGCGGTACATCGGCGTCGATGCCGCGACCGACATGGCCGCCCGGGGCATTTCCACGCTGGAAGAGTACTTCGGGCTGGAAGCCGCACCGGACTACCTGTGAGCTGCGTTTAAAAGGCACACGGCCCGTTTCCCTGGTACGCAGGGAAACGGGCCGTTGTGGTTGTCCTAGACGGAGAGTTGGCTGTTGGCGCCGAGGCGGTCCTTGACCACGGCAGCGAGACCCTTGCAGATCCGCTCGGCGGTCTCCATGTCTGCCGCTTCCACCATGACGCGGACCAGGGCTTCGGTGCCGGACGGGCGGAGCAGCACACGGCCGGTCTCGCCAAGTTCTTCCTCGGCTGCGGCCACAGCCGCCGCCACGCCTTCGTCGGTGGCAGCACGGGCCTTGTCCACGCCCTTGACGTTGATCATGAGCTGCGGCAGTTTATGCATGGCCGTGGCCAGTTCCTGGAGGCTGCGGCCGGTGAGCGCCACCTGGGATGCCAACTGCAGGCCGGTGAGGACGCCGTCGCCCGTGGTGGCGTAGTCGGAGAAGATCACGTGGCCGGACTGCTCCCCGCCAAGGTTGTACCCGCCGTCGCGCATTTCCTCCAACACGTAGCGGTCACCCACCGCGGTTTCGCGGATGGTGATGCCGGCCTCGCGCAGGGCGATCTTCAGGCCGAGGTTGCTCATGACCGTGGCCACCAGGATGTTGTCCTTGAGTTTGCCGGCCTTGTTGAGGGCCAGCGCCAGGATCGCCATGATCTGGTCGCCGTCTACCTCGTTGCCTTCATGGTCCACGGCCAGGCAGCGGTCGGCGTCGCCGTCGTGGGCGATCCCGAGGTCCGCGCCGTGCTTGACCACGGCTTCCTTCAGCGGTCCCAAATGGGTGGAGCCAACGCCTTCGTTGATGTTGAGGCCGTCCGGCTCCGCGCCGATCACCACGACATCGGCGCCGGCGTCCTTGAACACCTGCGGTGAACAACCACTTGCAGCGCCATGGGCGCAGTCCAGGACAACCTTGAGGCCGTCGAGCCGCTTGGGGAGCGTCTGGAGCAGGTGCACGATGTAGCGGTCTTCGGCGTCGGAGAAGCGCTGGATGCGTCCAACGTCTCCGCCCACCGGCCGCTGCGGTTCCTTGCCAAGCTGCGCTTCGATGGCGTCTTCGACGTCGTCGGGAAGCTTTTGGCCGCCACGGGCAAAGAACTTGATCCCGTTATCCGGGGCGGGGTTGTGGGAGGCCGACAGCATGACGCCGAAATCGGCGTCGAGGTCCGCCACCAGGTAAGCGGCAGCAGGGGTTGGCAACACGCCGGCGTCGTAGACGTCGACGCCGGAGCTGGACAGCCCCGCCTCAACGGCAGCGGCGAGGAACTCCCCACTGGCGCGGGGGTCCCTGGCGACGACGGCGCGTGGCCGCTTGCCGTCGGTAGTGCGGTCATGGCCAAGTACGACGGCGGCGGCCTGGGCGAGCTGCATAGCCAGCTCCGCGGTGAGCAATCCGTTCGCGAGACCGCGCACGCCATCTGTTCCAAATAATCTAGACATCGGCTCAAGTTTAGACGACGGCGGCGCAGCGCCCGGCCACGGCGCGTCCGGGAGCGTCACAAGCGTCGCTTAAACGGCGGAAGCCCGCCCCACCATATGGCGGGACGGGCTTCCGGTGAAGCGGATTAACGCTTGGAGTACTGCTGGGCCTTGCGTGCCTTCTTGAGACCGGCCTTCTTACGCTCGATGACGCGGGCGTCACGGGTGAGGAAGCCAGCCTTCTTGAGGGTGGGGCGGTTGTTCTCGACGTCGATCTCGTTCAGGGAACGAGCGATGCCGAGACGCAGTGCGCCAGCCTGGCCGGAGGGGCCACCACCGTGGATGCGGGCGATGACGTCGTATGCACCTTCGAGGTCAAGAACGCGGAACGGCTCGTTGACATCCTGCTGGTGCAGCTTGTTCGGGAAGTAGTTGGCCAGCTCGCGGCCGTTGATGGTCCACTTGCCGGAACCCGGAACAACGCGAACGCGTGCAACGGCTTCCTTGCGGCGGCCAACAGCTGCACCGGCAACGGTCAGTGCCGGGCGCTCCTTCTTGGGCGCGTCCTCGGCGGGAGCGCTTTCAGAGGTGTAGCTGGTGAGGTTTTCCTCAGCCTCGACGGCTTCGGCGGTCAGTTCTTCGTTCTGAGCCACGATTCTCCTTGAATAAAAAGTTGTTTGGTGGCCAGGACTACTGGGCGACCTGGGTGATTTCGAAAGTCTTCGGCTGCTGTGCAGCGTGCGGGTGCTCCGGGCCTGCGTAGACCTTGAGCTTGCCCAGCTGCTGTGCGGCCAGGGAGTTCTTGGGGAGCATGCCCTTGATGGCCTTCTCAACAGCGCGAACCGGGTTCTTTTCCAGCAGTTCTGCGTAGTTGACGGAGGTCAGACCGCCCGGGTAGCCGGAGTGGCGGTATGCGCGCTTCTGCTCCAGCTTGGCACCGGTAAGGGCGACCTTTTCAGCGTTGATGATGATGACGAAGTCGCCCATGTCCATGTGGGACGCATAGGTCGGCTTGTGCTTTCCGCGCAGCAGTGTTGCGGTCTGGCTGGCAAGACGACCAAGGACAACATCGGTGGCGTCAATGACGTGCCACTGGCGGTTGATATCGCCGGGCTTCGGGGTGTACGTACGCACGGTTTTGCCTCGTTCTTGTTCTGGCGTTCATGTTTTAGGCGTCACGCATCAGCGCGCACCTACTATGTATGCGTTACCGGAGCAGAGGTGAGGGCTCTTTAGACCAGTCATCCCGGAACCTCGAAATGCTTCTTGAGTTACTGACCCTGCAACTGGATCCCCAATGGGCATGTGTGATCGAGATAGGACACGCACAACGACTATAAACAATACCGTCAGGCGGCACCCCGGGTCAAAATGGGGTATCCGCCCCCCCGGGGACGTTCGCCGCCTGATGGAGACAAGATGACCGACGGGCCCGCCCTCCTGCTCCTCGCCACCCTCGCCGGACTCGCCCTGAGTCCCGTTGCCGAGTGGCTCATTGCACTGTGGCTGCCGCGGCTCGGCGGACTCCCCTCACTGAAGGTACGGATCACGACGGCGGCCGTCACCTCACTGCTGTTCGCTTTACTGACGTGGCGTTTTGGATTTTCCACCGAGCTGCCGGCATTTCTTTTACTGGCAGTCCTGGGCGTGCAGCTTTCCCGCATTGATTTCAGTTTGCATTTGCTGCCCAATCCCCTGGTGCTACTCCTTTTGGGAGGCGGCTTGCTGCTGCTTGCGGGATCCGCGGCACTCACTCCGGGCTGGCCGGACCTTCTGCGCGCCCTCGCGGGGGGCGCAATCCTGTTCGCCGGCTACCTGATTCTGGGACTTATTTCGCCGGGGAGCCTTGGAATGGGCGATGTGAAGCTCGCAGCACCCGTTGGACTGTACTTGGGGTACTTGGGCTGGCAGCAAGTACTCTACGGCGGACTACTGGGATTCGTGGTGGGCGGGGTGCTCACGGTGCTGATGTTACGCCTTGGCCGCAAGGAAAAAGCGGTGGAGACCGCCCACGGGCCGGCCATGTTCCTGGCCACCTTGGGCGTCATTTTGGTACTCCAGTAGACAGTCGGCAGGTACCCGGACAGGGCGCCTTTTGGGCCCTTTTCCGTAAGGCTACTGTCAAAACCAAGTAGTCCGGCGATTTCTTTCCCGCGAAAACTGAGTACTCCCCTGCCCGCTTCCGGGTGGCCGGGTAATGCCCGTTTCGGCAATTCGAGTACGGCTACGCATTGTTCAGCTGCAGGCCCAGGGTGAATTCTTGATTTATCGAAATCCGAACCGCTAAGACAACACGGGGGTAGTTCGGAGGACGTAGCAAATTCACATAATTTGCGGGACCTATAACTGAATAAAAACCAACTCATCAAAATTCATTCTGGGAAGGATTTTCCAATGTCTGCTCTTATGTTCACCATTACCTCGTACATCGCCGGCGTCAAGGACCGTTTCACCAAGGAAGAGAAGGGAGCGACGATGGTGGAATACGGCATCATGGTCGCCGCCATCGCAGTCGTCGTGGGTGCTGCTGCCTTCGCACTTGGCGTACGGGTCGATGGTCTCTTCGATGGCATCAACCTCGGTGGTGGCGGGGCCGCAGCCTAGCTCCTTGTTCCGCGGTTGGCCGTGGCGGCTATCTTGCCCCACGGCCAACCAACCGCTTTAAGCAACGACTCGTAGGGATCTGGGACCGGGAGATGGATGTGAAATCCGAGACTAATGAGCGAGGCGCCGCAGCCGTGGAAATGGCGATCATATTGCCGCTCTTGCTGCTAATCCTGTTCGGAATCATGGAATTTGGGCGTGCATACAATGTCCAGGTTTCCCTGACTCAGGCTGCGCGTGAAGGAGCCCGCCACGCAGCGGTGCACTATCAGGACGGGAGTTTGGACGTTTCAGGGGCAGCATTGGCTGCCGCGCCAGCACTGGACGGCCTGGGTGTCACCGTCTCAGACAATGCTTCGAGTTGCGCACCCGGAGCCAACGTGGAAGTTACCACCAGTGTTACCTTACAGTCCCTAACCGGCTTTTTGGACGCCGGCTTCTTCGGTGGTTCTGGAATCTTTCCCATTAACATGACCGGAGTTGGGGTGATGAGATGCGGCGGCTAACAAAAGCCCCAAAGCGTGGTCTCATCGAAGATTCGTGCTCAGCGAACGAACGCGGGGCAACCACGGTCGTCGTGGCCGGGCTTATGGTGGTTCTCCTTGGATTTGCCGCTTTAGCGGTGGATGTCGGGGCAATGTACGCGGAGAAAGCCCAGTTGCAGAACGGCGCTGACGCTGCGGCCCTGGCTATTGCAACGGACTGCGCCAATGGCAGTTGCGGGGATAGCACAGCCACCGGCAACTTGTTCGCCAACAATAACGCCAATGACGAGTCGAGTGGCGCGTCAGTGTCGTTCCCATCGGCAAACACAGTGCGTGTAGTTACCAATGCCCGGGACGCCGAAACGGGCGCGAACAGCTTCACACTGTTCTTTGCCCAGGCTTTGGGGAATGAGACTGCCCAGATCGGTGCAGTCGCCGAAGCCTCCTGGGGTTCCCCGTCATCTGCCTCTACGTTGCCGTGGACGGTGAGCGAATGCGTTTTCAAAAAGTACTTGTCTCCAACGCAACTGGCTTCATTGAATTCGACCGGTAGTTTCACGGGCGACCCGACTCCTACGCACCTATTGCTTCGTTACGACGAGAACGCCCCGACCGTTCCAGGTTGTGCTGCTCAAAACGGTTACCAGCCAGGTGGTTTCGGATGGCTTGAGACTGATTCAGGGTGCTCTACCAATATCGACCTAGACGCGACGGTCGACGGTCAAACCGGCAATCATTTTCCCAACGGCGTCGGATGCAA
This sequence comes from Arthrobacter sp. T572, assembly GCF_056780115.1. NCBI lineage: Bacteria > Bacillati > Actinomycetota > Actinomycetes > Micrococcales > Micrococcaceae > Arthrobacter > Arthrobacter sp. T572. The sequence goes on from NZ_JBRAZQ010000002.1 coordinate 2,972,184, forward strand.
CGCTGCTTTGGCGAACATCATGAACGAGCCTGCCCTGATCCCACTCTTCAGCGCAGCTACCGGTAATGGAAGCAATGCCGTATACACCCTCATCGGGTTCGCAGCATTCCAGGTAACCGGATACAAATTCAGCGGCTCTGGGGCCGTTGTCGATCCCCTTGCTCCAAGCTGCAACGGAAATTGCCGTGGACTTCAGGGGTACTTCACCCGTTTCGTGTCCCTCGAAGAGGGCATGCAGGCAACCACAGGCCTTCCGAATTACGGCGCCTCGGTTGTCTCGCTCACCGAGTAGCAGCTGAAAAGAGCTACTCCTCTACACAGAAAAAACTCGAAGGAGTCCAAAGTGAAAGCACGCCTACTGGGAGGCATTGCAGCACTGCTGTTGGCAGTCATTGGTACCGTCTTGCTGGTTACCTATGTTCAAGGAGCCGACAAGCGGGCGCAGCAAGGGCTGGAACCCGTCAGTGTTCTCGTAATCAAAGAAAAGATCCCTGCCGGCACCAAGGTCGAGGATCTCGGCAACAAAGTCAAAACTGAAACCCTGCCGCAATCGGCAGTCGCCCAAGGGACAGTCAGCGCCCTTAGCGATCAAAAGGGGAAGGTTACCAACGTAGATCTGCAACCGGGTGAGCAATTGCTCGGTGTGAAGCTGGTCAACCCGAATGAGCTCGTGCCCGGAACCGTCCCCGTCCCGGAGGGCTTACAGGAAGCCACCTTCGTTCTCGCGCCGGAACGGATCCTGGGTGGCCGTATCGAAGCAGGTGATACCGTCACGGTCTATGCCTCCTTCAAGCTGGATGAGGCAGTCCCTGCCGGCGCCGGTCTGCCCGCCCACCTCACCGGGTGGAAGGACTTTACGGAGCTGCTTTACCACGACGTGATTGTCACTGCTGTTCAGCAGGCGGCCCCTGACGCGGAGAAATCCGCTGGCACGGACAAAGGCGTTGCGCTGCCCAATGGTTCAGCTTATGTGACGGTTGCCCTTAGTGACGCAAACGCCGCCAAGATGGTCTTCGGCGCAGAATTCGGCACTCTCTGGCTTTCCAAGCAGACCGACAAAACGGTCAAGAGCGATCCTCCTACAACGACCTTTGGAGGGCTGGTCCAATGAGCCGCTTTGTAGCCATCACCGCCGTGCGCGACTTCGAAGGGCGCATACGCCAGGCGATCTCGGGAGCGTTGCACGGAGAACTGCAAACACTGTCGCCCGATATCCTTCAAGCCGGTACCGACGAAATCTTCAAGCAACTTACCGGTGCACCGCCCGAGGTCATGATCCTCGGCCCTGGCGTAAATCCTGATGACGCTTTCAAACTGGCCACGGTCATCGATCTCCAGTACCCGGAAATAAGCCTGTTGATGGTGGCGGAGCCGAGTACGGACATCGTCCTGAAGGCCATGCACGCAGGTGTCAGGGACGTTGTCGCTCCCGAAGCCGACGTCAACGAACTCCGCATACTCCTGGAGCGAGCATGCCTGGCTGCCGCCAGCAGGCGGCGAGGAATGCAACCCGCTGAGACCGGACAGGAACGGGGGCGGATCATTGCCGTCATGTCCCCTAAGGGTGGTGTCGGCAAAACAACTGTAGCCACCAACCTCGCAGTCGGGCTGGCGACGCTTGCGCCCATGAGTGTCGTCATTGTCGACCTCGATCTTCAGTTCGGGGATGTCGCCTCGGGTCTCATGCTTGAACCAGAACACTCCATTACAGAAGCGGTTCACGGATCAGCGGCCCAGGATTCAATGGTCCTTAAGGCGTTCCTGACGGTCCATCCAGCTGGCATCTATGCCCTCTGCGCCCCGCAGAAGCCCTCCGATTCGGACTACATCACTGCCGACCACGTAACACGCCTTCTCAACCAATTGGCAACCGAGTTCAAATACGTAGTGGTTGACACTGCACCGGGACTTGGCGAACACTGCCTGGCCACTTTGGAACTGGCCACTGACGGCGTGTGGGTCTGCGGGATGGACGTACCCAGCATCAGGGGACTCCGGAAGTGCTTCAGCGTGCTGAAGGAACTTCAACTACTGCCACAGGGCAGGCATACCGTCTTGAACTTCGCGGATAGGAAGAGCGGTCTCTCCGTCCAGGACGTCGAAGCCACGATTGGGGTGCCCATTGACACAGTAATTCCTCGGTCACGAACACTCCCCTACTCGACCAACAGGGGTATTCCGGTGCTTCAGGGAACGGCACGCGATTCGGCCATCAAGGGCCTTCGGAAGCTGGTTCAGCGCTTCGACCCACGGATGGAAGCGACGCCGCAGAACAAGCTGCACCGGCGAGTGGTGGTGTCATGAAACTCTCAGAGCGTCTTTCTAAAAACAACCCGTTGGCCGTGGCTGGATCACTTGATTCGCAACCTGCGACTACTGCAACTGAAAGTGACCGGAACACCGGGCCTTCAAGTGCAGCCCCGCTGTTTGGGGGAGCGCCGGTCACTCCCGCTGTGGACGCGCTGGCCGGCCTGAAACAACGTGCTGCTTCGGCCCTGTTCGAACGCATCGGAAACCGCATAGGCGACCCATCTTCATCTGAGGAGGATCTGCGCTCATTCGCTGTCGACGAGCTTTCGGCAGTTATTGACGACGAACAGGTGCCGCTGACCCCCGAGGAACGCCGACGGCTCATCCGGGAGATTGCGGACGAAGTCATGGGCTTCGGGCCCCTGCAGCGTTTGCTTGAAGATCCATCGATCACCGAAGTAATGGTTAACCGGTATGACCAGATCTATGTGGAGCGTCATGGCCACTTGGCGTTGACTGAATTGACGTTCAGCTCAGACGATCATTTGAGAAAGGTCATCGAACGGATCGTATCGAAGGTCGGGCGCCGTATCGATGAATCTTCGCCGCTTGTTGACGCGCGGCTGGAAGATGGTTCACGTGTCAACGCCATCATCCCTCCGCTCGCGGTCAATGGTCCTTCACTAACCATCAGGAAATTCAGCCACGTTCCCCTAACGGTCAGGAACCTCATTGAGTGGGGCTCCCTGAGCCAGGAGATGGCCGAGCTGCTGAGCGCCTGTGTCCGGGCGAGGCTGAATGTGATCGTCTCAGGCGGAACAGGCACAGGCAAAACGACTCTACTGAACGTTTTGTCTTCCTTCATCCCGGAGTCTGACCGGATCGTCACCATCGAAGACGCCGTTGAACTTCAATTGCAGCAGCGTCACGTCGTCCGGCTGGAGAGCCGGCCTCCCAATATTGAGGGAAGGGGTGCCATCACCATCCGCGACCTCGTTCGCAACTCGTTGCGCATGCGTCCGGATCGGATCATCGTCGGAGAGGTACGTGGTGGCGAGTCGCTCGACATGCTGCAGGCTATGAACACCGGACATGACGGTTCTCTATCCACCGTCCACGCCAACTCTCCGAGGGACGCAATCGCCAGATTGGAAACTTTGGTTTTGATGGCCGGAATGGATCTCCCGCTTCGCGCCATACGGGAGCAGGTTTCATCGGCTGTTGATCTCATCGTTCAAGTTACGCGATTGCGCGATGGCAGCCGCCGCGTCACTCATGTGACGGAAGTGCAAGGTATGGAGGGCGACGTCGTCACACTGCAGGATACGTTTCTTTTCGATTACTCAGCGGGTTTGGACGCGCAAGGTAGATTCCTGGGGAAAGCGATACCCACTGGTATTCGCCCACGCTTCCTCGACCGCTTCGCCGAGCTTGGTATCCAAGTATCGCCCGCGACCTTTGGTGTCGCCCCTCAACCAGTTGTGAGGCGGTAGCAATGGAATCTCCAGCACCATTCATCACCGCCATCGGTTTTTGCTTGGCGGCCATCCTCATACTGTTTGTCGTTGTCCTCAAGCCTCGAAACGCCAGAATTCCCCTCGAGCGTCGCCGGGTGGAATCCAACCAAGACACTTCAACTGTGGGTCGGGTTTCTGGAACCGCTGTACAGTTCATGGATATCGCGCTCGGTCGCTCAGGCGGTCCTTTCAACCGGGAGGTCCTGTACCAAGCAGGGGTCAAGCAGGCTCCCGCGGATTTCACCGTCGTGGTTGTCGCCGGCTCAATAGTTTCGGCAGTCATCGGCGCACTCCTTTTCAACGTCATTATCGGAATCCTTTTGGCGCTGGCGGTGCCTCTACTGGCGAAACTAGTGCTGGTCACAAGGACGCAGAAACGACGCGGCATGTTCGAGCTGCAGCTCACGGACACCATCCAAATGTTGATAGGTGGGCTGCGCGTAGGGCATAGCATCATGAGGTCCCTGGAAGCCGCAGCCCAGGAGGCACAGGCCCCGACATCGGAAGAACTGAGCCGCATCGTTAATGAAGTACGAATCGGCAAGGACCCCCGGCAGGCCATCGAAGACTGCGCTAGTCGCATGGACAGCGAAGACTTCCGCTGGATTGGGCAAGCCATACAGATCAACCGGGAGGTAGGTGGCGACCTGGCTGAAGTCCTGGAGCAAGTTGCAGGTACCATCCGGGAGCGCAGCGAAATCAAAGGGCACGTGCGCGCTCTGAGCGCCGAAGGCAAGATGTCAGCCGTGGTCCTGATGATTCTTCCCGTTGCTGTCGGAGTCTTCATGTCGGCGTTGAACCCGAGTTATATGAAGCTCTTCGCCGAGCACCCAGTAGGAATCGGACTGGTAGTGATAAGCGCGGTCCTGTTTGTCGTCGGTGGCTTCTGGATGAGCCGCACAATAAAGATCAAGTTTTAGGAGGCCGTGCTATGACTCCCCTTGCGTGGCTATTCATCGCCATTATCGTGCTGCCCCTGGCGTATTTCGCTTGGTCCCTCATCAGCATTGACCGAAAAGGCGCTGTTGCCATCCAGACAAACCTTGGCTCGGGCTTTGCCCAAGGCACAGGCATAAACATACAGCGTCCGCCGCTTCTGCTTGGCGTCGCCCGTAAACTGACTCCCGGAAGCTACGAAGCCAAAATGGATCATTGGCTTGCCCTCGCCGGCCGACCGAGCTCAATGCCGCTGACTAAGCTCATTGCACTCAAGCCGGCCCTCGCGCTGGTAGGAGCGTTCATCGGCATTGTCTTGTTTCTTCTCGGCCCCGGACCGGGAACCGTGGGACTGGGCCTTTTCCTGACAGTGTTCCTGTACTTCATCCCCGACCTCTTGGTCTACAACACAGGAATCAAACGCCAGGAAGCCATCAAGCTGGAGTTCCCGAACACGCTGGATCAGATGCTCATCTCAGTCGAAGCAGGCCTCGGGTTCGAGTCAGCAATGGAAAGAGCAGCATCTCAAGGATCGGGGCCTTTGCCACAGGAACTCATGCGGACCCTGCAGGACATTCAAGTGGGTAGGCCCCGGCAGGAGTCCTATGAGGCATTGGCCGAAAGATGCGCTGTCCCGGACGTCCGTAGTTTTGTTCTGGCTGTGATTCAAGCAGACAAATACGGTATTGGCATCGCCAATGTCCTTCGTGCGCAAGCTAAGCAGGCTCGTGTCAAGCGTCGCCAGACTGCGGAAGAAAAAGCAATGAAGTTGCCCGTCAAGGTTCTCTTCCCCTTGCTGTTCTGCATCTTCCCGGTGCTGTTCATAGTCCTTCTGGGTCCCGCCGCTATCAAAATCATCCAGGCCTTCAGCTGACCGTAGCCAGCGGGAAATAGACCGGCCCTCCGCGGATCCCAGACCGCGGACGGCCACAACGGCCCCCTTCCGGTACCCAGAGCCGGGAGGGGGTCCTCCAATGTCCGGCCCCAGCCACCCGGACCCGACCGTAGACAGCGGGCTACTCCCGCTTGGCCCGCGTCAACTCCGCCCTGGCCAGCAACTCGTCATTGGACGGGTAGGCCACTTCTTCCAGGACCAACGGGTGCGGGGCCGCCAGCATGGACTTCGGATCACGGGCGCGGGCCAGCAACCGCTCGTGCAACCAGGCCGGAGGTTCCAGGCCCTCCCCCACCCGCAAGGTGGAGCCCACAAGGGAGCGCACCATGTTGTGGCAGAAGGCGTCGGCCTGCACTGTGGCAACGATGATTCCGTCCGGACCGCGGTCAAAGGAGAAGCGCTGCAACTCGCGGATGGTGGTCGCACCTTCGCGAGGCTTGCAGTAGGAACGGAAGTCCTGCAGGCCAAGCAGCAGTGATGCCCCGGCGTTCATCAAGGCCACGTCCAATGGGACCTTATGCCACAGCGTGATCCCACGAAGCACCGGGTCCCAACGCTCGGTGCCGTCGGCAATCCGGTAACTGTAACGACGCCACAGGGCTGAGAAGCGGGCGTCGAATCCGGCAGGCGCCAGACCGGCGTCGTGCACTTCGATCGCACCAGTGAGGTCGCCAAGAACCCGGCTCAACGCGCCGCGAAGGCGACGCAGCAGCGAAACGGAAGGATCGACGTCGTGCCCCCGCGTCAGACCGAACCACTCCGCGGAAGTGAAGTCGACGTGGACAACCTGCCCGCGGGCGTGGACGCCAGCGTCCGTCCGCCCCGCGACCGTGACCCGCACGGGCCGCCGCACCAACAACTCAAGTGCTTCCTCAAGCGCACCCTGGACAGTCAGAAGTCCCGGTTGCACGGCCCAGCCACTGAACGGACCACCGTCGTAAGAGAGGTGCATCCGGATACGCAAAAACCCGCCGCCCTCCGAAACGGGGGCAGCGGGTTTTTGTTGATTCATAGACCCAAGTCTACTGAATTACTTCTTGTCCTCTTCGGCCGGAGCCTCTTCGGTCTGAGCTTCTTCAGTCTCGGCTTCGGGGGCCTCGGCAGCTTCAGCTTCGGGAGCCTCAGCAGCTTCGGTCTCTACAACCTCTTCCTCAGCAGGAGCTTCGGCAGCCGGAGCAGCCTGGGCAGCAGCGGCAGAAGCTTCAGCAACTACAGCCTGCTTGGGGGAAACGGGCTCAAGAACGAGTTCGATGACAGCCATGGGAGCGTTGTCGCCCTTGCGGTTGCCGATCTTGGTGATACGGGTGTAGCCACCATCGCGGTTCTCAACGGCGCTGGCGATGTCGGTGAACAGCTCGTGGACGATGCCCTTGTTGCTGATCAGGCCGAGTACGCGGCGGCGGGAAGCGAGGTCGCCACGCTTGGCGAAGGTGACCAGACGCTCTGCGTACGGCTTGAGGCGCTTGGCCTTGGTAACCGTGGTGGTGATGCGCTTGTGCTCGAAGAGCGAAGCTGCCAGGTTCGCGAGCATCAGGCGCTCGTGAGCCGGGCCGCCTCCGAGGCGCGGACCCTTAGTGGGGGTAGGCATAGTTATTTCTCCTGTTGTGTAAGCCGGCCGGGTCCATCACTGGACCCGTCGACCAAGATCTGCTTGTTAGAGCTCGTCGTCGCTGAACGCGGCGTCGTCCTCTTCGATGGCTGCGGCGCGGGCTGCGAGATCGAAACCGGGAGGGGAGTCCTTCAGGGACAGACCCAGTTCCACGAGCTTTGCCTTGACCTCGTCGATGGACTTCGCACCGAAGTTGCGGATGTCCATCAGGTCAGCCTCGGAGCGGGCAACGAGTTCACCCACGGTGTGGATGCCCTCACGCTTGAGGCAGTTGTAGGAACGGACCGTCAGGTCCAGATCCTCGATCGGCAGAGCCATGTCAGCTGCCAGGGCAGCGTCTGTGGGCGACGGGCCGATCTCGATACCTTCAGCTGCGGTGTTCAGCTCACGGGCCAGACCGAACAGTTCCACCAGGGTGGTGCCTGCAGAAGCAACAGCGTCGCGCGGAGCGATAGCCTGCTTGGTCTCGACGTCGACAATGAGCTTGTCGAAGTCGGTGCGCTGCTCAACACGGGTAGCTTCCACGCGGAAAGTTACCTTCATGACCGGCGAGTAGATCGAGTCGACCGGGATACGGCCGATCTCGGAGTCGCCGGACTTGTTCTGAGCTGCCGAAACGTAGCCACGGCCGCGCTCGATGGTCAGTTCGAGTTCGAACTTGCCCTTCGAGTTCAGGGTGGCAATGTGCAGATCCGGGTTGTGGAATTCGACGCCGGCCGGCGGAGCGATGTCCGCGGCGGTGACGACTCCGGGGCCCTGCTTGCGCAGGTACGCAACAACCGGCTCATCGTGCTCGGAGGAAACCGAAAGGTTCTTGATGTTCAGGATGATCTCGGTGACATCTTCCTTGACACCCGGAACCGTGGTGAACTCGTGCAGCACGCCATCGATCCGGATGCTGGTAACAGCGGCACCGGGGATGGAGGAGAGCAGGGTACGGCGGAGGGAGTTTCCGAGGGTGTAACCGAAGCCCGGCTCCAGCGGTTCAATGATGAAACGGGAGCGGTTCTCGGCTACAACTTCTTCAGACAGGGTGGGGCGCTGTGCAATGAGCACTTAGGTTTCCTTTCAGCGAGCATCCGCTATATGACGCAACACAGGTGGTGGAAATCGGCTTCGGTTTCCAGCCTGACCAGCCGGACCATGCTTGCGAAAGGACATCCCTTCACAAGCAGGCCCGGCCGTCAGGCAGGTAGAACCTAATTAGACGCGGCGGCGCTTCGGCGGGCGGCAACCGTTGTGGGCGCTGGGGGTGACGTCCTGGATGGAGCCAACCTCGAGGCCGGCAGCCTGAAGCGAACGGATTGCGGTTTCGCGTCCCGAACCCGGGCCCTTGACGAAAACGTCAACCTTGCGCAGACCGTGCTCCTGGGCGCGCTTTGCAGCAGCCTCAGCAGCCATCTGGGCAGCGAACGGGGTGGACTTACGGGAGCCCTTGAAGCCAACCTCACCGGCGGAAGCCCAGGAGATCACAGCGCCAGTCGGGTCCGTGATGGACACGATGGTGTTGTTAAAGGTGCTCTTGATGTGCGCCTGTCCAAGCGCAATATTCTTCTTATCCTTGCGACGCGGCTTACGGACCGCTCCACGAGTCTTCGGGGGCATTGTTTCTCCTACAGAAAGTTATCGGGGGAAAACCAGGTCAATCCCGTGGGGATTAACGTCCGGCCTTCTTCTTGCCGGCGACGGTGCGCTTCGGGCCCTTGCGGGTACGAGCGTTGGTCTTCGTACGCTGACCGCGTACGGGCAGGCCCTTGCGGTGGCGCAGGCCTTCGTAGCTGCCGATCTCAACCTTGCGGCGGATGTCAGCGGCTACCTCGCGGCGAAGGTCACCCTCAACCTTGTAGTTGCCTTCAATGTAGTCACGCAGCTGGACCAGCTCGGCGTCAGTCAGGTCCTTGACGCGAACGTCAGGGCTGATGCCGGTGGCAGCCAGGGTTTCGTGTGCACGGGTCTTGCCCACGCCGTAGATGTAAGTAAGCGCAATTTCCAACCGCTTTTCGCGGGGAATGTCTACGCCAGCGAGACGAGCCATAGTGGCGGTACTCCTTGAATAAACCGGAGGTCGTAGGCAGTACACCCGCACTGTCAGTGCGGCCCCAGCCTCCGACCGGGGGTACGCTGTCCGGGCTCTGTACTTCTGTCCCAGCTCAGCTTGTGCTGCCTTTATTTACTTGCGTGGGTTAGCAACCCAGGTTTGCCCTTGCGGGCGCTGATTCCCTTGCGGGGAATTAGCCCTGGCGCTGCTTGTGGCGCGGGTTCTCGCAGATCACCATGACCCGGCCGTTACGGCGGATCACTTTGCACTTGTCGCAGATCTGCTTGACGCTCGGCTTGACCTTCATGGCGTTCCTTTGCGTGTTTTGCAGTTGATCTGCTGGAGCGGCGCGGGACATGCCCTGCCGCCCAGCAATTTACTTGTAGCGGTAGACGATACGACCACGTGTGAGGTCGTATGGGCTCAGCTCCACCACTACGCGGTCCTCGGGGAGGATTCGAATGTAGTGCTGACGCATCTTCCCAGAGATGTGTGCGAGCACGATGTGCTTGTTGGTCAGCTCAACACGAAACATCGCGTTGGGCAGCGCCTCAGTCACAACGCCCTCGATCTCAATGACCCCGTCCTTCTTGGCCATATCCTCCGCTAACTGTTGTTTGCCGCAGTCCTCCGGTAGGCACCGGCGATCCAGCGGACGTTTTTTGTTTGCTTGGCCCTCTTGGAACCACCACACCAAAAAGGGCGTGGCTGTACAGACAACCAACAGACAACTTTACGCCACTGGGGCGTGAAAGTTAAATCCGTTCATGGTAGCGCACCTTTTCCGCCCCGTCACTCCCCGGCGTCCCGGTAGGCAGGGAAGCTTCCGGCCGCCGTCGTGATGCTTACAGCCGACGTGACGCCGTCCAGAATCGCCAGCCGGACGGCTTCTGCCGCGGCGCTTTGGAGCGTGATGAGCGAGACCTGCCGCGCCTGCTCACTGCTGCGGTCAAGCCCGACGGCGCCAGTCGCCAACGCGAACACGGTGTCACCGTCGGCGAGGGTATGGGAAGGATCAAGCGCCCGGGCCAGCCCCGCGTGGCCCGACGAAGCAGTCCGCCTGCACTCCGCTACATCCAGAATTGCATTCGTAGCGATGACGACAAGCGTGGTGTTGAGTCCCTGAGGTGGGGCCAGCGGGTCTGCGACCCTCTGCGCGCTCGGTCGTTCCTCCCCAACGGCCCCCTCGCCTCGCAAGCTCGGCCAGGGAACCCCGCCGTCGTGGCCCCACCTTAGACGCGCGCTGCCGGGTCCCAGCCCCACTGGCATCCCGAGCGCGTTAACCACCGCCAGCGCACCTACAATGACGCCACGGTCAAGCGTGATCGAGGATGTACCTATTCCGCCCTTGAACTGCCCTCGGGCAACAACGGCACCGGTTCCCGCACCAACGTTTCCACGCACGACGGCGGCATGGTCGCCTGAGGCAAAGGCTGCGGCGGCTGCCTGGTAGCCCATGTCCTCGTCGGGTCGGGCGCGCACGTCGCCACCGCGTCCGAGGTCGAAGATGGCCGCCGCCGGGACTATCGGAACCACGGTCCCGGGAACGGCGAAACCCCTCCCTTGCTCCTCGCACCATCGCTGGGCCCCATGGGCGGTTACCAGGCCGAAGGCGCTCCCACCGGTGAGGACCACGGCATCCACTGTGGATACGAGCGTCGTTGGATCCAACGCGTCAGTCTCATGCGTCCCCGGGCCCCCACCCCGGACATCCACCGATCCCACGGTTCCAGGCGGCGGAAGCACGACGGTCACGCCACTGAGCCACCCCCCGCCAGCCTTTTGCGAGTGTCCAACCCTTATTCCGGGAACATCGGTGATCGCCTTCATGGCTCCATTCTCCACTGGCTGGCTTCGCGGCCAAGGCCGGTGGAAGTGGGAGCCAAGCCTCGAATCCCAACTCCGGAGTAACGGCGAGTAAACGGGTCCGGAAGTGTCAGCCAACTATCGGTACTGTGGCCGGTTTTGGCCCGCCCAGGGCCTTGCGCTGTGGTGAGCTAGGGCTGTCTCCCGCCGCCCCGATCCGGGCCGGCACCTAAAAGTTCGCCTCACAACGTAAGTGATCCATGACTACCCGACTCGTTAACCGCCGCGCTGGAACTGCGGCCGCACCGGGCACCGTGCCGCCTGAACTCAGGCCTGCACCTGTCCGCGCCGCCAAACGCTGGTCCGGCCGCAGCCGCAAGGATTTCCTCGTCTTCCTGGCCATGGCCCTGCCAAACCTGGCCCTGATCGCTACCTTCACGTACTGGCCGCTGATCAACAACATCTACTACTCCACGCTGGACTGGACGTTGGGTTCGGCTTCGGCAACAGTGGTGGGCCTGCAAAACTACGTCACGTTCTTCGCCAGCGAGGATGCCTCCAAGGTCCTTGGAACCACGGCAGTCTTCACAGTGGTTACCGTCGGCGGTTCCATGGTGCTGGGCTTGCTCGTGGCACTGGCACTTAATTCGAACGTCCGCGGCACCACTTTTGCCCGTTCGGCGGTATTCGCACCCTATGTCCTGTCCGGGGTGGGCGTCGGCCTGGTGTGGCTGTTCATCTTCGATCCCGGTTACGGCGTGCTCGCATGGATCCTCCGCGGGCTGGGACAGCAGAGCCCCCAGTGGATCAACGACCCCCAGCTTTCACTGGCGATGGTCATCATTGTCTACGTCTGGAAGAACCTCGGGTACTGCGCCGTGGTGTACCTCGCCGGCCTGCAGTCGCTGCCGCGCGACGTCATGGAGGCCGCAGCACTGGACGGGGCCAACAGCATCCGGCGCTTCTTCAACATCTCGGTGCCGCTGCTCTCCCCCACCACGTTCTTCCTGCTGATCACCACCATGCTCAGTTCCCTACAGGCATTTGACCTCATCCGCATCATGACCCCGCTCGGGAACGGTACCAGCACACTGATCTACGAGGCCTACCTCCAGGCGTTCGGCGCCTACAACAGGGCAGGCTACTCGGCCGCGATCTCGGTGATCCTCTTCGCAATCCTGTTGGTCATCACTGTCCTCCAACTGCGCTTTGTTGAGCGAAAGGTCCACTACTCATGAGCGCGCAGTCTCCCGCCGCCGTCGTTCCTCCCCTCGAACCACACCAAGAGCCGCCGCGCGCCAGGCCGCTGTCCGCAGCCAACCTGGTCAAAACCCTGGCAACCGGCTACATCCCGCTCATCATTGCCACGTTGGTGGTATTCCTCCCCCTGCTCTGGATGGTGCTCAGTTCCTTCAAACAGCCCGGCGAGATCGTGACCACGGACCTGAAGATCCTGCCGGAGTCGCTCAACCTTGAGAACTACGCCACGGCCATGACCACGGTGCCGTTCGCGCAGTTTTTCACCAACAGCCTGATCGTCACGGCGGTTGGGTCATCCATCAAGGTGGTCCTGACAATCCTCACCGCCTACGCGCTGGTGTTCGTCCGGTTCCCCTTCAAGAACGTGATTTTCGTGCTGATCCTGGTGGCGCTCATGGTGCCGGCGCAGGTCTCCATCCTGCCCAACTACATCCTGATCGCGGGCATGGGCGGGAAGAACACGCTGTGGGGCATCATCCTCCCCGGTCTTGGCACGGCATACGGCACCTTCCTGCTCCGGCAGCATTTCCTGACCCTGCCGCCCTCCATCCTGGAAGCCGCCGAGATCGACGGCGCCGGGCATTGGCGGCGATTGTGGCAGATCATTGTCCCCGTCTCCCTGCCATCGGTAGCCACCGTGGCCTTGGTGACGGTGGTCAGCGAATGGAACGACTACATCTGGCCGCTCATCATCACCGACCGACCCGAAACCATGACGCTGCCGGTCGGCCTGACCCTGCTCCAGAACTCCGAGGGCAACGGGGCAGGCTGGGGCATCCTCATGGCGGGTGCTGTCCTGGTGATCGTGCCCATCCTGTTGGTCTTCGCCGCGCTGCAGCGCTACATCGTCGCCGGACTGACGCAAGGCAGCGTCACCGGCTAACACTCTCCACCCGCACTATTTCGCATCTACGCACGTCATTTGAGAGGAAGCACCATGCGCACGAATCTTGACCGTCGGCATTTCCTTGGCCTTGCAGGCCTCGGCGCCGGAACAGCAGCCCTGGCAGCCTGCGGTGGGCCGTCGACGGCGGGTCCCGGAACCGCCGTCGAAACGGCTGCCATCGACTTCAGCGGCGTCAAGCCCGCCGCCTCCATCGATTTCTGGACCAACCACCCCGGCAAGTCCCAGGACGTGGAGAAGTCCATCATCGATAAATTCCACGCGAAGTTCCCCGACATCAAGGTGAACCTTGTCACCGCAGGTGCCAACTACGAGGAGATCGCCCAGAAGTTCCAGACCTCCCAGGCGGCAAAGACCGGACTGCCCGGCCTGGTGGTCCTCTCCGACGTTTGGTGGTTCCGGTACTTCTCCAATGGCAGCATCATTCCCCTCGACGGGCTGGTGAAGCAGCTCGACATCAAGCTGGACGACTTCCAGAAGTCCCTGGTTGACGACTACCAGTACGACAACCAGCAGTGGGCCCTTCCGTATGGCCGGTCCACCCCCTTGTTCTACTACAACAAGGACCACTTCAAGGCGGCAGGCCTGCCGGACCGGGCGCCGGCAACGTGGCAGGAATTCGCCGAATGGGCGCCAAAGCTCAAGGCAACCTCGGGCGCCCAGTACGCCTACATCTACCCTGCACTGGCCGGTTACGCCGGGTGGACGCTGCAGAACAACTTGTGGGGCTGGGGCGGCAACTGGTCCAAGGACTGGGACATCACCTGCGATTCGGAGAAGGCCGTCGCCGCGCTGCAGTGGGCGCAGGACTCCATCTACAAGGATGGTTGGGCCGGCGTTTCTTCCAAGGAGGCTGCCGACGACTTCGCCGCCGGGATCACCTCCGCCACCATTTCGTCCACGGGCTCCCTGCTGGGCGTGCTCAAGGCGGCCAAGTTCAACGTTGGCGTCGGCTTCCTCCCCGGCGGGCCTGAGGTCACGTCGGGCGTCTGCCCCACCGGCGGTGCAGGACTGGGCATTCCGAGCGGCATCAGCAAGGAGGAGCAACTTGCGGCCGCCACGTTCCTGAAGTTCATGACGGAACCGGACAACACGGCGGCTTTCTCGGCCGCTACCGGGTACATGCCCACGCGTCTGTCGGCCGACATGTCCGCCGTGCTGGCTGCCACGCCGCAGATCAAGACCGCGATGGACCAGCTGGCCGTCACCCGCGTCCAGGACAACGCCCGCGTGTTCCTGCCCGGCGCCGACCAGGAGATGGCCAAGGCCGCCGCAAAGATCCTCACCCAACAGGGCGACGTCAAGGCGACCATGACGGAGCTCAAGAAAACCCTTGAGGGCATCTACACCAAGGATGTGAAGCCGAAGTTGAAGGCGTAGCCCTTCTGACAAAGCAAGGAAGCGGGGCTGCCAGTGGTCCAATAACCACGGCAGCCCCTCGCCTGTCCTGTTGTTGCTAAGGGATCGGAACGGGCACGACGCCGAGCGGCGCTAACTTTTCTGCCCCGCCATCAGGTGCGGACAGGACCCAGATACCCTTCTCATGGACGGCTACGGAATGCTCCCACTGGCAGGAGCGCTTGCCGTCGGTAGTCACCACGGTCCAGTCGTCCTCCAGGGTGGCGGTCTCAATGCCTCCGCGTACAAGCATCGGCTCGATCGCCAGGCACAGTCCCGGGCGGATCTTCGGTCCCCGATGGTTTGTCCGGTAGTTCAGGACGTCGGGCGCCATGTGCATTTCGGAGCCGATGCCGTGGCCGACGTAGTCCTCCAGGATTCCCAGCGGCTTGCCCGGCACCGAGGAAACGTAGTCATCAACGGCATTGCCGATGTCGCCCACGAACTTGCCCTTGGCCAGGGCCGCGATGCCCCTCCACAGGGCAGCTTCCGTCACGTCGGAAAGACGCTGGTCTTCGGGGTCCGCCGTGCCCACGATCACGGTGCGGGCGGAGTCCGAGTGCCACCCGTCAACGATGCATCCACCGTCGATGGAAATGATGTCACCGTCTTCGAGGACCCGGCCTCCGGGGATCCCATGCACCACTTCCTCGTTCACGGAGGTGCAGATGGTGGCAGGGAAGCCGTGATAGCCCAGGAAATTGGACTTTGCTCCGGCATCATTGAGGACCGCCGCAAAGACGTCGTCCAGGTCCTTGGTGGTGACTCCTGCCTTGGCAGCTGCGACAGCAGCATCGAGTGCCCGGCTGAGGACCAACCCGGCTTCCTGCATTTTCCGCATTTGCTCGTTCGTCTTGTATTCGATGCGGGGCTGACCGAACGCCATGTTCTCCTCTAAAGATTCCTGTGGAGCCGGTCAGGCCCCACGCTCCAACCATTTTCCCGCATCAAGGAGCGTGGTCGAAATTGGCTCGATTCCCAGGTCCCCGCGCAGCCGGTCAAGACGGTAGGTCCGCTCCATTCCGAGCTGGCTCACGGCATAGCGGGTCAGGCGGGGAGCCTTGCCCGTGGCGGCGGCTGCAGCTTCTGAGCCAACAGCAAGAGCCATGGCCACGGAGTAGGGAACGTACCGGATACCCACGTGCTGGTGGCCGGTGGCGTCGAGGACCTGGCGCAGCACGCCCCCCAGCTCCACCGGGGCTGCATCAGCCACATTGACTGCCCCGCGGATTCCGGCGCAGCACGCTGCCAGCACGGCGCGGACCAGGTTGTCGATGTGTGTCAGCTGGTGGCTCACATCCTCACGGCCGACGGTCATGAGGTGGTTTCCGCGGATGTTGGCGACGAGCCGGGGCAGGAGGGTCCGGTCCCCTGGACCGTAGACGCCGTGCGGGCGCAGGACCACTGAGTTCGCGTGGCGGCGTGCTTCAACATCTGCGAGCGCCTTGCTGCGTCCATACGCGCCGAGGTGCCGGGAAGCTACTTCTTCTTCCGCCCGGTTGGAACACGGCGTCCACCACGGATAGACACTGGAGCTCGAGACGTGGACCAGGCGGGTCCCCGCGTACGCCTCCGCCACTGCGCGCGTGCCGTGGACATTCGCCCGGTGAAAGATTCCCGGGTCACCCCAGTCGGCCACATGCGCCGCTGCATGAACGACGGCGTCTACCGCAGGCAGGTGCGCCGGTGGTACCCCGGCGAGGTCCCAGTACGTCAGCGAGGGTCCGCGACGACGCGCAAAGCGCACCACCTCCCAGCCCCGGGCTTCGGCGGCTGAAGCGACCGCTCCCCCTATGAACCCCGTGGCTCCCGTCACGGCGATCCTCATGGCGTGCCCCTGTCCCCGCCCGCGGGTCTTCCCGCGACGAGCGACCTCAGTGCCTGCCGGTCAGGTTTCCTGTGCCGGCCGCTCACGGGGATGGAGCTGACCAGTTCGATGCGGTCCGGCAGGGCAGACTCGTCGATCAGCCGTGGAAGTTCCTTCCCAAGCCTTGCGAGCAGCGTTTTCGCGGACACGTCCGGGGCGGGCACCACTGCCAGAACTACGGCTTCGTCTCCTATGGCGTCCGCGACCCCCACCATGGCGGCCGCACGGACGCCCGGGATCGAGAGGATGAGCGGCTCATACAGTGCGGGGTAGATGTTGGTCTTTCCCCGGATGATCATGTCTTTCGTGCGCCCGATCATCACCAACCGTGGCGGTCTCGTGCCGCCGTCGTCTGTCCCGCTACCCGCTGTGTTTCCCGGGCCGCTTCCGGCGGGTCCGTAGTCGAGCCGCACCAGGTCACCGGTAGCGTGTTCCACCATCGGTTCCCCGCCAAGGTACCCGCGGCACATGTTGGGACCGCTCGCGTACAACTCGTGGTCTTCTCCCACGTGGATTACGACGGCGGGCAGCGGCTCTCCCAGGAAGTCACCTTCGCCGCTTCCATCGGGGGCCGTGAACCCGGCATCGGTTCCGCTGGCGAAGGCCAGCTTCTCCCTCCCGTCGGCGATTGCGATGGGAAGGAGCTCGGTCATTCCGTAAATGAGCTTGAAGTCGACCCCTGGAAGCAGTCCCATGGCCCGTTTGAGGAACGGCGCCAACACCGGAGCCGCCCCCAGCATCACGGTCTTGAGCGAGCCTGGGAGCACCACCGTGCCTTCCTCTACCGCGTCCAGGATCGGAGCCAACTGGGATGGCACAAGGAACAGGTGAGTGGCGGCGTCGTAAGGGGCTGCCGCCCCGGCCACAGGACCAAGCTCAGCGGCCAGGCGAAGGGGGTCGATGTGGGACGAGAACCCGTACCCGGGCATGGTCCAGTGTGCACCTGCAATGAGCGCCGGCAATCCCATCATCAACTGTTCGGAGTGGATGCGGTCACCAGGTCCGAAAGTGCACTTCCGGGACAGCTGGTCGAAACCCGCCGCCAGTGAACCCCGGGTGTGCACCACACCTTTCGGAGCGCCCGTGGTGCCGGAAGTGAAGATGATGACCGCCTCCTGGCCGGCATCCTTCTCCGCATCCCACTGAAGCGAACCGTGGTCGCTGTGTTCCCGGGCCAGGCGCCTGACGGGTGTCGCCCTTGCCGGAACCCCCGGCAGCCACGGGCCCGAGTAGTAGTGCCGGACTTTCATGGCACCGTAGTCCGGCAACAGCAGGCCCTTTCGGCGGGCCAACGGACGGAGCGGGCTCTTGGTGCTGAGCGCATACAGGAGCGACTCTGCCGCTGCCCAGCGCGGCGCCGCCAGTTCGGCGCGGTCATGGAACAGTGAGGGGCCAATACCCGGATCAATGAAGACCACGGAACCACCGGCCCGGACTGCCCCGAGGGCCAGGGTAAAAGCCGCCGGGCTGGGACGGACAGAAAAGAGCATCCGCTCCCCAGCGCCGAAACCGTCTGCCGCCAGGCTTCGCGCTGTCGCTTCGATCCCGTCCACCAGTTCCCTGTAGGTCATGGTGGGCCCGGGCCTCGTCCTGCCCGGCTTCCTCCCAAGGCGAGCGACTGCCCTGCCCGGCGCCGTGATGGCAGGGCTGTCCGGGTTCCTTTCCGCGGCGGCATAGACCGCTGCGATGAGGTCCACGGCGGTCTGCGTCCCTGTTGTGGTGGCCGTTGTCGCCGTCGGGGCCGACGTCGCATCACCGGGCATTGGCTACCTCCAAGCTGCTGTAGCCGGGAATCAACACTCGCCTGCTCACCCGCCGGGACGCAATCACCCAAGGTCGCTGGGCGTGGCGGTCCAGCAGAACCTGCAGCACTGCGTTGATCTCCGCCATGGCCAGCGGCATGCCGATGCAAAAATGTGGCCCGGCACCAAACCAGAGTTGGCGCGCTGCCCCGGGCACCGGCTGTCCGGGATCAAAACCGCCGAGGCTTTTGGACGCATGGATGGTGGACAGCAGGATCCTGTCGCCCTGGCGGACGGGTATGCCACCAAGCCTGGAGGCCGCCGTGGAGTCGCGGAGCATCATGGGTGAGGGAACCGTGTAGCGCAGCGCTTCCGTGACAGCAGCCGGAAGCCCGTCCCGGTTTTTCACCAGGCCCTCCAGCCGGCCGCTGTCAGCCAGCAAGGCAATCAGCCTCGGCACAAAGGACACCAGTGTTTCCGTGCCCACCATGACAAAAGCGCTGATGATCCCCATGGCCTCCTCCTCCGACATGCCCAGGCTGCGCAGCCGGCCAGGGAAGCTGCCGGGATCGCTGTCACGGTAGGCGGCCTTCGCCGGCCCCGCCAGCACCTCGACGGCGGCCCTGCCCTTGGCGGCTTGGCGTGCGGTCAGGGTGGGACGCCCCAGACGAACGAGCGAAGAAATGGACGAGCCGAGGTCGTACAGTTCCCTGTCCGGCAGGCGTCCGGGAGCATCTTCCGGAATCCCGAGGAGGCGGGAGATGACTCCCCCGGCAAGCTCCTTGACGCAGTCCACCAGGTCCACCCGGGCATCGGCATCCAACTCACGATCGACCCTGGAGCGCAGTGCCTGGCCAGCAGGTTCCACGATCCCGGACACCTGCCCCGGAGTGAACAAATCGGCCAGCTTCCGCCGCAGTTCGCGATGCTCCGGTCCGTCCATGTTGACCAGCGCCCGGGGTCCAACCACGGGTGTCCAGAGCGCTCCTGAGCCTGACGGTCCGTTCTTGACGAAGCGCTCCCCGTCCATCAACACCTGGCGGATCAGCGCGGCGTCGCTGACCAACACCCCCAGCCCAGGAAGCCGCATCACCGGCCGGAGACGGCCCAAACCGCGAACCAGCGGGTAGAGGACAGGATGGGCAGCAAGGTGCACCTTCTGTTCCCAGTGCCCGGCCTCGATCATCGGATATCCACGTGGTCGGGCCGGTACCTGTGGTCCGCATACCAGGCAAGGGTGTTCTTCAACCCCCAGGCTTTCACCCTGCGTGAGGAACCATGGACCACCACGTCACGGCGAAGGGCATAGTTGCGGGTCAGCTTGCGGACCCTGTTGGATAAGGCCCGGTCTTCGTGGAGGTCCTCGATCCGGGACCGGGGAAAGCCTCCTGACCGGGTGTACATCTCCGCGGTGATTGCCATGTTGCAACCCGGCAGCATCTGGTACGGCCCCAGGTAGCCCTCCCCCTTGTTACCCGGCCGGATGCGGCCAAAGAAAGATGCCACCTCCACGGCCAGGAGCATCATGCGGCGCTCCCACGCGGTGATGCCCTCATCGTCACGCGGAATCAGTTGGCCCGCAATCAGTTCCAGTCCGTCGCCAAAGGCCTGGACGATCCGTGCCGTCCACGTGGGCTCGGGCAGGCAATCCGCATCGGTGCGCGCCAGCCATTGCGCTCCGTGATCCACACCGAAACGCATGCCGGTGTCTGCTGCCGCGCCGGTGCCTTTCTCGGGATCGTGAACCAGCCGCACATCCAGCCACGGATGCGCCGCGGCAAAACGGGCCACAATCCCACAACTGTCGTCGGTGGATCCGTTGTCCACCACCACCACGCTGAAGTCCCGGTACTCCTGGGCCGCCAAAGCTTCCAGCGTCTGCAGGACCAGTTTCTCCTCGTTAAGCATGGGAACTGCAATGCACAGACGCTGGACTGGTGCCGTGCTGTCCAACTGCGGGTTCCGTGCCGATAGTGTCACAGCCGCACCACGGCCATTCCCAGGCTCACCCCGCCGGCAAGACCAACCAGGGCCACCAGATCACCGGGTGCGCAACGGCCTGTGTCCATGGCCACTTTCAACTGCAGGGGAAGACTGGCCGAGGCCAGGTTGCCGAACTCTTCCACGGTGGGCACCAGGAGTTCGGGGGCGACCCCGGCACGCGCTGCGAAGATCTCACGGTAGGGGGCGCTCACCTGATGCACACACACCACCGCGAAGTCGTTCCACTGCAACCCCATCCGGTCGAGGGTGTCATCGAGGATCCCGCATCCCAAGTCAAGGAACGCATCCTTGAGCTTTTCCCCATCCATGCTGAAGTAGCTGGCCTCAGGATCCCTGGGATATGCCGAGCCACCTGCGGCGAGGGTCCCCACGGACCAATGGCTGCTCTTGGCCGTGAAAGCGGTGGCGAGGACACCCTCCGGACCTGCTGCAGCATCACCCTGCTCCCCGGCAGGTGGTACGGCTTCCAGCAGCAAGGCAGCCCCGCCGTCGCTCATGGTGTACCCGGGGAAGCTCGACGTAAAAGTCGCGAAGTCAGGAACCGCCCACCGAACAGCCCGTGACGGGGCTTCCCCTGTAACCACCATGACCCGGCTGTAGCGGCCCGACGCAATCAGGGCGTCTGCCACTTCCAGTCCGTTGAGGAAGCTGTTGCAGGCATTCTTGACGTCCATCACCGGGCAGGACAATCCCAGCTTGGCTGCCGCCATATGGGCCGTGGCCGGTTCCACCATGTCCTGGCTGGCGGAGGCGAAAATGAGGAGCCCGATGTCCGTAGCCTGCAGCCCGCATTGGGCCAGCAGCTTGGCAGCGGCATGCGCCGCCAGGTCCGAGGCCTGCTCTGTGTCCGCCATGACAGTGCGGGTCCTGATCCCGGTGACCCGGTGGATCAGGCCCCTGGGAACGCGGAACCCTGGACTCGACTCCGCGATGCGTTGTTCGACGGCGGAAGTGTCCAGGCGCGCTGGAGGAAGATAGACCTCCAAACCTGCCATCCTGCTGCGTCCGGAAAGAGCTTCCTGCATGCGGTCCCCCACTGTATGCCGCCAACGAAAAGGGTGTGTCCCGCACCCATGGTACGGGACACACCCTCTGCTCCAGCGCCGGCTGACCGGCTATGTGGAAAAGCTGCCTAGACGGCCTAGACGGCCTTGGCGGATTCGATTGCGGTCAGGACGCGGTCCGTGACCTCGTCGATCCCGCCGATACCGTCCACCTGCGTGAGGATGCCACGCTCGGCGTACTTGGCAACAACGGCCTCGGTCTGCTCGTGGTAAAGGTCCAACCGGTGGCGGATGACGGCCTCGTTGTCGTCTGAGCGTCCGGTTTCCTTGGCACGGCCAAGGAGGCGGCTTACCAGTTCTTCGTCGTCGGCGGTCAGCTGGAGCACGACGTCGAGCTCCTGCTGGCCCTCGGCGAGGATCTGGTCCAGGTAGTCCACTTGGGCGGTGGTACGGGGGTATCCGTCCAAAAGGAAGCCGTTCTCCACATCGCTTTCGCTGAGGCGGTCCCGGACCATCTTGTTGGTCACGCTGTCCGGAACAAAGTCCCCGGCGTCCATGTACTTCTTGGCTTCGATACCCAGCGGGGTCTCGCCCTTGACGTTGGCACGGAAGATGTCGCCGGTGGAGATGGCCACCACGCCCAACCGCTCGGAAATCCGCTCAGCCTGCGTACCCTTACCCGAACCCGGAGGTCCAATGATCAGCATTCTCGTCATCGCAAAAGCCCTTCGTAGTGACGTTGTTGTAGCTGCGCATCAATCTGCTTGACGGTTTCCAGGCCGACGCCCACCATGATCAGGATTGAGGTGCCACCGAACGGGAAGTTCTGGTTGGCGTTGATCAGGACGAGTGCGACCAGCGGAATCAACGCCACGAAGCCCAGGTAGAGGGCTCCAGGCAAAGTGATCCTGGAAAGCACGTACTGCAGGTAGTCCGCGGTCGGTTTACCCGCCCGGATGCCCGGAATGAACCCGCCGTACTTCTTCATGTTGTCCGACACTTCTTCAGGGTTGAAGGTGATGGCCACGTAGAAGTAGGTGAAGAAAACAATCATGGCGAAGTAGAGCGCCATGTAGATGGGATGGTCGCCGCGGGTGAGGTTGTTGTTGATCCATTCAACCCACGGAGCGATCGGCTCCCCTGCCTGCGGCTGGTTGAACTGTGCAATCAGGCCCGGCAGGTACAGCATGGAGGAGGCAAAGATGACGGGCACGACGCCGGCCATGTTCACCTTGATGGGGATGTAGGTGCTGGTGCCGCCAACGGTGCGTCGCCCGATCATGCGCTTGGCATATTGAACGGGAACACGACGCTGCGACTGCTCCACGAAGACCACCAGGGCGACTGTCAGGAGACCGACCGCCAGCACCGTGAAGAAGGTACCCGGTCCCTTGGACTCCCAGATGGAACCGAGCGAACCCGGGAAGCTCGCCGCAATGGACGTGAAGATGAGCAGGGACATGCCGTTGCCCACGCCCTTTTCCGTGACAAGCTCGCCCATCCACATGATGAGGCCCGTACCGGCCGTCAGCGTGATGATGATCAGGATGGTGGCGATGATGCTTTCATCCGGAATGATCGGCAGGTTGCAGCCCGGCAGCAGCTGGCCCGAACGCGCCAACGACACCAGGGTGGTGGCATTCAGGAGGCCCAGGGCGATGGTCAGGTACCGGGTGTACTGCGTCAGCTTGGACTGACCGGAGGAGCCTTCCTCATACAGCTGCTGGAACCGCGGAATGACCACGCGGAGCAACTGCACGATGATGCTCGCCGTGATGTAGGGCATGATGCCCAAGGCAAAAACCGACACCTGCAGCAACGCACCGCCGCTGAACAGGTTCACCAGCTGGTAGATGCCCTGCGAGGTATCACCGTTGATCAAGCATTGCTGGACATTCTGGTAGTTCACACCAGGCGAGGGGATGAAAGCTCCCAAGCGGAAGATTGTGATGATTCCCAGCGTGAACAACAACTTGCGTCGCAAATCGGGCGTCCGAAACGCCCGTCCGAATGCGCTGAGCAAGCGTCCTCCTGAGTTTAAGTACAAGGATGTGAATGGGCTCATTGAAACCCAACAACCGAGTCTAGCTGCTTGTGACGCCGTCGTAATAATCGAGAGTCCACAACCAGCAAAAAAATCCCGGCATACAGGGCCTGTGGCCCCGCATGCCGGGATCTTTATGACTGTGGGCAAACGCCCCACAGACTCTTAGAGAGCCGTGGTGCTTCCGCCTGCAGCAGCGATCTTTTCAGCAGCGCTGGAAGAGAAAGCGTGGGCGGTGACGTCAACCTTGACGGTGATGTCGCCGGTGCCCAGCACCTTGACGGGCTGGTTCTTGCGAACGGCGCCCTTCTCAACCAGGGACTCGACGGTGACAGCGCCACCTTCGGGGAAGAGCTCGTTCAGCTTGTCCAGGTTAACAACCTGGAATTCAACCTTGAACGGGTTCTTGAAGCCGCGCAGCTTCGGCAGGCGCATGTGCAGCGGCAGCTGGCCGCCGGCAAAGCCAGCCTTTACCTGGTAGCGGGCCTTCGTACCCTTGGTACCGCGACCAGCGGTCTTACCCTTGGAGCCTTCACCACGACCCACACGGGTCTTGGCGGTCTTGGCACCCGGGGCGGGACGCAGGTGGTGGACCTTCAGAGCGTTCTGCTTCTCAGCGGTCTCGTTCTCTGCCATTACTTCGCCTCCTCTACATTCACGAGGTGCGGAACCGTGTTGAGCATGCCAACAGTCACGGCGTCAGCGGTACGGACAACGGTGTGTCCGATGCGCTTCAGGCCGAGCGACCGAAGGGTTTCGCGCTGGTTCTGCTTGGCGCCAATGACGCCCTTGATCTGGGTGATCTCCAACTTGGCGTCGGAGGGAGTCAGGTTCTTAGCCATGACTAGACACCTGCCTTCTGGTTCTGGAGCGCACGCACCAGGGCAACCGGAGCGACCTCGTCCAGCGGCAGGCCACGGCGGGCAGCCACGGAAGCGGGCTCTTCGAGCTGCTTCAGGGCGTCAACGGTCGCGTGAACGATGTTGATCGCGTTGGAGGAACCGAGCGACTTGGAGAGGATGTCGTGGATACCCACGCACTCCAATACCGCACGGACCGGACCACCGGCGATAACACCGGTACCGGCGGAAGCCGGACGCAGCAGGACAACGCCTGCAGCAGCCTCACCCTGCACGCGGTGCGGGATGGTGTTGCCAACGCGCGGAACGCGGAAGAAGGACTTCTTGGCCTCTTCAACGCCCTTGGCGATAGCAGCGGGAACTTCCTTGGCCTTGCCGTAGCCGACGCCGACCAGACCGTTGCCGTCACCGACGACCACCAGGGCGGTGAAGCTGAAGCGACGACCACCCTTGACGACCTTGGCAACACGGTTGATGGTTACAACGCGCTCTACGAACTGGCTCTTCTCGGCCTCGCGACCGCCGTCGCGGCCACCACGGCCACCACGGTCGCCGCGGCCCTGGCCACGCTCGCCGCGCT
Organism: Arthrobacter sp. T572; assembly: GCF_056780115.1. Taxonomy (NCBI): domain Bacteria; kingdom Bacillati; phylum Actinomycetota; class Actinomycetes; order Micrococcales; family Micrococcaceae; genus Arthrobacter; species Arthrobacter sp. T572. Next base: position 2,996,898 of record NZ_JBRAZQ010000002.1, read on the forward strand.
CGCCACGACGGCCGCCGCGGCGGTCCTCGGTAGCGGCAGCGGTCTCAGTTGCTTCAGCAGCTACAGCTTCAGTCACCTGAATGTCCTTTTCGTTGTTTTCAGCGGTCACAGTGCCAGCCCACCTTCACGTGCACCGTCAGCGACGGCGGCGATGCGGCCGTGGTACTTGTTACCGCCACGGTCGAAGACAACAGCTTCGATACCGGCAGCCTTGGCACGCTCGGCAACGAGCTCGCCGACGCGCTTGGCCTTGGCAGTCTTGTCTCCGTCGAATGCGCGCAGGTCAGCTTCCAGGGTGGAAGCCGAAGCCACGGTAACGCCCTTGCTGTCGTCGACAACCTGAACGAACACGTGACGTGCCGAGCGGTTGACGATCAGGCGGGGACGAACAGCGGTACCCGTGATGCGCTTGCGGATACGAAGCTGGCGACGGCTGCGGGCAGCAGACTTGCTCTTGTTCGAACGCTTCTTGTTAATTGCGATGGCCATGGTTTACTTACCAGCCTTTCCGACCTTGCGGCGGATGACCTCGCCGGCGTAACGGACACCCTTGCCCTTGTAGGGATCGGGCTTGCGCAGCTTGCGGATGTTGGCAGCAACTTCGCCAACCTGCTGCTTGTTGATACCCGAAACGGAGAGCTTGGTGGGGCCCTCTACCGCGAAAGTGATGCCTTCCGGAGCAGAGACGTTCACCGGGTGGCTGTAGCCCAGAGCGAACTCCAGGTCAGCACCCTTGGCCTGAACACGGTAACCGGTACCGACGATTTCAAGCTTCTTCTCGTAGCCCTCGGTGACACCCACGATCATGTTGGAGATCAGGGTGCGGGTCAGGCCGTGCAGCGAACGCGAGTTGCGCTCGTCGTTCGGGCGGGTGACCGTCAGGGTGTTCTCTTCCAGGGAAACCTCGATCGGGCTGGCCACAGTGTGGCTCAGCTCGCCCTTGGCGCCCTTGACGCTGATGACGGAGCCATCAAGCTTGACTTCAACGCCGGCGGGAACGGTGATGGGGAGACGTCCAATACGTGACATTATTCTCTTCCTCTCCCGTTACCAGACGTACGCGAGGACTTCGCCGCCCACGCCCTTCTTGCCGGCCTGCTTGTCAGTCAGGAGGCCGGAAGAGGTGGACAGGATTGCGATACCCAGGCCACCCAGCACGTGAGGCAGGTTGGTGGACTTCGCGTAAACGCGGAGACCGGGCTTGGAGATGCGGCGGACACCAGCGATCGAACGCTCGCGGTTCGGACCGAACTTCAGGCTGATGGTCAGCTTCTTGCCAACCTCTGCGTCCTCTTCCTTCCAGTCGGCGATGAAGCCTTCTGCCTTCAGGATGTCGGCGACGCGTGCCTTCAGCTTGCTGTACGGCATGGTGACGGAGTCGTGGTATGCCGAGTTTGCGTTGCGCAGACGCGTAAGCATGTCTGCGACAGGATCTGTCATAGTCATTTGGGCTATAGCCCTTCCTCGTAACGGTTTCCGCGGTGCCGGCTCTTAGGAGCTGGCACGGCCGGACCTTTTACGTAGTTAGTCTTCAGTCTTGAACGGGAAACCAAGCGCCTTGAGCAGCGCGCGGCCTTCGTCGTCGGTCTTGGCAGTGGTGACGACCGTGATGTCCATACCGCGGACGCGGTCGATGGAGTCCTGGTCGATTTCGTGGAACATAACCTGCTCGGTCAGACCGAAGGTGTAGTTGCCGTTGCCATCGAACTGCTTGCCGTTGAGGCCGCGGAAGTCACGGATACGCGGCAGGGCCAGCGATACCAGACGGTCCACGAATTCCCACATGCGGTCTCCACGCAAGGTTGCGTGTGCACCGATCGGCATGCCTTCGCGCAGCTTGAACTGTGCGATCGACTTGCGGGCCTTGGTTACCTGCGGCTTCTGGCCGGTGATCAGGGTGAGGTCGCGGACAGCGCCGTCGATCAGCTTGGAGTCCTTGGCGGCATCTCCAACACCCATGTTCACAACGACCTTCACCAGGCGGGGAACCTGGTTCACGTTCGCGTAGTTGAACTCGTCCTGCAGGGACTTCTTGATGGTCTCTGCGTACTTCGTCTTCAGACGAGGAACGATCTTCACTGGAGTCTCGAGAGTCTCAGTCATCAGATGTCCTTCCCGGTGGCCTTGGACACGCGGATACGAACGGTCTTGGTGCGGCCGTCCTTCTCAACGGTGTCGAGACGGAAACCAACGCGGGTCGGCTTCTTGGTCGACGGGTCAACCAGGGCAACGTTGGACACGTGGATCGGGGCTTCAACAACCTCGATGCCGCCGGTCTTGGTGCCGCGCTGGGACTGACCAACCTTGGTGTGCTTGGTGACGCGGTTGATTCCTTCTACCAGCACGCGGTTGGTGGCGGGGAATACGCGCAGGACCTTGCCCTGCTTGCCGCGGTCGCCGCCGCGTTCCTGCTTGGCGCCGGTGATGACCTGAACGAGGTCACCCTTCTTGATCTTAGCCATGGACTAGAGCACCTCCGGGGCCAGCGAAACGATCTTCATGAACTTCTTGTCGCGAAGTTCACGACCAACCGGGCCGAAGATACGGGTACCGCGGGGGTCACCGTCGTTCTTCAGGATCACAGCTGCGTTCTCGTCAAACTTGATGTAGGAACCATCCGCACGGCGGCGTTCCTTCTTGGTACGAACGATGACGGCCTTGACGACGTCACCCTTCTTTACGTTGCCGCCAGGGATAGCGTCCTTGACGGTTGCGACGATGACGTCGCCAATGCCTGCGTAGCGACGGCCGGATCCACCGAGAACGCGAATGGTAAGGATTTCCTTAGCACCCGTGTTGTCGGCGACCTTCAGTCGCGACTCCTGCTGAATCAATTTTTACTCCTTGCGTCGCGCTGGTTCTCAGACCGAAAACATGCATACGGAATGAGCCTTGCGGAACGGTTGATCGGGGTGTCTCTGGACCTGCCTGGATTTTGCCAGAACAGGCCTAAACGCCCGTGCCACGAGCATCAGCTTCCCTTGCAGGAAAACCCTGCGCGGGGCAGTATGCAGTGGCACGATTGTTTACGAGGTAGTCGATGGCACACAAATGGCGCCATACAAACTCAAAATCTTAGCATGCTTTCGGGCCATACCATAACCGGCCGGGAAAGCGGAAGGGCCCGCGCTCCATACGGAACGCGGACCCTTCCAGTAAACCTGCCGGGCATGCCCGGCGCGGGATTTACTTGGCCTTTTCGAGGATCTCCACCAGGCGGAACCGCTTGGTAGCGGACAGCGGGCGGGTCTCGGCGATCAGAACGAGGTCGCCGATGCCGGCGGTGTTCTGCTCGTCGTGAGCCTTGATCTTCGAAGTGCGGCGAATAACCTTGCCGTACAGAGCGTGCTTCACGCGGTCTTCAACCTCGACAACGATGGTCTTTTCCATCTTGTCGGAGACTACGTAGCCGCGACGCGTCTTACGGTAACCGCGCTGTTCAGCGCTGGCTGCTGCTTCCGTCACGTTTTCCTTCTCGCTCACTTGGCGTCCTCTCCAGCTTCAACCTCGGCAGTTTCAGCCTTGGCAGCCTTCTTGGACTTCTTTTCTTCCTTGGCTTCCACAACCGGTGCGGCAACCTCGGCACGAATGCCCAGCTCGCGCTCACGAAGCACGGTGTAGATGCGTGCGATGTCCTTCTTTACCGCGCGCAGACGACCGTGGTTCTCCAGCTGGCCGGTGGCGGACTGGAAACGCAGGTTGAACAGCTCTTCCTTGGACTTGCGGAGTTCTTCAACGAGACGCTCGTTGTCGAAACCGTCCAGCTGTGCGGGTGCGAGATCCTTCGACCCTACTGCCATTTCTATTCACCACCTTCGCGACGCACAATGCGTGCCTTCAACGGGAGCTTGTGGATTGCCAGGCGCAGTGCCTCGCGAGCTACCTCTTCATTGACACCGGAGAGTTCGAACAGAACCCGGCCCGGCTTGACGTTTGCGACCCACCACTCCGGGGAACCCTTACCGGAACCCATACGGGTTTCAGCAGGCTTCTTGGTCAGCGGACGGTCCGGGTAGATGTTGATCCAGACCTTACCGCCACGCTTGATGTGGCGGGTCATCGCGATACGGGCGGATTCGATCTGACGGTTGGTAACGTATGCCGGGCTCAGTGCCTGGATACCGTACTCACCGAAGGTGACCTTGGTGCCGCCCGTAGCAGCGCCGGAACGACCCGGGTGGTGCTGCTTACGGTGCTTGACTCGACGTGGGATAAGCATTTAAGCCTGTCCTCCTTCTGCTGCAGGAGCAGCAGCTTCAGCGGCCGGTGCTTCAATGGCAGCAGGTGCTGCCTCAGCTGCCGGACGGTCGTTACGACGACGGCGGTCGCCACCCGGGCGGCCCGGACGGTCTCCACCACGGCCACGGGACGGAGCAGCAGCTGCCTGCTGGGCCAGTTCCTTGGCGGTGACGTCACCCTTGTAGATCCAAACCTTCACACCGATGCGGCCGAAGGTCGTCTTGGCTTCGTAGAAGCCGTAATCGATGTTCGCGCGGAGGGTGTGCAGGGGCACACGGCCTTCGCGGTAGAACTCCGAACGGGACATTTCTGCCCCGCCCAGACGGCCCGAGCAAGCAACACGGATACCCTTGGCACCCGCACGCTGTGCGGACTGCATGGCCTTCTTCATCGCACGGCGGAAAGCCACGCGGGAAGTCAGCTGCTCAGCGATGCCCTGGGCAACCAGCTGTGCTTCGATCTCGGGGTTCTTGACCTCGAGGATGTTCAGCTGTACCTGCTTGCCGGTGAGCTTTTCGAGCTCGCCGCGGATGCGGTCTGCCTCGGCGCCGCGGCGGCCGATAACGATGCCCGGACGTGCCGTGTGGATGTCCACGCGGACGCGGTCGCGGGTGCGCTCGATCTCAACCTTGGCGATGCCTGCGCGCTCCATGCCCGTGGACATGAGCTGACGGATCTTGATGTCCTCGCGGACAAAGTCCTTGTAGCGCTGGCCCGGCTTGTTGCTGTCAGCGAACCAGTGCGAAACGTGGTCGCTGGTGATGCCGAGTCGGAACCCGTGCGGGTTTACTTTCTGTCCCACTTAGCGAGCCTCCTCTTTCTCCGGGGTTGCGACGACCACGGTGATGTGGCTGGTCCGCTTCTTGATGCGGTATGCGCGGCCCTGGGCACGCGGCTGGAACCGCTTCATGGTGGGGCCCTCATCAACGAATGCTTCGCTGATGAAGAGGTCGGTCTCGTCGAATGCAACGCCGTCGCGGTCCGCGAGGACACGTGCGTTGGCCATTGCCGACTGAAGTACCTTGAAGACCGGCTCCGAAGCTGCCTGCGGGGCAAACTTCAGAATTGCCAGAGCCTCATTCGCTTGCTTGCCACGAACAAGGTTGACGACGCGCCGGGCCTTCATAGGCGTTACGCGGATGTGACGCGCAATTGCCTTGGCTTCCATTGCTTTCCTTCTCTCGTCTAAGACGTAAAGCCAGGCGCCTAGCGGCGCTTGCCCTTACGGTCGTCCTTAACATGGCCGCGGAATGTCCGCGTCGGAGCGAATTCGCCGAGCTTGTGCCCGACCATCGACTCAGTGACAAACACCGGAATGTGCTTGCGTCCGTCGTGTACGGCGATCGTGTGTCCGAGCATGTCGGGGATGATCATCGAACGGCGGGACCAGGTCTTGATGACGTTCTTGGTGCCCTTCTCGTTTTCCCGTGCGACCTTCACAAAGAGGTGCTGGTCAACGAAAGGACCTTTTTTCAGGCTGCGTGGCATGTGTCCAGGCTCCTATCGCTTGTTCTTGCCAGTACGGCGGCGACGAACAATAAGCTTGTCGCTCTCTTTGTTCGGACGGCGGGTGCGGCCCTCGGGCTTGCCGTTGGGGTTGACGGGGTGACGGCCACCGGAGGTCTTGCCTTCACCACCACCGTGCGGGTGGTCAACCGGGTTCATGGCTACACCACGGACGGTCGGGCGGACGCCCTTCCAGCGCATACGGCCGGCCTTGCCCCAGTTGATGTTCGACTGCTCGGCGTTGCCGACCTCGCCGACGGTTGCGCGGCAGCGCACGTCAACGTTGCGGATTTCGCCGGAGGGCAGGCGCAGCTGTGCAAAGCGGCCTTCCTTGGCGACGAGCTGGACCGAAGCACCTGCGGAGCGGGCCATCTTGGCGCCGCCACCCGGACGCAGTTCAACTGCGTGGATCACGGTACCGACGGGGATGTTGCGCAGCGGCAGGTTGTTGCCCGGCTTGATGTCAGCGTCGGGACCGGCCTCGACGAAGTCACCCTGGGACAGCTTGTTCGGAGCGATGATGTAACGCTTGGTGCCATCAACGTAGTGCAGGAGGGCGATGCGAGCCGTACGGTTCGGATCGTACTCGATTTCGGCAACGCGGGCGTTGATGCCGTCCTTGTCGTGACGACGGAAGTCGATCAGACGGTACTGGCGCTTGTGTCCACCACCCTTGTGGCGGGTGGTGATCTTACCGGTGTTGTTACGGCCGCCGGTCTTGTGCAGCGGACGCAGCAACGACTTTTCCGGAGTCGACCGCGTGATTTCAGCGAAGTCGGCTACGCTCGAGCCGCGACGGCCCGGGGTAGTCGGCTTGTATTTACGGATTCCCATAATTTATTTCCTCGTTAAAGTGGTCTCCGCTACGCGAGCGGACCGCCGAAGATGTCGATAGTGCCTTCTTTGAGGGTGACAATCGCACGCTTGGTGCTCTTGCGCTGTCCCCAGCCGAATTTGGTGCGCTTGCGCTTACCGGCACGGTTGATGGTGTTGATCGATTCGACCTTGACGGAGAAGATCTTCTCCACGGCCAGCTTGATCTCGGTCTTGTTCGAGCGAGGATCCACCAGGAAGGTGTACTTGCCTTCGTCGATCAGACCGTAGCTCTTTTCCGAAACGACGGGTGCAAGCACGACGTCGCGCGGATCCTTGATGGTGGTTACGCTCACTTGGAGGCCTCCTCGTTCTTTGCCTTGTCAGCGACGAACGCATCGAAAGCAGCCTTGGTGAAGACCACGTCGTCGGAGATCAGCACATCGTAGGTGTTCAGCTGGTCTGCGTACAGAACGTGAACATCTGCGAGGTTGCGCACGGACAGTGCAGCAACGTCGTTGGCGCGCTCGATAACAACGAGCAGGTTCTTGCGCTCGGAAACTGCACGCAGCGACGCCAGGGCTTCCTTGGAGGACGGCTTGGTGCCGGCAACCAGGGACTCGAGGACGTGGATGCGGCCGTTGCGGGCGCGGTCAGACAGGGCGCCGCGGAGTGCAGCAGCCTTCATCTTCTTGGGGGTGCGCTGCGTGTAGTCGCGCGGGGTCGGACCGTGGACAATGCCACCGCCGGTCATGTGCGGTGCACGGATGGAGCCCTGGCGGGCGCGGCCCGTGCCCTTCTGCTTGAACGGCTTGCGGCCGGCACCGGAAACTTCGGCGCGGGTCTTGGTCTTGTGGGTACCCTGGCGGGCAGCAGCGAGCTGGGCGACGACGACCTGGTGCAGCAGCGGCACGTTGGTCTGGACGTCGAAGATCTCTGCAGGCAGGTCTACCTTGACAGTGCTAGTCATTGAACTAGGCTCCCTTCACGGCGGAACGTACGAGTACGACCTGGCCGCGGGCACCGGGGACGGCACCCTTGATAAGGAGCAGCGACTTCTCAACGTCAACAGCGTGAACCGTGAGGTTCAGCGTGGTGTGACGAACGGCGCCCATGCGGCCGGCCATTTTCAGACCCTTGAAGACGCGGCTCGGGGTGGATGCGCCACCGATGGAGCCAGGCTTACGGTGGTTCTTGTGGGCACCGTGGGAGGCGCCAACGCCGGAGAAGCCGTGACGCTTCATAACACCGGCAAAGCCCTTACCCTTGGTGGTGCCAACGACGTCGATCTTCTGGCCGGCTTCGAAGATCTCAACAGAGAGCTCCTGGCCCAGCTCGTAGGATGCGGCGTCTGCGGTACGCAGTTCGACCACGTGGCGGCGAGGAGTTACGCCGGCCTTCTCGAAGTGACCAGCCAGCGGCTTGGTGACCTTGCGGGGGTCGATCTGGCCGTAGCCGATCTGGACGGCGACGTAGCCATCGGACTCCGCATTGCGGAGCTGGGTGATGACGTTGGAGTCAGCCTGGACGACAGTTACCGGGATGAGCTTGTTGTTCTCGTCCCAGACCTGGGTCATGCCGAGCTTCGTGCCCAACAGGCCCTTTACGTTACGGGTTGCGGTCATAGTCTCTCAGCACCTCCCTAGAGCTTGATTTCGATGTTCACGTCAGCCGGCAGGTCGAGACGCATGAGCGAGTCAACAGCCTTCGGCGTGGGGTCGATGATGTCGATCAGACGCTTGTGAGTACGCATTTCGAAGTGCTCACGGCTGTCCTTGTACTTGTGCGGAGAGCGGATAACGCAGTAAACGTTCTTCTCCGTGGGCAGCGGCACCGGGCCGACTACCGTTGCGCCTGCGCGCGTGACCGTCTCAACGATCTTCCGCGCTGAAACATCAATGACCTCGTGGTCATATGACTTCAGCCGGATGCGGATTTTTTGTCCCGCCATGTCGCCTGACTCTCTTTCAGCTAGTGCTGCTCTAGTTAGGGCTGCTCTGTTTACTTACCTGTTGTGTGGCCGCCGAAGCGTTTGAGGTAATACCACCACTCGCCGCACAAGCTGAATCCGGAATACTCCGGGTTCCTCAACCTGCCGGCGCACCGACCCCCGCGGTCGGGCGTGTCGCGATTTTCACGCAAACTCGACCGCAATCCATGGGGTTCAGGGTTATGTTTGGGCTTCAGCCTGGACCCTGGCACCCGGCATTATCCGGATCGGGACGCGAAGAAGCGCTTGAACAACTCATCCAGTATGCCGGAATTATCAAGCAAAGGCCAATCGGGGCTGCCGGAGCCATTGCCAGCCCCGCCACCGGCTGTGGATGATGGAGCATGACAGTCCAGGATACGGGTTCGGTGGAAGATCTGGCCGCCCGGCTCCGCCCGGGATTCACCCTTGGCGTCGCTTCGGCCGCGTTTCAGATCGAAGGTGCACTGACGGCCGACGGACGGGGCCCTTCGGGTTGGGACGCGTTCGCGGAAAAGCCCGGAACAATCGTCGACGGCGGATCCCCCGCCATTGCGTGCGACCACTACAACAGGGCCGATGAGGACATTGCCCTGATGCAGGAACTCGGTGTCGACTCCTACCGCTTCTCATTATCCTGGCCCCGGATCCAACCGGACGGGCAAGGCGCCGTCAATCAACGCGGGCTGGACTTCTACGACCGCCTGCTGGATAAACTCCTTGCCGCCGGCATCTCCCCCATGGTGACTCTCTACCACTGGGATACTCCCTTGCCGCTGGAACATGCGGGCGGGTGGATGAACCGGGATACAGCTGAGCGACTTGCCGCCTACGCCGCCGTGGCAGCGGAGCATTTCGGCGACCGGGTGGATTCCTGGGTCACGGTCAACGAGCCGGTCTCCGTCACCCTGCAGGGCTACGCGCTGGGTGCCCATGCCCCCGGGCTCCGGTTGCTCTTCGACTGCCTTCCCGCCGCCCACCACCAACTCCTGGGGCACGGCCTGGCAGTGCAGGCCCTCAGGGCTGCCGGGGTCAAGGGCCGGATCGGACTGTCCAATATGCACTCCCCCGTCCGATCGGCCGGCAACCGGCTTTCGGACCGCCTCATGGCCGAAGCCCTGGACCTGATCCTGAACCGGATCTATGCCGATGCGGTACTCCTTGGGCAATACCCCAAACCGTCGCTTCCGCTGTGGCCCTGGTTCCGATCACTGGGCCCGGTGCTGGACGGCGACCTGGAAACAATCAGCCAGCCCTTGGACTTCTACGGCTTGAACTATTACTACCCCATCAAGGTTGCTTCCGGCCGCGGTCCCGCGGAGATTCCCACCGGCCAGGCCGAGGAGATGGTCAACGTCCCCTTCCACCTGGCGGCTTATCAGGAATATGAGACCACAGGATTCGGCTGGCCGGAGGCACCGGAACAGCTGGCGATACTGCTGCAGGAAATGACCGAGCGTTACGGCGATGCCTTGCCTCCCGTGTACATCACGGAGGGCGGCGCAAGCTTCCCGGAGCCTTCGCATGTGGACGGACCGGTGCAGGACACCGATCGGATCAGCTACCTGGCAGAGCACCTTGGCCATGCATTGACGGCAACGGGGCCGGGCGGTCCCGCCGAGGGCATGGATCTTCGGGGATATTACGTATGGACGCTCATGGACAACTTTGAGTGGGCCGCCGGGTACTCCCAGCGGTTCGGGCTTGTCCATGTTGACTTCGAAACCCTGGAGCGCACGCCCAAGGAGTCTTATTACTGGTATAGATCCTTGGGACGCGCACGCCGGCACCAGCCCTAGCCCGGCCGGGTTAAAACAGGCGTTCTACCTGTTCTTGTTGGCTCGATTGATCCGTTTTGCGCGGTCGATCTCGTTGCGGAAATACTTCCGGCCCCACAGCACGGTTGCGCCAATTCCGGCAATGACTGCCAGGACGATCAGGAATTCCATGATGCTCCTCTCCTGTCAGCAACCTTAGCGGATGCGGTCGGGGCGCGACTCCACGTGGTAGCCCGGGGACTCCTGGGCCCCGTCCGGCGCAGCGGGTGGCTTCCTATTCAACCGCCACACAGCTACAACGATCAGGGCCAGCGCAACCAGTGCCAGCATGGCGAACGCGTAGGACCGCAAGGCCCACATGATGCTGAGAGCCACCCCTGCGGCACCCCACCACACAAACATCCGTTCGGCCAGCAGAAGGCCCGCCACCAGCAGGAGCACATGGGCCGCGAGGACATACACCTGTTGTGACGGCGTGCCACCCAGGACAGTTCCCAAAGAGGTCAGTGCCAAAACGCCCGCCGTCACACCCAAACGCCAGCGCGCTTCGTGCCGCTGGCCCTTGAAATAGCGCAGTCCTGCCAGAACAGCTCCGGCCACCACATACCATTGCGCGGCCCAGAACCACTCCGGGGAACCAACTCCCGCAAAGAGGACCGCCCGTTGCACGGCGGCGAGCGAGACCAATCCCGCGACCTCTCCGGCAAGCCACCTGCCGTGTGGCACTTCGATGACCACGATGACCCCCGCAACCATAACGAGGCCAGCGGCCGTGAGGGCAGTGGGATCGCTCGCAAGCCCAATGGCGGCAGAAGCTGCCAATGCGCCCACCGCAGTACCGGCAAGCCCATTCCGGCGCCAGGGTTGATCCGTGATGCCTGCTCCTCCGAACCAGCGAACCGGATACAGGAGTGCGGCAAGGCCAACACCGCCCACGAGCCAAGGCATGAAAACAGCCCAGGCTCCATTCCCGGGACCCAGCAAACCTTCGGCTGCAGGTACTGCACCCACCAGCGCCGACGGCGCTGCCGCAGCATAAAGCGACGGCATATCCAAAAGGTGGGATGCAACGAACAGCACGAGGGCCAGCACCAAAACCGCCAGACCGGTCAATGAGTAGGACACATCAAGGGTCAGGAGTCCGCCCAGGAGCGTGAACAAGAGAGCGGCAACCAGCCACAACCAACGTTCTGCCGGGACCACCGAACGCGAGGCGGTCCGCTTGCGGCGTTGCAGAAAGGCCTGGGCCCCCACAACGGCCACTGCCAGTCCCAGGAAGACCAGAGGCCCTTGGTATCGGTCAAGGATAGGTTCGGACAGCCACGTATTTGCCGGGAAGGCCACAGCAGGACCGGCGGCCACAACCAGGGCTGCTACGGAGGCCACGCCGAAGTACATGGCACCGCCCAACTCCTGGACACGCCGCATGATCGCTGCGGAAGCCGGGACCAGTGCCAACTCGAGGAGGACCACCCAACGGCCACCGGCGTCGTGATTCCCTATCGCAAGGTACGCCAGCGGCACGGCAAGCTGGGCAGCCAGGACAGCCCACGCAGCCCCACGCTGGTAAGGGAGGTCCCGAAGGCGGCCACGGAAGAGCAGGACCAAAGCCGGTTGCAGCACCAGTACGGTTGCCAAAGCAAGGGAAGCCGCTGCCGGAGAATCCGTCAGATCCGCGGCCAGGACGGTGACCAAAGCAGCGGTCAGGACGCGCGCAGCAACAAGGTACGCCCCCTGTACCCTCCCGGGCTGCACCGCAAACACCATGACGATGCCGTAGAGGGAGAACACGCCCAGCAGGGCCTCGACATCCCCGACGTCGCCGGACCTGAGCAGCAGGAGAAGTGCTAGGGCAGCGGGTGCCATGACCCACGTGGCGGGCACCCTCCGCAGAAAGAATCCCGCAGTCACCGCAGCCGCGGCTGTTACCAGGGCCGCAACCCCCGGCTGCCAGCTGTGTCGGAACAGGGGTGCGCCCCAAACACTGGCTGCCGTGAGGAACGATGCCGCCGCACCCATGACCAGCAGGAGCAAGCCGGCGTCGAGACGGGCGGCGTCCGGCGACCGGCGGCGGGCGGCTGGAAGGAGTGGCAGAAGTAGCTGGCCCGCCGCAAGCAGTACCAGCACCAAAGCCGCCGAAGGAATTTCGCCCCCGATCCGGGGGCTCCATCCATGCCGGCCGGCATCAACGTACGCCGATACCGCGAGGACAGTGGCTGCCCCTCGGGCAAACCACCAGTAGTTCCGGCGTCGGCTGGAGTCGGGGAGGCGAAGCGCCAACAGGACCAGGTATCCGGTCAACGCCAGGAGGACGGCGTTGCCCAGCGTGAGCGAGACCGTCACGAAGCCAATGACACCACCAACTGCCGCCGTGACAGGTCCGAGCAACTCCGCAATGGTTGGCCGAGGGGGTGAAGGCCTGCTTCCAGCTGGCTCCTCCCCGGAAATCCGAGGCCGCAGAACGAGGCACAACCCGGCCAGCAATCCCGCTGCTACCACGGTGGAAACGCCCGCAACCACCAAGGGCTTCCCGGCAGCCCCGTCCAGCCAGGAAAGAACCGGCAACCCGGCCAGTGCGGCACCACCGAAGGAGGCAGCAGAAGCCTGCGGCCCGGCCAACCTGACCCCGCGGTGTTCCAGGACGGCACCCACCACCTGCTGCGCTGCGGAGGCGAGCACCGCGGCCAGGACGACGTATGCACTCCTGTCGGGAGAACCGTCCAGGGCACCCGCGACGATGGCGGGAACCGAGAAGGTCAAGGCCACCCGCGCCGCAAGGACCAAGGGCTTCCGGTACGGTGCCGATATGGCGGCGCGGGCAAACCAGTAAACGGCAGCCGACCCCGCAAAGGCCGCCACGGACCAGGCATCCAGCACGGGGACAAAGGGCACGATGACTGCGAGGACACCGCCGGGAGCAAACTCTGCACCGTGGCCCAGCTTCCAACCACACGCCATGGCAGTCATCATGCAGACGACGAAGGGAAGATAGGTGGGGATACCGGAACCTTGAAGGGCAAGAACCACCGCAAGGACGGCAGCGATGACGCTCTGCAGCCCCAGGCAGGAGACGGCGTCGTTCCACCAAGACCCCGGGATGATCCGGCGCCCAGCCAAGCTGACGCCTACGGCCTGTCCACCCAGCGCGATGACGGCCGCCAGCATGACATAGGTGGCGTCCTCCGAGAGATCCCACACCAGGCCGAGAAGCGCCAAGGTCAAGGCGATACGCGCAGCATGGAAATGCTGGATGCGGTATCGAACGCCTGGGACGGCCACCATCACGGCGAAGTAGGCCCCGCACATTGCCATCACCAGCGGGTACTCCCCCTTGCCCAGCAAATGCGGCATGCACGTTACGGCAACCGCGGCAAGCGGCACCACGAAAGGGTGCAACTGTGCCAACGGCTGCAGGAAGAGCGGAGGTATCCAGCGAGGCTGAACCAGTGCCACGACCGTGGAGATGATGGCGACACCAATGAGTGCGGTGAAGTACCACACGAGTGCCCCGCCCAGGATCGAGACACCCGACCAGGCGGTGGAAACCATGAAGGTGAGCGACAGGAAAGCCAGCACCTTGCTGTCCAACCGGAGCGCGGCATAGACATACGCTCCCGTACCAACCAAAGAGGTGATCAGCCAGGCAGCCGGGCCATGATGGAAGGCAAAGTTGTACATGGCGAGCCCCAGGATGGGCACCAACGCAAGGCCCGTGCCCACGAAGGCCACTGCCGCGGGTTTCAGTCTGGGAACCCGGCGGTGGATGACCAGACCGGCTCCGTAGAAGAGGGCTGTGATGCCGCAAATGCCGGCAAAGCGAAGCGGCACAGGGAGGCTGGTGCCGACGAACAACGCGCCTGCGGCAACCAGCAGCAGGCTGGCAACATACAGGGTGACATTGATGTTTTGCTGGTCGCGTCGCGCCTTGCGGGCGGCAGCCTCCTCCGGTGTTTCCTGCACGGGCGTGAACGGAGCGGGATGGGGTGGCACGGGTCGGGCTGGCGCGGGGCTCACAACAGCCGGCGTGGACGGAGCAAGCTTCGGGGCAGGCGCGAGGCCGTGGGCCGGCTGCGGCACAGGCGTCGCCGGAGGCGGCAATTGCCCGGCAGGAGCTGCCGCGGTCGGCATGGGGAGAGGTGACTGTGGAGCCGGCAGCGGCAACCCACCGCTGCCAGGAAGCGGCAATGCCGGAAGGTCGGCTGGAGCGGCTGACTGGACCTGGTGCACTCCCCCTGCCTGGTGGCGGCCTGCGGCCGTCACTGCATCACGCCAGCCCGCGAGGTGTCCAGCCAGGTATCCCGCCTGATACGCGGATTCCTGTTCCACTTTCGTTGCCGGGGCGCTCCGCAGCTTGGCCGTGCGGCCCACATGGGACCCCCAGGCGAACCCAATGGAGCCCACTACGGCAACCAGCATCAGAACCAGCAGTGCAGTCATGGCAGACCCTTTCAAAGCACCGGACACAACAAGGAACCGGCGTTTATCCAATCGATAGATAAATCATAACAAAGAAGAACCCCACCGGCGATGCGGTGGGGTTCTTCTGTGGGTAACTTCCGGCTGACCGGAACCTGCCCGATCTACAAGCAGAAACTACTTGATGATCTTGGTAACACGTCCCGAACCAACGGTGCGGCCACCTTCACGGATAGCGAAGCCGAGGCCCTCTTCCATTGCGATCGGCTGGATGAGCTCAACGGTCATCTCAGTGTTGTCGCCGGGCATAACCATTTCCGTGCCTTCGGGCAGGGTGATAACGCCGGTAACGTCCGTCGTACGGAAGTAGAACTGCGGGCGGTAGTTCGAGTAGAACGGGTTGTGACGTCCGCCTTCGTCCTTGGAAAGGATGTAGACGTTGGCCTCGAAGTCGGTGTGCGGGGTGATGGAACCCGGCTTGACGACAACCTGGCCACGCTCGACATCGTCGCGCTTGAGGCCACGGAGCAGGAGGCCACAGTTCTCGCCGGCCCATGCTTCGTCGAGCTGCTTGTGGAACATCTCGATACCGGTAACCGTGGTCTTCTGGATCGGGCGGATGCCGACGATCTCGACCTCGGAGTTGATGGCGAGGGTACCACGCTCGGCGCGGCCCGTAACAACGGTGCCACGGCCGGTGATGGTGAAGACGTCTTCGATCGGCATCAGGAACGGCTTGTCGCGGTCACGAACGGGGTCCGGAACAGACTCGTCGACAGCTGCCATCAGGTCCTGGACGGACTTGACCCAAACCGGGTCGCCTTCCAGTGCCTTCAGACCGGAAACGCGAACGACGGGAGCGTCGTCACCGTCGAAGCCCTGCGAGCTCAGGAGCTCACGAACTTCCATTTCAACGAGGTCGAGGAGTTCCTCGTCCTCAACCATGTCGGACTTGTTCAGTGCGACCAGCAGGTAGGGAACACCAACCTGGCGGGCGAGCAGAACGTGCTCACGGGTCTGGGCCATCGGACCATCGGTAGCGGCAACCACGAGGATTGCGCCGTCCATCTGGGCAGCACCGGTGATCATGTTCTTGATGTAGTCAGCGTGACCGGGGGCGTCAACGTGTGCGTAGTGACGCTTCTCGGTCTGGTACTCCACGTGGGAGATGTTGATGGTAATACCGCGCTGGCGCTCTTCCGGAGCAGAGTCGATGGACGCGAAGTCGCGCTGCTCGTTGAGATCCGGGTACTGGTCGTACAGCACCTTGGAAATGGCGGCAGTCAGCGTCGTCTTACCGTGGTCAACGTGACCAATGGTGCCGATGTTGACGTGCGGCTTAGTCCGCTCGAACTTTGCCTTTGCCACAGGTTCCTCCTAGAACGATTTCAAGTGACGTGCTCCTCGGCCGCGCTTTTCGCGGCAGAAACTCTAGCAAGTCTACTTGGGGGCTTGGTTTTGGTGAAATTGCAGATTCAGGAACCAATGGTAGTTCCTAGAGCCTGTTCGCGCAGGGGGCCGGGCCGCGGTTTCCACCGCGGCCCCGCCTACTGCACTGTGATGCCTTCCCGGAACCGGAACTGCATCCGATCCGGGTGATTACTCGCCGCGGGTCTTCTGGATGATCTCGTCGGCAACAGCCTTCGGGACCTCCGCGTAGCTGTCGAACGTCATCGAGTACACAGCGCGACCCTGGGTCTTGGACCGCAGGTCACCGATGTAGCCGAACATTTCGGACAGCGGCACGTTCGCACGGACCACCTTCACGCCGGCAGCATCTTCCATGGACTGGATCATGCCACGGCGGGAGTTGAGGTCACCGATCACGTCACCCATGTATTCCTCAGGGGTACGGACCTCGACGGCCATCAGGGGTTCGAGCAGGACAGGGTTCGCCTTGCGGGCGCCTTCCTTGAACACCTGGGAACCGGCGATCTTGAACGCCATTTCGGAGGAGTCGACATCGTGGTAGGCACCGTCGAGCAGGATCGCCTTGACGCCCACCATCGGGTAACCGGCCAGGATACCGAACTGCATGGCGTCCTGGATACCAGCGTCAACGGAGGGGATGTATTCACGCGGAATACGGCCACCGGTGACCTTGTTCTCGAACTCGTAGAACGTGCCGTCCGTGGTTTCCAGCGGCTCGAAGGAGACCTGGACCTTTGCGAACTGGCCCGAGCCACCGGTCTGCTTCTTGTGGGTGAAGTCGACCTTCTCCACAGCGCGCTTGATGGTTTCGCGGTAGGCAACCTGCGGCTTGCCGACGTTTGCCTCGACCTTGAATTCACGGCGCATACGGTCAACGAGGATGTCCAGGTGAAGTTCACCCATACCTGCGATAACGGTCTGGCCGGTCTCTTCGTTGAGGGACACCTGGAAGGTGGGGTCCTCGGCGGAGAGCTTCTGGATAGCCGTGGAGAGCTTC
This sequence comes from Arthrobacter sp. T572, assembly GCF_056780115.1. NCBI lineage: Bacteria > Bacillati > Actinomycetota > Actinomycetes > Micrococcales > Micrococcaceae > Arthrobacter > Arthrobacter sp. T572. Next base: position 3,014,047 of record NZ_JBRAZQ010000002.1, read on the forward strand.
TCCTGGTCACCCTTGGTGTTCGGCTCGATCGCAACCGAGATCACGGGCTCCGGGAAGCTCATGGACTCGAGGACGATCTGGTTGGCGGGATCGCACAGGGTGTCACCGGTGGTGGTGTCCTTCAGGCCGATCGCAGCGTAGATGTGGCCGGCGGTAGCGCCCTCGACAGGCATTTCCTTGTTGGCGTGCATCTGGAAGAGCTTGCCGATGCGCTCCTTCTTGCCCTTGGTGGAGTTGACCACCTGCGCACCGGAATCAACGTGACCGGAGTACACGCGGATGAAGGTGAGCTGGCCGAAGAAGGGGTGTGCGGCGATCTTGAACGCAAGAGCGGAGAACGGCTCGTCAGCGGAGGGCTTACGGGTCAGTTCCTTCTCTTCGTCGCGGGGATCGTGGCCGATCATCGCGGGAACGTCCAGCGGGTTCGGCAGGAAGTCCACAACAGCGTCAAGCATCGGCTGGACACCGCGGTTCTTGAAGGCAGAACCACAGAAGACCGGGTAGAGCTCGGAGTTGATGGTCATCTTGCGGATGCCGGCCTTGAGCTCTTCGAGGGTGAGTTCTTCACCTTCGAGGTACTTCTCCATGAGTTCCTCGGATGCCTCGGCAACAGTCTCAACGAGCTGTGCGCGGTATTCCTCGGCCTTTTCCTTGAGGTCGGCAGGAATTTCCTGGACCTCGTAGGAAGCACCCATGGTGACGTCGCCCTTGGCGTCGCCAGGCCAAACCAGCGCGCGCATTTCAAGGAGGTCGACGACGCCCACGAAGTCGTTCTCGGCACCGATCGGCAGCTGCATGACCAGCGGCTTGGCGCCGAGGCGGGAGATGATGGTGTCCACGGTGAAGTAGAAGTCAGCGCCCAGCTTGTCCATCTTGTTGACGAAGCAGATACGCGGGACGTTGTACTTGTCAGCCTGGCGCCAAACAGTCTCGGACTGCGGCTCCACGCCTTCCTTGCCGTCGAACACTGCAACTGCACCGTCGAGGACGCGCAGGGAGCGCTCAACCTCAACCGTGAAGTCCACGTGGCCCGGGGTGTCGATGATGTTGATCTGGTTCTTGTTCCAGAAGCAGGTCACGGCCGCGGACGTGATGGTGATGCCGCGTTCCTTTTCCTGTTCCATCCAGTCGGTCGTCGAAGCACCGTCGTGTGTCTCGCCGATCTTGTGGTTCACGCCTGTGTAGAACAGAATGCGCTCGGTAGTAGTGGTCTTGCCGGCATCGATGTGGGCCATGATGCCGATGTTGCGGACCTTGTTAAGGTCGGTAAGCACGTCCTGTGCCACGGGGTCTCCCTTTCGGATGGGCTACACGTTCGCCGCCGGCTCATTGAGCCGGCGGCGTCCGGGAAGTTTTTACCAGCGGTAGTGTGCGAAGGCCTTGTTGGACTCGGCCATCTTGTGGGTGTCTTCGCGACGCTTCACAGCGGCACCGAGACCGTTCGATGCATCCAGGATTTCGTTCTGGAGACGCTCGGTCATCGTCTTTTCACGGCGGGCCTTGGAGTAGCCCACGAGCCAACGCAGTGCGAGGGCGGTGGAGCGACCCGGCTTGACCTCAACCGGAACCTGGTAGGTGGCGCCACCAACACGGCGGGAACGCACCTCGAGGGAAGGCTTGACGTTGTCCATGGCCTTCTTCAGGGCTGCGACGGGGTCGCCGCCCGTCTTGGCACGGGCACCTTCGAGGGCACCGTAAACGATGCGCTCTGCGGTGGACTTCTTGCCGTCGATCAGGACCTTGTTGATCAGCTGCGTGACCAACGGGGAGCCGTAGACGGGATCTGAAACGAGCGGCCGCTTGGGGGCCGGACCCTTGCGAGGCATATTACTTCTTCTCCATCTTTGCGCCGTAGCGGCTGCGGGCCTGCTTGCGGTTCTTGACACCCTGGGTGTCGAGGGCACCGCGGACGATCTTGTAGCGGACACCCGGGAGGTCCTTCACACGACCACCACGGACGAGCACGATGGAGTGCTCCTGCAGGTTGTGGCCAACACCGGGGATGTAGGCGGTAACTTCAACGCCACCGTTAAGGCGCACACGTGCAACCTTACGAAGAGCCGAGTTCGGCTTCTTCGGAGTGGTGGTGTAAACGCGGGTGCAAACACCGCGGCGCATCGGGCTGCCCTTCAGCGCGGGAGCCTTGGTCTTGGAGACCTTCGGCGTGCGGCCCTTGCGGACCAGCTGGTTAATCGTAGGCACTTTCGTGTTCTCCGTTGTTTGATCTCTGCCCCCACACACAGGCGCCAGCCGGTGCTCAGTGGGAACTTTGGCGTTGCTCATGCAGCCAGCGAATCTACCGGTAGGCGTGCAAAAGTGCGGCATTCGTTGCGCAAGTTGCCCGCAACCCGGAAACAGGCTCCACACCCAACACCATGAGAACAAAACCAAAATGATGTTGCGGCGGCCTTCATCCACTGCCACACAGAACAATTACGAATAGTCTAGCACGGCTTGATCTGCCGCCTTAATCGGGTGTATGGAGGCCCGACGGCGGCAGCCAGGTACCGCCGTCGGGCCTCCACTCCCCCGGGTCACCGGCCGCAACGGCCCGCTTAACGGAACCAGGCCCCGCACTCCGAAGAGTGCGGGGCCCGGCCTTCAATCATTGGCTACTGCCGCCGATGTCAGCGGAAGTCGTTGCCGAGATCGTAGTCATCCAGCGGGATGGCGTGGAACTCGGGAGCACCGTCGCCGCCCAGGGCGTCATAGGAGAAGTCGGTGAAAGCGCTGGGGCCCGTGAACAGGCTTGCCTTTGCTTCCTCCGTCGGCTCCACCGTGACCTGGGTGTAGCGGGGCAGGCCCGTACCGGCCGGGATGAGCTTACCGATGATGACGTTCTCCTTGAGGCCGAGCAACGGATCGCTCTTGCCTTCCATGGCCGCCTGCGTCAGGACGCGGGTGGTCTCCTGGAACGATGCTGCGGACAGCCAGGACTCGGTCGCCAAGGAGGCCTTGGTGATACCCATGAGTTCCGGACGGCCGGAAGCCGGTGCCTTGCCCTCGGACACAACGCGGCGGTTCTCGTCCTCGAAGCGGGCGCGCTCTGCCAGCTCACCGGGGAGCAGCTCGGAGTCGCCGGACTCGATGACGGTCACTCGGCGCAGCATCTGGCGGACGATGACTTCGACGTGCTTGTCGTGGATACCAATACCCTGGCTGCGGTAAACGCCCTGCACTTCGTCCACGAGGAACTTCTGTGCCGCACGCGGACCCATGATGCGCAGAACCTGCTTCGGGTCCACCGGACCGTTGATCAGCTTCTGGCCGACACTGACGTGCTCGCCGTCCTCGATGAGGAGGCGGGAACGGCGCAGTACCGGGTAGGCAATCTCTTCGGAGCCATCGTCCGGAGTGATCACCAGGCGCATCTGGCGCTCGGACTCTTCGATGGTGATACGGCCGGCTGCTTCCGCAATCGGGGCCACACCCTTCGGAGTACGGGCTTCGAACAGTTCCTGGATACGGGGCAGACCCTGGGTGATGTCATCGCCACCACCGGCGGAAACAGCACCACCGGTGTGGAACGTACGCATGGTCAGCTGGGTACCGGGCTCACCGATGGACTGTGCGGCAATGATGCCCACGGCCTCGCCGATGTCCACGGTCTTGCCGGTGGCCAGCGAACGGCCGTAGCAGAGTGCACAGGTACCAACCTTGGACTCACAGGTGAGTACGGAGCGGACCTTGACCTCGGTGATGCCTGCCGCCAGCAGCTGGCCGATCACGACGTCGCCGCAGTCGGTGCCGGCCGGAGCCAGGACGTTGCCCTGGGCATCCACGACGTCGACAGCCAGCGTACGTGCGTAGGCGCTGTTCTCGACGTTCTCGTCCAGGACGAGCTCACCGTTGGAATCCGGCACGGCGATCGGGGTGACCAGACCGCGCTCGGTGCCACAGTCCTCTTCACGGACGATGACGTCCTGCGAAACGTCCACCAGACGACGGGTCAGGTAACCCGAGTTGGCGGTACGCAGGGCGGTGTCGGCCAGACCCTTACGGGCACCGTGCGTGGCGATGAAGTATTCCAGCACCGACAGGCCCTCACGGTAGGAGGACTTGATCGGACGCGGGATGATCTCACCCTTCGGGTTGGCCACAAGACCACGGATACCCGCAATCTGGCGGACCTGCATCCAGTTACCACGGGCACCGGAGGACACCATGCGGTTAATGGTGTTCATCGGGGACAGGCTGTCACGCATTGCCTGGGCGATCTCGTTGGTTGCCTTGTTCCAGATCTCGATCAGTTCCTGGCGACGCTCGTCGTCGTCGATCAGGCCCTTGTCGTACTGGCCCTGGATCTTGGCAGCCATGTTCTCGTAACCGGCGAGGATGCCCGGCTTGGTGTCCGGAACCTCGATGTCGGAGATTGCCACAGTGACACCCGAACGGGTTGCCCAGTAGAAACCGGCATCCTTCAGGTTGTCCAGCGTTGCAGCCGTGACGACCTTCGGGTAACGCTCGGCGAGGTCGTTGACGATCCGGGACAGCTCACCCTTGTCCGCAACAGCCTCAACCCACGGGTAGTCCTCGGGCAGGGTCTGGTTGAAGATGACCTGGCCCAGGGAGGTTTCAACGAGCGCCGGCTGGCCGGGCTCCCAACCTTCCGGAGCTTCCCAACCTGCGTAAGGAACGAAGTTCTCCAAGCGGATCTTCACCTGGGAGTTCAGGTGCAGTTCGCGGGCGTCGTAGGCCATGATGGCTTCCGACACAGAGGAGAACACGCGGCCTTCGCCGGCGGAGCCGACGCGCTTGGTGGTCAGGTGGTACAGGCCGATGATCATATCCTGCGAAGGCAGGGTCACCGGACGGCCATCGGAGGGCTTCAGGATGTTGTTCGAGGACAGCATCAGGATGCGGGCTTCGGCCTGGGCTTCGGGGCTCAGCGGCAGGTGGACTGCCATCTGGTCGCCGTCGAAGTCAGCGTTGAAGGCGCCACATACCAGCGGGTGAAGCTGGATTGCCTTGCCTTCAACAAGCTGCGGTTCGAAGGCCTGGATGCCGAGGCGGTGCAGGGTAGGTGCACGGTTGAGCAGCACCGGGTGTTCGGTGATGATCTCTTCGAGCACATCCCAGACCTGCGGGCGGTAGCGCTCGACCATGCGCTTTGCCGACTTGATGTTCTGCGCGTGGTTGAGGTCAACCAGGCGCTTCATCACGAACGGCTTGAAGAGCTCCAGTGCCATCTGCTTGGGCAGGCCACACTGGTGCAGCTTCAGCTGCGGGCCGACAACAATCACCGAACGGCCGGAGTAGTCGACGCGTTTGCCGAGCAGGTTCTGGCGGAAACGGCCCTGCTTGCCCTTGAGCATGTCGCTCAGGGACTTCAGCGGACGGTTGCCCGGACCGGTGACCGGACGGCCACGGCGGCCGTTGTCGAAGAGGCTGTCAACAGCTTCCTGAAGCATGCGCTTCTCGTTGTTGACGATGATCTCCGGAGCACCAAGGTCAAGCAGGCGCTTGAGTCGGTTGTTGCGGTTGATCACACGGCGGTAGAGGTCGTTGAGGTCGGAGGTCGCGAAGCGGCCACCGTCCAGCTGGACCATCGGGCGCAGTTCCGGCGGGATCACCGGGACGGCGTCGAGAACCATGCCGAGCGGGCTGTTGTTGGTGGTCAGGAACGCGTTGACGACCTTGAGGCGCTTGAGGGCACGGGTCTTGCGCTGGCCCTTGCCGTTCTGGATGACATCGCGCAATGCCTCGGCTTCAGCCTGCATGTCGAAGGTCTCAAGGCGCTTCTTGATGGCCTCGGCACCCATGGAACCTTCGAAGTACATGCCGTAGCGGTCACGCAGTTCGCGGTACAGGCCTTCGTCACCTTCGAGGTCTGCGACCTTGAGGTTCTTGAAGCGGTCCCAGACCTGCTCCAGGCGCTCGATGTCGGCGTCGGCACGCTTGCGGACGTTCGCCATCTGGCGGTCGGCGGAGTCGCGGGCCTTCTTCTTGTCGGCACCCTTGGCACCTTCGCCTTCAAGACGGGCAAGCTCGTCTTCAAGGTCGCGGGCGATCTGGGCGATGTCGCTGTCGCGGTTGTCCACGAGCTGCTTCTTCTCGAGATCGTGCTCGACCTGGAGGTTGGGCAGCTCAGCGTGGCGGTTTTCCTCGTCGACGCTGGTGATCATGTAGGCAGCGAAGTAGATGACCTTTTCGAGGTCCTTCGGTGCCAGGTCCAGGAGGTAGCCAAGGCGCGACGGAACACCCTTGAAGTACCAGATGTGGGTAACGGGAGCGGCGAGCTCGATGTGGCCCATGCGCTCACGGCGTACCTTGGCGCGGGTAACTTCGACGCCACAGCGCTCACAGATGATGCCCTTGAAGCGGACGCGCTTGTACTTGCCGCAGTAGCATTCCCAGTCACGGGAAGGTCCGAAGATCTTCTCGCAGAAAAGACCGTCCTTCTCGGGCTTGAGAGTGCGGTAGTTGATGGTTTCCGGCTTCTTGACCTCACCGTATGACCAGCCACGGATGTCTTCCGCGGTGGCGAGGCCGATCTGCATGAGGCCGAAGGAGGATTCGCTGGACATGTGGTCCCTGTTCTCTCTTGTTCTCTAAATTCTGAAGTCTTGGTTACGGAAAGAGGGAGCTGCTCCGGCGGGCAGCGTTCAACTGCGGCCCGCCGGAACGGCCGCTAGACCTCTTCTACGGAACTGGGCTCTGCGCGGGACAGATCGATTCCCAGTTCTTCCGCAGCCGTGAAGACTGCGTCATCAGAGTCACGCATCTCGATGGTGGTTCCGTCAGTGGAAAGAACTTCCACGTTCAGGCACAGCGACTGCATTTCCTTGATCAAGACCTTGAAGGACTCCGGAACGCCAGGTTCGGGGATGTTCTCGCCCTTGACGATTGCTTCGTAGACCTTCACACGACCATGGATGTCATCGGACTTGATCGTGAGCAGTTCCTGAAGGGTGTAGGCGGCGCCGTAAGCTTCGAGCGCCCACACTTCCATTTCACCGAAGCGCTGGCCACCGAACTGTGCCTTACCACCCAGCGGCTGCTGCGTGATCATGGAGTACGGACCGGTGGAGCGTGCGTGGATCTTGTCGTCCACCAGGTGGTGGAGCTTCAGGATGTACATGTAACCGACGGAGATCGGGTCCGGGAACGGCTCGCCGGAGCGGCCGTCGAACAGACGGGTCTTGCCGGAGGAGTCGATCAGGCGGTCGCCGTCGCGGGTCACGTTGGTGGAGTCAAGCAGGCCCGTGATTTCTTCTTCGCGGGCGCCGTCGAACACCGGGGTGGCAACGGTGGTCTGGCCGGTTTCACGAGGCAGGTTCGGGAGGTTCTTGACCCACTCCGGCTCGCCTTCGATCTTCCAACCGGTCTTGGCAACCCAGCCGAGGTGGGTTTCCAGGACCTGGCCAACGTTCATACGACCCGGAACACCAAGCGGGTTCAGGACGATGTCCACCGGGGTGCCGTCTGCAAGGAAGGGCATGTCCTCGACCGGAAGGATCTTGGAGATAACACCCTTGTTGCCGTGGCGGCCGGCGAGCTTGTCGCCGTCGGTGATCTTGCGCTTGGCTGCCACGTAGACGCGGACCAGCTGGTTCACGCCCGGGGGCAGTTCGTCGTCGTTGTCGCGGTCGAAGACGCGCACGCCGATGACCGTGCCCGACTCGCCGTGGGGCACCTTCAGGGAGGTGTCGCGGACTTCGCGGGACTTCTCACCGAAGATGGCGCGGAGCAGGCGCTCCTCCGGGGTCAGTTCGGTTTCACCCTTCGGGGTGACCTTTCCGACCAGGATGTCGCCGGCTTCAACCTCGGCACCGATGTGGATGATGCCACGCTCGTCCAGTCCTGCGAGGACTTCCTCGGACACGTTCGGGATGTCACGGGTGATTTCCTCGGCACCAAGCTTGGTGTCGCGGGCATCGATCTCGTGCTCCTCGATGTGGATGGAGGAAAGGACGTCCTCGGCGACGATGCGCTGGGACAGGATGATGGCGTCCTCGAAGTTGTGGCCTTCCCAGGACATGAATGCCACGAGGAGGTTCTTGCCGAGGGCGAGCTCACCCTGGTCCGTTGCCGGGCCGTCGGCGATGATGCCGCCAACTTCCAGGCGCTGGCCTTCGTTCACCAGGACACGGTGGTTGTAGCAGTTGCCCTGGTTGGAGCGGGCGAACTTGTTGATGCGGTAGTTGGTCTCCGTGCCGTCGTCATTGAGCATGACAACCAGCTCGGCGGAAACCTCGGTGACCACACCGGCCTTCTTGGCGATGACAACGTCACCGGCGTCGACTGCTGCAGCGCGCTCCATGCCGGTACCCACGAACGGGGCCTCGGAACGGACCAGCGGCACAGCCTGGCGCTGCATGTTGGCACCCATGAGTGCACGGTTGGCGTCGTCGTGCTCGAGGAACGGGATCAGGGCCGTTGCCACGGACACCATCTGGCGCGGGGAAACGTCCATGTACTGGACGTCCTCGGCGGGAACCAGGACGGGCTCGCCTCCACCACCACGGGCACGGACAAGGACAGTCTCTTCGGAGAAGCGCTTGTCGGAGTCCAGGGGCGCGTTGGCCTGGGCAATCAGGACCTCGGCCTCGTCATCAGCGGTGAGGTACTCGACGTCGTCGGAAACAACACCGTTGGACACCTTGCGGTACGGGGTCTCGATGAAGCCGAAGGGGTTGATGCGGCCGTAGGAAGCCAGCGAACCAATCAGACCGATGTTCGGGCCTTCAGGGGTTTCGATCGGGCACATACGTCCGTAGTGGGACGGGTGGACGTCTCGAACTTCCATGCCGGCGCGGTCGCGGGACAGACCACCCGGGCCAAGGGCCGAAAGACGGCGCTTGTGGGTAAGACCCGAGAGCGGGTTGTTCTGGTCCATGAACTGCGACAGCTGGGAGGTTCCGAAGAACTCCTTGATGGCAGCGACAACCGGGCGGATGTTGATCAGGGTCTGCGGCGTGATGGCCTCGACGTCCTGCGTGGTCATGCGTTCGCGGACCACACGCTCCATGCGGGAAAGACCCGTACGGACCTGGTTCTCGATCAGCTCGCCGACAGCGCGGATACGGCGGTTGCCGAAGTGGTCGATGTCGTCGATCTCGACGCGGAGCTCGTGGTCTTCGCCATCGCGCTTGCCCATGATGGTCTTCTCGCCGGCGTGCAGCGCGACGAGGAACTTGATCATGGCAACGATGTCTTCAACGTGCAGGACCGAGGCTTCCTTGTCGCCAAGGGAGCGGTCGATGCCCAGCTTGCGGTTGATCTTGTAGCGGCCAACCTTGGCCAGATCGTAGCGCTTGGGGTTGAAGTACAGGTTGTCCAGCAGGGACTGGGCAGCCTCGACTGTGGGCGGCTCGCCCGGACGCAGCTTGCGGTAGATGTCCAGAAGCGCGTCTTCGCGGGTTTCGGTGGCGTCCTTCTCCAGCGTTGCGCGCATGGAGTCGTACTGGCCGAACTCTTCCAGGATCTGGCCTTCGGTCCAGCCGAGTGCCTTCAGCAGCACGGTGACGGACTGCTTGCGCTTGCGGTCGAGGCGAACGCCGACCTGGTCGCGCTTGTCGATCTCGAGCTCGAACCAGGCGCCACGGGACGGGATGATCTTCGCGGTGAAGATGTCCTTGTCACTGGTCTTGTCCGCAGCGCGCTCGAAGTAGGCGCCCGGCGAACGGACCAGCTGGGAGACGACGACACGCTCGGTGCCGTTAACGACGAACGTTCCCTTTTCAGTCATGAGGGGGAAGTCGCCCATGAACACGGTCTGCTGCTTGATTTCGCCCGTGTTGTTGTTCATGAACTCGGCCTTGACGTACAAGGGAGCCGAGTAGGTGGCGTCACGGTCTTTGCATTCGGCCATGGTGTACTTCGGATCAGCGAACTCCGGCTCGGAGAAGCTCAGGGACATGGTGCCCTGGAAGTCCTCGATCGGGGAGATCTCTTCGAAGATGTCGGCAAGTCCGGAGGTGGTGGCGACGCTGAGGTCACCCTCCTCCACGGCCTTCGCTACGCGTGCCTGCCAGCGTTCGTTTCCGACCAGCCAGTCAAAGCTGTCCGTCTGCAGGGCGAGAAGATTCGGAACATCCAGGGGTTCGTGAATCTTTGCGAATGAGAGGCGGCGGGTGGCACCATCGGTGCTTGCCGTATTAGCGGTTTCGTTATTAGAGGTGCTCGAGGCGACCAAGAGGGATCCTTCCACAGACCTTCAGGCGTTTTCAGATCTCCCCCGTTTGCATCCCGCGGAGTTATCCGCGGCATACTTATCCGGTTCCGCTATATGACCCGGACCCAGCCAGTCCATGACGACTGCACGTTATCCACGGCACGTCAATGGCGCAGCTGAGATTTAAAGCCCACCGCTATATGAAGGCTGAAGGTTAACAGGGAAGACGCAAATATCTACGATACGGCAAAGCAGCCTTCCTGTCTACCCCAGATCGTCTGTGAATGCAAGCACCGTTGCCGCAGGCATCCAAGCGAAGGAATGCAGCGCCCCCGACTTTGGTTGGAAAGGACAGGGTGGAGCGCGCCCCGCGATAGCCTTGGCTACACCACCACCGGACCGGAAGAGGGACCATGACCTACTCTGCTGACGACAATGACGTTGTCGTCCTTGCTGCCTCCCGCACCCCGCAGGGACGCCTCAACGGGCAACTGGCGGCCTTCACCGCCGTCGAGCTTGGCGCCCATGCCATCAGCGCCGCGCTGGCGGCCAGCGGCGTCAAAGCCGAGCAGGTCGACGCGGTGATCATGGGCCAGGTCCTGCAGGCGGGCGCAGGGCAGAACCCGGCCCGGCAGAGCGCTATCGCTGCCGGCGTCGGATGGAACATCCCGGCCGTGACCATCAACAAAGTCTGCCTGTCGGGACTCACTGCGGTCATCGACGCCGCGCGTATGATCCGCAGCGGCGACGCCACGGTAGTGGTGGCCGGCGGCCAGGAATCCATGACGCGTGCTCCACACCTGCTGCCCGGTTCCCGGCAAGGCTGGACGTATGGCGCCATCCAGGCCCTGGACGTGGCCGCCCACGACGGCTTGACCGATGCTTTTGATGGCCAGTCCATGGGCTTGTCCACCGAAAGCAAGAACGTAACGCTCGGCATCGACCGCAAGGCCCAGGACGAAGTGGCAGCGGCATCCCACCAACGCGCCGCTGCCGCCATGGGGAATGGAACGTTCGACGCCGAAATCGCTCCCCTGAGCGTCAAGCAGCGCAAGGGTGATCCCGTGGTGGTCACGACGGACGAGGGTGTCCGCCCGAACACCACGATCGAAACCCTGGCCCCGCTCAAGGCGGCGTTTGCCACGGACGGCACCATTACGGCCGGCAACTCCTCTCCCCTGTCCGACGGCGCCTCCGCACTCGTCCTGACGAGCCGCCGGTTCGCCCGGGACAACGGTCTGGAGTACCTGGCAGTGGTGGGAAAGCCCGGCCAGGTGGCCGGACCTGACAACTCCCTGCATTCACAGCCCTCCAATGCAATCACCCAGGCCTTGAAGAAGGCCGGATGGACCGCCGAGGAGCTGGACTTCATCGAGATCAACGAGGCATTCGGATCGGTAGCCGTCCAGTCCCTCAAGGACCTCGGTTATCCGCTGGAAAAGTGCAACATCCACGGCGGCGCCATTGCCTTGGGCCATCCCATCGGTGCTTCCGGGGCCCGCCTCGCACTGCACGCCGCCCATGAACTCAAGCGCCGGGGAACAGGCAAGGCTGCTGTTTCCCTGTGCGGCGGAGGCGGCCAGGGTGAAGCCCTCCTGCTCTACCGCGACTGACAGGATTCACTGACATGGACAACAGCGAAATGAACGGCGCCCAGCGGTTCCTTGAGGATGCCGCCGCCCGCGGACTGGACGTGGACGTCGTCGAACGTCCCGCTGCGCGCAGCCTTGAAGAGGCGGCCGGCATCCTGGGCATCGAGCCCGGGGACATCGTGAAGTCGCTGGTGGTCAAGCACCGGGACGGGAGCTTCCTCTTCGCCCTCATTCCCGGGGACCGGCAGATCTCCTGGCCCAAGCTGCGGGCACTGGTGGGCGTCAACAAACTGTCCCTCCCCCACGCCGACGTCGCCCTTGCAGCGACCGGCTATGAGCGCGGCACCATCACGCCCCTGGGCAGCACCACCGCCTGGCCTGTGTACGCAGACGCCAGCATCACCGGACGGCGCATCTCCATGGGAGCAGGTGCGCACGGCCGCAGCGCCTTCGTGGACGCAGACGCCCTCACCTCCGCCCTGAACGCCACCGTGGCAGACATCAGCGAACCCAACTAGGTCGCATTTGTGCGCGTTTTCAGCCGTCAAAACGTGCACAAATGCGACCCAGTTGGGTGCTTAAACAGCAGGAAGCCCCGCCCGGCGAACCGGACGGGGCTTCCCCAGCAAAACGAGTTACTTGATGGTAACCGTTGCGCCAGCTTCTTCGAGCTGAGCCTTTGCCTTCTCTGCGGCTTCCTTGTTGGCGCCTTCGAGAACAGCCTTCGGTGCACCGTCGACCAGGTCCTTGGCTTCCTTGAGGCCGAGGGAGGTGATGGCGCGGACTTCCTTGATCACTGCGATCTTCTTGTCGCCAGCGGCTTCGAGGATGACGTCGAATTCGGTCTTCTCTTCAGCAGCTTCAGCACCGGCGCCACCGGCGGCCGGACCGGCAACTGCAACAGCAGCAGCCGTAACTTCGAAGGTCTCTTCGAAGAGCTTGACGAACTCGGAGAGCTCGATGATGGTCAGTTCCTTGAAAGCTTCAATGAGCTCTTCGTTGCTGAGCTTCGCCATGGTGGCGTCCTTCCATTAGGTGGTGCGGATCCGGACGGACCGTTCCTCGCACCGGAGTTTTGATTGGGGGGAGAACTTAGTTCTCTTCGGTTGCAGCGTCGGCAGCGGCCGGTGCTTCTTCAGCAGCCGGAGCTTCCTCGGTTGCAGCCTCTTCTGCCGGTGCTTCTTCAGCGGCCGGTGCAGGTGCGCCGCCCTCTTCTTCAAGCTTGAGGCGCAGGGCATCAATGATGCGTGCAGCAGCGGATGCAGGAGCCTTGAGGACACCGGCAACACGTGCAAGCTGGAACTCGCGGGACTCGAGGGCAGCCAGTGCGGCCACACCCTCGGAGTCAAGTGCCTTGCCTTCGAACAGACCGGTCTTGATGACCAGCTGCTTGTTGGCCTTGGCAAAGTCCGTCAGGCTCTTGGCAGCAGCAACGGCGTCGCCCTTGATGAAGGCGATCGCAGTGGGGCCGGAGAGCTGACCGTCGAATGCATCGACACCAGCTTCCTTGGCTGCGATGGCGCTCAGGGTGTTCTTGACGACCGAGAACTTGGTGTCCTGGCCGAGAGCAACACGGAGTTCCTTGAGCTGCGCAACAGAGAGCCCACGGTATTCGGTCAGGACAGCCGCGGTCGATTCCTTGAAATCGTTGGTGATCTCAGCAACTGCGGAGACCTTGCTAGGCGTTGTCATAACCCTCCTTCCGGGGAATAAAGCCGGTCTTCCGGGTCCCCGCTCATGAGAGCTAAAACTAAAAACGCCCCGCGCAGATGCACGGGGCTTGGCTCAACACAGCTTGGCTGTGGAGACTCAACTCGTTCACCTGCGTTGGCCGCCCTATGTCAGGGTCCTTCGTCAAGGAATTCACCTGGTTCTCACGGGCGTGGCTGCAGAGTTGAGCTGCGCTCGAAAGGGTGGATTCCCATCAACCGACGGTCTTTGGTACTTCAAGGTTACGGGAGAGTCCTGGACATCACCAAATCGGCGCCGTTGCAGCACCCTAATCCGACGATGTCGCCCCGGCCGACCGCTGCGGAAGTTCCTTCTGCCAGAGCCCGGTGACGCCCGCCGTCGTAAATCCCAGCTGCTTGTTGACGGTCAGGAGGTACCGGTTTTCGGGGGCATTCCAGGTGTAGATGACCCTGGCATCCGGGAACTGCTCGCTCAGGCGTTGCATGTTGGCAACCTTGATGAGCAGGCCCAGTTTGTTGCCGCGGTGTTCCTGCAGGACCAGGGTGTCGTCCTGGAACACGACGTCCTGGCGATGGGCCAGCACGCTGATGGTGGTCAGGCCCACCAGCCGCCCGCTGGCTACGTGCTCGACGGCGGTCACCACCGTCCGCCGTCCCTGCGCCAAAGCGGCGTCTTCAGTCTCGCGCAGAACCACGGCGTCGAAGACCATGTCCGCGGGTTCAACGCCGGCCGGTTCCTCGTCGTCGTCCTGGCCGTGGACCACCTCACCCGCGGCATTCTCCAGTTCCGCTACGGCCTCCAGCCATGGTTCAGGGCAGCGGTCCGTCCAATGGTGCAGGGCGTACCGGCCCCCGTTCGCTTCCCCGGCTTCGGCCTGGAGGTCGGCGACGAGCTTGGAGTCCAAGGGCAGGATGCACGAACTGAACTGCTCAATATGCTGCAGGGTGTAGCCGGCCCGCTGGGCGAAGTCCACTTCCCTGCTGCTGACCGGCAGGAACCCTGGGCCACTGCCGGGAATCAGCTGGTCCTCGGGAATCTCTGTCAGGGACGTGGCGGGATGGTTGGTGTCCACCAGGACCATGGTGCGCCCCTCGGCGCGGGCCAGTTGCTCGGCGGCGTCAAGGAGTTGCCTGCCCACGCCCTGGCGCTGGTACTCCGGCAGGATGTCCAGCGTGAATTCAGCCAGATCCAAGTTGTCCGCCAAAGGCAAGGCAATATCCACGGTGCCCACGATCGCACCGTCGATCTTGGCCACCAGGATGATCTGCCGCTCGTACGGATCGGAGAATTCCAGCAGCTTTTCCAAGGGCGTGTACGCGAGGTCGTCACTCCCCCACGTCTCCATCCTGACCCGGCGCCCAACTTCCACGGCGTCCAAAAAATCGCGGGCCTTCGGACTCTCCAGGTTGTCAGGTACCCACAGCTGTTCGATGTGAACAGTCTTCCCCTCGTCTACTGTCATCCCAGCCGTTTCTGCCATTCGCCTTCAAAACCGGAAGGCTTGAATCCAAGGGCGATATTTATGGCCAGCATATGCTGGTTCTCGCTCGCGTTCCATGTCATGACGGACATGGCTTCAGGCCACAGCAACCCCGCGCGGCGGAGGTTGGCCACCTTCAGGAGCATGCCGAGGCTGTGCCCGCGGTGCGCCGGATCCACCAAGGTGTCCTCCTGGTTGATCACGCCGGGCAGGCCGTCCCGGTGTGTCAGGACCGTATACCCGGCCAGCCTGCCACTGGCCTCATGCCGGGCAGCGGCCACAATCTGCTTGATCCCGCCCGCTTCCCAGGTGGCCTCCTCCTGCCTCACCCGGGCGGCGTCCCAAACCTCGCCCTCCCAGCCCAGGCCGGCGATCGGAACCTCCGTGCTCATCAGGCTTTTGAGCCGCGCGAAACCATCCACGAACTCCGCGGGACAGCTTTGCTCCCATCCCACCACGCTGTAGCCCGCCGACTTCGCCACGGCATCGGCCTCGAGCCCGTCAAGGACGTCCGCAGGCACGGGCATGTGCAAGGAACTGCTGGTCTCAACCTGTTCCAGCGAATAGCCGTGATGGACTGCGAACTGGGTGGACGCAGCGTAGCGCGGGACGCCGCCGGTGCCCGATTTCGCGTCCAACAGCGGCGCGCCCGCCAATACGGGACCTATGGGCTCTCCACAGAATCCGTCGAACGAGACCCGGTTGCGGTCCCGCGCCGTCCCCTCCAGCGTCTCCAGGATGGCCGTCCCAATCCCACGGCGCCGGTAGGCGGCGTCGACCTGCACGTCCAGGCCCGCCGTCGTCGTATTCTCGCTGAGCGGAAGGGTCAGCGAACCGCTGCCCACCACTGTGCGGCCGAGCCTGGCCAGGAATACCTGCCGTTCCTCGTACTCGTTGCCCTGCCAAAACACCACGGCCTCCGGGAACGTTGCACAACGATCGGTATCTCCCCAGAGCGCCAACTGGTTCGCAACGTCCAGGTCATGGAAAGCACGGAAGTCGGAGTGCTGCGACTCCTGAGGACTTCGGGGGACAGCGATCCGTTCCACGGTCAGCCCCTTGGATACGGGAAAGTTCGACGCCGGTTCCACGCCTCACAGCCTAAGGCGCACCCTTGCGGCGGGACAAGGAACCCGTCTAGGGCAGCAAAAAGGACCGCCCGGCATGGCCGGACGGTCCTTTCAGAGCCAATGCCCGCGAAGCTTACGCCTCGGTGAGAACCTTGGTGACGTTCGGGTCAACGGTGATGCCCGGGCCGAACGTGGTGGCAACGGTGGCCTTCTGGATGTAGCGGCCCTTGGAAGCGGACGGCTTGAGGCGAAGAACCTCTTCCAGAGCTGCTGCGTAGTTCTCAGCCAGCTTGACGGCGTCGAAGGAAACCTTGCCGATGATGAAGTGCAGGTTCGAGTGCTTGTCGACGCGGAAGTCGATCTTGCCGCCCTTGATGTCGTTGACAGCCTTGGTGACATCCGGGGTAACCGTACCGGTCTTCGGGTTCGGCATGAGGTTACGCGGGCCGAGGACCTTACCGAGGCGGCCAACCTTGCCCATGAGGTCAGGGGTGGCAACGGCGGCGTCGAAGTCGGTCCAGCCGCCGGCGATCTTTTCGATCAGGTCGTCGGAACCAACGAAGTCGGCACCGGCTGCGATTGCTGCTTCAGCCTTGTCACCGGTTGCGAAAACCAGGACGCGGGCGGTCTTGCCCGTGCCGTGGGGGAGGTTGACCGTGCCGCGGACCATCTGGTCAGCCTTGCGGGGGTCAACGCCGAGGCGGAAAGCGACCTCAACCGTTGCGTCGAACTTGGACGGGTTGATTTCCTTTGCCAGGCTGATGGCCTCGAACGGGGCGTAGACCTTGTCTGCCTCGATCTTGGCTACGGCTGCCTCATATGCTTTGCTGCGCTTTGCCATGCTGCTTGTTTCTCCTTGTGCAGTTGTGGTCTGCGGACCGCGCTGGGCCCTGCCACAGTCGTGGATCCGGCAAGGATCCTGCGACATTTCAATGTTTCAGTTGCCGGTTGCCCGGCGGGTGAAAGCTGTATTAGCCCTCTACGGTGATGCCCATGGAACGGGCGGTGCCGGCGATGATCTTGGCAGCTGCCGCGACATCGTTGGCGTTGAGGTCTTCCATCTTGGTGGTGGCGATTTCCTCAACCTGTGCCTGGGTCAGCTTGGCAACCTTGACGGTGTGCGGGGTAGCCGAACCCTTGGTAACGCCTGCGGCCTTCTTGATGAGCTCTGCAGCCGGCGGGGTCTTGGTGATGAAGGTGAAGGAGCGGTCTTCGTAGACCGTGATTTCCACCGGGATAACGTTTCCGCGCTGGGATTCCGTTGCAGCGTTGTACGCCTTGCAGAATTCCATGATGTTGACACCGTGCTGGCCAAGCGCAGGACCGATCGGCGGGGCCGGGTTGGCGGCACCTGCCTGGATCTGCAGCTTGATGAGGCCGGTGACCTTCTTCTTGGGAGCCAATGTAGGGTCCTTCTCTCAATAGCTTCCTGGAACACCGGAGCGCGTCCCAGGTTGGTGGCCGCCATGGCAAGGCGGCCGGCCGCTTCCGGACCGCTAAGCAGGCGGCCGGGAGCGAAATCTTGGAATCAACTAGATCTTGGTGACCTGGTTGAAAGCGAGCGTAACCGGAGTTTCGCGCTCGAAGATCGAGACCAGGACAACCAGGGTCTGGGACTCCGGCTTGATCTCGGAGATGGTGGCAGGAAGGGTCTCGAACGGGCCTTCCTTGACGATGACGGACTCGCCGACTTCGAAGTCCACGGCCACGGGAGCCTGGGCCTGCTTGTTGACGGGCTTGCCCTTCTCCGTCTGCTCTTCTTCGAAGACCGGGGCGAGCATGGAGAAGACTTCATCCAGGCGCAGCGGCACGGGATTGTGGGCGTTGCCCACGAAGCCGGTGACACCCGGGGTGTGGCGGACCGCGCCCCAGGAAGCGTCGGTCAGGTCCATGCGGACCAGCACGTAACCGGGGATGCGCACGCGGTTGATGACCTTGCGCTGCGCGTTCTTGATCTCGACGACCTCTTCCATGGGCACCTGGATTTCGAAGATGTAATCTTCCATGTCCAGGGTCTGGATGCGGGTCTCGAGGTTTGCCTTGACACGGTTTTCGTAGCCGGCGTAGGAGTGGATGACGTACCAGTCACCTTCCTGGCGGCGCAGCTTTGCCTTGAATTCCTCGGCAGGGTCAACCGGAGCCGCGGCGGCGGCAGCAGCCAAGGCGTCGGTTTCGTCGTCGCCTGACGCGTCATCAGAGCCGGACTCATCATCAGACTCGGCGTCTACGTCGGACTCGAAGTCATCCTCGGCGTCGACGTCGGCAGATTCGGGCGCAGCAGAATCGAACCCGGACTCCTCCGCAGCCTCAGCTGCAGAGTCCTTGGCTTCTTCCAGCTCAGCCTCGTTTACCTCGAGCTCCTGCTCAGACACTTGGTCTCCTGCTTCCTCATTGCCTAACATGCCTATTTAAATGGCTCAATTCCGCAAACCCCGCAAAATCCCTCAGATTCCAAGGATTTCCGCGCAGTCTGCGGACAGCTCCGCTTAGTTGTCCGTAACGCCCGTACCACCGAAGATCGCGTTGACCGCCGAGCCGAAAGCGAGGTCCAGCAACGTGACGATGAGCATCATGATGGCTACGAACACCAGGACCACCAGCGTGTAGTTGATCAGTTCCTTGCGCGTGGGAGCGACGACCTTCTTCAGTTCGCCGATGACCTGGCGGACAAAAAGGGCGATACGGGCAAAGAAGCCGGCATCGGCTTTCCTGGCGGGACGACGGCCCTTGGAGCTGCTGGCAGCTGTTTCCGTCACCTGGTCCTCACTCACCTTGCAAAGTCGTGTGCCCGGCCCTGATCAGAGCCATGGTTGCTGCGCTGGTCCCGGTGTTTCCACCGGAACAGCTTGCGCAGGGCAGACAGGACTCGAACCTGCAACCTGCGGTTTTGGAGACCGCTGCGCTACCAATTGCGCCACTACCCTATGGATCGAATCCATGTTTCAGGCCGCACTCAGCCTGCGGTGCTTTTCAACACCGGTGAACCAGTCTACGCAAGAATCCTGCGATAGTCGAACCGGCCCGATTCCGGACCTTCCGGCCGCTCCCGGAAACATGTGAGCAGCAACATCAGTCACAATATCCAGCGGGCGCCCGGGAGCTCCGCAGAACAGCATAAGGTAGTTTACGTCGAATCCCATCATCCAGCCCACGAGCTGCCTGCGAAGAACGGTATTTAGATGTCTGCCGGAACACCTGCCGCCCGCATTTCACAACGAATTTCCGCAATTGCCGAATCCGCCACCCTTGCCGTTGACGCCAAGGCCAAGGCACTGAAGGCCGCGGGGCGCCCCGTGATTGGTTTCGGTGCCGGCGAGCCCGACTTCCCGACCCCCGACTACATTGTCAAGGCGGCCATCGAGGCAGCCGGCCAGCCCAAGTATCACCGCTACTCCCCCGCCGGCGGCCTCCCGGAGCTGAAGAAAGCCATCGCGGAAAAGACCCTGCGGGACTCCGGCTACAAGGTCGATCCGTCGCAGGTACTGGTGACCAACGGCGGCAAGCAGGCCGTCTACAACACCTTTGCCACGCTGGTCGATCCAGGCGATGAGGTCATCATCCCCACGCCGTTCTGGACCACCTACCCTGAGGCCATCCGCTTGGCCGGCGGCGTTCCCGTAGAGGTCTTCGCCGGGCCGGAGCAGGGCTACCTGGTGACCGTGGAGCAGCTTGAGGCTGCAGTGACGGACAAGACCAAGATCCTGCTGTTCGTCTCGCCGTCAAACCCAACGGGCGCCGTCTACAGCCCGGAACAGGTTGCCGAGATCGGCAAGTGGGCCGCGTCCAAGGGCCTGTGGGTGGTCACGGACGAAATCTACGAGCACCTCACCTACGACGGTGTCGAGTTCACCTCGATCGCCACGGCCGCGCCGGAACTCGGCGACAAGGTGGTCATCCTCAACGGTGTCGCCAAGACCTACGCCATGACCGGCTGGCGCGTGGGCTGGATGATCGGCCCGGCCGACGTCATCAAGGCCGCCACCAACCTCCAGTCGCACGCCACCTCCAACGTCTCCAACATCATGCAGGTGGCCGCTGCCGCCGCCCTCACGGGCCCGCTGACCGCCGTCGACGAGATGAAGGTGGCTTTCGAACGCCGCAGGAAGGCGATTGTCGCCGGACTTAACGCGATTGACGGCGTGGAATGCCCGACGCCGACCGGCGCCTTCTACGTGTACGCGGATGTCCGCGGACTGCTGGGGAAGGAATTCGAGACCGCCAACGGCCCGGTTCGACCGTCGACGTCGGCGGAACTGGCCGCCCTCATCCTCGACGAGGTTGAGGTGGCCGTTGTTCCCGGCGAGGCGTTCGGCCCCTCCGGCTACGTCCGCCTTTCCTACGCGTTGGGCGATGACGACCTCGCCGAAGGCGTCCGCCGCATCCAGGAGTTCCTCGGCAAGGCCAAGTAGCCCGTCGCCAGAGAAACGCTCTTTCACCGCTTGGTGAGAGAGCGTTTCTCTTTTAAGGGCTATCGGTGAGAGAGGGACGCCGGAAAGGGGGCTATCGGTGAGAGAGCTTCGGAAGGGGTTAGAGGAGGCGGCGTTCGGCGGCCCACTTGGTGAGTTCGTGGCGGCTGGAGAGCTGGAGCTTGCGGAGGACCGCGGACACATGGGTTTCCACGGTCTTGATGGAAATAAAGAGTTCCTTGGCCACTTCCTTGTAGCTGTAGCCGCGGGCGATGAGCCGCATGACTTCGAGTTCCCGGGCGGAGAGCTTGTCCAGCTCGTCGTCCGCGATGTCGGCCGGCGCCGTCCCGAAGGCGTCCAGCACGAATCCCGCGAGCCGTGGCGAGAACACGGCGTCGCCGTCGGCAACTCGGATGACGGCGTCGGAGATTTCGGCGCCGGAAATGGTCTTGGTCACATACCCCCGGGCGCCGGCACGGATCACGGCCACTACGTCCTCGGCGGCATCCGAGACGCTCAGGGCCAGGAAGCTGGTGGTACCCAGCAGCGCGGCGGAACCTCCGATGACTTCGCGGCCTCCTCCACCGAGGCCCCCGGGCAGGTGGACATCCAGGAGGACAACTTCCGGTCGGGTTTGGGCGATGACCGCAATGGCCTGTTCCACTGTCCCGGCCTCCCCCACTACGTCCATCCTCGCGTCGAGGTCGGCTTTGAGCCCGGAGCGGAAGATCGTGTGGTCATCCACGATCACCACCCGGACGCGTCGTGACGTGGTGGGGGCGGTGGTGTTGTTCATTACCTGGTTTCTCCGTTCCGGACTTCGGCGGGTTCGGCATCGCTTGCCGGCAGTGCCAGCCGGACTTCCGTGCCGTCGCTGCTGCTGTTGATCACCGCGGTGCCGCCGTGGCGTTTCATGCGGCCGATGATGGATTCCCTGACCCCCAAGCGGTCATCGGGGACAGCCTCCGGATCGAATCCCGGCCCCCGGTCCTTGATGAAGACGTCCGTTCCCGCCGCTGTGCTTTCCACATATACGGAGACGGTTCCGCCGGCATGCCGGGCCGCGTTCAGCATGGCTTCCCTGGCCGCCTGCACCAGGGCTTCGTGCCGTTCCGTCATGGCGGCCTCCCCGACTGACACCACCTCCACGGCATGCCCGTGGTCGTCCTCCACCTCAGCGGCCACCGCCTTGATACGGTCCCCCAACAGGCCGGATTCCTTGGCGTTGTCGCTGAAGAGCCAGGACCGCAGCTCGCGTTCCTGTGCCCTGGCCAGGCGGACAACGTCCTGCTCCGACCCGGCACGGCGCTGGATCAACGCCAACGTCTGCAGCACGGAGTCGTGAAGATGCGCAGCGATCTCCGCCCGTTCCGTTTCCCTGATCCTGCCTGCGCGTTCCGTTTCGAGGTCTTTCCAGAACTTCAGGCCCCACGGCAGCAGGACCAGTGCGACACCGCCGAGCACGGCCACGGAAGCCAGCAGCGCCAGCCACGTCTGTTCCCAGGAACCCGATCCGGACACCATGACCAGCACTCCCGCCACGACGAGTGCCAGGCCGGCTGCCAGCCGTACCCAACCCCCGGCCTGGTCCGCTTTGGTTTTGTCCACGAGGCCCGCCCTGCGGGTCTCGTCCAGCTGCATCCACGCAATGGCTGCGCCACCCAGGATCGCCGCCGCAGGAATCAGGGTGCCCAGCGGAACATCGGCCCCCAGTTGGCGGGCGATCAAAATGGCGGCGACGAGCAACAACCCCGCGCCGAGCAGGATTTCCTTGCCGTACTGGATCTTCCGGAAGCTGAACCATGCAGCACCCGGTCCCGTCCCGCCGGTTGAAGGCTGGTCGGAGCCGTTCATGCCGGTTACCCCCGCAGCTCCCGGAGCGCCGCCGGACTGGAAGGTCCCCGGCCCCACGCCGGCACCAACCGCCGGTGCGCGGGTACCCGCAGGTGAGGGTCCGGCGTCGGGAGCTGTTGTTCCCGCCGCAGCCGGGAAGCTCACCGCGGGAGCAATGGGCGACGCCGGACGCCGGGCTTTGCGCCGCGCGTCTTCATCCGCGGTGGGAACCATGGTCCACAGCCACGCGTAGAAGGCCACACCTGCGCCACCGGCAAGGCACGCAAGGACCATGGCCACCCGCACGTTTTTGACAGGCAGGTTCAGGTGGGCCGCCAGTCCGCTGCAGACGCCGGCAATCATGCGGTCGCTGCTGCGGACCAGCGGCGGGCGCAGCAGAGCGGTAGTCATGTACCAATCCAAGCACGGATCAGGGGTGCCCGGAGCGGGTTCGGGTCTTCTTGGGGGTTCGCTCAGGGGTCGTTCAGGGTATCCCCCAGTAGAGCGCAGGTGCGCACCAGCGGCAGGATCGAGGTATGAACGCGAACAGCATGAATCCCGAGGACTCCGGGGCGGCCGGTCAGGCCGGTCCCTCAGCCAGCAGCGCCTCCGCCGGCAGTGCTTCCACCGGCCCCTCCGCCGGCAGTGCTTCCACCGGCCCCTCGGTCGGAACGTCCGGCGCTTCTTCCGCCGGTGCCACCGGCGAAACCGGCAGCAGCTCGTGGCAGCAGGCCGGTCCGGCCACCCAGCAGAACTTCTACGACTGGATCCGCAGCCAAGGAGTCCGCCGGGGACCGGACCGGTGGATAGGCGGTGTCGCCAGTGGCGTGGCACATCGCTTCGGCATTGATCCGCTGATAGTCCGGGGCATCTTCATTGTCCTGGCCCTGTTTGCAGGCGTCGGCGTCCTCCTCTACGGCATCGCCTGGGCCTTGCTCCCGGAACCCGATGGCCGTATCCACGTGCAGGAAGCCGCCGCGGGCCGGTGGTCGGGCGGCATGACGGGAGCACTGATCACCTCGATCATCGGGCTTCCGAGCCTGGGCCGCGGTTTCTGGGGCTGGGGCTGGGACGGCCTGCCCGGCCTGTTCTGGACCCTCTTCTGGGTCGGTGGCATCAGCTACCTCATCTACTACCTTGTTCAGCGCAACAAAACCCGGAAGGGTGTCCCACCCATGAACCAACAGCACTATGCGGCTCCCGCGGGAGGCGCTGCCGTCTACGGCGACCCCATGGCAGCGAACACCACCGCTTCCGGCACCAACGCGGGCGTCCCGGTGTACGGTGACACCTCCGATCGCGGCGCAACAGGCGCATCTGGTTCCTACGGCCAATCCGGTTCCTACGGTCCCGGCTCGTACGGTCCCGGCGCGTCCGGGCCAGGTCCCTACGGCCCTTCCGGACCCCGCCCACCGCAGGGTCCCACCCCACCCATGGGTCCAACACCCCCGTATGGCCAGGCCAAAGCTCCCGGGGCAAAGCGCAAGGGCCCCGGTCCGGCAACGGTGGCAGTGACCGCCGGCGCGGCCCTGCTGGCCGGCGGAACCGTGAAGCTGCTTGATGCAGGAAATGTGATCGACCTCGGCAACTCGACCAATGCGGTGGTCTGGGCGACAGGCGCTGCAGTCCTCGGTCTGGGCATCCTGATCGCCGGCCTGCGTGGACGGACCTCGGGGTTCCTCGGTTTCATGGCCATCGTGGCCCTGGTCATCGGCGGCATCTTCAACGTGGTGCCCCGCAACGGTGACCGCTTCACTTTCGACGACGTGAACTGGACGCCGGTGAGCATCGAACAGGCCCTCCAAGGCATCGACGTAACAGGTGCGCAGGGTCGTGTGGACCTCACCGACATCAACATCACTCCGCCGCTGACCACGGAAGTAGTCATTCCCGTGGACGCCACCGCCAGCAACGTCACGGTGGTCATTCCTGACAACGTGCCGGTGGAGGTCCGTGCGGACATGACGTTCGGCAACCTCAATGAACGCGGCTCGGACCGCGGCGGCCGCCTCCATGATGAACGGACCATGTACAACGCGGACAAGCCAGGTGCCAACCTCGTGGTGGATATCGATGGAACGTTCAGCAACGTGACCATCCAGGAAGGAAACTGACATGAGCACCACCGACCCCAAGGAAACCAACCCCACGGAGTCCATCCCGGCAGGCGCCAGCCCGACCGAACCGTTGTCCAAGCCCCGGCTCCAGCAGATTCCCCTGACGCCCCATCTGGAGCGCAGCGTAGCGGAAGCAGCACCCAGCCAGGCCGACCCGGACGACGAACCCCGACAGGCCCGGATCGGCACGGTGGTGTGGGGCTTGATCGTGGTCGCCCTTGCGGCACTTTTGGTCATCTCGACGCTCGGCTGGGTGGTCCTGGACGGAACGTATGTCCTGATCGGCCTCATGATCGGCGCCGGGGCCGCCCTAGTGGTGGGCGGCCTGCTGGCCGCCGGCCGAAGTTCCAGGAAAACCCCGCGCACCAAGTGACAAAGCAACGTCAACAAGGAAGTGTGTAGCCATGGACAAGTTCTTCAACATCGTCAGGGGCCTCGGCCTGAAGCGTGGACCGCAACGTTGGCTGGGCGGCGTATGCGGCGGCATTGCCGCGAAGCTCAAGGTTGATGTCGCCTATGTCCGGGTAGCTTTCCTGCTCTTCTGCCTCCTGCCGGGACCCGCCGTCGTGTTCTACATCCTGGCCTGGCTGATCCTGCCGGACCAAGGCAACAAGATCCCCTTGGAATCGTTCCTCCGGCAGCGCTCCCGCTAGGACGCAACGCACAGAACCTGCCCTGGCAAGGACGAGGACTCCGCAGCACTGCGGAGCGTTGTCCTTTGTTTTTCGGCGACGTTTCCACTACCGCACCCGTGGACCACCGGTAACTATTTGTGTCCCACCCCACATCCACGTCTACAATCGTTGGGAGCTCAGCGTGGCGCTCTGCACGTATTCCTCCAAGCCATGAGTGAGCAAACATGAAAATTGGCATTCTTACCAGCGGCGGCGACTGCCCCGGCCTCAACGCTGTCATCCGCGGAGCAGTCCTCAAAGGCATCGCCATCCACGGCCAGAATTTCGTGGGCTTCCGCGATGGCTGGCGGGGTGTGGTTGAAGGTGATGTGATCGACATCCCCCGCACCATGGTTCGAGGCATCGCGAAGCAGGGCGGCACCATCCTGGGCACCTCCCGGACCAACCCCTTTGAAAACGGCGGAGGACCGGAGGCCATCAAGGCACACATGGACCGGCTGGGCATTGATGCCATCATCGCGATCGGCGGCGAAGGCACCCTGGCCGCTGCCAAGCGCCTCACCGACGCCGGCCTGAAGATCGTCGGAGTTCCCAAGACCGTGGACAACGACCTTGACGCGACGGACTACACCTTCGGCTTCGATACCGCGGTGGAAATTGCCACCGAAGCCATCGACCGGCTCCGGACCACCGGCGAATCACACCACCGCTGCATGATTGCCGAGGTCATGGGCCGCCACGTCGGCTGGATCGCCCTCCACTCCGGCATGGCCTCGGGCGCCCACGCCATCCTGATTCCGGAACAGAAGGTCAGCATCGAGCAGATCGCCGAATGGGTCCAGGAAGCCCATGACCGTGGCCGTGCTCCCTTGGTGGTAGTGGCCGAAGGCTTCGTGCCGGAGCACATGGAGTCGCCCCATTCCGAACGCGGGCTGGATACGTTCGGACGTCCGCGCCTGGGCGGCATCGCAGACCAGCTCGCTCCTGAAATCGAAGCCCGAACGGGTATCGAAACCCGTGCCACCATCCTCGGACACATCCAACGCGGCGGCGTGCCTACCGCCTACGACCGCGTCCTGGCCACGCGGCTCGGCATGGCTGCCATCGACTCCGTGGTGGACGGCCGCTGGGGCACCATGGTGGCCCTGAAGGGTACCGACATCTCCCACGTCGGATTCGAGGAGGCCCTGGGCAAGCTCAAGACAGTGCCGCAGCACCGGTACGACGAAGCGGCGGTGTTGTTCGGCTAGTCGGCTAGGCTGAATCCATGACTCTCGAGCCCACGTCCGCTGCCATCGTCCAGCTGGCGTGGGCTCGTCATCTAGGGCTCGACGACGACGCTTTCGCCACCGCTGCTGCGCGGATCGCCGCCTCCGCGGCGGATCCGGGCGACCCCGTCCACAGGATCACCCACGCCGACGAATCGGCGCGGGCCGTGGTCTTCCTCCGGCTCTTTGGGGTCTCTGTGTTGGTTGGCCCGCAGTGGGCCCTGGACGCTGCGGCCGGACTTCCGGACACGGAACTGGCCCAGCATGTCACCCTGCTGACCCTCACCCGCTCCCACGGCGGGCACGGGCTGGGGTCCTCAGCACTGTTCTTCGCCGATGACCTGCCGCTGAAACAGCCCGCCGAAGACCTCACGGTCTCGCGCGGCAACCCTGAGGTCATCGGGCTCGAATCCCTCTGCCCGCCGGACGACGTCAATGAAGTGGGATTGCAGCACCTGGACCACCGGTTCACCATCATGCATCCGGAGGAACAGCAGGCCACGCCCGTCGCGTGCGGCGCCTACGCCGAGTGGGAAAACCTGCTGGCCACCATGGGGGTCCTGGTGGCACCACCCTGGCGCCGGCGTGGCCTTGGCACCCTCGCTGCATCCATCGCCGCCCATGAAGCCCTGGCCACAGGTTTGACCCTGCAGTGGAAAGCGGATGTCAGCAACAGCAGCGCGCTCGCGATGGCCCGCAGCCTTGGCTTTGCCACGGGCGGGCTGCACGCAAGCGTACTGCTGGGTTGAATCCCTAGCTCCTGACTTCGGCGTCCTCCGGCGCCGGCTTCGAGCTCCAGCCGTCCACGGACTTCGGCTTGGCAAAGAACAACGCCACGGCTGCGCCCAGCAGGATCGTGCAGGCGGGCAGGAAGATTGACTGGGCCATCGCCGTCGAGAACCCTGCGTGCAGCGCCTCCGGCAAGGAACCGGTCATGGACGCTTCCCCCACGGGCCCGCTGCCGGCTGCTGCCGGCAGTTCAGCTGCGAGACGGGCCTGGATCAGGGCGGCGATGGCTGCCGATCCCAGCACCGCTCCAATCTGGCGGGTGGTATTGAACACCCCGGAACCGGCCCCTGCCTGGCGCGGAGCCAGGTTGCGCGTGGTCGCGTTGGACACGGGCCCCCAGATGAAGGCATTGGCAACGCCTTGCAGGGCGCTGGGCAGGAGGAACATCCAGATCGGGGTGTCGGGCTGGAGCAATGTTGCGGTCCAGAGGAGGGCCGCGGCAAGGCAGACCAGGCCGAAGGAGGCGAACCATCGCGGGTTGGCCCGGTCGATCAGCTTCCCCACGAACGGAGCCAGCCCGCCGGAGATGACGGCCATGGGGATCATCAGCAGGGCCGACTGGGTAGGTGTCAGCCCACGCACCACCTGGTAGTAGAAGATCGTGGGCAAAGGGAAGGCCGTGACAGTGAGACCCACGGTCATGATGGTGGTGTTGCCCAGGGAGAAATTGCGGTCCTTGAAGAGTCCCAGCGGGAGCAGTGGTTCCCCGCCGCGGCGCTCCAGCAGCCACTGCCAGGCGACGAAGCCCACCAGGACCACCAGTCCGGCGATGATCAGGCCCCACACCGTAACGGGCCCGGTGACCGTCCCCCACTGATAGGTCTGGCCCTCCTGGATGCCGAACACCAGGAGGAACATCCCGACGGCGGAAAGCACCACGCCCGGCACGTCGAACCTGTGGTTGTGGGTTTCGAGCCTGGGAACGAACCTGCTCACCATGATGAAGGCGACGATTCCGATGGGAACGTTGACGAAGAAGATCCATTCCCAGCCCAGGCCGTCCACCAGCACTCCGCCCAGGATCGGGCCCACGAGGACTGCCATGCCCGCCGTGGCACCCCAAAGCCCCATGGCGGCCCCGCGGCGGTCCGGCGGGAAGATCCGGGTGATGACGGCCATGGTCTGCGGGGTCATCATGGCTGCTCCCAGGCCCTGCACAGCCCTGGCCGCGATCAGCATGCCCACGTCGCCGGAGAGTCCGCACCACAGGGACGCCAGCGTGAAGACCACCAGGCCGATCAGGTAAAGGTTCTTGGGGCCAAAACGGTCACCCAGCCTGCCGGTGATGAGCAGCGGCACGGCGTAGGCCAGCAGGTAGGCGCTGGTCACCCAGATGACGGCGTTGATGTCCGTGTCCAGTCCCTCCATGATCCGGGGATTTGCCACCGACACGATGGTGGTGTCGATCAGGATCATGAAGAACCCGATGACAAGCGACCACAGTGCGGGCCACGGCTTAGCTACTTTTTCCAAGGGGTTCCTTTGGCTCAAGTGATGGTTTGGGAGGCAGCGGATCGCCCCAGGGCAGCTCTCCGCTGCGCAAGTCCGCCAGGAGGCCGCGGATCCACGCGATCTCGGTCCGGCGTAGTGCTTGTTGATAGCCCAGGTCCAGCCAGTATTTGCGCTCCACGCCTTTGGCTGTGGCCTCGGATTCCGCGTGCACCAGGAAATCCAGGTCCGCCTGCAGTGCGGCCAGTCGCTCTTCGAGCAATCCGGCCACCATCCCTGCCGGCAGGTGGTGGGCTTCGGCGATGGCATGGGGAAACACCGGGTACTCGTTGGCGGGCGTGGACAGCATCGCCTTCAGCCGGGCGTCGAGGGCCTCATGGCCGGCGGCCGTGATCCGGTACGTGGTCCGTTCCGGTCGGTTGCCTTCACGTCCGGTGCCCACTGCTTCCACCAGTGCCTGCTCCTCCAGCCGCCCCACCGCGTGGTAGAGCGTGCCGGGCCGGACCTTGACCAAGCGGTCCTCATGCCGGGCCATCAGCAGTTGGTACATCTCATAGGGGTGCATTGGCCCTTCTGCAAGGAGGGCCAATGACGCCACACCCAGGGGTGTGAGGTCAGTTGATGGGGGCATGTCACGAACGTCCTCGAATACGAATATTCCACAACAACTATTCCACGTGGAATATCAGGGGACAAGAAAAGCCCGGCTGTTGTGACCATCTCCACAACAACCGGGCTTCAGCGGTCCGCCTATCCCAGCAGGGCCTGGATCTCGGTACGGGCAAACATGGCCGCAGCATCGCGCGCGGTGGGCGTACCGGCGTCGGGGTCCGCTCCGGCGTCCAGCAGCACCCGCGCAACTGACGTATATCCCTTGAAGACCGCCCCGGCAAGGGGCGTCTGCCCGCGGTCGTTGGCCGCGTTGACGTCGGCACCGTGGTGCACCATCAGCTGCACCGTTTCCTCGTGCCCGTGGTAGGCAGCCAACATCAGGAGGGAGTCCCCGGACGCGTTGGTCAGCGTGGCCGGGGCGCCGGCGTTGAGGTAGCTCCGCAACAGCTCCGTATTGCCCTCCCGGGCGGCATCGAAGAGAGCGTGGGCAAGGGCCAGGGTCTCGTCGTCGGCTTCATTGCCTGCGGCGGGGCCTGTGGAGTGGTTCATCGATGTGGTCCCTTCAGGAATCCGGTCTGGCGTCCGACCACCTGGCCGGCGTCGGGGGCAACAATCACTTCCTGGGCCGCGACATAAGGTTCTTCGCCGTCCATCACCGTGAGGGTCTCCCCTGCCGGAACGGAACGCTTGATGACCGCGAGGGCCACCGGCCCCATCTCGAAGTGCTGCGCCACAGATGTCAGGGTACCTACCTTGCGTTCACCGGCAAATACGACACTTCCGACCGCCGGGAGCGTGTGCTGCGAACCGTCCAGCTGGAGGAACACCAGCCGCCGGGGCGGATGACCGAGGTTGTGGACGCGGGCAATGGTTTCCTGGCCCTTGTAGCATCCCTTGTTCAGGTGCACGGACGTGCGGATGAGGTCGAGCTCGTGGGGAATGGTCTTGTCATCCGTTTCGGCTCCGAGCCGCGGACGCCAGGCGGCGATGCGCAGGGCGTCGGCAGCCATGGCTCCGGCCAGGGGCAGACCTTCAACGGAGCTTTCCAACTCCGCAGCCGGAAGGAGGTACTCGAACCAAGGGCGCTCCCGGCCGGGGTGGTCCTCCTCGGGGACCGAACTGTAGGAATAGCCTCCCGGACCCACGTGCGGCCAGGGATCCTCCCACACCAGGCGACCGGCGAACTGTTCCACGGGCTTGGTTGCGCCCACGACCGCCCATTGGCCCGATGCATCCTCGATCTCCACGCGGAGCATGAACTTCATCTTGTTCAGCCATTCGGCCAAGGGTGCCGCCTCGGCTGCTTCCACGATCAACCAGGTGGTGGCGCCGTCGTCGATCACACGGGCATCGAACTCGATCCGGCCCTGGACACTGAGCAGCAGCAGTTCGCTGGCCACGTTGGGCTGCAGGTTGGTGACCTGTTGGGAGGACAGGGTGTTGAGCCAGCTGAGCCTGTCCGGGCCGCTGACCGTCACCACGCCGCGGTGGGACAAATCCACGACGGCGGTCCCGCCCGCCAGGGCGCGCTGCTCACGCAACGGCTCCCCGTAGTGGGCTGCGACGCCGGCATCCAGGCCGGTGTCCTCAACTGCGCCAGGGCGCGACAACAGAGGGCTCTTGTGGGTCATATGTAGTAGAAGTCCTTGAGGCTGCGGGGTATTCCCTGCGGATGGGCAGGGTTCAGCGGTATTCGGGGTTTTCAAAGTCGAAGCGGGTGCCGGCTTTCCATTCCTCCGGCAGGTTGCCATAAGCCGGAATGCCATCGGCTTCCTTCAGGAGCCGGGCCATGTGGAGCAGGTTCCACGTCATGAACGTGGTGTTCCTGTTGGTGAAGTCGCTCTCCGGCCCGCCCGATCCTTCATCCAGATAGCTGGGTCCGGGACCCACGGGGCCGATCCAGCCGGCGTCGGCTTGGGGCGGGATGGTGAACCCGATGTGCTGGAGGCTGTACAGCACATTCATGGAACAGTGCTTGATGCCGTCCTCATTGCCGGTGATCAAGCAGCCGCCCACCTTCGGATAAAACGCCCACTGGCCCTTGCTGTTCAATTCACCGGAATGGGCATACAGGCGCTCGATGAGCTTCTTGGTCTGCGAGGAGTTGTCACCCAGCCAGATGGGCCCCGCCACCACTACGATGTCGGCCTCGGCAACCGTGGGGTAGATCGCGGGCCACTCGTCCTTCTGCCACCCGTGCTCCCGCATGTCCGGATAGACGCCGCTGGCGATGTCATGGTCCACCGTACGGATCAGGGTGGTGCTGACCCCTTGCTTTTCCATGATGTCCCGGCTGATCCGGATCAGGCCGTCCGTGTTGCTCAGCTGCGGCGATGGCTTCAGGGTGCCGTTGAAGAACACGGCTTTGAGGCCTTCGTATCCACCGGGTTTGCGACTCTGGTTCACGTGCTGCTCCCTTGCTGTTTTCAGGTGGAACTTCAGTGAGCCCCCCGTGCCAGCAGGGCCGTGAACGGGTCAGGACACCTTGTGCAGGAATGCCGAAGCGTGGGCTTCCAGTGCCTTGCCGCTGGCGGCGACATCCCACCGCCACAGGAGGTTGCCGTCAACCAGCCCGAAGATCCGGGTGGCTGCGGTGTATTCCTTGGAGTGGCTGCCGCGCATCACCATATCCGTGCTCAAGTGGATTTGCGGGCCCTTGATCTGGCCGTAATAGAGCTCGGTGATGCCGCCGGGGTGTGCGATGGACACCGACAGATCGAAGCCGCCGTCCTTATTGCGGCGTTCCTCAACCTCATCTGCCGTCTTGAGCACCGGAACGATGTCCGCGGGCACGAGGCCGGGGCCGCCGTCGCCCTCCTGCTGCTTGCGCTCCAGCGCCCAGAAACCCAACTCGACGCTGAGCGGACGCAACTTTGCGCCGGCGTCGTCGCTGAGCCAGGTTTCGGCACGGTACTGCAGGTAGGGCAGTCCGTTGTGGGTGAAGGAGACGTGCTGGACAAAATGCTCGGAACCCTCGTCACCGGTACCAAGGCGGCCGCGGCCTTCCCACTCACCAATGAGCCAGGAAAGCGGGACGAGCTCGGGAGTCAGGTCCGTGGGGATCTCAATAGGCACAACAACAACCTCTGGTGGACTGCCGGGTCAGAAGCTTACTTCTGGCCCTTGAACAGACGGTAGACGACGAAACCTGCGAACCAGGCCATGGCGATGCTCGCCAGGCCAAGGAGGACAAGGAAGAAGATTTCAAATGCGAGAACAGACATAGAGCCATCCTAACCGTTAGTAGATGAGTAGTTTGTCTATGAAGTACGCGATGGCCCCCACCGCCCAGACGGGAGCAACACCCATTCCGGCGGAGGCCAACGCGTTCAGGCGGCCCCGCCTCAGCGTCGCCATGCGGCGGAAGCAGACCAGGACGGAACCCACCACGACACCCACCAGGGCTGCCGGCACCACGGCGATGTCGGAAAAAACCAGTCCGGCCAAGGGAGCCATGAGCCCGGCCGCGACCACGCCGATGGGTGCAACGATCCGGTCCGGCCACCGGATGATGCCCACCAGCAATGCGGCGGCGGCACTCAGTCCTGCCACCAGCACCATTTCCTTCACGCCGTTGAACCGGGCTCCGGCAATCCATCCGGCACCAAGGCAGTTCAACAGGACGCCGGCGCAGCAGCCGAGCGTCGATTCAAGGCGTTGGGCCTGGCCCGTGCCACGGACCAACTGGATCACGAAGACGGCCATGACGCCCAGGGCAATACAGGCAGGTGTCCCGTCAAGGAATCCAGGCGCCGTCATGTAAGCGGCAGAGACCGCTGATCCGGCACCGGCCAGGGCAATAACGGAAGCCAGGGTCTTCTTGGCGGGAATGGCGAGGAAATGGGGCCAGCCGATGCCCACGACGGCCGAGGCGGCAATGCCGACGCCAACCATGGCTTCCCGGGAAACGAAGGTGCTGGCCACGATGGCTGCGAGTGCCACGAGTCCGAATACCCCGATGCTCCAAGACTTCACTGCGTGCCGACCTCAATTCGATGCGCCTTACGACCTCTCGTCAATCCTGCCTCATGGCGCACAAATATGTCGCAATTGCCGGTGCTGACCGTCACGAATCCCTGACGGCGCGGGGCCGGGTGGGTATACTCAAACTTCAACGGCGCGCTGTTTACGCCCTCATCCCGTTACAACGGGCAGGGAGCCGGCACGCAGCCGTGACCGGCCGGTGAGACTCCGGTTTCGACGCCCGATGATGCGCGTACCGCCCATTGGAGGAACTATGTCGCACATCCTGCTCCTGACGAACAGCACCGGCTCTTCGGTGGACATCCTGCCTGCCCTGGAATTGCTCAACCATCGCGTGCACATCCTTCCGGCAGAGCCAACCGCCTTGCTCGAGACCGACCCCACGGACATCGTGTTCCTTGACGCCCGCAAGGATCTGGTGGGTGCCCGTTCCCTCACGCAGCTGCTCAAAGCCACCGGACTCAGTGCACCACTCATGCTGATCCTGACCGAGGGTGGCATGGCTGCCGTTTCCTCGGCCTGGTCGGTTGACGACATCGTGCTCGACTCGGCAGGCCCGGCAGAGGTGGAAGCCCGCATCCGGCTGGCCATGGCCCGGGCTGTACCGGGCGAAGAGGAAACCCAAACGGAGATCCGGGCCGCCGGCGTCGTGATTGACGAAGCCAGCTACACGGCACGCGTGGGCGGCCAGCCGCTCAACCTGACCTTCAAGGAATTCGAGCTCCTCAAGTACCTGGCCCAGCATCCCGGCAGGGTTTTCACCCGCCAGCAGTTGCTGACCGAAGTGTGGGGTTACGACTACTACGGCGGCACCCGGACGGTGGACGTCCACATCCGGCGCCTGCGCGCCAAACTGGGCGTTGACCACGAGAACCTCATCAGCACGGTCCGCAACGTGGGCTACCGGTTGACGCTCGTCCGGCTGCCGGACGACGAACTCTCCGAAGCGTAGGCAGCAAGACAAAGAGGCCAGGATTCCGGTGAATCCTGGCCTCTTTGTTGTGGTGGAGGACATACGGGTCGAACGTATCGAGGCCACCCCACTGGTGGATCCCCCCAATGCCCGGCTGATGACCTGAACCCAGGTTCAAAGCCGAACGAGATAACGAGATTACCGCCGTTATGCCCACACATCAAATTACGCAGCCGCACCCGGGCGTATAGCCTTGCATCATGAGTCACGCGCACCCGGAAAACTGGCCCGTCCTGCACGTCACCGGCGCCCTGGACCCCGAACTCCTGAAGGACTTCCGGACCCTGGCTGCAGCAGCGGAGGAATCCGACGGGAACCCTCCCCTGTCCGAGCAGACCCTGGTGATGCTCCGCGGGGCCGATGCCGGGGACCACACCGTGATGGCACTTGCCCTCTACGCCCCGGACGAGGACTCCGATCCGGCCACCGGCGAGGACCTGGCGGGTATCGCCGTCGTCGTTGAACCGCTGGGCCAGGCCGAACCCGAAGGTGTGCTGGAGCTGGCGGTCCACCCGAGCTACCGCAACCGCGGAGTGGCCGGTCGGCTGCTGGCTGCCCTTCAGGAGCAGCGCGGCTTTGCCGGCCTGGGTGCGTGGTCCCACGGCAACCACGAGGCCGCTGCGGAACTCGCCGCGCGGTTCGGCTACGGTCCGGTCCGGGAGCTGTGGAAGATGCGGCTGATGTCCTCCACTGCCGCACTGCCCGACGCCGCTCTCCCGGACGGGGTCTCCATCCGCCCCTTCGAGCCGGGCCGTGATGAGGCGAAGTGGCTGGCTGCCAACAGGGTCGCCTTCGCCCACCACCCGGAACAAGGTTCGCTGACCCGCGCAGACCTGGACGCCCGCATGGCTGAGGAGTGGTTCGACCCGGCCGGTTTCCTGCTGGCCGTGGACGCCGGCGACCAGTTGCTGGGGTTCCACTGGACCAAGGTGCACCCGCGGCAGGGATCGCACCCGCCGATCGGCGAGGTGTACGTCGTCGGGGTGACCCCGGCTGCGCAAGGACTGGGGCTGGGCAAGGCCCTGACGGTAGCCGGGATCCGGCACCTGCAGGAGAAGGACCTGCACGCGGTGATGCTGTATGTGGACGCGGACAACCAGGCCGCTGTGACGCTGTACCAAAAGCTGGGTTTCGTGCGCTGGGACACGGACGTCATGTACGGCCCGTTGAGCGAAAAGTAGCCTCCGCGGCGCCCGGATCCGAAAGCCGCGGACATCTTGGCTGAGGGCGGGGCAAATGCTTGTAATGTGGGAGACAAACCCCGTCCCGAGCTTAGGAGAACCCCATGCAGCCGGACCCCGTCGGCACCGCCGGATCCACCTCAAAGGGCGCCACGCTTCCCGCACGCTTCGGGTCATCCGAAGTTCCGGCGTCACGGGCCACCCAGGACCGCATCGACATCCCTGAGTTCGCACCCAGCCTCGAACCCGCGGGCGACATCTCCCCCGACCGTTTCCTGGACCGGGAGCTCAGCTGGCTGGCTTTTAACTCGCGCGTCCTTGAACTTGCCGAGGATCCGGACCTTTTCCTGTTGGAGCGCGTCAACTTCCTCTCCATCTTCGCCTCCAACCTGGACGAGTTCTTCATGGTCCGGGTGGCCGGGCTGAAGCGCCGCATCGCCACGGGACTGGCCGTTCCTTCCCCTGCCGGCCTGAGCCCCATCGAGGTCCTCGAACAGATCAGCGAGGAAGCCCATAAGCTGCAGGAGCGCCACGCCCGGGTGTTCGCCGAGCAGATCCGTCCCGAGCTCGCCTACGAGCACATCCACATCATGCACTGGAATGAACTGGACGAGGAAGCCCGCCACCGGCTGACCACCATGTTCCAGGAGAAGGTCTTCCCCATCCTCACCCCGCTGGCGGTGGACCCGGCGCACCCGTTCCCCTACATTTCCGGCCTGTCCCTGAACCTTGCCGTGATCGTGAGCAACCCGGTCAGCGACAAGGAGCTTTTCGCCCGCGTCAAGGTGCCGGACCAGCTCCCGCGCCTCATCTCCGTGGATGGTCCACGCGCAGGAGCCGTGCCTGGTCGCGTGGCCCGCTTCATCGCGCTGGAAGAAGTCATCGCCGTCCACCTGGACAAGCTGTTCCCGGGCATGGAGGTCCTGGAGCACCACACCTTCCGCGTCACCCGTAATGAGGACGTGGAGGTGGAAGAGGACGATGCCGAGAACCTCCTGCAAGCCCTGGAGAAGGAACTCCTGCGCCGGCGCTTCGGCCCTCCGGTCCGACTGGAAGTCACCACGGACATCAACCCCAACATCCGTGCCCTGCTGGTGCGCGAACTGGGGGTGGAAGAGTCAGAGGTCTATTCGGTGCCTGCACCCCTGGACCTCCGGGGCTTGTCGGTCATCGCCGGAATCGACCGCGCAGACCTCCACTACCCCAAGCATGTCCCCCACACGTCCCGATACCTCAATGAATCCGAGACGTCCAAGGCGGCCAACGTGTTTGCGGCCATGCGCCGGCGGGACATCCTGCTGCACCACCCGTACGATTCCTTCTCCACCTCCGTCCAGGCGTTCCTGGAGCAGGCGGCCGCGGACCCCAAGGTCCAGGCCATCAAACAGACCCTCTACCGGACATCCGGCGATTCCCCGATCGTTGATGCCCTGATCGACGCTGCCGAGGCCGGCAAGCAGGTCCTGGCGCTGGTGGAAATCAAGGCCCGCTTCGACGAGCAGGCCAACATCTCCTGGGCCCGGAAACTGGAGCAGGCAGGCGTCCATGTTGTCTATGGCATTGTCGGACTGAAGACCCACTGCAAACTCTCGCTCGTTGTGCGGCAGGAAGTGGACGGCCTCCGCCGGTATTGCCACATCGGCACGGGCAACTATCACCCGCGCACTGCCCGCTATTACGAGGACCTGGGTCTGCTGACCTCGAACGACCAGGTGGGCGAAGACCTCTCCAAGCTCTTCAACCAGTTGTCAGGATACGCCCCGAAGTCGACCTTCAAGCGGCTGCTCGTTGCCCCCCGCTCCGTGCGCTCAGGCCTGATCGACAGGATCGAAGGGGAAATCCGCAACGCCGCCGCAGGCATCCCCGGGCAGGTGCAGATCAAGGTCAACTCCATGGTGGATGAAGCGATCATCGACGCCCTCTACCGTGCTTCCCAGGCCGGGGTGAAGGTGGACGTCGTGGTCCGCGGGATCTGCTCCCTGCGGCCCGGGGTCCCCGGGCTCAGCGAGAACATTACTGTCCGCTCCGTCCTGGGCCGCTTCCTGGAGCACTCGCGGGTCTTTGCCTTCGCCAACGGAGGCGAGCCTGTGGTGTACATCGGCTCCGCAGACATGATGCACCGCAACCTCGACCGCCGCGTGGAGGCGCTGGTCCAGCTCGCGGGCAAGGACGACATCGCCACGGTCCTGGACCTGATGCGCCGCTACGTTGACGATGAGACGTCCAGCTGGCACTTGGACAACCAAGGCCACTGGACCCGCCATCACCTCGATGAAGACGGCAAACCGCTCCTGGATATGCAGTCCTGGCTTTTGGCATCCCGCTCCCGCCAGCGTGCAGCCGCCCGAAGGTAAAGGAAAGTATTGAAAAGCGATTCCCCCGTGGCGGATCAGACGGACCACCCCGGAGAGGCGGTGGCCGTACTGGCGGCCGGCGCGATCCCGTGGCGGATCCAGCGCGGCGCCCTGGAGGTACTCCTGATCCACCGCCCCCGCTACGACGATTGGTCGTGGCCAAAAGGCAAGCTTGACGACGGAGAAACCGTTCCCGAGTGCGCCGTCCGCGAAGTCCGGGAAGAAATTGGACTGGACGGAACACTTGGCATTCCGCTGCCGCCCATCCACTACCACGTCAGCGCTGGACTGAAGGTGGTCCACTACTGGGCCGTGCGCGTGAACGGAAGCCAACTCCGGCCGGACGGCAAGGAAGTGGACAGTGTCATGTGGTGCAGCCCCGACAGGGCCGCCTCCTTCCTCAGCAACCCGTCGGACGTGGAGCCGCTCGAGTACCTTGAAAAGGCCCACACCCGGGGTGAACTGGACACGTGGCCACTGGTATTGATCCGGCACGCCAAGGCCAAACCGCGGTCCTCCTGGACCAAGGCCGAAGGCGACCGCCCCCTGGCAGCTACGGGGCAGCGCCAAGCCATAGCCGTTCAAAGGCTGCTGGATGCGTGGAAGCCACAGCGGATCGTGACCAGCCCCTGGACACGATGCGTCGCCACCATTGCGCCTTATGCCAAGTCCAGCGGAGCCAAGGTAAAACTGGTGGAAGCGTTGACGGAGCACAACCACGGGCGTTCGCCCAAGAAGACCGCCGCCGCCGTTGAAGCGCTCTTCGACAAGCAGGTTGCCGTGGCGGTATGCACCCACCGTCCGGCCCTGCCTACGGTGCTCAAGCAGTTGGGCCAGCACATGACCTCAGCCTTGCGCAGCCGGTTGCCGCAGTCCGACCCCTACCTGTCGCCGGGCGAAGTGGTCGTGTGCCAGGTGGCCAGGGGAGGAGACAGGAAGGTTGTGTCCGTCGAACAGGTCAAACCGTTCGACGATTAGCTGCGGCTTGACCCCCGAGGCGTTTGTATCAAATACTTGATACAAACATTCGAAGACTTGGGGGGTCTTGACCGTGTCCATTGATCTGCCGCCTCTGCTGTTGCTGGGGCCTGCGCTCGGAGCAATCCTCGTTTACCTCTTCCTCAGGGTGCAGGTATGGTCCACGGCCGATGCCAAATCCGTGGAATCGCACGGCCTCTGGGTGGGAATCATCGGCTGGATGGCCAGTTCCCTCCAGGGAGCCATGAGCACAGGCGTCATCCGGGCAGACTCCACGGCGTCGAATGCGCCCCACACCGCGGAGGACATCGTTACGGCGCTGGCATGGCCAATCGCCGCGACTCTGGCGGTCCACATCCTGGGGCAGCTGAGCTACCCCGCCCCGAAAGCACCCCGCAGGTATGCCGAAATAAGCGTGCGCAGGATCCGCGACTTCCTGCCGCGGAAACTCGCGTGGACAACCGCCGCGATCTTTGCCTACGCGGCCATCGCCATAGCCACGATCGCCACGCAGCCGGCCTACGCTGCCGTACTTCCCAGCCCCGCTCCCCCGTCGGCGGAAGGGACCACCGTCTACACGGGCCAGGGGCAGGACGGCAGGATCGCAGGATCGGAGCTGGCTTGGTGGCTCGGTGGTGCCCTGGCGGTCCTGGCAGCAGCGACGTGGCTGGTTCTGGTGCTCATTGCCCGCCGACGCCAGTTGGAAAACCTGGGCAGTGACGACAACAGGGTCCTTCGAACCATTGCCACCAACCGGCTCCTTCGAACGGTCTCCACGATCGCGGCCGGCCTTGCCACCATCGCAGGCAACTTCGCATCCCTCCCGGCACCCGGCGCGACCTGGCAATCGTCATGGTTCAACATTCCTGGCCTGGTCAACATGGCGGTCCTGCTGGTCATGTGGTGGTGGAAGGTGCCGAAGCTTCCTTCGCTCCAGGAGTTACGGCAGCCGATGAGCAGCAACGCCCTGAGGGCCGATCCGCGGACGCACGCCGCGGCGAAGCTCAGCATCTCCCTGGGCGCGGCACTGGGCCTCGTGGGGGCGTTGCCGCTCCTGACGCTGGTGTTGTGGTTCAGTTTCATCCCTGTCGAGGGGCAAGGGTCCCTGGCGCCCCTTGTTGTGGTGACTGTCATGGCCACCCTGATCCTGCTGGTGATCATCGCTGGAGAACTCCTGATCGCCCACAACCATGGTGACCCGGAAGAACCCTTGCACTGGCCGCGGCAGGCAGTGTCCAGGGGACTCCTCGCCTTCGCCATCGCCTCGGCAACGGTGTTCGCAGTGACCATGGCCCTGACCGGAGCCGGGCAGGCGCTGCTGGTGGGTACGCCGTCGTGGCCTGCTTGCCTGCTGATGACCTGCGGTGTGGGGCTGATAGGTGCCACCGCAATCCTGGCCGCCCGTCGTCGTCGTGCTGTTCCGGAGGGTCACGCCGAACGCGGCCTGGACGCCGCGCTCCGAGCCATCACTGTGTTCCGGATCGTCCGGACGCTGGCCGCCTACCTCCTGGCGAACGCCGGATTGTTGTTGCTGGTCAACGTGGAAGCGTGGGGAGCACTCTTCCCGGCGTTCCAAAGCA
Source organism: Arthrobacter sp. T572 (assembly GCF_056780115.1). Taxonomy (NCBI): domain Bacteria; kingdom Bacillati; phylum Actinomycetota; class Actinomycetes; order Micrococcales; family Micrococcaceae; genus Arthrobacter; species Arthrobacter sp. T572. The sequence goes on from NZ_JBRAZQ010000002.1 coordinate 3,054,157, forward strand.
TTGCCCCGAGCCCGTCAACCATGATCGGCGCCGTCCTTTTCGCGCTGGCCGTAGTCGCCGCCGTCACACCTGTCCGCAGCCTGTTCCGCGCTATCCCCCGGGACCGCGCCAGCAAGCAGAACCAACCATCGCCATGACGGCCGGCATCACGATCGACCTCACGGACCCCGTGCCGCCGTATGAGCAGATCCGCCGGCAACTGAGCACGCTGGTCAGCGCAGGGGCCCTCCAACCCGGAGACCGCCTGCCCACCGTCCGAAGCCTCGCGGCCGACCTCGGCATCGCAGCCGGGACAGTCGCGCGCGCTTACAAGGAACTTGAGCAGTCCGGACTGATTGAAACACGACGGCGGAACGGAACTCTCGTCGTCGGGCCGCCGGAGGCCCCTCACGCCCAGGTGGACCGAAATACCGCGGTCTTGGCCGCCGTCGACGGATTGATCCGCGCGGCGCGCGACGCGGGCGTCAGTGACGAATCGCTCATTGATCTGCTTCGCGGGCGGCTGGCCAGTAAGCTGGACTCGTGAGCATCCCCACCCCTTACGAAGACCTGCTGCGTGACGTCATGGCGAATGGCACGCACAAGTCGGACCGCACCGGGACTGGAACGCGCAGCGTTTTTGGCCGTCAGCTGAGGTTCGATCTTGCCAAGAGCTTTCCGCTCATCACCACCAAGCGCGTGCATTTCAAGTCCGTGGCAGTCGAGCTCCTGTGGTTCCTGCGCGGCGACTCCAACGTGAAGTGGATGCAGGACCAAGGCGTCTCCATCTGGGATGAATGGGCGGATGCCGATGGCGAACTGGGCCCGGTGTACGGCGTCCAGTGGCGCAGCTGGCCAACCCCCGACGGCGGTCACATCGACCAGATCTCCGAACTCATGAAGGGCCTGGAAGCCACCCCGGACTCGCGGCGGCACATCGTGTCGGCATGGAACGTCTCCGAGCTCAAGGACATGGCACTGCCGCCGTGCCACGCGTTCTTCCAGTTCTACGTTGCTGACGGCAAGCTGTCCTGCCAGCTCTACCAGCGCTCCGCGGACACCTTCCTGGGCGTGCCCTTCAACATTGCCTCCTACGCGCTGCTCACGCTCATGGTGGCCCAGCAACTGGGACTTGAACCAGGTGAATTCATCTGGACGGGTGGCGACGTCCACATCTACGACAACCACGTGGAGCAGGTAACAGAACAGCTCAGCCGGTATCCCTATGAGTACCCGACGCTGAACATTCTGCGGAAGCCGGACTCGATCTTCGACTACACGCTGGACGACTTCGAGGTGGTCAATTACCGCCACCACCCCACCATCAAGGCCCCGATCGCCGTATGAGCACGCCATCAGAAGAGACGAAAGTGCAGCTTCCCGGCGTCATCTTCACGCAGGAAACCGCTGCGAAGATGACGGGCATCGGGATGATCTGGGCGCAGACCAAGAACGGCGTCATTGGCAAGGACGGTGGCATGCCGTGGCACCTGCCGGAGGACCTGAAGCATTTCAGCCGGCTCACCACAGGCCATCCGGTGATCATGGGCCGCAAGACCTGGGAATCCTTCCCCGAGAAGTACCGTCCGCTGCCTGGACGCACCAATATCGTCATCACCCGCAACCGGGAATGGGCATCCACGGCCGATGCTGAAGGCGCAGTAGTAGTGGATTCCCTGGATGCTGCCCTGCTCGAGTCCCAGTTCTCGCCCGGCGGCCAGAAGGTGTGGATCGTCGGTGGCGGAGAGATCTTTGAACAATCCATGGGCATAGCCAACCTCGCCGTTATCACCATCATCGACCTCGAGACAGACGGCGATACCTTCGCCCCGGAACTCGGCGACGATTGGACCTTCGACACCATGGCACCGGCCGACGGCTGGCTCACTGCCGCCAACGGCACGAATTACCGGTTCACCTCATGGCGCCGGACCGAAAGCTAGGAACCAAGGACGTACAGGCAATGCTCAAGAAACCCGAAACCCTCTTCGTGCTGGGCTACATGCTGCTGCCGCTGTTCGCGCTGCTCTCCGCGATCGTGGGGCTCACCATGATCCTGGGCGGCAACAAAATCCTGGGCATCATCGTGCTCGTGGTGATCACGCAGGTTTTCGCCTTTGGTGCCTTCTTCGCACTGCGGGCCCGGAAGGCCGCGCTGGTACAGGAGCACGACGCCGGACAGTAGTCCCGTTTCCGGCTCGCCGGACGCTGCGGTGCGGGCCGTCGTCGTACGTGGTGCGGGTGACGTAACCAACAGCGGTACCAAGGTCCGAAAGTTTAGACTGGGTGAATGACTACAGCAGCTAATCCGTCCGTTGGACTGGTCGGTTGGCGTGGCATGGTCGGCTCCGTCCTGATGCACCGCATGCAGGAAGAGAACGACTTCGCCAACATCAACCCGGTATTTTTCTCCACCTCGAACGCAGGAGGTGCCGCCCCGTCCTTCCTGAGCTCTACCGCGGGTGATCCAGGCAAGCTCGAGGACGCGTTCGATATTGAGACGCTTGCCAAGCTGCCGATTATTGTCACCGCCCAGGGCGGTGACTACACCAAGCAGGTCCACGGCGAACTCCGCAGCCGTGGCTGGGACGGCCTTTGGATCGACGCCGCTTCCACCCTGCGCATGAACGACGATTCGATCATCGTGCTGGACCCCATCAACCGCGACGTCATCGATGCCGGGCTCTCCGGCGGCGTGAAGGACTTCATCGGCGGAAACTGTACGGTTTCCTGCATGCTGATGGGCCTCGGCGGCCTGTTCAAGAACAACCTCGTGGAGTGGGGTACGTCCATGACGTACCAGGCTGCTTCCGGCGGCGGGGCGCGCCACATGCGCGAACTGCTGAACCAGTTCGGCACGCTGAACAACGAGGTCAGCAGTGAACTCGAGGATCCCGCGTCGGCCATCCTGGAGATCGACCGCAAGGTCCTCGCCACCCAGCGCACCGGCGTTGACGCCACCCAGTTCGGCGTTCCGCTGGCCGGCTCCCTGATTCCGTGGATCGATGCCGACCTCGGCAACGGCCAGTCCAAGGAAGAGTGGAAGGCCGGAGTCGAGACCAACAAGATCCTCGGCACGTCCAAGGGCGCTGCGGGCAAGGAACACATCGCAATGGACGGATTGTGTGTCCGTATCGGCGCCATGCGTTCGCACTCGCAGGCACTGACCCTGAAGCTTCGCGAGGACCTGTCCGTCACGGAAATCGAGAACCTTCTGGCCAAGGACAACGAGTGGGCCAAGGTGGTGCCCAACACCAAGGAAGCCTCCATGGCGGACCTGACCCCCGTGGCGGCCTCCGGCACCCTGGACATCCCGGTTGGCCGTATCCGCAAGCTCGAAATGGGCCCGGAGTACATCAGCGCCTTCACCGTGGGAGACCAGCTCCTGTGGGGTGCGGCAGAGCCGCTGCGCCGCATGCTGAACATTGCGACGGGCAAGCTCTAAGCTACGTCCTGCACTGCCGAAACCCGCTGTTTTGTTGCCACCCGGCGATGAAACAGCGGGTTTTGCCGTCCCGGGCGGGTTTCGCCGTCCCGGGCGTGTTTCGCTGTCCCGGGCGTGCGCAGCTACCAGCTGGCCATGAACTTCAGATAGGCCCTGCCCTGCACCTGGAACGATCTCTGCGCAGCCGGCCCAAGCCCTCCTTCAAACGGCTCAGCGACCACGCCCAGGCTCTTCCCCGCGCCGGTCCTGGCCCACGTTCCCACCACTTCTCCCCCGGCCACGATGATGCGTTTGAACACACCGTTCCCGCCCGGAACCACCAACCCGGCGGCTTCAGGCGCCAGCACCATGCTCCGGTCCTGGTACCCGAGCAAAAACTCGTCGAACCCGGGAAGTGCCAGCAGTGAGCGGGAGCCGGGGACACCGCCGTCGAGCAGTTCCGCACTGTCCTTCGAAACCCAGTAGCTGATCCCGTCAAAAGCCAGTTCCACCAGCTGGTCCTGTACGGCTTCCAGTGCCCTCCGCACCTCCGTCAAAGGGATCTGCGTCCACCAGGCGAAGTCCCTGATCGTCGCCGGGCCATGGCTGCCCACGTACCGGACCAGGAGCTCGGCGATTCCTTCCTCCCGGTCACATTCCCTTGAACCGGTGATCCACTGGTCGAACGGAACAAACAGCTGCTGCAAACGGGCCTTGCCGTTGGAGACCGCCACGGGCCCCTGCACCAACGTGGCTTCCTGGCACAGGCTGCCGAGAATGTGGATTCCCCGCTGCGCCCTGGCGGGCTGCCCGGCATCCTCAAAAGCGGTGAACAGTTGCTCCCGGCTGGCACCCTGGCCGCCCAGGTCATGGAGGGTCTTGAGGGCAAGATCGCGGCAGTGGCTGATGTCATCGGGGGTGATACCCAGTTCACGGTGCCTGCCCTCCACGGCCCTCATCAAACGGGGACTGGTGATGCCGAGGATCCAGCGGAGGTCCTCGGGTGCCAGGAGGTGCAGGGTTCCCCGCATGGGCCACGACCGGACGATCGTCCCGGCGTCCAAGGCCTGGCGCACGTCAGCGGCCGTTGATCCCGGCACGCGCTGACCGACCGCCCACAGCGCTGAGCCCAGGTCCTGCGCCTGCATGGCAGTCATCCACCGCACAGCCTCGGGAACTGATCCGAAACCTGTAAGGAGCCCTTGGCTCGCCAGCCGTAACCGACCGATGGTTCTAGGAGCAAGCATGCTTCATCCTAGAAGCCTTGGCGGCCGGGAAGGAACGGGCGGCACAGGGAACGTTGCACCGGCTCCCAGCCGTCTTCCAGCAGGATTTCCTAGGATGGATGCATGCTTTTTGGTGATCTCGCTCCGCTGGTGCGGCCGTTGAGCCGGTGGCTGGCAGCTGCCGGCTGGTGGTGCACCGGTCTTGGGCTGGGCGCCGGGCTGATCGTGGCTGTTGGTACGGGAGTGAGCTTGTCCCCTTCCATGGAGGGGATCCAGCGGGCGGGGCTCATCGCCACCGCTGCGGCAGCCTCGCTGATCGGTGCCGCTGCCATTGTCCAACCCGTGGGCGACCGGGACGACGACGCTCCCGAACCCTGGTTCTACCCGGCCGCTGCCGCCCAGGTCCGCAGCTTCCTGGTGGGAGCCCTTGTGATGCTCCTGGGCCTGGTGGGCTTTGCCGCGGCCGGCCTCTTCATGCCCAGCGGCCCGTCACCCCAGAGCGTCGCCTTCAGCCAGATTTTCCTGCTGGGTTCGGTCAGCTGCGGGCTGACGTTCCTCCTGCTCAACAAGGTTCTTCCGCTGGCCGAACGCCGTACGCGCTGACAGCGGTCCGGCTACAGCGAGACGCCGATCAGCAGCGGTTCCGGGTGAAGTTCGATCCCAAAGCGGTTCACGACGCCGGCACGCACCTCACGCGCGACGGCCGCCATGTCCTCCGCCGAGGCCGAGCCGCGGTTGGTTACCGCCAGGGTGTGCTTGGTGGACAGGGATGCCCTGCCGCCTGAAACGCTGGACGCGTCCAGCCCGAAGCCCTTGCCAAAGCCGGCGTGGTCGATCAGCCAGGCAGCGGACAGCTTGACCAGGCCGTCTCCTCCGGCGGGGTACCTGGGGGCGTCCTCCGGCAACTCCGCTGCCTGCCCGGCAGGGACGATGGGGTTGGTGAAGAACGAACCCGTGGAGTACGTGTCCCTGTCCGAAGCATCCAGGACCATGCCCTTGGACGCCCTGAGCCGCAGCACCTCCCGCCGGACATCAGTGGAGTACGCACGCTTCCCGACCTCGACGCCCAGGACCCGGGCGAGCTCGGCGTAGCGGATGGGAGCACTCATCCGGCCCAGCGCCAACTGGAACTCCACAGTCAGCACGACGTAGCGCGGGGAGCCTTCCACCGTGGTCTGCTTAAGGATCGAATCCCGGTAACCGAAGGCGAGCTCGGAATTGGTAAAGGTCTGCACAGCATTGCGCTGGCGGTCCCAGGTCCGCACAGCGGCGATGGTCTGGGAGACATCGGCCCCGTAGGCCCCGACGTTCTGGACCGGCGTGGCACCAGTGGCTCCGGGAATGCCGGACAACGCTTCCACCCCGGACCAGGCGTGCAGCACGGCATGTTCCACCAGGGCGTCCCAATTGTGTCCGGCCTGGACCACCACGGACACGCCGCCGCAGCTGTCCTCCGCATTGACCGTGAAACCCTCGGAGGAGATCTTGAGGACCGTCCCGGGATAACCCTCGTCCGAGATCAGAAGGTTGGAACCACCGCCGATGATGAGCAGCTTCTCCCCTGCGGCGTCGGCTGAGCGGACGGCGTCGATGATTTCCGCTTCGGTGCGGGCCTCAACGTAGGCGCGGGCCGGGCCGCCGACGGCGGACGTGGTCAGTTCGGAAAGCAGCGTCTGGGTCACCCATCAAGCCTAGCCGGGATCGGGGATACCCTCATCCGCACTCCGGAAGGCAGCGGCGCAAAGGCAGCGGCGCACCCGGTGGTCCCTGGGACGAGGGGGTGCGCCGCGACTCCAGCCGAAGGCTACGGAACCTTGACGACCGCTTGTGCCTTCATGAGGACCTTCTGGCCGGCAGCTACCACTGTGAGGTCGATCCGGGCCGTTCCGGCTTCCGGGTCCAGTGCACCTACGATCCCGGTGACATCGATGACGGCGCCGGCTTCCTCCGTTCCGGTGGTGTCAGCCACCAGCACGGGCTTGCTGAAGCGGGTCTGGTAATCGACGACGGCGGCGGGGTCGCCTGCCCAGTCGCTCACCAACTGCACGGCCGCCCCCATGGTGAACATGCCGTGGGCGATGACGCCGGGGAGCTCAACGGCCGTGGCAAAGGCTTCGTTCCAGTGGATCGGGTTGAAGTCGCCGGATGCGCCGGCGTATTTCACCAGGTCCTGGCGGGTGACCTGGATGCTGCCGGTACCGATTTCCTGGCCCACCGTCAGTTCTTCAAGCTTTGGCATTACTGTCCCTCTCCGCGGACCAGAATGGACGAAGTCGTGGTGGCCACTTTCTCGCGGCCGTCTTCCCCGGTAAGGGCATAGATTTCGGAGCGGGTGGTGATCATGGCACCGCCGCCCATGGCCCTGACGCCATCAACGTGGAGTTCTGCTACCAGGCGGTCGCCGGCCACGATGGGCCGGTGGTGGGTGAAGCGCTGGTCTGCGTGGACCACACGGGAAAAATCAATGCCCGCGTCCGGGTCTTCGACGAGCTGCGCATCGGCGCGCTGGGCCACGATGATGGCGAACGTCGGCGGCGCAACCAGATCCTTGTGGCCAAGGGCCCGTGCTGTCTCGACATCGAAGTGCGCCTGGTTGCCGGCCTTTACTGCCTTGGCAAACTCGCGGATTTTCTCGCGGCCGACGTCATATACCTCTGCGGCAGGGTAGCTGCGCCCCTGCAAGTCCGGATTGATACTCATGGTCCAACCCTATCGGCCCGGACCGGCCGGGCGCTGTCCCGACGGCTACTGCTGCTTCTTGTAGCCCTTGCGGATCTGCTGGCCGCGGACCACGATGCCACCCACGTGCAGCAGCAGGCCCACTCCGATGACCGGCAGTGACGCCATGGCGAGGCCCGGGTTCCCGGAGGTGTTGCCTGCGATGGACAGGATCAGGCCCACCGCGATGAGCCCCATGGCGCTGAAAACCAGCACCTTGTAGGCGGTGGAAGCGGTGGCCCAGAATTCGTTCAGCACCGTCCAAGTCTACCGGCCGCGCCGGCGGAACCGGTGTCAGAACAGGGCATCCTGCAGGGCGGGGAGCTCGGTGACGTGGTGGCCGGGCTCAACCCGCCGTCCCTTCAAGGACCCAAGGTCCACGATGAAGCTTCCGTCCACCTCGCCACCGGCAGCATCGGGAAGCGTCGCCAAGGCGATGGCCCCGGACAGTGAGCGGACCCGCAGCCCGTGCCCGCCGCCGTCGAACTCTACTGGATAGGCGTGCCGGACGTCGGGCGACGACCCCACGGAACAGAGGTCATTGGCCAGCCCCGGCCGGTCCCACTCTTCGTCCACCACCCCAAAGCCTGTCATCGCCAGGCCACCCAGCAGCCTGCGCACCTTGGCGGCGTGGCTCCGGTTGATGGCTGCAAGTTCGACGGCGGCACGCGGCTGCACCAGCGAGGCCACCTTGGCCGCGGAGCGCACCTGCTGGACCAGGCCGAGTTCGCTGGTGACGAGATCTTCCAGCACGCGGACGGTCCGGCCGTCGTCAGCCTGTGCCACATAGGAGGCGTGCACGGCGCCCTGTTCGGCCAGCCGGTTCCATTTCCTGGGCGCGGAAGCCGTGCCCACTTTGGTGGTTCCGTTGGCGAAGGTGGCTACATAGAGCCAGTGCGGCTGCATCAGGTAAGCACGAAGGCCGGCGGGCACGGATCCGCCCCGATGAAAGTCATGCATGAGCCGGGAATCATCGCGCGCAAAGCAGGCCCCGCACTGGGTTCCCCGTTCCGCCGGTGATCCGTTGCCGCAGTCAACGTGCGTCCGGTCGCGGGGTCCATGCACTTTGGTGTGCCCAAGGCACCAGAGCCCCGGCAGGACACGAAGGCCCAGGGTGGAACCCTGGGCCAACGCGATGTCAGTGGACTCCCCCGGCGCGCGCAGCCGCAGCACGGGCGACGCCGGAGAGTCCCACGCGACGCCGTGGACGAGCATTACAGCGAAGGCTGGACACCGAAAGCTACGGCGAGCTTCATGATCTTCTCCGCACGGCCGAGGCGCGGGAGGTCGGAGCCGTCGCGGATCACGCGTCCGTTGGCTTCGAAGTCGTTCATGAAGTCGGTGGCCCAAGCGACATCCGACGGCGTGGGGCTGATGACCTCGTTGATGACGGTGGTCTGGTCAATGGCCAGGCAGAGCTTGCCGGTCATGCCCATGGTGACGGTGATACCGGTCTGTTCGCGGAGGATCGGGTGGTTGGTGCCTACGGTGGGGCCGTCGATCGGGCCCGGCAGGTTGCCAACGCGGCTGGCCACGACGAGCTTGGCCCGCGGGTAGGCCATGGCCTCCGGGGTGGCGGCCATGCCGGTGTCGCGGCGGAAGTCGCCGGAACCGAAGGCAAGGCGGAATGCGCCCTGCGCACGGGCGATGTGGTTGGCTTCCTCGATGCCGAGCGCAGACTCGACCAGCGGGATCACGGGGGTCTTGCCGTCCATGCGGTGGTAGGACTCGGTGACCTGGTCCGCGGATTCGGTCTTGGCGAGCATGACGCCCAGAAGGCCGGGGGTGCCGCGGAGGCCTGCGAGGTCGTCCGCCCAGAACTTGCTGGTGGCGTCGTTGATGCGGACCCAGGCCTGGCCGCCGGCGGCGAGCCAGTTCACCACGTTTTCACGTGCGGCGTCCTTCTGGGACGGGTCAACCGCGTCCTCGATGTCAAGGATGATGGCATCTGCCCGCGAACCCGCCGACTCGTCGAAAAGCTCCGTCTTCATGGCGTTGACAAGGAGCCAGGAACGGGCGATATCAGCGGGAATGTTGCGGGTAGGCCGAACGGACTCGGCGGCGATGCTAGAGGTCATGTATCTACCGTATCCGCCCTGTGCCCCACGAGGCGAAGAAATCCCGCCGGTTGTGAGGATCAATACGAACTAAAGCCCATATGACCCCGCTCCGCGCGGAGTATGACTTCCCGACGGCGTTACCGGCCAGTCAAAGGCCGCTCACCGGACGCTCTTCGTCACCGGGCTCAACACCACGACTTGTGTCCGCGGGTTGCCTTCCGTGGCCCTCCGTTTCGTCGCATTTCACGCTGTTTCACAGCGTTTCCGGGCGTTACCGGAAGACTTCCCAGGCACCGTCGCCGTGGGCTTACATCGTTCCCAAGCCAGCGCACCTGCCGGTTTTCCCCATCACACAAATCCTCCATCGGAAAGAGCCCCCCATGAAACTGCATCGTCCCCTCCTGAGCGTCGCGGCCGCCGTCGTACTAGCGCTGACGGTGAGCGGCTGCGGCGGTGCAGCCACGGTCGGACAAGCCAACCAGGCCGGAACCGAAGTCAAGGAGCTCCGCTATCAGGGCTGGTCCAACCAGGTCACCTTCCCCGAACTCGCCGACGACCTGGGGTACCTGGGCGACATCGAGCTGAAGTGGGTAGGCAACACCACCAGCGGACCGCAGGACATCCAGTCCGCTGCCACCAACCAAACCGACTTCGGCGGCGCGTTCACCGGCGCGGTCACCAAGCTGATCGAGGCCGGCGCACCGGTCAAGGGCGTCATCAATTACTACGGCGCCGACCAGAAAACGTTCAGCGGCTACTACGTGAAAGCGGACAGCCCCATCAAGGGACCACGCGACCTGATCGGCAAGAAGATTGCCGTCAACACCCTGGGCGCCCACCACGAGGCGGTCATCAACACCTACCTCACCAAGAACGGCCTCAGCCCGGATGAGATCAAGCAGGTCCAGCTTGTTCCGCTGGCACCGAACGACACCGAGGAAGCCATCCGCCGTGGCCAGGTTGATGCGGGCACGCTGGGCGGCGTGCTGCAGGACCGGGCCATCGAGGCAGGCGGGCTCCGCTCCCTCTTCAACGACTATGAGCTGTTCGGAACCTTCGCCGGCGGCCAGATCGTGCTCCGGAACGACTTCATCGAGAAGAACCCCACCACCGCCCGCGCCTTTACCACCGCGATCGCCAAGGCCATCAAGTGGGCCACGGAGACTCCCCGCGAGGAAGTCATTGCCCGCTACACCAAGATCATCGAAAGCCGCGGCCGGAATGAAAGCACGGCCAACCTCAAGTACTGGAAGAGCACCGGGGTTCCGGACAACGGTGTGATCAAGGACGAGGACTTCACCCGCTGGGAGGCCTGGTTGAACTCGGCAGGCATCGTCAAGGGCCAGCTCACCCCGTCCAAGTACTACACCAACGAATTCAACGAGCTCGCCGCTTCCGCCACCGGGAAGAAGGGATGACCATGACAGCCAAGATCAGCCTCCGCAACGTCACCAAGGAATTCACCGTCCGCCCGGCACGGGGCGCCAAATCCACTGCCCCGACCCGCCTGACCGCCATCGATGCCCTCAACCTCGAGGTACGCGACGGCGAATTCCTGACCCTCGTGGGTCCCAGCGGCTCCGGAAAGACAACCCTCCTGGACCTGCTGGCGGGGCTGTCCACCCCCACCTCCGGCGAAGTCCTGGTGGATGGAAAGCCCGTGACCGGTCCGGGCAAGGACCGAGCCGTGGTCTTCCAGCAGTACGCGCTCTTCCCGTGGCGCACCGCATCGGCCAACGTGTCCATCGGACTCGAAGGCGTGGGCCCGGACGGGAAGAAGTTGAACCGCCGCGAACGGGCAGCCAAGGCCAGGGAGTACCTGGCACTGGTGGGCCTTGCCGGCTTCGAGGACCGCTACCCGCACGAGTTGTCCGGCGGCATGAAGCAGAGGGTAGCCATTGCCCGCAGCCTGGCCTACGAGCCCGATGTGCTGCTCATGGACGAACCCTTCGCGGCCCTTGACGCCCAGACCCGCGAGCAACTGCAGGACGAGTTGCTGCGGATCTGGAAAGCCACCGGAAAGACGATCGTCTTCATCACCCACGGCATCGACGAGGCCGTGTACCTGGGGCAGCGCGTCGCCGTGCTGAGCGCCCGGCCCGGCCGGCTCAAGGAAATCGTGGACATCGACATCCCGGACCGTGACGGCGACGACGATATCCGTTCCAACCCGGCTTTCGTGGAACACCGGCACCAGGTGTGGACCCTGCTCCACGACGAGGTAAGGCGTGCCCAGGACGCCGGGCACCGCAAGATCCTGCCCGACGGCACGGCCCCGGATGAACCAGCCACCACCCCCGAAAGGAACGCCGCCTGATGACCACCACCCTCACCCAGGCCGCCGCAGAACCGAGTACAACCCAAGGTGCCACCGGCACCGTGCCGCGCGACGCCGTCGTACGTTCCGTTCCCCAGGAGGCACAACGCACGACGCCGGTCCTCGCCGCAGGCCGCCGGGTCGCCTCGTTTGCCGGTTCCGCCGTGTGGAAGTCCGCAGCGATCCTGGCTTTCCTGGCCCTCTGGGAACTGGGACCGATCTACCTGGCGAGCCCTTCCACGCGGGTGTTCCTGCCGCCGCTGCATGAGGTCCTCCTGGCCTGGGGCAAGCTGTTCGAGGCCGGGACCATCCAAAGCCATATCGCAGCCAGCCTGACCCGGTCGGTTGCCGGCTTCGGCGCGGCGCTGGCCGCCGGTGTTTCCCTGGGCCTGCTGATCGCCTGGTACGGAAAGCTCAATTCAGTCCTGAACCCGCTCCTGGAGCTTTTCCGCAACACCGCCGCATTGGCGCTGCTGCCGGTCTTCACGCTGCTGCTGGGCATTGGCGAGGAGTCCAAGATCAGCATCGTTGCGTACGCTGCTTTCTTCCCTGTGCTGCTCAACACCATCGCCGGCGTCAAGACCGTGGACCCCCTGCTGATCCGCGCTGCCAGGTCGCTGGGGCTCAACAGTTTCCGGCTTTTCCAGAAGGTCATCCTCCCCTCAGCGGTGCCGACCATCTTCACGGGCATCCGCATGGCCGGGACGGCCTCCATCCTGGTGCTGATCGCAGCGGAGATGGTCGGTGCCAAGGCTGGGCTGGGCTACCTGATCGTGAATGCCCAGAGCAGCTTCCTTATCCCGGACATGTACGCGGGCATCCTCACCGTCTCGCTGTTGGGGCTGGGCGTGAACTTCCTGCTCGTGGCCCTTGAGCGCCACTTCTCCCGCTGGCGGACCGCCGTCGGCGCCGACGCTTCCTGAACCACCTCCTGAACCAAACCAATCAACAGTTAGGACAGACCCATGACCGTCATTACCGAAACCAAGCTCGAGTTCAAGAAGCTGGGTGCCCGTATCGGCGCCGAGATCCGTGGCCTGGATATCAGCGGGGACCTCAGTGCCGAAACGGTGGCGCAGATCCGCTCAGCACTGAACGAGCACAAGGCGCTGGTGTTCCGTGAGGCGAACATCCTCACGGACGAAGCCCAGGTGAAGTTCGCCTCGCACTTCGGACCCCTGACCAAGGCACACCCCACGGTGGCCTCGGTGGAGGGTGAGGAGAACGTCCTTCCCGTGGACAGCGAAAACGGCTCGGCCAACAACTGGCACACGGACGTCACGTTCGTGGTGAACCCGCCCCAGGCTTCGACGCTGCGCAGCATCGACCTTCCGGCGTATGGCGGGGAGACGCTGATCGCTTCCTCGGCTGGGGCCTATCGCGACCTTCCCGATGAACTGCGGAACTTCGCGGACACCCTCTGGGCCATCCACACCAACGACTACGACTACTCCGTGCCGAAGAACCTGGAGCACGTCAACGCCGAGGAACGGCGCAAGGAGTTCACCCGGCTGAAGTTCGAGACCGCCCACCCGGTGGTCCGGGTCCATCCTTTGACCGGCGAGCGCGGACTGTTCATCGGCGGCTTCGCGCAACGCCTGCGGATTGTGGGTCTGTCCAATACCGAGTCCAAGGACATCATCCGCTTGCTGCAGGCCTACGTGACCCGTCCGGAGAACGTTGTGCGCGTGAACTGGGAGCCCAACCAGGTGGTGTTGTTCGATAACCGGATCACGCAGCACTACGCTCCGGACAACTACGATGGCCAGCCGCGCAAGCTCAACCGGGTGACGATTGCCGGCGACATTCCCGTGGGCATCGAAGGCAAGCCAAGCCAGGCCCTGCAGGGTGATTCCAGCACGTACTCCGTCGTGGCACCGATCTCCTAGGGTTTTAACCCAACTGAGTCGCAGTTAAGCGCGTTTAGAGCTCTCATAACGCGCACTACTGCGACTCAGTTGGGGTTAGGGGAGGTTGGTCCCCCGGGCCGCTACCCAGAGTCCGTACCATTCAGCGCGGGTCATGGTTTCCGCTGCCGCTGCTGCATCCGCGCAGGCGCCGATCCTGCCCGGGTTCGTGGTGCCAACCACCGGCGAAATCTTCGCGGGGTGCTTCATCAGCCACCCCAGGAGCACGGACTCCGGTGCGGCGTCTTTCTGTTCCGCCAGTTCCTGCAGCATGGCGGCCGTCGCCGATTCGGCGGGAGAGAGGTCACTGCTTCGGGCGCCGGTGTACCGGCCTTGGGCCAGCGACCCGTATGCCTGCAACTCCACACCCTTCTCCATGCAGTACTCGATCGTGCCGTGGGGAAAGCTGCAGGTGGCGGCTTCCGGATGATTGACCAGGACGGTGCTTTCCAGCCAATCCCGGCGGAGCAGGCTCATCTCCAGTTGGTTGGCGACCACAGGCGTTTCCAGTCGGTCCTGGAGGTACGCGATCTGGGCGCCGGACATGTTGGACACACCCAACTGCCGCACCTTGCCTTCGTCCAGCAACTGCCCGACGGCGGCAGCCACCTCGCGTACGTCCATCAAGGGATCGGGGCGGTGCAGCAGGAGGATGTCCACGTAGTCGGTTTGCAGCCTTTTCAGGCTTCCGTTGACACGGCCGAGGATGGCCTCGCGGCTCAGGTCATAGTGGTTGTTCAGCCCATGTTCCTGCAGCCGGATGCCGCATTTGGTCTGCAGCTGGATCTGCCCACGCAGACCCTGCGAACGGGCGAGGACTTCCCCGAAGACCGCCTCGGACTTGCCGTTGCGGTAGATGTCGGCATGATCGAAGAGGTCGATCCCGATCTGCCTTGCCGCATCAATGACGGCGGCTGCCTGGTCAATCTCGCCGGCACCGTAGGAGGTGCCTTCCCAGGGACCGCCGAGTCCCATGCAGCCGTAGATGAGGCGTCCCCGCCCGTTAGCGTTGGTCATACTGTTTCAGGCGTCCGGCGCCTAGGCGGTGCGGACGATCCACGCGGTGGTGTCGGAAGGAAGCTTGCCGCCTTCCAGCGGACCACTGCTGACCACCACCGTACCGGCCGGGAGTTCCACCGGCCCGGTACCGAAGTTGGTCACCGTTTCCCACCCTCCGGGGCGGCTGAAGTGCAGGACATCGGCGTTGCCGGTTTCAAGCCATTCGAGGTCCTCGGCAGCCTGAAGTTCCCGGCGGAGGCGCAGTGCCGTGCGGTAGAGCTCCAACGTGGATCCATCTACACCGTCCTGGGTGGAAACGGCATAGTCCGCAAACCATGCCGGCTGGGGCAGGTGGGCCTTGCCTCCACCGAAGCCGAAGGACGGCCCTTCGGGAGTCCAGGGCAGTGGCACACGGCAACCATCGCGTCCGATTTCAATGCCGGGGTTACGGAAGAACGACGGGTCCTGGCGTTCTCCATCGGCGATTTCGGTCACCTCACGCAGGCCGAGCTCTTCGCCCTGGTAGAGGTAGGCCGAGCCAGGAAGGGCCAGCAGCAGGAGGGAGGCTGCGCGTGCGCGGCGAAGGCCGAGCTCGATATCCAGTTCCTCCGCCGGAGCGCCGGCCAGCAGCCAGCCCTTGCCGTCCTGGCCCTTGGGCTTGGCGCCGGTGACGTCCTGTGCGGCATTGGTGCCTTGCGCTGCGGAACCGCCCTTGGGCAGCCCGTACCGGGTGGCGTGCCGGACGACGTCGTGGTTGGAGAAAACCCAGGTGGACGAGGCACCGGACTCCTTGGCAGCCACCAGGTTGTCCGTGATGATCTGCCGGAAGGACGCTGCATCGAAGTCGGACTGCAGGAGGTCGAAGTTGAACGCCTGTCCGAGTCCTTCGGGGCTGGCGTACCGGGCACGACGTGACTCATGCACCCAGGCTTCAGCTACGGCAGTGCGGGGAGGGTTGTATTCGTTGAACAGCTTGCGCCACTCGGCGTAGACCTCGTGGACCTCGTCCCGGTCCCAGAAAGGGTGGGTCCCGTCAATAAAACCGTCCGTGCCGTGGGCCCGGGCCAGCAGGTCCGCCTTCATGGGCATGGGCTCGGAAAGGTCCTTGGCCATGCCGTGCGCCACGTCGATCCGGAAGCCGTCCACGCCGCGGTCCGACCAGAAGCGCAGGGTCTTGAGGAAGTCCTCGCGGATCTCCGGGTTCTCCCAGTTGAAGTCAGGCTGTTCCTTGGCAAAGATGTGCATGTACCACTGACCCGGCGTTCCGTCCGGTTCCGTAATGCGGTCCCAGATGGGACCGCCGAAGACCGAGTCCCAGTCCGACGGCGGCAACTCGCCGTTCTCACCACGTCCGTCACGGAAAATGTAGCGGTTGCGGGCGGCCGAACCCTTGGGCGAAGCAAGGGCTTCCTTGAACCATTCGTGGCGGTCGGAGGAGTGGTTGGGGACGATGTCCACCACGATCTTGATCCCGGCGTTGTGGAGAGCGGCGGCCATCTCGTCGAAGTCCTCCAGTGTCCCCAGCTTGGGGTCCACGTTGCGGTAGTCATCCACGTCGTAGCCGCCATCTGCGAGCGCCGACGGGTAGAAGGGGCTCAACCACACCGCGTCAACGCCCAGTTCCTTCAGGTAGGGAACCTTGGACGTAATGCCCTTGAGGTCGCCGATGCCGTCGCCGTTGGAGTCGGCGAAGCTGCGCGGATAGATCTGGTAGACAGCCGCTTGGCGCCACCAATTGGGGTCGGCCATGCGGTCTGACTGGGAGAGGTTTGCCGTTGTGGCGGAGGTGCTCACGAAACTCCTTTGATTTAGCTTCTAAATTTAGTATCCCGAACCAGTATGTGACGGTTGGCGCCGTTGGTCAACAACGCAGTTGTGCAGGTCGGGAGAAGATCGGTCAGCCCTTGACGGCGCCCTGGGTCACACCCGCCATGACCCACCGCTGGGTGAACAAGTAGGCGACGATTGCCGGCGCCATCGCCATCAGGTAGGACGCGAAGGACACGTGGTAGTTGTTGCTGAACTGGGTCTGGAACAGGTTCTGGCGCACGGGAAGGGTCTGCAGCGCGGGATCGGAAATAATCAGCGAGGGCATCATGAAGTCGTTCCACGCATACAGGAAGGCAAAGATGCCCACCGTGGCACTCATCGGCGCCAGGAGCGGGAAGATCAACTTCCAGAAGGTTTGCCACGTGGAGGCGCCGTCCATCCTCGCACTCTCTTCCAGTTCCATGGGGATGGAACGCAGGAACGCAGTGAACAGCAGGACGCTGAAGCTGAGCTGGAACATGGTGGCCAGCAGGATGACACCGAACGGATTATCCAGCCCCAACCGGCCCGTGAGCTGGATCTGGGGCAGGGCAACCACCGGGAAAGGAATGAACATGGCCGCGAGCAGATAGAAGAAGGAGTAGCGGAACAACCTCCGTTCCCAATTGCGCACGATCGCGTAGGAGGCGAATGCGGCGAGGATGATCGTGGCCACCACCGTGCCTGCGGTAACCAGCAGTGACATGGCAGCTCCCACAGGGAAATTGGTCAGCGTCCACGCTTGGACGAACCCTTCCATGCTGAACGGCGCGGGAAAGGAGAAGGCGTTGCCGTCCACGGCTTGCCCCTGGGTCTTGAACGCCATGGAAATCGTGACGTACAGGGGCAGCAGCACGGTCACTGCGCAGAGGATGAGGATAGTGGTTCCGGACCAGTTGACGCGCTCGGCTTTCGCCCTGGCCGGGCGGCTGCCGGTTCCGGGCGCAGCTGATGCAGGGCGGGCGGCGTCAAGGTCGAGGGTGGCTTGTTTGTTCATCAGAGTGCATTCCGTCCGCGGGTCAGCGAAAGCTGTACGAGAGAGATGAGGATGGCGACCACGAAGAAGATCGTCGCGTTGGCCATCTGGTAGGCATAGTCGCCGCCGTTGAAGCCGGCTATGACAGTCATCGCAATGCTTCGGGTTGAGGTTCCAGGGCCACCGTTTGTCAGGCCGACGATGATGTCGTAGGCATTCAGGAAGCCCTTGAAGCCCAGGATGACGTTGATCACGACGTACCCTGCAACCAGGGGAACCGTGATCTTCAGCAGTTGCTGGAGCTTGCTTGCGCCGTCGATCTCCGCAGCCTCGTAGACGTCACCTGGCACGGCCACCAGGCCGGCGATGTAAATCAGGAGCGATCCGGGGACAGCCTGCCATGCAGTGACCAGGACGATCGCGATCCACGCAAGGTCCGGATTGGCCAGCAGGCTGCTCTCCAGCCAGGGAATCCCCAGCGCCGTGCCCGCCGCGGGCAGCGAGTTGGAGAATAGGAAGTTGAACACATACGCGATGATGATGCCCGAGACGACCATGGGGATGACGAAGATGGTCCTCAGCGCCGTCTTCATGCGGATCCGTGAGGTGAGTCCCACGGCCAGGAGGAACGCCACGATGTTGACGGCGATGACCGTGACGATCGAGAACCCGAAGGTGAACAGGTAGCTCTTGAGGATCGCGGGATCGCTGAAAATGGCGATGTAGTTGGTCAGTCCGACAAACTCCCAGTCACCGATTCCGATCGAGTCAGTGAAACTGAAGAAGATGCCGACGATTCCCGGAACCGTGATGGCCAGGGTGAACAGGACCAGGCTGGGCAGCAGGAAAAGGTAGAAGATCGGCTCGACCTTCCGCTTGCTGCGCGGAGCCGGGCGGCTCTTCCCGGGTGTCGGTGGGGTGGTGATGATGGACATGGCTGACTCCCTGGTTCTTCGCTACTGGCGGAAAGCCAGGCGCGCCCAATCTGCGTCGAGTGTGCTGAGGGTGGATGCAGGATCTTCGCCAAAGATCAGCGCCTGCGTGTAGTTCATGATTGGAATGGTTTTGGGCACCAGCACCGATGGGCCCTGGTAGACCTTCGCGTCGTCGTAGTACTGCACCATCCCTTCGATCCGGGGATCCGGAGTGGCGGCAGCATCCTTGGTGGGGGTAAAGCCCAGCTGCGACTTGTTGTAGGCCTCAATTACTTCGGGCCGGTACAGGTACTCAAGGAATTCGCGCGCGGCATCCTTGTGCTTGGACGCCTCCGGGATCCATGCGGCAAGGTCAACGTTCACGCGGACGCGGAGGTCCTCGGGATTCTCGGTCATGGGCAGCGGGAAAGTTCCCAGAGCCAGGTCCGGAGCGGTCTTGGCAATCTCGCTGAACGCCCACGGCCCTTGAAGGTACATCGCCGCCTTGCCCTGCGAAAAGGCGAGGTTTCCGTCTCCGTACGCCCGGCTGGCAGCATCCTTGTTCACATATTTGGTGGCGAGCTCCATCATTTTGGCCACGGGCTGGTCAAAGTCCTTCTGGAAGGACACGGACGATCCGGGTCCCACCTCCGTCCCTTCGGCATCGAGTTTTCCGAAGAAATCAAGGGTGTCGAGCTGGCCACCCACCGAATAGTCGAACCAACCCTGGGCAATGGTCCAGTCGTCCTTGAAGGTGGCATAGAAAGGCGTAACGCCCGCGGCCTTCAACTTCTCGCAGACGGCCACCAGTTCGCTCCACGTGGTGGGTACTTCGATGTTGTTCGCGGCGAAGATTTCCTTGTTGTAGATCACTGACGACGCCATGATCGAGTACGGCAGGGCACTGGTCCTGCCCGGATAGGAGCCATACTGGTCCATCAGCGGCTGCAGGTCCTCACGGATGCGCGTGGCAGCTTCGGTGCCGGAGACATCACTCAAGGCACCCCGCTGCACGAACCTCGAGGTCTCCATGTTGTAGTTGGCCAACGCGATGTCCGGCGGGTTTCCGCGGACAAAGCTGGCGGAAACGACGTCAACGCCGGACGTATCGAGCACCACTTCGGTGTCATCCTGGGAAGCGTTGTAGTCGGCCACGAGCTTGGTCATGAAGCCGATGGCTTCCCGCTTGCTGAAGGTGAAGCGGATCGTTTCCTTATCCCCCTCGCCGGAACACCCCGACAGGAGGCCGGCCAGCAGGGCCAGCCCTGCACCCATGGCAGCCATGCGTTTAATGCGCGTCAGTTGGAAAGACACCGTAGTCCTTTCGTCTTGCGGACCCCAGCGCCGCGTTGCGATCGTGGGGTGGCAGCATGCGACCCCACGCAGGAGTTGATATAGGAGATAAATTTATTACCTATCGCCAGTATCATGTGAGCAGCACCACACCGTCAAGCCGTTCCGGCAAATGTGACGGGATCTAAATTTATGTACTAAATTTAGAGAGACCGTCCTCTCATTCCGCAGGCGGCCGAGAAAGTTGGGAGCACTGCATGCTGACAGGCACTGCACCGTCCACGCAGCT
Source organism: Arthrobacter sp. T572 (assembly GCF_056780115.1). Lineage (NCBI taxonomy): Bacteria > Bacillati > Actinomycetota > Actinomycetes > Micrococcales > Micrococcaceae > Arthrobacter > Arthrobacter sp. T572. Next base: position 3,074,068 of record NZ_JBRAZQ010000002.1, read on the forward strand.
GGTCCGCCGCGTCAACGCCAGCGCGATGCTGAAGGCCATGCGGGGTGCCGGCATCGTTACCGGTACCGAACTCATGGCTGCCACCGGGCTCTCCCGGGCCACCGTCATTTCGATCTGCGATGAGCTGGTCCACCTCGGCTGGCTCCAGGAGCTGGAAAACCAGCGCGGCGCCGGCGACTACGTGAAGGGCAGGCCGGCACGCCGCTTCGTCTTCGATGACGGTGCCGCCAGCGTCCTGGGAATCGACATCGGCGCCAACAAGATCACCACGATCGTTGCCGACATGGCGGGCAAACCCCTGTCCCGGGTCACCATGCCGTTCCGCACCTACAACGTTTCGGCGGGAGAGCGTGCCGACGTCCTGGACCGCATCGCCGCGGATGCGCTGGATAGGGCGGGAGTCCCGGCCGCGTCCGTGCTCGCCGTGTCTGTTGGAGTCGCTGCCCCTGTGGGCAGGAACGGGGAAGTCCTGACCGTCCAGGAATTCTGGAAGTCGTTCGACGTCTCCCGGATCGTGTCCGAGCGCCATGGCTGGCGGGTACTCCTGGAAAACGACGCCAACCTCGCAGCCTTGGCCGAACGCTGGCAGGGCGCTGCGCAGGGAGTCGACAACCTCGTGGTCATGCTCGCCGGCGACCGTTTGGGCTCGGGCGTCCTCGAGTCCGGCCGCCTGCTCCACGGCCAGCTGGGCGGGTTCGGGGAACTGGGCTACTTGAACAACGTGGACGGCGTCGGTGACACCTACGGCATTGCGCACTACGCCGCATTGTGGGGGCGGGAAATCATGGAGTCCCACCCGGACACCAAGCTGCGGGTCCTGTGCGGGGGCGATCCAGCGGCCCTCACGGCGGAAATGGTGTTCAAGGCTGCCGCAGACGGTGACACCGCTGCCGGGGAGGCCCTCAACCGGCTGGCCCATCGCATGGCCCGTGCCATCGGCTCGATCAGCACCCTGGTCAACCCCGAACTGGTGGTCATCGCCGGAGCCGTGGCAGCCTCCGCGGAGCTCCTCATCCCGGAAATCACCCGGCAGTTGCCGGACTTCACTTTCACTCCCCCGAGGCTGGCAACGTCAGCGCTGGGCGATGGCGTCGTGTCCCTCGGTGCGATCCGGCACGCCCTGGATTACGTCGAGGAGCATGCGTTGGACCTTTCCCCCGCTACCCTGCGAAAAGGGGCGGGAGCTTCCTAGCACCTGCCCTACTCGGGCATCGACATGGTCCGGAGGTCCAACTGCCGCAGCACGCGGTCGGCCACCTCGGGGTCCGTACCGGGTTCCTTTCGGGCCTCAACCACTTCCTGTCGGGCGGCGTCCAACGCTATGGTCTGGACGGCGATGGCGAGTTCGCGCCCGCGCTTCCTCTTCTCTTCGGCTGACTCGTTCCGCAGGGAGCCGTCCAGCAGCTCAGCGTGGAGGCGATGCATTTTTTCCTTCACCAGCGACACTTTGTCAGCGGGAAGTTCCTTCATGAGCTCGTGTTCCTTCAGGGCGGCCATGGCCGCCGTTTGGGCGCGCTTGGCCAGCTCCCGCGCAGCCTGCTGTTCATGCGAGCCGTCCTCGGTGGCGTTGAGGACCCGCATGAGCCAGGGCAACGTCAATCCCGGAAGCACCAGGGTGGCCAGCAGGACAGCACAGGCGATCACCAGGATTTCGTGGCGCGCGGGGAAGTCGCTGCCGTCCGGCAGGGTCAAGGGCAGAGCCAGCGCGAGCGCCAGGGTGGCCAGGCCCCGCATACCGCACCAGGTCAGGATGAGGACCTCCTTGGGCGACGTGGGCTGAAGGATATTGCGGCGCCGTCGCGCTGACGCGGCCAGCAGCCCGAGCCACAGGAACCGGACCAGGAACACCAGGACGCAGACCACCACGGCCATACCGATCATCCCGAAAATGGCCGTGCCCTCATCGCGGATCACTTGGCGGATCTCAAGCCCCACCAGCCCGAAGGCCAGCCCGGTGGCCAGGAGTTCCACCACGTCCCAGAAAGCCGTGCGGGTGACCCGCTCGGCGGCGTCCTGCGGCCTGGCGTGCCGCTGCAGTTCCAAGGCGGTCACGACGACGGCCACCACACCTGAGGCGTGCAGCTCCTCCGCCAGGATGTAGGCCGCGAACGGCACCACGAGGGTCACTGCACTGCGCGCCACCATGGAAGCCACCAGCTTGGTGATCACCTTGGTCAGCCATCCCATGGCGATGCCGATCACCACGGCCAGGGCAGCGCCGATAACGAACTGCACCACCACGTCAGGGCCCACCTCGCTGCCGGACAAGGTAGCGGCGACTGCTGCCTGGAAAATGACGATTGCTGCAGCGTCGTTGAAGAGGCCTTCGCTCTGGAGGACAGTGATGAGCCGGCGCGGCATGTGGACCCGGCCGGCCACCGATTCCACCGCCACGGGATCGGGAGGTGCCACCATGGCGCCCAGGGCAATCGCGGCCGGTATGCCGATGCCCGGGATCATAAGCCAGGCCGCACCTGCCACGACGGCGGTGGATACCACTACGAGGGCAACCGCCATGAGCAGCAGCGTCCGCCAGCGGACCCGGAAGACCGCCCACGAGCTCTTTTGTGCCGTGGCAAACAGCAGGGGCGGCAGGAAAATCGGAAGGATCAGTTCAGGCTCGATCTCGAATTCCGGAAAGCCTGGAATGAACGTCAGGGCGACTGCGAGCAGGAGCATCAGGACGGGATAGGGAAGGCGCAGCCGGTCCCCCAGGCCCACCGCCACCACCGTCGCAAGCAGCAATCCGATAATGAGCGCCAGTTGATCCATGTTCCCGCTTCCCCAGTTGCCTATGCCCGCTTTCAACGGCACTGCCGCAAAAGCTCCCCGTCAAACATATCGGAGGGGGCACAGCGGCTCTTCCTGACCATGCCCAAAAAGGGTGTGGATCCGCGTCACGAACGCCGCTGCCGGCAGACGAACCTGGTAGAGCCAACCGGCTCCAGGACAACAGCTCCACAAAAAACCAACACAGGAAGTGGCATCGATGGGACTTTTCGAGAATCTGCAGGGCAAAGCACAGGACCTCATCCAGGGCAACGAAGAAGCCGTTCAGGACGCCATCGAAAAGGTCGGGGACCTCATCGACGAAAAGACCGGCGGCCAGTTCGCCGGGCAGGTCGACCTCGTCCAGGATGCGGCCTCGGACTACGTGGCGAACATCGACGGTGAATCCGGTCAGGCTCCGACGGCGGAGGAGGGTGCCCAGCCGTAGCTTTCCGTCACCTCGCACATCCCCGGCAAACCTCTACTCGTCTTTGAAAGGCCCAGCATGGTCACCCGAGATACCCAAACCTCCGCGCATCCAGCGGATACTGATGCCGGCCCGGCCCTGGCTTCCAAACTCGGCGCCGAAGCCCTCGGCACCTTTGTTCTGGTGTTCGGTGGTGTGGGCACTGCCTTGTTCGCAGCGAGCTTCCCCAATGCCGCCAACACCCTGGGCGTGGGACTCCTTGGCGTATCGCTGGCCTTCGGGTTGACGGTCGTCGCGGGTGCCTACGCTGTGGGCCACGTATCAGGTGGCCACTTCAATCCGGCTGTGACGATCGGACTGGCCGTTGCCGGGCGTTTTCCGGCCAAGGACGTTGCAGCCTACGTGGTGGCCCAGGTCGTGGGTGGCGCGGCAGCCTCGAGCGTGCTGGCCGCGATCGCAGCGGGCGGTCCCAGCGGGTTCTTTGCTGCCGCGCGGAACGGCGGGTTCGCATCCAACGGCTTTGGTGAGCACTCCCCTGGCGGGTTCGGGCTCCTGTCGGCGCTGGTGATCGAAGGTGCCCTGACCATGGTCTTCCTTGTGGTCATCCTTGGCGTCACCGACCGGCGTGCAACTCCCGGATTCGGGCCGCTTGCCATTGGGTTCAGCCTCACGTTGATCCACCTGGTCAGCATCCCGGTCACCAACACCTCGGTAAATCCCGCACGTTCGATCGCCACGGCCCTTTACGCCGAGCCGTGGGCGCTCAGCCAGCTCTGGGTATTCATCATCGCGCCCATCGCCGGTGCTCTGGCAGGAGCAGCGCTCTACCGCCTGTTCATTCCGCGGTCAGGGCGTCCACCACGTCCACGGTCCCGTCCGTAAACGGAATGGTCCGGCCGACCGTCTGCGGGAGCTCAAGGACCGCGGCCGCCACCAAGGCCACGTTGGCCCGGGAGGTCTGCGTACCGTTGCCGGGATCGGCTGGATCCACCTCGATCAGTCCCGTGGCCGCATCCTCGGTCAAGGAACCGGGGCCGAGGACGGTCCAGTCCAAGCCGGTGTTCCGCAGGTAGTCGTCGGCGGCTGCCTTGGACTCCGCGTAGGGGAAGAAGGGGTGGTCTTCGGGGACCGTATGGTTCGTCGCCGCACCCAGGTAGGAAACCATCACGTACCGCCGCACACCCGCCGCCGAGGCAGCATCCATGGAGCGGATGGCCGCGTCGCGGTCCACGGCATAGGTCCGGGCCGGGTTGCCTCCCCCGGCGCCGGCAGACCAGACCACAGCGTCATGTCCGCTCAGCGCCTGGGCGATTTCCGCCGTCGTCGAATGTTCCACGTCCAGCACTTCGGCAGCAGCGCCGGTTTCCATGACTTCCGCCACATGGTCGGGATTGCGCACGATGGATGTGACATCGTGACCTTCCCCACTAAGAATGCGGGACAAATGCCGGGCCACCTTGCCGTGGCCGCCAATGATTGCGATTCGGCTCATGGACCCATTCTGTCCCAGATGTGCCAAACATGTTGGAGCAACAAAAAGACCCCGCAGACAAATCCTGCGGGGTCTTGCTCTGTAGCGGTGGGGAGGCTCGATCTCCCGACCTCACGATTATGAGTCGTGCGCTCTAACCAACTGAGCTACACCGCCACGAATGAGAAAAACCTGCGTCAAGCCGGTCAAACCGCCTTGACGCAGGCCCTCATCCAGAGCCCCCCACCGGAATCGATCCGGTGACCTCGTTCTTACCAAGAACGCGCTCTACCACTGAGCTAGGGGGGCAACGAGTAAATACTCTACCGGAGGTTTTCCGAAGCTCCAAATCGGCGAAAAGACAGCCCGGAGTGACGCCGACACAATTTGCGAAGGCGCTCAAAAGTTGATCTCGGAACCTCGATTTTCAGGGAAGCCGGAGCACCTGCCCGGGGAAGATCCGGTCAGGATTGGGGACGGTATCCGTGTTGGCCGCGATCAACGCCGCGAGGTCCACACCGAACTGCCTGGCGATGCCGCCCATGGTGTCTCCGGCCTCCACGACTACCTCCTGCACCGGCGGCGCCACCGGTCCACGCTGCCCGGCAGCTGCGGCGGCCTCAGAGGCAGCCTCCCGGCTTGCCCCGCGAACCTCGGGGTCGTCCGGGTTCAGGCCCACCCGGGCGGCCTCCTGGGCGGCTGCTGCGTTTGCAGCGTGCTGCTGTTCAGTGGCTTGGGCTGCTGCGGACTCGGCCGCGGCAGTATCGGTGGAAGAAACCCCGACGGCGGCTGCATCCTCTGCTGCCTGGCGCGCCGCGCTCTGGTCTTCTGTGGCCTCGTCGTCCTGTCCCATGGGTCCGATGGTACGTGGAGCCTACGCGGCGGGGAACCCCGGGACTGCGGTGTGACGATGGTTAAACAAACAGGGGCCGGCTCGAAAGCCGGCCCCTGTCAGGGTATTTCGCAGTGTTTACCACTTGCCCTTGCGGTTGAAGTCACGCTCGCCGCCGCCACGGGGCTTGCGGGCCCCGTCGCCGTGTCCGCCAAAGCGGGAACCACTGGCCTGGCCGCGGTCGCGGTCGCCGTAGCTGCCGGAAGTCCGCTCGCTGTAGGAACGTCCGCCGCGGTCAGACGAGGAACGCTCGCCGTCGTTGCGGCGGAAGTCCTTCTTGAAGCCGCCGTTTCCCTTGAAGTTGCCGCCACGGCCACCCTGGTAGCCGCCGCGATCGCCGTCGCGGCCGGGCTTGCGGCCCGTGTCCAGCTCAAGGTGGATCAGCTCGCCGCCAATGCGGGTCCGGGACAGGGCACGCAACTGCTCGGGGCTGAGGTCCGCGGGAAGCTCCACCAGGGAGTGGTCCGAGCGGATGTCGATCCCGCCGATCTGGGCGGACGAAATGCCACCCTCGTTGGCAATGGCGCCGACAATCGAGCCGGGCATGACGCGCTGGCGACGACCGACCGCAATGCGGTAGGTGGCATTGCCCTCGGTGAGGGGGCGGGACGGGCCACGGGAACCGAAGCCGTCCTTGGAACGCTCGCGCTTCTGGAACTCGGGAGCTGCAGGCAGGTCCTTCACCAACAGCGGCTGGCCGCCCTGGGCCATGACTGCCAAGGCTGCGGCGATCTCGGCTGCCGGAACCTTGTGCTCTTCCTCGTAGGAGGCGATCAGGTCGCGGAACAGCGAGACGTCCTCGGACTCGAGGGTTTCGGTAATGCGCTCGGCGAACTTGCCCAGGCGCAGGGAGTTGACCGTCTCAGCGGTGGGCAGGTGCATCTGTTCCACGGACTGGCGGGTGGCCTTCTCAATGGCACGCAGCAAGTACTTCTCGCGTGGTGTCATGAAGAGGATCGCATCGCCGCTGCGGCCCGCACGGCCGGTACGGCCAATCCGGTGCACGTAGGACTCAGTGTCGTGCGGGATGTCGTAGTTGACCACGTGGCTGATGCGCTCCACGTCGAGGCCACGTGCGGCAACATCCGTTGCCACCAGGATGTCGATGCGTCCCTCGCGCAGGGCGTCGACCGTGCGCTCACGCTGTTGCTGCGGGATGTCACCGTTGATGGCTGCTGCCTGGAAACCCCGGGCCTTCAGCTTCTCGGCGAGATCCTCCGTAGCCATCTTGGTGCGGACGAAGGCGATCACGCCGTCGAACTCTTCCACCTCGAGGATGCGGGTCATGGCGTCCAGCTTGTGGGGGCCCATGACCTGGACGTAACGCTGGCGGATGTTGGAACCGGTGGAGGTCTTGGACTTCACCGAGATTTCCGCAGGGTCGTTCAGGTACTGCTTGGACATGCGGCGGATCTGGCCCGGCATGGTGGCGGAGAACAGTGCCACCTGGCGGGTTTCCGGGGTCTCCTGGAAGATCTGCTCAACGTCGTCGGCAAAGCCCATGCGGAGCATCTCGTCGGCCTCATCCAGCACCAGGTACTGGAGTTCGGAGAGGTCCAGGGAACCCTTGGCGATGTGGTCGATCACGCGGCCGGGCGTACCCACTACCACCTGGGCGCCACGGCGGAGCCCGGCCAGCTGCGGGCCGTAGGCCGAGCCACCGTAGACCGGAAGGACAGTGAAGTCCTCCATGTGCTTGGCGTAGGACGTGAATGCCTCGGCAACCTGCAGCGCGAGCTCACGGGTCGGTGCCAGGACCAGGGCCTGGGTCTTGCGGGAGGGACCGTTCAGGTCATGCAGTTCGGCCAGGCGGGAAAGCGCCGGAACAGCGAAAGCGGCGGTCTTGCCGGTACCCGTCTGGGCCAGGCCAACGACGTCGCGGCCTTCGAGCAGCAGGGGAATGGTGGCTGCCTGGATGGGGGACGGCTTTTCGTAGCCGACATCCTGCAGGGCGGCCAGGACTCGGCCATCCAGTCCGAGGTCGGTGAAGCGTACGCCTTCGTCGTCCGCGTCGCCTGCAGTCGCGGGAGCGGAGGTCTCGACGGCGGCCGGTGCGGTTGCCGGGGCTGCGGCACCTTCACCTTCGGCTGCGTCGGCAGTGGTGGCGTCGAGGTTCTCGTTGAGAGTTTCTGACATCAGGGGGAAATTCCTCTTCCATGGGGCGTCGGCGCGGCCCGGTTGGGCTTGGCCGCATTACACGCGAAAGCCCGGCAAGGGTGCCTTGCTCTCGCAGAAGTCCGGCGCTGTCGCAATCCCATGGCAGGACTTCGCGCTGCATCTCTTGGCTGCTATCCCAGCAGTCTGTACAGCGTTTTCTTTAGCCGGCGCTCCCTATGAAAATGCCCGCACACAGTTTGCGGGCCCCAACACTTACCAGTCCTGCCTCAAAAATTGGGCAGGATAAAGGGAATTCCGGAGTGGGGGATATATCCAGTGTAAGGTACGGTGCCGTCAGGCCGCGACCCACGGTGTACCAACGGCGGTGAGAGCTTGCGCACACACTGCAGGCGGAGCCCGCGCCTTGCCCGGCAGCGAGGCACGTGATCCGGGCCGATCAGGGGCTACAGCCCGTGGCGCCGCATGACTTTTTCGAACATCGGGTGGTAGTCGTCCTGCAACCGGATCTCGCCGTCCGCTTCCGCGTCCAGCAGTGTCTGCACCATGTCCGGGGTGGCTCCGCTGAACCATTGCCCCACCGTAATGCCGTGCTTGGGTACGAACAGGCGGTGGATGTGGTCGTCGGCAGAGATGCTCCCGGTCTTGATGACGCGCAGGTAGGTTCCCACCCGGCCCTCGGCCGTAAACCGCTTGACCCACTGCGGTTCCCCCAGCACCCGTTGGAACGTGGCACAGGGAACCCGCGGCGATGTCACCTCCACTTCCAGGTCCAGGCCGATCTTCCACCGTTCGCCGATCACGGCCCCGGTGGCGTCGATGCCTGCAACCCGAAGGTTCTCACCAAAGATCCCCGGCGGCAGCTCCCGCTGGAGTTCGGAAGACCAGAAGTCGGCGTCATCCTGGGAGTAGGCGTACAGCGCCTGGTCCTCTCCCCCGTGATCCTTGCGGCTGGCCTGCACATCACCGTGCAGGCCCAGCTTGTGGACCTTGACGGGACCTTCAACCGGCCGTTTGTCGATGGCCGTCACGCCCACGCTTCCCTCCGGGTCCGGCAGCAATTGATGGACCCGGCAGACGGCAAGGACGGATGCGGTGTTCATGCGCATAGTCTACGGAAGCGCCCCACGGATGCTCTCTCACCAAACACCCCCTTCCGGCCAACGCTCTCTCACAAAACCGCCCCTTCACCTCTGAAGTTATTGGTGTTGCGCCCTGCCGGCGTACCGCCGCCACCCACTTTGACGGAAAATTCTCCGCGACTCGCCGGTCCACAGCACTTCCTGCCACCCTGTGCGCTCAAAGTGGGTGGTGGGGGTACAAGACCGGGGAATCAACGACGACGGCGGGCTGGCTGGGTGCGTCGGCGGGGCAACCGGGTGCCACGTCAGTCGCGGGGCATGACCTCTTTCACCACGAATTCGAATGCCGGGCTGACACGAAGGGAGGCACGCCATCCCACGCACCGCCAGACCGATTCATGCCAACTACGGATCGAACCGGTATCCCATCCCCGCCTCTGTATGAAGGTGCCTGGGGGCCGCCGGATCACGCTCAAGCTTCCGGCGCAGTTGGGCGATATACACCCGGAGGTACTGCGTCTCCTTTGAATAAGCCTGGCCCCACACCTGGGTGAGGATCTGCTGCTGGCTGACCAGCTTGCCCTTGTTGCGGACCAACAACTCCAGGATGTTCCACTCGGTGGGCGTCAACCGGATCTCCGCACCGTCCTTGGTGATCTTCTTGCCGGCCAGGTCCACAAGGAAGTCGGGCGTCGCCAACATCGGCTGCTCCGGCTCGGTGACCAGCCGGCGGGAGGCGACCCGCAGGCGCGCAAGCAGCTCATCCAAACCGAAGGGCTTGGTGACATAGTCGTCCGCACCGGCGTCGAGCGCTTCCACTTTGTCTTCCGACGCGTGCCGGGCCGACAACACCACGATCGGCATGGCGCTCCACCCACGGATGCGGCGGATCACCTCCACACCATCCATATCCGGCAAACCGAGGTCCAGGACCACCAGGTCAACGCCGTTTCGGCTAACCGCGGTCAGGGCGTCGGCACCGGTCCCTACGGTGATGGCCTGGTAACCGTTGGCTTGGAGCGTGATCTGCATGGCCCGGGCGATCTGTGCCTCGTCCTCCACGATCAAGACCCGGGTCATGCCGCGTTCCCGCCGTGCCCGGTCCACAAAGGCAAAGTCACCACCATGGTCAGCCCGCCGCCCGGGGTGGGTTCGGCAACCAGGGTTCCGCCCATGGCCTCGGTGAAACCCTTCGCGACGGCAAGGCCCAGTCCGATCCCGCCCCCGCCGCCCGGCGAGGGTGAGTCGCCAAGCCGCTGAAAAGGCCGAAACATCTCCAGCACTTCGGCGTGCCCTACTCCAGACCCGTGGTCGATGACCCGCAGCTCGCCGGCCGGCCGGTCCCCCACCCTGATGCCGGCACCCGTGCGCGCGGTGATGATGACGTCCGAATCCGGAGCGTACTTCACGGCGTTCTCCGCGATATTGGCGACCACCCGTTCCAGCATCCCGGCGTCGGCCTGTACCGGCGGAAGGTTGGGCGGAAGTTCATTCCTGAGCCTGCCGACGGAGACGCCCCGCAGTGCCTCCGGCAACACCTGCGCCCACCCGACACCGGTCAGCAAGGGGTTGACCGCATCCGCGGTGATCCGGGACATGTCCAGCAGGTTGCCTACCAGGTGGTCCAAGCGGTCGGCATAGTTTTCGATGGTTTCCAGGAGTTCACGCTGGACTTCGGGAGGGAACGTGACGTCCTCCTGCCGCAGGCTGCCGACCGCCAGCTTGATGCCGGCCAGCGGAGTGCGGAGGTCGTGCGACACAGCGCGCAGGATGGAGGTGCGCATCTTGTTCCCCTCGGCCAGGCGTTGGTTGTCCCTGCGGCTCCTGGCCAGCTGCTGCCGTTCCCGCACGGCCACCACCAAAGCGCCGAACGCGGCCAGCAGCCGCTGCTGTTGCGGCGTCAGCGGACCACCGCGCAGCAGCAGCGTGTAGTGGGGATCAACGACGGCGGCATGGTCGGCGGCGGCATGCGTCACCGGCGGTTGGACCCCGGCACCGGCCAGGACCTGCCAACCGCGCTGTGCACCCGGAAGGCGCTCGCCGGTAGCCCCCAGAAGCGTCACGGCCTCCACCCCCAACGTGACCCGGACCTTTTCGAGGAATGATTCCAAGGTGTCATCGGAACTCAGGATGCGCAGTGCAAGTCCGCTCAGTGCGGTGGCCTCAGCACCGGACTGCGCCGCTTCCTGGGCCCGGCGCGTCGCAAGCCCCACTGCGAGCGCCACGCCACAAGCCACTGCCAGGAAAACCACCAGGGTGAACAGGGTGGTCGGATCGGCGATGGACAGGGAGCCCACGGGTTCGGCCGAAAAGTAGTTCAGCAGGAAGCTGCCCAACACGGCGGCCACCACCGCAGGCCACAGGCCACCTATCGCGGCAACTGCCACGGCGGCTGCCAACTGGAAAAGCATGGTCACGGCGAAGTTCCGGAACCCGGTGACGGTGACCAGGATTTCGACGGCGGCCGTCAGCACCAGCGCCAGCACGAGGCCCGCCATGATCCGGCCACGCCCGATGCCACGCACCGTGGGGAGCCGCAGCAGGAGTCCGTGGGCGTCGTCGGGAAGGGCTTCCGGTGCTGGCATGGCTTTATCCTTGCACGTGGCCCGTGTGGGCAGTTCTCCCCACTCCGGCGCGACACCGGTGCCTGTGCGGCGCGCAAGGACTAGGCTTGCTTTCAGCATCCTCATCCGGCCAGGGCGCCGGACACTCCAACGGTCTATCCAGGGGGAAACGAATGGACCCGAAAGACGGCGCTGGCAACCCTGCCGGCGGCCCGGACAACAACGGCCGGGACAACAGCGGCTGGGACGCCGGCAGCACCGGCAACAACACGCCCAAGCCACCGCCGTGGCAGGTCCCCAAGCCGGAGCTGCGGCCCGATATGGCCGGCTCTGGCCCCGTGCCACAGGCTCCGGAAGGCAAAGGCAAAGGCAAGCGCGGAGCCACGGCCAACGCCGCTCCACACCAGCCCGAACCAGGGAAACCGCTTCCGGTGGTGGACCCGTTCGCCAAGGAACGGGAACGCGAGGCAGCCCACGCGGAGGCCCGAAAGAAGCGCTCGCGGCGCCGCACCGTCGTCGTAGGCCTGGGGGTCACGGCACTGTTGGCCGGCACCATCACCGCAGTGGTGGCCAGCAACGAAGCTGAAGCCGATTACGCCCAGGTGTGTTTCAACGAGGAAACCGGGGAACGCGTTGACGATTCCCAGTGCAACAACAGCAGTTCTGCCGGCCGCAGTTCCGGCGTGTACGCGTGGTACTTCTACTCCCGCGGTGCCAGTGTGCCTGCTGTGGGCCAGAACCGAAGCTCCTACCCCAGCTACACCAAGACGGTCCCGCAGGGTGCCAAGACGTCCACGGGCTACAGCAGCAAGGGCGGCACGGTAAGCCGCGGCGGATTCGGCAGCAGTTCGAAAAGCGGCGGAAGCTCGGGAGGGTAGGCGTGCGTCGATTGACCTCCGCGCCCAGGCCGGACTGGAAACAGAAGATCGAAGAACAGGGCCTGGTTTTCTCCACCACCACCATGCCCGACGGCCGCAAAATCGAATACTGGAACGAATCGGCCTACTACGAATTCACCATGGACGAGGTGGAGACCCTCGAGAAGACTGCCGAGGACATGCATCTCATGTGCCTGGAGGCCGCCAAGTACCTGGCCACCGGCGCCATGGGCGACATCGGCATCGGACGGCAGGCCCTGGAGCTCGCTGCGGAGTCCCTGCAGGCCGGCGACATGGATGTCTACGGCCGCTTCGACTTCATCTACGACGGCAAGGGCGGGCCGGCCAAGATACTGGAGTACAACGCCGACACCCCTACCGGCCTGATCGAAGCCTCGGTCGCACAATGGTTCTGGCTGCAGGACGTGTTCCCTGATAAGGACCAGTGGAACGGGATCCACGAAGCCCTGATCCGCCAGTGGCAGAAGCTCCAGTTCCGCACCGGCATGAGCACGCTGCACGTCGCCCACTCCGAGGCCGAAGAATCCGGCGAGGACTGGATGACCGCCGCCTACATGCGCGACGTCGCCAGCCAGGGCGGATGGACCACCATTGGCATCAACATGTCCGATATCGGCTGGGACCCCAACCTGAACAGGTTCGTGGACCTGGACAATTTCATGATCAGCACCATGTTCAAGCTCTACCCGTGGGAATTGATGATGAAGGAGCCCTTCGGGCACCGGCTCCTGACCCGCGCGCACAATCCGCGCTGGGTGGAACCGGCCTGGAAGATGCTGCTCTCCAACAAGGCCCTCCTGGCCGCCCTGTGGCACCTTTACCCAGGCCATGAAAACCTTCTGCCCGCCTATCTGGGCGACCCCGGTCCGCTGAAGGAATGGGTGGCCAAGCCGCTCCATGGCCGCGAGGGCGACAATATCCGCATCCATGCCCCGGGAATCGACATCTCGCAACCTGGCGGCTATGGCCGGGAGGGCTGGTGCTACCAGCAGTACCACTCCCTGCCGGATTACGACGGCAACCATCCCGTCCTGGGGCTGTGGGTGGTGGACGGCGAGTCCGTCGGCTGCGGCATCCGCGAATCAGACGGGCCCATCACGGACTACTTCTGCCGCTTCGTGCCCAACACGATCGACGCTCCGGCGCCGGCACAACCCACTTCGACCTCACCTTTTGGAGCCGTACTATGAGCACTGAAATTTCGACGCCGGGTGGTTCCCCGGGCGGCGACGGAACCGCCGTCGTTCCTTCCAAAGGCCTCCACGCCGGAATCCTGGACCTTGGCGACTCCGTCATGCTGGGCCTGGCGTCAACGGCGCCTGTCTATTCCCTGGCTGCCACGCTGGGCCTCATTGTTGCCGTCAACGGCAACTACACTCCCCTGATCCTCATCCTGGGCTTCATCCCGGTCCTCTTCATTGCCTACGCCTTCCGGGAACTCAACAGCGCCTTGCCGGACTGCGGCACCACGTTCATATGGGCCAGGAAGGCCTTCGGTCCCTGGGCCGGCTGGCTCGGCGGCTGGGGCGTCGCCCTGGCAGGGATCGTGGTGCTCGCCAACCTGGCACAGATCGCCGGCAAGTACCTTTGGCTGCTGGTGGGCGACGGCTCCCTGGCGGAGAACACCTGGCTGGTCACTGCCACCGGTGTACTGTTCATCGCCTTCATGACCTATGTGAATCATCGCGGGATCAGGCTGGGCGAGCATGTACAGCGGACCCTGACCTACATCCAGTACATCTCGCTGGGAATCTTCGCACTGGCGATCATCATCCGCATCGCGGGCGGTGCTCCGGAGGGACAGGCCTTCGACTTTGAGTGGTTCAACCCGGTGGGCGCTTTCGCGGACCCCAGTGCCGTGGTCCACGGCGTGCTGCTGGCGCTGTTCATCTACTGGGGTTGGGACACCTGCCTGGCCCTGAATGAAGAGACTGAGAACCCGGCCAAGACCCCGGGCCGCGGGGCCGTGATCTCGGCGTTCGTCCTGGTAGCGATCTACGTGTCTGTTGCCCTCCTGGTGATGATGTACGCAACGATCGGCACCGACGGCATCGGCCTCGGCAATGAGGCCAACCAGGACGACGTCTTCCTGGCCATGAAGGACGTCGTGCTTGGGCCTTGGGGCTGGCTGATCGTGGTGGCCGTGCTGGCTTCCGTCCTGTCCTCAACGCAGACCACCATCCTCCCGACGGCAAGGGGCACGCTGTCCATGGGAGTGCATGGAGCCCTTCCGCCCCGGTTCGGCAAGGTCCACGAGCGTTACATGACTCCCGGGTTCTCCACGCAGGTGATGGGCGCCGTTGCAGTGGTGTACTACGTGGCCATGAGCTTCCTCAGCGAAAACCTGCTGGCCGACTCCATCAGTGCCATCAGCTTGTTCATCGCCTTCTACTACGCACTGACCGGATTCTCCTGCGTCTGGTACTTCCGGGCCACGCTCCGCGAATCCGCCCGCAACCTCTGGTTCCGCGGCATCCTTCCTTTCCTTGGTGCGCTGAGCCTCACGGTCGCGTTCTTCATCTCCGCCGTGGAAATGTGGGACCCGGCATACGGCGACACGCAGATCTTCGGCATCGGCGGGGCCTTTGTCAGTGGTGTCCTGCTGCTGGCCCTGGGCGTGGTGCTGGCCGTTGTGTGCCGCTTCGCCCCCTCAACCAGGGACTACTTCACCGGCAAGCGCGCAGAGGCCGGGGTGGTCCGGGGCTAGGGTCGCTCCTGCGCCTAGGATGCTGGCATGAGCGATCCTTCCGATGTCCTTGCCCTCGACTCCCTTTTGAGCGCCGAAGAACTGGACACCAGGGAGCGGATCCGCGATTTCACCACCCAACGGATCAGGCCCAACATTGCCCGCTGGTACGAGGACGCCGTCTTCCCCCGGGAGATCGCACAGGAACTGGGTGAGCTGGGTGTCCTCGGCATGCAGCTGGAGGGTTATGGCTGCCCGGGCCGGACCGCCGTCGAATATGGCCTGGCCGCCATGGAACTGGAAGCCGGCGACTCCGGCATCCGCACCTTTGTGTCGGTGCAGGGTTCCCTGGCCATGACCGCGATCCATTCCTGGGGCTCGGAGGAACAGAAGGAGCGCTGGCTGCCCCGGATGGCCGCGGGTGAGCTGATCGGCTGCTTCGCCCTGACAGAGCCCGCTGCGGGGTCCGATCCTTCGTCCATGACCACGGTCGCCCGCGAGTCGGACGGGGGCTGGGTTCTGGACGGTGCCAAGCGGTGGATCGGGTTGGCGTCGATGGCAGACGTCATGGTGGTGTGGGCGAAAACAGCCGAGGGCATCCGCGGCTTCCTGGTCCCGGCCGGGACAGCCGGGGTCACTGCCACCCCCATCGAACCGAAGCTCTCCATGCGCGCTTCCATCCAATGCGCGGTAACGTTCGACGCCGTTCGGCTGGGTCCGGAGTCCGTCCTCCCGGGTGCCAACGGACTCCGGGGGCCGTTCACTTGCCTTAACGACGCCCGCTACGGCATTGCCTGGGGTGCCATGGGAGCAGCCCGCGACTCCTACGAGGCTGCCTTGGACTACGCCGGTGGCCGCATGCAGTTCGACCGCCCGCTGGCCGGGTACCAACTGACGCAGGAAAAGTTGGTGAACATGCTGGTGGAACTGCAAAAGGGCACCATGCTGGCCCTCCACCTGGGCAGATTGAAGGACGCCGGCAAGCTGCGGCCCGAACAGATTTCCCTGGCCAAGCTGAACAACGTGCGCGAGGCCCTCAAGATCGCCCGCGAAGCCCGGACCATCCTGGGTGGCAATGGGGTAACCCTGGAGCATTCACCCCTGCGGCACGCCAACAACCTGGAATCCGTGCGGACGTACGAAGGAACCGATGAAGTGCACACCCTGGTCCTGGGGCACCACATTACGGGCATCCCGGCCTTCCGCGGCTAAGTTTCCCGTTGCGGGGCCCACTGTGCGGGCTATTCGATGGCGTGTCCGCGCAAAGCGGGCCTGACAACGCAGTCAGCTAGCGCGGGACCACCACCAAGTCGAAGAAAGCGCGCAGGCTTTGCGCAACGTTCACGTCGTCCGGGGCCAGGAGCCATTGTGTCTGGACACCATCCCACAGACCCACCAAGGAGGTGGCAGCCTGTGCCGGATCCACTCCGGGGCGGAGCCTTCCCTCGGCCTGGAGCTCCTTGAACCGCCTCGTGTAGCTCCGCCGAAGCCGGGCGAAACGGTCGGTGAAGTACTCCCTGCCAGGGTGCCCTTCGGTCAGGGACTCAGCGCACAGCACCGTGTACAGCTCAATCACCCCGGGGATGTTCTCGTTGTACTCGGCGGTTCCAAAGACCACCTCGGCAAAGCCCTCCGCCATATCGGCCGGGTTGGCGGCCTCGGTAATTTCGTCACGCCGGGCAAGCACTGCCATCAGGAGCTCGCTCTTGGAGGGGAAATAGTGCAGGAGGCTGGTTTGGCTCATGCCCGCGTGGTCGGCGACATCCTGAAGTGAACCTCCACGGTAGCCCCGGGCAGCAAAAACCGCGTGGGCAGCATCCAAAATGGTGCGTCGCCGCTCCTCGGACTTGGCGTAGGGACCACGCTTCCCGGAGCGCGCACTGTCCTTTGTGGTCATGGCTAGCCAGTGTACAGGCGGAGTTCGCGGCATCACATAAAATTCGAGTAGTCACTCGAATTTTATGTTACCGTGATCACATTCGGCCGCCGGCGGACGTTCGTCAGTGGCCTCTGCAACCGACACAACGAGGTGAAGGCACATGACCGCTCTCACGCGAAGACAACTCCTTGGTGCTGGATTGGGTACCGCCGCAATGGGCGTCCTTTCAGGGTGCGCCACGCCGGGCACCCAGTCAGTCAACGCGGCCCCCACTCTTGCTCCTGCACAGGGCCCCGTGAGGCTTACCTACTGGGCCTGGCTCAAGGACTTCCAGAATGTCGCTGACCTTTGGAATGCACAGCACCCTGATATCCAGGTCGACGTAGTGTGGATTCCAGGCGGCAACTCCGGCGGATACCAGAAGCTCTACTCGGCCCTGGCTGCCGGGGGCGGCCCCGACCTCGCGCAAGTGGAAATGCGTTCCATCCCCGAGTTCCTCCTCGTCAACGGACTGGTGGACCTGTCCCGCTACGGGGCCAATGACCACGCCCATCTCTATGACGAGACACTGTGGAAGCAGGTCAGCTACGCCGGAGGCGTCTACGGCATTCCGCAGGATTCAGGCCCGATGGGGATGTTCTACCAACCCGCGGTCCTCGAATCAGTGGGCGGGACGACCCCCGCCACGTGGGACGAGTGGGCCGTCCTGGGCAAGGAACTCCGCTCCAGGGATGTCTACTTGGACTGCTTCCCCATCAGCGATGCCTCACCGTTTGCTTCCTATGCATCCCAGGCAGGCGCGGTGTGGCTACGCCCGGAATCCGACGGCTGGGTCATCAACATGACCGACGACGCCACGCTCAACACGGCCCGGTTTTTCGATCAAGCCATCGACCAGGACATCGTCAATACTGCCTACGGAGCCTTTTCCCCCGCATGGTTTGCCGCGGCAGCCAAGGGTGGCATTGCCTCCACCATCACGGGAAGTTGGGGTGACGCCCTGGTCCAGGGTGTCAGCGGCTCCGAAGGCAAATGGCGCGTTGCTCCCATGCCCACGTGGGACGGCAGCGGGTTCGGGTCCAGCTATCTGGGAGGTTCCACCGCCGCAGTGCTGGCCAACAGCAAGCACCCCAAAGAGGCACTCGAGTTCGCCGTCTGGCTCACCACCTCCACGGAAGGGATCGATGCCGAGATCAAGCACAGCGGCATCGGCTGGTCGCCCAACCCCGGTTTCATCGGCACTGAGCGGAAGCAACCGTCCACCTTCTTCAGTGGCCAACGCTACAACGAGGAAGTGTTTGTTCCAGCCACGGGCCAACAAAACACGGACTGGTCCTGGTGGCCGGTCACCCAGCAGTCGTTCAACATCCTCAGTGACGGTTTCCGGAAGAAGGCATTCGGGACCAGCTTGGTGGACTCAGTGGTGAAGTCCGAGCAGCAGATCATGGAGGTCTTCAAGAACAAAGGCCTGAGCATCCGGAAGGAAACGTCATGACCACCGTCCGCACCGTTCCAGTCAGCCAACGCTCCGGACCACCACCATCCCGCAGTAAGCGAACCGGAGCCACCACCCGGGCACCCTGGCTTCTGCTTGCGCCGTTCCTGGCATTGTTCGCCCTTACGTTTATCCTGCCCATCATCGCCGCCGTTGGTTCCAGCTTCACCAAGGTCACCCGCCAAGGCCTCTTCGGCGAAGCCGGCGTTACCAGCGAATTCGCGGGATTCGGCAACTACGCATTGGCACTGGGCGACGGAGGTTTTGTGGCCTCCATAGGACGCATGCTGCTCTTTGGCGTCGTTCAGGTTCCTGTGATGATCATTTTCTGCACCGTCCTGGCCTTGCTCCTGGAATCAGCTTCGGCACGATGGCCGGGGTTCTTCCGCGCCGCCTATTTCCTTCCCTACGGGGTGCCAGGTGTGATCGCCACCATCCTCTGGTCCTTCCTCTATGTGCCCGGACTCAGCCCCTTGTTTGATGTAGCCAAGATCGTGGGCCTGACTCCTGACTTCCTGGGTGCCAACAGCGTGCTCTGGTCAGTGGCCAACATCGTGACGTGGAGCTACACCGGCTACAACATGCTGATTATCGTCGCCCAGTTGAAGGCCATTCCGGTGGAACTCTACGAGGCCGCGAAAGTGGACGGCGCCTCGACGTGGCGGGTTGCCCGGAGCATCCAGCTTCCCCTGATTCGTCCCGCGTTGGTCCTCACCACGGTTTTCTCGATCATCGGCACGCTCCAACTGTTCGCCGAAGCCCAGGTGTTGAAAACGGTAGCTCCTGCCATCGACAGCCAGTACACCCCGAACCTCAGCGCCTACACCACGGCCTTTGCCTACAACGATTACAACGTCGCCGCTGCCCAGTCGGTCATCATCGCCGTCGCGGCATTTGTTTTGTCCTTCGCCTTCCTCGCATTCACGAACAGGAAGTCCTCATGACCACAACAGCCACCAAACCGACGTCGAACATCCCGTCACCAGCCGGCAAGCCCGCCATGGGAGCGGACCGCGCGGCAGGGCGGCGCCGCTCATCCACCATCATCGTCACCGCGATCCTGGTGATCGTGGCACTGTACTTCCTGATCCCCGTGTACTGGGTCTTCGTCGCCTCAACAAAGTCCACCGCGGATCTCTTCTCTACCAACGGTTTCTGGTTCGCATCCACGTTTTCCTTGGGCGAGAACATCGCCAAGGTGGTCAGCTACGACAATGGGATCTTTGGCCGCTGGTTCCTGAACTCGGCCATCTACGCGGGCGTTGGCGCACTGCTCGCCACATACTTCGCCGCGGCCGGCGGGTACGCGCTGGCCAAGTACCGGTTCCGCGGACGGAACCTGGTGTTCGGCACCATCCTCGGCGGAGTCCTGGTTCCCGGCACGGCCACGGCGCTGCCCCTGTTCCTCCTGTTCAGCCAGATAGGACTCGCCAACACCTACTGGAGCGTCCTGCTTCCATCCCTTGTCTCGCCTTTCGGCCTGTTCCTCTGCAGGATCTACGCGGAAGCCACCGTGGATACAGCCCTGATCGAGGCGGCACGGATCGACGGCGCAGGGGAACTCAGGATCTTCCACACCATCGGGCTTAAGGTACTCACGCCTGCCCTCGTCACGGTCTTTCTCTTCCAACTTGTAGGCATCTGGAACAACTACTTCCTGCCGCTGGTCATGTTGTCCGACTCCGAGCTCTACCCCATCACACTCGGCCTCAACAACTGGCTTAGCCAGGTTGACCGCTTGCCCGAATTCTATGAACTCACCACCGGCGGAGTGTTGCTGTCCATCATTCCGCTCAGTATCGCAATGGTCGTCCTGCAACGCTTCTGGCGCGGCGGACTGACAGAAGGAGCCGTTAAGTAATGCCTTTGTCCCCAGAACACCAGCACGTTTCCTACCTCACGGATCCCGGCCCCGGATCCGGAAACAGGATGCCCGCGCGCTCGTGGCTGCACAGTGATGCCCCGGCACTCTCCCTTAATGGTGAGTGGCGTTTCAGGCTTCTGCCGGGTGATCCCGGCACGGCGGGCGGACGTGGAGTCCTTCCCGCGGGAGAAGCAATCGAAGGAGTCGCGGAGGAAGCCCTGGATGACTCAGGATGGGACCAGATGCCGGTTCCCGCACACTGGGTCCTGGAGGGCAGTGGCCGTTATGGACGCCCGATCTACACCAATGTCCAGTTCCCTTTCCCTCTTGATGCGCCGCACGTCCCGGACCACAATCCGACCGGCGACTACCGCCGGACTTTCGAGGTACCGGCGGAGTGGAGTGAAGCCGGGAAAATCCTTCTGCGCTTTGACGGCGTGGAATCCCGGTACAAGGTGTGGCTCAACGGGAGCCTGATCGGCGTTGGCACGGGAAGCCGCCTCGCCCAGGAATTCGATGTCACCGAAGCCGTACGGCCCGGCAGGAACCTGATTGCCGTCAGGGTCCACCAATGGTCCGCGTCCAGCTATGTGGAGGATCAGGACCAGTGGTGGATGCCGGGCATTTTCCGGGACGTCACCCTTTTGGCCAGGCCCCTCGGCGGAATTGACGACGTCTGGCTCCGCACCGCATTCACCAATGCAGGAGCAGGAACCATCGATCCTGAGATCGTGGCCTCCCCCGCCGCCTTCCCCATCAGGCTCAGCGTGCCGGAACTGGACGTCGACGTCGTCTGGAACTCGCCTGCCGACGTCGCCCCTGTGGCGATCACCGCCGTCGAACCTTGGTCCGCAGAAGTTCCGCGCCTGTACAACGCCACTGTGGCCAGCCAAAGCGAGACCATATCGCTGCGCCTCGGTTTCCGCAGCGTGGAGATCCGGGGAGACCAGTTCCTGGTGAACGGCCGGCGCGTAGTCTTCCACGGAGTTAACCGGCATGAGACCCACCCGGACCGGGGCCGCGTGTTCAACGAAGACTTTGCACGCGAGGACCTGGCCTTGATGAAGCAGTTCAACGTCAACGCCATCCGAACCAGCCACTACCCGCCCCACCCACGCTTGCTGGACATCGCCGATGAGCTGGGCTTCTGGGTGATTCTGGAATGCGACCTCGAAACCCATGGTTTCGAGGCGCACGGCTGGGTTGGCAATCCCAGCGACGATCCCGCTTGGCGTGAGGCCCTGCTGGATCGGATGGAACGGACGGTGGAACGGGACAAGAACCACCCGTCGATCGTCATGTGGTCCCTGGGCAACGAGTCCGGAACAGGATCAAACCTTGCTGCCATGTCCGCCTGGACGCATGCCCGTGACTCCGGGCGACCGGTCCATTACGAAGGCGACTACACGGGCGCCTATACCGATGTGTATTCGCGCATGTACTCCTCCGTCCCGGAGACCGAATCGATTGGCCGCGACGACTCCGGCTCACTCCTGCTGGGTTGCTCCGCCGCGGAGTCGGCCCGCCAGCGGACCAAGCCGTTCATCCTGTGCGAATACATCCACGCCATGGGCAACGGTCCGGGCGCCATCGACCAGTACGAGGACCTCGTGGAGCGCTACCCCCGCCTGCACGGTGGGTTCGTTTGGGAGTGGCGGGATCACGGCATCCGTACCACCACCTTGGATGGCACGGAGTTCTTCGCCTATGGCGGCGACTTTGGCGAGGTGGTGCACGACGGGAACTTCGTGATGGACGGCATGGTCCTGTCCGACTCCACACCAAGCCCTGGACTCTTTGAGTACAAGCAGGTTGTCTCGCCGTTCCGTTTGGGTTTTGGACCGGAAACGCCCGACGGCGGCACAGGCCGGTTCGTGTCCGTCGCCAACCTGCGGCACACGGCGGATGCATCGGATATTGTGCTGCGCTGGCGTACCGAGGTGGACGGGGTGGTAAACGCTTCCGGCGAACTTGACGTGGTCACGGCTGCGGGAACGCCGCTGGCTGCCGGCGATGCGGCGCGGATCGCGATGCCGGCGTTCGCGCCCGTGGCCTCTGCCGAATACTGGCTGACGGTGGAGGCCGTCCTCCGAAAGGACACAGCGTGGGCAGAAGCCGGGCACGTTATCAGCGCCGCGCAATTGGAACTGACCGAGACAGGTCCGCGCCAGGCAATACCCCGCCCTCTTGTTCTGCCTTCGCGGCCTGATGGCGGGGCGCCGACGACGTTGACCTTGGGACCCGCTGCTTTCCAGGACGGCCGTCTGGTCTCGCTGGCCGGCTTGCCGGTGACCGGGCCGCGCCTCGAACTGTGGCGGGCACCGACCGACAACGACGCCGGTGCAGGGAGGGGCAGCTACGACACCGCCGATCCATGGCTGAACAACGGGAACGGGGTGCCTGCCCCGGCCCTGGCAGAGCAATGGCGCCAAGCTGGACTCGACCGCTTGACTGCGCGTGTAGAGGACGTCGTTTCCAGCGGTGACGGCCTGCGTGTCCGTACGCGCTATGCCGCCGCGAACAGCTCACACTGGGTCTCCGTGACCGAAGAGTGGCAAGTATCCGGCGGCGAGCTCTGGCTGCGCGTTGACGTCATCCCCGGATCCCGCTGGGACATGGTCTGGCCCAGGGTGGGCATCCGTTTGGACTTGCCCGGTTCGGTTGACGGGGTCTCGTGGTTTGGTACGGGACCGCGCGAGTCCTACCCGGACAGCCGCCGTTCCGCCCTGGTAGGCCGGTACTCGGCAGGAATTGAGGAGTTGTCCGTTCCTTACTCCAAACCCCAGGAGACCGGACACCGGAGCGATGTACGGTCACTGGAACTGCAAAACTCCGGCAATCCTTGGTTGCGGTTCAACGCTGTCCCTGATTCCCGTGGCCGCCTGCCGGGATTTACCTTGGCACGGCACACAGCCCAGGAAATGGCGGGCGCGGATCACCCCCACGAACTGCCGGCAAGCCAAGGCAGCTACCTGTACCTCGACGCCGCTCAGCATGGACTGGGTTCGAGGGCCTGCGGGCCGGATGTCTGGCCTGACTTTGCGTTGCGGCCCGAGGCCAGGAATCTGACGTTCAAGATCACGGACGTGGGCTAGTACACCCGTTGTGGGGCCTGCTCTGCGCATTTCCAGGCCGGAATAGCGCGCAGAACGGGCCCCACAACACGGTCAGGGAACAGCCACCGGCTCCTTGCGTGCGGCGTCCTTGCGGATGGTGGCACTGATGACGGCGGCCACGGTGCACATGGCTGCCGCACCAAGCCAGGCGTAGTTGTAGTGCCCCGTGGCGTCGCGGATGAATCCGGCCAGGAGAGCCGCCACGGCTGCTCCGAGCTGGTGGGCCGCGAACACCCAACCAAACACCACGGAACCATCTGCACCGAAGACGGAGCGGCAGATGGCCGCCGTGGGCGGGACGGTGGCAACCCAGTCCAGGCCATAGACCACCACGAAGATGATCATGCTTGGCTCCACCGTGGAGCCCAGCAGCAAGGGCAGCACCAGCAGCCCGATGCCACGGAATTGGTAGTAGATGGCCAGCAGCACCTTCGGGTTGAACCGGTCCGTTAGCCAACCGGAGGCGATGGTGCCCACGATATCGAAGATCCCCACCACGGCCAGCAGCCCGGCAGCAGTAGTTTCCGGCATGCCATGATCGTGCGCCGACGGTATGAAGTGCGTTCCGATCAGTCCGTTGGTGGTAGCACCGCAGATTGCGAAACCGGCGGCGAGCCCCCAGAACGTCCGTACCCTGCTGGCCCTTTTCAGGACCTGGAGTGCCCGCACCGCAGCGTTGACCGGCTTGCCGCCCGGCGTCGTGCTTTCCTCCGGGGCGGCCACCTCCGTTGGCGCTTCGGCACCGTATGGAAGGACCCCGACGTCGGCTGGTGAGTTGCGCAGCCAGCGCAGCACCAGCGGAACAACGGCAAGCGCGCCGGCGGCGATGAGGAGTGATGCACCCCGCCAACCGGGGTTTTCGGCGAGCGCCGCGATGAAGGGCAGGAAGACGAGCTGCCCTGCTGCGCTTCCGGCGGTGAGGATGCCGATCACCAGGCCGCGGCTCTTGGCGAACCAGGTGTTGGCGATGGTAGCGGCGAACACCAGGGCCATGGATCCCGTTCCCAGTCCAATGAGCAGACCCCAGGTGAACAGGATCTGCCAGGACTGGTTTACGAAGACGGTGAGTGCGGAGCCCAGCCCGATCAGGCACAGCGCCAGTGCCGTGACCTTCCGGATCCCGAACCGCTCCATGAGGGCCGCCGCGAAGGGAGCCGTCAGGCCGAAGAGCACCAGGTTGATGCTGACCGCCAGTGACAGGACGGTGGTTGACCATCCGAATTCCTCGCGCAGCGGGACCATCAGCACCCCCGGAGCGGCACGGAATCCCGCTGCTCCCACCAAGGCCAGGAATGCGACGGCGGCTACGATCCATGCGGGGTGGAGGCGGCGTGCGGGTTTCTTCCCGTCCGGAGTGGCCCCGGCGTCGGAGGTGCGGGTTGTCTTTGACGCGGTCATGCGGGCATCTCCGTTTGCTGTGATGTGGTGGCCGGTCCGGCTGGTGGTGCGACCGCCAGTTGGATGGGGTGCCCGTTCCTGAGGCTGTGCCAGCTGGTATTGGCTGCCGTAAGGGGTGTCCCGCAGTGCGTGCAGGTATCGGCGGATGACGTTGGCTGTCCGCAGTCGGTGTGGATGACGCGCATGTGGGAAACGTCGTTGGGTGCATCCAGGTGTTTCTCGGCCCAGATGATGATGGCATTGAGCACGGGGAGCGCGTCTTCACCCTTGCGGGTCAGTACGTATTCGTGCCGGGTCCTGCCGCCGTCCTGGTAGGGACGCTTGGCCAGCAGCCCAGCTTCCACGAGCCAGCCGAGCCGCTTGCTTAAGACGTTGTCGGCCACATCGAGCCGCTTCTTGATGGTGTCATAGCGGCCATTCCCGAAGAAGATTTCCCGGAGGACCAGGCTGCCCCAGGGATCACCAAGGACATCAAGGCCACGGGCAAGGCTGCAGGTCCTGGCAGACCAGTCCGAACGCAAAGGCATGATGTGAACGTACCTGACTTCTTTGAAGAAAGCCAGAGCGCCCCCGCGGACGCGACGCACCCCCTTGGTTTGCCCCGGTTTCACTCGTGGTTCACCAGGCCCTCCTACGCTGGCTTGGTCAACTCTGACCACGAAAGGCGTTAGTTAATGTCCTCGAAGATCCCTGATTTGGTTAATCGTTCAACCGACGGGTCGCTTTCCCGGCGCGGCTTCCTCGGCACCGCCGCCGCGGCCACCGCCCTGGCGGCCACCGGCTCCCTGCTGCCTCCTTCGGTCCAGGCAGCGATGGCCAAGCCGGTACCGCCGGGAGACCTCCAGTCCATCAAGCACGTGATCATCCTCATGCAGGAAAACCGGTCCTTCGACCACTATTTCGGCTCCCTGCGCGGCGTCCGGGGCTACGGGGACAAAGCTGTAACCCGGTTGCCGGGTGGGACCTCCATGTTCGAGCAGCCCCGGGCCACGGGCGGCACGGTGCTGCCTTTCTCACTGCGGAAGGCAGCCGAACTGGCCGGCCGTCCCGGCTCGGACATTCAATACCTGGGTGACCTCGACCATTCGTTCTCCGGAACAACGGCAGCCTGGAACAACGGATGGTGCGACCGGTGGATTCCGGCCAAAAGCGCGTCCACCATGACGTTCTACGAGCGGGCCGACATCCCCCTGCAGTACGAACTCGCCGACACCTTCACCATCTGCGACGCGTACCACTGCTCGGTCAACGGTTCCACCAACCCCAACCGGAATTACCTCTGGAGCGGCACCACCGGAACCGAACCGGACAGCACCAAACGTGCCGTCACCAACGCGGCCTACGGTTACACCCACGGCGGCTATGACTGGACCACCTACCCCGAACGCCTCGAACAAGCCGGCATTCCCTGGAGGATCTACCAGGACTGGGACAACTTCACGGACAACGCCGTGGAATACTTCCAGACATTCAAGGCGATCGGCCGGAAGATCCTGGCGTCCGTGGAAGGAAACCTGCGGACCACCGAAGAGTTCTACGACAAGCTCGCCGGCAGGACCGCCGCAGAGCAGGACCGCCTGCTGGCCCAACTGCAAGAAGGCCGGGCGACGCTGAGCGAAGCAGAGAAGGCACTCTTCGACAAAGCGATGTGGCGCGGGCGCCCTGACACCTTGTTGGAACGCCTCAGTGCCGACATCGCCGACGGTACTCTTCCCCGCGTCAGCTGGCTGGTTCCCTCCGCGGCCGACTCGGAACACCCCGGCGCCTCCACACCAGTGGGCAGCGCCAACTTCGTCTACCGGCTGCTGGACACCGTGGCGAGCAACCAGGAGACGTGGGACAGCACCGCGATCTTCCTGAACTTCGATGAGAACGACGGCTACTTCGATCACGTTCCCCCGCCTGTCCAGCCGCGGCCCGCCTCCGGTGAGGACACCGAATGGACCACGGGCCAGCCCATCGGCCTGGGGCCCCGCGTGCCCATGACCGTGGTTTCACCGTGGACGATCGGTGGCTACGTGAGCTCCGAGGTGTTCGACCACACGTCCGTGCTGCGCTTTTTGGAGCGCTGGACCGGAGTGGAGGAACCCAACATCTCGCCGTGGCGCCGCGAGGTCTGCGGGGATTTGACGGGGGTCTTCAACTTCCAGTCCCCCGGCACTCCTCCCGTGCTTGACCAGCCCGGCCCGGTACCGGCGAAGATCAGCCGCTGGCGACCCAATCCACCAGCCGTCCAGGTGGCTCCGATCCAGGAGGCGGGGCGCCGGCCGGCGCGGCCGCTTCCCTACCGTCCCAGGGTGTCCGCCGCGGTCCGGCCTGCGGGGATCACGCTGGCGTTGGCCAATGACGGCCGGCGCTCCGCGCACTTCACCGTCTACGGCTACGCGGGCGAAGTCACCGAACCCCGCCACGTGGATGTCCTCGGCAGCCACAGCGTGGACCTGCCCGCTCCCGGCGGCGGCTTTGACGTGGTGGTCACAGGCCCCAACCGCTACCAGTACGAGCTGAAGGGCTCGACGGCGGGTGCCGCGTCCGGCGTCGACGTTCGCCTTAACGGCTTCCGCGGCGGCAAGGCCGTGGAGCTGGAAGTCCGCAACACCGGCACGGCAACCGTCACCGTGCGCCTGGAAGCGCTGCAGTACGGGGACCGTTCCGAATCCGTGCGGCTCAAGCCGGGCCAAGCCAGGAAGATCGGCTGGGAGACCATCCAGGGCTGGTACGACGTGGAGGTCACGAGCCCTGACGACGCATCCTTCCGGCGGCGCCTGACCGGCCGTGAAGAAGATGGCCGGGAGGGTATTTCAGGCTAGGCCGTAGTGCGGGGTGCGGCGTCTGCGCCAGGTGCGGCTCCGGGGCTGGTCCGGCCCTCCCCGGGGTCGCTGGACCGGGCCGCCGCACCCTGCCTCAGCACGGCCCGTGACGGCCGATAGGCAAGCGCCCAGTAAGCCAGCATGGCCAACGCGCACACCACGCCAAGGCTGGACACCATCAGCTGCCACTGGGTCTGCGGATCCTTGCCCCATTCGGCAGCTCCCGCCCAGACGGCCAGGTTCTTGGGGGTCATGTAGAACGCAATGGTGGAGGCCACCACAATGATCCAGCCAGCCAGACGCATGCGTCCGCTGCGGGTGGGAACGCGGTGCATGGCGAAGGCCATGCTCGGCAGGGCAACAGCCACCCACACCCAGTGGTGCGACCACGAAACCGGGCTGATCAGCAGCATGAGGATCGCCGTTGCGGACACGGCAACGAAGTTCTCCTCGGCATCGACCGCCCACTTGATGATCAGGGCGGTCAGGACGGCCAGTCCCACTGAGCCTGCGAGCCAGACGAGGTTGGTGATCGTCGAATCGGGCATTCCGAAGTGCAGCAGCAAACCCTTCAGCGAGAGGTTGTCAACGTAGGCCGGCCCACCGATCCGTCCAGTGTCCGGAAGGATCCGGGTCCAGAACATGAGCGACGTTTGGGGCAGCGCTGCCCAGGCCGCGGCGATGGAGCCGAAGAACCCTGCTGCCATCCATGCGAGCGCTTTGAAGTCCTTGCGCACCAGGAAATAGAGCCCGAAGGCCAGGGGCGTGAGCTTGATGCCTGCAGCCAGGCCGATCAGGAGTCCGGCGGGCCAGCGGATCTGTCCTGCCCGCACTTTGCCGTAGAGCGCGAAGTCGGCCAGGATCACGCCCATCAGGATGATGTTGATCTGTCCAAAGACGAAGGTGTCACGCCATGGGCCCAGCAACAGGATGGCACCGGTGCCCAGTAACGCAGTGGTCCTGAAACGGTAGTCGGCAAACGCCGCCCGCCATTCCACATGGCCGAAGTAGTGCCTGGCCAGCCAGGCAGCGACCACGGCAGCTCCCACCAGGGCAGCGATGATGAAGGCCAGGCTGCCCGCGAAGAAGCCCATCGCGGCGAGGCCTGAGAAAAGCAGGGCCGCGAACGGCGGATACGTGAACGGCAAGCCGTCGCGGACCGCGTAAAGGTCGCCGCCTTCCAGGATTTTGGTCCCACCGTAGTGGTAGACCTCGTAGTCATACAGGGCCGGCTGGTAATCCGTGTAGAGGAACCAGACCGCGACGGCGAGGGTGAACAGGGCAGCAAGGGTCAGCGTCCAGCCGCGCTTGGCGGTGGACGCTGCCGTTCGTACAGGAGAAGACACGGTGTCAGCCGTTGCTGATCTTGGCGAAGGCCTGTTCGAGGTCGGCAATCAGGTCCTCGGCATCCTCGATGCCGCAGGAGAGCCGCAGCAGGTTCTCCGGCACCGCCAGCTCCGTGCCCTTCACGGAGGCATGGGTCATCTCGGATGGGTAGTTCATGAGGGATTCGATCCCGCCCAGGGACTCTGCCAGCGTAAAGACGGAGGTCGACTCGGCAACCGTGCGTGCCGCTGCCTCACCGCCCTTGAACTGTACAGACACCATGCCGCCGAACTTCTTCATCTGCCGGGCAGCCAGGTCATGGCCCGGGTGGTCGGGAAGTCCCGGGTACAGGACAGCTTCCACTTCCGGGCGCTGCAGCAGCCACTCGGCAACCGCCTGGCCGTTCTCGCTGTGACGGTCCATGCGTACGCCCAGGGTCTTGAGGCCACGGGTGGTCAGGAAGGCGTCCATGGGCCCGGACACAGCGCCAACGGCGAACTGGATAAAGCCGATCTTTTCGGCCAGTTCAGCATCCTTGACCACGATCGCTCCCCCCACCACGTCGGAGTGTCCACCGATGTACTTGGTGGTCGAGTGGACCACCACATCGGCACCCAGGGTGAGCGGGGTCTGCAGGTAGGGGGACGCAAAGGTGTTGTCGACCACCAGGAGGGCACCGGCGTCGTGGGCTACCTGAGCGAGCGCCGCGATGTCGGTGATCTTCATCAGCGGATTGGAGGGCGTCTCTACCCACACGATGCGCGTGTTGTTGGCGGCGACAGCACGTGCCACGGCGTCAAGGTCGGCCATGTCCACCGGCGTGTTTCCTACGCCCCAGTCACCCAGGACACGGTTGATCAGGCGGTATGTTCCGCCGTAGGCATCGTTGCCGAGGACGATGTGGTCTCCCGGGCGGGCCACCGCACGGATCAGGGCGTCCTCGGCGGCGAGGCCGGAGCCAAAGGAAAACGCGGCGGTGCCACCTTCCAGCGCGGCAAGCTGTTCCTGCAGCGAATCGCGGGTGGGGTTGCCGCCGCGGCCGTACTCGTAGCCGGAGCGGAGGCCGCCGATGCCGTCCTGGGCGTAGGTGGTGCTGAAGTGCAGGGGCGGAACGACCGCGCCGGTCCGTGGCTCGAAGGCCTGGCCGGCATGGACGGCCCGGGTGTTGAAACCGGCGTTGTTGGGTGCAGACATGGAAGCTCCTTTGTCAGTTGCTCAGGTAGGCAAGAAGGTCATGCCGCGTCAGGATGCCCACGGGGGCACCAACGAACGTGACCATGACGGTATCGACGTCGGACAACAGCTCGCGGGCAGCCGATATGGTCTCCAGCGATCCGATCACGGGGAGCTTGTCCCCCATGTGCTCGGCGATCTTGTCCGTGAGCTTGGCTTCGCCCCGGAACAGCTTGCTGGTCAGGCTGCGCTCGTCCACTGCACCAAGGACCTCACCCATCACCACCGGCGGTTCCTGGGACAGGACGGGGATGTGGGAGACGCCGAACTCGTTCATGATGTTGATGACATCGCGCACGGACTCGTTCGGGTGGATGTGGACCAGGTCTGGAAGCTCACCGGTCTTGGACTTGAGGACCTCGCCCACGGACACTTCTTCCCCTCCGGAGAGGAAGCCGTAGGAGCGCATCCATTGGTCGTTGAAGATCTTGGCCAGGTAGCCCCGGCCGGAATCGGGCAGGATCACCACCACGACGGCCGACTCATCCAGCTCCTGCGCGGCCTTCAGCGCAGCGACCACTGCCATGCCGGACGAACCACCCACCAGGAGGCCTTCCTCGCGGGCAAGGCGGCGCGTCATGGCGAAGGAGTCGGCGTCCGAAACGGCAATGACGTGGTCTGCCACCGTGGGATCGTAATTGGCGGGCCACATGTCCTCGCCGACGCCCTCCACAAAGTAGGGACGCCCGGTGCCGCCGGAGTAGACCGAGCCTTCCGGGTCGGCGCCAATGACCTTGACCCGTCCGCCGTCGGACTCGGGACGCTCCGCCGAGACCTGCTTCAGGAAGCGGCCCGTGCCGGTGATGGTGCCGCCGGTTCCGGCGCCGATCACCACATGGGTCACCTTGCCGTCCGTGTCGCGCCAGATCTCCGGCCCGGTTGACTCAAAGTGGCTGCCCGGTGCGGCCGGGTTGGAGAACTGGTCCGGTTTGAAGGCGCCCGGAATCTCCTTGACCAGGCGGTCGGACACGCCGTAGTAGCTGTGCGGGCTGTCCGGTGCCACGGCGGTGGGGGTCACCACGACTTCCGCTCCGTAGGCTTCCAGGACGGCGCGCTTGTCTTCGCCCACCTTGTCCGGCACCACGAATACGCACTTGTAGCCCTTCTGCTGCGCCACAAGCGCCAGGCCAACACCCGTGTTGCCGGAGGTAGGCTCCACGATGGTTCCGCCGGGCTTGAGCCGCCCGTCCTTCTCGGCCGCTTCGATCATTTTCACGGCGATGCGGTCCTTGATGGAGCCGCCGGGGTTCACGTATTCGAGCTTGACCAGGACGGTGGCCTTGATGCCTGCAGTAACGTGGTTGAGCTTGATGAGCGGCGTATTGCCTATGAGGTCCAACACGGACTGGGCGTACTTCATAGGTACAAAGTTACCGCCTGCCTGCTGCTCCCCCGGACCGGCGGTCACCGGGAGTCAACCTCAGCTTCCCGCGGAAGAGTCTGTCTGCCACACGCCCAGGATGTTGCCTTCAGTGTCCTTGAAGTACGCGTACCAGCCCATCCCCGGTACGGCATCCTTGCCCTGCACTACCGATCCACCGGCCGATTCAACCTGGGCCAGGGCAGCGTCGACGTCCTCCACGTCCAGCGTGAGGATCGGCGTTTTCAGGTTGTCCGTGCGGGGGAACAACGCGCCGTTGATGGCTCCTGGCTGTTTGGGTGCGCCTGTTTGTTCATCGGAATCGGTGGTGATGGCGATCGTATAGTCCATGCCCTGCATCGGGCTGAGGTTCCAGTCGAAGACGCTCTTGTAGAAGCTGTTGGCCCGGTCGGTGTCCTCGGTGGGGATTTCAAAGTGCACAATTCCAGCCATGGTTCCGCGCTCCTGGTTTTGGTTTGGGGCGCGGCCCACCCGCGCCACATCTGGGAGTCTAGACCCGCGCAATTTATTCCGTAAGGGTTAGCGTGGCTCGGATTGTCGGTGGCGCGTGGGACCATTAAGTACATGACCATCGCAGAAGCCCCGCCCCTTGTTGCGGCCGCGGCAGATGCTTCTGTGCGGTGGCATCCCGGCGCAGCGTTCCGGCTGGACCAGACCCTCTTTCCCTTGATGCGCGGCAACGGCGATCCGTCGTTCGCTGCCCACCCCAACGGCTTTTGGCTGGCGTTCACCACGCCCGCGGGGCCCACCACCTTGCGGCTCTCCGGTGGTGGTGCCGGCAACGTTTCCTTCGTGGATGCCCAGGCCTGGGGTCCCGGCGCAGGGGACGCCGTGGCAGGGGTGCCCCGGCTTTTGGGCGCGGCTGACGATTGGTCCGCCTTTGACGAGCCCGCTTTCCACCACACCCTCCCGCGGCTGGTGCGGGAAGCACGACGCCGGAACCTGGCTGTGCGGTTGCCTTCCACCGGCCGGGTGGTTGACTCCCTGGTGCCCACCATCCTGGAGCAGAAGGTCACCACACTGGAGGCCCGGCGTGGTTACCGGTACCTGATGTACCGCTACGGAACCGCAGCTCCCGGCCCGGCGGCTCCACGAGGACTGCTCGTGCCACCCACTGCCCGGCAGTGGCTTTCCGTTCCGTCGTGGGAATGGCACAAGGCAGGAGTTGGGCCGCAGCGTTCGGCCACGGTCATGCGCGCGCTGCAATCCGCCGTCGCACTTGAACGCCTGGGCGCGGTAAGCGCGGCCGAGGCCGGAGCAAAACTGCAGTCCATTCCCGGCATTGGCGTGTGGACGGCGGCGGAGGTGGTGCAACGGACCCACGGCTGCCCCGACTCAATTTCCGTGGGCGACTACCACCTTGCGTCGTACGTTGGGTATGCGCTGACGGGCCGGAAGACGGACGACCCCGGCATGATCGAACTCCTCGAACCCTGGCGGGGGCAACGCCAGCGGCTGGTGCGGATGCTGTACCTGAGCGGGTTCCGCAAGCCCACCTTCGGACCGCGGATGACGGTCCAGGACCACCGCGCACACTGACCCTCCCCATGCGGACGGAAGGTGTCCGCGGAAGTATTTACCGTGCCCGCTGCCGGGTATAGCGTGGCGCCTGGAGTCAGCTAATCCCAGCCCTGCAGCTACCCGCCCTGGAGTGCCCGTGATCCACACGAAGAAGCTCACCAAAACGTTTACTGCGAAAAAAGAAACGGTGGAGGCCGTCAAGGGGGTGGACATCGACGTCGCACCGGGTGAGTTGGTGGCCTTCCTGGGGCCCAACGGTGCCGGCAAATCCACCACCCTGCGCATGCTCACCACCCTGCTGAAACCTACCTCCGGCACCGCCACGGTGGCGGGGGTGGATGTCGGGGAGGACCCGGCCGGTGTCCGGGCACGCATCGGCTACATCGGCCAGGGCAACGGCGGCGGGCATAGCTACCGCGTCATTGACGAACTCATCATGCAGGGCCGCTTCTACGGCATGAACACCGCGGACGCCAAGGCGCGGGCCGAGACGCTCATGGCATCCCTGGACCTGGGCGACCTCGCCAAGCGCACCGTCATCAAGTTGTCCGGCGGCCAGCGCCGCCGCATGGACGTAGCCCTGGGACTCATGCACTCCCCGCAACTGCTGTTCCTCGACGAGCCCTCCACCGGAATGGATCCGCAGAACCGGGCCAACCTGTGGGAACACATCATGCGGATGCGTGCTGAACTCGGCACCACGATCGTGCTCACCACGCACTACATGGACGAGGCGGACTCCATGTCCGAGCGCGTGATCGTGATCGACCACGGCTCGATCATCGCCGACGACACCGCCGCCAGGTTGAAAGCGAACCTCGCCGGCGATCTCCTGGCGGTGGAGGTTGCGGCGGGGGCCGCTCCCGAGGTCCGGGGCCTGCTGGGCCGGGCCGCCGCAGAAGGCCAGCTTGAAGAGGCCGCCTACGACGGCGTGGTCCGCTTCCGGTTGCGGCTGGCGGAGGGAGCGCACCTTGCGCCCGGCCTCCTGAAGGACATGCACGACGCCGGTGCTCCCGCCCAGTCAATGGAGCTGAAACCACCCACGCTCGACGACGTTTTCCTGGAACTCACGGGCCGCAGTTTGCGGGAAGGAGCTGAGGTTTGATGGCCGCAGAAGCCGCGGTGAAGGTGGGGACCGGCCTGCACAGGCCTGGGGTTTCCCGCGTTGTGTCCGACACCTGGTTCGTGTTTTGGCGGGAGATGCTCCTGCCGCTGCGGGACCCGTTCTCGCTGATCTTCTCCCTGATCCAGCCCTTGGTGTTTTTGGGGTTGTTTGGTCCACTGCTCAGTGCGTCGGTGGGTGCTCCGGTCTTTGGCGGACAGTCCACGCTGCAGTGGTTCCTGCCGGGCGTGGTGGTCATGATCGCCCTCTTCGGCACGTCCATGACCGGCTCCAACCTGCAGTACGAGCTCATGACGGGCTCCTACGAAAGGATTCTTGCCACTCCCCTGTCCCGTTCCTCTTTGATGGTCGGCAGGGCGCTGAAGGAGTGGGCTCCGCTGGTGGTCCAGGGCCTGCTGATCTCCGTGGTCTGCATCCCGTTCGGCTTCGTGTTCCATCCGCTGCACGTCCTGCTGGGCCTGGTGATCCTGGGTATCTTCGGCATCGGGCTGGGCGCTTTGTCCTACGCGTTGGCGCTGGTGTCCCGGAACAAGGAGTGGATTTTCTGGGGCGTGCAGCAAACCCTGCTGTTCCCGCTGATGATTTTGTCCGGCATCATGCTGCCGATCGAGGTGGGACCGGACTGGATGAAAGTGGCCAGCTTGTTCAACCCCCTGACGTACCTCGTAAATGCAGAGCGTGAGCTCTTCGCCGGAACGGTTGGCAACCACACGCTTTGGGGACTCGTGGCCGCCGTGGTGACTGCCGCCGTCGGGCTGGTGGTGGGGATCCGCACAATTGCCCGCAGCACCAAGTAGTGTCCGCCTGGCTTCTGCCACACCGTTGCCTGGCGCAACAGAGCCGTAACCACAGCAAAACCCGCCCTGTCCTGCCGGTAGTGTTGGGGCCATGAGTGAACCCATTGACCTGAAGGCCACGTTCATCCCCAACGAAGGCGAGTTTTACCGCGTGAAGCTTGCCCTGGAAATTGCGATCGATGAGGTGGTCAACGAGCCCGGCTGCATCCGTTACGAACTGACGGAAGCCACCGAGGAAAAGCTGGTGCTCACTGAGCGCTGGGAATCCGAGGAACTCCTGGACAAGCACTCCAAGGGAGTTGCCGTGCAGGACCTGAACGAGTCGTTGAGCGCCCTGCTTGCCGAACCGGTCAAGCTGGAACGCCTCTAAGACCAGCTGTCCCGGCAGAAACTGCCGGAAGCAGGACGAGGTCGCCGGAAGTTTCCGGCGACCTCGTGTTTTTTCCGCGCTGGACGCGGGTTGGTCTAGTTTTCCTGGGCTTCGGCACGCTGCTTGGCAACGTGGGCGTGCACCTCGTCCATGTCCAGGCCCTTCACGGCCTCGATGACCTGCTCAAGCTGAGGGCCGTTGAGCGCACCCGGCTGCGAGAAGACCAGGACTTTCTCGCGGAAAGCCATCAGCGTGGGAATGGAAGAGATTCCGGCTTCGGCTGCAAGCTGCTGCTCGGCCTCGGTGTCCACCTTTGCAAAGACGACATCCGAGTGCTTGTCGGAGGCAGCCTCGTAAGTGGGCGCGAACTGGCGGCACGGGCCGCACCAGGCAGCCCAGAAATCCACCAGGACGATGTCGTTGTCCTCAACGGTCGATGCGAACTGTTCTCCAGTGATGTCAACTGTAGCCATGCTTCCACGGTACGCGACCCCGCCCGTCAAGTCCCGTGGATAGCCCCGCTGTTCGCTTCCCGCGTCACCGGGAATAAATGGCGGCGCGCCGGATGTAGCTATTTACCGAGGACGTAGCGCAGTGCCGAGGCATACAACGGCGCGACCTTGTTGTGGCCCGCTTGGGTGAGGTGGACGTCGTCGAGATAGTTGCCGTTTGCCCCCGCGATCGTGGCGGTGCCCGCCATCGAAATCCGTGGCCAGCCCCTCACGGCCGCTTCCCGGGTCACGAGCCCGTCCACCCAGCGGCGCTGCGCATGCCCGGCGTCGTAGCGTGACAGCACGCCATTGACCAGGATGGTGCTCCGCGGATATTTCCGGCGCAGTTCGTCCCAGAGCCGGTTCGCCTGGGACAGGATGGCAGCATCCGTGGCACCGATCCTTGCGTCATTGCCGCCCAGGTTCACCACTACCAGCCCCGGGTTGCCCTGGGGCAGCAGGATCCGGTCCGCCAGCATGGCATCGGTGGCCGAACCACCTCCGACGGCGGGACTGCCGGACACGTAGCCGAGTCCGCCGATGCTGCGGACCACCTGGCGCGGATAGCCCGCTGCCCGGGCGCCCTGTTCGCCCCAGGAATCCAGGTCGAGTTGCGAGTCCCCAAGGAACACCACCGTGGCAGCGTCCACCGGTTCGGCTGAGTAGAGTTCCTGCGTGGTCTCGTTCCAGATTGTTTCCAGCTTCTGGAAGGCCACATGGGCCCCGCGTGCGTCAGTCCAGGAGTCCTTCAGCGGCCACCCGAACTCCCCCGGGTTGATGGACCATACCTTGTAGGTAGGGTGGCCGACGATCCGTGTTCCCGTGGAGGGTCCCCAGACGAGCCAGCCGTTGACGAACTGCTGGACCAACCCGCCGGCCCTGGGGAGTTTGTCCGTCAGCGGCAGCCCCAACTGCCCGGCGGCTCCGCCCAGGGACACGTAGCGGTTGTGGATGTCGCCGTGGGTGGTGGAGTGGGCGCCCGTGGCGGCAGACCAGTACACCGTGCCGCCCTGGAACTGCTGGTAGGCGAAAGAGGCCTGGCGGTACTCCTCACTGACCGGATAGCCCAGGGCACCGTTCTGCCCGCCCGTTGCATTCCAGTAGCCGCGGATGGCCCCGGCCAGTGCCTTTGCTCCCGTACCGGGAGACCAGACAATGGTGCCCCGCTGATAGTGCTGCGCTGATCCACCGCTGCGCAGGCCACGGTACTCATCCGTGGTGGGGTAGCCAAGCTCGCCGTTCTCCATGCCGGACAGCCGCCACCGCTCACGGATCGCCCCCATGGAGGGATGCGCCCCCGACGCCGGCGACCACACCACAAAGCCCCGTTCAAAGACCTGGTACACACCGCCGTCGCGCAGTCCTGTCCGCTCACCGCTGGCCGGGTACCCGAGGTAGCCGCTTTCGAAACCCGAACGTCCCCACGCGAGGTGGATTGAACCGCCGGTCCGCTGCGCACCCGTGGCCGGCGAGTGGGTAATGGCGCCGCGTTCGAACACCTGCTTTGTTCCGCCGTTGCGAAGGCCGCTGGTGGTATCAGTCACGGGATAGCCGTGGAAGCCGGCCGGACCGTCTGCGTCCCACCAGGAAGTGCGCACCGGGCCGTTGACCACCACGCGGGCGCCGGTGCGCGGGGACCAGGCGATGTCGCCTCCGACGAACCGCTGCACGCAGCCCGAAGCCGAACACTCTTCTGCGGCAGTCGGTTTGAGCAGCACGCTGCGCGCCCACGTACTGGTGGTGTAGAGGTGTCCGATGGCGCCCGTCACGGGCGGCGTGGCCGTCTCGGTGACCACCCTGGTGGGCGCCGAAGCAGCAGGCTGTGCGGTGGCCGTGGGCGCGGCCGCCGCCGTGCATGCAAGCACGACCCCTGCCAGCAAAAGCGCCGTGGCTGTTCTGTGGATCCTGCGGACTGACCGCGTGGTCGCTGACGCTGCGAACCTCATACTGCTACCCCATGAAAACCCGGGCGGAAGCCCTGCCGCTGCTTCCGCACCGGAAACAGTGAAGCAAGTATGTTCGACGCCGGCATATGGTTGCCTCCCGACGCGGCCTTTGGTGCCACATCGTTATGATGCGGGCACCTTGTGGGGAGGCGGGCACGGGCCTAGCGTATGGGCATGCCGGGAATTGTGCCTGGCCCCGCAATCCGGGTTGCGGGGTTACGGAAGACCTTCGGGCAGCGGGAAGTGCTGCACGGGCTCGACTTTGCGGTGGAACGCGGCTCGGTCTTCGCCGGACTGGCGCTGCTGAGCGGAACCGTGGCGCTGTGCGCCGGGGCGCTGACGGGCCGGCTGGCTGCCGGGGCGGGCGTGGCGGTGCTCGGCTACGTTTTCAATGCCGTGGGGCGGCAGGCACCCGACCTTGAGTGGCTCTTGGATTTCTCGCCCTACCACTGGGCCTACGGCAATTCGCCGGTCACCAACGGGGCCAATGCGGGTGCCGCGGCCGCCCTGTGGGGTATCTCGGCGATTCTCGTGGTGGCCGCTGCGGTGGGGCTGCAGCGGCGGGACGTCGGCTCTTAGCTCCACATGTGGGGAGCCGGACGGCGCGCCCCGGGGAGGGCGTTGTTTTCCCGCCACTCGTGGATCCATCCGGGCAATTCCATGTCCGCAGGCGGAGCGCCGAACTCTGCGATGATCTCCTCCTGGGTCACCGGCCTGCCCTTGGCTACAAGGCGCGTGGCGATGTGTGCACGGGCGTAGATTTCGCCGTCCACCACCATGCGCTGCTCAAAGTAGATGGCCTTGGTGTCCAGCCCGATGATCCGGGTTTCGATCGTGTATTGCTGCCACAGCTGGAGCGATTTCCGGAACGCGATGGTCTCACCGGAAGCGACCGGGCTCCAACCACGTTTGCGCATCTTCCGCCAGATCCCGCTGCGCACCATGAGGTCGAACCGGCCCAGGTCCATCAGGGAAAAGTACATGCCGTTGTTGACGTGCAGGGCGATGTCGATGTCGGTGGGCAGGACCCGCAGCGGCAAGGATGACGTGTCCCAGGCTTTCAGCGGGGGACGCCTGGACGAGGTGAACAGCAGCAACAGGGTTCGCAGTAAGAGGTGCATTCCATCATGTTACCCACGGGTAACATTTTGCGTCACCAAGGAATTGCCTGGTGCAGACCCTGATTTATGTCCAACTTATGTCCAACGTTTGCACAAACGTTTACCGCCGGTTCATGAATCCCGTGCACAATATCTGGAACCCCGAAACGTTGGAAGATTCAAGGAGAACCCTGTGAGCGAACTGCTGACCACCCCAATCCCCGGTGACGTGTGGCCCACCCTGGACAGGCACCAGGAAGTCGTCCTCCAGGACGCCCGCGGCAACCGCATCGAAGGCACCATCGACGGCATGACGGATGACCGCAGCACGCTTTGGGTCCAGCTCAAGGGCGGCCTGGGCCGGCAGCTGGTCCACCACATGGACGGCTACTGGCTGGAAACTCCCGCCGCCTAGCTGCTTTCGGCCGGATTCGGGCGTTGGCTGTGGCTAGTATTCCCGTATGACTCAAGCGCGCTACCGGGACCTTGTGGAGTGGCCCCTGATGGCCACGGCCCTGATCTTCCTCACTGCGTACGCCTGGCAGGTCATTGGGCGCGTGGAAGGTCCTGCCGCCTTGCCCTTCGAAATCGTCCTGTGGATCACCTGGGGCATCTTCGCCCTGGACTATTTCATCAATCTGTGGCTGGCCGAAGAGCGCGGACGATGGTTTCTCTGGAACCTCCACGAGCTCCTCATCGTGGTACTCCCTTTCTTCCGGCCACTGCGCCTCCTTCGCCTCGTCACACTGCTGTCGGTCCTGCACCGGACCGTGGGCGAAACCCTGCGGGGGCGGATCGCCACCTACGTCGCCGGTTCGGCAGCCATGCTGATCCTGGTCGGGGCGCTGGCCGTCCTCGATGTGGAACAGAATGCCCCCGACGCCAAGATCGTGAGCTTCGGCGACGCTGCCTGGTGGGCCATCACCACCATCACCACGGTGGGCTACGGCGACCTTTACCCCGTCACGCCCATCGGCAGGCTTGTGGCCGCCGCGCTCATGATGAGCGGCATTGCCGTGCTGGGTATCGTCACCGCGTCCATCGCCTCCTGGCTGGTGCAGCGGATCGAGGAGAACGCTGAGGACGTCGCCTCCGCCATGGAAGAGAAAACGACGGCGGCAGAGGCACCTGTCCGTGCCGAGATGGCCGGACTCGTGGCCGAAATCGCCGCGTTGCGCAAAGAGATTGCAGAACTCCGGGAGCACACCGCCCGGCGCAGCGAAGCGTAGGCCCGCCCGGCCGCTGCCACGTGGCCGGGAGGCAACCCGGGACGAACAAAAAATCCCCGGAACCAGATGGTTCCGGGGATTTCCCGTTGGTGGCAGATGAGGGATTCGAACCCCCGTAGGCAGTGCCAGCTGATTTACAGTCAGCCCCCTTTGGCCGCTCGGGTAATCTGCCGAACTTCAAAAGAAGATCACTTCCGGAAGACCGTTTCTTTTCGATCCGGTAACCGAAGGCAGAGACAACCTTACAGAACTTCCGTCCAAGAATCTAATCGGGAGCGCACGGCCCGGAATCGCCCGGGAATCAGGCCTCTCCGAGGATCCGTCCGGCCAGTTTCGCTTCGAACTTCGCGGCCTGTTCGGCGGTGATCTGGTTGAGCTCCACGGCCCGCTGCAGGTCTGCGTGGACACCGTCCATGCGTGCAGCCGCATCGGGTACCGGGCTGAGGACAATAGAGGCCGCCACCGCTGCCGCTGCCACCGCGCCGGCTGCGGCAACCGCCGCCGTGCCCAAGGTTCCGGCCGCCACGGACGCGGACTTGCTGACATACTGGACGGCCTTGCTGCTCATGCTTACCTCCGGCGGTGTGCTCTTCCAACAGGTACAACTCTCGGTCCACAGCCTTCGTTCCAACCCTGCGTGTGCTGTGAGCGAACTGTGAAAGGGATCCACGGACCCAATGCTGCCCTTCCGTACTAGGCTTGATGCCAGACAAACCGCCCTTACCGGGCCCCAAACCCAAGGAGAGTCATGGCAGGCGAATCAACGTTCGACGTCGTCAGCAAGGTGGACAAGCAAGAGGTCGCCAACGCGCTCAACCAGTCACAGAAGGAAATCGCTCAGCGGTACGACTTCAAGGGAGTCGGCGCCGAGATCGACTTCAGCGGCGAGAAGATCCTCATGAAGGCCAACTCCGAGGACCGCGTCATGGCTGTCCTGGATGTCTTCCAGTCCAAGCTCATCAAGCGCGGCATCTCGCTGAAGTCCCTGGACCAGGGCGAGCCTTACCCCTCGGGCAAGGAATTCCGGCTGGAGTGCACCATCAAGGAAGGCATCGCCCAGGACATCGCCAAGAAGATCAACAAGATCATCCGCGACGAAGCCCCCAAGTCCGTCAAGTCCCAGATCCAGGGCGACGAACTCCGCGTCACGTCCAAGTCCCGCGACGACCTGCAGGCCACCATGGCCATCCTCAAGAACTTCGAGGAAGCCGACCTGCAGTTCGTGAACTTCCGCAGCTAGGTTCTGCACCAGGAAAAGCCGGGGTGTGCCGCACCCCGGCTTTTTGCCTTTCCGGGAGTTCGCACTTGACTCAGTGGCCGCCCGGCTACCTCAACCAACCCCGCGCGGCTAGGACAACGGCCGCCCTGCCATCCGCTCCAACCGGGCAATGCGGTCTCCCATGGGAGGGTGCGTGGAGAACAACCGGCGCATTCCACCGCCCCGGAACGGGTTGGCGATCATCAGATGCGAGGCGTTGACGAGTCGCTGGTCCTGCGGCAGCGGAAGCTGGGAAACCCCGGACTCGATCTTCCGCAGCGCCGAAGCCAGCGCCAGCGGGTCCCCGGTAAGTTGGGCACCGTCCTCGTCGGCGTCGTATTCCCGCGTGCGGGATATGGCCATCTGGATCAGCGATGCCGCGAACGGCGCCAGCAGGGCCATGGCGATCATGGCGATCGGGTTGGCATTCCGCCGGTCCCCGCCGCCGAAGAACAGCAGCATCTGCCCCACGGACGTGATGACGCCGGCCACGGCGGCGGCCACTGACGACGTCAGGATGTCCCGGTTGTACACGTGCATCAGTTCGTGGCCCAGCACCCCCCGGAGTTCACGGGCATCGAGCAGGTGCAGGATCCCCTCGGTGCAGCACACTGCGGCGTTCTTGGGGTTGCGGCCGGTGGCGAACGCGTTGGGCGTCATGGTGGGTGAGAGGTAGATCCGGGGCATCGGCTTGTTGGCCCGTACGGACAACTCCCGGACAATCTGATACAGCTGGGGAGCCTGGGCCTCGGAGACAGGGTAGGCAGACATGGAACGGATGGCGATCTTGTCGCTGTTCCAGTACCCGTAGGCCGTGGTTGCCACGCCGATCAGCGCCATGATCCAGATAGGGGCAGAGCTGCGCGTACCGGCGCCGATGAGGGCGCCCAAACCCAACAGCACCGCCCACAGCACGCCAAAGAGCGCTGCGGTCTTGAGTCCATTGTTGTGTCTGTGCACGGTGGTCCAATCGTTTTCGTCGGTTGTTTTGTCCGGATTAACGCCGACGGCGGGCGGCATGTTCCGCGGGCCCGGCCCCCAGGCCAGTGAAAGGTTTCGGCTCAGGGCGTGGGGTGCTTGGCATCGTACGCCACAAAACCGGGTTGCAGCCGGGAGGCCAGCCAGGCCAGGACGATGCAAAGGATGCCGCCCAGCAGCAGCACTCCCCCTTCGCTGAGGAACTGCGTGACTCCCCCGGCCAGCATGTCCCCTACCCGCGGACCGCCGGCAACCACCACGATGAACACGCCCTGCAGCCGGCCGCGCAGATGGTCCGGCGTGGCGGACTGAAGGATCGTGGTGCGGAAGACGGCGCTGACGGAGTCTGAAATGCCTGCGAGCGCGCAGCACGCTG
The DNA here is from genome assembly GCF_056780115.1 of Arthrobacter sp. T572. Lineage (NCBI taxonomy): Bacteria > Bacillati > Actinomycetota > Actinomycetes > Micrococcales > Micrococcaceae > Arthrobacter > Arthrobacter sp. T572. The sequence continues at coordinate 3,116,664 of NZ_JBRAZQ010000002.1, forward strand.
CGGCCGGTATCAGCCATGGCGTGACTCCCCCGCGCCCGGCGTCTCCGGCGAGCAGCACCACCAGGCCGAAGCCGCCGATGGACGCACCCCAGCCAGCCACTGCCCACACCACGGCACTGCCTTGCCGCCGGACACGGCCCAGCGGTCCGGAGAACAGCCCCGCCAGGAAAGCGCCCACGGCCGTGGAGGCGAGCAGCACACCCACGGTGGTTTCGCCGCCCCCGATCATGACGGCCCCGATGGCTGGCATGAGGGCACGGGGCTGGGCGCAGATCATGGCGATGAGGTCGATGATGAAGGTCATGCGGACGTTGGGCCGGGTTCCCAGGAACCTGAAGCCTTCCACCACGGAGCGCAGGCCCGGCCGGACCGCATCGTCGGACGGAGGCAACGGGGGCAGGGTGAACAGTCCCCATAGGGCGAAGGTGAAACTGACGACGTCGATCGTGTAGGTCCAGCCAAAACCGATAGTAGCCACGAGGACGCCGGCCAGCAGCGGGCCGGCGGTCATGGAAAGGCCGAACGTGAGCATGTTCAGGGCGTTCGCTGCGGGCAGGAGGTCCTTGCGGACCAGCAGCGGAATGATGGCACTGCGCGCTGGCCCGTTGATGCCCTGGGCCCCGCTCTGGATGGCCACCAGCACGTAGAGCAGCCACACATTCCCCACCTCCAGCCACGCCTGCAGCGCAAGGCAGACTGTGGTGGCCCACAGCACTATCGAGGCTACGATCGCCACTTTGCGCCGGTCGTACGCGTCGGAAACGGACCCGCCATAAAGCCCGGCCACCACCAAGGGAACCAACGCGAAGATGCCAAGGAGGCCCACGTAAAAGCTTTCCCGGGTCAGGCGGTAAACCTCCAGGCTGACAGCCACGAGAGTGAGTTGGGTGCCTATTGCTGCCACCGACCCGCCGATCCACAGCCGTCGAAAAGCCGGGCTCTCTTTCAGGGGGGTGATGTCAGCCAGTAGTTTTGCCACCTTGCTACCCTAACGACCCGGCGATACGCCCCGTGACTCGCCCTTCTCCCGCTGTCACGGCTTGGTTGGTAGGCTCACCCCGGGGAGGGAGGTGCAATGGTCTTGTCACGACGCTTGCTGTTCCGCTCCGCGTTCTGGGAGCTTGCCCGTCCGCGTCATCCGCTGACCGCCGGCCACGTTGTGCTCCGGCTGTCCGACCCGTCCGTGGAGTTCACGGAATCTTCCGCCGCCGACTGGTTGTACTGCCATGGCCTGGCACGCACCGCCCTGCGTGAAGTCCTGGGCGCTTCGCGCTGCTCCGTGATGTTCGCCCACCTGTGGCATCCGCTGGGGGACGCGGTGGGGGAACCTGTGGCCGAGTCGTCTACTCCGACGTTCCATTTGTTTGCGCGCTGGCACGGAGAAACCACGACGCCGGGCCGCCAGCTTGCGCTTCCGGCCTACCGCCGGGTGGCCGAGCCGGAGGAGGACCTGGAACTCGTAGACCACCGGCTCCGGGAGTCCGTCCGCGCTGCCGCTTCCGGCCTTCAGGCTCCCCTGCCGGGACCGGGCGGCGGCGCGGAGCCGGGTGCCGGCGTCGTACCTGACGCGCAGCACACGCCGCTCGTGGCGACCGTCGATGCGGGCCGCAACCACTTGGTATTTGAACCTGCAAGCGGCGCGCCGGGCATCGCGGACGTCCTTCCCGGTGAGCTTGTTGCCTTGGGTGCGGCGCTGGGGTCCCTTCCCCTGTCTTCCCGGAGCAGTGGGTACAGCTGCGTGGCCGTCGAAGCGCCGGATCCCGGCGGGTCGTTGCGGGTGCATGCTGTGGGCCGCTCCGCGGCCGAGGAGGCAAGCCCAATGCTTGATGTCTTCCGTTTGCCGGAAGTTAGCCTCGCCTTATTGTGAACTTATCAAAATAAGTGCTTCAATGGATGCATGATCGATCACACAGCCGACCAGGACACATGGGCCGCTGCCCTGCGGTCCCACGGACGGCGCGTGACCAAACAGCGGCTGGCAGTATTGGCCGCGGTCCAGCATCATCCGCATTCCCCGGCAGAGGGCATTCTCGCTGCCGCCCGGGAGGAACTACCTGAACTGACGGCGCAGTCTGTTTATGTGGTGCTCAGCGACCTCACGGATTTGCAGATGCTGCGGCGCTTCGAACCACCGCACTCCCCGGCACTCTATGAGACCAGGGTGGGCGACAACCACCACCACGCCGTCTGCATCAGCTGCGGCAAGGTGGAGGACGTTGACTGCGCCGTGGGGCACGCACCATGCCTTACGCCGCACTGGGACGAAAACTCCAAGCCAATGACCATCCAGATTGCAGACGTCCTCTACCAGGGCATCTGCCAGGACTGCCAGGCCAAACAACAGCTTCCCGTACTACCAGTTACCAAGAAATAGGAGAACGATGACTGCCATTTCCACAACTCAGTCTGGTGCCCCCGTTACGTCTGACGCGCACTCCAAGTCCGTCGGCGCCGATGGAGCCATCATCCTGACCGACCACTACCTGGTGGAAAAGCTCGCCCAGTTCAACCGCGAGCGGGTCCCGGAGCGCGTTGTGCACGCCAAGGGCGGCGGCGCTTTCGGTACGTTCAAGACCACGTCCGACGTTTCCAAATACACCAAGGCAGCATTCCTGCAGCCCGGCGTCGAGACCGACATGCTCATCCGTTTCTCCTCGGTTGCAGGCGAGAACGGCTCCCCGGACACCTGGCGCGACCCCCGCGGTTTCGCCGTGAAGTTCTACACCTCCGAGGGCAACTACGACCTCGTGGGCAACAACACCCCGGTGTTCTTCATCCGCGACGGCATCAAGTTCCCGGACTTCATCCACTCGCAGAAGCGCCTCCCGGGCACCCACCTGCGTGACGCTGACATGCAGTGGGACTTCTGGACCCTCTCCCCCGAGTCCGCCCACCAGGTCACCTGGCTCATGGGTGACCGCGGCCTCCCGGCCAACTGGCGCGAGATGCAGGGCTACGGCTCGCACACCTACCAGTGGATCAACGCCGCCGGCGAGCGCTTCTGGGTCAAGTACCACTTCAAGTCCAACCAGGGCGTCAACTCCATCACCAGCGAAGAGGCCGAGGCGCTGGCCGGTTCGGATGCGGACTTCTACATCCGCGACCTCCACGAGAACATCGAAGCCGGCAACTTCCCCTCCTGGGAACTGCACGTCCAGGTCATGCCTTACGAGGACGCCAAGACCTACCGCTTCAACCCGTTCGACCTCACCAAGGTGTGGCCGCACGCTGACTACCCGCTGATCCACGTGGGCACCATGGAGCTGAACAAGAACCCGGAGAACTACTTCGCGCAGATCGAGCAGGCCACCTTCGCGCCGTCGAACTTCGTGCCGGGCATTGCTGCTTCCCCGGACAAGATGCTGCAGGCCCGCATCTTCTCCTACGCTGACGCACACCGCTACCGCGTTGGCACCAACCACGCCCAGATCCCCGTGAACCAGCCCAAGAGCCCGGTCCACAACTACAGCCAGGATGGACAGGGACGCTACCTGTTCAACTCCCCGAGCACCCCGGTCTACGCACCGAACACCGTTGGTGGCCCGGCTGCTGTTGAGCCTGCCTCCCCGGCAGGTGGCTGGGAGAACGACGGCGAGCTCACCCTCTCCGCCCACTCCCTGCACGCCGAGGACGACGACTTCGGCCAGGCCGGCACCCTGTACCGCGAGGTCTACGACGAGGCTGCCAAGGCACGCTTCCTCGAGACCATCACCGGTGCCGTTGGCGGCGTGAAGAGCGCCGACATCAAGGAACGCGCCATCCAGTACTGGACCAACGTTGACGCCGAACTCGGTGCCAAGCTGCGCGCCAACCTCGGCGCCGGCGAAGGCTCCTCCGACGCAGAAGCTGCCAACAAGCTCTAAGCGTTTTTGCTACGGGAACACCCCGCTGCGGATCCATTCCGCAGCGGGGTGTTCTTCGTTTTCCACATAGCTGAATCCAGCTATGGCTGCGCCCGCGCGGCGCTACCTAGGATCCTTGCATGAGCACATTTGAAGGCATCCCCGCTGCAGCATTCCGCTTCTACGCGGAGCTTGAAGAGAACAACAACCGCGAGTGGTGGCTGGAGAACAAAAGCAGGTACGACGCCGATGTCAGGGCGCCGCTGTCCGCCCTCCTTGCGGACCTCGAACCGGAGTTCGGGCCGGCCAAGATCTTCAGGCCCAACCGGGACATCAGGTTCTCCCAGGACAAGTCACCGTACAAGACGGCTCAGGGCGCTTTCGCCTCGCGCCTGGAGGGCGTGGGATTCTACGTGCAGGTCAATGCCGACGGCCTCCTGATCGGCGGTGGCTACCATTCCCACACCCCGGCCCAGCTGGCCCGCTACCGGGGTGCAGTGGATGCCCCGGACTCCGGAGGGCAACTTCAGGAGATCGTCGATTCCTTGTCAGCGGCCGGGTTCTTTATCGAGGGTGAGCAACTGAAGACCGTTCCCCGGGGCTTCGATCCGGAGCACGCCCGTGGCCGGCTGCTCAAGCACCGGTACCTGTCCGCCGGCATGGAGGTGGGGCAACCCTCCTGGGTTTCAACCCCGGCAGCACAAGCCGAGGTTGCTTCCCGCTGGGAGACCCTGAGGCCTTTGGTTGACTGGATCAGCCTGCACGCGGCGCCCTAGTCGCTGATCAAACCAGCCCGAAAGTCTCTGTCCAAAAGGCAGACCCCCAAGCTTGTCCCCCGGGGCCGGACGCGAAGACGCCCGGGAACAGCAGTTCCCGGGCGTCCTGGCTTTATGTGCGGCGTGGATCAGACCTTGGTAAAGGTGTCTTCGTCACCAGGCTTGGAATCCACGGACGCCTTGGCCGCAGCGAACTTCTCGTTGAGGCGGGAGTGGCGCTGTCCGTAGGCGAAGTAGATCGCCATGCCGATGACCAGCCAGATTGCGAAGAAGATCCAGGTTTCCACCGCGAGGTTGGTCATCAGGTACAGGCACAGGAGTGCTGAGACCACGGGGAGGACCTTGCCGAAAGGCACCCGGAAGGCGGGCTTCAGGTCCGGGCGCTTCTTGCGCAGCACCAGGATGCCCAGGCTGACCATCACGAACGCGGAGAGCGTTCCGATGTTGATCATTTCCTCCAGGAGATCCACGTTGGTCAGGCCGGCCACCAGGGCCACCGCAGCACCGCAGATGATCTGCAGGCGGGCAGGAGTGGCGTGCTTGTCACTGGTCCGGGACAATGCCCGCGGGAGCAGGCCGTCGCGGCTCATGGCCAGGACAACACGGGCCAGGCCCATCAGGAGGACCATGATCACGGTGGTCAGGCCGATGAGGGACCCGAAGGCAATGACCTTGGCGGCATCGGTGTTTCCAACGGCCTCGAATGCCGTGGTCAGCGTCGGGTTCTTCACTTCCGCCAGCTGGGTGTAGGACACCATGCCGGTCAGGGCAAGAGACACAAGAATGTACAGCAGGGTCACCAGCGCCAGGCCGCCGAAGATACCACGGGGCAGGGTCTTTTGTGGATTCTTCACTTCTTCGGCGGACGTGGCCACCACATCGAAGCCAATGAACGCGAAGAACACCAAGGCCGCACCCGCGAAGATGCCGAGGGTGCCGTACTGGGCCGGTGCCGCGCCGGTAAGGAAACCGAAGAAGGACTGTTTCATGACGTCCGCCACGCCAGTGCTTTCGGTGGGCACGGAGTCCGGAACGAACGGGCTGTAGTTGGAGAACTTCACGTAGCTGAAGCCGACCACGATCACGAAGAGCACCACGCCGATCTTGATCAGCGTGAAGATGTTGCCGACGCGGGCGGACAGCTTCGTCCCCAGCACCAGCAGCACGGTGAAGATGGCCACGATGAGGAACGCGCCCCAGTAGAGGTCCACACCGCCCAGGCTGATGGACGGAGGCAGGTCTACACCCATCAGGCCAAAGACCGTGCTGAGGTAGATGCCCCAGTACTTGGCGATCACAGCCGCGGCAGTGAAGAGTTCAAGAATGAGGTTCCAGCCGATGATCCAGGCCAGGACCTCGCCCATGGTGGCATAGGTGAAGACGTAAGCCGAGCCCGCCACGGGGATTGCGGTGGCGAATTCCGCATAGCACATGATGGCCAGGGCGCAGGTGACAGCAGCAATGGCAAAGGAGATGGTCACCGCAGGGCCGGCGAAATTCGCAGCAGCCTTGGCGCCCACGGAGAAGATACCGGCTCCCACGGCAACGGCGACACCCATGATCATGAGATCCCAGGTGCTGAGGCTGCGCTTGAGGGTACGGCCGGGTTCGTCGGCGTCAGCGATCGACTGCTCGATCGACTTGGTCCTGAAAATGTTCATAAAGATGCCACATTCTGGATGGGGATGATATAGGACTCATCAAGGATAGTGTCCAGCCGATGGACGACCATATTTGTCCCGAATAGTGAGACGAACCACGTTTTCCTGTGGCTGGTGGTGCAGATGTGACTCCCGGGTTGTCTAGTCTTTGCCCGCACAAAGGCCCCGGATTGCCGGTAGATCGGCAAACCGGGGCCCTTTCGCGCCGCATCGTTATCAGAAATGACGATCAGTCCTGTCTGACATCAGGAACGTCCCAGTCCATCAGCGTGGAACGGATCAGGAACCTCTTTCCTTCCGGAGACTCCACGGAGAATCCACTCCCCCGGCCGGCCACTACGTCCACCGTGAGGTGGGTGTGCGACCAGTACGCAAATTGCTCCCTGGACATCCAGAACCCCAGTGGCTTGGCATCTCCTGCCGTGCCGATGTCGAACCTGCCCAGCAGGACATCCGAATCCCCGGTCAGGAAATCACCGGCCGGGTAGCACATCGGCGCCGAACCATCACAGCACCCGCCGGACTGGTGGAACATCAAGGGTCCATGCTGGTCCCAGAGCTTGCGCAGCAGGTCCACAGCGTCACCGGTGAGGGCTACCCGGGAAAAGTCCTCGCCGGGCAGCGTCACCGAGGCTTCAAGAACAGGCTGCGCACTGATGTCCTCCTGCGGCTGGATCCTGTCCATCAGAACGTCAGCACCACGCGGCCGTCGATCTTGGCATGCTTCATCTCGTCCAGGACCGCGTTGACCTCGGAAAGTTCACGGGTGGAGACGGTTGGCTTGATCTTGCCCTGGGCATAGAAGTCCAGAGCTTCCTCAAGATCCTGGCGGGTACCCACGATCGAACCGCGGACCGTGAGGCCTTTGAGGACAATGTCGAAGATCGGTGCCGGGAAGTCTCCGGGAGGCAAGCCGTTGAAGACGATCGTTCCACCACGCCGGGCCATGCCGATCGCCTGGCCGAAAGCTGAGGGATGCACCGCCGTCACCAGCACGCCGTGCGAGCCGCCGGTTTCCCGCTGGATCACCTCGGCCGGGTCTTCATGCAAGGCATTGACGGTCACCTCTGCACCATGTTCACGCGCCAGCGCCAGCTTGTCATCAGCGATGTCCACCGCCGCAACGCGGAACCCCATGGCCACGGCGTACTGGACTGCGATGTGCCCCAGGCCGCCGATTCCGGAGACCGTCACCCATTGACCCGGCTTTGCCTCGGTCATCTTCAGGCCCTTGTAGACAGTGACGCCCGCACACAGGACGGGGGCAACTTCCACAGGATCGGAGCCGGCGGGGATGCGGGCAGCGAAGCGTGTGTCCACCAGCATGTATTGACCGAAAGATCCGTTGACGCTGTAGCCTCCGTTTTTCTGGGCCTCGCACAAGGTTTCCCATCCGGTGCGGCAATACTGGCAGTCACCGCACGCGGACCACAGCCACGCGTTGCCCACCAGGTCACCGACAGCAACGTCCGTGACGCCATCACCGACCTCCACCACTTCGCCGACGCCCTCGTGTCCCGGGACGAACGGAGGTGTCGGTTTGATGGGCCAGTCGCCCTCGGCGGCGTGCAGGTCGGTATGACAAACCCCGGACGTCAGGAGGCGGACCAGCGCCTGGCCGGGACCCGGCGTCGGACGTTCAACCTCCATGACCTTCAGGTCGGTTCCAAATTCGGTAACTACTGCTGCTTGCATGGTCGTCGACATTGACGATCTCCCTTTTTCATTTGGACAACAGGACAGGTTGTGCACGGCAGCCGCCCACAGGGACCAGCGGAGGGCGGCTGCCGTGCACAGGCTTTTAGAAGAAGCCGAGTTTGTTCTCGTTGTAGCTGACCAGCAGGTTCTTGGTCTGCTGGTAGTGGTCCAGCATCATGGCGTGGTTCTCACGGCCGATGCCTGATGACTTGTATCCGCCGAAGGCAGCCCCTGCCGGATACGCGTGGTAGTTGTTGACCCAGACCCGGCCGGCCTGGATTTCGCGGCCGGCACGGTAGGCGACGTTCCCGTTGCGGGACCAGACACCGGCACCGAGTCCGTAGAGGGTGTCGTTGGCGATGCCGATGGCGTCGTTGTAGTCGCTGAAGCGCGTCACCGAGACCACCGGACCGAAGATCTCCTCCTGGAAGATCCGCATCCGGTTGTGGCCTTCGAAGATGGTGGGCTGGACGTAGTACCCGCCGGCCAGGTCACCGGAAAGCTCGGCCCGGGCACCGCCGGTGAGGACCTTGGCGCCTTCCTGCTTTCCGATGTCGATGTAGGACAGGATCTTCTCCAATTGGTCATTGGAGGCCTGGGCGCCGATCTGGGTGTCCGTGTCCAGTGGGTTGCCCTGGATGATCTTGTTGGTGCGGGCTACGACGTCGCTCATGAAAGAGTCGTAGATGCCTTCCTGAACCAGGGCACGGGACGGGCAGGTGCAGACTTCGCCCTGGTTGAACGCGAAGAGTGTGAAGCCTTCCTGGGCTTTGTCGTAGAAGGCGTCGTTCTGGGCTGCGACGTCGTCGAAGAAGATATTGGGACTCTTGCCGCCCAGCTCCAGCGTGACCGGAATCAGGTTGTTGGACGCGTACTGGCTGATCAGGCGGCCAGTAGTGGTCTCCCCGGTGAACGCGATCTTCCGGATACGCGGGCTGGACGCCAGCGGCTTGCCCGCCTCCACGCCAAAGCCGTTGACCACGTTGACGACGCCGGCCGGCAGGAGATCACTGATCAGTTCCATCAGGACCAGGATGGACGTGGGGGTCTGCTCAGCCGGCTTGAGGACAACCGCGTTTCCGGCCGCGAGTGCCGGTGCCAGCTTCCAGACGGCCATGAGGATGGGGAAGTTCCAGGGGATGATCTGGCCGACAACGCCCAGCGGCTCCTTGAAGTGGTAAGCCGTGGTGTCCTCATCCAGTTGGGAGAGTCCGCCTTCCTGGGCGCGGACCGCCGAGGCGAAATAGCGGAAGTGGTCAGCGGCCAGCGGGATGTCGGCGTTGAGGGTCTCGCGAACCGGCTTGCCGTTGTCCCAGGTTTCGGCCACCGCGAGCAGTTCCACGTTCTCGTCAATGCGGTCCGCGATCTTGTTCAGGATGGCCGCACGCTCGGCCGCGGAGGTCTTTCCCCAGGAGGGTGCCGCTTTGTGGGCTGCGTCGAGCGCAAGTTCAATGTCCTCTGCCGTTCCGCGGGCAACCTCACAGAAGGCCTTGCCCGTCACCGGCGTGATGTTCTCGAAGTAGCCGCCCTTGACCGGGGCAACCCATTCCCCACCGATCCAGTTCTCGTACCGGTCCTTGAACGTGACCTTTGATCCCTCCGCACCGGGCTGTGCGTAAACAGTCATTGCTGGCTCCTTTGCTGCAAATAACGGTGGCTGTCGCCGTTGATGTGAGCCTAGGAGCGGGAAGGTTGCAGCAACGTTGCAACCGTGTGAATCAGATCACTATGCAGTCATTTCGCTTTCGAGCCGTTCAAGGTCGGCCACCACGGCGGCGCGCTTGGGCGACCGCGGCGGAAGGAGCTTAAGGACGGCAAGGCGGAGGTCGGCGTCGTACTTCGCCTCAGGCAACTGCGCGTACTTCAGCAGCGAGTCCACGCTGCCGTCGCTCAGCAGCGCTTCGCGCAGCAGGTGCGACACGCGCTCACGCAACTGCACGACGCCGGGCGCCTCCGAACGCGGCAAAACCGCACCTTTGTAGATTTCCAAGGCGATACGGTGGGCGCCACGTTGCAGGCAGGTCAGCACCTGTCCGGCATCCGGCAGCAACTCCACGGGCAGCCGGTACGGGCGCGACTCAGGAACAGCCTCGGGGCTGAGCTCCTGGATGACTTTGCGGAGCCGCACCATCTCGGCCCGGAGCGTAACGGCTGATCCGTCGCCGGGGTACAACCGGGCGCACAACTCCTCCGCGCTAAGCCCGGCAGGGTGGCTGCCCAAAATCGCCAGGATCTCGCTGTGGCGGGCCGACAACGCTACAGTACGTCCGCCGATGCTCAGCAGGGCCTGGTCCCGCCCCAGCAACTGCAGGCTGTTGCGGTAGAGCGTGTTCCGGCGCTCATCGCCCCCGCGCGCGGACGGCGAGTGCCGGCGTCGTGGTTTCTCGCGTGCCGAAGCGGCGAGCTGAAGCCGCTCGATGCGCAACTGCGCCTGGGCCGCGGCAACGGTAGCCTCCACCAAGGAAACAGTGTGCGGGGCGACGGCGGTCTCCGTTCCGGTGATGTCCACGACGCCCAGCACTGCACCGCTGTCCGGGTCATGGAAAGGAACCGCCGTGCAACTCCACGGATGGACCGAACGCTTGAAATGCTCCGCACCGGCGATCTGGATGCTCCGGTTCACCGCCAAGGCCGTGCCCGGGGCGCTGGTCCCCACGGACGCCTCGGACCAATCAGCGCCGGCGACGAACATCATGCTCTCCGCACGGCGCTGCATGACGGGATCCCCGTCCACCCACAGCAGGCGTCCGACGTCGTCGCCGACCGCCACCAACAGGCCACTGTCGTGGCTGGGCTGGACCAGCAACTTCCGGATGACGGGCATGATCGTGGCCAGGGGGTGCTGACGGCGGTAATCCTCCAGCTCGTCACGGTCCATGGCCAGCGGAGCCTCTGCGACATCCGGGTTGGCCTTGAAACCGGCAGAACGCTGCCAAGACTCACGGACCAGGCTGCGGAGGCCGGGAATGACCTCACCTGCGGACAGGGTTCCGAGCTGCTCATGGCCGGACAGGGCACGCCGCTGCAACAGCTCCGGGGCATCATTGCCCGGAACAGGCGGGTGGATCGGGCTCTTCATCGAACTCCCTGGCGGCAAAAAGGTGTGCTGACGGCAGACGGTACGGGTCAGTCTAATTCCGGCCGCACACTTTGTGTACCGCTGCCGGCTTACCGGACCGGGTGGGCGTGGGCCGTCCGCCAGCTGTGTTTCAGCCGCGGGAAATCCGGATCATCTCCTCGCGGGGAACCACCTTGATGCGTTCGCGCACCACGCCGTCGGCTTCAGGAGCGTCTGACCAGGCCGAACCAAGTGCGAGTTCGTGGGCGTCCAGACGGTTCCAGCCCTCCCACGTGGTGTACTCGATGCCGCGTTCCTCCAGGAGATCGATGATGGCCTGCGGATCCGGGTTGGTGGCCGGTGGCAGGTTGAGCCGATCCTCCAGCAGGCAGCCAATGGTCTCCAGTGCATCGCCCTTGGTGTGACCGATCAAGCCGACGGGGCCGCGCTTGATCCAGCCCGTGGCGTAGATGCCCGGGACCGGTTGGCCATCGGCGTCCAGGACGCGGCCGCCGTCGTTCGGAATGACGCCGCGGCGGGCGTCATACGGCAGCTCGTCCAGCGGCGAACCGTGATACCCGATGGCGCGGTACACGGCCTGGACCGGGTACTCCAGGAACTCCCCCGTCCCTTTCGCGTTGCCCGTGCCATCGAGCTCCATCCGCTCGAACTTGATCGCTGACACTTTGCCGGGAGTTTCGGGGGAATCGAGGATCTCCACCGGACTGTGCAGGAAGTGGAGGTGCAGGCGGCGCGAGGACGGCTGCTCCGACTCGGCGTGTTCTTCCACCAGCCAGTTGGTCAAGGTGTTGACCATGGTCTTGGTCTGGTTGTTGGTGCGGATGGCCTCATCCGATGCCTCGTCGAACTCGAAGTCTTCGGGGTACAGGACAATGTCCACGTCCTTGCAGTGCGAAAGTTCCCGCAGTTCCAGCGGCGTGAACTTGACCTGGGCGGGGCCACGGCGGCCAAAGACGTGGACATCCGTGACGGGCGACTTCATCAGTCCCTGGTACACGTTGTCCGGAATCTCGGTAACCAACAGTTCCTCGGGATGCTTGGCCAACATGCGGGCAACATCCAGCGCCACGTTTCCATTGCCAATGACCGCGATCTCCCTGGCTTCCAATGGCCAGTCACGCGGAACGTCCGGATGGCCGTCGTACCAGGACACGAAATCGGCACCGCCAAACGAACCCTGCAGCTCGATCCCGGGGATGTTCAGGTCAGCGTCCTTGATGGCACCGGTGGAGAAAATCACGGCGTCGTAGAAGGAACGGAAGTCGTGGAGGGTCAGGTCGCGCCCATACGTGACGTTGCCCAAAAACCGGATATCGCCGCGGTCCAGGACCTTGTGGAGCGCGTTGACGATTCCCTTGATGCGCGGATGGTCCGGGGCCACACCGTACCGGATCAGGCCGTAGGGTGCCGGGTAGGCCTCGAAGAGGTCGATGCTGACCTCAACGTCGCCGCCCTTGACTTCGTTGGACTTGGTGAGGATGTCCGCCGCGTACACACCTGCGGGACCCGCGCCCACAATGGCAACGCGAAGCGGACGTTGGGGAGAGGTGGCTGAGTTGGACACCGAAAGCCCTTCCGAAGCAGTGAGCCACGCCCGTGGTCGGGGCGCGCAGATTCCAATTCTAGACACGCACCCCCGGGCCCACCGCCTATATGGCACGAGTCACAAAGAATCCTAAAAACAAGCCGAACATTGCGGAATATTGCGCCGGGTCGCGGTGTTGGCGCCTTTGTGTCGACACCTGAGCAGATCCTTCCCACATCATCCGCAGCACAACCCACGACGGCGGCAGACGGGGGCGGCGGCAAGGGAACGGGCGTCGGGAGTACTTCGGGCGGCAAGCCCGTGCGCAGCGAAACCACCACCGGAATCCTGTTCGGCATCGGAGCCTACGGATTGTGGGGCCTGCTCCCCATCTACTTCTTCGTGCTGCAGCCGGCCGGGGCCGTCGAGATCGTTGCCAACCGTGTGGTGTGGTCGCTGCTCTTCTGTGCATTGCTGATCACCGTCACACGGACGTGGAAGGTCCTCGGGCGGGCCATGAGGGACCGGACCATCATGGGTCCGCTCGCCCTGGCGGCAGTCCTGATCGCCATTAACTGGCTGACCTACACTTTTGGCGTCACCACGGGCCATGCCGTGGAAACATCCCTTGGCTACTTCATCAACCCTCTGGTTTCCGTGCTGCTGGGCGTTTTCGTCCTTAAGGAGAAGCTGCGGCCGCTCCAGTGGACGGCGGTTGGCATCGGTTTTGTAGCCGTGGGTGTCCTTACCTACTCCTACGGGCAGTTGCCGTGGATCGCCTTGATGCTGGCTTTCAGTTTTGGCCTCTACGGCTTCGTGAAGAAGCGTGTAGGGCCCAAGGTGGACGCCATCACCAGCTTGTCCGTAGAGACCGTGGTCCTGGCTCCGTTCGCCGCCGTGACCATGGTGGTGCTGGGCACTACCGGCGCAGCCACCCTGACAACCCAGGGCCCGGCGCACTTCTGGCTGATCCTGGCCTCCGGCGTCATAACCGCCGTGCCACTTCTCTTCTTCGGTGCTTCCGCGAGGCGTTTGCCCATGACCACCATCGGCCTGCTGCAGTACTTTGCACCCGTGCTCCAGTTCGTCGTGGCGCTGACCATCTTCAACGAGACCATGACCACAGCCCGCTGGATCGGCTTCTTCGTGGTGTGGCTGGCCCTGCTTTTGTTGACCATTGACATGCTCCGGACCGCCCGCAAGAACTCCGTTTTGAAGAAGAAAGCCCGGCTGGACGCGGCCTGAGTCGGCTCGCTCGCCGAGTTCGCTGGAGGCATGCGCCTTCGCGGGAAGTTTCCCCACGTAGGCGCAACTTTCCAGCGATCCCGTGGACGATCCTTCGGCGCTGCCTGCTCGTTACGGAGGAAGTTGTCCTGAGCACTTTTGTTCACTTCTGTTGAGGTGCACGTGGACCCGGCATAGGGTTGCGGAAACTTTTCCCACGTAGCTCGCAGTAGTGGTTGTTCCCAGGGCCGGGAGCAACCGCTTCTGCCAGTCAGTTACGCCGACCCTCTCGAAACGGAGCAGTTGTGAACTCAACAGGACACCGCATGAGCCGCAGGACCCTCTTCCGTACCGTGGGCGCAGCAGCACTCGTCGGAGCCTTGCTTTCCCAGGCAGGCCCCGCCCTGGCCGCGCCCGCCGGGCTCGCCGAACTCATCGATCGCCGCCGTCTGGTCCTCACGGGCAGCCGAAGCGCAGAGGGCGTCCCGGACCTGGCCGGACAACTGGCGGGCATGGGGCAAACCGCTGAAAAATGGTGGGGCTCCATGGACAAGGCACCAGTCCGGACGTCCCTGTGGAATGACATTCCCCTGACCGGAATCGGCCAATCCGCCACCGCTACGGGCAATCTGGGCCTCCACTTCAACCGACTCTATGACATGGCTTTGGGATACGCGGTTCCGGGGAGCCCCTACGCGGGCAACTCCGAGCTGGCGGCAGACATCGTGACCGGACTGCAATTGCTCAGCGACACCGCGTACAACTCCACGATCCGGGCGGCAGGCAACTGGTGGTTCTGGGAAATCGGAGTGCCGCGCAAAACCGTGGACAAGTCCCTGGCTTGCTGCATGCGGGGCATCCTGGACAACAAGCCCGAGGAAATCGCCCTGGGCCGGGATGCCCTGAGTGACACGATGCGCGGAGGGAAGAACAGCGTCTTCACGTACGTCAGCAAGGGGGACGGCTTTTACACGGACGGCTCCTTCGTCCAGCACAGCTACCTTCCCTATGCCGGAACGTACGGGGTGGTGGCGTTGGCCGGCATCGCGGAGATCATCGCCATGCTGGGCGGCAGCACCTGGGCTGTGAACGACCCCAAGCAGACCGTGCTCCTTGATGCCGTGGAAAACACTTTCGCCCCCTTCGTTTGGGACGGACGAATCATGGACACCATCCGCGGCCGGGCTGTTTCGAGGCAAAGGGAACCGGACTACGTCAGCGGCTTCGGTTTGATCTCCGCAGTCCTTCTCCTGGCACCAGGGTGCGAAGAGCCCTACAGGTCCCGGTTCCTTTCCCTGGCCAAGGGCTGGCTGGAACGGTGCGCCGACCAGAAACTGGTGGGCCACCCGACCCAAAGCCTGGCGAAGTCCCTGCTGTCCCTCACGGTGCTGTCCGATGCTGCCGTCACGGCAACCCCTGCCCCGGTCTACAGCCGCATGTTTGCCGACCAGGACCGGTTGGTGCATCATCGGCCGCAATGGGGCTGCACGGTCAACCTGTCTTCCAACCGCATCGGCCGGTATGAGTGGGGCAACAGCGAGAACAACCTGGGCTGGTACCAGGGCGACGGCATGACCTTCATCTACACCCGGCAGGACCCTGCCCAGTTCAGCGCCGGATTCTGGCCGACAGTGGATCCTTATGCACTCCCCGGAACCACGGTCAACGACCAGCAGCGCACCAGTGGCGCCGGAAGTGCCGGTACCGGAATCCCGCGCGCCTACCAGGCCTTCGCCGGTGGGCTGACAGTCAACGGCCGGTGGGGCGTGGTGGGCATGGACCATCTCAACCACAACAAGTCGCTGTCCGGCCGGAAGTCGTGGTTCTTCCTTGACGACGCCCTGGTGTGCCTCGGTGCAGGAATTACGGGAACAGGCGGGGCGTCGGTCCGGACGACGCTGGAGAACCGGTCCTTCGAGGCCGGAAACGTTCCGGTGCTGCGAACCGATGCACGGAACCGCACCCTCCTCCCGGGTGATCCGGCCGTCCGGATCACGCGCTCGCTCCACATTGAGGGACACGGCGGGTACGTGCTCCTGGATGCTCCGGGCGTGACCGGCACTGCCGAATTGGCCGTCATCCGCAGGACGGGTAGCTGGTACGACATCAACTCCGGGGCGGACACCGGCGGAAGCAAGGATGCCGTCACGCGGGACTACGTCACGTTCACCCACCGGCACGGAAAGGATCCCGCCGGATCGGGCTATGCCTACATGGCGTTGCCGGCCGCGTCCCACGAGGCCACGTTCTACCAATCCGCTCATCCAGACGTGAAGGTCCTCGCCAACTCGGCGGACATCCAGATGATCGGGCTGGACAAGGAAGGGCTGGTCATGGCCAACTTCTACGCAGCGGGCAGCGCGGAGGGCTACACGGTTTCGGGACCCTGCACGCTTGCGGCGCACCGTGTTGACGGAACGCTGACCGTTTCCGTCGCGGATCCGTCCCGTACGCAGGCCAGTGTCCGGGTCACCGTGCCCGGCATTTGGAGCAAACTGGTCAGCGCGGATGAGGGGACGATCCTCAGTGGTCCCAGCACGCTTGAGGTCCAGCTCGACGGACACGGCCACCAAAAGAACCTGACGCTCGGCACCTAGGCAAGTGCCGCCGTCGGGCGTTCACTGGAACCGACGCCCCCGCCCGAGGCCGAGTTCGCGGGAGGGGCGCGAGATCGCAGGCAAAGCTCCCACGATATGGCCGGGTTCCCGCGAACTCGGCGACTAACGCAGAAGAGGCGGGCCGGGGGAATTGAACCCCCGTCCCGCCTCGTGCGCTGAAAGCTTACGCGTTGGCCTTGATGGCCTTGGCCAGGACCTCGAGGCCGTCCAGCAGCAGTTCGTCGCTGATAACCAGCGGCGGGAGCAGGCGGATGACGTTGCCGTAGGTACCGCAGGTCAGGATGACGACGCCTTCCTGGAGGCAAGCGGCCGCGACAGCCTTGGTGAGCTCGGCGTTCGGTTCCTTGGAACCGGCCTGGACGAGTTCGATGGCCAGCATGGCGCCACGGCCACGGACGTCGCCAACCACGGAACCCCCGCTTGCGGACAACTCTGTTGCCAGTTCGCGGAGCTTACCCAGGGCGAGCTCTTCGATGTGGCGTGCGCGGCCGTTGAGGTCGTGCTGCTCCATGGTGTCGATCGCGGCAAGCGCTGCTGCACAGGCCACCGGGTTTCCACCGTAGGTGCCGCCGAGGCCACCCGGGTGGACGGCGTCGAGCAGGTCGGCGCGGCCGGTGATCGCGGAGAGCGGCATACCGCCGGCGATGCCCTTGGCCATGGTGATGATGTCCGGAACAACACCTTCGTGGTCCACGGCGAACCATTCGCCCGTACGGCAGAAGCCGGACTGGACCTCGTCGGCGATGAACACGATGCCCTTTTCCTTGGCCCATGCGGACAGTGCCGGAAGGAAGCCTTCGGCCGGGACAATGAAGCCACCTTCACCCTGGATGGGTTCGATGATGATCGCGGCTACCTGGTCGCCGCCGATCTGCTTCTCGATCATGGTGATGGCACGCTTGGCAGCCTCGGCACCGGTGATTTCCGGGTTCTCTTCGCGGAACGGGTAGCTCATGGGCATGCGGTAGACCTCGGGCGCGAACGGGCCGAAGTTGGTCTTGTACGGCATGGCCTTGGCGGTCAGTGCCATGGTCAGGTTGGTGCGGCCGTGGTAGGCGTGGTCGAAAGCTACGACGGCGTCGCGGCCGGTGGCCAGGCGGGCAACCTTGACGGCGTTTTCCACGGCTTCGGCGCCGGAGTTGAACAGCACCGTGCGCTTGGCGTGGTCGCCCGGGGTGAGGCGGTTGAGCTGCTCGGCCACGGCGACGTAGCCCTCGTACGGGGTCACCATGAAGCAGGTGTGGGTGAAGTGCGCGGCGGCTTCCTGGACGGCGGCGACGACGGCCGGATCCGATGCGCCGACGCTGGTCACTGCGATGCCGGAGCCGAGGTCGATGAAGGAGTTGCCGTCGACGTCGCGGATGATGCCGCCGTCGGCGTCTTCGACGTAGACGGGGACGCCGGAGGCGACACCGGCAGCAACGACGGCGGAGCGGCGCTCAGCCAGTGCCTGCGACTTGGGGCCGGGGAAAGCGCCGTTGATGTTGCGCTTCTGCTCGATGCGGTACGAGAGCTCGTTCGCGGTGGTGGTCATGAGGGGGTTGCCTTTCTAAAAAACGGGGAAATTCTTACGCGACAGCGCTATGCATCCAGTGCGGACATCACGTGCTTGATGCGCGTGTAGTCCTCGACGCCGTACATGGAGAGGTCCTTGCCGTAGCCGGACTGCTTGAAGCCACCGTGGGGCATCTCTGCGGTCAGCAGGATGTGGGTGTTGATCCAGACGGCGCCGAAGTCCAGGTCGCGGCTCATGCGCATGGCCGTGCCGTGGTCCGTGGTCCAGACGCTGGACGCCAGGGCGTACTCGACGTCGTTGGCCAGCTCGAGCGCTTCGGCCTCGGTGCTGAACTTCTGGACGGTGATGACGGGTCCGAACGTTTCCTTCTGGACGACGTCGTCGCTCTGCTTGGCGCCGGTGATGATGGTGGGCTCGAAGAAGAAGCCCTTCTCGCCCGCACGGTGGCCACCAGTGACGATCTTGCAGTTCGCCGGCAGGCTCTCCACCACGGAGGTCACTGCGTTGAAGTGGTTGACGTTGTTCAGCGGGCCGAAGTAGTTGTCTTCGTCGTTCTGCGAACCGGTCTGCAGGGTCTTGGTGTGCTCCACCATTGCGGCCACAACGTCATCGTGGACAGAGTCCTCGATGAGTACGCGGGTGATCGCGGTGCAGTCCTGGCCTGCGTTGAAGAAGGCGAACTCGGCGATGGCCGCGGCGCTCTTCTTGATGTCGGCGTCCTTGAACACGATCGCGGGAGCCTTGCCACCGAGTTCCAGGTGGGCACGCTTGAGGCCCTTGGCTGCGCCGCTGGCAACGGCGATGCCTGCGCGGACGGAACCGGTGATGGACACCAGGCCGGGAACCTTGTGTTCGACCATGAGCGATCCGGTCTCGCCGGTACCCAGGACCACGTTGAGGACACCGGCCGGGAAGATCTCGCCTGCCAGGCGTGCCAGTACCAGGGTGGATTCAGGGGTGGTGTCCGAGGGCTTGAGCACCACGGTGTTGCCGGCAGCCAGGGCGGGGCCGATCTTCCAAATGGCCATGAGGAACGGGTAGTTCCACGGAGCGACCTGGGCCACGACGCCGATCGGTTCGCGGCGCACGTAGGAGGTGTGGCCCTCGAAGTACTCGCCGGCGGACTTGCCTTCGAGCAGACGAGCGGCTCCTGCGAAGAAGCGGAGCTGGTCGGCGCCGGCGGCAACTTCCTCGGAGGCGATCAGGGAACGGACCTGGCCGGTGTTGCGGTGCTGGGCTTCAACGAGTTCGTCGCTGTTGGCTTCCACCGCATCGGCGAGCTTGAGCAGCATGAGCTGGCGTTGGCCCGGCGTGACGTGCTTCCAGGTCTTGAAAGCCTCGCTCGCGGCGGCCATGGCAGCATCGACGTCCGCCTGCACCGAAATGGGCGACTTGGCCACGATCTCCCCGTTGGTGGGATTCACCACATCCAGGAGACCCGTACCTGACGGCGTAACGAACTCGCCGTTGATGAAGTTCTGCAAGGTTTGAACCACGGTGTGCAACCCTCTTTCGGTGTCTGGGCATGGGTTTAGCTTTTCAGAGCCTATGCCAGCAACGTGACGCAAGGAATAGTCAGCTGCACACACAAGAACACTGCGCTTAGTGCGCTTGCCCAGTAGCAGGTTAAGCTTGGAAGCATGGCAATGTCCCTCGCTTCGCTCGTCGCTGTCCCCTCCCTGAAGCTCCGGAAAACCGGCCTCGCCGAGACCACCTGGAACCAGGACATCAGTTGGGTTGCGGTGACGGAACTGGAGGATCCGCAGCGGTTCCTCAGCGGCGGAGAGTTGGTCCTCACCACCGGCCTGCGCCTCAAGAGCGCCGCCGACCAGCGACGCTTTGTCCGGCAGGTCCAGCGCGCAGGCGCCGTCGGCATTGGTTTCGGTATCGGGCTCACGCACGAGTCGGTCCCGGATGCCCTGACCGCCGAGGCCAACCGCTGGGGACTGCCGCTGGTGGAAGTCCCGTACGAGATCCCGTTCATCGCCATCGGCAAGCTGGTGGCCGAATCCCATTCGGCGGATCACTACTCCAACCTCGAACGGCTCCTGGCCGGACACCAGATCCTGGCCCGCGCACTCCTCACCGGCGGCGGCCTGTCCGAGCTCCTCAAGCAACTGGGCAGCATGCTGCGTACCGACGTGGTGCTCACCCAGTTCAGCGCGCAGTTGTACAACAGCGTCCCCGGCAAACCGGCCCCGACGGCGGATGGCTGGGCTTCGTACCCGATCCCTACCGGCCGCAGGGACGCCTGCACACTGTGGTTGCGGCAGCCTTTCGTGGACTCCGGCATCGTCAGCTACGCACAGAACCTCATCAGCGTGGAGCTGAACAACATGGTCAAACAGCGGCAGGCCCAGCGCGCCATGGCCGGGCAGGTGCTGGACGACGTCATCCATGGAACCCTGGAGACCATCGAGGCGGCCCGGCGCCTGGCAGGCGTGGGCATCAACAGCACCCGCAAGAACGTGGTCCTCGTGGCGGAATCCACGGCGCACCACAAGCAGTTGGTCAGCATCTCCTTGCCGCAGTCGCTGGAAGCCGGCGTCAGCGCCGTCGTCGGGAAGGACCTGGTGGTGGCGGTCGCCGACGACGGCAGTTCAGCAACCGCCCTCGCAAAAAATCTCAGCGACCACCTGCAGGAGGCGGGCATCCACGCGGTCATCGGAATCGGCGGCGCCTATACCAAGCCCAACGGGCTCCGGTGGAGCTACTTCGAGGCCCGCGACGCCGTGGCGCATGGCTTGCCGGTGAACGAACCCGAGCGGCTCAGCCTGACTTCCCTGCTCCTGGCGAGCGAGGACGTGCCGTTGGCGGACATGGCCAGTGAATCCCTCACCCCGCTGCGGAAGTTCGATGCAGCCCATGGCGCCGAACTTGTCACCACCCTGGAAAGCTACCTGAACCACAACGGCTCCGTGGCCGCGGTGGCCGAGGCCTTGACCCTGCACCGCAACACCGTCCGCTACCGGCTGGCCCAGATCACCGAACTCACGGGGTACGACCCTTCGCAGACGCAGGACCGTGTGCAACTGTGGCTGGCTTTGGCGGTCCAGCGGCTGGGCTCCCGCAACCCGCGGTAAGCGCTCGACGGCGGGACTCACGTAAGTGCCTGCCCGGCCGGAGAGATTCGCCACAGAAGTGTAGACATTAGACGTCAAACGTCTAACCTTTAAACCATGGCCGCGACTTCAGTAGAACCCACCCCAGGAAACATCCCCACGATCTCTCCAGCAGGAGCAGCAACCACCCGCGCCCCCAAAACGCGGATGGTCGCCGTCGTCGGTGTGGTGGCCGTGGTCCTCATCGGGCTGAACCTTCGCGCCGGGATCACCAGCGCCGCCGCACTGTTCCATGACCTGCAGCAGGTGCTGGGCTACGGCGCGCTCGTGGCCTCCATCCTGCCCTCGATTCCGCTGCTGTGCTTCGCCGTTGCCGGCCTTGCGACCTCCTGGCTGACGCGCCGGGTGGGCGTCGAGAAGGCGATCTTCATCGCCATGGCCCTGCTGGCGGGTGGTCTGCTGGTCCGTGCGGTTCCCGCCACCGGAGCCCTCCTGGCCGGCACCGTCCTGGCCATGTCCGGGCTTGCTGTGTGCAACGTGGCCATGCCGTCCTTCATCCGGGAGCACCATGCAGACCGGATGTCCATGATGACCGGCCTTTACACGTTCACCATGTCTGGCGGGGCCACCTTCGCCGCGGCCGTGAGCGTTCCGCTGGCGCAACAGTTGGGTTCGCCGTCCATGGGCCTGGCCGCGTGGGGGCTCCTGGGTGTTGCCGCGCTCCTGGGGTTCCTGCCCGTGGTCCTGCACACCCACCGCAACACTCCCAAGGGCCAGCGCCCCACCGTCTCCATGTGGCCGCTGCTCCGCACCCGCCTCGGCATCCTCATCACAGCGATCTTCACCTTCCAGGCGTTCCTGGCCTACGCCGTGATGAGCTGGTTCGCCTACATCCTCACCTCGCAGGGCCTGAGCGCCTCGGAAAGCGGCCTGCAGTTCGGCGTCATGCAGCTGGTCTCCGTTGCCGCAGGCATGGTCCTGCTCGCGGTCGGCTCCCGTCCCGGCATGCTGCGCCCGGCTCTGTATCTGGCGAGCAGCTCCACCCTGGCGGCCATCGGCACCATGCTGTGGCTCCCCACCTCGTTGGCTGTCATTCCCGCCGTCCTGTTTGGCTTCGGCCTTGGCATCTTCCCGCTGGTCCTGGTGATCATCAGCCGCAGCGGAAAGTCGACGGCGGAAACCACCGCACTCTCCACCATCGCCCAATCGCTGGGATACTTGATTGCGGCCATCGGCCCCTTTGGCATGGGGCTGCTCCACAGCGCCACCGGGGGCTGGGTGTTGCCGCTGAGCCTGCTGTCCATCGTGGCCGTGGCGCTCATGGTCACGTGCCACCTTCTCACCAGCAAGCGCACTGAATCCAAGACCCAACCGAGGACAGCATGACCCTGACCCCTTCGCACCGCCCGGCCCTCGCCGAGGAGATCACGGCCAAGCTGCGGGACATGATCAAGACCGGCGAGTGGCCGCTGCAGGAGCGCATTCCTGCAGAGCCTGAGCTTATGGCAACGCTGGGGGTTTCGCGGGGCACCCTGCGCGAGGCCATCAAGGCGTTGGCGCACTCAGGGATGCTGGAAGTGCGCCGCGGCGACGGCACGTATGTGCGGGCCAACAGCGAGATCTCCGGAGCAGCCCAGCGCATGTACCAGGAGCACACCCAGGAACACATTGTGGAGGTCCGCCTCGGGCTCGATACCCAAGCTGCCCGGCTGGCCACCAAGCACGCCACGGTTGAGGACATCGCCGAGATGCGCCGCTTGCTGTCCCTCCGGCACGATGCCTGGCTCGCCGAGGACTACCCCACCTGGGCCTCCGCCGATTGGGAGTTCCACGAACGGGTTGCGCTGGCATCCGGCAATCCCCTGCTGCACCAGCTCTACGTGTCCTTTGGCGGGGTGTTCCACAACGACCTCCTCCGCCAGCAGCGCACGGACGGCTTCAACGGAATCCCCCGCGAGGGCCATGACGAGCTGGTGGATGCCCTCGAAGCCCACGACCCCGAGGCCGCCGTCTCCAGCGTCTACCGGAACCTGGACTTCTGCGCCGACAAGACCCCCGTCCAGTTCTGACGTCCTAGGGCACCAGCCGGATCCCCGCGCCGGCCGCGTCCTTGAACCGGGCGTTGATGAGCACCACGTCCCGGCCAGCCCTGTCCAGCAAACTCGCTGCCACACTCGCCCGGTACCCGGTGGCGCAGTGCACCCACACCCTGGCTTCCGGCAGTTCGGTCATCCGGGCAAGGAGTTCATACACGGGTACATTCACGGCATCCTGCACATGCGAGGCTGCGAACTCCTCGGGCCGCCGCACATCCAGGACCACGTCATCCTGAGCGCGCTCCTTCAGCAGCAGGCTCCAGTCTGCGTGGGGGTAGCCGGACCGCGGTGCGCCCGGCGCCAGGACTTCCAAGGCAGCTCCGCCGGAAAGTCCGACGGCGGCATCCGGACTGTCGATGCCGATCCTCGCCAGGTCGCGGATCGCTTTCCCCACGTCCTCGTGTGAGCCCAGGAGCGTGAGCGGCTGTTCCCACGGGATCACCCAGCCGAGGTAGCTGGTGAAGTTCGAGCCGTTGCCGTACTCGAAAGCTACACTGCCTTCCAGGTGATCCTCCGCGAAAGCAATCCGGTGCCGGAGGTCCACCACCCACTCTCCGGCCAAGAGCCGGCGTCGCAGCTCCCCGGGTTCAACGGAGTCCGGAATGCCCAGGTCCGCCGGTGCCGGACCGGCTGCATTGAGCGGGCTCATGTGCGCGTAGTACGCAGGGTACGCCGTGATGTTGGCGAGCAACTCGGCCACGAAGTGCTCTTCACTCGGATCGGTGAGGGCGTGGTTGTGTGCTGACTGCTCGGCCAAGGTAGATGAATCCTGGTGGCTCGCCGGGCCAATGGAGCAGAAGGATCCAAAACCGTGGGTGGGATAGAGCGCGGCCTCCGGGTGCGCCGAGTCCGCCAGTCGACGGACAGAAGAATACTGCGCGTGGGCCAACGCCGCGGTCTGCCCGGGTGACACCAGGTCCGTCCGCCCCACCGAGCCGTAGAGCAAGCTGCCGCCGGAAAACACGGCTTCCGTGCCGCCGTCGTGCACTACGTACGCGAGGTGCGTGTGGGTGTGGCCTGGCGTGGCGACCACCCGCACGGACAGGCGGCCCACGGAGAAGACATCCCCGTCCGCCACGGCGGTCCGCGCAAAGGAGACGGGATCTGCCCCGTTCACCAGATAGGCGGCACCGTGTTTCTCCGCAAGGATCAAGCCCCCGGTGACGTAGTCGTTGTGCAGGTGGGTTTCGGCCACGTGCGTGATGCGGACGCCCGCAGCAAGAGCCGCTGATTCCACCCGGTCAATGTCCCGCTGCGGATCGATCACCAGCGCCACTGAACCGTCGTGGACCAGGTAGCTGCGGTCCCCCAGCTGGGGTGTCTCGATCACCACGACGTCCATACCCCAGATTAAAACAACGCGGGGCCACCAGCAGTGGCCCCGCGTTGATGAAAAATGAAGAACTAGACCTGCGCGGCTACGCCGTCGCGGGAGATGTTGACCATGTCCTCGCGCGGAACCACCTTGATGCGTTCGCGGGTAACCTCAACACCGTGCGAACCTCCGGCCTCGGTTGCCGCTGCGCCAAGGGCGAGTTCATGGGCGTCCAGGGCAAGCCAGCCTTCCCAGCTGGTGAACTGCACGCCGCGGCTGTCGAGGAGTTCCACCACTGCATCTGCCGAAGGGACCTCGGCGAACGGCAGGTTTTCGCGGTCCTCCAGCAGGTAGGTGACGGTCTCCAGGGCGTCGCCCTTGGTGTGGCCGATCAGGCCAACCGGACCACGCTTGATCCAACCCGTTGCGTAGAGGCCCGGGACGTGCTGGCCGTCGGCGTCCAGGACGCGGCCGCCGTCGTTGGTCACAACGCCCTTCTTGTGGTCGAACTCGACGTCCGGCAGGGCAGAACCGAAGTAGCCGATGGCGCGGTACACGGCCTGGACGGGGTAGTCGATGAACTCGCCGGTGCCGCGGGCGTTGCCCGTGCCGTCCAGTTCGGTGCGCTCGAACTTGATGCCGGCAACCTTGCCCGGGGTCTCCGGAGAATCGACGATCTCCACCGGGCTGTGCAGGAAGTGCAGGTGCAGGCGGCGGGAAGCCTTGAGCTCGGAGAGGTCCTCCGGCTGCTCGGCAATCCAGTTGGTGAGTGTGCCAACCATGGTCTTGGTCTGGTTGTTGGTCTGGACCTGGCGGTCGGACTCTTCGTCGAACTCGAAGTCCTCGGCGTAGAGGATGATGTCCACGTCCTTCGAGTGCGAGAGTTCGCGCAGTTCCAGCGGCGTGAACTTCACCTGTGCAGGGCCACGGCGGCCGAACACGTGAACGTCGGTGACCGGGGAGTTCTTCAGGCCGGCGTAGACGTTGTCCGGGATTTCGGTGACCAGGAGGTCATCGGCGTGCTTGGACAGGACGCGGGCGACGTCCAGCGCCACGTTGCCGTTGCCAAGCACGGCGATTTCCTTGGCGTCCAGCGGCCATTCGCGCGGAACGTCCGGGTGTCCGTCGTACCAGGAGACGAAGTCGGCGCCGCCGAAGGAGCC
The DNA here is from genome assembly GCF_056780115.1 of Arthrobacter sp. T572. NCBI lineage: Bacteria > Bacillati > Actinomycetota > Actinomycetes > Micrococcales > Micrococcaceae > Arthrobacter > Arthrobacter sp. T572. The sequence continues at coordinate 3,142,239 of NZ_JBRAZQ010000002.1, forward strand.
CTCCAGCTCGATGCCGGGGATGTTCAGGTCGGCATCCTTGATGGCGCCGGTGGCGAAGATGACGGCGTCGTAGTGCTTGCGGAGGTCCTCGATGGACAGGTCCGTGCCGTAGTCCACGTTGCCGAAGAAACGGATGTCGCCGCGGTCCAGGACCTTGTGGAGGGCGTTCACGATGCCCTTGATGCGGGGGTGGTCCGGAGCGACGCCGTAACGGATCAGGCCGTAAGGTGCCGGATAGCGGTCGAACAGGTCGATGCTGACGTTGAGTTCGCCGCTCTTGACGGCTTCGCTCTTGGTCAGGATGTCGGCTGCGTACACGCCGGCCGGGCCGGAGCCGATGACGGCGACGCGAAGCGGACGGTCCGCAGAACCTACGGTGGTGCTAGTTGACACGGCTGTGTTCCTTCTTCTTTTCGGGCCTCCCAACTGAGTCGCAGTTGTGCGCGTTTTGAGGGCTCAAAACGTGCTTTGCTGCTACCTAGTTGGGCCGGGGGCTAGTTGGTGCGGACGCGGGGACGGTTGGGGGTAATGGTGCTGTAGTCAGCGGTCTTGAAGTGCTGGGGTGCAAAGGGGCTGACGCGGACAACATCGCCGATCACAATGACTGCTGGGTTGGCCACGCCGACGGCTTCCGCCTGGTCCGCGATGGTCTCCAACGTGCCGATCGTGACGCGCTGCTCCGGCAAATACCCGTTTTCTACGATACCTACTGGAGTGTCCAAAGGCAGACCCGAGGCGGCCAGGGCAGCCGCAGACTCGCGCAATTGGGCCACTCCCATGAGCAACACCACAGTGTGGTCGGGGCGTGCGGGGACTTCCGAAAGCTCTTCGTGGCCGGTCACCACGCTGAAACCCTTGGCCAGCCCACGGTGCGTTACGGGGATGCCGGCGGCGGCAGGAACGGAGATCGCTGAGGTCACGCCGGACACCACTTCAACCTCGACGCCGTTCTGCCGGCAGAATTCTGCTTCCTCACCGCCGCGCCCCAGGACATAGGGGTCGCCGCCTTTGAGGCGGACCACACGGTTGCCCTTCAGGGCCTCCTCGACAAGGATGCGGTTGATCTCCAATTGCGGAACCGGGTGATGGCCAGGTGTCTTGCCGACCTCGATGACGCGCACGTCAGGGGCCAGCCCCTGGAGCAACCCGCGCGGTCCAAGACGGTCAGCAACTACGACGTCGGCCTGGCCCAGCAGGCGGCGGCCGCGCACAGTGATCAGGCCGGTATCCCCCGGCCCACCGCCAACGAGTGCCACGGATCCGATGCTTCCATGACCGGCGGCCGATGCCTTGCGGTGGCGGCGAAGGGGAAGATCGCCGGATTCGAGCGCCGTAGCCACGGCGTCACGCAGAGCCATGGCGCGGCGCGGGTCTCCCCCGGCGTTGATGGCGATCTTGACATCGTCCACCTCGGCCACCGCGGGGGTCCAGGCAGCCGATGCTTCATGGTCGGAGGCATTGACGCACCAGATGCGCTGCGCTTCGGCGTCGGCCGCCACCTGGGTGTCCACGGCGGCAGCGCCGGTTGCCGTCTGGACGAACCAGACGCCGTCGAGGTCTTCCGCCCGGTATTCGCGGGACTCCCAAGCGAGCAGGCCCGAATCGACCAAAGCGCGAAGTTTGTCAGAGGCAACGGGAGCGACCACCGTAACTTTCGCGCCGGCGTCGAGCAGCCCCTTGGCGCGGCGCGCGGCTACGGGTCCGCCGCCCACCACCAGCACCGGGCGGCCGAGAAGCCGCAGTGCGGTGGGGTATATGTCCTGAATTGCCATGAAAAAACTGTAGGGCTGGCGCGTAATATGCTTCAAAGGCCCGGACACACCCGGTAACGCTGGGTAATGCAGCGTCACAAACAGTTTCAAATCCGCAGGCTTGCTAAAAGACCGACCAGCCAGTCCTGGTGGTGAACTCATCCAAGGCAGCCACACCCGCCACCGAGTTGCCGGAACGCCCCAAACCAGGGCTCCAGACGCTGATGGCGCATTTGCCGGGAACAACTGCAACAATCCCGCCTCCGACGCCGCTCTTCCCGGGGAGGCCCACCCTGTAAGCGAACTCACCCGCGGCATCGTACGTACCGCACGTCAGCATGACCGCGTTGATCCGCTTTGTCTGGGCGGGCGAGAGCACCAACTCCCCCTCGGCTCCCAGCCCATTGGATGCGAGGAACCGGGCGGCCAGGGCAAGGTCCTGGCACGTCATGGCCAAGGCGCACTGCTGCGCGTAGGACTCCAGGACCTCATCCACGGGATTCTCCAGGTTGCCGCAGCTGGCCAGGAAGTGCGCCAGCGAGGCATTGCGGTGCCCGCTCTCCAGTTCCGAGGTGGCCACCCTATGGTCCGTGTCCACCAGGGCGTTTCCCGATTCCCGCCTCATCAAGGCACGGACGGCTCCGGCGGCATCTCCCGTCAGACTCAACAGCCTGTCCGTCACGACGATCGCCCCGGCGTTGATGAACGGGTTCCGGGGTATCCCGTCTTCGCTTTCCAGCTGGACTAGCGAATTGAACGGGTTGCCCGAAGGTTCGCGGAACACCCGCTTCCAGATTCCGTCGCCATCGCTGGAGAGCACCAACGCCAAGGCGAAGACCTTGGAGATGCTCTGGATGGAGAACTCCACGTGCGCATCACCGGCTGAGAACACCTCACCGTCCTTGGTGACCAGGGATATCCCGAACTGGTGGGGGTCAACAGCACCGAGCTGTGGAATGTAACCGGCCACTTGTCCTTGGCCTATCTGGGGTTGAACAGCTCCTGCGATGTCTTCGAGCAGGTTTTGGATATCCATGGGTCGGCCTCTGTCTCAGCCGGGTCACCCTTCGTCTTTGAAGGGAGGCCGGGCACGTGTTTCAGTGTCTTTGGTGCATGCGCACAGCCAAAAACACTACTCGATGCCCGGCGCCCGTCCCGGAAACCCGCCGACCTAGCCCGCCCGGGCAGCCTCCCAACCGAAGGCAGGCGCGACGTGCTTTGCCACGTTCCCCAGCAGCTTCGCGTTGTACTCGACGCCGAGCTGGTTCGGGACCGTGAGCAGCACAGTATCTGCGGACTGGACCGCAGCATCCTGCGAGAGTTCCTCGGCGAGTTGCTCGGGCGAGCCGATGTAGCTCTTCCCGAAACGCGACAGGGCGCCGTCGAGGATCCCTACCTGGTCTTGGCTGTCGGCTTGGGCGCGAAGGCCAAAGTAGTGGTTGTCCTCGGCGTCGACGATCGGGATGATGCTGCGGCTCACCGAAACCCGGGGCTCGAAGTCGTGCCCAGCGGCAGTCCAGGCGTCGCGGAACATCTGGATCTGCTCGGCTTGGAGCTGGTCGAAGGGTACGCCGGTGTCTTCGGTCAGCAGGGTGGAGCTCATGAGGTTCATGCCCTGCTCAGCTGCCCACACAGCCGTCTTGCGGGTTCCTGCGCCCCACCAGATCCGATTCGGCAGGCCTTTCGAGAGAGGTTGGATCGGGAGAAGCCCGGTGGCCCCTCCGGCGTAGTGCGGATCAGCCTGGGCTACCCCGTGGCCCGCGATCGCCTTGCGGAACAGGGCAGTATGACGGCGGGCCATGTCACCGCCGTCCTCGCCCTCCGCCGGAACATAGCCAAAGTTGGCGGCACCGTTCAGGGCGGGCTCGGGTGAACCACGGCTCACACCGAGCTGCAGCCTTCCATCGCTGATCAGGTCAGTGGCTGCTGCTTCCTCGGCCATATAGAGGGGGTTCTCGTACCGCATGTCGATCACGCCGGTACCCATTTCGATACGGCTGGTTCTGGCCGCAATGGCGCTCAGCAAGGGGAAGGGCGAGGCCTGCTGACGGGCAAAGTGGTGCACGCGGAAAAAGGCACCATCAATACCAAGTTCCTCGGCCGCGACAGCGAGTTCGATCCCCTGTTTGAGGGCCTCACCGGCCGTGGGAACCAGTGAACCGGGAACGCGGGCCCAGTGACCGAAGGACAGGAAGCCGATCCGTTTCTTGTGCATGCCCGTCACAACGCAGATCCGCCGCCGGTCATTCCGCCCGGGCCCCTTCTATGGCGCGGACCACGTAACGGGTCCGTATGTGCCAGAGCGTCGGCATTGGTCGGGGCTAGAATCAGCCAATGGGGCTCCTGACCTTCAGCATCAATGTCACCTTGGACGGCTGTGTCGACCACCGGGAGGGCATCGCGGATGACGAAACGCATGCCTACTACACCCGGCTCTTGGAGGAGAACGGGGCCATGCTCTGGGGCCGAACCACGTACGAAATGATGGAGGCCTATTGGCCCGCGGTCGCACGGGGCGAGGTGGAAGCGCCGCCTGCGCTCCGCGAGTGGGCGGTCACGCTGGAAGAAATGCCAAAGTACGTCTTCTCGTCAACGCGCACCAACTTCCCATGGACCAACAGCCACCACCTGACCGGCGAGGTCCGCGCGGCCGTGCAGGAAATCAAGGACCGCATTCCAGAAGGAGTGCTGGTCGGCAGCGGCAAACTCGCCACGGAGCTCGACCGCTTGGACTTGATCGACGAGTACAAGTTCCTGGTCCACCCCGTGATCACCGGCCACGGCCCGACCCTCTTCCAGGGCGGGCTCCCCAGCACCCGCCGCCTCGAACTGATCTCGACGTCACCTCTCAGCAACGGAGTTGTTTCCGTGCACTACCGTCGGGCTGCTTAGGGTTTACGCACGACGGCGGCTGAACGCATCCCGCGGTGGGTTCGCCGCTGGAGCCGCAACCCTTTCCGCCATCCGCACCCGTAGTTTAGGGTGCGCCAGGCGGAAAGAATGCGCAGCCCACGAAGAAGAGGTGCATTCGGTGCAAAAGGGCGCGCGCACTCCCGGCGGGACGTGAGAGAGCGTCCTCGGGAAAGGGGTGTTCGGTGAGAGAGCGTCCTCGGGAAAGGGGTGTTCGGTGAGAGAGGGTCCTCGGGAAAGGGGTGTTCGGTGAGAGAGGGTCCTCGGGAAAGGGGTGTTCGGTGAGAGAGGGTCCTTGGGAAAGGGGTGTTCGGTGAGAGAGCGTCCGTGGGAAAGCCCGACGGCGGGTGGTCACCGTCGGGCTTTTGCGTTGCGTCGGGCTTTGCGTTGCGTCAGATCCGGGCTAGCGGCTGCTGCCCGCCAACAGGCCGCGGCGCTGCAGGAGCCGCTTCTCGATAGGGCCGAACACCAGGAGCTCAATCAGAATGCCCACGAACAGGATCAGCAGGATCGCGGACATCACGATAGTCATGTCGGACAACAGACGGCCTTGGTCCAGCAACGATCCCAGCCCGAAACCAATGGTGCCACCAACGGCGATGATTTCAGCGGCCATGAGGGAACGCCAGGAGAATGCCCACCCTTGCTTCAAACCACCGATATACCCGGGCAGAGCTGCGGGCAGGACGATCTGAAGGGCCATCTGCAGCCGGTTCGCGCCAAGCACCGTACCAACGCTGCGGTACTGCGGCGGGATCTGGTCCACTCCGGAGATCAGTCCGTTGATGATGGACGGAATAGCACCCATGAACACCACGAAGTAGACGGTGGCGTCGGTCAGGCCGAACCAGATGATGGCCGCAGGAACCCAAGCCACGGACGGCAGGACTTGCAAGCCGGAAATGAGCGGGCCAAAGGCGCGGCGCAGCGGAGCGACCTGGGCCAGGATCAGCCCGATCGGGGTGGCAATCACCACGGAAATAAGGAAGCCAACCACGCCACGCTGCAACGAGGTCCACACTGCCTCCTGGAGCTTGCCCTCGCCCCACAGCGTGAGGAACTGGTTGAAGACATCAACAGGCCCGGGGACGAGGTCACGCCGTTTGAGCTCCAGCGAGACATAGAACTGCCAGGCGAGGATGAGGACAACCAATGCCAGCACGGGCAACAGCACGCGCTTCCACTCGATACCGCCCTTGCGGCCTGTGTCCAGCTGGAGGTTGTCCAGGCCGGCTTCCAGGTCCCGGAGCTCGGAGGCGTTGCCTTTCAGCGACGGTGAGGTGATGTGGTGGGAATCAGTCACGGGGAGGGTCCGCTCTTCAGTGGTCTGGTTACTTGGCATGGCGGCGGATCTCCTCGCGAAGTCGTCGGGTAATGACGCCGGTGAGCTCCCCTGCACGGCCGGCGTCGGTGCGGTGTTCCTCGGTAACATTCCATTCGGCCACTACCCGGCCGGGACGCGAGGACAACAGCAGCACACGCTGGCCCAAACGCACGGCCTCACGCACGTTGTGCGTCACGAAGATGATGGTGCGGCCGGTTTCCTTCCAGATGCGCTCAAGTTCATCGTGCAGAAGGTCGCGGGTGATGGCGTCGAGCGCAGCGAACGGCTCGTCCATGAGCAACACCTGCCGGTCCTGGGCCAAAGACCGCGCGAGTGCCACGCGCTGCCGCATGCCGCCGGACAGCTCATGCGGACGCTTGTCCCCCGCCCCGCCCAGGTGCACCAGCTCAAGGAGTTCGGTGGCGCGGGCCCGGCGGCTTGCCTTGGTGCCGGACTTGTCAGCCAGCTGCAGGGCCAGTTCGATGTTGCCGCGGGCGGTCAACCACGGGAACAGGGACGCATCCTGGAACATGAAGGCCGCGCCGTCGCTGGGCACCTCCAAAGCGCCCGACGTCGGATGCTCCAGTCCCGCGATGATGTTCAGCAGGGTGGACTTGCCGCAGCCGGACGCACCAAGGAGGGCGACAAACTCGCCTTGTGCGATGGTGGCGTTGACGTCGTCCAGCACCGGGGCGCCGTCGCCGAAGCGCTTCCCCAGGTTCTCGAGTACGACTGGCATGGTCCCGTCCTTCGTGTTGATTGGTCTTGCTGTTGATACGCCCAAAGCCGGCCCGCTCCGGTGATGAAGCGGGCCGGCCGGTGGTGTTAGTCCTGGCCGAGTCCTGCAGCCGAGGTCTTCTTGCCTTCAACCTCGTTCAGGGCGCGGAGGTCGAAGATGCCGTTGATGTCAGCTTCCTTGGTGGTGCCGGCCTTGACGCCGTCTTCCAAGAGCTTCTTGTACGTTCCGGCCAGCGGGTCGGTGGTGAATTTGATGTTCTGCAGTGCACGCTCGATCACGTTGGCGGGAAGCGGCTTGCCGGCGGTGTCCTTGAGGACGGCGTTGATGGTGCTTGCCTTGTCCGCGGGTGAGGCGTTGTTCAGCCAGTTGACCGACTCCACGTGGCCCTTGAGGAGCGCCTGGACGGTCTCGGGGTGTTCTGCGGCGAACTTCTTGTTCACGATCAGGATGGTGGTGGTGAATTCACCGTTCTCCCACAGGTCCTTCTCGTCAACCAGGACCTTGGCGCCTGCTTCGAGGACCAAACGGGAGGCCCACGGCTCAGGCAACCACGCGCCGTCGAGCTTTCCGTCTGTGAAGAGCTTCAGGGACTGCGCGTTTTCGGTGGGGTTGATGTTCACATCACCGCTGCCGTCCACGTTGGTCTTGTAGCCCTGGTCGCCGAGCCACGCCCGGAGTGCGACGTCCTGCGTGCCACCGAGCTGCGGGGAGCTGAGGACCTTGCCCTTGAGGTCTGCCGCGGAGTTGATCTCCGGCTTGACCACCAACTGCGCGCCGCCTGCTGCTGCACCGGCGATGATGCTGATGGACTCGCCGTTGCTCTTGACGAAGGAGTTGATGGCCGGGTTCGGGCCGATGTAGGTGGCGTCGATCGCACCGGCGTTGAGGGCCTCGATCGCGGCGGGGCCGGCGTTGAAGATCTGCGTGCTGAGCTTGGTGCTGCCAAGTTCCTTGGCGATGATGCCCTGGCTGGTGCCGACCAGCGCCGGGCCGTGCGTGACGTTGCTGAAGTAGCCGAGCTTGAGTTCGGCCGCGGGCGACGTGGTGGGTGCCGGGGCGGCCTGGTTGTTGCTGTTGGAAACCACCGAAGCTACTGCTGCGCCGGCGCCGATCAGCAGGACAAGGCCGACTGCCACGGCGATTTCCACCGTGCGGCGGCGCTTGGGCTTGGTCGACTCACCTGCAACGATGCGGGTGGTTCCTGACTCGGGTTTTTGTGACTCGGAGTTGTTTGCCATGGGGGGTCCTTATGGAAGTGGGATGCGAGCTGGGGCGAAGATCAGGCCCCGCAACATCGCCCTGGTTGGGCAAGGAAGGACCATTCCGGAGAGGTCATGAGTTCACAGTAGGGACTGTCATATTTCGGCTTCAATCCCGCAGAAACCAAGGTTCATGAAGGGTCACTTGGCGTCACATTCCCCGCCAGGCCTTCAATGTCCCGAGGGGTCGTCCGGCAGCAGCCACCCACCAGCCGCGCCCCCAAGGCGAGCCAGTCGGCAACATTTCCGGCCAGCGTGCCCGAGTCCGCAACCCCGCCGGCAGGCCCCCAGGTCTTGGTCACGGCGTCGTAGGTCTCCCCCGAATTCGGGTAGGCAACCAGCGGAACATCGCCCGCGGCCTGGAGTTCACCAAGGGCGGGCGACACCAGTTCCAGCGGCACACAATTAACCCCGACGGCGGTCACGCGCGGTTCCACGCGAAGCAGCGCAGCCACGTCCGCAAGGGGCGTTCCGTCACTGATGTGGCTGCCGTCCCGAAGCGTGAACGTGAACCAGGATTCGACGTCGAACTCCGCCACGAGCTCCACCACCGCCGCCGCTTCGGCGTAGGAAGGCAGCGTCTCGCAGGCCAGGAAATCGGCTCCGGCGTCCACCAGTGCGGCAATACGCGGGCGGTGGAAATCCCGGAATTCCGCGGCAGAAAGCGTGTAATCGCCGCGGTATTCGGAACCGTCAGCCAGGTACGCGCCGTAGGGACCCACGGACCCGGCGATCAACAGGGGCCCGGAATCCGGGGTGGCCGCCGCGTGTTCCTTCCGTGCCTCGTCAGCCAGCCGGACGCTGCGCGCGACCAGCTCAAGTGACTCCTCCAGGGACAGCCCGCGTCGGGCAAAACCCTGCGGAGTGGCCTGGTAGCTGGCGGTGATCGCCACGGAGGCACCGGCGTCGTAATAGTCCCTGTGGACCTGCTTGATCAGGTGCGGTTGCTCCATAAGGACCTTGGCGGACCACAAGGGATCTTCCAGGTCGCAGCCGTGGGCTTCGAGTTCCGTGGCCAGGGCACCATCCAGCACCAGGGTGTGGCCGGTGTGCAGGAGCGTACTGAGGGAGGTATTCCGGGGCATGGTGTCCGTTCTGCAGAAAGACCGCAGCGTGTTCGACATTCCCGCCGTGCAGCGTGGGGATGATCGAACAAAGCTGCGGTCTTTTGTGTCTGTCTGTGACCTTAGATGACGTAACGTTCGTCTTCGTGGTCGCCCGGGTGGTCCTTGACCAGACCGGCAGCAAGGGTATTGCCGTCGATCGGGTCGATCACCAGGAAAGCGCCGGTGCGGCGGTGGTGCAGGTAGTTCTCCAACGGCAACGGTGCGGCCAGGCGCAACTGGGCGTGCCCGATGTCGTTGAGCTCCAGCGTGGACGACGGCTCCACCTTGAACGTGGCGAGATCCAGCTTGCCGTTGACGTTGCGGACCAGCGCCTGGACGGTACGCGTGCCGTGCTTCACCAGGACCTTCTGGCCTTCGCGGAGCGGCTTGGGTGACAGCCAGCACAAGGAGGCATAGAGGTCGGCGGAGCTTTCCCGGACCGTGCCGGCCGCTGCGATGGTGTCACCGCGGGCGATGTCGATCTCGTCAGCCAGGCGGATGGCCACGGACTGCGGAGCTGCGGCCTCTTCCAGGGAGCGTCCGGCGAAGTCGATGCCCACCACCGTGGTGATGCGCGGCTCGTGGCCCGGGCTGAGGACGGTGACCTCGTCACCGAGCTTCACTGACCCTTCGGTGACCTGGCCGGCATAGGCGCGGTAGTCACGGTATGCCTCCACGTCCAGGCCGCCGGCAACGGCATCCGGAGCCAGCGCGCCCTGTGGGCGGATGACCAGCTGCACGGGGAACCGGAAACTCTCCAGCCCGGCTTCCAGCTCGTCTGCCGCCGGAAGGGTCTCCAGGACCTCCAGCAGTGCCGGGCCCGTGTACCAGGGGGTGCGCTTGGAGCGGTCCACCACGTTGTCGCCGTCAAGCGCCGAAACGGGCACCACCAGCAGATCGGAAACACCATCGGAACCCAGGCCAAGCTCCTGGGCCACCTTGCGGACGTCCGCCTCGATGTCGCGGAACACCTGCTCGCTGAAGTCCACCAGGTCGATCTTGTTCACGGCCACAATCACGTGGGCCACGCGCAGCAACTGCAGCACGGACAGGTGGCGGCGGGTCTGCTCCAGGACGCCCTTGCGTGCATCGATAAGTACGACGACGGCATCCGCTGTGGACGCGCCCGTCACCGTGTTCTTGGTGTACTGAACGTGGCCGGGGCAGTCCGCCAGGATGAAGCTGCGGCGGTCCGTGGCGAAGTAGCGGTACGCAACGTCGATGGTGATGCCCTGTTCGCGCTCGGCCCGCAGGCCGTCCGTGAGGAGGGCCAGGTCGATGCCGCCCTTGTCGCCGCCGAAGCCGCGGTCCGCGGAGGTCCGGGCAACGGCGTCGAGCTGGTCGGCAAGGATCGCCTTGGAGTCGTGAAGGAGGCGGCCCACCAAAGTGGACTTGCCGTCGTCGACCGATCCGGCAGTAGCGAAACGGAACAGCGTGGACGGCAGCGGAGCGGAGTCCAGGCCGTCAGTGCCGGAGATGAGGGATGCGGTGTCGGTGCTCATTTAGAAGTAGCCGTCCTTCTTGCGGTCTTCCATGGCTGCCTCGGAGATGCGGTCATCTGCGCGGGTGGCGCCACGTTCGGTCAGGGTGGAGGCAGCGACTTCAACAACGACGTCGGCCACGGTGAACGCGTCGGATTCGACGGCCCCGGTGCAGGACATGTCGCCCACTGTGCGGTAGCGGACCGTCTTGGTGATGACGTCCTCATGCGGGAGCGGCTGGGAGACCTCGCCCACTGCGCGCCACATGCCGTCGCGGGCGAAGACCTCGCGCTCGTGGGCGTAGTACAGGCTGGGCAGCTCGATGTTCTCGCGCTCGATGTAGCGCCAGATGTCCAGCTCGGTCCAGTTGCTGATGGGGAAGGCACGGACGTGCTGGCCCACGGTGTGGCGGCCGTTGTACAGGTTCCACAATTCGGGGCGCTGGTTGCGCGGATCCCACTGGCCGAACTCGTCGCGCAGGCTCAGGATGCGTTCCTTGGCCCGGGCCTTGTCTTCGTCCCGGCGGCCGCCGCCGAACACGGCGTCGAACTTGTTCTTCTGGATCGCATCCAGCAGCGGTACGGTCTGCAACGGGTTGCGGGTTCCATCGGCACGCTCGGCGAGTTCGCCGCGGTCAATGAATTCCTGCACCGAGCCGACAACCAGCTTCAGGCCAAGGCGCTCGACCGTGCGGTCACGGAAGTCCAGGACCTCGGGGAAGTTGTGGCCCGTGTCCACGTGCAACACCGGGAACGGAACCTTGCCCGGCCAGAAAGCCTTGGTTGCCAGGTGCAGCATCACCACAGAGTCCTTGCCGCCGGAGAACAGCAGCGCAGGCTTCTCGAACTCAGCGACCACTTCGCGGATGATGTGGATGGCTTCGGACTCGAGGGTGTCCAGTGAGCTTAGACGCTCGACCGAGGAAGCGTCTACTGCTGCTGCAACTTCCACCGTGGACTCCTCTGTTGTGTAAGTGCTCATGTGTGTAACCCGCATTCTGTCTTGTCGGATCCTGCCCAGCGACCGGCCCGGGGGTCTTCGCCCGGGGCCACTTTGCGGGTGCAGGGCTGGCAACCGATGGAGGGGTAGCCCTGGCTCAGGAGGGGGTTGACGGGAAGGATGTTGTCCTCGGAGTACTCCACCAACTGGTCAAAGGACCAGTCCACCATAGGGTTCACCTTGACGAGGCCGAAGCTCTCATCCCAGGTGACCACGGGAGTATTGGTCCGGGTGGGGCCCTCGTCGCGGCGGACACCGGTGAACCACACCTCGTAGCCGGCAAGGGAGCGGCGGAGGGGGGCCACTTTGCGCAGGGCGCAGCACTGGCCGGGATCGCGGGCAAACAGGTCCTTGCCCAGCAGGCTGTCCTGCTGCTCCACCGTGTGTTCCGGAAGGACGTCCACCACGTTGACCCGCAGGTTGGCCGCGACCTCATCGCGGGTCTGGTAGGTCTCCTTGAAGTGGTATCCGGTTTCCAGGAACAAGACGTCGACGCCGGGAATCTGGTCCGCGACCAAGGCCGGCAGGACGGCGTCGGCCATGGAGCAGGCCACGGTGATGGCGGGCAGCTCGAAGTTGCGGGCAACCCAGGCGATCACGTCGGTGGCGGAGGCGTTCCAGCCGAGCTCGGCGGCGCCGGCCTCTGCCAGTGCCTTGAGCTCTTCGTTGGACCGCTTGAGGGCTAGTGTCACTGGAGGTCTCCTTCATCTGCGGAGTGTGCCCACTCGGCGAAGGTCTGGCCCTCGGCGCCAACTTCGACGAACTTGCGGACCACACGTTCCACGTAGTCAGGCAGGTCTTCGACCGTGACCTTGAGGCCGCGGACGGTACGTCCCAAACCGGCTTCCTCGCGCTCGTTGTTGGCCAGCCCGCCACCAAGGTGGACCTGGAAACCCGGGGTGGGGTCGCCGTCGGGCGTTGGCAGCATCATGCCCTTCAGACCGATATCGGCCGTCTGGATACGGGCGCACGAGTTGGGGCAGCCGTTGATGTGCAGGGACAGTGCCTGCGGAAGCTGCTTCGTTTCCACGAGGTCGGCCAAACGGCGTTCCAGTTCGGCGATGGCCGTGGCGGCGGTGACCTTGGTTTCGACGATCGCGAGCTTGCAGAACTCGATGCCCGTGCAGGCGATGGTGCCGCGGCGGAACACGGACGGGCGGGCGGACAGGCCCAGCGTGTCCAGTTCGGCGATCAGCGGTTCAACCTGCTCCTTGGCAACGTCCAGGATGACGAGCTTCTGGTGCGGAGTGGTGCGCAGGCGGTGCGTGCCGTGCTGCTCCAGGGTGTCCGCGAGCTTCACCAGAGCCTCGCCCGAGGTACGGCCGACCGTGGGGGCAACACCAATGAAGAACTTGCCGTCCTTCTGCTCGTGCACGCCGATGTGGTCGCCGGGAGCGTTGGGCTTGGGAGCGGCAGGACCGTCCGGAAGTTTGAAATCGAGGTATTCGTCCTCCAGGATCTGGCGGAACTTGGCCGGACCCCAGTCGTTCATGAGGAACTTCAGGCGGGCCTTGGTGCGCATGCGGCGGTAACCGTAGTCGCGGAAGATGCTGGTGACGCCCAGCCACACTTCGGCAGCGACGTCGGCGGACACGAACACGCCCAGGCGCTCGGCAAGGCGCGGGTTGGTGGAAAGTCCGCCACCGACCCACAGATCGTAGCCGGCACCAAGCTCAGGGTGGACCACGCCCACCAATGCGAAGTCGTTGATCTCGTGGACAACGTCCTGGGACGGGTGGCCCGTGATCGCCGTCTTGTACTTGCGCGGCAGGTTGGCCAGTTCCGGGTCACCGATGAAGCGCTCGGACAGTTCGTGGATCAGCGGCGTGGGATCGATGATCTCGTCCTTGGCGATTCCTGCGACCGGCGAACCGAGGATGACGCGGGGTACGTCGCCGCAGGCCTCTGTGGTGGACAGGTCCACAGCCTCCAGGCGGCGCCAGATTTCCGGGACGTCTTCCACGCGGATCCAGTGGAGCTGGATGTTCTGGCGGTCCGTGAGGTCAGCCGAGCCGCGGGCGAAATCCACGGAGATCTGGCCGATCACGCGAAGCTGCTCGGTGGTCAGCGCACCGCCGTCGATGCGCACGCGCAGCATGAAGTACTTGTCTTCGAGCTCGTGCGGTTCCAACGTCGCCGTCTTGCCGCCGTCGATCCCGGGCTTGCGCTGCGTGTAGAGGCCCCACCAACGGAAACGGCCGTGCAGGTCCGTTCCGTCGATCGAGTCGAAACCTTCTTTTGAGTAGACAGACTCAATACGCTCACGGACGTTCAGCCCGTTGTCTTCCTGTTTCCAGGTTTCGTTGGCGTTGAGGGGTGTGGTGCCGTCAACCTTCCACTGACCGTGGGGCTTGGCGGCCGGGCGGGTGCGTGCGGGACGCTTGGAGACTTCGGTGTCCGCGGGCGCACCGGCTACAGCTGTATCTGTCATACATCGAGGGTAGGTGGGGCCAGATTTAGCCAGCAAAGGTCCGGAAATGTTGAGTCACCTAGGGAAACATTTCGTCACGAACAGCACGCCGGCCTTGTTCCCGCCCGGTTTCTATGCAGTCCGAATCCGCGTCATTTCGGCGAAATATGGCTTAGGAAAGGCTGCCCTTGATTGCGTCATATCTCTCCAGTGCAATCTCTGCCAGGACCTTCGACGGCAGCAACGGATCCGTCACCACATCGGCTCCGGCCTTGAACAGCTGGTCATGGAAATACCCGGTCGCCAGCAGGTAGGACGCGACGAAAACCCGGCCACCCTCCGCGCCGAGTTCGGCACGCAAGGAGGCGACGCCGTCGGGCACGTTCGGCTGGGCGCTGGCACCATAGGCGACCCGGACCGTGTTCGGCAGCAGTTCGGCGAGCAGGCGCGCCTGCTCTTCGGAGTCCACTGACCCGTCCGGAAGTGACGAACCCGCGGCAGCCAGCAGCACGCCGTCGTGATCCTGCAGGCCGGCGGCCCGCAGGCGCGCGGCGAGCAGCTCTGCCAGGCGCGGGTCGGGGCCGATCGGTTTGGCGGCAACTACCTCGGGCCGGCTCTTGATCGCCTTGGGCACGTCCACCTTGATGTGGAAACCGGTGCTGAGCAGGAGCGGCACCACCACGGCCGGGGTCCCCTGCGGCAGGCCCTCCACCACGCCGGACAACTCCGGTTCCTGGACGTCGACGTACGCCTCAAGGACCTGTAGCCCGGGCCGTAGTTCCTCGATGTCGGCCATGACCTGGCGGATGGCAGCCTGGCCCTCGGTGTTGCGGGTTCCGTGGGCACAGGCAATCAAGACGGGGCTGTTCATGGGAGCTAGCGTAACGTTGAGCCAGCACCAGTTGAGAAGCACGTTAAGAAAGAACCGTCCACTTGATTTCCCTTGACATCGTTCTTTTGTGGCTCGACCTCATCGGCGTGTTCTTTTTCGCCGTCTCCGGCTCCCTGTTGGCTGCCCGGAAACAGTTCGACGTGCTCGGTTCCATCCTGCTCGCCTCAATCGCGGCCTTGGGCGGGGGCGTCATCCGCGACATCATCCTCAATACCGCGCCCCCCGTGGCCTTCACCAACCCCGCCTACCTGGCCCCACCGTTGCTGGCCGCCATGCTGGTCTACTACCTGTTTTCATCGGTCCAGCGCTTTACCTCGCTTTTGACACTGTTCGACGCCGGCGGGCTGGCTTTGTTCTGTATCACCGGGACCCTGAAAGCCCTGACCGCGGGGATGAACCCTGTCACCTGCATCCTGTTGGGTGTCACAACGGCCGTGGGTGGCGGTCTCCTGAGGGACATCACCGCCAACGAGATTCCCACCCTCTTCAACAACCGTGACATCTACGCCCTGCCCGCCTTTGTCGGGGCCGGGCTGACCACGCTTTTATGGGACCTGGGGCTCTTCAGCGGGCTGACCGCCTGCCTGATCGCAGGGGTGGTCTTTGCTTTCCGCGTCACGGCGTGGCGGCGCGGTTGGTACGTCCCCCTGGCAGTGCGTGGATGGCACCGCGCCGGGGCGAGTCCGGGGGTCCGCGATTAGCTAGGATGGGAGCATGACTGACATGTTCCTCGAGAAGTTCCGCGCGCTGGTCCCAAAGTATCTCGAGGATGAATGGCAGGAAGAAGACGGCCTGACGCCGGAGGAACTCGATGACGCCCTGTCCGAGCACTCCTTCACCATCCCCCTGGTGCTCCGCGAGTTCTACTTGGCCCTTGGTGGTTGCGAGGACCTCATGGAGGCCTACCACTACTTCTGGGACCCCGAGGAACTCGAAGTCGATGACGAGGGCTTCCTCATGTTCCTCGAGGACGAGGACGAACAGTTCACCTGGGGCTTCCGGGTAGCCGACCTCAGCATCCCGGATCCCATCGTCTACCGCCGCAACAACGCCCGCGGCCAGTGGAAGAGCGAGGAAGGAACGTTCTCCGAGTTCGTCTTCGACATGTTCGACTGGGCGTTTAACGACGAAGACTAGGTTTTCCTGGTTCACAGCCCCCGCGCAGCCCTTGGGTTGGCGGGGGCTGTTTTGTTTGGTGGCGCTGATTCTGGTGGAGGCGTGCCGCCACCACCTACTTTGAATGGGATGTGGGCGGGACACGCCGTTGTAGGGGCCTCCCGGCCACCTTTTGCCCTCAAAGTTGGTGGTGGCGGTACAGGCTTCGCGAAAAATTACGACGGCGGCGGGCCGGCTATGTAGCGGTAGGCGCCGAAGAGGCCAGCCTCCCTGTTTTCCAGGACCTGCAGGACCTCGTCCACCATCCGCTGCGGGTGGTACACGACGTCCGCGTAGTAGTAGTGCAGGCTCAGGCGTCCGCCCCGGATGGAAGCGTTGTTCCGGTAATGGTCCTTTTTCACCTGCTTTGGCTCAAAGTGGGTACTGCCGTCGAGTTCCACAATCAGCCAGTCCTCGATCAAGCAATCCACCTCCCCTACCCCGGGGACATCCGCGTGCATCTGGACCCGCAGGCCTGCCCGGCGGAAGTGGGTGTGGGCGAGCACCTCCAAGAGCGAGTCGGCCCTTGGCAGGACCAAATTCACTAGGGCGCGGAGCTTTCCGTTGCGGTTGCCCTTCATCTTGCTTTCCAGGAACTTGGTGGTCAGCAATGCCTGGCTAACGGCACTCTGCACCATGACCAATGCTTCCAACTCGGGGAGGCATCTCATGGCATGGAGCAGAACGTCAGCAACTCCAGCCACCGGAAGGTAGGGATGATCCGGGTGGATGCACTGGCCGTGGTGGACGATCCGACGCCGGGCCAACCCCGTGGTGCAACTGAGGTGCAGGTCCTTGACATCGTGCAGGGTCCAGAGCCCGTAGAAGCGCGCCGCCGAAACGCACGTCAGCTTCCCGTTGGCTCTGAACGCGGCCACGATATCCGGATCGGCTTCCTTGGACACGTACACACCACGATGGAGTCGACTGATCCGGCCGGACCTGACGGCGTTGGCCAGGCTCCGCCGACTGAACCCTGCGGCGTAGAGGGATGTGGTGGTGGCTGCTCCATGGCGGCTGCGAAGGAAGTTGTTGATGCTCATTCCGACATCATGTTGGCCCCGGCAGGCCTGGCTGGCCCCACCAAATGGGTTATGTGGAAAACCTTCCCGGGCCCCCACCACCCACTTTGAGGGGGTCGACCATGACTTCAGACCCCTTTTTCGGCGTGTCACCCGATGCGGCGGGGCAAAGTGGGTGGATGCGGCACAGCGCCAAATCTGTAAATCGCTGCACACCAGGGAAAAAGCCATTGACGGTCAATGTTGCAAATGTGACAGGGTTGTCATAAGCTATTCACGGATCCACTAAATGCCTCCGGTGGATCTGATGCGAACGGAGATTGTGGTCCCGGTTCGGTGCAGCGTATGACTCGTAACGTTGCAGCGAGCCGGGGCCATTCCTTTTAAGCACCCATATCAAGCCCAGCGCGCGGTAGCCCACGTGCCGCCACCACCCACTTTGAAGCCACCACGGGGAACACGCCGCAAAAACCGGGCTTCCCGCCCCTGTCCATGCCCAAAGTTGGTGGCAGCGGCACACCCAGAGCACAAAAGCAGCAACCCAGGGCCCACAAAAAAGCAGGCACCCAACCCTCAAGGTCGAGTGCCTGCCTGGAGCAAAGGAAAACTAGCTGCTGCGGTCCACCACTGCGTGGGCGAAGTTGGTCAGGGACGCCTTCACAACACCCTCCGGCAGCGGGGCGAGCGCTGCAATGGCCTGGTCCGACCAGTCGCGGGCGATCTTCCAGGACTCGGCCGTGACGGGGTGCTCGCGCAGGCCCGCGACAGCCTCAGCCAGGGCGGAGTCGGAGGACAGGTCGCCATCCACCAGCTCAAGCAACGAAGTAGCCGAGGCATCCCCTGCGGCGGCGTCACGGCGGAGCAGGAGCACGGGCAGGGTGGGCACGCCTTCACGGAGATCGGTGCCAGGAGACTTGCCGGACTTAACCTTCACGCCGGTGACATCGATGACGTCGTCGGCCAGCTGGAAGGCCACGCCAACCTTTTCGCCGTACTCCACGAGCACGTCTTCGAACTCCGGAGCAGCGCCGGCAAAGATTGCACCGAGCTGCCCGGATGCTGCAACCAGGGATCCGGTCTTATCAGCGATCACAGAGAGGTAATGCTCCACGGCGTCTTCGTCTTCGCGGGGACCCACGGTTTCGTGGAGCTGCCCGAGGCACAAGCGCTCGAAGGTCCGGGCCTGGATCCCCAGGGCACGCGAACCGAGCTCGGACACCAGGATGGATGCACGGGCGAAGATGAGGTCACCGGTCAGGATGGCCACGGAGTTACCCCAGACCTCATGGGCTGTAGGAGCACCACGGCGGAAGGGTGCGGAGTCCATGACGTCGTCGTGGTACAGCGTGGCGAGGTGGGTCAGCTCCACGACAACAGCGGCCTGGACAACCTCGGGACGTGAAGCATCACCAAGGTGCGCGCACAGCAGCGTCAGAAGGGGACGGATACGCTTGCCACCGGCTTCCACCAAGTGACGGGACGTAGCGTCAGCCAAAGGGTCGGAGTTGGAGATGGCCTCGCGAAGCTTCTTTTCCACCCGTGCAAGGTTGGTGGTGATGGCTGGGCCGAGCTCGGGATCGCCGGCAATTGCGGCAAATCCGGCGGGCAGCTGGAGGCCCGTCGCGATTGCGGTGGTGTTGGGGGCGGGCTCGTTGGAGTCCGGCAGGCCGTGACCGGCGTGGGTCCAGCTGTGTTCGGCAGAGTTCGTCACGGGTTAACCCTAACTAGTTGGTGCGGAAACCGCGGTCTCGGCCCCTGCCGCCGTCACAGAGCGGGCAGAGGAAGTATTTGAGGTGGGCGGGACAAGCATTTCAAGGACCCTGATCACGCGGTCTTCAAAACCCTTGGCGGAGGAGTCCGTGAGGTTTGCCAGCATGCGGACTACAAAGCGCATCAGCACAGGAATGGGCATACCCGTGCGCAGCGCCAGCTTCATCACGGCGGGCTTGCCGATCAGGAAGGCAAACGCCCTGCCCAGCGTGAAATGCGAACCCCACTGGTCCCGCACGTAGTCCGCGTACCGCGCAAGGTGGGCATCGGCGTCGTGCGTGGCCCAACCGGCCGAAGCTGAACGGGAGGCAGCATCGACAATAAACTCCGCAGCAAACCGGGCCGACTCCATGGCGTAGGAAATGCCCTCACCGTTGAACGGGGAGACCATGCCGCCGGCATCGCCAAGAAGCAGCAGCCCAGGCGAGTAGTGCGGTGTGCGGTTGAAGCCCATCGGCAGCGCGGCTCCACGGATCTCCCCCACCTGGTTCTCCGGCGTGAAGCCCCAATCGGCGGGCATGCCGGCGGTCCATTCGCGCAGGACCTGCTTGTAGTCGAGCTTGCCGAATTCCTTGGAGGAGTTCAGGATGCCCAGGCCCACGTTGGACGTGCCGTCGCCGACCCCGAACACCCAGCCGTAACCGGGCAGCGGCTTGCCGGACTTGCCGGGCAGTTCAAGCCAGCCTTCCATCCAGTCGTCGTCATGCCGCGGCGAGGTGAAGTAGGTGCGCACGGCAACACCCAGCGGGCGGTCGTCGCGCTTGTGCATCCCAAGTGATACGGCAGTCCGCGTCGAATTGCCGTCCGCGGCGAGTACGACGTCGGCATGGAAGTCGCGCTGTTCGCCCGTCTTGCGTCCGGACTCGTCCAGGATGGCGGCGCGTGCGCCGATAACGCGGCCGTCGTCGTCCTGCAGGGCGCCGGTGACACTGTGGCGTTCAAGCACGACGGCGCCCGCTGCCTCCGCGTGGCGGGCCAACGATTCGTCGAAACCGAGGCGGGTGCGGATCAGTCCGTACGTGGGAAAGTCGGAGACTTCCGGCCATGGCAATTCGATGGTGCGGCCACCGGCAATCAGTCGGAGTCCCTTGTTCCGTCGCCAGCCCTCATCCTGGGAATGCGGCAGGCCCAGCTTCTGGATTTCACGGACAGCCCGGGGAGTGAGCCCGTCACCGCACACCTTCTCCCGCGGGAACGACGTCTTCTCCAGCACCGTCACATCGATACCGGCCTGGGCGAGGTAATACGCAGCAGTGGACCCCGCCGGGCCCGCGCCAACTATCAGTACTTTCACGGTGTCCTAAGTCAGCCTGACTGTGCGCCCGTCCGGCGCGGCTTGATCTGGCGGCGCAGCTTGGCCACGGGAACACTTTCGCGGTGCTCGGCGGGCTTCTGCGCACGGTGGACGGCCACGATGCCGCCGCTCAGGTTGCGGTAGGTGACGTCTGTCCAGCCGGCATCGGCCAGCCACTGGGCCAGGTGGTCCTGGTCCGGCCAGGCACGGATGGACTCGGCCAGGTAGACGTAGGCATCCGGGTTGGAGGAGACCTTGGTGGCGATGGCGGGCAAGGCACGCATCAGGTACTCGGTGTACATGGTGCGCCACAGCGGAACCACGGGCTGGGAGAATTCGGCAATGACCAGGCGGCCGCCCGGCTTGGTGACACGGAGCATCTCCTCGAGGGCCTTGCGGGGTTCGTTGACGTTGCGCAGCCCGAAGGAAATGGTGCTCGCGTCAAAGCTGTTGTCCGCGAAGGGCAGGTTGGTGGCGTCGCCGGCAATGAAGTCGATATCCGGACGGCGGCGCTTGCCCACCTTGAGCATGCCGAGCGAGAAGTCGCATGCCACAACATCCACACCGGCGTCGGCGTAGGGTTCGCTGGAGGTGCCCGTTCCGGCAGCGAGGTCCAGCACGCGCTGACCCGGCTTCACATCCATGGCATCGACCACGATCCGGCGCCAGCGGCGCGTCTGCCCCATGGAGAGGACATCGTTCACGACGTCGTATTTCGGGGCGACATCGTCAAACATCGTCGCAACTTCGTCAGGACGCTTTTCCAAGGATGCTCGGTTCACCCTGCAATTGTCTCAGACATTCCCCCGAGTTTGCTTCCCTGTAGAAGTCGGGGCGGGTTCCGGCGGCACCGGGAGTACTGTAGTTGCATCATGACCAGCACGCTCCGCACCTTGACAGTCCCCCTCGATGTTGATTCATCCTCCGGGGGGCTGCCGTCGTTTCTGGTGCGTGACGACGTTCTCTGCTGGTCCCGCCGCGAGGCCGGCCTGGTGGGTTACGGGGAGTTGACCCGGTTCAGCGCCACGGGTCCGGAGCGGTTCCTGGAAGCCGATATCTGGTGGCGGCACCTGATTCTCGAGGCTGACATCACGGACCACGTCGAACTTCCCGGCACCGGCCCCGTCGCCTTCGGCTCGTTCGCCTTTTCCAAGACCTCCCCGCACATTTCGCGGCTGATCCTGCCGGAGCTGGTCATCGGCATCCGGGACGGCCGCGCCTGGGCTACCCGGTTGACCTTCGACGACGGCGACCTCACCGAAGAAGGCGTCCTGGCCGCCGTCGGGCACTGGCTTAAGCCCGGCGACGCGGACGGTGGGGAGCAGGCGGCAGGAGGTCCCGACGTCGGGATGTCACCTGGGGTTGCCGCGCTTGACGGTTCCGCCGGTCGCCTCAGCAGCGGCTCGCTGAGCGAGGCAGCGTGGATGGAAGCTGTTGCCAACGGCGTGGAGGAGATCCGGGCCGGGAAGCTGGAAAAACTGGTGCTCGCCCGGGATGTGGTGGCTACCCTCCCTGAGGGGGTCAACGCGGCCGAGGTCCTGCGGCAGCTCGCCGCCCGGTACCGGGAATGCTGGACCTACGGGGTGGACGGGCTGGTGGGTGCCACACCGGAGATGCTGATCCAGGTTGAGGGCCGCACCGCACAGGCGCGGGTGCTGGCCGGGACGCTGGACCGGCGCGATGCCGAGGGCGTGGACGGCTCCCCCATGGAGTACGCCGAACGGGTCTTGGCGGGATCGGAGAAGCAGCGTCATGAGCACGAGATCGCGATCGACTCGCTGACCCGGCAGCTGGCCCCGTTCTCCGAGGCCATGAACTCGCACAGCGAACCGTTCATCCTGGAGTTGCCCAACGTGTGGCACCTGGCCTCGGACGTCAAAGCCGAGCTGGCTGATATCGAGGGCCACGTACCCACGTGCCTTGCCCTGATCAATGCGCTGCACCCTACCGCCGCCGTGTGCGGAACCCCGACCTTGGTGGCGGGGGCCCTGATCCGGAAACTGGAGCACCTGGACCGCGGGCCCTATGCCGGACCGGTCGGTTGGCTGGATGCAGCCGGCAATGGCGAGTGGGGCATAGCCCTGCGCGGCGCGGTGATCGAGGACGCCAACACGGTTCGGCTTTATGCGGGCTGCGGGATCGTGGAGGGCTCGCAGCCGGAGGCCGAGCTCGCGGAAACGTGGGCCAAATTCCGGCCGATGTTGGAGGCCTTGGGCATCCGGCGCTGAATCCGGGATCCCAGACAGAGACTCCGTAAGGGCCCTTGCATGTTCGGTACAGTAGTTATCCAATAGTGAAACTTCGTTTCCTGTGATGCACATCTCACGTTCGGCGCTACACTAAAACCGACTCAGTTCAGCATCCACTGCAACAAAAGGTAAAAAACATGCAGATCTCCCGTTCGGTTCTGTCCGGTACCAAGATGGCCGCCGTGCTCGCCGCCGGCGCCCTCGCCCTGACCGCCTGTGGTGGCTCCTCCACCCCGGCAGCGTCCTCGGGTTCGGGCCCGCAGCTCATCAACGCCGGCAAGCTGACCGTGTGCTCGGACATCCCCTACGAGCCTTTCGAGTTCCAGAAGGATGGCAAGAACGTCGGCTTCGACATGGACATCGCAGCCGAGGTCGCCAAGGACCTCAAGGCCGAGCTCAACGTGGTGGACAGCTCCTTCGAAGCAATCGAGACCGGCACGGCACTGACCGGCTGCGACGTCTCCATCTCCTCGATCTCCATCACGGACGTGCGCAAGAACGTCATGGACTTCTCCACCCCCTACATGGATGACGACCTGACCCTCGTTGCCACGTCCTCTTCCGGCATCAGCAACCTGGACGGCGCCAAGGGCAAGAAGGTGGGTGTCCAGCAGGCCACCACCGGTGCCCAGTACGCCAAGGACAAGGGCATCGAAGCGCAGCAGTTCGAAGACTCCGGTCTCCTGGTCCAGGCCCTCAAGGCCGGTACCATCGACGCCGCTGTCGGCAACGGCTCCGTGCTGGGCTACGCCATCAAGGACGACTCCAACCTCAAGCGCGTGGAAGACTACGCCACCGGTGAGAAGCTGGGCATCGCCATCAAGAAGGGCAACACCGCCATGGCCGACTCGGTGAACGCCACGCTGAAGCGCATCACGGACGACGGCACCTTGGAGAAGTTCAAGACCACCTGGTTCGGCGAGGCCGCCAAGTAGCCCGGAGCCCGGCTCCCAAGATCCACGCAGGAGGGGCCCCGTAACGATATGTTCTGATGGACAGTTCGTACGGGGCCCCAACTGCGCAACATGAATGTGAGAACACCATGGCAATGACTGCACGTCAACGCGCCAAAGTCAGTCTGTACGTCCAGGCCGGGATCTTCGTTGTGGCCCTGGCCGCCGTAATCCTCGCCGTGGATTGGACGACCGTAGGGAACAGCGTCTTCAACTTCGCCAAGATCGGGCCCATGTTCCCGGGTATCTTCCTGGTCGGCCTCAAGAACACCCTCATCTACACCGCCCTCGGTTTCATCGTGGGACTGTCCGGCGGCCTGCTGCTCGCCCTGATGAAGCTCTCGTCCTTCCCCTTGTACCGGTGGATTGCCACGGGCTACATCGAGTTCTTCCGCGGCGTTCCCGCGCTGCTGGTCTTCATCGCGTTCGGTTACGGCGTGCCGCTGGCCTTCGGGATCCAGTGGGACGTCAACGTGATCGTGATGGTTTCCCTGGGCATGGTGGCCGCCGCCTACATCGCTGAAACCCTCCGCGCCGGCCTGCAGGCCGTGCCCAAGGGCCAGATGGAAGCCGCCCGCTCCCTGGGCATGCCGCATTGGCGGGCCATGATCTCGATCGTGATCCCGCAGGCTTTCAAGATCGTCCTCCCGCCGCTGACCAACGAGATCATCCTGCTGACCAAGGATTCCTCGCTGATCTACGTCCTGGGCCTCACCGCCTCGCAGTACGAACTCACCAAGTTCGGCCGCGACGGCATCTCCAGCCTGGGCGCCGGGTTGACCCCGCTCCTGGTGGCAGGTGCCTTCTACCTGATCATCACCATCCCGTTGAGCCTTTTGGCACGGAAGTTCGAAAGCCGCTCCGCGCGGACCAAGCGATAGGCAGGACTGTCATGAACAACTCGGCTACGGTCCACGCCGCGGGCGTGGACATCAAGGACCTCCGCAAGTCCTACGGCAGCAACGAGGTCCTCAAGGGCATCTCCCTGTCGGTGGAACCCGGCCAGGTGGTGTGCCTGATCGGTCCTTCCGGTTCCGGCAAGTCCACGCTCCTGCGCTGCGTGAACCTCCTGGAGCAGCCCAACGCGGGCGTCATCAAGGTGGGCAACTTCGAGGCCACCGATCCCGACGTTGACCTCAACCGCATGCGCCAGAGCGTGGGGATGGTGTTCCAGCACTTCAACCTGTTCCCGCATTTGAGCGTGCTGGACAACTGCACCATTTCCCAGGTGAAGGTCCTCAAGCGTTCCAAGGCCGAGGCCTCCGATGTTGCCCGCCGCAACCTGGAACGCGTGGGCCTGGGCCATCTGGCCGAGCGCTACCCGGACCAGCTTTCCGGTGGGCAGCAGCAGCGCGTGGCGATCGCCCGTGCGCTGTCCATGGATCCCCAGCTCATGCTGTTCGACGAGCCCACGTCCGCGCTGGACCCTGAGACCGTGGGTGACGTGCTGGCTGTCATGCGCAAGCTGGCCCAGGAGGGCATGACCATGCTCGTGGTCACGCACGAGATGGGCTTTGCCCGCGAGGTCGCAGATCGCGTGGTCTTCATGGATGGCGGCGTGGTAGTGGAGGAGGGCGCGGCCGAGCAGGTCATCAGTGCGCCCACCCAGCCGCGCACCAAGGAGTTCCTGCGCCGTGTCCTGGATCCGACCCACATCGACGTCGTAGAGGACTGATGTGATGTGGGAGGGCACCCGCTCCCCGGATGCTCTCCCACATCCCGACGCGTTCGTGGCATTTCAGGCCGTGAGCACCTGGCCGACCGCGGCGGAGACAGCAGACCTGATCCGGGCGTGCAGTCCGCGCAGGCCCACGCGGTCCACGCGCACCTCCACGATGGTGCGCCCCTTGAGCGGTGCCTTCAGCGCGGCGGCAAGTTCCGCCGTCGTACTTACCACCTGGTGCCCGACGCCGTAAGCCGCCGCGAGTGCCGAAAGGTCCACAGAGTGCGGGGTACCGAAGAGGCGCTCGACGGCGGTGCCGTAGGCCCCCGATTCGTGGACAGCGCCGTGTTCGAGAAGGCCGAAGATCGCCCCTCCTGAGTCATTGAGCACCACGATCCGCAGGTCCGGAACGGGTTCGCCGTGGCCGAGCAGGAGCCCGCCGGCGTCATGGAGGAAGGTCACGTCTCCCACCAGAACGGTGGTTTCGCGTCCGCTGCCGAGGGCGATTCCCGTGGCCGTGGCGAGGGTGCCGTCGATTCCGGCCAGGCCGCGGTTTGCATAGACGGTGGCGATGGGATCCGGGTGCGGCTGGCCGGCGAGGTCCACGTCGCGGATACCGTTCGAAGAACCCAGCACCAGCTTGCCGCGCGCGTGCTCCCACACCGTCGCTCCAACAGACGGGCCCACGGCCGGCTCCCCGGCCAGGATTCCATCCAGTGCGTGTTGCGCGGCGGCCCCCGCCAGCAGCCAGGAGTCCAGCCATTCGGAGGAACCACGCCCTGAAAAAGCGGCCAGCCCGGGCAGGGTGTCCATGGGTTGCTCGCGGCGCCGGCCTGCCTGGTACCACGCCACAGGCACGGGCTCGTAGATGGCGGTTTCCACTGTTTCGCGGGCCAGGAGCGCCGAAACGGGGCGTGACAATGTGGGTCGGCCAAACAGCACCACGCGCTCGATGGGGGTGGCCGATTCCGGACCAAAGTGCTCCAGCAAAATGCGGTACGGGCCCACCGCGTTGGGCCCGAACCGTGCGTTGGAGGACGGTTCAGCGAGCAGCGGCAGCCCATGCGCCCGGGCGAAAGCTTCGGCCACGGGACCGGCGTCGTGCCCTGCCAAAACTACCGTGCGGCGCTCCGGGAGGCTGGTCGGCGCCGGAGCCAGATCCAGTGCCTGGGGTCCGGCGTCGTAATGGAAAACGCTGTGGCCGGAAGCGGCGGGAAGCGTGTCCCCGTGTTCGGGCACCAGCGGGTCGCGGAAGGCGAGGTTCACCTGGACAGGCCCTGGCGGGGTGTCCTCCAGGGCACCGGTTGCCGCGTACAGTGCGGTAGCGGTGGCCCGCTGGGGACTGTCACCGGCGGCGACATCGACGGCGAACCGCACGTGCTCGCCGAAAAGGTCCAGTTGGGTGGTGGTTTGGTTGGCGCCGGTTCCGTGAAGCTCCTCCGGCCGGTCAGCCGACACGACGATCAGCGGCACAGCGGCATGATTGGCTTCCATCACGGCGGGCAGCAGGTTCCCGACGGCGGTACCCGAGGTGGTCACGACCGCTGCCGGCGCTTCGGTCGCCAAGGCAAGGCCCAACGCGGTGAATCCCGCGTCGCGTTCGTCGATCCGGACGTGGAGGAGGACCTTGCCGGCGGCTTCGGCTTCCGCCAGTGCGTAGGCCAGGGGCGCGGACCGGGAACCTGGCGCGACCACCACATGGCGGACACCCCCATCGAGCAGGGCTGCGACCGCTACCCGGGCGGCGCCGATGGATGTCAAAGAGTCCTGGGAAGTCACCGTCCCAGTCTATTGGCGCCGAAGGGCCGCAAAAGGTGAGAGAGCGTCCGCGTGAAGAGGGTCATAGGCGAGAGAGCGCCCGTCCCTCTCTCACCTAAGGCCCCTTAAAGCGAAACGCTCTTCCACCCCCGGGGAAAGGAAGAGCGTTTCGGGACAAATCTACTTGCGGAACACCTGGATCACCGAAGGACGCGGTGCACTGACTGTTCCCGGGGCCGGGGTCTGGCCGGGCAGCACGTAGTCCGGGAAGTAGGAGTTCTGGGCAGCGAAGGAGCCGTCCTCCCCCGGGTGCTGGACTGCCACAAATACAGTGCGCTCTTCGTCGTGGATGATCGGCCCACAGGTTTCGGCATCGCGCGGAACCGCCAGGAACTGCTCCACCTTGCCGCGCTCGGGGCCGTCGAGGGTGACCTTGAAGAGGCCGTCAGCGTATCCGATGGAGGACGGTGCGCCGTCGGTGGAAATCCAGAGGTTGCCCACGGAGTCGAAAGCGACGTTGTCCGGGCAGGAAATCGGGGAAACCTTGTCGGCGGGGAACCCGGAGAAGTAGGTGGAGGTGTTCTTGGCGGGATCACCGGCCACCAGCAGGAGGGTCCAGTTGAACTTGGTCCCCACCTGGTCCGGTCCCTCGGTGATCTCCACGATGTGTCCGTCGCGGTTGAGCGTGCGGGGGTTGACCTCCGTGGCGCCTTCCTTGCCGGTCTTGCCACGGTCCGAGTTGTTGGTGCAGGCAACATAGACCTTGCCGGTGTGCGGGTTCGGCTCAACGTCTTCGCAACGGTCCATCTTGGTGGGGCCGACCTGGTCGGCAGCCAGGCGGGTGTAGACCAGCACATCAGCCACGGACATACCGGGGACAGCAGACTCGCCGTTCACTACCAGCGGCAGCCATTCGCCGGTGCCGTCGAAAGCGCCGTCGGCGGGCAGTTTGCCGGTGCCATCGATCTCGGCCTGCGGGGAGTCGCCGGTAAAGCGTGCCACGTAGAGATCGCCCTCGGAAAGCAGGTTCATGTTGTTCTTGCGAGCTTCCGCCGAGTCACCAGGCTGGTAGGTGCCCTTGGAGACGAACTTGTAGAGGTAGTCGAAGCGCTCGTCGTCGCCCATGTAGGCCACAACGCGGCCGTTCGGAGCGACAATCACGTTGGCACCCTCATGCTTGAAACGGCCCATGGCGGAGTGCTTCTTGGGAGTGGACGTGGGGTCGAAGGGATCCACTTCCACGATCCAGCCGAACCGGTTGGCCTCGTTGGCGTAGCCGGAGTTGCGGGTGTTGAAGCGGTCTTCGTCCAGTTCCCACTGACGGCTGGTGGCCTTGTCCGTGAGGCCATAACGCTTGTCGGCGGCGCTGGTACCGGCGGCGGTGAAGTAGCCGTTGAAGTTTTCCTCGCCGGAGAGGATGGTGCCCCACGGGGTGGTGCCGCCGGCGCAGTTGCCCAGCGTGCCCTTGATCCAGCGGCCGGCAGGATCGTCAATGGTCTTGACCAGGTTGCTGCCGGCGGCGGGACCGGTCAGCTCGTAGACGGTGTCCGTGAGGAAGCGGCGGTTAAGGGGTGCTCCCTGGACGTAGCTCCACGGCTTGTTCTTGTTCTTGCGCTCGAGTTCCACTACAGCCAGACCGTGGCCTGCGCGTCCGATGGCCCGTGCCTCCGCGGCATCGAAGTCCTTCGGCAGCATGATGTTCTCGTTGGTGTACTCGTGGTTGGCGAAGAGCACTGCACGACGGTCCTTGGAACCCGGGATGGGGAGGATGTCCGTGTAGTCATTGTTGTACCCGAACTGGCGTGCCTGTGCGGCGGCGGTCTGGTTGTTCAGGTCGAATGCCGGTGAGTCGGCGAACAGCGGATCACCCCAGCGGATCACCGGCTTCCAGTCGAAGCCTTCCGGAACAGTGAAAGCATCCACGGATGCGTCTACCGGCTTGATGGCCGTGAACTGGAGCTTGGACTTCGCGAAGCCCGTCTTTGCGGCGTTGGAGAGGCCCTGGCCGCCGTCGGCCACAGCAGTTTCGGATCCGGTCACCGCACCGCCAAGGACGATTGCCAGGGCACCGGCGGCGCCGAGCCCCAAAGCGGCTCGGCGGGACATGGCGGTGGATGCAATGTCGCGGAAGTAACCGTTGGCGCTGGTGTTGCAGACGTCTCCAGCGCAGGCGTTGTCGCACTTCAGGGCGCAGGTGACGGCGCTGCGCTTGCCCTTGGTGTGACCGAGCATGGGCAGCAGCGGGAACGTGCGGCCGGTGGTTTCAGACATGGGTGACCTTCCAGGGGGTGTAAACGTTTCACGCCGAGCTTTGCAGCGGAAACCGAATCCGAGAGGGCCCTCTGGTTAAGAGTTGGTGAACAAACCTTGCCCGGAAGATGCCAGGACCGCGTGGACCCTGCGAAGGCGTTCCAGCCACCAGTGGCGACGTTCCCCCGGCGCGGCAAACTGCTCAAGCAGCCCCTGATCGGCAACGGCCTCACGGGGCCGGATGCCGCCGTCGTGCGCTGTGAGGGGGTCCCGCGTGATGTCCGACGCAAACAGCGACACGGTGCCCAGACCGCAGGCGTAGGGCAGTTCCGGCAGGGCGGCTGCGAGCGCCAGCCCGGCCCTGATGCCGACGGACGTGTCCAGTGCGGAACTCACGACGGCGGGAAGGCCGGCTTGGGCGACGATGTCCAGAGCCCGTGCCACTCCCCCGAGGGGCGCGACTTTGACCACGATCAGGTCCGCAGCCCCGGCCCTGGCGACGCGCAGGGGGTCGTCCTCCTTGCGGACGCTCTCGTCGGCGGCGATCAACACCGGGGTGCCTGCCGCAGCCAGGCGCCGCCTGACCTCAGCGAGTCCTTCTATCTCCGGAACGGGCTGTTCGGCGTATTCCAGGCCCACGGCGGAGAGCTTTCCCAGTGCATGCACGGCTTGCGGAATGTCCCAGCCCCCGTTGGCGTCAACCCGGACAGCGGCCTCGGGCAAGGCTTCCCGCACGGCGTGGACGCGGGCGAGATCGTCAGCTAGATCCTGTCCTTTCTCCGCTACCTTCACCTTGACGGCGTCCACCCGCCCGAACCGGGAGAGAACCTCCGTGACGCGATCGGCGGTAACCGCAGGCACCGTGGCGTTGACGGGGATGACATCACGAAGGGCGGCCGGGAATCCCTGCCATCCCGCTTCCACGGCCGACGCCAACCAGCGGGAGGCCTCCGCATCCCCGTACTCCGGGAACGGACAGAACTCACCCCACCCAACAGGGCCCTTGAGCAGGAGTGTTTCGCGTTCCATGATGCCGCGGAATTTCACCCGCATGGGGAGCCGCACCACGTGGGCGGAGTCCAGCAGGTCTTCAAGTGGGGGAAGCGCAAGCACCATAGCCCCAACTGTACCGGCGGCCAATCAGCTCATTTCCGGGCCAATGTGGCTATGTGGACAACTACCCCGCCCAGAACTTCCGGATCCGTGCCAGGCCGCTTCCAACCACCTCACTGGCCAGCACCACGGAGCTCTCGTCCACACCCACGGTGTCCCATTTGGCCACCACCTGGCAGTCACCATCGACCGGGAGCGGCCACAGCCAGTACCGCGCCTTGACCTCCACCGAGTGGTCGCCGCCGTTCGCCCCGCCGCCCCCAACCGGGACCAACACGGGCCCAGCTATATCAACATCCTCGAACATCGGAGGCACGGGCTGCGACGCGACAGCCCTGCGGCCATCCGGGTAGGCGACACCGATCAGGAAGCCGGCCCCGTCAGAGGCACCGGGCCGCTGGAAGACCTGCTCCATGACATCGCGCCACTCGCGGTCCGTCTCTTGCCCCCGGCGCACAACCCCCATCAGCTCCAGGACGCAGCCGGTGGAATAGACCTCCACGGATTTCAAGGCCACGACCGCCCGTTGACTGGAGTGGATGAACTCACCGATGTGGGCAACCCCGGGGAGCTCGTCCGACGGCGGCCCCGCCCAGCCGGGCCGGATGGGCTGTGGCTGACGCGGCCGGGCGGGAGGCTCGGGGAGGTCGTCGAAGAAGGTCATGATTCATCCTTGCACCGCCACGGTTCTTCCGGGAGGGCTGCGCATAAACATCCGCGCTATTCTCAAAACCACGACTCAATTCAGGGGAATCATGACTTACGCACCACACGGCTCCGCCACACCTCCGGGCTGGTACCCGGATCCCGCCTTCCCGCAGCAGCTGCGCTGGTGGGACGGTGTGCAATGGACTCCGCACCTGGCACCGTTCGCGGGCCAGTTCATGGGACAGTCACTGCAGGTACCGCGTGTGCCCATCAGTAACCAGACGCCGGTGTTCAACACCTTCATTTGGGCCTTGACATTGCTGCCACTGGTTCCGGTCCTGTTGCTTTTGACGTGGCAGCCCGAGTTCCGCCTCATCACCACGCGGCAGGGCGCCACCACCCTGGACCCGCTATCCATCTACTCAGGCGGGTACATCGCCTTGCAGATCTCCGGCTTTTTGGTGTGGGCCGTGGGCATCCTGTGCGCCTATATGGACCATCAGCGGCTCACCCGTTCAGGGGTGATCCGCCCCTTCCATTGGGCCTGGTGTTTCCTGAGCCCCATGGTCTACATCATTGGCCGGACCGTGGTGGTCCGTAAGGTGGCCCCGGACCGGGGACTTGCGCCCATATGGGCGATGATCGGAGTCGTGGTCGTGTCCTTCATCGTGACGGGCGTCTGGATGACCAACTTCATGTCCCGGATCTACTCGCAGATCGGTTACTCGGTCAGCGCGTAACGCCTGGAACCGCACAACCCTCACACGCGTTAGGTAGACTGCTGACTAATTCCGCTGAAAGGACGCTCCCATGAACCGCAAGGCCACTGCCCTGGACGTCGCCAAGAGGGCGGGCGTTTCCAGGAGTGCGGTCTCGCTGGTGCTCAATGGGCGCGGGGACGGGAATGTGGCCAAGGACAGCCAGGAACGCATCCGGCAGGCCGCGCAGGAGTTGAACTACACACCCAACGCGATCGCACTGAGTCTGCGGAACCAGCGCTCGCGTGTGATCGGCATCGTATCCGACGAGGTAGTGGTCAGCCCGTTCGACGGCAACATCATCGGCGGCGCTGACGACATCGCCCGCAGCCGGGGGTTCGTGACCGTGGTCATGGATACCGAACTCGACGCCGCCCGGGATGCGAGCGCCATTGAAACTCTGCTGGACCGCCAAGTAGACGGCCTCATGTACGTGACGGTGGGCTTGAAGCCGCTGGATGTTCCGCAGGGGATGCTGCGGGTTCCGTCCGTCCTGGCCAACTGCTACGACAGCCACATCCAGCCGCGGCTTCACCACGTGATTCCGGATGAGGTGGGCGGCGGCCGTGAGGCAACCCGGCACCTGCTACAGCTTGGACACCGGGACATCGCGCTCCTGGCCGGTTCGGCGGACTCACCGGCGGCGCCCCTGCGCGTGCAGGGCTACCGTGAGGCGCTGACAGCAGCTTCGGTCCCGATCAGGGAGGACCGGATTACCAATGCCGGCTGGGACATCGATGCCGGCTTCCACGGCGCCATGAAATTGCTCGCCGGCGTGTCCCCGGCAGAGCGTCCAACGGCCATTATGTGCGCCAATGACCGCCTGGCGGTGGGCGTGGCACTTGCCGCCGCGCGCTTGGGCTTGAGCATCCCGGCCGACCTGTCCGTGATGGGCTACGACGACGAAGCCCGCATCGCCGACACCATGGTCCCCGCCCTCACCACCATGGCCCTGCCGCTGAGGGACATTGGCCGTGCGGCGATGACGTCGCTGCTGGATTCCATCGAGGACGGCACAAGTACGACGGCGGCACTCGCCGCGGAGACGATGGTCCCCTGCCGCTTGGTCTTGCGTGAGTCGACGGGTCCAGCACCGCGCTGACCCGCCCTGCCAGGCAGGCCTCCCCGGAGGGAGGCCCCGACCTGGGCAAGCTTCAGACGTCGCCGAGTGTCCTGCGGGGCACTCAGGCGGGCAGGGCCAACTCCCACACATCGGCCGTCGCTCCCGGAGGAACATCAAGAGTCCAGTATTCGCCGGGCGCGGGGTAGGCACGGAGGGTTGTCGCCACGGAGTTGGACGCGTACACCTCCACCAATGAGGCATCCAGGAAGATCCGGAGTTCCTCCCCTGCGGCGAGCTCTCCCCTGTAGACCACCTGACGGTCCCTCCCGGAGCCAAGGACCAGCTCAACTGGACCGGCAGCGCCGGCCACCAACACCTCCGCGAACTCCGGTACAGCCACCGAACCGGACGCCCCGGAAGCCACCAACGCGCCACGGTACGCGGAGACCTCCGGCACAGGAGTAACAACCAGCGCCCCGTCGACCACCGACAGAACCCGGGGATGCGTCAACACACCCGACCACCCGGCGTCGTCGATTTCCGCCTGGGTGCGGCCCCGGCGGCCGTCACGTCCGGGACCTTCGTTGGCCCAACCGAAGAGCAAGGCCGAAGGTGAAGCCCCGGAGGAGAGCTGCACCATCTGCGGTGCATAGAAGTCGCGGCCAAGGTCTGACTTTCCGCCACTTTCAGGAGTAAACACCGGCAGCCCGGTCTCGGGATGCGCGGACAGGGATCCGATCAGGTGGCCCACACCATTGGCGTGTTCGTGGTCGTCGCCGGAGAGCCACAGGGAGAACATCATGACCCACTGGGAGCCGGAACCGGAGGGAACCTGAACCAGTTGCGGGCATTCCCAGATCTCGGCCGGCGTGTGCTCGGCTGCGACAGGGTTGGCCGTGGTGAGCCAGATCCCCTGGTACTTCCAGTCGTCAAGTGACTCCACCGTGTACAACAGCAAGGCTGCGCGCCCGTCGGCCAGTCCGGCACCCTGCATGGCGTAGCGGGTCCCGTTGAAGTGGAAGATAAAGGGGTCGCGCACAGCGGTAACCAGAGGATCGGAGGGCATGGAGGCGGCGACGTGTCCGTTCTGCTCCCACGTCACGAGGTCGGAGGACCCCCTGGCGATCACCACTTGGGAGTGGCCGCCGTGGTCCTGCACGCCGGAGTAGGCGGCCGTGGGCACATCGCCGTCCAGCGTGACCACGCCCGTCCAGCACCCGGCAGAGTCCGGCCCGCCTGCCTGGGGAACGAGTGCCACCGGGTGTTCTTCCCAGCGGACCAGGTCCGGGGAGCTCACATGACCCCACTGGATCTGGTGGTGCCGGGCGGACAACGGGTTGTACTGGAAGAACACGTGGTAACGGCCGTTGATGTAGCTGATGCCGTTGGGATCGTTGATCCACCCTTGCGCCGGCCGTGGGTGGAACCGCGGGAATGCCGGGTCCGGGTGCACAGCGGCGCGGGCGAGGGAGGAAACAACTGCGAGATCCGTCATTGGAACCCTTTCAAAGGTAGGAAGATTATTTGCCCGTGCCGGCGGTGAGTCCATCCTGCAGCGCACGCTGGCCGAACATGAACACCACCAGTGCGGGAATCATGGAGAGGACAACGCCGGCCAGGACCACCGAGATGCTTCCGGTCCCCAGGTTGCCCTGCAGGGACACCAAACCCAAGGGCAGGGTGAAGTTCTGCTCGGAGATGGTCATAATGAGTGGCCTGAAGAACTCGTTCCAGTGGAAGTTGAACGCCAGGATGCCCACGATCGCCAGGCCGGGCATCGCCAGCGGCGCGTACACGGAGCGGAAGGTCCGCCACGGCGAGGCGCCGTCGATCGCGGCCGCTTCAGCGAGCTCAGCCGGGAGCCCCATGAAGTACTGCCGCATCAGGAAGGTGCCGAACGCCGTCGGGATGGCCGGGAGGATCAGCGCGAGCAGCGTGTCGGAGAGTCCAACGCCGCGGATCAGCATGAACACGGGGACGATCGTCACCTGCGCCGGCACCATCATGGTGGCCAGCACAATGGAGAACAGCGCGCCGCGTCCGCGGAAACGCAGGTGGGCGAAGGCATACCCGGCGAGCGCAGCGGTGATCATCTGCCCTATGGCGATCAGCCCGGTCACCAGCGCACTGTTCAGGACCAGGCCCACAATGTTGATCTGCTTGAACACTTGCTCATAGGAGGCGAAGTCCGGGTTCAGCGGCAGGAAGGCCGGCGGCAGTTTGAAGGATTCCGACGGCGGTCGCAGCGAGGTGGACAGCGTCCAGAGAACGGGGCCCAGGATGAAGACGGACGCGATCAGCAGGGCGACGACGCGCCAGGCTACGGACCAGTCCCGCTTCTTCCGCGTGCGTGCGGGTGCCGTGGTTTCAGCACGTTCTGAAATGGTGGTCATGGCGGGCCTTACTGGTAGAAGACGAATCGTTTGCTGAGCCGGAACTGCAGGGCCGTGATGCCCATGATGATGAGCGTGAGGATCACGCCGATCGCTGAGGCCTGGCCGAATTCGAGCCGTTGGAAGGCTGACTCGAAGATGACCATGACAGCCGTTCGCGTTGAGTCGCCGGGCCCGCCGCGGGTGAGCACATAGGGCTGGTCGAAGACCTGGAGCGCGTTGATGATCGCCATGACCGAGGCAACCAGAGTGGTGGGGCTGAGCAGCGGCAGCGTGACGTACCAGTGCTTGCGCCAGCCGGTAGCTCCGTCAATGGACGCGGCCTCATAGGTTTCAACAGGGATCGAGGCGAGGCCGCCAATGAACAGCAGGAACGAGAACCCGAAGTTCTGCCACACATACACAAGAATCACGACGGCGGCAGACCCGGTTGGCGTCGTCAGCCACGGGATCGCGGGGATGCCCACCAGGGACAGCAGCCAGTTCACGACGCCGAACTGTTCGTTGAAGAGGTAGCGCATGAAGATGGACACGGAGGCCGCGGAGAGGATCAGCGGGAAGAAGAACGCCGACCGGAAGAACACGCGCAGCCACGCGGGCAGCTTCTCCTGCACCATGATGGCCAGCCCCAGGGCGAGTCCGAGCTGCAACGCCACGGCCAGCACCACGAACACGATGGTGTTGAGGAAGGACACCCGGACGGTGGGGTCTTGGACTACCTCAGCGAAGTTGTCGAAGCCCACGAACGTCGGCGCAGAAATGATGTCCCACCGGAAGAATGCCAGGGCCACGGAGGCCACGATCGGCAGCAGCGTGAAGATTCCCATGCCCACGATGGTGGGAGCGAGGAACGCCCACGGCAGCCATCGTTGCTGAATGAGCCCGCGCTTTGGGGTTGCGTGTTTCCGGGCCGGTTGCTGGCGCGGGGTGCTGCCGGTCCCGGCGGGCACGCTGGTTGCGGTGCTCATGGCTGCCTCCTCAGGGCCAGTTCAAGGTCTCGCTGCATGGATTTGAGGGCCTGCTTGAGCTGGCGCTCGTCCCCGCTCACGGCCAGGGATACGTTTTTCATGAGGGCGGTCTCGACGGCGGCCTGCTGGGGAGGTGCCGGAATGGGACCCGTGGTGGGGAACCTGTCCAGGGTGTCGTAAAAGACCTTCCAGTTCCGCGGACCGGTGCCTGCGTACAGCTGTTGGTTGACCATGGACCGGCGCGCGGGGGTGGTGTTGGGCGTGGGGAACACGATCTGCATGGCTTCCAGGCTGGCGCTGAACTTCACCCATTCCCAGGCGGCGTCCTTGTCCTTGGCGGTTTTCATGATCGCGTACCCGGCCGTGCCGAATTGGTGGCGCTGGGACCGCCATTTGGGGAAGAACTGGACGTCGAACCCGTCCTCCGTCATCCCCGCGTCGTGGAGGCCTTGTACCCAATAGCCGCCTGCCGGCGTCGTACCTATCCGGTTGGAGGCGAAGAGGCCGATCAGTGAGCTGCCGCCGCCTTCTTCGGGGCGGACGCCCAAGCCGTCCTTCACGAGTCCGCGGAGGTAGTCGAAGGACTCAAAGACGCGGGGATCGTTGGCATTGGGCTCCAGCCATTGGTAGCCACCGGAGCGGAGGCCGCGCGAGGGATCATCGGCGTAGAAGCTGTCCCACAGCCATTCGCCGCCGCCGGACTTGGTCTCCTTCAGGAAGCTGGTCTCGTTGGCATAGAGCCACGGGACCACACCGCCAAAGAGCCTGTTGGTCCAGTAATAGGGGGTGAAGTCGGTGGGTTTGGCCTTTTTCATCGCCGCCAACGTGGCCCGGAAGTCCGTGTGCGTCCAGTCGTCAGCAGGACGGTCCAGGCCTGCTGCGCGGAGGGACGCAGTGTTGTAGTACATGTTGGCCGCGTTCCAGTCGATGGGGAGCTGGAACAGGCTGCCCTTGTACATGAAGGCTTCCACCAGGCTGGGGTGGACGTCCTGGAAGTACTCCTTCATGTCTGCGGCGTCGCGGCGCAGGTAATCATCCAGAGGGTGCGCGAGTTTCTCGGCAAAGAGCTGCGCGCCTTCGGTAGCCACGTACACAACATCCGGCGGAGTCCCGGCAGCCACCATGGTGAGGATCTTGGTGAAGAAGTCCTTCCAGTCCACAGCCTGGATGGCCTGGACCTTGACCTTGATGTCCGGGTGGACTTTGACGAATGCGTCGATGACTTTCTGGCGGGCGGCAGCGTCTGTTGCCGTACCCATGATGGCGATGCTGAGGCTGTTGTCTCCCCGGCCCGGAATGTCCGCACCTGTGAGCCGCGGCCACGACGCCGCTGTTGCTCCCACGATTCCGGCGCCGAGGGCGGTGAGGGCGGTTCTGCGTGTGAATTGTCGCAAAGCCCCATTGGTTCCCGGCATGTAGATTTCCTTCCCTAACACGTGTGAGGAAGCCTATTCCTGCCACCTAACACGTGTCAAGCGTCACAAGAATGTTGCGCAGGTCTCACCACAGGCTTCCGACGTCTGGAGTGTTCACACGAGGCATCCAGCGAATTGTGGCAGTGTAGAGAAAATGAGTTCCCAGCAGTTCCGCGTCAGCGGGAGGTCGAGCAAACGGCCGTCACAGGAGCCCGCTGCAAGCGCAGGCGTCGGCTTTCTTTTCTGCCTGGCCACCATCGCCAGCCTGGTGGGGGTGGCGGCCACGTACTACTTCTTTGTCCGCACCACCACGGGCCAGTTCATCGACGAATCAGCGCTGGTTGAGGCCACCGAACTGAGCGGCACGGCAGGCAGGGCTTCCACCAGGTTCCTGGATGCACTGCCCATGATTTCCCTGGCAATCGCTACCGTGGTGGTGCTCTTTGTGACGGTCGCGCGGCGCCGCTGGAAGGCCGCCGGCATCGCCATCGCCGCATGTGTTGCGGCCAACCTGGCTACCCAGGTCCTCAAGTTCCTCATCCCGGACCGCCCCGACCGCGGCGTGCAGACCCTGGAACTGAACTCGCTCCCCTCCGGCCACACCACCCTGGCAGCCTCAGCCGCAGCAGCCGTGTTCCTGATGGTGTCCCCCCGCTGGCGCCCCTTGGCCGGCTTCCTGGGCAGCACCTTCGCGGTGGCCACGGGAATTTCGACCCTGATCAACCAGTGGCACCGCCCCGCCGACGTCGTAGCCGCATTCCTTGTAGTTGGCGCAGTGATGCTTCCGGCCGGATGGCTGATTGTCCGGACCGGTGGCGGCTGGAACGTGTGGCGCGGTTATGGCGAGCACTGGGCGGCCTCGCGCCTTTGGGTGTGGCTCACCGTCCTCGCCCTGCTGGTCGCCTCGGCAGTTGCAGGCTACTCGGTGCTGCAGGTCATGCCTGGCCTGAGCACCGACAGCACCGTGGACTACTTCTGGGCAGGCACCGCCTTTATAGTCATCGCCGGATACCTCTCCGCCTTGGGCGGTACGTGGCTGTTCGGGCTGGCGGCAAGGAAGCGCTAACGCACGACGGCGGGTAGCGGCTTGGTCTGCCGGTCAAGCATGAGTGCGCGCACGCCCCGTACGGCAGTTATTTATGCTTGCGGACATCGAATCTCTCGAGGGTGAGCCGTTCGTCCTGATAGGCCGGGAGGCTGGGCCATCGGGAAGGGTACTGCTTCCACTTGTCGTGGTAGTAGCGGAGGATGTCACTTCCGGTTTCATCCGCGATCTTGGCAAGCGTATCTATGTGGATGAAGTGATACTGGTTGACCTGCCTGCCCGCGATCTTCTTGGCGAAGTTTGTGGGATGGGCGATCATCTCCGCCTCCGTCCAAGGGACTTCCACTTCCAGAACCGTTTCGCCTTCGGTGACGCCAGACTGATGCAGCAGTCGGTATTCTCCCGTGCGGGGTATGGTCGCCAGCGGGTTATATACGGCGTCGCCGATGGAAACGCCCACCAGCGCATCCCCCTGAGCGGAGATCTTGATCAGGATCTTGTTGGGAGCCGGCCAGGAGTACCTGCTGAGTGCAACTTTCAGAGCTACTGACCGGCCATCACGGATGCCGAGGGGTCCAGCTTTGAGGACTTCTCCGGCCGGATCGTCCTCGTAACTGGCCGAAAAAGTTCCGCTGCCAGGAATGACCACCTGGCAATCCAGGACGGAGACGTCAGCACCGTCGGCCGATATGCGGAATGCAGCTTGCCCCTCAAGCTTGTAGCGGGAGGTCGCCAACTCAGGAACGTCATAGAGGGGAATCACGTTTTCGATGCCGCGAACGGACCGGGCGAAGATATCCCAAACTTTTTCGTCGTTGGTTGCAACCGCGAGGTCCCTGATAATGCAGGTCGCAGTAGTCCACCCATTAAGGGTGCAGTCAGGCAACAAGGCAGGATACTCTTCGATGATCATGCCCCCGTTTGGCGTATAGCGCGCTACGCCACCCTTTTCGACGGGAATCGTAAGGCTCCGCAGGATTTTCTCCAGAGGTTCACGAAATCTCTCATTGCCTGGCTTTTCGAGGAGTTTGATGAACACATCGATATATCGGGCCTGGGTCAGCCCGCTGTACCAGGTTCCCTTCTTACTGGAGACCTTTGCTTTTTCCTCGCTATACATGAAGACCAAAGAGTCCTGGAAGGTCTCCATCTGGTCGATGGCAGCGTCAGCAACCTTTGCGGCCGCCTCCAGCAGGACCGGATCCGGCGTGCGCCGGTACTGGGTCAGGTAGTCAGTGATGACATACGGCCCGTAAATCGGGTGCGCGAACAGCGTCCCGTTCGTACGTCGGCCGGGATATCCATTCGGCAGGAACTCCAGCCGGAAGTAATCCCAAACGGACTTTCGCTCCATGCGCAGTGGAGGCAAACCAACCTCATGCTCGTTGGTTACGTACGCTGCCGCCTCGGCCATGCCATCCCCC
This sequence comes from Arthrobacter sp. T572, assembly GCF_056780115.1. Classification (NCBI taxonomy): domain Bacteria; kingdom Bacillati; phylum Actinomycetota; class Actinomycetes; order Micrococcales; family Micrococcaceae; genus Arthrobacter; species Arthrobacter sp. T572. Next base: position 3,182,051 of record NZ_JBRAZQ010000002.1, read on the forward strand.
ATTTTTGCGCAGAAAGTCCAAAGTCACACTACCGGAGCTGAACTGCTTGGCCTCATCAAACCACGGTCAGGACGCGGCATCCTTTTCCACACAGAACCCGTTGGCGCGAATTGCTTCCACGACGCCGGCGGCTTCAGCGTCCGCAATCGGATCGTCAGCGCGGTTGAAATGCTTCACCACAGTTGCGACCAAGGCTTTGTCGCTGCCGCCTTGCAGAATCGCTGCGCAAACATATCGAGAGTAGGCCGCGATTTCCTCTTGGGTTAATTTTGGCACCACAGGCGAAATGCGCTTCATCAGGTCTGCGCTCTGCTCTTCGGTTACTTTCGGCACTGCAGGCTTACTCTCCGCTGCGGATGGCTTCGAGGAAGGCTCGGTGCTGGAGCAGCCGGCAAGCATCAGGAGGATCAGGGAAGCAGCAAGGACACGTCTCATGACTGGCTGGGGTCTCCTCAAGAGAAGGATGGAAGTGGGCTATTACCGCATTCGACCCTACAACAGGGCCTTTCAGACCACCCACCTGAAGACTCCGTCACCCCAAGGGGCCAGAACGGCTGGCGTACTGGTAGTGGCCAGCCTTAGTATTAATCCATTCGTTGGAAATAACTTTGGGAGCGGACCATGCCTTCAACCTCACGCGTACGTCCTGCGTTCAACACATCCGGAACTGCGGACTCACGTGACCTGGTGGTCGACCTCATCCGGGTAGCCTGCATGTTCGCCGTTGTGGCAGTTCACCTGCTCATGATGGGAATCAGCGTTGGTCCGGGAGGCATAGGCGTGGAGAACCCCTTGACCTCCCTGTCCTGGTTCGCCCAAGGCACGTGGTTCGGTCAAGTCATGCCTTTGTTCTTTGTGGTGGGCGGCTTCGCTTCCCTGACATCGTGGCGCAGCCTCCAGCGCAAAGGAGGCAACGCGGCGGACTACCTGCGCAACAGGGTGCTGCGGCTCGTCAGGCCCACGGTTGCCCTCTATGCATTCCTCACGATTGCGTTGTGGAGTGCGACGGCGGCTGGTGTCCCGGGCGACCTGCTGTCGGTCATCGCTGCCGGCGCCGGAGTCCAGCTGTGGTTCCTTGCCGCTTACCTGATCTGCCAGACCATGGTGCCCGTGATGGCACGGTTCCACGAAGCAGCTCCTTACCGGACTGTGGCCGCGCTGGCCGCGGGCGCCGCCGTCGTCGATGTTCTTCGCTTGGGCTTGGAGCGCAATCCCTGGGGCTTCGACTCCAACCCGATCGGGCTGCTGAACATGGTGTTTGTTTGGGGGCTCCTGCAGCAGCTGGGCTTCTTTTATGCGGACGGTTTCTTCGACAGGATTGCGCGATGGAAGCTGTTGATCGCTGCCGTCGCTTCCTACCTGCTCATGGTGCCCCTGACCGATGCAGGGCCCTATCCAGTGGACATGCTGACCAGCCAGAACCCACCCATGTTCCCACTGGTGCTGGTGGGACTGGCCCATGTCCTGCTGGTGAAGGCTGCCTACCCCTGGTTGCAACGGTTTGTGAGGTTGGAATGGGTCCGGAAGGTCATGTTCGTGGTCGGCAGCCGCGCCATGACCATCTATTTGTGGCACCTGCCTCTGATCATTGCGCTGTTCGGCCTTGCCTTGGTCCTGCACCTGCCTTTCCCGGAACCGGCGAGCGCCGGATGGTGGCTGACAAGGCCGTTGTTCTACGTCGCAGCCTGGGCTTTGGTCTTGCTGGCATCCACCCCTCTGGTCCGTCTGGAACTCGCCAGCACAGCTTTGGCACCCGGCGCATCCCGCCCTGGCCTGTGGAGCGTCCTGACGGCTACAGCGCTGGCAGTTATTCCGCCGTTCGTGGTGATGCGGACTGCACTGGACGCCTGGAATGCGACCTGGGGATTGATTCTGCTGGTCCTCGCCGTTGTCTTGGTCAACGGCCGCCAAAATTCAAGGCTTCTCCGGAAGGCTACTGTGGAGTAAATTTCTCGCTACCGCGCCCGGCCAACCAGATGCCGGGTCCGTATCAGGGAGATGCACCACATGCATACCAAGCACAAACCGCAATCAGGAAAACCAACCGCTGCCCTTGCTGCGGGAGTAGCCACCATGGCTGTTCTCGCATTTGCTTTCACCCCGCCCGCCGTCGCCGACAAGGGGACGGACACGCAAGCACTGCGCGACGCTGTCACCGCAGGAGCCATCATTGACCACCTCGAGGAATTTCAGGCGATCGCAGATGCCAACGGCGGCACCCGCTCAGCCGGAACATCCGGCCACGTAGCTTCCGCCGTATACATCGAGAACCAACTGAAGGCAGCCGGCTACACACCGGAGCGCCAGTATTTTGAGTACCTGAAGTTCAACCTTGAGAGTGAAGCTTTCCAACGCCTCACGCCGACGCCGCTCACCTATACAGCCGATGATTTTGCGGCCATGACGTATTCCGGGTTTGGGGAAGTCACCGCTGCCGTGACCCCCGTGGATATAAACCTCCTGGGAGACCGTGCTTCCACCAGCGGCTGCGAGGCCACCGACTTCACCGGATTCCCTGCCGGTACCATCGCTTTGATCCAACGCGGAACGTGTCCGTTCAACACCAAGGCCGTCAACGCCGAGGCCGCCGGTGCCGTTGGCGTCATCATCTTCAACCAGGGCGACGGCGATGACCGGCTTGCCCGGGTGGATGGCACTCTCGGTGCTCCTGCCGCCGACAATCCAGAGGTCACCATTCCTACCGTTGGTGCCAGCTTCGCCGTAGGCGAAGAACTCGCAGGACTCCCGGGGGCCACTGTCCGCATTGACGTCCAGGGCAACACGCAGCCCATCGAGACGTTCAATGTCTTGGCAGACACCGCTGGCCGGGCTGACAGGACCGTTGTGGTGGGCGCACACCTGGATTCCGTGGCCGAAGGTCCAGGCATCAATGACAACGGATCAGGCTCCGCTGCCATCCTGGAGACAGCACTGCAAATGGCCGAGTTGGGTGTCACTCCGGAGAACCGCGTTCGCTTTGCTTGGTGGAGCGGCGAGGAGGACGGCCTGATCGGCTCCGACTACTATGTGGCCCAACTGAGCAAGACAGAGCTCAAGAACCACGCCCTGAACCTGAACTTTGACATGGTGGCCTCCCCTAACCCCGTGCGCTTCGTGTACGACGGCGACGGCAAGCAACTGGGCACCTCCGGCCCCAACGGTTCAGGCCAGATCGAAAAGGTCTTCCTGGACTACTTCGCTTCCCAGGGCCTGGCCACGGAGCCCACGGAATTCGACGGGCGTTCGGACTACTTCGGCTTCATTGAGAACGGCATTCCGGCGGGTGGCCTTTTCACCGGCGCCGAGGACATCAAGACCGCTGAGCAGGCAGCCATTTATGGAGGCATGGCCGGCGTTGCGTACGACCCCTGCTACCACCAGGCCTGCGACGACATCGACAACATCGATGCGGCGGTCCTTGAACAGATGGCCGATGCGATAGCCCACGCCACGCTGACGTTCGCCATGACCCAGTCCGCAGTCAACGGCACCGCCAAGGGCTCCGGCTCCGGCAACCTGAACCTCGAATTCAAGGGTCATCAGGCAGTTCGGTAGCGTCCGACGCCCTCACGCGGGTAGGCGGAAAAACAGCCCCGGCCGGTGCAGGCTCCTTTTCGGGAGTTGGACTGAGACTTCAGGTTCGACTCCCGGGAGGACCGGCCGGCCGGGGGCTGCAGGCGTCGGAGCCCGGTCACCCCTTGAACGGGGCAGGCACGCGGCTTCCCGCATTGATTCCCAGGGAGAAGTGGCCCGATGGTAGGGTTCTGCGGTGACTACCCGCCCTTCCGAGACTGCAAGAACCCGTAAATTCCTTGGGGACGATATTCCCAAATACGACCACGGCGACCTCATCGACTTCCTGGGCACTCAGCCCGGGAACGGGTACCACAGCATCGGTTACAACGGCCTACCCGTCGATCTCCGGGTTCAAAACCGCGGCTACAAAACCACAGTCATCTTCTTCCACGCCGCTATCTCCGCAAAGCACTCGTACCCTGTCATGACGGGCGGCGGAATCTCAGCGGCTGCACAGGCAAACCGGATCTTCGTTTCCGACCCCAGCCTGGCGCTTTCAGGTTCACTGAACCTCTCATGGTTTTTGGGAAACGAGCACCAGCCGGAACTTCAGTCGGTCATCGAGGAAGCGCTTCGCCACATCGTCAATTCCTGGGGCGATCAGCGCCTTGTTTTCTTCGGATCCTCGGGTGGTGGCTACGCATCGCTGCACTATGCCAGCCGCTTTCCTGGCTCGCTGGCCCTCGTTTCCAACCCACAGACCATCATTGCCCATTACAACGCAACCGCCGTCAAACGATTCATGGAGATCTGCTTTGGCGACGGGAAGGGCATTGAGGATCTCCCGGCCCACATCGTCAAGGACGTCACCGGGACATACGCAAAGCCCCTGGGCACTCGAATTGCCTACATGCAGAACATCAATGACGAGTCGCACATCGCCCGGCACATGAAACCGTTGCTGCAATCGCTGCACCCTGACAACCCGCTGGTTATCTTGCCGGGCGACTGGGGGCCCGGACACTTCCCCCCGTCCAAGGAACTTTTCGCTGAGGCTATCAGCGCTGTGTCAGCCCACCCGTGGGACGAAGCGTTGGAATCCCTCGGATTCGTCCATCCCGCGGAATGCGCTGCCTTTAATTGACAGAAGTCCGGCCCTATGTCCGGAGGTCCTGGTCTGCAGCACGTCCTTGCTCCACCAGGTGGGCGTAGGAGACGCCGTTGATCGGGACCTCAAGGAGTTCGGCCCATCGGATTCTGATGATTTCCAGGAACACAGCATTCGCTTCGCGTTCGCTGCTATCCACGCCCAGAAGCGTCTCAAGAACTCGGCGCGAGTTCAGCAGTATGTGGGTGTCGTGGGCGATATCGCTCTCGTGAAGAATTGGCGCCATCCAAACGCCCATGCGGTTTTCCCAGTAGAAAAGATCCAACGCGTCATATCCGCGTTCGACCGCCTCGTCAAAGCGAGTGAGGTTTCGATAGTGTTCGAAGCTGTCAATGCTCGGAAGGTCTTGGCTTTTGTTATTGCTGACGACATTCAGCATGCCTTCGCCGTCCAGACGATCCATGGTGAACCCGGCTTGACGGTAATAGTTCCGACCCACCTCGTAGACGTTTGAGCGGATATGCAAGTGGTCGCCGGGCAGGTTTTCCAGATACGCCTTCGCCAGGGAGCGCTGATGCGTCTGAGCAGAATTCCGCCGCATCACATTCAAGAAAGCCTTATCGGTCACCTGTTCAGGGATATGAAGCAACTGGTGTTTCAACCCGTACTTGCGAACCAGTTCAAGCGCGCCGTCACGGTCCCAACGGTTGGCCCTGACGGCGGCCTTGTAACCAATGTCGTAGGTAAAGAAGAGCACGCCGTCCACATAGGGCCTGAGCAATGCCAACGACACGCGGCTATCCATGCCTGCGCTCAAAGAGCACATGAGCGGCGTGCCCCGCTTCCTGAAGGCATCGAGTTGCGCATCGACCGTACGGATGACCGTCATGGCTGCGTCGTGCACCGTGGATGATTCCAAGGGCTTAACCGGCCAAACGCGCTCGACCCCCCTGTGCGGGATGTTGAGTTCGGTGTTGGGAGTGAGCCTGTTGACCCCGAGATATGCGGTCGCGACGCCGGGATAAACCTTGGTGTGGTTCTCTTTGAGGTACTGCGGGTTGCCATAGTAATTTCGTCTTGCACCAACGGTCTCGGCAACCAGATGTACGTGTGAACCAATCACTGGGCCGTACTGATGATCTGTGTAGTAAACAGCGCGCAGGCTCGTGGCATCCTGCTGCACAGTGAAAGATTCGCCGATCTTGGTGATCACAATGAAGCGCCCCACCAAGTGATCCAACTTTTGCTGGAACTTCTCCCGGGATGTCCGGGCCGCTTCGAGGATCTGCTGCGCGATCGCCTTGTTATCCGGGGCATATGAAAGACCCGGTTCGATAGCGTTCCCGATCAGGACAACACCGTCGGCGCCCTCGAACTCCGTTGCTACCGGCACTACCGGGTCATGGCTCAGGACCCAGTCAGCAAATGTGACCTGATGCCAGCCCTCGCGGGGTAGGGCCTGCGGGCTTTTGGAAAAAAGATACCCACGGGCATAGGTGAGTTCACTGTAGAAGGGGGACGCCATGAAAAAAGAATATCCCAGTCGTTATATCCCCCAGCGCAGAAAAATGCCCATGTTCAAGCAGGGGCCGTCAGACGGTGTTACGTAGGCTGCTTGGCTGGCGCGGTGTCCATAACGCGCTGCTTGACGTGGCGTCGTGTCGTTTCAGCTTGGAAGCCGAACTCAACCAGTGCCTTGCTCCAGTCGCCATTGCAGGTTGCCAGGACTTCGAAGCAGGCCCGCAGCAGTTCCTTCGGCGGGGGAATGTGCCCATCGCCGGAGTCGGGACCCCAGCGGTCCATGAGCATGAACAGACTGTCGGACTCCCCTACTGCGTCAACGAACGGCAGCTGATGATTCTGGATATGGAACCAGTCTTTCGCGTTCTGGATCAGTGCCACTGTGTGGTCGAACCCCGCAGAATAGGCAGGAACCAGGTCATGCGTCACGCTGGCCGGCAGTCCGTCCATCTCCTTGCCCTCCACACCCCAGGCATGGGTGAGGTAGCGTTCCACCGCGCCAGAGTAGAACCGGGAAATCGAGATTTGTGGGTTGACGGCCAGCGCAAGGGAGGTCGGAAAGAAACGGGACAGCGCAAGGCTGGCATAACCTCCGGCCGAGCTGCCGAAGAAGATCACCTTATGCCCTCCGGTTTCTTCGACAATGCGCCTGAGAACTACCGCCAAGGTCTCCTGCAGGTCTGGCTGAACCCTTGATCCCGCGTACCACGCCAGGTTGAAGTCGTGCGAGATCCGAAGACTCGGGTCGGAGATGAAAATCCTGTTGACGGGCAACCCGGCAGTTACACCCTGCCCCAGGAACCACGGGAGCCGAACGTCAGCTTCAGCGGCTCCGTGGAAGCAGACCAAGGTGATGTCCGATTCAGCGGGAAGGTTCAGGATTTCGATCGGCAGGCCGTGGTGCTGGATCTCAATCAACCCCGCGGGAATGCTGCCTGCGTTCAGGAATCCATGAAGATCCGCGAAGGACGAGGGCTCGGCGGTTTCATCAGCTGGGTTTTCTGGCACCCCGGTAGTCTAGCCGCGCCAATACACAACGTTCGAACTGGTAACAGGGACTAGTAATTCCGCCGGTGCTTCAACCGCGGAATGGAAATGGCAAACACCAGTGCGGCCGCGAACCCCAGCGCAGCCGTTGCCCAAACCCCGGCAGCGAGGGAAACGGCAGCGGTCAACCCCGACAGCAGAACCGGTCCCCCTGTGGCGCCCGAGTCGGCGATGAAGCGCCAAATCCCCAGGAAATGGCTTCGGCCATTGTCGGGGGAGAAATCGGCGCCCAAGGTCATGATCAGGCCTGAACTGATGCCGTTGCCGAAGCCAATCAGCAGTGCTGCCAAGAGCAGGGGCGTAAAACCACCGGTGAACGGGATGATCACCAAGGCCAGGCTCATGATCACCGTGGATGGCACGGCAACCCACTGCCGTCCCTTTCGGTCCATCAGCTTGCCTGCCGGATAGAACACCAACATGTCAACGCCGCCGGAGAGACCATAGATCAGGGAAGCCTGCGTTGCATCCAGCCCCAAATGGTCGGCCCAAAGCGGGATCACCACTTGTCGTGATGCCCGAAGAGCGCTGAGCAGCAGGATCCCGAATCCCACGGAGAGGAACACTCCCGCGTGGGAGGCAGCCACCTCCCGGAGCGTCGAAGCAGGAGGCACCGCACCGCCGTCGGACCTTTCCGGTGCCTTCAAGTCCGGGATGGTGAGGGACAACGCCGCAGCAGCCATCATCCCCGCGAAGCCAACCCAATAGGCGCCGCTGATACCTGCAAACTGCATCACACCTGCACCGATGAACGGTCCAATGAAGATACCGATCCTGGTGACGCCGCCCAAGGTTGAGAGGGCACGGGCCCTGAACATCACTGGAACTGCCTCGGTGAGGTACTTCTGCCGGGCCAGGTTGAAGACGCTCGAACTCATGCCCACCACGGTCATCGCGGCTGCCAGTAACCAAATCCCGTGATCCAGGCGGGGAGCGAAGGCCGCTGCCCCCAGGGCCAAAGCACCCGCAGCACCGGCCCCGACTATTGCCCATCGTTCGCCGAACCTGATGGTGATGATCGACGCCGGAATGTTGAACAGCCACGAACCCAGGCCGATCAGGGTCACAATCAACGCTGAGACTGCGACAGATGCGCCAAGGTCACGTGCAGACAAGGCAATGACCGGGAGCACGGCCCCCTCGCCCATACAGAACAAGAGCGCCGGTCCGAAAGCCGGGATAGCTATGCTGCGAAGGCTGAAGTTTTGGACTGTTTTGGTAGGCGTCATCCCCTTCATCCTAGGACTGACAGTGCGCTTACCTCGTTTGTTGTTGCGGTTCCGGAGGCCGGAACCGCAACAACAAACGAGTGGCCCGACCGGCTACTGCCGGGTTGCAGCAACCTCCCGGCGACTGCCAACTGCCAGAGCCACGCCCATCAGGAGCAGTGCGGCCGCCCAGAGAAGGAAGCTCTGGTTGAGGCCGGTACTGGCCAGGGATGCGGAACTTCCGACGGCGGCACCCGCCCCAGCGGCAGATGCGGCCCGGGTGCCGCTGACGGCTGCGTCCATGGTGGACGTCTGAGCCGCTCCTGTCCCGGCGGAGATGCCGGTGTTGCCGGCGCCCATTCCCGGGCTACTGACCCCGGCATCGACGCCACCCGTGCTGGCTCCGCCGCTGGTCGGAGGGTTCACCACTGGCGGGTTCACCACTGGCGGTTCAACGACCGGAGGATTCACAACCGGCGGGTTCACCACTGGCGGTTCAACGACCGGAGGATTCACTACTGGAGGCTCAGCTACCGGAGGGTTCACGACTGGCGGATTCACGACCGGCGGGTTCACCGTACCTACGGAGCCGCCGCCGATACCCAGAGAGGTTGAACCGACAGTCACGGGAGCCGTGATGGGGACAATGAGTTGAGTGCCGGAAAGGACCCCACCTTCGCCGGTCGTGGTGCCACCGGCAGAGGTTCCGTTGGTGCCGGTCCCCGTCGAAGTACCTGGAGCGGTGGCAACGGATTCACCCAACACTCCAGCGGAAACAGAACCGACAGTGACCGGAGCCGTCACCGGCGCAACAACCTGCGTCCCGGAAACGACGCCATCAGACCCATCAGTACTGGAACCGGCAGTGGAACCACCACCAGCCGCACCGGCTGAAGAACCACCACTCGTAGCCTCCGAATCACCCAGGACACCAACCGCCGTCGAACCAACAGTCACCGGAGCCGTCACCGGCGCAACAACCTGCGTCCCCGAAGCAACGCCATCAGACCCATCAGTGCCCGAACCGGCAGTGGAACCACCACCAGCCGCACCGGCTGAAGAACCACCACTGGCAGCCGCCGAATCACCCAGGACACCAACCGCCGTCGAACCAACAGTCACCGGAGCCGTCACCGGCGCAACAACCTGCGTCCCCGAAGCAACGCCATCAGACCCATCAGTGCCCGAACCGGCAGTGGAACCACCACCAGCCGCACCGGCTGAAGAACCACCAGTCGTAGCCGCCGAATCACCCAGGACCCCAACCGCCGTCGAACCGACAGTCACCGGAGCCGTCACCGGAGCAACAACCTGCGTCCCCGAAGCAACGCCATCATGACCACTGGTAGTAGCTCCGGAAGCAGCAGCGTCACCGCCGGAAGTCGCTGGCGCCGTCGAGGTGGCGGTTGCATCCCCGCCAACTCCCGCGGCAGTGGCTCCGATGTTAACAGGGACCGAAATCGGAGCCACTACCTGAGCGCCGGATGCGATACTTTCTCCCCCCGACGTTGTTGCCTGCGCCGGCGCTTGTGCCGGCGCAGAAGATGTTGCTGCTGGTGTTGAGGTGGCCGATGAGTCTCCCAACGCACCCACCGACGTGGACCCCACGGTCACGGGGACCGTCACCGGAGCTACTACCTGTGTTCCTGAAGCAACTCCGTTCGATCCGCTGGTGGAAGCGGTCGACGCGGGAGCGCCCGAGCCGGACGGAGTTGCTGACGTGGCCGGACCCGCCGCAGTGGAGCCCCCCAGCAGACCCACTGATGACGAGCCCAGGTTTATGGGCGCCGTAACCGGAGCGACTACTTGGGTTCCAGAGCCAATGGCGTTGGACCCGTTCGTTCCGGCGTTCGGCGCAGCGCTGGAAGCGGGGGCTGCCGCTGGCGCTTTGGTCGTTGCTGCTGAGTCTCCGGCTATACCCAGAGACGTAGCCCCAAGGTTGATTGGTGCCGTGACGGGGGCAACCACCTGGGTTCCGGAAAGGAGTCCGTCCTCGCCGTTGGTTGTTGTGCCGGCTGCTTGTGCCGCGGTCGCGCCGAGAGCCACGAGGCCGCCGGCAAAGCATGTGCCCACGAGGCACCTGCGTAAAGTCGAGTTCATTGTGATCTTCTCCTGAAGTTCTTGTTCCCAGAGACGTCCTCACGAGGATCGTCATCATGACCGTTTGCCGCGGACGGAGCAGCGGCACGGCTGGGAAACTAGTCAGGAGAGGAGCCGGGATCGAAGGAGACCGGCTTGGGATGGTTTTCGTCGCTGGCAGGACCCATGCCAGCAAGTGCGTCCGCCGGGATAATCAGCGCGTGCTGCAGGAACGCAGCAGCCGCCCCGGAGGTTCCGTTATTCGAGGAGCCGGAGCCCGCACCAACCGCGCCAAGAGGAGCTTCTGGTTGACCGCTCGGAAGCCGGGCAGGCTGCTCACCGTCTGCTGCAAGGCCGACGCCTGTTTGCCCGATGTCCGCCACGGTCGACTGCTCCCCGAACCATGCGCGGAGCAGCATTGCCATCGTCCCGGTAGTGGGTGCGACGTTGGTTTTGGCCGGTTCGTCAACGGCTGTAATGGTTGCCGTTTGGGTTCCGTCACCGGCGGTCCCGACGGCGGGTGGCAGCTGTGCCGCTACGTTTGGGGCGGCAGGCTGCACCTCGGGACCACTACCCGATGCTGGCGGAGCCGAGGCTCCCGGAGCCGTCAGAGGGGGCAGGATTCCGCCGACTGGCGGCAGCGTACCATCGAGCGGCGGAACGCTGCCTAATGCCGGAGGAAGAACCGTATCAACAACGTCCACGACTGGCTGAACCACGGGATCGACAACATTGGTGACCGGCTCAAGAGCGACTGGCGCCAGAACATCGTTGACTGGTGGCACCGCGGTATCGACTTTTGCATCCACAGCACCAGTAATCGGAACCACGGTTGCATCCACAACGGCGCTGACGCTGTCCGCAGGAAGAATCCGGGAAACCACCGGGACACTGGCAACGATGTCATCAGTCGATGCTGCCACCTGGGTCACCACCGGAGTCACAGCTGGCACAGGGACCTTGACCGGCTGCGCCGGAACCACTGCTTTGACCGCTTCGGGAAGAGGCACCGAAGGCAGGGGCACGGTTACAGCCGTTCCAGTTGAAGTCGGCGCGGCCGTTTTGCTTACAGAAGTGCTCACCTCGGACACGGCTTTGGTAGTGGCGACCGTCGTGCGCGTGGCCTTGGCGGTGATATTGCCCGTTGCACCCGTTGCGGCGGAAAGCGTGGAAGCGACAGAGGACTTCGCATCCGCAAGCAGTGCGCCTCCATCACCGGTTCCTGAATCTGCGGTGGCAGCCGTTGCAGAGAGAGCCATCCAGATGGCCGTTCCGGCGCCCGCGACCATGACGGAGCGGAGAATCTGCTTGGCACGCGGAATTGCGCTTATGGCCTTCATCTCGACACCCCCCAGGTAGCCGCGAACCGATGGTCGACTTCATCCTAAAACCGGAGTAAGCCGTTAGTCCACGCTTTTAGGGGGTCAAGATGAAAAACTTGTAAGGAACCTTGCTAAGAGGAAGGGTAGAACCCTGTTTTCTCAGGCCCGAAGTCGGGAGTAGCCAATGATCCTCCGGCCGGCCGACCGTGCTGGGCGTTCGTTTCCTGCAGGCGCTTAATGAACCAGCGCGACTGCTCCGGCCCATAGGGAAGGACCGGAATGGCCTTGGTCGCGTCCGCAGGCATGTCGCGGATGGACTGGGTGGCCTGCCGCACTGCAGTACTCATGGTGTTGGCCATCGTCTTGACGAACTGGTCGCTGGCCGGCTTGCCGTGCCCCGGAACCAAGTGTTCATAGCGATGACGCAGGGCTGAGATGTGGCGCAGCACGTCAGCCCACTCCTCGGGATATGAGTCTTCGAACGAAGGATGTGCACCCTGCTCAACAAGGTCGCCCACGAACAGGGTCGAGTTGGTTCCGACCAACAGGTCGCCATCTGTATGTGCACGTCCAAGATAGAAGAGCGTCGCAGTGATGCCACCCAGATCCACCAGGACCGGCTGGTCGCGGACAATTGCGTTGGGCACCACAACCTCGACGGCGTCGCCCTCCCCTGCCGCCATCTCCGGCTCGTTCTCCGCAACCGAGGGCCGTTGGCTGTCAGCATCGCGTTCAATGGCTGCAGCGCAATTCTCATGCGCCCAGAACTCGGTTACTCCTGCATCAGCGAAAACCGCGTTGCCAAAGAAGTGGTCATAGTGCGCGTGGGTGTTCACCACAACCAGCGGGAGCTCCGTCTTCTCCCGGACAGCGGCCAGGATTTCCCGGGCCTGCCGGGGGCCGCAGCCAGTGTCGATGACCATGGCAAGTTCCTTGCCCACCACGAGTCCGGTGTTGAGGGATGCCCCCTCTGTCTCCAGCACGTAGTTATCCGGTCCAAGTTCCAGCCAAGCTGACAATGCGTTCTCCGTATCCACTGCAATCCGGCGGTGTTCAGGCCTCGATTCTACCCACGTGCGGCTGGGAGAACGCGGAACCGGGCCGTCGGCAGCGGGCCCGGACGTCCCTCATCTACGGGTATGGCCCGGAAGCCAGCAAGCTTCCGGGCCATACTTACGAGGTCAGTTCAACCACGGTTGATCGACTAGATCTGACGCGAGGCTTCCTTTCGCCGTGTCACCAGCATGAGAACCAGGCCGATGATGAGAAGGGCAGCGGCACCCGAGACGTACGGGGCCAGCTGAAGGCCCGTGTTGGCTAAGCCATCTCCGGGCACCTCCTCGCAACCCGGAACTTCAGAACCCTCGCCAGGAACCTCAGTCCCGTCACCGGGAACCTCAGTCCCGTCACCAGGGGATTCCTCGCACTGCGAAGGCACCTCCTCGCAACCCGGAACTTCAGAACCGCCGCCAGGAACCTCAGTCCCGTCACCGGGAACCTCAGTCCCGTCACCAGGGGATTCCTCGCACTGCGAAGGCACCTCCTCGCAACCCGGAACTTCAGAACCGCCGCCAGGAACCTCAGTACCGACACCGGGGGATTCCTCGCACTGCGAAGGCACGTCCTCGCAACCCGGAACTTCAGAACCGTCGCCAGGAACCTCAGTCGCGTTACCGGGAACCTCGGTCCCGTCACCAGGGGTTTCCTCGCACTGCGAAGGCACCTCCTCGCAACCCGGAGCTTCAGAACCGCCGCCAGGAACCTCAGTCCCGTCACCGGGAACCTCAGTCCCATCACCAGGGGATTCCTCACAGACACCGGGCGTCGTCTCCGAAGGAGTCGGGGTCGGAGTTTCCGTCGGCTCCTCCGAAGGAGTCGGCGTCGGCGTTTCCGTCGGCTCCTCCGAAGGAGTCGGCGTCGGCGTTTCCGTCGGCTCCTCCGAAGGAGTCGGCGTCGGGGTTTCCGTCGGCTCCTCCGAAGGAGTCGGCGTCGGCGTTTCCGTCGGCTCCTCCGAAGGAGTCGGCGTCGGGGTTTCCGTCGGCTCCTCCGAAGGAGTCGGCGTCGGGGTTTCCGTCGGCTCCTCCGAAGGAGTCGGCGTCGGGGTTTCGGTCGGCGTCTCCGAAGGAGTCGGCGTCGGGGTTTCCGTCGGCTCCTCCGAAGGAGTCGGCGTCGGGGTTTCGGTCGGCGTCTCCGAAGGAGTCGGAGTCGGGGTTTCCGTCGGCTCCTCCGAAGGAGTCGGCGTCGGGGTTTCGGTCGGCTCCTCCGAAGGAGTCGGCGTAGGCGTAGGCGTCAGCGTTTCCGTCGGCGTCTCCGAAGGAGTCGGAGTCGGCGTCTCGGTCGGCTCCTCCGAAGGAGTCGGCGTCGGCGTCTCGGTCGGCTCCTCCGAAGGAGTCGGCGTCGGCGTCTCGGTCGGCTCCTCCGAAGGAGTCGGAGTCGGCATCTCGGTCGGCTCCTCCGAAGGAGTCGGCGTCGGAGTTTCCGTCGGCGTCTCCGAAGGAGTCGGCGTCGGCGTCGGAGTTTCCGTCGGCGTCTCCGAAGGAGTCGGCGTAGGCGTAGGCGTCGGCGTCTCGGTCGGCGTCTCCGATGGAGTCGGAGTCGGCGTCGGCGTCGGGGTTTCCGTCGGCGTCTCCGAAGGAGTCGGCGTAGGCGTCGGCGTCGGCGTCGGCGCAGGCTCTTGAAACGAAATCTCGGCCGCATCGGTGACTACGTGGGACTCGACCCGAGTGAACACCGCGTAAACCTGGCAATTGTCATCCCCGTTGTGGAACCAGTTGAGAGTGGCATCGGTCGTAGGAAGCACTGAGGCGTTCAATGTGACCGTGCCAGCGGTCGTGGCCGTGATGCAGAGATCAACCGCGACAGTGTCTCCGACCGCTGAGGGTTCGTTGACCGTCAACGTCCCACCACTCAACGTGCCATCAGTCTCGCCGTCACAGAGCTGAAGGGTGCCGTTGCTGCTGCTCAGCTCGATCGGAGTCTTCACGACATTTGTGTTCAGAGTGACTTTGGCTTCCGCTCCAACGTCGTAAGGGCCCGAAGTTGCGGGATCAAGAGTCAGCTCAGGCGTATAGGTCTGGGCCAGGAAGCCGAGCGTTTCGTCGATGTCATCCGGGCCGAGCTTACTGGCCACACAGGTTGCCTGCTGCTGGGGGGTCAGTTTGGCAAAATCGGCCACGCACCACGCCAGTGCCTGCAACCGCTGGCGTTCTATGCTCGTCGTGTCGGACGTAACGAATTCCTCCACCGTGCCATCCCCCGCCACGTATTGGAAGCCGTTCTGCACGATGTAAGCAAACTGACGGCGTTGAGTATCCGTCATGTCGGCGTTCCTCTCGAGATCTTCGTCGAGGGGACGGCCATCATGGCAAGTTTCCAAGTCGCGGTCCGTGCAGAACATCCATGCGCTCACGGGGCCACCGCCTATTGGTCCGCCTTCAGCCTCTGTTGAATAGCGGACACCGCATAACGGGGGCAAATCTGTGCCACCGGCCGGGTCACCGAAAACGTTGTACAAGGGAACAACGAGCCCTTGATTGTAATTATCGAGATTCGCGCCGTCCACGGTGGTTATCGGGTTGGCTACTTCGACAGTCGTACCCGGGCATAGCGGCGCATCAAAGGTAGTGGCCGCGGTCGGCGGGGCTTCCGCCCGTGCCGCCGAGGGTACAGCCAGTTGGGCCGCAAACACCCCCGCCGCCAAAACGGTGGTCGCTGCAAAGGCCGCGACGTATCTTCTGATCATGGTTTCCTTCAGTTTGATGAGTTGCAACTCCCGCGCTCGCATCTCCGTGAGATGTTCGGCGACGTGCACGCGCAGCTGAACCGCCGTCTTGGATGGCTCAACCGTGGAAGAGGTAGAGCAAGCCGAAGGATCCTGATGCAAAACCAACTGAATGTGGTGTAAGTCATTGGAAAATCAAAAAGGGCCACGATCAGACAGATCGTGGCCCTCAAGGGCGAAGGCGCCCCGACTATTAATCGGGGACAGCTCTTGCGTTTGGCTACAAAATGATGCTCATCACATTCCATCCTGCCCCCACCTGACGGGACGGAAGGAACCCGCCTGCCCCGTTGCCCGGATAGAGCAACAAAGCACCAGAGCCGTTGCGGGCCAGGACGTCATTTTGTCCATCCCCGCTAAAGTCTCCCGGACCTTCAATGGCGTTCATGGCCTGCCATCCCCAACCAATTTGGCTGGCAGCCAGCCATCCGCCGGAGCCATTGCCTGGGTAAAGGAACAGTTCGCCCGCCGCGTTACGGGCCAGCACATCAGCCTTGCCGTCAGCGTTAAAGTCTCCGGGACCATCGATCGCGGTCATGCCGTTCCATCCCGATCCGATCTGCTTGGCAGTCAACCAGCCACCAGTTCCATTGCCGGGGTACAACCACAGGACACCATTGCCGTCCCGGGCCAGGACATCGGCTTTGCCGTCCCCGTTGAAGTCGCCCGGAGCGTCGATAGCCGTCATCACGTTCCAGCCCGAACCGACTTGCTTGGCCGACAGCCAACCACCGGAACCGTTACCGGGGTACAACCACAGAACGCCCTTGCTGTCCCGGGCAATGACGTCCGCTTTACCGTCGCCATTGAAATCACCGGACGCCTCGATTGCCGTCATGACATTCCACCCGGACCCGACCTGCTTCGCCGGCAGCCAACCACCGGAACCGTTACCCGGGTACAGCCACAAAACACCGTTGGTGTCCCGCGCGAGCACATCGGACTTGCCATCGCCATTGAAATCCGTGATCTTGATCCGCGTGGCCTTGAAGACGAACGTCCACTTGGTAGTGGCGCCTGAGGCAAGCACATAGTCTTTGGCTGCCCGTGCTGTGACCGTCACGGTTCCGGTGGCGGGGTAAGTCCCGGCAGTCACTACTACTCCCCCCAGCAAATACTCAACGCCCTTCACGGCGGGGACGGTGAAAGTGTCCTTTGCAGAACCGTCGAGGTCCCGGAAAACCACAGGGGAAGGGGCGACGGGAAGGTTGCCACCGTACGCAATAAGGGCAGCAGTGGCATCGACGAGGCCGGCGCCACAGCCCGGGACACAGCCTGCGGGGAGGGGACGCGAGGTGTCCTTCAACTGCTGCTCCAGGGCAGCGGGAGTCAACGAGCTTCCCTCAGCCGAGAACAAGAGGGCCGCCAAGCCCGAAACATGCGGGGCGGCCATGGACGTTCCCTGCATGAACGCATATCCGGTCTCAGCCTGAACAGTGGTTCCCGCGTTATAGGTGGACAAAATCCCGTTCAGGAAATTGGCACTCATGTCGCCACCGGGAGCAGTGACATCCACGGTGCTTCCGTAGTTGGAGTAGGACGCCCTGCCACCCGCCCTGCTGCTCGCCGCGACAGTGATGACATTTTGGCAGTTCGCAGGGCTGGCATCGGCTGCCGGCCGGTTTGAGTTTCCGGCAGATACCACGACGGCGGCGCCTGCGTTGTGCGCAAAGTCGATCGCGTTTTGGTAGGTGGCTGAGCACGCCCTGGTGGCGCCAAGGCTCAAATTGATGACCTTGGCAGGGTTGGGATTTGTGGGAACACCGCTCACGACGCCGCCCGCAGCCCAAACAATGGAATCCGCGATGTCAGACGTGTAGCCACCGCAGACGCTCATGGCCCGGACAGGCAGGATCTTTGCTTTGGGAGCCACACCGCTGATCCCCCTGCTGTTGTTTCCGACAGCCGCGATAGTGCCGGCGACGTGTGTCCCATGCCAGGACGAGTTTTCCGCCGGGCTGCCTGATTCGCAGAAGTTCGCTGCGGCCCAATCTCCCATGTCGGTGGGGTTGGGATCCCTGCCATCCCCGTCCCGGGCATCGACAGCGTCTGCGATCATGTCGTAGCCGGGAAGGATGTTGGCGTCGAGATCCGGATGCCGGGTGATCCCTGAATCCACAACGGCAACCACTACTCCCTCCCCATGGGTGTAGTCCCAAGCTCCTGGGGTGCGCATGCCACCCGGGTTCTCCCACAGATCCCACTGCTCGTTGAAGTAAGGGTCGTTCGGTGCAACGGCAGCGTGCATGACCGTGTCCGGATCTGCGTAGGCGACGTCCGGGTCCAGGCGCAGGTTGTGCATGAATTGTTCCGCCTCAATGGCGGAGAGAGCCGCGGAAAGCTTTACTACATGGCCGCCGGTGGCATTCTCACGAAGGCTTTTCGCCGCTACTCCAAGTTTCAACCCGGCCTGGTCTGTCGCCTCTTCCACGGCGTCAGTGACGTTCTGGACGGAGCTGTCTTTGATTCCGACAATGAACTGGTCGGTGCCCGATTCAGTTGCTGGCTGCAGGACCTGCGGAGCGCCGGGAAGGATATCGTCTCCGTCTGCGGCGGCCGGCTGTGCTGCAAGTCCCCCGGCAACCAAGAGCGCGCCTGCCAGCACCGCTACGGCTCTCGACGGTTGCGTCTGGAATTTTCTCACCATGATGTGGGCATCCTCAGGAAATGGCGTCAGACCAGGAAGGCCTGTCGCGGGCAACTGGAGACCACCAGCTGACCCCCACGCGATTGTAGGCAAACTCCATCCCGGGCGCCATATGGGAGGTCGTACGACATCTCGTTGGAATGACACGAAAGGACCCCGGCCAACCGGCTCGGGGTCCTTCCGTTAAAGGGCGTATCTACATATCCGCCAGCGCACCGCCCGGGTTCTCGATGCAGTCTGCAACATACCGAAGGAAGCCTGCGGCCGTTTCGCCGTCGCACACCCGGTGGTCGAAGGCGAGCGTCAGCTCGGTGACCTTCCGGACGGCCAGCTCCCCGTTCACAACCCATGGCTTGTCGATGATGCGGCCAACGCCCAGCATCGCCACCTCGGGATAGTTGATGATCGCTGCCGAGCCGTCCACACCGAACACGCCATAGTTGTTCAGCGTGAAGGTGCCGGACCCAAGTTCGGTGGGGGTCGCCTTGCCTTCACGCGCGACGGCGGTCAGGCGGCGGATCTCTGCGTCCAGTTCGCGGGCACTCATCTGGTGCGCGTTCCGAACGGACGGGACCACCAGGCCACGATCGGTCTGCGCGGCAAAGCCGAGGTTGATTCCCTGGAAGCCAACGATCTCCTGCGAGCCATCAGCAGCGGTTTCAAAGCGGGTATTGAGATCCGGATACTTTTTTAACCCAGCCGTGACAAAACGGGCGATAAAGGCCAGGAGTCCGGGGGTATCGTGCGGCGAGCGCTTTTTGAGCTCCGCCCTCATCTCAAGCAATGCCGTGGCGTCAACGTCAACCCAGACCGTGGCCTCCGGGATCTCCGAACGGCTCTTGGCCATGTTCGCAGCCACGGCCTTTCGTACTCCGCGAACCGGGGTACGGGCAGAGACGGCTAGGCCGGTGCGGGTATCCAGCCCGCCCTCAACCGTTGAAGCAGAAGCAGAAGCAGGAGCCGATGCCGGTTCAGCCGATTCCGCGGGTGCAGAGATCGCAGCCTCGACGTCCTTGCGCATGATCAGCCCGCTGGTGCCTGAGCCCTCAATGGAGTCAAGGGAGACACCGTGGTCGCGGGCCATCTTGCGGACCAGCGGCGAGATGACGGCACTGAGCTTCCCGGGGATGCGCGTCCCTGCAACGGCCGGTTCCAGCGGAACCTCAGGAACAACAGCAGGAGCAGCATCGACGACGGCGACACTCGCCTTGCGCGGACGTGTGCGGCCGCCGGTCGCACCACCGGGAGTGCCATATCCGATCAGGACGTTCCCGGAGCCTGCCTTTTCCTCGGTCCTGTACGTCTCAGCCGCAGCCGACACCTCCGGCGAGGCCGGCACTCCAGTAGACACAGGATCTTCAGCGGCGGCAGGAGCTTCCGGCGAAACTGGAGCGGAACCTGCGCGGGCGATCGAGATCAACGGCTTGCCGACGTCGAGCGTTTCGCCCGCCTGGCCGTGCAGTTCGGCAACTGTGCCGGCGTAAGGCGAGGGCACCTCAACCATGGACTTGGCGGTCTCCACCTCGGCGATGGGCTGGTCAACTTTGATTTCATCGCCAACAGCGACCAGCCAGTTCACAAGCTCCGCTTCGGTGAGGCCTTCGCCGAGGTCCGGGAGGCGGAACACTTGCATCTCTGAACTCATGGTTAGTCCTCCCACTGAAGGTCGTCGACGGCGTCGAGGATTCGGTCGACGCTGGGCAGGTAGTAGTGCTCCAACTTGGGAGACGGGAACGGAACGTCGAAGCCGGTCACGCGGCGGATCGGTGCGGCCAGGTAATGGAACGCACGTTCCTGGACGCGGGCCACAATCTCGGAAGACACGGACGCAAAGCCGTGCGCTTCGGCGATCACGACGGCGCGTCCCGTCTTGCGTACGGATGCGCAGACGGTCTCGTCGTCGAAGGGGACGATGGTGCGGATGTCGATGACCTCCAGGGACCGACCTTCTTCCGCAGCGGCCGCAGCAGCGGCGAGCGCGGTAGGGACGGACGGGCCGTAGGCGATGAGCGTCGCATCTGTGCCGGGACGCGCGACGGCGGCGCGGCCCTCGGTGGAGGTACCGGCGTCGTGCTCTGCGCGCAACGCACCCAAGTCCACTTGGTCCTTGGACCAGTAGAGCTTCTTCGGCTCCATGAACATCACGGGGTCATCGGAGTCGATGGCTTCGCGCAGCATGCGGTACCCGTCCGCGACGGTAGCGGGCGTGTAGACCTTCAGGCCGGCGGTGTGGGCGTAGTAGGACTCGGAGGAGTCGCAGTGGTGCTCCACTCCCCCGATGCCGCCGGCGTACGGAACGCGGATGACCATGGGCATCTTGAGCTTGCCCTTGGTGCGGTTGTGCATCTTGGCAACGTGGCTGACGATCTGCTCGAAAGCCGGGTAGGCGAAGGCGTCGAACTGCATCTCGATGACGGGACGCATGCCGTTGATGGCCATGCCCACCGCCATGCCGACAATGCCGGACTCTGCCAGCGGGGTGTCAAAGCAGCGCTGTTCGCCGAATTCTGCCATGAGGCCGTCGGTGATGCGGAAGACGCCGCCAAGCATGCCAACGTCTTCGCCGAAGACGAGCACCGAAGAGTCGGCGCGCATGGCGTCTGCCATGGCCGTGTTGAGCGCCTTGGCCATGGTGATGGACTGCGGCCCTGTGGCTTCCGCGGTGGCTGCAGCCGATGCGGCTGCGCTGGCTGTTGCGGCACTGACATTGGCCGTGGTGGTGCCGGTGACGGTCATTTTCCGCTCTCCTCACGTGCGAGTTCATCAGCCAGGAGTTCCGCCTGTTCCTTCAGCTGCGGGGTTTGCTTGTCGAAGACGTATTTGAAGAGATCCAACGGCTGTACCGGGACGTCCTCGCCGAGGCCTTCACGGAGCTGGGTGGCGACGGCTTCAGCGTGCTCAGCGATCCTTTGGTTGGCGTCCTCATTCAGAAGCTCTTTGTCCGTGAGATAGGCCCTCATTCGCGTCAGGGGATCTTTGGCCTGCCACTCGGCCACTTCGCTGTCCGGGCGGTAGCGGGTGGCGTCGTCGGCGTTGGTGTGAGCCTGCATGCGGTAGGTGTGGGCTTCGATGAGCAACGGCCCGGAACCCTCGCGCGCCAGCTTCACGGCGCGGTCCATGACGGCGAGCAGCGCGACGAGGTCGTTGCCGTCCACCCGCTCACCGGCCATGCCGTAGCCCACCGCCTTGTGGGCCAGCGACGGCGCCACGGACTGGTGGCTGAGCGGAACGGAGATGGCGTACTTGTTGTTCTGCACGAAGAAGATAACGGGCAGGTGGAAGACGGCAGCGAAGTTGAGGGCCTCGTGAAAGTCGCCCTCACTGGTGGCACCGTCGCCACACATGGCCATGACTACCGTGTTCTCACCGCGCAGCTTGGCAGCGTGGGCGACGCCGACGGCGTGGAGCAGTTGGGTGGTCAGCGGCGTGCACTGGATTCCGACGTTGTGTTCCTTGGGGTCGTAGCCACCGTGCCAGTCGCCGCGGAAAATGGTCATCACCTCTACCGGGTCCACACCGCGTGTCATGACGGCGACGGCGTCTCGGTAGGTGGGGAAAAGCCAGTCGCCGTCGCCCAGGCACATGGCAGCTGCCACCTGGCAGGCTTCCTGGCCATGGCTCGATGGGTACACGGCCATGCGGCCCTGCCGGACCAGGGCGGAGTTCTGGTCGTTGACGCGCCGTCCGATGACCAGGCGCTCGTACGCTGCCAGCAGTTCGTCGTCGCCGGGAGTGGGGTACTCGTGTCCGGGTTCCGTGCCTTGGTCTTCCTTGGACCGCAAGGTACCGTCCGGATTGACCATCTGAATCTGGTGCCGGGCGGGCAGCATGTAGTCCTCAACGCTGATGCCGAATTTTCTCCGGACGTCAGCAGCCTGGTCCTCCGCCGCCGTCTCGGGCGCAGAGTGGTCTGCATGGATCGTCATTGGTCCGTCCTTCTCTAGCCACTATGTGCTTCCAGTATCTTCCCGGCGCATGTTTCGTATCCAGCTTTGCCATAAATCATGGAAGAGCTTTGGGATCGGGGCTAGTCTGGAAGACGAATTGTCAATGTGAGCTGGGTAACTGCCCTGTGTTGTAGACGAATTGGAGCCTGCCGTGAGTGAGACGGAAGCCGAACAAACCGCTGTCCCCCTGGACAGCGTTGACCTGGACATCATCCGTGAGCTCACAACCGACGGACGCATGTCCATCACGCAAGTAGCCGAGAACGTGCATATCAGCCGGGCGCATGCTTACTCCCGGTTGGCACGGCTTACGGGCGAGGGAGTGCTGACCAAGTTCACCGCGCTTGTAGATCCAATCAAGGCCGGGTTGCGCTCGTCGGCCTATGTGACCCTGAAAGTGCAGCAACACTCCTGGCGGGAACTAAAAGAGCACTTGCGCGCGATACCCGAAGTGCACCACATCGCGCTGGTAGGCGGAGATTTCGATGTGATTCTTCTGGTCCGGGCAACCGACAACATCCACCTGCGCCGTGTGATCTTCGACCAATTGCAGTCGATGGAGGGTGTGCTGGATACCCAGACTTTCCTTGTCTTTGAAGATGTTGATACGCGGTAGCTTTCCTTCCTGAATACAGACTGTCAGGAACACCCAGTTTTGAACCCTAAACTGTCCCCGTGCCCACCAAAACCGCCTCCGTACCCCGCGTCCTGCTGCGGACTCTCCTGGTGCTTTTGGCAGCGTCTGTAGTGTGGGTCCTCGCTGCACTTCAATTTTTCTACAACCCACCGCAGGTCACCCCGCACCGCACGGATGCCATCATCGTCCTGGGTGGCATGAGCAGGGAGCGGCTTCCAGCAGCTGAGGACCTGCAACGCGATCTGGACATCCCGATTCTGGTGGTGTCCACGACCGGCCTCGCCGGCAACGCAGAGGGCGACGAACTGTGTGATGCCGGCGCGGACGATCCTGACCTCATCTGCTTCCGTCCCGAGCCCTTGAACACGCGAGGGGAAGCCGATGCCGTAGGCGAACTGGTGGCCAAGCACGGCTGGCAGTCAGTGACAGTGGTGACGTCCGACTACCACCTGCTGCGCGCCGGCACCTTAATGCGCCAATGCACGCCGGCAGAAGTGCAGATGGTCGGGTCTGATCCGGACCTGTCTGCCGGGGCCTGGCTGGACCGGTTTGTGGTAGAGACTGGTGGGCTGATTGATGTGTGGCTGCAGCCTGAGTGCAGAGTGTAGACCGGCCGGCCTGAAGGCGAGGCTATCCCCGGACGGGCACCCGAATGATCCTGACTGACTTTGTCATGGGACCACAATCCCTGCAACGCGCCTTTAGCCGTTTTGACACGTCCAACACCGTTTCGGCCGATGCGTGAAGGATTTCGTCAAGCCATTGAGTTTGTCTGGCCCGCCCTTCATCCTTTTCCCATAGGTCCAAGGTCTCAGCCCTACGAGCCCAAGGATCCGTTGTGGCCATTTTCAGAGCCGAGACGCTCGCCCTTATCCGCTTCCCTGCGCGCCACTTAGCCCTAAGTTTTATCGCTGCACTTGCCCTGCTTCTGGGCTTCCTGCATGCATCGCCGGCTCAAGCAGCAGCGTCACCCGTCTACCCCATCAGCGGCTATTTCATCTACGGCAGCACCAGTGATGCTGCCAACACGAAGAAGCTGACCGACATCAAATCCGTAGGCGGAGACACCGTCATTACTTTCGGCTCGCTGCTGAAGCCTGCCACACTGGCAACAATTCCCACCGGATGCGTCATTTCGGGCGTCAATTGTGCCAAGGCGGCTGCTTCCGGTGTCACCGTGAACCGCTACTTTACCTACTCAGACAACAGTTCCTGGGGTGGACCCGCTCTCCTTTGCGCCCGGGACAAGACCGTCACCAACGGGGGCTCGATCTACACGATCCTGGTCCTGCCCGCCGAAGGAAGCGGTTGTACGTCCCCGTCCGGAAGGTACGACGTGGTGGTCATCACAGGTGGACCGTCCTCCATTTCCATTTCATTGGGAAAGACAGCAACCAGCCTGGGGATGAAGTACTACGCCGGCCTTCCGTCGCCGGTGAAGAGAACCGACATAACCTATCTTCCCGATCTCTCCTACCAGGCAACATTTTCTCTGTTCACGGCACGGTTCCTGATTTACCAGGCCAAGGTCAACGACGTTCCGGGGCTGGCAGGCTTTTACCACCACACTGAGATGCCTCTCAGCAACGGGGCCGTATGGGATTCTGTCCTCACGGTTTACAGGATCCAGAACTCACGCATCGCACAGTACCAACCAGAACGCTCGGCTATTGTCAGTCCCTACATCGATTCCAGGAGCGCGTTTGGTGGGCGGGTTACTTTGGACCAGGCCCGAATTGGGATCAACAACATTGCAAGGACGGCCGGCGGTGTCGATTTGGCCATTGCGGTTCAGGATGGAATGGGCACCGGCAAGGGTGGATCTTTCTTCCAGAGCGAGGCCGGCACAAACGTCGACCAGTATGCAGCTGCGATCGTAGGAAGCGGGACTTGGGGCAGCAAGTACCTGGCACCCACCCGGGACTACTTCTGGGCACTGGCCCAGGGAGTGGAAGGTACTGGTGCGGAACTCTGGGCCAACCTCGAAGGAATGGCACCAGCCACCTCCCAGAACCCCTGCCAGAACAGCCTTCGCGGTCAAACGACCAAGACCAGGATCAACAAGCAGTTGCAGCAGCTGGGGAATACCCCCAGGAAAGTCATCTCCTTCATGTGGGATCCCTACTTCACGTGCACTGGGACCTGGGCACCCATGCTGGACAGGCTCAAGGCAACCAGCACTACTCCGGTAATCACTGACTCGATCTTTTACGGGAACGGCGACGTCCTGGTGACTGGCCACAACCTAAGCGGGGGAACCATCCAAGTACGGTGGACGGACATGTATGGGCGGGTGTACGACAAGACGGTAACCGCGTCCTACTACAACCCAAGCTACGGGGAGCAAGCAGGCATCAATCCCCTCCTGGAATCGGTCACGGCCAGACTTGGAAGTACCTCTCTTGGCTCCGGGAAGTATTACTTCATCAACGTAGTAAACAGCGCTGGCGTCAGGAACGACGCGCTCTATTCAGACCGGGGATGAACGCGTACAGCACAGTGGCGGCCGTGGCTTTTTGGACGGCCGCCACTGGTATGCGTCACATGCCCATCCCACTTCTGAAAGCCCTCTCCGCCTGATTGTCACTTGGCTCCGCTGTGCGACGATATGGCTTCAGTCGCCGCAAATGTAAGAATTGCATGTGCCCAAGTTTCATCCGGACGCAGCTGAGGAGTGAAGAAGTGACGAGGAACGACCGCCCGCTGGCGGCCCTTTCGCCTTCCCCGCGCCACATGCGCCGGCGCAGGTTCAGGAGGGATGTGGAGGCCGCAAGCGTGACTGCATCCCGGGCTGTGATCGAAAATTACCGCGCAGACACTCCCGGTAAACCTCCGGCAGTCCAGGCAGAGCCGGCACGGAAATCACCCGACCAGAACCCGGTGCGTCCGCAGCTCCTCAAGCAGCCGCGCAAGGCCACGCTCCACCAGAAGCGCGTCGTCGCACTCATTGCCGTGATCCTTGTCACGCTCAGCATTCCCATTTTGGCGTTGACCTTGATATTTGCTCCCTGAGCACCTGATCACGCGACACACGATTCCAAGCCCGCATTCCCCGTGCGATAGCATCGGCTGGTCAGCCACTGCCTTTCTCGGGGGAAACTATGCCCAGCGTCATGCCCATTTTCGGCACCCGCCCGGAAGCCATCAAAATGGCTCCCATTGTCAGCGCATTCCAGGACTCACCTGACTTTGAGTGTGTCGTGACCGTTACAGGCCAGCACCGCGAAATGCTGGACCAGGTGAATGAGCTCTTCGGCATTGAGCCGGATCATGATCTCAACATCCTGCAGCAGCGCCAGTCCCTCTCAGCCATCATGACCCGCACCATCGACGGTCTGGACAAGCTGTTTTCTGAGAAAAAGCCGGACGCCGTCATTGTGCAAGGCGATACCACCACCTCGACCGCCGGCGCAATCGCAGCCTTCTACCACGGCATTCCGGTGGTGCATGTTGAAGCCGGTCTGCGGAGCGGTGATCTCTTCTCACCGTTCCCTGAAGAGGCCAATCGCAAGATCACGAGCCAGATCGCCAGCCTGCACCTGGCGCCCACCAGTACCAGCAAAGCCAACCTCCTGGCAGAAGGCATCGCCGGGGACGACATCGTCGTCACCGGAAACTCCGTCATCGACGCGCTTCTGACCACCGTTGACAAGCAACTCCCCTTCAGTGACCCACAGCTTGAAGAACTGGCATCCAGCGGCCGCCGGATCCTGTTGGTAACTACGCACCGTCGTGAAAACCAAGGGGATGCCATGCGCGGCGTCGGCAGGGCGCTCGCACGCATCGCCGACGCCGAACCGGATCTGGTGATCGTGCTGCCGGCCCACAAGAATCCCGTTGTTCGCGAAGCCGTCCTTCCCGCGCTTGAAGGCAAGCCGAACGTCGTCGTGACTGAACCCCTGGCCTATGGGGAGTTCACACGCATGCTGTCCCTGGCCCACATCGTGCTGACAGATTCGGGTGGAGTGCAGGAAGAGGCCCCCAGCCTCGGAAAGCCGGTTTTGGTAATGCGCGACAACACCGAACGACCCGAGGCCGTGGAGGCGGGCACTGTTTCCCTGATAGGCACGGATGAAGAAATTATCGTCAAAGAGGTCGACCGTCTCCTTAATCAGCAGGATGCGTTTGATGCAATGGCCAACGCGGTGAATCCCTACGGCGATGGCAAGGCCGCTGAGCGGACTGTTGCCGCCGTAGCGCAACTGCTTGGAACCGGGGTCCGCATTCCGGAATTCACCAGCTAAACCAAACCATGGCTGCCCTGGCTCCCTCGAACGGAGTCAGGGCAGTTCCTTGTCCAATGCTGGCATGACGGACTTTTTGGGGGTTCGCGAACACTGTCTCAGAGGGTCGTTGACGTCGTATGACTCAGTAACGCGCGTCATACGCCCCTAGACTGGTCCTCGACGTGAGGCCCGTAACCGGCAAGACTTGCAGATCCGCGTAAGGAATTAGATGAGTACGCACACGATTGATCTCGACGTCGTCCGTCGTCAGACGTTCGGAGAGATGTTCAGGAAAAGGTCAACGGACCGCGCACTGGCTGACGACGTCCTCCGCGGCGAGCTCAGCATGCGCCCCCACCCGGCGTGGACCTTCCAGGAACCGATCGATTGGAAGGCAGATCCGTTCGGTCAGCGGAACTGGCAGGCGCAGCTCCACATGCTGCGCTGGTTGGAACCCGTCCGAAGGGTAGCTCTGGACGGAGACCAAGCCGCCCAGGCGTTCTGGCTCCGGACGTGCAAGTCGTGGATTGAAGCCAATCCCCAGTCGGATCCAAAGCAGAAGGACGACAAAGGCAATTACGTCAGCTATGCCTGGGCGGACATGGTGGAAGCTCTTCGCGGCATGGTCCTTACCTTTGGACTTCCCCTCATCCGAGACGGCGAAGACCAGTGGCTGGTTGATTCCATTTATGCGCACGGACTCTGGCTCTCCGACCCCAAGCATCTCGGCCACTCAAATCATGCCCTGCACCAGCACCAGGCTCTCTTCATCATCGGCTCGGTCTTTGGTAATTCGGAGTGGACTGACTTGGCAATCCAGCGCCTTACCGGTCTTTTCGAGGAAAACTATGATGAGGAAGGCGTAAACGTCGAAGGCGCCATTGGCTATCACAAGAACAACCTGGTCTGGTGGGAAGAAGCCTTCAAACGCCTGGACGTAGAGGGGGTGGCCCGTCCTGTCTCTGCTGACCGGTTGAACCTCGCTTACCTGGAATTGGCGCACGCGACGAAGCCTGACGGAACTTTTGAACTCATCGGCGATACGGAAGCCACTAGTGCCGGTGTCCTGTCATCGCCCGAACTGGATTATGTCCGGTCGGAAGGAGCCGCTGGGCAACCGCCCGCAGAGCTCACAAAAACCTATCGCGCGGGGTACGTATTTGGACGAAGTGGCTGGGGTGATCACGAACGCGACTTCAAAAAAGAAACGTTCTATTCCCTCTCCTACGGCAAAGCGAACCGTGTCCACGGACACCAGGATGGCGCTTCACTGACCCTGCATTCCAACGGGCAACCCTGGCTGGTTGATGCGGGAAAGTACGCATACAAAAAAGATGCGATGCGCGATTACTGCCTCTCCAGGCTCGGACACAACGTCGTGGAAGTCGTCGGTAAGGCTTACGACCCCAAGACTGAAGTATCGCTGGTCCGGTCATTCACCAGCGACGAGGTTGACGACTTTACGTTTGTCGATCCAGGTTACGAAGGCGTGAAGTTGAAGAGGCGGGTCGTTTACTGCCGCGGCGGAGACTTTTTTGTAGTCATCGACAACGTCTTCAGCGCCGATGAGGTCTCGGCACGTCAACGGTGGCACCTTGACGCCGACACTGCAGTCGAGGACGTTCCCGGTGGTGTGAAACTGGATCGCGACGGCAAGTCCTCCTTCATTCTATGGAAGGGCAACCTGCCGGTTGTTTCTACAGTGAAGGGCTCTGAGGAACCCTTCGACGGCTGGATGTCCAGAAAGTGGATGGAAAAGCTGCCGAGCCCCGTCGTCTCCGCTGAACAGACCGGGAGGCGTTTCCGGTTCATCACCATCATTGCCGCGCCCCAGTCCGGCTCATTCTCGGTGAAGAAACTCGATGCCACGGGTGGACGAATGGCGTTGAGTGCGATCTCGGGGCGCTACCAGTTCAATCTTGCCATTGAAGAAGATCGAGTTGCTGTAACCCTCGGTGAGCAGGGACATATGTCCTCCGCTATGGAGGACATCAGGTCTGCCTGGCTCAAGGCCATGGACCTGTGCCGTGAGGCAGATGTTGCATGGACAGCCCCCAAGCCCGGCAATGGCAAATTCAGCACGCGGTACTGGGCCTTGTTGAAGTCCTGGGTGGGTGCCCGGGAAACCACACGGTCTGCCCGTTTGGAAGCATTGACCATTCTGCTCGATCTCCTGCTGGACGCAGCCCAGGACTCAAGCGATGATCAGGGGCTGCGAACGGCTATCGTTGACCTCCTGTCCAACGACCTCACCGAACAGCTCGGTCTGAACAACAGTGCTCTGGGTGTGATGCGCGAGCCGCTCATCGCCTGGCGTGACGTTGAGCTTCGCTCCAACACTTACGGTCGCCGGATCCAGACCATCAGCTCTCCGGATGAGATCGGCTTCGAGGACGAGGAAAAGTCGAAGATATACTCGGCCAACCTTGGCGGCTTGGTACTGCCTTTTGCCGTGGGACGGGGGGCTTCTGATCTGTTGTCCGTAAGGTTTCACGGAGCCATCAACCGGACTAAAACAACCCTGCCGTTCTTCCAGGGTCTCACGTCCGAACTCATGGAAGGCGGGAACCATGCCGTCTTCCAGGATCCGTCACTGGACCTCAATAAAAGCATGACCCTTTCCTGGTATCTCGGGGATGGGAGCACCAACGTTCATCAATTTATGGCTAAGTGCATACAAAAACTTCAGTCTGAAACCGGTGCTTCCCGAGTACTTCTGGCCGGCAGTTCCGGGGGCGGATTCACCGCGTTACAGGTCGCGTCCTACCTTCCGGAGTCAGTGGCGCTGGTATTTAATCCCCAAACTGATGTGAAGGAATACTTCCGAACGAGTGCGGACGTCGCACTGGACACCTGTTTACAGCCCGACGTGGATGTAGAAGAAGCACGAGGATTCCGGCTTTCCACGTCAGTTGTGGAGACGTATGCGATGCTCAAGGATCTTCCCAGGGTCTTGTATGTCCAGAACACCGGGGATACCCACCACGTAACCAAACATCGCGATCCGTTCCGCAGGATGCTGGAATCTGAACACGGCAGCCACGACGACAGGATTGAGTTCATCGATGTCGAATGGGGTGCTGGCCACGTGGCTGCCACCGCAGAGCTTTATGCCCATTTCCGCGCTGCCGCGCTGGAGCACTTCCCCCGGGTGCCCGTTCAATAACCAAACAGCAACACGATTCATCGCCCAGATTTCTTTGACTTAGGAAAAATGTTGCCCAATAACAGAAGACTCAGTTCTGACAGGAGCATCGGCCTTTCCGCCGCTGCTGGTCTTGGCTTCACACTTATCGGCCTGGTGATTGCGCTCATGCCGCAGGCAGCTTCAACTGCAAGCATCGTGGCTTTTATAGCTTTGTTTGCGCTGGGGGTATTCGCCTTCTGCCTGGCCACCGCCGGTGCCATTGCACGCACCAAAGAAAACAGGCGGCTGCAACGTGAGTCACACGCCTCGATCAAAAAATACCTGCTCACTCTTCAGCGGCAGCTCGGTGAGGTCAAGGACACCCAAGCCGCCACCACCGCAGCACTCTCAGACGTCAAAGACACCCAAGCCGCCACCACCGCAGCACTCTCAGACGTCAAAGACACCCAAGCCGCCACTACCGCAGCACTCTCAGACGTCAAAGACACCCAAGCCGCCACCACCGCAGCACTCTCAGACGTCAAAGACACCCAAGCCGCCACCACCGCAGCACTCTCAGACGTCAAAGACACCCAAGCCGCCACCACCGCAGCACTCTCAGACGTCAAAGACACCCAAGCCGCCACCACCGCACAAATAACAGAACTGGCCGAGATTGCTGGTTCAACCGGAACGACGGACATCGCCACCTCGCACGATGCGGAGGTATACGACAAGCTTGTCGAGGACCTCAAAGCTGAGCATGATGAAGAGGTCAAGAAGCTCGAAAAGCGCCACTTGGCCCGCCAGTTCAATCTTGTAGCGGCCGACGGCAGCAACTGGCATTCCTTCGCTGCTTCAGAGGTCAAGAAGCTTGCTGAGGCGCACTACAACACCACGCCGTTGGCAGTCTATGAAATGCTCGAGGCGCACTCGTCCTTCGAAAAAATCAACACGGCCGCACTTCGCGGCTTGGCCAACGAACTGCGCAAGCTCGGTTACACCGTCAAGAGCCAAAGCGTGCTCCGGGTAGTCCTTGAACGGAACCCCAACCAGAAGTTGGCCAGTGCCATCGAGTTGCGGGAGGAAGAAGTCAAGCTGTTCTCCGGGGCCTTCAAGCCGGAGGTCAAGGCTCCCCACGCGCTCTTTGAGCCCAAGCCAAACTGCATCCTCCATGTGGTCGGCAAAGTCCTCCCCACGACGCAGTCCGGCTATACGTTGAGGACGCATTACACGGCTCTGGCACAGATCCAAACCGGTTTGGAAGTCCACGTTTGTAACCAGGTGGGCGACGCTGTGAACGAAGACGCGCCGGCTCAGGTGGAACTGGACGGGGTTTCCTACCATCTCCCAACGGGGCCCATCCGCCTCCACACGGCCCTGACAACGTGGATTAGTGCAAATGTCGAGGAACTCGCCAGGGTCGTTTCCGAGGTACGTCCGGCCGTACTTCATGCACACTCGGACTTCCTGAACGCCCTGTCAGCGCGGGCGGTCGGTGATTACTTCGGGATTCCGGTGATCTATGAGTCCCGCGGCTTCTGGGAGGAGTCGTGGCTTTCCCGCATGGCCCAGGCCAACGGTATCGAAGACATAGAGACGTTCAGCGAACGCTGGGGCAGTCCAGACACCTACGCTTGGCGCCGGGAGCGCGAGCACGATTGCAGGGACGCAGCAGACCACGTCTTCACCCTTGCCGAAGTCATGAAGCGCCGTATCACGGAGGAAGGTTTGCCAACGGACAAAACCTCCGTGGTACCGAACGCAGTAAGCGGTGACCAGTTCCCGGTGCAAACACGAAACCTCGAACTGGCAGGCAGGCTCGGCATTCAGGACGACGAGATCGTCATTGGCTATATCTCGTCCCTGGTCGAGTACGAAGGTGTCCCTGTACTCATCGAGGCGTTCAGTCAGTTGCGGCAACGCCTCAACGTTCCGGTCAGGCTGTTGGTGGTGGGTGACGGACCGGTCCTCGACTCGCTCAAGGCAGCGGCGTCGTCCTTGGGACTCGACGACGCCCTGTTCACAGGACGCGTACCCCATGAGGACATCCTTGACTACTACGGCCTCATCGACATCTTTGTCGTGCCGCGCACTGCAGCAGCTGTTTGCCAGCTCGTCACGCCCCTTAAGCCGTTCGAGGCGTTCGCTACCGGACGCACGATCGTGATGTCGGACGTGGATGCTCTCAAGGAGATTGCCGAGGCAAGCGGCTCCGCTGCCCTGTTCCAGGCTGGAAACAGCAGTTCGCTGGCGGACGTGCTATCGGAACTTGTGTCGAATCCGGAGCGGCGCAGTCAGATGTCGGCCACAGGGGCGTCATGGGTTCGGGAAAGCCGTTCGTGGGAAGCCAACGCTGCTGTTTACAATCAGCAGTATGCGAACCTGGCGGCGAATGCAATCCGTGTCTGAAACGCTGTTCCAGGAACTGACGGACGGTGACATCGAAGCGCTTTGCCGGATGATCGCTTCGGGTCACCGTCCCGATTTGTCCAGCGGCGTGTGGTTCGACAGTCTGGTCGGCGATTCAGCCGCTGAGATCACCACTAATGGTTGGAAAGCCGGCGACTATGACCGGTTGGACCTTTCGCTGCCCCTCGAATGGGATAATCTCTGCGCTGACGACAGAAGCTGGGGTTCGCAGCTGCACGGCTGGAAATTCATGGATAAGCCCATCCGGGAATTCCTCGCTACCGGAGACCGCGCATACCTGCAATGGTGTTTGGACCGTGCTGTTTCCTGGTCGGAGAGATATTCCAGCCAGGAAACCGATAATGCCATTGTTTGGTACAACATGGCACTGGGGCAACGTGCCCTACGGCTGGCAGGGCTTATCTACCTGGGCGCAAGGAACGGTATAGCGGTTCAGGAACTTCGCACCCTGCTCTACGCTGTGAACAGGCACGAGCTCGAGTTCGCTCTGGAAAGCTCGTTCAATCCACGCACTAATCATGGCTACTTCGTGGCCATCGGGCAGACCGTACTGGGTACAACCCTTGACGCCGTTCCGGAGCTGGAGAGGTTGGCGCAGGTGGGGCGCGAACGCCTCGCCGTGATGATCCGGACGCAGTTCCTTCCGGACGGTGGTCATAGTGAGCACTCCCCCGAATACCACCGGATGCTCATGCATTCCTTCCAGCTTGCCGTGGACTACGGTCTCATCGAGGACTCAGAACTGACAGGCCGGCTCAGGAAAGCAGCTGACCTGCTGGGTTGGATGATCCAGCCCAATGGATCCTTGGTGCCCCTCGGTGACACCCCTTACGTGAACATGGTTGATGGAAGCCACCCACTGACATTGAGCCCCCAGACGAATTACCTGATGTCCGGCGGGGCAGACGGCGAGAACTGTAAAAAGGAGCTTGGCGTATTTCCAGAGTCAGGCTACGCTTTCGTGCGTTCGGGGCAGCGTGCCGCTGGTGCGCCCGTTGCCGCTTCGACATATCTGGCGTTCACAGCCGCCTTTCACGGACGGGCACACAAACATGCCGACGACTTAAACTTTGTTTGGTACGACCGCGGGCAGGAAATACTGGTTGAAGGCGGCCGTTACGGCTACGGGGCCCAACTGCCTGCCGACTCGCCACTCCGCGCCGACGGCTTCTACTACGCCGACCCCTTCCGGCAGTACGTCGAGTCGAGTTGGGCGCACAATACAGTGACCGCCAATGGAAGAAATCACGACCGCCGTCGTACGCCGGTAGGCTCTGGCTTGGGCGTCTGCGAGGACCGGAGTGGCGTATTTGTCCTGCGTGGCCGGATCGACCACACAGGCTGGACGCATCGGCGCATTATTGAGCTGGAGCCCGGTCTGGGCCTCACCGTCATAGATGACGTCCAAAGTACGGACGCCATCAGGCGGGACTATCAGGTCTGGTTCAACGTCGCGGGCCAGCTGGATCTATTGAATGATCCAGGCCAGGACCGAGCCAGGTTACTCTGGGGCACAGCCGACGCCGAGTGGATTCTGTCGCTGCAGACGGACCCAGACGCAACTATCCATGCCCCGGTGCGCGAGTCCAATAACCCGCTTCGCGGGTGGAGATCCGTCAGTGACGGCACCCGCGAAGGGGTATGGTCCGTCTGTTTGGAGGCCACTTCAACCCGCCATCACGTCTTCAGGAGCAGGTTCACTTTCTGTGAACCCGCCCCTGAAGAATGATTTAACTTCGGGCTGGGATAAGTGTCGAGGTGTCGCCGTCCATGATCGCCGACACCTCGGCGTCCTCCCAATTTATCGGCTCGTAGAGCCGTCCCAGTTGCTTGACCAAATCAATGCATTCGGCAAGCTCAGACTCCGGAACAAGCCTGAGCTTGCGGACGAACCAGTGCTTCATGAAAGTTTGGGCCCGCGTCGCCTTGTAGTCAGGCATCAGCCCGGTTTCCTCAAGCCACGCGGCACGTGCTGTCTCCAGCGGCAGATACTTTCGGAAGAACTTAGGTCCGACCGAGTTCACAACAGAATTCTCGACTGCGCCGTAGTAGATGTGAATCGGCACCTCAAGGACGTCAACTCTGCGAGCGTAGTGAACCAATTGCTGGAAGAAGAAGGAGTCTTGGCCCAGTGCCCCCACCGGCTGCTCAAGACCCAGCTCCTTCAGCCACTCGGTGTTGAGCACGACAGCCTGGATACTCATGGGATAGAAGTCCAGCCTCTGGGTGAGGCTTGACGAGCCATCGCCCGTTTCGGCCATTGCCAGTCCACGCCCCACTTTGCGCGAGTTGTGGAACATCTTCACTCCGTCGGAGTATCTCAGCATGTCCCCCACGACCATGTCCAGAGATTCGCGGGCTGCAAGTTCCACGAGCTTCGCGTAACCATCACAGATGGCTTCATTGTCGGGATCCAGGTACGTTACCCAGGGCGCCGTCGCCAGCTCCAAGCCTTTGTTCCTCGGCCTTGATGCACTCCCCGAACCCGTATCGCCAAACTTGAAAACGGACACGTGGTTATATCGGGCCGCCAGTTCGTCGAGTATCTGATGCGTACGCAGGTCAGTCGATCCATCGTCCACCAGGATGATCTCCATCCGAGTGAATATGGACGACCGTTCGAGCGACCTCACGCACTTGTTGAGGAGGAACGGGCCGTTGTTATGGACGGGGACAATGACTGAGAGAAGCGGCTCGGACGCTCCGGTGACCCCATTGCTAACCAGCGGGAAGGACTCCGTACCCCTGCCAATGCCAAGAGGATCCAACACATAGCCGTTACCCTCGATGGACCCGCCACCCAAGTAAGAGGAGCCCGCGTCGGAGTCAAGCCAGACGGCTCCTGCGGAAGGAGCAGCCATGGTGGCCCACGACTCGTGCTCCGGCAAAGGACTCCCGGAACCAACACCCTGAACAGACTTCATGACGAAATCAACGTCGGCGTACTTGAAGGCGTTCACGAGATCCTCGAAGTACGTTGGAGCGTATCTGAATTGATCCGACAGGGGCACGGCGATATCGAAACTCCGGCGGGTGTCACTTAATTGATCCCGACTTACAACTTCGATGTCCTTCAGCGTTTGCTGCTGCACCGTCTGTTTCAACTCATCCGAGGCCGTATCCAATACCGCACAAACGCGGGGCTTTCCGCTGCCTTCCAAAATTCCAGCGGCCTTAAGGATCTCTGCCATCCGATCATGGGCAAGATGATCGGTATAAGCCCGACGAAGACCTTCCATCTGAACTTCGTAAAGATCCAAGGCAGACATCCCATCCAAAACCGCACGGACGTCAGTACTTGTCTGAGCGGTAAAGACATTCGGGAACCTGTTGTTGACACCCAGGTTGTAGTTGGACAAGACCATGGAGCCCATGGCCTGAAGCTCTACTACCCGGTTTGCATACATTGAAGAGCTTGCGATTACCGAATTCAGGTTGATGTTGAAGTCGGAAATCCGTTGGAGCTTCAAAAGCAGGTCATGCTCAACGGCAGGCGCCACGTGCTGAAGGTATTCTTCCGGGTAAAAATACCGGCTGTTGGCAAGCGACCAGTTCCGATCAAAAATCACGAGGTTCCGCGACGATTCAAGGACACCATCGAAGATAGCCTTGGCTGATGCCCGGCGCTCGGGATAGCGCTGGGTGTGCCATGATCCGGCGAAAAGCACGTCCGATAGGCGACGTCTCCTGGAGTAGACCGGAGAGTGATGGTGCGGATTTACTCCAAAGCTCAGTACTTGTACGGAAGTGGCATCGGGGCAGTCCCTTTCGTAGTCGGGGACGCTTTCTGCTGCGCAGGTGAAGACATGGTCGGCTGCCTGCGCAATGCTCAGAAACTGGTTGTAGTTGGGTGGGTCCTCTTTGGAGTAGAAAGCAATTGGGGTGCCTTTCGCCCTGAAGTAAGGGACGACCTCCTCAAGAAGGAAGTGTCGCCTCTTGGAGCCCTGCGTGGCGAGGCCTTTCCACTCACCGTCAAGTCCCCGCCAGGTACTGGCAATGAGCAGCAGTCCTGCCTCGGCAGCAATCTCCTGGTAATTTTCGGGAGTTACGTATAGAAGCCGGGCTGTTGAATCAAAGCTCTTGTAGAGAAATTCATCTGCGATGACAGCGACATCAGCAGCATGGGGCTTGAGGCTTCTGGACCCCAGCGAAGCGGGAATCGCATCCAAAATTGGACGAAGGTCATCCAGGTAGCCCTGGAGGTGTGACTCATTTCGGCGCGCCAGATACTTCTTGTGGGTGGCAGCGGGCAGGACAGGATCTCCTGCGAGTACAGAGTCCACATAGAATTTCGAGGTATAGAAACCCTGCCGGGAGTCGGATCCCAAGTGGCTGTACTCAAGTTCCTGCAAGCGCTTCTTAACGCGCCAAAGGCGATCGTTCTCGCGAATCACCGATTCCCCCATTATCCTTTTCGTCCTCCGCGGCGCCAGCCGCGGCGCCAATATTTCAACTGCAGGGCACCGAGAAAGGAATTCGACAATGCCGTGAGTTTGCTTTGCACATCACCCAACTGCCTGTCACGCTCGGCAAGCAGCTTCTCAGTGGCAGCATATTTCTTTCGGTACATATCAAGTTTAAGACGGGTCGCATACAGCTCTTGGCTGAACTTCCGCCTTTCAGCTACCACAGAGGCCATCCCTATTTCCCGCTCATACGCGTCCTGCAGTTCAGCCTGTAGTTTTGCGATTTGGGCCTCGTGGGCCAGTGCCGCGCGGGTGATGCCCCGCCGGATTTGCTCAATATCGCTGGTGTTGCGGTCCATGAAGTAGTGATTCTTCCTCTGCGGTAGCCGAAATACCGCTAGTTAACGGCGGGGACTGCGGCGGGCGTGGCCTGCGTCAGCGCGTCAGGTCCCCAGATGCCCCGGGAATCAATGACCGTCTTGCCGGCGTAGGCAGCGGGAGAGATGGACTTAAATTCGTCGTGGTCGACCAGGACGACGATGACGTCTGCCTGGGCGATGGCTTCCTCCGTGCCAACGAGTTCAACGTTGGCGCGGTCCTTCAGTGCCTTCGGCAGGGCCTCGACGTGCGGCTCCACAACAAGGAGCTTGGCGGCTGGAAGCTGTTCAGCCAGATCAGCAGCAATGCCGATCGACGGCGACTCGCGCAGGTCATCGATATTGGCTTTGAAGGCCAGGCCAAGGGTTGCGATGACCGGTGCGGCACCGGCTTCTTCAGCGGCCTTGCGGGCCTTTGCTACTACCCATTCCGGCTTGGAGTCGTTGGTGACTCGGGCTTGGCGAATGAGCTGGGCTTCCTCGGGAGCGGCGGCAACGATGAACCACGGATCCA
Source organism: Arthrobacter sp. T572 (assembly GCF_056780115.1). Lineage (NCBI taxonomy): Bacteria > Bacillati > Actinomycetota > Actinomycetes > Micrococcales > Micrococcaceae > Arthrobacter > Arthrobacter sp. T572. The sequence continues at coordinate 3,219,947 of NZ_JBRAZQ010000002.1, forward strand.
CGGCGATGCAGTGGCCGCCCACGCCCGGACCCGGCTGAAGGATGTTGACACGGGGGTGGTGGTTGGCCAGTCGGATCAGCTCCCAAACATCAATGCCCAGCTTGTCGCTGATGATGGAGAGCTCGTTGGCGAACGCGATATTCACGTCGCGGTAGGAGTTTTCCACGAGTTTGGCCATTTCGGCCGTGACATCGTCGGTGACCAGGATTTCACCCTGGCAGAAGACAGCGTAGAGGTCCTTGGCAAGTTCGGCTGCTACGGGGGTAACGCCACCAACAATGCGGTCGTTCGTGACCAGTTCGATCATCACGCGGCCCGGAAGAACACGCTCGGGGCAGTGGGCGAAGTGGATCACGGGAGCACCGTTGGCTCCGTCGACGGACAGGTCCGGGCGGAGCGCCAGAATGTAGTCGGCCAGGTGGCGGGTTGCACGCGGAGGGGAGGTGGACTCCAGAATGACCAGTTCATCGCCCTTTAGCTGCGGAGCGATTCCGCGTGCAGCGGCCTCGATGTAGCTGAGGTCTGCAGAGTGGTCTGCACGGAACGGGGTGGGGACGGCAACGATGTAAGCCTCGGCGGCCGGAGTCTCGGTGGTGGCGCGCAGGTGTCCCTGGCTAACAGCACCGGCAACGTGTACGCCCAGGTCAGGTTCAACGAAAGGAACCTCTCCGCGGTTCACGGCGTCCACCGTGTTCTGGTTTACATCCACACCCACGACGTTGATGCCGTTGGTTGCCAGGATGGCCGCGGTAGGCAGACCAATGTATCCAAGGCCAATAACGGCCACTGTCTTGATGTTTGTCATTATTTTCCCCTTTTAGTTAAACAGTGATGTGTTCTTTGGGGGCACCAAAGAATTTTATTTCGCCGGAAGCGGCAAGTTCTTCATCCGAGATATCCCACGTGTGCCCGTCACCTTTTCGGTACTGGCAGAAGTTGAAGCGGTCAGCCGAGTATATGGAACCGCCGGCCGTTGTAACGGCCTTCAGGAAAGCAGTGTCCTCTCCCCTGTTCAGCGGCTCAAAAGGATGGGCTTCGAAGACCTCGCGGCGGGCGGTAATGGTGGGCCCCATGACGAACCGCGTCTCGCGGTGTTCCATATGGGGGATCCTCAGCATAGTGGCGTTGGTCGAAGCGAAGTACATGTAATGCGCCTGCTTGCCCACCACGTCTGCCTTCGAATAATCGAGTGCGTGCAGGAGATCCACCAAGTACCGGGGGCCGTAGTAGTCGTCGTCGTCCATTTTGGTCAGTACCTGACCCGTTGATGCGGCTACGCAGCGGTTAAGACACTCACCGAGCGTGACGTCCCTTGTGGCCGTCAACAACGTGAACCGGCTCACTCCGTGCTTATGCGCAAGTTCCTGTACCTGGCTCTCCGGCACCTCAAACCCGTGGGTCAGGAGAACCAACTCGACGTCCACATCTGTCTGGCTGGCGACAGTTGAAAAGACGTGCTCCAGCTGGTGCGGCCGGATGGTGGGTACCAAGGCACTGACTGTGGGAAGGTCAACCCTCCGGGCCCGCCCGGGAAGGACCGAGGCAACCACAGTCTCAGCACGGTGTGCGTAGGTATGTTCGCTCCAGATACGCCTCTGTCCCCGATGAACGACCCGGTCATTAAGCTCGGAACTGCGGGCGAGCATGCGGATTTGGCTCTCAGCCTGTTCGCGGGACCCCGCTACATAGACCTGATCGGCGTCAAAGAAGTGTGGGATTGCCGCGCTGGGCGTTGATACAACGGGCGTCCCGGAGGCTGTGATCTCGAAGATCCTCCGGGCACACATGCTCGGAGAATCAACAACTGAGTTCACGTTGAGGAACACCTTGTAGGCCCGGTAGGCACTCAACATCTTGGCATAGTCAAGACTGCCAACAACGTGTTCGTTAAACGGAACCGGGAATTGGTAATTTGAGTCGCCACCCAACTGGCGCGAGAAGATTTCGAGCTTCGGTCCAGATCGGGCAGAGGCATCCCGCGCGGCATGCAGCAGGATGTCCATCTGCTGCCGGCGTTCCGGATACTTGTGCGCGAAATACATTCCGGCGAAGGCAACTCCACGGGCATGATGGGTTTGGCCCACACGCACGGGATTATGGATCGCCGGTTGTGCAGCAAACGGAAGCACAGCCACACGGTCGTGGCCCAAGTCCGCCCGGTATGACGGAATGCGGTCCGAGTCGCTGGTGAAAACAGCATCAAACTCCCGGGCAGCCGGGAGGAAGTCGGCGTAATGCGGCGGGTCTTCTTTGTTCCAGAACACCGTGGGGATACCGTGGCTGCGGCACCACGCCATCAGGTCAAGAAAGTCCTGCTTGGGTCCGGAGGTACCCATGAGCTGGTACTTCCAGGAACCTTGGTTCCCGTTCCACGCGGACTCCACGAAAAGGAAGTCGATTCTGGTCTCTTTGAGTTGCTGGCGCCACGAGTCCTTTTTTAACTGGACCAGGTTCCATTCAAAAGAGAAGGCTGCGATGGAGAAGTCGTCCAAGATCACGCCTACAGTCAGGTCGTCCCGCCTAGGACCCCGGTCCGGAACCCGGTGGGGCGCAAATGTGGGGACGCTTCCCTCCGTGCGGGGCTGTGTCGCAACCCCCTTGGCACCGTTTATGCGCTTCTCAATTTTTTGCCGTCTCCGCCACTCCAGGACTTGAGTGGGGCCGCCCTGCCTGAAATGCCAGACGGCCTTCCGAATATCACTGATCAAAAGAATCTCAACGCCCTTCCATGCGGCGCCCACTGGCCCGTTCCAACACCCGCGTAGCTACAAGATTTGCCCGCGCTTCTTCCCTGATCCTGGCTGCGGTCAGGTTATTGCCCCTTGACAAATTCGATGAGAAATCCCGGTAAATTCCTGTGGTTTCATCCGGCAGGCCATCCATGATGAGCTCCCCCTTGTCCAACCAAATCACACGGCTGCACATGTCCCGGATGGTGTCCAGCCCGTGACTGACGATGAAGACGCAGCCCGCCTGTGCACGAAGCTCGTCCATCCGGGCCTTGCTTCGGTTATTGAACTGGGCGTCGCCGGTGTTGAGAGCCTCGTCAACCAAAAGGATCTCCGGATTAACCGACGCGGCGATCGCGAACCGCAATCTTGAGGCCATACCGGATGAATAGGACTTCATCGGAAGGTAGATGGCCGAATCCAAGCCGGAAACGGCAACGATACTGTCAAACTGGGCGTCTATCTGCTCCATGCTCATACCCATGGCCAGGCAGCCCAGTACCACGTTCTGATCACCTGACAATTCCGGAACCAGGGCCGCATTCACGCCCAGGAGGACAGGGGTGCTCGAGGCATAAACGGCACCATGCGTTGGCGCAACCTGGCCACTGATGAGCTTCATGATAGTGCTCTTGCCGGAGCCGTTGCGGCCGATGATGCCCACCGATTCGCCGCGCTCCACAACCAAGGAGATTTCCTTAAGCGCACTGACGGTCACAAGATTCGGACGCTCCAGGACCCTCTTGATCCTGTTCCTTAAACCTTTTCCCTTGGGCATTGTCCTGCCCTCGGAGGATGGAACTCTGTACGTCATCCTCACTTTGTCGATGACGACGCAGGGTGGGCCGTCCAGGAAGACCGCTTGATCAATCGCGACCATACGTTTCCTCCCCCTTCCAGAAGAAGACGAAACCGACCAAAAGCACTCCCAGGGCAACAACGCCAAGGCTGGCCCACGACTCCCAGGCGGGCAAACGGTTGTAGAGAACGCAACTGCGCACGATGTCGATGACGTTGAACAGGGGGTTGAACTTCATGATTGCCAGCAACGTGGGGTCGCTTACGAAACGTTCGTATGAATAGAAGACGGCCGAACCGTACATCCATGCCCTGATCATGAATGGAAGCAAGTGGGTGACGTCATGCAGCCGCGAGATGATTCTCGCAAGGATCATCCCCAGTCCGAGGTTGAAGACGCCCTGCAGGAAAACTGCAGGAATGATGAGAAGCCACATCAAGCTGATAGTTTCCGCAGGGGGAATAACGACGACCAGCAGCAACATGCCAAGTATCAGGGGTACTGACGACAACAACTCGCGGATGTTGGCACCCAAAGGCAGGGCTGCCCGGGGAAAGTTGAACGCCTGGACGACCGACTTCCCGTTACGTATGGAGCGCGCGCCGGAAGTAATGGCTCCGGCGCTGAACTGAAAGAGGAAGACGCCCACCACCAGATAGCCGACGAAGTTTTCAATTCCACGGCTGGTCTGAAGCAGGAGGCCAAAAATCACGTAATACGTCAGCCCATTAAAGACCGGATTTAGCAGCAACCAAGCACTGCCAAGGCGGTCCTTGCGGGTACCGCTCTGAACCCTGGCCCGGGCATCGTAGAAGATGAACTGGCGGTAGTCCCACAGTTGAACCAAGTAGTCCAGGAATCCCGGCCGGGACCCAACCCGGGAGAGCTTTCGAATGTCCACCGACATCGGCTGAATTGCCGCCGGCGGCGGAAGCTTGGCCTTTCTCGCCGACATCAGCCTGCCTTCCTTACGTTCTTCGATGCCAAAAATTCATATGCACTGCCGTAGGCCGCGGCGTTTGCGCTCCATGTCCGCGTCGCCAACACGAACTGCCTGCCGGCAGCACCCAAACGCTCGCGCTGCTCCTCGTCCTCAAGCAGTTCCCGCAAGGTTTCAGCCAGTTCGTCTGGATTCTCCGCATCCACCAGCCGTCCGTGGACTCCGTCATGCACTATCTCGCTCAAAGCTTCCAAGCGGCTGGCGACCACCGGACGCGCGCAGGCCAAGGCTTCGACAGGCTTGAGGGGTGTAACAGATCGCGTGACGGGAAGGTCTTTGCGGGGCACTACAAAAACATCCAAAGCCATGTGGTACATCCGGGCGGTTTCCGGCTTGACACGTCCTGTGAAGATGGTCCTTTCGGCCAGTCCCAGGCGTCTTACCTGGTCTTGCAGGGCCGGAGCGGCAGCGCCCTCCCCTACCAAGACCAACGTCAACTCTGGCAGCCGCGGCGCAAGCAATGCAAATGCTGTGACGAGGTCATCCAGGCCCTCGTAATCTACCAGGCTGCTTACTGTGCCGATGTACTTTCGATGAGGTTCGAGCCCCAAAGCCAGCCGCGCTTCCGCGTGTTGCAGAGGCTCCTGAAGGTATGCCCCGCCCACTGCGTTCGGGCTGATGTGGATTTTCGCTTCCGGTATCCCAGCGTCCATAATGTTTTGCTTCATGGACTGGCCCAGGGTAAATACAAGATCCGCTGCTGCCATGGTTTCCGCTTCACGGTCAAGAAAAAGCTTGTACCGTTCACTGGTCCTTGCACCCGGACCCCTGCTGGAAGCCCACGTATCGGCCAGCTGTCCCCTGACTTCATATACCCATGGCACATTGATAGAGTCAGCAACTTCACGGGCAACCAGGCCATTGACGAAGTGCGTCGTGGTATGGATGATGCCTGGCCGAAAGTCGCGGGCTATCCCCAAGAGCAGTTCTGCTTGCTGCTGCAATCGTCCGTCCATCGACTTTGCCAGACGCTGTGGCAACAGCCGTTGATAACGAACGCCGTCGACGACGTCACTTGCCTGGGCGGTAAGGACACCGACCTGGACCGGATAACCTACGCGGGTAACAGCCAAGGTGTCCCAGCCGGCGTCGTGCTGGGCCGTTAAAATCGAATGAGTGCGGCGCGCGTACCCGCTTGCCGTGTGGGGAACCGAGTTGGTCAGCAAGTGCAAGACTCTGCGATGGCCTGGCGTGGCCGGTTCCTTTGGCAGGGTGGGTCGCCACCCCTGAAAGACACGGAGCTCGGATTCGAGGCGACGCTTCTGCTTGGCCATGTCGCCGCCACGGCTTTCCAAAGCGCCGACAGCGCCTGTCATATCTCCGTCGTACCACTTACGGCGTGCCACGGTAGCGGCCGCTCGGCTGCTGTTTGCCGCAAGCGGCAGCAAAGAATCGGCCAGCTCAGGCTGACCAGCAGCCAGCGCCGCTTCCGCAGCCCTTCGGGCCCTCCCTGCCGATACTTCCTGGTCCAACGTAAGGTGCAACCGCCGTGACACCGCCGCAGAGTCTCCGGCCGCGTGGCTGGCCAGAACCAGCAGCGGATGCGTGGACCGGGGAGCCGAATCCGATATCAGCCTGGCAATTGGGCGCACCAACCGGGAAGGGAGCCTTCGGCTGACCTGGAGTCCAAGAACGAAGGGCGCCTCCGTCAAGTGGTCGGAAACAGTGGCCGCCGCCATCGACATGTTCCGGATGAACTGCCTCATGCGGCCTTCCTCTTGGTCGGCGCCGGAGCATTCCTGCGCACCAACGAAGAGATCATATCCATGTAGTTGTGCGCCAACTGAGCGTAATCGGCATTGTTCCGTACCCACTCCCGGCCGCTCTTGCCCGCTGCTAAACGTGAGCGGTCGAGGGCCAGCTCCCGCCACAACTGGGCCACAGCTTCCGGATTTGACGCAACCACGTCACCTCCCCCGGCATCCAGAATGATGCGCTCAGCTTCACCCTTGACAATCGCGGTCACGTGTCGCCCTATCGCCAACACCTCGTAGGTCTTAGAAGGAACGGTGGTTTCGAAGGATTTCCAGTCATCCCGCAAAGAAACGATGCACGTGTCCGCTTCACGGTACTTGTCCACAACCGCCGTCCCGTGCAGGGAGGGGTAAAAGCTCACAGGAGCATCCAGCTCACGGGCCAGCTTCACCAGTTGGGGACGGTTTGTTCCATGCCCCACCAGCGTCAAGTGGAAGCCCTCACCAAGCAATGCGCTGGCACGGATCAAGACTTCAAGACGCTGGCTCTTGCCGTGGTTACCCAAGTACAGAGCGTGGAAGATTTCCCGGTCCATGGCCGGGGGTTCGAGAAAGGGTATTGCTTCAAGGTCCAAACCATTACTGACCGTCTCCACGTTGCGGAGGCCTCGTGTCCGCAGGGTCTCGGCGAAGCCCTGAGTGACGGTCACAATCAAGTCGGCGCGATGCTGGACGAATTCCACTGCCCGCTCCACCACACTCTTGACACTGCCCTGGACGAGGCGGGCGTCCCTGGCCAGATCCGGCCAGGCGTCCCGCATCTCAACGATGAACGGCACTCCATGCAGCCGTGAGAGTAGGTAACCGGCTGCGAGAGTCGGCAGGCTCGGAGCTGTAGCCACGATAGCGTCGGGCTTGTTCCGACCCAATCCAAGCGGGACGGACATCACCGCGGAAAATGTCTGGTCCAGAAGTCGTGCAACTGTTGAGGTTCCAAGGTGGCGCAGATAAGGAACACGCCGGATGATTTCGCCGTGCGGTCCTTTCTGGTGGGAGAAAGCAATTCCGGCTTCGCGGCGGGGAAGATTCCGGCGTCCATTGGGATAGTGCGCCACCGGAGTGACGACATCCACGTCCCACCCTGCCTTGAGGAATTCCCGGGACAGTGAAGACCACCGGCGCTGCGGCGGACTATGTTCGGGCCAGTATGAATGGGTGAGGAGCATGAGTCGCAACGGACGTGCATCAGGGGCAGTCTCAGCGTTCTCCCTTTTGAGGGAACTTTTCATAAGCTACTTGCCGTTGAGACGGGAGCCGCGCATACCCTTGGAACGCAAGGCGCGGAAGTATGCCAGGCCCAGCAAAACCAGAACCAGGACTGTGAGGCCCTGCACGATGGGGTTATTCTCGGCCACTGGTGCCAAGGCGACCTTCAATGGCCCAGTGATGTCTGCGTTGGCAAGGGGAACGGCAGCTGTTCGTGTCTGCGCTGGTGTCGGTGTAGGAGTCACAGTTGGCTCCGCAGGTACTGCTGAAGCGGATTCCGCGGCAACGTCCGGGACAACCGCGTAGCTCTCAACAGGCTGTTCCATTGGAACGACAGGCACAGGCGCTGAAGACGGGCTTGGCGCGGGAGGAACTTCTACCGCAGGCACCGTGGGCTCAACCACTGGGGGAGCAACAGGAGCCGGTGCGGGCGCTGGCTGTTCAACGGGAGGCTGGACAGGAGGTTGTGAGGGTGCAGGCTCCAACGGTGTTGGGTCGGGGGCCGGCTGAACGACTGGCGGCAGGACCACTCCGGGAAGACTGGGCTGCGGTTCCGGAGTCGGGGATGCAGTTGTATCCGGTGCCGGACCGGTCTCTGTGGCCACCGCGGGTTGAGCTCCCAGAAACCCGAGAATCCCCAGCATCAAGACCAACACTGCGGTCTGAACACGCTTGATTCCGGTACCCAACTTCCCCCCTGTTACTACTAGTTCGAGGCATGTTCCGGCCTCGTCGGCAAGCCAACCGCCAGAGTCAGGACGGCAGGGAGCCGTCCATCACGCGAGGGCGGCCCGGATTAGTTTATCGTATGGACGGAGTCACGTCGTTCCGGGCCGCTCCATGCCTGACCACTTGACGCAGTTCCCGGCGAGGATGGTGCAGGCCTACTGATATCGTCGTCTTGCCGATAACCCCACCTAGGAAGTCATGACGCTGCCGAGAGTATCCGGAGTACCCAAGAGACAGCGCCCGGGACATGTTTGGGTTTGGTACGCAGTTGTTCCCCTGGTTGCAGCAGTTCTTCTGGTTATTGGGTTGAACGCAGTCGATTTCGATTCCAAGCCTTCTCCTAAGGAGACGCCACGGCCGGCGCCGTATCCCATCAGCGGATACTTCATCTCGTCGACTTCCGACGACGCCAGGAATCTTCAGAAGTTAAGGGACGTCAAGGCGGTTGGTGGCGACACCGTCATTACCTTCGGCAACTCATTGGTGCCCACTCCGGCAGAGTCACTCCCGGCAGACTGCATAGTCAATGGCGACAGCTGCGCCGGCGCCCTGGGTTCCACCATGAAAATCAATAAGTTCTTCACCTTCTCGGACGGGGGCCAATGGGGAGAGACGGCCCTGAAGTGTCCGCAGGACCGGAGCGTTGACAGCAGGGGAAAGACCTACACCATCCTGGCTTTTCCAACGGAAGGCGAAGGTTGCCGCTCCCCCACCAACACTTACGACGTCGTAGTCGCAGGGGGTAGCCGAACTACTGCCAAAGATCCCACCGTTTCCCTGGCCCACGCCGCATCCGAGCTCGACATGCAGTTCTATGCCGGAATGCCGGCTCCTGTGAAAAGAAGTGACATTGAGTACCTCCCGGATCTCAGTTACAGCAGCACTTTGAAGCGCTTCACTGAACGCTTCCTCGAGTATCAGGCGGCAAAGAACGATGTCCCAGGGCTGGCTGGCTTCTATCACCACTTGGAGATGCCGGTGAGTGACAACGCCTTTTTCGAGCCGATCCTGTCCGTCTATACGATGCAGAATGAGGCGATTCACCGGGTCCTCCCTACACGTTCTGCGCTCATTAGCCCATACATAGAAGCGCGACGCGATTCAGCCAGCATCACCCCGCAGAACGCTCGGGCAGGAATTCGAAAGATTGCGGCCACTGCTCGCGGGCTGGAACTCAACATAGCCATCCAGGACGGCATGGGCACAGGCAAAGGTGCGGCCTTCCTTGAAGCTGATGCGACGGCGCCAGTGGATGAGTACGCCGCCAGCATCGTCGGCAAAGGAACCTGGAAACAGAGATACATCGCCCCCAATAAGGACTACTTTGATGCCGCCGCGGCCGGGATACGGGGCACGGGCGCTAATCTCTGGGCAAATCTTGAAGGCATGGCCCCGGCTGTCGCCTCCAACGATTGTGATGGAAGCTTGCGGGGTCAAACCACATTGGCCAGGATCGACAGCCAGCTTCAGCAACTGGGTAAGGCCCGGAAGGTCATCTCCTACATGTGGGATCCGTATTTCACCTGCGAAAGCCAAAACGCCCCGCTGAAAGACCAGCTTGCTGATGGATTTCACGCATCCCTGATTACCGACACGGTGTTTGATGCAGATGCAGGAAAAGTTTACATATCCGGCTTTAATCTCGCCGGACAAGGTTTTCAGGTCGAGTGGACGCTGAAGGACGGTTCAAAACAGCGGCAACATGTCGGGAAGGCAAGCTCCGCTGAAAGTACGGACGGCAGCAAAGATGCCAACCCCCGTCTTGAGACAGTCACGCTGGACGTTGGGCCGACAAGCCTGCAAACAAGCAACTCCTACATCGTCAGCCTTGGGGAAAATCCGCAACTGCCTGGCGGCGCAGCCTCACCTCAAGACGGCTGAAGGCCGTACAGCACCTCCGGCGAGGCTATCCAGCGGAGCTTGGTAGAATCATCACTGCTGATGCCGACACCAAGGAACATATGACGCTCCCGACAGAAATCGAAAATGCCGAGCCAGAGTCGCGACCTCGGCGTCAGAAGAACCCCAAGAAAACCGCGAGAAACGTGCTGCTTGGATTTGCCGCCGTTGTACTCATTGCAGGCATAATTGGCGGTGCTTATATCTACAACCTGGCGCAGACATTCAATTCCGGTACAACTAAGATTGATTCTGCATTCCCGGAAGAGTCACTGAGGCCACAAAAAACAGAGCCGACCAACGGCGCAGCCGCTCCCATGAACATCCTGGTGATGGGCAGCGACACACGAGGCTCGGCCGAGTTGGACGTCGACACTTCGGCATCGACGGATCAGCGGGCCGACACGCTGATGCTGGTGCATATTCCCGCAGACCGCAAAAACGTTTACGCCGTTTCCCTCATGCGTGACCTGTGGGTGAACATCCCTGAAAAGGGCGAGTCCAAAATCAACAGCGCGCTGGCCCTCGGCGGCGTGCCTCTGATGGTTCAGACAGTTGAATCGCTCTTCCAACAGCGGATTGACCATGTGGCCATGGTTGATTTTGAAGGGTTCAAGGGTCTTACTGATGCCTTGGGCGGGGTCGAGGTTGACGTGAAGATACCGTTCGCGCCTGCGTCCGGCCCGATGAAGGGGCATTACTACGCTGCCGGAAAGCAAACCCTTAATGGTGACGAGGCACTGGCATTCGTCCGCGAGCGCAAGTCCTTCAGCGACGGCGACTACCAGCGTGTCCGCAACCAGCAGACCTACATGAAGGCGATTATCAGCAAGACGATCGCCCGGGAGACACTTACCAACCCGGTCACGGTGAACAGCATGGTCACAGCCGTTTCGCCCTACATCAGCGTGGACAAGAGTTTCGATGCTGCAGCGATCGGAAACCTTGCGGTTGGGCTCAGGGATCTGCGGGCCAGCGACACCGTGATGTTCACTCTTCCGACCCTCGGTACTGGCACTTCCGTGGATGGCCAATCGATCGTCGTTGCCGACACCGGTGCGATCTCCGAAATAGCCGATGCCTTGGGCAAAGACCAACTTGGAGCGTACGTCACGGCGCACGCCCTCGAAAAAGGCAACTGACGCCAACCGCAAGCCCCTGACTGAAGACCATTCTTCGGTCAGGGGCTTCGTTTTTGTTCTTTTCGCAGTGTTTACCGGCAATTCTATTGTTTAGCTCCAATACCGGACTGTACCGTGAGCACCACCACGAAATTCGTGTACAACTTCTGGGGAGAGAAATACATGAAACGCACTTTGGTCGCATTAGCTGGTGCCGTGACACTTGCACTGACAGGCTCTGCTGTCCCGGCATTCGCCGCCATCACGCCGTCGCAGGTCACCACCGGCTTCACTGGTTCCGCTTATGGGTCTTATATCTTCAATGCGGACAGGACTTTAACATCTGGCCCAACAGCCAACTCAAGCGTTAGTTGCACGGGGGCCACCGGCCGGAGTTCCAGCAACACAGCTGCCGGGCTGAATGTTCTGACGGTCGGAACTGTTGGTAACGCCTCGACAAGCGTCAAGACGCTGCTAACCACGACGGGCAAGCGCATTGAAGGAAAGTCCACGGTGTCGGGAGCCAACCTGCTTGGTGGCCTGGTCACTGCTGGGGCCATCAACTCCGAAAGCACCGCGGAAAAGAACACCGCCGGAGCATTTTCCGGCACCAACACCACCACCATCGCGGACCTGAAGGTACTGGGGCTTCCTGTGAGCGCCAGCCCTGCGGCGAACACAGTGCTGGATCTCAACGCTCCGCTTGTAGGCTCAGTTGGAAAAGTGACCCTCAACGGGCAGGTGAAGCGTCTGTTCTCCACCGGCGTCTACCAGGTCACAACAACAGCGCTGCGTGTTGAGATTCTCAAGGAAGGGCTGCCGGGCCTGAAAGTGGGCACTGACATCCGCCTCGGAGTGAGTTCGGTTAGTCTTACAGCCCCTCAGTCCGGATACCTCGCAGGGTCGGGCTACAGCACCCGGGCAACGCTGGCGACGGGTCTGCTCGGATCGAGCCCCACTGCTCATGCCTCCGTAAAGTGCAACGGCGGAACCTCAACCGTTAACATTGCGGCCACCTCGATCCCGGGAGTCGCATCCGCTGGAGCATCCACCACAACCGCCACCGGTGTTTTGACTCCGCAACCCAAGAGCACGGTGACCAACACGATTGCCGGCCTCAACGTAGTTAACGGGCTGGTTCAGGCCGATGCCATCAAGGCTGAAACCAGCGCCACCCGTGCGGCGGGCAGCTCCACTGCAACCGTCACAGACACATCCACATTCACCAACCTCCGCATTGCCGGGCTCCCGGCGATCAACGCATCGGTGGCCCCCAACACTGTGGTTCAAGTACCTGGGCTTGGCCAAGTAACCCTGCATAAGGTCAGTAAATCGTCCACAACAATTATCGTGACCATGATCGAGATCGTCTTGAATCAGCCGCTCGGCGCCCTGCCTACCGGGTCGAAGATCCAAATTGGCTACTCGAACTCAAGCGTCGGACTGTAGTCCGTCAAAGAAATAACCGAAGGTGGTCCGCTGCTGAAACAGCGGACCACCTTCTTCATTCCCGCTGGTTCCGAAGAAATCGAAGCACATCCTCCGCCACCCGTTCAGGGCATTCCCACAGCACCAGGTGGCCGGTTCCCTGATAGATCTTCAACTGTGCGTCCGGGATTCGCCCAACGAGGGCATCCTGGTGATGCCTCGGCAAGAGGTGGTCATGGGATCCCCACAGAATGAGCGTGGGCGCCCAAATTCTTCCGGCCTCTGTCGGTGGAACCGCCTCGTACAATCCTTTCAACGACGCATTCCAAAGCGCAGCCGGGACCGCCAATCCATCCCGAACCCTGTCTTCAATGTATGCACTGGGAACGACGTGCAGAAGTTTGAACCACGACAATGACTCCCGGACCCATCCCTCTGGAATCGGGTCCTTCAATTGCGCAACCTCATCGGCAAAGGGTGGCCTGCCCTGCAAGCTCAAGGGTGCCCCGACCAAGATCAACGAGGCCAGCAGCTCCGGATGCATCACTGCCAGTTGCTGGGCTACGTACCCGCCGCTGGATGATCCAAGGACATGTGCCTTCGTGACTCCGAGGCATGTCAAAAGTGAAGCAACATCGCCGGCCATGGTCTCCAGCGAATAGCCTTCGGAGGGTTTGTCGGACCCACCGTGGCCACGCAGATCGGGTACCACAAGGGCTCTGTCCGGGAGCGCGGCTATCAGCCGCTCGAAACTTCCCCAGGACTCAGTCCAGGCGTGCAGCAGAACCAAGGGTGTGCCGCCGTCGTGCACGTTGTCGGGCGACCCTTGGATAAAGCACCGAAGACGTATCCCTGTCTTCAGGACAACAGTCCTGACTTCGGACTCCATCTGCCCAGATTACTCCCCGCCCGGGTCCTCACCCATGGGACCGGGCAGCCCGCAAGCCAAGCTTACGCGCCAAGAAGACACCCAACAGAGCTCCCGCTGTGTTGGCGATGACATCGGAAACCGCCGTCACCCTTCCAGGTATCAAAAGCTGCATCAACTCAATGAATGTCGAGGCAACAGCACCGAGCAGCACCATGCTCCGCATGGTCCACGTCTGTGGCCACAGGGCCAAGGTCAGGCAACCAAGCGGGATGAACATAACGATGTTCGCAACGAACTCAATGACGACGGCTGCCGTATCGAACGGCACCCCAACGACCGTAAGCCAGCCTGCCATGACTCCGACGAACCCTGTGACTTTCCCTGCTTCCTTGAAGGCAGGAAGACAACCAATGCCAGCGCCACCAAGTAGCCAGCGAACAGTCCGAGGAGCCACCGCCGTTTGATTTCCAGTGCGTGGCTTTTGGCGGTGGTCATTCGATAAGCCTAAGTGGGGCCCAGCCTTTGTGGGTCATTCGCCGCGACGGCAAGCGGGCACTGTCCCACCGCTGTATGATCCGACTATCCGACGGTTCGTCGGCTTCGTCTTTGGGGGGACTCACTTATGGCTTCCACGTCCGTTTCGCGCGCACTCGGCTTGGTTGGATCAAGACGCTGGAGCTCAGCTGCGGCGGGAACGGTCGCCGTTGGACTCGCCCTGGCTTTGGCGCTCGGGACAACTTCGGCTCCTGCGCATGCGGATGTGGTGGTGGATCGCTTTCCCATCCCGCAGTGGATCACCGACATAGCGGTGAATCCTGTAACCGACACGGTTTTCGTCGCCTCCGGTATCGAAGGCGTAATCCGCCATGGAGCGGGCGGTACGAAGAAAATCTACCCAGAGGTCGGAGAACGTATTCGGCTTGCCGTTAATTCAGTGACGAACAAGCTGTACATCAACAATTCGTACGGTGCGGTCGTGGCTTTTGATGATGCCACGGGAGCGAGCACGGAGATAGCCCTCGATGCCACCCCGACAGCAATTGCAGTGAATGAAAAGACGAACAAGGTATATGTCGGCACCACGACCGGTCTTGTCGTCATCGACGGCAGGACGAATGTGGTCACTCCAGTCCCAGGTGCCACCTCAACCAGGGAAATCGTGGTCAACACCGTCACCAATACGGCTTACGCTCTCTCCTCAGGAGCAGTAAAGGTCATCGATTCGCTCGGCAAAATCACTTCGACTGTCTCCATAGGGGCGGGGGGCTTTCTTGCCATGGCCCTCAATCCGACCAGCAACAAGCTATACGTCACTACGGCGCCGCAATACGGCTCAAGTTTGAAGGTCATCGATGGTGCCAGCAACACCATCACGGGCACCGTAGCTTCAAATGACCCGCTCGGTGCGCTTGCCGTCAATCCTGTAACCGACAAGGTTTACATCGGTTCAGGCAACGACGCCAACAGCTCCATCAAGGTGGTCGACGGCCCCACCATGACCGAGTCCGCCAGTGTCCCTATCGCAACGCCAGCTAACACCATTGTGGTCAATCCAACGAACAACAAGGTTTACGCCACCATGGCTGTTCGTGGAGCCACCATTATCGATGGCCGGGATAACTCAAGCACCGTCCTCTATACAGGATGGGATCCTGGAAAGGCGGCCGTGAACCCGCGCAACAACAAGGTTTACGTCGTCAACACTGCTAAATCCGGATTTCAGGTGAAGCAGTTCACAGTGGCTGTTATTGACGGTAACGCAAAGAAGCCGGCCAAGAACGATTTCAATGGGGATGGAAAGGCCGACGTCCTGGCTCGGGACGCTTCGGGGCTTCTCTGGCTCTACCCCGGCAATGGCACCGGAGGGTGGCTACCCCGGGTCCAGGTAGGCCAGGGATGGAACGTCATGACCGCCATGGTCGCTCCCGGTGATTTCAACGCGGACGGTCACGCCGATCTGTTGGGCCGCGATGGCGGGGGCCTGCTGTGGTTCTACCCGGGCAACGGCGCCGGAGGCTGGAAACCGCGCGTCCAGGTTGGACACGACTGGCAGACCATGAACTCCCTGCTTGCACTCGACTACTACGGCGACGGATACCTGGATCTCATTGCCCGCACCACTTCCGGCTCATTGCAGCAATACGTTGCCGATGGGAAGAGCCGCTTCCTGCATCCCGGCTGGGCCGGTGGTGGCTTATACAGCGCAGCCGGATTGACCGAGCTGACGGGCGTGGAGGATTTTAACGCCGACGGGCTCGGTGACATGGTTGCCAGGGACAGTGCCGGCGTACTGTGGCTCCACGGGGCGACCGGTTTTGGCAGTTGGCTCCCCAAGCAGCAGATCGGCCAAGGCTGGAACGCCATGAACTCACTGGTTGGTCCAGGCGATTTCAATGGCGACGGTAAGGCAGACATTCTTGCGCGCGACGCGGCGGGAAATCTCTGGCTCTATTCCAACAACGGTGTGCGTACCTGGCCCTCCGCTATCAAGGTAGGAACCGGCTGGAACGTGATGACCGAGATCCTCTAATCTGCGGCAGCCGAACCAAAGCAGGGAGAATGGGCGTGCGGGTGCCTAAACCGTGCCCCCTCAGCTCCCCCGCACCCCGTCGAACGCCGCACTCGTGCTCCCCTGCGGCACCACCACATGGACGGCGTTGCGCTCCACAACGAATTCGGTGGGCGACTCCGTGGCGATCTCGCCGTCGAGATTCACCGGCTGCGGCTGATCGGTGACCAAACGGACGCGCCGGGTCTCGCAGTGGAACACGCGATCGTGCTTCACAAAGCTGCCGTCCTTGAGGAGCCTGGCGATTTTCACGAGCTCCGGGAGGGGTGCCTTG
Organism: Arthrobacter sp. T572; assembly: GCF_056780115.1. NCBI lineage: Bacteria > Bacillati > Actinomycetota > Actinomycetes > Micrococcales > Micrococcaceae > Arthrobacter > Arthrobacter sp. T572. The sequence goes on from NZ_JBRAZQ010000002.1 coordinate 3,236,326, forward strand.
GAGATCGCGTAGATGTCCAGGGTGTGATCATCGATCCCTGCCGTGGGTGAGACGGTGTTGCCGCCCCCGTAGTGCCGGCCGTTGCCCACCGCGATCTGGATCAGGTCGTCGAATTCCCGCGTCTCCAGGTCTCCGTCCGGGAACTCCAGCCGTGCCGCAAACGGGCGGTGCCGTGCGTAGGCCTTCACCGTGGCAACGCCGTAGGCCAACGGACCGATGTACCGTTTGAGGCGGTGGCTGAGGGCTTGGGTGACACCCACGGAAAGGCCGGCGGACGCGACATTGAGGAACGGCTGGCCATTCGCCCGGCCAAGGTCAATGTCAACCACTTTCCCACTGGCCACCACGGCGCAGGCCGCCGCCAGATCATCAGGTATCTCGAGCGTGCGGGCGAGGTCGTTGGCAGTGCCCAGCGGCAGCACACCAAGAACAATGTCTGTCCCGGCCAGTATCCCGGCGGCGTGGCTCACCGTGCCGTCCCCGCCACCAACAACAACAAGGTCGTGCCCCTCCGCCATAACCCCGCCAAGGGCAGGTGCAAGGTCCGCCCCTGACCTGAGCAAGTGCACAGCGGCTACAGGGACACCGGCCCCTTTAAGGGTGTTGATAGCTTGGTCGCTCACCGCGGCACCCCGACGCGAGGCGGCGTTAATCACGACGGCGGCCGAGCGCACCTCACGTAGGGACTTCATGGGGACCATCGTAGGCGGATCCACCTTGGAAAAACCTGCGAGAGGACCGCCGGAACCCGGCAGCGTCAGCTGGCGGCAGCAGCGTCGTCGTGCTCTGCCGGAAGCACCACGGTGAAAGTGCTGCCCTTCCCGGGCATGCTGCTGCACGTGATGGTGCCCCCGTGACGTTCCACGATCGACTTGGTAATGGAAAGCCCCAGGCCGACGCCGGGAATTGCCGCCTGCCGGGCGCTGTCTGTGCGGAAGAACCGGGTAAAGATCTTGGCGGTTTCATCACTGGTCATGCCAATTCCGGTGTCGCACACCTCCAGGTGGATCCAGCCGTCGTTGCGGGCCGCCTTCACGTTGACCTGGCCGCCCCCGGGCGAATACTTGATGGCGTTGGATATGAGATTGTCCAGCGCCTGGCCCAGCCGCAACGGATCCGCCTCCGCCCACAGCGGGGACGGCACGTCGGCAACCAGGCCAACGTTGGCGGCGTCGGCCTGCGCATGGGCTGACACCAGGCTGTTCTCCACCAGACCCGACACATCTGTCCGCCGCAAGTAGACGCTCTCGACGGCGGCGGAAGACAACAGCAGGTCCTGCACCAAAGCATGGAGCCGCTCAGCGTTCCGCTCCACCACTTCCAAGCGGCGCCTTGGTGCGGCCGGAATTTCCTCATCCCCGTGGAGTGCCAGGTCCATGTTGCCCAGGATCGATGTCAACGGGGACCCGAATTCGTGGGAGACATTGGCCACCAGTTCATCCTTGGCTGCGAGGGCTTCAACCACATCGGTGACGTCGCGGAACACGATCACCGCTCCCCCGAAACCGTCGTCAGCCGGGCGTTTCATGCTGCGTGCAGCCGTTGAGATGGCCCGCTGCTCCGGGCCGGAGCCAAACCAGACAAGGTAATCGGAAAACGTCTCTCCCTGGATCGCCCGCTCAATAGGGCGCTTGCCGGGCGGCAAGGGCGTCTGCTTGTCCAGGCCATGGATGAAGCTTTCATCGTCATCGGTGGACGCTCCGGTTTTGGCCAGCCGCAGAAACTCCCTTTGTTGGTTGTTCGTCAGGACGGTTTTTCCTTTTGAGTCGACCGCGACAATACCGACGTCGATCGTGTCCAGGATGGTCTCCAGCAGCATTTCCCGGTCCTTGCTCGCAGCGAGCAATTGTCTAAGGGCTTGATCCCGCTCACTAACGCGCCGTTGCTGGATCCGGGCATTGGACCCCGATAGCCGGATAGTGATCGACACGGCCAAAAGCAGCAACGGCAGGACTGCCACAGAGAAAATGTCGGCAGCGGTGGGTTGGGGCAGGTGGGAGATGAATGCCGGGAGGGAGATCACCAAAGGGCCGGCAAAGCTGATGGCCAGGCTCGTCTTGGCGCGCAGTCCGGAAGCGGACAGCCAGATCACGGGGAAGAGAGCCAGGACGGCCAACCCTGGCAGCACGCCATAAGATCCACTGCGGGTAAACGCCAGGGCCACAAAATCCAGGACGGGAATGATGAGGCTTGCGTTCGAAGGCAGCCGCTCCCAGGGCACCAGGAAGCAGGCCAGGAACAACGTGCCGTGCAGGAGCAGCCCGACAACCAGCATCCAGTTCTGGAAGAGGGTAGGCCAAACTCCGCTCGAGGCAACGATCAATCCCGTGACAACCAGTGTCAAAGGCAATTCACAGACCGCAACTTTGGCCCGCGGCGTCAGTTTCCTGAAAACGCGGACGGCGGTCCGTAGAAAGGGCTGCTCAGTCAAGGCAGGACTCGTTGGAGGGAGGCACGGACCAATTACTATCAGGAGCCGTTTCCCGCTGGCAATGGCACAGAACGGAGCAGATCAGGCGAAATGGGCTCTGATGTTGGGATCGGCACATATTGCACATATTAGGTGCCATATAACTTGATTGCTTGTATCGTACGTATTGAGGTGACGCTTTCCGTATTGCGCTGGGCTTGCGGTGGTGCGTACCGACTCGAGGATATTTCAATGAACGAGCCTGGGGTTGCTGTAGTCATTGAGGATGATGAAGACGTCCGGAACCTGGTGGGCGCCATCCTGAAGGAGGCCGGCTTTGTGGTGCACTCTGCCGCGACCGGACGCGAAGGCGTCGAGGTCGTCCGGGACCATCAAGCCGTAGCCGTGACGCTGGATGTTGGCCTTCCGGATATGGACGGCCATGAGGTACTGAGGCGGATCAGGCAGTTCAGTGACGCGTACGTGGTGATGCTCACGGCCCGGCGCGACGAGCCAGACACCCTGACGGCCTTCCTGACCGGCGCGGACGACTACGTCAAGAAACCATTTCTGCCCCGCGAGCTCAGGGCCAGGGTAACGGCCATGATGCGGCGGCCTCGAGTGGTGGCCGCGCAATCCGTGCCGGAGGCCCAGGCCACTCCGATGGGAAGTCCGATCCGCCAGGCTACGGCCAATCATGCCTCCATTGAGCACAACGGCCTGACCCTGAACTACAAGGCCCGCACTGTTGACCTGGATGGCAAGCCCGTGGCCTTGACCAGAAGCGAGTTCGACCTGCTCCTCGATCTGCTGCGCAACCCCGGGGAAGTTCGGACCAGGGCTGATCTTGTGCGGGCCGCCCGTGGTGATTATTACGACGACGACGCCTACATCAGCGAAGCTGACGAGCGTGCCGTTGAGACACACATCGGCAATCTGCGCCGGAAGCTGCGTGAAGATTCGCAAGCTCCGCGCTTTTTGCAGACGGTTCGAGGGGTCGGCTATATGCTCGTTCCCAAAAAGACCGACTAACCGGTTGGATCCGGTTCCGGAGTCGAATTCCTCAGGACATAGCTTTCTTTGAGCTCCTGGATTGTGCTTTCACCGCATTCGGCAAGCTCATGCAGGAGCGGCCGGGCCTGGCCCAAATCTCCGTTGTTGATGTGTTCTTCCATTCGCCCCGCAAGACCTGCGAGGCGGACTCCACCCACCATGGCCGAAGAAGTCCGAAGGCTGAGGATGGCGTCCAGTGCGGCGGGCACGTCACCATGTTCGACGGCGGCGCGAAGGGTTTGGTGCCTTGCCTCCCAAAGCCTCACGAAGTCGCGTGCAAAATCACGTGCAATCCGAGGATTATCCAACTGGTCTTCAAGCAGTTGGAATTCTGCGAGGTCCAGAATCGGATCAGCCGAAACATGGCTCCCGTGGGGCAACCCGGCGAAGTGGCCCCCGCCGGCTGCGCCGGGGACACCCTCCACGTTGGCTTCACGGAAATCTGAACTGGACATAACTCGATGGTACTTCCTGAATTTGGGCTTAAACCGATCTTGTGCTGATCTTGAGCAAATCCTAACGACCTCCTGATTCCGGCAGTTCCTATTTGTTACTTCTCCTGTTGAATTTGCTCAGCTGCCGCCAAGGGTCACTATTGCGTTGATGGCCGCGGGCCCCAGGATGGCAATGAACAAGACGGGGAAGATGAAGAACAACAAGGGGAAGAGGATCATGACCGGGAGTTTCATTGCCTTCTCTTCGGCACGTTGACGTCGCTTGACCCTCATGACCTTCGCCTGGACCCTCAGGACCCGGCTGATGGCAATACCGTACGTGTCCGCCTGGATGACCGCCTGGACAAAGCTCCGCAGTTCGGGAACGTTGGTCCGTTGGGCCAACGCCAGGTAGGCCTCCCGGCGGCTTCGTCCCACCTGCATGTCCTGGAGCGTCCGCACAATTTCTTCCGCCAGGGGCCCCTTGCCGTTTTCCCCGGCCCGGGCCATGGCCCCTTCGAAACCGAGACCTGCCTCCACGGAGATCAGCATCTGATCCATGGTGTTGGCCAGTTCCAGTTGGATGGTCTTTTGCCGTTCCTGCCCCTTGCTGTACAGCATCAGGTCCGGGATGAAGTACCCCAGCAGGACAACGAATATGCCCACAAGCCGGATAAGCCCGCTCGAACTGTTCGTGGTGATGAGCAGTCCGAAAAGGGCCCCGCAGAGTCCAAGGGCAGGTTTGGCAGCCAGGACCCGTCCCAAGGGAAGCGACTGCGGACGGCCGGCCAGTGACAGCAATCGGTCAAGCTTCTGGACGTAGTTTGCCGGAGTGAGTTTGTAACCGATGCGTTCCAGCAGCCCGATCCGCCTCTGTTCCCCGGCATCGGTTCCAACGTAGCCCCGGGTGAGGAGTTCCTTGACGCCCCGCGGGGTCTTGCGGTCAACGGAAAGCAGGGACCAGGCCAGGTAGGCCCCCGGCAGGGGTACCAGCAACAGCGACATATACAGGAAGGGGTGCACGGTTCACCTCAGAATTTCAGGTCGATGATTTTGCGCATCCACAAGCCACCGATCGTCATCAGAATGGCTGACAACGCGATCAGGCCCCAACCAAGGGGATGCGTGAACATCACGTTCATGTAGCCCGGGTTGACCACCATAAGCAGCAGAACGATGCCGAAAGGAAGCGCCATGAGGATGTAGGCCGAGAATTTTCCTTCGGCAGCCAAGGACTTGATGTGTCCCTTGATTTCGCTGCGTTCGCGGATGGTCTCATTGACCTGGTCGAGTACCTCGGCAAGATTTCCGCCCACCTCCCGGTTGATCTGGATCGCTTGGGCAATCCACACGAAATCCTCGCTCCGCATTCTTTCTGCGGTATCGCTCAGGGACGCGTGCACGTCGCGGCCAAGGCTCGTCTCCGTGATGATGCGACGCATTTCCTCGGCCGTGGGGCTTGCCGATTCAGCAGCAGCTGCATCGATGGCCCGGAGGATGCTGTGGCCGGCCCGCAGGCCTCCGGAAAGAAGCTGCAGGGTGTCGCCCAGTTGGTCATCAAAGGTGCTGCGCCTTTTTCCGGCCCGGAATTTCAGGACCAGATGGGCTATCAAGGGTGCCGCAAGGCCCAGGAGAACGGCGATCAGGACGCCACCGGCTACAAGCCCGATCAGCGCGCCAACAAATGCACCGGCAATAACCAGGACAACAAAGTCGGCCTGGCTCATCCGCACTCCGGCATGATCAAGGGTCTCGCGGTTGAACAGCCGGACGTTGCGCCGCGTCAGGAACCCCTGAAGGGCCTCCGTGGTGGAGCCGGTCAGTTTGGTCAGTCCCGAGCCTGAGCCTAGCTGGTAGGGCCGCCGGCGTTCCAAGGGAACCTCAGGGGTTTTCGGAAGAATCACGGCAATGCCGAAGGCGACGATGGCTGACAGCATAAGGGCCAACCCGGCAAACAGCATCATGGCGTGCTCAAGTCCTCACGGTGGTTGTCAAAGGGGCCGCAAACAGCTCTGCCGGAACCCGTATTCCTACGTCTTCGAAGCGATCGATGAAACGTGGGCGGATGCCCGTTGGTACCGGGCGGCCGAGGAACCTGCCGTGATCATCAACGCCCGCCGAATAGTCGAAGACGAAAGCGTCCTGGAGGGTGACCACGTCGCCTTCCATGCCTTGGACCTCGGTAACGTGCGTGATGCGGCGTGTTCCGTCGCGAAGGCGGGATATCTGGATGATGAGGTTCACCGCTGACGCTATCTGCTCACGGATTGCCCGCAGTGGCAGGTCCATCCCGGCCATGAGGACCAGGGTCTCCAGCCGGGCCACGGCGTCCCTCGGAGAATTCGAGTGCACCGTGGAAAGCGAACCGTCATGGCCGGTGTTCATGGCCTGCAGCATGTCCAGCGACTCTCCCCCACGGACCTCGCCGACGACGATCCTATCCGGACGCATGCGCAGGGAGTTCCTGAGCAACTCCCGGATGGTGACCTCACCCTTGCCCTCGGTATTGGGCGGCCGGCTTTCGAGCCTGACGACGTGTTGCTGCTGGATCTGCAGTTCCACTGCGTCCTCGATGGTGACAATCCGGTTGTCCTCCGGAATGAAGGAGGACAAGACATTCAGCAGCGTGGTCTTGCCGGTTCCGGTGCCACCGGAAACGATGATGTTCAGCTTTGCTTTGACGCAAGCGTCCAGGAGCTCGGCCATCTGGGGCGTGAGCGTCCCAAAGTCGATCAGGTTCCTGACCGTCAACGGCACTTTGCTGAACTTGCGGATCGTCAAGGAGGACCCTCCGACAGCCAGGGGCGGGATCACGGCATTGACGCGCGAGCCGTCTTCCAAGCGCGCATCCACCAGGGGTGATGATTCGTCGATCCGGCGACCCACCCTGGAAACGATGCGTTCGATGACTCTCCGTAGATGGTCCTCCGAGCTGAATACCGATTCGGTGAGGGCCAGTTTGCCCCGCCGTTCGACGTAAATCTGGTCCATCCTGTTGACCATGATTTCGGTGATGTCCGGGTCGTCAAGCAGGCGCTGCAGTGGCCCATAGCCCAGGACGTCATCCGCCACGTCCGCAACCAGCCGGCTGCGCTCCTCCGCAGAAAGCGGCACCTGCTCGGCGTCGATGATCCGGATCAGCTCTTCACGGGCAGTGCTCCGCAACTCCAGTTCACTGAGCGAGGAATCATTGAACCGTGCGCCCAGGCGCTCGAACAATGCCGTCGCTGCACGCCTCTTGAGCGCGGCAAAGGCGTCCACCGGTTGTTGGGTCCTGGGTTTGGGTGCATCAGTAAACTCGGCTGTTGTGGCATGGGGGTTTGCTGTACCGGAGGCCTTCACTTGGAGACCGGGCTTGCCTTGCTGGACGGCCTGGGCAAAAGTTGGTTTGCCTGCTGCCGGGTGGGTGGTTTCGCGGCGATGCTCTGCCCCCGGAAGCGAGGCCACGTCCTCGGCGTCATGCAGGCGTTCGGAAAGCTTCACTGGACGACCACCCTTCTGTGGAGTTTCCTTTGGGTTGTGTTCCGCCATGCGGGGTTGAAGCGCTGCACCAACTGGTTGAGGCCCTTCACTGCCGGATCCTTTGTAGCCTCCTGGAGCACGGGAATTCCCCGGTTGGTGGAAAGGGCTACGGCTTTGGAACGGGGGATGCTCACATCAACCGGGGCGCCGACTGTCGATTCGACATCCTGGACTGACAACCCTGCCTTGGAGTCAGCCATGTTGAGCACCACGTGACGGCCTTCCGGGATGAGGTCGAGCCTGCGAAGAATGTCCAGCCCCGACCGGAGGCCGCGCACGCCGGGCACATCCATGCCGGTCACCCAGACGGCATCCGTGCAGTGTTCCAGGGCGGCAAGTCCGATCTCAGGAAGGCCGGGAGCAGTATCAACGATGACGTACTGGAACTGTTCAGCCAGCTGGTCCAGCAGCCGGGCCACCTGCTCCGGGGTAATCCCGTCAGCTTCAACCGGGTTCTTGGGGGCGCACAAGGCATAGATGCCTGCCGGGTGGACAGTCAGGAAAGCCTTGAGCACCAGCGAGTCCTGGCTGGCGGTTGGAGTCACGGCGTCCGTCACCGTGTGTTCCGGATTGAGGTACAGCCCGGAGGCAACGTCGCCGAACTGCAGGTCCAGGTCCACGATCACCACGCCCATGGGGGCGATCTTGCCCAGTCCCACCGCGATGTTGGTGGCGATGGTCGTTTTGCCCACACCGCCCTTGGGAGAGAAGACTCCGATGACCGTGCCCTTGGGTGCGCCCGATGGTTGCGGTTCCGCTGTCCGCTGGCGGGTCGCAAATGACTGGCACGCGCGCTCAAGGGTTACCCGGATCTCAGCCACCTCCGCCGTGGGCCGCATGATGTCGCGGATCCCGGAGCGCATGGCTTGGAGGATGAAGTCAGGGTCGGGTTCGGTGACCAGCAGCACGCTCAGTTCCGGCAATTGCACGGTGAGCACCGTGGTCAGGCGGAGGGCTTCCTCCACGGGCACGTCGGGGCCCAGGATGAGCACCTCCATGGGTTCCTGGTTGAGGGCGCCGAAGAGTTCGGCCGGGTCAACGGGGAGGACGTTGGTGAAGAAGGTCTGCACGCTTCCGGGGAGTCCGCCGGCAACTGCCTGCCGCAGCCGCTGATCAAAATCGGCGCTGGGAGTAATGAGGACGAATCGGCTCATTTGTAGATCTCACTCCTCTGGATAATCCGGGGACCGTTCTCCTGGGCATCCAGGGGCTCCTTGCTCAGCCAGATCTTGGCGAACTCCGAGGCGAAGACGATCTTGGACGCGTCGACGTCACTCACCGCCACCGTCAGGAGCAGTGATCCGGTGGGGAGAGCCGTGTCCTTGGGATCGGCGGCGGACCCCTGGGTGGGGCTCGGAGTCGGCTGGGCCGCCGATGGCTCCGGAGCACGCTGGACAGCGGTCACCAGGACCTTGTGGATGGTCAGCTGGGTGGTTTCCTTCTCCGGCTTTGCCTCGATTCCGCCACCTTCCATGGAGATGAAGATCCCCACATGGTCACCGGGCACCAAGCGACCACCCACCACCCTTTGGGGCTCGAGTTGGAAGGAGACCTCCTGCAGTCCGGCCGGCACGTCCACCTCGCCTCTGGCTTTCAAGGCCTCGGGGACGATCAGGCGTTCGGCGACCAAAGGCTCCCCCGGGACCAGGTCCACAGCAGCGACCTTGCCCGTGGAATCACCCAGGGCCTTGATCGCCGTGGCGGGGACGGCCGCAGCCGGGAGCTGCTCGGCCGTCACTGAACCCGTCATGGCTTCCACGGGTGTGCCGGCCGGAATCGGGGCCTTGACCATGAGGACATCCACGGGGGCCAGGTTTTGAACGGCCCTTTGATCGGCGCCCTGGGCATAGGCAAAGACGAGGATCACCCCGACGATGGCCAGCAAGGCCGCGGCCGATCCTGCCACTAGGCGTGATTTCACTGCTGCTCCTGTGCTGATGAAAGGAAAGGTGTTACTTGGTCAGGCGGACGATGGTGGCCCCGTGGGCACTGACTGGGCCCAGTGTGTAACCGTCGGCCAGGGATACGTATTTGACGAAAGTCCCGACGATTCCGCGGCAGTTTCCGCTACAGGAAAGTGCGGAGGACACGTACGGACTCGCGTTGCGGAAGGTGTCCGGCAGGCTGGAGTTGCCGCTGAACTTCCAGCCGATGACTTTGAAGGCAGCGAACGACACCAGGTGGTAGATGGCCCCGCTTCCCGTGCCCGTTACGGCGTTGAAGACAGGAAGCAGAACAATGACGTCCTTGCCGGCGTTGATGGTGTCAGCCCACTTGTTGAGTGTGCCGGCACAGTTGGTGGGGATACTGTTACCCGGCGCGCTCCCGCCCTCGCTGAGTGCAAGGTCGATGTAGCCACCGCAGGAACCTGGATTCTGGACGGTCCATCCGAATCCACCTTCTACAGCAGCACCCGAAGGCCCGTAGTTGCAGCTGGGGTTTGCGCCACTGCCGTGTGCCTGGAGAAGCTGCGGGTTCCCCCCGACCTGTCCCTGCACCTGGCAGACCGAGAACGTGAGCGGGAACGGGGTGGTGCCGGTCAAGGGGCTGCCCCACTGGACCGTGGACGAGGTCAGGACCTCGGCTGTGTTGATGCCTAGGGCACGCGCGAAGACCAGTGAGACCGAGTTCGCCCCGCCACCGGCCTGTTGGGAACCGGCAGACACCGTCACCGTTCGGTTGGTGAGGTCCAGGTTGACTGAGTTGATGTTGCCCCGGCTGTCTATCGAGTTCTTGTTGGCCAGGTCCTTGGCAATCTGCGGCGTAACCGAACAGTTGGGGTCACTGATGCTGACAGCGCATTTCTGAGCAACTGCCAGCGCTGCAGCATCGGATCCGTTCTGGACCTGTGCCCTTTCCGAGTAGAGCATTCCCGCATCCACGGCGAGCGCAGCAAACGCGAGCAGCACCACCAGGATCAGGGCGACGAAGACGGCCACAGCTCCCTGTTCGTCGTTCCCGCGTGCTCTTATCCGCCGCATTGCATGGCTCCTACACCCTCCATGGGAAACGGTCCTGCGATCCCGGTGAGGGTGCTGAGCGTGTACTTGATGGTCACCGACATTTGCATGCCGGAGGCGCAGCTTTGTGCGCTGAAGGTGAAGTTGGTGTCAAGCAACTTGGGGTTCAGGGAAACGGCCGCGTTTTTGGCGGCCGTCCGCGCAGCCGTCACGTCGTTCGAAATTGCCATTACCCGCACGCCCTCGCGGGCTGCGTTCGAGAGTGAAACCTGTGTGTTGTAGGCCCTTCCGAATTCCATGATTCCGAGCACGAGGAGCACCAGGACCGGTGCCAGCAGCGCGAATTCGACTGCTACAGCACCCCGTTCTGAAGCCCTGTCCATGGAACTGCCCTTTCGGTTGCCGGTCAGGGGTGGTTGTGGAAGGAAGAATGCCGGGTGGGTGGCCCCTGCCCCACCCACCCGGCACAGCGGGCCGTTTTACTTGGAGCAGCTGCCAACGACAGCGGCCGTGGAACCGGACGCCGGAGCGGAGGCAGTCCACGTGCCGCCCTTGACGGCACATGCGGAGCTGTTGAAGGTCTCGACGAGGTTGCCACCGAGGAGGCTGACGGCCACGATGATGACCACGGCGATGAGGGCAACCATGATGCCGTATTCGACGGCGGTGGCGCCGGTCTCGTCACGACGGCCACGGGAAGCGATGTTGTTGAGGTAGACAAGCATTGTGAAACTCCTGAGCGAGTTGGGGATTTGGGCTGGCCCGATACCAGCTCCCTCACAACGTAGCAACGAAAAATACCCCCAAGCGGAGTCTTGGGGACATCCTGCGGAAAGGCTCTGGTTCCTGCGCTGGCGCTGCGCTGGTCCTGTACTGGTCCTGCGGAAATCCTCGGAAAAAGCTGCTGGTATCCATGCAAATAAAGGCCGCGCCACCATGGCACGGCCTTTATTTTTATAGGTAACTTCGGCGGACGGCTCAGCCCATTGCGGTGGCCGTGGCCGGCGGCAACGAGAATTGCTTCCGTGCCCAGCGGGCCAGCTTCTTGCCTTTGCCCTTCCACCAGTTGTCTTCGTCTTTGTCGTGGTGCAAACGGAAGATGATCACCACCAGGACAGCTACGCTCATGACCACGTTCAACCAGGACGACATGACGGCTTCGGCCAAGGTACTGACTCCCATGACCATGACCGACGGCACCGCCAAAGTCCTGAAGATGGTGCTCGCCACGTAGCGGCGGTGTGAGCGGGGCACGGACAGGGCGCGCACCATGTCGAAGCAGAGGCAAACCACCACCATGATCTGGCCCAACGACATCAGGATGAGCCCGGGCAGCGAGCCCGCGAACATGGCCGCGGATTCCATGCCGGCGCTCATCGGAGACCCTCCATTGCCGCTGTGCCGCGATCGCTGAATTCACGCATTTGAACTACTCCCCAGACCAGAAACCCGTTGAAAACCGATGGTCTCCATTGAATCCTGCGCGCGGAAGGGTGGTCACGAGTAGTCAGTACTCGAATACGTGGACGGGATCTACTTGGTTGGCACGCGTGTACTCGGTCCAAGCCCTGCGTGCCGCTGTTCAGGGCGTTCAGGGCGACCCTGCCCTACCCCTTGAAAACCGGCGCCCGCTTCTCCTGGAAGGCCCTGAAGCCTTCGGCGTAATCGTCGGTCTTGCACAGGCGCGCCTGCTCGGTGTTTTCCTCGGCCATGGAAGCCCACAGGCCAAGGCGCTGGTCACGGATGTGGGCCACCAGTTCCTTGGAAGCGACGAACGCCTGGGTGGCACCTGCAGCAACGCGGGAAACAATCGCCCGCGTTTCATCTAGCAAGGACTCAGCCGGCATGGCCCGGCTGAACATCCCCTGTGCCACAGCCTCGCTACCGGAGATCAGGTCGGCCGTGTAGATCAGGTCCAGCGTGCGGTGCATGCCCAGGCGTTCGGTGAAGTACCAGTGCCCGCCCGAGTCCAGCGTTGCCCCAAGCTTCGCAAAAGGAGACCCGAACTTGGCGTTCTCCGCCACATAAACCACGTCCGTAGCCAGCAGCAGCCCGAGCCCAACCCCCAGGCAGGCACCATGCGCAGCAGCGAACGTCGGCGCCGGGAATGCCGCCATCTTCTTCAGCAGCGGCTCAACCAACCCGCCCAAATACGCCTGGGCGTCGTCGGTTTCAGGGGTCACCCCGGCAATGTCGCGGCCGGCGCAGAAAGCGCGCCCCTCTCCCCGCAGCAGCAGCGCCCGCACTTCACCACGCGAGGCGGCGGCAGCAGCGTCGTCGTACGCTCTGCCCAACTCAAGCAGCGCGTCCTCGTTGAGCGAGTTCAGCTTTTCCGGGGCGTTGAGGACAATTTCGGCAATGCCGTTTTCAAGGGAGAGCTCGATCATGGGACTCCTTAGACGTCGAAGTCGACGGTCACTTCTTCGCTGGTGGGGTGGGCCTGGCAGGTGAGGACGTAGCCCTTGTCCAGCTCGTCCTGCTCCAGGGCGTAGTTCTCATCCATGGACACGGTACCGGTGACCAGCTTGGCGCGGCAGGTGCCGCACACGCCGCCGGCACAAGCGAACGGAACATCGGGACGGACGCGCAGGGCAGCGTTCAGGATGGACTCGCGGGCATGCGTCGGGCTGGCGACATCGCCGGTGAGGCCGTCCAGCTTGAACGTGATCTTGTACGTCTCCTGCGACTCGTCCTCCACCACGGGACGGCCTGCGTGGCCCTCGGGACGGTCCGGGCGCCCGGTGGTGAACAGCTCAAACCGGACGTGCTCCGGCTTCACGCCACGGGAGGCAAGGGTGTCCCGGCACAACTGGACCAGCTCAAACGGCCCGCACAAGAACCATTCATCCACGTCCTCGGCGTGGATCGCCGACGACAGCAGGGACTGCAGCTTCTCCGCATCGATGCGGCCGGTCATGAGCGGGGCGATCCGCTGCTCGCGGGACAGGACGTGGTGCAACGCCAGGCGCGAGGGGTACTTGTCCTTCAGGTCGGCCAGTTCCTCCAGGAACATCACATCCATGGCCGCCTTGTTGGCGTAAATCAGGTCGAACCTGGTGTCGGGATTTGCAGCCAGCAGCGTCCGCGCGATCGCGATGACCGGCGTGATGCCGGAACCTGCGGCGATGGCCACGAAACTGCCCGGCTCCCCCGCGAGCTCCTCGGGGTGGTTCATCGAGTTCATCACGTTGTGCTGGACGTCCGAGCCGTCCTTGCCGTGCCGCGAGATGAAGGCACCTTGCGGGCTCATGACGTCCAAGGCATCGCCGGCCTTCAGTTCGGCGTTGGCCCAGGTGGAGAAAATACCGCCCAGGTCTTTCTTGATCGCCACGCGGATTTCGCTGCTGCCATCGTCGAACGTGCGCGGCTCTGCGCAGATCGAGTAGCTGCGGCGGACCTCGTGCGGCTCACCGTTCTCATCCGGCAACGTGGTGCGGAGGGCCACGTACTGTCCGGGAAGGTAGTCGTACTGCCCGGCCAGCTCCACGGGAACAGCGAACGTCACCTCAATGGCGTCGTCCGTCAGGCGCCGGACTTCCGAGACGGTCAGGTGATGGAAAGACGCACGACGGCGGCTGGCCGTCTGGGTTTCGGTGGTCATGGAATTCCTTACAGGACTTTGAAGTAGTCGAACGGTTCCTTGCAGTCCTGGCAGACGAACAGCGCCTTGCAGGAGGTGGAACCGAAGCGGGTGAGTTCCTTGGTGTTCAGCGACGAACACTGCGGGCATTTCACAGCCAGGCTCAACCGCACCGGACCCGAATGGCCACCAGCGGCGGCGCGCCCGGTGGGAGGCGCAATGCCGTATTCCTCCAGCTTGGCTTTGCCGGACTCTGTCATCCAGTCCGTGGTCCAGGCCGGGGAAAGCACCAGGTTCACCTCAACAGCTGCGTATCCGGCGTTGCGGAAGGCAGCCCGCAGGTCGTCACCGATGGCGTCCATCGCGGGGCAGCCCGAGTAGGTGGGCGTGATGGTGACCTCGACGGCGGTACTTGCCGTGCCGCCGTCGTGGTTTCCTTCGGGCTGGGGTACTTCCGTAACCCGGACACCGCGCAGGATGCCCAGGTCCTCGATGGTGAGGACCGGGATCTCCGGATCGCAGACTGTGGAGGCGATGTCCCAGGCCTGCTGTTCAGCAGTGGTGACCGTTGCCATCACCATCACCAGCTCGCGCCCGGGTGTTCGCGGGCCAGAACCTGCATTTCGGCCAGGACGTAGCCCAGGTGTTCGGAGTGCTTGCCACGGCGTCCGCCACCCAGTGACTGGGGAACGTCCGGGGCGGTCAGTTCCGCTTCGGCGAAAATCTCACCGGTCAGGCGATCGAAGGCCTCGCGCAGGCTGGACGGCTGGACCGTGACACCGGCTTCGGCCAGGCGGGTGGTGAGCTCGTCGTCCTCGAAAAGTTCGTCCACGTACGGCCACACCAGCTTGAAGCCCTGGATCATGCGGGCACGGGACTCATCGGTTCCTCCGGCGAGGCGCAGCACCCACTGGGCGCTGTGGTCACGGTGGTAGTCCACTTCCTTCACGGCCTTCGCTGCGATGGCAGCGAGGGTGGGATCCGTGGACGCAGTGAGCGCTGTGTAGAGCTCGAACTGGTAGAAGCTCACAATGAACTGCCGTGCGATGGTGACTGCGAAGTCGCCGTTGGGCTGCTCAAAGAGGTGCGCGGAGCGGAATTCGTGCTCGCGGCGGAAATAGGCGAGGTCGTCCTCGGACTTGTCCCAGGCTGCACCGGCGTAGGTCAGGAAGGACCGGGCGTGGCCCAACTGGTCCAGGGCGATGTTGCCGAGGGCAATGTCTTCCTCGAGCTCCGGGGCACGGGAGATCCAGTGGCCCAGGCGTTGGGCCAGGATCAAGCCGTCGTCGCCGATCCGCAGCGCGTACTCTGCCACGTCCTCGCCCGGCTTGACCTGCCCGCGGCGGACCTCAAGGGCAATGTCTTCGGGGCGCAGCGCGTTGCCCGGCGTGATGCGCGTGGCGCTGGCCGAACCGTCGCCGGACGCACCGGCACCGTGGACGCCGACGGAGATGTCGCCGTGGCCGTCGATCGCGAAGTCAGTGTTGGTTTCGTGGGAAGTCACAGGTGCTTCACGCCTTCGCTCTTGGTGTAGTACGTGGCATGCCGGTAGTCCTTGCCCTGCGGCGACTCGAAGAAGGAGCCCTTGGAGTCAGGATCGCTGGAGGCAATGGCCTCGGCCGGAACCACCCAGATGGAGACGCCCTCGTTGCGGCGGGTGTAGAGATCGCGGGCGTTCCGGAGGGCCATGGCGGCATCCGGGGCGTGCAGCGAACCTGCGTGGACGTGCGAGAGGCCACGGCTGGAGCGGACAAAGACCTCCCACAGGGACCAGGGCGTCTCTTGGTGAGCCGCACCGGTGGCGACCGAAGGCGCAGAGGCGGGTGCCGGCGTCGTGCTTTCCGCCGTGGTGGCAGCCACCTTGGGCGCCTCGCTGTTGATTTCCCCGGCAGCGCTGGCCGGTGCTTCGGGGTTTCCGTGGGGAGCCATTATGCTGCGTTCACTTTCTCTGCTTGCTTGCGGGCGTAGGCAACGGCGGCTTCGCGAACCCAGGCACCATTCTCGTGCGCCTCGCGGCGGCGTTCGATGCGCTGCGAGTTGCAGGGACCGCGGCCAGCCAGGACTTCCTTGAACTCGTTCCAGTCCAAGGGCCCGTGCTCCCACTTCTTGGTTTCTTCGTTGAAACGGATGTCCTTGTCAGGCAGGGTCAGGCCGAGGACCCGGACCTGCTCCACCATCATGCCGACGAACCTGCTGCGCAGCTCGTCATTGCTGAACCGCTTGATGTTCCACGCCATGGACTGCTTGGAGTTGGGTGAATCGTCATCCGGCGGGCCAAACATCATCAGCGACGGCGCATACCAGCGGTTCACGGCGTCCTGGGCCATCTGCTTCTGCGCAGGCGTGCCGTTGGAGAGTTCCAGCAGGATCTCGAAACCCTGGCGCTGGTGGAAGGACTCTTCCTTGCAGATACGCACCATTGCGCGTCCGTAAGGACCGTACGAGGCACGGCACAGGGGCACCTGGTTGCAGATGGCCGCGCCATCAACAAGCCAGCCGATGGCTCCCATGTCTGCCCAGGAAATCGTGGGGTAGTTGAAGATGGACGAGTACCGGGCCTTGCCGGCAATGAGGTCTTCCATCATCTGGTCCCGGGACTGCCCCAGCGTCTCTGCTGCGGAGTACAGGTACAGGCCGTGGCCCGCCTCATCCTGAACCTTGGCCATGAGGATGGACTTGCGCTTGAGGCTCGGCGCCCTGGTGATCCAGTTGGCTTCCGGCTGCATGCCGATGATTTCCGAATGCGCGTGCTGCGAGATCTGGCGCAGCAAAGTCTTGCGGTAAGCCGCCGGCATCCAGTCGCGCGGTTCGATGCGCGAGTCTTCCGAGATGATGCGATCAAAGTACGCCTGACCGGCTGCCTCCCGCTCCTGTTCCTCCGGGGACAGCTCAGCGGGCACTGACTGCAGATTCTGCGATGCCATGGTTGCTCCTAATAAATTACCGACCGTTCGTTCAGAATATGCGGAGCGGGTGATTTCAGTCAACCTTTTGGCTTCACCTCAGGCTCACCCTCTGTTCACGGCGGCTGGCAAAAGTAGACGGCATGACTGACTTCTCACGCCGCACCCTCGTCAAAACGTCCCTCGCCGGTCTCACCATGGCCGGGCTCGCCGCCGGAACCGCCGCCGGAACCGCCCCGGCTTCCGCTGCCCCCACGGCAATCCCGCTGGTCCGCAAGCGGCTCACCCTCCCCACGGGCATCGCCACCGGTGACGTCACCACGGACTCCGCCGTTCTCTGGTCCCGCGCCTCCGGTCCGGGCAGGATGACCGCCACGCTCCAGGCGATCGACAGCGCCGGGGAAATCCTCCGCGGGCGCTACGGCTTCAGCCGCACCATCCGCGGCCCCCTGGCCACCGAGGCCAGCGACTTCACCGCCAAGATCCATGGCAAGGGACTCCCCGCGGGCACCCGTTTCAAGCTTGAGCTGAACTTCGAAGACGACAACGGCGCAGGAGAAGCCGTGCACGGGACCTTCAGCACCGCACCCGGAGCCACCCACGGAAAGCACGACGGCGGTACGGACGGCGGGCGCGAAGGCGGCAGGCCGGCGTCGGGCTCCCAATCGTTCGTCTGGACCGGCGACACCGCCGGCCAGGGCTGGGGCATCAACGAGGAACTCGGCGGCAGGCGCGGCTACGCGGCCATGCACCGCACCAACCCGGACTTCTTCATCCACTCCGGCGACACCGTCTACGCCGACGGCCCCATCGCCGCCACCGTCACCGAGAAGGACGGCCAGGTGTGGCGGAATATCGTCACCGAGGAAGTCTCCAAAGTCGCCGAAACCCTCAAGGAATACCGCGGACGCCACCGCTACAACTCACTCGATGCCAACATGCGCGCCATGTTCGCCGATGTCCCTGTGATCGCCCAGTGGGATGACCACGAAACCACCAACAACTGGTACCCCGGCGAAATCCTGGACGACCCCCGCTACACCGAACGCAACGTCAATGTGCTCGCCGCACGCGGCCGCCAGGCGTGGCAGGAGAACATGCCGCTCGCGGACTCCGCGGCGCTGTGGCGCCCTGGAACGTTCGACGGCGGGCAGTACCAACCCGCACGCATCTACCGGAAGATTCCCCGCGGACCGCAGCTGGACATCTTCAGCCTGGACATGCGGACCTTCAAGTCCCCCAACACGGACGGCAAGGAACCCTACGCCACCAGCATCCTCGGCCAGGAACAAGTTGACTGGCTGATCAAGGAAGTCCGGCAGTCCAAGGCCACGTGGAAGGTGATCGCCGCGGACCTGCCGTTGGGCATCATCGTTCCCGACGGCGCCGTGAACCAGGAGAGCCTGGCCAACCGGGATCCGGGAGCGCCGCTCGGCCGTGAGTTGGAAATCGCGGCCGTGCTGTCGGCGTTCAAGAAGTCCGGAGTGAAGAACATCGTCTGGCTGACCGCTGACGTGCACTACTGCGCGGCCCACCACTACTCCCCGGAACGGGCGTCGTTCACGGACTTTGACCCGTTCTGGGAATTCGTGGCCGGCCCCATCAACGCAGGGTCCTTCGGCCCGAACGACATGGACGGGACGTTCGGACCCGAGGTGGTGTTCTCCCGTGCCGGACGGTTCCCGGGCGAATCACCGCGGGACGGCGAGAACCAGTACTTCGGGCACGTGGACCTTTCCGATGACGGCACCTTCACAGTGAGCTTGCGGAATGCCAACGGCACGGTGATCTTTACGAAGGTCCTGACCCCGGAGCGGTAGGCGGGGGCATGGCCGCTGGCGTATGCTCTCCTCAGCGCAAGGGATAGACGCGTCGTTCGCTTTTGGTGGGGCCACTCTTGGAAGCGGGGGTTCAGTGGCAGGAGTGAAGCACGGGGTTCCTTCAGCGCGCCCGGCAGGGAAAGGCCTGCCACTGTTCGTGACGGCCGCCGGCGTGTGTGCCGTTCTGCTGACCATCATGTTCGCCAGCGGTATCGGGACGGCCACTGCGCAACTGACCGGCGACCTTGCCATCCTCACCGCGGTGTTGACCGCCCTTGTGGTCCACGCACGGGCTGCGTTCAAGCACCATGCGGAGGTCAAGCGCGGCCCGGTGGTCCACAACACCGTGCTGGCCCGCTGGTTCGTGGTGGCCGGCCTCGCCGTGTGGAGTGCCGGCCAAGCCATCTGGACCCTGAACGGAATCACCCTCGACCACCAATACCCTTTCCCTTCGTTCGCGGATGTAGGTTTTGTCTGGTACGCGCTGCCCACGGCGATCGGGCTGGTCCTGCTGCTGCGTGGGCAAGGACTCAGGCTCCCTGTCCGGCGCACCATCCTGGATGCGGGGGTGGTGGCAAGCTCCATGTTCTTCATCGTCTGGACCTCGCTCCTTGGAACGATCGCCGGCGGGACGGAACAGGATCCGCTGGCGCAGGCCACGCAGATGGCCTACCCGATCGCCGACGTTCTCATGGTGTCCGTGGTGATCGTCCTGACCATGCGGGCAGCCCGCGGGCGGCGGCTCCCCTGGCTTTGCCTGGGGGTGGGATTCTGGATCCTGGCCATCACGGACCTCATTTATGTACGGTTCACGATCGAGGGCATCACCGGTGTCACGGGTTCACCCCTCACGCTGGGCTGGGTCCTCGCCTTCCTGCTGGTGGGCCTCAGTCCCCTGGTCCGGGAGACAGGTACCGCGAGGAAGGATGGCCGCGCGTACGCCGCGATGCTGGAGCTGCTCCCGTACCTTCCCGTGTTCAGCGCGGTGTTCTTCATCCCCGGACGTGCCGTAGGAAACGATCCCATCCTCTTAGTCACGGGCCTGCTGATGGTGGCGTTCGTCGTCGTGCGGCAGGTGCTGATCGTCGTCGAAAACGTCACGCTCACCAGCGAGCTGGAATCCAAGGTCACCGAGCGCACCGCCGAACTGCTCGACGCCCGCGAGGACGCCCTGGAGGCAAGCCGCCTCAAGTCCGAGTTCCTGGCCACCATGAGCCACGAAATCCGCACACCGCTCAACGCCGTGATCGGCTTGACCTCGCTCATGATGGACACCGAGCTCAGCGAAGCCCAACGCCAGTACGCACAGGGCGTGAAGGGTGCCGGCGAGGTCCTGCTGACACTCATCAACGACATCCTGGACTTCTCCAAGCTGGAAGCCGGCAAGGTGGACCTGGACGTTACCGCCTTCGATCCGCGGGAGCTCGTGGAAGAAGTTGCCGGGCTGGTGGCGGAGGCCGCGCAAAGCAAGGACCTGGAGCTGATCTCCTACTGCCACCCGGACGTGCCGGAACGGCTCATGGGCGACCCCGGGCGCATCCGGCAGATCCTGCTGAACCTGTCCTCCAACGCGGTCAAGTTCACCCCCTCCGGGGAAGTGGAAATCCAGGTCTCCGTGCTGGAACAGGAGGGAAAGGACGCCCGGTTGCGGTTCGAGGTCCGCGACACCGGCATCGGCATCAGCCCTGAGGACCACCACCGGCTTTTCGAGTCCTTCGCCCAGGCCGACGCCTCCACCACCCGCCGCTACGGCGGTACCGGCCTGGGACTGGCCATTTCACGCCGGCTCACCGAAGTCATGGGCGGGCAGATCGGCCTGGACAGCGAGGTCGGCAAGGGCAGCAAATTCTGGTTCGTCCTGGAACTGCCCGTGGGCCCGGCACCAATAGAAACAACCGCCCTGCCCGCGACACTGGCAGGCCGGAAAGTCCTGGTGGTGGATGACAACGCCACCAACCGGCTGGTCCTGGAAACGCAGCTGGCCAGTTGGGGCATGGTCCCCGTGGCAGTACCCGATGCGAACGCCGCTTTGGAGGAATACCACGCGGCAGCCACGGCCAGCGCTCCCTACGACCTCGCCGTGGTGGACATGTGCATGCCCGACACAGACGGCTTGGAACTGGCCCGCCTGATCAAGGCGGAAAGCAACGGCAACCCAGCGCCCGGCATCATCCTCCTGACCTCCACCATGGCCGTGGAGAAGGCTGACCTCACCTCCGCCGGAATCCGCGAGTACCTCACCAAACCGGTCCGCAGCTCCGAGTTCTACAACCGGCTGCTCCGGCTCGTTGCCACCAAGACAGCGCCACGCGCCGTCGCCCACGCCCCTGTCTTCGAACGGCCCGCGCAGCTCCACGGCAGGCTCCTGGTAGCGGAAGACAACGAGGTCAACCAACTGGTGGCCCGTGGCATGGCCCAGCGGCTGGGATACGAAGTGGACATCGTCAACGACGGCGCGCAGGCAGTGGAGGCCACCCTCACCGGGGATTACGCCGCAGTCCTGATGGACTGCCACATGCCGGTCATGGACGGGTTCCAAGCCACCCGCACCATCCGCGCCCGGGACGCCGGCCGCCCACGCATCCCCATCATTGCCATGACGGCCGGAGCCCTCAACGAAGACCGCGAGCGCTGCTTCGCCGCCGGAATGGACGACTACATCAGCAAACCCGTCGACGTGGACAAACTCGGCGAAATCCTGGCCACGTGGGTGCCGCAGCCGGCCGCTGCTTCGGCCAACTCCGCGGAAAGTACGACGCCGGACGGCCCGGTCGCGGGTGACGCTGCGGCGGGTGCCGCGGCGGGTGGTGCCGAGCCTCAGCCGGCGGCAGCACCGGCGGGTGGTGCCGCGCCGCAGCCGGCGGCAGCACCGGCGTCGGGCACTGGCGTGACAGCGGCAGGCGACGACGCGGTGCTGGATCAGGACCGCCTGGAGCTGCTGCGGTCGCTGGGTCCGGGTTTGCTGCCGGACGCGATCACGGCCTTCCGGACAGAATCCAGTGCGTCCTTGGAGAACCTGGCCGCCGCGTTGGCCGGGAACGACGCCAGGGCGCTGCAGTCCGCGGCGCACAAGTTGTCCGGAGCGGCGGGCAATATCGGCGCCGTGGGCGCTGCCGGGCTGGCGAAGGAACTGGAGGCCCTGGGCCGGGCAGCCGAGCCCGGGTTGGAGACTGCCGGAGCCCCGCTGCTCCAGGAACTCCACCATGAACTGGACCGTGTGGACCGGGCGCTTGCGCGTGTGGTGTTGGGAGCTTCATGAAAGTCCTGATCGCTGATGATGAACTGATCTCCCGGATGATCACCAAGGCCGCGGTGGAGCAGTCGGGCCACGAGTGCATCGTGGCCGTGGACGGTGACTCCGCATGGGAACTGTTCCAGGTCCACAGTCCGGAGGCCGTGGTGACCGACCTGATGATGCCGGGCATGAACGGACTGGATCTGTGCCGGGCGATCCGGTCCGCCGAGGACGAGAGCTACACCTACGTGATCCTGGTGACGTCCCATGGCTCCCGCGAAGACGTCCTGGCAGGCATGGAGGCCGGCGCGGATGATTACGTCACCAAACCGTTGGACCCCTTCAACCTGCATATCCGTCTGCTGGCCGCGCAACGGATTACTTCGCTGCATGCCGATCTGGCCCGGTACCGTTCGGCGCTGACCGAGCAGGCACGGACGGATCCGCTGACCAAGCTGCACAACCGGCTCAAGCTGACGGAGGACCTGGCCGGGCTGCATACCTCGGCCGGGCCGGGTGACTACTGTTTGGCCATGGTGGACGTGGACAACTTCAAGAGCTACAACGATCTCTACGGTCACCAGGCCGGTGATGCTGCGCTGGCCACGATCGCCTCGACGCTGGCGGCGGAAGTCCGGGCCTCGGACGCGGTGTACCGGTTCGGGGGCGAGGAGTTCCTGTTGGTCCTGCGGGATCAGACGTCCTCGGGGGCCGAGGTGGTCCTGGAGCGGGTCCGGTCCGCGGTGCATGCGCTGCAGATCGAGCATTCAGGGGATCCGGACGGGGTGCTGACCATCAGCGCCGGGGTCGCAGCGTACACCGAAGGGCACCGGGCTGGGACGGAGCAGCTCCTCAAGGAGGCCGACCTTGCCCTGTACGCAGCCAAGGCGTCGGGACGGAACCGGGTGGCCGTGTCCACTCAGGGCTCCTCCCCCAACTGACTGGCACCAGGGGTTGTTCTGAGCGCTGGGAACAACCCCTGGTGCCAGTCAGTTGGGCGATAGAGTGGCCCCATGAGCCACACTTCCTCCGCGCCTGCTCCTGCCCCGGGTTCCTCCGTCCAGCCCCCTGTCGCCAAACGCGTCCCTGCCCGTCGCGAACACCACGGCGACGTGTTCATCGATCACTACGAATGGCTGCGGGACAAGGAATCGGACGAGGTCATAGAGCACCTCAAGGCAGAGAACGCCTACCAGGAAGCCGTCACCGCGCACCAGGAACAGCTCCGCGAGGCAATGTTCCAGGAAATCAAGGGCCGCACCCAGGAGACGGATCTGTCGGTGCCCAACCGCAAGGACGGCTGGTGGTACTACAGCCGCTCGGTGGAAGGCAAGGAATACAGTATCCAGTGCCGCGTCCGCGCCCAGGACACCGGCGACCGTGTGGCCGATTGGACGCCGCCCGTGGTGGAGCCGGTAATCTCCATCGAAGGTGAGCAGGTCCTCCTGGACGGCAACGTGGAGGCCGAGGGCCAACCCTTCTTCAGCGTCGGCGGCGCCGCGGTCACGATCGACGGCAACCTTTACGCCTACGCGGTGGACAACTCCGGGGACGAGCGCTTCACGCTGCGCATCAAGGACCTCCGCACCGGCGAACTCCTGCCGGACGTCATCGAGAACATCTTCTACGGTGTGGCCTTCTCCCCCGACGGCACACGCCTGTTTTACACGGTGGTGGATGATTCATGGCGTCCGTACCAGGTGAAGTCGCACGTCCTGGGCACCCCGGTCGCCGATGATGAGGTGCTGTACCAGGAAGACGACGTCGCCATGTGGCTGGGCTTCGACCTCGCCTCCGACCGGCGTCACCTGGTGCTCAGCATCGGGTGCTCCGAGTTCAGCGAAACCCGTCTGCTGCGCTTCGACGACTACGACGCCGGCCTGGCCACGGTCATCTCCCGCGACGAACGCCTCCTTTACGAGGCCGAGCCCTTCCTCCTGGACGGCCGCGAGACCCTCCTGGTCACCCACAACAAGGACGCCATCAATTCCATGGTGAGCCTGGTTGATCCGGAAGAACTGGCCAAGCCGCTGTCGGAGCAAAACTGGCGTACCGTCGTCGGGCATTCCGACCAAGTGCGCGTCAACGGCGCGGGCGTCACGTCCACCCACCTGGTACTGTCCATCCGCAAGGACACCATCGAGCGCGTCCAGGTACTGCCGCTCGCCGGTCTCGGTACGGCAGGGCAGGCATCGCCCGTGGAGCCGGCTTTCGACGAAGAGCTCTACACGGCAGGCGTATCCGGTTCGGACTACGAAGCTCCGGTGATCCGCATGGGCTACACGTCCTACTTCACGCCGTCGCGGGTGTACGACTTCGTGTTGCCCACGCCGGAC
Source organism: Arthrobacter sp. T572 (assembly GCF_056780115.1). Classification (NCBI taxonomy): domain Bacteria; kingdom Bacillati; phylum Actinomycetota; class Actinomycetes; order Micrococcales; family Micrococcaceae; genus Arthrobacter; species Arthrobacter sp. T572. The sequence continues at coordinate 3,260,579 of NZ_JBRAZQ010000002.1, forward strand.
AAGCCCGCTGGTGAGCTGCTGCTCCGCAAGGAGAGCCCCGTGCTGGGCGGCTACTCTCCCAGCGATTACGTCGCCACCCGTGAATGGGCAACCGCCGACGACGGCACCCGGGTTCCGCTGTCCGTGCTGAGGCACGTCTCGGTCAAGCAGGATGGCACAGCCGCCGGCCTGGTGTACGGGTATGGCTCGTATGAGATGAGCATGGATCCCGGTTTCGGAGTGGCCCGGTTGTCCCTGTTGGACCGCGGAATCGTGATGGTCATTGCGCACATCCGTGGTGGCGGCGAGCTCGGCCGGCACTGGTACGAGGACGGCAAGAAGCTCACCAAGAAGAACACGTTCACCGACTTCATCGCTGCTACCGACTGGCTGGCTTCCTCGGGGTGGGTGGATCCGTCCCGCATTGCTGCGATGGGTGGCTCCGCCGGTGGCTTGCTGATGGGCGCCGTGGCCAATATGGCACCGGAGAAGTACGCAGCCGTGGTGGCCCAGGTGCCGTTCGTTGACGCCCTGACGACGATCCTGGACCCGGAGCTTCCGCTGTCCGCCCTGGAGTGGGAGGAGTGGGGCAACCCCATCACCGACCCGGCAGCGTACGCATACATGAAGTCCTACACCCCGTACGAGAACGTGCGTTCCGTGGCCTACCCGAAGATCGCCGCTGTTACGTCCTTCAACGACACCCGGGTGCTGTACGTGGAACCGGCCAAGTGGGTGCAGGCATTGCGGGCCGTGTCTACTGGTTCCGAGCCGATCGTCATGAAGATCGAGATGGACGGTGGCCACGGCGGAGCTTCCGGCCGGTACGTGCAATGGCGCGAGCGGGCCTGGGATTACGCGTTCGTGGCGGACTCCCTCGGCGCCACCAAACTGCTCCCAGGCGCCGGCCTCAAGTAACCTCCCCCCTCACCCAACTGGGTCGCACTTGTGCGCGTTTAGAGCCGTGAAAACGCGCACAAATGCGACCCAGTTGGTTTAACGGGGGCGGAGGACGGCGTAGTAGCCGGGGATCACGTCCGGGGAGGAAGGGTTGCTCAGCGGGCGGGTCTCGATGTTCGCCGAGCCTTCCTCCACAACGGTCCAGTCCGGCGCCGGGAATGCTTTGGCCCGCTGCGCCGCACCAAAACGGCCCGGCATGGGCAAGCCCCTGATGGCCCACTCAAGCGGAGCGGGAATGGAATGGCGCGTGGCGCCCAGGTGCGTGACGTAATCCACCGGGGTGCCGCGGAAGTTGGTCTCGGCCAGGAAGACGCTGCCGCGTTTCCCGACGACGGGCAGCAGGTTCGCTGCCAACGCCGCCCTGCCCTTGGGGTCCAGCACGTGGAGGACTCCCCGGATGAAGACGTTGGCGTCGCCTCCGGTGCCTGCCTCCGCAAGGGCGTCCGCGACGATTCGTGCAGCGTCAGGCGCTGTCATGTCGCACACAGCGTAGGACGTCGCCGGGAAATCCGTGGACTCCCGGCGTGCCCGGTCCACAGCGTTGGCGGCGTAGTCGAGTCCCAGAGCGTGGGGGAAGTGTTTGGACAGGAGCCGGGTGTAGCTTCCGTGGCCACAACCTACGTCCACCACCGGCAAGGACGGATCCAGCTGCGCCAACGTGGGCAGGTAGCCCTCCAGCTCATGGGAACTGCCCGAATCCCACAGGACATCCCCCGTGGCCCCCGTGGTCCGGACATCGCCCCAGTACTTGTCCCAGGCCGTGCGCGGATCTTTCGGCGCTGCGGAAGAAAGCTTGATGAGCCGGGGAATCAGCAGGTACTTCTTCAGGGCTGCGAGCATCCTCCCAATATATGTGCCGCTATTGCTCTTTCAGCCACGCCAGCGCTTCTGTTTCGTCAGTGAAAAAGCGGGTGGGGCACGGCGGTTTCATGATGCCCAGGAAAAAGTTGGCGATGACCCTGTCCACCGGGGACGCGCCCCACAAAGCAATGCTGGAAGCCTGGCACGGCTTGGCGAAGACGGAACGGGCGCCTCGGGTGACATCGTCGGTGGTGGCCATGTCCACGATCATGGGGTGCCTGTCAGTGCCGCAGAGCTCGTTCACCCGGTCCATGGCCCGCTGCGCGTCATCTTCCTTGATGCGGGCACCTCGTGGCCACGTCAACCGAAGCACGCCCGACTCTTCAAGGACCAGATCGAATTCCACCTGCTGGTGGTCCTGGGGTGTTCCGGGCTGATCCACTGGGCTCCTCATCGCGTGGTGGAAAGGGGCAGCGGGGGCCTCCCCTTGTTGGCACTTCCTAGGCTCGCCAATCCATGCGGCAAAGTAAAGGCAGGCCCGCACCACGCAATAAACCGCGTTTTGGCGTGACACGTCCGCTCGCCCCAATTGCGCTGATAGTGTGTTGCCAAATCTGGATTTACCGTGGAACGACAGTTGTGGCGGAAGGGGCTCAGTGGAGACGAACGGGGCCGAAGTGCAGCACGTTTCCCGCTCCGCGGTGGTGGCGGATTCCGATGCCGAACGCATGGCCTTCATTACGGCCACCCTCAGTGCCGCCGGCTTCGATATCTTCCCGGCATCGAATGCGGAGTCCTTGGTAGTGCAGCTGGACCACAACGTGGCCGACGTGCTGATCCTGGAAAATGCGTTGGGGCACGGACTCAGGAGCCCCGGCATTCCGGTCCTCCTGTTGTTGGACGCCGGCGACTCCGTGGATCTCGAAGAAGCCGAAGCCTGGCGCGTGGTGGACTACGTGATCAACCCCGTCCGCCCGGACGAGCTGGTACACCGGGTCAACACGCTGATTGGGCGGTCCAAGGAGCGGTCCCGGTCACGGGGCGAAATCGAAGCCCTCCGTGAAAGCCTGCGCAACGTCTCCTCGGCGATCCGGGAAACCAACGATCCCCAACTCATCGCCGACCATGTGGTCCGCGGCTTTGGTGAGGCGCTGGACATGGACCACGTGTGGTTTGCGACGTTCCGTGACGAGCGGGTCCCCACCATCCGCGCCCAATGGAACCGCGACGGCGTCACCCAGTTCCCGTCGCGGCTGGGCGGTAACGAAGGCATCATCGTCGAAGCCACCAACAGGCTATGGACCGAAGCTGACGTCCTTGCCGTCAGCGACCACCGCGCGGAGCCCGAAGCGAAAGTCACCAGGGCGATCAAGGACTGGTCCCCTGAGCTCAACCCCGTGTCGTCCGTGATCCTCCCGGTAGGCGAAGGTGCCACCGCGCTGGGCATCATTCTCCTGGCCACGGAACAACGCCGACACGACTGGACCCGGCCCGAAATCGCCCTCATGCAGCACGTGGCCGGAAATGTGGCCCACGGGCTTATCCAGGGCCACCTCATCAGCGCCCAGCAGCGGGTCCTCCACCAGCTCCGGCAGCTGGACAAGGCAAAGACCGACTTCCTTGCCACGGTCAACCACGAACTCCGTACGCCCCTCACTTCCATCACCGCTTACCTGGACATGATCCGTGACGGCTCCGGCGGTCCCGTCCCTGAGGGCATCAACAAGATGCTGGAAGTCATCGCACGGAACTCGGACCGCCTGCGCCGGCTCATCGAAGACATGCTCACGGTTTCGATGCAGGACGGCAGCAACCTGGACCTCAAGCCGGTGGACATCGACAAACTGCTCCAGGTGGTGGTGGCGACGCTTCGTCCGCTGGCCGAGTCGCGGCACGTCTCTGTTTCCTTCACGGAGGCAGCGGAGGACATTGAGGTCACTGCCGACGAAGCGAAGCTGGAACAGGTCTTCACCAACATCGTGGCCAACGCCATCAAGTTCACACCCGAAGGCGGAAGGGTCGGAATCACGAGCCTGCTGTCGGCGTCCGAAGACGGCGGACGGGCAGCACTGGTGCGGGTCGCTGACACAGGGCTCGGCATACCCGAGCACGACCTCCCGCATATCTTTACGCGCTTCTTCCGGGCATCCAACGCCACGGCTGCCGCCGTACCCGGCAGCGGACTTGGCCTGGCGATCGCCCACGATATCGTCAGCCGCCACATGGGACGGCTGGACCTCGACTCGACCCTCGGGGCCGGCACCACGGTGTCAGTGGAATTGCCCGTTGGCGGCCCGTAGGCCTTTGACAAGACTGTCATGCAGCACGGTCTGCCCTGACGGACACGGTCACTAATCTTCGACATTCAACGAAATAAAACTGATGCCCCGGGCTCGCAAGCCCAGGGCATCAGTTTGAGTCATGTGGCCTAAAAGGCGCTCCCCCAGATTTAGTTCGGCCACCAACCAATGCTGGTGGTGTTCGTCTTGGTGGTAGTGCTGTTCGGCCACCAGCCGATTGCCGTGCTGTCCTGCGAAGGCTCGGCATTAGCCGGAGCAGCGAGTCCGGTGACTGCCAGGACTGCTGCCATGAGCAGTGTTGCCGCAAATTTCTTCATCCGCTGTGCCCTTTCGTTCTGATGCGAATTTCCGTGTGTGACTTGAATAAAGTCACGGGGCAAACTATACGAGCTTTTCTTCTGCAATGACATGGATAATGGGCTCATGCAGAGTCCCAATCTTTCGCCCCACCTCGCAGCAGGACTCACTGCACGCGCGAAGTGGAAGGAACGGGACTTCGACGAAGCTTTCCGTTTGGCGGGAGAAGCCAGCGGCCTGGCCAGTGCCGCAGGAGACGACCAATCGTGGTGGGACATGCAGTACCTGCGGGCTGAATGCCGCCGGGACCAGGGCAGGATCGAGGAATACCTCAGCCTTGCCAGTGAACTGAACGGGCATCCACTGACGGCTGCTTCACCCGAACTCGGCGCGAAGGCGGGCACCATGGTCGCCGTCGGTCTGCAAGGACTCGGGCGGCTCGCTGAGGCGGCCGTGACAGCGTCGGAGGCCGCAAAACTGGCTGCCCGCGACCCGGATCTCCTCTATGTCCAGATCCTCGCCCAGCGGGCATTGATCGCGGCACTCGCCGAAAGCCGCCTGCTGGATGATGCCTGGCGGGAATGCCTGGAACTGGAGAACCTGCTGACCGACGTCGACGAGGACACAGCGGGTAAGGGCTACTGGGTGATCGGCAATGTCGCTTTCCTCGCCGAACGGGTTTCCGACGGCGGCCTGTACCACGATCTCGCAGCTGAACGGCTCTCGCCTTCCAAGGACGTGGACCTGTGGGCAAGGTTCAACCGGGCATCTGCCGAAATGCGGCTCCAGGCCAAGCTCAGCGACGCTGCCACCCTGCGCTGCATCGAACGGGCGGAGCTCGCCACGGACATTGTTGGCGGTTCGGAGCGCGACCATCTGGAAATGTCCCTGGTGCGGGCGCACTGGAACTATCTCAACAAGCTGTACCAAGCTGCCCTGGACATCCTCGAGCCGCTGTGCGCCCGCTCCTCCATCCTGGCCACCCAAACTTCCGCGGAAGCGCACTTCCTGCTGGCCCGCACGCTGGTGGGGCTGGGGCGATTGGACGAAGCGGTGGCCACGTTCGACCAGACCGTGAAGCTTTTTGACCAGGCCGCCCTTCCCGAACGCAGCGCAGCCGTCCGTGACTACCTTCGGGACGCTGTGGGGGCCGGAGACAGTGCCGGGGATCTCCCTGCCCGGGACGACTGAGGAGCCAGCCTGCCGCACGGGCCTGTTGAACGGGATGTGTGGAAAGCTAGGCTTGGCACACGGGGGTGAACATGTCCGAGAGCAACACCTATTCAGGCAATGATCCGCGCCTGGGCTTGCTCCTGGACGGCATCGTCAAACTGGCCGCGGGGGACCTTAACGCCAGGATCGAAGTATCCGACGCCCGCGATGAGATCGACGCCGTGATCATGGGCACCAACCTCCTGGCAGAGGATCTCCAGATCATCTACGCCGAGTTGGAACAGCGGGTGGCGGCCCGGACCCAGCAGCTCCATGACGCCCACCGCGAGATGCAGCTCATGGCCATGACCGATCCCCTCACTGGCCTCAGCAACCGCTCCGCCTTTGCCGACGCACTGTCCGATGCCCAGGAGACCGGCCACAACGGCAGCCAGCGCCCGGCCATCCTCCTGCTGGACATGAACGGCTTCAAGGCGATCAACGACTCGCTGGGCCACACCATCGGGGACATCGTGCTGGAAACCGTGGCGCGACGCATCAGCGGCGCCGTCCGGGAACAGGACATGGTGGCCCGCATGGGCGGGGATGAGTTCGCTATCCTCCTGCACAACGTCACTCCTTCCACGGCCACGTCCATCGGCAACCGCGTCCTTGCCGCCTTGGACAGTCCCATGGAGATCGACGGCGAGCATCTCCGTTGCGGCGCCAGCATGGGTTTGCGCATGGCCGAAGCCGGCCAGAGCGCGCAGAACCTCATGATGGAAGCCGATATCGCCATGTACGAGTCCAAGACGGACGGCAAGGGCAAGCTCAAGATCTTCCAGCCCGCCATGTTGCATGCCCGGCAGCTTCGCAACCAGCTGGTTGGCGACCTCAAGGAAGCAATTGCCGGATCCCAGCTGATTCTCAACTACCAGCCGATCATCCGCCTCGACACGCGCGGAATCGAAGGCGTGGAGGCGTTGGTGCGCTGGAAACATCCCAGGCGTGGAATCATCATGCCGGACGAGTTCATTCCCATCGCCGAGGAGACCGGAATGATTTCCGATCTGGGCGGCTGGGTGCTGCGCACCGCCGTCGGGCAGTTGCAGCAATGGCGCAGCGACCCCCTCACGGCGAGCCACAACTTCACCATGCGCATCAACGTTTCCGCAGCCGACCTGCAGCGGCTGGAGTTCGTGGAGGACGTCCGGGACGCCCTGGCGGAGGCCGGGCTGGACCCGTCGTTGCTGGTGCTGGAACTGACGGAAAGCGCGGTGATTCAGGGCAACGACCTCGATCGTTACACCCTGAACAGCCTGCGCCGCCTGGGCGTCGGGCTGGAAATCGATGACTTCGGGACCGGCTATTCGTCCATCAGTTACCTCCGCCGGCTGCCCGTGGACGCGGTCAAGGTGGACCGGACGCTGCTGGCCGCGTTGGGCAGCGATCCCTCACAGCCGGCCCTTCTGGCGGCGGTCCTGCAGTTGATCCGCGCTTGCGGCCTTAATGCTGTGTGGGAGGGCATCGAGACCGAGGAGCAGGCTGATTACCTGCTCAGCATCGGCTGCACCAGCGGACAGGGGTACTTCTTCAGCCGTCCCCTGCCGGCGGCGGACCTCACGGAGCAGCTGAAACACCACAAGACATGGCCCATCAGCTGACGGAGCGGCGCTCCCTCCACTCGGAATCGAGGATGGCATAGATGTCCTCCGTGGCCCACTGTCCCCGGTAGTGCCAGATGTCCACCAACGAGGCTTCCAGCCGCATGCCGATCCGCTTGCAGATCGCGGCAGAACCGGTGTTCCGCGAGTCGAGCTTCGCGTCCACGCGATGGAAGGCGAGGAGGCCGAAGGCCAGGTCCAGGACAGCCTCGGCCGCTTCCGTGGCGATGCCCTGCCCCCTCGCATCCGGGTGGAGGATCCAGCCGACCTCCGCCTGGCCCGGCCCCTCCAGCCATTTGAGCACCACTTCGCCCAACAGGCCGGGTCTGTCCTGGCGTTCAATCGCAAGGCAGACCCAGTCCCCTTCCTGCTTGAATTCGAAGTTGGCGTACCGGCCCAGCACTTCCATGGACTTTGTCCTGCTCAGTTCCGGCCGGAGCAGGAACCGGGCCGTTTCGGGCAGGGATTGGTAGCCGTGGAAGCGGTCGAGGTCCTCGGCCTCGAACCGGCGGAGGATGAGCCGTTCGGTCAGGATGGGAAGCGCGATATCCGGCATGCCTTTGAGGCTACTAGGCGAGCGCCGTTCCGTGTGCAGTCTTGACTATTGGGCCGATCTGGGATTACCTAATGAACATTCGGTAAATAAAGCTGGAGGCAATGACGCATGGTGGAAACTACCCTCTCCGGTGCCCAGCACCACATCCTGACCAACGATTACGCGTCCGAATGGATGGGCATCGAGGTACTCAAGCTCGACGACGGCCACGCCACCATCCGCATGACCCTCCGGCAGGAAATGCTCAACGGTTTCGGCATGGCCCACGGCGGAATGATCTTCGCCTTCGGCGACACCGCCTTCGCACTGGCCTGCAACCCGGCCAACCCAACGCGCGAGGAAGCTGCCAACATCACGGTTGCATCCGGCGTCGATATTAACTTCATCAAGCCGGCCTTCGAAGGCCAGGTGATCACCGCCGTCGCGAACCGCCGGGCGAGTACCGGCCGCAGCGGCCTGTACGACATTCAGCTCTACGCCGCCGACGCAGCGGCCAACCCCACCACCGACGCGCCGGGAGAGCTCATTGCAGAGTTCCGTGGCCGCAGCCGCACCATCTCCAAGAAGTAGGAACACCATGACCCAGAACACCGTCGCCGCACCTGCCGACGCGCCCTTGCTGGACCGCGAGGAAACCATGTCCCGGGACGAACTGGAGGCCCTGCAGCTCAGCCGGCTCCAGCACACTGTCGCGTACGCCCACGACCGCGTGCCGCTGTACAAGCGCAAGTTTGACGAAGCCGGGGTGCATCCCACAGATCTCCGCGAACTCAGCGACCTCGGCAAGTTCCCCTTCACCACCAAGGAGGATCTGCGCCTGGAGTACCCGTTCGGCATGTTCGCCGTGCCGCAGAACGAGGTTGCCCGGATCCACGCCAGCTCGGGCACCACCGGACGGCCCACCGTGGTGGGCTACACCAAGAACGACCTCGCCAACTGGGGCACGCTGGTGGCCCGTTCGCTCCGCGCGTCCGGCGTGCGGCCCGGCATGAAGGTCCACAACGCGTACGGCTACGGCCTGTTCACCGGCGGACTCGGCGCGCACGCCGGCGCGGAGGCGCTTGGCTGCACGGTCATCCCGATGTCCGGCGGCCAGACCGAACGCCAGATCCAGCTCATCCAGGACTTCCAGCCGGATGCCATCCTGGCGACGCCCACGTACCTGCTGACCATCGCCGATGCCATGGCGCACATGGGCATCGACCCCACGTCCACCTCGCTCAAGTACGCCGTTCTGGGCGCGGAGCCCTGGACCGAGGAGATGCGCCACGAACTCGAAACCACCATGAACATCAAGGCCTCGGACATCTACGGGCTCTCCGAGGTCATGGGTCCGGGCGTCGCCGGCGAAGCCGTTGAAACCCAGGACGGCTGCCACATCTGGGAGGACCACTTCCGCCCTGAGATCATCGATCCGTTCGACCACTCCACGGTCCTTGGCGATGGGGAACCGGGCGAGTTGGTCTTTACGTCCCTGACCAAGGAAGCCTTGCCGATCATCCGGTACCGCACCAAGGACCTCACCCGCCTGCTCCCCGGCACCGCCCGCCCGGCACACCGCCGCATGGGCCGCATCACCGGACGCAGCGACGACATGATCATCCTCCGCGGCGTGAACCTCTTCCCGTCGCAGATCGAGGAAATCGCGTTGCGTATCCCGGAGCTCAGCCCACATTTCCAGCTGGAAATCACCCGCCCGGAGGGCAAGCGCATGGATTCGCTGACGGTCAGGATTGAGCGCCGCGAGTCCGTTCCGGTTGAGGCAGGTACGACGGCGGCCCACACCTTGCGTGAGCAGATCAAGATCCATGTCGGGTCGTCTTGCGTCGTTGACGTCGTTGAACCGGGCTCACTGGAACGCTCCAACGGCAAGCTCCGTCGGATCTACGACCTTCGGCCCAAGGGCTGAATTGTTGACGCGGCGCCGCGTGTCCTACAGGGCACGCGGCGCCGCAATCTCCTGACATGCCGCGACGCCGAACGGCGGACCGCCAAGAGATCGTGAGAAAATGCCACCATGCCTTCTGAGACCACAGCCAAGCGCGGACGGCCCGGCTACGACCAGCAGTCGGTGCTCCGCATCGCCGTCGACGTCTTCAACCGCCACGGCTACGACGCAACGTCCATGGGCATCCTGGCCGAGAACCTCGGGATCTCGAAGTCAGCCATCTACCACCATGTGCCGTCCAAGGGCGACCTGCTGAAGCTCGCACTGGATCATGCGCTGGGGGGACTTGAGGCGATCCTTGAGCAACCTGCCGCACTGACCGGCCCGGCCGACGCCCGGCTTGAATTCGTGTTGCGGCAGACCATTGCCGTGCTGGTGGACCGGCTTCCGTTCGTCACGCTTTTGCTGCGGTTGCGGGGCAACACGGACATCGAACGGGACGCCCTGGAACGCCGCCGCAACTTCGACCACCGGGTGGCCGCGCTCATCTCTGCTGCCCGCGAGGACGGTTCCCTGCGCCAGGACATCGATCCGCGTACCGTCACCCGGTTGCTGTTCGGCACCATCAACTCCATCGTCGAGTGGTACAAGCCCGGAGGATCGCTGTCCCCGGAGAAGCTCGCCGACGACGTCATCACCATGGCCTTCGACGGCCTCCACGCCGCCGCCTGACCCTCTCTCACCAAAGTCACCTCTGGGCGCAACCCTCTCTCACCAAAGTCACCTCCGGGCGCAACCCTCTCTCACCAAAGTCACCACTGGGCGCAACCCTCTCTCACCGACGTCGGCCCGAGACCAGACACGAATTGGTAAGGTCTCCCGCGTCGCGGCCAGCGAGGACTTCTTGCGTGGGAGGTGGCACAATGCATCAAGCCCTCCTCCAGCCATACCGCACTCGGTTTTGAGGTCCACGACATCGAGCAACTGGTTGCCGAGATGAAAAGCCAGGGGCGTCGCGTTCCAGGACTACGACTGCCCGACCTCAAGACGGAAAACCACATCTGTACAGCCGAAGCAGAAAAGTGCGCCTTGTTCATGGACTTCTGCATCCATGAAACACTCGGCCAGCAGGCCGAGTATCAACTCTGATCAAGCCGAACTACGAAACGCTTCCCTTCCGGGAAGCGCTTCGTAGTTAGGTGAGAGAGCGTCAACCAAAAACCGGCGATCGGTGAGAGAGCGTCAACCAAAAACCGTCGATCGGTGAGAGAGCGTCAACCAAAAACCGGCGATCGGTGAGAGAGCGTCAACCAAAAACCGGCGATCGGTGAGAGAGCGTCAACCAAAAACCGGCGATCGGTGCGAGAGGGTTACTTTTCTACGAGGGTCAGTACGTCGTACGTGGCTACGATTTCGTCGTTCTGGTTGGTCAGGACGGCGTCCCAGGCAACCTCGCCATATTCATCGGTCTCGCGGGGAGTGATCTTCTTGGCGGTCAACGTCACGCGGATGGAATCGCCCGCGGCCACAGGAGTGATGAAGCGCAGGTTCTCCAAACCGTAGTTGGCCAGCACAGGACCCGGGGCAGGCTCCACGAACAGGCCGGCAGCCCAGCTCAGCAGCAGGTATCCGTGCGCCACGATGCCCGGGAAGAACGGGTTGGCTTCGGCTGCTTCCTGGTTGGTGTGGGCATAGAAGGTATCGCCCGTGGAGTTCGCAAAAGCAGTGATGTCATCCAGCGAGACCTGGCGGAGCTCCGAACGCACAGCGTCGCCAATGCGCAGCGTGGCAAGTGACTTGCGGAACGGGTGCTCACCCTCGGTCTCCACAGTGAAGTTCCGGTCGGCGCCGGTGTGCCACTGACCGGTCACGGCCGTAAGCATGTTCGGCGAACCCTGGATGGCGGTGCGCTGCATGTGGTGCAGCACGGAGCGGATGCCGCCCAGTTCCTCGCCGCCGCCTGCGCGGCCGGGACCGCCGTGCACCAGGTGCGGAACGGGCGAGCCGTGACCGGTGGACGAGCGTGCGTCCTCGCGGTTGAGCATGTGAACGCGCCCGTGATGTGCCGCGATTCCCGCGACCAGCTCGCGCGCCGCGGACGGGTCGTTGGTGCACACGGAGGCCACCAGCGAACCCGAACCCCGGGCGGCCAACCGGATTGCATCGGCCAGATCGGAGTAGCCGATCACCGAAGACACCGGACCAAAGGCCTCCACGGAGTGGACCTCTTCGGCTTCCGCGTCGGCCCAGCTGAGAAGAACCGGCGCCATGAAAGCGCCGTCTTCCACTACGCCTACTGTGCCTCCAACGGAGGTGACCGACGGCGAATCGAGGCTGCCGTACGCAAGCTCGCCGCCGGCGTCGAGCATTGACTGGACGGCCGCGCGGACGTCGGCGAGCTGCTCCAGCGAGGCGAGCGCGCCCATGGTGACGCCTTCGGCGCGCGGGTCGCCGACCACGACGCGCTCGTTGATGCGGGCGCCAATGGCAGCGGCGACCTCCGACGTCAATTCAGCAGGAACAATCACGCGACGGATGGCGGTGCACTTCTGGCCGGCTTTGACGGTCATCTCGGTCACGACGGCCTTGACGAAGGCATCGAACTCGGGCGTGCCGGGAACGGCATCCGGACCGAGGATGGCTGCGTTCAGGGAGTCCGTCTCGGAGGTGAACCGTACGCCGCCCTGGACCACGTTGGGGTGCGACTTGAGCGAAGTGGCGGTCGACGCAGAGCCAGTGAAGGACACGAGGTCGCGGTAGTCGAGTTCGTCCAAGAGCGTGCGGGCCGAGCCGGAGATCAGCTGGAGCGACCCTGCGGGAAGGATGCCGGATTCAATGATCGCCTTGACCGCAGCGGCGGCAACGTAGCCGGTGGGTGTGGCCGGCTTGACGATCGTGGGAACGCCCGCCAGGAACGACGGCGCGAACTTCTCCAGCATGCCCCACACGGGGAAGTTGAAGGCGTTGATCTGGACTGCCACGCCGGGGATCCGGGTGTAGATGTGCTCGCCCGCGAACGAACCGTCTTTGGACAGGACCTCCACGGGACCGTCCACAATGACCTGCGAGTTGGGCAGTTCGCGACGCCCCTTGGAACCGAACGTGAAGAGCACGCCGATACCGCCGTCGATGTCGATCATGTTGTCGATCTTGGTTGCCCCCGACTGCGAGGACTGCGCGTACAGTTCCTCCCGGCGGCCGTTGAGGTACATGGCCAGTTCCTTGAGCTTCAACGCCCGCTGGTGGAAAGTCAGCTTGCCAAGTTCCGTTTGGCCCGTGGTGCGTCCGTGATGTACGACGGCGGCAAGGTCCAGTCCGTCGGTGCTCACGTTGGCCAGCACTTCTCCGGTGCTGGCATCCCGGACCGGGACGGTCCTGGCATCAGGTGCCGGAGTCCACCAGGCATCCTGAACGTAGCTGGGGACGGTGGTAACGGCTGTGGTTTCCGGGGCGACTGCAGTTGTGGTCATCGTCGACGGGTCCTTCCGAGGCACATGGAATCGGCACGGCCATTGCTGGAAGACCCAACATTACTGACCGGCCGTTCGGTAATATATACAGGGTACATGAAGGGCGCGGGCCAGCACAGCGGAATTTTGGGCATGCCTGAGAGAGCAACCGGTCAGGACGGGCGGTACGTGAGAGAGCGTTAGGCCCGGCCACTCAGCTTCCGGGCGAGCTTGACGGGCTTCTTCAGGAATTCGCCCACGCTGGTCCGGGTGATGATGGTGTGGTTCAGGGCGTCCAGGCGTTCCAGCACGTGGTCCAGCTTGGCGGCCGACTCGTCCAGCCGGCGTTGCTGGGCACGGATCAGCTCCTCCTGCTCGGCCAGCACGCGGGTCAGGTACAGCAACGACCCCAGCCCGCCCTTGGCAACCTCATCGCGAAGATGTCCATCGCGCACCAAGGCATCGTAGTGGGTGTGGTCGGTCGCCTGGGCAAAGATGCTGTTACCGTCATGGCCTTGCGATTCGGGCCTCTGTGACCAGAAAGCGAGAGGTTCCCCGTCCAGGAAGCCCACGCGGGAGTGGCTCAGGACGCGGAGGTGGAACTCCCAGTCCCCCACTACCGGCAGGCTCTCGTCGAAGTACCCCACGGCGTCGTGCAGGCTGCGCCGGTACAGGAAAGAGATCGGAACGGCGCGGTTGATCTTGAGCATGTCGGCCAGTGTGATCTGGCGCAGGTCGGCCCAGAAGATCTCGCGACGGACAGGCCTGATCTCTTCGCCATCCACCTCCTCGATCACAATCTCCGTACGGACCATCACGCCGCTCTCGGATGCGTGAGCCGGATCATCCAGGTAGGCAACGGTCTGCTCCAGGAACGTGGGCGCCCAGAAATCGTCGTCGTCGTGGATCACGAGGAACTCGCCGCTGCCCGCCTTGATGCCGGCGTTGGAAGCAGCTTCCATGCCGACCGATTCCGGGTGGTGCAGCGTGATGATCCGTTCCCGCTCCCCGTCAGGTCGCCGGGAGGTGAGCCGGTCAACGGCAGCCGGGTCGCCGCCGTCGTTCACTATCACGAGCTCGAAATCCTGGAACGTTTGCCCAAAGATGTCGCCCAGTGCGCGGGCCAGGAAGATGGGGCGGTTCTTGGTTCGGGTCACAATCGTGACGCGGGCACCGGCTGTCATGGCTTGTCCGTTCCATTTGGGAAGTGTGATCAATCCTGCATGGTAGCAGCGGTGGAAGCCGTGGGGCCCAGCTTCGCGCGAACCGCCGCAATCTCCTCTTCCGTGACGCCGTTGGCAACCAGGAAAGCCACGACGTCGAGCCCGTCCATGAACTCCTTCAGGCCGCTCCGCCGGCCCCGCAGCATCCGTTCCAGATCGTCGTCGGGCAGGTACGGGTCATGGTCGTGCGGTGCGCCATGGGTGCGGTGGCGCTCGTTGATCCCCCGGGCGGCGAGCTCGTAGCCCTCCACGATCTCCTGGTCGGCCAGACCACCCAAACGCTGCAGCATCAGGGCGATCACTCCGCTGCGGTCCCGGCCAGCCGAACAGTGGACCACTACCTTGCCGGACGACGCCGCAATGGCCCTGAACACCGCTGCGATCTTGTCCGGAAAAAGCCGGAGGTAGTCACCGTACTGCGAAGGGTCTTTCAGATAGGGACCGAAGAGATCGTTGTAGTCGCCATGGTCCGGATCTTCCGTGGGGCAATGTACGACGTCGATGCGCGCCTTGACGGCGTCAGGCACCTCGGGATCTGCGTCGCGTTGCCGCCGCTCGCGCGAGGCGCGAAGATCGATGACCGTGCGGACGCCGTCGTCGTACATTTGCTGCCACCCGGATTCGGTGACCCACTCATGGCGTCCCATCCTGTACACGTCCCCGGCGATCTGCCAGGCGTTCACGGCGCCGTCCCAATCCATGCGAAGGTGCGATCCCGTTCCGTTCATGGAAGCCATGCTAAGCACACCCGGGCTTTCCAGTCGCAGACCCGCTGCCAGGTTGCAGGGCTGCACCCTGGCAGCGGGTCGGCAACGCGGTTACTGCTTGACCAGCTTGGCAGGCTTGACCGCGGACAGCAGTGCCGATGCGTAGGCCTGGTGGCCGGCGTCGTTCGGATGGAAGTTCGAGTCAGCCAAGGGCTGTGTCAGGTCCAGCACGATCCATGGATTGTCCGAGTTCACGGCATGGCCCAGGAAGCGCTTGGTCACGTCAACGAACACGGCGTTGGTGCCGCTCTCCGCCACGGCCTTCGCGATGGTGGCATTGAGGGCGTCCACGGCCGTATTCACGGCAATTTGGTTCTCCACCGGGACAACGGTAACGCCGCCGATCACGATATCCCCCTGGGACGGGTCAAACAGGCGGGGATATCCCATGACGACGATGGTGGCGTTCGGAGCCGCAGCCTGGATCGACTGGTACGTCAGTTCCAAGGCGGCCTCAAGACTGCCGAGGTTCTGGATGATTCCCGCCACGGTTGCCGCGCACAGCTGGGTGTTGGGGGTGGAGCAAGCCTGAAGCGCGAGGAGGCTGCCGGCGTCAATGGCGCCAGCGGTGATGCTGACCAGATCGGTCTCACCCGACAGGTCGCCGCTGAGGGCCAACGCGGCAATCTGCTCCGCAACTGTCGGTGCGCCGTTGTAGAACGGACTCGGGTTGAGGGGGTCGAAAGCCAGGATCGCCCCGTGGCAGGCGGCATTGGCCACCAGGTCCACGCGTTGTGAAGCATCAACCAGGTCCACGTATCCGCCGTCGCTTTGCCAGCAGACTGCGGTACGCACTGCGCCGCCCGCCCCCGTCCCGGCGGTATACGAGTCCCCCAACGCCACATAGTTAACAGGCGGTGGCGGTGCTGCGGCGGCTGGGCCGGTGGCGAAACCCAAGGTCAGCGCCACCATGGCGAGGCTGCCCGCCAAAGCCGTGATCCGGCGTCGTACGCGATTCTTTGCCATGACTACTCCCCTTTGCGGTGATGGGGCTCCGGCGCCTCCACCCGCAGCGGCAATGCTGCTCGCGGAAGCCGCGGCTCGCCCACCAACCGGCCGCTACCGGGGCAATGTGTTGGCTAGATTACGCCTGGTGGGGCGTGCCGCAAAGACCTTTTGACGGATTTTCAGGACCGGGAAGCCCGCCGGCGAACCACATGACCCACTAACGGGAAGACGCCTCCAGCCACCAGGGCAATGCCAACCCACGGAAGCAGGGCGACAGCCTTTTTCGACGAACCTTCCAACGGAATCTCCAGGGTCTCCGGGATATTGTCCGGGTAATACGTGACGGCTATGGACTCTCCCAGTTCATAGGCGCAGGGCTCATCGCTGGTCCCCGGCGGCGTCCGATACGTTGTGCCGTCTATGACCACCTCGGCGATCGGTTCGCACAGGCCCTTGGAACTGATTTCCTGGTCGACAACGGTCCCTTGTCCATGGACCATGCCAGGGGGCGGCGGCGCAAAGTTGAAGATCAGCAGCCACAACCCGCCCACAATGACCATGATGATGGCCGCTCGAACGCTGATGCGCGGGCCTTGTTCCGGTGCCACCATCTCAGCGCGTGTATTTGGCCAGGCGGAACTCCAGCCCGGTGCGCACGGCAGGCCACTCGTGCTCCAGGATGGAGAACACCACGGTGTCGCGCAGAACGCCGTCGGAGGTCCGGCTGTGGTTGCGCAGCACGCCGTCCTGCTTGGCGCCGAGGCGGGCAATCGCGTCGCGGGACTGGTGGTTCAGCCAGTGGGTGCGGAATTCGACGGCGGGACACCCCAAGGTCTCGAAGGCGTGCCGGAGGAGCAACAGCTTTGAGTCGGGGTTGGTGCCCGTGCCATGCACAGATGCGGCATTCCAGGTTGAGCCGATCTCGACCCGGGGTGTGGCCGTGTCGATGTTCATGTAAGTGGTCATTCCGATGAGCTTGCCGTTGCTGTTCAGGCGCGTGGCAAAGGGAACCATGGACCCCGACTCCTGCAAAGCCAGCCGCCGGTCTATTTCGGCGGACATCCTTTCCGGAGACGGAACCGAGGTGTACCAGAGCTTCCACAGCTCTCCATCCCTGGCCGCTTCCACCAGCCCGTCGTGATGCTCACGGCTGAGGGGTTCAAGCGTTACAAAGGCGCCGTTCAGGGTCAGGGGTTCAATCGCAGTCACCCGGCAAGCCTAGCGGACCCAACTGGGTCGCATTTGTGCGCGTTTTGAGCGCTCAAAACGCGCACAAATGCGACCCAGCGTGTGAGTGCCTTCGGCGCGCCGTGATCCGGGAAAGTATGCGGTTGGCTCGCCTGGGCTCTGGTGGGCTCTGCCCATACGGGTTGATCATGGGATTGTTCGTCTCGGTGAACGCCGGCCCAACTTGGTGCCTTGAGTCCGTGACCCAGCGTGGCGTGGAGGACTTCCACGGGAACCGTGGATTGTTGCTTTCAAGCACGGGTACTAGATTCCTGAATATTCTCCCTGTCCTCCCCGAGACGACGCCGGTAACTGGATGTATTGAAGGGAAGCTGGAATGGACATTGTTCATGAACGGGCCGCGGGAATGGATATTTCCAAACGCGACGCGAAGGTCTGCGTGCGGGTCCCCGGAGAACGGGAAGGGACCTACACCTCAAAGGTCACAACCTGGGGCGCGACCACGCACGCGATCCTGGAACTTCGGGAGTTCCTCGAACGCGAACACGTCACTGTTGTGGTGATGGAAGCGACCAGCGATTACTGGAAACCGTTCTTCTACCTGTTCGAAGAAACCCTGCCGGTGATGCTGGTCAACGCCAAAGTCGCCCGGAACATCCCGGGACGCAAAACCGATGTCTCCGACGCCGCGTGGCTGGCCCAACTGGCCGCGCACGGGCTGCTGCGGGCATCATTCGTGCCGCCCGAACCCATCCGCGAACTGCGGGACCTCACCCGGGCCCGCGCCATCGCCACCCGCGACCGGGCCCGGGAAATCCAAAGGCTGGAGAAGTTCCTGGAAAGCTCCGGGATCAAACTCTCTTCCGTGGTTTCAGACCTGACCGGGGTCTCTTCCCGGGACATGCTCGAAGCCCTCATCAACGGCGAACGGAACCCCGAGGTGCTGGCCGGGATGGCCCGTGGAATGCTGCGCTCGAAAATCCCGGCACTGGTCGACGCCCTCACCGGCAGGTTCAAACCCCACCACGCCTTCATGGCACGACTGCACCTGGACCAGATCGACGCCCGCACCCGCACCATCGATACCCTCACGGCACGGATTGAGGAGGCGATGGAGCCCTTTCGTGAGGCCAGGGAAGCCCTGGCCACCATCCCCGGAGTATCCCAACGAGTCGCCGAAGTGATCATCGCCGAAACCGGAGCTGACATGAGCGTGTTCGAAACCCCGGGCCGGCTCGCGTCCTGGGCCGGGGTCTGCCCCAGCGCCAACGAATCCGCCGGCAGGATCAAATCCAGCCACATCATGCCCGGCAACAAATACCTCAAAGCAGCACTCGGCACCGCGGCCATGTCCGCGACCCGATCCAAAAACACCTACCTCGCCGCGAGATACCGCCGCATCACCGCCCGTTCCGGAACCAACAAAGCCCTCGTCGCCATCGAACACTCCATCCTCACAGCGGCCTGGCACATGCTCCGCAACGGCGAGTGCTACACCGACCCCGGCGCCGACCACTTCAACAGGATCAACCCAACCAGAGCCAAGAACAACGCCATCAAACAACTCAACAACCTCGGCTACAACGTCACCATCACCCCGGTCACCGCAGCCTAACCCACCACTACTTTCGTACTAGTTGGGGGACGGTGGGTTAGTCCTTCCAGTCGAAGAAGCCCTTGCCCGTCTTTCGGCCCAGTTCCCCCCGGGCGACTTTCTCGCGGAGGATCCGGGGCGGGGCGAAGCGGTCACCCAGCGTGGAGTGCAGGTACTCGGCGATACCCAGCCGCACATCCAAGCCCACGATGTCCGTGGTTTTCAGCGGGCCGGTGGGGTGCTTGTAGCCCAGGACCATCGCAGCGTCGATGTCTTCCGCGGACGCCACGCCCTCTTCCACCATGCGCATCGCCTCCAAGGCGATGGCGACGCCCAGCCGTGAGGAGGCAAAGCCGGGAGCGTCATTGACGACGACGGCGGTCTTGCCGAGTGCCTCGGTCCAGCTTTTGGCCGCGGCAGCGAGGCCGGGCGAGGTCTCCTTGGCCAGGACAACCTCGATGAGGGTGGACGCCGGGACCGGGTTGAAGAAGTGCAGGCCCAGGAAGTTGGCCGGACGGCGGAGCTCGCCGGCCAGTTCCGTGACGGACAGGGACGAGGTATTTGAGGCAAGGAACGCCTCGGCGGAGAGGTGGTCCTCCACGGCTTTCAGCGCGTTGACCTTGAGCTGGAAATCTTCGGGCACTGCCTCGACAACCAGTCCGCAGTGTATGAACGACGAGTAATCCGTGGACGTGCTGAAGCGGGCCATGGTTTCCTCCGGCGTGCCGGTCAACGTGCCTCGCTCGGCGGACTTGGCTACTGCGTCG
Source organism: Arthrobacter sp. T572 (assembly GCF_056780115.1). Taxonomy (NCBI): domain Bacteria; kingdom Bacillati; phylum Actinomycetota; class Actinomycetes; order Micrococcales; family Micrococcaceae; genus Arthrobacter; species Arthrobacter sp. T572. Next base: position 3,280,112 of record NZ_JBRAZQ010000002.1, read on the forward strand.
GCAACACGGGACTGGGCTCCGGCTGCGGCCTCGTGATCGCGCTCCACCACGATGACCGTGGCTCCCTTGGTGAGGAAAGCGTGGGCAATTCCAGCGCCCATGCGGCCACCACCGAGGACGCCAACTACATGCGGAATTTCGGGGCTGGTTGTCATGGCTGCTTCCTGTCCGTGGTGTTGTCCTGGGCTGATCCTGTGGTTTCCTTGGCGGACTTCTTGTCCAGGAACGCCTGCATGCGGTCGAACTTGGCCTGCGACTCAAAGAGGATCCCCTGGGCCAGGGTGTCGATCAGCGGGTGGGCCTCGGCCGGCGCGTGGAACACCGACTTGGTAATCCGGACAGCCAGGGGGTCCTGGCGGCCGATGCGATCCGCAAGGTTGTTCGCCGCTTCCATGAGCTCGGGAGCCTCGTGGATCTCGGTCATCAGGTTGATCCGCAGGGCTTCCTCGGCACGGAGCACGGCACCTGCCAGGAGGATTTCCTTGGCCTTGGGCTCTCCCACCAGTTCCTTGAGCCGCCAGGTGGCACCCGCGGCCGCCATGATGCCCAGCCCTGTTTCCGGGTTGCCGATCCGAACACTGGGCGTTCCGATACGGAAGTCGGCAGCATAGGCCAGTTCCGCACCGCCACCCAGGCAGTAACCGTCCAAGGCGGCGATGACGGGCATGGGAAGCTTGGCGATCCTCGCGAAGATGGTGGAGTTGATGCCTTGCAGGGCGTCGTCTCGGCGGCGTTCACGCAACTGGCCGATGTCCGCACCTGAGGCGAACACACCGTCGGTGCCCGCAATGATAAGGACCTTGGGATTTTTCTCCAGCTCAGCACAGACCGTGTGGAGCTCATCCACCATCTTCTGGTCGATGGCGTTCCGGACTTCGGGCCGGTTGAGCAGCACGATCAGCCGGTCATCGCGTTCCTCGAGGAGGAGGGTTGTGAAGTCTTCGGGTTTCAGTCCCATTTAGACGCCTTCCAGAAGCATGGCCGTACCTTGGCCGACACCAATGCACATGGTAGCCAGCCCAAGCTTCGGGCCGGTGTGGGAGGCGAGTTCGCGCTCCATGCGGCCCAGCAGCGTAATCGCAATCCTCGAGCCGCTGGAACCGAGCGGGTGCCCCAAACTGATGGCGCCGCCGTCGTTGTTCACAATCTCCGGGTCCAGCCCCAAACGGCGGATGGTGGCCAGTGACTGGGTGGCGAAGGCTTCGTTGAGTTCCACGGCGCCGAGCTGCTCCACGCTGAGGCCGGTGCGGCCCAGGACTTTCTGCGTGGCAGGGACGGGACCGATGCCCATGATTTCCGGTTCACATCCGGCTGACGCGCCGTCAACGATGCGGGCGCGCGGCGTCAGGCCGAACTTGTTGATGGCGGCCTCGGAGGCGACGATGATGGCGGAGGCGCCGTCGTTCAGGCTGGAGGAGTTCCCTGCCGTCACCACGGAACCGCCGGGAACCACTGGCCGCAGGCCGGCCAGGACGTCCATGGTGGTTCCCTCGCGCGGTCCTTCGTCCGTGTCCACCACGGTCTCGGACTTGCGGGTCTTGACCGTGACGGGGACGATCTCGTCCTTGAACCGCCCACCTGCGATGGCCGCCAGCGCGCGTTCGTGGGATCGGACCGCGAAAGCATCGGCATCCTCCCGCGAAATGTTGTCTACCCGGCCTACTTCCTCGGCCGTTTCCGGCATGGAGTAGGTCATCTTGCCGTCGCGGGACAGCTCGCCCTTGGTGAAGCGGGGATTGGCAAACCGCCAGCCGATGGAGGTATCGAAAATCTCTCCGGGCTTTGCGAACGCGGTGGTGGGCTTCTCCTGCACCCACGGCGCGCGGCTCATGGACTCCACGCCACCGGCCACCACGATGTCCGCGGCTCCGGACTTGATCATCTGGCTGGCCATGATGATGGCACTCAGACCTGAAGCGCAAAGCCGGTTGACCGTGATCCCGGGGATGTGGAGGGGAAGTCCGGCGAGGATGGTGGCCATGCGGGCCACGTTGCGGTTTTCCTCACCTGCGCCGTTGGCGTTGCCGAGGATGACCTCGTCTATTGCGTCAGGGTCGACGCCGGCACGCGCCACAGCTTCCCGGACCACCAAGGCGGCGAGGTCGTCGGGGCGGACCGAGGACAATGCCCCGCCATAGCGACCGACCGGCGTCCGTGCGCCGCCAACAAGAAAAGCCTCGACCATGAGAACATCCTTCGCAAAGTGAAAGGGCCGGCCCGGAATAATATACCGACCGTTCGTTCTATAAAGATTACACGGTGGTGCGGGCCGGTCAACAGGCGAGTCGCGTCATGCGCAGACGCCTCACACCACGCGGATGCCCAAGTGCCCGGCAAGAAGCGGCGCGAGCAGGCTCAACTGGTAGTCGTCGATCACCACGCCGGACAGCCCCGCAAGCCCATTGATTCCACGGAACTCCGAACTGCGCAAATCCACATCCTTGAGCTTGGCGCCGGTGACGTCCAAGGTGCCGATGGTGCAGTTCTTCAGCGCGACCCGGGTTCCCGCAACGCCGCCAAGGTCCAACTCGCTGATGATGCAGTCGGAAATCTGCACATCCGTCAGCTTTGAACCGCGCAGATTAACGTAATCCAGCTTGCCGCCGTCTATTCGGACAGAGCGCCAGGTTCCTTCATAAAGTTCGGCCGAACCCCACCGGGGGTTGCTGATGTCCACGTCCTGCCACGATGTCCGGGCTGCCATCAACACCGGAGCGAAAGGCTCCGCGAGCGTGCATTCACGGAACGTGGCGCCCCTTAACTGGGCCTCATTGAAGGAGACCGCATAGAACTCGCACTCGATGAAATCGGCGCCGCTCAGTTCTTCACCGTCCGCGGATACACGGGTGAACCTCATACCGTCGTACCGTTCGCCACGCTGGAAGTCCGGGGCGTCGTCGTCGCGCAGTTCATCCAGCCGCACCGGAGAAATCCTGGGCGCAGCAACTTTCGCTGCCGCCATCAGAGGGATTCCGCTTTGGCCGCGATCTCGGCGAGATCCTTCGCCAGCGCTTTTCGCGTGAAACTCATGCCGATCTTCCCGAACAGGGCCATGGTTATCTTGCTCATCAGCGTGGGCTTGAGGACCTCCGCGCCGAACGTCAGGCTGAGGTCCGTACCGCCGTCGCGTTCGTGGAGCGCGAAGCGGGTGGTGTAGTCAGCGCCGCCCTGCAGGGCCCTGACCGTGGTACTGCGCGGCGGGTCCGTTTGCGACACCCACATTTCCACGGTCTCCTGCCGGCCCATCATGGTCCGCGTTTCCTTCCAACGGGTCCCTTCGCCGTACGGGCCTTCGCTGAGCATCTGGATCGAATCGATGCCCGAGATGGTGCCGGCCGAGCCTGGAATGTCCGAGATGACGGCCCACACTTTCTCCGGGCTGGCATTGACGTGCTTGGTCAGGGTGGTGGTGTGCTCCATACATCGAGCCTAGACCCGGCCACCGACACTCCCAACTGCCTGGCATTAGGGGTTGTTCTGAGGCGTCAGAGCAACCCCTAATGCCAGTCAGTTGGGGTGGAGTCCACGGGAGCTGTGGATAACGTCCCGCGCGCCGGGCAGGTTTGCCAGCATGTGGAGATGCGACTCCCACAACCGTTGCCGGATCCCCTCAAGTCAGCGCCGTTCACCTGGCAGGAAGCGCTCGACGCCGGCGTCTCGCGTCAGCGTTGGAGGCACCGCGCGTTGGGGGCACCAAGCAGGGGAATTCGGTCTCCCTCGACCGGCAAACTTGAGCTACCGCAGATCGTGCGCCCCTATACGGTGGTGACTGCCTTTTCAGCCGCTTCGCACGCCACCGCGTTTGTCTTGTGGGAGTTTCCGGGCTTCCTGCCAGGCAGTCACGAGTCCACGATCCACCTCTCGCGTCCGGACACGATGGCCATACCGCGCCGCAAAGGGGTCAAAGGGCATGTGGGCCAGTTCTTCGACGACGAAATCACCAATCTGAACGGCTTGCTCATCACCACAAGGCCCCGCACGTGGCTCGACTGCGCCCGCCGGATGACGATCGATGAAATCACAGTCGTCGCGGATCACCTGCTGAGGAGGCCGCGGGCTGCCTTTGAGGGGCGAAGCGAGCCGTTTTGCACCCGCGAAGAGCTGGAAGAGATGTTGGATCGGCACAAGGGGACGCCCGGCATCCGGAAAGCGCGACTGGCATTGGATCAGGCACGGATCGGTGCCGATTCCGCGCCGGAAACGCGACTTCGACTGGCACTCGAACGGGCTGGCTTGCCCGAACCGGAACTCAACCGGCCCACGGAACTGGGTTCCGGCGTCGTGCGTGAACCCGACCTTGGCTTCCGTGAGCAGCGCATCGCCGTGGAGTACGAAGGCGAGGGGCACTCAGAGCCCGCCCAAATTGTCCGGGACATTGAACGGGAGGAAGACTACAGCCGCGCGGGCTGGAGACTTGTCCGCATTTCAAAGCGCCACATGGGAATCGATGCCCACCGGGCCGTGTCCAAGGTAAGGAACGCGCTCATTGGTCAAGGCTGGACACCCAAGTAGCTGGCATTAGGGGTTGCTCTGAGGCGTCAGAACAACCCCTAATGCCAGTCAGTTGCTTAAGAGAACAGCTCGCTCTTCGGTTCGCGGTGCTTGACCTTCTGCCAGCCGAGCCACAGGACCAGGGCAAAGAACGGGATGGTCGCCAGGGTCCAGAGGCCCAGCAGGAAGACCTCGCCCGTTTCCTTGTTGGTCATGGTGTCAAAACCGATCAGCACGGTGATGGCCAGCAGGGCGAACAAGCCCAGCCAGCTGGTCCACGGCGAACCCGGCATTGGCAGGCTGGACACCTTGCCGCGCTTTTTCCGCAGGGCGATCTGGCTGGCGAAAATCGAACCCCAAGTGAAGATCACGCCGATGGACGCGGTGTTCAATGCGAGATCGAAGGCGTAGGAGCCGCCCAGCCAGATGTTCAGGAGGATGCCCACGAGGTACACCGCGCCGATCGCAAGGATGGCAGCGTAAGGGACATGGCGGGTGGACATCCTGGTCAACCACTGCGGAGCGTGCCCGTTGTTGGCCATGGTGCGGAAGATTCGGCCGATCGAGTACAGGCCCGAATTGCAGGAGGACAGGGCGGCGGTGATGACGATCATGTTCATGACATCCCCCATCCAGCCGAGGCCCATCTGGCCGAACACGGTGACGAACGGCGAGGTGCCGGCCTTGTACTGGTCCGACGGCAGGAGCATGGCCAGCAGCGTCACGGAACCTACGTAGAACACCACGATGCGAAGGACGACGGCGCGGATCGCCTTGGGTACTTCACGTTCCGGGTTCTCCATCTCACCGGCGGTGATGCCCACCAGTTCGATCGCGTTGTACGCGAAGATCACGGCATTCAGCACAAGGATCATCACCAATGCGCCCTTGGGGAACATACCGCCGTCGTCATGGAAGAGGTTGGCCACCGAAGCGTTGCCTTCGCCGACCTTGGCGTTGGTGACCACCATGAAGGTGCCCACGGCCAGGAAGATCACGATTGCCGCAACCTTCAGGCAGGAAGCCCAGAATTCGAACTCGCCGAACGCCTTCACGCTGAAGAGGTTCACGGCCACCAACAGCACCAGCGCTGCGATTGCGGACAACTCCACCGGGACATTGGGGAAGAAGAACTGGAAGTACAGGCCGATCGCGATCAGCTCGGCGATTCCGGTCATGGCCCAGTTGATGAAGTACATCCACCCGGAAAGGTAGGCGCCCTTCTTGCCGAACATTTCGCCGGCGTAGCTCACGAACGAGCCCGAGGTTTGGCGGTACATGATGAGTTCGCCCAAGGCGCGCATGAGCAGGTACGCGATGACGCCGGCAATGGCGTAGGAGAAAATCAGGGCGGGGCCGGTGGAGGCCAGGCGGCCACCGGCGCCCATGAAGAGGCCGACGCCGATTGCGCCGCCCATGGCGATCATGGTGACGTGGCGACGGCTCAGGGTCTTCTGGTAACCCTCGGCGCTGAGGGTGCTCCCGACGGCGGTGGATGGAGCCGTGGGGTTATGGACTTCTGTGGGGGTACTTTGCGGCACAGCTGTTCCTTGTGGGTCGGGGTGTTGCTGTAGGGGGTCGCGCCAGTGCCGGAACACGGGCGGCTTTGCCACACAAAATTCGATGGATTTCCCTTTGAGGATCCCGTTGTGTGACGCGGACCGCAGAACGTCGAAGGTTCGCGCAACCCGTCTATCTTACGCCATGTGACGGAGGACCCGTGACGCAGGCAACAAGCGGCCTACAGCAACTCCCCATCCTGCATGCCGTAGCGCACCCAGTTCCCCGCTTCCGCATGACCGGCACAAGCGTCGAACCACTCCCCCAGCGCCCGGTCGTGGCTCACGATAACCACCGTCCCCGCGAACTCCGCGAGCGCCTCTTCCAGCTGTTCCACGAGCACCGGAGCCAAGTGGTTGGTGGGTTCGTCCAGGATCATCGTCTGATGGTTGCCCAGCAGCAGCCGTGCCAAGGCAAGGCGCCGCTGCTGCCCTGCGGACAGGCTTCCTACCGGGACGTGGAACTCCGCGGGCCTGAACAGCCCCAGGCGCAGGAGGGCCTCGGCGTGTTCTTCCATACTGCCGGTGAGTCCGGCCGCAAACGCCGGCAGGAGCCTGAGTCCTGGCCGCTTCGGCACCTCCAGTTCCTGGCGGAGGTATCCCACGGCGCCGCGCACCGTCACCGTCCCGGCGGCCGGCTGCAGCATTCCAGCGAGAACCGATACCAGGGTTGACTTACCGGCACCGTTCGGGCCTGTGATGAGCACCTTTTCGCCGGCCTCCACCCGGAGGTCCGTGGGCACCAGCCGACCAGGAACAGCAATGCCGCGTGCTTCGATCGCGGGTCCGGCGCTGTCCTTCACAGCGCCGTCCAAGGAGGCATCCAGTTTCAGCGGTACGGGCGGCCGGTCCACGGGGTTCGCCTCCAAGCGCTGGAGGCGTTCCCGTGCATTGCGGACCTTGCTGGCCGCTGCCCGCTCCCAGGTGCCCGTCTTGACGCCGAAAGCCATTTTGTCGTTGTCGCGCCGCCGGCCATAGCCCATCCCGTCCGCCACCGTTGCGGCCTGCAGGCGCTCGGCCGCCATGGCGTCGATCCACGTCGCGTATTCCTGGATCCAGCGGGCGCGTTGGGCAGCCTTTTCGCGCAGGTAGCCGTCGTAGCCCATTCCGTAGCGATTGACACGGCGGCGGTCCCCATCCACCTCAATGACGGTGCCCGCGACCTTGCGCAGGAGCATCCGGTCATGGGACACCACCACCACGGTCCCGCGGTGTGCTGCCAGGCGACGCTCGAGCCAGTCCACGCCCGAAGCATCCAGATGGTTGGTGGGTTCGTCCAGCAGCAGGGCATCTGCCGGATCGGCCAGCAGGCAGGCGAGCGCTACCCGTTCCTGCTCGCCACCGGAGAGGGTTGACAGCGTACGACGCCGGTCAAGGCCTCCCAGCCCCAGCTTGTCGAGCGCTGCTTCAACCCGCGATTCGGCGCCGTAGCCTTCCCGGAGTTGGTACTCGGTCTGCAGGCTTCCATAGTGGTCGAGGGTTTCAGCGTCGGCGTCTTCGAGGCCGCGTTCCAGCTCCGTGATGCGCGCTTCCAGCGTTCGCAGGGCTGCCAGGGAAGCATCGATGGCATCCTCCACGGTCAACGACCCGGGGAGGCCTTTTGATTGGGCGAGGTACCCCACCCGGTAGCCGGGCCCGCCCGCCACACCCGCGCTACCGGCGTCGGGCGTTTCAACGTCGGCGAGCAGCCGCAGGACGGTGGATTTGCCGACCCCGTTTTCGCCGACAACCGCCACGTGTTCACCGTGGCCGATCACCAGGTGGGCGGCGTCAAGAAGTGTGCGGTCCCCATAGCCGTGGGACACGCCGGAAAGGTGAAGATGGTTCGTCAAGAGGATCCTCGCAGGTACGCAGGAAGCAGCGGAACGCCGCTCGGGCACTGGGGATGCAGCCGGAAAGTGGGGGCTGCGCTCAAGACTTCATCGGTCCAGACTGCCCGGACGGAGGCAGCTGCGTCAAGCCGCGGCGGCCAGGGTCCTCTTCCGCCGGGCCTTCGCCAGCCTGGTCCCGATCAGGCCCTGCCGCGGGCTGAACAGATAGACGACGGCGAAGACCGCACCTTGCGTGACCACCACCATGGCACCCGATGCCGTATCCAGGTAGTAGCTCAGATAGATGCCGGTGACGGAGCACAGCACGGAGATCACGGGCGCGATGGCCAGCATCCGGTTGAAGCGGTCCGTGAGCAGGTACGCGGTGGATCCGGGGATGATGAGCATGGCCACCACCAGCACCACTCCCACGGTCTGCAGGGCCACCACCGACGTCAGCGCCAGCAGACCCAGCAGCAGTGCGCCTAGCATGCGCGGGGACAGTCCTATGGCGTGGGCGTGTGTGGGGTCGAAGGCGTACAGGGTGAGGTCGCGGCGTTTGAGGATCAGGATGGCGAAGGCCACCGCCCCCAGGACCACCACCTGGATGAGGTCCGCCATACTGACGCCCAGAAGGTTGCCGAAGATGATGTGGTTCAGGTCGGTTTGGCTGGGTGTCACTGAGATCAGGACCAACCCGAAGGCAAAGAGGGACGTAAACACAATGCCGATCGCAGCGTCTTCCTTGACCCTGCTGGTATTGCGCACCACCCCGATCAACGTCACTGCGATCAGGGCAAAGACCAGCGCGCCCAGGGCAAACGGCGCCCCCACGATGTAGGCCAGGACGACGCCGGGCAGCACCGCGTGCGAGACGGCGTCACCCATGAGGGACCAACCGATCAGGACGAGCCAGCAGCTCAGGACCGCGCACACGACTGCTGCGATGGCTGTGGTGGCCAATGCCCGGACCATGAAGTCGTAGCTGAGCGGTTCGAGGAGGAATTCCATCTCAGCCCCTGTTCATGACGTCGAGGCCGAAAGCCATGGCCAGGTTTTCTGGTTGGATGACCACATCGGGACTGCCGTGCATGAGGACTTTGCGCATAAGGAGCACGGCCTCGTCGCACAACTGCGGGAGGGCATGGAGATCGTGGGTGGAGACCAGGATGGTGGCGCCGTCCGTGGCGAGTTCACGGAGCAGCCTGGTGATGGTCGCCTCGGACCTCTTGTCGACACCTGCGAAGGGTTCATCGAGGAGCATCATGGTTGCTCCTTGGGCGATGCCGCGGGCCACGAAGGCCCGCTTCTTCTGGCCGCCGGACAGCTGGCCGATCTGGCGGTCGGCAAAGTCAGCCAGTTCCACGCGTTCCAAAGCATGCTCGACGGCGTCCCGGTCCGCCTTGCGGGGGCGGCGGGTGAAACCCAGGTGCCCGTAGCGGCCCATCATCACCACGTCGCGGACGGACAGCGGGAAGGCCCAGTCAACATCTTCGCTCTGGGGAACGTAGCCGATCCCTGCTTCCCTGCGGATCCTGGCCGGTGTGTGGCCGTTGATGAGGACCCGGCCGGAATCCGGCTTGACCATGCCCATGATGGTTTTGAACAGCGTGGATTTTCCCGAACCGTTCATCCCCACCAAACCACAAATCCGTGAGTGGTCCAGGGTGAAAGAGGCCGAGTCCAGGGCGAGCACTTCGCCGTAGTGGACGGTGACGTCCTGGACGGCGATCGCCGGGCTGCTCACTGCGCACCTCCTGTGAGTGCCTCCGTGATGGTCTTGGCATCGTGCCGGATAAGGTCCAGGTAGGTCGGAACGGGGCCGTCGGCTTCGGACAGGGAATCCACGTACAGGACTCCGCCGAATTTGGCTCCGGTGGCACCCACCACCTGTTGCATGGGCGCGTCCGACACCGTCGACTCGCAGAACACGGCCGGCACCTGGTTGTCCTCGACGAACCCGATAGCCCGGGCGATCTGCTGCGGCGTGGCCTGTTGCTCGGCGTTGACGGCCCAGATGTACACCTCTTTGAGGCCGGCGTCCCGCGCCAGGTAGGAGAAAGCCCCCTCACAGGTGACCAACGCACGGTGCGCTTCGGGCAGGACCGCGAGCTTGCTGACCATCTCGTCCTTAACCGTCTGCAGTTGGGTGTTGTAGGACTTGGCGTTGGCCTCGAATTCCGAGGCATGCTCCGGCGCCAGCCTGGCAAACGCCTTGGCCATGTTGTTGGCATAGATCTGGACGTTGTCCGGCGACATCCACGCATGCGGGTTCGGCTTGCCCTGGTAGCTGTCTTCGCCGATCTCCATGACATCGACGCCTTCACTCACTACGGCGTGGGGCACGTCGAGATCCTCGACGAACTGGTCGAACCATGCTTCAAGGTTCAGGCCGTTGTCCAGGATGAGGTCCGCCTGGGCAGCTTTACGGATATCCCCGGGGGTGGGCTCGTAGCCATGGATTTCGGCCCCGGCTTTGGTGATCGATTCCACCTGCAGTTTGTCACCGGCGACGTTCCGGGCAATGTCGGCCAGGACGGTGAAGGTGGTGAGGACCATGGGCTTGTCCCCGTTTCCGGCAGGGGAACTCCCCCCGCAGGCAGAGAGGCCCAGGGCAACGGCCAGGGTGACCAGGACAGCAGCGAAACGGCGGACATCTTTGGCGCGCCGAAACGAAAAGTTAGGCATACCGAAAAGTGTAGCCGCCGCATGCAGGACGCGGCAAAGATTAGGCTGGTTCCATGGGCACCATGTCACTGCGGCCGAAGCTCTATCGCTACAACGCGCTGGATGCCGTGGCTGTTGCCGCCTACACCGGCCTCACGCTCCTCTTTGTCTTCGCAGGCGGATCCGTCCAAAGCCTCATGCTTGAGGTTTTCCGCGACCCGGCCACAGCGTCCTATGCCATCAACGCAATCTTTTATGCCGCCGTCGGGATTTTCGCCCTTGCCTCCGCCTGGCGCGTGGCGCGCCGGGACCTGGGCATCCTGGGCACCCGCCCGTGGTTCACGCTGGGCATGGTGCCGCTGGCGGTGGTGGTCATGCTGATCGTCACCGCGATCCTGCTGGGAGTGCTGGGCGGTGCGCAAAGCTCCCAAAACCAACTGGGCATCCAGGGCATGTTGCAGCAGGTCCCTGCGTGGCTGATGGTCCCGCTGCTGGTGGTGCTTGGGCCGTTCGTTGAGGAATACCTCTTCCGGCACCTGTTGATCGGCAAGCTCTCCCAGTATGTGAACCTGTGGATCTGCTGCGGGATTTCCGTGGTGGTCTTTGCCTCGATCCACGTCGTCGGACGCGAGGGCCTCGTCCTGCAGGCCCTGGCTCCGTACCTGGGCATGGCGGTAGTGCTGGTGGCGGTCTACGTGTGGACGGGCAAGAATCTCATGTTCTCCTACTTGGTCCACGCCGCGAAGAACCTGCTGGCCGTACTCCTGATCTACGCAGTCCCCGCCAGCCTCCTCCCCAACTAGGTCGCATTTGTGCGCGTTTTGAGCCGTCAAAACGCGCACAAATGCGACCCAGTTGGGTGATGCGGACGGGAAGTGACCGCATAGGCCTACCCGGCCACCCACCGCCGGATTAGCTTGGAGCACATGACACTCAACATCCAGGTAGTCGTCGACTGTAAAAAGCCCCACGAGCTCGCGGACTGGTGGGCGGAGACCCTCGAATGGGCGGTGGAGCCACAGGACGAGGACTTCATCCGGTCCATGATCGACCAGGGATACGCCACCGAGGACCAGACCATCACCCACAACGGCAAACTGGTCTGGGCGGAGGGCTGCGCGATCGTTCCCGCCGAGGACACCGATCCCAAGACCGGCCGCCGCATCCTCTTCCAGGCAGACCCCAACCCGAAGACCGTGAAAAACCGCGTGCACTGGGATGTCAGGCTGGAGGGACGGGACAAGGACGTGGTCCGCAAAGAACTGGAAGCCCGCGGGGCCACGCACCTGTGGACCGCCAACCAGGGGCCGCACGTATGGCACACCATGGCCGACCCGGAGGGCAACGAGTTCTGCATCAGCTGAGGCCATTACTAGACTCGGACTGTGAACAACGATCTCCCCGCCAAGGTTTCCGACGTCTTTGACCCCTCGCGCTGGCGCACAGTCTCCGGCTTTGACGACTTCAAGGACATGACGTACCACCGGCAGGTTGAGCGCACGGAAGCCGGAGTCAGGGACCTGCCCACCGTCCGGATCGCCTTCAACAGGCCCGAGGTCCGTAATGCATTCCGTCCAGGCACGGTGGACGAGCTCTACCGTGCCATGGACCACGCCCGCATGACCCCGGACGTCGCCACAGTCCTGCTCACGGGCAACGGTCCTTCCGAAAAGGATGGCGGGCACTCCTTCTGCTCCGGTGGCGACCAGCGCATCCGTGGGCGGGACGGCTACCGGTACCAGGTAGAGGGCGCAGGGGGAGATACTGCTGAGTTCATCGACCCCGCCCGCGCCGGTCGCCTCCACATCCTCGAAGTCCAGCGCGTCATGCGGACCATGCCCAAGGTAGTCATCGCCGTCGTCAACGGCTGGGCGGCAGGTGGCGGGCACTCGCTCCACGTGGTCAGCGACCTCACCATCGCCTCCCGCCAGCACGGCAAGTTCAAACAGACTGACGCCACGGTGGGAAGCTTCGACGCCGGATACGGCTCGGCGCTGCTGGCCCGCCAGATCGGGCAGAAAGCCGCGCGGGAAATCTTCTTCCTGGCCCGTGAATACACGGCCGACGACATGGTCCGCATGGGCGCCGTCAACGAGGCCGTGGACCACGAGCGGCTGGAAGAGGTCGCCCTGGAGTACGCCGCAGACATCGCCCGGCAGTCGCCGCAGGCGATCCGCATGCTCAAGTTCGCGTTCAACCTCGCAGATGACGGACTTGCCGGCCAGCAGGTCTTCGCCGGTGAAGCAACGCGCCTTGCCTACATGACGGATGAGGCGGTGGAAGGCAAGGAAGCGTTCCTGCAAAAACGCGACCCCGACTGGTCCCCGTTCCCCTACTACTTCTAGGACCACCGTGGACATCGATCCCATTCTCAAGGCCCTGTCCGCCGCCCTCCATGGCGAGGGTCCCGCCGTCGAAATCGTCACTGACGCCACCGGGCAGCCGACTGCTGTTCCAGTGGAGACCGGCGTCGAGGACGCTGCCGTGGTGGTCCGGACCTCCGGTTCCACGGGAACGCCCAAGGCAACGGTCCTCACCATTGATGCGCTGGCGGCTTCGTCCGTGGGCACGGCCATCGCACTCCGCGGCGAGGGCCAGTGGCTCCTGGCACTGCCGCTGCAGTACGTGGCCGGCGTGCAGGTCCTGGTCCGCTCCCTCTACGCCGGAACCCGGCCTTGGGTCATGGACCAGTCCAACGGCTTCACTCCCGAGGCGTTCACGGCCGCTGCCGAAGAATTGACGGACCGGATCCGCTTCACATCGCTGGTCCCCACGCAGCTCCAGCGGCTGCTGGACTCCCCCGCCCCCGGAACCCTGGCCGCGCTGCGCCGTTTCAACGCGATCCTGCTGGGCGGCGCACCGGCACCTGCCGAACTGCTCGCGGCCGCGCAGGCAGCGGGACTCAACGTGGTCACCACGTATGGCTCGGCCGAGACGTGCGGCGGGTGCGTTTACGACGGCGAGCCGCTGGACGGCGTCGAAGTCCGCATCGGTGGGGGCGACCTGGAAGGCCGGATCCTGCTGGGCGGCGAGACCGTTGCGGCTGGTTACCTGGACAGCGCGCGCGTTTCCACTGACGTCTTCTTCGAGGAGGACGACGTCCGCTGGTACGTCACCGGTGACCTGGGCGAGCTCAGCGCCGACGGCAAGCTCACCGTGTTGGGCCGCGCTGACGACGTCATCATCACCGGCGGTGTCAAGGCCTCCGCCGCGTACATCCAAAGCAAGCTGGAGGAGCTCGACGGCGTCACGGCGGCTTTCGTGGCCGGCGTCGCCTCACGCGAGTGGGGCCAGGCGGTAGCGGCCTACGTGGCAATGGCGGACCCCACGCCCGGTGGAATCAAGGGTTTTACTGCCCGACGCGAAACCGCATTGGGCATTTTGGCGCCCAAGACGGTGCTCGTGGAGAAGGAACTGATCATGCTCCCGAACGGAAAACCGGACAGGCTGGCCATGATCGAACAGCTGGAACGGCTGCATCAGGGACAATAGACAGGTTCTCCCCTAACGAACCTGACTGAAGATCTACGCGAAACACACGAGGTACTGCACGTGGCGACAGCTGCACAATGGATCCAAGGAGCCCGGCTCCGCACTCTGCCCGCGGCGATTGCCCCTGTCCTGATCGGCTCGGCGGCAGCGTTTGAACTCCATGCATTCCGGCTGCCCAACGCTATCCTCGCCGCCTTGGTGGCCCTCCTGCTGCAGGTGGGCGTGAACTACGCCAACGACTACTCGGACGGAATCCGCGGCACGGACGAAGACCGCGTTGGTCCCCTGCGCCTGGTGGGCTCGGGAGCGGCCAAGCCGGAGCAGGTCAAGTGGGCGGCCTTCGGCCTCTTTGGGCTGGCGATGCTGTGTGGTCTGATCCTGGTGATCATCACGCAGACGTGGTGGCTGATCCTGGTGGGTGTGGGCTGTGTCCTGGCGGCATGGGGTTACACCGGCGGCAAGAACCCCTACGGTTACCTGGGTCTGGGCGATGTCTTCGTCTTCGTGTTCTTCGGGCTGGTTGCCACCCTGGGCACCACCTACACCCAGGCCGGACAAGTGAGCCTGGCCGCCGTGGTGGGCGCGATCGGCACGGGCCTGATCGCGTGCGCCCTGCTGATGGCCAACAACGTCCGCGACATCCCCACGGATGCAGCGGCCGGCAAACGGACACTGGCCGTACGGCTGGGCGACCGGCACGCCCGCGAAAGCTACGTGCTGATGCTGGGCGTTGCCATTCTGCTGGTCATCATCCTGGCACCCACCAAGCCGTGGATGCTGATCGTGCTGTTGCTGATTCCGGCCTGCCTCATGCCGGCGTGGCTCATGGTCAACGGAAAGAAGCGCAAGAGCCTCATCCCGGTCCTCAAGCAGACCGGCCTGATCAACCTCGGCTACAGCCTGCTGTTCTCACTGGGCCTGGTGCTCAGCACCGGGTTCTAGGTCCGGACTACGCCGGTAGCGGCGAAGGGATTATGCCTGGGGGCGGCGTTTGTCGTTGTCGATGGCAACGTCCGGGTTCTTCTCCACGAGGCCGTCCTCAGCCGCAGCGTCTTCCACCTCGCCGGCTGTGCGGATGGGCTTGGCCCGGCCGGAGAAACGCTCGCGCATGGCAGCGGTGGCTTGGTCCCGCTGCTTCTGGAAAAACAGGTAGCTGATGGCAAAGGCAATCAGCCCGGCAAAGAGCACTGCCAGGAACACTCCCGTCCCCAAAAACAGGAAAAGCACGAACAAGGGCACAAACAGCGCCAAACGGATCAGGGAATACTTCAGGAAAGCCACCATCCAAGTTTAGCCGCCGTGATGGTTGCACTCTGATCACGGCCCCAACAAGGCATCCAGCGAACGGCTTCCGGCGATTAGACTTGGTGCATGCTCCGGGTTGTTGGCGTCGTCGTCGTCCTTGTCATCTTCGTCTACGCCCTCGTGGACGTGATCCGTACCGACGGGCGCCTCACGCGCGGCATCTCCAAACCGGCGTGGATCGTGGTCATGATCCTCCTGCCGCTGTTGGGCGCCATCCTGTGGTTCATCTTTGGCAGGCCTTACGGCAAGCCCTCGGCTCCGCAGGTACGCCGGCATCCCACCGCACCGGACGACGATCCCGAGTTCCTCCGCAACCTGGAAGTCCGCCGCCGCAACCAGGCGGAAGAAGCGCGCCTCAAAAAGCTCAGGGCTGAGCTCGAGGCCAAGGAGCGGAAGCTCAACGAATCCGATGGCACCTCCGGCGACGCCACCACGGACCGTGCCCCGGGATTCCCCTCCGGCGAGGCCAAGCGCGGCGAGCCGGATCCCCATGACACGGACGAGCTGAAGTAGGCAACCATGGCCCAGCAAGCTGATGAATCACGGTCCTCCCAAAGTTTTGTCACCGCATCATCAGCCAGCGGGCCCCCGTCAGGTCCACCAGCTCCCCCTGCACGCCCAGGCATCTCGCTCCCGGTACCGCCACCCATTCCGGCGGCGGTGCGGCCTCCGGGTCCAGCCTTGGCTTCCAAAGCCTTATGGATCGCCAGCTTCGTGGCAGGAGCAGCGGTCCTCGTCACCGGGTTCCTGGCCCGTGACTCGCAGTTCGAACGCCTGAAAGGCGTCATCGCCGGCATGGTCCCGGATGGCGACGCCCAGGCAGTCGAGGGCGCCACCGCCGTCGTATTCCTTGGCAGCCTGGCCCTTATCGCCTTGGTGACCGCCATGGAGGCCGTGCTGGTGGCCGTAGCCTTCAAGCAGCGCAGCTGGGCGCGCTGGGTCCTGGCCCCCGTGGTCCTCTTCCATGCCGTAGTGGTGGTCATGACCGCGGACTGGCTGGTGGCGCCGGGCGGGGACGGGGCCCTCGCCATCATCCTGCTGGCTGCCCAGTACATCCTGGCCGCCGCGGGACTGGTCCTGCTCTTCTTTCCCTCCACCACGCAGTGGCTCACCCCCAAGTAGGTCGCAGCTGTGCGCGTTTTGAGCGCTCAAAACGCGCTCAAGTGCGACCTAGTTGGGTCCGGGGGGCCAGGCAGGGCGGACAGCTGCGGGTCGGTCAGCGGCCGGCCGGGATGCCCGCCAACATCCCCTCACAGCTGCGCTGAACCACGCGGCAGGCTTCGACGGCGGCCGGTTGCATCAGGGGATTGTCCGCCAGGGCACGCCACCGGTTCAGGCAGGAACGTGCAGCATCGCTGATCTCCTCAAGACTGCTGTCCGGGGGCAATCCCAGCCTGACCGCAGGCAGGTCGCCGTGACCACCCACCACACGCTCTGCCTCCTCGCTCTGCCGAAGGTCCAAGGGCACGCTGCCGGTCCGGAGTGCGGCCAGGAGCTTCAGTTCGCGGAATTCGTGGGCGCCGGACCGGACCCGTTCGAGTGCGGTCGCCAGCGGCTCTGCGCTCCCGGCAGGTGCGGTGCGGAGCAATGCTTCCAAACCCACGACGGCGGCACGCGCCTTGAGCGCCCCGGCCCGGCTCTGGAAGAGATGGTCCACGCTGTCCAGCAGGTGTCCCAGCCCGCTGCGTCGGGCAAGTTCGTGTGCCAAGGGGGTGGGCGCGTCGATACCGCCCCGGATCAGTGCCGCACCGAGCCGGATGCCGAAGAGTCCGAAGCGGTTGACCAGCGATTCCCGGGTCGCCGTGTCCAGCTGCCCGGCGCCATCGGAGCCTGCGGTTCCCGTCCCCCGGATGAAGCGGTCGGCGGACAGCAGGAGGCGTTCGCGCTGGTCCCTGTCCATGGTGGCCACAGCGAGCAGGGCATCGAAGTCTGCCTGCCGCATGGTCCGGGCACTCTGGGCCAGGAGGCCCGCGACAGGAACAACCCCCAGTGCCAGGGATTTCACGTCCGGGTCCTGGCTGTACCGTTCTGAAATGACAGCTGCGGAGATCAAGGAGTCGATCCTGCCGGCACCCACTTCGTCGGCCCTGAACAGGACAGCCAGCGCGTTGACTGTTCCGGACTGCCCGGCGGCGGTGTCCCGGAAGGATTCCAGGAACCCCAGGTCCGCTGCATGCATGTGGCGCATCAGATAGATCACCGCGTCCGCGGCGGAAGGCGCGTCCTGTGGGAGGAGGAAGGCGGTGGACCTGCCGGAAACATCCGTGGAAAGGGAAGCGATGCCCGGCGTGTCAATGAGCGTCAGGTCCTTCAGGCCCGGCGCCGGCCACTCCACCACCAAGCGCTCCACGTCCTCAGCCGGCGTACCATCCAGCGGAAAGACAAGGCGTCCTTCCTCGCGCGTCACAGGTACGTTCCTGGGGCCTCCGGCCAACGAGCCTCCGGCCAACGGGTGCAGCGTCACCCGGGGCGTCGCGCCGTAGCGGTACCACGTGACGATCCGGGTGCATTCTCCGGCGTCCGTCGGAGCGATCTCCTCGCCGATGATGGCGTTGAGCAGGGTGGACTTCCCGGCCTTGACCATCCCTGCGACCGCAATGCGGAGTGGCCCTTCCCAGCGCTGCCGGAGCTCGTCCACCACGGCGAGCGCCGCTGCGTCATGACCGAACACCTCCCGCGCCTGCCGGAGGAGGTCGGGGATTCCGGAGTCGGTCATTCGGCCGGCACGGCGGCTGGACGGATGTGCTGTTGTGCCGTCACGGATCCGGGCGCGTCCATCAACCGGCGCGAGGCTGCGTGCAGGGAATCCACGGCGCGGAGCCTGGTACGGATGTCCTTGATCCTGGAATCCCGTTCGGCGGCGTAGGTGGCCGCTGCCTTCTGTGCAGCTGCCACGGATTCGGACAGGGAGCGGGCGTGTTCCTCCGCGATGTCGGTGAAATGGTCCCGGGTGGCCCGTTGTACCAGGCGCAGCCGGTCCTTGAGTTGCTTGCCCACCTGGAAGATGACGTCGTCAACCTGTTTCCGGACCAGGATCTTGGCCTCGGTCTGCCGCTGTTTAAGCCGGGCTGCCTTGTCTTCCCGGTATGCCTTGCGGCCCAGCATGAGCCCGGCACCCACGGACAGTGGGTTGATCAGGGCCATGCCGAAGATTCCCGTCAGCAGACCGAACATGAGGACCCCACCGTAGGAACCCCGCATCCCGATGAGGACCTTCTGCAACGGTCCCAGCTTTCCGTCGTCCAGGCCTTGGATGTCCGCGACCGGGTCCAGCACACCACCGGTGTCCGAAACCTGGAGGGCGGGGAGGGCAACTTCGTCTTCGGAGAAGTGGTCCGCTACCTGCCCGGCCAGCCATTGCGCCCTTTCGCTGGTCCAGACGAAGGTGTCCGACACGGCTGCGGCCGTACTCTGCTCAAGCCACCTGGCGAACTGGTCCCAGGCGGGCCCGGGATCGCCTTGGTCAATCGCGGTCTCGGCTTCACGTTGGATGCGTCGCATCCTGTCGCGCAAATCGTATTCCATATCCGCTATGAGATCGGTGATGCCGTCATTGAGGGTGATCTGCCACCGCGCCGATTTTTTGCGGAGGGAGTCTGCGTCTTCCTTTGCTGCCTGCAGGCCGGCGATCATGTGCGGGGTACCGGCGGGGTTTTCCAGGGCCTCCAGCTCGGACTGGAGGGCCAGCCGGAGGTGGTCGGTGACGGAAACCAGATCGTGGCCCACGGATTTGCGCCGGAGTGCGGTGGCTTGTCCCACGATGTCGTTCCGCAGGCAGGACACCAGGGCAGGGAATCCGGATTCGTCGTTGAGCTCCTGGTCCTGCAGGCGTGCGGCCTGCAGGCGGAGCTCGGAGGACACGGGGAACAGGGGGATGTCGGGTCCAACGCCGGCCAGGTGCCGGCGGTCCAGGTCCTCGATGTGCCGCCAGCTGGGGTACAGGTCCGTTTTGGTCAGGACGCACAGCACGTTGGGGCTGACACGCATGGCCTGGCGCAGGAAGCGAAGCTCGGGTTCGGTGTACTCCTGGGAGGCGTCGGACACGAACACCATGGCGTGGGCTGATGGCAGGGCTGTCAGGGTGGTCAGGGTATGGCTGGATCCCAGGCCGCCGACTCCCGGGGAATCGACCATGGTCAGCCCTCCGGTGAGCAGCTTCCGGGGCAGCGCCACTTCCGCCGCCACGATGTTCCGTGCGTTGCCGGGGTTTCCCTTTTCGGACACGTAGTCGGCCAGTTCCTCAAGCCTGACCACCCGGCGTTCCAGGCGGCGTTCGCCACCGTCGTCCTCCGCTTCACGGTTGCGGTCGCCGTCGGCCACCAGGACAAACGCCGACGCCGGATCCCCCTGCCGTACCATCGTCGGCACGGTGGTGGCTACGTCGTCGTCCACAGGGCAGACCGGTGCATTGACAAGGGCGTTGATGAGCTGGCTCTTGCCTTGCTTGAACTCCCCCACCACGATCACGCGGACGCTGGGATCGGCCAGACGGGCGAGGGTGTTCTCCAGTCTCCGGCGCAGGTCGCTCCGGTCCCCCACCAGCCCCATGCCTTGTTCCACCAAGGTGGCCATGCTTGTCTTTTCCGCCACGCTCTGTCCTTGCCTTCCTGCCTGTCCGGTTGGTGGGGGCCACGAAGTGCCCGGCAGGGGATGGATCACCTGCCGGGCACTGCCGGGGCCTTAGCGTTTAGAGGGCGCTGCGCCTGATGGAACTGCACTGTTAGTCGATCTCCACCTCGTTCTTGGCGATGACGTTTGAATGGTCGATGTCGTTGTATTCGACGTCGAGTTCGTTGTCGGCCACCACCACGTTGTCCTCCACGTTGGTGTATTCCACGTCGATGTCGTCGATCGTGACCGAGTTGTCTTCCTTGTACTCCAGTTCGTTGTCCTGGACCACGATGGAGTCGTTGATGACCTGGACGTCGTCCACTTCCACGTTGGTGGAGTGGTCGTCCCGGTAATCGACCGTGACCTCGTTGTCCTTGATGATCGTGGAGTCCTCGATGTTGGTGTACTCCACGTCCACGTCGCCAACTTCCAGGTTGTTGGAGTGGTCGTCGTTGTACGAGTCCTCGTTGTAGGAGTCCGTGTTGTGGATGTTCGTGTGCGAGTTGTCCGTGTGCGTCGAGTGGTCGTCGTTGAACGAATCCTCGATGTCCACGTCCAGGTCAAGGTCCACATCGGTGTTGTAGGAGTCCTTGGTGACCGAGTTGTCCTCGTACGTGTTTCCAATGGAGATGTCGTTGTTGCCGCGGGCGTCCACCGTGACCGAGTTGTCCTCGGAGTTGTCCACCGAGTTGTCCGTATTGTTCGAATCCCTGACATCGGCGTCGTCGCCGGCAGCTACTGCGCCGTCACCGGAGGCGACCACAGCATCTTGGTTGAAGAACTGGGTCACGTCTCCGTCGGCCCAGATGTTCTGGTTCACGGATTGGTCGGTGATCGTGTCCCGGTCGTCGATGGTGGTGGTGTACGAGTAGTTGTTGACCACGTGTACCAACTGCTGGACTGCATGGGCGTGGTCGTCCCAGTCGCCGCCGCCGTGACCGCCGCCATGGCCGCCGTCATGATCGTCATCGTGGTCGTCGTGGCCGTCCCAACCGCCGCCGCCGTGACCGCCGTCGTGATCGTCATCATGGTCCCCCCAACCGCCGCCGTGGCCACCATCATGATCGTCGTCGTGGTCGTCGTGGCCGTCCCAACCGCCGCCGCCGTGGCCGCCGCCGCCATAACCGCCGTCGTCGTCATTGTCACGGCCGCCCCAACCACCGGTGGAACCGTGGTTTCCGCCGGTGTTGTATTCGCGGTCGAACGAGGAACGGGCATTGATGGGCGCGTAGTCCAGCACGACCGGCCGGACTGCGTCCACGTCAGCGGAGGAGACGTCCCGGAGCCCTGCGGCAGCCAAGGCGGCTTCCGGGTCCCGGACAAATTCCTCGGCGGCTTCGGGATCGTTGAACAGGCTCATCAGGAACTGCACGAGCTGTTGTGCGAGTGTAGGCATTGGATGCTCCCTCAAATTCTGTGGTTGGTGGTTGCCGCCCGGCGCCTTTGCCGGGCTTGGAACCAACGTATTGAGGCGGGGGTGGGCGGGGCATCGGGTGTGGTCCCCCTACCCGCACCCCAAGCGTTAGGGGATTCGCGGGGGACCAAGAGGGGGTTCAGGGGGATGTTCCCGATCCGGGTACCCCTCCGCAAGGGCAATCCGGAGCCTGGAGAGCAGTTCGGAACGGCTTTCGGCCCCCAGTCGCCGCCGCATCCGGGCCACATGGTGCTCAGCGGTGCGGTGGGAAATGTAGATCGCCTCCCCGATTTCCCGGTAGGTCTTGCCCTCCAGCAGCAGCCGGGCAACCTCCCGCTCCCGGGCGCTGAGCCCAGCCGCGTCGGCCCGGGTCTCCGGGGGCGGGTCCGTTGCCGCTACCTGTTGCGGTATTCCCGGTGCTGTGCCGCCGGAAGCCGGCGGGTGGATGTCCCGGGCACAGGCGAGCAACTTGACCATGTCGCGCCGCTCGTCGGCGTGCGCGGCGGCGTGGCCTGCCAGGCGGGCACCCTCCCAGGGCATCCCCACGGCGGCAAGACCACGGGCCGCTGCCTCGACATCGGAGGCTTCGAAGCGTCCGGCCAGCACGGATACCCAGGCCCGGCCGCCCCTGGCGAGCACTGAAGCCAAGTGGCTGTGCTCCGATGCACGCACCAGGGCTGCAGCATGAGGCGCGAGTCCGGCCGGGTCTTCCGCCAGCAACGCCGCTTCCACCCCTGCCCAGTGCACCGGCACGCCCCACAGCGGCGGGTTGCCAAGGCGTTCCAGGAGTTCCGGGACAGCGGACAGGTAATGCGCAGCTTTGGGCGTCTCCCGCAGGCGCGCCGCCGAGATCATCAGTTCACCCCACGGCAACAGATTGAACAGGTCCACGGACACGTGCATCATCGCCTCGCGTGCGCGGTCCCAGGCCACCACCAGTTCGTGGACGTCACCGCCACGACGGGCCAGCCCCACGTCCAGGGCAGCATGCAGGAACGCGTCCCTGGGCGGGAGGTTCCACGGGTTCGCTTTGAGGGCCTCGTTGATTGCCAGCCGCGCTTCGTCGGCGTTGTCGCGGTGCATCAGGGACCAGGCCAGGAGCAGGAAGTGCCGAGGTCTTGCCGGGTCGCCGCCTTGCCCGGCCGTCAACGCCGATCTCAGGATGGTTTCAGCAAGCGCGGGCTCGCCGCCGTGCAGCGCGCACAACGCAGCGAGGGCGGCAGGGGTCTCCGGCATGGGAATCACGGTCCCGGCCGCATTCATCATGTCCGAGGCGCGGATGAGGTCCGGCAAACCCAGTTGGGGTTCGGGGCCCAGTGTTTGCCGCAGCCCCTGCCCCGTCAGCGACAAGGAGACCGCCAGCAGGGTCGGTGAGCCGGACATCCGGTTGGCGTCAAGGACGGCTTCGGCCATGGCCAGGTCGCCGGAGCCGGCCAGCGCAACGGCAGCCAATGGAGCCGAGGAACCAAGACGTTCTTTGCCCAGCCAGCTGTAGGTGTCGGCGCCCCGGGCCAGCATCCCGCGCTGCGACCATACGGACGCGGCCACGTCCACGCCCAGCAGCAGCCCGGGCGGATCCGGCATGGCCAGCAGCCGGTCCACCAGCCGGCCTGCGGTGTCCAGCTCGCCGATCGCCGCCGCGGCCTGGGCGCGCTGTGCGGCCTTGTCCAATTCATCGGCCCCGGCAAGGAGGGCCTCGGCAAACAGGTCAGCTGCCAGCCGCGGGTCCGTATCAACCACGACGGCGGCAGCCCGCTCGAGTTCGGCCGCCACCCTGGCGTCGTGCAAACCACCGCGGGCCAGTTCCCTGGCCAGATCACTGAACGGCAGTCCGGCGGACAGTACTTTGTCCACCAGCTCCCGTTGAAGGGCGTGCAGATGGGCGTCCGGTGTGCCGGTCAGGAGAGCGTGCTGAACGGTACCCACCACCCGGCCGTCCTCGGAAAGGAGCCCGCTCTCCTTCGCCGTTTCGATGATGACGCCCAGATCCTCCCTCGATTCGAGGGTGGCCGGCAGTGGCCCCGGCAGCGTAAACCCGGCCGACAGTGCCAGCAACAGTTCCCTGACAGATGCCGTGGTGCCGCTCAACCCGGCCGCCAGCATCTGGAGGTCCGGCTGGGTTCCGGCCGCGGTGGAATCGGCTCCGGCCGCGGTGGAATCGGGTCCGGCGTGCGCCCTGCCCATGCCTACGCTCCGGGGGTCAGCGCGGGATCCGGACTGGGACTGCTTTCAGTGATGGTGGGAGCGGGGTCCGGCACCGGGTCCTGGGTGGCCGGCGGTTCAGGGGCGGGCGCTGGTGGTTCCGTTGCCGGCGGGGTGGTTGGCCCGGTGGGCGGCGGGGTCACAGGGTCCGTGACCACAGGTGGCGTGGTGGGGTCGTTGACCACGGGAGGCGTGGTGGGCACGGTCGGGGTGGTCGGGTCCGGAGTAGGACCGCTTGCGGCTCCGCCTGGCGTTGTGGGAGTGGTCCCGGGATCCGGCGCCGGCGTCCCTGTGCCCGGGGTGGTTCCGCCCGTTCCGTCCGTCGCTGTTCCTCCGGTGCCCGCGCCCGTTCCGGCCCCCGTGCCGGTCCCTGTTCCGCTGCCGGTGCCTGCCCCAGCAGGTCCCGCTGCGCTTCCGGCGCCGGCGCCGGCAGCCGTACCTGTACCGGAGCCCGCGGACCCCGCCCCGGAACCTGAGGTACCTTGCCGGGTAGGGGTTTGGGGCCGGGTGGCGCCCGTCCTCGCCGCTCCGCTGCGCGCGCTGGCCTCCAATCCCGACGCCGGCCGTCCGGTCGCCGGGACCGAATCCGTCCCACCGGCGGGTGCTTGGGCGGCTTGCTGGCCGCCTGCAGGAGTGCCGCCGTCGCGAATGACATCCGCAGCCTGCGCCCCGAACACCGACGCCAGCAAGCCGCTTCCGTCCGGGCTCTGCGCGGCCGTGGCAGTGGCCACCGTCAGGACCGTGGCGGCCGCCGCAGCCGCGGCCGTCATCTTCACCCGTGACCGCGGCGCGTGCCGTCCGGCAGCCGGCTGGGTCCGGTGGCCCGGGGCGTGCGCCCGGGCAAAAAGGTGCTGCGCGGTGCCCGCCCCTACCGGGAACTCCGATCGCTTTGTTTCCTGTGTTCCGCGGGCCTGTACAGCCGCAGCGACCGGACCAGCCGCCGTCGGGCTTTCCTCCTGACTGGCGGCGGCACCAAGGTCCAGGGCGCCGGCCACCGCTGCCGCGGCACCGAGGCAGATGGAAGACTTGGGATCGGCGTCGACGGCGATCGGCCGGCCCAGCCCTGCCGAGATCAGTTCCGCCACGAGCGGGATGCGCGAGGAGCCGCCGATCAACAGCACGGCACTGAGGTCCTCAGGCGCCAGCCCCATGCGCTCCAGGCTTCCCTCAAGGGCCTCCACGGTGCTGCGGACCGGTGCATCGATCAGGTCCTCGAACTCGGACCGCACAATACGGATGGACTGCTGCGTCCCCGGCAGGGACACGGAGATGGTTGCTTCATTGTCTGCGGAGAGCGCTTCCTTGGCCTCACGGCATTCACGACGCAGCCTGGACAACCCGGCCAATGTTTCCGGCGCTTCGGGGTCAAGCGCGGCCACTGTCCCGCCCAGGTAATCAACCACATGACGCACAACGGCGGCGTCGAAGTCGGCGCCGCCCAGGGTTTCGATGCCGTCCGGATGGCCAAGAAGCCGGAAAGCGCCGGCGGCCACCTTGCGGAGGATCGCGGTGTCGAACGTCCCGCCGCCCAGGTCGTAGACCGCGATCGTGCTGCCGTCCTCCACACGCGTCTGGGAAGCGTAGTGCAGGGCGGCGGCCTCGGGTTCGCTGATCAGGGTGACTTCCGGGAGGCCGGCTTGCGCAAGGGCCTCGCGCACCACGGCGGTGCGGTGTCCGCCCCAGGACGCAGGATGGGTCAGGACCAGGGCGGACGCCGGACTACCCTCGCGCTCCTCCGCCCGGTCCACCACCCAGCGGGCCATGTGGGCGAAAACCTCTTCCGGAGCCAGCCACGAATCCCCTGCCGCGATGGGTACGGAGTCGCCGATGCGGCGCTTGAACTCGCGCACCATCCGTGCGGGGTCATCAAGGCCCCGGCGCTCGGCGGCCTCGCCCACCAGGACCCGGCCGTCCTCTGCGAAATACACCACCGAGGGCACGGCATTGCTGTGCAGTCCCAGGGGCAGGATGGCGGGCCTTGGAGCGGCACCTGAGGCGGAGGGCTCCGTTGGTCCAACCCGTTCAACGGGCTTCATCAAGGCTGCTGCGGTGAAACTTGTCCCGACGTCAATGGCGAGAACGTAGCTCATGGTTACCTCGAAAAAGAACACGGCATAGCGCATGCGGTCTTCATCACAAGCGGGTTCCCAACAAGTTAGCACTTGCCTTGGGCGCGCAAAAGGCTCAATTACTGAATCGGCCGACGCCGGTCAGGGCGGCATGACGGGCCAGCCTGACCCGGTCCGGACAGAAGCCCTGTTCAGGGCCGGAATGCGCGGCTCAGAGGCCGGAGTAGGAGTGCAGTCCGTTGAAGACCGTGTTCACCAGCGTGAAGTTGATGATGACGCAGGCGTAGCCCACAATGGACAGCCATGCCGCACGGGTTCCGGTCCAACCACGGGTGGCGCGGGCGTGGAGGTAGCCGGCGTAGACCACCCAGATCACGAACGTCCACACTTCCTTGGGGTCCCAGCCCCAGAAACGGCCCCAGGCTTTCTCTGCCCAGATGGCGCCGAACATCAGCGTAAAGGTCCAACCGACGAACGCCACCGTGTTGATCCGGTAGGAGAGGTTCTCCAGGCTGAGCGCGCTGGGCACGAGCCGCATGAAGCCCAGGGTGTCGGCACGGCCGGCGGCCAGGTTCTTCTGCCGGTAGGACTGCACCAGCTGCAGCGCGGACATGGCGAACGTCAGCGTGAACAGCGCCGAAGCCAGGACAGCGATCGAAACATGGATGATGAGCCAGTAGCTCTGGAGCGCAGGAACCAGATGGCCCACGGGGGTCCAGAACGCCACCGAGGCGGCCACCAGCATGATGATGGCCAAGCCAACGATGAACGTGCCCAGGAATCGCAGGTCGCGGCGGATCAAGGCGATCAGGAACACTGCCACAGCCACGAAGGCACCCGTGGTGAGGAACTCGTACATGTTGCCCCAGGGCACGCGGCCGGCGCCCAGGGCACGGGTCACCACACCGGCGCCATGGATCAGCACGCCCAGGACCGTCAGCGCCACACCCACGCGGGCAGGCACGCGGCGCTCGGCCGCGTACTTCATGTCGCCTGCCGCCGTGGATTCCTCCAAGGAGATGCCCGACGCCGGACGCCCGGCCCGGTCAGCCGGCCCGCCGTCGTCGGGAGTTCCGGCTGTTGCACCGGCGCTGCCAGCCGCCACGGCCACCTTCGTGGCAGCCGACGAGGCGGCCGCCTTCAGGTCCACTGCCCGCAGGGTCTTGCTGCTCCTGGCCAGGTCCCACGCAAAGGCGATGAAGGCCACGGTGTACGTTCCGGCCGCGAGCAGCATGAACAGCTCGCTGTACTGGCCCAGGGTTTCGTTGATGACGGGCATTACTGGTCCTTCGAGGTTGTGGAAGAGACTGTATTGGAGGCATTGGTGGTATCGGTGGAAACCTGCCACTCACGGGCAAAGAGCTCCCGCAGTGCTGCGGCTTCACCGGTGAGGCGGTGGTCTTCACCGCGCGCCAGGAGGCCGTACTCCACCATGGTGCGGCCGTCCTGGTGGGTTCCGGTGCGGACCCAGACGCGGCGGCGGCCGATGTAGAGCGAAGTCACCAGGCCGGCCACTGCAAGCAGACCGAAAATCAGGGCATAAAGCTGGCCCGGGTTGTGGTGGATGTCCACGCCCACGTACTTCTTGACCCCGTCAAAGGTGATGCTTCCCTTGCCGTCAGGCAGGTCTTTGGTCATGCCCGGTGCCAGCGTAATGCCCCCGGCTTCCAGGTCCCGCCCGTTGAGTTGCTGGAGCTCGGAGACATCGAGTTCGAAGACGTTCTGCGGCACACCCTTGTCCAGGCCCAGATCCCCGTAGTAGGAGTTCAGGCTCAGCTGCGGGTTGAACAATTCCGGGCTCGCGCTGAAGGACACGCCGTCCTCCGTGACATAGGCCGTGGGAAGGAAGAAGCCCACAAAGCCCAGCTGCTCGGGCCGGCCGTCCGGAACCTTGATCACCACGGACGAGTAGTAGTTGTCGCCCTGCAGCTTGGCAACCACCGGCCCTTGGAAGGCAACGTTTCCGCTGCCGTCACGGACCGTCACCACGGGGGCGTAGCCATTACCGGTCAGGTAGACACTGGTACCGCCCAGGCTCACGGGCTCGTTGACCTTGAGGACTTCCTTCTGCTCCGCTGCGTCCGGGGAATCCTTGGTGGTCACATCAGCGGTGAAATCGATGGGTTGGCCGATCTTGCCCGCCGATTCGCGGTCGAACTGTGCCTCGAACTTATCCAGCCGGATGGAGTAGGGCTGCAGCCAGCTGCTCTGGAAGTTGGTGCCTGGAGTGAATTGGTCGTAGCCCACCAGGGTATTGACGAAGGTGTCGCCCTCAACCAGGATGCGCTGGCCGCTGTAGCCGAAGAGGCCGCCAATGGCCACGGAGACCAGCACGCCGATCAGGGAGGTGTGGAAGACCAGGTTTCCAACTTCCTTCATGAATCCCCGCTCGGCACCCAGGTTCGGCAGGTCGCCGTCGGCGTCCCTTACCTCAACGCGGTAGCCGCGCTTCCTGAGCAGCCCGGCGGCATCAAGGATCGCCTTCGACGCCGGGATCCCGGCGTCGGCGGGCAGCACCAGGGTGCCGTACTCCGGAAGCCGGGACAGGCGCTTGGGCGTGCGGGGCGGCTGCGACTTCATCGCCTTGTAGTGGGCGATCGCACGCGGCGTGACACAGCCGATCAGCGAGATGAACAGCAGGAGGTAGATGGCCGAGAACCACGCCGAAGAATAGACGTCGTACAACTGGAGCGCATCCAGGAGTTCGCCGTAAGACGGATTGTCCTTGATGTACTGCGTCACCACCGACGGGTTGGCAGGCCGCTGCGGGAAGAGCGAACCGGGGACCGCAGCAATGGCAAGGAGAAGCAGCAGGAACAGCGCAGTCCGCATGCTGGTCAGCTGCGTCCAGGCCCAGCGGATCATGCCCTTGACGCCGAGCGCGGGCAGGGCGGCGTCGGACTTGGCCTGCTGGAGCTTGTCCCCACCCTCGGACGGGGCTTCGCCGGCGGTTGGCGATTTCTTCTTGGCTTTCACGGACTCGCTCATCAGATCGGCAACTTCACGTCGGTTTGGAACCAGTACTGCAACTCGGTCACCCATATTCCCCACACACCGGTGGCCATCAGGATGCCGAGCAAAACCAAAATGCCTCCGCCGGTCCGCTGGATTGCCAGGCGGTGCTTCCGGAAGAAGGCCATCACACCCATGCCGCGGCGGACCGCCAAGGCGATCAGCAGGAACGGGATGCCCAGGCCGAGGCTGTAAATGAACGCCAGCAGGGCGCCTTTGGCCGCCGACGAACCGCCGGAGAGGCTGAGCAGCTGCACGGCGGAGTAGGTGGGACCGATGCAGGGCGCCCAGCCGAGCCCGAACGTCAGCCCCAGCAGGGGCGCACCCCACAGGCCGGCCGGCGGCTTCGCGTGGATCTTCGCAGCGCGCTGCAACCACGAGAACCCACCCATGAACACCACGCCCATCAGAATCACCAAGAGGCCCAGAATCTGGGTGATCCACGCGTTCTGGCGGCCGGTCACGAGGGTCCCCAGCTGGCCGAACGCGCCGCCCAGCAGGACAAAGATCACCGAGAAGCCCAGGACGAACAGGCCGATCCCGGCCAGCATGCGGCCGCGCCGCTGGCGCTGGAGGTCGACGCCGGTCAGTCCTGTCACGTAGCCCAGGTAGCCCGGGACGAGCGGCAGCACACAGGGCGACAGGAACGACACGAGCCCGGCCAGCAGCGCCACGGGCACGGCCAGGAGCAAGGACCCGTTGAGGATCGTCTCGGCGAAGGGACTGTTCATGGTTGGCTACTCGGCTGCCGCGGTGGTGATGAGCGCTTTCAAAGTGCTCTTCTCGATCTCGCCAAGCACGCGGGATGCCACCCTGCCCTCCTTGTCCAGGACCAGCGTGGTAGGCACGGCGCCCGGAGGCACGATCCCGGACACGGAGAGCAACACGGCTCCGTCCTGGTCATTGAAGCTGGGGTAGGTGATGTTGAAGGTCTTGTCGAAAGCTTCGGCCGTGGCTTTCTCGTCCCGGAGATTCACGCCGAAGAACTGCACGCCCTGGTCCTTGAACTCCTGGTGGAGGGCCTCCAACTGAGGGGCTTCGACACGGCAGGGCGCACACGCGGCGAACCAGAAATTCAGCACGGTGACTTTGCCGACGATGTCTTCCGGCTTGACGGAGGAGCCGTTGAACAGGGTGCCTTGGAGCTGCACGGGGGCGCTGCGGTCGGCCTTGGCGAACTCGGTCACGGAGCCATCGCCGGCCACGTAGTTCTTGTTGTCGCCGGCGCGTGCCTGGTCGGCCAGGGAGTCCTTTTGGGCACAGGCGGACAGACCCATGGTGAGCCCTGCAAGGAGCACTCCGCCGGCAGACAGGACACCGCGGCGGGAGGGGTTGTTATCCATGATTCGCTTTCACGCTCCGGGGGTGCTGGCGGCACCGGGAAGCAGGACGGCAGCCGGCTCGCTGTAGTCGACGCGGACGATCCTGCCGCGATCATCCAGGACCAGTGACGTCAAGGACGTCAGGGTGCACTCGCGTTTGCGGGGATCATGCGCAAGCCTGCGCCCCTCGGCCGTGAGGCGCGTGGTCCAGATGGGCAACTGGTGGCTGACCATGATGGCCTCGGCCCCGTCTCCCCCTGCTTCGATCGCTGCGAGCCTGGCATCCTCCACCGCGGCCAGCATTCGCGCGGCCTGGTCTTTGTAGGCTTCTCCCCACGATGGCCGCATGGGGTTCCGGAAGTAGAACCAGTGCTTGGGCTTCAGGAATTCACTGCGCGTGGGGTGCAGCCCCTCGAAGTGGTTCTCGGCCTCGATGATGCGGGGCTCGGTGTGGATTTCAAGCCCCAGGGCTTCGGCCGTAGGCATCGCGGTTTCCTGCGCGCGCGTCAGGGGCGACGCCACGAGATGGACGATATTGGACCCTTGGCGGGCTCGTTCGGCGAAGTGGTTGGCGAGCATGCGGGCCATCTCCCGGCCCCGCTCGGAGAGGTGGAACTCGGGCAGCCGGCCATACAGGACGCCATCGGGATTATGAACCTCGCCATGGCGAAGCAGATGGACAGTTGCTTGGGGCATGTTTACCAGTTTCTCAAAGATACGTAGCGATCTGAAATCTTCTACCGAGAGTAGAACTCAAAGATTTCCCAAAAAGTTCCGTCACGTTGGAATAAAAGATGCATATGCATGTTTATACTGGATACGAACCTCGGTTGACGCTTCAAGTAATCACCCGGGGTAGCACCGGAACCTTCCACTAAGAGGAGCAACAAGCATGATGACCCTTCCCGCCAACGTCACCACCGGCACCTGGACCCTGGACAACTCGCACAGCGAAATCGCCTTCACCGTGCGCCACGCCGGCATCAGCAAGGTCCGCGGCCAGTTCAAGGAAGCCGAGGCAACCCTCGAGGTCGGCGAGACCCTCACCGACTCCAAGGTCACCGCCTCCATCCAGACCGCCAGCTTCGACTCCGGAGACGCCAACCGTGACGGCCACGTCAAGGGCGAGGACTTCTTCGATGTGGAGAAGTTCCCGGAGATCACCTTCGTCTCCCGCCACGTCAAGGCAAACGGCGACGGCTTCGACCTTGTGGGCGATCTCACCATCAAGGGTGTCACGAAGGAAGTTGCCATCGAGACCGAATTCAATGGCGTGGCCGTGGACCCCTTCGGCAACACCCGCGCCGGCGTCTCCGGCGAAACCACCATTAGCCGCAAGGAGTTCGGCCTTACCTGGAACGCCGTCCTCGAGGCCGGCGGCGTGCTGGTCAGCGACAAGGTTGTCATCAACCTCGAACTCGCCTTCATCGCTCCGGCTGCTGCCTAAGTTCCCGGCAACCCCTGCCTGAACGGCGTCCCTTTTGGCTTCGGCCAGGGGCGCCGTTCTGCTTTAAGCCGGCTTTGGCGGGAGGGCCCTCCCGGGTGCACCGGTCCGGCCCGCGCAAGTTGCCTCCAGTACCCGCCAAATTGCCTATGTTTACTGCACCCTGCGGTCTAAAGTGATGCCATGAGTACCCCGGATGAAACACCACAGCCACAGCAGCCCGGCGCCCAGCCTCCGCAGCCCGGCAATGTTCCGCCTGCGGGTTACCAGCCCCCGCAGGGCTACCAACCGCCCCAGGGCTACCAGCCCTCGTCCCCGCCCGGCCAGCACCAGCAGCCGGGTCCCCACAACCAGCCCGGCCAGCAGGGCGGCGGGTACCAGCAACCAGGCCAGTCCGGCGGCTTCCATTTTGAAATGCCCACGGACGGTCCCAGGAACTTCAACGATGTCCTGCCGCAGGGAGGCTTCTCCGGGCTCTTCAAGACCCAGGGACTTCCCACGGAACTGAAGGTCTCCTACTTCATCTGGGTGATCTCGGGGCTTCTCGGCCTGTTGTTCGGGTTGATCGGATTCTTCGCCCTCATTGCTGCCTTCGCCTTCGCGCCAGGGCTCGCCGCAATCGGCCTGGTCCTGCTCCTCATCAGCCTCGCCGTGGCTGTGGCGCAGGTAATCCTGGCCATGAAAATGAAGGAAGGAAAGGAATGGGCCCGTTTGGCCCTGACCGTCATCGCAGGAATCTCCCTGCTCCTTGCCATCTTCGGTGCGGCCAACCTCGGCGCAGCAGGCTCCGGACTGGGCAGCAACCTGTTCGGCTTCCTCGTCAGCGCCGTGGCCGTCGTCCTCATGTGGCTGCCCAACTCGCAGCTGTGGTTCAAGGCGGTCAAGGGCACCGCCTGAACTATTCGACGGCAGGTGCGCTGCCGCCGTCGTGCATTCATCCGCATGCGTGGTTCGCACCGAAACAGTGCCGGGAGCCGCGGCTGGTCCACTGGACCGGCCGCGGCTTTCATCATCAAGGAGTACGCCCGCGTGATGATTTGCGGTGCTCAGGGGCGAAATCCAGCGTGTGATTCTCCCCCGCGCCGGACCGTGGAGGTACGGTGGAACCAGAACCACGCTGGGGGCAGGGTTTTGCTTTTCCCGGCAGAGGTACCAGCAGTCCACCCAAGCAAAGGAATGCCATGAGCAACCCTCCATACCCGCCGTCCAACCCCGGCGATTCCCAGCCTGAGCAGCAGGGCTCCCAGCCGTCCACTCCCCAGTATGGACAGACGCCCCAGTACGGGCAGCAGGCACCGCAGTCCGGACAGCCTTCGGCTCCCCAGTACGGACAGCAGGCGCCCCAGTATGGGCAGCAGGCCCCGCAGTACGGACAGCAATCGCCCCAGTACGGCCAACAGGCCCCGCAGTACGGGCAGCAATCGCCGTATGGCCAGCAGCCCTCCCCCTACGGCCAGCAGGCGCCCCAGTACGGCCAGGACACCAACTGGCCCAGCCAGCAGCCCGGGCCCAGCAGTGTTCCCCAGTTGGTCAACACCGCTTTCTGGATGATCATTGCCGCCGGCGTCCTCTCCGCCATCAGCTCCCTGGTCCTGGCCTTCTCCGGCGCGCAGCCGATGATTGACCTGATGGTTGCCGAGGCCGAACGGCAGGGACAGGAATTCCCGCCGGAGGCCTTCGAGGGCATGCAGGGCCTCTTTGCCGTCAGCGGCGTCATCGGAGCCATCATCTCCCTGGGTCTTTACGCACTGGTCGCCTTCCCGGTCCGCAAGGGCAAGAACTGGGCCCGCATCCTGGGCACCGTCTTCGCTGCGATTTCCGTCTTCGGCTTGACCAGCGTGTTTACCCTCGGTCCCACCTACGGCTTCCTCCAGCTGGTGGTGATCCTGCTGGGAGTTGCGGCCATTGTTCTGCTGTACCTGCCGGCGTCGGCTCCGTACTTCCGGAAGCAGCAAGCGTTCGGCAACCCGTACCAGAACCCCTACGGCCGCTAAAGAATCACGCACAGGGCGCGGACCCGGTAGAGCTACACAGCTTGACCCGGTGTCTGCGCCCTTTGTGCGTGGTAAGCCAGGATCTGGAGTTCGGTGGCCATATCCACCTTGCGGAGATTCACGTGGGGCGGAACCTGGAGGAGGACCGGGGCGAAACTGAGGATGCTGCGGATGCCGGCAGCGATGACCCGGTCGCATACTTCCTGCGCCACCGTGGCCGGCAGTGCCAGGACCACCATGTTGGTATGGGTGCGTTCCAGGACGCGTTCCAGTTCAGCGGAGTCGCTGACGCGCAGCCACCCAACCTCGTTGCCGATCACCATAGGATCGGCGTCAAAGATCGCAACAACGTCAAAACCACGGGATTCGAACCCCCCGTACCGCGCCAGCGCCTTGCCCAGGTTTCCGGCGCCGACGATCGCCACTTTCCAGTCATGGGTCAGTCCGAGCGCGGCGGCAATATGGCGGCTCAGGTATTGGACCTCATAGCCCACGCCCCGGGTCCCGTAGGAGCCCACGTAGGAGAGGTCCTTCCTGAGCGTCGATGAACTGACGCCGGATGCCTCGGCCAGCGCCTCCGAGGAGACACGCTCCACGCCCTCGGCCAGCAACGAATTGAGCGCGCGCAAATAGAGGGTCATCCGGGCCACGGCCGCGGGCGGGATCTGCTTTGCCGCAGGTTCGTTGTCTCCGGTTGTAGCTCCCGGGGACGGTTCCAGCGCAGTCACGGTGTTCTCCATTGCGTCGCTTGTTGTTCCACTCTATGGCTCATTGCCGGGCTCAACCAAAGCGGCCGCATGCAACCTAACAGGCTCAGGCTTCCATGACTTTCCTGATGGTGCGCTCCAACCGTTGCTCGTCGATCTTCCAGAAGTCGCGCTGCACGCCGTTGACCAAAACCACCGGGATCTCCTCGGCGAACCGGTCCCGGAGGTCGGGGTCGCCGTCGATCCCGCGCTCGGTCCATTCGATCCCCAAGGCGGTCGTAACACGCCCGACGGCGGCACGCGCCTCGGTGCACAGGTGGCAGTCAGCTTTGGTGAGGAGAACGATGTCGGGAGCAGCCATGACTCCACATTAACCCCGTCTCCTCTCTCACATCCCACCCCCGGCATCGCCTTTTGTGTGCCCTCAGCGCAGGACACCGGCAATTGACTAGACTCGAGGCATGCCCGAGGAGAAGAACGCCGCTGTCGCCGCGACTGCCCGAGCACAGTTGCACACCGGCGAAGCTGCCTTCTTCGACGTCGACAATACGTTGATGAAGGGCGCCAGCCTCTTCCACGTTGCGCGCAAAATGTACGAACGCAAGGCTTTCACGCTGTCACAGGCGGCGGGGTTTGCCTGGAAGCAATTCAAGTTTGTCCTGCGGGGCGAGAACATGGACGATGTCCACGCGGTTCGCGATTCCGCCTTGACGCTCGCGGCAGGGATCACGGTCGATGACATCAAGGCCCTTGGCGAAGAGGTCTACGACGAGATGATCGAGTCCAGGATTTGGCCGGGCACCAAAGCCTTGGCGGAGCAACATCTTCGGGTGGGCCGGCCGGTATGGCTGGTGACGGCAACGCCCATCGAAGTTGCCACGGTCATCTCCACCAGGCTGGGTTTGACTGGCGCTCTGGGAACGGTGGGCGAGATCGAAGGTGGCATGTACACCGGGCGGCTCGTCGGCGACATCCTGCACGGCCCCGCCAAGGCCGTCGCGGTCCAACTGGTGGCTGAGCAGGAAGGTCTGGATCTGGACCACTGCTGGGCTTACAGCGACTCCGCCAACGACATCCCCCTCCTCACCATGGTGGGCCACCCCGTCGTTATTAACCCCGACTCACGCCTGCGCAGGCACGCCCGGGAGAACAACTGGCCTGTGTATGACTTCCGTTCAGGTCGCCGGGCCGCAACCCTCGGCCTCAAGGCCGCCACAGTCGGCGGCGCCATCTACGGCTTATGGCGGGGATTCAGCCGCTTCCGCACCCGGCGCTGACCCTCTCTCACCAAAACCCCCACCCACCCCAACCCTCTCTCACCAAAACCCCCACCCACCCCAACCCTCTCTCACCAAAACCCCCACCCACCCCAACCCTCTCTCACCCCTTCATGGTTGGCGGCAGCAGCCTGTGGATAACTTCTGCACGCATCGGCCTTCCTGGGAAACAATGCCGGTATGCAAAAACCGTCGCCCCTTCCTACCCTGGTGACTTCTGCTCCCTTCACCCTCAAAGAGGCGCGAGCTGCGGGCCTGGAACAAAGGCAGCTCAGGAAAGAGGCCACTATCGAGGGTGTCAGTCAAGGGATCTATCGTCCCGCCGACTGGGACTTCAACCTGGCGGCTGCGGCACGGTCGCTCTCTGCCGCGAGTCCTGGTGCTTGGATATCCCATGTAACTGCTGCCCGACTTCATGGCCTCTGGCTTCCTCCTTGGCTTGCCGATTCCAATGAACTGCACCTCAGCAAGCCGCGAAGTCTGCCGTCCGTCCGAAGACGTGGCATCATCGGACACACGCTGGTCCTGGACAAGTCCGAGATCGAGTTCACGCAGGGCATGTGGATGAGCACCCGCTCCAGGACATGGCTGGACTTGGCACGCCAACTGCCGTTGAAGGATCTTGTCTGCATCGGTGATCAGCTCATTCGGGTCCCACGACCGGAATTTGAGGGCCGGAGCGTCCCCTTCGCCTCAATCCCCGAATTACGAACCATGGTGTCCCGGCACAAGAATCTCCAGGGAGTGGTCCGCGCGCGGGAAGCGTTGAACCTTCTGCGCGTCGGTGCCGACTCGGCGCCGGAGTCCATGCTCCGTCTCGCCATGCTCGACGCCGGCCTTGCCGAACCCGAGTTGCAGATACGCCTCCGCGATGACGACCCTTTCTCTCCGTCAGCGGACCTCGGCTTCCGTGCCCGGCGCCTGGCAATTCAGTACGACGGCGGCCATCACCTCGAGGAGGAACAGTACTTCAGCGATCGACGGCGGGACAAAGCCTTTGCGGCGGCCGGTTGGACGGTCCTCATCTTTGGAAAAGAGGATCTGGCAGATGGGTTCGCAAAGGCAATCTCGAAAATCAAGAAGGCCCTGAGGAACAGCTGGATCGACCCAGCCGTCGCGTCGGGATTCCGCGACGATCGGTGAGAGAGCGTCCCGACAAACCGGACCATCGGTAAGAGAGCGTCCCGACAAACCGGACGATCGGTGAGAGAGCGTCCGAGGATGCAAAAATGCCCGCCGCCTGGACAGGCAACGGGCATTCACGCTTGGCGAAGTATCTCTACTTCTTATTGCGGCGCTGGTGGCGGGTCTTGCGAAGCAGCTTACGGTGCTTCTTCTTGGCCATACGCTTGCGGCGCTTCTTGATAACTGAACCCACGAAAGTTCCTTACAAACTAGATGAAGGTCCTGTCTGTTGGAACGGATCCGCGGACAAAGCAGCAGACAGTACAACTGACAGATTCTTACAATGACGTAAAACGTTCCTTAACAGGGTACCGCTTCAAAGAGGCACCCTGTGACCACGGCCCACGGAGCGGGCCATGGGAGGCCTCAGGCGGTCTCCGTCTGCCCGTCCACCACGGCACCTTTGAGGTACTGGGCCACGGCCTCTTCCGGAACCCGGAAGGAACGGCCAAACCTGACGGCGGGCATTTCCCCTGAGTGGACCAGGCGGTACACGGTCATTTTGGAAACACGCAAGACGTCGGCCACTTCAGCCACCGTCATGAAACGTGCCTTCGAGAAGTTAGTCTCTGCGGACATTTCCCATATTCCTTTGCTCTCAGACAGTAAGACACCCCCAGAAAGAACGGTGTGCCGATGCTGAGCCATCAAACAACCATGTGCTGGATACTCTAGTGGCTGATGGGGCCAATGTGAAAGCACTTCCAGGAAAGTGGGACCGCACTCCCCGCTTATTCCCCGACTGCCAACCGACGTTTCCGGGCCGAGGCAGCCAACTGCTCCAGGACGGAAGCCGTGACGTCCCACTCCATGCAGGCGTCCGTAACACTCTGCCCGTACACCAGTTCCTGCTCCCCCGCGAGCTGCTTTGCCACATCCAGGTTTTGGGCACCGCCCACCAGGAAGCTCTCCAGCATCACACCGGCAATGGGAGAGGACGCCCCGGCTTCGAGCTGCGCGCCGATCTCCAGTGCAACTTCCGCCTGGCGGTGGTGGCTCTTTCCGCTGTTGGCGTGGCTGGCATCCACGATCAGGCGCGGATTGAGTCCCTTCGCGGCGAGCTTGGATGAGGCCGCCGCCACGTCAGCGGCAGAGTAGTTCGGCCCCTTGCGTCCGCCGCGGAGGATCACGTGGGTATCCGGGTTGCCGGCGGTGGCCACCAAAGCCGCCCGGCCGTCGTCGTCGATTCCCAGGAAGGCCTGCTCAGCGGCAGAGGCGCCGCACGCATCAATGGCCACCTGCAGGTCGCCATCGGTTCCGTTCTTGAAGCCGATGGGCATGGACAGGCCCGAGGCGAGCTGGCGGTGGATCTGGCTCTCGGTGGTGCGGGCACCGATCGCTCCCCAGGAGACGAGGTCCGCCATGTACTGCGGGCTGATGGGTTCCAGGAACTCCGTGGCGGTGGGCAACCCCAGGGCGGTGACCTGCTTGAGGAAGCCGCGGGCCGCGCGCAGTCCGGCGGCGATGTCGTGGCTGCCGTCCAGGTGCGGATCGTTGATGAGGCCCTTCCAGCCAACCGTGGTGCGCGGCTTTTCGAAGTAGGTCCGCATGACGATCAGCAGGTCTTCCTTGTGCTTCTCGGCCTGGCTGACAAGCCGGCGGGCGTATTCCAGGCCGGCCTTGGGATCGTGGATGGAGCACGGACCCACGATCACCAGGAGGCGGTCGTCCACGCCGTCCATGATGGCGCGGACCTGATCACGGCCACGGTCGACGACGGCTGCTGAGCGGGCGTCCAACGGCAACTCAGCGATGAGGTCCTGGGGTGCCGGAAGCGGCTCGAACCGGGCGACGCGGAGATTGGAGGTTGCGGGCTGGGCGTTGTCCGAGGTCAACGAAGATTCAGGGGCGATGCTGGTCATGTTCTGGGTCCTGTCCGGGAAACGGAGCGGGCCCCTTTTCAGAACCCGCCGGATATGGCGAAGGGCAGAGAATCATCTCTGCCCTGTTGGCTCTGAAGGAAAGTTGGATGCGTGTCAGTTAGACGCGGGCCCCTCCAGAGCCAACGAAAAATACGCATACCAACGCTTAGTCATAGCCACACCATAACCGCGCAGGTTCACACCCGCCAAATCGTGTCCGTCATGATGACAATATTTTGCGCAGGAACTGCAGCTGCGCGATCCAGTGGTGTTCCTGGCCGCCTTCGTGGTTGTTGAAGCGGTACACCTCAATGTCCTTCCCAGGGGATCCGCCCAACGCACCGTAGTTGTTGTAGCTGGCAAACACGGTGGAAGGCGGGCAGATATCGTCCATCTGGGCGGCGGAGAACAGCGCCGGGACAGTGGCCAAACGCCCAAGGTGCACCCCGTCAAAGTAATTCAGCACGGCGAGCGTGGACTCGTACCGGTCCCGGTGCCGCCCGAGGAACGAGGCGATTTCCGGGTAGGGCCCGCGGGGTGCGATGTCGATCGCCCGTGGGAAGTCCTGCAGGAAGGGGACGTCGGGCAAGGCGGCGATCACGCCGTCGAGCCTTCCGGCCGCCAGCCCGGCAGCGGCGACGGTGATGCCGCCGCCCTGGCTGATGCCGGTCAGGACCACTTTGGAAGGGTCGACGGCGGGATGGTGCTGTGCCGCTTCCACCGCACGGAAGGCGTCGGTATAGACGCGTCGGTAGTAGTACTCATCCTGGTGGGCGGACCCGCGGGTCATGAGCCCGGCATAGTTGACGCCCCCGGCGGACGGGTGCGGATCCGGAGTATCACCGGACACGCCACCGTATCCCTGGCCCCGGGTGTCCATGATGAAGTGCGCGTAGCCGGCCTGCGCCCAGCGGGTGTTCTGGTTCACCAGCCCGCGACCACCGGAGTAGCCGATGTACTCCACCACTACCGGAAGGCGCTCCCCGGCCTCAAGGTGTGCCG
Source organism: Arthrobacter sp. T572 (assembly GCF_056780115.1). NCBI lineage: Bacteria > Bacillati > Actinomycetota > Actinomycetes > Micrococcales > Micrococcaceae > Arthrobacter > Arthrobacter sp. T572. The sequence continues at coordinate 3,319,538 of NZ_JBRAZQ010000002.1, forward strand.
GTACGTGCAACCATCCCTTGATCCGGTCGCCGCCGAAGCCGGAGAAGGTGACATCGAAGGTATCGATGACGCTGAGGTAGTTCTCTACCGGTTCGAAAACGGCGTCGAGCGGGATGTCGCGCGCTTCGGCGATGGTCCGGTCCCAAAAGGCGTTGAGGTCAGCGGGCGGGACCGCACTGGAGGTGTAATTGCTGAGCTGTTCCAAGGGAAGGTCGAAGAGTGGCATGGTCCGTTCCAGGGAGAGAAGAGGTGTGACGTCGGGCGGAGCTTGAGGACATCCTATGTCATAAAGGAGTGGCGCTTGTCACAGACCCTTAATCTGAGGACAACGTGGCGCGGGCGGAACCGGGCTCGACTTGAATCGTTACATTCCAGACCGTCCGCGCTACACTGTCACTGACACGCGGAAAGCGCTTGCCCAAGGAAGTGCCAACCGCCGCCCTCGCCTGCCCGCCCCAGAGGAGAGACCCATGGAGACCGCTTCCACAGAGTCCGCACACCAGCCGGCCCCCGACCCCGTGGTGCCGGTACGGATTGCTTTGGTGGGGGTCCATGGCTTCGGCGCCCACCACCTGGGCAACCTGGAACGGCTCAGCGCCCATGGCACAGTGGACCTGGTTGCCGTCGCCGACCCCAACCCGCCGGCGCCGGGCAGCCTGCCGGAGACCACTGCCATCCATCAGGACCTTCGCGGCCTGCTGCGCGGTAACCACCGCCCGGACATCATTATTGTGGCCACCCCCATCCAGACCCACGCCCCTTTGGCCCTCGACGTCCTGGCATCTTCGGCCCATCTTTACCTGGAAAAGCCACCCGTAGCCTCCATGGCGGACTTCGAACGACTCCAACAGGCAGCCGCGGTCTCCGGCCGAAGCGTCCAGGTCGGTTTTCAAAGCCTCGGATCAAAAGCCCTGGCCGCACTGGCGCACCTGGCCCAAGGCCGTGCATCGGAGGAACTTCCGGCCATCGGAACACTCAAGGGGATTTCCGCCACCGGCCGCTGGGTACGGGACCGCGCCTATTACAAGAGATCGCGTTGGGCAGGCAAGCGGAGCCTCGACGGCGTGGACGTCGTGGACGGAGTGGCCACGAATCCGCTGGCACACGCCATTGCCACTGCCCTGCGGATTGCCGGTGCCCGCAGCGTAGATGACCTCGCGTCGGTTGAAACGGATCTCTACCGCGCCAACGACATTGAATCGGACGACACCTCAGTCATCAAGCTCCGCACAGCGGCCGGACTGCCCATCACCTGCGCACTGACCTTGTGCGCGTCGGAGTCCGTGGAGCCCTACGTCACGTTGCAGGGAACGGAAGGAACTGCAGTTTTCCATTACACCGGGGACCGCGTCACGGTGACCACGGAGGCCGGCGAAACCACCCACGACTTCGGGCGCGAGGACCTGACGGAGAACCTCCTGCAGCACCTGAAGGAGGGTACGCCGCTGCTCAGTCCCCTGGAGGACAGCGGCGCATTCATGCAGGTCCTGGAGGCGATCCGCACAGCAGAAGATCCCGCCACCATTGACCCCCGGTACATTGAGTGGGTCGGTTCGGGAGACCAGGCGCGCGCAGTGATCCGCGGGATCGAGGACGCCCTCCAGCGCGCAACATCGGCGCATGCCACGTTCTCCGGGCTCGGGCTGCCTTGGGCCCGCCCCGCCGTTGACGGCTCCCAGGACCTCTTCTCCCCCGGCGCGCACGCCGCCCCGCCGGGCGCGGATCCCGGCGCGCACGCCGCCGCGGAAGCAGTACTGCGCACCGGCGCGACATTGGAGAAGGGCCTCTCCCCCAGGCCGTACGTGCACCCGGCGCGGACGCCCGGCGGTATCACGGTGACAGACCACCTCCCGACGGACCATGTGTGGCATCTTGGCGCAGGTTTCGCCCTCCAGGATGTGAACGGCTGGAATTTCTGGGGTGGCCGCAGTTACCGCAGGACTGCCGGCAAATATGTGGATCTTGATGACCACGGCCGCATCGAAGTCCGTCACGTGCACCGTGGAAGCAACAACACCACCCTTCACCTCGAATGGCTTACAGCCGATGGCGAGCCGCTGATGCATGAACAGCGCAGCTACGAGCGGACCCGCCTTGACACCCGCACCTGGCGACTTGGCTTCCGGACGCAACTGACCGCCGTCGTGGATGTCTCCCTGGGCAGCCCCGGCTCCCATGGCGCCGCCGGGAGCGGCTACGGCGGGTTCTTCTGGCGGCTTCCCGCCCATGGGTCCCCGCGCGTCTTCTCCTCCACGGCTGAGGGCGAACCAGACGTGCACGGTTCCGTTGCGCCGTGGCTGGCCTGGACAGGAGAGTTCGACGGCGGCCCTGCCACTTTGGTGTTCGCCGCACCGTCCGAGTCTGCCGACCCGTGGTTTGTCCGGTGTGAGGGCTACCCGGCAGTCGGGTCCGCGCTCGCCTGGGAGGAGCCGGTGTCGCTGGCCCGTGGCATTTCCCTCTCCCGCACCAACGCCGTCTGGATCAGCGACGGCATCCTTCCCGCCGCAGAGGTGGAAAACCTGGTGTCCGGGACATAACCACCAGGTCTCAGATCGTGTGACGCGACCGCCGCGAATGGCGCCACAGCAGCAAGCCGATGATGCCGGCGGACGCCATGCCCAGCGCGCCGGTGACCACCAACCCGGCCCTCACGCCAAAGTCCTCCGTGAGCCAACCGGCCAGCAGGCCACCCAGAGCGTGGCCGCCCAGGAGCAACGGGAAGTACAAGGCCAGGACCCTCCCGCGTACGGCTGCCCCTGCTTCCAGCTGCACGGCGGTTGCTGCGCTGGTCAGGAACATCAGGGTCATGAAACCCACCACCACCAGCATCACGGTGAACAGTTCCTGGTGGGGCATCAGGGCGGCCACCAATTGGCTGAGCCCGAAAAGCCCGGCGCTCGCCACGATCCCCTTCCGTCCAAAACGCTTGATCCGCGGTGCCAGCAAGGCACCGGCCAATGCACCCAGGGCGCTCACGGTGTTGAACAGGCCAAACCCCGCGGGGCCGCTGTGCCAGACCCGGTCCGCAAAAGCCGCCAGGACCACGGGACCGTTCATCCCAAAGGCTCCCAGAAGGCCGGCCAGAAGCATGATGAGCGCAAGGGGTGGGCGGGCCCTCACAAAGTGGAACCCGGCCAGGATCCGCCCACGTCGTTCCGTAAGGATCTGTTCCGGTGGGTGATGGAGTTCGCCGGGCCGGATCGCGATGATCATCAGGATCACCGCCACCCCGATCACCGAGTTGGCGGCAAATGCTGCTGCAGCACCAGCCTGGGCAATGACTACGCCGGCCAAAGCCGGACCGGCCATGGCACCCAGTTGCCCGATCGCGCTGTTAAGCCCGATCGCTGCGGGAAGTCCGGCGTCGCCCACCACTTCGTTGACGAACACCTGGCGGGCGGGGCCATCGATGGCGCTGGTGATTCCCAAAGCGACGCAGGATGCGTAGACCACCCACACATCCGTTCCGCCCGCGGCATTCCACGCGGCCAACCCGGCCGCCAGAACAACAGCGACCGACTGGCACAGCAGGAGGATCCGCCGCTTCGGGAACAGGTCCACCAACACCCCTGCCACGGGACCCACCACCAGCATCGGCAGGAATTGCAGGGCAACGGCAAGACCCACGGCCGCCGGACTGCCGGTCAACTGCAGTACCAACCAGTCCTGGGCCAGGCGCTGCATCCACACTCCCCCGCTCCCCACCAGCGACAGCACCACGAACATGCGGTAGTTGTGATGCCGCAGAGGGTAGTGCCAGGTGTCTGTTGAGGGGGTCCGGGGTGTGCCCGGGGTGTTCTGCGTGGAGCGCTGGGACTGCGGGCGCGGTGACACGGGGGCGGTCAGCTCATTTCGAGGGGTTTTTGACGGGCTGGGTTTCCGATGAGCGTGGCTGGCCGTCGGTGCGGCGTGACGCGTCCCGCACCTTGACGGCGGCGACGGCAAGGACAAGGGTGCCGGGAACGATCACGAACAGTGCCTGCAGCATCCACACAAACACCACGGCCATGAACACCGCGGCCAGCAGGAGCAGTGTTCCGCTCCAGTCACGCAACGCATCATCCTTACCTCGTGCCCATGCCGCCTGCCACCGCTGGCGCCCCGGCAGCGCCTTGGCCTCTCCGCCCCAGCTTCCGGCGACGCGCAGGAAGAGCACTGCACCCGCGCCCGCGAGCAGGAGCGTGGCAGGAAGGACCACTTCCCGCCCGGGAAGCTGCCCCACCATAGCGAGCAGCAGGTTCAGGACAATCACGACGGCGGCGACCGCCGTCGTGATTCCCGTACGCCAGCTGCCCGGCAGCGCACGGCGGAAAGTGCCCCACAGGCTTCGCAGGGAATCATCCCTGCCGCTGAGGTGCCTGTCGAGGTGCTCGACGCCGGCCGCGTAGGCAGCCGGCGCCGTCACCACGGGCAGTGACAACAACAGCACGATGACGCCGGCCAGGATCGTCTCGGAAAACAGGGCGAAGCGGCTGACCGGAAGGCCCGGTTTTCCCGCGGACTCGCCCGTGGTGTCCAGGATGCTCATTGTCCGTACCCTTCTAGCCCTTGAGGCCCTGCGTGGAGACGCCTTCGACGATGTAGCGCTGGAAGACGAGGAAAAAGACCAGCACCGGCAGCAGGGCCAGGACGGACATGGCGATCATGGCGCCGTAATCCGAGGACTGGGTCTGGTCCACGAAGAGGCGCAGCGCCAGGGGAAGCGGGTACTTTTCGGGGGTGTTCAGGTAAAGGAGCGGGCCCAGGAAATCGTTCCAGCTCCAGATGAAGGAGAAGATCGACGTGGAGATCAGGGCCGGTTTCATCAACGGGAGCATGATGGACCCGAAGATCCGGACGTGTCCGGCGCCGTCGATGCGGGCGGCCTCGTCCAGTTCGGCCGGGAGGCCACGCATGAACTGGACCATGAGGAACACGAAGAACGCGTCCGCTGCCAGGAACTTCCCGATCAACAGCGGGATGTAGGTGTCCACCAGCCCGAGCTGCTGGAACACGATGTACTGCGGAATGATCACCACGTGGAAGGGCAGCAGCAAGGTGGCGATCATCATGCCGAAGAACAGGCTGCGGCCGGGGAACTTGATCCTGGCGAAAGCGTAGGCCGAAACCGACGCAGAGAGCACGGTTCCCACCACGGCGCCCACGGCAAGAATCAGGGAGTTGGTGAAGAACGTCAGGGTTGAGACCCCGCCAATACCATCCATGGCGGTGACGAAGTTGTCGAAGCTGAAGTTGTCGGACCACAGCGAGGTGTTTGCCCCGCCGATCTCGGAATTCGGCTTGAACGACGACGCGATCATCCAGAGGGCCGGGTACAGCACGATTCCGGTGAGGACCAGCGCCGCGGCGTGGAAGATGATGCTCTTGGCCCGTTTCGCCACGGCGGATTCAGACTTCGGGTTGTACTCCGGGGCCTGGGCCGGCGCCGGCGCGGGCTGGGTTGAAGGTGCCATGGTTGTCATTTCGAATCACCGCTGTAGTGGACCCAGGACTTGGACGTCCGGAAGATGATCAGGGTCAGGATGCCCACCACGATCAGCAGGAGCCAGGCCATCGCCGAGGCGTAGCCCATCCGGAAGTCGCTGAAACCGCGCAGGTAGAGGTAGAGGGTGTAGAAGAGCGTGGAGCCGGCCGGGCCGCCTTCACCGTTGGAGATGATGTAAGCGGAGTTGAAGATCTGGAAAGCGTGGATGGTCTCCATGAGGAGGTTGAAGAAAATCACCGGCGACAACATGGGCCAGGTGATGTTGAAGAACTTCCGCACCGGACCGGCCCCGTCCATCGATGCAGCCTCGTACAGGTCAGCCGGAATCTGCTTCAAACCAGCCAGGAAGATCACCATCGGAGCGCCGAACTGCCACACGGTCAGCAGGATGAACATGGGCATGGTCATGGATGGGTTGCCAACCCAACCGCCAAGGTTGATGCCGAAAAAGGACAACCCTTGGTCCACGGGACCGGAGTCGCCGAACATCGCCTTCCAGACAATGGCGATGGAAACGGAGGCCCCGATCAGCGAGGGGGCGTAGAACGCCGAGCGGTAGAAACCCTGGCCCTTGCGCTTGCTGTTGAGCAGCATGGCCACGGCCAAGGCGGCCGCGAGCTTCAACGGCGTCCCCAGGATCACGTAGTTCAAGGTCACGCCCACCGACTGCAGGAAGCGCTCGTCCTGGAACAGTGACACGTAGTTGTCCAGGCCGATCCACTTGGGTGGATCGAACAGGTTGTAGTTGGTAAAGGACAGGTACAGCGAGGAGATCATTGGCCCTACCGTCAGGGCAATGAACCCCAACAGCCAGGGCAACAGGAAGGTGTAGCCGGCGCGTGCGTCCGCACCTTGCTGCCGCGGCTTGCGCGACAGCGGGGCCGGGGACGTCCGGGGACGCCTGCTCAGGGTTGGGCTTTGAGTCACGGGATCATTCCGTCGGTCGGGAAAGCCTGTATCAGGCGTTCTGCTTGATGAGGTCTTCGGCTTCCTTGAACCAGGCGTCCGCCGCGGCGTCCACCGTCAGCTTGCCGTAGTTCAGTTCCGAACTGATGCGCTTGAATGACGATTCAAGCGTGCCGAAGCCGACGATGGGCGGTTCCGGGGCATCCTTGAGGTACTTCTCGATCGACTTTTCGTAATCGACCACCACTTTGTCCGTACCTTCGAAGGTGGTTCCGTCCCGCTGGGTCTTCGACGCCGGAACGCCGCGGGAGGTCTTGAAGATCTGGCCGACCTCGGGGTCGTTGACCATGAAGTCGATGAACCTGGCAGCTGCATCCTTGTACTTGGTCTTGGCGCTGGCGACCATCAGCATGGACGGCTTGAGGAACAGGCCAAGGTTGTCGGGATCGTCCGAAGGGACGGGGACAAGCTTGAGTTCCTTGGCGCCGCTGTCTCCGAGGTAGCCGGCCATGAAGTTGTCCCACGTGGCTTCCGTAGCGGTGACGTTGGACCCGAACGGCGATTTGGGCAGCAACTGCGTGACCTTGTCCTCCGGGACGATCGCACCTGTGCCGCGAAGATCCGACGTGAGGTTCCACCACTTCTTCATGTCGTCCTTGGAGAAGCCCAGCTTGCCTTCGTCGGTGAAGGCCTCGATGTTGTTCTGGCGCAGCCAGATGTTGAACATCCACCACACGCCCGTGTAGTCAGTGCCACCGAAGACGGCGCCATTGCCTTTCTGTCCCACCTCGGCAAGGAACGCGTTGTATTCCTTGTAGTTCCAGGTTCCGTCCGGCTCGGCGATGCCCATGGAAGCAAGTTTGGCGGGGTCATAGTAGATGGCGAAGGCATTGGTGCTTGTAGGAATGCCGTACGTCTTGCCGCGCACCTGGCCGGACGGCAGCAGCGACTTGTCGAAAGCTTCCGTATTGATTTTCACGGTGCCGAGGTCAAGGAGCTGGTTTCGCTGGCCGTAGTCCCGGAGGTAGGAAAGGTCCCATTGCATGACATCCGGGAGGCCACCGCCGGCTGCTTCGGTGGCACGCTTCTGCCAGTATCCGGCGAAGTCGGTGAAGTTCCCGTTGACCTTGATGTCAGGGTTTTTGGATTCGAAAAGGGCAATTGCTTTCCGGGTGCGTTCGGCACGGTCGTCGTTGCCCCACCAGGTATAGGTGATGGTCACCGGGTTCTCCGCGGAACCCGTCTGCCCCGAGGACGACGATTGGCCGCACGCTGAGAGGAACGCGGCCGATGCGGTGCCGAGAGCCAGCGTGGTAAGGAAATTCCTTCGATTGATCATGAGAGCCTCCTTGCTCGGTTGGTGCAGCTTCTTCAGCGCCTCTACAACGTGGCAGTGATCTCGCTTACACTCGTTCTGAATCGATACAATAGCTCTAATCCCACATGTGGGCAAGCGTTTTCCAAGAACGCGTTTTCTCACATCGCGGACGCACCACCCCGGCTACCATCCGTCTGCACCTCTGCCCGCACTACGAAGGAGTTCCCTTGTCCTCCCCCGAAAACCAGCACCACGCAGCCATATGGAAGGCCATCAACGGACTGGGCTACGGAGGTGATTACAACCCCGAACAATGGCCCCGCGACATCCGGCTCGAAGACATCGGGCTGATGAAGGAGGCGGGGGTCAACCTGCTGAGTGTGGCGATCTTCTCGTGGGGGCTTTTGGAACCCGCGGAAGGACAGTACGACTTCGCGTGGCTGGACGAGGTCATGGACAACCTCCACGGCGCCGGGATCAAAGTTGCTCTCGCGACCGCAACGGCATCGCCTCCCGCCTGGCTCGCCCGCAAATACCCCGAAATCCTCCCCGTCACTGCGGAAGGCATCAGACTGGAGCGCGGCTCACGACGCCACTACACGCCGTCGTCCGCTGTTTACCGCCGCTATGCCGCCGGCATGACGCGGGCCCTGGCCGAACGCTATAAGGACCACCCCGCACTGGCGCTCTGGCACGTGGACAACGAACTCGGGTGCCATGTGGGCGAGTTCCACGGAGAGGAAGACGCCCAGGCCTTCCGCGCTTGGCTGGAGCGCCGCTATGGTTCCATCGAGGAATTGAACGACGCCTGGGGAACGGCATTCTGGTCCCAGCACTATGCGTCGTTCGACGAAATCATTCCGCCTGGCGCCTCGCCCACCACGCTCAACCCGGGCCAGCAACTGGACTTTGCCCGGTTCAACTCGTGGGCGTTCATCGACTACTACCGCATGCTCCTGGCCGTCATCCGCGAGGTCACCCCCGACGTCCCTGCCACCACCAACTTCATGGTCTCCAGTGCCACCAAGAACCTGGACTATTTTGACTGGTCCAAGGACATGGACGTCATCGCCAACGACCACTACCTTGTAGCCGCCGACCCCGAACGGGACATTGAACTCGCCTTCAGCGCAGACCTCACCCGCGGCGTCGCCGGCGGCCGGCCCTGGATCCTCATGGAACACTCAACCTCGGCGGTCAACTGGCAACCCCACAACCAGCCCAAGATGCCCGGCGAGATGCTCCGTAATTCCCTGGGACACGTAGCCAGGGGCGCTGACGCCGTGATGTTCTTCCAGTGGCGCCAAAGCAAGGCAGGATCGGAAAAGTTCCACTCCGCCATGGTTCCGCACGGTGGGCGCGACACCCAGGTGTGGCGGAACGTCGTGGAACTCGGGGAAGCCCTGGGCAAACTCGCGCCGGTGAAGGGTTCACGCGTGGAATCCCGCGTGGCCATCGTGTTCGACTATGAGTCGTGGTGGGCCTCCGAACTGGACTCCCACCCGAGCCAGAGCCTGAAGTACCTCGAGACGATGCGGGCCTTCCACCGCGCGCTGTACCTCCAGGGTGTCACCGCCGACTTCGTCCATCCGTCGGCGGACCTCTCCGGTTACAGCCTGGTCCTCGTGTGCACGCTGTACGCCGTGACCGACCACGATGCCGCATCCATCGCAGCTGCTGCCGAAGCCGGAGCCACCGTGCTCATCAGCTACTTCAGCGGGATCGTGGACGAACGCGACCACGTACGGCTGGGCGGCTATCCCGGCGCTTTCCGCGAACTGCTTGGCATCCGCAGCGAGGAATTCCACCCCCTCTTTCCGGGCACCACCGTCACCCTCAGCGACGGAACAACGGGCACGCGATGGAGTGAACATGTCCACGCGACCGACGCCCAAGTCGTCTCCACCTTTAACGGCTACCCGCTGGACGGCGTCCCCGCCGTCACGCGCCGCTCCGTGGGCGCAGGATCCGCTTGGTACCTCGCCACGCTTCCCGACGCCGACGGCATTGAAGCACTCACCGAACGGCTCCTGGCCGAAGCCAAAGTGACGTCCGCTGCCGAGGCAGCTCCCGGCGTCGAACTGACCCGGCGCCGCACCGCCAACGGCAGCAGCTTCCTGTTCGCCATCAACCACAGCAGGGAAGACGTCACGGTCAAGTCCGACGGCGACGAACTCCTCAGCGGGCTGCGCTTCAGCGGCATCGTCCCCGCCGGAGCAGTGGCCGTGATCGCGGAAGACCACCCCAACTAAGTAGCATTTGTGCGCGTTTTGAGCGCTCAAAACGCGCACAAATGCTACCCAGTTGGGCGCCAGGCCCGCAGGGGGTGGCGGCGCGTCGGGAGAGTGGTGCCGCGACAGGGAGGGAGTTAGGCGCGAAAAAAGCGCCCCGGACGAACCTTGTGGTTCGCCCGGGGCGCTTGGGTTTCGACCGAGACTAGGCCCCGATGGCCGATTTCATTTCATCCACAGCCTTCTTGCCTGCTTCCTCCGCGGTGAGCCTGTTGAACAGGACCTCTGAGGTGTACCGCTTGATGATCTCCTGGATGGCCCCCGCGCCCTTGGGCGGAGCTGCGGGAGCTTCGCCGAGCTCCTCCTTGATCTGGTCGATGAAGGTCACAACCTTGGTATCGGCAGGTGCCAGCTTGGAAGCGATGGCTTCGCGGACCTCGGAGTTCGGGTAGACACCACGGTCAGCCAGGAGGATCTCGCCGGCCTTCACATTATTGGTGAGGAAGTTGATGAACTTCGCCGTCTCTTCAGGGTGCTTGGTCCGGGACGAGGCGGACCAAAACTGCGAGGCCTTGTACCAGAGCTGCGAGTCAGCGGCCTTGCCCGTCTTGGACGGGAAGCGCAGGATCTGCAGCTCTCCGCCGGCCGCCTTCTCCAGGGCCGGAAGCTGGTTGGACCACCAGAAGGCCATGCCGTTCTTTCCCGTTGCCAGGCCACTCTGGTCCAACGGCGCGGCTTCCGCTTCCACGATCTCCGAGGCCGTGGGAACAGCCTTGTTCTCGCTGAGCTGCTTCAGGAACTCCCAGTAGCCCTTGATGTCGTTGGGCTCAAAGCCAAGCTTGCCGTCCTCCGTGTACAGGGACTTCCCATTCTGGCGGAGCCAGACACCCAAAGATGCCTCGTCCGTTCCGTAGGCGGCGGCGCCGTAAGTGCCCTTGGGCGACTTCTCCGTGACCTCGCGGGCAATCCGCTCAAAGTCATCCCACGTCCAGGTCTTGTCATCCGGCAACGGAACACCTGCTGCCTGGAAGACCGCCGGGTTGGCAAGGATGGTTGCGGCATTGATGCCTGCCGGAATGCCGGTGAGGCCTTTGGCGCCCTTGCCCGCGTTCAAGGCAGCTTCGTCCAGCTTGGACGTATCGATCTGGTACTTGGACAGGTCCAGCAGGGCACCGCGCGTGGAATACTCCGTGATGTACTTCTCGTCCATCTGGATGATGTCCGGAGCATCGTTTGCGGCAACCTGCGTAGCCAGCTTGTCCCAATACCCGGACCAGTCGCCGTACTCGGCCTTGATGGTGATGTTGGGATTTTCAGCTTCGAAGGCCTTGATGGCTTCCTGCGTCAGCTGGGCCCGCTTGTCGCCACCCCACCAGGAGAAGCGAAGCTCGACCTTACCGTCGGCGCTCTTGGCCTCGGACCCTCCGCCGCAGGCGCTGAGGGCCAGAACGGCTGCGGCCGTGGCAGCTATGATGGCGGAAGCCCGCAGCTTGCGCCTGGTTCGCTTGGCCTTGGGTTCCATCGCGGGAGCTGCTGCTCCTGCCGGGGCGGTGGCTTCACCCTTGGGAATTACCGGCACTGTTGTCTCCGATCTTCTTTGATCCTGATGCGTGAGAAAGCGTTTTCTCATTGGATTGATGGTACAAGTCACAATCTTGTGTGACAAGACCCTTGCTTGTATTAGTTGTTGGTTTGAGACGAGCCCGCATTTTGGCGCTCGTCACGACCGGCCGGTGGGGTCGGAATGGACCGACCCCACCGGAACGCCCGTATTGCCTATTTGATGCCGGTGGTAGCAATGCCCTTGATGAGGAACCGCTGGCCGAACAGGAAGACCAGGAACACGGGCAGCAAGGACACGATGGACATCGCGAACAGCGATCCCCAACTGGTGGCCGACTGTGAGTCAACGAAGGCGCGCAGTGCCACCGGGACCGTGAACATGTCCGGGTCGGTGAGGTAGATGAGCGCGCTGAAGAAGTCGTTCCAGGTCCAGATGAAGGTGAAGATGGTGGTGGTGGCCAGGGCCGGCACCATCAGGGGAAGAATGACGCGGAGGAATATCCGCGGGTGGCCTGCACCGTCAATGCGGGCGGCCTCGTCCAGGTCTTTCGGAATGCCGCGGATGAACTGGACCATGAGGAAGACGAAGAACGCGTCGGTAGCCAGGAGCTTGGGCACGATCAACGGCCAGAAAGTATTCACCCAGCCGATCTGGGAGAACAGGATGTACTGCGGCACGATCACCACGTGGAACGGCAGCATGATGGTCAACAGCATGATGCCGAAGAAGAGCTTCTTGCCCGTGAACTGGAGCCGCGCGAAGGCGTAGGCGGCCATGGAGCAGGAGATCAGGTTTCCCAAGATGGATCCGAGGACCACGATCGCGGAGTTGATCATGTAGTGCCCGAACGGATGGGTCAAGGCGGACCAGCCGTCGGTGTAGTTGCTCATCTCGAGGTTCTGGAGCCAGAGGCCGGGTTCACGGAAGATGAGGTCGTTCGGGCGCAGCGATGAGACGACCATCCACAGGAGCGGGTAGATCATGACGCCGCCCACAATAATCAGGATGGCGTGCTTGATGAGTCCCTTGATGCGGGCGCTGCGGCTGAAAGCGAGGTTTCCCGGTGATTCGCGGCGGCGGGGGCTCTTGCCCGGCTTGTCGGAAGAAGAACCGGAGGCGGCGGGCAGGGTCTGAGTTTTAGTCATCGTAGAACACCCAATACTTTGAAGCGATGAAGTTGATGGCCGTAAAGGCACCGATGATGACCAACAGGAACCAGGCCATCGCTGACGCATAACCCATGTCGAACTGGCCGAAGCCCTTCTGGTACAGGTACAGCGTGAAGAACATGGTGGAGTCTGAAGGCCCGCCGTTGCCGCCCGAGACAATAAACGCCTGCGTGAACGACTGGAACGATCCGATGATCTGGAGCACCAGGTTGAAGAAGATGATGGGGCTCAGCATCGGCAGCGTGATCCGCCAGAACTGCTGCAGCGTGGTGGCACCGTCAACCTTGGCCGCCTCGTAGTACATGTGCGGGATCTGGCGCAGGCCCGCCAGGAAGATGATCATGGGGCTGCCGAAGGTCCACACGTGCAAAAGGATGATGGAGCCCAAAGCCGTGTTGGGATCGGAAATCCAGCCCGGCCCCTGGATGCCGACCATGGCCAGGACCTGGTTGACCAGGCCCGTGGTGCCGAAGATCTGCTTCCAGAGGATGGCGACGGCAACGGAGCCGCCCAGCAGCGACGGCAAGTAGAAGATGGACCGGTAGAACGGCAACCCGCGCAGGCCCTTGTCCAGGACCAACGCAATCAGGAGCGCGACGGCCAGCTGCAACGGAACACCCACCAGCACGTAGGTGAAGGTCACGCCCAGCGAATTGTGCAGACGGGCATCACTGAACATCCGGACAAAGTTGTCCAGTCCCACCCAGGCCGGCGGCTGCAGGAGGTTGTAATCCGTGAAGGACAAGTACAACGACATCAGCATGGGTCCCACGGTGATGACCAGCAGGCCAATCAGCCACGGAAGGAGGAAGATGTAGGCGGCCTTGTTATCGCGGCCGTTGGCCTTCTTCTCCTCCTTGCTCATGGGCCCCTTGCGGCGGGTCATGGTGGAGAGTTCGCCAATAGCGCTCATTGCGTCCTCCCTGCGTGACCCCGGACGCCCTGCGGCGTTGCGGGGTGATGCTGTGCGGCCATGTGGTCTCCTTTGGTCATCGTGGCCTTCCACGGAATTCTTGCTGGGAAATGCTGCCGTCCGGGACCGCCGGGTACTCCGGCGCTACCACCTGATTCTCCAGGATCAGGGTCCCGGCGTTCAGCGGCTCCGTACCAAAGTAAACGTTTTCTTGACCCATGTACAGCCTTTTGCTAATTTTTGAGAAAGCGTTTTCTTAAGAACGCGCAACTGCAGATCGAGCCCACGCTGAAGAAGTCCGGCGTGCGGTCCTGCACACCCATCCGCCCCAGCAAAGCAGGACTCATTGTTCCCACAGACAGCCACGACGGCTGGCATCGCCGGGAGGCAGCGACGCCCCAGCGCGATTGCCGGCTACGAGGATTGGCCCGGCTACGCCGCCGACAACCCGTACAGGCCCGCTTCCAAAGTCGCGAGGCTGCTCGCCGGCGCTCTCGGTGTTCCGGCCGTTACGCCTGGTACTGCAATCACGGTGGACTGGGAAGTCGAAGACAACAATGTGGTGACGTCCCGCCTTTCCTGGCAAACGGGTTTCGGTCCCAGGACGTCGGCCTGGCTCGTCCGGCCAACCAGCATCGCCGGGCCGCTCCCCGGCCTGCTGGCCCTGCACTGCCATGGCGGCATCAAGTCACACGGCGCAGAGCGCTTGGTCGGGATCCCTGGTGAGGCAGCGAGGCACGACGGCGGTACAACCTCCCGGCCCGGGCTCGGTCCGCTTCCTCCCGGCCTGCAGGCAAAACTCTACGGTGGGCGGCCGCTGGCTACCTGGTTGGCCCGGCAAGGATTTGCCGTACTGGCCCACGATGCCTTCATGTGGGGAAGCCGGCGATTCCACCTGGACGCCCTGCCCTACCGGACTGCCCACTGGCTGGATGGCCAGGAGGCACTGTGGCGGGAGGCCGGCGTCGTACCTTCTCCGGCGGAGAGGTACAACGCAGCAGCGGCCGCACACGAAGAAACCGTGGCGAAGGCCGCCACCCTGCTTGGCTCGACGATCGCCGGCACGGTGGCGCACGATGATCTCACTGCCTTGGGCGTCCTGGCTTCCCTGCCCGGAGTGGACGCGGGGCGTCTTGGTTGCATCGGTTTCTCCGGTGGCGGTGGCCGGGCCATGGTGCTCGCCGCGCTCAGCCCACAGATCCGCAGCTACGTGGTGGCGTGCATGATGACCACCTTCGAATCGCTCCTTCCCGCATACGTGGACGCCCATTCGTGGCTGCTTCACTCGTCCGGACTCCCCCGCCTGGGCGGGTTGCCGGACCTCGCGGCGCGGTCCACGGCCGATGCCTTCCTGCTGCAGTACGGCCTGCGTGATGAGCTGCTCCCCGAAGACGGAATGCGCGACGCCGATGCGCGCCTTCTGGCCGCAGCGCCGGGCCGGTACAGCGGCAGCTTCTGGAACGAAGGGCACGTTTTCACGCCGGCCATGCAGGAAGAAGCGGCAGCCTTTCTCGCCTCGCATCTCATGGCAGAACAACCCTCAACAGCTTCAGCTAGGACCGCCTCATGACCCATCTTGCAACGACGCAAACACTGACCGCAGCCGAACCCGCGGCCCTTCCCACGGTGGCTCTGGTTGGCGTGCATGGCTTCGGGGAACGCCATCTGGAGAACCTCCGACGCCTGGGCACGGCAGGAAAGCTGCACCTCGTGGCCGTAGCGGATCCCGTACCGCCGGCAGAGGGCCAACTCCCGGCAGATGTTGCCGTATTTGGTTCCCTCGACGATCTGTTGGCAGCCGGAGAGACCCCGGACGTGGTCATCATCTCCACGCCGATCCAGACGCACGCACCGCTTGCCCTCGCAGCACTTGCCGCCGGGGCCAACGTGTACCTGGAGAAACCGCCGGTAGCCTCCATGGCGCAGTACGAGGACGTCCTGGCCGCGGCGACACAAGCCGGCAAGCTGGTGCAGCTCGGATTCCAGAGCCTGGGTTCACACGCCATCCCGGCGATCCAGGACATCGTGGATTCCGGCGGGATCGGCGAGGTCCGCGGGATCAGTGCAACAGGACAGTGGCTTCGCACGCGGGGGTACTTCACACGATCCCGATGGGCCGGAAAACGGAGCCTGAACGGGACGGACGTCGTTGACGGCGTCGCAACCAATGCCTTGGCCCACGCCGTCGCAACCGGCCTGCGCCTTGCGGGTGCCAGGACCGTGGCCAATGTGGAGCAGGTGGACACGGACCTTTACCGGGCCAATAACACCGAAAGCGACGACACCTCAGTGGTCCGGGTGCGTACAACCAATGGAACGGTCCTGACGTGTGCCCTGACGCTGTGCGCCCCCGTGCAGACTGCCCCGCTTGTCACGGTCTACGGCACCTTGGGCCAGGTCACCTTCTCCTACACTGAAGACCGTTTGGACATCACCACCCCAGCAGGCACCAGGAGCGAAAGTTTCGCCAGGACAGATCTTCTGGAGAATCTCCTCACCGCGCAGTCCAAAGAGGATCTCCTGAGCCCGCTCTGCAGCGCGGGCGCCTACGTTTCGGTGCTCGAGGCGATCCGCACGGCCGAGGATCCTAAGCCCATCGGCGCCGGCCACGTGAGCTGGGTGGGCGAAGGGGACCAGGCACACGCGGTGGTGCACGGCATCGAATCGTGGATCCAACGGGCAGCCCTGGGCCAGGCCACATTCCAGGAACTGGGAGCACCGTGGACTTCCGGTCCGGAAACCCCGGTCATGGGCCTGGGCGGAACCACGGTCGCCACTGTCCGGGATGGATCCGAGATCAGGCCCACGTCATCCCCACGGCCCTACCTGCACCCCATCCGCACCTTGGCCGGAACCGTGGTCACCGATCACGTTCCCGAGGACCACGTATGGCACTTGGGCGCCGGCGTCGCGTTGCAGGACGTCGATGGCATCAACTTCTGGGGTGGCCGCACTTACACCCGCGACGCCGGGGCCTACGTCTGGCGCAAGGACCACGGACGCATCGTGACGGAAGCCGCCGAACATCTGGCCGGGAGAAGGGTGGAACAGCTCGGCTGGATCGGCCCGGACGGCACCCGGCTACTCAGCGAACAGCGCGAGTGGCGGTGGTCCGCCGTCGGGCATTCCGCGTGGACGCTGACCTTGGACTTCAGCCTCGAACCGGCCGTAAACCGGACGGTGCTGCTCGGCAGCCCCGGTTCGAACGGCAGGCCGCAGGGCGGCTACGGCGGCTTCTTCTGGCGGCTGCCGAAGGTCGCAGACGCCACCATCTGGACCGTAGACGCCCGCGGTGAGGACGCCGTGCATGGGAGCGTCGCGCCGTGGCTGGCATGGTCGGGAACGTTCGACGCCGGCAGTGGGCACCTTGGCCACCCCGCAACGCTCGTTTTCCTTGCTGCGCCGCAGGCCCCTGACCCATGGTTCGTGCGGCATTCGGGCTATCCGGGCGTCGGACTGTCCCTGGCCTGGGACAAACCGGTCCAGGCCGAACCCGGCAATCCCGTCCGCCGCACGGTCACCGTCCTCATCGCTGACGGCTTCCTGGCAACACAAGACATAGAACAGCTCATCACTCACATGGGGGAATCGGCATGACCGCTCCAGCTCAGTCCACAACCGTGTCCGGCGCCGCACCGCGGACCGCGCCCGGCAACGCCGGCGACCGCGAGGTAAAACGCCGCCGGGTGCTGGACATCCTCGATGCCGCAGGACGTGATTCGCTGCTGCTGACCACGCACACGGCGCTCACCTGGTACCTCGATGGCAGCCGCGTCCACATCAGCCTGGCAGGCGATCCCATTGCGGCTTTGCTCGTGGACCGGGAAGGCGACCACCTTGTGACCTTCAACAATGAGGCCGGCCGGATTGCCGCCGAGGAACTGCCCCAAGGAGTCAGCCTCCACACGGTTCCCTGGCACGGTCCTTTGCACGCCGCTGCGGCAGCCTTGGCAGGCGACGGCAACCCCCTGTTCGAATCCGCGGTGACAGCCGAACTCCGTGCAGCCCGGCAGCAACTGCTCCCTGCGGAGGCAGCCCGGTACGCGCAGCTGTCCGCAGATGCAGCTGCGGCCATGACGGATGTCCTTTATGGGGCAACACCGGAGACCACCGAGTTTGAGCTGGTTGCCGGGCTTGCTGCCCGGATCGTGTCGGTCGGGGCCGAGCCCCTGGTCCTGCTCTGCAACGGCTCAGGCCGCAGCGACTTCCGCCACCCGTTGGCAACGCATGCTCCCCTTGGCCGCCGGGCCATGGCCGTGGTCTGCGCCCGGCGCGACGGCCTGGTTGCCAACGTGACCCGTTGGGTGGCGTTCGACGCCGGCACCCGCCAGGAACTGGACGCTGAGGCCCGCATCGCTGCAGTGGAGGCGGACATCTTCCGGGCCACCGTGCCGGGTGCACGGCTCAACGATGTCTTCGCAGAGATCCAGACAGCCTACGAACGGCACGGCTTCGGCGCCGACCAATGGAAGCAGCACCACCAGGGCGGCCCTGCGGGTTACGCAGGACGGGATCCCCGGGTCACCGCCGACGTGACAGACACGATCGTCCTCAACCAACCCTTCACGTGGAACCCCTCCGGGCCGGGGGTGAAGATCGAGGACACTGTGCTGCTCACGGAGGGCGGCATTCAGGTCCTCAGCCTTGACGATCGGTGGCCTGCAGCGGAAGTGGACGGCCGCCGTCGTCCTCTGACGCTGCGTCCGTAGCCCTCATCCCGAACAAACGAAAGGGGCGGGTCACCTTCACGGTGACCCGTCCCTTTCGCGTCCCCCCACCCAAGTAGGTCGCAGTTAAGCGCGTTTTTGACGGCTCAAAACGCGCTTAACTGCGACCCAGTTGGGTGCCGGCGTGTGGGTTAGGGGAGGGTTAGTGTACCGTCGACGCGGCGCGGGATACCCAGCGGGTTGGCTTCGTGCAGTGCCGGGTGCAGGATGCTTTCGGGCGCGTCCTGGTACGCCACGGGGCGTTGGAACCTGCGGACCGCCGTCGCTCCCACCGATGTGAAGAGCGAGGTCGTGGCCGGGTACGGACCGCCGTGCTGCTGGGCCCAGTTCACTGCGACGCCGGTCGGCCAGCCGGCGAACAGCACGCGTCCGGCCAGGCCGCTGAGCTGCTCAACAAGCGCCCCGATGTCCTCGCCGGGCTGGGCATGGATGGTCGCAGTCAGGCTTCCCGGGACCTTCGCAAGGGCCTGGGACAACTCAGCTTGGTCGGCGTACTCAATGAGCAGCGTCGTCGGGCCGAAGCACTCCTCCAAGAGCTCTTCCGGCCGCTCCAGCACGTTGGCCGCTGTGGTGGAAAAGACCACGGGCGCTGCGCCATCGGCCAAGGCGTCCTGGTCCGGCGTGCCGCTGACCACGGTGACACCGGGCTGGCCGGCCACGTTGCGGAGCCCATGGGGGTAGGCCTCGGCGATGCGTTCGGTGAGCATGGCAGCCGCTGGCTTGTCCTTGCCCGCCTCGGCCAGGTCCGCAGCGAAGTCCGTCCCGGCGGGGATGAAGATGAGGCCGGGCTTGGTGCAGAACTGTCCCGCGCCCATGGTGAAGGAAGCTGCGAGCCCCGCGGCGAGTTCCCGTCCACGTTCCGCCAGGGCCGCAGCCGTGATGACCACGGGGTTCAGGCTGCCAAGCTCGCCGTAGAACGGGATGGGCTCGGGCCGTGAGACCGCAAGATCGAACAGGGCACGGCCGCCGGGAATGGAACCGGTGAAGCCTACCGCCTTGATGGCCGGGTCCTGGACCAGCGCCGTACCTGCCTCGCGACCGCTCACCAAAGCAAAAATGCCCTCCGGGGCGCCCGCCTCGGCCAAGGCCTCGCTGACGATTTCCGCCGTTCGCTCGGACAGACGGAGGTGCCCGGAATGGGCCTTGACGATCACCGGGCATCCGACAGCGAGCGCGGAAGCGGTATCGCCGCCGGCCACAGAGAACGCGAACGGAAAGTTCGACGCCGAGAACACAGCTACCGGGCCAACGGGCCTAAGGATGCGGCGCAGGTCGGGCTTGGGCGGGGTGGCTTGGGGATCGGCGTGGTCGATCACGGCTTCGAGGTACGAACCTTCGGTGATGACGCGCGCGAACAAACGCAGCTGGCCGCTGGTCCGTGCAACTTCGCCGGTGAGCCTGACCGTCCCCAGGTTGGTCTCGGAGTCTGCAATGGCAACGAGCTCCGTCACGTTGGCGTCCAAGGCGTCCGCGACGGCGGTCAGCCAGGCTGCGCGATCGGCGTCGGACGCTGCTGCGGTGACTTTGGCGGCGGCCGCCGCGGCAGCAGTTACTGCCGTCAGGTCAAGAGTTGCTGTACTCAATGTGGTGTCCTTCGGTCGTGGGTGCCGGACGGCCGGCAGAGAATTCGAAGCCCATGCCCGGGCGTCCGGTACTGCTGAGGCGGCTGTTGCGGATCCTGATCGGTGATGGGCCCTCAAGAATGCCGAGTGCCTGGAAGGAGGCGTCCTCCACGTCTTCCACGCTGACGGCCTCGGCCAAGGTCAGAGCCAGCTGCCCGGACAGTTCGGGAAGGAGGTGCGGAGCGACCCTGATGCTGTTGGCCCTGGCCAGCTCAACAATCCGCCGGAACGGGGTAATGCCACCGACCCGGACGATGTTGGGCTGGATGATGTCCACGGCTTCTGCCTCGATGAAGTCGCGGAACCGGTAAATGGTGTGGACGTTCTCCCCCAACGCGATGGGCACCGGCGAGTGCTTGCGCAGCCTCCGGTAGGCCCATAGATCATCCGCACGGATCGGTTCTTCCAACCATTCCAGCCCGTAGCCGGCCAGGACATCCAGTGCACGGAAAGTATGTGCAAGGTCCCAGCGCTGGTTGGCGTCGATCATGAGCAGCCGGTCCGGTCCAATGACCTCGCGGACGGCGGCCACGCGTTCGGCGTCTTCACGGAGTTCCGGCTTGCCCACCTTGATCTTCACGGCGTGGTGTCCTCCAGCGACCCATCGCCGGGCTTGCTCCACGAGTTCGTCCAAGGTGTAATGCAGGTTTACGCCGGAACCGTAGACTTCAACGGATTCCTGCCGCTGCCCCAGGAGCCCTGTGACGGACGTGCCGGCCAGTCGGGCTTTGAGGTCCCATAAGGCCAGGTCCACGCCGGCCATCGCAATGGTGGTCAGCCCTCCCCCGCCGGCCTCATGCAGGCGCTTCCACAATTGGTCCCACACGATCTCCGGGTTGGCTTCGAGTCCGGCAATGAAAGGGGCGATGTCGTGGTCCAGGAGGGCCTGTACCGCCTGGGGGCCAATGGTCGGCGTCCAGGAGAAACCGTGGCCGGTACCGCCGTCGTCGGTAGTCAGTTCGGTGACAATCACGTGGTTCTCCGGCGCCTCCACACCCCAGCTGCGCAGCAGCGGGACCGTGATGAGGCGCGTGGAGAGCCCGGTGATTCGGCTGGTCATCAGTTGCCGGCCAGCTCGTGGCCCTTGGCGAGGATTGCCTTGAGCTCCAGCAGCTGTTCCTCGGTGGGGTCCACCAGCGGCGGACGCACGGAGCCAACGGGCAGTCCCGACAGCCGCAGACCCGCCTTGATGAGCGAGACGCCGAAGCCGGGTGTTTGGTCGCGGAGCCTGACCAGCGGTCCGTAGAAACCCTCAAGCAGGGCGTTGCGGCGTTCCTCATCACCGGAAACGTAGGCGTCGTAGTAGGCCTTCGCGATCTCGGGAGCCATGGCGAACGCTGCCGAGGAGTACAGCGGGATGCCCAGGCCACGGTAGGCGCCCTGCGTCAGTTCGGCGGTCAGGAGGCCGTTGAACAGTGCGAAATCCGTGCGGCCGCTCGCGTTGATGGCGGAGACGATTTCCTGGGCAAGGCCGACGTCTCCGATTCCGTCCTTGAAGCCCACCACCTTGGGGTTGGCCGTCAGGCGGGTCATGGCAGCGGCCGTGAACTTGGCCGTGCCGCGGTGGTACACGATCACGGGCAAACTGCTGGCTGCGGCAACGGCTTCAACATAGGCGACTACGCCGTCGGTGGGCCCGGTGACGAGATACGGCGGAAGGACCAGAAGGGCATCGGCGCCCGCTTCCTCGGCAACCCTGGCGGCGGCGATCGCGTGGCCCAAGGGGCCACCGGCGCCGGCAACGACCGGCACGGCACCTGCAACGACTTCGACGGCGGCAGTCACCACGGTGCGGATTTCGTCGAGGGACAGGGCGTGGAACTCACCCGTTCCACAGGCCGGGAACACCCCGCCCGGACCGAACGGCAGGCGCGATGCGATGTGCTCCTTCAGGAGGGCGACATCCACCGAGCCGTCCTCGGTGAAGGGTGTGACGGGGAAGAAAAGTACGCCGTCGAAATTCATGCTGTCTCCTTGCTGGTTGCTCCCGCAGGCACCAGGCCGCGGTGGGTCTCGTCATTGAGTAATGCTGTGTCTTCGCCCTCATAGGCCGGGGTAAGTTCGGTGCGCCAACTGCGCTTCGGTTCCCAGCCCAGGAGTTCGCGCGCCTTGTCCACGGAGAAGGCAGGGCTGGTGCCCGTGAGGTGTTCCGTCAGAGGACCGCTGCCCGGCAGGAACCGCGGGAACAATTCGGCCAGCGGTGCGGTAGCCAAGGCGTCCTTGGCGCCGACGAAAAAGGTCTGCCCGTTGGGAATGGTGTCCATCTTGGCCAGGAGCACGTCCAGGAATTCCGCAACGTCCCGGGCATCCACGTAGTTGAACAACGCCGGGGCGGACAGCGCGGGATCGTCCAGGCGTTCGTGGACCGTGTGGCCCTGCTGGGTCGGCGCACCTTCCCATTCCTCGGGCGAGATCACGTAGCAGGGACGGAAGGCCGCGTACCGGATCTTGTCCCCTTGCGCGGCGGCAAACATTTGGACCGTCTGCTCGGCGATGAGCTTGGACAGTGCGTAGGCGTTCCACGGCTTGGGCGGCGTCTGCTCGTCCAAAGGGAACGACGGCGGCAGCCAACCTGCCGGTGAGCCGTAACCGAGGGCGGTGGGGCTGCTTGCCGTCACGATCTTCGGGACCCCGGCGTCGGTGGCAGCACTGATCACCGCATAGGCGAGCCGTGTGTTCGTGCTGAAGATGACATCCTCCGGCGCGCTGAAGGGTACCGCGATAGCAGCGAGGTGGATGACGGCGTCGGGGGTTGTTTCCTGGATCAGCCGCGCCGCCTCGCCCGGCGCCAGCAGGTCTGCGGTCCGCTGTGTGGCGCCGGCCGGCAGCTGGTCTGCGGGGATGGCGTCGCGGTCCACGGAGATCACTCCGTGTCCTGCGGCGGCCAGGCCAGCCACCACACTGCGGCCGAGCCGTCCGGACCCGCCGGTGACAAAAATCGTGCTCATATGATGTTCCTTCGTCTACGGGACTGCGGCTATGCCTGGCCGCGGCCGAGGTCGACGCCGAGTCCCAGTCCGCTGATGCGGACCGGCACGTCTGATTCCAGGGACTGGTTTCCGGCGATGCCCACCGAGACGGAACGGAGCCCGTCGATGTAGCCGGAGGGACGGCCCAGTGGGTCGACACCGGGGCCATTGAAGAGGTCCGAAAGCAGCAGGTTGTCGCCGCCGCCGTGTCCACCCTCCCCGTTGATGATCGGTACCTCGTAGGCTGCTTCCCAGTGGCGCTGCACCACGAGCCGCTCACCGTTGCGGCGCACGGCGTCTTCTTCCTCGATGGGAGTGGCGCTGGGGTCGACGACCGTCTTCTTGTCCGTACTGAATTCGACGGCGGCGCGCTCCACCACCTCGAGTTCGGCGCGGCCCTCCGTTCCGTTCACGGTGACGCGGTAGCCCTCCCACGGGCTGTGGGCGTTCAGCGAGTAGCTCAGCGTGGGGCCACCCTGGTAATCCACCACGAGGGCCAGATTGTCTTCAATGGTGATTCCCTCGGTGAAGACGTCCTGGTCACGGCGGTATCCGTCGAACTTCTCGTTGTCGTAGTACAAGGCTTTCAAGCGTTCGTCGTCGCGCAGGTCCAAGCGGAACGGATCCCGTTCCAGGCCGTCCACGGTGCCGCGCTCAGGGCGTGCGCCCAGGCCGCGTTCGCTGGCGTTCTTGTCGCCGTAGAACCGTAACCCGCCCGAGGCGAAAACGCGCTCCGGAACGTCGTTGATCCACCAGTTGACCAGGTCGAAGTGATGGGACGCCTTGTGGATGAGCAGGCCGCCTGAGTTTTTCTTGTCGCGGTGCCAGCGGCGGAAGTAGTCGGCTCCATGGACCGTATCCAGCACCCAGCTGAAGTCGATGGAGGTCACCTTGCCGATCACACCGTTCTGGATGACCTCCTTGAGGGCCGAGTTACGCGGCGAATAGCGGTAGTTGAACGTGACCACCACGTTGCGGCCGGTTTCGGCCACGGCTGCGGTGATGCGGCGGCAACCTTCAACGTCGATGGTCAGAGGCTTTTCAACCACGACGTCGGCACCGGCCTCGAGCGCTTCAACGATGTAGTCCGCATGCGTGTAGTCAGGAGTGGTCACGATGACCCGCTCGATGCCGTTGTCCTGGATGAACTCTGTCAGCTTGCCCGGCTCAAAGGTGGCCACCGGGCCCGGTGCGCCGAGTTCCTGGATGAGTCCCTGGTAGAACTCCACACGGCCCGGGTTGACGTCGGACAACGCGATGAGTTCGGCGACGTCGGCGTGCTGGCCGAAGATGGCCCGGATGTACATTTCCGAACGTCCGCCGGTGCCGATAAGCGCAATCCTTGTGCGCTGGCCGGCGGTCCCAGGGGTGGCTGTGGTGGCGGTTGGGTGGGTCTCGGCGGTGTCGACGTTGACCATGGAGGATGCCCCTTTCCAAAGGCAGGAGTGAACCGCTTGACGGCCCGGCTTGTTCTGGGAAGAATCATGAGAAAGCGTTTTCTCAGAGCGTTATAAGCTTTGTATCAAGACTCTGGCGGTCGCGTCAACCATCACCCCAAGGGCGGGGCAGCACGGGACAAGCCAATTGGAAGGGGCAGGATGGCACGCAGGAATACCAACAGGCGCGTTGGCATCGCCGACGTCGCGGAGAAAGCGGGCGTGTCGCACGCCACCGTGTCGCGCGTCATGAACGGCAACGCCGCGGTGGACCCCGGCATTGCCGAGCGCGTGCGTGCAGCTGCCGCCGAGTTGAAGTACCAGCCCAATCCTGTGGGCCGCAGTTTGGCGCTGGGCAAGACGGACACCATCGGCATTGTGGTGCCGGACCTGGCCAATCCCACCTTCCAGGCCATTCTGCGCGGCTTGAGCATCGCTGCCGCCCAGGACGGCTACCGCGTACTGATCGCAGACTCCTCCGAAGTGACCAGCGAAGAAGCGATCCTGGCCGGAGAGGCACGGCGGCGCTGTGACGGCGTGGTGCTCTGCGCACCCCGCATGCCCGATGCCGAACTTGAAGAACTGGCACCCACTCTCCACCCGCTGGTCCTGATCAACCGGACCACCATCAACACCACCACCCCGAGCCTGAGCGTCGATTATGGGCAAGGCATCCAGGAACTCGCCCAACACCTGGTATCCCTGGGCCACCAACGGCTGGCATACCTGTCAGGCCCGGAACACAGCGCCTCCAACCGCCAGCGGCTGGTGGGGCTGGCGCAGTTCCGCTCGGACCATCCGGACATTGAGCTCCAGATGCTGCATGGCGGCTCGAACTTCGATTCAGGCCACGACTCCACGGAAGCCATCATCGCCAGCGGTGCCACAGGCATCCTGGCATTCAACGACCTGGTGGCCATGGGCCTCCTCAGCGGCCTGCATGAGCGTGGCATCAGGGTGCCGGAGGACATCTCCGTCACGGGCTTCGACGATATCCCGTTCGCCAAATACACCACTCCCCCGCTCACCACGGCAGCGGTCCCCATCAACGAGCTCGGCAGCCTGGCTTGGCGCAGGATGCGGGAACAGATCCAGCAGGGCGGCGAAACTCCCGCCCTGCAGCAGGATGAGTTCGCTCCCCGGATGGAAATCCGCAAGAGCACTGCCGCCCCGGCATTGAAGTCAGTTTGAACCCAGCGAGTTGGCACTTAATGGCAATGCCCACGTGGAACATTGTCATCAAGTGTCATCTCGGCGAGGGATTGGCATCCACTCCGGCCTCCGTGTAGAAGCCCCGGATGTGGGCGGCCACAAGCTCCGCTGCCTTGCCGCCGTCGTTTGCGTTGACGGCAGCGAGGATGGCGCGGTGCTCAGCCCGAAGCCTTCCTGACGTGGCGCTCCAGTCCGGCAGGTTGCCCGTGAGTTCCCCGGCATAGTTCTCAATGGCCCCGCGAAGGGAGGCCATCATGGCACTGACCACCGCATTGCCTGCCGCCCGGGCCAGGGCCACATGGAACCGCGCATCGAGAGCCAGGAACGACTCAATGTCCGAAGCCTCCTCCATCTGCGCCAGCATGTCCGCAGCCTCGTCCAGCGCGGGCCCGCCGGCCTGCGCACGTTCGGCAGCCCACGATTCCAGGAGGACGCGGGTTTCCACGATGTCTGCGACCGGGAAGTGCCTGGTGGCCACGTGCAGTCGGAGCGTGGACCCCAGGGCCGACCCCGGTTCGGCAATAACGATGGTGCCTGCGTCCTTTCCCGAGCCCACCCCGGCCCGGACCACACCCATCGCCTCAAGGATCCGGACGGCCTCGCGGACAGAGGTCCGGGAAACCTGCAACTGTTCGGCCATGGTCCTTTCGCCGGGCAAGCGCCCTCCGAGGGCCAGTTCGCCGCTGGACAGCTGCTTCTCGATCCATTCGAGGACAAGTTCGTGCGTACGCATACCGAAATAGTAGTTGATGTGGTCAGACCACATGGCCTACAGTGTGGTTAGACCACACGAATTCAAGGGAGAACCGCATGACCGACACCCTCGATCCCAAAATCACCGCAGCCCCCGCCGACGCCGGCAGCGACCAGAACGTCAGCCGCGCGCCGCAGCCGGGTCCCGCCGTCGTACAGCCTCCGGCCCTGAAGCGGCGCGTTCCCAAGGTGTCGGACCTGGCCCCCTTGATGCAATTCAAGAAGCCCGAATTCAGCAAGGCTGCGCGGCTCAAGCGGGCAAGCACCATCTGGGACCTGCGGGATATGGCAAAGCGCAGGACCCCGCAAGCGCCCTTCGACTACACGGACGGTGCAGCGGAAGAGGAAATCACCCTGCGCCGGGCACGCCAGGCTTTCCAGGACATCGAATTCCGGCCGGGAATCCTGCGCAACGTCTCCAGGATCGACCTCCGCACGGAGATCCTCGGTCAGGAATCCAAACTCCCGTTCGGCATCGCACCCACCGGGTTCACGCGCATGATGCAGTCCGAAGGTGAGTACGCAGGCTCGCAGGCCGCCGAGGCTGCCGGCATTCCCTACACCCTGTCCACCATGGGCACGGCCTCGATCGAAGACGTCGCCGCGGCGGCGCCGAATGGCCGCAATTGGTTCCAGCTCTATCTGTGGACGGACCGGGACCGCTCCCTGGAACTGATCGAGCGGGCCGCTAAAGCGGGCAACGACACCTTGATGGTCACAGTGGATACGGCAGTGGCCGGTGCCCGCCTGCGCGATGTCCGCAACGGCATGACCATCCCACCGGCGCTGACGCTGAAGACCGTGCTGGATGCGTCCTACCGGCCGGCCTGGTGGTTCAACTTCCTGACCCACGAACCCCTGACCTTTGCTTCGCTGTCGCGTTACACGGGCACCGTGGCCGACCTGATCAACTCCATGTTCGACCCCACCCTGACCTATGAAGACCTCGACTGGCTGCGCGAAACCTGGAAGGGCAAGCTCGTGGTCAAGGGCATCCAGACCGTCGAGGATGCGCGGAAGGTGGTGGACCACGGCGCGGACGGGATCGTGCTGTCCAACCACGGTGGCCGTCAGTTGGACCGCGCCCCCATTCCGTTCCACCTGCTGCCCGAGGTCTCGGCTGCGCTGAAGGCGGACAACAGCAAGGCCGCGGTCATGCTGGACACAGGCATCATGAGCGGCGCCGACATCGTGGCAGCCCTGGCCTTGGGCGCGGACTTCGCCTTGATCGGCCGGGCCTATCTTTATGGGCTCATGGCCGGCGGGCGTGAGGGTGTGGACCGGACCATCCAGATCCTCGAAAAGGACATGACGCGGACCATGGCACTGCTCGGAGTCAGCAAGGTAGCGGACCTTACCCCGGATCACGTCCGCCTGCTCCAGCGCTAGCCCAACCAGGTCGCAGTTAAGCGCGTTTAGACGGCTCTAAACGCGCTTAACTGCGACCCAGTTGGGTGCCAGGAGCGTTAGATGAGGCCCTGCGCCAGCATCGCGTCGGCAACCTTCACGAAGCCACCGATGTTGGCACCCACCACGTAGTTGCCAGGGGCACCATATTCTTCGGCCGTCTCTGCGCAACGGTCGTGGATGCCCACCATGATCTCGGTGAGCCGCTGCTCAGTGTGTTCAAAGGTCCAGGAATCACGGCTGGCGTTCTGCTGCATCTCCAACGCGGAGGTTGCAACGCCGCCCGCGTTGGCGGCTTTGCCCGGCCCGAACAGGATGCCTGCGTCCTGGAAGATCGACACGGCCATCTGTGTCGAAGGCATGTTCGCGCCTTCGGCCACGGCGATCAGCCCGTTGCTGACCAGCTTCGCGGCAGCATCGCCGTCGAGCTCGTTCTGCGTCGCGCAAGGGAGCGCAACGGTGCCGTTGACGTCCCAGACGGAACCACCGGCGACGTAGCTGGACCCCTGGCGTCGGGCGGCGTACTCGGTCAGGCGGGCGCGCTCAACTTCCTTGACCTGACTCAAGAGCCCGACGTCGATCCCCGCCTCGTCCACGATGTAGCCGGCCGAGTCGGAGCAGGCCACCACGGTCGCCCCGAGCGACTGTGCCTTGGCAATTGCGTGGATGGCCACGTTGCCCGAACCGGACACCACAACACGCTGGCCATCGAAAGACGTCCCGCGGGTCTTCAGCATCTCCTGCGCGAAAATCACCGTGCCGTAGCCGGTAGCCTCCGGCCGGACCAGCGAACCGCCCCAGGAAATTCCCTTGCCCGTGAGGACACCGGATTCGTACCGGTTGGTGATGCGCTTGTACTGGCCGAACAAGTAGCCGATCTCGCGGCCGCCCACCCCGATGTCACCGGCAGGAACGTCGGTGTATTCGCCGATGTGGCGGTACAGCTCAGTCATGAACGACTGGCAGAACCGCATGATTTCGGCGTCCGAACGGCCACGGGGATCGAAGTCGGAACCACCTTTGCCCCCGCCGATCGGCATGCCGGTCAAAGCGTTCTTGAAGATCTGCTCAAAGCCGAGGAACTTCACGATGCCCAGGTAGACGGACGGGTGGAACCGCAGCCCGCCCTTGTAGGGTCCGAGCGCGGAATTGAACTCCACACGGAAACCGCGGTTGACGTGGACACGTCCGGCGTCGTCGGTCCACGGGACGCGGAAGATGATCTGGCGCTCCGGCTCGCACAGGCGCTCCAGGACCGCGCCCTCCAGGAACTCGGGATGGCGGTCATGGACCGGCCCCAGGCTTTCGAAGACCTCGGTGACGGCCTGGTGGAATTCCTTTTCGCCCGGGTTCCGCGCCAATACGGTGTCCCGGACGGCTTCCAGCCTCGAATCCATGACTTTTCCTATCCACTAGTGCGCCGACCCGCGGCGAGACGATCCAGTCCCGCTCATGGTTGCACCAACGAAGGTAGGATCTCCATCCGATGGCTTTGTGACCCCGGCCCGGGGAGTTAACACAACTGTCCAAGAACCCCGGAAACACAAGGAAACAGGAAGTTAACAAAACCTCACAATGTGGTGAGGATCACGTTAGGACGCTATCGCTTCCGTCCAAATTTGGGGAGGTTGGGAAGGTTGGCCAGCAGGTCCGCGGCCCTGGTGGCTGCCCGGCCTACCGTGCGTCCGATCTGCTGCGGCACAGTGTCGTCCGACTGCAATTCCAAGGAAACGGGGGTCTCACCGGCCTGCGCTACGACCGCCTGGCTCAACGCTTCCGGACGAACGTCGGCAGCTTGGGCGGACGGTTGGTTCGCAAGCGCCGGGGCTGCCGGATGGATATCGGAAGCAGCCCCTGCAACAGGCGCGACGGCGGCGGGAGGCTTGGGTCCGACGTCGAACGTTTCCAGCCAGGAGGCGACGCCGGCAAGGGGCTTGGGATTCAACGCGTAGTAGCGCTTCTGGCCCTGGGCCCGCATGCTCACGAGGTCGGCCTCGCGAAGCACTTTGAGGTGCTTGGAGATCGTGGGCTGGCTGGCCTCCAGTTCCGCCACCAGTTCGCCTACTGCTTTGTCCCCAGAGCGGAGGGAGACCAGGATCTCGCGCCTGGTTGCCTCAGCAATGACGGCAAATACGTCGTCAGTCACCATGCCTCCCACCCTAGCGACATATACGCCAAAAGGCATCACTGTTTCCGTCGGCGACGAAGCAAAGGATCGTTGACCACTCCCCCGGCCGGTGCTACAACGAAAACACGGTCTGTCCGGGCTCCCAGGCCCCGGCCGCCCAACGCACGGGGTGCATGGCAATGACTGACTTGTTCCGGCGCCACATCTTCAACATCATCGCCGCAGTGTTCCTGGCCCTGTTTGTCCTGGTGTGGGCCACCGTCCTGATCCGTGTGGGCACCTGGGTACCTTCCGGTGGCGCAGAACGGCCGGAACTGAACGGCGCCCTGGTCACGGCAGCGGGGGTCCTGTCGACATCCCTGAGTTCGCTGACGGCGTCGGCACTGGGCTTCACGATCTCGGAAGTCAAAAGGGACAGCGCCGCGGCCGGCGAGCCGAACCAGCTGGTCAGTCCGGGCGCCGTGGCAACCCGGCTTTCAGGCAGGGTGATCTTCGCCATCATGGTCTACATGACCATGGGGATGCTCGTGCTGGTGGTGTGGCTTTTCAAGGGACAAGCATCGACCGACCTGATCGGGGCGTTCGCCCTCTCGCTCCTGGGCTGGCTGGTGGGCGCAGCCGGGGTGGTGTTCCAAACCGAGGAAAGCTAGGCGCTCAGTCGAACCAGGGGTCCAGTCCGTACAGCGGGAAGACTTCCTTGCGCGTGGCCATCACGGTCCGGTCAACCTGGTCCGCCGGGTCATAGCCGACCTCCCAGGAACGCCACCAGATGTCCACGTCGTCACCCATCAGCTCCGGGGTCTGGGCGCCGTAGGCTTCCCGGACGTAGTCGCGCCAGGCCTGTGGAACCGGTGTCTTCAGGGGAACCGGACGCTGCGTCACCATACCTATCAGGTGGGTCCACGCCCTGGGGACGACTCCCGTGATGTCGTAGCCACCGCCGCCGGTGGCGATCCACCGGTTATCGCAGTGCTTTGCGGCCAAGCCCCCGACGGCGGCAGCCGCCTCCCGCTGTCCGTCAACACTCAGGTTGAGGTGCGTCAGCGGATCAAGACGGTGTGAATCGCAGCCGTGCTGGCTGACGATCACTTCCGGAGCGAACGCCGACACGAGCTGTGGCACCACCGCGTGGAAAGCCCGCAGCCACGCAGCGTCACCGGTGAACGCCGGAAGTGCCACGTTGACCGCCGTTCCCGGCGCATCGGGGCCGCCGGTTTCGTTGGCGAAGCCCGTCCCGGGGAAGAGGGTGAGCCCGGATTCGTGCAGCGATATGGTCATGACCCGGGGATCGTTCCAGAAAATGCTTTGTGTCCCGTCACCGTGATGAGCGTCGACGTCGATGCTGACGATCCGCTGCACACCGCCGTCGAGCAATCGCTGGATCGCAAGCGCGACGTCGTTGTAGACGCAGAAGCCGCTGGCCCGCTCCCGCGACGCATGGTGCATTCCGCCGCCAAAGTTGACGGCCCGCACGGCCGTGCCGTCCAGGATCGACTCGGCCGCCACCAGCGAGCCGCCGGCCAACCGCGCGCTGGCTTCATGCATGCCCGCGAACGCGGGATCGTCCTCGGTCCCCAGTCCGCGGTCCTCTTCAGGTTCCAGCGGATCATCGCTGACACGGCGCACAGCCTCCACATAGGCGCGGCTGTGGACAGTGAAAAGCTCGACGTCGGAAGCCACCCTGGGTGCCTCGACCGCCACGTGGCTGTGGTCGAAGAGTCCCAGGGACCCGGCCAGGCGGGCCGTCAGCTCCAGCCGTTGCGGAGCCATGGGGTGCCCTGGACCGAAATTGTAGGCAGTCATGGCCGGATCCCACACCACCGTCGTTGGCAGTGCGGAACGGGTAATGCTGGAAGCAGTCATCCCAGGCCTGGAGTTCACCCTGAACAGGCTACCCGAGCCCGTGCGGCCCCAGCGCCGGGTTACGCCGGGCGAATAGTGGTTTACTACGTAGGAAAGTATGTTCAACCGAGGAAGATCGCCATGTCCCAAAGCCAGTCGCGGTCCCGGACCCCGGCCAACTGGCAACCCGGCCAGCCCGAGCGTGAGGGTCTGTGGATCTTCACCCGCGCCCGGGATTTCATCGACAACATCGCCAATTCCTCCCCTGCACGCCTGGCGCTGGTGGCCTTCTCCATGGTCATCCTGCTCTTCACCGGGCTTCTGTCCCTCCCCGCCTCGGCGGCATCGGGTGAAACAACCCCCCTGCACCAATCCATGTTCACCGCCGTATCCAGTGTGTGCGTCACGGGGCTGACCGTGGTGTCAACGGCCACGCACTGGTCCTTCTTTGGGCAGCTGGTGATCCTGGTGGGCATCTTCGTGGGCGGCCT
Source organism: Arthrobacter sp. T572 (assembly GCF_056780115.1). NCBI lineage: Bacteria > Bacillati > Actinomycetota > Actinomycetes > Micrococcales > Micrococcaceae > Arthrobacter > Arthrobacter sp. T572. Next base: position 3,351,711 of record NZ_JBRAZQ010000002.1, read on the forward strand.
TGGCACACTGACCCTGGCCTCGCTGCTGGCCCTCATGGTGAGCAAACGGCTGGGTGTCCGGGGTAAGCTCATCGCGCAGGAAGCCATGAACAACGCCGGCAGGCTCGGCGAAGTCGGTACCCTGCTGAGGATCGTGATCATCACCTCTGTGGTCATCGAAGCCGCCCTGGCCCTGGCCCTCATTCCACGGTTCATGGTCCTGGGCGAACCTTTCTGGCAGGCGGTGTGGCACGGAGTCTTCTATTCGATTTCGGCCTTCAACAACGCAGGGTTCACCCCGCATTCGGACGGTATCGTGCCGTACGAGACCGACCTGTGGATCCTGGTCCCCTTGATGCTCGGAGTCTTCCTGGGCAGCCTGGGCTTTCCGGTGGTCATGGTCCTGCAGCAGAACGGCCTGAACTGGAAGAAGTGGAACCTCCACACCAAGCTCACCATCCAGGTGTCGTTCATCCTGCTGGTGGCGGGAACAGTCCTGTGGGGGCTCATGGAGTGGGACAACCTGCGGACCATCGGGCATATGAGCCTGGGCGATAAGATCATCCACTCCCTTTTCGCATCGGTCATGACCCGCTCCGGCGGTTTCAATCTGGTGGACCAGAACCACATGGAATCAACCACCATGCTGCTGACCGATGCCTTGATGTTTGCCGGCGGCGGCTCGGCGTCGACCGCCGGCGGAATCAAGGTGACCACCATCGCCGTCATGTTCCTCGCCATCGTGGCCGAAGCCCGCGGCGACGCCGACGTCAAGGTCTATGGCCGCACCATCCCACAGGGCACCATGCGGGTGGCCATCTCGGTCATCGTCGCCGGAGCCACGTTGGTTTCCGTCGCCGCTTTCCTGCTCCTGTCCATCAGCGGCGCCTCACTGGACCGGGTGCTCTTCGAGACTATCTCCGCCTTTGCAACCGTGGGACTGAGCACCAACCTCAGTGCCGAGCTGCCGCCGTCGGGCGTTTACGTCCTGACCGCACTCATGTTCGCCGGCCGCCTGGGCACCGTCACCCTGGCCGCAGGCCTGGCCCTGCACCAACGCAGCCAGCTGTACCACTACCCGGAAGAGAGGCCAATCATTGGCTAGTAACACAGGGGCTGCCCCCAACCGGCCAGCCCACAATGCGCCAGTGCTGGTGATCGGCCTGGGCCGTTTCGGGTCGGCAACGGCCGAACAGCTGGTCAAGCAGGGCCGGGAAGTCCTCGCGATCGAACGGGACAGGTCGCTGGTCCAGAAGTGGGCACCCGTGCTGACCCACGTGGTGGAAGCCGACGCCACCAACATCGATGCCCTGCGGCAGCTGGGCGCGCAGGAGTTCAGCTCGGCTGTGGTGGGTGTCGGCACGTCGATCGAATCCTCCGTGCTCATTACGGTCAATCTGGTGGACCTGGGTATCCAGCACCTGTGGGTCAAGGCCATCACGCCCTCCCACGGCAAGATCCTCAGCCGCATCGGCGCCAACCACGTGATCTACCCCGAGGCCGATGCCGGAGTCCGTGCGGCGCACCTGGTGTCCGGGCGCATGCTGGACTTCATCGAGTTCGACGACGACTACGCGATCGTCAAAATGTACCCGCCCAAGGAGACGGTCGGCTTCACGCTGGAGGAATCCAAGGTGCGGTCCAAGTACGGCGTGACGATCGTGGGCGTGAAGACCCCGGGTGAGGACTTCACCTATGCCCGTCCGGAAACCAAAGTGTCCGGGCACGACATGCTGATCGTGTCCGGACACGTGGACCTGCTGGAGCGCTTCGCCGCACGCCCCTGACGTGGTGCCTGGCTAGCCGAGCTGCTTGGTGATTTCGGCTGCCCGGGCGGCTGCGGCGCGGGCGCCGTCGGCGATGATCCTGGGGATCCCGCCGTCGTCGAAAGTCGCGATGGCGCGCTCAGTGGTGCCGTTGGGGCTGGTGACGGCGACACGCAGCGAGGTGGGGTCTGCTCCCGGCTCGGCGAGCATGAAGCCTGCACCGGCAACGGTCTCGCGGGCGAGCATCACGGACAGTTCAGCGTCCAGGCCGAGCTCGACGCCGGCCGCGGCCATGGCCTCGGCCAGGTAGAACGCGTACGCCGGTCCGGAACCGCTGATCGCGGACAACGCATCAACCTGGTCCTCGGGAACCTCCACCACCTTGCCGGCACCGGCCAGGACGGCCTTGGCCTTCTCCAGCTGCTCCGGAGTGCAGGATGAACCAGGCGTGACGGATACGACGCCGCGGCCCAGCTTTGCGGGCGTGTTCGGCATGGTGCGGATCACCGGCTGCCCTTCCGGAAGCGCTGCTTCGAGCTGGGCGATGGAGACGGCAGCGGCGACGCTGACCACGATTGTGTCCTTGGACAGGGCCGGGCTGATTTCGCGCGCAAGGTCAGCGATGCCCACCGGCTTCACTCCCAGGATGACCAGGCTGGAGCCTTTGGCAGCGAGCTTGTTGTTGTCCGGATCTTCTTCGCCGGCGATCGCCATCACGCCGTGCCGCTGGGCGAGTTCGTCCGCCCGCTCTGCGCGGCGGACGGTGGCAACGATGTCGGACGGGTCCGTTCCGGCGGCCACCAGGCCGCCCAGAATTGCCTCGTTCATGGATCCACAGCCAAGGAATGCGATTCGGTTGGTCATGGATCCATCATTGCAGTTGGCTGTCGGGGCGGTCTAACGCCTTCCGGATGACGGATTCCCAGCCAGTTCCCAAGATTATTGCAGGCGGCACCCAACCTTGCTTTGTAACTTGGTAAGTACCTCATTGAGGGTGCGAGTGATGAGGCGGGCATGGGGATGTCCGCCAGCAGCACCGGTGGCCGGGGCGGGTTTTCCCCCATTTCCCGATCCGGCCGCCGGTGCTTTCGCTTTTAATGGACAGCCCGGACGGACCCCGCAATCCTGAAGGCGATGGGGCCCGTCTTAAGGCCAACTGCCCTTAGCTGTCCAGGCTGCGCACCAGCGGAACGCTCAGATGCTGGCGCGCAAACCGCAAGGTTTCCGCGAGCATCTCCTCACGCTCCCCTGTCACCTTGGCTTTCCGGGTGGAAATCTCAGCCACCACGGCGCCATTGAACCCGTTCGAAGCCAAGTGCTGCAGGACATCGGCGCACTGCTGCGTTCCTGTTCCGGGAACCAGGTGTTCATCCTTGCCGGAGCCTGAGCCGTCCGTCAGGTGGACGTGCCGCAGCTTGCTGCCCAGGGCCTGGACTGCTTCCAAACTGTTGGCCCCCGCAGTGGCGGCGTGCGAGAAATCCCACGTGACGGCGTCGTAATCCTGGTTCAAGGGGTCCCAGTGCGGAAGGTACGCCACCGCCTCCCGTCCCCGGACCCGCCAGGGGTACATGTTCTCCACCGCGATATGCACCTGGTAGGTGGCAGCAATATCGCGGACGCCCTGGGCAAAGTTCTCTGCGTAATTGGACTGCCAGCGGAACGGCGGGTGAACCACCACGGTGTCACAACCTACCTCCGTGGCCATCTGGCAGGACCGCTCGATCTTGTTCCAGGCCGAGCCCCACACCTGCTGGGTCAGCAGGAGGGTGGGCGCGTGGATGGAAACGATCGGTTGCTTGTACCGATGGCTCAACTGCACCAGCGCGTCAGGATTCTGGCTCACGGCATTGTTGGTGACCATGACCTCCACGCCGTCATAGCCGAGGTCCTGCGCGACGGCGAAGGCGTCGTGGACGCTCAACGGGTAGACGGACGCGCTGGACAGCGCCACAGGGATGCGGTGGCCGTTTGCTTGGGGCTCGACGTCGGCACTCATCTCAGGAGGCCACCCCGCCTGCCACCGGGGTGGCCTCAACGGCGGTGGTATCCACCGCGGTATTGTTCACCGGGACCGGAATGGGCGTGGGGGCCGGAGTATTCACCGGCACCGGGTTCTCCTCCGTGGCTGGCGTGTCCGTGTGCTTGCCTGCTTTCTTTTTCGCCTTGTCCTTCTTGCGTTTACCGACGTGCGGCGCCGGGTCGAGTGCTTCCTCGAAGACCAATTGATCCAGTCGTCGCAGGATCAGCCCCTCCCGGAGCGCCCACGGGCAGATCTCCATCTTGGGGAACTCGAAGAGCTCCAGGGCGGCCTCGGCCACCAGGGCGCCAGCCAGCAGTTGGCGGGCCCGGGCGTCGGAAACCCCCGGTAGGTACAGCCGGTCCTCCACCGTCATGGCCGAGATGCGCTGCGCCCAGAGGCCAAGGTCGGCGGCGTGCAGTTCCCGCTTCACATAAGGGCCGGCGGCACTGGGTGCTGCCCCAGCGATACGGGCCAGCGACCGGAATGTCTTGGAAGTACCCGCCACCAGGTTGGCCCTGCCCAGCTGGTGGAACGTCGGAACCACGGGCTTCAGCGTGGATCGGATGTAGCGGCGGAGTTCCTTGACGCTTTTCGCCGTTGGCGGATCGTCGTGCAGCCAGTCCCTGGTCAGGCGGCTGGCACCCAAGGGAACTGACGTGGCAATTTCCGGCAGTTCGTCCGTTCCAAAAGCCATTTCAAACGACCCGCCGCCGATGTCCAGGTCCAGAATGGGACCCGCACCCCAGCCGTACCAACGACGCACTGCGAAGAACGTCATGGACGCCTCCTCGCTGCCCGTCAGTTCCTGCAAGGTCACGGTGGTTTCGTGCTTGACCCTCGCCAGGACCTCGGCACCGTTGGTCGCTTCCCTGATGGCCGAGGTACAGAACGCGAGCAGGTCTTCGGCTTTGTGGCGGGCGGCAAACTCCCACGCCTCAAGGACGAATTCGATGAGTTCGTTTTGTCCGGCATCGTTGATATTGCCGTCGCCGTCGAGGTACTGGACCAGGGACAGGGGCCTCTTGTGCGAGGCGAACGCCACAGGGCGCGCGCCGGGATGCGCATCCACAAGCAGCAGATGGACGGTGTTGGAACCGATGTCTAGAACGCCAAGACGCATTCTGCCATTATTCACCGATTCGAAGCCTGCGAAGCAACTTGGCTTGGACGTTTCGCGCTGTTGCGCATGTCGCTCCGCCTGCGTTCCGGTTATTCCCCGGACTCCCCGACCTCGTCCGCCCGCTTGAAATCGCGTCGGATGTTGGCGATGCCCTCGGGGTCGATTTCGAAGCCGTATTCGCTGCCCGGATTGATGACCAGGCCCAGTTCGTCCCCGATGTTGCCCAGGATGGCCGAGCCCATGGTGCCGAGCACGTTCGGGGCCGCTTCCAGGAAACGGGCGTCCACCCGGCTCGGGTGGCTGAAGACTGCAAGGACGGGGTTGCCGTCGGCGTTGGAAAGCACCAGAGGCTCCACGGAGGAATCGGGTCCCTCTACTGCTTCCGGGCTGACCAGGTAAACCTCGTTGTTCAGGAAGGCGAGGATAACGTCCACCGGATTGGCGTCGGGGTTGTCAGCCAAGGCGAGCTTGGCCTCGAGGTCGTTCAGGGGCTGGTTGTCCGGCGTAGCCGTCTGTTCAGTCATGCTTCTACTCGACCATGATGCCGGCCGGGACGCAATTCACCGGAATGGCGTCCCGGCACGAATGCCGGGTCCGGACAGCCGGCGTGCTACTTTTTGGCAGCGGCCTTCCTGGCAGGCGCCTTGCGCGTGGTGGTCCGCTTCACCGGTCCCTTGGCCCGCTTCTCGGCAAGAAGCTCGACGGCGCGTTCCCGGGTGAGTTCCTCCAGTGACGTCGAGCGCGGGACCGTGATGTTGGTGATGCCGTCGGTGATGTACGGACCGAAGCGGCCCTCCTTGACCACGATGTTCTTCTCGGAGACGGGATCCGGTCCGAACTCAGCCAACGGCGGAACGGCGGCACGGGCTCCGCGCTGCTTGGGCTGTGAGTAGATTTCCAACGCCTGGTCCAGGGTGATGGTGAAGATTTCCTCCTCCGACCCGATGGACCGGGAGTCCGTGCCCTTCTTCAGGTACGGACCGAAGCGGCCGTTCTGGACGGTGATCGGCGTGCCCTCGGCGTCTTCGCCCAGAACCCGGGGCAGGCTCATCAACTGCAGGGCCTCGTCCAGGGTCACGGTGTCCACGGACATGGACTTGAAGAGGGAACCCGTGCGCGGCTTTGCCTTGACGGGCTTCTTGGGGGGCTTGGGCTTGCCGTTCTTGTAGTACTCCACCGGCTGCGCAGCCAGTTGTTCCTCGGTCATCTCGGGGATGATCTCGGTGACGTAAGCGCCGTAGCGGCCGTTCTTGGCCACAATGGTGTGGCCCGTGTGCGGATCGGTGCCGAGGACGCGTTCCTCCGGGGCCGCAGTTTCCATGAGTTCAATAGCCTTGGCGGCCGTCAGTTCATCGGGTGCCAGTTCCTCGGGGACGTTGGCACGTGCCGACTCGACCACCTCGCCGGTCTTCTCATCAACCGTGGGGATGCTGCTTTCCAGGTAGGGACCGAACTTGCCCACGCGGAGCGTGATGCCCTCGGCGATCGGCACGGAGTTGATCTCGCGGGCATCAATCTCGCCGAGGTTGTTCACGATGCTCAGCAAGCCGGGGTCGGCGTCCTCGCCGTAGTAGAAGTGGCGCAACCACGCTGCACCGGCCTCCTGGCCGTTGGCAATCTTGTCCAGGTCACCTTCCATGTCGGCCGTGAATTCGTAATCGACATAATCGGTGAAGTGCTGCTCGAGCAGGCGGATCACCGAGAACGCGATCCAACTGGGGACCAGGGCAGAGCCCTGCTTCCTCACGTAGCCGCGGTCCTGGATAGTGGAAATCGTGGACGCGTAGGTGGACGGGCGTCCAATGCCCTTCTTTTCCAGCTCTGCCGTCAGGGAGGCTTCCGTGTACCGCGGGGGCGGCGATGTCTCGTGGCCTACTGCAACAATTTCCGAGGCCGACAGTTGATCATCCTTGGCTACGTTGGGCAGGCGGCGGGCTTCATCGGAATCATCGTCGCCGCGGCTCTCGTCCTTGCCTTCTTCGTAGGCAGCGAGGAAGCCGGGGAAGGTGATGACGGTACCCGAAGCGGAGAATTCCGCGTCCCGGCCATCTGCGGAGACCGCGCCAAGCCGGATGGTGGCCGTGGAACCCTTGGCATCGGCCATCTGGGAGGCCACGGTCCGCTTCCAAATGAGCTCGTACAAACGGAACTCATCTCCGCTCAACTGCTGCGCCACCTGGGCCGGAGTGCGGAAGGAGTCTCCTGCAGGCCTGATGGCCTCGTGGGCTTCCTGGGCATTGGCCGACTTGTTGGCGTAGATGCGGGGGCTCTGCGGAACGTATTCCGGGCCGTACAGCTCTGCCGCCTGGCGCCGGGCAGCCGTGACTGCCTCGTCGCTCAGGGCGGACGAGTCGGTACGCATATACGTGATGTAGCCGTTTTCGTAGAGGCGCTGCGCTACCTGCATGGTGCTCTTGGACGAGAAGCGCAGCTTTCGTCCGGCCTCCTGCTGCAGCGTGGAGGTGGTGAACGGCGCAGCCGGCCGCCGCGTGTACGGTTTGGTGTCGACGGACCGTACACGGAAGTCCGACTTCTCCAGGTTTGCCGCGAGAGAGGTGGCCAGTTCCTCATTGAGATGCACCACGTTGGAGGAGGTGAGCTGGCCGTTGTCGTTGAAGTCCCTGCCGCTGGCAACCTTGGCACCGTCCACGGCGGCCAGCTTTGCCTTGAAGGATCCGGCATCCGCGCCGAACTGGCCCGTCAGGTCCCAGTAGGAAGCGGCACGGAACGCCATGCGTTCGCGCTCACGGTCCACCACCATGCGGGTCACCACGGACTGCACACGGCCTGCCGAAAGGCCCTTGGCCACCTTTCGCCACAGGACAGGGGAAATTTCATAGCCGTAGAGACGGTCAAGGATACGACGGGTCTCCTGGGCATCGACCAGTGCGGTGTCGACGTCGCGCAGATTGTCCATGGCGCGGTGAATGGCCTCTTTGGTGATTTCGCCAAAGGTCATCCGGTACACGGGGACTTTGGGCTTCAGGACCTCCAGGAGGTGCCACGCGATGGCCTCGCCTTCGCGGTCCCCATCGGTTGCGAGGTAAAGCGCATCAGCGTCTTTCAGCTGGGCTTTGAGTTCGGCAACCTTTTTCTTCTTATCCGGCGAAACCACGTAGTACGGCTTGAAGTCGTTCTCGATATCGACGGCGAACTTGCCCAGCGACGTCTTCTTCAGTTCTGCAGGGAGGTCTGACGGCTGCGGGAGGTCACGGATGTGGCCGATGGATGCCTCGACGATGAAGCCCTCGCCAAGGTACTTGGCGATGGTCTTGCTCTTGGCCGGAGACTCCACGATCACGAGTTTCTTGCCGGTTTTTGCCTTGCTGGGCACGGTGCTCCTACAGAAAAAATGTGTATTGGGCTTGTGCCCATCTTGGCTTAGTTCACCATAGATTGCAGAATCCTGCGTTCTGCCGGGTCAGCGGGAACCTTACTGCCCGGGCGCCTGGCGGTCGTCAGGAATCATCGACCACAGGGTAGCAACCCGCTCGGCTCCGGGCGGTATCCGGGTGGGGTCCTCGAGCTCGTACTCGCGCAGGACCTCCCGGATCCGGTCGGAAAGCTCCTTGCGTTGCTGGTTGGTCAGGTACAACAGGTTACTGGCCAGAACCACCGATGCCGGTTCCTCCGCTGTTTCGCCGCGTTGGCGCCGTTCTCCCCTGGCCCTGGCAAAGGCAGAGGCCCGCCGCCTGAAAGCATCGAGTTCAAGATCCACCACCGCGATCTCCGGGCTTGCCACAGTGCCGCCGGAGATGGTGAAGTCGGTGCCGGCGGCTTTCCACCGGCGTTCCCGGGCGTCCCCGGCGTTCTCTGCGGGGGCCACGATCCCCCACTTCTGGAGGGCACGCAGGTGGTAGCTCATGGCGCTGGGGGTAAGGCCCGTTCGCGCGGCCAGTTCCGTTGCCGTGTGGCTGACCTGGGTGGCATAGAGCTCCGAAATGACTTCGAGCCGGGCAGAGTGTGCCAGGGCGCGGATGGCCTTGGGGTCGGTGATGACCACCGTCTTTTCCGCCCGCTTGCGCCGTGGGGTGCCGTCAGCCGAAGGGGAAGGCGCGTTGTTCGCAGTCATTTCCTCAGTGTAATCAGCGTCACTTGGCCGGAGGCCCGCATGCAGGGGGCGCGGCGGGTACAGGGCAGTCACGGCGTCTCCTTTTCCTGGGCCGGGATGAGGAAACCGTCAAGGACGAGATTCTCCACCCCTGCCAGCAACCCTTCACGGAACGTGGCGGGATCGATGTCTTCGGCATTTCCGAGGATGGCCTCCAGGGCACCGGCGAGTTGGCGGACAGTCAGCTCACCATCGCATGCAGAGACGAAGCCGGCCAGTTCGGTGCTCAGGAGGTTGGTGCGGCGGAGTCCGGCTCCCTGCCGCAGGAGGATCACTCCTGGATGCAGCGCTCCGGGCCGTTGGTGGCGTTCTTCAGTGACATCACCGGCAACCACGAGCCGCGTGTCCGGAAGGCTGGCTCCCACCAGCCAGTCAGCACGGTCGACAGCGGCCCCCAGATGCGGTCCGATGGGCTGTTCGATAGGGTAGGTGATCTCTTCGAAGCGTTTGATGGCGGCCTGCGCCGCGTCCCTGCGGCGCATCCAGATCATGCCGAAACCAATGCCCCCCACATCCCTGGACGCGAAGTCGTCCAGGTAGGCAGCATAGGACTCCCGGTAGTGGGCGCGGTCCCTGTTTTCCGAGGCGTCCTGCAACCACGTTTCCGCATATTGCTCCGGCCCCACCTGCTCCCGCTGAATGAACCAGGAGTCGACGTCCTGGCCCTCAAGCCAGGCTGCTGGACGGTCGTGCCATTCCGAGCCGGAGACAACTTCCCAGTTTCCGAGCATTTGCGTTGTGCCCCCGGGCTCAAGGACGCCGGACATTGTCCGGACCAAGGACGCCACGATTTCATCGCCGGGCAGTCCGCCATCGCGGTAGGTGAACTGCCCGGACGGGGTTTCTCCACTGGTACGGGGCGTAATGACGAACGGCGGGTTGGACACGACAAGGTCGAAGCGCTCGCCCGCCACAGGTTCCAGCAGCGATCCCAGACGGAGGCTGACCCGGTCCTCCAGGTTAGCGGGGTCCAGGTTGAGTTGGGGCGCATTGAGCAACAAGTTGAAACGGGTGAAAGCCAACGCCCGCTCGGAAATGTCCGTAGCGGTGACATGCTCGCAGTGGTGCAGCAAGTGGAAAGTCTGGATACCGCAGCCGGTACCGAGGTCCAACGCCCGGCGGCTGTGCTTGCGAACCGTCACCTGCACCAAGGTTGTGGAAGCCTGGCCAATACCCAGGACGTGATCGTGCCGCAGGACTCCCGGGGCCTGGTGGGCGGCGAGATCACTGGCGACCCACAGTTCAGCCCCTCCGCTGCCGTCCTGGTTGGGATCCCAGCCATAGGGGCGGAGATCCACCTTGGCCGCCACCATGCCGGATTCCACCGCCACGAGCCCCAGATCGGCCAGGCCCTGGGTCCGGACATGCGGCAACGCGGCATCGATGGCATCGACGCTTTGCGGTACAGCCAACAACCACAACTGGACGACTGCCGCCAAGGCCCGGACTGATGTGTCATCCGATCCGGCCAACCTCCCGCTGACCAACAGGGCCGGGATCAGCTGGTCCCTGCCCAGGGCGGCATGGGCTGACGGACCCAGGGCTTCAGCGACGCCGTCCACGGTGTAGGAAATGGCGCGCAGATCCCGGGACAAAGCCAGGAGGAGCTCCGGGAGGTCGCTGCGGGGAGCATCAGGGACATTGCCGGTGGTGAAGTCTGTAGCGGTCTGAGTCACCCTGCAAGTCTAGGGGCGCTGCTTCCGGTGCACCGATCGCGGATCCTCGTATGTGGAAAAGCAGCCGCGACGGAACCGGTAGCGTGGAACCATGCTCTACTCAACCTTCACAGGACGCCGTGCGTGCTCCCTGGCCGCAGCTGCGCTGGTGCTTGTCACAGCCGCAGCTTGCCAGGCACCGGTCAACATCGAGGACGCCGACGTGCCGACGTGGAGGGACTCAGTACTTCCCGTGGCCCAAGGCGACGTTGCCTTGGAAGACTCGGGCAAAATCCTGAACCGCGACCCCCTGGTCAAGGACGCGGCGCCGGTGGCAGCCGGTACGTACACGCTCACCATGGTCTGTGATGGCGGAGGCAAGGCCTACTTTGCGGTTTCGTCGGCCGGGAAGAACCTCGCGGATGCTGCTGCCGCATGCAACGGGAACCGCGACGTGGTGAAGATCAACGTCCCTGTTCCGGGCCCGGTGAGCATCTCCACCAGCAGCGTGGACGCCCCCTTGATGTACGCCTACCACCTCGCCGCAGCAGGGAACTGACCGGCCCCCTATTGGCGGCCGCCGCACCGGCGTAAAGTCGGATCATGGGCGGCACAGCGGCTGGCTCGGTGAGGCCACGGCGGCCGGTGAGGACCGCCGTCGTGCTTTATCTGGTAGCGGGCTGCACTCTGGCAGGTTGCGAATACACCTACGACGACGGCGCGCGCGCCGGCTCCAGTCCCTCCGCGACAGCGGGCAACAACGTCGTCCTTCCACCGGACCCGGCTTTGGAAGAAACTGTCAGCGGCGAGGAACTTGAGGAATGGGCAACGGCTGCCTTGCCGCAGTCCCAGGGACAGTCGTTTTATTCAAGTACCGGCTACCTCAACCCGGGCGAGTCCAAAACCGAGCAGACGATGCAGTTGCCGGTCGGAACCTATGCCGTGACGTTGGCATGCCGCGGCACCCGGCGGATGTCCTTTGCCGTGAAACTCGCGGGCAATGATCTGGTTGACCTGACGCTGGGGTGCGCAAATGCCCGCGTCAGCGTGGTGCAGCTGGACGTCGACGGTGCCTTGGAGATCACCGTGGGGGCAAGGTCGGACGCCAACTTCGCCTACCGGGTCAGCCGCCTGTAGGGGCGGTGCCAGGCTGCAGGGGCGGTGCCAGGCTGCAGGGGCAGTGCCAGGCTGCAGGGTGTCAGGCTGCGTCGCATCCCTCCGGGCACCGCAGGGTTTCAGGGCTGGCAGCGCATTCGCCGCAGTAGAGCGTCAGGGTGCGGCAACTTGGATTTGAGCAGTTCTCGAACTTGTTGGTGGGAGCTTCGCACCGCACGCACTGTCCGATCGTCTTGGCCTGGTCACTGAACTCGACGTGCATGCGCTTGTCGAAGACATACAGGGAGCCTTCCCAGAGCCCCTGGTCCTTAAACGTTTCGCCGTACCGGACGATTCCGCCGTCCAACTGGTACACCTCCTTGAACCCGCGGTTCACCATGAGGCTGGACAACACTTCGCAGCGGATCCCGCCGGTGCAATACGTAACGACCGGCTTGTCCTTGAGGGAGTCGTACTTCCCGGAATCAAGTTCCTTGATGAAGTCGTGGGTGGTAGCCACATCCGGAACGACCGCGTCCTTGAACCTGCCGATCTGCGCTTCGAAGGCGTTCCGGCCATCGAAGAAGACAACGTCCTCGCCTCCTGCCTTCTTCTGGTCGAGCAGGGCGTGAAGTTCCTCAGGCTGGAGGTGCTTGCCGCCTCCCACCACGCCGTTGTCATCCACCTTCAGTTCGCCCGGGGCGCCGAAAGAGACGATTTCGTCGCGGACCTTGACGCTGAGCCGGGGGAAATCGTCGGCACCGCCTTCGGACCACTTGAAGTCGATGTCCCGGAACCCTTTGTACTCACGAGTGGTCTTGACGTACTGCTTCATGTTGTTCAGTTCGCCGCCGACCGTGGCGTTAATACCGTCCTTGGAGATCAGGATGCGTCCGGTCAGGCCCAGCTTCTCGCACAAGGCGCGCTGCCAGAGCCGGACCGCCTCGGGATCGGAGATGGGGGTAAAGCCATAGAAAAGCACAATTCGGTTCAAAGCCACTGTTAAAGGGTACTGGGTGCAGTAAAATCCTCCGGATTGCCCACCGCGGTACCCGGCAGCCTGGTACGGGAAGTCACAATTCCATAAGCACCCATTGCTGCGGTCACCGGCCCCTGTTGCTTCATGGTGCGCTGGCATACTCTCTCTACATGAGTCCAGACGCCTTGGTTGAAGACATCGCGCATCTCCTTGAAGTCTGGGTGGCCGGCTGGACCGGCTGCCGGGGCTATGAAGCCCGCCAGGAGGGGCGCTTCCCCGCTGCGTTGCGCGCCGACAAGACGGGTGACTGGGAGTATTTCGCCCATGACCCGTCGGACCAGGAGTTTGCTGACCTGGCCGCGAAAACGAAGGAAGCGGAGACCCGCATCCTGACGATCCTGACCAACGACGTCCAGCACTACAAATACCTCGCCGAGCAGCATGGCCTGGCGGTCAATTCCGCCTCCCAGACCATGATGGTGGTGGATATGGAGACACAGGACTCCGAGGATCCATGGCTTCCCGACGACGACCTGGAACTGGCAACCTCGGAATCCAACGGCGTACACCACGCCGTGGTGCACTCCGGCGAACAGGTCGCTGCGAGCGGCCGGGTCTACGTTGTGGACGGGACTGCGGTTTTCGACAAGATCGTAACGGAGCCGGCGTTCCAGCGCCGGGGCCTTGGCAGCTTCATCATGAAGGCGCTGGCTGCCAAAGCATTCGAACACGACGTGCAGAACGGTTTGCTCCTGGCGTCGCTGGACGGCCAAAAACTGTATTCGCACCTGGGCTGGGACGTGGTGTGCCACGTACTGATGATGTCCGCGAGCCCCAACGACAGCGCGGATCTCTCCGTCGCCTAGCCACGTGCCGGCGGACCGCGCCCCTGTGGCTCGCGCCCGGCCGAAGATGGCATGCCCGGCGGAATGAAACAATGATCAGGTGGCTGCAACAACTTCCCCGATCAACCTGCTGGGCCGGACCCCGGACCCCGAGCAGCTGCGCCACGTCCACACGATCCCTGCCCGCAAAGCAATCAACGAGCCCTGGCCGGCATGGGTGCACCCCGACATTGTGGAGGCCTACGGCTCCCTGGGTGTCCGGGAACCGTACCGCCACCAGGTCCAGGCCGCCGACCTTGCCCACTCCGGACAGCATGTGGTGATCGCCACCGGCACGGCCTCTGGAAAGTCGTTGGCGTACCAGCTGCCTGCTCTGGACGCCATCCACCGCTCCGAGCTGCGGATCCAGGCAGAACCGGGGAAAATTCACGACGACGGCGCCGTCACCTTGTATCTCTCCCCGACCAAGGCTTTGGCTGCTGACCAATTGGCGGCGGTCCGCTCGCTCAGGCTTCCTACCGTACGCGCGGAAACCTACGACGGCGATACCGACATGGCGTCGCGCCGGTGGATCCGTGAGCACGCCAACTTCGTCCTTGCCAACCCCGACATGCTGCATTTTGGCATCCTTCCCAACCACGCCTGGTGGGCTGGCTTCTTCCGCCGGCTCCGCTACGTGATTGTGGATGAAGCCCACAGCTACCGCGGTGTTTTCGGATCCCACGTTGCCAACCTGATGAGGCGGCTGCGACGGATCTGCGCCTATTACGGGGCGGGTAATTCCTTCCCCGAGCCCGTGTTCATTGCCGCCTCCGCCACTGCTTCCGACCCCGGCCTTTCCTTTGGCCGGCTCATTGGCGCTCCGGTGCGTGAGGTCGCCGAAGATTCGTCCCCCCACGGGTCCACCACGGTTGCGCTGTGGGAGCCTTCGTTGACGGACGTCAAAGGGGAGAACGGCGCCAAGCAGCGCAGGACCGCAGTGGCCGAAACCGCCGACATCCTGGCAAACCTGGTATCTGCACGGGTCAGGACGATAGCCTTCATCAAATCCCGCCGCGGCGCTGAGTCCATCTCCTCCATCACCAAGCGGCTGCTGGATGACGTGAATCCAAGCCTGCCCGGGCGCGTGGCAGCGTATCGTTCCGGCTACCTGCCGGAAGAGCGCAGGGCCGTGGAGCAAGCCCTGCGCTCCGGCCAACTCCTTGGCGTTTCCAGTACCTCTGCTTTGGAGCTGGGCATCGACATCTCCGGGCTGGATGCAGTGATCGTGGCCGGGTGGCCGGGCACGCGCGCCTCGCTCTTCCAACAGATAGGGCGGGCAGGACGGGCAGGCCAGGATGCCATCGCCGCATTCGTGGCAAGCGACGATCCCCTGGACACCTATCTGGTGAACCACCCCCAGGCCATCTTCGACGTATCTGTTGAGGCCACCGTCTTTGATCCCGGCAACCCGTATGTGTTGGGCCCGCACCTGTGTGCTGCTGCAGCGGAGCTGCCCATCGGGCCAGCCGAACTGGAACTCTTCGGCCCCACAGCAGAGGGCCTCCTCGACAAGCTGGTCATCCAGGGGTACCTCCGGAAGCGGCCCGCCGGGTGGTTCTGGACCCATCCGGAGAGCGCCGCCGGCATGGTCAACCTCCGCGCCGATGGCGGTGGCCCAGTGAGCATTGTGGACACGGAAACGGGGTCGCTGCTGGGCACCATGGATTCCCCCCAAACCCACTACCAGGCGCACACCGGAGCGATCTACGTCCACCAGGGCGAGAGCTATCTGGTGGAGGAACTGAACGAAACCGACCATTGCGTCATGGTGAAGCGCGTCAACCCCGATTTCTACACGACTGCACGGGACGTCACCCAGATCGAAGTCCTGGAGACATCGAAGTCCATGCAGTGGGGAGACATCACCGTCCATTTCGGCGATGTCAAGGTAACCACCCAAGTTGTCTCCTTCCAGCGCAAGGCCTTGATCTCCAACGAAATCCTGGGTGAGGAACCCTTGGACCTCGGGGCACGTGACTTGTTCACCAAGGCCGTGTGGTTCGTGGTGGACAACCGTTCCCTTCACGGCGCCGGCCTGGTCGAGGCACAGTTTCCGGGAGCGTTGCACGCCGCAGAGCATGCTGCCATTGGGCTCCTTCCGCTGGTGGCATCCAGTGACCGCTGGGACATCGGGGGCGTATCCACCGCCCTTCACGCGGACACCGGAGTCCCCACCATCTTTGTGTACGACGGCCATCCCGGTGGTGCAGGCTTTGCCGAGCGGGGGTTCGAGAAAGCCAAGGTCTGGCTCACGGCCACCCGTGAGGCCATCAAGGCCTGCGAGTGCGATGCCGGCTGCCCGTCCTGTGTGCAGTCTCCAAAGTGCGGAAACAAGAACAACCCCCTGGACAAGGCAGCCGCCATCACGCTCCTCGACGTCTTGCTGAAGGAAGCCGTTTAGCTTCTTCCTGATGCCGGAACTGTTACGTCGGTTCCCCTGAGCCTCAACGCCGGCAGGAGTGCGCTCGCGTTTATGGTGGCGGTCCTGCCCGCGAGCGCCCTGTGGCTACTCCCAGTGAGAAGGCAGCCTCCAACTCAGTGGAGACTTCCACAACTTCCCCGCCCGTCACCGTGCACCCGGTCAGCCCCGCTCCGTGCCTGGCCGCGACGGCAGCTGCGACCGTGCACGGATCGCCTTCGGCAAGGCCCCGCGCAGCGTCGGCCGCCGCCAACGCTGACAGGTCCGCCGCCGTTGCAGCCTGCGATGCCAGAATGCCGGCCCTCACCAGAAGCAACAGTCCGGCAGCCAGTGCCATGACCACCACCGCGAGCGCCAGGGCCAGGAGTGTTCCCGCTCCGCGCTCCCGCGCAGGGCTATATATTTCCTTGGTCCGGCCGCCCGGCCCCCGCCACCGCCGGTGGATAACCCTCCACGCCCGTTTCATGGACCGGCCACATCTCCTGAACCCGCCGGTTCCGGGGCGTTCTCGGTCAGGGCCGTAGCCGTTGCCGTCAGGGTCCACGGAATCATGTGGCCCAACGCACCGCCGGGCGCTGCCGATGCTGTCACCGTGACCCAGCCGTCGCTTACCCCGACCACCGCGGTTGCTGTGTCACCAGCGAGTCGCCGGACGATGGACTGGGCTTGGTCGGTGCTGTCGCCGCGGGCCAGGGCACGGGCACCAGCTCGTGCCGCTTCCTCCAGTCGGAACTGGGTGATACCCGCGGCACCGCCCGTGAGAAGGAATGCCAGGAGGAGGACCACGGCCGGCAACGCGACGGCGAATTCGGCCGTCACGGCACCGTCCTGGTTGAGGGGGCCGTTCGACGCAGGGGTCATGGCAGCGACAGCGCAGTGCGGATCAGGGTGAGCAGGAAACCGCGGACTTCCTCGCTGCGAAGGATGACCACCAGCAGGCCCGCCAGTCCAACAGCAGCAAGCGTTGCGATGGCGTATTCCGCCGTGGCCATCCCGGCTTCGGACCCTGCGCTCCCGAACCTGGATCGAAGCCGCCTGGTCATCGCCGCAAAGCACCGCCCCTGGCAGGGCCGTACGGAAAGGGCGGAGTTGGAATTGGCTGTTGTCATTGTCTGTCCTTCCAGAGGGAATACCGGTGAATCGTCCGGCATCATTGACTCTTCCGGGTCTTCACCGGGTCCTGTAGGGGTTGCTTGGGTGAAGTGGATAAACCGTCCGCCCATGCTGTGTGTGGAGGAACAGTGGGGCAGGCCGGGCGTCATGGTGCTGCATCATCCTGCGGGCATCATCGCGATCAGCACGGGGACAATGCCCAGGCAGATGAACGCCGGAAGGGAACAGCGACCCAAAGGCACGACCAGCTTGACGCCGAGGGCAGCCGCCCGCTTTTCTGCTGCCCGGAACTGTTCCCGCCGTTCCCTTGCTGCCTGTGCGTAGAGAATGGCCGCCGAAGGCGCACCGGTCATGGCGGCGAAAGCCAGCGCATTCCTGAGCCGGACGACTTCGGGCGCGGGCTTTACGGAACTTCCCCATGCCGTCTGCCAGTCGGTCCCGATGGCCAGGGCGGCCACCACAGGCCGCAGGGAACTGGCGACCTCGGGAGTTCCGCTGCGGGCGACCAGCTCCAATGCGCGTCCAAGACCCGCACCTGCGTCCAGCATGGAGGCCACCAGTTCCAGCATCATGGCAGGATCGCGGAGACCGTCGCCGGGAGCCTCAGGGAGGTCCTGGCCGGCGTGGTGAACGGCCTCAACCGCGTGGCGGCGGGAAGCCAACGACGATTTCAGACGTCGCCGGACCGAGGCCGTCATGCCTCCTGGGTGGAAGGCCAGGAACGCCGCAGCACCAAGGACAACCACCAAGCACACCACCGGGTATTCGGGTATCACGTTGGTCCGGCCGCAGCAGTTACAAGCCGTGAGGACCATACCCTCCCGGCTACTGTCAGCAGGAGCCCTGTACCCAAGGTGGCGATTCCAAAAATGTTCTCCAGCAGGATTCCCACAGGATCAACGCCCAAGGCCGTGCCCAGGACCAGCCCGAACACCGGTAGCCAGGACAAGAGCCGCACGGTGGCTTTGGGACCAGCCAGCGCAGTTTGCCGGGCGGCCTCGGCATCCTCCTCGGCTTCCAGTTGCGCAGCGAACCGTGTCAGCAGGTCAGCCAAGGGACAGCCGCTGGTTTCGGCCACTTCCAGGCATGCTGCCAGCTCCATCCAGATTCGCCGCTCGGCATTGCCCTGGCGTGGGTACACCCCGGCCGCCCTGCTTCGGATGGCCTGCGCCGCGGAGTTCCCGACGACAGATGCTGCTTTGGCCGCACCCAGAATTTTCAAGGAGTTGCCGGAAATCCGGTGGCCGCCGCCGACCTCCGGGCGCAGCTGGTGTACCTGCCATATTTCCTCCCATAAGCGTGATGGAGTACGGCCACCGCGAAGAAGCGCTGCAAGCTGTTGAACGAGGACCACCAGGGGCACGGAACCGTTGTCAGGCGGCCTCCGGAACAGCGGTTTCGGACGGGTCAGGGACCAGCGTCTGGATCCGGTGCCGGGTTCGGTAGAGGCGTCCAACACCGCCTGCATGCGCCGGCGTGAAGTTCCGGAGCCGCTCACGTGCAGCCACGCCGCCAGGGAAAGGACCAGGAGCAGCATGATGCTCACGTGTACCGCGCCAGATCCGCGCTGTTGGCATCATTGGACCCCTCAACTGTTCGTGCTGCACCGCCCGGCCCCCGACCGTGGAGACCGAGCCGGTCAGCCAGGCAGGGCCACGCGGCTTCCCAGGAAACACCGGACGCCGAAACCCGGACAGCCGTTTCCACAGTTTGGCCATGCGGAGTCTCCACCAAAACTCCGATGGAACCGACCCGCCGGCCATGCGGGGTTCTCTCCACGTGGATCACGACGTCCAGGGCACTGGAGACCTGCAACCGCACAGCCTCGGCACCAAGGCCGGCGAGTGCGCCCAGGGCAACCAGCCGGGCGGGTACGTCCTGTGCCGTATTGGCGTGGATGGTTCCTCCCCCGCCCGTGTGTCCGGTGTTGAGTGCCGTCAGGAGTTCGCGCACTTCCGGTCCGCGGCACTCCCCCACAATCAAGCGATCAGGACGCATGCGCAGCGCTTGCCGGACCAGTTCGCCGAGGTCCACGGCGCCCCCGCCCTCCAGGTTGCCGTGGCGGGATTCGAGCGACACCACATGAGGATGGACCGGGTTCAGCTCCGAGGCGTCCTCAATCACCACGAGGCGCTCCGATGGGTGGCTAAGCCCCAGCATGGTGGAGAGCAACGTCGTCTTGCCCGAACCCGTGGCACCGCTGATGAGGAAGCTGAGCCGACGTTCCATGATGGCTCGGAGTATGTGTTCCACGTCCGGGCCGAACATGCCGCCCTCCCGCAGCTCTGCCATGCTGAACGTGTCCTCCCGCCGGATGCGGATGGACAACAGGGTTCCCGCGGTTGAGATCGGCGACAACACGGCGTGGACGCGATAACCGCCGTCGAGCCTGACATCGACGCAGGGCGAGCCGTCGTCCAGCCGCCGTCCTCCGGCGGAGACGAGCCTGGTAGCCAGGGATCTGACCTGCTGTTCCGACTCGAACCGTACGTTGGATTGTTCGATCCCCCGTCCCCTGTCCAGCCACACGGAGTCAGGCCCGTTGACGAAGATGTCCGTGACGGAAGGATCCTTGGCGAGGCCCTGCAGCGGTCCCAGACCGTTCAACTCGGCGTTGATGGATTCTGCAGCCTCAAGGGCTCCCGCAGTCCCCAGAAGCCGTCCGCTGGCTTGGACTGCTGCCGCCACAGTAGAAGGCGTCACTGGTCCGTTGCCGGCAAGGACGGATTCACGCACTGCTTCCAGCAGGATGGCATCCGGCCTGCGGTTCTGCGGACGGCGGTACCCTTCCGGAACACGACCCGCCGGCCAGCCCCCGGCGTTCAGTGGCCGGTTCATGGAAGGAGCCCGTTCAGTTCAAGGACCTCTCCGGCAAAGGCAAGCACTGGTTTCCTCCGCCCCAGTTCCAGCAGCCGCCCCTGCTCGGTTGCTGCTGCCACGCCGCGGATCCCCGGGACAGTGCCCAGCAGGGGCAGGCCGAGGGATCCCGCGATGACATCGGCATCCATGGCGGCCGGCTTGCCGTCGCGGACGAGGAGCGCGGTATCCACCGGCGGCAGTTCCGCAAGGATTCTTGAGGCGGCAACCGCAGGCTTGAGGTGCGCCAAGGTGAGAAGCAGCATTCGGTCGCAATCCCAGGCCAGGGTCCGGAGAGCGTCCCCGGACCGCCCGATGTCCACCACCACTGCTTCGAAGCTTCTGCGGGCGGCGTCCATCACGGCAGCCACGGCAGCGGGTTCGGGTGTCACCACAGGTGCCCTCGTCCCCGGCCAGGACAGGAACGCGAACCCTCCGGCCACCGGCAAAGAGTCGTGGAACTGGGAGGGATCGATGCTGCCTCGGGTGCCCGTGAAGTCGGGCCACCGCAGGCCCGGCGGCTCGTCTGCAGTGACGGCCAATTCCAGGCCACCGCCCCACGGGTCGCCATCGATGAGCAACGTCCTGATACCGTGGCTTGCTGCCGCTTGCGCCAGCCACACTGCGGCAGTGGTGGCTCCGGCCCCGCCGCTGCCGCCTATGAGCCCGAGCACGCTTCCGCCGGGCTCCGGGGACCCCGACAGGCTCAGGTGCTCGGCCAGCCAGCCGGCGGCTTCGGGCAGGACAGCTACCCTGTCAGCCCCCACTGCGGCGGCCAGTTTCCATAGTCCGTCCCCCTCGGCGGCCGTGCCCAGGAGGATCGCCGGGACTTGCCTGCGGGGCGGGATCTCCCGGATATCGCTGCCGATAAGCACAGCATCGGCATGGTCCCACCCGTGCATTGCGTCTCCGATGTCCGGTACTGCACGCAAATTCCCGCCGGCTGCTGCGACAATCCTGGTGGCTTCCTCCTCCAGATGGGGGTTGCCGGTGACCAGCAGGATGTCGGCGCCACCGGACGGCGTCCAGTTCCCTGGGTGCTGGATTTCCTCTGTTTGGTTGGGGCCGTGCTTTTGCCGACGATGTCGCTTGTTCATGAAGCCACTCTCATGGCCGGACACGGCTGAGGACAGGCCCGAATCCCCTCATGTGGATAAGACTGCGGCCGGAGCGGCTGTTGGGGAGCAGTCGACCTGCCATGCTCCGGGAACAAGGCAGAATGGAGGACATGTATCTGCTGCTCGCCCCCCACCAGGACGGTGCAGCCATACAACGGGTCTCTCCTGCCGGGAAGGCCACAGCGGATGCCCGCGTGGTCACCGGAAGTGAGCTGGCCGCCGTCGTTCTTGACTTGGAAAGCCAGCGGCCCCGCTGGGTCTGGGAACGCACCCAGGACTGGTACCCGGGTCTGCTGAAACAGGGCGTCGAGGTGGAGCGCTGCCATGACCTCACCCTGTGTGGCGCAATTCTGGCGCACTCCAGCTTCACAGCAGACACGCAGTACGCCCGCAGCGCGGCGAAGATCACCCAGGACGACGACACCGTTCCTCCGCGTGCACTCCAGCCGCCTCCGGTGCCGGCCTTGCAGGATGCCCTCTTCGAGGAGCTGCCCCAACCCAAGGGCATGGGCCTGGACGATCTACGCGCTGAGTTTGCGGCACAGCAGGAAGCGGTCTCGCTCGTCACCGGGGATGACCGCTGCAGGCAGCGGCTTCAGTTGCTGCTGGCCGCCGAGTCCGCAGCTGCGATCGTGGCCGCGGAGATGCAGCACGCGGGTGTCCCGTGGCGGGAGGATCTCCACGAACAGATCCTCACCGACGTGCTGGGACCCCGTCCGCCCCTGGGTCAGCGACCTCCCGCGCTGGAAACCCTGTGCAGGGAATTGCGAAGCATCCTGGATTCTCCGGCGTTGAACCCCGATTCTCCCCAGGACCTGATGCGTGCGCTGCACCGGAACGGGATCGAGGTCAAAAGCACCCGCCAGTGGGAGCTCAAGGAATCCCGGCACCCCGCCATTCCGCCCCTGCTGGCCTATAAGAAACTCTCCCGGCTCCACACCGCCAACGGCTGGGCCTGGCTTGACGCCTGGGTACACAGCGGGAGGTTCCACCCCGAATACGTGGTGGGTGGGGTGGTGTCCGGCCGCTGGGCTTCGCGCGGTGGCGGGGCTTTGCAGATTCCACGGAACATCCGCGCGGCAGTCCACGCCGATCCAGGCCACAAACTCATTGTTGCCGACGCTTCCCAACTCGAGCCGCGTGTCCTGGTGGCGTTGGCCCAGGACACCAAAATGGCCGCCGCTGCCCGTGACAAGGACCTCTACGCAGGCATCGCCGCCCAAGGGTTCGGCGGTGACCGGTCCAAGGCAAAAGTGGCCTTGCTCGGGGCCATCTATGGAGCCACGACAGGCGAATCAGGCAGGCTCATGCCCCAGCTCGCCCGAACCTACCCGCGGGCGGTTGGGTACGTGGAGCAGGCTGCCCGGGACGGCGAAGCGGGGCTCACCGTAACCACCCGGCTGGGCCGCAGCAGTCCACCTCCCTCCCCCGGGTGGCTGCGAAGCCAGCAGTCCACCACTGCGGAAGAACAGCGACGCGCAGACAACCTGGCCCGCTCCCGTGGACGGTTCACCCGAAACTTCGTGGTCCAAGGTTCCGCGGCTGAGTGGGCGGCATGCTGGCTGGCTGAATTACGACGGCGGCTGCGCACCTTGCGCGCGGAGGGGTCACCCTCCGGTGAACTCGTTTTCTTCCTCCACGACGAGGTGATGGTGCACGCCCCCGACAACGCAGTGGAAGCCTGTATCGCGGCCATCGAGGAAGCGGCGCATGCTGCCAAGGAACTCTTGTTCGGCCGGATACCGGTGGAATTTCCGGTGAGTGTCGCCGTCGTCGATTCCTACGACAAGGCGAAGTAGGCACGGACCCGCTTGTGCCTTGTCCGCCGCCCCGGGTGGGAGGACACTTGGCTCGTGGGGTCGGAGATCCGTGATGCGGTGGCTTCCTACGTTGGTTTTCAACTGTCGGAGCTGGAGGCGGGCATGTCCCTGATCGCGGCCGCGGACCAGGAAGCCGTCCACTCGGCCCGCCTTGCCCTTCGGCGCCTGCGCTCGGTGATGTCCTGCTACCAGCCGCTCCTACCCGATGTCCCCCGTGGTTTGAGGGACGGAATCCGGTCCTTGGCCCGGGCCCTGGGCGAAGCCCGGGACGCCTACGTCCTTGCCCAGCGGTTCACCTTATGGTTGGACGCGTACGCCGACTGGCTCAGCGGCGCGGCATTGCACCAAGCGGTGGCGGAACTGGTGGCGTCCAGCAACAGGATGGCTGCAACGGTCGGCCGGGACGCACGGAACGTCGGCCTGCTGGCGGCTGCCCGCGCTGCCTTGCTTCCCTTGCCCTCGACCAAACCGCAGCCCGGCCCGGAGGATGCGGCGCGTTTGCTGCAGCAGCAATGGAGAAAAGTCCAGGAGCGGTTGGGCGCCGCAATGTCCACGGAGGTCAGCACCGAAGAACACCCTGAACTCCTGCATGCAGCGCGCAAAGACGTCAAAGGACTGCGCTACGCTGCCGAAGCTGTCGCGGAAGCGCTGGGACCCCGGGCCGCAGCCATCGTCCAGCCGGCCATGGCGTTACAGCGCATCCTGGGGGAACACCACGACAGCGTTGCCGGACTTGCCTGGCTGGCCCGACTCACGCCCACCATCAACCCGGCGGACATCGAACAGCTCCGCGCCATGGAATCGCGGCGGCTCGGTGAAGCCCAGGCGGGCCTGCACCGGCTGCTGCGGGATGCCCCGATTCCCGCCCCAGTTGACGTCCTGTCTCCCCACGTGGCGCTGGCGGACGCTCCGGCACCCGCAGTGTAGAGCTAGAGGTCGATGTGGTGGAGCCGGGTTTCGTCCCAGGGAACAGTCCAGCCCAGTTCGTCGAACAACCCGCTGAGAACCATCCCCGTGAAGCCCCACACCAGGACCCCATTGACGGTAAATCCTGGACTGGTGTAGGTGCGGCCGAACCGGCTGATGGCGGCCGTGACCCTGTTGGCAGGATCCAGGAGGTCCCGCACCGGCACGCGGAACACCTGCGCGGACTCCGCGTAGTCCACCACCCTCACGGGAGACGGGGCGTCCCACCACGCCAGGACCGGGGTCACCCGGAAGTTACTCCGGATCAGCCCGAGTTCGGGAATCAGTCCAAGCACCCGGACCCCCGCGGCGTCCAGGCCGGTCTCTTCCACAGCTTCGCGAAGGGCCGCTGCAACCACGGACTCGTCTTCCGGATCCACGCTGCCTCCCGGAAAGGCAACCTGGCCGGGGTGGTCGTCCAGGGTGTGGGCCCGTTCCAGCAACAGGACGTCGAGGTCTGCGGGAGCAGTGGGCCGGTCCGATTCTGCGGGGACGTCGTCCAGGACCCCAAAGAGCATGAGGACGGCCGCGCGCCTGGTGGTTTCGGCACTGACAGGCAGCTGGGACCAATAGGCTGAATGCCTCTGCCCGCCCGATGCAAGACGCTCCACCAGCGCCGTCAGGTCATCAAGCGCCGTCATCCGGGCCTCCTTTGGGATTCCATCCGGATCTCGGCCGCCCGATGGGTCTCGGCCAGAAGCTTCTCCAGAAGTTCCTCGTTTCCGGGTGCGAGCTCGTACTTCAGCAGCTTGGCGGCCTTGACGGGATCGGTCTCCCCTTCCCCATAGCTGGGGCAAAGGCTGGCCACCGGGCAGGCACCGCAGGCCGGCTTCCGCGCATGGCACACCCGTCTCCCATGGAACACTACGCGGTGCGACAGCATGGTCCAGTCCCGTGGCTCGAACAGTTCAGCGACGTCGAACTCGATCTTCACGGGATCATCCGACACGGTCCAACCGAACCGGCGTGCCAGGCGCCCAAAGTGCGTGTCCACCGTGATGCCGGGAACACCGAAGGCATTTCCCAGCACCACGTTGGCCGTCTTGCGTCCCACGCCCGGCAAGGTGACCAGGTCCTCCAACCTGCCGGGAACCTCACCGTCGAAGTCATCCACCACCTTGTTGCTCAAGGCCAGGACGTTCCGGGCTTTCGCCCTGAAGAACCCGGTGGGTTGGAGGATGGTTTCCAGCTCCACGGGATCTGCCTCGGCCATGGCCCTGGCGTCCGGGTAGCGGGCGAACAAAATCCTGGTGACCTGGTTGACCAGTACATCCGTGGTCTGCGCGGAGAGGACAGTGGCCACCACGAGTTCGAAGGGGTTGCGGAAGTCCAGCTCTGCGTGGGCGTACGGATACTTTTCGGCAAGCACCCTGTTGATTTTGCGTGCCCGGCGTTTGAGCGCCAGCGGCGAACCAGCTTCAGCGATGGCCACAGTGCGCTGCCTAGCCGCGTTCGATGTTGCTCAGTTCCCGCAGGACGCCGATCTTGCCGTCGGTGTCCTGGACCAGGAACTCGTGTCCGCGGTCTTCCAGTGCCAGGACCCAGCCACCGGGCTCGATGACGAAGGCCGGTGCACCGGTGCGTTCGTCATAGGCCGTGCGCGGCTGGGCTACAGCGAACCAGAAAGCCTCGTAGGCCGGGGCAGGGCTGGAGTCGTCGGGGCGGCTGGCTGGGTCGACCGTGGCCCCGATGGACTCATGGGAGCGGGGTCCACCGTGGACGACCGGGGTAGCCATGGTTGCTGCCCACGGACGTTCGGTGCCTTGCTGAGCGGGCTGCTGGGCGGCCGGCTGCTGAGCGTGCTGGGTGGTTGCAGCATCCGCAGCAGCGGGAGCCTCCTCGCGTGGCGTGCCTGACGCATCCCGGGACGCGGCGGCCTGGGTTGCACCCGCCGCCGCGGGAGATGCACCCGCGTGAGGTGCTTGTTCTGCAACCGGCTGTGGTGCCCGGGGTTCCTGCGCTACGGGCGGGTTCGCGGCGGTTCCGATATTCCCGGCGCTTCCGCCGGCTCCGGCCGGGGCTGCCGGCTGAGGCGTGGGAGCTGCCGGAGCTCCTTGGCGAGCGTCGGCTTCCTGCGGCGATGCGCTGGTGGCGTCAGCAGAATGCACGACGGCGGGCGCCCCGGTCCCAGCCGGAGCAGCGGCACCGGCGGGGGTACCGAATCCAGCGGAAGCACCAAGGCCGGTGGAAACGGGAGCAGCATTTTCGCCCACCTTGCCGGCTGCGGGCTTGGGAGTCTTAGGAGCAGGGGGCTTGCGGGTGGGCTGGACGGCCTGCCGCGCCACCACGTGGGCGGGTTCATCGGCACGGCCTTTGAAGTCGGCAGAAAGGAAAGGCAGGTGTGGGCCAAGAACAGTTGCTGCCAGGAGCCCCACTGATCCCACCAGGCCCAGCAGGACGCTGCCATTGAAGGACACCGCCGTCGTGAGGAAGAACAGGAGGAACGCGAACGCAGCCGTGACCGACGCAAACTGGTCAACGGACAGGGAGCCGATCCGAACGTGGGTCTTGGGCTGGAGCCGCCGTGCTGCAAACAGTGCCACCACGGTCAACGGCAGGAGGATGCCCAGCAGCAGGAAGAAAAGGTTGCCCACATTCCAGAGGTTGAACCGGCCGCCGAACATCGGCAGGAGCGAGGCTACGAACATGAGCAGCGCGGAGCCAAACACCGTGAGGTCCCGGACTGTGAAGGGGCCGGCAACGGCGTCGTATTTACCGGAGTTGGCCGCCGGTGCCGCAGTTGGGTTGGACGTGCTGCCGTTGGTGGCTTTTCCAGCTTTCGTGTCCTGTCCCGCCTGATGTGCGTCGTGTGGGCCCGGGCTCAGCTGGTTCATCTGTTTCTCCTTCGTACGGCGGTGTCCCGGGCAGTCCGGACCGGTTGAACCGCACTGTTCCGCGGCACACCGGACACGCCTCTGATGCGTCCCGGGACTTGTTCAGCCTATGCCACGCCACTGACAGTGTTCTAGCTGAAAGGGCCCTTACGACTTCGCCCACAGCAAACTCCTAGCTCCCTCGCAGTTGCCGGCACTGGTTCAGCTCCGCCAGCAGCAGCGGCGCCTCCCGCCGTCGTCGTCATGTAAGCGGTTCCCCACCTCCCCTGGTGCCATTCGTCGCCAAATCCGTACCGCTTGCTGGCACATTTGTGACCAGGCACACGTAGGACCTTGTGAAGCGATAGGGTGGGTGGCGGACAGCACTCTGCGGAACCTCCGCTGGATCGCCCGACGTCGAGCCCCGGCGGCGGCGCGGGTCCTCCGGCGGCGTCCGCGCAGCAAAGATCGATGAATGATGAGGTTCACCATGTCCCAGGACACCACCGGATCCACTGCCACCGCTGCTGCTACAACGGCCCAGGGTGGGGCCGCGCACACCGAGGCACTTGAAAACCTTCTGCATGAGAACCGCAAGTTTGCGCCGTCGGCTGACTTCGCGGCGGACGCTGTTGTGGGCGCTGACGAGTACGCCAAGGCAGAAGCCGATCGGCCCGCTTTCTGGGCCAAGCAGGCCCGTGAGCTGCTGAGCTGGGACAAGGACTTCACTGAGGCACTGGATTGGTCCAACCCGCCCTTTGCCAAGTGGTTTGTTGGTGGAGAGGTCAACGCGGCGTACAACGCTTTGGACCGCCACGTGGAGAACGGACTCGGTGACCGGGTCGCGATCTACTTCGAGGGCGAACCCGGCGACACCCGCACCTACACCTACGCCGAACTCACCCAGGAAGTGAAGAAGGCCGCCAACGCCTTCGAGGCCCTGGGCGTGGCCAAGGGCGACCGCGTGGCCGTGTACCTGCCGATGATCCCCGAAGCCGTCATCACCCTGCTGGCCTGCGCCCGGATCGGTGCCGTGCACTCGGTGGTGTTCGGTGGGTTCTCCGCCGACGCCCTGCGGTCCCGGATCGAGGACGCAGAAGCCAAGCTCGTGGTTACCGCCGATGGCACGTACCGCCGCGGCAAGCCCAGCGCTTTGAAGCCTGCGGTGGATGAGGCCCTCTCTGCTATGGAAAACGGCGAGGGCCACTCAGTTAACAACGTGGTCGTGGTCAAGCGCAACGGCGAGGACGTCAACTGGGTCGAGGGCCGCGACCTGTGGTGGGACGACACTGTAGGCAAGGCTGGAACTGAACACACCGCCGTCGGGCATGATTCCGAGCACCCGCTGTTCATCCTTTACACCTCCGGCACCACCGGCAAGCCCAAGGGCATCCTGCACACCACCGGCGGCTACCTCACCCAGGCTGCGTACACGCACAAGGCCGTGTTCGACCTGCACCCGGAAACGGACGTGTACTGGTGCACCGCCGACGTCGGGTGGGTCACCGGCCACTCCTACGTCACCTACGCCCCGCTCATCAACGGCGCCACACAAGTCATGTACGAGGGCACGCCGGACTCCCCGCACCAGGGCCGCTGGTGGGAAATCGTGGAGAAATACAAGGTCTCCATCCTCTACACCGCCCCCACCGCAATCCGTACCTTCATGAAGTGGGGCCGGGAGATCCCTGGCAAGTACGATCTCTCCTCGATCCGCGTGCTCGGGTCCGTGGGCGAACCCATCAACCCCGAAGCGTGGATGTGGTACCGGGAGGTCATCGGCGGCAACGGAGGCAAGAAGACCAATCCAGCCCCGATCGTGGACACCTGGTGGCAGACCGAAACCGGCGCCCAGATGATCGCCCCGCTGCCCGGCGTCACGGCTACCAAGCCCGGCTCGGCGCAGGTTCCGCTGCCCGGCATCGCCGTGGACGTGGTGGACGAGAACGGCGCGTCCGTGGCCAACGGCGAAGGCGGCTACCTCGTGGTCCGCGAACCCTGGCCCTCCATGCTGCGCGGCATCTGGGGCGACCCGGAGCGGTTCAAGGACACCTACTGGTCCCGTTTCGAGGCCATGTATTTCGCCGGCGACGGGGCCAAGAAGGACGAAGACGGCGACGTTTGGCTCCTGGGCCGCGTGGATGACGTCATGAACGTCTCCGGCCACCGCCTCTCCACCACGGAAATCGAATCCGCACTTGTATCCCACCCGGCAGTGGCCGAAGCGGCAGTGGTCGGCGCCGCGGACGAGACCACCGGCCAGGCCGTCGTGGCGTTCGTGATCCTCCGTGGCGACGCCGTAAACAACGGGGACGAAACCGTGCTGGAACTGCGCAACCACGTAGGCAAGGAAATCGGCCCGATCGCCAAGCCCAAGCAACTGCTGATCGTTCCGGAACTGCCCAAAACACGATCAGGCAAGATCGTCCGCCGCCTCCTCAAGGACATTGCAGAAGGCCGTGACACCGGCGACGCCACCACCCTGGCCGACCCGTCCATCATGACGCAGATCGCCGAATCGCTGCGGAAGTAGCGTCCCGGCCTTTCCTGGAACGCGACGGCGCCGCCCACCACACGAGGTGAGCGGCGCCGTCGGGGTTTAATACAGCCGCCGGGAGCCTAGACTGTAGCCAGACTCAGACCCGACGAGGCTCCCCGAAAGGCCCCGATGCTCCAGGCTGCACGCCACACCGCCATCATTGATGCCGTCCAGCGCGAACGGGTTGTCCGCGTCTCGGACCTTGCCCTGCTGCTGGGAGTCTCCCCCATGACCGTCCGCAGGGATATCGAGGCTTTGGAGGAAGCCGGGCGGGTTGAACGCATCCACGGCGGAGCCAAGCTGCCCGGCGACGCAGGCACCCACGAACCCGGGTTCGAGCTCAAGTCCACCCAGTTGACCGCCGAGAAGCACGCAATCGCCGTGGAGGCGGCGTCGCTGGTGCAGGAGGGCATGGCGATCGGGCTGAGCGCGGGAACCACCACCTGGGCCCTGGCCAAGGAATTGGTCAACGGTCCCCGAATCACGGTGGTCACCAACTCTGTGCGGATTGCCGAACTGTTCCATGGAGCATCATCCGGGCCCGGACGTTTCGGGTCCACGGTGATCCTGATCGGCGGCGAACGCACCCCATCCGATGCCCTGGTCGGTCCTATTGCGACATCGTCCCTGAAGCAGCTTCATCTGGACGCGCTGTTCCTCGGTGTCCACGGCATGGACGCCCGGGCCGGCTTCACCACGCCCAACCTGCTGGAGGCCGAAACGGACAGGGCGTTCATGGCATCGGCCCGCAGCACCGTGGTGTTGGCGGACCACAGCAAATGGGGGGTCGTGGGAATCGCCTCGATCGCGCCGCTGGAGGAAGCCGACGAACTCATCACGGATTCACTGTTGGGCGACGATGCCCGGCGGCTGCTTGAAGAGAACGTCGCGAAGCTCAGGACCGCCAAAATACCCAACTAGGTCGCATTTGTGCGCGTTTTGAGGGCTCAAAACGCGCACAAATGTGACCCAGTTGGGTCTCATACCGCGGGTGGAGACCGGGCCGCAGACTTCAACCACCGGACTGACGCCCCGGCACCCGGGGTCCGGGGATGCTGGGTATATGAACGCCATTCTTCAAGCCCAGCAGCTTTCCAAGCACTACCCCGGCAGCGTCGCACTGGACCACGTGGACTTCGCCGTGAACGCCGGCGAATCGGTCGCCATCATCGGTCCGTCAGGTTCCGGTAAAACCACCCTTCTGCACTGCCTCGCCGGGATTTTGAAGCCCGACGCCGGTACTGTCACCTTGGGTTCGGCGGCCGGGCCTCTGAACCTTGGTGCCATGACGGACGCTGCCCTCTCCCGTCTACGCCGCGAGGAATTCGGCTTTGTCTTCCAGCAAGGCATGCTCCTGCCCGAACTCACCGCCCTTGAAAACGTGGCCCTGGCCCTCATGCTCAACGGTACCGACCGCCGCACCGCCGAGTCCCGGTCCGCCGAGTGGCTGGCCGCTCTGGGGCTGGCAGGCATGGAACAGCGACGATTGGGTGAGCTGTCCGGCGGGCAGGTCCAGCGGGTGGCCATCGCCCGCGCCCAGGTAACCGGCGCCCGGGTGGTCTTCGCCGACGAACCAACCGGTGCCCTGGACTCGGCGACGTCCTCGGAGGTGCTGGACGTGTTGCTGGGTTCCGCGTCGGCCAACGGCAGGACACTGCTGGTGGTGACCCACGACCCCAACGTAGCCGCCCGCTGCGGGCGGGTGGTGGAACTGCGGGACGGCCGGATTGTGGCCGACAGCGGCGGGCCGGTCCCTGTGGCACCCCAGCCTGTCCACAACTTCAAAGGCGCGTTCAATGTCTAGTCTGGTCACGGCCGTCCGTCTCACTCCCTATCTCGCCAAGGGCCGGAGCCTCCGGGAATCCGGCCTCAAGGATGCCGGGCTGCCGATCGTGGCCTTCGGTACCGTCACCGCACTGCTTCTTACTGTTGCCGGCGGTTCCCAGGTCTTTTGGTCATGGTCCGACGACATCGCCGGAACCTACCAGGCGCTGGCCGTCGTCGCCGTCGTCCTGCTCATCGTTCCCTTGTTGACCCTTGGCGCCTCGGCCGCACGGCTGGCCGCCCGCCGTCGTGATGCCCGGTTGGCGTCCCTGCGGTTGCTGGGTGCCAACAGCGCAACGGTCGTCTGGCTGACAGTCATCGAATCGACAATCCTCGCAGCCATCGGTGCCATTGCGGGCGCCGCCCTCTACGCGTGCGCCGCGCCATTCCTTGGCCTGATCCAGTTCCGCGGACAGGCTATCGGATCATATGCCTGGCTGTCCTTGCCAGCCATGGCGGCGTGCATCGCCGGTGTCTGCGCGCTGGCCGCTGTCAGCGCGGCGCTGGGACTGCGGAAAGTGGTGGTGACGCCGCTGGGGGTGCGGACCCGGCAGACCCCCGACGGCGCCCATTGGGTCCGCGGGCTGGTGGCAGTGGTGGTGGTGCTCGCCGGAGTAGCAGCCATGGGCATGCTCAGCAGTTTCGGTACGTTTATTGTGATCCTCTCCGTGCTGGGAGGCTGCTTCGGGTTGGCGCTGCTGGCACTGAACCTCATGGGTCCGTGGGTCCTGCGGTTGCGGGCGTCGTCGCAGCTGAAACGAGCCAAGCGACCCGAGCAATTGCTCGCCGCGCGCACCGTGCTCGAAAGTCCGAAGGAGTCGTGGCGACAGGTAGGGGGCGTTGCGATGACCAGCTTTGTGGGGGTCTTTGTGGGGGTGGGCATGGCCGTGGCGGACACCATGGGCGGCGATGCTGCCCATGAGACCGCCCTGCTGGTGCGCGACATCAATACCGGCGTCATGATCACGTTGCTGGGCTCGTTCCTGATGGTGGCGTGCTCGGCGGGTGTGAACCAGGCGGCCGCAGTTCTGGACCGGGCATCCATGCTGGTGGCCCTGGACCGGATGGGCATGCCCCGCGAACTCATGGTCGCCGCCCGGGTGCGGGCTGTGATGTCGCCCCTGTTCCTGGTGGCGGGCATCTCCGCCGCTGCTGCGGCCGTGCTGGTCCTGCCGCTCGCGGGCGCCGTGCTCCTGACGCAGCCGGTTGTCTTCCTGACAATCGGCGGTGTCTTTGCGGCCGGGTTCGCACTGGTCCGGCTGGCGGTCGCAGCAGGCACAGGCCAGATCGGTCAGGTGCTGGCCCGCCCCGAACGCTACGCGGGCATGGACTCCTGATCCGCCGACCCCGGATGCTCGCTCACTTCCACCCCCTGTTCCCCCGACGCTCTCTCACGTAACCGCACGATTTTTCCAACGCCCTCTCACGTAACCGCACGATTTTTCCAACGCTCTCTCACTTTCCTGAGGAGAGGGAGAGAGGATCCGGCAGAAACGGGCGATAGGTGAGAGAGGATCCGGCAGAAACGGGCGATAGGTGAGAGAGCGTCCGGCCCAAACCGGCGATCGGTGAGAGAGGGTCCTAGGGGCAGCCGCAGGATTGGCG
Organism: Arthrobacter sp. T572; assembly: GCF_056780115.1. Lineage (NCBI taxonomy): Bacteria > Bacillati > Actinomycetota > Actinomycetes > Micrococcales > Micrococcaceae > Arthrobacter > Arthrobacter sp. T572. Next base: position 3,384,396 of record NZ_JBRAZQ010000002.1, read on the forward strand.
GATGATCAGTTCCGTGGGCAGGATGCGGTGCTCCCGGTCTCCTCCGCGGCCCTCCCCCACCAGGGCACGCACAGCGGCCTCGGCCATGGCGTTAACCGGCTGGGCCACCGTGGTGAGTGCGGGCCAGCTGTACTCGGAATCGATCGAGCCGTCAAAGGACACCAGGGCGATGTCCTCAGGCACCTTCACGCCGGCTTCGTGGAGGGCACGGAGGATGCCAATGGCCTGCATATCGTTGGAAGCGAAGATCGCCGTTGGCCGGTTGGCCATGGCGAGGAACCGTTTGCCCAGCTGATAACCGCCGGGGCGGCTGAACGGGCTGTGCAGCATGGGTCCGTCCGGGAGTCCGGCATCGCGCAGGGCCCCGAGCCAGCCCACTTCGCGGCCGTCCAACTGGTTCCCGGTGTTGGTTCCAATGGCCAGGCCAATGTTGGTGTGCCCATGCCCAATGAGGTGCTCCACCGCTGCGCGCCCTCCGGCTTCCAGGTCCACCCCGACGCTCGTGAAGCCCGGTGGGGATCCGGCGTTATTCAACAGCACCGACGGGATCTCCGAGGCTTCCAGATCACCAAGATCGGGATCGAACACACAACTCGCCAGGAACACCCCGTCCACTTGCCGTGCCGCCAGGTTCCGGATGTTTTGGCGTTCCTTGCTGAGGCTTCCGTCGGAGTTGGCAAGGACCGTGCCGTATCCAAGTTCTGCGGCAGCATCCTCCACGGCGTGGGCCAACTGGGTGAAGAAGGGGTTGGTGTTGTCCGGGACTATGACGCCAACCGTTTCGCTGGAGCCCAGTTTCAGGGCCCGTGCGGCAGCATTCGGACGGTACCCGAGGATGCGGATGGCATCGCGCACTTTGGCTTCCGTCGCCGGGGCGACGTTCTTCGGCCCACCGTTCACCACGTAACTCACGACGGCGGTACTCACCCCGGCGTACCGGGCCACGTCTTTTCGGGTCACCGGTCCGCGCGGGGTTTGTACAGCTGATGTGGTCATGGGGTAAATGCTAGCTACATCGCAGGGGCATCGCCGAAGTCGCGGATGGGCAGGCGTTCGCCGCCCCGGAGTGCAGATTCGTGTGCCACGATCCCTGGGAGTGTGTAGCGGGCAGCAACCCAGGCATTTACCGGCGGGAGTGAATTCTTGTTGACGGCGGTGACAAAGTCGTCCACCAGGAACTGGTGACTGCCCTCGTGGCCGTTGGGAGCTCCAAGGAATTCCTGCGGCAGCCGTGCCTGGTCGTGAACCGGGGCAAGCCCGGAGATGAAGGCATCACGAAGTTCCGGAGCAACGTCGGCCAACGAGGGATCATCAGCCGACATGGTCGGTTTGGTTTCCACCTGCTCTGACACGTCCTGCACAGAAGACTTGTCCTGCCACACGGTGGTGGTGGCGAGTTGCTCGAAGCTGGCCTCAGTTCCGAAGAAGCGGAAGCGTGATTCGCGGATATGTGAGGGGTACCCCACGCGGCGCATCTCATTGGTGCGCATCGCACCGCCGTCGTTCATTTCGAACAGCGCCGTTGCATTCGAGAAGTCGTTGCCGAACATGCTGACGTCCTTGTCGAAGACGCCGTCGTTGCGCTGGTCCGTGACGCCGATGCAGCTGACGCTGACAGCGTGTCCGGGAACTGCTCCCAGGACACCACCGATGGCATGGGTCGGATACAGCATGGGCGGGTAGCTCGCGGTTTCCTTCCAGCGCTCTCCCCCGCTGTACTGGTAAGCGTCGTAGAACCCGAGGTCCATGTCGTGGACATAGTCGCCCTCGGTGTAGAAGACGCGGCCGAACTTACCGGCTTCCTGCTGCTTGCGCGCAAACACGGTGGCGGGGTTGTAGTAGCTTGTTTCGCCCATCATGTAGACGAGTTTGGTCTCCCTGACGGCCTCGATGATGCGGGCAATTTCTTCCTCTGAGATGGCCATGGGCACGGCCGAGTAGACGTGCTTGCCTGCCCTGAGGGCGCGTTCCACCAGGGGACCGTGGGTCCACCGCTGCGTGAAGATGGCGACAGCATCGACGTCGGACTCCAGGAGTTCGTCAAAGCCGGCCATCACCCCGTCCAGGCCCCAGCGCTCCTGCGCCGCCGCCGCGCGTTCGGGCAGCTCGTCGACGGCGTAAACCTCACTCACGCCCGGGTGCAGCTTGAACAGATGCGCGAACTGGCTGCCGAACTGTCCGGCGCCCAGCACGCCAATCGAAAACGTCATTGTTTACCTTTCTGGTGCCGCCCACGCGGCTTGGTTGTGATGGTTCCCACGTGCAAAGGAAGTCTCGCACCGGAATCTACACGAGTCAACAAAGAGACCAATTCCGAACATTTCCCAACAGCAAGTCTTGCTAAACAGAAATCTACTCGTGTAGATTTGTGCTCGTTGTAATTCACATCACAGCAAGAAAAGAGTCGACGATGACCACGCTAACCAAGCAGCCGGGCAGCGCATCAGAGCGCTCACGGCGAAGCCACGGGCCCAACAGCGCACCCGCCAAACGCAGCCTGGCCAGCCGCCTGGGAGACCTGAGGATCGCCATCCTCTTCATCCTCCCGGCCGTCGTCGGCTTCGTGGCGTTCTTCCTGATTCCCACTATCCGCGGCATCTACCTGAGCTTCACCGAATACAGCATCCTCGGCGAACCCACATGGATCGGGATCAAGAACTACACCGCGATCTTCGGCGACGAGCTGTTCTGGAACGCCATGGGCGTCACCCTCCAGTACGTAGCACTGAACATCGGCTTCCAGACAGTGATCGCCCTTGGGCTGGCCCTCCTGATGCACCGGGTTGCCAAGTCCACCTTCATCCGTGGCGCGCTGCTTCTTCCTTTCCTGGTGGCAAACGTGATCGTCGCCCTGGTCTGGTTCTGGATGCTGGACTACCAGCTGGGCATCGTGAACGAGGTCATGAGCTGGATCGGGCTGCCCCGCGTGGCCTTCTTCGGCAGCGAACAATGGGCCATCCCCACCATCGCTTTCGTCAACGTCTGGCGCCACATGGGATACACAGCCCTGCTGATCTTCGCCGGTCTCCAAGCCATCCCGAACAACCTTTACGAAGTGGCAAACCTCGACGGCGCGTCCCCCACCAGGACGTTCTGGAGCGTCACCATGCCGCTGCTCCGCCCGGTGCTGGTCCTGGTCCTGGTGGTTACCGTCATAGGTTCCTTCCAGGTCTTCGACACCGTAGCCGTCACCACCAACGGCGGCCCCGTCAACGCATCACGCGTGATCCAGATGTACATCTACCAGAAAGCCTTCGGCGAGTCCGATTTCGGCTACGCCTCCGCCCTGTCCGTGATCCTGTTCGTCATTCTCGCCTTGGTCGCCTTCCTGCAGATGAAGTTCCTCAAGGGCAACGAATCGGACCTGGACTAGCAAGGACCCGGAGCAAAGGAACCCCACCATGACTACTACAACCCTGCCCCGCGAAACGTCCCGCAGGAAGCCCCTCAACTGGCGCCGCATCGGCGCCTGGGTGATTGTCGCCGTCGCCCTCGCCGTGACCATTGCCCCCTTCTACTGGATGCTGCGTACGGCACTGTCCAGCAACGGCGCCCTGGCGTCCAACTCAGCCAACCTTCTCCCCGCCGACTTCAGCTGGGGTGCCTTCAAGCGGGTCCTCGGCCTGCAGACCACGGAAGAAGCCATTGCAGAAGGCGGATCCGGTGCTGCGATCAATTTCTGGCTGTACCTTCGCAACTCCGTCATCTTCGCCACCATCACCACGGCCGGCCAGGTGTTCTTCAGCGCGATGGCTGCCTACGCCTTCGCACGGCTGCGCTGGCCGGGGCGAAACAAGGTCTTCGGGCTGTTCCTGACCACCATGATGGTCCCGCCGATCTTCACCGCGCTGCCCAACTTCCTCATGATCAAGAACCTGGGCCTCCTCAACACCATGGCCGGCATGACGCTTCCGTTCCTGTTCATGACCCCGTTCGCCATCTTCTTCCTGCGGCAGTTTTTCCTGGGCATGTCCCGCGAGGTGGAGGAAGCGGCAATGCTCGACGGCGCCAAGCACGTCAGGATCTTCTTCCAGATTGTGCTTCCCAACGCCGCAGCCCCCATCGCCACCCTCGCGCTGCTCACCTTTATCGGTCAGTGGAATGAATACTTCTGGCCGCTGCTGGTGGGTCAGGACGAGAGCGTCCGTGTGCTCACCGTCGGTTTGAGTGTCTTCAAATCCCAGTCACCGCAAGGCGCGCTCGACTGGTCGGGCCTCATGGCCGGAACCCTGGTGGCCGCGCTGCCGATCTTCATCCTCTTCATCGCCTTCGGCAAGAAGGTTGTGAACTCCATCGGATTCTCCGGAATCAAATAACTCCCCCGTATGAACACTGAAAGGTCCGTCATGAAGAAAACCCTCGGCGTCGCCGCTGCTGCCGCGGCCATAGCACTATCCCTGTCCGCCTGCGGCGGGTCCAGCGCGGGTTCCTCCGACGCCAAAGGCGAGATCAACTACTGGCTGTGGGACGCCAACCAGCTCCCCGCGTACCAGCAGTGCGCCGACGATTTCACCAAAGCCAACCCGGACATCAAGGTCAAGATCACCCAACGCGGTTGGGACGACTACTGGACCACCCTCACCAACGGGTTTGTCGCCGGAACAGCTCCGGATGTCTTCACCAACCACCTCTCCAAGTACCCGGAGTTCGCTGCCAAGAAGCAGCTGCTGCCCCTCGATGAGGCCGTGGAGAAGGACGGCATCAAGCTCGATCAGTACACCACGGGCCTCCCGGAGCTCTGGGTGGGCCAGAACGGCAAGCGCTACGGTCTCCCCAAGGACTGGGACACCGTCGGACTGTTCTACAACAAGGCGATGACCGATGCCGCAGGAATCACGGCCGAACAAATGGCCAACCTCGACTGGAACCCCCAGGACGGCGGCAGCTATGGCAAGGTCATTGCCAAGCTGACCGTGGACAAGAACGGCAAGCGCGGCGACGAGCCTGGCTTCGACAAGGACAACGTGGCCACCTACGGATTGGGCCTCTCCGGCAGCGGTTCGGGCCAGGGCCAGACTGAGTGGAGCTTCCTCACCGCGACCACCGGCTGGACTGCCTCGGACAAGAACCCGTGGGGCAGCAGGTTCAACTACGACGATCCCCGGTTCCAGGAAACCATCGCGTGGTGGGCCGGGCTGATCGACAAGGGCTACATGCCCAAGCTCGAGACCACGGTCGGCGCGAGCGTGACGGACAACTTCGGTGCCGGCAAGTCCGCCATCAACTCCAACGGCGACTGGCTGATTGGGCAGTACCAGACCTACAAGGGCATCACCACGGGAATCGCCCCCACGCCCAAGGGTCCCAACGGCAAACGTGCGTCCATGTTCAACGGCCTGGCCGACTCCGTCTGGGCCGGTACCAAGAATCCTGCCGCCAGTGTGAAATGGGTTGAGTACCTGGGCTCCACGGCCTGCCAGGACGTAGTGGCCGGCAAGGCCGTAGTCTTCCCTGCCATCAGTTCCTCATCCGACAAGGCAGCAGAAGCGTTCAAGGCCAAGGGCACCGACGTCTCCGCCTTCACCACCCACGTGAAGGACGGCACCACGTTCCTCTTCCCGATCGCGGACAAGGCCGCCAAGGTTGACGGCATCATGAAGCCGGCCATGGATGCCGTGCTCTCCGGCAAGAAGCCCGCGTCCTCGCTGACCGAAGCCAACAACCAGGTCAACAACCTCTTCAAGTAACCCTTGCGGGGCCCGCTTTGCGCGTTATTTCGCTCGCAATGCACGGAAGAGCGGGCCCCATAATTTTTGGAAATGAGACTTCACGCATGAACCCGCTCCACCTCCGTTCCGCCGGCACCAGCCTGGTCATCAGCACCCACCGTGGAGAGGCTGAGATTGTCCACTGGGGAGCCGACCTGGGCGATACCCTCCCGGACCTGTCCCTCCTGAACGAGCCCATCCCGCCGTCCTCGATCGACGCCAACGTCCCCACCGGGCTCCTCCCCCAGGCATCATCGGCATGGCAGGGGCGGCCCGGGCTTCGTGGGTACCGGATCACCGACGGCGTGGCAGGCCTCGACTTCTCTGTCCGCCTGAGCGCGGTGAGCGCTGACGCGGACGGACGCACCGCCGTCGTGATTCAAACGGATCCCGACGCCGGTATCACCGTCGCGAGCAACCTCACCTTGCATCCCGGCGGGCTGCTGGAACTGCGCCACGAACTCACCAACCACGGCACGTCGCCTTTCCACGTGGATGAGTTGGCGACCATGCTTCCGGTGGCGCCGGACGCGGTCGAACTCCTGGACCTGACCGGGCGCTGGTGCCGTGAGCGCCACCCCCAGCGGAGGGCGATCCAGCAGGGAACGTGGGTACGCACCGGGCGTCACGGCCGCACGGGGCACGATTCGTCCCTGTTGCTGGCCGCCGGTACTGCGGGTTTCGGCAACCGGCACGGCAAGGTCTGGGCGACCCATCTGGCCTGGAGCGGAAACCATGAGCAGTTCGCCGACCGACTGGCCGACGGCAGGACCGTGCTCGGCGGTTCGGAGCTCCTGGGTCCTGCGGAAGTAGTGCTGCAGCCCGGGGAAACGTACCAGACTCCCACGTTGTTCGCCGCTTACTCGGACCGGGGACTGGACGGAATCAGCGAGGCGTTCTACAGCTGGTTCCGTTCCCGCCCTCATCACGTCTCCGGACCCCGCCCGGTGGTCCTCAATACCTGGGAAGCCGTGTACTTCGACCACAACCTGGAAACGTTGGTCGAACTGGCCGAGTCCGCTGCGGATCTTGGGGTTGAGCGTTTCGTGCTCGACGACGGCTGGTTCCGCGGGCGACGTGACGACCACGCCGGGCTGGGTGACTGGTATGTGGACGGGACACTATGGCCTGGGGGCCTGACTCCGCTCATCGAAGCGGTAACGTCCCGCGGCATGGATTTTGGCCTGTGGGTGGAACCGGAGATGGTGAACCTCGACTCGGACATTGCCCGGGAGCACCCCGAATGGATCGTGCGCCCCGCGGCCCGGTCCCCCAAGGATGGCGGACGGCTGCCCCTGGAGTGGCGGCACCAGCATGTGATCGATCTGGTGAACCCCGCCGCCTGGCAGTACGTGTTCGACCGTATCGACGCCTTGCTCCGCGATAACAACATCAGCTACCTCAAGTGGGACCAAAACAGGGACCTGCTGGAGCACGGCCACGCCGGCCGCGCGTCGGTGCATCAGCAAACCCTGGCCGCCTATCGTCTGTTCGACGCGCTACGGGCTGCCCACCCCTCCGTGGAAATTGAAAGCTGCTCCTCCGGCGGCGCCCGCGTGGACCTGGGCATCCTAGAACGAACGGACCGCATCTGGGCCTCGGACTGCAACGACGCCCTGGAACGCCAGACCATCCAGCGTTGGACGGGTATGGTGGTGCCTCCGGAGCTGGTGGGCGCGCACATCGGTCCCTCGACGTCCCACACCACGGCGCGCACCCATGACCTGTCCTTCCGGGCGATCACTGCGTTGTTCGGGCACTTCGGGATGGAGTGGGATGTCCGCACGGTAACCGGGGCGGAACGGCAGGAACTCAAGCGTTTCATTGCCCTTTACAAGGAACACCGGGAACTCATCCACAGTGGACGGATGGTCCGGGCCGATGTCCCCGATGAGTCCCTGATGGTGCACGGCGTCGTTGCCGCAGACCACGACGGCGGTGCCGCGGATAGTGCCACGGCGGCGCTGTTCGCTGTGGTCAGGACCCGGACGGGGTTCGCGGAGATGCCGGGCAGGGTGGCAATCCCCGGGCTCGAGGCTGGCCGGAACTACAGGGTGGAGTTGCTGTTCCCCCGTCCCGCGGATGCTGATTACGGGCATGCGTTCATGGAAGCACAGCCCGCGCCGTGGCTGGCTTCCGGCGCCCAGGCGTCCGGGCGGTTCCTCGGCGAGGTCGGCCTGCCGATGCCCGTCCTGCAGCCCGAACACGCCATCCTGCTCCGCGTCACAGCCCTCTGACGCTCTCTCACCAAACGCCCGCTTTAGGCGGACGCTCTCTCACCAAAAGCACGCTTTAGGCGGACGCTCTCTCACCAAACGCCAAGCGTCAGAGCGCGTCCGCGAGGTAATCAATAGCCAGCTTGTACCCCAGCACTCCTGCGCCCACGATGATCGCCTGGCACACCCCCGACAGGTAGGAGTGGTGGCGGAATTCCTCGCGCTGGTGGACGTTGGTGATATGGACCTCGACGGCGGGAAGCTGGACCGCTGCCAGGGCGTCCCGGAGTGCCACGGACGTATGCGTGAAGGCACCGGCGTTGATGACGATACCGACGGCGGTGCCTCGCGCTGCGTGGATCGCGTCCAGGAGGTCGCCCTCGTGGTTCGACTGGACGCAGTCCACCGTGAAGCCGTGTGACTCAGCGGCAGACAGCGCCAACTGCTCAACGTCGGCCAAAGTGGACGTCCCGTATTTCTCCGGCTCACGGGTGCCCAGAAGGTTCAGGTTGGGTCCATTGATGACAAGGATGGTTCCACGGGCAGCGTCGTTGGCTTCACTCATGGCTTCAAATCTATAGCCGTGAGTCAGCGTCCGTGAATTGTGCCCGGAACGTGAGCGAGGATCGCCGGAAAACGCCCATGATGTGAGAGAGGATCGGAAATCGCGACCACGGTCACCCTACTTTCGGGTGCACTGCCCCGGCGAGACGGGTTGGCTGAGGGCCGGGGCCTGGGCAGCCACCGGCTCGACATCTGCCATGGTCAACGCAAAGCCCAGCGCAGCATCCGTGGTGGTCTTGGCGAAGATCAATCCGGCAACCTGTCCCTGCACGGTCAGCAGCGGTCCACCGGAGTTACCCGGTTGAACATCGCCGGCCAACTTGTAGACCAGCTCGGGCGAGGGGTTGTTGCCGTAAATATCCGGCACAAGAATGGTCGAGATCCCCTGGACCGTGGCTGGCTTCGACTGGAACGGACCACCGTGGGGGTACCCGGCAAACGCCGCAGAGCTGCCGGGCGGAAGGTCAGCGCTCAAGGGAAGCGGCTCGGCGGACAGTCCGTCAACGGCCACAACAGCTATATCCCGCTGGGAGTCGAAGTAGACCACCCGACCCGGCAACGCACCGCCGTCGGGCACTTCCACTACAGGTTGCGGCACCCCTGCCACCACGTGCGCGTTGGTGACAACACGCCCGGGCGACACCACGAATCCTGAACCTGTTTGGTTCTGGCCGCATTCGAAAGCCGTACCCGCGATCCTCAAGACCGATTCCGCTGCCCGGTTGAGGGCGGGCGTATCCGTGGACTCGTTGGGAATGGTCACCGGCGTGGCCGGGCCGATGCCTTCAATGAGCTTGGGTATGCCATCGCCGATCACGGTTGACCGCAGCTGGGCCATGGTGGCTTTGACGGGATTCGGAGTCAGGGAATCGATGTACCGGATCACGCGGGACTGGGCCAGTTGCTGTGACACGAACGGCACACCCAGGGAACTGATGCTGAAGGCCAGCATGGACATGACCAACGCCGCAACCACTACACTGACCACGCCGCCGATCAACCGGTCAGCTGCATGCAACGGTTTGATGCGGACCGCGTGGCGGACCTTGCGCCCGATCATGGTTCCCAGCCCATGCCCCAGCGCAATAAGTACGACGGCGGCCCCCACCGTGGCGGTCAGCCTCCAGGAGCTGTCGCCCACCCAGTTACTGACCAGCGGTACCGCCATGAACGCCGCGATGGCGCCGACGATAAAGCCGGCAATACCGCCGAGCGTTACCAGGAACCCGTTGCGCAGGCCATAGATCAGGTAGGAAAGCAGCATCAGAATCAATGCCAGATCCAGTATCGTCAAGCCAAACACCAATGCTCCTTGCAGCCGGGTAGCGCCAATTCTAGAGGTGGACCCTGACAGGAAACCGTTAGTCCGGTCACGATCCGGGACCTTTCCCGCCGTCACTTCCGGGGCTGCCTGCCTGAAAACCGCGTCGTTTCAGCGTTTCGCGTGCCAAGTACGTCACAAGAGCACAAAAATTCTGAAACAATGGCTGGAGCGCCACGACCGAAACTTATACTCAGGAGATTTCATGGACATCGAGGTATTGCGCCGCGCACCCCTCTTCGCCACCCTTGACGACGACGCTTTCCGCCTGCTGACGGACGAGCTCACCGAGGTGGACCTTTCCCGCGGAGCGTCGGTGTTCCGCGAAGGCGACCAGGGTGACCAGCTGTACTTCATCGTTTCCGGCAAGGTTAAGCTCGGCCGCACTTCCCCCGACGGACGCGAGTCCCTCCTGGCCATCCTTGGCCCGGGTGAACTCTTCGGCGAGATGGCTCTCTTCGACCCGAGCCCCCGTACTGCAACGGCAACGGCTGTGTCCGAAACGCGACTGGCAGGCCTGAAGAACGAGAGCCTCAACTCGCTGCTCCGGACCCGCCCCGAGGTTTCCGCCCAGCTGCTGCAGGCCCTTGCCCGCCGCCTGCGCCGCACCAACGACTCGCTGTCCGACCTTGTCTTCTCGGACGTACCAGGCCGTGTCGCCAAGGCCCTCCTGGACCTGGCCGACCGCTTCGGCCGTCCCGCCACGGATGGTGTCCTGGTGGCGCACGAGCTCACGCAGGAAGAACTGGCCCAGCTGGTGGGCGCTTCCCGCGAAACCGTCAACAAGGCCCTGGCCGAGTTCGTCCAGCGCGGTTGGCTTCGCTTGGAAGCCCGCGCGGTGGTCATTCTTGACATGCAGCGACTGCGCCAGCGCTCCCGCTAAACACGTTGGGAAAGGCCGCACCGGTTCGTGGAACCGGGGCGGCCTTTTTTGTTGGTGCGGGAGGAACGCCGGAAAACCGCCGGGATGCGAGAGAGTATCCGGGGGTGGGGTCAGCGGTCGCGCTGGGAGTCTCCGGGGGAGGTCCTGGCGGCTTCGACTTCGAGCATCAGCTGCCCGCCCTCGTCCACAAGTTTGGGCTGGTACACATGGGCCTTGCGCTTGTAGCTCAGGTAGGCGATGCAGCCGTTGGCGTGTGCCATTTTCTCCAGCATGATCTCTGAACCCGGAACCATGAGCTGCCCCAGAGTAAGACCCACAGTGTTGTCCTGGCCCACTTCGTCGCCCAAGGCCGTGGTGTCGCGCAGGGCGATGGCTTCGGACGCGCTGACCCATCGGCCCCACACACCCTTGCTGCCCAGAATGCCGGGCTGCTGGTTCACGGGGACAGTTGCCGCGAAGTACCGGGTATTGAAACGGGTGTGGGCAAAGTCAGGACTGAGCCAGTTGACCAAGGGTTTCAAGAGGTCCGTCCGGAGGGAGAGGCCGCGCTTGGCCAGCATCTCCGTGAAGGACTTCTCCTGGGAAGCCACGGCTTCGCGGGTCTTCATCCACTCAGCGGTCGAGTTCGCTTCAATCGTGGACGAGGCATCCGGCCCTGCGAGCAGGACACCGGTTTCTTCGAAGAGCTCACGGATGGCTCCCACCACGTGACGGCGGGCGAGTCCGACGTCGTCCGTTCCCATCTGCTCGGCCCAAGACTGGGGCGAGGGACCAACCCAACCGACGGGGTCGTCGTCGCTGGGTTGAAGCGAGCCGCCGGGGAACGCGACAACGCCCAACGGCGAAGAGCCTGGCCTGTAGCCAAGCCAGGTCTCCAAACCGTTGGGCGAGTCCCGCAAAAGGACAACGGATGATGCATAGCGCGCGGCACGGGGTGTCCGCTCGCCAAGTTCAAGCCAGTTGCGTGCTGCGCCTTCAAGTTCCGGAGGCAGTACGAACGAGCGTCGGGCAAGTTGCGGCACTTGAGTGAACCGGCTCCTTAGCTGAATTCAGCAATGAGCTCGACCTCAACCGGAGAGTCGAGCGGCAGAACAGAAACGCCGACGGCGGAACGTGCGTGCACGCCTGCGTCACCGAAGACCTGGCCCAGGAGTTCGGACGCGCCGTTAATGACGCCGGGCTGGCCGGTGAAGCTCGGGTCGGAGGAGACGAATCCCACAACCTTCACGATGCGGGTCACCCGGTCGAGGTCGCCAATGACGCTCTTGACGGCTGCCAGGGCGTTGATCGCGCATACACCTGCGTAGCGCTTTGCGTCCTGGGGATCCACCGTGGACTCATCCGAAGCGCCGAGTTCGCCGGTGGACACCTTGCCCGTAGCTTCGAGTTTGCCGTTAATAAAGGGCAACTGTCCCGAGGTGTAGACGTAGTTGCCGGACACAACGGCCGGCACGTAGGCGGCAACCGGCGCGGCGACCTCCGGAAGGGTCAGGCCAAGCTCGGCCAGTCGCTGTTCGACAGCGGATGTGGGGATGCCGGATTCCGCGGGAGTAGTGGTGTCTGCGGGGGTTGTCATGGTTACTGCTTCTCCCTCTTAAGGTATGCGACAAGGCCTTTGCCATCGGGTCCACCGACGACCTGAACAAGCTCCCAGCCGTCCTCGCCCCACTGGTCCAGGATCTGCTTTGTGGCATGGATAATGAGCGGAATCGTGGCGTACTCCCATTTGGTCATGACAGAAAGCCTAGCCCTTGCCGGTAAAGTGGAAAACATGGTGACTCGCAAGAACCCCATATTCGACACTGCCACCACCCTCGGAAAGATTCTCGGTTTCCTTGGCGTGAGTGCGATCTGTGGCGTGCTGGTAGCTGGACTTCTGGTTCCCGCCGCCGCAGTCTCAGGCAGTGCCGCAAGTGGTTCCATCCAGTTCTTTGACACGCTGCCCGCGGAACTGCAGGTCGACCCGCCCAGCCAGAACACCACGATCCTGGCCAAGGACGGTACACCCATTGCGTCCATCTACGCAGAGAACCGTACCAAGGTTCCGCTGGACCAAATGAGCCCGTTCATCAAGGACGCTGTCATCGCCATCGAGGACAGCCGATTTTATGACCACGGCGGTATCGACACCACGGGTATCATGCGTGCCCTTGTCAGCACCGCCCGCGGCAACAAGCAGGGTGCTTCCACCATCACCCAGCAGTACGTGAACAACGTCATCAACGAGTCACTGGTGGCGTCCGGCAAGGAAGACGACGTCAAGCTCAACGGCTACAACAAGGGCGTGGGCGACAAGCTCCGCGAAATGAAGCTGGCGATCGCTCTGGAGAAGAAGTTCTCCAAGGAGCAGATCCTTGAGGGCTACTTGAACATCGTGTTCTTCAACCGTGATGCTTACGGCATTGAAGCTGCATCCAAGTTCTTCTTCAGCACCTCGGCGAAGGACCTGACCCTTCCCCAGGCTGCCCTTCTGGCCGGCTTGGTGAACAGCCCGTCCGCTTTTGATCCCATTGCCAACCCGGACAACGCCAAGAAGCGCCGGGACCTGGTACTGGCCGCCATGGTCAACCAGAACAAGATCACCCAGGCCGAATACGACGAGGCCGTGGCCACCCCCGTGACTACCAAGGTCACTCCCGCACGCCAAGGTTGTGCCTACGCCACCATGGCACCGTACTTCTGCGACTACGTGCTTCACCTCCTCCTGAACAACCCCGCTTACGGCGAAACGCAGGATGACCGCGAAAAGCGTGTCATGCGCGGTGGCCTGACCATCCAGACCACCCTGGACCCGACGGCCCAGACGGTTGCCCAGCAGCAGGTGGATGCGACTGCCGGTGCCAATCCGGACAAGTGGGGCGCCTCGATCGTCTCCGTGCAGCCGGGCACAGGCCAGATTGTCAGCATGGCCCAGAACACTGTTTGGCTGCCGCAAGAAGGCAAGTTCGATCAGACCCAGAACTTCAACGTGGACGTCCTGGACGCCAACGGCAATGACCTGAACGGCATCGGTGGCTTCCAGCCCGGCTCAACGATGAAGCCGTTTACGTTCGCCGAGTGGCTGAACGAGGGCAAGTCGATGAACCAGAACGTCAATGCGTCGGTGCGTAGGTATGGGGTGAATTTCCCTTGGCGCAACACCTGCCCAACCCCGACGGATGGTTTCTATGACGCAACCGTTCCGGGCAGCTTCGACTTGCAGAACTCCGATCAGGGTTACTACCGCAACATGACCGTCCTGTATGGCCTCATGAACTCCATCAACACGGCAACGTTCGCTTCCGCAGCCCAGGTGGATTTGTGTGGCATTCAGAAGATTGTTGACGCAACAGGTATCCACGGCGGCCTCCCCATGCGCGACAAGGAAGGCAAGATCACGGACCCCAACCCGCAGGTTCCGATGACCCGGCTCTCGAACCTGATCGGTGCCACCCAGACCGCACCCCTGACCATGGCAGCTGCGTTTGCCACGTTCGCTGCCGACGGCAAGTACTGCGAGCCGATCGCCATCACCTCGGTCAAGGACCAGGCGGGTGCTGAGCTTCCCGCCCAGGCATCCAACTGCAAGGACGCCGTCAAGCCGGACGTGGCCCGTGGTGTGGCCTATGCTATGCAGGAAGTCCTCAATGCTGGTTCCGGCTCCCTGATCAGGCCGTCTCTGTCCACAAGGAACAACTTCCCTGTCGCAGCCAAGACCGGTACCAACGACACCAACGGCTCCACCTGGGTGGTGGGTTACACCAGCGGCCTTGCAACGGCTTCCTGGTTCGGCGATCCGCTGGGCGACCAATCCCGGCCCGGTCGGAATATGACCGTCAACGGCAAGTACTACCAAGCGATCGACGGTTACATGATCGCTGGTCCGCAGTTCACCAACTACATGCTGTCGGTCGCTCCGGCGTATGGAACCAATCCTTTCCCTGCACCTCCGTCGAACCTCCTTGGCGGCGGAGCACCGCAGCGCAACACCACCCCTGCGCCTTCCACGCCGAACAACAACGCCCCGTCCAACGGCGGCAATACCGGCGGGAACAGCGGCAACAACGGAAATGGCAACGGCAACGGTAATGGCAACGACGATAAGGACTGACCAATAGTGCCTTTTCCCGACACCCTGGCAAACCGCGTCCGCACCCTTGGGCGCGGTTTCGCCGTCACGACAGTTCTTGGGGCTACCGCGGGGGCGGCAACTGCTGCCTACGGTTGGTGGGAGAAGGATCAATTCGGCATCAGGAACGAAACCCTCCCCATTCTCCCGGAGGGGTTTGGCCCGTTGCGGGTACTGCACCTGAGCGACATCCACTTCGTTCCAGGTCAGAATAAAAAGGCACAGTGGTTGCAATCCCTGGCCGATCTCAAGCCGGATCTCGTGGTCAATACCGGCGACAACCTCAGTCATGCCAAGGCCATTGATCCCCTGATCGAGGCACTCAGGCCCCTGATGCAGTTCCCGGGTGTTTTCGTCCCGGGATCCAACGACTATTACGCCCCCCGGCTCAAGAACCCGGCGGGCTACTTCCGGGGGCCCTCAAAGCACAAAGCAGACCCGGTAAAACTCGACTGGCCCAGGCTGCGCTCCGCCTTCGGGATGGCAGGCTGGGTAGACCTGACAAATCGTGCGCAATCGCTCGTCCTCAACGGCTTACGCTTCGATTTCTCCGGCGTTGATGATCCGCACCTCAAACGCGAACGCTACGCAGGTTGGCCCCGCGGCACCGTAAACCAGGATGCCAGGCCACACCTCCGCGTGGCGGTCATCCATGCTCCCTACCAACGTGTTTTGGACCATTTCACTGAAGCCGAGGCGGACCTGATTCTCGCCGGACACACCCACGGCGGCCAGATCTGCATTCCCGGCTACGGCGCCCTCGTCTCCAACTGCGACCTCCCCACGTGGCGCGCCAAAGGCCTGCACGATTGGCAGAACGATATTTACACGACGCCGGTCAACGTCTCCGGCGGCATCGGCACGTCCCGCTTTGCTCCGGTCCGCATCGCCTGCCGCCCGGAAGCGGTGCTGCTGACGCTGACGTCCCGCAACTAAAACCAAGGGCAGCATTACAAACCCCAATAACTGGTCAAACATTTCACCGCGCCCACGCTGACCTGTGAACCGAGTCACGGCATGGCATAGGGTGGTTGCTACGGGAAACTACCTCCGCACCACCTGAAGATCCAGCTGTTGAGAAGCGGGCATGTCCAAGCAAACGTCATTCTTTACCTCCGTCGGCCGCCTGTACCCCCATGTGCGGCCTATCCTTCCCCGGTTGTTCATGGGCCTGCTCTGTGCCCTGCTGGCCAGCATCGTGGCGCTGTCCATCCCCCAGGTCCTGCGGGTCCTGGTCAACAATTCACTCCAACCCGGCGGTGACCCGGGCGCTGTCTGGACTGCCGCCGTCGTCATCCTTGCGTTGGGCGTGGCGGAAGCAGGGTTAGTGGCGCTGCGACGCCAGTTCGTCATCAACCCGGCCACGACAGTCGAGACCAGGATGCGGGTGTCACTGTACGGGCACCTGCAACAACTAACGGTTTCTTTCCACGATCGTTGGGGTTCCGGGCAGTTGCTGTCGCGTGCCATGACGGACCTGAGCTTCCTGCGCCGCTGGATGGCGTTCGGCGCGATCATGCTGGTGGTCACCACTCTGACGGTGATCATCGGCGTGGGCGTCATGTTCACCATGAGCTGGCAACTGGCGCTGATTTTCCTTGCAGCCGCCGTGCCCATCATGATCAACTCGTTCCGCTTCCGACGGCGCTTCAGCCTGGTCACCAGGCTTAGCCAGGACCAGGCCGGCGACCTCGCCACCACCGTGGAGGAGTCCGTCCACGGCATCCGCGTCCTGAAGGCCTTCGGACGAAGCCGCGAAGCGTTGGAGAACTTCAATGGCCAGGCGGAGGAACTGCGGCAGACGGAAATCGCGAAAGCCAAGCAACAGGCCGGTTTCACGCTGGTGGTGACGCTCCTGCCGGAGCTCGCGCTGGGGGTTGGACTGGTGGTGGGAATCATGCTGGCGGCGTCGGGCCAGCTGAGCATCGGCTCGCTGGTGGCATTCTTCGCAACGGCCGCCGTGGTTGCCACGCCGGTGGAATTCTCCGGCATGCTCCTGGCCATGGCCCTGACCGCCAAGACGGCGTTGGACCGCCATTTTGAGGTCATGGATACGCCCAACACCATCACCTCGCCGGACAAGCCCGCCACACCGTCGGCTGTCAAGGGCGCCTTGCGCTTCGAGCAAGCGGGCTTCGGGTACGACGACGGCGGCACCCTCCTGCGCGATATCAATCTGGAGATTCGTCCCGGCGAGACGATGGCCCTGGTGGGCATCACCGGCAGCGGCAAGAGCGCACTCCTCCAGTTGGTCCCCCGTCTCTACGAGGTAACGGAGGGGTCCGTGACGATCGATGGTGTGGATGTCCGGGACATGGACCTGGAGGATCTTCGCCGGATCGTGGCCGTTGCCTTCGAGGACACCACGCTGTTCTCCAGCTCCGTGCGGGACAACGTGTTGCTGGGAGCACCTGAGCCAACGGACGCCGCCCTGGACGAGGCCCTGGACGTTGCCCAGGCGCAGTTCGCCTACTCGCTCCCGGACGGCGTGGACACCCTGATCGGTGAGGAAGGCCTGAGCCTCTCCGGCGGTCAGAGGCAAAGGATCGCTTTGGCCCGGGCCATAGCCGCCAAGCCGAAAATCCTGGTGCTGGACGATCCCCTCTCTGCCCTGGACGTGAACACGGAAGAGCGGGTGGAGGCGCGGCTGCGTGATGTTCTCCACGACACCACCACGCTGATCGTGGCCCACCGTCCGTCCACTGTGGCATTGGCGGACCGGGTTGCCCTGCTCGAAAACGGAACCATCACCGCCGTCGGGACCCATTCGGAACTGCTGGCCGGCAACGCCCACTACCGCTACGTCATCGCGAGCCTGGACACTGGTCCGAAGGACCTGGACTCCGAACTGGACGAGCTCGAAGAAGCCGAGGAGGCCCGCCGGTGAGCGCCACAACCTTTGGAACGGCCAACGAGGACAACACCCACCTCAGCAAAGCGGACAGCAAAGCCGTACGACGCCGGTCGCTCACCTTGCTTGGGTCGCTCATCCGGCCCGTTCGCTTGCGTTTCTGGCTGACGATCGTGGTGGTGGTTGTTTCACAGCTCGCCCGGGTGGCGGGACCCGCCCTGATAGCTTTCGGCATCGACAACGCGCTTCCCGCGCTGCAGGCCGGGAACAACGGACCGCTGGTGCTGGTGGGAGTGCTCTACTTGGGCGCAGCCATCGCCACGGCCGGGCTGACGTCGCTCTACGTCACGTCCACGGCAAAGCTCAGCCAGGCCATGTTGCTGGACCTGCGGGTACGCGTCTTCCGGCATACCCAGCGGCTGAGCCTTGAGTTCCACGAGAAGTACACGTCCGGCCGCATCATTGCCCGGCAAACTTCAGACTTGGAGGCGCTCCGCGAACTCTTGGACTCGGGCGTCAGCTCCTTGGCTTCCGGCCTGCTGTTCATGGTTTTTACGGCCATTACCGTGTTCGCCCTGGATTGGCGGAGCGGCTTGATCATGCTGGGTGCCGGCGTGCCCATGTTCCTCCTGGCCCGCTGGTACCAGAAGCACTCGCAGATCGCCTTCCGCGAGTCCAGGGTTGTTTCTGCCCGGCTCATTGTGCACTTCGTGGAGACCATGACCGGTATCCGGGCCGTCAAGGCTTTCCGCAAGGAACGCGAAAACGCCCGGACCTACGGCGAGGTTGCCGAGGCTTACCGGAAGAACACAGTCCGATCGATCTTCCTCAACGGGGTGCTGCAGCCTGGCCTGGTGCTGATCGGGAACGTGTGCGTAGCCGTAGTCTTGTTGGTCGGAGGTTTCCGGGTGTTGGGCGGAGACCTGGAAGTTGGTGTCCTGCTGGCCCTGATCTTGTCCACGAAGCGGTTCTTCCAGCCTGTGGACCAGATGGCCATGTTCTACAACTCCTTCCAAAGCGCGCAGGCGGCCCTGGAAAAGGTATCCGGGCTCTTGGAAGAGGTTCCCACGGTCCGGCCACCTAAAAATCCCGTGGCGTTGAAGAATCCACGGGGTGCAATCGACTTCAACGGCGTGGAGTTCGGATACGGCGAAGGCAAGACTGTTGTCCCTTCGCTCGATCTGCACATTCCGGCGGGGCAGACAGTGGCCCTGGTGGGACAGACAGGTGCCGGAAAATCAACGCTGGCCAAGCTCATTGCCCGTTTCTATGACGTCACCTCTGGGTCCATCACCCTGGATGGCATTGACCTGCGGGACCTCTCCACCACCGATCTTCGCCGATCTGTGGTGATGGTGACCCAGGAGGCGTTCCTGTTCAGCGGCTCGGTGGCCGACAACATCGCGCTGGGCCGGCCGGAAGCTTCGCGCGCGGAGATCGAAGCTGCTGCCAAGGCCGTGGGCGCGCACGAGTTCATCGCCGGACTGCCCGACGGCTATGACACAGACGTTAATAAGCGTGGCGGGCGGGTCTCTTCCGGTCAACGACAACTCATCGGATTTGCCCGGGCGTTCCTGGCAGCACCCGCGGTGCTGATTCTCGACGAAGCAACGTCCTCCTTGGACATCCCGTCGGAGCGAATGGTGCAGGAGGGGCTGGCCAATCTCCTGGAGGGCGTCGCCGGCGGAGCCGCGCCGAGGACTGCGATCATCATTGCCCATCGGCTTTCCACGGTGGAGACGGCGGACCGGGTGCTGGTGGTGCACGATGGGCGGATCGTTGAGGATGGCTCCCCTGCCGGGTTGATCTCCGGTGGCGGACGGTTCGCCCGCCTGCATGGTGCATGGAAGGATTCGCTGGTCTGACATGATGTGCGGCTGGGCTGCCTTTGTGAGCAGGGACACCGCCTCCTCGATTTCGCATCCTGCACCGATTCAGCTATCCTTGAACAGTTGCTTTCGCAGCGGATCGGGATGTAGCGCAGCTTGGTAGCGCGCTTCGTTCGGGACGAAGAGGTCGCAGGTTCAAATCCTGTCATCCCGACCAAGAAACGAAAATGGCGTCGAGAAATCGGCGCCATTTTTGTTTGTTCGAATCACACTGCTTTTGTGCGACCTCGCATTGCCGGGCCGGCTTTGCGCCCCTGGCCAAGCTTTGCCAACGCAGAGCGGGTCCAGCAACGAGGGCAAAAAGAAACCCCGGAGCAGCTCGTGATGCTCCGGGGTCTCTTCGGATGTCCTGTTTACATCGGATCAGGCCAGTTGCCAATGGACGACGTGGTGTACGTGGTCTCTGTCGTCTTGGTGGGGGCGGATACCGATGCACGCATCGGATCCGGCCAGTTGCCAATAGCGCTGACAGTTGAGCTGGAGTCCGCAGCGGGAGCTGCAGAGACGACTGCGGGGCCCGCAACCGTGAAAGCGAGAGCGCCTGCCAATGCCGCAGAAGCGGCGAGTTTTTTGAACATTATGTTCCCCAATGCGAGTCGGATTCGTTACGGAAATTGCGCGGTCCCTGTTGACATACATTGTAAAATGTTTTCCACAGAGACTGTCAAGGTTTTGATGCGATCACACGTGTAGGAGGGCCCCGTGGGAAACGGATTCGGCGAGAAGCTACGTGCCGAACGGCTCGAACGCGGGTTGACGCAGGCAGAGCTGGGCAAGAACCTGTACTCCCCCAGCTACATCTCCTTGCTGGAGACCGGCCGCCGGGAACCGACGGCTGAAGTGATCGAGGAACTGGCCCGCCGGCTCGAACTGGCACCGAAAGCCTTGGAGGCCTGGAGCCAGCCTGTGTCCGTCAGCGACGCAGAATACGTCCTGGCCGGCCTCTACGCCCGGCAGGCGTGGGATCTCAGGGACTACCAGCTTGCTGCGAGCCACGCTGCAACCGCAGCCCAGATTGCGTTGGAAGCGAAGAACAACAGCGCCTGGTGGAATATGACTTACATGCAGGCCGAATGCGTCATGAAGCAGGGCCAGCTGAAGGAATGCCAGCAAATCGTGGAGCACCTGCTGGAGCACCCCATGGCCACCGAATCCGCCGGACTCGGTGTTCGTGCCTGGCAGATGCTTGCCGCTGTCTGCCACGGACAAGGGCAGCTGGCCACCGCCGTCGAGCATGCCAAAAAGGCTGTTGAGCTGTGCGGTGAGCTGCCCAAGGGATCCACGCTGATCATTGGCGCGCACCGCGCGTTGATTGGTGCGCTGGCGGAGAGCGGCAAACTGGATGAGGCGTGGGAGTATTGCCTCGCGATGATCGAGCACATGGATGAGCACTCCATGTCGCAGCTCGCCGGCGAGGTCGCATGGGTGGTGGGCAACGTTGCGTTCATGCGGCACGACTACACGGAAGGCATCAAGCACCACGAGCGTGCTGCCTCGCTCCTCTCCCCTGCCAACGACATCGAGCTGTGGGCACGGTTCAACAAGGCCTCCGCTGCGGTGAGACTGTCCTCGGGAATCGTGGAGCCTGAGACTTTGTCCGCCATTGAACGGGCTGAACTGGCACTGTCCATCGTGGGCGGCAACAAGACGGACCAGCTGGAGGTCGCCTTCATCCGCGCCCGCTGGCTGTACTTGACCGGTGACATTCCTGCCGCCGTCCAGAAGCTCCGCGAAATTTACCAGGACCGGAAAGTCCTGGCCCGCCACACGGCCGGCGAAGTGTCGCTGTTGCTGGGCAAATCCCTCAAGGCCGCCGGTGAAACCTCCGATGCCCTGCATTTCCTCGAAGAGGCGCAACACGACTTCAGCGCCGCCGGAGCCTCGGACAGGGTCCAGCAGGCCATGGATGCGGTGCTGGAAATCCGGCTGGCCGAACGCCGCGCCGCCGCCCACCCAGAAGCACATTCAGAAGCCAGCTAGCCCATCTAAGTAGCAGTAGAGCGCGTTTTGACGGCTCAAAACGCGCTCTACTGCGACCCAGTTGGGTGAGGGCTAGGCGAAGGTGCGGCCCGTCAGTTTCTCGTACGCCTCGACGTAGCGGGCACGGGTGCGCTCCACTACCTCTGTCGGGAGGGCCGGCGGCGGAGTGTCGGAGGACTTGTCCCACCCCGACTCATCCGACGTCAGCCAGTCGCGGACGTACTGTTTGTCGTAGGACGGCTGCGACTTGCCCGGTGCATACGTGGACGCATCCCAGAACCGAGAGGAGTCAGGGGTCAGGACTTCGTCGCCAAGTGTGATGATGCCGGTGCCTGCGTCGATGCCGAACTCCACCTTGGTGTCGGCCAGAATAATGCCGCGTGCGCGGGCGATCTCCTCGGCGCGGGTGTAGATCTTCAGAGTCAGCTCGCTGAGCCGGGCCGCGATGTCATCGCCCACCAGCGCCACGACGTCGTCGTAGGTGATGTTCTCGTCGTGCTCGCCCACCTCGGCCTTGGCGGAGGGGGTGAACAGGGCCTTCTCCAGGCGGGAACCATCCACCAGGCCCCCGGGCAGCGGGATGCTGCACACCGTACCGGATTCCTTGTATTCAGCCAGGCCTGATCCGGTGAGGTAGCCGCGGGCGATGCATTCCACCGGGAACATGTCCAGCTTCTTGCAAATCATGGCCCGGCCTTCGACCTCGGCGGGGACACCGCCCTCGACCGTGGAGGCCAGCACATGGTGCTCGACATCCAGCTGCTCGAACCACCACAGGCTCAGCTGGGTCAGGACGCGGCCTTTGTCCGGGATCTCGCTGCTCAGGACGTGGTCGTAGGCGCTGATACGGTCACTGGCCACCACCAGGACGCACTCCTGGCCGACCTTCTCCGTGATGGATTCGTCGGCCGGGACATACAGGTCGCGGACTTTGCCGGAGTAGACGTGCGTCCAGCCGGGCAGCTGCAGTGCGTTGGTTTCAAGCCCGCCGGAGGGCAAGGAATCGGTCATGGTCACGCCTGCACTTTCGGGATGCTGCCGGTGGCGCCGTAAGGAACCTTGATTTCGCCGCGCGCTGCCTTGCCTGCGATATCCGTACGGTACTGGGAGCCTTCAAGCTGAACCAGCTCCACGCCGTCGTACGCTTTTTCGCGCGCGTCCACCAGATCGGAACCGAGCGCCACCACCGCAAGGACGCGGCCACCGGCAGAGACAACCTTGCCGTCTTCGTCCAGCTTGGTGCCGGCGTGGATGACGTGGACGCCGTCCAGTTCGTCAACCTTCTTGAGGCCGCGGATGCGGTCGCCGGTACGGGGCGTGTCCGGGTAGTTTTCGGCGGCAACGACGACGGCGACTGCCGTGTCCTTGGACCAGCGCAGCTCTTCTGCCGTGTCCAGTTCGCCCTTGGCAGCTGCCAGCAGCAGCGCGCCGAGCGGGGTCTTGAGACGGGCGAGGACGGCCTGGGTTTCGGGGTCGCCGAAGCGTGCGTTGAACTCGATGACCCGGGTTCCGCGGGAGGTGAGGGCCAGGCCGCAGTAGAGCACGCCGACGAAAGGAGTACCGCGGCGGGCCATCTCGTCCACGGTCGGCTGGGCCACACGGTCGATGACTTCCTGCACGAGCCCTTCAGGGGCCCACTCGAGCGGCGTGTAGGCGCCCATGCCGCCCGTGTTGGGGCCTTCGTCGTTGTCGAAGATGCGCTTGAAGTCCTGGGCCGGGGACAGCGGCACGGTGGTGTGGCCGTCGCAGAGGACGAACAGGGAAACCTCGGGACCGTCCAGGAACTCCTCGATCACCACGGTTCCACCGGCGTCGAAGCATGCCTGGGCGTGGGCCAGGGCCTCGTCCCGGTTACGGGTGACCACAACGCCCTTGCCGGCGGCGAGGCCATCGTCCTTGACGACGTAGGGAGCACCGAAGGTGTCCAGCGCGTCTGCGGCTTCTTCGGCGTTTTCAGCGACCCGTGCCATGGCGGTGGGCACACCGGCTTCGGCCATGATCTGCTTGGCGAAGGCCTTGGAGGCTTCCAGTTGTGCAGCTTCCTTGGAAGGGCCGAAGACGGGGATACCGGCTTCGCGCACGGCGTCGGAGACACCCGCGGCGAGCGGAGCTTCCGGGCCAACGACAACCAGGTCCACGCCCAGCTTGGTGGCGAGGGCGGACACGGCTTCCGGGTTGTTCCCGTCAATCGCGTGGGTGGGAACGAGTTTGCTGATGCCGGCGTTGCCCGGAGCCGCGTGGACCTCGGACACGTTGGGATCTTCAAGCAGAGAGCGGACAATGGCGTGTTCGCGGCCGCCTGGGCCAATGACGAGTACCTTCACAGTCTTCAAGGGTACTTTGTGTGCGGCGAGGGGCCTAAGCTGTTGCGGCGACAGCGTTCAGCGTGACAGGGCAACGTGACCCGTCCTTGCGTCCGGGCAACCTAGACTTGCCTCATGCCACTGAGTTCCCATGAAACGTTCAACGTTGAGTCCGCCGTCGAACTGGCCGTGATCGAACGCAGTGGCTTCATCGAGTCCCGGCACATCGGGGCCGCCGTGGTCCTCTCGGGAGACGGTTCGGTAGTCACCCGCCTGGGTGATATCGATGCGCCGGTCATGGCCCGTTCCACCCTCAAACCATTCCAGGCCCTGGCAGCCATGCAGTCCGGAGTGCCCCTCCGCGGCGCCCAGGTGGCTGTGGCCTGCGGAAGCCATACCGGATCCCTGGATCACATGGACGTGGTGGCGGGCATGCTCAAGGGAGCGGGCCTGAAGGAAGACCACCTGCAGTGTCCCGCCACGTGGCCAGAGGATGAAACGGCCCGCAACTGGTTGGTCCGCTCGGAGAAGGGCCGGTCCCGGCTCGCCTTCAACTGCTCCGGCAAGCACGCGGCGTTCCTCTGGGCATGCTCCGAAAACAGCTGGGACCTGCGCAGCTACCTTGAACCAAACCACCCCCTGCAGCAACGTGTGCGTTCCGTCATCGAGGAGTACAGCGGCGAAGCCATCTCGCACCTGGGTATCGACGGTTGCGGCGCACCCGTGGCAGCCGTTTCCCTCACCGGACTGGCCCGGGCATTCTCCCGCCTCGCCAAGTCGCCCGGCGACTCCACCTCCAACGCCCGCGCGGCGACCATCGCCACGTCCATGCTGGACTACCCTTGGGCGGTCCAGGGCCGGGGCGAGTCCAATACGATCGTGATGGAAGAGCTGGACATCCTGGCCAAGATCGGCGCCGAAGGCGTGCTGGTCCTCGCCACTGCCACCGGCGCCACGGTGGCCGTCAAAATGCTGGACGGGAACCTGCGCGCCACCACCCTGGTGGGCTTGACCCTGCTGGCCGTCAGCGGTGCGGTGGATGTTCCCGCCGTGTCCAACGTGCTGGAACGGGTGGTGGAGCCGGTCCTCGGCGGAGGCCGCCAGGTGGGCAGGATCCGCCTGGGCCACGCAGTGTCCGCCATGCTCGGCTAGTTCGTCTTAACAGGAGAAACAACACCATGGCAGTTGCACGTCGCCGCGTGGACATCCAGGAAGGCCGCGCCGCGCTGGAAGCCTGGCAAACCGCCGTCGGGCATCCCGGTACCGAAACCGCCGGAGCCGGGACGCCGCCGTCGCGCTCCTTGATCGCGACGGCGGTCCGCTACTCCCTGGAGGAGGTCACCGCCCGCGCCCCCGGCAATTCCGTGGAGGTGCGGGTGCCGCCGTTCGGCGTGACCCAGTGTGTGGAGGGGCCGCGGCACACGCGCGGGACTCCCCCGAACGTCATAGAGACCGACGGCGGCACCTGGCTTGAGCTGGTGACCGGCCGGATTTCGTGGGCGGATGCGGTGGCGGCAGGCCGGGTGGCAGCATCCGGGCTGCGCGCGGATCTTTCCCACCTGCTTCCGCTTTAAGTGCCGCTGATGCCCCCGGGACGCGGGTCCTGGAGGCATCAGCGGTTACGGAACCGCCCGCTCAGTCAGGGCAGACCGGGTTGCTTGCCTGCCCCTTCTTGCTCATTTCGAACTGGGGAATGTTGTCCGCCGTGGGGCCACCACGGAATTTGGGAGACGGGGTCTGCCCGTCGCTGATGCGCTCGAGCTCCTGCTCCTCGTAGACGTCTTCCTTGCCGAGCATGATGGCCGAGTCCTCGTTGGTGATCTCGCCCTTGAAGGCGCGGACCATCACGCTGCGGTCAAACTGGCCCTCCCATTTGGCGACGACGAACGTGGCCACGCAGTTGCCGAGCAGGTTCACAACCACGCGCATGGAGTCCATGAGGCGGTCGGCCCCCAGGAGGAGTGCGACGCCGGCCACCGGGAAGATCCCCAGGGCTGCGGCGGTTGCCGACAGGGCCAGGAACGATGAGCCCGGCACGCCTGCCATGCCTTTGGAGGTCAGGAGCAGCACGCCCAGGGCTGCCAGCTGCTGTCCGAGGTCCAGGTTGTGCCCGAACGCCTGCGCCAGGAACAGCAACGAGATGGACAGGTAGATCGCAGCGCCGTCCAGGTTGAAGGAGTAACCGGTCGGGACCACCAGGCCGGTGGTTGCACGGGAGCAACCGGCGTTGGTCAGCTTGGTCATGATGCGGGGCATGACGGCCTCGGTGGAGGCCGTGCCCAGCGCCAGCAGGAATTCCTCGCGGGTGTACTTGAGGAAGTGCCACAGCGGGACCCGCGCGAAGCCCCAGGCCACCAGGAACAGGAGCGCGATGAAGACAATGGCGGCGCCGTAGCAGGCCGCAATCAGCAGCGCGTACGTTCCCAACGTGCCCAGTCCGTACTGGCCGATGATGAAAGCCATGGCACCGAACGCGCCGATCGGGGCTACCTTCATGATCCAGGACATGATCTTGAAGATCAGTTCCAGGACGGTTTCCATGAGGCTGATGACCGGCATGCACCGTTCGCGGCCGATGACCACGATCGCTGCGCCGAAGAAGACGGAGAAGAAGAGCACCTGGAGCAGGCTGTTGTTGGCGAAGGCCCCGATCACGCTGGTGGGGATGACATCCAGGATGAACGCCGCAGCATCTTTGGGCGGCGCGTTCCCGGTCTTGGCGTTAAGTGCTTCCTGGGACAGTGTTGCCGGATCGATGTTCAGGCCGGCGCCTGGCTGGACGATGTTGCCCACGATGAGTCCGAAGACCAAGGCGAAAAGTGTTGCTGCCGTGAAGTAGACGAGTGCTTTGACCCCGACCCTTCCGACCGCTTTGACGTCGCCGACTGCTGAGATTCCCGTGACAATCACGAGGAAGATCAGCGGGGCGATGATCATCTTGATGAGTTGAATGAATCCATCGCCCAAGGGCCGGAGGGTGGACCCGATGGTCGGCCAGAAGTGGCCGATGAGTACACCTGCGACGACAGCGATCAGGATCTGAAAGAAGAGCGACCTGTACAGGGGCTTCTTCTTCAGCGGCGCCGAACTCGCCTTCAGCGCCGAAGAGTCTGGGATTTTCATTGTTCTGAACCAATCAGTTGGGATCAGCCCCGATTTTCAGGGGGTTTCTTCAATGTAATCCTGGTCACACCATTCCGCAAGGGGAGAATCCTTTTCCATATTATGGAAGTCATAATGTGTTTGGTATGCCACGCCTGCGTTTCGCCACCACCTTCTTTGGCACCAAAAAGCCCGCGACACGCCGTGAAAAGGGGCGCGCCGCGGGCTGGGCTGCGTGAAAGTGGGTGGTGGCGGTACGGGCCGTGGTCGGGCGGGCTCCGGGGAAGGCAGTTCCGAGGGCCGGGAAGTCCTAACCCCGGCCGATGAACGGCATGCCCGCGGCAGTCACAACCACGGAACCCACACTGGCCGACGCCGGCATGTTGGCCATCATCAGCACAGCCCTGGCTGCGTCCTCCACCGGGAACATGGGCTCCACCTTGCGGGAACCATCGGCCTGCAGGGCACCTGAGCCCACACCGATGGTGTCCATGATCTCGGTGCGGGTATTGCCAATATCAATCTGGCCGCACGTGATGCCGAAGCCGCGCCCGTCCAGCTCAATGCTCTTGGTGAGGCCGGTCATGGCGTGCTTGGTGACTGCGTAAGCAACAGACCTCGGCCGGGGCGAGTGCGCGGCAATGGAGCCGTTGTTGATGATGCGCCCGCCCTGGGGTTCCTGGGCCTTCATGGTCCGGACAGCCTCCGCCGCACACAGCATTGAACCGGTCACGTTGACGCGCAGGGTGGCTTCCCACTCCGCAATGTCGATGTCCCCCACGTCGCCCGCGGGCCCGAAAATTCCGGCATTGTTGAACAGCACATCCACCCGGCCCCAGCGCCGCCGCACCTCCGCGAAAAGGTGCGTGACGTCGTCGGGCACTGTCACGTCGCATGGCACCGCAAGGGCCTCCGGATGCCCGTCTGCCGTCTGCAGCAGCTGCGCCTCACGGCGCCCGGCCAGCGCAACGCGGTAGCCCTCGGCCAACATCAGCCGGGCGACAGCCCTCCCGATACCGGAACCTGCCCCGGTCACGACGGCGACCCTCCGATCTGCGGGCGGGCGTGAGTCATTCATGTGGTTGCCTTTCGACGGGGTTGCCTAGCGTGCAGCGGTCTGGGCTGCGGCAGTTATCGGCCAGCCTATGACAGTCTTGGGCCGGGGCGCGGCGTAGGTACGGACCTTGGACGTGGAGAGGCCAAGGCGGACCAGGGACTCAGCGATGGTCACGGCCGCAGCCACCCCGTCCACTACCGGCACGCCGGTGCGCTCCCGGATTTGGTCGTCCAGCCCCGCCATGCCGCCACACCCCAGCACAATCACTTCGGCGTGATCGCGGGTGACAGCTTCTTGGGCCTGGCCCACGATGGCTTCCACAGCGCGGTCGGGGTGCTCCTCCAATTCCAGGACGGCCATGCCGCTGGCCCGGACCGAGGCGCACCGTGCGTCAAGCCCGGCAAGCTTGAGGCGGTCTTCGATGAGCGGCACAGCACGGTCCAGCGTGGTGACCACGGAGTACTTGTGGCCAAGGAACATCGCCGTGCTGGCGGCAGCCTCGGTAATGTCCACCACGGGAACATCAAGGAGTTCCTGCAGGCCCTCGCGGCCGTGCTCACCGTACCCTGCCTGGATCACGGCGTCGAACGGCTCGGGATAGTTCACCACGGCATCCATGACTGCGATGGCCGCAAGGTAGCTTTCGAAGTTTCCCTCGCAGGAGTCGGCACCGAACCGTGGGGTGATGCCGATGATTTCCGTTCCGGGAGCTGCGGCCGCGCGTGCTTGGGCGGCAATGGAATCGGTCATGGACTGGGTGGTGTTCACGTTTGCGACAAGGATGCGCATGGTTTTTCCTTTCAATGGCAATGCCCGCCCTGCGGTTTGACGACCGGGAGGACGGGCCATGCCTTACTGCAATGCTCTAGTGGGTGCTGGCAACCGCGATGGGTTCGCCGGAGACGTCGTCGAAGGCCTGCTTCTTGTCGGCCACTGCAAAGTACGTCAGGGCAGCGACGCCCGCCCCGATAAACCAGGCGAACGGGGCAGCGGCCGCAAGGCCGGGAATGAAGGCGATGGCGATCGCCAGTGCCGCGGCCGGGATCATCGCGATGATGGCCCTGGGGTTGACGCCGCGCTTGTAGAAGTACGCGCCCTTGGGATCTTCCGTGTAGAGCTCAGGAACGTTGACCTTGCCGCGGCGGACCAGCCAGTAGTCAGCCATGACCACACCGAAGAGCGGACCGAGCAAAGCACCCAGGCCGCCCAGGAAGTACACAATGACGATGGGGTTGTTGTAGAGGTTCCACGGCAGGATGACCAGGCCGATCGTGCCGCTGACCCATGCAGCCCGGCGGAAGTTCAGGTGCTTGGGGAGCAGGTTGGTCAGCGCATAGACGGGGGCCACGAAGTTGGCCATCAGGTTCACGGCGATGGTCAGGATCAGCAGTGCCAGGCAGGCAAGGACCAGCAGGAGGGTGTTGGGAATGCTCTGGACAATGTCCGAGGGGCTCTCGATGACCGTGCCGTTGATCTTGTACTGCCCGCCGGCCATGACCACCACGATGGCGCCGAACACGAGCATGTTGATGGGGATGCCCCAGAAGTTGCCGCGGACGATCGACTTCTTTGAGGTGGACGAGCGGGTGAAGTCGCAGAAGTTCAGGACGAACGTTCCGTAAATCGACACCCAGAGGGCGCCGCCGGCGAAGATCGTCAGCCACATTTCCGTACCTTCAAGGCCCTTGATGCCCGACCACTGGATGGCGCCGCCGGCTTCGACGAAGACCCACACGGCAATGGCAGCCATGGTCACCAGGATCACGGGACCCGCGAAGGCCTCGTATTTACGGATCATCTCCATGCCGAAGCTCACGATGACCAACTGGACAATCCAGAGGCCGACGAACGCAATCCAGCCAAGGGTGGACAGGCCCAGGATCGAGTTGCTGTCCAGGTCCTTCAGGCCCGGGGCCATGGCAACCAGCATGACCCTGAGGACCACGGACGCCAGGTAGGTCTGGATGCCGAACCAGGCAATGGCTACGGCGCCACGGACCAGGCTCGCGATTTGGGCGCCACGGATGCCGAAGCTGATCCGGCTCATGACGGGGAACGGGACGCCGGTCTTCTGTCCCATGAACCCGGAGAAATTCAGAAGGGCGAAGAGCAGCACTGCTCCAATGCCCAGGGCTACCAGGATCTGCCAGCCGCCGAGCCCGAGGGAGAACAGACCAATCGCAAAGGCATAGTTACCCAGGCTGTGGACGTCATTGGCCCAGAGGGTGAAAATGCTGTAGCTGGTCCACTTGCGGCCCTTGGCCTTGGTGGGAGCGAGGTCGATGTTGTAGAGGCTAGGGCTGATGGTACGGCCTGAGGCTTCGGAAGCGATGTCGCACAGGGCTGTGTTGCCTACCGCCACGGGAGTAGAGCCGTGGGATTCTGCGTCTTCCGGAGTCCCAGTGACGCCGACTGATGAAGTCGTCTGCATCGTGGATCTCCACTTCGTACTGTTTCCACATTATGAAAACAAGTTATTGAATAGTGAAAACACTTTATGACGTGGATCACTGAGCGTCAAGGGTTGCTTGGCTGGCGCCTGTGTAGGACGGGTCACAATTGGTTGCCTGGACCGTAGCCGGGGAGTTGACTGTATTGAACCCGCATTCCGTGTTGACGCTGCCTGATCGGCGTGCGTAATCTCGAATAGCAGAATTTTATTCTCACAATACGAAATTCCCTTGAGCGCCCCCACAGAGCAAGCGCCCAGACATTCAATGAAGAGAGGTTGGACGTGGCTGCAGGAGAAGAGACCTCACACATCCTTAGTGGGTTGACTGCCCAGTTGCCTGATCGTGATCCGGAAGAGACGGCGGAGTGGATTGAGTCCCTGGATGCGTTGATCGCGGAGCAGGGTACGGAGCGGGCGCAGTTCATTATGCGTTCGTTGTTGCAGCGTGCCGGTGCCCGGAGCGTGGGTGTTCCGATGGTGACGACCACTGATTATGTGAACACGATCCCGGTGGACCAGGAAGCTGAGTTCCCGGGGAACGAGGAGTTCGAGCGCCGGTACCGGGCGTATATGCGGTGGAACGCGGCGGTGATGGTTCATCGTGCGCAGCGGTCCGATATTGGGGTGGGCGGGCATATTTCCACCTACGCGGGCGCGGCGACGTTGTACGAGGTCGGGTTCAATCATTTCTTCCGTGGCAAGGACCATCCCTCGGGCGGGGACCAGGTGTTCTTCCAGGGCCACGCGTCTCCGGGCATGTACGCGCGGGCGTTCATGGAAGGGCGCCTGTCCGAGGAGGATTTGGACGGGTTCCGGCAGGAGAAGTCCCGGGAAGGCCATGCCCTCTCGTCCTACCCGCATCCGCGCCTGATGCCGGGGTTCTGGGAGTTCCCGACCGTGTCGATGGGTATCGGCCCGATGAACGCGATCTACCAGGCCCAGTCCAACCGGTACCTGCACCACCGCGGGATCAAGGACACCTCCGACCAGCAGGTCTGGGCGTTCCTCGGTGACGGGGAAATGGACGAGCCCGAGTCCCGTGGCCTGTTGCAGCTGGCCGCGAACGAGAACCTGGACAACCTGAACTTCGTGATCAACTGCAACCTCCAGCGCCTGGACGGGCCGGTGCGCGGCAACGGCAAGATCATGCAGGAACTCGAGGCGTTCTTCCGCGGCGCGGGCTGGAACGTGATCAAGGTCGTCTGGGGCCGGGAATGGGACACCCTCCTGGAAAACGACACCGATGGTGCGCTCGTGAAAATCATGAACGAAACCCCCGATGGCGATTACCAGACCTACAAGGCCGAATCCGGCGGGTTCGTCCGGGAACACTTCTTCGGCAAGTCCCCGCAGACCAAGGACATGGTCGCGGACCTGAGCGATGAGCAGATCTGGAACCTCAAACGCGGCGGCCATGACTACCGCAAGGTCTACGCCGCGTACAAGGCAGCCACCGAGTTCAAGGGCAAACCCACCGTCATCCTGGCCAAAACGGTCAAGGGCTACGGCCTGGGCCCGCACTTCGAGGGCCGCAACGCCACCCACCAGATGAAAAAACTCACCATGGAAGACCTCAAAGCCTTCCGTGACCACCTGCGCATCCCCATCACGGACGAACAACTCGACGCGGACCTCTACCGGCCCCCGTACTACCACCCCGGCATGGACGCCCCGGAAATCCAGTACCTCATGGAACGCCGCGCCGCCCTGGGCGGGTTCGTACCCGAACGCCGCAGCACCCACACCCCCGTCACCCTGCCCGAGGCCAAGTCCTACGACGTCGCCAAACGCGGGTCCGGGAAACAACAAGCCGCGACCACCATGGCCTTCGTGCGTTTGCTCAAGGACCTCATGCGGGACAAGAACTTCGGCCACCGCCTCGTCCCGGTCGTCCCGGACGAATCCCGCACCTTCGGCATGGACGCGTTCTTCCCGACCGCGAAAATCTACAACCCCAAAGGCCAGAACTACCTCTCCGTGGACCGCGACCTCGTCCTGGCCTACAAAGAATCCCCCGCCGGGCAACTGATCCACCCCGGCATCAACGAAGCCGGAGCCGTCGCAGCGTTCACCGCCGCCGGAACCTCCTACGCCACCCACGGCGAACCCCTGGTCCCGATCTACGTGTTCTACTCCATGTTCGGCTTCCAACGCACCGGCGATTCCTTCTGGGCCGCAGCCGACCAAATGACCCGCGGCTTCATCATCGGCGCCACCGCAGGACGAACCACCCTCACCGGCGAAGGCCTCCAACACGCCGACGGACACTCACCCCTGCTCGCCTCCACCAACCCCGCCGTGCGCACCTACGACCCCGCCTACGGCTACGAAATCGGCCACATCATCCGCCACGGCCTCGAAACCATGTACGGCGACGCTGACGCGCAAGGAACAAGAACAGCGTCAGATAAGAACACAATGTTCTACCTCACCGTCTACAACGAACCCATCACCCAACCCGCCGAACCCGAAAACCTCGACATCAACGGGCTCCTCAAAGGCATCTACAAACTCGCCGACGCCCCCGAAGGCGACCCCAACCGGCCCACCGCGAACATCCTCGCCTCCGGCGTCTCCGTCCCCTGGGCCCTCGAAGCCCAACGGACCCTCGCCGAAGACTGGAACGTCGCCGCCACCATCTGGTCCGTGACCTCCTGGAACGAACTCCGACGCGACGGACTCGCCGCCGAAGAACACGCCTTCCTCAACCCCGGCCAACCAGCACCCACACCATTCATCACCGAACAACTCGCCGGCCACACCGGACCCGTCATCGCCGTCACCGACTACATGAAAGCCGTCCCCGACCAAATCCGCCAATTCATCCCCAACGACTTCGCCACCCTCGGCGCCGACGGCTTCGGCTTCTCCGACACCCGCGCCGCCGCCCGCCGCTACTTCAAAAACGACACCCACTCCATCGTCACCAAAACCCTGCAGATGCTGGCGGCGAGGGGCGAGGTCGAGGAGGGCGCGCCGTCGTACGCGATTGATCGGTACAAGCTGCTGGACGTCAACGCAGGCACCACAGGTGGCGCCGGCGGCGACGCCTAGGAAACTGCACTAAAAAAGGTGGCGGCGGTGTTCATGAACACCGCCGCCACCCTTGCGTTAAGACTGCAATGAATCTACGTCCCCAGGTTCCTCCGGTCCACCACGAACCCTGTGGCTGCGTTTTCCCGGACCGCGTTGATGCCGGCCACCACTGCCTTCAGGCTGGGAAACTGCGGTGATACGGCCACCACTGTTCCGTCATCGGCTGTCAGCCGGAACCGGAAAGTGTTGCTTCCCGCCCTGAGAATTTCGAAACTGCCCGCCATCTTCCCCTACCTCCACGCGTCATTGCATCAGAGCTGATTTGAACAATTCCCTACCGACAATAATCGGCGTCGGTGGCCACCAACAGCCCTACCGAGGAGTAGTTTGAAACCGATATTGGTAGATGTCATGGAAAGCAACGCAGGAGCTACAGACCGGAAAGGGCCCCGCGCGTATGGTGAGGATATGACTGCATCCGGCACGGCGCCCACCACGGGCGTCCTGCTTGCCGCCGGCGCCGGGACACGATTGGGCCGCGGCCCCAAAGCCCTGCTCCCCTACCGGGGCCGGACCCTGGTGGAAGTCCTGGCCGACACCTTGTTCGACGGTGGCTGCCGCGAGGTGGTGGTGGTCCTCGGAGCCGAGGCTGACCGGGTGCGCAGTTCCACGGAACTCTCGCGGTACAGGGTGGTTGCGAACGATCACTGGGCCAAGGGGATGTCGGGTTCCTTCCGTCTGGGCATCGGAGCGGCGGAGCCGGGGAACAGCATCATGGTGGCGCTGGTGGACCAGCCCGGATTAACCCCGACGGCGGTCAGCAGGTTGCTGGGCAGCCACCGTCCCGGCCGGGTCACTGCAGCCGCCTATCCTGACGGGTTCGGCCACCTGAAGCGTCGGCACCCGGTGATTTTCGACGTCGGGCTCCGCGACCAGGCGGCGGAAGCAGCGCACGGTGACACGGGCGCGCGCTCGTTCCTCAAAGCCCACCCGGGTTTGGTCGACCTGGTGGATTGCAGTGATCTCTGCTCCGGTGAAGACCTGGATACCAAGGACCAGCTGCATCTGCTGGACGGGTAGATTTGACCGCATGATCCGTATCGACATTGACGATCCCGCGCGCCCTGATGTCCACGCACTCCTGAGTGAGCACCTGGCCGACATGTTCGCCACGTCCCCTGCGGAAAGCGTGCATGCCCTGGATCATTCCGCGTTGTCCCACGAATCGATCACGTTCTGGACCGCCCGGGAGGATGGAGTGCTCCTGGGTTGCGGAGCGCTGAAGGTGCTGGGCGTGCCCGGACAGGCGGAACTCAAGTCCATGCGGACTGCCGGGGAGGCACGCGGCCGGGGAGTTGCGACGCTGCTGTTGAAGCACATCCTGGCCGAGGCACGGAACCGGGGTTACCACCGGGTGGCCTTGGAAACGGGGACCGAGGAGTACTTCGCTCCGGCCCGCAGTCTGTATGCCAAGCACAGCTTCACCGAATGCGCTCCTTTCGCCGATTACAGCCTGGATCCGAACAGTGTCTTCATGGAACTCCCCCTGGAACCCAACTAGGTCGCATTTGTGCGCGTTTTGCCGGGTCAAAACGCGCACAAATGCGACCTAGTTGGGTGAGGGGGTGGGGAACAGGGTGCGGCTAGTTCGGGATCAGGGTGCGGTTCCTTAACGCCAGGTAGATCTTGTCCCGCGCGATGGGGAGCTCGCCGAAGCGGACCCCCGTTGCGTTCCGGATCGCGTTGGCCAGGGCAGGTGCCACGGGGTTGAACGGACTCTCGCTCATGGACTTGGCTCCCAACGGGCCGGTGGAATCGTTGGTCGTAGCGAAGTAGACCTCGCTCCGGGGCACATCCGCGAAGGAAGGGATGTGGTACTGCCGCAGGATATCCGTGGTGACCCGGCCTTCCCCGTCCACCTTCACTTCCTCATACAACGTGGCACCCAAGGCCTGCGCAATGCCGCCCTCGATCTGACCACGGCATTGCCGGGGGTTGACCACAACACCTGCATCGGCAGCCTGCACGCTCTGCAGGATCCGCAACTCCCCCGTTCCGGTGTTCACGGCAACGCGGAACCCATGGACGTTGAACGCCACCGAGCGCGGCGTACCACCCCAGTTCCCGTCAGTGGCGAGACGGACGCCCTGCAGCGTACCGGCGTCGTAGATGTCCTTCAACGGCACCGTCCGGTCGCCGCACTCCACCGCTCCGTCCACCAGACGGCAATCCGCCAAGGGGACACCGGTCAGCGAAGCAGCGACCGTCTGGATGCGGGTAGCCAACTCCAGCGCAGCTGCGAGCGTCGCCTTGCCCGCCACCACTGTTCCGGCTGAGCCGAACGCGCCGGTATCGTGCTCCACGAGGTCCGTGTCGGACTGCCGCACCTGGATGTTGTAGGCGGTAGTGCTGAGAGCCGTGGCAGCCAGCTGCGCATGGACGGTGGTGGTGCCGTTCCCGAATTCCGCAGTTCCGACGTCGACGGCGTACCGGCCGTCCGCTTCCAGGCTCACCCGGGTGTGGGCGAAGTGGCCACGCGGCGGGACGGTGTCGATCATGGACAGTGCCGCGCCTTCGCCGGTGACCCACTCCGGTCCGAGGTCATCCAGGCCCGCGGCACGGTACCGTTCCTTGCCCCGGTCCAAGGCGTCGCGAACCAAGGCCACGCACTGGTCCAGGCCGTAGCTGCCGTAGTGGACGTCTTCCTCGGGTTCGGGCGTAGTGGAAAGCATGTGGTCACCGGGCCGGACCATGTTCTTGAGCCGGAACTCCAGCGGGTCCATGCCGATCCCGACAGCCAGCTCATCAATGGCCGATTCGATCGCAAAGATCATCTGGCTCAGGCCGTAGCCACGGAAGGCGCCGGCAGGAACCGTGTTGGTATACACGGCGTGGGCATCCACCTTCTTGTTGGCGCATTTGTACACCGCCAGGGATTCGCCGCAGCCGTGGAACATCACACCTGGCGCGTGGTTGCCGTATGCGCCGGTATTGGTGAGGACATCCAGTTGCAGGGCGGTCAGGTAGCCGTCGCGGTTGGCCCCTGCCTTGAGCTTGATCGTGAACGGGTGCCTGGTGGTGGTTGACGTGAACTGCTCCGTCCGGGTGAACTCCACTTGCACGGGCCGCTTCAACGCAAGGGCTGCCAACGCCACCAGGTCCTCGGTGAGCACTTCCTGCTTGCCACCGAAGCCACCACCGACCCGTCCGGCAACCACCCGGACGGACTCCTGCGGCAGGTTGAACAGGCGGACCAGGGTCCGCTTGACCAGGAAGGGAACCTGGGTGGAGGAACGGACCAACAGCCGTCCTTCCTCGTCCACCCACGCAATGGACGAGTGGGTTTCCATGGCAACGTGCTGCACGCGCTGGGTCTGGTAGGTGTGTTCGTGGACAAAATCGGCGGCGGCGAACCCGTCGGCAACACTACCCAGTTCCGCGTGCACTTCGGCCACCACATTGTCCATGGGCCGCGCAATCCGGGTGGAGACGGCGTCCTTTTCGCCATGAATGGCCGGGGCGGCGGGAAGGATGGCGTCCTGCGGAGTGAAGACAGCTTCCAGGAGCTCATACTCCACCTCCAAGGCCCGCGCGCCGGCCTCCGCTGCGCCAACGGATTCGGCCACGACGGCGGCAACCCGCTGCCCGATGAACCTCACCACGTTGTCCAGCACCCTGGTGTCATCGGGATCGTCGGTGTACTGCTCGTGCTGGGCCGTGGAGAAGAGCTGCTGCGGGGCGTCCTCATGGGTGAACACCGCCACCACACCCGGAACTGCCAGCGCTGCTGCCTTGTCGATGGACACGATCCGCGCGTGGGCGTGCGGGGAACGGAGGAGCTTCAGGTGCAGCAAACCGGGAAGCTGTTCGGCCGGGACGTCCAGGGTGTACCGGGCGGTGCCCGTGACCACAGCCTGGCCGGCGGGTGCGGGGACGTTGTCACCGAGCTGGCCGCTCTTGGCCTCAACGGCGGCCGGTGCCTGCGCCCCGGAAACGCCCGCTCCGGCGTCGTGCGCCACGGAAACGCCCGCCCCGGCGTCGTGCGTTCCGGAAACGCCCGCCCCGGAAACGCCCGCTCCGGCGTCGGGCGTTCCGGAAACGCCCGCCCCGGCGTCGTGCCCGTGCGCGTGCGCGTGGCCGGAGTCCCCGCAGACCGCGTCCGCAATGGACCGGTAGCCGGTGCAGCGGCACAGGTTGCCTTTGAGGTTCCGCGGCAGGTTGGCGCGTTGTTCGTCGTCGAACGTGGCCGCGGTCATCATCATGCCGGCGGTGCAGAAGCCGCATTGGAAGCCCTGGGCTTCGAGGAACTGTTCCTGCACAGGGTGGAGGCCCTCGGCAGTGGCGAGGCCTTCGATGGTGGTGACTGCTTTGCCCTCGGCACGGACCGCCGGATAGATGCAGCTGTGGACCGGCGTGCCGTCGACGTGGACGGTGCAGGCTCCGCAGTCGCCGCCGTCGCAGCCCTTCTTGACGCCGAAGTTGCCCTGTTCCCGCAGGAAAGTGCGAAGGCACTGGCCGGGACGGGGTGCGGCCTGCGAAGCAGCACCGTTGATCTCAATTGCCATGGGTGGCCTCCTTCTGGGGGTCGCCGGGGGTGCTGGAGGGTTGCGTGGACGGCTGGGGCGAGGTGTCGTGCGGCGGCCAGAAATCACCAGAGACCCGCATCCCCTCATCCAGCAGCTCTGCCCGGATTTCCTCCGCGAGCCGGAGGGTCATGTCCCGGCGCCACGCCGGAAGTCCGTGGATGTCATCGTGGTAGAGCGTCCAGGGAATGGAATCGTCGACGGCGGCAGCCAGCCCGGCGGCGTCAGGAACCTGATCGGCGGCGAACCTGAGTTGAACCGGTCGCTTGGTGGAGGCGGTCACCGTGATGACCAGGCCGAAGACGGGGTCCAGCCTGCCAATCAGCAGCACACCGGAGCGGCCGAGGTTGCTCAAGGACAAGCGGCGGAAGGCCACGCGGGCAGAAAGGGCTTCGGCGGGAAGGTGGATGCTCCGCAGCAGTTCGCCGGGTGAGAGCACGTTGTCCATGTCGCCGGTGACAAAGTCGGCCACCGGCACCTCGCGGCTGCTGCCATCCGGACTGAGGATCGTGGCAACTCCGTCCAACCCCGCGCACAGCGAGATCATGGGTCCTGCCGGCAACGACGTGCAGATGTTGCCACCCACGGTGGACATGTTCCAGATCTTGAATGACGCCACAAAGGAATCGCAACTGGGACGGACCAACGCCAGGGCAGGCCATTCCCGGTGCGCCGCTTCTGCAGAATCGGGGAGGTCGTAGAGCTCCGCCACAGTGCAGGTGGCGGCGAGGTCGATCCCGCGGTCGGAGGCCGTGATGGCAGGCCACCCCGCGGCGCCCAGGTCAAGAAGGCGCTTCAGCACGGTGCTGCCGTAGGAGAACAGGACGGTCCCACCCGCCAGCCACGCATCCCCTTCGCGCCATTGCGACGGGTCGGTGGTAGGAACCACCGCCTCGATGGTGTTCATGTCCATGGGTCCTCCTGGAGGGAATGGGGTGCCGGACCGGCCGGCACAGCTTCTGCGGGCGATGCGTGGATCGGCCCGGACGTGTCTTTGAGTGAAGGAAATCCTGTACTGCCTGCGGTCCGGGTGCCCCGGCCTGCCACGATCTCCGCCGTGATGGATACCGCAACTTCCGCAGGGGTCACCGCTCCCAGATCAAGGCCGATCGGCGAGTGCAGTTGCTCCAGCATCCCCACCGGCATGCCCGTATCCAGCAGAGCCGTGATCCGTTGGCGATGGCTTCGGCGCGAGCCCATGGCACCGACGTACGCCAGTTTGAGCCGGAGAGCCGTTTCCAGGAGCGGAATATCGAACTTAGGGTCGTGGGTCAGTACGCACACCACGGTGCGGGCGTCGATCCGTCCTGCGGCGGCTTCGGCTTCCAGGTACTCGTGAGGCCATTGCGTGACCACTTGGTCCGCCCCGGCAAAGCGCCCTTGTTGGGCAAAGGCGGGCCTGGCGTCGCAGAGCGTGACATCGTAGCCCAGGAGCTGCCCGGCAGGGAGCAGCGCGGCACCAAAATCATTGGCACCGAAAATGAGCATGCGCGCGGCCGGCAAACGGCTCTCGACGAACAGGGTGATGGGCTGCGGTTCAGGTTCCTCACGAGGATTTTCCCACCGGTCCAAGGTGACCCAACCATCGATGCAACCTTCCGGCGGCGCGAGCCTCACCAGTCCCGTGCGGCCACCCTGCAGCAGGGGCTCCACTTGGGCAGCTGCCGCGAAGAGCGTCGCGGGGTGGTCCCCCACCAGCTCGGCCAGTTCCTGCGACTCCATGGCACGGAACCGCACAGGATCATGGACGACGACGGCACCTCCTCCCGCGTCCAGCCGTCGGATCAGTGCCAAGGCAGTGGCGCCCTCCGGCTGGCTGGCCAGGAGCCCAAGTTCAGCCGGCCCGCCGAGCGGCTGGATGTGCACTTCGAGTTCCCCGCCACATATGAGCCCGGCCGCGAAAGCGTCCTCGGCACTGAAGCCGAACGACTCAAGGCGGGGGCCGCCGTCGCGCATTGCTTCCAGGGCCGCTTCAACCACGGCGCCTTCCACGCAGCCGCCTGAAAGGCTGCCCAGGATTTCGCCGGTTTCGGAGACCATCATGGAGGTCCCTGTGGGCCGCGGCACCGAACCGCCGGTCCCCACAATCGTGGCCACAGCGCATCGTTGGCCTGAGACCGCAGGCCGCCAGCTCCCCAGCGAAGGCAACAGATCCAGCATGGCAACACGTCCTTTTTCCAGGTGTCCCGGCCGGGGGCCCGGCCGGTGCAGCGCGCTGTCTTGCCTCATATTCTCATTCCGTGAAGCTGTTGAGGGGTAGTGCGCGCTGCGTAAGTTCGAGGGTTTATGAGGAGCAGGGCAGGGCTTCATCTCCCTGCCCTGCTCCCTGGAGCGTCCGCTCCAAGCGGAACCTTTGGGCTCCCCGCCGCCGCCCGCCGTCGTCCCCTCTGTCAGGGGACCACGACGGCGGACGCCTATTCGTGCGGTGGGGTTCCGTCAGGACCGCCGATCGGAGTGCCGGAGAACCCGCCGGCCCGGGTTGCGGGGTTCCGGCTAGATACCCATCAGGGCGTTGATCGGACCGCGGGCGAAGTAGATGATGAACCCCGCCGTGACCGCCCACATGAGCGGGTGGACCTTTTTGGCCTCGCCAGACGCCGCGTTGACCACGGCGAAGGAGATGAACCCGACGCCGATCCCGTTGGCGATGGAGTACGTCAGCGGCATGGTCACGATGGTCAGGAAGGCCGGGAGGGCGATCGCGAACTTGGTGAACTTGATCTCGCGGATCTGGGCCATCATCATCGCGCCGACCACGACCAAAGCCGCAGCTGCGACCTCGAGCGGGACCACGGAGGTCAGCGGGGTGAAGAACATCGATCCGAGGAACAGGGCACCGGTGACCACGGAGGCCAGGCCGGTGCGGGCGCCTTCGCCGATGCCTGCGGCCGAGTCGATATAAACAGTGTTGGACGAACCCGAGGTTGCGCCACCCACCACTGCGCCCATGCCTTCAACAATGAAAGCCGACTTGAGCTTGGGGAACGTACCGTCCTTGTGGGCCACGCCTGCACTCTTGGCCAGGCCGGTCATGGTGCCCATGGCGTCGAAGAAGTTGGTGAACACCAGGGTAAAGACCAGCATGGTGGCAGCGAGCCCGCCGATCCTGGCGAACGAACCGAAGAGATCGAACTGGCCCACCAGGCTCAGGTCCGGGACGGAAACCAGCTGGCCGGAAAGCACCGGGGTGTTGAGGTGCCAGCCACCGGGGTTGTCTGCCGAGCCGGGACCGATCCGGAACACGGCCTCGGCAACAGCGGCGAGGACGGTCGTAGCGACGATGCCGATGAGCAGGCCGCCCTGGATCCTGCGTGCCACGAGGATACCCATGACCAGCAATCCGACAATGAAAACGAGGGTGGGGATGGAGGTGATGGATCCACCATTGCCGAGCTGGACCGGAGGACCACCCGTGGTGGGGCGGACGAATCCGGAGTCGACGAAGCCAATGAAAGCGATGAACAGGCCGATGCCAACGGTAATGGCAGCCTTGAGTTCCTTGGGTACCGCCTTGAAGATCGCGGTCCGGGCACCCGTGGCGCCGAAGATGACGATCAGGATGCCGTTAATGACCACCAGGCCCATGGCCTCAGGCCAGGTGACTTCCTGGATCACGGCGACTGCCAGGAAGGAATTGATGCCCAGGCCCGCCGCGAGTCCGAAGGGAAGGTTGGCGACCAAACCGAAGACGATGGTCATGACGCCAGCGGTCAGGCCGGTGACGGCACCAACCTGTGCTGCGGAGAGCCATCCGCCGGCAACGTCCGTGGGGGCGTTGTCGGCCGAGAAGCCTCCGAGGATGAGCGGGTTGAGGATGACGATGTACGCCATGGTGAAGAACGTCACCAGGCCGCCGCGGAATTCGCGGGCCAAGGTGGAGCCGCGCTGGGTGATCTGGAAGAACTTGTCCAGGAAGCTC
Organism: Arthrobacter sp. T572; assembly: GCF_056780115.1. NCBI lineage: Bacteria > Bacillati > Actinomycetota > Actinomycetes > Micrococcales > Micrococcaceae > Arthrobacter > Arthrobacter sp. T572. The sequence continues at coordinate 3,426,368 of NZ_JBRAZQ010000002.1, forward strand.
GGAGGCTTCTTGCCGTTGCCGGCCGCTCCTGCAGCGCGTTTCACGTTTGCAGCTGTGGGCTCTGCGCCTCCGTTGGGGAAGAGCGCAGCCTGCTTCTCAGCTGCTTTTTGCATTTCTGCGGTATCCAGGATTTCCATGTCAGCCACCGGGCCCTAGTAATCAATCCTGGAATCAAGCGTGTTCCACGTGGTGAACGGCTGGATGACCGGCGGGGCCTGGGGGTCGCCCAGTTCCAGCTTGGCTACCGGCATCAGGTCGTCCCGGTTGTCGTTCTCGAAGTACTCGTAGAAGACAGCATCGTCGAAGCCCACCGAGGCGGCGTCGTGGCGGTCCGCGGCGAAGAACACGCGGTCGATGCGGGCCCAGAGTGCGGACGCCAGGCACATGGGGCATGGTTCGCAACTGGTGTAGAGGGTGGCACCGCTCAAATCGAAGGTTCCCAGTTCGCGGCAGGCGTTGCGGATGGCCGTGACTTCTGCGTGGGCGGTGGGATCGTTCGAGGCGGTAACGCGGTTGACGCCTTGGAAGGCTTGTCCGTCCGCGGTAACAACGACGGCGCCGAACGGCCCTCCGCTGTTGAGGACATTGGCCGTTGCCAGCTCAATGGAGGTGGCCAGGAATTGCTCGGCCGTGACGGTTGTACTCATGTTGCGACTTCCTTTAGTGCTTGGAAGCCGGGTGACCTGTTGGGGGGCGCCGCAAAGAGGAGCTCCAGTTGCTTGGTTACCAGGCTTCAGCATGTGCGATGAAGGTTAAGTTGCGCCTGGTAGATAGCTTCCCGAGGTCCGGGTGCCCGCCTTTGGCAGTAAGAGCGTAGCACCACGTTTGTGAGCCGCGCCATAGTTTTTTGAAAACTTAATTTCGTCATGCGAAATTACAAACCAAGCGTGCCTTGCCGCCGCTTGGTGCGCCAATGTGACCGGCGACCCTTACTGCGGGCGTTGACTGCCGCCGTCGGGCCTTCTACGCTTTTCTGGACCGGCGCCTCTCTGGGCAGCCGGTTCCTGGATCAGCAGACAGGGCCGAACTGAGCTGGAACGCATACATGCCGACCAGACAAGGAGCCCTCCATGCTTTGGATCAAAAACCCCCTGGGTATCTTCACCGCAAACGAACTCGACGCCGGCAACGGACTGGTAATTTCCGACGACGGCACGATCGTTGAACTCGTGCCTTCCGGCGGACAACCTTCCATGCCATGCGCCGAGTTCGACGCATCCTCCCACGTGGTGCTTCCCGGTCTCATCAACACGCACCACCACTTCTACCAAACACTAACCCGCGCCTGGGGGCCGGTGGCCAACGTACCCCTCTTCCCCTGGCTGCAGAACCTCTATCCGGTGTGGGCGCGGCTTACCCCACGAAGCCTGGAACTCGCCGTGCAGGTTGCCTTGGCCGAGCTGCTTTTGTCCGGGTGCACTACGGCCGCCGACCACCACTATCTGTTTCCGGACGGCATGGAAGACGCCATCGACATTGAAGTCGCCGCCGTCCGGTCCATGGGGATGCGGGCCACCCTGACGCGCGGCTCCATGACACTCGGAGAGGACGACGGCGGGCTGCCGCCCCGGACCACGGTCCAGTCACCCGAGGCGATCCTTGCGGACAGCGAACGGCTGATTCGCCAGCATCACGAGACAGGTCCCGGGGCTGTTGTGCAGATCGCACTGGCACCTTGTTCGCCCTTCTCGGTGACCAAGGAAATCATGGCCGAATCCGCGGTCATGGCCGAGCGATACGACGTCCGCCTGCATACGCACCTTGCCGAAACCATCGACGAGGAAGACTTCTGCCGCTCCATGTTCGGCCTCCGGACCGTGGACTACCTGGAATCCGTTGGCTGGCTCGGATCCCGGACCTGGTTGGGACACGGTATCCACTTCAACGACGAGGAGATCGCCAGGCTGGGAGCCGCGCGCACCGCCGTCGCGCATTGCCCGACATCGAACATGCGGTTGGCCTCCGGTACCGCACGCGTGCTGGAACTTGAGGATGCCGGCGTTCCTGTGGGCCTCGGCGTTGATGGCTCCGCGTCCAACGATGCGTCCAACATGATCCTCGAAGCACGCCAGGCCCTGTACCTACAGCGGCTGCGTTACGGCGCTTCGGTTCCCGTATCCCGCGCACTGGGCTGGGCAACACGTGGGTCCGCTGCGGTTCTTGGGCGTTCCGACATTGGGCAGTTGGCTCCGGGCTTGCAGGCCGACCTGGCACTGTTTAAGCCGAATGAGTTGCGGTTCTCGGGCAGCCACGACCCCGTAGCGGCCTTGTTGCTGTGCGGCGCAGACCGGGCAGACCGCGTGATGGTTGGCGGTTCGTGGCGTGTTGTGGACGGGGCGATTCCTGATCTGGACGTGGCTCAGTTGATCGCCGAGCACTCTGCGGCGGCACGGAAGCTCGTGGCGGGGTAGGGTCCGGCACGCACGAAATCGCCGGAACGCGTCCCTTTCGTGGGGAACGTTCCGGCGATTTCGCATGCTTCCGGCGGTCTCGCTGCTTGCACTGTCGCGTCAATCTCCAGCGTCGACGCGGCTCTGCTAGATCGTGACCTTGTAGATGTGGTGCGTGTACTCGTTTGCGAAAGAGTCCGTGAACTTGCCGTTTTGGATGGGGATGGTGCGGTTCTCTCCCACCACCTCCGCCTGGGTTCCCGTAATTCCAGCGGGGAGGGTAAACGTCTTGGAACCGGTGTTGCCATTGAGGCCGATGCCGGCAAACAGGTAGGCGCTGCCATCCTTGGCCTTCAACATGGTGTCGGTACCCGTGGCGCCGGCATTCCAGGCATAACTCTGCGTGTTCAACACCGGAGCCAGCGATTGGATTTTGGCCAGTGCGGCCTTGATGCTGGCCTTCCGGTCAGCAGGGATGTCAACCAGGCTGTAATTCCCGAATTGGGGATCGTTGTTGTGTTGAAAAATGGAAATTCCCCGTGCCTCGTGAATGATACCGGACCACATGGCGCCTTCCATCTGCTCGGGAGTGATGGTCCTGGCGTTGGACTCCGACAGATAAGGCCTGGCGGACTCAACGAAGATCCAGTTGGGGTGGATCCCTGGCGTTGCCTGGTAGGACCGGGCGCGGTCGATCTGCCAGCCATATGCTGCAGCCGTCATTGGATTGGCGCCTGCCGGCCAATGCGGCGACTGCCTGATGGCGTCACCAACAGGCGGGGATGTGTAGGCGTAGTTGTCAACGCTCGCGGCGTCCACAACGGCCAGGAAGTCGTCCATGGTCCCGGAGGCCCACCACGTACCAAGAATGCCTTTTGAGTAATTCGCGAACGTGAACCGTCCGTCATTGTAGCTCCGGATCCTGTCCACCAGAGCCTGCATGCGTGCCAGGTTCTCTTCGGTATTGGCACCGCCGCAACCGAGTCCCATGTCGCACTCGTCGTACGTGGTCCAGCCGACCACGTTGGGGTCGTTTCCTACCTCCGCCCGCGTCCATTCCTGCCCGGCCATGACAAGCATGCCCGTGCTGGTGATGGTTGATATCGGCGATCCGTCATGTTCGGCATCCTGGAACACGTTGACGCCAATGTCCTTCAACGCTGCAGCGTGTCCGGGCTTACCGAAGAACACGGCAACGGGGAACAGATTCGGATCATTGAGCTGCGCCGCGCCGGGAAACTTGGCCCAATAGGCGGGTCCGCCGTCCCACGGAATCCGGGCCAGGTTGGCGAGGCTACCCGGGCCCGGAGGCGTGGTGGGCGTTGGTGTCGGCGTCGTGGTTGGTGACGCTGTCGGCGTCGGCGTCGTGGTTGGTGACGCTGTCGGCGTCGGCGTCGTGGTTGGTGACGCTGTCGGCGTCGGCTCCTCGCTGGCCGTCGGACTGGGGCTGGCGGTCGACGTAGCTGTCGGTTCGGGTGTGCCGGTTGGAGATCCCGTCGAATCCGTGGGGGTCGACGTCGGTTCCGCCGTCGACGTTGCACTCGGGCTCTCTGTAGGCGGCGGCGTACCGGGATCCGTGCAACCCGAAAGGGCCACAACGATCACCGCCCCCAGCGTGACGAAGGTGCGTTTCATGACTTTGTATTCCTTTGGGGAAGCAGCCTGAATGATGCTGCTGCGGCGCCAGACCCCCAGCTCCGGCTCTTTCTGTCACCTGCCAGGCAGGGATTATCAGCCGGGCATCAGTGTCCCGGCACAGCTCGATGACGAGCACCAGCCATTGCTCGACCTGCTGCAGTGCGACGCGTACGGACATTTGTCCGCATGCCATCGAGCCAGCAAGTGCGACCCAAACAAGGGGGCCACGACGACCTTCAAGACCCATAGGGTGGCCGTTTGCCCAGCTTACGTGATCCGCGCCACACCCCGCGCGAATGTGACGCGACGCAAATCCGGCCTGCTCGCCGCCCTGCACTCGCGCGAAAACGCTGGAAGATGCCCATTTCGCGCGGAAGGTTAGGGCGTCTTGGCAGCCTTCCGGCGACTTCGAGCGCCGGGCACGGGAGAAGCGGGCGGCACCTCCCCAGGTGCCGCCCGCCTCGTTGGCTCTGTTGCGCAGAGTCCGCGCCCCTGTTGCAGGTCAGGGGCGCTGCCGGCCGAAGACAGGGAGTGCGCGCAGCCAGCGGGAGAACCCGGTGGCCTTGCGGTCGCAGTCGGCCGGAATGTAAAAGTCGGGATCTGTCGCACCAAAGGGCAGGTACAGCTCCTGACCCGGTGCCGGGAATTCCACGACGTTGTTCGTATCCTTCGAGTCCATCTGTTCCTCCTCTTTCATGCGCTCGCTTGCCAAACCAAGAGTTCCGCAATTCGGAAACTTTTTATTGATATGTGGAAAGTCTAGGAGAATGGGAAAGCGGGCGTCAAGACCCCCTTCGAGGGTGACTGAGTTGCCCCGGTCACATTCGGATAGTTCATAACGATCACCCCGAACCCGTATACACATGCCGAATTCGTAAGCTACTCTCGAATGAGTTCGTGGCGTAGGTCACGTAACCTGAGAGCAGCAGGCAGGGTCGTAATGAGCTGGCATCCATGGATGCCGGCTCTTTTTTGTTGGGGTCGGCTCCACCGGAAACGCAGTGGAAACACTCGCTTAATTTCATTGATGGAACGTAGGTTCCACCTCACAGAAGTTGGGATATGACCATGAGCAACAACATCGTCCTCGGCGAAAACCAGTACGGCAAAGCAGAAGTCCGCGTCGTCAAGGTCACCCGGGATACCGACCGCCACCAGATCGAAGACCTGAACGTCACCTCGCAGCTCCGGGGCGATTTCGAGGCAGCCCACCTCCAGGGCGACAACGGCCACGTGGTAGCCACCGACACCCAGAAGAACACCGTCTACGCGTTCGCCCGTGAAGGCGTCGGCTCGCCTGAGGCCTTCCTGCTGCGCCTCGCGGACCACTTCACCGGGGAGTTCTCCTGGGTTACCGGTGGCCGCTGGGAAGCTGAGTCCTACGCCTGGGAGCGCATCCAGGCACACGGCCAGGGACACGACCACAGCTTCGTCCGCAACGGACAAGAGGTGCGTACCGCCGTCGTCGTCCGCGATGGCGCAACCACCCACATCGTCTCCGGCCTCAAGGACCTGACCGTCCTGAAGACCACGCAGTCCGGCTTCGTCGGCTACCCGCGCGACAAGTACACCACCCTGCCGGAAACCACGGACCGCATCCTGGCTACGGATGTCTCCGCCCGCTGGCGCTACAACACCAACCTGGACGCAGCAGCCACGGACTTCAACAAGAGCTACGAGGACATCAAGGCCCTCCTCCTCGAGGGCTTCACGGAGAACTACTCGCACGCACTGCAGCAGACCCTCTTCGACATGGGCAAGAAGGTCCTTGAGGCACACAGCGAAGTCGCCGAGATCAAGTTCTCCATGCCCAACAAGCACCACTTCCTGGTTGATCTTGGCCCGTTCGGCCTGGACAACCCCAACGAGGTCTTCTACGCCGCCGACCGCCCGTACGGCCTCATTGAAGCAACCGTCCAGCGCGACAACACCACGGCCGCGCCGCTTGCCTGGATGGGCATCGCCGGCTTCTGCTAAGCACCACCGGGCTTAAGCCGCGCTACTAAAGCCGCGCGCCAAGCCACCGGGTTTGTGTGCAGGTTCCGCCCAAGGACACCCCAGGGCCGCCCCGCAACAGCGGGACCTGCACACAAACCCGACCCCAAAAACTACACACTTTTGTTAGCCAGACACAGTTAGCCAGACGAAGACGTCTGCCATGAACCCAGAAAGTCTGCCATGAACACCAAGAAGAAGTCCCGCCCCGCCAATCAGGGCGTGCAGAAACCACAGCGTCCCGAGGACCAACGGCTCTCGATCGGAAGCACGTTCGCCTACGGCTTCCAGCACGTTCTCACCATGTACGGCGGCATCATCGCTCCGCCCCTGATCATCGGCGCAGCCGCGGGCATGTCGTCTCAGGACATCGGGCTCCTGATCGCCGCTTGCCTTTTCGTCGGCGGCCTCGCCACCATCCTGCAGACCGTGGGCATCCGGTTCTTCGGTTCGCAGCTTCCCCTGGTCCAGGGCGTGTCCTTCGCCGGCGTGTCCACCATGGTGGCGATCGTGCAGGGCGGAGGCGGAATCCAGGCGGTGTTCGGCTCAGTGATCGTGGCCTCGCTGATCGGCCTGGCCATCACTCCCCTGTTCTCCAAGATCATCAAATTCTTCCCGCCGGTGGTGACGGGCACTGTCATCACCACCATTGGCCTGACGCTGATGCCCGTGGCCGCCAACTGGGCCATGGGTGGCAACGCCAAGGCTGAGAACTACGGCAGCATGGCCAACATCGGACTCGCAGCCGCAACCATGGGTGTCGTGCTGCTCCTGAGCAAGGTGGGCAACGCAGCCATCTCCCGCCTCTCAATCCTGCTGGCCATGGTGATCGGTACCATCATCGCTTTCGTCGCGGGCATGACGGACTTCTCCAAAGTTGGCCAGGGCGACATCGTTGCCTTCCCCACCCCGTTCGCTTTCGGTGCACCGACGTTTGAAATCGCCGCCATCATCTCCATGCTGATCGTCATCCTGGTGACACTGACAGAAACCTCCGCGGACATCATCGCTGTGGGCGAGATCGTGGACACCAAGGTGGACTCCCGCCGCATCGGTGACGGCCTCCGCGCAGACATGCTTTCCAGCGCCATCTCCCCGCTGTTCAACTCCTTCACGCAGAGCGCTTTTGCGCAGAACGTTGGACTCGTGGCCATCACCGGCATCAAGAGCCGCTTCGTCGTCAGCGCCGGTGGCGTGATCCTGGTGGTCCTGGGCCTCCTGCCGATCCTCGGCCGCGTGGTCGCAGCGGTTCCGACGCCCGTCCTGGGTGGTGCCGGCGTCGTACTTTTCGGCACAGTTGCCGCCAGCGGTATCCGCACCCTCGCCAAGGTCGAATACAAGAACAACATGAACCTGATCATCGTGGCTGCCTCGATCGGCTTCGGCATGATCCCGATCGCTGCACCCAAGTTCTACGACCAGTTCCCCTCCTGGTTCTCCACGATCTTCCACTCGGGCATCAGCTCGGCGGCGGTCATGGCGATCATCCTGAACATCATCTTCAACCACTTCAAGGCCGGGAATTCGGACAACCAGTCGGTGTTCGTCGCCGGCACGGAGCGTGTGGTCACGTCCGAGGACATCAAGTGCCTGGAGCACGGTGACCGCTTTGAGAACGGCAAGTTGATCGACGCCGACGGTAACGAGGTCCCGCTCAAGAGCACCTCGGCGTCCGAGCACTGACTCACGGCGACCAAGAAAGACGGCAGTGTTTCCTTGGGGGCACTGCCGTCTTTCGCCGGCTTAAGGGAAAGCTCACCATGCGCCAAAAAGCCCCGTCGAGTTGGCACTTAATGACAATGTTTGCGGTAAACACTGTCATTAAGTGCCATCTCGGCGGGGCTGGCGGTGGAGGGCGGGGATCAGTTCTGGTTGAGCTCGGCGGAGATCGCCTGGGCCGCTTCGCGGAGGAGGGGTACGGCCCGGTCTCCGAAGCTGCTGTCCACACGGGTGATCGGCCCGGAGACCGAGATTGCCGTGGGTGTAGGGGCGTTGGGCACGGCCATGGCAAAGCAGCGGACGCCAAGCTCCTGCTCTTCTTCGTCGATGGAGTAGCCGCGTTCCCGGATCACCTTGAGGTCAGCGAGCAGGGAGTCGATGTCGCCGATGCTCTTGGCCGTGGGGGTGGGCATGCCGGTACGGGCCACGATGCCGCGGACCTGCTCGTCGTCGAGCTGGGCCAGGATGGCCTTTCCTACGCCGGTGTCGTGCGTGTGGGCGCGGCGGCCCACCTCCGTGAACATGCGCATGGAGTGCATGGACGGGACCTGGGCCACGTAGATGACCATGTCGGAGTCGAGCACGGCCATGTTGGACGTTTCGCCGAGCCGTTCCACGAGGGTCTTCAGCTGCGGGCGCGCCACGGCACCAAGTTGCTTGCTGGCGCCTTCCCCGAGCCGGATGAGCCGGGGGCCCAAGGCGTAGCGGCGGTTGGGCAACTGGCGGATGTAGCCGAGCGCCACGAGGGTCCGCAGCAGACGGTGGATGGTGGGCAGGGGCAGATCCGTAGAGGATGACAGTTCACTCAGCGTGACGTCTCCGCCTGCTTCCGTGATCAGTTCCAACAGCTCAAAGACGCGCTCAACGGACTGCACGCCTCCGGAGGCTTTTTCAGCCATGTCCTTGTCTCCAATGACTCAGATTCCGACAACTCTTATCCGCATCGTGAAAAGAATTGCTTAGAACACCCAAGATACAGCACGCACGGCCTGCCCGCGACGACACCGAACATGACCGGCCGAGGGGTTGTGTTTCCACTTTGTAGATAATAATATCCATAATACGAAAACATTCGGTTGTAACGGCGGCCCGGGAACGGGCCTAACAGGAGGAATTTCAATGGCGAATCCGAGCCCCGGTAACTCGATCACCCTGCGCGTCTCCGCGCCGTCGAGCTTCACTGCCACCAGCGAACTGGCAGCTGCCGTTGGCGCGGCGGGTGCCGCAATCACCGCCCTGGACGTCACGGAATCCCACCACGAGACCATCGTCGTGGACGTCACCTGCAACACCACCGACGACGCCCATGCCGGCCGCGTCAAGGACGCCCTGAACGCCCTCGACGGCGTGACGGTCCAGCACGTCTCCGACCGCACCTTCCTGATGCACCTCGGTGGCAAGCTTGAGGTCGTCCCCAAAGTAGCCCTGCGCAACCGCGACGATCTTTCGCGCGCCTACACTCCCGGCGTCGCACGCGTCTGCCTGGCCATCGCAGAAGACCCCGCCGCTGCCCGCAACCTGACGGTCAAGCGCAACACGATCGCCGTCCTCACCGACGGTTCCGCCGTCCTGGGCCTGGGGAACATCGGCCCCGCCGCAGCGCTTCCGGTCATGGAGGGCAAGGCCGCGCTGTTCAAGCAGTTCGCCAACGTGGATGCCTGGCCGGTCTGCCTGGACACCCAGGACACCGAGGAGATCATCAAGATCGCCAAGGCCATGGCCCCCGTGTACGGCGGTATCAACCTCGAGGACATCGCCGCACCGCGCTGCTTCGAGATCGAGAACCGCCTCCGCGAAGAACTCGATATTCCGGTCTTCCACGACGACCAGCACGGCACCGCGATCGTTACCCTGGCAGCCCTGGTCAACGCACTGCGCGTGGTGGACAAGAAGCTGTCCGAAGTCAAGATCGTGGTTTCGGGCGTCGGCGCTGCCGGTTCCGCCATCATCCAGCTCCTCAAGGCCCAGGGCGCGCAGCACATCGTCGCCGCCGGCCGCTCGGGCGCCATCCACTCGGGCGAGAAGTACGACGACGAACACCGCACCTGGATTGCCGCGAACACCAACGAAGAAGGCTTCTCCGGCAGCCTCCACGATGCCCTCAAGGGCGCGGACGTGTTCATCGGCGTCAGCGCGCCGCACGTGATCGGCGAAGAGCAGGTTGCCTCCATGGCCGAGAACGCCATTGTGTTCGCCATGGCCAACCCAACGCCGGAAATCGACCCGACCATCGCGTCCAAGCACGCAGCCGTGGTGGCAACGGGACGCAGCGACTTCCCGAACCAGATCAACAACGTGCTGGCCTTCCCGGGCTTCTTCCGGGGCCTGCTGGACGCCGGAGCATCGGACATTACTCCGAACATGCTGGTAGCTGCCGCTGAAGCAATCGCCAACCGCGTGGCTGACGATGAGCTCAACGCGAGCTACATTATCCCCAGCGTCTTCGATCCCCATGTTGCCGCCGAGGTAGCTGCCGCCGTCGCTGCAGCCGCCCACGCAAACGCAGCCCGCTAGCACCAGCGCACTATAGACAAAGGAATCCGCTCCCATGGCTATTACAGTCACCGATCCCCGGCCGATCGAACGCGCCGAGGAAATCCTCACCCCCAAAGCCCTGGCCTTTATCGAGGAACTGCACAAGCGCTTCGCCGGAACCCGCAACGATCTCCTCCAGGCGCGCAAGGTCAAGCGCCAGGAGGTTGCCGACACAAGCCGCCTGGATTTCCTCCCGGAAACCCAGGAAATCCGCGACGGCGACTGGAAGGTTGCCGAGGCACCGGCAGCTTTGCAGGACCGCCGCGTGGAAATGACCGGTCCGGCCACTCCGGCCAAGATGGCCATCAACGCACTGAACTCCGGCGCCAAGGTCTGGCTCGCCGACCTTGAAGACGCCTCCACCCCCACGTGGCCCAACGTCATCGACGCGATCCTCAACCTCCGCGACGCAGCCCAAGGCACCCTGAGCTACACCTCCCCCGAGGGCAAGGAATACCGCCTCCGCACGGATGCTCCCCTGGCCGTTGTTGTGGCCCGCCCGCGTGGCTGGCACATGGAGGAGAGCCACCTCTTGATCGACGGCGAACCCACGGTCGGCGGCCTGGTGGACTTCGGCCTGCACTTCTTCCACATCGCCAAGCAGCTCCTGCTCAACGGCCACGGTCCGTACTACTACCTGCCCAAGATGGAAAGCCACCTTGAAGCACGCCTCTGGAACGACGTCTTCGTGTTCGCCCAGGACTACCTCGGCATCCCGCAGGGCAGCATCCGCGCCACGGTCCTCATCGAGACCATCCCAGCCGCTTTCGAGATGGACGAGATCCTCTACGAACTCCGCGACCACGCCTCCGGCCTCAACGCCGGCCGCTGGGACTACCTGTTCAGCATCATCAAGTACTTCCGTGATGCAGGCGAGGAGTTCGTCCTCCCGGACCGCGCCACCGTGGCCATGACGGCACCCTTCATGCGGGCCTACACCGAGCTCCTGGTCAAGACCTGCCACAAGCGTGGCGCCTTCGCCATGGGTGGCATGGCCGCCGTCATCCCCAACCGCAAACAGCCGGACGTCACCGCCGCAGCTTTCGACAAGGTCCGCGCCGACAAGACCCGCGAAGCAAACGACGGCTTCGACGGCTCCTGGGTTGCCCACCCGGACCTGGTTTCCACCTGTCGCGAAGTGTTCGACTCCGTGCTCGGCGACCGCCCGAACCAGATCGACAAGCAGCGTCCCGAGGTGAACGTCACCGCCGAGCAGCTGATCGACGTCGCCTCCGCCGGCGGTACCGTCACCGAAGCCGGGCTTCGCCTGAACCTCTACGTCGCCGTCGCCTACACCGGCGTCTGGATCTCAGGCAGCGGCGCCGTGGCCATCCACAACCTCATGGAGGACGCGGCGACGGCGGAAATCTCCCGCTCGCAGGTGTGGCAGCAGCTCCGCAACAAGTCCATCCTCGCGGACACGGGCAACACCGTGACGCGCGAACTCGTGACCCGGATCCTCGGCGAAGAGACCGAGCGCCTGCGCATCGAATTCGGCGACGAGAACTTCACCAAGTACTACGAGCCGGCTTCCAAGCTGATCGAGGACATCTGCCTCTCCGACGAGTACACGGACTTCCTCACCACGCCCGCGTATGAGCTGGTGGGCTGAGATGAGTTCCTTCTCCCCTTCCGATCTGGCCCACATCGAGACACAGCTCGCCGCCACGGACCAGTTGCTCGACCGTAACTACCCCGGCGACGACGGTTCCCGCCAGCCAATCCACACCGTCTACGTCCCGGCCGACCGCTTCACGCCCACCTTCGTGGCTGACTGGGGCGCCCAGGCACTCGCGACGGCGGAGGCACACGGTGGCCTGGAAAAGCTGGGACAGCTGCTGGGCCAGGAGCCCGACCTCGCAGCCGCTGTCGCGGCCCGGGTTGCTGCCAAGCTCGCTTCCGAGCCCATCGAGGACCTGCGTTTGGACTTCGAGGACGGTTACGGCGACCGGGGCGACGAGGCAGAAGATGCCGACGTCGTTGCTGCCGCCAAGGCCGTTGCCGCTGCAGTTGCGGCCGGAACGGCTCCGCCCTTCATCGGCATCCGATTCAAGTGCTTCGAGGCCCCCACCCGGGCCCGTGGCCTGAAGACCCTGGACCTGTTCGTGTCCACACTGGCTGAGGCCGGGGAGCTTCCCGCCGGACTGATCCTTACCCTGCCCAAGGTCACCACGGTGGCCCAGGTCCAGGCCATGGATTACGCAGTGTCCCGCCTTGAGGAAGTCCTCGGACTCCCGGCCGGCCGGCTCCGCTTCGAGGTGCAGGTGGAAACCCCGCAGCTCATCCTCGGTGCGGACGGAACCTCTCCCGTGGCACAGCTCCCGCACGTGGTGCCCGGCCGGATCAGCGCACTGCACTACGGTACCTACGACTACAGCGCCTCCCTCGGCATCTCCGCGGAATACCAGTCCATGGAACACCCGGTGGCCGACTTCGCCAAGGAAGTCATGCAGCTCGCCGTTGCCGGCACGGGCATCCGCCTCTCCGACGGTTCCACCAACATCATCCCCGTCGGTGACGCCGTGGAAGACGCCTGGAAGCTGCACGGCCGTTTGGTCCGCCGCTCCCTGGAAAACGGCTACTACCAGGGCTGGGATCTCCACGCCGCCCAGCTCCCCAGCCGTTTCTCGGCGTCGTACGCTTTCTACCGCGAAGGCCTCCCGGCCGCGGCGCTGCGCCTGCGCAACTATGTCGAACGGACCGAAGGCGGCGTCATGGACGAACCCGCCACCGCACGCGCCTTGGCCGGATTCGTCCTGCGCGGCGTCCAGTGCGGCGCAGTGGGGACCGACGAGGTCAAGGCGCTTGCCGGCGTCGAACTTTCACAGCTGACCGCACTGGCGCACCCGCGGCTCGCACAACCAACTTCGCACTGATAAGGAGCACCCTGATGGGCAACTATTACTACCCGACCGGTGGCTTGCCGCCGCAGACCCACCTGACCACCGAGCGGGCCATCGTCACCGAGGCCTACACCGTGATCCCCAAGGGCGTCCTCACGGACATCGTGACCAGCAACCTGCCGGGCTTCACCAACACGCGCTCCTGGATCATCGCGCGTCCCATCTCCGGCTTCGCCACCACGTTCTCGCAGCTGATCGTGGAGATCGCTCCGGGCGGCGGTGCTCCAAAAGCGGAGTTCGAGCCGGGTGTTGAAGGCGTTGTCTTCGTGACAAAGGGCCAGCTCAACCTGACCCTCGACGGCGAACTGCACCACCTCGAAGAGGGCGGCTACGCGTACCTCGCCGCCGGTGCGGAGTGGGGCGTGGAGAACGTCTCCAACGACATCGTCTCCTACCACTGGATCCGCAAGGCCTACGAGCGGCTCGAGGGCTACGAAGCGAAGTCCTTCGTGACCAACGAGAAGGACATTGAGCCCACGTCCATGCCGGACACCAACGACGTCTGGAAGACCACGCGCTTCACGGATTCCAGCGACCTCGCGCACGACATGCAGGTCAACATTGTCACGTTCCAGCCCGGCGGCGTGATTCCGTTCCCGGAAACCCACGTCATGGAGCACGGCCTGTACGTCCTTGAGGGCAAGGCCATGTACTTGCTCAACAACGACTGGGTGGAAGTGGAGGCCGGTGACTTCATGTGGCTGCGCGCGTTCTGCCCGCAGGCTTGCTACGCCGGTGGGCCGGGCGAGTTCCGGTACCTGCTGTACAAGGACATGAACCGCCAGGTGAAACTGACCTGATTTTCGCTCGAGATCGCCGGAACGCTGCCCTTTCGCAGGGAACGTTCCGGCGATTTCGTCGTTTTCCGGCGAAGTCGGCGGTTTGGCGGAGGCGGTTACCGGCGACGGCCCACGGCGAGCCCGGCCCAGAACGCGAGGACGATCAGGCCAACGACTGATATGGCCACGCCCAGTTGTGTGTCCTTGCTCAGGAATGACCCGTTATTCCCCACGAACACCTCATTGCTGAGGGGCGCGTAGGCGAACCACCCCACCTCCGCGTTCAGGCTGGTCCACGCCACCACCACCCCCACCAGCACAGCGACCAGCCCCAATAAAGGCACGACGACGGCGGTCAGTTTCCGTGCAGGCTGCGGTGTGTTGTGTTCCCCAAGTGTGTCGTTGTCCCCCATGCGGCCGAGTCTAGCCCGAGCACCCAACTGGGTCGCATTTGTGCGCGTTTTGAGGGCTCAAAACGCGCTCTGCTGCTACTTAGTTGGGTGGGGTACGCGGGCCGTACGCCTACTTGAGAGCGCCGGCGATCCGGTACGACTCCTGGAGCAGTTCGTCGAGTTCTCCCACTTCGATCCTGTCCAGGCGGATGAGGACCAGGTTCGGGGAGCGATCGTGGTGCGGGGTCCAGAAGTACGTGCCCGGTTCAGTACCCGCGAGCGCCTCGCGTTCATCGGTCTTGACCGTGACAACCCCGTCCTCCCACATCCGGGCCATGAGGGTCTTGGCGAACCAGGCCGGTTGCTCCCAGCTCAGGCGTTCGGTCACGCCGGGCAGGCCCAGACAGATCCTTCTAACGTCATCTTCGGTGGCCATGGTCCACTGTTGCACCCGGTCCGCTGCCGCAACAAGGGACTACGCTGGGCACATGTTGAGCATCGGCAGCATTGTCCTGGGCGTGAACGACCTCGCTCGCGCTACGGAATTCTGGCAGTCCGCCTTGGGCTATGTGCCCCGTGAACCCGGTGATGACACGTGGGTGATTCTTGTTCCGGCCTCCGGTCCGGGGGCCCAGCTCGCTTTGTCGTTCAGCGAAACCCCGGTCCAGGAACACCCCCGGATCCACCTGGACCTCTACGCGGACAACCAGGCTGCCGAGATCGAGCGGCTCATCGGCCTCGGCGCAGCGCATGTGGATTGGGACCTGTACCCGGAAAAACCGGACTTCGTGGTTCTGGAAGACCCGGACGGCAACCGCTTCTGCGTCATCGACAAAAGCCCGCGGTAGCACCGCCGTCGTGCCCCAACTGCGTAGCATTTGTGCGCGTTTTGAGCGTTCATAACGCGCACAAATGCGACCCAGTTGGGAGGCGGGGATCGGTAGAGTGCTCCCATGGATGCCAAAGCGACGTTGCTCACCTATCTCCGGACCCGCCGGGCGGACCTGCTCGGCAAAGTAGAGGGCCTCAGCGAATACGATGCCCGCCGGCCCATGACGCCCACGGGAACCAACCTGCTGGGGCTGGTGAAACACGTTGCCAGCGTGGAGCTGGGGTATTTCGGGGAGACCTTCGGGCGGCCGAGCGATCGCGCTTTGCCCTGGTATGAACTTACAGCGGAGCCGGATGCGGACATGTGGGTTCCGGCCACCGAGAGCCGCGAAGAAATTATGGAACTGCATCACTTCTCCGCGAAGCACAGCGACGAAACCATCGAGGCACTCCCGCTGGACGCACCCGGTGTGGTGCCGTGGTGGTCCGAGGAGAAGAAGCACGTGACCCTGCACCAAATCCTGGTGCATATGTGCGTCGAAACAGCCCGGCACGCAGGCCACGCGGACATCATCCGGGAGCTCATCGACGGCCAAGCGGGGCAGCGGCCCAACGATCCCAACATCCCCGTACGGAACTCCGAGGAGTTGGCTGCCCACCGCTACCGCTTGGAGCAAGCGGCCCGGGAAGCCGAACGCTTGCGCCCATAAACCTTCACAGCCCACGCATAAGTCCAGCAAACCTCCGGCGTAGCCTGCCTCCGTACAAATGAGGCATGACTCCCCCAACAACAGACCACCGTAAGGGCAGCCGGACCCGGCGCGCCGTCGTTTCCGCCGTCCTGGCGGTCAGCCTCTCTGCGGGAGGTGCCGCAGCATGGGCTTTGGACCGCTTCGTCATCCCGCATGCCCAGATCACCAATGTCACTGAATATGAGGCAAACCAGGCCGGAACCACCACGACGGCGGACACTTCGGCGAGCGCCACCGTCACGGACACCAGCTACACCCAGGGCGACACCGGCGTCACCATTTCCACGGTGACCACAGGCAGCGGTGACAGCACCGTCACCTACTACGTCGCCGACGTCGTCCTCAGTGACGCCACCACGCTGAAATCCGCCTTTGCCGAAGACACTTACGGCGAGAACATCACGGAGACAACGTCCGCGATTGCCGAAGACCACAACGCGATCTTCGCGATCAACGGCGACTACTACGGCTTCCGGGACACGGGCATCGTGATCCGCAATGGAGTGGTGTACCGCGATGAGGGCGCGCGCCAGGGCATCGCCTTCTACAAAGACGGCACGGTCAAGGTCTATGACGAGACCACCACGACGGCCGACCAACTCATCGCCGACGGAGTCTGGAACACGCTCTCCTTCGGACCGTCCCTGCTGGAGGACGGTTGGATCGCCTCGGGCATCGAAGACGTGGAAGTGGACACGAACTTCGGCAACCACTCCATCCAGGGTGAGCAGCCGCGCACGGCAGTCGGGGTGATCGACCAAAACCACTTGGTGTTCGTGGTGGTGGATGGCCGGAGCCCCGGCTACTCCGCAGGCGTCACCATGACGGAGCTGGCGGAAATCATGCAAGGCCTCGGCGCTACCACCGCGTACAACATCGACGGCGGCGGCTCGTCCACCATGTACTTCAACGGATCACTGGTGAACAACCCGCTCGGCGGGAACAAGGAGCGCGGTACTTCGGACATCCTCTACATCGCCCAGTAGCCATGATCATCCTGATACCGGCATACGAGCCGGACCAAGAGCTCATTTCCCTTGTCAGCAACCTCCGGGACGCCGATCCGTGGATCACCATCGTTGTGGTCGACGACGGTTCCGGCCCCGCCTTCCAGGACGTGTTCGACGGCGTCACCCGGCTCGGGTGCCATGTGCTCAGTTACGCCGTGAACAGTGGAAAGGGCCACGCCCTCAAGAGCGGACTTTCCTTCATCCTTGAGCGGTTCCCCGGCCATGACGTGGTGTGCGCCGACAGCGACGGCCAGCACGCCGTTGCCGACATCCTTGCCGTTGGAAGCCGGCTCCGCGGAGTCGCCGCGTCCATGGTCCTGGGTTGCCGGACGTTCACGGGTGCTGTCCCCGCGAGGAGCAGGTTCGGCAACACTGTGACGCGTTGGCTGTTCAGGCTCGCAACGGGACAGGGACTCCCGGACACGCAGACCGGCCTTCGTGGCTACCGCGCGGACATGATTCCGTGGCTGCTGACCGTCCCCGGCCAACGCTACGAGTACGAGCTCAACCTGCTGCTCGAAGCCAAACGTGCGGGTTACGGCATAGACACTGTAGAGATCGCAACCGTGTACCTGGACCACAACTCGGGATCACATTTCCGGCCCGTGGCCGACTCGATCAGGATCTACGCGCCCTTGCTGAAGTTCCTGGGATCATCGCTCTCAGCGTTCCTGGTGGACACCGTGGCGTTCCTGGTGCTGACGTCGCTCACGGATTCCCTGCTGCTGGCGGTGGTTGGTGCCAGAGCCATCAGCGCGGCCGTGAATTTCATGGTGAACCGGAACCTGGTGTTCGGGCATGGCGAAAAGTCACTTCGCTCGGCTGCCAGCGGCTACGTGGCGCTGGTGCTGGTCCTTCTGTCTGCCAATTACGCCAGCATGTGGTCCCTGACCTCCTTGGCCGTTCCGGACCTGCCGGCCAAGCTCGTCACCGAGTTGGCCCTCCTCGGCGTGAGCTACGCCGTCCAGCAGCGGTTCCTTTTTGCGGGCAGGTCCCGCGCGGCGGAGGCCGCCGCAAAGGACGTTACTGAACCGGCCGCCGTCGAAAGTCATATCCCAGCCTTGGCCCCGGCACAGTTTCAGCACAGCCGGGCCGGGAATCGTGGAAACCAGCCGACCAACAGATTCCGGAGATTCCGATGAACACCATCATTCTTATTGCAGCCGACCTCGCCGCCATCACCGTCCTGACCCTCGCCCTTTACCTCCGCAGGCACCGCCGCCGCGACCTGGTGGTGTCCTACCTCGGCATGAACGCAGGAGTCCTCGCAGTTGCCACCGCACTGTCCGGATCCGCTGCCGGTCTGGGACTCGGCCTGGGGCTGTTCGGGGTCTTGTCGATCATTCGCCTCCGGTCCACGGAACTGGCCCAGCACGAGGTGGCGTACTACTTCTCCGCCCTGGCCCTGGGCCTGATCGCCGGCATCGGCGTGGAACCCCTGTGGCTGACGTTGTCGCTCATGGCCCTGGTACTGCTGGTGATGTTCGTGGGAGACAACCCCAAGGTCCTTCCCGCCTACCGCCACCAGACCGTAGTCCTGGACCGGGCCATCAGCGACGAACAGGAACTCACCGTCCGCCTTGAAGAAGTCCTCAACGGAACCGTCCATGCAGCAACCGTTCAGGAACTTGACCTCGTCAACGACAAAACGATCGTGGATGTCCGGTACGCAGTGCGCAGGATTCCGGAGCTCCCCCGGACAGCCCTCGGTTTCGACCAACCGGCCGGCGCGCTCGCCCCGGCACCTCAGGAACTGCCCGGTGCCCGGCACTCCTCCACCACCACTGCTGGTGCCGCATGAGCCGCCCCGGGCAGGACCCGATCATTCCGAACCTTGACCAACTGCCCGCCGTCGGGCTTGACGAGCTCACCCAAGAAGCCGCGCTGCTGACACGCGTTGACCGCAAGTACCTGGTGCCCTCTGCCACGGCTCGGCGGCTCCTGGGCACTTTCCACGCAGAAGCGCGGGTGCTGGATATGGACGGGATACGGATGTTCGACTACGACTCCGTCTACTTCGACACCCCCGCACTGGACAGCTACATGCTGGCAGCCCATGGCAGGCGCAGGCGGTTCAAAATCCGGACCCGCACCTACGTGGACAGCAATGTGAGCTTCCTTGAAGTCAAGACCGAGGGGGCACGGGAAGCCACCGTCAAGGAACGCATTCCCTACGAGCCGGGCGACCGCGACAGGCTGACCGACGAAGGACTCGCCTACGTCAACGAGACCCTCGCGGCAGCGATCGGCGACGCAGAATACGGTCCACTGGAACCCGTACTGTCCACCCGCTACAACCGCACCACGCTGTACCTTCCCCGGTCAGGCAGCCGGGCGACCATCGACACCGATGTCACCTGGCAACGTCCCGGCGGCCGGCCCTGGCTGCTGGATGAAGCGGTCGTGCTGGAAACCAAGTCCGGTTCCGCGCCCGGACCGCTGGACAGGCATCTCTGGGCCAACGGTGTCCGTCCCTGCCGTATCTCCAAGTTCGCCACGGGCATGGCCGCCCTCCACCCCGGACTTCCCGCCAACCGATGGAACCAAACCCTGCGGCGCCGGATGCCCCTGCGCCCTGCCTGCTAACCCCCACACCGAAGGAACTAAACACCATGCCGTCTTACCGCACCTCCCTTTCACTGGCCGCTGCTGCCTTGGCCCTCTCCCTCGCAGGATGCTCGGCCTCGCCCACCGGGTCCGCATCCGTCACCTCCACCGGGTCCGCATCCGTCTCCTCCACGCAGCAGGTGGTCACCGCAGCGACCATCGAAGAAGACACCCACTACGACAGTGACGACCTCACATGGGACAGCGCGTCCGAAGTGGCAATCAGCCTGTCCGACGGCGGCAGCCAGGTCACGTCGTCGTCCTCTGCGGGTGTCACGCTGGACGGCAGCACGGTGACCATCACCGCCGCCGGAACGTACCGGTTGACGGGGTCGCTGGGTGACGGCCGGCTTGTTGTTGCCGCCGGAGAGTCGGACACAGTGCGGATCATTCTGGACGGCGTGGAGTTGGATAACTCAACCGGTTCTCCTGTGGTTGTCCAAAGCGCCGACGAGGCCATCATCTACCTGGAAGAGGGCAGCACCAACAGCCTCACCGACGCAACCACCTACGCGGATCAAGGCGAGGACGCGCCCAACGCAGCCCTGTATTCGATGGCCGACCTGACGATTGCCGGACCCGGAAGCCTGGCGGTCAACGGCAGGTTCAACGATGGCATCGTTTCCAAGGACGGTCTGGTGCTGGCGTCCGGCAGCGTCACGGTGGAAGCCGAGGACGATGGAATCCGCGGCAAGGACTACACCGTGCTCCTGGACGGCGCCTACCAGGTGGCAGCGGGCGGTGACGGTGTGAAGGCGGACAACGACGCGGACGAAGGCCGCGGCTGGCTCCTGGTCACCGGAGGCACCCTCACGGTCAACGCCGGCGACGACGGCGTGAAGGCTTACAACACGCTGTCCGTCTCGGGCGGAAACATCACAGTGGCACAGTCCGAGGAGGGGTTGGAGGCGCAGCACATCTCGGTTTCCGGCGGTGATGTCACCGTAACGTCCAACGACGACGGCGTGAACGCCTCGGGCGGGTCGTCCTCCACTTCCGGTGATACCGGCATGGGCGGTCCGGGTGGGGGCATGGGTGGCGGTGAACTGGCGGCCGGTGACTACAGCGTGGATGTGTCCGGTGGAACCCTGACCATCAACGCCGGGGGTGATGGGCTGGACTCCAACGGAAGCGCCACTATCTCCGGCGGCACCGTGGTGGTGAACGGGCCTACCAGTAACGGGAACGGTGCCCTGGATGTGAACGGTGAACTGGCTGTCACGGGCGGAACCGTTGCAGCAGCCGGCAGCGCCGGAATGGTGGTCACGCCGGGCACCTCCTCTACGCAGTCAGGGGTCCAAGTGTCATTCAACTCGGCGGTTGCGGCAGGCACACCGATTCACATCGTTGACGCTTCCGGCGCCGTGGCGGCTACGTTCGTCACGACCAAGTCCAGCGCCTCGCTGGTCTTCTCATCCGCCGCAATCACCGAAGGCGGGACGTACACCGTCTATACGGGCGGCAGCGCCGATGCCGCGGCCGGGATCACCACGGGATCAATCGACGGCGCAGACCAGGTGGGAACCGTCACGGCCGGGGAGTACACCCAGGCGCAGGGCCCGGGCGGCCGACGGTAGCGGCCCGGGCGGCCGACGGTAGCGGCCCGGGCCACCGCCCTTTCCCGCGTTACTGGTATCCCAAAGCAGGGTCACAAACCGTCAGATGACCAATCTATGGCCATCTGGTATTCCAAAGTGTAATCTTGGTCACATTCCTTCCTGTGGAATCGTCTTTCCACAGAACGGAAACCATTCAGGTGGCAATGAATGAACCTTCAGAGCTCGGATAGGAGCGCACTGTGGATAAAGATCTTGCCCGGGAGGCCGCAACGACGCGGACCGGATCCCTGGCCCAACAAATCGAAGGCGCATACCAACGGATCGGAGTGACCGGCGCACACCGCCAGATCGTCTTCATGATCCTGTTGGGTGTCTTCTTCGACGCCCTCGAACAAAACGCCGTCGGCATCACCGGCCCGGTCCTGCGTGAAGCCTGGGGACTGGGCGGCACCGAAATCGGCCTGCTCAACACCATGACGTTCACGGCAACAGCGCTCGGCCGACTTGCTACAGGCCTGATCGTTGACAAATACGGCCGACGCCACATGCTGGTCATCAACCTCATCATCTTCGCCGGTGGTTCCCTGCTCTGTGCAGTGGCCCCGAACTACCCCATCCTGGCGGCCGGACGATTCATTGTGGGCTTCGGCCTGGGCGGCGAAATCGCCGTAGCCGTGATCATGATGGCCGAATTCTTCGCAGCCAAACACCGCGGCACGGCCGTCGGCCTCATCAACGTCACTGCGGCGGGACTCGGCAACATGCTGGCCCCCGCCTTCGGCATCCTGGTTTTCACACTCTTTGACGGCCCGGACAAATGGCGCTGGGTTTTTGGCCTGCTGTTCATCCCCGCCATCCTGGTGATGTTCTTCCGGCGGTTCGTGCCGGAAACTCCGCGCTTCCTGGCTTCGCAGGGCAAGATCGACCAGGCCAACCTGGTGATCACCCGCCTGGCGCGCAACAAGTTGTCAGGACCGGTCACCGATCCGGAAACCTACATCACGGCCGTTCCGGACCAGGGCCCGGCACAATCCACGGGCCACTGGAAGGATGCCCTCCGCGGCAAACTCCTCAAGCGGACGGTCCTGCTGTGCATTGCGGTCTGCATGTCCTACGCCGCCCAGATTTCCATGCTGACCCTGATGCCCACCATTCTGGTCTCGCGCGGCTACGCGGTGAATACCAGCCTGTGGTTCACCCTCATCATGCAATCGGGTTCCCTGCTGGGTGCAGCTACGGCGGCGTACCTCGCCAGCCGTTTGCCCCGCAAGAAGGTCCTGACCGCAGCAGCAGTCCTGGGCTGCCTGTCCGGACTGTCCATGGCCTTCCTCGCCAACGACATCGTCTTCATCGTGATCTTCGGCGTCCTGTTCAACTTCTCCGTCATCATCCTGAACACCACCATCTGGCTGTTCGCGCCGGAGCTCTACCCCACAAGGACACGTGGCTTTGGAACGTCCATCATCCTGGCTGCGGGTTCGCTCTCCGGCGGACTCTTCCCGTTGATCTCCGGCGCGGTGTTCGACGCCGCCGGGCTGCCGGGCATGTTCACCACCCTGGCCGTGCTGTTCTGCATTCTCGCCATCGCAGTCCAGTTCCCGCCGGAAACGTTCGGCAAGCCGCTGGAGGAAGACGGGGAGGCCGGAGACGACCAGGAGGCTGCGATCCATGGCCACTAACGCCCGCACGATCCTGCTGGTCAACCCCAACACCAACCACAACACCACCGCCATGATGATGGAACTCGCCAAGGACTCCCTGGATCCTGCCGGACTCCAGGTTGTGGGCATCACGGCACCTGCCGGACCACCGATGATCATCGATCCGGACGCCCTGGCAACGTCGGCGGTACACGTCAGGGAGGCGGTTCACCGCTTCCTTGCAGGTCCCGACGGCGGCACGGTTGCGGGCGTGATGGTGGCCGCGATTGGTGATCCCGGGCGCAGGCAGTTGGCCGACGAGCTGGACATTCCGGTGGTGGGCATCGGCCAGGGGTCCATCTACGCCGCGGCCTACGCTTCGGACGGCAGCCCCAGGAGGTTCGCCATGGCCACCAGCACCCCGCTCCTGGTGGACGCCCTCGCCGGACTGGTGGCCGCCCACGGGTTCTTGGACCAATTCACCGGAGTCCGGCTCACCCGGTCCGGGCCCCTGGACCTGGCAGCGGATCCTGAACGCCAATTCCTTGAGTTGGCCGACGCCGTCCGGGCAGCCACCGGAACGGACGGTGCCCAGGCTGTCATCATCGCCGGTGGACCGCTCAGCGCCACCGCCCGACGACTGGCCGAGGCGACCGCCGTCGACATCATCCAGCCCATTCCCAGCGCCTGCCGCCTGCTGCTTGCACGGCTGCCGCAACCGGCTTGACCCTACGCTGACAGGGCCCGACGGCGGTCCCCACCTGCCGCCGTCGGGCCCTGTCTGCATGCCCCCAAACTTGAGCCGAAATTGATGCAAACGAACAGGATCCTTGATTTTGCGGGGCCACGCTGGAACCAGGCGAAGCACCAATACACAGGGGTTGCGGCGTCGAATATCCAGCAAGCACAACGATGTGGGGATCAGAAATGGATCAGGCACCAGCAGCAACCGAGGTGATCGCCGTCAAGGGCATCATCCAGGACCAACTCCCTGTGGATTTTTATGCTTTGGGGGTGGCCGGATGCATCGACAGGCTTTCGGCGCCGCTTCGCCGGTCCGGCGTGACCGTCCAATGGCACACGCCGCATCACGGCATCGAGATACCCTCCAAGTCTGCGGGCCTGCTGTACCACGTGGCGCAGGAGACCTTCAGCAACACCCTGAACTACGCCGAAGCCAGTCAGCTCACGGTCCGGTTGAACGCCGTCTACCACGGCATCCAATTGACCATCAGCGATGACGGCAACGGATTCGAGATCCACGCCGCTCCCAGTGGCCGCCGGCACGGCTTCGGGCTGCTGCTGATGTCCATCGCAGTACACGACGCCGGCGGGACAGTTGAGATTGAATCGGAGCCCGGGCAGGGAACGACCGTGAGGGTCACGCTGCCGCTGGATTGAGTCCGATTTGGTACCTTTTTCGGCCACCCAACCCATGGATCAAGGGTCACCGCGGACGTATTCTGTAGCTACTTTTCAGCCGGCATCCCCGAATGAATGGCACGAAAAATGGCGCGGAGCAGTGGTCCACGGTTGGGTTTGGGCAAGGTCCTGCTGAGGATCTTCGGGTTCTTCGTGGTGAGCACACTGTGCGGTGTGTTGATCTGCGGGTTCCTGGCACCTGTGATCGCCTTCACCAACACCACAGTGAAGGGCTCGGTCGGTTTTTACCAGAGCCTGCCAAGCCAGCTGAATGTGGACTCCCCTTCCCTCAGCAGCACGGTGGTCAGCGCCGACGGAGCGCACATTGCCACGTTCTACGCCGAAAACCGGGTGAAGGTTCCGTTGGACCAGATGTCGCCCTTTATCCGGCAGGCCATCGTGGCCATCGAAGACAGCCGTTTCCGTGACCACCCAGGCGTGGATGCCCAAGGCATCATGCGCGCCCTGACGTCCAACCTGACCAAGGGAACCCGTCAAGGCGCGTCGACGCTGACGCAGCAATACGTCACCAACGTCCTCAATGAGTCCCGGCTGTCCGAGGGCAAGCCCGAGGAGGTGGTCCTCAGCGGCCAGAAGACCATGGGCGACAAACTCCGCGAAATCAAACTGGCCCTGGAACTGGAGAAGCGCTTTACCAAGGACCAGATCCTTGAGGGCTACCTGAACATTGTGTTCTTCAACCGCAATGCCTACGGCATTGAAGCGGCCTCCCGCTACTTCTTCAGCACCACGGCCAGGGACCTGTCCCTGCCGCAGGCGGCGTTGCTGGCGGGCCTGGTGAACGGTCCCAGCATCTACGACCCCACCGCCGACCCCAACGCTGCGTTCAACCGCCGCAACCTGGTGCTGGACAGGATGCTGGAGCAGGGCTACATCACGCAGGTGGACCACGACGCGGCCGTGGCCTCGCCCGTTGAGCTGAAGATCACTCCCTCCATGCAGGGCTGTGCCGGGGCCGCGATCGCCACGTACTTCTGCGATTACGTTTCCCACCTGATCCTTAACAATGAGGCCTACGGAGCCACCCTCAACGACCGCGAGCGCCTCCTGTACCGGGGTGGCCTCACCATCACCACCACCCTGGACAGCCGTCTGCAAGCCGTGGCGCAGGCGCAGGTGGACGCATCGGCGGGTGAGAATCCGGACAAATGGGGTGCCGCCCTGACCACGGTCCAGCCCGGCACCGGCAAGATCCTGGCCATGGCCCAGAATACGGTGTTCGTCCCGACCCCTGGAAAATTCGATACGCAGCTCAATTTCAACGTGGACGCGAAGGATGAGAACGGCTACGACCTGAATGGGGCCGGTGGCTTCCAGCCCGGGTCCACCATGAAACCGTTCATCTTTGCCGAGTGGCTTAACCAGGGCAAATCCCCCACGGCTGTGGTTGACGCCTCACGGAGGGTCTATCCGGTGGGCTTCGCGTGGCGTTCAAGCTGCGGGAAGGTCCTTGGCGGATACAGCTCCGCCCAAAAAGCCCAGAACCTGGGCGCGGACGATGACCTCCAGAACAACGACGAGGGTTACTACCGGCCGATGCCCATCAACTACGGGCTCTATAACTCGATCAACACCGCCACGTTCGCCACGGCGGCCCAATTGGACTTCTGCGGCATCCAGAAAATGGTGGATGCCGTGGGCCTGCACAGCGGACTGGATAACGCGCCCGTGAACATGCACCAGATCGGCAACCTCCTGGGTTCCATCGGCGTCGCCCCCGTTGTGCTGGCGAGCGCTTACGCCACGTTCGCCAATGACGGCACCTACTGCAAACCGATCGCGATCACGGACATCAGCGATTCCCAGGGCCGGAAGTACGATGCCCAGACTCCCGAGTGCCGGGCCGCGGTCAAGCCCGAGGTAGCCCGTGGAGTCAACGCTGTCCTGCAGGACGTCCTCAAGGTGGGTTCCGGCGTGTACATAGAGCCCAAAGTGCAGAGCCGGGTGCCGGTGGCGGCCAAGACAGGCACGTCCAACAACAACGGTGCAACCTGGATTGCCGGGTACACCACCACATTGGCTACGGCGTCGTTCTTCGGGGACACTACCGCGGGCCAGCAGCGGGCCGGGCAGAACGTGACCATCAACGGCAAGTTCTATAAGTCGTTGGATGGCTACATGATCGCCGGCCCCCAGTGGGCCAACTTCATGATGGAGGCCACGGCCCTCTACCCCAGCGGCGCCTTCACTCCCCCGCCGGCCCCGCCCGCCCCGGCTCCGGCACCGTCCCCGTCCGGGTCGCAGCGGCTCACTTTCCGGTAGCCCCGCCTTGGTGACATGACGTACGACGGCGACTGCCGCCGTCGTACGTCAACGTAGCGGATCGCTTCTGCCCCCATCGTGACGATGCAACGGTGGTCCTGACAGACCCTCTCACCGTGGCCCTGTTCCCACGTACGGTACTGGTATGGATAACAGAACCGAGGTACGGGAGTTCCTCTCATCACGCCGGGGACGCATCACCCCCGAACAGGCGGGCCTTGACACCTATGGGGGCCGCCGCCGCGTCACCGGGCTGCGCCGCGAGGAAGTGGCACGCCTGGCCGGGGTGAGCGTGGACTACTACACCCGGTTGGAACGCGGGAATCTGAACGGCGTCTCGGACTCTGTCCTGGACGCGATTGCCGGTGCCCTTAACCTTGACCGGGCCGAGCACGACCACCTGTACGACCTCGCCCGGGCGGCAAACAAATCCGGACGCAAGCGGGCCACCGGATCGGCTGCGACCGCCCGTCCCGTACTGCAGCACCTGCTCGACGCCATCACGGGCGCACCGGCATTCATCGGCAACAACCGGATGGACATCGTGGCGGCAAACACGCTGGGATATGCCCTGTACTCCGACATGTACCGGGGCACCACGGCGCGGCCGGCCAACCATTCCCGGTTCATCTTCCTGGATCCGCGGTCCCACGACTTCTATACGGATTGGGAACGGGCGGCCAGCAGCAACGTCGCCATTCTTCGGCGGGACGCCGGCCGTGCCCCACACGACAAGGGGATTGCCGGGCTGGTGGGTGAACTGTCCATGCGCAGTGAGGAGTTCCGCATCCGCTGGGCTGCCCACAATGTCCGGCGGCACTACACGGGGGCCAAGACTTTCAGGCACCCGGTGGTGGGGCTGCTGGAGCTCAACTACCAGGTGCTGGACCTGGAAGAAGATCCCGGCTACGCCCTGACGGTCTACCCCGCAGTTCCCGGCAGCCCCACCGAGGACGCCTTGAAACTCCTGGCCTCCTGGGCCGCGACGGAGAACATCGTGGAGAGCGCACAGACCGGGAGCGCCCTGTGACTACGGCTTGCGCTGGGCGGTCCGCTACCGGCGCGCATACCTTTGCGCGAAGTTCCTGAGCACCCGCATGGGCTCCGTCACCGAAGACCGGCGGGCCGTCCCGATCAGTTCGTCTGCCGCGTGCGGCGGGAAGTAGCCGGCGTCCTTGTAGATGCCGATCCGGGTGACCAGGCCGTCCACGTCCAGCTCCGGATGGAACTGCGTGGCGTAGAGGTTGTTCTTGATCCTGAACATGTGCACCGGGCAGGCTGCCGAGCTGGCCAGCAGTACGGCGTGGCCGGGCAGCTTGCTGCATGCTTCCTTGTGACCCACGAAAGCCTCGAACGCGGAGGGCAGCCCTTTCAGCAGCGGGTCCTGTTCGCCGTCGGGTGTCAGCCTGATTTCCGTTGGGCCCACGGGTTCGCCGAACCTGCGGTCGATCACGGCGCCCTGGTGCACACCCAGTGTTCCCACGCCGTAGCAGGCGCCAAGGAACGGGAAGTCCTCTTCGACAATCCTGTCCAGGAGCACTGACAGCTCAGCTTCCACGCGGCGCTGCGCCTGGCTCTTCTCTTCCATGGGATCGCTTGAGGTGAAGGGACTTCCACCCACGATCACCCCTGAGTAGTCGTCCAAGGTGATTGCCGGCATGGGGCCTGCTTCCAGCCTTACCCGCACCAGCTCCTCCGGTCGCAGCCCGCAATAGCGCAAGTAGGCCTGGTATTCGTCATCGGCTGCGGCGTCCTCGGCGCGGGTGGCCAGCAACAGGAAGGGTTTCACAGGGCCAGTGTGCGTGAGGAAGCGCAACGTGTCCATGTTTGTTGCCTGGGGTGGGGGTGTCTGACAGACACTCCCACCACAGGGGACTTATTGCGTAGCGTAGGAATTGTTCACGCTAACGTCCCAGTGTGGCAAAACCCCCAAAGGAGCTCTTTTGAAGCAGGACCCTGCCGTGGTCGAAACTTCCGTGACCCAGCACTCCGGCGCAACCCGCCACCCCGCCAAGATCCCGTGGCCGGGCCTCCTGGTCCTGGCTGCCGCGGGGTTCACCGCTGTGACCACGGAGCTCCTCCCCTCAGGCCTGCTCCCCCAGATCAGCCGCGACCTTGGTGTGCAGGAGTCGGCGGTGGGTTCGCTGACCGCAGCCTACGCAGCCGTCATCGTCTTCACGGCCTTGCCGCTCTCGCGCTTCCTGGCGGGCCGGTTCCCACGCAAGACCCTGCTCGTGGCCACCGTGCTCAGCTTCGCCCTCAGCAACGTGCTGCTGGCACTGAGCCCCACCCTTGAAATTGCCGTGGCAGCCCGGCTCCTGGGCGGCATTGCCCACGGCATGCTGTGGTCCAGCATGGCACCCTATGTAGCGCGCATCGTTCCAGCCCATTCGGTGGGCAAGTCCATGGCCGTGGTTTTCAGCGGCAACAGCATTGCCTTGGCAGTCGGGGCGCCGATCGGCACGCTCATGGGCACCTTCATGACCTGGCGGGCTTCCTTTGTGATCCTTGCCGGCGTCAGCGCACTCCTTGCCCTGCTGGCTTTCTGGCTGCTGCCTCCGGCCACCGATGGCACCAGCAGCAAAGCATCCTCACTGCGGGCGGCACTCAAGCTACCGGGCGTCATCGCCGTGGCCACTGCCTGGCCGCTGCTGTTGCTGGCGCACTTCACACTGTTTACCTACATTGCGCCGTTCCTCCTGGCGTCCGGCCTGCCCGAAGCGGCAACAGGTTTGTCCCTCTCGGTGGTTGGTGTGGCCAGCCTCGTGGGCATCTGGATCGCCGGTCTGACGGCAGACTCCCGGCCGAGGCTTTCGGTGATTGCCGCCGTCGGGCTCCTCCTGCTCGCTTTCGCCCTCCTGCCGCTGCTGGGCGGCACCTGGGTGGGCGCTTTCGCGCTGATGACAGTGTGGGGCATCGCCTTCGGGGCGATCGGTATCTACAACCAGGCCGCGATCCTCCAGGCAGGGGGCGAGCACAAGGACGCCGCCAACGGACTCACCGTGGTGACCATCCAGCTGGGCATCGCGGTTGGCGCTGGATATGGCGCCCTGGCCCTCACCACGGCCGGTGCCCAACTGGTGCCGCTGGCGGCAGCCTTGCCCACCGCGGTAGCCCTGGCGATCATCATTGCTGCCCGGCGCGGAGGCTATCCCGCAGGACCGCGGGAGAAGCGCCGGTAACATCCCCGAAACATCACAGTCACGTGATCTTCACGTCAGCGCGATTTCTGTAACTTCTCCGCAACTTGGCTCTTCTGAGTCTGAAACATAGCTCACCGACTATTGATCGGGGGTTAGTGAGGGCCGGACTACCACGGCCCGTTTCGGACAGGTTTTCAGAAGGGAACGCAGATGGAGATCTCTGCGCAACACGTCTGGCTGATGTTGTCATCGGCGATGGTGCTATTCATGACTCCGGGCCTCGGCCTGTTCTATGGCGGCATGACCCGCGCCAAGGCAGCCCTGAACATGATCATGATGAGCTTCATCTCCGCGGGGATCGTCGGCGTCGTGTGGGTCCTGTGGGGCTACTCCATGACCACCGGTGACGGCTTCCTGGGCCTGTTCGGCAACCCTTTCGCCCACTTCGGCCTGCAAGACCTCATGGGATCGGCGGACCTGATCAAGGTGGGCTTCGCCGCGACCTTCGCGATCATCACGGTTGCACTCATCAGCGGCGCCATCGCCGACCGCGCCAAGTTCGGAGCCTGGGCGGTCTTCGTGCCCATCTGGGTGACCGTGGTGTACTGCCCCCTTGCCTACATGATCTGGGGCGGCGGCCTGATGAGCGCGGGCGGCGCCCTGACCAACATCTTCGGGCAGGTGATCGACTTCGCCGGCGGTGCTGTGGTGGAGGTCAGCTCGGGAACCGCAGCTTTCGTCCTCGCACTGATCGTGGGAAAGCGTCACGGCTTCGCCAAGGATCCCAACCACCGCCCGCACAACGTTCCGTTCATCATGATCGGTGCCGCCATCCTGTGGTTCGGCTGGTTCGGGTTCAACGGCGGCGCGGCAACCACTGCCGAGCAGGCCGGCCTCATCTGGATCAACACCTTGGTGACTCCCGCTGCTGCCATGCTCAGCTGGCTGGTCACAGAGAAGATCCGCCACGGCCACCCCACCTCGCTGGGTGCGGCATCCGGTGTCGTCGCCGGCCTGGTGGCCATCACGCCGTCGTGCGCCAACATCAGCCCGCTCGCCGCCGTCGGCCTGGGCCTCGTCGCTGGTGCCGCGTGTGCGGTCTTCGTTGACCTCAAGTACAAGTTCGGCTTCGACGACTCCCTGGACGTAGTGGGCGTGCACTTCGGTGCCGGCGTGATCGGCACCATGTCCCTGGGCTTCATCGCCTTGCCCGTGGACGGCGTCGGCGGTGGCCTCCTCTACGGCGGCGGCCCGCAGCAGCTCATTGCCCAAACCGTCGCAGTCCTGGTCACGATGCTGGTCTCCGGCCTGGGCACCCTGGTGATTGGCCGGGCCATCCACAAGACCATCGGCTTCCGCGTGGCCCACGAGCACGAGGTAACGGGTGTG
Source organism: Arthrobacter sp. T572 (assembly GCF_056780115.1). Classification (NCBI taxonomy): domain Bacteria; kingdom Bacillati; phylum Actinomycetota; class Actinomycetes; order Micrococcales; family Micrococcaceae; genus Arthrobacter; species Arthrobacter sp. T572. The sequence continues at coordinate 3,457,355 of NZ_JBRAZQ010000002.1, forward strand.
GACCTGACCCAGCACGCCGAGTCCGCCTACCAGTTCGGCCTGGTGTCCAACGGCCACGTCCGCCAGCAGCAGGAACACCTCGCCTCGCTCATCAAGCAATAGCCCGGCTCAAACCCAACTGGGTCGCAGCTGATGCCGTTTTGGACGCTCAAAACGGCATCAGCTGCTACTTAGTTGGGTCCGGGCCGTTCCAGAGGCGGTGCCACCACGTGCGTTTCGACGGCGGTCCGGGTTCCGGTTCCGTTGGGGCCGCTGCAGCCCGGCGTTCCTTCCACCGGGCAACCTCTTGGTCCACGTCACGCAGCTTGGTGATGACCGGAGGACCACCCTGCAGCTGGCGTCGGGCCTCGATCACGCGCTTGTTGAAATCCTCCACGGTTTCCCTGACCTGTGTCTCCATGAGGAATGTATCGAGCTTGGCGTCCAGCTCTGCATCCTCAGTGCGAAGAAGGATGGCGGGTGGTCCGAGGCCGCTGATCTGTTCGCGCTGGATGAGGCCCTTGACCCACCAGTCGGGATCGTAGCCCTTGCCGAGGCCGGGGATGGGCTTGCCCGCGTACTTGAGATTGTCGAATTTTCCCTGGGACATGGCTTCGCGCACGAGGTAGTCGGCGCGGGCGGCTTCATTGACCTTCCGGCGCTTCTCACGCAGGGCGTCATCGGCATCGAGTTCGGCTCGCTCGCGCGCATCCTGGCCACCCGCAGTGCGGCCGGCCCTGAGCTCCGCAGCCCGTTCCAACCGACGTCTGGCATTGCCCTCATTGACCACGGTCCGCACCGCCTTTCCCGGGATTTGGGGAATCGTGGGTCTCTTTCCAGTATTCCCCAAAGCCGGGAGGCCCAAACAGGTGTGCCGCCACCACCCACTTTGAATGGACGAGAGCCCCGGCACGCCGTGTGGGCCGGCGTGTCGGGGCGCTCCTGTGGTGAAAGTGGGTGGTGGCGGCACGCCCTCAAAGTGGGTGGTGGCGGTCCGGGCTATCGGACAGCCATGCTCGGATCCAGCTGTTCGATCCCCTCAGGTGTCACCAGGACCACCCGCGCGGTGCAGATGTCGTAGAACAAACCCGTCGCCTGCACGCGCCCGGAAGAAAGTGCCGGCCCGGTAACGGGGTGTTCGGCCAGCTTCTGCAGCTGCACGGCGACATTGACCATGCTCAACTGGTCCAGCCTGCTGTATCCCTCGGCAGCAGCGGCCTGCGCTACCGGATGGCCTTCCACCAGGGACCGGTAGCTCGGCCGGGCATGGTCCAGCCAGGCATCAAACCCGGATCCCAACGCTGGTGCTGCGCCTTCGGCATCGGCCATCACGGCCTTCATCGCTCCGCAGTTGGAGTGCCCGCAGACCACGATGGACTCCACGGACAACGCCTTCACCGCAAACGTCAGGGCGGAGTCGATGGACGCATCATGGTCATCGCTGCAGACCACGTTGCCGATGTTGCGCAGGGTCAGCAGGTCTCCGGGGCCGCTGCTGGTGATGAGGTTCGGGTTCACCCGCGAATCGACGCAGGCCACGAACAGTGTGTCCGGGTTCTGTCCGTCCGTGAGGTCCTGGACCAGGGGCCGGACCTTGTCTGCGTGGCGCCGATGGTATTTGTCGATGCCCAGGAGGATTGACCGCAGCGGTGGCTGCCCGCCGTCGTCGTCCTCTGCCTGGCCGGCTGGCTCCGCAGGCTGCCAGGACGTCCTCGGCGGCAGCGGGAATTCCCGCGGGTCCTGCCGTTGCGGTGTGTTGTCTGCGGCGTCGCGGAAGACCGTGGTTCCGTGTTCCTCGATGGTGGCCGTGCCACCGGTGTTGTGGTGCTGCGTTTGCCACGCGACCAGCGCTTCGCGGAAGGCGTGGTCCAGGTAGTCCGCGTTGAGTTCCACCACGGCGTCGCTGCCTTCGGGAACTGTATGGAGCACCCGGTTCAGGCGCGGGAGGGCGAAGAAGCTGCAGGAACCCTCGATGGTCACGCGCCACGGCTGCCCGTCACCCACCGGGGCGTGCGCGTTGATGCGGGCGCGGAGGACACGCCACAGCACGCACAGGGCCGCGAGCGCCAGCCCGATGATGACGCCTTCGAGCAGGTTGAGGAACACGACGCACAGCAGCGTGACGGCGTAGACCAGGAGGTCGCCGGTACGGAGGCTTGTCTTGATGTCGGCAACCTTGATGAGCTTGGCGCCGATCACCAGCAGCAGGCCTGCGAGCACGGACATAGGAATCAGCTGGATCAGGCCGGCAAACAGGGCGGAGAAGACCAGCACCCATACGCCGTGCAGGATGGCGGAGGTGCGGCTTTTGGCCCCGGCTTCGACGTTGGTGGCGCTGCGGACAATCACGCCGGTCACAGGCAGGCCGCCGATCATGCCGGAGACCATGTTGGCGGAGCCTTGCCCCACAAGTTCACGGTTGAGGTTGGTCCTGGAGCCGCCGTGCATCTTGTCCACGGCGACGGCGGAGAGCAGCGATTCGATGCTCGCGATCAAGGCCACGGTGATGACGGCCATGGCGGCGGCACGCCAGTTGCCCTCCGGCAGGCTGGGCAGGGCAACAGCGTCGAAGATCGACCCGGTGAAGCTGATGCGTTCCACTCCGGGTGCCACCGCGACGGCCAGAGCGGTTACGGCAACCACGGCGGCCAGCGGGCCGGGAATTTTCCGGACAGCGGCCGGCAGGTATTTCCAACCCAGCAGAATGGCGACCACGGCCAGGCCCAACAGCGCGGAGTGCAGCTCTACGTTGGTGATGGCCGCCGGCAGCGCGGTCAGGTTCTCGACGGCGGAACCTGCCGCCTGCCCGCCCAGCAGTACGTGGAGCTGCTGCAGGATGATGGTGATGCCGATCCCGGCAAGCATGGCCTTGACCACTACGGGCGACACTGCGAGGGCGGCCCGCCCCGCGCGGCCCAGGCCAAGGAGCACTTGTACGACGCCGGCCGCCGCCGTGATGGCGCATGTGACCTGCCAGCCGAACTCGGCTACCAAACCGGCGACGACGACGGTCAGTCCGGCGGCGGGGCCGCTTACCTGGAGTGCGGAACCGCCCAGAGCTCCGGCAACGATCCCGCCCACGGCGGCGGCAATGAGCCCGGCCATGACGGGGGCACCCGATGCTGCGGCGATGCCGAGGGAGAGGGGCAGGGCCACGAGGAAGACGACCAAAGAGGCCGGAAGGTCGGCACCGAGGTTGCCCAGGAAGCTGGGTCTCTTGGTTTTTTCGGTGCGGGGCGGGCTGTGGGCGTCGGTCTTGGATGGTTGCGGCATGGAGTTTCCTTGGCTCGGGAAGGTGGACACCCCCAAGCCTAGAAAACTTGTCATACGTGGTGACAAGAAGATGTGACACGCTTGACAAAGGTTGTGAAGAGCCGGCTTCACAGAACGACAAGTGGGAACTTTCGCGAGGGTGCGGAGCGTTGTGGGCCCACATCCATGAGTGGCAGCCATCCCCTGCTGCAGAGAGTGCAGGATGCGGTAGGCGACGTCCCGGCTTTGCTGGCCATCGCCGGGGACGTTGGATCCACGGCACCCCACCCGGGGCAAGGCAACACTGCCCAACTGTGGGAAGTCCTGGCATCCGTGGCGGCGGTAGATGTGGCGGCGCCGTGGCCTCCACCCTCGCCCGCGCCGCCGAGCGGATCGACGCCTGGGATTCCGACGAGCCGGCAGGTTCCAGCCATTGGAGCGAAGCCCTGCGCGTCCGCGGAACTGTGGCGGCCGCCGTGGAGCGCATCCAAACCGTGGTGACCCAAAACCTCGGCCCGGGCCCGCTGGCGTTCAACGATACCTACGGCAAGCGCATGGCGGACCTGTCCCTGTACATCCGCCAGCACCATGCCATGCGCGCCGACTCCCAGCTGGGCGCCTTGACGTTCAAAGGGGACAGGGAGAGGTGACGTTTTCGCACACGGACACCGGCACGCCGGAGTCGGCGTGGGCTGCCTCCGGCGTGCGGTCCCTTCCCGAACTGCCTCTCGACGCCAACGAACTAGCCTCGATGACGTTCGTGGTGCTGGCCGCGCACCCCGACGACGAATCGCTGGGCGCCGGCGGCTTGGTGGCCAAGGTCCAGTCAGCCGGGGCGACCGTCCACTTCCTGCTGTGCACGGCCGGCGAAGCATCGCACCCTGATTCAAGAACCACGACGCCGGAACGGCTTGCCGCTGTCCGGCTCAGTGAGTTCGACACGGCTGTGTCCGGGTTGGCACCCGGCGCGGCGTGGCGGTTCCTTGAACTGCCCGACGGGCGGCTGGCTGCGTCCGGTGAACGGATCGCCAAGGCTTTGCAGGAGACCATCACCGAATCCGGAGCCCCTGCAGGGAATGTGGTGATCGTGGCGCCGTACCGTTCCGACGGGCACACGGACCATGACGCGCTCGGATCCATAGCCGCACAGGTTGCCGCTGCGGGAGGGCACGGGCTGCTCGAATACCCCATCTGGTACTGGTTGTGGGCACCGCCGGAAGACAGTACCTGGTGCTCCTGGGTGCGCGTTCCCTTGATGGAAGACGAACAAGCCGCCAAGGCCAAGGCCATGCGCGCCCACGTGTCACAAACACACCCCCTGTCACCCGAACCCGGTGACGGGACCTTGCTGTCCGCAACCTTCCTGGAACACTTTTCCCGGCCGTGGGAGACCTTCGCCTGGCACCCGCCGGTGACCGGTACCAATGCCGCAGCAGACGCCGAGCCGATTTTCGACGAAGTCCATGCCCGGGCGGACGATCCATGGAACTACACCACTTCCTGGTACGAGCGGCGCAAACGCACCCTGACGCTCGCCGCGCTTCCCCGTGAGGAGTACGTGCGCGGGCTCGAGGTCGGCTGCTCCATTGGGACGCTCAGCGTCGAACTCACCGGCCGCTGCCGGGAACTGACTGCCGTGGATGCGAGCAGCACCGCCGCAACCCGGGCAAGGAATCGGCTTGCTGCTGTGGACGGAGCCGAAGCCAGGCAGATGACCGTCCCCGCAGAGTGGCCGGAAGGAGCATTCGACCTTGTGGTGGTATCCGAGGTCGGCTATTATCTGGCACCCGATGAACTGGGCAGGCTGTTCCACAGGATCAGCGAATCCCTTGATCCGGGCGGCACCTTGCTGCTTTGCCATTGGCGGCACCCTATTGTCGGATGGCAGTTGGACGGGGAAGCGGTCCACACCATGGCGCGCGGCCACCTTGGTTGGCCAGTACATGGCACCTATCGCGAGAAGGACTTCATCCTGGAAGTGTTCACGGCCCCCGGCGGTCCGGCATGACCGGGCGTGCGATCGAGCATGCGGCCGTGGTGCTGCCGGCACACAACGAGGAACAACACCTCGGTCCGGCACTCACCGCCCTGCAACGGGCAGCAGATGCGCTGCCTCACCACTGCCCGGACGTTACCGTCTCCATCACCGTCGTCCTGGACAGTTGCACTGACGGCTCGGCGGCCATAGCAGCCGCATTCGCCGCGGCAGACCCACGGCTTGGGATGGTTGCCGTCGATGTCCGCAGCACCGGGGAAAGCCGCGCGGCAGGCATAGGGGCCGCTTTGGAAACGCTGCGGCATGAAAGGGCTGCCGTGTGGCTGGCCAACACCGATGCGGACTCGATCGTCCCGGAAGACTGGCTGGTGGGGCACGTCAGGATGGCAGATTCCGGGGTGGATGCCATTCTGGGCTCCGTGGAACCAAACGCGCAGGATGTGGAACCCGCCCTCCTGCACCGTTGGCTGGAACTTCACCCGTTCCACGAGGACCATCCCCACATTCACGGAGCCAACTTTGGCGTCAGGGCGTCCTCGTACCTGGCGGTGGGAGGATTCCCCCGTCTTCGCGCCCACGAGGACCGGGTCCTGGCGGAGCTGCTCCGAAGGGAAGGCCACCGGGTCAGGGCCACTGACACCCTGCGGATCATCACCTCGGGACGCACGCATGCACGGGCACCCCAGGGATTCGCTGCATATCTACATGCTTTAAGCCAGGAGCTGCCTGCGGCGTCCGCTTTGTAGGGATCAGGGCAATCGCCAGAAATCCCCGGTCAGGCCGCACTCTTCCAGGAGTTGCTGGTTGTACTCCCGGGAATGGGGCTGGAAGTCCGGCGCCAGTCGATCTCCATACCAGGGTGCAGCCAGCTCCCAGACCGTGGATGCGGCCGTGATGTAGCCCGAACCCGGCGCGTTCTCCTCCGTCCACTGTTCTGCGTGCCCTGGGTCGCAGAACATCCGGATGTTGGTGCAGGTTTTCACAACGTCGTCCCACCACTCCCTTGCGGGCCGCTGGAACCTGACTGCCAGCCCGGAAGGCGGCGGTGAGGCCGGCCCGCAGTCGAAGCTCACGTGGGCCCCGCATTCGGGACAACCGGTATCCACCCGGACGTCCAAGTGCAGGGCAGCACTGATGCCAAAGGAATCCCACGCGCAGCCGCCCCACCACCGCCGGTCATCCCGGCCGTCCTGCGGCGTCACCACGAAGGCCATGGGCGCGGCCGAGAACGGATGTGCCATGCGCACAGCGTCGCCATCGTGAGTAAGGACCAGTGCGTGCTGGTCTGCCAAAAAGTGCAGGTCGCGCTGAACTTCATCCACCGGGCGGCCCGTCTGGCGGGCCAGCTCACGGACTGATGGAGCCCTCCCTTCCGCGGCCAGCGTTTGGTAGACAAGGTCCCGAAGCCGGCGGGACTCAGGAGTGTTCATGGCCCTGTTCCTTCTACTGCCCCTCACAACCTATTGTCGGCGTGGAGGCTGCGGCGGGCAATGGATCGTTGGGGCCGCAGCATGTCAGCCACCGCGGGCCAGCCGGCCCAGGGCCTCCTCCACGACCGCGATCGCAGTAGCAGTAATGGCATCCTTATCGCCCGAACCATCGATCCGCAGGAGAATCCCGCGCTGCGTGTAGGCCGCAATCACCGGCTGTGTCTGCTCCCGGTACAACTCGAGGCGGCGCTGGATGACAGGTGCGGTGTCGTCACTGCGCCCCTGCTCACGGGCCCGCTGCAGCATGCGTTCCAACAGTTCGTCGTCGGACACCGCAAGCGCCAGGACCACCTCCACTGCCTGGTTCCGTGAACCCAGGACGTCATCCAGGGCCTGGATCTGGGCGACGGTACGCGGGTAGCCATCCAACAGGAAGCCCGCTCCGGCGTCGTCGGCTTCCAAGCGTTCGCGCAGCATGGCGGTGGTGACGTGGTCCGGGACGAACTCGCCGCGGTCCATGTACCTGCCGGCCTCGGTTCCCAAAGCGGTTCCGTCCCTCACGTGGGCCCGGAAAAGGTCACCCGTGGCGATCGCCGGGACCGCGAAATGCCGCGCCAGGAACTCAGCCTGGGTTCCTTTGCCGGAGCCTGGCGGCCCCATGATGATCAGTCGCGCCATGGCTTACGTCCGTTTCAAAAGGCGGCCGGGACTTAAACCATACGCCGACGACGGCGGGACGTCCCGCCGTCGTCGGCTGATTCCTGGGTGCCCGGCACCTAAAGCCGGAACATGCGCCGCTAGGCGTTGGCCGGTTCCGCCAAGAGCTGGTCGATCTGGCCAATGGCCTCCTGGAGGCCTTCCTCCATGCCCATCTCCACCATCTGCTGAAGCTGCTCCGCGGATTCGAAGCTGGAGACGATGGTCATTCTGGTGCGGTCGCCCACTGGCTCCAGGCGAACGGTGGCGTGCGTGACGCCGTACTCGTCGGCGGGGTCGCCGTTTTCATCGGCGAAGCCGTCGTCGAACTCCAGGTGGTCCGGGGCGTTGACTTCCGTGAACTTCCACCAGCCGCGGGCTTTGGTGCCGTCCGGGCCGGTCATGTAGTAGGCAGCCTTGCCACCGGGCGTGAAATCGTGGGCTTCGAAGGTGGCCGGCCAGGGTAGGCGGCCCCCACCAGCGTTCGAGCTGCCGCGGGTCCTCCCAGATTCTCCAGACGCGCTTGACGTCGGCATCAAACTCGGCGACAACAGTGAGGCTCAGGGCCTCAACATCCTTGTCCACACTGACTACAGTCATGGCAGATCCCTTTCATCATCTTCAGCGAGCAGGTCCGCGATCCGGTCGGCGCGTTGCCGCCAGATCATTTCGAATTGATCCAACAGATGCCGGGCTTTTTGCAGTCCATCATGGTTTCCCCGCACGATCTGCTCCCTCCCACGCTTCTCCTTGGTCACCAGGGAGGCACGTTCCAGGACCGCAACATGTTTCTGTACGGCCGCGAAACTCATGGCGTAGAGGGCAGCCAAGCCGGACACCGAGTACTCCCCGGCCGTCACCCGCGCCACGATGTCCCTCCTGGTGGCATCGGCCAACGCCTGGAACAAGCGGTCCAATTCGGCGTCTTTACTGAGCTGATCTACAACCATTTGGTTGTACGATACTCCCGGCCTGCCAGAGCGTCAAGACCTTTCGACGGCGAGCGGGGCGCCTTCCGACACCTGGACCTAGCTGCTGGAGCGGGGGTGCATGATGCGCATTTGGTCCCAGGTGCGCTCCGAGGCCGCGATGTTAAGGTTTGAGCGCTCGCGATCCAGGGAGGCAAGTTCGACGGCGATCGCCTGGACCGCAGCGACGGCACCTGTCAGGGACGGAAAGAAGCCGGCGCCTTCGGTGGGCACCACTATCCGGTGCTGTGCATTGACCGCCACAGGCGATCCCGCACTGTCCGTTATGGACACCACCGGCGCACCAATGCCGTGGGCAATGTCCACCGCGCGCATGGTGCTGTCATAAACGCGCCACAAACTGATCGCTATCACCAGGTCTTCCGCACCAAGGCGAGCAATGGCATTGGTCAACGCTGCCACATCGGCATCGAGCAGCCGGACGTTATAGCCGGCAATGATGGCGTTGTGTTCCAGAGCCTTGCCCGGAATGGCGTAACTGCCCGCGGCCACAATGAATGTCTGCCGCGCAGCCGCGATCGCCTTGGCGATCTCATGCACGGTGTCGGCATTGAGGGTCCGCTCAAAGTGGGCAAGGTTGGCACGGTCCGTGGACACCGCCGCCTGGGCGGGACTGCTGATGTGGCCGTTGTGCTCGGCTGCCACCTCCACGGCACTCAGTGATGCCAGGAACCTGGACCGGAGTTCAAACTGGAAGTCCGCCCACCCCTTGAAGCCCAGTGTTTGCGCGGTTCTGGTGACTGTGGAGGCGTTGGAAGCCGCCGCCGCCGCAATGTCACTGACGGAGCCATAGGAGGCCAGGCGCGGCTGCGAGCGCAGGATGCCCACTACCTGGAGCTGGCGTGCTGCCAACTTGCGCCCCTGGACTCGACTGTCCAGCCATTCGGTCAATGTCGACGCGTCGAAATCTTCTTCCACCTATTGACCTGCCTCACACTTTCACCGTAACTTCGATACATCACATCTGCACAGATCTGTGCATATTCCTCAAAATGTACAACTTGGCCCACTGGCAGGAACCACCACCATGTCTCTCACAGCACGCTTGGATCGCCTGGCCCTCAGTCGACCACACTACAAGCTTCTCCTCATCGGAGGCCTCGGCTACTCCTTTGACGGCATGGACGGCGCAGTAGTCGCCTTCCTGCTTCCCCGGATCCAGGAACTATGGGGCCTGAGCAACGCCAGCCTCGGCTTGGTGGGCTCAGCGGCACCCCTGGGATTCTTCTTCGGCGCCATCCTCGCCGGATGGATGGGCGACCGATTCGGCCGCAAGAAAGTGATGCTTTGGGCACTTGCCTTCTACTGCGTGATGTCCGTAGTGGCAGCCATGGCTCCTACGTTCGAAATTTTCCTGATTGCACGGATCTTTGCAGGACTGGGAGCCGGAGCGGAAAGCGTCATCATTGCCCCGTTCCTGTCCGAGTTCATCCCGCCCAAGCGTCGGGGCTGGTTCATCGGCACCCTGGCCGGCTTCTTTTCCTTCGGCTTCGTGGGAGCAGCGCTCATCGGCCGGTTCGTGGTACCGCTGGGCGATGACGGCTGGCGCTGGGCACAGGTCATCACCGCCATCCCCATCCTGCTCCTGCTCTGGTGGCGCCGCAGCCTTCCCGAATCGCCGCGCTACCTCATGAGCCGGGGACGGGTCGAGGAAGCCACGCAGGTTGTAGAGCGCTTCGAAAAGAGTGTCGCCAAAGCCACAGGCAAGGCACTTCCTCCCCTGCCACCGGCAGAAGATGAGATCGTCAAGCACGAACAAAAGATCAGCATCTGGAACGCCCTGAAATTCATGTGGTCCAGGGCGATGCGACGGAGGACCGCAGTCATCTGGCTGATCTGGTTCGTGATTACCTTCTCCTACTACGGCTTTTTCTCCTGGATTCCCACCTTGCTGGTTGGCCGGGGCATCACTGTGACCAAGAGCTTCGAATACTCGATCATCATTTACCTCGCCCAGATCCCTGGCTACTTCTCCGCGGCCTGGCTCTGCGACAGGATTGACCGCAAGAACACGATCGCCCTCTACCTTGCCGGTTCCGCAGTCAGCGCCTTCTGGCTCAGCCAGTCCAACGACTCCGGCATGATCCTCCTCGCGGCTGCCACGCTGTCCTTCTTCCTCAACGGGACGTACGCCGGCGTTTACGCCTACACTCCGGAACTCTTCCCCACCTGGATGCGGGCCACGGGCGTGGGACTTGCCAGCGCCGTAGGCCGGGTGGGCAGCATCCTGGCTCCTTCCATCATCGGCATCTTCTCGGCCGCCCTGGGCTTCGGCGGCGTATTCACCATGACCACGGTGGTCCTGACCATCGGCGTGCTGGGCGTGGTGATCTTCGGTGCCTCCACGGCAGGCAAATCCCTGGAAGACATCAACGCCCGCGCCGAACACGACCGCGCACCCGTCGGACACGCAGGAACAGGACAAAAATGAGCACTGTATATACGGAGACGGACAGGGTCTTCCAGAAAACCTTCGACGCGATGCGCCAGGACCCGGGAGTCATCCTCTTCACCGCCCTGCAATGGATCCCCGAACGGTCAGGCCTCCGGCGGCTCTTCACCAGCCACCCGGCCGAATACCCCGTCGGCGCCGAAAAGACCGTGGAGATCTCTCCCGGCTGGCTCGGCACTGTCATCGAAGGCAAAGAGCCCTTCCTTGCCCCGGACCTGGCAGCACTGAGCGACGTCTTCTCCGACTCCGCGCTCATCCAGCAGCTTGGCTGTGGCGGAGTGATCAATGTCCCCGTCCTGACCAGCTCCGGAGAAGTAGCCGGCGTCCTGGCCATGCTGGACGCCGAGGGCCACTACACCCCGCAAAGCGTGGAGACCGCCGTCGGGGTTGTTGAGGCAAACCGGCCAGAGCTCCTGGACGCCTTCGCCGCACACCTGACCGACGTCCCGCCAAACGCCTGAACCCCACCGAAAGACACCCAGCAATGAGCACCCCAGACAAGAACACAGCCCTGGTCATCCGGAACGCCAGCATCCTGGACGTCGAGGAAGGCACCTGGTCCACCGCCGACGTCGTCAGCATTGACGGAAAGATCACCACAGTCGCTCCAGGGGCCACCGCACCGCAAGCAGCCGAGGTGATCGACGGGACCGGGAAGTTCGTCATTCCCGGCCTGATCGACGCACACGTGCACGTGGTGGCCTCCAGCGCCGACTTCCGGTCCCTGACCTGGACGCCGGCCTCCTACGTCTACGCGCAAACGGCACGCATCATGGGCGACATGCTTGGGCGCGGATTCACCACAGTCAGGGACCTGTCGGGCGCCGATTTCGGCCTGGCGCAGGCACAGCAGGAAGGCCTCCTGGTTGGACCGAAACTCCATTTCTGCGGCCATGCCCTCAGCCAGACCGGCGGCCACGGCGACATGCGCCTGCCCGGTGAAGACCACGACCCCAACGGTCGCGGATGCTGCGGGATTGGCCGGGTAGCCGATGGAGTGGACTCCGTACGCGCCGCGGCCCGCGATGAACTGCGCAAAGGCGCACACCACATCAAGATCATGGCGTCCGGCGGAGTCTCCTCCCCCACGGACCGCATCGACTCCACCCAGTACTCCATGGAAGAAATGCGCGCGGCTGTGGAAGAAGCTGCCGCCGCCAACCGGTATGTCGCCGCCCATGCCTATACAGCCCGCGCGATCAACCGCGCCCTGGAAGCCGGTGTCCGGTCAATCGAACACGGCAACCTGCTGGACGACGAAAGCCTGCGGCTCTTCCTGGAAAAGGACGCGTTCCTGGTTCCCACCCTGGTCACCTACTGGGCCCTGAAGGAGGAGGGCAAGGAATTCGGGCTCACCGAGGAGATGTGGGGCAAGGTGGACTCCGTGCTCAACAGCGGTCTGGAGGCCATCGGCCGTGCGCACGAGGCCGGAGTAAAGATGGCCTTCGGCTCCGACCTGTTGGGGGGAATGCACCGCCACCAGAACGAGCAGTTCCGACTGCTGGGCAAGGTCCAGCCCGCGATCGACGCCATCCGCTCGGCCACCACGACGGCGGCCCAACTGTTGGAGCGCGAAGGTGAACTTGGCGTGGTGGCACCTGGGGCAGCGGCCGACATGCTGGTGCTCGATGCTGATCCCGTGGCCGACATTGCGGTCCTGGCCGATATCCAGGAGCACTTGGAGCACGTGATCCAGGACGGCCGGGTGGTTTCCCGGCGCGTGGGCACCTCCGCCTGAACGTACCCGGGGGCGCCTGGGCGGGTGTCCTTAAGCGCCCTGGGCGGGTGTCGCCGTCGTTGTTGATGCGTTCCTGGTCCCGGACCTCTGGCTCCGCCACGGAAAGATCGATACTGTAAGTATGCTGACAATTCCGTAGCGAGTCAGAGGAGGACATGGTGACCACCAAGGTAAACAAGACAATCCTGGTCAACGTTCCGGTGAGCACGGCCTATAGGCACTGGACGCAGTTCGAGGACTTCCCACAGTTCATGGGCGGCGTGGAACGCGTCACGCGGCTCGGCAGCGACCGCCTCGAGTGGGTGGCGGAAATCGCCGGCGTCCACCGCCGCTGGGAAGCCAAAATCGTGCAGCAGGATCTGGACCGGGCCGTGGCATGGGCTGCCGTGGAAGGCGCCAAGAACGCCGGCTGGGTGGACTTCAAGGAAGCCGGCCCCGGACAGACATCCCTGCACCTGACCCTGGAATATGAACCCCATGGGGTCCTGGAATTCCTAGGCGACAAGCTGCATGTAGTTGAAAGGCAGGCGGAGTCGGACTTGAAGAAGTTTAAGGAATACGTGGAAAAGCACGGCACAGCCACCCCGGCGGACGGCACGACGGCGGCACGCATCACGGACGCCGACGGCACCGTTGCGGGTACGGCGGCAGGTGGAATGGCGGGAGCGGCGGCTTCCGCGACCGGCCCGACCGGAGGCAGCGGGACCGGGGGCGGAGGAGCCGCCAGCGAGGACACCCTGGATCCGGTCACCCACCCGTTCGACCAGACCAACGGGCTGGTGGATGTGGAGGGCGACTCGGACGAAACCGCAGCCAGTGACTCCCACAGCGCGGCTGAAAGAACCGAAGAAGAAGAAAAGGGCCGCCCCGGATACATCCCGCCCATGAGCGGAGGCCTGCCCGGCCAGGCCTAGACGCGCATAAGGGAACGCCGCGGCCGTGTGACGATCCGTTGCGCCGCGTTGAGCCGCGTTGAGTCCAGTTGAGCCGGGTGACAAGCCGGCTTTGGCCCCGCTGTGCCGCTCCGTAGTGTCATGGCATGCCGAAGCCTCCCGTGATCCCCTTGTCAGTCCTCGACCTCAGCCCGGTCTCCGCCAACCAGAGCTCCGGCGATGCGCTGCGCAGCACTCTCGCCTTGGCTGTCGCCTCCGAGGCAGCGGGCTACTCGCGGTACTGGCTGGCCGAACACCACCTCAACGACGGTGTGGCAGGATCGGCGCCGCATGTGCTGGCAGGACTCGTGGCGTCGGCAACGAAGACCATCCGGGTTGGCACGGCAGCCACGCTCCTGGGCAACTACCGGCCACTGCAGATCGCGGAGAGCATCGGCACCCTGGCAGCGGTGTTCCCTGACCGCCTGGATCTTGGCTTTGGCCGTTCCGGGCCGCCCAAATCCCCGGGCGAACCGGCCCCGGGCCAACCCTCACCTTCTGTAGACCAGGAGCCGGAGGAACGCGTCGTGGAGGGGCTGGTGGTCCCCGCTCCCCGCCCGATCTTTGGCGCCGTCCTTCCCCGGAAGTTCCGGCTGCAAAGTGAACTCCTGGGCCGGTTTCCCGGAGACACGGACAATTTCGAGAACGACGTCCAGGACATCATCGGCTTCTTCACGGGCGACTATCGGACCAGGCACGGCGAGGAAGTCACCGCCACCCCTGCCCTGGGCCAGTCCCCGCAGTTTTGGGTCCACGGCTCCACGGCAGGTCCCAGCGCGAGGCTCGCAGGGAAGTTGGGCCTGCCGTTCGGTGCCAACTACCACGTGGCTCCCGCGACGGTGCTGGACTCCATCGCCGAGTACCGCGCCCACTTCAAACCCTCGGAATCGCTGCAGGAACCGCACGTGATTGTCTCCGCCGATGTCCTGGTTGCGCCCGACGAATACAGTGCCCGCCGCATTGGCCGCGGGTATGCCCAATGGGTCCACGGCATCCGCAGCGGACAGGGCGCCATCCCCTACCCCGCACCGGAGGACGCCGCTGACTTCGCACTGGACCCGGAAGCAGCCGACTTGGTCAAGGACCGCCTGGACACCCGGTTCGTGGGCGACCCGCACCAGGTCAGCGACGGATTACGCACCCTCCAGCGCGCCACCGGGGCCCAGGAACTGCTCATCACCACCATTGCCCACGACCCTGCCGACCGCGAGAACTCCTACCAGCTGCTCGCCGAGGCCTGGGGCCTCTGAACCTGTCCATCACCAAACAAGGAGCACCATGACTGTACAAAGCACGGAAACCCAGGAAGACGCCCAGCTCATCACCGCAGAGGAAGCCGCTGCGCTGATCGAGGACGGCGTCCTGTTGATCGACGTCCGCAGCGAAGGCGGCCGCGCCAGCACAGGCGCAGTCCCCGGCGCCGTCGTAGTAAACCGCGAGCATGTGGAAGAGGACTTCGCGCCGCACTCGCCGCACCGCCTTGCACAGGTCACCGGCACCGATCAGAAGATCGTGGTCTTCTGCGGTTCCGTGAACGGATCCCGGCCTGTCGCGGAGAAGCTCAAGGCGCTGGGCTACGGCAACGCCGTGCATGTCGACGGCGGCTTCCCGGCCCTCCGCGACGCAGGCGTCCCCACCACCGGACCCACCGCGCCTCCGGCTGAATCTGCCTAGGCGTCCGCGGGTTCGGTGACGTCCGAGCGGCGGGTTCCTCCCGCCGTCGGGCCCTCTGCCACCGGTTCCACCGCAGAAGGTGCCAGTGCCGCCGTCGTGACTTCCGTTATGGAAACCACGACGGCGGCACTTGCGTTGCCGGGGCTGCGCGCCTCGCGGAGCCAGTCGAGTCCGCCGGCCACCACCGCGGCGCCCAACAGGATGCAGCACAGGACAATGCCTTGATGGAAGGCTTCCTTGGCTGCTTGGCCGGTGACGGCTCCGTGGGCCTGAAGGAACATGCCTGCAGCCGCAGCTGAACAGAGCGCGGCAGCAAAACGCTGGCTGAGCTGGTAGAAACCGGCGGCCACGCCGGCAGCTCCGGCGGGCGCGTGACCCAGAGTCAGCGTCTGGTTGGGAGCCACCACCAGACCTGTCGCAATCCCTTGGAGGAGCCCGACGGCGGCGACCGCCAGTGCCGCGGTGGCGGCGTCGAAGTGTTGGACGAACAGGTCCTTGGCTGCCAGGGTGGCCAGGCTCGCAAGAAGGGCGACGACGATCCCGGCTCGTTTGTAGCGGGCAAGGTACCGCCAGCTGAAGGTGGATGCCAGGAGCATGCCGGCAGCCTGCGGGGCGAGAATCGCTGCCGCCGCGAGGGGTGCCATTCCCGTGCCGGAAAGGAAATAGAAGGAGGTCACGGCCGCCATGCCCGCGCCGACGCCGAACTGGCATAGGGCAACCACGGTTCCGAGTGCGTATCCTTTGGACGTAGCAAGGGCGGAGCTGAGCAAGGGTGTTTTGCCGCGGCGGTGGTAGAGCACCTCCCAACCCGCGAACGCCAGGAGGGCGGCTGCGCCGACGGCCAGCGAAGTCACCGCCACTATTCCTGCTCCATAGATCGTAGGGATGAGGGACGCCACCACCACACTGCCCAGGAGCAGTGCGCCGAGGATGTCTACGGACGTTTTCCCGGGTTCCTGGCGGGCTGTGGGGCGCGGCAGCAGCGCGAAGGCAAGCGGCACCAGGACCAGGACCAGCGGGACGTTGGCCAGGAACAGGATGCGCCACGCGATGGACGGATCCCCCAGCGAAAGAACCAGTCCGCCGATGAGCGGGCCGCAAACCGCCGCCGAACCACCTGCGGCAGCATAGGCACCGAGCGCCTTGGCGCGCTCGTGCCCGGAGTACACGTCCTGCAGCAACCCGAGGACCTGGGGGTTCAGCGTTCCGGCTCCCAGTCCTTGGAGCAGCCGGGCCACGATGACCCAGGATGGTTCCGTGGCAAGCCCGCCGAGCAGGCTCGATGCTCCGAACACGGAAATTCCGGCAATGAAGAGGGTGCGGCGGCCGACGATATCCCCGAGCCTGCCCGCCGGGACCAACGCCACTCCGAAGGCCAGCGAGTAGGCGGCGAGGATCCATTGGACCGATCCCGAATCGGCATTGAGTGAGCTGGACATGGCCGGGACTGCGAGGACAAACACCGATTGATCCAACAGTGTGATGAATCCGGCGCCCAGGCAAAGCCACAGTGCGGACCGTTTGGCGTTTGTACCCATGCTGGTGACTCTAGGCTCAGGTGGTGGGCGGCCGGACATCATGGGTCACCCGGTTAAGGGGCGTGAATCAGGGTTACTTACGTTGACCTGCTGTGACTCCCGACCGCATCCTCTCTCACAAAACCACCCCTCCCGCCGCATCCTCTCTTAGTGAAGCATTGGCGGGAGCTGGACATGACGGCTTGGAGGTTCGCCTCCTGTCGAAGGAACCGATAGGAACGGTAGATAGGTGAGAGAGGAACCGGCAAAAACCGTCATTAGGTGAGAGAGGAACCGGCAAAAACCGTCATTAGGTGAGAGAGGAACCGGCGGGGGCGGGGGCCAGGCGGGTGCGGGCGGCGGCCTGCGCGGCGCGGAGGGCGTCGGGAGTAAAACCGCGCTCCCTGTGCGCCACCTCCTGCTTCAGCTGCGGGATCACGTGCCGGCCGAACTCGATGGCGTCCGGGACAAAGTCGTAGCCACGCAGGCCGAAGATCTCAAAGCCGAGGTCGTGGTAGTCGAGGATCGCCTGGGTGACGGTGTTGTAGCTGCCGACCAACGCCGTCGCGCTTCCTCCTCCGCCACCAGCCGCTTTGGCGAGGGCCGTCCACAAAGCGCGGTCGTGAAGGTCCCCGCGTTCGGCAGCGGCAAGAAGCCGCTGGGTTCCGGCGGCTTCGGGCTTGGCTGCGTAGTGACGCACCGGATCAATGACCTCGCCCGCGGAGCGCCGGGCCTGGAAGGTGCCCAGGATGGACCGCGCCTTCTCCCACGCCAACTCATCCGTCGCGGCAACGATGGGCCGGAACGCTATTTGCCACCGAAGCGGCGACGTACGGCCCAAAGCTGCGGCCCGCGCAAGGATCTGCTGCTGCTGCGAGGCCGCATCTGCCAACGGTTCTCCGAACAGGGCATAGATGTCGGCCTCCGCGGCGCCCACCGACCACGCGGCCTCGGATGACCCGCCAAAGGAAATACCAGGACGCTTCCCGGCAAATGGGCCCAGCCCGGAGGCAAACCCTTCGAACCGGTAATGCGGTCCGTCCCAGCTGAAGGTATCGCCCGACCAGGCCCGTCGGACAATCTGCAGGTACTCCTGCGTCCGGCCATAGCGGGCATCCTTCGCCAGGAAATCACCTTCCCGTGCCTGGTCCGCCTGGCTTCCGCCCGTGATGAAGTGCACGGTCAGCCGCCCCTGCGCAATGTGGTCGAGGGTCAGGAAGGACCGGGCCGCGAAGGTGGGATGCGAAACGTTGGGCCGGTGTGCCAACCGCAGCTGAATCCGTTCGGTGTTGGCCGCAACCCACGTGGCGTGGACGGCTGGGTCCTGGGTTGCCGAGTTGTAGGCAAACAGCACATGGTCCCAGTTGTTGTCCTCGTGGATCCGCGCAATCTTCACAGCATAGGAAGGGTCGAAGAAGGGCGTGGTGGCCGGCGAGGTCTCCGTGGAGTCGTTGCCGGCACCCATGCCGAGGAATTCGATAGGCATTACAAAATCTCCAAAGAAACTTAGCGGCGAAGGATTCGCTGGGCCAGGAAGTTGCCCAGCAACTGCGCGGCCTGAACCATGACGATGATGATGAGCACCGTGACCAGCGTGACTTCCCAGTTGAACTGCTGGTAGCCGTACATGATGGCGAAGTTGCCCAGCCCGCCGCCGCCGATGTACCCGGCCATCGCGGACATGTCCACGATCGCGATGATCATGAACGTATAGCCTAGGATGAGCGGGGCCAGGGACTCGGGAATCACCACGGCCCACAGGATGTGCAGGCGGCTGTCGCCCATGGCCCGGGCAGCTTCCACCACGCCCGGGTCGGACGCCACCAGGTTCTGCTCTACCACCCGCCCGATCACGACGCCGGCCATCAGCGCCATGGGCAGGATCGCCGCAGTGGTGCCGATGGTTGTGCCCATGATGATCAGCGTCAAAGGCGCAATCGCCGTGATGAAGATGATGAACGGAATGGGCCTGATGATGTTCACCAGGAAATTGAGCACGGAAAACACGGCCTTGTTGGCAAACAGGTTCCCGGGCCGCGTGGCGTAAAGGGTAACCCCGAGAGCGAGCCCGGCCAGCCCGCTGAGCAGCACGGTGATGACCACCATGTAGATGGTCTGCTGGAAGGATTCGCCCAGGACGGGCAGGAGGGTGGTCCAGTCGGTGGTCATGCTTTCTCTCCAACAGTGGCCAGGTTCGGTACGGCAGTTTCGGCGGGCACGGCCTGTTGCTCCACGGCAGCCAGTTGACGTTCGACGGCGGTGACGTCACCCAGTTCGGCGAGCGCCGCGTCAATCGCAGCGTCGCTCCCTGTGAGTTCATAGGTGAGCGTGCCCAGAATGCGGTTCTGGATTTCGGTGACGCCACCGAAGACCACGCTGGAGCCGACGCCGTGGCGCTCAAAAGTGGCAGCGACCAAGGGAGTGGGCGCGGCTTCGGAGATCCCCACGGACACCAACAACCCCGGGTGCGCCGCGGAGAGCCGGCTGACGGTATCCGGCTCGGGAGTGCCGTGGACCGCGGTGGACACAAAGCGCTGGGTGGAGGGGCTCTGGGGGTCTGCGAACACGGAGTAGGTGGGCCCGGACTCCACAACTCGCCCGGATTCCATCATCACCACGGTGTCGCAGATCTCGCGGACCACGTTCATTTCGTGGGTGATGACCACCACGGTGGTGCCGAGTTCCTTGTTGATGCGGCGCAGCAGGCGCAGGACGTCGCGCGTGGTTTCAGGATCCAGGGCGCTCGTGGCTTCGTCCGCCAAAAGGATGTCCGGCGCGTTGGCCAACGCGCGGGCGATACCCACCCGTTGCTGCTGCCCGCCTGAAAGGCGCCGCGGATAGGTGCCTGCCTTGTCGGCGATGCCCACGAATTCGAGTAGTTCCTCCACGCGCGGCCGGATCTTCTCTTTGGGCCACCCGGCGACCTTCAACGGATAAGCAACGTTCCCGAACACGGTGCGGGACTTGAGCAGGTTGAACTGCTGGAAGATCATGCCGATCCCGGACCGGACCCTCCGCAGCTGGCTCTCCGGCAAGGAGGAGATGTCCTGGCCTTTGACGATCACTTGTCCCTCGGTGGGACGTTCCAGGCCGTTGAGCAGCCGGACCAGCGTGGACTTGCCGGCACCGGAGTAACCGACGATGCCAACAACGGTGCCCTTTTCGATGTCCAGGGTGACGGAGTCGACCGCGCGTACCGGCTGAGTGCCGGCTGCGGACTTTCGGCGCCCGGGAACCGGGAACTGCTTACTGACTCCGCGCAGGGAGACGATGGCGCTCACCGGAGCCTCCTTCGGGTGGTGTTGATGCTTTGCGGAAGGCCCATTCCAACAGCGACTCCACTCCCGGATCGAACCCCGTGACCCCCTGTGACCTGCGGTTTCTTTCCTTGACGGCGGGTTTCGCACTGTTGCGAACGCGTTCGTCCCCCACCGCGGAACTTCCCTAGCGTGAGGCGTGGGGGATACCCCGTACCTGTCATTCGCATCAACACCTTTGTACGGAGAAGCATCATGAAGAACCGCCTGTTAGTCGCCGCCGTCGGCCTCGTCGCCGCCTTGTCGTTGTCCGCATGCGGGGGTGCTGCCGGAGGGGCTTCCAACGCCGGGAACACCAAGGTGGTCATCGGCGTGGACGACGGTGCGGAGGAGCACTGGACCATCCTGAAGAAGAAGCTCAAGGACAAGGGCGTCGACTTGGAGGTCAAGAACTTCACCGATGGTGCGCAGATCAACACGGCCACGCAGCAGGGCCAGGTGGATATCAACCTGTTCCAGCACCTCAAGTACTTGTCCCAGTTCAACGTGAACAGCAACGGCTCGTTGGTTCCTGTTGGCGCTACTGCTGTCTACCCGCTGGCGCTTTACTCGGAGAAGTACAAGTCCGTCAGCGAGCTTCCGGCCGACGCAGAGGTTGCCATCCCGAACAACCCCACCAACCAGGCCCGTGCGCTGCTGAACCTGCAGACCGCCGGTCTGCTGCAACTCAAGGATGGTGGCAACTCGCTCTCCACCCCGGCGGAAATCACCTCCAGCAAGATCAAGGTTGTCCCCGTGGACAGCAACCAGACCGTCAACGCCCTCAAGGGCACCACGGAAGCCGCCGTCGTCAATAACACGCAGGCCCAGAAGGGCGGCCTGGGCGACGACAAGATCATCTTCAAGGAGGATCTGGACTCGGAGTCCCTGGCTCCGTACATCAACGGCTTCGTGGTGAAGGCTGACCGCAAGGACGACCCCACGTGGAAGAAGATCGTGGATGCTTACCACACACCTGAAGTCGAGGCCTCGGTGACCAAGCTCAACGACGGCAACCTGAAATTCAAGGCGGATTGGAGCGCTGCCAAGCTGCAGGAAGTCCTGACCGCCGAAGAAGCAGCCATCAAGAAGACCAAGTAGTTGCCTGGGGGCGGTCCGCTGCGCCACACAGCCGGCTGCCCCCGGCCATTCCACACCACCCGGGAACACCAATGAACCAGCACCTGGCACGCGAACGCCGGCAGATCCATTTCTTCGCCTACCTTGTAGGGACGGGCATCCACTTGGCGTCATGGCGCCACGATTCGGCGTTCCCGCAAGCCAGCATCGATTTCGCCCACCAGGTGAAACTGGCCAGGACAGCCGAGGATGCCAGGTTCGATGCCATCTTCCTGGGCGATTCCCTGGCCATTGACGAAACCAGCAATCCGGGCATCCTCAACCGTTTCGACCCCATCGGACTGGTCACGGCCCTGGGAGCGGTGACGGACAGGATCGGCCTGATCGCGACGTCCTCAACGTCCTATGACCAGCCCTACAACTTTGCGAGGGCTGCCCTCACCGCAGACCATATCAGCGGCGGGCGGGTTGGCTGGAACATCGTCACCACCCGCGACCTGACCAACAGCACCGCGGGAAACTTCGGCGCGCAGGAGCACCTCGACCATAGCCTGCGATACCGGCGGGCCGAGGAATTCGTCACAGTGACCCAGGGGCTCTGGAACTCCTGGGACCAGACCGCGTTCGTCTATGACAAGGCACAGGGGACGTTCTTCGACCGCCGCAAGCTTAACCGGCTCAACCATGACGGCGAATTCTTCCAAGTCGCCGGACCGCTGAACATTGCTCCTTCACCGCAGCACTCGCCACTCCTGGCGCAGGCCGGCACATCAGGTCCGGGCCAGCAGCTCGGCGCCCGGTTTGCCAACGCCCTCTTTGCCAGCCACCCGGACATCCCGCAGGCCCGTCGATACCGCGACTCCGTCAGGGCACAGGCAGCGGCATTCGGCCGGAACCCGGACGAACTGTATGTCTACCAGGCCATCTCCCCCGTGGTCGCGGACAGCCA
This sequence comes from Arthrobacter sp. T572, assembly GCF_056780115.1. Lineage (NCBI taxonomy): Bacteria > Bacillati > Actinomycetota > Actinomycetes > Micrococcales > Micrococcaceae > Arthrobacter > Arthrobacter sp. T572. The sequence goes on from NZ_JBRAZQ010000002.1 coordinate 3,479,335, forward strand.
AGAGGAAGCCCTGGAGCGCATCCGCGAACTGGACGGCCTGATCACCGACCAGCAGGTGCTGGACTTCCTGCAGGAGTATTTCGCGGCCCCCGTCCAGGAAGGCACGGTCGACTTCACCCGTCTGGGCGCGGATGCCACGGTGGCCCAGGCCGGTATCCCCCGCATCACCAACCCCCGCTCGGATTTCCGTTCTGCCGGCGAACAAATCCGGGGCCGCGAGGACGAGGTGACCCTCAAGGACCTCTACTCGATCCTCACCGGCGATAAACGGAACAACGACTTCATCGGCACTCCGGAGCACGTTGCGGAGTCCTTGGAAAGATGGCATGCCGCGGGAGCTGCCGACGGCTTCAACCTGATGTTTTCCCTCCTCCCCCAGGACCTTGAACACTTCGCAAAGAGTGTCATTCCGATCCTCCAGGAACGCGGCCTCGCCCGCACCGAATACGCCGGCACCACCCTCAAATCCCACCTCGGCCTGGAACCACTGCCCAGCCGCGTCCCAGCGGAGGTGCGGTGACCGCCGTCGTGCGGACCGCCGTCGTCGAAAGGACCAAGATGACCACCCAAGCAACCGCCGCCACCGGCACCTACCTGATCCGCGAGGCCCGCCACGAAGAATACGACTCCGTGGGGCGGCTGACGTACGAAGGCTTCGGCCACCACCTGCCCGGCGCCCATCAGCCCGACGGCGAGCGCCTGAACCTGCTGCTCGACGCGGCGGCCCGTGCCAACGAAGGCCTGCTGCTGGTTGCCGAGGATGTGCACACCGGCCGTCTGGTGGGTACCGCCAGCCTGCTGCCCTACGGTTCCTCCCTGAGCCGGCAGGCGGAAGAAGGCGAAGCGGAACTTAGGCTCCTCGCAGTCCTGCCCGAAACCCGCCGCACCGGCCTTGGCCAGCGGTTGATGGACGAAGCCGCGAGGCTCGCCACCGCCCAGGGTGCCAAACGCATGGTGCTGGACACCGCCGTCGACAATGAACCGTCGCAGCGCCTGTACCGGCAGCTCGGTTATGCCCGGCGGCCCGAGCGGGAGAAGCCGCGCCCTGCACCGAAGGTGCAGCTGGTGGTCTATACCCTGGACCTCTGATAGGCGTTGGGGAGCACTGCCGGTACCTGTAAAGGCGGTCCCTCCCGTTCCGCCGCCGGGTAGCGTTCAGTTGAAGGGACAAACCATGAAAGGAACATCATGACCACTTGGCTCATCACTGGCTGCTCCACCGGACTTGGCCGCGCGCTGGCGCAGGCTGTCCTCGGCAGGGGCTATAACGCGGTCGTGACCGCCCGCAACACCGGCAGCTTGCAGGACCTGACCGCTGAATTCCCGACGACGGCACTCGCCCTGGCGCTCGACGTCACGGAACCGGCCCAGGTGGAGAATGCGGTGAGGCAGGCCGAAGAACGGTTCGGTGGCGTGGATGTGCTGGTAAACAATGCCGGTTACGGCTACCGCGCCGCCATTGAGGAGGGCGACGACGCCGACATCCGCGCACTGTTCGACACCAACGTGTTTGGTCCCGTTGCCCTGATCAAGGCCGTCCTTCCCGGCATGCGTTCCCGCCGCTCGGGCGCCATTGTGAACATCTCCTCGATCGGGGCCCGCATCTGCCCACCAGGCTCGGGGTATTACTCGGCCACCAAGGCTGCACTGGAAGGCATCTCCGGGTCGTTGCAGAAGGAACTGGCCCCGCTGGGGATCACCGTCACTGCCGTGGAACCCGGTGGTTTCCGGACCGACTTCGCGGGAAGGTCGCTGACCCAGTCGGCCCAAGCCATTGACGATTACGCAGACACTGCCGGCAAACGCCGCAAGGAGAACGACACGGTCCACGGCACCCAGCCAGGTGACCCCCGCAAGGCAGCCCAGGCGATCATCCAGGCCGTCGAAGCCCCGGACACTCCGTCATTCCTGCTCCTGGGAGCGGATGCCGTCAGGGCGTACGAGGCGGTGGACCAAGCTGTGCGGTCTGAAGTTAACCGTTGGCTGGACATCAGCACCGCCACAGGTTACACAGAGTAAAGAGCAGCGTGTAATCGGTCACACTTGCGCCGATTCGCTTGTCATCCGGGGCTGTCAGCATGAACCATGAATGAGGGAATCCGTTCCCATACAAGCTGAATCAGCAACCTCACCGACGAGGATGCGGCCCCGGGCGAAGAGGCTTGGGGCTGTCAAACAGCCTGAGTGAAAGTACTGACAATGACGACACATACTGACTCCATCACGCTGAAAATCTGGGACAAGGCAGCGATCGACCACACGATCGACGCCGCCATCCGGGACCTCACCCCCCGCGCCACCGCAGAAAACTGCGGTATCGCCGTGACGCTCAGCGGACCGAAAACCTTCACCGTCAGCCTGAGCCGCTAAAGCAGCCCAAGCAGACAAAAGCGGACGACGCCGGTACCACCCGGCGTCGTCCTCTTGTTTTAAGTGCCCATCACCGGAGGTCCGGGGCGCCGGATCAGGGTGCGGGTTATCCGATGGGAATCTGGCGTGTCGAACGTTTAAAGGCGCAGCGAGGCACTATTGTTCCGCTTCCAAAAAACATGACGTGGAATGGGAAAAATTGCTGGAAAGCTTGAGGATTTCTTGATCCTTTGCGCGGTCGTTTCTTGTGTTGGCCTTGGAAATCTAAGGGTGTCAGCTCACCGGGACAACCACGGAAAGGACCGCCATGAGCACGCAAACCCTGCAGCCACCAGCAGCGGACACCGCCGTCAAGACCCGCCGCGCCGCCCACCGGGCTGCCGGCGGAGTGGTCACCGTCCTGGTACCCGCACACAACGAATCCGCAGGTATCACCGACACCCTGGTTTCCCTCAACAACCAGACCCGCCGGCCGGACCGCGTGATCGTTGTCGCTGACAACTGCACCGACGATACGGAGATCCTCGCGCTTGCCCAGGGCGCCGAGGTGATCCGGACCGTTGGGAACAAGGACAAGAAGGCAGGCGCGCTGAACTTCGCGCTCAGCGCGCTCCTGCCGGATGCCGATCCCGAAGACCTGATCCTGGTCCAGGACGCCGACTCCCAGCTGGCCCTGGACTTCATCGAGAACGCAACGGCCAACCTGCTCAAGGACGACATGCTCGGGGCAGTGGGCGGCGTGTTCAGTGGCGGTCCCGGCGGCGGATTCGTTGGACACCTCCAACGCAACGAATACGCCCGCTATGCCCGCGACGTGAAGCGCCTCCACGGGAGGTGCCTGGTGGTTACCGGCACCGCGGCCCTGTTCCGGGCGAAGACGCTTCGCGATGTCGTAGCGGCCCGCTTGGAAGGAACCCTGCCTCCCGGCAACGGCAACGGCGGCGTCTATGACACCTCTGTCCTGACCGAAGACAACGAGTTGTCCTTCGCGCTGCTCACTCTTGGCTACCGGATCGCTTCCCCGGCCAACTGCACCCTGGTCACGGAGGTCATGCCCACGTGGCGTGAACTCTGGGCGCAGCGCCTCCGCTGGAAGCGCGGTGCCGTGGAAAACTGCGTGCAGTACGGCTGGACCAGCGTCACCAGGGCCTATTGGGGACGGCAGTTCCTGTCCATGATCGGTGTGCTGGTAACCGTTGCCTACCTCGGCTCGATCATCTACTCCATCACCTCCGGAACGGGCCTGCACCTGCAGCCCTTCTGGGTCGCCGTAACCGGCATCTTCATTGTGGAACGCATCGTTACTGTGCGTTACCGGGGCTGGAGGTACATGCTTCTGGCCGCCACCATGTACGAAACCGTCATTGACGTCTTCCTGCAGGCCGTTCATGCAAAGGCCTACCTGGATGCAGCATTCAATCGAAAGAAAGTTTGGTAAAGCACCCGTGTACAACAACCCAGCAGCACCCGCCGCCGGAGCTTTCGCAGGAGCCACAGGTTCCGGAGCCCTCGCCATGACGGGAGCTGGTGACCTCTTCTGGTTTGCGCTGGCAGCGTTCGCAATGCTTGCCCTCGGTATGGCCGTCAAGCGGATCGTACCCGTCCGGGCGCAGAAAGACTGATCCACGGTCCGGTCACAAAGCCCAACAGGCCCGCGGTTGCGTCAAACCATCCCCCAACGCGACGCACCGCGGGCCTGTTGTTTGTTCTTCAGTTCCTAGGGAACTATCGCAGTGTTGGTCGAGAACTTGGCCAAGGTGGTGTAGCCGGGCTTGGTTCCCGTCACGCGGACACGCAGGGTGTCACCCTGGTCCAAGGCCACTATGGTGTACGTTTTGGCCGTTGCCCCGGTGATCGCCACGCCCGAACGGTACCACTGGTAGCTCAACGTGGTGCCGGAGGTCCAGGTACCCGGGTTGGCAGTCAGGACCGAGCCGACAGCCAAGGTTCCCGAGACCGTAGGTGTGGGTCCTGCCAGAGTGCCGGCCACGACCGTTGCCGTGGGTGCCGATTCCTTGGTGGTTGTGGCGTAGCCGCTCTTGGTTCCCGTGACCTTCACCGTGATCTGTGTGCCTTGGTCAGCTGCTGCCAGGACGTACTTGGAGGCTGTTGCCCCCGCAATAGCGGCGCCGTTCCGGAACCACTGGTACGTCAAGGACGTTCCGCTGGTCCAGGTTCCCGGGTTGGCCGTCAACGTGGAACCGACAGCGGCTGTGCCCGTCACGGTCGGTGTGGGGGCGGTCAGCGGGATTCCCGGAACGAAGGAGAAGTCGCGGATCGTCACCGATTCAGGAGCAACATGGGCTGGATCTCCGCCACCACCGCCGGTAACCCAGAGGTTGAAGTGGATCTGCTCCTTGGCCGGCACGGGCACTGTCGACCCCTGCAGGACCGTTCGTTTGAGCAGCGTTCCCGTTGCATTAACCCCGGCAAATGTTTCGAACGTGATCTTGCCGGGCTCCCACACCATACGGTGGGTCAGGATCGGCGCATTGGTGGTGTCGAAGTTGATGGTGTTGTTCCCCTGCCCCGGAGGTTTGGTGGCGTCGAACCAGTAACCGTGGCCCTGCACCACCGGCCAGTCCTCACCGTAGGCAGCTCCTCCACCCCAGGCGGACGCTTCACAGAGATCGATCTCCGTGTATCCCGGGTAGGCGTTGGGGTCGTAGGTGAACAGGCAGCCCCACACCACTTCCTTCTGGAGTGCACTGACGTCCTTCTCCACCGTGGTGCTGTAGGTTCCGTAGCCGAAGCCCTCACGCGTCGACTGGAACTCTGCCCCTACGGGAGCTGAACCGGTGGGATTGCTGATGGACAGCTTCACGTAGCCGTTGGCGTCCGGACCACTGACGTTATTGGGGTCCCACGTGCCGTTGTACATGGGAGCTCCGCCCCAAAACCGCTTCTGCCAGTTGAACCCTTCCGAGAAAAAACTTCCCACGGGTCCGGGATCTTCAAGCACGGCCGCTTTCTTGGCCGCCTGTGACGGCCCTACCCCTGCAAACATTGAGAGGCCCACCGCCAGGACGACGGCGAGCCCCATGATTCTTCTTCCGTGTGGAAGGTGCCTCCTTGACCACGACATAGCTGTACCTCCATTTGATGCGCCCAGAGACGTCCCCGGCGCACACCGGGGACCGCAACAGGTCCCATCCCCACAGGGAACCTGCAACTCCTTGATTATGAGATAGACAGCAGGCTGTCGGAAGCCAAAACATGCATGTAATTCGCACGTTTCGCCATCAATTGGATAACGATGCCGCAACCGGGAGTAGCCTGTTCCTTGTCAGCCACGTTCATGAGTCACCCGCCACGAGGAGTCACCATCGCCATCCGCAGCGCAGGGATTCTCCTTTACAGACGGGAATCCTCCGGGGATCTTGACCTGTGGATTGCCCACATGGGTGGGCCATTCTGGGCGCGGAAAGACCTGCACGCCTGGTCCATCCCCAAGGGTGAGTATCTGGAGGACGAGGACCCCCTGGCCGCCGCCAAGCGTGAATTCACCGAAGAGATCGGCACACCACCGCCCGACGTGGAGTACCACCCGCTGGGCGTGTTCCGGCAGCCTTCCGGGAAGCTCATCACGGCCTACGCCGCAGAGGCCGGCACATTCCAGCCTGCCCAGGTGGTGAGCAACACGTTCCCCATGGAATGGCCCAAGGGTTCAGGGTCCATCCAGGAGTTCCCGGAAATCGACGACGCGCGCTGGCTCCCGGAAGCCGTTGCCCGCACCAAACTCGTGAAGGGGCAGCTGTCCATTGTTGACGCGTTGGTGGGGTACTTGCGCGCCGGATGACCAGGTTCCGGTGTCGTGGTTCACCGTACTTGTGGATAACGGCATGACGCACGTAAGCAAGCGTAAAGGCAGATGCTAGTGTCACCTTGATGCGCGTGAGCCTTCACCTACGTGTTTAAAAACTACGGAGTTGATGCAAAGGTGACCGACAATGATCTTCGGTCTGAGATAGCCACTGATGTCAGTCACCCACGCCCCGCACGGGTCCACCCGCAAGCAAACAACCCTTAGCCGGCCCCATGGATGAGCAGCAGTTTCAGGAATTACTGAGCAGGGTCATTGAGGCAGTGCAGGACCTCAAACCTCATGAAGCACAGGCTTGGCAGGTCTGGGGAGCCTTCGGTTCATATGCAACACTGGCGGCCGCAGTGGTCGCATTTTTCATCGGCTGGTGGACCATCAAGCAGAAGCGCGAGGCAGACGCGCGCGCCGAGTGGTGGCGCCGCACACAATGGGCCTTGGAAGCGACTGCTTCCGCTAACGATGTACTGAATTCATACGGAGCCGGAATGCTTGACCTGTTGGCCAGGAGCGAACTTGCCGACGTGAAAGATAAGGAACTTCTCGACGCTGTGTGGGAAGTCACGGACACCGGGATGCAAGACGATAACATTGAAGAACTCCTCAAAGAGGCAGCCAACCTTGGAGGCCTCGACAAGGAAGAAGAAGGGGTCGTCCGCAGTTTCTACATCATGGACGGGCACCCTGTAGCAGGAGACAATGGAGCCAAGATCGAGCGGGAGGGGGCAGATGGACCAGCAGAAGTTTAGCGACAAGGCACACAAGGACCAGGTGTTCAGGAAACTGCGACGCGAAATCCTTGCTGCCCGACTCAAGGTGACACTTGACGAGCAGCTGAAGCGCCCGACCTCGCCCACCGTCAAAAAGCTATCCGAGATGAAGCTGCCCGCCATCATCAGGCCTGTTGACGTCCCCGGGGTGGGCGCAACCAAAGCTGGCAGGCCCCGCACCAGCGGAAAGGTCCACTACTCGGCGAAGACGCAATCCAAGCCTTCACGACATCTGGCCAGCTAAGCGCCGCTTCCTCGCAATAAACTCCCGGATCCAGTCGATCGTCTCCGGACGGTCCAGATGCAGGCCGTGGCCCGCGCCGGGAACCCGCACCAGTACCGAGCCCGGAATGTGCTGCCGAAGCAGTATGCCGTTCCGGAGCGGTGTCAGGGGATCGTCCGTACCGTGCAAAATCAGGGTGGGGGCCTTGATGGAGCTGAGTTCACTCCAGGAATCATGCTCGCGGCTGGCCTGGAAGTGCCGGGCCTTGGCCCAGGCCGAGGCACGGGACGTGAAGAATGTGTGGACGGCATCCGGATTGCGGCGCGCCCACTCCTCCTCAAAGAACAGCGGGATCAAGCGCTCCAAGTCTCCGCTGACCAGCGCTTCGAGCGCAGCCGCGTCAGCGTGCGTCCCGGGGTCGTCGCAGCGTCCACCGCTTGTCGCGGCCAGAACCAGGGTGCGGACCTTTTCCGGAAAATCGACCGCCAACCACTGTCCAATCCGCCCGCCCATGGAATGCCCGTACACGTGAGCCGAGGAAACACCGGCGGCATCCAGGACAGCAACAGCGTCTGCGGCCAGTAGACGCGTCGTGTAGCGATTGGCCTGGCCCCGGCCACTGCTGCCGATCCCCCGATGATCGAAGCGGATGACGCGGTAAAAGCGGGCCAGCAGTTCCGCCGTCGGGCCCCAACCGTCCATGGCCGTGGCCTGCCCGGCGATGAGCAGCAGCGGTTCGCCGGCTCCCTGGGCAACCCAGGCCAGTTCGGTGCCGTCCGGGGCCACAGCAAAGTTCACCGTGCCACTGTACCTGCGCCGCAGCCCCGTCCTGCAAAGAGGCGTCACACCGGCACTGCCCTCCGAGGTCCGATGTCGAAGCCGGGACCACCTGGGACGGAGTCAATCAGGCGACGGGTGTAGGGGTGTTGTGGGTTGCCGTAGACGGCGTCGACGTCTCCGGATTCAACAACCTCACCATGGAACAGCACCAGGATGTTATCGCTGACGTGGTGCACAACGTCGAGGTCGTGGGAAATGAAGGCCATGGTCAAGTCCAGTTCCTTGCGCAGCCTGCCAATCAGGTTAAGGATCTCCGCTTGGACAGAGAGATCCAAGGCGGAGGTGATCTCGTCGGCGATGATGAGCTTCGGCTCGACGGCCAGGGCACGCGCGATGGCGATGCGTTGCCGCTGCCCCCCGGAGAATTCGTGCGGGTAGCGCTCGGCAACGTCCGGGTCCAGGCGGATGGTCGAAAGCCAGTAGGAGATCTTCTCCCGGTGTTCCCTGGGGTTGGCCCGCGAGGGATCGATGGCCTCAGCGAGCGTCTGGCCGATCGTGCGCCGCGGATTCAATGAAGAATACGGGTCCTGCGGAACCATCTGGACGAGACGTCGCATGCGGCGGCGCTCGGCTCCGGACATCTTCATGACATCCCGGCCTTCAAACGAAATCACACCGCTGCTGGGCTTGACCAGGCCGACGATGGCTTTGGCCATGGTGGATTTCCCCGACCCGGACTCCCCCACGATCCCCAAGGTCTTCCCGGCCTGGATGCTCGCATTGACGCCCTTCAGGACGGTGGCTGCGGATCGACCGGAGCCAAACGTCACACGGACATCGTTCACTTCAAGAACGGCAGTCACTTCGCGGTCTCCTCGGTCTTGGTCGTACCGCGGTCGGCGGCCGAATCGTCGTCAAAAACTTCATCCATGGAAAAGTCCGAAGCCTGCACCGTGACCAGCTCAGCCCGCCGCTCAGCAATGGACGGTGTCGCTGCCAGGAGTGCCTTGGTGTACGGGTGCTTGACCTTCCCGGCAGCCAGTTCCTCACCCGTAAGGCGTTCGAGGATCTTGCCGCCGTTCATGACGATGACCTTGTCGCACAGCGCCTGGACCACACCAATGTCATGCGAGATGAACAGCATGGCGGTGCCCATCTCGCGGTTGATGGTGCGGAACTGCCGGAGCACGTCGGCCTGGACAGTGACATCCAAGGCGGTGGTTGGTTCGTCCGCGATGATCAGGCGCGGATCCGTGACCAAGGTGGAGGCGATCATTGCCCTCTGGAGCATGCCACCGGACAGCTCGTGCGGGTGCTGTTTCATGCGCTTCTCCGGCTGGGTGATCCGGATATCGGCAAGGGCCTTGACCATGCGGCCGAACGCGGTCTTGCCGGATTGACCCAGGTGGACCCGGCTGACTTCCGTCAGCTGCGAGCCGATGCGCAGGGCCGGATTGAAGCTGGTCCCGGGGTCCTGGTAGACGAGGCCGATCGAGGTTGCCAGTTCGCGCGGGTTGTTCTTCTTGAGCAGGTCCATCTCTCCCAGGCGCATGGTCCTGGCGTTCACTCCGAGTTCTTCGGGCAAGAGACCGGCAATGGACATGGCCGTCAGCGACTTCCCCGACCCGGACTCCCCCACAAGCCCTACCACTTCGCCCGCATGGATGCTGAGCGAGACTCCTTTCACCAAGGGAAGTCCCGACGGCGTGGTGACGGTGAGGTTGTCCACCTCAACGAGCGCTTCGGCGTCTGCACGCAAAGAGGCAGGAACCTCCGATGCCTTCCGGAGGCTGCCGAACTTTCGTCCACCCCGGGGGTCGGTTGCGGCAGCGAGTCCGTCGCCGATGAGCATCGCGGACAGCCCGGTGATGGTGATCATGATGGACGGCATCACGGCCTGCAGGGGTTGCGAGTAGATGTTGACCAGGGCCTCGTTGAGGAGCCGGCCGAAGTCATACTCGGGGTTCTGCACGCCAAGGCCGATGAAGGACAGGCTGGAGAGGTCGATCAGGGTGGTGGCAAACACCGTGGCCGTGAGGACCAGGAGAGGTTCGGCCATGTTCGGCAGCAGGTGCCGGGTGATGATGTGCGGGCCGGGAACGCCCAGAAGCCGGGCCGTGGAAACGTAGTTCCGCTGCGAGATCGACGCAGCCATGTTCGCCGTCAACCTCGCAAAGGCAGGAATGCTTGCGATGGAAATCGCAAGCACGGCAGACCACGTGCCCTGGCCCAGGATCGCCGCGATCAGCAGCGAGAAGATGAGGCTTGGGTACGCCACTGCGGCTTCGATGACCCGCAGCACTGCCGTACGGATGCGTCGCGGTGCCAACCATACGGCAGTACCAACGGCAATACCGGCGACGACGGCGATCACCGTGGTTGCCGCGGTCATCAGCAACGTCAGTCGAGCAGCAACCAGGGAACGTGCAAGGACGTCCCGGCCGAAGTCGTCTGTGCCGAGCCAGTGCTCAGGGCTGGGTCCTTGAGAGGCGTTTGGAGTGAGCTTCTCCGCAGCGTCGGTGAGGAACATCGGCGCGATGAGTGCGGTGAGGACCATGATAGACATCAAAACGATGCCGACGATCAGGCCGGTGGTCCAACGGAACCGGCGGCGGGGACGGGCTGTCTCAGCCATTGGATTTTCCTCCGAGCGTACGGGGGTCGATGAGGCCGAGGATGACATCGACCAGCAGGTTGAGCACGATGGCCAGGAAGCCAAGAACCAGGATGATGCCTTGGATCACCGGGTAGTCCTTGTTCACGATGGCAGTGACGATCTCGCGGCCCAGGCCCGGCCAGTTGAAGACGTTTTCCACGATGATCGCGCCGCCCAGCATGCCGGCCAGGATGAGTCCGGCCAGGGTGAGTGCGGTGGTCAGCAGGTTGGGCAGGGCGTGGCGGGCATAGAGGCGCAATGCCGGCAGGCGCCAACCGCGGCCGGTGCGCAAGTAGTCCTGTTCCAGCACGGTGGAAGTCTCCCGACGGACCACGCGGGCGATCGAGCAGATGGGCGCGATGGAGAGACCGATCACCGGCAGGATCAGCGAGCTCAGTGATGCCGCTCCGGCTGCGGGGAGGACCTTGAGCATGATGGCGAAGACCACCACCAGCATGGTGGAGACGACGTACTGCGGGACGGCCTGGAAGAAACCGGTCAGCATCCCGAAGGACACGTCCAGCCACTTCTTCCGGCCACCCCGGGTCAGGATGCCCACGATCATGCCGGCCGGCACGGAGACCAGCAGCACCAGAATGATGCCCAAGAGTGCGATCTCCGCGGTGAAGGGCAGCTTGGTGGCGATGATCTGTGACACCGACGTGCTGTAAGCGAACGATTCACCGAGATCGCCGGTGAAGAGGCCGCCGACGTAGTTGATGAACTGGATGTAGAGGGGATCGTTGAGGCCAAGGCTGTTGCGGATGGCTTCGATCTGTTCGGTGGTGGCGTCCGCTCCTGCCACTGCCACTGCCGGGTCGCCCGGGATGAGCGGAACCATGAAGAAGGTCACGACGACGAGCAGGGCGACGGAGAGAAGGACACCGCCGGCGCGGCGAAGGGCATAATCGGCCCAGGGTGAGAGGCTCAGGGCCCGGCCCCGGGGGCCTGTGGCCCCCGGGGTTTGGCTCTCGAGGATCTGTACTTCCTTGGAGAGCATGGTTGGTTCAGTCATCGTGGAGCCTTTGCCTACTTGGTGATGCGCATGGTGGCGTAGTCGACGATCCCGGACGGAGCCTGGATGGAGAATCCGGAACGCTGGGCGACGATCTGCGGTTCACCGACGAACGGAACAATGTCGTTGTCGCTGAGGATGCTCTTCTGGGCCTTGGTGTAGGCGTCGCAACGGGCTGATTCATCAGTGGCGGACTGGGCGGTGGCGATCTCTGCGAGGATGTCGGCGTTTTCGCCGCCACCGATGTTGCGGCCACCCTTTTCCGTGGGAACACCGGCAATACGGGTCAATGAGGCTGCCACGGTGCCAACGAAGTTGGCGTCGCCCTGTACGGTCAGGTCCCACGTCTCGGGCTTGGTCTGGGTCATGGTGGCCCAGGTGCCGTTGTCTACCAGCTGCAGTTCCACCGTTGCCCCGGCAGCGCGGAGGGCTTCCTGGACATAGGTGCTGCCTGCGCCGTTCGGACCGATGCTGGTGGTTCCCACCATCTTGAAGGTCTTCCCCGAAAGTACTGCCTTGGCCGCGGCAGCGTCTTCCTTGGTGAGGCTGGAGTTATCCGGGAGGACGCATGGCACGGTCGGCGCCACGATCGAGTTGTAGGTGATGCCCTTGCCTGCGTAGGCAGCTGAGTTGAACGCCTGCTGGTTCATCAGCTGGGCAACTGCCTTGCGGAGTGCGGGGTCGGTGAAGGGGCTGCCTTCACGCTGGTTGAACAAGAGGAAGATACCGGCAAAGGGCACAGATGTGACGGTGTAGTCCTTGTTGCCTTCGAAACGCTGAACATCGGCCGGGGCGATGTCCGAGACGTCCATTTCGCCGGTGAGGAGTTGATTGGCCACGGTGGTCTTGTTGACTCCGGGGAAGAAACGGACGGTCTTGGCCGGTACACCTTCCAAGGCCTTGGAGTACTGCGGCCACGCCTTGTAGTCCTCGCGAAGCGTCATGTCGTAGCTGACGCCGTGGCTTGCCTTGGTCAGGGTGTAAGGACCGGAAAAGGCACCCTTGACGGCGCCCTTCGCGAGGCCCTCCAGGTCGGCAAGACCGGCTGGGCAGATGATGCCGGTCTGGGCGAGGGTCAGGCCGCCGATGAGCTCGGACCATGGCTGGGCGAGTTTGATGTCCACCGTGCCTGCTGCGTCGTCGCCGGTAATGGTGGGCTGTCCCGGGCCAAAGACCAGCTTGCCGAAGTTGTTCTTGGTGGCAGGGTCCGCGAAGTAGCTGAGGGACTTGGCCACGATGGTGGGAGTGATGGGGGTGCCGTCCGCACACGTCGCGTCTTTACGGATGGTCAGCGTGGCATCGGTGGCAGTGGACTTCCACTCGCTGGCGAGCCCGCCAATGAACTTACCGTCGGCATCCCGTCGGACCACGGTGTCAAACAGGAAACGGGCAACCTCGTAGTCGTCCTTGGCGTTGGCCTTGGCAGCATTGAAAGTAGTGGGATCTGCGTTGAGGGCGGTCCGGATGGTGTCCGTGGACATGGCACCGCCCGTGCTTGCACCCGCCGATCCCTGGCCTCCGGTGGTGCAACCGGTCAAGAGGAACGCGGCGGCAGTTACTGCGGCCGCAGTGGCCATGAACGTGGAACGTCCTTGCATAAGGGGTGAACCTCCTGGTCGCCTTCGGGAGACCATGGCGGGGCGGATGCGAACGAACCCAGCCGGCTGCTTCCCAAAGGATTTGAAGTGCGATAACTTTCGCGAATGAGAAGAGATTCACACATTGACCGGGTGAAGTCAACGGTTTCTTGTGAGTTCCCCCACAGGAGACGTGCGCCACGCCGAGGTTTTACAGGCCGGAAACATCGAGGGCTTGACGGACTCGGAAAAAAACGCGAAACTTTTCTCATATGTGATTGGCGTCTCAGCATCGCCGTCTCATCCGACTCCCGGACCAACCCAAAGGTGGAACACATGGCAACGACTCTTGAGCTCACAGTCCGCAAGGCACAGTGGACCCGTCCGCCGCGGGATCTGGTCCGCGCCTTCGAAGCCTTCCCCGTGGCCAACATCGGCGACGCCATGGAACGCCTCGGCCTGGTCGATGGCAACATCAATCCTGTGTGGGCCGGTGCCAAGTGCGTCGGATCAGCCCTCACCGTCCTGGGTGCAGCAGGCGACAACGCAGCCGTCATCGAGTCCCTCAACTACATCGAGCCCGGCGATGTTGTGGTGATCAACGGCTTCGGCCACGAGCACCGCGCACTCGTCGGCGAGCAGCTCTCCCAGCGCTTCGAGGCCGCCGGTGCAACCGGGGCGATCATCGACGGCTACATCCGTGACCGCGCCACCATCACCGAGATCAAGTTCCCGGTCTTCGCACGTGGCACCACCCCCGCCGGCCCGTTCAAGAACGGTCCGGGCGTCATCGGCGAGCCGGTAGCCATCGGCGGCATTGTGTGCTCCTCCGGTGACATCGTCGCCGCAGACGATGACGGCGTCGTCATCATCCCCCAGGCCCGCGCCGCGGAAATCCTGGAGCTGGTCAAGGCTGTCGCGGTCCACGAGGCCGAAATGACCGCCGAGATTACCCGCGAATACAGCTAACCCCTTCTCCCCTCCCCAACAGCGGGACCTAAACTGAGAGAACCACCAATGTCTACTTCATCGACGGAATCAGTGGATCTGAACACCGCACAGGTAAAGGTCGTCACAGCTGACGGCAAGATGGTGCGCAAGGCTACTATTGCCGGCACCATGGGCTCCTTCGTGGAGTGGTACGACTATGGCATCTACGGGCTCCTGACCACGTACCTTGCCATTAACATCATGGGTTCCAAGGACGTCGGGTCCCTGCTGCTGACCAACGTAGGCTTCCTTGTCAGCTTCCTGGCCCGCCCGTTCGGCAGTGTCATCTGCGGCTACCTGGGCGACAAGCTGGGCCGCAAGAACCTGCTCTCCATGCTCCTGCTCCTCATCTCCGGCGCCACAGCATGCATCGGCCTCATCCCGAGTTCCTCCGTGATTGGCTGGGCCGCTCCGGCCCTGCTCATCCTGCTCCGCATCCTGCAGGGCTTCTCCGCCGGCGGCGAGGTTGCCGGTGCCATGGCGTTCGTAGGCGAGTACGCACACAACAAGCACCGCAACTGGTCCATGAGCTTCATCGCCGTGGGTTCCTTCTGCGCACTGCTCTTCGGCAGCGCCTTCTCCGCGGTCCTGATCACCACGCTGGGCGACGCCACCATGGAATCATGGGCATGGCGCATTCCGTTCCTGTTCGCCGTGCCGCTGGGCTACGTGGGCTACTACATCCGTTCCAAGATGGAAGACACCCCGCACTTCGAGGCCCTGCGTGAACGGAACGAGGTGGAGCGTAACCCGCTGCGCGCAGTCTTCACGTCCAAACGCCACCTGAAGGCGATCGCACTGACCATCTTCCTCCCGGCAGTAAATGGCCCCGGCTACTACCTGCTCTTCGCCTACATGCCCACGTACCTGAAGACACAGCTCGGCTCCGGCAACAACTTCAGCATGCTGCAGGCATTGACCGTGACTGCCTTCAGCCTGGTAGCAATCATTGTCGCCATCCCGCTCATGGCGCGCCTCTCCGACCGCATCGGCCGCAAGCCGGTCCTGGCCCTCTCCGCGGTCCTCATGGCCGTGGTGTCCTACCCGATGTTCGCCATGATCACCACGGGCAACATGCTCATGGCCTGCATCGCCACCGTGGTCATGGCTATCGCCTTCTCCGGCCATGCAGCCGTGGTCCACACGGTGCTGACCGAGATGTTCCCCACCACCGTCCGCTACAGCGCCTACAGCATCGGCTTCAGCCTGAGCACCATCATCTTTGGCGGCAGCGCGCCGCTGGTCATGACGGAAATCATCAAGGCCACCGGCAACAGCATGGTCCCGGCCTACGCCTCGATCGGCACCGCCATCATCACCCTGGTTTCGGTCTACTTCCTGAAGGAAACCAAGGGCCAGCCCCTGGCCACGCACTAGCAAGATAAGTACGACGGCGGCCTGCCGCCATTGCCGCCAGGCCGCCGTCGTTGGACCATAAAGCACCACAACAAGACCATTGGGAGTCACCTTGGGCATCAACTCAGTCGCCGTTGTCGCAGACCTCGGCGAAAGCTACGGAAACTACACCATCGGCGACGACGACGCCCTGCTGGGCCTGGTCACTGCCTCCAACATCGCCTGCGGCTTCCACGCCGGGGACCCACGCGTCATGGACACCACGGTCAAGGCCTGCGTTGAACGCGGCATCGAACTCGGCGCACACCCCGGTTACCCCGATCTGGTGGGATTCGGCCGCCGCCTGATCGAGGCCAGCGAAGAAGAAATCCGAACGGACGTGCTCTACCAGATCGGCGCCCTGGACGCTTTTGCCCGCATCCACGGTGGCAAGATCAGCCACGTGGCACCGCACGGCCGCATGGGAAGCATCGCCCAGACCGACGCAAAGCACGCCCGGGCCATCACCGACGCCATCAAGGCCTACGACCCGTCCTACATTGTGATTTGCCAGAACGGTTTGCTGGCCGAAGAGTCCCGCAAGCGCGGCCTCGAGGTTGGCTACGTGTTCCTGGCAGACCGCGGCTACGGCGAAGACGGCATGCCCGTTTCCCGCAACACTGAGGGCGCCCTGCTGCACGACCCCGAGGAAATCGGGCGCCGCGTGGTCCAGGTCGTCACCGAAGGAACCGTCCGCGCCGTCACCGGCAAGGTTGTCCCGCTCGGCCACGATGCCGACGTCGTTCTCCTCCACGGCGACCACCCGCAGGTCCTGGAGAACGGCACCGCCCTCCGCGCCGCGCTGGACAAGGCCGGAGTCAAGGCCACAGGGCTGCAGGAAGTGCTGGCCGAGAAGGCCAAGCTCGCCACCGTCTGACCCACCCCACCAACAAGCCGAGGACCCATGAGCACGCACCCAGAGCCCGGACAGTTGCCGGACATCAAGGCCGTACCGTTCGGTGATTCCGCACTGATGGTCAGCGTTGCCTCCGGGACGGCAGGAGAACGGCAGGCGGGCAGCCGCAGGCTCCGTGAAATCCTCCTCGAGGTGCGGCCCCACGGACTGCAGGACGTTGTGGCCGGCGTCGACTCCATTCTGGTGGAGTTCGACTGCCTCACGGTGGGGCACGCCCAACTGGCGCAAACCATCCGGCTCGCGGCTGCTGGACGGTTCCACGAGGACACGGGGCACACCGATGGCAAGCACTTTGTGATTCCGCTGGTGGTCAACCAGACCTTCGCTCCGGACCTGCAGGATGTGGCCGCGGAATTGGGCATCAGCCAGGAAGCCGTCCTTGGGCATCTTGAGGATTCCGTGTTGTCGATCAACCTTCTGGCCTCGGCCATGGCACCCATGATGGGGACAGTCCGGTTCCCCGGACAGGTCAGCCGCTGCAGGGAACCACGGACCAACGTGGACCCGGGATCGGTAATGGTGGCAGGCACCAACGCCATCATCCAGCCTTTCCCGGGACCCACAGGCTGGAAGGTCATTGGGCGTACTCCCCTGACCATCTGCGATATCCGCGAAGATCCACCCACGTCCTATTCGCCCGGAGACACTGTCCGGTTCAAGGTGGTCCCGGAGTCCGAGTGGGAACGCCTGGCCGGACGGTTTCTGAGGACTGATTCGTACTCGATGGAAGGAGCACTCTGATGCCGGCCGAGCGCAGCGCTACCGTCAAGGTCC
This sequence comes from Arthrobacter sp. T572, assembly GCF_056780115.1. NCBI lineage: Bacteria > Bacillati > Actinomycetota > Actinomycetes > Micrococcales > Micrococcaceae > Arthrobacter > Arthrobacter sp. T572. Next base: position 3,496,621 of record NZ_JBRAZQ010000002.1, read on the forward strand.
GCGAGGCCGCCTGGTTGGCCACGTTCCAGGACCTGGGCCGCGAACAGTCAGAAGCCCTCGGTGTCCCCTGCGGCGGTGCGGCCGACCAGCACTCAGCAGCCGTGGCGAACATCCTGGTGGGCAACGACCGGGCTGCCACTGCTCTGGAACTCATGGGTGGCCGGTTCGTATTCACCTCGTCCAAACCCGTCCTGATCTCTGTCACGGGAGCACCGGCGGACGTCACGGTCAACGGCAGCAAGGTCTCCATGTGGGAACCCGTCTGTGTCCCAGCCAAGGGCCGCGTGGTGATTGCGAACGCGCGCGGCGGCATGCGAAATTACCTGGCTTTCAGCGGAACCTTGGTCACTGACCATTTCATGGGCAGCGCGGCCCCCGAGGCACGAATGGGGTTCCCTCAACAAATCGCCGCGGGACAGCACCTGGAACTCGAGACCTCCTACTCGGGGTTTGAGCATCCCTACCTGACCCAGCCTCTGTTCCGCCTTCCTGTGCCCATTCCGTCGTTCGAGCACCCTTTGTGGACCATCGACATTGTGGAGGGTCCGGAGACGGACGCGGCCGTGGGCATCCGCGAGCTCCTCGCTTCCCGCGAATACACCGTCACCGCCAAGTCCAACCATGTGGGACTCCGTCTGGACGGCCCGGTGGTGCACCCCGAGGGCCTGGGAGAGATCGTCTCGCATGGCGTCCCCATCGGCGCTTTCGAGATCCCGCACGGCGACGAGCTCATCATTCTGGGCCGCTACCGGACCCTGACTGCGGGCTACCCGATTGTCGCGTTCGCCACCAAGGCCTCCTTGCCAATGTTGGGCCAGGCGCGTCCGGGGCAACGCATGACGTTCCGTTGGGTGGACCAGCACCAGGCGGTCGCGGATTACCACGAGGCGCAGCGCTTGCTGGCCGTCTTGGAGTCGCGCGTGGAGAACCTTTTCGGGGCCTTGGACCTCCCCCATCACTCCCGTCCGGCCCCGGCGCGGGCTGCGGCCTGAACATTGGCCGACCGGGGCACTTGACCCAACAGCTTCGCAAATGAGAAACTTTTCGCATATGTGACAGCTATCTCAGCACTTTCCACGATCCAAAGGAACGGAACCATGGGACTTCTTGAAGGCAAAGTAGCCGTCATTACCGGCGCAGGAACGGGCATGGGCCGCTCAACTGCGGAACTGCTCGCAGCTGAAGGCGCACATGTAGTACTGGTTGGCCGTCGGCTTTCCGTCCTGGAGGAGGTCGCCTCGGACATTGCGTCCGACGGCGGCAGCGTCCACCCGCGGGCCGCTGACATCGCGGCCAAGGACGACGTCGATTCCCTGGTCGCGTGGGTCTCCGAAACCCTCGGACCTGTAGACATCCTGGTCAACAACGCGGGCAGCGCGAGCAAGGTACTCAATGTCCGGTGGATCAGCCAGGAGGAATGGAACAGCGTCCTGGATGTCAACCTCAACGCCGTCTACCTGCTGACCCAGGCCGTCCTCCCCGGGATGCTGGCCCGCAACACCGGCACCATCATCACGGTGTCCTCGCTCGCGGCCGTCAACCCGAACCTCCTGGGCGGCGCCGCCTACGGTGCCGCGAAGGCCGCCGTCCGGAACTTCATGACCTACCTCCACAACACGTTCCGCAACGAAGGACTCCGTGCCGTCACCATCCTTCCGGGCGAAACCGCGACGCCCATCCTGGACAACCGGGCCCGGCCGCCGAAGGCCGAAGAACGCGAAGCCATGGTCCAGCCCGAGGACGTGGCCCGCGCCATCCACCTGGTAGCCACATTGCCGCAGCGCACCGTGGTCCAGGAACTGGTGATCGCGCCGACCGTCCAGCGCGACACCTCAGGGGACATCGAGATCAGCCGCTGGGCCGGCGCCCCCGCAGAAGACCACCCCCGGCGCTAAGACCGCTCCCGCCAAACTTTCCACCTATCCCGAAACAGGACCCCATGACACTTGAACCAACCACCGCCGTTGCCTCCTTCCAACCATCCGAGGCCGTGCTGCGGGTCCAGCGAACATCACTGCGCGTCCAGCAGCCGCAGTCAAAGGGCGATCTCGTGTCCCTGGCCATGGGCGAGCCGGACTTCGACACGCCCGAACAGGTACGTGCCGCAGCCGCCCGCGCTCTGGAAGAGGGACACACCCACTACTCGCCGTTGCTCGGCGAGCTGGTGCTTCGCGAGGAGCTGGCTGCCCGTATCGGCCAGCTCCTCGGCGAAGTGGCCAGCCCCAGCGACGTGCTCATCACTCAAGGCGGAACGGCCGGTCTTTCCGCCGCTATCCTGGGCATCGTCAACCCGGGCGACAAGGTGGTCATCCCCGACCCCACCTACTCCCTGTACGCAGACCTGGTCAGCATGGCCGGGGGCGAGATTGTTCCCGTTCCACTGGCCGAGGACCTGCATTGGGACCTCGATGCCCTGGCCACAGCCCTCAAGGGCGCCAAGATGTTCGTTTTCTGCAACCCGTCCAACCCCACGGGCATCGTGCACTCCCGCCAGGAGCTCGAAGCCCTCGCGGACATGGTTGCCGGAACGGACACCCTGGTCCTCTCGGACGAGGCATACAGTGACCTTGTCTACACCCCGGAGCCGTTCACCTCGGCTTTGGAAATCCCGGCACTTGCCGGAAGGACCATCTACTGCCAGACGTTCTCCAAGAGCTACGCCATGACCGGCTGGCGTGTGGGCTACCTGTGGGGACCGTCGGACATCATCGCTTCCGCAGCACGGGTGCACAACACCTTCAACGGCTCCATGAACACCGCCGTTCAACTGGCCGCGCTGACTGCGTTGAAGACCTGCGGGCCGGACATCAAACGCATGCACGCCTCCTACGCCGAGCGCCGTGAGCTCATGGTCGACGGACTCAGCAAGATCCCCGGCCTTACGGTGAGCTCCCCTGAAGGTGCCTTCTATCTGTTCCCCAAGTACGACGTGGACCTGCCGGCAGCCCGGATGGTGGCCCACTTGCGTGAGTTCGGCGTGGCAGTCCGCCCCGGCAGCGAATTCGGGAGCAACGGCGAACACCACTTACGGCTTTCCTACGCCGCGAGCGCTGAAGCGATCTCCGCCGGCGTCGAGCGCATCGCTGCGGGCCTCGCGGCACTGAAGCAGACCCCGTGACACTGCTCAACCCTCCATCAGGGCTGCGCGTAGACATGCAGCGCAACCGGATGCTTTTGGTTGAGGCGGCCGGCCGGCTCTTCGGAGCCGGCCGTTCGGCTACCATGTCCCAAATCGCCGCCGAAGCCGGCATCTCCACTGCCACTGCCTACCGGCACTTCGCATCGGTGGAGGACGCGCTCGCCGCTTACCGCTTTGAAGTGGGCCGCGAGCTCTTGGAATTCAGCCGTGCACAGTCTTCGGCCGGCCTGGAGTTACTGGAGGCTGTGTGCACCAAGTGGGTTCACTTGGTGGTCCAGCACGGCGAATCGATGATCCACACCCGATCCCCGGAGGGTTACCTTGCCCGGGTCAAGGCCGGCGCGTACTACCTGACGGTCCAGGCCGATGCTCTTGCGGAGCCCCTCAAGGAAGCTTGTCTGGACCTCGGCATCCAGCACCCAGGGGACGAGGCCCTCTTCCTCTGGAACGGTTTCTTCGACCCCCGCGAAATCAACGATCTTATCCAGAGCCTGCAGCTCACGGCCGAACAGGCCTCCGCCCGACTGCTCAGGACTTTCACGGCCGCCCTGACTGGGTGGTCCGTTTCCAGGACCTAAGCTTGAGGTGACGAAAGGGTGCCCATCAATGCGTAGTGACACACAGCGCAACCGCAGACAACTGGTCAAGGCAGCGGGCCAGCTGTTTGCGTCCCGCCGCGGCCCTATCAGCATGACGGACGTCGCCAAGCACGCCGAGATATCCACGGCCACCGCGTACCGGCATTTTCCTTCAGTCGAGGACATCCTGGCCGAGTACCGTTTTGGCGTTGGTGAGAAACTGCGCGACTTCAGCCTGAAGCAGCAGGAACTGTCCGGCGTCGAACTTTTGACCACAGTGAGCCGCAAGTGGGTGGACCTGGTCACGCGCCATGGCGGCGCCATGCTCTACACGCGTTCCGGCGAAGGCTACCTGGCCCGTCTGCGCTCCGGCGCCTTCTACCTGACCGTGCAAGCGGATGCACTGGAGCGGCCACTGCGCGAGGCGTGCGAGGAATTGGGCCTCCCGCCGATCGGCGATGAGGCCATGTTCCTGTGGAACATCCTGTTCGACCCCCGCGAAATCCTGGACCTCATCAACACTGTGGGGCTGACCAAGGACCAGGCAACGGCCCGGCTGATCGCAGCCCTCAAGGGTGCACTGTCCGGTTGGAGCGCCGACCGGGAGCAGGCGTAGATATTCCGTAACAGGGAAAGCCGGACCCGCGGGTCCGGCTTTCCCTGCCTACAGTGTTTCCGGCCTGATAAGTTCGCGGATCCGCTCTGCCGGCAGGGACGTCAAAGCGGCGACCCGGAAGATGTCCAGGCTGCCCTTTTGGAGCCCGGCCAGGACATCGCGGCGGAGTTGCTGCACGCACTTGTCCTTGTCTTCCAAGGCGGCATTGAGTTGCCTCACGATGGCGGCAAGGCCCGCGAGGTGCCAATCCTGCTGCGCCCCTGAGAAATGGAGATCCTGGTAGGCGCCGCCGAGCCTTTTGACATCGGTTGCCCGGATTCCCACAACGGCCGAAACCGCGGCGAGGGACACTTTGTCCGCCAGCGCGGCCGCAATAGCCTCATTTCGGCGGTTCAGGAGCATCCGCACATGGCTGTCGATGCGGGCGCGCGAGACCCGGGACTCTGTGAGCCTCAGCTCCAGCGAAGTGAGCCGGGGCTTATGGGCGGTGGTCCGTCGGCGCGGCCTGGCTTCAGCTACGTAGGTCACGGGGCGTGAGGCCGTGGACCAGATGCCACACGATGGCCGTGTTGCGGTGCGTGGGCATGATGCTGCCCTCCAACACCTGCAGACCCGGCCCCGTTTCACCAACCGGAGCCCACAAGCCGCTGACCGGGCAATGGGTTCCGGTCCCGGCCACGTACCGGCACCGGTGTGAATGACCTTGCGATTGTTCTCCAACGATGCGTCGCATCACGTGCCTCCGGGGTCTGGGGAGTTTGCTGGAAACTCCGGGAAATCTGATGGTTTAAGCGTATGTCCGGCATCACATAAAAGCAAGAAACTTTTCTCATTTGCTTAAGTTTTCTCATAGCTTGAGGCGCGGCCACCCCCCTTGACCTCCCCTCGAAATACTGCGAACCTTTTCTCAAGTATGATTTTTGCCATGCCCGTCCGCGATGGCGCGAACCAAAGGAATATCCATATGAGCACCACTCCCCTGCCACCCCTTGTAGTCATGGGCGTCTCCGGATGCGGCAAATCAACCATCGGCTTGCTATTGGGCGCGCAGCTGGGCATGCCGTTCCAGGACGGCGATGACCTCCATCCTGCGGCAAACAAGGCAAAGATGGGCGCGGGCATCCCCCTGGACGATTCCGACCGCAAACCCTGGCTGGAAGAGATCGGGCGCACGCTGCGTGCATCAATGGATCAGGGCGCCCCGTCGATCATCGCCTGCTCCGCGCTGAAGCGCAGCTACCGCGAACTGCTTCGCACCCACGTTCCCAACGTGGTGTTCGTCCACCTGCACGGCGACCGTGAAACCCTCCTGGCCCGGATGAACGCCCGCGATCACGAGTTCATGCCATCCAGCCTCCTCGACTCGCAACTGAGCACACTGGAACCCCTGGCTGACGACGAAAAGCACGTACTTGCCGACTTCAACCTTGCGCCTGACGTGCTCGTCGAGAAAATCTCCGGCCAGCTCGCCGCTTAGTTTCGCGGCGCCCAGGCAGGCCAACCACTGCGCGGGCGGCCGCCGTCGTCGGCTTGCCGCAGACGGGGACCTGTGCGCGCCGGCGGCCGGACAGCTAGCGTTGAGGGATGGTCACTGAATACAGGTACGACGTCGAGGTGCTGCACCTTGTGGTGTCGCCCGCCCACGCCTACTTTGGCCGGGCGCGGGAAGGAGCTGCCGACGTTCCGACGACCGATGCCCCCGCTGCCGAGCTTGTTGCGGGCAAGGGGATCGTGGGTGACCGGTTCTTCGGCAAGGCCGCCCACATGGACGCAGCGGTGACGTTGTTCGCCGTCGAAGCCCTTGAATCGATCGCCGCAGACCTCGGTGCCGGCCCCTTCGATCCGCTGTTGACGCGCCGGAACGTGGTGATCCGCGGGGCCGAACTGGCTCCGTTGCTGGGACACGAATTCACCCTGGAGTCCGCAGGCGATTCCGTGGCCTTAAAGGCCGGACGCCCAGCGCACCCCTGCGCCTGGATGGACACCATGCTGGCACCCGGCGCCCACAAAGCGATGCGTGGAAGGGGTGGAGTGAGATGCCAGGTGGTCTCCGGTGGCCTGCTCCACCGCGGTCCAGCCGTGCTGGTCAGCCCCGTCCCTTTGGACCCCTCCCGCGCCGGGGACGCCACGGCGTTGAGGCCCTCGAGGCTGCCGTGATCCCGAGGCGCCTACCGCAACGACATACTTTGACGCCAGGCAGGTGCCAAAACAGCCACAGCCAGTTGGAAAGGGTCGATACGCGGCTCAGCGTTGGTCGGGAAGGCGTGCCCCGTTTGAGACTGGAAGATCAGCGGAAGTTGCGACCGGGCTCGGTCTCGTTCGGATGGCCTGTTTCCACACGCTCAATGAGCACGCGGCCTGGACCTTTGCCCTTCTTGACCGGCGGGATCACGGCGTACCAGATGCGGCCACCGTGAGAGAACTTGTACTGATAACGGTCATGTTCCAGACCTTGGTAAGTCAGGCTCCGGAACCCACCCCGAAGTATGTAGCACAGCCCCGGCTGTTCACGGCCTGGATTCGTCGTGAGGTACTCCCAAGCCTCGGCGAGGCTATTGCGAGCGGTTGCTTTAGCATCTTGCCAACCCTTCTCCGCCTCACGGGTTATGAATTGCAGGACGAAGTCCGTGCTTTTCGACGGCCTGGGAACGCCGTCCGTTCGCTTCGCCAAGCTACGGCCCCTCGAGAATGACCGGCTGATCCAGATAGTTCAGGTCCGCACTGCCGACAGGGATCCCTTCTGCTGCGGCCGCGGCCGTGGCCTCCCACGAGGAAATCACTACGCCGAGCCGCCCGAAAAATCCAACAGCAGCGCATCCACGGGCTACCTCCACGACCTCGCCAGCGAACTCGTCCTGCTCAGCCCGGGTCAGGAAGGTGAGCCATGGAAAAGGCACATGGAGTCGTTGGACAAAGTCGCCTTCCCCGAGGGAAGCGGCAATCAGGGCGGAAGCCAACTGCAGACCGTGGCGGTCGTTGCGGTGATCACTTGCCTTGGAGACTATCAAGTCTTCTTTGCCGCGCCGCGTGACGACGATGTCCCCTTCGTCGATGTGGGACAGAACTTCCTTTGGCTCGCGCAGAAGCTGCGTGAAGGTTGCTGTTGTGGTCATAGGAAAATTTTATCTGATAAACATCAGATAATCACCTGCTTGTGACATCCACTCATAGCCCCGGACGATCAAGAAACTGCGGTCATTCTCCGAGGGGCCACCGACCGCGAAACCTCACACTTCCGCCGCCGGCGCCGCGAACTGGGCCTCGTACAGCCGGGAGTACGCTCCGCCGGTGGCCAGCAGTTCCGCATGCGTCCCCTGCTCCACGATCTGCCCGGCTTCCATGACCAGGATGAGGTCGGCGTCCCGGATGGTGGAGAGCCGGTGGGCGATGACAAAGCTGGTGCGGTCGGAGCGCAGGGCATTCATGGCCTTCTGCACCAGCACCTCGGTACGGGTATCCACGGAACTGGTGGCTTCATCCAGGATCAGCACCGACGGACGGGACAGGAAGGCCCGGGCTATGGTGAGCAGCTGCTTCTCCCCTGCCGAAACGTTGCTGCCCTCATCGTCCAGGACGGTGTCGTAGCCCTCCGGGAGCGAGCGGACAAAACGGTCAACATGGGTGGCCTGGGCAGCCTCCATAATTTCGGCTTCGGATGCCGAGGGCCTTCCGTAGGCGATGTTGTCCCGGATGGTTCCACCGAAGAGCCAGGTGTCCTGCAGGACCATGCCCATCCGCGAGCGCAGTTCCTGCCTGGACATGGTGGCGATGTCCACGCCGTCCAGGGTGATCCGGCCGCCGTCGAGTTCGTAGAACCGCATCATGAGGTTCACCAGGGTGGTTTTGCCCGCCCCGGTGGGCCCAACGATGGCGATGCTCTGGCCGGGCTCGGCCACCAGGTCCAGGTTCTGGATCAGCGGCTTGTCCGGGGAGTAACTGAAGGAGACGTTCTCAAAGACCAGTCGGCCCCGACCCGTGCCCGGGGAAGAATCAACAGGTTCCGGTGATTCCTCTTCTTCGTCCAAGAGGGCAAAGACCCTCTCCGCGGAGGCAACTCCGGATTGCAGCATGTTGGCCATGGACCCCAGCTGGGCCAAGGGCATGGTGAATTGTCGGGAGTACTGGATGAAGGCCTGCACGTCGCCCAGCTGCATGGCCCCGGCAGCCACTTGCAGCCCACCCACCACGGCGATGCCCACATAGACGAGGTTCCCAATGAACGTCATGGCCGGCATGATGAGGCCGCTGACGAACTGGGCGCCGAAGCTGGCCTGGTACAGCTCGGCGTTCTTGGCCCGGAACTTCTCCTGCACCTCGTTCTGCCGCCCGAACACCTTCACCAGGGCATGTCCGGTGTAGGTTTCTTCGATCTGGCCATTGAGCTCACCGGTGTTTTTCCACTGGGCCACGAAGAGTTTCTGGGACCGCTTGGCGATCAGTACGGTGATGCCCAGGGTCAGCGGAATGGTCACCAAGGCGATCAGCGCCAGCAGTGGCGAGAGGATGAACATCATCACCAGCACGCCCAGCACCGTCAGGAGGGAGGAGACTACCTGGCTGATGGACTGTTGGAGGCTTTGGGAGATGTTGTCGACGTCGTTCGTCACCCTGCTCAGCAGCTCACCACGCTGGATGGAGTCGAAGTACCGCAGGGGCAGCCGGTGGATTTTGGCTTCGACCCGCTGCCGCAACCGGTAGACGGTCCTCTGCACGACGCCGTTGAGCACATATGCCTGCATCCAGCCGAACGCCGCGGCCAGGACATACAGCGCCAGCGCCCAGAGCAGCACCGATGACAGGGCGCTGAAATCTATTCCGGTTCCGGGCGTCAGGGTCATGGCGCTCAACATGTCGGCCTTGGCCCCTTCACCGGAGGCACGCAGCCCGGCGATCACATCGGCTTTGGAAACGCCGGCGGGAAGTTCTTTGGATACGACGCCGGCAAAGATCAGGTTGGTACCTTCGCCCAACAACCGTGGGCCGATGACGCTCAGGGCTACGCTGACCAGGGCAAACACCAGGATCAGGACCAGCCAGAGCCGCTCGGGCCGCAGGGTGCCCAACAACCGCCGGGCGGACGCGCCAAAGTTGGACGCCTTCTCCGCGGGGATATTCATGCCGGCGAACGGGCCACCCCTGCCGGGTCCCATGGGCGGGCGTTGCGGACCCCGGGTCATTGTGCTCATGCTGCCTCCTCCGCTGCGAGCTGGGAGGACACAATTTCCCGGTAGGTTTCCGACGTTTCCAGCAACTCCTGGTGAGTTCCCTGCCCAACGATCCTGCCGCCGTCGAGCACCAGGATCCGGTCCGCGTCAGCGATGCTGGAGACGCGCTGGGCGATGATCACCAGCGTGGCGCCGCTGGTGTGCTGCTTGAGTGCGTGGCGCAGGCGGGCGTCGGTGGCCGTGTCCAGGGCGGAGAAGGAGTCGTCGAAGATGTAAAGCTCGGGCTTCTTGACCAGGGCCCGGGCAATGGCAAGCCTTTGCCGTTGCCCGCCGGAGACGTTGGTCCCGCCCTGCGAGATGGGGGCGTCGAGACCGCCTTCCATCTGCTCAACAAAGTCCCGTGCCTGGGCTACCTCGAGGGCCTGCCAGAGTTCGTCGTCCGTGGCGTCGGGCTTTCCATAGAGCAGGTTGCTGCGGACCGTGCCGGAGAAAAGGTACGGCTTCTGGGGCACCAGGCCAATGTGGCCCCATAGCTGGTCCGGGTGAAGCTCACGGACATCCGCACCGTCAAGCCGCACGGATCCGGACGTCGCGTCGAAGAGCCTCGGCATCAGGTTCACCAACGTGGTCTTCCCCGCCCCGGTGCTGCCGATGATCGCCGTGGTCTGCCCCGCCAACGCAGTGAATGACACACCACTGAGGACCGGCTGCTCGGCACCCGGGTAGGCGAATCCGACGTCGTGCATTTCAAGCTGGCCGCGGCGGCGGCCGGTGTGGGAAACAGGGTTCGACGGCGGCCGGACACTTGAGTCGGTCTGCAGCACCTCGCCGATCCGGTCGGCGGAGACCGACGCCCGGGGAATCATGACGGCCATGAACGTGGCCATCATGACGGACATGAGGATCTGCATGAGGTAGCTCAGGAACGCGATCAAAGTCCCTACCTGCATGGACCCGTCCCCGATCCGGAATGCCCCGAACCAGATGACCGCCACGCTGGAAACGTTCATCACCAGCATGACCACGGGGAACATGAGCGCCATCAAACGCCCGGCCCGCAGCGCAACATCAGTGACGTCGTCGTTGGCTTTGCCGAACCGGGCCGATTCCATATCCTCCCGCACGAAGGCCCGGACCACGCGGATGCCGGTCAGTTGTTCGCGGAGGACGCGGTTAACGGCGTCGATCCGCACCTGCATCTTGCGGAACAGCGGCACCATGCGCGTCACGATCACACCGACGCAGACCAGCAGCACGGGCACGCTGACCGCGATCAACCAGGAGAGCTGGGCGTCCTGCCTGACCGCCATCACCACGCCGCCGATACTCAGCATGGGTGCCGTGACCATGAGGGTGCACGACATCAGGACCAGCTGCTGCACCTGCTGGACATCATTGGTGGAACGGGTGATCAGCGAGGCTGCGCCGAACCGGGTGACTTCCTGTTCGGAGAACTTCCCCACGCGGCTGAAGACCGCTTCCCTGAGATCCCGGCCCATGCCCATGGCGGCTTTCGCGCCGAAGTACACCGCAATGACGGCGCAGGCGATCTGCAGGAGTGTTATCAGCAGCATGAGCCCGCCCATGCGCAGGATGTAGCCGGTATCACCAACGGCCACGCCATGATCGATGATGTCCGCGTTGAGCGTCGGAAGGTACAGGGAGGCGACGGATTGGGCCAGTTGGAAAACGACGACGGCGACCAGCAGCCGCTGATGTGGCCGCAGGAAACGAACAAGAACCTTCCAGAGCATGGGATCTCCGAGCTTCCAGCAATAAACCGAAGGCCAGTTTACGTCTGGTTGCTGCGGGCAACCAGCGGCAGATCAGACGACGGCTTTCCGCTCCAGGGACACCAGGGCCGACTGCGTCCCCGTGCCGCTCTTTGGCAGGTAGGTAAACAGCCGCAGGGCCGGGAACTGCGGTACTCCCAGCACCATCGGCGCGAAACTCAGCCGACCAAGCAGCGGGTGGTCGTACACCACGTCAACATGGTAGGAATCGCCCACCACCTGGCGCTCCCACAGCTCGCGGAAAGCATCCGAAACGCTGCACAGTCCGCGGGCCATGGCATCAAAGCGTGGGTCGTCCGGGAACTTGGCCGACTGCGCCCGGAACTGCGCCACCATGGAACGGGCCATCATCTCCTTGTGCACGTGCGGTTTGGCGAGCTCCGGATCAGTGAAGAACCGCTGGAGGCAGCTTTCGCCCACGCGCGTATCGAACGTGTCCGCGGCGGCTGTATTCATGACCACGACGGCCCAGAACGGATCGGCGATGTAGCTCGGGTTTTCCATGGCATCCACCAACTGCTGAAGCAGGGCAAGCTGGGTGCCTTCCAAGCCTCCGGCTCCAGTGTCCCGCCAACCAACGCTCCGCGGGCTGCCACCCCCCGCATCGGACACCGGGCGCCGCCCCGAGGCAAGAAGCATGACGTATGCGCGGTCCTCGGGGCTCAGTTGCAGGGCGGTGGAAATCGCGTCCAGGATCTCCTCCGAAGCACCGATGGCCCGGCCCTGTTCAAGCCACGTGTACCAGGAGACCCCCACATTGGCCAGGACGGCGACCTCTTCGCGCCTCAGTCCGGGAGTCCGGCGTCGAGGGCTAACGGGCAGCCCAACGTCCTCCGGACGTGTCTGTTCGCGCCTGGCCCGGAAGAACTCGCCCAAGCGGGCGTGGTTGGAACGGGTCCGGTGCGCCTGAGGTTTGTCCGGCGGCAGGCTCCGGCCGCCGGGCGTGAGCTTTTCCGTGATGGGGGGTCTATCGGCAGGCATGGGGTCTCCAGTTAATGGCCAGCGTCCGGCCGTCCACCCTTTGGTGGACGGCCGGACGGAGAGTCGGACGGTTCCTGGTTACTGCAGGACCCGCTCTTTTTCGGAGCGGACATCCAGCTGCGCATACTCCTCGGATGCCAGGCGGGTGGCATCCGAGGGACTCATGCGCGGTTCGAGGTTGAACAAAGAGGCGATCTGCACCAGCCGTTCCTCAACTGAACCTGACACGACGTGGAACGGAATACCGAGCTCGTCCATGGTCTCCTGCAGGATGGCGTCCGACATGTTCCGGAACTGGTCGTTCACCGGACGGTGACCGTCGGCCGAGAGCGGGAGTTCGTTCTTGAGGTGGACAAAGACATCGAAGGAGCCCTTGACGTGCCGCTTGAAGCTGTTGCCGAGGCTGGTCATGACCTCCTCGAAGAATGCCAGTTCCGGCGTCTTCTCCACCGTTTCGCCTGCCTTCAAGTGCGCGGATGCGCTGGGGTTCAGTCCCAGGGAGACACGCACCGAACCGTAAATCCATTCCTGGAGGGACGAACCGTCGGAGATGAAGCCGTCCGAGAGCCGGTCTTCGTAGACAGCGCGCTCCACGTGACGCGTGACGATCATCTGGATGAGTTCCGCAGCCGTGCACTCCTCCAGGGTCTTGCCCGGCGCCGCCTCGGGAAGGATCTCCCGCATGGTCCTGGCCCGCGTCCGGGGAAGCCCGGTGTAGTGGGACAGCGCCATGGACGTGAAGGTCTTGCCCGAGGAATAGGTACCCGAAATGCCGATACGCACGCAGGCCTCCTAGTCGTTGACGAGCTGGAGGGCACCCACGGCGCTGAGCTTGCCGGCAAACTCGATGGCGGCGTCGCTCAGGTCCGCTTCTGCAACCTGGCGGGTGCCTTCGACATCCGTGTTGAGGACCGTCGGAGCGAAGCGCACGTGGGTTGCGTCCTCGATGCCTACGAAGTTCAGCCAGTCAGCGAAGAAGGTGCTGCTGAAATCGGAACCGAAGGCTGCAGGGACACCCGGAGCGTAGACGCCGCTGGTGTGGATGGCGAGGGCCTGCTTGCCTTCCATCAGGCCGCGGTAGCCCTGCTCCGGATCGAAGCCGAAGCTCCAGCCGGGCTGGGTGATGATGTCGATCCACTGCTTGAGGACATAGGGCACGCCGGAGTTCCACATGGGAATGTTGAAAACATACGCGTCTGCGGCGGCGAACTGGTCAAACACAGCCCGGGCGGCTTCCCACGCTGCCACCTGCTCAGGGGTCTGGTCCTGGCCGGTGAAGACAGCCATCTTCGCCGCAGCGGCGATCCGGCCGAAAACGGGGAGCGCACCGTCATCGAACAGGTTCAGTGTCTCCAGCTCAAAGCTCTCCGGACCGGCAGCCTGGACGGAATCGATGAAGTGCCGGGCCAGCCGCAGGGAGTCGCTGTTGGCGTAACGCGGGGAGGCATTGACGTGGAGGATGGTAGGCATGTGCTTCCTTTCGAGGCTTTGCTGCGGGGACGCTTTGTGCCCCGTCATCGATCCTCACCCGGTGCTGCGGACCTGCGTAAGAACGCACTTTTTTGTGCCTAGGGCACTTCGAAGTGCCCTCCCCTGAAGGGCTTCCCATCACCGGACCGCGCCCTAGGATTCTTCCTGTGGAAGAATCCCGAACCTCCCGGTCCTGTGGGCAGGCCAACGCCGCTCAAGCCGTCTACACGGACATCGACGGCACCGTCACCGCCTACAACACGATCTTCGAGTTCCTCCGTTTCGATGCAGCGCGCCAGGGCCGCAGCGCCGAAGCGGAGGATTTCCTGGCCGGACTCAGGTCATCAGCCGCGAACGGTGTGCCGCGTTCAGTAACGAATGCCCGGTACTTCCGTTGGTGGAGCGGCCGTGCCGTGGACGGGATCCGGCACCTCGGCGGGCTGTGGGCCGACTCCCAGGCCGGCTCGCCGGACGACTGGGCTTTTCTTGAGCCAGTGGCCTCACTCCTGGATGCCCACGCCGCTGCGGGGCGGCAGTTGGTGGCCGTCACGGCATCGTTCGCGCCGGCCTTGGAGCATGTACGACGGCGGTGGCCCACCTTGGAGCTGCTGTGCACGGAACCGGTGGTCACCGACGGCCGGTACACCGGCGGTATCCGCGAAGCACTGGTTGGTGAAGCCAAGGCGCGCGCTGTCCGGAGGCACGCAGCTGTGTCCGGTGTGGACCTGGACGCAAGCTACGCCTACGGGGACCACAGCTCGGACCTTCCGTTCATGGCCCTGGCCGGTGAGTCGATGCTGGTCGGTGGGCGGCTCATGCCTGCCGCGGAGGTGCCGCCGGTTAAGGTTTGAGTCGTTGTTTCCCGGACTGTCACACGCCCCAAGTAAGCTGTGCCCAGCAGTCCACTTGATGAGGAAAGTATTGGGGAAATGACTCTCACGGCTGAACAGAAGCGCCAGAAGGCCCGGAAGCACTACAACGCTTCCCTGGACCTTTGCCCCGCGCGCCAACTCCTTGAAGCGATCAGCAGCAAATGGGTAACCCTTGTCATGCTCGCCCTGGAAGGCGGCCAGCAACGGCACAGCGACCTTCGCAAGAAAATTCCGGGTGCCAGCCAGAAGATGCTGACGTCCACACTCCGGTCACTTGAGCGTGACGGTCTGGTGCTGCGCCATGTCACCGTGTCCGTGCCCGTTCGTACTGACTATGAGTTGACTCCGCGGGGCCGGTCGCTCCTGCGGATCATCTTCGACATGAAGGAATGGGCCGAGGAACACATGGACGACGTCGCCGCTTCCCGGCTCGAGCACGACCGGCACCGGCTGGCCTTCAGCTAGCGGCATGCACCTGTTTTGCCTGCACCACGCGGGCGGAACCACTGCAAGCTTCGCTGGGTGGCGCTTCCAAGGAGTCACCGTTACCAAGGCCGGCTACCGTGGCCGGAACTTTGCATCGTTCGGAGCGGCGGCTGACTCCATCGCAAGCCGGGTTCAGGAATCCCGGTCTCCGCGCATTGCGCTGTATGGGCACAGCATGGGTGCCGTGCTCGCCTTCGAGGTGGCGCTCCGCCTCCAGGAGTCCGGCACCGTGGCGCACGTTTTCCTCGCAGCCGCCCGGCCGCCGTCGGGCTTCCTGCCGGTGACGCCCGACGCCGGTGCTGCCGCCACCGGAAAGGTCCCCGCCGCCGTATGGGCGGATGCCGTCCTGGCAGAGCCGGGTGTTTCCGGCACGTTGTCGGAGCGTGCCCTGGAGGTTCTCCAGGAGGATCTGGCACTTCTTGGCAGCTACCAAGGCAGGCCACCGGCGCGCCAACTGGAAGTGCCTGCTACGGTCCTGGTGGGCCGGGACGATCCCGTGGTGCCGGCGTCGGAATCGGCGCGCTGGGCTGATTGGTGTACGGCGGCTCCGCCGGTGGTGGAAGCCGGGCGTGGCCACCTTTTTCACGTGGGCAACCCCGCAGTGATGAGGCTGGTGGAAACGACCCTGGCAGAGCCCTACCAGGACCAGGGGGAACAGCAGAAAGCCCGGCGACACCGGATGTCACCGGGCTTTCCGTAGCGGTTCAGGCCCCCGCGCTGACCAGTTCCCGTTCCAGCGCGGTCTTACCGGCCGCGAAGACAGCGGTGATCTCCGCCACCCGGCGGCCCAGATGCTCAGCCGTTGCGATGTCCGCCGGATGCACGCCGTCAACACCGACGTCGGAGAACGTCTGTGCGGCGGCCCCGTTGAAGTAGCCAAAGCGGTTGAGGTCGTTTTCCGTACCCTTGGTGCTCTTCCAACCGGGCAGGAGGCCCAGGTTGATCCAGTTCATGCCGTGCTGGGCACCGAATGTAGCGAAGTAGTCCAGCGTGGAGTTCTTGTCTCCGGCTTTGCACGCTGCGTTGGTGAAGCCGGCCCCGAGCTTGTCATGCCATTTCTGGACGGCCCACCGACCGGCGGTCTTTTCGGCGAATGCGTGGAACGCTGCCGGTGCGGTGCCCATGTAGGTGGGGGCACCAAAGATGATGGCATCAGCCTCGTCAAGGAAATCCCAGGCTTCCTGGTCAAGTTCATCAACGCGCAACAGTGCCGTGGTGGCACCGGTGGCTGCGGCAGCGGCCGTGACGGCATCCGCCAGGACTTTGGTGTGGCCCGAGCCTGAATAGTAGAGAACTGCGATTGCGGGAATGGTCATGGGTGTCCTTGCTGTGTTGTGTGGTTGTGGGCGGTGGCAGAGGTGGTCAGAGTGCGGGTTGCAAGGCCAGTTTGCCGGTGACCAGGTTGGCGGCCTCACGGGCAGTTCCTGCTTCCGTGAGTTCGAATTCATCAACGCGGACGCCGAACTTGTTGCTGATGATCACGGCCGCTTCAACCAGTGAGAGTGAGTCGATGTCGAGGTCTGCGAAGGCGTCGTCCGGTCCCATATGGCTGAGTTCGTCCATGGTGGACCGGATAGCCTTGATGACGTCCAGAGCGGTGATTTCCATTGTTCTTCCCCCTTTTCAGTGTGCCGGGAGCAACCGGCGCCACGGTGGTCCTGCGCGGCCCCGCCGGCAGGAGTTGGCAGCCGTCCCTAGTGCGGGTCGACCACCGAGATTGATGGCCAGGTCATGGCTATGGCTCCCCAGGTGGTGCCTCCGCCGAAGGCCGTGAGCAGCACCCTGTCTCCAGGTGTCCGGTGTCCTTTGGTGGCGGCGTCGGTCATCGCCAGCGGAATGGAGGCAGCGGACGTATTGCCCACCCTGTCCAAATGCACCTCCGCTTTGGCGGCCGGGATCCCGGCCACGGAGGCCACGGCGTTCAGGATCCGGAGATTGGCCTGGTGGGCTATCAACGAATCGACCTCCGCAGCAGTCCAACCTGCAGAGTCCAGCACGGTCTGCAGGGATCCGGACATGGCGGTGACCGCCTGGGTGAAGACTTCCTTGCCCTGCATTTCAAAGAATGAACCGGCGCCCCGCGGAACCTGGATCAGGGATTCCCCGTCGCCGTCCGCATGCAAGGTGGAGGCGTGGATGGCTCCGGGCTGGTCCGGAGTGCCCGCGGCAAGGTACGCCGCCCCTGCCCCGTCACCGAAGATCACGGACGTGGTCCGGTCCGTTGGATCGAGCAGCCGCGTGAACGTGTCGGCTCCGATCACCAGCGCAGAAGAGGTTGACCCCGACTCAATGGCCCATGAGGCAGTAGCCAGGGCGTACACGAATCCCGAACACACGGCCGAAATGTCGAAGGCTGCGACCCCATTCAACCCGAGGTTGGCGGCAACCTTTGGTGCCGTGGCCGGGCAGACTTTGTCCGGCGTCGAGGTCGCCACAATCACCAGCCCCGCAGAGTCGACCCCGGCACTTGCCAGGGCGCGTTCTCCCGCAAGGGTTGCCAGCACGCTGGTGCTCTCTGTTTCATCGGCGTGGCGGCGCTCAACGATTCCCGTCCGGCGCCGGATCCACTCGTCGGTGGTGTCCATGACGGCCGAGAGATGGTGGTTGGTGACCACCTTTCCCGGCAGGGCACCACCAAGGCCCCGGACAACAGCAGTACTCATTTCACTACCCCAACGGTCGCAGGGACGCCAGCCGCCACGGGAAGACGGTGGGCGACGCTGCAGACGACCTCGCCGCCGTCGAACGTTCCCACGACGTCGGCGCAACGCCACACTCCGCCGTCTTTTTCGATAAGGCGGCTCTTCTTCAGCCGGACCGTCAGTTCAGTACCCTGCCCGCCCCCGATTTTCGGGCAGGGAACGTTGAGGGTGATGCGGGTCCGGCGCATCCACAGTGTGTTGCTGTTGGCCCGGTCCATGGAGTCCAGCCGGTACAGGAGGACTTGCCCCAGTTGCAGCGACCCTACAAAGTACTCGACGGCGGACAGCGCCTGGGGGTACGCAGCTTCCAACCCGCGGCGGTCACCCAAGTTCCGGCCCAGCGAAGGTTGTTCGCGGAAGGACAGCCCGGCCCGGGCGTTACCGTCACCGTCCAGGACCACGTCCAGCAAGGAGACCTGCCGTTGGGCCCACAGTTGCCCGTAGAGACGCGAACCGGCCTCACCCACCAAGGCCTCTTCTGTCGGAGACTGGACTGAGGCAAGCCCCAGCCCGGCCGGCTGATGGTCGATTTCCAGCACCGCGCCCATGGACGCCACGGAGCACCGGATCACCGAGCCTGCCGCCCCGTCTTCAAGGGTTGCCCGGCATTCAAGGTCGCCCAAGAGGCCTTCCACCGGTTCGCTGCCTCCGGAGATGGTCACGGAGGCCAGCCGGGCCGTCGGCAACAGATCCGGGGAATAGCGGCTGGCCAGCAGGGCCTCGGCCATTCTGCACGCCAGGACCAGGACGTCCGTGGTGCCAAGATGCGGAACCTGTTCCGAGTTTCCTTTGACGGACCAGACGCCGTCCAGGCCCAGTGCGGCGCGGGCCGTCAAGGTGGATTCTGCCAGGGTGTGGACTACCCGGAGGGAACTCAGCCGGGGATTGGTGGACTTATAGCCATGGCTGAAGAAACGGCGGCTTCCGTCACCCAGGAGCTCGTCGATGGAAGCGTAGCTGCTGGTGGGACGCAGGGCGAGTGGCATGGGTCTTCCTAGGATCGTCATCGGCGGTGATCCAAGAATCCACCGGGGCGCCGGCGGCAACCAGTGTGCGCCGATGCTGTTGGTGGGAACACCACCCTGCCGGGATCCTGCACAGCGGGTTGGCGGGCCACGTAGGCTGGAAACGTTCCACCCCAGAACCGCTATGAAGGGACCGAAGTCTTGGCTTACATCACCGTCGGAAACGAAAACAGCACTGAGATTGAGCTCTATTACGAGGATCACGGGTCGGGACAGGCAGTGGTGCTGATCCACGGCTATCCGCTGGACGGCTCGTCATGGGAAAAGCAGACTGCTGCCCTGCTGGACGCCGGGTACCGGGTCATCACCTATGACCGCCGGGGTTTCGGAAAGTCGGGCAAACCCACCGTTGGCTATGACTACGACACGTTCGCGGCCGACCTCAAGACCGTCCTGGAAACCCTGGACCTGAACGACGCAGTCCTGGTGGGCTTCTCCATGGGTACCGGGGAGGTTGCCCGCTACATCAGCACCTACGGTTCAGCCCGCGTAGCCAAAGCCGTGTTCCTTGGTTCGCTGGAGCCGTTCCTCCTGAAGACCGACGACAACCCGGACGGCGTTCCGCAGGATGTCTTTAACGGTCTGGCAGATGCCGTGAAGGCGGACCGGTACGCGTTCTTTACTGACTTCTTCAAGAACTTCTACAACACGGAAACGTTCCTGGGGACCGAGCGGCTCAGCCAAGAGTCCTTGGATGCCAGCTGGAACCTGGCGGCAAGCTCGGGAGCCTTCGCGTCCGTCGCTGCCCAGCCCACGTGGCTCACGGACTTCCGGGCCGATATCCCCAAGATCGATGTTCCGGCCCTGATTGTCCACGGCACGGCAGACAACATCCTGCCGATCGACGTCACCGGCCGCCGTTTCAAGGAAGCTTTGCCCAGCGCCGAGTATCAGGAGATCGAAGGCGCCCCGCATGGCCTGCTGTGGACGCACGGAGCCGAGATCAACCAAGCGCTTCTGGCCTTCCTGAAGAAATAGTCCCGGGGAGAAATTGCCCTCCGGGGCCAGGTTCCGGAGGGCTAATTCCTTACTTCTTGAGGCGCAGTTTCCGTGCTTTCTTCTTGCCGCGCAGGTACTCCTGCTGGGCAGCATCGGCTGCTTGGCGTTCGGCAGCGTGGAGGACACCGTAGGTGAAGGCGGCGTTTCCCACGCCCGGCGCCGAGCCGAGTTTCAGCAGCTCCGCGCGTGCCACGGCGCTGTCCTGGTGTTCGCCGAGGACCGTCTGGATCCCGTGTGCTGCGTCAGCCATCTTCCGTGCCGGCTTTCCGTGCACGCTTTCCACGGCAGAGGCAGCGAACCGCAGTTTTTTGGCAGCCTTCCGGACCTCGTGGAACGCCAGGTCGCGGGAAGGCCCGACGGCGGCACCCACCGCTGCGTCATGGCGTTTGGCTACGCGCTTGGCGGCTTTGTTGACGTACTTGGCGGTGGTTTTCCGCGCCGGTCCGGTTCCTCCCGGAGCTACCGGTGGAGCGTCAAGGAACGCTTCAAGCTTGTCCAGGAGACGGAAGTACCTAGGGCTGTTGAGCCGTGTACGGATGGCAGCCAGGGCGGTGTCGGCGCGGACTTTCATCCGTTCATCAAGTTGGGCCTGCAGGGGTCCCAGTACAAGCTTCACCGGCAGGTCGTCCAGGTCCTTCCGGAGCCGGGCATGCAGCACCTCAACGTCACGGTAGCGGCCCAGGGTCTTGGCCAGCGATTTCAGCTCGGATTCGAGTTCG
Source organism: Arthrobacter sp. T572 (assembly GCF_056780115.1). Classification (NCBI taxonomy): domain Bacteria; kingdom Bacillati; phylum Actinomycetota; class Actinomycetes; order Micrococcales; family Micrococcaceae; genus Arthrobacter; species Arthrobacter sp. T572. Next base: position 3,517,166 of record NZ_JBRAZQ010000002.1, read on the forward strand.
GCCACGGGGGCTGCCTTGAAAAACTTGCGGTAGCTGCGCAGCACAGAACGCAGGCGCCTGGTCAGGGTCCGCATCTGGTGGACTGCGTCGTCCCGGTTCATCCGGACGTGGGCATCTTCAAAGAGGACCTTTGCCAGCAACCCGTCCAGATAGTTAAGCACCGGAACCACAGCCGGGCCCTTGGGCCGGGGCACTTCCCGGCCGCTGCCCTTGGCAGGAGGCAACGTATCGCCCAAGGCCGTGGCAAGCTTTGAGGTCCGTTCACTGGGGCGTGCGCCGGTTTGGACGAGGCGGGTAGCTACTGCGTCCAGCAGGGCATCGTCGTGATCCCCGACCGCCCCGTTCAGCTCCACTTCCCACTCCCGCCACTCCTGTGGAGCAGGGCTGTCGTGGGCGGGGCGCGCCACAACGTGGTCGTCCACGAACTCGGCCAACCGCTGGTCATCGTCGCTGTACAGTGCGTACGTTGTGCGCTGGGTGTCCAGCGTTGCCACCGGCTTGAGTGCGTGTCCACGCGAAAAGGCCAGCACCCGGTCGAGGAGTTCCACGGGTACGGTGTCCACTTGGCCCAGCGGCGCCTGGATTTCTGTTCGACGCCCTGGGCTGTGGGGAAGCTTGAGGTGCCATCCGGCGTCGGGTCCTCCGGTACGCCGCCGAAGCGTGATGCCACGGGCTGCCAGAGCCAGGTCCCGCGTATCGAAATAGACGGCCTCAAGGGTGTGGGTGGCAGGGGAACCGACGCGTGCGACGCCCTTCACCCCCGTGAGGTCGGGAAGCGGAGTGGAGGTATCGGCGTCGAACTTTCTTTCTGCCTCAACCGTGCTGGAAGCTGCCATGGGCGTAATCTCCTCACTGCGCATTTCCGTAGGGCGCCCGCGAGGGCCGGCCCGTTCGTTGGCCGGCCCTCCCGGAGAAGCGGTTAAACCAATGGTCCTCCTGCTTCATCAACATCGCCACCGCTGACGGTGCCGCGCCAGGCACCTGTTTCATGCCCCTGGGCTTCGATGAATTTCTTGAACTTGTCCAGGTCGGCACCAACGCGCAGGCTGTCGGCGCCTACCGCCGACCCGGCCTTCTCCGCCAGGGAATCGGGTTCCCATTCGATCTCCACGTTGACCCTCGTCCGGCCGGCATCCAGTGGCTCAAAGCTCACTGTTCCCGCATTGCGCGGGCCGTCCACGCTGGCCCAGCTCACCAGGGAATCCGGCACCTGCTCGATGATCTGCGCGTTGTACTCGCGCTTGACGCCGCCCACGTTGGTGGAGAAATGCAGGGCGGTGTCATCAATCTGCTGGACTGCCTCTACCCCGTTCATGAACTCCGGGAACGTCTCGAACTGTGTCCACTGGTTGTAGGCCACGGATACGGGGACATCTACGTCGACTGACTTATTGACGGTAGCCATAGGTGGTGCTCCTTCAATGTTTCATGGTGTCGGTGGGTTGGACTGCCGGTGGCGCGCCAGCCGGCTGGCTGCATAACCGCAGGCGCGCCGGTCTTGGGCGCGTCAGCGCGGTTGCTCAGCCGGCGTCGAAGCTTTCGCCGTCGTCGTCCTTGGGGGACTCCTCCGGGGGAAGGTCATTGCCGCTTCCGTCGGGAATGTCCGACGCCGTTTCCGAACCTGATTCGTCCGGGATCGTGGATTGTTCCGTGTGGTACTGCTCATCCGTGCCGCCAAAACGGCCGGCGCCGGGCTCCCCCGCACTGTCGGAATCTTCCGGATCCAGGTGGCTCAGGTTGGGCGCGCCGGTGGCGTAGGTTTCGCCGTCGGGGCTGTCCTGGCTCAGGCCTGCCTCGCTGAGGTCTTCTTCCACCCGCGGCTGGGCTTGGCCTCCGCCGGCTTCCTGCTCCGCAGTGGGGGTACCGTAGCCGCCCACTTCTTCTTCCGGTGTGGCGTTCTGCTTGTCCATGCGACCTGTCCTTTCCAAAGCGGTGGAACTGTTTATGAACTCCTCGAACCTATAAGGTCAGTAGCCTTACTGTCCATGATCGGACGTAATTAATCAGCAAACTTAGTAATCTGCCGGGTAAGGCACTACGATGTACACCGGCCCTAAGAAGGCTGGGGAACTTCACAGCCGCCCTGCGGGTCCAGCCCCGTGTAATTCAACGGGCCCGCCACAATATTCAGCGCGATCGTAGCGAACTGCGAGCACTGGGCAGGCGGGGCGTTGTAATAGCCGCGCTGGCCTGCCGCAATTGCACCAATCACCAGCCACACAACAACGATCAGCCCGATAATTGAACCGATACGCATTTTTACCTCTCAAATAACGGATGTACTGCCGGGGAAAAGCCCGGAGAACCGGAATGCGGCCGCACAGTTCCCTGCACGGCCGCACCCTGGTCAATCCGTTGGATTGGTTTCGGTGGTCAAACCGCGGTCATCCGCAGTTTGCCCATCCTTTTCTTCAGCCGGTCCCGCCGGATTTGCCGATTGATTCTCTCCGGCATCCGTGGCGTCCTCGGGGCCACCCCCGGAATCATCCACCGGAACCTGCTCATCCTGCTCCGGAGCCCCCAAATCCCGTGGGATCGGGTGTCCCGGAGTGGTGATTCCGTCGTGCACCTGGCTAAAGCCGGCAACTTCGGTTGGATCAGTGGTCATACGCGCGACCGGCCCCTGCCAAGCACCCAACCAATGAGAGCCAGAACAAGCAGGATAATTCCTACCCACAGCAGGAAGCTCAAGGCTTGGTTAAATCCGCCAACAAGGAGCAAGATGATCGCGATGACACCGGCAATCACTAAAAGAGTGTTCATGTAGCTACGCATCCCTTCAAACAAATTTGTCCAGTTAGGAAGGCGTCCGCTGGGACTCCAATAGGAGATCCACCCCATATCAACGGGCACCGAACGGAGAAAATGATCTCCTTGTTCCGTACTTACCCCTAAGACCGCCGGCTCAAACAAATCCGGCTTACCAAAGTACGTGCACAGCATCATGATAGGCGGACGTCACCACACGGCACAGTAGTGATCCCGGCCATATTTCGGCACAAGTTCGCGCCGTTCGGCGTTGTACGGAAGACGAAGGGAGGCCACATGCTCATTGTTCTGTTAGGCATAGACGGGTCCGGAAAAACGACGGCGGCCAACGCCCTCACCACGACGCTGGAGAAGAGCGGCACCAAGGCGTTGCTGCTCAGCAACCATGCCGCCCGGCGCCGGCTATCCCTCCTCAGCGCCCGCTTTGGCTGGCACCTGCCTCCCCGCCTGGTCGACGCCATTGAGACCACTGTCCGGATCTTCAACGTCGTGGTGTCGCATGCCCGCGCCCGCTTCTTCAAAGGGACCGTGGTGATGGACCGCCACCTGCATTGCCAACTGGCCCTCCGCCAGGCCAACGGACTGGGGCGCGGCCGCTTCCTGCCGTGGTTGCTGGCCGCACTTCCCGCGCCGGACCTCATCGTCCATTTCGACGTCGACCCCCGGGTGGCGCAGGAACGCGTCACCCGGCGTGGCACTGACCGGGAGACACTGTCCGATCTGCAGGCCTTCCGCGCGGCCTACCGCTCGCTTCCCGAATTCCCGGACTTCGTTGAGGTGGATGCCAACGGCTCGGCCGAGGAAACGCTGGAACGGCTCAGGGATGCAGTGGCCCTCGCTCCGGCCAGCACCGCAAGGTCTTAGGCCCGGACCTTGGCCCGGGGCCTCAGCCGGGAGGCAGGACTCCACCGGCCTCGGATGCCAGGGAGTACAAGTACTCCCTCAAGGGCACCTCCGCCGTATATTCGGGCCGCCACAAAGGCAGGATCATCAATTCACCGGTCCGGTCCAACGTGATGGGAAATGCACCCTGTTCGCTGGTGGGCCGGATCTCGCCCACTTGCTTCAAATATCTGGCCTCCAGGCTGGAGGAGCTAACAGGAACCAACCGGGACCCCCTGGCGGCCACCTCCAGTGGCTGGAACAGCGCGAGCCGGCCCGAGCCGTCCATGGCCACCTCCGCGAAGGCCGTACCGCCGTCGTCATCCGCTCCGGCGATGTGTCCCAGGACGTAAACGCCGGGCCACGGAGCCGAGGAGCGGGAATCCACCACCGGAAGGGATCTGCGGCCGTCCTCCCGCAGCATGGCAACCACGCCACCGACGATTTCAGCCAGCTTGGGAACCACCATGGATTGGGGCTGGGTTATCAACGGCAAGGCTCCGGTCTGGGGCGTACTGCGGTGCATCGCCGTGCCGAGAAAGTCACCGAACCTGCCCATGAATGCCTCCAGAGAGGGCCCCGCTGCTGAAGCCCTCAGAATAGAGTGCAGCCACGAGCCGGAAGCTGTCCAGAGCCTATTGGGCGAAGGCCGCGTTTAGTCCCGTGGCCGCATCAGCGGCGGGTTGAGGATCGCACGGGTGGGTTGACCCGCCGTCGGGCGTGCTTCCGGGGTGAGGCGAAACAGCGCTGCCGGCCGTCCCGCGTCGCCCGCGGTCATGCGGCCTGTGTCCTCCAGGAAGCCGGGCGTTCCGGTGGCTTTTCGATGGAAGTTGCGGGGATCAAGCCGCGTTCCCCATACAGCCTCATACACGGACCGGAGTTGGGCTATGGTGAACTCTTCCCCGCAGAATGCTGCGCCCAATGGTGAGTACTCGAGCTTGGCCTTGGCCCGTTCCAGCGCATCCTGCAGAATCCGCGCGTGGTCGAAGGCGAGACTCACCTCACCGTCCATGATCGCCCTCACCGGATACCACGCTGCCTTCTCGGCGTCGCTGCCCGCAGCCAGTACGGGGAAGTCCGGAGCGAGCAGCAGGTGGGCCACCGTCAGGATCTCACCCCGGGGATCGCGACCCTTGGGCCCGTAGCTCCCCAATTGCTCCAGGTGGCCGGGAAGGCGTTCGACGCCGGTCTCCTCGGCGAGCTCCCGCGTCGCCGCCTCGAGCAGGTCCTCACCCGGAAGGACGAACCCGCCAGGGAGGGCCAGTTGGCCCCGGAAGGGCTCGATGAGGCGCGTGATCAGCAGGACGTTCAAGCTGCCCTCACGGACAGTCAGGGCAACGACATCCACAGTCACTGGGAAGCGGGCAGGGGCATTCGAAGGCATGCAGCAATCGTAGGCAATTATCGTCAAGTTGACAATAAAGACGACTGTTGCCTAAGTTGTAGTTATCGTCAAAGTGACGAGAACAAACGAGAAGGAGCACACCATGGCAACCATCAAGCGCTACCCCGGGATCAACCACTTCCTCGGCAGCCCCACCGGCTACGTAGTCCACCTGCAGAAAGGGCAGGTCCGGCACCAGGGCGTCGGCCAGGCCTTCTGGTTCCGCCAAGCCGACTCCGTCCTCAGTGAAGTTCCCGTGGACGACCAGGAATTGCCCACCCTGTTCCACGCCATCACCCGCGACCACCAGGACGTCAGCGTGCAGGCCAACGTGACGTACCGCTTCGTCGACCCCGTGGCTGTATCGAACCGACTCGACTTCGGGCTCCACCCTGCAGGTGAACCGGCGGCAACCGGGCGCAAACAGGTGTCAACCATCATCGGCCAGCTCTGCCAGAGCCACGCGATCGACCAGATCGCCACCACCACGCTGGCCGAAGCCCTGGAACGGGGAGTTTCCCAACTCCGCCTGCTCCTGACCGAGGCCTTGCGGGCCGATGCGAGGCTGCAGTCCACCGGCATCGACATCCTCGGCGTTCAGGTACTCGCGGTCCGGCCCGAATCCGACGTCGAACGGGCCCTCCAAACACCCGTTCGCGAACAGCTGCAGGCCGAAGCCGACCGGGCCGTGTACGAAAGGCGCGCAGTCGCCGTCGAACGTGAACGGACCATCTCCGAGAATGAGATGGCAAGCCAGATCGAACTGGCATCCCGGCGCGAACGGCTGGTGGCGCAGGAAGGTGCCAACGCCCGCAGGGCTGCGGAGGAAAAGGCCGCCGCTGGCTTGATCGAGGCCCAAGGGTCCGCTGAGCGAACCGGTATCAGCGCCGCAGCGGAAGCCAACCAGATCCGGCTGGTAGGAGAAGCCGCCGCCGCCCGCGAGGCTGCCACCATGCAGGTCTACCGCGACATGGACCAGGCAACGCTGCTGGCACTGGCGATCCGGGACGCCGCCGGCTCGCTTCCCAACATCGGCAACCTCACCATCACCCCCGACCTGCTCACAGGCGCACTGGCCGGGCTGTTCAAAGACACCGCTGCACCCGTCACCGAATATCCCACTGCACCTGTCACCAATTATCCCGCTGTAACCGTCACCAACTATGAGGACCGATAATGGCAAACCCCCGGATCGTCTTCGTCCATCGACGCACCGAACTCCAGGAACTCCTGGACCGGCACGCCACCCGCGGACAGGCAGAATTCTTCCTCCGGACCCGGGGGCGCAATCTGCAGGACGTCCAGGACCGGCACGACAAACTCACCGCAGCCCTGGCCGCCATGCGCGCCTCGATCCCGGCGGAGTGGCGGCAGGCCGACGTCGAACGTGCCGACCTGAGCCGCTTCCTCCTTGCCGACGACGACATCGTCGCCGTGGTGGGACAGGACGGGTTGGTGGCCAACGTCGCCAAGTACCTCAACGGCCAGCCGGTGCTCGGCATCGACCCCGAACCCGGCACCAACCCCGGTGTCCTGGTGAACCACTCTCCAGCCCAGGCGGCAGCCCTCCTGGCCGCCGCCGATTCGGCGGGCCTCCCCTGCCAGGACCTCACCACCGTGACGGCAACGCTCGACGACGGCCAGCAGCTTTCGGCGCTCAATGAAGTGTTCGTCGGCCACGCCTCGCACCAGTCGGCGAGGTACCAATTAACGGCGCCTCGCGCTGACGGGAAGCCTGCAAGCGAACGCCAATCGTCCTCCGGGCTCATTGTTTCCACCGGGACAGGAGCCACCGGATGGTGCGCCTCGATCGCCCTGGAACGGGGAGGCCGGACGCTGCCGGCTCCAACAGACCCCCGATTGGCCTGGTTCGTGCGGGAAGCGTGGCCCTCCCCCGTCACGGGAGCTTCGTTGACGGAAGGTGCCCTTTTAGCCGGCGAGTCTATGCGGATCACCGTGGCGTCGGACCAGTTGGTGGTGTTCGGCGACGGCATGGAAGAAGACCGGCTCACGGCATCCTTGGGGCAGGAGATCACCGTTGAGCTGGGCCGGACACCGCTCCGGCTGGTGGCCAAGCGGGGGGCGGTCCTGAGGCACTCTGGCAAGCTGCCTCGATAGCTAACCTAACTAACCGCGTTCCGCTCTTGGCCCACCTCGCCGCACCTGTCAACCGTTGAACCTCAAAAACCCCCGCGATAGGGTGACCGGACCGTCCACCCGCACCTTCGTCTGGAAATCCTGGGAGAAACCATGACACAAGTGAGACGTCGACTGGCTGCTGTCACAGCAGCCTTGGCCCTAAGCGTGACGAGCGGAGCGGTAGCCAGCCCGGCTTTCGCCGATCCGCGCCAAACAGACAAGAACCCAACAGCTACCGGCTACGGCGGCGCAGTGAGCACCGTGGACCCCGAGGCGTCCGCCGCCGCAATAGAAGTCCTGCGGAAAGGCGGCAACGCAGCCGACGCGGCCGTCGCAGCAGCCGCCACCCTGGGTGTGACAGAACCGTACAGCGCCGGCATTGGCGGCGGCGGGTACTTTGTGTTCTACGACGCCAAGACCCAGCAAGTGGGGACAATCGACGGACGTGAAACAGCACCGGCAGGCATGCCCGAGGACGCCTTCATCGATCCGGAAACGGGTAAGCCCTACCCGTTCACCCCGGATCTGGTCACCAGCGGCGTCTCCGTCGGCGTCCCCGGAACGCCTGCCACGTGGGAACGAGCCCTTGAGCGTTGGGGCACCCTCAGCCTGGGCGAGGCATTGAAGCCTGCCATCAAGGTGGCCAACCGGGGTTTTGTGGTGGACCAGACCTTCCGCCAGCAGACGTTGGACAACAAGCTGCGCTTTGACACTTTCACCTCCACCCAGGACCTGTTCCTGCCCGGCGGTGACGCTCCCGCCGTCGGAAGCGTCTTCAAGAACCCCGAACTCGCCGAAACGTACCGGCTGCTCGCCAAGGACGGCACTGCCGCTTTCTACGGCGGGGCATTGGCCCAGGAGATCGCGGCCACGGTTCAGGCTCCGCCCACATCCGGTGACACCGACCTGCCTGTACCGGTGGGTTTCATGACAACGGACGACCTCGCGAACTACAAGGCACTCGATCAAGACCCCACACACGTCGAGTACCGCGGGTATGACGTCTATGGAATGGCACCCTCCAGCAGCGGTGGAACCACCGTGGGTGAGGCCCTGAACATCCTGGAGCCCTTCGACCTTGCCGGCATGGAGACCACTGACGCACTCCACCACTACCTGGAGGCGAGCGCGTTGGCGTTCGCGGATCGTGGAGCCTACGTGGGCGATCCCAAGTTTGTGGATGTTCCCACTGCGGCGCTGCTTGACGATGTCTTTGGCAAGGAACGTGCGTGCAGGATTGATCCGGCTGCAGCGGCTACCAAGCCGGTGGCTCCCGGCGACGTCACGGATTACGACGGCGCGTGCCCGCCTTCCGATGCACCGCTCGCCGAGGAGACGGACACCGAGAACATCTCCACCACGAACCTGACGGTCGCCGACCGCTGGGGCAACGTCGTGGAGTACACGCTGACGATTGAGCAAACAGGCGGATCAGGCATTGTAGTTCCGGGCCGCGGCTTCCTGCTGAACAACGAGCTCACTGACTTCACCACGGTGTACAACCCGGACGACCCCAACAGGATTCAGCCCAACAAACGTCCCCGGTCGTCCATGTCGCCCACCATCATCCTGAAGGATCAGAAGCCGTTCCTGGCGCTTGGATCGCCCGGCGGGTCAACCATCATCACCACGGTGCTGCAGACCATCCTCAACCGGGTGGACCTGGGCATGAGTGTCTCCGAGGCGTTGGCAGCTCCGCGGGCGGCGCAAAGGAACACCCTCAATGTCACGGCAGAGCCTGCCTTCATTGAGGCATATGACGATGGGTTATCCACCCTTGGCCACACGCTGGTTCCGGCCGGTGATGCCTTCACGTCGGCGGCAGAGATCGGGGCGGCGACAGCGATCGAGTTCGGTGAGGACGGCCTGTTGACAGCTGCCGCTGAGCCGGAGCGACGCGGCGGCGGCTCAGCGATGGTTGTGTCCGAGGGGAAAGGCCCCAAACAGAGATAGACCTAGCTAGAAAGTGAGCAGTCCGCGGACAGTAGTCCGCAGACCGGCCAGCACAGGATTGGCGGGCTCGCTTGCCGCGAAGGACATCAGTCCCCGGCAAGCGGGCCCGGCGTCTGTCAGCTCTCCGCTCAAAAGGAAAGGGAGCAGATCCGAGCTGGGCAGCAGGTGCACCCTTCCAGCTTCTGACGGGTCCCAGGAAGGCTCACGGACCAGTCGCGCCTCGGCACCTATCACGATGTGTTTGCGCCTGGCGGCGTTGGCGGCCCACCATTCCGATCCGCAATCACTGACGGCCGCGGCTTCGTAGCCCGTTTCCTCCATGAGTTCGCGTTTGGCTGCTGCGGCAGGAGTTTCATCCCGGTTCAGGTATCCACCGGGAAGCTCCATCAATTGCCGGGATGGCCCTACCCTGAACTGCTCAAACAGGACCACGTGAGTGCCGCCCTCCGTGAACGCGATCATCGCTGCGGAGTCGGCACCACTGATGATGTCCCAATCGGAGATGGTCCCGGTGTTTTCCATGTAGGTGTCACGAGTAATGGTGACAAACCCTTTGTACGCCACGCTGGACCACAGCTTTTGCCAAGAATCGATGGTCGAACTCATTACCCGCTCCTGTCTGATCGCCGTTCAAGCAGGAATCGTGCAAACATCACCACTGCGCCAATGACTGCAATGACCCCCGAGACAGTAGACCACCACGCGGGGTTGTTGGCATTGCTCATGAAGATGGACACGCCGTACGTGCCGAGGACCAGGGCCAGCAGCAGCCAGACCAGGGGTGTGCGGTTCATGATGGACTCCTTCATTGGGTTGTGGTTCAAGCCAGGTCGCGTTTGGTGAAGACGCCGAGGGCTGCGGCGCCGACGGCGGCTAACCAGCCGAGCGAGGTCAGCAGAGACCACGACGCCGGCTGGCTGAGGATCGCCCGATCCGCCCAGTCCGCTGCTGCCAAGGGAAAGACGAACTGACCGGCCTCCTGCATCAGCTGAGCAGCAAGCCCCGGGAGCACCAAGGTCAGGGGAACAAGGAAGAGACTCACTTGGTGGTTCCTCACCAGCGAACCAATCGAGTATCCCCATGCGGCACCCATGCACCCCGTGGCGGCGAACACACCTGGAGCATGGATCCCGGTTGTTCCGGACACCAAGGCACCAAGGGCCGCACAAAGTTCTGCCGTGGCAACTCCCAAGGCGGAAGCCGCAACCATGGTGGATCCTGCCCTTGCTGCGAACGCCGGGGTCCGCTGGAACAAGAGAACCCGCAGATGGAGCGATCCTGTCCTGAAGGCCAAGGTGAACGCGAAAGAACCCAGCAGCGCGGAGCCTGTGAGGACCAGGGAAAGGGCAGACTTCAACAGCACTGCCTCGGTTCCGAGGGACGACGGCCCGGATTCAAAGTAGGCGAGGGTATACAAGGTTCCGGCGAGCGCACCCACCAGTAACGAACCCACGGCCGCGTGACGCCATAAGGAGGGACGGACCAGATCCGTGATGAAGGCTGCTGACAAGTTGCCCACTCAGAATTCCGTGCCTTCGAGCACTTTGGCCGCGGCGAACCCGCTGGCTGCCAGCCATCCCGAGGACACAGCAAAGGCGGGGACCGGGCCGAGGAGCCCGCTAATAGGCAATGACGCCACACCTGCCAAGGCTCCGGACGGAAGCCATCGCGCTGCTTCCGGGAAGCTCAAGAGCAACGGCAACTCGACAGCCAGCGGAAGGAGCATGGTGACGATCGTCGTTGCGTAGTAATGCCGGATGATCCAGCCCAGTGAGCAGCCCCACAAGGATGCCATGGCCCCGGCGAGGACGACTCCTGGCAGGAAGCGCCACGATTCAGGGGACAGGAGTTCGGCGTGGGCCGCGGCGGGTACGGCGAACGCGACGCTCGCACCCCACAAAGCAATACCGGTCAGCATGATGCCGCTGCCTATGGCCAACGCGGCAGCGTACTTGGCAACCGCCACGGCAACCAGTCCGGACACCAGGACGGTACGCCGCAAAGTGCCGTAGTAGGACTCCCGGGACACCACATAGCTCCCGGCAAAGGCAGCTACTACGGCGATGCTTGCCGCCAAACCCCAGAAAGCCTGGATGTGGTAACCCGGCGGCACGGCTTCGGAGTTGCCAGGCCAGCCGGCGAAATTGGCGATGAACCACGGCACCAGGGCCGCGAACGCCAGCACACCGAGCACCGAGTAGCCGCTCATGTACCGCAGGAGTTCGGACCGGACCACGTCCATGATCGTTCCCCGCACGTCGTCCTTCACCATGAGTCCTCGAGGATGCGGAAGTACGCAGTTTCCAGGCTGCCCCCACCGATCGCTTTGGCCTGCGCCAAGGATCCTTGGAACATGGTTCGGCGCTTCAGCACCACCACGCTGTCCGCCACGTGTTCCAGTTCAAGTAATTGGTGGCTGGAAACAAGTGCGCTCCCACCCGCTGCGGCGAAGCCCCTGAGAAACTGGCGCAGCCACTGGATGCCTTCCGGATCCAGCCCGTTTGCGGGCTCGTCGAGGACCAAAAGCTTTGGATCGCCGATGATTGCGGATCCAATGCCCAGACGTTGACGCATTCCCAGGGAATAGTCCTTGACCTTCCTGTCGGCGTGCTCGGCGAGGCCCACTTGCTCCAGGACCCGCTCCACATTGTCCCTGCCCACGCCTGCGGCCACTTGGCAGATCTGGAGGTGTCTGCGACCGCTCAGGCCAGGCTCCATATCCATGCAATCGAGGTTCACTCCCACTTTGGTGGCCGGTCTCCGCAGTCCCCGGTACCCGGTCCCGAAAACTGTGGCACTTCCGGAGGTCGCGGCCACCAGGCCAGTCAACCCTGCGAGCGCCGTGCTCTTGCCGGCACCGTTGGGGCCGATCAGTCCTACAACACTGCCTGCGGGCACCTCGAAGGACAGGTCGTCCACCACCAATTGGTCTCCGCGTTTCTTGCTGAAGTGTGCAAATTTGGCGTAGACAGTCATGGGGCACCTTTCGTGGGGTCGGTTCCGGACACGGACGAGCCCGGCCACAACGGCGACCCGGTGATGGCGTTCCAAAGCCACTCCCCCAGGCTCACGCTTGTGCCGCCGCTGATCACGGCGCGTCCGGACGCAGGGGTGGAGGATGCGAAGGCGTGCATCTCGCCTGGGTAGGCAAGCACCGGCACCAGGGCGCCCGGGAAAGTCACCGGCCCTACCGTCTCCACTGGTGCGTTGATGTTCGACGGCGGCTGGTCACCAACGCTGGCCCTGGCCACTTCGAGGTTGATCACCATGCCCTGCGTTTGCAGGATCACCTCGTCCCCGGCGGAGATGGAGTGTGTCCCGGACACCGTTGGCATGACAATACGAAGATCGCCGTCGCTGTAGGTGTAGCCGGCAACAGTGGTGGGCCTGACGGGAACTGCTGCGAGAAGGGCAGCAACGCACAGCACGCCAGCCACCACAACTACTGCACGCCTCCAGAAAGGACTTCCCTGCCTGGCCGCGGAGCCGAAGAAGGCAAGGACAATCTTGAGGACCACTACGAGGAGCAGGCAAGAACCAGCGGCCACAACCACGTGTCCCACCAGCCCAAGCTGCAGGAAGACGGGCACCAGCCGTTGGAAGCCAACCAAGGTGAAGGCTGCGCCCGACACAAAGCCCGCCAGGCCAAACCACGGCAGCCACCCCTGATGGTGATTGCTTCGGGGTGCACCCAGCAGCCAATAGCCGACGACGCCGGCCAATGCATCCAGGGCTTTCCTGCGCAGGTGCGGCACATCCAGCCATGACATCAGTGCCACATAGCCGTCCAACTTGATGAAGGGGAACAGGTTGAGGACCGCCACCGCGAAGCAGATCACCCCGTACAGCAGGACAGCATCGCCAAGCGGGGAGGCCGGGAGGAATAGATGCGTTGCCAGGGCCAGGCTACCCAAGGCAGCGTGGACCACCGGACCGGCCAAGGCGATCACGACGCGTTGCTTGCGGGATCCCAAGCGCCAACCGTCCGTCACGTCGCAGAAGAATGCCGGAGACAGGTAGAACAGCATGATGCCGATGCGTCTGGGCGTGCCTCCGAAGTACGTTAGGGCCATTCCGTGGCCCAGTTCGTGCAGCAGGGTGGAGGCGAACATGGCCGCAACCACAAAAACATAAGCTTCCATGGGCAACGGTGTGGACAAAACCCGGACGATATCTTCGCTGGCCGTGACAAGGCCGAGGAGGCCTGCCACCAGAACGATCGCAAGGGCGGCCGCTGTTTCCCGGCGTACCAGGACCGCCAACGCCGGGCGCAAGGCCTGGAGCAGGGGCGCCGGGTTGAACAGCGTGAGTTGGACAGTCAAGGGTGCCCGGAACTGCACGCGACGGACCTCTGCACGGTGCGGACCGGCGTCGAAGATTCCGGTGTGGGCCAACCGGCCCACCACGTTTTCCACGTCCTCCGCAGTCCATTGGCTCCCGAGAGCAGCTGCTACCTGCCCGGGCAGCAGGGTGCCGTCAACGGTCCGCAGCACCGCGGCCACGTCAGCCGAAACGCGGGCCTTTGGCACCTGATTCAGGGCAACTATCCACGGACCACCCGCGTCGAGGGGTTGATCGATGGACGCCACGGAATTGAGCCGCACCGGCCATTCAAGCGGCTGAGCTGCGGACCGGGACATATTGTTACGCAAGCTCATATCAGCGGGTGCGGGGTCGTATGGCCGGAGGATTCCCACCCGGCCCTCCGGTTATCCGGGATGGAAAGCCCCTTGGTTTCGTCCATTGTCAACTGCAGGGCACCCGGGCAGACCACTTTGCCGCTGACCCAACCCAACTCCCGGATCCGTACCGGAAGGCGGTGCGTGAGATCAACCCAGTGTGAGCCGACGCCGCGCGATGCCAGGTGCCGGACCAGGGCGGCTGCATCAGGAACGGGCTTGCCTGCGGGGATTCCGGACTCTGCAAAGGAACCAACCCAGTTTTGAAGTCGCTGAACAGCGCCAGGGGTTGACCAGTAGGCAGCGCGCGAATCGTCGTCAGTGACCTGCAGGGCGGCGCTGCTCGCGTGCGGTGTCCGGGCCAGGAAAAGCTCACGGATCTGCAGGCCTTCCTGGAGCGCCCCGAGCAACGCCGTCAGCGGGTCGGCAGACGTTTTTAGCCCAACCGCGCCAAATCCCGGCCCGCTGCCATCACAAATGATGCAGACAGCCGTGTGCAGTGGGGAGCCGTCTTCCGGGACAAACGCGAGACACGGATCTATGCCGGCGGTCTTGGCTGATTCGAGAAGCTGGGTCAGGCCGCGGCAGTCCGGTAGGCCCTTCAGACGGGCAGTGTCTATTTGATGGAGCGGACTTCCCTTGTACCAAGCGGCCAGGAAACCGTCCCGTTCCAGGACCTCGGCCAGGGCAGCAGCTTGGGCAAAGGTTGCCGTTGGACCGGACGCTGCCCCATTGGGAGAGGGATCAAAGAAGGCATCCCACGGTTCGCCAGGCTGTTGGGGACCGTAGTCCACCACCGGAGCCGGAACTTGTGATTCGGCACCGGTTTGCAGGTTGCGTGCGCGGTACCAGGGGAAGTCGTAGGCCAGTGCGGAGGCCCGTCCCAGCCCCGCCGAGACAAAGTCGATGCGGCGGTCCTCGTCCGTTGACACGGCCAGGACATCCCGATCGCCCTCAACGCGGACCAACGCGAAGCGCTCCACGGCTTCTCCGGCGGCACGGATCATGGAGGCACGTCGACGAAGGTCGAAGGCCCCCACCGCGGATGAGTACCCCGTGCCGGCGGCGGCGGTGTTGGACAGATAGCCCACGGTCCGCCAAAGGCCCACGTCATTGGGCAGGTGAACGCTTGCCTCGGAAAGCAGGCCCGACGCCGGGTCAAGCGTGGTGACGGCATCAATGCTCATGGGCCACACACCCAGAGTTCAACGTCGTTCAGTTCCGGACTGGGCGTAGCCAACCGGACAGGCCGGCGCTCAAGGATCTCCAGCCCGGCCGCCGTGATCTCGGACTCGATCAGGTGATTGCTGACAAAGGCGACCTCACTGGTGTAGGCGGAGGACCGGTACGTGCCGCCCTCGTTGAAGCTGACGTGGATCATGGTCACGTGCCTGGCGCCGTTTACGGAATCGCGGCTTTCCGCGGTGATCAGGAAGGCGTCGTCCCCAAGAGCGGAAACTGTTGTGCCGCCGTCGTAGGTTCCCGACGTTTGGTGGCTGTCAGCATTCAGGACGGTCAGCAGGAAGCGACCGTCGGCGGCCAGGGAACCGCGGACCCGGCGGAAGAGGTTCCGGCGTCCTTCCGGGTCAAGGAGCGTGATGGAACTGGCACCGAGGACAACGCAACCGTAACCGCCGTCGGGCTCCAGCGTGGACATGTCCGCCTCCACCAGTTCAACCGGGACGCTGCGGGGGTTGAACTCCTTGGTCCTGACTTTGCAAGCGAGCATCGCCAGCATCTCAGGTGAGGAGTCGACGGCCGTCAGGGGGCGTCCCAAAGCCAGCAGGGCACGGGTGATCCGGCCGGACCCGGCGGCAAGCTCAAGGATGGGCCCGTTGGTGCTGCGGGCTGCCGCCAGGATTTCGGGAAGCTCGGTGAGGTCGTCGGCAGTGATCAGATCGTAGAGGCGCGATCCTGATGCACTGTAAAGATCCTCGGGCGGATCAACGTGACCCAGGACGCGCAGAATGGCGTCTGCGGTTTTGTCTGGTGTCGGTTTCATCGACTTGTCTCCTCCGGAAGTGGCCATTGAAAGGTGCGCGCGGGCGGGACCAGAACCTCCCGCCCGCGCACGGGTCAGGTCGCGGCGATTCCGACGACGATGCCGGCGATGATGATCACGTCACCGACGCGGATGTACCACGGTGTGTCATCAGGGGTATCGAGATTTTCCACTTCCTCGATGGACAGTTGGAGCGTCATTGCTGCCTCCTTTCAGGGTGTTGTTCAGGGGGACATGGTTGGCCTAGGTGATGCTGACGGCGATAATGCCGATTGCTACACCCTGGGTGACGCCGACGAACCAGTTGGTGAAGTCCGGAGTATCCATGGATTCGATCTCCTGGACGGAGATATTGAGCTGCTTGTGCATGTGGTGCTGTTTCACCTCCTTCCTTGGGCCGGGGCTGGATGTAGTGGACCCGCCATCAGGTGATGGTGACGGCGATCGTCACCAAGGCGAGCCCGCAGGAGATTCCCTTGATCCGTTCGTCCCAGTCATCGGGTACATCCATGGCTTCAAGTTCCTGGATATGCAGGTCCAGGGTCTTCGGTGCAGTAAGGCTGCTCATGTAGTCACCTCCTTTCCCTTGCCGTCGGTGTAGTGGCATGTGGCAAGTTCGATGCGGCCCGCTGTTCTCTGCTGGCCGGGTCCACTCCCGCCGGGTCCTCTCCCGCCGGATCCTCTCCCGGCTGGAGGACCTGCAGGACCTGCGCTGCAGTGAGTCCGCGAAGCATGGGCAGGACGCCGCCCCAGTTCCTGATCGAGGAGCTGGCGGCTTCCTGCGCGGTACCGTGCGCGACGACAGTGGGTTGGTTTAGTCCCCATCTGCGCATCAGTTCGGCGATTCCCAGCGCAGGATTCGGCGGCAGGCTGGAGTCTGTCCCGGTCACGGCTGACCAGAGCGCGGCCAGTCTGCGGGCGTCGCCCCAAGCCGCTGCCCCGCGGGTGATCTCTTCCCAAATCGCGGGGATGATGGCGGCGGTGGCACTCATTTTCCGGATTCCTGCGTGATAGGCGAGCTCGTTGGCGACGTACCAATGCTTGGCGCCGTAAGGGTCCCGGCCTGCCAAGGACCATCCGGTGTGTGTTTCCTGGCTGAGCCGCGCGGCCGACAGTCTCAACCCCGGAGAATCCTCCTGTGTGAGGCGTTGCCCCAAGGCAACGATCCGGCACAGCAGCAGGTGGGCGTCGTCGTCGAAAATGCTGGCGCTGCTGCCCGCAACAGTTCCGGCCACGCGCAGGAAAGCTTCCAGCAACCCCTCCAGGAGCAGGTGCCGCGGCAAGTCCGCCAGATGCGCTGCGTCCAGGACCGCGGCATCGGCAGCCAAGTGCCGTGAGGCCAGGAGCCGGCGCCCGACGGCGGTGTCCAGGCACGCTACTGCGCTGACTTCCGCTCCGGTCCCTATGGTGGACGGCATGAGGACAGTCCGTGGGCGCTCATGGGGTGCAGCCATCGCCGGCACCACCATCAGGCCGGACCTCCTGGCATGGCGCTCCACGTATACAGCCAGGCTGGGGTCGGCGGAGAACAGCGCCCCCAGCTTCACGGCATCCATGACCGAACCGCCGCCCAGGCCTACCACGGTCCGCAGTCCCTTGGCCCGGACAAACGCAGTGACCTCACGGACCTTTTCCGTATCGACGGGCCCGGCAGGGAGTTCCAGAATTGGTGCTCCTCTCAGGTCGCCTGCCAGCAGCCGGTCGCGTTGCCCGCCGAGCGCAGGATCAAGCACCAAACCGGTGCGCCCGCGCGTCAGGGCATGCAGATACTTCGGTGACATTCCGGCGTCGAGAATGACGCTGCGGGTCCGCCACGTTTTGTCGGCGATCATCCGAAAACTCCATCCCGACGTGCGTCCTGGAGGCCCGTGAAGATTGCCTCTTTGAGCTCGGCGAAGTTGTCGGGCGTATAGACGAGGGCAGGAAGGAGTTGGATCCGGCCGGGGCCGGGTTGGACCAAGGCACCCGTGTGATGGATGCGCCTCACCACGGCAAGCACTGCGTTCGACGCCAACGGAACACCATTGCTGCTCAACAGTTGGATGCCCCTCATGCAGCCACGGCCGGACGTGTTTCCCACGCCTGGAATAGCCGTCAGTGATTCGATGAGCTCGTCCAGCCCTTGCGAAACCTCCACATTGAGCCGCTCGTGGTCGAGCCTTTTCATTTCATCGATGGTTGCCAGGATGGCCGCGCACGCAGCAGGAGTTCCGGCTTGTGTTTCACCTTGGACGAAGATGGCCTCGCTGGAGTCGAACGCGGCGGTGACGCGTGTTCCTATCAGCAGGGCAGCGCAGGCGGAAGTCCCGTTGGTCAGACCCTTCGAGGTGATAATTACGTCCGGGCCTTCGGCCCATTCATCGGACACGAACCAGGACTTCACGCGGCCGAATCCCGTGGCAACCTCGTCCGCGACGATCAGGAAGCCATGGTCTTTTCGGTAGCCCAGCAGTTGGCTGACGAATTCTTGCGGGAGTGCGTCCGCTCCGGAGCCGAGGACCGGTTCCACAACCACGGCAGCTATCCGGTGCCCTTCCCGCCGCATCAGCGCGGCAAGCCCTTCGCCGCCGTCGTCCGCACTGACGTGCCGGATATTTCGGGTATCCACCCCGTACACTGCTTGCCCCAGGTCATCGCCGCCCAGCGCATGGCTTCCGTAGGTGAGGCCGTGGTAGCTGCGCTCCAAGCCGACGATCAGCTTTTTCTCCGGATGTCCCGCCAAGGCCGCATACTGCCGCGCCAGTTTCATGACGGCGTCGTTGGCGGCACCGCCGGACGTGGAGAACAGCACACGCTGGAACGGGTGGGCAGGCAAGGACAACAAGGCGTCCGCTGCCTGGATTGCTTTGCCGTGGGCCGACCGGAAAAGGGGAAGGTACGACGCCGTCTCCAACTCCGCTGCCATGGCCGCAGCGATCCGCTGGTTGCCGTAGCCGAGGTTGGCGTTCCACAGACCGCTCTTGGCGCAGATGCGTCGGCGGCCGTCCGCGAAGGTCACGTGGACGCCTTGGGCCGCGGTTGCCGTGTAACTCTCCGCCACGAAGTCGTGTTGGGGAATCAGCGGCACCCACAGTGGCAGCATTGTGCGGGGTGACTGGCCGGTCATCACCGGACTCCGAGGATGTCGATGCCCAACTGGTCGAACTGCGCCACCACGGCGCGTACCGAGCTTTCCGCTTGCGCGGCGGGAACGCCCAGTGCCGGGGCGGCCAGTATCGCGGCGGTGTTGAAGTCCTGGAGGTTGGACACTGCCTCCACGATGGTTGCCGCATCCTTGCCGATCTTAAACAGTCGGCCTGTCTTAGGATCCAACAACGCGTGTTCACCGCCGCGGTGCAGGATAAACGGGGCGTCAGGCGAGGCCGTACTGCTGCTGTCCAGTGCGCCGTAGAGGCTGAGCCCGAAGCCCACCAGCTGGGTTGCTGCCCTTTCTTCCCGGGGAATGAACTTCCAAGCGTCCAAAGCTGCCAGATACCGGGGTAGCCAAGGCCTTTCCCGGAGCAGGCGGCGGATGTCACCCGGTTCGGACACCGCAGCCACGGAGGACTCCGGGTGGAGGGCCAGGGACCGGAGGCGCAGGTCATGAAGGGGGTCGCCCACTTGGCCGATCCTGGTTCCGTAGGGTCCGTTAAGGATCCGTCCGTCCCCGGTGATGTGGAGCCGGGGCATCACCAGGCTGTGGGTGGCCAGTCCGCTGAGCAAAGCACGTTCTGCCAGCACTGCGTTGACTTCAGTCAGTTGCTGGATGAAATGCCCAGAGCTGCGGGCGGCATCGGCGTCATCGAAGAATGCCTGCCAGTCTTCCAGGGTGGTCATGCGCACCACCGTGACGCCCACCAGATTGATGAACGGGATGGCCACATAGTCCTGGATTTCCAGGCTCAACGACCCGTCAATCAGGAGTTCTTCGCCAGTCTCAGCGAACGCGCCTGACACCGGAACTATGGTGTGGTCGCCGGCATCGCCGCCCAGTACAAGGACTGTCGCATCCCGGTCCGCAAGCTTCTTGGCATATGGTGCGTGGTCCGGATTCTCCACGAAAATTGCGGGCCCTTGGATCCGTCCGGGAATCCCGGTGATCCACTGGTCCACTGCCGCAGCTGTGGCCTGCTGCTGAGTCAACGTCATCTATCCGACCCCCAATAGTCGCTCCACTACGGCCCCGAGGGTGCTCAGGGCCCGTTCCTGTGAAGGAGACTATGGATGCGGTGATGGGCATGGGTGTGAAAGTGGACACTGCGCAAGCCCAAAGAGGGAAATTAGGTGGTCGAAACACCAAAACTAGGTGGTGGGAGAGCCTCCCTAGGTGGTGATGCAGCTTGGGTCTAGGTGGTGCTGGGTGCGGGGCTTCCGGGCCCTCCTGGAGGGCCTAATGGCCGAACATCTCCAGGCATCCGCCGTCCATGATTCCGCCGCCGGCCTGGACGGTGACGTCACCTTGATCCGGAACGAAGCCGTACAGGCAGCCTCCGCTTGGCAGCGTCACCCCGAACCTCACGCCTGTGCCGCCGTCGTCCGTTTGAACCTCTTTTAAATGCAGGCGGTTGAATGCGGCAGTGACGGTGTCCGCCGTGGCGGGCCGCGGGAGTTTCTGCAGTGCCTCGACGGCGGGGGCAATGTGCTGGTTCAGTTCCGCTTGCACGTCCGGACTGAGCTTTCCGCGTTGGCGGTAGGTCTCGTTGGCGGCCATGGCGGCGTCTCCGTCGTAGGGGACACAGTTGGTGGGTTGGGGTTCGGTGCCGGCGCTTGGGCACGCGGCGGTTGGAGTCGGTGCGCCGCTGTGCGTTGAGGCGGCTGGAACGCCGCAGGCGCTGAGGGCAAGAAGTACGACGGCGGCAGTCGCCATAGTTCGCGGTGCTGGCTTGGTTTTCCCCATGCGTTGGACGATACCGTCTGAGCACCTAGATAAGTTTCAGCACCACCCATTTTTCGACGCCACAGCACCTAGTACCGCTGTCATTGGCCCGTGCATTTGGGTCCCTACCACCTAGTGCTGATGATTTGGGATAAGGCTGGGACCTCGGGGACGTCGAGGGATTGGATGTGGGAGATGAAGGTTTTGTTCCTGGTCACGGCAGGGTTCCATGTGTTGGCCGCGTGCTTGTCGTTTTCCAACAATCCGACTCTCTGCGCCCTGAGTGCGGTGGCGGCCGTGGCATCCCTGGTGGGTTGGTTCCGAACCAGAAGGCGTGAGATGTCAGCCCGCGCCGAGACGGCCTCGTTGCGCTGAGGAACTGGAAATGTGGCACCTGAAGTCAGCGAGGGGCTATCGGCTGGGACGTTCCGTCGCTTCCGGAGTCGGGCTGGCGTTGTTCACGATGGTTGGTTGGCCTTGGCTGCTGTTGGTGTTCGTTGGCCTGATGGCGTTCCTAGCCGGGCTCGCCATGTACTACAGACAGTTCGTGCACGGTACCGGCCAAGACGCCAGTGCCGGAAAGGGAAGCGCCCTGGCAGTCATACCCTGTCTTTTTCCGGTTACTCTGCTCGTTCGAGGCTCGGAACCCGCCGCGTGGGCCGGGGTACTGCTGGGCTTGGTCGGCTGCCTGGTTACTTATGTGTGCTTGAAAAGGGCGGGCTACTAGGTCTGTTTAGCGCCGGGCACGGACCTCAAGTCAGTCCCCTTCGCCCAATACGGATCTAAGTTCTGCCGCACGGAAGGCGCTCCTTTGACGCTGGTCGCGGGTGAATCTCCGGGCCTGCACATCTAGGACCGCCCGGCTGGCAACCGTCTCGACTCCCAGAAGTTGAGCAACGCGAGGAGTGGCCTCATTGACGTCTTCTGAATCCTCAATTGTTTGGAAAACCTCGTCGCGTCGATCTATCGCCTGCATCAGGGCCTCGAGAATAACCAGTTCTTCCCTCGTCTGCCGCTCAAACTGGTCCATGCCGTGATTCTTGCACGAAAAACAGCAACCTCCACCGCAGAGCTGGCCAACCGGAGACAAACGGTGCGACATCTGTCCGCAATTGTGCAAAGCCGCTTTCAACGCGTTGTCATCATGTCGATGTTGAAGCTGTACTCAAGCATTGGACACACAACACTAGCGGCCACGAAAGCGCTCCCATCTCCGAACGATGTCCGAGCGACATCCCCCGACACGCACGACATAGGACAGCTCCAGCACCTAGACCACCTTCGAGCACCACCTATTTTGACCCTTTCCAGTACCTAATTTGCCCCAAAACACCACCTAGTTTCGGTTTTTCCGCTCACGAGGACATCGGGGAACAGAAGCTGAAGCTATCGGCATTCTCGATCTAGGCACGTGCGAAATCCGTCGTTTGGACTTCAAACGACCTTGAAAGGGGTCACCGAGAAGCCCTTCCACACCGAAGAAAGGCGAAAGTCTATGAAAAAGTATTACTTTGCCGGCTCCATCAGAGCCGGGCGGAGCGACGTACCCACCTACCGGCGGATCATCGATCACCTCCAGACCACTGGGGATGTATTGACCGAACACGTCGGCGACTACTCACTTTCTCTGAAGGGTCAGACGGAGCATACCGACAAGTTCATTCACGATCGTGACCTTGGCTGGCTGCGTACTTGCAAATGCGTCGTCGCCGAAACTACAAATCCCAGCCTCGGCGTGGGATATGAGATTGCATGCGCCCTGAACTGGAACATCCCAGTCATCGCTCTACATCGTCCTGAGCGTTCATCGCTTTCAGCAATGATCGCCGGCGCAGATGGTGTCGAGGTTATCGAATACGACGACCTCGATGCCGCGCTTCGCGAACTTGACTCCGCACTGGAACGGGTGACCAAATGACTCAGTACCGCAACCTATCAAGCGCCCTCCAGGGTGCCCTCACAGAGATCGAGACCACTGGTTCGGAAGTCCTTGCGCGGGGGCAGAACCAGCGTGAGATTATCGGCTACCGCACCACCATGACGTCACCCCAGGAACGCGTTGTAGTTCTCCCTGGCCGGAAGAACAACATATTCGCCCAGATAGCCGAAACCCTGTGGGTGCTGGCTGGACGGGATGACATGGACTTCCTTTCCCGGTATCTCCCCCGGGCAGTCGACTTCTCCGACAACGGTACGACGTGGCGAGCGGCATACGGACCTCGGCTGAGGAAGTGGAATGGCCAAGTTGATCAACTTGCAGGAGTGCTTCAGCGTTTCCATGAAGACATCAACACTAAGCGCGCCGTGGCGTCGATCTACGATCCGGCCTCGGATTTCGTCGATTCCAAGGATGTTCCCTGCAACAACTGGTTGAACTTTATCCAGCGCGATGGGCGGCTCCACTTGAACGTTTCAGTTCGCGCCAACGACGCCATTTGGGGCTTCTCGGGCATCAATGTTTTCGAGTGGAGTGTGACTCTGGAGCTCATCGCTGCGTCACTAGGCCTGGCTGTGGGAGAGTTGAATTGGTTTGTCGGCTCTATGCACGTGTACGAGCGCCATTACTCTGTGGCCCGGCGGATCACGAGCAACGCCCCGGTCGAAAGCCCGTATCACTACGGCGTGCGATCATTGCCGATTCTGTCAACGCTGGACGCATTCGACCACGGCATTGTCGGCCTCCTTGAAGTGGAAAGCCAATTCAGGCGCGGGAATTATTCGGCCACGGTTGACCTAAGTGATCCTTTCCTTGATGGCTGCGAACAGATGCTGAGGATCCACAACATGCACCTGAACGGAGTTTCCCAGACACAGATTGTCGATGTGATAGGACGACTGCCAGCATCGGACTTCCGGATCGGAGCCATTGAGTTCTTTGCACGCAAGTGGGATCTCGCCGCTTTCCGTGAGTTGTCGCTTACACCCTCCGAACGGGCCTTCTTGAGCTATCACGCGAATCTCGTTGTCGCTGAGAACCTGCTCCACGAAGTGTCGGTCTAGTAGTGAGCTCCGTGAACTACTTCGATCCGGGTACTTATGGCTCCTGCTGAGACCGAACACACACATATTGGTTCCTTGGGCGAGCGAATTCGCACGACGATGGGGTTCCCTTCTGTCCGTGGACGAGGACTGTTCGTAGGTTCGACGGTGGTCGACAGCCTCGCAAATGGTGTCGTCTTTGCCTTCCTGCTCATCTACTTTCAACAAGTGACGGCTGTTCCGCTGGCGGAAATCGGCTTTGCAATGACGACTGGACGTCTGGTCGCCCTTGCAACGCCGCCGCTTGCCGGCATGGCCCTTGACCGCTGGTCCCCCCGGAAGGTCATCGTCCTTGGGAACTGGATTTCCTTCGTGGGCGTTGGCGTGGCAGCATTCGCTACGGATTTCTGGGTGATTGGAGTCAGTCAGCTACTCATCCAGGTTGGTATGAACCTGTACTGGACTAGTTCCAGGAGCCTTGTAGCGATCGCTGCACAGGGCGAAGAACTGCCCCGCTGGTTTGCACTCCTCGGCGCGCTCCGGAACGTTGGTACCGGGGTGGGCGCGGTGGTCGCATCCTTATTTCTTGCAGTCGATTCCCCCGTCCTGCTGCGGTCGCTGGTGGGTGGCAGCGCCTTTGCCTTCGCCATCGCGTCCATTCTGCTGCTGGCCTGGAACATGTCATCAATGGAGCAGAAACACAGGTCCGAAAAAGCCAGGGACTTCACAAGCCCGCCCGAATCTCCAGGAAACCGGGGATATGCCGCAGTGCTCACAGACAGTCGCTACATGCTGCTGCTGGCGCTCAACCTTGTGTTTGTGCTCGCGGCGATGGTCCTTCCACTCTTGCTCGCGGTATGGGTCGTCGACATTGCCAGGCTCGCACCAGGGTGGGCCGGTGGTCTCATCGCGGCTAACACGCTATGCGTGGCTTTGCTGAGCACGGTTGCAGTACGACTAACCGAACGATTCCACCCTGCGTCCCTGCTCATTGGGGCTTTCGCCCTGAACGCGCTATCACTGATTTTGTTGTGGGCCGCCGGTGCCAACAGTGGAGGTCTAGCGGCCGTACTCTTCCTCACTGTGTTCATCGTGATCTACAGCGCTGCGGAGATGCTGAGCACGCCGTACATGAGCGATCTGAGTGTTTCGATGGCTGATTCTGCACACTCGGGTCGCTATCAGGGCGCGTTCCAGTCGTCATGGAGTCTCGGAATGGCCATGGCACCAGTCCTTTTCGCCACGCTACTTCAGTTTTCACCAAACCTTCTCATGGGGATTCTCACTGTCCTATGCCTGCTTTCCATCCTCGGATGCTTCCTGTTGAAACGAAAGATCGCTCAAAATGACTAATTTTCCTAAGGATGCAATCGCAATCTTAGAACCATTTGGCAATGCCTCGCGGCCTCTCGCTGAAGCGGTTGTCAAAAGAAACCTACGACTAATCACAGTCACCCAGCAGGATGTCTTGCCAAAGCTCGACGCCAAGGTGATTGCATCGTCCGACGAAATACTCCTGGTCGACTTTGGTAGTCCGAGCGTGGTCGATGACATTCAGGCTCAGCTCAGCGACAAGGGGGTTGTGGGTTTGATAACAGGCTGGGAGTTCTTCACCGGGATAGTGGCCGAAGTCGCTTCGAAGCTCGGCCTTCCGGGAAACCAGCAGGAGAAGTCTAATGCTGCCCGGAATAAGTGCATGATGGCCGAGGTCTTCCTCCAATCAAATGTTAAGCATGCCAAAACTGTGGTCGCAGCCGATGCCGTCAGTCTACTGGAGGAGATTTCCTCGGCTGGACTTTCCTATCCATTAGTCATAAAACCAGCAGAGAATGCCGGCTCTGTTGGAGTGACAATCGTCGAAAAACCCCACGACATCCCCGAGGCTGTTAGGGAAGCCCAATCCTTCCCGTTCGAATTTCCCCATGGTTTGCCACTCGACATTCGGATACTTGCCCAGGAGTATATTGGCGGTCTTGAGTACTCCGTTGAATCGGTGGCCTTTCGGGGCAGGATCAGCCACGTGGCAGTAACCGGCAAGAGCACCACAAAGGGGAACCGCCGCGCCGAGCTCGGACATGTAATCCCCGCAAACGTGTCCGCCCATGACCTGTCTGAAATCCATCGGTCAACCACGGCAGCACTGACAAGTCTTGGCTTTACCGACGGTGTAGCGCACACAGAAGTGAAGGTATGGAACGGCGAAGCGTGGGTCATAGAAGCAGGGCTGCGACCAGGAGGAGACTACATCATCAAGCTAGTTCCCCTTGCTACCGGAGTGGGTCTGGCAGAGGCGTACGTCGACGTAGCGCGGGGCATTGCGCCTGACCTGGAGCCTCGCCCTGTGTCCCGCACAGCAGGAGTTCGGTTTGTCGTACCGGACCGTGTGGGTACTGCCGTGGTCTCGGCACCGTTCCCTGTCCATCCGTCCCTAGTTGAGGGGGATTATCTCGTAGCCAACGGCGAGGCCGTCTCAGATGGTGTCGATAATATTTCTCGCTTGGCGTATGCGATTGTTGCTTCCAACACTATGGACGAATACGAGCAGGAAATGCGGTCTGTCCTGGATCGCGTCAAGGTCGGCGTCGTCTAGTGGTTGGTCTTGCTTTCCTGCGATCCATCGAGGTCGGACAGGCACTCCCCCATCTCTCTGAGTGCCATGACTGGCTCATCGAGCAAGGGCTAACCAGCCACTTGATCTATTCTGACGGCGACGTCCCGCCCCGCTTGTTCAACGGCGAAACAACCCGGCTGCCGGATTCCGGCGGCTTGGTCGACTTTGTCCAGGCATTCGAGCGCATCGTACCCCCGGGCGGGGTTGGCGTAAGCATCTCCATCCCCGACGAGAATGTGGTCCGTGATGCGGTCTTGGCGGACTCGCAGGCCCCGCGGAGGCGGACGATTCTCGCGCCGTCAGTTTCTGCTGCGCTAACTCTCTCAAGCAAATGGGAAACCAAGCATGCGCTGACTCGGCACGGTATCACTACCCCAAGAGGCTTTTACGTTGACGGCGATTTACTGGCTGGTCGGGCTTCAGTGCAGATGGAGTATCCGCCTGCGCTTAGGGCTTTAGCGCAGGATCTGACGTTCCCAGTGCTGGCAAAACCGGTCTGGGATTGTCTAGGCAACGGGATAGTTAAATTGGATGACAGCGAGTGCCTCAACCAATGGCTCAACGCCGGCGGGATGAACGTTAATTGTGTCATTGAAGAACTCATAGACGGCGAACTGTGCTCAATTGAAGTCATTTCCGACGGTACGACTGTGCTGATGCAACCAGTTGTATGGAAAGGACCCACGATCTCCCCCGGAAACTTCGCCTTTGAACAGGTCCGATGGTCTCATTCCAGTGTTCACATGGACACCATCGAGCCCGTGCTCGCAAGTCGGATACGCGAGATGTGCCGAACGGACGGACTCAGGGGAGCTTTCGAATTCGAGTTCATCGCAACCCCTAGAGGGTTCACATGCATCGAGGTGAACCCTCGGGTCTCCGGTTCCACAGCTATGTCAATTTGTGCCTCCGGAGTCAACACTTACATCGAACTCTGCAAAATAGCCCTCAGCGAATGGTGCCCGCCAGATAAGCCCGAGCCAAGAGGGTACACAGCACTTCAGTTTCCACTGGCATCGGATGAACCCAACGTTCAAGACTTCAAGGGTTCCACGGCCGAGGCCCTGAGAGTCAGCACCTTTGTGGTTGACGGTCAGTTGTATCCAACGGCTCTCATCCGCGTTAGTGACGATCAGCTGTCAGTGTTCCTCGAATGGTGTCGAAAAGACGGTTCAAATCTTGTTTCGCAGGACACCTGCGACCGTCTGGAGTACGCCTACGAAAGAAGGGCGGCATATATCGACGATGGGGGCTAACGACCAGCTGCGAGAGGTCGTGGGGCGGCGTTGAGCTAAACGGCATAACTCGCCCGCGCTTTAGAAAGAAAATCAGCCCGAGCCGTGAGGCGAGCGGGCTGATCGTGATGAAGAAACACTACCGTATTGAAGCCGTCGGCGCGGACTGATCTCGCGCAGCGTCGGCCACGGTTGGCGGTAGGGCTTTGCCTCTAGCAGGTTCAGCGCCCTGTGGAACCCCCGTCACCACGCTCCTGTTCCGTGCAGACTCCTCGACGGCGGCCAGCACCCGCTGGACCTGCAGCCCGTCGTCGAACGACGGCGACGGCTGGCTTCCGTCGCGGACGGCAAGCAGGAAGTCGCGGACCTGGTGCGTGAAGGTGTGCTCCCACCCAAGAACATGCCCCTGCGGCCACCATGCCTCGAGGTACGGATGCTCCGGCTCGTTGACCAGGATCCGCCGGAACCCCTGCTCCCGCACGGGCAGCGTGGCGTCCAGGAATCCAAGTTCGTTCAGGCTCTCCAGATCGAACGTCAACGAGCCAAGGGAACCATAGATTTCAATCTTGAGTGCGTTCTTCTGGCCGGTAGCCACCCGTGACGCTTCCACGGAGGCACTCACGCCGCCGGTCAGCCCCAAAGTGGCCCACGCGGCGTCGTCCACTGTCACTTTCTCCGGGCCCGACGGACCGGGCCGTTCGGCAACAAAGGTCCGCAACGTGCCCGTCACCTCGGTAACCAACTGCCCGGTGAGGTACTGGACCTGGTCGATGGCGTGGGAAGCGATATCGCCGAGGGCGCCGGAGCCGGCCGTCTCCTTCCGGAGCCGCCAACTCATAGGAGCTTCGACGTCGGAGAGCCAGTCCTGCAGGTAGGCGGCGCGTACGTGCCGAACGGTTCCCAGACGTCCTTCGGCAATCAGTTCCCGAGCCAAGGCGAGCGCCGGAACGCGCCGGTAGTTGAACCCAACCATCGACTGCACACCCCCCGCCCGAGCCGAAGCTGCCGTAGAGGCCATCAACTCAGCCTCTCCCAGCGTGTTGGCCAGCGGCTTCTCCACGAGCACGTGCTTCCCGGCTTCCAGCGCGGCGATGGCAATCTCGGCGTGCATCCAGCCCGGAGCGCAGATGTCCACGATGTCGATATCGTCCCGTGAAATCACGGAACGCCAGTCAGTAGCCGATTCCGCCCAGCCGTATTTGCCGGCGGCCTCGGCCACCGCCAAGGCGTCCCGGCCAACCAGCACTTTCTGCTCGAAGGCCGGGACGTCGAAGAAGCTCGCCACGTTCCGCCACGCATTCGAGTGGGCCTTCCCCATAAAGGCGTAACCGATCGCGGCAACACCCAACGGACGCCCCACGGGAAGAGAAGTGGTCATGATCAAGCTCCATGGATAGAAAGACCTACGCGAACCAGTCCCGCGAAGGGTTGGAAACCTCGGGCGCCTCACGGAAGACACCCGGCTGCGCCACCCAGCGGACGCCGTTGGCGATGACCTTCTGGATCTGCGGCTGGTGGTACACCGGGTACTCCTGGTCGCCCGGGCTGAAGTAGAAGATCCGGCCCTTGCCGCGCGAGAACGTCACGCCGGAGCGGAACACCTCTCCCCCGGCGAACGAGCTGATGAAGATCAGGTCGTCGGGCTCCGGGATGTCGAACAGTTCCCCGTACATTTCCTGCTGCGGGATCACGATGGGACTTTCAATACCCGCTGCGATCGGGTGCGACGGCTTGACGGTCCACACCAGCTCACGCTCGCCCTCGTTGCGCCACTTCAGCGAACACGTGGTCCCCAACAGGCGGGTGAAGATTTTCGCGAAGTGCCCGGAGTGGAGCACCACCAATCCCATGCCGCCGAGCACATGACGCTGCACGCGCTCCACCACTTCGTCGGCGACTTCCTCATGGGCGATGTGCCCCCACCAGAGCAGCACGTCGGTCTGAGCGAGAACTTCTTCCGAGAGCCCGTGCTCCGGATCAGCCAAGGTAGCCGTCGTGATTTCGGAGTCCGGGTAGAAGCTGCGCAGGCCTGCGGCGATGGCGCCGTGGATCCCCTCAGGGTACATCTCGCCGATGGTGGCAGGCTCGTTGCGGGCCTCGTGGACGCCTTCGTTCCAGACGACGATCTTCAGTTTCGTATCGGACATTTCAGAGCCTTACTTCGCGTTGTTCCTGGGCGGATTTGTAGCAGGCGTCGAGCACCAGCGCACGGCTGAGGGCAAGCGATCCGTCATGGCTTCCCCAGACTGTCTCGCCACCGCGGACGGCGGCGATGAAATCGTCGACGACGGCCTGGTGCGCCTTCCCGGGTTCGGCCACTACCTCGAAGTCGGCATTCTGGCCGTCCTTCTCGGTGAAGATGTGCACGTCCGCGACGGGCGTTTCGGAGGCGCCGATCGAGCGCAAGTCCGCTCCGCCGTCGGTCCCGTAGACGGTGAAGTCCAGGAGGTCCCGCTCGTCGCGGTAGGTGGCCCAGCCCGCTTCAAGGATCAAGGTCCCGCCGCCTTCCAGCCGGATGAACGCGGAGGCGAAGTCCTCCACTTCAAACTTATGGCTGGAGTTCGACGCCGTATACCTCGCGTTGCCGCCGAGGCCACGCGGGCCAAGTTCGGAGTGGGTCGACGCTGAAACGGCCAGGACCTTCGGCTCGCCCAGCAGGTGCAGCGAGTAGTCCAGGACGTGCACGCCGATGTCAGCCAACGGGCCACCGCCGGCGAGCGCAGGATTGGTGAACCAGCTGCCGAGCATCGGAATGCCCTGTCGGCGGAGCCAGGAAGCCTTGGCGTAGTAGGGACGGCCGAGGGTTCCCTCGTCGATCACGTTCTTGAGCGCCTGGATGTCGCCGCGGCGGCGGTGGTTGAACGCGACGTCGAGGACGCGGCCCGCCTTACGGGCGGCATCAACCATCGCTTGACCTTCGACGGCGTTGCGCGCCAGGGGCTTCTCGCTCAGCACATGAAGGCCCCGCTCAAGCGAAGCAATCGCGATCGGCGCGTGGAGGAACGTCGGCACGGCGACGCTGACGGCGTCGAGGTCCTGAAGTTCGATCATGTCTTCCCATCGCGCGAACGCGTGCGGAATGCTGTACTCCTCCTTCAGCTGGGCCAGGAGCTCTGGTTCCATACCCGCGACGGCGACAATCTCGACGCCCTCGATGTTGCTGTAGGCCTTGAGGTGCTGCTGGCCGGCCCAACCGATGCCCACAACTCCCACCTTGAGGGTTGCGGCGGGGACCTGCTGCTGAATGCTCACGTTATTCCTGTTCTTTCTGGGTTTCTTGACGGTTTTGAAAAACTGTTAGCCCTTGACCGCACCGGCGGTCATGCCGGACACGATGCGCTTCTGGCAAAGGAGCACCAGAATCACGAGCGGGACCGTGATGATCACCGATGCCGCGCTGATGGTGCCGAGGGGTTGATCGAACTCGCTGGTTCCGCTGAAGAACGCGATCGCAACCGGTACTGGCCGGGCTTCCGGCGAGGTGGTCAGTGTGACGGCCAGGAGGAATTCGTTCCAGACCGAGATGAACACCAGGATCGCGGTGGTCGCCAAGCCGGGCACCGCGAGCGGAAGGATGACCTTGCGGAACGCGGTAAACGGCGTGGCGCCATCCATGTACGCCGATTCCTCAAGCTCCCGCGGGATCTCCTTGAAGAACGAGGTCAGCGTGTAGATCGCCAGGGGCAGGGCGAACGTCAGCTTCGGGATGATGAGGCCCAGCAAGGTGTCGTACAGCCCGATTTCGCGCCAGATGGAGAACATCGGGGCCGCGATCGCGATGGCCGGGAACGTCGTCACCGAGAGGATCAGCGTCAGGATCATCGCCTTGCGGCGCATCTTGAGCCTGGCCAGCGCGTAGGCGGCGAACGAGGCGAACACCAGCGCCACGGTTGTAGTCACGACGGCGATAATCACCGAGTTGCGCAAGGCCAAGAGGAACTCGGGGTTCTGGAAGACAACCAGATAGTTTTCCAGAGTCGGCTGGCTCGGGAAGAGCTCGCCCTTGGACAGGCTCGCTCCCTTCTTAAGGGAGGTGTTGACCAGCCAGTAGAAGGGGATGAGCGAGAAGCCCATGACCGCGACGACGAACACCCACACCAAGGGGTGAAGTTTCGCCTCCCCACGCAAGCGGCGCTTCGGTGACTTGCGCCCGGTGGCGGGTGCCGGCGTCGTGCGTTCTGCCGTCAGCGTGCTCATTGCTCCTCCTTCGCGACGTCGCGGATGTTGCCGCCGCCGAAGCGGATGTAGATGACCGAGACCACCATGACGGTGATGAAGGTCAGGATGGAGAGGGCCGAGCCTTCGCCAACGAGCCGGTTTTCGCGGAGTTCGCCGTAGGCCAGCATGGACATTGATTCGGTGCCGTTGGCGCCGCGGGTGAGGACGAACGGCAGGTCGAACACGCGCAGGGCATCCATGGTTCGGAAGATCGCGGCGAGCACGATCGCGGGGCGCAGCAGCGGCAGGGTGATGTGGACGAAGGTCTGCCACTTGCTGGCACCGTCGATTTCCGCGGCCTCGTAGGTTTCCGAGGAGATGACCTGTAGGCCGGCCAAGATGATGAGTGCCGCGAACGGCGTCGTCTTCCAGACGTCGGCGAGGACGATCACCGCCATGGCGTAGCCGTGCTCACCCAGCCAGACGACGTCGCCGCCCGGCAGCCCGAGTGCGGAGAGGACGTTGGTGACCAGACCGAGGTTGGGCTGGAACATCGTTTGCCAGGTGATGGCGCTGACCACGGTGACGATCGCGTACGGCAGCAGGACCACTGTGCGCAGCAGCGCGCGGCCCTTGAACGCGAGGTTGAGCAGCAACGCCATCGCCGTGCCAAGGATCAGTTCCAAGGTGACCGAGAGGCCCGCGAAGAGGAATGTCTGGCCGAATGCGGCCCACCATTCGTGGCTTGCCAGGGCGTTGATGTAATTTTCTAGGCCGACAAACCGCGAGAGCCCGGCCGTGCGGACGCTGTACTGGTTCAGCGAGAGCCAGATCGCGTAGCCGATCGGGACCGCCGCCACGAGGGCCATGAGGATCAGCGACGGTGCCGTCATGCGGAAGGCGAGTCGACGTTCGGCGCGGTCGCGGCCTGACACGCGGGCGGGGGCGCCGCCTGGCGCGGGGCGCTTTGACGCCCCGCGACCGGGTTGGAGGGTCTTGATGGCCATGACTAGAAGCTCGACTTGGCCGCAGCGACTTCGTCGGCCATCTTCTTCACGGCGTCCTCGGTGGAGGTGGTGCCGGAGAGGACGGCGTAGACGTTCTTGTAGATCGCCTGCGAGATCTGGGGGTAGACCGGGGAGATCGGGCGCGGCTTGGCGCCCTTGACCGAGGCGAGGAGTTCGGTAGCGAACGGCATCTTCTGCAGTACCGCGGCGTCCGAGTAGGCAGCCTCATTCACCGGGGCCTGCGAGTAGTCCATGGCGACGTGCTTCTGCCAGTCCGGCGTCGTGGCGAAGTCGATGAAGGCAACCGCCCCGGCCTGGTTGGTGGAGTTGGCCGAGATCGCCAGGTTCCAGCCGCCGAGCACGCCCGAGGCCTTGCCGCCTTCCCAGGCCGGCAGCGGTGCGACCGCGAAGCTGGACGCGAGCGGCGTCGCGTTCAGCAGGCGGTACACGTGCGGCCAGTTGCGCTGGTACCCGAACTTGCCGGACTCGTAGGCGAGGCGGGCCGGGTCCTCGTTGTAGGTGAGGACGGCGCGGTCGGCCGAGCCGTTCTTGAGGCCGTCGGTCATGAAGTTGAGGACGTCGCGGGTTTCCTGGGAGTCGATCTTGACGTTGCCCTGGTCATCGAGGACTTCGCCGCCCGCGCTGTAGAGCATTTCGAGGAAGTTCACCGTGAGGCCCTCGTACTGCTTGCCCTGGTAGACGAACCCATTGCCCGGGGCCTTGCCGGCCTCTGCGTAGAGCTGCTGCCAGGTCTCCGGCTTGGCTACCTTGTCCTTCTGGTAGTAGATCAGGCCGGCATTGGTGAAGAACGGCGAGGCCCAGTACTTGTCCTGGTACTTGGTGGTTTCCACAGTGGAGGGAATGAGCCGGTCCTTGTTGGCTTCCACCAGCTTGGTCTGGTCCAGCAGCCAGCCCTGCGATGCGAATTCGGAGGTCCAGATGACGTCCGAGATGAAGATGTCGCACTCGGTGGACTTGCCT
Source organism: Arthrobacter sp. T572 (assembly GCF_056780115.1). Classification (NCBI taxonomy): domain Bacteria; kingdom Bacillati; phylum Actinomycetota; class Actinomycetes; order Micrococcales; family Micrococcaceae; genus Arthrobacter; species Arthrobacter sp. T572. The sequence goes on from NZ_JBRAZQ010000002.1 coordinate 3,550,800, forward strand.
TCGAGTCGCTGCACAATCTGCGTGCGGGCCTCGTCCGTGGTGGCGCCGATCTCGGTGTACTTGGCCGTGACCTTGCCGTTCGCCTTGGTGAACGCCTCCGCCGTGCCCTTGTAGATGCCGCTTGCGTCCTTGACGCCGCAGACGTTCACGGCGCCGCTGGCATTAGCGCCCGACGACGGATCGGCAGCTGCCGCTTGTTCCGCACCTTGGGGAGCTGCTCCCCCGCCGCACGCGCTGAGGAGGAGGGCTGCGGCTATGGCTGTGGCGGCGAGGGTCTTGCGGGGTTTGGCATTCTTGTTGTGGAGCGGGAGAGCAGGTCGGTTCAAGTCCACAAGTGGCTCCTTTGGTGACTGTGGGAATGTTCAGTGCGGCGCTTTGGCTGTTGCGCGGTCCTGAGTTTGGCTTCGTTGCCGGGTGCTTTGGTGAGTGGTGGAATCGATTCCAAATACTGGTTTGAAAAAAGGCCTCGCGGCCCATGGAATCGATTCCAAAGTAGTTTTGCAGTGGTTGCTCGTGGCTGTCAACCCTTTTATTTGGTGGAGTCCCGGATGACGAGTTGGTGTGGGAAGAAGGTCCGGCCCTTACGGTGCGCGCCCTCGACCGTCATCCGCTCCAGTAGCTCGGCGAAGGCCGCTCGGCCCATCTCGTAGGCCGGCTGCCTGACTGTGGTCAGCTCGGGGACGCACATTTCTGCCTGGGCGGAGTCATCGAATCCTGCCACGGCGACGTCCTGCGGGACTCTGAGGCCGGCGTCGGAGAGCTCGCGGACGCAACCGGCAGCGACGACGTCGGTCCCGCAGAAGACGGCGTCAGGGAGGTCTTTGGCTTCCAGGAGTTTCTTCGTGAGGTTGCGTCCGGCATGGAAGCCGAAGTTGCCTTCGCCGAGGAGGACCCGGTCTGGCTCCAGGCCGCTCTCCTTCAGGGCTTGGCGGAAGCCTTCTTCCCTGAGCCGTCCCGAGCGGGCACCTCTGTGGGCGAGCATGGCCAGCTTCTTGGCGCCTGTGTCTATGAGGTGTTTGGTGATGTCGTAGCCTGCCTGGCGGTCATCGATGGACACCCCGAAGGCTGCTTCTGCGTCCACGATTTCACAGACCTGGATGACGCTGAGTTGCTCGGCGACTGTGTTGACGTCTTTGTCCGGCATGGTCGGCGAGAAGATCACGAGGCCGTCCACTGATCCGTTGCGGAGCATATCCACGAGCTGCTGTTCGCGGTCCCGGTCTCCGTCTGTGGCTGCAATGAGGCTGACGTAGCCGTTGTCCGCGGCTGCGTCTCCTACGCCCCGGAAGACTTCACTGATCACGAGGGAGTCGAGGTTCTTGGCGAGCGCGAGGACCCGCATTGTGCGGTCTCTTCTTAGGTCTCGAGCCGAGGCAAGAGGACGGTAGCTGAGCTCCTTGATGGCGGCGTTGACCTTTTCCTTTGCCGCCGTACTGACGGCCGGGCTCCCGTTCAAGACACGCGAGACCGTCCCCACGGACACACCCGCAGTCCTGGCGACGTCCTGAACTGTCGGCCGAGCCATTCGATTGTCCTTTCCCGAGCAGATAACGTGGTCCTTGCCGCCACGCCCCCACCGCGCCCCCGGCGCTCCTCAGCTTAGCCGCCGAGCGCCCAGAGACGCTTGACTACTTACAGGACTTGCGCCGCCAGCTCCCACAAACGAAATGACGTAAGAGTTTCACCCTGAGAAACCGACGACATAGACTGCCCATAAGCTCAGCCTGCCGGTGGGCCTATCGCCGTTTGGAAGGTTTCGATTGGACCCGCTTGAATTCATTGCAAACCTCATTTCGTCAATTGCATGGCCAGTGGTTGTGGTAACGCTCGGCCTAGCGTTTCGCAAAAAGATCCGTAAGATCATCGGCGCGATCGCCACACGCATTGAAGACATGACTGAATTTACTGGCCCCGGGAGTGTCAATGCAAAATTCAGCGAGCGAATCCGCGAAGTCACAGAAGTTACTTCCAAGCATGGCACCATTGGTTACTCAGGGCCGGAAACCGGCTCGAGTGAAGATGACAATGGCCATTCGCCGGCCGCCCCATCCAATGATTCCGGGCACAACCACCCGCCCCTCGACATCGCACACATGTCTCCCCGACATGCCGTACTTGAGGCATACATTCCGCTAGAAAAAGCGGCCTTCGACGTGGTTGAGAATCTTGGGGGTGCCCGGAAGGATCTCCAGATGATGCTTAGGAACCCGGTAGCAGCACTTCGAAGAATACAACAAGTGCCTAGCGATGTGGCCGCCTCGGCCGCAGAATTGAGGCACCTACGGAACCAAGCAGCCCACCAAGAAACATTTACAGTAGACCCGGCGGTTGTTGTCGATTACGTATATGCAGCGCAAGATCTGACGAAGCTGCTGGCTTCTTTTGCAACGAAGGCAAACAATCACTAGCGCCAAGCGGCCAAACCGTAGCTCCTTCAACCGGGCTGTTGGGGATCTTTCAGAAGGCGGCGCCGACTAAGCCCGTTGACCTAGCCTTAGAGGGGCATCACGCTCTCCCGCTCGTACGGGACGTCTTCAGTTCGAGCCTCGACGCCCGCAAATGGCATGGCCATAAAAGACAAAAGCGCTCCTCAGGGGAAGACCCACCACCTAAACACCCATTCCTTCCTCGTGGGATTCGCTTAAGCTTTCAAGGGTGGCGAGTCCATGCAGAATCAGCTTGGCAGAGCACCTGGAGGGCAGTAAGGACATTTCACTGCACCCATGTGCCTGGGTGGACCGATCGGCGATGGTGGACCGCAGCATAAGTAGTTTACAGAACATGCACAATTCCGCTCTGGGTAGACCCATCGCTACATTTCCATAGAAGGTACCGCTCCATTTTCAGCTGGCTGATTGACTATAGGGCAATCACAGCCTCCTACATGCTTCCTAGCTAACCGGCTTCAAGTGTTGCATAAATGTATGTCGGTATAGCTTCTATTGCCTTAGTCAAAAACGTCTCCAAGGGTACTGCCAGAGTTGAACGATTGACGTTAAGAACCTCAGTCCACAGAACAGGTTTGTAGCGCGTAACCATAGACAAGGCGTAGAGAACAATCCACCAGGTCAAAAGCGGGTCCAGGGTAGATTTGGTATCACCGCATGCTGGCATCAGAACCGTGCTGTTACCCAGACGGCGATGAGGTTCCATGCCTCCTTCATAGGAGAATACGGCTTCATCGGTTCTAATACCTCCGTCTTCCGAGTAGCTTCCTCCCCCGTACTTCAGCAGTTTGGCGCTGGCCAACTCTGGATATTTACTTCTCAGCCAAGCGGCATCATCCATCATTTCTTCGCTGGTAGCCTGAAGTGTGAGCGTAGTTGTTACGTCATACCCACTGCGGCTGTAGGGTTTGTGCGTCCACCGAGGTTCATTCAGGTCCCCCACGGGGAAGTCGAGGTGCACTTCCGGAATCATGTGCCATAGCTCCCTCAACGTGACAGGAGTTGATAAGGCTGAAGAGTTAAGAATCGAAGCCAATCGGCCGTACGAAGTATCATCCCCGCCATCTCCTTTTAATTGAATATCCCAGAAGGAAGTGGCCTTTGCGGATTCGAGGTTGAGGACACGAAGGCCATGGCCGCTCACATTTGGCGATTTGCCCGCATTTTTTGGAGTAAGAGCAGCCGAGATCGCTCTTCCTGCTTGCGAGAGCCCATAATAAAGGTTGAGCGCTCGTGACTCGTATCCAATACGTGCAGCCGCTTCGAACTGCTGTTGGGCTTGCTCGAGAGAGCTAGTGAAGAGTGTTCGGCGAGATTCAGACATAACAGCCGGAGGACTCGCCCGGAGAACTCTAATTCGACGCCAAGATTCCTCCGGTGAGTCTGATTCCGTCTCGAAGATTCGTTTCGGCATGCTGCAAGTGTCGCGGATGAATAGGAATTAACGAAATTAACTACCCCGGGTTCATCACTTGGGGAAGCGCCGTTGTTTCCTGCACTTCATGGCTGGGGAATCATGCAAGGAGTCTTGTTGCCTCGCGCCTCGCAGGATGCATTCGGAACTTCAGCAACAGCGGCCTTTCCTCGCGGGCTGGCGGAAGCGGCGGACAACATTAAGTCGTCGAGCGCGGCGTCATTGACGGGTAATCAATCGCCCTGACTTCGCCTGAATGAAGTCAGTCATCCATCGCAAACCCTGTAGAAGTAACCCAATTCCGTAGGACGGACCGGCCCATCCAGGCGCACCTGACTGCGGGTCGATGCTCTTTAGACTTGTTGGTCTCCCTGGCCTTATACCTTGGAGCATGGCGGACAGACTGTACGAGGCGAAGAGAATTGCGGACAAGCCGGTCACATTCTCTCGTGTGATCACATCTGCCGCCTAGCCCCGTTGAGACGCCGGGCCTGTTCCACCAAGGTGCACCGAAAGTTAGTCCTTGCGTCTCAGGAAGGCACCAAGCCAATCAGTATCAGGATGACGCAACCCCAGCTGCGCGCTGAAGGACGCTCCAGTCTGTGAAGCCGCCGATAGTGGGCTTGGGGGGAGGTGGCCACCGTTCTTGAGAACACGCCACGCGCCAAGCCTCGGCACCCATTCTTCCGCTGAGAACTCATGTTTGCCGCCTGGGGTAGGGACTCTGAGACGATAGCCATGTGTCGTGAATCCCCTCCGGAACATCCTAGGCGTCTCCCACACCACGCCACAGTAGACGTTCTCCCACCGGCCTTCGCGCGTTCGTTTGAGGGTAAACTCAATTCCCGGGTGCTCCGGCCCCCACACTTGAACCTGCGGGGTCAGAACTTCGAAGTCACCTTCACCCCAGACAGCGCCGGTAGCCCCGTAGCGTAGACCGGGACCTACGGAAAGAATCGTGGAGACCAAGTAAGACCGGATCTTACGTACGGCCAAGCCGTCTGCGGCTTGGCCGGGGATTTCTTCGGAGCGCTCGACATGTAAGAACTCCAGCCCCGCAGTTGAGGTGGAGTGACGCTGGAGCGCAAAGGTGCGCCAGGCGTAAGCCAAACTAGCCATCGCTACCAAAAGAGCAACGAAAGCGACAGCAAGGTTCGCGATCTCAGGGAGCGTCATGAACCCACGTCACCCATCATTAGTCTGCCCCTTGCTCCCCAAAATGTCGTGGCCAGATGTGCAGGAGCTACCGCTGACCGTCTGCAATCGCTATGCACCCGCTTCATCGCTCGTGGCTCGCGTCTTTTCGTTGCGTGACCGCCTCTTCGTGCTTATGCCAGCTGCTCGTGCCCAAGCGAGGAAAGACTTCCCAACGAGTTCCTTCGTAGATTCCGTCCAATTCGTCTCATAAGCCGCCTCGAAGATGGCGCCCATGTCCTGGGGGCGTATGGAGGGGTCTGTCCGCAGTGCCTTTAGCGCTAGTGCTCCGCCTCGAACATTTTCAAGAAGAGTGAGTAGCTTGGCCTTGTCTATCTCACCATTCGATACCAGCCCAGGTGACACTTTGGCCGATGTTCCGTCGTTTCCTGCTATCTCCACTGCACCCAACGCCACAAGCTGGGTGAAGTACTTCCGCTTCTCTTTCGGGATGTCGATACGATCATTCTTGGAAGTTTTCAACATGTCGATTGCTGGCCCTGGGGCTGATGTCGGAAACTGGCCGCCCTGAACAATCGATGGGGACTTGGACGTCAGCGATCCAACCCCCGGGCTTCCCTCAGGGGCAATTGTGAATCCTCCGCCTTGGCTTATTGCGAGACCTGCATACTCTAACCACGCCGCGAAAGTACGAGCATACGTCGCCCAAGTATTCGGTGTACCTTCCACAGCCGGAAATGCTTCCCGTAGCCGAGTTGAGAAGGCCGGGATCTCCACGACACCTTGGCCACGTTCACTCAAGTCCAGAAACGCGCTATAGGCCCGATGTCTGCGCAAAGCTACCGCCACTCGCTGCCGCAATTCCTGCTCAGGATCTGCAGCGTTTATGGCTTCGGGAATAAGCGAAACGTGGCCTCCCACGTAGGAGGCAAGTCCAAGCTGCCGCAACTCACGCGCGGAGTTCCAGACGACGTTCTCTGTCGAATCCCAAGCCTCCACAAGCTCTGCTGTAGGGGCACTTCCATCGTGTGCCAGTAGCTCGGAGACGAGTCGCGCAACAGAATTCGGCGACTGTCGGAGGATGTAAGAGTCTTCGATGGGAACACGACCGGTGTTGAGGTAGTCGCGGAAAATGTCCCAATAGGTGTCGAGCTTCTCACCGACTTGGACAATTAATCGTTGGTTCAGGAGCGACTGAACGAGGCCCGCGCTGAACCTCTCCGTGACTTCGCTTGCCTGAACGGGTGCGAAACGAGCCACGAAGTTCAGAGCCTCTCGTTCCTTGGGGCTAAGAGCGCCGAGATCTGAATCAAAGAGGTCTTGAACGTTCAATGCCTCACCAATGAGCTGTTCTTGGGTCTTGTTTCCCTTGAGCTCACCAATGACGTGGCCTGAGAGCTTCTTGAGGAGCCACGGAAGGCCTTGACTGTACTCCCGCAGACGTTGACGCAACTCCCGCGACAACTTCATCGAAACTTCACCTTCGAGACGCCGAAGGATTGTGTCAACTTCCCTATGACCGAACGGGAGAAGATGGACGACCTTAGAGGCATCACGGATCTGGTCCCTTAGCTTGTAAGGGTGATTCTCGATCCAGTCGACGTAGTCCGTCTTCCACGCGAACCCAAAGGTCACATGGGCGGGGTTCTCAGAGTTCCAGAGAGCTGCATCACGGAACTCGCTGGTCAGTGCAGGATCCGAGAATACATTCTCGAATTGATCAAAGATCACCAGTAGGTTTCCTGGCTTAGTCCAGTTGCCATCCTCCAAGGCACGCAGGGCCCCGCTGGTGGTGGCCCATGCTGCGTCTTTGGGGAGTACCAACAAGCCGTCTTTCTCCGCGGCTACTGCAGCACGTCTGAGAGCAGCAGCCACATAGGACGGGGAGTTGGCGGTCCTTGTATCGAACACCAGAGCTTGCCCGACGTTCTTAGACGCTACTTTAAGGGCCAGAGAGCTTTTCCCCCACCCGGACTGCGCGTTGAGCACGAAAGGACCGCCTTGCGCACTCAGATGCGATTCAAGCTGGCGTAGTGGGTCCGTCCGTCCAACGAAATATTTGGGTGAGGCAGGCAACTGATACTCGAAGTCCGAACGCGAGCCGTGTACCTCGATGACTACGGGCGTGGAGGGCGGCGGGGTGACCACTGCTGGAAGCTGGTGACCCTTTATCTCGACAACAGGTAGTCCCTGCGTGTAAGGGTGCTCCTGTAGCAATTCAAGCGCATCCGGGCTTATGCCTCCGGACTTAGCCTTGACAAGGACTTGTGATGCTGTTCGCGTGGTGGAATCGATCTGCAGGGCAGCGCAATAAATACCGCTCTCATGGACCACGAGGGCGTGGTCGCTTACGGAATCAGTATCGATGGGCGATATTATCCGCCGGCTCTTTAGGAGTTCCCATATTTTGACGGCCGTAAGAACCTGGAAGTTGCGATCTTTACCGGAGATGCTCTTGGCCTTTTCGGTCGCGTCCGAGGTGAGACGAGGAAGGGCGAAGAAGAAGCCTTTCAAGCTCGAGTCCCCGTCCAGGCGTTCGGCGGCCAGCCGTCCATAGAATGCAGTGAGTAGCCCCACGTTAATGTTCGAAGTATAAGCCTTGCACTCCGCGATGGCTCGAGCGCCGTCTAATTCGTTCTCTATCGAAATGTCGAGCTCAACACCCTCACTCGTGACATTGAGATTCTCTGTGGTCGGGGCCTTGTATCCCAGGTGATGCAAGACCTGGGCCATGAACTGCTCAAAGAGGTGCCCGCGTCCATTGGAGCGTGCACTCGACGAGTCCCCTGGCGTAAGAAGGACGAGGATTGGATCCTTCACAACAACTTGGCTCATTGCCCCCAACTAACGTCTCGTTTGAATTCAATCAGCATAGCTACCTGCGCTAGGTACGCAGGTAGGCAAGCGCACTGCGCTGACAGATCCTGACCCTGACAGGGGCGAAATTCCGGGTGATTAGCAGTTTTGGGGTAGATAACGGACGTAACGCTTGTATAGGCGACTGCATCAGACATTCGTGAGGTCAGATCATAGAGCCGCGACAGTCGATCGCCCACCTATCAGTTATAGCGGCAAGGATCTTGCTTCGACGAGCCAGCATTGCGCCCGCCCACCGAACCTGGCGTGCCGGTCGCACCGGATGCTGGTATCCCAAACTCCCACCTCCCCACCCACCCTCTTGACTCGCACCCCCACCTTCCCTAAACTTTTCATAAAGCAGAATCTAAATTCCACAAAGCGGAAACCTTAGCCAAGCATCACGGCCAACAAGAAGCACACGGGAAGATAGATCAAAGCCCCTCCTCGGAAGGACCTACGATGACGTACACAGTGAACTGCTCCATCCTCCTGACGGAGCTGCCCTTGCTCGAGCGCCCCGCCGCCGCGAAGGCAGCTGGTTTTGACGCCGTCGAGTTCTGGTGGCCCTTCGAGACCTCCGTCCCCACAAACGCCCAAGTAACCGAGTTCGAGAACGCCATCAAGGACGCCGGCGTTCAGCTCACGGGTCTGAACTTCAACGCCGGCAACATGCCCGGCGGCGACCGCGGCCTCGTCTCCTGGAAGGGACGTTGCTCCGAATTCAAGGACAACATCGACGTCGTAGCCGGCATCGGTGAGCGCTTGGGCTGCAAGGCCTTCAACGCCCTCTACGGCAACCGCCAGGACGAGTTCACCCCTGAAGAGCAGGACGAACTCGCCGCCAAGAACCTGGCCGCAGCAGCTGCCGGCGTCGCACGTATTGGCGGAACTGTCCTCCTCGAGCCGGTGAGCGGCGCACCCAAGTACCCGCTCCTCACCGCCGAAGACGCACTCAAGGTCATCGCCCGCGTCAAGGCTGAATCCGGCGCACAGAACATCAAGCTCCTCGCCGACTTCTACCACCTGGCAGTCAACGGCGACGACGTCGAATCCGTCATCGAGAACCACGCCAAGGACTTCGGCCACATCCAGATCGCCGACAACCCCGGCCGCGGCGCCCCCGGCACCGGCACCCTCCCCCTCGGCGAGTGGATCGCCCGCAGCCGCGAACTCGGCTACGAGGGCTACATCGGTTTGGAATACAAGGAACCGCAGGAGACGGCATTCAGCTGGGCCATCCGCCAGCGCGCCAACGCCAACTAAGCCCCGCGCACCCAACTAAGTAGCAGAAGAGCGCGTTTAGAACGCTCAAAACGCGCACAAATGCGACCTAGTTGGGTAAGCACACCTGAGCTAAAAAGACTTTCAGAAAGAGAACCACAATGAGCAACGTTGCAGTCATCGGCCTCGGAATCATGGGCCTTCCCATGGCCATCAACCTCGTCAAGGCAGGCCACACGGTCACCGGCTTCAACCGCAGCCAGGACAAGATCGACAAGCTCGTCTCCGAAGGCGGCCAGGGCGCCAGCTCCATCGCGGACGCAGTCAAGGACGCCGACGTCGTCATCACCATGGTGCCGGACTCCCCCGACGTTGAGGGTGTAGTCAGCGGCAAGGACGGCGTCTTCGCCAACGCGAAGAAGGGCACCCTGTGGATCGATGCCTCCAGCATCCGCCCCGACGTCGCCAAGCGCCTCTCCGAAGAAGCCGTAGAAGCAGGCATCCGCCCCCTCGACGCCCCGGTGTCCGGTGGCGAACAGGGCGCCATCGACGCCGTCCTGTCCATCATGGTCGGCGGCGACGCAGCAGACTTCGAGGCAGCACAGGATGTCCTCAACGCAGTGGGCAAGACCATCGTCCACGTCGGCCCGTCCGGCTCCGGCCAGACTGTCAAGGCAGCCAACCAGCTCATCGTCGCGGTCAACATCCAGGTCCTCGGCGAGGCCATCGCCTTCCTTGAGGCCTACGGCGTAGATACGGACGCAGCACTGAAGGTCCTCGGCGGCGGCTTGGCCGGCTCCAAGGTCCTGGACCAGAAGGGCCAGAAGATGCTCGACCGCAACTTCGACCCCGGCTTCCGCCTCGCCCTCCACCACAAGGACCTGGGCATCGTCACCTCCGCAGCCCGCGAAGCCAACGTCGCCGTCCCGCTCGGCGCCGTCGTCGCGCAGCTCGTCGCCGCAACCGTCAACCAGGGCGACGGCGGCCTCGACCACTCGGGCCTTTTCAAGCAGGTCCTCCAGCTCAGCGGCCGCAACTAACTAACCAAGCGGCCCCAAAGGCACTAAGCACCAAAAACCAGGGAACCCGCCGTCGTGAATTACGACGGCGGCTCCCTCACCACACCCTTTTTCCGCCCCGAATGCGGGGCGAACCCAAGATTTCAAGGAGCACACCATGGCTAAGATGCGCACCGTTGACGCGGCGATCGCCATCCTGGAAAAGGAAGGCGCCACCGAGGCGTTCGGCCTGCCAGGCGCAGCAATCAACCCCTTCTACTCCGCAATGAAGGCACACGGCGGTATCCGCCACACCCTGGCCCGCCACGTTGAAGGCGCCAGCCACATGGCCGACGGCTACTCCCGCGCAGCTGATGGCAACATCGGCATCTGCATCGGCACCTCCGGCCCTGCCGGCACGGACATGATCACCGGCCTCTACGCGAGCTGGGCTGACTCGATCCCCATGCTCTGCATCACCGGCCAAGCTCCGGTGTCCAAGCTGCACAAGGAAGACTTCCAGGCCGTGGACATCGAGTCCATCACCAAGCCGGTCACCAAGTTCGCCATGACCATCCTGGAGCCGGGCCAGGTTCCCGGTGCTTTCCAGAAGGCCTTCCAGGTAATGCGCTCCGGCCGTCCGGGCCCGGTTCTGCTGGACCTGCCCATCGACGTGCAGATGGCCGAGATCGAGTTCGACATCGACGCCTACGAGCCCCTGCCGGTGGAGAAGCCCAAGGCTTCCCGCAAGCAGCTGGAAAAGGCCCTGGACATGCTGACCTCGGCCAAGCACCCGCTGATCGTTGCCGGTGGAGGCATCATCAACGCCGGCGCTTCTGCACAGCTGGTTGAGCTGGCCGAGCTGCTGAACGTTCCCGTGATCCCCACCCTGATGGGCTGGGGCGCCATCCCGGACGACCACGACCTGATGGCAGGCATGGTTGGCCTGCAGACCTCGCACCGCTACGGCAACGAGACCTTCCTGCAGAGCGACTTCGTGATCGGCATCGGCAACCGCTGGGCCAACCGCCACACCGGCGGCCTGGACACCTACACGGCCGGCCGCAAGTTCGTTCACATCGACATCGAGCCCACCCAGATCGGCCGCGTGTTCTCCCCGGACCTGGGCATCGCCTCCGACGCCGGTGCAGCCCTGGACGGCCTGCTGAAACTGGCCCGTGAGCGCAAGGCTGCAAGCACCCTGCCGGACTACTCCGCATGGGTTGCCGAATGCCTGGAGCGCAAGGGTTCCCTGCACCGCAAGACGCACTTCGACAACGTGCCGATCAAGCCGCAGCGCGTGTACGAAGAGATGAACAAGGCATTCGGCAAGGACACCACCTACGTGTCCACCATCGGTCTCTCGCAGATCGCCGGCGCCCAGATGCTGCACGTGTTCGGCGCACGCAAGTGGATCAACGCCGGCCAGGCAGGCCCGCTGGGCTGGACCGCTCCCGCCGCTTTGGGCGTGGTTCGCGGCAAGCCGGGCGAGAACGTCATTGCACTCTCCGGTGACTACGACTTCCAGTTCATGATCGAAGAGCTGGCCGTGGGCGCTCAGTTCAACCTGCCGTACATCCACGTTGTGGTGAACAACTCCTACCTGGGCCTGATCCGCCAGTCCCAGCGCGGCTTCAACATGGACTACCACGTGTCCCTGGGCTTCGATAACATCAACTCCCCCGAGACCATGGGCTACGGCGTGGACCACATCAAGGTGGTTGAGGGCCTCGGCTGCAAGGCCATCCGCGTGGAGAACCCGGAAGACATGCCTGCCGCCTTCGACAAGGCCAAGGCACTGCGCGACGAGTTCAAGGTTCCGGTGGTTGTGGAAGTGATCCTGGAGAAGGTCACCAACATCTCCATGGGCCTGGAAATCAACGCAGTGAACGAGTTCGAAGAGCTGGCCGAGTCGGCAGAGGACGCCCCCACCGCGATCCTCGCCAAAGCGTAAGTAACAGTAAGGAGGCACCGGAATGCGTGTGGTCATCGCCCCGGACAAATTCAAGGGCTCGCTGTCCGCGCCCGAGGTCGTCGAGCACCTGGCAACAGGCCTGCTGGCTGGCTTCGGCAGCAACGGACTTGTGGCAACACGCATTCCGGTGGCCGACGGCGGCGAAGGAACCATCGACGCCGCCATCGGTTCCGGCTTCACCCGCCGGACCGCCACGGTTACCGGCCCGCTCGGCGAACCGGTGAAAGCGGATTTCGCCATCCGCGGCACGGAAGCAGTGATCGAGATGGCAGCCGCTTCCGGTTTGGCCCTCCTCCCGGACGGCCCCACGAGCGAAACCGCCAAGACCGCCACCAGCATCGGCACGGGCGAACTCATCCGTGCCGCGCTGGACCTCGGTTGCCGGCGCGTCATCCTTGGCGTTGGAGGCAGCGCCAACACCGACGCCGGGGCAGGCGTCCTGCAGGGCCTTGGAGCCGTGTTCCTTGACAAGGACGGCAACGAGCTCCCCGGCGGCGGTGCCGCCCTCGCGAACCTGGACAGCATCGACTTCGCCAACTTCGACGTGCGGATCGAGGCCACGGAGTTCGTGCTGGCGTCCGACGTCGACAATCCCCTTTTGGGGACAAGCGGAGCCCCAGCCATCTTCGGTCCGCAAAAGGGTGCGACGCCGGACGACGTCACCGAACTGGACGCGGCAGCAAGCCACTTCGTGGACGTGCTGAGCCAAGCCACAGGCATCGAAGCCAAGCACGCAGCGAAGGCTCCCGGCGCAGGCGCGGCGGGCGGCGTTGGCTACATTGCCGTCGCGGCACTGAAGGCAGAGCGGCGGCCGGGTATCGACGTCGTACTTGAATTCACTGAACTGGAAACCAAACTGAAGGGCGCCGACCTGGTGATCACCGGGGAAGGCAGCCTGGACGAACAAAGCCTCCTGGGCAAGACGCCGATGGGTGTCAGCCGGGCGGCAGCAAAAGCCGGGGTACCCGTGATCGCCGTGTGCGGCCGGAGTACCCTGAGCCGGGAACAACTGAACGATGCCGGCTTCCACACGGTCCACGCTTTGACCGACTTGGAAGACGATGTCCAGAAATGTATCGCTGAAGCAGGTCCGTTGCTTGAACAATTAGGAAAGCACATAGGCGTGTACCTGGCGGAACGGACTGAAAACAAGGAGTACCTCAATGTCTGAAGCAATTGGCGCCTATGACCTCGTTATCCGGGGTCAGCGCATCCTGACCACGGCCGGCATCGCACCCCGCGAGGTTGGCATCCGCGACGGCGTGATCGTCGCCATCGAACCCCTGGGCAACGGCCTCACGGGCACCGAGGTCATCCACCTCGCCGACGACGAGACCCTCATCCCCGGCCTCGTGGACACCCACGTCCACGTCAACGAGCCGGGCCGCACCGAATGGGAAGGCTTCGCATCGGCCACCCGTGCAGCCGCAGCCGGCGGTGTTACCACCATCATCGACATGCCGCTCAACAGCATCCCGCCCACCACCAGCGTGGACGGCCTGGAGCAGAAGCGCGTGGTCGCCAAGGACCAGGCGTTCGTCGACGTCGGATTCTGGGGCGGTGCTATCCCGGGCAACAAGGCCGACCTCCGGCCGCTGCACGACGAAGGCGTGTTCGGCTTCAAGTGCTTCCTCCTCCACTCCGGCGTGGACGAGTTCCCGCACCTGGACGCGGACGAGATGGAAGAGGACATGAAGGAACTGAAGTCCTTCGACTCCCTCATGATCGTCCACGCCGAGGACTCCCACGCGATCGACCGCGCCCCGCACCCCGGCGGCGACCACTACGAGACCTTCCTCGCCTCCCGCCCCCGCGGTGCAGAGAACAAGGCAATCGCCGAGGTCATCGAACGCGCCCGCTGGACCGGCGCCCGCGCCCACATCCTGCACCTCTCCTCCTCCGACGCGCTGCCCATGATCGCTTCGGCAAAGCGCGACGGCGTCAACCTCACCGTTGAGACGTGCCCGCACTACCTGACCCTCATGGCAGAGGAAATCCCCGACGGCGCCACGGCTTACAAGTGCTGCCCGCCCATCCGCGAGGCCTCCAACCGCGAGCTCCTCTGGAAGGGCCTGCAGGACGGCACCATCGACTGCATCGTCTCCGACCACTCCCCCAGCACCCTTGACCTCAAGGACCTGGAAAACGGCGACTTCGCCGTAGCCTGGGGCGGCGTTTCCTCCCTCCAGTTGGGCCTGTCCCTGATCTGGACCGAGGCACGCCACCGCGGCATCTCCCTGGAACAGGTTGTTGCTTGGATGTCGGAGAAGCCCGCCGCGCTGGCCCGCCTGCACAACAAGGGCCAGCTCGCCCTTGGCTACGACGCCGACTTCAGCATCTTCGCCCACGACGACGCCTACGTGGTGGACGTGAAGAAGCTCAAGCACAAGAACCCGATCACCCCCTACGACGGACGTCCGCTCTCCGGCGTGGTCCGCAAGACCTACCTGCGGGGCTCGGAAATCGACTTCCAGAACCCCAGCGGCAAGCTGATCCGCCGCGGTAACGTTTAGGACCAACCGCCATGGCAGTCAATGCCTACGGTCCCCCGCCCGCACGGTTCCCCAGGCTCTCCTCCACAGGAGCGCAGGGGGCCGCGCGGCGCCCGGGCCGGACAACAACACAGGGACTCACGGCGCCGGGTCTTACTGCGAGGGGCCTGGCCCTTTGGGTCAACCCCGCCGAGGGCGATCCCGTGGACCCCGAAATTTGGGAACGTGCAGCACGGCTGGTGCTGGCACGGGCCATGAAACTTGCCCCGGAGGCGGAAGTCCGCATCTGGCCCGCCACCGGGGCACAGCACTCCGGCGTCGGCGACACTTCCTGGGGCGGCACTCCGCAGGAAACCGCCGACGCCGGTAACCACCTTTCCAGCGCGTCTTCCGTATCCCTTGCGGACGCCCTGTCAGAGGCGTCCCAACAGGCTGAAGCGGGCGGCAGCACCGCCGTCGAGCCCGTAACGTTGGCGGCCCGACGCAGCCAACTTGCGATCGACCTCGCCGCTGAAGTAGTCCTGCTGGACGGGGAGCCCGTTGCCTTTACCGGCATGGAATACAAGCTGTTGCGCTACCTCGTGGTGAACTGCTCACGGGCGATCGGACGTGAAGAATTGCAACGCTTCCTGGAGTCATTTGACCTCCCGGGCGCGGCGTTCCGGTCGATCGACGTTTATGTTGGAAGGGTGCGGCGGAAGCTTGGCTCCGCCCGTTACACCGTCTCCACCGTCCGTGGTGGTGGCTACCAGTTCGTGCCCGGCCCCTATGCCACAGTGCGCGGACCTGCGGAATACAGCATCTGATTGTGCTGTTCTATATCTCGAATCCGCTTTCTTAGTATGACCAAACGCCGGTGCAGACCGGTTGAACGTAAAGGATCGCCATGACCCAGAAACTCCTCGTCGGAACGCAAGCTCCGGACTTCGCGCTTCTCGACGCCGACGGCAACAAGGTCTCGCTGTCCGATTACCGCGGACGCAACGTCATTGTGTACTTCTACCCCAAGGCGGCCACGCCCGGCTGCACCACCGAGGCCTGCGACTTCCGCGACAACCTGGCCAGCCTCCAGGGCAAGGGCTACGACGTCATCGGGATCTCGCCCGACGCCCAGGAAGCCCTCCAGGGATTCACCGGCGACTTCCAGCTCACCTTCCCGCTGCTCTCCGACGAAGACCACTCCGTGGCGCTGGCCTACGGCGCCTGGGGCGAGAAGCTCGTCAAGGGTGAAATCGTGGAGGGCATCGTCCGCTCCACTGTGGTGGTGGACGGCGACGGCAAGGTCAAGCTCGCCCAGTACCAGGTGAGCGCCCAGGGCCACGTGCAGGCTCTCCGCGAAGAACTCGGCGTCTAGGGACGCTCTCTCACCTAACACCCCCTTTCCGAGGATGCTCTCTCACGTAGTACCCCTTTTTGGAGATCCCTCACTCACATAAATGCACAATTTTTGTAACGCCCGCTCACTTCCATGAGCGGGCGTTACACGTGTCTTTACTAAACGTGACAAATCGTCAGGGACATTAGTTAATGGAGCCATGGTCTCAACACCGGTCAAACGCCAGGCTGTCGTCGTGGAAGACGACGCCGATATCCGCGGCCTCCTGGTCCTTGTTCTTGAGCAGCTCGACTTCGAGGTGACGGAGGCACCGGACGGCCTGTCCGGCGTCGAGGCCGTCCGCACCACCAACGCCGAGCTGGTGACGCTGGACATCAACCTCCCGGACATCGACGGCATGGAAGTCTGTCGCCGTCTGCGGGAGTTCTCCGATGCCTACGTCCTCATGCTCACGGCCCGCGCCGACGAGATCGACAGGCTCAACGGCCTGGATACCGGCGCGGACGACTACATCAACAAGCCCTTCAGTCCCAAGGAGCTCCAGGCCCGCATTCGTGCCCTGTTCCGCCGGGCACGCACGCCCGCCCAGCCCACGGAAGACCCGCGCCAAAGCGACGAACTCGCGCGCGCCGCCGTCGTGCAGAAGAGTCTCCTGCCGCAGGAAACCGTGAGGCTGGACGACTACGACGTCGCCGGAGCTTTCCGCCCGTCACGCAGCGTGGGCGGGGACTTTTACGACTGGTACCAGACGCCCGCCGGCATGCACCTGACGTTCGCCGACGCCATGGGCAAAGGCATGGGCGCTGCGCTCATCGCCGCCACGGTACGGGCCGTGATGCGGTCCGTCGCGGACACTCCGGCCCTGGACGCCGCCTTCGCCTCCGCGAGCGCCACCATCGCCTCGGACCTGGACCAGTCCGGCTCGTTTGTGACCATGTTCCATGCACGCTTGGACAGCGGTTCCGGTGTGCTGAGCTACATCGACGCCGGCCACGGCCTGGCCGTGCACATCCCGGCTGAGGGTCCGGCCAGGAGGCTCGTTTCGTCAGGTCCGCCGGTTGGCATCCTGGACGGGCAATTGTGGCCCGCAGCGGAGCTGCAGCTGGAGGCCGGGGATTCCCTGGTGATTGTCAGCGACGGTGTCCTGGACGCCCACGAGTCACTCGAGGAATTCATGCGGAACGTGGAGAAAGCAGCGCGCAACGAGCCGACCTCGGACAAGGTCTGCGCCGCGTTGCTGGACCTGGCGCCCGCCGCCGCAGCGGAAGATGACGTGACCGCCGTCGTGGTCCGCCGTCAACAAAGCGCTGCCCACCAGACAGGGACAATCCGGCACTAGCCGCAAAAAGGGGGATTTGTGACTCGATTCTGGACCCGGTTGCTGGTTGTCCTGACAGTCATTCTTGGCGTCAACTACGTGACGTGGCGCTGGCTGGCGTCGCTGAACTGGGAGGCGTGGTGGATCGCCATTCCGCTGGTGATCGCCGAGACCTACAGCCTCATTGACGTGATGCTGTTCGGGCTGACGGTGTGGAACCTCAAGATCCGCAAGCCGCCGCCCCCGCCCGCCCCGGATGCGACCGTAGACGTCTTCATCACCACGTACAACGAGCCGTTGGACCTGGTGTTGACCACGGCCCTGGCGGCCAAGGACATCCGCTGGCCGCACAGCACCTGGATTCTCGACGACGGCAACCGACCCGAGATGCGCGAACTCGCCGAATCGCACGGGATTGGCTATGTGACGCGCTCCGCCGACTGGACGCCGGACATGCCGCGCCACGCCAAGGCGGGCAACCTGAACAACGCCCTGATGCTCACCTCCGGCGAGTACCTGTTGATCCTCGACGCCGACCAGATCCCCGAGCCGGACATCCTGGACAAGACGCTGGGCTACTTCACCGACGACCGCGTTGCCTTGGTCCAGACCCCGCAGTACTTCATCAACGTCCCCGCCGACGACCCCCTGGGCAGCCAGGCACCCTTGTTCTACGGGCCGATTCAGCAGGGCAAGGACGGCTGGAATGCGGCGTTCTTCTGCGGCTCCAACGCCATCCTCCGCCGCGAAGCCCTGATGCAGCTGGGCCTGGTGGGATACGTAAAGGCCACGGAGGAGAGCATCCGCCGCGCACTGGCGGCTTCCAAGCAGGCCATCAGGAAGGCCCGCAGGTCACCTGAGGCCGACAATCCGCTCGTGGCCGAAATGCTCAACCAGGTGGAAGCCGCCACCAACTCGGCGCAGCAGGAACTCGAAGCCCGCGTCTCCCTCAGCGAAATCACGTACCGGGTACGGCGCAAAGTGGACGAGGCCGTGCGCACCCTGGTTGCCGCTGACTTCTCCGCCCTCGAAGCCGATCTCGAGGAAATCGCCGCCATGGAACTCGCCCACGTCGGCGAGTCGGGCGTGACCACGGTGGCGAGTGACGCCGTCGACCGTATGTCCGGCCGCGACTGGTCGCCGCTGGGCGCGCTCGAGTCCGTCCACGCGGTGCTGGCTGCCATCTCGGTGGAACGCACGGACGAAGCCCAGCCCATCATGCCGCTGGCCACCATCTCCGTCACCGAGGACATGGCCACGGCCATGCGCATCCACGGCCTGGGCTGGAAGAGCGTGTACCACCACGAGATCCTGGCCAACGGCCTGGCGCCCGAGGACCTGAAGACCATGCTCACGCAGCGCCTCCGGTGGGCGCAGGGCACCATCCAGGTCCTGCTCCGCGAGAACCCCCTGGTCCAGCGAAACCTGTCCTGGGGCCAGCGGCTCATGTACTTCTCCACCATGTGGAGCTACCTGAGCGGGTTCGCGGCCGTGGTCTACTTCGCCGCGCCCATCATTTACCTGACGCTGGGCATCCTGCCCGTGAGCAGCCTGAGCTGGGACTTCTTTGTCCGCTTCATCCCGTTCATGGTGGTGAACCAGCTGCTGTTCGTGGTGGCCGGTCACGGTATTCCCACCTGGCGCGGTCAGCAGTACAGCCTTGCGCTGTTCCCCACCTGGATCAAAGCATGCACGACGGCGGCCCGTAACGTTTGGTTCGGACGTCCCCTGGGGTTCGCCGTCACCCCCAAGGCGCGCCAGAACGGCGGACCCAGCTGGAGCCTCATCCGTCCCCAGATCATCGTGGCCGTGTTGCTGGCCGTGGCGTTGGTGGTGGGCATCGCCCGGCTCATGACGGGTCTCTCCGAGCCGTTGGGCACGCTGGTGAACGTCGCCTGGGTTGCCTTTGACCTGGTGGTCCTGAGCGTCCTGGTGAAGGCAGTTTTGTACAAGGGATTTGTCCCCGAAGAGAGGAATGCCGATGCAGTTTAGTTACGAGGTCAAGGAGTCCTACGCGGAGGTGAAGGGCGTGGGCCGTTTGAACATGGTGGCCGCTCCCAAGCTGCGCGAGGTAGTGAACGAGGTTGTCGCGGGCGGCGCCAACCGCGTGGTGGTCAACCTGGCCGAGACCGACTTCATGGATTCCTCCGGACTGGGTGCCCTCATCGGATGCCTCAAAGCTGCACGGCAGGCCGGCGGAGATCTCCGTATCGCGGGCGTGCAGCCGCAGGTGAAGATGGTGCTGGAACTGACGAATATGGACCGGGTCCTCACCGCGTATCCGTCGGCGGAGGAGGCGTTCGGCAATGACTGACGTCATTGCCCGCCGCAGCTACCACGGGCTGTCCAACGACGACGCCATCGAGGCCATCCATAATGAGATCGACGCGCTGTGGGATGACGCCTCGTTCGTGCCCGACATGGACCGGATGACGTTCGCCACCGCCGTGATCGAGGCAGCTTCCAACATCGTGCAGCACGCGCAGCCCGTGGCGGAGAAGCCCGTGGAAATCGCCGTGGACATCAGCGTGTGGCCGACGCGTCTGGTGGCGAGGGTCAGCGCGTTCAATGCCCGCGAACCGTTTGCCAACGACATGCAGGCCTCGATGCCGGATTCCGATGCCGAGTCGGGGCGCGGTTTGGCCCTCATCGAGGCTCTGGTGACCACGGTGACGTTCGAGCGCCAGGACGGCACCAACACCTGGACCCTGACCCGCGAGACGTAAAAGGGTGAGAGAGCGTTTATCTCAATCGTGCAATAGGTGAGAGAGCGTCCGGAGGTTGCGACGCTCTCTCACCTAAACGCCCCTTCCACCGATCCCTCTCTCACCTAAACGCCCCTTCCACCGATCCCTCTCTCACCCTGGGAAGATGGGCTCATCTCCCCATGGCCGGACGCGAGGCGAACGTGAAAGCATGCGTTGATGGCCGCCGTCGTGCCTTAACAAAACCTGGGGGAACAATGCGCCGCACTGCACCGAGACCATTAATCCTGGCCGCGCTGGTGACGTGCGCCTCAATCTTGGCCGGGTGCACTGCAATCCCGCACCACCACACCAGCGGGCCGAGCAGCGCCCCGCCCATCACGGCGAGCCCCGAGCCGGTGGCACAGAGCCTGGCCAAATATGATTCCCTGCGTTCGGATCTCGTTGCTGCGCTGGAAAAGAAGCTGCCTGGGATCACGTGGAGTGTGGAAAAACAGGCCACCTTGAGCCGGACGGATGACGGCAGGTGCATCCCCCGGCCAGCCAGCATGAAAAGCAGTGCTGACATTGTGAAGCCCTCCAACGCGTTCGAGGACGTTTTCGCAGTGGCCGACCCCATCCTGGCGCAGAATGGATTCCCGTCGTTCGGCGGGACCGATCCCACTCCCGGCGGTTGGGTCGTCACGAGTAGTACAAACGCATCGGGGGCAACGGTCACCATCCAGTCCAAGAACCCCGCCTACCTGCGCCTGACTGTTCCTGTCGCCTCGCCAAGCTGCGACCCGAACGAACTTCCCACGGGCTGACCGGGAAGATGTACCCATCGCCGCTCCACCGCGGCCGGGGTACGTTGACCGTGGCTGAGCAGAATTATCTTCGAGCAAACACAGACGGGGGCGGCATGCCAGTCGGTCGAGTTGCCGGGCGCTGGCTCGTTGCGCTTCGCTTCGATCCAGCCGGCCACCGGAGATACGACCGCCACCGCGGTTTTGGCGTACGACGCCGGTCAGGTCACCCCGTGAGGTGAGCGCCCGTTGGGAACCTTCTCTCACCGGCCCTTTCCAGGGAACCCTCTCGCGCTCACGCCTTCGCGATCGCCTCTTTCAGCGCGCCCAACACCAACGTCACCGACGCACTGTTGGCATTCGGCCCCATCATTCCGATCCGCCACACCGTGTCCGCGAATTCGCCCACCCCAGCGCCGATCTCCATGCTGAAGTGCTCCAAAAGGTAGGCGCGGACGGCGGACGAGTTGACGCCGTCGGGCACTTTGACCGTGGTGAGGCTTGGCAGGCGGGAGCCCTCGGCGGCAAACAGTTCGAGCCCCATGTCCTGCAACCCGTCCTGCAAAGCGGCGCCCGCGGCGCGGTGCCGGGCCTGCACAACGTCCAGGCCTTCAGCGAGGATCCGGTCCAACGCTGCCTCGAGGCCTGCGACCATCGTTACCGGCGCAGTGTGGTGGTACGTCCGGGTCCCGCTCGCCGCGCCCACGTAACCGCCGAGCAGTCCGATATCGAGGTACCAGGAACGCGGATCCTTGACGCGGCGTTCGAAGGCGCGGTCGGACACCGTGAAGGGCGACAGTCCCGGCGGGACGCCGAGGCACTTCTGCGTTCCGGCGTATCCGACGTCGATACCCCAGTCGTCTGCCAACAGCTCCAGTCCGCCGATGGACGTGACAGCGTCCGTGATGAGCAGGGCATCGCCCTTGCCCGCACCGAGGGCGGCGATATCGGAGAGGACGCCCACGGACGTCTCTGCGTGGACGGCGGCGATGACTTTCGGGTTGGGATGCGCAGAGAGCACGCGGTCCGCATCCACGGGCTGACCCCATTCGTGATCCACTCGCACCACAGTGGCTCCGCAGCGCCGGGCCACCTCACACATCCGTGCCCCGAACAGTCCGTTGACGGCGATGACTGCCACGTCGCCGTCGGACACGGTGTTCACAAACGCCGCTTCCATCCCACCGGAACCTGTGGCACTTAACGGGAGCGTCCGCGCGTTGGATGTCCCCCAGACGGCCCGGAGGCCTTCGCACACATGGTCGAGCCGTTCGATGAACACAGGATCGAGGTGCCCGAGCACTGGATAGGCCAAGGCCGCCATGGCTTCGGGTTAGCAGTTGCCCGGGCCGGGACCGAACAGGAACCTGGACGTCAGAATGTCTGGCATGTGCGAACTCCTTCAGCTGGTTGAGGTCATTCTGCCGCACACATCGTTGTAGGCGCGCTCTGAGCCGAAGGTCCAAGCCAAACTGCTAAGGTTACTCACCATTACCAAAGCCGTTGCTAACGAGGAGACCGAGAGTGGCGACCGAAGAAAAACAGCTGCCTGAGAAGGGTGTCCACGGCGAGGTAAGCCAGGACCGGTTTGTAGCCGGACAGGACCTGACCCGGTGGAAAACTCCGCTGGGACGGTTCATGGCTGCGGTCGCGGAACGTGTCACGGCGTTGCTCGGCCCATACGCGGCCCTGGTTTTTACGCTGCTCCTGGGCTTGGCTGTCGCTGCCTCATTGGCGCTGGTGTTCGGCGAGGTCTATGAGTCCGTGACGGACGCCGACGGCGTGGCCGGGCTGGATGATCCCGTGTTGTCTGCGGCCAAAAGCGTCCGGTCCCCTGAGCTTGATGTCGCAGTGACCGCGTATACGAACATCGGCGGCACGGTAGGGATGCCGCTGCTCGCCACCGCCATTATGGTGGCATTGGCGCTGCGTCGCCGTTCGTGGACGCCGGTGATCCTGATGCTGGCTGCAGGGCTGGGGTCGCTGATCATCACCATCCTGGGCAAACCGCTCTTCGGCAGGGCACGCCCGGATCTCTCCGATGCCATTCCTCCGTACGAGCACTCGGCGTCCTTCCCCAGCGGACACTCCTTGAACTCGATCGTCATCGCGGGAATCGTTGCCTACTTGGTGATCCTGCGCCTCAAAACGGCCAGGGCCAGGGTTCTGACCATAGCCGTGGCAGTGATTTTCGCCCTTACCATGGGACTCAGCCGCGTTTACCTGGGGCACCATTGGTTGACGGATGTGCTCGCTGCCTGGGCCATCGGTGTCGCCTGGCTCGCCCTGGTGATTACGTCGCACCGGCTGTACCTCACGGTACGGACGCGGCGTCGTACAGCTGTCGCCTCTTGACACTGATGCTTCAGCTCGGCTTAACTACTTGCGTATGCTGAAATAACAGTTCCATGATGCGGAATGGAGAAGTGAAGATGCTTCCTCCGGCCAACCCCGGAGTTCCGCATAGCCCACACCATGGATGCCAGCATTTTGCACAAGGACCGACAAGCATGGAGCTTGAAGAATTCAACCGCCTGAACCGGGAGCAGGCCATCACGGCCGTCACCCCCGCCCTGGACATCACCCGCTGGGTGGAAGCAGTAGTGGACGCACGCCCTTTCACCAGCCTCGATGACCTGCTGGAACAAGGCCGCAAAGCCGCCGAGCCCTTCACGGCAACCGAAGTGGAAGCAGCGCTGGCCCACCACCCCCGCATCGGCGAACGCCCCAAGGCCCAGACCACCGAGGCGGCCATGTCCCGCTCCGAACAGTCGGGCGTGGACCCCGCAGACCAGGCCGTGGCCGAAGCGCTCGCCCAGGGCAACCGCGACTACGAGGAAAAGTTTGGCAGGGTCTTCCTGATCCGCGCCGCAGGACGCAGCGCCCAGGAAATCCTTGCCTCGCTCAAGGAGCGCCTGGCCCACACCCCCGAAGAAGAAGACACGATCGTAGCCGGCCAGTTGCGGGAGATCGCGTTGCTGCGCCTCTCGGGCCTGGTCACCGAAGGAGCCAACGCATGAGCGTTTCGCAGGTAACAACCCATATCCTCGACACCGGTTCCGGACGCCCGGCGGCGGGTGTCGCCGTCGTACTTTACGTCCGCGAAGGCGAGAACTGGACGCTGGTCGGCAAGGGCGAAACGGATGCCGACGGCCGCATCAAGAACCTGGGCCCCGAGCAAATTCCGGGCGGCGCCTACCGGCTCAACTTCGCTATCGGCGATTACTACGCTGCCCTCGGCACGGACACGTTCTTCCCGGAAGTGGACCTTAATTTCACGGTTGCGGACACAGGCGAGCACTACCACGTGCCGCTCCTGCTCAGCCCGTTTGCATTCTCCACGTACCGCGGCAGCTGACCAGGTCTGCCGCCATGACGCCCTTCGGCCCGCGCCGGAGGGCGTTCTTGTCCCCAAATCCGGAACGGTAGGCTGGAAGGCATGGCTCCCGAGGAAACCCCGACTCCCGCACCCGGCAATCAAACCGGCAACGAACCGCCCGCCCGGCGCAACATCACCGTCCGCAGGGCGCCCAAGTTCGTCCCGTTCATGATCCTCGGCGCGATTGTGGGCGCCATCGTGGCTGCCATCATCGCCTACGGCCGCCCGGCCGACCCCGCGTTCGACGCCAGCACCGTGTTCGGCTTCTTCCTGGTGGCCTGCGCCGCGGGTGGCGTCATCCTTTTTTCCATCCTGGCGCTGGTCCTGGACCGGATCAGCGTCAAGCGCGCAGAACGTGCCGTGGTTGAGCCCGTTCCGGACTCGGTTCCGGATGAGGGACCGGAGCACGACGGCGACCGCTGAGTCCGGCGGGCCGGTCGGCTCTGCTGCCGCACGGCTTTGCTGCCGCACGGCCTGGTATGGCCCGGTCCGGGCGCGGCCCGGCCCGGTATGGGCAGTGTGAGACGCACCGCATTTTGGGCGTTTCCTCCGCGATAAGTGCCTGTTCACGGGGTCACAAAGTCCGCACGGGAACTTACCATGGCCGGGACATGAGACAATCGACCAGTGGCACGTGGCGACGGAAAACTTTCACATGATCTTCTCCCCGGCGAAAAGGGCCCCCAGGACGCTTGTGGCGTCTTCGGGGTATGGGCACCGGGTGAAGAAGTAGCAAAACTCACCTATTACGGGCTCTATGCGCTGCAGCACCGCGGACAAGAGTCGGCTGGTATTGCAACCAGTGACGGCAAGCGCATCAATGTCTACAAGGACATGGGCCTCGTATCCCAGGTCTTTGACGAGACTACCCTTAACACCCTCACCGGACACCTGGCCGTGGGCCACTGCCGGTACTCCACCACCGGTGCAAGCCACTGGGCCAACGCCCAGCCCACGCTGGGCGCCACGGCGACCGGCACGGTTGCACTGGCGCACAACGGCAACCTGACCAACACCGCAGAGCTTCGCGAAATGATCCTGCTGCGGAACAACGGCCAGCTCACCGGTGAAATGAAGCAGGGCAACACCTCGGACACTGCACTGGTGACCGCACTCCTTGAGGGCGAAGAAGGCAAGACCCTGGAGCAGACCGCCCTGGAGCTGCTTCCCAAGATCAAGGGCGGCTTCTGCTTCGTTTTCATGGACGAAGGCACGCTCTACGCAGCCCGTGACACGTACGGCATCCGCCCGCTGTGCCTCGGCCGCCTGGACCGCGGCTGGGTTGTCGCCTCCGAGCAGGCCGGCCTGGCAACCGTTGGCGCGAGCTTCATCCGCGAGATCGAGCCCGGCGAGTTCATCGCGATTGACGAAGAGGGCGTCCGCTCCCAGCGTTTCGCTGACCCCACCCCCGCCGGTTGCGTGTTCGAGTACGTTTACTTGGCCCGTCCGGACGCGGCCATCGCAGGCCGTTCAGTCTACGAGTCCCGCGTGGAGATGGGCCGCCAGTTGGCCCGCGAAAACACCCACGAGGCCGACATCGTCATTCCGGTCCCCGAGTCCGGAACTCCCGCTGCCGTTGGCTACGCCGAGCAGTCCGGCATCCCGTTTGCGCACGGCTTCGTGAAGAACGCCTACGTGGGCCGTACCTTCATTCAGCCTTCGCAGACCCTCCGCCAGCTTGGTATCCGCCTCAAGCTCAACGCTTTGGAATCCGTGATCCGCGGCAAGCGTGTGGTGGTGGTGGACGACTCGATCGTTCGCGGCAACACCCAGCGCGCGATCGTCCGGATGCTCCGGGAAGCCGGCGCAAAGGAAGTCCACGTTAAGATTTCTTCCCCGCCGGTCCAGTGGCCGTGCTTCTACGGCATCGACTTCGCCTCCCGCGCGGAACTCATCGCCAACGGTGCCACCATAGAAGAGATCTCGCAGGCGATCGGCGCCGACTCGCTGGCTTACATTTCCGAGGACGGCATGATCGGGGCAACCCAGCAGCCGCGTGAACGCCTCTGCACCGCCTGCTTCACGGGCAAGTACCCGATCGAGCTGCCGCACGCTGACAAGCTCGGCAAGAACCTGCTCGAGCGCTCCGACCTCGGTGGCCTGGCTCCGGCCGAACCTACCGGTGACGCAGTTTCTGATCCTTCCGACACCCAGGATCCGGCGGAGAAGCCGGGCGCCACAGGCTGTGATCCGGGACCGGATGCCGAATTCGAGAACCTCCTTACCGACGCTGATCGTTTGACCGACGCCGAAAAGAAAGAGTCTGTATGACCTCCGCATCCTCCGCCGGAACTCCTGAGAACGCCTCCGGCATCACCTACGCTTCGGCGGGTGTCGACGTCGAAGCGGGAGACCGCGCAGTCGAACTCATGAAGGACGCCGTCAAGGCGACCCACAACAGCTCGGTGATTGGCGGCGTCGGCGGTTTCGCTGGCCTGTACGACGTTTCCAAGCTGCTCACCTACAAGAAGCCGCTGCTCGCCACCTCCACCGACGGCGTCGGCACCAAGGTTGCCATCGCCCAGGCCATGGACATCCACGACACCATCGGTTTCGACCTGGTGGGCATGGTGGTGGACGACATCGTGGTGGTGGGCGCCGAACCGCTCTACATGACCGACTACATCGCGTGCGGCAAGGTTGTTCCGGAGCGCATCGCCGGCATTGTCCGCGGTATTGCGTCTGCCTGTTCTGTTGCCGGTACTGCCTTGGTGGGCGGCGAAACCGCCGAGCACCCGGGCCTCCTTGGCGAGCACGAATACGACGTCGCAGGTGCCGCCACCGGTGTTGTGGAAGCTGACGCATTGCTTGGCCCGGACCGTGTCCGCGCCGGCGACGTCGTGATCGGCATGGCATCCTCCGGCCTGCACTCCAACGGCTACTCCCTGGTCCGCCGCGTCATCAACCACGCCGGTTGGGCACTGGACCGCCAGGTATCCGAGCTCGGCCGCACGCTGGGCGAAGAGCTCCTGGAGCCGACCCGCGTTTACGCAGCCGACTGCCTGGACCTGGCACGGACCTTCCCGGTTTCAGCCGGCGCCGCTGTGCACGGCTTCAGCCACGTCACCGGTGGTGGCCTGGCAGCCAACCTGGCACGTGTCCTCCCGCAGGGCCTCGTGGCCACGGTTGACCGCGCCACGTGGGAACTTCCCGCCATCTTCGAGCTGGTTTCCGAGCTGGGCAATGTCCCGCTGGCCGACCTCGAACGCACGCTGAACCTTGGTGTTGGAATGGTGGCGATCGTCTCCCCCGAGGCAGCAGACGCCGCGGTGGCACGCCTCAACGAGCGTGGCCTGCCGTCCTGGATCATGGGTACCGTTGCAGCCGACTCGGACGCGATCGACAAGACCGGCCCGGATTACGTCCAGGGCGCCAAGGGCGTCGACGGCGGTGCGGTCCGTTTGGTGAACGCCTACGCCTAAGCCTCCACCTCACCCAACTGGGTCGCAGTTAAGCGCGTTTTGAGGGCTCAAAACGCGCACAAATGCGACCTAGTTGGGTGAGGGGGTTTGGATCAGGCTGAGCACTCCGCCTTGGGGGTCCTGGATGGTGGCCAGTGATCCTTCTTCCGGGTGCTCCTCCGGTTCCACCAGCAAGGTGCCACCAGCGGCCACTGCGGCGTGTGCGGCCTTCTGCAGATCGGTGACCCCGAAGTAGATCTGCCAGGCCGCCTCCTCCCCCGCTTCGGCAGGGACGACGCCGGCCACCTCCCCACCGTTCACCATCAGCGTGGAGTAGCTGCCGCCGTCGTCCTGGGGGTATTCCGTAACCTCGTGACCGAAAAGCTGCTGGAAGAAGGCCACCGCTGCCTGCGGCTCCGGCGTGGACAGCTCCGCCCACGCCAAGGCACCGGCCTGGTTGTAGAGGTGGCTTCCCAGGTGCGTGCCCGCCTGCCAGATGCCCGTGGTCCCGCCTCCTGGTGGTGCAATGAAGGCCAGGACGCCGGTGTCTGCCACATGTTCGGGACCGAACTCGAGCTTCCCTCCCGCATGGACGGCGTCCTCGGCAACCTCCTCGGCGTCTGTGGCCGCGAAATAGATATTCCACTGGCCCGGGGTGGCGGCGGCTTCCTGGCTGCGGTTCTGCGGAGCGACCACAGCCACCAGGTCCTCTCCGATAAAAGCCTGGGCATAGAACCGACCGTCAGGCGTGGGCAGGTCCGTGAAGCTCCACCCGAACACTGCAGCGTAAAACTCCTTGGCCCCGGCGACATCCCGGGTCTGAAGGTCGGCCCAGCACGGCTCGCCGTGGGAGTAACGGCTACGGGCGGTCATGCGTCAAGCCTCGACATGATGCTGAACGCTGCGCCGGCCGGATCCATCAGGACCGCCATGCGGCCAATGCCCGGCACGTCGAAGGCAGGCGAAATGACGTGGCTGCCGAGGCTGGCCGCATGTTCCGCAAAAGCATCCACGTCAGTGACATTGAAGTAGGTCATCCAAAACGGTGACAGGCCCTCAATGGGCAACTTCACAGCTCCCGCCACCGGCTTCCCGGCAACGGTGAGGTTGGTGTATTCCTGCGGGTCTCCTGCGGGGGCGGTGCTGCTTCCGCACCCGGTCACTGCCTGGTAGAAGGCCACGGCCTTGGGGACATCGTTTGTCTGCAGCTCGTTCCAGATCAGGGTGCCGGGCTCATTGACCAGCCCCGACCCAGGATGGCTCCCGGCCTCCCAGAAACCGATCTGCGCCCCTGTGGGATCGGCCGCGAAGAACATCCGGCCACTGCCGTTGGGGACCTCGTCCGGCGGAAAGATGATGGTTCCACCGGCCGCCACCGCCCGCTCTGCCGCCTGGTCCACTGAATCCACAGCGAGGTAGTTGGCCCAATAGGACGGCATGCCCTCCGGTGCGTCCGGAAGATGCTGCATCATCCCGGCAACATAGCGTCCCTTGAGTTTGGCCATGTAATAGGTCAGGCCCGGTCCTATCTCCATGCCGTCCAGCTCCCAGCCAAAAAGGTCGCTGTAGAACGCCTTGGAAACCTCGATGTCGGTGGAGGACAGGTCCACCCAACACGGTGTTCCCTGTTGGTACCTCTCGACCTCAGGCATGGCTTTCCTTTCGCTGGGGCGTGTCCTTCATCAACTTAGTACCGGGCCTTGACCAGGACAACGCATTGGCCTTGGATGCACAAAAGAAGGCCCGCAGGGTACGCCAAACAGCGGCGTGGCCTGCGGGCCTTCTTCAGTGATTTTCGGCATCCGGAGATGCGCGACGACCTGATGTACGACGGCGGTACACAACTCAGTGCCTGCGGCACCTGTTGGTTGCGACAGCTATCCGATACGGCGGGTGTCTACCTCGTCGTCATCGTCTTCCGCGTACTTGTCCTCGTAAGCCGAGTAGTCCGGCTCCGGCGGATCTTCCGGGAAGTGGCTCTTTGCACGACTGGATGGGCCCGTGAGCTCACGCTCAAGGGCCGAATAGTCAGTGTTCGGGGAGTAGTACTTGATGTCCCGAGCCTGCTTGGTAGCTTTTGCCTTTTGACGGCCGCGCCCCATGGCGTGACCCCCTTTTGTACTTGGACCGGAGGTGGTCACCTTGGCGATCGGTGAGGCCCCGGAATGTTTGGTCAATTTGTCGTATGTCTAGATTACATGCTTTCGGGAGTGCCTGCGTGCCACCCTGGCCACGGGTCGGGGCTCCAGGCCCGCAATTCCGGCTTCCAGCACCTCCACTGGGGCGGAAAATTGGGTAGAGTCGGCCTCAATGCGGCACCACGGCAGGAAGGCACACCACGGGAATGAGCCAGGACAACACTGCACCACGTGACGATTCGCCACGGGATCGAGGCGAGGACGGTCTGCCGCCAGCGCCCCAGGACCCTCCCCAATCCTGGGAGCCCGGCGCCGAGGTTCCACCCCAAGGTGATACCACCAAGCGGCAACGCCTGGTGATCGGGGGAATCGTGGTAGGCGTCCTGGCGCTCATAGGCGTGGTCATTTGGGTGCTGCTCAACCTGTTGGGAACCCGGCCGGAAGCCGTGGTCAGCACCCCCAGCCCTACGGCTACTTTGGGACCGCTCCCCCGCGACACCGAGGCCAAGGATTTCCAGGTAGGCGATTGCTTTGCCGACTTCGACCCGAACGCACCCAAAGCCAAAGCCGTGGCCTGCGACACCGAACATTCAGCCCAGCTTGGTGCCGTGCACAGCTATGGCCAGGACGAGTCATTCCCCGGTACAAACGCGCTTCGGGAAAAGGGCCGTGAAGTCTGCGGCACAGTGAAACTGGACAACGCGGCGGCCGACAACTACGTGCTGCTGCAGCAGAACGTGTATCCCAGCACTGACAGCTGGAACCGTGGCGACCGCCGCGTTGATTGCTTCATCGTGGTGGACTCGGGCAACACCATCAAGGAAGACCTCCTCGACAGGTAGCCCTGGTCCTGCGGGCCGCTTACTTCCTCCGGACCGACAGGCCCGTGCCCAGGCTGGCAGCGTCGTCGCCGGCGGTCAGCGCCTCGAGGCCCGCGATGGTGAGCTCGTCCACATCGGTGGCCGTATCCACCAGGACAGTGTCGCCGTCGCTGATCTGGCTGGCGAGGATCTCCTTGGCCAGGCGGTCCCCGATTTCGCGTTGCACCAAACGGCGCAGCGGCCTTGCACCGTAGGCAGGATCGAACCCGGACATGGCCAGCCAGGCGCGGGCGCCGTCCGTGACCTCCAGGGTGAGGCGACGATCGTGCAGGCGTCGGCCGAGTTCTGCCACGTGCAGTTCCACGATCCGGGCAAGTTCCTCTACCGACAGTGGATCGAACAGGACGATCTCATCCAGGCGGTTCAGGAATTCCGGCTTGAACGATGCCTGCACCACGGCCATGACGGCGTCCCGCTTGGCCTTGGCATCCAGGGACTGGTCCACCAGGAACTGGCTGCCGGAGTTGGAGGTCAGCACCAGGATGGTGTTGCGGAAATCCACAGTGCGGCCCTGGCCGTCGGTGAGCCTGCCGTCGTCGAGCACCTGCAGGAGGATGTCGAAGACCTCGGGGTGGGCCTTTTCCACTTCGTCGAGCAGCACCACGGAGTAGGGGCGGCGCCGCACGGCTTCAGTCAACTGGCCGCCTTCCTCGTACCCTACGTATCCCGGAGGGGCACCCACCAGGCGGGCCACCGAGTGCTTTTCGCCATACTCGGACATGTCGATCCGGATCATGGCGCGTTCGTCGTCAAAGAGGAAATCAGCCAAGGCTTTGGCCAGCTCGGTCTTGCCAACGCCGGTGGGGCCCAGGAACAGGAACGACCCCGTGGGGCGGTTGGGATCGCTGATGCCCGCACGTGCGCGCCGAACGGCATCGGAGACGGCCTGCACAGCCTTGGCCTGGCCAATCAGGCGCTTCCCAAGCTCCTCTTCCATATGCAGCAGCTTCTGCGACTCGCCCTGCAGCATGCGGCCGGCGGGGATCCCGGTCCACGCCGAAATCACCTCGGCGATATCGTCCGCGGTGACTTCCTCGGCCACCATGAGCTCGGGTTCTGAATCGCTGCGTGCGGATTCCTCCGCGGCTGCGGCGTTGAGCTCACGTTCCAGCGCAGGCAGCTCGCCGTACAGAATGCGCGACGCCGATTCGAGGTCACCTTCGCGCTGGTGCTTTTCAGCCGCTGAGCGAAGCTCGTCGATCTTGGCCTTGAGGTCGCCGACCCGGTTCAGGCCCGCCTTCTCGGCTTCCCAACGGGCATTCAACGCCGCGAGGGCTTCCTTCTTGTCCGCCATGTCTGCCCTGAGCGCAGCCAGCCGTTCCACGGAAGCAGGATCACTCTCACCTTGGAGGGCCAGCTCTTCCATGGTCAGACGGTCCACCGCGCGGCGCAGCTGGTCGATCTCTTCCGGGGCGGAATCGATCTCCATGCGGAGTCGGGAAGCAGCCTCATCCACGAGGTCGATGGCCTTGTCCGGCAGCTGGCGGCCGGAGATGTAGCGGTTGGACAGTGTGGCTGCCGCAACCAGGGCGGAGTCGGCAATAGCCACCTTGTGGTGGGCCTCGTAGCGCTCCTTCAGGCCGCGGAGGATACCGATGGTGTCCTCCACGCTGGGTTCGCCAACAAAGACCTGCTGGAACCGGCGCTCCAGGGCCGGGTCCTTCTCGATGTTCTCGCGGTACTCGTCCAAGGTGGTGGCACCGATCAAGCGGAGCTCACCGCGGGCCAGCATGGGCTTGAGCATGTTGCCGGCGTCCATGGCGCTCTCACCCGTGGCACCGGCGCCCACTACGGTGTGGATCTCATCGATGAAGGTGACGATCTGCCCGTTGGAGTTCTTGATTTCCTCCAGGACGGCCTTGAGCCGCTCCTCGAATTCGCCGCGGTACTTGGCACCGGCCACCATGGAAGCCAGATCCAGGGCGATCAGGGTCTTGCCGCGCAGGCTCTCCGGAACGTCGCCGGCCACCATGCGCTGGGCCAGGCCTTCGACGACGGCCGTCTTGCCAACGCCGGGCTCACCGATCAGGACGGGGTTGTTCTTGGTGCGGCGGCTCAGGACCTGGACCACGCGGCGGATCTCACTGTCGCGGCCGATCACCGGGTCCAGCTTGCCCGAGCGCGCAACAGCGGTCAGGTCGGTCCCGAACTTCTCCAAAGCCTGGAACGTGTTCTCCGGGTCCGGGGAATTGACCTTTCGATCACCGCGGACACCCGGCAAGGCGGCGAGGAGGGCCTCATGGGAGGCTCCGGCGTCGCGCAGCAACTTGCCCACCGCATCACTTCCGGCCGAAAGCCCCAGCAGGAGGTGCTCTGTGGAGACAAAGGAGTCACCGAGCTTGTCGGCCTCGTTTTGGGCGGCCTGGATGGCCTGCAGGGTCGGGCGGGACAGCTGCGCCTGCTGGACGGAACTGCCGGAGGAAGAAGGCAGTGCCTTGATGGCGGAACTTGCCTGCACACTCACAGCGTCCGGGTCCGCGCCGGTGGCACGGAGCAGCGCCACGGCAACGCCTTCCCGCTGGTCCATGAGCGCTTTGAGCAGGTGCGCCGGTTCCACCTGCGGATTCCCTGCGGTGGAGGCGTTCATGGCGGCCGCAGAAAGGGCCTCCTGGCTCTTGGTGGTGAATTTGGTATCCAAAGCGAGCTCCCTTCCTGGAGTGAGTCCAAACTTATTTCAAAGTTGAGTCTACTACGCTCAACTTTTGGTTTCGTCCACTGCGTTCCATGTTTGCCGAGGGCGAAACGCCTGTCCAGATGAAAGGGGCAGAAAGGCAAGGCCTGGGTCCTGCGCCGCGCCGTAGGCTGGGGCCATGAACCCGATTTCCACCACTCACGAACTCGAAGAGCTGATCGGCACCCCGTTGGAGAGGGTCCGCCGCAAAGTCCGCACCACCTTGAGCGGTTTCGACCGGCAGTGGCTGGCAGCCAGCCCGTTCTGCATCCTGTCAACGTCCGATGCTGCAGGCCACGTGGATGCATCCCCCAAGGGCGATCCTCCGGGATTCATCCACGTGGTGGACCACACCACCGTTGCCATCCCGGAACGTCCCGGGAACAAGCTTGCCTTCGGCTTCAGGAACATCCTGGAGAACCCGCACGTGGGCATCCTGTCCGTGGTTCCCGGCCGCACGGACACCCTCCGCATCAATGGCACCGCCCGCCTGGTCAGCGACGCTGACTTTTTCGATCAGATGGTGGTCAAGGGGCACCGGCCGCGTGCCGCCGTCGTGGTTTCGGTGGAGGAAGTGTTCACCCACTGCGGCAAGGCCTTCATGCGCAGCGGCCTGTGGCAGCCGGAAACGTGGGAAACCGAAGACCTTCCCAGCATCGCGGTGCTCGCACAGGCGTACACCCAGCCGGAGACGCCGCTGGAAGATCTCGAGACCTACTACGGTCCGTCCTACGCGGAGCGGATGTACCGGGAGTAGCAGGGAACCTGCCCTAGGCTTGCACCATCAGGCAACAGCCTGCTGTGCCGTTAACGAACAAAGACCCGACTGGCATCGGGTCTTTGTTCTGAGCGGTTCGCTCATTGGTGCGGTAAGAGGGCCATAGAACCTCAGACGCCACACTTTGAGTCTATGGCCCTACGCACGTAGGGCGCAACGTTGTTGTGCCGACTATCAGTGCGAGCCGCGCCTGTTCCTTTGGGAGGAGGTGTCGGCATGGATTCAAAGCGGAAACGTGAAGAACCATGGGGCGCCTGGAACCTTGCGGTCAACATCATCCGGCTAGCCGTTGATGTTATCCGCCTGTTCTGGCACAACATCCCCTAACGGGAGCGGGGCCGTCGCGTTGTGCCGGCGGTCTCCGTCAGTTGAAGATCGGGACCAGCCCTCACGCCGGGTACACCGACACCAGCCCGGACTTCACCACGAACCGCACCTCCATGCCGGGTGCAAGGCCGAGGTCCGCCGAGGCCGCTGGTGTGATGTCGGCGGACAACGTGCCGTCCAAACCGGCGCCTGCCCGGACCCGGATCTGGTCGCCGTGCGGCTCAAGGTCCGTAATGATCACCGGGAAGGAATTGCGGGGGCTTCCGTGGACATCACCGAGGAAAACGGAAACGCTCGACGGCGGGAACGCCGCCACGCCTGCCTGGCCGGGCACGGGTGACCAGTCCGGATCGTGCTGTCCGGCGAAAACCCGGCCATCCGGCGTCGTGATTCCCTCCCGGCTGAGGGCGCCGGTGACGAGGTTGAGGCCGGCGAGTCCGGCGGCGAAGTGGCTTCTGGGGCGCTCCAGAACCTGGCGCGTCGGGCCCTCTTCCACGATGCGACCGTTTTCCACCACTATCACGCGGTCCGCCAGCATGTAGGCGTCCAGGACATCGTGCGTGACGATGATGGCCTTCCTGTCCTGAAGAACGCGTTTCAGGACCCGGCGGAGCAAGGGCGCAGCATGGATGTCCAGCGCAGACATGGGTTCGTCCAGGAGGAGCAAGTCCGGCTCGGCTGCCAAGGCCCGCGCTACGGCCACCCGCTGGGCCTGGCCGCCGGAGAGCTGCGCCGGCTTCCGGTCAGCAAGGGATTGGGCATCAACTTCGGCCAGCCAATGCCGGGCAGCTTCCCGGGCAGCGGCCCTGGAAGCACCTGCACTGCGGGGGCCGAACCCCACGTTGTCCAACGCACTCAGGTGCGGAAACAGCAGTGCCTCCTGGGCCAAAAGGGCGATGCCGCGAAGGTGTGGCGGGTCCCATTGGCGAGTACCGGCGTCGAGCTTGAACAGTTGGCGCCCGTCAATCGAGGCGGAGCCGGAGTCGGGCCGCAACAGTCCGGCGATCACCCCCAGCAACGTCGACTTGCCGGCGCCGTTGGGACCAAGGACGGCCACGGTTTCACCGTCCCCGAGACTGAGGGACATGTCGAAATTCCTGGTCTTCAGGCTGGCGCGCATCTCGAAGCTCACGGCTGGACCGCCTCTGGTGCGCGTCGCCGGCCACCATAACTCAGCCCCACCACCGCGACTGCCACGGCAACCAGGACCAGGGACAGCGCGACGGCGGCATCGGCGTCGGTCTCGCGCTGCAGGTAGATCTCCAACGGCAGCGTACGGGTGACACCTTCCAGGCTGCCCGCGAACGTCAGCGTCGCACCGAACTCACCCAGACTGCGCGCGAACGACAACACCGCCCCGGACGCCAACCCCGGCAGCACCAAGGGAACGGTGACGCGACGAAGCACGGTGGTGGGCTTGGCCCCGAGCGTCGCAGCCACGGCTTCGTACCTGCTGCCCGCCGACCGCAGGGCGCCCTCCAAACTGACCACCAGGAACGGCAGGGCCACGAACGTTTGGGCCAGGACCACCGCGGTGGTGGTAAACGCGATCTGCAGACCGGCCAGCTCCAGCGACTTCCCCAACAGGCCCTGCCGCCCGAAGGTATACAGCAGCGCAATCCCGCCAACCACCGGCGGCAGCACCAGTGGGAGGAGCACAAAGGACCTGAGGAGTTTCTGGCCGGGGAACTCACCCCGGGCAAGCACCAGAGCCAGCGGGACACCCAGCACAATGCAGAGAGCAGTGCTGGCGGCAGACGTCCGCAGGCTCAGGCCCAGGGCTGCGAGGGACGACTCGGACGTGATCAGGGGGATGAACTGGGGCCAATTCACGCGCAGCAGCATGGCTGCCAGCGGAAGGATCACCAAGAGGCCACCCACTGCTGCCACGGCATGGATCCATCGCGGAATACCGTGATAGCCGGTGGTCTTCATATTCTCCCTACGGTGTGCCGAAACCAGCGTCGCCCAGGACCTTCTTGCCCTTGTCCCCGGTAACCGTGGCAATGAAGACAGCCGCCAGCGCCTTATTCTTGCTAGAGCCTACCGTGGCGATGGGATAGGTGTTGACAGCCTTGTCCGATTCGGCGAACGGGATGCCCTTGACTTTGTCGCCGGCTCCCTTCACATCGGTGACGTACACCAAGCCTGCGTCCGCTTCGCCGGAGCTGACCTTCCCCAGGACATCCGTCACGGACGACTCCTCGCTGACCGGGCTCAGCGTGGTTCCGGAGGCTTTCTCGACGGCGTCGGTTGCGGCGCCGCACGGCACCTGGCTTGCGCAGGTGACCACTTTGATGCCCGGCTTTGCCAGGTCCGCGAAAGAAGCGATCGACGCCGGATTGCCGGGTGGGACGGCGATCTCCAGGATGTTGGTGGCGAAGTTTGTGGCAGTGCCCTCCACGAGGTTCGCATCAGCCAGTTTGGACATGTTCCTGGTGTCGGCGGAGGCGAACACATCCGCCGGGGCGCCTTGGGTGATCTGCGTGACCAGATCGGAGGAGCCGGCGAAGCTCAGCTTCACCTTTGTGCCCGGGTTGGCTGCTTCGAAGTCCTTGGCCAGCTGCGTGAAGGTTCCTTTAAGGGACGCAGCGGCGAAGACGGTGATTTCGCCTGAAGGTGAGGTGCTTTGCTGCGACGTTGGGCTGGCGCCTGGGGCGCATCCCGCTACGCTTGCTGCCAAGGCCCCGGCCAGCAGCACTGCGGTAAGGGGTTTGCGGTTCATATGATGCTCTTTCCCTGGGGTGTTTCGATGATGACAGTGGTGGCCTTGACCACGGCGGTGGCCACCGATCCAAGCTCAAGCCCGAGTTCGCGCACGGCCTCGCTGCTCATCAGGGAGACCACACGGAACGGGCCGCATTGCAGCTCCACCTGGGCCATGACCTTGTCCGCCGTAATCCCGGTGACCAAGCCGATGAAGCGGTTCCGGGCTGAACTGCCGGCGCGGGAGGGGTCGTCGGGGAGGTGCGACTGGTCACGCGCAAGGGTGGCCAGCTCCAGGCCGTCCACCACCAGGCGTCCGGCTGAATCCTTCTGCGGCGTCAGCGTCCCGTTCTCCGTCCAACGTCTCACGGTGTCGTCGCTGACACCCAGGAAACGGGCGGCCTCGGATATTCGTATGTGCGGCATGAATCGAGTGTAGATCCGTATTTGCGTCTGGAAGAAACCTCTATGTCCGCAAACGCAATATGACCCTTAGGTCGGCCAGTGCGCGCAAGGCGAGGACCGCCGTCGTAATTTTCCTGGAAACAGGCTCCGAAAGCATTCCGTAAGCTCCAGCCATGGCCCGCTGGATGATGCCGCAGTACCCTGTTTCAGGGGAGAGTCTCAGGCGCGAAGGAGCGTCCCATGGAATGGATCCGTCCGGACCACCCGGATTACGACGAGACCCGGAAACTTTTCAATGCAATGATCGACCGCCGTCCGGCGGTGATCGCCAGGTGCTCCGGCCCCGGTGAAGTGGCGGAGGCCCTCCACCATGCGCACCCACAACCTGGAAGTGGCCGTCAGATCCGGCGGGCACTCGGTGGCCGGAATGTCCACCAACGAGGGCGGGCTGGTCGTCGATGTCCGACCCATGAAATCCGTAAGCGTCGACCCGGAGGCCAAGACCATCACGGCCGGCGGAGGGCTTACCTGGGGCGAGTTCGACCGGGCAACACAACGGCACGGCTTGGCGGTCACGGGAGGCCGCGCCTCCACCACTGGTGTCTCGGGCTTCACGTTGGGCGGCGGCTCGGGGTGGCTGGAGCGTTCCTACGGATTTGCCTGCGACAACCTGCTGTCCGTGGACCTGGTGACCGCTTCAGGCGACCTTGTCACCGCGAGCGCCCACGAGAATCCCGAACTGTTCTGGGCGTTGCATGGCGGTGGCGGCAACTTCGGTGTTGCGACGTCCTTCACCTTTCAACTGCACGATCTTGGCCCCACTGTCATGGCCGGGATCACGCTCTTCCCCGGCGAGGCTGCACCTGCGTTGTCCCGCGAATTCCGGCGCCTGGCACTGGAAGCACCGGACGGCGTGGGAACTGCGTTGATCTACCTCACTGCGCCGGAGGAAGAATTCGTGCCGGAGGACATGGTCGGCAAGATGGCCGTGGGGATGGCCTACCTGTATGCCGGGGACGTGGAGGAAGGCAGGGAGTACGCCAAGCCGTTCAAGGAACTCGGTCCAACGGTGGACCTGGTGGAGCCCATGGGCTACGCGGATTTCCAGTGCATGATCGATGACCCTCCCGGCTATTACAACTACTGGAGCGCCGACTACCACGACCAACTCAGCGACGAAGCCCTGGACATCCTGGTGGACTCGGCCCAGCGTCTGCCCGGCACGCACTCCCAGCAACTGATCGGCCGCTGGGGCGGGGCCGTAGGAGGACCTGCGGCCCAAAACACTCCCCTGCAGCATCGCAGCGCAGCCTGGGTCAGCCATCCGTTCGGCCTGGCAGACTCCCCCGAAGGCGGGCAGGAAGCCAAGGCGTGGGTGAAGCAGTTCAGGCACGACATCGCCCCGCACACCACCGGCGGGGTCTGGCTCAACTTCATCGGGGACGAAGGGCAGGACCGGATCATGGCCGCGTTCGGGGAGCAGAACTACCGCAGGCTCTCCAAGGTCAAAGCACAATTCGATCCCGACAACGTATTCAGGGGCAACCAGAACATCCTGCCTGCCGAACGCTGACCCGCCACACTCCTTCCCGGTTGCCGTGATCGTCACCGGCAGCGAAGCTTGTGATTCCGGGCCGTGGTCGGCGGTAGACACGCCCGATGACCGGCAACCGGGAAGGATCATCCGGCCATTCCTGCAGCACGATCCGGGACTACACTTTGGCCATGGCCGTCTACGTTGATCCGCCGCTGTGGCCCGCCCACGGCACGGTGTTTTCCCATCTGGTATCCGATACCTCGCTGGATGAACTGCACGCCTTCGCCGCAGCGGCCGGGGTTCCTGAACGTGCTTTCGACGGCGACCATTACGACGTTCCCGAGCGTCGCTATGACGACCTGGTCAAAGCGGGCGCCATCCCGGTGGAAGCCCGCGTGCTGGTCCGGAAGTTGATTGCGAGCGGCCTGCGGATTCCTGCCCGGGAGCGCAGCAAGGCTCTGACCGTGCCTTTGATGGAGCGTTGGAACAGCACCTTTCCCGGCCACGAGGAGCTGGGACTGGAACTGGTGGAACGGTGGGGTGAAGACAGCCGGAAGTACCACAGCCGGACACACCTGCTGGCAGTCCTGGAGGCTTTGGATATACTCACCGAGCCGGCCCTTCCTGCGCGCACGGTCGCCTTGGCTGCGTGGTTCCATGACGCCGTTTATGAGGGAGTGGCCGGCCAGGATGAAGAGGAATCGGCGCAGTTGGCCGAGGAGAGGCTGACCGCTGCCCGCCTGGCACCGGAGGACGTGGCCGAGGTTGCCCGGCTGGTCCGGCTCACGGCCACCCATTCGCCCGAGCCCGGCGACCATGCCGGG
Source organism: Arthrobacter sp. T572 (assembly GCF_056780115.1). Lineage (NCBI taxonomy): Bacteria > Bacillati > Actinomycetota > Actinomycetes > Micrococcales > Micrococcaceae > Arthrobacter > Arthrobacter sp. T572. The sequence goes on from NZ_JBRAZQ010000002.1 coordinate 3,590,552, forward strand.
GCGCTCCTCTGCGACGCCGACCTTTCCGTTTTGGGCGGCGACGAACAGTCCTACGCACGGTATCTTGCCGCCGTCCGCGAAGATTACCCCCACGTGCGCGACGATGATTTCGCAGCGGGACGTGCCGCCGTCGTGCGTTATCTCCTGGCGCTGGATCCGCTCTTCCACAGCGGGCGTGCCCGGTCGCTATGGCAGGATGCCGCCCGTCGGAACCTGGCCGCGGAGTTGGATGGCTGACTCTCGTACACTGGAGGTGTGACCTCCTACCTCTCCCCTCACCCGCACGCCCGCCCCGACGTTGAGCACGTGCTTGCCGTCCGCGGTGCGGGCGGATACCGGCAGTACCGTATCCCATCACTCGCGGTCAGCACCCGGGGGACGATCCTGGCCGCCTATGACGGCAGGCCCAATCTGGATGACCTGCCCAACCCGATCGACCTCCTCCTGCGGCGCAGCCATGACAACGGCGTCACCTGGGGCTGCCAGCAGGTTGTCAGGACCGGGACCGGCTTGGACGGCTACGGCGATCCGAGCCTCCTGGTCGACCCGGTGACCGGCAGGATCTTCATGTTCCATGCGGCAGGAACGCACGCGGGCTTCTTCGAGGCCGCCGCCGGCCTGGAGCCCGCGGACGACATCCAGCACGCCGACGTCAGCTTTTCAGACGACGACGGCGGCACCTGGCAACACCGGCGCCTCACCGCCCAGCTCAAACGGGAAGGGCGAATCACCGGCCTCTTCGCGGCCGCCGGCCAAGGTATCCAGATCCATGCGGGCCCCTACAGGAACAGGCTGGTGCAGCAATACGTCCTCCTGGTGGACGGCCGGATCGTTGCAGCCTCAGCCTTCAGTGACGATCACGGTGAAACGTGGGCGCTGGGCTCGTTCATTGGCCCCGGACCGTCCGGCGTGGGGCCCAACGAGAACAAGGTGGTCTGCCTGGAGGACGGCCGGCTGTTGCTGCATTCGCGGGCCACGCCGTGCCGTCTGGCCGCCCTTTCCGAAGACGGAGGCCAAAGCTGGAGTCCCCTGCAGCCTGTACCGGATCTTCCCGATCCCAGCGACAACGGTTCGGTGGCCCGGTTCGACGGGCTGCCCTCCATCAAGTCACTCGCCACGCCCGACACCGACCGCTGGCTCCTGGCAAGCAACAACCAGGACCCGCACCTGCGGCGAAACACCGTGCTCAGCCTCTCCACGGACAACGGAGCCACGTGGCCGGCCGGACTGGTGCTGTGCGAGGGAAGTTCGGCCTATTCGACGGTGACGCGGTTGCCCAACGGGAACATAGGCGTCCTCTACGAGCGGCAGGGTTACCGGGAGCTCGTGTTCGCGTCGGTTCCGCCGGCGCAGCTTACTGAACAGCTGGCAGAAGGGCACCCTGTACCACCGGCCGGGTTCTCCTTCGACATGGAACTGCGCTCTATCACTCCGGGCCGGCCGCAGGCCTGGCAAAACGCCGGCCCCTTCCACGTGATCCCTTCCTCCAGCGGAGATCAATGGGACGTCCAAACGTGGAAGGAGATCGGGCAGGGCTACACCGGCGATCAGATTCTGGGCACCCGGGAGGCCCAAGACCTCAACTACGGCCCCATCATCCCCGGGTACAAGGCAGGCGACATCCTCGCCTTCACTGGACGTGTCCGCAACTGCTCCGGGGAGGCGATGACCGGCGTCGAACTTCAAGGGCCGCACACCAACCCGGGCGACTTCCCGGCCACTGACCTGGCCCCCGGCCAGCACGTTCTGTACTTCACGCCCACCTACACGATCACGGACGCAGACATGCGCCAGGGCACCCTGGACCTCACGTTCTCAGTCCAAGCCTCCGGAGCAACGCACGACGGCGGTCCGTTGCCGCTGCAGCGGACGTTCCGGTTCGATCTGCGGACCGGAGACGTCACTGCCTCTTAGCGGTAGTTGCTGGCGAACGGCCTGTCCGTGGGAACGATCTGCTTGCCGAGGGGCATCAGCGAGACCGGGATCAGCTTCAGGTTGGCAATGGCCAGCGGGATGCCGATGATCGTGATGGCCATGGCCACCGCGGTGACCACGTGCCCGATCGCGATCCAGATGCCGGCAACCAACAGCCAGATCACATTACCGAGCAGAGCGAAGACGCCGCTCCCGCCGGGTTTCTCCACCACCATCTGGCCGAAAGGCCACAAGCAATAGAAACCGATGCGGAATGACGCGATGCCCCAGGGAATGGTCACGATGAGGACGCAGCAAATGAGCCCGGCGGCGAAATAGCCAAGGGCGAGCCAGAAGCCGCCAAAAACCAGCCAAATGATGTTGAGCAGAGTTTTCATAGTCCCCATTCTCTCGTGCCCGACCGCCCAAAAGCCTAGGGGTCTGCCCTGAACGGACCCTGACTTCCCGGACCCTCTCTCACCAAAACACCTCCTGGTGCCAACCCTCTCTCACCAAAACACCCCCTGGCGCCAACCCTCTCTCACCAAAACACCCCCTGGCGCCCACCCTCACTCACCAAAACACCCCCTGGCGCCCACCCTCTCTCACCAAAACACCCCCCTGGTGCCAACCTCTCTCACCGCGTTCCGGGCCCCCCGAAGGTGAGAGAGCGTTTCGAATATCGGGTGGTTTGGTGAGAGAGCGTCGGTTTCGGACGGCTGTCAGCCTAGACTCGGTCACAGGACAGCGCTACGACGACGGCCGAAACGGCACAACGGTATCCACTGAATTAGACACCGAGGAGCACCATGAGCACGGCACAGCACACCCTTACCCTGACTCGGGACTTCGACGCCCCTCGCGAGAAAGTGTTTGAGGCTTGGATGGACCCGGACCAGCTCACCGTGTGGTTCGGGCCCGTTGACGTGGAAGCTCCCCGGGAAAAGATTATCGTCGAGCCCGAAGTCGGCGGGATCTGGCAGGTGGTCATGGTTTGGACGGATGAGAACGGTCAGCAGGAAGCGCCCATTGAAGCCGTGATCACCCAGCTCGACGCCCCCGGCTTGCTGGTCGCCCAGGCAAAAGCCGCCCCGGATGCCGACCATGAATATGAAGAAATGCGCCTCGAATTCGAAGACCTGGGCGGCAGCCGGACGAGGATGCATTTGACCCAGGGCCCCTTCGCATCTGAAGAGTGGGTGGAAATGACGCGGGACGGATGGGGCACGTCTTTCGACAAATTAGATGCGGCGCTCGCCTAGCAGCGAGCATTTGGTGAGAGAGCGTCCGCTGAAAAGCCGCGAACGGTGAGAGAGCGTCAGGCCAAACCGGGCAAACGGTGAGAGAGCGTCCAGCCAAACCAGGCAAACGGTGAGAGAGGGTCAGGCCTTGGCGGCTTCGACGAACGCCCGGACCTTGGCCAGATCCTTCACGCCGCGGGACGACTCCACGCCGGATGATACGTCCACGCCCCAGGCACCGGCCGCGGCCACAGCGTAGGCAACGTTTCCGGCTTCAAGTCCTCCGGCCAGCAACCAAGAACGCCCGTCGAGCCCCTTGTCGCGAACGGACGCGTAGTCCCAAGCCTCCCCCGAGCCGGGAATGGCAGCATCGATAAGAAACAGGTCCTCGCCCAGGTCGCCGAACTCTTCCTTGGAGGCACCCATGGTGACCGCGCGGATAACCCGCATGCCGGCGTCGTGCACTACCTGGACGTCAGCCGCAGTGCGGTGGCCGTGCAGCTGAACCCAGGACAGGCCGGCGGCACGGGCGAGGGCGACGGCATCGGCCGCGGGCTCGTGGCGGAACACGCCAACGGCCCGGACGGAGGACGGCACCAGGGGCAAGAGCTCCTGGACAGCGGAAGGACTGACTTCGCGGGGGCTGGCCGTGAGCACGAACCCCACCGCGTCAGCACCGGCGTCGACGGCTTCGCGAACGGATTCGGGCGTGCTCAAGCCACACACTTTGACGAACATTTCCGAACCTCCCACCGCTACGCGCCCAACTATCCTCTTATGACGTTAGCAAGACACGTCCGACATTGTTGAACCGCGGTCCAGCATTAGGCTGGTCCGATGGACATCATCCGCTTTGCCGACCTCCGTCCCCAGCCATGGCGCAACGGTGGCGGGGTGACCCGCGAACTGGCCAGCCACCCCAAGGCCGCGTCGGCGCAGGACGGCACCTGGGACTGGCGTGTCAGCATCGCAGACGTCTCAAAAGCCGGCGACTTCTCCGCTTTCCCGGGCATGGAACGAGTGATCACCATCATCGATGGCGAGCTCATGCTCCTGACGGTGGACGGGTCCGAGCACCCCCTCGAAAAGTACCGGCCCTTCCGGTTCTCTGGAGAGGCCGCGTCCTCCGCCACCCTCCCCACGGGCGATGTCCGGGACCTCAATGTCATTGCCCGCACGGGCTCCTTCAAGGGCTACACGTCGATCGTTGAGATCTCGAAGAAACGCCCGCACCCCGTGTTCGAGGGCCAACTTGCGGTGCTCCTTGAGGGCAAGGCCACGGTCGCCCCTGGCGCGGACCCGGCTGGCCAGCCATCCACCGAAGAACCCGTTGAACTGTCCCGCTACGACGCTGTGGTGGGTTCCGATGAACGCAGCCCGGAGATCTCGGGCCGGGGCTTCGTGGCGGTCATTTCCATCGACCGCGCCTGAGTGGTGAGGTTGGCCACCACAAGTGGCCACCCCGCACGGGAGTTGCTAGCCTGAAATGAAGGTTCCGCTCTGGAACCTCCGGACGACGGTTCAGTACCCGGCACGCGACAAGACTGGCCAAAGGATCTGTCATGTCGTGGGTAATTCTCATTCTTTCCGGAGCGCTTGAGGCTGTTTGGGCCGCGGCCCTCCACCGTTCCAAGGGCTTCCGCAAGCCAATCCCCACCATCGTGTTCCTGGTGTCGGTCATTGCCAGCACCGGCGGACTCGCGATCGCCATGCAATCCATCCCCACGGGCACGGCATACGCGGTGTGGGTTGGTGTGGGCGTCGTGCTGACCTCGGCTTACGCCATGGTCACCAAGGTGGAACGCCCGACGGCGGCACGTCTGTGGCTGCTCGCCGGCATCGGTGCGTGCGTGGTCGGCCTGAAGGTGGTGGCGTAGCCATGAGTACCCAAACCCTGAAGTCGAACAAGGCCGGCGCGTACTGGCTGGTTCTCCTTGCCTCGGCCATCCTCGAAGCCGTGTGGGCCACAGCGCTGGGCTTGTCGAGCGGCTTCACCCAACCAGTTCCTACCCTGGTGTTCGCAGTCACGGCAACCCTGAGCATGATCGGCCTGGGCATCGCCGTGAAGCGGATTGCCTTGGGCACGGCCTACGCCGTTTGGGTAGGAATTGGCGCGGCGCTGACTGTCGGCTGGGCCATGGTCACCGGTGTTGAGCCGGCGAGCCCGCTGAAGTTGCTGTTCATCGCCGGAATCGTGGGCTGTGCTGCCGGTTTGAAGGCCCTCCCTGCGGACAAGCCCGACAAAACGGCCAGCGCCGAGTAGCACCGAACGCTCCACCAGCGCCGGGCACTCCCCCATCGAATCGGGCCGAGGAATACCCGCAGCACATGCGGAGTTCACGCCTTCAAGAGCACCCGAACGCGTATTGGAGCACGTCATGACTGCAGTTCACCTCGGAGACGGCCTCACTGTCAGCCCCCTCGGATTCGGAGGCATGGCCCTTACTCCCGTTTATGGCGGGATCGATCCTGAAGAGGGCCTGCAAACACTCCGGCACGCCGTGGATGCGGGCATCACGTTCATCGACACAGCGGATGTGTATGGCGCGGGCAGCAACGAGGAACTCGTCGGCCGGCTACTCAAGGAGCGCCGCGACGAGATCCAACTGGCCACGAAGTTCGGCATTGAGGGCAACCCCGCGGACGGCTACTCGGGCGTCCGCGGGGATGCCGCCTACGTCAGGCAAGCGGCGGAAGCGAGCCTCCGCCGGCTGGACACTGATGTCATTGACCTCTACTACCTGCACCGCCGCGACCTCCGCGTTCCGATTGTGGAAACCGTGGAGGCCATGGCGGAGCTGGTCCGTGAGGGCAAGGTCCGGCACCTCGGACTGTCCGAAGTAACAGCCGAGGAACTCAGGCAGGCCAACGCCGTCCATCCCATTGCCGCGGTCCAGAGCGAGTGGTCCATCTGGAGCAGGGATGTTGAGCAACATGTTGTTCCTGCAGCCAAGGAACTCGGTGTTGGCTTTGTGCCGTATTCGCCGCTGGGCCGTGGTTTCCTCACCGGAACCATCAGCGCCAGCGATCTGGGCGAGAACGACTTCCGCCATAAGATCCCCCGGTTCGGCGAAGGGGCCCTTGATGCGAACCAGGCCGTGGTGGCCGCAGTCCGGGACGTCGCTGCGCAACTCCAAGCGACCCCGGCCCAAGTTGCCCTCGCCTGGCTCTTCGTCCAGGGCCGCCGCATTGGCATCCCCGTGGTTCCCATCCCGGGCACGCGCAAAACCCACCGCATCGACGAGAACCTGGGCGCACTGTCCCTGGACCTGGGTGAAGCCCAACTCGAGGTGCTCGACCAAGCCGCTGCCGCCGTCGTGGGTTCACGCTCCGCCGACCCGAACTGGGTGTCGCAGGGCCGTGAAGCGAACCACGTAGGCTGAACGCATGGATTCGCTTATTCACTCACTCCGCGACGTCACCATCCGGAGCATCTCCGTCAGCGAAATGAACAACAACGTCTACCTGCTCACGTCCAAAGCGACGGGTGCGCAGGTGTTGATCGACGCCGCCGACGACCTCCCGGCCATCCAGCAACTGCTCGAAGACAGCGCTGCCGACTCGGCCCAGCCCACCAAACTGCTCCGGATCGCCACCACCCACCAGCACTGGGACCACGTCCGTGCGCTGCCGGAACTGGTGAAGGCTGCGGGGGCCAGCACCTCCGCGGGAGCGGACGACGCCGATGCGCTGCCCGTTCCGGTGGATGTGCGGCTCAACAACGGCGACGTTGAGCGGTTCGACGACATCGAGATCCGGGCGGTCCACCTGCGTGGGCACACTCCGGGTTCCATTGCGTTCGTGTACCAGGATCCGGAAGGACCTGCGCACATTTTCAGTGGCGACTCGCTGTTTCCGGGAGGCGTCGGCAACACACAGAACGATTCCGCACGTTTCACGTCACTGTTGAACGACGTCACGGAACGGCTGTTCGATGCCTACCCGGATGACACGGTGGTCCACCCCGGCCATGGACTGCCCACGACCCTGGGAGCCGAGCGGCCCCATCTGGAAGAGTGGCGCGCCCGGGGCTGGTGAGTTGGTGCTATCGGCCGCGGCGTTCGTTGGACGCCGGAGCCGACGCACGGCGGGGGCCGCTGCGTGCCGGGCGACCGGAGCCGGAGCTCCCACGACCGGAGTTGCCCGAACCGTAGGACCCACCCGACGTTCCACCCGTGTTCGATGACCACACGGCCTGGTTCCCACTGGAACGGGTTGTGGTGGCCGAGGCCGAACGCGGAGCCGTGGCGGAACGCTGTCCACCGGAGGCGCGCTGCCCCGTGGCCGGACGCCCGCTGCGGCTGTTCTGGCCCTGCGAGCCGGGAACGTCATTTCGGTGCGTGGCACCGGACTTGCCGCGACCGCGGGAGTTGCGGGCGACGTCGTCGTTCATTGCTGCGCGACGCTCGGCGCGGTTGACGTCGGTACGAACCGGCTCGGCCGCGACCTTGCCCCGTCCGCCGCGACCACCACGGCCACCCGCGGTTGGTGCAGCCTGGCCGGAGCGGCGAGCCCGCTTGCGCTGGGCGTTGGCGCCGGTGGACGTTCCGCCACCCTGCTGCGGAAGCTTGGCAGCGAGGAGCGCTGCACGGGTGCGGGGGTCGACCTTGTCGGCAACCTCACCGACGAGCTCGGCCACCAGCGGGGAGCTGGCGGTAACGCGTTCGAAGGAGACGTCCACGCCTGCTGCACGCATGAGCTTCTTGACGTCCTGCTGCTGTTCCGGAAGGGTCAGCGTGACCACGGTGCCCTCGGAACCAGCGCGGGCAGTACGGCCGGAGCGGTGCAGGTAGGCCTTGTGCTCTGTGGGCGGGTCAACGTGGATGACGAGTTCGACGTCGTCAACGTGCACGCCGCGGGCTGCGACGTCGGTAGCGACCAGGACGCGGACCTCACCGCTGGAGAACTCGGCCAGGTTGCGGTCGCGGGCGTTCTGCGACAGGTTGCCGTGCAGGTCGACGGCGGGGATGCCGGCGTCCGTCAGGGTCTTGGCAAGCTTGCGCGCGTGGTGCTTGGTGCGCATGAACAGCACCCGGCGTCCGGCACCGGAGGCCAGTTCCACGATGAGCTGCTTCTTGACGGTCTGGTCGTTGACCACCAGGACGTGGTGTTCCATGGTGGTGACGGCAGCCTGTGGATCGTCAACGGAGTGCGTCAGCGGGTTGGACAGGAAACGGTTGACCAGCTTGTCAACACCGTTGTCCAGTGTCGCCGAGAAGAGGAGGCGCTGGCCCTGCTTGGGGGTCATGTCCATGAGCTTCTTGACCACCGGGAGGAAGCCAAGGTCCGCCATGTGGTCGGCCTCGTCCAGCACGGTCACCTCGACCGACTCGAGGGTCAGGATGCGCTGGCGGATCAGGTCCTCGAGGCGGCCGGGGCAGGCAATGACGATGTCGACGCCGGCGCGGAGAGCCTTCTCCTGGCGCGCCTGGGAGATGCCGCCGTAGATCACCGTGGTGTTCAGGCCCATGGCCTTGGCCAGCGGCTCCACGGTTGCGTTGATCTGGGTTGCGAGCTCGCGGGTCGGAGCAAGGACCAGGCCCATGGGGCGGCCGGGCTTGCGGAAGTAGGAGGCCTCACGTTCGGCCAGGCGGGCCACCAGCGGGATGGCGAAGGCGATGGTCTTGCCGGAGCCTGTGCGGCCACGGCCCAGCACGTCGCGGCCTGCCAGCGTGTCCGGGAGGGTCTTGACCTGGATGGGGAATGCCTCTTCGATGCCTGTGGCGGCGAGGGATTCAACAATTGCCTTGGGCGTGCCAAGGGCAGCAAAAGCAGTCATGTACTTCATGTCTTTCGGGCGGTGTCCTGTGGCGGACATCGGCCCCCGACGCCGGTTGGGCCAGGGGTTCGCCGAGGAAAAGTCAGGTGGTCTACCGGTTCGCTGCAGCAGCGCTGGCCGGGACCAAATGGAACGCGTTCATCGACGCAGGATGTGCCTCTCACATGAAAAATGCCCTGCTGCCCGCTCTTCCAAGCAAGCCTTCAGGGCGTCACCGCACATCAAGTGATCCTATTCTAGCAGCGATCGAGGCACCCCTTTGCACCGCGCCCCCAACTGGGTCGCATTTGTGCGCGTTTTGAGCTCTCAAAACGCGCACAAATGCGACCTACTTGGGTTGGGGGAGGGAGAGTTTGGGGTGGGCGTCGGAAGCCCCCGCCCCGCCACCCGTAGCGGGCTTTCGACCCGCGACGCGCGGCGCCACCGCAACCCCGACGACGGCGATGATCGCCGTCAGTGCGAAGACCGCCGCAAACGGGTCCGTCGTCGTGAAGGCCGCGAAGACGAGCCCCGTGGAGGCGAGCGCCAGAGCACCGCCGAGCGAGTCGGAGATGGACATGGCCGCGCTGTTGAAGCCTTGGTTCTCCGGTGTGGACAGCGCAAGGGTCATCACGCTCAGCCGCGGATACATCAGGCCCATGCCAAAGCCGGCAAAGAGCCAGCCACCGATCGCAACGGCCGGCGGAAATCCCAGGGCTGCCGTGACGAACGCCAGCACAATCGCCGCCAGCACCAGGAAGGCTCCAACACGCACCGCCAGCGAATCGGCCAGCCGTGAGCCGAGCCGTCCCTGCAACGCCGACGCACCCGCCCAGGCCAGCGCAGCACCGGTCAGGGTGAGCCCGGCGAACGTGGGGGTGAAGGCGTAGCGTTCGGTGAGCAGGTAGGGCAGGTAAACCTCGGCACCGAAGAAGGCGGCCGAGGCCAGACCGCGGGACAGGATGACGCTCGGCAGGCCCCGACGCGCCGTGAGTGTTCCGCGCGGCACCAGCGGCCGCACGGCGATCAGCGCAAGGACAAGCGCGACGGCGGCAATCACCCCGCCCACGGACGGCACCTCAGCCGACAGGTTGAGGGCGAGGACGGTCAGTGCTGCGAGTGCAGCCCAGCCCATGCGTCCGAAGGCCCACGGGACGGGTTCGGTTTGAGTGGAAGGCGCCATCCCCCGCATGGCCGGAACCACCATGGCGAGCGCCGGAACCACCAGTCCCACCACGCCCAGGAAAACCCAGTGCCAACTGCTCAACTGGGCCACCAACCCCGCTGCGAAGGGACCAACCAGCGACGGAATCACCCACGAAGCGGCGAACGCGGCGAAGATCCTGGCGTGCAGGGTGGGCGGGTAGATCCGGGCCACCAGGACATACAGGGCAACGGTCATGGCTCCTCCGCCGAGCCCCTGCACCAGTCGCCCAAAGACCAGCATCTCCATTGTCGAGGCGGTCCCGGCGACGAGGAGACCCACAACGAACAGGGCCACCGACGCGTACAAAGGCGCCCTGGGACCGCGCCTGTCCGACCAGTTGCCCGCACCCACCATCCCCATCACACCCGTAGCCAACGGCCCCGCGAAGGCCAGCGCGTAGAGGCTGGCGCCGTTCAGGTCCCTGCTCACCACCGGCATCACCGTGGTGACGGCGAGGGATTCAAAGGCACTCAGGAAGACGAGTGCGCACGTACCCACGGTGGCCAACAGGTACGGACGGCGCAGGATACCGGCCGCGGAGGTGTCAGGGGTCATGGACGCCACCCTAAAACCTCAACTATTGTTGAGGTCAATTCACACGCCTGCACAGGAGGTCGAGCCATGCCCCAGGCTCCGGGCACCATCCATCGCGAACTCAGCATTGGCGAGCTGTCCGAGCGAAGCGGAGTGTCGGCGTCGGCCCTTCACTTCTACGAACGCAACGGCCTCATCAGCGCCGAACGCACTCCCGGAAACCAGCGCCGCTACGCGCGGGAGACCCTGCGCCGCGTGGCGTTCATCAAGACGTCCCAGCGCGTGGGCCTGCCACTGAAGGACATCCGCGAGGCTTTGGATTCGCTGCCCAACGGGCGAACGCCCACCAAGCGGGACTGGACACGGCTATCCCTCCGCTGGCGGAAGGAACTCGACGAACGGATCGCGGCACTGCAACACCTCCGTGACGACCTGGACGGGTGCATCGGCTGCGGATGCCTGAGCCTGAAATCCTGCACGCTGCAGAATCCGTCGGACGAACTTGGCGCGACCGGGGCGGGGGCTTTGCGCTGGACCGACCCCAACTGACTGGCAGTAGGGGTTGTTCTGAGCCCTGAAAACAACCGCTGCTGCCAGTCAGTTGGGTTTGCTGAAACGGCAACGGGGCTTGCCTCCTTTTGATGCCACCCGGCACGCTAGGGTCATGGCTGAACACACTCACGACGGCGGCACTCACCACCACGCGCACACGCACGACGGCGGCACTCACCAGGCCGGCGACCAGCAGGGACGCTTGAATCTCCACGAAGACGCAGACAATGCCGTGGACATGTGGGACGGAATGTACCGCGAGCGTCCGAAGATCTGGAGCGGCAACCCCAACCCCCAATTGGTGGCAGAGGCGGCCGGCCTGAAACCCGGAACTGCACTGGACCTGGGTTGCGGCGAGGGCGGAGACGCGATCTGGCTCGCCAGGCAAGGGTGGACCGTCACGGCCATGGACGTTTCCGCAGTGGCACTGGAGCGGGGAGCAGACCACGCAGCGCAGAGCGGGCAGCAGGACAGCATCACATGGCAGCAGCAGGATCTGGCCGACTGGACACCTGAACCTGCATTCGACCTGGTGTCGGCGCAATTCCTCCACTCCCCCTTGCTGCCCTGGCGGGACTCGACTGCAAAGGCCGCAGCCGCAGTGGCTCCGGGTGGGACACTCCTGATTGTTGGACATCACCCACATGGCCTGGCACCGTGGGGGCACCATCACGCGCCGGAGATGTTCTTCACCCCTGATGAGCTGGCGGAAGCCCTGGGGCTTGAGGGCGGGCCGTGGTCAGTGGATGTCATGGAGGCCAGGCAACGGACCATCGAGGACCCTGACGGCAATCCCGCGACCATCCTGGATACCGTCCTGCGGGCGACCCGGCGCCACTGATCGCCCGCGGCACCCACGCTGGCCGGCACCCACGCCGGGCGCCACTGATCGCCCGCGGCACCCATGCCGAGCGCCGCCGTCGGACCCAGGCCCCGCCGTCGTACTTAAACGGAACCCGGCAGCAATTCTCCGTAAGGTGCCACCACCGTGCCCGTTGCCGTGGAGTCCGGGTTGAGCATCCAGCCCACACGCTTGGCGGTGTTGAGCATGACGACGCTCTCCACGAGTTCCACGCCGGGGATGCGCTGCTGGATGGCGAGTTCCATCTCCATGACCTCGGCCAGGGTTCGCAGCCACATGATCATGGTGAAGTTGGTCCTGCCCGTGGTGGAGGCAGAGAAGCGGACGTTCCTGATGGCGCGGAGTTCCGTGGCGGCGGCTTCGTGCCGGCCGGCGGGAACGTTGGCGAACCATTGCACGGTGACCGGGTAGCCGGAGAACTTCTGGGCGATCTCGCAGCGGAAGGAGAGCATCCTGCTGGCGAGCACGCGTCCCAACTGGCGCTGAACGGTTGCCGGATGGCGTCCCAGGGCGCGCGCAATCTCCGCTGCGGAGGCGCGTCCGTCCCGGGCCAGGAACGGAATGAGGGCAAGGTGGCTTTCGGGCAGCGGAACCACGATTGCGTCGGGCGCTGAAGGGTTGGCCGACTCGGGCCCGGCGAGCCCACGCAGCGCCTGTTGTTCGGCCTTGCTCAGCACGTTGAGGCGCCATGCGTAGCCGCTGGTGTGGATCCGCGTGCAGAGCGCGGTATGGTACTTCGTCAGGCCGCGGACCTCCTTGAGGCGAGGCAACAGGCTGGTGCTGAATTGGTCCAGGTCCTGCGTAATCACCGTCAACGTGAGGTCGCGGTTACTGGCAGCCTCTTCCACCGTGATGACTTCAGGGAGCTCCGCAACTGCGGCCGTTACTTCCGGGCGCAGGTCCATCTCACAGTCGATGTCCACCATTGCCAGGCACATGTTCTTCGGATCGCCCATGAGGTGGGCGGTGGTCCATGCAGCACCGGCGGCCCGCAAACGGTCCCAGCGCGCGGCCAGCGTGGTGGCGTGGACGCCCAGGACATCGCCGGCGTCGGACCAGCTGATGCGCGGTGAAATCTGCAGTGCGTTGATGAGGCGCAGATCTTCTTCACTGAGTTCCATGGCTCCATTCTCGCGCATAGCTGCATGAATCCTGCGTTCCATCCAAAACAATGCGGTTTTCCAGATGTTTTCAGGATTGTGAATCAGGTCACCACAGAATGGCATAAGGAACCCGTAGCCGAGCATCACAGGAGAACGAATGACCATCGCCGCCGACGCCAAGGAACTGCAGGACGACATCGTCCGCCTTCGCCACGACCTCCACCGCGAACCCGAGATCGGCCTGCAGCTCCCCCGCACCCAGGAGAAGGTACTCAAGGCACTGGACGGACTCCCGTACCAAATCACCCTCGGGAAAGATACGACGTCGGTCACCGCGGTTTTGCGAGGCGGCGCGGCCCACGCTTCGGCCGAGAAGCCCGTGGTGCTCCTGCGCGCCGACATGGACGGCCTCCCCGTCCAGGAAACCACAGGCGTGGACTACACCTCCCGGGTTGACGGCGCGATGCATGCCTGCGGCCACGACCTCCACACGTCCATGCTCGCCGGAGCTGCCACCTTGCTGGCCGAGCGGCGCGACCAACTGGCCGGCGACGTGGTCCTCATGTTCCAGCCCGGCGAAGAAGGGTTCGACGGCGCCAGCTACATGATCAACGAAGGCGTGCTGGATGCTGCCGGCCGCCGCGTGGACACGGCCTACGGGATGCACGTGTTTTCGTCGCTGGAACCGCACGGCCAGTTCGTCACCAAGAACGGTGTGATGCTCAGTTCCTCCGACGGGTTGGTAGTGACAGTCCTGGGAGCCGGTGGCCACGGCTCAGCCCCGCACTCTGCCAAGGACCCCGTCACGGCCGCCGCTGAGATGGTCACGGCCCTGCAGGTCATGGTCACCCGCCAGTTCAACATGTTCGACCCCGTAGTCCTGACCGTCGGTGTGCTGCACGCAGGAACCAAGCGCAATGTCATTCCGGAAACTGCCCGCATCGAGGCCACCATCAGGACCTTCTCCGAAGAGTCAAGGCAGAAGATGATGGTTGCAGTACCCAAACTCCTCAGAGGAATCGCCTCGGCCCACGGTTTGGAGGTGGACGTGGACTACCAGCAGGAATACCCCCTCACCATCAACGACGAGGACGAGACGAACACGGCCGAGAAAGTCATCGCAGGCATGTTCGGCGAATCCCGCCTCACCCGGATGGCAACTCCCCTGAGCGGCTCGGAGGACTTCTCCCGAGTCCTTGCCGAGGTTCCCGGAACCTTCGTGGGACTCAGTGCCGTGGCCCCCGGCGCCGACCACTCGACGTCGCCCTTTAACCACTCGCCGTACGCAACGTTCGACGACGGCGTCCTCACCGACGGTGCCGCGCTGTATGCCGAGCTCGCCGTGTCCCGCATCGCCACCCTGGCATCCAGCAACTAGCCCCAGCCCGCCCCACTTTGGAGAACCCCATGACCGCCACCGTAGGAACGTCCCCGGACGTCAAGGTCCACAAATCCCACATGCGCACGCTCGTGGGTACCGGCATCGGCAACGCCGTTGAATGGTACGACTGGGCCATCTACGCAACGTTCTCGCCGTTCATCGCGAGCGCCCTGTTCAGCTCATCCGACCCCACATCGGCCGTGCTGTCCACCTTGGCCATCTTCGCCGTCGGATTCGTTGCCCGGCCGTTCGGCGGGTTCGTGTTCGGCTGGATCGGCGACCGTATCGGCCGCAAGACGTCCATGACCATCGCCGTGGCCTTGGGCGCAATCGGCAGCCTGTTGATCGGCATCGCACCGACTTTCGCTGCCGTTGGCGCCTTTGCGTCCGTCATGTTGCTGGTGGCCCGGCTCATCCAGGGCCTGGCCCACGGTGGTGAGTTGCCGTCGTCGCAAACGTACCTTTCCGAGATGGCACCCAAGGAAAAGCGCGGCTTCTGGGCGACCCTGATCTACACCTCCGGCACCGCGGGCATCCTGGCCGGCACGCTGCTGGGTGCGATCCTGACCGCCGTCCTGAGCAAGGACGACATGAGCGCCTGGGGTTGGCGCATTCCGTTCCTGATCGGCGGCGCGCTGGGTGTGTACGCGTTGATCATGCGGGCCAAGATGAAGGAAACCGAGGCATTCGAGGCCGAGGCCCCGCAGGAAAAGCGGGCTCCCATGTGGCCGCAGATCGTGAAGTACCGCAGGCAGGCACTGCAGGTCATCGGGCTGACGGTTGGCCTGACGGTGGTCTACTACATCTGGGGCGTCGTGGCTCCCAGCTACGCTGCAACGGCTTTAAAGATGGACCGCGGTGCCGCCCTGTGGGCCGGTGTCATCGCCAACGTGGTGTTCATCGCAGCGTTGCCGTTCTGGGGACGGCTCTCTGACCGCATCGGCCGCAAGCCTGTCCTGATCATGTCCTCCGCGGGGGCTGCCCTGTTCCACTTCCCCATGACCTGGCTGCTGAAGGACTCCCCGTGGCAGCTCACGGTTTCCATGTCCGTGATGCTGTTCTTCATCGCAGGCAGCGCCGCGATCGTTCCCGCCGTCTACGCTGAACTGTTCCCGACCCACATCCGTACCGTGGGCGTGGGCGTTCCGTACTCCATCTGCGTAGCAGCGTTCGGTGGCACGGCCCCGTATCTGCAGACGTGGCTGGGCACGATCGGCCAGGGCTACCTGTTCAACGTGTACGCGGTGATCCTGCTGGTGATCAGCATCGCTTTCGTGTTCACGATCCCGGAGACAAAGGGCAAGGACCTGACCGTCTAACCCCGCCCCGCCCTCCCAACTGGGTCGCATTTGTGCGCGTTTTGAGCCCTCAAAACGCGCACAACTGCGACCCAGATGGGTTAAACGAAGCGGTTGCGGCCTGCGCGGTACCCGAAGAACGCCGCCAGGGATCCGACCACCAGGAACAGGATCCCCGCGGCGGCAAACCCACCCGTTGCCTGGTGAAGCTGCCCCACCAGAAGCGTTCCGGTGGAGCCCACTCCGTAGCCAACGCCCTGCATCATCCCGGACAGGTGCGCGGCAGTGTGGGCGTCGCGCGTCCGGACCATGATCATCGTCAAGGCCACGGCAGTCAGCGAACCCTGGCCGAGCCCCAGCAACCCCGTCCAAACCCAGATCAGCTCACCCGGTCCAAAAATGCTCAACGCAAACCCGCCGCCGGTCATCAGCGCCACCACGGTATTGATCGCCCGCTGGTCCTTGAAGCGTGTGGCAAGCGCCGGCGCAAAGAGCGAGCCGAGCATCTGCAGCACAATCGACACGGACACGATCAGCCCCGCCGTCGCGCCATCCACTCCCCGGTCCCGCAGGATCGGCGCCAACCAGGCAAAGACACTGAACGACATCATCGACTGCAGCACCATGAATGCGGTCACCTGCCACGCCACCGCGGAGCGCCACACGTTGACGCCGCCGGTGGTGGCCTGGTGACGGACGGGGTGCTGCCTGACGGCCAGCGGCAGGAAAAGCAAAAGCACGACGGCGGCAGGCACCGCCCAGAACCACAGCGCCGAAGTCCAGTGGCCGGTTGCCGTAAAGACCGGGTACGTGAACCCGGCGCCGAGGGCAGCCGAAGCACAGATAGCCGTGGTGTAGAGCCCGCCCATGAGCCCCAGCCGGTGCGGGAAGTCCCGTTTGACCACGCCGGGAAGCAGCACATTGCACAGGGCTATCGCCGCACCGCAGGCAGCTGTCCCCACGAGCAGTGCAGGCACATGCCCCGCCCCCGGGAGTTCGCCGGGTCGGATCAGGAGGCCCGCGGTGAGGACCAGCATGGCTCCCAGCAGTACCCGTTCCGCTCCGAACCTCCGGGCCAGGACCGGGGCAAGGGGCGCGAAGACCCCCAGCAACGTCACCGGCACGGTCGTCAGGACCACAACGGACCAACCCGGCAGGCCGGCGTCGGACGTTATTTCCGGCAGGACGGCACCCAAACTGGAGAAGACCGTCCTCAAGTTCAAGCCGATGAGGATCAGGCACACCGCCAGGTAGGCCAGGGCGCGTTTACCCCGCAGCGCGGTGGGAGCGGCGGCGGGTTCTTCGTTGATCTCAGCGTCGACGGCGATCTCGGGCAGCGGCTGGTTGCGCGCGGACTTGTCCGTGTCTTTCTCTGAATAAACGGGCTTCTGGGAGGAGGTCACACGTCCTATTCTGTCAGCCGAGTATGACCAGGGCCCGTTGGGGCGGGATGTGACCCCGGGCAGCCGCGTGGGCAGGGGCCAAGTATTCTGGAAGGGTCATGAGTGAAACCCCAGATTCCCCGCGCCCCATCACCCCCGGCACCCAGGCGTCCCATGGAACCTACGGTGGCAGGCCCGTCAGTTTTGTGCGCCGCGGCACCCGCCTCCAGGGCAGGAGGCAGGCCGCGTGGGAAGAGCACGCCGAGCGCTGGGCCATCCAGGTCCCCCGCCACGTGGCCAACACGTCCGTGCACCCCGACTACGTCTTCGACGCCGAGGCAGTCTTTGGCCGCAAGGCTCCCTTGATCGTGGAGGTCGGCTCCGGGCTGGGCGATGCCGTGGTCCACGCCGCAGAGCAGAACCCGGACAAGGACTTCCTGGCGGTGGAGGTCTACACACCGGGTTTGGCCAACACCATCATGAAAATCAACAGCCGCGGGCTCACGAACGTTCGCGTGGTGGAAGCGAACGCCCCGGAAGTCCTGGAATCCATGCTTCCTGCCGGTTCCGTCAGCGAACTCTGGGTCTTCTTCCCGGACCCGTGGCACAAGGCACGACACCACAAACGCCGCCTGATCCAGCCGGCGTTCGCATCCGTGGCGGCCAAGGCCCTGGCAAAGGGCGGGTACTGGCGCATCGCCACCGACTGGTCCAACTACGCCATCCACGTCCGGGAGGTTCTGGCCGGGTCCACCGAGTTTGAGAACATGCACGACGGCGAGCGGGCCGGCGAGGAAAGCCCGCTCACCCACGTGTGGCAGTCCGGCGTCGAATCCGTGGTGGGGGGCGCCCCCGTGAAGGAAGGCCGTGCACCGGTCAGCACGGAGCACACGGGTCCCAACCAGGGAATCGACCACCAAGGTGGGTGGGCTCCCCGCTTCGAGGGCCGGATCCGGACGAGTTTCGAGAACAAAGCCCACGAGGCCGGGCGCATGATCTTCGACCTCACCTACCGGAAGATCTGAGCTGCACGATTCGGGGGAATCATGACCTATCAACCGCCGCTGGACTACTACAAGACGCGCCAGGTGACCCGCAACAGGGGCCTCGGTGCCGGGATCACCAGCATCGTGTGTGCGGTGATGTCCCCCGTGCCGGCGGTGGTGAGCATCCCGCTGGGTATTGCTGCCATGGCCTCGCAACTCGGTAATTACAGCGGCGACAACCAGTCCTGGTGGATTGGCACCGTTCTGCTGGCCGCGGCATCAGGCGCCCTGTCGGTGGGGGCCATCGTCGCGGGGCTGATCGCGGTTGTCCGGGCCGGTCGCATGAACGCCGGGCGGATCACGGGAATCATTGGCCTGGCGCTGATGGCAGTGAACATCTTTGTGGTGGCATTCCTGGTCTTCCTGGTACTCGGCGCCCTTGGAGGTGCATGACATGCCCCAGGTACGCGCCGAGCGCCTGATCCGGCTGGACCCGGACACCGTTTTCGCCCTGTCCCAAACAACCGGTGCCTTCCGGCTCAGATGGGATCCATTCATTTCCGCCCAAAGCTTCGTGGACGGCGCCACGTCGGCCGGCAAGGGCGTTCGAACCAGGACCGTGTCCCGGATGGGCCTGACCATGGTCACCGAATACGTCTCCTATGCGCCGCCGCGCAACGTGGGCATGACCATGGTGGCCGGCCCGTGGTTCTTCGCCAACTTTGGCGGTGGCTGGCGTTTCACCCCCGACGACGGCGGCACCCGCGCGGTCTGGAAGTACACCTTCTCCTGCCGCCCGGCGTGGTTGAAGCCCTTCGCCGACAGGGCGGGCAGGTGGCTTCTGGGCCGCGAAATCGAGAAAAGGATTGAGGCCTTTGCCCGGGCCTGCGAAGACCCGGCACTGGTAGCTGAACTCCAAGCAAGCTCAGGGGACTGAAATCGAGGCCACCGTCTTCTGGGACGCGTCCCTTAGCTCCACTCCCGCGATCCCGGCCAGTTGCACCGGTGTAGCGCCCGTGATCCTGATCCGGCCGCTTGACGTAGCTGTCCACCCGCAGGTTCGTTCCTCGGCACCGTCACGGCCCTTCACCCACAGGTACAGGGTGCCTTCCCTGGGCATGCTCTGGCCTTCGACTGCCAGTTCGGTGCCCCAATTCTTCTTGACCATGCCCACCTTGAGTTGCAAGCCATCGCCGGACTGGACGGAATAGGTGGCATCCGGCTGAGGTGGTTGGTTCACCAGTGGTCCGGCCAGGAAGCCGATTGCCAGGCAAGCCGCGGCGACCGCCCCCACACAAGCCGCCCACCGCCGTCGTGATGTCCGCTGACGGTGGGAAAGCTCAACCAGCGCCTTTTGCGGCACCGAGTCGGGGGCCGGATCAGCCGGCAAACCAGCGGTGCCAGCCACGGTCAGCGCCACGGCGTCGGACCTGGGCACGGCATCGAGCAACGCCGGGAGGCTTTCCAGGGCTTCGAGTTCGGTGCGGCAGTCGGGGCAGCGGGCGAGGTGTTCTTCGAAGCCGCGCGCCTCGTCAGGGGTCAGACCGCCCAGCAGGTATGCGCCCAGCAAGTGGTGGACGGAGTTGCCGTTCATCGTTCCACCCCCATTTCATCAAGGATCGTTCGGAGGGCCTTCACGGCGTAGAAGGCCCGGGACTTCACGGTTCCGGCAGGTATGTTCAGGTGCAGGGCTGCTTCGCTGACCGTGTACCGCTGGTAATGCAAGGCCACCACCACCTCGCGGTGTTCGTGGCTGAGCCTCAGGAGCGCCTCCTCCATGAGGACCCGGTTCAGTAACTCATCAACCCGTTCGGTTGCCGCATGGTCCGGCAGTTCGTGTTCACCCGCCTCCGCTGGGCGCCGCTGCGCTTTCCGGTAGTTGTCGATGATGACGTTGCGGGCCGTCCTGAACAGGTAGCTGCGCAGGCTCCCGGTGATCTGCGGGGCGTGCTGCCACACCTTGAGGATGGTCTCCTGGACTACGTCGTCCGCTTGATGGGCATCCGGCGTGCAACTGAGGACGAAGCGTTTCAGGGCCGTACCGTGGTCGCGGTAGATCGCTGCGACGACGTCTTCGTCCAACGGCATGGCCACCTCCTTGCGCTTTGTTCATCATGTACGACGAGCGGCAGGCGGGAAAGGTTCACTGTCATGAACCGTTCCGGGTCGGACAGCGTCGTAAGGGTTGGCGCCGGTCCCACCGGCCGGTCCGTCGAAGGAGCTGGACATGAACAGAAAAGTGGGCCTCGGAGTGGCATTTGTGGCTTTGGCCGCCCTTCTTGCAGGGTGTGGTGGAAGCCCTGGAACCACGGCAACCCCCGCACCGACGGCCACCTCGGCGTCGGCTTCAAGCCCTGCCGTGGCCGCCGACCTGAAGACAGCCTCGTCCAGTGCCGGCCAGATCGTGGTGGACAGCAAAGGCATGAGCCTCTACTTCTTCACCAAGGACAGCAAGGACTCGGGAACCAGCGCGTGCACCGGCGCCTGCCAGGCCGCCTGGCCGGTTTTCACGACGACGGCGGACACCCCCACCGCGGACGGCGTCACCGGCACCCTGGGAACCATAGCAACGCCTGACGGAAAGAAGCAGGTCACGCTCAACGGGCTGCCCTTGTACTACTTCGCACAGGACAAGAAACCCGGGGACGTGCTGGGCCAGGGCGTCAACGATGTTTGGTATCTGGTGAGCCCGAGCGGAGAGATGGTCAAGGGGGCTGCGGCGTCAGGATACTGAGGGCTGTTCGGGAAGCCTGCGCCTGCCACGCCGAGTTCGCGGGAAGCCTGCGAATACCCCCGCAAATTTGCGGCGAGCCCGCAGGGTTCCAGCGGATTGGGCGCAGCCGCCATCACCTGAGCGCCCGAAGGATGCGTTCCTTGAAGGCCCGTTCCTGGAACAAGTCCTTCCACTCGATCCGGATGAAGCGCCAGCCGTCTTCCATGAGCGCCTTCTCACGCCGGCGTTCCTGGAAAATGACCTCATCCGTGGGTTTGTAGTCGAAATACTTGGTTCGCCCGTCAAACTCCAAACCCAGCTTTTCTTCTTCCCACGCAAAGTCCATGCGATGCCGGCCTATGCGGGTTTGGACCTTGAATTGCGGCTGAGGGGGCCTGATGCGCAATCTCTGCATCAGGTCCCGGGTGAGCGTCTCCCCAGCAGACTCGGAGCGCGGATCTGCGTTCTCCAGTGCCTTGCGCAGGGTGCGGATACCCCGTTTGCCGCTGGAGGCTGCCAGCATCCGGGTAAGCGACTGGATGCTAGCGCCCAATCGCAGCCCATGGTCCATAATCACCAACGCCTTCGGATAGCTAAGCATTCTTGCGCAGTCGAACATGGTGCGTTCCAGCGAGGTTGCCCGCAGGCCCCGAACAATCACGACGTCGTCCTCCGTGAAGTTCTCCGTGTGTCCCGTGACATCCTTGCCCCAGCGGTCCGAAGAAGGCCTGACTTGAGAAAGCACATGGACCTTGTCATCGACCCCCCACACGAACAATCCGTGGAGCCGCGCCGCGGAAAGGTGGCTATAAACGAAACCGCCCGAGGAGGTTGTCAGTGTGCCATGGGCGTGCGCCACGATGCGCTCCATCGCCTTCCGCCTCGGACCCAGGGCGTTCCACTTGCTGGACCTGATGTAGCAGCCGTACCTCAATCGGTGGAGTTCCCCCGAGTTGACCAACGCCTTGATTTTTCGGGCATTCAGCCCGAAGCGGAGCAGTTCATCGGTTCTCCACAGGTAGCCGCTCGACGGTAATGCCAAGACAGGCGTGACCTGAGTTGCTGACGATATTTCCATCGGACCAGCATCACCGGGCCCGTTCCTGCCGCAGAAGGGCTCGGCCTTGCTATGTGGAAAGCGAGGGACGAAATAGCGGAAACACTGCGCGGCTCGAACGACACGCTGCCGTGGATCCCATCGGCCTCAATGCCAAGAGCTCGTCCAGGTCGCCGGAAGCTGCAGGGATCGCTGGAAAACTCCAGCGATCCCGCAGCGTTCCAGCGATCTGGGCGTGGGCCGGGGCGGGGAAACTCAGGCCTCCACGAACTCGTCGGACTCCTCAAACTCCACCGCGGCGATGATTTCCTTCGTCTCCGGATGGATCATGAAGGCTTCATCCTCTTCCTCGATCATGACGTAGTCGCCATGGTCCGTGGAGAAGTGCCAGGCGAGGATGGTCCCGCCGTCGTGCTCGTAGTTGGGATCGCCCATGGTGATCCTCTCCAGCTGGTAGCCCGCCACGTCGCACAATTCGCGGATGATGATCTCAAAATCGGGCGCACTGGCCAGCGCTTCTTCCTCCGCCTCGGCCTGACGCCCGGCGAGGTCGGGGATGCGGGAAACCCGCTCGGCGATGTGGGCGTCCAGGTCCTCGTCGGACAGGGCCAGCAGGTCCGGTTGGCGGCGCAGGTATTCTCCGTTGAGCTCCACCAGGTCTTCTTCCTCGAGCAGCGCCTCGAACTCGCCGTCGAGCTCGTCCAGCAATGCCACCGGCGCGGTGACGCCCTCGGTATCATCAAGCTCCCCGTCGAGGTAGGCCTCGGCTTCATCTTCCGTCAGGGCATCGAAGGCCGCGGCCGTGCGGTCGAAAAGGTCCGCGTGCCGGTGGGCGCCGATGGCTTCCAGGCCTGCGCGGACGAACCCGTCCACTTCTTCGCGCTCGGGTGCCGTAAACACGTACTGGGCAAAGCCTCCAGCCAGGGCCTGTGTCAGGTAGAAGTCGACAAAGTAGCTGTTGAGCGCGGCCGGGGCGATCTCATCGCTGTTGAGGAGTTCTGCGTACATCTCATTCACCACATTGACGTTTGAATCCACAACGTCCGCGCTGCCGGCTTCGACGGCGCTCTTGTTCAGGACGACGGGGTACTCGTTGGTAGTCATGGGAAATCCTCACTGCTGAAAGCGGGTGGTGCTCCGGACACTTTCAACGTAGCTGCGCCATCAGCGCAGGAATCGAGGTTGAGGTTAACGGTGGGCGAAGTTTGGGGGCAGGTCCTGCCTGACTAAGATTGAACAGATAGCCTCCTGTCGAAAGTAGCCGCCTGCATGCCGTCCCACCCCGATGACAATTGGGAACTGGCCATACAAACACCTGCCATCACTGATCGTTCGTTGGCGGCAGGCTTGGCGTACGCCATGGGCAGCCGGGTGACGGGAATAACCTTCGATTCCGGCACGGGCCTCCTGCTCGGCAAAGTCCGCGGTACCGGTCCGCAGCCGTACTCCACCTCGGCCAAGCTGGTGCGCAAACCCAGCGGGTGGAGCTGCACCGTGGGAATCTGCAGCTGCCCCGTCCGGAAGGACTGCAAGCACGTCGCCGCCCTCCTCTTCACCGCCGAGGACCATCCCACCATCCGGGCCCAACTCCTGGCCCAGGCCCCGGGCATGCAGACCGCTGCCCCGCACAGCCCACCGGCGTCCAGGCCGGCCTGGGAACTTGCCCTCAACAGGCTCATCGCCAAGCCCGGGACGGTTCCCCACGCGGCCGGCATCCCCCTGGCCCTCCAGTTCGAGGTTGAGGAACCGGCCGCCCACTTCACCTACACAGGGCGTCGGGATCCCATGCGTAGCGTCCGGCAGCTGAAGGCCCGTCCGGTCATGATGGGCGCCAAAGGCAAATGGATCAGGGGCGACGTGTCATGGAACAACCTCAGTTACATCAGCTTCCGCCGCGAGTTCAACGAGGCCCACGTTGAGTGGCTGCAAACGTTCCTGGCCGCCCATGGTTCCCCCAACGGCCGGCAGCAACCATCCGGTGCCATGTGGCTGAGCCTGAACGACTTCGCCGGCAGAAACCTTTGGACCCTTCTCGAGGATGCCAGGAAGGCGGGCATCCCGCTGATCCACGCCGCTGGAAGCGAGCCAGTGCGCGTGGAGCCGCAACCCGCCGTCGTGGGTTTGACCCTGGCGCGCCAGGGCGCTGACGCAAGGCACAACGGAAAGCCCGACGGCGGACTGCAGCTTTCGCCGTCGGTGACCGTGGGTGGGGAGCAGGTTGATGCGGGGTCCGTGGGGTTCCTGGGCAAGCCCGCGAACGGCGTCTTTTTCACGCATTCCGGGCCGGAAACGCTGCCAGGCGTCACGCAGCAGAAGAACCTCATCACCCTCGCCCCGATTGAGGGGAGCATCAGCGACGAACTGCTGGAATTTGTCACCGACGGGTCCACGCTGCAAATTCCTGCGGAAGACGAGGGCCGCTTCCTGACGTCCTTCTACCCCAAGCTGCGGCAGTCCACACCAGTCCAGGCCGCGGATGAGTCGGTGGAACTGCCCACCCTGGCCGTGCCTTCACTGTCACTGCTGGCCAACTACGGAAACGATCACAAGGTCCGGCTGCACTGGGAGTGGCACTACACCTCGGGCACCCTGGTCACGGCGCAGCCCCTGTGGCGGCACCCCGAAGACCGCGGATACCGGGACGACGCAGCCGAGGCCCGCATCCTTGAATCACTCGGGCATCCTTGGGAAATCGTCCCTGCCCTCGCGGAATCGTCCACCGGTGGCTGGGGTGCTCCCCGGCTGACGGCCACGGCTGAACTGAGCGGCCTGGACACCCTGGCTTTCACCGAAGAGGTGCTGCCGCGTTTGCGGGATTTGCCCGACGTCGTGGTCGAAACGTCCGGCGATATCGCCGACTACCGCGAAGCCGAAGAAGCGCCCGTCGTGTCCATTTCCACCAAGGAGACGGCAAGCGGTGACTGGTTCGATCTTGGCATCGTGATCACGCTGGAGGGCGAACCGGTATCTTTCGCCGCCGTCTTCTCGGCCCTCGCCGCCGGGCAAACCCGCATGCTCCTGCCCAGCGGCGCCCACTTCTCCCTGGACCTCCCCGAGCTGCACCAACTCCGGGCACTCATCGATGAAGCCCGCTCGCTGCAGGACAATCCGGACAACAAGGACGGAACCCTGCAGATCAGCCGCTTCCAGGCCGGGCTGTGGGACGAGTTTGCGCAGCTGGGGATCGTGGACGAGCAAGCCGCCGCGTGGCGGGAGTCGGTGGGTGGACTGCTCGACGACGGCGTGACCGGGCTGCCGCTGCCGGCCGGACTCAACGCTGAGCTGCGTCCGTACCAGCTGGAGGGATTCAACTGGCTGAGCTTCCTGTACAAGCACAGCCTGGGCGGGGTCCTGGCGGACGACATGGGCCTGGGCAAAACCGTGCAGGCCATTGCTTTGATGTGCGCGGCGCAGGAGTTGGCCCGCTCCAGCGGGAATGAGAGGGCTCCGTTCCTGGTGGTTGCTCCCACGAGCGTCGTGAGCAACTGGGCCTCGGAAGCGCAGAGGTTTGCCCCGGGCCTTGACGTACGTACCGTCTCCGAGACGTTTGCCAAGAGCGGGTTGGTGCCGTCGGAAGCCCTGAGTGGTGCCGACGTCGTGATTACCTCGTATGCGCTGTTCCGCATCGACTACGAGGCCTACGCTTCGCTCCCGTGGGCCGGGCTCATGCTGGATGAGGCGCAGTTCGTCAAGAACCACCAGTCCAAGGCGTACCAGTGCGCGCGCAAGCTGCCTGCCCGCTTCAAGCTGGCCATCACCGGCACTCCGCTGGAGAACAACCTCATGGAGTTCTGGTCGCTGACGTCGATCGTGGCACCGGGGCTGTTCCCGAGCCCCAAGAGGTTCGCCGAGAACTACCAAAAGCCGGTGGAGAAGAACGGTGACTCGGCGCAGCTGGCCAAGCTCCGGCGTCGTGTGCGTCCGCTCATGATGCGCCGCACCAAGGAACAGGTCATCCAGGACCTGCCACCCAAGCAGGAACAGGTGCTCGAGGTGGTTCTCAACCCGCGGCACCAAAAGGTCTATCAGACGCATCTCCAGCGCGAGCGGCAGAAGATCCTGGGGCTGATCGACGACGTCAACAAAAACCGCTTTACGATCTTCCAGTCCTTGACGTTGCTGCGGCAGCTGAGCCTGGACGTTTCGCTGGTGGATTCCTCGCTTGCTGCCGTGCGCTCGTCCAAGCTGGACGTCCTCTTTGAGCAGCTTGAGGACATCATCTCCGAGGGCCACAGGACGCTGATCTTCAGCCAGTTCACCGGGTTCCTGGGCAAGGTCCGCGAGCGGATGGACGCCGAGGGGATCGAGTACTGCTACCTCGACGGCAGCACCCGGAACCGTGGCGACGTAGTCAGCGAATTCAAGAATGGCACCGCGCCGGTCTTCCTCATCTCCTTGAAGGCCGGCGGCTTCGGGCTGAACCTGACCGAGGCCGATTACGTGTTCCTGCTGGATCCGTGGTGGAACCCGGCGTCCGAGGCCCAGGCCGTGGACCGAACACACCGGATTGGGCAGGCGCGGAACGTCATGGTGTACCGGCTGGTGGCGAAGGACACCATCGAGGAAAAGGTCATGGCGTTGAAAGCCAAGAAGTCGCAGCTGTTCGCGGACGTGATGGAAGGCGATGCCTTGGCCGGTGGTTCCTTGACGGCGGAGGACCTGGCGGCGCTGTTCGCGGAGTAGGGGTCCCAACTAGCTCGCATTTGTGGTTGTTCCCAGCGCTGGGAACAACCACAAATGCCAGTCAGTTGGGCCGATCAGTCGTCCAGCCGCACGCCCCGCAGCATCAGCATCGTCCCGCCCACGGCCACCGCGGAGGCCAGGAAAACGCCCGCCGCCCCGAGGCCCACAGCAACCACGCCGATGGCGCTGGGTAGAACCACCTGGCCCACGCGGTTTCCGGCGAGCCGGAGGGCCAGGGCGCGCCCGCGTTGCCCCGCAGGTGCCTGCGCGGACAGCCAGGACATGGTGAGCGGCTGCCCGATCCCCAAGCCGAGGCCGAGGAAAGCCATGACAACAAACAACAACCACTCGGGCATCGGAATCGCTGCCACTGCAAGTGCCCCCGTGGATACGGCCAGGCTGAGGACCAGCAGCCTGAGCCTGCCCATCCTGCGGGAGACGCGGCCCAACCCGAGCCTGGACACCATGGAAAATACTGCCCGGACCGTCAACATCAGGCCCACTGTTGCAGCGGTGATTCCACGCTCAGCACCTAGAGCAGGCAGGTAAACAACGGTCAGGTCCACTACTGCCAACACCGTCGCACTGGTTGCCAGGGCACGCGCCACGCCGGGCGCCCGAAGCAAGGAGAAGGCGCTCCCCCGCGGGGCTTCGGCGGACCTTGAGGCGCGGCGACCGCTGCTCACCCGCGATGATACGAGGAACGTCGTCGCGAACAGCACCAACCCCATCGCAACAGCCAAAATGAAGATCGCCTGCGTATTGGGCCTGACTGAAGCACCGCCAACAATCGAAATCGCGAGCGGTCCCAGCGCCTGCCCCAACGACGCCGCAAAGGTCAGGTAGCCAAAAGCCGAGTCGAGACGCGAAGACGCCGCGTTGTTCGCCACCACTGCCTGCTGCCCCACAACACAGGCCAACTGTCCAGCGCCCAGAAGCGCCGTTCCGGCGATCAGCGCCGCAACGGACGTCCCCCAAAGGAGCAGGAACGTTGAGCAAAGAAGGACGACGGCGGACCCTGCGGCCATGAGCCGACGCTCACCCAAGCGGTCCACCAGGTTGCCAATGGGCAGGGCCAGCAGCAACGGAAAGACCGCATAACTGGCAGCGAGAACACCGAGCGCGAAGGCCGGCACATCAAGTTCCAAGGCCCGGTACGTGGCGGCTGGCCGGACTAGGAAAGTCACTGCCTGGATCAATGCAGAATGGATGAGGAGCGCCGTGGAGGAGCGCCGCCCGAGTTCGCCGATCATTCGACGCCGAGTCCTTTGTCCGAGATCATGCGCAGCGTCTCGTCCCGGGCTCCGATGACGTGGTCGAAGGCAATCTTCGCGGCAGTATCGGCATCCTTGGCGGCCAGGGCAGCCACCAGCAGCCGGTGATCCGCCAATGCTTCCTCGCGCCGCTCCCGGGAGTTGTTGGTGAAGTACCGGTAGCGCTCCACCTGGCTGGCTATTTGTTCATGAAAGCGCCGGGCCCAAGAGTTGCCCGCGATCGAGGCAATGGTGGCGTGCAGGGTGACGCCGTACCTCATGGCCTCGTCCGCGAACCCGACCATGGCGGCGTTCCGCTCAAGGACTCCCTGCAGCTTGTCGATGTCGGCATCCTGTGCGCGGGCGCACGCTTCACGGGCCATGAGGGATTCCAAGGCTGCGCGCACGTCGTAGAGCTCGCGGACTGCCCCTTCATCGAGCAACGGCACAACAACTCCCCCGGTAGGTTGTTGCTCCAGGAGGTTCTCGGAAATCAGGCGCCTGATCGCTTCGCGCAACGGAGTCCGGCTGACCTGCAGCGAGGTGGCCATCGCGGGCTCGTAGATCCGCGTCCCGGGTTTGAGTTCCAGGTCCAGGATCTGCCGTTTCAGTTCCGTGTAAACCAAGTGTGCGCCCGTATTCCGGGGTCGTGATTCTGCCATGCTGCCGCCAAAGTTCAAAGAGTGTACTTGTATACATCTATACAGGTCATCAGCCCTCCGCAGCAACGCGGGGTGGCCCGCGCCGCTGTTGGCGGCAGTCTTGGGCCCTCCATGACCCCGCGTTGCTTTGAGTAAGAACACTTCGGACCAAGCACGATCGACCTTGTTCGACTCCCTTGTGGCACCCTAAGGCACCTCATAGTCTCGGCAGCACCGGCTTCGCCAGAGCAGCCGGTTCCACTCGCAAACCCCGATGATGAGGTGCTCCTATGCCGATTCCACGATTCCGAAGGCCGGTCGCTGCCCTGGCGGCGGCCGTCACAGCAGCCACCAGCATGGCGCTCCTGCCCAGAGGCCCAGCGGCCCAGCGGCCCAGGCAGTCGATGCCACCCCAGTCACGATCACCCCTAACCCGGCCAGCCGCAGCGAGGCGTTCGAAGGCTGGGGCACCAGCCTGGTCTGGTTCGCGAACGCGACGGCGGGATACTCACCGGAACTGCGCGAGGAGCTTTACCAAAAGGTCTTCGGAGAAGATGGGCTGAACCTCAACATCGCCCGCTACAACGTCGGCGGAGGCAACGCCTCGGATGTGGCGGACTACCTCAACGATGGCAGCGCTGTGGAGGGATGGTGGAGGCCGGTGCCGGAAGCGCAACCCGGCCAGCCGGCGTCGAACCTCTACAACCCTGACGGAAGCGTCGACAAGACACAAGCCAACAAGCTCGCGTTCCTGAACGCGTGGAACC
Organism: Arthrobacter sp. T572; assembly: GCF_056780115.1. NCBI lineage: Bacteria > Bacillati > Actinomycetota > Actinomycetes > Micrococcales > Micrococcaceae > Arthrobacter > Arthrobacter sp. T572. The sequence goes on from NZ_JBRAZQ010000002.1 coordinate 3,619,884, forward strand.
CTGACGACCCCGCCTCCTACAACCCTGACGCCGACCAGAACCAGCGGTGGTGGGTGGAACGCCTCGCCGAAGACCAGCAGATCACGCACTGGGAAGCCTTCAGCAACTCGCCTCCATGGTTCATGACCAAGAGCGGCTACGTCTCCGGTCAGGTCAACACCAGCAAGGGCGAAAACCTGCTGCCTGAGGCGGAAGCCAAGTTCGCCGCGTATATGCGGCACGCCGTCGAACTTCTGGAAGCCGGCAGCGGCATCACGGTGGACACTATCGATCCGTTCAACGAGCCCAACTCCGGCTATTGGGGAACGGACATCAACGCGGCCACGGGCAAACCGCCCACAACATACACACAGAAGCAGGAGGGCGCCCTGATCTATCCGGCCGCCCAGGACCGCGTGACCAAACTCCTGGCCGCCGAACTCGCCAAAGGCAGCACCGATGCCGTGATTTCAGCAATGGACGAGACCGACCCCTCCAAGTTCATGACCAACTGGAACGGTTACAGCCAGGAAGCCAAGGAGGCCGTCTCGCAGCTGAACGTGCACACGTACGGCACCAACGACCGTCGCCGGGTCCGGGACCTTGCCAACTCCACGGACAAACCGCTGTGGATGAGCGAAGTGGGCGGATTCTGGACCGGCAATCCCGCACTCGGCGACTCGACCAGTGGCTGGGACCGCTCCAACATCACCAACGGCCTGGGCATCGCGAGCCGCATGGTCAACGACCTCCGGGAGCTCGAGCCCGACGCGTGGGTGTTCTGGCAGCCCGTAGAGGACACGTACAAGCAGGAGAAAGGCGACAAAGGCTGGGGTTCCATCTACGTCGACTTCGACTGCAACTACGCCGGCCGTGAGGGCTACTCCAACCGCAGGCTCAACGACGGCGCCGCCCTGGACGCCGCCAAGTGCAAGGTCCTGACCAACCAGAAGTACAACACCACGCGGAACTTCACCCACTACATCCGCCCGGGTGATTTCCTCATCCAGAACAACGACCCCAAGACCGCGAGCGCCCTCCGCGCGGACGGCAGCGGCGCCACGCTGGTCCACTTCAATGACACCCCGACGCCGGAAAAGGTCACCATCGACCTCAGCCGCTTCGGCAGCATCGCCACCGGCGCGAAGGTCACGCCTGTGGTCACCACCAAGTCGCCCTTGGATGACATCGAGAAGAATGCGCTGGTGAAGGGCCAGCCGGTCGCCGTCGACGCCGCTTCGAAGTCCGCGACGCTGGAGGTTCCTGCCGCATCAGTGGTGACGTTCGTCGTCGACGGCGTCAGCGGAGTTTCGGACGACGCCGCACCGGTGCAGGACGGCCACAAGTACCACCTCAGCGGGGAGGCGAGCGGGAAGTACCTGACAGCTGGTTCCGCAGCGGCGTCCATCCAGGACCTTGGAACCGACGCTGCAGGGGTTGCGCCGCAGATCTGGACGTTCAACGCTGTCCACCCTGACGATGAGTTCGCCAACGACCGCCGCTGGGTTGTCACCTCCTCTGATGGCCGCGTCCTGGCAGGGAACGGCGGCGTGCTGAATGGGTCCCAGAGCGGCACCCTTTCCTTGGCATCGCTTTCGCTTGAGCAGGCCAAATCCACTCCTTCCGCACAGTGGATAGTCACCACGGAAAACGGCAAGCAGTGGACTTTGGTCAACGCTGCTGCGGCGATTTCCCTTCAGGTTTCGGGGAACCAGACGGCGGCCGGGACCTCAGTCGCGCTGGCTTCCTCCACGGGCAGCACGTCAACCGCGCTGGCCAGTCCGCACCAGGCCTGGGCCTTCACGGACATCGCGGATCTGAAGCTGCTGGGGGTTGCTCCGCTGGACGTGAGCACACCCGTTGGCGTGGCTCCTGTCCTGCCAACTACCGTCACACCTGTCTACGAGGCCGGTCCGGGCAGGCCCCTTTCTGTCACATGGGCGCCTGTCGATCCCGCTGTGTGGGGCAGCGCCGGAAAGGTGACGTTGTACGGTGCCGGCGTCGATCCGTACGGCCAGAGGTTTGAGGCGGTCCTCACGGTGACTGTGGGCGATTACATCGCGACAGATCCTGCATCCGTCACGGTTGGCGTTGGGTCTTCCTTGGCCGCAGTGCAGGCGGCTGCTCCAGCCACTGTGCCCGGCCAGATTTCCGATGGACCGGCCCGCAATCCCCTGTCTGTGGCGTGGGACTGGGCTTCCTTGGACACCGCTTCCTTGGAAAAAGCAGGAACACTGACGGTGCCAGGCAAGGCGGGCTCACTTGAGGCCACCCTGACCGTCATCGTGGTGGACCGCGTCCCGGTAGGCAACATCTGCAAGGACGATCCCGCCACCACCGTCACGGCCAGCTACACCGAGGGTTCATACGTCGCCAGGAACACGTGCGACACCAACGCCTCCACCCGCTGGTCCAACTGGGTGAGCGGGGGCCGGGCCGGTGACTCGTTGTCCTATGGTTTCGGCCGGGATTACACGGTTTCGTCGGTCACGGTGACGTCCGCCGAGAAGGCTGCCGCGAGCCTCAAGGTCCAGTACCAGGACGCTGCGGGCACGTGGAAAGACACCTCGGCCGGGGTCATTACCGGACTCTCGGTCACCCAGCCGACCACCGTTCGCTTCGACCCCGTCACGACCCGCGGGATCCGGGTTTCCTTTGTGACCACTGGTTCCTACACCAAGGTGGCCGAGGTCGCCATCGCCGGGACCCGCTTGGCTGATGCAGGGCTCGCCGACCTCGGCCGGCTCCTCGTCAACCAAGCGTCCGTGGTCGGATTCGCTCCCGGAACCACGGGGTACCGCGCCTTGACCGCCTCGGCGACTCCCGCCGTCGTCGGCTACCCGCTGGACACGAACGCGAAGGTGAGCGTTCGGCAGGCCACTGCGGAAAGCCCGACGGCGATAGTCACCGTCACGGCCCCCGACGGGACGGTCAGGGAGTACCGGGTAGACATCTCCACGGGCAAGGAAGCATGCATGGACGACGGATGGAAGACGAGCCCGTCTCCGGTATTCAAGAACCAGGGGCAATGCGTGAGCAGCTTCGCGGCGCGCAAGTAGGCTAGCGTCGCGTTGCACGGCGGGCCTCCCGGGACACGTTCCGGGAGGCCCGCCTGCGCAATAAGGACATCGTAGTTATCCAGTTTGAGGTGCATCTTGGGCTCATGGCCTGCTCATGGACAGATGCCGGGGTCCTCACCCAGATCACCCAGTCACAACGGAACCGCGCTTGGGCAGCCACGGAAGTCTTGGATGAAGTGGATCGCCTCAACCGCCGGCTGGCAGGTCGCGACATCTGAAGCGAGGGCCGCGCCCGGTTCGATGGCTAGCTGCACACTCGATGGCGGGCAACGTCTAACACGCAGCTAGGCATCGAATCGGCGAAGCGTTTCCAGCCCGATTCGCGTCCCGTCGGGGAACACGAAATCACCGTCCTCGTACCGAACGCCCGCGTCCACCGAAGTACCTCCCGCACCGGCGAGAAGTACGACGGCGGCGTAGTCGCCGTCGTACGCGGGCCCGGCGGTTCCCACCCAGGGGATGGTGAGTTCCGAACCCATCGGGTGTTCGCCGGAGCGGACGAATGTCCCGGAGTCATCCAGGACATTGCCGAAACCGGACACAGCCTGGACCGAGCTCACCACGGACGATGCCGCATCCACGGGCCATCCACCGATCTGCAGCCGGGCGCGCGACTCAGAGCCGGAAGCCCCGGAAACCCGCACCAGCCTCAACTCAACGGCACCGCGGGTCACCGACACCAACGTCACGGAAGGCCCGGCAGTTGCCGTGCCGGAGACGCCGCTGCCGTGATCCGGACCGGCGTCGGGATCGGGCGTGATCCAGTGGGCTGTGAACCGGGATGCCCCCACGGAGAGGCCATCTGCGGAGAAAGTTCCGAGGTGCTCAAATCCGGTCCGATGGGTCAGTGCGCCATCCGGCCCAACAAACACCACTGCATTGTCCACGGACTCGGGCGTGAGATCCGGAAATGTGTGCGTCGAGTAGCCAATCCGGGCATACAGGGGAGAATCCGCCAGAGCAGCCCCGGGTATGGCATGGTCCGTTCCATGGTTCCGGATCCGCACCACGCCGTCGGCAACAGTCCCGTCCACCTGCCAAGCGGGAGCGGCAATGATCCGCTGGGTGTCCCCGGTTTCAACGGGCAATGGGGCTTCCACCGACGTCCAGGCCGGGTGGTCGGCGGGCAGTGCCAAGCCGAGCATCCCCTTGGCTGCCCAGTATGGCGATCCGAACCCGGAGTACGCCTGCTTCATGCCCGGGAACTCCCCGTGGAAGCCGATGGACAGCAGCCCGTCGGAGGTGATGGAGCCGTGCCGGACGAAGTAGTCGAGCATCCCCGAGGACGCCCGCCGTGCCAAGCCGGGAGCCAGTCGCGTGTGCCCGGACAACTCCCCCACCCAGAACGACGCCGCCGCTGCGAACCGGTAGATCAGGCTGCGGCCCTGGATCAGCGGAGCACCGTTGGAACCCACAAGGTAGGAGAAGTCGTCCAGGAAATCAGCCAGCCGGTCGCCGTCGAGCTTCTTGCGGGCGGTGACGCGCGGATCGTTGGGCGCCATCAACGCCCAGAGCTGCGGGTACACCTGGAAGGCCCAGCCCACGTAGTGGTCGTAGGCGCGCTCGGGACCGTCGGCGAACCAGCCGCCGCCGCGATAGAGGGAGTCGTGGATGGCGAGCCCGGCGTCGATATCCTCCTCGGAGTACCGGCCACCCACGGAAGCCAGGAATGTCTCCACCACAATCTGGAACCACACCCAGTTGATGGGCGGATACTCCTCGCCGATCACGGTTTCGAACCAGGCGATGAGTTGCTCCTGTACGCGCTGCGACAGCTTGTCCCACAGCACGTCGCGGGTCAGCGCCAAACCAACGGCCAACGACGCCGCCTCCACCTTCGCCTGCCCCAACTCGCCTGGCGTAGGCCACCGGTCAGGATTTGCGGGGTTGGTCCCGGCATCGAGCCCGGCCGCGTACCACTCGGCGATCCAGCCGGTGTTCCCGGGGTCTCCGGCGATCCGGAACGAGGCCAGGAGGAACGTCCGGGCGAAGGCTTCGAGCGAGTCACTTCCCCGTCCATACCGGCTGTTCGGTCCGGGCAGGTAGATATTGGCGTGATCGTCGGAACCGAAGCGGTGGGCGGAGCGCAAAAGGTAGTCCGCGGAGGCATTCCAGTGCGCACGGGTCAAGCCCGTGTACGGGGAAAGCCGGTGGTCCAAAGGAGGCAGTTCAAGGGCCATTACAGTGCTTCCTCCATGACAACGCGCGGAGCCCCGACGGACGACTCCCGGACAATCAGCTCAGGGTTCAGGTCGACCCGGTGGACGGGCCGCATCCTTCCTTCAGCCAACCGCGCTGCCATGAGCTGTACCGCGACCTTTCCCACGTAGCTCTTGGGAGGCCGCACTGCCGAGATAGCGGGCTCGGCGAGGTAGGCGACCTCGTCGTCATAACCAACGATTGCCATTGAACCCGGCACGTCCACGCCGCGGTCCACGCAGTGCTGGACAAACGCGACGGCCTGGGTGTCAGAATGCACCAGCATGGCCGTGGTCCCCGATGCACGGCACAGTTCCAGCACGCGGTCGAAGTGCTTGGCGCGGTCGCCATTATCAAGCTTGGCCGAGTCCTCATGGATGGACTTCTCCAACGGAATCTTCAAAGCGTTCATGGCCTGCGTCCAGCCGCGGACCACGTGCGGGCTGGTGGGGCTGGTGGAATCGGTGAGGCATCCGATCATTCGGTGCCCTTCCTGCCACAGATGCCGCACGGCCATGCCCGCACCGAACGCGTGGTCTGTGGCCACCCATTCGAGCTTATGCGCAGGGATCTCCAACGGCGCCCGACGCTCGGCAAGAATCACCGGAATGGGCAGGGCGTTGAGCCAGCGGAGCAGTTCCTTGCCGTGTTCCCCGCCCATGTCCGGAGCCACGATCAGCCCGTCGATGTTCTGGGTATCGAGCAACGCCTGCACTTGCCGGCGGTTGTCGGCGGCGTCGTAGGCCGAGCCGCGGACCACGATCCTGAGGTTCTGAACCTCGGCCTCGCCTCGGGCACCGCTGATGACCTGTGGCCAGTAGTAGTCCAACGATGGAACCACCATGCCGATGGAGTAGCTGTGGGATGTGGTCCGCCCCGCAGTGGATCGGTCCAGCGGGCTGGGCAACGTCGCGCCGCCGTGCACGCGGGACACGAGCCCTTCGTCAGCCAGGATGTTCACGTCGCGCCGGATGGTCAACTCGCTCACGCCCAGTTTGGCGGCGATGTCGCGGACTGTGATGGCCCCGTGCGCGCGCAGTTCCTCCATCAGCCGCTCGCGACGCTGCAGCGAAAACAGCGACTTCCCGCCGGATTCCGGACTCGATTCAGTGCTCATGTGTTGCCTCCAAAGTGAGGGTGAATGCGCCCGATGCGCGGTTGTCGGCGGGCATGCGGAACCGCAGCCGGGTCAGTTTTTCTCCCCAGATGTCGCCCAGCAGCGGATCGTCCAGGTGCCATTCGTCCACAAGTACGACGGCGGTTGCGGGCTTCCAGCGCAGCTGGACTCCGCGGCCACCCGCCACAGTGGGGATGCCTTCAGGGGTGATGGTCGCCGTCGCGTCCTGGCCCAAGCGGACGGTGCCGGCTACGAGGTAGGTGATGTCGACGTCGTGCGTTCCATCAGGTGGGGGCGACGGCAGGTTCCAGCGGTCATCGATGACGACTGTCCCGGCCTCGCGGTTCAGCAAGGACGTGCGGATCCATTGCTCGGCGTGACCCAGTCCGTAGGCAAGGCCGAGCCCGAGGGCCAGCGTGGGTTCCCCCGGAGTTGGCTCCTGGACGACGGAAGCGGCAAACTCCCTGCCTGTTCCCTGCTCGAGCCCGAAAGGCGCCGGGACGTTGTGCCAACCGCTCTGCATGGCGCGGATCCGGTAGCGGTCCGGCCCAAACGTTTGCGCAGTGTAGGTGGGCTGGCCGGCGTCGACCAGCAAGGGAATTCCGTCCATGGCAACCACCACAGATCCGACGTCGCGGTGGTTGTGGTGTTCGCCGTTGTGCCCGCCCTTGGCCGCGAGGGTGAACCCCTTCGTGGAGCCGGGAGTTTGCCGGGCCAACATGATCTGCACGGACGGCAGCCACGTCACCCAACTGGGTCGCATTTGTGCGCGTTTTGAGGGCTCAGAACGCGCACAAGTGCGACCCAGTTGGGTGAGGGAGGTGAGGACGCGGCCCAGTCCTGAAGCGGGGTCCGGCTCAGCCCGGGTCAAGGCGGCAGCGAGGGTGGCGGTTTCCGGATCCCCAAAGCGCCCGGCCCAGGTGTGAAGCATGTCCCACGGGAGCGAGCCGGCCGCGCGGGCAGGACCATCGGCAACATTAAGGAACCACGAATCACCCAAGTGCATGCTGCCGGGGAATGCAACGAGCGCACGAACCACCGGGAGATCAGGATCGAGCCCGGTGGCCTCCTCAAGCAGGGCAAGACCCTCCAAGGCGCGACCGGCCCCCTTCCACCAGTAGGCGAAGCCCTCATCAATGGCCCCGTCAGCCGGGATGGAAGCGAGGAACCGGTCCAGGCCCTCGATGCAGCGGGCAATGACCGTGGCCTGCAGCCCGGCGTCATCAACCAAAAGCAACGCGGCCGTGATGATGTTCGAATGGATCCAGGGGTTCCAGTTGTGGACGTCCCCGTTGAGGCCAAGCCAGTGCCAGTCGAGGCGACCCAGGAAGGGCCGGATTACTCGCTCGTGTGCTTCCAGCCGGAGTCGTTTCCGCAGGCCAGGTGCCCGATGATCCAGGTCATCGCCCAGGATGTGGTCCAGCCAGGCAAGCTGCGCCACCCCTTCTCCGGCGCCCAGATCAAGGTACGGGCGGGAACGGTCCGGGACAACCTCGCCGGTATGGGTGTACACGTCGTCGTGCGCCGCCCAACTCCAGGAGCTCTGCTCGCACAGGAGGTAGGCGCCATCGATCACCTCGTCCAGCCAGCCCTCACCCGAATCGGCCCCTTGGATGGCCGCCATCACGACGGCGCGCGTCAGCCGCTGCTGCCGGGCCGCCACGAGTCCTTCGTACGCCGTGCGGTTTCCGTCGCGGAAGTAGCGCGCGTAGTGCGAAACCAGCGGTTGTGGCCAAGGGGTGCCCTTCTCGGCCTTCGCCGACTCAGCCAGCGCCGAAATGCGATCCGGAGCGATGAGGCGCCACCCGCCGTCGCGCGCTGGACGCACGGTGAGCCGTGAGCGGGCGCCGCGAAGCGAGGAGACCAGAGCCGGAACGGACGCCTCGGGGCCCCATGCGGTACGCAGCGGCGGCGCGTCGACGGTGACGGCGCCGGGAGGTTTTGCCATGGGTTTCTTCTCTCATGTGTTCGAATCTGAACGTATTAGATCAAGCTCGATTGAGTTGAATGAACTGTCTTGTTCATGAGTATGTACTGATTATTAGATGTGATGCAACACATAAATAACCGGTCGAACAGACCGGATGAGAATCCGAAGGGAGGGTCCCTGAATGTCGCTCAAGCCCCAGGCACTGCTGGTCATGAATAGCGGAACCTTTGCTGACCAGTTCGATTCCACACGACTGGAGCGGCTGGCAGGAATGGTGGAACTTGGCGATCAGGCGTGGACGGATACCCTCGACGCAGCCGAACTCGCGGGCCGGCTTGAAGAGGTGGAAATCCTCCTCACCAGCTGGGGAGTTCCCCGGCTGACAGCCGAACGCCTGGAACGCATGCCCAAGCTCAGGGCAGTGTTCCACTGTGCAGGAACGGTCCGCAGCTTTGTCAGCGAGGAATTGTGGGACCGCGGCATCACCGTGACCAACGGCGCGGACGCCAATGCCATCCCGGTTGCGGAGTTCACGTTCGCCTCGATCGTGCTCGCCGGGAAAAAGGCACACGTCCTGGCCAATGACGCCCGCACGTTCCGCGATGACTGGGACTATGTGTCGGCCCGGGGCGAACTGGGCAACATCGGTCGCGTGGTGGGCATCGTAGGATTCTCCCGCATTGGCCGCCGCGTAGTGAACCTCGTCCAACAACTGCAGGACGTCACGTGCCTGGTCAGCGATCCCCATGCCAACCCGGTTGAGGTCGCTGCCGCTGGTGGCAGGTTGGTGACGCTGGAGGAACTGCTCCGGAAGTCCGACGTCGTCAGTATCCACGCGCCTGCCTTGCCGGAAACCCGGAACATGATCAGCACCGCGGAACTGCAGGCCATGAAGGATCACGCAACACTGATCAACACCGCCCGCGGCTCCTTGGTGGACACGGCAGCGCTGGAGGTCGAATGCCAAAAGGGCCGCATCACCGCCCTGCTGGACGTCACCGAACCGGAACCGCTCCCGGCGGGCTCGGTCCTGTATGACCTGCCCAACGTGGTCATCACGCCACACATCGCCGGCTCGCTCGGCACGGAAACCCGGCGGATGTCCGATGCCGCCCTGGATGACCTTGAACGGTACCTCGCCGGAAAGGACCTCCTGGCCCAAGTAGTACACGCGGACCTGGGCCTCAGCGCCTAGGTCCGCAAGAACCAGACCGCCGCAGGTGCGGCAGACTTAAACCAGTACCAAAGGAGAACGCAATGAAGCGCACCACCCTCGCCGCAATCGCCCTTGCGGTGACTGCCGGACTTGGACTCACCGGCTGTGCAGGCGCCGCCGGCCCCGCAGACCAGCCGGCCGCCAACGGCAAAACCAAGCTGACCGTGTCCGTCTGGAACTACGAAGGAACCCCGGAGTTCAAGGCGCTGTTCGACAGTTACGAGGCTGCCAACCCGAACGTCGACATCGAACCGGTGGACATCCTGGCTGACGACTACCCGCAGAAGGTCACCACCATGCTGGCCGGCGGGGACACCACGGACGTCCTCACCATGAAGAACGTCATCGACTACTCCCGCTATGCCAACAACGGCCAGCTGCAGGAGATCAACAGCGTGGTGGACAAGGTGGGCAAGGACAACCTCGCTGGCCTGGATGCTTTCGACATGAACGGCAAATACTACGCAGCCCCCTACCGCCAGGACTTCTGGCTCCTGTACTACAACAAGGACCTGCTCAAGGCCGCCGGCGTGGAGGATCCCCAGGACCTGACCTGGGACGAGTACACCGCCCTGGCCAAGAAACTCACCACTACCGGCGCGGACGGCAAGAAGGTCTACGGAACGTACCACCACATCTGGCGCTCGGTGGTTGAAGCAATTTCCGCTGCCCAGAACGGCCAGGACCAGAACAGCGGCGATTACGGCTACTTCGAGGACCAGTACAACACTGCCCTGGACCTGCAGAAGTCCGGCGCCACCCTGGACTACGGCACTGCCAAGAGCCAGAAGACCAGCTACCGCACCATGTTTGAAACCGGCCAGGCAGCCATGATGCCCATGGGCACCTGGTACATCGCCGGTATCCTGCAGGCCAAGAAGGACGGCAAGTCGAACGTCAACTGGGGCTTGGCCCCCATGCCGCAGAAGAACGACGACGGCAAGGTCACCACGTTCGGTTCGCCCACGGCCTTCGCCGTGAACAAGAACGCGGTCCACACCGAGGAAGCGAAGAAGTTCATCGAATGGGCTGCCGGTGAAGAGGGCGCCAAGGCGATCTCCAAGATCGGTGTTGTCCCGGCACTGCAGAACGATGCCGTCAAGGACGCCTACTTCGCGCTGGACGGTATGCCCACGGATGAGCTCTCCAAGAAGGCGTTCACCCCTGACACCACCGCCCTCGAAATGCCGGTCAGTGACAAGTCCGCAGCAACGGACAAGATCCTCAACCAGGAGCACGATCTGATCATGGTGGGTGAGCGCTCCGTCACCGACGGCATCGCTGAGATGGGCAAGCGCGTCAAGAGCGAAGTCCTCGGCCAGTAAGGCCCGTTATGAGTACAGAAACAATCTCCAAGCCCGTTGCCCCGGCTGTTGCCGGCCGGGGCAACAGGAAGCAGGCCAGGCGCAACACCCTGATCGGCTGGACGTTCATCCTCCCGAACTTCGTTGGCTTCCTGGCTTTCACCCTGGTTCCGGTCCTCGCGGCGTTCGCTCTTTCCTTCATGGAGTGGACGTCCTTCAGCGCCCCCAAGTGGGTGGGCCTGGCGAACTTCCAACGCATGTTCGCCTCCGACTCCTTCTGGATCGCGCTGCGCAACACGGTGGTTTACGCCATCGGCCACGTTCCGCTGACCATGGCCCTGGCCCTGATCCTGGCGATGCTGCTGAACCGCAAGCTCAAGGGCATCGGCTTCTTCCGTGTCGCGATCTTCTTCCCTTACATCACCTCACTGGTTGCGGTAGCTGTTGTGTGGAACATGCTGTTCAGCCCGGACAACGGACCCATCAACCAGTTCCTCCACGCAGTCGGCATAGCCAACGCACCGGGCTGGACTTCCAGCTCGGACTGGGCACTGCCGGCAGTGATCATCACCAGCGTGTGGCGGGACATGGGCTACTACATGGTCCTGTACCTGGCCGGACTCCAGGCCATCCCCACCGAGCTGTATGAAGCCGCCGAGGTTGATGGGGCCAGCGCCTGGCAGCGCTTCTGGAACGTCACCATCCCGTCCCTGCGGCCCACCACGTTCTTCGTGGTGGTCATGCTGACGGTCTCCAGCTTCAAGGTCTTCGACCTGATCGTGGTCATGACCAACGGTGGCCCCGGCCGGTCCACCACCGTCCTTTCACAGCTCATCTACCAGGAGGGCATCGGCGAAGGTAAGTTCGGCTACTCCTCGGCAATCTCGCTGGTCCTGTTCCTCATCGTCCTGACGGTCACCGTCCTGCAATTCAAGATCCAACAGCGGAGGGAACGCTGATGACCAACATGGCCGAAGACCTCAAGGCCGAGGCCCGCTTCGCCGGGTCGGGCCTGCCACCTGCCGCCGCGGAAGACCGCCGTCGTACGGTCCGGAAGCGCTCCCCGCGCGAGCAGAAGAAACGGACCGCCAACATCATCATCTACGGCGTGCTGGTGGTCCTGGTGGTGGCGCTCATGGTGCCGTTCATCTGGATGGTCTCCTCCTCGTTGAAGGAGAACAACCAGGTCCTCACCGTCCCCATCCAGTGGATCCCCACCGAATTCGTGTGGAGCAACTACACGGACATCTGGACCCGCATCCCCATGATGGGCTACCTGCAGAACTCCCTCTACCTGTCGGTGATCATCACCTGCCTGCAGGTGCTTACCGGGTCGCTGGCCGCCTACGGTTTCTCCAAGGTCCGCTTCCCCGGCAGGGACGTGCTGTTCCTGGCCTACATCGGCACCATCGCCGTTCCATGGCAGGCGTACATGGTTCCGCAGTACATCATGATGCAGCAGCTCGGTTTGACGAACAGCTTCAACGCCCTGATCCTGCTCCAGGCCTTCGGTGCGTTCGGGGTGTTCCTGATGCGCCAGTACTACATGACCATCCCGGACGAACTCTGCGAAGCCGCCCGGATCGATGGACTCAGTGAGTACGGCATCTGGGCCCGCGTGATCCTGCCCCTGTCCAAGCCTGCCCTGGCCAGCCTGGCGCTGCTGACCTTCGTGAATACCTGGAACGACTACATGGGCCCGTTCATCTACCTCACATCCAACCGCCTCTGGACCGTCCAGCTCGGCCTGCGCTCCTTCGTGGGCCAGTTCGACGCCGAGTACGCCATGATCATGACCGGCTCGGTGATCTCCGTGATCCCGATCCTCATCATCTTCCTGATCGGCCAGCGCTACTTCATCCAAGGCATCGCCACGAGCGGCATGAAAGGATGAGCACCTTGCGTGCTTCCCGCAAGCGCCGCTGGTCAGGGCCGGGATTCGAAGCCTTCGGCAGCATCTTCGGTTTCGTCTACACGTTCCTGGCCGGCAACGTACTGCTGGCCGTCGCCAACGCGCCGCTGGTGCTCTGCCTCTCCCTGGTGGCAGACCCGGCGGCCGCGTGGCCGTTCTTCCTGGCCCTCTCGGTCACCATCGCCCCTTCCCTCGCCGGTCTCTTCGCGGCCTTCCGCTCGCTGAACGACGACGGCGGCGCGGTCAAGCCGGTAGCGGCGTTCCTTTCCGGATACAAGCGCAGTTTCACGAAGGTCGCACCGGTGGGACTCGGCGCGGTTGCCCTGTTGTTGTTCCTCGGCATGGACCTGATAGCCGTGCAAACGGTTCCGGGCGCCGCACTGTTGCTGCCGCTCATTGTCGTAGCAGCCGCCATGACGGTGAGCCTGGCAGTGACGGCGATCGCCGGCGTCGTACTCCTGCCCGAGGCGAGGCTGAAAAGCATCCTGAAGGCCTCCCTCTACCTGGTGGTGCAGCGCTGGTACCTGAGCCTGGCCATGCTGGCGCTCCTGGGCATCATCATCTCCGCAGCCGTACTGCAGCCCGTGCTGGGCATTGCCCTGGCACCGGCCCCGCTGCTGTTCGTGATCTGGAGCAACGCCTCGTTCGCTTTCCACGCCGTGCTCCGCACTCCCTAGCTTCCCGAGGACTCTTTTGGACACCTTCGCAATCGGCGATCAGGATTTCCTCCTGAACCATCAGCCCTTCCGCATCCTGTCCGGTGCCATCCACTACTTCCGCGTCCACCCGGACCTTTGGGCTGACCGCATCCACAAAGCACGGCTCATGGGGCTCAACACCATTGAGACGTACGTGCCCTGGAACGAGCACTCTCCGGCTCCTGGTTCTTTCCACACCCACGGCGGGCTGGACCTGGGCCGGTTCCTCGACCTGGTGGCGGCTGAGGGGATGCGGGCGATCGTGCGTCCGGGTCCGTACATCTGCGCCGAGTGGGACAACGGAGGCTTGCCTGCGTGGCTCTTTACCGATCCTTCCGTGGGCGTCCGGAGCAGCGAGCCGTCCTACCTCGCCGCGGTCACTGCGTACATGGAGTCCGTGCTGGAACTGGTGGTGCCTCGGCAGATCTCCCACGGCGGACCAGTGATCCTCCTCCAGATCGAGAACGAGTACGGAGCCTACGGGACGGACAAGGCCTACCTCCAGCACTTGGTTGATGTGGCGAAGCGTTCGGGCGTGGACGTTCCGCTGTTCACCTGTGATCAGCCGGTTGGGACCATGATCGAGGACGGATCGCTGCCGGAGCTGCACAAGACCGGAACGTTCGGTTCACGGGCAGAGGAGCGGCTCGCCTTCCTGCGGGAACGCCAACCCACTGGCCCCCTGATGTGTGCCGAGTTCTGGAACGGCTGGTTCGACAACTGGGGAACGCACCACCACACCACCGACGCCGGTGCTGCCGCCGCCGAACTGGACGCGCTGCTGTCTGCGGGGGCTTCGGTGAATATCTACATGTTCCACGGTGGCACCAACTTCGGTTTCACCAACGGAGCCAATGACAAGGGCATCTACGAGCCGACCATCACGTCGTACGATTACGATGCTCCGCTGTCCGAAGACGGTCATACGACGGAGAAGTATTTTGCGTTCCGGAATGTCATTGCGAAGCATTTCCCGGTGCCGGCGGAAGTACCTGCCGGGCGTACCCCGGCCGCTGCAGGCGTGGTGACGGTGGACCGTGCGGCACCGTTGTCCTTTGTCCCTTTGGCTCCTGTGGCAGGCCCCGTTCCGCCAGTCGAAGTCACCGGCCAGTACCGCGGATTCCATCTCTACGAGACATACCTGAACCGCGGCGGAGTTTTGTCACTCACCGAAGTGCGTGACCGTGCGCAGTTCTTCCTCAATAACGTCCCCATTGGTGTATTGAGCCGCGAACTGGGCGAGCGCTCCCTGGTGATTCCCGGCGGCGGCCGGCTTCGTGTCCTGTTGGAGGACCAGGGACGCGTCAATTATGGTCAGCGAATCGGCGAGGCGAAGGGCCTGATCGGGCCGGCGTTGCTGGACGGTTCCGAGATGCTGGATTGGGAGCTCGGCGCTGTTGACCTGGCGAACTTGGATGGGTTCCGTACTGCCGCTGAACCCTTGGACGGGCCGGCGGTTGCGGGCCCGTCCATGGCCTTCGGCACCTTTGAGGCGGACGGACCGGGTGACCGCTTCCTCCGGCTCGACGGCTGGACCAAGGGCAACGCGTTCATCAACGGTTTCAATCTGGGCCGCTACTGGAGCCGCGGACCACAACGCACCCTCTACGTACCCGGGCCGCTGATCCGCAAAGGCACCAACGAGCTCGCTGTCCTGGAACTGCACGGAAGCGCGACGCGCGAGGTGCGTTTCGCCGTCGCGCCTGACCTGGGCCCCGACGAAAAGTAAAACGCTCTCTCACATAACGTCCCCTGTTGACGATCGCTCTCTCACCGGATGAGAGAGCGTTCGGGTTTAAGGGTGGTGATGTGAGAGAGCGTTGTGGGTGGTGCTAGCCGCGGCAGAGTTCGCCGTACTTGGTGCCGGCTTCCTGGTAGGCAGCGGACAGTTCGCCCATCTTCGCTTCGTCGCGGTGGTCCTCGTCCTTCACCAACTCGTCCGAGTATTCAAGGATTACCTTGACCACGGGCTTCATGTCCTCGGAGGCTACGGGCTCGATGGGACGGATTGCATTGGCAACACGGATGGTTGCGGTCTTGCTGGCGTTGCTCGGGAGGCTGGCGACGGCGACACCCACCCGGTCACAGGTTTCAGCGGTGGTCAGCTGCGGCGAAGAGCAGGCGGAGGCCGTGGCAAGCAGCCCGGCAGCGATCAGGACAGTGGTGAGTTTCTTCATGTTTCCCTCAGTGGTCGACGTCCCTTTGATTGTAGTCAGAGTGTTGAGCCGCGTGTGCCGCTTTGACTTCGGATGCCCCGCCGGGCTGCCCTAGGCTGGGTGCCATGGCGATCCTTCACAAAGCAACCCTGTCCCCCACCAAGCTCGAACTCATCGCAGGCTACCTGCCCAAGCAGCCGTGGTTCATCCAGGACGGCACCCCGGAACTCGTGGGTGCGTACCGCTTTGACGATCCCGCCGGGGAGGTAGGACTTGAGACGCATGTGGTTGCCGCAGGCGACCGCATCTACCAGGTCCCTCTCAGCTACCGGGGCTACGAACTGGCCGGCGCCGAGGAATGGCTCGTCGGAACCATGGAGCACTCCGTGCTGGGCAAACGCTGGGTGTACGACGCCTGTGCCGACCCCGTTTACGTCAAAGCCCTGGCAACAGCCATCCTCACCGGCCAGGAACAGGCGGAGCAATTCGTGGACAACAACGGCACCTTGGAACCGCGGCCCAGCACGGTTTCGGTGAAAGGCAGCGGCACGCTCGACGGCGGTGTCCCCACCGTCAGCGCCTCGGCGCCGGTTTCAGGCAGCGGAGTGACCGTCATCGATGCAGGAGGACTCCGACTGAAGATCGCCCGGGTAGTGGACGTCCCCGCTGAGCTGTCTTCCGCCTCCGCGGCAGCACCTGAACTCCACCACGAGCTCACGCTGCAGGGCACGTGGGAAGGCCTGGAAGGACCAGTCGAACTGGCCGCCGTAGTCCGCAACTGAGGAACGCCGCCTGTTCGCCGCCGAAAGGGCAGCGTAGGCTGGCAACGGGGCCATCAACCGACGTGAGGGGTTCACGTGTACAAAGCGCAAGACATCATTCCCGCAGTCCAGGACGTTGCAGGCGAGTGGGTAAGGCACGCGGCGGAGGGAACGTCATCACAAACAGATGCCGTGGTGAGGTGGGCCTTGGGCCGCATCAACCATGCCGACGTTCCCGGCGTGGTCCATGGTGTGGTGCTTACGCTCACCGGTAACCGCAAATCCGCCAGGAAAGCCCGACGAACTGCTGCGAAGGCCGTGGTCAAGGCAAGCCGGGCGCTGCGCTCGCAGGCCGGGAGGACACAGGCATTGAGCAGAAGCGCAGCCCGGTTTGGCGCTGCACCGGCCCGCCCGTCGCGGCCTGCGCGCTGGCTGATCTTCCTTTCAGCCGCAGGTATCGGTGCGGCTGCGGTGGTTTTCTGGCGGATGTTGATGCCGCCGGGGGAACCTGCCCCGGTGAAGCCCACCGAGC
Source organism: Arthrobacter sp. T572 (assembly GCF_056780115.1). Taxonomy (NCBI): domain Bacteria; kingdom Bacillati; phylum Actinomycetota; class Actinomycetes; order Micrococcales; family Micrococcaceae; genus Arthrobacter; species Arthrobacter sp. T572. The sequence continues at coordinate 3,636,768 of NZ_JBRAZQ010000002.1, forward strand.
AGGCGTCGGGTGGCGAGGTCCCACCCGAGACGTACTGAAGGACTTTACTGGCCGGACCTGCCATTGAGGCCTTGCTCGCTTTGGCCCTCATCGCTCATGCGGACTCTCCGCCGGAACACGAGGCGGCTGAGAATCACATAGGCGCCGGTGCCGGCCAGCAGGAAACCGACCACTCCCACAATGACCAGTTGGGTAATGATTCCGGTGATGACCAAGGCAAAGCCGGCCAGCATCGACCCCGCGCCCAGGGCGTTGCGGACGGCTGTCCCCCGGAGACGACCGGATTTCAGTTGGAGGTCCAGATCGGGATCCGTTGCAGCGAGATCCCGCTCAAGCGCTTCCAGCCTCCTGCGCTCCTCATCCGATAACGACATCGGAATCATCCTCACTACACGAGCACTCCACGCCTGCGGCGCCAACGCTCCAGCCAGCGGCACGTGCGGCTGCTTGCCGTGCCTTGACTTCATTATCGGTCGAATTCCGGACACTATCCACAGGTCCTGAAGGAACTTGTGGTCGCGGTGCGAAGGCGGCGGGGTTTGGGCGACAGCTCACCCTAAGTATGCTTAGCGAAAGGACAGTGACCTCGCCAACCGAAAGCTGGGTACCGTGACACGACGATTCAGTACCGATTCCAACCAACCCGGCACTTTTGTTTCTGGACCCCGCCGACGCACCAGCCGCGCCCTGTGGTTGATCACCACCGGGTTGCTCGCCGGGGTTGCCGGCGGTTTTTTCGCATGGCGCATGATGGCCCCCGGCGGAGACCCTGAGCCTCTAAACCGCCGTGCACCCCACGGATCAACGGCACACGCACCGGAAAGTACAGGAACCACAGCCGAACAGCCCGAAGAGCTTCTTGTGCCCCAGGCCGAGCCAGTGGAAATCTCCACGAGGATGCGTCCGGGTGAATGGACCGAAGAGTCGCTGCAAGCCCATATCGAGGACTACAAGCAGCAGATCCGGGATATGGGGGCTGCCGAGTCCGAGATCGCGGTAGACGTTGAACGGACGGAAGAAGGGGCGGCCAAGGTCGCGGTCAGCTGGGCCAGAAACACAGGCGCCTAGAGCTTTGGCGCGACTTCGTCGGCAGCTTTGCGCAGCACGTCCGCGTACTCCGCCTGGTGCGGCAGGACGTCGTCCCGCAGCCCAGCGACGGAAAGGGCTCCCCGCAGGAGGCCTTTGGAGTCGAACAACGGAACCCCAAGCGCCGCAACACCAATGGTTACGTCTTCGTCAGACAGACTGTAGCCACGTTCGCGGATCAGGGCAGCATCGGCCTCCAACTGTTCGGCGCTGGTGAGCGTTAGGGGCGTGAACTCCTGAAGGGGCACCGTGTCCAGGACCTGGCTCCTCAAGGAATCGTCGTAAGCCAAAATCACCCTGGAAGTCGCGCCGGCGTGGGGCGGGAGGCTTCCTCCGGGTTTGAGCAACATCAGCGTGACCTTGGTGCCCTCGACCCAGTCCAGGCAGACTATTCGCCTGTCCCGGAGGGCACAGAGGTAAACGGTTTGGCCGGTCAGGTCGTTGAGCCGTTGCATCACGGTGCGCGCCGCCCCGACCTCCGGAATTCCGTTGAGGGCCGCAGAGGCGAGGTGAAGGATCCCGGTGCCAAGCTGGGCGCGCCCGTCTTCCCGCACCGTGACCAGGCCTACGTGGGCCAGCGCGTCCAGCAGACGGTAGACGCTGGGCCGCGGCATGGAGATGGCATCGGCAATGTCCGCGACGCCCAGGGGTCCTTGATCTGCCAGTGCGTTCAGCAGATCGGCACTGTTGGCCATGACTTTAATAGGCTTGGGAGACATCAGAGGCGCACGCTTTCTTTGGCGGGGACGAGTGCCGTGCTCGTAGCTCCCAGTGCGCGGCTGACCGCCGCGGCGGCTGACATGACCATTTCCACCGGGTCATATCCGCTGTGAAAGAGCCTGTGGGTCTGGCCGCTGATGGATAAGGCCCCGACAACCACATCGGCGTGGTTGAAGATCGGAGCTCCAACGCCGCCGATTCCCTGGCCCCAGTCGCTGTGGGCAACGGCGACGCCGTCGGCCGCTGTTTCTTTAAGACGACGGCGGAGATCATCGGCGTTCTTCGCCACGGGTCCGAAGAATTCGTCTTCGGGAAGCTCATGCAGGTAACGCTCCACCACTTCATCCGATTCAAACGCCAAGATGGCCCTGGGCGCGGCGCCCTGCCCCAGGGGCATGGACTCACCCAACCTGAGATTGTGGATCTGCACGTCAAGGCCGTCGATCCTGTCGATGCACACTGCCCGAAGATCCCGGCGTATGCAGAGGAATGCCGTCTGGCCCGTCGCCGTGTGCAGCCTTTCCAGCTCGGGACGTGCCAACTCCCGCAAATCCAGTTGGGCTTCGAGTTTGGCCCCCAGGCGAATGAAATCGATGCCCAGCCGCGTTTTTCCGCGACGCGAACCATCCTCCACCCAACCGATTCCTTGGAGCGTCGATAGCAGCCTGTACAACGAACTCGCCGGTTCGCCGGTGCGTTCCGCTAACTCGCCCACCGTAAGTTCACCGGCGTCGGCGACTGCTTGGAGCACAGCGGCCGACTTGGTGACGAGGTTCATTCCGCCGGTTGGGTCTGTTGCTTCCGACATTGGAAACCTCTCACGTAGCGGACAAAGACCATGACTCACGATACGGAAGGCGCGCCCCGAGACGCAAGCATGGCGACCTACTCATCTTCTCGCATTGTGGACCAAATGTCTGCTCATTGATAATTTTAGTCATCAACCGCCCTAAACACCCGAAGCAAAAGGAGTCGCAATGTCCACCATCACCAGTCCCGCAGCCACAAAGAGCCGCGCGGCAGTTCTCACAGGACCGGGTCAGTTTGCCATTCAGCCTGTATCGCCACCTGAACCAGGACCCGATGAGGCCTTGATCCGCATCACCTACACAGGCATCTGCGGATCGGACTTTCCCATTGTCGATGGCGCGCACCCCCGCGCTGTACTTCCCTTGGTCATGGGACACGAGATGACCGGGATCATCGAGCGGCCGGGCCGTAGCGGCCTGCCGACAGGCACCATGGTGGCAGTCAACCCCCTCCTGCCATGCGGCAACTGCGGAGCCTGCGCGATGGAACTTCCCCACGTATGCCGAAACCTGAGGCTACTCGGCATTGACGCTCCGGGATCGATGACAGAACTCATGGCAGTGCCGATCTCGAACATTACCCCCTTTGCGGGCCCGGTTCCCGCCGGGGAGGCCGCCCTCGCGGAGCCGCTCGCGGTGGCCGTGCACGCCGTGCATCGGGCACGGGTTGCCACCCAGGATCGCGTACTCATCTTCGGCGCGGGACCGATCGGGATTCTGGTCGCGCTGGTCGCGCGGCACGCGGGCGCCGTGGTGGTTGGCATAGTCGAACCGAGCGTACGACGCCGGCAGGTGGTCGAGTCTCTCGGGCTCACCGCCCTCACCCCCGACCAAGCGCCCGTGGCCCGCCTGCATCACGACGGAAGCGCCGACGTCGTTTTTGACTGCGCGGGCCACCACAGCGTCACCCCGCGCCTCACCGAAGTGGCACCCGTCCGGGGTCGGATAGTCATTGTGGCCGTCCATCACGGCCCGACGGGGGTGGACCTCCGGGAACTGGCTTTCGCAGAGCAGGAAATCATCGGGGTGCGCGTCTATGAGCCCGACGATTTCGCCGGAGCCGTCCAGCTGATCAGCCGCGGAGTCCTGCCCTTGGCCGACATTCCCGTCTCGGAGTATGCGCTTGCCGACGTAGCGAAAGCTTTCGCGGAGGCTCGTTCCGGCACTGGTGCCGTCAAAGTCCTCATCAGGAGCAATTAGCTTTTATCGTGGGATGGACTTAAAGTCCGTTCTACGATAATAATTGGGTACAGACTGCTGACACGATCAACGAGGACAAGTCATGTCGAATACGAACGCAACCCGGACCAGCACGGCCGAACTCCAGCAACTGGTGGCCGCCGGCCGCTGGCACGTTGTCGAAACCGTCGCCAAAGCCAAGGCGGGTCACATCGGCGGCCCGCTCTCGGCCATGGACCTGCTGGTGTCGCTCTACTTCAATGAGCTCGCCATCGACCCCCAACAACCGGACGATCCAACGAGGGACCGTTTCATCCTGTCCAAAGGTCACTGCGCGATCGGGCTCTACGCCGTGCTGGCACTCCGCGGCTACTTTCCCCTCGAGGAACTGGCTACCTTCGATCAGGGCGGTTCCCGACTCCAAGGGCACCCGGACATGAAACTCACACCGGGGGTCGACTCGTCCAGCGGGTCGCTGGGCCAGGGCCTTTCGGCGGGGGCAGGGATGGCTATGGCGGCCAAGCAGCTCGGGGCCGGATTCCACACTTGGGTGATGCTGGGCGACGGAGAGCTGGAAGAGGGAATGGTATGGGAGGCAGTCCACACAGCCCGGCGCTTCAAGCTGGATAACCTCACCGCAATCATCGACTTGAACGGCCTCCAACAATACGGGTGGCCGGTGACCGAAGACGGCGACCGCTTCGACCGCTCAAACCCGTGGGCAGGGGTGGACCTTGAGGGCGTCTTCAATGGTTTCGGGTGGAATGTGGTCAGCATCAACGGACACGATTTCAATGAGATCCAGGGAGCCTTCGACCAGGTCCGCACGGCCCGTGGTTCGGGCAAGCCGACCGTGATCCTTGCAAAGACCATCAAGGGCAAGGGCATCTCCTTTACGGAGGGAACCTACAAGTGGCACAACGGGGTTGCCACCCCGGAACAGCTGGCCATTGCCGCTGCAGAACTCGGCCAGTCATTCGAAGGAGAAGCAAAGTGAAAGCACAACGCGATGTCTGGGGCCAGACCCTGGTGGACCTTGCCCGCAGCGACAACCGGGTGGCCCTGGTTGACGGCGACCTGGCCACCTCCACCAAGGCCGACCTGTTCGCAGACGCATTCCCGGACCGCTTTTTTGAGATCGGCATCGCCGAGCAGAACATGGTAGGTGTGGCCTTTGGCCTATCAACGCTTGGTTACAGGCCCTGGCTGTCCACTTTCGGAGTCTTCCTGACCCACCGTGCCCTGGACCCTATCCGTATGCTCGTGTCCCAAACCGGTGCACCCGTGAAGATTGCGGCTTCCTATGCGGGCCTCCTCAACGGCAGCAGCGGCAAAACGCACCAGGACATCGAAGATCTCGCGATCATGCGGGCCATGCCCGGCATGACGGTCATCGCCCCTGCCGACGCGGCGGAAGCGGAGGCAGCGATCCGGTGGGCGGCGGACTACGACGGTCCGGTCTATCTCCGTCTCGCCCGCGACGCGGTGGCCGACGTCTTCGATCCCGGCCACGCCTTTACCCCCGGAGAAGTTCATGTACTGCGCGAAGGAAGCGACGCCATTCTGGTGTCCACGGGTGTTCAGACTTCGCGGGTGATGGATGCCGCAGGGCTCTTGACCGAACAAGGACTCGAAGTCCGCGTCGTCCACGTTCCCTGTCTAAAACCCGTCGACGAAGCCGCTCTCCTGTCCGCACTCTCCGGACCGGCACCGACCTTCACGATCGAAGAGCACAGCATCATAGGAGGCCTTGGTGGCTTGGTAAGCGAGTTGGTAACCAGCACCACCTTGGGAAAAACCGTCACCCGATTGGGTTTGGCGGATTCCTGGTCCGAGTCGGCCCCCAATGCCTACCTGCTGGACAAGTACGGCCTATCAGCCCAGAGGGTGGCCGAGCAGGTCCGGCACGCCTTGGCTGACGACTAGCCGCAGGTGCAAACAGCATGAGCAGCCTCACGCACAGAACCACCCGCGGCGGTCTGGTCTACCGGTCCCGTGGTGGCGACCACCCCGTCACGACCGCCCCACCCAGGTTGCGCCAGCAGCGGGTGGTGACGCTGACGCCGTCGCCCGTTGTTGACCGCGTGTACTTTTTCAGGGACCTGGTTCCCGGTAAGGTCAACCGTGCGACCGCCGTCGAGGAGGGCTTGGGCGGCAACGGCATCAACGTTGCGCGCACCCTCAATCTGGCAGGCAACCCCACCATGGCCGTGATCCCTGCCAGCGAAGCGGACAGGACCAAGGCTGCACTTCTGCAGTCGGTGTCGGCCCCGGTTTCAACCGTTCCCGTTTCCACGTCCTTCCGGGTCAACACGGTGCTGGTGGACTCCCGAGGCACCACAACCAATGCGAACCAGCGCCCCGGAATGCTGCCCCTGGGGGAATGGCGGTCCATCTGCGAAGCGACGCTGCGGGAGGTCCTGGCATTGGATGCCGACTGGCTTGTGGTTGCAGGTGCCCTGCCGGTCACGGAGGACGGCCAACCGGCCGATCTTGATTGGCTCCTTCGTCAGGCGCGGGCTGTCGGCACCAAGATTTGTTTGGACGTCAACGGCCCCGATCTGAGCCGCTGGGCCGCAACAGGCCTCGTTGATCTGGTCAAACCCAACGTTCCCGAGCTTGAAGCGTTTTCCGGAAGGAAACTGACAACAGTCGGCGACGTAGTCCGTGCGGCCGAAGCGCTCCGGCGGGCCGGCGTCGGGGCGGTCCTGGCCAGCATGGGGGCGGACGGGCTCATTGGATCTGGACCCGACGGTGTTCTCTGGGCCCGGGCGCCAAGGACCCCGGTGGTCAATACAACAGGCGCCGGAGACGCCGCCCTGGCCGGATTCCTGAGCGAGGCCTGCTCGGAACCCGAAGGCCCGAACGGGCCGCGCAACCGTGCGTGGTCTTTCTCGAAAGCGCTGGCCAGGTCCGCTGCCTGGGGCGCCCTGGCCGTGGCACGTACAACGACGGCACTCGGCAGCCTCTCCGGCGCGCCGGCGGTGCCAGTCCAAGACCCTGAAGAAGACTTCCGCCTTGGCGTGGCCTAAGGCGCAACCGATGTCACAAAGGAGCACATTATGAAACCACGTACTGCCCTGATCACCGGTGGCGCCCAAGGAATAGGCGCCCGTGCAGCGCATACCCTGGCCGCAAGGGGCTGGCGTGTACTGTTAGCCGACCTCAACGAGGGGGCCGCCAAAGATCTCGCCGAGGAACTCAACCGCATAGCACCAACGTACGCACCCCATCTCGGTTTCGGCGTGGATGTAGCGGACGAGACCAGCGTGGAAGGCCTCTTTGCCTCTGTGGCCCAGGAGACCGCCGGTTTGGACGGCCTGGTCAACTGCGCCGGCAACATCCTCCGGCAACCCGCTGAAGAGCTGGACATCGCCCAGTGGCGGCGTCTTTTGGACATCCATCTGACGGGTTCCATGCTGATGGCGAAGACCGGCTTTACACTGCTGAAAGCCAGCCGCGGTTCGATCGTGAACATCGCCTCAGTGGGCTCCACGTTCGGGCTCCCGGGCCGCTCTGCCTATTCCACGGCGAAGACCGGAATGCTGGGCCTGACCCGGACCCTCGCCGTTGAATGGGGTAAGCATGGAATCCGCGTCAATGCGGTGGCTCCAGGCTATGTGAACACCGAAATGGTCCGCAGCGGCTTACGGAACGGCACACTCAGCGAGCAGACCCTCCTGGGACGCACGCCGCTGGGCCGGTTGGCGGAACCATCGGAAATCGCCTCCGTGATTGCTTTCCTGCTGTCCCCGGACGCATCGTTCATTCACGGCGAAGTGGTCAAGGTAGACGGCGGGCTTACCATCGACGGGACATTCGACTGACTGACCATACAAGAGGGCCGCAGCCACCGGGCTTCCCGGGAGCTGCGGCCTTTTACGTTTGCGGCGCGGTCCAGACTACTTCAAGGCACGACGGCGACCTTGGGGGAGGCGCCCCTGCCCACCTTTTCGAAGGCACCAGCAATATCGGCGAGCGGGACGGTCTCAACCATCAGCTCCCCTAAGTCCGGGTGCGCTTGCAGAACTGCCAGCGCCAGTTCATAGTCAGGCCGGTGTGAGCTGTAGCTCGTGATGATGTCGAGTTCCTTCCGCACGGCATCGTTGGCTGCGAGCACGGGCGGCTCTCCATAGAGGGCCACCATCACCAAGCGGCCTCGCACAGGCAGTTCCCTTACGGCATCATCCAGGGCGGCAGACGCGCCGGCGGCCTCAATCCAGACCGTGGGCCTGAAACTTCCGGGCACTGATTCCACCAAGTCCAACCCGAGCCGGGCCGCGAGGCGCGCACGATCAGCGACGTCACGCGCCGTACCCTTCAGGAGGACGCGGGCCCCAAGATATCCGCACACCAGAGCTGCCAGAATGCCGATCGTTCCTGGCCCGCTGACCACCACGGCGTCTTCTGAGGTGATCCTGCCTCTGCTGGCGACGGCGCGAGCGGCAACGGACAGTGGCTCGGTGAGAACTGCCGTTTTGGACGGGACTCCTGGGGGCACGGCCAGCAACTGGGAAGCCGGGATCCGGACGTAGGCCGCGGCACCGCCGTCGCGCGTTAAGCCCAAGGTGACCTTTCCGTCGCAGCCGTTCGCGTAGTCCTCCAAGCACGAAGGGCAGTCCCCACACCCCGACTGGGCGATCGCGGTGACCCTGTCCCCCGCCGCAAAACCTTGCCCATCGCGGACCACAGTTCCCACAATCTCGTGGCCCAAAGTGGTGCCGCAGGGCACCCAGTCATAGCCGTCGTCGCCATTCCAGATGTGAAGATCGGACCCGCACAATCCGCAGTATTGGGTGCGGACAAGAACCTCGCCCGCACCGGGCGCGAGCAGGTCCTTCATGCCAACGGTGACGCTGTGAGGGGCTGTCGATGATCGGACGGCGGCAGGCGCTGATGCCGGTAAGTTCACTGTTTTCCTTCCGGAATGCGGCAGTTCCCGGGGGCCTGGGGCACCGCCGGGAACTGTCCGTGTATCTGATGAGCGGAGTTATTGGATCTGGTCCAAGGGCTTGCCGGAGTTGTTCTTCCACTTCAGGACCACAACGGTGGAAATGGCTGCTACGGCGATGACGTAGAGATTGAAGACCCAGCCGATATCGATCGAGTTGAGCCAGGTGCTGAGGTAGGACGCGGTGCCGCCGCAAATGGCGACGCCCAGGGAGATGGACACTCCGAAGATGCGGGTGCGGTATCGGGTGGGGATCTGTTCCGAGATAGCAGCCGGCTTGGAACCAGTGATAAAGGCGACCAACAAGAGCCCTGCGGTCTGTGCGACAAGCAACGTCCACGGCTCGCTGCTCATCAAACCCCACAGCGGGAAAACGGTGGCCGCGATGCCCACGAGCGAGATCAGCGTAGTGACCTTGCGGCCCCAGTGGTCGGAAATCCAACCCGAGACAGGGAGGAACAGGATGTAGACCACCTGGGCGACGGCACTCATCACAAAGGCCTGGCCTGGGTCCATGCCCTTGACTCCGATTGCGTAAATGGCTGCCGAGGTAACCCAGGTGTAGTAGGTCAAGGTTGCCCCGGCCTCATACAGGAACAGCTTAACGCCGGCGGCAACCACTTGCTTCTTGCTCCACGCTGGCGCTGCATCGGCTTCGGGAGCACCCGCTACGTGTTCGCTTTCCATCATGCCCCGGCGCAGCCATAGCGCTGCGACAGCCAACAGGGCGCCTGCTGCGAACGGAATTCTCCATCCCCACTCCATCATCTCCGGCTTGCTGAACACACCCGTCAGCATGGCCATGAAGAAGGTGGCGAGCAGGGAACCCGACCCCACGGCGATAAAGACCGAGCTCGACCACAGGCCGCGCCGCTTCGGCGGCGCGATCTCCGCGATGTAGGCATAGGACGTCGTCGACTCGCCACCGTGGGCAAAGCCTTGGATAAGACGGGCCAGCAAAAGGAGCAGGGATGCCCAGCTCCCGATCGCGGCGTAAGACGGGATCAGGGCGATGCCGAGACTGGCCCCTGCCATCAGGAACATGGTGGTCAGCAGGACCTTGCGCCTGCCCAATTTGTCGGCCAACGGGCCGAAGACCAGCCCGCCAATGGGCCGCATGAGGAAGCCGACGGCGAAAACGGCCAGGGTGCTCAGCAGCGCCGACATGGGATTTCCGGAGTCGAAGAGGCTGCCGGCGATGTAGACCGAGGCAACGGTGTAGATGGTCCAGTCGAACCATTCCAGCAGGTTGCCTACTCCGGTGGCGAGCAAGGATTTGCGCTGTAGACGCAGCCGCTCGGGGCTGATCCCCTGCTGGGCTGCGTTCTGCTCAACAATCGTCATTGAATGCTCCCGCGTTGGGAAGCCACGTTAGGTGGCTTGGACTCGGTAGTGACCCGGCCACGATGTGCTGCCCCTCTGGGCGAGGCAGAATCGGCCGGGATGTGGGCCGGAAGGCTCACTTTCTGCAATCAACATCACCATGCGGACAAAATGTCTGTCAAGTGATAATTTAGAAAAATGGCAGGAAGGCCCCGCCTCCCAGCCCAATTCCCGAACAAGAAAACGCCAAACCAGGCGCAAGGAGGACCCATGGACACGAATCTTGAGGGCAGAGTAGCCCTTGTTACCGGAGCAAGCAGCGGTATTGGCGCCAGCGTGGTCCGCCGGCTCCTCACGGCCGGCGCCCGGGTGCACGGGGTGGCACGTCGACAGGAAGCCCTCAACGAAGTCAGTCCTGGACACCTCGCCGACGGCCGCTTTGTGGCACACGCCTTGGACGTCTCCGACACTGCTGGCGCCCGGAGCCTCGCAGCACATTTGGCGGAATCCGACCCCATCGACATCCTTGTCTGCGCCGCAGGGACCAACGTTCCGCGCCGGCGGGTAGCAGAGCTCACGGATGAGAGCTTCGACCAGATCATGAAAACCAACGTCTACGGTGTCTTCACGCTGCTCTCGGCAACGCTTGACCAGTTGCGCGAACGTCAAGGGGACGTGGTCATCATTTCCAGCATCGCCGCGAGCTGGCCGGACCACAGCGGCGCCGCTTACGGCGCGTCCAAAGCCGCGCTGCTGGGCCTGGCACGAGGAGCCTCGCGGGATGAGCACGGCAACGGCATCCGCGTGTGCAGCATCCTGCCGGGCATCGTGGACACCCCCATCCTGGACCTTCGTCCGAGCCCGCCGCCGCGTGAAGTCCGCGATTGGGCCATCCACCCTGACGACATCGCGGAGGCGGTCCACTGCGCCGTGAGTCTGCCACCCCGGACCAACATCGCCGAAATCAGCGTTGTGGCCACCCGGCTGCAGTCCCTGAGCAACACACAGGCGGCCACCCCTGAACTTCCGGCCTCCATGCGGAGCTAAGGCAAAAGGGCCGCCCACCTCAGCGGGCGGCCCTTTACTACTCCACCGTGACCGATTTGGCGAGGTTGCGTGGCTGGTCAACGTCGAGTCCCTTTTCAGCGGCAAGGCCTGCAGCAAAGAGCTGAAGCGGAACCGTGGTCAGCAAGGGCGCCAGCAGCGGTGACGACCCCGGCACAGCAATTACCTCGTCCGCCCATTCCGCAACAACCCCGTCCTCTTCCTCCGCCACGGCAATCACCCATCCACCGCGTGCTTTGACCTCCTGGATGGTGGACATGACCTTCGCGTGAAGAAGGCTGCTGTGCCTCAGCGAGGGAACAATGACGATGACCGGCTGACCCTCATCGATCAGGGCGATCGCGCCATGCTTCAGCTCGCCCGCCGCGAACCCCTCGGCATGGATGTACGCGAGCTCCTTGAGCTTGAGGGCGCCCTCCAAAGCCACCGGGAATCCAACATGCCGCCCAATGAAGAGTACGGATGTTGCCTCCCGCAAGTCTGCGGCCAAGGCATTGATCCGGCCCGCACGGTCGAGCGTGCGCTGGATCAGGTCCGGGATGCTCCGCAACTCCTTGGCCACGGCAAAGGTTTCCTCCCGCAATGCGCCGCCCCGAAGTTGGGCCAGGTACAGCGCCAGGAGGAGGTTGGCGGTGACCTGGGCAAGGAAGGCCTTGGTGGAAGCAACGGCAATTTCGGGTCCGGCGAGCGTATGGAGGACGCCGTTCGATTCACGGGCAATCGTCGATCCTTGCGTGTTGCAGATGGACAGCACCACGGCGCCCTGCTCCCGGGCGTAACGGACCGCCATCAAGGTGTCCATGGTTTCTCCGGACTGCGATATGGCCACCACCAGCGTCCGCGCATCGAGCATGGGCGTGCGGTATCGGAATTCGTGGGCGAGATCGACTTCGACCGGTATCCGGCACCAGCGCTCGATTGCGTATTTGGCGATCTGCCCGCCGTAGGATGCCGTACCGCAGGCAACCACCACCACCCTGTTGATCCCGGCGAACGTGGACTCCTCGATGCCCAACCCATCCAGTCGGACAGATCCGTCAATGCCGATGCGGTCCTGGATGGTCCGGCGGACAGCTTCGGGCTGCTCCAGCATTTCCTTGGCCATAAAGGAAGCATGGCCGCCCTTGGATGCTGCCACGGGGTCCCAGTCCACTGCCACTTCGGTGACCTGCACCGGTACGCCGTCGAAGTCGGTCGCCGCCACGGTGTCCGCGGTGACGGCGACAACCTGGTCCTGGCCCAGCTCAACGGCACGCCTGGTAAATTCACCAAAGGCCGCGACGTCGGAGCCCAGGAAGTTTTCGCCGTCCCCAATTCCGACGACGAGCGGCGAGTTGCGCCGTGCGGCCACCACCAGCCCGGGATGCCCCGCATGGACTGCCAGGAGCGTGAAGGAACCTTCCAACTGCCGGCACACGCTGCGCATGGCGCCAACGAGCAGGTCATCACTGTCATCGACGGCGACCGGCCCGCGGTCATCGACTGCGGACCGGTACGCCTGCGCGAGCAGGGCGGCAGCCACCTCGGTATCCGTCTCAGAGGAAAAGACATGCCCCTCGCCGGAGAGCGACAGCCTCAAGGCTGCAGCGTTCTCGATGATCCCGTTGTGAATCACTGCCAGCCGTCCCCGATCAGCAAGGTGGGGGTGGGCATTGGCGTCCGTCGGGGCGCCATGGGTCGCCCAACGGGTGTGCCCAATTGCAACCTCACCGCCCGGAACCGGCGATTCATCGATTAACGCAGCGAGGTTGCCGATCTTCCCGGCCTTCTTGCGGATATGGACCCCGCCTGCCGATTGAACGGCGATGCCCGACGAGTCGTACCCCCTGTACTCAAGGCGGCGCAAGCCGCCCATGACCACATCCAGGGCACGTTGCCGGTGAGCTTGAACTGAGTCGGACCTGCCGACGTAACCAACGATTCCACACATGGGCCCAGCCTAGCCGAGCTTGGAAATTTCTTCCAAGCTATATTGATTGGTAGAAAATTCCTGCTAAGGTTGTGATCAACACCACCCCCTCCCCAACACCCAGCAGAGAGTTCTCTCGACAGAAAGGCCTCGAAATGACCGCTCGTACACAACGGCGTGGAATGACAGCCAAGGCAGCCGCCTTCATCGCCGCGGCCGGCCTCACGGCAAGCCTGGCCGCTTGCTCCTCCTCCGCAGCCGAGTCCAAGCCACTCGTAGGGCTCATCACCAAGACCGATGACAACCCCTACTACGTGAAGATGCGTGAGGGTGCCGAGAAGAAGGCAGCGGAATTGGGCTTCGACCTTCAGTCCCTCTCCGGCCAGGGCCAGAGCGACAACGACTCGCAGGTCAAGGCGATCGAGAATCTTGTAGCCCGTGGCGCCAAGGGCATCATGATTGCCCCCTCAGACTCTGAAGCGATCCTCCCCGCCATCAAGAAGGCCCGGGACGCAGGAGTCTTCGTGGCAGTCCTCGACTCCCCCACTAACCCGACAGATGCTGCCGACGCGACGTTCGCGACCGACAATTTCCAGGCCGGCGTATTGATCGGGCAATGGGCCGCAGCGCAGTTTGCCAACAAACCCGCAAGGATCGCCATGCTGGACCTCAGCCCGGCGCAGGTTGCCGTGGATGTCCAGCGAAACCAGGGATTCCTGCAGGGGTTCGGCGTGGATGTCGCGGACAAGAACAAGATAGGCGACGAAAAGGACCCCCGGATCGTGGGGCATGAAGTCACCAACGCAAACGAGGCCGGCGGCCGGGCTGCCATGGAGAAGCTCCTCCAAAGGGACCGCACCATCAACCTCGTCTACACCATCAACGAGCCTGCCGCGGCAGGCGCCTACTCCTCCATCAAGGCCGCCGGCTTGGAAGGGCAGGTCACGGTGGTTTCCATCGACGGCGGCTGCCCGGGCGTCAATGACGTCAAGGCCGGGGCAATCGGCGCCACGTCCATGCAGTTCCCCATCAAGATGGCCAGCGACGCGCTCCAAGCCATCAGCGGTTACCTGGAGGACGGCACCAAGCCCGCCACCACGGATGGCCTCGATTTCACCAACACGGGCGTCACGCTCATCACGGACAAAGCCGCACCCGGTGTCACTTCCGAACCCACTTCCTGGGGCCTGGAGAACTGCTGGGGCTAAAGCCAGGCAGCCAGACCACACCGTTCATTGAACAGCGAAGGTACAACAATGAAGTCAGTATCCGCGACCCCCGGCAGCCCGGCGCCTGCCAAGAACGCCGAGGCACCGGCCCAACGCAGGGTCGGCGAGCGCCTTGATGACCAGCCACCCGTCCCGTTGCTCGGGAAGATCCAGCGCCAACTGCACGCCCACCCCCTCCTGGGGCCGACGGCCGTCCTGATCCTCGCTTGCGTCGTCTTCACCGCGATGGTGGGCCCACGGTTCATCGATCCCCTCAACGTCTCGCTCATCCTCCAGCAGGTCCAGATCATCGGCATGGTGGGCATCGCACAAACGCTCATCATCCTGACAGCCGGCATCGACCTTTCCGTCGCCGCCGTTATGGTCTTCACCACCGTCATCTCCGGCAAGCTGGCCGCCGAAGCCGGGCTTCCCGCCGTCGTCGCGCTGGTTATTGCGTTGGCGACGGGTGCTGCCTGCGGTTTCCTCAACGGCATCCTGGTGACGCGTTTCCGTGTCCCGCCGTTCATCTCCACCTTGGGAACGCTCAGCATCTTCACGGCCTTGAACCTGCTGGCTTCAGGCAGCCAGACCATCAAGGCCAACGTCCTGCCGGACTTGCTGCTGTGGCCGGGCGAAACGTTCCGGGTCCTCGGAGCACCGGTCACATACGGGTCCATCCTGGTGTTGCTGAGCTTCGTCGCTGTTGCGTTCATCCTCAAGCGCACCGCGTGGGGCGAGCACATCTACGCAGTAGGCGACAACGCCGAAGGAGCCCGGCTCAGCGGCATACGCACCACTCGCGTACTGCTCAGCGTCTACGTCGTGGCGGGGATCATTTGCGCCATTGCAGGCTGGTTGCTCATCGGCCGCGTCGGATCCGTCAGCCCCTTCTCAGGAGAAGGCGTCAACCTCGCCAGCATCACTGCTGTGGTCATCGGAGGAACCAGCCTCTTCGGTGGCCGCGGGAACGTCCTTGGCACCCTCCTGGGCGCCCTCATCATCGGGGTCTTCAGTAACGGCCTGACCCTGGCAGGCGTCGACGTCCTTTGGCAGGTATTCACTACAGGAGTGCTGGTCATCGTCGCCGTCGGGCTGGACCAGTGGACCCGAAAGGTCGCAGGATGACTTCGAACCCAACCCTCACCACGCAGCCTATCCTCCAGGCACGGAACCTCGTGAAGCGGTACGGTCACGTCACCGCCCTGGCAGGCGCCGACCTGACCCTCTACCCCGGCGAAGTCCTGGCAGTGATCGGCGATAACGGTGCCGGTAAATCCTCCCTCATCAAGGCGCTCTCCGGTGCGCTGATCCCGGACGAAGGCGAAATCCAGGTTGATGGCACCACGCAGAAGTTCCGTTCGCCCTTGGACGCCCGCAGCGCTGGCATCGAAACGGTCTATCAACACCTCGCCCTGGCCCCGGCACGTGACATCGCCGCGAACCTCTTCCTTGGCCGCGAAATCCGGAAGCCCGGCCCGCTGGGATGGGGACTGCGGATGCTGGACCACAAGAAAATGCGCAGTGAAACCGCCCGGATCATGGGCGACCTGGGGCTGCTGACCATCCAGAACATCGGCCAAGCGGTCGAGACGCTCTCCGGAGGCCAACGCCAAGGGGTGGCCGTTGCCCGCGCGGCAGCATTCGGCAGCCGCGTGATCATTATGGACGAGCCCACAGCCGCCTTGGGCGTCAAGGAATCAGGCAAAGTTCTGGACCTGATCGCGGGCATCCGGGACCGCGGCATCCCCGTCATCCTTATCAGCCACGACATGCCCCACGTCTTCGAAGTAGCGGACAGGATCCATGTCCAACGGCTGGGCCGCCGCATCGCCTGCGTCCAGAAAACGGACATCACCATGAACGACGCTGTGTCGCTGATGACCGGTGCGCAAACACCGCCCGAGGGGCACGATCCCGAAGCACTCCCAGCCCGGCTGGCCGTCCGATGAACGCTTACTTCACTGTTCGTGCCGAAAGTGACGGGCCCGACGTCGGGCATCTCACCCAAGCAGCCGACGACGACGGCCGCCTCCGCTTCTGGTGGCTTGGCCAAGCGGGCTTCGCCTTTGAATATGCCGGGCGGCGAATCCTGCTGGACCCGTACCTTTCGGACAGCCTTGCAAAGAAGTACGCCGGAACCCTGTTCCCGCACACGCGGCTCCAGCCAGTGCCCGTGGACCCGGCGGAGGTGCGCGGTGTGGAAGCCGTGCTGCACAGCCACGCCCACACGGACCATTTGGACCCGGACACGGTCGCCGGCCTGCTGGCGCACAACTCCCCCGTGTTCGTGGCGCCCAGGGCACGGCGCGAGGTCGCCTTGGCCCGGCACGTTCCCGAGGACCGGCTGCGTGCCGTCACCGCCCGGGACGTAGTGGACCTCGGCGACGGCGTGACCGTCACGGCCGTACCGGCAGCCCATGAAGAGCTCGAAGTCGACGCCAACGGCGATTCGGTCTTCCTCGGCTACATCCTGGACATCGCCGGCCTGCGGATCTACCACTCCGGCGACTGCGTCCCTTATGAGGGTCAAGCGGAACTACTCCGTAGCCACGCCGTGGACCTTGCCCTGCTGCCCATCAACGGACGCGACAAGCACAGGCTGCAGAACGGCGTTCCCGGCAATTTCACAGTTCACGAAGCAGCGGCCCTCTGCAAGCAGGCGGCGATTCCCGCCGTCGTTGGCCACCACTTCGGCTTGTTCGACTTCAATACGGTGTCCCGCGAGGAAGCCGCCCGCGAACTTGGCGAGGTGGCCGGTGACCTGCAATGGACCCTCCCCGATGTGGGCCCATGCCACGTCATCGAGTCCGCCCACCACGCCGCACAGCTGGAAGGACGCTGACATGGACCTCGAAAGATCGCTCCGTGGACTTCGGATCGTACCCGTCATCGAAATCGCCGACGCCGCCGATGCTGTCCCCTTGGGGCAAACGCTGGTGGAGGCCGGACTGCCGGTAGCTGAAGTGACCTTCAGGACACCGGCCGCGGCCGAGGCCATTGCACGCATGGTACGTGAGGTGCCCGGATTGCTGGCAGGTGCCGGCACGGTCCTTTCCGAGGCGGATGTGGACGCAGCCGTCGACGCCGGCGCCCACTTCCTGGTCTCGCCGGGGACGAATCCCGCGGTGGTTGGCAGGGCACAGGCGGCAGGCGTGCCGATCATTCCCGGGGTCACCTCACCCACGGAAATTGAAGCCGCACGGGCCCTCGGCCTCCGTTTGCTCAAGCTTTTTCCTGCCGAAGCCGTGGGCGGGCTGCCGCTCGTCAAAGCGTTTGCCGCGCCCTATCCGGATGTCACGTTCATGCCCACGGGTGGCATCACCGCCTCAACAGTGGAGGCCTGGCTGGAGGCGCCCAACGTGGCCGCTTGCGGCGGTTCCTGGATCGCCACGAAGGCCGACATCTCCGGCCGGCGCTGGGACGACATCCGCAGCAAAGCCAGCCAGGCCGTGCGCCTGGCATCCCCTTCAGTGGCGTCCTCCTGACGGCCACCGATCCCATCAAAACCACCTATTACAAGGAGAACCACAATGAGTGAAACATACGTCCCCCAGAACGGCGTGGCGCTGAGCGGCAAGGTCGCAATCGTCAGCGGCGCGGCATCCGGCATCGGCGAGGCCGTGGCCCGCATCTTCGCTGCCAACGAGAGCAACGTCCTGTTGGTGGACATCGACGAGGAACGCCTGGACAAGGTCACCGCCAGCATCCGCGGCTACGGCCGCGGCGAAGTCCACTCCATCCTGGCCGACGTCACCGACGAGCAGTCCGTGATCGACCTCTTCGCCTGGGCCAAGACCAACTGGGGCAGCGTGGACCTCCTGGTGAACAGCGCCGGCCGCGACTCCCTCGCCCCGCCCGTCACGGACGTCAGCCTGGACGAGTGGAACAAGACCCTGAACCCGAACCTGACCGCCGTGTTCCTGATGTGCCGCGAAGCGTTCCGCATCATGGAGAAGCAGGAGAACGGTGGACGCATCATCAACATGGGTTCCTCGTCGGCCCGCGTCGCTTCCGGCCCGGGCCACAGCCCCTACCGTGCGTCCAAGCACGGCCTCATGGGTTTCAGCAAGAACATCCTGCTGGAAGGCAAGGACAAGAAGATCGGCGTCACGGTCATCAACCCGTCCCATGTGAAGACCCCCATGACCGAAATCATCGACAAGGGACTTTACGACGGCGATGTTCCCGCCTACATCGACGGCTGGCTGGACAAGAAGGAAATCGAGGAAGGCATCCACGCCAGCTGCATCGAGGTGGACAACGTCGCCGAGATCACCCTTTACGTGGCAACCCGGACACCGGACGTCACCATTCCGCAGATCGCCCTGTACCCCACCCACAAGGCACACCGCTACGGCATGGAGGTCTAGCCTGTCATGAAGGCTGCCATTCTCAATGGACTCAATGACCTGGAGTACCAGGACATCCCTGAGCCCGAGCCTGTAGGCGAGGACCCCGTCCTGGTGCGCGTCGGCGCCGTCGGGGTTTGTGGTTCCGACGTGCTGCGCTACGGCCACGGCAAGGCGTACCACTATCCGCTGGTGCTCGGCCACGAGTTCTCCGCGATCGTGGAGGAAGCCCCCACGGACTCCGGGCTCAGGCCCGGTGACCGCGCTGCAGTCTTTCCCCTGCTGCACCAGCACGGGGACCCGATGTCCGAAATCGGTGAACACGCCCTGGGCACCGGGTACGACTACTTCGGCTCCCGACGGCACGGTGCCATGTCCGAACGGATGTGGGTACCGGCCAAGAGCATCTTCCGTGTCCCGGAAAATACTCCCTTGACGCACGCAGCCATGGTGGAGCCGGCAGGCGTAGCCCTGCACGCCATGCTCAAACTGGACATCCCTACCCACGCCACGGCCTTGGTGATCGGAGCAGGTCCCATTGGTGCCTTGGCGGCCCAGTGGCTCAGGATCCTGGGGTGTTCACGGGTGCTTGTGGCCGATATCGATGACCGGAAACTGGAGATCATGTCCGGGCTGGGGTTCGATGTCCTCGACGCGAGGACCGGCGACACCGCCGACCTCGCACGGGCTGCCACCGACGGCTGGGGACCGCAGATCACCGTGGAAGCCACCGGGAACCCGAAGGCACTGGTCCAGGCCATCGACGCCGCTTCCGTCCAGGGGCAGGTAGTGCTGCTCGGTGACTTGAGCGGGGACCTCCACTTGGCCAAGGCGGAGGTATCCTCCCTGCTGCGCCGGGAACTGCGCCTCTACGGGACGTGGAACGCCAAAGTGACCCCCAAGGGCCACAGTGAGTGGGACATGGTTATCGCGCATCTGGGCAAAGACCTGAAAGTGGAGGAGCTCATCAGCCACGTCCGTCCCTTGAAAGAGGCCCCGGGACTTTTCCGGCAACTCACCGACCGCTCCATTTGGTACAACAAGGTGCTGTTCGCGGTCTCCGAAGAAGCGCAGGAGGAGGTGCGGTCACAGTGAAGGCTGCAAGGCTCCACTCCGCCGGCACCATCACTGTGGACGAGGTTGACCGTCCGGTGGCCGGACCCGGTGACATTGTCATCAAGGTCCGCGCGGCATCCATTTGCGGTACGGACCGCCGCATCGCCACCAACGGCCACTTCAAGCTTCCGGAAGGAACGCCGAGGGTCCTCGGCCACGAGTTTGCCGGCGACATCGTCTCGGCCGGGGATGAAGTTGCCGGTTATGCCGTGGGCGACAGGGTCAGTGTCACCCCCAACGTAGGTTGCGGACGCTGCGCGAGCTGCCTGGTGGGACTCAACAACATGTGCCCGTCCTACGAGGCATTCGGCATCACCATGGACGGTGGTTTCCAGGAATACGTCCTGATTCCGCGCTTCGCCATTGAACGCGGCAACGTCTTCCATCTTCCGGATACCGTGGATTATGCCGAGGCAGCCCTGGTGGAACCGCTGTCCTGCTGCTACAACGCCATCAGCAAGCTGGACGTCGGACCCGAAACCACCGTGCTGGTCATGGGAGCCGGGCCGATCGGGGCGTGCCACGTGATGCTGTCCAAGCTCTACGGCGCCGCCAAGGTCATCGTCTCCAACAACCGCCAGGCACGGCTCGACTTCGCAGGCTCCGTTGGGGCTGACGTCCTGGTCAACCTGGGCGAGCGCGAGCTGGCGTCCGTGGTGGCGGAAGAAACGTCCGGCCGGGGCGTGGACGTCGCACTGACGTGCGTTTCCAAACCGGAAGTCCAGGCTGAAGCGGTGGACCTGCTGGCCATGCACGGGCGGGTGAACTTCTTCGCCGGCCTCGGCAAGGCCCAGGGGGTTCCCGTGGATACCAACCGCGTCCACTACCAAGGCCTCACTTTGACGGGAACCACCGGCTCCAGCAACTCCGATTACGCCGCCTCGCTGCGGCTCGTCGGAGAAGGCCGGTTGAACCTCTCGCCACTGGTGACGGAGACCTTCACACTGGATGACATCGAGAAGGCCATGGACTACGCAGGATCGGGCGCGGGCATGAAAGCCATGATCCTTTTCGACTCGAAGTGAAGCGCGGGCCCACAGTTACCGCGCACGCAGAAACGGACATCTGATGACGACGAAGTACATCATGGCACTGGACTCCGGCACCACCGGAATCAGGTCAATCCTCTACAGCCAGGACCTTGAAATCGTGGGTGAAGCCAGCCAGGAGTTCACCCAGATCTATCCCAAGCCCGGCTGGGTGGAGCACGATCCCATCGAGATCTGGAACACCCAATTGGCCGTAGCCCGGCGGGCGACGGAGGCAGCGGGCATCGATCCGCGGGACATCGGCGCAATCGGTGTCACCAACCAACGCGAAACCACCGTGATCTGGGACCGAAGCACCGGCAAGCCCATCATGAACGCCATCGTGTGGCAAGACCGGCGCACGGCTGGGCTGTGCGATGAGCTGAAGGAGAAAGGCTTTGAAGAGTACGTCCGGACCACCACCGGCCTGGTGGTGGACGCCTACTTCTCCGGAACCAAGATCGCCTGGATCCTGGACAACGTTCCCGGCGCCCGGGCGCGCGCCGAGGCCGGAGAACTGTGCTTCGGCACCGTGGACAGCTGGCTGATCTGGAACCTCACCGGGGGCAAGGCCCACGTGACGGACTACTCCAACGCCGCACGGACCATGCTCTTCAACATCAACACCCTGGACTGGGACGACAAACTGTTGGACGAACTGGGGGTTCCACGGATGCTGCTCCCCCAGGTCCGGCCCAGCAGCGAAGTCTACGGCCACACCTGCGATGCGATCTTCGCGGGGGCCCGCATTCCCGTGGCTTCGGCCGTGGGTGACCAGCAGGCAGCCCTGTTCGGCCAGGCCTGCTTTGACCGTGGCATGGTCAAAGCCACCTACGGGACAGGAGCCAGCCTGGTGATGCACACCGGGGACGCGCCCGTCAGCTCAACCAACGGGATGCTCACCACCATCGCCTGGGGTTTGAACGGGAAGGTTGAGTACGCCCTGGAAGGCCTGATCTTTGTGGCTGCTGCCTCGATCCAGTGGTTGCGTGATGAGCTGCGCGTCATCTATGACTCGGCGGACAGCGAGTATGCCGCCATGCGCGTGGAGGACTCCGGCGGGGTCTACGTTGTTCCGGCGTTCACGGGAATGGCCGCGCCATATTGGGATCCCTATGCCCGTGGCGCGATCCTGGGCCTCACGCGGGGATCCAGCCGGAACCACATCATCCGGGCAACCCTGGAGTCCATCGCGTTCCAGATCAAGGACGTCATCAACTGCATGGAGACGGATGCGGGCATCCCGGTCTCCGAAATCCGGGTGGACGGAGGGGCCGTCCGCAACAACTTCCTGATGCAGTTCCAGGCGGACATGCTCAACGTCCGTGTGCTCCGCCCCCGGCAGGTGGAATCCACCGCGCGGGGCGCCGCCCTCC
Source organism: Arthrobacter sp. T572 (assembly GCF_056780115.1). Lineage (NCBI taxonomy): Bacteria > Bacillati > Actinomycetota > Actinomycetes > Micrococcales > Micrococcaceae > Arthrobacter > Arthrobacter sp. T572. Next base: position 3,658,890 of record NZ_JBRAZQ010000002.1, read on the forward strand.
TGGCCGGGTTGGCGTGCGGAATATGGCACAGCCAGGACCAACTCCGCGAGACCTTTGCGCTGGACCGGGAATTCATTCCGGACATGGCGGAGGAGAAGCGGCAGAAGTTGTACTCCGGCTGGCAGCGCGCCGTAGCCCGTGCCTCCGACTGGGAAGAGCACTAGACCATTGACCACTGCACATCGAGGAGAGCACCACTATGTTGTTGCCCGCCACTGAACCCACCATGTACTTCGTGGGGGTCACCACCAAGCAATCATCCATCATGCGCGTCTTCCCGGCATGGGCCGAGGAACTGGGACTGTCCGCAGTCCTGAAGGGAATCGACCTCCCTCCGGGCGCACCGGCGCCCGACTACCAGGACGTTGTCCGGTTCCTCAAAACTGATCCCCTGTCGCTCGGCGCGCTGGTCACCACCCACAAGCTGGACATCGTCAGCGCAGCAAAGGAACACTTCGACGGCTTCGGTGAGGATGCACAGGTGCTGCACGAGATCAGCAGCATCTCCAAGAAGGACGGGAAGCTGTGGGGCAACGCCATGGACGCCGTCACCAGCGGGCTGTCCCTGGAAGCGATTGTTCCTGATGACTACTGGCAGGACAGCGGGGCCGAGCTGGTGTTGCTGGGGGCCGGTGGTTCATCCCTGGCCCTGACGTACTACCTGCACAAACGCGCAGGCGCAGGATTCCCGGTACCGGCCAAGATCACGGTGACCAACCGCCGGGCCAGCCGATTGGAGGAAATGCGGTCGATGCATGCCAAGCTCGGCAGCAACCTGCCCATCAGCTACGTCCAGGTGGCAGACGCTGCGGAGAACGACGCCGTGGTTTCCGCCGCTCCACCCGGCTCAGTGATCATCAATGCCACTGGCTTGGGGAAAGACCGGCCGGGCTCACCGCTCACGGACAAAGTGGTCTTCCCCCAGGACGCCGTTGCCTGGGACTTCAACTACCGGGGCGAGCTCGTGTTCCTGGACCAGGCCAACGCCCAACAACCCAGCCTGAACGTCCGGGTAGAAGACGGCTGGGTCTACTTCCTCCACGGGTGGACGCGCGTGATCGCCGACGTCTTCGCCATCGACATTCCAACCCGCGGACCGGTCTTCGACCGCTTGTCCGACATCGCACTGAACGTTTCCAAGAAGGAGATTTCCTCATGAGCACCACCGCCGCCAAGACAACTGCAGCTGAGACGACCGTCCAGGCAGTATTGACAGACTTCGACGTCAAGACCGGGCTGTCCACCGCGAAGGCACCGCTGCAACGCCGGCTCTCAGCCATGGCCAACATGTACGCGGACCAAGCCGCCGCTGCCGCACAGGTGGCCGAGGACGACGTCCTGGTCTATGAATTCTTCGACATGGGCGTTCCGTCCACGTCCGGTGACGTGGCCTACGGAACCAGCATCACCTACCCGGGCAAGGTGGGTGATGAGTACTACATGACCAAGGGCCACTTCCACGAGGTCTTGGACACCGCGGAGATCTACTACTGCCTGAGCGGCCATGGCTACATGCTGATGGAGAACCCCGAGGGCGACTGGCAGGCCGCGGAATTCACGCCAGGACAGGCAGTCTACGTTCCGCGCCGCTACGCCCATCGGAGCATCAACGTTTCGGCCACGGAGCCGCTGGTGACCTTCTTCGCCTTCCCGGGCCACGCCGGCCACGACTACGGGACCATCGAGACCAAAGGCTTCCGCAAATTGTGCGTCGAGCGGGACGGCAAGCCTGAGTTCATCGACAACCCGCGCTGGCAGGCCTGAGTGCCATGTCGCCGAACGTAACGCACGACGGCGGCCCTCGCCGGATTGCGGTGACCCCCCGTTCCATTTCGGACGGGGGGCACCCCGCCTTGCGGCAGCTCGAAAAGGCGGGATACGACGTCGTGTATCCCGCCCCGGGTGCCGTCCCCAACGAACAGCAGCTGCGCAGCGCGTTGCGCGGTTGCGTGGGCTATATCGCCGGGACGGAACGCCTGAGCGGCTCATTCCTGTCCGAATTCCCTGAGCTGAAGGCAATCTCCCGCAACGGAGTGGGGATCGATTCGATCGACGTCGACGCCGCCAAACGGCAAGGCATCAGCGTTCTGACCGCGCCCGGTGCCAATTCCCAGGGTGTCGCGGAACTGACCATCGCCCTCATGATGTCTGCGGTGCGAGGCATCCCGTGGCATGACGGTCAACTGAAGTCCGGGCAGTGGGCGCGACGCCCTGGCCGGGAAGTGTCGGGGCTAACGCTCGGCCTGCTCGGCTGCGGCCAGATCGGACGGCGGGTGGCCCTGATGGCGCTGGGGCTTGGGATGAAAGTGCTGGCTTTCGACGCCTACCCGTTGGAGTCCTTCCGACCTTCGGAGGAATTCGCCTGGGGTTCGCTGGACGACGTCCTGCGAACCTCCGACGTAGTTTCCCTCCACATGCCGCCGTCGGCGGAGCCGGTTATAGGGAAGGCCACTATCGGCTTGCTCAAACGCGGGGCAGGGATCATCAACACAGCCCGGGCTTCCCTGGTGGATGATGATTCAGTTCTGGCCGCCCTGGAATCGGGAGCCGTGGCGTTCCTCGCCACCGATGTTTTCGAAACCGAGCCTCCCGGCCGCACTCCCCTGGTGGGGCACCCGAATGTCATCGCGACCCCGCACATCGGTGGATACACTGGGGAAAGCGTTGACCGGGCCACCTGGGCTGCCGTGGACAACCTGCTTCAGGCCCTGGCCAACCAGCACTAGACCGGAGACTGCCACATGACGGAGACCTTTACCGACGGCGGACTGCTGCACCGGATTTCGGCGCGGCTGCCTTACCTTCCGCCGTCGCTCCGTCTTGTGGCGGAAGCTGTCCTGAAATCACCCGAACGCGCGCAGGCCATGACCATCACCGAACTGGCGCTGGCCGCTGGCGTTGGCGAATCGACCGTCTCGCGCTTCGTGCGCGAGCTGGGCGTGGACGGTTACAAGTCCCTGCTGCTGGGTTTGGCCGAAGCGGCCTTCATATCCAAGGCTGCCACCCAGGAGCAGCCTGCGGCGTCGGACGTTGTGTACGAGGGCGTCAACCGCGGTGACACCCCCGAGGACATCGTCGGCAAGGTTGAACGCAGCAGCATCCAGTCACTGAGGCGTACGGGACAGCGCCAGGACGTGGAAGCCATCCAGCGCGCCGTAGACATGATCGACGCCGCCAACACCTTGGTGTTCTGCTGCATGGGGTCCTCCAGCATCGCCGCCGAAGAGGCCGTGATGCGCTTCACCCGCGCAGGCAAGAAATGCATGCTCTACCGGGACACCACTATCCAGGTCATGCTCGCGACCATCCTTGCCCCGGGTGATCTCTTGATTGGTATCAGCGATTCGGGGCAAAGCACGCCCATCATCGAAGCGCTCCATCTGGCCCAACAACGTGGGGCGGCAACCCTGGCCATCACTGGCGCCGAAGGCTCTCCCCTGTTGGAGCACGCCGATATCGCACTGTTCACGGCTACGGCCCCGAGCGGCGGAGAACTCTACGGGGAGTCGGTCACCAGTAAATGGGGGCAGCTGCTGGTCATCGACATCCTCTACGCCGCCTACGCCACAAGGCACTATGACGCGACCGTCAAGAACCTTAAGGACACCTACCAGAGCAGCATCCGGCAATCGCGCCGGAGTTCGTAGCTCCCTCGGCACCTACTTCCAAGCCGCTACCCAAGCCAGCAGATCCCGCGATTCCAGGGATCCGCAAAAGGCATGGGCCAGCGGCTCCTGGCTTGCCATGTGTGGGACGGCGATGACTTTCATGCCTGCGGCCACCGCGGCCTTGGCGCCGGCCTCGGAATCCTCGAAGGCGACGCATTTCCCCGGGGCTGCACCCAACGCCTCCGCTGCGGCCAGGTAGACATCCGGGGCCGGCTTGGGTTGCGCCACCTCTTCAGCCGAAACAGTGGCCGTGAACTGTGATTCGAAGCCACTGCGGGAGATGGCCACGTCCAGGATGCGACGGGCCGAGTTGCTCGCGACTGCCAGCGGTACCTTCGCCCCCATCGCCTCCACGATTTCGCGGGCCCCGGGCATGGGGCGACCCGACTCCAGCACCAGGAGCTCATTGACATCCAACAGCTGCTTGATGACAGAGGCCGGCTCGGCACCCGCCCGCTGGGCCATGAGGGGCCCAATGCGGCTGGCAGGGAGACCAACCAATTGATGGCGCAGCTCCCTGTCCAAGGCTATACCGAGTTGGTCACACACCATTTCCTGTGTGCGGGTCCACAGCGATTCGGTGTCCATCAGGAGGCCGTCGCAATCGAAGATCACGGCATCCGGACGCCAGGAACCGAATGTCTCAAGGAAGGTGGAAAAGAATTGGTCACGGTGAGTTGGCATCCCGGCATAGGGATTCATCGTTGGCCCTCCCCCGACCGCGGACGCCACACCACCACGGCCTGCGAGCGGGGGCGCGGCCGCTGCCCGCGGGCAAGGCTGACCACGTCACCGGCAGCACCAGCTGCGAAAATCCGTGCATCCAAGGGGGTCCTGCGCCGTGAAAGCTCCTCAGTCAGTTCGGCAACCTTGAACTGCAAGGCCGCCACTTGGTTCTCGAGCTCCATAATGCGTTTGATGCCCTCCAAGGACACCCCCGACTGCGAGAGGCGCTGGACCTCCCGCAGTTTGTCCACGTCATGCTGGGAATAGCGGCGGGACTTGCCGGGGGCGCGGCTGGGCGAGACGATGCCCAGGCGGTCGTACTGGCGCAACGTCTGCGGATGCATGTCGGCAAGCTCCGCGGCGACGGAGATGACAAAGATCGGCTGGTTGACGTCGATTGCCATGACCGCCTCCTTACAGCCGGGCCTTCGCGGCCAGATCCTGACGCGGGTTCGCGTCCGAGGTGGCGGCAGCGAACGCCTTGACGGCCTCTTCCGCTTCCTTGCTCAGGTTCTGGGGAACGGCGACGTCGATCGTCACGAGAAGGTCACCGGTCGCCTTCGATGTCTTCACGCCACGGCCTTTGACCCTCAGGGTGCGGCCAGCGGGTGTGCCCGCCGGGACACGCAACTTGACGGTGTCGCCGTCGAGCGTTGGAACTTCGATGGTGGCGCCCAGCGCCGCCTCCGCGAACGTGACAGGCACGTGGACGCGGATGTTGTCACCGTCCCGCTGGAAGAAGTCGTGGGGCTTCACGTTGACAGTGATGATGAGGTCGCCGTTGCCGGCCGGGCCAACGTTGCCCTTGCCGCGCTGACGAACCTTCTGGCCGTCCTTGATGCCCGCGGGAATCTTGACGTCGATCACGTTGCCGTTGCTTTCGCGCAGGCTCACCGTGGTGCCCTTGATGGAGCCGGCGAACGAAATGGACGTGGTGGCCGTGCGGTCGGACCCTTTCTGCGGCGCCCGCTGAAAACCAGTCGGGCCTCCACCGAATCCCCCGCCGAACAGGTCAGCGAACTCCGGCGGGATGCCCCCAGCGCCCTGCGGCTGGCGCGCACCGCCACCGAACAGGCCACCAAACAGATCCTCGAACCCGCCGTTGGCGCCGGCACCGCTGCGTCCACCCGCGCCAGGGGCGAACCGGGCGCCACCCATGGCGCGGATGGCGTCGTACTGCTGCCGGTCCTCAGGACTCGACAGCACCGAGTAGGCCTCGGAAATGTCTTTGAACCGCTTCTCCGCAGCAGCATCACCGGCATTCGTATCCGGGTGGTACTGCCGGGCAAGCTTGCGGTAAGCCTTTTTGATATCAGCGTCGGAGGCGTCCTTGGCGATACCAAGGATCGCGTAAAAATCCTTTTCAACCCAGTCCTGGCTGGCCAAGAGCGTTTCCTTTCGTTGGTAACGAGATGGCAGTTCGTCCCAATGTTCTCTTCAAACACTGTCACGAACTGCCATCTCGATGAGTTGTTACGCGGGTACAGCCACAATCACCTGGGCTGCCCGCAGGACACGCTCGCCTGAGCGGTATCCGGAGCGCAGCACCTGGCTGACGGTGTCTACCTCGATGTCCTCGCCGGGCTGCTGGATGAGTGCCTCGTGAATGGTGGGGTCGAATTCCACACCCGTTTCCGAGATGCGCTCGAGTCCGTACGTCTTCAGCGCGTTCTCCAGCTTGGTGGCGATGGCGGCGAAGGGTCCGTCCTCGAGGTCACCATGCTGGCGTGCAGCGTCGACGTCGTCCAGCACCGGAAGCAGCGAGTTCAGGACGCCGATGACGGCCATTTCTCCTGCTACGGCACGGTCACGTTCCACGCGCTTGCGGTAGTTGACGTACTCAGCCTGCAGGCGGAGGAGATCGTTGCGGAGCTCCGTTGCCTGGGCCTCGGCCGCTGCACCGGACGCTACCGACTCTTCAGCCGGAACCTCCACCCCGTTGAGGATTTCCTCAGCCTGGGAAAGGGCGTCGCCCTCGGTGGGAGCGGCGTCGCTTTCAGCTGCATCCGCGGATTCACCATGAGGGTGCCGCGCGGCCCCGGTCTCCGGGTCAACCTTGCGGTTGTCCCGGATGACGGGCTTGCGCTGCTCGTTGCCTTCGGAGTGCTCTTCTTCGTTGCCGTGATGAGGCATGGCTACTTCTTCGCTTCGTCTTCGTCGATGATTTCGGCGTCGACGATGTCCTCGTCGGCCTTGTCACCAGCGCCACCTGCGGGAGCGCCTTCAGCACCGGCACCCGGAGCGTCCGCAGCGGACGCCTGGGCGTAGATGGCTTCGCCGAGCTTGGTCTGGGAAGCCTGCAGCTTCTCAAACGCAGTCTTCACGGCGGCGTCGTCGGTGCCCTCCAGGGCGGACTTGAGGGCGTCGACGTCGGCCTTCACCTCGGTCTTGACCTCTTCCGGCAGCTTGTCCTCGTTCTCGGAGATCAGCTTCTCCACCGAGTAGGCGAGCTGCTCTGCGGAGTTGCGGGTATCCGTAGCTTCGCGGCGGGCCTTGTCCTCGGCGGCGTGCTCTTCGGCTTCGCGGACCATGCGGTCGATGTCTTCCTTGGACAGTGCCGTGCCACCGGTGATGGTCATGGACTGTTCCTTGCCGGTGCCCTTGTCCTTGGCGGATACGTGGACGATGCCGTTGGCGTCGATGTCGAAGGTGACCTCGATCTGCGGCACGCCACGCGGGGCGGGAGCAATACCGGTCAACTCGAACGTGCCCAGCGGCTTGTTGTCGCGGGTGAATTCACGCTCGCCCTGGAAGACCTGGATGGCTACGGACGGCTGGTTGTCATCAGCGGTGGTGAAGGTTTCCGAACGCTTGGTGGGGATGGCGGTGTTGCGCTCGATCAGGTGGGTCATGACGCCACCCTTGGTTTCGATGCCGAGGGACAGCGGCGTGACGTCGATGAGCAGGACGTCCTTGCGCTCGCCCTTCAGGACACCGGCCTGGAGTGCGGCACCAACGGCCACAACTTCATCCGGGTTGACGCCCTTGTTGGGTTCCTTGCCACCGGCGAGTTCCTTGACGAGCTCGGAGACGGCAGGCATACGGGTGGAACCACCGACGAGGACGATGTGGTCGATGTCGGAGACCTTGATTCCGGCCTCAGCAATGACGTCGTGGAACGGCTTCTTGGTGCGGTCCAGGAGGTCCTTGGTGAGGTCCTGGAACTTGGCACGGGTCAACTGCTCGTCCAGGTGGACCGGGCCGTCGGGGGTGACGGACAGGTACTGGAGGGAGATGTTGGTGCTGGTGGAGGAGGACAGTTCCTTCTTGGCCTGCTCAGCAGCTTCACGGAGGCGCTGGAGGGCGATCTTGTCCTTGGAGAGGTCGATGCCCTTGACCTTAAGCTGGCCCAGGAGCCACTCGACAACGCGGTTGTCCCAGTCGTCGCCGCCCAGGCGGTTGTCACCGGCGGTCGCGCGGACCTGGATGGTGGAGAAGTTGTCTTCGTCCTTGCCAACCTCGAGGAGGGAGACGTCGAAGGTACCGCCACCGAGGTCGAAGACCAGGATGAGTTCGTCTTCCTTGCCCTTGTCCAGGCCGTAGGCCAGAGCGGCCGCGGTGGGCTCGTTGACAATACGGAGGACGTTGAGGCCCGCGATTTCGCCGGCTTCCTTGGTGGACTGGCGCTCGGCGTCGTTGAAGTATGCCGGAACGGTGATCACAGCGTCGGTGACCTTTTCGCCCAGGTAGCTCTCGGCGTCGTTCTTAAGCTTCATGAGGATACGCGCGGAAATTTCCTGCGGCGTGTACTTCTTGTCATCGATGGCGACCGTCCAGTCAGTACCCATGTGGCGCTTGACGGAGGCGATGGTGCGGTCGATGTTGTTGACGGCCTGGCGCTTGGCGATCTCGCCGACCAGGACTTCGCCGGACTTGGAGAACGCGACGACCGACGGCGTGGTGCGGCCGCCTTCTGCGTTGGCAATGACGGTGGGCTCGCCACCTTCAAGAACAGAGACCACGGAGTTGGTGGTTCCGAGGTCGATACCTACTGCACGTGACATATCTTGTTTCCTTTCAATGGCCGATGTTGAAGATTGCACCCGGACAGCACTCCGCAGAAGCGGCTTACCTGGTCGGGGACCCACTCAACAATCGGCTAGTTGAGCGTTCTGCACTCAACTGTACTCAGCGTCAGAAAGATGTCAATCCAAAGTTGAGTCTAGTACGCTCAACTTTGCTTTTATGATGGCCAGGACGCCCGGAATCACGCGGTTTTGGGGGCTGGTTTCGCCGTCGGTGAACTGGCAAACGAACGCGGGGCCTTTGCCAAATGACTGGGTTCAGCGACGGAGACGACGGCGGCCGCCAGAAGTAAGCTGGCGGCCGCCGCTCCCCGCTAAGGGATGTTGTGCCAGAACAGGCGGGCAACATCAACGACTAGTCTGATGATGTTGACCACCAGGTTCCAGGCGCCCCATGGTTCTCCGCGTTTCCGCTTGGGTTCCATGCCGGACACCTCCTCCCGGAGGAACAGGGCACGGCACGCACGTGCTTGTGGGCACAACAACGTTGCGCCCTGCGCGCGTAGGGCCATAAACTCAAAGTGTGATGTTCGAGGATATGACCCTCTTACCGCACCTATGAGCGCACCGCTCAGAACAAGGACCCGATGCCAGTCGGGTCCATTGTTCGTTAACGGCACCTCAGGCTTATGCCTGATGATTCAAGCGTAACCGGGAAAACGAGAGTGACTCGGGTTATTAGCCAGCCAGACAATATCCAGCTGAACCCGGAGTCGGGATTGTCGCCCGGAGCGATGTCCGCAGCCTTCCACCCTCCATTTGACCCGAGTCCCCGACGTCAAGCCTGCTCCAGGCCGGCCACGCAACTCGCCGCGTCATCCTCGATGAGACACACGCGCCAGCGTCACTCCGACCGGGTGACTCCCGCATCCGCGGGGGCTCGCGCGTCGTCAGAGGTGTCGACGGCGCCCGGCCCCTCCGGCTTGTACACCCACGCAACGAGCACCACGGAAATGATCATCAGCAGGAACCACGCCAGCAGCTTGTCGATCGAGACCGCTTGCCAGCCATCCAGCTGATTCGGGTACAGCCAGGCGCGGGACCAGGTGCCAATGTTCTCCGCGAACCAGATGAACAGCGCCACCAACAGGAACGCGACCAGGATGGGCATCCGGAACCGCTTGCGGAATACGCGGTAATGCATCACGCACCGTCCGTACACGATCACGACGGCGGCAAGCAGCACCCAGCGGAAGTCGAGGATGTAGTGGTGCGAGAAGAAATTGACGTAGATCGCGGCAGCGACCAGGGCGGTGACCCAGCGCCGCGGGTACCTGTCGAAACGGAGGTCGAACAGGCGGAACACGCGCACCATGTAAGACCCCACGGCCGCATACATGAAGCCGCTGAACAGCGGAACCGCCCCGATCCGGAGGACTCCCTCAGCTTCATAGGCCCACGAACCTACGTCCGTCTTGAACAGTTCCATCACCGTGCCCACCACGTGGAACAGCACGATCACCCGGAGCTCCCTCAGGGTTTCCAGCCGGAACACCACCATGAGTACCTGGATCAGGACGGCGGCGAGGGTCAGGAAATCGTTCCGGGCCAGCCCCGCGTCCGAGGGGTACCAAAGCCGCGCCCCCATGATGACGGCCAGCAACAGTGCGCCGAAAACACACGCCCAGGCCTGCTTGAGTCCAAAGACGAGAAATTCCGTAAGCCGGCCCCGCAGGCGGCCGCCGGGCGAACGGTCCAGGAAACGGTGGGCCAGCCGGTCAATGGACTCTTCCACCGATGTCGAATTACGCATGGTGGACCTCACTCCGGGCCCGGACAGGCACCCCCGCGAGGGTGCTGAGGCAATAGTCTTTCGGCCAATGCCTTATCTTTCGAGGGAGACGCGGGTACAGGCGGCCAAGCAGTTGCATGGTCCGTGCGTAACGGCGCGAATGCGCCGGCCCCCACTCGAGTCCGAATCCCTCACGCAGATGGTCCGGCAAGAGCCCGGCTGTGAGGAACCGGGCCAGGGGCATCAGGAGGCGCATGAGAGTCGGCCCTCCGGCGGGGTACAGCAGGTCGCGGGCCACCTTGCGGGCCTGGTCGTCCGGCCGCAGGCACCCCAGCTGTGTGTTCCAGTATTCGGCAAAAGCAGCGCGGTTCTCGGGCCACATGTCCGGCGGTAGCTGGAGGGCAGTCCCGATCCGCGCATAGTCCTGGTACATACGCTCGGCAGTGTCGTCGTCGGGCGGGCCCAGGACTTGTTCGCAAACGGTGACGGCCGTGTCGTACAGGGTGGCCACCACCCAAAGCTGCGACCCGGCGTCGAAAGCGTTGTATCCCCTTGACCCTGCCCCGGCGGTCCTGCGCACCGGGGCGTGCGCCCGGTTGACTGCGCGGCGGACAGCCGCGATCTGTTCCTCGGTGCCGTACACGATCGCGTAGACATACGTCAGAGTGGCCCGCAACCGGTCTTGTGGACGTTTAGCAAAGTCACTGTGCTCGGCTACGCCGTGTCCTACCCTCGGGTCGGCGATCTGAAGCAAAATGGCACGCCCGGCTCCGGCGAGCAAAACGCTCTCCGCGCCAATGTCAGCCAGTCCACGAGCCATCCGAATACTTTACTTCCGCCCCTTACAAGCCCGCGACTGCCTGCAGCACAGACATCTGATGCGCAAAGAGGTCATCGCGGGCGGCAAAGGTGTCCGGGCCGTATTGCCCAAACACCTCGAAGCTCACGGCCCCGAACAGCGAGGTCCAGGCCAGCACGCCCCGCGCGAGCGACGCATCGGGTGCTGCAAGCCCCATCTCTGCGCGGATACCCGCCAGATCTTTTGCCAGCGCCGGTGGAATCACGACGGCGGGACCCACCTCCGCGGTCAGGGCACCGGCACGGTAGGCGGCATCGAAAATCCCGACGAGGCGGACGATGACGCGCGTGCCGGGAATGGTGGTCCGCTCCCCTGGCGCCTGGTAGCCGGGCACGGGACTGCCGAAAAGCAATGCGTAACTCGCTGGCTCGCGCAATGCCCAGGAACGGACGGCCGTGCCGAGGGCGTGGAACCGGGCTGCGAAGTCACTTGGGGCAACGGCATCGACCGCCTCATCCACCTCGTCCCCCAACTCGTTGTAGGCGTCGATAAGGAGGAGGGTCAGGAGCTCATCGCGGTTCTCGACGTACCGGTATACGGCGGAGGAGACGACGCCGAGATCCCGCGCCACGGCCCTGAGCGAGAGCGCTGCCGCTCCGTGGATCGCCAAGTGCTCACGACCCAACCGGACAATGTCGGAGATGGTCCGGGCGCGGGCGCGTTCCCGGGGAGTCTGCGGCTTGGGATTGTCTGGCATATGAACAGCTTGCCACACGTGAGAGCAACAGCAACAAAAGAGAGCAGTGCTCTTGACTTTGCGTTACTCGAGGGTCATTCTGGATTTGAGAGAGCACCGCTCTCGAATATCTTCCCGGAAACGAAATGAGCACCCTATGTACGTCGTCACAGGAGCAGGACCCGTTGGCTGGACCATTGCCGAGAAGCTCGCCGCGCAAGGCAGAGAGGTTCGCGTGTTGACGAGGTCGGGCAGCGGACCGGAGCACCCGCGGGTTGAGCGGATGCGGGCAGACGCCTCCGACTCGGCCCAACTGCGCCAGGCAGTGCGCGGTGCCGAGGCAGTCTTCCACTGCATCCACGGGTCCAAATATCGGGCAAAGGAGTGGCAGGCCGAACTCCCCCAGGCCGAGCAAGTGGTGATGGACGCAGCGGCGGTCGCGGGCGCCGTCGTCGTATTTCCTGAAAGCCTGTACTCGTACAGCGAGCCCGATCGCACCATGACCGAGGCCGGGCCCCGGGAGGCGACGGGCGGCAAGCGCGGCGTCCGGACCCAACTGCTCAAGGCCCGTGAGGCGCACCCGGCTGACACCGTGAGCGTGGTTGCCGGCGACTTCTTCGGGCCACGGGTAAAGATGGCCCACGGCGGTGAACGGGTGGTAACGCCCATTCTTGAAGGAAAGCCCCTCCAAGTGATCGGGAGCGCAGGGCAGCTCCACTCCTTCACTTATGTTCCCGACCTGGCCGATGCCATGATCGCCGCGGCGCAAAACCCTGGACTGTGGAACCGCGTGCTTCACGCGCCCACTGGACCTGCCCTGACCCAGCGTGAACTGGCAGCAGCTTTTGCCGCGGCGGCGGGCGTGAAGGCACCAAAAGTGGGCGCAGTGCCGGGGTGGATCCTGCGGTCCGCCGGACTGTTCTCCACCGCCATGCGTGAGCTCGCGGAAATGCTGTACCAGTTCGAGAAGCCATTCGTCATGGATTCATCGGAAAGCCAGCGGTTGCTGGGCCTGAAACCGACGCCACTTCCGGAGGCGGCCGAAGCAACGATGGCGTGGTGGGGCTCCACCCGCCCGACCGTGGCGTGAATTACATACTGACCGCCACACGCCATGCAACTATTGCCATAGGTCCAGCTTCAGCCAATCCCCAGGGAATCCCATGCTTGCCTCCGGAGAGAGGAGCGCGGAGCCATCCGGAGCTCGGACGGTGGTATCGAACTTCTTGACTTGCGTCTTGAAGCTTAGATGCCAATTGGTCCCAGCTGTGTGGGATCGGAGCATGAACGCCAGGACGGCTGCGTAGATATAGAGTCTCTGGTGCCCTTTGGGTGTAGTCGTAAAGCCCGGCTCATTGAGATGCGCCAAGAGGACTCCGTCAGTGTCGTGAGCGCCGATGGAGATTGCTCTCTTGAAGGAACGGTTGAATAACCTGGCACCATGCGCACAAACGTTTCGGAAATCGACCATCGTGCGGATCACCGCTCCGAACCGCCGGGGGTGGGCAAACCCAAACATGCGAGCCACGGCACGGGCGTCCGGCGTCTGCATCAACTCGAAAAGATAGGGCAAGCTTCCGAAGCTTAGTACCTCAGTGACGGCCCAGATCGGCACAGGCTGACGCGGGTACTTCAACACATGGTGCTTGATGAAATCCTCGTCTTCCGCAGCCGCCCGCACCGCATCCTGCCACGTCATGGTCCATGCATCGAACTTCGTGTGCTGCCCTCTTGGTTGATCGCAGCTATGTTCGTCCAAGAACTCTCTCGACGCATGGGCGGCGATATCCTTCGCAGCAAGAGTATGGGCGATCGCCGCCCGCAGACGGACTTCGAAGTCCAAAAGGCCGTCCTGACAGACCCGTATCAGCCGGGAGTCGAACGCCTCCAGAGCCATGACATCACCAATGCCCGCACCACTCACATAGTCATCCGAGCGGTACTGGTGCAGCTTCGAATCGACCTCCTGTGGTGGCAGGAACTCTCGGAAGACATACCGGTACGCGCCGGAGCGAAAGTAGCCAACACGAGTGAGGAAAGTAAGCGCGGCCGCTCGATCAGGAACCGCAAGACCACGGTCTTCAAGCTGCTGAAGTAGATCTTCGCGCTCTTTGAATTCCTTCGTGTACTCCAAACCCACCACAAGTCCTTGACAACGAAAATTGCCCCCTTGAGCCGCGGCTCAGAGGGGGGCAATGTCTGATGGTTTGAAGCTAACACATTTGCCCGCACGTAGGGTAACCCGCCAGCGCGCGGCAACATTCTCCTGCCGTGCGGGCACGAGTTAGCAACCTGTGTCACACAGTTCACCCAGCATTCACACCTCCCTCGCGCCGTGTCAAGACAGGTTCCTTAGCGTCAGCTCCATGGAAAACATCACCCGCAGATCCCTCATCTCAGCTGGCCTCGGCGCCGGTTTGGTTGCCGCTGTCCCCGTCAGCGCCGTGGCCGTTTCAACAGCGGACGACGCCGGTCTCCGCACCGATCCCTTCACGCTCGGTGTCGCCTCCGGCGAGCCTTGGCCCGACGGCTTCGTGATCTGGACCCGTTTGGCCCTGAACCCCGTGGCGGAAGATGGTCTGGGCGGCATGCCCTCCCGAAACGTCGCCGTCGCCTGGGAGGTAGCCGAAGACCAGGCCATGCGCCGGGTAGTAGCCCGCGGCGTCGAGACAGCCCGGATCGAATCCGCCCACTCGGTCCACGTGGAGCTCCAGGGCCTCAGGCCCGGACGCGAGTACTTCTACCGCTTCCGCACAGGCCGCCATTTCAGTGCGGTAGGCCGTACCCTCACCAGCCCCGCTCCCGGTGAAACGCCCGCCGCTCTGGCGATGGCCTTCGCCAGCTGCGCCCAATACGAACACGGCTACTTCACCGCGTATTCACGGCTTGCCGAGGACCACCCCGACCTGGTGCTCCACTTGGGCGACTACGTCTATGAGTACAAGGAGGACAGCTATGTGATCGGCGGCGGCAATCCCCGCGACCACGAAGGCCCCGAGACCACCAACCTGGCGGGGTACCGCCAGCGTCACGCCCAGTACAAGGCTGATACCGACCTGCAGGCCGCACACGCAATCGCGCCCTGGTTGGTTGTCTGGGATGACCACGAAGTGGACAATAACTGGGCTGACGACATCCCGGAGAACAACGATCCAACCCAGCTCAACGACACCACCGAGCACTTCCGGCAGCGTCGCGCCGCGGCCTTCCAGGCGTACTACGAGAACATGCCCCTCCGACCGTCGCAACTGCCCGCCGGCTTCGACATGAAGATCTACCGCACCATCCAGTGGGGTCAGCTGGCCAACTTCCACATGATGGACACCCGGCAGTACCGCGACGACCAGCTCGCCGGAGACGGCTGGCGGAAGAACGTGGCCGGACGCCTGGACGAGAACCGCACCATCACCGGAGCCGAACAGGAAAAGTGGCTCCTGGATGGTTTCCGGAACTCCACCCAGCGCTGGGACATCCTGGGCCAGCAGGTGTTCTTCGCGGAGCGGGACCGCGACAAGGCGCCCGAGATCGACGACGTCTCCATGGACGGCTGGGACGGTTATGCCGCTTCCCGCCGCCGCATCACCCAGGGCTGGATTGACGCGAAGGTGCGCAACGCCGTCGTACTGACCGGCGACGTGCACCGCCACTGGGCCACCGACCTGAAGGTGGACTACAAGGACCCGTCCTCTCCCGTGGTGGGTTCGGAACTGGTGTGCTCGTCCATCACGTCCAACGGTGACGGCTCCGGCTCCACCACGGATCCCGTCATGGCCTGGAACCCGCACCTGAAGTTCTACAACGACAACCGCGGGTACGTGAACACCCGCATCACCAAAGACCAGCTGACTGCGGATTTCCGTGTTCTGGACTACGTGACCAGGCCGGGCGCCCCGGTTTCCACCAAGAAATCGTTCGTGATCAATGACGGAGTGCCCGGCCTGGCGTAGCGGCTAAGAGCCGAGGATCAGCTCCGCTGCCTTCTCGCCGATCATGATGGCGGGCGCGTTCGTATTGCCGCTCGGAACGAACGGAATGATGGACGCGTCCGCCACCCGCAAGCCCGCGACACCCCGGACACGCAGCTGCGGATCAACGACGGACAGATCATCGATGCCCATTTTGCAGGTGCCCACCTGGTGGTGATAAGTCCCGGCGGCCTGCCGGGCGAACCCGCGCACCTGATCCCGGGAAACTAGAGCGTCCGACGGCGTGAACTCGCGTTTGCGGAATGGCTCAAAAGCGTCCTGCTGCCCGATTTCCCGGCAAAGGATGATGGCGTCAACGAGGGCTTCGAGGTCGTACTCCTCGGCCAGGATATTGGGATCCACCAAGGGTGCGGCGGCAGGATCGGCTGAGGCGAGGCGCAGGGTTCCCCGCGACCTTGGGCGCACGATGCCCGGCGCAATCGTGTAGCCATGTTCGGGTGCCGACCCTCCATCGGTGGGATACGGCAAGTGCAGGAAGAGCGGCTGAAGATCCGGCGCTTCCTCGTCGGTCTGGTCACTGTGGGCGTACAGCTGGCTCTCCAGAAGGTTGTGCCGGCCGGCCACCAGCGGACCGTTCGCCTCGTAGATGTTGCCCGCCAGCAGGTGGTCGTGCAGGTTTTCGCCAACGCCGGGCAGATCCACGACGGCGTCAAGGCCCACCTCGCGCAGGTGGGCGGACGGCCCGATCCCGGACAGCAGGAGGATCTTTGGCGAACCGATGGCTCCTGCGCTGATGATCACTTCCGCGCCGGCCTCAGCACGAAGCACCTCATCACCAAGCCGGTATTCGACGCCGGTCGCGCGTCCGCCGTCGACCGTCACCCGGGTGACCAGGGCGTCCGTGGTGACCTTGAGGTTCGGGTGGTCCAGTACCGGAGCGACGAAACTCTGCCAGGCGCTGGCACGTTTCCCTTCCTTGGTGGTGGTGTGGTTGAACCCGACGCCGGTCATCTGCATACCGTTGAAGTCGTCGGTTTCCGTATGGCCAACAGCCTTCGCGGCCTCCACGAAGGCCTGGGCGGCGGGGTGGCGTTCAGCAATCCGTTCCACGTGCAGCGGCCCGCCCTTGCCATGGAACTCACTGGCACCGTCGGCGTGGTCCTCGGACTTCTTGAACAGCGGAAGGACGTCATTCCAGGACCAGCCTTCGGCGCCGTTGGCCGCCCAGGAGTCGTAATCGCTCTTGTGTCCGCGAATGTAGATCATGCCGTTGAGCGAGCTGCTGCCGCCCAGGACCCTGCCGCGGGGCCAGTACAGGCTGCGGTTGTTGGCATGCTTCTGCGGGGTGGTCATGACGGCCCAGTCGTTGGCCCCGGTTAGCAGTGCAGGCCAACCCTGGGGGCTGTGGATGTTGGGGTCGGTATCGGTTGATCCTGCTTCCACAACGTGCACGCTGTGTCCTGCGTCCAGCAAACGGCGGACAATCACGCTGCCGGCCGAGCCTGCGCCGACCACCACATAGTCGTGGGTTTGGGTTTCAGCCATGGGTTCCTCCTTGAACAGGGTTGGCTTGCGAAAGGGAGTTCGTCTCCACGAGTCTTTCGCTGTCGTCCCGGGAAGACCTTGGCCGGGAACGCACAGCCCTGCACACCATCTGCACACTTGTGATGCCGATCACGCCTACCGGCGATTCCGTGGGACACTGGGTTTGACCCCCCCGTGCGTCATTCGAAGGAGACTCGACGTGTCCGGAGCCATCGCCAAACAAACCCGCGAAGAGTTCAGCACCAAGGCCCTCGCCAGGACCGATCGCTTTGAGGCATGGAACCAAGCCGTCAATGACGCATTCGTCCCGCTTTCAGTGGCCGCCGCAGACGTGAAGGAATTCGACGGCGGCCTCATCAACCAAACAGTCGGACCGGTCTTCCTCAGCGCAGTATCCGGAACGGCAAGCCACGTCAGCCGGGGACCCCGCGAAATCAGCGCCAATGATCCCGGCCTGGTGAAGCTCGGCCTCCAACTGCGGGGCTACTCGGTGGTGGCGCAGGATGGCCGCGAAGCTGCCCTGACGCCCGGCGATTTCGCAATTTACGACACCACCCGTCCTTACGACCTCTACTTTGACGACGCTTTCCGCATGATGGTGGTGATGTTTCCGCCTGAGGCTCTGCACCTGAACCGCAAGAGCATCGCAACGCTGACCGCATCCCGCGTCTCGGGACGCCAAGGCCTTGGTTCGTTGACTTCGGCGCTCCTGGGCGCCGTGGCCAAGCAACTCCATGAGGGTTCCGTGACTGACGCGGCCTCGGTTTCGGATGCCTTGATGAACCTCATCTCGGCGGTCTTCGCCGAGCGCGTGCCGCCGTCGTCGCCGTTGTCGCACGAGCGGCTCGCGCTGATGGAGCGGATCGAAGCATTCGTCGCCTCCCGGCTCAGCGACCCGGAGCTGTCCGTCCGCGACATCGCTGCCGCCCACAACGTCTCGGTCCGGTACCTCCAGAAACTTTTCGAAGAGCGGGACGACACTGTCAGCGCGTGGCTGCGACGCCAACGCCTGGAGAAGTGCCGCACGGACCTGCTGGATCCACGATTGCAGACCAGGCCGGTGTCCGTCGTGGGCATGCACTGGGGTTTCACCGATGCCTCGAGCTTCTCCCGGGCCTTCAAATCAGCGTTCGGATACTCACCGTCCGAGTACCGTTATTCGTACCGGCCAGGATAGGCCAGTGGTCATCCCAACGACTGGAGTTACCCACGTTTTCCAGTGACTACCGGCACAACCGGGAGTAGTCTGTTTCCAGTTGCAAGTGTGGATTTTGTCCAGCTGGGGTTCTGCCGTGAGCTTCGTCCGTTCGTCGTTGACCGACCTTTTGGGGATACTTTCCGACGCCGTGGCTCCCCAGCGGGTCAGGTTCGACGACGGGTCCCCCACCGCCGTCGTTCCTCCACCGGAGGCGCCGGTCACCGTGCACGCGGTAACGCTCAGCCGGGTGGGAAGGTCCCGGCTTGACGGTCCCGTCCTTGACCTGGAGCTCCGGGTGGCCGTGGAATGCCACGGTCCCGAGCAACTGGACAACATGGAGCAACTCCTCCTGTCTGTGGAGCGGCACAGCCAGTACTCGATCGTGTCCAGCGGTGAATACCGGCCGGGTGAGTACGAGAAAAGCATCCGCGACGGACTGGGATTCCTGGTGAGAATCCCGGTGTCCCTGCACTTCGACGAGCCGTCCGGTCCTCCGGCGTTGGAGACACTGGTGGCGAGCAATGGCGCCGCACGCCGCATCCACGGCCGCTTGGTGGACAGCCACAACAAGGGAATTCCGGACGCCTACATCCACGCGCACTCCTCGGCCACGGCCGTGCGGAGCGACGCAACAGGGCACTTTGAGGTGATGGCATCCCCTGATGAACTCCAGCATTTCGCTGTAGCTGTGCGCGGAACAGAGCGCGAAGTTTCCGCCAGCACCAGCAGTTTGCCGGTCATCATCCGCTGGACCTAGCCTCCCAATCGGCGTAGCACTGTGTCCGGCAGTGTCCGCAGCGGCATCACTCATGAAAAGATCAACCATGCGTCCGATGCAGTCCTCCAGCAAGCTCCAGAACGTCCGCTACGAACTCCGTGGCCCCATCCTCCAGGCCGCCAAGGCCATGGAAGCCGAGGGGCACAGGATCCTCAAGATGAACCTCGGGGACACCGCCCCGTTCGGACTGGAGGCGCCGGAGTCCGTGGTGGTGGACATGATCCACCACATCCGCGGCGCACAGGGGTACAGCGATTCCAAGGGGATCTTCTCGGCACGGACCGCCATTTCGCAGTACTACCAGACGCGCGGACTCATGAACATCGGCGTCGAGGACGTTTTCATCGGGAACGGCGTCAGCGAGCTCATCTCCATGACCTTGCAGGCCTTCATGGAGAACGGCGACGAGATCCTGGTCCCCGCCCCGGATTATCCGCTCTGGACCGCAGCCGTCACTCTGACCGGCGGCAAGGCCGTGCACTACCTCTGCGACGAGGACGAGAACTGGTGGCCGAACATGGCCGACGTTGAAGCGAGAATCACTCCACGTACCCGCGGCATCGTCATCATCAACCCGAACAACCCCACCGGCGCCGTCTACCCACGCCACATCCTGGACCAGTTCGCGGCGCTCGCCCGGAAGCATGATCTTGTCCTGTTCTCCGACGAGATCTACGAAAAGATCCGGTACGTCGACGCCCAGCACATCCACACCGCCTCCATAGCCGACGATATCTGCGTGCTGACTTTCAGCGGACTCTCGAAGGCCTATCGGATGCCTGGCTACCGCGCTGGTTGGGTTGCCGTCACAGGTCCCCTGGCTGCAACGGCCGCTTACCGGGAATCCTTGGAGCTCCTGGCATCGCTGCGCCTTTGCTCCAACGTCCCCGCGCAGCACGCAATCCAAACCTGCCTGGGTGGATACCAAAGCATCGAGGCCCTCATCGCCCCGGGTGGGCGTTTGCGGGAGCAACGGGATCTGGCCTGGAAGCTCCTCACGGCGATTCCCGGGGTGTCCTGCGTGCCGGCTGCCGGAGCTATGTACCTCTTTCCGCGGCTTGACCCGGAGATCTACCCCATCGAGTCGGATGAGAAGTTCGTCCTCCAACTCCTACAGGAACAGAAGATCCTTATCTCCCACGGCACGGCCTTCAACTGGCCCACCCCGGACCATTTCCGGTTCGTGATTTTGCCGGCGGTCCGGGACATCGAGGAAGCCGTCCGCCGCATCTCGCACTTCCTGGCGGCATACCGGAACCGCCCCACTGACCTGCCCAACTAGGTCGCATTTGTGCGCGTTTTCAGGGCTCAAAACGCGCTTAACTGCGACCCAGTTGGGTTTGCGATCTCCCTCAGTGCGGGTCAGTACCGCGCCCGCACAGCCGCCCGACGCCGTAGCCGGGCTACCAGCGTCGCGGCGAGTAACGCCGTCGTGAGTTCCAGCCCGATCACCAGCAACAGTTGCGCGGCTCCGGTTGCGTCAACAGCGCCCGACGGCGACCTGCCGCCGTGCGCGTGACCGGCACCGCCCGCTCCCAGCAGCAGCACAGCATGCAGGGCAACCATGGCAAGGGCTGACCCCGTGACCTGGTGGAGGGCTCCGACGCGGCTGTGGCGCCAGATGTGGATGGTGCACGGAACGCACACGGCTGCCAGGGCGATCATGAGGACGCCGACCCACGCCTCGTGGTGTCCGGAGGCCGCGAGCCAGAGGTGCACGGCGCAGGAGATAGCCGTCAGTGCCGCGCAGAACCGGGGGTGGAGGACGGGTCCGCTGGTGCGGACCCGTCCAGCGATGATTGCCATGGTTTAGTGGCAGTGCCCGGCGGCTTGGCCGTGCCCGGCCTCAGAACCGGTTTCCGGGGCGGCGGTGTGGCAGCTCGATCCGGAGGTGTTGGCCGGAACATCGAGCACCGGGCTGCGATCGAAGAAGCCCTCTGGACGCAGCTTGAAGCCAACGGTGTCCACGGGCATGATCGGCCAGTCCTCCACGCGCGGGAAGTGGGTCAGGCCGAAGGTGTGCCAGAGAACGATGTCCTGCCCGTCGATGTCGCGATCCTGGGCAACATAGGCCGGCAGGCCGGCCCCGCCGGAGTGCTGGTTCACGAAGTCGCCTGTGGGGTAGCGTTCCTCGTCGGCGTAGCGCGTGACCCACACGTCCTTTGTGGCGAAGGCTGCCCGCTTCGCTATGGAGGAGGCAGGATCGGCCAAAAGCGTGGGCTGGTTCTCGGCATGGAGCTTGTAGCCGACGGGTTCGCCCAGGCGGTTCTTCGATTCAGGGTTGGAGATGATCCAGGTCCTTCCGGCGCGGGCATCGGCTTCGCGGACGCCCTCGGACTCCTTGGCCAGGAGAACGCGATTGCGGGAGAACGCGTTGCCGCGCTCGTTTCCTTCGCCCATGGCCTGGCGGACCACGTCTTCTTCTTCCACGCGGTTGGTGAAGCCATCGATTGCCATGTCCAGGCGGGCGCTGAAGAGGTGCTGGTGGAAGGGCGCACCCAAGCCCGGTGCGAGCTGGGAGATGTTGTCCGAGCCGCCCTCCGGGAAGGCAGACGTGAACACGATTCCGGTGGCCTTTGCTTCGAACTCGATGGTGCCGTCCAGGTAGAGGTACCAGTAGAAGCCGTAGTCGTAGTTGCCGATGGTGGTGAAGAAGGAGATCACCAGGCGGCGGTTGCGACGGGTGTAGTTGATGCCGGTCCACAGGTCCGAGTGCTTGGAGAGGATGCCCCAGTCTTCCTCGTGCATGCAGATGCCGTTGCGGATCTCTCGGGGGTTGCCGAAGGCGTCGCTGATCACGGGGCTGAGGTAGGTGATGTCCCCCAGGCAGTCGCAGCCCAGTTCCAGGGAGTTCGCGTACTGGCCCACGAGGTATTCGCCGGTGTCGAAGTAGTTTTGCCAGGACCGGATGGGCGAAGGGTCACCGTAGGGGACCACCATTTCGGCGATCGAGGCACGGTTGATGATTTGCCGTTTGCGGTCCCCGTCCTGGAAGGCAAGGTTGTGGAGGACAACTCCTTCGCGGACATCGAATCCGACGTCCACGCTCCACTTTTCCCACTCCACGTGGTTACCACCCGTGACCGTGAAGCTGGGGCCCTCCGGCTGGGTGATGCTGATGGGCTTCTGCGTCTCGCGGAGCGGCCCGGTCAGTTCGGGGTCGGTGTAGTTTCCGTGCTCAGCGGGGATCGGCATGACGCCAAGGTCGATCACCTGGGTGACCTCCTTGTTGACCACGTCCACGTAGGCAACCAGGCCGTCGACGGGGTGTGCCCAGGCACTGTCCTCGGGGAAGTCCTGGACGAATGCCAGCCCGCGGAGGATACGCCGGCCACGCTCCTCTTCGTATTCGAAGACACCGGCGGACAGCGGAGCCACGCGGACCTTTTCCACGTCCAGGTTCCGGGCTGCGAGCGCGGCGAGCCAACGCTCATCGGTGGCCAGGAGCGTCTCGACAACCTCGAACTCCTCTTCAAGGACCGGAAGTTCGCCGGAGACTTTGGTATCAAGCTCGACGGCGGACAGGATCTCTCCGCGGGTGGCGGAAACGAGAACATCCGTGGGAGCGCCGCCGGAGATGTCGTGGATGAAGACGCGGAACCGGCGGTCCACCTCCGGGGAAGCATCGCGCGAGGGATCCACGAGCCCCAGATAGGCGATCCGGTGACCGTCGCCCAGGTGCCCGGCAGCCTGCAGGATGCCCCGCACCGTGGTGATCTCTTCACCGGTGGCCAGGCCGTATTGGGTGGAAGTTTCAGTTGCTGTGGGCGTCATGGCTGCCTCTGGTCCGGGACCCTGGAAGGTCGGGATTTATTTTCTATAGTTGTAGAGAATAACCAAAACGTAAGATGGGTCACAAGACCTTTCCGCTAAAAATTTCCCGGGAGTCCCCTCAGTGCCAAAGATTGTTGACCACGATCAACGACGCCTTGAACTCGTTGATGCCACCTGGCGGATCATCGCCAGACTGGGCATTGAAGGCGCCACCATGCGGGAAATCGCCGAAGAGGCAGGCTTCGCCAACGGGGCCTTGAAGCCCTACTTCCCTACCAAGGACTTGCTGCTTACGTCCGCATTCGGACACGTGTTCAACCGGACCAACCAGCGGATCGCCTTGGTCACCGAAGGGCTGTCAGGACTGCCCGCACTCCGGGCCTTCTGTGCCGAGGTGCTCCCCTTGGACGAGGAGCAGGTGAATGAAGCCCGGATCGTCATACCCTTCTGGCAGAAGGCACTCAACGACCCGGACATGGCGGCCCTGCACAGCGACTCGATGAACCAGTGGCACGCCACCATCACAGCCCACACGGCCGCAGCCCGGGCAGCAGGTGAGATCGCCACCCCCATCGCGGATGCCGCCGTCGCCGATCACTTGCTCAACATGATGCTGGGCGCCCAAATTGTGGCAGCACTGTCGCCGGCCGAGCATTTCTCGATCGACCTCGCGGGGCAGTTGGACAACTACCTGGCGCTACTGGCTGCCTAGGCAGCTGCGGCTCCCTTCGATTACACATTCATAGCGGAATCGCCACGAATGTGTAATAACCCAAAAAGGCTGAGGCATTACATATTCGTGGCGACACCGCTAGGATTATGAAATGGCGCTGAGTATCCCCGAGTTGGCGAATCGCCTCCATGTCAACGAGAGCCGGGCACGGCATCTCGTTCACTCCGGTCGCATACGCGGACAGCGGATCGGTGGACGCTGGATCGTTGAGGAAGCCGACGCCGCCCAATATCGCCCCGGCAAGCCTGCCGGCCGTCCGCTTTCCGAACGAAGCGCCTGGCAGCTTATGTCATCCTTCTGGGACGACAGTCCGCGGCAATCCCGCCCTGGGTACTTGGAACCGTCGCCCGTCGAGAGACATCGCCTCAAGGCACGCATCAGCCGCTTGGAGGACTCCCCCGGCTCGCTGGAGCTTCTTGCAGCCTGGCTGGCCAACCGTGCCGAAAGGTTCGAGTTCTCTTCCAGCCCTGCAGATATAGCGGAACTTCGCCATGACAAACGCCTCCATCTCTCCGGAGTCTCTCACCCACGGTCCGGACTACTGGCCAACTCAGAAGTGGAGGCTTACGTGCGACGCGACGAACTCAAGGACGTCGTCAGGGACTGGTTCCTGGTTGAGCCCAAGCCCGGAAAGAGGCCCAATGTCGTCCTGCGGGCCGCCGAGCAGGTCCCAGACAACCTTCCACCACTGGTCGTCGCAGCAGACTTGGCCGAAAGGCCCGGCGTCCGGGAACAGCAAGCCGCTCGCGAAATCGTCAGGAGCGTCCGTGCCGATTGAACTTCCCGCGATGCTCTCCGAACAGCAGGAAGCATGGCAGGCGGTCTTCGAAATCCATAGAGCGATGCCGCAGGGTTGGGTTCTGGTCGGAGGCCAAGCCGTCTTCCTCCACGCTGTCGAGCGGGAAGCGCCGTACGTGCGGGCAACGAAGGACGCGGATATGGCCCACGATATCCGTAAACGACACATCGACGATTTCCTCACCTTGGCCTCCGTCGTCCGGGCTGCGGACCTTCGCGGTGTCACTTACAAGCCTGCCGAACGGGACCATTTGGCAAACATGCTTGGTCGCCTGGCCAACGAACCATCGCTGATGGACCAAGTGCCGGAGGGTGCCGAGGGCGTGGAACGTCTGCGTATCTCGCTGAACTAGCTGCTAGCTCGTCGCTCCCGACGCCACCACGCCGACACCAAGCCCCGCGATAATCCCACTCGAGGCACGTTCGACGACGGTGCTCACCTTGGGCTTCTTGAGCCACCGCATCGCTTTGAACGCCACCACGGCGATCATCGAAAGGTACGCGAAGGCGATGACGGCCACCACGACACCCAGGACCAGGGACGTGCCCATGGTGTCGCCGCCGTGAGGGATGAACTGCGGGACCACGGCAAGGTAGAAGAGGCCCACCTTGGGGTTGAGCAGCGTGGAGAGCGCGCCGGCACCCAGCGCAGAAAGCCTGCTGTAAGGGAGGGGCGCTTCGGCGGCAGACCCGTCAGCGCCCGCCTTCGCAGCGCGGCGTGATTTGATGAACGACGAGATGCCCAGGTACAGCAGGTACAAGCCACCGGCGATCTTGATCCACCGGAAGAGCTCGGCGGATTGCTCCAGGATCGCGGCGAGGCCTACGCCCACCAGCGCCGCCCAGACAATCGCTGCACCCGCCGAACCCGCCGCGGCAGCAATTCCAGCTGAAGGCCTGTTCAACGCAATGCGCAGCACCAGGAACGTGTCGGGGCCGGGAGTCACGGACAGGACAAGGCAAAGACCGGCGAAAGCAGCCAGGGAAGCGAGAGTCACACAGTCGATTGTGGAGCATACCGACAGGTAGCGAAAGCCACGTGAGCCTAAAGCGTTCGCTTCCCGTCAAGGGGCGTTCGTGCATAGACAAGGTGCCGGGACGTGATGCCAACCACACTGGAGACATTGCAACGCGCCCTCACCGGCCGCCACGACTTACTACCTGAGCGGAGTACCAATGGAGACTTACGACGCCCTGCTGGCCTCGATCACCGCAGCCCCGGGCCAGAACAGCCGCACCATCTTCGATCCGGCTACGGGCGAAACCGTTGGCGAGGCACCGGTCCACACCGTCGAGGACCTCGAAGCCGCCATCGCTGCTGCCGCTGCAGCGCAACCCGCGTGGGCTGCGCTGGGCCACGACGCCAGGTCCGCCGCGCTCCTGAAAGCAGCCGACGCCGTCGAACGCTCCGCCGAGGAACTCGCCCAGCTTCTTTCCCGCGAGCAGGGCAAGCCGCTGAACGGCCCGAACGCCCGCTTCGAAGTCGGCGCCTGCGCCGCCTGGCTCCGCGCCACCGCCGGCACCCCGCTGGAACCCGAAGTCGTGGTGGACGACGGCGAAACCCGCGCCGAGCTGCACTACCGGCCCATCGGCGTCGTCGGCGCGATCGGCCCGTGGAACTGGCCCATGATGATCACCGTCTGGCAGATCGCCCCCGCCCTGCGCATGGGCAACTCTGTGGTGGTCAAACCGTCCGAGTACACGCCCTTGTCCGTGCTCGCCCTGATCTCCATCATCAACCAGGAACTCCCCGAAGGCCTGGTATCCGTAGTCTCCGGCGGACGCGACGTCGGCGCCCGGCTGGCAGAACACGAGGCAATCGGCAAGGTCATGTTCACCGGTTCCACCGCGACCGGCAAGGCGATCATCCGTTCCTCTGCGGACACGGTCAAGCGCCTCACCCTGGAGCTCGGCGGCAACGACGCGGGCATCGTCCTTCCCGACTCCGACCCCAAGGCCATCGCCGAAGGCCTGTTCTGGGGCGCGTTCATCAACACCGGCCAGACCTGCGCCGCCCTGAAGCGCCTGTACGTCCACGAATCCCAGTACGAGGCCGTCTGCACCGAACTGGCCGCTGTGGCGGCCGCAATGCCCATGGGTAACGGACTCGATGAGAACAACGTCCTGGGGCCGCTGCAGAACCGCCAGCAGTACGACATCGTCGCCCGCCTGGTGGACGCGGCCCGCGACTCCGGCGCCCGGATCCTGCTCGGCGGCGACCCCGACGCCGACCAGCCCGGCAACTTCTACCCCACCACCCTGGTGGCAGACATCGACAACGACAACCCACTCGTTGCCGAGGAACAGTTCGGCCCGGCCCTTCCGATCATCAAGTACAGCACCGTTGATGAGGCCGTCGCCAAAGCGAACGCCCTCGACGTCGGACTCGGCGCCTCGGTCTGGTCCTCCGACCCGGCCGCCGCCCGCGAAGTCGCCGCCCGCATCCAGGCCGGAACGGTCTGGATCAACAAGCACGGCGCCGTGGACCCCCGCGTCCCCTTCGGCGGCGCCAAGCAGTCCGGTTACGGCCTGGAGTTCGGCGCCGAAGGCCTCAAGCACCTCGGCGTCCCGCAGATCATCAACGGCTAGCTCCGCGTGCGGGCCCAACTAGTACGAAAGTAGTGGTGGGTTAGGCTGCGGTGACCGGGGTGATGGTGACGTTGTAGCCGAGGTTGTTGAGTTGTTTGATGGCGTTGTTCTTGGCTCTGGTTGGGTTGATCCTGTTGAAGTGGTCGGCGCCGGGGTCGGTGTAGCACTCGCCGTTGCGGAGCATGTGCCAGGCCGCTGTGAGGATGGAGTGTTCGATGGCGACGAGGGCTTTGTTGGTTCCGGAACGGGCGGTGATGCGGCGGTATCTCGCGGCGAGGTAGGTGTTTTTGGATCGGGTCGCGGACATGGCCGCGGTGCCGAGTGCTGCTTTGAGGTATTTGTTGCCGGGCATGATGTGGCTGGATTTGATCCTGCCGGCGGATTCGTTGGCGCTGGGGCAGACCCCGGCCCAGGACGCGAGCCGGCCCGGGGTTTCGAACACGCTCATGTCAGCTCCGGTTTCGGCGATGATCACTTCGGCGACTCGTTGGGATACTCCGGGGATGGTGGCCAGGGCTTCCCTGGCCTCACGAAAGGGTTCCATCGCCTCCTCAATCCGTGCCGTGAGGGTATCGATGGTGCGGGTGCGGGCGTCGATCTGGTCCAGGTGCAGTCGTGCCATGAAGGCGTGGTGGGGTTTGAACCTGCCGGTGAGGGCGTCGACCAGTGCCGGGATTTTCGAGCGCAGCATTCCACGGGCCATCCCGGCCAGCACCTCGGGGTTCCGTTCGCCGTTGATGAGGGCTTCGAGCATGTCCCGGGAAGAGACCCCGGTCAGGTCTGAAACCACGGAAGAGAGTTTGATCCCGGAGCTTTCCAGGAACTTCTCCAGCCTTTGGATTTCCCGGGCCCGGTCGCGGGTGGCGATGGCGCGGGCCCGGGTGAGGTCCCGCAGTTCGCGGATGGGTTCGGGCGGCACGAATGATGCCCGCAGCAGCCCGTGCGCGGCCAGTTGGGCCAGCCACGCGGCGTCGGAGACATCGGTTTTGCGTCCCGGGATGTTCCGGGCGACTTTGGCGTTGACCAGCATCACCGGCAGGGTTTCTTCGAACAGGTAGAAGAACGGTTTCCAGTAATCGCTGGTCGCTTCCATCACCACAACAGTGACGTGTTCGCGTTCGAGGAACTCCCGAAGTTCCAGGATCGCGTGCGTGGTCGCGCCCCAGGTTGTGACCTTTGAGGTGTAGGTCCCTGCCCGTTCTCCGGGGACCCGCACGCAGACCTTCGCGTCGCGTTTGGAAATATCCATTCCCGCGGCCCGTTCATGAACAATGTCCATTCCAGCTTCCCTTCAATACATCCAGTTACCGGCGTCGTCTCGGGGAGGACAGGGAGAATATTCAGGAATCTAGTACCCGTGCTTGAAAGCAACAATCCACGGTTCCCGTGGAAGTCCTCCACGCCACGCTGGGTCACGGACTCAAGGCACCAAGTTGGGCCGGCGTTCACCGAGACGAACAATCCCATGATCAACCCGTATGGGCAGAGCCCACCAGAGCCCAGGCGAGCCAACCGCATACTTTCCCGGATCACGGCGCGCCGAAGGCACTCACACGCTGGGTCGCATTTGTGCGCGTTTTCACGGCTCTAAACGCGCACAACTGCGACCCAGTTGGGTAGGGCTGGCCATACGGTGGACGCTTTTGCGCGGCCATATGCCCCACGTGAAACCATGAGCAGCATGTCCCAAAAGATCGCGTACCAAGGTGAGCCCGGAGCCAACTCGGACCTCGCATGCAAGGAAATGTTCCCGGAACTCGAAAGCGTGCCCTGCGCCAGCTTCGAGGACGCCTTTGAACTGGTCTCCACCGGGGCTGTGGACCTTGCGATGATCCCCATCGAGAACTCCATCGCAGGCCGTGTGGCGGACATCCACGTCCTGCTCCCCCAGTCGAACCTGCAGATCGTTGGCGAATACTTCCTGCCGATCCGCTTTGACCTGCTGGGCATTCCGGGCAGCACCATCGAGGGTGCCACGGAAGTCCACAGCCACATCCACGCCCTTGGCCAGTGCCGGCGCATCATCCGCGACGCCGGATTGAAGCCCGTCATCGCCGGGGACACTGCCGGTTCAGCCCGCGAGGTCCGGGACTGGAACGATCCCCGGAAACTCTCCCTGGCTCCCCCGTTGGCAGCGGGACTGTACGGACTCGAGGTGCTGGCGTCCGGCGTGGAAGACGATCCCACCAACACCACGCGCTTCGTGGTCCTGGCACGGGAACGGGCACTGCCCACCAAAGAAGAGTTACCCGGCCCGGCCATCACCACGTTCGTGTTCCGTGTGCGCAACGTACCCTCGGCCCTCTACAAGGCTCTGGGCGGTTTCGCGACGAACGGCCTGAACATGACCCGTTTGGAAAGCTACATGGTGGGCAACGAGTTTGCCGCCACCATGTTCATTTCCGACGTCGAAGGCCACCCCGAAGACGCACGCCTCCGCAGGGCTTTGGAGGAACTGGAGTTCTTCACCACCGAGGTACGCGTCCTCGGCGTGTACGCGGCCGACGGCTACCGGGAACATGCCGAGGAACTCAAAAACGACCTCGAACAGGCCCAAAGGGACATCGATGAAGGCGACACGGTCAGCGGCGATGACCTCCGGCGAGAGTTCGGCCTTCCCCCGCTCTGAACATGCGGTCCACTTTCATTCAGAACATATTCTGAATACAATGTGGGCATGAGCACTGCCGCCACCTCAAGGACAACTTTCCAGTCGTCTGAGCTAAGCAGGTCTTCCGCAGAGGTCTTCGCGGCCGCTGCGGATCACCCGGTCCGAGTCACTCGCCGAGACGGAGAAGCACTCGTGCTGATGTCCGAAAGCGCAGACCGGGCAAGAGTGTCCCTCTTGGAGCTTGCGGCCCAACTCGTGGCTGTCTCCACCAGTACCGAAGGGACACTGGCGGGCCGCATGAGCGACCGCTTCCCATGGATGCTGGCGCTCAGCAAAGCTGACCAGGAAACCTGTGCCAGTGAAATCTTGGCCGCTGCCCGTGCCTCGTTCGCTACGAATCAACCCCATCTGGCCATTGCCGAACTGACCGCCTGGCGTGAGTCGGCAACGGCCATAGCAGCCGGTCTTGGCCGGGAACCGACCGAGTGGCTTGAAGAGTTCGAACCTGTGGAGCGTCCGTAGGGCATGGCGAAGGATTCAAAGGTTGAGCGCCCCACCAAAAAGAGTGAATATGATCTCCGGTTCGCGTCCGTTCAGGCGAAACGTGGATGGGTAGACCTGCGTGCCACCATTCGGAACGCTCTGACGGATACCTGGGACTTTCTCACACGGACACCCCAACTCAGGACACCGACCAACTATCCCCTCCGCGGCGAATTGGGTTTCGTAACGCACCAAGGTTCCATTCATGAACGCTGGCAGCACAAGCCCACACTCAAAGGCGACGCGCGGATCTGGTTCTTTGTCGTCGACCAAGTGGTGTATCTGGAGCAGGTTCACACTCACCACCCCAGCGAAACCAAGTAGCGCGCCACCTTAGAAGTGCGTCGGCTCCTCCACCAACGCCGTCGCGATGCTGTCAGCGTCTTCCAAAGCTGCAAGGTAGCGCTCGGCATCCAAGGCGGCAGCACACCCGGTGCCTGCGGCTGTGATGGCCTGGCGGTAACGGTGGTCCACGGCATCCCCGCAGGCGAAGACGCCGGACAGGTTGGTACACGTGGTGGGTGAGTCCACCTTGATGTAGCCCTCCGCGTCGAGGTCCACTTGCCCGGCCACCAACTCCGTCCGCGGCAGGTGTCCAATGGCCACAAAAATGCCCGTGGCTGCCTGCTCGCGGGTTTCACCAGTGCGGGTGTCAGTGAGCGTCACACCGGTGACTTTAGTGTCGCCATGGATGGCAGTCACGGCGGAGTTCCACGCAAAGCTGATCTTGGGGTTGTCCTTGGCGCGCTGGGCCATGATGCGTGAGGCGCGCAGTTCGCCC
This sequence comes from Arthrobacter sp. T572, assembly GCF_056780115.1. Lineage (NCBI taxonomy): Bacteria > Bacillati > Actinomycetota > Actinomycetes > Micrococcales > Micrococcaceae > Arthrobacter > Arthrobacter sp. T572. The sequence continues at coordinate 3,689,852 of NZ_JBRAZQ010000002.1, forward strand.
TTGCGGACGACGACGGTCACGGACTTTCCGAACCGCGTCAGGAAGGTCGCTTCCTCCATGGCGGAGTCACCGCCACCCACCACCATGATGTCCTGCTCGCGGAAGAAGAAACCGTCGCACGTGGCGCACCAGGAGACTCCATGCCCGCTGAGCTTCTTCTCCTCCGGCAACCCGAGCTCCTTGTACGCCGAGCCGGTGGCGAGGATAACGGCCGTAGCCTGGTGGGTGTCCCCCGCCCCGGTGACCACGGACTTAACGTGACCCGCCAACGAAACTGACGTGACGTCGTCGAACACTATCCGGGCGCCGAATTTTTCCGCTTGCGCCTGCAGTCCATCCATGAGCTCGGGGCCTTGGATGCCCTCTGGAAAGCCAGGGAAGTTCTCCACCTCAGTGGTGTTCATCAGCGCCCCGCCTGCAGTGACCGAACCTGCCAGGACCAGTGGGCTGAGGCCGGCCCGGGCGGCGTAAATCGCGGCCGTATACCCGGCCGGACCGGACCCGATGATGATCAGTTGTTCCTGGCTCACAGCATCTCCCTTGGCTCGGCGGGTACCCATCAAGTGCAACAAGTACCCGCCGGGCAATCAAGGGCTAAGGCACAACTGATGCCTCCCGCTCCTGCACCTGACCCTTCTGCCTGCGGCGTGCCAGCTTGCCGGGCCACCAGATCTTGTCTCCGATGTCGTAGGCCAGCGCGGGCACCAGGAGTGACCGGACCAGGACGGTATCAAGCAACACCCCGAACGCCACAATGAACGCCAGCTGCACCAGGAACATGATGGGAATGACACCCAGGGCCGCAAACGTAGCGGCAAGGACAATACCGGCCGAGGTGATCACGCCACCGGTCACGCCCAGCCCACGCAGGATTCCCGGACGTGTTCCGTGCTTGATTGATTCTTCGCGGACGCGGCTCATGAGGAAGATGTTGTAGTCCACGCCCAACGCCACCAGGAACACGAAACCGAACAGCGGAACAGTCGCGTCGGCTCCTGAAAAGGCAAAGATCCCATTGAACACCCACGCCGAGACTCCCATCGCGGCCCCATAGGACAGCACCACGGACAGGATCAGCAGGACCGGCGCCACCACGGAGCGGAGCAAAAGCATCAGGATGAACAGAATGACTACCAGCACAATCGGGATGATGACCACCAGGTCCCGCTGCGCAGTGGTGTTGGTATCCAGGGCTGTTGCGGTCACCCCACCAACCAGGGCTTCAGCGTCCACGTCCTTCACGGCTGTCCGCAGTGATTTCACCGCTTCTTCAGCTTCGATCGAGTCAGCCGCGGAGTTCAACGTCGCGTTGATGAGCACCTTGCCGTCACGCACCGCGGGATCAGTCGGAGCCCCGGGGGCACCCGTGATGGGGACGTTGCCTTCGGCCAGCAGGTACGCATCACCCACTCCGTCGGCTGCTTTCACGGTATCCAGCACCTTTTCTGCCGCGTCCTCTGAGGCGACCACGACGGCGGGGCTGCCGCTGCCGGCGTCGAAATGGCGCGCCAGCGCGGCCTGGCCGTCAACGGCGTCTGACTGGGACAGGATGACGTCGGTCTGCGGGACGCCGTTTGCCTTGAGTTGAAGGATGCCCGTGGACGCCACGAGCAGGAGCAGCACGGAGGCCACCCACACTGTCCGTGGCCGCCGGGAAACCAGCCGTCCGGTGGCGCGCCACAAGCCCTTTTGCCCCTCAAGGCCGGTGACCAGCTCAGGTTCGCGTTCGCCGTCGGGCACCAGCTTGGGGCGGAAGGGCCAGAAAGCTGCGCGGCCCAGCAGACCCATGAAGGCCGGCAGCAGGGTGAGCGCTGCGAACAGTGAGCAGACGATACCGGCCGCAGCCACGGGGCCGAGCGCTTTGTTGGAGTTCAGGTCGGAGAAGAGCAGGCAGAGCAACGCGATGATGACTGTCGCACCGGAGGCGAGGATCGGCTCGAATGATGCTTTCCACGCGGTGAGGACGGCCTCGGTGCGGTTGGCAGTGTGTGTCAGCGCCTCACGGAACCTTGCCACGTAGAGCAAGGCGTAGTCGGTAGCGGCACCGATGACCAGGATGGAGAGGATGCCCTGGCTTTGGCCGTTCAACTGGATCCAGCCGAGCTTTGCCATGCCGAAGACCAGGAGGATCGCGGCGCAGAGAGCGAACACAGACGTCAGGAGCACGGCAATTGGCAGCACGAGCGAGCGATAGACCAGCAACAGGATGACAAACACGGCACCGAGTGCCACCAGGAGAAGGATGCCGTCGATCCCGCCAAAAGCGTTGACGAGGTCTGCGGTGAGGCCCGCCGGTCCCGTCACGTAGGCGCGCATGCCGTCCGGTGCGCCGGGTTGGACGGTATCCCGCAGTTCCTTGACGACGTCGCGCAGTTCGTCCGATTCGGCGATCGGGACAATGTACTGGACCGCTTTGGCGTCTTCCGACGGAATGGGTCCGACGACGGCGCTACCCAGCTTGAGTGCCTCAATGTCCGCTTTGATCTGGCCTGCTTCGCCCAATTGGGCGGGGGTGAAGGCGGCATCTCCCTCGATCACCACGACGGCCGGGATCTCTTCGGAGTCGCGGAACTTGGCCTGCCAGTCACCGGCTTCCGTCGCTTCAGCACCGGCAGGCAGGAAGGACGCCTGGTCGTTGGATGAGACCTCCTCCAGCCTGCCGAACGTGGGGCCGCCGACGCCGGCGATTCCGAACCAGACGATGATCAGCACCACGGGCACCAGCCATCGGAGCCAGAACGGTACCTTCTGGGATTTCATGGGTCCTTCTTCCAGGGTTTTGGGGCGGAGCGATTGTTTCCACCATAGATTATCTCTATCATGGAACTATTCCAAGAGTTTCCCAATGCCGGGTTCCCCCGCCGCTGGGAGTAATATCCGGAAGGCAGCATTCACGGAGATCCAAGGCGGGAGGGCGAGATGGCTTCAACGGCGGACTCAGCCGGCGTGCCTGGCGGACCTCCGGCCGGCGCTCCGCAGGACCTGATCCGCTTGCTCCAGGACTTCACCCTGGAAGCGAACCACTATGTTGACGCCGCGGGCGGCAAGAACGATATGCACCGGACGGACCTCAATGCCCTCGCCGTCATCATGCGGCATACAGCAGCAGGGCGGGTGGTCACACCCGGAGTCCTGCGCAGCGAACTCCGCCTGAGCTCCCCGGCCACCACAGCACTCGTGGACCGGCTGCACGCGTCGGGGCATGTCACCAGGGAACGTCTGGGGACAGACCGCCGGCAGGTCCAGCTCCACATGACACCCAAGGCCTACAGCGACGGCAGCGCCATGTTTATGCCGCTCGCCCTGCGCATGGGTCAAGCGATGAGCTCCTACAGCGACACTGAGCTTGAGGTCGTGCGCCGATTCATGTCGGACATGGTGGACGCCACTGTTGCTGCCCGCCAGGAAGCCTCCCACCCCAAACCCAACTAGGTCGCATTTGTGCGCGTTTTGAGCACTCAAAACGCGCACAAATGCGACCCAGTTGGGTAGCGTTTCCCTATGAACGCGGAGCAACCTGAAGATGTCTACACCCACGGGCACCACGAGTCGGTTGTCCGGGCCCACGCCTCACGGACAGCCGAGAATTCGGCGGCGTTCGTCCTCCCCCATCTCACCCCCGGGTCGTCAGTGCTCGACGTCGGCTGCGGACCGGGCAGCATCACGTGCGACTTCGCGGGGCTGGTTGCGCCCGGCCACGTCGTAGGGCTGGACCGCGCCCCTGACATCATCGCCCAGGCCACCGAACTGGCCAAGGACAGAGGCGTGGAGAACGTGGAGTTCCGCACCGGCAACATCTACGACCTTGAGTTCGACGACGAGACCTTCGACCTCGTCCACGCCCACCAGGTCCTTCAGCACCTCACGGACCCGGTGGCAGCTCTGCGCGAGATGCGCCGGGTCGCCAAGCCCGGGGCGATTGTGGCAGTCCGGGATGCCGATTTCCATGGCATGAGCTGGTACCCGGAGGTTCCGGAGCTGGACGACTGGATGCAGCTGTACCAAAAGATCGCCCGACGCAACGGGGCAGAGCCCGATGCGGGCCGCCGCCTGGTGTCATGGGCGCAAAAGGCAGGTTTTGCACAGGTAGCACCGAGCAGCAGCAACTGGCTGTACGCCACGGCGCAGCAGCGGGCCTGGCAGTCGCGGGTCTGGAGCGAACGCGTCCTGCACTCTGCCTTTGCGGAGCAAGCCCTCGAGTACGGCTTCGCCAAGGAGGCCGACCTTGCCCGGATCGCTGCCGGCTGGCATCGCTGGGGCGCTACGGAGGACGGATACTTCCTCATTCCCAACGGCGAAGTCATTGCCCGCGCATAAGCGCTGTCCCGTCTTTCAATCCGGACATCCTTGGTGATAGCGCTCACAAGCGGCATATAGTCGAACCCATGGAACAGCGCTTACTTGGCAGGACCGGCCGCTTGGTGTCGGTCGTAGGATTGGGCACCTGGCAGCTTGGCGCCGACTGGGGCGCCGTGAGTGAAGCCGACGCGTCAGCCGTCCTTGCGGCATCGGTAGAAGCCGGCGTCAACTTCTTCGACACCGCGGACGTTTACGGTGACGGCCGCAGCGAGCAGATCATTGGCCGCTTCCTGAAGAACCACCCGGAACTGGACGTCACGGTGGCCACCAAGATGGGGCGCCGCGTAGACCAACTCCCGGAGCACTACACGCTCAAAAATTTCCGCGAGTGGACCGACCGTTCGCGGCGGAACCTCCAGCAGGACACCCTGGACCTGGTACAGCTCCACTGCCCGCCCACCTCGGTCTACAGCAATACCGAGGTCTACGACGCCTTGGACACCCTCGTCAGCGAAGGCACCATCCGGAACTACGGCGTCAGCGTCGAACGGACCGATGAAGCCCTCGAGGCCATCAAGCGCGGCAACACATCGACCATCCAGATCATTCTCAACGCCTTCCGCCTGAAGCCCCTCGACGAGGTACTGCCCGCGGCCAGGGAAGCCGGGGTTGGCATCATCGCCCGGGTCCCCTTGGCATCTGGCTTGTTGTCCGGCAAATACACCACTGAGACGACGTTCGCCGAGAACGACCACAGGAACTACAACCGCTCCGGCGCCGCCTTCGACGTCGGGGAGACCTTCTCCGGCGTCGACTTCGCCACAGGCGTCAAGGCCGCGCAGGAGTTCAGCGAGCTGGTTCCCGACGGCGTTACCACCTCGCAGGCGGCCCTCGCCTGGGTCATCGCCCAGGATGGCGTCACCTCGGTCATTCCGGGCGCCCGATCCGCGGCGCAGGCACGGGCGAATGCCGAAGCTGGCGGTTTGGAGGATGTTGGAACCGGGCTGGCTGCCGGCGTCCGGGACATCTACGACCGTTACTTCCGGGCGGCGATCCACCCGCGCTGGTAGGCGTCGCCAAACACGCGTGGCGGCAGGCCGGCGTCGTGGTCTGCACCCGGCACGCGAGGCGGCAGGCCGGCGTCGTGCTTTCCCGGCCGCTTTACCAGCCGCTGCGCGTAGGCGTGTGGCCTTTGCGTGCGTCGTCGGGCATGGCCATTTCGGCGCGGAGTCCCAACAGGCGGATCGGACGGTCCGGCTCCATTTTTGAAGTAAGGTCCAGTGCTTGGGCCAGGACTTCGCTGCGGTCGAAGGTCTCCGGGATCTTCCTTGCGTAGGTCTTGGTGAAGAACGGTTTGTAGCGGACCTTCAGCGTTAGCCCGACCACCGGGCGGCCTTCGGCTGCGACGTCCTCAAGGACCCGGGCAGTGAGTTCCTTGACGGCACCACTGATTTGTTCGGGTTCGGTCAGGTCCTGCTGGAAGGTGGTCTCGCGGCCGTGGGCCCGGGCTACCCAGGGCGTATCGTCTACTTCCGTGGCACCGTCGCCGCGACCGAGCTGGGCGTACCAAGGACCCATCTTGGGGCCGAACTCCTGGACCAGGCTGTTTGGGTCAATGGCGGCAAGTTCATTGACTGTGGTGATGCCGTGGGACGCGAGTCTTTTGGAAATCTTGGGACCAACCCCCCAGAGGTCCTTCGTGGGCCGTGCACCCATGACGTCGAGCCAGTTCTCCTGGGTAAGCCGGAAGATGCCCGCTGGCTTGCCGAAGTCGGTCGCGTTCTTGGCACGAACCAGGTTGTCGCCGATGCCCACGCTGCAGTGCAACCGCGTGTTTTCCAGCACGGCAGCCTGGATCTGCTTGGCGTAGGCCTCGGGGTCATCCGTTGTGACGCCAACAAAGGCCTCGTCCCAGCCGAGGACCTGCACCGTGGCCCCTGGCTGTTTCCTAAGGGTGGTCATCACAACCTCCGAGGCCGCGAGGTACGCCTCCTGGTCGACGGGGAGGATGATGGCCTCGGGCACTTTCCGTGCGGCAATGCGGAGGGGCATCCCTGAGCCAACGCCGAAGGCCCTCGCCTCATAGGACGCCGTGGACACTACCGCCCGTTCCGTGGGATCGCCTCGGCCGCCCACAATGAGGGGCTTCCCAGCGAGTTCAGGCCGCCGCAAGATCTCGACGGCAGCGATGAACTGGTCGAGATCTACGTGCAGGACCCACGGGATTCCCCTCACGGGACCAGTCTGCCCGGTCTTGGGCGGCGCTGTCTGTACCTTCGCCACCGACTTTGGGCTCCCCGTCGTCGAAAATCAACCTGATTTTGGGCGAGTTCGACGGCGGGCGGCGGCAAAGTGGGTGGTGGCGGTACGGGGCAGGTAGCGGCGCGATGGCCTACCAAAAGCACCTTAAGCTGAGATGGTGCAATTTTCCCTTTGGCTGGCTTTGGTTGGTGCCGGCACCCTGATCAGTTTCACTCCCGGCGCCGGGGCCATCTTCACCATGAGCAACTCGCTCAATTCGGGCTTCCGCCGCTCCATTTGGGGAATTCTCGGCCAGCAGGTCGCCTTGGTGATCCACATCGTGATCGTCGCCCTGGGCGTTGGCGTGCTGGTTTCCAATTCGCCGCTGGTCTTCAACATCATTCGCTACGCCGGCGCGGCCTACCTCGTGTACCTGGGCATCCGGCAGTTCCTGCACAAGCCAGACCTGGACAAAGAAGAGGTGGAGGACAAGAAGAACGAGCCCGCCCTGTCGATGTTCCAGCGCGGCATCTGGGTCAACCTGCTGAACCCCAAGGCGATCGTGTTCTTCCTGGCGTTCATGCCGCAGTTCATCAAGCCGGACCAGCCCCTTGTTCCGCAGTACCTGGTGCTGACGGCGACCGTCCTGGCGATTGACATCCTGGTCATGTGGCTCTTCTTCGCCCTCGCAGCACGGTCCTTCCAGCGTTTCACCCGCAACGCCCACGGCCAGAAGATCCTGAACCGCATCTTCGGGTGCCTGTTCGTCTTGGTGGGCATCCTGCTGGCGGTCATCCACTAACGCTGGTCAGCCCTGCACGGTTGACCCACGGACCACCAGCGAACTCTCCAGCGTCACGTGCGGCTCGGCCAGGGGAACCCCCTCGATCAGCCCCCGCAGCTGTTCCCCCGCCTTGCGGCCCAGCGGTGTCGCGGGCAGGTGAACAGTAGTCAGGCTGGGGTTGCTGGTTACGGAATAGGGCAGGTCGTCGAAACCCGCTACCGCAAGCTCACCGGGGATCTTTACGCCCTCCACCCGTGCCTCCTGCAGCACGCCATAGGCGTGTGTATCGGTACCGCAGACGACGGCGGTCACGCCTGCCGCTTTCCACGAAGGCCAGGCGGAGGCGAAGGCAGCCGCGGCCTCTCCAACATCGATCGAGGTGCTGATGATGTGGTCCTCCGAGACCAGCAGGCCACACGATGCAGCCTCCTCGAGGAACGCCTGACGCCGCAGCTCGAACGTGGCCGTGCCCGTAATACCGTCCACATAGGCGGCCCGGGTGTGCCCGGCGGAAGCCAAGTGCCGGGCAAGTTCGCGCGCCCCCTGCGCAACATCCAGGTTTACCGACGGAGCGAAGGTCTCCAGCCCCGGAGCATCCAGCAGCACCAACGGGCCGCTGGCGGACAGATCCTTCAGAAACTCCGCGCTCGGCGCGCCCACCAGCAGCCCCGCCGGTCGCAGGGACAAGAGTTTCCGGACGTCGTCTGCCTGCGGCGATTCGCCGGCGTCGGTCACGGAGAGCAGCAGTTGGTAGTCCGCGCCCAAGGACTCGCGGACCCCGGCAATGACGTTGGCAAAGAACGGGTTGGACACGTCCGGGGTTACCAGGATGACGATCGAGCTGACCCCGCGGGCCAAGGAACTCCCGATGCTGTCCACCACGTAACCGAGCTCGGCGATGGCGGTCCGGACCCGGGAGATGTTGTCTTCCGAGACGCGCCCCTGCGTCTTGCCGTTGGCAACCAGGGAGACTGTCGCCGTCGAAACGCCCGCCTTCGCTGCAACCATGGCGGCCGTGACCCGGGGCGCGCGTTTGCCGAGGTGGGCGGGGGTTTCCATGCATCGATCCTAGCGTTGTTACGCAACCGACAGGCGGCACAATGCATCAAGCGCTTGACGTACCCCACGTTAAGCGTTTGACGTAAATGCAGTCGAAGTGCCATGATTCCCCTGAATGCTTAGCGCCCTGTCCGGCGCCGGCACCACCCTGAAAGCCAAGAACTCCGGACAGGCCCCAATGACGTGGAGAGAAACGTGGAAACCAACCCCCGCAAAAAGATCATTCTTGATTGCGATCCCGGCCATGACGACGCAGTGGCATTGCTGCTGGCACACGGCAACCCTGACATCGAACTGCTGGCCGTGACCACCGTGGTTGGCAACCAGACTCTCGAGAAGGTCACCCGCAACGCCCTGTCCGTAGCCACGATTGCAGGCATCACGGGGGTTCCGTTCGCCGCCGGTTGCGACCGCCCCTTGGTGCGAACCATCGAAACGGCCCCCAGCATCCACGGCGACTCCGGCATGGATGGCCCTGAACAGCCCGAGTCCACCGTCGAGCTCGACCCGCGTCACGCCGTCGACCTCATCATCGAAACCGTCATGGCGCATGAGCCGGGCACGGTCACCCTGGTCCCCACCGCGGGCCTGACCAACATCGCGATGGCCGCCCGCAAGGAGCCCCGCATCGTGGAGCGCGTCAAGGAAGTTGTCCTCATGGGCGGCGGCTACCACGTGGGCAACTGGAGCGCCGTTGCCGAGTTCAACATCATCATCGATCCCGAGGCCGCACACATCGTATTCAACGAGAAGTGGCCCGTAGTGATGGTTGGCCTGGACCTCACGCACCAGGCGCTGGCCACTGACGAGGTGGTCAACAACATCGCCCGCATCGGCACCAAGCCCGCCAAGTTCGTCCTGGAGCTCATGGAGTTCTTCAAGAAGACCTACAAGGACGCCCAGGGCTTCGACTTCCCGCCGGTCCACGATCCCTGCGCCGTCGCCTACGTCATCGACCCCACCGTCATGACCACCCGCAAGGTCCCCGTGGACATCGAACTGCAGGGCAGGCTCACCCTTGGCATGACCGTGGCCGACTTCCGGGCACCCGCACCGGAGGACTGCCACACCTCCGTCGCAGTGGATTTGGACCACAAGAAGTTCTGGGACCTGGTCACCGATGCGATCGAGCGGATCGGCGAGCCCGACGGCGGCACTTCCTCAGGCGCGCAGGTCGCCGAAACGGTTCTGGCAGGAGAGGCCAAGTAATGTCCGTCCCCGCAACAACCAAAGGCAACGTCACAGCCCTCATGGTCGCCCTGCTGGCAGCGTGCGTGGCGTTCCAGCTCAACGCTTCCATGCTCAGCCCGGCCCTGGTCACCATGGGCAACGAACTCCACACCGACCAGGCCACCATCGGCCTCTCCCAGACGTGGTTCTTCACGGCTGCGGCCCTGTTCTCCCTGTTCCTGCCTCGGCTTAGCGACATCGTCGGACGCAAGAAGATCCTCGTGGGCATGATGATCCTGATGGCCGTCGGCTCGGTCATCGCCGCCTTGGCTCCGGACGTGACGTGGCTCTTCGTGGGCCGCATCATCCAGGGAGTCAGCGGCCCCACGGTTCCGCTGTGCCTCATCATGCTCCGCTCAGCCGTGAGCAACCCGCGCAAGTACGGCGCACTCATGGGCCTCATCACCGCGGTCAACGGCGGCGTGGCCGGCGTCGACTCGTTCGTGGGCGGCTACTTCGCGGAGAGCTTCGGTTTCCGCAGCATCTTCTGGCTCATGGTTGCCCTGGCTGTGGTCGCCACGCTGCTGATTGCGTTCCTGGCCAGCGAAAGCAAGCCCGCCGCGGGCACCACCATGGACTGGCTCGGCGTGTTCTTCATCGTCATCGCCGTGGGCGCCCTGCTCACTGCCCTGAACGAGGGCGCCAAGCTCGCGTCGGCATTCGACGGCGGCACGCTTGCCCTCGCCGTCGGACTCACGGTCATTGCCGTCGTCGCATTCGCCGCCTTCTGGGCCGTGGAGAAGCGCGCCCAGCAGCCGATGGTCGAGATCGTCCACCTGCGCCAGCGTTCAACCTGGGCTCCTTTGCTGACCACAACGCTCACCATGACCGGTATCTTCGCGGTGATCAACGGCATCGTCCCCGCGTTCGTCCAGGCTGCGGATCCCGGTTTCGGCGTAGGGCCCACCGAGATGTCCCTCATCATCCTCACTCCGTACGCCCTTCTGGGCTGGCTCTTCGGCCCGATCAGCGGCCGGCTGGCCCCGGTCCTCGGCTACACCAAGGTGCTGCGCATCGGTATGGTCGGCAGCCTCGTGGCATTGGCGATCATTGCCCTCTTCGGCCTCAACAGCCTTCCGATGATGATTGCCGGCACGGCCTTGCTGGGCATCATGTACGCCGGTACCGTCAACATCATGCTGAACGGACTCGGTGTGGTGCTCTCGCCCAAGGGCAACCCCGGCTTCCTCCCCGGCATGAACGCCGGCGCCTTCAACCTCGGTGCCGGCCTGAGCTTCCTGGTCCTGCCCGCCGTCCTGGTGGCTACCTCAGCGATGGGTGACGCGAAAGCTTCCTACTTGACCGTCGTCGTCGTTGGTTTTGCCATCACGTTCGCCGCGTTCGCGGCCTCGCTGCTGATTCCCAAGCCGGTTGACGCCGAGGTCCACGAGGACGAAGAGGTGGCTGCGTGAGCACACCCGGAATCGTGGTGGTGGGTTCGCTCAACGCCGACCTGACCATCTACACAGAACGCCTTCCCCAGCCGGGTGAAACGGTGCACGGCAACGGCTTCGCGGTGAACCCCGGCGGCAAGAGTGCCAACCAGGCCGTTGCGGCCAGCAAGCTCGGTGGCCGGGTCAGCCTGATCGGTGCAGTGGGCGAGGACCCCAACGGCATCATGCTTCTGGACTCGACAGCCAACGCAGGCGTGGATGTCTCGCGGGTCCGACGCTCGGACACCGCAACCGGCGTCGCTGTGATCTCGGTGGATGCGCGCGGCGAGAACAGCATCATCATCTCTGCCGGCGCCAACGGCACCCTTTCCCCCGCCGACGTCGACTTCGCCGCCTTCCGGGACGCCGCCGTCGTGTGCCTCTGCCTGGAGGTGGGTATCGATACCGTCGTGGCCGCCGCGCAGGCCGGGCACGACGCCGGAGCTACCGTCCTGCTGAACCTCTCGCCTTACGCTGAGATACCGGAGTTGTTGGCCGGGTTGAGCGACGTCCTCCTGGTGAATGCGCACGAGGCTGCCCTGTTCCTTGGCTCGGAGGCATTCATACCTGGCGCCGACGCAGAGGCCGAAGCGTGGGAGCCGGTGCGCAGCCAATTCGCAGACCGCGGCCTGCAGCGGGTGCTGGTGACGCTCGGCTCGCAGGGTTCCGTGGTGCTGGATTCGACGGCCCGAGGTGAGCAGCTCACCCGGATCGCTCCTACGCGCGTCAACGCGGTGGACACCACGGGCGCCGGCGATGCGTTTACAGGAGCTGTGGCTGCGCGTTTGGCCGCGGGTGACTCGCTGATGGACGCCGCGTCCTTCGCTTCTGTAGCGGCCGCGTTGGCTGCGACCAAGAAGGGAACCCAGGCGGCCTACGCAACTCTCGAGGAAGTCACAGCAGCCCGCGACGCCTGAACCCAGCCCCGGCACCCAACTGGGTCGCATTTGTGCGCGTTTTGAGCCCTCAAAACGCGCACAAATGCGACCCAGCGTGTGAGTGCCTTCGGCGCGCCGTGATCCGGGAAAGTATGCGGTTGGCTCGCCTGGGCTCTGGTGGGCTCTGCCCATACGGGTTGATCATGGGATTGTTCGTCTCGGTGAACGCCGGCCCAACTTGGTGCCTTGAGTCCGTGACCCAGCGTGGCGTGGAGGACTTCCACGGGAACCGTGGATTGTTGCTTTCAAGCACGGGTACTAGATTCCTGAATATTCTCCCTGTCCTCCCCGAGACGACGCCGGTAACTGGATGTATTGAAGGGAAGCTGGAATGGACATTGTTCATGAACGGGCCGCGGGAATGGATATTTCCAAACGCGACGCGAAGGTCTGCGTGCGGGTCCCCGGAGAACGGGCAGGGACCTACACCTCAAAGGTCACAACCTGGGGCGCGACCACGCACGCGATCCTGGAACTTCGGGAGTTCCTCGAACGCGAACACGTCACTGTTGTGGTGATGGAAGCGACCAGCGATTACTGGAAACCGTTCTTCTACCTGTTCGAAGAAACCCTGCCGGTGATGCTGGTCAACGCCAAAGTCGCCCGGAACATCCCGGGACGCAAAACCGATGTCTCCGACGCCGCGTGGCTGGCCCAACTGGCCGCGCACGGGCTGCTGCGGGCATCATTCGTGCCGCCCGAACCCATCCGCGAACTGCGGGACCTCACCCGGGCCCGCGCCATCGCCACCCGCGACCGGGCCCGGGAAATCCAAAGGCTGGAGAAGTTCCTGGAAAGCTCCGGGATCAAACTCTCTTCCGTGGTTTCAGACCTGACCGGGGTCTCTTCCCGGGACATGCTCGAAGCCCTCATCAACGGCGAACGGAACCCCGAGGTGCTGGCCGGGATGGCCCGTGGAATGCTGCGCTCGAAAATCCCGGCACTGGTCGACGCCCTCACCGGCAGGTTCAAACCCCACCACGCCTTCATGGCACGACTGCACCTGGACCAGATCGACGCCCACACCCGCACCATCGATACCCTCACGGCACGGATTGAGGAGGCGATGGAACCCTTTCGTGAGGCCAGGGAAGCCCTGGCCACCATCCCCGGAGTATCCCAACGAGTCGCCGAAGTGATCATCGCCGAAACCGGAGCTGACATGAGCGTGTTCGAAACCCCGGGCCGGCTCGCGTCCTGGGCCGGGGTCTGCCCCAGCGCCAACGAATCCGCCGGCAGGATCAAATCCAGCCACATCATGCCCGGCAACAAATACCTCAAAGCAGCACTCGGCACCGCGGCCATGTCCGCGACCCGATCCAAAAACACCTACCTCGCCGCGAGATACCGCCGCATCACCGCCCGCTCCGGAACCAACAAAGCCCTCGTCGCCATCGAACACTCCATCCTCACAGCGGCCTGGCACATGCTCCGCAACGGCGAGTGCTACACCGACCCCGGCGCCGACCACTTCAACAGGATCAACCCAACCAGAGCCAAGAACAACGCCATCAAACAACTCAACAACCTCGGCTACAACGTCACCATCACCCCGGTCACCGCAGCCTAACCCACCACTACTTTCGTACTAGTTGGGCTAAACGGAGCGGCGGGCGGCTCGTTGGGCTGCGCGTTCCACGGCCTTGCGGGTCAGTACTCCGTGTCCGGCCATGAGCCGCGGAACCACGATGTACACGGCGAGCGGGACCACCAATGCCGTCAAAAGGAGCGCGCGCAGCACCGGGTGCCACGGTTCCATCAACGGTCCGAGGGCAAGCATGCCAATGGACACCAGCGGGAAAATGGCGAGCCACGTGATCAGCGCACGCATGTGCACGGACGGGATGTGCGGGCGTGCAGGAGCAACAGCAGAAGGCTGTGCGGCGGCGGACTCGGCGGTCGTTTTGGAAGCGGCAGGGGCGGTCATCGGATTCTCCAACCAGATAGTTGCAATTGGCTTGGCACCACCCTAACGGGACCGCGATCCAATTACAACCACTTAGTTGGAAACTGGTAATATGACCCTATGGCGTGGGACACAGAAAGAACCAAAGGGCTGTTGCTGAAAGCTGCAACGGCGGAGTTCTGCGCCCGCGGACTTGCCGGTGCGCGCATCGACCGTATTGCGTCCGAGGCCGGCGTCAACAAAGAGCGGATTTACCAGTACTTCGGCAATAAGAACGCACTTTTCGACGCCGTGATCGTCACCGCACTCAGCACGCTGATGGATGAGGTTCCCATCGAAGGCCACGGCCCGGAAGCCATGGCGGATTATGCAGGCCGGCTTTTTGACCACCACCAACAGGACGCGACGGCTCCGCGGCTCCTGTTCTGGGAAGGCCTGGAACGGGGCACCGAAGTGGTCGGACTGCCCAAGCGCATGGCCAACTGTGCCTCCAAGGTCAACAGCACCATCGCAGCCCTCCCCGGCGTTTCGCGGGAAGATGCCGGCGATCTGCTGATCACCATCGTGAGCCTCTGCGATTCGGCCCCTGTCCTGCCTGCACTGGACGGCCTTATGGCGGGCAATGACCCCGGGCGTATCGGAAGGCGACGCGCCGCCGTCGTGCGTACCGTCTACCTGGCGGCCGCAGCGCTGGCCGCCGAAGCGGCGAAAGCAGCCGATGCTGCGGAAGCCGGAGCCTTACCCGCGCACAGCGCCTGACGCCCAAACGTCGAATGTGACAGATTCGACACCGAAAATGACATTCCTGTGGAGTGGCGCCCTAGCCAAAGAGGGGTGCCATCAACCATGCTTGCAGAATGTACTCAAAGACGAGCCCATACCGCATCATTACGGTCTGCACAGGAAACATCTGCCGCTCCCCCATGGCGGCCCTCATGCTGACCGAAGCCTTCGCCGCGGAAGGGCTCGCCGACCTTGTGGACGTCGATTCCGCAGGAACCACGGCTTACGAAGTCGGGCACGGAATCGACCCCCGCGCAGCCCGCATCCTGACCACCCAGCACATCGCTTCCGAAGACCACCTCGCCCGGGAATGGCGGCGGGAATGGTTCGCCGAACGCGACCTTATCCTTGCCCTGGACGTGGACCACTTCGGGTGGCTGCAGGAAGGCGCTCCGGACGACGAATCGCTGGGCAAGGTCCGGATGCTCCGCAGCTTCGACCCCCGGATGACTGGCAAAAGCACCCTTGACCTGGGCATCGAAGACCCCTGGTACGGCGGACACACGGACTTCGAAAACACCTGGACGCTCATCCACGCGGCCATCCCGGGAATTGTGCGGCACGTCAAGGAAGCAATCGCCGGACAAGCCAACCAGCCCCAGCAGGTAACCTCTATGTCATGACCCCTGCACCCGTGATCATTGCTGTCGACGGGCGTTCCGGAGCAGGCAAGACCACGCTGGCCGTCGAGTTGGCGGCCCGGTTGCGGGAGCACCACAAGGTGTCCATGTTCCACCTTGAGGACATCTACCCCGGCTGGAACGGCCTTGCCCCGGGCATCGAACGCTACGTTGCCACCGTCCTCACACCCTTGAGCCGGAACCTGGCCGCCGAATGGACCAGTTGGGACTGGGAGCGCCACGGCGATGGGCACCACCAGGTCACCCAGCCCGCCGAGATCGTGATCGTGGAAGGTGTCGGGGCCGCTTCTGCCGCCGCACGGCCCATGCTGGACGTCGTCGTGTGGGTCGAAGCGACAGGCGAGGAGCGCCGCCGTCGTGCTTTGGAGCGGGACGGAAGCACCTACGAGCCCTACTGGGACACCTGGGCTGCCCAGGAGGATGACTGGCTGGCCACGGACCCCGTGGGTGACCATGCGGACATCCGGGTCCTGAACCGCGCGGACGGCAGCGCGCCGACCGACGTCCTCAACGCCATGCCGTACTTGCCCGCACTTTCGGCCGTCCTGGCTCCCGAACTCAGCGCCCGCCGCGGCCTCCGGCTCAGGTCCGAACGGATCGATGCCGCCCCCGACCCCGCCGTGCTGTTCGGCTCGCTGTACGGCCGCTCCGCCAACGCGGTGTGGTTGGATTCGTCCAACTACGCCACCGCGATCACCGGTGGAACCCAGGCGGCTGCCCGGAGCCGCTTCAGCATCCTGGCCGACGACGGCGGCGCGTTCGGACAGTCTGTAGAGCACCGGTCCGGGACTACTTTGGTGACTGCCGGATCCGCTACGGCCCAAACGTCGGGGCCGTTTTTCCGCTGGCTCGACTCCGTGTGGGGGCGCAAGGCAGTCCGCGCTCCCGAGGGCTACGACGGCCAGTTCACCTTGGGCTGGCTTGGATACCTGGGTTATGAGCTGAAGCGGGAAACCGGCGGCAACGATGTCCGCTCCCTTACTCCGGATGCGGCCCTCCTCTTCGCGGGGCGCGCCGTGGTGCTGGACCACCGCGACCGCGCCGTGTGGCTGCTGGCCCTGGACGCCCCCGACGCCGATCAATGGTTCAGCGCGGCACGCGCCTCGGTGGCGGCTGCTTCGAGCAGCGAAAGTGCCGGTGTGCACCCGGCCACAACCCACCCCGCCTCCGGCCGCCGCGCCGCCGGCCGGCCGGTCACCGCCGGTGCCCCATCCGCCGTCGTTGGTTCCATCCCCGGGTTCACCTGCCGCGACTCCGCTACCGACTACAAGCGGAAGATCGCCGACGCCCAGCACGAAATCAGCGAAGGCAACTCCTACGAGGTCTGCCTTACCACCACCCTTGAAGCCGGTGACCCGGGCCTCGACCCGTGGCAAACCTACCTGGCACTGCGTCGCCGCAACCCCGCGCCTTTCGCAAGTTACCTGAAGTTCGGCGGGCTCGTGGCGGCCAGCACCTCGCCGGAGCGCTTCCTCAGGATCTTGTCCGACGGCGGCATTCGGGCCGAGCCGATCAAGGGCACCCGCCGCCGGTCCAAGGATGACGCCGAAGACATCCGCTTGCGGCATGAGCTCGAGGAGTCACTCAAGGACCGTGCGGAGAACATCATGATCGTGGACCTCCTCCGCAACGACCTGAGTCACTACGCCGTGCCGGGGTCCGTCACCGTGAGCCGCCTCTGCGCGATTGAAAGCTATGCCACGGTCCACCAGATGGTCAGCACCGTGGATGCACAGCTTCGGCCGGGGGCTCCCAGGGCTGAAGCCGTCGCCGCCGCGTTTCCTGCCGGTTCCATGACCGGCGCGCCCAAGATCAGCACCATGGACATCCTGGACCGTCTTGAGTCCGGGCCCCGCGGAATGTATTCGGGCGCCGTGGGGTATTTCTCCATGAACGCCGCGACGGACCTTGCCGTAGTGATCCGCACGCTGGTGGTGAACCCTGAAGCGCCCGAGGGGCGGACCCTCACCCTTGGCGTGGGGGGAGCCATCACTGCGGACTCCGTGGCGGATGAAGAATACGAGGAAATCCGGACCAAGGCGTACGGGGTGCTCTCTACGCTGGGGGCGGACTTCCCCTCCTGAGGGTTACTGCAGGGTGGCAGTCAGCCGCGCCACGTTGTCCACATACTTGGCCAGTGGTGGCCGGTGCATCCAGTCGTCCAGGGTCAATTCCGTGGAGACCTCGCGGTAGGTCGATTCCACGGCCCGCATGAGGTTGACCGTCTCAGCGCCCAGCAACATCACCGAAACCTCCATGTTCAGGGAGAAGGACCGCATGTCCATGTTGCTGGAGCCCAGGACGGCTACTTCGTCGTCGATCGTGAAGTGCTTGGCGTGGAGG
Organism: Arthrobacter sp. T572; assembly: GCF_056780115.1. Lineage (NCBI taxonomy): Bacteria > Bacillati > Actinomycetota > Actinomycetes > Micrococcales > Micrococcaceae > Arthrobacter > Arthrobacter sp. T572. The sequence goes on from NZ_JBRAZQ010000002.1 coordinate 3,707,509, forward strand.
ACGTACGGGGCCTTGTAGAGGTAGATCCGGACACCGGCCTCCAGCAGGGCCTCGTAGTAGGAGCGCTGAGCGTGGTGCACCAGGAACTGGTCGCCCTTCTCCGAGACGAACAGTTCCACGTCCACCCCGCGCTGGGCTGCCGTGGTGATGGCGTACAGCAGCGAATCGTCCGGCACGAAGTATGGGCTGCAGATGGAAATCCTGTGTTGGGCGGAGTAGATCAGGGTGTTGAAGAGGCGCAGGTTGTTTTCCGTGGAGAACCCGGGACCGCTCGGGACCACTTGCGCGGTGACGTGCCCGGGGTTCGGCCCGGTGGGCAACCGCAGCTGCTCTTCCAGCGACTCGTCCGTTTCGCTCAGCCAGTCGGTGGCGAACACCACGTTGAGCGTGGGCACAATGGGACCTTCCAGCCGTGCCATGAGCTCCACCCATTTCCGGCCAACCTTGCGGTGCTTGGGGTTGTTGTAGGAGGGCTCGATCAGGTTCTGGGAGCCAGTGAACGCCAGGACACCATCGATCACCAGGATCTTGCGGTGGTTCCTCAGGTCCGGGCGCCGCCACTGTCCGTGGATGGGCAGCAGCGGGAGCATCGGCTTCCACTGGATCTTGCTCGCCTTGAGCCTGCGCACCAAGCGCCGGTAGCCCTTGATGCGGAGGGTGCCGATGTGGTCGAAGAGCAGCCGTACCGTGACACCGCGTTCTGCGGCCTTCTCCAGTTCCGTGAGCAGTTCGTCGGTCATGAAATCGCTGCTCATGATGTAGAACTCGGCATTGACGTATTCCTTGGCACCGCGGACGGCTTCCGCCATGGCCTTGAGTGACTCGTCATAGCCCGGAATCAGTTCCACTTTGTTGCCGTCCACCATGGGAAGCGAGCCCAGCTGGTGGTTGAGTTCGCCTGCCGAGCGCACCCATTCGGGACCGGAATATTCGCTGGCCGGATCCGCCAGCTCGGAAGTGACGGAACGGACCCGGTGGTTCACCGCTTCCTGCTGCTCCCTCCGCCGCTTGGAAAGCTTGAAATTTCCGAACAGCAGGAAAAGCACGAAGCCAAGGGACGGGATCAGGAAGATGGCCAGGAGCCAGGCCATGGCAGTGGTGGGGCGGCGGTTGCCGGGGATGATGCCCAGCAGCACGATCCGCATGATGACTTCCGCGATGGCCCAGACACCCACGAGCCACGTCCACTCGGGGCCAAACGGAAACGGAAAAAGCACTCGACAAACCCCCACGGTCCGAATACAAACAGTGACCTCAGCCTATCCGCCCGCCCGTGGTGGAGGGCGCCACTAAGCTTGGAACATGACTTCACCTGCCCCTACGGTCCTTGTTTTCCTGGATCCGGCCCTCCCCAACGGCCGCGTCGCCGACTCCAGCCAGCCCCAGCTCATGGCAACGGACCTCGGTGCCACCCGTGGTGATGGCGTGTTCGAGTCGCTACTGGCCGTCCAGGGCAAGCCGCGCAAAGTGCAGGCGCACCTGAACCGGCTGGGCAGCTCGGCCGCGGCGTTGGACCTCGCCGTTCCGGAGCAGGATGCCTGGCGCAGGGCCATCGACACTGCCATCACCGAGTTCCGTTCCGCCCACCCCGCGCCTACTCCCGAAGAAGACGAAGTCGTCGTCAAGCTCCTGGTGACCCGGGGCGTGGAAGGTGCAGCCAGCCCCACGTGCTGGGTCCAGGCTTCGCCTTCACCCGCGGGCAGCCGCCGGCAGCGGGAGACGGGTATCGACGTCGTACTTCTGGACCGGGGCTTCGACACCGAAGCCGGCGAGCGCGCACCCTGGCTACTGCTGGGCGCCAAGACGCTCTCCTATGCCGTGAACATGGCCGCGCTGCGCTATGCGCACAAGCAGGGTGCCGATGACGCCATCTTCACCTCCACAGACGGGCGCGTCCTGGAGGGGCCGACGTCCACTGTGCTGTTGGCCCACCTGGAAACAGTCGACGACGGCGAAGGTTCAGTCCGCACGGTGCGTCGCCTGATCACTCCCCAACTGGACAGCGGCATCCTTCCGGGCACGTCGCAAGGCGCGCTTTTCGCGGCCGCCAAAGCTGCCGGCTGGGAGCTTGGCTACGGCCCGCTGGTTCCGCAGGACCTTTTTGACGCCGACGCCGTGTGGCTGATTTCGAGCATTCGCCTGATCGCACCGGTGAACCACATCAACGGCCACGAGATCGGATCACCAGCCGTCCGCAAGCAGCTCACGGCTGAACTCAACGAGTTGTTCGCCGGCATCGAGTAATCCTTGCAGAAGCTCCGCTTGGAACTTAGCAGGTCGAAAGCAGAGTAATTGCTCGCATGACTTGCAGATAAGGAAATCTTAGTCTCGCTCAGGGTGCCCGCCCGTCTATGCGAGGGGTTTCTTATCCTCCTTGAAATGGGTGTTTGTCGTGTGATGAATCTTGTCTTCGTGTTAGTTGGATCACTCCAACGGCACGGCACTTCCAAGACTTTGCTGTCTACTTCCCGGAGGGAACATGGGACACAGCTCCCCACTCAAAGCCGAGGTATCGGCACCTGAGGCGCAGCCTGAAGAGGGCGCCTCATCAGGCCTCCGCCGGTCCATGGAGGCCCGGCACCTGGTCATGATCGCCATGGGAGGCGTCATTGGTTCAGGCCTGTTCGTCAGCTCGGGCTACACCATCGCCACCGCCGGCCCGCTCGGCGCAGTCATCGCATTCCTGATCGGCGCCGTGGTGGTCTATCTGGTGATGGCGTGCCTGGGGGAACTCGCCGTCGCATTCCCCGTTTCAGGGGCATTCCACATCTATGCTGCCCGCACCATCGGGCCGGCCACCGGCTTTGCCACGGCCTGGTTGTATTGGCTCTGCTGGGCGGTGGCCCTGGGGTCGGAGTTCACAGCGGCCGGCCTGCTCATGCAGCGGTGGTTCCCGGGCGTTGACGTTTGGATCTGGTGCTTCGTCTTCGCCACGGTCCTGTTCACCCTCAATGCCATCTCATCGCGTGTCTTCGGTGAATCGGAGTTCTGGTTCGCACTGATCAAGGTCGCCGCCGTCGTCGGCCTGATCATCCTGGGCGGCGCTGCCCTGCTGGGCTTCCACCCCCTCGCCGAGGGCGGCTACCCGTCGCTGACCGAGAACTTCTCCACGGATGCAGGGCTGTTCCCCAACGGCTTCACGGGTGTCTTCGTGACCTGCCTGGCGGTCTTCTACGCGTTCTCCGGCTCGGAGCTGATCGGCGTCGCCGCCGGCGAAACAGCCAACCCGGGCGCGAACATCCCCAAGGCCATGCGGACCACTGTCATCCGGCTCATGATCTTCTTCGTCGGGGCGATCACGGTTATCGCCGCCACCATCCCCTACGAGAAAGTGAGCGTGGATGAGAGCCCGTTCGTCACGGTGTTCTCCATGCTGGGCATCCCGTTCGCGGCGGACATCATGAACTTCGTGATCATCACCGCGCTGCTGTCAGCCGGTAACTGCGGCCTGTTCTCCTGCGCGCGCATGCTGTTCTCGCTGGCCGACGAAGGCCACGCCCCCAAGGCCTTCAAGAAGCTCACCAAGCGCGGAATCCCTCTCGTGGCGCTCTGTGTGAGCATGCTCGGTGGCCTTGCCTCCCTGGTCAGCAGCATCGTGGCACCCGCCACCGTTTACCTGGTGCTGGTCTCCATAGCCGGTTTCGCCACGGTGGGTGTGTGGATGTCCATCGTGGCCTCGCACTTCGTGTACCGGCGAACTTTTGTCCGCAACGGCGGTGATCTTGCATCGCTCCCCTACCGGGCGCCGCTGTTCCCGCTGGTTCCGATCCTTGCGTTCGCGCTCTGCGTGGTGTCCCTCATAGGTATCGCCTTCGATCCCAACCAGGTGGCTGCGTTGTTGTTCGGCATTCCGTTCGTGGGTGCCTGCTATGCGTTCTTCCACTTCAAGTACGGACGACGGCGGAAGCTTGCCTCGCCTGCCACGGAAAAGGTTTCACCCTAGGGGGTGTGCCGCCACCACCAACTTTGAGCCGACGGACACCCAACACGCCGGGAAAATCCTGGCCTCGAGCTGGCTGTGGGCCCAAAGAAGGTGGTGGCGGTACGCCCCAGGCGTGCTTGGACTACTTCCTGGCCGCCCGGACGGGGTGCTCACTCAGGATGGAGAGGCGGTTGAAGGCGTTGATGCCGATCGCCGCCATGCAGATCACGCTGATCTGGGCATCCGTGTAATGCAGCCGGGCTTTTTCGAAGAGTTCAAAGGTGGGCCGCGACGTGCTCATGCGGGTGATCTGCTCTGCGATCTCCATGGCGGCGACCTCGTAGGGCTCGAACAGTTGGACTTCACGGTAGACGGGCACCAAGGACAGACGCTGCTCGGTCTCGCCGTATTTCAGCGCCCGGCGGTGATGCAGGTCCAGGCAAAAGGCACAGCCGTTGATTTGGGAGCACAGATAATTGATGAGCTCCAGGGTCCGGCGGGGGACCCCAAGCCTGTCCGCCTCGTCCACCAGTTGCTGGGAGTAGTGGCTCAGCGTTGAGTACAGTTCGGGCTGCTGTTTGTCCAGATAACCGGCAAGGCGGTGCGCTGGTTCCTGTTCGGGCATACGTGGAGCTTAACGCACCGAGGATCACTCGCCGGGGGCGGGGATGTCCGCCGTGAGGCGAATGCCGTTCTCTGCCAGCCAGACAGGGTTGAAGGCTTTGCTGAGGTAGTTGGTTCCGGCGTCGGGAGCAATCGCCACCACCACCGACCCCCTTGGTGCGGCCCGCGCGACACGGAGGGCTGCGGCCACGATGAGCCCCGACGACGGACCCAGCGCAAGCCCCTCTTCATCCAGGAGCCGGTGGACGGTGGTGTACACCTCATCATTGGGGATCCGCAGGAACCGGTCCACGATCGACCGGTCGAAAATCTTGGGCCATTCCGCTTCAGGCCAGGAGTTGCCGACGCCGTCCACCAGGATGTTACCGGGATGCCCGCCGCTGTAGGCCGAGCCATGGGGATCTGCCGCGACCACTTCCACGTGGCCTCCCGGCCGTTCGGCAGCCACGCGCTCCTTCAGGTACCGGCCGTTGCCGCTGATGGTCCCGCCGGTACCAATTCCGGCTACAAAGTGAGTCACAAGCCCGCCCGTCTGTTCCCAGATTTCGGGCCCGGTGGTGCGGTAGTGGACCAAGGGGTTGGCGGGATTGTCGAACTGCATTGGACGCCAGGCCCCGGGGGTCTCCGCAGTGATGCGCGCCGCTACCGCCCGGGCGTTCTCCGGCGACTCGGACGGCGCGTTCCAATCGGTGATCACCACGCGCGCCCCGTAGCTGTGCAGGGCGTCGAGTTTCTCCTGCGAGATGGAGTCGCCGGTGACAACCACCACCGGGTGCCCGGTCAGCTGGCCGATCAGGGCAAGCCCGATCCCCGTGTTTCCCGAGGTGCTCTCAACAATCGTGGCCCCGGGCTGCAGCTCCCCGGATTCCTCGGCGGCACGGACCATGCTCAAAGCGGTCCGGTCCTTGATGGAGCCGCCGGGGTTTTCGGATTCTAGTTTGACGTGGATGCTGCTGCCCAGACCCCTGCCCAGTGACTCCAAGGCCACCAGCGGCGTGTGGCCCACTTTGTCCAGGATGGAGGCCTCGAGCCCGTCGGTATGGGCCGGCCCGGCTGCTTCCGTGGTCACTGTGCCTCCCCTTCCTCCCGGACCAGCAGGGCATGCCGCGCCCTTTCCACCAGTACGGAAGCGGGCGGCCGGTCTGCCAGGATGTCGGCCAGGCAGCCCACGACGGCGGCAGTCCCCTTTCCGAGCGGCTGCGCGGCATCCGCTTCGAGCAGCAGGTAGGAGCCGGTGAGTGCTTCGATCGCCAGGAGTTTTTCGGCCGCTTCCAGAGATTTTTCCAACTGCTGCAGCGCCAAGGGAGCCAGCGTGGAGTGGTCCTCGATATCGGCGGAAAGGGTTGGAGCGCCCAGGGTTGCCGGGGCTGCAAGGAACTTGAGTTCGGCGAGCAAGCCGGCGGCCGAGTACCACAGCAGTCCGGGCAGTTCCTCCTGCGCCAAGCCCGACCCGCCCGACGCGGCAGCCAAATGCCTGGCCCGGATGGTGCGTTGCGGCGGGTACAGTTTGGCGATCCGGCGCTCACTGGAAATGCCCACATGTGCCAGGGCCAGCCTGAGCGATTCAAAGGAGAGCGCCAGTTGCATCGGTTGGAAGTTGCCACCCGAGACCATGAGTCCGGACCCGACGTCAGCCAGTGGGTTGTCGCTCCGGCCGTTGAGTTCCACCTCCAGCGCCCGCTCGAACTGTTGGACCAGATCGCGGAAAGCTCCATGGGTTTGCGGTGCCGCACGGAAGGACAAGGCATCCTGCACGGACACCTCGGGGCGGGCGCGCTCCAACCAACCACCGCTCAACAGGCGCCGGACAGCCTCCGCGGACAGCCGCTGGCCGTCTACCGCCTTGGCCGCCTGGATCGGCGGCGAAAAAGGGCTGAGGTTCCCGCCGCCGTCGTACCTTGCAATGGACTCAAGCGAGAGGGAAAGCGCGACGTCGGCCAGCCCGGCCAGGCGTTGCAGCCTCACCAGGGCGAGGGTTCCGGCGCCCACGGAGTAGGAGTTGGCACTGACCAGCGCCAGGGCCTCGCCGGGAGCGAGGACCAGCGGTTGGAGTCCGGCGTCGGCGAGCGCCTTGGCGCCCGGAACCACGGCGCCCGAGGGGTCGAGGGCTTCCCCCTCCCCGATTGCGACCGCGGCGACGGCGGCAAGCTGGGTGAGGTCGGATGACCCCACCGATCCTTCGCGCGGGATGGCGGGATGGATGCCGCTGTTGAGCAGGTCGGCGTAGAACCGGGCTGTTTCGGGGCGGACGCCCGAGCCGCCGCGGCTGAATCCGATGAGCCGGGCAAGGATCACGGCACGGGCGGCGGCCCGGTCCAGGTAGGCGCCGACCCCGCTGTTGTGGTAGCGGACCACTTGGACCTGGTACGCCAGGATGGACTTTTCCTCCACAGCCGTGTCGCGCCCGGATCCCAGCAGGGTGTTGAGTCCGTAGACACGCTGTCCCGATGCGGCGGCTTTCTCCACCACGTCCCTGGACTGCTGAATCAAGGTCAACGCTTCACGGTTGAGTTCCACGTGAAACGTCGGATCGGCCGCTGCCTCCGCCACCTCGGGAGCGCTCACGGCGGAGGTGCCGATGACCAGTGTCTTCCCAGGCCCGGGCATCGTCAGAAGTCCAGGAGGTTTTGCCGGAAGCCACCGTTTCCGTAACTGGTCCTCAAGACACCGCGGCGGCGCAGCTCGGGAGTGAGCTTGTCCAGGACGCCATGCACGGTCACGGGATCCACGAAGCCGGAAAACAGGAAGCCATCACCGCCCACTGCCTCGCCTGTTTCCTGCAGATAGTCCGCGATTTCCGCGGCTGTACCGATGATGGAGTCCCCGGCGCCGCCGCTTCGGGCCTGGAGGATCTGGCGCAGCGTGGAGCCTGGAGGTGCTGCCTTGGAGAAGTGCTCCAGGGTGCCTTGGTTGCTGTTGGTGGTGAGCTCGGGCAAGGGTGCGTCGAGGTCGAACTGCTTGAAATCAATGACGGAAAGGTAGGAGATCGAGTTGAGCTGGCTGTCGATGTCCCGCTGCGTCAGCTCCCTGCGTTGGGCGCGCAGGTCCTCGGCCTCTGCCGTAGATCCCACCACGGTGGGCTTGAGGACGAAAAGTACCTTGACATGGTCGGGGTTCCTGCCCGCCTTGGCGGCCTCAGCCCGGATGGAGTCCCGGTAGGCCTTCATGCCGTCCACGCCGCGGGCCAGGGCGATCGCCACATCGGCGTGGCCTCCGGCGAAGGCCTTGCCCCGGGGCGAGGCGCCCGCCTGCACCAGCACCGGCTCTTCCGGCAGCGGCGCTGTGTTGAGCGGACCGCGGACCTTGAAGAATTCGCCGTCGTGGTTGATCGGGTGAACTTTGGTGTGGTCGGCAAACCGACCGGCCTCAACGTCCTCCAGCACGGCGTCCGGTTCCCAGCTCCGCCACAGCCGCCTGACGACGTCGACGAATTCCTCCGCTTTTTCGTACCGGAGGTCATGTTCGATCTGCTGGTCAAGGCCATAGTTCCGCGCGGCGAGGTCGCTGCCGGAGGTGACCACGTTCCATCCCAGTTGGCCCTCGGAGAAATGCTGGAGTGTGGCCAGCAGCCGCGCCGCGGTGAAGGGCGGGTAGAAGGACGCGCTGACCGTCGGGACAATCCCGAGGTGCTCCGTGGCGGAGAGCAGGTACGGGACCAGGGCAAGCGGATCATGTTTGGGGGCGAAAGAGGCATGGGCAAGGGATACTTCCGCGGTGCCGCCGTACGTATCCGGGACTGTGAGGGAATCCTCGATGATGAACAGGTCCAGGCCGGATCTCTCGAAGGCACGCACGGCCTCCTGGTACAACGCGGGTTTCTTCCAGTCGTAACCCAGGCTGTACCCCGGAGTTCCCCACCCCTGGACTCCGAAGCCGTGTCCCACGAACCAACCAAAATGAAGCATGGGCTTGAGTGTAGAACTGCTGTGTCCGTTCACCGCGACCTGATTTCATGCGAAGTTACAGGGGGTCGTACTGCGTCAATTATGCTCCCGTGGCGTCACATGTGAAGTGCCTGCAGCACGGCCCGGCTTCCGGAAAACGGCAGGGTCCGGAATGATCTCTGTATGAGTGCGCCCACGTTCGCCCGATCTGTGAGGGACCGGTTGTTGGGCGCCTGGGCACTGAAGGGCTACAAGCGGGAATGGCTGCGGCATGACCTGATTGCCGGCGCAGCACTGTTTGCCCTGTTGGTCCCTGCGGGCATGGCTTACGCGCAGGCGGCAGGACTCCCGCCTGTCACCGGTCTTTACGCAACGGTCGTCCCCCTGCTGGTATACGCAATCGTGGGTCCTTCCAGGATCCTGGTGCTGGGCCCTGATTCTGCCCTGGCACCCTTGATCGCGGCAGCCATCATGCCTTTGGCCATGGGCAGCAGCGAGAAATCCGTGGCACTTGCGGGCCTGCTGGCCTTGCTCGTCGGCGGCATCATGCTCGTGGGTTCAGTCCTCCGCCTGGGGACCATCACCGGCCTGCTCTCAAAACCCATCCGTTTGGGCTACCTCAACGGGCTTGCCCTGTACGTGGGGTTGTCCCAGGTTCCCGCCTTCCTGGGGATTGAGGCAGAAGGCGACTCGATCTGGGAGAAATTGGCCGGCGCCTACACCCAGGTCATGGACGGAGGCACCAACCTTGCCGCCGTCGCCCTCGGACTGGGCTCGCTGGCACTGATCTGGATTCCGCGCCGCCTGAAATGGAAGGTTCCCGGAGTCCTGCTGGCCGTGGTCGCTTCCTGCCTGGCCACGGCTTTCCTGGACCTGGGCGATACCGTCAAGGTAACAGGGGCGCTCCCCCAGGGCCTGCCGGCTCCAGCGCTTGGTGGCATCACGTGGGGCGACGCCCTTGCCCTGGTCCCGGCGGCGGCCGGCATCGCCCTCATGGCGTTCGCTGACACCGGAGTACTGTCCCAGTCCCTGGCAGCGAAAGAAGGGAAGAGGATCTCCGGCAACAGGGAGATGGCTGCCTTGGGTGCAGCCAACGCAGCAACGGGTGTCCTGGGTGGCTTTCCCATCTGCGGCAGCAGTTCCCGGACACCTGTTGCGGTGGATGCCGGGGCAAAGTCCCAACTCACGGGTGCCGTGGGAGCGGCCTTGGTGCTCGCCTTCATGCTCCTGGCGCCCGGAGTCACCGAATTCCTGCCGTCGGCCACCTTGGCGGCCGTGGTGATCGCCGCCGCGGTCGCCCTGGCCGATCCCGCGGGAGTGCGGCGCCTGCTGCGCATGAGCCGCAGCGAATCCGTGGTCATGCTGGCGGCGTTCCTTGGAGTGCTCCTGGTTGGCGTGCTGCAGGGAATCCTCGTGGCCATCGCCCTGGCCCTCCTTGATTTTGTGCGGCGGGCATGGAATCCCTACCGTACGGAGCTCGGCGCCCAGGAGGGCCGCCCCGGATACCACGACCTCGCACGCCACCCGGAAGGCGACAGGATCCCCGGGCTCCTGATCCTCCGGTTCGATGCACCCCTCTTCTTCGGGAACGGGCAGGTCCTGGCCACTTTCGTCCGGGAAGAACTGGACGAGGCCGAGGACCACATCACGCACGTCATCCTCGCTGCCGAGCCCATCACCGGGATCGACACCACAGCCCTGGACGACCTTGTCACGCTGGACGAATGGTTGGCCCAACGGGGCGTGGACCTCGTGTTCGCCGAGCTGAAGGGTCCGGTCAAGGACAAGCTGGTCCAGCTGGGCACGGCTGCCCGCTTCACTCCTGACCACTTCTATTCGACAGTTGGTGCGGCGGTCCGTGAACTGGCCGGACAGGACCACAAGTAGGCACCGGTTACGCAACATGACGGCTGCCATGCCCGCAACAAATGCAGGTGAACGTCCACGGATGTTACGTTTTTCTTGAGTAATGAGCACCAGCGTTAAGCCCTGACTTGCTGGTCGGCAACCCTCTCCCGCGGCGGGGTGCCTCAGGTGACTACTCGGCGTATCGACACTTCGAACTGCAAGCGTGACTGAGGAGCACCACGAATGCCAGAACCCACTGACGACAAACTCGCCTACCGCCTGATCACGGGCCCGGATACCCGCGAATTCTGCGAGCGCATCAGCAACGCCCTCGCCGAAGGCTATGTGCTGCACGGCAGCCCGTCCGCAACCTTCAACGGCACGGACGTGATTGTGGCGCAAGCCATCGTCCTGCCCGCCGCGATCGCAAGTGCGGATGCCGCCGTCGCGAACGCCGTGGACCAACTGGAAAACGACGAAGACGAAGAAGCATTCGAGGGACACGCATGAGCTACGCAGGTGACCTGACCCCGCAGGATGCGTGGGCCAAGCTTAAGGACGGCGCCATCCTGGTTGATGTCCGGACCGAGGGCGAATGGGCCCACATCGGCATCCCTGACACCAAGGCCACGGAGAATGATCCCCTGTTCATCCAGTGGAACCTCGCCGGCGGCATCCCGAATCCGACCTTCATCGACGACCTGAAGCAGCAGGCTCCCGAGGCTGACGGCGTTGAACTGCTGTTCATCTGCCGTTCGGGCCAGCGCTCCATCTCCGCCGCCATCGCCGCAACGCAGGCCGGATTCACGTCCTACAACGTCCTGGAAGGCTTCGAGGGCGAACCTGACCGTTACGGGGAACGCACCGTCAACGGCTGGAAGAACCGTGGCCTGCCCACCAACCTGGGGACCGACTAAAAGTGACTTTCAATCCTGACGCCGCCGGCTGGAGCGCTGACACCCAGGCCGTCCGCGGTGGACTCGACCGTACCAACTTCCAGGAAACCGCCGAGCCGGTGTTCCTCAATTCCGGCTTCGTCTACGAATCCGCTGCAGCAGCAGAACGGGCGTTCACCGGCGAAGACGAACGCTTTGTCTACTCGCGCTACGGCAACCCGTCCGTGGCCACGTTCCAGGAACGGCTGCGGCTCCTTGAAGGAACCGAGGCCTGCTTTGCCACGGCGTCCGGCATGTCTGCAGTCTTCACCGCACTGGGCGCACTGCTGGCAGCCGGCGACCGCGTGGTTGCCGCCCGTTCACTCTTCGGTTCCTGCTTTGTGATCCTGAACGAAATCCTGCCGCGTTGGGGCGTGGAAACAGTGTTCGTCGACGGCCCGGACCTGGACCAGTGGCGCGCGGCGCTCTCCGAGCCGACCACGGCCGTCTTCTTCGAGTCACCGTCCAACCCGATGCAGGAAATCGTGGACATCGCTGCCGTCAGCGAACTGGCACATGCCGCCGGGGCGACTGTGGTCGTCGACAATGTCTTTGCCACTCCCCTGCTGCAACGCTGCGGTGAGCTGGGCGCCGATGTGATCGTCTACTCGGGCACCAAGCACATCGATGGCCAAGGCCGCGTGATGGGTGGAGCGATCCTGGGCACCAAGGAGTTCATTGACGGCCCCGTCAAGCAGCTCATGCGGCATACCGGACCGTCGCTGTCCGCCTTCAACGCCTGGGTCCTCACCAAGGGCCTTGAAACCATCGGGCTGCGCGTGAACCACAGCTCCGCATCGGCTTTGAAAATCGCCGAATGGCTCGAGCAGCAGCCGGCCATCAACTGGGTCAAGTACCCGTTGCTTAAGTCCCACCCGCAGTATGAGCTCGCCACCAAGCAGATGAAAGCCGGCGGCACCGTACTGACGTTCGAACTGTCACCGTCCTCCGGGCGGAGCGCCAAGGAAGCCGCCTTTGCGTTGCTGGACGGCCTGCGGGTCATCGACATTTCCAACAACCTGGGCGACGCCAAGTCCCTCATCACGCACCCTGCCACCACCACCCACCGGGCCATGGGACCGGAGGGACGGGCCGCCATTGGACTGTCCGACGGCGTGGTCCGGTTGTCCGTTGGATTGGAAGACGTGGACGACCTGATTTTGGATCTGGAAAAGGCGCTCAAGCAGGTCTAACCTTCATGCCATGAGCGGGAACCGCCCTTATCGCCGTGCCGGAGCAGTCATTGTTTCCGGTACGGCGGTTTGGTTCCTGGGGATCTCCCCGGTCCAGCGGGTGTACCTCACCGCTGATGCTGCGGAGCGGCTTCGCATGCTGCTGGCGGAAGAAGGCCGTTGGATCACCGGGGGGGGTGGCCGGAGCGTACCTGATGACGTGGGAAGAACCGGCCGAAGAGCGCCCCTAAGCTCTCCGGACCCTGGTCAACAGCGGCGCCGGTTCCTTGTGCGCGTCGGTTGAGGTGCCGCGGGTGGTGACTTTCACGGCATGCCCGACGACGGCGGTCAGGACTTCCGTGGTGGGCGGGGTTCCCGGAGAGCCGGCACCGGCGGAACGGGTGCTGAACCGGTCCGCTGCTGCGCGCTGTTCCTGAGCCCCGTTGCCCCGCTCAAGGATGTCGGCAATGCCTGCCTTGACCAGTTCCAGCTCCCCTTGGTCGTCCAGGACCGGGCTGAGGTAGTCCACCAGGGCCCACACAACGTCCGCGGCAGGCTGGGGACGGAAGTCGCCGAAGTCCAGGAGGTCCCCGCGGAGACCGGTGTTGCTCGCTTGCCAGCTGGCCATCCTGAGCAGGGCCGTGGGCACCGAGGCGGGATCCACGCCGTCGAGCATTTCCAAGGTCGCCGTCTCCACCAAGGCGCGCACCAACACGGCAATGAGCGCCGCGTCTTCGGCGCGGAGGCACACGTCGGCGACCCGGATCTCCACGGTGGGATGGTTGCGGGAGATGCGGGCATCAAAGTAGATCATGCCCTCATCCAAGATGACGCCGGTTTCCAGCAACCGCTTGACCATCCGCCGGTAGGCGGTCAGCGAACCGAACACCGCTGACGGACCGGACGTCGGCCAGCGGTTCCAGGCCTGGGTCCGGAAGCTGTCGAAGCCGCTGTGCTGGCCGCGCCAATACGGGGAATTGGCGCTGATCGCCGTCAGCACGGCCAGTTTGTCCCGGATATGGTCCAGGACCACCACGCCCTCTTCCGGCGACTCCACGGAGGTGTGCACGTGGAAACCGCAGGTCAGTTGCTCATGGGCCGTGAGCCCAAAGCGTTCCAGCATCTCGGCGAACCGGGGATCGGGCGTGGTGTGCGTCCCGGACTCCAGGGGCGAGGTGGCCAGGGCGGCAATACGGGCGTCGTGTTTCCTGGCGGCCTGGTTGGCCATGTTGCGCCCACGCCGGATCTGCGGAAGAAGCTCGGCGTAGGTATGGCATGGCCGGGTTTGCGTTTCGATCTGTTCGAGCTTGAACTCGTGGCTCAGGCCCAGGCCCGGCTCCACGGGATCAGTTCCCGCCAGCAGTGCGTCCGCGAGGGCCAGCGGCGCTCCCGTCACAGGATCGACGATGAGCAACTCTTCCTCAACCCCGAAAGTCCGCATGCTTCATTCTGCCCTTAGCTATCCTGGTGCGCACCCCCTGCCGCCGTCCGCCCCCAATGGACCGGGCGCGGATGGCGGAAACGGGTGCGCCCAGGCGTACGTGGGGCGCGAATGGCGGAAACGGGTGCGCTGCCTTAGTCCTGGAAGTACTCCACCTTGGCCCCGATGGTGTTGAGCCGCTCGGCCAGGTCCTCGTAACCACGTTCGATGACGTAGATGTTGCGCAGCTCGGAGGTTCCGCGCGCGGCGAGCATGGCCAGCAACAGGCACGCAGCCGGGCGCAGGGCCGGCGGGCAGCCGACCTCAGCGGCGCGCCACTTGGTGGGGCCGTTCACGTAGATCCGGTGCGGGTCAAGGAGCTGCACCTGGGCGCCGAGCTTGTTGAGCTCTGTCAGGTAGATGGCGCGGTTCTCGTAGACCCAGTCATGGATCATGGTCTGGCCTTCCGCGTTACCGGCGATCACGGCGAAGAAGGGCAGGTTGTCGATGTTCAGGCCCGGGAACGGCATGGGGTGGATCTTGTCCTGCGGAGCGCGCAGAACAGACGGTTTGGTGGTGACATCCACCAACCGGGTCCTGCCGTTGCGTGCCATGTATTCGCCGGACACCACCAGTTCCTGGCCCATCTGCTGGAGGGTCGCGAGTTCGATCTCCATGAACTCGATGGGTACCCGGCGGATGGTGACTTCGGAATTGGTCACAATGCCCGCGGTGATGAGGCTCATGGCCTCGATGGGGTCTTCTGACGGGAAGTATTCAATGTCCACGTCGATGCTGGAACGGCCGGTGATGCGCAGGGTGGTGGTTCCGATGCCCTGGATTTCCACCCCCAGGCCCTGCAGGTAGAAGCAGAGGTCCTGGACCATGTAGTTGGGGCTGGCGTTGCGGATGACGGTGGTGCCCTCGCGGTGGGCCGCGGCCATGATGGCGTTCTCGGTGACGGTGTCGCCGCGTTCGGTCAGGACGAAGGAGCGGTCCTGCCCATCGGCCGGCGGCGCAGCCACGGAGTAGAAGCCGGATTTCGCCTCGACGGACAGGCCGAACTCACGCAGGGCCTGCATGTGCGGTTCCACGGTGCGTGTGCCGAGGTCGCAGCCTCCGGCGTACGGCAGGAGGTAGTCGTTGGTCTGGTCGAGCAAAGGGCCCAGCAGCATGATGACGCTGCGGGTACGGCGGGCAGCGTCGACGTCCATGAGGTCCAGGTTCAGGTTCTCGGGGCGGCGGATGCGGAGGTCGCTGCCGTTGAGCCAGGTGCATTCGACGCCGATCGACGTGAGCACTTCCACGATCCGGTTGACTTCCTCGATCCGGGCCAGGCGCCGCAAGGTGGTGGTGCCACGGTTGATCAGGCTTGCGCACAGGAGTGCCACACCGGCGTTCTTGCTGCTGTTGACATCCACTTCCCCGGAGAGCGTGCGGCCGCCTTCCACCCGGAGGTGGGTCATCTGGGGCTTTCCGACTTTCACGATCGGTCGTCCAAAAATAGCCTCGATTCGTTCGATCATGCGGAGGCTGAGGTTCTGTTTGCCCTGTTCCATCCGGGCGATGGCACTCTGGCTGGTTCCCAGCTCCGAGGCCAGTTGCCCCTGCGTCCAGCCTTTGTCGCTGCGCGCGTTGCGGAGCAGGAGGCCTACGTGTTCGGCGGTAGGTTGCGTCATACTCAAGAAATATCACAAATGAGTTAGAAGTGGTGGACATTCCGCGATTCTTGCGGTTAAGGTCACGCCGTACCCGAACGGTGCGATATGTCAAGCACGACGGCGGCGCTTCCGTTAGTCAGCCACGGTACCCGGGGCGGGTGGCTTGGTTGCGGGAAGAACTCCCCATTGCGTTCCAGCCAGTCACTGGACCAGCATGGACAGCACGGTTCAAGGGGGGAACATGCCTTTTTACGGCGCAGACATCAATCAGCTCAAGACACTGTCCAAGGCTCTGGCAAAGGGAGCCGATCTCCTGGCTTCGAAGGCCCGGGAGCTGGATTCGGTCATCGGGCAGGGCGGCCACTGGCAGGGCCAGGATGCCAAGCGGTTTGCCGGGGAATGGCAGTCGAGCCTCCGCCCCTTGCTGGTCAAGACCTCCCTCGGCATTCAGGCGGCGTCCACAGCGGTGCTCACCAACGCGGAAGAACAGTCCACGGCGTCGACAGGCAATAGCGGTATCCCCGCCGGAAGCCAAGGCAGTGGCAGCATCTCCACGGCAGCTTCTCCGGCCAACCCAGGAATGCCCACCCCTGAAGAGATCCTTGAGAAATACCAGGTCAGCGACGCCGAGACCACCCGCTGGCCAGGAGACTGGGACCCGCTGCGCCTGGTGGTGGACCAGCGCGAAGTCACCAGGAAAGAGGCCGAACTGCTCAATGGCCTGGGACCCTTGGAGATGAACGCGTTCAAAGGCATCCACGACGACGCCTTCAGCGTTGCGGACGAGCGTTTCCCCAGCGAGGATCGGAACGATGACCAGAACGACGCCTTCCGCCACGCCTACTGGAATGCCCTGATGGTGCAGGAGTTCGGGGCCGCCTGGGCCGAGGACTACGCGACGGCCCATGAGCAACTTCCCGGCAACCCGGCACCCCGTGAGGCCATGGACCTGTACAACAACGAGGTAGGCCGGAACATCGCCATCGCCCACCCGGACGCCGGCGCGGAGGAGCTGGCCGACCTTGTGGAGGAAGCCGTCCGCAACGGCGACACGGTGGTGGTGGGACAGGACCTCCTGCCGCACCCTTCCAACGAGGTCCCCATGGACCAGACAGGCGACGCCGGCAACGCACCGCCGGCTCCGGGCGAGGATCCCGAGTTCAACGACGAGTCGAGGACCACGTCGTGAGGCTTCTGATGGGACCGGCAGCAGGACTACGACGCCGGTCGCCGGCAACCACCGCCATGGCAGCCCTCGCCGGGCTGCTCTTAGTTGTTTTGACCTGCGCCCTGGGCGCCTGTTCACTGGGAGGTTCCGTCATGCCCGAATCCAACGAAAAGCTCAACAGCCAGGTCCTTGAGTCCGCCACCAACGGAACCGCCCTCAAGCTGGCAGACGCCACCGACTTTGACTGGGACGAGGCCGGTTTCGTCATGGAGGGCACCCCCGCCAAGGACATCGAAGCCGCGTTCGGCGAACCCCTGACCAAGGAGAACCGCTACACGGCCTCGCCGGCACTGTTCGTCTTCCTGAAGGACGGGAAAGTCACGAAGGCCGTGCGCATCATTCCGGATGCGTTTTTCGGCGAGGATGCGAAAAAGAAGTATGGCCGCGAGGTAATCCTCACGCCCCCGGATGGCGGAAAAGGCTTCTTGAACTGGCGGGAGTAGCTACGCCCGCCAGTACCCCAGCGCATCAATCCTGTGCTTGTCCACGCCCAGTACCTTCCGCAGGTGTTTGACGATGGCCCGGGTGCTGGACGCTTCGCAGGCAATCCAGAAGAAGTCCTCGGCGGCGGACACGGTATCGGCGGTCAGGGCAAGGACAACTTCCTCAACCAGAGCGTCACCGTCGCGTTTGCGCGGAACCCAGGTGACGACGTCGGACGTTGAGGCGCGCACCTCAATCGAGGGGTCGGCGTCGTGCTGGTACTCAAGCCACGCCGTCACGGGAGCGGCAGTCCCCAAGACGGCATTCCGTTCGTCCAGCAGGGAGTTGATGGCGGGAAGGGAAGCAGGGTCGCCCACTACCCAGATGCGGCGCGGCGCGGTGTCCGGAAACGCGAAGGCGCTGCCCTGGACAGTGGCCTCGATCGTGGTCCCGGGCTGCACGGAGCGTGCCCAGTCGGCAGCCAGTCCGTCGTGCATGGCAAAGTCCATGCTGAAGGTTCCCGCCACGGGGTCGGCATTGACCACGGTGTAGGCGCGCTGGTGCCCTTTGCCGGCGTCGTCGAACCACAGGCGGATCCACAGCGTGGGGTGCAGGCCAACGCTGGACAGGAGTCCTCCGTCGCGGACGTGGATGCGCAGGAAATCCGGCGTGATCTCCTGCCGCCCGGTGACATGGAGCGTGAAGTCCTTGGCGCCCATTACCTTCAGGACGACGCCTTCCCAACTGCGTTTCAAGCAATACTCCTTCACGAAGGGCGCCGATTTTGCGAACCGGACCAACCCCACCTATCTTGAACTTAAGTAAGCCTAACCTAAGCTCGAAAGCAGCCTGTGATTATGACGCCTGCCCCGACGCACCACACCGCCCCGGCAGGCGGTCCGGGCATCTACCGGGACTCCTGGGGAATCCCGCACCTTTGGGCCGGGTCCGCCGACGAGCTGGCCTACCTGCAAGGCGTGAACGCGGCAACCGACCGTTCCTGGCAGATCGAGCTGGAACGGTGGCGCTCGGAAGGGCGCACCGCGGAGATCCTTGGCCCTGACGCAGTGGCGTGGGACCGCTTCGCGCGGCAAGCCAGGCTCGATGACACAGCCAGGCGTTGCTTTGACCGCCTCGATCCGGACACCCGGCGGTGGTGCACGCAGTACGTGGCCGGGATCAACCAGGCGCTGGCCGACGATGTGCGCTCCACTCCCGAATTCGACCAGGCCGGCTGCACACCCGAACCATGGAATCCCTGGACGCCCCTGGGGGTCTTCCTGGTCCACCACATTCTGTTTTCAACGTTTCCCAACAAGTTGTTCCGTGCCCATGCGGCCCGCACGCTCGGACCGGACGCAGTGGACCTCTTCAGCATCGAGGCGCCTGTCTGGTCCGGCAGCAACGCCTGGGCAGCGCATGGTTCCACCACGTCCAGCGGCCTCCCGCTGATCGCCGGCGACCCGCACCGGCTCATGGAACTGCCCGGCGTCTACCAGCAGATCCGCTTGGCATGCCCCGAGTTCGACGCCCTGGGCTTCGCATTTCCCGGCGTTCCCGGACTGCCCCACTTCGCCCACACCGGGCACACAGCCTGGGCCATCACCAATGCCATGGCCGACTACCAGGACCTGTTCGAGGAGCAGCTCCGCCGGGTTCCTTCCCGCAAAACCGGTGGCGCCCGCGTTCTGGCGCGCAGCCCGGAAGGGTGGGAAACCGCCGTCCTCACCACGGAAAGCATCCACGTGCGCGGCGGCAGTGTTGAGACGGTGGAGGTGATCGAAACTTCCCGGGGCCCGGTCATTTCGGAAACGCCCGACGGCGGCGCGCTGGCGTTGAGGTTTCCCGCCCGGGTTGAGGGGCGGTTGGGTTTCGAGGCCCTCCTGCCGCTCCTGCGAAGCCGGACCGTCGCCGACGTCGAAGCCGCATTCGATGCCTGGGTGGAGCCCGTCAACAGCGTGGTCACCGCCGACGCAGCCGGGGACGTTCGGCATTTTGTTGCCGGCCTCGTTCCACAGCGCCACCCGGACAACCGCCGCTTCCCGGTCCCGGGGCTCTCGGCGCGGCATGCGTGGGACCGCCAGTACGTTCCCCTACCGCGCACCGAAGTGAAGAAGTTCGTTGTTTCCGCCAACGACCGGGCTGCAGGCGGAGGTGACCCCGTGGCCATGGAATTCGCTCCAGCCCACCGGGCGCGGAGAATCACGGAGCTGCTGGAGGCCGCTGGCCCGCTGTCCGTTGAAGAGATGCAGGCCATCCACACGGATACGTTGTTGGGCCCCTGGCCGCTTTTCCGCAGCCTGCTGGAGGATCTGCCCATGGCAGGGCTTTCCCCCGATGCCCATGCCCTTCGCCTCCACCTTTTGGAGTGGGACGGCCGCATGGACAGCGGGAGCCGGCAGGCAGCAGCGTTCGCGTCCTGGCGCGGTGCGCTGGTCCAGCGGATCGTGAGGCATCCTGCATTGGCCCGGCTTCACGAGGCCACCGGGTTCCCTGCGCTGTTCGGTCCCTGGCTCTCAGTGGGCTCCCGCGTAGGCTTCGCCTTGGAGACCCTCCTGGTCCGGGGAGGAGAGCTCGGAATAGCCGTACCCCTCGAAGCGGCCGCCGCGTTGGAAGAGGCCGGCACCACCACGGAGGGCTCCGCTGTGTGGGGCGACCGCCACCGGGTCCTCCCCGTCCATGTGCTCCCGGGCTCCTTGGCCGGTTCGGCGCCGGATTCACCACTCAGCGGGGATACAGGGTGCGTCCTCTGCACGGAAAGCCTGCCGGGCGTGGAAGACCGCAGCTTCCGTGGGCCCGTGGCCCGCTACGTCTGGGATCTCCAGGACCGGGACAGCAGCCGCTGGATCGTTCCGTTCGGAGCTTCCGGTTCTCCGGCTGACCCGCACTTCGCAGACCAGCTGCCCCTGTGGACTGTTGGGGAACTCGTCCCCGCGGCAACGTCCTGGGACCAACTGACCAAAGACCCCCGCTAAGACTCTCCCCATCCGCCACCAAGCCCCGAGGAAAACATGACCGCTGCCCAGGACTTTGCCACCCGAACCACCGTTTACGCCGAAGAACTCGACGGCTGGGGAGCCCTGCGGATTGTTCCGTTGGTTCCCGCCGAAGACATCGACCTCATCCATGAATGGGTCGGCCAGCCGAGGGCCAGGTTCTGGGGCATGCTGGAGAAAAGCCGGGAGGAAGTCCTGGAGATCTATGAGTTCCTGGACTCACTGGACACGCACCACGCCTTCCTGGTGGAGCTGGACGGCCAGCCCCTGGCGTTGTTCCAAACCTATGAGCCCCTGCACGATCCCGTGAGCGAGGCCTACCCGGCACGGGAAGAAGACATCGGCATGCACCTGCTGCTGGCCCCGGCCACCCGGCCGATCCCCCACTTCACGCCGCGCCTGGCCACCTCGCTCATCAAGTACATGTTCTCGCTGCCGGGCAAAGACCGGATCGTGGTGGAGCCTGACGCCCGGAACGCCAAGGCCCTGCGACGGCTTGAAGCCACCTGCTTTGAACTGGGCCCGATCGTCCAACTGGAGGAGAAGCAAGCACAGTTGGGGTTCCTTACACGGGCCGGGTTCGAGGAAATCCAGGCCCAGGAAGTTCCGGCCAGCTAAGCCCGCGTGGCGCCTCCTCTAGCGCCAGACAAAGCTCCAGGTGCCTGCTCCTACGGCTGCCACCACCGCGGTTCCGGCAATGAGGACGCCGCCCAGGAGAACCCAGGCGTCCAGCAGGGAATAGGTGGACTCACGCGCCCATGTGCGCCGGCCGCCACCAAAACCGCGGGCTTCCATGGTCACTGCCAGCCGGGAAGCCCGCCGGACAGCCTGGACCAACAGGCCGAAGCTCTGTCCCAGGGTCGCCTTCAGCCGTTGCAGGGGGCTGCCCTGCGAACCCACGCCACGGGCGCGCCTGGCCATGCCTATTGTCTGCCATTCCTCGGCCAGCAAACCCACCAAGCGCATCGCGGCCAGGGAGCCCAGCACAAACCGGTGCGGGAGCCTGGCCTTCTGCGCCAAAGCATCGGCGAGGTCGGTCGGGTCCGTGCAGGTCATCAGCAGGATCGCCGGAAGCGCGATGGCCAGCCCTCGAAGCATGAACCCGAGTCCCAGCTCCAGCGAGCCTTCGCTGATGGACCAGAGCCCGACGTCGAGCAATACAGCGCCGCTGTCAGCGGCGACGATCGCTGTGCTCCAGCCGCCAACGGCCGCGGCGATAATCAGCGGCCAGGCCCTTGACCAGAGAAGCCCGAGCGTGAGCCCGGCAAGGGGGAATAGCGCAAGCTCGGCAACCAGGGCCACGGACGCGGAGACCCAGTCGATGGACAGTGCCAGGACCAGCGAAATCAGGAAAACGGCGACGAACTTCGCCAAGGGGTTGGCCCGCGTCAACAAGGCATGGTTGCCGCTCAGGCTCAAGGTGTCCCTCATGCCGCACCCGCTTCCATTTTCCGGGACCGCTCCGCCGGGGCCAACCTGAGTTCCGCGCCGCCCAGCACGGCACTGAACTCCTCGTCGTGCGTCACCGAGACCACGGCGGTGCCTTGGTCCAGCAGTTCCGACAGGAACGACGCCAGTTCGGCCCACGTGTTCGCGTCCTGGCCGAAGGTCGGCTCGTCCAGGACCAGTACTTTGGGGTGTGCGGCGAGCACGGTCGCTACGGACAGCCGGCGCTTCTCGCCGCCGGACAGGGTGTAGGGATTCGCGTCCACCAAGTGCGTCAGCCGGAGCCGCTCCAGCAGTTCGTCGACCCGCTCCTCGCCACGGCCCACATGCCTGGGACCGAACATCAGCTCATCCAGCACCTTGCCGGTGACGAACTGGTGCTCCGGTTCCTGGAACACCGTGCCGATCCGGGAAATCAGTTGGTCCGCTTTCCACCGGAAGGGATCGATTCCGGCGCCTTCGGAAAGCTCGACGGCGGCAGACACCTTACCTGCCACCGGCGCCAAAAGTCCTGCCAGCGTCAAGGCGAACGTGGATTTTCCGGCGCCGTTGGGTCCGGTGATGGTGAGCGCCTGCCCTGCCCGGACCTGGGCACTGATGCCGTGCTGCACCGGCTGCGGCGGGATGGACCTGAAACCCTTCCTGCGTGGCTTGGCGCGGGAAACCGCCAGGTCCTGGGCCGCCACCAGCAGTTGCGCGGATTGGTTCCCGCGTTCCCTGCGGCGGGTTTCGGGAACGTACCCGGGCACCCACACGCCGGCGGCCTTGAGCAGGCTGTGCGCTTCGGCCAGAACCTGGTCCGGCGGCCCATCCAGGAGCACCCCACCGCCAGCCGAACCGGGCTGCAGGACCACGATCCTGTCCACCAGGTCCTTCCAGACGGACACCCTGTGTTCCACCACAACCAAGGTGGCACCTGTCTTGTCCAAGCATCGGCGCACGGCATCACGGACTTCCAGCACACCGGCTGGGTCCAGGTTGGCCGTCGGTTCGTCCAACAGGATCAATCCCGGTCTCATCGCCAAAATGCCTGCCAGCGCAAGCCGCTGCTTTTGGCCGCCGGAGAGCGCCGCCGTCGGGTGGTCCAACGCCAAACCGCCGCCATCAGCGGTACGCAACCCCACGTCGTCGAGCGCTTCATGAACCCGGGTCCAGATCCGGTCACGGGGCACGGCAAGGTTTTCGGCTCCGAACGCGACGTCGTCGCCAATCCGGGACAAGACCACCTGCGTTTCGGGATCCTGCTGCATCAATCCGGCGCGGCCGCGTTGTTCCCGCGGCGAAGCACCGTCCAGCAGGAGTGAACCGGTCTCGTCCGAATCATCCTCTTCCTCGCCCAGGACCCCGGCCAGCGCGTGCAGCAAGGTCGACTTGCCCGCACCGGAGGGACCCAACAGCAACACCCGCTCGCCCGGATCGATGCGGAGGTCAAGGCCCTGGATGGCAGGTGTGGTCCGGCCGGCGTGCCGCCAACCCCAGCCCTCGGCGGAGATGGCGGCAGGCCTGCCGGTGCTCGTTGCGGCCATCAGTTGAAGACGGGCTCCGAGGCGGCCTTGCGCGATGCGAAGGCGCTCAACACGCCTGTTTTGGCCAGGCCGCGGGTGGCGACCCAGGAGAGGGCGCCGGCAATGATGGCGCCGGACAACGTGCAGAACGCGATGTAGGCCAGCTTGTCCACGGCCTCGTAGGCGATGTTCCAGCCCCACGGCATGAAGGAGTCGTTGAGGCCGCAGAAGAGGCCCGCACCGGCACCGGCCAGCAGCGCCGTGGGGAGGTTGAACTTCTTGTAGCGGAACGCAGCGAACACCAGCTCGGCACCCAGGCCCTGCAGGACGCCGGAAATCAGCACGGTGGTGCCGTACTGGGAACCCATGATCAGCTCACCCGTCGCGGCCACAGCCTCGCAGAACAGCGCGGCGCCGGGTTTGCGGATGATCAGCATGCCCAGGACTGCGGGGATCATCCAGCCGCCGGCGATCAGGCCGGTCAAGGGCGGGTAGGCCGCGTTCATGGGAATGGATACGATCGCGGCGCCCTGGGACCATGCCCAGAAGATCACGCCGCCGGCGATGGCGATCAAAGCTGCCACCACGATGTCTACTACACGCCAGTTGTAACTGGTCTTCTTCACGCTTGCCGTGGTCATTTCTTTGCCTCCTGAGGTTACAGGAGGGGAAAGTGCTCCCCGGATTCCCGGCAGGCATGCGCCACCGGTGTTCCGGACACTCTGAGAAGCTCGACTCCCTTGCGCCGGTACTAACCGGATCAGGTTCGAGGGTCTGCGGCTGTCCGCACTCTCAGCGCCCTCGCGTCACCTGCATCCCTGCAGGGTTCGACGGCGGCGCTCCCCTGTCGTTATCAATCTGCCCTGATGGGCGAGGTCCAGTTTACACCCGGGTCCGTGCGTTGGCCCTCGGTGGCAGTCATAAAGGGTTGCGGTTTCTCCCGGCCCGTTTGGCGGCTTCCTCTCTCATGCACACCTGAGAGAATGACTTCATGACGGATCATCCCGGCACAGTCCCGCCTGCACCCGAACCACGGCTCGCTGCCAGCGTGATCCTGCTCAGGGACGCCGCCGACGGCCTCGAGGTCTTCGTCCAGCACCGTGTGTCCACCATGGACTTCGCCGCGGGCATGGTGGTCTTTCCCGGAGGCCGCGTGGATGCCGCGGACAGTGAAGGGTGGGACTACCCGCAGGAGTTGCTGGCAGGGCACGCCGATGCGTGGTCGGAAGCATCCATCGCCGCCAACCCGGACCAAGCCATCCGGGAAGCGGGCACCGTGCTGACTGCCGCCCTCCGCGAGGTGCAGGAGGAAGCCGGACTCACGCTTGAGCCTGCAGATCTGCGTCCGTGGGCCAACTGGGTGACCCCCGTGGACATGCCCAAGCGCTTTGACACCTACTTCTACGTCGCCAAGGCCCGTGACGGGGCAGCGCCCCAACACCAAACAACGGAAGCCTGGCAGTCGCTCTGGATGCCCGTGGCCGGCGTCCTCTCCGCTGAAGCCGAAGGCACGCTCCACCTCATGCCACCCACCTACTACCTGCTCAAGGAACTTGCGAGCCTGGGCACCGTGGATGCTGTGTGGGGCGCCCGGCACCCCGTAGTTCCCGTCCTGGCACCCCGGGGCTCCATGGCGGCCTTCCTGAAAGACAGGGAAAACCGCCGATAACGCTCCCCTTGCGCCCGGGAACGGTGCCTGGTGCACGCTGTAGGTGAGGTTAGGCTTGGGACATGAACTTCTTCTTCAAGCTGCTGGGGACCGGAGTGAGCCTCGGAGCAGGATTCGTCGGCACCAAACTGGTCAACCTGGCTTGGGAGAAGGCCACCGGCAACAAGCCGCCCGCAGGTCATGACGACCTCGAAACCAGCCTGCGCTCAGCACTGACATTCGCGCTGGTTTCGGCCTTCGTGAGCACCCTCATCCAGGTCCTAACCAGCCGCGGCACGCAGCGCGCGATCGCCCGCTTCGCCAAGACGCACGACATCGTCTGACCCGCTGCCCGGGGACAAGCCAAGGCACCCCACCACCGGCGGCGCACCCTTGGGCGACCCTTTTCCAAGATGCCCTGAACGCCGGACTCAGCGGCCGGCGTCGTGCGTTCCGTCCCCCGGATGTTCACCGGCAGCCCGCTGGACCACGGCCTCAAGTTCGTCCTTGGTGAGGAGCTCGCGGTGGCCGTGCTTGGTCCGGTAAGCGGAACGGCCCACCATGTGCGCGGACACGGGCGCGGTCAGCAACTGGAATATCCAGGCCACCAGCAGGACCGGCCACACCCACCACGTCCGCATCTGCAGGCCGATGGAAGCCAGCATCAGGAAGAGGCCCAGGACCTGCGGCTTGGTCGCGGCGTGCATGCGGCTCATGAGGTCCGGGAACCGCAGCAGGCCGATCGCCGCGCCCAAGGACATGAGGGCGCCGACCACCAGGAAAACGGCCGTCAGAACATCGATTACAGCGTCTACGCCCGTAGCGTCAGGAGTCATTGCTCTGTTCCCGCCTTTCGGCCACGAACCTGGCCACCGTCACGGAACCGATAAAGCCGATCACGGCCAGGGCCACCAGCAGCATCAGGTTGTTGAGGTGCCGGTTGATGGCCATGTCGATTGCCAGGGCCGCGCCGACGATGGCCAGCAGCACGTCGGATGCCAGCACGCGGTCCAGCAGGGAAGGCCCGATCGCAATGCGGATGATGGCACCGGCCCCTGCCAGGCTAAGGATCACGGCAGTGACCACCAGGACAAGTTCCTTCACAGCGCCGCACCTTCCATGCCCGGACGCGTTTCGCTTCGGAGCGCCTCTACTTCTTCGCGTGTGCCCATGATCCTGATCAATCCGGCCTCGATGTTCTGTACCTCCCGGCGGATTTTGTCGATGTCAGCCTGGTTGTAGATGTTCAGCGCGTGCAGATACAGCGTGGACGTCGACCGGTCCACCTCCACCACCAGCGACCCGGGAATCAGGGAAATGACGTGGCCGGTGGCCGTCACCATAAGGTCCGAATGGCTCCGCAACGGAACCTCGACGACGGCGCTGCGCACCTTGGGTCCCTTCACCACGGCCAGGTACAGCACCAGGAAGCTCGCCGCCACCACTTTGCCGAGGAACAACAGGGCAAAGGGAACGGCCCGCAGCACATTGAACCGGCCGCTGAGTTCCACCGGCGGCAGGTAGAACAGCTTGGCCACCACAATGGCGATCAGTGCGCCGAACAGCAGGTTGCCCGGGCTGAAGTCCTGCCACAAGGCACCCCACACGATGACCAGCCAGATGAGCAGCGGGAGTTCGGTGCGGAAGGAGATCGGCTTGCGGCTCATTTGGCACCGCCCTGGGCCAGCGGCGGAACGGGGGCGGCATCTCCCAGGACTGAATGGATGTACGCCGAACGGTCAAGCATGATTTCCGCGGAGCCTCCTGCCAGTTGGAAGAGCGGGCCGGCAAAGACGGTCAGGGCAACCCCGAACACCACCAGGCCGGCTGTGGAACCCACCATGGTCCGCGGGAGGACGCCCACGTTGCCGGGTGTCTGGAGGACGGGATCGGGGAAGTCCGCGTCTTCGGGTTTCCGCCAGAACGCCCTGTTCCACACCCTGGCTATGGCCAGCAGGGTCAGGAGGCTGGTGACCACGCCGCCCACCACCAGGACGATCGCCAACGGCGTCCCCAGCTCGACCCCGGCCTGCAGCAGGCCCAGCTTCCCGAGGAATCCGGAGAACGGCGGAATGCCGGCGAGGTTCATGGCTGGGACAAAGAACAGCAGGGCCAGGAGCGGGGACAGCTTGGCGAGCCCACCCAGCCGGTCGATGGAGGACGACCCACCGCGCCGTTCGATCAGCCCTGTGACCAGGAACAGGCTTGTTTGCACGGTGATGTGGTGCGCAACGTAGAAGACCGCGGCGCCAAGTCCTGTCACGGAGGACATGGCCAGCCCGAACACCATGTACCCGATGTGGCTGACCAGGGTAAAGGAGAGCAGACGCTTGATGTCGCTCTGCGCCAAGGCACCGAGGATCCCCACCACCATGGTCAGCAACGCAACCACCATCAGCGGGACGTTGAGCGTATCGCCGGGAAACAGGAGTGTCTCTGTCCGGACCATGGCGTAGACACCCACCTTGGTCAACAGACCGGCGAACACGGCAGTGACCGGGGCGGGGGCTGTCGGGTAGGAGTCAGGGAGCCAGAACGACAGCGGGAAGACGGCCGCTTTGATCCCGAAGGCCACCAGGAGCATCACGTGCAGCAGGTTCTGGGTGCCTTGATCCAGTTCCGCCAGCTTGATGGCGAGGTCGGCCATGGTGATGGTGCCGGTGGCTCCGTAGATCATGGCAATGGCGATGAGGAACAGCACCGACGACACCACCGAGACCACCACGTAGGTGACACCGGCCCGGATGCGCGGCCCCGTCCCACCCAGCGTCATCAGCACATAGCTGGCGGTCAGGAGGATTTCAAAGCCCACGTAGAGGTTGAAGAGGTCGCCGGTGAGGAAGGCGTTGGAGACGCCGGCCACCAGGATCAGGTAGGTCGGGTGGAAGATCGAGACGGGAGCTTCCTGGTCTCCGTCGGCCATGCCCTGGCCCGTGGCGTAGATAAGGACAGCAAGGCTCACCACCGTGGAAACCACGAGCATCAGCGAGGAGAACTGGTCCACCACCAGCACCACGCCCCAGGGTGGAAGCCAGCCACCCAGCGTGACCGACGTCGTTCCGCCGTCCCACACGGAGAAGAGGAGCAGGCACTCGAGGAGCAACGTGGCGCTGAGGATGCCGATGCTGACCATGCGCTGCGCCGCCGTGTGACGGATCAGCACGAAGGCAAGGGCGGCGCCCAGGATCGGCAGGAGGACAGCGAGCGGGGACAGGTTGGCGAGGTTCACGCACTGCCTCCTTCCTGGTTCTTCACCGTGTTGGGGGTTTCGGTCGCCTCGGCCGGGGAAAGGTCTTCCGTAGACGAGGGGGTTACTGCGAACTCGGACGTTTCCAGCGGAACGATCGCGTCGTCCTCGGCATCGAAGCTCGGCGTATTGGCCACGCGGCGGTCTTCGATATCGTCCTGGATGTCGTCCTGGCGGGCCAGGGCCCACGTGCGGTAGATGATGCCGAGCATGAAGGCCGTGACTGCAAACGAGATCACGATCGAGGTGAGGATCAAGGCCTGCGGCAAAGGATCGTTATAGCTGCCGGGATCGGTGTCCTTGTTGAACAGGGGGGCCAGTCCGGCGTATCCACCGGTGCAGAGAATCAGCAGGTTGGTCGCGTTTGCCAGCAGCATCAGGCCCAGCAGCACCCGGGTGAGGCTCCGTTCCAGGATCAGGTAGATGCCGCAGGCGTACAGGACGCCCATGACAACCAGCAGGGTCAGGTTGATGGTCATGCGTTGCCCTTCCCTGAAACGGCCTGCTCGGCAGCGTCGGCTTCCGCGAGCGGTACGCGCTTGCCTTCGAAGTGTTCATCGATCTCGGCGCCCAGGCTGCGGAGTACATCCAGGGCCAGCCCGACCACCACGATGTACACGCCGATATCGAAGATGGTGGAGGTGACGAACTTGACGTCCCCGAACACCGGCAACCAGAACTCGATAATGGCGCTCTGGAACACCTGCCCACCCAGGAGAAGCGGCACGAAACCGGAGGCGGCAGCCGTCGCAAGTCCCGTTCCCAGCAGTGTTCCGGCGCTGACTGTCGCTGCTTCACTGAGCTCGAACCGGCCACCGGCAAGGTATCGGATGGTCAGGGCCAGGCCGGCGGTCAGGCCGCCTGCGAATCCGCCGCCGGGGAGGTTGTGTCCAGCCAGGAGCAGGTAGATGGAGAACACGATCATCGAGTGGAAGATCAGCCGGGTGACCACCTCGAAGATGATGGACCTGCGCTCCGGTGCCAGCGTGCGGCCGGCAACCAGCCAGGCGTCACGCGCTACATCGCTGAACTTGCGCGCCACGGCCAGCGTGACGCCGTCGCGGGAGTCACGGTCGACGCCGGTGCGGCGCCCCACGCTGCCCTCCGGCACCGAGGCTGCGGTTCTGATGCGGTCTCCCCGGCTCCGCACGAAGATCAGGCTGGCCACACCGGTGGCGGCCACGGCCAGCACGGAGATCTCACCGAAGGTGTCCCAGGCGCGGATGTCCACCAGGGTCACGTTGACGACGTTCAGGCCACCTCCGCCTTCATAGGCCAGCCGCGGGAATTCAAGCGACACCGGAGTAGCTACACGCGCACCCATGGCAAAGATGGCCACGAAGATCATGGTGATGCCAAAAGCTGCCCCGATGATCACACGGATCACCCGGAGCCGTCCTCCGGTCCGGTCCCTGAGCTCGGCGGGAAGGCTTCGCATGGCCAGGACGAACGCCACCAGCACGATTGTTTCCACCAGCATCTGGGTCAGGGCGAGGTCCGGCGCACCCTGCAGCGCGAACATCAGCGCGATGCCGTACCCCGTGACGGACACCATGAGCACAGCAAGGAACCGTTTGTTGGCCCGCACCGCAGCCAAGGCCCCGGCAATAATGCCCACGCCGGCGATCATCTGCAGCGGGGAGTTGGGGTCGATCCAGTACATGCCCTCCGGCAGCGGCCTGTTGGCCAGCAACAGTGCGGCCAGAGGCACCGCGAAGGCAACCGACAGGATCACCGTCAGGTAGAAGTACAGCGAACCACGCTGGGTACGGCCGGTGACCCAGACCGCGATGTCATCCAAGGCGCCGATGGTGTGCTGGTACGCCCGGTCCCCATCAACCCAGTCGGGCACCAGGCCCTGTGCCCGGGCCACCACATTGCGTCCGTAGAACATCGCCGCTCCGGCTACGAACGTGATGGCCGTCAGCCCCAGCGCGGGGGTGAGGCCGTGCCACAAAGCCAGGTGGCCGGCGTCGGCGGTTTCACCGGGGGCGGCAAACAGGGCGGCATAAGGCTGTATCCACGTGTCCACCGGTACCGGCCACAGCCCATAGACAACCGTCAGGAAACTCAGGATCGCCGGCGCCGCCAGGAACGAAGGCTTGATCGCCTTGAACGGCGTGGGTTCCACGCCCGGCTTGGTGGCGAACGCACCCCACATGAAGCGTGCACTGTATGCGAAGGTCAGGATGGACCCGGCCACCAGGCCGGCCAGGATCCAGATTCCCCAGGCAGGAGCATCGTGCCCCGTGCCGTAGTGGACGAAGGCCTCGAACACCGATTCCTTGGCCACGAATCCGGCCAGCGGCGGAACGCCTGCCATGGAGGCTGCGGCAACTGCGGCCACGATTCCGAGGGCGCGGGAGGACCTGAAGACGCCGGACAGTTTGCGGATGTCACGGGTCCCCGACTGGTGGTCGATGATGCCCACCACCAGGAACAACGCGGCCTTGAACAGGCCGTGGGCCAGCAGAAGGGCCAGGCCTGCCAGGGCGGCGTCCGGGCGGCCAAGCCCCACCACCATGGTGAGGAAGCCGAGTTGGCTCACCGTGCCGTACGCGAGGATCAGTTTGATGTCCGTTTGGCGGAGGGCCCGGTAACCGCCCACCAGCATGGTGGCAAGGCCCAGTCCCAGCGTCAGCGGCAACCAGAACTCCGACGCGGCAAATCCCGGGGCCAGCCTGGCAACGATATAGATACCGGCCTTGACCATGGCAGCGGCGTGCAGATAGGCACTCACCGGCGTCGGCGCCGCCATGGCCCCGGGCAACCAGAAGTGGAAGGGGACCAGCGCCGATTTGGTCACGGCACCTACCAGGACCAGTACGACGGCGGCACTCACCGCGCCCTGCATGGGACCGGTCATCAGAGACCCTGCTTGTTCGAGGACGCCGGAGATGCGGTACGTGCCGGCTGCCTGCCCGAGGATGATCAATCCCACCAGCATCGCAAGGCCGCCTGCAGTGGTGACCATGAGTGCCTGGAGGGCCGAGCGGCGGGCTGCCAGGCGGGTCCGGGCATACCCGATCAGCAGGTAGGAAAGGATGGTGGTGAGCTCCCAGAAGATGAAGAGCATCAACAAATCATCTGAGGTCACAAGACCGAACATCGCGCCGGCGAAAGCCAGCAACTGCGCGCCGAAGCCACCCAGCCCCGGGTCCTTGGTCTTGAAATACCGGGCGCAGTACACCAACACCAGGGAACCGACGCCCAGGACCAACAGGGACATGACCCACGCCAGGACATCCATCCTGAAGGCAAACTCAAGCTTGAGGTCCGGGATCCACGGGAGGACTTCCTCCAGGGTTCCACCCGTGCGCCCCTCTGCGGGGTAGACCGCGCCGTACTGGAAAAGCAGCCACACAAAGGCACCGGCAGGCACAGCTGCCAGGACGTGGAAGGCGTTCCGACCAAGTTTCTTAAAGATGAAGGGCGCCACAGTTGCCGCTGCAAAGATGATGGCAAGGACTGTGATCACTTTTTCTCCGCAAAGTCAGGAACGAGTTGTCAAAGTTGGAGCAGGCGGTCATACGTTGGGTTCGGAAGATCCAGTTTATCAAGGTGAACAGACACTTTTTTGCACGATGACGTCCGGAGGAGTATCTTGCCCCCTTTATCCACATAGCGGTCTGTCGGGTGCAGGCACCCCGTCGAGTCCCGATAGCATGCACCTTATGAACCCGGCCGCGCTCCCCCATGCTTCCCAGCCGGCCTCCGAGCTCGCCTCGGGGCCCGCCGCCTCCAAGAAGGGCCAGATCCTCGCGTGGGCTTCCTGGGACTGGGGCTCGGCTGCCTTCAACGCCATCATGACCACCTTCGTGTTCACGGTGTACCTGACCTCCAACGCCTTCGGTGGGGAGGACACGGCATCCGCTGCCTTGGGAACTGCCCTGGCCATCGCCGGCCTTGCCATCGCTGTCCTGGCGCCCGTCACCGGTCAGCGCTCCGACGCCGGGGGACGCCGCAAGTTGTGGCTGGGAGTGAACACAGCGGCCACCGCCGTCCTGACCGCCCTGTGTTTCTTCGTCTTTCCCCGGCCCGAGTTCCTCCTGCTGGGCGTCTGCCTGATTGCGCTGGGGAACATTTTCTTTGAGTTTGCCGGCGTCAACTACAACGCCATGCTTGCCCAGATCTCCACGCCCAGGAACATCGGCAAGGTCAGCGGCTTCGGGTGGGGCATGGGCTACCTGGGCGGGATCGTGGCACTGCTCCTGGTGCTGCAGCTCTTCGTTCAACCGTCGTTCCAGTGGTTCGGTGCCTCCACCGAAGACTCCCTCAACATCCGGCTCGTGGCGGTCTTCTCGGCGCTGTGGTTCTTTGTGTTCGCGCTCCCCGTATTGTTCGCCGTGCCCGAGGTTCCTGCAAAGAGGGACACAGCTTCCCTGGGGTTCCTTGCCTCCTACAAGCTCCTCTTCCGGCGCATCGCAGCCATTTACAAGACGAGCCCGCACACTATCTATTTCCTCCTGTCCAGCGCCATCTTCCGCGACGGATTGGCTGCTGTCTTCACTTTCGGTGGTGTCATCGCAGCCGGAACGTTTGGGTTCGAGCTCAAGGACGTCATCTTCTTCGCGATCTTCGGAAACGTCGTAGCGGCTGTCGGTGCCATCATCGGCGGCTTCCTGGACGACAGGATCGGACCGAAGGCCGTGATCATGCTGTCGTTGGTCGGCCTGCTCATCGCGGGCACCTTCATCCTGGTCCTCGGCAACGGCACGTACGTTTTCTTCGGCAACGAGTGGCCGGGCGCCAACACTTTTTGGATCTTCGGCCTGCTGCTGTGCCTGTTCGTCGGGCCTGCACAGTCGTCCTCCCGCGCCTACCTGGCCAGGCTTGCACCTGAAGGCGAATCCGGGGAGCTCTTCGGCCTATACGCCACCACTGGACGCGCCGTCAGCTTCCTGGCACCGACGCTCTTCACGGTGTGCATCACCATCGCGGCCCCCTTGGTTGACGAAGGCGAAGCCCAACGCTGGGGCATCCTGGGCATCATGGTGGTGCTGCTCGCGGGTCTGTTGGTGCTACTGCCCGTCAAGCCGCCCAGCAGGACGCGCATTGCCGTCGTACCGCAGAACTGACCGGCAAGATACAGGGCCTGCCGCCCCACGGACAGCGACATCGGCGGCAAGCCGCGGCACCCACGCTGCAGCCCAACGCGAACGCCGTACCAGCGTGCATTCAAGAGAGTTAAGGTGGAGTCATGAACGTGGATGAGACTGAACTTCCGGGCCTCGGGGTCCGCAAGGATTTCGTCACGGCCTCGGGCCGCCGGATCGGTGTCGTGGAACTTCGGGAAGGTGAAACCGAGCTCTTCGTGTCCACCTGGGACGACCCCGATACCTGCCAGGCGTCCATTCCCCTGACGGCCGATGAAGCCGCCACGCTGGGCAACCTCCTGGGCGGCCAGCACATTGCCATGCGGCTCGCGGAGGCACACCGCGAGGTGCCGGGCATCGTCACGCGCCAGTTCTCCATAGCCCCGGATTCCCCCTTCATCAACCAGCCCATGGGAAAGGCACAAATACGTACCCGCAGCGGCGTCTCCATTGTGGCGATCATGCGCGAAGGCGAGGTCGTTCCGTCGCCGGCACCGGACATCGTTCTTCACGCCGGGGACCTGCTGGTGGCAGTTGGCACGCAGGAGGGCCTCGACTCTGCCGCTGACATTCTCCGTAACGGCTGAACCCCGTTATGGATCCACTCGCCCTAGCCCTCGTTGAACTGGGGGCCGTCGTCTTTTGCCTCGGTCTCCTTGCTCGGCTTGCGGGCAGGATCGGCATGTCCCCCATTCCGCTGTACCTCGTGGGAGGGCTCGCGTTCGGAGCGGGCGGATTCGTCAAGCTGGACGGAATGCACGAGTTCGCCCATTTGTCGGGTGAAATCGGGGTCATCCTGCTGTTGTTGATGCTCGGCCTTGAATATACGGCGGCGGAGCTTGTCACCGGGCTGAAGCGCTCGTGGCGGGCGGGCGTGATGGATTTCGTGTTGAACTTCATCCCCGGCGCTGCCATTGCGGTGCTGCTGGGGTGGGGCGTGGTGGGCGCCATAGTGATGGGCGGCGTTACCTACATTTCGTCATCGGGGATTGCCGCGAAGGTGATCACCGACCTGGGGCGGATCGGCAACCGTGAAACTCCCGTGGTGCTTTCCATCCTGGTCTTCGAAGACCTCGCCATGGCCGTCTACCTGCCCATCCTTACCGCGATTCTGGCGGGCGTCGGGTTCCTGGGCGGTTTGCAGACCGTAGGCATTGCCCTGGCGGTTGTCACGGTGGTCCTGCTGATCGCGCTGCGGCACGGCCACCGGGTATCCAAGGCTGTCCACAGCGAAAACTCCGAAGTCTTCCTCCTGAACGTGCTGGGCCTGGCGCTCCTGGTAGCCGGCATCGCTTCGGCCCTGCAGGTGTCGGCGGCTGTGGGGGCATTCATGTTGGGCATCGCCATTTCCGGCGCCACAGCGCACAACGCCACCCGGATCCTCGAGCCCCTGAGGGACCTCTTTGCGGCGATTTTCTTCGTGGCCTTCGGGCTGAACACCGATCCGCGGTCCATCCCGCCAGTTCTTGGATGGGCCCTGGCCCTGGCGCTGCTCACCGCGCTGACCAAGATGCTCACCGGCATGTGGGCGGCCAAGCGGGCGGGAATCGCTGTTCCAGGCCGGTTCCGTGCTGGCGCGGCGTTGATTGCCCGCGGCGAATTCTCGATCGTCATCGCCGGGTTGGCGGTGGCTTCGGGAGCAGTACCGGGCCAACTGGCCGCACTGGCAACTGCGTACGTACTCATCATGGCCATCCTCGGCCCGCTGGCAGCCCGCTTCGTGGAGCCGGTGGTCAAGGCCCTGCGCAAGACACCGGGGTCGCCGCCACGGACGCCGGAGCGGACTCCCGCCTAAGGCCTACCCCGGACTCCCGCTGGGGACGCGCCAGTTTGGGACGCTCACCCCTTGGGACGCTCCCGTCGGGGACGCGCTCCCGTTTGGGACGCTCCGCCCGTTGGAGCACTGCCTTCTGCCGCGCGACCCCGCGCAGAGAAGGCCTTAGATGGCGGTCTTGTGGAAGTTCAGGTGGCTGCGGCTGGCGGTCGGACCGCGCTGGCCCTGGTAGCGGTTGCCGTATTCACCTGATCCGTAGGGGTGCTCGGCTGAGGACGTCAGCCGGAAGAAGCACAACTGGCCGATCTTCATGCCGGGCCACAGCTTGATGGGCAGCGTTGCCACGTTGGACAGCTCAAGGGTGACGTGGCCGGAGAAGCCGGGATCGATGAATCCGGCTGTCGAGTGGGTCAGCAGGCCAAGGCGTCCCAGGGAGGACTTGCCTTCCAGCCGGGCAGCGATATCGTCCGGGAGGCTGACGGTCTCGAAAGTGGAGCCAAGGACGAACTCGCCGGGGTGGAGGATGAAGGGCTCGTCGCCCTCCACTTCCACCAGGCGCGTGAGTTCCGGCTGCTCTTCGGCAGGGTCGATGTGCGCGTATTTGTGGTTGTCGAACAGGCGGAAGAACCTGTCAATCCGGACGTCCACGGATGAAGGCTGAACCATCGCGGGGTCGTACGGGTCAAGGACAATCCGTTGGGAGTCAATTTCGGCACGAATATCGCGGTCAGAGATCAGCACAGCATCAAAAATACCGCATGCATTGTCCCTGCCGTCCCGTGCGACTATAGTTCCCGGACAGGTTAAGCCGCGCCCGGAGTTTGGGGGCAACGAGCATTCGCGGGGTAATTGTGGGGAAATGGGCAGCGCCTGCGGCAGTCGCCGTGGCCGGCGCACTTGCAGTCATGGTGGCGGCGTCCAGCCAGCTGCTGCCGGCTACCGAAGCCGTCCCGGGCTCAGGCACCACGCCCTCTGCCGGCACACCTTCCGCTTTAACCGCCCCGGAGGCGGGTACGACGGCGGAGCCCTCACCTTCCGCTGCACCCGTCGCAACCGGTGGCGCCCCGGAGGAATCCGCCACCCCCATTCCTGATCCGGCGGCAGTACCTGGAATGCCGGGCAGGGCACCCACGCGACCGATCGCCGTCGACCCTGTAGTGGAGTCTCCGCCGCCGCTGCCATCCATCGGACCGTCATGGGGTCCAGGCGGGCCCGCGCCCGAGGCTCCGTCCGGTCCGGCGCCCTCCGTTCCTGCCGGCCCGTCACCTTCGGCGGCTCCCACGCTGACCGCCGAGCCTACTCCTTCCGCACCGGCAGCGGGCCCGTCTCCTTCCGCGGAGCCCACCCCCTCGCCCACGGCGAGCAACACGCCCCCGGCAAGCCCCACATCCCGGGCCCCGTCCGCGGAGCCCACACCCACGCCCTCGCCTTCAGCGAGCCACACCCCGAGTCCCACCCCGACCCCCACGGCGAGCGCCCCACCACAGGGCACATCCACCCCCTCGCCGTCGCTCGCGCCCGCATCAGAAGCGACGCAGACCCCGGCCCCCACGTCCACCCCGTTCCCGGGCAAGACCCCCAGCGCCGAAGCCGACCCCGGCAACGGCGCCTTGGCCCTGCTTCCCGACGACAACACCGCCGCGATCCTGACCGTTTTCAACGCCATCAACAGCTACCGGGCGTCACTGGGCCTTGCCCCGGTCAAGTACCACGCCACCGTGGCCGGCCTGGCGCAGGAGTGGTCCAACAGCATCGCCAGCCGGGAAGTAATCCAGCACCGGCCCAACTTCTGGACCGACCCCCGGGCCCTCAACCCGAACAACGGTGCCGGTGAGGTCATTGCCGTCCGGTGGGACCGGGATGCGGCCCAGCTTGTGGAGTGGTGGAAAGGATCCCCGGGGCATGACGCCCTCCTGCGCGATCCGCGCTTCAACGTGATGGGCATTGGCATCACGTACACGGACGGCAACTGGCAGACCACCCCCAACCGCTACACGCTGTGGGGCGTGGTGAACTTCTTCGGCTACACCACGTTGCCGGCGGGAACCACCACGCGGCCGGGCGGAACGGTTACCCCGCCCACTGATCCGGTGGGAGTATGCCAGCCGGGAGACAAGTACCAGCCACCGACCGTCGACCTGCGTACAGCTTCGATCCGCAGCGCCGCGGACCTGGTGTCCATTGGACCGGACGGAACGGTCTATTCCTACCCGTCCCTGGGCAATGCGAAATACGGGGCAGCCCGCAAGATCGGTGTCGGTTTCACCGGGCTGAAGGATCTCTTCGTCACCGACTGGGACCGAGACGGCGTGTTCGACCTGATTGCCCAACGCACCGATGGTGCCCTGCTGGTGTATCCGGGCAGGCAGTCGGGCGGGTTCGGATCGCCGGGTGTCCTGGGCCATGGCTGGCAGTCATTGAACCTCGCCATCGGCACCTGGTGCGCCAATAACCGCCTGCCCCAGATCGTGGCCATGGACGCGTCCGGAGGCTTGTGGTTCTACAAGAACTCGGGCCTGTCATACATCCGCACCCAGGCGGCGATCGGTACTGGCAACAGATCTGTCAGGCTCAGCATGGTCGATTACAACGCTGACGGATTCCAGGACCTCCTGGCAGTGGAACCGAATGGCTACCTCCGCCTGTACAGGGGTTCGGGATTGGCCACTCCCAAGCAGGAGTCCAGGCCGATCGTGGGCGCAGCGTGGACTGACTACTCGGGCATCCGGGCGCTGCAGGGCGTCAACGGCCCTGACACCACCGGCGTTGCCGGCCTGGGAACCAATGGGGTGCTGGAGTACTGGGACCTGACGTCCGGAAAGCTCACCACGCCGGTGGCGGTGGGCGGCGGATGGTCCGGCTTCAAGCTCGCGCAGTAGACGCGCTGCCCGGCGCGGTGCCGGCACCCAAGCCAGGTTCCGGCGTCGTACTTAAAGCGTCTTACCTAAAGCGTCGTACCCAACACGGGACTGTCACGCCGCCGGGCGTGACTCAATCACCGTCTTGAGTTGTTCCAGCTGCGCGACCTCGGCCTCCATGGTCTTCTGGATCATGCCGCCCATGAGTTTCTGCAGGCCTTTGGGGTGGAGCTCCAGCGCGAACCGCAACCGCGTGGTCTTGCCCTCGGTGCTGAGGTAGTAGCCCCCGGTGGGCCGGGCGGGTCCTGCCACCACGGCAAACCGCACCTCGGCGCCGGGGCGCGATTCGGTGATCTGGAAGTCCGCGGCAATGGGCCGGCCTCCGGGTCCGTTGAGGGTCTGCTGGTACACCGCGCCGTTCTCGCCCTGGACACCGGCCTTCAGGGAGATGCTCCGGACGCCCGAGCGCCAGAGGGCGTTGTTCATTCCGTCCATCAGGAAGCCATAGACGGTCATGGCATCCCTGTCGATCACCACTTCATGGGCTGCAAATGCCACGGAGACCTCTTTCGGCGTACGTTCACGGTGTCGTAGCCCGGTTCCCCATACACTGCAGCTAACACCTTCAGAATAGACAGCGCCGCTCACGCAGGACACATTGCTGACGAGCCTTGACCGAATGGTTACCTCCCGGCCGGGTGTCGTCATGCTGCTGACACATCCCGCCTGTCCGGGTAGAGTTCCTCCGGGCCGGTATTAATCAAATTGGGGGCGTAATGCGACGTTT
Source organism: Arthrobacter sp. T572 (assembly GCF_056780115.1). Classification (NCBI taxonomy): domain Bacteria; kingdom Bacillati; phylum Actinomycetota; class Actinomycetes; order Micrococcales; family Micrococcaceae; genus Arthrobacter; species Arthrobacter sp. T572. The sequence continues at coordinate 3,745,983 of NZ_JBRAZQ010000002.1, forward strand.
GGACCACCGCACTTTTGTTGGAAAAGCACGACGGCGGGTGGCCGCGTGTGCGGCATTCCTGGCTGTCGCTGTGGCTGGCGGTGTTGTGTCCGCGGCTCCTGCGCTTGCTGCTCCTGCACCGGCCGTCTCCAGTGCTGCGAAGGCTGCCGTCCCCACCACGGCGAACCCGCTGCCGAGCGTCGATCCTATTGGGGATCCGTCCAGCTTTTCCGTGCTGGTCAACAAGTCCCGCCCGTTGAACCCCCTCAGCTATGTCCCGCATGACCTCATCAACGCCCGCGGTTCAGGCCAGTACATGCGCGCTGAAGCCGCCGCATGGTTGAACGGGCTGTTCCAGGGTGCAGCCGATGCCGGAACGGGTGGCCTGTCCATTATCAGCGGGTACCGGTCTTATGCCACGCAGCAGCAGGTCTATTGGGGCTATGTGAACCAGTACGGCCAAGCCTACGCCGACACCATCTCCGCCAAACCGGGCTACAGCGAGCACCAGACCGGCCTTGCCATGGACATCGGCAACGCGGGCGGCTCCTGTGGCCTCAGCACCTGCTTCGGCGACACCGCCGCAGGCAAGTGGGTGGCGGCAAACGCCCACAAATACGGGTTCATCGTCCGGTATCCCAATGGCTACACAGGGACCACGGGCTACAGCTACGAACCCTGGCACCTGCGCTATGTAGGTGTCGCTCTGGCTACTGATATGCAGCGCCGCGGCTTCCCGACGTTGGAGCACTACTTCGCAGGCAACACCGCCCGCTCCGCGAGCATCAAGTCCGGCGCCGACCTTGTGGCTGCCGATTCTTCCGGCAGGCTGTTGCGCTACCCCGCGACGGCGGCAGGCGGCTACATGGCGCCTGTCCAGATCGGTTCGGGCTGGACCGGATTGAAGCAGGGCTTCGTGGTGGACTGGGACATCGACGGGGTGTACGACATCCTGGCCCAATGGAACAACGGTGTCCTGGGCGTTTACCGCGGCCTCCCGGGTGGAGGTTTTGCCGGCCAGGTAGTGGTGGGCAACGGCGGCTGGGAGCAGATGACCATCACCGTGGGCAAGTGGTCCCACAGCCATCCCCGCCCCAGTGTGGTGGGGTACTTCCCTGACGGCGTCCTGCGCTACTACCCCAACACGTTTGGTGGGGCGTTGAGCGGGCCGCAGATCATCGGCAAGGGCTGGAACGGCATGGAACTGACCATGGCCGACTGGGAAGGCGATGGCGCCAACGACATCCTTGCCCGAACAGCCTCGGGCGCGCTCATCAACTACCGCGGGGACGGCTGGGCAGGTTTCTACGGACCGGCGACCACCGTCGGTACAGGCTGGCAGTACATCCGGGCCTTGGTTCCCAGCTTTGGGCTGACCGGTGCAGGCACACGCGGAATCACGGCGCGGACCATGGAAGGCAACCTTTACAACTACGGACTGGGCCGGGGTCAGTGGACCACGTACGGCCAAGTGGGCTCCGGCTGGAACGGCCTGCAGCTGTTCAAGTAGGCGCGCCTGTCATTGGCAGCCCTTGATCTGCGCTAAGCTGAGATTCGCTCCGGCGTGCAGTCGGGGCAACGCGGGCGTAGCTCAATGGTAGAGCGCTAGCTTCCCAAGCTCGATACGCGGGTTCGATTCCCGTCGCCCGCTCTCTTCATTTCCATCCTCGCTGACCTGGTTCGTGGCCCTCAAAGCCGCTACGCGCCGGCTTTGAGGGCCACACATCCCGCTAGGCCGAGGCTGCGGATGTCTCCACGATCCTGAGCACCCGGCGGCGGTCACGCAGGTTGACCTTGAGCTGCAGCGAGGAGCGCCGCGCAAGCACCACGGCCACCACGCCTGCTGCGAGTGCCGGAACACCGCCCGATACCAGGATGGCAAGGTGCGGGCCCAAGTGCTCGGCCAGCCATCCCATCATGGGACCGCCGATCGCCTGGCCACCGATCAGCACCACCAGGTAAAGGCTCATGACACGGCCACGGATGCCCATGTTGGAGCTGGTCTGCACCATCTGGTTGGCCGCGGTAAGGAACATCAGGCACCAGAACCCGGCCAGGACCATCGCTGCACTGAACCAGACCATGGACGGCATGGCAGCAGACAGGCAGAGCATCAGACCGTACAGTCCGGCAGAGGCCACCACGGAGCGCAACCGCAGTTGCCGGCGCCGTGTGGAGGCAACCGCTCCCGTCAGTGCCCCGAGTGCAACCATGGCGTTCAGCAGGCCGTAGCCTCCGGCGCCGGCGTCGTACACATGGTCCGCGAAGGCGGCCAGCAGCACGGGGAGGCTCATCGCGAAAACTGCCACGAAGCCTGCCATCAGCCACGGCCAGTAGATGGTGGGCTTGGCGAGCGCGTAGCGAAGACCCTCGCGCAGCATGCCCTTCCGGCGCGGGGTGGGTTGGCTCAGGTGGAGCTGGTCCTTGCGAAGGATCATCAGCATGGCCACTGTGGAGCAGCAGGCCGCGGCGTTGCCGGCAAAAGCCCAGCCGGCGCCCACGGCGGTGAGCAGCCAGCCGGCGAGCGCGGGCCCGATCAGGCCGCCCAGCTGGAAAGTTGTGGAGTTCACGCTGATGGCGTTGCGCAGGTATTTGGGGCCGACGAGTTCGTTGACGAATACCTGCCGGGCCGGCTGGTCCAGCACAGTCACGAACCCCAGGAGCACGGCAATGATGTACACGTGCCACACCTGCACTACGTGGGTCAGGGACAGGATCGCCAGCGCGGCAGCCAGGACTGCGGCCGCCGACTGGCAGATGATGAGGATCTTCCGCTTGGCGAAGCGGTCCGCCATCATGCCGCCCCAAGGACCAAGGAACAGTGACGGCATGAACTGCAGCGCCACGGTGATTCCCACAGCGGTGACGGAACCGGACAGCTCCAGCACCATCCAGTCCTGGGCGATTCGCTGCATCCAGATGGCGATCACGGCAATAAAGTGGCCAAGGGCGAAGATCCTGAAGTTGGGGACCTTCAAGGAAATGAACGTGTGCCGCCAGGGCAGCTTTTCACTCACGACGGCGAGTGGCTGGGTGACGGGGTCCGTCTGGTTTGTGTCCTGCAAGGGGTTAGTGTCCTGCAAGGGACCAGCGGACAGGGAATCGATGACGGGCTGGCTGACATGTGCCGCTGAAGGCGGTGGGGGTGCCAAAGTTAGTCCTCGGATTAGGAGTTTCGGTGGGATGGCTTTAACGCTATGGTTGCCTGCAGCAATTGTGGAAGCCTATTGGGCCTATAAGTAGCATTGCGGAATGCAATGATCGTCCAGCGCTGGAGCAGCACTTTGGCCCCTGTCGCGGCAAGCACTCAAAGGAGTTTTGCGTGTTCGAACCCGTCCAGCTGCGCTCATTCCTGGCCGTCGCTGAAACGCTGAGCTTCACCAAGGCAGCGGACCGCCTTGGCCTGGCCCAACCCACTGTCAGCCAGCACGTGCGCAAGCTCGAGGCGGCAGCGAAGAGGGTCCTCGTAGCCAGGGACACCCGCGAGGTCCGGCTGACGGACAATGGCGACGCCATGGCCGGCTTCGCCCGGAGCATCCTGGCGGCCCACGACTCTGCGTCGCGATATTTCTCGGGTTCGGCGATGCGCGGACGACTCCGTTTCGGCACCGCCGACGACCTCGCCATTACAGGCCTGCCCCGGATCCTGCGTGAGTTCAGGCAGCTGTACCCGCAGATCAACCTCGAGCTGACCGTGAGCCAGAGCGACCAGCTCTACAAGAGGCTCAATGCCGGTCAACTGGATCTGGTCTTTGTGAAGTGGGTGGCGGGAGCCAAGGAAGGGACCGTGGTGCGGCATGACAATTTCGCCTGGGTGGGTCTGGAACAGACCGTACTCGAACCCGGCGCTCCCGTGCCGCTGATCGCGTACCCGGCTCCCAGCCTGAGCCGGAAGCTGGCCATCGACGCCTTGGAGGCAGCCGGAAGGACCTGGCGGATCACCTGCAGCACCAAGCAGATCAGTGGCGTACTGGCCGCCGTCCGCGCGGGCATCGGGGTAGCCGTCATGCCGGCCTCGCTGGTTCCGGAGGATCTCAAAGTGATCACCCAGCGCTTCGACCTGCCGCCGGTGGGAGATGTCGATTTCACGCTCATCAGGAACCCCCTGGCCAACGCCGAGGTCATCGATGCCCTGACCCAGGCCATCATGGGCCGGACATTGAGCAAATCCTCCTGACCGTGTTCGCTTTTGTCCGGAAAGACTCCTCACTCTTCCGCGGGTAAGCGCATTCCCGCTATCCTGAACCAATGATCGACCTCACAACGCTGGCAGACCTCACGCCGGGCATTTGCTCCGTCACCCTCAGGGACAAAGGGATCGACGAGGTGGTCCGTATAGCCGCCGAAGCGGGCCTGGCCGGCATTGAGTGGGGCACGGACGTGCACATCAAGGACACGGATTCCGCCGAACACGCCAGGAAGGCGGGCGAAGAGGCCGGGCTTCGCGTCCTGTCCCTGGGCTCCTACTACCGGGCAGGATCCTTCGCCGGCTTCGACCACCTCCTCGATCTGGCCACGACCCTGGGCGCACCGAGGATCCGTGTCTGGGCCGGCGGCGTCGGCAGCCATGAGGCCACCGACGAACACTGGGAATCGGTAGTCAGCGACTCCCAGCGGATTGCGGGCCTGGCGGATGAACATGGCATATCTATCGCCTTCGAGTACCACGGCAATACCCTCACTGATACACCGGAAACCACCCTGGAGTTGCTGCGCCGCGTGGACCACGCCAACATCGGCACCTACTGGCAGCCCGCCGTCGGGCTTTCCGACCAGCAGGCGCTCGACTCGCTTCACCACGTCCTGCCGCACGTGGTGGGTGTGCATTGCTTTTCGTGGGGGCCCAAGGCGGAACGCCATCCGCTGCGGGCGCGGAAACTGTTGTGGCAGACCGTATCCGACGTGCTGCGCGGGAACGGCCAGGACCTGGACATCATGATGGAATTCGTAGAGGACGACCTCCCGGAGAATGTCCTTCACGACGCCGCCTTCCTGCACGGCATCACCTTGGGCGAGGACTAGTCCGGCCCTGTCGGGTCCACCAAGGCCGGAACCATGACGGCCACAACCGGCACGTAATTCCCCGTAAGAAGCGGCAGCACCACGTGCCGCGAGGGAGGCATTGGCACGGTGTGGGCTACCCACCCGGGAATGACAGGGCTTCTCAGTTGGTTTCGGCTGCCTGTAGATTCAACGCCACATCGACGATCATGTCTTCCTGTCCCCCCACGTAGCCGGCATTACCGACTTCCTGAAGGATCTGCCAGGCCGGCACTCCGTAGCGTTCCGCTGCCCGCTCTGCATGGATGAGGAACGAGGAGTAGACGCCTGCGTAGCCTTGCATGATGGATGCACGGTCCATGACGGGCATGCGGGTGATGATGGGCTTGACGATGTCTTCAGCGGCAGCCATCAGGCCTTGGGTGTCGACACCAGTGGTTATATCGAGCCGATCGAATGCTGCAGCGAGCACTTCGGTTGGGGAATTGCCTGCTCCGGCCCCGAGAGCCACAAGCGTGCCATCGATTTGCCGTGCACCGGCGCGCACGGCAAAGACTGAATTGGCGACGCCGAAGCTCAGGTTTTGGTGGCCATGGAACCCCACCTGCGCGTCGTCGCCCAGTTCTGCCACCAGGGCGGCGACCCTCTCGGCAACACCTTCCAGGATCAGGGCACCGGCAGAGTCGACTACGTAAACGCACTGGCATCCCGAGTCGGCCATGATGCGGCCCTGCTTGGCCAGCTCCTCCGGGCTCGCCCGATGCGACAGCATGAGGAAACCCACGGTCTCCATGCCCAGCTTCCGCGCACGGGAGAAGTGCTGGGTGGAGATATCTGCCTCCGTGCAGTGCGTCGCGATCCGCGCTACTGAAGCGCCGGCGTCGTGTGCCTTGTTGAGGTCGTGGATGGTGCCGAGGCCGGGAAGCATGAGCACCGCGATCCGGGCCCGCTTGGCTTCATGCACGGCGGCCTTGATGAGGTCCAGTTCCGGGGTCAGTGAGAACCCGTAGTTGAAGGACGAACCGCCCAGGCCGTCTCCATGGGTCACTTCGATGACGTCCACGCGGGCATCGTCGAGCGCCCTGACGACGCTTCGCACATGCGCTTCCGTAAACCGGTGGCTCATGGCGTGGGAACCGTCGCGCAAAGTGGTATCCGTCAGGCGGACGGCGTAACCATTTTTTTCCGGAAGGGTCATGACTGGCTCCTGGTGTTCTGGGTGGAAGCAGCAACAAGCTCCTGCTCGTCCATCTTTTCGGCAAGCAGGTCTGCGGTTCGGGTGGCGGCAGCGGTGATGATGTCCAAGTTGCCGGCGTACTCGGGAAGGTAGTCTGCGGCACCTTTTACCTGCACCCAGACGCCAACCCTTCCGGCACCCTTCCAATCGTCCCGGGCGGTATCGAATTGCGGTTCGACCCGCAGTTCGTATCCAGGAACGTATTCCCGCGTCTTCTCAACGGCCTCGTTGATGGCGGCCCGGATCCGTTCCTGGGTCTCTCCCGGTTCGGCAGCCACTGCCGGTATTGCGCAGTAAATGGTGTTCCGCATGATCATGGGCGGTTCCACGGGGTTGATGATGATGATGGCTTTGCCCCGCTTGGCACCACCGACAACTTGGAGTGCTTCTGCGGTGGTTTCGGTGAACTCATCAACGTTGGCCCGTGTACCCGGACCAGCCGACTTCGACGCTATGGATGCCACGATTTCTGCGTAATCCACCGGAACCACCGAAGAAATCGCCGCAACGATCGGCGTCGTGGCCTGGCCGGCGCAGGTAATCATGTTCACGTTCATGGCGTCGTCGATCAATTCCAGGTTGACCACGGGAGCGACGTAGGGGCCCACCGCTGCGGGAGTCAGGTCGATGGCCCGGATGCCCGCCTCGCGGTACTTGGGGGCATTCGCCGCATGGGCTTTTGCGGACGTGCATTCGAACACGAAGTCCGGTTTGTCCTCCTGCGCCAGCAGCCAATCAACGCCTTCAGCGGAGACGGTCACCCCGAGGCGGGCTGCGCGGGCAAGGCCGTCAGAGTTTGGATCGATGCCAATCATGTATTTGACTTCGACGTTTTTCGAGCGCCGCATGATCTTGAACATCAAGTCGGTCCCGATGTTGCCTGAACCGACGATTGCTGCGGTTTTCTTGGCCATGTGGGTGTCCTTTGATTATTAGCCGGCTATGCGCGTGGGCTAGATGAAGTGAATTGTCAGGGATCCGAGTTCGCCGAAGTCTGCTGTCGCGCTGCTGTCCGAAACCACGGGAAGGGCCTTGGTGAACGATCCTGGGAGGACAAGCTGCCCTGCCTCCAGGGCAACCCCTTGTTCTCCCAGGACGTTGGCCAGCCAAACGAGCGCAAGTATTGGATCTCCCATGACAGCCTTGCCGGTACCGCTTTCCACCGGATGGTTGTCTATGCGCAGGGTGCATTCGACCTGCTTGAGTTGATCCACGGACACATCCAGGGGGGTTCGTCCCACGGCGATGGCACCGCAGGAAGCGTTGTCTGCCACAGTGTCCACCAGTCGGATATCCCAGTCGGCGATGCGTGAATCAATGATCTCAATGGCAGGGTAGACCGCTTCCACGGCACCGGCTGCCTGTTGGTAGGTGACTGAGGGACCTTGCAGCGTTTCCTTCAGCAGGAATCCGAACTCGGGCTCGACCTTCGGAGAGATGAAGCTGCCACTGGAGACGTGTGCTCCGTCGTGATGGACCATGTCTTCGAAGAAAAAGCCGAAGTCGGGCGAGTCGACACCAAGTTGGGCCTGCATCGCCTGGGAGGTCAACCCAATTTTCCTTCCGGCGAGTACCCGGCCTGCTTCCAGGTGCTGTTGCAGCTGGGCGGCCTGCACCTCGTAAGCATCCTGGACGGTCATGGACGCGATCCGGTCACGCAGGGGTGGCACAGGGGCACGGGTAGCCGTGGCGGTGAGCAGCTCCTGGGCAAAACCGTGCAGGACTTCTTCGCGTTCCGTGGCGTTGGCGGTTGTATGCATTGTTGTTCCTATCAGCGCGTGATCGTTCCTGGCCTATCCATGTCCCACGGAGTTCAGTACCGGGGTGGGCTGGTGGTGCTGCAGCAGTTCCCTGTCCCATTGGGCCGCCGCAGTACCTTCCTCCCTCAGCACGGCCTTCCGCACTTTTCCGTTCTCGGTCTTTGGCAGGTCCGGGACCACACGCATGAACCGCGGGATCGCGTACTTGGCCAGCCGGGGTTCGCAAAAAGCCGAGATCTCGCCGAAATCAACAGGGCCCTTGGTGATGATCGCCGCCATGACTTCGTCTTCGCCCAGTTCAGAATCCACGGCATAGACCGCCGCTTCACTGATCAGGGGATGTTCGAGGAGTGCCTGTTCGACTTCGGCTGAAGATATGTTCTCGCCCCTGCGACGGATAACGTCCTTGATCCTGTCGACGAACCGCACCCATCCGTCTGGTTCCACCACGACGCGGTCTCCGGTGTGGAACCAAAGGTCCCGCCAAGCCGTGACCGTGGCCTCGGGCATCCGGTAATAGCCGGTTGCGAACGCATGGGGCTGGTCGCTGCGCAGCAACAGCTCGCCCGGCTCCCCGGCCGGGACCTCCAGCCCGTACTCGTCCACGATGCGCGCACTGAATCCCGGCTGTACCTTCCCCATGTAACCGGGCCTTTGTTCGCTCCGGCTGGAGGCCACGATGGAGTTGGTCTCGGTTGAGCCGTAGCCGTCCATGAGGGTGATCCCGAACCGTTCGCGGAAAGAGGCCAACAGCCCGGCCGGGGTTGCCGGAGCGAGTGCGGCGACTACTCCATGTGCCCGGTCCAGCGGAGTCGGTGGCTTGCTCGCGAGGATGCTCACCATGGCACCAAGAAGGTACGTGAAGGTTGCGCCGGCGCTCTGGACATCCGACCAGAAACGGGAGGCCGAGAAGCGCGGTCCCAGCACGTATTCAGCACCGCTGACCAACGCCTGGCTGAAGGCATTCAGCGCGTTGGTGTGGAAAAGCGGCAAGCACGTGTAAAGGACGTCTTCCTCTGTCAGTTCAAGCTGCCGGGAAACGTTCACGCCCCACCAATAGAACTGGCCGTGAGGACATTGGACGCCCTTGGATACACCTGTGGTGCCTGATGTGTACAGGATCGCGGCAGTATCGCCCGGCAGCACAGAGGCAGGCTCAGCACTGGAGGATGCCTTGGGCAGCCCCGTGACGGGGTAACGACTGCCCATTTCGGGAACGGGCTCATCCAGTAGCCAGATCTGGCGCAACGACGGAAGTCCGGGGAGCCGGTCCACATGCTCCAGCAGCTCTGACTCGGTAACAAGGAGTGATGACTCGGAATTGGCAAGGATGTGATGCAGCTGCTCGCCACGGGCGGCCGTGTTGATCGGGACAGCTATCGCTCCCACCCACGCGCATCCGAGGATGAGGTCCAGGAGTTCGATCCGGTTGCTGGACATCAGAGCAACCCGGTCACCCGGACGAATGCCATGATTCAGCAGCACTCCTCCCGCGAGGGCGACGGCTTCCAGCATTTGCCGGCCATCCCGTCGGACTGAACCGCAGCGCATAAGCGGCGCGTTCGGGAGCTTCTCTGCCCGGTTCATCAACAGGCCAGGGACCGTCATCGAGGCGGCAACCGAACCTGCGGTGTAGGTATCTTCGGACATGGTTCTCCTAGGCTTTATTTCTCTGAAAAGGTACGTAGCCAACCAGGGCAGTTTCTTCGCTGGCAGTGTTGGTGAGGTCGATACTGTCGCCTGCTTTGACGGTCCCACCCAGAATCCGGGCAATGAATTGAACGTCTTCCGGGCAGACGACGGTAGCTGTCTGCTGCCCGCTCGAGAGCAAGGTGACCGCTTCGACCACTCCGGAGTCGACGTCGTCTTCAACAAAGGAAGTGTTGGAACATCTGGAGCAGATGAGCCGGAACGGGAAGTAGGCCTTGCGGCAATTGACGCATCTTTGAAAAACAGCACTCATTCCGAAGCCTCCAACACTGCCAGGTTTGCGCACGCACCGTAGCGGTACAGCACCATCCCATATCCGCTGACTGCAGCCAGTCTCGCTTGCACCTGCCGATCTCCTCCTTGTCCCAGCAACTGCCGCGTGGCCTCCACCAAGCCATGCATACCGCCGGCAGATCCTGCCTGGCCTGCGGAGAGTTGCCCTCCTGAGGTGTTAAGGGCCAGCTCCCTGGAGAGAATGCGTGCCCGGATGAATTCCGGGATGTCCGCGTTCTCTGCCACCGCTCCCATGTCTACGAGCTGGGCGACCACCATGGCCGGATAGTCGTCGTAGACACTGAGGACGTCCATATCCTCTGGAGAGACCCCCGCCCTCTCCCATGCCAAAGGTGCGCAAGACCGCAAACCGGTGACCAGACCATCGCCCGCTTGGTTGTCCTGATTGTAGGAAGCGGTGGTCGAAAGAATCTTCGCCCTTCGCTGTCCGTTTGCCCTCTCATCCGCAACGACCACAACGGCGTCGGCACCTGTGACAGGCGGAACACAGTCAAAGCGGCCCAAGGGTTCGGCAACCAAAGGAGCGGCAAGGTACTCCTCAAGCGTCAAAGGTGTGCGGTACACGGCCCCTGGGTTCAGGCCCGCCCATTCCCGCTGGGCCACTGCAATGCGGCCATAGTCCTCCCGGGCCAAGCCAAGCTTCTCCATCTGGCGGGTTGTCAGCATGGCAAAGAGTGCGTTCGGGCCTGACATGGGCAAGGGGGTCAAGTGGTCAGCCGTTGCCCTGTTGTACTTGGCAACAAGGTTGGCGAAGGCGTCACCGTCCATAAGGTCGCCGGCTGCGAGTACAACTACCGAGGCATCGCCCGCTTCGATGGCGTGGACGGCGTGCTGCAGCATGTTACCGGCGCTGGCGCCACCGTTGGTGTCTTGCATGAGCCAGGTCAGCTTCAAACCCATCCTCCACGCGAGGTCGATGGCGTGGTCCGGATCCAGCGTGAAGCTGGATACTCCAAAGCCGTCTACATCGCTGGGAGAAAGTCCGGCGTCTTTGAGTGCACGGCCCACTGCATCGGCAATGGTGCCCGATGTAGTGGTCCCGGGTTGGGGATGCCGCGTATACGGGGATTCGCCGGTAGCAATGATGGATACTGCCATGGTTGGTTCTTTCCTGTTCAGTGGGGTGGAGTCGGCCGGGGCTGACGGCTATCGGGGTGCGACGTTGACTTCGTGCACGTCCACGTGGGCATCAGGAGCAGGTGTACGGTTTTGGCCCACGTTCTTGGAGAAGGCCAGCGCAATCAGGGTGATGGCCGCCAGGCCGATGGCGTACAGGGCAACCGGCGTCGAGCTGTTGTAGGTCAGCAGAAGCGCGGTGGCAATGAACGGTGCCAGTCCTCCCGCGAAGACTGCTGCAATCTCGTGGCCCAGCGCCATTCCTGAATAACGAACTTCGGGGCTGAACAATTCGTGGAAGAACGCGGGCTGGGCCCCGATCATTGCGGCGTGGCAGATTCCGTTGCCAATGAAGTAGGCGAGCACAATGAGGCCCGGTGAGTTCGAATCGATAAGCCAGAAGAAAGGGAAAGCCATGAGTGCAAGGGCCGTGGCTCCGATGGCGTACACCTTACGCCGGCCAATCTTGTCGGACAGATGCCCAAAGAAGACGATGGTCCCGAACGCAAACAGCATGGAAAGCATGACGCCCAAGAGCAGCGTTCCACGCTCGACTCCCACATGCACGCCGTAGACCAAGGAGAATGACAGCAGCAGGTACGAGCCACCGTTTTCGGCAACCCGGAGACCCATGGCCACCAGGATTTCCTTCGGGTGGGTACGCAGCGCGGTCCAGACCGGCAAGGCGGCCCTGTCGCCGTCGGACTTGACCTGCTCAAATTCTTTCGTCTCCGGAAGCCGGAAACGGATGTACATGCCGACGCCGAACAACAGGATGCTCAGGAGGAACGGCAGGCGCCAGCCCCAAGCCATAAACTGCTCCTCCGGGAGCAATTGTGCGAGGTAGAAGGCGGCAGAGGCGAGGACGAACCCGAGGGTGACTCCCCCTTGGCTGAACGCCGAAAACAGTCCGCGGCGTTCTTCCGAGGAGTTTTCGCTGATGATCAAGACGCCTCCTCCCCACTCGCCGCCGGCAGCTATTCCTTGAAGGACGCGAAGCACCACAAGCATGATGGGAGCCCAGATGCCTACCTGCTGATACGTGGGCAGGAGGCCCATCAGGAAAGTGGCGATGCCCATGATGCTCAGTGTCATGACCAGGGCAGTTTTCCTGCTGATACGGTCGCCGATGTGGCCGAAAAGTATGCCACCAAACGGACGGGCGGCGAATCCCACGGCGAAGCCGACGAAGGCTCCCAAGGTGCCCACCAGCGGATCGGTGCCTGACGGGAAGAAGAGCTTTCCAAAGACGATGGCGGCCGCCGTCGCATAAAGGAAAAAGTCGTACCATTCGAGCGAATTCCCAACGAGCGATGCGATGACATAGCGCTTGATTCCGGGGCTTTTGGCGCCGGACGCGCCTAGGGCTTTTTGTGACATGAGCGTCTCCTGGTGGAAAGGGGGGTGTGGTGGGGCAAGGATCCACGACGGCGGGGATCCTGCTGGTCAGCCATCAAGCACTGGCCTGTGTTCCGGTGAAGATCCGGACGTCAGCGTCGACGTCCATTCCGAGAAACTTTTGAGCGTTCTTGCTCAGGAGTTGACTTTGTTGCTGCTGGGTCAGGAAGGGAGCCTGCCTGATCAGGTTTCCCGCGGGCCTTTCACCCAAGGGGTACGGGAAATCGGAGCCGAGCATGACGTGTTCGCTTCCCATGACGTCAATGAGGAGCCGCAAAGAGGCGTCATTGAAAACCACGGAGTCCACGCTGAACCGGTTCAGGTAATGCGATGGGGGGAACTCGGATGTCGCGATAAGGTCCGGGCGCTGGTGCCAGGCGTTGTCCATGCGGCCTACCCAGTAAGGAAAGGATCCACCTCCGTGGGCAAAGCAGAGGCGCAGGTGCTCGGGTAGCCTGTCGAAGCCCCCACCGAGGATGAGCGAAAGTATGGACAAGTGTGTTTCCCCGGGCATGCCCACCAACCAGCGTGCCATCCATCGTTCGAGTCGAGGTGAAGTGGGCATGTCCCAGGGGTGTATGAAAACAGCTGCGTTGCGGTCCGCACAGTGCTGGAGAAACGTGATGATGCCTTCATCGTCCAGGTCGCGGTCGCCGACGTGGTTGCCGATCTCGACGCCGACATGGCCGTTCTCCAGCGATCGGTCAAGTTCCCGGCACGCGGCGTCCGTGTCCTGCAGGGGTACCTGGCAGAACGGGATCAGGCGCTGTGGTGCTGGATCACAGACCTCCAACGCCAAATCATTGAAGATCCGACTGACCTTCACTGCTTCTTGAGGGTCGCGGGCGTAGGAGAAGAACAGCGGTGTAGGTGAGACAACCTGTACGTCCACACCATCGGCGTCCATCGCCGCGAGGCGCTCTTCGGCCGCCCAGGCGTTCGAGCGAAGGGGGCGGAATTCAGCGGAGCCCAGCATGAGCATCGCTTCCCGTTCCGAGTCGCTGCGCAGCCACGGCCAGGGGCCGTTTCCGCCTGTTTCCTGCCCGAGGTCAGGCCACCCGTTCGGCACGTAGTGGGTGTGGACGTCGATGGTGGGTGAAAGGTTGGTCACTGGGATCTTTTCCTTTGGTGCGTTTTCCGGAGGGGTTGCTTAGCCCCGGCCGGGGTGGACGGCCCCGCAGTTCTTGCACGTGCGCGCCGAAGCGTCGCTGGCGTAGAACTGTTCGAACACGGGCGGCAGGTCTTCGACGATGTCCCGGACCTGGAGTTCGACCTCGTGGATGAGGTCGGAGCATTCGAGGCAGTACCACTGGAACTTCTCCGTGGTCCCTTCCTCCCGGATGCGTTCGATGACAATGCCGATGGAGCCGGCTTCCGGTCGCTGGGGCGAGTGGGGAATGTTGCCCGAGAGCAGCCACATCTCGCCCTCCTTTACGTCAACCCGCTTGACGCCTTCGTCGGTAACGACGTTGACGTGCATGTTGCCCTTTACCTGGTAGAACCACTCTTCGTAGGGATCAACGTGGAAATCGGTGCGCTGATTCGGGCCCCCGACCACTTGGACGATGAAGTCATCAACCTTGGTCCACATTGCTTTGTTATTCACCGGTGGCTTCAACGAAGCCTCGTTTTCGGCCAGCCACTGCTGGAAGTTGAAGACGGGAAGGATGCTCGTCTTGTTGGTGCTCTTGGTCATTGTCCTGCTCCTTGTTCTTCCGGGTGTTGTGTTGGTGTTGCCGGCGGTTGCCGCCTGTGGGCTATCGCCTGGATTTCGATGAGAAGGTGTGGATGGGGAAGTTGATGGACTGCGACTGTGGTGCGGGCGGGCCCGTCCTCGTCGAAATACTGTCCATATACTTCGTTGTAGCCTCCAAAGTCATTCATGTTGACCAGGAAAGTAGTGATCTGCACGACGTCGTCCAGGGAGGCGCCAACGTTCTGCAGGATGCGTCCGATGTTCTCGATGACGGACTGGGTCTGTGCGCGGATGTCCAGGTTTGTGGTGCCCAGTTCATCGACGTCGACACCAACGAAAGTGTTGTCCGGTCGCCTGCTGCTCGTTCCGGAAACGTAGATCAAATCACCGGCAGTCTTGACGTGTGGGAAACGGCCTCGGGGCCTTGCCATCTCCCCGATGAGTTTGGCCCCGCTCATGAGTCGGCTCCCGCCGTCTCCAGTTCAACGCCGCCGATGCCGGCCACAATGGCCGTGATGGTGGATCCTGGCGGGAGGGGAACCGCAGCGGTGGCCGCACCTGCCAGAAGTACCGCACCGGCAGGAAGGCCGGTTCCGTGGCGCGGATACATCCGTGCAAACGCCCGAAGCGCGTTCATGGGGTCGCCGAGGATTGCTGAGGTGGTTCCGGTTTCGGTGATGGATCCGTCCACGAGCAGTGTTACGGTCCTGCCGGCAAGATCGTCCGTAAACGAAGTCCACTCGCCGAGGACGTAGCGACTGGCGGACGTATTGTCGGCAACGACGTCGGCGAGGCTGAAGGAGAAGTTGAGATAGCGCGAGTCGATGATTTCCAGCGCAGGTGCGACTGCGTCCACGCTTGCAAGGATCTGCTCCTCTGACGCGTCCGGTGGGACGGGTTGGCCGAAGCGGAACGCGATTTCAGGTTCGACCCGTGGGTGGACGGACCCGGTCAACGGCAGCTGTTCGCCCTCGTTCACTTGCATGCTGGAGGTCAGGAAGCCGACGATCACTTCCTTCACGCCCATCTGCGCCATTTTCGCCTGACTGGTGAACCCGAGCTTCGCACCTGAAAGTTGCTCGCCGCGGGCCAGGCGAAGGCTAAGCAATTCCGACTGCACTTTGTAGGCACTTTCAAGCGAGAGCAGGTCGCCAAACTGATTGATGGCCACACCCTCGCGTTGAGCCTGGTCGAGTTTGCGTGCGATGTCGTTGATTATTTGGTCCGGGTGGGTTGTGGTCATCGTGTTGCCTCGCTCAGGTTTACGCACACGTTCGTGGGCTCGGTGTAGAAGTGCAGGGAATGGGTTCCCCCTTCGCGGCCGATGCCGGAGAGCCCGGCTCCGCCGAAAGGCGAGCGCAAATCGCGCAGGAACCATGTATTGACCCAGGTGATGCCTGTATTCATGCGACCGGCGACCCGGTGTCCCCTCTCCAGGTTGGAGGTCCAAACAGCGGCGGCAAGGCCGTATTTGGTGTCATTGGCCAGTCGTACGGCTTCTTCTTCGTCGTCAAAGGGGACCAGCCCTGCGACGGGGCCGAAGATCTCTTCGCGCATCACAGGCGCGTCATGGCTGAGCCCGGTCCATAGCGTGGGTTCAATCCAAGCGCCACCGCCAAGTTCGTGGCCCAGGTTCGGGATTCCACCACCCACGATTGCCTCTCCGCCTTGCTGTTTGGCGCGTTCGAGATACGTGAGTACTTTCTGCCTGTGATTAAGGGAGATCAATGGGCCGGTGGTCGTCCGGGGATCGCGGGGTTGACCGAGCATTAAGCCCTTGGCCCGCTCCGCAAGTCCGGCCACGACTTCGTCAAAGATGGGACGCTGGATGTAGACACGCTCGGTGCAGAGACAGACTTGCCCGGTGTTGGTGAAGATGGATTTCGTGAGGCCGTCCACCGCAGCCTCTACATCGGCGTCTGCGAAAACGAGGGCGGCATTCTTTCCACCGAGCTCAAAGGAAACCGGGCGAACGTGGGCCGCTGCAGCGTGCATGATGGCTGAACCGGTGGAGGATTCCCCCGTGAAGGTGATTCCGTCGATGCCTTCATGCGTGGTCAGGAATTCGCCGGCCGAACCGGGGCCGAAACCATGGACCAGGTTGAACACCCCGTCGGGCACGCCCGCCTCGGCCATGATCTCAGCCAGCAACGTCGCAGACGACGGCGTTTCCTCCGAGGGCTTGACGATCACCACGTTGCCGCAGGCGATTGCCGGAGCCACTTTCCAGGTCAGCAGCAACAGGGGGAGGTTCCACGGCACTACTACGGCAACAACTCCCAGGGGCCGGCGCAAAGCGTAATTCAGGGCCCGCCGACCGTCGGGAAGCTCGGTGAGGAAGGAGTCCAGGCCTTCGGCGGCAATGATGTCGGCAAATGCGCGGAAATTTGCTGCTGCGCGGGCTACGTCGAGGTCCCTCGCAAGTTGTTCCGGCTTGCCCGTGTCCGCGATTTCGGCAGCGAGCAGGTCATCGAAACGCGCCTCGATGCGATCGGCGATACGACGCAGCAGCGCTGCCCGTTCGTTGACTGTGGAATTCCCCCAACGTCCTTGGAGTGCGCTGCGTCCGGCCTTCACCGCCATGTCGATAGTGCCCCGATCGGCCTCGGCAACGTAGGCGATCACGCTGCCATCGACAGGGCTGATCTTTTCAAATGTCTTGTCGGCGGCGTCAAGGAAGGCTCCGCCAACGAAGTTACGCAGGGTAGGAATCGCCATGATGGATGCTTCTCCCGGGTCGTCGGTGTGGGTTGTATCACCAGTGTGCTGCGGGCAACCCATGTCCGTCGAATGCCTTTTCCCGTACCAGCCATGTCCATATGGGCATATCATCGTCGACATGGATATCAGATCCCTCTTGAATGGCCCCCTGAAGATCCGTCATCTCGTCCTCGTTCTGGCGATCGCGGATCACGGCACCATCGTGAGTGCGGCCAGGCACCTGTACATCACCCAGCCCGCGGTCAGCAGGGGTTTGCGAGAGGTCGAGGATGCCCTTGGGGCACCACTTTTCGAAAGGGGCGCCCGCGGGGTCCGCCCCACGCCCTTTGCGGAGGTCTTCATCAGTCACGCGCGGGCCGTGGTGGGCCACCTGCAGCAAGCGACCCAGCACATAGCAGAGCTGGCGGATGCCACCGCAGGGTCTGTCACCATCGGCACGTACGTGGCAGGAGGCAACCTGCTGCTGCCCAAGGCGATAGCGCTGTTGAAGCAACAACGGCCGCACGTAAGCGTCCATGTCCACGAGGCGACTCCCGACCGGCTGACCAATGGACTCGTCGCAGGTGAAATCGACATTGTCGTAGGGCGCCTCACCCCGCAGCATGGCGTTCCTGACTTACAGCAAGCGGCGCTTTACCACGAGCCATTCGAAGTTGTTGCAAGAGATGGGCACCCTGTCTTTGAGCGCGGTGAAACCACCTTGGATCAATTGCGAAACTACCCGTGGGTCATGCCGGTGGCGCAGACAGCACTGCGCGGCGAGCTTGAAAGCGCCTTTGCCCTTGAGCGTCTGGAGCTGCCGGAGCAACAGGTGGATTGCTCCTCCCCCATGACCCTTCGTGCCATCGTTGCAGAAACTGACTTTCTAGCGCTCCAGCCCCGCACTATTGGGGCCGCTGATCCGCTCCTTCGCATTGTTGGAGCAAGAATCAAAGGCATCAGCCAAACGGTTGGCGTGACCACTTTGCAGGACAGGCTGCCGAGCCCTGCGGTGGTCTTGATGCTGCGTTGCTTTGAACAAGTAGCCGTGGGAATCCGCAAGACGATTTCGGCCTCCTGATGTGATGCCCCTGATCCACAGCTATGCCCTATTCAGGATTGGTGAGTGAAATAGGCATTAGCCATTCGAGCCAGCCAAGGGGAGCATCTTCGTGTAGAGCTTCCCGCAACCAGAACCCGAGGTACGAATCAGATGCGTGTTTTTGAGAAAGTGGCTGAAACGCTGATAGAGCTTGGCGTCCGCCAGGTTTTTGGTGTCGTCGGCAGCGGAAACTATGACGTGACCAAGGCTCTCATTGCCGGCGGGGCCACGTATGTGGCGGCCCGTCACGAGGGCGGAGCGGCATCGATGGCCGACGCCTTTGCACGGGTTGGCAGCTCAGTCCCTGTAGTCTCCCTGCACCAGGGGTGCGGGCTGACAAATGCCATCACCGGCATTGCAGAAGCCGCGAAGTCCGGCACCCCCATGCTGGTTCTGGCCGCTGAAGTTGCCGCTTCGGCCATTCATTCGAACTTCCGGATCGAACAGAGCAACCTGGTTGAATCCGTGGGAGCGGCCAGCTTCCGCATTTCCCGGGAGACCGCAGCCCGGGACGTTGCCCTTGCCTATCGCACTGCGGTGACGCGCCGCATCCCTGTCCTGGTCAATCTCCCCTTGGATATCCAGAACTCCGAAACCACTGAAGTTTACGCCGCGCCTGTTCCCGGCCGGGCCCTTTCAACGGTGGCCGCACCAGCGGCTGAGGACATCATCCAACTGGCGGACCTTATCGAGCGGTCGGAGCGACCTGTCATCATCGCCGGCCGCGGTGGGCGCGGTGCCGGACCCCAGCTTCGGGATCTGGCGGAGGCTTCGGGAGCCCTCCTGGCAACCTCGGCCGTAGCCCGCGGGCTGTTCAATGACGATCCCTTCTACTTGGACATCTCCGGTGGTTTCAGTACGCCGCTGGCGGCCCGTGCCATCCAGGACTCGGACCTCATCATCTCCTTCGGTTCTGCGTTGAACATGTGGACCATGCGTCACGGCGAGCTCATTGGCCCGACCACCACGGTTGTGCAGGTGGACGTTGATCCGCTGGCACCCGGCAAGCACCGGCCGGTGGACTTTGGCGTCTTGGGCGACGCCGGACTTACGGCCGCAGCAGCAGCCAGCGAGCTCCGCAACCGCGGTTTCTCCCGCGTCGGCTACCGTACCGAAGAAATTGCACAGGCCATCAAGGCTGAAGGCCGGTGGCAGGATGTCCCTTACGAGGACCGCGGAGATGGAGAGCGCATCGATCCCCGAACCCTCACCATCGCTCTGGACCGGATGCTCGATAAGGAGCGGGTTGTGGCCGTCGACTCCGGCAATTTCCTCGGGTATCCCAGCGCCTTCCTTGATATCCCGGATGAAAACGGACTTGTCTTCAGCCAGGCATTCCAATGCGTGGGACTGGGTCTTGCCAGTGCGATCGGGGCAGCCTATGCACAGCCGGGCAGGCTCTCGGTTCTGGGCACCGGTGACGGCGGGGCCTTGATGGCTTCAGCGGAGATGGAGTCCGTTGTGCGGCTCGGTATCCCGCTCGTGGTTATCGTCTACAACGACTCTGCCTACGGAGCCGAAGTCCACCACTTCGGTGAGGACGATGACGCCTTGGGTCTTATCACTTTTCCTGACACTGATTTCGCAGCCATCGCACGCGGCTACGGCTTTGCAGCTGCAACCGTACGTAAGCCGGAAGATCTGGAACCAGTGCGTGAATGGCTCGAAGGGGACCGGGACAAGCCGCTGCTTATCGACGCAAAGACCGTCAGCTTTGCGTCTTGGTGGCTCGAGGAAGCATTCAAAGGCCACTAAGGCCATCAACAGGAACGAGGCAAAAAAAATTGACCGCACAGGTACCACTGTCATGACCAACACAACGTCCAAGCCGCAGCTGCTGGCCAACTTGGTTGAAGGACTTGCCCAGGGGTGCATTCGCGTCATCGACCTGACAACTCCCTTGACGCCCAATACTCCCGCCCTGCGCTTGCCGGCACCTCTTTCCAACGTCATCGATCTCAGCCTCGAAGAAGTAGCGGCTTACGACGAGCGTGGACCCATGTGGGCGCACAACAACATCCACGTGGGCGAGCATTTTGGCACCCACGTCGACGCGCCCATCCACTGGGTCAGCGGGAGGGAAGGGCGGGACATTTCCCAGCTGCCGCCCGAAAAACTCGTCGGCCCCGCCGTCGTGATTGATGCATCCTCAGAGGCCGCGGCGGACCCCGACTTTCTGCTTGAGGTCCACCACATCGAGGCATGGGAAGCCAGCAACGGCAAGCTGCCCAAGGGTGCATGGTTGCTTTACCGTACTGGGTGGGACGCTTTTGGAGACAACGAATCCCTGTTCCTCAATGCCGATGAAACGGGGCCGCACACGCCCGGCGTCTCGGCAGAGTGCGCGCGATGGCTTGCTGAGGAGACCGATATTGCTGGCTTTGGTGTGGAGACGGTAGGGATCGACGCCGGTGCAGGCTTCAGCTTGGAGCCACCTTTCCCCATGCATCATTTTCTGTTGGGAAACGACAAGTATGGGGTCACCTCCCTGAAGAACCTTCAGCAGTTGCCGGCCACTGGCGCCTTCATTGTGGTCACGCCCTTGCCCATAGTGGGCGGAACTGCGAGCCCGGCCCGTGTTCTGGCTTTTGTCGAAGAACCCCAGGTCTAGGGCAGCTGCCCAGGCAGCCCTATCGAAGGAGAGCTATCTCTTGGTCCATGCCGACGGGCCGGAAGGCTTCAAGCCAAGGGCAGATCGATGATGCTGTATCCCGCATCCGAGTGGCACCGCTTGGACGGCGTTCCTGTAGAGATAAGGCACTTGGGCGCGGTGGTACGCACGGGAACGGTGGCCGCCGTAATGCCCGACGCAAGCATGATCTGGATAGCTGCGGACGGGGCATACGAACGCGAGATGTTCCTGGCAGCGGACAACTACGAGGTCTGGCTGGAACCGGGGCTCCTCGACGGCGAGCTTCGATACCGAATGACCGATGATCATCTTTACCCATCCAGATCGAGAGACCGGCCGCAGAGGCGTTTCACGAACACCGTACCGGGTTACCAAGTGGGTGGGTGAGATCAGGTGCGACCATCACGGTCCGAAAGAGGCTTAAGCTACAACGGCCTCTTTCGGACCGTATCCGGGCTCAACACTGTCAAGACCCGAACACGATGTGACAGGCTGCCTTCCCCGCCCGCGTCATCCCCGACGGCGGGAATCACCGTCACCGCGTGAGGCCAATCGAGCGCTGGTGCGCCAGAGGTGCAAACCGGCCTGCCGCCGTCGGGAATTGCCCCGTCCGCCGGCGCGTCAGGCGGGGTTGTCAGCCGGAACTTCGGTGCTCCGGCGAAGCTTGACGGAACCGCTGACCGAGCCGCCTTCTGCTGCGCCGGCAGCGAGCCTGCCGATTTCCTCAAGGGGCAAGTAGACGGTGGAAAGCGCAGGCCGGAAGTCGCGGAGGGTCTCGATGTCGTCGAAGCCCGCAATGGTGGCGTCCCGCGGAATCCATACCCCTTCGGACCGCAGCGCGGCAGTGATCCCGATGGCCATGACGTCGTTCACGGCAAAGATGCAAAGCCGCTCCGCTGATGCCTTGATGCGGGCAGCCAGGCCGGGGCCGGCGTCGTAGCCTCCGTCGCGGTTAAAGCCGGTGCGGATCACCTCTGCTTCGGGACGGCCAGCCTTCTTGAGCCCGCTCTGGAAGCCGCGGACACGGTCGTCGGATGTGAGCAGCCCCTCAGGACCGGCCACCACCAGGAAGTCGCCGTGGTGGGTACCCGCCAACTCGAGGGCCAGGGAAGCCGCAAGCTCCTGGTTGGGTACCTCCACCACGTGGTACCCCTCGGTGACTGAAGATCCAGCCACCGGATGGCCAACAACGCCGACTTGCCCTCCGTTGCGGCAATAGCGGTCCAGTTCGGCCGCGAGTTGGGCGTTCCCGTCTTTGTCCCCGGGGCGCACGGAGCGGGAACCTGCAATGACGATCGAGTCGGCGCGGCGCGCGGCGAAGGCGGCTACGGCTTCCTTCTCATCGAGCGGAGCCCCGGATGTACTGGCCAGCAGCACCATGCGGTTCTGCTGGCGGGCGGCGTCCTGGACCCCGCGTGCGATGGCGGCGAAGTAGGGATCGGCAATGTCATGCACGATCAAGCCGATGAGACCCGAACTGGACTTGGCGAGCGCCTGCGCCTGGGCGTTGGGAATGTAGCCGAGCTTGTCTGCGGCTTCGCGGACGCGCTCGGCGATTTCCTCGGCGGGCTTGCGTGAAGACCCGTTGAGCACCCGGGATGCCGTGGCCAGGGATACTCCTGCCAGGCGGGCTACTTCACTGAGTGTGCTGGCGGCCACGGGGCCCTCCTTCTCTGCAGGCATCGGGGCTGGCGCTAAGGAAATTATGGCAGTCTTCCGGCAGTTTTGGGAAAGCGCTTGCCAATTGCAGGGGCAGTGAGGCATTATCGAAGCAATGGGAATGCGCTTTCCCACATAGTATTCGCACCAGCTGGCCGCACCGCAGCGAGCAAGCACACCAAGGCACTGGAGAAAACATGGGCTTCGAAACAAAGACGATCCGCATCGCCATGAACGGCATCACCGGCCGGATGGGTTACCGCCAGCACCTGCTGCGGTCCATCCTTCCGATCCGGGACGCCGGCGGCTTCACGCTGGAAGACGGCACCAAGGTCCAGGTCGAACCGATTCTGGTCGGCCGGAACGAAGCCAAGATCCGCGAGCTCGCCGAGCTCCACAAGGTCTCCGAATGGACCACCGACCTGGACGCCGTCATCAACGATCCCACCGTGGACATCGTCTTCGACGCTTCCATGACCAGCCTCCGCGCAGCCACCCTCAAGAAGGCCATGCGCGCCGGCAAGCACATCTTCACCGAGAAGCCCACCGCAGAAACGCTTGAGGAAGCGATCGAGCTGGCACAGATCGGCAAGGAAGCCGGCGTCACCGCAGGCGTGGTCCACGACAAGCTGTACCTCCCCGGCCTGGTCAAGCTCCGCCGCCTGGTGGACGAAGGCTTCTTCGGCCGCATTCTCTCCATCCGCGGCGAGTTCGGCTACTGGGTCTTCGAAGGCGACGTGCAGGCTGCACAGCGTCCGTCCTGGAACTACCGCAAGGAAGACGGCGGCGGAATGACCACGGACATGTTCTGCCACTGGAACTACGTGCTCGAAGGCATCATCGGCAAGGTCAAGAGCGTCAACGCCAAGACCGCCACGCACATCCCGGCACGCTGGGACGAGGCCGGCAAGGAATACAAGGCCACCGCGGACGACGCGTCCTACGGCATCTTCGAACTCGAAACCCCGGGCGGCGACGACGTCATCGGCCAGATCAATTCCTCCTGGGCCGTTCGCGTCTACCGCGATGAACTGGTGGAGTTCCAGATCGACGGCACGCACGGTTCCGCCGTCGCCGGTTTGAACAAGTGCGTTGCGCAGCAGCGCGCCCACACCCCCAAGCCCGTCTGGAACCCGGACCTTCCCGTCACCGAGTCCTTCCGCAGCCAGTGGCAGGAAGTCCCCGCCAACGCTGAACTGGACAACGGCTTCAAGCTGCAGTGGGAAGAGTTCCTGCGCGACGTCGTCGCCGGCCGCGAGCACCGCTTCGGCCTGCTCTCCGCCGCCCGCGGCGTCCAGCTGGCCGAACTCGGCCTGCAGTCCTCGGCTGAGCGCCGCACCATCGACATCCCGGAGATCACCCTCTAATGACCTCACTGATTCTTCCCACCAACGACGGCGGGACACGCGAGTACCGCCTCCAGCCCGCCACGTCGTGGGCCAAGCCGGCCGCTCCTCTGACGGCCCGCCGCGCTTACGCCGCAGCACACGTCATCCCCGAGGTCGCTGCGGACAACACCCCCGGCGCCCCGGCACAGCTCGACTGGGACGCCACGTTGGCCTACCGCCACGAGCTGTGGTCCTACGGCCTGGGCGTTGCCGATGCCATGGACACCGCCCAGCGCGGCATGGGCCTGGACTGGGCAGCGACCCAGCAGCTCATCAAGCGCACCGGAGCCGAGGCTGCCTCGATTGTTTCGGCCGGAAACGCGGCAATCACAGGCAAGTCCGTCCGCGACCTCGTGTCCTGCGGGGCCGGAACCGACCAGCTGGACATCGCTGCCCTTCCCGACGGCGCCGCCGGCATCCAGGCGGTGATCGAGGCCTACCGGGAGCAGATCGCCGTCGTCAGCGAAGCCGGCCCCAAGGTGATCCTGATGGCGTCCCGTGCCCTGGCCAAGGTTGCGAACGGTGCCGACGACTACCTCCATGTCTACTCCACGCTCCTGCAGGAAGTGGACCAACCCGTCATCCTGCACTGGCTCGGCACCATGTTCGATCCCGCACTGGCCGGATACTGGGGCTCGGACGATGTTTCCGTCGCCACCGAGACCTTCCTCAGCCTGATCCGGGAACACGTGGACAAGGTGGACGGCGTCAAGGTTTCACTGCTGGACGCCTCGCACGAGGTCGCCCTCCGGGCGAACCTTCCGGAAGGCGTCCGCCTCTACACCGGCGACGACTTCAATTACCCGGAACTGATCGACGGCGACCAAACCCACCATTCGGACGCCCTGTTGGGCATCTTTGCGGCGATCTACCCTGCCGCTTCGGTCGCCCTGCAGAAGTACGACGCCGGCAACGGTGCGGAAGGGCGCGCCATCCTGGACTCCACCCGTGAGCTCGGAAAGCACATCTTCAGTGCACCGACCTTCTACTACAAGACCGGCATTGCCTTCCTGTCCTGGCTCAACGGCAAGCAGCCCGGGTTCCAGATGGTGGGCGGCCTGCACTCCGGCCGTTCGGTCCTGCACCTGGCGCGGACCTTCGAGCTGGCAGACCAGGCGGGCCTCCTCAGGGATCCGTCGCTGGCAGCCTTCCGGATGTCCGACTTCCTGCGGATCAACGGGGTGGGTGCATGAGCGACTTCACGCGACTGTCCCTCAACAGCGCCACCACCAAGAAATGGACGCTGGCCGAGGCTGTGGACGGCTGTGCCCGCGCCGGCATCCCTGCCATCGGCCCGTGGCGTGACCGCGTGGCCGAAGCCGGGCTGGACAAGGCCGCCAAGCTGATCAAGGACGCGGGACTCCGCGTGTCGTCCTTGTGCCGTGGCGGGTTCCTCACCGCGGCCGACGCCGAGGGACAGGCCGCCGCGCTGGCCGACAACTTCGAAGCCGTCCGTGAAGCGGTGGCCCTGGACACGCAGGAACTGTTCCTGGTGGTCGGCGGCCTCGCTCCCGGAGAGAAGGACGTCGTCGCCGCTCGCCAGCGTGTGGCCGATCGCCTCGAGGAACTGGTCCCGTTCGCTTCGGAGAACGGTATCCGGTTGGTCCTTGAGCCTCTGCACCCGATGTACGCCGCGGACCGGGCACTGATCTCCACCCTTGGCCAGGCACTGGATCTCGCCGCGCCGTACGATGCGAAGGCTGTGGGCGTCGCCGTCGACACCTTCCACGTCTGGTGGGATCCGGACCTGAAGGCGCAGATCGAACGCGCCGGCCACGAAAACCGCATCGCTTCCTACCAGGTGTGCGACTTCAATGTGCCGATCGCTGCGGACGCGCTCCTGTCGCGCGGCATGATGGGCGACGGCGTCATCGACTTCGCGACCATCGGCACCTGGGTCAGGGATGCCGGATACACGGGCGATATCGAGGTTGAAATCTTCAACCAGGAAATCTGGGACGCCGACGGCGACTCGGTCCTGGAAACCATGAAACAGCGCTACGCGGAGCTCGTCCTCCCGTACGCCTAAAAGACTGGTCCTCCCGCAGATGCCCTAAGTTCCGCGGGAGGATCGCGCCACCAGCGGGTCCCTGCCAAGGTCACGGCAGGGGCCCGCTTTCATAGGGTTGTTTACGACTTGCGGTCAGGCTCCGGTTTTCCATGTTCCTCACGGATCTCCTGACCGCGACGGATCACTTCATCCTCTTGTTTCTGCTGCTTCTCGCTGCGTTTGGTGTCGCGGGGCGGGAGCTGGATGCTTTCTTCGGCTTCGATGCCGCCCTGCAACTGGCGTCCACGTTCCATTTCTGCGTCGAACTCGGCGCCGAACAGGAGGGACATGTTCAGGATCCAAAGCCACAGCAGCATGATGATGACGCCGGCCAGCGCACCATACGTCTTGTTGTAGTTGCTGAAGTTGGCGACGTAGAACCCGAAGCCCAGCGAGGCCAGGCCGAAGACCACCAGGGCGATTAAGGAACCCATGCTCATCCAGCGGAACTTGGGCTGTTTGACGTTTGGCGTGAAGTAGTAGAGCACTGCAATGACAACGACGGTCAGGAGGATCAGGACCGGCCACTTGGCAATGTTCCACACGGTCAGGAAGGTCTCGGACATGCCGATCGCGCCGCCGACCGCTTCGGCGACCGGGCCGCTGAGCACCAGCATGCCGGCTACCAGTGCCGCACCGACAACTGCGACGACGGTGACGGCCAGCATGGTGCCACGGAGCTTCACGAAGCCGCGGCCCTCGTCCACCTCGTACACGCGGTTTATGGCCCGGCTGAACGCCGTGGTGTAGCCGGAGGCTGACCACAAGGCCACGAGGATACCGAAGACCAATGCGAAGCCGGCGGTGTTGGAGCGTGTCAGCTCCTCGATCGGCTGCCGCATGGCGTCAACGCCTGGGCCGGGAGCGAACTGCTGGACTATGTCCAGCAGCGCGGACGTTGTCTTTCCGGCATCACCGAACAGACCGATCAGGGACACCAAGGCAAGGAGTGCCGGGAAAAGGGACAGCACCGCATAGTAGGTGAGCCCTGCGGCAGCATCCGGACATTGGTCTTTGTTGAACTCTTTCAGCGTCCTCTTGGCGATGTACATCCAGGTGGGCTTGACGAGGTCGTTGGGACTGTCCGGCTTGCGGGAGTCTTCCGGAGCCGGGGCCTGGCCCGCCTTGGCTGTGCTGGTATGTGATGAATCTTGTGTAGTCATGAGGCACTCGTCCGTGGGGTAGATTGCGCGAACAACTGACTCATCAATAGTAAGCATGCTGATGATTGAGAGGGAAGCGCCCACGCCGGACAACCCGGCAAATCCTTGCCGATGGGCGGGACTGCGGACTAAGCCAGTTTGCTCGCCAGCAGGAACTCGAACGGCGATTCGATCACCGAGCGGATAACTTGGCCCGCAGCTCCCAGTAAGGTACCCGAATGCTCAAGGCTCGAAACAACCAGGTTCTCCGGAGCCAACAGGCCGGGTGCGTGCCGCTCCAGGCTGGCCTCAAGCGCCGGCCTCAGCCACTGGGCAAGCACGGCAAAGTGTCCACCCAGGACCACGGCTTCAAGATCAAGCAGCCGCGCCGAAGACGCCAGCGCAACACCCAGGTACCTTCCGGCGTCGTGCACTGCCCGGGTAGCCCGCGGCTCATTGGCCGCCAGGGCTGCCAGCAGGTCATCAGTGCGCGTGGCCAGCGATCCCGGCGCGATGCCCGCAGACGAGAAGATCGCCTCCTGGCCGGCAAAAGTTTCCAGGCAGCCCGCCCCGCCGCACGAACAGGAAGGACCTTCAGGATGGACCACGATATGGCCGAGTTCCCCCGCGGATCCGCCGGGACCCCGGTAAAGGTCCGAGTTGATGATGATGCCGGCGCCAACGCCGACTTCCCCCGAGACGTAAAGGAAGTCCGGCCGCCCCGCGCCGTACCAAAGCTCGCCGAGGGCTGCACTGTTGGCCTCGTTGGACAGCCGCACGCCGAGCGGCGCGCCATGCAGGAGGTTGCCCGGCGCCAAGAGCTCGTGGTTCCAGTGCAGGTTCGGGGCTGACAGCACCAGATTCTGCCGCTCGTCCACCAGCCCGGGTACCGCCAAACCGCCACCCAGAACGGTGACGTCCTCCGCAGCCGCTACAGCCTCCGCCTGCCCCGCCAATTCCCGAAGGCTGTCCATCACCTCCGCGGGCCGCATGTCACGGTTGGGCGACTCCACGGCCGCGCTGAAGCGAAGCTTCCCGCCGAGGTCCACCAGACCCACCGCCAGGTAGTCGACATTGATTTCCATGCCCACCACGCCGCGCCGGGAACTCAGCTCCAGACCCTGCCCCGGGCGCCCCCGCTCCCCGTCGCGGTACAGGCCGACTTCGGCCACCAGCCCGGATTCCACCAAATCCGCAACCAAGCTGGACACGGCTGCCTTGGTCAGCCCCGTTCCGGCGGCAAGCTGCGCGCGGCTGGGTTTTGAATCGCCCGTCCGGGCAATGGAGTCCAACACCAGGGAGAGATTACGACGGCGGACGTCACCTACGCGGCCGGGCGCGGCTTGCTCGTTCACAGGCTGACGCCTCCTGACAGTGTTGAAATTTTTCCCGCAGTTCCATTGACCATGATCCATCATCCCCCATATAGTTCAGATTGAAAACTAATTCACCAGCTTTTGCAAAGGAGCAACCATGACCCCGCAGCCCACTCCCCAGGACCGCTTCACCTTCGGCCTCTGGACCGTCGGCTGGACCGGCGCCGACCCCTTCGGCGTTGCCACACGGCAGGCCCTGGATCCCGTGGAGGCCGTCCACAAGCTGAGCGAACTCGGCGCCTACGGCATCACCTTCCATGACAATGACCTGGTGCCCTTTGACGCTTCCGCGTCGGAGCGGGAGCTGATCCTCAAGAACTTCAAGGCAGCCCTGGCCGAGACGGGCCTCAAGGTCCCCATGGTCACCACCAACCTGTTCAGCCACCCGGTCTTCAAGGACGGTGGCTTCACCTCCAACGACCGCTCCATTCGCCGCTTCGCCCTCAGCAAGGTCCTGCGCAACATCGACCTCGCAGCCGAACTCGGTGCTGAGACCTTCGTGATGTGGGGTGGCCGCGAAGGCAGCGAATACGACGGTTCCAAGGATCTTTCCGCTGCCCTGGACCGCATGAAGGAAGGCGTGGACACCGCCGCCGGCTACATCAAGGAAAAGGGCTACGGACTGCGCATCGCCCTGGAACCCAAGCCGAACGAGCCACGCGGCGACATCTTCCTGCCCACCGTCGGACACGGACTGGCCTTCATCGCCCAGCTGGAACACGGCGACATCGTGGGCCTCAACCCGGAAACCGGCCACGAGCAGATGGCCGGACTGAACTTCACCCACGGCATTGCCCAGGCGCTGTGGGCGGGCAAGCTGTTCCACATCGACCTCAACGGCCAGCGCGGTATTAAGTACGACCAAGACCTGGTCTTCGGCCATGGCGACCTCACCAGCGCCTTCTTCACCGTGGACCTGTTGGAGAACGGCTTCCCGAACGGTGGACCGCGCTACGAAGGACCGCGCCACTTCGACTACAAGCCGTCCCGCACCGACGGATACGACGGCGTGTGGGAGTCCGCCAAGTCCAACATGGCCATGTACCTGCTCCTCAAGGAACGCGCCCTCGCTTTCCGCGCGGATCCCGAAGTACAGGCAGCCCTGGCCACGTCCGGCGTCTTCGAGCTCGGAGAATCCACGCTTGCCGCGGGTGAGACCACCGCGGACCTGCTGGCTGATGCTGCCGCTTTTGAGTCGTTCGACGCAGACAAGGCTGCCGAACGCTCCTTCGCCTTTATCCGGCTCAACCAGCTGGCCATCGAGCACCTGCTCGGCGCCCGCTAAACCACAGCAATCCATGGCCGGGTCCGGATACCGTTTATCCGGACCCGGCAACTGCATCACGAAGGAAAACCCATGCCGCTTGTCGCAGGGATCGACAGCTCCACCCAGTCCTGCAAGGTAGTCATCCGGGACACAGCCACCGGCGCTTTGGTCCGCCAGGGCCGCGCTTCACACCCGGAGGGCACCGAGGTTCACCCGGACCACTGGTGGACAGCACTTCAGGAAGCCATTGCCCAGGCGGGTGGACTCGACGATGTGGACGCTGTGTCCGTCGGCGGCCAGCAGCACGGCATGGTGTGCCTGGACGAATCCGGCGACGTAGTGCGGCCGGCGCTCCTCTGGAACGACACGCGGTCTGCCCCGGATGCCGAGGAACTGACACGGGAGGCCGGCGCCGGGGACCCTGAAGCCGGCGGCCGGCACTGGGCCTCCCTCACCGGCACCGTACCTGTTGCCTCGCTGACCGCCACCAAGCTCCGTTGGCTCGGGCGCAACGAACCCGGCAACGCCCGCCGGACCGCCGCCGTTTGCCTGCCCCACGATTGGCTGTCCTGGCGACTGGCAGGCCACGGTCCGGGGTCCGGCCCGGCTTCCCTTGAGCTGCTCCGCACCGACCGCTCCGATGCCTCGGGCACGGGATACTTCTCCGCAGAAAAGGGAGAGTACCTACCCGAGGTCCTCAACAGCACGCTCGGCCACGTTCCGGTGCTGCCCGCCGTCGTCGGGCCTCTTGAAGCCGCAGGCAAAACCCCGGCGGGTGCCCTGATCGGGCCCGGCGCCGGTGACAACGCAGCCGCGGGACTGGGTGTCAGCGCCTCAGTGGGGGACGTCGTGGTGTCGATCGGGACGTCCGGGACGGTCTTTGCCGTGTCCGACCTACCGGCCAGGGATGCCAGCGGACTGGTGGCAGGGTTTGCCGACGCCACCGGGCATTACCTGCCGCTCGCCTGCACGCTGAACGCCACCCGGATCTTCGATGCCACCGCATCCCTGCTTGGCGTCAACCTGAAGGAGTTCGGCGAGCTGGCGATGTCGGCTTCTGAAGGCGCCGAAGGCCTCACCTTGGTGCCATATTTTGAGGGGGAACGGACACCCAACCTTCCCGATGCAACAGGCTCCCTCCACGGGCTCACGGTGTCCAACTACACGCCCGCAAACCTGGCGCGCGCCGCCGTCGAGGGTGTCCTGTGCTCGCTGGCCGACGGCCTTGCCGCGCTGCAGGCACAAGGCGTCTCCGCCCGGAGGATCATTCTGGTGGGCGGCGGAGCGCAATCTCCCGCGGTGCAGCAGGTGGCTGCGGCCGTCTTCGGCCTCCCTGTCTTTGTCCCCGAGCCCGGGGAGTATGTGGCCGACGGCGCCGCCCGCCAAGCAGCGGGTGTCCTGACCGGCACGCTCCCCGAGTGGCCCCTGGACGGAACCAGCATCGAAGCCCGCCAGCAGGGCAGGGCTCCGGAATTCCTGTCCAGGTACCGGCGTCACGCCGCGAAGGCGGCCCTCGGCTGATCCAATGGTTCGGTGCTCTATCGTGACAGGGTGAGCACCGAACAATCCGCCCCGAATCGGCCTCCCGTCATGGAAGACGTGGCACGCGTGGCAGGCGTGTCCCACCAAACAGTGTCCCGGGTGTTAAACAACCATCCGAACGTGAGCAAGAAGACCCGCGAACGTGTGGAACAGGCCATCACCGAACTTGGTTACCGACGCAACACCGCCGCGCGGAGCCTGGTGACGAGGCGTTCGCAAACCATCGGAGTGCTTGGGAGCGAACTTGCCCAGTATGGACCGTCTCACACGCTTCTTGGGGTCCAGCAGGCAGCGCGCGATGCCGGGTACTTCGTCAGCGTGGCCGGCCTGCGGGACGTCACACCCGACACGATCAAAGATGCCATTGCACACTTCATGGACCAGGGAGTCGATGGGATCGTGGTCACAGTCCCCCACCCGGGAACCTTCGACGTCCTTAAGGACATCACCACGCAGGTGCCCCTGGTGGCCGTCGGCGCGAGCGGCGATGAGCATCTTAGCGGTGCCACGGTAGACCAACGCGAAGGTGCCCGACTGGTGGTGGAACACCTCGTGTCCCTGGGTCACCAACGCATCGGCCACCTGTCCGGACCAGCCGGCTGGATCGACGCCGCCGCGCGCATCGAAGGCTGGCAGGACGCCATTACTGACGCAGGGTTGGAGGCACCGGTCCTGATCGAAGGAGACTGGAGTGCCGAATGCGGGTACCGCGAGGGTTTGAAAATCGCCCGGGACCGCTCCATCACCGCGCTCTTCGTCGCCAACGACCAGATGGCTTTGGGCGTCCTCCGGGCCTTCCACGAGGCCGGAGTGTGCGTTCCTCAGGACATCAGCGTTGTCGGCTTTGACGACCAACCTGAAGCCGCCTACTTCATCCCGCCGCTCACCACGGTTGCGCAGGACTTCGAGGAACTGGGCCGGCGCTGCATCGGACTGCTCCTGGACCGGTTGGAGTCGGGCAAGCCCGGCGCACCGGTCACGGTGGCCCCGCGGTTGGTGGTCAGATCCACGACGGCGGCAGCCGGCAGCTGAAGTGACACCCCCGCCCGAGCACCCAACTGGGTCGCATTTGTGCGCGTTTTGAGCGTTCATAACGCGCACTAATGCGACCTAGTTGGGGCTGGGTGCTTGACTTCCATGTTGTTAGCGCTAACAATTGCAACAGACCCTCAAGGACCCCCTTCACCCGACCCCGGCAATGAGGCCTTGGCCAGCCGGATGGAGACCACCATGACTACCTTTGAAAACTTCCCGCCCGACGAGCAATACGTCATCGGGGTCGACTACGGCACTTTGTCCGGTCGCGCCGTTGTGGTGCGTGTTTCGGATGGCAAGGAACTTGGCAGCGGGGTGTTCGAGTACCCGCACGCGGTTGTCTCGGACACCCTCCCGGGCTCGGGCCGGCGGCTTCCGGCGGACTGGGCGCTTCAGGTGCCCGACGATTACCGCGACGTCCTGCGCCACGCGGTACCTGCCGCCGTCGCCGATGCCGGTATAGACCCGAAGAACGTGGTGGGCATCGCGACTGACTTCACCGCGTGCACCATGGTTCCGACGACGGCGGACGGCACGCCGCTGAACGAACTGGACCGCTTCGCTGACCGTCCCCACGCCTACGTGAAGCTGTGGCGGCACCACGCTGCGCAGCCGCAGGCGGACCGCATCAACGAGCTCGCCGAGGCGCGGGACGAAGCCTGGCTTCCCCGGTATGGCGGCCTGATCTCCTCGGAGTGGGAGTTCGCCAAGGGGCTGCAGCTCCTCGAAGAAGACCCGGAAATTTACGCCGCGATGGATCATTGGGTGGAGGCTGCGGACTGGATCGTGTGGCAGCTCTGCGGGAAGTATGTGCGGAACGCCTGCACGGCCGGGTATAAGGGCATCTACCAGGACGGCAAGTACCCCTCCGAGGACTTCCTGGCTGCCCTGAACCCTGGGTTCAAGGACTTTGTCTCCGAAAAGCTGGAACACACCATCGGCCGGTTGGGCGATGCCGCCGGCTACCTCACTGAAGAAGCCGCCGCTTGGACCGGGCTGCCTGCCGGGATCGCGGTGGCCGTGGGCAACGTGGACGCACACGTCAGCGCTCCTGCTGCGAACGCGGTGGAACCCGGGCAGCTCGTCGCGATCATGGGTACGTCCACGTGCCACGTCATGAACGCCGATGTCCTGCGCGAGGTCCCTGGCATGTGCGGCGTGGTGGACGGTGGGATCGTGGAGGGTCTGTGGGGCTATGAAGCAGGGCAGTCGGGCGTGGGCGACATCTTCGGGTGGTTCACCAGGAACGGTGTCCCGCCGGAATACCACGAGGCCGCCTCGGCACAGGGCGTCAGCATCCACGAGTACCTGACCGGGCTCGCGGCGGAGCAGGAGATTGGTGAGCACGGCCTGATCGCCCTCGATTGGCATTCGGGGAACCGCTCGGTGCTGGTGGACCACGAACTGTCCGGCGTTGTGGTGGGCCAGACGTTGGCCACCAAACCCGAGGACATCTACCGGGCCTTGCTCGAGGCGACGGCCTTCGGTACCCGGACCATCGTGGAAGCCTTCAGGGACTCGGGCGTTCCGGTGAAGGAATTCATCGTGGCCGGCGGACTGCTGAAGAACAAGTTCCTGATGCAGATCTACGCCGATGCCACCGGGCTGCAGCTCTCCACGATCGGATCTGAACAGGGACCGGCCCTGGGCTCGGCGATCCACGCCGCCGTTGCTGCCGGTAAGTACAAGGACATCCGTGAAGCGGCCGCAGCGATGGCAGCGGAGCCCGGCGCCGTCTACACACCCATCCCGGAGAACGTCGCCGCCTACGAGGAACTGTTCCGCGAATACCGCACCCTCCACGACTACTTCGGCCGCGGAACCAACAACGTCATGCACCGCCTGAAGGCCATCCAGCGGACCGCACGTGAAGGGACCATACGCGAAACCACGACGGCGACTGCCGCGGCGCCGCTGGCGGCAGCACCGCCGTCGGACATCACCGCAGCCAGCATGGAAGGAGCCCCCGCATGAGCGCGCTGCTGGAAACCATCGCGAAGGTCCGCACGGAAGTCTGCGAACTGCATGCTGAACTTACCCGGTACGGACTTGTCGTCTGGACGGCAGGCAACGTCTCCGGGCGCATTCCGGGACACGACCTCATGGTCATCAAACCCTCCGGTGTCTCCTATGACGAGCTGGCCCCGGAGCTGATGGTCGTAACCGATCTTCATGGCGTACCCGTCCGGGGCATCAACACCGGCAGCGGCGGCACCGTCGATTGGGGCAACCCGGACCTTTCGCCGTCCTCGGACACCGCAGCGCACGCCTACGTGTACCGGAACATGCCAGAGGTCGGCGGAGTAGTGCACACGCATTCCACCTACGCCACGGCCTGGGCAGCCCGGGGTGAGGAGATCCCGTGCGTGTTGACCATGATGAGCGACGAATTCGGCGGGCCCATTCCCGTTGGTCCGTTCGCGCTGATCGGCGATGACTCGATCGGCCACGGGATCGTGGAAACGCTCAGGAACTCCAACTCCCCCGCCGTGCTCATGCAAAACCACGGGCCCTTCACCATCGGCAAGGACGCCCGCGCAGCAGTCAAAGCGGCCGTGATGTGCGAGGAAGTAGCCAAGACCGTCCACGTCTCACGGCAACTCGGCGAACCGCTGCCCATCGATGAGGCCAAGATCGCCTCCTTGTATGACCGCTACCAAAACGTGTACGGCCGCTGAACCGGCCGGCCCAACCCGCCGACGGCCGGCCCCACCCCAACTTTCTGGAGAACCCCATGCCCAACAGCACGTCCGCAAACTCAACCACCCTGGATCACTACGAGGTCTGGTTCCTCACCGGCAGCCAGCACCTCTACGGCGAGGATGTCCTCAAACAGGTCGCGGCACAGTCCCAGGAGATCGCCGAAACACTCAACGCCAGCGCAGACGTCCCCGTCAAACTCGTCTGGAAACCTGTCCTGACCGACTCCGACGCCATCCGCCGCACGGCCCTTGAAGCGAACTCGGACGATTCCGTGATCGGCGTGACCGCGTGGATGCACACCTTCAGCCCGGCCAAGATGTGGATCCAGGGCCTCGACGCCCTCCGCAAGCCGCTGCTGCACCTGCACACCCAGGCCAACCGGGACCTGCCCTGGGCGGACATCGACTTCGACTTCATGAACCTCAACCAGGCAGCCCACGGTGACCGCGAATTCGGGTACATCCAGTCCCGCCTCGGGGTGCCGCGGAAGACCGTCGTCGGCCATGTCTCCAACCCGGAGGTCGCCCGCCAGGTCGGCGCGTGGCAGCGGGCCTCCGCCGGTTGGGCCGCCGTGCGCAACCTGAAACTGACGCGCTTCGGTGACAACATGCGCAACGTCGCCGTCACCGAAGGAGACAAGACCGAAGCCGAGCTGCGCTTCGGCGTCTCGGTCAACACCTGGTCCGTCAACGAACTCGCCGAGGCAGTCCACACCGTAGCAGAGTCCGACGTCGACGCGCTGGTTGCCGAGTACGAGCGCCTCTACGACGTGGCTGACGAGTTGATGGCCGGCGGCGACCGGCACGAATCGTTGCGGTACAGCGCCCGGATCGAACTCGGCCTGCGCAGCTTCCTGGAAACCAACGGATCCGCGGCGTTTACTACCTCGTTCGAGGACCTGGGCGAACTCCGCCAACTCCCCGGCATGGCCGTCCAGCGCCTCATGGCCGACGGCTACGGCTTCGGCGCCGAAGGTGACTGGAAAACCGCCATTCTGGTCCGCGCAGCCAAAGTCATGGGCGGCGGCCTGCCAGGCGGTGCGAGCCTCATGGAGGACTACACCTACCACCTGGAACCGGGCAGCGAAAAGATCCTTGGCGCCCACATGTTGGAGGTCTGCCCGTCCCTCACGGCGAAGAAACCGCGCGTCGAGATCCATCCCCTGGGTATTGGCGGCAAGGAAGACCCCGTCCGGATGGTCTTTGACACCGACGCAGGGCCCGGCGTCGTCGTCGCGCTGTCCGATATGCGCGATCGGTTCCGCCTGGTCGCGAACGCCGTGGACGTCGTCGACCTCGACCAGCCCCTTCCCAACCTGCCGGTAGCCCGCGCACTCTGGGAACCCAAGCCCGACTTCGCAACCTCCGCCGCAGCGTGGCTCACCGCCGGCGCCGCCCACCACACGGTACTGTCCACGCAAGTGGGCCTGGAGGTGTTCGAAGACTTCGCCGAGATCGCCCGCACGGAACTGCTCACCATCGACGAAAGCACCACCATCAACCAATTCAAAAAGGAACTCGCCTGGAACGCGGCCTACTACAAACTGGCAGGCGGCCTGTGAGCGCTGAATACAGCCTGAAAGCCGGCGGCTACGAGGCGGTTGTCACGGAACGTGCCGCAGTGTTGCGTGTTCTGCAGTTCAACGGCAGGGACC
This sequence comes from Arthrobacter sp. T572, assembly GCF_056780115.1. Lineage (NCBI taxonomy): Bacteria > Bacillati > Actinomycetota > Actinomycetes > Micrococcales > Micrococcaceae > Arthrobacter > Arthrobacter sp. T572. The sequence continues at coordinate 3,782,424 of NZ_JBRAZQ010000002.1, forward strand.
TTGTGGTTCCGTTCCCCGAAGGCGGCCCGATCCCGGACTACCGCGGCATCATCGCCGCGCCGTGGCCGAACAGGATCGCTGACGGGAGATACACCTTCGACGGCGTCAGCCACCAGCTGACGGTCAGCGAACCGGAGCGGGGCACGGCGCTGCACGGGCTCGCTTACCCGCTCGACTGGACCGTGAAGGAATACGACGCCGGTTCGGTCACCTTGACGTGCACGGTGGGGCCCACGGAGGGCTATCCGTTCGTGGTGGAGCTGACCGCGCACTACGCCCTGTCCGACAGTGGCCTGCATTGCGCTGTTACTGCACACAACGCCGCAGACGTCGCAGCGCCCTACGGCGTCTGCCCGCATCCGTACCTGGTGGCGGGCTCCTCGCCCTTGGACGAGTGGATTCTGGAAGCGCCGGTGGGAGCTTTCCTGGAAGTCACGCCGGACCGGCTGCTGCCTGTTTCACTGGCCTCGGTGGACGGCCACGAATTCGATTTCCGCGCCGCACGGGCCATCGGCACCACCGAAATCGACCACGCGTTTACGGACGTCACCTTCGACGGCGGGCTGGCGCGGCTGTCGCTGCGGGACCCGGCGGGCACCGGCGTCGGAATGTCATGGGACGAAAGCTGCCGCTGGCTGCAGATCCATACGGCAGACAAGCCGGCCCCCATCCCGAGCCGGATTGGACTGGCCGTGGAGCCGATGACGTGTCCCCCGGACGCCTTCAACAGCGGCAGGGACCTGATCCGCCTGGAACCCGGGGCAACGCACACGGCGTCCTGGTCCATCTACTCCCTCTAAGCCCAACTGGGTCGCAGCAGAGCGCGTTTTGAGGGTTCAAAACGCGCTCTGCTGCTACTTAGTTGGGTGGGGTTAGCCGATCAGGCGGGCGTCGCCGGTGTTGATTGCGGAGGCTGGGAAGCCGTTCTTCACCACGATCTTCTCCAGCGTGCCATCCTTGCGCAGGCCGTCCACGTAATCGTTCAGGGCTTTGAGAAGTCCGGCGTTGTCCTTGGTGACCGGGAGACACGTCTGCGGCGGTTCGAGCGAAGCCTTGATGGCATTGTCCGGCTCCAGCACTTCCACCCTGAGTCCGTTGCTGTTGTTGTGTGCCTCGCCGAAGCCATCGATACCAACGTCAAGACGACCGGACTTCAGATCCTGGAACAGGTCCACCGGAGCCTTGTACAGCTGGAGTTCTCCGCCGAGGTAGCTCTTGGCGTCATCCACCCAGACGTTTCCGTTGACGGTGCCAACCTTCTTGCCCTTGAGATCGGTGACCTTGTTCAGGCCGTCCTTGGAGATCAGCACCATCTGGTCGGTGTAGATCGGATCGGTCAAGGACAGGATTTCGGCGCGTGCCTTGGAGCGCCACCAGCCGCCCGTGGCCACATCTGCGCGGCCGCCTTGGACTGTGGGGATCACCGCTGCTGCGGCTGCGGAGACCGTGGTGATGGTGAGGCATTCCTTCGCAGCGAAGCCCATGAGGATGTCGCCGTCGACGCCCCCGAGTTCATTGCCCTTGAACGTGACATACGGAGGCGCTTCATACACCGCCACCGTCAGGGCGCCCTTCTTCATGGTGCTGAATTCAGACGCAGGTTTGCAGTCGGCCGGGGTACTGGAGCCGGCGGCTTGAGTGCCACCGCCACAACCGCTGAGGGCTGCAGCAAGCGTCACGGCAGCCACTGCCGACGCAATCATTCGTAGTTTCATGGTGGTTCCTTTGCCTGGATGGCGTGTCAACGGTGACGTGCCAATCGATGCTCGACGAAGTTGCTGAGGGAACTCGCAGGGATGGTGATCAATGCGTACATCAGGCCCGCGAGGGTGAGGATGCTCAGGTAGCGGAAAGTGATGGAGCCGATGGAGTAGGCCTGGCTCATCAGTTCCGGCATGGCAATGGTGTAGGCCAGGGAGGTTGCCTGGAACACCATGATCGCGAATCCCATGAGCGGCGGGATGGCGATTCTGATCCCTTGGGGAATCACAACAAAGCGAAGGATGTCGCGGCGGGCCATGCCCAGGGCATGCCCCGCTTCCACCTCACCGCCAGGCACTGCCTGCAGACCGCCACGGATGATCTCGCTGGTGTAAGCCGCGGTGGTGAAGGCGAGCGCCAGCGATGCCGCGACGAAGGACGTCAGCGTCATGCCAGCCGTCGGAAGTCCAAAGTAGAACAGCTGCAGGACGACCAGGGCCGGGGTGCCGCGGCCGATCTCGATCACGCCAATGGACACAACCCGTACGGCGCGGTTCCCGGAACCTGCGCCCAAAGCCAGGACGAGGCCCGCCGGAAGCCCGATCAGCAAGGTGACGAAAGTCAGCTGCAGACTCACTCCCAGTCCGCCCAGCAGATCCGGGAAGTACTCCACCCAGTCGTTGAAGAATGTCATCGCGCAACCCTCTTTCGGAGCTTGGCATCCAGCAACCGCGTTGCCCACGCACAGGGAATCGTCATGGCAACGTAGAGTCCCGCCGCCCAGAGGAACGGCACTATGGCGTCGCCAGTCACTGTGGATTCGTGGCCGGCCCAATAGATGGTGTCCTGTACGCCGATCACGGAAGCCACGGAGGAATCTTTCAGGAGTCCTATGGCGAAGGTGGCGGCCGCGGGTATGGACACCCGAAGCACTTGCGGACCGATGATTGTAGCCAGCGTCGCCGCCCGGGACAGTCCCAGGGCATCGCTCGCTTCCCACTGGCCCTCATGGATAGCGGTCAAACCGCCCCGGTAGATCTCCGCCATGTAGGCAGAAGACACCAGCCCGAATCCGATCACTGCCGCTGCAAAGGAACTCAGCTCGATCACCCCGGTCCCAATACCGAAGTAGATGATGAACAGCCACGCGAGCGGTGGAATGCCCCGGAGTAATTCGATGAAGCTTCTGGCAACGAACCGCACAGTTGCAAACCGCGAGCGCCGCGCCAAAACCAAGGGCACTCCCCCAAGGGCACCGAAAAGCAGGGAGGACAGTGTCAGCAGCAGCGTCATGGTGACGCCTTGTGCCACTACGCCAAGATGTTCCATGTCAGCGCTCCAATACGGCCCGCAGGAACTTCCGCGTGCGGTCCATGCTGGGGGAGGTAAAGACGTCGGCCGGGTCACCTTGCTCCAAAATGGCGCCGTCGGCCATCACCACCACGCGATCCGAGACGTCCCTGGCGAACTGCATCTCGTGGGTCACCACCACCATGGTCATGCCCTCTGCGGCCAACTCCCGCATGACGGCAAGGACTTCCAGGCCTACCTCGGGATCGAGGGCCGACGTTGGCTCATCGAACAGCATGACCTGCGGATCGAGTGCCAGCGCCCGGGCAATGGCGATGCGTTGCTGCTGGCCCCCGGAACAACGGCCCGGGTATTGCTGCGCCTTGTCCGCCAAGCCCACCCGCTCGAGCAACGTCAAGGAACGGGCGTCGGCTTCGGCCCGGGTCCTGCCCAGCACACGTTCCTGGGGCAGGGAAATGTTCCGGAGGACTGTCATGTGCGGGAAGAGGTTGAAGGACTGGAACACCATGCCCACGTTGCGGCGCAAACGGACCAGGTCCTTATGGCTGATGTCGGTTCCGGCGTCTACGTGGTTGCCTTCGACCGTGATGCGACCGCTGTCCGGGACTTCCAACAGGTTGATGCACCTGAGCAAGGTGCTCTTGCCGGCGCCGCTCGGCCCAATGATGGCGACTACTTCGCCCTCGCGGACGGACAACGAGACATCGTTGATCACCGTGTGCTCCCCGAACCGTTTCACCACTGATTCCAGCGATATGGCCGTCCGATGCTGTTCGGTGTCTTCTTGCATGGTTGATTCGTTCCTGACTTGGGTCATTGCTCTGGCGCGAACTGTGGGGAGGGTGGCAGGGGGCCTGCGGCAGCACCGGCGTCGAACCCTTTGCCCAGCGCGTTCAGCGCGAAGGAGGCGACGTCGAGAATCGGCACGTTGGTGTACTTGCGGATCTCCTGGCGGAATTCAGGCAGGAGCGTGCATTCGAGGACCAGGACGCCGACGTTTTCCAAGCGCCCGCCCGGGCCGAACTCCCGTTTGGCCACGGCGGCCACGCCTTCCTTCAGCAAAGCCTGATCCCAGCCGTTGCCGAGGGCGTGGTCGTTGGTGAGCATGGTGGCCCAACCGGCCTCGCTTTCCATTCCGGCAATGACAATGCGGGAGGACAACACGTGGTCGCCAAGGAGCTTGGTGGCAAGGGGCTCCGAGACCGTAAGGATGCCGATGTCCTTGCTGGTCAGTACCGAGGCAATCGGCAACAGGTCGAGGCCGCTGGTGATGACGTTGGCGGTTTGGCGCATGTCCTTGCGTGCGTAGAAAAAGAAGCCGCAGTCGGTGATGACCAGGGGGCAGTGGGCGAGCTTTTCGCTGGCCGCCCAGAAGGCCTCGATGGCTTCAGGTTCGCCGTTGACCAGGGGCTCGACGCGGGCGCCGCGGGCCACGGCATAGGCCACAGGAAGGCCCTGCCAACTGGCCGGGTTTTCAAAGAAGCCCACCGGGTTGTCGCTGATGCCGGGCGCATCCGAGGTGAGGCACTCCACGTAGTCCACGGGATATGAGTCGAGGTCGCAGAGGATGACGCCAAGCTGGGGCTTGATGCTAGTCATTTCGCTCGCCCGGAACCGGAACGTCGAGCAGCGCCGGAGTGCCGCCGTCGAACGCTTCCACGCGGGTGGCCGCGCTCCCAACGATAGCGACGGCGTTCACCTCCACGCGGATGCCCGGCAGGTTCAGCTCCTCGCCGATCAGGATGCCCGTTGCCGTAGGGCCGGGAGCCGGGAAGTAGCTGAAGCGGATGTCGTAGGTGCGCTGCCATTCCTCGTAGCTGAGTTCACCGGCGTAGAAGGTGTTGAACTGGACTACATCGCCCATGGTTCCGCCAAGTTCTTCGATGACCCGCTTGAGGGATTCCATGACGGACTTGCACTGCGCCACGATATCGCCGGGGTTGCGGACGTTGCCCTGTTCGTCGAGGTCTTCCTGGCCACCGACGTAGATCATGTCCCCCACCCGGATGCCGTGGCTGTGGTTGATCTTGAAGTGGCCGGGCACCTGCCAGTGGCCGGGAAGCTCTGCGAAACGTCGTTCGAGGGTGGTCATGTCTTTCGTTCTCCTTTGTGGTGATCGTCACTGATCACTACAAGCATGGAACGGAGAAGAGCCGTTTAACCCGGCGAAAGTACGAGGTTTGCTGGGGCTGCCGCAAGACTTTCTTGGGCTGCTGTTTAAGGCCCGACGGCGGAGCCCGGCTCAGGCGGCTGCGGCACCAAGGAGGGTGTGGATTTCGTCCAGGACGGCCTTGACGATGGGGCGCCGGGCGTCGCTGCTGCGGGTGACCGTCAGGACGCGGCGCCGGATCCCCGGTTTGTCGAAGGCATGGATCCCGACGGGTGCCACCGTGTCGTCCACGGACAACGGGGGCAGCAGCGAGATGCCCCTTCCGCGGGAAATGGCTTCAACCAGCAGGAGCAGATCGTCCACCACCCAACTGCCCCTGGGCTCGAACCCCTCGGTCCGGCAGGCAAAGCGCACGGCCTGCCCGCAGGCCCCGGCTTCAGGAGTGAGAACCCAGTCGGCGTCTTTGAGGTCGGTCAGCTTCAGCCGCGGCGGCACCTTGTAGTCAGGGGCCGTCACCAGCACCAGGGGTTCGTTCATGACCTCGCGGGTCACCAGGTAGTCAGGGAATGCCACGGGCACGTTGTCGTAGAGGTCTACGATCGCAACGTCCAAGGCTCCGTTCAGCAATTGCTCGATGCTGTCCACCGGTTCCACCACGTTGACGGTAAGTTCGACGTCGGGCTCGGTCACCTCAAGCTTTTCCGCGACCGGCAGGAGGACATTCCGGGCAAGGGAGGGAATGGAGCCGATCCGCACCCTGCCTGTGAGATCGCCACTGAGCTGGTCCATCTCGGCGCGAGTTTCTTCGAGGAGCCGGATCACCGCCCGCGCCCGTTCCACCAGGATCTCGCCGGCTCCGGTCAGGCCTGCACCGCGGGATGAGCGGTCCAGGAGCTGCACTCCGGCCTCCCGCTCCAGGAGGCTGATTTGCTGCGAAACCGCCGAGGACGTGATGCCGAGGACCCGGGCTGCGCCAGCCAGCGATCCTTGCCGCGCTACCTCGTTGAGGAGGCGAAGACGGGAGACATCCGGGAGCGGCTTTTCGGTCATGGAACATTCTTGCATGGTTAGCTGTTCTTAAGTTAGATCCGGATGTATCTTAAGTTAAACAACGAGCTTGCTGCCGGGCAATGATGCCCGGCAGCAAGCCACCCAAGAACTTCCCCCGAAAGGACGCCACGTGAACACCGTGGGAACCCACCCGTCCAGCCCTGCCCTCACTGGCATCCTCGGAGCCACTGACTCCCTCGCGCGGACCATCGCGAGCACCATCGAGGACCTCGCACCTGATCTTCGCGAACTCAGCCATGGCATCCACGGCATCGCCGAAGTTGGCTTTGAGGAGCGACTGTCAGCCGCCTTCGTAGCCGACTTCCTCCGCTACCGGGGCTTCAAGGTTCAGGTGGGACGGTACGGCCTGCGAACCTCCCTGCGCGCAGAGGTGGGCTCGGGTTCACCCAGGATTGCAGTCCTGGCCGAATACGATGCCTTGCCCGGCGTAGGCCACGGCTGCGGACACAACGTCATCTGCGCAGCGGCCGTCGGAGCTTTTATTGGGCTCGCTTCGCAGATTGAACACCTCGGCGGCTCGGTTGTCCTGATGGGAACCCCCGCCGAAGAGAACGGCAACGGCAAAGAACTCATGGCCCGGGCCGGCGCGTTCGACGACGTCGACGCAGTCGTCATGCTGCATCCGTTCACGGGTGAATACGAGGTTGCGTCCTTCGCATCCCTGGCAGTCCGGGATGTGGATGTGACCTTCCACGGCGTCGCCGCGCATGCATCGTCGGCACCACAGCTGGGCCGAAATGCCCTCGACGCCGTGGTCGCGGCCTACCAGGGAATAGCGGCACTGCGCCAGCACATCCCCGCCACGGATCGGCTCCACTGCCTCATTGTCGAGGGCGGGTCAGCGGTGAACGTCGTCCCCCACCTGGCGAGCGCCGTCGTCGAAATCCGCTCCCTTGACCCGGACGGACTGGTTGAGCTGTCGGAGAAGGTGCAGAACATCCTGGAGGGGGCGGCGCTCATGACGGGAACCCGGCTGGACACTACGTGGGATCCGTTCCCCGCGTACTTGCCGGTCCGCAGCAACCAGGCCCTGGCGGCCAGATACCACCGGCATATCTCCGAGCGCGGGCGCAGCATCACCTTGGAAACGGAGCTGGTGGGTGGCGGCTGGTCGACTGACCTGGGGAACCTCAGCCTGCGGATTCCGTCCATCCATCCGACGATCAGCATCGCCCGCGAAGCCACGCCCATGCACACGGTGGAGTTCGGCCAGCACGCCATCAGCCCGTCAGGCGACCAAGCCGTAGTGGACGGCGCCATCGGCTTGGCCTTGACCATGGCCGACTATCTTGCAGATGAGCGGCTCCGCGAGCAGGCGCAGTTGGATTTCGAGGCCGCAGGTGGAGCGGTGAACGTGGCGCAACTCCTCACACCACCTTCTGGAAAGTAGCAATGCCGTGTTAAATCCAGTCCATTTGCGCACGCTGTCAGTGGTCCTCCGGACGGGCTCCTTCGCAGACGCTGCCCGCGAGATTGGATACACAGGATCAGCGGTATCCCAGCAGGTTGCCGCTCTCGAACGGGCCGTGCAGGCGCCGCTGGTGGAACGCGACGCGCAGAGCATCCGCCCCACGGAGGCGGCGAAGTTCCTGGCTGCCCGGGCAAGCGACATCATCAACGCACTCGTCACGCTGGAGGACGAGATCAAGGGGTTCAGCAAAGGCAACTACGGCCTGATGCGGCTGGGGAGCTTCAGTACCGCCAGCCAACGGCTGCTGCCCTCGGGACTGGCGTCCTACCTCCGCCGGCACCCCAACTCCACCGTGGAACTTGAAGAGGACTGCCCTGCCGAGCTGGCAGGCATGGTCCGGGATGCGGCCCTGGATGTCGCGGTGGTGTTCCACTACGACCTCGTCCCGCAGCAATGGCCCTCCAATGTTGCGGCCGTTCCGTTGCTGGCCGAGGAACTCATGCTCCTGCTGCCGGAGAACCACAGGCTTGCCGGGGCCGACTCCATCACTCTCCAGGATCTGGCAAAGGAGGGATGGGTGTCCACCAAGGAGGACTCCTCCGGTGACGCATGCCTCAGGCACCTGTGCGCGAGTGGGGGGTTCGCGCCGCGCATCAGTGTGCGGAGCAACAACTACGACGCCATCCGCGGCATGGTGCGGTCCGGGGTGGGCATTGCGCTCGTGCCAGCGCTCGACCATGTTGCTACGGACAAGATCGTGGCCAGGACCATCAGCGGCTGCGTCGCCCGGCGGCATATCTCCGCCCTTCACCAGAAGTCGGAGACCGGCGTTTCCATCACCAGCATCCTGCAATGCCTCGGCCGCTCGGCGGACCGCCTTGCCGCCTCAGCGCCCGGCATCTCCCGTCAGACGAAGCAGCCCGATGCTGTGGTGCCGCTCGGCTACCTGACGAGCCTCCGCGCGTCGTAATCTCACCCAACTGGGTCGCATTTGTGCGCGTTTTGAACGCTCAAAACGCGCACAACTGCGACCTACTTGGGTGCGCCGGCGGTGCTTTGGCGGACCACCAGTTCGGGAGTGAACACGACGGCGCGGTGCTTGGTGCCGCCGCTCTCCTGCTCTTCAGCAAGAAGCTCGACGGCGGTCCGCCCCAGCGCCTCGGTGGGCTGGCGGATGGAGGACAACGGGACGACGGCGGAGATGGCGAAATCGATGTCGTCGTAGCCAATCAGCGCCACGTCCTCCGGAATGCGAACAGTCCGCAGCATGGTGAGTGACTGCATGACGCCGAGCGCCAGGAGGTCGTTGGAACAGAAGACAGCTTCGGGGCGCTCTCCCGGTTCCCGCTCCACCAGCTTGTTGCCTACCTGCCGCCCCGCCAGGACGGTCTGGCCTGCAGAGTCGAGTACCTCAATGGATGCGCCTTCCACCTCGGAAACAGCACGTTGCGCACCTTTAAGGCGGTGCGCCACCTGGCGGATGGAGGGGCTGCCCACAAAAGCCAAACGACGGCGGCCGATGTCCAGCAGGTGCCGGGCAGCCAGATAGCCACCTTCTTCGTCATCAACGGAGACCGAGCTGCAGCGGCCTTCATCAGCGAGCTGGTCCACCAACACCGTGGGCACCCCGCGCTCGCGCAGGGTATCGATCCTTTCAGAAACATCGCCCACGGGTGAGATAAGCAGGCCCTGGACACGCTGCTCCTGGAACAGGTCCATGTAATGCGCTTCGCGGGCAGCATCCTGGCCACTGTCCCCCACGAGGACCACACTCCCCATCGCCGTTGCGGCGTCCTCGGCCGCCCGGGCGACAGACGAAAAGAAGGGGTTTCCGACGTCGAGTACCACCAAACCGATGGTGCGGCTCTGGCCTGCGCGGAGTTGCCGGGCAGCGTCGTTGCGGACGAAACCCAGTTCAGCGATGGACTTGAGGACGCGCTCCTTGGTCCGCTGCGACACCCTGTCCGGGTAATTCAGCACATTGGACACGGTACCCACGGCAACCTTGGCATGGGTGGCGACGTCTTTGATGCTCGCTGTTTGGGACATGCTTTCCGATCTCCCCGGGCTCGAATTCTCAAGTACATGCAATGCCTTGACACCCCCCTTTGTGCGGGGTAGTTTGAATCGTAACAAATGAAACGATTCAAAGACGAGTAACCCCGGAGAACCGCAGATGAGGGTATGTTTCCGCTCCTCCGTCCAGCCAGAGTTGATGGACGAGTACAAGCGCCGCCACGCCGCCGTATGGCCGGAAATGCTCCGTGCGCTCAAAGATGCGGGCTGGAACAACTACTCGCTCTTTCTGGCGTCAGACGGACAGTTGATCGGCTACTTGGAATGTGAGGACTACCAGGCGGCACAAGCCCGAATGGCCCTCACGGAGGTCAACGCACGATGGCAGACCGAGATGGCCACACTCTTTGCCAACAGCGATGTCCCTCCGGACGAGGGCTTCGAAATCGTCGAGGAAGTTTTCAACCTGGAAGACCAACTGGCTTCGGCTTCCGAAGCCGGCAACGCCCCTACCCATCAGAAGGAACAAGCATGAACACCACAGAATCGGCCCTTGGCCGCTTGGGAGAATTGGCCATTGAAGTGCCGTCCTGGGCCTATGGGAATTCGGGGACCCGGTTCAAGGTTTTCGGCACCCCGGGTACGCCTCGCACCGTCCAGGAAAAGATCGCCGACGCCGCGAAGGTTCACGAGCTCACGGGGCTCGCACCTACTGTGGCGCTGCATATCCCGTGGGACAAGGTGGATGACTATGCAGCCCTGCGTTCTTTTGCGGAGGGGCTGGGGGTTGGTTTGGGCACCATCAACTCCAACACGTTCCAGGATGATGAGTACAAGTTTGGTTCCCTGACTTCGTCCAACGACGCGGTCCGCCGCCGCGCGATCGAGCACCACCTGGAGTGCATCGAAATCATGCACGCCACAGGGTCCCGGGATCTGAAAATCTGGCTGGCCGACGGCACCAACTACCCGGGACAGGACGACATGCGCGGCCGGCAGGACCGTTTGGCCGAGTCGCTCCAGGAAATCTACGCGGCCTTGGGCGATGAGCAGCGGCTGGTGTTGGAGTACAAGTTCTTCGAGCCGGCTTTCTATCACACCGATGTTCCGGACTGGGGAACGTCTTATGCCCAGACCCTTGCCTTGGGCGAGAAGGCCTTCGTGTGCCTGGACACCGGCCACCACGCCCCGGGCACCAACATCGAGTTCATCGTGATGCAGCTCCTGCGCCTGGGCAAGCTCGGTTCCTTCGACTTCAACTCCCGCTTCTACGCCGATGACGACCTGATCGTGGGCGCGGCTGACCCGTTCCAGTTGTTCCGCATCATGCACGAGGTGATCCGCGGTGGCGGCTTCGGTGCAGAATCGGGAGTTGCGCTCATGTTGGACCAGTGCCACAACCTGGAAGAGAAGATCCCGGGCCAGATCCGCTCGGTACTCAACGTCCAGGAAATGACCGCGCGTGCCCTGTTGGTGGACACGGCTGCATTGAACGAGGCCCAGCGTGCCGGGGATGTCCTGGCAGCGAACGGCATTTTCAACGATGCCTTCTACACCGATGTCCGCCCGGTCCTGGCCCAATGGCGCGAATCCCGCGGCCTGCCCGCCGACCCGATCGCTGCCTACAAGGCCAGCGGCTACCAGAAGAAGATCAACGAGGACCGCGCAGGCGGCCAGCAAGCCGGATGGGGCGCTTAATTCAAATGAGCAACAAGACTGTTGAAGACCTGATTACCCGCTCCAACCGCCTCGGCGCGGACAAGCGGAACACCAACTTCGCCGGCGGCAACACCTCCGCGAAGGGCACCGAGAAGGATCCCGTGACCGGGCAGGACGTCGAGCTGCTCTGGGTCAAGGGATCCGGCGGTGACCTCGGCACCCTGAAAGCCGAGAACCTTGCTGTCCTCCGGCTGGACCGTCTGCAGGCACTGAAGTCCGTTTACCCCGGCGTCGAGCGTGAAGACGAAATGGTGGCCGCTTTCGATTACTGCCTGCACGGCAAGGGCGGCGCGGCGCCGTCGATCGATACCGCCATGCACGGACTCGTGGACGCCGCGCACGTTGACCACCTGCACCCCGACTCGGGCATCGCGATCGCGACGGCGGTGGACGGCGAAGCGCTGACCTCCAAGATCTTCGGCGACAAGGTGGTGTGGGTTCCCTGGCGCCGTCCCGGGTTCCAGCTGGGTTTGGATATCGCAGCGATCAAGGAAGCCAACCCGCAGGCCATCGGCACCATCCTGGGCGGGCACGGCATCACGGCCTGGGGCGCCACGTCCGAGGAGGCCGAGGCCAACTCCCTCTGGATCATCGACACCGCCGAGAAGTACATCGCTGAGAACGGCAAAGCCGAGCCCTTCGGCCCTGCCCTGCCGGGCTACGGCACCCTCACCGAGACCGAACGCCGCGCCAAGGCAGCAGCGTTGGCTCCGGTCATCCGCGGCCTGGCCTCCACGGACAAACCGCAGCTGGGGCACTTCAGTGATGACGCCGTCGTCCTTGACTTCCTCGCCGCCACCGAGCACCCGCGCCTCGGCGCGCTCGGCACCTCCTGCCCGGACCACTTCCTCCGCACCAAGGTCAAGCCCCTCATCCTGGACCTGCCCGCGGACGCCTCCATTGAAGACTCCGTGGCCCGCCTGAAGGAGCTGCACGCCGAATACCGGCAGGACTACCAGGCCTACTACGACCGCCACGCGGACGCAGATTCACCCGCGCTGCGCGGCGCGGACCCGGCGATCGTGCTGGTCCCGGGCGTGGGTATGTTCTCCTTCGGCAAGGACAAGCAGACCGCACGGGTGGCCGGGGAGTTCTATATCAACGCGATCAATGTGATGCGCGGGGCCGAGGCGATCTCCACGTACGCCCCGATCGAGGAATCCGAGAAGTTCCGCATCGAATACTGGGCCCTGGAAGAAGCCAAGCTCGCCCGCATGCCCAAACCCAAGTCCCACGCGACCCGCATCGCTTTGGTGACTGGGGCGGCGTCGGGCATCGGCAAGGCGATCGCCACCCGGCTGGCGTCCGACGGCGCGTGCGTCGTCATTGCCGACCTGAACCTTGAGAACGCCCAAGCCGTCGCCGCGGAACTGGGCGGGCCCGACGTCGCCATCGGCGTCCAGGCCGATGTGACCGACGAAGCCCAGATCGCCGCCGCCATCCAAGAGGCCGTGCTCGCCTTCGGCGGCCTGGACCTGGTGGTCAACAACGCAGGCCTCTCCATCTCCAAGCCGTTGCTGGAAACCACCGAGAAGGACTGGGACCTGCAGCACAACGTCATGGCCAAGGGCTCGTTCCTGGTGTCCAAGGCCGCGGCGAAGGTCATGATCGACCAGGGCCTGGGCGGGGACATCATCTATATCTCCTCCAAGAACTCCGTGTTCGCCGGCCCGAACAACATCGCCTACTCCGCCACCAAAGCCGACCAAGCCCACCAGGTGCGTTTGTTGGCTGCGGAACTGGGCGACCACGGCATCCGCGTCAACGGCATCAACCCCGACGGCGTGGTCCGCGGCTCCGGCATCTTCGCCGGCGGCTGGGGCGCCAAACGCGCAGCCGTATACGGGGTGGACGAGCAGGAACTGGGCAAGTACTACGCCCAACGCACCCTGCTCAAACGCGAAGTGCTCCCCGAACACGTAGCCAACGCCGCGGCCGTGCTCACCAGCAACGAACTCTCCCACACCACCGGCCTCCACATCCCCGTGGACGCCGGCGTCGCGGCAGCGTTCCTCCGATAGGTCACATCGTGAACAACGCTGCAACGACGAGCACCGCCCCGGCCAACGCCGGGGCGGTGCCCGCTCCCCATGCCAAACAAGTCTTCGCCGCCATCGACATCGGCGCGTCCTCCGGTCGCGTCATGCTCGGCCGCGCCGGCCCCTCCACAGGCGCCACTCTGGAGACCGTCCACCGGTTTCCCAACGGGGTCGTGGAGCTCGACGGCGGACTCCACTGGGACTTCGACGCCCTCTTCGCCGAGGTACTCAAAGGCCTGGCGGCCGCTGCTTCGGTAGCAGCGGCGAAGGGGGAACGGATCGCCAGCATTGGGATCGATACGTGGGCGGTGGACTACGGACTGGTGAACTCTTCGGGGGAATTGGTCTCAGTGCCCTTCAGCTACCGCGACGAGCGCAGCCGTTCCACCGTCTCACGGGTCCACGCGGCCATCCCCCCGGAGAAGCTCTACGCGACCACGGGATTGCAGTTCCTGCAGTTCAACACCGTGTACCAACTCGCCGCCGAGCCAGTGCTCGACGGATTGCAGGCACTTCTCATCCCGGACCTGATCGCCTTCCTCCTGACCGGAGTCCGCCGGACCGAAGCCACGAACGCGTCCACCACCGGGCTGTTCGATGCTGTTTCCGGCCAGTGGGCCACAGAGTTCCTGGACGCCTTGGGGCTGCCGCGGGAGGTGTTTCCGCCGCTGATCCAACCCGGGGAAACCGTAGGTGCCCTCCTGCCTGCGATCCGCGAGCAGACCGGGCTTCCCGAGGACACCGTCGTAGTTGCCGTGGGTTCCCACGACACCGCTTCGGCCGTCGCAGCCGTCCCCGCGCTGGACCAGGATTTCGCCTACATTTCCTCCGGCACGTGGTCCCTCGTGGGAGTGGAGCTGGATGCACCGGTGCTCACTGAAGCCAGCCGGACAGCGAACTTCACCAACGAGCGCGGCGTGGACGGAACCATCCGCTACCTACGCAACGTCGGCGGTCTGTGGCTGCTCAGCGAATGCCAGCGGGCGTGGGCGGCACAGGGCTTCAGCCAATCACTGCCTGCCCTGCTCGACGCTGCCGCGGCGTTGCCGCCGGGTGGGCCGCAGATCAACGCTGACGATCCCGCGTTCACGGCCCCGGACAACATGCCCGAACGCATCCGCGCAGCCGTGCGGCACAACGGCGACGTGCTCGGGGACCGGCCTGCCGCCGTCGTGCGTTGCATCATGGACAGCCTCGCGGCAGGTTACGCCCGCACCCTGGCCGACGCCGAACGCCTCACCGGCCGTAATACGTCCGCGGTGCACATAGTGGGCGGCGGTTCGCAGAACCGACTCCTCTGCCAACTGACTGCCGATGCAACGGGTAAGCCCGTGGTAGCCGGCCCAGTGGAGGCGACTGCGCTGGGCAATGTGCTGGTGCAGGCGCGGGCTGCCGGAGTGGTGACCGGAGGTTTGGCTGAACTGCGCTCGCTTGTCGCCTCAGGTACGGAACTGGTGCGCTACGAGATTGGTCGTCAGAGTCCCGTCACCGTATAGCGGCGCTGGATGCCGGCCGTGGCCCGGCCCCATTCGCTGGCAGCGACGCGGTCTTGGTGTGCCCTGAATGATGCGGCGTCGTCGAACAATTCATCGACCTGCCACACGCAGGGGTCCTCGGTTGCGTTCACTTGGAAGGAGACGCAGCCGGGTTCGGCGAGCGTCAATTCGACGTGGCGGGCCAGATGCTCGACGACGATCGCCGCCTCATCCAGGTCCTGGCAGACGAGTTGCCCAGTAAGACGTACTTCGGTCATGGTTCCTCCTGTTCGCGGGAAACGTGCGTGGTCGCCGGAACTTTCCAGGGGTCCTGGCGTGTTTGCCGCGACTTCGCGATTCCGCCCCGGCGCGGCCGGCCCTACCCCATCACCCACGCCGCCCCCAGCAGCAGCGGCACTGCAAGGATTGACGTGGTCACGGCGGTTGATTGTGCGATCTTCTGGCCCACCCCATACCTGAGTGCATAGAGCACAACGTTCTGCCCGGTGGGGAGGATTGCGCAGGCCGTGACAACAAAGGTGCTGAACGAATCGAGGCGGAAAACAAAGACCGCCAGCACCCACGCCATTGCCGGCTGGATCACGGATTTCAAGGCGATGGCCAGCGCCGTGGGAGCACGGTCCCCCATCCCCTGCCCGGCTGACAATCCATGCAACGACATGCCAAAAATGATCAGCATGAGCGGCACCGCGAGCTGGGCCACAAGCCTGAGGGGATCGAGCGTCCACGACGGTAACTCGATGCCCAAAGCGCTCACAATGACACCGAGGATCGCCGCCACGGTCACGGGGTTCCTGAAAGGCGTGGCGAGGATCCGCCACACGGAAACTTTGGTGGCAGTCGGGTTCGTCAGGTCCAGGATCGTTAGGGCAATCGGGGTCACCAAAGCCAGCTGGAACAACATGATGGGCACCACGTAGGTGGTGCTGCCCAGGATGTATTGGGACAGCGGGACGCCAAGATTGGTCGAGTTCACAATGCCCGTGGCCAACGCACCGATGGTGGTTCGCCGGACACCCCAGCGGAAGATTGCGCCAGCCAGGGCAAACACCACCATGACCGCCGAGGCACTGACCACCGAAATCAAACCAGTGGGACTCAGGACGTCGCTGATGTGCCTGGACGCAATAGTGGAGAACATCAGGCTTGGCAGGCCCACCATGAAAGTCAGCGTGGAGAGCACCTTGCTGCCCTGCGGCCCCAAGGCGTTGGTCTTGCCCAGGACGTAACCAACCAACAGGACCACGCCCACCACAAAGAAGCCTTTCAGTACTCCGTCCAAGCTTCTTGTCCTTTGATTCGGCGATGGTGGCCCCCAGCGATGGTAACCGCTTTCACGCCGCCCAGGGCCCGAACGTCTGCTACGTCACAGCGCCCGTGAAGGGTCCCACGCTAAACTGATCGCATTATGATCCGCACAATGTTCAAGTCCAAGATTCACCGCGCTACGGTGACTCATGCCGACCTCCACTACGTCGGTTCGGTCACCGTTGACCTGGACCTTCTGGACGCTGCCGACATCCTCCCCGGCGAACTCGTCTCCATTGTGGACATCACCAACGGGGCCCGCCTGGAGACCTACACCATCGCCGGCGAGCGCGGTTCGGGCGTGATCGGCATCAACGGCGCCGCTGCGCACCAGGTCCATGTGGGCGACCTCGTCATCCTGATCACGTACGCGCAGATGACCACGGAAGAGGCCAAGTCCTACGAGCCCAGAGTGGTCCATGTAGGTGCGGACAACCAGATCCTGCAACTCGGCAACGATCCTGCCGAGGCGCACACTCCGGGCCTGATGCGGCCGCCGCACGCCTTGAGCAACGCAGCGCACCTCAGCTGACCCAGCCACACGCTTAATGACGACGGCGGCACTCACGCGGGTGCCGCCGTCGTGCTTTAACGCGGTGTCCGGATAACGGACCCTGTACCCGAAAACGCTTACTGACCCAATAAATCTGATTAGGCTGGGACGGTGACCCACCGCTTCCCTGCCAGCACGCCGCCATGATCGGTGTCCTGTCCGGGTTCTTCGTGGTGTGGGCCATCATCCTGGTGGGCATGTTCGTTGGCCGCCGCAACATCCTCGGTGAGAACGCGAGGTCGGTCCTCAGCTCGTTGACGTTTTTCGTCGCCAGCCCTGCCCTGCTGTTCGAGACGCTGAGCAAGGCCAAGCTGCACGATGTGTTTGCGGCGCCCCTGCTGGTCACGGCCGTCGGGGCGACCATCACCGGGCTATTGTTCTTCCTCATCGCAAAGTTCTGGCTGAAGCGGAGCCTGCCGGAGTCGCTCATGTCCTCCATGAGTTCGTCGCTGGCCAACTCCGCGAATCTCGGCATCCCCATTGCGGTGTTTGTCCTGGGAGATGCGAGTTACGTTGCCCCGCTGCTCATTTTCCAGCTGGCCTTCTTTACCCCGCTCTACCTGATGGCCCTGGATGCGAGCACCAGCACGCACCGGACCACTCCCCTGCGCTTCCTGCTGATGATCGTGAAGAACCCGATGATTGTGGGCTCGGCTTTGGGTCTGATCGTGGCCGGCACGGGGTTCCAGGTGCCGACCCTGATCCTGGAACCGATCCACCTCATCGGTGGCGCAGCGATTCCGGCCATGCTGATGGCGTTTGGTATGAGCCTCAATGGTTCACGGCCCCTGCAGAAGTCTGAAGGCAGACGGCTGGACACCCTCCTGGCGAGCGGCTTCAAGCTGATCGTGCACCCCTTGATCGCCTACCTGTTTGCCCGCTTCGCGTTGAACATGGACGGCCATGCCTTGTTCGCGGTGGTGGTGACCTCCGCGCTGCCCACCGCCCAGAACGTGTTCGTCGCGGCCAACCGGTATCAGGCGGGCATCACGGTGGCCAAGGACACGGTGCTCATAACGACCATCGTTGCCGTCCCCGCGATGATCGCCGTAGCTCTGCTGCTCACCTAACCGCCCCCTCACCCAACTGGGTCGCACTTGTGCGCGTTTTGACGGCTCAAAACGCGCACAAATGCGACCCACTTGGGTTATTCGACGTCGGCACTCGCCAGATAGCGGTCCAGCAGTTGCGCGCAGCGAATGAAGCCCAGGTGCGAGTACGCCTGCGGATGGTTGCCGAGGTGCGTTTCCGTGCCCGGATCGTATTCCTCAGGAAGCAAACCCGTCGGCCCGAACAACGCCACGAGTTGGTTGAACAACTCCAAGGCATCGTCCAGCCGCCCCACCGCCAAATACGCTTCGATCAGCCACGTGGTGCAGATGTGGAAGCCACCCTCCAGGCCCGGCAGGCCGTCGTCGTACCTGTAACGGAACACCGTGGGCCCGACGCGCAACTCACGCTCCACGGCAGCCACGGTATCCAGGAAGCGCTGGTCCTTCACCTCCAGAAGCCCGGACAAGCCAATGTGCAGCACCGCGGCATCAAGGTCGGGGCTGTCGTAGGCCACGGTGTACGACGCAGCGGAAGAATCCCAGCCCTCCCGCAGGACCTCGGCACGAATGGTTTCGGCTGTGGAGGACCAGTCGGCATGAGTGGCCCGCCCGTGCAGGACTGCCGCACGCAGCGCCCTGTCCAGGGTCACCCAGCACATCACCTTGCTGTACACGTGGTGCCGCGGCGGCCGGCGGGCTTCCCAGATCCCATGGTCCGGCTCGTGCCAGCGCGCGATCACTGCGTGGGCCATCTGCTCCATCAGATACCAATGCCCATCCGGAAGGTAGCCACGGCGTTCACCGAGGTCGTGGATAAGTTCGGCGATGGGACCGAACACGTCCAGCTGCACCTGGTGATCCGCAGCATTGCCGATGCGGACCGGGCGCGACCCCGCATAGCCAGGGAGGCTCTCCACAATGGCCTCGGTGGACAACGGCGCACCCGTCACGGAGTACAGCGGGTGCAGCCACTCCGGACCCGGAGCGTTCTCCAGGATGCCTCCCAGCCAACGCAGGAAACCGTCGGCTTCAGCGGTTGATCCCAGGGATACCAGCGCGTTCACGGTCATGGCACCGTCCCGCAGCCAGCAATACCGGTAATCCCAATTGCGCGTGCCGCCAATCCCCTCCGGCAAGGATGTGGTGGGCGCGGCGAGGACGGCGCCGGTCGGCTCATGGACGAGGGACTTCAGCACCAGCGCCGAACGCCGCACCAAAGAGGTCTTGATGGTGGGCAGCTGCAGCGAGGTGACCCACTCCCGGGAGGACTGCACGACGGCGGCACGCCGCCCAGGCTCCCCGTCCAGGTCCGTGGGCAAGGACTCAGTATCCCCGCAGCGCAGGTTGAGCACGACCGGACCGGACTGGAGCGGGACCTCAGCGGTGGCCGTGGCGTGGCGGCTGTCGTTGGTGATGGTGAAGTCCACACCCGGTGCGACGAGGATGATCGGATCGGATGTTCCCACCACGTGGACCTCGTGATCCCGGATCTCCATGTTGAAGGGAGCGGTGGCGTAGTCCGGCCGCGGCGCGAATGTCACTCGTGCCGTGCCTGTTCCCGAGAGCACACGGACCAGGCTGGTGATGCCCTCGGGCGCCGGTTCAAGATAGTCGGTCACCGTGACATCGGCCCAGCGGGTTTCCACAACCATGGTGTTGTCCAGATAGCGCTGGGCAAGCACCGGCGAAGGCTTGACGGGTTCGATGCTGAAATGCCCCGCCGGGTCGCCACCCAGGATGTGGGCGAACAACGATCCCGAATCAGGCAGTGGATGACTCATCCAGCAGACCTTCGCGTCCGGGGTGAGCAGCGCCGTCGACGTTCCGTTGGCAATCATCGAGTGCCGCTCCAGACCTACGGCATCTTCACCGAAGAGCCACGACCGCCGGAGTTCGAACAGCAAAGCCAGCACCCTCGCGAACGCTTCCGGGTCCGGGATGGTGTGTCCCGCCGTCGTCATTCCCGAACCAACATGCAGGCCAAGGTCGGGGCCGCGCAGAGTGGCGAGAGCTTTTTCATCGCTTTCGGCATCGCCTGCAAAGAGGGCGGCGCTGACACCAAGCCGCTGGCGCAGCGCATCAAGGGCCTGACCCTTGGCCGGCTCCTCCACTGTGAGGTCCAGGACGGTGCCATCGATGATGAAGTACAGCCCGTACTCGACGGCGATCTGCCGGGACTTGAAGATGACACGCTCCACGACTTCGGGTGTCGCCGGACGCGTGTGTACAGCAACCCCAACCGGCTTGCGGACGATGCTGACGCCCTTCTCGTACGCCACCGCTTCCGTGAGGGCAGTGGCCACCTGCTGGAGCAGCGTCTCGGTCGCAAGGGAGAGGTTGTAGGCGTAACCCATGTCGAACTCGACACCGTGCGAGCCCACCAGGTGCACCTCGGCCGGAAGCCGCGACACCGCCGCAAGGTCACGGAGCGAGCGCCCCGAAATGATGGCGGCATGCGTGTTGGGCAACGCTGCGAGCGCCCGGAGGGCCACTGCGGCACTGTCCAGCGGAAGCGTCTCCGTGGAAACACCTTCCGCCGCGCACAGCGTGCCTCCGTAGTTGCAGGCAACCAACAGGCCGGGAACCCTGGACAGGATTCTCAGGTCGGCCATCAGTTCCGGGGTAATGCCGTGGTCCTCATGCGGACGCACGAAGGTCCGCAGCAGGCCAAGCGGCAGCGAGTTCATCAGCAGCGCGGAATCGGCGACTGACTGGTTCAACGGAGTAGGCATGGCGGATCCTTCCGAAGCGGATAGATATAGTTTCCGCCCGAAATGTTTCGCTCGTATACCTCGTAATTGCAGGGGCGTTAAATCTTTCTCGCCCCGCCGTGGCCGCGGCCGGCGGCCCCCGCCCCGCCGGGGGCCCCGCCCCTACGCCGGAACCAGCCCCGCAACCTCCGCCACCAGCTCAACGGACCGCAACCGTTCCTCGGTCCCCGTGCTCTGGTGCGCAACAATGAGTTCGTCGGCGTCGGCGTGCCGGGCGAATTCCTCCAGGTAGTCCTGCACCACGTCCGGCGTCCCGACGGCCGAGAACTTCATCATCTGGGCGATGTGCTGGCCCTGCGGGGAATCCAGCACCATATCCGCTTCGTCGTCCGTGAACTCCCGGCCACCCCCGAAGAACAGGGACACCCGGGCACGCTTCACGGCCAGGTGGATGGCCTGCGCCTCAGTGTTGCTGTCTGCGGCGGTGACGTTCACGCCGGCAATAACGTACGGTTCCGACAACTGCTCGGATGGCTTGAAGTCGCGCCGGTAGATGGCCACAGCGTCACGCAGGGCAGCGGGCGCGAAGTGTGAGGCGAAGGCGTACGGAAGCCCCAACTGGGCAGCGAGCTGTGCGCCGAAAAGGGAGGAACCCAGGATGTAGAGCGGCACGTTGGTGCCCTTGCCCGGCGTCGCCTCCACGCCCTGGATGCGCGTGGGACCGGTGAGGTAGCCCTGGAGTTCGAGGACGTCCTGCGGGAAGCTGTCCGAGGAGGTGTGGTCGCGGCGCAGTGCCCGCATGGTGTTCTGGTCACTGCCGGGAGCGCGTCCCAGACCCAGGTCGATGCGGCCCGGATGCAGGGTTTCCAGCGTGCCGAACTGCTCAGCGATGGTCAGTGGCGAGTGGTTCGGCAGCATGATGCCTCCCGCACCGAGCCGGATGCTGTTGGTATGCGCGGCGACGTGGGCGATCAGGACGCTGGTAGCGGAAGAAGCGATCGCGGACATGTTGTGGTGCTCGGCGTACCAGACCCGCCGGTAGCCCAGCTCCTCCGCTTTCCGGGCCATGGCCACACTGCCTGCGAGGCTTTCCGCCACTGTCTGGCCTTTTCCGATGGTTGCCAGGTCGAGGATGGAAAGAGGAACAGTCACGTGGATGCCGGCCTTTCGGTGAGGTTTTGCGCCTGCCCGGGTTGTTCAGCGGCGCTTAAGCGACAACGACGGCGACCCCCGGCTTATTTCTGTGAGTTGCGTCGCGCTCCGCCAACGGAGGAGGTTTATGACCCATTTCGACGTCCGATGAACCGTTGTGAACCCCTGTATCCCAGCGTGTCAGGACGCTTTGACCGGCTTCGCGGCCCTGCCGGATAGTTGCAGCCACAAGTACGCATCGGACTTTCAAGAAGGCAAACCAAAAGGGGAAACCATGGCACGTTTTGCAGCCAAAACCGGCGTCACTGCGGCGCTGGCCGCAACCGCTCTCTTAGGCCTCGCGGCCTGCTCCGACCCGGGCGCAACGGCGGCAACCGCCCCGCAGGGATCGGCAAGCGCGAACGCCGCTTCGAGCTCGACCACCAAGGAATTCAACCTCACTCCGGAGCAGAACCGGGTTAAGGTCAGTGTTGATTCCGCAGCGGCTGCCCAGGTCCCGGAAGCCATCAAGGCCGACGGCAAGTTGACGGTTGTCACCACGGGCGGTGCCGCCCCGTTGAGCCTCTTCGCAACGGACAACAAGACCTTGATCGGCAGCGAAGTGGACATCGCCTACGCCGTCGGCGAGACCCTCGGCCTTCAGGTGGAGGTCCTGCCCGTCGCATGGGCCGACTGGCCGTTGGGGATCGAGTCAGCCAAGTACGAGGCCGTCCTGTCCAACGTCACCGTGACGGAGGCCCGCAAGGAAAAGTTCGACTTTGCCACCTACCGCAACGACCTCCTGGGCTTCTACGCCAAGAGCGACTCTGACATCGGCGAGATCAAGGAAGCCAAGGACGTAGCGGGGAAGCGCATCATCGTCGGTTCCGGCACCAACCAGGAAGCAATCCTGGTCCGCTGGGATGAGGAAAACAAGAAGAACGGCCTGAAGCCGGTTGAGTTCCAGTACTACGACGACGATTCCGCCTCCAGCCTGGCACTCCAGTCCGGTCGCGCGGACCTCACCTTCGGCCCGAACGCTTCTGCTGCCTACAAGGCCGCGAAGGACGGAAAAACCAAGCAGGTGGGCACCTTGGAGGGCGGCTGGCCGCTGAAGGCCGAAATCGCCTTCACCACCAAGAAGGGCAACGGCCTGGCAGTGGCAGCCCAGACGGCACTGAACAAGCTCATCAAGGATGGCAGCTACGCCCAGATCCTGGACCGCTGGGGCCTCTCCTCCGAGGCCATTCCCACGTCCGAATTGAACCCGGCAGGCCTGCCCAAGAAGTAGGCGCCGTAACCGGGCAGGGCAGACCTGCCGACGTGGAATCCCCGCCGGACACCACCCGGCGGGGATTCTTTGTGCCCGGCCCACCGTGTCGCGTCCCCCTACCCAAGTGGGTCGCAGTTAAGCGCGTTTTGGGGGCTTCGAATCATGCGGTGATCGCAACGCCTGATTATTGAAGGGTGTCGATTGCCATGGTGAAGTTCTCAAGTCGTTTGGTTGCTGAGGTTGTTCAGTCGTTCTGGCAGCAGGTAGCGGAAGGCTCCCGTTTTGAGGAAGCGGGAGAGTCCGTTGGCTGGTCCATCACGACCGTTCGGCGTGAACTGAGGTCCTCGGGAGGGGTCCGGCCCCGCAGGGGTCGGACCCTTACCGGGCGTTCGCTGTCCTTTGATGAACGCGAGCAGATCGCTTTGCTCAGGGGCAAGGAATCCATCCGTGAGATCGCCAAGCGGTTGGGCCGGTCGCCCTCGACGATATCTCGGGAACTACGTCGTAACGCTGATGAGGTCTACTACTACCGGGCCACTACTGCCCATGCCCGCGCCCACACCCGGGCAGCCAGGCCCAAGACCGCTAAGCTCAACAGCAACAAACCCTTGCGCCTGGAAGTCGAAAAGCGACTCGAAAAGAAAGACTCACCGGTCCAGATCGCCGGCAGACTCCGCAAGGACCACCCGAACAACCCGGAGATGTGGGTGTCACACGAGACCATCTACCAGTCCCTCTATCTCGAGTCCCGGGGCGGACTGAAGCGGGAACTGGTCAAGAACCTGCGCACCGGCCGGACCCTGCGCAAACCCCAACGCCGCCCCGACGAACGCCGCGGCAGAATCCCAGGCATGGTCATGATCGCCGACCGCCCCGCCGAAGTCGAAGACCGTGCCGTGCCAGGGCATTGGGAAGGGGACCTGATCGTCGGCAAGGACGGAAAAACCGCCATCGGCACCGTTGTGGAGCGCACCACCGGGTTCGTGATGCTCGTCCATATCCCCACAGATCAGAACCGTGCCGAGGCCGTCCGGGATGGGCTGATCCGCAAAATGGGCGCCCTTCCCGACGAACTGAGGCTCTCACTGACCTGGGACCAAGGCACTGAAATGCACAGGCACAAGGAAGTGAAGATCGCAGCCGACATCGACATCTACTTCTGCGATCCCCACTCACCTTGGCAACGCGGCTCGAACGAGAACACCAACGGGCTCCTGCGCCAGTACTTCCCCAAAGGTGCAGACCTAAGCATCTACAGCCAAACCGACCTCGACTACGTCGCCCACGAACTCAACGACAGACCCCGCCAACGATTCGACTTCTGCACCCCAAATGAGATGATCAGAACCTTCCTGTTGCGATAACCGCTAGAAACCGCCCGCTCAAAACGCGCTTAACTGCGACCCAGTTGGGTGCTTAGAGGTGGGCGGGGTCTGTGTTCGCGCCACAAAGTACGACGGCGACCGTCTTACCTTGGTGCGGAGCGTAGTGGCCCGTAAGCAGCGCGGCATACGCAGTTGCCGCGCCGTGTTCCACCACGATCCGGTGGTCTTCCCACAGCTTGCGGCGGGCTTGGACAATGGCTTCGTCGCTGACCAGCAAGCTGTGAACGCCGGTTCTTTTGGCCACGCCGAAACCGATCTCGCCGATCCTCCGGGCTCCCAGCGAATCGGCGGCAATACCCGACACCGGAACGTCCACGGGTTCTCCCTGTGCAAGGGCAGTATGCAGCGTCGGTACTGTCTCCGGTTCGACGCCCACCACTGTCGCCCTGCCTTCGACAGCTGCCGCAATGCCGCCCATTAACCCGCCGCCGCCAACAGCAACGAGGACCGTGTCGACGTCGGGCAGTTCATCCAAAAGCTCAAGCCCCACGCCGCCGGCGCCCGCCACGATCTCCGGCTGGTCATAGGCGTGGCAGTAGATGGCGCCCTTCTCCTCGGCGAAAGCGACGGCCGCAGCATAGGCCTCGGCGTACTCGGCGCCACCTTGGACTACCCGGGCTCCGATTGCGTATAGCTTGTGCACCTTGTTGGCCGGAGCGGATGTGGGAACAAAGACGGTGGCCGGAACACCCAGTTTGGCTGCGGCGTATGCGTTGGCCAGGCCTGCGTTGCCGCCGGAAGCAACCACCACCCCGATCTCCGGATTCAGCTGCCCGTTTTCACGTGCCGTGAGGAGCCGGTTGAAAGCACCCCGGGCCTTGAACGACCCTGTGTGCTGCATGTACTCGAGCTTGAACCACAGGTGGTAGGGCTCCTGGTTGCCGCTTTCTGCAACCGGCGTATGGCGCACCCACCCCGACGTCCTCGAGTATGCGGCTTCCACCTCTTCGCGCGTGACCATGAGCGGGCCCCTTTCGTCCGTTTCATCCTACGGTCAGCATCGCTTCATGAGGTCCGGAGGCACGCATCACCAGGGCGGAGGGACCAGGTCATAGGCAGGATCAGGCTTCGGGAATCACCATCGCAAAGCGCTCCGGCCGGGCTACGTCCGGGTCGGGACCGTTCCGTACGCCGCGGTCGAGGGCGTCGATGGCAGCGAGTTCCCCCGCGGCGAGTTGGAAGTCGAAAACATCAAAGTTTCCTGCAATGCGCCCAGGATTGGTGGATTTCGGAATGGCCGAGCGGCCTTGCTGCAGGTGCCAGCGGATCATGACCTGCGCCGGCGTCTTGCCGTGCTCCCGGGCGATCGCCGCGACCACGGGATCCTCCATCACGTTCCGGCGTTCTTCTCCCCAGCCCGGGTAGAAGGTGATGCCGCCGATCGGCGACCAGGCCTGGGTGAGAATGCCGTGCTCAGTGTCCGCCGCCTGGACTTCCGGCTGGGTGAAGTAGGGGTGCAGTTCGATCTGGTTCACTGCGGGAACGATCTCTGTGGAGGCGAGCAACTCCTTCAGATGATGTGGCATGAAGTTGCTGACACCAATCGCACGGACCCGCCCCTCGGACAGCAGCCGCTCCAGCGCTTTGTAGGCCGAGATCGTTTTCTCGAAACGGTCCGGGGCAGGTTGGTGCAGGATGAACAGGTCCAGGTACTCCACACCGAGCTTGCCCACGGCTTTGTCCCAGGCGTGCAGTGTCTCGTTGTAGCCGTAGTCACTGACCCAGACCTTGGTTTCGATGAAGACCTCCGCGCGGCCCAGACCCGACGCCCGGATGCCTTCGCCCACTTCCCGTTCGTTGCCGTAGGCCGCCGCTGTGTCGATGTGCCGGTAACCGGCCGCGAGCGCTGCCTCGACGGCCGCCGTCGTTTCTTCCGGAGCGCTTTGGAAGACGCCCAAGCCGAGGGCAGGCATGGTGATTCCGTTGTTGAGGATTATTTCGTTGGTCATGCATCCAACGCTATGGCGGCCAACCGGCGGCAGGGAGTGCACGCCATTCCCTCCCTCCATCATGAGGCGCAGCGTAGCGTTGCAGTCATGACTCACAGTGACGACGTGCGGAAGTTCCTGACCTCGCGGCGTGCGCGCATCACGCCGGAGGCCGCGGGGCTGCCTGCCTACGGTGGGAACCGGCGTGTGGCCGGACTTCGCCGCGAGGAAGTGGCAATGCTCGCAGGCATGAGCATCGACTACTACATCCGGCTCGAGCGCGGAAACCTCTCGGGCGCTTCGGACAGCGTCCTGGAGGCGCTCGGCCGCGCTTTACAGCTTGACGACGCCGAGACGGCCCACCTTTTCGATCTGGCCCGGGCTGCTTCCGCAGCACCGCGGATACGCCGCAAAAGGAGCCCGCGGACAGTCCGCCCCAGCGTCCAACGCGTCATTGATGCGATCACGACGGCGCCGGCCTGGGTCCGTAATGACCGCGGCGATGTCCTGGCTTCCAATGAGCTCGGCGCAGCGCTGTATATGGACTTGATGGCCGAGGAAACAGCTCCGCCAAACAGCGCCCGGTTTACCTTCCTGAACCCCAAAGCGCGGGAGTTCTTTGCCGATTGGGAACGCAGCGCGGACGACATCGTGGCCGTACTGCGTTCCACCGCCGGGAAAAACCCCTACGACAAGGACCTGACGGACCTGATCGGTGAACTCTCCACCAGGAGCGAAGAGTTCAGGACCCGATGGGCGCGGCACGATGTGAAGTACCACCGGACGGGACGCAAGCGGCTCCATCACCCGATTGTCGGTGACCTGGACCTGAGCTTCGAAGCGCTTGAGCTCCCGGCAGATCCGGGATTGCGGATCAACGTGTACACGGCTGACCCGGCCACGCCCTCGGAGGATGCGCTCAAGGTACTGGCAAGTTGGGTGGCCACGCACAAAGAGGCCCCGGTTCATAACAACCCGGTCCGGGACAAGCCGGTTCAGGGGAAGGGCTGATGGACTGACCCCGGAGGATCCCGGGAGCTACTGCCCATACCCCGGCTGCTGGGGTACGCTCAGCAAAGACCCACGCACTATCGATGCTGGCTTCCGGGGGGAACAATGGGGATATTTCGCACGTGCACGGCACTCTTCGCAGCAGCAACGGCGGTGGCGGGAGCTTCTTTGATCAGCGTGGCGCCGGCTTCAGCTGCCCCGTCCGTGGGACCAACAGCCACCATAGATGGTGTCCCCTATGTAGGTGCCGAACTCCGTAAGCAGTACGACTACGACTATGCCGGGTGCTTGAATCCGGACGGGACCACCCCCAATGGTTACACAGCCGAATGGGTGCGCGACGGCGTGCCGTTGCCGCCGGAACGCCAGGGTGAGGTGCTGAAGGTGCTCCCCGCAGATGTTGGCCACCGGTTGGCACTCAGGGTCCACCCCTCCACACCGGAAGAACCCAACTGCCCGGACGCTACCCGGGTCAGCCCCGACACGGCGCCGGTGAAGGCTTCCTCCCGGGCCATGGGCTGGACCAACCGTGGCAACTTTGAAGCCTTGGGCCGCACGCAGGACGGCAGGCTGATTCTCTACCCGCGTACCTACACGTACGTGCCAGGCAGTTGCGAGGGCCCGTGCCCGAGGTATGACGGTGAGTGGGACGAACCCCGGCGAGTCGGCCAGGGATGGGATGCGATGGGCATCGTTTTCTCGCCCGGGGACTTCGACG
Source organism: Arthrobacter sp. T572 (assembly GCF_056780115.1). Lineage (NCBI taxonomy): Bacteria > Bacillati > Actinomycetota > Actinomycetes > Micrococcales > Micrococcaceae > Arthrobacter > Arthrobacter sp. T572. The sequence continues at coordinate 3,810,368 of NZ_JBRAZQ010000002.1, forward strand.
GTGACGGTTACAACGACCTGCTGGCCACCGACGCCGCGGGAGATCTGTACCTGTACCCCGGCGACGGCGAGGGCAACTGGCTGGACCGGCGCAAAGCCGGCCAGGGTTGGAACATCTTCGACGCGATCGTCGGCCCCGGCGATTTCAACGGGGACGGCACCAACGATGTCCTGGCCCGTGATGCCGCCGGCGATCTGTACCTGTATCCGGGCGACGGAGACGGCGGGTGGCTTCCACGGACCAAGGTGGGCCAGGGTTGGCAGGTGATGAATAAAATCATCACCGGCGGCGACATGAACGGTGATGGTCTCGTGGAGGTCTTCGGCCGGGACGGCAACGGCAATATCTCGATCTACCGGGCCGATGGCAAAGGCGGCTGGGACTCCTCTGCAGTCATCAGCGGAGGCTGGGGCACCTTCACGGAGATCGCGGGCCTTGGCAGCTTCGGCCACCAGAAGTACAACAACCTGTTCGCCGTCAACGGGAACGGAAACCTTGTGACCTACTCAACCGGCGCCTCCACGGCAGTGTTGTGGGGTCCCTATGGGCCCGTGGGCGCAGGGTGGAACGTGTTCCGCGAGCTGCTCTAGTGCCCCAAACGGCTAGAGCTGCTGCTCCCATACAGCGAACTGGAGGGCAATGGTCCCCCGCGGTTCATGGGCAGGTTCAGGATCCTGCTGGACCACTCCAACCAGACGGAAGAGTGATCCAGCAAGATCGAGCAGCTTCCCCATCAGACGCCCACGGACTCGCTTGAACGCACCGGGGTCTCCAGTCCCAGGTTCTCCCGCAGCGTGGTGCCGCGGTACTCCGTGGGGTACACGCCGCGTTCCTGGAGCTCGGGAACCAGGTGGTTCACGATGTCGTCCAGGCCGGTGGGGATGAGCCACGGCGAGATGTTGAAGCCATCCACTGCGCCTACGCGGGCGTACTCGGCCAGGTGGTCTGCCACGGCGTTGTAGGAGCCGGTAAAGGTCGCATCGATGCGCGCTGTCTTGGACGTGACGAACTGGCGGATGGACAGTCCCTTGTCCTTGGCTTCTGCGCGCCACTGGTCCGCCAACTGGCGGGCCTTGGCGCCGTGGAATCCGCTGCCGCGTGTTTCGGAGGTCTCTTCGACCACCGGGTCGATCTCCGGCAGGGGACCATCCGGGTCATAGGACGAGAGCTCGCGTCCCCAGAACTGTTCCAGGTAGGCGATGGCCTGCTGCGGACCGATCTGCAGGCTGCGGACCCAGGCCTTCTTCTCCTGGGCTTCCTGCTCGGTGGCGGCAAGGATGAACTCGCTGGCCGGCATGATCTGCACCGCGTTGGCCCCGCGCCCGGCAGCAACCGAACGGGCAACGATGTCGCGGCGGAATTCCACGGCGTCGTCGAACTTGGGGTGGGCGGAGAAGATCACGTCTGCCTGGCGGGCGGCAAAGTCACGGCCGTCAGGTGAGTCACCGGCCTGGAACAGCACGGGACGGTACTGTGCGCTGCGCGGGAGTCGGGGCGTCACGTCCACCGTGTAATGCTGGCCCTCGTGCAGCACGCGGCGGGCGGGTCCGGACGCAGTTTCCCAGGAGTCCCAGATGCGTTTGGCAGTCTCGACGAAAGCCTCAGCGTGCTTGTACCGGTCAGCGTGGTCGAGGTAGCCGCCGCGGCGGAAGTTGGCGCCAGTCCACGCGTTGTCCGTGGTCACGATGTTCCACGCCGCACGGCCACCGGAGATCAGGTCCAGCGAGGACAATCGGTGGGCCAGGTCCGCGGGGTCGTTGTAGGTGGTGTTCTGCGTTGCCACGAGGCCGATGTTCTTCGTCACCGACGCCAGGGCGGCGAGCATGGTCTGGGCGTCCGGACGGCCAACCACGTCCAGGGCGTGCGGGCGTCCGAGGTGCTCACGCAGCCGCAGGCCTTCACCCAGGAAGAACGCAGCGAACTTACCGCGCTCTGCCGTCTGGACAATGCGGCGGAAGGACTCGAAGTCGGTCTGCGAGCCGGACTCGGCTGCCTTCCAGATGGTGCCGGAGTTGACGCCTTGGAAGAAGATACCGAACTGGATCTGTCCGCTCGGCTGGAAAATATCGCGTGTCATGGTTCTTTCCTTACTTACCGGAGCTCGCATAGCGGTTTTCGGCCCGTTCCAGGCCGAGCAGGTCACGGAACGTTCCGTCGTGGACCGGCGGCCGAAGCGAACCTCGGCGACGCAGTTCCGGCAACACGAGCCGCGACAGCTCGTCCAGTTCCAGCGCCAAAGCAGCCGGGTGCAGCCGAACGCCGTCGGCCTCCTGCAACAACGCGTCCAGACGCTCAGTGAGCCCGGCAGCCGTGCCGACAAACTGTGCGCGCCCACCAGAGGATCCCGCCCGCACCTCGGCGGCCTCGCCACGGGAGTCGAGGACGACGTCGAGCTCCGCCACCACCGCGACCGAGGCACCCAGGCGGGCACGAACGTCGCGCACTTCGGCAACCAACAGTTCGGGCGTCGGCGCAGTGACCAGCACCGCGTCAACGGCCTCAACGGGAACGGCGCCGTCACCCACCAGCGAAGCAGACGCCAGCACCGGCAACTGTCCCTGGAGCGGCCTGGGGATGATGGACGGCCCCTTCACGGAGTACGCCGTTCCCGCGAAGTCGGCGGGAGTTTCGAAGTCCACATAGTGCAGCTTGTCCACGTCGATGTACCGGCCGGTGGCGACGTCGCGGATCACGGCGTCATCCTCCCAGGAGTCCCACAGGCGGCGGCCAACCTCGATCGACGCGGCGGCTTCCTGCCCCAGCGCGTCTCCGGTCACGAAGGAACGTCCGACGGCGGCAGCGGCCTCGGGCGATTCGGCTGCGGTGGCGATCCACCCGGCACGGCCGCCTGAGACGTAGTCCAGGCTGGCAAGCTGGGTGGAGATGTGGAAGGGCTCGGTGTAAACCGTATCCACTTCCGGGACCAGGGCGATCGTCCGGGTCACCGGGCCGGCGAAAGCTGCCCGCTGGAGTGCGTTGGCCCGGCCGGCGTCCGGCGCATCGGCAAACGTCGCCACGTGGAAGCCTGCCGATTCGGCGGCGAGGACGGCCTCGGAAAGACTGCGGAAGGCACCGCCGTCCCAACCAGCACCGTCAAGTTCGATGGCCAGGAATCCGGCCTTGTTTTCACTGCTCACTTTTGGTCCTGACGTTCGTAGGGAATCTTTTCGCCGGCTTCGATTGCCACAGGCAGCCGGTTTTCGGCGGGCGGAAGCGGGCACGTGGCGAGGTCGGTGTAGGCGCACGGCAGGTTGACGGCACGGTTGAAGTCGAGCTGTACGCTGCCGTCGGAAGCAGGTGTCACCGACAGGGAACGGTTGGCTGCGTAGGTGGTCCTGCCCGAGGTCTGGTCGGTGAACAGCACCGAAAGGGAACCCGGCGCGTAACCGTTGAACGCGGTCAGCGCGAGCTCCTGCCCAGCCAGTTTGAAACGGATCTCGCCCGGGGCTTGGTAGACGTGCTGGATGCCCTCGACGGCGGCGCCAACAGTGGTCTCACGCGGGGTCTCGAACGGAACAAAGGTTCCGGCGACGGCAAATGCCGCATTCGGGGTGTACGCCGGTGTGCCCTGGTACTCCTGCAGCAAGGGATTCCCCGGGTTGCGGGGACGCATGATGTACTCGCCGCCGCGCTTTGCCACCTCGATCACGGTGTCGCCGGAGACCAGGTTGATGCCGCCGCGCTCTTCGATCGGTCCCAGCTCAACGCTGCCGCTTAGCTCCACGCCGTCCTGGAGCAGGCTTTCGCCTGGTTCCAGGACAACACGTACGACGTCGGCTTCCGCACTCCAGGTTCCCGGCGCACCGTCCAACGGGGTCGGTTCAGCGGTGAGCCAGTGGAGGTGGGTGACGGCAAGGAATCCGTGCGGGTGGGCGCGGTGGCGTTCGTGGGCTGCGTGCCACTGCTGCCATTCCTCTTCAAAGGCTTCGAGTGCTGTTTCAGTGTGCGTAGACATTAGCGTTATCCGTCCTGTTGAAGGCGTGGTCTGCGGTGACGGTGGCTGCGGCATCCGGTTCGGTGGCCCCGGCGAATTCCGGGCGGCCGCCGAAAGGATCCCCGGACTCCCACAGCGTGGTAGGCGCGGACGCCCGGACGGCCGGGATAACCTCCAGGGCGAAGCGCTCCAGGATCTCCAGCTGCTGCTCAAACGGCAGGGTGGTGGGCAGCGAGATTGACTGCAGGTCGTGGCCATACAGCGAGTGGTAGCTGAGGATCTTGTCGATGACCTGCTCCGGACTGCCCACCAAGGCAGGTCCCTCTGCCACCGCGTGTTCGATGTCCCGGAAGGGCGAGTTGTTGCCGGGGACGTTGCGGCCGGCGGTCAAGCCCTCATACACGGGACCGTACTGGCGGATGGCTTCCTGGGTGGTGTCCGCAATGAACACCCCTCCGGCGCCGCTGCCCGAACCGATGTACTGGTGCCGGGGATCGTGGCCGTGGCGTTCGTACTCCTCGCGGTAGTGGTCAATCAGCACCTTGTAGTTTTCCCGGGGCTGGATGGCGTTGGCCGTGAACAGCGGATCACCCCATTTGGCGGCGAGCGCCGCGGAGGTTTGGGTTGTAGCCGAGCCGTGCCAAATCCGGGGTGAACCGGCGAAGGGGCGGGGCGTCGTCGTCGTTGGTTCGGTGAGCGCGGGGCGGAACCGGCCGGACCACGTGACGCTTTCCTTGCGCCACAGGGTCCGGAGCAGCGCGTACTTCTCGGCCAGGAGATCCCACTGGTCATCAAGGGACAGGCCGAAGAGCGGGTACTGCAATACCTCGTTGCCCTTGCCGATCACCAGTTCGAGGCGGCCACGGCTGAGTTGGTCGATGGTCGCGTAGTCCTCGGCCACGCGCACCGGGTCCAGGACGGAGAGCACGGTGACCCCGGTCTGGAGGCGGATCCGCGTGGTGACGGCCGCGATCGCGGCGAGGACCGTCGCTCCCCCACAGAAAAGCTGTCGAAGCCGAGCGCCTCAGCCCGGCGGGCGGTCTCCACCACCTGGTTGAGCCGGTCAGCGGTGGAGACGATCTCCCCCGTCACCGGGTTCTTCAGGTGGGGGATGATGTCCAGGACCTGGAATTTCACTTGCCCGTCCCAAAGGTGGCCTCGGTGACGGTCTTGGATTCGGGCACGGCTTCCTCGGAGAGACCCCAGCGCTCCAGGACTTTGGCGTAGGAGCCGTCCTTGATAGTGGAGTTCAGCGCTTCGGTGACGGCCGGTGCCAGTCCGTTGCCCTTGAGCGTGGTGGCTGCGACCAGGGTCTCGGACGGCCAGCCGGCGTTGACCTTGCCAACCACCTTGAGGTCGTCGCGGGTGTTCTCACGGTAGGTCACGGACGGGTACGGAGCCAGGTTCAGGTCGGTGCGTCCCGAGGACAACGCCAGGATCGTGTCGGCGTCGGAGGAGTAGTACTGCAGCGTGGCCGGGGCCTTGCCCTTGTCTTCGAGTTCCTTGTTCCAGGCGAGCAGGATCTTTTCCTGGTTGGTGCCCGAACCTACCGAGATCTTGAGGCCGGAGATGTCGTCCGAACCCTTGATGTCGTACGTGGAGCTCTTCTTTGCCTCAAAACCCATGTAGGCCGCGCGGTACGTGGAGAAGTCGAACAGCTTCACGCGGGCGGCGTTGATGCCGACGTTGGAGAACACGGCCTCGAAGTCACCGGACTGGGTCTTCAGCGGCCAGTTCTCCCAGGAGGTCACCTGCAGGTCCAGTTCCAGGCCAAGCTTGTCTGCGACCAACTGCGCAATGTCGATTTCGACGCCGATCGGGGTCTTGTCGTCCGTGGCGTGGAAGGACAGCGGGATGGCACCGGCCGTGGTGGCCACTGTCAGCTTGCCGTCCTCGGCGATGGCGGCAGGAACGGCAGTTGCAGCGGTGGCGTCCTTCTCAGCCCTGATGCGGTTCTGGTCAACGGAGGTGTTGTAGACCACGCCGTTCTTGGCCGCCGCGGACTCCGGTTTGGCAGCGGAGGCACCAGGGTCGGCGCAACCGGCCAAGACGGGAAGCACGACGGCGGGAAGCACCGCGAGTGCCAGGAGCCTGCCCTTGGCCTGGCGGGGCTTGGGATGGTGTGCAGTGGTGGGGCGGGAGATGCGAAGCATGGAGGAGGTTCCTAGATATTGAAGGCTGGTTCGATGACTTTGGAGAAGAAGCTGCGGGTGCGTTCTTCACGGGGATTGCCGAAAATGTCCTGGGGCGGACCGGACTCGACGATCTGCCCCTGGTCCATGAACACCACAGTGTCTGCGACGTCGCGGGCGAAGCCCATCTCGTGGGTCACGATCACCAGCGTGGTACCGGACTTGGCAAGTTCCCTGATGACGTCCAGCACTTCGTTGACGAGTTCGGGGTCCAACGCGGAAGTCGGCTCGTCGAAGAGCAGGATCTTGGGGTCTAGGGCGAGCGCCCGGGCAATGGCCACGCGCTGCTGCTGTCCACCCGACAGCTGCCGGGGGTAGGCATCGGCGCGGTCCTTGAGTCCCACCCGGTCCAGCAGCTCCAGCCCTCGCTTGCGGGCCTCGGCCTTGGATCGCTTTTGGGCCACGATGGGAGCTTCGATCACGTTCTCCAGCGCGGTGAGGTGCGGGAACAGGTTGAAGCTCTGGAACACCATGCCAATGTTGGTGCGCTGCTTGAGGATGTCCTTCTCCCGCAGTTCGTGGAGCTTGTTGCCCCGGACCTGGTACCCCACCAGCTCGCCGTCAATGGTGATGGAGCCGCCGTCCACCTTCTCCAGGTGGTTGATGGTCCGCAGCAGGGTGGACTTTCCGGAGCCGGAAGGGCCCACGATCACGGCCACGCCGCCGGGAGGGACGGACAGGGAAACACCCTTGAGGACTTCGGTCGCGCCGAAGGACTTGCGGACGTTCACGATGTCCACCTGGCCCCGGGTCGCGGCACCCGCTCCCGGGGAAACCACGGCGGCAGCCGGAACAGCAGCGGCAGCCCGTGCCGCCGTCGTACGTTCCGTGTCCTGGCCCGGCGCGGTGGCGAGTTCCGTCTCTGCGAGGTGCGCGGCAGCAGCGGCTTCGGAGGAGGAAAAGACGGTGCTCATCGGGATTCCTTCCCAGGCTTGAGGGGTGCGTGGGTCGCGAAGAACCTGCGCGCTTTCTGAAGTGGCGTCAGCGGCAGGTTCCGCACGGCACCCTTGGAGAAGTGGCGTTCGATGTAGTACTGGAAGACGCTGAGCACTGAGGTGATCACCACATACCAGAGCGTCGCCACCAGCAGCAGCGGCAGGACCTGCTGGGTGCGGTTGTAGATGACCTGGACCGTGTAGAAGAGCTCGGAGTAGGCAAGGACATAGACAATCGAGGTGCCTTTGACCAGTCCGATGATCTCGTTGAAGGCGTTGGGCAGGATGGCGCGCATGGCCTGCGGCAGGACGATCCTGGTGTTGCGCTTCCAGGCCGGGATGCCCAGGGCTGCCGCGGCTTCCAGCTGGCCCTGGTCCACGGAGAGGATGCCGCCGCGGATGATCTCTGCTGAGTACGCCGCCTGGTTCAGGGTCAGGCCCAGCACTGCCGCCGCGAACTGGCTGATCAAGGTGGTGGTCTGTGCCTCGAAGAAGCGGACATCGGTGAACGGGATGCCCAGGCTGATCTTCTCGTAGAGGTAACCGAGGTTGTACCAAAGGAGGAGCTGGACCAGCAGCGGCGTGGACCGGAAGATCCAGGAGAACGTCCAGGACACCGAAACCAGCAGCGGCGAGGCCGACAGGCGCATGAGGGCAAGGATGAACCCGAGCACGAATCCGAGGACGCCGGAAATCGCGGTCAGCTTCAGGGTCTCCACCAGGCCTGTGACCACCGACTGGGCGGTGAACCATTCGGCCACCACATCCCATTCCCACCGGGGGTTGGTCAGCAGGGACCACACCACTGCGGCGACGCCCGCGGCAACAATGACCGTTCCTACCCAGCGCCACGGGTGCCTGGCCGGAACCAGTTTGTAGTTGGAGTAGTCCGGGGTGGGCGGTGCGGTTTCCGCCGTGGCAGGCGGTGCTGTTGCACTCATGCGCCACCTCATTTCAATTGGGGATGTTGTCTATCGGATTTCTGCAAATCTAGGGGGGCCCGGAACGGCCAGCAAGGCGGGAATTTGCACTTCTTCACCGGGCTTAGCGCAGCTTCAAAATCGTTCGTGCAGCGTCATAAAGGCATTTCACATAACGCCATATGCGTCGCTTCCTTGTCGTCGTTTAACTCCGAATGACGTGTGGTGAACGGCGGTTACCGGCGTCTCGACCCGCTGGCCGGCGGGTCCCTACATTGGGCATACCAACCGCTGCTTTACAGGAGATCCCCATGCCGTCACGAATTCCCGCCCTTGCCTTTATCGGCGGCGGTCCGCGCACGGCCGGCGTCCTGGAGAGGCTGGCGGCGAACCGTCCCGCCCTCTTCGAAGGCCCGCTGCAGATCCACGTCATAGAGCCGCACCAACCTGGTTCGGGCAGGATCTGGCGTTACGACCAAGGTCCCGGCCTGCTCATGAACTCCACGGCTGCGGACGTCACAATGTTCACCGATTCATCCGTCACCTGCGACGGCCCGGCCCTGGATGGTCCGGCACTGGCTACCTGGGCCGCAGGAGTGCTCGATGGCAGCATCCGCGATGTGCCCGTCTTTGAGCCGCACATCCTGGAACAGCTCCGGTCCCTGGGCCCTGCGTCCTTCCCTTCCCGGCAGCTCCAGAGCAAGTACCTGGAGTGGTTCTTCCGCCGCGCCGTGACGTCCCTCGGGCCGGACGTCTCCGTCACCGTGCACCGGGACCTTGCCACATCTGTCCAAGCCGCTTCCGGCGACCACGACGGCGGTACCCACCGCGTTCAGTTGGCTTCGGGCACCGAGGTGGCTGCCGACGTCGTGGTTTACGCCCTGGGCCACACCGACTCGCAAGTGGAACCGGAGTCCGCGCGGCTGAGCGCCTTTGCCGCCAGGCACGGCGGGTTCCATGCGCCGCCGTCGTACACCACGGATGTTGACTACTCCGGAGTCAAAGTCGGGCAGGACGTCATTGTGTCCGGTATGGGCCTGGCGTTCGTGGACCTGTTGGTGCTGCTGTTCGAGGGCCGGGGCGGCCGCTTCGAGGAAAGGCCCGACGGCGAACTGGACTACGTGCCCTCCGGCGCCGAGCCGCGCGTCTGGGCAGGCTCACGCCGTGGGGTTCCGTACCACTCCAAGATCTCCTCCTCGCTGCGCACCCCTGTGGACCGTCCCCGGTACTTTACTGCCGACGCGATCGACGCCCTGCTCGCCGAGCATCAGGAACTCGACTTCCGTGCCCACCTCTGGCCGTTGATCGCCAAGGACGCCGGATACGCTTATTACCGCGAACTGTTCACCGGCTACCCGGATCGGGTGCTGGGGACGTGGGCAAGTTTCCAGGCGCGCTTCGACGCCCTGGATTGGTACAGCAGCGAACGCGAAGAACTGGCAGCCTTCGCTGTGCCGGACCGCGCCCTTCGCCTGGACCTCGAGGCGGTGGACCACCCGTTGAGTGGTTGCGCGTTCGACTCCCATGACGCCGTGCAACGATCCGTCACCGCGTACATCCAGCGCGACCTCGACCTCCGGACCAGCCCCGACCACTCCGAGACGCTTGCCCTGTTCATGGCGCTGCTGTTCGTCTACATGGACCTGGGCCGGCTGGTCCCGCAGGAGCGGCTCAACGCCAGGTCCCAGCAGGCCATCCACGGCTGGTGGCATGGCTTCTTCAGCTTCGTGGACTCCGGCCCGCCCGCGCACCGCCTCCGCGAGATGCTCGCGCTGCACCGCGCGGGGCTCCTGAAGTTCCTGGGACCGGGAATGTGGGTCCGTAGCGACGAGTCGAGCGGTCGTTTTGTGGCGGGCTCGTTCCAGTCACCTGTGGTGGTGGACGCTTCGGCCTACATTGAGGCGCGGTTGCCTGCTGCTTCGGTGGAGCGGTCCGCGAATCCCGCCTTGCTGGACCTGCACGACGCCGGGTTGGGCACCGAACAGCGGCTGCTCACCACCGAGGGCGCCCACTCCACCGGAAAACTCCTGGTCTCCGGGAATCACGAGGTCCTCTCACCTGTTGGAACAGCACAGAAGGGGTTGTTTGCGGTAGGTCCTTGGACGTCGGGATGGGGAGCGGGAGCGTTCGCCCGGCCCAACACCAACGCGGCACCGTTCCGCGAAAACGACGCCCTGGCCCGGCGGATCCTGGAAACCGTCGCGGCTTCGGTCCCAGCACCCCAGCCCAACTAGGTCGCATTTGTGCGCGTTTTGAGCCCTCATAACGCGCACAACTGTCACCCAGTTGGGTTCCCACCTACGAAAGGCAAGACATGACCGCAACGCCCACCCTCCCACCGTCGGGCCTGACGGTCCTGAGCCTGCCCATGCGCGACCCCCGCGTGCGCCCGCTCCTGGACGAACTCGCGGTCGAGTACAACACCCGCTACGGCGACCTGTTCAGCAGCGAAGGTGCCGCCGAGGAGCTCAACCGCTACCCCGCAGAAGAATTCGCGGCACCGCACGGGGCACTGATCATCCTCCAGGAAAACGGCGAATCCGTGGCGGGCGGCGCTTTCCGCCGCTACGACCAACACACCGCCGAGCTCAAGCGGATCTGGACCCACTCGGCCCATCGCCGCCGCGGTCTGGCCCGCCGTGTGCTGGCCGAACTTGAGGCAGAAGCCCGACGGCGGGGCTACCGCAAGCTGTACTTGACCACCGGACCGCGGCAGCCGGAAGCCAAGAACCTGTACCTCGCCACAGGCTACAAGGCGTTGTTCGACCTCGCTGCAGATCCCGAAGACATCAAGCACCTGGCCTTCAGCAAGGATCTTTCCCCGCACAGCTAAGCTATGCGCATGGCCAAGAAAACCACTGCTGAAAAACTTGCCACCATCCAGCAGGGGTACACCCTGCAAGGTGCCACCGTTGAGCTTGGCGCCGCGATTGTGGACGGCGAAGTCCACAAGGAAGCCCAGGTCCGGCTCCCGCTTGCCATGATGAACAGGCACGGTCTGGTGGCCGGTGCGACAGGTACGGGCAAGACCGTCACGCTGCACATGATCGCCGAGCAACTCTCCACGGCCGGGGTTCCGGTCTTCCTCGCCGATATCAAGGGCGACCTCTCAGGATTGGCGACGGCGGCGACGGCCAGCGAGAAGTTGACGGCGCGCACTTCTGCGCTTGGCCAGGAGTGGTCCGGCAAGAACTTTCCCGTGGAGTTCCTCTGCCTCGGCGGGGACGGCAACGGCATCCCTGTCCGCGCCACCATCACCTCATTCGGGCCCATCCTGCTCTCCCGCATCATGGACCTCAACGACACCCAGGAATCCAGCCTCCAGCTGATCTTCCACTTCGCGGACAAGAACAACCTGGAGCTCATCGACCTCAAGGACCTCCGGGCTGTCATCCAATTCCTTACCTCGGATGAAGGCAAGGCCGAGCTGGCAGACCTTGGCGGGCTGTCCAAAGCTACGGCGGGGGTGATCCTGCGCGAACTGGTGGCCCTTGAAGCTCAGGGCATGGAAAAGTTCTTCGGCGAACCCGAATTCGACACCGCCGAACTCCTCCGCACCGCCCCCGATGGCCGGGGCGTCATCAGCTGCCTCGAACTGCCTACCCTGCAGACCAAGCCACTGCTGTTCTCCACCTTCCTGATGTGGCTGCTCGCCGACCTGTTCGAGGACCTCCCGGAGGCCGGCGACCTGGACAAGCCCAAGCTCGTGTTCTTCCTGGATGAGGCACACCTGCTCTTCAACGGCGCGTCCAAGGCCTTCCTGGAAGCCATCACCACCACGGTCCGGCTGATCCGCTCCAAGGGCGTGGGCATCTTCTTCGTCACCCAAACCCCCAAGGACGTGCCGGCGGATGTCCTGGGCCAGCTGGCCAACCGCGTGCAGCATGCCCTCCGTGCCTTCACCCCTGAAGACGCCAAGGCCTTGAAAGCGACCGTGTCCACGTTCCCGGTAAGCGACTACGACCTCGAGGAAACCCTGACCTCCGCGGGGATCGGCGAGGCCGTCATCACCGTCATGAACGAGAAGGGCGCCCCCACGCCCGTGGCACTGACCCGCCTTCGCGCCCCCGAATCCGTGATGGGTCCCAGCACGGACGAGCTCATCCGCAGCTCCGTGGCCGCGTCCTCGCTCCTGGTCAAGTACGGTACCGCCGTTGACAACGTCTCCGCCTACGAGAAACTCAATGACTCCGCTGCCGTATCCACAGGCGACCCCGCCCCCGGACTGCCTCCGGTTCCGGGAACAATCACCGGCAATATTCAAAGCGACATCGACGCCGAAGCACGCCGCATCGAGGAGGAGATCCTCGGTCGTCCAAGTTCCCGGCCAGCGCCCACGGCGTACCCCGAGCCCGTACCCGCCCCGCCCCTCCCTCCGCAACAAGAGCCCGGAGTGCTGGGCGATCTCGCCGGAGTCCTTGGCGGCGCCCTGGGCGGCGGCCTCAAGAGCATGGCCCGTTCCATGGGCACGCAATTGGGCCGCGAACTCCTCCGGGGCGTCTTCGGTACATCCTCCAGGCGCCGCCGCTGACACCGGCCATCCCGGGGATGCCGGACGGCTTACGCGGTCCCCGGCAGCTGTGGAACCCACGACGCCGGGACGCGGCTTACGCTTGCCGCCACCCGCCGTCGGGCTTTCCTTGCGCGTTGCCCCAAGGTCACCTGCGCGTCTTCATGCACTGCTACGGCACCCACGGCAGGTAACGTAAGGGTCGTGCAGTTAAGTCAAGCCTTCGTCAAGACCGCAGCCGGGTGGCTGCTCGGTCTGATGCTTGCTGCTGCCGGAGCCATCGTCTGCATCAACCTTGTGAGCTCCTCGGTCGCGAGTCCCCAGCAGCCTGTGCGCGAATACCTCGAGGCCCTGCAAAAGGGTGAAGGCGAGGAAGCCCTGGGGCTTCTGCGTGCCAAGGTACCCTCCGCCAATGCCGCCATGCTGGACGGCACAGCGCTGCAAACCGCGGCAGCCAGGATGTCCGACGTCAAAATCGGCAATCCTGAATCCAGGGGCAGCAACCGCATGGCCGTTCCCGTGGAATACACGCTGGACGGCAGCCGCCTGCGCACCGAGTTCCTGATGGAGCGAACCGGGACACAGTGGATGTTCTTCGGGAAATGGGCCTTCGTTCCCACCACACTGCCCACCATTGAAGTCACCGTGGTCAACGCCAGTGAGGTGGCCCTGAACGGTGTTCCAGTGAACATGCCCAACGGCCACAACACCTTCGCCGTTTTCTACCCCGGCAAGTACGAGGCCAGCCTCAACGGCACCTTCTTCGAAGCCCCAGCCACTTCCGTCCTGGTCTCCACGCGCGATGGCGGCTCCGCGCCCCTGAACCTGCAGACCCGGTCCACCAAGGCCATGAACGAGGCCGTCGCCGGGAAGGTGCGGGAGTTCCTGGACACCTGCGCCGCCCAAGCCACCGAGCAGCAGCGGCTGCAACCTGACTGCCCGTTCTACCACGCCAGCAACACCCGGGTAGTGGACGGCACCATCAAATGGGAGATCACGGAGTACCCCAAGATCACCATCGAACCCTTTGGCGGCAAGTGGGTGGTGGCACCCTTGAACGGCAAGGCCCGGCTGACGGCCCGCGAGATCAACCTGTTCACCGGTTACGGCCGGGACCTCAATGTGGAACACGACTTCAGCTTCACCACGCAACTGGACACCGACAACAACACGGTCACCGTCACGCCGCTGCTGACGTTCTAGGTTCCTGCGTTAACGGGCACGGCTTTAGCGGGCACGGCTTTAACGGGCACGGCTTAACGGGCACGGCCCGGATCTCGCTGGGAGAACCGGGCCGTCAACTGTGGAATTCTCAGTCCATGCCGCGCAGGTCGAGTACCAGCTCCGAATCCCCATCGGCCTGCAGGACCACGGGGATGCCCCAGTCCTGCTGGTATAAGTGGCAGGCTGCGTGGTCCGGAATTTCGCCGTCCTCCGTTTCGGGGCCATCACAGGCCGCAGCCCGCGCGGTGATGTGGAGGATGCCTTCGGGGACATCAGGGGACAGCTCCAAGGTCCGCAACAGTCCAACCGAAGTCCCGCCACCGGAGACCAGAAGTTCCGGAGGAGTGGACGAAATCTTGAGCTGGGTAGGATCTCCCCAGCGGTCATCAAGCTTCTGGCCCGTGGGGGCCTTGAAACGCACGGCCAGTTCGAGCGTGCCGGGCGTGACAGGGCTCTTGGGCCGGTGGGTTTGGGACGCGCCCTCGTCCACCTGCTGGGCTTCCTTGGGAATCGGTACGAGGACCAGCTGGTGCTTGTTCGATTCGACCACCACCAGCAGCGGATCCGTGTTGTCGTGATTGACCACAACAACATCGCTGGGCTCGGCCAGACCGCGGGCCAGCGTGGACACGGTCTTGGTCGCGGGGTCGTAGCGGCGCACAGCACCGTTGTACGTATCAGCGACCGCAACGGAACCATCCGGCAGCACAGTGACCCCCAAGGGGTGCTGCAGCCGGGCCTCGGAGGCATCGCCGTCCCGGAATCCGAAGTCAAACAGACCCTTGCCCACGGCCGTCTCCACCGTGACCCCGGAATCACCGACCACCAAGCGCCGCAATGACGACGTCTCGGAGTCAGCTACCCAAATGTTGTCATCGGCGTCAATGGCAAGCCCTGACGACTGCGCGAACCACGCTTCCTCGGCCACGCCATCCAACAGTCCCTCAAGTCCGGAGCCAGCAAGGATGGAAACCTCGCCTGCCACGGGGTCGAAGGCGAAGATCTGGTGTGTTCCGGCCATCGCGATCACCACACGCTGCAGCTTTTCGCTCCACACAACATCCCACGGCGAGGACAGGGAAACCCCGGTTCCCAACCCAAGAACCCCGACGTCGAGGGCGTCGGCAGCGAAGTCGGCCGGACCGCCGTCGTGATGTTCAGACCACGTGCCGGCACCGGAGTCCGTGACCCGGGCAGGGCCCGCATCGAGGAGCCGCTGCACGCCGTTGCCGGCTACAGTGCGGACCTCACCGGACGCAAGGGCCACGCCACGCAGCCGGTGGTTCACCGTATCGGCAACCACGGCGTCGTATCCAAGCCGGGCAGCGAGTTCAGCAGGCAGCAGCGCCACACCTTGGGGTTCGTTGAACCGGGCGGTTTCAGCGTCGCCGTCCTGGTAGCCCTTCGTGCCGGAACCGATGACGCGTTCCACAGTCTCCAGGTCGGGGCGAAGTTCCACCACCCGGTGGTGGCCGGAGTCGACCACGAGGTAGTTGCCGTTGGCCAGCTGGGTTGCCTTGCCCGGGAACCGGAGGGTGCCCGACGTCGGCTCCGGTGCCACGTACGGGCCGTTGCCACGGTGGAGCGTGCCCTTGGCGTCATGCTCTGCGACAAGTTCTTCCAGAAGGACAGCAAGGCCATCCGCGTGGCCCTCACCTGAGAGGTGGGCGACGATGTAGCCCTCGGGGTCCACCACCACCAACGTTGGCCAGGCCCGGGCGGTGTAGGCCTTCCACGTTGCGAGCTCGGGATCGTCCAACACAGGGTGGTGGATCTCGTAACGCTCGACGGCCGCAGCCAAGGCCTCCGGATCGGCCTCGTGCTCGAACTTGGGCGAATGGACGCCGACCGTCACCAGGACGTCTGAGTACTTCTCCTCGAGAGGACGAAGTTCGTCCAGGACGTGCAGGCAATTGATGCAGCAGAACGTCCAGAAATCCAGCAGCACGATCTTGCCGCGCAGGGCTTCCAGATCCAGTGATTTGCCGCCGGTATTGAGCCAGCCGCGGCCCTCAAGTTCGGATGCCCTGACCCGGAGTTGGGTGCGTACGGTTTCGCTCATCAGCGTCCTTCCAGCTTGGTGTTGCGTTCGATCTGCCCGGCGTCATTGTCCCCGTGCTCCTCGGCCGGTGCTCCCTGGGGTGCGGGGCGGGGAACCTTGCCAGTAGTCCCGGCTTGCTTGGCGTCGCGGTCGGCGAGCCGGGCGTCGCGGTCGGCGAGCCGGGCAAACATATCGTTGTAAGCGCTCAGCTCGGCGTCATTATTCCTGTCAGCCGCGCGGTCAACGCGGCGCGTCTCCCGTTCATCCGAGCGCGACCACATGATCGCCACCCCGATCGCCACCAACAGCGTGGGGACCTCACCGATGCCCCAGGCAATGGCACCACCGAGCTGCTGGTCGGCGATGGCCGAAGGACCCCAGGTCCGGCCAAGGTTCCCGAAGTAGTCCGCGGCGAGCAGACCGGTCCCGCCCATGATCGCGACACCGAAGAAAGCGTGGAAGCCCATGGTGGCGAGCAGGAGCAGGAGACGCATCGGATAGGGAGCCCGGCGCGGCAGCGGATCACTGCCGATCATGCCGAGCACAAAGATGTAACCCGTCAGGAGGAAGTGCAGGTTCATCAGCTCGTGGCCCACGTGCTCACGCATCGCCAGGCCGAAGAGGTCCGAGTAGTAGAACAACACAATGGAACCAGCAAAGTTGGCGGCCGCAAACAGCGGATGCGTGACCACCTGGGAGAACTTCGAATGCACGAACAGCAACAACCACTCACGCAAGCCCCTTGAGCCGTGCGCCCCTTCACCCCGGGACGGCAGCGCCCGCAAGGCAAGGGTCACAGGCGCGCCCAGTACAAGGAAGATTGGCGCCACCATGGTGAGGGCCATGTGGTCCACCATGTGGGCTGAAAAGAGCACCCGGCCATAGACAGCCGGGGGTCCCGAGGTGATGTAGGTCAGGACCAGCAGGCCGACCATCCAGGTAACCATCCGGAACCAGGACCAGGAATCGCCGCGCTTGCGGATCTTGATGATTCCCAGGATGTAGGTGACCGCGCCGAACAAGGCCACGCCGACCCACAGCCAGTCAAAGCGCCATTCGGTCAGCCAGCGCTGGGCTGTGAGTTCGGGAGGAACCTCATATCCTGACAGGATGAACGCCGGCGAAGCGTCAGGTGCGTACTCCGAGGGCTGCGGCGGGGCAGACCGGCCAAGGGCCACCGCCAGGCCGGAGGTGGCTCCCATGACCAGCAGCTCCACCAGGACCAGCTGCCAGAGCACACGGCGCGCTGACATTGACGCACTCCTGCCGAGCTGCGGAATGACCCACTGACGGTGCATGAAGCCGATCCCGCCAAGGACCAGCGTGGCGAGGGACTTCGCCAGGATCAGCTGACCATACGGCGAACCGAAGAGGTCGGCGGGGCTGGTGACCCGGATTGCGGCGTTGATGACTCCGGACGCGAAAACCAGGACAAACGCGAAGCCTGCCAGGGACGAGAAGCGCCTGAGCGTGGGCTCTGTGATGTCACCGGTTCCTGAGGTGCGGGAGCCCGTCAGAATTCCTGAGAGGACGGCCAGCATGATGATGCCGCCGACCCATGTGGAAACACCTGCCAAATGCAGGCCGAGGGAGTTGATGGCGCCTTCGTGGTCGCTGGAGCTGGAAGAGTGGCCGATCAGCGCAGTGGGTACCAGGCCGATCAATCCCAGGAGCAAAGTGAACGCGAGGCCGGTCAGGGACCTGACGCCGAAGAGGGCTGTTGTGACCACGGCAGCGATAATGGTGACCGCCAGCCAGGCTTTACCGGTCTCAATGTCAGTCATGAAGTAGACCAACGACCGCGTGAACTCAGCGTCTCCGGACAATCCCTGTCCCGCTACGTCAGCGTAGGTGAGCACGAGGACCGCCACAGCTGACAGCGTCCAGACAGCGCCCGCGGCTGCTGCCACTGCCAGTGCCCGGGCGAAAGCAGGGTGTTCCGGAGCTTCCTCGTCCTTTTCCCGGGAGCGGGAAACACGCAGGTTCTTAGGGAGGATTCCAACGGCAAAGATCAGGCCGCCGATGACGGTAGCAACAGAGACGTTGTGCAGGGCTTTGGCCACAGGCAGGCCCCAGCGGACCAGGGCGCCGGGATCGGCTACCTGCCGGGCGGCCGCAGCCCCGGAGAACAGGAGCGCTGCCACCAATGACACGATCAGCAGCGCGAGCCCTGCCAACTGCCAGGGAAGGGAAATCCCCGTGCCGGCATCGCCTCTCCGCGCTCCCGGCTTGGAAAGGGGCGAAGGGGCAGTTGCGGAGTTTCTTGCTGATGGCACCTATCCATTGTCCGTTACCAGCCGCCGGGCTGCGAATCGGCGGACAGTTGGGGAGGAACAGTCAAGGTCCTGCCTGCCTGTGGGCTGGCTGCCTGCAGGCGTCGGCCTGTGGGCTGGCTGCCTGCAGGGTCGGCCTGTGGGCTGGCTGCCTGCAGGGGTCGGCAAAAGCAAAGGGACGGCAACCCAACGGTTGCCGTCCCTTTGAGGCGTGTGCGCCGAAGAAGTTCTACTTCTTCTTGGCGACAGCTGCCTTCAGCTTGGAGCCTGCGGTCAGCTTTACGCTGTGGCCTGCTGCGATCTGGATGGTCTCGCCGGTCTGGGGGTTGCGGCCGGTGCGTGCTGCGCGGTCCGTGCGCTCAACTGCGAGCCAGCCCGGGATGGTGATCTTTTCGCCAGCGGCAACAGAAGTCTCGAAAACTTCGAACAGAGCATCGAGCACGGAGTTGACAGCAGCCTGGCTGGTGCCAGCCTTGCCTGCTACCTCTGCAACGAGTTCACTGCGGTTCTTAGCCATTTACGTCCTCCTGGACTCATACGTTTTTTGAGCTTTCACGCGGAGTGCGAGCAAGCCACTGCTCGAAAACTTACCAGCTTGGGCGTGCATGGCCAGCAAATTCCGCGTGTTTCCGCGCTTTTTTGACCAAAATCACCGGATTTCCGGGGTTTTTCGCGGCTTGGACGGCTATCGCGTACCCTACGGGCCTTCGACTGCCCGCAAGGTCAGAAGAGGATGCGCTGGTACAGCACGTGATCCTGCCACGTCCCGGCTATACAGAGATAGGCAGAAGCCACTCCTATCCGGTCGAAACCGTTGCGCTTCAGGACTCTTTGTGAGGCAACATTATGGAGCAAGGTGCCGGCCTGCACACGGTGAAGACCCAACTCATCACGGGCCATCGCCGCGACCGATGAAACAGCAGCCGAAGCTACACCGTTGCCGGTCTGGGCGTAGTCCACCCAGTAGCCGAGGTTCGCGCTGAGGAAGGGGCCTCTGACTATCCCGGTCAAGGTAGCCATGCCTATTGGCTTATCCTGCAGTGTGATCACCCAAGGCACCTCGGAACCGGCCTCGAACTGTTCCAGCTTGGATGCGAGGACAGCTTTCTGTCCGGTCAAGCTATAGAAGCTGGCATCCCTCCGCGGTTCCCAAGGCGACAGGTGTGCGGCATTCCTGGTGTACAGGTCTGCGAGGGCATGCGCATCCTCCAAGAGGACTGGCCTCATATGAAAAGCCCCCGGATGGCCTCCGCCATCCACCAAGTTCAACTCTCTGGAAAGATCCACTCCGAGAGCCTACCCTCAGCAGGTGGTTAATGTGGGAGACCCCCCAACGTGGTTGGGGGGTCTCGACCTGAATGGTTGTCCGGCGGTGTCCTACTCTCCCACACCCTCCCGGGTGCAGTACCATCGGCGCTGTGGGTCTTAGCTTCCGGGTTCGGAATGGGACCGGGCGTTTCCCCCACGCTATGACCGCCGTAACCTTGTTACCCGTCCCCCGGTTGTTGGTGGGGGTGGGAAGTTTGTGTGGTTACAACTGTGGTGTTGTTATTTGGTTGTGGTTGGTTTTCCTGAACGGGTTGTTGTTCGGGAACCACATAGTGGACGCGTGCATGCAAGTGTGTGGTGTTAGTTGTTGGCCTATTAGTACCGGTCAGCTTCACGAGTCTTTGGTCCTCGCTTCCACGTCCGGCCTATCAACCCAGTGGTCTGGCTGGGGGCCTCTCACACGCTAGGTGTGTGGAAATCTCATCTTGAAGCGAGCTTCCCGCTTAGATGCTTTCAGCGGTTATCCCATCCGAACGTAGCTAATCAGCGGTGCACTTGGCAGTACAACTGACACACCAGAGGTTCGTCCGTCCCGGTCCTCTCGTACTAAGGACAGCCCTTCTCAAATTTCCTGCGCGCGCAGCGGATAGGGACCGAACTGTCTCACGACGTTCTAAACCCAGCTCGCGTACCGCTTTAATGGGCGAACAGCCCAACCCTTGGGACCTACTCCAGCCCCAGGATGCGACGAGCCGACATCGAGGTGCCAAACCATGCCGTCGATATGGACTCTTGGGCAAGATCAGCCTGTTATCCCCGAGGTACCTTTTATCCGTTGAGCGACGGCCATTCCACAATGTACCGCCGGATCACTAGTCCCGACTTTCGTCCCTGCTTGAGATGTCTCTCTCACAGTCAAGCTCCCTTGTGCACTTACACTCGACACCTGATTGCCAACCAGGCTGAGGGAACCTTTGGGCGCCTCCGTTACTCTTTAGGAGGCAACCGCCCCAGTTAAACTACCCATCAGGCACTGTCCCTGACCCGGATCACGGGCCGAAGTTAGATGTCCAAAGTGACCAGAGTGGTATTTCAACGATGACTCCACCCGAACTGGCGTCCGGGCTTCAACGTCTCCCACCTATCCTACACAAGCCACTCCGAACACCAATACCAAACTATAGTAAAGGTCTCGGGGTCTTTCCGTCCTGCTGCGCGTAACGAGCATCTTTACTCGTACTGCAATTTCGCCGAGTTTATGGTTGAGACAGCGGGGAAGTCGTTACTCCATTCGTGCAGGTCGGAACTTACCCGACAAGGAATTTCGCTACCTTAGGATGGTTATAGTTACCACCGCCGTTTACTGGGGCTTAAATTCTCAGCTTCGCCACGCGAGGTGGCTAACCGGTCCTCTTAACCTTCCAGCACCGGGCAGGAGTCAGTCCGTATACATCGTCTTGCGACTTCGCACGGACCTGTGTTTTTAGTAAACAGTCGCTTCCCCCTGGTCTCTGCGGCCCACACCCGCTCCACAACGCAAGGTCGTTTCACGGGGCAGGCCCCCCTTCTCCCGAAGTTACGGGGGCATTTTGCCGAGTTCCTTAACCATAATTCTCTCGATCGCCTTGGTATTCTCTACCTGATCACCTGTGTCGGTTTGGGGTACGGGCAGCTAAAACCTCGCGTCGATGCTTTTCTAGGCAGCATAGGATCACCGGATCCCCCCGAACGGGGGTCCCATCAGATCTCAGGAGCGTGCTCGAAGCACACAGGAACGGATTTGCCTATCCCTGACCCTACATCCTTGGACCGGGGCTACCATCGCCCGGCCCGGCTACCTTCCTGCGTCACACCTGTTAATACGCTTACCTCCCGGGATCAGGTCCCAGCCACCACCACAACCATCACACCACAAGTGGTGATCCGGCCAGGTGGGGGGTGGTTAGTATCCCCCGCTCAGTATTGGCGGTTTTTCGCCGGTACGGGAATATCAACCCGTTGTCCATCGACTACGCCTGTCGGCCTCGCCTTAGGTCCCGACTTACCCAGGGCAGATTAGCTTGACCCTGGAACCCTTGATCATTCGGCGGACGGGTTTCCCACCCGTCTTTCGCTACTCATGCCTGCATTCTCACTCGTGTAGGCTCCACCGCTGGTTTCCACCGCGACTTCACCGCCCACACGACGCTCCCCTACCCATCCACACCCCTGAACCACGAAGGCTCGGGTAATGCGTGAATGCCACAACTTCGGCGGTGTACTTGAGCCCCGCTACATTGTCGGCGCGGAATCACTTGACCAGTGAGCTATTACGCACTCTTTCAAGGATGGCTGCTTCTAAGCCAACCTCCTGGTTGTCTAAGCAACTCCACATCCTTTCCCACTTAGCACACGCTTAGGGGCCTTAGTTGGTGGTCTGGGCTGTTTCCCTCTCGACTATGAAGCTTATCCCCCACAGTCTCACTGCTGCGCTCTGACTTACCGGCATTCGGAGTTTGGCTGACGTCAGTAACCTTGTAGGGCCCATCGGCCATCCAGTAGCTCTACCTCCGGCAAGAAACACGCAACGCTGCACCTAAATGCATTTCGGGGAGAACCAGCTATCACGGAGTTTGATTGGCCTTTCACCCCTACCCACAGCTCATCCCCTCCATTTTCAACTGAAGTGGGTTCGGTCCTCCACGACGTCTTACCGTCGCTTCAACCTGGCCATGGGTAGATCACTCCGCTTCGGGTCTAGATCACGCCACTCAAACGCCCTGTTCAGACTCGCTTTCGCTACGGCTGCCCCACACGGGTTAACCTCGCGACGTAACACTAACTCGCAGGCTCATTCTTCAAAAGGCACGCCATCACAACAACAAGGCTGCTCTGACGGATTGTAAGCACACGGTTTCAGGTACTGTTTCACTCCCCTCCCGGGGTACTTTTCACCTTTCCCTCACGGTACTGGTCCGCTATCGGTCATCAGGAAGTATTTAGGCTTATCAGGTGGTCCTGACAGATTCACACGGGATTTCTCGGGCCCCGTGCTACTTGGGATCCTCACCAAAGGCGGTGCACAACATTACGGTTACGGGACTCACACCCTCTCTGGCCGGCCTTTCAAGACCGTTCACCTATACCTGCACTCTCACCCCACCGGTCCGGCAGAACCAGTACAGCAAGTCCCACAACCCCGCCCACGCAACGCCCGCCGGCTATCACACATGGGTCGGTTTAGCCTCATCCGCGTTCGCTCGCCACTACTAACGGAATCACTCTTGTTTTCTCTTCCTACGGGTACTGAGATGTTTCACTTCCCCGCGTTCCCCCCACGCACCCTATGAGTTCAGGTACGGGTCACACAATCACCTCACAGCGTTATGCGGGGTTTCCCCATTCGGACATCCTGGGATCACCGCTCGGTTATCAACTCCCCCAGGCTTATCGCAGATTCCTACGTCCTTCTTCGGCTCCTGATGCCAAGGCATCCACCGTGCGCCCTTAAAAACTAGACCACACACACCAAACCCCACCAAGGGGCCTGGCTGATGCTTGAATCCATTCGAGAGAACCACAGGAAAACCACCACCCACCCAACAGGCAGGCAGCAGTCCCAGGTTCTAAATCAAAGAAATTGCTACGAACACACACACCCAACAGGTGCATGCGTCCAGATGCTCGCGTCCACTATGTAGTTCTCAAACAACAACCCCAACAACCACCCCCACCACACAACCCCACAAAAAAGAGGGGCACCCGTGTGACAAGGAAACGGCCGCAGGAAAACAAAGAAACACCAGAAACGTGTCTCCCCGCAAAAAGCTGCGTGAAGGTCCTGTTGCCTCAGGACCCAACAGTGCGCCAAACACAACCCCCACCACCAACACCCCGGCACCTTCCAAACAACCCCACCACAAAAGGGCAGGACCGCCGTACTAACACCAGAACACCAGCAGCAAAAACCATGCCACCACAAAAAATGATTCGTTGATATTCCACCCATGAGCACCCACCGCAGAACATCCGCCTGCGCAATGGGCAACACTGACAACCACCAACACCCCCTACAGGGGCACCGGCAAGTTGTTAGCAGCTCCTTAGAAAGGAGGTGATCCAGCCGCACCTTCCGGTACGGCTACCTTGTTACGACTTAGTCCCAATCGCCGGTCCCACCTTCGACGGCTCCCCCCACAAGGGTTAGGCCACCGGCTTCGGGTGTTACCAACTTTCGTGACTTGACGGGCGGTGTGTACAAGGCCCGGGAACGTATTCACCGCAGCGTTGCTGATCTGCGATTACTAGCGACTCCGACTTCATGGGGTCGAGTTGCAGACCCCAATCCGAACTGAGACCGGCTTTTTGGGATTAGCTCCACCTCACAGTATCGCAACCCTTTGTACCGGCCATTGTAGCATGCGTGAAGCCCAAGACATAAGGGGCATGATGATTTGACGTCGTCCCCACCTTCCTCCGAGTTGACCCCGGCAGTCTCCTATGAGTCCCCGGCCGAACCGCTGGCAACATAGAACGAGGGTTGCGCTCGTTGCGGGACTTAACCCAACATCTCACGACACGAGCTGACGACAACCATGCACCACCTGTAAACCGGCCGCAAGCGGGGCACCTGTCTCCAGGTCTTTCCGGTCCATGTCAAGCCTTGGTAAGGTTCTTCGCGTTGCATCGAATTAATCCGCATGCTCCGCCGCTTGTGCGGGCCCCCGTCAATTCCTTTGAGTTTTAGCCTTGCGGCCGTACTCCCCAGGCGGGGCACTTAATGCGTTAGCTACGGCGCGGAAAACGTGGAATGTCCCCCACACCTAGTGCCCAACGTTTACGGCATGGACTACCAGGGTATCTAATCCTGTTCGCTCCCCATGCTTTCGCTCCTCAGCGTCAGTTACAGCCCAGAGACCTGCCTTCGCCATCGGTGTTCCTCCTGATATCTGCGCATTTCACCGCTACACCAGGAATTCCAGTCTCCCCTACTGCACTCTAGTCTGCCCGTACCCACTGCAGAACCGGAGTTGAGCCCCGGTCTTTCACAGCAGACGCGACAAACCGCCTACGAGCTCTTTACGCCCAATAATTCCGGATAACGCTTGCGCCCTACGTATTACCGCGGCTGCTGGCACGTAGTTAGCCGGCGCTTCTTCTGCAAGTACCGTCACCCCGAAAGGCTTCTTCCCTACTGAAAGAGGTTTACAACCCGAAGGCCGTCATCCCTCACGCGGCGTCGCTGCATCAGGCTTGCGCCCATTGTGCAATATTCCCCACTGCTGCCTCCCGTAGGAGTCTGGGCCGTGTCTCAGTCCCAGTGTGGCCGGTCACCCTCTCAGGCCGGCTACCCGTCGTCGCCTTGGTAGGCCATTACCCCACCAACAAGCTGATAGGCCGCGAGTCCATCCAAAACCACAAAAGCTTTCCACCACCATGACATGCGCCAGATGGTCATATCCGGTATTAGACCCAGTTTCCCAGGCTTATCCCAGAGTCAAGGGCAGGTTACTCACGTGTTACTCACCCGTTCGCCACTAATCCCCCCAGCAAGCTGGAGATCATCGTTCGACTTGCATGTGTTAAGCACGCCGCCAGCGTTCATCCTGAGCCAGGATCAAACTCTCCGTCAAAGTAAAACAAAAACGAAAACACAACAACCCCCACCGGAAAAAGACAGGAGAAGCCATGCAAAAATCTGAAACCAGCTGAAAACCAAACCACCACACACGGGGGTGCACGGCGGCCCGGCAAAATCCAACCAATCAAAAAACAATCGGTATCAACAAACTTGGCACACTATTGAGTTCTCAAACAACAGACCCTCCAAAACATAACCCCGAAGCGCACCACACAAAGCAGCACACCCACCAAGGGCCATTGGAAAAGAAGAGTTATTTATCCGCCGCCTCCCGGCCCGTACACACCTTCCGGCTTTCCGTTCCGCTCCCGGCGACTCAGAAAACAATACACGCCCCCAACCCCCAACGCAAATCCACCCGGCAACCACCCCAAAACCCCTAAAACACGCACTAAGACCAACACCGTCCTGCGGTCCCCACCCCAACGCCAGCACAACAATCAACGTGAACCCCACCACATCCCCGGGAAGGGAAGAGCCTGCTGGAGGTGTGGGATCCGGCGATCCAGAGGAGCTTCATCAAAGGAGATGCGCGTGCGTGTAGTCACGCCAAAGCGGTCGGTTCACCCGGCTGGGTGAAGTCGTTGACCAGAAGTCGCTTGCGGGAGCGGTTGGTCCCCCGGACCAGGAGAAGCGGCGTAGGCCTGGTGAATCAGGTGGCCGGGCAATTACAGCTCCGTCGAAACCGTCTCGCGGCCGGGATCTCCGTGCAGCACTCAACCGCCTCACAGCGGAAAGTCGCGACCAGACCGGCTGAACCCTCCTACCGGCCCGACTGTCGGCGACGGCCGACGCGTTAGCCATTGTGAGGGCTGCGAAATTCAGCGGTCGTCGCAACATTTTAGGGCTCGGTCGAAGGTGAGAGCAGTCCAGTCAGGCGCTCGGAAGGGGCTCTGCCTCTGGGAATCTCACGTGGTCGCTGATTGAGCTCGACTGCGAACACAGCCAAGTGTTCGTGAGTGTGGACGCCCTGATCTGTTCCTTTCGGAACGTACTGCCGCAGCTAACCATTAGTGTTTCGTTAGATCCGGGTTGCCATGGACTCGCAAAGTCGCAGGAGTACACAGGCGTGGGTGTTTGCCACGTGAACTCGTGGTGGCAGGCCGTCTCAATGCCTTGATCCCAGTCGGAGAGCGATCCAGGTGGGCTGGAAGAGGTGTCAGTGCTTCGACCAGTGGAACTCGCAGATTCTAGCTCCGCGGTTACACCCGCCAGGTGTACGAGGGTTCAACCAGAGTCCCGATGACGGAGCGCCCTCTCTCTAGTGACTAAGTCCCTTCCTTAGCCCCGACACCAAACTGCCGATCGCTTCTGCAAGGCCGGTCTCGAATCATGACCATGCCCGAAGGGCCTGCATCGATTTTCCTTCCGACGACGCCGCCGGCGACCGGCCCATCCGGTGCGAACAGAAGCGCCCATCCGGTGCGAACAGAAGCGGCAGGATCCGCGGCCAGGTCCGATCTTCCCGGCCCGTAGAGGGCTTGATGGACGGTCCTGGGACAACGTATTACGGGTAGTTCTCCAGGGACAACGGCACGCCGGCAGCTACTGACCTGCCGGGGACTCCAGCGCTGTTCAGATGTCCTGCACGAACTGCTGCAGCAACGCTAGCCCTAATAGGGCACCGGAGAAGCTTGTTGGTGAGTTGTCGGTGTTCTTCTCGGGGTAGCGGCTACCCGATCAGGTCGCGTTTGTGCGCGTTCCGGGCGCTGGGAACGGCCTGGTCTGCGATCTGGTTTGGGGGTTAAGTGGGTTTAGCCCCGACCGTCCTTGGTCGGGGTTTCTGTGTGGGTGTTTGGGTGGTTAATGTGGGAGACCCCCCAACGTGGTTGGGGGGTCTCGACCTGAATGGTTGTCCGGCGGTGTCCTACTCTCCCACACCCTCCCGGGTGCAGTACCATCGGCGCTGTGGGTCTTAGCTTCCGGGTTCGGAATGGGACCGGGCGTTTCCCCCACGCTATGACCGCCGTAACCTTGTTACCCGTCCCCCCGGTTGTTGGTGGGGGTGGGAAGTTTGTGTGGTTACAACTGTGGTGTTGTTATTTGGTTGTGGTTGGTTTTCCTGAACGGGTTGTTGTTCGGGAACCACATAGTGGACGCGTGCATGCAAGTGTGTGGTGTTAGTTGTTGGCCTATTAGTACCGGTCAGCTTCACGAGTCTTTGGTCCTCGCTTCCACGTCCGGCCTATCAACCCAGTGGTCTGGCTGGGGGCCTCTCACACGCTAGGTGTGTGGAAATCTCATCTTGAAGCGAGCTTCCCGCTTAGATGCTTTCAGCGGTTATCCCATCCGAACGTAGCTAATCAGCGGTGCACTTGGCAGTACAACTGACACACCAGAGGTTCGTCCGTCCCGGTCCTCTCGTACTAAGGACAGCCCTTCTCAAATTTCCTGCGCGCGCAGCGGATAGGGACCGAACTGTCTCACGACGTTCTAAACCCAGCTCGCGTACCGCTTTAATGGGCGAACAGCCCAACCCTTGGGACCTACTCCAGCCCCAGGATGCGACGAGCCGACATCGAGGTGCCAAACCATGCCGTCGATATGGACTCTTGGGCAAGATCAGCCTGTTATCCCCGAGGTACCTTTTATCCGTTGAGCGACGGCCATTCCACAATGTACCGCCGGATCACTAGTCCCGACTTTCGTCCCTGCTTGAGATGTCTCTCTCACAGTCAAGCTCCCTTGTGCACTTACACTCGACACCTGATTGCCAACCAGGCTGAGGGAACCTTTGGGCGCCTCCGTTACTCTTTAGGAGGCAACCGCCCCAGTTAAACTACCCATCAGGCACTGTCCCTGACCCGGATCACGGGCCGAAGTTAGATGTCCAAAGTGACCAGAGTGGTATTTCAACGATGACTCCACCCGAACTGGCGTCCGGGCTTCAACGTCTCCCACCTATCCTACACAAGCCACTCCGAACACCAATACCAAACTATAGTAAAGGTCTCGGGGTCTTTCCGTCCTGCTGCGCGTAACGAGCATCTTTACTCGTACTGCAATTTCGCCGAGTTTATGGTTGAGACAGCGGGGAAGTCGTTACTCCATTCGTGCAGGTCGGAACTTACCCGACAAGGAATTTCGCTACCTTAGGATGGTTATAGTTACCACCGCCGTTTACTGGGGCTTAAATTCTCAGCTTCGCCACGCGAGGTGGCTAACCGGTCCTCTTAACCTTCCAGCACCGGGCAGGAGTCAGTCCGTATACATCGTCTTGCGACTTCGCACGGACCTGTGTTTTTAGTAAACAGTCGCTTCCCCCTGGTCTCTGCGGCCCACACCCGCTCCACAACGCAAGGTCGTTTCACGGGGCAGGCCCCCCTTCTCCCGAAGTTACGGGGGCATTTTGCCGAGTTCCTTAACCATAATTCTCTCGATCGCCTTGGTATTCTCTACCTGATCACCTGTGTCGGTTTGGGGTACGGGCAGCTAAAACCTCGCGTCGATGCTTTTCTAGGCAGCATAGGATCACCGGATCCCCCCGAACGGGGGTCCCATCAGATCTCAGGAGCGTGCTCGAAGCACACAGGAACGGATTTGCCTATCCCTGACCCTACATCCTTGGACCGGGGCTACCATCGCCCGGCCCGGCTACCTTCCTGCGTCACACCTGTTAATACGCTTACCTCCCGGGATCAGGTCCCAGCCACCACCACAACCATCACACCACAAGTGGTGATCCGGCCAGGTGGGGGGTGGTTAGTATCCCCCGCTCAGTATTGGCGGTTTTTCGCCGGTACGGGAATATCAACCCGTTGTCCATCGACTACGCCTGTCGGCCTCGCCTTAGGTCCCGACTTACCCAGGGCAGATTAGCTTGACCCTGGAACCCTTGATCATTCGGCGGACGGGTTTCCCACCCGTCTTTCGCTACTCATGCCTGCATTCTCACTCGTGTAGGCTCCACCGCTGGTTTCCACCGCGACTTCACCGCCCACACGACGCTCCCCTACCCATCCACACCCCTGAACCACGAAGGCTCGGGTAATGCGTGAATGCCACAACTTCGGCGGTGTACTTGAGCCCCGCTACATTGTCGGCGCGGAATCACTTGACCAGTGAGCTATTACGCACTCTTTCAAGGATGGCTGCTTCTAAGCCAACCTCCTGGTTGTCTAAGCAACTCCACATCCTTTCCCACTTAGCACACGCTTAGGGGCCTTAGTTGGTGGTCTGGGCTGTTTCCCTCTCGACTATGAAGCTTATCCCCCACAGTCTCACTGCTGCGCTCTGACTTACCGGCATTCGGAGTTTGGCTGACGTCAGTAACCTTGTAGGGCCCATCGGCCATCCAGTAGCTCTACCTCCGGCAAGAAACACGCAACGCTGCACCTAAATGCATTTCGGGGAGAACCAGCTATCACGGAGTTTGATTGGCCTTTCACCCCTACCCACAGCTCATCCCCTCCATTTTCAACTGAAGTGGGTTCGGTCCTCCACGACGTCTTACCGTCGCTTCAACCTGGCCATGGGTAGATCACTCCGCTTCGGGTCTAGATCACGCCACTCAAACGCCCTGTTCAGACTCGCTTTCGCTACGGCTGCCCCACACGGGTTAACCTCGCGACGTAACACTAACTCGCAGGCTCATTCTTCAAAAGGCACGCCATCACAACAACAAGGCTGCTCTGACGGATTGTAAGCACACGGTTTCAGGTACTGTTTCACTCCCCTCCCGGGGTACTTTTCACCTTTCCCTCACGGTACTGGTCCGCTATCGGTCATCAGGAAGTATTTAGGCTTATCAGGTGGTCCTGACAGATTCACACGGGATTTCTCGGGCCCCGTGCTACTTGGGATCCTCACCAAAGGCGGTGCACAACATTACGGTTACGGGACTCACACCCTCTCTGGCCGGCCTTTCAAGACCGTTCACCTATACCTGCACTCTCACCCCACCGGTCCGGCAGAACCAGTACAGCAAGTCCCACAACCCCGCCCACGCAACGCCCGCCGGCTATCACACATGGGTCGGTTTAGCCTCATCCGCGTTCGCTCGCCACTACTAACGGAATCACTCTTGTTTTCTCTTCCTACGGGTACTGAGATGTTTCACTTCCCCGCGTTCCCCCCACGCACCCTATGAGTTCAGGTACGGGTCACACAATCACCTCACAGCGTTATGCGGGGTTTCCCCATTCGGACATCCTGGGATCACCGCTCGGTTATCAACTCCCCCAGGCTTATCGCAGATTCCTACGTCCTTCTTCGGCTCCTGATGCCAAGGCATCCACCGTGCGCCCTTAAAAACTAGACCACACACACCAAACCCCACCAAGGGGCCTGGCTGATGCTTGAATCCATTCGAGAGAACCACAGGAAAACCACCACCCACCCAACAGGCAGGCAGCAGTCCCAGGTTCTAAATCAAAGAAATTGCTACGAACACACACACCCAACAGGTGCATGCGTCCAGATGCTCGCGTCCACTATGTAGTTCTCAAACAACAACCCCAACAACCACCCCCACCACACAACCCCACAAAAAAGAGGGGTACCCGTGTGACAAGGAAACGGCCGCAGGAAAACAAAGAAACACCAGAAACGTGTCTCCCCGCAAAAAGCTGCGTGAAGGTCCTGTTGCCTCAGGACCCAACAGTGCGCCAAACACAACCCCCACCACCAACACCCCGGCACCTTCCAAACAACCCCACCACAAAAGGGCAGGACCGCCGTACTAACACCAGAACACCAGCAGCAAAAACCATGCCACCACAAAAAATGATTCGTTGATATTCCACCCATGAGCACCCACCGCAGAACATCCGCCTGCGCAATGGGCAACACTGACAACCACCAACACCCCCTACAGGGGCACCGGCAAGTTGTTAGCAGCTCCTTAGAAAGGAGGTGATCCAGCCGCACCTTCCGGTACGGCTACCTTGTTACGACTTAGTCCCAATCGCCGGTCCCACCTTCGACGGCTCCCCCCACAAGGGTTAGGCCACCGGCTTCGGGTGTTACCAACTTTCGTGACTTGACGGGCGGTGTGTACAAGGCCCGGGAACGTATTCACCGCAGCGTTGCTGATCTGCGATTACTAGCGACTCCGACTTCATGGGGTCGAGTTGCAGACCCCAATCCGAACTGAGACCGGCTTTTTGGGATTAGCTCCACCTCACAGTATCGCAACCCTTTGTACCGGCCATTGTAGCATGCG
Organism: Arthrobacter sp. T572; assembly: GCF_056780115.1. Classification (NCBI taxonomy): domain Bacteria; kingdom Bacillati; phylum Actinomycetota; class Actinomycetes; order Micrococcales; family Micrococcaceae; genus Arthrobacter; species Arthrobacter sp. T572. The sequence goes on from NZ_JBRAZQ010000002.1 coordinate 3,841,449, forward strand.
TGAAGCCCAAGACATAAGGGGCATGATGATTTGACGTCGTCCCCACCTTCCTCCGAGTTGACCCCGGCAGTCTCCTATGAGTCCCCGGCCGAACCGCTGGCAACATAGAACGAGGGTTGCGCTCGTTGCGGGACTTAACCCAACATCTCACGACACGAGCTGACGACAACCATGCACCACCTGTAAACCGGCCGCAAGCGGGGCACCTGTCTCCAGGTCTTTCCGGTCCATGTCAAGCCTTGGTAAGGTTCTTCGCGTTGCATCGAATTAATCCGCATGCTCCGCCGCTTGTGCGGGCCCCCGTCAATTCCTTTGAGTTTTAGCCTTGCGGCCGTACTCCCCAGGCGGGGCACTTAATGCGTTAGCTACGGCGCGGAAAACGTGGAATGTCCCCCACACCTAGTGCCCAACGTTTACGGCATGGACTACCAGGGTATCTAATCCTGTTCGCTCCCCATGCTTTCGCTCCTCAGCGTCAGTTACAGCCCAGAGACCTGCCTTCGCCATCGGTGTTCCTCCTGATATCTGCGCATTTCACCGCTACACCAGGAATTCCAGTCTCCCCTACTGCACTCTAGTCTGCCCGTACCCACTGCAGAACCGGAGTTGAGCCCCGGTCTTTCACAGCAGACGCGACAAACCGCCTACGAGCTCTTTACGCCCAATAATTCCGGATAACGCTTGCGCCCTACGTATTACCGCGGCTGCTGGCACGTAGTTAGCCGGCGCTTCTTCTGCAAGTACCGTCACCCCGAAAGGCTTCTTCCCTACTGAAAGAGGTTTACAACCCGAAGGCCGTCATCCCTCACGCGGCGTCGCTGCATCAGGCTTGCGCCCATTGTGCAATATTCCCCACTGCTGCCTCCCGTAGGAGTCTGGGCCGTGTCTCAGTCCCAGTGTGGCCGGTCACCCTCTCAGGCCGGCTACCCGTCGTCGCCTTGGTAGGCCATTACCCCACCAACAAGCTGATAGGCCGCGAGTCCATCCAAAACCACAAAAGCTTTCCACCACCATGACATGCGCCAGATGGTCATATCCGGTATTAGACCCAGTTTCCCAGGCTTATCCCAGAGTCAAGGGCAGGTTACTCACGTGTTACTCACCCGTTCGCCACTAATCCCCCCAGCAAGCTGGAGATCATCGTTCGACTTGCATGTGTTAAGCACGCCGCCAGCGTTCATCCTGAGCCAGGATCAAACTCTCCGTCAAAGTAAAACAAAAACGAAAACACAACAACCCCCACCGGAAAAAGACAGGAGAAGCCATGCAAAAATCTGAAACCAGCTGAAAACCAAACCACCACACACGGGGGTGCACGGCGGCCCGGCAAAATCCAACCAATCAAAAAACAATCGGTATCAACAAACTTGGCACACTATTGAGTTCTCAAACAACAGGTCACAAACCAGCACCACCACCAACCACACAGGCCAGCAGATCGCTCCGGAGCAACTTTTCAAACTTACCCGAACCAGCCCCACAAAGCAAACCAGCCCAAGCCCCCACCAACCCCGACAGCACACCAAAGCACCACCGGAAACCGGCCATTCAAAAGGGAGATCGTCGCCTTCAAACCCGCATCAGCGGCGGCAACTCGAATAACTTTACACACCCCCAACACCACAAACAAATCCACAACCCGTGAACCCCATCACACCCCAAAACACCCCACACAACGCGCCGGGAAGTGAGAGCGACGGCCCAAAAGCCAACACAGGTGAGAGAGCGACGGCCCAACACGGGCAATAGATGAGAGAGCGTCGACCCAAAACGAGCGATAGGTGAGAGAGCGTCCGACCAACACGGGCGATAGGTGAGAGAGCGTCCGCGGGGGTGGCTTAAACGCCGAAAGGGCCGGCAACCATAACGGTTACCGGCCCTTTCAGAGCTTGGTGCTTACCAGGAAGACTTGGTGATACCCGGCAGCTCACCCTTGTGAGCCATGTCGCGGAAGCGAACGCGGGAGATACCGAACTTCTGGAAGGTGCCGCGGGGACGGCCGTCGATCTGGTCGCGGTTACGCAGACGGATCGGGGAGGCGTTGCGGGGCAGCTTCTGCAGGCCGAGGCGTGCAGCTTCGCGGGCTTCGTCAGACGCGTTGGGGTCAACCAGGGTCTTCTTCAGCTCGAGGCGCTTGGCAGCGTAGCGCTCAACAATGACCTTGCGCTGCTCGTTGCGAGCAATCTTGGACTTCTTTGCCATGTGTTTAGCGCTCCTCTCGGAATTCGACGTGCTGGCGGATCTTGGGGTCGTACTTCTTGAGGACCAGGCGGTCGGGGTCGTTACGGCGGTTCTTGCGCGTAACGTAGGTGTAGCCCGTGCCCGCGGTGGACTTCAGCTTGATGATCGGACGTACGTCCTTGTCCTTTGCCATTAGAGCTTCACTCCTCGTGCCAGGATGTCGGCGACGACCGCGTCGATGCCACGTGCGTCAATTACCTTGATGCCCTTGGCCGACAGCGTCAGGGTGACGTTGCGGCGCAGGGACGGAACCCAGTAGCGCTTCTTCTGGATGTTGGGGTCGAACCGGCGCTTGTTGCGGCGGTGCGAGTGCGAAATGCTGTGTCCAAAGCCCGGCTCGGCTCCGGTCACCTGGCAGTGTGCTGCCATGACTCTCCTCCAAAGTTTGAATGAAAACGGCGTGCAGATGTTCCTGCGATACCGTGCGACAGGCGGTGTCCGCATCCGGTGCGTTCCCCGAATCCGCGGGAAACGCGGCGAAGAAGGCTGGCCTCAGAACCGGGCAGTGGAAGACACTGGATCAGATCCTGGGATACCGGGCGAATACAGGAATGCACGCAACTTGAGCCCCTAACTACCGGCCCCCGGGACGTCGGTCAGACCGACATTCACCGACAACCGGAGCAATTGCACACGCTCCGCACTACCTGGCGCCTAACTATTCTACGGGGCGCGCCAAATTAAGACCAATCAGGCATGATAGGCCGGGATCGCCCGGCTCAAAGCCGACGCGCCTAGCGAGGCTGGATGAGCTGCGGGTACTTGGGACTGAGGCCGTCACCGGACGATGTGCCGCGCACCCTGCGGACCACCCATGGCGCAGCGAACTCCCGGACCCATTGGGCATTGGACCGCAGGGTTTCGGCCCTGCTCAGGAGTTTGAGGGGCGCCAGTTCCGGAACGTCGATGACGTGCTCATGCTCCAGGACGTCCAGCACGCGCTTGGCCATGTTCAAGTGACCGGCCGACGACATGTGCATCCGGTCGGTATCCCACATGCGCCAGTCGTCGTATTCGTCGAACCGCCAGTAATCCACCAGCAGGGCGCCGTGGTTCTCCGCGATTTCGCGGACAAGTTCGTTGTAGATCGCCGTCCGTCCCCGCATGGTGCTGAATACCTTCGAACCCTTGGCGTCGAAGCCCGTGAAGAGCACCACGGTGGCGCCGGTGGCGCTTAACCGGGCGATACCGGCGTCGTAATCCTCCAAAAGCGAGTCAATGCTGACTTTCGGGCGGAGGATGTCGTTGGCCCCGGCGTACAGCGTCACCAACGTGGGTTTAAGTTCGACGGCGGCAGCCACCTGTTCTGCCATGATCCGGCGGAGCTTTCGGCCGCGGATGGCGAGATTGGCGTAGCCGAAACCGTCGTTGCTGCGCGCCAGCTGCTGCGCCACGATGTCCGCCCAACCCCTGACGCCGTTGGGGCGAGTGGGGTCGGCGTCACCGACACCCTCCGTGAACGAATCCCCCAAGGCAACGTATCGGGCAGAAAAATCCATGCCGCCAGTCTGCCATCTGGGTGCTCAGGGCCACAAAGCAGGCGCTGCCGGTCAGGAATCGCGGAGGATCCAGTGGTTGTTGTCCAAGCGGGCGACGATCTTCTCGCCGATGCGGGCAAGGTCCGCCACGTCGTCGGGAGTCAATGAGTCGAGCATGAGGGTCCGCACCGATTCCACGTGCCCGGGAGCCAGCGACACGATGGTGGCCATGCCGGCGTCGGTGAGGTGGGCTACCGTGACCCTGGCGTCACCGGGGTGCGCCTGCCGCTCCACCCACCCGCGCTTTTGCAGTTTGGTGACCACATGGGACAGGCGGGAGAGCGAGGCGCTGGTCCGGGCGGCAAGTTCGCTCATGGGCAGGTAGCGGCCGTCGGTTTCGGACAGCATGGCCAGGACGTTGTAGTCGAAAAGGGAGAGCTTCCCCGCGGACTGAAGCTGCGTATCCAATGCCGAAGGAAGCAGGGTGTTGATGCTCAGCAGGGCAAGCCAGGCACGGCGTTCCTCGGCATTAAGCCAGCGGGGTTCAGTCATGGCTCCATCTTAGGAGAATCCCGGGTTTGGCCCGCCCATGCCGCCCATGCCGCCCAAACGGTAGGCTGGCCGCATGTTCGTTGTCTCCCTGACCTACAAAGTGCCCGACGAAACCGTGGACTTCCACCGCGCCGGCCACATGGCCTGGCTTAAGGACGCGTTCGACGCCGGTGTGTTCCTTGCGTCCGGACGTCGCGTCCCAGCGGTGGGAGGCGTGCTGCTGTCCAAGGCCGACCGGGCCACGCTGGACGCGTCCCTGGCCAAGGACCCGTTCTACATCAACGGTGTCGCTGAATTCGAGGTCATCGAGTTCACGGCTACGAGCGTCGCAGAGGGCTACGAAAACCTGCTGGACACCTGAGCCTGCCGTGCTTTCGCAGTGCCCAGCCGCTCCGGAAGAACTACAGGCATGGGCTCGGGCCACCGTGCACCGAGCCGGTCGCCGCTGGAGACACCGCGGAGCCGGCGCAGGAACCAAGGTCCAACGTCGCGCCTGAGCCAGCTGACGTCGTCGACGATGTTTTCGGTGAGGGTCCGCGCACGCGGCGGCGCGAACACCGGCGACGCCAGCGTGTGCCGCGCCCCGAGTACTTCCAGCACCTTCTTGGCCATATAGCTGTGCCCGGGGGTCGACATGTGCAAGCGGTCCGGCGACCACATGCGCGGATCCTGAAACTTTTCGAAACACCAGTAGTCCACCAGGAGGGTGTTCTGCTCCGCCGCGATGCGCCTGATGTGCCGGTTGTAGACCGCGGTCCGGAGTTTGAGCGGCTCCAGCAGTGGTGACAATGGAACGTTGTAGCCCGTGAAGAGCAGTACGGTAGCTCCGCTGTCCTTGAGCCGTCGGACTGCTTTCTCATAGTTCCTGATGAGTGCGGCCATGTTGAGCCGTACCATCAGGAGGTCATTCCCGCCGGCATAGAAGCTGACCAGAGTGGGCTTCATGGCCAGGGCTGGTTCGATTTGTTCGTCGAGGATCCGTTGCAGGCGCCTGCCGCGGATGGCGAGGTTGGCGTAGGTAGTTGACGGGTCCTGGCGGGCGAGTTCTTCGGCCACCCGGTCTGCCCAGCCGCGGCAGTTGTTGGGCAGACGCAGGTCGTGGTCGCCAACGCCTTCCGTGAAGGAATCGCCAAGTGCCACGTATCGGATGGGCCCGGTCATCTGGTTGCCTCTTCCATGAGCTTTTTCAGCCCGCCTTTGCGCGGCACCTTTACGGGTTCAGGCCAGCGGGCACTCAGGGTATCGCCCAAGGTGACGCCGCGGAGTTTCCGTCCGAACAGCGGCAACACCCAGTCGTTTACCCAGCGCCGCTGGCGTCGTTCCCACTCCCTGATACCCACCCTGGCGGGAGGGTCCCACTCCTTGGGAGAGATCTTGTGCGGAACACCCAGATGGTCCAGGACCTGTGCAGCAAGGTACTTATGGCCGGCTTTGGACATGTGGAGCCGGTCCGAGGACCACATCCGGGGGTCGTGGTATGCCTCAAAACACCAGTAGTCCACCAGCACTGCGCCGTACTTGGCAGCGATGCCACGGACGCGCTGGTTATAGAGGGTGTTGCGTTTGCGGAACGGTTCAAGGACGGCTGACACTTTGACGTCGAACCCGGTGAACAGGACCACCGTGGCTCCGGTCCCGGCCAGCCGGGCGACAAGGAGTTCATAGTCGTTGAGCAGGGCTTCCATGTCGGTGCCGAAATCGAGGATGTCGTTCCCGCCCGCATAAAGCGTGACCAGGGTTGGTTCCATGGCCAATGCCGGTTCCAGTTGCTCGTCGATGATCTGGCGCAGACGCTTGCTTCGCACGGCGAGGTTGGCGTACTCCCAGCCCGGTTCGGCTTTGGCCAGTTTCTCGGCCACGCGGTCCGCCCATCCGCGGACACCATTCGGCAGGACCGTGCTGGTGTCCCCCACGCCCTCGGTGAAGGAGTCTCCCAAGGCGACATACCGCCGTCGAGCGTTGTTCCCGCGCCTGAATTCCTCCCGCACCCCACCGAAGCTACCCGCCCGTGGTTAAGCCCGGACCAACCGCAGGTAAACCAACCCTCGCTCACAAAACACCCCCTTTACGGAAACGCTCTCTCACTTCCCCGAAAGGAGTGAGAGAGCGTTTGCCCGAAAGGGGGTTTAAGTGAGAGAGCGTCCGCTGGGAAGGGGGATCAGCCTTCTGCTTTGCCCCGGCGCCAGTAGCCCATGAAGGCAACCTGCTTCCGGTCGATGCCAACATCCCGCACCAGGTAGCGGCGCATTTCCTTGATGACAAAGGCTTCGCCGGCGATCCAGGCGTAGAACGGCAATGCCCCGGAAGGAAGGGTGGGGTTCTTGGTGGCTTCGATGGCCGCGGCGTCCATGCGCTGCGGGGTTTCCCACAGGATGTCCTGGTCCACGTTGACGTCTTCCGGCTCGGGGCCGGCCGCCGTATCGGAGCCCTTCAAGCCAACCCAGCCGGGAACCGGCACGGCCTTGGCCACGGCTTCTTTCAGGAGCTCGCCGTGGGGGCGGGAGCGGCCGATCGCCGCGCCGCGGGCAAGCCATGTGATTTCGACGTCGGCTGCCGTGGTGATGTCCTGGAAGTCGCCGGCCTCGGGAACTTCCAGGAAGGCGTGGCCGGTGATGTCGGCGGGGAGGCTTTCGAGGATGGCGCTGATGGCGGGTACAGCCGTTTCGTCGCCGGCGAGGAGAACGCGCTGCGCCAGGCCCGGACGCCATTCGATGCCGCCGTAGGCACCGGCGGTGGTGCATTGGGCGGCACGGTTGTTGGGTCCGATGATGGTGAGCGCGTCGCCAGGCTTGGCGGCGACAGCCCAGTTGGCCGCCGGACCGCCGTGGCCTTCGTCGTCAAAGTGCATCACGAAGTCGATGTCGATCTCCGGGTACACGGCGTCCAGGCGCTCGGACCGGACGGTGTAGGTCCGCATTGCCCCACGGACTGAGGGATCCATGGCGAGCCACTCCTGGTACCAGCCGGCCTCCTCCATCTTGAACTCCGGCAACGGGACGATGCGGCCCTCCTCATCGAAGGAGGGGATCATGAGCTTCACGCGCAGGTCCAAGGTGTCGCCGGCCACGCCGAAGTCACGCAGGGAGTAGCCGCCGAACGTGATGCGCCGGAAGTTGGGGCTCAGTTCCTGGACCGCGGTCACCGTGACATCGAACGCCAGGGTCATGGGTTCCACTGCTGCACCGGCCTGGGTACGGGCGGGTTGTGTGCTCATGAGGCAATCTCCAGTTCGTTGGCGTGGCGGGCGTGGTGTTCAGTCGGTTGCGGGGCCACGGCGTGGTGGCGTCCGATGGGAACGATCAGCGGCGTCCCGGAAATGGGATCCGGAACAACCCGGGATTCCAGACCGAAAACGGTGTGAACCAGTTCCTCGGTGACCACCACGGGTGCGGGCCCCTCGGCCACGATGCATCCGCCCTTCATGGCGATCACGTGGTCCGCATAGCGTGCAGCGAGGTTGAGGTCGTGCAACACGATCGCAACGGTGGTTCCGCGGGTGCGGTTCAGGTCGGTGACCAGGTCCAGGACTTCCACCTGATGGGCGAGGTCAAGGTACGTGGTGGGCTCGTCCAGGAGGAGGACTTCGGTTTCCTGGGCAAGGGCCATGGCGATCCAGACGCGCTGGCGCTGTCCGCCGGACAGCTCGTCGATGCTCCGCTCCGCCAGTTCCAGCGTTCCCGTGGCGTCGAGCGCGCGCTGCACCGCGGCGTCGTCGTTGGCGCTCCAACTGCGGAAGAAACCCTGGTGCGGGTACCGGCCGCGTCCCACGAGGTCGCGCACGGTAATGCCGTCCGGCGCGGTGGGGTGCTGCGGGAGCAGGCCGAGGGTGCGCGCAAGTTCACGGGCGGGGCGGGAATGGATGTCCTTGCCATCGAGCGTGACCGCACCGCCGGCTGGTTTCAGCAACCGGGACAGCCCCCGGAGCAGAGTGGACTTGCCGCAGGCATTGGCCCCCACGATCATGGTCACCTTGCCCTCGGGGATCTGGGTGGACAGCCCTTCCACCACTTTGCGCTGCTCATATTGGAGCGTCAGGTCTTTGGCATTAAGGATGGCCATGTCAGGCCTCCTTTCGGTTTGACGTGAGCAGGAGCCACAACAGGAAGGGTGCACCGAGAGCGCCGGTGATGACGCCGACCGGGAGGACGGTTCCGTCCAGGATGACGGGAGCGAGGTTGGAGGCGAAGAAGTCGGCGGCCAGGACGATCAACCCACCGGTAAGGGCCGACGCCGGGAGGCTTGGTTTGCGGACGATGCGGCGGGCGATCGGCCCGGCCAGGAAAGCTACGAACGCCACGGGACCGGCTGCGGCGGTGGCGACGGCGGCGAGTCCGACGGCGGTCAGCACCAGCCCCAGCCGGACGCCGTTGACCTTGATGCCAAGCCCGGCGGCGGCATCATCACCCAATTCGAGGATCCGCAACGGACCGGCGAGTGCTATGACAGCGGGAACCAGAACCACCAAGGATACGGAGAGTACTCCTGCGCGCTCCCAGGTGGCGGCATTGAGGGAGCCGTTGAGCCACACCAGGGCGTCGGCTGCGGTGCGGATATCGGCACGGGTCATCAGGAAGTTCACCACGGCGTGGAGGGCCGCAGCGATGCCGACGCCGGCCAGGATCAGGCGGTTTCCGGCAGCATTGCCGCGGCTTCCGCCACCAGCACCGGATCCGGTGCCGCGGGAGATGGCATAGATGATCGCTGCGACGCCCAGGGCGCCGGCCAGCGCGGATCCCGACACCACCGCACCGGAAGCACCGAAGACTACGATCGCCGTGACGGCAGCGGCGCTTGCGCCGTAGCTGATGCCGATGATGTCCGGGCTGGCCAACGGGTTCCGGAGCATGGTCTGGAACAGGGCACCTGCCAGGCCAAAAGCCAACCCGATCAAGGTTCCCACCACGGCCCGGGGCAGCTTGTGCTCCATGACGATGAAGCTGGCGCCTGGAATCTTCTCGCCGCCGGTCAGGTGGTTGATGACAATGGTGAAGAAATCGGGGATGGTCACGGTGTAGCTGCCCAGGAGGACGTACACGGCGAACATCACCACGAGTGCCGCTGCAAGGAAGATCGTGGGGCTGAACGCGCGGCGAGATGGCATTTGATGAGAGTGTTTGGGGTCAACATTGTCATTAAGTGCCAACTCGGGGGTGGGCTTGAGGGTGCTCACAGTCCGGCCTTCTTTCCGCGGCGGATGAGCCAGACAAAGACCGGCGCGCCAACCATGGCCGTCATGATTCCGGCCGGGACTTCTCCGGGGAGCAGGATCACGCGGCCAACAACATCGGCAAAGATCAACAGCACCGGCGCCGCCACTGCTGAGAACGGCAGGATCCACCGGTAGTCCGGACCTGTCAGTGACCGGATCGCGTGCGGGATGACCAGCCCAAGGAAGCCGATGGGCCCGGCCAGTGCCGTGGCGGACCCGCACAGCAGCACGATGCCCATGCCGATCACTGCCCGGGACAGTCCAACGTTCTGGCCCAGGCCACGGGCGATGTCGTCACCCAGGGCAAGACTGTTGAGAATGCGGCCGCCGGCAAGGACAATCACTGCGCCGATCGCAAGGAACGGCAGTGCCGGAAGCAACACGGACCAGTCACGGCCACCGATGCTGCCTACCTGCCAGAACCGGAACCGGTCCAGCGTGTCCTGGCTCGATACCAGGATGACGTTCATCAGGGAGAAAAGGCCGGCGCTCAGGGCCGCGCCTGCGAGGGCCAGTTTGACGGGGGTCGCACCGTCGCGGCCCCGGGAAGCGATGGCATAAACCACGACGGCGGCCGCTGCGGCCCCGACGAAAGCGAACCAGATGTAGCCGGTCAGGGAGCTGACGCCAAAGACGTAGATGCCTGTGACAACGGCGAGTGCAGCGCCGGCGTTGAGGCCCAGGATGCCCGGGTCCGCCAACGGGTTGCGGGCTACCCCCTGCATGGCCGCACCGGCCAGGCCGAGGGCGGCGCCGGCCAGGAGGCCAAGGATGGTCCGCGGGATACGCGCGATGACCACGGCGTGGTTGCCGTCCTGGGCATTGAAGTTGGTGAGGGCTTCCCAGACCGTCTGGAGGGGAAGCCCGCGCGCGCCGATAGCCAGGGATGCCACGCACGCAATGCCGAGTACGACGACGGCGGCCAGCAACCAGGCTGATCGCTTGCCTGCCGACCTGCGGGAACCGGTTCCCCCTCCGGTTCCCGCAGCCTCAGGAGATATGCCCCCCGGGCCCGCCAGCACATTGGTGCTGTGGCCCCGTCCCTGAAGTGCCGTCGTCGTACCCTGCTTCATTGCGGTTACTTGCCCGCTACCTTTTCGGCCGCGGCACCCAGCTGCGGGAGGAAGGTGTCAAGCGCCCACGGCAGGCTCAGCGGCGAGGACGCGGAGATGGACAACGTCAGGGTGTTGTCCGAGTCGGCAACCAGGGCCCCGCTCTTGATGGCCGGGATCTGGCTCAGCAGCGGATCAGCCTTGATGGCCTCGGCCGTGGTGGCGTCGGGAACCCAGGTCACGAAGACGTCGGAAGCGAGCTCGTTGGCCTTTTCAGCGGACCAAGGAATGAAGAACTCCTGGTCGGTCTTGGTGTTTTCCGAGACAACCGGGGCGAGCTTCATTCCAATGTCGGAGAGGAAACGGGGGCGGTTGTCGATAGCGGTGTAGACGTTCACGCCGTCACCCTTGGCGGGCTCGAGGTTGCCGTAGATGAAGGTCTTGTCCTTGATCTGCGGGAACTTGGAGACCTTGTCATTGATGGTGGCCTCGGTGTCCTCGACCAGCTTCTTGGCTTCGGCTTCCTTGCCCAGCGCCTTGCCGATCATTTCGGTGCTTTCCTGCCACGGCGTACCGTACGCGAGCTCCGGGTAGGCGACCACGGGGGCGATTTCGGACAGCTTCTTGTAGTCCGCTTCCTCAAGGCCGGAGTACGCGCCGAGGATGACGTCCGGGCTGAGCTTGGCGATCTCGGTGAAGTTGATGCCGTCTGCCTCGGAGAACTGGACCGGAGCCTTGTCGGTGCCGAAGCCGGCGCCCAGCTTCTCCAGTGCAGCGTCCTTCCAGGGGGTGGAGCCCTTGTCGTTGTTGCCCCACTCGTTCTTGGGAACGCCTACCGGAACCACACCGAGTGCGATCGCGATGTCATCGTTGACCCACGAAATGGTGACGACGCGCTTGGGCTGTTCCTTGATGGTGGTCTCACCAAAGGCGTGCTTGATGGTGACCGGGAAAGCGGAGGAGGTGGCCTCGGACGTGGCCGAGGTGGAGGCTGCGGGGCCGGTGGAGCAGCCAGTGAGGGTAAGGGCGACGGCGGCCAAAGCGGCCGTCGCGGTTCCTGCGGTCTTCAGCAGGGCGCGGCGTGGGAGAAGGGTAGCCACGGGACTCCTTAAGTAAGTGATGCGAACCTAAGTAAGGCTAGCCTACCCTCCGGTCAATTACGAAACGTTTGCATCACGTAATCCTTGCATGACGCGAATTTGACGAAAATAGCCGCTTGCTCGCTCACCTCACACCCCCATCCGCCCACTTCCTCGCCCACCTTCCGGTGGACACCGTCGGCGAAGCTTTGGCAGGATTGGCAGCGGACTCCCATTTAGGTCCGGTTCAGGAAATGACGAAGGAGATGAGCGTGCGCACTGTTCCAGTTGCTGCAGCCATGGTTGGCGAGGTGGCCGCTTTGGCCTGCTTGGCACACCCCTTCGCGTCGGGATCCTCCAAGTAGCGCCATAGGCAGCAAGAGCCAACGCATCGTTGGTTCTTGCGCGTGCGCAAGTGCTTTCAGGCGACCGACGCCTCAGTGCCATGAAGCAGCGCGAGGTGCGCTGCCGCCGTCGTTATCTTCCGAAAGCAGCTTTGCCATGCAGAAAGTTACTGCCCAACAAATCCGGTCGTCCTTCATCAACGCCAGCCGTTCAGAAGCCGCCAAGCTCAACCTGCCCCGGAATTTCGAGTCCATCGACTGGGATTCGCTGGAGTTCCTGGGCTGGCGGGACGAGAAAATGCCGCAGCGCGGGTACCTCGTACTCCCGATTGACGGGAAACTGACAGGCATAATGCTCCGTGCACCAGAGGGTGGCTCGGCCAAGAACCGCGCAGTCCTCTGTGAGCTGTGCCGGGACGTGTTCTCCAAGGCCGACGTTTATCTGTGGGTCGCGAAGCGGGCCGGGCAGTCCGGCAAGGACGGCAACACCGTAGGAACGTTGATTTGCGCCGGGTTTGACTGCAGCGACAACGTCCGCAAAGAACCTCCGGTCAACGAGATCAACCCGGATCCCGCGGCCGTGGTCCGGAAACAGATCGCCGGCCTGGAATTCCGGACAGCCCGGTTCGTGGACAGGGTGCGCCAAGGCTCCACGCGCTGACCCAAGTAAGTAGCAGTTAAGCGCGTTTAGACGGCCCTAAACGCGCTTAACTGCGACCCAGTTGGGTAAGCACGGGGGGTCAGCGGAGCACGATGTCCACCGGGTTGGCTTCCGAACGCCACGCTCCCGGCTCGCCCTGGCCCGAGATGACCGGAGCCGTGAGCACGCCCGAACGGTTGGTGCGCTTGTCGCGGAGGATTTCCGTGACCGAACCAAGGTGCCGTGAAAGGTCGATCACGTTCTCCGGGGCCGCCAGGAGCAGCTGGAAGCCGAACTCATGGAGCGCCTTGATGCCCGCCCCGGCGAATTCCTCGGAGGCAAGCACGAAAGCCTCGTCCATCATCACGGTGCCGTAGGTGGTGAAGCCCTGCTCTGCGATACCCAGCTGGTAGCTCAGCGCGGCGGCCATGATGAAGGCGGTGAAACGCTGACGCTCGCCGCCGGACATGGAACCGGTGTCGGCGTGCATGAAGACTTCGGTCTTCTTCCGGCCTGATTTTCCGGTCACCTCACGGTGTTCCTTGCACTGGATGAACAGGTGCCCACGGACATCCAGGACCTCTGCACGCCAGCGCCGGTCCTCGGGCGTCTGCGAACCGAGCCTCTTGACCAAGGTTTCCAGGGACTTGTAACGGGCCGTCAGCTCAGCGTCCTCATCCGCCTCAACCGCAGCGGCGGCTCCCCTGGAGGGTCGCGTGTGTTTGGCCTTCAGTGCGCTCTGGATCGCGTCCTTGAACTGCTTTGCCGTAGCGGGGAGCGTCTGCTTGATGTCCAGTTCCAGGTAGCTGCCCTCGTGGAAGTTCACTTCGGACAAGATGCCGTTCAGCGGGAGGATCCGGCTGGTAATGCTGCGCCGTTCCTCGTCCAGCAGGTGCAGAAGGGTGCTGAACGATTCATGCGTGCGCTGGTTGAAGAACAGCCGGAACTCCGCTTCCTGCGCGGGCAACCCGTCGCTCACGATTGCGTGGTACCGGGACTCGAAATCACCGGCGGCACCGATCGATGTGCCATGGTCGGCGCTGATGGCGCTGCCCCACTCGCGCACGAACGTCTCGAAGATCCGGGTCAGGCGCTCGGCGGTGGCCTGGCCGCGCGATTCCGCTGCGTGCAGCTCGTCCAGCAGCTTGTTGCGGACGCCGTTGGCGAGGTTGTCCAGCTGGTACAACTCGGCAACGTCGGAGGCGCCGGCAAAGTACGGCTCCAGTGCCGCCACGGTGGAGCTCGACGGCGGTGCTTGCTCGAGCTTGAGCCTCGCGGCATCGAGCAGGCCGTCAGCTGTGGTCATCTGCTGGTCGAGCGCCTTGTATTCGCTCTGCAGGACAGCCGCCGCTCCTGTGGAGGACTGGTGCTTTTCGCGCACCGCCTCGATGGTGGTGCGCAGCGGTTCGAGGTCAGCCTGCGCCGCCAGGGCATCTGCCAGGCGCTGCTCGATCCGGGTCAATTCCTCGGCCGCGACCGATGCGGAGACCTGTTCCCAGGAGCGCTCGTCCTCGGCAACCCTGCGCAGGGCTTCCAATTGCCTGGCCATGCCCTGGTGCGAATCCTCGCGGCTTTGGGCGAGTTCCGCGGCCTTGGCCAGCCCGTTTTGAAGCTCGCCGACCCTCGCCGCAACCAGTTCGAGTTTTGAGGCGTTGTCGAAGCCCAGCACGTAATCCTGCCGGCTGGTGAAGCGGTCGTCCTTCTCCACGGTGTGCCGGTTGCGCTTGACCACGCCGCCCAGGCTGAGGCCTTTCTCCAGCGAGGCCAACTCGTCTGGATCCTCCACGCACGGATAGGCGAAATCCAGTGCTATCCGCTCACGGATCCATTCGCCCGCCTCCGCATTGGCTCCCAGGGTGAGGATGCTCAACTTGGTCAACAGCTCGCCGTCGGACACGTCCTCCACAGCCAGCGCTCCACCGGCAAGGGGCTTGGAAACGTCCACTGCCCGCAGGGCACCCCTGACCGTGTTGTCATTGAGGTAGCGCGTCACGGCGGCGAAGTGCTCGCCGGGGACCAGCAAGGTGGTGGCAAGGCTCCGCAAGGCGCGTTCCGCGGCGGGGCGCCACTGCTCCTGCCCTTCGGCCAAGTCGATCAGCTCGCCACCGAACGGCATCCGTTCCTCAGGCACGCCCGTCGCAGCGGCAATGGCTGCCCTGTTGTCAATACTCGACGGCGGCAACAGGGACTTGCGCGACCGCAGCGAGAGCAGTTCCTGCTCAGCAGCGGCCAGTTCACGCTTCATGGTGGCGTGGGCATCGAAAGCCTCAAAACGGAGTTCCTTGAGGGCCTCGGAATCGTCTTTCAACTCTGCGGACCGGGCAGCGGCCTGTTCGTGGGCCTGATCCCACCCCTCCGCGGACCATTCGAGGTTCAGCCCTGCATCCGTCAATGCCTGCCGGGCTGATTCCTCCACCTGCTGGCGCAGCTTAAGGCTGACCCGGGCATTCTCCAGCGACTGCTCGATCGCGGAAATCGCGTTGCCGCCGCGGTTGTTGTAATCCGACTCCAGCCCGCGCAACTCCTTGGCCAGGGCATCGCGAACGGTGCGCTCGGCAGCCAGTTCCTGGGCCTTGGTCTGGGCCAACTCCTTGAAGCGGGCCAAGGTCCTGGCATGGACCGACACGGCCAGTTGCTGCTTGTAGGCCTCGAACTCCTCACCGGCAAGTTCCCGGAGCCGGTTCGCATCCAGGAGAGCCTGGGCGTACTCCTTGTTCAGCCCGGGAACGGGGGCCAACTGGTCCCGTTGCTGACGCACATCCTCCAGGCGCTGCCGGATGGACATGAGGTTGCTGAACTCTTCCACCACGTCATCGGCGGCAGCCAACGTGGCCGGGGCATCAAGGACCTGGTCGCGGAAGAACGTGTTGACACTGCCGCCCAGGCCCTTGCCGGCCTGAATCACGCGAAGCAGTGGGAGCGCCTGGTCGGAATTGATGCCCAGGAGCCGGCGGAAACGCTCGGCGAACGCTTTGTGGACGTCAAAGACCTGCCCCTCGGGGAAGATCCCCTCCAAAGCCCCTTTGGTGAACCGCTTCTGCGCGATCCCCTCAATTGCTTCCAGGTCCAACGGCTTGCTGTCGATCACGTAGAACCGGCCAACACTGGATTCCGTGCCGTTCTTGGGCAGGTCGAAGAGGGCCGAAACCGTCACCTTGGTCCCGGCAGCGTTGTCAAACGTCAGGGCGACGGCGGACCAGGTCGCCCCGGGGCGCTGGAAGGCACTGGCCGAGCTGTCACCAACGGCCTTATCACCAACTTTGCCGCGCATGTAGGTGAACGTGGTCCTCTTGTCCTCCACAGCCCCGCCGGCGCGTTGGGCAGCAGCTTCATTCGAGCGTGGACGGGCATCGAAAACACGGAGCATCGCGTCAAAGAGCGTCGACTTGCCAACCCCTGAGTTGCCTGTCAAAAGAGTGCCGTTGCGATCCACATGCATGGTGTGGGCGCCATGGAACGTACCCCAGTTGACTACCTGCACCAGGGCCAGACGCATCTGGCCCGGGTTGGTGAGTTCTCCGAGCGGGAGCATGCTGGCAATCGTCATTTGGCTGCTCCTTCGGTTGCGTCAGCGCCACCCTCGGCGTCGTCGTTCCCACCCGCATCGCTATCGGCGACCTCCAAGAGAGGCTCCGTTCCCGATTCGTCCGCCGCTGCCGCTACGAGTGCCTCGATGTGGGCCGGGATGTCGCCGATGTTCTCAAAGGGGAGAGCAAGCGGGAGTGCGTTGCTGATGGTGTAGGTATCGTCCAGCGGGGTGGGGAGGAGGAGTTGGCGGGCCAGGAGTTTGGTGATGGTGCGGGTGACCACGTCCGAGTCGCGCAGCGCATCCTGCTGGCCGGCCGGTGTGTAGTTGGCCACCAGATCCGAGATTTCCTCGCGGGTGATGGTCGGGTCCGTCTGGGCTGTGACGTGGCGGTCCAGGAGGAGGCGGAGGCGCAGCAGGACAATGGTCTCCACGCGGCTGAGGGCGCGCTGCTGGCGGAGGATGCTTGACCGTGCGCTGGCGCCGATGATGTCCGGGTCGACTGGCCTGAGGACCGCAATCTTGCGGTCGTGGTCCAGCTGAAGGGCGAGGAACAGCTCTGAGAGGCGGCTGCGGAGAATCAGCTGGTTGTCCAGGAGCGTGGTCCAGAGCTTCTCGTCTCTGCCGCCATCAATGTAGGGGCCCTTAAGAAGCTTCACGAGCGCATGGCGGACCTTCATGGGGAGCACGCCCGTGTCACCGGGGAACAACGCCGCGCCGTCCACGAACGTATCGCGCGGAGTTACCCGGAACGGGTCCGCCGGGTGCTCGGCCGGCCCTGTACCAACGTGACCAGCTGCGACGGCGACATCCTCCTCAGAGGTGGGGTCCGTCGTCGTGATTTCCTCAGTCATCAGAATCCTTGCTCAGCGAGACGACCGGCAGGTACGCGGTGCGGATGCTGCCGTCGATTTGTTCGAAGTCGATGTGTTCCCAGGCTGCGCGGTCAAAGGCCGCGCCGGTTTGCAGTGCCATGGAAAGGAGGGAGCGGACGGTGTTGATGTGCCGCTCCCCTTCGGGCAGGTTGTCCCATGCCTCGCCCAGGGTGGCGGAGCCCGCCATGGCTGCGCGGACGACGTCGGGCCTCGCCTTGCCGGTGCGGGCGGACTTGACCCGGTCCGAGTCGCTGAAGGCGATGGGGTCGGCCAGGCGCGGCGGGGCAGCGAATTCGTCAGGATCGAAAAGCTTGACCATGGACAGCGACTCGAATCCCGCGTTGTACAGGGCAGGCCCCGGAACCAGGTCCGGGCGGTCGCGTTCGTACGGCAGGGAACGGACCGCCTGCTCGGCCTCGGCCAGGACCTTGCGGAGGCTGACCGACTGCCGGACATCGTCGCTTTGGATGTACGTGTTGAGGCTCTCGGAGAGCTTGCCGTAGATCCGCTGGATCTGGCTGTGCTGCGAGCGCAGTTCCGCGACGAGGTTCTTGAGGGTTTCCCGGTCTTCGTGGGAGAGGTCGTCGGCGAATTGCCGGCTCAGGACCTCCCCGATCGCCGAGCGGAAGCGCAGCTGCTGCTGCGGGTCTTCGAGGAAAGCGGTGAAGGAACGGAACGTCCGGCCTTCCGGGCTCTGCCGCAGCCGTTTGTCCGCTTCCAGCACCTGGGCCATGGTGGCCCCCTTGCTGAGCGATTCCTCGATGATCTGGTTGCGCAGTTCGCCCACCAGTTCTTCGATCCGGTCACGCATCTTCTTGTAGTCGGCCGGAAGGCTGGCGGCGAGGTCGAGGATGTTGCCGGCCGCTTCCACGGCTTCTTCGTCATCGAGGAGCCCGTCGAAATCGCCCGAGCTAATGTCCTGTACCAATTGCCGGCGTTCCTGGATTTCTTCCTCCAGGGCTTCGAGCCGGGCGCTCTGGTCCGGGTTGGTCTCGTTGGCGAGTTTTTCCACGTCGCCCAGGAGCGTGCCCAGGCGGGAACCGTTGAGGGTGGACCGCTCACTGGAGAGACTGTCCAGGAACGCGAGGACACGGGCCGCGGGTTCGGTGACTTCGTAAACGATCTGCCCGGACTGGTTACGCCGGGTCAGGAATTGCTTGCGCGTCCATTCGTCGCCGAAGCCCTTGCCATTCAGTTGGCCACCGAGCCCGGGCTCCTGGCGACGGAGCTGCTCAAGGAAAGCGTCGACGTCGGCGTGGAACTCTTCGAGCGGAAGCTGCGGACGGGTGCGGGTGAAGGAGGCCTGGAGGACCGCGATGACCCAGGGGGCCGAGCGGGTCAACGCCCAGGCGGGGCCCTTGGTGAGGTGTTCGAGGTCCCGCAACCTGGCGCTGATGGCGTCGGCGGAGGACATGGCTGAACGGGACAATTACTCTCCTTCAGCTGCTGCGAAACCCTGCCGGCAGCGAAAACTGCCCCGTACAAGGTTAACGCAGAGCGCCGTCACCCAACTAAGTCGCAGTTGTGCGCGTTTACACGGCTCAAAACGCGCACAACTGCGACCCAGTTGGGCAGGCCGGGCACCCCACGCAACCACCCACCGCTGTGCCCGTTCCGTTACCTACCCCCGAGTATGGTTTCGATCCCATATCAACGCCCCTGCAAGGCCATTCCATGCTGGCCGGGAAGCGCTGCCACCCCTAATGTCAGATCATCGACGCGGCGACGCCGCGTTCACCCATGCATTGTCGCTCAGGGGGAACCATGAATTTCGATCTCACGGCGCTGGAAACTGCCACCTACGTATTCATTGGAACGCTGGTCTTCGCTGCACTTTTGGTGGCCTTTATTGCAGCAGCAGCAATGGCAACGATTGTCCTCATTGGAGTCTTCGGACTGTTTTGGTACGCCGCCAAAGCTGTCCTGGGTGCCCTGGTGGACGGCATTAACTTCGCTTGGGACCGGGTGGTCCACCACGCCGGCCAGGTGGAAATTCCCGCCGAATTCCAGCCCCAGGTATCCTCTGGCACCGGTAGCTACCCGCGGGTAGCATTGAGGGACAGCTGAAGGGTTCCCACCCAAGGCGGACCCTGGCTCCATCCGGCATCCCCGGCTAGAGGAGTTATGAAATGACGTCCGCTACAGACAGCAGCCTCACCGCCGCAAGCGTCAACGCCACAGCAGAGGAAGCCCGGGCCGTCGCCGAAGCCGCCCGGGAGACCGAATGGAACCGGCCCAGTTTTGCCAAAGGCCTGTACCTGGGCAGCTTCGACATCGGCCTGATCCACCCATGGCCCCAGGCCAAAGCCGAGGACGTCCAGCGCGGCGAGGACTTCATGGCCAAGCTCGAGGCCTACTGCAGGACCATGTCCGGCCGCGTGATTGAGCGCGATGCCAAAGTGCCGGACGAGTACATGGCCGGTCTGGCCGATCTTGGCGTGTTCGGCATGAAGATTCCGCGCGAGTACGGCGGTTTGGGCCTGTCTTTGGTGTACTACGGCCGCGCCCTCGCGCTGCTGGGTTCGGTGCACCCGAGCCTCGGTGCCCTGATCTCGGCGCACCAGTCCATTGGCGTCCCCGAGCCCGTCAAGGTGTTCGGCACGCCGGAGCAGAAACAGGCGTACCTGCCGCGTTGCGCCGCCGGTGCCGTGACGGCGTTCCTCCTGACGGAGCCCGACGTCGGCAGCGACCCCGCGCGGATGGGCGCCACTGCCGTACTGTCGGACGACGGCGGGTCTTACCTTTTGGACGGCGTGAAGCTTTGGACCACCAACGGTGTCATTGCGGAACTCGTGGTGGTGATGGCGCGGGTTCCCGCCTATACAGACCCGGACGGCACGGAGCACAAGGGAGGCATTTCCGCCTTCGTCGTGGAAATGGACTCCCCGGGTGTGACCGTGGAAAACAGGAATACGTTCATGGGCCTTCGCGGCATTGAGAACGGCGTGACACGTTTCCATCAGGTGCGGGTGCCCGTTGCCAACCGCCTGGGACGTGAAGGCCAGGGGCTCAAGATCGCGTTGACCACCCTCAACACCGGCCGGCTCTCCATCCCCGGGCTTTGTGTTGCCGCCGGCAAGTGGAGCCTGAAGATCGCCCGCGAATGGTCGAATGCACGGACACAGTGGGGCAGGCCCGTTGGCCAGCACGAAGCCGTGGGCAAGAAGATCGCTTTCATTGCGGCCACTGCTTTCGCTTTGGAGGCGGTCTTTGAGTTGTCCGCCGAGATGGCGGACGCCGGAGCCAAGGACATCCGTATTGAAGCTGCCCTGGCCAAGCTGTGGTCCACTGAGCTGAGTTGCCGGATCGCCGACGAGCTGGTGCAGATCCGCGGTGGGCGCGGGTTTGAGACCGCTGACTCCCTGGAGGCCAGGGGCGAGCGTGCTGTTGCTGCCGAACAACTTCTCCGCGATCTCCGCATCAACCGGATTTTCGAGGGCTCCAGCGAAATCATGAAGCTCCTCATTGCCCGCGAGGCCGTGGACGCGCACCTTGCAGCCGCGGGCGACCTGGCCTCAGCCGAAGCGAGCCTGCAGGACAAGGCGAGGGCCGCCGTCGGGGCCTCAGGCTTCTATGCCCGCTGGCTGCCGAAACTGGTTGCCGGCGCTGGGATGGACCCGCGTTCCTACGCGGACTTCGGACGGTTGGGCAAGCAGTTGAGGTTCGTGGAGAGGTCCTCGCGCCGCCTGGCCCGCCAGACCTTCTACGCCATGGGCCGGTGGCAGGCCAAACTGGAGCACAAGCAGGCATTCCTGGGCAGGATCGTGGACATCGGCGCTGAGCTGTTTGCCATGGCGGCCTGCTGCACGCGGGCAGAACACATCCTCCGCACGCAGCCCGCGCACGGCGCCGCTGCGTTCGAGCTGGCCGAGGCGTACTGTGAACAGGCCCGCGTCCGGGTGGACGAATACTTTGACCAGCTATGGCGCAATACCGACGACGCCGACCGGCACTTTTCGCGCAAAGTCCTCGCCGGGGATTACGCCTGGCTTGAGGCTGGGGTGCTGGACCAGTCCGAAGGAACCGGGCCGTGGATCAGCGACGCGTCGCATGGCCCGTCCACCAAGGAGACACTGCACCGGAAATACCGGTAGGCCGTGGCCGGGGAAAGTCAGCGGACATCGCCATCCACATAGAACCACCGTTTGTTCTCCCGCACGAACCGGCTCAGTTCGCGCTGCACGCCGCGCTCCCCGTCCACCCGGTAGTGCGCAGCGAACTCCACCGTTCCCGTTGCGTCGAGGGGTCCGCCGCCCTGCGTGGACACAACGTCCAGGCGACGCCACTCCATCTGCGCATCCAGGTCCATCGCGGCCGGGCGGGTGCTGGCGTGCCAGGTCCGGAGGAGGTACTCCGGATCCAGGACCACAAAGGCTGAGTACCGGGAACGCATGAGTTGCCCGGCGGTGGGGGCGTCGGCCTGGCCACGGTGGAAGCGGCCGCAGCAGTGGTCGTACTGCTCGCCGGAAAGGCAGGGGCAGGCGCCGTTGCGGAGTCGGCTGAGGTCAGGCGTCAATGTATACCTTTCCGGGGCGGTAAATGAGAGCTGGGCAACATATTTTCCCACGCGTTATAACAGCTTCGAAACAACCCCGCCTGAGGGTGGGGGCGCGCGTGATTCCGTCGGTGCTGGCCCGTAGGCTAGAGATGCAAGCTGGGTGGGCAATGCGCGCATCACAAAACGACGGCCAGGGGAGGCTACGTGGAGGATCCGACAACACTCGCCATCAACCTGACGTACTTGGGCACACTGGGGATGGCCGTCCTCATGTTCCTGGGTCTCGGGTTGATCATCATCATCACTCTGGTGATAGCCGGAATCGGGCGACTGTTGTCAGTGGTACTCCTGGCCATGGTGGGCATCTTCCCCAAAAAGGACACCGTTGCGATCGTCCACTTGCCCCCGCGCCCACAGCACGTTCCCGCTCCGGCGGGTGCCGGCGTCGTGGACTCCGAACAAACCGTTGAGTCCCCGCTGGAAGACCTGGCCTACGAACCCGCCGGCTCCACACCTGCCCCCTCCCCTGCCCCTGAAACCGTCCCGGCAGCCGTTGCCCCGCCAAAGCGGGACCTCCTGGGTGATGTTCGACGCCGGCTCTCCGGGGCGTCTGCGGCCGTCAAGGGCGGCGGGTGGAAAGCCAAGGTGGATCCCCGCAACCTTCCCAAGCCGGCGCAGGTCAAAGACTGGGCCACCAACACCTCCAAGACTGTGGTGGAGACCCAAACCCAGCACCACCCCTTGATTGTTGCGGCCAGCAAGGAGCCTCCTGTGCTCTCCAAGGATTGGGCCGACGCCGTTGCCCGGGCGGATGAACGCGCAGCCGCACGGGCCAAAGCGGAGCAGCCCCCGGCCATCAAGGTCACTGTCCGCGATTTCGACGAGCCCGGTTCCACCAACGGCACTCCGTCCGGACCCAAGGCCCCTGACACTCCGTCTTCCAACAGCGCCAAGCCCGGCGGCAACGGGAAGCAGGGCACAAATGCCAGCACGGGTACCCCTCCGAAAAAGCCAAGCGGAGCCAAGCAGCCCGCCGGCGCCTCCCAAGGCAACACCTCCAAGCCGGCCGGGGAGCCCAAGCCGGCCCGCGAACCTGCTGCGCCCGCAACCGGGCAGGGCGCCGGCACCCAAGGGGCCGGACAGAGCACCGGCACCCAGGGCGCAAGCACCGGCGCCCAGGGCGCAAAGAAACCGGGCCCGGCGCCTTCCAGGAATGGAAAGACACCGAGCCCGATTCGAAAAGGTTCCCTCAGCGGCGCCAGCCGCAACAACTAGCTGGCCCGGCGGGCGATCCCCTAAGCGGCCAGCTGCCGGAAGGACGCCCCGTGGTAGATCAAAGGGTTGGACTCGCGGTTGATGGTGGTGGCCTTGACCTCGAGGACCACAATCGCGTGGTCCCCGGCGGGCGTCTCGGACACGATCTCGCATTCGAAACCCAGCACTGCGCCGTCGATCAGCACTGCACCTGAGTCGCTGACGCTCGTGGCGATCCCGGCAAAGCGGTCGCGGTTCTTCGACGACAACTGAAGGCACGCTGCCTCCTGGCCCTCGGCGAGCACGGATACACCCAGGCGGTTGGCCTGCCGCAGCTTGGGCCATGTTGTGGAGGAATTCTGGACGGCGAACATCACCAGCGGCGGCTCCAGTGAAACGCCGACGGTAAAGGATGACGCCACCAGGGCTTCCGGCGTGAAATCCACCATTGCACTGAAGGCAGCCACTCCGGACGGGAACTGGGCAAAGGCAGTCTTGATCGCCGCTGTTTCTTCCGCTGCAGTCTGTGTCATTCCGGTGTCCCCTTTGTGCGTGTCTGTGAACTCCTTTCCCATGATTCACGCGTTCCGGGGAAGCTCAATATTTGTTGATCCGGAAGACATTTGTGTTGCCGCATGTCAAGAAATATCGCGAACTAAGGCGCCTTGCATTACTCCGCAAGACGAAAAGCGAAGAAGTTCTACCGCTTGCGTTTCTGCCCGCCACGGTCCTGTGTAGCCTCGGTTGGACATCCAGCCCCACCACAGGAAGCCGACATGAGCCTCAACGAGCTACGAACGCTTGGACGCACTGGCGCCCTGATCAGCCCGCTTACCCTGGGCACGCTGAACTTCGGCACCGGAACAGCCCCCACGGGGCCGGCCGAAAGTATCCGCATCATCAAGGCCGCCCTCGACGCGGGCATCACCAGCGTCGACACCGCGGACATCTACTCACAGGGTGAAGCAGAAACCGTGGTGGGACAAGCAATCCACAGCAGGCGAGACGATGTCTTCCTGGCCACCAAGTTTCACGGCCAGATGGGTTCCAACCCCGCGCATGCAGGAAATTCACGACGCTGGATCGTCCGCGCCGTGGAGGACAGCCTGCGTCGACTGAACACGGACCGGATCGACTTGTACCAAGCGCACCGGCCCGATTACAACACCGACCTCCTCGAAACCATCACGGCCCTGAACGACCTGATCCGCCAGGGCAAGATCCTCTATTACGGCACCTCCGTCTTCAGCCCGGCCCAGCTGGTGGAGGCGCAGTGGATCGCCAACACCAACCACCTCACACCGCCTGTGGTTGACCAGGTTCCCTACTCCCTGCTGGTGCGCGCCAACGAACGTGACGTTTTCCCCATCACCCAGCAATACGGCGTCGGGGTTTTGAGCTACGGACCGCTCGACGGCGGCTGGCTCGCCGGCGGTTACCGCCTGGGTGCGGGCCAGCCCGAAAGCTCCCGGGCGGCAGCTGTTCCGGGGCGGTTCGACGTCGCGGCGCCCTTCAACCAGGCCAAGCTGCACGCGGCTGACGCACTCGCGCAGCTCGCGTCCCGCCACGGCCTCACGCTCATTCAGTTGGCGGTGGCGTTTGCCATGAACCACCCGGCCGTCACCAGTGTGATCATTGGCCCGCGGACCGAAGACCACCTGACCGACTATCTCAAGGCCGCGGACGTAGCGCTGAGCGATGCTGTCCTGGATGAGATCGACGACATCGTGGCTCCGGCCATCAACTTCCTTGAGCGCGACGCCGGTACCGTGGCCCCGCACTTGGAGTACCCGGAGCTTCGACGCCGGTAGTCGCCTGGCCGCCGCAATGAGGTATTGACGCCCACGGACCCCGGCGTGATCCTTGACCTAACAGCTGCAGGGACACCGCAGTTTCAGGTCAAGTAGAACGCCGCCGCCATGGTCAAGCCACGTGTTTCACAGAGCACCGCCAAAGAACCCGCCGCCGGTCAGCCCACGGATGGTCCGCTGACCCAGGAAGAACTCCTCCTGGCCGGCAGAAACCACTCGATGCCGCTGGAAGCCTTGGCGCACGACATCACACCCGCGGGACTCCACTACCTGCTGATCCACTTCGACATCCCGCAGGTACCTGTTGACCAGTGGCGGTTGCGCCTGGGCGGGGCAGTTTCCCATTCTCTTGAGTTGAGCCTCGAAGACATCAAGGCACGCCCGTCCGTGACCATGCCCGTCACCCTGGAGTGCGCAGGAAACGGCCGGGCACTTCTGCAGCCCCGTCCGCTCAGCCAGCCTTGGCTTCAGGGCGCCGTGGGCACGGCGGAATGGACGGGAACGCCGCTGGCACCCCTGCTGGAGGAAGCCGGTTTGGCGAGTGACGCCGTCGAACTTGTTTTTACCGGTGCCGACAGCGGCATCCAGGGCGGCGCCGAAGAGCCGTACGCGCGAAGCCTGAGCATCGACGAAGCCATGCACCCCGAGGTCATGCTGGTGTATGCCATGAACGGGCAGCCGCTGCCCCCGCAGCATGGTTTTCCACTGCGGTTGCTGGTCCCGGGGTGGTACGGCATGGCGAGCGTGAAGTGGTTGACGTCCATCGAGGCCGTGACCTCGCGGTTCATGGGATTCCAACAGGCTGTGGCGTATCACTACCTGCAAGGTCCGGATGGGCCTGGCCTGCCCGTATCGCACATCCGCGTCCGGTCGCTCATGGTGCCCCCGGGAATCCCGGACTTCTTCACCCGCCGGCGTGTGGTTGAAGGCGGTCCCGTCATGCTGCACGGCAAGGCGTGGTCCGGCCACGGCGAAATCGAGCGGGTCGAGGTGGGGATCGACGGCGAGTGGATGCCCGCCCAACTTGACGATCCCTTGGGCGACTTCGCCTGGCGGTCCTGGTCCGTGGTGTGGGTGGCCACGCCAGGCGATCACGTAGTGCGGTGCAGGGCCATGGATTCGTCGGGCGCGCTGCAGTCCACTGAGCAGGTATGGAACTACCAGGGCATTGGGAACAACATGGCGCAGCGGGTTGAGGTGACGGTGCGGTAAAAGCCACGGCTAGACTCATCTGAATCATGAGTAGTTCTTCAAGCGTCCGCATCGACGCCTGGTTGTGGGCTGTCCGGGCCTACAAAACCAGGTCCCTCGCCACTGCCGCGTGCCGCGCCGGGCACATCCGCATCAATGGGAACCCTGTGAAGGCCTCGCAAACAGTGATCATCGGGGACACTGTTCGCATCCGCGAATCCGGCTGGGAACGCATCTACGAGGTCAGGCAGCTGATCGCGAAACGCGTCGGTGCCGAGGCCGCCTCCCACTGCTTCACCGACCACACTCCCCCGCGGCCCGTGATGCCCCAGCTTGGCCTCCCCCAGCGGGACCGCGGTGCTGGCCGGCCCACCAAGAAGGACCGGCGGGACATGGAGAAGCTGCGGGGGTAGCGCCCGGTTATCCACATGGGGCCGGTTCCCGCGTGCTTCTTGTGATTTCCCCTGCCTAGACTGGCGGACATCACGTCTCAGCAGTCCTTGGGGAGTCTGTCATGCCACGCCGTTTTCCTTCCTTTTCCGTGCCTTCCTACCTCCTGGCTGCCGCCGTGGCGGGAGCTCTGCTTCTGGCCGGCTGCTCATCCGGCGGCGCTCCCTCCGGCACAACCACGACGACGGCGACCCCCACCGTGAGTGCGCCGGCCAGTCCTTCGGAAAGCCCATCGCCCGTCGGCTCAACCGCGGGCGCGTACAAGCCTGCGGATGCAAAGGGCCGGGCCGAGAATGTGCCGGTGCCGGTGATGCCGGCGGCGGCCCGGGAGAACACGAAGGAGGGGTTGGAGGCGTTTATTCGGTATTGGTACGCGGTGAAGAGCTACGCGAACGAGACGGGAGACGTGCAGACTCTCAGGAGTCTGCACACATCAGAGTGCGGTGTCTGCACTCATCTGGTCGAGCTAACCCTTGAGAGCTACGAGTCGGGGCGTTGGATATCCGGCGGCAAGTTAAGTACCGGCGCATTTCTGATCGAAGGCGAATCCCTCGTCCCCCATTCTCACGCCCGAATTCAAGTGATGCAGGACGAAATTCACTACTACAACGCAAATGGAAGTGAAGGACGGCCTTCAGACCCGGCGACCAATGACGTTTTCCTGGTGATCGCAGCTTTCGAAGGGGAGTGGAAGGTGACGCAGTCCGGTGTCCTACGTTGAGCGGTATCGCCTTCTTACGAGCATTGCCGGGCTGGTTATCTTGTTACTGGTGTTACCGGCCACAGCAGTCGCGGGAGACAATCACGAAACTTGGGGCAGCCTCAACCAGTCGACAGGCAACGTCGACTTCGGGGCGATCTACAGGGTAGATCCTGTCACCGGCGCCTCGAAGTCCGCCCTTGGAGGACCCGGAACAGCCACCACCGAGGATCCGAATCAGTACATGGCCGATACTCATTGCCGGGCTGATGGTCCGGACACCGTGGACCCGGGCTGTTTGGCCCTGTCCTGCCCACCCCCGGCCACCGGAGGCGCGGAAGGCACCCCGGTGATCTGGAAACAAGCACCCAAAGCCATCACCAATCCCGGCTGGACCGACTGGATCCCCGTCAGCGGCCCCACCTGCCTCTACACCGAAGAACCCGCAGACGTCCTGGCCGAGATCGCCGCACGGATCCTCACCGACTTCCAACACCTGCCCATCAACCCCGGCACCGTGGAAATCCAACCCTTCCCCCACACCCTCATCGGCGCACCCACCAACACCTACACCACCGCCACAACCCAGACCTTCAACACCACCATCCTCGGCCAAAACGTCCACCTGACCGCCACCCCCACCAGTCACACCTACACCTACGGCGACGGCACCACCCTCGGACCCACCCCCGACCCCGGCGCCCCACTGCCCGAAAAACACTGGCTCCAAGACAAAACCCGCACCAGCCACACCTACACCACCACCGGGAACTACCCCATCACCGTGACCACCACCTTCACCGGAACCTACTCCGTCAACAACGGCCCACCCCTACCCATCAACGGCACCCTCAACCTCACCACCCCACCCAAAACCATCCACGCCTGGAAAACAGAACGAGCCCTCGTCGCCGACACCTGCGAAGAAAACCCCACCTCATGGGGCTGCCCCCAAAACCGATAGACGACCGCTGAACACTGGCGCAGCAGAGCACTGGTTTTCCACATAAACCTACTGATCGGTTCCACGGACGAATGACCGCACATACCGTGGTTCTGTGATACCTCCCTCCGTCAAAAGGACGCATCAGACCATCGGGCAGAGTGGCGTGTCAGCAGCTTCGGCAGATTCTCTGGACGTGGTTTCTCCCCCTGAGCAAGTTTTCCGTCAGGAACCTCAACAGGGCGACACTAACAAGACAAGATCCGCGCTTCGGCCCGGAAAACAGTGATTTAGGAGAACCAGGTGTCCGGCGGGCCCATGATCAGCAGGAAACTGAAGACGGCAGCGACGCCGGCCAGCACAACAACCACAGCAAGAATCGGATTACCGAGCACCCAGGCCTGCGCCTTTTCCAGGGCTCCCTGGGGCTTTTCGCCACCAGCAGCGAGCCGCCACCCGCCGTCGAGCATTCCACGGCGGTCCAGTGACTTCTCGACCGGAATGGTTGCGTACGGAATAACCGCGGACACAACCGCGAGGACACCAACCGGGGCAGACCATTTTTGGTTGATCCAGGTGAAGACGGCCGTGGCGGCGTAGCACAGGAAGACGAAGCCATGAATGCCGCCGGCGATGCTCACACCGATATCGGTGGTCCGGGTGACGTACTTAAGGAACAGCCCGATCAGCAGCAACGTCCAGGTCACGGCTTCGGCGAAGGCTACGGTACGGAACAGGGCGCGCGGCTGCATGGAAATCCTCGTCTGGGAATTGATTGTCACGTCCAAAGTTACCGTGGACGTGAAGGGTCGCTCATTTAACGGTGGGCAGCGACTGGGCGTTCCTGATGCGTGAATCACCAAATTCGAGGGGCAAGGGAGCGATTTCCACGGACGGTTCGTGGCGGGTCCGCGTTTTGCCGATGGCCACATGGGGAATCCAACGCGGCGAACGGTAACCCAAGGCCCGGGAGCTGAGGATGAAGTCGTCGATGTTGTCCAAGCCAAGTTGGTCCAGCAGCACATGGAGGCCTTGAACCAGAAGGGACTGATAATCGTGGACGGCCTGGGGCACTCCCACTTCCAAGGCAGCCACGCGTCCGCCGCCAAGAGAGACGAGCATGCTCGACTTGCCAAGGAACCCTTCCAGAACCGGCAGCGCATGAAGCCACGCCACGATTTCCGCCCTGACCTCTTCGGCCTTCGCCCTGCCGCTGGTCCAGGAAACGATGTCGCCTACCAGATCGTCCAGTATCCCTACATGGAGCAGCGTCATGTGGAGGCCTGCCGGTTTCCGAAGCGATTCGACGTACATTCCGAGCCTTTCGAAGTCCTCCGTCCCGCTTCCCACACGCAGAACCGGCACCTCCACCGTGATCCGGGACGCGTGAGCCGTACCTTCGACCGGGTCATGACCTGTCATGGTTGCATTATGCGCCGGGCTGCAGGGGTGCGTGAATGCGTGTTGGCGGGGAACTGGCAGGCTCATTCGATTGTCGTCGTACGGCGACAAATGCAAAAGTCGCCGTACGACGACAAAACAACCATCCGATCACAACAGGAGTTTCTCTTGAGAACAGTCCGCGAGGCTGGGCCACTGATCAGGGAGCTTCGCGAGGAGCAGGGCTGGACCCAAGCAGAGTTGGCCCGCCGCGCGTCTGTCTCACGAAGTTTCGTGATCGACGCCGAGGCCGGCAAGGCAACCGTGGAGGCATCGAAATTCATGGATCTGTTCCAGGCTCTGGGATTCGAAATTGCCATACGCGACGTCGGTACCGGCAACGTCCGGTGGTGAGCCCGAGCTAACGCGGCCTGCTGACCGTCTGGACACGAGCTGATTCCCAGCCGCTAACCCCCAAACCGTGAAGCAGTCCTTTCAGCGTTGACAGGGTCTTGTGACCCGTGCCATATTCGTAGCGTGAACCTGTCAGACAGCCGGACAGCCGGACAGCAAGGCGCGGATCAGAGCCGAGCGACGCCTACCCCCATCTCGCGCATCTCCGCAGCTGAGGCGGTCTTCGCGGCGCTGAGGAGGGCAATCGAGGGCGGCCAGTTCGACATCGGCACCAAGCTCAGCTCCGAAGCCACGCTCGCGGCGCAGTACGGCGTGAGCCGATCCGTCATCAGGGAAGCCCTCCGGTCCTGCAACACGCTGGGACTCACCACCACAAAAACGGGCAAGGGCACGTTCGTCGTGGCAAACAAGGTCGCTAATGACCTTACCTTGGGCCAGTACAGCGCCCGCGATCTTAACGAAGCCCGACCCCATATCGAGATCCCCGCCGCCGGTCTGGCCGCCCAGCGGCGAACCGAAGAAGAGCTGGAGCACCTCAAAGAGATCGTCCAGGAGATGCTCAACGAAACCGACCCCGAAGCCTGGGTGAACCTGGACGCAAGCTTCCATTCCGCCGTCGCGCGCGCCAGCGGCAACCGCGTCTTCGCGAGCGTCGTGCAGGACATCCGCGATGCCTTGGCCCACCAGTCCGAGACCCTCAACCTGGTGGCCGACCGCCAGCACCGCTCGGACGAGGAACACGTCGCCGTGCTCGAGGCGATCGAAGCCGGAGATGCCGACGCCGCCAGCAAAGCGATGGCCGACCACCTCCGGGCCGTCAGCGTGGCACTGGACACGATCCTCAGCAAATGAACCACCCAAAGGACAGCATGCCCGCAGCAACGGCACACCAGACCACGGCCCAGCAAGCGCCCCATCACCAGCACACACCTGCGTCAACGCCCAACCACGTCCCTCTGGTGGAGCAGACCCGCGACGGCCTGGTGGAAAGCATCCATTACGGCTCCCTGATCGCACTGAACGCAGACGGCAGCACAGCCCTGGCTGCCGGACAGCCGGAAGCGCCGATGTACCCACGGTCGAGCCTCAAGCCGCTGCAGGCCGTGGCGCTCCTGAAGGCAGGCCTGGACATCCCGGAAGAACTGCTGGCCCTGACCGCGGCCAGCCATTCGGGCGGCAGGATGCACCGCGATGGAGCCGCTGAAATCCTTCGCCTCTACGGCCTGACACCAGCGAATCTCGGCAACAGCACGGACCTCCCATACGGTGTGAAAGAGCGGGAAGAATGGCTCCGCGACGGCAACGGTCCCACGCAGCTGGCACAGAACTGCTCCGGCAAGCACGCCTCCATGACCGCCGTGTGTGTCATCAACGGCTGGCCGGTTGACAGCTACCTCCACCCGGAGCACCCGCTCCAGGTCCTGGTCCGGGACACCATCACGGACCTGACCGGCGAGGAAGCCGCCGCGGTCAGCACGGATGGTTGCGGCACGCCGCTTTTCGCACACTCGCTGCACGGCATGGCCCGGGCGTATGGCCGGCTGGCTGCGGCGGATGAAAGCACCACCGAGGGCAAGGTTGCCCACGCCATGCGCCGCTACCCGGAGATGGTGGCCGGCGAGGGCCGCGATGTCACCGCTCTCATGCGGGCCGTACCGGGGCTGCTGGCGAAGGACGGCTTCGAGGGCCTCCAGCTGGTGGGCCTGCCGGACGGCCGTGGCGTTGCCGTCAAAATTTCCGACGGCGGGGACCGCGCGCGCATGCCGGTCACCGTTGAGGTGCTTCGCCGGTTGGGGCTCGACGGCGGCACTTTGGACCCGCTTCAGAGCCCACCCGTGCTGGGCGGCGGCCTTCCGGTCGGCGAACTGCGTGCGGCCCGGATTTTCACCACGAACTAAAGGACAGCTATGACCACCGTCGATCAGGCGATCTCCGTCCGTTCAGAACACGACCTCCTGGGAGACCGCGATGTTCCCGCGGACGCGTACTGGGGTGTTCACACGCTCAGGGCAATCGAAAACTTCCCCATTACTGGGCAGCCTCTTTCCACCAACAAGCACCTGGTGAGGGGCCTGGCAGCGGTGAAGCAGGCAGCCGCACGCACCAATCATAAGCTCGGACTCCTGGACGCGGAACGGGCCGATGCCATTGAGCGGGCCTGCCAGGACATCCTGGACGGCAAACTCCAGGACCAGTTCATGGTGGATGTGATCCAGGGCGGCGCGGGCACCAGCTCCAACATGAACGCCAACGAGGTCATCGCCAACCGCGCGCTGGAAATCCTTGGCCACCCCAAGGGCGACTACTCCAAGCTGCACCCGAACGACCACGTCAACCTGAGCCAGTCCACCAACGACGTCTACCCGACAGCGGTGAACCTGGCCACGATCTTCTCCGTCAAGGAACTCCTTGAAGCCCTGGAAGAACTCGAAGTAGCCTTCGCTGAGAAGGGCCGCGAGTTCCGCACCGTGGTGAAGATGGGCCGCACCCAACTCCAGGACGCCGTCCCCATGACCCTTGGCCAGGAATTCGGTGGCTACGCCGTCACCATCGGCGAGGACCGGGCTCGCCTGGACGAATCGCACATGCTCATCCACGAGATCAACCTCGGAGCCACCGCGATCGGCACCGGCCTGAATGCGCCGTCAGGCTATGCGGAGGCCGCCTGCCGCCACTTGGCCGACGTCACGGGTCTGCCGCTTATCACGGCTGCCGACCTGATTGAGGCCACCCAGGACGTTGGGGCGTTCGTGCACTTGTCCGGTGTCCTGAAGCGCGTGGCCGTGAAGCTTTCCAAGATTTGCAACGACCTCCGCCTGCTGTCCTCCGGGCCGCGCGCGGGATTGGGTGAGATCAACCTGCCGGCAGTACAGTCCGGCTCGTCGATCATGCCCGGCAAGATCAATCCGGTGATCCCGGAAGTGGTCAGCCAGGTGGCTTATGAAGTCATCGGCAACGATGTCACCGTCACCATGGCCGCGGAGGCAGGCCAGCTTCAGCTCAATGCCTTCGAACCGATCATTGTGCACAGCCTGCACAAGAGCATCTCCCACCTGGAAGCGGCGTGCCGAACCCTTACGGCACGCTGCGTCCGGGGAATCACAGCTAATACCGAGCGGCTACGGCTTACCGTGGAGCAGTCGATCGGTCTCGTCACGGCATTGAACCCCCATATCGGTTATGCCTCAGCCACTGCCATCGCCCAGGAAGCGCTGGCCAGCGGCAAGGGTGTTGCGGAACTCGTCCTGGAGCACGGTCTGTTGACCGCAGCCCAGCTGGAAGAACTGCTCAGCCCGGAACGTCTGGCAAACCTCAGCAAGTAGGCCGCCAAGGCCAGATTCCCAGCGCGGCTCGTGTGAGCCGTGTCGCCTGCAAGGCAAACACCCAAAGAGGCCCTGTCCTGCGTGCCCGGACCCCGACCGCCGGCACACAGGACACCCCAACAGGACACCCCTAAGGATTCCCATGACCAACCAACCCATCACGGACCACACGGTTCCGGCCCAAGCGCACGCCAGCGAGAAAGCCCTCCACACGGAGGACAAGGGCTACCACAAGGACCTGAAACCCCGTCAGATCCAGATGATCGCCATCGGCGGCGCCATCGGCACGGGCTTGTTCCTTGGCGCCGGCGGCCGGCTCAACGCGGCGGGCCCTTCGCTGGTCATCGCCTACGCCGTCTGCGGCTTCTTCGCGTTCCTGATCCTGCGTGCGCTGGGCGAGCTGGTACTGCACCGCCCGTCGTCGGGTTCTTTCGTCTCCTACGCCCGTGAGTTCTTCGGCGAGAAGGCAGCATTCGTGTCCGGCTGGTTCTACTGGATCAACTGGGCCACCACAACGATCGTTGACATCACGGCGGCTGCTCTCTACATGAACTTTTTCGGCAAGTATGTCCCTTGGATGGGCGCGGTCCCGCAGTGGGCCTGGGCGCTGATCGCCCTGGTGGTGGTCCTGAGCCTGAACCTCGTTTCGGTGAAGGTCTTCGGTGAACTCGAGTTCTGGTTCGCCCTGATCAAGGTCGCCGCCCTGGTGGCATTCCTGCTGGTGGGCACCTACTTCGTCATCTTCGGCACCCCCGTGGACGGCCAGGAAGTCGGCTTCAGCCTGATCACCGACAACGGCGGCATCTTCCCGAACGGCCTGCTGCCCATGATCATCCTGATGCAGGGTGTGTTGTTCGCCTACGCCTCGATCGAGCTCGTGGGTACCGCCGCCGGCGAGACCGCGAACCCGGAGAAGATCATGCCCAAGGCCATCAACTCCGTGGTCTTCCGTATCGCGGTCTTCTACGTTGGCTCCGTCATCCTGCTGGCCTTGCTCCTGCCGTACACCTCCTACGAAAAGGGCGTCAGCCCGTTCGTGACCTTCTTCGGTTCCATCGGCGTCCAGGGCGTGGACGTCATCATGAACCTGGTGGTCCTCACCGCCGCACTGTCCTCCCTGAACGCCGGCCTGTACTCCACCGGCCGCATCCTCCGCTCCATGTCCGTGGCCGGTTCCGCCCCCAAGTTCGCCCAGCGCATGAACAAGGCCGGTGTTCCCTATGGTGGTATCGCGATCACGGCAGGAGTCTCCCTTCTGGGTGTCCCGCTGAACTACCTCGTCCCCGCCCAGGCTTTCGAGATCGTGCTGAACGTCGCTTCCGTGGGCATCATCGTCACGTGGGCCACGATCGTCCTGTGCCAGATGCAGTTGAAGCGCTGGGCGGACAAGGGCTGGCTGAAGCGGCCGTCGTTCCGGATGTTCGGCGCCCCTTACACGGGCTATCTCTCCCTGCTGTTCCTGGTGGGCGTGCTGGTGATGGTCTTCATTGACTCCCCGCTGACCATGCTGGTTACCGCCATTGCGTGCGTGCTGATGGTGGTTGGCTGGTTCATGTGCCGCAAGCAGATCCACGAGATTGCTGCAGCCCGTGACGGCTACACCGGCAGTGCGCCCGTGGTTGCCAACCGCCCCCTGCGCGGCGGCGACTCGTAACACTACCCGTTAGCGCCCGACGGCGGCACCCGGGTTCCGTACCAGCGGAACGCGGGTGCCGCCGTCGTTGGTTAACGCCCCCAACTAGGTCGCATTTGTGCGCGTTTTGACGGCTCATAACGCGCACTAATGCGACCCAGTTGGGTGAGGACGCGGCGAACCCAGACATCCGATCATTGGTGATTAGTATTGGTCCATGGCTGTCACAGATGAGGCGATCGGCAAGATCAAGGACATGCTGATCCGCGGGGAACTCAAAGCCGGCGACAGGCTCCCGCCGGAGAAGGAGCTGAGCGAACGGCTCGGGCTGTCCCGCAGTTCGCTCCGGGAAGCCGTCAAAGCACTGGAACTCATCCGTGTCCTGGATGTCCGGCGCGGCGATGGAACGTACGTGACCAGCCTCGATGCCAAGCTGCTGAACGAGGCCGTGGCGTTCGTGGTCGACCTGCACCAGGACCGGTCCATCCTTGAACTCTTTGAGGTCCGACGAATCCTGGAACCGGCCACCGCCCATCTGGCCGCCGGCAAGATCACGCCTGAAGCCATCGACAAACTGCGGGGCACGATGGACGGCATTGACGAGAACACCCCCGTGGAAGAGCTCGTGGCACACGACCTCGAGTTCCACAGCATCATCACCGACGCCGCGGGAAACGACTACCTGGGAAGCCTGCTGGAAGCCCTGTCCAGCAGCACCGTGCGGGCAAGGATCTGGCGCGGCCTCACGCAGGAAAAGGCCGTGGCGCACACATTGTCCGAGCACCGCGCCATCGCCGACGCCCTGGAACGGGGAGATGCGGAGCTCGTCAGAGCCTTGGTGACCGTGCACATCAGCGGCGTGGAGAGCTGGCTTCGGCAGGCCCTCTAGCCCTTTGCGGTCAACCCGTACACGCGGGTCGCTGTTCCTTCCAGCACGGCGTCCTGCTCGGCGGGGCTGAGCGTGGCAACGAGTTCCAGCAACACATCCACGGTCCGCCCGTACGGTGCCCCGAGGGTGCTCACCGGCCAGTCGCTTCCCAGCATGAGGCGCTCCGGCCCAAAGGCATCGACCGCGAGGGAAAAGACCTCCCGCAACGAATCCGCCGAGTAGTCAACCCCGGAGACGTGCAGTCCGGACAGTTTGGCCACGGCATTCTCCTGCCGGGCCAAAGACGCGATGCCGGTCCGCCACACGTCCATCCCCGAAGGATCAGCGAGCGGCGGCTTGCCCAGGTGGTCCAGGACAACGGTCAGCTCGGGCAGTTCGCGGACAAGCCGGATGGTGGCGCCCAGATGCCGGGGAAAGGCGTCGGGAACGTCGAACACCAGCCCGCGGCGCGCCACGAACGCCAAGGATTCCCGGACAGCGGGCAGCTCCAGGAAATCATCCCGCGGGTCATCGTGGACCAAATGCCGCACGCCACGGAACAGCGGGTTCGCGGCGAACCGGTCCAGCTGGCCGGCAGCCTCAAACGGCGCATCAAGCCGCACCCAGCCCACCACTCCCAGCACCCACGGTTGCCGCGCGGCCACGGCAAGCATGCTCTCTGTGTCGGCCATGGTGTCGTCAGCCTGGACCAGCACCGCGCCGCGCATCCCGGCAGCCTCAAGGACTTCCCGCGCCTCGTCCTCCTGGAAGCTACGGAACAGCGGACCGTGCTGCGGGCCAAGCCACGCGTAGGGACGGACACCGCCGGTAACGAAGGTTTCCAGGCTCCACAAATGCAGATGCGCGTCAATCACGCCCGGCGGCCTCCAGCGCGGCCCACAGCTCCTCCGGCACGGACTCCGCCATGCGGGCCGCATTGGCGGCTACCTGTTCAGGAGCACTGGCGCCGACAGTCACGTTGACCACGGCGGGGTGCCGCAACGGAAACTGGAGGGCCGCCGTCGGAAGTTCCACGCCAAAGTCCCGGCAGACGGCCGCGAGCGCCCTTGCGCGTTCGACGACGGCCGGCGGGGCTTGTTCATAGTTGTAGTGAGCGTCGTCCGGGACGTCCGGCCGGGCCAGCAGCCCGGAGTTATAGACGCCAACATTTACGACGCCGGTGCGGCGCTCCAGACATCGTTCGAGCAAGGGGACGCTGGGCTGCTCCAGCAGGGTGTACCGTCCGGCGAGCATGACGAGGTCGAGATCGGCGGCTTCGACGGATTCGAGGGCGGCTTCGGCCGAGTTAAGGCCTACGCCAATGGCTTTGACAATGCCCTCGGCGCGCAGCTTCTCCAGGGCCGGTAGTCCCTGCGAGATTCCCGCCTGGAGGTCATGGACGTCAGCGTCGTGGAGATAGGCGATGTCTACATGGTCAAGGCCCAGCCGCTCCAGGGAGTCTTCCAGGCTCCGCCGGATGCCGGCCTCCGAAAAATCCCAAACGCGTTCCTTGTCCGCGGGAACGTCGAAGCCCTCGGGGTCCCGGCCACCGCGCGAGGACGGTTCCAGGAGGCGGCCCACTTTGGTGGAAATGACGAAGTCGTCGCGGGGCTTGTCCCGGAGTACTGCACCAAGGCGTTGTTCAGACAGGCCCAGGCCGTAATGCGGTGCCGTATCGAAGTAGCGGATGCCCGCGTCCCATGCAGCGAGGACCGTGGCAAGCGCCTCCCCGTCCGGCATGGCCCGGTAAAGGTTTCCGATACCGGCCCCGCCGAAGCCAAGCTTGCCAAGTTTGCCCGGCCCCCACGCCTTGCCCGGATCAGGTGAAGTCATGGCAATTCCCATACCTTTTGGATACCCGAATCGTTGCCGGAGTAATCGTCCTGGACCTCAAGTAGTTCGGCCATCCGTGCTTGCCAGGGCACGTTGGCCGGATGGTCGGCGAGCGCCCGGCGCATGGCCTGGTAGTCGTCCACGTCCACCACGTGGAAGAGGTCCTGGCCGCTGCGCCAAATCCGCCAGTTACGAACGCCGGCTTCCTTCAGGGCGGCCACAAGTTCCGGCGGGATGTTCGCATGCGCCTCCGCGTAGGCAGCCTCGACGCCTGGCTTGAGCCGGGTGTGGAGTGCGATCGACTCAGCCATGTGCGGCCTCCGGTTTCAGGAAAAGTTCCAGCACCGGCACGGCGACGTCGGGTCGCTGCACGGGAAGCTTGATGGTCAGGGTTCCCGGAGGCTGGCCGCCGGGTGTCATGTTCATGGCCTGCTGTCCCGGATCCACTTCGCGAAGGAAGACCTCCGAGGCATCGTTAAGGAGTTGGGCGTATTCCACTTTGCCGGCCAGCTCCGGAAGGTGAACGTACTCGAAAGGCCACGCAAAGAGGTGAACATACAGCCGGTCTCCGCACTGGGTGTAGCGGGCATCAGGTGGCGCCGTAAACCGGGATGGACCGGTGCCGTAGATGGAGCGGGCATGCAGCCTCATCCACTCCCCGATCCCCTCCAAGGATGCGAGCGCGCGAGGATCAATGTTTCCCCGTCCCGTGGGCCCGACGTTGAGCAGCAGGTTCCCGCCCTTCGACACTCCGTCCACAAGCATGCGGATGAGCAGGTCGACGGACTTGTAGTCCAGGTTGTCCCTGTCATAGCCCCAACTGCCGTTCAGGGTCTGGCAGGCTTCCCAGGTGACCGGGACGCCGTCGAGCATCATGGGAGCGGCCGGCTGGTACTGTTCCGGCGTGACAAAGTCACCCGGGATATCCAGCCGGTCATTGACCACAATCCCCGGCTGAAGTTCCCGGACCATGGCCAGCAGCGCCTCCGAGTCCCAGTCTTTCCGGCCCTTGCCGTCCCGGAAGTCGCCGTGGTCGGCGTAAGAGAAGTCGAAGAACAGGTAGTCGATGGTGCCGTAATTGCTCAGGAGCTCACGCACCTGGCCGTGCAGGTACTCGCGGTAGCGGGCCATGTCGCGGCCGCTGTTGAGGCGTTCGACGTCGGCGGAGTTGCGTTGGGGGTGGACGCCGTCGATGGTGAAATCCGGATGGTGCCAGTCGATCAGCGAGTGGTAGAAGCCCACCTTGAGCCCCTCCGCCCGCAGGGCTTCGACGTAGGGCCCGATCAGGTCCCGGCCCGCAGGGGTGTTGGGGGCTTTGTAGTCCGTCAAGCCCGAGTCCCACAGGCAGAAACCATCGTGGTGCTTGGTGGTGAGGACCACGTACTTCATCCCGGCATTGCGGGCAGCGCGTGCCCATTCGTGCGGATCGTAAAGATCGGGATCGAAGCGGCGGAAGTACTGTTCGTAGTCCTTCACAGTGATCTCTTCCCGATTCATCACCCACTCGTGGCGGGCGGGGAGCGCGTAGATGCCCCAGTGCACAAACATGCCGAAACGGGCTTCTTCGAACCAGGGTGCGTGCTTGATCAATGCTTGTCCTTCCAGACGGGACCGTCGGGGAAGCTGTACTCAGCCAGTGTTTCACGAAGCATTTCGGTGCCGGCTCCAGGCGACGACGGCGGCCAGTAAACACCTGCATGCACGTCCACCGGATCAACGAAATGTTGGTGCAGATGGTCGACGAACTCGATCATCCGGTCTTCCTTGCTTCCGGACACGGCGACGTAGTCGAACATGGACAGGTGCTGCACAGCCTCGCAGAGACCGACTCCACCGGCGTGCGGGCACACCCGGACGCCGAACTTGGCCGCGAGCAGCAGGATGGCGATGTTCTCGTTGACTCCGGCCACGCGGGCAGCGTCAATCTGCAGCACATCCAAGGCACGTGCTTGGAGCATCTGCTTGAAGACCACCCGGTTCTGGACGTGTTCTCCCGTGGCCACGGGGATGGGCGCAACCCCGCGGGCGATGGCGGCATGCCCCAGGATGTCGTCCGGGCTGGTGGGTTCCTCGATCCACGCGATGTCATATGGGGCCAGATGCGCCATCCAGTCAATGGCCTGCTGCACGTCCCAGCGCTGGTTGGCGTCCACGGCGATCCGGATGTCCGGCCCCACCGCAGCCCGGGCTGCCCGCACCCGCCGGATGTCGTCCTTCAGGGAAGCCCCGACCTTCAGCTTGATCTGGGTGAATCCGTCGGCCACGGCTTCCTTGGCCAGCCGCGAAAGTTTTTGGTCGCTGTATCCCAGCCAGCCCGGCGTCGTGGTGTACGCGGCGTAACCCTCGGCGCGAAGTACGGCTTTGCGCGCTTCCCTCCCGGGTTCGGCAGCACGGAGCATTCTCAGCGCCTCCTCGGGAGTAAGGGCATCGCTGAGATACCGGAAGTCCACCAGGGAAACGAGTTCTTCCGGACTCATCCCGCTCAACAGCTCCCACAGCGGCAGCCCGGCCCGTTTTGCCTTCAGGTCCCAGAGGGCGTTGACCACGGCACCGATCGCCATGTGCATGACGCCCTTCTCGGGTCCCAGCCAGCGCAACTGGGAATCGTGGGCCAGCAGCTTCCACGCAGCACCCATGTCGCCGAGGAGTTCCTCAACGTTTCGGCCGAGCAAATGGTCCTTTAGGGCGCTGATCGCTGCAGTCTCGACGTCGTTGCCGCGGCCGATGGTGAACACGAACCCGTGACCCTCAAAGTAGTCGCCGGCGTCGGTGCGGATGACCAGGTAGGCGGCCGAATAGTCGGGGTCCGGGTTCATGGCATCCGAGCCGTCGAGTTCAAGGGAGGTGGGAAAGCGGATATCGAAAGTATCCACAGCGGTAACGGTGCTCATGCGGCTCCTGCGCGTCGACGGGCTTCACGAATTGCCACGAGCCTAAACATCCGATGTCTGCCTTGTCAACGGGTCACATTTCTGTATTGTGGAGGAAAACAGCACACTAGAGCTCGGATGTTAGTCCCGAACGCACGGAGGAAGCCATGACCTTGAAATTCGCCAGGCTGGGTACGGCCGGAAACGAACAACCGGCCGTCATTTCCAAGGACGCCAGCGGCACCGAGAAGTACTAC
The DNA here is from genome assembly GCF_056780115.1 of Arthrobacter sp. T572. Lineage (NCBI taxonomy): Bacteria > Bacillati > Actinomycetota > Actinomycetes > Micrococcales > Micrococcaceae > Arthrobacter > Arthrobacter sp. T572. Next base: position 3,881,870 of record NZ_JBRAZQ010000002.1, read on the forward strand.
AGTCTCTCGTCTCTGACCAAAGACATCGACGGCGCCTTCCTTGCCGCGGACGGCATCGCCCGCACCCGCGAAGCACTGGAATCCGGCGAACTCAAGGAAATTCCCGTGGACGGCGTCCGCATCGGAGCACCCGTCGCGCGCCCCGGCAACGTCATTGCGGTCGGGCTCAATTACACAGCCCACGCTGCCGAGTCCGGTGCCACGCCGCCCGAGGTTCCCGTGGTGTTCCTCAAGCCGGGCAACACCATCAGTGGCCCGTTCGACGCCGCGCCCATCCCGCCGTCGTCGGAGAAGTACGACTGGGAAGTGGAACTTGCCATTGTGATCGGCAAGGAAGCGTCATACCTTTCCTCTGTCCCTGAAGCGGAAGCGTGCATCGCCGGCTACGCCGTGGCCAACGACCTCTCCGAGCGCGATTACCAGATTCCGGGCGCGGCCGGACAGTGGACCAAGGGCAAATCCCTGCCTGGTTCCACTCCCCTGGGTCCGTGGCTGGTTCCGGCGAGCGACATCGACGCCGGAAATCTGCGCCTGCGCACCACCGTCAACGGTGAATCCCGCCAGGACTCCAGCACGTCGGACATGATCTTCGATCCGGCCACGATCGTGCACCACCTCAGCCAATACATGGTCCTTGAACCGGGAGACGTGATCATCACGGGCACTCCGGAAGGCGTCGCACTGTCCGGACGCTTCCCGTTCATCCAACCCGGCGACGTAGTGGAGCTGGAGATCGAGGGACTCGGACGCCAACGCCAGGAGTACTACCGCGCGGCGGCCGGATCGGCCCGCCCGGCTACGTACGCCAGCACCCACGCCTGAGACATGGGGACCACGGTGGGCAACGACTTCGAAGGCCTTGCAGCACTCGTCACCGGGGGTGCCTCCGGGATCGGGGCGGCCATTGCGGACCGCCTCGCCGCCGGAGGAGCCCAAGTGGCCGTCCTGGACCTCTCCCCGGCAGGCAGTCCCCACTACGGCGTTGAATGCAACGTGGCCGATGACGCCTCGGTGCGCGCCGCCGTCGAACGCGTGGCGCAACAGTTCGGTCGCCTGGACGTCGTGGTCAACAACGCCGGGATCGGCGCCCAAGGCGACATCGCCGCAAACGACGACGACGAGTGGCTGCGCGTCCTCAACGTCAATGTGGTGGGCATCGCGCGCGTCAGCCGCGCGGCCCTGCCCTACCTCCGTGAGTCACCCGCCGCAGCGATCGTCAACACCTGCTCAATCGCTGCGACTGCGGGGCTGCCGCAGCGTGCGCTGTATTCGGCATCGAAGGGCGCTGTCCTGTCGCTGACGCTCGCCATGGCGGCGGACCATGTCCGCGAGGGCATCCGCGTCAATTGCGTGAACCCCGGAACCGTGGACACGCCTTGGGTCGGCCGGCTGCTGGACGCCGCCGTCGATCCGGCTGCCGAGCGCGCAGCCCTCAACGCGCGCCAGCCGCATGGTCGCCTGGTGGGTCCCGCAGAGGTGGCCGGCGCCGTGGCCTACCTCGCGAGCCCGCTGTCAGGCTCGACGTCGGGAACCTCGCTGGCGGTCGACGGCGGCATGCAGGGTCTGCGGCTGCGTCCGGTTCAATAGGGACCCACGTAACGCAACGGTCCCGCAACCTCCTGTTCGCCGGGGTTCGCCTATGCTCAACTCCAAGGCATCAACGGCGATTCACCTAGCAGACCCAGGAGACACAGCCATGACGAATTGGCGTATCAGGGACTTCCACTCGTCCGATCTGGACGGCATCCTGCACCTGTGGGAGTCGCTCAAGGCCGATGGCGTGGAGCCGGTGTACGCCCTGTCCGAGGTGTTGGCTTCCTGCGAGAAGGACCACGCCGTGGTGGCGGTCCAGGGCGACCAGGTGGTCGGAGCCGCCGTCGGACGCGCCGCGCACGATCAGGGCTGGGTAGTCTTCCTTGCCACGCTGACCGAGTTCCGTGGGCGAGGGATCGGCACCTCGCTGCTGTCCGCCGTCGAAAACCGCATGGCCCCGCACGGCCTGAACAAACTCTCCGCGCTCATGCCGGAAACCGAAACCCGGGTGGAAGCCTTCCTGGGGCGCGGGTTCGTGGTCAAGAAGAACCTGCGCTATTTTGAACGGACCATCCCCGTCCAACGCCAGGAACTCGAACCGCTCAGCCTGCTCGGCGGACGCATCCTGGCCCGGGACCTGTGGGAAAACGTCGCCGGCATGAAGCGCGAGAAGGAACTCCTGGAACGGCGCCTCGTGCTGCCCCTGGCTGAAGCCGACCTCGCCGACGAATATGGTGTAGTCCCGCCGCGTGCTGTGGTGCTGTTCGGCCCTCCCGGCACGGGCAAGACCACGTTCGCCAAAGCCATTGCGTCCCGGCTGGAATGGCCGTTCGTGGAAGTCTTCCCCTCCCGTCTGGCCTCCGATCCCAAGGGCCTCGCGGGTGCCTTGCGGGAAACGTTCCTGGAAATCGCCGAACTGGAACACGCAGTGGTCTTCATCGACGAGGTAGAGGAAATTGCCTCCCAACGCGCCGGCGACCCGCCTTCACCCTTGCAGGGTGTCACGAACGAACTCCTCAAGATCATCCCGGCCTTCCGCGAACAGCCCGGGCGTCTGCTCGTGTGCGCCACCAACTTCATCCGCGCCCTGGACACTGCGTTCCTGCGCCACGGCCGATTCGACTACGTCATCCCCATCGGGTTGCCGGACGTCCACGCACGCGAAGCGATGTGGCAGCGCTTCATCCCGGCAACCGTGGTAGACACTGTGGACGTGTCCCTGCTGGTCTCCCGCACCGAAGGCTTCTCGCCGGCAGACATCGAGTTCGCCGCGCGCAGCGCCTCACAGCGTGCCCTGGAAAAGGCCGTGTACGACGACGGTGCTGCCGCCGGCTCCGCACCGAACGGCGCCAACGGCTCCAACGGCTCCAACGGGCGGAAGGGACCGGTCACGCAGGACTACCTGGATGCGATCTCAGAAACCCGCACCACCGTCAGCGACGAGGTGTACCAGGAATTCCTCGAAGACATCGACGTCTTGGGGCGGGTGTAGGGCTCGTCCATGCGGGGCTCCGCGCCGACTTCGTGGGAAACCTGCGATTTCGTGCGCTAAAGCACGTCTACTTCGCAGCATTCCCGCGATCTCGGCGGAGCTGCGCGGCAGTGGGTAATCTGTGAGCTATGTCCACGAACCCCCTTCGTCATGCCTTGGCACGGATGGGCGGTCGCGATCCACATGAGAAGCATCGCACCGCCACGCCCCTTGAACTGTTCTTCGACCTGACTTTTGTCATTGCCTTCAGTGTGGCCGCCAACCAATTGGCCCACAATGTTGCCGAAGCGCACTTCGGGGCAGGTCTTCTTGGCTTCTGTTACGCCATGTTCGCCGTCATCTGGGCGTGGGTGAACTTCACGTGGTTTGCCAGCGCATACGACACCGACGACTGGGTGTTCAGAGTAGTCACCATGATCCAGATGCTGGGTGTGCTCATCCTCGCGATGGGCATCGAGCCAATGTTCCATTCGATCCTTGAGGGCGACCATGTGAACAACGTGGCCATCCTCATCGGGTACATCGTGATGCGCCTCGCCTTGGTGTTCCAGTGGCTCCGGGCCGCCAAACAGGATCCCGCACGGCGCGAGACCTGCTTGAGGTACGCCAAATATCTTGCTCTGGTGCAGCTGGGCTGGGTGGCTGCTTTGGTGATCGAGACCGACGTCCTCACCACCTTCCTCCTGGCGGCACCCCTGTTTGTCCTGGAAATGTCTGTGCCGAGCCTCGCGGAACGGAAAATGCGTACGCCATGGCACGCGCACCACATTGCGGAGCGCTATGGACTGCTGGCCATCATCGCTCTCGGCGAATGCCTTATCGGGGCCATCGAAACCCTCCGTGCAATTGTTGCCCTGCACGGCTGGTCCCTCGAGGCGGCCGTGGTGGGAATCGGCGGTACAGGCCTGGCTTTCGGTATGTGGTGGATATATTTCATCCTTCCCTCGGGCAAGTCCCTGCATCTCCAGCGGCACCGCTCGTTCCTCTTTGGTTACGGCCACATGATGGTCTTCGCCGCGATCGCCGCCACGGGTGCAGGGCTCCACGTGGCGGCCTACTTCATCGACCACGAAGCACACATCAGCGCGGCCACGGCCATCGCCTGGATTGCGGCCCCCATAGCAATCTTCAAGATCTCACTGACCTTGATCTACACGGCCATGCTCGGCGCGGACAAGCACGTGCTCTGGAGCTCCGTCATGGTGGTGGCGGTACTCGCGGGAAGCGTTGGCTTGGCTGCCTCGGGAGCCTCGGTTCCGGTGTGCATGCTGGTCATGGTCGCCGCCTTGGGTGTCTCCATTGCCCTGGACGAACGGTCGGGCCACAAAGGCCGAGCGGCAGCACTCCGGCGGCTGGAGGCCGCGGCGGGCTAAACCACCACCCTCAGAAGGACAGTGTCCGCGCCGGGGTGGTGCCGTCGTCGTAGGTCACCGGATCGGTCACACGCCACTGGCTTCTTGGCTGGCAGCTACGCCCCCAACAACGATGACACCACGATGGGTGGGGCGAGCCCCAGAACTTTGATCCGAAGTTGGAAGCCCATAGATTGCTGCGATGGTCATAACCGCCGCGGCCGCTGACATCCTCGTAGACGAAGGTGCCGGTAGTGATCTGGCTGCCGCTCCCAGCGTGGCCTACTTCGGCGCGAACTGACCTCAGGGCTTCTCTGCACACGAACGCCGCGCGACTCGGCGCAGGCGTCAGTAGAGACAATGGCTGCTATGAACGTTGAAAAGCTAGCCGTTACAAAGACGTCCCGCTGATCCTTGGTCTTCTCCCCCTTGTCAAAGGACCAATGTCAATGATTCTGAGAATCAGTCGTTGTTGCTCTTTGGATGGCGCGGTAGACCGTAGAGCGAGCGACGCCGAATAATTCGGCAATCTCGGTGGTGGTGTGCTCACCGCCTTGGTGCAGACTGACTAGGTGCGCCTCTTGGGCTTTGGATAGCTTCGGTTGCTTCCCTCTGAGCCGGCCTTTCGACCTGGCTACTGCCATTCCTTCCCGGGTTCTGGCACGGATGAGGTCGGCTTCGAATTCGGCCACCATACCCAAGACGTTGAAGAGCAGCTTGCCCACTGGATCGTGCGGGTCGTATACGCTGCCACCAAGATTGAGGACAACTCCTTTGCGCGTGAGCTCGTCCGCGATGTCCCTGGCGTCGGGCAATGACCGGGCGAGGCGATCGAGCTTGGTTACCACGAGAGTGTCTCCGTTGCGGCATGCGGCCAGGGCTTTGCCAAGGCCGGGCCGTTCGCGCTGGGTTCCAGTGAATCCTTGATCGACGTAGATCGCCTCGGGCTCCACCCCAGCGGCCGTGAGAGCATCGCGCTGGGCGGTCAGATCTTGGGTGTTGGTGGAGACGCGGGCGTAGCCAATAAGCATGACGCTGAGTGTAGCGTTTAGTGCACTCTTATCGGGCAGTTCTGCGGGCGGGTCTTACGGCAATCCTCGTTCTGGGGAATGCCGCGAAATTGGTGGGCGCTGTTCGGGACGGACTGGCGGCCGGTGGGGGACCGGCTTACGGGCGCCGCTGTTCTGCGCGCAAATGACCCATCTGAGTGCGTTCCGGGACGGGTCAGTCGACGGCGCTCCGTTCCCTTACCCATGAGGGCTTGCTTCCAACCTTTGGGTGGCGGCCAGGGCACCGCCAACTGCGCCCTGGCTGTAGTCTCTTTGGGGTGCAGGATGTATGGGACTACTTCGTTTCAGGGACGAAAGCGGTGGCCCAACTGGTGAGTGGTGATTCGTTCATCTTGAACGACGTCGCGGCCCCATGTCAGGTAGCAATAATGATCCATCTCAAGGGCCACTCAAGTGATCAACGAACAGCACCGCTAGGTTCGCTTGCTATCGGCTCGTTGTCGCCTTCTGTGAAGCCAAAGATTGCGGGCCACTTCGACGAGAACGAAGACCGCAACGATCGTTCCAACCATCGGAGCAAAGTTTGGGTGGCTGGGCGGGAACGTAAAGGACATCACGAAAACTGTGACTCCGATGGTAATAGTCAGGCCCAGGGCCGACCCGATGATCTCACGCTTTGTCATCTAACCCTCCGAACTCGGACATGCAACGGTTAAGCCAAAGTAGGCACCTGATACTAGCCCGCCGGCTCCCCCCAGAGCCACGGATCCAACAAACGCAGCTTGGCCCAGAATGGGGATAAATTTGGCCAGTCCAACTTTTGCAGCTCCTCCAAGAGCCCCTCCGACCGCTGCCTGCCCCATGACGCCATATACACACCTCAAACGAGGGTTATCACCTGTTGATTGCCCACAATTATTGAATGAAAAGCAGTTGTAAAGGGGTGCTGGGTCACAACCCGACCCATAGCGGCTGCACATGTAGTCTGACGTTCCCGCTGTCTTTGATAAATCAACTGTTTGGCTCGGAACGCAGTCGGCAGCGCCTGCACTACTTTTGCCCAAGATTTCCAAGGGACGAGCGAACAGACCTAAGGGGTCGGACAAGTTCAGTGGGTTGTTCTTCGCATACGAGTAGATGTCGCGCGTGGCTACAGCCAATGGATCGATGCCGAGGAATTGTGCTGTGGTCAGATCGTAGTACCGGGCTCTGAGGTAGTACAGGCCAGTGTCGTTGTCCTGTGCTTGTCCATTCCAACGCAGCACACTGTCTCCTGCTCCCGTCTTCGCCACAAGCTTCCCATACGCATCAAAAATGAACGTCGCGGTGACACTGCCAGCGGTGTCCGTCAGCAGTCTCGTGGAACCGTACTGGTCGTGCTGGTAGTAAGTGACCGCTCCTGAAGTGTCGATGTGCTCGACGGGATTACCGGCGGCGTCATAGATGTAGCTCAGGGCACCGTCGCTGAGCATCAGCGGCACAGCGCGGGTCGTGTCCCAGGTGTAGGCCTGCGCCGGTCCGCTGGCGGGTGTGCGGGACGCCCGCAGGCCGGATGAGTCATAGGTATACGACGTGCCGTTGGCAGCCGTGAGCCGGTTGGCCTGGTTCCACGAATAGGTGGATGTCCCCAGTGTTGGTGCCGGGCCCGTGAGCCGGTTCCCTTGGTTGTCGTAGGTGATCGCCGTCGTCGTCCCGTCCAGCGTGAACTGCGTGGCTTGGTTGGCGGCGTCGTAGGTCAGTGTCGCTCCGTTGGCCAGGCTCGTGGGGTTCCCTGCCGAGTCGTAGCCGTAGGTGGATGTGTTGACGCTGGCGAGCTCGTCGCGGGTTGTGTAGCCATACGTCTCAGCTGGTTGGGTTATGCCGGTGGTGTTGGCCGTGGCCAGGTTGCCGTTGTCGTTGCGGGTGTAACCGAAGCTCGCGATACTGCCCGAAGCATTGGTCACATCGATGCCGGTGACCAGGCCATTGTCGTTATACGCCAACGTTGATGTGATGCCGTTGGCGTAGCTTGTCGTGGCTGATTGGCTGTCGAGGTTAGTGGTGAAGGTTGTGGTGTTGTTCAGCCAGTCCGTCAGCGACGTCAGGTTGCCTCCGGCATCGTAGTCTCTGCTTACACTCTGGCCGTTCGGGTACGTCTGGGAGGTGACGTTGCCTGCCAGGTCGTAGCCGTAGGAGATGTTCTTCCCGGCCCCGTTGGTCCTGGAAGTCAGCCTGCCCAGGGAATCGTAAACATTGGTACTCGTCCCGGTGGCGTCCGTGGTGGTGGCGACCTGGTGCAGCGCGGTGTACGTGAACGTCTCGTTCGGGTGTGATGCCGTCGGAGTAGCTGGTGCCGGTCTTGTCCCCCGCGGTGTTGTAGGTGAAGGTCGTCGTGCGGTTGGACGGATCTGTTTTGCCGGTCAGCTGTCCTGCGGCGTCGTAGGCGTAGCTCGTGGTTCTGTTCAGCCCGTCTGTTGAGGACGTCAGGCGGTTCAATGAATCGTAGGTGTAGTTGGTGACGTGGGACGCCTGATCTGTTTGGGAGGTCATGTTTCCGTCAGCGTCGTACCCGGTCGCTGTGACAGTGTTGTCGGGTGCCGTTGTTGCCGTGTGGCGGTCCAGCGCGTCAAAAGTGTACGTCGTGGTGCGGCCCATCGGATCAGTCACAGAGGTCTTGTTGCCGCTGGCGTCATATGTCGAGGTGGTGGTCTTGCCGAGCGGGTCGGTGATGGTGGCGGGGAAGCCAGCGGTGTTGTAGGTCACGGTGGTGGTCTTGCCGCTTGGCGTGGTCAGGGAGGTTGCCCTGCCCAGGATGTCGTAGGCCGTGGACGTTGTCCTGCCGAGGGCGTCCGCCACACTGGTGCGGTTGCCGTGGCTGTCGTAGGTGAACGTCGTGGTGTGCCCGTTCGGGTTTGTGACACTGGTGAGGTCACCCGGATGGTTCGTGTCCGCATAACCGTAGGTGATTGCCGCTGTCTGGCTCGTTCCAGTGAGCGGCGTCGAGGCAGTGAGCCGGTTGCCGGCAGTGTCATAGGTGAACGTCGTAGTAGTGCCCGCAGCGTTGGTGCTGGTCAGCGCATTATCGAGACTGTCATACGTGGCACTGGTCGTCCCTCCCCCGCTCTCCGTAGCTGTGAGCTTGTTGCCACGGGCGTCATAGGTAGCTGAGCTGGTCCTGTTCAGCGGATCCTTCACCGACGTCTTGGCAAAAGTGGCCGGATCATAGGTGTACGTCCATGTGGCCTGCTGCGGCGTCCCGGCGCCAACGACCCGTTTGATCATCTGGCCACCACGGTAGGTTTCCTTCGTGACCCGGCCCCCGGGGGACGTAATCGTCGTCAGGGCGTCGCTGCCGTCTGCACTGTAGGCAAGCATGAGGTCACCGGCGGCTGTGGTTTGCTTGGTGACCCTGCGGGCAGCGTCATACGTATTGACCGTGACGGATCCCCGCGGGTCTGTCATGGAGGTGACGAGGTTCGAGACGTCATAGGTGTAGCTGGTCGTTCTGTTGCCCGGAAGCGTCACGGTCTCGAGCCGGCCTGCCGCGTCATATCCGTACGTGACTACCCGTCCGGCCGGATCAGTGGCCGTGGACACTTTCCCGTTGCTGCCGTAAGTGAAGCTGATGGTCCTGCCGCTGCCGTCTGTGACGGTGGTGAGCTTAAGGTTCGAGTCCCACGACAGTGCTACAGCGTTGCCGTTCAGGTCAGCGACGCTGGTGAGCTTTCCCGAGGTACCGAAGACAAAGATTTCCTTGCTGCGGCGTGTATACGTCCAAGTGCCGTCGGTGTTTTTCACCAGCTTCGCCAGCACGTGCGATGGTGCCGTGTAAGTGCCTGCTCCGGCAGCCGTGAACACAACCCGGGAGCCGTTCTCCTGGTGGATCTGCACAGTGCCGTCAGCGAGCTCCGCCGCAGCCATGGAGTAGCCATCAGCCCAGCCGAAACCGAACCGCCCATCAATCCCAGCCCGTTGGGAAGAATAAGTCCTGGACAGCGTAAGCCCGCCACCCCTACCAGGGACTGCGATGTCGCTGTCAGTCTCGAAGAATTCGCCGTTGGAGGTGTTGATGGGATCGCCGACGCAGGAATAGCAGTCATTCAGTTGGGCAGGGTTCGAGCCGCCTGCTGTCTCATACGGAGAAGTGGGCCCCTGCAGCCCGATCTGGTTTGAAACAGCAAGCATCGGGTTAGGCGGGAAGAGGTTGTTTAGGTTGCCGGCAGTCGCTATGAACTGGTGACCCACACGCGTACTTGACACAGTAGTGGAACAAACCGTCCCACTATTGCAGAAGGCGACGTAGTTATACGGTGCTGTGCTGCTACTTGATAGGTCGAAGAACGTCATCCACTGGGCGCCAGTAGCAGAGGTGTCGTAGTTTGTGCGTGCCGTGAGAGTACTTCCACTGCGTTCGAGCGTGATGGTCCACGGGGGCGGCGTGATTACGTTGGAGGAAGCCAGAAATCCGGTGCTCGGCGGAGACGCGGAGTTATCCGTCGTCACATAAGCCCTGTATCGGCTATCAAGCCTGGTCGGAACGAAGCCGGCCTGCACACAGACCGCACCAGAACTGCACCAACTCATTGAATGCTGAACAGCTTTTCCGGTGGCTAGATCGTAAACGCGTAGGAACCTGGTGTTCTGGCTATCCATCCTGTAATTGCTCGTGGCCGTAAGCGTAACCACGGTCGTGATCTCGGTAGCAAGACTAAGCGTCCATGCCGGAGGGGTTACTGTCTCTGAGGCCGCCATGATGGTTGTTGGCATCAGCTTGCCGCTGGTGGGCGGTGAAACTACAGCCACGTAGGTGGTCTGCACTTCAGAGGGCGTGGTCGACTTTGAGCAGACAGTTCCTGTGTAGCACCAAACCACTTCTGAATTGCCGGAAGCGGTCAGCGAATGGATCTCGACAGTCATTCCAGAACTGGACAATGTCTTGTTGACCGTCGCCGAGAGGTGCACTTCCGTGTCGACAGTCATCGACAAGCTGACGGTCCAGTCGCTCGGATCAGTGACCACAACATCGGAGGCCACCCTGCCACCTCCAAACAGAAGGGGCTTGGTCAGACGACTCCGCATTGGTCGCAGGCAACACCGACTGGGGTGCCGTCACTTTGGGTAAAGTCTTTGGCGTACCCCCTCGTAGAACAGCTGCCGACGCGTCGGCAACCGCTGGAGCGGGTCCTGCTGCCAGAGATGCCGGAACCAGTCCCAGGATCGCCAAGGCAAAGCTAACAAGACAGCAAAGAACCTACCGAACAGCACGCATGCCGCCCCCCAATTTTCGGTGCCCCCACTAATGGCACATTTGCCGCTCAACTCCGAGCTAAGGCAGATCGTCAATGATCATTCGACTGAAATCAAGAGGCCGTCAGCAGGGCTGCGGCAGCGGCTTCACGGTCGATCGGCGTTGTGACCTTGCGAGTGCTGGTACTTTGACCGAACCTGACAATCTCAGAAACTTGTTGACTGTGGCCGTTAACTACCTCTCCCGCACCTTCCTCAGCTACCACTGCGCGAAAGCAGAAGCGTCGTAGATGGAGGTGTTCATGGTGCCGGGTTAGTCACGGCCTGTGCACATGTATGACTCTGCCCTCTATGAGGAACCCAAATGGAGTGTCCGGTAAAGGGTCCCCCACCGGCCGTATCTGACGTGCAATCGACGACCCCGCCGTTCCAGTGTTACGGCATTCCCGTAAGACCCGCCCCCAAAAATGCCCGGTGAAGGTTCCCTAAACGCTACACGGTTAACCAGTCCACTTCCTTGAAACTGGAACACCCCGCCGCCACAGTTCCCGGTCAACGTGCTCACCATTTGGCGTCAGGGAAGTTCCCTGGGTGATCTCTAGCCCGGGTTCCTTATGTTTCGTGAAGTAGCGCCTGGCTGCTTCGTCGTCCACGGATGTCTGAGGTTTCGGAAGACCGTTTAGCTTGCGCGCCTTCCGAGCTTCCCGCCCATCCCTGGCTGCTTCGAAGCCTAAAGATGGAGCGGCAGCGAATAGCGGGGTCCAGACCAAGCCGGAGATCAGCACGATCCAGTTCAGACTGACGATGGCCGCGCTAAGCATGATGAAGCTGCCGATCGCGGCCGGAATCATGATGATTGCAAGGATGAACCGCACCACCCATGAACGTACCGTGTAGTTGCCGGCGTTAGGGACCTCCCGTGGCCCTATGCAAATGTGTGCTTCACATCCTGACATGTCCCCCACGTCCTCTAATGTGCCGCAACGAAAACCTCCGGTACGAACGTGCCGAAAATGGCGCATACGCCCCTTGAAGCGACGCACAAAAGCGTCCAGAATGTTGAGACCGGCACGTTCGTGCCGCTCCAACCGATTCAGGAGGCCAGGGTGACAGGCAGCAGTTTCAGCTCAACCCTCGGCGCGGAAGTGCGCGCCCGCCGCACGTCCCTCAGCCTCAGCCAGCAGGACGTGGCCGACCTCGCAGGAGTCTCCGAACGCTTCGTGCGCTTCGTGGAAAACGGCAAGCCCACCATTCAACTTGAGCCACTTATGGCCGTCCTGTCCACACTCGGGTTGGAACTTTCGGTCGTCCACGCCGCCAGTCCAGCCAGCACGGCAACCCCATGACGTACCACCGCATCGCAGACGTCTACAAGCAAGGCATCCACGCAGCCCGTCTTGAGCGCCATCAAGGGGGCACCAAGTTCAGCTACCTGCCTGGCTATCTGAACAAGGACCTCCCAGCGGTAGCAACCACCCTGCCCGTCAGCAATGAACCGGTAGTCACGCCAAGCGGCGCTGTTCCTCCCTACTTCACAGGGCTGCTGCCCGAGGGTCGACGCCTCAACGCACTTCGCCGCCATGTCAAGGCCAGCGCCGACGACGAACTCGCGCTCCTCATGGCAGCCGGCGGAGACGCGGTCGGCGATGTCCAAACGGTCCCCCACGGCGAGCCGCCGGCAGAAGGGGGCTCCGCCGTCGTGCTTGATCCCAAACTGCCGCTTGACTTCGACGCCCTGCTGGGCGACTCCGGATTGATCGACCCCGTGGCTCTGGCGGGTGTGCAGGACAAGTTGTCGGCGGGGATGATCTCCCTGCCCGTGGCACAGGCCGGGAAGCGCTACATTCTGAAGCTCAACGCGCCGGAGTTTCCGTTCGTCGTGGAAAACGAGTTTCTTATGTTCCGTTACGCGCGTCGGCTGCGGATTCCGGTAAGCCATGTCCAATTGGTGCACGACGTCGGCGGGCGGGCAGGGCTTTTGGTGGAGCGTTTCGATCGCATCACCGCAGCCGACGGCTCACCGCAGCGGTTAGCGGTGGAGGACGGAGCACAAATCCTGGGCCTCTATCCGGCCGACAAGTACAGCATTCCCTTCAGCGACGTGTGCATGGCGCTGGCCGCACACTGCCCTGCACCACTGCCTGCCCTCAGGAGCCTGGTGATCCAGATGGCCTTCGCCTGGCTGACCGGCAACGGCGATCTCCACGCCAAGAACGTTTCGGTGGTCGAAACACCCGGCGTGCAGGGTCGGCGCGAGTTCACCATCGCTCCGGTCTACGACATCCCCTCCACAGTGATTTACGGCGACAAGACGCTGGCCCTGGCCATCGGAGGCAAGAAGACCGGAATCAGCCGGAAGCACTTCCTGGGTTGGGCAGTGAAGCTCGGGCTCACGGACCGGGCCGCGCAGCATTCCCTGGAGGCTGCACTCAAAGCCAGCGGCCCCTTGATCGGCGACCTCGACGGCGGCGCCTCACCCTTTGGCGCCATGCAAACGAGAGATTGGATCAAGGAACTCAAACATCGGCGCCGCCTCGTTGAGGGGTGAGGACAGCTGGTCCCGCTGCGACGGGCGGCCGAGGCCAACAGCTAAGCGCCGCGGGGAACGCTCCACACCCACGGTTCCCGTGGAAGCTCCTCCGGACGGAACCGTGACACAGAAGATTCCAAAGATCCGGGTGGCAGCCCGAGCGACCCCAGGAGCAGATCTCGCACCTGGTCAGCCGGGATTCCGACGGCGGCGAGGTCGCCCAGCGTCACGGCACCGTCGCGCTTTGCCAGCCGCACGCCGTCGTGGTTCACCACCAACGGAACGTGGGCGTATTCGGGGACCGGCAGCCCCAGCAGCGAGGCGAGGTATGCCTGCCGCGGTGTGGACGGGAGCAGGTCATCGCCTCGCACCACCTGGTCAATTCCCTGGGCGGCGTCGTCCACCACCACCGCCAGGTTGTAGGCGGTCACACCGTCGTTCCGGCGGAGCACCAAATCATCCACCACGCCCACATAGCGGCCGCGCAACTGGTCCTCAACAGCCCACTCCGTGACGTCGGATCTCAAGCGGATCGAGGCGGGGCGGGAAGCGCGCCGGATCTCCCGTTCAGCGTGCGACAGCTTCCGGCACGTCCCCGGATAGGCACCCTGCGGTGCGTGCGGAGCTGACGGGGCCTCCTGGATCTCCTTGCGGGTGCAAAAGCATTCGTAAGTAAGGCCTTGCCCGGCCAGGCGGTCAATCGCCTCTGCATACAACGCACCGCGCTCCGTCTGACGTACGACGGCGGCATCCCACCCGACGCCGACGGCCTCCAGGTCGCGGAGCTGCCGGGCTTCGGCGCCGGACCGTGCGCGGTCAAGGTCTTCGACGCGCAGCAGGAAGTTTCTCCCCGTGGAGCGCGCAAAAAGCCAGGCGAGAATGGCAGTGCGCAGGTTGCCCACGTGGAGTTCGCCGGAGGGACTGGGGGCAAAACGGCCTGCGGAAGTCATGGTCCCAGCCTATGTGCCGGGCGGCAGCACAAGAGCCCCTCAGCTACCGCAACGGTTCGGTGGCTCAGGGGCTCTTACTGTGCTGCCCGTTTCCGGGCGAGTGCAGAATGACAATGCGTGAACAAGAGTCAATCAGCGGCGGTTTCCTTGCGGGAAACGTCGCAGGACGCCGGGTGGTGTTCCAGCTGCCTGGTGCCGGCAGGATTCCAGCGGTAGCTTCACCCTGCCTCGTTGCCACTATTTCAGCAGGGGGCATACAGTAGGTGCAACAGGAGCGTGCTTGAGTAGTCAATCTGACCAGTCCCGGCACGGTTCATCGACAGGAAGTGGTCACTTTGCAGGAACTCGACGCCACAGACCGCCGCATCATGGCTGCACTGGACGAGGATCCACGTGTCCCCATCATGGTGCTGGCGCAGAAACTCAAGCTGGCCCGCGGGACCGTCCAGTCACGGTTGGAGCGTATGACCGCCTCGGGGGCATTGCGCGCCAACAGCAGCCGGGTCCTTCCTTCCGCGCTTGGCCGGGGCGTGGCCGCTGCGGTCAGCGCCGAACTGGACCAAAGCCACCTCAATGAAGCCATCGCCGCACTGCGCGAGATACCCGAAGTACTGGAGTGCCACGCCCCCGCCGGCGATACCGACCTCATCATCCGGGTAGTGGCCAGGAGCCCCGACGACCTCTACCGGGTGTCCGAGGAGATCCGGCTGTGCCCAGGCATTGTCCGCACGTCCACCAGCATGTTCCTCCGCGAAGTCATCCCGTACCGGACCACCGGACTCCTGCAGGAAAAGGGTTAGACCGGCGGGCCGGTGTTGGTCTTCAGGTTTTTCATCACCAGCGTTGAATTCAACCGCTCAACTGCGGGCAACGCCGCCAACTCGTCGTCGTAAAAGCGCTGGTATGCGGGCAAATCGGCCGCGATGACCTTCAGGAGGTAATCCGGCGAACCGAAGAGCCGCTGGGCCTCCACAATGTTGGTGCTTGCGGCGACTTTCTCTTCGAAGGCGGCCATGGTGGCCTTGTCCGCCTGGCGCAGCGTGACGAAGACAATCGCCTCAAATCCAAGCCCGACGGCGGCCGGGTCAATGTCCGCACGATACCCACGGATAACGCCGGACTGCTCAAGATCGCGGAGACGTCGATGGCAGGGCGCCACCGTCAGACCCACCTTCGACGCGAGGGCGGTAGCAGTAATCCGCCCGTCTTCTTGAAGGTGACGCAAAATACTTCTGTCGATTCCATCAATCACGCAAGAATACTACTGCAATCCGCAGTCTGGGCAGTAAAAAATGAGAGCACTTTTCGCCCCGTTTTCCCTAGAGTTTTCCTACCAACAAACCCTGGAGAGAACCGTGGACCCGCAGCTGTTTCTGGCCTTCCTCGTCGTGTCAGCCACCCTGGCCTGCACGCCCGGCGTCGACTGGGCCTACTCCATCTCCGCCGGTCTACGCCACACCAGCTTCGTGCCTGCCGTGGCCGGGCTTTGCAGCGGGTACGTGCTCCACACCGCGCTCATGGTGCTTGGCCTGGCGGCTCTCCTGGCAGGAGTTCCGGGCCTGCTGGGTTGGCTGACTGTCGCGGGCGCTGCCTACCTGCTGTGGCTCGGCGTCGTCACCCTCCGCTCGTGGCGCGGGGCGAGCTTCAGCGCGGAAGCCGCCGTCGTACCTTCCGGCAGCCGCCTCCGCACCTATCTGCAGGGCGTTGGCACCAGCGGCATCAACCCCAAAGGCCTGCTGTTCTTCGTGGCGCTGGTTCCGCAATTCGTAAGCTCCGACGCCACCCTTCCCGTGCCCGTCCAGTCAGGGCTGCTGGGCTTGACGTTCGTGGCCCTGGCCGGGCTTGTCTACACGGGCGTCGCCTTGGCGTCGCGGAAACTGCTGGCTTCACGACCAGGTGCGGCACGTGCGGTGACGCTGGCGAGCGGGATCATCATGGTGGGGCTGGGTGCGGTGCTGCTGGCCGAGCAACTCCTGCCGGTTTTTGCCTAGGCCTACTCTCCCCCGAGGTTCTTGAAGTCGTTTTCCCAGAGCCTGCGCATTTCCTCGTCTTTGCGGATGAACTCCACGGGTTCCAGATCCGCCGCCGGGGAGGGCCTCATGGAGCGGGGCGTGAGGGAACGGCGACCCAGGTCCAGGGCAAGCAGGGCACGGTCGGTCAGTGCGTCATTTTTCAGCGCCAGGTTGGTCTTCCGCCGTCGGAGGACCTCCCGCAACGCTTGCTGCGCTGAGTCATAGTCACCCCGCGCCCGCTGGGACCTGGCGCGAACGAGCAACAGCGCGGCAGACAGGTCATCGGTGTTGAGGAGCCCCTCAGTCCAGGCCACTACTTCGCGGTGGCGTCCCAGCGCATGCGCTGCCGAACAGCGCGCCAAAGCAGAAGGCAACGACGGCGGCAGCCCCACCACGGCCTGCAGCGCCGAGTCGGTCAGGCCCATCTCGCGAAGGCAATGGGCCAAGGCAAGGAACACGGATTCCTCACTGAACAGGACCGGAACCTCGATGCGCTCCGCAACCTCAACCCGGGTGACCACACGCCCCAGGTACATTGCCGAGAACTGGCTGGCGTCGTCGTCGATCCTGGTGGACAAGCCGCGCCGCAACAGCTCCGACGCCCTGAGATAGCTTCCATGCTTGTACGCCAGAAGTCCGGCCATGACGTGGCAAAGGCCCGCCCATCCCGGGTAGGCGCGGGCCAGGGCAAGCAACGATTCCGGCTCCGTGGAGGTGAAAATGGCGTCGTGCATGGCCTTGGCCGGCTTGCCGGAGAGCATCTTCAGCCGCGGTACCGGACCCGCGACTGACAGCTTGGCGGAATTGCGACCGTTCAGGACGCCGGAAAATGCGTCACCCAAACCGTCAGTCAGGCCGCGGACGGGAGTGCGGACGTACCCTTCCAGGAACGGCGTGAGGTCACGGGTGTCGTAAAAGAACGACCTGAATTCCCCATCTGAACCATGGCTCATGAACCCATGCTATCCGGCTGTTTCCCCTGCTATCTGCGGCATTTCAGGAGTATTATGGCGGCGTCGGCAAGGTTTTCCGACACCCTTGCCGCAGGCCGGCTCTCCACGAGAAGAGCCGGAAACCAGCGTGAAAGGGAGGACTTATGACCACCGCTTCGCACCCCGCCCATCACCACGCGATGGGCTTAACGCTCCACAACACCGCCATGGGCGTTGGCATTGTATTTCTGCTGGTAGGCATCTTGGGATTCATCCCCGGAATCACCACCAATTACGGCGCCATGACCTTCGCGGGACATGAATCCGGCGCCATGCTGCTTGGAGTTTTCCAAGTGTCGATACTCCATAACATTGTCCACCTTCTGTTCGGCGTAGCAGGTTTGGCCATGGCGAGGAACGCTCGCATGGCACGCCTGTTCCTCCTGGGTGGCGGCGCCGTTTACGTAGTTCTTTGGATCTACGGCTTGGTCATCAACCAGGAAACCGGCGCCAACTTTGTTCCGTTCAACACCGCTGATAACTGGCTGCACTTGATCTTGGGCGTGGCCATGATCGGCCTGGGTGCGTGGCTCGGCAGGGATGCCATGGACGAGACAACAACGGCAAGAAGGGCCAGGTAGCCTTTCCCTCGTTGATAACAACGACGGCGGCCGTCCACTTTCGCGGGACGGCCGCCGTTCTGTTGTCTCACCCGCCGAGGTGGCAGTTAATGGCAGTGTTTGCGCGTCGGATTGTCATTAACTGCCATCTCGGGGTTACTGCGGCGCCGGGCTTACCTCCGTGAAGGTGTTCCCGGTGGAGTACTCGTCCAAGCGCCAGGGATTGGCGTTGTTCCGGACGCTCTCGAAGGTCACGCCGTCGAAAGTGGAGTCCGTGAGCCCCTTGATGTTGGTGGGATTCACATTTCGGAACACCACATCCTGGAACGTGAAGGCGCCCAGGGTGGCCGTCCCTTCGCCCAGGGATGGGCCCGCTTGGATGTCGATCACCGGCTTGCTGTCAGAGACAGCCATGCCGCATGTGGGCGAGTTGTTGCCATCCACAGAAACATTCCTGACCGCGACGTTCTTGAAGGTCGCGGAGTCCGCGGCAACATACCCCGACGGCGACTGGTTGTAGCTGAGCGTCATGATGAACGCGCTGCTGCCCATGCAGGCCATGGCGGTATCACGGAACAGGAAATCCCGTCCGCCACCTGCCATGTCGGAGGTGCTCTTCATCCGGAGTCCGCCGGTTTCGACCTTGTACATCACGTTGTCCTCGGCAAGGACGCGCTGGACCCACGCCGCCGTATTGGAACCTACAGCAACTCCGCCGTGGCCCATACGCATGTAGTTGTTGAAGATCCATACATCCTCGCTCGGCCGTCCTTGTGCCCCGTACTTGCCCTGTCCGGCAGCGAAATTGACTTGGTCATCCCCGGTGTCGAAGAAGTTGTTGAGCACCATGCCATTGCTGGTGCCCCCGAATTCCAAGCCGTCGCCGTTGTTGGTGTTGTATGTCGTGTGGCGCATGCCGTTCACGGTGGTGTTTTCACTGTCCAGGATCATGACGCCGTGGAAGGCAGGATTGTCGGCTGTGATTCCCTCCAGGTACAGGTTTTCCACACCCACGAAGGTCATCAGGCTGGAGCGATACTGGCCGTACAGCACGGAATCCTCCAGCGTTTCCGGCTTATTGACCACTCCCGTCAGGAACTCCGGGTGTTCCTTCGCGTTGCGGAATTGAGCCGCGGCAAGGAGGCCGTCATCCAGCACCTTGCCGGCCGAGCTGGCGACGTACTGCGGAAGCACATTTCCGGCTTCGTCCGTGATGGAACCTTCTGCGGTCCGCTTCCAGCCGTTACCGTCCACCACACCCTTACCGGTGATGCGGACGTTCTTCGCGACGGCTCCCGGCTCGCGGCTTTCGGCCGATCGCCCGTTGTCTGCCGGCAGGATGTTAATCAACGACGGCGGCCTCCGGAAGTTCCGGTACTCCGTTTCGGTGGGCAGGGGGTCCGGGACGGGATAGAGGTAGTAGCCCTTCTCCAGCGGATAGTCCTCAGGCCGATCCGATCCGAGGAGCCGGGCGCCTTCTTCCAGATGCAGCGTCATGTCCGAATGAAGGAACAGAGCCCCGGTTGTGAAGGTGCCCGCAGGAACCACCACGGTGCAGCCCGGCGTGCGGCAGGTATCGATCGCTTTCTGAATTGCCGCGGTGTTGAGGGTTTGCCCGTCGCCAACGGCTTTATAGGCCGGATCTGTGATGCTGACTTTAAGTGCTCTCGGGGTTGTGGTCACAGTGATGGGGCCACTCACCGTCGATTCCGTTCCATCTTCCCTCATCGCCGAGACGCTGAATTGGTAGGCAGTTGTGGGGGCCAACCCGGTCACGGTGAAGTTGTGCGCCACGGTCCTCACGTGGAAACCGTCCCGGTCAGCGGCCCTGAACGCATCTATGTACTCCTGGGCCGGCGAATGGATTTTGGCATTTTCCTCAGCTGTTCCCAGCGGCCGCCCATTCATATAGACGCGGTAGTCCACCACATCGGCGTAGTCCGCCGGCTTATTCCACACCAAGAGCGTGCTGCTGTGGTCCGTGGCTTGGGCAGGAACGCAGAGGTTCTGCGGTGCGTTGCCAGTGCCTGCGGTCAGCATGACGCTGCTGCTGGAGCATACGGGGCTGTCCGTCCCGCCGGGCTTTTTGGCCGGTGCCGCGGCAGCCGGCGTTCCAAAAGCCGTGAGCGACGCAAGGCCTACTGCCAAAACGGCCGTTCCAAAGCGCGCGCGTTTCGTACGGGCTGTTCGCATGGATGATTCCTTCCCGGGCACAACGATGTGACCCAGTCCTGGAGCGCACACGGCACTCCGGCATGGACAATCAAGGGTAAGAAAACGTTTTCTCAGAATACCCTAGGAAGGAAGGAGAGTCAGGTCAACCCCGAGCTGGCAGTTAATGACAATGCTGCGGCACGGGATTGTCATTAACTGCCACCTCGAGGGGATCCGTAGGGCCGCTAGGCCAGAGGGCGCCCGCCCAAGCGCGTGGTGACCTTTGCTGCTGCGGCGGCGCACGCTTCGCCAAGGCTGTTCAGGATGTCTTCGGAGACCCTGAATTTGGGTGCGGGGATCAGCACGGACGCCACGATGTCGCCGCGATGGTCGTAGACGGGCGAGGCCACGCCCACTTCCTCAATGGACGTTTCTCCGAAATTGACGGCCCATCCGCGCTTGGACGCTTCCGCCAACCGCCCGACGTACGCCTCAACGGCGTCGTCATCCAGTCCGGGCAACGTGACCGAGCCGCTGCGCAGCAGGCTCCGGACGCGATCGGGATTCTCCCCAGCGAGAAACACCTGCACTGACGAACTGAGAGCTTCGTTGTAGCGCGCGCCGAGTGGAGCAAGGTGCTTCACCTGATGCCGGCTGGGGATCTGCTCAACGCACATGGATTCGACGCCGTTCCACACCATGAGCGCACTGGTCTCACCGGTGCGTTCGGTCAACTCCCGGAGGACCGGATACGCGACGCGGCGCTCTTCAAGTTCCGCCAAGAGGGGGCCAGCCATGGCGATCATTCCCAGCCCCAAGCGGAACCTGCGCGAATCGACGTCGCGCTCTACCAAACCCTCTTGCTCCAAAGTGGCAAGGATGCGCGACACCGTGCTCTTGTGCATGCCGATGCGGCCGGCTATTTCGGTGACCCCGAGCAGAGGTTCTTCGGCACTGAAGCTCTTCAGCACTGCGATGGCGTTGACGATTACTGAGGCGCCTTTGCCTTCGCCGTTGCTGGGAGCATCGTTGGATTCCGCGGGAGTCATGGATTCACTATATTTCGCCGGGTCGCCCGCACCGGAACCGTCTCGCGGGCACGAATCGGACGGCGGCGCGATCGGGCCGGTGGCCACCGTGCACCGTGACCACCGGTCCCATCACTTACGCTCCGATGATGTTGTGCTCGGGGCCGAACGGGAACTTGGTGATGTTCTCCGCACCGTCCTCGCCAACCACCAGAATGTCGTGCTCGCGGTAGCCGCCGGCACCCGGCTGCCCATCCAGGACAGTGATCATCGGTTCCATGGACACCACCATGCCCGGTTCCAGCACCGTCTCGATGTCCTCACGCAGTTCCAGTCCGGCTTCGCGGCCGTAGTAGTGGCTGAGCACGCCGAACGAGTGGCCGTAGCCGAAGGTGCGGTTGGCGAGAAGGCCATGGTTGACATAGATCTCGTTGAGCTCGGCGGCAATGTCCTTGCAGACGGCACCGGGCTTGATGAGCTCCAGGCCTCGTTTGTGTACCTCGACGTTGATGTTCCACAGTTCCAGCGAGCGGGCATCGGGTTCGCCATAGAACAGGGTCCGTTCAAGTGCCGTGTAGTAGCCGCTGGTCATCGGGAAGCAGTTCAGGGACAGGATGTCGTGTTCCTGGATCTTTCGCGTAGTTGCCCAGTTGTGCGCGCCGTCAGTGTTGATGCCCGACTGGAACCACACCCATGTGTCACGGATTTCCGAGTTCGGGAAGGTGCGCGCGATCTCGTGGACCATGGCTTCGGTACCGATCAGCGCAACCTCGTATTCGGTGATTCCGGCCTTGATGGCGTTGCGGATTGCCTCGCCGCCAAGGTCACCGATGCGGGCGCCGTGCTTGATGACCTCGATTTCCTCAGCCGACTTGATCATGCGCTGGCGCATCGCGGCTTGGGCCACGTCAACGAGCGTCGCGTCGGCGAACGCGGCCTGGATCTTGTTGCGGTTGTCCAGCGGCAGCGAGTCATCTTCGACGCCGATGCGGCGCGGCTTGATGCCGCGCGTGCGTAGGACGTCCTGGATGGCATGGATGTAGTTGTCACGCCGCCAGTCCGTATACACGAGGTTCTCACCGTAGCTGCGGCGCCAAGGCATTCCGGCGTCGATATTTGCCGTGATAGTGACCGTGTCATCCTTGGTGACCACCATCCCGTACGAACGGCCGAAGTACGTGAAGAGGAAGTCGGAGTAGTACTTGATGGAGTGGTAGCTGGTGAGGACCACGGCGTCGAGGTCCTTCTCGGCCATGATGCGGCGGAGGCCGGCGAGACGGCGCTCGAACTCGGCGTCGGAGAAGGTCAAGGAGACTTTCCGGCCGTTGTTGAGGACCTTGAGGCGCTCAAGCTTGGCGACGTCGTTGACAGCCTGGTCTTGGGTGATGGTCATGGGTGTTCCTTTCAATGGGTGTGGTTGTTTGTCAGTCCTGCTGCAGCGGCTTCTTTGACGTTTCTGCTGCGAAGAGGACTGCGATGAGGGAAACAAGGGAGGCAGCCACCAGGTACCAGCCGGGTGCCAACTGGTTGTGGGTCATGCCGATCAGGAGGGTGGCCATGAACGGGGCGGTGCCGCCGAACAAGGCGTTGGAGAGGTTGAAGCTGACAGCAAAGCCGGTGTAGCGGACCTTGGTGGGGAAAAGTTCCGCGAGGAAGCTGGGGAGCGTCCCGTCGTTCAGGGTGAGCATTCCGCCGAGGAGGATCTGCACCAGCACAATCACCAGGAAGTTCCGCGTGTCCAGGAGCATGAACGCCGGCACAGTCAGCAGCGAGAACAGGATGGACGCTGT
Organism: Arthrobacter sp. T572; assembly: GCF_056780115.1. NCBI lineage: Bacteria > Bacillati > Actinomycetota > Actinomycetes > Micrococcales > Micrococcaceae > Arthrobacter > Arthrobacter sp. T572. Next base: position 3,904,499 of record NZ_JBRAZQ010000002.1, read on the forward strand.
GAGCAGCATCCGCTTCCGGCCAAACTTGTCCGACGCGATGCCGGTCAGGAAGATGAAGCCGATGTAGCTGGCCAAGGCAATGGTGGTAGCCAGGAACGACTCCGTGGCGCCGAAGCCCAGTTCTTCCGAGAGGTACGTCGGCATGTAGCTGAGGATCACGTAGAAGCCGACGGCATTCAGCAGCACCGCGCCGGTGGCGATGATCAACTGCTTCTTGTAGCGGCGGAACATCGCGAACGCGGGCGCCTTCACCGCATGGTCCTTCTCGGCCAGTTCCCGGAACGCCGGCGTGTCCTCCAGTTTGGTCCGGATGTAGCGGCCGATCAGGCCCATCGGCGCGGCCAGGAGGAACGGAAGGCGCCAACCCCACTCGTTGAGCTGCTCAGCGGTCATCAGCGAACTGAGGAGGGCGGCAAGCAACGATCCCAGCAGCAGTCCCGCTGCGGTACTGGCAGGCACGACGGCGGCATACAGTCCGCGCCGACCGGCCGGCGCGTATTCCACCAGGAAGGCGGAAGCCCCGGCATACTCACCTGCCGCGGAGAATCCCTGGACCACCCTGACCAGCAAAAGCAGGATCGGAGCCATGACGCCGATCGTGGCGTAGCCGGGGATCAGGGCGATGCAGAACGTAGCGACCGACATCATCAGAATGGAGAGGCTCAGCGCCTGCTTGCGTCCGATCCTGTCGCCGATATGGCCCCAGATGAAACCACCGATTGGCCGCACAAAGAAGGAGATCGCAAAGACGCCGAACGTTGCCAGCAACGCGGTCTGCCGATCCGTTTCCGGGAAGAACACTGAGGAGATGATGCCGGCCAGATAGCCGTAGACGGCGTAGTCGAACCATTCGACGAAGTTGCCGATGAAGCTGGCAGTGACAACTCGCCGTCGAGTGTCCCTGCTGGCTGTCTCTTTGAAAGTGGTAGCAGCGGCTGCCACTGAGGATGTTTCGTTACTCATGGATCCACCAAAATTATTGGGGTTGCATTCGACGCAACGCTGTTGCACCAGAGTATGTGTGACGTGCGGCACGGTCAAGGGGTAGTTTTAGTCCATATCTTCTGGAGGTGCGTTGCACCGCAGCGCCACAGCCAGCTTGTTCAGGCACATGGGACCGTTGCCTTCAGTAGAACAACGTTGCAGAGCACACACCAAAGCCCCGACGCTCTCTCACCAAAACCCCACCCGCCCCCAACGCTCTCTCACCATTTGACAGAGGAGGTACCTGTTGCGACCAGACGAGTGCCGGCGTCGACCATGGGCCGACCAACCCGCGCGGGAACAGTGAGAGAGCGTCCGGCCAAACGACACAAAAGGTGAGAGAGCGTCCCTAAGAAACGGGAAATAGGTGAGAGAGCGTCCCCAAAAGACGGGAAATAGGTGAGAGAGGGTCCCCAAAAAAGGGGGAAAAGGTGAGAGAGCGTCCCCAAAAAACGGGAAAAAGGTGAGAGAGGGGTTAGAGGACCTGGCGGATGGTCTCTTCGAAGCTCACTACGTGGTGCATGGCGAGCTTGGCGGCGAGCTCTTCGTCGCCGTCGGCAATGGCCGTCAAAAGTTCGGCGTGCTCGGAGATGTGCCCGGAAACGGAGGGCATCTTTTCGAGCATGTGGCACCAAATGCGGGTGGCGAGGTTGTCGTACCGGATCAGGACGTCCTCGAGGTGTGCGTTGGCAGAGGCCTTGTAGATCAGGCGGTGCACCTGGATGTCGTAGCGCATGAGTTCCTGAGAGGAGGCATCCTTGCCTTCAAGGTCACGAATGGCGGCGGCAACGTCACGAAGCTCTGATCGCATCGCGGAGCTGGCCATGCGGGCAGCCTTGCGGGAAGCCAAGGGCTCCAATAGTTCGCGGATCTCGGAGACTTCGGCGAGTTGGGTGATGTCCACGCCGGTAGCGAAGGTGCCGCGGCGGGGATAGGAAACCACCAGGTGGTCGCTTTCGAGCCGCTTGATGGCCTCGCGGACCGGCGTGCGGCCAATACCGAGTTCGGCTGCAATCTGACCGTCGTTGATGGGGTCGCCCGGTTTGATATCGAGCATGATGAGCCGGTCGCGCAACAGCAGGTAGGCGTTTTCCGCCAGGGACGTACCCTGCGGTGCCGATTCCAACGCTTCCAGTGCTGTGCTCATGACTCTCTTCCCGTGGCCGTAAAGCGGTCTGCCGGACGAGTTTTGACCGACCCGTTGACGACTATGTGACGTTCAACATACTATGGCAATAGTTCTAATATATCAGTTGCCTAACAGTCGGCCGCTAGAAGCACGTCAAAGGAGAACACCATGGTTGAACCGCTGATCCGCCCGCTCGCACAGGCGGACCCGGAGGTTGATCAGGCGATCGCCCAGGAGCTTATCCGCCAGCAGTCCACGCTGGAGATGATTGCCTCGGAGAATTTTGCTCCCACCGCAGTCATGGAAGCCCAGGGCTCAGTGCTGACCAACAAGTACGCTGAAGGCTACCCGGGCAAGCGGTACTACGGCGGTTGCGAACACGTTGATGTGATCGAACAGCTGGCCATCGACCGTCTGAAGTCCCTGTTCGGCGCCGAATACGCCAACGTACAGCCGCACTCCGGTGCCCAGGCCAACGCTGCTGCCATGCACGCGCTGATCACCCCCGGCGACACCATCATGGGCCTCAACCTCGCCCACGGCGGACACCTCACCCACGGCATGCGGATCAACTTCTCCGGCAAGCTCTACAACGTGGTCCCGTACAGCGTCCGCGAGGACACCCACACCATCGATATGGCCGAGGTGGAGCGCCTCGCCGTCGAGAACAAGCCGCAGCTGATCGTTGCCGGCTGGTCCGCTTACTCCCGCCAGCTGGACTTCGCCGAATTCCGCCGGATCGCCGATTCGGTGGGCGCCTACCTCATGGTGGACATGGCACACTTCGCCGGACTGGTGGCAGCAGGCCTGCACCCGAGCCCGGTCCCCCACGCCCACATCGTCACCAGCACCACGCACAAGACCCTCGGCGGCCCGCGCGGCGGCGTGATCCTGACCAACGACGCCGACATCGCCAAGAAGGTCAACTCCGCAGTGTTCCCCGGACAGCAGGGTGGACCGCTGGAGCACGTCATTGCCGCCAAGGCCGTGGCTTTCAAGTTCGCCTCCGAGCCTGAGTTCAAGGAACGCCAGGTCCGCGTGCTGGAAGGCTCCAAGATTCTGGCCGAGCGCTTCCTGCAGGATGATGTTGCCCAGGCCGGCATCTCGGTAGTCAGCGGCGGCACCGACGTCCACCTGGTCCTCGTCGACCTCCGCAACTCCGAACTCAACGGCCAGCAGGGCGAAGATGCCCTCCACCGCATCGGCATCACCGTCAACCGCAACGCCGTCCCCTTCGACCCGCGCCCGCCGATGGTCTCCTCCGGCCTCCGCGTCGGCACCCCGGCACTTGCCGCCCGCGGCTTCGGCGCCGAGGAATTCACTGAAGTTGCAGACATCATTGCGACGGCGTTGATCGCCTCGGCAGCCACCGGCACCTTGGACGACGCGACCGCCGTCGAACTCCGCAACCGCGTGACCGTGCTGGCGGACAAGTTCCCGCTGTACCCCCACCTTTCCAACAACGGCAATGGTGCCGAATCCGTACTCGAAGCAGAAATGATTGGAGCAGCCCAGTGAGTGTCGACCACCTCCCCGAACACCCTGACTTCCTCTGGCGCAACCCCGAACCCAAGCAGTCCTATGACGCAGTAATCGTCGGTGGTGGCGGGCACGGCCTGGCCACGGCCTACTACTTGGCCAAGAACCATGGCATGACCAACATCGCCATCCTCGAAAAGGGCTGGCTGGCCGGTGGCAACATGGCCCGCAACACCACCATCATCCGCTCCAACTACCTCTGGGACGAGAGCGCGGCCATCTACGAGCACGCCCTCAAGCTGTGGGAAATCCTTCCCGAGGAACTCGAGTACGACTTCCTGTTCAGCCAGCGCGGTGTCATGAACCTCGCCCACACCTTGGGCGATGTCCGCGAAAGCATGCGGCGCGTCGGCGCCAACCGCCTCAACGGTGTGGACGCAGAATGGCTGGAGCCGGACCAGGTCAAGGAACTCTGCCCCATCCTGAACACGAGCGACAACATCCGCTACCCCGTCATGGGTGCCACCTACCAGCCGCGCGCTGGCATCGCCAAGCACGACCACGTTGCGTGGGCCTTCGCCCGCAAGTGCGACGAGCTGGGCGTGGACATCATCCAGAACTGTGAAGTCACCGGCTTCATCAAGGACGGCAACCGCGTCACCGGCGTCAAGACCACGCGCGGAACCATCCACACTGAGAAGGTAGGCTTGGCAGCCGCCGGCCACAGCTCGGTCCTGGCCGAGATGGCCGGGTTCCGCCTGCCGATCCAGTCCCACCCGCTGCAGGCTTTGGTTTCCGAACTGCACGAGCCCGTCCACCCGACGGTGGTCATGTCCAACCACGTCCACGTGTACGTCTCCCAGGCGCACAAGGGTGAACTGGTCATGGGTGCGGGCGTCGACTCCTACAACGGCTACGGCCAGCGCGGCTCCTTCCACGTGATCGAGGAGCAGATGGCAGCAGCCGTGGAACTCTTCCCGATCTTCGCCCGGGCCCACGTGCTCCGTACCTGGGGCGGCATCGTGGACACCACGCTGGACGCTTCGCCGATCGTCGGCGTGACCCCGGTGGAGAACATGTTCGTCAACTGCGGCTGGGGAACCGGTGGCTTCAAGGGAACCCCGGCAGCGGGCCTTACCTTCGCCCACACGATCGCCACGGGCGCACCGCACAAGCTCAACGCTCCCTTCGCACTGGAACGGTTCGAAACCGGTGCCTTGATCGACGAACACGGCGCCGCAGCCGTGGCCCACTAGCCGCACAGGACAGGAAAAGACATGCTCCTCATTTCATGCCCCAACTGCGGGCCACGCGACGAAACCGAATTCCACTACGGCGGACAGGCCCACGTCCCTTACCCGGAAAACCCTAACGACCTCACGGACCGGGAGTGGGCTGAGTACCTCTTCTACCGCGAGAACACCAAGGGCACCTACGCCGAACGCTGGGTTCACAGCACCGGTTGCCGCCAGTGGTTCAACATGCTCCGGGACACCGTGAGCTACGACATCCACTCGATCTACGCGATGGGCTCACCGCGGCCAGACCTCGCAGCGACAGACCAGGGAGCAGCAGGCCAGGCCGGCACCCCCGGACTCGCACCGGCAGCCCCCACCACAACCACCTCCCCGGAAGGAGCCCAGAAGTGAGCAGCCAGAACGCCCGCCTTGCCACCGGCGGCCGCATTGACCGCAGCATCACCTGGCGGTTCACCGTGGATGGCCAGGAATTCGTTGGCCACCCGGGTGACACCATCGCTTCGGCCCTCCTTGCCAACGGCCACATCAACGCAGGCAACTCCCTCTACGAGGACCGCCCCCGCGGCATCGTCGCCGCAGGCGTCGAGGAGCCGAACGCCCTGGTGAAGATCGCTCCGCGCTTCCCCGGCCACGTAGCCGAATCCATGCTTCCCGCCACGGCTGTTTCGCTGGTGGACGGACAGAACATTGAGCTCCTGTCCGGCCTGGGCAAGCTCGACCCGGCCGAGGACAAGGCAGAGTACGACAAGAAGTACGTCCACACCGACGTCCTGGTGGTCGGCGGTGGCGTTGCCGGCCTGGCAGCTGCCCGTGAAGCAGTCCGCACCGGCGCCCGCGTCATCCTGATCGACGACCAGCCCGAACTCGGCGGTTCGCTGCTTTCCGGTTCCACCGCGGAGGGACTCGCGGAAGAGATCGAAGGCAAGCCCGCCCTGGAGTGGGTTGCCGACGTTGAAGCCGAACTCGTTTCTGCCGAGGAATGCACGGTCCTGCACCGCACCACGGCTTTCGGCTCCTACGACTCCAACTACCTGATTGCAGCCCAGAACCGCACGGACCACCTGAGCGTTCCTGCAGCTCCCGGCGTCTCCCGTACCCGTATTTGGCACATCCGTGCTGCACAGGTAGTCCTGGCACCGGGCGCCCACGAGCGTCCGCTGGTCTTCGAGAACAACGACCGCCCGGGCATCATGCTCGCCTCGGCCGTCCGCACCTACCTCAACCGCTACGCCGTCGCCGTCGGTTCGCGCGTCGTCATCAGCACCACCAACGACTCCGCTTACCTGCTCGCCGCGGACCTGAAGGCAGCAGGCGTGCCGGTTGCCGCCGTCGTCGATGCCCGTCCGCAGATCAGCGAAAAGGCCGCAGCCGCCGTCGAATCCGGCCTGCGCGTCCTGATCGGCAGCGCCGTTGCCGATACCAGCGCAGATGAGTCGGGCCGCCTCAGCGGCGTCACCGTCCGCAGCATCAACGACGACGGCGAACTCACCTCGGGCGTCGAGCAGATCGCCGCCGATGTCCTCGCCGTGTCCGGTGGCTGGAGCCCTGTGGTCCACCTCCATAGCCAGCGCCAGGGCAAACTGCGTTGGGACGATGATCTCGCAGCGTTCATCCCCTCCACCGTGGTCCGCGACCAGCAGGTTGTGGGCGCAGGCCGTGGCAGCTACGAACTGCGGGACTGCCTGGCAGAGGGTATCTCCGCCGGGGCAGCCGCATCCATCGCTGCAGGCTTCGAGTCCGCAGTGACTCCTTCCGAGGTCAAGGCTCCGGTAGCCAGCGCACCCACCCGCCAGCTGTGGCTGGTTCCCGGCCAGACCGGTGAACCGGGTGAGTGGCACAACCACTTCGTGGACTTCCAGCGCGACCAGTCCGTGGCCGACGTCCTTCGCTCCACGGGTGCGGGCATGCGGTCGGTGGAACACGTCAAGCGGTACACCTCCATCAGCACCGCCAATGACCAGGGCAAGACCTCCGGCGTCAACGCAATCGGCGTCATTGCCGCAGCGCTCAAGTTCGGCGGCGCGGACGCTGTTCCGGGCATCGGCGAGATCGGCACCACCGCGTACCGCGCCCCGTTCACCCCGGTGGCCTTCGCAGCCCTGGCCGGACGCCAGCGCGGCGAGCTGTTCGACCCGGCCCGCGTCACCTCCATCCACCCGTGGCACGTTGCCCAGGGCGCACTGTTCGAAGACGTCGGACAGTGGAAGCGTCCTTGGTACTACCCGCAGGCCGGCGAGGACATGGACACCGCGGTACTCCGCGAGTGCGCCGCAGTCCGCGACTCCGTGGGCTTCATGGACGCCACAACCCTCGGCAAGATCGAAATCCGTGGCAAGGACGCCGGCGAGTTCCTGAACCGGGTGTACACCAACGCGTTCAAGAAGCTCGCTCCCGGCTCCGCCCGCTACGGCGTCATGTGCACGCTGGACGGCATGATCTTCGACGACGGCGTGACCCTTCGCCTGGACGAGGACACCTACTTCATGACCACCACCACCAGCGGCGCAGCCAAGGTGCTGGACTGGCTGGAAGAGTGGCACCAGACGGAGTGGCCGGAACTGGATGTGGTCTTCACCTCCGTCACGGAGCAGTGGAGCACGATCGCCGTCGTCGGTCCCAAGTCCCGTGCGGTGATCGCCAAGGTGGCTCCGCAGCTGGCCGAAAACGGTGGGCTGGAAGCAGAGAACTTCCCGTTCATGACCTTCCGCGAGACCACGCTGGCCTCGGGCGTTCAGGCCCGTGTATGCCGGATCTCCTTCTCCGGTGAACTGGCCTACGAAATCAACGTTCCGTCCTGGTACGGACTCAACACCTGGGAAGCGGTTGCTGCCGCAGGTGCCGAGTTCAACATCACCCCCTACGGCACGGAAACCATGCACGTCCTCCGCGCCGAAAAGGGCTACCCGATCGTCGGGCAGGACACCGATGGCACGGTCACCCCGCAGGATGCCGGCATGGAGTGGATCGTCTCCAAGGCCAAGGACTTCATCGGCAAGCGTTCCTACCTCCGAGAGGATTCCAAGCGCGAGGACCGCAAGCACCTGGTGAGCGTCCTGCCCGTGAACCACTCCTTGAAGCTGCCCGAAGGCACCCAGCTGGTGGAGAAGGGCATCGCGGTCAACCCGGCCAACGGTCCCGTTCCCATGGAAGGCTTCGTGACCTCGAGCTACCACAGCGCCGCCCTGGGCCGTTCCTTTGGCTTGGCCCTGATCCAGAACGGCCGCAACCGCATTGGCGAAACCCTCGTGGCTTCCGTGGGAGACCAGCTGGTGGACGTGGTTGTTGGCGAAACCGTACTTTTTGATGCTGAAGGGACCCGCAAAGATGGCTGAGACAGCAACTCCCGCAGAAACCGTGAATGTTGACCGCGTTCGCGCCGCGCGCCGCAGCCCGGCCGAGCACCTTGCCGACGCCTTCGCCGCCGGCTCAGTGCCCGGGGCGGTGACGCTCAAGGAAATCCCCTACCAGACCCAGGTGGGTGTCCGGGTGGACAGGACGTCCGACGCCGGTACCCGGGTTGCGTCCGTCACCGGCGGCTTGCCTGCCGCGTGCGGTGAGGTAGTGTCCTCGGATTCCGCCAGCACCGTGTGGCTCGGCCCCACTGAGTTCCTGGTGGTGGCAACGGAGGAATCCCACGATTCCCTCGGCGGCTCCCTGGTCAGCGACCTGACGGCCGCTCTGGGCAGCGACTCCGGCCAGGTGGTGGACCTCTCCGCCAACCGCACCACGTTCGAGCTCTCGGGCAGCCGCGCCCGCGCAGTCCTGGAGAAGAGCTGCGCACTGGACCTCCACCCCCGTGTCCTGAAGGCAGGCACCGCCCTGTCCACGGAAATCGGACACATCCCGGTGGTCCTTTGGAAGGTCGACGAGGAGTCGTTCAAGATCTTCCCGCGCGCTTCCTTTGCCGATTACCTGGGTCGTTGGCTCCTGGATTCCATGCGGGAGTACGCGTCGCCTGAGGTCCCGTAATGGCACTGAGTGTGCTCGACCTGTTTTCCGTTGGCATCGGGCCGTCGTCTTCACACACGGTGGGCCCCATGCGGGCGGCAAAGCAGTTCACGGACGGACTTGTTTCGTCCGGCCAATTCCCGGCCACGGTGCGCGTCCAGGCTGAGCTTTTTGGCTCCCTGGGCGCCACCGGCCGGGGCCATGGCTCGGACAAGGCAGTGGTGCTTGGGCTCCAAGGCCACTCCCCCGAGACCGTGGACACCCGCACGGCGGATGACCAGGTGGCTGCGGCTGCCCTGGATGCCGAGCTGCGGCTGGGCGGGAACCACCGGGTGGATTTCAACTGGGACGAAGACGTGGTCCTGCACCGCCGCAAATCCCTGCCCGCGCACCCCAACGGCATGACCTTCCGGGCGCTGGACCACACGGGCGCGGTGCTGCGGGAGCGGAGCTACTACTCCATCGGAGGCGGCTTCGTGGTGGACGGCGACGTCACCGGCACGGAGAAGGTGGTGCCGGACACCACGGTCCAGCCCTACCCTTTCACGACCGGCGACGAACTCCTGGCCATCTGCGAACGCGAAGGCAAATCCATCTCCGACATCATGCTGGCCAACGAGCTCGTCTGGCGTTCCGAGGAGGAGCTCCGCGAACGGCTGCTGGGCATCTGGGCCGTCATGCGGGAGTGCGTGGACAACGGCTGCTCTGCCGAGGGAATCCTGCCGGGAGGCTTGAGCGTCAAGCGACGGGCGCCGTCGTTGTTCAAGAAGCTGGCTGAAGCCGACGCGTCCAACAGCAGCGATCCCCTGCTCGCCATGGAATGGGTGAACCTGTTTGCCCTGGCGGTGAACGAGGAGAACGCGGCCGGCGGCCGGATCGTTACGGCACCCACCAACGGCGCGGCCGGCATTGTGCCGGCGGTGCTGCACTACTACACCAAGTTTGTTCCAGGAGCCAACGACGACGGCGTCGTGCGGTTCCTGCTGGCCGCGGCCGCCGTCGGGATCCTGTTCAAGATCAATGCTTCGATTTCGGGAGCCGAAGTCGGCTGCCAGGGCGAGGTGGGTTCGGCCTGCTCCATGGCGGCCGCAGGGCTCTGCGAGGTGCTCGGCGGAACTCCGAGGCAGGTTGAAAATGCAGCGGAAGTCGGGATCGAGCACAACCTTGGCCTCACCTGCGACCCCGTGGGCGGACTGGTGCAGATTCCGTGCATTGAGCGGAACGCCATTGCCAGTGTCAAGGCGATCAACGCTGCCCGCCTTGCCCTGCACGGCGACGGCAGCCACAAAGTCTCCCTGGACAAGGCCATCAAGACCATGCGGGAGACCGGCGCCGACATGAAATCCAAGTACAAGGAGACCTCCCGTGGAGGCCTCGCCGTCAACGTAGTGGAGTGCTGACCATGACTGCCATTCAATCCGAAGCCGCCGTTTCTTCCGGTACAGAGACCACCGTGGAGCACGTGCTCACCCTGGACTGCCCCGAAGGGCCGGGCATTGTGCACGCTGTCTCCGGGTTCCTGTTGGAACACGGCTGCGACATTATCGACAACAAACAGTTCGGCGACCGGGCCGAGGGGCACTTCTTCATGCGGGTGCATTTTGCCTCCGACGGCGACGACTCCACCGTGGAGGCGCTGCGTTCTTCTTTTGCCCCGGTCGGCGAGAAGTACGGCATGAACTGGCAACTGGAACGCCAGGGCTACAAGCGCAAAGTGTTGATCATGGTGTCCAAGTTCGGCCACTGCCTGAACGACCTCCTGTTCCGGGCACGGATCGGCGAGCTTCCCATCGACGTGGTGGGAGTGGTGTCCAACCACCTTGACCACAAGGGTTTGGCCGAGTGGCACGGAATCCCGTACTTCCACGTCCCTGTCACCGCCGCCACCAAGCCTGCTGCCGAGGCACGCCTGCTGGAGATCATCGACGAGCTGGACGTCGAGCTCGTGGTCCTGGCGCGCTACATGCAGGTCCTCAGTGACGACCTTGCCCGGAAGCTTGACGGCCGGGCCATCAACATCCACCACTCGTTCCTTCCGAGCTTCAAGGGCGCCAAGCCGTACCACCAGGCTTACGCACGAGGCGTCAAGACCGTGGGCGCTACCGCGCACTACGTCAACGGTGAACTCGACGAAGGACCGATCATCTCGCAGCAGGTAGTGGAGGTGGACCACACGTTCGGACCGGACGATCTCGTAGCCGCCGGTCGGGACACGGAATGCAAGGCCCTCAGCAACGCCGTTCGTTGGCACTGCGAAGGGCGGATCATCCTGAATGGGAACAGGACGATCGTGTTGAAGTAGGGCCTTGCTTCCTGCCTGCCTGCGGGCTTCTAAGCCGCCGCCGAGATGGCAAAAGATCACAATGTTGCCGCCCAGCATTGTCATCAAGTGCCATCTCGGCGCGTGGTTAAGGGGTCGCGGCGTTGATCCACACCCCGATGATCCACGTGCTCCCGGCGGCGCACGCCAGCCCGAACTCCACCAGAATGCCGATGCCCGTGGCCTTGATGGCAGCCAGGCTGGACCGGACGGCGGTGCGGAAGTTGCGGGTCCGCTGGACCTCGCTGAGCAGAAGGCCGACGGCGAACCCCACCAGGAGCCCCACCACGGGTATGAGGAACATGGCCACGACGCCCAGCACGAGTCCGATCACCACGGACCTGTTGGGGATGCCATGTTCCTTGAGTTTCCGCCCGGTCAGGACCGCGCTCGCCGCCATGCCCGCGATCACGAACACCAGGCCCACACCGAAGACCACCCAACCCAGCGTTCCGGCTCCTCCCCAGATGGCCCAGGCCAGCAGGCTTGCGCCGATCAGGATGCTTCCGGGCAGCACCGGAATGATGGTCCCGGCTATCCCTACCGCAATGGCCAGGCCGCACAGGATGGTCACGATAAGTTCGGCGTTCATGGCCCCAAGTCTAGGTGGCTGAACTTCGGTCCGGCCTTCTGACGCCTACGACGACGGCGACCCTCCCCGCGGTGGGGAGGGTCGCCGTCGTCGTGGAAGCGGTGGTGACCGCTACTTGGTGACTGCGGCAGCGACTGCCGCGGTGACCGCAGGTGCCACGCGGGCATCCAGCGGGCTCGGGACGATGTAGTCCGCGGACAGATCTTCCTCGGCCAGCTGGGCGATGGCACGGGCAGCGGCGATCTTCATCTCGGACGTGATGCGGCGGGCACCTGCGTCCAGGGCCCCGCGGAAGATGCCCGGGAAGGCCAGGACGTTGTTGATCTGGTTCGGGAAGTCGCTCCGGCCGGTAGCAACAACAGCGGCGTGCTTGCGGGCCACCTCCGGCAGGACCTCGGGGTCCGGGTTGGACAGCGCAAACACGATCGACTGGTCGTTCATGAGCTTGAGGTGTTCTTCATCCAGCTTGGAGGAGGAGACACCCACAAAGACGTCGGCGCCGGTCAGGGCCTCTGCCGGCCCGCCGCTGACGCCGCGGGGGTTGGTGCGCTGGGCGAAGCGGGCCTTGACGCTGCCGGAATCGGCCACGAGGTCTGCACGGTCAGCGTTGATGACACCCTTGGAGTCGAGCAGGATGACATCCTTGATGCCCACGGCCAGGAGGATCTCGGCGATGGCGATGCCGGCGGCTCCTGCGCCCGAGACAACTACCTTAAGGCCTTCGATGGCGCGGTTGGTCACCTTGGCGGCGTTGGTCAGCGCTGCGAGGACCACAACGGCGGTGCCGTGCTGGTCATCGTGCATGACCGGGACATCCAGGGCCTCGATGAGCCGCTCTTCGAGTTCGAAGCATCGCGGCGCCGAAATGTCTTCGAGGTTGACTGCGCCGAAGCTCGGGCGGAGGCGGACCAGGGTTTCGATGATCTCGTCCACGTCGGTGGTGTTGAGGACCAGCGGGATGGAGTCGAGGTCGCCGAAGGTCTTGAACAGCGCCGATTTGCCTTCCATCACAGGGAGGGAAGCGCTGGGGCCGATGTTGCCCAGGCCGAGGACGGCGGTGCCGTCGCTGACCACTACCACCAGGCGCTCTGCCCAGGTGTGGGTGCGGGCCAGCTTGGGGTCGGCGTGGATGGCGCGGCTGACCTGTGCGACACCGGGGGTGTAGGCGATGGAGAGGTCGCGCTTGTCGTTCAGCGGAACAGTGCTCGTGACGGTGAGCTTGCCGCCCTCGTGGGCGGTGAAGATTTCCTCTTCGGTGAGGATCAGGTTGTCAGTGGTTTCAGTAGCGATTGTCTCGGTGGACACGTCGTTGTCTCCTCAGGCTAGCCGTGGACCCACGGCAATGATTCGGGCAGGAACAGAACTGCTGTTCAGGCCAAAAGGTGGCTGGCCTGGAAGGTGCTTCTGCAGAGATGGGCTGCTAGCCGCTTCGGTCTTTCCAGCGTAGGCAAGCCCGGAAGGTACAAGATTCAATACCAAGAGAGACGATTCGAGAGTAAAACGTTTATCCAGCAAATAATGTGACTCAGGTCACGGGAAAAACCGCATCCCAGCGGGCCTCCGGTCTAGACCAGTCAGTCACCGGTGAGCAGGCTGCAGGCCCTCTTAAGGTCCTTCTCCGCTTCAAAAAGGGACAGCCGACGGCACCGGACCGCCTGGACCAGCCCGCTGACCAGATGCAGGAGGATACGTGCCCTGGCCGGGTCCTTGCTGCCGCGGTCCGTCAAAGAACCCACCACTTCCTCGGACAGGACATCGATCTCCCGCAGCAGCTGCGCCGTGTCAGTGTCCTTGCCCGCAGGCCGGATCAGGCAATGTTCAACGCCCGGCTGCATGACCCGCAGGTGGAAGATCTCCATCATCAGCCCGGAGAGCACATGGCCCTTGCCGTCGCGCTGCCGCAGCCCGTCCTTCAGCTCACGCAACTGCTGCCGGTAGACCGCGAGCATGAGATGCGCGGTGGAGGGGAAGTAGCGGTACAGGGTTCCCAGCGGAACATCGGCCCGGGCGGCAACATCCGAAAGGCTCAGGGTGTCGAACTGGCGCTGCGCAAAACCGGCGGCCGTCTTCAGGATCCGGGCATAGCGCAGCAACTGCCGCGGCGTAGTGGGCGCGGCAGCCATGCGGGGCAACCCCGTGGTCAGATCCAGTGAGTACGGTTCCAGTGAATTTGCTGCAGACATCTCCGGCGATCTCTTGGGAAGCTGGCAAGGCAGCGGCCGGCCGGAATCGAGGACCCGCGGCTGGCCGATCGCATCAATGATACGGGAGCTTCTTGACTGTTTCCTGAGAGTGCCTGGATCAGGCCGGCCGCATGCCGCTCCCCGGATTCCGCTGCCCGCGACCCTAAACTTCAGGAAGGTTTTCACCCCCAACTCCGACCCGGTTGGGGGCACAGGCGCGGGAGGAACAGCATGGGGACATTACGACGCCGGATGGCAGCGGCGCTTGCAACGGCCACTGCGGCGGTCATGGCACTTGGCGCCCTGCCGGCGTCGGCAGCCCCCGGCAGCGGGCCCGACCCGGTGGTCCAGGGAGAGGCTGTGGTGGGCAAGACACTTACCACGGAGATCGGGCCCTACACCTTCTACGGCTGCGGCGGCGGAAAGGGGCCCGACTTCACGGTTTACTGGACCCGTGACGGCTTCCTCGTAGCAGGTGAAACCGCCCGTACCTACGTCCTTCAGCCCGATGACACCGGAGCCCGGATGTCCGCCCACCTGACAGCAAGCAAGACCGCGTGTTCCGGAGAAACGCTGCACAGCAACGAGACCGGGCCCGTGGCAGCGGCCCACCGCGCCAGCGGCTTCACCGGTCGCAGCTTCGAACTCCTGGCCCGCACCAACGACGGCACCCTTATGCTGTACGGGCGCAAGGGAACAGCCTGGGACACCACGCGTGCCGTGGGGTGGGGCTGGAGCGGCTTCAATGCTCTGATTGCCCCAGGGGATTTCAACGGTGACGGCAAAGGGGACGTTCTGGCTCGGGACGCCGCAGGAACCCTCTACCTCTATGCGGGCGACGGAACCGGCGGCTGGAAGCCTGCCCAGGTGATCGGCAGGGGCTGGAACATTTTTGACCAGATTGTCAGCCCGGGCGACTTCAACGGTGACGGCCACAGCGACATCCTGGCCAGGGAGCCAGGTGGCGCCCTGTACCTCTACCCCGGCAACGGTTCCGGAGGCTGGTTGGCGAGGACCGCCGTCGGGCAGGGCTGGCAGGTGATGGACGCACTGGTGACTCCCGGAGACTTCAACGGCGACGGCAAGGTCGACGTCCTGGCGCGGGACCGCAGCGGCTACCTCTACTTCTATGGCGGCAACGGCGCCGGCGGGTGGACGCGGTCGTGGCTGATCGGGGTGGGTTGGAGTGCCCTCAAGTCTGTCGGCGCTGCGGGCGACTTTGACCGGGACGGCTTTCCCGATGTCTACGGCGTGGACCAACAGGGGCGATTGGTCATGTATTACAGCGATGGAAGGACCGGGTGGCGCAAGTCCGAGCCGGCAGGTAATGGTTGGAGCGGGTTCACAGCAATCTTTTAGCTGAAACCCAGCCGCGATATTATTGGCGCATAAGTCTGGGGAGGACACAATGAACGCTTTACCGTGCCCTGTGTTTGGCGTGCGCCGGGCCGTAGCCGGAATCGCGGCCGTATTTGCAGCGGCATTCATGCTGGTACCGGCCCCGGCCCAGGCAACCATGGATCCCGACCAACCTGTCATCCACGGCGCTCCGTTCGTTGGCTCGACGCTCACCGTGGAGATCGAACAGGGTTCGTTCAGCGGTTGCGGAGCTGCTGCCGGGCCGGACTACAGCATCTATTGGACCCGCGACGGCGTCCTCTCTTCCAGACAGTGGCCGAACTACATCGTCACTGAGGAAGACCGGGGAGCAACAATCGCCGCACACCTGGTAGCCAGCCAGAACGGCTGTGACCCCGTGGAGGTATCCAGCCAGGAAACCGCAGCGATCTCCGCTTCCCACCGCGCCAACGGATTCACCGGTCGCGGCATCTTCGAGGTTCTGGCCCGCCGGACGGACGGCAACCTCGTCCTTTATCCGCGCTCCGGCAACGCCTGGGAAGCACCCCGCACCGTGGGACCTGGATGGAACGGGTTCACCTCCGTCCTCTCGCCGGGTGACTTCAACGGCGACGGCGTCAACGACATCCTGGCCCGCGACTCTTCCGGTCGCTTGTTCCTCTACGCAGGCACCGGCGACGGCGGCTTCTTCGCCGGCCGGCAGATCGGCAGCGGCTGGAACGGATTCACTGCGATTGTCTCCCCCGGCGACTTCAACGGAGACGGCAACAACGACGTCCTGGCACGGGACTCCGCCGGCACGCTCTTCCTCTACCCCGGCAACGGCAACGGCGGCTGGCTGGGCAGGTCGGTAGCCGGCACCGGCTGGAACGTGGTCAACCAGATCATCACCCCGGGTGACTTTAACGGGGACAACGACGTCGATGTCCTGGCCCGGGACACCGCTGGAAACCTTCGCCTGTACACCGGCAACGGAAGCGGCGGCTGGCGCGGGTCCTCCACCATCGGCTGGGGCTGGGGCGGCATGGCAACCATTGCGTCCGCCGGCGATATTGACGGCAACGGCAACGTTGACGTCCATGCCGTGGACGGGTCCGGCCGCCTCATCGCCTACTACGGTGACGGCGACGGCGGCTGGAACGGTTCCGGCGTGATCGGCTGGGGCTGGGGCGGCTTCAACGCCGTCTTCTAAGGGCTGGGGGGAGTCATGGCAGTGTTCTTTTCCGTCCGCCCTCTTTTAAGGGTTCTCCTGGCGGTGATCCTCGTCGCAGGATTGGTCATGGCCGTACCCGTTCCGGCCGGCGCTGCCGGGCCGGGCGTCCCGCTGCCCACCGTTGCCACGCTGACATCGCCGCCCACTGCGGGGCCCGGCGACACCATTGCAGTGTCCTTCACCCTGAACGGTCCTGCCAAGGAAGTCGGATTCACCTACGTCAACCAGGACACCCTGGAACAAGCGACCCTCCTGGGCCCCACCAGTTCAGCCGCTGGACCGTACAGCGCACAGGCGAAGGTTCCTGTGACGGGCAGCTCCTTCAAACGAACCGGCCGCTACAGGCTGGTCAGCGTTAACATCACCCTGCCCGCAGGGCAAGGTGCCGTGCGGTACGGACGTGATGGCAACATCATCTTCCTCACCCAGGGCCTGGAAGCGCCGACCCAGCGCCCGGGCGCCCTGGACAGGATCGACTTCTCCGTCGACAACCCCGCCCTCCCCCTGGTGGACAACCCGAACACCAAGCCGCCGGTAGTCTCCGGGACGGCGCGCTACGACCAGGTCCTCAGCACGGACAACGGCGCCTGGACCCATCCGCCCACCGGCTACATCTACCAGTGGTTGCGAAACGGGCAGCCGATCGCAGGTGCGACGGTCAACAGCTACCGGGTGGTCGAAGCGGACCTTGACCAGACCCTGTCCGTCCGCGTGACGGCAACCCGGTCCGGGTACCGCGCAGTGTCCGCATCGTCGCTTCCGCTGACGCCCACTTCCCCCATGACGGCCACACCTCCCACACTCCAGGGCAAGTTGACCGTCGGATCAAAGCTCACCGGCGTCTTCAACGAGGCCACCGTCTCCACGGGAACAGCCGGCGGTCCCGTCAGCGTCAGGTACGAATGGGTGCGGAACGGAACCCCGATCAGCGGTGCGACCAGCAGTACCTACACCCTGACCGCTGCCGACCGTGGCGCCGTCGTGGGTTTCCGGGCAGTAGTCCAGACCGGTGATCCTGCCGGGATGACCAGGCCGTTCACGGTGTACGGCCGCACCGTGGTGCGGAACAAGCCGCCCGCAGAAGGGTTCGACGCCGGTACCTCCTTGGACATGTTCGCCCGGAACGCTGCCGCGAACCTGCTGCTGTACCCCACGGACGGAGCCGGCCGCTGGCAGGCCCGGAGGACCATCGGTTACGGCTGGGATGTCTTCGACGCCGTCTTCAACGCCGGTGACTTCAACGGCGACGGGTTCAACGACGTCATTGGCCGGGACCGGAACGGCACGCTCTTCCTGTACCCGGGCAACGGCCTGGGCGGCTGGCTGGCGCGCAAGGAAATCGGGTGGGGCTGGAACATCTTTGACGCGGTCTTCCCCGTGGGCGACTTCTCCGGCGACGGCAACAACGATCTCATGGCCCGCACGCCCACAGGCGCGTTGGTGCTGTATCCGGGCAACGGAAGCGGCGGGTTCCGGGCACCCGGCGCAGTGGGCCAGGGCTGGGAAGTCCTCAGCCACGTCTTCTCACCCGGCGACTTCGACGGCGACGGCCACCCCGACGTCATGGGACGCGACTCCGCCGGGAACCTGCGGCTGTATGGCGGCAACGGCAGCGGAGGGTGGACCACGGCGCGGGCCGTCGGGACCGGATGGAACGTCATGTCACGGATCGGTGGCGCGGGTGATTTCAACGGCGACGGCTTTAATGACGTCTGGGCCATCGATTCCTCCGGCCAACTGGTGATGTACTACGGCGCGGGCAACGGCAACTGGAAAGGTGCTGCGGCTGTCGGCTGGGGCTGGGGCAGCTTCACGGCGGTTTTCTAAGCCGATTTCGGTTGCTTTTGAAGCTTGACTTGTCTTCTGCGTGAATTTTTGCCAGCAAATTCCCAGACTGCGGTTTCCAGCATGTACTCTCAACTCACTTATACCTGCCGGTTGTCTGTGGCCGGCCCGAATTGGGGGAATCATGGGGAGCACTCCTCGGCGCCGTGTGCGCAATTGGCTGGCCGCAATCGTTGGCAGCATCATGGTGGCCGGTGGACTTGGTGTGGCACCAGCGGCGCAGGCTGATGACACTTTCGCACCCGTTCCCGTGGCGGTCTCCACGACGCCCGTAAACGTGGCCTCCGGCGGTCATGCGACATCGCGGATCACGTTCCAGGCTTCCGGCCCGTTGAACGACGTGTATGTCGCCTTCCGGAACACGGCCACGGGCGAAGTCCACAAGGAACTGACCCAAGGCTCCTACAGTGCGGCCGATTCCACCTACACCTTCGAAGTGTTCTTCGGCCAAGGCACCCCTGCGGGTTCCTACCGCGCCCAGTATGTCGAAGCACGGACCGAGGTGGGCAACGTGGTTGCTTACTGGCGGGACGGATCCCTAGTCCACAATTCCGGGAACCTTCCAGCCTCGGGTACTGCGGCGGTGACCCTGGAGGCCCTGGATTTCAATTACGTCACTTCCGTGAACATCGACCGACCCCACACCAGCGGGTTCTACCGCGATGCGTACTGGGACAACTACACCATGAGCCTGCTGATCCGGGACTCCTGGGGCCGGCTCGGCCTGTTCCCCACCGGAGGAAACGGAACGTGGAAGCAGGCCTACGAGGTCGGTTCCGGCTGGAACATCTTCAACCTCATGCTCGCCGCCGGCGACTTCAACAACGACGGCGAGAACGACGTCATTGCCCGTGACGGTTCCGGTGCCCTTTATCTCTACCCCGCCGACTGGCACGGTGGATGGTTCCCGCGCCAGCAAATCGGGTGGGGCTGGCATGTCTTCAGTTCCATCTTCGCCGCCGGCGACTTCAACGGCGACGGCAACAACGACCTCCTGGCCCGCAAAACCAACGGAGAACTGGTCCTGTATCCAGGGAACGGGCACGGCGGCTTCCTGTCTGCGTCCACCGTGGGATGGGGCTGGAACGGCATGACCTCGATCTTCTCCCCGGGAGATTTCGACGGTGACCGCAAGCCCGACGTCCTGGCCCGCGACAGCGCCGGCAACCTGGTGTTCTACGGCGGCAACGGGCGCGGAGGATGGACCACCAGCCGCGTGATTGGCCAAGGCTGGAACGCCATCACCAAGCTGGGCGGCGTCGGCGACTTCGACGGCGACCGCGCCAACGACGTCTGGGGAATCGACACCGCCGGCCAGATGCGCATGTACTACGGCAACGGTTCCGGCGGATGGAAGGGTTCCGGGGTAGTCGGCTGGGGCTGGGGCGACTTCAACGCAGTTTTCTAGCGGGTTCCACCACCCGGGTCCAACCGCTTTCGTGCAACTTTTTATGAGGATTCTTGAAACTCAATAACGTCACACCACACCGTTGGCGTCGTCTCGCCAGTCTGGTGGCTGCCTCCGTTCTGACCTGCGGACTCCTCGCTGCCGGCCTGCCTGTCCATGCGTCTGAACCATCGGTGGCTGTCCCGCTCCGCCAGATCTACATGGCACCGCCCGAACTCACCGGGGAACCGACCGTAGGCGGATTGTTGAAGGCTGATCTCAGCTGGACCACGCCCACGGTTGTTCCTGAGGGCGGAAGCCCTGCTCTCTCCTTCCAATGGACCAGGGACGGTCAAGTTATTCGGGGAGCCACCGGTCAGACGTACCGGGCGACTATGGACGATTACGGCACAGTCGTAACAGCCTTCGTCACAGTCACTTACGACGCAGAGTCAGTCCTGACCCTTCAGGCGCGGGAATCCCTTCGCATAGCTGCAAAACCCCGTGCCCGCGGATTCAACGGTGACAGCACCTTGGATATGTTTGCCCGGGACACGTCCGGGCGGCTCTGGCTGTATCCGACCGACGGACGTGGACACTGGCAGCCCGCGCAGGTAATCGGAACCGGGTGGAACGCCTTCAACCACCTCTTCTCACCGGGGGATTTCGATAACGACGGCAATGTCGATGTGATGGCCCGCGATTCCCAAGGGCGGCTGTTCCTTTACCAGGGCAATGGTTCCGGAGGTTGGAAGAAGGCACTGCAGGTTGGCCAAGGCTGGCAAGGATTCAACGCCATTTTTGGGGCGGGGGATTTCAATGGAGATGGCACCAACGATGTTATGGCGCGGGACGCCGCCAGCAATCTTGTTCTCTACCCTGGCAATGGAAGGGGCGGATGGCTGGCCTCCTACACCGTTGGGTGGAATTGGGGCAGCTACGACAACCTCATGAGCGCGAACCACTTCCAGGGCAGGAGTGACCTGGTTATCGCTGCACGGGGACCCTATGGATTCCTTCGGTCGTTCGAATCACCCCGGAATGGGTGGTTTGACCGTTACGCGGGCTGGGCATTGGGCACCGGGTGGGATGCCGTTGGCCCCATTGGTTCGGCCGGTGACTTCAATGGTGATGACAAAACGGATGTGTTCGCGATCGATAAGGCCGGCAACCTCAACATGTATTACGGAAACGGCGCTGACTATCTGGCCACCGGCCTGCCCGGCAACATCTGGAAAGGCCAGTCAGTGGTCGGCTGGGGCTGGGGCGGCTTCACCGCAGTCTTCTAAGGCGGCTATGCCACGCTCTTGATCTTCACCACGAACACTGCACCCAGCAAGCCGATCACGGCAGCAGCCACGTACAGCGAGATATAGCCGCCCCAGTACGTCACGAACGGGAACGCGATTCCGGGTGCGATCACTTGGGGCAGCGAATTCGCGATGTTGATGACTCCGAGGTCCTTCCCGCGGTCCAGCGCTGTGGGAAGGACCTGCGTTATGAGCGCAAAGTCGACGGCCAGGTAGGCGCCGAAGCCGATTCCCAGCACTATCGCACCCAACAGGGCGCCGATCCATGTGGGCGCAAAAGCCAGGATCAGGGACGCCACGGCGATGATGACGGACGAGGCTATGACCAGGGGCTTCCGTTTGCCCATCAGGTCGCTCAGCCGCCCGCCGAGCACACTGGTGATGATCACGGTAACCGCGTACAGGCCCGTCAGGATGAGCACACCGAACTCGGGTTTGATGCCTTCGGTTTCCTCAAGGTGCACCGCGTCGCTGAGGAAGTAGAGCAGATACAGGGTGACCATATGGTTGCCGGTGCTCACCAGGAGGCGGGTGAGCCAGGCCCACGCGAAGTCCGGGTTGCGCCTTGGCGACACCCAAAAGCCCTTGATAAATTCCAGCAGCCGGAACTGCGGCCGGGCTTCCTGGGGCAGCGGCTGGTCGTCGCTCTTGACCAGGTACAGCACGACGCCGGCCAGCAGCGCCGCGGCGCACAGCCAGTAGCCCACGGCGAAGTCGCCGGCCACAACGGCGGCGATCACCGCTCCCAGGAGGATGCCGACTGTTTGCCCCATGGCGGCGAGGCCACCCACGGTCCCGCGCTGGACAACAGGAACACGATCGGGAACGGCAGCCGTAATTGCCGCGTACATGGCATTGGCTCCGGCCTGCACCACGCACCACAACAGAGTCATGAACGCTACATCGGGGGCGCCGGCCAGGGCCACCAGGGCGACCGCGCCGAGGATCGCACCGATAACCACCCAGGGAACGCGACGGCCGTACCGGGAGACCGTACGATCGCTCAGCGCACCGAACAAGGGGTTCGCCACCATGGAAACGGCCGCTCCGCACCCTGTCACCAACGCCAGGATGGCTTCCTTTCCGCCTTCGTCAAAGTGGGCGGCCTGTTGGCCCAGCAAAACCTGGAGTGGGCCAAAGAATGCTGCGTTGATACCCAGGTTGACCAGGACGACGCCGGTCACCCAAAGCCCGCGGACCCGGTCCACCGGCTCGGCGAGTGCCGTGGCCGTGCTGCCGCGAACGACGAGGGGATCCGGGACCGGCCCCGGCAGATCGGACAGACTCATGGCAGGTTCCCCCTACTTTCGATGCTTGGATTCAGCCTAGCGCGGCAGACAGGCGTGGAGCCCTTTGTGGCGGCGTTATCCACATAGGCGTGGACATGCCGTGCCGCACCACCGATCCGAACGTAATGTGGGCTCAAACCCCGAAGGAGAATCCCATGAACGATCAGGTAAACACCGCCGACCTCTACGACCAGCGTGGAGAGGAACTCGACTCGATTTCGGTGCAGTTCCAGGACCTGGGCGGACGCACCCATTTCAGCGGGCCCGTCCGGACCATCCGCTGTTTCCAGGACAACGCGTTGGTGAAGTCCACGCTTGCTACACCCGGCAATGGCTGCGTGCTGGTGGTCGACGGCGACGGCTCGTTGGGTACAGCCTTGATGGGAGACATGATTGCCGACAGCGCGGTCGCCAACGGCTGGGCAGGCGTGGTGATCCACGGTGCCATCCGGGACCGTGAGGCTCTGGCGCAGTTGCCCTTGGGCATCAAAGCCCTGGGAAGCAATCCGCGAAAGAGCGCCAAAAACGGGGCGGGTGAGACGGACGTCGACGTGACACTGGATGGTGTGCGCATCCGGCCAGGCGCCATGATCTATTGCGACCCGGACGGCATCCTTGTGGAGAAGTGACCTATCCGGCGGCTGCTGTCCAGCGAAACTTCATCGGACCGGGAATCAATGAGGCATTAGGATAGTTACTGAAAGCAACTATCCTGCTTAATTCCTGATCTGCCATCCCTTGGAGAAGATATGTCCAAATCCACGCCCGTCCGGGCTGCCGGCGAGGTCCTGACCCATCGTCAGACCCTCACCGTCATGGTGGGACTCATGCTCGGCATGTTCCTGTCCTCGTTGGACCAGACCATTGTGTCCACGTCCATCTACACCATTGCCAACGACCTCGATGGCTTGTCGCTCCAGGCATGGGCCACCACGGCGTACCTGATCACGTCGACTGTCAGCACACCGTTGTACGGAAAACTCAGCGACATCTTCGGCCGGCGCCCGCTGTACCTCGTGGCCATTGTGATCTTCCTGGCCGGCTCGCTGTATGCCGGTTCGGTGCACTCCATGACGGAACTTGCGCTGGCCCGTGGTGTGCAGGGCCTGGGCGCCGGGGGCCTGCTGGCACTCGCCCTGACCATCATCGGCGACATCGTGGCGTTGAAGGACCGGGCAAAGTACCAGGGCTATTTCATGTCCGTCTTCGGCATCTCGTCCGTGCTGGGTCCCGTGATTGGCGGAGCCTTTGCGGGCACGTCCAACATCCTTGGCTTCGACGGCTGGCGCTGGGTCTTCTTCATCAACCTTCCCATCGGCCTGGCGGCACTGGTGGTGGTCTTCATGTATCTCCACCTCCCCGCACGGCACGTCAAGCAAAAGATCGACTACTGGGGCGCCGCGGCCATTACGCTGGCCATCGTCCCGCTTTTGCTCGTGGCGGAGCAGGGCCGGGTCTGGGGCTGGGCTTCAGGCGCTTCCCTGCTCTGCTACGCGTTGGGTGCCATCGGCATCGTGGCCTTCCTTTTGGCTGAGAAGCGGGCGGGAGACTACGCCCTGATCCCGCTGCGTTTGTTCGGGAACGCGACGTTCGGGCTCTCCTCACTCTTGAACTTCATCATCGGCATCGGCATGTTCGGCGCCATCGCGATGCTCCCGATGTACCTGCAGTTGGTCAAGGGGCTTACCCCCACCGAGGCAGGCCTGATGATGATCACCTTCACCGTGGGCATCCTCTTCGGTTCCATCACGGCAGGGCGCACCATCTCATCCTCCGGTGTCTACCGGATCTTCCCGATCCTCGGGACCGCCGTCCTTGCCGGAGCAGCCGTCGTGATGGGGCTGTCCCTGGGCGTTGACACGGGCCTCTGGGTACCAGGGCTCATTGCTGTCTTCTTCGGGGTTGGGCTGGGCTTCTGCATGCAGCCGCTGACGCTCGCCATGCAGGTATCCGTGCCGCCGAAGGACATGGGCGTCGGGACATCCACCGCTGCCTTCTTCCGGTCCATGGGCGGAGCCGTGGGTACGGCAGTCTTCATTTCGATGCTTTTCAGCCTGGCAGCGGACAAGATTGCCGACGCCATGAAGGATGCCGCTTCCAATCCGGACTACCAGGCGGTCATGCAGGACCCGGCGGTGGCTTCCGACCCCGCCAACGCCAAGCTCTTCGATTTCTTCAAGAATGGCGCCAACAACGACTCCCTGAATGACACCAGCTGGCTCCACTCCGCCAACAGCACCTTGACCCGGCCCATTACCGAGGGCTTCGCCCAAGCGATCGACGTCGTCATGCTCACCGCTGCCGGATTGATGCTGGTGGCCTTCCTCATCAGCTTCGCCTTGCCGAACAAGAAGCTCACCGACCCCAAGGCGGCAGCCAAGGAGTCCGTCCCGGCGCACTAGGGCCGCGACCCACAAAAGTACGGCGGCGGTCCATGGACTGCCGCCGTACTTTCATTCCCTGCAGCCTCATTCCCTGCAGCCCCGGAGTTCTGGCACAGCCTCCGGTGTTTCAGTATTTTTGCTTGACCAACTGTGTTGCCTGTTCCAGGTCGCCGCGCAGATCCCGGTCATGGAGCCCTGCCGGCATGTCGAGACCCGCCACCAGCAGGTTCCGCAGGGTGGCGCTCGAGAACTCGTCAGCGCGCCTGCCTTGCAGGCGCAGGGCACGGACCGCGCACACAAGCTCGACGGCGGTCACGGTCGCCAACGCGGCTGAAGTGGACCTGAGCTGCGCCGCGGCCAGGCTGGCGAAGCTGGCGTCTTCCTCCGCCCCAAGCGACAGGACCACTGTCTGGAGGCTCGCTGGTTGAGCGTTGGCCCGGATCCGGCCAACAGCAGCAGCGGCCACGTATTCGAGCATCATGACACCCGATTGACCTGAACCGTCCTCGGCAAGGAACGGATGCTGCCCGGTGTAGTCAGGGTCGCAAAGGAGGTCGATCCTTCGCAGATGCGTCGCGCACGCGGTACCAACAGCGAGGTTCACCGCGTCGAGCCGCTTGGCCAGATTGGTCATTTGGAACAGGCCGTGGTGCGCCACATCGTTGGTGCTTCCGGCCGGAGACCCGTGGACCAAGGGATTCTCGTTGGCGGCCACCGCCAGCCACCGCAGCAACGTGCCGAGCGCATCGAGCTCCTCGGTCTGCGAGCCGAAGATCTGCGGCAGGGTCCGCAGGCAGTAAGGATCCTGGATTCTGGCAGGGCGACCACTTCCCTCCACCAGCGCGCGCAAGGTGTGAGCCGCCGTCGTGGTTGCCGGGCTGTCGGCAGCCGCCGCCACCGCAGGGCTCAAAGCCTCCGGGTTTCCAGCCATCGCGATGAAGGACAAGCCCGCCACCACCGTGGCGTTCTCCACCAAACGCGACAGCTCTTGGTGGGCCAAGACCGCCTGGGCAATGGTCAGGGCACTGGAACTGATGAATGGAAGGGCGTCCGAGGTAGGCCAGACCTCCAGCTCGACTGGCATATTTCCGCCGCCCAACGGCCTGCGCTCACCCAACATGGTGAGGGCTGTTCCTGCAAGGGCAGGCAGGTCAGCCGTGCCGATGCCGCCGAACTCCCTCACCTCCGGCACGACGTCCGCGTTGATCATCCCAGCAAGTGCCTCCGCTATCACCGGGCTGATTCCTGAGCCACCCGCAGCCAGCTGGGACAATCGAACCGCCATCATGGCACGTACGGTTCGCCGGTCCAATGGTTCTCCCGCATCCACGGCGTGGCTCCGCAACAGATTCAGGCCATGGGTGTCGCCGCCATTCGCTTCGGCCAAGGTCACCGTTTTGTTTGCACCAACCCCCGTCGATCGGCCGTAGACCGGACGGCGGGCGGCCGTGGCAACAGCCGACTCCTGCGAAGAAGCCATACGGGCAAGGGCCTCCGCTGCCAGGCTGACGGGCGCGCCATCTGCCACAGCCACGATGTCCGCAAGGGCAAGGTTCCTGCCGTCGATCTCGATCATGGACCGGTCCTTTCATCGTTATTGAGGTGCTTCACCGGGCTTGCCGGCAGTTGTGGTTGCCATGAGCTGCATGGCAACCACAACGTTCAGCTAGTCCGTTTCGGGAGCGAACCGGACAGGGTTCCAGACCTCGGCGGGAATGGTCCGGGCCGGCTCCTGTTGTCGCGTGCAAGCTTGGACGGTTGATCCAGCCCCGACCTCCCGGGCCTCCGAACCATTGGCCCGTAGTGTTCGCGGACTGGCAGTCACCGACATTTACTTGCCTTCGTTCATGGGGATGCGGACGCCGCGTTCGTGGGCGACGTCGATGGCGCGTTCGTAGCCGGCGTCGGCGTGGCGGATGACGCCCATGCCGGGGTCGTTGGTCAGGAGTGCGGTCAGTTTCGCCGCGGCGAGTTCGGTGCCGTCAGCGACGGAGACCTGGCCGGTGTGGATGGAGCGGCCGATTCCCACGCCACCGCCGTGGTGGATGGAAACCCAGGTGGCACCGGAGGAGGCGGCGGTGAGGGCGTTCAGCAGCGGCCAGTCAGCGATCGCGTCCGAGCCGTCCTTCATGGCCTCGGTCTCCCGGTACGGGGACGACACGGACCCGGAGTCCAGGTGGTCGCGGCCGATCACGATCGGGGCCTTGACCTTGCCTTCGGCCACGAGCTTGTTGAACAACAGCCCGGCCTGGTGGCGTTCACCGTAGCCGAGCCAGCAAATCCGGGCCGGAAGGCCTTCGAACTCGACCCGCTCCGCGGCGGCGTCGATCCACTTGTGCAGGTGCTTGTTCTCGGGGAACAGTTCCTTGATGGCCTCATCGGTGACGCGGATGTCCTCCGGATCGCCGGAGAGCGCGACCCAGCGGAACGGGCCCAGGCCCTCGCAGAACAGCGGACGGATATAGGCCGGGACGAACCCGGGGAACTCGAACGCGCGGGTGTAGCCGCCCTTGCGGGCCTCGTCGCGGATGGAGTTGCCGTAATCGAACACCTCAGCCCCGGCGTCCTGGAACTCCACCATCGCCTGTACGTGCCTTGCCATGGAAGCCTGGGCCTTCTTCGTGAACCCTTCCGGATCAGCTCCGGCTTCGGTGTGCCACTCCTGAACCGTGATGCCCTCCGGCAGGTACGACAGCGGATCATGCGCGGAGGTCTGGTCCGTGACCACATCAATGGTCAACTCGCCCGCCTTATGCCTGCGAAGCAGTTCCGGGAACACCTCCGCGGCGTTACCCACATACCCCACGGACCAGCCGCGACGCTCAGCCTTGGCCTTGTTGACCTTCGCGATCGCGGTGTCCAGGTCCGTTTCGACCTCGTCCAGGTACCGCTTCCCCGCACGGCGGCGCAGACGCGTCTCATCGACATCAACAATCAGGCACGCACCGTCGTTCAACGTCACCGCGAGCGGCTGGGCCCCGCCCATGCCACCACACCCACCCGTCAGGGTCAGCGTCCCCGCCAACGGGCCCTCCGACGAGCCCTCGGCGGCAGGAGCCGGGTGCCGGCCCTCTTCAGCCAGCTTGTTCCCGACCGCGGCGAAGGTCTCGTACGTGCCCTGCAGGATGCCCTGGGTGCCAATGTAGATCCACGACCCGGCGGTCATCTGCCCATACATCGTGAGGCCCTCGGCCTCGAGGCGGCGGAACTCAGGCCACGTCGCCCAGTCCCCCACCAGGTTCGAGTTCGCCAACAACACCCGCGGAGCCCACTCATTCGTACGGAACACACCCACCGGCTTACCCGACTGCACCAGCAGGGTCTCGTCCTTTTCCATGGTTTCCAGCGTCCGGGTGATCGCATCAAACGCAGCCCACGAACGCACCGCCCGGCCCGTACCCCCGTAAACCACCAGGTCATCCGGACGCTCGGCAACCTCCGGATCAAGATTGTTCATCAACATGCGCAGCGGCGCCTCGGTCTGCCACGACTTGGCAGTGAGCTCCGTACCACGGGCAGCTTTGACCGGACGGGCTCCAGTAGTGAAATCAGCACTCATTCTTTACTCCCTCAACACGAACCGGCGACTAGCCCAGGTTCTTGCTCTTCAGCCATTGCTTGGCAATTTCGCCAATGTCCTCGAACTTGGCCACCCGTCCGTTCATGGTGATCAGGTCTTCGGTGGTCAAGGCAGCCGACACCTTGTCCAGGGTTTGCTTGACGGTGTCCGTGGACTTCTTCTGGTTGATGACGGGGACGATGTTCTCCGAGAGGAACAGGTTCTTGTTGTCCTCCAGCGCCACCAGGTTGTTCTCGGCCAGCGCAGGGTCGGTGCTGAAGAGGTCTGCTACCTGTACCTGGCCGGAAAGGAGGGCATTCAGCGTGAGCGGCCCACCGGCGTCGAGCGCTGAAAATTCCTTGAACTCAAGGCCGTAAACGGACTTGAGGCCAGCCACGCCGTTGAGACGGGTCTTCCACTCCGGCGGACCACCCAGGACGAGTTCCTTGGCGACGGGCTGAAGGTCCTCGATGGTCTTCAGCTTGTACTGTTCGGCGGTTTCCTTTTTGACAGTGAGGACATCCTTGTCCTCGGCCTCGGAGGCCGTGAGGACTGTCAGGCCGGACGGGATCTTGGTGGCCAATTCCTTGATGACGTCCTCGGAGGAAACGGCCTTTGTAGCCGAATCAAGGTATTGCAGCAGCGCGCCGCCATATTCGGGCATGAGGTCGATGGACCCGTCCTTGAGCGCGGGAATGGTGACTTCGCGGCTGCCGATACTCGGCTTCTCCGTGACGTCGACGCCCTTGGCTTTGAGGGCCTCGGCGTAGATCTTGGCGATCAGTTGGCTTTCCGGGAAGTCGGCGGAGCCCACAATGATGCTGTCTCCGGAGGCTCCGGCAGCGGCAGTGTTGGACGAACTCAGAGGATCCCCACCGCCGCAGGCGCTCAGGGTCAGAGCCGCCACGGCAGCCAGGGTGAAACCGGTCAGGTACTTCTTCATGTCAACTCTCCTGAAGGGGGCGCCGCAGGGCATGCGGCGGCCAGGGTGGGGTGGATGGAGGTGAATCGGGTGCGCCGTTGGGGTGGCGCCGGGGTTATGCCGCGACGGGGGTCTTCACGGGTTCGGCTGGGACAGCCGTCTTGATGGTCCGCCGCGTCAGTCCTGGTGAGACGACCCGACGGGTGATGAACGCAAGCAATTGGTCGAAGAACAGGGCCAGCAGCGCCACCAGCACGGCTCCGGCCACCATTTGGCCGTAATCGTTCTGCGCCTTGCCGTCGATCAGGAGGCGGCCCAGGCCGCCGAGCGATATGTACGCGGCGATGGTCGCCGTCGAAATGATCTGCAGAAGCGCGCTGCGGATACCGGACAAAACCAGCGGAAGTGAGCACGGCAGCTGGACATCCGTGAGGATCTTCAAGGGGCGGAAACCCATGCCTTTGGCGGCGTCGACGGCGGCAGCGTCCACCGCGCGAACGCCGGCGTAGGTGTTGGTCAGGATGGGCGGAACTGCCAGGAGGATCAGGACGATGAGGCTCGGCAGGATGTAGCCCATCCGCGAGGGAAATGACGGGGAGATCAGCAACACCAGGAGGATCAGCAGGCCCACGCTGGGCAAGGCGCGGAGGGCGTTGGCCAGGCCGGCGATCATGAACACTCCCTTGCCGGTCACGCCGATGTAGATTCCCAGCGGGATGGCAATCACGGCAGCGATGGCCAGGGCAATGAGCGAGTAGAGAAGGTGCTCGCCGATCAGGTTGGGGATGCCGTCCGCACCGGTCCAGTGCGCGGGGTCGAACAGATAGTTCACGATGCCACCACCTTGGGGGTCCACGGTGTCAGCCACCGGTTGAGAAGGATGATCAGCCCGTCGAGCACCATGGCCAGGACAACGCACAGGACGATTCCGGCGATGATCGGAGTGAAGAAGCGGAGCTGGAACCCTTGCGTGAAGAGTGAACCCAGCTGCGGGATGCCCAGCAGCGCGGCTACGGAAACGAGGCTGACATTGGAGACGGCAGCCACCCTGAGCCCGGCGCAGATCACGGGCACGCCCACAGGCAGTTCCACTTTGAGCAGGCTCTGGTATCCGCGGTAACCCATGGCCTTCGCCGCCTGGACCGTATCCTCGGGAACGGATTCAAGAGCATCGGCAACCACCCGCACCAGGAGGGCGACGGTGTAGATGGTCAAGGCGGCAATGATGTTCAGCGGGTCCAGGATCTTGGTACCAAGGACCAGCGGAAGCAGGACGAACAGGGCCAGGGAGGGCACCGTGTACAGCAGCCCCGCAACACCAACCAACAAGGGATAGATCCGGCGGCTGCGATGCGCCCACCAGCCCAGGGGAAGGGCGATGAGCAGACCCAGGGCCAGGGGAATGACGGCCAGCAGTACGTGCCAGCCAAGCAGGAAGACGATGTTGTCGAACTGGCGGCCCAGCCATTCAAAGTTCATCGTGCCGTCTCCAGGTGGGGCTCGGCCTCGATGGCTTTGACGACATCCGTTGCTGTGACGGTGCCGAGCAGCTCACCATGATCGTTGACCACCACGCCGCGGCGGCTCGGTGAGGACAGGGCCGCGTCGAGCAGTTGCCGCATGGTTCCCGAAACCGCGGCAGGAATGCCGCTCAGGTTCAGGTCCCCGCGCTTCACCTCGACGCTGAGCAGCTCAGGCTGGACCCAACCGAGGGGCTTGCGTTCGCCGTCGACCACCAGGACCCAGGCGCCGGACGCCTTGGCGCGGGCTTCGTCCGCCGACGCCCCCAGCTGCACCACCGCTTCCTCGCCGATGGCCACGGCTCCGGCCGTCTTGGTGAAGCCGAGTGAACGGTAGCCGCGGTCGCGGCCCACGAAATCCGCCACGAACTCGTCGGCCGGCGAGGTGAGCAGTTCGGACGGCGATGCCATCTGCGCAAGCTTGCCGCCCACGCGCATCACGGCAACCTGGTCACCGAGCTTAAGGGCCTCGTCGATGTCGTGGGTGACCATGATGATGGTCTTGCCGATTTCGCGCTGGAGACGGAGGAACTCGTCCTGCAGCTGGCCGCGGACCACAGGGTCAACGGCGCTGAAGGGCTCGTCCATCAGCATGAACGCGGGGTCCGAGGCCAGGGCGCGGGCAACACCCACGCGCTGCTGCTGGCCGCCCGAGAGCTGCCAGGGGTAGCGCTTGGCAAAGCTGGCCGGCAGTCCCACGCGCTCAATCAGCTCAAGCGCCTTGCTCCGGGCTTTCTGGCGGCTTTCACCGAGCAGCACCGGCATGGTGGCCACGTTGTCCACGATGGTCTTGTGCGGGAAAAGTCCGGCGTGCTGGATGACGTAGCCGATCCTGCGGCGAAGGAGTGCGGCGTCCATGCCGGACGTGGGCTCGTCGTCAAGATAAATGGTGCCGCTGGTGGGCTCGATGAGGCGGTTGATCATCCGCAGCGATGTCGTTTTGCCGCAACCGGAAGGTCCGACCAGGATGGTCAGTTTTCCGGTGGGCGCCTCCAGGTTGAGGCCATCGACGGCGACAGTGCCGTCCGGGTAGGCCTTGGTGACGTTGTCGAACTTGATCATTTTGCTTCCATGCTTTCCTGGGGTAGCTCATGGTTTTCGTTGTTCAGGGTGAGGATGTTCGCGGCTTCGTCCACCAGCTGCTGGCCGATCTTGAGCGCCTTCAGTTCATCCACGCGGTAGCTCGGGGCCACGATGCTCAGGGAAGCCACCGTGCGTCCGCCCATGATGACCGGAGCCGCGATGGCCGTGACATCGTCCTCCACGCCGCTGCGGACCACGCCGAATCCCCGCGCGGGCTGTTCGCCCTTGAGGACCTGGCCGGACGCCGTTCCTTCGAGGGGTATGCTCCGTCCGACCCAGCTGGAGTGGCGGATGGAGTGGGTCCCTTCGACGATCGCGATGTAGATTCCCGTGTCCCCCACGCCCGGAATGCTCAGGTAGCAGGACTCGCCTGTTTCCGCGACGAGCCGCTTCATGGCCGGCGTGCACAAGGCCACCAGCGATTCCTTGCCGAGCGCCAGCGCACCAAGCTGGATGATGCTGCCCCCCGGGCGGAAGTTTCCGCCGTCGTCCCGCGAGACGAATCCGCTGTTTTCGAGCGTGCGCAGGAGCCGAAGCGCCGTGCTGGGCGAGAGGTCGGCCACGCGTGCGGCGTCGCTCAAGGCGATGGCTCCCTCCGAACACACTGCCCCCAGGAGAGCCAGGGCCCTCTCAACTGTCCGGGTGGAGGAATCCGCCACAACACACCTTCTTCACACGTGGTTCGCATCACAACTTGCTTGCCATTCAGTAAAAACCAAGTTTCATCAAATGGCAATGGTTGTTTTTCTTCCCGCCTCAACATGACGACGGCGGACGCCCGGCCTCGCTACGGACGGCACCTGCCGCCGTCGTGCTTTGCGTTCATAAAGTTGAGTCAAGAGCCCCGGTCAGGCACCATTTGCGCCTCATTGCCTCCTCCCAGCGGACTTTCAGCCTTCACCGAGAGGTTCATGCGTTCATAAGGTAAATGCATGTCATGTCCATCACTGTGACTGGAACTTGGCTGATATGACATGCCACACTGTGTAGCGCGAGTGCACCGGCGTCCCCGTCGGACAGCCGACGACGTCCCGCACCGCGATCCCACACCACCTGCCCCAAGGGAGACCCATGTCCAGTCCCAGCACCAAAGAAGGCGCGCCGCCAGTTTCCCGGAAAGTCATCGGCCTGGCCGTCGCTGGAGCTGTGGGCGGGTTCCTGTTCGGGTTCGATTCGTCCGTGGTCAACGGCGCCGTGGATGCCATGAAGGACGAGTTCATGATGAGTGAGGCCATCACCGGCTTCGCCGTGGCCGTTGCCCTGTTGGGGTGTGCGCTGGGTGCCTATTTCGCCGGCAAGGTGGCCGATCGCTACGGGCGCATTCCCGCCATGAAGATCGGGGCGCTGCTGTTCCTGGTGAGCGCCGTGGGCACGGGACTCGCCTTCGGCGTCTGGGACCTCGTCTTCTGGCGCCTGGTGGGAGGACTCGGCATCGGGCTCGCCTCCGTGATCGCGCCGGCCTACATCTCCGAGATCTCCCCGCGCCACGTCCGCGGGCGGCTGGCATCGCTGCAGCAGCTGGCAATCACCACCGGCATCTTCGCGGCACTCCTGTCCGACGCCGTCCTGGCCAACTCGGCCGGCGGCGCCGCCAACACACTCTGGCTGGGCATTGAGGCGTGGCGCTGGATGTTCATCGCCTGCGCAGTTCCCGCGGCCGTCTACGGCTGGATCGCTTTCCGCCTCCCCGAATCCCCGCATTTCCTGGTGCTCAACGGCAAGGAAGACCAGGCCCGGAAAATCTTCCACACGATCATCCCGGTGGACGACACCGAGCGGCACATCCGGGACATCCGCGAATCCATCCAGCAGGACCAGCTCTCCAGCAAAAAGGGCTCCCTGCGTGGCAACACCTTCGGGCTGCAGGCCGTGGTGTGGATCGGCATCATCCTGTCCGTGCTTCAGCAGTTCGTGGGCATCAACGTGATCTTCTACTACTCCACCACGCTGTGGAAGGCCGTGGGCTTCCAGGAAAAGGACTCCCTGACGATCT
Organism: Arthrobacter sp. T572; assembly: GCF_056780115.1. NCBI lineage: Bacteria > Bacillati > Actinomycetota > Actinomycetes > Micrococcales > Micrococcaceae > Arthrobacter > Arthrobacter sp. T572. The sequence continues at coordinate 3,938,257 of NZ_JBRAZQ010000002.1, forward strand.
CCGTTGCTACCTCGGTCACCAACATCCTGGTGACACTGGTGGCCATCGCGCTGGTGGACCGGGTAGGCCGGCGGCCGATCCTGCTGACAGGCTCCATCGGCATGGCCGTTTCGCTGGGCGTCATGGCCGTGGCGTTCTCGTCCGCAACGGGCACCGGGACCGACATCACCCTTCCCGGCGGTTGGGGACCTGTGGCTTTGATCGCCGCCAACGTCTTCGTGATCAGCTTCGGTGCGTCCTGGGGGCCGCTGGTGTGGGTCTTGCTGGGCGAGATTTTCCCCTCCCGCATCCGTGCCCGCGCTTTGGGGCTGGCAGCGGCGGCCCAGTGGATCGCCAACTTTGCCATCACGCTCAGCTTCCCCATCATGGCGGCAGGTTCGCTGCCGCTGACGTACGCCATGTACGCGACGTTCGCTGCGGCGTCGTTCTTCTTTGTGATGTTCAAGGTGCCCGAAACCAACGGCATGTCCCTGGAGCAGGCGGAAACGCTGTTCGTTCCCAAGGGCGCACCGGTGTCGCCGCTGCCCGTGGGCAACGAACCCAAGTAAGTAGCAGAAGAGCGCGTTATGACTGCTCATAACGCGCTCTTCTGCTACCCAGTTGGGGTTATACGAGGTGGGGCTCGTGCGACGTCAGGTACTTGCGCCCACCGAACACCACCAGGATCGCCACCGCCATGGCCATAGCCCCGGCAAAGAACGGAACCTGCGGGCCAAAGTGCTCACCGAGCTGGGCCGCGGCGAACGGCGCAAGCGCACCGCCCATCCAACGGACAAAGTTGTAGCCGGCCGACGCCACCGGCCGCGGCGAGTCTGAAACACCCATGGCCAGCTCGGTATAGATCGTGTTGTTGACTCCCAGCAGCGCCCCCGCCACGATGACAAGCACGACGACGGCAATCACCGCGTGCCCGGCCGCCAGTCCCAGCCCGACCAAGTCGAGCAGGAGCAAAAAGAGCGTGCCGCCCAGGACCTTTACGGCACCGAAGCGGTTCTGCAGGACCGGTGCCACGAAGACCGAGAACACAGCCACCGCAACACCCCAGCCGAAGAACACTTCCCCGATCCCGTAGGCGTCCATGCCCAGGATGAACGGGGTGAAGGCGAGGATGGTGAAGAAGCCGTAGTTGTAGAAGAGCGCGCTGGCGGCGGTGGTGCTCAGGCCCCGGTGCCCCAGGGCGAGCAGGGGATCCCGGAACCGCGATTTCTTTGCCGGCGCCGGGGTCTTGGGCAGGAGGGCCAACAGCGCCAGGAATGCCGCAGCCATGAGCACCGCGGTGCCGAAGAACGGTGCTCGCCACTGCCAACCACCCAGCAACGCGCCCAGGAGCGGCCCCAGTGAGATACCCAGGCCAAGGGCGGCTTCATAGAGGATGATCGCGGTTCCGGTTCCTCCGGTGGCCACGCCAACGATCACCGCCAGCGCCGTGGCCACGAACAAGGCGTTGCCCAGACCCCAGCCTGCACGGAAGCCCACCAGTTGTTCAACGCTTCCGGACAGGCCGGACAGGGATGCAAACACCACAATGACGGCAAGCCCGATCAGCAGGGTCCGCTTGCCACCAATGCGCGAAGACACGAATCCGCTGATCAGCATCGCCACCGCGGTCACCAGGAAGTAGCTGGTGAAGAGCAGGGACACTTCGCTGGTGGAGGCTTCCAGATTCTTGGCAATCGCGGGGAGGATGGGGTCCACCAGCCCGATTCCCATGAAAGCGAAGACGGCGGCCAGGGCCGTTGCCCACACAGCCTTGGGTTGCTTGAGCAGTGAGGTTTTTTCGGCTTCGAGTGTTGTTTCGGCGCTTGCTGAAGCGTCAGCCAGCTGGCGTGACATTCAATGGCTCCTTACGGTGCGGTTCAGTTCTGGAAGGCGTTGTTGAGCTTGGTGATGACGGGCAGGGCAGCAGCCAGGTGCTCTCTTTCCTCCCGGCTGAGCTCCTGGAGAAGGGCTGCCACCATGGAGTTCCGGCGCAGGTTGGCGGATTCGACGGCGGCCACCCCCGCCTGTGTGACAGCCACCTGGACGGCGCGGGAATCGTCGGGGTCGGCCTGGCGACGGACAAGGCCCGCGCGTTCGAGCTTGATGATCTGCTCTGTGGCGCTTGGCACCTTGATCCCCAGGTTCCGCGCGATGTCACCGACGCGGAGCCCGCCGTCGGAAATCATGGACAGCAGACTGAGCTGGGCGGCGGTGAGTTCACCTTCCGGGTCCAATCGGCGGAACATGTAAACGCCAAGGCGGAGGGATTCACGGAATTCCTGGGCGAGGTCGAGGAGGCTGTCATGGTCTTCGCTCATATTTAGGTACCCTAATAGTTAGGACACCTAATAGTCAATCTGAACGGAACCCAAGTAGGTCGCAGTTGTGCGCGTTATGCCGGCTTCGAATCATGCGGTGATCGCAACGCCTGATTATTGAAGGGTGTCGATTGCCATGGTGAAGTTCTCAAGTCGTTTGGTTGCTGAGGTTGTTCAGTCGTTCTGGCAGCAGGTAGCGGAAGGCTCCCGTTTTGAGGAAGCGGGAGAGTCCGTTGGCTGGTCCATCACGACCGTTCGGCGTGAACTGAGGTCCTCGGGAGGGGTCCGGCCCCGCAGGGGTCGGACCCTTACCGGGCGTTCGCTGTCCTTTGATGAACGCGAGCAGATCGCTTTGCTCAGGGGCAAGGAATCCATCCGTGAGATCGCCAAGCGGTTGGGCCGGTCGCCCTCGACGATATCTCGGGAACTACGTCGTAACGCTGATGAGGTCTACTACTACCGGGCCACTACTGCCCATGCCCGCGCCCATGCCCGGGCAGCCAGGCCCAAGACCGCTAAGCTCAACAGCAACAAACCTTTGCGCCTGGAAGTCGAAAAGCGACTGGAAAAGAAAGGCTCACCGGTCCAGATCGCCGGCAGACTCCGCAAGGACCACCCGAACAACCCGGAGATGTGGGTGTCACACGAGACCATCTACCAGTCCCTCTATCTCGAGTCCCGGGGCGGACTGAAGCGGGAACTGGTCAAGAACCTGCGCACCGGCCGGACCCTGCGCAAACCCCAACGCCGCCCCGACGAACGCCGCGGCAGAATCCCAGGCATGGTCATGATCGCCGACCGCCCCGCCGAAGTCGAAGACCGTGCCGTGCCAGGGCATTGGGAAGGGGACCTGATCGTCGGCAAGGACGGAAAAACCGCCATCGGCACCGTTGTGGAGCGCACCACCGGGTTCGTGATGCTCGTCCATATCCCCACAGATCAGAACCGTGCCGAGGCCGTCCGGGATGGGCTGATCCGCAAAATGGGCGCCCTTCCCGACGAACTGAGGCTTTCACTGACCTGGGACCAAGGCACTGAAATGCACAGGCACAAGGAAGTGAAGATCGCAGCCGACATCGACATCTACTTCTGCGATCCCCACTCACCTTGGCAACGCGGCTCGAACGAGAACACCAACGGGCTCCTGCGCCAGTACTTCCCCAAAGGTGCAGACCTAAGCATCTACAGCCAAACCGACCTCGACTACGTCGCCCACGAACTCAACGACAGACCCCGCCAACGATTCGACTTCTGCACCCCAAATGAGATGATCAGAACCTTCCTGTTGCGATAACCGCTAGAAACCGCCGGCTCAAAACGCGCACAAGTGCGACCCAGTTGGGTACGGAGGGCTAGAGGGTGAGCTTCATGCCCTCGTGGCTGGCGACGAACCCAAGGCGTTCGTAGAAACGATGGGCACCCACGCGGGACTTGTCCGTGGTGAGCTGGACCAGCGCGCAGCCACGTTCACGCGCCTGGTCAATGGCCCACTGGATCATCAGCGCACCTGCACCATGTCCGCGCAGCCCACTGGACACACGGACAGCCTCAATCTGGGCGCGCCAGGAACCCTTTCGGGAGAGGCCGGGGATGAAGCTGAGCTGGCACGTCGCCACTACCTCGCCACCCAACTCACCCACCACCAGAAGGTGGGCCGGATCGGCGTCGATCGCATCAAACGCCGCCTCGTAGGGCGCCAACTCGTCGGCACTTTCCCGCCCCGCGCCCAGTTGATCATCGGCGAGTAATTGAAGAATCTGCGGCAGATCCGCTCTTGCCGCACGCCTCAGGTTAAAGGTTCCAGGTTCGACGGCGGCAGTCAGCAGAGGGGGCACGGCAGGTTTGGCGGTCATCACCAAAGCATCGCATTTTCCGCGCAAGTAAGTATTGCTAAGTACCGGTACCTAGTTCTACTATGTAGTGGTAGCTAGCAATACTGAGTACTAAAGGAGGTGTCCTGGATGGGCAAGCAAATGACCGAAATGCTCAAGGGGACGCTGGAGGGCATCGTACTGGCCCTCCTCACGGGAAACCCGGCTTACGGCTACGAAATCACCACGCTGCTCCGGGCACAGGGTTTCACCGAGATCGCCGAAGGCACGGTGTACGCCCTGCTGGTCAGGATCGAGCAAAAGGGCCTGGTGGACGTGGAAAAGCGCCCCTCCGAAAAGGGACCGCCCCGCAAGGTGTACACGCTCAACACCCAAGGCAAAAAGGAACTGGACGAATTCTGGAACACCTGGAGCTTCCTGTCCGAACGGCTGGAACAGCTCCGCAAAGAAGGGAAATAACCATGGCAGCCAAATGGATCGAACTGGTCACCGGATCACTCGAACAGAAGAAGCAGTACAAGCAGGCCAAGGCCCGGCTCGACGCACTCCCCGAGCCCTACCGGTCAGTCGCCAACGCCTACAACCGGTACCTCACGTACTACGGCGGGGTTACCGAAGGCGACACGATCGTACAGATGTTCATGGACCTCGCAGACCTGTGGGAACGCGCAGCCGTTGACGGCACGCCGGTCAGCGGGATCGTGGGTGACGACCCGGTCGGGTTCGCCGAAACTTTCGCCCAGGCCTACGGCGGAAAGCGCTGGATCGACAAGGAACGCACACGCCTGATCGAAGCCGTGGACCACGCAAAAACCAAGGAGGCAGAGTCATGACCGCACCAGCCATAGCAGTGAGGGGGATCGAGAAGTCGTACAAGGACCTCCAGGTTCTCCGCGGCGTGGACTTCGAGGTGGCGCCGGGCAGCATCTTCGCCCTCCTCGGCTCCAACGGCGCCGGAAAAACCACCATGGTCAGGATTCTCTCCACCCTGCTCACAGCGGATGCCGGCGCGGCCGCCGTCGTCGGTTTTGCTGTGGCGGCCCAACCGCAGCAGGTCCGCGAAGCCATCAGCCTCACCGGACAGTTCGCCGCCGTGGACGGAATGCTGACCGGCCGGGAAAACCTGGTGCTTCTGGCCAGGCTCCGGCACCAAAAGGACCCCGGAGCAATTGCCGACCAGTTGCTGTCCCGCTTCAGCCTCACGGAAGCGGGCAGCCGCAGGGCAGACACCTACTCCGGTGGCATGCGCCGCAGGCTGGACATCGCCATGAGCCTGATCGGCGATCCCCATGTGATCTTCCTGGATGAACCCACCACCGGCCTCGACCCCGAGGCGCGGCTCGAAGTGTGGGAGGTCGTCAAGGAACTGGCCGGACAAGGAACGACGGTCCTGCTCACCACGCAGTACCTGGACGAAGCCGAGCAACTCGCGGACAGGATCGCCATCCTGCATGAGGGCCGCATCATTGCCAACGGCACGCTCCGGGAACTGAAACAACTCCTGCCGCCGGCCACCGTGGAATATGTGGAAAAACAGCCCACGCTGGAGGAAATCTTCCTGGCATTGGTGGGCAGCACAGCACCAGCAAAGGACAGGTCATGAGCACCCACTTCCTGGCGGACACGTCAGTCCTGACCGGCCGCTCCATGCGCCACATCTTCCGGAGCCCGGACACCATCATCACCACGGCCATCACCCCCGTCGCCCTGATGCTGTTGTTCGTCTATGTGTTCGGCGGAGCGATCCGTACCGGCACGGACAACTACATCAACTACCTCCTGCCTGGCATCATGTTGATCGCCATCGCATCCGGTATCGCCTATACGGCGGTCAGGCTGTTCACCGACCTGCAGGGCGGCATCTTTGAACGGTTCCAGTCGATGCCGATCGCGCGCTCTTCCGTCCTGTGGGCCCATGTGCTCACCTCCCTGGCAGCAAACGGGCTGACCTTGGTGGTCATTGTGGCCGTGGCGCTCCTGATGGGATTCCGCACCTCTGCAGGCCTGCTGGAGTGGCTGGCGGTGGCTGGAATCCTGGCGCTCTTCACGCTGGCCTTGACGTGGCTTGCCATCATCGCCGGGCTCTCTGCCAAGTCGGTGGACGGAGCCGGCGGGTTCTCCTACCCGCTGATTTTCCTGCCCTTCATCAGCTCGGCTTTCGTACCCACTGAAACCATGCCAGGCCCGGTGCGATGGTTTGCTGAAAACCAGCCTGTCACGTCCATCGTGAACACCATCCAGGACCTGCTCGCACAGCGGCCGGCGGGCGGTGACATCTGGATCGCGTTGGCCTGGTGCGTGGGGCTCTTGGTCGTTGCCTACGCCGGAGCCATGGCTGTGTACCGGAGGAGGACAGCGTAGGAAAACCGGCAGGCGAAGCTCCCACCATCCGGCGGGAGCTTTCGCCATATGGGCCGATTGGCTAACCGGAGGGCATTCCCTATAGCTTGGTGACACCAGATTTGTAACGGTCGTCACTTTTGTGACGGGCCTTCCGAAGGGTTCTATCAATGTCTGACCAGACAACACAGGGGCAGCTCCATGCCTCCAGCAGGGGCAGCGAGCCCCACCTGTCACGCTCGCTCAGCAACCGGCACATCCAGCTCCTGGCCATCGGCGGCGCGATCGGCACGGGCCTGTTCATGGGTTCGGGCAAGACCATCTCCGTGGCCGGACCCTCCGTAATCTTCGTGTACATGATCATCGGCTTCATGCTGTTCTTCGTCATGCGCGCCATGGGCCAGCTCCTGCTGTCCAACCTGAACTACAAGTCATTCAGCGACTTTGCCGGCGACCTCCTGGGCCCCTGGGCCGGATTCTTCACGGGTTGGACCTACTGGTTCTGCTGGGTGGTCACGGGCGTTGCCGACGTCATCGCCATTGCCGGCTACGCCAACGAGCTCTGGCCGGGCATTCCCCTGTGGATCCCGGGCCTGGCCACCATCCTCATCCTCCTGCTCCTGAACCTCCCCACGGTCAAGGCGTTCGGCGAGACAGAGTTCTGGTTCGCCCTCATCAAGATCGTCGCCATTGTGGCGCTGATCGTGGTGGGCCTGGTCATGATCTTCACCGGCTTCCAGTCCAACGCCGGCACCGCGAGCTTCAGTAACCTGTGGAGCCACGGCGGCTTCTTCCCCAAGGAATTCATGGGCTTCGTAGCCGGCTTCCAGATTGCTGTTTTCGCCTTTGTTGGCATCGAACTCGTTGGAACGGCCGCGGCTGAGACCAAGAACCCCGAGCACAACCTCCCCCGCGCCATCAACGCCATCCCGTTGCGCGTCATGCTCTTCTACGTAGGCGCCCTCATCATCCTGATGTCCGTCACCCCGTGGACCGAGTTCAAGGCCGGCCACAGCCCGTTCATCGCCATGTTCTCCCTGGCCGGCCTCGGCATGGCAGCGACCGTCGTGAACCTGGTGGTCCTCACGTCCGCCATGTCCTCCGCCAACTCGGGCATCTACTCCACCTCGCGCATGGTGTTCGGCCTGGCCAACGACGGCGACGCCCCCAAGGTCTTCAGCCGCCTCTCCCGCCGCAAAGTACCCCAGAACGCCCTGTTCCTGTCCTGCGTCCTGCTGCTGGCCGGCGTCGTCCTGCTGTACGCGGGCAAAGACGTTGGTGCCGCGTTCGACATGGTGACCACGGTGTCCGCCGTCTGCTTCATGTTCGTCTGGTCGATCATCCTGGCCAGCTACCTTGTGTACCGCAAGCGCCGTCCGGAGCAGCATGCGGCGTCGCCCTTCAAGATGCCCGGCGGGGTCCCGATGGTCTGGGTGGTGTTCGCCTTCTTCGCCTTCCTGGTGTGGGCCCTGACCACGCAGCCGGACACGCTGACTGCGCTGCTGGTCACGCCCATCTGGTTTGCAGTCCTCGGCGTGGCCTACGCCGTGGTCCGCAAGTCCCCCTTGCACCAGGCCCGCGTTGCGGAGTGGAAAGCAATGGCCGAGCGCGAGACCGCGGCAGCGCGCTAAGCCGCCAACCATGAAAGCCCGACGCCGGCACTCACCTTGAGTGCCGGCGTCGGGCTTTCTGCGCCCGTTTGGCGCAACGCTCTCTCACCTAACCGCCCCTTTGGCGCGACGCTCTCTCACCTAACCGCCCCTTTAGCGCGACGCTCTCTCACCTAACGGCCCGTTTGGCGCGACGCTCTCTCACCTAACCGCCCGTTTGGCGCAACGCTCTCTCACCTGTTCAGGCGAAGTACACCCCGATGCGGTTCCCGTCGATCTCCTCAATCCGGATATCGATGTCGTAGACATCCTGCAGCATCCCCGGCTGCATGATGTCCGCAGGCGCGCCTTGGTGAATCATCCGGCCGTCCTTCATCGCAAGAATGGTGTCCGAGTAGCAGGAGGCGAAGTTGATGTCGTGGACCACCAGGACGATGGTCTTCCCGAGCTCGTCCGCCAACCGCCGCAACAGGCGCATCATCTCCACGGAGTGCTTCATATCCAGGTTGTTCAGCGGCTCGTCGAGCAGCAAATACTCCGTGTCCTGCGCCAGCACCATGGCAATGTAGGCCCGCTGGCGCTGCCCGCCCGAGAGTTCATCCACGAACTTGTCCGCCATGGACTCCAGGTCCAGGTGCCGGATGGCCTCGTCCACGTGGGCCAGGTCCTCAACCGTAGGCCTGCCGCCACTGTGCGGGAAACGCCCGAACGCCACCAGGTCCCGCACGGTAAGGCGCATGGTCAGGTGGTTTTCCTGCCGCAGGATGGCCATGGTCCTGGCCAATTCCTTGCTGGGTGTGGCCGTGACGTCCAGGCCGGCCACCGAGACTCCTCCGGCGTCCATCGGCTGGAGCCGGCTGATCAGCGACAGCAGCGTGGACTTCCCCGCACCGTTCGGGCCAATGATGGAGGTGATGCCCCCACGCGGAATGTCGCAGCTGACATCGTCCAGGACGGTCTGGCCACCGTAGCGCTTGGTGACGTTGCGGACGGTGATCATGGGCGGACCCCGGTCATTTCAGCGAGCCTTTCAGCAGGAGGTAGAGGAAAAGGATGCCGCCGGCGAATTCGATGATCACGCTCAGCGCCGTTGCAAAACCGAAAACCCGTTCCAGGACGAGCTGCCCGCCCACCAGCGCGATCGCGCCGAGCAGCACCACGATCGGGAGCAACCAGGCATGCCGGAATCCGCGGCAAACCTGGTAGGCAAGGCTGACCACGAGCAACCCGAAGAACGTCACCGGCCCCACCAGGGCAGTGGAAACCGCCACGAGCAGCGAGCACATCAGGAGCACCCGCATCACCACGCGCTTGTGGTCCACGCCCACATTGATCGCCACGTCGCGGCCCAATGCCAGGACATCGAGCGTGTGCCGCATGCGCCAGACTCCCGCGCAGACGGCCGCTACCAGCAGCGCAGAAACGCCCAGCAGGCCCGGGTCCACATTGTTGAAGCTCGCAAAGAACAAGTCCTGCAGGATGATGAACTCGCTCGGTTCCATGAGCCGCTGCAGCAGCGAGGACATACCCCGGAACAGCGTGCCCAACACCACGCCCACCAGCAGCAGCAGATGCAACGACCTCGTAGCCCCCGTAAACATCCACCGGTACAGGAATGCGCTGAACCCCACCATCAGCAGAATTTCCAGGCCGAAAGTTGCCGTGGACGGCGCGGCTGCCAACGTCGCTGCTCCGGCCACGAACGCCAGGGCGGTCTGCACCAGGATGTACAGCGAATCGAAACCCATGATGGACGGGGTCAGGATGCGGTTGGCCGTTACGGTCTGGAACAGCAGCGTGGAAACACCCACCGCCACGGCCACCAGCAGCATGGCGGACACCTTGATCCCGCGTCGCGGCAGGACATAGGCCACGTTTCCCTTGAGGTCGATCATCAGGAAAACGGCAACAAGCACGACGGCGGCAATCGCCGGCACAGTGACCACCAGTCCCGGCGGGGTGCTTCGGGCGGCCTCGCGCAGGCGGGTCCGTACTGACAGTGATGCCGGGGAAACCGGCGGCATGAGCGAGGTTTCAGGCATTTCGCTTCCTCAACAGCAGGAAAAGGAACATCACGGCACCCAGTACCGACATGACCATGCCCACCGGAACCTCGTACGGGAACCTGATGGTGCGGCCAATGATGTCGCAGACCAGCACGAACGCGGCACCGAACAAGGCGGTCCACGGAACAGCGCGGCGCAGGTTGTCACCAAAGAGCAGGGACACGATGTTGGGGACCACGAGCCCCAGGAACGGAACGGCGCCAACGGTTGTCACAACTACGGCTGAGATCAGCGACACGATCATCAGGCCGAGCCGCATGGTGCGCGCGTAGTTGAGGCCAAGGTTGGTGGTGAAGTCCTGGCCCATGCCGGCCACAGTGAACCGGTCCGCGGCAAAGAGGCCCACCAAAACCAGGACGGCCACAATCCACAACAACTCGTAACGGCCACGCAGCACACCGGAGAAGTCGCCAATCATCCAGTTGCTGAGCGTTTGGAGGAGGTCGAAGCGGTAGGCAAAGAAGGTGGTGACAGCCGCGATGACGCCGCCCAGCATGATGCCCACCAAAGGAATGAGCAGGGTGTTGCGGGCCGGGAGCCGGCGGAGGATCGCCAGGAACAGGGCCGTACCAAGGATCGCGAAGACGCTGGCGACGATCATTTTGGTGAGGATCGGAGACTCCGGGGCAAGCACGGTCACCACCAAAATTCCCAGCGTCGCGGATTCCACGGTCCCCACCGTGGAGGGCTCCACGAACCGGTTCCGCGCCATGAGTTGCATGATCAATCCAGCGACAGCCACCGCCATCCCGGCCAGGACCACAGCCAAGGTGCGCGGCACCCGCGAAACCCAAAAGATTTCCCAGGTTCCGGCGTCGTTCGCCAACAACGACTGGAGCGAGACGTCGCTGACGCCGACGAAGATGCTGCCGACCGCGATCACCAGCACAACGGCAGCGGCCGCAACCAGGCGGGCTGTTTGGCCCGTCCGGTTGCGGCGTGCTGGTGCCGTGGCGCGCACGGCTGTAGTTGTCACCTCAGGAAGAGTCAGGCGACCGAGTCGGCCATTGCGGTGACCATGGCCTGGACGTTGTTCAGTCCGTAGCCCACGATGTACCAGCCGGCGGGATCGAGGTTGACGATTTTGTTGTTCTTGGCTGCGTTGGTGGACTTTACGAGTTCGTTGTCCAGGATCGGATTGGCAGCGGACCCGGCGGTTCCAATGGCGGTGTCGCGGTTGATCACGTAGAGGATGTCCGGGTTGGTTTCCTTGATGTACTCGAAGGAAACGGCCTCACCGTGGGAGCCCTCGGACTTGACGTCGGCGGCCGTGGGGACGCCCAGGACGTCGTGGATGATGCCGAAGCGCGAGCCGGCGCCATATGCGGTGACTTCGCCGCCCGAGGTGAGGACGATCAGGCCCTTGCCGGCGGTAGCAGCCTTGGTCTTGGTGTCGGCAACGGTCTTGTCCACCTCGGCGAGCTTGGCGGCCACGTCGTCTTCCTTCTGGAAGATCCTGCCAAGCTTTTCGGTCTGCTCCTTGAAGCTTTCCATGGGCTTGGCCGCATCGATTGAGAGGTCGATGGTGGGGGCGATCTTGCTCAATTCACCGTAGGCGCCGGCAGTGCGGCCGGAAATGATGATCAGGTCCGGGGCTGCGGAGCTGACCGCTTCGAAGTCGGGTTCCTTGAGGGAGCCAACCTTGGAGTACTTGGCGTCGGAGTACTTCTTGAGGGCGTCCGGGTAGCTGGCCTCGGGTACACCGGTGGGGTCGACACCGAGAGCGTCCATGGTGTCCAGGACGCCGAGGTCGAACGTGACCACCTTCTGCGGGTTCACGGGAACGTTGGCGGTGGAGCCCTGGGCGTGCTCGATAGTGATGGTCGTGGCTTCCCCGGCCTGCGAGGACGCAGTGGCCCCGCCTCCGCAGGCGGTCACGGCCAGCAAGGCCGCCCCTGCAGCCAATGCCCCGATGTAGCTCGACAGCCTCTTTTTCACGCCGGTACTCCGCTCACTAATACGTCACAGTTACGTTGCCTAATTGCTCCTGCGACTCTATTAGTAAGGTGAGGCTAACTTCAAAACCGAAAGCCTCTCCCCGGGGCGATTGTGGCCAAAGTCACGTTTTTTCTCCCCTCGTAGACCCAAACGCTCTCTCACCAAACACCCCCTTTCCGGCGATGCTCTCTCACGTGAATCCAGCGTTCCGGAAGGACGTGACAGAGGGTCGGCCCTAAGGGGGCCTTTGGTGAGAGAGGGTCGGCCCTGAGGGGGTCATTGGTGAGAGAGGATCGGGCCCTAAGGGGGTGTTTGGTGAGAGAGGATCGGCCCTAAGGGGGTGTTTGGTGAGAGAGGATCAGGATTCGGCCTGGCGGTCCACCACGAGTTTCTCCAGGGCGGGGAACAGCGGATGCGTCGGGGTCAGTTCCGTGACGCGCTCCACCAGTTCGGCAGCAGGAACCTCGACGAGCATGGTGGAAAGCTCCACGGCCTCGTCATCGGAGCCATCGTCGAAACGAAGGGCCGCTGACATTGCCTCGAGCAGGGCTACCGGAGTTGAGCCACGCTCGGCGAGCTCCGCCGCCGGGCCCACGAAACGCTCATGGCGGCCCAGCTTCCGCAGCGGCGCACGGCCCACACGAACCACGGTGTCCGGCAGGTGCGGATTGGTGAAGCGTGACAGGATCTTCTGCACATACGCTTCCTGCGCAGCTTCCTCGAAGCCGTGCTTGCCGACCAGCAGATCCTTGGTTTCCTCCAGCACCGCCCGCACCTTCGCGGCCACTGAAGGGTCAGCCATGGCGTCGGAGATCTTCTCGAGCCCCGCCTGGTACCCGAAATACGCCGCCGATGCGTGCCCGGTATTCACCGTGAACAGCTTGCGCTCGATGTACGGCCCCAACTCATCCACAAATGTTGCACCCGGAATGACCGGGACGTTCCCGCCAAACGGAGTCCGGTCGATCACCCACTCGAAAAAGGTCTCCACGGTGACATCGAGGCCTTGGCCCGGCGCCTGGTTGGGGACAATGCGGTCCACCGCGGTATTGGCGAAGACAGCCAGGGAATCGAGGTCCCCGGCCGACTCGTCCCAGGCCGCCCGGACTTCCTGGTGCAGGAGGTCCGTGGCGTTGATGGCGTTCTCGCAGGCCATCACCTGCAGCGGTGCCAGGTCAGCGGATCTGGCGGCCAGTCCCCGGGCAATCACCGGAGCCACGAACTTCAGGATGTGCGGCCCCACCGCAGTGGTGACCACGTCCGCCGTCGAGATTTCCTCCACAACCGCGGCCTCCTGCGTGCCCGAGTTGAGCGCCCGGAAACCGTCCACGGTCTTGACCGCGGCGTTCTCGCCGACCTCGTGCACGTCGTAGCTGTCAGCGGATGCAAGCTGGCTGATCAGCGCATCCGCGACATCCGCGAATACCACTTCATAGCCGGCCTCGTGCAGCAGGAGCCCCACGAATCCGCGTCCGATGTTGCCCGCCCCAAAATGGACTGCCTTCACTATGCGTTGACCTTTCCGAACAGCTCCAGGACCTCATCCACCGTGGTTGCCTCCTCCAACTGGGCCACCTGGGCCTTGTTGGTGAAGATCTTGGCAATGGTGGACAGGATGTGGAGGTGCTCATTGTTCAGGCCGGCCACGCCGACCACGAACTTGACCTGCTTGCCGCCCCAGTCGATTCCCTCCGGGTAACGGACGATTGACACTGCCGAATGCTTGATGTGGTCCTTGGCGTCATTGGTGCCGTGCGGGATCGCCAGGAAGCTGCCCATGTACGTGGAGACGGATTCCTCGCGCTCGTGCATGGCGTGCACGTAGCTCACGTCCACGGCACCACGGTCCAGCAGGAGCTGCCCGGCCTCGTCAATCGCGGAATCGCGGTCGCCGGCCTTGCCGTTCAGGACCACACTGTCGCGGAGCAGCACTCCCTTGCCCCCGACGGCGGCAGCCGGCTCAGCGGCATGGGCACCATGGCTCGTCCCCGGCGCGGTACCGGCAGCTCCGGTACCCGCAGCTGCGGCGGCGGGCGCACCGGCGGTGGTTTCCGCCGTCGTGCCTGCGTCACCGCTGTTGCTGGAGCGGACCAGCTCGACGATGTCGTCGTACTTGGGGCTGTTCATGAAGTTGTCCACCGAGTAGTGCACGGCGCTTGAGGTGCGCGGCTGGGCGCGTTCGGTGAGGTCCTCATGGGTCACCACCACGTCGTACGTGTCACTCAGGTTGGCGATGGCCGAGTTGGTGACCTTGACGTCCGGGAACCCGGCCGCCTTGATCTTGTTACGCAGTACGGAGGCTCCCATGGCGCTGGAACCCATGCCGGCGTCGCAAGCGAACACGATGTTCCGGACCGGGCGGGTCAGGACAGTGCCCTCGCCGCGGGTGGCCGCAGCGCCTTCACCGACCAAAGCGGAGGAAACGGAGCTCTTCTTGCCCTTCATGGCTTCCATGCGGGACGTTGCCTCACTGAGGTCGTCCTCGCCCTTGTTCTTGGACGTGCGCAGGATCAGGGATGCGATCAGGAAGGAGACGGCGGTGGCCAGGACAACCGAGAGGATCACGCCGATGTAGCTGTCGCGAGAGGTCTGTGCAATCACCGCGATGATGGATCCAGGTGCAGCGGGAGCAACAAGGCCGGAGTTGGTGATGGCCAAGGTAGCAATGCCGGTCATGCCGCCGCCGATGGCAGCGAGGATAAGGATCGGCTTCATCAGGACGTACGGGAAGTAGATCTCGTGGATGCCGCCGAGGAAGTGGATGATCGCAGCGCCCGGCGCCGACGCCTTGGCTGCACCGCGGCCGAAGAACATGTACGCGAGCAGGATGCCCAGGCCCGGGCCGGGGTTGGCTTCGAGCAGGAACAGGATGGACTTGCCCTGCTCCAGCGACTGCTGGATGCCAAGCGGGGTCAGGACTCCGTGGTTGATGGCGTTGTTGAGGAACAGGACCTTGGCCGGCTCGATGAAGATGCTGGTCAGCGGCAGGAGGCCGTTGTTGACCAGGAACTGCACTACGTTTCCGGCGCCCTGGCTGAACACCGTGACGGCCGGGGAGATGCCGTAGAACCCGAGGAGCGCGAGGATGGCTCCCCAAATACCGGCAGAGAAGTTGTTGACCAGCATCTCGAAGCCGGGGCGGATCTTGCCGTCCCAGATGCGGTCGAGCTGCTTCATGGTCCAGCCACCCAGCGGGCCCATGATCATGGCGCCGATGAACATGGGGATACCGGCGCCGACAATGACACCCATGGTTCCGATGGCACCCACCACGCCACCACGGACGTCGTAGACCATCTTGCCGCCGGTGTAACCGATCAGCAGCGGAAGGAGGTAGGTAATCATGGGGCCAACCAGGCCCACGTTGGGAACTCCCTCGGCATTCGTGCCGAAGCCACCGAGGGCAGGAACGGGGATCCAGCCCTTCTCGATGAAGAGTGCTGTGATCAGGCCCCACGCGATGAAAGCGCCGATGTTGGGCATGATCATGCCGGACAGGAAGGTTCCGAACTTTTGGACGCCAACGCGCAGGCTGGTGCGGGGCTTCGCAACGGTCTCTGTTGCCATGTGAATTCCTAACGTGTGTCCCGCGGCGGCGCGGGGTCAGTCGATATAGATCGAGAGAGCAGCCTTAGGAGCTGCTGGAAATGCGGTGAAGCCATTCCAGGAAGAGCTTCAGTTCAGAGCTGGACAGTTGGTCCGAATGCGAGGCCTGCAGTGCCGCATTCAGGGCGATTGCCGCAACAACCACGGAGGATTTGCCGGAATCCTCCGCTGCGGCGCCACGGGCGGTGTCCGTGGAGACGGCAAAAATCATGGAATCCCGGGTCATGGTGGAAAGCTCCAGGTTCCGTTCCTCCACCGGTTCTGCGATCAGCATGAGCGTGACACCCACGTTGGCCGCGAGGATGCTGCGTGCAGCTTCGCGGGGCGGCACGTTGAGCTGACCGGTGATGGCGGCCTTGTTCAGCATTTCCTCCAGGAGGGCTTCCGCGTCGGCCACGATGGACGGGCGGCTTTCCGGACGGATGTTGCCGAACATCACCAAGTACAGGTGGGGCTGGGTGAGGCCGAACTGGACGTGGTTGTCCCACATCCGCCGGACATCCTCCAGGGGCTCCCCGGACGGTGCAAAATCGCGCTCTCCGGCCACATACTCTTCGAAGCCGGCCGAAACAACGGCGTCGAACAGGCCCTCTTTGTCGCCGAAGTGGTGGTAGAGCGTTGGCGCCGTGACCCCGGCAAGCTTGGTGATCTGGCGCGTTGAGACCGCTGACCCTTCAGAAACCGCCAGCAATTCGGCAGCTGCGCGAAGCAACCGAATTTTGGGCGGAAGCTGGTCATCGAAACTCATAACCGCTACCCTAGCACCTATAGCATTGCTATATGAAGTAGCTCACAAGGGAATTTTGTAAGCTAAGTTTCGCAGGCTCTCGGTGCCGACGCCGGGGGGTCTTGACCAACCAGCAGGAACAGAGGATTCAGTGCAGAATTTCCAGGGAGTAGGGGTAAGCCCGGGCCGCATCATCGGGTCGGTCCGCCAGATGCCCAAGCCAGTCAGCGAACCACCGTCAGGCGAACGGCTCGCCGCGGACGCAAGTCCGGAAGACGCCGTCGCGCGCTTGAAGGCAGCAGCGCAATCCGTCCATGACGAACTGAAGAACCGTGCCGAATCCACCTCCGGTGATGGCAAGGCGGTCCTCGAAGCCACCGCACTCATGGCCAAGGACACCATGCTGCTGAAGTCGGCCACCAAGCTCATCAACGGCGGGACCTCGGCCGAGCGCGCCATCTGGGAAGCCGGTGCATCCGTCTCCGAAATGCTGCACAACCTCGGCGGCTACATGGCCGAGCGCGCCACCGATGTCCTGGATGTCCGTGCCCGCATTGTGGCCGAACTCCGCGGCGTCCCTGCTCCCGGCATCCCCGCCTCCACAACGCCGTTCATCCTCGTGGCCGAAGACCTCGCTCCCGCCGACACCGCAACGCTGAATCCCGACGTCGTGCAGGCGCTGGTTACCTCCGGCGGCGGCCCGCAGTCCCACACCGCCATCATCGCCCGCTCCCTGGGGCTCCCTGCCGTGGTGGCGGCGCACGGTGTGGACGGGATCGCCGACGGCACCGAGATCTATGTGGACGGCGCCGCGGGCTTTGTCGCAGCCTCTCCTTCGGGGGAACAGCGCGCTTCCGCCGCCGCCTGGGCCGAAACCTCCGCCACGCTTGCCTCCTTCGACGGAAACGGCACGACGGCGGACGGCCACCTGGTACCGCTGCTGGCCAACGTCGGAGGTGCCAAGGACGCCGTGGCCGCTGCAGGCCTGGGCGCACAAGGCGTTGGCCTGTTCCGCACGGAATTCTGCTTCCTGGAACGTGACACCGAGCCCTCCGTGGATGAGCAAGCCACGGCCTACAAGGCCGTGTTCGATGCCTTCCCCGGCAAGAAAGTGGTCCTCCGCACGCTGGACGCCGGCGCCGACAAGCCGCTGCCCTTCCTCACGGATGCCACCGAGCCCAACCCTGCGCTGGGTGTCCGCGGCTACCGCACCGACTTCACCACGCCGGGCGTGTTGGAACGGCAGCTCTCCGCGATCGCCCAGGCTGCCTCGGAATCCGAAGCCGATGTCTGGGTCATGGCACCGATGATTTCCACGGCAGCCGAAGCAGGGCGGTTCGCGTCCCTGTGTGCCGCGGCCGGCCTCAAGACCCCCGGCGTCATGGTGGAAGTGCCCTCGGCAGCGTTGACTGCGGCGTCCGTGCTCCGGGAAGTGGGATTCGCATCGCTGGGCACCAACGACCTCACCCAGTACGCCATGGCTGCGGACCGGCAGCTCGGCCCGCTCGCGGAATTGAACACTCCGTGGCAGCCGGCGGTCCTCCGGCTGGTCCAGCTCACCGTGGAAGGCTCGGCGTTGGAAGCGTCCGGCCGCGAAGGGGACAGCAAGCCGATCGGCGTCTGCGGTGAGGCTGCCGCGGACCCGGCCCTCGCCGTCGTCCTCACCGGGCTGGGTGTCTCCACCCTGTCCATGACCGCCCGCTCGCTGGCCGCCGTCGGAACCGTCCTGAAGACGGTCACCCTGGAACAGGCACAGGAACTGGCGCGGCTGGCCCTCTCAGCGCCCAGCGCCACCGAGGCCCGCGAGTGGGTCCGCGCCAAGCTCCCCGTGCTCGAAGAGCTCGGCCTCTAGTCCCGCACGACCAGTTCAGCTACGACCAACCGCAAGGAGAAACCCATGCCCGAACGCACAGCAACCATCGCCAGCAGCTCCGGCCTCCATGCCCGTCCTGCCGCCCTCTTCGCGGAGGCAGCAGGCGAGCAGCCCGTGGATGTCACGATCGCCATGCAGGGCGAACCCGCTGACGAAGCCATGGACGCCGCCAGCATCCTGTCCCTGATGACGCTCGGGGCTGCCAAGGGCGACGTCGTGGTGCTGCGGGCAGAGGGTGAGGGTGCCGACGCTGCGCTGGATGCGCTGGTGAAGCTGCTGGAAACGGACCTGGACGCCGTCTAGCTGTACTGCCCAGGTCCGTTTCGCAGGCTACGGCAAGGCCGTCACCAGCACGTCCTGGTAGGCGGCCCGGCCGTCAAAGACGTTCACGCCCACCCTGCCCGAGGACAGGGCCGTGTCCGTGACGTCGATCAGTTGCGCACCGTCCACCGACACCGTGATCCTGCTGCCGGTGACAGCGGCATCCACGGAGTAGCCCACCCCATGGCCCACGGCGGAAGGCACGCTCGCGAGGACCGTGAACACGCCGTTGACCAGCTTGAACACCCGCACTACGCGGAGGTTGGGGTCCAGGTTCACGTAGTAGGCACTGGATCCGTCCGCAGAGGACCGAAGCAGCATGGAACCCGCACCGCCGTAGCCTTTCTCCGGAGCCAGGTCGCGGTTCAGGAGTTCACCGGCGAAGGCCTCGCCGCCGAACCGCACTGTGGCCTGGACGCGCACGTTGGCATAGGTGGATTGGCTCAGGGCTGTGGAGTCCTTGTCGAACGTACCGGCCAACCCTGCGCCCGTGGCTTCCCACGTTCCGCCGGGCACCACCGCATACGCGCCCAGGTTGTGGCGGGCTGATCCGGTGGCGGGAGGCAGGATGCCCGACGGCGGCGCACTGGTCAGGCGGGCAGTGTCGCTGAGCTGGTGTACTTTGACGGACACCAGCCGGGCATTCCCTCCGGTGGCCGAGAAGGACAGCCCTGTGGAGGACGGGTCCGGGAAGATCAGCGATGTGATGGCTGCCGTGCCGTCACCTCCGAAGACCTCCACCGAGGAAGCATCCACCAGGACCCGCAGCTTGATCCGCCGTTCAGACCCCACCGTGGTGGAAGCCCATGGCGCCGTGGAATTGTCCTGCGCCGAGCCGGCGAAGTACCGGGTGAAGTCCTCCCGCCCGGAGGTTCCGCGGTCCACGGTCAGGGCGGCAGCTCCGGCGTCGTACTTCACGCTGGTCTCCTGCGCACCGGTGGAGCCGTTCCCCTTGCGGAGCCCGAAGGCGAAGGAGGAAGCGCCGCCGGACGATGGGATTCCGACCTCGGCCTCCAGCTCGAACGAACGTCCGGAGGCTCCGGCCAACGGGTTCGCGGAGGCCGGCGTTACCGGGACATCCGAAACCTGCCAGGTGGAACTGCGCAGCGACTGTTCCTCCACAACGGGAGCCTGCGTCAGCCGAAGCCCGGCACCGGGTACATCCACCAGTTTGACCTCGCGCGGTACGGACAGTTGACCGTTCCACCGGCCCGTGGGCGGGCTGAAGGCGTAGTCCCAATTGGACATCCAGCCGATCATGATCCGCCGGTTGTCAGGGGCACCGAAGAAGCTCATGGCGGCGTAGTAGTCCCGGCCATGGTCGGCTTGCAGCACGGTCGAGGCAGGGGTGTCAGGGGTGAAGGACGTACCGTTCCAGCTTCCGGTGACATACTGCGCGGCTGAACCGTTGGTGGCGCGTACTGCCCCTGTACTCCACCACAGGACCCACCTCTTCACGCCGGGCTGTCCCTCCACAGGGAGTTCGAAGAAGTCCGGGCACTCCCAGACCCCGCCCCGCACCCAGTCGCCGTAGCCGAAGGTGCTCTTGAACGTCCAGTGGAGCAGGTCTGTGGAGGAATAGAAGCGGATGTGGTCTCCGCCGGCCACCACCATGACCCACCTGCCGGAGGTCGCGTCCCAGGTGACCTTGGGGTCCCGGAAGTCCCAGCCGCCATTGGGGCCGCCCGGGTTTTCCACCACGGGTGCGGCCTGGACGGTCTGCCAACTGCGGCCCTTGTCCGTGCTGTACGCCGCACGGACCGACTGGTTTCCGTTGGGAGCATCATGGTTGAAGCTCGTGTAGTAGGCGATAAGTCCGGACCCACCCGGAAACAGCCCGCTCGCGTTGGAAGCGTCCACCACGGCCGACCCTGACCACGACTCCCCCGCCGCCATGTGCGGCAACGCGATGGGCAGTTGCTTCCAGTGCAGGAGATCGGAGCTCACCGCGTGGGCCCAGCGTCCACGGTCCTGGTGGAAGAGATGGTACTCACCGTCCAGGTAGACCAGGCCGTTGGGGTCGGAGCTGTTTCCGGAGTTCTGGGTGTAGTGGTAGCCGGGTTGGTAGAGGCCGTTCATATACTGGTCCACGTTGTCCGCGCGGACGCTCTGGAACCAGGCCGTGCCGGTGGCCAGCAACGCAAAGCCCGTGCCTGCAGCGGCTGGAACCTGGCCATTCAGTACGGGGGTGCCATTGATGAGTACCGAGGCTTCCGTACCGCGGGCCGTCAACTGGACGCGGTTGAGCTGCCCCGCTTTGAAGCTGTGGCCCGGCAGGGCGCCGGAGAGCATCAGCGCGGAACTGGCCCGGTTGTACAGTTTGGCGGTTCCCGTCGCCGGGTCCACCCTGAGTTCCAGCCCGCCCGCACCGTCGGCACCGCTGCGGACCACCACTGAGGCGGTCGAGGGCGAGGTGACGGTCAGGTCCAAGGAGGCAACGACGTCGGACGCTACCGCCGGGATGAACCGCACCGCGGTGCCGCTCGCCGCAGAGGCGCGAAGCCCTGCCGCATCCGGCTCCCACGAACCGGCAGGAGTACGCCACCCCTGCAAGGAGGTCTCGAGCCCGCGCAATGTCATGCTCTGGAAGACCGCAGTCCCGTTGTAGGAGCCGACGCCCACGTGCCCGGAAGCTTGCGTGGAATCCGTGGCCGTGATCGAGGGGGTGGCACCGTTGGGGTCCAGGAAGTCGGTCTGCCAGTGGACTGCCAAGTTGCTGCCCAGGGCTGTGACCCGGAGCCGGTAAACCTTGTCCAGGGCGATGGCCGTTGTGTAGGTTCCCAGCGTGGCGTTGTCGGAAACCCGGTAGAGGCGCAGCCTTCCTGCGTTGGGATCGACCTCTGCCGCATACCCGTTGGTACCCGACGCGTTGGTCCGGAACAACACCGTGCCCACGCCGTACTGGGACGTCACCTGGATGTCCGTGGCAAAGTCCACGTCCGTGGGCGACTGGCCGGTGGCGATGGCGCGGATGTTGGTGTTCGCCGGAGCGGCGCCGCGGAAGCCGGTAGCCGTGGCCGACCATCCGCCCCCGGTGAGGCCCCACCCGTGGACATTCGCATCGATGGTCCGGACGCCCGGTGTCCCGAAGGCCACAGTCCCGTTGAACGCGTGGAGTCCCACCCGGCCGGATTCATAGCGGTGGTCCGTGGCGTCAATGCGGGAGACTCCGTCCACTGCAACGTAGATCCGCGGCCCGTCCACGTGGACATCCACGTTGTAGGACTGCCCGGTGTTCAGCGGCAGCGGTACGGGTGCCACAATGTCCTGGCCGTTCGCGAGGTCGAACAACCTCACCCGGTCCAGGTTGGGGTCGATCGTGGCTGCGTAGCCTGCGCCGGCGTCGGGAGTCGCCCGGAAAACCAGCGCCCCCACACCGTAAGGGCTGCCGCCGTCGACCTTCACGGAGGCTGTGTAGCGGGCGGTGCCGGCAATCACCTGCTCGCTGGTTGCCGCCGCGTTCTGCCCGGAAGGCGCGACGGCGGTGTACCCGCCCTGCGCTGTCCGGGTCCACGTGCCGCTGGTGCCGGCGACGTCGGGGATGGGACTGGTGGTGCTGTTGAGGGTGACGGGCGCGGGGTTGAGCGCCACTGCCGGGGCAGTGACTCCCGTCCCCGCGAAGCCGACACCGAGGACCGCTGCTGTGAGGCCCGCAACTATTCTCTTGTGCATAACAGATCGCCTTTGATCTCGAAGTGAGAGAGCGTTCCCCGGAACCTGCGTTTTAGTGAGAGAGAGTCCGGGGAAAACGCCGATTAGGTGATAGAGCGTTGGTGCTACGGGAAGAGGGTGCGGGTACCTCCTTGGGGTTGGGTGGCTTGGGGTTGGGTGGCTTGGGGTTGGGTGGCTTGGGGTTGGGCGGCTTGGGCTGTGGGAGCGGTCCAGATATCGGCCATCGTCCAGGCGTCGAAGCTGAGCAGGCGCACGGTTCCGGCCGCCGCTGACACGGTGACGTTCCCGCCGCCGAGCGTGGGATACACCCGGGCCGTGAGCGGCTTGCCGTTGGCGAAGATCTCGACGGCGGACCGGTCCACCAGGACGCGCAGGCGCACGTGCCCGTCGGCCAGGGGAACGGGTCCGGACTTCTCCTCCACATCCACCTCATCCAGTGCCGGGGCCGCCGCCCCAGCAGCCGGGGCGAGGCTGCTCCGGGTGCGGTCCAGGCGCAGGACGCCGTCCGGCTGCGTTGGATCCACAGGCCGTGACAGCTCCACCACCGTGGTCTCGGCACCGTCATCGGACGTGAGCACGGCCAACCGGAACACCGCCCCCGGCGACAGCTGCACCTCAAGTTCCAGGTCAAGCTGCCTGCCGCGGACTCCGGTATCCACGGGCGTCCCGGCGCCCACCAGCACCCGGCCCGGCAGGCTCACCTGCTCCTGGCGCAGCGCGGTGATCCCAGGCACCGGGGCAAACTTGAGGGTGCCGTCGTCCGCCAGCGACACCACGCGCGGCAGGCTCATCACACCGGACCAGCCGGCCTCCACCATGGCTGCGTCGGACCGCCCTTCCTGCATCCAGCCGAACATGATCCGGCGCCCGGATTCGTCCAGGAAAGACTGCGGCGCATAGAAGAACCGGCCACCGTAGTCCAGGCGGTGCAGGGCAGCGGGTTCGAACGAGTCCCCCGTGTACCTGCCGGTCCAGTACAGCGGGTGGCGGGTGTCGCCGTCGTTCCATGCCGAGAAGACCAGCACATCGGGTGAGCCATCCTCCGGCACCGACCCCAGGGAACCAGTCCCGGCACGGAACAGGTCCACGCATTCCCACATGGTGCCGGTCCAGTGGTTGCCGGCAGGGTCGCCCTGGGAGGCATCCCCGATCACCAGCGGACCCACGTAGTCCCAGGTCCGGAGGTCCGCGGACTCGTAGAGGAACGCCGTCCCGCCCCGCCCGCGGATGCCCGAACCCACCAGCTGCCGCCACACGGCGCCCTCGCGCCACACGCAGTGGTCCCGGTAGGCGGTGATGTCCACGCCGGCGGGCGGGGCGGCGATGACGGGGTTCTGCGGAATCTTGGTCCACGTGGCCAGATCGGGCGACCCCACGGCGACGCACGGCAGTTCGCGCTCGCCGAGGCGGCCGGAGTAGACGATCGTGGGCGTGCCGCCGTCGTTCACCAACACGCCGGACCAGCAGCCGTCCGCATCCGGACCCGCCGACGGTTCCAGCGCCACCGGCTGGTCGGTCCAGGTGACCAGGTCGGTGCTGGTGGCGTGGCCCCACTGGATGCGGTGGTGGAAGGCGCCCTCGGGGTTGTACTGGTAGAAGAGGTGGTAGGTGCCGTCCCACTGGCAGACCCCGTTGGGGTCGTTGAGCCAGCCGGCCGGTGCAACGAAATGGAAACGCGGCCGCAACGGGTCGGCTTCGGCACGGGCAACCAGCTCGTCGCGGGGAACCGTGGCGAGCGGGTGGGTCAGTTCAGTCATGCGGAAGCCTTCTTTTCGTTAAGGTTCGACGCCGGGTGGCCGGGTCCAGCGGGCTGCCCGGTTGCCGGTTCACTGGCGAGCGCGTGCCCGCCCGCGCCGGAGCTGGGCCGGTAGAGGTGGCAGCGGACCCAGTGCCTGCAGGCAGGGTCGCCGATCCGGTGGCGGACCGGTTGGTGGGCCGAGCACGGCTGGTCAGGGTCGCCGTTGTACGGGCAGTGCGTGGAGGCCATGACGGCCTGCCGCAGTTCGGCGCGGCGGACGGGGTCGTAGGACCCGGCGCGCGACGGGTCCGGAACCGCTGACACCAGGAGCTGCGTGTACGGATGGGCGGGGTTGGCCAGCAGGTTCAGGGACTCCCCTTCCTCCACCAGTTCCCCGGCGAACATCACGGCCGTGCGATCGGCCAGGTATCGGGCGGAGGCGAGGTCGTGGGTGATGTACAGCATGGAGATGCCTTGCTCGTCCCGCAGCTTCCGCATCAGGTTCAGCACGCCGATCCGGACGGAAACATCCAGCATGGAGGTGGGCTCATCGGCAAGGATCACCGCGGGCTCCACCGCCAGCGCGCGGGCAATGGCCACGCGCTGCCGCTGCCCGCCGGAGAGCTCGTGCGGGTAGGAGTTCAGCATGTCCGCCTGCAGGCCCACGGTGGTCATGAGCTCCTCCAGCCGCTCCTGGATTCCGGTGCCGGTACCGCCCTTGCCGGTACCGCCCTTGCCGTGGATGGCCAGCGAGTGCCGCAGGAAATGTTCGATCCTGTGGGCCGGGTTCAGGGAGCCGAAGGGGTCCTGGAACACCATTTGCAGCTGGGATCGGAACGCCCGTGAGGCCTGGAAACGGTCGCGCTTGAGGACATCCACGCCGTCCACCAGGATGGCGCCTTCGCTCGGCTTCTCCAGCCGTGCCACACACCGGGCCAGGGTGCTTTTGCCGGAACCGGACTCCCCCACCAGGGCAACGATCTCGCCGCGGCCGATTGACAGGTCCACTCCGTGGAGCGCACGGACGGACTGGCGGGAGAACAGGCCGCCGACAGGGAACGACTTGCCCAGTCCGCGGACTTCAAGGGCTGGCGCCTGGCCGGCAGGTGCCGTGGATGTGCTTGCCTGGACGGCCGCGTGGCTCATCGGACAGCTCCTTCCAGGAAGAGCGGATCGGAAGTGGTGACGTCGGCATTGAAGGGGGCCACGAAATGGCCGGGTGCTGCTTCGGCGAGGTCGGGGATGTTCCGGAACTTCACGCCGTCGGGCAATCCCGCCAACGGAAGCCGGGGACCGGTGAGGGGCGGGAACGCTCCCATGAGGGCCTGCGTGTAGGGGTGGCGGGGGTCCTTGTAGACGTCCTGCGCTTTGGCGGTTTCCACGATGCGCCCGCCGTACATCACGGCCATGCGGTGGGACAGTTCCACCATGAGGGACATGTCGTGGGTGATAAAGAGGACGGAGAAGCCCAGTTCGCGCTGCAGGTCCTTGATTTGGGCCATGATCTCCTGCTGCACCACCACATCCAGGGCGGTGGTGGGTTCGTCGAGAATCAGCAGGGAGGGCTTGAGGGCCACGGCCATGGCGATCACGGCCCGTTGGCGCATGCCGCCGGAGAGCTGGTGCGGGTAGGACTTGAGGCGGGACCGGTCGATCCGGACCAGTTCCAGCAGTTCGCCGGCCCGTCGCAGCGACTCCTTGAGCGAGTAGCCGGCATGGGTGGTGAAGATGTCCACGATCTGTTCACCGATGGTCAGGACCGGGTTGAGGGAGTTCATGGCGGACTGGAAGACCATGGCGACGTCCTGCCACCGGAACCTCCGCAGTTCCTCCGGGCCCATGGCCAGGACGTCCTTCCCGCCGAAGGAGATGCTGCCGCCTGCGATCTTTGCCGGGTCCTTGAGCAGGCGCATGATCGAGTTGGCGATGGTTGACTTTCCACACCCGGACTCACCCGCCAGGCCGAACACCTCGCCCGTGCCGATACTGAAGGAGACGCGGTCCACGGCGGTGGTGGAGCGGGTGTCGCCGACGTACTGGACAGTGAGGTTCCTGACCTCGAGGACGGGCTCGTGGGAGCCGAAGGAAACCTGTGAAACAGTCACAGTGCCGCGCTCCTTTCTGCGGTGGCGTGGGCTCCGCGGGTCGTGGCCACGGCGGTTGGCTTCCGGATCTTGCGGAGACGGGGGTTGGTGATCTCGTCCACGGCGTAGTTGATGAGGGCCAGGGCGAAAGCGACGAGCGCGATGCACACCCCGGATGGCACGAAGACCCACCAGCTTCCTGTGAGCAGTGCGCCCTCGTTGCCGGCCCAGAACAGGTTGTTGCCCCAGGAGACCGTGCTGACATCGCCCAGGCCCAGGAACTCCAGGCCCGCCTGGGCGCCGATTCCGTAGATGACGCAGGCCAGGAGCGTGCCCATGACGATCGAGGCCATGTTCGGCAGGATTTCGCGGAACATGATGCGGCCTGCCCGTTCCCCGGAGACCACGGCGGCTGCCACGAAGTCCTTGGAGCGGATGGACAGGGCCTGCGAGCGCAGCACCCGGGCGGAGCCGGCCCACCCGGTGACGATCAGCACCAGGATCACGGTGCCAAGCCCCGGTGGGAGGAATGCTGCCAGGATGACCAGCAGCGGCAGGCCGGGCAGCAGGAGGAAGACGTTGGTTACCAGCGACAGGGCATCGTCGATGAACTTGCCGAAGTACGCCGAGGCCAGCCCTACGAGTATCCCGATGAAGGTGGAGGCGAAGCCGACCGTCAGTCCCACCAGCAGGGAGCTGCGGGCTCCGTGGATGGTCAGGGCCAGCACGTCCTGTCCTTTGGCGGTGGTGCCCAGCAGGTGTTCGGCGTCGGGCTCCATGGAAGCCATCGCGGTGATCCGGGAAGGATCGCCCGGGAACAGGACGGGGGCAAGGAGGGCCAGCACAATGAACACGACCATCACGGCCATGCCGGACAAGGCCTTCTTGTTGCCGAGCAGCCCGCGGAGGAAACTGCGGTTGCTTTTGGGTTTGGCAGCGGCCTTGGTGGGCTGCTGCAGGATTGCGGTTGCCATGATGTTTCCTCCTAGTTGCTGCGCACGCGGGGGTCGAGGCGGACGTAGAGGATGTCCACCAGGAAGTTGGCCAGCAGCACGGCCGCGGTGATGGTCAGGAACAGCCCTTGCATGAGCGGATAGTCCAGGCCCTGCACGGCGTTGAGGAGCTGGTAGCCGACGCCGGGGTAGGCGAACACCACCTCGGTGAGGAGCGCACCTCCCACCACAAACCCCAGGCCCATCCCAAAGCTCGTCACCGACGGCAGCATGGCGTTGCGGGCGGCGTAGCGGAGCATGATGCGTCCCGGGCGAAGCCCCTTGGCCTCGGCCATCAGGATGTAGTCCTCGGAGTTCGTGGCGATCATGGTGTTGCGCATCCCCAACATCCAGCCGCCGATCGAGACCAGCACGATCGTCAACGCGGGCAGCACCAGGTGCGCACCGACGTCGCCGATGAACTCCCACGTAAACCCGGGCTCCAAACCGTCGGAGAACGCGTGGCGGATCGGGAACCAGCCCAGCACCACGCCGAACAGGTACAGCGCCCCCATGGCCAGCCAGAAGTACGGAAAGGAACCGATGAACACCAGCACCGGCGGGAGTGCGGAGTCGATCGCCCCGCCGCGCCGCCAGGCTGCCACGATCCCCAGCAGGTTGCCCACGACGGCGGCAATCACCAGCGCGGTCCCGCCCAGCAGGAGGGTCCAGCCGATCTGGGAGGAGATGACCTCCGTCACCGGGGTGGGGAACCGGGAAATGGAGACGCCCATCTGGCCGGTGAAGACGTTGTGCAGGTAGTCGACGTACTGCTCCCAGATGGGGCGGTCGTCAACGCCCAGCAGTTTGCGCAGGGCCTCGATCTGTTCGGGCTGCATTCTGTCCTGGGAGCGGGCAAACATGCGGGACACGGGGTCGCCGGGCATGAAGCGCGGGAGCAGGAAATTCAAGGTGATGGATGCCCAGAAGGCGATCAGGTAGAAACCCAGTCGGCGCAGGATGAAGCGCACGGTTTCCCTCCAATTCGGGAATTGCGGAGACGTTTGGGGGCACGCCCGGCGGGCTGTCCTTCGGCGACGAGGCCGCCGGGCGTGCGGTGGATAGCCGGCTACGCTACTTGCGCGGTTCCAGCGTGGTCAGGACGAGCACCGTGGTGGGAGCCCGGACGGACAGGGTGGCGTACGGGTTGTCCTGGGTGGGCCAGCCGGTGAAGCGGGTGTCGTTGAACGCGCCCCACTCGGGGCCGGAGAAGAGCGGCACCAGGGGTGCGACGTCGTTGTACTCTTCCTGGAGCTTGTTGGCGATGTCCTTCTGCTTGGACTCATCGGACTCTGCAGCGAACTCGGCCAGCAGGGCATCAGCCTTGGGGTCGCCGAAGCGGTGGTAGTTGTCGAAGGTCTTGGTGCCCACCGGCTTCACGGTCGCCGAACCCATGGAGGTGTTGAAGTACTTGTACGGGCTGGGATCGTTGGCGGACCACACAATGCCGGAATCGAAGTCGCCGGTCTCGTACCCGGCCACCACGGCAGCCCAGTCCGGGGAATCGACCTTGGCGGTCACACCGATTTCAGCGAGGTTCTGGGCGATCACGTTGGCCACGGACAGCCAGTCTGAGGAGGAAGCGCCCACGGAGATCTTGAACTCGAACGGCGTGCCGTCCTTCAGCGTGCGCTTGCCGTCCGCGCCCTTCGAGTAGCCGGCCTTGTCCAGGAGTTCGTTGGCTTTCTGGACATCGTGGTTGGTCCAGGTGCAGTTGTCCTTGACCGTGCTGTTTTTCCAGGTCTCGTAGTTACCGGAGAGGCCCGTGCAGTCTGCCGGCTTGGCGTAACCGCTCATGCCAATCTTGGTCACCTGGTCGCGGTCCACGGCCATGCTGAGCGCCTTGCGGACATCAACGTCGTTGAACGGCGCCTTGGTGGTGTTGAGCTGCCAGTTGATCATGGCGCCCGTGGGAGGGAACCAGTACTGGCGGTGTTCCTTGTCCTTGGAAACGAACGTCTTTTCGATGTTCGGGATGTACTGCGGGGCCCAGTCCACGTCGCCGTTCGCAGCGGCGAGGTTGGCGCCGTCGTTGCCCGCGAAGGCGAGCATCTTGATGCCGGCGATCTTTTGCTTTTCCGGCTGCCAGTAGTTGGGGTTCTTCTTCAGAACGAAGGACTGGGCCTGGAAGCTGTCCACCTCCGTGTAGGGTCCGGTGCCCACAGGCTTGGCGTTCGGGTCCTTTTCCGGGTCCGCCAGGGCTGACCAGATGTGCTTGGGCAGGATGGTGAGCTGGCCGACGTCGTACAAGGCCGGAG
Organism: Arthrobacter sp. T572; assembly: GCF_056780115.1. Taxonomy (NCBI): domain Bacteria; kingdom Bacillati; phylum Actinomycetota; class Actinomycetes; order Micrococcales; family Micrococcaceae; genus Arthrobacter; species Arthrobacter sp. T572. The sequence continues at coordinate 3,967,611 of NZ_JBRAZQ010000002.1, forward strand.
ACCACGGCTTGTTGAAGGCGAAAGTGACCTTGTTGCCTTCTGCCGTCACGGTGTCCAGGTATTCGAAACCGCCCTTGAGCTTCTTCTGGAGTTCAAAGGTGTAGGCCACGTCATCGCCTGTCAGCGGCTGGCCGTCCGACCACTTCACGCCATCGCGCAGGGTGAAGGTGATGGACTTGCCGTCCTCGGCCGCCTTCCACTCCGTTGCCAGCCACGGCACTGTGTCGCCCTTGGCCGGGTTGAAGATCAGCAGGGATTCGTAGATGGACTGCTGGACCATCGGGTTCACCGTGGGAGCGAACGGGTTGAAGTTCTGGACGAACGTGCCCATGTCCTCGCGCGGAATGGTGAGGAGCGCGCTCGCGTTCGCTCCGGCGTCGTTGTTCTTGTTTCCGCCCGTGGCGGCGCAGCCGGTCAGCAGCATGGCGCCCACCGCCAGGCTGGCCGCCGTGATCCGGGCAGCCCTGAGGAATCGGGGTTGTGTCATGATGGGTATCTCTTTCCTGTCTTCATCGTCCGAGGTGAAGGAATGGGTGAGGGGTTTGCTCTTCGGAAGTGATTTCGCGGTCAGACCGAGGAGCGTTCTAGCAGCGGACAGTCGACCAATTGCTGGTCGGCAGTGATCGGCTGTCCTGCTGTGAGAGCGGCGAGCGTCCTGACTCCCAGGGCGCCCATTTGTTCGAACGGCAACGCAACCGTGGTCAGTTTTGGCCTGAGGTAGGCCGCGATCAGTTCCTGGTTGTCGAAGCCGATCACGGCGATATCTCCGGGGATGGTCAGGCCCCGTTCCTTGATGGCGTCGTAGGCGCCCATCGCCATGCGGTCGTTGAGGCAGAACAGGGCGGTCGGCCTGCCTGCACCCACCGGATAGTGGTCCAGGATGCGGCCGGCTGCCTCATAGCCGCCGTCCGCGGTCGCGTTCCCGGAAACCACCAGGTCAGGGTCCAGCTCCAGCCCGGCGTTGGCGAGTGCTTCGCGGGCACCCTCCAGCCGGCCCACTGCTGCGGGGATGTCCGGGTCCAGGTTGATAACGCCGATCCTGCGGTGGCCGGCTTGGAGCAAACGCTCGACGGCGACCCGTCCCCCGGCGCGTTCGTCCGGGACGATCGAGGGCAGCTTTCCGTCGGCGTCGAAGCAGTTGATCAGTACGGTGGGTACCTCGCTGGCGCTCTGCGGGACGTGAACGCCACGATGATACGTGGCCGCGTAAAGAAGTCCTTCCACTCGTTGTTCCAGCAGCTTTTCGATGGCTGCATCTTCCATGCCCTGGTTGGGTCCTGCTGCGTCGGCCTGGTCGGAGGGCGCGATCAGCAGGAACCGCCGGTCAAGCCACGCCTGGTCCTGGGCTCCCTTGATGATGTCCACGGCGAACGGTGCCGTGACGATCTCGGTGACGATCCCGTACCAGTCGCTGCGTTGGGATGCCAGCGCCCGGGCTCCGGCATTGGGGCGGTAGCCCAGATCCTGCACGGCCTGGTTGATGCGGGTGCGCGTTTCCTCGGAGATGCTGGCATTTTCGCGGTTGCTCAGCACGAACGAGACTGCGGTCCTGGAGACGCCTGCGTGCTTGGCGACGTCATTCATGGTGACGCCCCTTTGCCGCACGGCTGCAGCTTGCTTGGGTGTGGTGCTTTTCGCCATTGAATGCTCCGGGATCCTGATTAGGTAACGCGCGTTACTTCGAACGTGTGATTTAGGTTACGCGCGTTACCTCCTGACTGTCAACGGGTCCTCCTGACACGTTTTCATGGCGCGGCCGGATACCCTGCACTGCGCACGGCCAGTGCTTGCAGCGGAACGGCGTCATGGCGGGCAAAGTGGCGCGCTAGGCTTCTGCCATGGCATTGATAGCTCCCCGCGTCACGCCCGGGCTCCCGGCCGAGGACGCCCGGAAACTCGCGCGCTCCCTGCAGGACAGCAACGACATCACTGTGTTTGTGGACGGCACGGTCCATCGCCTCCCCGACCAGGCGAGGGACGCCGTCGTGGATCTTCTCGCACGCCTCAGCCGGGGCGAAGCGGTCACCGTGGGCAGCGTGGAAGAAATGCTCACGACGTCCCAGGCAGCGGAGCTGGCGGGAATCTCGCACACCTACCTGCGCAATATGACCGATCGGGGCGAGATCCCCGTGGAATATCGCGGCACGCACCGCCGCATCCGCCAGGCCGCGATCATGACCTGGCTGGAAACCCAGAAACGGAAGCAGGAAGAGGCCGGTTCCAAGGCCCCGCCGGACGGCACGCAACAGGCGTCGGGATGACGTCGGAGTGATAAGGATCAAGCAACGATCCCAGCCAACGGGCCAGCACCCATAAAGGCCGGGGTTACGCTTGTTTGGTGGGCAATTTCAAAGGGTGGCATATAGTGGCCGGCTTGGCCGCCATGGCCCTTGCCGCACCCCTGGGATCGGCCTTGGGATTGAACTTCGTGGCCACCTTCATGTTCGCGTGCGTGGTCTTCGTCGCGGTGGCCATGTGGACCGAATCAAAGATCGCCCGACGCCGGGACGCTGCTGACGCTGCAAACGCACCGCAGGCGCCGGGAACACGGCCGCACAACGCCAACGATGCCGCGGAATCGGACGACGCGGCACGGGAGTAACCACCCCGCGTCACAGGATGGGGTTCAATGGCTGTATGGCGTTGAGTCCCCGCTCCAGCATCTGGCCCACAGTGCACCAGGAACGCCGCGCCCTTATTGACGACCTCCAGTCGCTGCCCGACCACCTCTGGAGGACACCATCATTGTGTCCAGGCTGGGATGTCCACGATGTCGTGGCCCACCTCGTGGATACGGCGAAGACCACCCGCTGGGGCTTCATCGGCCGCATGATGGCCGCGCGCTTCGACTTCGATCGGGACAATGCCAATGGTGTTGCCCGCGAACGCGCCCAGGACCCGCAGGGCACGCTGCGGGCCTTTGGCGCTGCAGCCAGCCGGACGTCCGGACCGCCGGCAGCGCCGCAAACGCGGCTGGTGGAAGCATTCGTCCACGGCGAGGACATCCGTCGTCCGCTGGGTTTGTCCCGCAGCTACCCGCCTGCGCCGGTAGCCACCGCCCTCGGATACCAGGCGCGGACGACCACCGCAATGGGAGGCGGCAAGGAGTTCGCCACCGGATGGACGCTGGTGGCCACGGATACCGACTTCAGGCACGGGCACGGTCCTGAAGTGCAGGGGCCTGCCATCTCCCTGCTTCTGGCCGTCTCAGGACGGCCGGTAGCGGACAATGAACTCAGCGGACCCGGAGCCGCAGTGTTCCTGCAACGGTCCTGAACACACCACCACAGACAGCGAGGATGATCGATTGGCAAGCCAGGCCGGGCGCAAGGGGAAGCTGACAACATTGCTGTCTGCCGACGTCGAAGTTTCCGGGCTGACCGGCCGTATCCTCTGGACGGAGGGAACCCAACCGCCCCCTGCCATGGCACCTGGAGCGCCGCGGCCAGCCGGGCCTGCGTACATTTTGATCCACGGCATTGGAGTCTCCCACCGCTACCTCGCCCGGCTCCACGCGGTCCTGGCCGAGGGTGCCACCACGTACTCGCTGGACCTGCCCGGATTCGCCGGCACCCCCAAGCCCGACCACCAACTCTCCGTGGAGGACTATGGGCGGTACATCGCCGAGGCCCTCAAATCCAGCGGAATCGAGTCCTACGTCCTGGTGGGGCACTCGATGGGCGTGCAGTTTGCCATCGAGGCCGCCCTGTACGAGCCCGACCGCATCCGCCACCTGGTCCTCATGGGGCCCGTGGTCGATTCCCGGCATAAGAACCTGCGACGCCAATCGCTGGCGCTCTTCCTGGACGGCCTCCTCAGGGAAAGCCCGACGTCCAACTGGATCGTGGTGTCCGACTACCTCCGCTGCGGTCCGCGCTGGTACCTCACCGAACTGCCGGTCATGATGGACTACCCCACTGAACAGCGCCTGTCGCACGTCAATGTGCCGGTGCTGGTTCTTCGCGGAAGCCGCGACCACGTGGCCGGACCTGAATGGTCGCTGCGCCTCTCGCGGGCGGTCCCGCACGGGCGGCTGGTGGAGATTCCGGGGGTGGGACACGTGGCCCAGCACATGCGCCCGAAGGCGGTTGCGGACGCCATCCGCAGCTTCGTGTCGGCAACATCTCCGCACACCTAGGATCGGGAGTACGACGACGGCAGGCGGCAGCGGCGCCCCTTGTTGCCTGCCGGACCACCCGGCTAGGCTGGCGGTGCAAGCATGATCATAAGGTTGCTTAGGAAGGCTTGACGATGACCAGCTATGACCCGGAAGACGACCCTCAGACCTTCGGCGCAAGTGGAGCAGCCGAACCCGACAGCATCCACGAAGACCCGGACCTGCGCCAGGACGAAGACAGCGATCCCGCAGCCTCAGCCAACCCTGACCCGGAGAACGGTAACGTGACCGGCCTTGAGCCGGGCGGCGGAGTTCCTCCCGGAGAAACCCCACCGGCCGAGGACAGCATGAGCATGGACCAGGGGCACGAGGAGTAGCGCTAAGACAACCGCAGGATCTCCCCGAGGTCATAATCTGCGGGCCCTTCCAGCTGTGAGTACGTACAGCTGGCAGGCGTCCGGTCCGGCCGCCACCTGCGGAACTGGGTGGTGTGCCGGAACCGGTCGCCCTCCATGTAGTCGTAGGCCACTTCGATCACGAGCTCGGGCCGCAGCGGTACGAACGAGAAGTCTTTGCCCGCACTCCACCGGCTTTGGGCGCCCGGCATCCTCGAATTGACCGCGGCACCCGCTTCCTGGCTGGCCCACTCGCCCCACGGGTGGTCGCCGATGTCCACTTTGTAAGGCTCCAACTCCTCCACGAGCGCCTTCCGTTTTGCCATGGGGAAGGACGCCACCACTCCCACATGATGGAGCTTGCCGGAATCGTCATGGAGGCCCAACAGCATGGACCCGACAACGTCCGCCGTTTTGTGCCACCGGAACCCGGCCACCACGCAGTCCGCTGTCCGTTCATGCTTGGTCTTGAACATCACCCGCTTGTTCGGCTGGTAGATGCCGTCGAGCGGCTTGGACAACACGCCGTCGAGCCCTGCTCCCTCAAGCTGCACGAACCATTCCTGAGCCCGCTCCAAGTCGGTGACCGCAGGCGTCACATAGACCGGCGGTTCGGCCGCGGCAAGCGCGTCTTCCAACGCCGAGCGGCGCTCCCTGAACGGTTTGCCGGTGAAGTCTTCGTCACCGAGGGCAAGGAGGTCGAACCCCACGAAGGAGGACGGCGTTTTCTCTGCGAGCATCCGGACCCGGCTGTCGGCTGGGTGGATGCGCTGCTGTAGGCCCTCAAAGTCCAGCCGGTTGCCGGAGATGAGAATGATCTCGCCATCCACCACGCACTTCTCCGGCAGGTTTTTCTTTAGCGCCTCCACGAGTTCAGGGAAGTAGCGGGTCATGGGTTTCTCGTTGCGGCTGCCCAGGATGATGTCATCCCCGTCCTTGAACACGATGGTCCGGAACCCGTCCCATTTGGGTTCATAGTGCCCGACATCCGGGATGTTCGGGACGGATTTGGCGAGCATGGGCGAAATGGGCGGCATCACGGGAAGATCCATAGCTCATGTCTACCGGCCCGCACCTGCCCAAAGCTAGGGCGCAATCCCCTATGTGCATAAACAGGGCCCTCCCGGGCGGACCCCGAAGGGTAGGCGCCGCGGACCCGGACCACCCTTAGGCGTTCCGTCCGTTACATTAATGTGACTTTACTTCCGTGCTCCTGTACCTTCGAAGGGCGACCCGAATCTCCGCTGGGCCGCTTCCGGGCTGACGCCGAGCTCTGCCGCATCCCGGAATCCGCCAGATCCGCGGCAGAGACGGGGGACCCAGAGTTCCCGGGCCTGTTCTCCGCAGGCCCTTGGGGTGAAGCCGCCACGCGCGGCCGGACGGCCTCGTCCGAACCCGACAGCTAACCTCGCAGGCGTTGAGAGGCAAACACCATGTCCCCAACCATGGATCAGCCGCGCCGTGCCCCAGGGGCCGCCGAGCGCACCAAGCCAACCGGACGCCGTCGGGCCCAACCCAGCGGACAGGTCACCGGTGAAGAAACCACGACGGCGGCACCCGCCACCGCGGCCACTCCTACCCAGGCGCCCATGACGCGCGCAGCGGCCCGCGCGGCCGAGCGCGAGCGCGCAGCACAGGCGGTTCTGGCTGCGGAAACTGCCGGCGCCCCCGCCAGCGGTCCCACTGCTGGAGCAGAGCCCCGGACTGCCGCCATCCCTGGCGTCCCTGCGCCCACCCGCGCCGAATCCACCACGCCCGGACCGCCAACGTCGGCGATTCCAGTCATCAAGCCCGCGGAGCCGGAACCTGCTCCCGAACCCGCTACCGCGGCGATCCCGGTCATTTCGGCACCCGCCGAGCCGGAACCTGTCCCCGAACCCGCTACCGCGGCGCTCCCGGTCATTGCCGCACCCGGCGCCGAGCCCGGCGTCGAACCTGTCCCCGCCCAGCCCAAGGCGGCAGGCACGGCAAAAACAGCAGGCCAGGTAAAAACAGCCGCAGCAGCTACGGCCGCGGCCGGCCTGTCCAGCCGCAGAGCTGCCCGCGCCGAAGCGGCAGGCCACGCACAAGCTCGAAGCGAAAGCACCCACTCGCCCGGCGCGTCCGCTTTTGGATCCCTGGGCGCGTCACCATTCACCCGGGAGCCCCACAACGCCCTGACCAAGGCCGCCTCCGTGAAAACCATGGGCCAGCGCATGGCGGTGGTTGCCGGTGCCTTGGGACTTGTTCTGACGGTCGGCACGGTGAGCCAGGCCTGGGAGCTGCCGCTGATCGGTCAGGAAGCACCCGCACAGGAGGCCGGCGGTACTGCATCCGGCAACGGCAATGGACGCCATACCGGCACCGCTTCCCCCGCGCCGAGCCCGTCGTACTCCACGGCGTCGGCAGCATCCCAGACGGCAACCGGCGCGGATCAGCCGCCGGCCGACCCCACGCAGTCGGCACCGGAGGCACCTGCCGCAGTGTCGCCGTCGTCCGTTCCCGTTCCGTCGGTATCACTGGCGGCGCCGAAATGGGTACCGTCCACAACCCCGTCGGCCGTGGTGCCGGTGCCAGGAGTGACCACTCCGGCTCCGGGCCAGCCCGCGCCGCCGTCGGATGCGGTCACTGCGCCGACCCCCACCCCCACACAGACGCCGGCACCCACCGTCACGCCTACTCCCACGCAGACGCCAACACCGACCCAGACCCAGAAGCCGAGGCCCAGCAACGACCCAAAAGCGGGCAGCGCCCCGGCCACCAATGACCCGTCGCTGAACGTGGACGGGCTGCTGGACCTCGCCAAGGAGGCGCTTAAGTGAGCACCCGCATGCCCCGGACCACCACGCACGTCGGCTGGCACGGCCGTTACTGCAGCAGCAGCCGTACGGCAACGTTCCGGCGGCGGATGGGCCGCTGGAGCTGCCAGCGGCTGCGGCGATCGAAATAGCTGGACGAAAAACAGGAGGCTGGCACCCACACCGGGTGCCAGCCTCCTGTCTTCCCTGGTCACCCCAACAGCCAGGCGACCACCAGAAGAGCGCCGATGCAGAGGACCGTGGTGCAAAGAATGACGTCCCGGGCCACCACAGTGCCCCGCCCGTACGGCGAAGCGAACAGGAAGACGTTCTGGGCTGTGGGGAGGGCAGCCATGATGACCACAGCCAACAGGTGCCGGCCCTCCAGCCCGAAAACGACGACGCCGAGCGCCCAAACAATGACAGGCATGCCCGCAACCTTCAGGAGTGTGGCCACCACCGTTTCGACGCGGCCGTCTCCCTTCTGCAGCGGCGCCTTGCCGGCGAGCGACATGCCGAACGCGAGCAGGACCATGGGCACGGCGGCGCCCGCGAGCATGTCGATGGGCTTCCGGACCAACTCCGGCGCGTGCCAGCCGGTCAGCGCCACCACTACGCCCAGCGCGGAGGCAATGATCATCGGGTTGCCAAGTGGCTGGAGGACCACGCGCTTCCAGTGGATCTTCTCTCCGCCGGCCAAGCCCAAAACCGTCACGTAGAACGGGGCCAGCACCAGCAGTTGCACCAGCAGAACGGGAGCAACGTGCTGCGCTGTCCCCACGGCGTAGAGGGATACAGGGATGCCGATGTTGTTGGCATTGGCATAGCTGCTGGCCATCGCCCCTACGGCGGTCTCGGCAACGGGCCTCCGGAAGAAGAGGAAGCTCACCAGGCAGTAAAGGAGCCCCACGGCGACGGCGGACAGGAGGGCGAGCGGCGCATCCACGCCCAAGGCAGCCCGGATATCACTTCCGGCCACCACAGTGAACAGCAGGGCAGGGTTGGTGATGTAGAACGCTGTACGGGTCAGCGCTCCCTGGACTTCAGGGGCCAACAGTTTGAAACGCGCAGCGGCGTATCCCACCGCAATGACCACCGAGATAATCAGGATGCCCGAGACGACTCCGCCCACCACACCCCTTCCATTGCCAGAGAAAACGTTTTCTCAGCATAGGGGTGAAGGTGGCGGCTGTCCATTTAGCCCTGGATCCTGGGCCTCCCCGCCCAACGACGGGCCTTCAGCGCCGCATGCAGTTCGAGCCGGATCGCGCCGCTCAGCGGATCAGCTCCGATGAGCTGGCGGATCCGGCCGAGCCGGTTGTAGATACTGCTGCGGTGCAGGTGGAGCTTCCGGGCAACATCCTGGACCGATCCGTCGTTGTCGTACAGCAACTCCAGCACCGGCAGCAGCTCGCCGTTGCGGTCGTGGCCTTCCAGCGCCCTGAAGTGGACCGATCCCGTGTCGTCCCAACCGCCGGGGGCCTGCAGACGGTCGAACAACTGGTAAATCCCCACGGCGCGTCCGTCCACCAACTCTCCCAGCGGCGGGTCCACCGCAGCCGCCTGGGCAGCAACCCTGGATTCCCGGTAGGCCGCTGCCAACTGGCGGATCACCGGGAAGGGCTCGCTGATGCCCAGGATCACGCGGTCGACGGTCCGCCCGGCCCGCTTGGCCAGTTCCAGCTGGTAGTGCACCAGCACCTGGGCATGCTCCGCCCGGCCGCCGGAAGCCCGGAACAGCATCACCGCATGGGTTTCCGTTCCGGCACTGAACAGGGCAGCGTCCACCCCAATGGTGGACTGCAATGCGGCGGAACGGTGCGTCAGCGTCGCGGCAATGGGATCGACGGCGGATCCCGCACCACCGGCGTCCAGCACCGTCACCACCTGCCATGGTCCGCGGCCTTGGATTTCCTTCCACCCGGCAACAGCCGACACAGCATTCGACTCGCCTCCGCAGGCAGCCAGGAATTCCTGCTCCCGCCGCCTCCGGAACTCCGACTCGGCAGTATTGGAATCCAGCAACACCCCTGCCAACAGATCCAGTTCGTCCCGCACGCCGGGCAACTGGGCGAGGATCGCCGTCGCGGTCTGCTCCTCAAGGTCCTGTTGCACCCAGAGGTATCCCACCCGGAAACCGCGCACCAGCAACGGCACGCAGACCCGGCCAAGCATGCCCAGATCATCGTTGGCGGGCACCACAACGGGACGGACCGCCGTCGAAATTCCATGCGAAAGCTGCCACGCGCTGACGTCGCCGGGGACCTTCTTGCTCAGGAGGAAATTCACGCGCACGCGGTCCGCATGGGACTGGTTGGAGCTGTAGGCCAGGAGGACACCGTCGAGGTCTTCCAAGGACAGGCCCCGCCCGAGTTTCGAAGCGACCCTCTCAACAATCTGTTCGACGTCCTGCTGCACGGGGACAGCGTACCAACATCAGGCGACACCTGACGTTCCAAGGCTCGACAAATGTCGAGCTAGATATTCCAAAAACCCTGATTTTCCGCGGTTCTTCCCCCTCAAGCGCTGAGGTAGTCGTGTCGCCTGCCTCACAGCCGGATCTATTCTGGAACTACAGCCCGCAGCAAAATCCGGCCGAAAAAAGCCGCAAACGATGGAGCCCCAGATGATCATCGGTGTCCCCAAGGAAATCAAGAACAACGAGTTCCGCGTAGCCATCACGGCCGCCGGCGTGCACGAGTTCCGCACCCACGGACACACTGTCCTCGTTGAACGCGGTGCCGGCCTCGGCTCGGGCATCACCGACGAGGAATACTCGATCGCCGGCGCCGAAATCGTCAACGAAGCCGACGACGTCTGGGCCCGTGCCGACATGGTCATGAAGGTCAAGGAACCCATCAAGGCCGAATACCACCGCTTCCGCAAGGGCCTCATCCTCTTCACCTACCTGCACCTGGCCGCCGAGCCCGAGCTCACTACCGAGCTCATCAACTCCGGCGTCACGGCCATCGCCTACGAAACCGTGCAGGAAGGCCGCGCCCTCCCGCTGCTCGCCCCCATGTCCGAGGTCGCGGGCCGGCTCTCCGTGGTGGTCGGCGCATCCTCCCTCATGGCACCCGCCGGCGGCAAGGGCATCCTGCTGGGCGGCGTTCCGGGCGTGCGCCCGGCCAAAGTTGTTGTCCTCGGAGCCGGCGTTGCGGGAACCAACGCCGCTGCCATGGCGCTGGGCCTCGGTGCTGATGTCACCATCATGGACATCAACATCAACCGGCTGCGCGAACTCGATGCCCTTTACCAGGGCCGCCTGAAGACCGTCGCCTCCAACGCCTACGAGATCGAGAAGTCAGTTGTCGACGCAGATCTCGTGATCGGTTCCGTCCTGATCCCGGGCGCCAAGGCCCCGAAGCTGGTCACCAACGAACTCGTGTCCCGGATGAAGCCGGGCTCGGTGCTGGTGGACATCGCCGTGGACCAGGGCGGCTGCTTCGAGGACACGCACCCCACCACCCACCAGGAACCGACGTACAAGGTCCACAACTCGATCTTCTACTGCGTTGCCAACATGCCCGGCGCTGTTCCGAACACCTCCACGTACGCCCTGACCAACGTCACCCTGCGCTACGCCGTCGCCCTGGCCAACCTCGGCGTCAAGGCCGCCTTCGACCGCGATCCGGCACTGGCAGCCGGCCTCAACATCGCCGGCGGCCAGGTGGCACACCACTCCGTCTCCGAGGCGCACAACCTGCCCCTGGTTGAGGACTGGCACAGCCTGGTCACTGCCTAGGCTTCCTGGCGAGCACGACGGCGGGGTGCGGCTTCCACGGAGACCGCACCCCGCCGTCGTTTGTCTCTTGCCCAACGAGATGGCACTTAATGCCAATGTTTGGGGCAAACATTGGCATTAAGTGTCACTTCGCGGGGTTGCCTGGGGCCTTGGGAACCTCCGGGATCACCTGCGTGGGCACAGGAACCGGCAGGGTGGACGGACCCAGGCTCGGTGGAAGATCCGGTGTTCCGATGGACGGCGGCGTGATCCCGGGTTCGGGAGTGGGCACATTGCCCGCGTTCCCCGGGGCCTTGGGTGCCTGGGACACTCCGCCGCCTTGGTGCTTGGCGGAGTTGCCGTGGTCCGTGCCCGTCGAAGGCCCGGTTCCTGTGGCTCCGCCGGCACTGTCCGTTGGATTGGGGGCGGTCGGTGCCGGGTGGGCGCCGTTTGTGGGGAGTTCTTCAGCGGGCCCGGCCGGCCGCTCCGGCTGCGGAGCCTTGGCCGGTCCCGGGGCAAGCTGCGACACCACGGAGCCGATGGCCGCGCCGAGATGCTGGAACGTCCCCGGGATCCCGCCTTCCTGCGCGGCCGCCGCCGAGGCACCACCTGCCAGCGTGGCTGCCAGGGCCAATCCGGCAATGGCTGCCCGGCGCTTACGACGGCGGGCCGCGAGTTCGTCGTGGCGCGGAGGTTGGGCGGTGGACCCGCCAACGGACGGAAGGACCGCCGTCGGGTTTTCCTCAACGACAGGCACCAACGCAGTGGCGGCCTCGCCCGCCTGCCCTGCCATCAAGGCGCGCACGGCCTCCGACGGCAACGGCGCCGTGTCAGCCAGCGAGCGCAGGCGGAGCAGTTCGTCGCGGACACCGGAGCCGTCACGGGCAGCATCGATTCCGGCGTCGGCCAGTAGCTGTTCGACTGCGCGTGCCTTGGTCTGTTCGCTCATGATGTGCCGTTCCTTTTCAGTACACGCTTCCTCAGTGCACCCAGCGCCCTGCGTTGCAACTGCTTCACGGCACCTTGGGACCTGCCCATGATGGCCGCTGTTTCTTCCACGGAAAGGTCTGCCACCACCCGCAAAGCGAGGACCTCACGATGCTCGGTGGCCAATTCTTCCAGGAGCCCGGTCACGCCCAGGGCTCCTACCGCCTGCTCTTCAGCCGATGGCTCCCGCCGACCATCCAGCTCGGGCTGGTAGGGGGCTGCCTCCGGCGTCCGCTCCTTCCTGCGGTAATGGTCCACCATGCGCGCATGGGCGATGGTGAACAGCAGGGTGCGGGCTCCCTGGAGCCCTCCGTGCAGGCCCTGGAGCTTGGGGTGGAAGGCAAGGAAGACGTCCTGGGTGATGGCCTCGGGATCGTCCACACCGCGGGCACGCAGGTACCCGCACACCTGCCCGGCGAAGTTGTTGTAGGCAGCCGTGAAGAGCAGAGCGGGATCATCATTGTCCGTCTGCAGATATTCGTCAGTTAAAGGCCCAAGCACCCGCGGATGCCTCCATCCACGCAGCGCAGCGACGTCCCGGGCGGGTAAACCACTGCGCTGCCGTCCGTTACGTAGCGGGGCTCCCGGTGATCGACATCAGATCGATTTCGGGGAGCCCCGCTGTTAACCGTAGCCGCTGGCGGTTTAGCGGACAGAATCCAGCGGCGCGCCGGGAGCCGAAGGAATGTCGGTGGGAACCTGCGTGGGCAGTTCCGGAGCAGCCGGAACAGCGGGTGTCGCGGGCACGGCCGGCGCGTCAGGGGCACCGGGGACAGCCGGGGTGGCCGGAACAGCAGGTACCGTCGCCGCGACGGAGGCACCGCCGTCGACCTTTGCTCCTGCTGCACCGTCGGCCTTCAGGCCGGCTGCCTTGCCGGCTTCGACCACGGCGGCGCAGTGGGCTTCAACGTTGGCGTCGCCGCCGGCTTCGATCACCAGGGACTCGTAACCGGGCACTTTGGCGTCCGCGGCGAGCCCGCCGCCCAGCAGCGCGGTGCACAGGCCGAACGCCTCGGGGGACGTGGCGTCTTCAACGGCGTCAGCGGCGGTCCCGACGGCGTCTGCGGCCTTGGCCTGGCCCGCTGAGGCAGCGTCGGCTGCTTTTGCCTGGGCGGTTTCGACGGCGTCAGCGGCCTTGTCCCCGCCCGCCGCCACGGCTTCGGCTGCTGTAGTGTTTGCCTGCTCTGCCACGGGAGCCGGGGCGCCAACGGCATCGTGGGCTGCCTGCTGAAGTCCAGCGGGGAGGGCGCCGTTGAAGGCGGCTACGCCGGTTCCGCCGGCCGCAACAGCTCCGGCGGCCAGGACGCCCGCGGCGACTTTGCTGGTGGCAAGGACAGTGAACAAGGACATGGATTCCTCCGTCAAACATTGGGGATTGCCCCGGCAACCATGGTGCAGCTGCCGGATGATCAGTGTGCGGACGTGGCCCGTACTCCCCTTACATCGTTTCTTTCCGTGCAGAGGTTACGCATGGGCTGAAACTTTTTCCGCGCCTGCATCCACAAGGGAAGTTCTGCCCATCGCCGCTGTGCCGCGCCGACGGCTAAGCTCAGGTCATACTTTTAGCCAGGCAGCATCTTGCGGCCAGGCATGACACGACTAGCGCAGGGGAATGCGTCATGGGGCAGGGATTGGTCGGCGCCGACGTCGCGGATCTGCGGCGGTTGTCCAAGCTGATGGACTCCGAGGCGGAGAAGATCACCACGCTCCAGCGCCAACTGGGCTCGCTGATCGACAACGGACACTATTGGAAGGGCAACGACGCCGAGCGCTTCCGCAGCCTCTGGCGCAGCGACCTCCACGCGCGCCTCGCGGCTGCCGCGCTGTGTCTGAAGACGAATGCCCGTACTCTGCGGCTCAATGCTGACCAGCAGGAGCAGGCATCGGTGGGATCTGCGGGTCCTGGCGGCTCCGGCGCGGGCGGGTCCGGTTCCGGCGCGGGCGGGTCCGGTTCCGGCGCGGGCGGGTCCGGTTCCGGCGGGTCCGGCTCCGGCGGGTCCGGCTCCGGCGGCTCCGGCGCGGGCGGCTCCGGCGCGGGCGGGTCCGGCGCGGGCGGGTCCGGCTCCGGCGGGCTCCCCGGATTCACCATCGGCCCCAGGACCTACGGGCCGGTCACGGTGGAGGGTCACGGCTCGGTGGGCGTGGGAGGCACCGGGCAGGTCAACGGCTCCGTGGGTCCGCATGGCATAGACGTTGAGGCGACGGGCGAGGTGTCAGCCGGGGGTCGGGCAGTCTTCACCGCAACCAGCGAAAACGGTCCGGTCAGCTCGTCCATCACCAACGAGACCTTCATTGGTGCACGGGCCGACGGCGGACTAGATGCCAGCGTCCCCTTCGGATTTGGTTTGCCGGAGTTTCAGGCCACTGGCGAAGCCTTTGTCGGCGTCGAGAACATCACCACAGCCAAGAGCGACTTCTTCGATGGCTGGGTCAACAGCACCAGCACCGCCCGTTTCATGACCGGCGCCGAGGCAGAAGCACACGCCGTGGGCAGCGGCTTCCTGTTCTCCCCCGGCGGCGAGGCCTTCGCGGGCCAGAAGGTCACGCTCACCCAAGAGACCGAGTTCGCCGGCGGCCTGTTCACCACCGGCCAGGGCACCGAGCTCCGCGGCGGCGCGTGGGCCAGTGCCGGACAAGGCGAACTGAGCGTGGACAAGTCGGACAAGGTCACGGGCGGAGCATCCAGTGCGGGGGCCGGAGCCGAGCTGACGCAATCCCAGTATGTTGAAGTCCTGGGCCAGCGCCTCGCCACGTCAGCCACTGCGGCTGTCGGCGCGGGTGAGGGCTACAACTTCACTGCATCCTTGGACGAGGACGGTTTCACCCTCGGAGTCGGGGCCAAGATCACGGCTGAAATCGGCCTGGGCGCCGGCGCCGAAATCACCATCAGCCCCTCGGGATTCATGGAATCCGTGAGCGGCTTCGCGGACTTCATCACCAAGTAGACATACCGGCCACACATTCCACGAAAATCTGCCGAAAGGGCCCCATGACCTCGCAGCAAGTGTTTCCGTCCGCTACGTTCCCTGCCTACCCCGCCATCTCCCTCACTCCCCCTGCAGAGTGGACGCCGGATGTGGTCCCGGATGCCCTCGGTGCGCTGAAGGGCCCGGTCATCGACGGCGAATACACGGCGAACGTGGTGATCTCCGTGTCCCGGCGCACCCCCGGCTATCAGCTGCAGGACATTGCTGCCTCCGTGGATGCCTTCATGGCCACCTTGCCGGATGCTGTTCTGCTCGGTACTGAACCCGCCGTGATCAATGGCCGTCAGTGGCATGTGCGGGAAGCCCGGTACACACATCCGGAGGCCGGATCCCTGACGCAGTTCACAGCGGTCACAGTGGTGGACCAAGGCGTTGCCGCCGACGTCGTTCAACTCACGGGTAGCTGCCGCTTCCAGGAAGACGACCACAAAAAGGCCATCTATTCGTTGGTGGCCAGCGCAGAGGTTAGCGCCGCACCCTCGCAAACAGCGGTGGGGCACAAGCCCTCAGCCCGCTGACGATGCCTTGGCCCTTGCCTCCTCGATGAGCCGGAGCACCGCCACTGAGTCCGCCGGATCCACCGGTGCCGGAAGCGCGGAGGCTGTACCGCCGTCGTTGATTTTTTCCCCGAGGAGACGGTAGAACTCCGGGTAGGCGCCGCGTTCTGTGGGAACAGTTCTGCGGCGCCCGTCGGCTTCCAGAGTGCCATGGTTTTCGGAAGGCTCGACGCCGTACTGCGGATTCGTGGGCAGCCCACCTCCCAGGACAAACGGCTCCTGCGGGTCCACGCCGTACTTCACGAAGCCGCCGTGGGTGCCCAGCACCCGGAACCGGGGTCCGTGGAGATGGCTGGTGAGGTTCAGGCGCACGTGGCTCACCACGCCGGAGTCATGGCTGAGGGCGATGAAGACATCGTCATCTGCGCGTTCCTGGGGTCGGCGGGCAGCGATCTCCGCGTACGTGACCTGCGCCGGCCCGAAGAACCGGAGGGCAAGGTCCAGCACATGCGAGCCTAGATCGAAAAGGACGCCACCGCCGTCGTCCACCGCGGCACCGGCTTTCCATGCTTTGGCGATGTCCGGCGCCCACCGTTCCATGCCGGACTCGAACCGGGTCACGGTACCCAGCGCCCCGGCGTCGAGCAATTTCTTCACGGTGAGGGCGTCACCGTCCCAGCGGCGGTTTTGGTACACGGTGAGCACGCGGCCAAGCCGCGCGGCGAGTTCGATCAGTTCCCCGCCGTCCGCGCTGTGGACCACGAAAGGCTTATCGACGACGACGTCGAGCCCGGCTTCCAGCGCCGCTTTCGCAAGCGGGTAGTGGGTTGCGGGCGGCGTGCCAAGGACCACCAGGTCAAGCTGGTCCGCGTGGGCCAGGATGTCCTGCGGGGTGTTGACGATCGTTGCCTGGGGGTAGGTGGCCGCGGCCTTGGCCTGCCGGTCGGGGTCCGACGTGGCAATGATGGCCAGGTCATAGGCAGGGTTGGCGGCGATGAACGGCGCATGGAAGACGCTGCCGGACAGACCAAAGCCCGCAACGGCAGTACGGATCCTCGAGGAAGTCATGTGCCTAGGCTACCGATGCTCTCTCACCTAACGCCCCTTCTGCCCCGATGCTCTCTCACCTATCCCCCGGAATACACCGATGCTCTCTCACTCCCCTGAGGAAAGCGATAGAGGATCGGGCGAAAGGGATGTTTTGGTGAGAGAGGATCGGGCGAAAGGGATGTTTTGGTGAGAGAGGATCGGGCGAAAGGGATGTTTTGGTGATAGAGGATCGGGAAGGGGAAGGCCGGGGCTCCTTCCGCGGACCTTGGCATCAACCATGGGTCGCGGGGAGTCCCGGCCTTCTTTGAATCAGGCTGCGGGCGTTACTTCTTGGCGCCCTTTTCCCAACCGATGGTGGTCCAGTCAGGAACGTTGGACAGGCTCTTGAACAGCGACGGCCCGTAGTTGGCCAGGCCGGTCCGGACGAACTGGATTTCCGGACCGTTCAGGACGGTACCCATGGAGAAGTACTTCTCCATGTGCTTCTTCTCGACCTCCATGGCGGCCTTGTTGCGCTCAGCGTCATCGGCGATGGTTGCCAGGCGCTTGATTTCGGCGTCGAGCTCAGCGTCGCCCAGGCCGTTCTCGTTGGTTGCGGAGTCGTAGTACTGCTTGACCGCGTCCGTGGCGTCCGGACCCACGGTGTAGCCGGAAATGGTCACATCGAAGTCGCGGGTACCAACAACCTTGCCGAAGTCGGCGTCACCGCGCTGGTCGATGGACACGTCCATGCCGGCGGCCTGGAGCTGCTTCTGCAGGGTCTGGGAGGTGGCAGCCGTGGTGGGATCGTCACCGAAGTTGGTGATCTTGAAGGCAACCGGAACGCCGTCCTTGGCCATGATGCCCTTGTCATTGGCGGTGTAGCCGGCGTCGGTCAGGACCTTCTTGGCTGCCTCGGCGCCCGATTCCTTGACGGGGTAGTTGTCCTGGTAGTACTCGGAGAACGGCATGAGCATCATTGAGCCCGAGCTCTCTTCGGACCAGTTCAGACCGTTGAAGCGGACATCGCGGATGGCTTTGCGGTCGACGGCGGTGAAGATCGCCTTGCGCACGGCCACGTCGGTCAGGGCCGGGCGCTTGGCGTTCAGGTTGAGGCCACCGGCGAACAGGCGCTGGCCACGCCGGATGTCGGCGTCCTTGGTGCCTTCGAGCTGCTTGTAGCGGCCCAGGGTGCGGCCGTTGGCTGCATCAATTTCGCCGTTCTTGAACGCGGCGATCGTTGCGCTGGGCTCCATCTGCCGCCACACGATCTTTTCCAGAACCGGCTTCTGGCCCCACCACTTGTCGTTGGGAACCATGGTGACCGTCTTGGCGGTGGTGTCGTAGTTGTCGATCTTGAACGGACCAGCCATCCATTCGGGGTGCATGTCACCCGCGAAGCCCTTGTTGAAGATATCCGGGGTGTTCACTGCGGGGTGGATCAGGCCAAAGAACAGGCCTTCCAGCGGGAAGACCGGCTGGGTGGTGGTGACGATGACTTCCTTGTCATTGGCGCCGGCCTTGACCGAATCAACGAACGCGTAAGCACCCGCGGAAACGATATCGATGGACGTATCCTCGCCCTTGAGCATGTTCCAGGTGTTCTCGAACGTCTTGACGTCGATCGGCGTTCCGTCGTTCCAGGTCGCCTTGTCGTTCACCTTGATGGTGATGGTCTGCTTGCCATCCTTGACTTCGCTCTTGACCTCTTCGCAGAAGTCCTTGTTCGGCTCGGCCTTGCCGTCGAAGTCGAGCTTCCAGCAGCCGCCGATTCCGCCACTGTTGATGGAGGCGACGTTTACCGGGGTCATCAGGGCCGAGGTGTCGGCGCTGTTGCCCACATTGGAGAAACCATTGAAGTCCGGGCCGATGCTGCCCACAGCCAGGGTGACAGTGCCGCCCTGCTCCAAGTCTTTTGCTTCCTTGGCGTTGACGCTGATCAGCTTGCTGATGTCGCCGCCACTTTCTTCTGCCTTCTGGGAGGCAGGACCCGACGGCGTTCCCCCGCCGCAAGCGGTCAGCATCAGTGCAGCTGCAACTGCTACGCCGCCAATCGTCGTGTACTTCTTCATGGTTTACCCTTCATTTTTTACGACAGGATTTTGCGAGTTGAATACAGGGTTCAGTTGAGTCATGTGTCGTCAGGCATACACCACCAGCATGTCGGCATCAATCTCTCCGTCAGGGAAGAAGCATGCAAATTCCTGACGCTGATCCGCTTCCGAAGCCAGGGGCGGCTCCAGATTAAGGCACTTCTCCTGCTTGGCAGGGGGAAGCGCGGCGAAGACAGGGCAACGAGTCGCGAAGTTACAGCCTTTGGGAGCATCCAACGGGCTCGGAAGGTCTCCCTGAAGGATGATGCGTTCCCGCGTTCGCTCAAGGCGGGGATCCGGCACGGGGATCGCGGACAGCAGCGCCCTGGTGTAGGGGTGGCGGGGGTTATCGAACACGTCATCGACATGTCCGGTTTCCACGATCTTGCCCAGGTACATGACCGCTACACGGTCGGAAATGTGACGAACCACGGAGAGGTCGTGGGCCACCATCAAGTAGCTCAGCCCGAGTTCGGCGCGGAGCTGGTCCAGGAGGTTGATGACTCCTGCCTGGACGGAGACGTCCAAGGCGGAAACGGGTTCGTCCAGCACTACGAGCTTGGGGTTGACGGCAAGCGCCCGGGCGATGCCGATGCGTTGCCGCTGGCCGCCGGAGAACTGGTTGGGGAAGCGGTTGACGTGGTCAGGCTGAAGCCCCACCAGCCGCATAAGCTCCATGATGCGCTTCCGGATGGCCGCCTTGGGCATGCCAAGGTTCTCCAGCGGCTCGGCCAGAACCTCGTACACCGTGAACCGCGGGTCCAGGGCACCCGTTGGGTCCTGGAAGACCATCTGCATTTCCTTGCGCATGGCCAGCTTTGTCTTGTTGTCCGTGGCAGCTTTGTTGCTGACCCCGCCGATCACCACTTCACCCACCTGGTCCGGGTGGAATTCCATGATTTCCAGCAGGGTGGTGGTCTTGCCGCAACCGGACTCGCCCACGATCGACAGGCACTCGCCCTCGCGGATGTCGAAGCTCAGCCCGTCCACGGCCTTGACCGTGCCGATCCTCCGCTTGATGAGGGCCCCCTTGAGGAGCGGGAAGTGCTTCTTGACGTCCTTGAGTTCCAGGACCTTCTGGCGCTCGAGGCGGGTGACGCCGTCGAACTTTGACACCGGCTGGGGCGGCGCGTGGAAGATCTCGTGCGCGTCAGCGTCGCCGGACAGTTTGTCCGACTTGATGCATGCGGCGTGATGACCGGCGACGGCGGAGCCGTCCGGAGCGGTAACCGGCCACAGTGTGGGCTCACCATCGAGGCACTCCTGGCTGGCCAACGGGCACCGCGGCGCAAAGGAGCAGCCGGTCACGGGCAGGGTGAGGTTGGGCGGCGTTCCCTCGATCGGAACCAGCGACTGCTTGGTGGACGTATCCACCCGGGGAACCGCTCCCAACAGTCCCAGCGTGTACGGCATGCGGGGGCTGTAATAGATGTCCTCCACAGTCCCGGTTTCCACAGGCTTGCCCGCGTACATGACCATGATGTCGTCGGCCATGCCCGCCACGACGCCGAGGTCGTGCGTAATCATGACTACCGCAGCACCGGTTTCCTCCTGCGCCGTGTGCAGGACTTCCAGCACCTGCGCCTGGATGGTGACGTCCAACGCCGTCGTGGGTTCATCGGCGATCAGCACCCGCGGATCGTTGGCGATCGCAATGGCGATCATGACGCGCTGGCGCATGCCGCCGGAAAATTCGTGCGGGAAGGCTTTGAGCCGGTCCTTCGGGCTCGGGATGCCAACCATCCGCAAAAGTTCGACGGCGCGGGCTTCTTTGGCTTGTTTGCTCATGGTGGGGTTGTGCACCGTGAGCGCCTCCGTGATCTGGTTTCCGATGGTGTACACGGGGGTCAGGGAGGACAGCGGGTCCTGGAACACCATCGCGATATCGTTGCCGCGGTGCTTGCACATGGCTTTGTCGCTGAGGCCCAGGAGTTCCTTGCCTTTGAAGCGCACCGAGCCGGTGATGTCTGCGGTTTCCGGGAGCAGGCCCATGATGGCCATGGACGTGACGGACTTGCCGGAACCGGATTCACCGACGATGCCCAGGGTTTTTCCGGGCATGAGGTCGAAATCGACGCCGCGGACAGCGTGGACCACGCCGTTTTCGGAGTTGAAACGGACGTTGAGGTCGCGGACGCTCAGGACGGCGTCGCCCGGGGCGTAGAGCCCGGCGTCGCGGAGTCGCTCGGCTGGTGCCGGGGAGCTGGCCGACTGGGAGATGTTGGTACTCATTTGCTGGTCTTCTTTGCGGTCTTTGACTTTGCGCGGCCAATGGAACTGGAGCTGGGGTCGAAGGCGTCACGGAGGCCGTCGTTCATCATGGCCAGTGAGCCGGTCAGGAGGAACATGACAATCAGCGGAACCCAGAACATCCACGGGAACGAGGACACCTGGCCGGTGGCCTGGCCGATCAGGACACCCAGGCTCACGTCGGGGAGCTTGATGCCTATACCGATGAAGGAGAATGCCACCTCGGCCAGGACCGCGCCGGTGATGCCGCGCGTGAAGTCGAGGACCAGCAAGGAACCGATGTTCGGTACGAGGTGCCGCCACACGATCCTGCGGGACGGGACGCCCATGTACTTTGCGGCTTTGACGTAGTCGCGCTGCATGAGGGACATGGACAGCGAGCGCACCAGGCGGGCCGTGCCCATCCAGCTGAAGAACAGCAGCACGATGATCAGCAGAAGCCAGCTGGGCAGGTCCTTGAGTCCCCCGCCGCCGCTGGTTGCCACGGCCACCACCAGGATGGCCGGCATCATGATGAGGGCCTCGAGGATGAACAGCATGGTGGCATCCACCTTGCCGCCGAAGAACGCCATGGTGCAGCCGTACACGGCGGAGATGAGGACCGAAATGCCACCCACGATCAGGCCGATGAAGATCGAAATGCGGGTGCCCTCGACGATCAGCGAGAAGAGGTCGATCCCGGCCTGCGTGGTGCCAAAGAAATGCTCCGGGGACGGTCCCATGCCGATGTTGAGGGGGTCGATGGTGTCTTTGTCCCACGGCGTCAGGAAGCCGCCGAAGAGGGAGAAGAGAAACAGCGCCAGGAAGATGATGAGTCCGGCGACGGCGGTCTTGTTGCGCATGAAGCGCCGGAAGATGATGCGGGATTTCCCGATCACGACGTCCTGGTCCGAGACACGTGACTCGTCGATTTCGGCGATGGGATCGATGATGTTGGTCATTACTGGACCCTCACTCGCGGATCAACCAGCGTGGTGGCGAAGTCGGCCAGGATGGCACCGATGGCGAAGATCACCGAACCATAGGCCAGCGTGGCTGTGGCGACGTTGACGTCCTGGAGCCCGATTGCCTGGATGCTCCACAGCCCGATGCCGGGCCAGGCGAAAATCGCTTCGGCGAAGAAGCCGCCCGTGAAGATCGCTGGAATGGTGAAGGCTATGCTCTGCGCAACGGGGATGAAGGAGACCCTGAGTGCGTGGCGCCGGATGGCCTGGTTGCGCGTCAGGCCCTTGGCGCGGGCTGTGCGGACGAAGTCCGCGTTCACGTTGTCCAGGAGGTATTGCCGTTGGGCGATCTGGTAGCCCGCCCAACCGAAGATGGTCATCGCGAAGGTGGGCACGGCGTAGTGGGCCACAAGGTCGACGAAAGCCGGCCAGCCCGGGTCGATTCCCGGCGTCGAAATTCCGGTGACGAAGAAGATCCGTTCGCCGACCGTCTCATTGATGCTGATGGCGCCCAACTGAACCAGGAAGTAGGCGATGGGGGCGGGAAGGATGTGGACCAGGTAGCTGTAGGACGTGATGACACGGTCCTGGTACTTGTACTGGCGCGCAGCTGAGTACACGCCCAAGGCCACGCCGATGATCAGGGTCAGGATGATCGAGGCGATGAACAGCCGCGTTGAGACCATCACGCGGTCGGCGAATTCGGCGTTGACGTACGCGCCGTTGGGGCTGCGGCCCCAGTCCCAACGGGTGATGATCCCGCCGAGCCATTCGACGTACCGCTCCCAGGCGTTCTTTTCAGGATCCAGTCCGAGTCCCCGGAAGGACGCTGCCACCTGTTCCGGTGTTGGCCGGGGAATCTTTTCCTGCTCCAGCAATGCCGGTTTGAGGGATGTTACGGCCAGGAAGTAGCCCGCACTGGTGGTCAGGAAGATCATGATCAGGTAGATGCCCGATCGCTTTGCAAGGTATTTCAGCATGTCGGGCGGCTGCCCTCGATCTTGGCAAAGCTCAATGGTCGTCCTTCCGCGGTTCCCGGCTGTGGCCGGTGTCAGCAACGAATTGGCGCAGGGGAACTTGTACCCCCAAACCCCTTCAGTGATCACCGGCCTGATATGGCATGGGTCACATTCAAGAGGAAACTACCACAATAACTGCTTCACGTTTTGCTTCAACGAGTCCAGTTTCACGCCTGCAGCCAGATTGTTATGTGCAGACTGCGTCATATTTACGACGCCGGAGCTACTTAGGCGCGCAGGTCACCGCCGCAACAACCGGGCAAGCTAGCGGACGCTGCCCAACAGCCTGCCGACGAGGTCGCGCCAGGAATCAGTAAGCCGGGTGGGTGAGACGCCGTGCACCCGGACGTCGTTCACGATCCGTTCGGGGTCCAGTGCGGAAATCAGCGTCATCGCCATCACCCAAGGATCCGCGATGCCGGCTTCGCGCAGCAGGACCTCGATATGTCGATGCGCCAGAAGCGTGGCCGGCACCTCAAAACGGTTCCGCGTAGAAGCGCCCGCCGCCTTCCACAGGTCGCCGTACTCCAGGACGAAGTAGATCCGGCCTTCCCCGAAGGCCACCAACCGGTCCGCTGGAGGCGCACCGGGGCCCAGGGGCGGCGGCCCAAACATGAAGCCACGCTGGAACTCGGATTCGGAGTCGCTCAGCAGTGTCATCATCAGCCCCGCACGGCTGCCGAAACGCCGGAACACGGTCCCCTTGCCCACCTTGGCCTTGCAGGCCAGCGCATCCATGGTGAGTGCTTCTGCGCCGAACTCCTCCACCAGCTCCCGGGCAGCACATAGCAGCCGCTCACGGTTCCGGGCAGCATCACTGCGCTCGTGCGGCGGCCCGAAGGGCACTTCCGGCTGGAGTGGGATCGAGCTCACAAGAAATATTCTAGACCCGGGAATAGAAAGCGGACCGCAGTCCGTTTAGTATCGGTGAAGGCCCCAACTTCCAAAGGAGACATCATGTCCAGCAGCACCGTCCTCACCCTCGTCGGCAGCCTCCGCGCCGATTCCCACAACAAGAAGCTGGCTGAAGCCATCCAGCTCAACGCCCCTGAAGGCGTCGAAGTCCAGATCCACGAGTCCCTGGGCAACATCCCGTTCTACAACGAGGACATCGACGTGGAGGGCCAGATCCCCGCCGAGGCCGCAGCCCTCCGCGACGCCGCTTCCAAGGCAGACACCATCCTCCTGGTCACCCCCGAGCACAACGGCACCGTGCCCGCCTCCCTGAAGAACGCCATCGACTGGCTGTCCCGCCCCTTCGGCGCCGGCGCCCTGGCAGGCAAGCCGACCGCCGTCGTCGGAACCGCTTTTGGCCAGTACGGCGGAGTCTGGGCGCAGGACGAAGCCCGCAAGGCCGTTGGCATTGCCGGCGCCAAGGTCCTGGAGGACGTCAAGCTGGCCGTTCCCGGTTCCATGGTCCGCTTCGCTGAACTGCACCCGAAGGACGACGCAGAGGTCGTTGAGCAGATCAAGGGCATCTTCGAGCCCCTGACGGCCGTTCAGGAAGAAGCCGCAGCCTAGCCGTTGCACCCCCAGCGCCCCCGTTCCGCTTGCTTGCCCCTTGCGGACCGGGGGCGCTGCCGTGTCCGCTCGCGGCGTGACCAAGTCTTGTCCTAACCGTCACCGAAGCGGCATGTTCCTGCCGCCGGCATCGGCCTAACGTTGAACTACGGGTGGACGGACAGGAGCGTGGGGCTGTCATGCGTGCCGGGCGGGGATCGGAAAGTACGACGGCGATCGCGGCTGCCTGCCTCATGGTGGCTTTGTGGGTGGCTGGCTGCACGGCCCCCGAAGGTTCGAGGAGCCCGGCCGCTTCCAGTACTCCGGCCTCCGCAGCAGTGGCTACGCCATCCGGCGCGTCGGGCGCAGCCCCATCCAGCGACGCTTCCGTTGATGACGGTCCGGTGTTGCCTCCCACTGCTGCCGGTGGATCTCCCACCACCGCGCCCCCAGCACCCGGAAGCCCGTCCACTGATACACCTGCGACGGGTTCGGGCTCTTCAGGTTCTGCCGGATCATCCGGTTCCGCGGGTTCGTCCGAGCCCACAGTTCCGTCCGGGTCGACCAGCCCGCCCGGGGCGGCCAGCCCGCCGGCGCCGGGTACCGGCGTCGTGCCTTCACCGAAGCCAACCGCCACAGCACTTTCGCCGTCGGATGCTGCGGCAGCCGCCAGGGCTGCGGCCCTGCCACCCGACGCAATCGACCTGGGACCGGCTGTCTACTACGTGGCGGTGGACGACGGCGGCGCCCGGGGCGTCCGGTTCGGTTGCAATGACAGCCTCGTGCCTGTGCGCGGCGCGGCGATTCCCGGCGACCCCCTGACCGTAGCCCTCAGCCGCCTGCTGGACGCCGGCATGCCCGTGGACAGCGATGCCGGACTCTACGACTCCCTGGCCGGATCGTCGCTGCGTTTCCTCTCCGGCTACGTCAGCGGGTCAACGGTAGTGGTCAATCTTGGCGGCTCGCTGCAACCCGGCGGGGTGTGCGACATTCCGCGGATCGAAGCCCAACTGACGCACACCGTGGTGTCGGCGAGCGGCGCGTCCAGGGCAGAGATCTACATCAACGGCCGGACGCTGGCGGATGTGCTTGGTGTGGGGTGAGGTCCGCCTCCGCGTGATCAGGCAGTTGGCCTGGAAAATATCGACCTCCGGGCCTGTGGATAAACCCGCTCCACCCGAGGCCATGCGCCCGCCCATCACATAGGCTAAGCGCCATGACCTTCGCTCAACCGGTGACGCTTTCCGGTATCCACGTGACCCTTGAGCCCCTTGCTGAAGAACATCTGGACGGCTTGTGCGCAGCAGTCGAGGACGGCCGGATGTGGACCACCTGGTTCACCCGGATTCCAGCGCCGGACCAAATGCTCTCCGAGATCCACACAAGGCTTCGCCTTCAGGCGGAGGGAACCATGGTGCCATGGACCACTCGTCGGAATGACACCGGAGAGATCTGCGGAATGACCACCTTCTGCAACATCCGGGCCAACAACAGAAGGTTGGAAATTGGTTCAACGTGGCTGGCCAAGAGCGCACAGAGGACCGGTATCAACACCGAGGCCAAGCTTCTGCAGCTCGCGTACGCATTTGAAACCCTGGACTGCATAGCCGTCGAATTCCGGACGCACTGGCACAACCACGTTTCACGCGCGGCTGTAGCCCGCCTGGGAGCCAAGCAGGACGGCATACTCCGTAATCACGATCTGTGGCGCGACGGGACAATGCGGGATCT
This sequence comes from Arthrobacter sp. T572, assembly GCF_056780115.1. NCBI lineage: Bacteria > Bacillati > Actinomycetota > Actinomycetes > Micrococcales > Micrococcaceae > Arthrobacter > Arthrobacter sp. T572. The sequence continues at coordinate 3,993,661 of NZ_JBRAZQ010000002.1, forward strand.
GGTTGTCTTTTCCATCATCGAGAGCGAATGGCCAACAGTCAGGCTTGCGCTCCAGGAGAAACTCACTGCGGGTCGTCGAATTGCGGTCCCGGACCAACCCAGCTGACCCGCTGGACGGCCGCTGTCCGCCTCCGTGTGATCAGGCAGTGGCGATCGCCAGAACACGGCGCAATGCCCAGGCGATACGAAGGACAGCAAAAGCAGACGCGAAAGCCATGACGAAAACCACTGCTTCCGGAATCCACAGGCCGGTGGCGTGGTCACCTTCCAGAACCACGGTGGCGAGGGCGGCAACCAGAAGAAGCCCCAACCCGGGAATGGCGAACAGAAAGACCTCGCCTATCTGCCGGCGATGCGTGGCGGTCAGCCTTTCCAGCGGAAGTTCCTGCTGTCCGGGAGCGGCTTTCTTGCCCAGAACGTTGATCAGCATGGACACGCTCGTGAGGGTCAGGCCCGCAGTAGCACCTGCCAGCGTGGCGAGCGTCTGGAAGAGGGTGCGCCGGGCGTCCGTACCGACGTTCTCCAGCATCAAAGGACGCTGTGCAAGCACCGCCAGGCCCAACCACACCAGGACCAGCAGAAGCGCCCAGACATAGTCCGCTTTGGGATGCAACAGGAACCACCGCCAGAGTGTTCGGCGGCGGCCGCTGCGTTGGATATCAACCTCGTACAAGCTCATGACCCGCACCACCTTGTTTTCCCGCAGAATCAGCTCCGACGGAGACCGGCGTTCCGGGCTGCTCCTCCCGCGCCGCCTGTTCCTCCCGCGCCGCCAGCTCCCGCGCCGCCAGCTCCCGGGCAGCGGCCATTCCGCCGGCTACCAGGTCCGGGACGAGCCCCGGTTCCGCCGAGCCCCTGACCTCCGGGAGCGTCCTGGCCAAGAAGGCCTCGTTGTCCTTGGCCTGACGATTGAGGATGGCGATGGCCTGGGCAGTGGACTTGGCGGGATCGTTGAGGACATCGGACTCGACCTCCACGTGCGAAACAAACCGCTCCTTGAGGAGATCAACGATTTCACGGTCTCCATTGACGGAGTCCCTGCCCTCGGCAACCACGTAATCGAAGTGCTCCACGGAGCCGGACCTGCGGAACAGGTCGATCAGCCGCTGGATCCGTTCCCGGATGCGTTGCTTGTCCTCCGTGGTGCCTGAGCGGCCCACACTGAGGGAAAGCCGGAAGGTCCCTTCCGTCATTAGGCGTGATGCGCTGTCGAGGACATCGGCCCACTCACCCTCCATCAGCTTCCCCGTCAGCCGCTCGGCGGGCAGGGCGAACTCGAAGCGGCTCACCTCGAGCCGGGCCAGGATCTCCTCCACATCCTCCCTGACCACCGGAAGCAAGCCGAAGTCCAGTCCCAGCATTCCGTCCAGGTATTCAGCGAGCCGCGGTGGCCTGGGGCCGTTGCCGCTGGTCAGCACCGCCATGACATTGCGCTTCAGGAAGGCGAAGTACGTGGTTTCCAGCAGGTGGTCCCCCGGCGCCAATGGCAAGGGTTTCCGCCTGCCCAGGGCATCACCGACGCTGGGCAGGTTGGAATACCGGACCCGGTCCAGCACAAGCACCGGAGCCGGAGACATGGCTGCAGTCTGGGCCAGCAGGACCGTTCCGTCAGCGCAGGTGAAGTGCCTGTCCGTTCCGGCCTGCCGGGCGTTCGCCAGGACCTCTGCCACACGGCGGGCAGGAAACGGCCGGGTGAGGGGGAAGCCGTTGAGCTGGTCGATGCGCCAGAACTGGACGCTGCGCCTGGCCATACTGCCACCCCTTCCTTGCCCTGTTCCACCGCCTTCCCGCGCCTGCGGGACTCCGGCCTGCGGGCCTTCTGCCTGATTGATCCCAAGCTATCGGCGGGGTCCGACATTAAAGCCAGGTGCCGCCGTCGTACTTTGCGTGGCGGCAGTTACAGCGAGTACTTGGGACCGTGCGCGAACAAGGCGTCCATCTCGTCGTGGCTGCGTGTTCCGGCAAGGCCGGACCAGTTGCCGTCCCCCAGAATCTCGTGGGCCACCTTCGCGACCTTGGCGTAAGCAGCCTTCGCCGTGTTGCCGCCGATACTGACCCTGCGGACTCCGGCGTCGTGCAGTTCCAGGGGCGACGGCGCCCCCACTCCCGCCAGGGCGTTCACGGGAGCCTGGATATGGCTGCACAGCTCGTGGAGGACGTGCAGGTCCACGACGCCGGGGACGAAAATGCCGCTGGCACCAGCGGTGAGGTACGACCCTGCGCGGAGCAGCGTCTCCTCGTAGGCTGTTTCGGGGTAGTGGCCGGAGAGGTATGTGTCCGTCCTGGCATTGATGAAGAGTGGGACGCCGCGTTCGTCGGCCGTGGCCCGGATCAGGGCGATGCGGCGTGATTGTTCGGCCATGTCCGTCAGTGGCTCCTCGGCGGAGTCCTCAATGTTGATTCCCACGGCCCCGGCGTCCAGGACCGCATGGACCGTTGCCCGCAGTTCGTCGTCGGTACGGCCGTAACCGGTCTCGATGTCCGCGGTAACCGGGAGCTTGGTGGCACCGACGATCCGGCCCAACGCAGCCATGGCCAAACCCCAGGGAACATGGTCTCCGTCCCGGAAGCCCAGGCTCCAGGAAACCGCCGAGCTTGAGGTCGCGATCGCCGTCGCCCCCGCCTCCTGGACCACTCGCGCGGAGGCCGCGTCCCAAACATTCACGAGCACCAGCGGCGTGGGCCCCGCGTCGTGGAGCTTGGTGAACAGTTCGGCTTTGGCTGCTAATGCTCTGTGCGGTGTCATAGGTACATTCCAGCCCGTGGCGCCATCGGCGTAAAGTCACCAATGTCTGGAAACAGATGTTGCCTTATTGGCAACCAGCGGGGGTATCCTGTCACTGTGACCCACGAAACACTGGATGCCGGCACCACGCTGCCCGCTGAAGCCATCGACGCCATCGAACGTGCCGCCACAGCCGCGCACCCGCATGAAGAACTGTTTTCAGCGCGGGCCGCCAACATCAAACAATCCGCGGTACGCGATGTCTTTGACATCTCCATGCAGCCCGGACTCGTGTCCCTTGCCGGCGGAAATCCCTACCTGCAGTCTCTGCCTCTGGAGAAGCTGGGACAGACTGCCGCCCGGATCATCTCCGAAGAAGGCATGACCGCGCTTCAGTACGGCGGCGGACAGGGCACCGAGGAGTTGCGCCGGCAGATCTGCCGGATCATGGCCGCCGAAGGCATCAACGACGCGACGCCGGAGAACATCGTGGTCACGGCCGGTTCGCAGTCAGCACAGGATGTCGCCACCAAAGTCTTCTGCAACCCGGGAGACGTCGTCCTGGTGGAAAACCCCACTTACGTGGGTGCCTTGAACACGTTCGAGGCCTACCAGGTGGAGGTGGAGCCAATCGACATGGACGACGACGGTCTGGTACCTGAGGTCCTTGAGGCCAGGATCGCGGAGCTCCAGGCAGCAGGCAAAAGCATCAAGTTCCTTTACACGATCCCTAATTTCAACAACCCGTCAGGCATCACGCTGGCGCAGGAACGCCGGCAGAAGATCGTCGATATATGCCGCGCTGCGAATATTCTGGTCCTCGAAGACAATCCCTACGGGCTGTTGCGGTTCGACGGCCACCCCATCGCCCCCATGCGCGCTGCCAACCCTGACGACGTCATCTACCTTGGCTCCTTCTCCAAGATTTTCGCACCGGGCCTGAGGATTGGTTGGGCGCTGGTTCCCGCACATCTGCAGCGCCGGTTCTACCTGGCCTCCGAATCGGTGACGCTGTGTCCGCCGCCGTTGAACCAGATGCTCATCTCGGCATACCTTCGCGACTACGACTGGCAAGGCCAGATCGAAACCTACCGCGGACTGTACGCAGAACGGTGCCGGGCGTTGCTGAAGGCCCTCGACGAATACATGCCCGACGGGGTCACCTGGACCCGGCCCGACGGGGGCTTCTTCGTGTGGGTCACTCTCCCGCAGGGAGTGGACACCTACCCGCTGCTGGGCAAAGCCATCGACGACGGCGTGGTCTTCATCCCCGGGGCGGCGTTCACGCCCGCGGACGGCCCGTCCAACAAGCTCAGGCTGGCCTTCAGCGCCGTGCCTCCGGATACGATTGCCGAAGGCGTCCGCCGCCTGGCCCCTGTTTTGGCAGAGGCCATCCAAGCCACCACCAAAGGAGCAGCATCATGACCGACGTCGTGATCGTAGGAGTAGACGGCAGCGAAACGGCACTCAGGGCTGCGAGGGCCGCGCAGCAACTGGCCATCGGACTTGGCGCCACCTTGCGCGTGGTCAGCGCCTTCGACAGCAACCGGACCGAAGTCGTGGAAATCGGCACGGACAAATGGATCGTCTCCGATGCAGCGGAGGCTGAGGCCGTGGCAAAGGCTGTCGCCGAACAGCTGACCGACGAGCGCCTGAACGTCACCTTCTCTGCCGCACGCGGAAAGCCCGGTGAGGCGTTGGTCAAGGAAGCGGAGATGCTGGACGCGAAACTCATTGTGGTGGGAAACCGCCGCATGCAGGGTCTGGGCAGGGTCCTTGGCAGCGTCGCCAATACCGTGGCCCATACTGCTCCTTGCGACGTGTACATCGCCAAGACCGATCAGCCGTAAAGCGAGCTGAATCACGCAGCCGGGTGGGGAGACTCACCCGGCTTTTTGCGTCTTCAGAGCATGTGGAGAAACTGAACCGTTATAAAATTGAGATGCCCCCAACGGCGTGAGCCACTTCCACCCACCTAAACTTCCAGGGGATCTTTCTTGCTTACTCTGCAGCCGCGCCAGCGCGTCGGACACGACATCCTGCTTGCCCGCCACGGCAACAACATCAGCACCATGCGTTTGGATCGCGGCAACGACCGCGTGATCGCATTGCTGGATGACGGCTCCTGGGACAGCGCCCCCAACACGATCTCCCCCAGCCTGGAAATGCCCGAAACCATGGGCAGCATCTTCCGCAAGGACTGGCGTTTCCTCTCCGTAGCCTTGGTGGGCATGCTCACCGTGGCTGCCGTGGCCATGGGCATCAGCGTGGAGATGGCAAACCACATGTCCACGTCGGAACTCCAGGCGCTGCTGGTCGACTACCCGGCCTTCTAGGCGGGCTGGCAGCCGCAGCCTGGCTTTCCAGTAGCCCGCACGATCACACCATCCAGCCGCGCAGCAGCCACCACAGCCCGGCGATGACGCCCCCGCCGAACAGCGATCCCGCGATGACCTGCCCCAGGGTATGGGCCCGCAACACCACGCGGGACCAGCCAACGGCCGGGATGAGCAGCAGCACCGGGCTCCACGCCGGTCCGAACATCAGGACCACAATGACGGCAGCGGCGGAGATGGCAGACCCGTGACCGCTCATCTTCCAAAAGGCACTGACGACTGCCAGGACCGCTATTCCGCCGATCAAGGCAATGATCATGACCGATACACTGGCGGGTCCGTGCAGCCACTGGAGCACGGCCAGTCCGGCCAGAACAGAGACCAGGGACAAGAGGAGCAACGGCGTCCGTTGGCGCCTGTCGCTGACATGGTGGTCAGTGATCCGACCCAGCTTGACCAGCACCAGCACATAACCCAAGGGCAGCACGCAGGTAAAGAAGGCAGCCAACGCCCCGAACCAGGCAGTTCCCGGGAAACCCGGCTCGATGGCGGGGCTGATCAGCAGCAGCAGCGTCACCACCACCGGAGGCTGGAAAACCTCCGTCAGCCCGCGGGCGAAGGTGCGCCACGGCCCGGTGAGAAGCTGTGGTGTGGCCAGGGGCCGGGGTGACGTCTGCGGATCAATCAAGCAACAGCGCCGGTTCTTCGAGAATCGCGGCGACATCCGCCATGAAGCGGGCTGACAGGTCCCCGTCCACTACCCGGTGGTCAAAGGAGCCGCCCAGCGTGGTGATCCACCGCGGAATGACCTCTCCGTCCAGGACCCAGGGCTTCTGCTTGATGGTGCCAAACGCAATGATGGCCACCTCGCCCGGGTTGATGATCGGCGTCCCGGTGTCGATGCCCAGGGCACCGATGTTGGTGATGGTCAGGCTCCCGCCCTGCATCTCCGCCGGCTGGGTTTTGCCGGCCCTGGCCTTGGTAGCCAGCTCATTCAGGGCAAGTGCAAGCTCTTTGAGCGAGAGGTCCTGCGCGTCCTTGATGTTGGGAACCATGAGCCCGCGCGGGGTAGCGGCCGCTATCCCAAGGTTCATGAAGTGCTTGATCTGGATCTCTGCGCCACCCTTGCCGTCCGCGTCCTCTACCCAGGTTGCGTTGACGCTGGGGTTGCGGGCGGCCGCCCAAATCACGGCTTTGGCCAGAATGAGCAGCGGGGAGACCTTGATGCCTTCGAAATCACGGGAGGCCTTGAGGCGCTTGACGAACTCCATGGTGCGGCTGGCATCGACGTCCACGAAGATGCTCACGTGCGGTGCAGTGAACGCCGAATCGACCATGGCTTTGGCCGTCGCCTTCCGCACGCCCTTGACCGGCACACGCTCGATCCGTTGCTCCTGCGGCTTCTTGGAAGCTCCCCAGAAGGTGTCTGCCTTGTCCAGTTCGGCGTCGCGCTGCGCCTGGTAGCTGACCAGGTCCTCGCGGGTCACTTCCCCACGTTCACCGGTAGCCACGACGTCTGCCAGGTCGATTCCCAGGTCCCGGGCAAACTTGCGTACCGGGGGCTTGGCCAGGACCTTGTTGACCAGCCCGCTGATGGTGCCGCTGATGGCAGCGCCCCTGAAGGCGGGGGGAACGGGAGCGGTTACCGTGGCGGCACCTTCCGGGGCCGTCGCACCGGCGGGGGTCGCAGCGGCCGGGGCCGCAGGACGGACGACGGCGGGAGTTCCGTGCGGTCGGTGAGGCGCCGGCGTCCGGGCTGCTTCGGCTTCGAGGACAGCCTGGTTGTCCTGGACTGTCCCTTCAGCGTTTTCGTCGACATGAACCGGGGCGACCGGCGACGCAACCGGACGTTTGCGCGGGCGGCGCTTCACGGCGTCGGCCTTTGGACCGGAGCCCACCAAGGGTCCGCCGGCGAGGGCATCCCCTGAGTCGGCGGGAAGCTTGCCGTAGGTCGGCGCCGCGGAATTGTCAGCGGACAAAGTGCCGTGGATCGGCGTGAAGCTTTTCTCGGAGTCGGCAGCTGGCGCCTGCTGGGCCGTGTTGTCCGGGGCGACCCCCGGGGACTCACCTGGCTGGTTATCGGAGACCGCCACGATGGGCGTGCCCACTTCCACAGTGATGCCTTCGTCAACCAGCAACTCGGTTACCGTGCCCGCAAACGGAGAAGGCAGCTCGACGAGGGACTTGGCCGTCTCAATCTCGCACAGGACATCATTGATCGCGACCGTGTCGCCGGGCTTGACCTTCCAAGCCACGACCTCGGCTTCGGTCAGGCCTTCGCCAACGTCCGGAAGGTGGAATTTCTTTACAGTCACAGTGGTCCTCGGTTTCCGTGCGCCCTGCAGTAGCGGGCTGGATCAGGGCGGGTTAGTAGGCCAGGGAGCGGTCGAGGGCTTCGAGGATCTTGTCGATGTCCGGCAAGTAATCTTCCTCGACCTTCGCCACGGGGTATGGCATGTGGAAGCCACCGACGCGGATCACCGGGGCTTCCAGGTGCAGGAAGGCCCTCTCACCGATACGGGCAGCGATCTCGCCGCCGATACCACCGAACGTGGGAGCCTCATGGGCGACGATCAGCCGTCCGGTCTTTTTGACGGAGGCTTCCACGGTGTCGAAGTCCAGCGGCGAAATCGAACGGAGGTCAATGACCTCGATGCTTCGTCCGTCTTCAGCGGCGGCGTTGGCCGCAGCCAGTGCGACGGGAACCAGCGGGCCGTAAGCCACGATGGTCGCATCTGTCCCCTGACGGATCACGTGGGCCTTGAAAGGATCTTCGGAGAGTCCCGCGTTCTCCACATCCACCTCACCCTTGAGCCAGTACCTGCGCTTGGGTTCGAAGAAGATCACCGGGTCCGTGCACTCGACGGCTTTCTGGATCATCCAGTAGGCATCGTGGGCATTGGACGGGGAAATGATACGGAGGCCGGCCGTGTGGGCGAACAATGCTTCCGGCGACTCCGAGTGGTGCTCCACGGAACCGATGCCGCCGCCGTACGGGATACGGATGACCACGGGTACCGTCAGTTGGCCGTGGCTGCGGGCATGGATCTTGGCGAGCTGTGTGGTGATTTGGTTGAACGACGGGAACACGAATCCGTCGAACTGGATCTCGCAGACGGGCGAGTAGCCCCGCAAGGCCAGGCCAATGGCGGTACCGACAATGCCGGACTCAGCCAGGGGGCTGTCCACCACGCGGTCTTCGCCGAACTCCTTGATGAGGCCGTCAGTAACCCGGTAAACACCTCCAAGGTGGCCGATGTCCTCACCCATGAGCAGCGACTTGGGGTTGTTCTTCAGTGATGCGCGAAGGCCCTCATTGATGGCCTTGGCTATGGTCATGGTTGCCATCAGTTGGATGCCTCCTCTTCGCCTTCAAATCCTGCGGAATATTCCTCGAACCACTCCAGTTCTTCGGCGATCAGGGGGTGCTGCTCGGCGTAGACATTGGCAAATGCGTCCCGGATGTCCGGCACTTCGAGGCCATGCGTGGTTTCGCGGACGTACTTCGCGAGCTCGTCGCCGTCCACCTTGACCTGCTCGAAGAACGCCTCGTCCGCGAGGCCCTCGGACCGGAGGTACTTCTCAAGGCGATCCAGGGGGTCCTTTGCACGCCATGCGGCTTCCTCGGCCGATTCGCGGTACTTGGTGGGGTCGTCGGCGGTGGTATGCGCACCGAGCCGGTAAGTGTAAGCCTCGATGAGGACCGGGCCCCGACCCTCGCGGGCATGCTCCAGCGCCCACTCGGTAACGGCGTGGACGGCGATGACATCGTTGCCGTCCACCCGGATTCCGGGGAAACCGTAGCCTTTGGCACGATTGGCCAGCGGCACCTTCGTCTGTACTTCAGTGGGCACAGAGATGGCCCAGTGGTTGTTCTGGCAGAAGAACACCACCGGGGCGTCGTAGGAGGCTGCGAAGACCATGGACTCATGGACATCGCCCTCCGAACTGGCGCCGTCACCGAAGTAGGCGATGACAGCCGCCTTGGGATCGGTGGAGTCCCGGGCCATTTTCTGGTCACGCTGGATCCCCATGGCGTACCCGACCGCGTGGAGTGTCTGGGCCGCAAGCACCAGCGTGTACAGGTGGAAGTTGTTCTGGCGGGGATCCCATCCGCCGTTGGAGATGCCCCGGAACTGGCGCAGCAGTTCCGCGAGGTCCACGTTCCGTACCAACGCGACGCCGTGCTCTCGGTAGGTGGGGAAGATGTAGTCCTGCGCCTGGCTCGCGTGCCCGGAACCAATCTGTGCGGCTTCCTGGCCGGTCAGGGGTACCCAGAGCGCCAGCTCACCCTGCCGCTGCAGGGCAGTGGCTTCCTGGTCGAAGCGACGGATCCGCGCCATGTCAGCGTAGAAGGTCCGCAGCTTCTCAGGGTCGATCCGCTTGGCGTAGTCGGAGAACACGGGGTCGCTGCCCAGCGTCCCGTCGGGGCCGAGCAACTGGACCATCTCCACGGATTCCCCGGACGCAGCTACCGCTGCTGAGGTAGCCGCCAGGGTGTCATCGGCCCCAGGGGGCAGTTGTGTCGAGCCCATTCCGTCTCCTTGCTTGCCGCGGCGGATGCCGTGCAATGTCTGTCGCTGGGATATATGCCCATTCAGGAATGCATTCCTGAATGGGCATATACATTGGCTTTCGGTCCTTACTTTATCCGTAGTAAGTACCGTAGGCGCATTTGTTAACCGCTAGGAACCCGCGGGTGCCTTTGTATAACCCGCACATAACTTGACGAACCGGGTGTTGGCTTCGACCTCGCCGATGCTGACCCGGACACCCTCATTCCCGAAGGCCCTCACTGACAAGGCCTGTTCCGCCGCGAGGGCCGCGAATTCGCCACTGTTCTCGCCCAGATTCAACCAGACGAAGTTCCCTTGCGCCTCCGGCACGAACCATCCGAGGCCTCGCAGGCCCGCAGTCACACGGTCCCGCTCGTCAACCAGGCTTTGTACCCTTTCGACAACTTGATCGAAATTCTCCAGAGACGTAATTGCGGCGCGTTCCGCGATTTGGGAAACAGCAAAAGGTGTGGCGGTTACCCGAAGGTGCTGGGTGAGCAACGGGCCCGAAACACTGTAGCCGACCCGGAGTCCGGCCAAACCGTGGGCCTTGGAGAAGGTCCTGAGCACCACCACGTTAGGGTATTTGCGGTAAAGCTTGATGCCGTCCACGGCAGCTTGGTCACGAACGAATTCCTGGTAGGCCTCGTCGATCACCACCACGACGTTGGGCGGCACCGACTGGATGAAACGTTCTGTTTCCTCTGCAGTGAGGATGGGGCCGGTGGGGTTGTTCGGCGTGCACAGGAGGATGACCTTGGTACGCACCGTCACTGAAGCGGCCATGGCCTCCAGGTCATGGCGCCCGTCCGGGAGCAGTGGGACCTGCACACTCGCGGCCCCTGCAAGTCCGACGCAGATCGGATAGGCCTCGAAGGAACGCCAGGCATAAATCACCTCGTCCTGCTTGCCGTCGTCATTCTGCCCGGCGAATGTTGCGAGGATTTGGTTAAGCGCGCCCAGGCTTCCGGCACCGGTGACGACATCGTCAGCGGGAACATCCAGGAATTCTGCCAGAGCAGTGCGCAGCTTGGTGGCCAGGGGGTCGGGGTAGCGGTTGATGTCCGACTGGTCGGCGATGGCCTGCAACACTGCAGGAATCGGCGGCAGGGGGTTTTCATTCGACGACAGTTTGTAGCTGGTGAGGCCCTCAATTGCTGCCGGAGGTTTGCCGGCAGCATACTTGGGGAGCCTGTCCACGACCGGCCGAGGGAGTACGCCCTCCGGTGCGTTGTCAGTAGTAGTCATGGGTTCAAGACTACTTGCCCGCATCGGGTTGTTCCCGGGCTGTTTAACAGGTCCATATGACAGCATTGGCCCATGGGTTCATTCATCATTCGCGTCCTCATCAACGGTCTGGCCCTGTGGGTTGCCAGTTGGCTGCTGGATGGACTGGAGATCACAACGTCCGCCACGGAGCAGGTAGCTGCCAATGCCGGCCTGACGGAAAGCGCTGACACCGCAGGCATTGTGCTGGCATACCTCTTCATCGGCTTGATTTTTGGTGTGGTCAACGCTTTCGTCCGCCCATTGGTGAAGTTCCTGTCCCTTCCCGTGACGATTCTGACACTGGGTCTTTTCACGATCGTCATCAATGCCGGAATGCTGTACCTGACGGCATGGTTGAGCAGTTTCACCCCGGTGCATCTGACTATCGACTCATTCTTCTGGACTGCCATTCTTGCCTCGATCATCGTCAGCATCATCAGCTTGGTGGCCGGGCTGATCCCGGGTGCCCGCAAACGCTGATAACTTCCTCGCCCGGGGGTAGTGTCCGTGGGTGGAGTGGATGCCGAGCCCGCGCGATAGCAACACAGGCAAACTCCCGAGGCGAAGAAAGGAATCCCGCGCCGGGGGAACGACCGCTGCCGAGCAGGGACTCACCTGGTTCATCGTTCACCGATGGCCGGCTTGGAATCCGGCAGGTGCGGATCGCGCAGCGCCGCCCGGGGATCCCGCAATGGTTCCCGCTCCAGCTTGAAGCGCGTCACCTTGGCGGCACCCCCGGATCCGACAGCGGCAGTGAAGGCAGCGTTGGACGCCGCGAGCGACGGGTCGTGGCTGGCAGCGATCAATTCGGCACCTTCAGCATAGTTTTCAAGGTCATGACCTGGCCCCAACCCCGGGTCCTCCCCCTTGGGTGTCTGCACAGGATTCGTCAGCGTGACCGTCACCCTGTCCTTGGTATCCGCGGGGATACGCCCATCGCTGCCTGGCACCCAGTCCTGGACATGCTCCAGGTGCATGCTGCTGATTCCTTGCCCCGGCGTGATGCCTCCTGTCGGGGCTCCCGCAGTCAGTACATACTTGAGGTCGAACTCGCTGAGGAAGGCCTTGTTCTGGCTGAGGTTCATCGCATGTGCTCCACCCTGGCTATGGCCCACTGCCACCACTGGATCACCGGCTTCAGCCCCTGCATGCCGCAGGGCCTGGGCAACAGCGGGAACTACCTGCTCGGAGTCGTAACCGAGAGCTTCTCCAATGCCGGCAATATCGAACGGGTTGCTGCTGGGTGAATCGGGCTGCGTGCCTGGAATGAGGACCATCCAGGCTGCAGTTCCATTGTTATCGAACTGAATGACCTCGATTTCACCGTCACCCCGGGCGTGCAGGGATTGAAGCCGGCGCATGCTCGCAGCCATGGACGGGTCCACCAGCTCCACCGATTCGCCCAAGCTTTCAGCGTGCACCGGGCGCGGTTGGACTCCCTTCATGAACGGCGAACCCACGAGACTCCGCAAGATATCCCCGGCACCCATGCCGGACGGAAGAGCACTTCCTATGACGTTCTCCGTCATGTCCCGGCTCAGGGTCCGGGCCGTCACGGACAGCCCGAACTGTTCCGGGCCGAAATCCCCCAGGGCTGCGTTGCGGGCCTCGGCACGCTCGTAGTCGCGATGTCCCTGCCTTACACCCTCGGCTACAGCTTCCAGTTCCCGGCGGACGCGGCCGGCTTCCTTGCCGCTCTCGGCTACCGCATTGATAGCGTCACACCCCGTTGCATAAGACTCATAAAGGGACCCGGCCAGTTCGTCCTGGACGCGACGAGCTTCGTCCTCTACGCCTTTGAGCTGCTGGACCAGGTCATCCAGCTGGGCTACGCCACGCAACAGTTCCTCGAACTGGAAGGAAATCCCGCCGAGCCCTCCGCGGATCGTCAAGGAACCATCTGGAAGGGGCGGAGAGGGAAGGGGCGGGGAGCCGGCCCCCACCGGTGCCGAATCAGCCATTACTCACCCTTTGCCCCGAGACAGCTACATTCTGCGAGTGCCGGAGGATCAATCCTGCAGCCGTGTCCAGGGACTCCCTGGTGCGCATCACCGCCGAAGCGTGCACTGCAATGGTGGTCCGGTACGCGCGCCCGGCCGGGGACTGCCAACTTTCCAATTGCGTCCGCCGCAGGGTTGCAAGCACTTGGTCCGTCTGATCCACGCAGCGCTTGATGCGCCAGGCCAGTCGTTGGACTTCGTGGCTGCGGGACGCGCACTCAAGGGGGTCGAAGGTGGGCGGGTTGGCTGCGGGCATCAAGCCGACGCTCATGTCTGTGTACTCCGTGGTTTGTTATTCGGATCGGTGAGTTCGACGGTACGGAGCCGCGGAGCGGGGTGGAAGCGAGCGCGTCATGTATGTGGAAAACGCGGAGGGGTTTCCACATACGGCTTGTCACCGACTCAGGGCCTCGCTTGGAACATGAAAGAATAGGCACCATGGCTGAATCCCCCCGCGTTTCCCTCGCTTCTGAACCTCTCGCCCTTGGCGCCCTCGACGGCCGCTACCGTGCCGCCGTCGCGCCCCTCGTCGACTACTTGTCCGAGGCTGCCCTTAACCGCGATCGTGTTCATGTCGAGGTCGAGTGGCTGATCCACCTGACCAGCCACTCAGTGCTTCCGGGCGCCGGTCCCCTCACCGACGACCAAGTCGCCAAACTGCGCGCCATCGTCACAGGCTTCGACGCCGCTTCCGTCAATGAGCTCGCCGAGATCGAGGCCGTCACCGTCCACGACGTCAAGGCCGTGGAGTACTACATCGGGCGTCGGCTGCCGGCCATCGGCATCGAAAACCTGACGGCCATGGTCCACTTCGGTTGCACGTCCGAGGACATCAACAACCTTTCCTACGCAGTCGGCATCAAGGGCGCGGTGGAGGACGTGTGGCTTCCCAATGCCACCGCATTGGTCCAGCAGATCCAGGCGATGGCCGAGGCCAACCGTTCCGTCCCCATGCTGTCCCGCACCCACGGCCAGCCCGCTACGCCCACCACGCTCGGCAAGGAACTGGCGGTCATCGCGCACCGCCTGAACCGCCAGCTGGTCCGCATCGCCAAGACCGAGTACCTCGGCAAGATCAACGGCGCCACCGGAACCTACGCCGCCCACGTGGCATCGGTACCCGGCGCGGATTGGGAGTCCGTGGCCAAGTCCTTCGTGGAGGGACTCGGACTTACCTGGAACCCGCTCACCACCCAGATCGAAAGCCACGACTGGCAGGCGGAGCTCTACGCGGACATCGCCCGTTTCAACCGCATCCTGCACAACGTCTGCACGGACATCTGGAGCTACATCTCGATTGGCTACTTCCGGCAGATCCCTGTGGCCGGCGCTACCGGTTCGTCCACCATGCCTCACAAGGTCAACCCCATCCGCTTCGAGAACGCCGAAGCCAACCTCGAAATCTCCAACGGCCTCCTGGACACGCTCGCCGCCACTCTGGTTACTTCCCGTTGGCAGCGCGACCTCACGGACTCTTCATCACAGCGCAACATCGGCGTGGCTTTCGGGCACTCCCTGCTGGCCATCTCGAACGTCGCCAAGGGCCTGAAGGCTCTGGACGTTGCCGAGGACGTCCTGGCCGGCGACCTGGACACCAACTGGGAGGTTCTGGGTGAAGCCATCCAAATGGTGATGCGGGCAGAGGCCATTGCCGGAGTGGAAGGCATGGAGAACCCCTACGAACGCCTGAAGGACCTCACCCGCGGACAGCGCGTAGACGCCGCGCGTATGCAGGAATTCGTCCAAGGCCTGGGTCTGTCCCCCGAAGCTGAAGCACGCCTCCTGGCACTCACCCCCGGGAAGTACACGGGCATTGCGGAAAAGCTCGTAGACCACCTTCAGTAATTTCAGAGCTGCAGCACAAACGCACACGGCGGCGGGCGGGGCAAACCCAGCCCGCCGTCGTTGTCCGACCACGGAGCCGCGCCACAGCCCCGCCACACGGTCCGCCGTCGTTGTCTATCAACCCAGCCGCGCCACACAGCCGCGCCACACGGCCCGCCGTCGTTGTCTGTCAATCCAGCCGCGCCACCAAGCCGCGCTACCCAGCCGCGCCACCAAGCCGCGCTAGCCATCCGCACCACACAGCCGCGCCACCAAGCCGCGCTAGCCATCCGCACCACACAGCCGCGCCACAGCCCCGCGCCCCGGAGCCAACACCCGCCCGTCTCCACCGCGTCATTGCTGCCCAGGGCTGCGCTCTGGCGAAGATTCCCAGTCGCTGCGTCTAGGCTGGACCAAGGAACCAAAGAACCAAGGAACCGCCCTAAAGCCAGGCGCGGTTTCTGGAAACACGTCAGCTACCAGAGAAGGAGCGGAGCGTTTATGAGGCTCCTGTTGATCAGGCATGGACAAACACCGGGCAACGTCGCGGGCCAACTGGATACGGCATTCCCCGGCCCCGGACTGACGGAGCTCGGTGAGCGCCAGGCTGACGCCCTCCCCCGCGCGTTGGCCGGAGAAACCATCGAGGCTCTGTACGCGTCCACGCTGGTGCGGACCCAGCGCACGGCCCTACCGCTGGCAAGGGCCACCGGGCTGGAACCGGTCATCCTGGATGGTGTCCACGAGATCGAAGCCGGAACTCTTGAGAAGAAGACCGACCACGAATCACACCTCCGCTACATGCACACCGTGTTCTCGTGGACCGCAGGCGACCTTGAAGCCCGGATGCCGGGCGGGTTCACCGGCCATGACTTCTTTGCCCGGTTCGATGCCTCGGTGGAAAAGGTAGCTGCCGCCGGACATGCAACTGCGGCAATAGTGAGCCATGGTGCCGCTATCCGGTGCTGGGCCGGGCTGCGCGCAACGGACATCGGCACCGGTTTCGCGGAATCACACATGCTGCCCAACACGGGCGTTGTTGCCCTGGAAGGCGATCCTGCCTCCGGCTGGCACGTAGTGCACTGGGACCAGGTTCCCGTGGGTGGCCCGGCCCTTGCAGACCGCACGGCCGAGGATCCGACGGGCGACGCCCTGTAGGTGTGGGCCTTAGGCCCTGCAGACATGCAGCAGACACGGCAGTAGCCAGCATTTCTCCGGACGCTTACGAGCAGGAAACACCACGGTAACCGCCGTTTCCTAGGCTTAAGAGGCATAAACACCTCAGCGGTACGGAAGCGAAACGAGGCATTGATGCAGACCAACCCACGGCTCAATATCCGGCAGGTCACCTGGGCGAACCCGGTTGGCGCAGATCTTCGGGCCGCACAGCAGGCGGAACTGGACTCGCGTTTCGGCACCACCGACCACGAACCCGGTCCGCCGCCGTCTGAAGCGGACACGGCAGTGTTCGTCGTGGCCTACGAAAAGTGCTCGGGACAACCTCTGGGGTGCGGTGGACTGAGGATGCTCGACGAGAACACCGCAGAGGTCAAGCGCCTCTATGTGGTCCCCTACGCCCGCGGGTCGGGAGTGGCCAGCTCCATCCTGGCTGCACTCGAGGCGCAGGCTCATTCACGGGGATTCAGCGTGATTGCGGCAGAAGCCGGGTCGGCCCAGTCCGACGGCCGGAGTTTCTACGTCAGCGCCGGGTTCTCCGAGATTCCCAACTTTGGCCCTTACGTTGGCGCCAGCGGCTCGTACTGCTACTCCAAGCGCATCGACTCGCACAGTGCTTCGCATACCGCCATGGCTTAGGCGGCACGGGGGACGGTTCGATAATCTCGGATCATGGAAAAAGCAGACATCACCTTCCGCACCCGCAAATGGGTGCGGCCCGAAGACCTCAACGCCAACGGCACGCTCTTCGGTGGCAGCCTGCTGAAGTGGATTGACGAGGAAGCCGCGATCTACGCCATCCTGCAGTTGGGCAATGGCCGCGCCGTGACCAAGTACATCTCCGAAATCAACTTTGTGAGCTCGGCTGTGCAAGGCGACTTGATCGAGATGGGCCTGACCGCCAAGAAGTTCGGGCGCACCTCGCTCACCATGCGGGCCGAAGTCCGCAACATGATCACACGCCAAAGCATCCTCACGATTGAGGAGATCGTGTTCGTGAACCTGGGCCCCGACGGGCGCCCGCAGCCCCACGGCTACACAGAAATTACGTATGACCGGGACCGCATCCCCACCCACCACCTGACCAAAACCCGCGACGACGACTAAACCACCCGCCGTCGTGGGTTTCCGGCAACTGCAGCACTGCAATCATGCTTAAACGGGTGCCGGCGGCCGCGGAAACCGCGGCCGCCGGCCTATGTTTTCCGGCAGCGGGAGTGAGTGCCGCCGGAACCTGTGGGGCTGAACCGGAAGGGCGTCAGCGCCGGTCGAACGTCAGTCCGCCGGGAACCTGGAAGGTCGGCATCAGTTCGAGCATGCCCACGTTGACGTGGCGCGGGGTTTCAATGGCGTAATCGAGGGCGTTGACGATGTCATCAGTGGTGAGGGACTCGTAGCCTTCGTAGTAGGTCTTCCACGCTTCTTCCATGGCTTCCGGCGTGCCGCCCATGTTACGGCCGAAGATCTCAGTCTCCACGCGGCCGGGGCAGATTTCGGTAACGCGGATCCGCTTGCCCACGGTGTCGTTGCGCAACTGGCGGGAGATCTGGTGCACGGCGGCCTTGGTGGCGTGGTAGACCGTGTGCCCGTAGAAGTTGTACACGCCGGCGATCGAGCTGATGTTGATGACGTGCCCGAGGTCGCGTTCCACCATGCCAGGCAGCACCAGGCGCGTCAGCTGCAGCAGGCCGCGGAGGTTCACGTCCACCAGTTCGTCGATGTCCTGCTCCGAAGAGTCCAGGATGTTGCCTGGCCGCGAGACACCGGCACAGTTCACCAGGACGTCCACCTTGAGGTCACCCACGACGCCGGCCAGTGCGGCCGTGTCGGTCAGGTCCACCACGTGCGGGACTGCTCCGGTGCGGTCGGCCAGTTCGGCCAGGCGCTCGCCGTTGCGGGCCACGGCGTGGACGGTCAACCCGCGCTTGGCGAGGCGTTCGGCGATGGCCGCTCCCATACCGGTGGAAGCTCCGGTGACCAGGGCGGTGGTGTAGTCAGAAAAGGACATTGGTTCTCCAAAAGTGGGAGGGGCGGGCGCCATCGATGACGGCGCCCGCCGGATGGTTATTGCTAGGCGTCGCGCAGTGGTTCGTGGGCACGGTCCTTGACGGTGCTGACGGCGATGAGGGTGCCCAAGGCCGTGACGACTGCGTAGAACGCCGGCATGTAGATGTTGCCGGTGCTGCTGATGAGCCAGGTCATGAGCAGCGGGGCGGTGCCGCCAAACAGTGCCGAGGAGATGTTGTAGCCGACGCCGTAGGCGGAGTAGCGGACCCGGGTGGGGAACAGTTCCACGAGCAGGATGTGGATGACGGCGGTGTGTCCGGCAAAGATCACGGCCATGATGCAGGCACCCAGGATGGCCAGGCCCATGTCACCGGTAGCGATCAGTGCGTAGGACGGGATGCCCAGAACGGCCATTCCGATTGCTGATCCGGCGATCACCTTCTTGCGGCCCAGGCGGTCGGAGAGTGCACCCATGAATGGGATGGCGATGCAGATGACCACCAGGCTGCAGGCGGTGACCAGCAGTGCCTCGCCGATGGTGAAGTTCAGCTGCTTGCCCTTGAGGAACGTGGGCATGTAGGAGAAGAGGACGTAGTAGCCGGAACCGTTCATCAGCGGGATGAAGAGGGCCAGCAGCATGGCGCGGCGGTGGACCGGGCTGGCGAGGGCTTCCTTGAGCGGGTTCTTGGAGAGTCCGCCCTCTTCCTTGAGCTTTTCGAAATTGGGGGTGTCGCTGATGGCTTTGCGGATGTACCAGCCGATGATGCCCATGGGGATGGCCACGAGGAACGGGATGCGCCAGGCGAAGGAACCGAAACCGCCGCCGTCGATGGCAGCCTGGGTGAGCCATGGCGACATTGCGAAGGCAACCAGGGTACCGGTGAGGAGTGCGGCGAAGGACGCGATCTGCGCGAAAGAGGTGATGACGCCACGCTTGCCCTCAGGGGCGTGTTCGGCCAGGAAGGTCATGGCGCCGGCAGCTTCGCCGCCCACGGAGAAGCCCTGGACCAGGCGGAGGAGCACCAGCAGGATCGGCGCGGCGATGCCAATGGCCGCATACGGAGGAAGCAGGCCGATACCGGCGGTGGCGACGCTGATCAGCATGATCACGAAGACCAGTAGCTTTTGCCTGCCGATCTTATCGCCGAGGTAACCGCAGACGATCGCGCCGAGGGGACGGACAAAGAACGAGACCGCGTAACCGGCGAACACAAAGAGGAGCGCGTTGTCCGGGTTGCCGGGGGCCAGGAAGACGAGGGCCAGTGTTCCCGCCATGAAGGCGAAGATGCCGTTGTCGTACAGCTCCACGAAGATGCCAACACAACCTGCGGTGACAACCTTGCGGGTTTGGCGGCTCGTGAGCCGCTCATGCTGCTCCGGGGCAGCATTGGTGCTTGCGGTCATGACTTTTCCTTACTGAAATGAGCGTAGCAACGCCTACTAGGTATGACGACAGGTTTTTTAGCTGCATGCCGCAACTGGTAGGTCCTGCCACTGGGGACGGCATCCGATGCCGAGGAGTCCGAAGACGGTGTTGACGGATTCGCGGAGTGTTTCAAGTTGGGCCCGCGAGCGCCGGTGGGCGGCAGTTGCTTCTGCCACTGTGGTTTTCCGAAAACGGACTTTGTCCCCTGGCCGCGCCTGGGCCAGGACATCCAGTCCGGTGCTGGTGACCACTGCCAGCACGGGATACCCGGCGGTGACGCCGCGTCCCCGGTGCAGTACCAGCAACTCTTCCCTGGAGGGAACCTCGACGGCGCCCACTGGCACTCCGCGGGAAAGGACCTCACTGCTTGAGGTTCTTTCCGGAAGTTCACCGCCGAGCCGCAGGCCAATGTGGTTGCTGCGGCCGCTGACGGTGTACTCCGAGGTGAAGAGCAATTCACCGGATGCGCCAAACTCAGCGACGTCCGGTCCGTCGGTCACGTCGACCGACAGGTCTGAACCCATGCTGGGGCGTTCGAGGCCCAGCCGGAAAAGTGGAAGGTCGAAGTACGGCTGCCGCACGGGACCCACGCTGCGACGGGTGGTGAGCGTGGTTCCTTCCTTGAGCTGCAGTCCGAATCCGACCACGGTGTCCGGAGCAACGCTGTCCAGGAGCGTATCCGCCTCCACGGATCCGTGGATGGCGAGGTAGGCCCGCAGTCCGCGGTGGATGCCCCGGAGGGAAACGGATTCGCCGGCCCGGACCGATACCGGTTCCCATTGGCTGACGGTTCGTCCACCGACCGTGAGGGTCAAGGGAGCGCCCGTCACCGCGATCAGGATGTCCTGGGTGGCCGTCATGCGGAAGTCCAGGGCAGTGATTTCGATCAGGGGTTCGTTGTCCAGGTTTCCGGCAAGGATGTTGGCTGCCCGGGCTGAGTATTGGTCCAGGGCGCCGTTCACGGGGAGCCCGAACCGGGGTCCCCGGAAGCGCCCCAGGTCGGTGACGACAGAGTTTCCCGGCTGATGGATCAGGATCCGGCCGTTCATGACTGCGCCTGCGCTTCCAGTTCCAGTCCAGCCAACGTGTGGAAGTCGGCGGCGCCGATCTGCCGGAAGCGCACGATATCTCCGGGCTGATAGGGGACCAGCGGTTCGCGGCGGATGTTGAGGACGGACAGAGGAGTCTGGCCGATGACGCACCAACCACCGGGAGCCTTGGCCGGAGCGATGACAGCCTGGCGGCCAGCTACGGATACCGCACCTGCCGGTACGCTCAGCCGGGGGTCCTTCAACCGCGGTACAGGCTTGGGAAATGCAGGACCGTCCATCATGGGGGAACCCGCGGGTGCGCCAAGGCAACGGATGGTGTAGGTCTTCTCCGTGTGGAGGCGGATAACATCCTCCGTGGAGATTCCCTGGAATGCGGCAACCTTTTCCAGGTCCGGCCCATACTCGCCCCCGTAGACCACGGGAACGTCGAACTCACGGGGTGCTGAGCTGCTTCCTGCCGAACGGCCGAGCTCGCCCAAGCCAAGTTTCACGAACGCGCGCATCTGGCCCGCGGAAACCATCACGGGGTCGAACTCCACGAGCACGGAATCGTAAGTGGGAACCGCGGCGTGGAGGCCCTCGGCACCGCACTCTTCGAGCCAGCCGGCCAGGCGGTGGACGGTCAGCCAGTTGTCTTCGCTGGTTTCCGAGATTGCGACCACCCGGAGCGCCGAATCACCCGATTCGTAGATCTCGGTGGGAGCCACTGTCAGGACGGTCATGTCAGGCCGCCTTCCTCTTGGCGTCCATGACCTCGGCCAGGGGTGCAATGCGGACACCGGCTGCGATCAGCTCGGACCGGATCAGGCGGGCCAGTTCGACAGCGCCCGGGTTGTCTCCGTGCAGGAGGACCGTGTCAACGTCGATAACAATGTCCACGCCGTTGGCGCAGCGAAGCTTGCCCTCGACCACCATGCGAAGGGTCCGCTCGACGATCTCGGCAGGATCGTGCAGGACAGCGCCGGGCTGGCTGCGGGGAACCAGCGTGCCGTCTTCCTGGTAGGCGCGGTCCACGATCCCCACGATGGCCACGTCCAGCCCTGCGGTGCGTGCGGCCGCAGCCAGTTCGCCTTCCTGGGCCACCACGATGAGTTCATTGTCCACGCGGGCTGCCGCCTCGGCCACAGCCTTGGCGTAGTCGGCGCGAACGGCCACGAGGTTACCGAGCCGGCCATGGGGTGCGAGGTGCGTGACCTTGGTGCCGTGGAAGGCAGCGAAGCTGTTCAAGGCGCCCAACTGGTAGAGGACATCGTTCTGGACTTCGCCGGCGCTCAAACCCATGTCCCTGCGTCCGAAGCCACGGAGGTCCGGGAAACTTGGGTGGGCTCCAATGCCCACACCGCGGCGGACGCATTCAGCAACAGTGTTTGCCATGATGTCCGGGTCACCGGCGTGGAACCCGCACGCGATATTGGCGCTTGAGACGATCTCCAGGAGTTCGGAATCGTCACCAATGGTGTAGGCGCCAAATCCCTCTCCGAGATCCGCTACAAGATCAATCATCGGGTTCACGTGGTTCTCTTTCCGTGGGTAATTCTTATGAAATTCCGAAAAATGCCGCAGACCATCAGGGTTGATGATGGGAATTCCCGGAAAGTGGCTGCTGTCCTGATGCTTCAAAACTTCGCCTAAGGTTCTTCCAGAAGTCTCGCACCCGCCAACTGCCTTGCACAAAGACCTAATCGCTATCCCGTGATAGCTCTCCGTTATGACCTGCGCCACCCGGTGCTGTGGCGCGGCTCCCAGCGCGTGCGGGTGCGTCTATATTTGAACAACCAGAAAGGTAGATCCATGGACACACGAAAGCTCTCCTACTTCGTCCAAATCGTCGACTCAGGAAGCATCACCAAGGCCGCTGCAGCCCTTCACGTTGCACAGCCGGCCCTGAGCCAGCAGGTGTCCGCCCTGGAAAACGACCTCAAGCAGCGGTTGCTGATCCGCAGCAAGCAGGGGGTTGAACCCACCGCAGCCGGACACACGCTGTACCGCCACGCCCAGTCGATCCTCCGCCTGGTTGAACAGGCCCGGCAGGACGTGGCAACCTCCGGGGCTGCACCGTCAGGACGGGTATCCATCGCGATCGCCCCTTACAGCATGGCTTCCAGCCTGACCCCCAGGATCATCAGCGAAGTGGGCAGGCGCTACCCGGACATCGTGGTTCATCTGACCGAGATTTTCGGCGGTGTCCTCAGCGAAGCCATCAAGAATGGGCGCCTGGACATGGCGTTGATCTATGAACCCGGCAAAATCCGGGGCGTGCAGTTCACCACCATGATCGTCGAAGATCTGCACCTGGTGGTTCACCCGGAAGCTGAGGTGGCCCGCCTCAGCTCCGGCAGGGACACCATTACCTTGGCCGAAGCGAGCACCGCGGGCCTGTTCCTCCCGGAGAAGAACCACACGCTCCGGCAACTGATCGAGAAGGGCTTGGACGACCAGGACCTGCCGCTCAAGCTCGTGGGTGAAGTGGAATCTGTCCCCTCCCTGACCAGGCTGATCCGGGCGAACCTTGGCGGCACGGTACTGCCCAAGTCGGCAGCGGACGCCCTCTTCCCGGACCAGGAATTCAAGGTACTGCGGATCGTGGAGCCTGCCCTGCAAAGCAAGATCGCCCTCTGCACACCGGACCACGAGCCCCTGTCCGAGGCAGCCTCCGCCGTCCTTCTGGTGGTCAAGGAGATGCTCCACCAGCAGCTGATCTCAAAGTACGGAACAGACCCCGTGCAGCTGCCCGCACATCCATAACAAAGTCTTATCCGGACAGACAGCTTTGGTCTTATTCAAAGCCGTTTTAGTTTCCTATTATCGAATTAAGAAGAAATTCGAAATACAGCCCACGGAAGACTGCGGGCCTGTTCAAAGGACAAAACGGTGAAAAAGATCAGCACCTCCGGATGGGTTTCGAATCCAACCCGCGGAACTGTCACAGCACGAACCGGATTTCACTGCCCAAAGAATGGGTTCTGGCGGCCCATTGGCGGTATCGGCGAGCCGTTGTTCGTCTTTGAAGGAAGCCTCATGCCGGCTCACGCCGGGAACAGCATCGAATGGCACCTGGTGGACACCCGGCCCGGCCATTCCGGCCTCGACTGACCAGTACGCCAGGCACAGACGCCAGCCACCCGCCGTCGTACGCCAACCACAGCTGCACCGCGCTGAAGGCGCCCTGCCCCCAAGACCCGGGCACGGCGCCTTTCTTGTGCCCGGACTCCCTGAGACCCACGCCAAAGGGCCGGCCACAACAGTGGCCGGCCCCTCAGCGGAAAGACTAGTCCTCCACAAGGAGGCCCTTCTGCTTGAGCTTCTCCGTGAGGCCGCACAGCTCGATGGTGTTGCCGCCGTCGTGGTAGAGCTTGATGAGCTCGCGCTCGTGGTCGTCGCGGGCCTGGGAGAGTGCGATGACTTCCTCGGCTTCTTCGCGGCGGACCACTACGACGCCGTCAGCGTCGCCGCGCAGGATGTCGCCCGGGTAGATGATTTCGTCGCCGAAAACGATCGGATGGTTGATCGGGCCGAGCGTTTCCTTGACCGTGCCCTTGATGCTGACGCTGCCGGAGAAGACGGGCAGCCCGAGTTCGATCAGGTTCTGGGTGTCGCGGACGCCGGAATCGGTGACCATGGCCGCGATGCCCTTGGCCTTCATGGCGTTGCCCAGGACGTCGCCGAACGTTCCGGCCTCGGCCATTTCCTGCGCACCGACCAGGACCACGTCGCCGGCCTGTGCATAGTGGATGGCGACCTGGAGCATGAGGTTGTCCTGCGGAGCGCAAGCCACGGTGACAGCCGGACCACAGAAGGACATGGAGCGGTCGATCGGCTTGATTTTGGAGCTCAGAGCGCCGCGGCGGCCTTGTGCTTCGTGGATCGTGGCCGAGGAGAACCTGGCGAGGCGTGCGACGACGTCGGCGTCCGGGCGCTCGAATTTGGTCTTGACATGGATCATTTTCGGGTTCCTTCTAGTTGAGTGCGTTGACGGCATCGCGGACAGCGTCCACGCCGGCGTTGATGGTCTCCAGCGAGGTGGCGAAGGAGATCCGGAAGTAGGGGCCCAGGCCGTAGGCCGAACCCTGGATGACAGCGACGCGCGCGGCGTCCAGCAGGTACAGCGTGAAGTCCTGGTCGTTTTCGATGACCCGGCCGTCCGGCGCGGTCTTGCCGATCACGCCGGAGCAGTTCACGTAGGCGTAGAAGGCGCCCTCGGCCGGGGCCACGGACAGGCCGTCGATGGCGTTCAAACCATCGACGGCGGCATCGCGGCGCTTGCGGTACACCTCCACGCTGTCGCGGACGAAGGACTGGTCACCGTTCAGTGCGGCAGCTGCGGCAGCCTGGCTGATCGAGGACGGGCAGGACGAGGTCTGCGACTGCAGCTTGTTCATGGCTGCGATCAACGGAGCCGGTCCGACGCCGTATCCGAGGCGCCAACCGGTCATGGCGTAGGCCTTGGAGACACCGTTGACCAGCAGGATCCGGTCCTTCAACGCCGGGGCGGCCGTGACCAGGCTGGTGACGCGGCCTTCGCCGAAGTACACCTCGTCGTAAATCTCATCGGTGAGGACGAAGACGTGCGGGTTTTCCTCCAGCACCTCGCCGAGGGCCTGAAGTTCCTCGCGGGAGTACACGGCACCGGTCGGGTTGGACGGCGCGTTGAGGATCAGCCACTTGGTTTTGGGGGTGATGGCTTGCTTGAGGGCTTCGGGAGTGAGCTTGAAGCCGGTTTCCTCACCGCAGGGGACGATCACCGGGGTGCCGTCGTTGGCCAGGACCATGTCCGGGTAGGACACCCAGTAGGGCGCCGGGACAATCACTTCGTCGCCTTCGTTGAGCGAGGCCATGAGCGCCACATACAGGACCTGCTTGGCGCCGCCGCCGATGGTCAGCTGGTTGGCTCCGTAACCGTGTCCGGTGTCCCGCTCGACCTTGTTGAGGATCGCGCTTTGCAGCTCAGGAGTTCCGGTGACCGAGGTGTACTTGGTCTCACCGTCTCTGATCGCGGCGACAGCTGCTTCTTTGATGTGGTCCGGGGTGTCGAAGTCCGGCTCGCCGACAGTCAGGTCGATGATCGGAATGCCTTCGGCTTTCAGTTCGCGCACGCGGGCGGCCGCGGCGACGCTGGCTGAGGCCTTGATGCGGGTAACCCTCGACGCCGGCAGGAACTCGGACATGTCTCCTCCAGGGATGTGGAACTCGGGACGCGCGGATTCGCGGATCCCTTTGTTCGAGACTAAGTACGCATCCGGTGCTCTGGATAAGACCTAAATAGCGTGGATTCATAAGGGTCCCTTATGACGCGGGTTGCTTTCGCAGCGCTCCATGCTTAGACAGGGGGCTGTGCGCCTGAATCAGGCCGGATCCATGCACTTTGCTTATGGGTTCACGCGGTATTGGTATTTCCAAGGGCGGGTGAACGCTGCCTAGATTCGAGTGGTGGGAACAGCTGACTACAGCGCCGCTGCGGCGACGTTGACGGCTGTCCCGGCCCACCGCCGTCGAGCGTTCGAAAGGGATTTCATGCCAGCTTTGGCTCCAGCAGCTACCGCCCAAGGCCGGTCCGCCACTGGGCGCTACACCTACCGCGCCGGCGCTCCTGCGCGCACTTCCTCGACCGCGGACGCCGAGCACGCGAAACTGGCCCACGCCCTGGGTGTGCACCGACAACTCCTCTCCCATGCAGCCAGCTCCATCAGGACCTTGACGGCTGCAAGGAATGACTTGATCGCCCAAGCCGTGGAAGACGGGCTCACCATGGCCACCATCGCAGCCGTGACCGGCGAGAACCTCCGCACCGTCCGGACCATCGCTTTGGCTTATGACGACCTGCAGGTCAGTGGCCTCCCCCGCCAGGCCCTGCTGGACGCGCTGAAGGCCAAGAGCGATGAGTTGAAGGCCGCCGAAAGTCACCGCGGGCAGGTAACGGAACGCCGGGAGGCGCTGATCGTTGCGGCGGCGAGGGCACAAACCTGCGATGATCTGGAACTCGCGTCCCTCACCGGCCTGACCCCGGACCACATCCGCCGCTCCATCCGGGGGTTGACCCGATCCGCCTGACAACCGTTGTCCCCTGGCGGGTTCACCGGTAGAACAGAGTGATGAGCGATGTGAATTCGTGGATGGACCAGTACGTGCGGGCGTGGAACTCAAACCAGCCCGGTGACATCAAGGCCCTCTTCACCGAGGACGCCGTCTACAACACCCGACCCCATGACCAGGAGGCCTGGCACGGGCACGAGGCAATCGTGAAGGAGTGGTCCGGCGAGTCCTCGGACGCACCCGGGGACTGGACGTTCGAATGGACGCTCCTGGGCCGGGACGGGGATACCGCTTTCGTGCAGGGAGTCACCACCTACCTCAATGGCCAGCCCACCTACGACAATCTGTGGGTCATCCGGTTCGCCGAGGACGGCCGTGCCCGCGAATTCACGGAGTGGTACATGGCCCGGAAGGACACCCCCGCAACACCCAACTAGGTCGCATTTGTGCGCGTTTAGAGCCGTGAAAACGCGCACAACTGCGACCTAGTTGGGGGCGCCGGCGCGGGCCAGGTCAGGCGGCGCGGTCTAGGTCAGCCGGCGCGGTCCAGGGTTTCGGCCACCGGTTCGTCGGCTGAACGCACAGGTCGCTTGGAGTGGATGTACCGCTCGGCAAACGCGTCCGAGGCCCTGGCCAGCACCGCAACGTCCGCACCCACCAGCGCAAAGGAGGCGCCGGCGTCGAGATAGGCCCGCGCGATGTCCTCGTTGAAGGCGTTCACGCCGGCAGGCTTTCCGGCCACCTGGGCGGCGGCCAGGCAATGCTCGACGACGGCACGCACCAAAGCGTGTTCCTGCTGTCCCAGCAGACCCATGGAAGCGGCCAGGTCCGAGGGACCCAGGAAGATGCCGTCCACGCCATCCACTGCCAGGATGTCCTCCACCACGGCTGCCGAGGCCTCGGACTCCACCTGGACCGTGACGCTGACGGTGTCACCGGCCTGGGCAAGGTAGTCCGGAATACGGTTCCAGCGCGACGCCCGGGCCAGGGCCGAACCCACCCCCCTGATTCCCAGCGGCGGGTACCGGACGGCGGCCACCGCTTCTTCTGCCTCCAGTGCCGAGTTCACCATGGGCACCAGCAGGTTCTGCACGCCAAGGTCCAGGTACTGCTTGATGACCACGGGATCGTTGACCGGCGGCCGGACCATGACCTGCACGGGGTAGCCGCTGACGCTGTGCAACTGTCCCAGGATGGACTCAATGCCGTTGGGACTGTGCTCGGCGTCGATCAGCAACCAGTCCAGCCCTGACCCGGCACAGATCTCCGCCACCAGCGGACTTCCTGAACAAACCCACATGCCCACCAGGGGTCGGGCCTCGTTTTCCAGCACGGCATAAAACGTGGGGTGAGGCACTGGACGGATCGACATCACAGCTCCCAAAGGGTCCGAATCCGCAGGTTGATACCACTGTTGTACCCCTTTGGCGGCGGACAAAACAGTCCCTTTTTCGCAGATCAGTAGCTGGCTTTTACCGCACCTTCCGACGGCCGGACGAACTGCGATGCAAGGGCTTCAGACCCCCGCGCGAGCATCGCCACATCGGCACCGACCAGCACGAAGGAGGTTCCGGCGTCGAGGTATGCGCGGGCGGTGTCGGGGTTGAAGGCGTTGACGCCGGCTGGCTTGCCTGCCGCGGTGGCGGCCTTGATGCAGTGTTCGACGGCGTCACGCACTTGCGGGTGTTCCTGCTGTCCCAGCAGGCCCATGGATGCGGCGAGGTCGGAGGGGCCGAGGAAGATGCCGTCCACGCCGTCGACGGCCAGGATCTCCTCGACGGCGTCCACTGCTGCGGTGGATTCGATCTGGACGGTGACGCTCACGGTGCCGGCTGCTTCGGCGAGGTAGTCCGGGACCCGGTTCCAGCGCGAGGCGCGGGCCAGCGCGGACCCGACCCCGCGCACGCCGTGGGGCGGATACCTCACGGCAGCCACAGCCGCGGCCGCTTCGGTGCCTGAGTTGACCATGGGAATGAGCAGGTTCTGCACTCCGAGGTCGAGGTATTGCTTGATGACCACGGTGTCGTTGAGCGGGGGCCGGACCATGACCTGGACGGGGTAGCCGTGGATGGCCTGGAGTTGGGCGAGGATCGATTCGAGTCCGTTGGGGCTGTGTTCGGCGTCGACCAGGATCCAGTCGAGGCCAGCCCCGGCGCAGATTTCTGCCACGAGGGGGCTGCCGGAACACACCCACATGCCGGCCAGAGGCCTGCCCGTTTGGTCCAGTGACTGGTAGAACGTGGGGCCTAGTTGAAGTGGCATGTCACAACTCCCAACGGTCCGTAGTCGGCGTGGACGGTATCGCCCTTGTAGACCCACAGGGGCCGGGTGAAAGAGCCTGCCAGGATGATGTCGCCGGCTTTCATCGAGTCCCCGTGCGCGGCGATCTTGTTGGCCAGCCAGTGCACGCCGTTGGCGGGGTGGTCCAGGACCCCGGCGGCGACTCCGGTTTCCTCGACGGTCTGGTTCTTGTACAGGATGGCCGAGACCCAGCGGAGGTCCACGGCGTCGGGTTTCACGGGCCGGCCTCCGATCACCATGGCACCCATCGCGGCGTTGTCCGAGATGGTGTCCACGATGGTCCGGCCCTCCATTTCGATCCTGGAGTCCAGGATTTCGAGGGCCGGAACCACGTAGTCGGTGGCGTTGAGGACATCGAAAATGGTGCAGCCCGGGCCCTTCAGTCCTTCCTTGAGGACGAAGGCCAGCTCCACCTCGACCCGCGGGTGGGTGTACTGGTCCCAATCGACGGAGCAGCCGGTTTCGAAGACCATGTCATCGAAGATGGCCCCGTAGTCCGGCTCGGTGATGCCCGTGGCGGCCTGCATGGCCTTGGACGTGAGTCCGATTTTCCGCCCTACCAACGTGCGCCCGGCTTCCTCGTTGCGTTGCCGCCACAACTGCTGCACGGCGTAGGAGTCCTCCACCGTCATCTCCGGGTACCGGGCAGTCAGGCGCGGCACCGGCTTGCGGTTACGGCCGGCCTCAACGAGCTCGTCGGCAATGGCTTCGATCGTCTTCGCGTCCAACATGGCTTAGACCTGCGCTCCCAGTTTGAATCCTTCAGCGGCCGTGCCTTCGGTGGGCTTGGTGTAGGAGAAGCCGTCGGCGCCGATGGTGACAGCCATTTCGGACTTCTCTTCGCGCTCGATCACCGGCTGGGGGTTGCCGTCGAGGTCCAGGACGAGGGAGGCCTCGGTGTACCAGGACGGGACCACGGGGTTGCCCCACCAGTCGCGGCGCTGGTTGTCGTGCACGTCCCAGGTGATGGTGGGGTTGTCCGGGTCGCCGGTGTAGTAGTCCTGGGTGTAGATCTCGATGCGGTGCCCGTCCGGGTCCAGGATGTAGAGGTAGAACGCGTTGGAGACGCCGTGGCGGCCGGGTCCGCGTTCGATCCTGTCGCTGATGCGCAGGGCGCCCATCTTGTCGCAGATCTGGATGATGTTGTGCTTCTCGTGCGTGGCGAACGCGACGTGGTGCATGCGGGGTCCGTTGCCGCCGGTCAGGGCAGTGTCGTGCACGGTCTGCTTACGGTGCATCCACGCCGCGTACGTAACGCCGTCGGAGTCCTTGATGTCCTCGGAGACGCGGAAGCCGAGGTCCTCCAGGTACTTGCGGCCGCGGGGAACGTCCGGGGTGACCTGGTTGAAGTGGTCCAGGCGGACCAGTTCACCGGCGGAGTAGAGGTCGTAGCGCTGGGTGAGGCGCTCGACGTGTTCCACGTCGTAGAAGAACTCGTACGGGAAGCCCAGCGGGTCCTCGACGCGGACGGAATCGCCCACGCCCTTGGTGAAGCCTTCCTTGCGGCGCTCCACCCGGCAACCGAGTTCACGGTAGTAGGCCTCGGCGGCGTCGACCTCGGCCGGGGACTTCACCCGGTACGCGAACGCGGCGACGGCCGCGACCGGGCCCTTGCGCAGCACCAGGTTGTGGTGGATGAACTCCTCCAAGGAGCGCAGGTAGATCGCGTTCTCATCTTCCTCGGTGACGTGCAGGCCCAGGACGTCGACGTAGAACTCGCGGGACTTGGCCAAGTCCGTGACCACGATGTCCATGTAAGCGCAACGGACAATGTCCGGGGCCGGGACCGTCGGGGTGGGAATGGGGCCGGTGAAGTTGCTCATGATGGTCTCTCTTCGTTGAAAGGGTTCTTGTGGGAACCCAACTAGGTCGCAGCTGATGCCGTTTTGAGGGCTCAAAACGCGCACTAATGCGACCTAGTTGGGTGCTAGGCGCCGAATTTGGGGGTGTGGACTGAGCCGAGGGTGATGTGGACGGCCTGCTGGTCGGTGTAGAAGTCGATGGAGCGGTAGCCGCCCTCGTGGCCCAACCCGGAAGCCTTGACACCACCGAACGGGGTGCGGAGGTCGCGGACGTTGTGGCTGTTGAGCCACACCATCCCGGCCTCCACGTTCTGGGAGAAGTTGTGGGCCCGGGTCAGGTTCTGCGTCCAGATGTAGGCCGCCAGGCCGTACTTGGTGTTGTTCGCCAAGGCGAGGGCTTCGTCGTCGTTCTCGAACGGGGTGATGGCCACGACGGGACCGAAGATTTCCTCCTGGAAGATCCGCGCGTCAGGTGCGACGTCGGCAAACACCGTGGGTGCGATGTAGTTGCCTTCGGGGAGGTGGTCGGGTCGGCCGCCGCCGGCCAGGAGCTTGCCTTCGGACTTGCCGATCTCCACGTAGGAAGCGACTTTGGCGTAGTGCTCGGGGTGGACCAGTGCACCAACCTGGGTCTGGGGATCGTGGGGGTCGCCCACCACGATGTTCTTTGCCCGGGCGGCGTACTTTTCGCAGAATTCGTCGTAGATGGCGCGTTCCACCAGGATGCGGGAGCCGGCGGTGCAGCGTTCGCCGTTGAGGGAGAAGACACCGAACAGGGCCGAATCCACGGCGGCGTCCAGGTCGGCGTCGGCGAACACGACGCACGGGGACTTGCCTCCGAGCTCCATGGAGAGGCCCTTGAGGTTGGCGGCTGCGTTGCGGAAAATCGTCTGGCCCGTGGTGGTCTCGCCGGTGAAGGAAATCAGCGGAACCTCAGGGTGCTTCACCAGCGCATCGCCGGCCTCTTCGCCCAGGCCGTTGACCAGGTTGAACACACCATCCGGAAGGCCGGCATCCTTGAAGATCGTGGCCCAGAGCGAGGCAGACAAAGGCGTGAACTCAGCCGGCTTAAGGACCACGGTGTTACCGGTGGCCAGGGCCGGGGCCAGTTTCCAGGACTCGAGCATGAACGGGGTGTTCCACGGGGTAATCAAACCTGCGACGCCGATCGGCTTGCGGTTGACGTAGTTGATCTGCGAGCCCGGGACCTTCATGGCGTCGTCGAACTGGGCGACGATCAGGTCCGCGAAGAAGCGGAAGTTCTCGGCAGCGCGGAGGGCCTGGCCCTTGGCCTGGGTGATCGGCAGGCCGGTATCGAACGTCTCGAGTTCGGCCAGGCGGGCTTCCTGCGCCTCGACGGCGTCGGCGATCTTGTTCAGCACCCGGGCACGCTCGCGGGGCTTCATCTTCGGCCAAGGACCGTTGACGAACGCTTCGCGTGCTGCAGCGACAGCGAGGTCGATGTCTTCCTTCTGCCCGGCGGCGGCGGTGGCGTAGTTCTGGTTGGAGACCGGGTCAAGGACGTCGAACGTCTTGCCCGAAACCGAGTCAACGAACTCGCCGTTGATGTAGTGCTGGATGTGCGTGGGCAGATCCTCGGGGACGTAATGCTTGGCGGTTTCTACGGAGGTCGTCATCGTTGAAGTCCTAACTGGTGAGGCGGCTTTAGGCCTGGTTGTTGGCTTGGGCGAGGTAGGCGTCCAGGGTGGCGGCGCGGTGTTGGCGGGCTGCTTTTTCGATGGTGTCGGCGTCTGCTCCGGACTCGATGAGCTGGAGCAGGGCCTCGTGTTCGCGCACGGATTCCTGGGCGCGGCCGGGAACGAAGCGGAACGTGGACGAGCGCAGTGACGCCAGCCGGTTCCAGCCGCGGTGGACGAGGTCAAGGATGTGCGGGTTGGGGCAGTGTTCAAACAGGACGCTGTGGAAGTCCTGGTTCAACGCGGTGAAACTTACGGGATCGAAGTGTTCCAGGCATTCGCGCATCTCTGCGTTGACTGCACGCGCGCGTTCTATGGCACGGGCATCAATCAGCGGGGCGGACAGCGCTGTGGCCGCCCCCTCCACGATGCTCAGGGTCTGCATGGTGTACAGGTACTCGGTGGGGTCGATCCCGGAAACCGTGGCACCGACGTTGCGTTCGAACTTCACCAGGCCCTCGGCCTCGAGGCGGCGGATCGCCTCCCGGACGGGGACCACGCTGAAGCCCAGGTCCTCGGCGATCTTCGCGAGCACCAGCCGGTATCCCGGCGTGTAGGTGCCCTCGACAATCCTCGCCTTGACGGCGTCATAGGCTTGCTGGGACTTGCTTCCGACGGCGGTTTCAGTCACCGTGGGCTCCTTCCGTGGCTTCCCATGCCTTGTAGCGGGCCTGCCATTCGGTGTTCATCGGGTAGAGACCGTCAACGCTGTTGCCTTCCTGGACCATCTGGAAGATGAACATCTCTTCCTTTTCCTGGGTGATGCAGTCGTCTACGAGTTCCTCGGCGATGGCCGGCGGGATCACCAGGATGCCGTCGGAGTCGGCCACGATGATGTCTCCCGGTTGCACGGTCGCTCCGCCGCAGGCGATGGTGATGTCCGTGTCCCACGGGATGTGCCGGCGGCCGAGCACTGCCGGGTGCGGGTTGGCGAAGTACGTGGGCATTTCCAGGTCCGCCACGGCCGAGAAGTCGCGGACGCCGCCGTCGGTGATGATCGCCGCGGCGCCGCGCACTTGGGCGCGGAGGGCCAGGATGTCACCGACCGTGCCGGTGCCCTTTTCGCCGCGGGCTTCCATGACCAGGATTTCGCCTTCGTTGACCGAGTCGATGGCTCGTTTTTGGGCGTTGAACCCGCCGCCGTGGGTCTTGAACAGGTCCTCACGGTTGGGCACGTAGCGCAGGGTCCGGGCCAGGCCCACCACTTTCCGGTCCGGACGGGTGGCCTGCAAGCCGTCGATGCTGACGTTGTTCAATCCCCGCTTACGGAGCTGGGACGAAAGAGTAGCGGTCGCGACGGATTCAAGCTTGGCCTTCAGCTCCGGCGACAATCCCGCCGAAACCGGCGCCAGACCGGCAGCTTCCCGTGAACCGTACGCTTCTTCCCGCTGGGTGTCATCGGTCTTGGGCAAGGCACCAAAGTCCGCGAACGGCGTCGTACCTTCCGTCACTTTGGTGGTGAGGCGGCCGGTGCTGAACTCACCGCCGGTGACCTCGATTTCGACGACGTCACCGGGCTTCGCGACCGAGGCCCCGGCCGGGGTGCCGGTCAGGATGATGTCGCCCTCCTCCAGCGTCAGGAGCTGGGAGAGGTCCGCGACGAGCTGCGCGAACGGGAAGAGCAGGTCCTCGGTGGTGTCGTCCTGGACGAGTTCGCCGTTGTGCCAGGTCCGGATCCGCAAGGCGGCGGGGTCGACGGCGTCGGCCGGGATCAGTGCCGGGCCCACCGGGGTGAATCCGTCGCCGCCCTTGGACCGGACGTTCGAGCCCTTGTCCGCGTACCGGAGGTCGTACACACCAAGATCATTGGACGCGGTGATCCATTCAACGTGGCTCCACGCGTCCTCCAAATCAACCCGGCGGGCAGCCTTGCCAATGACCAAAGCGATCTCGCCCTCGTAACCGAGCAGCTCGCAACCGGCCGGACGCTCAACCACACCCGGGGCATCCGCGGAGCCCAGCGCCAACGAGGACGAGGGCTTCAGGAAGTATGACGGCTGGGCCGGAGTACGCCCACGTTGGGCAGCGCGGCTGGGGTAATTGATGTGGACCGCAATCACCTTGCGCGTCCGGTCCAGCACATCCTGGCCCAACTCCTGCGTCCGGAACTCCACTGTCACGACCGCTTCCTCCTGCATTGGCTATCTGATCGACTCAGCTATCAAGTACGAAATCGTATACGAAAACTATGATCCAGAATGTGGCCTGCGTCAACCCCCTTTCCCAACTGACTGTCAGTAGCGGTTGTTATGTGCGCCCGGACCAGCCAGTTGGGCCTTACATCTTGTCAGGGGGCTCCCGTAGGGTCGGGGCATGGACATCATCCTGGTACCTGGATTCTGGTTGGACGCTTCATCCTGGGAGGAGGTAACACCGGCGCTCGTGGCGGCCGGGCACACGGTTCATCCGCTGACCTTGCCGGGACTGGAATCAGCAGACACGCCCCGCGCCGGCATCGGCCTGCGGACACACATCGACGCCGTGATCAACAAGGTGGACTCACTGGAGGGCAAGGTGGTCCTGGTAGGACACTCGGGCGGCGGTGCCATCATCCACGGCGTCGCAGACGCCCGGCCCGACCGGATTGCCCGCGCGATCTACGTGGACAGTGGACCGCTGGGCGAAGGCGGTGTCGTTAACGACGAGCTGCCGCACGAAGGCGACGACATCCCCCTGCCACCTTGGGACGGTTTCGAGGAGGCGGACCTCGTGGACCTGACGGAGGAGCTGCGGGAAAAGTTCCGCGCCCGGGCGATTCCCCAGCCCAAGGGTGTTGCCTACGAGCAACAGCACCTCCACGACGTCCGGCGCTACGACGTTCCGGCCACAATCATCGCCTGCGAGTTCCCAACGTCCATGCTCAACCAGATGATGGACGCCGGCCACCCCTTCACCGAGGAGTTGGCCAGGATCCGCAATGTCGAACTCGTGGACCTGCCCACCGGACACTGGCCGCAGTTCACCAAGCCCGCCGAATTGGGCCAGGCGCTGCTCGCCGCAGTGGACCACCTAGCCTGAGTGGATAACCGGTAAAAGTACGACGCCGGGTGGCCCGGTTCCGCGGACCACCCGGCGTCGTGCTGGTCCAACCACCATCGGGGAAGTAACGCCCCGAGTCCGGGGCCGGACAAGCTCAGGGCCGTGGCTTGGTATTGGTGGCCGGCCCCTCTGGCGCAGCACCGCCTTCGTCCGTCCAGTCGCTTCCGGTGGTGATGTCAAGGGCTGGATCAGAAACCACGTCACCCTTGACCGTCGACACCGTAGGCTGCTTGTCCCCCGACTCGGCCTTCTGCCCGCTCTTGGAATCAAGGACGCCCGGCAGGACGGTCTCGACCTTTTCCAGCAGCTTCTTGCCGGCAGCATAAAGGTTGTCCAGGATGTCCGGCACCGACTCCTGCACGGTCCCCGCCGCCTGGTGCACGTTTTCCTGGACCTCAGGGGTCTTCCAGACCTTCTCCGCGCCTCCGCGGATCCGACTGTACACCTGCGGCCAGGACTTGGAACCCCATACGTATCCCACAGCGACGCCAACAGCGAAGAATGCTTTCCCTTTCACAGGACCAACTCCTTTCGAGGTGTATTTACCTACGACACTAGTCCCGCTGGAACACGGTGTCACGCCGTCCGTAATGAGCATCCGGTTAATCTGAATTTGCTCAATTGAAATATTGGACTAAACTTTATTGCCAACCAGCGGAAACCCGCAGGCAACAACTACATCGCTACCCGAGGAGTGAAAACCATGGGACTGGATGACAAGATCAAGAATGCTGCTGAAAACCTTGGCGGCAAGGCGAAGGAAAAGACCGGCGAGGCTACCGGAGACAGGGATCTCCAGGCAGAGGGCGTAGGCGATCAGGCCTCGGCAAACACCAAGCAGGCCGGCGAGAAGGTCAAAGACGCCGCAAAGGACGTCTTCGGCGACAAGTAGCGGAGCGGAGCGCCCGGGAACAGGCCGGCACGCCTGTGACCAAAAAATAGTCAGGTTACTTGCTGTTGGCCCGGGGACCGGCTAGCGTTACTGATGTAGCACTGCGGTCGGAACAGGCCGGCAGCAATGCTTCGCTGCATTAATGAAAAATTCATCGGGATTGTTTATCCGTTCTAAATCCCCAATTGTGCAGCCGAGCCGAATTCGGCCCGGCGTGAGTGACCCTACCCACGTAGCGGACGCCCGATGAGCTGAACCGCTTCACCGAGTTCATGGAATTTCCATCAACAAGAAAGTAGGAGCAAAAATGGGTTTCTTTGGTTTTCTTCTGCTCGGCCTTTTGGCTGGAGCCATCGCAAAGCTTATTCTTCCCGGCCGCCAGGGTGGCGGCTGGCTGGTCACCCTCCTTCTCGGCGTCGTCGGCGCCTTGCTGGGTGGTTGGATCGGCGGTCTCATCTTTGGTGAGGGTTTGACCGAGTTCTTTGCCATCAGGACGTGGCTCCTCGCAATCGGCGGCTCCATCCTCGTGCTGCTGATCTGGGGCATGGTCACCGGTCGCCGCCGGACACACCATGGCTGACCACGGAGTTCCCGACCCCACGAAGAGCGAACGCGAGGGCCAGTACGACAACGGCGATTACGGAGACGCGGGTGTGTCATCTGAAGCGCTGAAGGACGACGCCGGCGGGGATTACACGGCAGGCGACTACGCCGAGAAGACGGTCCCCTCAGCGGACGCAGAACTCGATGAGCGCAACACCGAAGATACCCCGGAGGACAGGCCTTTCTCGTCCGAGCCCGATGAGGAGGCATCCGGTTCAAGCAGCCCGTGAGATGCGGGAGTCCTGAACCAGGACCTTCGAACAAGTGAAAAACCAGGAACCCGGAGCCGCACGTTGCAGCTCCGGGTTTCCGGCGTCCGGCCCCGGCTCCTTATTGGGCACAAGGCGCAGGACTTTTAGTCACGGCTGACGCCCGGGTTGTACTGGCGCCGGAAGGCTTAGGCGCTGACCCCGCAGGCTCAGGCGCTGACCGCCGCAGGCTTAGGCACTGACCGCTGGCGGGCTTACGCGCCCGCGCCGGCAGGGCCGGAGCCGAACAGTGCCTTGATCTCGTCCAGAGGCAAAACCCGTTGCCGGTACTCGCGGGTCAGAACCCGGAGGACCGCCTCGGCAGCCTCCGGGTTCTCCGTCGCGATGGCCTCTGCAGCGTAGATGACGCGGAGGTTATGCGCGAAGGCGTCCGCCGCAGTCTGGGCAATGCAGTTGTGCGCCGAGACGCCCGCCAGGATGACGGTTTCCACCTCCCAGTTCCGCAACCGCATCCCCAGGTCGGTGCCCATGAACGCGCTGTCCCTGGTCTTGACCATCTGGGGTATGTCGGCTGTCACCAAGCCAGGGACGAACCTGGCCTGATCGCTCCCCCGGAAGATGAACCCCTGGTCATCGTCCAGCATGTTCAGGCTCCACGTGGATTTGTCGCGCTCATGCTCAGTTCCCACCAGCAGGACCTTCGCCCCGGCCTCCCGGGCTGCGCTGGTAAGGGAATTGCAGGCCGCTACCACTTCTTCCTGGCGCCGCTGCAGCACCGGCTCCTCGAAGAAGGCATTCTGCATGTCGATGACGAGTACCGCGATCATAAGCTGGGTAACTTCCTTGGGTTCGGCGTCGGATTCTGGTGAAGGAGGCCCTAGAGGCCCTTGCCGCCCGTGACGGGAAGGACGGCTCCGGAAATGTACGAGCTTTCATCGGATGCCAGGAGCACGTAGGCGGGAGCCAGCTCGGCGGGCTGGCCTGCACGGCCCAAGGGCGTGTCCTGCCCGAAGGTGGGGAGCTTGTCCGGCCATTCGGTAGCGGGAATAAGCGGGGTCCAAACAGGTCCCGGGGCCACCGCGTTCACCCGGATTCCCTTCGGCCCCAGTTCCTGGGCCATGGCCTTGGTGAAGGCGACCTGGGCGGCCTTGGTCATCGCGTAATCCACGAGCTGCGGCGAGGGATTGAAGGCCTGGATGGAGGCGGTGACGATGATCGAGGCACCCGGGCGGAGATGCGGTATGGCCGCCTGGGCCGTCCAGATGAGGGAATAGAGATTGGTTTTGAAGACCCGGTCGAACTCGTCCGTGGGGATGGTTTCCAGGCCTTCGCGGTTCTTTTGGTAGGCCGCGTTCAGGACCACGATGTTCAGCCCGCCGAGCTCCCGGACCGTTCGTTCCACGATGTCCGCAGCGAAACCTTGATCCCTGGCATCACCGGGAAGCAACAGAGCCTGGGCGCCGCACTCGCGGATCCATTCCGCCGTCGATTGTGCATCTTCTTCCTCTTCCGGAAGATAGCTGATGGCCACGTTGGCGCCTTCACGGGCGTAGGCGATAGCCACGGCGGCACCAATCCCGGAGTCACCGCCGGTGATAAGCGCCGTCTTGCCTTGAAGCCGCCCATGGCCCACGTAGCTGGCTTCGCCGTGGTCCGGCTGGGGTTCGAGGGGCTTGGTCAGGCCGGGCTGTTCCTGTTCCTGTTGGGGGAATTCGTCCGAATGGTACCCGGTGCGGGGATCCGCAGGCGGAGCCTCAAGGCGCTGGCCGGACTGTTCGGCACCGGAGTGCCGGCCAGGATTGGTCTGCTGCCCAGGCTTGTTTGGCTTGGCTTGATTCACGGTTCTGCCCTTCCCGGAAGTCTGGTTGCCGCGACCCTGCCCACTTACTGCCGCGCACAGCCGCAACGGCGTGCAAGGTCGTCTCGTCACAAGCTGTACCCCGCGGGGGTTCCTCCCAAACCCGTTCCCGCTAGGTCCGGAGCGTTTTCGCCTTCACCATGAGGAACAAACCGTAGGCGATCAGTCCCACGGCCACTGCGGCAAGGAGGTAGGGCCCATACGGCTGTTCCTTGAGGGCACGCAGGCTTCCGTCCAGGCCTGTGGATTGCTCAGGCTCGGCGCGGATCGTGGCGACGAAAACCAACAAGCCCACCAAGAGCAGCGCCAAGCCTTTGGCCACGTATCCCACGACGCCTACCACCACCTGGAACTTTCGAACAGGTTTGTGGGAGGACAAGACGAGATCCTTGGTGAAAGTCCGCCTGAAACCGCGGACGGCGAAAACCACACCTGTCACCATGACTCCGACACCGATGCCAAGGAGGAGTGCCACTCCGAAGGGGTTCTTGATGAGCGCCAGCGTAAAGTCACTGGTCGACTCACGGCTGCTGCTTCCCTGCCCGACGA
This sequence comes from Arthrobacter sp. T572, assembly GCF_056780115.1. NCBI lineage: Bacteria > Bacillati > Actinomycetota > Actinomycetes > Micrococcales > Micrococcaceae > Arthrobacter > Arthrobacter sp. T572. The sequence continues at coordinate 4,033,012 of NZ_JBRAZQ010000002.1, forward strand.
CGAAGGACATGATGGTGGCTGCGAGTGCCGCGAAGAGGATCCCCTGCCCGGCCGCGGAAAATCGCTTCCCGGGTTTGTTGTCGGATTCCCTGCGGTGGCCTAGGACGGCGTTCCCGAGTTGCCAGAGGGCCAGCGCAGCACAGGCTCCGAAGCAGGCCCACAGCAACAAGGGGCCCAGAGGCTGCAGGGCGAGTTGGGCGACAGCTCCGCTGACATCGGCTTCTCCGCTGTTGCCGAAGGCCAGTTGAAGGGCGATGCCGCCAATCAACGCGTGAAGGATACCGCTGACGGCATACCCGGCGCGCGCCGCGATCTCCAGGATCTTCGAATTTGAGGCTTCTTCGGCCACATCGGCGGCCTTCTTGATCTCTTCCTTAATGGCAAGCCTCCTGACAGTTTGTGGCTGCGATCCATGGTGCCACTTTGGAACAGGGGAAGGCCACGCAGGGTGTTGCAAAGGGGTGCGGCGGCCGGCGCTGCCGACGGGTCAGTACCGACGGGGTCAGTACCTACGGGCAAGTACCCCGCGACCGAATGTCCGCGGACTAGTACCCGCAGACCGACTGGGGCCAGATGCTGCCGAGTCCACCGCCCAGCGGGTTGAACTGCTCGCGGATGGACGTCCCGGGGCGCGACTGGGCAGACGGCTCGCCGGCCCTGAGGGCCTTGTCGGCACCGAACGATTCGGGAGCCATGCGGGCTGCACCCGTGGCGGACATGTCAGTGATCTGGTCGGGCATTTCGGCGGTCCTTCCCGGAGCTTCCCATCAGCACGGTTGGCTGTTAGTTCAACCATGGGTGGGGGGCCTCAAGAAGCACGCCGGGTCATCTCAAGATTGGCTCAAGATTCCAGCCCCGCGTGATCGTAGTGCGCTTCGGGAAGGTTGAAGGGGAGGCCTGGTGCAGCCTGCGCGCCAGGTAGTGCCGGTCCCGTGTTCCTCGTTGAAGGCGCCCCGGCCCACAGCCACGCTTCTGGACTGTCCGGGGGTCGCGCCTGGGGCCAATGACCGGCAGGGGTTTGGTTCAGGCCAGCAGTTGCTCGATGTCCGCGAAACTCATCCCTGAGGCGACAGCGAGGTCCGGCAGTTGAGCCCCCGCGGCTGCTGCTGCATTAAGCGCCTGGTTCATGTCGTTCTGTGCTGCATCGACCTCCCATTGAAGGCTCTCCAGCCGGGCCGATGCGGTCCAGACCGCGCCCAGCAGTTCGGATCTTCCCAGTCCCGGAAGCACCACGGGCCGGTGGTCCGGGGTCCGGGTTTCAACCAAGGAGCCGGTTTCTGACTGCTGTAGCGCTTCTCCACTCAGTACTGCTGTCATGATCACTCCTCTTATGGTGGCAGCTAGCTTGTTTAGCTAGTTATACGGAAGTCTAACTAAAATTCCCGAGAAAGCCATGGAGAAGGATGCGGCCCCGGATTCGCGCCCCGCGCACCGCCGCCAGCACCTCCGCCCCGCGCACCGCCGCCAGCACCTCCGCCACGCGCACCGCCGCCAGCACCTCCGCCCCGCGCACCGCCGTCAGCACCTCCGCCGCGCGCACCGCCGTCGGCATCTCCGCCGCTGGCACCTCCGCCCCGCGCACCGCCGTCTGCATCTCCGCAGCGGGGACCGACAGGCGGACCAGGAGGCGGGAACGGTCACGCCGTAACGCCGCTTTCCAATAAATAATCAATATGCTTACTATTCAGTCGCATGAGGCGCACCGGCGTGGAGTCCGCCCGAGGGGGGAGGGCCGGCCGGTGCCGGAGAGGAGCTGAACGTGAGTAACGAACAGGATCTGCCCCCGCTGACCGACGACGAATTGCTGCAGCAGCAAAGCACCGCCCTCCCAGACAAGGAGGTAGCGTCCGTGTTGGACCTGAACGCGGATCTCGACCTCGCCATCGACGCCGCCGCGCCGATCGACCTCGCTGTAGCGGCCAACGCCAACGTCGCGGCACCCATCGATGCCGCTGCCGCAGCAAACATCCTTTCCTTCGGTTCCGAGGCCCAGGCGCTGTCCGATCAGGGTGTCCTTATTGACCAGAACATCGCCGCCGACGCCGCAGCTGAATCAGCCCAGGACAGCGCGATCGACCAAGGCAATGACACGATCGACGGCGGGACCACCGCCGCGCCAACCGGTGACGACGCCGCTGCACCGGCTGGCGACACCGACGGGACCACTGACCTCGGCGCCCTCCCCACCGACCCAACAGCAGCCCTGGACGGCGACCTGCTGAACGTCAACGTGGACCTGGACGCCGATGCGGATATCGCCGCGCCGATCAACGGTGCTGTCGCCGCAAACGCGAACGTGGCAGCGCCGATCGACGCAGCCGTGGCGGCCAACATCGGCTCCATCGACAGCAGCGCCACTGCCGTGTCGCAGCAGGACGCCATCATCAACCAAAACATCGAAGGCGAAGCGACAGCCAACGCCAACCAGCAGTCCGACCTGCAGCAGTAGCCCATGAGGATCGCCGACGGCGGGCCGTCCACCACGGGCGGCCCGCCTCACACCTCCGCGCTGCCCGGAGAAAATGCGCTGCCCGAAAAACAACAGCCTGACCTGGCGAATGTGCCGGAGCTGCCCGTCCTGGCCGATGGTGTGCAGTTGCTGGGTGAGACGAAGGGTTCGGGCTACCGCGAACCGCCGTCGCTGGTCCGGCGCGCTGACGGCCAGGTCCTGCAACTGACCAGTTTGCTGTTCATGGTGCTCGAGGCTTCCAACGGCACCCGGACGCTGGACGAGATCGCCGCGGAGGTGACGCCCCGGTTCGGCAAACACGTCGCCGCAGGAAATGTGGCCGCCCTGATGGCCTCCCACCTTCTGCCCCTGGGGCTGCTCCAGTTGGCCGACGGCTCCCAGCCCGGGTTGAAGCGGGCCGACCCCCTGCTGGGCATGCGGTTCCGCTTCACCGTGACCGACCCGTCCATGACGCGGCGGTTGACCACACCCTTCGCCATCCTGTTCCATCCCTTCATCGTCTTCGCCGTCACGGCAGCCTTCCTGGCCGCATGCTGGTGGGTTCTGATGGTCAAGGGACTCGCCTCGGCAACACACAACGCCTTTGACAATCCGGGACTCCTGCTGCTGGTGTTCTGCGTAACCATCGTCTCGGCCGGGTTCCACGAGTTCGGCCACGCTGCCGCCGCCACCCGTGGCGGGGCCGTTCCAGGGAGGATGGGGGCCGGGTTGTACCTGGTGTGGCCCGCCTTCTTTACGGACGTGACCGATTCCTACCGGCTGGGCCGCGGCGGCCGCCTGCGGACGGACCTGGGCGGCCTTTATTTCAATGCCATCACTGCGGTGGGCATCATGGCAGTGTGGTTCCTGACCCACGACGACGCGTGGTTGCTGGTGATTGTCACCCAGGTACTGCAGATGGTGCGTCAGCTCCTGCCGCTGCTCAGGTTCGACGGTTACCACATTTTGGCTGATGCCACCGGGGTTCCCGACCTCTTCCACCGCATCAAGCCCACGCTCCTGGCATTGCTTCCCAGGCACAGGAAAAACCCGGAGGCACAAGCGCTGAAGCCGTGGGCCCGGGCCGTGGTCAGCGTGTGGGTGCTGGTGACAGTGCCCCTCCTGGTCATCAGCCTCCTGCTGCTGGTTGTTGCCCTGCCCCGGCTGCTAGGAACTGCGTGGGCAAGCGCCACGGGCCACTATGCTTCACTGGCCGAACGCGCGGCCAACGGCGACCTCGCCGGTGCTGGTGCGCAGGTGCTCGCGCTCTTGGCCATCGCCCTGCCCATTGCGGGAATCAGCTACATGCTGGTGCGCCTGCTGCGCCAGTTCCTTCGAGGCTTGTGGCGCAAAACCCGGGGGAAGGCAGGCCAACGCGCCGTGGCACTGGTGGCTGTCGCAGCAGTAGCTGCCGGACTTGCCTGGGCATGGTGGCCGGCTCCAGGCACCTATACGCCAGTGAGGCCCTATGAGCGCGGAACACTCCTGGACGCCGCTCCCGCCATCTCGTCTGCTGCCGGCCCGGCCGGGTTGTCAGAGGGCAGGCCCGGCCAGACAGTGACCCTGTGGCCGGAGGGGCTGTCGTTGCCTACACGCGACAACCCCCAGCTCAGCCTGATCCTGGTACCCCGGACCGGCACGGCACAGACCGGCAGCGTGTCCCCCGGCCCGGGTGCCGGCGCCGAAAGCCGCGTGCCGCCGTCGTGGGTTTTCCCTTTCGACAAACCGCAGGCGCCAGAAGCGGACGGCAACCAGGCACTGGCCGTCAACACCACGGACGGCTCTGTTGTCTACGACGTGGCCTTCGCCCTGGTCTGGGCGGACGGCACAAAAGCTGTGGACACAACCAACGAAGCGTATGCCTTCGCGTCCTGCGCCGGATGTGCTGCCATTGCGGTGGGCTTCCAAGTGGTGCTGGTCCTGGGGCAGGCCGATGTGGTGGTGCCCCGGAACCTGTCCGCCGCGGCCAACTACGGCTGCCTTTCCTGCGTCACGTACGCGCTGGCCAGTCAACTGGTGCTGACCCTGGACGGCCCGCTCAGCCCGGAAGGCATGTCCACGCTGGAAACCCTGTGGCAGGAGATCGCCGAATTCGGACGGAACCTCCGCAACGTTCCCTTGTCCGAGCTGCAGTCCCGCCTCTCCGCTTACAAGGACCGGATCGCGCAGCTCATCCGGTCCGACCCCGGCGCTGGCGGAACACCTGCATCCGACGGCACTGCCTCGCCAACCAATCCGCACACGACGCCATCACAGGCCCCTTCACAGGGACCGGGAACCGGTACAGCACTTCCGCCCCAACCCTCGTCTGCTGCGCCGGCCTCGCCTGCGGCGTCGGCCTCGCCCGCGCCTGCTGTCCCCGCATCCACGGCCGTGCCGTCACCAGCACAACCCCAGCCAGCCCCTTCAGTGAGTGCCCCGCCAGCCATCACCCCCGCCCCGTCTCCTTCCCAGGCTCCGGCAGGAGCAGGACCAACCACGCCGGCCCCGGGCACGGGCGGCTAGGCGCGGCCCTCCCCAGCACTCCGTCCTGTTGTAGGCAATAATGAACAACTGAACACAAGTGAACGATCCCTGCGGAGGCCACCAATGTTGTCCGAGGACCGCCAACAGCTCATCCTGCGGGAACTGGCCCTGCACGGGTCCGTCAATGCCGCCGAATTCGCCGCCAAGCTGGGGACGTCCGGCATGACGGTGCGGCGGGACCTGGCCCTGCTGGCCGAACAGGGGCTGCTGGAGCGGGTCCATGGCGGAGCAGTTCCCCCGGGTGGCCGGGCCATCTCCAGCGGGGCACCCTCCAGCGGAGCGCCTTCCAGCGGCGCGCATCCCGCCGGGGCGCCCTCCAGCGCCGCGCTTTCCAACTGGGCGCCCTCCCCCGGCACCGGGGCCGTCCGCAAAACCTCGTGGCGGCCGGGCGGAAGGAGGCCGTTGGCGACGATCGGGATGATCGTGCCATCGGCGTCGTACTACTTCCCCGGGGTGATCCGCGGTGCCGAGGCCGCAGCGCAGGAGGCGGGCGTCCGCCTGGTCCTGGGCGTCTCCAACTATTCGGAGGCAGAGGAGCAGCGGCAGTTGCGACGCTTGTACGACCACGGCGTGGACGGCATCCTCATCACGCCCAGTGCAACGTCCCTGGCCGGCACGGAGACGCTGGAACTGCTGGCCCAGGCGGAGGTTCCCGTGGTGGTGGTGGAGCGGTCCATCGACAACGCGCTGGACCATGGCCGCTTGGAAGCAGTCCGGAGCGACCACGTCCGCGGCGCCGAGATCGCGGTTAACCACCTCCTCGGGCTCGGCCACCAGCGGATCGCCTTGTGCCTGCGGGAAAACAGCCCCACGGCCCCACCGCTGATCGAAGGCTTCCACCTCGCCTTGGAGCGTGCAGGCAAGCCGCGCGACGATTCCATGGTCCGCACCATGACGCGCGCCCAAAACGATCCGCAGGCCCATCGGTTGATGGTGGGCGGCATCCTCGACTGGTGCGCCGCTTCCGGGGTCACCGCGGCGCTGGTCCATACGGATGAAGACGCCCTCCAGTTCGCCAGCGTGTGCCAGGAGCGGGACCTTGCCGTTCCGGGCAAGTTCGCCATTGTGGCCTACGACGACGAAATTGCGGCTTTGGGGGCCGTTCCCCTCACAGCGGTGGCACCACCAAAGTACGACGTCGGCCACCAGGCTTTGGTGATGTGCCTCAACAGGTTGGGGGTCCGTCGCGGCAGCACCAGCGCCCTCCAGCGCGTCAACCTGTCACCCGCACTTGTGGTCAGGGACTCGACGGAACCCTAGCCCGCGAGCTGGCTGTTTGTGCTCCAGGTTGCCATCGAGCGTCAGCTCAGCGAGCCGCGCCGGGTTGTTCACTTCTGTTTACTTCATTGCTCATGTTCACTTTTGAGTATTGCATGGTGCTCAGTCACAACGTGCCTAGAGCACACCACGACTTCGCATCGTGAACTTCAAAGGAGAACAGAATGAAGCGTCGCCAGCTTCTGCTTGGGGCGGCCGGCCTGATGGCCAGTGCCGCCTTGGTAACCGGATGCGGCAGCACCCCGGCCGCCGCACCCACCCCAACACAGGACCCGTCCGGAAACATCACGTTCTGGTCCTCGTTGGCCGGGATGGACAAGGTCGCCGAGGCCTTCAACGCCAGCCAGGACAAGATCAAGGTCACATTCGAAACAGTGCCGAACGGGGCGGCAGGCGGCTATGCCAAGCTGTCAACCGCCATCACAGCCGGCAACGGCCCGGACGTCGCCACGATCGAGTACGCCCAGCTTCCGCAATTTGTCAGCAACGGCCAACTCCAGCCGCTGGATGGCCTGATCGACAAGTCTGCAACCGTGGACAAGCTGACCGATGGAACCAAGTCCCTGGTGCAGCTGGGCGACCAGACCTACGCACTCCCCTACGACGCGGCCCCCATGATCATGTGGTACCGGAAAGACATGCTGGACAAGGCCGGCGTCGGAGTTCCCTCCACCTGGGAGGAGTTCGAGGAGGCGGGCCGCAAGATCAAGGCCGTCGCGCCGGAAGCCCATTTGGCCAGCTTCAACCCCAACGAGGCAACCCTAACGGCCGCTTTGTCCTGGCAGGCCGGCGCCAAGTGGTTCGGTACCGAGGGCGACAGCTGGAAGGTTGGCATCAACGACGAAGCCACGCGGAAGGTCGGCGCGTATTGGCAGAAGCTGATCGACCAGAAGATCGTCAAGGTCCAGCAGTCCTTCAGTGACGAATGGTCGGCAGATTTGGCAAGTGGCGCCGTCGTGGGTGTCCTGGGAGCCAATTGGAGCGCCACCGGCATCCAAAAGCGGACCGAAGCCAGCGGCCAGAAGGGCCAGTGGATCGCAGCGGAAGTTCCCCATTGGGGCACCCCGGCAGACGCCTTCTACGGTGGATCCAGCTTCAATATCACCAAGAGCAGCAAGAACCCCGCCGCTGCCGCGAAGTTCATCGAGTACCTGGCCACCAGCCCTGATGCGATCAAGGCCAGGGGTAACACCGGGTCGGCATACCTGGCCTTCCCCGGACTCACGCCCGTGGCGCAGGAAGCATTCGACGCCAGCTTCTTCGGAAACGATATTTACGAGGTCTTCGACAAGGCCTATTCCACGATCATTCCGGGCTGGCAGTGGGGTCCCAACTGGGACATCACCAACACCGCCCTCAAGGACGCCTACGCCAAGCTGACCACCGGCGGAAAAGTCGTCGACGCCGTCCAAACCGCGCAAACCGCCACGGTGGCCGGACTCAAGCAGAACGGCCTCTCCGTCAAGGAGTAGGCCCGCGCGGCAAGGTGGCTTCCCCACTCCCGGGGAAGCCACCCCGCCGGCGAGGAGATAAACAATGGCACACACCAAAGCGCCCCCTGCATCGCGGGCCATGGCCGGAACCGGCGGCCGGACCGCAGCCCTGTTCCTGGTTCCCTTCTTCAGCGTGTTCACCCTGGCCATGTTGGCACCGGTGGTCTACTCGATCGTCCTCAGCTTTTACGCCCAGCAGAAGTCGGGCCTGGGCTTCGGCGAGGCAAAGACCACGTTCGTTGGCCTGGAGAACTACCTTCAGGTCCTTCAGTCCGAAAGTTTCGTGGGCGGCATCGGCCGGCTCGCGCTGTACTGCCTGCTGTACATCCCGTGCATGGTGGGCGGCGCCCTGGCCTTCGCGCTCCTGCTGGATTCCGCCGTCGCGCGGGCCAGGAAGCTGTTCCAGCTGCTGGTGTTCCTCCCCCACGCCGTGCCGGGAGTCATTGCGGCCCTCATCTGGGCCTACCTCTACACCCCCGGCGTCAGCCCGATCGTCTCGGTCCTGGAGGGCGGCGGAATCTCCCTGAATTTCCTGGACAACCACATGATCCTGCCGTCCATTGTGAATATCGCCGTATGGGAGTGGACGGGATACAACGTGATCATCCTTTTCACCGCGCTCCAGGCCGTGCCCCGCGAAATCCTGGAAGCCGCCCGGGTGGACGGGGCCGGGGAAATCCGGGCTGCCTTGTCCATCAAGCTGCCCCTGATCCTGCCGGCCTTGAGCGTGATCATGCTGTTCACCATCATCGGAACCCTGCAGCTGTTCACCGAGCCGTCCATCATCTCCAAGGCCACAGCCTCCGTCACCAGCACCTGGGTGCCCAATATGTGGGCCTATGATGCCGCGTTCAACCGGCACAACCTGAACCAGGCCGCAGCAGCATCGATCATCATCGCGCTCATGGCCGCCGTGCTGTCCTGGGCCGTGACCCGCTTCAGCTCAAGGATGAACAAGGCATGAGCACCTCCACTCCTACCCGCCCCACGGGCATACCCGGCTCCGGAAGCACAGTTGGTCCGCGCGGACCGCACCGCAGCGGCAGGACCGGCCGGCTCCGGACCCACAAGGTCCGTCCGGGGGCGTTCGCCAGTGCCTTTACCGTCAACGCGCTCCTGCTCCTCGGGTGCGCCTACATGGTCCTCCCTGTTCTGTGGTTGTTCTTTGCCTCCACCAAGAACGCCTCCGACCTCTACGCGACGGCTGCCTACGCCTTCGGGCAGCCAGCGTTCTTCGACAACGTCAGCGCTGTCATCACACAGGACGGCGGCATGTTCCTCCGCTGGATGGCCAACTCGATGTTCTATGCAGCGTTCGGGGCTGTTTTCGGCGGGCTGATCTCGGTCATGGCCGGGTATGCGTTCGACAAATTCCAGTTCCGCGGCAAGGACTCATTCTTTGGGGTGGTCCTGGTGGGCGTCCTGATCCCCAACACAGCAACCGTGCTGCCCATGTACCTCCTGGCCTCGGTCTTCGGGATCACCAACACCATCTGGGCCATCCTGATCCCGGTCCTGTGCAACCCGTTCGGCGTGTACCTGGCAAGGGTCTACTCGGCGGCGTACGTTCCGGCGGAAACCCTGGAAGCAGCCCGGGTGGATGGTGCCGGGCCGATCCGTTCCTTCTTCTCCCTGGGACTGCCGATGATGATGCCCGGCTACATCACCATCGCGCTCTTCCAGTTCGTCGGCGTCTGGAACAACTTCATGCTCCCGCTCGTCATGTTGCAGGACCAGCAACTGCTTCCTGTCAGCGTCGGCATCTCCATCTGGCAGGGGTACTCCGTCCCGCAGCCGGAGTTCACGCCCATGGTGATCACCGGCTCGCTGCTCTCGGTCATTCCGCTGTTGGTAGCTTTCATCATGCTGCAGCGCTTCTGGAAATCCGGCCTCACCGCAGGGAGCGTCAAGTGACACTGAAAGTGGCCCTGGCCATGCCGGCACACACGGCACGCGCCGTCTTCCCGGCCCGCAGCCTGAATCCGCTGGAGCCCTCGCTCACCCTCCTGAGCCGGGACCCCCTCCAGGATTTCCGCACCCAGCGGGCGCAAGCTGTCCTGCGGGAAACCGACATCCTCCTCACCGGCTGGGGCTGCCCGATGATCGATGATGACGTACTGGATCACGCGCCACAGCTTAAATACGTCCTTCACGCCGCCGGAAGCGTGAAACACCACATCGGTGCCGCGTGCTGGGAGCGCGGCATCCAGGTCAGCTCGGCCGCGGATGCCAACGCCATCCCCGTTGCCGAGTACACAGTGGCCATGATCGTCCTGGCCAACAAGCGCGTCCTCCAGATTGCCCGCGTGCTGCATACCACCCACGCGGAGGTCCTCCCGGAACAGCTTTTCCCGGACATGGGCAACTACCGCAAGCGCGTTGGGATCATCGGTGCCTCCAGGATTGGCCGGCATGTCATCCGGCTCCTGCGCGACTACGAGCTGGACATCGTGGTGGCGGATCCGTACCTCACCGAGGCTGAGGCCGGTGCTCTCGGCGTCGAACGCGTGAGCCTGGACCAGCTCGTGGCGACGTCAGACATCGTGAGCCTCCACGCGCCGTCGTTGCCGTCCACCAGGAACCTGATCGATGCGGAGCTGATCCGGCGGTTGCGTTCCGGGGCCACTTTCATCAACACAGCCCGCGGCGAGTTGGTGGACCAGGATGCACTGCTGGCCCGGATTCAACGCGGGGACCTGTACGCAATCCTGGATGTCACTACACCATGGGTGCTCCCCTCGGATTCGGCGTTCTACACCCACCCCAATGTCCTGCTGACACCGCACGTAGCAGGGTCGTTGGGCAATGAACTGGAGAGAATGGCGTCGAGTGCCGTGGCCGAAGCACTCCGCCTGGCACGCGGCGAACCTCTGCGGTTCCCGGTGCGGGCGGAGGACCTCGCCTTTACTGCCTGACGGTCCGGGCGGAACGCACGACGGCGGCTGTCACCAGGGCGGAAACCCGCGGTGTGCGTCTTGTCCTCCTTGACGTTCTTCCTGATTCGCCGGTCGGATTACGTAGTGTAGGCGCACCCCTTGCGGAACGCAGCGCACCCATTCCCGCCCTACGCACCCCTTCGTGGAGTGCAGCGCACCCTTTGCCGCCCCATGCACCCAGGATTATGGGTGCGATCGGCGCACACGGGTGCGGCCCACGTCGGTCATCCCGGGGTACGGGTGCGATCGGTGCAAACGGACGCGCAGCCAAAGTTGCAGGCGCACCCGCTTCCGCCAGGCGCACCCCTTCGTGGAATGCACTGCGCCCTTTCCCGCCCCATGCACCCAGGATGACGGGTGCGATCGGCGCACACGGGTGCGGCCCACGTCGGTCATCCCGGGGTACGGGTGCGGTGCAAACGGACGCGCAGCCAAAGTTGCAGGCGCACCCGCTTCCGCCAGGCGCACCCCTTCGTGGAGTGCAGCGCACCCTTTGCCGCCCCATGCACCCCTTCGTGGAGTGCACCGCGCCCTTTCCCGCCCCATGCACCCAGGATTATGGGTGCGATCGGCGCAAACGCGTGCGGCCCACGTCGGTCATCCCGGCGTACGGGTGCGATCGGCGCAAACGGGCGCGGTCCACCGAGCCACGTGCCAAACAAATGCCAAATCAGCCAATCTGTGCCAAAACGATTTGCTGTTCAGCGCCGATCACTCTAGAACCAGAAAATCCCCGCCGTCAAGGGGTCGAAAATTTTCTGCGAACACCGTTGACACATCCGCCCACCCAGCCCTAGTGTCAATGCCAAGTCGTTTTGGCAAAACGATTTTTCAAAGCCAAAAGCAATCCCCACCATCTCTCTGCAATTTCCGTTCAAGAGAAAGTGAGTCGACAGCGATGTCCACTCGAAAGACCATCTCCAAGCTCGTCACCCTTGGCGGGCTGTGCACCGCCGTCGCACTCGTTGCCACCGGTTGTGGCGCCGGCGGTCCTGCGCCCTCGTCCAGTGGATCCGGCGGCTCAGGTTCGATCAATGTCCTGGTGGAAGCCGGCGGCCATGCCGAGCTCACCGGCGTAGCCGAACAATGCAAGAAAGACGCCGGCGTCGAGGTCAACTTTGTCGAACTCCCTTACGACGGCATGTTCAACCGCCTCTCCAGCGAGTTCTCCTCCGGCAACGTCTCCTTCGACGTGGCCGCCCTGGACTCCGTGTGGCTTCCGAGCTTCAAGGACGCCGTCCAGCCCATCGACGAGCTCTTCACCGACGAGGCTAAGAAGGACATCTTCCCGGCCCTGGTGAAGGAAGCCAACGTGGACGGCCACTTCATCGGCATGCCGGCCTGGACCAATGCCGAGATCATCCTGTACCGCAAGGACCTGTTCGAGGACGCCAAGAACAAGGCTGACTTCCAAGCCAAGTACGGCTACGAATTGGCGGCCCCCAAGACCTGGAAGCAGTACCAGGACATCTCCGAATTCTTCACCAAGGACGGCATGTTCGGCACGGACGTCAAGGGTGCCGTGGAAACCGAATGGCTGGCCCACGTGCTCCAGGCCGGGTCCCCCATGGTGTTGGACAAGGACAACAACGTAGTCATCGACAATGCCGCCCACAAGGAAGCCCTGGACTTCTACGTAAGCCTCACTAAGTCCGCTCCGAGCGGTGCAGCACAGGTCGACTGGGCAGCAGCGCAGAACCTGTTCAACCAGGGCAAGACAGCCATGACGCGCTTCTGGGCCCACGCCTACCGCCAGATCCCCGCCGATTCCCCGGTTGCAGGAAAAGTGGGTGCCGCAGCGATGGTTGGCGGCAGCGCCGGCGTCGCGGGTGTTCCGGGACCGTGGTACCTGTCCGTTCCCAAGGCGACCAAGAACACCGAGGCCGCCAAGAAGTTCGTGAAGTGCGCCTACGACCACAACAGCTCGGGCATCGACTCCAAGCTCGGTCTCGCGTCCCGCATCAGCGCCTTCCAGAAGTACCAGGACCAGCCTGGCTACGAGAGCTTCAAGCCCCTGATCGAAACGCTCAACGCTCCAGCGACGGCTACCCGTCCGGCAACGGCCAAGTGGCAGCAAATCGTTGACACCGTCCTGGTCCCGCTGCTGCAGAAGGCAGTGGCCGGCGGGGACACCTCCGCCCTCCTGGCAGATGCCAAGAAGCAGATCCAGGACCTCCTCAAGTAAGACTCCGCGGCCGGCACCGCCCGAATCCAAGGACAGTGCCGGCCGCGGCACCAAGAAGCAATAACAACCCAGCAGAAAAGAAAACCGTGCGTATCTCCGATCGCCGCTTTGCCCTCTTCCTGATGACGCCTGCGGCCCTGTTCCTGGCCGTTTTCGTCGCCTACCCGCTGTTCCGCCTGGTGGCTGACAGCTTCTTCAAGATCTCGCCCATCGCCGGCGGTCCCCGCGACTTCGTGGGCTTCCAGAACTACGTCACGGCTTTCACGTCCGAAGCCTTCACCAGCGCGGGCTGGCGGACCCTCGCCTACACGGTGGTGGTAGTGACCCTCGAGTTCGCGCTCGGGCTCGGCATGGCGTTGCTGTTCACCGCTTTGGGCAAGAAGTCCCAGATCTGGCGGACCGTCTTCCTCTACCCGCTGATGATCGCCCCGATCGTGGCCGGCCTGCTGTGGAAGTTCCTGATGATCGACAACTTCGGCCTCATCGGAACCCTCCTCCATCAGGCGGGGATCCTCTCGGACCCGAACCAGATCGGCTGGCTGTCCGACCCAAGCATCGTGCTGTTCTCGGTGGCCATCCCGGATATCTGGCTCACTACGTCCTTCATGTGCCTGGTGCTCTTCGCGGGCCTCCAGAACATCCCCGGCGACCTGATCGAGGCAGCCCGCCTTGACGGTGCCCGAGCCCCGGCGCTCCTGTTCCGGATCATCATCCCGCTCCTGCGGCCTGTGATCGCCGTGGCGCTGGTGGTCCGTGGAATCGACGCCGCGAGGGCCTTCGACACCATCCTCATCCAGACCAACGGCGGCCCGCAGTCGGCCTCCGAGACCATGAGCCTGCTGATCTACCGCACCATGATCCGCTTCGGCGATCCGGGCCTGGCGAGCGCCATGGGCACCATCTACCTCCTCGCGATGCTCGCCGTCGCCTTCTTCGCGGTGGCCACCATTTGGCGGCCAGGAAAGGACAGCTGATGAGCACCGCAGAGTCCACGTACGACGGCGGCAGGCGGGGTCCTGCTTCTGTCCCACCGCAGCGCGGCAACGGAATCGCCACACGGGTCGCCGTGGCGAAGCACCCCCGCGAAACCGCCGTAAACACCGGGCCCGGGCTGCCGGCGTCGAACGTTTCCGATGCGCAGCCGCCCCGAAGGCGGCGCGGGGTCAACCGGGAAGGCCTGGAAGCAGGCCGCCGCAGCACCCGGACCATCCTGTGGATCCTGTTGGCCGCGGCCATGGTGCTGTATGGCTTCCCGTTCCTGTACCTGCTGTTTACCTCGTTCAAGACGCCGATCGACACCATCGCCGTCCCTCCGACCATCCTGCCCAAGGAATGGACGCTGGAGAACTACGTGAACGCGCTGGGCCGGGGCGGGGTGGTGGCGTCGTTCATCAACAGCATCCAGACGGCCGTGATCAGCACGTTGCTGTCCTTGGTCCTGGCCATACCTGCGGCCTACGGCATCACCCGCTACAAGACACCGAGTGGCCGGGTGTTCATCATGGCCGCCTTGGTGACCCGTATGGTTCCGCCGGTGGCGATCGGTATCCCGCTGGCGTCCATGATGGCATCGGTGGGCTTGGCCGACACGCCCATTGCCTTGTCGATCGCGCACACCACCATCTCCCTGCCCCTGTCCATCTGGCTGATGTCCAGCTTCTTCGAAGCCGTCCCCCAGGACCTGGAAGAAGCGGCCACCGTGGATGGCTGCAGCCGGTTGGGCGCCCTCTGGCGGGTGGTGATCCCGGTGGTCTCGGGCGGCATTGCGGTGACGGCGATCTTCGCCTTCCTGGCGTCATGGAACGAGTTCCTGTTCGCACTGCTCATGACCGCCATCCGTTCGCAGACCACGCCCGTGGTGATCGCCAACTTCCAAACGCAGTTCGGGCTCGACTGGGGTTCCATGACGGCCCTCGCGGCCGTGTACTCGATCCCGGTCATCCTGTTGACCCTGCTGCTGCAACGGAAGATCGTGGCGGGCATGACGCTTGGCGCGGTCAAGGGCTGACTCCTGCACGGCCAGCACACCGACAACGAAGTAGCCTACTGATAGCCCCACCCGGGCATCACAAACCATAAGGACGTGGCAGAGAAGATGAGCAACAAGAACATCGGTATCAAGGACGTGGCCGTCGCCGCCGGTGTCTCCGTCACGACTGTCTCGCACGTCCTCAACGAGGTCTCCTATGCCCGGGTCAGCCCCGAAACCAGGGACAAGGTCCGGTCCGCGGCCGAGCAGCTCGGCTACGGACCCAACCGCCTTGCCCAGGCACTGCGAACCCAAAGGACCGGCATGCTGGGGCTGGTCAGCGAAGAAATCGCCACCACGCCCCACGCAGGCCGGATCATTCTCGGCGCGGACGAGGCTGCCAAGGCCCGGGGTTACAACCTCATGATCATCAACACGCCGGGCTCGGCCAGCCTCGAATCCCGGCAAGCTGATGTGCAGGCGTTGCTGGAGCGGCGGGTGGACGGCATCCTCTACGCCACCATGTATCACCGGAATGTGGACCTGCCATCGAACCTTGGCAGCGTACCGTCCGTCCTGGTGGACTCGGTGGCCACGGGAGGGAACATCACGGCCGTGATCCCCGATGAGGCGGGAGGTGCGCGTGCCGCCGTCGGCGCTTTGCTGGAGGCGGGCCACACCAAGGTGGGCTTCATCAACAACACCGACGACGTTCCTGCCACCCGCGAGCGCCTCCAGGCTTTCCGGGCCATGCTCACCGAAGCAGGGCTCGACGGCGGCGGCGCACCTGTGGAGTCGGAGGTCTCCGAGGTGCAGGGCGGCTATGAAGCAGCCCGCCGGATCCTGTCCCGCGAGGACCGGCCTACCGCATTGTTCTGCTACAACGACCGCATGGCGATGGGCGCCTACCGCGCCGCTGCGGAGCTGGGGCTTCGGATTCCCGAGGACCTCTCCGTGGTCGGCTTCGATGACCAGGAACTGATCGCCGCCAACCTCTTCCCGGGCCTCACCACTGTGGCCCTCCCCCACTACGAGATGGGTGCCTGGGCTACCGAGCACCTGATTGACGCCATCGAGGGAAAGACCGACCTGTCCCTCCTGACGCTCCACCCGACCATCCTGGGCTGTCCCCTGGTCCGCCGCGATTCCGTTGCAGCACCTCGCTAACGCCCCATTACCAACCTCAACGTCCCCAAAGGAACGCCCCCATGTCCAGCAGCCTTGATGCCGCACGCCCGGAAACAGTCCCGGGCACGGAAACCACCCCGGAGGCCACCGCCAGATTCCGGCCCGCCATCCACTTCACGGCAAGGGACACATGGCTGAATGACCCCAACGGCCTGGTTTTCCACGATGGTGAGTACCACCTTTTCTTCCAGAACAACCCCTACGGCAGCGTTTGGGGCAACATGTCCTGGGGGCACGCCACGTCCCGCGACCTGCTGCATTGGACGGAACACCCTGTGGCGATCGCCGGTGACGACACCGAGGACATTTTCTCCGGCAGCGTGGTGGTGGACCACGGCAATACGTCCGGCTTTGGCTCTTCGGAGACGCCTCCGCTGGTTGCCGTGTACACGAGCGCTTTTAAGGAGGCGTCGGCGCACCACGGAACGCAGGCCCAGTCCCTGGCCTACAGCACCGACGGCGGCATGACGTGGGAAAAATACCCAGGGAATCCCGTTTTGGCCCGGAATTCAGCGCATTTCCGCGATCCCAAGGTGTTCCGGTACCAGGGTGACTTTGACGCGTACTGGGTGATGGTCGCCGTCGAGGCCCAGCAGCAGAAGGTAGTCCTCTACCGTTCAGACGACCTCAAAACCTGGGATTTCCTCAGCGACTTTGGCCCCGCCAATGCGGACGCCGGGGAGTGGGAGTGCCCTGACCTGTTTCCCCTTCCCGTGGACGGTAATCCGGACCGCATCACGTGGGTGCTGATCGTCAACGTGAATCCCGGCGCAGTGGCGGGTGGATCCGGCGGCCAGTACTTCGTGGGCCATTTCGACGGCGCCCGTTTCGTTCCGGACCCGGGTTCAGTTGCAGCTCCTGCCGGAGTTTCAGCCATTGCCGACCCCGCAGGCCGGGCCGATGCCCTGCAGCGAAGCCTGTGGCTGGACTGGGGGCGGGACTGCTACGCCTCGGTCTCCTTCAGCAATGTCCCGGACACCCGGCGGATCATCATGGGCTGGATGAACAACTGGGACTACGCGAACGAGCTGCCCACATCGCCGTGGCGTTCGTCCATGACGTTGCCCCGGGAACTTCGGCTTATCACCGTCGATGGCTCGGCGCGGTTGGTCCAGCAGCCTGTCCTTCCCGCACAGTCCGGCGCGGGGCAGCTCATGGACCCGGGCCCCTTTGAGCTGCGGGACTCATCACTCAGGTTGCCGGACGTCGAACCGGGCAGTGCCTACGCGATCGAGGCATCCATGCACCTCGCCGGAGCTGAAGGCGCCGAATTCCTGCTCTTCGGCAGCACCGATCAGACGCAGGGCACGGTCCTGCGCTATGACACAGCGACATCGAGGCTCACCCTGGACCGCCGGCAGTCGGGCAACACCGGTTTCCACCCCAGGTTCCCGTCCGTTGAGTCAGCGCCCGTCGCACTGGACCGTGGCGTGCTCAAGCTGCTGATCGTTGCAGACCAGTGCTCAGTGGAAGTCTTTGCCCAGGACGGCAGGGTGGTCCTGACCGACCTTGTTTTCCCGGACGCCCACAGCGTGGAGAACTGGCTCACGGTCGGTGGAGGCCCGGCAACGCTGCTCAAACTCACCGTTTGGACGCTTACTTAAAGAGGGGACTACCATGACACACCAAGCCCACAGCCTGAGCCCCGCTTTCCAGGCCCGTTACCCAGAGGGAATCCGCACCATGTCCGGCAGCAACTATTACGACGTCACCACGTGGCCCGTGGGCAACCCCTTCGAGGACGTTGGCCACGTCATCAACAGCATCATCGCCGACATCAAGCAACGGCAACACGCTACGGACGTCAACGACGGCGGCAAGCCGGGGGCGGTGATCCATCTTCCGCCCGGCGACTATCGCCTGAAGACACAGGTGCTGATTGACATCAGCTTCCTCACCATCCAGGGCGCGGGCCATGGCTTCACGTCATCGAGCATCCGGTTCAACGTCCCGGGCGAGGAATGGCCTGATCTGCACGAGCTGTGGCCCGGGGGCAGCAGGATTTTGGTGGACCTTCCCGCCGGCGACGGCGTGGCGGAAGCCCAGGGAGCCGCCTTCTACGTCGAACGGAACGGCAGCCCGCGGATCAGCTCCGTCGAGTTCACCAATTTCTGCATCGACGGCCTGCATTTCAGCGCAGACGGCTCTTCCTTGCCGCCGGAGAACACCTATGTCAACGGCAAAACCGGTATCCATGTTGCCAGTGCCAACGATTCCTTCCGCATCAACGGCATGGGATTCATCTACCTGGAACACGCGCTGACCATCCACAAAGCCGATGCGCTCTCCATCCACGACAACTTCATTGCCGAATGTGGAAACTGCATCGAACTGCGCAGCTGGGGGCAGGCCTCCAAGATCACCGACAACCTGATCGGAGCAGGTTTCAAGGGCCACTCCATCTATGCGGAGAACCACGGCGGGCTCCTGGTCACTGCCAACAACGTCTTTCCCCGGGGTGCCGACAGCGTCCATCTTTCCGGCGTCACCCGGTCCAGCGTGACCAACAACCGCCTGCACTCGTTCTACCCCGGGATGGTGGTCCTGGCGGCCAACAGCTCTGAAAACCTCGTGGCCACCAACCATTTCCTGCGGGACCACGAGCCGTGGACGCCCTTCTTCGGCATCGACAACGGCCTGGACGACACCCACGGGTTGCTCACCGTCCACGGCAGCGACAACTCAGTCCTCGCCAACCACTTCTCGTTGGTCATCGACGCGGACAGCATCCGGCCGCCGGGGGCGACTCCCGTCATCATCAGGCTCACTGACGGAACCGGCAACATGGTCTCCACCAACCACGTGGTGGCGAAAGATGTCCGTGCCACATCGAGTGAGTCCTGCTTCGAAGCGCAGGTGGACGCCCTGTTGACCACCCGGACCACCCATGGCCTGGACGTGACAACAGTCCTCGTTGATCCCGGGTCGGTAAGGAACACCATCCTGGATTCCGGCACCGATGCCCAGATCATCGCGGACAGGGCAGTCAATGCGCTCCGGACCACGCCCGGCTTTGCACGCGGTGCGGACAACCCCCAGCGGCAACAGTGACGGGCAGCCCCTGCCTGCTGCCAAAAGCGGACTAGTTGTACTCGCCCTTGATCACGAAGAATGAGCCGCGGATTTCCCCGGCCAGCTTGGACTTTTGACGGGCAAACTTGAAGGTTCCGGCCAGTTCTTCCGGGACCTCCATGCCCTGGGAGAGCTTGAACCCCACGGCACGCTTGCTGCCGGGCTCGAGTCCGTACAGGACATTGATGGACAAGCCGGATTCGTAGAACACGTAGGTCCAACGGGTGCCCTCCACGTCGAAGGACGTAACTTCCAGGGGGCGGGATTCCATGACAAGGTCCCGCTCCTTGAGCACCCTGTTCACGTAGTCGACGATCTCCGGAGCCTCCTCTGCAGGTACCACCGTGAACTCGTGGTCGTACTTGTTCTTGAAGTAGCGGGCCTCGTTGGCCCGCAGTCCGGCCAAGGCCCCGGCCACTGGCGAAGACTCCAGGCCAACGGTGGAGACCTCCTGGAAATTGACGGTGTATGGCATGGTGCTCCTTTGATGGGAATCCGATGTGGTCTTCAGCCTAGGACCAGCCGTCCTGCGGCGCTTCTCGGATCCTGCTCACCTTGACCAGAGACATCGGCTGCCGGCAGGTATCATCGGCAGGGAATCCTTATGAAGCTGGGGGGACTTTACTCACATGTCGGGTGCAAGAGGGCAACTAACTTTCGCGGACGATGTCAGCCGCGACCTGGAACTGCGCGAATACGGGCTGGACCCGTCGCTTGAATCCAACCTTCTTCCCAATTCCGCCGTCCTCAGTGCCCTTCAGAACCTGGTACGGCTGGCCACCGAACTCTGTGGCGCGCCTTTTGGCGTCGTCAACATCATCAGCGCGGAGTACCAGCACCAGATCGGCGCCTGGGGAGTTGATCCCGGGGTGTGCTCACGCGAAGACTCCATGTGCGCCAAGGTTTTCCTGTCCCGTGAAAAGACGGTGGTTCCCGATGCCTCCCAGGACCCGCGCTTTGCCGACAACCCCTTTGTGACAGGCGACATCGGCAAGGTGCGCTTCTACGCCTCAGTGCCGCTGCAGACCGACTCGGGATTCGTCCCCGGCACCCTGTGCGTTTTCTCTGACAAGCCGCAGGAGCTGTTGCCCCAGCAGGTCAGCATGCTTGAGATCCTGGCCAAGCAGGTTGTTGAGCTCCTGGAACTGCAGCACCGCACGGTCCAGCTGGACCGGACCTATGCCGAGCTCAAGGACAGCAATGCCAAGCTCGCGGGATTCGCCGGCCGGGTCAGCCATGATCTCCGCATCCCGCTGACCACCATCCTTGGCTATGTGGAAATGGTGGAGGACGATCCCGATATCCAACCGGGGAGTACGCCTGCCAAGTACCTGGAACGCATTGGGGCTTCAGGACGCCGCATGCTGGCCATGTTGGAAGACGTCCTCAGCTACTCGCGGGTGGGCGGGGGTATCCACCCGGTGCGGGTGTCGCTCAAGGAAGCAACGGACGACGTCATCCGCGACCTGGGCATTGAGGAGGACGGGCTCGTCGAAGTGGATGATGTGTTCCTCCATGCAGACCGCGGCCAATTGCGGACCCTCCTCCAGAACCTGCTGACCAATGCCATGAATTACCGCAGTCCGGAGCGGGACCTGCGGATCCGGGTCAGTGGTGTCTCGAACTATCACGGAGCAACGATCTACGTGGCCGACAACGGGAAGGGGATCGACCCGGAGGATCGTGCCAAGGTCCTGGAGCCCCTGGTACGCCTGCGCCGTCCGGGAGACGGGCCGGGCAGCGGCTTGGGACTGGCCACGTGCAGCAGCATCGCGAAAGCACACGGCGGCGAACTGATGCTCCGGGAAACCCCGGGCGGTGGAACCACTGTGGCAATCAGTTTCCCGGCCGGGAGCTAGGTTCCGCGGGTCTTCTGAACGCCACCCGCGGGGCGGCTATCCCGGGCAGGAGACAAAAGTGTGGGTGGCCTGCCTACTGCCAAACAGACCACCCAGCATGCCTTCGGCTGATGCGAGACACCTTTAAGGTGTCAGCCGCGGCTCAAGAATTCCGGAAGAAAACCTCAAGATTGCCTCAAGATCAGGCTCCTTAGGATTTTCCCCTGCAGATCCTGCGCCTATACCTCGCAGGTCAGTCGCGGCCGCCGCCCTTGGCGCCTTCAGGTTTTCCGCCACCCGGCTTCGTCTCGCTCTTGCCTCCACTCTTCACGGCTGCGGGATTTCCTCCGGTGCCGCCCGGCACGGCCTCCTGGACAGGCACCTGAACCTGCTGCGCCGGGACCGGGACGGGAACCGACGCGGGCTCCGGGATGCTGGCAACCTCCGCAGCAGGAACAACCTCGGCGGACGGCACCGGGTCGGGGGCCGCGGGGACGTTATGGAGGGGCTCGGCGATCGAGACGTCGGATCCGGCCGGCTCCGTGGACTGGTCGGGCGTTCCGGAAGCGACGACTCCCTGGCTCAGCAGGGCCAGTGCCACCGGGATGGTCACGGCCGCAGCGGCAACTCCGCCCACCACCCTGGGGTGGCGCTTCCCCACCGCACCAAGGACGGCCAGGGTTCCGGTCTGCCGGTCAGGCCTGCGCCGGCGTGCCCTGCGGGTCTGCGGAGGATGCGAAGCGTGGAAGGGTTCGGCATGCACCCGCCCCGCCGAACCACCAGGCAGCGTCTCGAAGGCGACAGCCGAGCCATCCGGCACCGCCTCGAAGGCAGGAAGGATCGCGGTGCCGGAGGTTGCGTAGCTGCCGCCATTGGCCAGCATCTCTTCGACGTCCCCCGCGGCGGGGCGCAGGCCAGGGTCCATATCCGTCATGGCGCGGAGCAGGGCCGTGAGTCCACCGGGCAGGCCCTCAGGAACCTCGGGTGCCCTGTGCAGCCGGGCCGACGCGGTTTCAACCGGAGTGCCCGGGTATTCAGCCCTGCCGGTGATGCATTCCAGGAGCACCAGGCCCAGGGAGTAGATGTCGCTGGCCGGAGTCAGGTGCAGCCCTTGGGCCTGCTCCGGACTGAGGTATTGGGCCGTGCCCACAGTGAAGCCCGTGGCTGTAAGGCGGTTGTCGTCCATCACCAGGGCCACGCCGAAGTCCGCCAGCTTCACGGACTGGGCCTCACCGGATTCCTCCGAGACCAGGATGTTGGCGGGTTTGATGTCTCGGTGGATCACCCCATGCCCATGGACCTGCGCCAACGCGCCGGCAAGCTTCACGCCGATGCGGGTGGTTTCGGGCACTGTCAGTGGCCCTTCGGACAACACGGCCCGGAGGTCACGACCCTCGGCCAACTCCATCACCAGGTAGGCCCGCTCTTCATCGTTGCGGGTATCGACGCCTGCGTCGAAAGCCGCTACGAGCCCCGGGTGGTCGAAAGCGGCCAGGAGCCGCATTTCCGTTTCCTGCCGCGTTCGGAAGGATTCGTCGCCGGAACCAGGCAAAAAGAGCTTGATGGCCACGTCCCTGCCGAGCAGCAGATCCTGCGCCCGGTAAACGGTGGACATCGCTCCCCGCCCCAGGACAGGTCCCAGCCGGTAACGGTCACCGATGGTGTCGCCGTCACTGCAGCCGGGGCCGTTGAGGTCCACGGTCTGTTGATTGTCGCCCACGAATTGTCACGCCCTTCAGGCTTACCCGGGTGCTCCTGAACCCAACCACTGTTCCTTGCTTCCAGGTAACGCCGTCGATCAAACTTTCACGTTGCCGCGCGGCTGGATTGGGGGCCAACCGCTGCGGCTTGAGCATCCCTGCGTCAAAACAGCATCATCCGGATCACCAGATAAGTCATCAGGATACTTACTACTCGCCGGGGAAGGCAATGTGGGGCTGCTGAATGTTACTGGGTGGTCACCTTGGCCCGTCAACTCCGCCGCGGGCGACACCCACCGCAGGAAAACGTACGACGGCGACCTGCCGCCGTCGTGCGTTCAGTCCTCAAAGTTGGTGGCTACCGAGCCGTCGATCCGCCCGGTGATGATTTCCGCGGCGATGTCGTGGAGCTTTTGGTTCCGGTGCTGCGAGGCTTTCAGCAGGTAGCCGAAGGCGGCCTCCTGCGTGCACGAGTTCTGGGACATGATGATGCCGCACGCCAGGTCGATGGCTGTACGGCGCTCCATGGCTGCCCTGAGGTCCTGGGCCAGCAAATCCGCGGCCGCGATGCGGAGGGCAAGGCGCAGCGCCTGTCCTGCCATGTCACCAAAGACCCTGGCTTCCTCCACGGCCTCATCCGTGAAGAGGCCGGGTCCCAAGGCAAAGAAGTTCAGGGCGGCAGAGGCGTCCTCCCCCAACTCGAGGGGAATGCCCAGGACGCTCCGCGCTCCGGCAGCGCGCAGGTTCTTGACGTACCGCGGCCAGCGGCTGTCATCCTCGATATCGTTCAGAAGCACAGGTGAGTTAATGCGAAGTGCCTCCAAACAGGGGCCCTCCCCGATGGCCTGCTCAATCCCGTCCAGGAGTATCGCGTCATCGCTGCTGCCCGCGATGGTGATGGCGCGCTTGCGGCGATGAAGCGTCACGGCGCATTCGATCCGCGAGCCCGTGGCACGGCTCAAGGTGACAGCCGCATAGCGGGTAGTGCCGTCCAGAAAGCCCTTAATGTCATCGGTCCCCGACACGAGCTGGTGGAGTCTTTGGAAGTCCTCGTTCTGCTCACCCGTTTCCACGGAACCCATGCTAGTAGGACACGTATCGGCCCGAAAGGGGTCCGATTCCCGTGGCGGAGAGAGTCACTCCAGGTGCGGATCGTCGCCGCTGTCCTTAAAGACTTCACGGCTGTAACTGGCCCTCCGGCCGTCCACCCCCAGGGCGTCCAGCGACTCGTTCAACGCGTGCGCCAGCAGATCACGCTCCAGCGGCGGAAGGGTGAGGGCGCCGTAGACATAGGCCTGGACTTCAACCAGGCCCGACATCCCGCCGATGCTGAAATACTGCATCCACACATGGTCGATCTTGAGTCCTGCCGCCTCGAAGGCAGCCCTGAACGTTCCGCGCTGTTCGTCCTCGTCTCCAGGGACGGCCATCGATTCACCCCCGGTCAGGAGTCATGTCCAGACAGGCCATCAATGACTTCCTGTGCGATGTCCCGCAACGTCCGGCCCTCCCTGGTGGACCTTGTAATGAGATGCAGGATGGCTTCACCTTCATCGAGGCCATGGCTGGCCATGATGATTCCCTTGGCAGTACCGACCACATTGCGCTGCAGCAAGGCTGCTTTAAGCTGCTCGCTCATCGAGGAAACCCTGTCCCGGGTCTGGATGTTGAGCAGGAAGATGGCCGCCTGTGCAGCCAGGGTCTCCAGGAGGCGGACCAGACGCGGCGACGCGAGTTGGGGGTTCTCCCAGTAGATCTTGATGGCACCGAAGGCCAGGCCGCCGGAGACCAGCGGAACACTGATGCAGGAGCGCAGGCCAAGGTCGAAAGCGGCAGCACCCCATTCGGGCCATCGGCTGTCCAGCCGGACATCCTCCACAATGACGGGCCGTCCGGCGGCCCACGCCGTCAGGCATGGACCCTGGCCCATCTCATACTGCAGGGCGTCGGCTTGCGCCACGAGATCGTTGGTGGAAGCAGTGCTGCTGCGGTAGCCGTCCGGCTCGATCAGGGAAACACCCGCGCCGGAGGCATCGTCAGCAGCCAGTACGGCGGCTTCGGTGATGAGGTTCAGTGCGGCGTCGACTGTTTCCTCGCTGAGGAGCATGCCGTTCGCCCAGGCAAAAACCGCAGCCAGTTCGCCAGGCAGCGGCAGTTCAGTATCCATGACTGCTCCACTCCGTGATTGTTGGCCTGCGCAGGAAAGAAGTTCCCCATGCTTCATCCCAGCACACAAAGCACCGATGCTCCACTTCTGCGCAGGACAAGTTGAATTCTTCCGTGGAGGGATTATCGGAGCAGGAGCCCGCGGTCCTCCGTGACGTCCTGCAGGTCATCCAGTGACTCGGCGGACCAGCACGTGTCGCAGTGCATAACGTAGTCGCGCGCAGCCGGGCCTACCATGTGCAGACCGGCGTAGGACTGGTTCCTGGAGTGGCGGACACGGTGGAACCGCTGCTTCCTGAGCGCGGCGCCAAGGGCACGCTCGGACACGGGAGTGCTTCCTTGCAGGTGGCACCAACTGATGTAGAGGCCGTACAGGGTGTCGAAATCCAGGCCTTCAGTGGTGTCTTCCTCATACACCAGGGACTCATGGATGAATTGGGTCAGATCGTGGCGAATCATGGCAACCTCGGGATTAGTAATCGTTGCCGGACTGCATCAGCTCTGACTCTTTCACTATAGGCTTCCCGGGTCACACAAGCCATGGGTTCAGGTTGTTGCCGGCGGGCAGGGCAGAATGGACATCATGACCCTTACCACCTTCGCCCTCGTCCGCCACGGCCAGACTGACTGGAACGCAGAGCGACGGCTGCAGGGCGCCACGGACATTCCGCTCAACGAGATTGGCCGCGGACAGGCCCGGGATGCCGTGGGCATCCTTTCCGGCTATGAATGGGACACGATCGTTTCCTCGCCGTTGAGCCGGGCCGCAGAGACAGCCGACCTCATCGCCGAAGGCCTTGGGCTGAAGGTAGCGCGGCGGGTACCCGCGTTGACCGAACGGAGCTTCGGGGAAGCAGAGGGGCTGCAGGCAGGGCCGGAACTGGAAGCCCTCCGTATCGACGGCGGATTCCGCGGCGGCGAGAGCGACGAAGACGCTGCCAACCGCGGCATCGCAGCACTCCACGAACTGGCCCAGGAGTTTCCCGGACAGCGTGTGCTGGTGGTGGCACACGGGACCCTGATCAGGCTGGCCCTCAGCAAAGCGATCGGACGGACCTTGGACAGTGTGCAGAATGCCGTGCTGAATCTGGCGCACCACCATGTGGACGATGGATGGCGCCTGGAATACTTCAACGGCGAGCTTCTGACGTCCCCTGTGGACGCCTGACTTCCTCAACGGACAGGCCAGCGAAGGTGGCTGGCCAGGCTCGCCGGAGCGGGTGGCCCAGGCTCGCCGAAGCGGATGGCCCAGCCTGGACGCAGCGGGTAACCCTGGGCGGCAGGCCGCAGCGGGTGGGCCAGGCTCGCCACAGCACCCCGGTTATTGACATGGGCCATGCCACTTTGCGTATGCTCGACGCAGTCAAGAAGTTGGCCCCAACGCTCCATGCCTTGGAGGTCAGCATGCCTCTCGCCGCCGCCCGCCAATCCCGCTTGGCCGGATCCCCCAGATCTGGATCCCCCGGGTCTGGATCCAGCTTGGCCGGATCCCCCGGAGCTGGACCCCGCGAGGCCGGATCCCCAGAGGCCGATTCCGCCGGGGCCGATTCCGCCGGGGACAAGGAGCCACCCACGGGCGCTGTCACCACGGTGACAGCGGTGGTGTCACTGGCGGCCGACTGCTGGTTCGAACTCCAAGTAGCCCAATACCCGGGCCTGGTGGTGCACGCGGCACGCCTGGAAGATGCTGAAACGGCCGTCGTCAACGCGTTGTCGCAGCTGACCGGCAGGGACCCCGGGGAGTTCGAGGTCCACCTGCAGTACTGACCAACCTGGTACCGACCAACCTGCAGTACTGACCAACCCGGTACTGACCAACTCCGGGCTCGATCAGCCGCAGTAACGGGCCTAGCGCTTTTCCAACGCTGTCTTCAGTGCCTGCACGAAGTCCGGGTACGCCGCCGCGATCTCTTCAAGGTCCACCGTTTGGGGAAAGTCGATGACGGGCTGCCGCTCAGCCAGGTAGTGGGACGTTTCCTCGACGATCCGTTGCCCGTCATGGCCCTCCAGCCCGGACTCCCCCAGGAAATCAGAGGTGACCCGGAAGACCGATTCCCCGGTCTGCCCCTCCGACGCCCAGCGGACCACGTATTCATCCTGGTTGACAAGTTCAATGTCGAACGACTTCTCCATGGCAGCAGCCTACGCCGGGAACCCGCGTCCCAGGGACATGTAAAGATCAGGCTCCTTACTTCTATACTGGCCGTGTGATGGCAGCATTGTGGTTTGGATTGATTGCCTCCAGCGCCCTGGTGATCGGCGCCCTGGTCGGCGTGCGGTTCGAACTGCCCAAGCGGCTTCTCGCCATCCTCTTGTCCTTCGCTGCCGGCTCCCTGATCACGGCCCTTGCCTTTGAACTCTTTGAAGATGCCTACGAACAGGGCGGCATCCTGAGGGCGGCACTGGGCCTCGCCGCCGGAGCCTTGGTTTTCACCGTCCTGAGTGCACTGCTGGACCGCTGGGCGCAGGCGGGCAACAAGACCAAACCTGCCGACGAAATCCAAGGCAGCCCCAAGCTCGACACCGACGCCGCCGCCTCCGGCAAGCGCGCTACCTCCGCCTCGACGCGCGGCGCCGCCGGCATGGCCCTGCTGGCGGCAGTAACCTTGGACGGCGTCCCGGAAAATGTGGCCCTGGGCATCTCCCTGCAGGAAGGCTCCGGCGGCCTTGCCCTCCTGGCCGCAATCTTCGTATCCAACCTGCCCGAGGCCCTGGTGGGCGCGTCCTCCATGCGCAGCCAAGGCAAGTCCGCCGGCGCCACCATGCTGCTGTGGACCGTCTGCGCCGTCCTCCTTGTGGCCGCGGTGATGCTGGGCGCAGGACCATTGTCTTCCGCGGATCCGCAGACCATCTCCCTGCCGCTCGCTTTCGCCGCCGGCGCCGTCATTGCTTCCCTGGCCGACACGCTGATGCCGGAAGCCTACGAACACGGCGGCCCGGCGGTGGCGTTGAGCACGGCAGCGGGATTCGTCCTGTCGTTCTCGCTGTCGCTTGCCTGAGTGGCAGCGGCGCAGCACCCCGCCTTAACGCAAGGAAGCGCACGACGGCGACCTCCCGCCGTCGTGCGCTTTGTCGCCAGGGTGCCTGGCTGATTTTCTGTTAGATATCGGTGCGGCGTTCGACGATCGTGTCCGGCGCGCCGCGGCGCTCCACGACCGTGTCCGTACGCCGGGTCCGGGTGCTCAGGATGATGGAAACGATGAGGCCGATGACTCCGGCCACTATCAGGATGTAGCCAATAAGAACTTGATCAACAAAGGGAATGAGTCCCGGGGCAAGAGCGAAGGCCAGGATCGCACCGATCGCGATCAGGGCTATGGAAGAACCTATCCTCATGGTCGTGCTCCTCTCGTGGTCGGCGTCCGGAGAACGGAAGAACCCGGGCACTGCCGATATGGTAAGCATACTGACGGAGAATGTGGGGGCACCAGAGCTTTGTGCCTTGCATTGTCCGCCTTACGTCGGGCCGGTTCTTTCAGGCCGTGCCCGTAAGGAGTAGCGTCGGGCGTAGCCAGGACGCCGACGGAAGGATCTGATGCCTTGCCCAGGATTGAGGACTACGCGATCATCGGGGACCTGAACACCGCGGCTTTGGTGGGCCGTAACGGGTCCATCGACTGGATGTGTCTTCCGCGTTTCGACTCCCCCGCATGTTTCGCCGCACTGCTGGACACAAGCGAAGCCGGCCGCTGGCTGATTGCACCCGCCGGCGCCCCGGGCAACTGCACCAGACGCCGGTACCGGCCGGACACGCTCATCCTGGAAACCGAATGGGAAGTTGACGGCGGCGCAGTACGCGTCACCGACTTCATGCCCGTCCGCGACGACGCCGTGGACCTTGTGAGGATCGTGGAAGGGCTCTCCGGCGAGGTGGCCATGCGCGGCGAGGTGGTGCTTCGCTTCGACTACGGCCGGGTGGTGCCCTGGGTCCGCCACAGCAAACACGGCATCAGCGCAGTGGCGGGACCCGACTCCGCCTACCTCACCACACCGGCCCCGTTGCGGGGAGAAAACAAACACACCGTCAGCGAGTTCACCGTGCGAGCGGGAGACCGCATCCCCTTCGCGCTTCGCTGGGCTCCGAGCCACGAACCCGAGCCACGCCGCATCGACCCCTTCAAGGCGTTCGACGCCACCGATTCGTTCTGGCGCGAATGGATCGCCAGGAGCGAGATGGAGGGCAAGTACAAGGACCCCGTGGAGCGGTCGCTGATCACGCTGAAGGCCCTGACGTACGCTCCCACCGGCGGGATCGTGGCTGCGGCAACAACCTCCCTGCCCGAACAACTTGGCGGGTCCCGGAACTGGGATTACCGGTTCTGCTGGCTCCGTGACGCCACGCTGACGCTGCAATCGCTCCTGGCGGCCGGATACACGGAAGAAGCCGCAGCTTGGCGCGAATGGTTGCTCCGCGCCATCGCCGGCGACCCCTCCGAGCTGCAGATCGTCTACGGCCTGGACGGCTCCCGCCGGCTTCCCGAAGCGGACATCCCCTGGCTGTCCGGCTACGAAAACTCCCGGCCGGTCCGCACCGGCAACGCCGCCGCACCCCAACTCCAGCTGGACGTGTGGGGTGAAGTCCTGGACGGACTGTCACTGACCCGGGCTGCGTCACCGCCGGGCACCGTGGATACCTCGTGGGACATCCAGGTCGCGTTGATGGAGTACCTCGAAGGCGCCTGGGACAAGCCCGATAACGGACTATGGGAAATGCGCGGACCGCGCCGCCACTTCACGCACTCCAAGGTCATGGCCTGGGTTGCGGCAGACCGCATGGTCAAGGCGGTCAGGACCTCTGGCTTGCCCGGACCGGACGACCGTTGGGCAGCACTGCGGAGCGGGATTCACGCTGATGTGATGAGGAACGGTTTCAACGAGGAACTCAACTCATTCGTCCAGTCCTACGGCAGCAAGGAACTCGACGCCAGCTTGCTGCTGGTTCCCCGCGTCGGCTTCCTGCCGCACCGCCATCCCAGGGTTGCGGGTACCGTGCAGGCCATCCAGGAGCGGCTCACGGAAGATGGCCTCGTGCTGAGGTACCGGACAGAGTCAGGTCACGACGGACTGACCGGACATGAAGGCGTATTCCTGGCGTGCTCGTTCTGGCTGGTGGATGCTTTGCTGGGACTGGGCCGAGGGGACCAAGCCACCGCACTGTTCGAGCGCCTGCTGTCACTCCGCAACGACGTCGGCCTGCTCAGCGAGGAATGGGATCCGGCCTCCCAACGACAACTGGGCAACACACCGCAAGCCTTCAGCCACTTCCCGCTGATCCACTGCGCACTGCAACTCCACCACGGCCAAGCCCACGGCAGCGACACTCCATTGCAGCGGCCCAAGCATCCCGAACGGGGATCCGGCCAACTGCCCAAGAACGCCATGGAGAGCGGCCCGGGCACGAGTCATCCGGCCCCGGAGAAGCGGCCGGAAACCAGCCGCTGACTTACGACTCGGTCGTCTGCTCGTCAGGATGGGCGGACTCCGCTTTGTGCCGGGCCTCCTCCAGGTGCTGGTCGAGTTTGCGCTCAGCCTCGCGGCGGCGCTGGCCCACGGTGCTCATCTGCTGTGTGGTAGGTGAGCCCTGCTCCGTGTCCTGTTCCTTGTTCATGGCCATCCGATCTGCGGCCTTGCTGCGGTAGCAGCAGGTGGTGGGCCAAACGCCCGACGGCGACCTCCCGCCGTCGGGCGCTGACCCTACTGGTGTTGACCCCACCGGTGGCGGAATCCCGGGGCTGACGCCCCTTGGCTTTGGAATCCGTCAGCCCTGGAGGGGCTAGTGAGGGCTAGAGCCGACGGGTCTCGTCGGTGCCGTCCGTTTCGATGCGTTCCTTGCGGATTTCCTCGTTGACGGGGACGTTCTCCGTGACCGTGTCCTTCTCCAACCGGACCCGCTCCACCGGAACGGTTTCCTTTTCCACCACCGGACGCTCCTCGTGGAGGGTCACCTCGTGCTCACTCTCGGTCAGGTCCGGGCCCGAACGTGCATCACCGGCGTTGGCGTCCGTAATGGGCTCACGCTCCAGACGGACCTCCTCGCGCTGCACGGGAACCGTGGTGCTGACATGCTCCGTGGTGATGTATTTGCGCAGTCGGGCGCGGCCTGTGGTGGTCTGCTCGGCGCCCACGTTGAGCCGCTCCTCCGAACGGGTCATGGCGTCGTCGCCGCGGGAGGCGCGGTCGTTGTCCAGACGGTCGGCGTCCACATCGTCCGTGCGGTCGCCGAAGCCGGTGGTTCCGGCCCCCGTGGTGGTTCCGGTTCCGGTGGTGGTTCCGGTTCCGGTGGTGGTTCCGGTTCCGGTGGTGGTTCCGGTTGAGGTGGTGGCGTAGCCAGCCGTCCCGGTTCCTGGGGCGTAGCCGTCTTCGATGCCATAGTGGCTGTAGAGGCGGCGTTCCTCTTCGGGATCCAGGTGGCCATCCTCGGCTACCCTTGGCGCGTCCTTGATGTGGTCCTTGCTGTAAGGAACCAGGACGTCGTCACCGTCAACGGTGGCCCCTTCCAGCGGGATAAACGACTCGGAGGTGCCGAAGAGACCGGTTTTGACGGTCACCCACGTAGGCTCCCCTGTGTCGTCGTCTGTGTAGAAAGTACCAATCGAGCCAACCTTGTCCCCTTCTGTGGTGCGGACATTTCCGTCGAGGCCCAACAAACGGTCGATGTTTTCCCTGGCGAGCATGGCGTCTCCTTGGAATTCGATGTGTGGTGCTTTTCATGTCCGGCGGCCTGCTTCACCGGTCTCAGGATCCGGGAGCGGAGTGGGATCGTGGAATCGATCGTTCTGCATCACGGATTGATAATATCGTAAGCATGCTTAGTGTTTAGTTGGCAAGGGGGAAGGCAAAAATCGGGTTTGTGTTTCCCTCTCACGTCCCACCGGGTTTATCGGCTTTCCTCGCACATCCCGACGGTTTTCCGGCGATCCGCTCGCACATCCTTACGTGTTTATCAGCGTTCCTCTCACATATCCCGACGGGTTCACCGGCGTTCCCCTCGCATATCCCGACGGGTTCACCGGCGTTCCCCTCGCATATCCCGACGGGTTCACCGGCGTTCCCCTCGCACATCCCGACGGGTTCACCGGCGTTCCCCTCGCACATCCCGACGGGTTCACCGGCGTTCCTCCCGGACATCCCTTCACCGGGTTTCGCGGTGTCCGTTCCGCCGGCGCTCCTCCCGGACATCCCTTCACCGGGTTTCGCGGTGTCCGTTCCGCCGGTGCGGTGGTTTTCCACATACGGGATGTTGGGTGGTTACATAGCGGCGGCGGGTTGGGAGGGTTGGTTCATGGGAATCAACGGACAGGTCGCGGCCCTTCGGGCAGGAACATCCGCCCTTGCCGGCCCCACGCCCGCTCCCGCCGGTGGTGAAGTGGAGGAGGCGTTGGAAGAGGGCGCCGCCGCCCTCGAAGCCCTGCGGAGCGCGGCGGGTTCGGCGGCACGGCTGTTCGATGTCCAAGAGGCCGCTGACTTCGCCGGCCGGGTCGAAGACCTCGCCCGGACCATTGGGTACCTCCAGATAGTTGCAGCCCAAGCGGTCGAGCGAACCCGCGAGGCAGCCAAACATACCCCACACACCACCACCGCTTTTGCTGCCGAAACCGTCGGCGCGGGTGCGGGTGCGGGTGCGGGGCCGGGATGGCGGACGGGTTGGACCGAAACCGACAACACCCTCGACACCGGCAACGCCCCCGACACCCCAGGCACCCCCGACACCCCAGGGCACCCAGGCCAGGACCCTGCCGACCAAACCGGAACCCTCCCGGCCGCGAAAGAAGCACGCACCACCGCCGGGGAAGGGAGCACCTCGGCCGAGCCGGCTTGGCAGAACAGGTCCGTACTCGATGACGGATACCGCAACACCGCCGAATTCCTTCGCGCCCGGCTGCGGATCGAGATCCGCGAAGCCCGGCGCCGCCTTGCCTTGGCCCACGACACCCTCCCCGGAACAACAATCACCGGCCAGCCAACCCCCGCCCGACACGAAGGGCTCGCCCACGCCCTGGCCACCGCCCAAATACCATCCCGCTCAGCAACAATCATCACCACCGCCCTGGACCAGGTCCGGCACGCCGCCCATCCGCAGACCTTGGCCGCCATGGAACACGCCCTCACCACCACCGCCACCGAATCTGACCCCGACTTCGTCGCCAAAATAGCCCGCCGCTGGAGCGACCGCATCGATCAGGACGGCCCCGAACCCACCGAAGAAGCCCTCCGCCACCACCAAGGCGCGTTCATCCGCAAACCCCGCCACGGACTACACCACATCGAAATCTTCGCCACCGCCGAACAATACGAAACCCTCGCAACAGCCATGAACGCCGCCACCAACCCCCGTCTAACCCCCACCACGCCAAGCAACAGCACCACCACATCGAACGCACCCGGCCCCACCCCAGAAACTCCCGGCGCCACGCCAAACAACAGCACCACCACACCGAACGCACCCGGCCCCGCCTGCCTCAACGCCCAAGGCACCGGCACCTATCCAGCCGCCGACACCACCGCCGACACGACCCCCTCAGCAGTCGCAAAGACCTACCCCGCTGCCAGCAAACCCGCCCCGGCCACCGCAGCCGTCATCGAGCACAAATCCTTGGCCCACCCCGGCACCCCACCCCACCGAACACCCACCAGCCACAAGCAACCCACCAGCCCCACGCCCGGGCCCGCCCCGGAACTGGACCGCCGCTCCCGGGCGCAAAAGCTCCTCGACGGCCTCGTCGCCGCCTGCGCACTGGCCCTCAAAACCACCCATCTACCAGCCAACGGCGGCCTCAAACCCCAACTCACCATCACCATCGACGCCCATGAACTCTTCAACCAGCTCCACCCCACCACCAAGCCCACCCAAAAACACCTCTCCACCGGAACCGCGACCTTCACCGGACCACTACACCCCAACACCATCCGCAAAATCGCCTGCGACGCCGACATCCTGCCCGTCCTGCTCGGAACCGACGGACAAATCCTCGACATCGGCCGCACCACCCGGATCTTCCCACCCCACATCCGCAAAGCCATCACCGCCCGTGATCAAGGCTGCGCCTTCCCCGACTGCACCATCCCCGCCCCCTGGTGCGAAGCTCACCACATCACCTACTGGTCACACGGCGGACCCACCAGCACCAACAACGGCACCCTTCTCTGCTCACACCACCACCACCTCATCCACAAAGAACAATGGAAAATCACCACCCGGAACGGCACCCCATGGTTTACCCCACCGCCACACATTGACCCCCAACAAGCCCCACGCCGAAACCACCACCACACAACCACCCACACAAAACACGCCACCCACGACTCACCCACAAACCACACGCCCACAAACCACACGCCCACAAACCACACGCCCACAAACCACACGCCCACAAACCACACGCCCACAAACCACACGCCCACAAACCACACACGGCAGGTGCCGGTGAAGGAGATCCCGACCACGAACAGCGGACCGCCGCCCGAACGGGGCAGGCCGGATTGACTCCTAGACCTGCTCTCTGAAACAGACGCATGAAACAGACGCATGAATCAGACGCGCCAGGACAACACAGAAGCGCCCGACAGCCAGCGGTCACCAGAGGGTGACGCGCTGCTGTCGAGCGCCTCTCAAATGGGCCACGAAATCAGGACACGAAGCCGAGTCGGCCTAAAGCATTGCGGTCGTAGTCACCACACGAGGAGCATCGGGCCAGGAAGAGCATCGGGCCGGGAACAGCCACCAGACTCAACACGAACCGGGGGACTAAACCAGCCGCCGGACTTGTCGCCGACCATCAGGCCAGCAACCGCCGAACCTACCGAGAGCCCGGCCAGCCCGTGTAGGCCTCGGCGAGGTATGCCTTGCCATGCTCCGACGTGACCACCGAGTGCAACTCACCGAGTTGGCGGGCACGGTCGAAATCATCGGCACCAGGGACGGTGTGCAACATGGACGTCATCCAGTAGGAAAAATGCTGGGCCTTCCAGACGCGGTCCAAGGCGCGGTCGCTGTACGTGTCCAGGAGCAACGTGGACCCGCTGGCATAGTAGGACTCCAGGCCTTCGAACAGCACCTTGACGTCGTGGACTGCGAGGTTGAGCCCCTTGGCCCCGGTAGGCGGCACGGTGTGCGCGGCATCGCCAGCGAGGAAGAGGTTGCCGTGCCGCATCGGGGTGTGCACGAAACTGCGGAACGGCAGCACCATCTTCTCGATGACCGGCCCTTCCTTGAGCTCGAACCCGTTGCCGTTCACGCGTTTGCGGAATTCCGACCAGATGCGTTCGTCATCCCAGTCGTCGACGTTTTCCTTCGGGTCGCACTGGAAGTACATGCGCTGCACCGTTTCGGTGCGCTGGGAGATCAGTGCGAACCCGTCGGCGGAATTAGCGTAGATAAGCTCGTCGGCGCTACGGGGCGCCTCGGCGAGAATACCGAACCAGGCGAACGGATACTCGTGGAAGTACCACTTCCGGTTCGCTTCGGGGATCTGGAACCGGCAGTGGCTGCGGGAGCCGTCGGCGCCGACCAGGAAGTCCGCCTGAACCGCGAATTCCTGACCGTCGGCGTCGGTAAACCACAGCTTGGGCTTACCTTCAAGATCATGCACGCTGGTGTCCGTGACGTTGTACCGGACGTCGCCACCGTCGGCCTCACGCCGCGCGGCCAGGTCCATGAACACGTCGGTCTGCGGGTAGAGCCACACGGACTCGCCCACAAGTTCCTTGAAATTGATGCGATGACTTTCGCCGTTGAAGCGAAGCTCGATACCGTCGTGCCGGTCTCCTTCCCGGAGTACACGGTCGGACACCCCGGAATCGACCAGCAGGTTGACCGTTCCGTGTTCGAGGATGCCTGCGCGCACCGTTTCGCTGATCTGCTGGCGGCTGCGGATTTCCACGACCACGGATTCGATGCCCTGTTTGGCCAGCAGGTGTGACAGCATGAGGCCTGCCGGACCTGCGCCCATGATGGCGACCTGGGTGGTGATGGTTGTTCTGGCCATGAGTTCCTCGCTTCTTTGCGCCCCGCCGAAGCAGCGGGCTGAGTCTGGAATCAGTGTGAACCAGACGCCGTGACCGACGTTACAGGGATTCCATTCAACGGAATCCTTCAGTCGGCCAGCAACCGTCCGATACCACGGGCAGCGGTCTGAAGCGCCGGAACCAGCGCCTGCAGCCGCACCTCGGCCAAGGGAACAACCACGCCAAGCGCGGCAACGGTTTTCCGCTTGCCGTTCATCACCGGTACCGCAATCCCCCACGTGTCAGGATCCACCACGCCCGCAAGCTGCGCGTACCCCTGTTGGGCGGCTTCGGCAAGCAAGTGACGTACGACGTCGACACTCACCTTTCCGGTCGGATCCTGGAACTGCTTGAGGTACTCCGCCTGCAGTTCACGGGGCTGGTTGGACATCAACGCGAGCCCCGCCGAGGATATGTGGACCGGCATCCGTCCGGCAATCTTCGCCCTGTTCGCAACCGAACCGCGGCGGGAAAGGCGTTCGACGAAAAGCGCCTCCCATCCTTCAAGAACAGCGAGGTTCACGTTCTGGTTCAGGACCTGCTGGATGTCCTCCATGAACGGCATGGCCGCCTGGCGAAGGGCCAATGTGGGCGAGTTCCTGTTGACGAGTTCCCATAGCCGGAGCCCCAGCCGGACGCTGCCTCCTGCCCCCAGATCCAGCAGCCCATGATGTGAAAGTTGCCGCACCAACCTATGGGCAGACGACAACGGCAGCCCGGATCGTTCGGCCAGCTCGGTCAGCTGCAGCGTTGTCACGCCTTCCGGGAACGCCTGAAGTATCCTGACCACGCGGTCCACCACCGAATCCCCCGATATCGAATTGGCCACGTTGCCTCCTTGCCTGCGCGCTCGCGAGCTTCGTGACGCGGACCCACGTCCGGCCAGTGCCTTGATCAGCACCCCGCTTGACTCACGATAGGCGAGCGCCTTCCATTCAATGGTAGAACGTGTGCTGCGCAACAAGTCCGGGTGATAGAACTCTCATAACTGACCGGCCGTTCTGGCGGGTCAACCGCTCATCACACTTACCGAGGACGCTATGCCAACGATGTCATCTTCCCGCCGCTCCCAATGGCCCGTCTGGCTCTGCTGGCTGGCCATGGTCCTTGACGGCTTCGACCTCGTGGTCCTGGGCACTGTCATCCCTACGCTCATCAAGACCGGCGACCTGGGATTCGATGCTGTAGGTGCCACCTTCGCAGCCACCATCTCCTTGGTCGGCGTCGGCCTCGGGGCATTGTTCATCGCACCCCTTTCGGACAAGTTCGGCCGCCGCAAACTGCTGATCGCATGTGTGGCCGGTTTCTCCCTGTTCACGATCGCCATCGCCTTCGCACCCAACGTCGCAGTTTTTTCGGTCCTGCGAATGTTGGCCGGGCTCGGCCTGGGAGCATGCCTTCCCGCCGCCCTCGCCTACATGAACGACTATGCGCCGGCAGGGTCGGCAGGGAAGTCCACCACCAGGACCATGACCGGCTACCACGTGGGCGCTGTCGCTACCGCCCTCCTGGCCATCGTCATCGTTCCCAACTGGCGGCTGATGTTCATCATTGGTGGCGTGGCGGGGCTGGTGCTCCTGCCGTTCCTGTGGGCCAAGCTCCCCGAGTCCCTGACGGAAGCAGCCCCTTCAGCGGCGGGTCGGGAGCCCAAGGCGGGTGCCGCCGTCGGGCATTCAGACGGCACCACAGCGGCGCCGAAGACCGGCTTCCGCGACCTGCTTCAAAAGCCATACCCGTTGGTTGCCGTGGGCATCGGTATCGCGTCCTTCATGGGACTGCTGCTCGTCTACGGACTCAACACCTGGTTGCCGCAGCTGATGGCCGCCGCCGGGTACACCGTCAGCACGGGCCTGACCCTGCTGCTTGTCCTGAACCTGGGGGCCGTGGCGGGCCTGGTCCTCGCCGGTATCCTGGCCGACCGGCACGGTACCAAGAAGATCGTTTTGATGTGGTTCGGCCTGTCAGCGGTGTTCCTGGCGGTCCTCAGCGTCAAGATCCAGAATGAACTGCTGCTCAACGCCGCCGTGTTCGTCACGGGCATCTTCGTGTTCAGTTCGCAGGTGCTGGTCTACGCGTGGGTGAGCCAGCTGTTCCCGGCCAGGCTGCGGGGAACCGCCCTCGGATTCGCCGCCGGCGTGGGCAGGCTTGGTGCCATTGTGGGTCCCGCGGTGACCGGCACCTTGGTTGCCGCGAACATCGCCTACCCCGCCGGGTTCTACGTCTTCGCCGGGGCCGGGGTCCTGGCGGTGGCTGCACTGCTGTTGGTACCCCACCACATCAAGACAGATATGGATGCCGTGCCGGCGGGAGAACGGTAACCGCCGGCACGACGACTGGAGCCCACGGCGGCCAGGGGGACTAGATCCCCCCGGCCGGCCGTGGGTTTGCTGCTTGGCCCGGAATCAGCGGAATTCCACGTGCCAAGGTTTCCCACGCCCTGCCCAGCAACTGCGGGCCGGCGGCTACGCATCGCTCGCTGTAGCTCTGGAGTGCGGGCAGTGCCTTGGCCACGAAGTCCAGGTGATGGGCCCTGATCATCAGCTCAAGCTCACGGCACTGATGTTCGGCTTCCACCGCGCCCACCATGGCTGATGAAACCTTCAGGCTCAGGACGGCGGTCATGGTTGCCTCTTCATCACCTTCGTCCAGCCCGCTGCAGATGTTCGAGATGCGGCCGGGCAACATCGAGAGGTACATGGAGCACAGGCGCAGGACTGGTTGGGCATCACCGAGCTCGTCCGCCAGATGTTGAAGTCGACGGTCCTCGAAGACAGGTGTTTCGGCGGGACTGCCGGCAGGACCCATGGTGCCGGGGGCCGGATGATCGCAAGGGAATTCAGACATCGCCGCTCACCTCCCGACCAGTGGTTTCAGGCGTCCCGTCCCGGGTAGTCCCGCGCGTCCCGCTGGGTCCGGGCATCTCGCTGGCCCTGCGCGCCCCGCTGGCCCCGGGCGTCCCGTCCGGCTTCGTGCCCCATATGGAGGCAAGCATCCCGACCACCAGGACAGCGGGCGCTCCGTACATGAGGGCATTCAGGACGACGGGCTCGCGCAGGGCACGAATTGCCGAACCCACGTAGGGAATCGTGGCCACGTGTTTGTCCACGGTTTCGCCCTGCAGTGTGGCGATCCACGGGTCGACGCCGTTGTTCGCGTCGCCCTTTGTTTGCACTGCCACCTGTCCGTCTGCAGCAGGGGTGATGTCCGTGATCCGATGGGTTTCCACCCGCTGGTCCTCCACGGGAATGTGGTAGGTGATGACGTCTCCCACCTGGAGATCGCTGATGCTGGTGGGGACGGTGACCACAACGTCGCCGGGGTTGATCAGCGGGGCCATGGACCCGGTCAGCATGGTGGACGTCTGATAGCCGAGGACCCTGGGACCTATCGCGAGGAACACGAACATCAGCGCCGCCACTACCAGCATGCACGCGGCCACGATCCTGAAGATTGCACCTGCAATGCGGTGGATACCGCCCCGCTTCATGGCTGCTTTGGGTGCCGCTGCGGACTGCTTCACAGCGGCGGTCTTGGGGGTAGCGCCAGTTGATTCCCCGGTGGAACGCCTGTCACGGAGGCCGGGGTGGTCCAAGCTTGTCAATGCGCTCAATGTCCTGCGTTCCTTCCTCTTGTGATGGCGGTGTTCTGCGATGGTCGGGGGCTGCGATGGTCGGGTTCTGCGGTGTTTAGGTTCTGCGATAGTCGGATGGAAATCCGCCGTTGGTGGATTCACGGTTTCACCGGCGGACCTGGTCAGGCAGGGGGGAGGCCCGACCAGGCCCGACGGAGCCTGTGGTGGTGCAGCTACTTGACGGTTTCGGTGCGCTGGGTTCCGGTCAAGCTGAAGGCGATGGTGCTGGCGGCGCCTTGGAAGGTATCGGGGGCAGTGGCGGGGAACGAGGTGGTGACCTTCAGGTTGTCCGTCTTGGAGGATGCCAGTGAGGTCAGGTTGTTCAGGACCTTGTTGGCGGTGATCACGGGAGCGGAGGCCATCACGGTGGTCTTGTTGCCGTTGCAGGCGTAGGGTGCGGCGGTGCCCGTCCAGGGAACGCTGCAGTTTTCAATGGTGAGCTGCAGTCCGTGCGTCACGTCGGTGGTGAGGAGGGAGCCAGTGGCGCCGGCCGACGTCGTCAGTGTGATGGCGTTGAGGTCGGAGTTGCCGGTGTTTCCCAGGGTGACCAGCTTTTCCACCTTGTCCCCGGGGAGCAGCCCGGCCACCGGAACGCTGAGCGTGTTGGAGGTGCCGGATCCCAGCGCGATGGTGACGGTGCCGGCCGTGACTGCCTGGTTTGCCGACGTCGACGACGTGAAGGCACCGTAGGTGCCCATGCCGGCGACGGCGGCCGCGGTGCCTACGAGTGCGACCGACGCGAGGATCTTGCCGCTGGTGGTCTTCAGGCTGATGGCCATGTGGATCCTGTCCTTCCGAGAGGCCACCACTGCGGGCCGGCCGTTTCATCCAGCCTGTCCGGCTGACAGGAATTACTGTGCCGGGGCAGCATCAAGAACCGGTCCTGCAAACCCTCAACTGTTGCTCAGGAAATTCTCAAGACCCATTGGCGAAGTGCGGAGGCTCTCAGGACGGCAACAATCCGAGCAGCGGGACGGTGACCGCCGTCGTGATGGCCATGGCAGCGGTGTTCCCGATCACCGGGTGGAATCCCTCTGGAAGGCGTGCCGACACCACGCGCGCAATAGGTGGCGCGAGTACCGCTCCCAGCACGGCCCCGCCAACGATGCCCTGCCACGAGCCATTGAAGGCGAGGACTGCCGCCGGGGCAACCGACACGACTGACGCGTAGGTCGCCGCCCACCCGCCGCCCCGGTACCAGCCGCGCCAGAGCACGATGCCCAGCGCAGAGGTGAGGGCCTGGGCGAACAGGATGTGCGGCAGCAGTCCCGAGCCGTACGCCGGGAGCGCCGGATTCAGCACGAACGCGATCGAGACCCCGGCGATCAACCCCAATCCCGCGATTCCGTTGGCGTAGAAGTGTGTCTCGGTGAAGTCCTTCAGGACCCTCTGCGCCGCCCAGCTCGCGTCGACGCGCACTTGCTTGCCGGCGCGCACTTGGTCGCCGGCGCGCACTTGGTTACCGGAGGGCAGCTGGTTGCCGGCGCGCAGCTGGTTGCCGGCGCGCAGCTGGTTGGTGCCCGACGGCGGTGGGCCGGCTTCCGGTGCCGGGTCCTGCTTCCGCAGGACAAGCCAAGGCAGCCTGCGGGCGATCGCAAACGCCACCACCGATCCCGCTGCCATGGCCAGGACGTTGGCGACCACGGCAGGAAGACCGAGCGGAACAGAGACCGCGGGAATGAACAGCAGGGCCAAGGGCGTGGTGGTCAATACCCCAAGGACCGCCGCGGTGAGGCAGGTCAACCACCCGCGTCCGTACATCAGGACCATGGCCGGGGCCACACAAACCAGGGGCACAAACGTGGGCTGCCATCCGCCGTCGAGCATTTTGCTGAACGCAAGGTTGGACAAGAGCAGGCTCAGCATCCCCGAAGCCAGCACCCAAGGCCAGAGGCCGGTACCGTAGCTCAATCCGCCCCAGGGGTCGCTGCCGGCCTCGAGCCCCTTCCGGAGTCCGCGGCGTCGCCGTCCGCACCACCATGCCACGACGGCCCCGGCCAGCAGGCCGATTGCCGCGAGTTCAGATTTGAAGAAGAGCGGCTCGGTCATGTCGCCAAGGAACCAACGCAATGCGGCGAGGGGTTGGCCGGCGGCTGCTGCGGCCCAGCCGTCGTAAGCGGGACCCCAACCGGGCGAAGCGGCCGCCAGCTTGGTGAGGGCCAGCGACAATCCCCCCACCAGCGCGACCACGCTGAACGCACCCAGGATGGTACCCAGTGCACCACGCTCCTGCGGCCGGCCACGCTGCGGCCTGCCAGACAGCGGCCGGCCACGCTGCGGCCTGCCGGACAGCGGCCGGTCACGCTGCGGCCTGCCGGACAGCGGCCGGTCACGCTGCGGCCTGCCAGACTGCGGCCGGTCACGCTGCGGCTGGCCAGACTGCGGTCGGCCAGGCTGTGGGTGGCCGGTGGCGTCCCGGGCCGAGGAGAGCGTCATTGGTTACCCCCAAGCATGCGGATGCGGCGTAGATCGAATGCAGCGTATCCGAGCCGACGAGGAGTCCCCCATTTGGGGAGTTACGGGGGATTTGTGACCGGCTACCGGTTGATCCGGCGGAGCATCCTGGTGGCTTCTCGCGCAGTCGGCCGCGCTTCCGGGCTTGGATCCGTCATAGCGTGCAACACCATGGACCAACGCCGTAAAACAGTGCCCGGGATCCTTGGTTCAGTCAGCGTCCGGGCAACCATCGATTCAAGGGGCGGCCCGGGGAATGCTTTGGTCCCGGTGAGGCATTCGAGCGCCACCAAGCCTAAGGAGTAGATGTCGCTGGCCGCCGTCGCCGGTTCGCCGGCAACTTCCTCCGGACTCAGGTAATGCGGAGTTCCGGACGAGGAGCCGGGCGCTTGATGGCGCGAACTCAGGGCGATGCCGAAGTCGGTCAGTCTCGCCTCGCCGTCGTGAGTCCTGCTGAAGTCCACCAGGATATTGCCGGGCTTCACGTCGTTGTGGATGACGCCCCTCCGGTGGACGTGGGCCAGTGCACTGGCGATGTCCGTCATCCATGCGGCTGTCCGCAGTGAGGACACCGGACCGGCGTGGGTAATGCTTCTGAGGTCTTGACCGTCCACCAGCTCCATTACCAGGAAGTTGCGCGCCTCACCGCTCCCTTGATCAAGGACGGCACGGCCCCCATTCCGGATCCGGACGACGTTCCGGTGCTTAAGCCGGCTGTGGATCTCCAGCTCCCGCCGATACGGGGCGTCGTCGCTGGGATCTTTGGCGCGGAAAACCTTCACGGCAACAAGGTTCGAGGTGCGCAGGTCCAGGGCTTCGTGCACATGGGCTTCGGATCCACCGCCCAGGTGCCGGCCGAGGCGGTACCTGCCGTTCAGTACCGGGTGCCCGGATTCAGGATCCGGACGGTGCGCCGGCTCGCTTAGCCCGGGATCCGCGAGCGTCACCGGACGAGGGTTTCAGCTTCGTGGGCCGGTATTCCCGCCAGCCTGGCCAGTTCCTGAGGCTCGACGCCGGCGTCGACAGCCTTCCTGAAAGCCAGTTCAAGCGTGTTCTGGGCAACTGTGAGCTCCCGCTGAAGGCTTTGCCGCCGCACTGCGGCAAGCCATACGCTGCTGACAGGGTCCACTGCGTCCATGTCCATGCGGAAACCGCAGTCGCATGCCCATTCCGGCCACACTGGCTCTACCGTGACCCACTGCATGGATTCAAAAGCCGGACCGGCCGAAACTGCCATGTTGGAGCCGCAGTGGACAGGGCCGGTGGCGAGCTTTTCGACGACGGCCAGCTCCCCGGCGTCAACCGTGCCCAACGCCGTTCCGGCGGTTTCCAGAATCTTTCCGGCAAGAGCAACGTCACCGGCAAGCGCAACGCCGCCGGCAAGAGCAACACCGTCCGCAAGAGCAACCTCGCCAGCAAGGGCAACACCATCTGCAAGAGCAACTTCCTCGCCCCTTGCCACCCCCTCGACGGCCTCATCGACAGCAGCAGCCAGATCGCCTCCGGGCGCGGCTTCTTCTTCGATGGTTGATTCGTCCAGAAGCGGAACGTCACCCTCCGGAGCATTCCCGGCATCCGTCGACGGAACGGTTTGGGTATTCTGGACTTCCTGGACTTCCGGTGAGGAATTCGGCTCACGCAGCACTGCTGTCATCGGTACTCCCACTGGCTAGATTCCTAAGTAGCTTGGCAATCTAGTTATATGCTTACTTAGCATTAATGTCCAATGAGGATCTAATCAGCTGCCGATCTCATCAATGGCGGCCCGCATGCGGCGCAGGAAAGCGGCCACCAAGGCTGCCTCCTCCCCCGACAGCGACTCCGCGACTTCCATCATGCGCTGATGCATGTCGCGCAGCGTG
This sequence comes from Arthrobacter sp. T572, assembly GCF_056780115.1. Classification (NCBI taxonomy): domain Bacteria; kingdom Bacillati; phylum Actinomycetota; class Actinomycetes; order Micrococcales; family Micrococcaceae; genus Arthrobacter; species Arthrobacter sp. T572. The sequence goes on from NZ_JBRAZQ010000002.1 coordinate 4,076,763, forward strand.
TTCCGCACCTCCTGGTCTGCGCCAGGAGTAGAGCGCAGGATCAAGGCGCGACGGTCCGTCGGATGGGGCTCCCTGGTCACGTACCCCGACTTCACCAGCCGATCCACCAGGGAGGTCATCGAGGCCGAGGTGACGCCCAGCCTGACAGCGAGCTCCTTGGGCCCCACGTCCTTGCCGGCCCTTTCGGCCTCCAGCAAATACCGAAGGGCAATCAGGTCCGTTTCCCCCATGCCCATGGCAGTCCGGGTCCGTCTGCGCATCGCAGCCTCAGCGGCCCGGTAATCCCTGAGTTCGTTGAGGACGTCGACAGCATCGGCCTGCGGACGGTCGGCCGTGCCGTACCAATAACCCAGCGTCGCGCTTCTGTTGCTCATCACCAACCCCTTGATAGACATATATCTTGACTGTCTAAGCAATTGATTTTAGGCGCAACAGGTCCTTGCACTCAAACCGCCGCGCTAGGCGGACGATCCGCGCACCCTGCGCCAGACAGCGGGGGCAACCACCACCGCGACGCCCACTGAAGCACCGATGACCGTTTCCACGATGCGGTCCCGAAGCAAAAGCCCCGGGTCTACCGGCGCAGCCAGCAGTGTGGCCACCAAAGCAAGGGGCGTGACAAAGATCTGCGCCACCATGTACTGCCTGGCGATGAACATCTCGGCTCCGAACTGGCACACCGCAACCACCAGCACCATGGCCCAGGGAGCCGGGTTGAGCCACAGGATGCCGGCAAGCAACACCAGCCCCACCACCGTTCCTGCGATTCTCTGGATGCCGCGGCTCACCCGATGCCGGGTGGAATGCCCCACCAGGGGCACCACGGCGGCCACCATCGCCCAGTACGTATGCCCAAAGCCCAGCCGCTCGCCCACCAGAGTTGCAATGGTCCCGGCAAGGCCAGCCGCCACCAGGTAGCCGCCACCCTCCAGCCACATGGCACGCCGCTCGGGAGCCGTATGCCGGATCGGCGGGGGACGCTTCCAGGGTGTGCGATGGCTCTTCACCACACGCGACGACATGCCCACGAGCAGGCAGAAGCCGGTAGTGAGGACTGAGACCAGCATCGCCTCCCATAGCGAGGGCTGCGAGGGGATGGACGCGATCGCGGCGAAAGCGAAGATGTGGAACAGTGAGCCTCCCGGCCTCAGCCGCCACGCAGCCACCACCACGGAACACAGCCCCGCGACCAGGGTGGTGGCCGCCGTCAGGAGCCAGGAGTAGGCCATGCCGTCGATGCCCAGTGCACCCGCCACACGCGCGGTCACCGTAGCCAACAGAATCACCAGCAGCATGAAGCCGCCGGCACGCAGCTGACTCCTGAACCGGACGCTGTGTGGCTCGTTGCGCCCATAGATTCCCGTGAAGGCACCGAACGACGCGAACACCGCCAGATCCAGCCGCCCCATCAACGTCAGGGTAATCAGCGGAACGAACACACCTACAGCGCAACGGAGAGCGGGATGGTGGTCCTTGTTTCCGGGACCCATCGTGAACATTTCCGTGACAGCCTTCAAGGGGCGGCTCGCCTTCCGTCGCAGGATCAAAAGTACGACGGCGGCACTGGCGTCCGCTTCCAAGGTTACTCCCGGCCCGCTGGGCTACTCAGGGTTCGGGCGCCAAAAGTGCCCCTCATCACGGTGGATGAAGGGCACTTCCGGGTTCGGGCTCCAGGTCAGAACCGTGAGGCCAGGCCTGCTGTCTGCGTGGTTGGCAAGGCGTTTCCGGCTGCGTCCGTCACTCCGGCTGCCGGGGTGTAGGACGGGGAGACGGTGGTGGACGTGATCGTGGCCGCTCCCGCCGTACCGGCTCCCAGGGTGATGGTCAGCGTGCTTTGGTCGTGGTTCCACTGCAGGCTGGATGCGTTGGTGTTGTTGCCCATGAAGGTGAGCGGCACCGAGGTGTAGTCCGCTCCCAGGGCCACGGAACCAACCCGGAGTGTGGGGCAGCCCGCGCCGGTGACGGTGAGGACATCGTTGGCGCTGATGTTCACTACCACTTGGTTGTTGCCGTTGCCGTTCTGCGTCTGGATACCGGGGCCGTTGGTCCAGGCACTGCAGATCGTGGCCGGGTTGAGCGGTTCGGAGAAGGTGATGGTGACCGAGTCGCCCCGCTCCACCTTGCCGGCCGTGGCTCCGCCGTTGTTCAGCCGGACCGAGCCCACCGCCGGTGTGATGACGTCCTTGGTGGACGTTGCTGTGCCTGCAGCCCCCGTGTTTCCGGCCGCATCAGTGGCCCGGGCCGAGTACGTGATGGTTCCGGCGTTGAAGGCCGTAAGGTTCAGCGGCGCTGCCGTCCAAGCGCCCGCCGCGTTCGCGGTGAGGGTCTGGCTGGATGACTGTGTGCCCGAGTCGGTGACGATCAGGACCACCGTGGACCCGGCCTCGGCTGTTCCGCTCACGGGCACATTCCCCACATTGGCTTGGTTGACGTAGGTCGGCGCAGTAATTGCAGGAGCAGCAGGCGGGGTGGAATCGATGGCAGCCGCCGCGCCCCGGTTGCTTTCGGCACCCTTCCAGGACGACAGCAACGGCGTCACTGTGTAGTACCAGGTCCCGGAGGGGACCGTCTCGGAGCAACCCAATCCAGCCACCGTTCCGCTACAGGTTCCGCCGGCAGCAATCGCGGTGCCCCCGGTAGCTGCACTGTAGCGGGCGATGCTGTAGCCGGTCACGGACCTGCCTGCCGCCGTCGTGCCGGCCTCCCACGCGACACTGACGGTGCTGCCCGAAACGCTGGTACTGGGAGTGGCGCCCTGGCCGACGGTGTCGGCTGCGGCCGCCCCGAAGTTGCTGGCCACCGAGCTCCAAAAAGCACTGGCCGCCGGGCCACCCCATGAAAGAAGGAGAACGCCCATAACGATCACGGCGCAACGCCGCACCAGGCCCGTGGACGGCGGGCCTTCTTGACGATGCCGGCTCACTTGCGCACCTCCAAGGTGACGGGGACAGCAAACCGGGCTCCCTGGCAGGCGGACGGTGACGACGCGCCCATGCTGGCCGCTCCGGGGAGGGTCAGCAGGATGGAGGTGTTCGCGGGAATGACCACCGGCTCCTGGAAACCGGCCGGTGGGGTGAAAGTGACGTCCGTGGGCGAGCAGCCCGGGTGGGAGGCGTCAGCCGTTACGGCTCCGCTGGTGCCCACGGCATGGACGGTGACAGGATGCGGGTTGGGGTTGCCGGCCCGGACAATGACGTCGGCCGTGCCGCCGGGGACCAAGGCGGTCTGCAGGGTATCGCCCGGGACGAGCGCGTCCACCGTGACGTCCTGCATGGTTCCGTTGGTGGCGCTGCCGCTTCCGGCGCCTGCCGTTGCCCAGTAGGCGTAGGCCGACCCCATGCCTCCCAACAGGCACAATGCGACCGTGGTGGCCGCAGTCCGGGCCACGCGCCCCTTGCGGACAGTGCTGCTGCTCCGCCGTGATCTGGTTGCCGTGGTCATTTCAGTCCGCCTGTCCAGTGCCGGAGTACGTGAAGTGGATGGTCGCACCTTTGCATCCGTCCTGCAGCTGCAGGGTGTCCAGCATCTTTACGTGCGGCCATGCGGCCTGTGGAACACCCAACCCGGACAACGAACTGGTTCCCACCGGGATGGACAGCGGGTAAGTGCCGGAGTACTGCGTGAGCTGGTAGTCCGATACGGTGCACGGAAGGTTCGCTGCCACTGCTGTCTGCATCCGGACCACCTGGCTGATGGCTACCGTCAGGTTGGTGACTCCGAAGCCCTTGTTGCTGGTGTTGGTGAGGTGAAGATCGATCGGCCGCGATGTGCCGGGAGCAAGGACCCCGGCCACGGAGCCCGAAATCCCGAAGCTCCGCTTCACTTCCAGCACCTGCAACTGCCCCGGAGCCGCATTGGACTTGACGGTGCCGCTGGAGCCGGTGACGGTGAAGTTGGTTTTGGCAACGGCAGTGGTCGGTGCGGTGCCCAATGTCAGGGTCACCTGGGCGGTTCCGCCCGCAGGCAAGGATACCGACGACGGCGACCATGCCGCCGTCGTGCCCGCCGGAAGGCCCGCGGCTGCGAACGTAACCGGGCCCGAAAAGCCGCCCGTGGACGTCGCAATGACCGTATACGTGGCCGCCTGTCCTTGGTCCACGGTGCGGCTGGACGGCGTCAATGACACCGTGATTCCCTTGGGAGCTTTCGACGGCGTGCCCTGGCCACCGCTCGCAGCCAGCGCCGTGACGGGAATGAACGCCACCACCAAGGCCAGCAGGAGGGCGCGGACAGGTGCCCCGACGCGGAAGACGGGTGTTTTTCGCTGAGACCGGTGATCCATGAAAGCTCTCCTGATGGACTCGTGAGCGGGATGCGGAAGCCGGGTCCACCTCCCAGATGGGTGGGCCCGGCTGCCGGAGTTTTACTTGCTGGTGACGTTGACGGTCACGACAGCGGACTTGCAGGCATCCTGGTTCTCGGTGGCGCTGTCGTTGAACGTCAGGATGCCGGAGCCCACGGACACACCGCTGGTGTTGGCCGCAACGTGGTTGTTGCCGGTCACCGCGGTCACGGTGAACCAGGACGGGAGGCAGCCGGCGTTGTTGGTGCTGACGGTGGCGCTCAGCTCGCCTACCACCGTGCCGGACGTGGTCGCGTTGTCGGCCGTGTAGGCCACCGGAACCTGGTTGCCCGGGGCAAGCCCGGCGTCGAATGCGGCGTGCAGGGTTACCGTGCCGCCACCGGACGAGTTGGTGGCCGTGCCATTGCCCGAACCCGTGGTGGTCCAGTAGGCGTAGGCCGCGCCGCCGCCGACTGCTACCAATGCCACACCTGCGACGGCGGCGGTGATACGGCTCTTCCTGGAAAGCTTCTGCATTTTGACTCCTCTGTTGTTGTGCGTCCCCGGGGAGCCGACTCGCACCCCCAGCATCCGATCGGGTTTGTCGGATGAAGCGATGCCCCAATATTTCTGGCTGCCGCCACCCCCTTGCCACCCTTGGAAGTACGCCATTTTTTGCGCCGACCGACCGTTCAGGAATACGTCCTGATTCGCTTTAAGTACTCATTTTTCCGAAAGGGGACTACTTGGTTCCACGCTGGTGAAGGCCAGCGGGGGGACTCCTGGTGCGGCCTCTGCGCAAGGTGGATTTCCGCGCCAGTACTGGAATCGGGGGATGCTGGACACCGGTGCCCCGGTCCACGTTGGGGGCTCCTGGAGCGGTACTCAGTTTTTCTGCGTCCATTTCCGGCTTTTGGGCTTCTTGTCCGGAATGTGGACGGCGGGCTTGGAGGGGGTGCGTCAACATTGTGGCCGTCTTGAGCCAAAAATGCGCTGGTGTTCGAACGTGGCGAGGCTGCTTCACGGGCCCGCGCTTGTTCCCATGACGACGGCGGTCCGCCCACCGTGGGAGGTGGGCGGACCGCCGTCGTAGTATTTGTCCCCACCCTCATTTCCGGGCCGGGTGGCCTGCACAGTTCCGGCCGTGCGCCGGCCGTGGCCTAGCTGTGGGCGGCGAGGATGGTGGAGGCTTCCTGGCGGGTGGTTCCGGAGGACTCGATGTGGGCCAGGGCTTCGGGGATGGCCCAGCCCTTCTTGCGCATCGCGGTGGCCCAGAGCCGGCCGGCGCGGTAGGAGGAACGCACCAGCGGGCCGGACATGACGCCGAGGAAGCCGATCTCCTCGGCCTCGTGCTGGAGGTCCACGAATTCCTGCGGCTTGACCCACCGGTCCACGGGCAGGTGCCGTTCGGACGGGCGCAGGTACTGGGTGATCGTGATCAGGTCACACCCGGCGGCGTGCAGGTCCCGCAGGGCTTCGGAGATTTCCTCGCGGGTCTCGCCCATGCCCAGGATCAGGTTGGACTTGGTCACCATGCCCAGGTCCCGGCCCTGCGTGATGACATCCAAGGAGCGTTCGTAGCGGAACGCGGGCCGGATGCGCTTGAAAATACGAGGCACGGTCTCCACGTTGTGGGCGAACACCTCGGGCTTGGAGTCGCAGATCGCGGCGATGTGTTCGGGTTTGCCGGAGAAGTCCGGGATCAGCAACTCCACCCCGGTGCCGGGGTTCAGTTCATGGATCTTGCGGACCGTTTCGGCATACAGCCACACGCCCTCGTCCTCGAGGTCGTCACGGGCCACCCCGGTCACGGTGGCATAGCGCAGCTGCATGGCCTGCACGGACCGGGCCACCTTGGTGGGTTCGAACCGGTCCAGCGGGGAGGGCTTGCCGGTATCGATCTGGCAGAAATCACACCGCCGGGTGCACTCGGACCCGCCGATCAGGAACGTCGCTTCCTTGTCTTCCCAGCACTCGAAAATGTTCGGGCACCCGGCCTCCTCACACACCGTGTGCAGGCCTTCCTTCTTCACCAGGTTCTTCAACCCGACAAACTCCGGCCCCATCTGGACCTTCGCCTTGATCCACTCCGGCTTACGCTCAACAGGGACCGCAGCGTTACGCTGCTCGATACGCAGCAACTTACGACCTTCAGGTGCCAAGGTCATGGTTTTCCTTCGTCTTAAATCCGGATGTGGTTTTCAGCATTCGACGACGTTGACGGCGAGGCCGCCCATCGCGGTTTCCTTGTACTTGTGGGACATGTCCTTGCCGGTCTCGCGCATCGTGACAATGACCTCGTCCAGGGACACCCGGTGCGTGCCATCACCCCACAACGCCATCTTCGCGGCATTGATCGCCTTCGCCGCAGCAATCGCGTTCCGCTCAATACACGGAATCTGCACCAACCCCCCGATCGGATCACACGTGAGACCCAGGTTATGTTCCATCGCGATCTCCGCCGCGTTCTCCACCTGAGCCGGGGAACCACCCATCACCTCAGCCAACCCCGCAGCAGCCATCGACGACGCCGACCCCACCTCACCCTGGCACCCCACCTCGGCACCGGAAATCGAGGCCTGTTCCTTGTACAACACCCCCACCGCACCGGCAGCGAGCAGGAACCGCACCACCACATCATCCCGGTCCGACTGGCTGGCCTGATCCATCCCCGGGGCGTAATGCAACGCGTAATACAGCACCGCCGGGATAATCCCCGCCGCACCATTGGTCGGAGCCGTCACCACCCGCCCACCGGACGCGTTCTCCTCATTCACGGCCAGGGCGATCAGGTTCACCCACTCCTGCCAATACTTCGGATCATTGCGGTCCTTGTCCTCCTTCAACAACCGCTCCAACCAATCAGGCGCACGACGCTTCACCCGCAAACCGCCCGGCAACACACCCTCACGCTTCAGACTGGTCTCAACGCAGGCCTCCATCACAGACCAGATATGCAAGAGCCCTTCCCGGATCTCCTCCTCGGACCGGGACGCCCGCTCATTGATCAACATGATGTCGCTGATGCCCAGGCCCTTCGACGAGCACCGGCCCAACAACTCCGCCGCCGTCCGGAACGGCAACGGCAACTCCTGCTTCGACTCCTCGAGTTCCTGCTGCGCCGCGTCTTCCTCGCCCTCGCGGACAATGAACCCACCACCCACCGAGAAAAACGTCGCCTCCCTCAGCACGTTCCCCTCAGCATCAGAAACAGCAAACTTCATCCCGTTCGTATGCCGCGGCAACACCGTCAACGGATGCAACACCATATCCTCCACCGCATACGGCAGGAGCAGCCCTCCGGCGAGGTTGAGCTTGCCCGTCTCGGCGATGGAAGCCAAGCGCTCCTCCACCTCGTCGGGGAGGATCAACTCGGGCTCGAAGCCCTCAAGGCCCAGCAGGGTCGCCGTGAACGTGCCATGCCCTTTTCCGGTCGCAGCCAACGACCCGTACAAGTCCACCCGCAACCCCGCCACGGAGTCGAGGACTCCGGACTCTTTGAGCTCCCGGGCGAACACCGCCCCGGCACGCATCGGCCCCACAGTATGCGAGCTCGACGGGCCAATGCCCACGGAGAACAGATCGAAAACACCAACAGCCATAGCCGGGATCCTCTCTGGGTTGAAGGAGAAAAGCAGGTGGAAGGCAAAACAAGAAGATGGGGGCTGGGCCAAATCCCGAGCCAAGGCGGCCCAGCCCCCGCGGAGGTCCAGTACAAACCTCCAAACCCGGTATTAATGTGAGGCATTCGTTCCCAGCAAATACCCCACCCGGGTAGATCAATACGAGCCCACCCCCGGCAGGTGGTCCCATTTCTCAAAACAAACGAGCCCGCGAGTCCTGTCCCCAACCCGGAGGATCCAACCCTTGGCCCTTTGGGGCCGGCATCCGGAAGCGTGCGTCTAAGGGAGCGTCACGTCCGCCCAGCGGGCGTCTTCGCGACCGAGCACGCGGAGGATGCCGGCCCCAACGGCCGCCAGGCCGCAACCGAGCCCGCAGAGGACGTCAGGCCCGCCGGGCGAACCCCTCGAGGCTTAGCCCAGGTTCGCGACCTCCGGGTAAAGCGGGTGTGCTTCGGCGAGGGTCTCGACGCGGTGACGCAGCCCCGAGAGGTCCGCGTCGGCGTCGGCGATCAATGCTTCGGCGATGATGTCCGCAACCTCGCGGAAGGCTGCTTCGCCGAAACCGCGCGTCGCAAGCGCGGGAGCGCCGATGCGCAGGCCGGAGGTGACCATGGGCGGACGGGGGTCGAACGGGACGGCGTTGCGGTTGACGGTGATGTCGATCGCGGCGAGCCGGTCTTCGGCTTGCTGGCCGTCGAGTTCGCAGTTGCGCAGGTCCACGAGGACCAGGTGCACGTCCGTGCCGCCGGAGACCACGGAGATACCGGCCGCGGCGACGTCGGGCTGGACCAACCGCTCGGCGAGGATCCGGGCGCCTGCCAGGACGCGCGACTGGCGCTCACGGAATTCCTCGGACGCGGCGATCTTGAACGCCACGGCCTTGCCTGCGATCACGTGCTCCAGCGGTCCACCCTGCTGGCCCGGGAACACAGCCGAATTGATCCTCTTGGCGATGTCGGCGTCATTGGACAGGATGATGCCACCGCGCGGACCGGCGAGGGTCTTGTGCGTGGTGCTGGTGACGACGTGGGCGTGCGGGACCGGCGAGGGGTGCAGGCCCGCGGCCACGAGGCCCGCGAAGTGCGCCATGTCCACCATGAGGTAGGCGCCAACGGAGTCGGCGATCCGGCGGAACTCGGCGAAGTCCAGCTGCCGCGCGTATGCGGACCAGCCGGCCACGATCAGTGCAGGCTTGTGCTCCTGCGCCAGTGCCTCCACCTCGGCCATGTCCACGGTGTGGGTGTCCTCCCGGACGCCGTACGGGACCACGTTGTACAGCTTGCCGGAGAAATTGATCCGCATGCCGTGCGTGAGGTGTCCGCCATGTGCCAGGTTGAGGCCCATGATGGTGTCGCCCGGCTTGATGAGGGCGTGCATCACGGAGGCGTTGGCCTGCGCACCGGAGTGCGGCTGGACGTTGGCGTATTCGGCGCCGAACAGCGATTTGATGCGATCGATCGCGAGCTGTTCGATCACGTCAACGTGTTCGCAGCCGCCGTAGTAGCGCTTGCCCGGGTAGCCCTCGGCGTACTTGTTGGTCAGCACCGAACCCTGCGCCTGCATCACGGCAACCGCGGTGTGGTTCTCGGAGGCGATCATTTCCAGGCCCCCGCGCTGGCGGCCGAGTTCGTCGTCGATCTTTGCCGCGATCTCGGGGTCCAGCGTGGCGAGGTCGGCGTCCAACGACGGCGATACAACCTGCTCGAATTCAGTCACCGATACCGGGTTCACAGTTCGCCTCCGTTGGCTGCTGCGTATTCCTCGGCCGTCATGAGCGGACCTTCTTCGGTGGCGGCGACCTTGAAGAGCCAGCCGGCACCGTAGGGGTCGTTGTTGATGAGGGCGGGATCGTCGACGACGGCGTCGTTGATCTCGGTCACCTCACCGGTCACGGGCGAGTAGAGGTCGGAGACGGACTTGGTGGATTCCACCTCGCCGCAGGTCTCCCCCGCGGTCACTGCGGAGCCGACCTCGGGCAGGTCCACGTAGACGATGTCGCCCAGGGCGTCCGCAGCAACGGCGGAGATTCCAATACCCACCGGCCCGCCGCCATCTGCAGCAACCCATTCATGCTCAGCCGAGTACTTCAGCTCGGCAACAACTTTGCTCATATCAATTCCTTCTCTCGTGACTACTTTTGGCGCTTGTAGAAAGGCAGCGCGACGACTTCGAACGGCTCCGCCTTTCCGCGGAGGTCGACGTCAACGGTGGTGCCCGGGGCGGAATGCTCGACGTCGACATACGCCAACGCGACCGGGTAACCGAGCGTGGGACTCGGCTGGCCGGAGGTCACCTCTCCGATCAGGGAACCATCCTTGAGGACCGGGTAGTGACCGCGTGCTGCGCGACGTCCGGCACCTTTGAGGCCGACGAGTTTCTGCCCGATCGTGGTTCCAACACCGGCAGCCTTGATCGCCGCCAGTGCTTCCTTGCCCACGAAGTCCCCCTCCTTGGACAACGCCACCACGGGACCGAGCCCGGCTGCGTAGGCGTTGATGTGCCGGGAAAGTTCGTTGCCGTAAAGGGGCATGCCGGCTTCGAGGCGGAGGGAGTCGCGGGCTGCCAGGCCGGCGGGGATGAGTCCGTGGCCTTCGCCGGCTTCGAGCAGCGCCTCCCACAGGGAAGGTGCATCGGCGTTCGGGACGTAGATCTCGAACCCGTCCTCGCCCGTGTAGCCGGTGCGGGCCAACAACAGCTCGTCACCGTTGATCGAAACCTCGACGGCGGCGTAGTACTTCAGCTCCGTGACCAAGGCATGCTGCCCGGCCGGGACGAGCTTCAGCAGGATCGCTTCGGCGTTCGGGCCCTGGACCGCGATGAGGGACGTCTCAGCGGAGGCGTCTTCCACGACAACGTCGAAACTGGCGGCGCGCTCGAGCAAGGCCGCGGCGACAACCGCAGCGTTCCCCGCATTCGGAACCACGAGGTACTTGTCCTCGGACCGACGGTAAGAAATGAGATCGTCGATGATTCCGCCGTCGGAATCGCAGATCAACGAGTACTTCGCCTTCCCGTCAGCGATCGCGGACAACTTGCCCACCAAGGCGTAGTCCAGGAACGCGGCAGCTTCCGGTCCGGTCACCCAGACTTCGCCCATGTGGGAAAGGTCGAACAGGCCAGCGGCGTTACGGACTGCGTGGTGCTCGGCGAGTTCGGAGGTGTACTTGAGGGGCATCTGCCAGCCACCGAAGTCCGTGAAGGAGGCGCCGGCTTTCTTGTGCTGCTCGAAGAGAGCGGTGTAGTTCTCAGACATAGTCGGGTTCCTTAGTTCTGAAAGTCTTCGATCGGAGGGCAGGAGCAGACCAGGTTGCGGTCACCCGCCGCACCGTCAATCCGGCCCACCGGCGGGAAGTATTTGTCCTGCTTGAGGCTCGGCACCGGGAAGACGGCCTGCTCACGCGGGTAGTCGCGCTCCCAAACGGAATTCACGACGGCGGCTGCCGTGTGCGGCGCGTTGCGAAGCGGAGAGTTCTCCACGGAGAAGTCACCGGCAGCAACCTGCTCGATCTCGGCGCGGATGGTGATCATGGCCTCGATGAAGCGATCGATTTCGGCGAGGTCCTCGGACTCGGTCGGCTCAACCATCAGCGTGCCTGCAACCGGGAACGCCAAGGTCGGGGCATGGAAGCCGAAGTCGATGAGGCGTTTGGCCACGTCCTCGGCCGTAACGCCGGTGCGTGCGGTCAGTTCGCGCAGGTCCAGGATGCACTCGTGCGCCACGAGTCCACCATCGCCCGTGTAGAGGATCGGGAAGTGCTCGTCCAGGCGGGAAGCAACGTAGTTGGCGGCCAGGAGTGCCGACTTGGTGGCTTCGGTGAGGCCTTCGCCGCCCATGAGCTTCACGTAGGCCCAGGAAATCGGGAGCACGCCGGCCGAACCAAAGCGGGAAGCCGAGATAGCCACGCCGCCCTCGGAGGAAGCCTTGTTGGCATCACCGGGCATGAACGGAGCGAGGTGCGCCTTCGCAGCAACGGGACCAACACCGGGTCCGCCACCGCCGTGCGGGATGCAGAAGGTCTTGTGCAGGTTCAAGTGCGAGACATCGCCGCCAAACTTGCCCGGCTGGGCCAAACCGACCAGCGCGTTGAGGTTCGCGCCATCCACGTACACCTGGCCACCGGCCTCATGCACGGCATCGCACACCTCAACCACATCGGCATCGTAAACACCGTGCGTGGAGGGGTAGGTGATCATGATCGCCGAGAGCACGTCGCGGTTGGCCTCGATCTTCGCAGCCAGGTCAGCGTGGTCGATCGTGCCGTCGGCAGCGGTAGCCACAACCACGACCTTCATGCCCGCAAGCACGGCCGAGGCAGCGTTGGTGCCGTGGGCCGAAGCCGGAATCAAGCAGACGTTGCGCTGGTCATCGCCGCGGGACAAGTGGTAGCCGCGGATCGCGAGGAGACCGGCCAGCTCACCCTGGGAACCGGCGTTGGGCTGGATGGAGACCTGGTCGTAGCCGGTGATCTCCGTCAGGTCGGCTTCCAAACCAGTGATCAGCTCACGCCAACCCTCGGTCTGGGAGTCCGGAGCGAACGGGTGGATCGAGGCGAACTCCGGCCAGGAAATGGCTTCCATCTCGGCAGTGGCGTTCAACTTCATGGTGCACGAACCCAACGGGATCATGGTCCGGTCCAGCGCGAGGTCACGGTCGGACAGCTTGCGGATATAGCGCAACAGCTGCGTCTCGGAACGGTGCGTGTTGAACACCGGGTGCTGCAGGAAATCGGAAGTGCGGACCACGTCGGCGGACAGTTCGAACCCGGCGGCGTCCCCTACCGGACCGGCACCGAAGGCGACGGCGACTGCGGAGAGGACTTCCGGCGTCGTGGTTTCATCGACGGAAACGCCCACGGTGTCCTCATCGATGTAGCGGAGGTTGATGCCGCGCGCCTCGGCGGCACCGATCACCTTGTCCGCCTTGCCGGGAACGCGGACGGTGAGGGTGTCGAAGAAGGAGTCGGAGACGAGTTCACGGCCTGCCTTCTGCAGCGCGGTAGCCAGCACACGGGCGTGGCCGTGGACGGTTTCGGCGATTGCCTTCAAGCCTTCAGGGCCGTGGTAGACCGCGTACATCGAGGCAACAATAGCGAGCAGGGCTTGTGCCGTGCAGATGTTGGACGTGGCCTTCTCGCGGCGGATGTGCTGCTCGCGGGTCTGCAGGGCGAGGCGGTACGCGGGCACGCCGGCGTTGTCCTTGGAAACACCGACGATGCGGCCCGGAAGCGTGCGCTCCATACCGGTGCGGACAGCCATGTACGCGGCGTGCGGGCCGCCGAAGAACAGCGGAACGCCGAAGCGCTGGGCGGTTCCGACGGCGATGTCCGCACCTTGCTCGCCCGGGGGCGTGATGAGGGTGAGAGCCAGCAAATCGGCGGCCACAGTGACCAGCGCGCCGCGTTCTTTCGCGGACGCGATCACGGGAGCGTGGTTGAAAACCCGGCCGGAAACGCCCGGCTGCTGGAGGACGACGCCGTTGATGTCGCCGTCGGGCAGTCCTGCGGAAAGGTCCGCAACGAGAACTTCGAAGCCGAGTGCCTCGGCGCGGCCCTTCACGATCGCGATGGTCTGCGGGAGGAGGTCGGCATCCAGGACGGTCTTGCCGTCCTTCACAGCTTTGTTGGCGCGGCGCATCAGCAGCACGGCCTCGGCCACTGCGGTGGCTTCATCAAGGAGGGAAGCGTTGGCGATGGGCAGGCCCGTGAGGTCCTGGACCATGGTTTGGAAGTTCAGGAGCGCTTCGAGGCGGCCCTGGGAAATCTCCGGCTGGTAGGGCGTGTAAGCGGTGTACCAGGCCGGGGATTCGAGGATGTTGCGGCGGATGACCGGGGGCGTGATGGTGTCGTAGTAGCCCTGGCCGATCATCTGGACGGCGGTTTTGTTCTTCGCCGCGAGCTTGCGGAGTTCGGCCAGGACCTGGGTCTCGCTCAGCGCCTTTTGCAGGGCGAGCGGCGATGACTGGCGGATGGAATCGGGAACGGCCACGTCAACCAAGCCATCGACGGAGTCGTAGCCGATGGCCTTGAGCATGGTCTCAACATCGGCCTGGCGACGGGCGCCGATATGCCGGTCCGCGAAAGCGGTTGGGGAGGATTTAACAGTCAAGAGGAACTCCAGGATTCAGGCGCCCGCTGAGCGCCATGGTGAATATGGGTTCCTCCCCGCTCTGTATTGGACCTGAGAGATTCCGTGGACTGTGTTCTTGGCAAGGTCCACTTGCACCGTCGGTGAGCCCGGTTGCCCGGACTGCTTTCCAGAGTTGCCTCGCCGCGGCGGTACATGGGCCTGAGAGATTCCTGGGGAGGATTTGCTCCTACGGCGCCTGACTGGATGTACCCGGCAGGACTCTCCCGCCGCAGATCAAAAGCGTGTGCGCCACCTCGGTGACACGCTTCACACCATAGCGGCTGGTCGCTGACAATGGCAAGGCGGACGTTTCCCGCTGGGTTTGAAGAAGGGCCTAACCGTGCATCGCCTCGTGGATTTGCAAGGCCAGCCAGAGCTGCGCCAGCGTTGAGGTTTCACCCATATCCAGGCCTGTCAGCTCACCGATTTTCCGGATCCGGTAGATGATGGTTTGCCGGTGCGTGAAGAGGGCGGAAGCCGTCTTTTGCCACGAGCGTTGTGAGTTGAGATAGGTTTTCAGCGTGACCATGAGGTCACCGTCCTGGCGCTGCTCGTATTCGAAAACCGGGCCCAGGAGCCGCTGGACCAATGCGCTTCCTTCCTCGAATCCGGTCAAACCCAGCCAGCTTGGCCCTTGGGCGTACCGGGCAAGCCCCAGTTTGTTCGCCTTGGCCGAACCCAGCGCCCACAACGACTCCTGCAAGGCTTGTTGAAGCCCGCCCACCGCGGATGCGGAGCTCACACCGATGGTGGTTCCCAAGCCCGTACAGTGGATCAGCAACTCGTCCGCCAAGTCAGCCGCGACCACCACGTGGAGCCGGTCGTTCCGCCTCAGTGAAGCTGCCGATGTCGCATGCCGCCAGAGTTCGATGTGCACGCTTGCCAGCTTGTCGGCGTCGTCCGCGGACATCGAGGCGACCACGAAGCGTTGCGGAGGGACCTCGAACGCCTCCAGTCGCCGCTCCATTTCCGCTGTCCCGAGGCGGCCATCCAGCGCCTGCAGCAGGAACTCACCGGCCAGCCGGTGGCGGCCTTCGAGCGAGAGGACAATCCGGGCCAGCTGCAGTCCCAGCACGGTTGCGGCATGCAGGAGCACGACGGCGTCAGGGTGCGGTTCGCTGCCCGGCAGCACCACCAGCAGCGCGTTCGCGTGGGTGGGAATGGCCATGGTGAGGACGTGCCGGCCGCGGATCCGGTGCCACTGGAAGTTCTTGCCCGCAACCGAGACCTGGCCCGGGTGCGGCGACCATTCCTCCACAAGGAATTCCGGCAGGGACTGCCCCTCGGGGTGCCATGGATGGAGGCAACGGCGGTCCACCACGAACAGCTCCGAATCCAGCTCCGTGGCGAGCCGCAGCACCAGGCTTTGCCAGTGGTCCTCCGAGGCGCCGGCCGTGCGGAGGAGGTCGTACACCCGGGCCGTCTGCCGAAGCCGCCGCGATTCCTCAAGCAGCGACGACTCGGCCACGGACCGCGCAATGGCGATGAACGGGAGCGGGTATGGGATGTTGATCAGGGGCAGGGGAAGCCGGTCGCAGGCCTGCAGGAATTCCTCCGTCAGCGGCGGCGCGTGCATCTTCTCGCCAATCGCCAACGCACTGGCACCGGCATCCACCAAGGCCTCTGCGAGCGCCACTTGACCGTCCGGGTCCGCCGGGATCGAGAGCCCGTTGGTCATCATGAGTTCGCCGCCGGTGACCCACTCCCACAATCGCGGCAGGTCGGAAGTGTGGGCCCACGTGATGCGGTTGCCGGTGCCGCTGGCGCCGGCCAGGAGGGTCAGAGCGAGCTGCGGCTCGGCCACGAGTTCGGCGACGGTGATGGCCATGGATGATGACTCCTGGGTCTTGTTTCGGGGCCTTTAGACGTTTGTCTAAACACCCCGACCATTTGTAGTCAATGTACCGCTATCCGCAGTGATCGGGGTCACCAAGAATTGAGTTATGCACTTCCCGCTCAACGGCGAGCACCCAGCTACTCGAAGGATTCAGCCATGACCACGCACCAGCCCATCGGCCCCGTAGACGCAACCAAGGTTCCCCGCTACGCCGGCCTCGGCACCTTCGCCCGACTCCCCCAGATCGACCGCGTTCCGGACTACGACATCGCCATTGTCGGCGTGCCGTTCGACGGCGGAACCTCCTTCCGGCCCGGCGCCCGTTTTGGCCCTGCCGCGGTTCGCGAGGCATCGCGTCTCCTGCGCCCCGGCTACCACCCCGAGCTCGACGTCGAGCCCGTGTACGAAGCCCAGGTCGTTGATGCAGGCGACATCGCCTGCACCCCTTACGACATCACCCGCGCCGTTCGCGAAATCGAGGAGCAGGCCCTGCCCCTCATCAGCGAATCGAAGCGCTTGGTAGCCATCGGTGGCGACCACACCATTGCCCTGCCGATGCTGCGGGCACTGCACAAGGTCCACGGGCCGGTTGCGCTCCTGCATTTCGACGCCCACCTGGACACGTGGGACACGTACTTCGACCAGCCGATCACGCACGGCACCATCTTCCGCCGCGCCTTCGAGGAGGGCTTGCTGGTGGAGGACAAGTCGATGCATGTGGGTATCCGCGGACCGGTATATGACCGCAACGACTTCCTCCGGGACCACGAGTTCGGCTTCCAGATCATCCGCTGCTCGGACCTGGACGTCATGGGTGTTCCGGCGGCGATCGAGCGGGTCAAGGAACGCCTTGGCGACACGCCTGTCTATGTCTCGATCGACATCGACGTCCTGGACCCTTCCTACGCTCCCGGCACCGGCACCCCGGAGATGGGCGGGCTCCACTCCCGCGAACTCCTTGCCCTGCTCCGCGGTTTGGACGGCATCAACATCGTCGGAGCAGACGTGGTGGAAGTCGCTCCCGCCTACGACCACGCAGACATCACCACGGTGGCCGCAGCCACGCTGGTCTTCGACCTCCTCGCCCTGATGGTCAACCGGAGCAAGGCCTCCGAAATCCGTGAACTCGAATCGGTGTCCCGGAGCGCATCATGAGTACGCTGTCATCCACGAAACAGGCAACAGAGGTTCCGCGGCTTGAGGACAAGACCATCCAGCCGATTCCCCTCAACGAACGCCACGGCAAGGCCCGGGACCTGTTCACCATCTGGTTTGGTTCCAACATCATGATCATGACCATCGTGACCGGCGGCCTCGCAACCACGGTGTTCGGTTTGAGCTTCATCCCCGCGATCGTCGGCATCATCATCGGCAACCTGCTCGGCGGCATTTTCATGGCCCTGCACTCTGCTCAAGGACCCCAGCTCGGGGTTGCCCAGATGATCCAGACCCGCGGCCAGTTCGGTTCGTTCGGCGCCCTGTTGATCGTGGTGATCGTGGTGGTCATGTACGTGGGATTCTTCGCCGCCAACCTGGTGTTCGGCGGCGAAGCGTTGGCCGCCGTCAGCCCGGGAATCAGCGTTGACGCGGGCATCATCATCATCGGTGTGGTCAGCGTCATCGCCACGATCTTCGGCTACCGGCTCATTCACGCCTACGCCCGTATTTTGAGCGTAGCGGCAGGCTTGGCGCTGCTGCTGGCTTTCGGCTGGATATTCCTTGTGCATGGTCTTCCAGCCAACTTCCTGGAGCAAGGCAACTTCAACTGGGTGGGCTTCATGGGCACCATCTCCGTCTCGGCCCTGTGGCAGTTGGCTTACGCGCCCTACGTTTCAGACTATTCCCGCTACATGCCGCAAGGCACGGGGTCCGCCCCGGCCTTCTGGGCTTCTTACTCAGGCTGCGTACTGGGTACGCTCTTCCCCATGCTCCTGGGTGCCTTGGTTGGCACGTTGGCAGTGTCCATGAGCGCCGGCGACGTAGAGATCGTCGGCAGCCTGGGCACCCTCCTCCAACCCTGGACACTGATCATCGTCGGCATCTTCTGCCTGGGCGTAGCAGCCTCCAACGCCATGAACCTCTACTGCGGCGTCCTCTGCGCACTGACCATCGGACAGACCTTCAAGCCCACCTGGCTTCCCCGCGCGAAAACCCGCAGCGTGGCCGCCGTCGTGCTCTTTATCCTTGCTGTCTCCATCGCCCTGTTCGCCCGCGACAACTTCATCCTCTTCTACACCAACTTCCTGTCCTTCCTGATGTACGTCCTGGTCCCCTGGACCGCCATCAACCTGGTGGACTACTACCTGCTGCAGCACGGCGAATACCGCGTAGAGGACTTCTTCAAACGCGACGGCGGCGTGTACGGGCGGTTCAATTGGGTCGCCATCGGTTCGTACATAGCAGGCGCCCTGATCCAGGTGCCCTTCTCAGCAACCGCCATCTACACCGGGCCGCTGGCTGCGGCCATGGGCGGTGTGGACATCTCCTGGATCGTCGGCCTGGTGGTCGTCGCACCGCTTTACTACGTTGCGGCCCGCCTGTTCGGCAAGAAGACAGAAGCCGCCCCCTTTCCATCCAGCTCCCTCACCCCTGACCTCATCTGACCAGACCTCATCTGAAAGCGAAGCATCATGACCACCACCCAGTCCGAGACGTTCACCGTCCACCGTGCCGAAGGCACCTCCGATGTCTCCGCGGTCCTTCCGCCCACCGGGCACTTCATGAATGGATCCTTCGTTCCCGCCGCTGCTTCCGGCAACCTGATCGAGGTCGTCAATCCCGCCACCGAGGAAATCATCACCTCTGTCCAGGCGGGCACCGCGGCCGATGTGGACGCCGCGGTGGCAGCCGCCGTCGAAGCCCAGAAAACCTGGGGTGCCACCACCCCGAAGGAGCGCGCAGACGTCCTGAACCTCATCGCGAACATCATCGAAGCCAACCGCGAGGCATTTGAAGTCATCGAGTCCGCCAACACAGGCAAGCCATTGGCGGTCGCCGAAGACGACGTGACCAGCACCATCGATACCTTCCGTTTCATGGCCGGCGCCTCCCGGACGCTGACCTCCATGGCAGGTGGGGACTACGCGACCGACCACACCTCCGTGATCCTTCGTGAGCCGGTGGGCGTGGTTGGCGTCATCACCCCGTGGAACTACCCGCTCCTCATGGCCGCCTGGAAGATCGCGCCTATCCTGGCTGCTGGCAACAGCATCGTCATGAAGCCCTCGGAACAGACGCCGCTCTCCACGCTGAAGCTCGTCGAACTCCTGGCCGGTCGCATCCCGGACGGCATCCTCAACGTCGTGACCGGCCAAGGCCGGACAGTGGGCCAGCGGCTGTCGGAGCACCCCGATATCGCACTGGTGGCGCTGACCGGCAGCGTCGTCAGTGGCCAGGCCGTTGCGGAAACGGCGGCCCGTTCCGTCAAACGCGTCCACCTTGAGCTGGGCGGCAAGGCTCCCGTTGTGGTGTTTCCCGACGCCGACCTCCGGGCTGCCGCTGCCGGCGTCCGGAACGCCGGGTACTGGAACGCGGGCCAGGACTGCGGTGCAGCCTGCCGTGTGCTGGTCCACGAGTCGGTGGCCGAGGAATTCACCCAACACCTGGTTGAAGAGGTGGGTTCGCTGGTGGTGGGTGCCCCGGATGCCGGGGACACGGTGGAGATGGGCCCCATGATTTCCCGGCCGCACTTCGAACGCGTCAAGGAAGCGCTGGCAGAAGCCCGTTCCGCGGGACTGACCATCGCCCTTGGTGGGTCCGCTCTTGAAGGGACCGGCTTCTTCATCGAACCGACCGTCATCACCGGCGTTCCGGCGGGAGCGCCCATAGCGACGCACGAGATCTTCGGCCCTGTGGTCACCGTGGAATCCTTCAGCAGCACCGAGGAAGCCGTGACCCGCGCCAACGAGAGTCCCTACGGCCTCTCCGCCTCCGTGTGGACCAAGGATTCCAGCCTTTCACTCCGCGTCCCCAAGCAGTTGGACTTCGGCACGGTATGGGTCAACGCCCACCTGGTGCTGGCGAACGAGGTTCCCTGGGGCGGGTTCAAGGGTTCCGGCTACGGCCGTGACCTCTCCCTCTACGCCCTGGATGACTACTCCCGGACCAAGCACGTCATGATTAACCACGGCGCGTAAGCCCCACTACGCGAAACCAGAGAAGCAACGGAGCTTTGTGAAATGACCACTGTGAACCCCATCGTTCCCTCGGCACCGCCTGCAGCCACGCCGTCGGCCCCTTTCCAGACCGAGGTCCCGTGGACCAACTGGGGCGGCAACCAAACCTCGACTCCCGTCTTCACCGTCCAGCCAAGGAATGAGCAGGAGACTCTCGACGCCGTACGGTTCGCCATCCGCGAGGGCCTGCCGGTGCGGGCGGCTGGCTCGGGACATTCGTCCTCTCCCCTGGTGCAGACCGGTGGCGTCCTGCTGGACATGTCCAAGCTCACCGGGATCACCGGAACGGACCGCTTGAATCGCCGTGCCCGGGCCTTGGCCGGAACCACCATCAACGCTTTCGGCGACCCGCTCTGGGAGCAGGGCCTCGCGCTCAGCAACCAAGGCGACATCGACAAGCAGCAGATCGCCGGGGCCCTGGCCACCAGCACCCACGGATCCGGCAAGGACCTTGGAAGCTTCTCGTCAAAGCTGCGCTGGGTGAAACTGATCAACGGCTACGGCGAGATAGTGGAGATCGGCGAAGGACAGCTTCGCGAACTCCGTGCGGCCCAGGTGGCCTTGGGGACTTTGGGGATCTTCCTTGAGGTCGAACTCGAGGTGGATGACAAGTACTACCTGCAGGAGGAAATCACCTATCCGACGTGGTCCGAGACGGCGGCTACTTGGCAGGAAGACATCGACTCCAACCGGCACTACTCGTTCCTGTGGTGCCCCGAGGAGGACTCCTGCGAACTCCTGGACCTCCCCGGTTCGCCGGACCACAATATGGCCAACCGGAGCTACACCAAGCGCTACAACGTGATGGACCTGAAGGACGAGTCTGGCATCTCCACTATCGAGGGCGCGCGGCTGGACCGTTCATACCGGATCTACCCGGGCGGTTTCACCACGCAGTTCCACGAGCTCGAATACTTTGTCCGCAGCGAGGACGGGCTGGCGGCCACGGAAGCCATCCAGGACCTGATCCGCTCCAAGCACCCTGACCAGAAGTACCCCGTGGAAGTCCGCTGGGTGAAGGCCGACGATGCCTACATGTCACAGTTCCAGGGCCGCGACAGCACGGTCATTACGCTCACCACCAAGCCCGGGACGGACTACTGGCAGTTCTTCCGCGACGCCGACGCCGTGCTCCAGGACTTCGAACCAAGGGCACACTGGGGCAAGATCCACTTCATGACCCGGAGCCGGCTGGAACGCCTCTACCCGGAGCTGGACACGTTCCTCCAGGTTCGCCGTGAGTTCGACCCCCGCGGCATCTTCCTCAACGACCACACCCGGGCCCTGTTCGGTTAGGGCGTGCAAAGGATCTGAGCGGGCATCCGCAAAAGTGGGCCGGGATGTGAGCGGGCATCCATCACTGCCGATGCTCGCTCACATCCCGGCCGCATTTTCCGATCGCTCCCTCGCCCCGCTGCACCTTCTTGAAACCCCGCAGTGGTAGTTTGATCTCTGCTGGAGCCATACGCCCCGCACCAATCAGAGGACATGACATGTTTAAGGGTTTCAAGGACTTCATACTCCGCGGCAACGTGATCGAGCTGGCCATCGCCGTCGTTATCGGCAGTGCCTTCACCGCGTTGGTCACCGCATTCACCAACAACATCATCAACCCCGTGATCGCCGCAGCAGGCGGTGTGAATGCGGATGGCCTGGGCTTCCGCATCTGGCAGGACAACCCGGCCACCTTCGTCAACCTGGGTGCTGTGCTGACGGCACTGGTGACGTTCCTGATCACCGCCGCAGTGGTCTACTTCATCTTTGTGGCGCCCATGAACAAGATCAATTCAATGGTCAAGGACCGCCTGGCCACCGAGGAGCCGGAGGAAGAACCGCTTCCGGCCGACACTGCTCTCCTCGCAGAAATCCGCGACCTGCTCAAGGAAGGCGCTGCCAACGCGCGCACCGACCGCAACCTGGACGACGACCTGGACTCCGACCGCATCCGCTGAGGGAGCCGCAGCATTCATTCCCTGTTGCTGCCGTTCACTCCTCGTCGATCTGTTCCAGCAGCTTCCCGAGGGCGTCGCGGATGTCGTCGTAGTCGTATTGTCCGGCCCGGCTCTCAGCCGAGATGACTCCGCAGCGGTGGATCTTCTTGAAATCGCCGATCGGAAACTTGTAGTGCCCCTTCTGGTTGTCCGGGTGTTCATCGTCGACGCCGAGGTACCACTTTCCGTAGTCAGCGAAGCCGTGCTTGTCCAGGAACGCGTTCTCGTCCTTGGTTGAGGGCGAGTGCTCGCTCCAGTCGTCCCGTTCGTCTTTGGCTACCTTGCCATCCCGGATCAGGTGTTTGGCGTGGTCGAACGCCTTCTTGTTGAGCTTCACGGTCACTTGGCAACCTCCTGTTGGGTGGATGGCAACGCACGTACGGAACAGCTTAGAACGACGCCGGATGGCCGGGAAGGGTGCGCGGAGCAGGCTGGGATCCTGCGCGCGGGGCAGTTTGCATCCTAAAATTGGAGGTGCGGTGAGGTGCCACATCGAGCCCGGCCGCCGCGTCTGAAACGGAGTCCGCCATGCTCAAGATGCTGCTCTGCAAACTGAATCTCAGCCACGACTGGCACATCGAAAGCACCGAGGATGGCGAGCGTTACAGGCGATGCCGGCGCTGCGGCAAGTATGAAACCGAACGGGATTCAAGCGGCTTCATGCACTGACTGGGAAACCGGAGCAGACTACAACCCCTTCACCGCGCCCAGAACCTTGGTCAACGATTCCTTGGCATCCCCGAACAACAGGGTGGTCTGTGGTTCGTACAGGAGCTCATTTTCGATCCCCGCGAAGCCCGGCCGCATGGAGCGTTTCAGGAACACCACCTGCCGGGCGTCAGCGACTTCCAGAATGGGCATGCCGTAGATCGGTGAGCCGGACGTGGTCTTTGCTGCCGGGTTCACCACATCGTTCGCGCCCACCACCAGGGCAACATCGGCGGTCTTGAACTCGGAGTTGATGTCGCCCATTTCCTTCAGCGACTCGTAGGGCACATTGGCCTCGGCCAGCAGCACATTCATGTGGCCGGGCATGCGTCCTGCCACGGGATGGATGGCGAAGTCCACCTCGATACCCCTCGATTCCAGTGCCTGGGCAAGTTCTGCGGCCGTGTGCTGGCCCTGTGCCACAGCCAGTCCGTAGCCGGGAACGATGATCACCCGTTGTGCGTAGCCAAGGAGAACCGCCACGTCTTCTGCGCTGGACGAGCGGACCGGCCGTTCGCTGACAGCGGTGGACCCCGCCGTCGAACCTCCCTTGAAGGCGCCAAAAAGGATCCCGGCGACGCTGCGTCCCATGGCCGCGGCCATGGCCCGGGTGAGGATTGTTCCGGAAGCACCAACCAGCGTGCCCGCCACCACCAGGAGCACGTTGCCCAGCACCAGGCCGGACGCCGCCACCGCCAGGCCGGTGAACGCGTTGAGCAGGGAGATGACGATCGGCACATCGGCCCCACCCACGGGAAGAACCAACAGGACACCGGCCACCAGACCCAGCACCAGCAGAACAAGGGCCAGCGGAAGTGAGCCGTTCAGGACCACCACCACCGACGCCGCCACGGCGGCCACCAGTACCCCGGCCATCAGCGCGGGCAAGCCGGGGAAGGTGACCGGTCGCGTGGTCATGAGGCCCTGCAGCTTGGCGAATGTCACCGCCGAACCCGAGAAAGACACCGCGCCCACCAGGAGGGTGAAGACAATTGCCACCCGCACCCACTCGTCGCCGGCGTGCGCCAACTCCAGCAGGGCGACCAGCGCAGCAGCCCCACCACCAACGCCGTTGAACAGCGCCACCAGTTGCGGCATTTGCGTCATCTGCACGCGCCGGGCCACAGGTGCCGCCACGCCGGACCCGACCGCGATCGCCCCCAGGATCCATGGCACGTTGTCCAACCGCACGGAAACGAAGACGGTGACCACCGCCAGTAGAGCGCCGAAGGCCCCGATCACATTGCCTCGCCTGGCCGTCTTCGGCGAACTCAGACCCTTCAGCGCCAGGATGAAGCACACCGCGGCCGCCAAGTAGAGAAGCGCGGTCCAATGAGGGTCCAGGAGCGTCACCGGCCACGCTCCTCAGCGGCTTTTGCGGCAGGCTCGCCGCGTTCAACGTTCGACGGCGGCCGCTGCCGTCCGCGGAACATCTCCAGCATGCGGTCGGTCACCACGAAGCCACCGACGAGGTTGGCCGTGGCAAGGACAACTGCCAGGAGTGCAACCACCAGGACAAGCGGCTTCGCGGCCTGCCCGGCTACGATGATGGCACCCACCAGAATGATGCCGTGGATGGCGTTGGCGCCGGACATCAGCGGGGTGTGCAGCGTGCTGGATACCTTGGAAACCACTTCAAAACCCACGAATACCGCCAGCACGGTGATCGTGAGCAGGCTCAAACCATCCATCAGTTCACTCCTTCACCTGGCTTGCCCAACGTCTCCCCGGCGAGTCCCGCTACAGCCTCCGCCGTGGGCGCGTGGCGGATGACGCCGTCGTGGGTTAAGCAGGTGCCCGCCACCACCTCATCCGAAAAGTCGGGGGACACCACGCCGTCCTGCGTCATCAGGGCGATGAGGTTGGCGACGTTCTTGGCATAAAGCCGGGACGCGTCGGCGGGCATCGCGGACGCCGGGTCCTTGAGGCCAACCAGCGTGACGGTGCCCTGGCCGTCGGCGGCAGGAACGTGGAGATCCTGCCCGGGAACGACGCCTTCAACGTTGCCGCCCGATTCCGCCGCCAGGTCCACCACCACGGAACCGGGCTTCATGGCCTGGACCATCTCGCGGGTTACCAGGAGCGGCGCCCGCCTTCCGGGGACGGCCGCGGTGGTGATCAGTACGTCAGCCTGCGCCACGTGGGGAGCGAGCAGGGCGCGCTGCAGGGTGCCGCGGTCGGCGCTGAGCTCGCGGGCGTACCCGCCGGACGCTTCGGCCGTCTCGAGATCCAGCTTGATGAACGTGCCGCCCATGGACGCAACCTCATCGGCGGACGCCGGGCGGATGTCGTTGGCGGACACCCGTGCACCGAGCCGTTTCGCAGTGCCGATCGCCTGCAAACCCGCCACTCCCGCACCCAGCACCAGGACGCGTGCCGGAGGAATGGTTCCGGCGGCCGTCATGTAGAGCGGGAAGAACCGGGGCAGTCGCATGGCAGCTTCGAGCACGCAGCGGTATCCGGCCACCAGCGCCTGCGACGTCAGGGCATCCATGGACTGCGCCCTGGAGATGCGCGGAACCAGTTCCAGGGCGAAGGACGTGATGCCGCCTGCGGCGAGCGCGTGGACAGTAGGCAACTCGGACGACGGCGACCCCAACCCCACGGTGACCGCGCCCCGGCGGAGGGCTCCGGCCGTCGTCGGGTCCATGGGACGCACGTGGCAGTAGACGTCCACTTCGGACAGGTTCAAGGAAGGCACGACGGCGGCACCCGCCTTCTGGTAGTCAGCGTCGCCATGGCCGGAGGCAAGTCCCGCACTGGACTCGATATGGACCTCGAGGCCAAGGCCGACGAGTTGCTTGACGGTTTCCGGTGTCGCGGCAACGCGGCGTTCACCGTCGATCCGCTCCCGCGCTATGCCTGCCCTCAACGCCACCCCTCTCCAGAACCGTCCAGAACGTGGATGGCATGAGTCTATGGCGGTGCGCAGGGCGCCGGTAGGGATGGGGAGGTTTGAAAATGTTCGAATTCTGGAATTCGCACTTCGGCGGCTGGAACATTGATCGCAGGTGCCCTGAACGTATCCGGAACGTCTCGGAAGCTACCACAACCTGGACCCCCAACGGGATACTCAACGAGGAGACCTTCCATGTCCATTTCACTGAATCGCCGGCAACTGCTGCAGGCCGGCGGAATTGGGAGAAATCCTATGGCAGAAGTCACCATTGTCCGCGCCCAGGAAGAAGCAGGAGAAATCGCGGCCTCGCTCGTTGTTGAGCACCTCGAAGGTAAGCCTGATGCCGTGCTCGGGCTGACCACCGGAGTGATCGCAGACGAGGAAGCAGCGTCCCTGCTTGAGCACGCCGACTACCACCGGCTGGCCCGTACCGGGGTGGGCGAGTTGCGGTAGCTTTGGGTCAGCCGCTTGGCTGGCTCGCTTGCTGCCTCTCTTTGAAGGTTCTTGCCTTGTGGAACGTCCAAGCCAACCAAGCCACTGCAGGAATCGTCACGATGACCAAGGCCATTCAAGTACCTTGAGCCCGTCCGGATACCTAAAGGCATGGTTGAGACTAATAAAGAAATTGAGTGAGAGTGCCGCGACTCCGAGTGCGCCCAGTATTGTGCCGAGCCGGCGGTTCGGCTTCATCGGGCCCCCTCCCCTGGTGTCCATATTCACGGTCTCCGATGAACCCAGTCCACGGGATAGCCGAGTTCCTCGAGCCTCAGAAGAATGGGCTCCAGGCTGAACGCGTAAATAGTCCAGTCCATGTAATGCTTGCCCCGGACGGCAATGCAGTCGCGGGTCAGCAAACCCGGAGCCCTGAAGATCTCGGTGACCTGGGACCGTTCGACGCCCCATGGTCCCAAAAGCCGGGCAAACCCCATGCGGGCACGGAACTCCAGTCGTTCCTGCGTTGCCAGGAGCTCGATAAAGGGCCACGTAGCGGAGAGTTTCTGATCGCTGAAGCCGATGACCACACGGAACGGTTCCATGGGTTCTCCACCCTCCGGGACTGAGCTCATGGATTTGAGCCTATACGTCTTGGGATCGGCAAGGAGTTCAATTCAGTTCAACAATCCAGCAATTGCGCGCTACGCCCCCTGCTACCCCTCTTTGAGCGTGTTCACCCGCGGGAGCTGCAGCGGGTTGCTGGCCAGGATGCGTAGAGCGTCCATCGCGGGTGTCCGATCAGCTTCGTCAAGGAGTTGCCAGGAGCGGTGGTCCGGATTCTCAAGCACGCTTTGGAGCGTGAGGATGCGGGACCTATCGCTGCCGCCCATCGCTTTGGCAGTGGTCAGTGGCGTCTTGATCGTGGCGCACAAGACCACGGCGTCGTCGAGGTGCCGGTCCCGATCGCGGGAGTCCTCCCGGTAGGCCGCACCTTTCAAGACCAGGGCACCAAGCGCGTTGGGGATGCTGATGAGGACAGACTCGCCGTCGCCGCCGACAAGTCGGCAATTGACGGTCCGCTTCAGAGCCTGCGTGCCGCCGGAGACTTGGAAGGGCTTGCGGCCACCGAGGGTGGGAACTTTAGCCTCCGGCAAGTGATCAGCGATCATGACGTCGATCTGCTGCTTGCCGCAGACGAACCGGTGCGCAGGAGCGTCGTGGTCGATGGACCTCTGCAGGGTGTAGCCCAGCCCGCTGAGCGCTGCTGACACCGACGACGTCGTGGCCGCTCCGGTCTCGATATGAAGCACGATGTCCACGTCGGCGGTTGGTCGGGAGACGGGCAGGCCGGCGGCCGCGGAGTGCAGCTGGACCATGAGGCCGCCCACGAGCGTCCACTGGGTGGAGGGCAGCGTCCTGGCCAGCTCCAGACACTGCGGCCATGGCGAGCCCCCACCTCCTGGCAGTATGGAGACGTCCCAAATTTCCCGGCCATTGGCCGTGGCCGCGGCAGGCTCAGGCATGAAGCAGCTCCTCGATGACGCGCTTGCCGGCGGTGCGTTCCCGGGTGGCCAGCGACCCCATCAGGTCCACGGCCACGGCGGCGACAGGTACCCTGCCCTCGGCGAACGGCTCTACCAGCTCGACCTCATGGATGATGGCGTTGCCGGACGGGTCCTCAACAAGACCCAATGAATCAGCCAGCGCCTTGGCGTCTCCGGCCATGACATAACCTTCGGCGATGCCGCTTCCGCCGGCCATGCCGAACGTTTCGGCAGTGGATTCGTCCTGCATGGCGGCGGCCCCGCTGGCGATCAGGTGATGGCTGAGCCGATCCAGAGCCTCCTGTGTAGCTCTATACCGGAGAACATGGTCCTTGTGCCTGGCGAGGGTGCAGACAGCGGCCGCATCGAGTCGCCGCAGTCTGCTTTTCAGTCGGGACTTCTCCGATGATGAGATCCACGTGGGGTTCTGCCCGGACAAGAGCGCCAGCGCTGCCCAAGCTGTCTTGGCAGTCCACGCCCGGCCTCGGCGCGTGCCGATTGCGGACAGTCGTTCGACGGAGGCCGTGTCGAGAAGGATGGACCGGCCCACGCGCCCGATGACAGTGAGCTGTCCGGATTCAACGAGCTGGCGCACCGACACCTGGGTTATTCCAAGACGTTCCGCGACTTCTCCCGTTGAGAGTCCTTTGATTCGCTCCACCCACTAATGCTTTCCCGCGAAAGCATTAGTGTCAATACACTAAAACTTTCTTGAGAGAGCAATAGTGTCATCCCCGGGGCAGTCAGATCATCGGCGCCTCGAAGATCGGCCGCCACGTGATCCGGCTCCTGGCTCCCTACTACCTCGACACCGTTGTCTCCGACCCCTATCTGGACGATGCCGCGGCGGACGCACTCGGCGTCGAACGCGTCAGCCTGGACGAGCTCGTGGCGAGCTCCGACGTCGTGAGCCTCCACGCGCCGTCGTTACCTTCCACGGAGAACCTCATCCATGCCGGGCTGGTGGCGAAACTGAGGAACGGCGCCACATTCATCCACACCTCCCGGGGCGAACTCGTGGACCAGGACGCACTGCTCAGCCGGCGCAGACTTGGGGGGCTGCGCCGGACCCGCTTCTCAACTAGGGTCGAACGTGAGCTGGGGGCAACCAGCCTCCGCACGTCGACGCGCCGGTCACGGCCGTGCCGTCGGGAAGGAATGCCGCCATGGATACATTCAAGATCGGTTATTTCGTGGGTAGCCTCTCAAGCACCTCCATCAACCGGACCCTCTCCAAGGCGCTCATCAGCGTGGCGCCGCCCGAACTCGAATTCCATGAGATCGAAATCAAGGATCTCCCCCTGTACAGCTCCGACTACGACGCCGACTTCCCGCCTGCGGGCAAGGCGCTGAAGGATGCGATCGCCGCGTCGGACGGCATCCTGTTCGTCTCGCCTGAATACAACCGCTCCATCCCGGGCGCCCTCAAGAACGCCATCGACTGGGGATCCAGGCCGTGGGGCACCAATTCGTTCGCCCGAAAACCCACCGGAATCATTGGCGCCTCGCCGGGCGGCATCGGCACTGCGGTGATGCAGTCCTCCATGCGCAGCGTCCTGAGCTTCCTGGACGCGCCGCAGCTGAACGCGCCGGAGGCGTACATCCGCTTTGTCGCGGACGCGTACGACGACGACGGCACCGTTAAGGACGAAGGGACCGCCGGGTTGCTGCGCCACTACATGGAGGAGTACAGCGCTTTCGTCCAGCGCGTCCTGGCCGCCAACGCGCCGGGCCATATCGGCGACCTGGAACCGGATTCCGCCAAGCTCACCCGCTAGCCCCACCAGTGGGTGCCGGGTGCGAGTGCACGCGTCACCCACACTTTTACCGATTTAGTCAGTATGCTTACTACCATGAGGATGCACGAACACGCCTACCCCCAGGAGAAACGATGCTTCGCAGATTAGCCCTGACCACCGCAGCCCTGACACTCTTCGGCGGAGCGTTGCTGTCCACGGGCGCGGCCGCCACTGCCGCCACGCCCTCAACTGTTCAAGCACATGTTGCCGCAACCAGTCCCACGCCATCCCAGGGCCCCAGCAATCCCTCCGGGCCGTCAACGGCCACGCCAACCAACCCCGGCCCCTCAGCGGGTACCTCCGAGACTCCCAACCCGGCCAGCAGCGGACCGGCCAACCCGGGCACGGGCGAGTCGGAACCCCAGGAACAGACGCGCACTGACGTCACCCCGTGGATCCTTGCGGCAATTGCCGCAATCATCGTCATCGCGCTGATCATCTGGGCGGTTCGCGGGCGCGGCCGCAACAAGGAAGTCAGCCGCTAAGGTCGCGGAATTTCCGAGGCCAGGCGTCCGATCGCACTGCCCTCAAGGTTCTCCAGCAGGTGCCGCGGATTGTCGTAGACTTCCGCGGCACCTGCGTCGCGCAGTTCAGCCTCGCTGATTCCGCCGCAGGTCAGCGCGATGGCGGGAACGTCGATCGCCGCAGCCGCCTTCACATCCCAGACCGCGTCACCGACGAACACCACATTGGGCGCATCCACTCCAAGTTTCTCCAGGCACGCCACCAGGATGTCGGGAGCCGGCTTGCTCTCCTTGGCGTCAGCCGAACTCGTCCATGCATCGATGGACGTCCCGGCATCCAGAAGCCTCCGGCTGACGTCCAGGTCGCGCTCCTGGGCCGATGACGCCAACCCCACCGCCAGACCCGCATCAGAGCAGGCTGCCAGCAGGTCCCGCGACGAGTCGAACGGCCTCAAGGACGGCCAAAAAGTGGAGAAAACTGCACCATGGGCGTTCTTGAGTTCCTCCTGCATCTCCTCAGTACAGTCAGGAACCAGATGCTGGATCAGCCTGTCACCGCCCATGCCCACCGAGCGGTGGATGTTGGAGAGCTGGACGTCCAGGCCCTCCCGCCGAAACGCCTGCCACCACGCAAACGCGTGAAAGTAGCTTGAATCGATGAGCGTCCCGTCAACATCGAAGAGAACGCCCCGCTTGCCTCCTTGCGCAGACCCGGCCATGGCTACCCGACCTCGGCGCGCAAGGGCGCGGCCCCGGCCAGCGCCCGGTCCATCATGAACTCTTCGGACTCCAGCAACGCATACCGCTCCGCCGAACCTTGCCGCAGCAGCCCCGTCCCCGCGACTTCCCGAAGCGATTCCACAGCACGGACCGCCTCGTCCTTTGATGAATAGCGCCTGGACAACCCCATCAGCGAGTCCTCGCCGTCTACCATCAGCACGCGGTAGCCCCCATCGGGAGCATCAACCAACTCCAAGTGACCAGCCATTCCCAACCTCCTCGTACGTGATGATCGTCTGCTTAGTAAGATTACTTAGTATATAACTCCCGGTTGACGTCCGGGACCCAAGGCGGGCCGACATACTGCGTAACGCTGGAAATACGCGTCTGCAACTTCCTGTTGCCGTAGATATGACAACAATCGGAATCATCGGTGCAGGACACATTGGCAGCCAGGTCGCACGCAAGGCCGTGGAACTTGGATACGACGTCGTCATCAGCAATTCACGCGGACCGGAAACCCTCGCGGCACGCGTTGCCGAACTCGGGCCCCGCGCCCGGGCCACGACGGCGGCCGAAGCAGCAGCGGCAGGCGATTTCGCCGTCGTGACCGTACCCCTCAAGGCCTACCGGGACATCCCGGTGGAGCCCCTCGAAGGCAAAATCGTCATCGACACCAATAACTACTACTGGGAGCGCGACGGCCGCATCCCCGAGCTCGACAAGGGTGAGGCCACCACGTCCGGGCTGCTCCAAAAGCACCTCCCCACCTCCAAGGTAGCCAAGGGCTTCAACCACATCGGCGCCGCGGACATCACCACCGACGGAAGCCCCGCCGGCACCGCGAACCGCCGGGCACTGGCTACTGCAAGCGACTTCCCGGAGGCCGTGGAACTGGTCACCCGGCTCTACGACGAGTTCGGTTTCGACACCGTCAACATCGGGCCGCTTGAGGAGAGCTGGCGGGTCGAACGCGACCGGCCCGCCTACGTGGTGCGGCAGAACGCCGTCGAACTGCGCGAGAACCTCGCCAAGGCGACCAGAACCATCTGAGCAACCACGACGGCGGGCAGGCACCTTACGCTTGCCCGCCGGGCGGGTGCCGCGAGACCAAGGGTTGCTTACGTCACGGAGCAATTCCGGTAAGCAGCGCCACGCCATGGCTAGTCTCTCGGCATGGATAACACACACTTCGACGCTGTCATTGTGGGCGGCGGACATAACGGACTCACGGCAGCTGCCTATCTGGCCAAGGCCGGGAAAAGCGTGGCTGTGCTTGAACGCGACAACCACTTCGGTGGCGCCGCGGTTTCGGCCGGGGCCTTCAAGGGTGTGGACGCCCGCCTGTCCCGCTACTCCTACCTGGTCAGCCTGCTGCCGGAGCAGATCATCCGTGAGCTGGGGCTGGACATCAAGCTCGCAAGGCGCAGGTATTCCTCCTACACGCCCAACCCGCTCAACGTGGAGACGGGACTGTTAATTGACGGCGACGACGCTCAGGCAAGCCGCAGTTCCTTCGCCCGGGTGGGCGCCGGCGAGGACTTCGATGCCCTCCAAGGCTTCTACGCCGACACCGAGAAACTGGCCCGCGCTTTGTTTCCCACGGTATGCCGGCCGCTGCCCAGCCGCTCGGAAGCACGCGAACTGCTCGGCGATGACCAGCTGTGGGCTGACTTCATCGAAAATCCGTTGGGCACCGTTGTCACGAATCGCCTATCGCACGACCTGGTGCGTGGCCTCGTGGCAACCGATGGCCTGATCGGCACGTTCACTTCCCTCGACGATCCCTCCCTGGACGCCAACCGCTGCTTCCTCTATCACGTGATAGGGAATGAAACGGGAGACTGGGACATTCCGCTGGGCGGCATGGGCTCGGTGTCCAGGGAGTTGGAGCGCGTGGCCCGGGAAGCCGGGGCCGTCCTCTTGGCCGGCGCCGAGGTCACGGACATTTCCGACGGCGGTACGGTCCGGTTCCAGCGTGGCGGGGTCGTTCAGGAGTTCCACGGCGAGCGCGTGCTGGCCAACGTGTCGCCGTGGGTGCTCGGCCGTCTCCTGGGCGACGCTTCGGGCATCCAGGGCGAACGCCCCGAGGGTGCGCAAATCAAGGTGAACCTGCTCCTGCGCCGGCTTCCCGGATTGCGGGATACGTCTGTGTCACCCGAAGCAGCTTTCGGCGGCACCTTCCACATCAACGAGGGCCATGGCCAGTTGGAGGCGGCCTACCGGTCCGCCTCAGAAGGCCGGATTCCTTCACCGCTGCCCTGCGAGATCTATTGCCATTCACTGACCGACCCGAGCATCCTGTCCAAGGAACTTGCCGCGTCAGGCGCACAGACCCTCACCATTTTCGGCCTGCATACACCGGGCCGGCTGGTCACCGAGGAGAACAACGAGCAGATGCGGGCCGAGCTCCAGGCCGCCGTGCTCTCCTCGCTCAACTCCGTCCTGGCCGAACCGGTGGAGGACCTCCTGCTCACTGACGCCGACGGCAATCCGTGCATCGAAGCGAAAACCACGCTGGACCTTGAGCACGCCCTGAATATGACCGGCGGCAACATCTTCCACGCCAAGCTCCAGTGGCCGTTCCTTGAAGACGACGAACCCCGGAAAACGCCGGCCGAGCGCTGGGGTGTCGGTACCGGCCACCCGCGGGTGTTCCTGTGCGGGGCGGGGGCACGCCGGGGTGGCGGGGTCAGTGGACTGGGAGGCCACAACGCCGCCATGGCGGTCCTGGAGGATTTGGGGAACTAAATCCCCGGTTCGTGACACGAATCAGGGCTGAAGCACACAGGATGGGTGGCTGCTTCCCCGGGGTCCGGCGCATAGGGCGCCCGGGGAGGCGGTAACGCCCGGAATTCCTACCCTGAGGAGTCACGAATGACCACCAAAATCTCCACATGGCCCCCCGGCACACCCATGTGGGTCGATCTGTCCATCGATGACGTTGAGTCGGCCAGGGACTTCTATTCCAGACTCTTCGGCTGGGGCTACACCTCCGACGACGACGCCGGGGGCTACCTGCTGGCGCACCTCGACGGGCATGCGGTGGCCGGTTTGGGGCCCAAGGATGATGCCGCGCTGCCGCCGTCGTGGACCACCTTCCTGTCCTCCGACGACGCCGGGGCCACCGCAGCGCAGGTCAAGGCAGCAGGTGGCCGGCTTCTGGTACCGCCCTTCGATGTCATGGATGCCGGCCGCATGGCTGTCGCGGCCGACTCCGGCGGCGCGGTCTTCGGCATCTGGCAGGCCGGCAACCATATCGGGGCGGAACGCGTCAATGAGCACGGTTCCCTGTGCTGGAATGAGCTCCACACCCGCGATTACTCCGCGGCCCGCTCGTTTTACGCTGACGTCTTCGGCTTCAGCTACCACGACATCGACGGACATGACATGGTGTACTCCACGTGCCTGCGCCCAAAGGACGGGCGCGAAGTGGCCGGCATCCAGCTGGACGGCGCGCTCCCCGGGGAAACACCGGACTACTGGCTGACCTGGTTCGCCAGCGACGACGTCGCTGCCACGGCGGCGCTGGCCGAACACCTCGGGGCAAAGCTCCTCATGCCCGTCAGTGACAGCCCGTTCGGCCGCATGGCGATCGTGCAGGGCCTGCAAGGGGAAGTCTTTGGACTCATCGCCGTCGCCCCGGCCGAAAACTAAACCACTGCCGGATCCATTGCTCCGGCGATGATTTCGTGCGCGTACTCCGCAGCAAGCGGAGCGGCGAGGCGGTGCACGGCCTGGAAAGTCCTGCGCACTTCAGGGCCGTGCCAGTCCGGCGGAAGGTAGTCCGAAGGAAGGTTGGGGTCGCGGTAAGGGAACCGGCGCCACATGGTGAGCATGGGGATGTAGTACCGGAAAGCGTCCCGCCGCAGTTCTTCCGTGGAGCGCGCCAAGGCAGAATCCGGGTCGCCGCCCACGCGGTCGGCCCACAACTGCCCGGCTCCGCGGTACAGCTCAAGGAATGCGGTGAACTGGCCATCGAGTTCCTTGAGGTCCCACCATTCGGAGATCTTGGGACGCATGGGCCCGTCAAAGACGTAGTCGCTGCGGAATAAATCCACGAATTCGATCAGTCCGCTGGCCGTGAGTCGTTCCCGAGCCTGCTCAAGCTTGTGGGCGGGGGCGATCCACACCCCGGAAGCCACGGAGCCGAAGCCAAGTCCGGACAACGCCGAGCGCAACTGGTGACGCCTGTTCCGCATCGATTCCGGGACAGAGAAGACTGCCAGCACCCAGGTGTCCACCGGCGCGGGTTGCTCTGGCGCGAAGATCCGCCGGTCACCTTCGCGGAACACGTCACTGATCGACTCAGCGATCTTGTACTTGGCAATGCCGCCTTCACGGACGCTCTTCAGCACACCTTTTGCTTTGAGCCGGGACACCGAGGACCGCACTCCGGGGGCGTCGTAGCCGAGCGTCCCCAGCATGGAGATCAGTGCCGAGACCGGCAGGGCGTCACCCGCATTCCGCCCGTAGAGGCCGAAGATCGTCACCAGGAGCTGCTGGTGACGAACGGGCGGTGCCGGGACGGCGAACATAGAAACTTCCTCATTTCCGCGCCGGAGTCCAGGCGCCAATCATGTTCATCATAAGTTGCCGGCAAGCCGGGTCCTGGATGATCACGACGGCGGCACCCGCACCTTGGGGGGGTCGCGGGGCGACGTCCCACGCCCACTCACCCGCCGAGATGGCACTTAATGACAATCCCGGGCTCCCGGACTGTCATTAAGTGCCATCTCGCGGGGATGAAACCGGGCCCTGCACAGCCCTGACCAGATGTTCCGGCCAAGGCTGTGATGCGGTGGTTCCGTTGGGAACGTGGACCGTGGTGACCGTCCCGAAAGCGGCCACTACGCTGCCTGCCGGTGTGCCGCCGTCGTCGGTACCGCCGTCGTAGTTCTTGTCCGCGGAGGTTTCGAGCGGGTGACCCACCACCTCGAACCCCAACGTGAGCGACGTCCGCCCGAGCTGGTGGACCCTGACCGTCGCGGTGACGCGCTGGCCGAACCACAGCTTTGACTTGTAGTTGACTACCTGCTGGACGCGCGGCGCGTGGGGGAAGTAATCCGGCAGTTGGAGTTTCCGGAAGAGCTCGGCTTCGGCGGCTTCCACCCAGCGCAGGACGGCCGAGTTGTGCTGGTGGCCCGAGGCGTCGGTGTCCACCCATTCCACCGTCCGGGTGACGCTTGCTTCCGGAAACTCCATGACCTGCCCTTCCTTACCGGGCCGGGACGTTGGCGTCCTCGGCCTCCGGGTCGGTGCTCGCTGCCGCCACCGGCTGCTCCGGCTGCGGCTTGGGAATGAGCGCGACGGCGGCCGCGGCCACCACGGCGATTCCGGCAAAGATGGCGAAGTTCGCCTCGAACGGGAGCTTGGACCCCGCAATCCACCCACCGATCAACGGACCGGAAATGGCACCGAGCCGGGCGAAGCTGAGGGCCCAGCCCGTGGCTGTGCCGCGGACCTTTGCCGGGTAGTAGTCGGCGATGTAGCCCGTGAGGACCAGTGAAGTGGAGATGGATCCGATGCCCGCGAAGGCCACGAACAGCAGGTTGACCACCATGGTGTTCGGGAAGACGAGCAGCATGATGCCCAGGCCGCCAAGGATGTAGAACACCACCAGGATGAGCTTCTTGCCGTACCTGTCTGCTGCACGTCCCAGGATCAGGCCGCCGATGGCCGAGGCGAGGCTGAAGACCAGGAGGAAGGTCAGGGAGGACCCGAGGTCGTAGCCTGCTTTCTTCATGATGCTGGGCAACCAGGTGTTGAGGCCGTAGACCAGCACCAGGCCACAGAACAGCGAGATCCAGAAGAACACGGTGGAGCGGAGGTACTTCAGGGAGAACATGGTGGTGATGGTCTTCCACCACGGATCAGCCGGAGCGGCTTGGGAGCCCGGCGTAGCTGCAGCAACAGTGGGCCGGTAGTCGCTGATCCTCAGCTTGGAAGCCAGCGCTTCCACTTCGGACCGGCGACCCTTTGACTCCAGGTATTCCAGGGATTCGGGCAGGAACTTCCAGATGACCGGGATCAGCAGGACAGGGACGGCGCCGATCGCGATGACCGCGCGCCACCCGCCCAGCGGCAGGACGAACAATGCCGCCAGCGCCGCGGCCACAATGCCCAGCGAGTAACCCGAATACATCAACCCATAGTTGTAGGAGCGCTTGTTCGGCGCCGAGTATTCGATGGTCAGGGCAGCGGCCACCGGGATGACACCGCCCATGCCAAGCCCGCCGATGAGTCGGAAAATTCCGAAGATTTCCGGAGTCGGAGCCCAGGCGGCTCCTGCCTGGGTCAGCGTGAAGATCGCCATGGAGGCGAGCAGCATCTTCTTCCGGCCCACGAGGTCGCTGAGGGTCCCGATGAACAGGGCACCGATCAGCATGCCAATCAAGGCATATGAGCCAAGGCCACCCAGGGCCAGCGGCGAAAGGTTCCACTCCTTGTACTCGGCGAGTGCGGGAAGCACGGCACCCAGCACGCCGACGTCGTATCCTTCCGCAAGGATGGCGAGCCAGCAGCAGAACAGCACCACACCGGTGGTCCGCTTGGGGACGTTCCAGGTGTTCACGGAGGCGGCGGCCATGGCTACTTCACCAGCACCGAAGCTGCGGCCGACGCTGCTGCTGCAGGCGTCCAGCGGAGGTGGGCGTTGAGTTGTTCGGCATCGGGCTCCTTCAGGAGGGACAACCGCGGGCGGACGGCGTCCGTGCGGGAGCTTGGCGGCTTGCGGCGCCCGGCACGGAACTGGGGGATCCAGTCGGCGCCGGGGCCTTGGTATTCCTGCTCCGCGGCTGCGTGCAGGGTCCACTGGGGATCGTACAGGTGCGTACGGCCAAGGGCGATCAAGTCGGCACGTCCGGCGAGCAGGATCGAGTTCACGTCGTCGTAGCTTGAGATGGCGCCGACGGCGATCACTGCCACGCCTGCCGGAGCGGCAACTTCCTGGCGGATGCGGTCCGCGAACGGGGTCTGGTAGCTGCGTCCGAACGCGGGCTTCTCCTCCTTGGCGACCTGGCCGGTAGAGACATCAAGCCCGGCGGCACCATGCTCAACAAACGCCTTGGCGATGGCGACCGAGTCATCCGAGGTGTTGCCGCCGTCGATCCAGTCCGTCGCGGAGATCCGCACCGTCACCGGCTTGTTGGCAGGCCAAGCCGCACGGACGGCGTCGAAGACTTCCAGCGGGAACCGCAGCCGGTTCTCCAGGCTGCCGCCGTATTCGTCCGCGCGCTGGTTGGAAACCGGCGAGAGGAAGGAGGAGAGCAGGTAGCCGTGGGCCGCGTGGATTTCCAGGAGGTCGAAGCCTGCCTGCTCCGCGCGCTTTGTTGCTGCGACGAACTCGGCCTTGATGGCGTCCATGCCGGCGCGGTCCAGTTCCTGCGGGGTCTGGTTTCCGGGGCCGTACGGAAGGGCGGATGGTCCGACGGCGGTCCAGTTGCCGGAGTCGAGTGGCTGGTCGATTCCTTCCCACATAAGCTTGCTGGAGCCCTTGCGGCCCGAGTGACCCAGCTGTGCACCGATTTTGGCGGTGGAACGGAAGTGTACGAAGTCGACGATTTCCTTCCAGCTGTCCCGCTGTTCGTCTGTGTAGAGGCCGCTGCAGCCGGGGGTGATGCGGCCCGTTTCGGAGACGCACACCATTTCCGTCATCACCAGTCCGGCGCCACCCAGGGCCTTGGAACCCAGGTGGACTTTGTGGAAGTCGCCGGGGATGCCGTCAGTGGCGGAGTACATGTCCATGGGCGAGACGATGATGCGGTTCTTCAGTTCCAGTTCCCCGATGCTGAAGGGCTGGAACATGGCCGGGGCCACCTCGGTGAGGCCCTGGGCTGCGGCGAAGTTCCGGTCCACGGCGTCGGCGAACTCAGGATCACGCAGTCGCAGGTTCTCCTGCGTGATGCGCCGGCTGCGGGTGAGCAGGTTGAATGCGAACTGCGTGGGGTCCTGATCCTTGTACTGGCCGATGCGCTCGAACCATTCAAGGGAAGCCTGCGCGGCACGCTGGGTAGAGGCCACCACGGGACGCCGTTCGGTTTCATAGGCTTCCAGGGCTGCCTCAACCGTGGGGTGCTCGTGGAGGCAGGCAGCCAACGCAAGGGAGTCTTCCATGGCCAGCTTGGTCCCGGAGCCGATGGAGAAGTGTGCCGTGTGGGCGGCGTCGCCCACCAGGACCACGTTGCCCTTGCGCCAGCTCTGGTTGCGGACCGTGTTGAAGTTCAGCCACTTGGAGTTGTTGGAGAGGACCTCGTAGCCGGCCAGTTCCTCAGCGAAGATGTCACGGATCTTGGCGATGGCCTTCTCGTCGGAGACACCCGGAGGGAACACCTCATTGGCGGTCTCATCGAAGCCGGCCGCATGCCACACGTCCTCATGCATCTCGACGATGAACGTGGAGCCTTCGTCCGAGTACGGGTAGCCGTGGATCTGCATGACACCCCACTCGGTTTCCTTCACGAAGAACTTGAAGGCCTCGAACACCTGGTCCGTTCCGAGCCACATGTACTTGTTGGTGCGCGGATCCAGGTCAGGGCCGAACGCGTCGGCGTACTTGGCGCGGATCTGGGAATTCACGCCGTCTGCTGCGAGGACCAGATCGTGGTTGGCTTCCAGCTCCTCGATGGCCGGTGCCATGGTGCTGAACCGGACATCCACGCCGAGTTCGATGCATCGCCGCTGGAGGAGTTCCAGCAGTTCCTTGCGGCTCATGGCAGCGAAGCCCTGGCCTCCGACCGTGATCATTTCGCCGCGGAAGTGGATGTCGATGTCGGACCAGCGGGCGAAGCGGCGGCTCATGTAGTCGGCCACTACGGGGTCGGCGTTGCCGATGCCGCCGAGGGTCTCATCGGAAAACACGACGCCGAACCCAAAGGTGTCGCTCGCGGCGTTCCGTTCCCAGAGGGTGATGTCGTGGGACGGGTCCAACTGCTTCATCAGTGCTGCGAAGTACAGGCCCCCCGGGCCGCCTCCGACGATTGCGATCTTCATGGTGTTGCTCCTTCTCGGGCCCGCTACGCCTGGCTTTGGCCGGCGGCGGTAAGTTCCTGTGTCTCTGGTTCTTCTGCGAGGACGCGGTCGCGCAGCTTGAAGTGCTGCAGTTTGCCGCTGGGATTGCGTGGAAGTTCGGTGACGAAGCGGACATCGCGCGGGTACTTGTACGGGGCGATGGTTTGCTTCACGAAGTCCTGGATTTCCTTGCGCTTGGCCG
Organism: Arthrobacter sp. T572; assembly: GCF_056780115.1. Taxonomy (NCBI): domain Bacteria; kingdom Bacillati; phylum Actinomycetota; class Actinomycetes; order Micrococcales; family Micrococcaceae; genus Arthrobacter; species Arthrobacter sp. T572. The sequence goes on from NZ_JBRAZQ010000002.1 coordinate 4,116,577, forward strand.
CGTCTCCTGTGACGCCTTCACGCAGGACCACGAACGCGCACACGATACTTCCGCGTTGCTCATCCGGGATGCCGATGACCGCGTTTTCCACGACGTCGGGGTGCTGGTCGATGGCAGCCTCAACCTCGGGTCCGCCGATGTTGTACCCGGAGGAAACGATCATGTTGTCCGAGCGGGCCTGGTAAGTGAAGTAGCCGTCCTCGTCCATGGAAAAGGTGTCTCCCGTGACGTTCCAGCCGTTCACCACATAGTTGGCTTGCCGGGGATCATCGAGGTAGCGGCAGCCCGTGGGGCCAATGACGGCGAGGCGGCCGGACTGTCCCGGGCCGAGTTCCTTGCCGTCCTGGTCCAGGATGGTGGCTCGGTAGCCCGGCACGGCCTTGCCGGTGGTACCCGGACGGATGTCGTCCCCGGCCGCCGAGATGAATACGTGCAGCATTTCCGTGGCGCCGATGCCGTTGACCAGACGCAGGCCGGTAGCCTCGTGGACGGCCTCCCACGTTTCCTTGGACAGGTGTTCGCCCGCGGAGACGGCGATCCGAAGACCGCTGAGCAGATCGCCGCGCTTCTCCTTGAGGATGGCCCGGTAGGCCGTCGGAGCGGTGAAAAGCACCGTGGCTCCGGCCTCTGCTGCCCGCTCAGCGAGTTCCACGGGTCCGGCCTTCTCGGTCAGCAAGGCCGATGCGCCGAACCTCAAGGGGAAGACCACCAGTCCGCCCAGGCCGAACGTGAAGGCAAGCGGGGGAGATCCCGCGAAGACGTCATCCGCCGTGGGCTCCAGGATGTACCGGGCAAAGGTGTCCGCATTGGCGAGGATGTCGCGGTGGAAGTGCATGGTCACCTTGGGCACACCCGTGGTGCCTGACGTCGGGCCGAGCAGGGCAACGTCGTCCGAGGACGTGTCCACTGGCGTGAACTCTCCACTCTTGCGCGAGCAGCGGGAGATGAGGTCGCCGTCGTCGTTCTTTCCGTACGTCAGGACCGTGACGTCATCACCTGCGGCCACCGCGAGCTCGTCCACGAAGCGGTGGTCGGAAATCGCCACAACGGGCTTTGTCAGCTCGATGATCGTGGAGACCTCGGTGGAGCGCAGCATGGGCATGGTGGTCACCACCACGGCGCCGGCTTTCAGTACGCCGAGCCAGGCAGCCACGATCCACGGGTTGTTCGGTCCCCGCAGCAGGACGCGGTTACCGGGGACGACGCCAAGGTCTTCGGTGAGGACCTGGGCCACCTGGTTGGAGCGGGTCTGGAGCTCGCCGTACGTCAAGACAACGCCGTCCGGGGTGCGGAGGGCGGGGCGGTCGGCGCCGTGCCGGGCGACAGCGTCGTCGATCAGCACGGCGGCGGCGTTGAGCCGGTCCGGGTAGTTCAGTTCGGGGAGGGGGAATTCGAACGCCGGCCAGGTATCGGTGGACGGCAGGTGGTCTCGGGTGAACGTGTCCACGTGGGCCGATGGCAACATGCTCATGGCCGTTCCTTTCAGTGGTGCGTCGTTGGGGCTGGGGATGGGGGTTTCAGGCGCGGATCATGCCCTCTTGGGCGACGGTTGCCAGGAGCCGTCCCTGACGGTCGAAGAAGCGGCCCATGGCGAGGCCGCGGTTGCTCTGGCCGGAGATGGCTTCCTGGGCATACAGCACCCAGTCGTCCACCCGGCCGTCGCGGTGGAACCACATGGAGTGGTCAAGGCTGGCGGTGGCGAGGCCGGGGCTGGACCAGTTGAGGCCGTTGACCCGGAGCAGTGGTTCCAAGATGGTGTAGTCGCAGACGTAGGCCAGTGCCGTGCGCTGGAGGTTGGTGTCATCAGGCAGGGTGTCGAAGGCTTTGACCCAGATGGACTGCTGGGGGGCGGCTCCACCCTCCATCTCGACATATACCGGACCGGGAATATGCCGCATGTCGAAACTACGGCCGGCTGCCCAGTAATCAGCGGCCGGGCCTTCGCTTTCGGTGAGCGCCTCTGCTGCGGAGCGCAGCGATTCAGGCTCGACGGCGGCAGGCGCCTCAGGCTGGAAGTCCGGCCCGTCTTCGGGAACCTGGAAGGACCCCATCGCGGCATACACGGGCTTGCCGTTCTGGAAACCCCGGACCGTGCGGGTGGAGTAGCCGCGACCGTCGCGCAGGCGCTCGATTTCGTAGCGGACCGTTGAACCGATATCCACGGGGCGCATGAAGTAGCTGTGCATCGAGTGGAGTTGCCGGTCGGCATCCACTGAGCGCATCATCGCCGCTGCGGCCTGGGCCACCATGTCTCCACCGTAAGCCTTGGGCCACGGAACGTACTGGGTAGTGGCCTCATACGCTTCGTCGAAGACCTGGGGTTCGGTCTTTGTCAGCTCAACAGCGCGGAGGAAGGTCTCCGATGTCAGGGTTCCCGTGATCATGGCTATGCCCGGCGGTAGTCGGCGAGGGTCTCGTCAGGGACGTCCTCGAGGTTGACCACGAGGTTCTCCGGCGTACGGGCGGTCAGCCAGACAAGTTCCTCGGTGACAGACATGTTCGCCTCGACGTGCGGCATGAACGGCGGCACGAATACCCAGTCGCCGGCCTTCATGTCGATGAACTCTGAGTAGTTCTCACCGAAGTAGATCCGGCCGTGGCCGCGGAGAACGTAGCCGCCGGTTTCCGCTTCGCCGTGGTGGTGCGGCAGCGAGCGGTAGCCGGGAGTGTTTGAGACCTGGCCGAACCAAATCTTGGTTGCCGGGGTGTGCTGGATGCTGACGCCGGAGACGCGGATGCAGTCGCCGGACTGGGCCGTGTTGGTGTCCTCTGCGCCGGCACGGGTGACGACGGGAACTACTTTTCCGTCGGGCTGGGCGTAGATGGAGTTGTCGCCTTCAAGGCGGTATTCAGTGGTTGCCTGGCTCATGGTCTCTCTCCTTGTATTAGGCGGTGTTCTTAGGCGTGGACGGGTGCGTGGATGCGGAACTGGTTTTCCAACCGCCCGATCCCGTCAATTTCGGTAGTCAGCGTGTCGCCGTCCTGCAGGAAGCGCGGCGGGGTCATGCCCATGCCCACTCCCCCGGGCGTCCCCGTGAGGACTAGGTCGCCCGGACGAAGAACGGTGAACTGCGAGATGTAGGACAGCAGTTGCGCCGGTCCGAACACGAGCGTGCGGGTGTTTCCGTTCTGGACGAGCTCGCCGTTGACGTAGCCCTTGACCTGGAAGTGTTCCCCGGCCTCGTCCGCGGTGACCAGCACCGGGCCGACCGGAGTGGTCCGGTCCCAGGCCTTGCCCTGGAACCACTGCAGCGTCCGGTTTTGCCAGTCGCGCATGGAGACGTCGTTGGCAACGGTGTAGCCGGCTATTGCCTCGCGCGCCTGGTCCTCGTCCGCTTGGTACAGCTCGGAACCCACGACGACGGCCAGCTCGGCTTCCCAGTCGACGCGCCCACTCCCGTGGACTTCTACAGGATCGTTCGCGCCGACCAAGGTGTCCGCATACTTGGCGAACAGCGTGGGGTACTCGGGGAGATCCCGGCCCATCTCCTGAATGTGGTCACCGTAGTTCAGGCCACAGCAGATTACCTTTCCGGCATTGGGGAGCAGGGGTGCGAAGTCAGGATTGCTGACAGCTTCTCCCTCAGCTGCTTCGGCTACGGCCCTCCAGTTGTCCTGGGCCAGGAGTGCGCCCACATCACTGGCCGGAAGCGTTCGGTAAGTGCCCTCGCCAGTGGCGAGTGCCGCCGTCGTACGTCCGCCCGAAACGCGCAGGGTGGCTAGTTTCATCGCTGGGTTCCCTTCGAGATATTCGATGTGTCGACTTTTTTACGATCGTCACATATGCTCAACGTAGCAGGGCGGGAATGATCTGCATAGGGGCTTTTCAAAAGTTTTCGCAACTGTCACAACCGAGGAGGACCACCATGAGCCACAAGACCATCAACCCGGAATCGCTGCCCAAGCCGTCCGGATTTGCCCACGGCATGCTCGCCGGAAACACCGTGTTCCTGGGCGGGCAGACAGCGCTGGATAAAAACATGAACATCGTGCCCGGCGGGATAGTGGAGCAGTTCACACAGGCGTTTTCCAATGTCCTCACCACGCTGCGCGAAGCCGGCGGCCAACCCGAGGATCTGGTCAACGTGACCATCTACCTCACCGACGTGGACGACTACATGGCCAACGGCCGCGAAATCGGGCGCATCTGGCGCGAGATGGCCGGCTCGCAGTACCCGGCCATGGCGGGCATCGGAGTCACGAGGCTCTGGCAGAAGGAAGCCATGATCGAAATCCAGGGCATCGCGGTGATTCCGGAGCGTTAGGCCTCTGGCCTCGGCTCTTGGGCGTGCGGCAGCATAGCCGTATGGGAACAGTCACCGAGTACTTGGAAAACGTCAGTGCTGCCAACCGTCCGGCGTTGGAGAGGATCGTTGCCATTGCGCGCGAGCTTGCGCCGGACGCGGAAGAAGGCACCAGCTACGGAATGCCGGCACTGCTCGTTGACGGCAAGGGCTTCGTCAGCGTTCAGGAGGCCAAGAAGCACCTGGCGTTGTACCCGTTCAGCGGGCAGATCCTGCCGGAGATGTCCGAGGAGCTGGGCGGGCACTCGTGGTCGCCGGGGACGCTGCGGTTTTCATCGGAGAATCCGGTGCCCGACTCGTTGGTGCGCCGGATCTTGGAGACCCGGCTGGCGGCGATCCGGAAGTAGGGCGGGGCCTTCTGAGGTAGGCCAAAGTGGCTGTATCCTCAAACGGATCGGCTCATCTCGCCGACTTCGAGACGTACAACTTGGGGGAACTCTTGCGTCGCCACTCAAACACGCCCGCATCCTCGCTTCCGAGGGCGCTAAGAACGATTGCAATGGTCCTTGGCATTGCGCTGGCGTCGGCGCTTACCGCACCGGCGACGCCAGCTCTGGCAGTGGGCACCGCCAACCCACCGCGACCGGATCTGGTGTCTGCGAAATGGTCTTCGGCTACTAATGTGCTGAAAACGGGCGATACCGCGAAAGTCACCTTCAGCCTCACATTGCCGGCGCAGAAGGTCGAATTTCAGTACCAAGATGACTCGCTGGCAGAGCTGCGGTCAGTGGTGTGGGAGGGCTCCGGGACAACAGGACCCTTCACGGCCGTTGCCACCGCTGCAGTTGACAGCACCTACTACGCCGGCAATCAGCGGCTCAAATTCGTGATCGTCTCCTACCTATGGGAGAAGCCCGACGGAACAACGGCGACTATGCAAACCTACTTCTCCAGGGACACAGGTGCTGTCTATCCCCGTGACGGCGGCGGGGATTCCCGGATACAGAACGTGGACTTCACCGTGGACAATCCGGCGCGGCCGCTGAAAACACTAACCAACCTGTCACCGCCCACGGTCGAAGTCATGGAAACCTACGACATGAGCACGGTTGGCGCAGTCGACGTCGTGAGGGACCCCGGACAATGGTCCGAGCCCGTCCCGAAGTTCTATGTGGAACCGTTCATCGGCGGATGGTTGCAGGGCGGATGGACAGACGACCCTGGCCCGGTAGTGGCCTACGGGATTCCGGGGAAATCGCTCCTCGTCAGGTACACAACCTTGAAACCCGGCTACAGGCCGGTGACCCTCTCCACGGCCCAATTCACTCCAGCCGGTGCACCTGTCCCGAAGGTCACGGGAAACCCTTGGTTCGGCGAAACTTTGAAGGCGAGCCTCGACCCATCAACCGTCTTTGGTCTCCCCGCGGCGGCTAAGCCGACTATCACGTTCGACTGGTACAACGAAGCACATGAACGCATCGGTTCCGGCTCCACGTACACCATCCAGGCGTCGGACGCCGGGCGCAGCATTCGTGCGGTGGCATTGATCCGCCATAACGGCAGGCTCGTCGGCCTGATAGGCGCCCCAACCATGGATTACCCCGAATTGAACGTCTCTCCCGCGGTCTCGAACCCCACCCCAAAGCGGAACTTCGGCGGGGGCTCAACGAACAACCTAATCGCGCGGACAAGTTGGGGCGACCTCATCCAGCACTACACGATCTCCAAGTACAGGCATGAGTCCCAGCCCTATATCGGCTGGGGGTGGGGAGCCTTCAACCTCTTGATCACGCCGGGTGACTTCAACGGAGACAGCCTTCCTGACGTCCTGGCGCGTAAATCCAACGGAGAACTGTGGCTCTATCCCGGGGATGGCAACGGGGGCTGGTTGACGGCCAGTGTGGTCGGGTGGGGCTGGCAAGGCATGACCGAACTCATCGCCCCCGGAGACTTCGATGGCGATAAGCGAATGGATATCCTGGCAAAGGACGCTTCAGGAAAACTGATTCTCTACCCGGGGAACGGCCGCGGCGGATGGCTTTCACCACGTCAGGTCGGACAAGGCTGGAATGTCTTCGACAAAGTCTTTTCCCCCGGAGACTTCGACGGTGATTCGCATCCGGATGTCTTGGCTCGGGATAAGAACGGTCAATTGCATCTCTACTCATCCAATGGAGGAAGCGGCTGGTTCGGCTCTCGGATCATTGGGACTGGCTGGTCGTCAATGAAATTCATTGGCAGTGCCGGAGACTCTGACTTCGATGGCTGGAATGATCTGTACGCAGTGGACCAACGCGGCGATCTGTTGATCTACCCGTTCAACTCCGGAAGCTGGAAGCCACGGAAGAATCTGTCACCTGGGTGGGGCACATACACCGCACTGTTCTAGCAGTAGGGCTTGGCGCTGGCCCAGGTTCTTGTTCGGCCTTGGGTCAGTGCTTGGCGGAGACGTCCTGCGAGATCGCATCCGCAGTGGCCACAACCGCCTCCCGCACAGAATCCAGATAGTCCTCCGGCTGCGCGGCGACCGCTTGCGCCTGAAGGGACACGTTGATCGCCGCGACGGTATCGCCGTTATTGCGGTTGTGAACCGGCGCCGCTATGGACATCAGGCCGAGTTCCAGCTCCTGGTCCAGCAGGCACCAGCCTTGCTTCCGGACACGCTCGACGGCGGACCTCAGCTCGGGCGCGCTGGCTACGGTTCGAGGGGTGAGTGGCTTGAGTTCAGCCTTCTCCAAGTAGGCATCCAGCTTTGCGGGCGGCAGGCCAGCGAGCAATACGCGGCCCATCGAGGTGGCGTACGCGGGGAACCGGGTGCCCACGGTGATGCCCACATTCATGATGCGCCTGGTGGCGACGCGGGCAACGTAGAAGATGTCCTGGCCGTCCAAAACAGCAGCGGAGGTGGACTCCCCGAGTTTCAGGCTCAGTTCCTCCAGGTGCGGCTGGGCGAGCTGCGGCAGGGACAATGCCGAAAGGTACGAATACCCCAGCTGCAGCACCTTGGCCGTGAGCGCAAAGGTCTTGCCATCGGTCCGGACGTAGCCGAGCTCTACCAGCGTGTGCAGGAATCGCCTGGCCGTGGCCCGCGTCAGATCGGTGCGGGCAGCGACTTCACTGAGCGTCATGACCGGGTTGTTCGCGTCGAACGCCCGGATCACCGCAAGACCCCGCGCCAACGACTGTACGTACTGGTCGCTGGCCTGCGGGGTCGTTGCGGATTCGCTCATGGTTACCCATCCTAGTTTGGAGAGCTAGGCCCCGGCCTTCAGCGGCAGCGGGACGAGTTCCTGGATTTCCTCGAAGGTGCAGCCGAACGTTTCGCGGACGGTGACACCTTCGGGTCCGGTGAGGAACACGGCTTTGTCGGTGTACACGCGGGTGACGCAGCCGACGCCGGTGAGCGGGTAGGTGCACTGTTCCACCAGCTTTGACGCGCCGTCACGGGTCAGCAGGGTCATCATCACGAACACGTCCTTGGCGCCGGTGGCCAGGTCCATGGCGCCCCCGACGGCGGGAATCGCGTCGGGTGCGCCGGTGTGCCAGTTCGCGAGGTCACCGGTAGCCGAGACCTGAAACGCTCCGAGGACGCAGATGTCCAGGTGCCCGCCGCGCATGATCGCGAACGAGTCGGCGTGGTGGAAGTAGGAGGCACCGGGCAGTTCCGTGACGGGGATCTTCCCGGCGTTGATCAAGTCACCATCAACGGCATCCCCCTCGGCGACAGGGCCCATACCGAGCATCCCGTTCTCCGTGTGGAGGGTGATGTTCTGGTCTTCGGTGAGGTAGTTCGAAACCAGCGTCGGCTGGCCAATGCCCAGGTTCACGAACGAGCCCGGGGCGATATCGCGGGCCACCAACTGGGCCAGTTCATCGCGGCCGAGCGGCTTCTCGGAGGTCTGGATGCTTGTCTGCGTGCCCATACTCAGGCCACCTTTCCGTTCGAAGAGTCAGCAGCTGCTTCAGAAACAGCGCCAACCCGGACCACCGAATTCACGTAAATTCCCGGCGTCACCACGTTCTCCGGGTCCAGTGAACCCGTGGGCACGATCTCGGAAACCTGCACGATGGTGTGCTTTGCCGCAGCGGCCATGATGGGCCCGAAGTTTCGGGCGGTCTTGCGGTACACGAGGTTGCCCTTGCCATCGGCCTTGAGTGCCTTGATCAGGGCAACGTCGGCGTGGATCGGCGTCTCGAAGACCTGCCATTTCCCGTCGAGGAACCGGGTTTCCTTGCCCTCGGCCAGCGTGGTGCCATAGCCCGTGGGAGTGAAGAAGCCGCCGATACCGGCCCCGGCAGCGCGGATGCGTTCGGCAAGATTCCCCTGCGGGACCAGTTCCAGTTCGATCTCCCCCGCGTGGTACTTGGCGTCGAAGTGCCAGGAATCGGACTGCCGCGGGAAGGAACAGATCATCTTCCGCACCCGACCTTCCTTGATCAGCAACGCCAGGCCCTGGTCACCCTGGCCGGCGTTGTTGTTCACCACGGTCAGGTCCTTCGCACCGCAATCCATCAGCGCATCGATCAGCTCGAACGGCTGCCCGGCATTGCCGAACCCACCGATCATCACCGTGGAACCGTCCTTGATCCCGGCCACGGCCTCGCCAACAGTGTCAATGAAATTCAACATCGCCCTTACGCTCCTTCAACGCCAGAGGTTACGTTTTCCAGCACCACGGCCAGGCCCTGCCCAACGCCGATGCAGATCGCAGCCACACCCCAGCGCTGGCCGGAGGCCTGCAGCGAACGGGCCAGCGTGCCAAGGATCCGGCTGCCGGAGGCTCCCAACGGGTGGCCCATCGCGATCGCACCGCCGTGGCGGTTCACGATCGAGGGGTCGATCCCCCACGCATCAATGCATGCCAGCGACTGCGCGGCGAACGCTTCATTAAGTTCGACGGCGCCAACTTGGTCCCAGCCGATGCCCGCCTTCGCGAGGGCCTTGTTGGCGGCCTCCACCGGGGCAAACCCGAAGAATTGGGGATCGTTGCCGTGCGCGCCACGGCCTCCAATGCGGGCCAGCGGCTCCAACCCCAGAATCCCAGCCGCAGCCTCCGACCCGATCCACGCCGCCGAAGCACCGTCAGACAACGGCGAGGCGTTCCCGGCGGTGACCGTGCCGCCGTCGGGCCCTGAACCCTCCGGACGGAACACCGTCTTCAACCCGGCAAGCTTCTCCGCCGAAGAACCGGCACGGATGCCCTCATCACGGACCAGGTCTGTACCGGGAACCGCCGTAACCAAAGAATCGTAGAAGCCTTCGTTCCACGCAGCGTCGGCCAGGTTGTGCGAATCCGCCGCAAAGGCGTCTTGCCGCTCACGGGTGATCCCGTACTTCTCGCGCAAGCGCTCGGTGGCCTCGCCCAGGGAAATGGTCCAGTCCTTGTTCATGGCCGGGTTCACCAAACGCCAACCCAGAGTGGTCGACGCCAGAGTCATGTCACCGGCCGGGTAGGGCTTGGACGTCTTCGGCAGCACCCACGGGGCACGGGACATCGACTCGGCCCCGCCAACCAGCACCACATCGGCGTCGCCGGCGTTGATCTGGCGGGAAGCAATGATCGCCGCATCCAAGGACGACCCACAGAGACGGTTCACGGTGGTCCCCGGAATCGAGACGGGCAGGCCGGCCAGCAGCGTCGCCATCCGCGCGACGTTGCGGTTCTCTTCGCCGGCACCATTCGCGTTCCCGAACACCACCTCATCGATCCGCTCAACATCCAGCCCAGGCGCACGCTTAACCGACTCCCGGACCACATGGGCCGCGAGGTCATCCGGACGGATGGCAGCAAGACCGGACCCGAACTTGCCAAAGGGCGTGCGCACGGCGTCGTACACAAAAGCCTGGTTCATAGGATTTCCTTCGTTTCTTGATACCCAACTGAGTCGCATTTGTGCGCGTTTTGAGGGGTCTAAACGCGCTTAACTGCGACCTAGTTGGGTGAGTTGGGGGTGGATGCAGCGTCGATTTCTGCGAATACTTTTTGGGCCGTCTTGAATGCCGAGTTGGCCGACGGCACGCTGCAATAGATGGCGGTCTGGAGCAGGATTTCCTTGATCTCGTCCCTGCTCAGGCCGTTGTTGAGGGCGGCCCGGACGTGCATGGCCAGTTCTTCCCAGTGACCGTGCGCCACCAGCGCCGTCAGGGTGACGGCGGAACGCATCTGCCGGCTCAGCCCTGGCCGCGTCCAGATCCCACCCCACGCGATCCTGGTGATCATGTCCTGATAGTCCTCGGTAAAGGAATCCTTGCCGGCGTTGGCTCGGTCCACATGTGCGTCGCCGAGCACTTCGCGGCGCACCACCATGCCGGCGTCGTAGATTTCCTGCGCGGTGGCCTCCGGCTGGACAGCCCCGTTCCGCTCTGAAGAGGTACTCACAGTCCGTTCTCCTTCATGAAGTTCCGCATCAAACCAGCCACGACGGCGGGTGCCTCGGCAGGCGCCAGGTGCCCGACGCCGTCGAGCGCTTCCGCCACCGCGAAGGTGCCGCCCGCGCGCACGCCGGTCACCACTTCCTCCGCGAACGGCGGCGGTGCCACTGTGTCCTCGACGCCGGCTATCGCCTGGGTGGGGACGGTGATGCTGCCGAGCTGCTCGCGGACATCGAAGGCAGCGAGGGCTTCGCAGCAGAACGAATAGCTGAAGCGGTCGGCGTCGCGGAGCGCGTGCAGGAGCCGGCTGCTGATCTCCGGCTGGCGGTCCATGAAGCCCTTGGCGAACCAGCGTTCGGCCGAGCCCTGGATCATCACGGGAGTGCCCAGCTTCCGCACAGTCTCCGCGCGTTCCAGCCAGCCATCCGGGGTTCCGAGCTTGGCGCCGCTGCACTGGACGGACAGGCTGCGGAGACGGTCACCGTGCTTGATGCCGAGCTGCAGGCCCGTAGCCCCGCCCAGCGAGACGCCCGCGTAATGGAACCTCGCGCCCGGCGCAACAGATTCCACAAGATCGACGACGGCGTCCGCCAGTTCCGCGACATCGAAACCTTCCGTGGCGGCTGGCGAGATGCCGTGGCCTGGGAGGTCCCAGCCGATGACGTCGTACTCGTCGCCGAGCGAGGCGGCGGTTTCGGACCACAGCACCGTGGAGGTACCCAGCGAGGGGCCCACCACCAGGAGCGGCTTGGTTCCCAGTTCGCGCTGCGGGGACAGCAGCACAGCCTTGACGGTTGGCTTAGCCACGATGGGCTCCCTTCGTTGAAGCGGTGAATTCGGGGTAGGCGGCGAGGATGCGTCGGCTGATTTCCGCGGCCTCGCCGAGGTAGCTCGCGGGATCCAGCAAGGCGTCCAACTCTTCGTCGGACAGCGTGTCCGCCGGGACGGCCTCGCGGAGGAGCTTCCGGTAGGTGTCCGCCTGCTGGCCAGCGGGAGCCGAAAGTGTTTCGTCGACGACGGCCTGCAGCTTCTGCTTTCCGTCCCCGCCCAGGAGAGGTGCGACGGCGGCCGCCACACCTTCGCTGAGGAGCAACGGCCCCGAGATCTCCAGGTTCCTGCGCATGGCCTCGGGGAACACCCGGACACCTTCCGCGAGCTCGCGCAATTGAAGCGCGGCACCGAGCGCCAGCGCGAGGAGCCGACGCAGCGCCGGCCATTCCGTGTGCCAGGCACCGTCCGGCCGCTCGTCGTTGAAGCTCGCAGCGGCCAGGTGGAGCTGGGAACCAAGACCCGGAGCTTGGAGGGCCGCACTGCGGATCAGCACGGACAGCACAGGGTTCTGTTTCTGGGGCATGGCGGACGACACCCCACGCCCGGCAGCCAGGGGTTCGCCGAGTTCGCCCACTTCCGGGCGGCTCAGGAACACCAGGTCCACGGCGATCTTGCCAAAGGCATCCAGCAGGGAAGCCAGGGAATCCCCGAGGGACGTGACGGCCAAACGGTTGGTGTGCCAGGGTGCCGGAGCCGCGGCCAGGCCGAGCTTGAGGGCCAAGGAGTCGGCCAACGTGAAGGGCGTCTCTGAAGAGCCGGCTGTCAGTTTGGACCCGGATGCCAACGTTCCACTGGCACCGCCGAACTGCACCGGCAACTCCTGCGAAGCCAACCGCGACGCAGCCGCAGCCACCCCTTGGAACCACTGCGACGCCCTGAGCCCGAACGTGTAGGGAAGCGCATGCTGCGTCAGGCTCCTGCCCACGCATAGCGTGTCCGCATGCTGTTCCGCCAGGGTGGCGAGCGCCGTCGTCGTGCTCTTCACTTCAGTGAGCAACGCCGAAACGGTGCGGCTGGCCAGCAGCATGAGTGCCGAATCCAGCACGTCCTGGCTGGTGAGGGAGGTGTGGACGGCTTTCCCGGCGCCGACCCCGTTTGCATCCAGGCTGCGCACATGGGCGCGGAGTTCACCGAGCAGCGGGATTACCGGGTTGGCGCCGCCTTGGGCGCGTTCGGCGATGACGGCGAGGTCGTAGTGACCGGGGTCGGCGGCTTCGGCCACCACAGCTGCCGAACCTTCGGGTGCGAGCCCGGCTTCCTCGAGGACAGCCGCCCAGGCAGCTTCGACGTCGAGGATCGCCGCAATCACGGCACGGTCGCCCGTCAACGCCGTCACCGCAGGCGAGGCAGTGACGGGGCTGAGGATGCCGAAGTCGCCGTCGGTCATGACTGGTCCGAGGCCAGATCCAGCGAACCGTCCTGCTGGAAGTCCAGGAACACGGTCTCGTCGCCACCCTGCAGGCGGATGTCCCAGGAGAGTCCACCGTCGGGATCGCGGCGTGCGATCAGCGTCTTGCGGCGTTCGGGGTCAAGCGAGCTCAACAGTGGATCGTTTGCCAGCGCTTCCTCGTTTTCCGGCAGGTAGACGCGGGTGAAGAGGCGGTTCATGAGGCCACGGGCGAAGACCGCCACGGAGATGAACGGCGCCGCTCCGGGTTTAAGCGGCCCCGGGTTGACCGTGGTGAAGGTGTACACGCCCGAGTTTCCAACAGAGCCGCGGCCCCAACCGGTGAAGGTGTAGCCATCACGGACCAGTGAGCCGGTGCGCTGAACGATGTTGCCGTCGGAGTCCGGCTGCCAGATTTCCAGGATGGCGTCGGGGATGGTGTTGCCCGCACCGTCGTACACCGTGCCCTGGAGACGGATGCTGCCCGGGCTGCCCGGTGCCAGGAGTTCGTTGTCCTTGTTAAAGGGAAGGGCGTAGCCGTAGAAGGGTCCGACGGTCTGGCCCGGTGTGGGTGTCAGCTTGCTCATGTGCTTACTCCTCGTCCCCGGCGTCGCCGTATGCTTCGTTCTCGGTCCAGGTCCGCTTGGAACCGGTCAGGATGATGTCCCACTTGTAGCCGAGGGCCCATTCGGGGCTGGTCAGCTCGTGGTCGTACTGCGCAACCAGGCGGTCACGGGCGTCCTGGTCCACGATCGACTGGTAGATCGGGTCCAACGGGAAGAGCTGGTCACCCGGGAAGTACATCTGGGTGACGATCCGCTGGGTGAACTCCGAACCGAACATGGAGAAGTGGATGTGCGCCGGACGCCAGGCGTTGAGGTGGTTCTTCCAGGGGTACGCGCCGGGCTTGATGGTGGTGAAGGAGTAGGAGCCGTCAGCGCCGGTGATGCAACGTCCGACGCCGGTGAAGTTCGGGTCGAGCGGGGCGGGGTGCTGGTCGCGCTTGTGGATGTAGCGTCCGGCGGCGTTGGCCTGCCAGATTTCCACGAGCTGGCCGGCAACCGGGCGGCCGTCACCGTCGAGGACCCGGCCCGAGACGATGATCCGTTCACCCTGCGGCTCGCCGTTGTGCTGGATGGTCAGGTCCGACTCCAGCGCGTGCACGTCCTGGTGGCCGAACGCCGGCGAGTACAGCTCGATGGTCTCCGGATCTGCGTGGTGCAGGTTCTTGGTGGGGTGGCGCAGGATGGAACTGCGGTACGGTGCGTAGTCCAGGCGCGGCATGGTTTCCGGTGCCTTGCCGTTCTTCAGTGCCTCGGCATAGCGGTCGCCGATCGCCTTGATCTCGGCACTGAGGTCCGCCTGCGTTTCCACCTTCTTGGACTCATGCGCGGCGTGTGGCTCAGCTGGCGGCACCAGTTCCTCCGATTCGAGGGCTTGTGCGGTGTTGTCTTGCGGCACAGCCGGCTCCTTTCTATGGATTCTTTGTCGGGTCCGGGCAGCTAGGCCCGGTGGAGTGAGTCGTATTGGACGGCGTGGCGGACTGTGGCGTTCGGGGCTCCGTAGCCGTTGTAGTTGCCGCGGCGCTCCACCATTTCAAAGAACACGCTGCCAACCGTGGCGGTGTAGAAGTGGAGGAATTCGCCGTTGGCGTCCCGGTCATACAGGAGGTTGAGTTCCTGGAGCGTGTCCAGGAATCCGGATACAAGATCGAACCGCGCATCCAGGTCCTCGTAGTAGTTGGCCGGAATCTGCAGGAACTCAAGGCCGCGGTCCCGCGCCGACCGGGCTGTTGCCACGAGGTCGTCGACGGCGAAGGCGATGTGTTCCTGATAAGTCTTTGGCGTGGATGCCTGCTGCACGGGTGCCAGGTTCAGCACCAGCCGCACCGCACCATTGCTGGTCTCCATGACCTGCGAGCGGACCAGGCCGCTGGGACTGGGAACCTCGGCGAAAGGCTGGGGTTCCAGGGCCAGCGCGCTGGTGTAGAAGAGGACGGCCTCGTCGAAGTGCTGCCATGGCTGGGCCAGGTTCACGTGATCAATCACGGCGCTTTGCCGTGCACGCGGGTGCTCCAGCCCCTCGCCGAACTCCTGCGTCCATGCTGCTGTTCCGTCCGGGTTGCCATGGCACAGGAAGATCTCGGTGGAGTCCGGAGCAGAGATGCCCTGGAACACCTCCTCGTCCGCCTGAACCTTGCGGGCGACCACTGGTGCCTTGAGTTGCTGGGCGCGAGCGGAGGCAATGACCGGAGAGTCGACGTCGAACCCCAACGCGGCAATAGCCGGTTCCGTATGGGAGGCCGCCTGCTCGTTGATGATCACCCGGGCCTGGCCCATGGTCCACAACTGCACGTCCTTGGTCCGGTGCCGGCCTTCGAACTCGAAGCCGAGCTGGCCCAGGAGCTTCTCCAGCTGCGCAGTGTCGTCAGCCTTGACCTCGGCGAAGTTGAACCCGGCGGGCTCGTTCACCTTGGGCAGGGTGGCCAGTTCCATGGGATAACGACGGCGGGAGTTCTGTTGGGCTCCTGCCGAGCCGGACGCCGGGCTGCTGGCCAACCACTTGGCGCTCTGTTCTTCCAGCCAGATGAGCGAACGCATGGCATCCACGGCTGTCCGCTCCACGTCCGATTGGCGGAACACATCATTGAAGACCTCCAAGGAAACCGGGCCCGTGTAGCCTGCGCGGACCACATGTCCCATGAACTTGGCGAGCTCGAACTGCCCCTCCCCGGGGAAGACCCGGTAGTGGCGGCTCCAGGACAGCACGTCCATGCTCAGCTTGGGGGCGTCGGCTACCTGGACGAAGAAGATCTTCTCCGCGTTGATATCCTCGATCGGCGCCGTGTCCCAGTCGCGGGAGAGGATGTGGAACGAGTCCAGGCACGTCCCCAGGTTTGGGTGGTCCACCATCTCCACCAGGCGGTAAGCGTGCTCGAAGTCGTTGACGTACTTGCCCCAGGCCAAAGCCTCATAGGCAACCTTGACGCCGTGGTCCCCGGCCAGTTCGGCGAGTTCGGCCAGCTGTGCGGCCCGAAGCTCATCATCATCGATAGTGGCCGTGGCAACGTTGGAACAAACCAGGATGGTGTCCATGCCCAGGCGGGCCATGAGCTTGAACTTGGCTTCCGCGCGCTTGAGGTTGGCTTTCAGCAGGTCCGGTGTGACGCCGTCGAAATCGCGGAACGGCTGGTACAGATCAAGGCCGAGACCCAGGTCCGCCGCCATCTTACGAACGTCTTCCGGGCTGAGCGAGGAGGTGACGAGGTCCTGCTCGAAGATCTCGATGCCGTCGAACCCGGCGATGGCGCAGGCCTGCATCTTCTCCTTCAGCGTGCCGGACAGGCAGACCGTGGCGATTCCCGTGCGCATCAGTGGGCCGCCTTCACGAGTGCGGATTCTTCGGCGGCGATGAGGTCCAGGAAGTGTTCACGCATGCGGTCGCGGTCAGCGTCCCTGCCAGTGAAGATCTTGAAGGCGTCCGCCGCCTGACCAACTGCCATGCGACCGCCGTCGAGCACGTCACAACCCTTGGCGCGCGCCTCGCGGACCAGTTGAGTTTCAATGGGCCGATAGACGATGTCTGCCACCCAGTGGCGTGATTCGAGCAAGTCGATGTCCAGCGGCAGGCCGGGGTGGGCGGCCATCCCAACGGGGGTGCAGTGCACCAGGCCGTCGGCGAGGGGCATAATCTGGCCCAGCTCAGAGGTGCTGCGGGCTGTGATGCTTGCCGCCGGGAAAAGTTCGCCGAGTTCGGCAGCGCGTTCGCCGGCACGGCTTGCGTCCATGTCCACGAGGTCAAGGTGCTTGGCGCCGGCCTTGAGCAGGGCATAGGCGACGGCGGAGCCGGCACCTCCGGCACCCAGTTGGACGACGTGGTCGAGCTTGGCCTTCGGGAGTCCATTGCTGAGTGCCGCGCCGAAGCCGGAGAAGTCCGTGTTGTGGCCGACGAACCGGCCGTCCTGGATCAGGACCGTATTTACGGCACCCAGGCGAGCGGCGTCGTCGGAAATTTCGTCAAGGTGCCCCAGCACCAACTGCTTGCACGGATGAGTGATGTTGAGGCCGTTGAAGCCCATCCGCTGGGCTGCTGTCAGGAGATCCCCGACGGCGGTGGCCGGCAGCGCGAGCTCCAGCAGGTCGATGGGGCGGTACAGCAAGCGAAGGCCCTGCACATCGGCCTCGCGTTCATGCATGGGCGGAGTCAGCGAGGGCATCACGCCTTCGCCAATCAGGCCCACCAGAACGGATTCGGCTCGGTTGCTCATCCTCAAGCTCCTTTTACTTTCACGGCCTGCCCGAAGCGCTCAACGCTGTTCGGACCGAACGTATGATTCAGATTACTACAGTTGTTCATATTCCGCACGCTTGTTCTTATCGCGAACATCTTTCCCCCGCGCTCCCCCTCGCCCCCAACTAGGTCGCACTTAAGCGCGTTTAGCGCGGTCAAAACGCGCACTAATGCGACCCAGTTGGGTCAGCGCTGGGGCAGGCGGGCCGCGAGTTCGGCAGCGGCTTCCTGCAGGGTGGGCACATGGGCGATGAGTTCCTCCATGGTCAGGCGGAACACGGGAACAGCGGTGGCGATCGAAGCGAAGGCATGGCCCTGGGAATTGAGGACCGGGACAGCCACGGCCCGCATCCCTATCTCGTTTTCCTCATCCATCACCGCGTAGCCTTGGCGGCGGACTTGCTCGATCTCCTCGCGGAACTTGTCGCGGTCCGTGATGGAGTGCTCCGTCAAGGCCTCCAGCGGAAGCTCCTCCAGGAGGCGCTTGCGTTCCACGTCCTCTTCGAAGGCGACGATCGCTTTGCCAACCGACGTCGTATGCAGGGCTCCGAGGTGGCCCGGATCGCTGGTCACCCGGAAAGTCTTGGGGCCATCGACCTTGTTGACCGTCAGGTGATGGTCGCCGTCGCGCACTGACAGGATGGTGGCCTCATGTGTTCGCTCGGTGACTCGCTGGAGGACGGGCAGTGCAGTAGCGGCAAAACCGTGATGGTTGGAAACCCGCTGCCCAAGTTGGAATACACGAAGGCCCAGGTGATAGCGGCGACCATCCGCCTCATAGTCCACAAACCCGTCGCGTGTCAGCGAGCCAAGCAGTCGGTAAGTGGTGCTGAACGGCAACCCCGCACTTCGCGCAAGGTCCGCGGCGCTGGCGCCCTTCGGTTCGTCGCCAAGCAAAACCAAAAGGCTCAGAGCCTTGCCCACCATGTCGGTCTTTGTGTCCTCTTTCACACTCATAAGGGAAATGCTCCCACATAGTGAGAGCTATTTCTAGATGGTGATTACTTCTCTTGACAAGTGACCGCACTCACAGCCACTATTGCTGTATTGCACAAGTAGCTCTCACCATGTGGTTACTGTCGGGATAAGCCAGCCGCACCTCGCTCGCGATCCCTCTTCGCTTTACCCGCGACATCGTTGTCACAGAAGGAACCTCCCATGAGCCAAACAATGCCGTCAGCGACGCCCGGCACTGAATCAACAACGGGTACACCCAAGAAAGCCGCACTCGCCAGCTTCCTGGGCAGCGCCGTTGAGTACTACGACTTCTTCATCTTCGGATCCGCCGCAGCGTTGATCTTCCCGCACGTCTTCTTCCCTGACGCTGACGCCAATGCAGCCATCATGTCCTTCGCGACCTTCGGCTTCGCCTACGTCGCACGTCCGGTCGGCGCCATCATCCTGGGCCATTTCGGTGACAGGATCGGACGGCAAAAAGTCCTCATGTTCACGCTGGTCCTCATGGGTGCGGCCACCTTCGTGATCGGCTGCCTCCCCGACTTCAAGACCATCGGCTGGTGGGCGCCCGTCCTGCTCGTGCTGGCACGTCTCTGCCAGGGCCTTTCCGCGGCCGGCGAGCAGGCCGGCGCTTCATCCATGACGCTGGAACACGCGCCGGACAACCGCCGCTCCTTCTTCACCTCATGGACCCTGACAGGCACCCAGGGCGGCCAGATCCTGGCAGCACTGGTCTTCATCCCGGTGGTGGCACTGCCCGACGACATCAAGTACGGCATCGGCTGGCGCATCCCGTTCTGGTTGAGCGCCGTGGTGGTCATCGTTGCCTACTTCATCCGCCGCACACTGCATGAGCCGCCCGCCTTCGCAGAAGCCAAGAAGAACAACCAGATCGCCAAACTTCCCGTGGCCGACCTCCTGAGACTGCACTGGCGGGACGTTCTCCGCGTCATCTGCTGCGCCTTCATTGCCGCTGTCAGCACGGTCTTCGGTACCCTGGCCATCAAGTACGCCCAGGATGTGGCCCACGTCAGCAGCACGATCACCCTCTGGCTGGTAGTGGTGGCCAACATCGTGGCTCTGGGCACGCAGCCCCTGTTCGGCATGCTCGCCGACAAGATCGGCCGCAAGCCAGTCTTCATCTATGGCGCACTGGCCAGTGCCATCATGACCCCGGTCTTCCTCCTGACGCTGGAATCCGGCAACGTACCGCTCATGTTCCTGGTCTCCGTGGTGTTCTTCTCCTTCGGATACGCAGCAGCCAACGCCGTATGGCCGTCCTTCTACGGTGAAATGTTCAGCACCAAGGTCCGCTTCTCCGGCCTGGCCATCGGCACCCAGCTCGGCTTCCTCATGGCAGGTTTCGCTCCGGCGATCGTCACTGCCATGGGCGGCACCAAGCCCGGTGGATGGGTCCAGATCTCCATCTTCAGCGGTGTCATCTGCGTGATCGCTGCCGTCTCCGCGCTGACTGCCCGTGAATCTGCCAAGGTTCCCACGGCCCAGCTGGGACTGCACAAGTAACACTCGCTGCGCCCTTCCCGGTTCCAGGGCGCGTCCATCGGTGACGACACGCGAAAATGCCCGGCATGTTCCCCGACATGCCGGGCATTCCCGTGTGTCCCACAAGAAAAAACCATCTACCGCGGGTTCAGCACCACCGGCTTGAAGGCCCCGCGCCCGGTCCCGGAATACATGAGCAGTGTGCCGTCTCCGGCAACACCCACAACGGAAGGATCACCGGTACCCGTGAACCCGTTGCCGAGGGCGGCCATGCCGGAGAACATGTTCCAGCCGGAACCAAGGTACGAGCGCTGGAGGAACCCGCCCGAACCATTGCCCGGGTACAGCCACAACCCGCCATCGGCTGCGCGGCCCAGCAGGTCTTCACGTCCGTCGCCGTTGAAGTCCCCTGCCTGAAGCACCAGGTTGAACATGTTCCAGCCGCTTCCGATCTGTTTCCGAGCCAGGAACCCGCCCGAGCCATTGCCCGGGTAGACCCACAACACACCGTCGCCGGTCTGGCCCACGATGTCCGGCTTGCCATCACCCGTGAAGTCGCCGGGAGCCAGCAACTGCGTGAAGCCCTGCCAGCCTGTGCCGATCTGTTTCCTGGGCAGGAATCGCCCCGACCCGTCGGTCGGATAGAGCCACAGCGTTCCATCGGAGGCCCGACCCACCAGGTCCGGGCGCCGATCGCCGTCGAAATCACCTGCCGACAGAACCGCGGTGAACATGTTCCACCCGCTCCCCACTTGGACCCGCGGCAGGAAGCCGCCCGAGCCGTTGCCCGGATACAGCCAGAGTGCGCCGTCAGTGCCCCGGGCCAGGATGTCGGCCACGCCGTCGCCGTCGAAGTCCCCGGCTTCCCATACCTGGCGGAACGCGCTCCATCCGGTACCGATGGCGAGCCGGTCGGCAAAGCCGGACCCGTCGCCGGGGTAGACGCGCATGTCCGCGCCGCTGGCGGTCAGAACATCGGCGGTTGCATCACCGGTCAGATCCTGCCCGCCAACAATGTCACCGGCCTGGTTCCAACCGCTCCCGACGGCGGCACGCGGCTGGAAGCCCCCCTTGCCATCGCCGGGGTAGACATAGAGGGTGCCATCGCCCGTGCGGGCGAGGAGCCCGGCCTTCCCGCCGCCGAAGCTGCCTGCAGGGGTAAGGCTGGTGAAGGCATCCCATCCCTGTCCAACCTGCTGCTGCGTCAGAAAGCCTCCTGCGCCGTTGCCCGGGTAGAGCCACAGCCGGCCG
Source organism: Arthrobacter sp. T572 (assembly GCF_056780115.1). Taxonomy (NCBI): domain Bacteria; kingdom Bacillati; phylum Actinomycetota; class Actinomycetes; order Micrococcales; family Micrococcaceae; genus Arthrobacter; species Arthrobacter sp. T572. Next base: position 4,137,413 of record NZ_JBRAZQ010000002.1, read on the forward strand.
TCGGTGGTCGTGGCCATCAGGTCCGCGCGGCCGTCTCCACTGAAGTCGCCAACGGCCAGCAACCTCGTAAAGCCCTGCCATCCAACACCCACCTGGCTCCGGGCCAGGAATCCGCCCTTGCCGTTGCCGGGGTAGAGCCAGAGTGCGCCGTCACTGGTCCGGGCCAGAATGTCCGGGAAACCGTCACCGTTGAAATCAGAGGTGCCGATCACGGAATTGAAGATCCCCCAGCCGGAGCCAATCTGGACCGGGTTGGCCAGCCGGTTCCCGCGCAGGCCCGCGTACAGGAGCAGGGAGCCGTCGGTTTCGCGGGAGATGACATCGGCGAGTTTGTCGCCGTCGAAATCCCCGGCCGAGAAGCGCATGCGCGCCTTCAGCTTGGGGTCGGCGTTGATGGTGACCGTGGCGGACGTGGAGCTGACAGAGTTGATGGTCACCTGTGTGCCCGTGTACGTGGTGAAGGTCGAGCCCGCCTGCCAGGCATGGTTGGAGCTGTACCAGCCACTGAATGGCCGTGTGTCCGGCATGAGAATCAGGGAGGAGGCAATGGTGGCGCCGCCGCGCTGGACAATTTTTACGCCGCGGTTTCCTTCCCGGCCTGCGCCGGAAAGGTAGCTGTCGTAGCCGACCGGTTGCCGCAGTTCAAGGTAGTAGACCTCTTTGCTGACGGGGTCCGTGAACTTGATGGCCCGCTGGGCTTCCGTGCCTCCCCACGGCTTGAGGGTATAGCTCTTGACACCCGTGGCCACACCGACGTCGCGGATCTCATCTCCGCGGCCCAAGCCCGCATAGTCCCACAGGGTGGAACTGACCACCGGTGATGCGAACTGCGCCGCGCCCATGATGTCAGTGGTATCGCCGTATTCGCGGACGTAACAGGAGGGATCGGTGAACTGGCCGTTGCTGTTGACACCCACGTCCGAGGCTCCGCTGCCGCACTGCAGCGCATCGGCATGCATCAAGCCGATGACATGGCCGAACTCGTGGCTGATCACGTTGTTGGTGAAGTTGCTGATCTGCGGCAGCAGGACCCTGCCGCTGTAGCTGCCACTGCTGTAGCCGGCACCCAGGGCATTGCCGGACAGGGTGCTGGTGGGGATGAAGATCACCAGTGCCGTGTAGGGATTCGGAGCCCAGGTCAGTTCGCTGGTGATGGTGGACATGATGGTGCTGTAGCTGTCCGTGGACCTCGCCTTGGACTGGAAGCCGGCGACCTTGCTGGCCACGGACATGGAGAGTTTATTGTCCGTCATGGCTTTCCAGTAATTACTGGTGGCAACAACTGCCTGCTCGGCCCCGGACATGGAGACGGCATTCGTGTTGTCGGCCAGCTTGGCTGTCACGAGCTTCACGCGGATATTGCCGCCCGGGCCGGTTGCGGCCGCACCGTCCCGCAGGAGGGATTCGACATCGGCGGATTCGTCGGCTGGTTGCGTCGCCACCCCGGCCGGGCCCTCGAAGGTATGCTCCGAATGCGGGGTTCCCTCGACGAACCTGACGTTGGGATTGTCCGGTGTTGGTGCCGGCACGGCGGTGGCCGGCGCCTGAACGAAAAACAGGCCGGTGGCGAACACCACCAAGCCTGTGGACAACGCAATGGAACGACGCAAGAAACCCATGAAATCTCCCGGGGGCGGAGGCTGTGGTTCCTGTGAGTCTCAAGAACCGACATCAGGTTACAGCGGGGTCCGCACCAGCCCGCGGAGGTCCGGGCCAACACTCGGCGCGTCTTGTGGCAGCAGCCCGATACGCGACCAACCCGCAATGCTTACCGGACCCTAACCACGCCGAAATACGTCGGCAACATTGCCCCTCCACACTGGAATAGCCGGCAACTGCAGGCACAAGCTCCAGTCAGGAGGAGGACACCATGTTGAAGGATGCCACAACCCGAACCACACGTATCCGAGCCGTCAGCCAGCTTCACCGCGGAGACGAAATCGAGGCCCGACTGTCCGTGGGCCCCGCCTACGATGACGTGGTGGTCCGCCGCGGACTCGTCCAGGAAACAGCGCCGGGAATCGGTGTTGTCTGGATCATGGACCGCATCTCCGGGATGAGGAAAGCCATCAACACCGACGAATGCAGTGTTTGGCGCGTTGCCTGAACTACCGCCACAGTGAGCCTGGCCCGACCCCGAACACCAGCTCAGCCGCCGGCCACGGACTGGATTATCAAGACCTCCTGGCCGCCCGCAACTTCCGTATCAAGCCCTTTCAGCCTCCGGACCTCATCGCCGTTCACGTAAATATTCACGAAACGGCGGAGCGCACCGGTTTCATCGCGCAGGCGCCGGGCCAGCACCGGGTATTCACCGGTCACGGTGTCCAGCAACTGTCCAACGGTCACAGCACCGTCGGCGGACGCAGTCAGGTAGGACTGTCCGCCGACGAGCGGCTGCAGGACGCCAGGCAGCAGGACCGTAATGTCAGCCACAACGGACCTAACCGGGTACCGGAGCGCTGGCAGTGTCCCCGGGCGTCCCGGCTGCTTTCGCAGCTGTCTCGACGACCTCTGCAGCCTCTGCCAGCACCGTCGCTTCCGCGACTGCCAGCGGCTGGTCCGCGCCCGTTGGGTTTCCAACCACGACGGCGGCCCTCACGCACAGCACGTCCGGCAGGTGCGAGGCCACTTCAGTAAAGGTCCCGCCCTCGTCGGCGCTGGCATAGACGGACCCTCCGCGGGTTCCAAAGTACACACCCACGGGTTCTGCCGTATCCACGGAGGCGGCGTCGCGGAGCACCGCGTTGTATTCGTGGTCCGGCAGACCCGTGTGCAGTTCCGTCCAGGAATTTCCCGCGTCAGCGGTCCGGTGAACGCTGAGTTTGCTGCCCGGCGGGATGCGTTCGCCGTCTGCCTTCAGCGGGATCACCCAGGCTGTCCCTTCGCGGCGGGGGTGTGTCAGCATGACAAAGCCAAAGTCTGCCGGCAGCCCCTCGGCAATTGAATTCCAATTGTCACCGTTGTCATCCGTGCGGTAGACGCCGTGGTGGTTCTGCGCGTACAAACGGCCTTCCACAGTGGCGTCGGCTGCGATTTTGTGGACGCACTGGCCGAACTCGGGGTTGGGATCCGGCATGAAGTAGGCCGAGATCCCCTTGTTTCGGGGCTCCCAGGAGGTACCGCCGTCGAGCGATCTGTAGACGCCGCCCGTGCTCATGGCGACATGCACCTTCTCGCCCGACGGGTCCACCACGATCGAGTGGGCGGCCGCGCCGCCGTAGCCGGCGCCCCACTCGCTCCGGTGCGGGTGGTCCCACAGACCGCGGTTCAACTCGAAGTGCTCCCCGCCGTCGGTGGATTTCCAGACCGAAATTGGTTCGCAACCGGCCCAAACCACACCAGGGCGGGAGTCGGCGTCGGGGTAGATCTGCCAAATGCGCTCCAGGGCGGCGTCGGTGCCGTCCGGGAAGGTGATGGCGCCGTGTTCGGGCTCGGTCCAGCTCTTGCCGAGGTCGTCGGAGTGGGCAACAGTGGGTCCCCAGTGCTCGGAACGGACACCCACCATGATTCGTGTTGTGCCGTCCCGCGTATCAATCCCGATGCTTGGTATCTCGCTCATCAGGAAGTGCGGGCCGGAGAGGGACCAATCCTTGCGGTCCGGGCTGGTTGCCAGCCACAGACCTTTCTTGGTCCCGATCGCCAAGACATAACTCTCTGCGGTATTTGGGGTTGCCATGAGTCCCATCGAACCATCGCGGGCTGGGGAGGGCAATGGGTTTGTCGGCTATGTGGATAGTCAGCGGCGAACCCAACGAGTTGAAACCATTTCCAGTGAGACGCATCACGTTGTGGTGACGGCCGCCACTTCAGATCATCAGCGGAGTAACACTGAAGGTTGCCGACATCCACGTATGAATCGATTCCCGGCTTCAGCATTGCAAACTCCGGCCGCAATCGCAGAGGGGACAAGTAGTGACGAGAGCAAAGCATGTAGGCGCCGCTTTAGTAGAAGTGGTCGTAGGTTTGAGCGCATTCGAACCTGCAGTTGCATCTGCTTCTCCAGAACCCGTTCAGACAACACCGGCCGAAATCAAGGAGCTATCAGCGATCCTGCAGTCGGCCATCAATGAGCGAAACCAGCAGATGCTGGTTGGCGAAAGCCTTGACTCCACTGACCAGATGAGTCTGCAAAGATTTAGTACCAAGTCCAAAAGTAAGGTCGCAGCTGAGTACAGCGAACTCAAGGCTCGAAAGAAGAGGTTGGCAGGGTATGGCCAGGGCTACTCCGGCATTAGTACGAACTTTGAATCGGAGAAATTCCAAGTCACTGGAGACCGCGCCACCGCAGAGGTCACTGAACGAACTGAACTGACATACACAACTGGCGGACCTCCAGAAAGTTACGAGTACGAACAGGTCGTGGATTTCTCAAGATCAGGCACAGGCTGGGTCATCGATGCCATCAAACCAAAGTCTTCGGAAGGAATTCCTCCATCTACAGTTGTCAGCGCGGAGCAGCTTTCCTATTCGAAGAACCCGCCTGGCTCTAACGCCGCACTCCATATTGAGTCCGGCCAAAAGGCGGACCCAGCGAAGGCTGAGGCTGCGAACAGCCATGCGCCACAAGTCAAGCAGTCGCCTGTACCTCAGAAAAGTGATCAGGAAATCTCGCGCGCCGCAGGTTACAACTACACGGCGATGGTAAATCACGCACGTTACTGGGCCTTCGGCCGAAACGGTGCATACAGGCAATTCGGTAACGATTGCCAAAACTTCGTCTCCCAGTCCTTAAATGCTGGAGGATGGCAGCACGTGGGAGGCTGGTATCAATACGACAGCAGCTGGTGGTACAGCTGGGCCAATCAGACTTGGTCGTGGACCGGAGCCCAGCACTTTCACAACTTCGCCGTATCGCAAGGCCGGGTTTCCTACCTTGGCTACCTCAACGACCTCGGACCCGCGGACGTGCTGCAGGTGCACTGGGAGGGCACTCCCGATGTTGATCACTCAATGATTGTCACGTATTCGCCATGGAGTGCTGGCACACGTGACATCCGGGTCAGCTACCACACGACGGATACCCTCGACAGGAGCATCTGGAATTTGTACTCCTCATTCCCCTACGCAACGTGGTATGCGCTAAGGACCTAGGAGTAAGTTAGCAGACGTGCGCAGCATGAGACCGAATGCCATCGTGGCGGCAGTTCTTGGGTTTGGGTTGGTGCTGAGCGGCTGCGACAGAACATTTGAGCCCGATATGAAAATGCGTGATGCTACAACGGAGAAAGTCATCAAGGCCGCCCGGAACGGCGACAGGCAAGAACTGCTCGACCTCGCTCTGTCGGAAATGCAGGAACGGGACGCCGCAGCAGATGCCCTGATCGTCCAAGTTGGCCGGTTGAGCTCTTCATACTCGGTGGAATACCGGGAGCATCACGGGGCTCCAGACAATTACATTGTCACCGCTACAGATGCCGAAGGAGATGCAGCCTCGTTCGAACTCGATTGGTTCGACGCGAAGTGGCAACTTGCTCTGGGGACAGCCAGTCCGGCCAGGTCTCCCGCTGCATCGCCCAGCCCCTGAATACTCGAACAATTCCCTGTCAAGCATTCAAAGATGTCGCCCGCCCGGGTCGTATCCTGGGCGGGCGATATCTCCGCCCCCCAACCCAACCGCCCGCCGCCGCACAAAGGCAACCGTTTAGGGCTATTTGGACGGATTGCCGAAATCACTGGGCCTAAAAGGTCAGGTCCACGGCGATCCTCCCGGCTTGGGTCCGGAGTTCTTCCAAGAGCCAGTCCCGACGCGAAGTCCCTGCCGGCCCATCCAACTCGAAACGCGCCGACGGACCGCTCACCGTGAGCGCGCAGAGAACCCGCCCCTTCGGACGATTCACCGCAACCGCGAGCGCGGCTACGCCCGTTTCCACTTCGTTGAGGCTCTGCCCGAATCCGCCTTCGCGGGCATCATGGATCGAGCGCATAAGCGCTTCCATCGACGTCGCACCCGCCGGTGTCAGCGGCAAGGGCAGGCCGTCCGGATACAACTGAGCCACTTCGGCGTCATCCTTCAGGGACAGCAGGAGTTTGCCGGATGCCGTGGCATGGGCAGGCATCAACATCCCCACGCGGCTGGTCACGCGCATGATATTTCGGGATTCGACGCCGGCAACGAAGCGAATCGATGCCTTGTGCAACACGGCCAGCTGGACGGTCTCACCGGATGAGTCCCGCAAGCTCTCCATATGGGGTTGAGCCTTTTCGATGCAATGCTCAATGGCCGCGGCATCATTGGCACCCAGCATGGCTGGACCAAGCCTGTATTTCTTCCCGGTGGTGGCTCTCTGTACGTAGCCGGCCTCGGCCAACGTGGAAATGAGTCGATGCGCCGTGGACATGGCACACCCGAGTTCCCGGGCCACGTCAGTAACGCCGAGCTCTGACCGGGTTTGAAGCGTATCGAGGATCCGAAGGGCCTGCTGGACTGACTGCAAGGTGTCGCTCATAGGAGCATCATCCCAAAATTCCGCATAAAGGAATACTATTTCAAGCTATTCCTTCATGCGGAGCTTAGAGCTACATTGATCAACACCGGCCATCATCGGGCGGCAAACCCATCAATGATCAGGAGTTGGTTGTGGCGCGAATCGGCGTACTTGGCGGCGGCGGAATAGCAACCAGCATCGCGTCCTATGTTTTGCAAACTGCGAGCCACCAGCTGACCTTCGTTCAGGCGCGCTCCCTCGGCTCCGGCATCGCCACAACCACGAGGGCAACCAATGATGAACTCCGGGAAACCGACTTGGTGGTTGAGGCAGCCCATCCGGAGGTGGTCAAGGAATACGGGGCGCGGATCCTCAGGACATCGGACCTCATGGTCCTGTCGTGCGGCGCCCTGGTGGACGACGACGTGCGGTTGGCCCTCGCTGAAACGGCAACAGAGCACGGGACCAGATTGATCCTGCCGCACGGAGCGCTGGTGGGTGTTGAAAGCCATCTCTCCCAGCAATGGGACTCAGCCACCATCGAATTTGTGAAGTCCCCCTCCAGCCTTGAGCCGGCACCTAAGCACGCGGAGAGGCGGATGGTCCTGTACGACGGACCCGTGCGGGGAATCGCCGCTCTGTACCCAAGGAACGTCAACGCCATGGTGACCTATGCGCTGGCGACGGTGGGACTGGATCACTGCCGTGCCCGGCTGGTCAGCGACCCGGACGCAACCGTGGGACGCCTGGAAACAAGCGCCGCAGGAGCCGACGGGTCACGTCTCCACATCATCAAGGAGCAGCCGATGAAAGGCGTCTCCGGCACGGAAATGGCCGGCTCCGTCCTCGGCAGCCTGCAACAAGCCATGGAACAGCGACCCGGCCTGGTCTTCGGTTAGTCACTATCCACTCCGCCCCGGCAACGACGCCGCGGACGCCTGACAAACAACGAGGTGAACTGTGAAGGAAATGATCTCCCACGAGGCTGCGCCGGACCACAAGCCGGAGTCCCGCCCATCACTCGTCAAACTGGCCACAGCGTCATGCGCCGGTACAGCCATCGAATACTACGATTTCCTCGCGTATGCCATCGCGGCATCCACTGTCTTCAACGTGGTCTTCTTTCCGGCCACGGACCCACTGATCGGCACACTGTTGTCTCTGGCGACGTTTGCAACAGGCTTCATCGCACGTCCCTTGGGTGGAATCGTTATCGGGCATTTCGGCGACAAGCTGGGGCGCAAGAAGATGCTGCTCCTCACCCTCATCGTCATGGGTGCCTGCACTGTTCTCATCGGCGCACTTCCTACCTACGCCCAGATCGGCATCTGGGCGCCCATAGCTTTGGTGCTCCTCCGCCTCCTTCAAGGATTCGCGGCAGGCGGCGAATTCGCAGGTGCCGCACTGATCGCGATTGAGCACGCGCCTTCCGGAAAGAAAGGGTTCTACGGAAGCTGGACCATTCTGGGCGTATCCATTGGTGCACTGCTGGCGACCGGAGCCTTCGCGCTGCTTGGCGGTCTGCCGAAGGAAGAATTCATGGGTTGGGGTTGGCGAATGCCCTTCCTCGCGAGCATCGTCATAGGCGCCATTGGGCTGCTGGTCCGGTTCGGCATTGAGGAGACACCGGCTTTCCTGAAGGCCAAAGCGGCGAAACCGGCAAAACTGCCCATCGTCCAGGTCATCCGTGACCAGCCAAAGGCGATCCTGCTGTCCACCGGAGCACTGATCGGATACTCGACGTTCGTGTACATCGTCTTCACCTTCCTCCTCAGTTACGGCACGCAGGAGCTGGGTCTGCCACGGACATTGCTGCTCAACGCTTCGATGCTTGGCCTGCTGCTGCAGGTCGTTACAGTACCTGCCTGGGCCGCTCTTTCGGACCGGATCGGCCGTAAACCGGTGATGCTGCTGGGCGGCGTGTTCCTGGTCAGTTTTGCCTTTGCGTTGTTCCCGCTGATCCGTACCGCGAATCCGGGCATCATTGTTGCGGCGATCGTGGTGGCCTACAGCGGATCCGCCGCGATCCACGGTCCCATGGCTGCCTTCTTCGCCGAGCTCTTCGGCACCGGCGTCCGCTACAGCGGAATCTCCCTGGGCTACCAGCTGGGCAACGTGCTCGGCGGAGGGCTAGCACCAGTCATTGCCACAGCGCTCTTTGCGGCCAACGGGAAAAGCACTGATCCAGTAGCCTTCTATCTGGCCGTGACGGCCGCCATCAGCATTGTGTGCCTCCTCCTCCTTCCCAATACAGGACGAAAGGAATCGTCAACCGTGGATGCATGATTTCCAAGGAGAGGGGACGGCGTGGCGCCGGGAACCAACGACCGGCCTGCCTCGATTGGACTTCAACAAATGTTGAGGTTTTAGGGTTGTAAGGGCCCCGAAAATCCTGGGCCCGCAACGAAAGCACAGGTTATGCCCCTCTCCAGCGCCCCGGCCGACACAACACACCACCTTTTCCGCAACGCCTTCCGCTCACATCCTGCCGGCGTTGCCATAGTGACCGCGGCCAGTGAAGTGGGGCCTGTGGGGCTCACTGCCTCCTCCGTAGCATCGGTGTCCGCCGAGCCGCCGGCGCTTTCCTTCTCCCTGTCCGGGAGCAGGTCGGCCGAGCAATTGATCCAGGCCGAAACAGTGGTGGTCCACATGATGGACGCCGGACAGTTGGACCTCGTGAAGACCTTCTCCAAGCCAGGTACAGAGCGCTTCACCACGGCCATGGACTGGGCCACGCTGCCCACGGGTGAGCCGCTGCTCCGGGCAGCACCGTGGGCGTTGCGTTGCCGGATCACGCACCGTGTGCCGGTGGGTACGTCCATCCTGTTGGCCGCAGAGGTACTGGAGATCCTCGGCCAGCCCGGCACAGCCGACCCGCTGGTCTATCACGACCGGTGGTTCCACCGGCTCACGGACGCGTCCCGCATCGGCTAGAAACGCCCGACGGCGGATGGTCGCCTGGGTGACCATCCGCCGTCGTGGTTCAACGGATGGCGCTTCCCGTGTGTTCGGACAGCGAGGCAAGCAGCGCGTCCTGAAAGCGATGATCGTGGACCGACGGGTGCGGTTCCCGGGTTTTCCGGTGGTACCAGTACTGGCCGGTTCCGTGCGTTCCGGCCCTGAGCCGGCTGCAAGCCAGGCTTGCGTGAGGTGTCCCAGCCGGAGATCGTCGGGGGCGCCTGCTCCTCCCATGCGGGTGGGCATCCATCCCGGATCCACAGCATGGGAACGGCCACGTGGTGACGCGGCTGGCGCACGTGACGGATGAGGAGTACGGGGCTTGGTTTCCTGTCGCGTATGCCCGGTCCGGATTCCGGGCAAAATTTGTGGAGTTGAAGAATCTTCCCTAGGGTGCAGAGCATGCTAAGTATGCTTAGCATTTCGGCCATCGGTCGAATACTGCTGGTTTTGCCCATCCTGAGGAGAAATTCATGGCGGAAAAGAAGAACAGCATCGACATTCCAGGCGTGCCGGGAAGCGAACCGGCCAGCCTGGAAGAACCCACGACACCCAGGGAACCCTTGCCGCCCAAGCAGGATCAGCGCGGACCCGAGGCGGCTTCCCCGACCGGTACGCCCACGGGAGCCCCCGCCACCTCCCGCGCCCAGTCAGGCCAGTACCTGACAACAGCCCAGGGTCTCCGCCTTCGCGACACCGACCACTCGCTGAAGGCAGGTGCGCGCGGTCCCATTCTGTTGCAGGACCACCACCTCCGGGAAAAGATCACCCACTTCGACCACGAGCGCATCCCGGAGCGTGTGGTGCATGCCCGCGGCGCGGGAGCCCACGGAGTTTTCCGCTCCTACGGGACGGCCGCCAACATCACCACGGCAGGGTTCCTGGCCAAGGATGTCGAAACTCCCGTCTTCGTCCGATTCTCCACCGTCCTCGGCTCCCGCGGTTCAGCGGATACGGTCCGTGATACCCGCGGCTTTTCGACGAAGTTCTACACGGACGAGGGAACCTATGACCTGGTAGGCAACAACATTCCCGTCTTCTTCATCCAGGACGGCATCAAGTTCCCCGATGTCGTGCATGCCGCCAAGCCGCATCCGGACCGCGAAATTCCGCAGGCGCAGAGTGCCCACGACACCTTCTGGGACTTCGTCTCCCTGCACACCGAGGCGCAGGCGCACACCATGTGGAACATGTCTGACCGTGGAATCCCGCGCTCATACCGGACCATGGAAGGCTTCGGCGTCCACACCTTCCGGTTCATCAACGACGAGGGCCGCACCACTTTGGTGAAGTTCCACTGGAAGCCAAAGCAAGGCGTCCACTCGCTGGTGTGGGAAGAAGCGCAGATCATCAACGGCATGGACCCCGACTTCCACCGCCGCGACCTGGCCGACGCCATCGAGGCCGGTGCCTATCCGGAATGGGAGCTGGGGGTCCAGACGTTCCCGGACACCGAGGACCAGATGTTCGAAGGGATCGATTTGCTGGATCCCACCAAGTTCGTGCCGGAGGAACTGGCGCCGGTCCAGCCCATCGGCGTCATGACCCTCAACGCCAATCCCACCAACTACTTCGCCGAAACCGAGCAGGTGGCATTCCACCCCGGCCACCTTGTCCCCGGGATCGACGTCACCAATGACCCACTGCTGCAGGTACGCCTTTTTTCCTACCTGGACACCCAGATCTCACGCCTGGGCGGGCCGAACTTCGGACAGATTCCGATTAACCGGCCGCAGACTCCGGTCAACGACATGCTGCGCGACGGCATGCACCAGCAGGCAGACCACAGTGGCGTTGCGCCGTACCGCCCCAACTCCCTCGACGGCGGTTGCCCCTTCCACGCCGGCCAGGACGTGGGGGCGTTCATTGACGTCCCGGAGGAACTCGCCGCATCCCTCAAGGAGCGCCGGAACCCGGCTTCGTTTGACGATCACTACAGCCAGGTCAGGCTGTTTTTCCGCAGCCTCAGCCCGATCGAGCAGGACCACGTGATCCAGGCTTACACGTTTGAGCTCGGCAAGTGCTACGAGAAGTCGATCCGCGAACGCCAGCTTGCAGCTCTGGCCAACGTGGACGCTGGATTGTGCGCCGCGGTAGCCAAGGGCCTCGGCCTCCCGGCGCCGTCTGCAACCGTCGAAGTGCCGGAGGTCGAACCCAGCCCGGCGTTGTCGCAGGTCGGGAAGACCTGGCCCGTCGCCGGCCGCATTGTCGGAATTCTGGCCGACCAGGACAGCGACCTTTCTGCGGTGGCCGCGGCACGGAAAGCCCTGGACGCAGAGGGCATCGTCCCGCTGGTTATCGCCCCGGAAGGCGGCTTCCTGGGATCAGAGAACGACGGCGGGATCCCCGTTCAGCGTACTTACCTCACCGCCCGCTCAACAGAGTTCGACGCCGTCATCGTGGCCACGGCCGCCACGCCGGCTGCCGATGCCGAACCCGGCTTGGACGCCAAGGCCGGCGCTCCCGCCGGCACCTTGGATCCGCGGGCTGGATTGCTCCTTGGTGAGGCTTTCCGCCACGCAAAGGCCATTGCCTCGCTGGACGGCGCCGCGCCGGCCTTGGCCGCAGCAGGTGTCCCGCAGGACGCACCCGGCGTTGTTGCGGGAAAGGATGCAGACGCCGTGGTGGCAGAGTTGACGGGCCTGCTGGCTGCCCACCGGGCGTGGGAGCGCTTCCCGGCAGCATCGGCCTGAGGGCCACCGGCAGCGCACCAGGGGTAGTTCGACGGGGGCTCCCATCGGTCCAACCGGCGAGCATCAACCTGCAGCTTCCATAGCTTGCGGGAGGATGTTGCCGGCGGCCGGTGGGGGTTGCGCCGGATCCATATGCGTAACCCCTCGACATTGTTAATAAGGTTCCTTACTATTAAGTCTTGATCGGTTTCACCTTGTAAACAGCTGGGCAACCGGGAATGTGCCGGGGCAGCCAGTCGTCTTGAATCCTGGGCCTCACGCCTTCCGGGCACCCGAGGTCCTCTACGTATCACATTCCTTCGCGGCCTGATGGCGCGCGCCTCCAAACAGCTTCGTGGATGCCACGTAAGGCCCTTGGGATAAACCAAGGAAGAGAGCGAAACAGTGAAGGCAGTAGTTTACAAAGGACCAAACGATGTCAGCGTCGAAGAAATCCCCGATGCCAAGATCGAACACCCGGCCGATGTATTGGTGCGGATCACCTCGGCCAATATCTGCGGCTCGGACCTGCACATGTACGAGGGCAGGACGAGCTTCGAACCGGGACGCTCCTTCGGACACGAGAACCTGGGGGAGGTGGTTGAGGTTGGCCCCGCGGTCAGCAAAGTCAAAGTGGGTGAACGGGTTGTCCTGCCCTTCAACATCGCCTGCGGATTCTGTAAGAACTGCGAACGCGGCTTCACGAACTACTGCCTGACCATGCAGCCCGAGCCAAAGCTTGCCGGCGCTGCCTACGGTTTCGCGGATATGGGTCCCTACCAGGGTGGACAGGCTGAGTACCTCAGGGTTCCCTATGGCGACTTCAACTGCCTGCGGCTGGGGGAGGACGCCGAGGAGAAGGAACTCGACTACGTCATGCTCGCAGACATCTTCCCCACAGGCTGGCACGCAACCGAAATGGCAGGCGTCTACCCGGGCGACTCCGTGGTCATTTACGGCGGCGGACCGGTGGGACTCATGGCCGCCTACTCCGCCATCATCAAAGGTGCAGGCAAGGTCATGGTGGTGGACCGCCAGAAAGACAGGCTGAAGCTGGCCGAACAGATCGGCGCCATTCCCGTCAATGACGCCGAAGTTGATCCTGTGGAGTTCGTCAAGGACCAGACCATGGGATTCGGCGCGGACCGGGGATGCGAATGCGTGGGCTACCAGGCCCACGATCCCGAAGGCAACGAACACCCCAACCAAACCCTGAACCGGCTCGTAGACTCAGTCCGCTTTGTGGGCGGCCTGGGTGTGGTGGGTGTCTTCCTGCCGCAGGATCCGGGTTCCCCCGACGAACTCGAGAAGCAAGGCCAGGTTGCCTTCGACTACGGAAACTACTGGTTCAAGGGTCAGACCATGGGCTCGGGCCAGTGTCCCGTCAAGAAGTACAACCGCGCACTGCGGGACCTCGTAGCCGGCGGAAAGGCCAGCCCGTCCTTCATCGTCAGCCACGAGTTGAGCCTTGACGAGGCTCCAGAGGGCTACCGGAACTTCGACAGCCGGGAAGACGGCTGGACGAAGGTTGTCCTCCACCCAGCCGGAGTCTGAGGGACTTTTCAGATGTCTGAACAAGCAATGTCCAGAACGGGGTACTGATGCGAGCAATGGTTTATCGCGGCCCATACAAGGTCAGGGTCGAAGAGAAGGACATTCCCAAAATCGAGCATCCGAACGATGCGATCGTCAAGGTCAGCGCGGGCGCCATTTGCGGCTCCGACCTGCACCTGTACCACGGCATGATGCCGGACACCCGGGTTGGCATGACCTTCGGTCACGAGTTCGTGGGAACTGTCCACGAAGTGGGCTCGTCCGTGGAGAACCTCGCCGTAGGCGACCGGGTCATGGTGCCGTTCAACGTGTACTGCGGTTCGTGCTACTTCTGCTCCCGGGGACTGTACTCGAACTGCCACAACGTAAATCCGAACGCGACGGCGGTGGGCGGCATCTACGGCTACTCACACACCTGCGGTGGTTACGACGGCGGCCAGGCCGAGTTCGTCCGCGTACCATTCGCAGACGTGGGACCTTCAAAGATTCCCGAATGGATGGAGGAAGAGGACGCGGTCCTGCTGACCGACGCCCTGCCCACCGGCTACTTCGGCGCCCAGCTTGGGGACATAGTGGAAGGCGACACCGTAGTGGTATTCGGCGCCGGCCCAGTGGGACTCTTTGCCGCCAAGTCCTCTTGGCTCATGGGCGCGGGACGGGTGATCGTCATTGACCACCTGGAGTACAGATTGGAGAAGGCACGCAGCTTCGCCCACGCCGAGACGTACAACTTCACCGAGTACGGCGACATCGTGGTGCACCTCAAGAAGGAAACCGACTTCCTGGGTGCCGACGTCGTTATTGACGCCGTGGGGGCCGAGGCCGACGGAAACTTCCTGCAGCACGTCACCAGCAGCAAGTTCAAGCTCCAGGGCGGCTCTCCCATCGCCCTGAACTGGGCCATCGACTCCGTAAGGAAGGGTGGCACGGTCTCGGTGGTGGGCGCCTATGGTCCGCTTTTCAGTGCCGTGAAGTTTGGCGACGCCATGAACAAAGGCCTGACCCTGCGCATGAACCAGTGTCCGGTGAAACGTCAATGGCCCCGGCTCTTCGAGCACGTCCGCAACGGGTACCTGAAGCCGAGCGACATTGTCACGCACCGCATTCCGCTTGAACATATCGCGGAGGGCTACCACATGTTCTCCGCCAAGCTGGACAACATCATCAAGCCGCTGGTTGTCGCCGGCCAGTCCTGAAGGGAAGCGCACCTTGACTGAAACAGCCACACCATACGTCGCCAGCAAGTCTGGCTTGAAGGAGTCCGCAGAGGCTTTGCGGGCCCGTATCCCGGGGTGGGGCGCCGACCTCGACCCCGCTGACCGCCCCTCCTACCCCCGCGAACAACCCGGCATTGAGACGGGTGCGCGCTGGGATTTCCCGGAACGCCAGCCGGAAAAATGGCCGCGTGAAAGGTCGGTGGAACACGCCTTCCTGCCTCCGGTTTTCGGGACGTCCACGCCTCCGGCCGGAGTCTCGGGAGCTATCCGGAAGTACGCCTACAAGTACAGCGAGGGCCGGGCAGCCCACTGGCTGCTGCTCGTCGCAGCAGACAGGGTTGACGCGTTTGAGCACCACCTCCGCTCATTCGCCACCCTTCGGCCCGACAACCCCATTACCGAGACGGGTGTGCTCAGTGAGTTCACCCGTGGAGGGGTCCGTTCCCGGGTGGGACAAAAGCGCACCGACCTCAGCCACCAGTGGATGGATCCGATCATCGTCGGCGCCCCCTGGGTACTGGCGGCAGGAGGCCTCGCAGCCATCCTGCTCCGTGGATTGCGGAAACGCAGAGCCTGACAGGCCCTGCAGCGCTTGCCATACAGGTGCCACCAGCAAACACATGCTGGTGGCACCTGCACGTCAGCCTCCGAGCCCTTCTTGAAGGGTTGCGGGATTCATGACTGGAAGCAGACCAAGGAAGGGATAGACGGCAGGACCACTGCTGCAGGGGCCCACGCTGATACCCCTGTTACGCCGCCTGACCCCGCCTTGCCCTGCAAAGGCTCCTGCCGTCTAGGCTGGCTTTGGCACAACTCCCAACCGAGGATGACGGAGAACACCATGACCGAAACAAGTACCAAAGCCCGCGCAGAACAACTGAAGGCCCTTCATGAGGCACCGGAAATCCTGAGCGTGGTCAACGTGTGGGATGCCGTCAGCGCAACCACCATTGCCGCCCTCCCGGAAACCAAGGCAATCGCTACGGCCGGGCACTCCATCGCATCGGCGTTTGGCTACGCCGACGGAACCATGCCGCTGGATGTCGCACTGGGCGGCGTGGAACGAATCGTCAAGGCAGTTGACCTCCCGGTCACCGCAGACCTCGACGACGGTTACGAAGACCCTGCCGAAACCATCCGCCGGGCGATTGCGATCGGTGTGGTCGGTGCCAATGTGGAAGACCGCTTGCGGCCCTTCGACGAAGCTGTCTCCCGCGTGCGGGCCATCGTCAAGGCAGCGGACGATGAAGGCATTCCCTTCCAGTTGAACGCACGTACCGACGCCATCGCCAGGGGCGGCGACCGGCCGATCCAGGAAAGCATCGACGACGCCATTGCGCGTGGCCGCGCCTTCCTCGATGCCGGAGCCTCGCTGGTCTTCGTTCCCGGCGCCCTGACGCGTGATGTCATCGAACCGCTGGTGGAAGGACTCGGCCACGGCAAACTTTCCGTGATCGGTGCACCGGGAGCCCTGCCGGCCGCAGAACTGCAGCAGCTCGGAGTAGCACGCGTTTCCTACGGACCTTTCACCCAGCGTGTTGCGCTGCGTGCCCTGCAGGATCTCGCCACGGACCTGTATGGCTCGGGCGTCATCCCGAAGGACACCCCTGCACTGAACTAGGACACAGTCCAGAACGCCGGAGCCGCAGCCCCATCACAAAAGGTAACCTCCCGCCGTCGTGCTCTGCTGGTGGGCATATCGTGGGCAGTAGCCGCCGCCAGAGACGTGAAGGGAATCCGCATGCCCAAGCCCGACCAGCCGCTCCTCAAGCTTGGCTTCCTCACTATCGGCCTGTTTGATCCCGCTGACCCGGCGGCAGGCCACAGGTCCACGCTGGAGGTCATCGAACTCGGGGAGCGGCTCGGGTTCGACAGCGCCTGGCTGCGGCACCGGCACCTGCAGTTCGGAATTTCGTCCCCCGTGGCCGTGATGGCCGCCGCCACCCAGCGCACGTCCAGAATTGAGCTGGGCACGGCGGTGACCCCGCTCGGCTGGGAAAACCCGCTTCGCCTGGCGGAGGACCTGGCCACGGTGGACCTGTTGAGCGGTGGGCGCATCAACCCCGGAGTCAGCGTCGGGGAACCGATGAATTACGACACCGTCAGGCACGAGCTCTACCCGGACACCGCCGGCACGGAGGACTTCAGTTACGCCCGCGTGGAACGGTTCGCGCGGCTGGTCGCGGGAGACAAAGTCAGGGACTTCTCCGGTAAGCAGGGGGTGGTGGAGGAGTTCTCCAACCGCGTGGAACCGCACTCCCCCGGTCTCCGGGACCGCCTGTGGTACGGCGCCGGCAGCCTCAAGTCAGCCATCTGGGCGGGAGCGAACGGCTTCAACCTGCTCTCCAGCAGCGTCATCTTCCCCGAAGAAGGGCAGGAGCCGGACTTCGCCCGTGTCCAGCAGGCGCAGATCCGTGCCTACCGCGAAGCATCCGGCAACAAGGGTCGCGTGTCCCAAGGCCTGGTGGTGATCCCCACCGACTCCGCAACAGATGCGCAGCGAGAAAAGTACCGGCGCTACGTGGACGAACGCACGCCGCGCACCACAACGCCGCAGGGCCCCAAGCGCATGATGTTCGCCCAGGACCTTATTGGCACCAGCGGGGAAATCGCGGATCAGCTCTACGCCCACCAGGGCTTCCAGGAAGTCGACGAGGTTGCCTTCGCGCTGCCGTTCAGCTTCGACCACGAGGACTACGTGCAGATCCTGACCGACATCGCGGAAAAGCTCGGCCCGGCCTTGGGGTGGAAGCCGGCGGGCTGATCAGTCCACAAACTCCGATTGCGTCTCGATGAAGTCCCAGTCCCGCTGCGTCAGCCCGCCGCCGAGGCTGTCCGGGTGGGGTCCGCCGGCCTCGGCAATGTGTTGCAGGACCTGTAGCGGGAGCTCCTCGGCGCGCAGGTTCTCGCGCAGCCATTCCTTGCTGGCCAAGGGCAGGTCCAGCCACCACATGAAGATTTCCATCGCACGCCACCTTCCACTGGAGACCCGGATCAACACCCCGGATTAACCGTAGGACGGGCCGGATTCACCAGCAAGAGTTCCCGGCAAACCCTTGTAAGCAACCCGGTCCAGGGCCAATCTGTACGTAGGGCCCGGGCAACGGGCCGCTACAAGGGACCCGCGATGGACTGTGACATCGAGCTGGAGATCGGCGCCGGCTCTGCACGCGGTGAATATACGGTGCACGTGGTCCGTGCGCCGGCGGGAGGCCACGCCTCCGGCGTCTTCACCCTGGATGTCGACGCGATCATTGAACGGCTCCCCCAGTTGGAGGCCACGGTCCTCGCGTCTGCGGTCGCGGCCCGGAGGACGCTGCCGGTGGCCGAGGTGGCGGTCCGGGACGTGGGCCGGCAACTCTTCCAGTCGCTGTTTACCCGCGAGGTGTACGGGACGTACAGGGCCAGCCTCGGCGCGGCCCAGCACGCCGGCCAGCAGCTTCGCGTGGTGCTGAGGCTCGCCGCGCCGGAGCTTGCGACCATGCCCTGGGAGACGCTGTTCGACCCCGAAACGGAAACGTACCTCTGTCAGACCGAACCCTTGCTGCGCCACGTTCCTGCACCGGATTACCATCCGAATCCGCTGGATGTTGCTCCCCCACTGAGGATCCTGGGCATCGTCGCCTCGCCCCGCGACCTCCCTGCCCTGGATGTCCAGGCGGAAAAGGACCACCTGGGCCGCGCCTTGGCCGGTCCTGTGGACGAGGGGCGGGTGGAACTTGTCTGGACCAGGAGCGGCACGTGGGACGACATCCAATCCACGCTGCTTTCCGGACCGTGGCATGTGGTGCATTTCGTGGGTCACGGCGACTACGACTCACGCACCGACGAAGGCAGGATCGCTTTGGTCGGCCAGGATGGCCGCGCGGCCATGGTGCGTGCCGTCAGGCTCATGGCCCTCCTCAGCGTCGCCGCACCGCGCCCGCGGCTGGTGGTCCTTAACTCCTGCTCTTCAGGGGAGATGGGCCAGAGCGATCTCTTCTCCGGCACGGCATCATCACTGGTCAGGAGCGGTATCGGGGCCGTGGCTGCCATGCAGTTCGCCATCAGCGACTACGCCGCCATCGCCTTCGCCCACGGCTTTTACGCAGCCATCGCCAACGGCCGCACCGTTGATGAGGCCGCACGGATCGGCCGTATCTCAGTGATGGCCAGCCCGGACGGCACCCTCGAATGGGTCACGCCCGCCCTCTACGTCCGGGGCGGTTCCACGCAACTGTTCACCCTCAACGGCACCCCGCGCGCGGCTGCTTCTGCGGAAGGTACGACGCCGGTACGCACCGTACCGGCCCGGCCCACCCCAACCGATCAAACCGCGACGCCGGCCGGCACCTTGGCCGGGCAGCCAGCCTTCGCACCGGGGCAGGACGTCCCGCACAAGCAGGCGCGCCCCGTCCGGGAAGCGGACCAACCGGCCCCTGCACAAGATGCAGCCGAAACCCGCAAGCGTGCCCAGCTGCGTGCACTCTACGTCCAGGCATCAGCGGAGTTGCGGGCACGGCGGTTTGAACCGGCCCTTGAATTGCTGGAGGACCTCCTGACCCTCGAGCCGGACTACCGGGATGCCGCAGCTTTGAGGGACAACGCCCGGAAACGGCTGGAGCTGACCATGGCCTACCGTGCGGCGCTGGAAGCCGAGGAGGCCGGGGACTGGCTGGCTGCCGCAGATGGCTTTGCACAGGTCGAGGACGACCCTGCCTTCCCCGACGCGGCCCAGCGAAAAAGGGACTGCGAGCGCCGGCAACGCATTTCCGACCTTCAGGGTGAGCTGCGCTACCACTCGTCCCTGGGTGCGTGGGAGGCGGTGGTGGACGTCGCACAGGAACTGGCCGGAGTGGATCCGAAGGCTGCCGACCCGGATGGTCTTGCCACAGCTGCCCGGGCGGAACTCCGGAAGACCGAGGACTCGGAAGGGGCCGCCCCGGCTCAGAGAGAGGAAGAACGTGGATCCTTCACGGCCATCGACCTCCCGCCGCGAAAACCCCGCCCGTCCAGCCCCACCACGCAACCAACCCAAGCCAAGGCACCCGCGGGAGTTCCGCCGTCGGGCGTTAAGGGCGTTAAAGAAGCCGTCCGGAAGGAACCGCCGCAGTTGGCCGCTTCCCCGCTGGCCTGGGCCGGTGCTGTGCTGGCGGCCGCAGGCGCGGTTGGCGCAGGTTTCGCGGTGTTCTTCATCTGGTTCGACACGTATTTCTGGCAGGACGTCGGCGGCGACATCGTGCTCCGCATCATCTATGGCGTGGTTACTGCCTTCGGGTATCTGCTGCTGGTCATCGCCGGGCTGCCGGACAACACCGGCCAGGGCCGCCTGGCGATGGCCGGACTGGTGGTATCCCAAGGGGTCTTCGGGCTGGCGGGGCTCAACTACACGGTGGAAGCGGCCACGGTCTACGGCAGTTTCGCGGTGGCAGCATTCGGCCTGGGGGCGGGTTTGCTGGCCATGAAGTATCCGGCGCAGCAGACCCTGGCCTGGCTCCTGCTGCTGCCCACGGTGTTGCAACCCATCATTTGGATCCAAGGGAAAGGCGTTTTCATGGAGAGCTGGTACATGACGCAGGCGTTGCCGTTGCTGCTGCATCTGGTGCTGCTGTGCGGTGTTGGTATTGCGTTCTTTGTGAATGCCCGGCGCCTGCGGCCGGCTGTGGGTGCGGGAACCGCGCCATGAGTCGGCTGGTGGAGTTCAGCACCCACGACGGCGGCACGGTGGTCGTGGAGGTGGCGAGCACCGCCGGGAGCCTGGTGACCAGGGGTGGTGACCACGTCGGGGATCACTCCGGGGTTTTTGCGCGGGCGCAGCAGACGTTCGAGCGTGCCCTGGCGCATGTCCGTCCCGCGGTGCAGGGTGTGATCGATGAACTGCTGAGCCTGGAAAACCGGCCGGACCAGGTGAGCGTGGAGTTCGGGATCGACCTTCATGCGGAGGCGGGTGCGTTCATTGCTTCGGCGAGCACGGCGTCCAACTTCAGGGTGAGCCTGACCTGGAACAAACCTGACCCGCCCGCCCCACCCCCCTCACCCAAGTAGGTCGCATTAGTGCGCGTTTTGAGCGCTCATAACGCGCACAAATGCGACCCAGCGTGTGAGTGCCTTCGGCGCGCCGTGATCCGGGAAAGTATGCGGTTGGCTCGCCTGGGCTCTGGTGGGCTCTGCCCATACGGGTTGATCATGGGATTGTTCGTCTCGGTGAACGCCGGCCCAACTTGGTGCCTTGAGTCCGTGACCCAGCGTGGCGTGGAGGACTTCCACGGGAACCGTGGATTGTTGCTTTCAAGCACGGGTACTAGATTCCTGAATATTCTCCCTGTCCTCCCCGAGACGACGCCGGTAACTGGATGTATTGAAGGGAAGCTGGAATGGACATTGTTCATGAACGGGCCGCGGGAATGGATATTTCCAAACGCGACGCGAAGGTCTGCGTGCGGGTCCCCGGAGAACGGGCAGGGACCTACACCTCAAAGGTCACAACCTGGGGCGCGACCACGCACGCGATCCTGGAACTTCGGGAGTTCCTCGAACGCGAACACGTCACTGTTGTGGTGATGGAAGCGACCAGCGATTACTGGAAACCGTTCTTCTACCTGTTCGAAGAAACCCTGCCGGTGATGCTGGTCAACGCCAAAGTCGCCCGGAACATCCCGGGACGCAAAACCGATGTCTCCGACGCCGCGTGGCTGGCCCAACTGGCCGCGCACGGGCTGCTGCGGGCATCATTCGTGCCGCCCGAACCCATCCGCGAACTGCGGGACCTCACCCGGGCCCGCGCCATCGCCACCCGCGACCGGGCCCGGGAAATCCAAAGGCTGGAGAAGTTCCTGGAAAGCTCCGGGATCAAACTCTCTTCCGTGGTTTCAGACCTGACCGGGGTCTCTTCCCGGGACATGCTCGAAGCCCTCATCAACGGCGAACGGAACCCCGAGGTGCTGGCCGGGATGGCCCGTGGAATGCTGCGCTCGAAAATCCCGGCACTGGTCGACGCCCTCACCGGCAGGTTCAAACCCCACCACGCCTTCATGGCACGACTGCACCTGGACCAGATCGACGCCCGCACCCGCACCATCGATACCCTCACGGCACGGATTGAGGAGGCGATGGAACCCTTTCGTGAGGCCAGGGAAGCCCTGGCCACCATCCCCGGAGTATCCCAACGAGTCGCCGAAGTGATCATCGCCGAAACCGGAGCTGACATGAGCGTGTTCGAAACCCCGGGCCGGCTCGCGTCCTGGGCCGGGGTCTGCCCCAGCGCCAACGAATCCGCCGGCAGGATCAAATCCAGCCACATCATGCCCGGCAACAAATACCTCAAAGCAGCACTCGGCACCGCGGCCATGTCCGCGACCCGATCCAAAAACACCTACCTCGCCGCGAGATACCGCCGCATCACCGCCCGTTCCGGAACCAACAAAGCCCTCGTCGCCATCGAACACTCCATCCTCACAGCGGCCTGGCACATGCTCCGCAACGGCGAGTGCTACACCGACCCCGGCGCCGACCACTTCAACAGGATCAACCCAACCAGAGCCAAGAACAACGCCATCAAACAACTCAACAACCTCGGCTACAACGTCACCATCACCCCGGTCACCGCAGCCTAACCCACCACTACTTTCGTACTAGTTGGGTGAGCGTGCGGCCTGTTCAAGCACATGCCGCGGCGCAACAATGTAGGTATGGCTGCCGAGAATTTCCGTGGACGGATTCCGCTGGTGGTGGGTGTCCTGCCGGATCAGCACGTGGAGGTCCTGCAAACCGCCCGGACCTTGGCCGAGCAACTCGGCGTGCCCTTGGTGTGCGCATACGTGGACGAGGCGAGCTACCTGGTTGAATGGGATCCCTCCCGGGAAACCCACAGGATGTCGCTTCATCCAGAGAAGGACGACGAGGACATTGCCGCCATGCGCGGTGATCTGGGACGGGTCATCGGAGAAGCCATGGATGGCGGTTCCGCCGACTGGACCCTGCGTTTGCTGGCCGGTGATCCTGCCCGGGCCCTCGGCCGGCTTGCGGCTGACATCGATGCTTCCATGATCATTGTCGGCACCCCGGAACCCGGCCTGGGGCACCGCATTTCCGAGGCGTTGAATGGCTCTGTGGCCGCGTGGCTAAGCCATCATCAACGCCGTCCCGTGCTGATCGTTCCCCAGAAAAGGCGGCCGGACAGCCCACCGAAAAACTAAAGTGAAAGTACTTATTCATGTGGGTGGCAATGCCGTCCCGGCCCACGTAGAGTAATGACTGCAGGTCAGCGAAAGCGCCTGCTCAAAGGCTGCTCCGGAGTGCGTATCCCCCAATAACGCACTCCGGAGCTTTTTGTTTAATACCCGGCGTTTCCATGGGATCGTGGCGTACCGCCACCACCTTCTTTGACGCACAAACGGCCCCGACACGCCGCTGGGACGGACGTGTCGGGGCCGTTTCGGTTCAAAGTTGGTGGCGACGGTACAAGCGTACGACGGCGGCACTCACCTCAGGCGCGAACGCCTACCTCACGAAGGTGTACAGGAGGGCTGCCATCCCGAAGCCCACAATGGACAACACCGTCTCCAGCACGGTCCACGTCTTCAGGGTGTCCTTCACGGACAAGGTGAGAGAGCATCGGGCAACTACCGACGCTCTCTCACCTAAACCCCCTTTCTGGGGAACGCTCTCTCACCTCCCGACGCGTTGAGCCGACGCTCTCTCACCCAACGGGAAGCCCGACGGCGGCACTCGACCTGAGTGCCGCCGTCGGGGTTTTAGGGGTGGTTGGCCAGGGGCCGTGTGCCGCCACCACCTACTTTGGCCCGGCTCCCCAGACGACACGCCGACTTTTCCCGCGACCTCGACGGCGCCGGGCTTCAAAGTTGGTGGTGGCAGTACGGCGCTTACGGTTCCGTTTTAGTCCGGCGGCGTGTCTGTGGGCTGCTTCTTTGCGCGGCCCCTAAATCCTAGGATCAAGAAGGTGGCTCCCATGGTTGCAAAGGCTATCCAGGCCGGGTTTCCGATGACGGCCATGGCCACCGCAAGGACTGCGAAGACGATGCCCACAGGCAGGAATGCCGAGCCCCCGCGTTGATCCTTGTTCGCCGTCGGCCCTGATGTTTGCTCTGTGTCCCCATTCACCCTTGTGAGGCTACGGTCCCTGCGCCCGCGGCGCAAAGTCCGGCTCAGGAAGCGAGGCGCTTTGGGGTGAGGTTTGGCGGGACAGCCGGGACCCGTTGGCGTTTGGCGTACACGCGGGAACGCTGGCTGGAAAGTGCCAGCAGCACCAGAATGTCAGTGGCCAAGCCCGCCAGGCCGGCTTCCAGGGTGATGCTGGTGGTTCCGGTGGAGGCATCAATGGCCTGGACCACGATGGAGACCGAGCTCAGCCCCATCGCGATCACGCGCGCACCATTGCTGCCAAGGAAGATCCGCCATGCCAGGAACACCTCACCCAAGCCGAACACCAGGACGGCGATACCCACGAAGGTGACTGCCGCCGTCGTGGTTTGCGCATCCGCCGGACCGTCTCCAAGGGTGACATCGGCTAATTCGCTGGAAGAGGAGAACAACGTGACCGCCAAAGCGAGCGCGGCGAGCGCCCTCACCACCACAAGGGCGGCACCGACGATCGTGGGGGCGGGCCGACGGTCCCGGCTGTCCGTCTGCTGCGGCGCGTTGGGGACGGACACCGGAACCGAGCGGGCGTCGACAACGGGAAGGTCACCGTCCGTGGAGATGGAATCGCCGCCCCCATTCCGCGAGTGGTAACCCGTGGAGAAGTCCTTAATGACCCGCACGGTGACCGCAGGCTCGCCCTCGGACACTGTCCGGACAATGTGGTCGCGCTCAACGTCGGTATTCTGCTCGATCTTGTGCGTGATCTGCAGGGTGAACAGGGAGAAGCCGACGCTGCGGTCGTAGGTTCCGGCCGCAAGCCAATCCACCTTGTGTCCACCAGGGAGCATCCACCCCTCGGGGCAGCGCCAAAAGCGCACATGGTGCCGTTTGCCGGGGTTGTTGTCCACTTCCTGCTGGTACGCGAAGTCCTGTTGCCGGTCGAAAAGGTACAGCGGACTGACCGGAGCCTGCTCGTAGCTTTGCCGCAAGAGCGTGGAGGTGACGATGCGGCGGCTGCTGGCAAAGGTGACGTCGTCCGCGATGGTCCAGCCGGCACGGTTCATGATGGCGTGGATCTGCCGTTCGGTCCCAAGGAGTGCCACATTGACGGGATCACCAAGCAGTCCGTCGCTGGTCCGGGCCCGGCCAATGAAATAGCCCGGCACATAGATCGTGGTCAGGATCCGGTGGAGGCGCGGCAAAAGCAGGTAGGCAAGGAACGCCCAGAACACCAACCAGGACCAAAGCTGGCCCCAGCCGAGCTGGAGGCTTTCGCCCGCCAACAGGAATGCCAGCCACACGGCAGCTGCTCCGGCCAGGACAAAGAAACCGTGGTCCAGCCACGTGTCCGTGGCTTCCTTGCTGGGTGCCTTGTACATGGATGCTCCCCCGGATTGCGTTCCTTAAGCTTCGGGGTTGTGAAGTGGGATGTACATGGGTGGCTCGACAAACAGCTGCCAAGGATGCTTAGCATGAATACGCCCGGCAAGCCTGGGTACGTGACCTCTTGAACGACCCCTCGGACGGTCGCCGTAGACGCGGTGGCCACGTAAAGGAGAATGCTGTGCGGGAGCCTGTAGTCAGCGAGCGTGTGTCGGAATCAGCTGCGGGGCCTGCGGAAGCCCCCAGCCAAGCGAAGGACGTGGAGGCAACGGAAGAAACCCCGGCCAGCGACGCCGCCGAGATCACCTTCGACGAACAGTTCTACCCGGCCCGGCCCAAGGCACTGCGGCCCATCGCCCGCCGTCGCCAGTTCTTTGCCGCCCGTCCGTCGCTGGAACTGGACGGCCGCAACGCCACCTATGTCGACTGGTTGCGCAACCAGTCCATGCTGGGCGACGCCAACACCTTGGCGCGGCAGCTTTCCGGGCAGGCCAGCATGTGGCAGAACGCCTACGCCCGTCCCAACCCACGGTCCGCGGTAGAGCGTGCACCTGTCTGGTTCACCGCTTACCCGTTGTCCTTCATTACCGGCGATGGCCAGTCCTTCCTCTCCGCCCTGGGCGATCCGGAATTGTGGGAAGCCTTCCGTGAAATCGGCATCCGCGGTCTCCATACGGGTCCGGTCAAGCTGGCCGGCGGCATCAGTGGATGGTCGCAGACGCCCAGTGTTGACGGGCATTTCGACCGCATCAGCATGGCGATCGATCCTGCCTTCGGCACGGAGGAAGAGTTCCGCCAGATGTGCGAGGTTGCCGCAGACCACGACGGCACGATCATCGACGATATTGTCCCGGGACACACGGGCAAGGGAGCCGACTTCCGGCTCGCCGAAATGAACTTCCGTGACTACCCCGGCATCTACCACATGGTGGACATCCCGGAGGAAGACTGGCACCTGCTGCCGGACGTTCCCGAGGGTGCGGACTCGGTGAACATCAGTCCCGAGGCCGAGAAAGCGCTGCAGCAGGCCGGGTACATCATCGGACGCCTCCAGCGCGTCATCTTCTACGAACCGGGCGTCAAGGAGACCAACTGGAGCGCCACCCGTCCCATCGTGGACACCACCGGCAAGACGCGCCGCTGGGTCTATCTCCACTACTTCAAAGCCGGGCAACCGTCCATCAACTGGCTTGACCCCACCTTTGCCGGCATGCGCCTGGTGGTGGGCGATGCGCTGCACTCGCTCCTGGACCTCGGAACCGGCGCCCTGCGCTTGGATGCCAACGGATTCCTGGGTGTGGAAAAGAGTGCGGAAGAGCAGCCGGGCTGGTCCGAGGGCCACCCCTTGTCCGAGGCCGCGAACCAGTTGATCGGTTCGATGATCCGCAAGGTGGGGGGTTTCTCCTTCCAGGAACTCAACCTGACCATCGACGACATCAAAGCCCAGTCGGTGTCCGGCGCCGATCTGTCTTACGACTTCATCACCAGGCCGGCGTACCACTACGCACTGGTCACCGCCGACACCGAGTTCCTGCGCCTCACCATCAAGCTCGCCATGGAGATCGGCGTTGATCAGGCCTCCCTGGTCCATGCGCTCCAGAACCACGATGAGCTGACCTACGAGTTGCTGCATTTCGCCGCCGGCCACCGGGAAGACATCTTCGAACTCGGCGGTGAGGAACTTACCGGAGCCGAGGTGGCGGAGAAGGTCCAAAACACCATGCGCGAACGGCTGACCGGGGAAAACGGTCCCTACAACGCCGTTTTCACTACCAACGGCATCGCCTGCACCACCGTCAGTTTCATCATGGCAGCCCTGGGCATCAAGGATC
Source organism: Arthrobacter sp. T572 (assembly GCF_056780115.1). NCBI lineage: Bacteria > Bacillati > Actinomycetota > Actinomycetes > Micrococcales > Micrococcaceae > Arthrobacter > Arthrobacter sp. T572. Next base: position 4,164,535 of record NZ_JBRAZQ010000002.1, read on the forward strand.
CCGAGGCCATCACCAAGGAGCAGGAAGCCCGGATTCTCGACGCGCACGTGCTGTTGTCCATGTACAACGCCCTGCAGCCGGGCGTGTTCGCGCTCTCCGGCTGGGACCTGACCGGTGTCACCGCCCTGGATCGCAACAGGGTGGCCGAACTGACCTCACAGGGCGACACCCGCTGGATCAACCGCGGCGCGCACGACCTCATGGGAACCAGCCCGGAAGCCAAGACCTCACTGGCGGGCATGCCCCGCGCCCGGAGCCTCTATGGTTCACTGCCTGACCAGCTCAAGGACCCGGAGTCCTACGCGCGGCGGCTGCAGAAGATCCTCACGGTGCGTGAGGAATCGGGCATCGCCACCAGCACGCTCCTGGATGTCCCGGACGTTTCACATCGCGGCCTTCTGGTCCTGGTCAACCAGCTTGGTTCCGGGGCGTTGGAGGTGACGGTCCTGAATTTCTCCGACCAGGACATCTCCGGCAGCATCCAGTCCCCGCACCTTGTGCCAGGATCCATCGTCCACGACCTCTTCAGCGGCGAGGACGTGGGCCAGGTGGACGATCTCCACAGCTTCTTCCTGGAACTGGGTGCCTTCCAGGGGACGGCATTGGTCTTGAGGGAGCCGGTCGCAGAGGACGAGCCCGCCGAATAAAGCGCTCGACGCCGGTACTCAAGCCGGGTGCCGGCGTCGGGTTTTGGCGTCACCCGCTAAGTCCGGGCATGGCCTGGTCGGCAGCCCGCACATCCTCGACATAGACGAGCGGACGGCCGTCCGAGCATACTCCCACGGCCTTTGATTCCAGCTCGATCCCTCCGAACTGGATGACGTCACCCATGCTGAAGGATTTTCCGTCGGGCATCACCAAGCCTTTGTCGGAGACTTTGGTGCCGGTGGGGAACAGGAAGCCCTGACCGATGCAGCCGTTCTGGTCCGCGCCAAGTTTCAGGTGCCGAAGAACATCCGGACGCATCTGAATGCCCTCGGTCAATTGACGGTCGATGTCCGGCGTGGAAACGGCCACCGTCCCTGCACGGCCGGTAACGATCCCGGCCTCCACTGTCGGCAAAGGGGCGGGCGTCACCACGGGCATCGGCGGAAGGTCGGCGGATCCTGTTCCCGGGGCAATGCCAGGCTCCGTGGCAGGAGTTTCTGCCACACCCGGCGCAGGCACTCCGGCCAGCGGTGCCGGCACGGCTGACATAACGACTCCGGCAAACACCGCAGCCGTGGCCGCCACCAGCCCAATCCCCGCCGTCACCCGAAAACGGCGGGACGAGGGCCGGTGGTGAAGGTCCGCCCCGGAGGCGTTCACGGTGAGCTGGTCCGCATCACTGTGCATGACGGCCAGGCTTTTCCGGCGGCTGCGGACCAGGTCTTCTTCGATGACCAACAAGGCCGGGTCGGCTGCCGTGAGGCGGTCAAGCGCTGACATCTTCTTACTGCTCATTGCTGGCGTTCCTCCGTGGCTTGATCCGACAGAAGCAGTCGGCTGAGTTCCTTCCGTGCCCTGTGCAGGCGCATCCTTACCGCCGGCGCGGTGACATTGAGCAGGTGGGACACCTCGGCGGAGGTGAATCCGTCCCAGTACGTCAGCAGGAGAACCTCGCGGTCCTCGGCTGTTGTTATTCCTTCTGTCCGACGCCGGAAGTAGCAGTAAACCTCGTCATGGCAGGCCGTGTGGGCTGCGAGAAAGCGCTTCTCCCTCGCTGTCTCCACGCGATCTCCTTGGCCCGTTCGCAAGCTCATAACCGGTTAATGTCCGGCAATCCGAAAAATGTAACGGACTTTCCGGATCTACCCGCCAAGGCTCGACGCCGGCACTCGCGTTGAGTGCCGGCGTCGTGGTTTACCGGTGGCTGGCCAAGGCGCGGCCTGGCGTCAGTCGCCTACGGCGTCGCGGCCGCGGCGTACGATCAGGGGATCGGCAGCGTAGACCACGGACGTGTCCTTGTCCTCATAGTCGAACTGGTTGAGGAAGTAGCGCATGGCGTTGATGCGGCCGCGCTTCTTGTCGTTGGACTTGATGGTGGTCCAGGGCGCGTGGTCGGAGTCGGTGTGGAGGAAGGTCTGTTCCTTCGCGTCCGTATATTCGTGCCAGCGATCCAGCGAAGCGAGGTCCATGGGCGAGAGCTTCCACCGACGCACCGGGTCGATCTGGCGGATGGCAAAACGGGTCCTCTGCTCCTGGAGCGTCACGGAGAACCAGAATTTGGTGACGTGGATTCCCGCATCCACCAGCATCTTTTCGAAGACCGGCGCCTGACCCATGAACGTGGTGTATTCGTCCTCGGTGCAGAAACCCATGACGCGTTCAACGTTGGCGCGGTTGTACCAGGAGCGGTCGAACATCACGATCTCGCCGGCCGTGGGGAGGTGCTGGACGTAGCGCTGGAAGTACCACTGGCCTTGCTCACGGTCGGACGGCTTCCCGAGTGCCACCGTGCGCGCGGACCGGGGATCCAGGTGCTCGGTAAACCGTTTGATGGTTCCGCCCTTGCCTGCCGCGTCCCTGCCCTCGAACACGATCACGTGCTTAAGTCCCAGGTCCTGCCCCCAGTATTGGAACTTCAACAGTTCGATCTGCAGGCGGTACTTTTCGATCTCGTACTCCTCGCGGGTCATCCGTTGTTCATATGGATAGTCCTCGTGCCACGTTTGCACTGCGGATCCGCCGGGATCAATGAGGTCCGGGTCCTCGCCCTGCCCGCCGTTGATGGTGTAACCCAGCTCCACCAGGTGGTCGATGGTTTCACGCAGGTTGTCCCGGACCCACCAATCGTCAAGTTCGGTAGTTGGCGGGGTAGCGTCCGTCATGCGTTCCTCCTGGTCGGCCGATCTCTGCGTCAGGCTTGTGCGCGGCAGCCTAGCAACTGATGGTGAAGGAAACATGAACGGGCCCCGGCGCGGGGCGCACCGCGGCGGGTACCGCCGTCGGGGCTGTTCCTGCCTTCCAGCTCCCGGTAGAATCCGGGCCACGACCACGGTAACCGGCGCGGTGGGGGGATTGCGGTGAAACCTGTTACAAGGGGCGCGGGGCACGGCTTCAGGCGTGTCCTGCTTGGTGCATTGGCCGCGTCGTTGTTGCTGGCTTCCAGCCTTACCGGCGGTCCTGCAAACGCCGACGACGTCACTCACCGGGTGAACGCTGGGTCCGGTGCCGCAGGGGTTGCGGTCAATCCGCTCACCAACACGGTGTACGTTGCCACCCGGACCGGGGTGACCGTGGTGGACGGGAAGACCCACGCCACCAGGACAGTGGCGCTGGGTGGGGCGCCGGCGGCGATAGCCGTGAATGCGGCCAGCAACAGGATCTACGCCAGCATGACCGGCAGCGGAACGGTGGCGGTGCTCAACGGCGCCACACTCGCCGTCACCAAAGTGGCCGTAGGTCCGGAGCCGAGAACCGTCGCCGTCAACCAGCTCACCAACAAGATATATGTAGCTACCAACGCAGGTGTTTCCGTCATCAACGGAAACACCAACTCCACCGTCGCCATCGGCATGGACCGGCCGTCCCAGCTGGTGGTCAATCAAGCAAGCAACCGGGTGTATGCCGTGGCCGGCGGGCTCAAAGCGATAGACGGCATCACCCACTCGGTGACGTCCATCCCGCTGGGTAACAGCGTGCTGCCCATCAGGGAGCTTGCACTCAGCCAGTCAAACAACAAGGTCTATGTCGCCTCAAGCCTCCGGTCGACCATGGTGTTGGAGGTTGTCGACGGCGCCACCAACGCCGCCACCGTCCTCTATTCCGACTCCAACTCCTACCCGACCGCACTGACTGTCGAGGAGACGGCGAATACCGTGTACCTGGGCCGCTCACAGAACAGCGGGTCCGCAGCCTTGTCGCAGACAGGCGTGCTGTCGATCTTCAGCGGGTCAGGTACCAAGCACGTGCCCACCGGGTCGGCTCCCGGGGATGTTGCCGTCAACCGCATGACAAAGAAGGCATACCTGAAATTGGGCGCAGGGGCTGGTGTCTACGACCCCGCGACGTCGGCGCTGTCCACGTTCAGCACAGGCCCCGTCAATGATCTCGCGGTCAACTACGTCACCAACAAGGCATACATCACCACGTCCCAGGGTCCCATGGCAGTGATCGACGGCGACATGCCCACCCCACTGAAAAACGACTTCAGCGGGGACCGCACATCGGACCTCCTTGCCATCGACCCCCAGGGCTTGCTGTGGCTTTATCCCGGCAACGGCGCCGGCGGATGGCTCCCCCGCGCCCAGGTGGGCTCCGACTGGAACCCGATGACCGCCGTCGTCAGTCCCGGCGACTTCAACGGCGACAGGAAACCTGACGTACTGGCCCGGGACAGTGCCGGTTATCTGTGGATGTATCCGGGCAATGGTTCCGGCGGATGGCTGCCGCGCTTGCAGGTCGGTTCAGGCTGGAATGACATGTCTGTCCTTGCCACACCGGGCGACTTCAACGGTGACGGCCACCCGGATGTCCTGGCCCGCGACGGCTTGGGAACATTGTGGCTGTACCCCGGAAACGGCAAGGGAGGATGGTTGCCGCGGGCCAGCCTTGGTACGGGCTGGGATGCAACGACCGCGATTCTGGGGCCGGGTGACTTCGACACGGACGGTGCGCCTGATGTCCTGGCCCGCGACGGCTCGGGAACGTTGTGGCTGCACCCCGCGAACGGCAAGGGAGGATGGCTCAGCGAACGCCGGGAGGTCGGCCAGGGCTGGAATGTGATGAATGCACTCGTTGCGCCTGGTGGCTTCAACGGAGATGGCCGGCCGGACGTGCTGGCACGGGATGCCGGCGGTGCGCTGATCCTGTATGCGGGAGCTGGTGCGGGCGGATGGCTTGCCGCTTCCAGGGTGGGGCAAGGCTGGGAGTTCATGCGGTTCCTTTTGTGATCTCACTTCTTGGCCACAGCTGGGAATATACCCCCCGGGGGTACTTGATCCGGTACCCCCTGGGGGTATATGTTGGTTTACATGACCAACGCAGACCTCACCCAACCGGGTGCGCTGCCCACCGTGGAGGTGGATCTTGAACATGCAGCACCCCACGGTTACACGGGCAACAAGGACGCCTACCTGCGCCGCCTGAAGCGCATAGAAGGCCAAATACGGGGCATCGCCCGCATGGTCGATGAAGACAAGTACTGCATCGACATCCTCACGCAGGTGGCTGCAGCCACCAAGGCGCTGCATGCGGTGAGCCTGGGACTCGTTGAGGAGCACATCGGCCACTGCGTAGTGGGTGCCGCCTCTGAGCCGGACCCCGACCTTCGGGCCGAACATATCGACGCCAAGGTAAAGGAGGCTACCGATGCCATCGGGCGCCTGCTGCGGTAACTCCGCCGGAACACACCACTCCATCCAACTCTCAACCAAGGAGCGCATCATGAGCGAGCCCATCCAGACCAACATCAACGTTTCCGGCATGACCTGCGGTCACTGCGTATCCAGCGTCAGTGAAGAACTCGAGGCACTCAGCGGCGTCCAGGACGTCAAGGTGGACCTCAATCCCGGCGGCCTGTCCGCCGTGACCATCACATCCACCAGCGAGCTCTCGCCGTCGGAAATCGGCGAGGCCGTGGCTGAAGCCGGCTACGTGGTGGTAGCCAACCAAGCATAGGAGTTTCCGTTGACCAACCAGGAGATTTTCAGCCAACCCGATACCCGGGTCGTTGAACTCGACATCCAAGGCATGACCTGTGCCTCGTGTGTCAATCGAGTAGAACGGAAGCTCGGCAAGCTTGAGGGCGTCGAAGCAACCGTCAACCTTCCCCTGGAGTCAGCCCATGTCACCGTCCCGTCGACCGTCACGGATCAGCAACTCGTAGACACGGTCAACGCCACGGGCTACAAGGCCACCATCCGCCAAACCCCCGCCCCGCATGCGCGCCCGCAGCCTGGGCAGCCTGAGCACCCTGGGCAGCCTGAGCAGCCCGAGCAGCCTCCGCACCCTGGGCAGCCTGAGCAGTCCGATTACCCTGACCAGCCCGAACATGCGGGACACAAACCCACAGACCACCAAGCACACCAGAACCACATGGACCACGGCCCCGCGGCGTCCACCCTGCGCCCCAGGCTGGTCCTTGCCGCGATCCTCACAGTCCCGGTCTTTGCCGTGTCCATGATTCCGGCCTTCCAGTTCCCGCACTGGGGATGGGTTGCCGCAGCACTCGCCCTGCCTGTGGTGAGCTGGGCGGCATGGCCCTTCCACCGGGCCGCTGCAGTCAATGCCCGGCACCTCGCCTCCACCATGGACACCTTGGTGTCGATCGGTGTCATCGCGGCCTATCTCTACTCAGCGTGGCAGTTGTTCAGTGATCCCCGGATGACCGAGCACCCAGGCATGGAGAGCATGTCCGGCGGAGGCCTGTACTTCGAGGTTGCCGCTGTGGTCACCACCTTCCTGCTCCTGGGCCGCTATCTTGAAGCCAACGCAAAAGCCAAAGCAGGCAATGCCCTGAAGGCACTGCTGAACCTTGGCGCCAAGGATGCCACCCTCCTGGTGGACGGCCGTGAGCAGAAAATCCCTGCCGACCAGCTTCTGGTGGACGACGTCTTCGTTGTCCGCCCGGGCGAGAAGATCGCCACGGACGGGGTTGTCACAGCAGGTGCTTCAGCCGTCGATGCCTCCCTCGTCACTGGTGAATCCGTGCCAGTGGAGGTAGGTCCCGGCAGTTCTGTCACCGGAGCCACCATCAACACCTCGGGCCGTCTCCTGGTGCGGGCCACCCGCGTCGGGGCTGACACCACGCTGGCCCAGATGGGACGCCTGGTCAGCCAGGCCCAGACGGGAAAGGCACCTATCGCCCGACTGGCTGACAGGATCAGTTCCGTGTTCGTGCCGATCGTGCTGGCCATCGCCCTCGTCACGTTCCTGGCGTGGCTGATCCTGACCGGCGATCCTAATGCAGCGTTCACCGCCGCAGTCGCGGTACTGGTGATTGCCTGCCCCTGCGCCCTGGGCCTGGCTACACCAGTGGGCCTTTTGACGGGCACGGGGCGGGGAGCCCAGTTGGGGATCCTCATCAAGGGGCCACAGGTCCTTGAGGATACCCGCCATGTTGACACGATCCTGCTGGACAAGACGGGGACAGTCACCACCGGCCAACTGGCCGTGGATCACACCACTGCATTGAACGGCCACTCCCCCGCCGATGTCCTGACACTGGCGGGCGCTGTGGAAGCCGCCTCGGAACACCCCATTGCGCAGGCGATCGCTTCTGCCGCCCACGCCGCGATTCCCGGGTCCGCAACCCTCCCGCACGTGGACGGATTCACCTCCGCACCGGGCGGTGGCGTCCGCGGCACCGTCGCCCTTGATGGCACCACGAGGAGCGTGGTCGTTGGACGTACCGGGTGGCTCGAGGAAAACTCCATCACCGTGGACGCCCAACAGCGTGAAGCCCTGACGGAGCAGGAGAACCTCGGAGCTACCGCCATCTGGGTAGCGGTGGATGGTCAAGCGGCTGGAATCATCAGCCTGACGGACACCATCAAGCCCGGTTCGGCCGCCGCCATTCAGCGGCTCAAGGACCTCGGAATCCGCCCCATGCTGTTGACCGGCGACAACGCTGCAGTGGCCGCGCAGGTGGCGGCCGCCGTCGGAATCCCGCAAGGGGACGTGTTCGCAGGAGTGCTGCCCGAAGGCAAAGTGGAAGCCGTCCGGAAGCTCCAATCAACCGGCGCTACCGTGGCTATGGCCGGCGACGGCGTGAACGATGCCGCAGCGTTGGCACAGTCGGATCTCGGCATCGCGATGGGCTCGGGCACGGATGTGGCCATTGAGGCCTCGGACCTTACGGTGATGGGCAGCGATCTGCACCAACTGGTGCAATCCATCGAGCTGTCCAGGAAGACGCTGTCCACCATTAAGACCAACCTGTTCTGGGCCTTCTTCTACAACGCGATCGGCATCCCGGTGGCAGCGGTCGGTCTGCTGAATCCGATGATCGCGGGCGCAGCAATGGCTGCAAGCTCGGTGCTGGTGGTCGCCAACTCCCTGCGGCTGCGCTCCTTCGGGAAGTAGCAGCCACTGCAAAAACAGCGGTCCGGGCTAGGCCGTTCCAAAGCGGACGGCCGCCCGGGCTTTCGCCTTGGCGGCTTCGTCGTCGCGGTTCTTGGCAGGTGCGTGGCTCACCAGGGAGTCCAGCAAGTGCTGCGTAATGTGGGCGATCTCGTGGACAGCCTCGGCGAAGGCTTCCTCATTGGCCTTGGAAGGTTTGGTGGAACCGCTGATCTTGCGCACGTACTGCAGCGCTGCGGCCTCCACTTCCTCCGTGGTGGCACGCGGTTCAAAGTTATGGAGGGTCCGGATATTGCGGCACATAAACCCATGCTAACCATGGGCAGACGTGCATGGGGAGGGGTGCCCATCGACGATGTTCGGAATCCCGGGATAGGTTTTAGGTATTGGATCTTCCGGATGAGCCGGAGGCCGCTGGGGATGCCGAAGAGCTCGGGTCCGAACAAAGAAGGAGATATCTCATGGCTATTTGGGGTGCAGACGTTGAACAGCTTCGCCAGCTCGGCAACAAGCTGAAGGCCGGTGCCGAGAACATCGAGCAGCAGCGCTCCCAGCTCAAGGGCGCTCTTGACGGCACCGACTGGAAGGGCCCGGACGCTGACAAGTTCCGCGGCGAGTGGGACAGCCAGCACGCTTCCAACCTGAAGAAGGTTGCTGACGCCCTCCGCGAAGCCGGCGACCGCGCTCAGAAGAACGCCGAGCAGCAGCAGCAGGCTTCCAACTAAGACAGTTGGGAATGCCCCGGACGCATGGTCGTCCGGGGCATTTTGCCTTTTAAGCGTTCTTGGCTCTGAAACCGCGTTTCGTGGCTCAGGCCGCTGCGAGCTAAGTGCGGGGTCCCTTGGTGACGGGCCCGGATGGGACCGGTTCGACGTCGTTGGCGTGGTCAAGCACCCGCGACGCCTCCGTGTCGGCCAGGGACACACCACTGCGCCGATCACCCCGTAGTTCGTCAACACGGACCAGGACAACGCCCCCAACGATCAGCGCCCCACCCATCAGCTGGATCGGCCCGGGCAGCTCACCCAGCAGGAGCCAGGCCCACACGACGGCGAACAAGACCTCGGTCAGCGACACGAACGAAGCGACTTTGGAACCCAGGCTGCGGGCTGCCATGATGCCTGAGACGTAGGCCAGCACGGTGGCAAGGATGATCAATCCCGCGGCCGAGACCCACCACGGCGTGGTCCACAGGCCGAGCTTGGTGTCGGCAGTGTTGAAAGACATGGGCAGCAGCCCTGCCAGGCCCACCAACCACATCACGCCGGCACCCACCACCAGCCCGCCCGAAGCGAGCACCAATGGCGGCAGTGTGTCGTTTTCCTTGGCGGTGATGAAGAAGTAGATCACCAGGCAGACAGCCGCGGCCATGCCCCAGAGCACGCCGATGAAATCCACCTTCACGGCACCCGTCAGGTCGAGGACCAGGACCAGGCCGCCCAGGGAAAGCAGCGCGCCGATGGACGTGAGGGCGCGGGGACGGCGCCGGCTCGAGATCCACAGCCACAGCACGATCATCACCGGTGCCAGGTACTCAAGCAGCAGCGCAACACCTACGGAAAGCCGGGCCACGGCGTTGAAGTAAAAGAGCTGGCAGCCCGCTACACCGATCAGGCCAAACAGCAGGATGGTGAGCCAGTTGTCCTTGAGCTGGTGCCAGCGGCCGCGCAAAACCACGACGGCGGGAATCGCCAGGATCAGTGCCGCACCTGTGAGGCGCACGGCAACGGCCGCGCCGGGTGACCAGCCGGTTTCCAGCATGGACTTTGCGAACGAACCGGAGGTGCCGAAGACGGCGGATGAGAAAAGGGCGATGCCGAGTCCCGATGCGAGGAAACCCTTTGCATCAGCCGTGGTCGTTGCAGCTGACACAGCAGCCTCCTGTCAGGAGTAAAGTGGGCTTATGGTCATGACATTACTCCCGAACCATGTAAGGAGTCAAAGTGCTTTTTGCGCCTGACACTGAGGTTGCCCTCCGCAGCGTCGTCAACCTGGTCAACACTGCCGCGAACGGCGAAGAAGCATTGGCCACTCCTGCCGACCTGGACGCGTTCCTTGTTGCGGAGCAATTCTCCGGATCACGCACCCACGACGCCGCCGAGCTCCGCAGCATCAAACGCCTCAGGAGCGAATTGGCAGCACTCTGGGCCGCCGAGGAAAATACCGCCGCCAAGTCAGTGAACAAGCTCCTGGCCGATGCCAAAGCCCTTCCCCAATTGGTCAAACACGATCACTGGGACTGGCATCTTCACGCCACAACCCCGGAAGCACCACTCGCGGACCGCATGGGCACGGAAGCCGCCATGGCCATCATCGACGTCATCCGCAGCAAGGAAATGGACAGGATGCGCGTCTGTGCTGCCGACGACTGCGACGCCATTCTGCTCGACCTCAGCCGGAACCGCTCAAAGCTCTACTGCGATACCGGCAACTGCGCCAACAGGGCCCACGTGGCGGCCTACCGCAAAAGGAAAGCCGCCCAGGGGGACTAGCTCCGCATTGACGGCCGGCAGACTGCGCTACCGGAGCAACCAAGGCTGGCGGGAAAACAAAAGCGCTCCCCCACCAGAAGTGGAGAAGCGCTGGGACTCAGCGGTCGGCGTCGGGGTTTTCCGGCTGGTCCGCGGCACCAGGCGCGGGCGAACCGCCATGGCCCGGACGCTTGGAGCTGAGGTTGACGCCGGACCCCTTGCCAAGGTGCTCGGCGTTCTCCTTGTGGCTCATGGACAACATCGCTGCGATCACGAGGCTCACGATAAACGCGATTCCCGCGCCCGTGAAGGCGAGGTCGAACCGCGGAGCCCGGGCGCTGCCGCCGGACGCGAAGATCAGCACGGCGAAGAACGCGAGGACGCCGAAGAACGCGGAGAACATGAGCGGTCCCTTGACCGAGGTCCGCATCTTGCGCGGTTCTCCTGGTGTCTGGTCAGCCACGGTCATTCCTCCAATGATGGCGGGACTGTTCGGTTCCCGCCCGTTTTGCAATAGTTCTACAGCCAGTAGAACGTCCAGCTACTAGTTTACGGCCTCCGGCGAAGCGCCGGGCGCATGGTGTCCGCTACCCGACCGCGTATCGTGCCGCAGGCTCAGCCCGGACAGTATCCACAGCACACCGGCAATGATGGCGCCGCCCCCGGCAACACCCAGAAGCGCGTGCGCACCAAGCCCGATAAAGAACGGTAAAGTCACCGCCGTGCCCACACCCACAATGCCGGAGATCAGCCAGTCGCGGGCCAGCTGATCGCGCTTGCGCAGCCCCTGCACGAGTTCGGCCACGCCAAGGACGCCCAGGGCAACAACCGCGGACAACGCAACACCGGCGTCTGACTGGGTCACCAAGGCACCCACTCCGCCCAGCGCTACAACCACCGGAACTACAACCGGAAGAGAGCGCAGCATCCACACGGCACCGGCAGTGGCCAGCAGGTACAGACCCGCAGCCCAGGCAAGGACCTGCACCGACGGGCTGCTCCAAAAAGCTGTCACCACGCCAAAAACCAGCGCAATCACGGCCCGGAGCAGCACGGGCTTCCAGAGATCAGCTGCAGGAGCAGAAGGAGTCCGGGACGAATTTGCGGGGAGAGTCACCCGTCCAGTTTAGTGCGAACCCAGCACCACCCACTGATCGGTCCTCGCACGCACCCCCAGGGTCACTCCCCGCGCCAGCATGTAGCCCAGCGCAAACGCGAGCCACAGCCACACCAGCCCCGCCGCGCCGTCGGGCTGCGTCAGGTGGACCGCCGCCAACAGCGGCAAGTAAACAGCAAGATTCACGACGCCGGCAATCGCCAGATAGCGTGCGTCACCTGCCCCGATGAGCACCCCGTCCAGCACGAACACGTACCCCGCGAGGGGCTGGCCCGCCGCGAGGACCCACAGGGCAAAAGTCAGGGCGCTGATGACGCCGGCGTCGGAGGTGAAGACGTATCCTGCCCACGGTGCAGCGATCGCCAGCAAGACGCCAGTGATCACTCCGAACCCGAGGCCCCAACGGACCATGGTCCGGGTCAGCTCCCGGACCCGCACCGCGTTCCCCGCGCCCAGTTCCTTGCCGATCAGGGCCTGGGCCGCAATGGCGAGTGCATCAAGCGCGAAGGCCAGGAACGAGAAAATGGTCATGGCCAGCTGGTGCGCCGCCAGGTTCACCTCGCCCTGGGCGGTCACAACCAGCACCGTCGCCAGGATCGCCAGGCGCAGGCTCAACGTTCGGAGCATCAGCCACGAGCCCACCCTCGTCAGGGCGCGGATGCCGCGCCAGTCGGGCCTGAGGGAGACGCCATGGTTCCGTGCATTGCGGCCCACCATGACCAGGTACACCGCCGCCATGGCCCACTGCGCAATGCTGGTACCGATTGCCGAACCGGCCACGGACAGATCGAGCCCATAAACCAGGAACCAGTTGAGGGCGATGTTGAGGGCAAACCCCGCAGTTGCCACCAACAGCGGCGTGCGGGTGTCTTGCAAACCCCTGAGCACACCGGTTCCGGCGAAGATCAGGAGCATTGCCACCAGTCCGGGCATGGACCAGCGCAGATAATCGACAGCGAAGTCCCGCACCTGTCCAGTGGCGCCCATCAGGCCAACAAGCGGCCCGGCCATGATCCACCCCACAACCGCCAGCACCACGCCCAGCAGCACAGCCAGCCACACGCCGTCGCGCCCTGCAGCCAAAGCCTTGCCGAGCTTCCCGTCACCGATCGCCCTGGCGACCGCAGGTGTGGTTGAGTACGCCAGGAAAACCATCAGGCCTACAGCCGTATGCAGCACAGTGGATGCGAGCCCCACGCCGGCCAGCTCTGCCACGCCCAGGTGGCCCACGATCGCGGAGTCAGCCAACAGGAACAGCGGCTCGGCAATGAGGGCTCCGAAGGCCGGGACGGCAAGGCGCAGGATTTCGCGGGCATTGGATCGAGCGGGAGTGGTTGTGGTTTCAGGCACTAAACAAGGGTAGACCGCTGGACGGCGGGTACATTTGGGGCGTGTCACACGAGCATCCCGTCACTGTTTCCGTAGCCCGCACCATCCTTCCCGGCTATACACGGCAGGCCAACGCTTGGGCACATGCCGGCCAGGAGCTGGCCCGCGAATGGCCCGGATACTTGGGATCGGGCTGGGTTCGGAATGGCGACGATTCCACGGAATGGCACATGCTGTACCGCTTCTCCAGTGCTGACACCCTGCAGGCTTGGGAGCAGTCGGAGGAACGCCGGTGGTGGATCGACAGTGCCCGCGACATGATGGAGACCACGCGGGTGGAGCGCCGCACCGGCATCGAGGGCTGGTTCTCGCAGCCGGGGGATGTCTCTGTTGTGGTTCCGGAGACCGTGGTGCCTCCGCGCTGGAAGCAGGCCGTCAGCATCTTCCTGCCATTTTTCCCGCTGAGCCTGCTGGCCAACTTCCTCCTGCATCCGCTCACACAGGACTGGCCCTTGGTTTTGCAAGTACTGCTGACGATCGTGATTCTGACGCCGCTGATGACGTACATTTTCCTGCCCATCACCACCCGTTTGTTACAGCCGTGGTTGCAAAGGCCGCGTGGGAAGCGTCACTTTAAGTCGTGATTGGTTGACTCTTCAACTTTTATTCGGGAGGGTTGAAGCCATGAACAAGTCCACCCTGACCACCACAGCCCTGACCATCCTGCGTGTTGTTGCAGGATTTCTCTTCGCCGCACACGGTTGGCAGAAGTTCAACGAATTCACCATCGCCGGCACGCAGGCAGCCTTCACGCAGATGGGCGTCCCCGGAGCTTCCGCGGTAGCACCCATCGTCGCCACTTTGGAACTCGTGGGCGGAATCGCGCTGATCGTCGGCCTTCTGACCAGGGTCTTCGCGGCCCTCCTGACCGTCAACATGCTGGGCGCTTTGTTCCTGGTGCACGCCCCCGCCGGCGTCTTCGTCACCAATGGCGGATACGAACTGGTGCTGCTCTTCGCAGGAGCTGCCCTGGCACTCGCCCTGGCAGGCGCAGGCCGGATCTCCGCCGACAACGCCCTGTTCGGCCGCCCGGGCTCCAAGCTCCGCGCTCTCGCCTAACCACCCCCGCCCCCGACGCTCTCTCACCTAACACCCCCTTTCCACCGACGCTCTCTCACCTAACACCGCGAATACGCCGATGCTCTCTCACTTCCCTGAAGAAAGTGAGAGAGCATCCGGCTCACGCTGCCGATAGGTGAGAGAGCGTCCGGCTCACGCTGCCGATAGGTGAGAGAGCATCCGGCTCACGCTGCCGATAGGTGAGAGAGCATCCGGCTCACGCTGCCGATAGGTGAGAGAGCATCCGGCTCACGCTGCCGTTAGGTGAGAGAGCATCCGGCTCACGCTGCCGATAGGTGAGAGAGGGACGCTAGCCCTTAACGCCGGTCAGCTCGTTGGGCACGTGCTCGAGCTTTGCCGACTTGGCGACCTTTCCAACCTTCAGGTCCACAGCGTGAAGGGTCTGCGTGGCAGGTTCGGTGACAAACGCCGTCGAGCCCTGGACGAAGAGCGTGGGCCGCGGGTCCTGCCATGTCTCGGACTCTTCCCAGGCGCCAACCACCGGGATGGTGGACGTGATGGCTCCGGAAGCAGGGTCGATCACTCGAAGCGCGCCGTCCGTTCCCAGCACCAAGGCCTCGCCCGCCGGACCACGGCCCAGGGAACGGAAGGAGTAGCTCGCACCCAGGTCAACGAGCTGGAGCGTCGCGGTTTCCGTGTTGACCAAGGAGATGCGCGTGGGCCGTTCCAGGGTGGCTTCCTTGTCTACCTTGTAGTCGCCCAGAATGACCGGCGATTCTTCCGAGCCGGCCTGGTTTCCCATTCGCCCGTAGGCATCCGGGCTGGCCACCTTGGTGATCTTGCCGTCCTTGTAGATCAGCATGCCGTTTTCGCAGCCAACCACCACGGCCTCGTCGGCAGCAACAGCTTCACCGTGGACGCCTGGGCACTCCTCATTCCGGAGAATTTCCCTGCGCTCCTGTCCCTTTCCGGCATCCAGGACGGCGATCCCGGAGCGGCCTTCCTCATTTCCCAGGGTGACCAGCAGCTTGCCGTCCTCCAGCTCCACCGCCACGCCGTGATGGGCTTCAGGCGTGGTGTAGACGTCCGTGGCGGGGAGCTTGCCCTCTTCTGCCGCGTCCGAGAGCTCACTTGACGTGAAAGTTTCCACCTTGCCTGATCCATCGCTGAACAGGACCGTCTTGCCGGCATGACGCACTACGTGCCCGGCCTTGTTCGCTTCGAAGGAGAGATCGGTGAGCTTGGGATCGCCCACGTAATGGTGGCTGTGATCGCCATGGGGTTCGCTCCAGGATCCGGCATCGAACAGGCGGAACGCATCGCCGGTGGAGATGAAGACATGGCGTCCGTCGCCGGCGGGATTCAGCCGGTTGAATCCGTCCAGTTCCGCAGCGGCGCCTGCCGGCTCAAGCGACTTTGCGTCGAGGACGGCCACACCGCCGTCGTAGGTGTACACGAGGCGGGGCGTAGGCGCGCCGGCCTCCTTCGCGTTGGAGGCGGAAGTTTCAGTGGGGGCGGCGCCGGGATTGGCGGCCGGTCCGGCACAGCCGGCCAGGAGAAGCGCGGAAAGCCCGACGGCGATCATGGACTTGGTCCCGGGGCGGCGTCCGGGCAGGCTCAAGGAAGGAAATGAAGGGAGTGACATGAGTTAAATGATATTCATTCTCATATAAGGGCCAAATCGGCTGCCGACCAAGGAGCAGAGCCGTAACAAACCCACCCCGCCAGTAAACTTCCAGCATGAGCGAGTCCCCCGCGAATTCTGTGACCCTCCGCTTCCTCGCGGCCCCCATGGACGTGGGCCACAGCGGCTCCGTCGACGCCGGAACCGTCCTTGAGTGGGTGGACAAAGCGGCCTACGCGGCGGCTGTGGGCTGGGCAAAGTCGTATTGCGTGACGGCGTACGTGGGCAACATCCACTTCGCTGATCCCGTCAACAGCGGCGACATGGTGGAGGTAACCTCCACCATCGTGTACACGGGGCGCTCCTCAATGCACATCCACACCGTGGTGAGTTCCCACGATCCCAAGGGCGGACCGGAAACGATGCACAGCCAGTGCATGGTGATCTTCGTGGCAGTTGGCCCGGACGGCAAGCCGATCCCCGTCCCCCAGTTCGAACCAAAGACACCCGGTGAAATCGAAGCCCGGGACCATGCCTTGGCGCGTATCGAAGTCCGCGAGCAGATCGTCAATGCCATGAACGCCCAGGAATATACCGACGCCGGTACCGCCGAACGCGTCACGCTGCGGTTCATGGCGTCCCCCACCGATGTGAACTGGGGCGGCAAAGTCCACGGCGGCATCGTCATGAAGTGGATTGACGAGGCCGCCTACGTATGCGCCTCACGCTACTGCGGCAAGGACACGGTCGCCGTGTTCTCGGGAGGCGTCCGCTTTTACCGTCCCCTCCTGATCGGCCACGTGGTGGAGGTCGAAGCACGGCTCGTCTACACGGGTGCCAAAGGTATGCACATCGCGGTACATGTCCGCTCCGGTGATCCAAAGACCAAGGACATGAACCTCACCACGTACTGCCTGACAGTCATGGTGGCCCGTGACGAAACCGGAACCGCGGTACCCATTCCTGCCTGGATCCCGGTGTCTGACGAGGACAGGAAACTCCACGCGCATGCCCGCGAACTGCTGGAAATCAGGGGGCGCGCCCCGGGAAACCGGCTGCCGGACCATCTGCTGAAGGACGCAGGAAACTAACCCACCAGGTTCTCGGCCGCGCCATCCATGTGCGCGATGATCGTCTCACGGGCCTTGGCGGCATCGCCTGTCTCGATTGCAGCCACAATGTCGTGGTGCCGCCCGACGCTCATGTTCCTCGTGGCGCGTTCCAGGCCGGCGAACATGATGGACATCCGGATGGAGCCTTCCAGCGACTCCCATTGATGCAGCAGTGTCTCGTTGCCCGAGAGGCGGCACAGGGTGCGGTGGAACTCCAGGTCGGCCTCGATCTGCTGCTCCAGGGAGGCTTCCCCGGCCTTGGCCATGGTGTCGACGGCGGCACGCAACTCGGCGAGCGCGGCCTCCTTGTCCGGCATGTCGCTGAGGGTGCGCGCAGCGAGCGATTCCAGGACGCCCCGGACGGCAAAGATGTCGCGGATCTCCTTGACGTCCAGGTGCCGCACGGAGAGGCGGCCCCGCGCTCCTGCGGAGACAAGCCCTTCCTGCTCCAACTGGCGAAGGGCTTCGCGGAGTGTCCCGCGGCTGATCTGCAGCATGTCGGAAAGTTCGGTTTCCACCAAATGACGCCCGGGTTCGAGTTCACCGCTGGTGATGGCAGTACGGAGTGCCGAGAGCGCTTGCTCGCGGAGGCTCTTCTTTTCCAGTCCCAGCAGGGATGCGCTCAGGGCCATGATGTTCCTTGGTGTCAATGGGCGACTGTTAACAGTCGATACTACGGCCAGAAGCGCGGTACCGGCAGTATGCCGGTCCCGCGCCCCTGGAGGACAAGTGCTCAGCCGAGTTCGGACAGCACCTTCGTAACAATCCGGTCCACGGACAGTCCGTAGCGTTCGTGCAGCGTTGGCAGCGCACCGGCGTCGAGGAACTGGTCCGGCAGCGCGATGGGAACCACCCGCTTGCCGAGCCCTGCGGTCACGACGGCGGAGGCAACAGTTTCGAACAGGCCGCCAACAACCGTGTGGTTCTCCAGGGTGACGGCCAACCGGTCGGTGTTCAGCTCCGCAAGTACCGTCGCGGAGTCGAAAGGCTTGATGGTGGGCGTGTGCACCACGGCCACGTCCACGTTGTGCTTTGCCAGTGCATCGGCTGCCTGCAACGCGCGCATGGTCATCAACCCGGAGGAGACGAACACCACGTCATTGCCGCCGCGCAGCACCTTGGCTTTGCCGAGTTCGAACGTGTAGTCGTACTCGTCCAGCACAGTGGGCACGTTGCCACGGAGCAAGCGCAGGTAGGTAGGCCCATCGGAGGCTGCAAGCTGCGGCACTGCCTGTTCAATGTCCACGGAGTCGCACGGATCCACGATGGTCAGGTTGGGCATACCGCGGAAGATCGCCATGTCTTCGGTGGCTTGGTGGCTGGGACCGTAGCCCGTGGTCAGGCCGGGGAGTCCGCCCACGATGTTCACGTTGAGGTTCGGTTCGGCGATGTCCAGGCAGAGGAAATCGTACGCACGCCGGGCAGCGAAGACGGAGTACGTGGACGCAAACGGCACCAGCCCTGTCTCGGCCATGCCCGCTGCCGCACCAAACAGCAGCTGTTCCGCCATGCCCATCTGGAAGAACCGCTCCGGGAATGCCTTGGCGAAGATGTGCATGTCCGTGTACTTGCCCAGGTCTGCGGTGAGCCCGACGATCTTCGGATTCGCCTCGGCCGCGGCAACCAGTGCGTGCCCGAAGGGAGCAGACGTGGTCTTCTGTCCCGGGTCGGCGAAGGAAGCAATCATCGCCGAGGTCTTCAGCTTCGGCTTGGCAGCCCCTGTAGTGTTGCGGGCCTCTGTTGCGGTGCTCATGCCGTGGCCGTCCCTTCATATCCAGCGGTCAGCTGCTCACGGCAGATCTGCCACTCGTGTTCTTCGATGCGCATGAAGTGCGCCTTCTCGCGGGTCTCCAGCAGGGGAACGCCGCGGCCGACTTTCGTATCGCACAGGATCACGGACGGCCGGCCAACCGGAGCCGCAACAGAGGCGATATTGTCGAACGCAGCCAGCAGCGCACCGACGTCGTTCCCGTCCACCCGTTGGGTGTACCAACCGAACGATTCCCACTTCTCGGTCACCGGTTCGGTGCGCAGCACCGTGTTCGTGGCCCCGTCGGCCTGGAGGGCGTTGATGTCCACCATCGCAGTCAGGTTCCCGAGCTGGTGGTGGTGCGCGCCCATGGCCGCTTCCCAGGTGGAACCCTCGTCCAGTTCACCGTCAGAGAGGAAGTTGATGACCCGGGAAGCGGAACCTTGCGCCCGCAGACCGAGTGCCATGCCCACGGCGATCGTCAAACCGTGGCCCAGGGAACCACCGGAAATTTCCATGCCCGGGGTGTACGTGGACATGCCCGACATCGGCAGGCGCGAATCGTCCGAGCCGTAGGTCTCAAGTTCGTCAACCGGAACGATTCCGGCCTCGGCCAGGGCCGCGTAGTGGCCGATTGCGTAGTGCCCGGTGGAGAGCAGGAACCGGTCCCGGCCCTCCCAGTGGGGGTCTTCGGCGCGGTACGTGAGCTGGTCGGCGTAGACCGCAGCGAGCATGTCCGCCGCACCGAGGGCCTGGCCCACGTAGCCCTGGCCCTGGACTTCGCCCATGTTCAGGGCGTGATGGCGGATGCGGTACGCAGCGGCACGGATACGCTCGACGCGCTCGGGCGAGGTTGCGGCGATGGGAGCCGCCTGGGCTGCTGAAAGAGACACTGGTTTCCTTCCGGAGTCGGGCGCGCACTGATGGAGAGAACGCGCCCGACGTCGAGTGGTTGCTTAGGCGGTTACCGTCTGGGGGGTTTTGCTGGCGGCTTCTTCGGCGAGCTGACGCTCACGCTTGCCCCAGGTTTCCTTGGTGACAACTGCGGCCCAGAGACCAATGGCGCCGTAGATGCTGAACAGTGCGGCCGGACCCACCCAGCCGAAGCTCACGAACAGCAGGGTGGTGATGAACGGCGTGAAACCGGAAACCATGGCGGAAATCTGGTAGGCCAGGGAGGCGCCGGAGGAGCGGGTCTTGGCCTGAAAGAGCTCCGGGAACCAGGCGCCCTGGGCGCCGGCGAGGGAGTTCTGGCATACGGCGTAGGCGATGACGATCGTGGCAATGATGCAGATGAAGAGGCCGGTGTTGACCATCAGGAACATCGGAATGCCGAAGACAACAGCAAAGGCCGTGGACCAGATGTAGACCGGGCGGCGACCAACCTTGTCTGTCAGCACACCCCATGCGTAGGTGGCGAAGATGCCGATGCCGGCAGCGATGCACAGTGCCACCAGGGTCTGGGTCTTGTCGGCCAGCTGGTTGCTGTGCAGGTAGGAGATCATGTAGGTCACGGAAACGGCGTAGCCCGCGGTTTCTGCGACACGGAGGCCGATGCCGCGGACAATGTTGCGCCAGTCGGTCTTGATGACCTCGACGACCGGGGACTTCACAATGTCGCCCTTGGTCTTGACGTCCTCGAACACGGGGGACTCGGGGACCTTGGAGCGGATGATCAGTCCGACTGCCACCAGCACGATGCTGGCGAGGAACGGAACGCGCCAGGCCCATTCACCGCCCAGGCCCACGCTGCCCAGGAACACGAGGTTCGCCAACAGCAGGCCTACGGGGAAGCCGGCCTGCACGATGCCCGTGAACTGGCCCTTGCGTTTCCAGGGTGCGTGTTCGTAGCTCATGAGGATGGCCCCGCCCCATTCAGCGCCGAATGCGAGGCCCTGAATGATGCGGACAATCACCAGCAGCGCCGGCGCGAGGAGGCCCACCTGCTGGTACGTGGGAAGAAGGCCGATGGCGAACGTCGCCAGGCCCATGAGGATGAGCGAGGCAACCAGGACTGGCTTGCGGCCCAGCTTGTCACCAAGGTGGCCGCCGATGATGCCGCCCAGCGGGCGGGCAGCGAACCCGACGCCGAGGGTCGCGAAGGAGGCCAACGTACCGGTCACCGGGTCGGCGCCCGGGAAGAATGCCGTACCGAAGTACAGTGCGGCGGCTGTGCCGAAGCCGATGAAGTCATAGGTTTCAATGACTGCGCCTACGCCTGAGCCGACGGCGACGCGCTTTGCTTCTTTGGTTCCATGAACCGGACCACGCATGGTCAGAGCTTCATTGCTCATCTTGTCTTTCCCTTTCGATGAGTGGGGCGCGTCTACGGCAACCTCACTGTCGACAGTCAACATAATACGTCAACTGTGACGGGTGACACCAGCAATGTCAACAGTCAACTCCAAAGGTTGACTGTCGACAGTTAACGGAGCTACCGTGGTGTCCATCACTAAAACGCCTCTACGACGAGGCGTCGCACTCTGAGGATCAACGACGATGTTCCATTCACGACTGGGCTGCTCTTCCATCAGCTTCCGCCACCAGGATCTGGACACTGCCCTCCGCACCATGCGCAGCCTCGGTTTCGACGAGATTGACCTGGGCGCCCTCCCCGGCGTCTGCGACCACGTGCCCTATGCACTGGACGCCGCGGCGGTCGAGGCGGTTGCCGCCGTCGTCAATAACTCGGGAATGCGCGTCCGCTCGGTCAACGGCGACGTCGGGGACCTGAATGCAACGCTCGACGCCGGAGCCGCGGAAGAGCGCGAACGTCACCTTGGGATGCTGCTCAGCCTTGCTGCCAAGACAGGTGCCAAGGCGTTGGTCCTTCCGTGTGGCGCGATCGACCACGAACCGGTCCGCAGTTTGGAAGAAGACATCGACGCTGTTGCTTCGCAGCTGATCCACGCATCGGAGCGGGCCAAGGAGTTCGGCGTCGAACTGTGGACCGAGTCCCTCCACTATTTCCGGCTTTGCTGGAACACCGAACGCGCGCAGTTGCTCGCCGACCGCCTGGCCGGTTCCGACGTCGGAATTGTCATGGACTTCAGCCACATCGTTGCCTCCGGAGGCGATCCCGTGGACTTCGTGGACCGCTTCGGCGGCCGCATCACGCACGTCCACCTCCGCGATGCAGTGCCCGCCACCGAAACCGAGCCGGGGAACATCAACCTCAGCATCGGCAATGGCCAGGCGGATTTCGCCACCGGCCTGTCCAAGCTGCGGGATGCCGGCTACACCGGCCACTTCTCGCTTGAACTTGAAACGCGCGACGTCACCCATGACGAGCGCCCCGCTGCCACCGCCAAAGCCGGCAGCTTCATCACTGACCTCATCTAACAACCACCATTCCAAGGAGCACCATGTCCACCATCCAGCGCACCGCAGTCCTCACCGGAGCTACCTCCGAGCGCGGCATCGGCCTGACCACCGCCCGCCGCTACGCCGCCCAGGGCTGGGGAATCGTCATCCTGGACCTCGACGGCGAGAAGTCCGCCAAGGTTGCCGCCGAAATCGGCAACGAGTTCAACGTCCCTGCGTTCGGCTTCGAGATCAACGTGGCCGACGAGGCCTCCGTCACCGCCGCCCAGGCCGCGGTTGCCGCTGAAGTTGCCGGCGGGAACCTGCCCCCCGTTGGCGCGCTGGCCAACATCGCCGGCATCACCTCCCCCATCCCCTTCCTGGAGACCACCCTTGAGCTCTGGCACAAGGTCATGGACGTCAATGCCACCGGCACCTACCTGGTCACCAAGGCCTTCCTGCCGGACATGATCGCCAATGGCTGGGGCCGCATCGTCAACATGTCCTCCGTTTCCGCCCAGCGCGGTGGCGGCGTTTTCGGCAAGGTTCCCTACTCCGCAGCCAAGGCAGCGATCCTGGGCTTCACCAAGGCACTCGCCCGTGAAATCGGTGAAACCGGCGTGACCGTCAACGCCATCACCCCCGGCGCCGTGGACACCAACATCCGCGCTGGCAGCACCCAGGAGCAGGAAGACGCCATCAACGCCGGCATCCCACTGGGCCGCAACGCCACCACCGAGGAAGTGGCAGCCGTGATCACGTTCCTCTCTTCCGAGGACTCCGCCTACCTCACCGGCACCACCATCGACATCAACGGCGGCAGCCACATCCACTAGTCCCTGCTTCACAAGGAACACCAGGACCCACCATGACCAGAATCTTCAACGATCCCGCCGATTTTGCCGACGAAGCCCTCGCCGGCTTCTGCGACGCCCACTCGGACCTGGTGCCGCCAGGTTGAGGGCGGAGCGGTACGCCGCAACCGGCCTGCCACGCCGAAGGTCGCCGTCATTACCGGCGGCGGCTCCGGCCACTACCCCGCGTTCGCCGGCATCATCGGCCCGGGTTTCGCTGATGGTGCCGTGGTGGGCAACATCTTCACCTCGCCCTCAACCCAGCAGGCCTACTCGGTGGCCAAGGCAGCCAACTCCGGCGCCGGCGTCGTGTTCACTTACGGCAACTACGCCGGAGATGTCTTGAACTTTGGGATGGCCAGCGAACGGTTGAATGCTGAGGGTATCCGAGCCGAGAACGTGCTGGTCACGGACGACATTGCCAGCGCTCCCCTGGCCGAAATCGAGAAGCGCCGCGGCATCGCCGGTGACTTCGTGGTCTTCAAGGTCATGGGGGCCGCTGCCGAGGCCGGATTGGATCTCGACTCCGTGGTCCGGCTGGGACGCAAGGCCAACGACTCCACCCGGACCATCGGAACCGCCTTCAGTGGCTGCACCTTCCCTGGAGCAGACACCCCGCTCTTCAGCCTTCCCGAAGGTCACATGGGCCTGGGCCTCGGCATCCACGGCGAGCCTGGGCTGTTCGATACCGAACTGCCCACCGCCGTCGAACTCGGCCGGGAACTGGTCCGCCGCGTTCTGGAGGAAGCACCCGCAGGCGCGTCCGGACGTGCTGCCGTCATCCTGAACGGCCTGGGCTCCACCAAGAACGAGGAATTGTTCGTCCTCTGGCGTACGGTTGCTCCTCTCCTCCGCGAGGCCGGCTACACCCTGGTGATGCCTGAGGTCGGCGAATTGGTGACCAGTCTGGACATGGCAGGTGTGTCCCTGACCGTAACGTGGCTGGACGATGAACTCGAGGAGTACTGGACGGCTCCTGCGTTGACCCCCGCATACCGCCGTGGTTCCGTGGGATTCGACGCTGCCACCGCTGACACTGCTGTGGACGACGCTGTAGCCGAGGCTGCCGCCAACTACTCCTCCACAGAAGAATCGCGTGCCTATGCCGGCCAGTGCCTCGCCGCACTGGAAGAGACTGCCTCTTTGTTGCGTGATTCAGAGACAAAGTTGGGCGAGATGGACGCAATAGCCGGCGACGGCGACCACGGCCGCGGTATGGTCCGCGGGTCCTCGGCAGCACTCGAAGCAGCCGCTGCCGCATACTCCGCCGGTGCCGGCGCCGGATCCGTGCTGATCGCCGGTGGCGACGCCTGGGCAGACAAGGCCGGCGGAACCTCCGGCGTCCTGTGGGGAGCCGGGCTGCGCGCCTTTGGCGAACGGCTGGGCGACGCCGAAATCCCGACGCCGGCAGACCTCGCCGAGGCTGTCCGCGCCTTCGCCGAGCGAATCACTGGACTTGGCAAGGCCGACATCGGTGACAAGACCATGGTGGATTCGTTGCTGCCGTTCACGTCCTCGTTCTCGGAGGGTGTGGCTTCCGGTTCTTCGGTCGAGGAAGCCTGGGCTTCCGCCGCCGCCGCATCCACCGAAGCTGCGGCAGCGACCGCCGAGCTCCGGCCGCTCAAGGGCCGCGCCCGGCCCCTCGCCGAAAAGAGCGTCGGCACGCCGGACCCCGGGGCGACGTCGCTCGCCATGGTGTTTACCGCCGTCGGACCCCACTTCACCGCAGTTCCCGCAACTGCCGCAGCAACCCACTAGGAGAACGACCATGCGCATCATCGTGGGCGCCGACGAAGCCGGCGTTGACTACAAAGACCGGATCCTCGCCGACCTTCAGGCCGACTCCCGGATCACCGAGGTGATCGACATCGGAGTGAACCGTGCCGATGAGGATTTCACCAAGCCCTACCCGTACGTTGGCATCGCGGCCGGTGAAATGATCCGCGACGGCAAGGCCGACCGGGCCATCCTGTTCTGCGGCACCGGCATTGGCGTAGCCATTGCTGCCAACAAGGTTCCCGGTATCCGTGCCACCGCGGCGCACGACTCCTTCTCCGTTGAACGCTCCATCCTGTCCAACGATTGCCAGGTGCTCACCATGGGCCAGCGCGTGGTGGGCGTGGAACTCGCCCGGCGGTTGGCCAAGGAATGGGTCGGCTACGCCTTCGACCCCTCGTCCGGCTCCGCGGCGAAAGTTAAGGTGCTGAGCGACTTCGAGGGCTGCTGACTTTTCGGCTCAAGGCCAGGGCTCCGCGATCTGCGCGGAGTCCTGGCCTTCTGTTCCTGGGAAACCTTGAGAGTGCATCCCCGCGGGCGTATTCTGCACGGAAACAGCGGGATTGGACATGGTCAGGAGCCCACCATGAACCTCTTAAGCCAGCTTCTTGCCGGGCTCACCGCCCTGACGTTGCTCAGCGTCGGTACGCTTGAGATCTTCTTCCACGGGGATCAACGCTTCCACCGGCTTTTCCTCATCAAACCGCCGGACGTGGCGGCCGTCCGGATGTGGGCCATGAATGTGGGCGCCTACAACATCGTCTACGGGATTGGCATCGCTGTCGGACTATGGATGGTCAACTTCGGCAATGCCGCCGGAGGCGTGGCGATCGTGCTGTTCTGCTGTGCAAGCCACGTGTTCCTGGGCTTCTGGCTGTGGGTCACGGAACGGCGCCTCCTGACGAGCGCGATCGGCCAAGCCCTGATACCGGGCCTGGTCGTGCTGTTTTACCTGCTGCTTCACTGACTACACTGGCCTCCATGTCCTGCCGCATCAGCGAACTGGTCCTTAACTGTGCCGACCCTGAACTGCTTGCCAGGTTCTGGAGCGACGTCCTTGGCTACGTTGAACTGGACCGCGAGGATGGAGCGATTGAAATTGGGCCACCAGACGCGGGTTTTGGCGGGCTGCAGCCCACCATCATCCTGAGCCCAAGCACCAACCCCCGCACGGGTCGCCTTCCATTGCATATTGACGTCAACCCTGTTGACCGGGACCAGGAAGCGGAGCTGAAACGCCTTCTGTCCCTTGGAGCCCGGCACGCCGACGTCGGACAAACCGGCGACGAAAACTGGCACGTTTTACAGGACCCCGAGGGCAATGAGTTCTGCCTACTGCGGAGGCAGTTGAAGTAGCACCACCGCCGAAAGCCCTACGGTTTAGAACCCGCCGCCGCCGGAGTCGCCGGCCATGTTGGCGAACCTCGAGTAGTGGCCTTGGAAGGCGACCACGATGTCCTTGGTGGGGCCGTTACGGTGTTTGGCCACCAGGATGTCGGCCTCGCCGGCACGGGGTGATTCTTTGTCGTACACGTCCTCGCGGTGAAGCAGGATGACCATGTCGGCGTCCTGTTCGATCGAGCCGGATTCACGGAGGTCGGACACCATGGGCCGCTTGTCCTGGCGTTGTTCCGAGCCACGGTTCAGCTGGGAAAGCGCGATGACCGGGACCTGGAGTTCCTTGGCAAGCAGCTTAAGGGCACGCGAGAACTCGGAGACTTCCTGCTGGCGGGACTCCACTTTCTTACCGGAGCTCATGAGCTGGAGGTAGTCGAGGATCACGAGCTTGAGATCATGCTGTTGCTTCAAACGGCGGCACTTGGCCCGGATCTCCATGAGGGACATATTGGGGCTGTCGTCGATGAAGAGTGGGGCATCATTCATGCGTCCCATGGTGGTGGCGATCTTGGACCACTGCTCGTCCTTGATGGTGCCCTTGCGGAGGTCCTGGAGGCTGATGGTGGCTTCTGCCGAGAGAAGACGCATGGCGATCTCGTTCCGGCCCATTTCCAAGGAGAACATGACCGTAGCCAGATTGTGCTTGATGGCCGCCGAACGGGCGAAGTCCAAGGCGAACGTGGACTTACCCACAGCCGGACGCGCGGCGATAACGATCATCTGGCCAGGGTGCAGGCCGTGGGTAAGCTCATCCAGTTCGTAGAAGCCGGTGGGGACGCCCACCATGCCCTCGCCACGGTGGCCGGAGGCCTCGATCTCGTCCACGGTGGACTCCATGACGTCCTTCAAAGCCACGTAGTCTTCTGCCGTGCGTTTCTCGGCTACCGCATAAACTTCCGCCTGCGCCTGGTTGACGAGGTCCTCGACCTCGCCATCCTGGCCGTAGCCCATCTGCACGATCTTGGTTCCGGCATTCACCAGGCGCCGCAGGACAGCCCGTTCGGCCACGATTTCGGCGTAGTATCCCGCGTTGGCAGCGGTGGGAACGGTCTGGATCAGCTCGTGCAGGTAGGCGGGTCCGCCAATGCGGTTGATCTCTCCGCGCTTTGTCAGCTCGTCCGAGACCGTCACGGCGTCGGCAGGTTCGCCGCGGCCATAGAGGTCGATGACGGCCTCGTAGATGGTCTCGTGGGCAGGACGGTAAAAGTCGTGGCCCCGAACAATCTCCACGACGTCCGCGATAGCGTCCTTGGAGAGCATCATGCCGCCGAGCACAGATTGTTCGGCAGCAATGTCCTGGGGAGGTTTCCTGCTTGAGTCGGAAGCGCGGGTGCCCTCGATCGAGTCCAAGTGCGTAACTGACAAAGCCGTCCTCCAAATATGTACCGCTGCAGAGAGTCTTGCTCAGCGGTGCGTCAAGCGCAGTTGAACCTGGACGGATTGTCCGAGCCTACGGACCAGCCGAGTGCTCCAGTTGTATCTCCGGGGTCTGACAATTCAGGGACTTCCCCATTTTCCACAACTTATCCACAGGATCTTTCCGCGGCCGCACAAGTGCGTGCCTATAGTCGGATCTCCACGGACGGATTCCTCCTGAAACAGGTACCCGAGCCACGTTAGCGGTGGTCCGCCCTGTCGCAAAGCCGACTCCCACGCACACTTGTGGATAACCTGTGGAATAGGTGTTCACGGATGTGCACAGCCTGTGCTTTACCTTGTGGATAGAGAATTTCTTTTCCACGTAACCATGCCCTGACCTGCGGAAATGCTCCCCACAAGCTGTGGGTTAAAGAAATTTACAGTGGAAAACCATCCACAGCCTCGAGTCGACCCGGCATCAATCCAAGTGCTTCTTGGGGGATAAGCATGCCGAAATTGTGATGCATCTTACAAACGGCGTCCGGATTTGACAGCGTTCTATCACCGCCCTATGCCAACCCGGGAATGTGCTGTGGATAACCGACATTTGGCATAAGCTCTAAGCATGGGGACGAACCTTGGCGACGTGCTGACGATTGCTCTTCCGCTCATCATCGTCGTCGGACTTTTGTGGGCTCTTTCTGCGGCCTTAAAACCCCGCGACACGGGGATCTCCGACGCCGAACGGTACCAACGCGAACTGGCAGCGCGCTCCGCCGCTCATCAGGCGTCCCAGGTTCAGGCCGCCCTGGCCTCCCGCGCCAGGATCGAGGAGACCACCCAGCGCAACCGCTCCGGCCAGCAGCGGACTGCGCCCGTAGACCAGCCGGGCGGCGGTGGGCACTCCGTCCCTGCACAGCAGCCACCGGCAG
Source organism: Arthrobacter sp. T572 (assembly GCF_056780115.1). NCBI lineage: Bacteria > Bacillati > Actinomycetota > Actinomycetes > Micrococcales > Micrococcaceae > Arthrobacter > Arthrobacter sp. T572. The sequence goes on from NZ_JBRAZQ010000002.1 coordinate 4,192,644, forward strand.
TCCTTCCCAATGGACAGCTCAATCCGCAGCTCGCCTTCGAGCTGCAGAACCTGGTGCGAAGCGGCCACAAGATTCAAGCCATCAAGGTCCTCAGACAGGCCACCCGGACAGACCTAGCCACCGCCAAGAACTACATAGATCGGCTCTGAAACGCCATGGATTCGCTCCTCATCCCGCTCGTGATCCTTTTAGCGGTCATCGCGGGCGTACTGCTCCTTATCCGCTCCTTCACCAAACGGCAGGCAGTCACCAGGGCCGATGCCGCCGCAGCCAAGGCACCGAAGGATCCCGTGCAGCTGGCCAAGGATTCGGCCGCCAAGCTCAACGAGGAGCAGCACCGAAGGCTCTATTCGCTGATCGCCCAGGGGCAGGGCATGGCAGCCATCAAGCTGTACCTGCAAGCGACCGGCGAGGGACTCCGCGCTTCAAGGGACGCCGTGGGAGCACTCGCCGCCCACCCGCAGCCGTTTACCCCGGAGACACCGCCCAAGGACCTGTTGGCTGACGACGACGACGAACCCGAGCGCTTTCCCTACCGCTACCGCGCCATCGTCAGCAAAGGCGACGTGACGCGTGAAGTAAGCAGCAACATGCTCAACGACGAAATCTACGGACGCATCCGCACCTTGGCCAAGAGCGGCGACGTGGAGGGCGCGGCACGTGCCCTCACGCGCCATTCCGACATCACCATCAAACAGGCGCGCGAGTTCATCGAACTCCTGGACGACTAGAAGTCGAACAGGTCGCCCAGGAAGCCTTCCTTCTTCTTGCGCTTCCGGCCGTACTGATCGCGGTTGTAGCCGTCGCGGCGGTCGTAGTCATTCCGGTCGTAATCCCGGCGGTCACGGTCGTCGTAGCGCGGACGCGATTCGAACGGGTTGTACAAAGGCGGCGGGGCTATGGGCGGCTGCTGGGCAGCAGCGGGCCGCGGGGGCATCTGGCCGGTCTCGGAATTGACCCGATCAATGATCTTGTCCAGCTCCCCCCGGTCCAACCACACGCCCCTGCACTGCGGGCAGTAGTCAATCTCCACTCCGCTGCGTTCGCTCATCACCAGGTCGACAGAATCCACAGGACACTTCATGCCTGCCACAACGACTGGCCGCGGTGAAAAGTTCGCCCTACCGGCCCGCTGAAATTCCAGCGAGGAGCTGCTCGAAAGGCAGCGACTCAAGCGCCTGCGGCTTACGGCCCGGCTGCGGTCCCTTCAGCATCTGCACCAGCTCGCCGGCGGCCCTGTCAACGCGCGCGGACAGCGGGGACCCGCCGTCGTCATTTCCCCAGTCCTGGGGCCCGGCAAAGACTGCGGTTGGCGCAATCCGGGTGCGCAGGTAGCTGAACAGCGGCCGCATGGCGTAATCCAGCACCATCTGGTGGCGGTCGGTGCCGCCGGTAGCGCCCAGAAGGACGGCCTTGCCGTCCAGCGACTTGGGGTCCAGGACATCAATGAACGACTTGAACAGTCCGCTGTAGGAGGCGCTGAAGATAGGGCTGACGGCGATGATTCCATCGGAGTCCTCGACGCCGGCAATCACCTCAGCGAGGCGCGGTGCGGCGTACCCGGTGACGAAGTTGTTGGCGATGTCCACGGCGAGGTCGCGGAGTTCAACGACGTCGATCCTCGCCTCGATGCCTGCCTCGCGCAATTGCCGCCCTGCCGAGGCAGCCAGCTGGTCTGCGAGCAGGCGGCTGGACGACGGTACGCCGAGCCCGGCGGAAAGGACGGTGATGCGGCGGGTTTCCATGGCATTCTCCTGTTGCTTGTTCATCTCCAGCATACATGCATATGCATCTACATGGCTGAACAGGTCAGGCGATGGATCTATTCCCGGGCGCCCGCGGGGCCTAGATGGCGGGCCTGCTTTCTCCGGCGCCGCCAAGGGCCATGAGATCCAGGCGCCTTAGCGTTTCGCGGTTACGGACGGCAATAACAGGGTCCCGCAGCACCTTTGGTACGAATTTTCCGGGCCCGCGGACCGCATCCTCCGAGATGGAGACCCGGCAGTTACCAGCCCCGAGGTCCTCGAGCGTGATCAGTATTTTGGCTTCCCCCATGGGCCAGCCGCGTGCCTGCAGCTCCAAAGAGCGGCCCGGATCAACGGCAGTGACGCTGGTGCTGTCGTCGATCAGGAACGGCCAGGAGCCCACGGAGTGGTGCAGGCGGGAGCCAACCTCAGGCCAATGGTCGTCCACCGCGCGGATCCGCGAGGCGCCCACCACCCAGCCCGAATAGAGCCAACCATTGGCAATGACTTTCCAGACAGCTGCTGGCGGGGACTGGAACAGCTGGGTCACGGTGGACATGTGGCTTCCTTCCTGCGTGACAAAACCGGGCGTATTGTCCTTAAGCTAAGCATGCTTATAATTTGATCGCCATAGGGACTGCTCCTAGACTGAGCCCATGGCGTCCCTTCACCGGCGTCGCGCCGCGGTTTGTCTGGTTCTGATGTCTGCTGCAGCGTTGGCCGGGTGTGGAACGGCGGTTCCCGAGCCCGCCGGAAGCACACCCGCAGCTGCCGTCAGCGTGGCACTGAACCAGTCAAGGGACCAGTACGGAACGCAGGCCATCCTGCTCGAACTCACCAACAGCACAACGGAAGAGCTCAGCGTCACCGGGGCCCGCGTAGAGTCCCCCTTGTTCCCGGGAAGCATCAGCTGGACGTCGGCAAACACTCCCCTGGCACTGCCACCCGGACAGCCCAAAGCGCTCCCCGCCGTCCTGCCTGGGCCGGCATGCGGCGACGTGGACACTGCGACCCCTGTGGCGACGGTTCACTACAGCGTCAACGGACAGGACCGGGAGGTTGCCGCAGACGCGCACGACCCCTTCGGAATCCTTGCACGCACTTCAGGCGAATTATGCCTGGCAGCTGAAGCGGCAGGCGTCGCCGCCTTGTCCTTGGATCCGGGACTGGAGCCTGCAGCGGATGGCCGTACCGCCGTCGTGCGCTTGCTGGTCACCCCCACAGGGCTGGAAGGTTCGCAGAAGAGCCTGACCATCGAGTCAATCGACGGAACGACGCTTCTGGCCGAGGCCGTGGAAGGCGCGTGGCCCAGGAACGTGACCATCGAGGCCGGCGGCGATGCCACGGAACTGCGGCTGCCGATGCGGGCTGCGCGTTGCGATCCGCATGCGGTAGCGGAAGACAAGGTGGGAACGCTGCTGCCGGTCCGGATAGCCGTGGGCGAACGCCGGGGCATTCTCAAAGTGGCTGCCCCCACCGGACTTCGCGGCTCGTTGTACGACTTCGTCGCTAAGGCGTGCAGCGGCTGAGGTCAGCCGATGGTGGGCAAAGCTGCCGGAGCGCTCTCAACCCGGACCTTGATGCCTGCCTCGACATTCTTGACCTCGCCGTCCATCTGGTACGGCAAGGGCTTGAGGGTGGTGAACTCGTAACTGCTGACGCTCGGCTGGTCACCCAGGCCCTGGGTGGTTGCGCGCAGGGCGTTCAGCGCCACCCGCCACTTGGGCATGTGCGGGAAGAAAATTACCTCGAACTTGCCATCCCTGGGCGTGTCCTCCGCCTCGCTGAGTGTGGCGTATTTGGCCATCTCCGGGATGTTGGCGAAGACCAGGCTGTCCACCTTCTGGCGTTTTCCGTTGTCCAGCCGGATCTCGAACGGCTCGAACTCGGAGAAGGTCTTGATGACGGAAACCATCTCCTTCAGGGCGCCCTTGCTGCCCTTTTCCAGCTCGGTCGCCACCACGGGAGTGAGTCCGAACCCGATGTACGAGTGTGCGTACTCCAGCGGCTCGTTTTCCTGCTGGCCGGTGTGGATGCGCAGCAGGTCGATATTCCGCACGTGGCCTTCCACAATGGCTTCTTCCAGCGGCTTGGTCCCCACAGTCCGGCGGTGGTCGTTGGCGTTTCCCGCTGCCATGACCGCAGCAACGGCCTTGGGGTTCTGCGCCTGCATGACGCCGTTCACCACCTCGTTGTAGCCGCCATCGCCACTCACGGACACCACCAGGACGTCGCCGCCCGCCGATGCCGCTTCACGGGCCAGGTCCACTGCGTGGCCGGCGTGCTGGGTCGGCTTGAGGACGAGTTCGGGCGAATACGGCAGCATCTCCGTCAACTTCCCCTGCAGTTGCTCTGCGAGTTCCGGTGCGTCTCCCGTGCTGTTGGGGTTGAAGATGATGACGATCGACTCAAATGTCCGTGCGGAAACCATGCGTTGTCCTCCTGTGTGCGCCCATACCTTCAGTACCCTTGGCGGCGCGCGTCAATCAACCCCGGCGGTCCTTCTCCGCTGCCAATTGTGCAGCCACCCTGCCAATCATGCCGTATGGGATGGGTTTGGCCAGCACGAACTTCAACGTGCCCTTTCCTGCCAGGTAGGGTTCAAGCTCCGATGCGAGCTCCTTGTCCGCGTGCGGAACGGGGTAGACGGAGATGTGATGCTTCCACGCCGCGAAATACACCACGTACCGGCCGCCCAACGTGACGGTGGGAATGTCGTAGCTGATCATCTCGCCGGCGTCGGGCACCGCATCATGGATGGTCCTCCGGATTTCATGCAGGACCGCTTGCACGTCGTCAGGCTGCAACGCGATGTAGGCATCAACGGCCGGGGAGTATTCGCTCATGGGGATCCCTTTTGGTGCGGCATGCTTGAGCTTAACAACAGCAACGGGTGCCGACAACGCAGGTCCCGCGCACCCGGGACTGCGTTCCCTGCCCTACAACACCACGGTTCCCTGGATGCAGGTGGTGGATTCACCACCAATCCAGATGTCGTCGCCTTCGGCCCTCACGTGGATACGGCCTGCCCGGCCCAGAACGGTTCCCTGGGCAGCCACGTACTCCCTCGGCGCACGTCCGCTTCCGATCAGCCACTGCGCCGCCCCGGCGTTGAAACTGCCCGTGACTGGGTCTTCGATCATGGCATCGCCCGGGAAGAACGTCCGGACTTCAAAGTCGACGCCGGCACCCTCCTTATGGGGGCCGATCACCCCGACGTTCAACTCACCGAGCGCAGCGAGGTCGGGCTCGATGGCCAGCACGTCGTCGGCCGAGCCCAAGAGCACCCCGATCCAGCGGGGACCGTTGACCAGCCACGACGCATCCAGGAGTGCACCGTCGGCCAGCTGCAGCCCGGCCATCAACTGTGCCCGCACTTCCTCCCCGACCGGACCGAAGCGGGTCAGGGGCGGCGCCGCAAAAGCCAACCGCCCGGCGTCGTGCTTGACCCTGACCAGACCCGCACCGCACTCCTGGACCAGGAGGCCGTCCGTCTTGGGAACTCCCCCGGCCTCCAGCCAGGTGTGGGCCGAGCCGAGGGTGGGATGGCCAGCGAAGGGGAACTCCTCGCTGCCCGTGAAGATACGCACCCTGTAATCCGCGTCCGGGTGCGTAGCAGGCAGCAGGAACGTTGTCTCGGACAGGTTGGTCCAGTTGGCAAAGCCCTGCATGGCCTGGCTGCTCAGGCCCTCGGCGTCGACGACGACGGCAAGCGGGTTGCCCTTGTACGGCTCCCCGGAGAAGACATCGACTTGATGGAAGGGGCGGCTGCGCATGCTGTTGGAAGTCACCGGGGCAGGCTATCACCGCTGCTGGCCGACACTCCCCGGACCTGCCAGACTACGGTCATGGCAGAGAACAAGACCCAGCCCACCGACGTGCCGGTGGAAGAATTCCTGACCGCCGTGGAACACCCCGTACGGCGGGCCGATGGGTTCGAGCTGCTGGAGATGATGCGTGAAATCACCGGCCAGGAGCCCTACATGTATGGGGAGTCGATCGTCGGTTTCGGCAGTTATCACTACAAATACGACACCGGACGCGAAGGAGACGCACCGGCCGTAGGGTTCTCGCCCCGGAAGGGCAACCTGGTGCTTTACGGACTGACCGAGGGACCCGCTGCGGACAAGCTGCTTCCGGACCTTGGAAAGCACAAGACCAGCGTTGCCTGCCTCTACGTCAACAAGCTGGGTGACGTAGACCGGGACGTCCTCGCGGAACTGATCCGATCCGGCTACCACCATGTGATGACGGAGATCCATCGGCCATAAATTACCCCGCCGAGTTGGCATTTGATGACAATCCCGAGCGTCAACACTGCGATTAACTGCCATCTCGGCGCACGAAGCCGCGGACGAAAGAACCCCCGCCACCGGAATCCGGCAACGGGGGTCCTTCAGGTGCAGTCGGCGACTACTTGCGCTGCATAACGCTCCCTAAAACCTCGCAAGCTCGGTCTCAGGGAACCCTGCGCTACTTGCTGGCAACGACCTCGAGGTCGATGACAGCGGAAACGTCCTCGTGCAGGCGGACGTTGGCCTGGTACGAACCCACGGACTTGATGTGGTTCGGCAGTTCAACGTTGCGCTTGTCGATGGAGCCGAGACCGGCAGCTTCAACAGCAGCAGCAACATCAGCCGGCTTGACCGTGCCGAAGAGACGACCGGACTCGCCGGCCTTCACCTCGAGCTTGACCTTCTTGGAGGACAGAGCCTGGGCCTGTGCCTGTGCAGCTTCAACAGAAGCGTGGGCGCGGGCAGCGCGGGCAGCCTTGATGGACTCAACCTGCTTCTCGCCACCGCGGGTCCAGGTCAGAGCGAAGCCGCGGGGCAGGAGGTAGTTACGTGCGTAACCGTTCTTGACCTCGACAACGTCGCCAGCAGCACCGAGACCGGTTACTTCGTGGGTCAGAATGAGCTTTGCCATGTTAGTTAATCCCTTCCCTTAGCCGCGGCCAGCGCCGGAGTAAGGCAGCAGAGCAACTTCGCGGGCGTTCTTGATTGCCTGGGCGATCTTGCGCTGTTCCTGAACGGTAACGCCAGTGACGCGACGAGCGCGGATCTTACCGCGGTCGGAGATGAACTTGCGCAGCAGTGCTACGTCCTTGTAGTCGATGACAGTGATGTCAGCGGCCTTCAAGGGGTTGGACTTTGGTTTGGGCTTACGGAGTTCAGCCTTAGCCATCGTGGAGCTCCTTTTCTATGGAGCCCGTGGATAGAGATCCACGGGATGGTGGTGTTTAGGTGTTTAGAAGGGAGGTTCGGAATCGGGGCCGTTGCCCCAGCCGCCTGCATTGCTGACACCGGGCGTAGCCCAGGGGTCATCCTGCTGTGCGGACTGGTTGCCGCCCCAGCCTCCACCGGAGTTGCCGCCGCCCTGGTGTGCACCAGCTGCAGCGCCTCCTCCAAAGCCACCGGCGTTGCCGCCGCCGAAGCCACCCTGGCCACCGTTTCCGGCGCCGAACCCGCCGCCGGAGCGCTGGGTGCGGTTGACTTTGGCATTTGCGTAACGCAGGCTCGGGCCGATTTCGTCGACCTCAAGCTCGATGACGGTGCGCTTTTCGCCTTCCTTGGTTTCGTAGGAACGGCTCTTCAAACGGCCGGAGACAATGACGCGCATCCCCTTGGTGAGGGATTCGGCCACATTCTCAGCGGCTTCGCGCCATACCGATGCGCGGAGGAACAGGGTTTCCCCGTCCTTCCACTCGTTCGACTGGCGGTCAAAGGTCCGGGGAGTAGAAGCGATGGTGAAGTTCGCTACTGCCGAGCCGGACGGCGTGAACCGCAGCTCCGGGTCATTGGTCAGGTTGCCAATGACGGTAATAGTGGTTTCGCCTGCCATCTACTGCCTCCTTGTTCGTTCCTACGGGGTAAAGAGCTTGAAGGGCTGATTACTCAGCAACAACCTTCTGGTCTTCGGGGCGGATGATCTTGGTGCGCATGATCGTCTCGTTAAGAGACAGCTGGCGGTCAAGTTCCTTGGCGGTAGCCGGCTCAGCGGTGAAGTTCACCACTGCGTAGATACCTTCAGACTTCTTCTTGATGTCGTATGCCAGACGGCGACGGCCCCAGATGTCAACCTTCTCGATGGTTCCACCATCGGTGGTGATGACATTCAGGAACTTCTGAAGCGACGGCTCTACGGTACGCTCTTCGACCTCGGGGTCGATGATTACCATCAATTCGTAAGGACGCATATGTGAACCCACCTCCTTTGGGCTAAGCGGTTACGGTCTTTCCGTAACAGGAGGTTCATTTGCGATGCTGTGCATCGCTCCCCCGCCGAAGTTTCGGAAGGAGGGCGCAGCACAGACTTCAATATCTTAGTGCATCCCCCGCACTCAAAGCTATTCGACCCATTGCCCCACTCAAAGCTCCGGAAGTGCTTATGTGGAAAACGGCTCCCGCCGGGCAGTGAATACTGATGGGATGACCATCGCAAAGTCTGTTGTGCTCTTCATCCTGGCCGCAATTGCAGAGATCGGTGGCGCCTGGCTGATCTGGCAGGCAGTCCGCGAGGACAAGGCGTGGTGGTGGGCTGGACTGGGCGTTGCAGCCCTGGGTATCTACGGATTCTTCGCAGCCTTCCAGCCGGACGCGCACTTTGGCCGCGTACTCGCCGCCTACGGCGGAGTGTTCATCGCAGGATCCCTCGCGTGGGGGATTCTGGTGGATGGCTTCCGCCCGGACCGGTGGGATGTCATGGGAGCAGTCATCTGCCTGGTGGGCGTCGCCGTCATCATGTTTGCTCCCCGCCCCGGGGCGTAGGGAGCCTCCGGGGAACCGTGGGCTCCACCAACAACGAAACCCCTGGAAGACCTTGATCTTCCAGGGGTTTCCTGTGTGCGCGGAGGGGGACTTGAACCCCCACCCCCTTTCGAGGACTAGCACCTCAAGCTAGCGCGTCTGCCATTCCGCCACCCGCGCAGGGTGATTCGGAGAAGCGGTTTCCTTTTTCTCCGTAACAGCGTCAAAGACACTAGCACGAGAATGCCCAAAGTGTTGATTTTGACTCCACCAGGGTGCGGTCAGCATCCCGTTAGGGTGGAAGCATGGATCCCTTGAGCTCGCTCGTCCTGACCATCCTCAGCGCGTCCGTCGTCCTGTATGCGCTGTATTTCGTTGTCCGGGCCGGGGTCCGCGACGGCATCATCCAGGCGGACCGGAAACGCGCCGGGGCCGGCCAGCAGCCCGCCACACGCGACCTCTGAGTTCCCGCCGCTGAGTCGGCGCGGCTGACCCGGGCGGCCCATAAAGCGCAACGGGGCACCCGCCGTCGAACTCTGGCGGCAGCTGCCCCGCAGCCAAGGAACGCTTACGACGCCGGGCCGGAACCTACCTCTGCGGGCTTGCGTTCCGCTTGGGTCGCCTGGTGCGCGGTACCACCCTTGCGGTAGCGCCACACGCCGATGCCAACAACCACCACGGCCAGTGCGAGCGACAGGAACAGCGACTCGCGGGTGGACTCCAGGATGACCATTCCGATGATCAAGGCCACGATGCTGGCGATGGCAATCCATGTCAGGTACGGGAAGAACCACATCTTGAGGGAAAGATCCTTGGCGGCGGCACCCATGCGCTTGCGGAGGACCAGCTGTGACGCGGCAATGACCAGCCACACGAACAAGGCAATGGCACCGGAGGTGTTCACGAGGAACAGGAAGACTGTGTCCGGGGCGATGTAGTTGAGGCCCACGGTGACAAAGCCGACCACGGTTGAGGCAAGGACTGCCGCTGCAGGGACGCCGCGCTTGGAAATCCTGTGTCAGGACCTGGGAGCATCACCACGCCGGGACAGCGAGAACAGCATGCGGCTGGCCGTGTACAGGCCGGAGTTGAGGCAGGAGAGCACGGAGGTCAGGACAACGATGTCCATGATGGTTCCCGCACCGGGGATTCCGTAGAGCTCAATGACCGCGACGTACGGACTCTTGGCAACCGAGGCGCTGTTCCACGGCAGGAGGGTTACGACGATCGCGATGGAGCCGATGTAGAAGATCAGGATGCGCCACACAGTGGACTTCACGGCCTTCTTGACGGCGTCCACGGGGTTGGCTGACTCGCCGGCGGCGATGGTGGCGATTTCGGCGCCGAAGAACGAGAAGACCACCACAAGGATGCCGGCCAGGACCGCGCCCGGGCCGTTGGGCATGAAGCCGCCCTGGTCCAGGAGGTTGGCCACGCCGGGGGCGGATACGCCCGGGATCAGTCCGCAGATGGCCGCGATGCCCGCGAGCAGGAAGATAACGATCGCCGCTACCTTGATGGAGGCGAACCAGAACTCGAACTCGCCGTAGGACTTCACGGAACCCAGGTTGGTCAGGGTGAGCAGCACCATGAGGATCAGCGCCCACACCCACTGATCGACGCCGGGGACCCACCGGTGCATGATGGCCGCACCGGCTGTTGCTTCAATGCCAAGGACGATGATCCAGAACCACGCATACAACCAGCCGATACTGAACCCTGCCCAGCGGCCCAGGGCCTTGTCCGCGTAGGTGGAAAACGAACCGGTTTCCGGGTTGGCTGCGGCCATCTCGCCGAGCATGCGCATGACGAGGATGACGACGAGGCCGGCTGCCAGGTAGGCGAGAAGAATTCCCGGTCCGGCTTGCTGGATCGCGGCACCGGAGCCCACGAACAGGCCCGCACCGATCACGCCTGCGATGGCGATCATGGAGAGGTGTCGGGGCTTCAGCGACTTGGAAAGCTGTTGGTCAGCGTGCATGGATCGCGCCGTCCTTCGAGTCTGGCTGGAAACGGCCCTGGTGTGTGCACCGGGCCACATGGCTTTCCCACACTAGCTACCGCGATGGGGCTCCAAGCTGTGCGCCCGTACATTTTGACGCCCGCCAAAAAGGGAAGCTGCACAAAATGTATTGCTCAAGGCATCAACTGTTGCACCAAGATAAATTTTGAAATGCACCTGAAATGACTGCTTGAGAAGGACGCGGGTGCTTCCGGTCACACGTGACGCCGGAAGAAAGAACCAACCACCACCGTCAGGTGGTAGGGATCCTCCACACCGCAAAGTTCACGAGCAGAGTGCATGGACAGCAGCGGCACACCCACGTCTACGGTGCGGATCCCCAGCCGTGTTGCAGTCAGCGGGCCGATCGTCGAACCGCACGGAATGTCATTGTTGGAGACAAACTCCTGGTAAGGCACCTGGGCCTCATGGCAGAGCTGCGCCCACAACGCCGCCCCCGGGGCATCGGTGGCGTATCGCTGGTTGGCATTGATCTTCAGGAGGGGACCACCGTTAAGCAGCGGCCGGTTGGCAGGATCATGCCGCTCCGCATAGTTCGGATGCACTGCATGCCCCGCGTCGGCGGAAACGCAGAACGACGCCGACAACGCCTGCCGCCGCTGGCTCACCGACGCTCCCAGCCCGTCTGCGATCCGGGTCAGGACGTCTTCGAGGAAAGGTCCGCAGGCACCGGAGCGCGAGTTGGATCCGATTTCCTCGTGGTCGAAAGCAGCCAGGACAGCGATCGGAGCATCAGCGGGAACCTCTTCGGCATGATCGATCAATGCCGTCAGCCCCGCGTGCGTGGACGACAGGTTATCCAACCGCCCGGATGCGAAGAACTCACTGTTGGCCCCGAAAACCGCAGGTGCCTGCGTGTCCGCAATAACGACGTCGTACCCGCCTATTTCCGCAGCATCCACGGAGGCGCCTTCCACGCGTGCGGCGAGCAGGCCCAACAGATCCTCACCCGCAGGGTCCCCCAACCCGAAGACCGGATTCATGTGCTGTTGTTTGGACAGCGCAAGGCCGTCGTTCACCGCACGGTCCAGGTGGATGGCCAGCTGCGGGAAACGCAGGAGCGGGCCGGTTGCCGTCAGATGCTCGGAGCCATCGCGCAGCACCAGCCGCCCGGCCAGTTGCAGCTCCCGGTCCAGCCACGAGTTAAGGAGCGGCCCACCGTAGACCTCGACGCCGGCCTGGAGCCACCCGAACCTGCCGGTGGTCGGCTTGGGCTTGAGTTTGAAAGACGGCGAGTCGGTGTGTGCGCCCAGGATGTTGAAACCCGTGGTGGCTGTGGCGTTCCCCGGAACAACCCAGGCGATCAAGGCACCATCCCGGATCACGTAGTACCTTCCCTGACCCCCCTCCCACTGCTGCCTCTCGTCCAAAGCCGTGAAGCCTGCTGCATCCAGCCTCCGCCCTGCCTCATGGACGGCGTGAAAGCTCGACGGCGAAGCCGACACAAAGCTTCCGAGGTCCTGGATGTGGTCACGGGCTGCGGACTGGTTCGAGGAGGACATGACCCCGAGTCTACGAGATGGGCCCGGAAGGCACCGGAACGGACCGCGGGGACTACACGGTGACGTTCAGTGCCGCCGTGTAGCCTCCGGTCACCGAACCGGACATGGTCGCCAACTGGTAGATGGCCCCGTCGTCGCGGAACACCATGTCGGTCTTCAGGGTTGTCCTGGGGAAGTTGCGGGCGCTTGCCTCATACCCGGCCGAGGCATAGACGTCTTTGCACGCCGCCTCAGTCAGCGCGATCTGCGATACGGCCAGCACCTGCCCGGCCGCAGTGGTGTTGCCCATCGATTCAAAGACCTCAAAGTGGATATGAGGCCAGCGCCCGGAGTAAGCACCGGGGAAGATCGTGGTGAAAGTGAGTTGGCCGTTCGCGTCCGCTTCCTGCACCCCGCGGAGGTAGTTCTCGTTCTCCACCCCGTCGTCGTACAGCGAGTACTTGCCGTCCCGGTCGCAATGCCACGCATACACGGCAGCGCCGGCCAAGGGAGCGCAACCGTTCGCGTTGTCCAGGAGTGTCAGCGTGACGGTGAGCGGAACACCCTCGGCTTTCCTCGTGGAGGTACCGAAGCTCGATGTGATGTCGCGGCGCACCACGCCTGAAGCTTCCAGCACATTTGGTCCGTTGGAACCGTCCCCTGGGTACGGCCCCAGGGTTTCCTCCGGGATCTCCACGCCGCATTCGGCAAAAGCACGGGTCACCGTCCCCGTTGGCGAAGGCGAGTCGGCCGGCGTCGTACCTTGCGTTGCCGTGGCGGCAGCGCTGGCAGTGGACGACGGCGTTGCGGAGCCGCCTCCGGTGCCCGGCGTGCAGGCGGCCAGGGCTGCTGAGGTGCCGGCGCCCAACAGGACACCGAGCGTGCGACGCCTGCTCAGGAGCGTCGTGAGGTCGAACTCGAGGCCTCGGTCATGATGTGGGTGGGGTTGGTTGGAGGAGGTCATGCATCCATGAAACGCGCCACAGCTATGGCTTGTACATGGCGGAACTGTGGCGGGGCTGTGCGTCAGTAATCCGGATTGCTGGGGACCACCAGGCCCGTTTCGTACGCATAAACCACAACCTGCACCCTGTCCCGCAACTGCAGCTTGCTGAGGATCCTGCGGACGTGCGTCTTCACCGTGGCCTCGGACAGGAAGAACTTATGGGCGATCTCCGCGTTGGACAGACCCTCGGCGATGGTGGTGAGGATTTCCGTTTCCCGGGGCGTGAGCTCGTCCAGCAGCGGGTCCCTGTGGGTTGGCGCGGCATGCCCCGGGGCATGCCCGCCGCGTACGTAGGTTTCCAGCAGGCGCTGCGTCACGCGGGGAGCCACCACCGCATCCCCGCTGGCTACCAGCCGAACGGCATGAACCAGTTCGGTAGGGGCCACGTCCTTCAGCAGGAATGCCGAGGCTCCTGCCTGCAGACCTGAGAAGGCATATTCGTCAAGGTCGAAAGTGGTCAGGATGATGACCCTGGCTTCGGACCCGGAAGACGAGATGTGCCGCGTGGCCTCGATTCCGTCCATGCCGGACATCCGGACATCCATGAGCACCACGTCCGGCTGCAACTCAGCCACCAAACCGATCGCTTCGATTCCGTCGGAAGCCTCCCCCACCACCGAGAAGTCGTCTTCGCCTTCGAGGATGAGCCTGAAACCCATCCGCAGCAGTGGCTGGTCATCCACCAAAAGGACTTTGATGATGCCGTCTTCTGTCACAGTTCCCCCTTGTCGCCGTTCAAGCGCAGCTGGGCATGGACAGCCCAGCCTCCCCTCTTGCTTGGACCGGCAGTAACGATTCCAGCATAGATTCCGGCACGTTCCCGCATCCCCGCGATGCCTTGGCCCGTCCCCAGGCTGCCCACGGCTTCCGCACCACCATCCCGGGTGCCGCGGCCGTCGTCGAGCACGTCAATGGTGACCAGATCGCCGTCGTTGGTCACCTGGACGTCCACCCGGCTGAGCGAACGGCCGTACCGCAGCACGTTGGTGAGCGATTCCTGCACGATCCTGTAGACCGTCAGCTCCAGGGCGGGATCGGATGGCAGCGCCGGACCGGTGTGCGCGTAGTGCAGCGGCAGCCCGGCAGTGCGGAAACCGTCCAGGAGCTTGGCCAGGTTGTGTCCCGATTCCAAGGGCGTCAACGGCGCCGGCCGCCCGGAATCGTCCCGCAGGACGCCCAGGACGCGGCGCATGTCGGCCAAGGCAGCCCTGCCGGTCCGGGACAGTTCACCCAGTACCTCACCGGCACGCGCGGGGTCCTTCTTGACCACCACCGCGGCTCCATCGGAGAGACTGACCATGACCGTGAGCGAATGCGCCACGACGTCGTGCATCTCGCGCGCAATCCGGTTCCGTTCGGTGACCTTCCCCAGCTGTGTTGTCCGTGCCGCCCACGCCGCGATCTCCGCTTCATGCTCGCGGCGCTGCCGGACCGATATGCCGATTCCGGTGGCCAGCAGGTTGGACAACATGATGGTCACGGACGTGGCAATGTTGTTGATCAGGTGGAAGTTCTCCGGCACATCCTGAAGGTTGTCCATCTCGCTGGGGCTGGTCCACATAAAGAGGTAGAGCAGGCTCAGCGGCAGGCTTGCGGCGACGAAGACCACCAGGGACACCGACCGCTTCCTGATGGAGGCCAGTGCGTAGAGGGCGAACCACAGGCCCGCGGACACGTTGGAGCCCCACGGGTTCAGGATGGTGGCTGACACTTCCAACAGCGCTACGGCGATCACTACCTGCAGCGGGAAACGCCGCCTGAAGGCCAGGACCGCCGCGATCATCAGCAGCAGCGCCACCACCAGCCATTTGCCCTCGGTGATGGAACCAATGATGGTGGGCAGGGCCAGGAGGACGTAGCACAGCACCACCACGGCATCCATGGCACGCGGCCGTTCAAAGAACCAGCGGCGGACCCGGCCCCTGCGGCGCTGGGCTATTTCCGCGAAAGACGCGTCGGCAGTGGGTGCCGGCGCGTCTTTCGCTGGTGGAACATCTGTCATGGTTCGAGCCTAGAGGGCTTAGACGTCCCGCTTCTTCAGCAAGACCATGGCGATGGCGACCGGAACAATCACCCAGGCGCCCAGGACCAGGGCTGCCTGCCAGGCCTCCAGGGTGTCCGGGACATGTTCGACGGCGGTCAGTGGCGTCAGGGTGTTGGTGGGAAGGTACTTGCTGGCTTCCTTGAAGAAGTCCCCGGGGATCAGCTGGAAGGCGATGGGTGCCACGAAGAACAGGCCCACGAGGCTCATGATGCCGCCTGCAGAGTTACGCACGATGGTTCCCAAAGCCATGCCGATGGCGGCCACCGCTGCAACGTAAATGCTGTTGACCAGCAGGAGTTTGATCGACTGGGAACTGCCCAGATCCAGCTTGAGATCGTAGTTATCAACGATCGGCAAGGCGACCAGGCCCGCCACATACGTGGAAACCGCAGTCAACAGGAAGGCGCTGACCACCACCACGATGAGCTTTGCCAGGAACGGCGAAATCCGGTTGGGCACGGCCGCGAAGGTGGAGCGGGCCATGCCGGTGGTGAACTCCGAGCTCATCAACAGCACGCCCAGTGAGCCAAGGATCAGCTGCGCAAAGGAAATGCCCGAGGTGGGAATGCTGACGGCGAGGTCTCCGCCTTGGGCTGCCATGGCTGCTGCAGCCTCGGGATCGTTGGCCATTTCCTGGGAGAACTGGCCGGTTCCCCAGGCTGCCAGTGCAGCAAACCCCACCATGACCAGGGCAGTCGAGGCCAGCAGGATCAGCGTGGAAAGGAGAGTGCGGAACTTGATGAACTCCGAGTTCAGCACACGGTGGAAGGCCGGTCCCGGGCCAACCGAGTTGCGGATGGGGCGGTCCAAAGTTGCGGTGCTCATGTTTACTTCCTTCCAGCCTGGGCGGGAACCTGGGCCCCAGCGGTGATGTGCGAGTGGTATTCGACCTCATCCTTGGTCAATTCCATGTACGCCTCTTCGAGGCTTGCCTGGAGCGGTGTGAGCTCATAGACCATGACCTGGTTGTCCAACGCCGTGCGGGCAATGCCGCGCGGATCCAGCCCTGTCACTTCCAGCAGTTCGCGTTCGTGGACTTCCACTGACACGCCGGTACCGGCCAGAAGCTGCATGAGCTTCTCCGGCTGGTCCGTCCGCACCCGGGTCCTGACCTGGCCCTTGCCGGTGATGATGTCCGCAATAGGAGCATCGGCAATGATCTTGCCTCGGCCGATCACGATCAGGTGGTCCGCCGTCAGTGCCATCTCGCTCATCAAATGGCTGGACAGGAAAACCGTCCGCCCCTCCGAGGCGAGGTACTTGACCAGGTTCCGGACCCAGACCACACCTTCCGGATCAAGGCCGTTGACCGGCTCATCCAGGATGATGGTCTGTGGATCGCCCAGCAGCGCAGCGGCTATGCCCAGGCGCTGCCCCATGCCCAGCGAGAACCCCTTGACCTTCTTCCTGGCGACATCACCCAGTCCGGTCATTTCGATGACTTCGCGGACCCTGGCCTTGGGGATGCTGTGTGTAGCGGCCATGGCCAACAGGTGGTTGTGGGCGGTGCGGCTGGTGTGGACTGCTTTTGCATCCAGCAGCGCGCCGATTTCGCGCAGCGGTGCCTTGTGCCGTGCGAACGGCTCGCCGTTGACGGTCACCGAACCTGAGGTTGGGGTGTCGAGCCCCATGATCATGCGCATGGTGGTGGACTTGCCGGCACCGTTCGGGCCCAGGAAGCCCGTCACACGTCCGGCCTGGACAGTGAAACTGACGCCGCCCACGGCGGTCTTCTCGCCGTAGACCTTGGTCAGGCCTTTTGCTTCGATCATGGAAGCGTTCCCTCCTCAGAGCACCTGCGTGCGGATGAGCGTTGACTGTACTTACAACGCTAGTCACGGAGGGTGCGTAATTCGCCTGTCTCAGGGATGATTCAGGGTCCGGTCAGGGTAGTCCTCACGGATGATCCGGGTCATCAGTCGACCTCGGGCAAGGCCGAGTACACGCGCAGTTCCCGGCTGCGGACGGAGAACACGGCTTTTCGCACACCCGGCTTCGGTTCACCGTCCACGGCAAGCACCAGCGGTTGCCCCACGGATTCCACGGTGATCTCGGTGGCCTCGGACAAGTGCGTGACCTTGGAAGCCGCAACCGTCCCGGTCACCACTGCCCACAGCAGCCGTGCACGGGCGAAGGGCTCATCGGCACTGATCATGCGCAGGTCGAACACGCCGTCGTCCAGTATTGGACGGCGCAGTGGCGCGTGGTCACTGGGGTAATAGCGGCCTCGGCCCAGGTAGAGGATCCAGAGCTTGTGCCTGCGGCCATCGACGGTGAGCGTGGTCGGGGAGTTGGCGCCGAATGTCCTCAGCGACGCCAGCAATCCGGCCAGCGGCTTGCCGAGGGCGGGCTGGAGCCGCTCCCGCCTGCGGACCAGATTGGGGTAAACGCCCACACTGGCTGTGTTCAGCATGGCCATTTCCGTGGTTTCGGGGAGTTCAGGCAACCCGCGCTCCACCACCACGTGTCCCAGGTCCACCAAAGCAGCTTGGCCCCTGGTGAGTGCGGCGAGGGCGTCGTCCATCGAGTTGGTCCCGAGGTCGCGCGCGAAGTGGTTGAGCGTTCCGCCCGGCAGGACCAGCAGTGGCAGTGAATGCCCGACGGCGGCGGCGGCAGCGGTGCCTACCGTTCCGTCACCGCCCCACACGCCCAGGGCTACGGTGCCAGGCTGCGTCGCGACCGCCTCGATCTCGGCTGCAACGTCGTCGCCCTCGGCAATCCCGTGAATATGCGCTTTGGGGAATATCTGCCGGAGGAGTTCGCCCGTTTCGGGGGTATACGACCCGCCCAGGGTGTTGACGGCGATACTCAGCCCTTCGCCGTCGGCGATTGCCGGCACCTCCGCGGCAGTACGGCGCGGCTTCGGCTCAAGGGGTTTTGCCGGCCACCACTTCCTGGTCAGAAGAGCAGCGCCGGCCCCCAGCGCAGAACCGAACACTACATCCGACGGCCAGTGCGCACCCGTATGGACCCTCGAATACGCGACCCCGGCAGCGACCGGAGCCAGGCCGATCCCGAGCGCGGGCCACACCATTCCGGCACCCACGGCAAAGGCGACTGCTGACGCAGAGTGCCCGGACGGCATGGAGGAACTGACCGGCTGCGGGTGCACGAAGCGGAAGACCGGCAGGTGCTCGGGCTGAGGGCGGGTTCTGGGCAGGGCTGTCTTAAAGACCAGATTGGTGACGCCTGATGCGACGCCAAGGGCCAGCAGCCCATGGAGTGCTGCGCGGCGAGGGCGGCCAGGGAAGGAAGCGAGTACTCCGGCCACGCCGAACCACAACTTGCCCTTGGTGGCTGCTGCGGACAGTTGGCGGAAGAAATCGTCGTGGTCTCCCTGGGGCTGCCGTGACACCGCACGCACAAGAAACTGGTCAAGTCGTGCCACATGGCGTGGGCCCTTGCCCAGGAAGCGTCGCATTCGACCACAGTAGCGCGCTGCCAGCGGCATTGCTTGAGCGTGGAGGCAGAGGTGTGCGATTATCTGCGTATGAATGCAGATAAGCGGGCTTGCACCCTCTCGCCTGACAGTGAGTACGTGGAACTGGCCGTGGAGGTGTTTGCCATGCTGGCCGATGCCACAAGGGTGAGGCTCATCCTTGCCTTGCGCCACGGTGAGCTGTCGGTGAACGAACTCGCCGAAAAGACCGGCAAGCCCGCGGCCGGAGTTTCCCAACACCTGGCCAAGATGCGCCTGGCCCGCATGGTGGGCACCCGGCAGGAGGGCACCAAGGTCTTCTATAGGCTGCAGGACGGCCATGCATGGGAACTTGTGGCCGATGCCATCCACCAGGCGGAGCACGCCTTGGGGACTGCACCACACCACCGGATCCAGCCACACCCGCCCCGGGAAGCGGCCGGCCAGTGAACATGCACCATACGGCACCAATGCACCGTGACAATCAGCGGTCCGTTGACGTACACCCACATCACCACCATGACCACGGGAACCATCACAGCGGCGGTTTCATGGGCTGGTTGAAGCACGTCCTGACTCCCCACTCGCACGATCCGGCCGACTCGATGGATGCTGCACTCACTTCAAGCGCGCAGGGCATCCGTGCGGTCAAGATTTCACTGTTCGGACTGGGCGTGACTGCCCTGTTCCAACTGGGCATTGTCCTCGTCAGCGGGTCGGTCGCACTGTTGGCGGACACGGTCCATAACTTCTCGGACGCCCTCACGGCTGTTCCGCTCTGGATTGCTTTCCTGCTTGGCCGGAGGAAGGCCACCTCCACGTACACCTACGGTTTTGGAAGGGCCGAGGACCTGGCCGGGCTTTTCATCGTCGCCATGATCGCCCTTTCCGCAGTAGTGGCCGCCGTCGAGTCCGTCCGTCGGTTCTTTGAATCCCAACCCGTGCAGAACCTCGGCTGGGTCCTGGCTGCGGGGCTGGTGGGCTTCCTGGGCAACGAGCTCGTGGCCATGTACCGGATCAGGGTGGGGCGCAGGATCGGCTCCGCGGCACTGGTGGCAGACGGCGTCCATGCCCGTACGGACGGTTTCACGTCCCT
Organism: Arthrobacter sp. T572; assembly: GCF_056780115.1. Classification (NCBI taxonomy): domain Bacteria; kingdom Bacillati; phylum Actinomycetota; class Actinomycetes; order Micrococcales; family Micrococcaceae; genus Arthrobacter; species Arthrobacter sp. T572. Next base: position 4,212,203 of record NZ_JBRAZQ010000002.1, read on the forward strand.
CGCCGTCGTAGCCGGAGTGGTGGGGATCTGGCTCGGCTTCCCCCTGGCGGATCCGATCGTAGGGGTTCTCATTTCCGCGGCGATCGGCGTCCTCTTGTGGGGGACTGTGCGCGATGTCGGCCGGAGGCTGATGGACGGCGTGGATCCCCGCCTGACGGAACGACTGGCCTGTGCCTTGAAGGAAGCAGGATATCCCGGAGCTTCGTCCAGGCTCCGGTGGTCCGGCCATGCCCTCCACGCCGAAGTCACCCTGCCCGTGGACAACACCGTGACCCTTGAAGGTCTGGCACGAAAGACGCACAACGTGGAGGAGACAGTCCGGCGCACGCTGGACAACGTGGGTCCCGTCACCGTCGTACCTCGCTTCCACACCGCCTGAGGCCCAGCCGACGGCGGTGTGGCTACGATGAATGGATGATCCGAGTCCTGTCACCAAGTACCAGGCCGGACTGGCAACTGATCACGGCAGGGACCGTATTGCTGTGCGCCTTCCTAGTTCCGGCTGTCATCCTCATGGCCGGGCAAGGGGAACCGGCATTCAACCGCGCGGATACCCAGTGGCAGGCTTACATCTTCACCCTGCAGTCGCCGGCAGGAGATGCCGTGAACGCTTTCCTCAACTGGGCCGGCTATGCGGGCATGCTGTTCTTCCACGTCGTCCTGGTGACCGCCCTCTTCATCTGGCGTCGACCAAAAGCTGCCATCTTTTCCAGCACCTCAGGACTGACTGCCCTGGCGCTGACCCAGCTTGCCAAGGCAGTGGTCGGGCGCGACAGGCCGGAAGGAGCCAGGGTTCTCACCGACACTGGTTCATACCCTTCCGGGCATGTATCGGCAACCACAGCCTTCCTCGTCATCCTGAGCCTGTTGATGGGGCGCGCATGGATGAAGGTGCTGGCGGCCATCGGGATCGTGGCAATGATGGTGAGCCGCACCTACCTCTTAGCTCATTGGCTCAGCGATGTCCTGGGCGGCGCCTGCCTTGCCGCCGGCACCGTGCTGCTCTTTTGGGTGGCTTTCCGCAAAGCATGCATCAAAGAGAACGCCGAAGCGGACGGCATGACTATTTGGCAGGCAAAGGCTTTGCAACGCCGGCAAGCAGGAGAGCAACCAGAATAGGCGCCCCGATCGCCAGCAGTGCCAGATGGATCCCGGTGTGGTCGCCGAGGTATCCCAGCAGGGGCGGTCCGGCCAGGAAGGCCACGTAACCGATGGTGGACACCACCGAAACCCGGGCGGCCGCATGCTTGGGATCGTCAGCCGCGGCGGACATGCCCATGGGGAACGCCAACGCTGCACCGATGCCCCACAGGGCCGCGCCGAATCCGGCAAGGACCACGTTGCCCGCAAAGACGAAGAGAGCGAGGCCCGCTGCCGCAGCCGCCATGCTGGCCCGAAGCACCGCCACACGACCGAACCTGTCGATGGCCTTCCCGCCCAGGAAGCGCATGGCCGTCATAGCGGCCACGAAGAGCGCAAACAGAAGCGCACCGGTGGCTTCCGAGGCTCCCAATCCATCGACTGCGGCCTTCGCGATCCAATCGTTGCCGGCGCCTTCGGTAAGGGTGGCACCCAACACCACCACACCGATCAGCAGCGTCCGTCCATCACGCCAAGCCGACGGCCCCTTGGAAGCCGGCCGCTCGCCGTCGTGCGTTTCCGAGGCCGCAGCCACGTGCGGGAGGAAGTAGCGGGGCGCCGTCAAGGCAAGCGTCACGGCGATCGCCGCGATCACCATGAGGTGTACCGGAAGCCCCACTCCCAGCTGCGAAAGTCCCGCCCCAATCAGCGCGCCCACAAAGGCGCCACCGCTGAACGCAGCGTGGAACTGGGGCATGATGGTCCGCTTGAGGCGGTGCTCGACGTCCGCGCCTTCGATGTTCTGGGCGACATCCCACAGGCCGATGCCGATACCGAAGAAGAACAGCGCAATCGCGGTGGCAGGGACCGACGCCGCAATCAGCGAAACAGCAATGGCCACCCCGGCAGCGCCCGCCACGATTCCCGCCGCACGCACCGTATTGGCGGTCCCGATCCGGCCCACCACCCAGCCAGCGGACGGCAGCGCCAACAGGGACCCGACGGCGGTGCACAGCAGCAACGTGCCCATCTGGCCGGAGGTGAGGCTCAATGCCTCAGTCACCGCGGGAATGCGCGCGGCCCAGCTGGCGAATACCAGGCCGTTCATGCCAAAGATCAGGAAGGTAGCCACGGCGGCTGCCTTGACGTTCGGGGCGGCCTTGGTGCTGGTGGTCATGCGATCACAACTTCCACGGAGAGTTTGTTGAGCCGGGCAGAAATTTCAGGGGAGGGTTCCAGGTCGGTCACGATCACATCCACGGCGTCCAGGGCGGACACCAATGCCACCGCGCTGGCAAGCCATTTCGCGCCGGAGGCGGCAACGATCACCTTCGACGCCGATTCCATGCCTGCGCGTTTGGCGGCGGCGTCATTGAGGTCATGGGCCAGGAGCCCGTCCTTGACGTTGATGGCGCACGGTGTGACGACGGCGGTGTCAAAACGGAGGGAGCGGATATTGGATTCAGTCATCGGGCCCCGGAAGGACTGTTCGCCAGGAATCAGTTCGCCGCCGGGGAGGATGAGGTCAGAGCGCCCACCTGTTTTGCTGTCCATCAGCGCATCGACGCCGTGCAGGGACATCGGCATGACGGTCAGCGTACGCCTGCCCAGGCAACGGGCGATCTCCGTAGCCGTGGATCCACTGTCCAGCCAGACGTGCGCGCGGTCCCTGATGAGGGAATCCACCGCTTTGGCAATCCGGAGCTTCGCGTCATGGTCTTCCAGTTCCCGTTGTCCATAGCCGGGGTTGTCGCCACGGTCCAGCAGGCTGCGGGCGCCCCCATGGACGCGGCGGAGGACGCCATTGGCTGACAAAATTTCGAGATCCCGGCGGATGGTGGCACCGGAGGCACCACACGCCGCAACGAGCTCCTCCACGGAGACTTCCTCGCGCTGGCGCAGAAGTTCGCCAATGAGGCGATGACGGTCAGCAGTTCCCATGCTTCAACCGTAGCACGGCTTTGAGCAATTGATCACCTACCGTGATCATTTGCTCATCCCTGCTTCGGATCCGCCCAAACACGACGGGATGTGGGAGAGGATCAGCGGGTGCGCTCCACGCGCTTCTCGTCCCAGACCGGTTCCTCCGACTCGTACACCTTGCCGTCCGAGCCGAACACCAGGAAGCGGTCGAAGGACTTGGCGAACCAGCGGTCGTGCGTCACCGCCAGGACGGTGCCCTCGAACGCATCAATGGCCCGCTCCAAGGCCTCGCCGGAGTGCAGGTCGAGGTTGTCAGTGGGCTCGTCCAGCAGCAGGAGGGTGGCACCGGAAAGCTGCAGGAGCAGGATCTGGAACCTCGCCTGCTGGCCACCGGACAGGGACTCATACTTCTGCTCGGACTGACCGGCCAGGCCGTAGGAATCCAAGGCTCCGGCCGCAGCCTCCCGGGGCAGGCCGGAGCGGTGCTCGTCACCCCGATGCAGGATCTCCAGCAGCGTGCGGCCCAGGAGGTCGGGGCGGACGTGCGTCTGGGCAAAGAACCCGGGCCGGATGCGGGCACCCAGTTTCACGGTGCCTTGGTGGGGGACCTCAGCGATCACCACGTCCGAGACGGGCAGGTGTTCCCGCTCAGGATCCGTGCCGCCGGTGGCGAGCAAGCGCAGGAAGTGGCTCTTGCCCGAGCCGTTGGACCCCAGGACACCCACGCGGTCGCCAAACCAGATTTCCGTGGAGAACGGCTTCATGAGCCCCGTCAGTTCGAGCTTCTCCGCAACCACGGCACGCTTGGCGGTACGCCCGCCCTTGAGCCGCATCCGCACGTTCTGCTCGATGGGCAAGGCCTCCGGCGGGCCAGCCTCCAGGAACTTGGCCAAACGGGTCTGCGCGGCCTGGTACCTGTTGGCCATGTCGGAACGGAACGCAGCCTTGTTCTTGTACATGTTGACGAGTTCCTTGAGCTTGACATGCTCCTCGTCCCACCGCTTGCGGAGTTCCTCAAAACGGGCATTCCGGTCGGCACGGGCGTCGACGTAGGAACCAAACCCGCCACCATGGATCCATGCGCCGGCACCATTGATCCCCGGTTCCAAAGTCACGATGCGGCTTGCGGCGTTGTTCAACAATTCGCGGTCGTGGCTGATGAACAGCACCGTTTTCCTGGATTCATTGAGCTTGGACTCGAGCCAGCGCTTACCAGGGACATCCAGGTAGTTGTCCGGTTCGTCCAGCAGCAACAACTCATCCGGTCCGGCAAACAATGCCTCCAGGACCAGACGCTTTTGCTCGCCACCGGACAGCGTGGAGGCCCGGCGGAACTGGGCCTTGTCGAACGAGATCCCAAGGGCAGCCATGCAAACCTCGTCCCAGACGGTCTCCACGTCATAACCGCCGGCGTCGCCCCAGTCCACGATCGCCTGGGCATATTTCATCTGGGTGGGCTCATCATCCCGCTCCATCATGGCGAGCTCGGCTTCCTCCACGGCTTTCGCAGCCGCTGCCAAGCCGGGCTGCGCCGTTGAAACCAGAAGGTCCCTGACTGTGGATTCGTCCCGCACCTGGCCCACGAACTGCCGCATGATTCCCATGTTCCCGGAACGGCCCACGGCGCCTTCGTCCGGGGTGAGGTCTCCCGAAATGATCTTGAACAGCGTGGTTTTGCCGGTGCCGTTCGGTCCGATCAGGGCTGTCTTGGTGCCGTCCGGCACCTTGAACGTCACGCCGTTCAGCAGTTGGGTGCCGTCTGAGAGGAAGTAGTCGATGCCGGAAACGTCAATATGGGCCACTGCCCCATCTTCCCATGCAGGCTCTCAGCCCACCGAAACGCCTGTCAGCCGGCTGCTGTCAGGAACTGCTTCAGCAAAGGACCGCTGGTAGTGGCACCCAGGCCGCCGTCCTCAACGAACACCGCGACTGCGAGGTCCCCATGGGTTGCCACGATCCACGCATGGGTTTTTGGCGGGTTTTCGTTGCCGAACTCCGCCGTGCCCGTCTTCGCACCGACCGGTGCCCCGGGGACCTCGGCGAGGAAGCCGGCGTGCCCTGAGGTCACTACTGCCCGCATCATGTCCGCCAATCCTGCGGCTTCTTCCTTGGTGATCGGGGTGGTTGAGGCTGGTGAGGCCGGAACCGTAGCGGCAGCGGACGACGGCGATGCGGTGCCGCCTTCCGCAGGGGCGGTACCGGCGTCGGGGTTCTGTGTTTGCGTACTTGCAGCATCGGCGTTCAGGACGAGCTGCGGTGACACCGGCGCTCCGTTGGCCACCGAAGCAGCCATGACCGCTGCCGAAAGCGGGGAGAACAAAACCTTGCCCTGACCGATCATGGAAGCGGCATGTTCTGTGCCCTCGGCTTCGGCCGGGACGGATCCGAGGAAGGCATCGGCCCCAAGTTTTGGCGCTTCCACCGCCACGCCCAATGCCAGGGCGGCGGATTCAAGCTGGTCCTGGGAGACGGTGGTACGGGCATTGATGAAAGCGGTGTTGCAGGAGTGGGCGAACGCATCCCGGAGGGCAACGGAACCCAGCGAACTTTCGGGGTAGCCCTCGGCGTTCTTGAAGGTCCGGCCGTCCACGGTCAGTGTGGACGGGCACTCTACCTTGGAGTCCGGTGTGGCGCCGTTGCGGAACATGGCCAGTGAATCCACGATCTTGAAGGTGGAACCGGGAGCGTACTGGCCGAGCATGGCCGTGTTGTAGCCGTTGCTTCCCGGCCCGGAGGCGGCAGCGAGCACAGCCCCGGTGGACGGCTTGATGGCGACGATGGCGGATGCAGGCTCCACCCCTGCCAGTGTTTGCTCGGCAAGTTGCTGGAGCTCGATGTCCAGTGTGGTCTTGAGCGTTGTGCCGGCTTCAGCGGCTGTGGAGAACAGCACCTTGGTTTGGGACTCTGCGCCCTCGGACGCGGGCTTGGCGGTGGCAACAACCTCAACGCCATCCTTGCCCCGGAGCAGGGAGTCGTACTTCTGCTGCAGGCCTCCCGTTCCTGTGGCGTCACCGGCCCGCAGCGCACCGTTGGACTTCTCAATCTGCTCCGCACTGGCTTGGCCAACGCTGCCCAGAAGGGCCCGGGCAAAGGTCCGGGTGGGAGCCAGTGCCATGGAATCAAGGATGCTGACGCCGCCGGGAATGGCCTTGATCCCGGCCTCCGTGATCTCGGCTGTGTAAGCACGGAGGACGATGCCTTCTACGAACGCCTGGGGACCGGAGGCAGCTACCTGCTTGGCGTACTCCTCAACGTCCAACCCCAGCAGCGCAGCCATGGCCCGTGCCGAGGCATCCGCTTGCTCGGCCGGCACCTTCGTCTTATCTATTCCCACGCGGAAGACCGGGCGGTCCTCCACAATAGGAGCATCCCCTGCACCGAGGATCTGTCCCCGTTGGGCCGGGACGGTTTTGACGGAGAGGGTTTCGCCATCACCCAGGTCAGGAGCCAGCAGGCGGGGGCTCCATTGGACCGCCCACTTGTCACCGGATTTCCTGAGCGTGGCGTCCAGGCTGTAGTCCCACGTGGTAGAACCGATATTCCAGCTGTAGTTGAGGGGGAACGTGGCGGTGTCGCCGTCGAGTTTTACGTCACCGGACTGGACAGACGGCTTGGCATCCAAGCCTCCCAATACTGATTTAAGTTCCTCGTTGGCCGCGGCAGCGTCCGTGCCTTCCACGGCGAGCTGCCCGACGTCGAGCGCTTCCAGGGCGGTCGCGAGCTGCCGGGCAGCGCTCTCCGCTCCTGAACGGCCGTCGTCGCACGCAGCCAGCGATCCAGCCATCACCAGCGCCACGAGTCCAAGGACCAGATTCCTAAGTTTCCCCATTTGCGACATTATGCCGGGTTCCCCTGACAGTTTCCTGCTGCGCCCACACCCCGGACGGGACGCCTCCGGCCCGCAGCCGTGGTCAACGATGCTGCGGGCCGGAGGGCCAGGGAATCAGCTAGGGCGCGCAGGTGAACCTGGCATCACCCCATACGCCGTGTGCCCCGTTGATGGAACCGGAGGGATCAACAACCAGCTCCACGTACGCTGCGCCGGACAGGTCCACCTTCACGGACTCGGGCGCAAAACCGGGAGTATAGGTCCGCGACTGGTACTTGTTCACGCCGTCGGTATTGACCTTGAAGATGATGTTGCCGCCAAAACCGCTCTCCAAGCCCACCTGGGACGTGAACGATGTGCACTTTCCACCCAGGTAATACGTGATTTTCGAGGCCGCGTGCACACCCAGGCCCTTGGTGAAGACGGGCTGTTGGCCTGTGGCGGGATCGGTGTAGTTGATGGCGAGCGGCTTGTCCGGGGATGATGCGCTGTCCTTGTTCGCCACGTTCTTGCCGATCACGCCATAGCCGTTGATGGCTTGCACCCACGGCGTTTCCGAGGCGTACACGGAACCTCGCGGAACATCCGGCAGCGGCTGGGAAACCACCTTCCAGTCGAAGAATTTCACGCGTGTGTCCGTGGGCAGCGTGACCGAGGCCAGTTCCTTGGTGGGGTTGAGCCGGACCGTGTTCGAGAAGGCCTGGTACTTGTACTGCGTGTACTCGGGAGATGGTCCGTTGGCATTGTTGCGGCCCTGCTCAGAGACCGCCACCACGGCACCGTTCAGGACCGAAGGTTGCAGCCAGTTGGGGAAGAAGACGGACTGCTTTTCCATGCTCCCATCGGCATATGTCAAGGTCAGCTCGGGACTGGTGCCGTTGCCGACGGCTGCCGAGCCCAGCACAGCCAAGTGCGTTCCCTTGCCCTTGACCGCGATGGTCTGGGCGGAGAGTGCTACCGAATTGGGTACATCCGGCCCAACGGACGGCCATGTGTAATCAACCTGGGTGGGCTTCCCCGCATCCACCGTCACCGTGCTGCCCGGCCGGACGCCGCCCGACGGTACCGGTGCGGCAGCCAGCTGTTCGGCCGCGAAGGTGGCGCCACCGCCGTCGAAGTTTCCGAGCGCCTTGCCCGCCACGGTGGTGACCGAGACGGTGTTGTAGGCCGCGGCCAGTGACCCATAAGCCACGTAGATAGAATTGCCTCCGGTCACCGTCTGTGTGGTTGAGTCGGCAGCAGCGTACGACGCCGACACCCGCACGGTCTGTTGACCAGCCTTCGCACTGGAGCCGGGTGAGACGACGAACGTTGCGGTTGCCGTCTGTCCGGGCTCCACCGTGGCCGCCGTCGTCCCGGCGGAGGAGATGACGGTCCAGCCTTCGGGAAGGACCGGAGCCAGTTCCACGGTGGTCTTGGCCTTGGCGCCGGTATTCACGAATTCGGCTGTCACCGTGGTCTGCTGATCCTGGAAGACCTGCTTCCCGGTGGTAACGCGGACTTCGGCCGCAACCGCGTCCTGGCTGTTTCCACCCAGCGGGCCGGCCTGCTGCAGCTGGACTGTCGCGGACTGGTTTGATGCGATGGTTCCGGTCTTCACCCACACGATGCCGTTGATGGATTCGTCGAAGAACCAGCCGGCGTTTGCCGCGTCAAACGCCTCCTTGGTGCTGAGCTGCGTGAGCTTCGCGCCGCCGATCTTCACCTCCTTGGGTGCAGCACCGGCGTGGACCTTGAGTTGGTAGGGGCGGGCTGCTGCCTTGCCGGTGTAGTCGCCCTTCCGTTCGCCGATGGAAATCTTCACGCTGCTGTTGCCCTTGCCCGGAGCGTCCACCTCGAAGAGCTGGCTTGAGGACTTGCCCTCTTTGTATTCCCGGGTGACCTTGTCGTCTTCGTAGAGGGTGAAACTGTCCTTGCCCTGGGCATAGACGTCCAGCGTGATCATGGAATCTTCGGGAACCAGGGAAGCATTCCTGGCCACGATGCCTTGCGGGATCACCGCGCCCGCCCGCACGAAGACAGGAAGTTTGTCCAAGGGTGCGTCATAGCCGTTGAGGATCTGGCCGCCCTGGTACAGCTTGCCGGACCAGTAGTCCACCCACTGCCGGCCTGCCGGCAGGAATATTCCGTTGCGGACATCTGTCTGGGTGAAAACCGGAGCGACCAGGAAATCCGATCCGAGCATGAACTGGTTGTTGGCCTCCGCTCCGTAGGACCATTCCTGGTCCGGGAACTCGAGCGCCATGGAGCGCATCATGGAAACACCTGTGGTGGAAGACTCCTGCGCCAGGCTGTAGATAAACGGCATGAGCTGCTGGCGGAGTTGCAGGTAATGGCGGTTGATCGCGGTTGCTTCCTCGCCGTACAACCACGGACGCTTGTCCGTGGCCGCCCATCCGGACATGGAGTACAGCGCAGGAGCGAAGGCTTTCCACTGGAGATCGCGCACGTAAGACTCCGGCGAGCCGCCGAAAATTCCGTCGACATCGCCCGTGGAGAATGCCAGACCCGAGTTCCCGGCTCCGGTGAGTGCCGGGACCTGCCAGCGGACGGCGTCGAGGTTTCCTGAATGGTCACCGGTCCACTGCATGCCGCATCGCTGGGAACCTGCCCAGCCTTCAACCATCAGCGAGGTGCCGCGCGCGTTCGAGTATTGTTCTATTCCGCTGTGGGCGGCTTCGCATCCGGTGAGCGCCTGGCGGTAGCCCTGGCCCACCCACGCGACGTCCAGCTTGCGGAGGCGGACACCGGCCTCGCCTACCTCGTATTCCTGGTTGGTCAGGGAACGCTGGGTCCAGAGGCCAATTTTCAGGTCAGTCTCTTCCTCGATGTTGTCCACGGTTTCCGGGAGTTGCTGATATTCGCAGCCGTAACCGTCATTGACCAGCATCCATCCGGCCGGCATGTCGTTTTCCACGAACTTCCGCGCGGTTTTGATGGCATCCGGAGTGCGTTGCTTGGCTCCGTCGGGATCGCCGTAGCCTGAAGAGGAGTAGCCCGGGTTGGAGCGGTTGTAGCAGTCCGCGTCGCCGTATTCCAGCGCGTAGACCGGGGGCATCATCGGCTTGCCGGTCAGCGTGGTGTAAGCCCCGAGGGACTGTTTGTAGTCGCCCACGAAGTAGTAGGCGTCGAACCGCTTTTCCTCGTGCGTGGTGGTGGGCTGGCCGGCGAAGTTGTAGGAACCGCGCGCGAAGGTGTTGCGCAGGACGCCGTAGCCCTTGGAAGACATGTAGTAGGGGACGGCATTGGGGTAGCCGTCGTCATCCCAGTCGAAGTTCCTGGCGATGTTGATCAGGGCCCCGGTGTGGACGGAACGGCCGTTTTGCATGCCGCCGCCGATGAACTGTTCACCGTCCTGTTGGGCCAGGTGCTGCGTTGCCGTGGTCGCCCCAAACGTGATGGGCGCGGTTTCCTGCAGCACCAAAGATCCGTCCGCCCTCACAACACGGAACCGGGTAGTGGCCTTGTTGATTTCGACACTGATCCTGGTCGTCTTGAGGACAATCCAGTCGCCGTCGGTCACCTCTGGGTTGGCACCCGGGAACTTGTCCTTGCCGACCACGATGTTCGCGGTCCGGGCCGGGTCGCCTTGGTCAGTATTGGCAGGGTCGGTGAACGTGCCGCTGGGGTCGACCTCCAGGCGGAAGTTCCCGTCATCGAGGAACGTCACGCGGATCGCACCCTTTTCGGCTGAAAGCTCGACGACGTTTCCCGCCTGGGTGTATCCGGTCACCGCCCCGAGGGGTACTCCCGCGGAATCAACGGGGACTTCAGGAGTGACGGGTTTGATCGCTGCCGGGGCGCCTGGGGCGGCCGCGGCCGGTGTGAAGCCCAGGGTGGGGATGGTTCCGGCCAGCAGGAGCGTTGCCAAGCCGACTGACGCGGCCTTCCTGAGGAACGGAAGCGGGGCGCATCGTGGGCTGTTGGGCGCAGCGCCGGATAAGCCCTTGAGGGGTGCGGACATGGGTGCCAACTTTCGACGAGTGATAGTTTGTGATCTAACTCATAGCGAAACGTGCACTAATCGTCACTACTTGAAGGCGAAAGGTCAACCGTTTCACCAAAATTCGCACCCAACTGAGTCGCACTTGTGCGCGTTATGACGGCTCAAAACGCGCACTAATGCGATCCAGTTGGGAGGGTGGGGGTCAATGCCCGCGGATGATCCTGCGCTGCGTCGCCACGGCGATTGCGGCTGTCCTGTTGTCCACGCCAAGCTTGGCGTAGATGTGCACCAGGTGGGTCTTCACTGTGGCCTCTGAAATGAACAGTTGCTTGGCCATGGCCCGGTTGCTCATGCCCGTAGCCAGCAACTCCAGCAATTCCACCTCGCGGCCGCTCAAGGCCGGCGACGGATTCCGTATCCTGCCCATGAGTTTTGCGGCGACTTCGGGCGCCAACGCGGTTTGCCCGGCCGCCGCCTGCAGTACGGCCTGGCGGAGCTGCTCGGGCGGAGCGTCCTTGAGCATGTAGCCGCTCGCGCCGGCCTCGACGGCTGCGAGGATGTCGGCATCGGTGTCATAGGTGGTCAGGATCAGGACAGGTGGCGGGGGAGTCCCGGCCTCCCCGGCCTTGATCTTCCCCGTGGCCGTCACCCCGTCCATGCCCTGCCCCATCTGCAAGTCCATGAGCACCAGGTCAACGGGTTCACCCAGGCTGCCCAGCCGCACGAGGTGGGCAAGCGCAGCGTCTCCGTCAGCAGCCTCGGCCACTACGGTGACCCCGGGAAAATCCGCCAGCATCGCACGGAGACCAGCCCGCACTACAGGGTGATCGTCCACCAACAGAATCCGGATGTCGTTCACTGGGCATCCTCCTCGGGAAGGGGCAGCCGGGCTGCGACCACGGTCCCCTCACCCGGCGCCGACTCCACCTCCAGGCTCCCGTTCAGCGCCGCAAGCCGCTCGCGCAGGCCGGAAAGCCCGACGCCGCTACCGTCGCCACGCACCGCATGGGCCGCCGTCGAGGGTTCAAAACCGACGCCGTCGTCGAACACGTCCAAGGTCACCTCGGATTCAAGAAAGGACAAGGTCACGACGGCGGCACGCGCCTGGGCATGCTTCCACACGTTTGCGAGGGAGGCCTGTGCCGCCCGCAACAGGGTGGTTTGGAAGGCGTTCGGGAGGTCAACAGGGGCACCCACCAGCTGAAACCGGACACGCATTGTTGTTCCCCTGGCGGCAGCCTCGGTTTCCGTCTTTTCGCACAGTCCGCGCAGGGTGGCCACCAGCCCGGACTCCGCGAGGTCGGGCGATCGCAAGCCGCGCACGAAGCTGCGGGCCTCGGCCAGGTTGGCGGATGCCGTTTCCTGGACGACCTTGAGCAGGCCCTTCGCCGACTCGAGGTCACCGGCGTCCATGGCTTTCCCGACCGACCTGCCCATCAGGACGATGCTTGAGAAGCCCTGGGCCAGGGTGTCGTGGATTTCCCGGGCCAGGCGCTCCCGCTCCGCCACCATGCCTGCCTCATGCTGCGTCCGCGCAAGTTCGGCGCGGGTCCGGAGCAGTTCTCCGGCAACCCTTCTCTGCGTTTCGGCCTCGCGGAACAAGGCACCGTAGGCCATGCCGGTGACCACGGCGAACCCGGCCCCGAACACAGGCCCGAGTACCATCGCAAGCTGCAGTCCGCCGTCGGCCGATCCCTGTCCATGGAACCAGAGCGCCCCGATCAGCAAGAAGGTGCACGCCGCAATGACCGGCAGCGCCACCAGGCGTGGCAGCACATGCAGCTGGAGGAAAAACAAGGGAAAGGCGACCCAGGCAAAGTCGCTGCTGACCAACAGGAGCAGCAGCCACAGAAGCGTTACCGCGGCCAGCCACCAGCGCGCGTACGGAGCGGGATCAAACGCATCGGGGGAGTTGGCGTGGCGCTTCTCAAGGAAAGTCCCGGCAAGATACACCAAGGCCAACACGCCGGACAGCACAAGGCCCGCACCCAAGGACAGCGGTGTCCTGCTTCCGCCGGCTCCCAGCAACAGCCGGACCACGGCCACCAGCAACAGGACGGCAAATCCCACATGCAAGCTCACACGGAGGACGCGGAGAATCGCACCGGTGGGCGTCTCCCGGGCGTCGGGCTTGGGTTGGTCCTGCACGCCTTCCAGCGTATCCGCGGCGCGCACCGCGCGGGACGGAATTCCCCGCCCTCCAGCCGGAATCAACCATTCGGTTGACGGCACCCTCAACCCCTTGTCCCGGCCCAATCCATCCTGCTCCCGATGTGCCCGGGAGTGCTGGCCGGAAGAGTGGAAAGGGCCGGGACAAGCCCGGGTTGAACCAAAGGAATCCGATGTTTCTAGCCATCCGCGACATCCGCTTCGCGAGAGGACGTTTCGTACTCATGGGCGGCGTGATCGCCCTCATCACCCTGTTGCTCGTCATGCTCTCCGGGTTGACGGCGGGGCTTGCCAACCAGTCCACGTCCGCCATCGCCGCTCTGCCGGTGCAGCAGATCGTGTTCGGAGCCCCTGCCGGCGGGGAGCCCGAGGCGTCCTTCACCGAGTCCGAGGTCTCCACCGGCCAGCTCACCACCTGGCGGGAGCAGCCGGGGGTGGCTTCCGTCCAGGAGCTCGGCATCAGCCAGTCACGGTTCCAGTCCCTGGCCGCGGACGGCGCGGCAACGGGAACGGCGAACGTGGCAGTCTTCGGCGGCTCGCTTGGCCCGCGGGTGCAGGAAGGAACCGCGGTGATCGGCGAGGGCGTTGCCCGCGAACTGGACCTGCGGGAAGGCAGCCGGGTCCAGGTGGGCGGCCTGCACCTCACCGTCTCCAGCGTGGTGGAAGACCAGTGGTATTCACATACCTCCGTGGTGTGGACCACGCTGGGGGACTGGCGGACCATTGCCCACGCGGCACCGGGCACGGCCACGGTCCTGGGAGTAACCCACGACGGCGGTACCTCCTTGGATACCGACGCCGCCAATGCGGCGGCCGGCACGGTCAGCGCCGACCCTGTTGCGTCATTCCAGGCCCTGGCCAGCTACAAGAGCGAGAACGGATCCCTCATGCTCATGCAGGCATTTCTGTACGGCATATCCGCCCTGGTGATCGTCGCGTTCCTCACTGTGTGGACGGTGCAGCGCACGCGCGACATCGCGGTACTCCGGGCTCTTGGCGGCTCGTCCGGTTACGTCCTGCGCGACGCGTTGGCCCAAGCGGTGGTGGTGCTGCTGGCCGGGTCTGTGACAGGTGGAGTGCTGGGACTGGCGGGAGGACTCGCCGCCGTGCAGGCAGCGCCCTTCCTCCTGACACCCTTCACCACCGTCCTGCCCGTGCTCGGAATCATCGTCCTGGGCTTGCTCGGGTCCGTCCTCGCAGTCCGTCGTGTCACCCGTATCGACCCTTTGCTTGCACTCGGCGGCAACTAAAGAATTCCCGGAAAGGAATACACATGAGCTCCCTCCAACTTGTAAATGTCAGCCTCGAATACCCGGACGGCGAATCCACGCTGACCGCCCTGAATGCGGTAAACCTGACAGTCGGCAGCGGCATGTTCCTCTCGCTTGTCGGTCCGTCCGGATCGGGAAAGTCCTCCCTCCTCGCGGTGGCAGCGACCCTCATCAAGCCAAGCTCAGGGTCTGTCATCATCGACGGGCAGGAGGTCACCGGCCTCAAGGGAGCCGAAAGGGCTGCCCTGCGCCGGGAGAAGGTGGGCATCATCTTCCAGCAACCCAACCTCCTGCCGTCACTGACCGCCGTCGAGCAGTTGCTGATCCACTGTCACCTGCGGGGCATCCCGCCGCGGCAGGGGCGCCGGAAGGCGGAGGATCTGCTGGACGTCGTGGGTTTGGGCGGCGCTGCAGGCAAGAAGCCGCATCAGCTGTCAGGAGGGCAGCGCCAACGCGTCAACATTGCCCGGGCGCTGATGGGCAGCCCGTCCGTCCTGCTGGTGGATGAGCCGACCGCGGCACTGGATCACGAGCGCAGCGAGTCGATCGTGCGGCTGCTTCGGCGCATCACTGACGACTTCTCGACAGCAACGGTGATGGTCACTCACGACACGGGCTTCTTACCCCTGACGGATTCTGTTGCGACCATGAGCGACGGACGGATCAGCCCTGCCCTGACCCCCGCTCCACAACCCAACTGAGTCGCACTTAAGCGCGTTTAGACCGCTCAAAACGCGCTCATCTGCGACTCAGTTGGGTTCGGGGAGGAGTGCGTCGTCCTGGGCTTCGTCGTAGGCGTCACGGGCTTCGAGGATGCTGGGCACGTGGCTTTCGGCCCATTCACGCAGCAGGCGCAACGGCTCCAGCAAGGACTGGCCCAGCGGAGTCAACTGGTAATCCACCCGCGGCGGAACCTGGGCGTAGACAGTGCGCGTGATCAAGCCGTCCCGTTCCAACGCTCGGAGCGTCTGCGTCAGCACCTTGGGAGTGACAACGTTGACCATCTTGCGCAACTCCGAGAACCGGACAGGCCCGGCCCCCAGCACCTGGATGACCAGGGAGGCCCACTTGTCGCCGATGCGCTGGAAGATCACGCGGGAAGGGCAGTTGGGGTCAAGGACGTTGGCGGGGAGGTTGGTTTCCATCAGGTAACTGGGTTCCTTTGAAGCTATCAGTATCAAATAGATACCTTTGAACTACATCAAGGATACCAACCCAAAGGAGCAGCTATGAAGATCGCAGTCTACGGGGCAACCGGCATGGTCGGCAGCCAGATCGTCAAGGAATCCCTGACCCGCGGCCACGAGGTCACCGCCATTTCACGCAAGGGCACCGAGGTGGCCGGAGCAACGGCAAAGGCAGCCGACCAGTCCGACGCCCAGGTCTTCTCCTCCATAGCGAAAAACCACGACGTCGTTGTGCTGGCTACGGGTCCCAGCCGCACCGGCGGTGACCATGCAGAGTGGCTGAACGCCATGGCCACGGCCTACAGCAATGCCGAAGGAACCCGGCTGATGATCGTCGGCGGCGCAGGAACCCTGGAGATCGACGGCGTCCGGCTCCTTGACTCTCCGGATTTCCCCGAGGCCTACAAGGCGGAAGCAACCACGGGTGCCAAGGCCCTGGAGATCGTCCGGCAGGCACCCGAGGCCCTGGACTGGACCGTACTGGCACCTGCACCCCTGATCCAGCCTGGTGAGCGCACCGGCGAGTACAAGGTCGCCAAGGACACTCCTGCAGGGAACTCCATCTCGTCGCAGGACTACGCTGTGGCCATGCTGGACGAGATCGAAAGCCCGGCACACCGCCGGGCACGCTTCACCGCGGCGAACTAACTGCCAACGCCCAGCCCTGGTACGCGCTTGCCGAATATGTCTTTCAAGGCATATTCGGCGGCGTGATACCCGGGCATTCCCGTCACTCCCGGCCCTGGCGGGGTGGAAGAAGAACACAGGTAGACGCCCCGCAGCGGCGTCCGCCACGGAACCAGTGACACCACGGGCCGCCGGAGCAGCCCCGGCATGTCCATGATTCCCGCGCTGAAATCCCCACCCACATAGTTCTCGTTGTATTCGGCCATCTCCGCCGCCGTCGTGGTTTTGGACCGCACCACAACGTCCCGGAAGCCGGGAGCGTAGCGCTCGATGCGGTTCGTCACGGCCTCGGCCATGTCCACCGTGGATCCGGCAGGCACGTGGCAGTAGGTCCACAGAATGTGCTTTCCGGCCGGAGCCCGGGATGAGTCCACCAACGAGGGCTGCGAAACCAGGACGTAGGGTTCATCCGGGTGCATCCCAAGATCAACCTGGTTTTCCGACTCTGCCATCGACCGGCGCGATCCGCCGACGTGCACCGTACCGGCCTTCCGGAGCTCGGGCGCCAACCACGGAACCGGCTCGGACAGGATGTAGTCCACCTTGCACGCTGCATTCCCAAAACGGAATGCTTCAAGTGAGCGCCTGTATCGGTCCGGGATTTCCGCCCCTCCCAAGCGCAGCAGCGTCGGTGGGGCAACATCCAGCAGGATCGCCTTCGCTGGCCGGACCTGGTCCAGGGAGTCTATCCGCTGGCCGGTATGGATGGTCCCCCCATGGGCAACGAGATCGTCGGCCATGGCCTTGGCAATGGACTGTGATCCGCCTACGGGCACAGCCCATCCTCCCGCGTGGGCAAGGATGCTGAGCATCAGTCCGGCGCCGGTGGAGCTCAGCGAAGGTTGCGACCCGAGCGCATGGGACATGACACCGGTCAGCAGCGCGGGAGCGGCAGTCTCCTTGAACCGCCGGTTCCACACCGGCGTACCCTGGTCCAGCGTCGCGAGTCCGAACTTGAGAGCGGCGATCGGATCCTTGGGGATCCGCAGCAGCTTGTTGGACGTAAAGTCCACTACGCCATCCACGCGCGCAAGCAGCGGCTCGATAAGGCGGCGGTAGGCGGGTCCGTCGACGCCCAGTTCCATCACCGTGCGGACCAGGGATTGGTAGGCAACAGCGGCACCACCTACGTCCAGCGGCACGCCGTGCTGGACTTCGGGCACGATCAGTTCCACCCGCCGGGCGAGCTCGAAGTCGCGGAAGAAGGGCGACACCAGCGCCATGGGATGCACCGCCGAGCAGACATCGTGCAGGTATCCCGGCTCCATCAGTTCACTGGTGCGCGACCCACCGCCGATCGTGTCCGCTGCCTCATACAGCTGCACGTCCAGGCCTGCCCGGGCCATCACCACCGCAGCGGCAAGACCGTTGGGACCGGATCCGACGACGGCGACATCAGCCATGGCGGCCGACCTCCTTTGCAGGGGGTGCTTCGGGTGGGACGGATACTTCCTGTTTGCGCCAGGGAAGAATGGAGGCGGTGGGGCGGAACAGGTCGATTCTCAACCAATCCCGTGTTCCGGCGAACGGACCACCGTGCGGGTCATCGTCGCCCGAAGACCGCAGGGGATCCTGCGAGGGGTCCCAGATGTCGATGACCACGCGGACCATGAGGTAGGCCGTAGCCGCCATATGAACCAGCACGGCCATGACGTAGGCGGACATGTCGATGTTGTGCTGGGCTGCCCCTCCGCTGGTTGCCTGGCCGAGATACATCCAGATGGCCGCCCAGTGCAGCCCTTCTGCTGCCTGCCAGATCAGGAAGTCCCGCCACCGGGGCCTTGCCAGTGCCAGCAAGGGGATCAGCCAGATGACGAATTGGGGCGAGTACACCTTGTTGGTCAGGATAAAGGCGGCCACGATCAGGAAGGCCAGTTGCGCAAGCCGGGGCCTGCGTGGAGCCACGAGGGCAAGGACGGCAATCAGGGCACACGCCAGGACGAACAGGTTCAGGGCGAGGGCGTTGATGGTGAGCGCGTTCAGTTGCACCCATTGGAGCCGCTCGGCAATCAGGTTGTAGGCGAACCATGGTGAGCTGTACCCCGCCGGCCTGTCCTGGGTGAACTCGAAAAAGTACCGCCATCCGGCGGGGTTCATGGCGGCGAAGGGCAGGTTGACCGCCAACCACGCCGCCAGCGCGGAAGCGGTGGTCACCAGGAAGGTCTTGATCCGCCCGCTCCTTAGGGCCAGCACGAGGACCGCCCCCAGGATCAGCACGGGGTAGAGCTTGGTTGCCGTGCCGAGACCGATGCAGATACCAGCCAGGACCGCTTTGTCGCGGGAAAAGAAGTACATGGCCAGGGCCAGGAGCGCCACAGCCCACATATCCCAGTTAATGAATCCGGCCAGGATGATGCCCGGCGCCACAGCAACCATGGCGGCGTCCCACGGCCTGCGCCTGTTCATGCGGGCAGTCAGGAGAACGGTGATGATCCACACCGCAACAATCGAGGTGGCGTTGACATCGAAGTAGCCCAGGATGCGTTCGTTGCTGACTCCTTGGCCGGGGACCAGCAACGCCGTAGCTCCCGCGATGAGTCCCATAAGTACGGGGTATTCGAACAGGGCGTCAGGAGTGAGGAACGGAAAAGCACCATCGCCCAGGCCACGGTTGCGGAAGAGCTCCGGGAAGTCCGAGTAGCACGTGGCATAGAACTGGGTGGGTGTCTGCCAACCGTTGGTCCTGCAGTAATCCTTGGCCAGGATGGCAAGCAGGGCGGCGATGACGGTGAGGACGATCAGGACGCGTTCAACAGTGAACGGACCGGGAGAGATCCTTCCCGGCGACGTGTGCCTGCCCAGGGGACCGCCCACGAGCTCAGTGAAGTTGCGCAGCAGGGAATCATTCCGGCTGGGGACCACAAAGCCTGCACGTTTACTTTGCCGGCGCGGCCTCGTCTCCTGCATGAGTCGAGCTTACCGTCAGGTAGCTCCGGCGGTACCAACCCGGAACAGACTTCAAAAGGGGGAGCCCACGCATGGCAGCGTGGGCTCCCTGGGGTTCAGCCTGGATATGCGGCACCGGACACTCCTTCATTCACGGCACGGATGCATCAGCGGATGAGTCCCATCTGGTGCAGGACAACGAAGACGTCTTCACGGCGCTGGTCAAGCAGCTGGCCGTTGAACAGTGTGCGGTCTTTGGGAGCGTCGCTGCTCTTGTAGAAGCGCTGTTCTTCCGGGCGTTTGCGCAAAGCGATCACCTCCTTCCATAAACTACGGGGCATTTGGGCACAACAAATAAAGCCTGATTTATGCAGTGAAAAACCATGGCAAAAGGGCACAATTACCCAAGGATAAATAAGGGATAAAGCAGACCTGAACGGAAAAACCTCGAATGGTCCCGCAGGAGATTTGGATTTCCTGCAGCGGCCCCCAACAAGAAGCTGGTTCCGATCTTTGGGGAAACTGCACACCCGCGGCGTTCTGCCAGGGTCTGCCTCTACAGCTGACTACTCAGCGCCACCCGGAGGTGACAGTGAAAAACCGCCGGCAACAAGCCCGGTCCGGCAATTCAGGAGTGATCAGTGATTGGAGATGTGCTTTGTAAAAGGGCGTCGCAAAGCAGCAGAGGCCGGGGCGGCATTGACGGTCACATTCCATCCGCTAGTCAAAGTAATCATTTTTCCCAACCTCCTTTTCTGCTTGTGGCATGGACAGCTGACTGACTGCCCTATGCACGCCTGGTTCCCGGCGGGTCGCTCTGGGAACAAGATATAAGCTACAGCATGAATTACTGTCATGACCAGCTAATTCGCACTTTTTTCAAAAGTTTCTTGAAATTTTAGGATTAGTTGGTGGGCGGGATGAGGGTTTACAGGCCCCAGCGGACAATGGCAGGGGTTCGCTTGTCCCACCCCAGGGTGCAGACCTTGGCGGTTCCCAGAATGAAATGCCGGCCTTCACGGGCGTCCATTTCCAGCCAGCGGGCCGTGAGGATGCGGGAGAAATGGCCGTGGGCCACCACCAGGACGTTGTCCATTCCGGATTCCAGGACCCGGCCAATGATCTTGTCGGCCCGGGCTGCGACTTCGTCCAGGGTTTCCCCGTTGGGAACGCCATCGGTCCAGATGAGGTAGTCGGGGTTGTCCTTGCGGATGAGGTCGGAACTGATGCCCTCGTAATCGCCATAGTTCCACTCCACGGCCAACGGCTCATGGACGGCGTCCGGGTAGCCGGCCAGTTCCGCGGTGCGGCGGGCACGGCGAAGCGGGGAAGTGAGGACCAGGTCGAAGTCGATGCCTTCGAGGACCTTGCGGGCTTCCACGGCCTGCTGTTCGCCTTCCACAGTCAGCGGAAGGTCGGTCAGGCCGGTGTACTGGCCACTCTTGGACCATTCAGTCTCGCCGTGGCGAAGGATCCAGAGCTGCGGACGCGGTGAAGTCGCGGCGGTCAATTAGGGCTCCTCTGTTTCGGTTGAAAGCTCGACGGCGGACTCGGGTTGGGCGTCCCACCAGGCCAGGAGCTTTGATTCGGCTTCCTCGGGGGACAGCGGTCCGTGTTCCATGCGCTCCTCCAGGAGGAACTTGTAGGCACGGCCCACCACAGGGCCGGGCTTGATTCCGAGGAGCGCCATGATCCGGGCACCGTCCAGATCCGGCCGGATGGCTGCCAGCGATTCCTGTTCCAGCAAGGCAGCAATGCGCTGCTCAAGGTCATCGTAGGCGAACGACAACCTGTCGGCCTTGCGCTGGTTGCGTGTTGTGACGTCCGAACGGGTGAGCCGGTGCAGGCGCTCGAGCAGCGGACCTGCGTCCGTAACGTAACGGCGGACGGCCGAGTCAGTCCAGCCGGCATCGCCGTAGCCGTAGAAGCGCATGTGCAGTTCAACCAAACGGGCAACGGCCTTGATGGTGTCGTTGTCGAACCTCAGTGCTTTCATGCGCTTGGCGGTGAGCTTCGCACCCACGACGTCGTGGTGCCTGAAGCTGACCGCGCCGCCCGGTTCGAATTTGCGCGTAGCCGGCTTGCCGACGTCGTGCATCAACGCCGCGAACCGCAGCACGAAGTCAGGCCCGGGCACCGGGCCGTCCGGACCGGTTTCAAGGTCTGCAGCCTGTTCCAGGACCTGGAGCGAATGCTGGTAGACGTCCTTGTGGCGGTGGTGTTCATCCGACTCCAGCCGCAGGGCAGAGACTTCCGGGAGAACGAACTCGGCCAGGCCCGTGTCCACCAGCAGGTCGATCCCCACCCGGGGGTGCGCTCCGTTAATAAGCTTGATGAGCTCATCCCGGACACGCTCGGCGGAGATGATCTTGATGCGGTCGGCCATCTGGCTCATGGCAAGGCGGACGTCGTCATGTACCGACACACCCAGCTGCGACGCGAACCGGGCTGCCCGCATCATGCGCAGCGGATCGTCGGAAAAGGATGCTTCAGGCGCGCCGGGGGTGGCCAGTTCCGAGGCATGGAGGTCGCGAACCCCGCCGAAGGGATCCACGAGTTCCAGGCCAGGCAGTTTCAGGGCCATGGCGTTGATGGTGAAGTCGCGGCGCAGCAGGTCATCGGTCAGCGAGTTGCCGAAAGCCACCACCGGTTTGCGGGAGTCGGGGTCATAGGCCTCGGCACGGTAGGTGGTGATTTCGATCTGGAAGCCGTCCTTGCGCATCCCGATCGTCCCGAACGCACGCCCGATCTCCCAGAAGTTATCCGCCCACTTCTTGATGACGGAGATCGTCTGGTCCGGCGTTGCATCAGTCGTGAAATCCAGGTCCGGGGATGTCCTGCCCAGGAAAAGGTCGCGCACGGGTCCACCCACCAGCGACAGCTCAAATCCGGCGTCGACAAAGCGCTGCCCGAGATCGAGCACCACCGGGTCGATGGTGAAGTTAACTGAAGAACTGTCCAATACGTGCGCCATAGTCCCTTAAGCTTGGCAGATTTTTACCCTGCATTGGGTCACGGATCGCTGCAAAAACCCGGCGTCCCCGAACAGCCGGCTCCTGCAGTCCATCTTGTGGCCATGTCCCGGTCATCACTCACGGGCAAGAGTCGTTAGAGTGGACTTCATGGCCAATCCGATACCGAGCGCTCCTGGCAGGAGGACAAACGCACCGTTGCCGTCGGCAATCGGCGCCCACGTCGCGCCCGCCCCGCAGCACCCGGTCCAGGCCTCGCTTCCTACTGTTGAGGAAGTCTCCGCGGGCGGCGTCGTAGTGGACACGTCCGACGGCGAGTTGCGGGTTGCGATCATCGCCCGCCTTAACAGGGGCGGCCGGCTGGAGTGGTGCCTGCCGAAGGGCCACCCGGAAGGCCGGGAGAACAATGAGGAAGCAGCTGTCCGGGAAATCGCCGAGGAAACCGGCATCGAAGGCAGCATCCTGGCACCCCTGGGAAGTATCGACTACTGGTTTACGGTCAGCGGCCACCGCGTGCACAAAACTGTCCATCATTTCCTGCTGCAAGCTACCGGCGGGGAGCTCACCATCGAGAACGATCCCGACCAGGAAGCCGTGGACGCCGCCTGGGTTCCCATCCAGGAACTTGCCCGCAAATTGTCCTTCCCCAATGAACGCCGCATCGCCGACCTGGCACGGGAAGTGCTGCCGGAACACCTCTGACGCGGGCTCATGGGACGATAAAGGCGATGTCTGACGCCAAAGCAACCCAGTCCGTTCAATCCGGAGAAGCACGTTCCAGCGCCATCATGGCCGCCGGAACGTTGGTTTCCCGGTTCCTTGGCTTCGCTAAGACCTGGATGCTCGGGGCCGCCCTCGGTCTGGGTTCAACGGTCAATGACACGTTTATTAACGCGAACAACCTGCCCAACCTGATCTTCCTGCTGGTTGCCGGTGGTGTTTTCAACGCCGTCCTGGTGCCGCAAATCATCAAGGCAAGCAACGCGCCGGACAGGGGAGCCGATTACATCAGCCGCCTCCTGACACTGGCGGTGCTGGTTCTCCTCGGGCTCACTGCACTTGTGACGTTGGCGGCTCCGCTGGTCATCGACCTCACCACGCAGGGTTACTCGGAGCAACAGAAGGCGCTGGCTGTCACGTTCGCTTTCTGGTGCCTGCCCCAGATTTTCTTCTACGGCCTGTACGCCCTGCTGACCCAGGTACTCAACGCCCACGGTGCCTTCGGGCCGGCCATGTGGGCACCCATCCTTAACAACCTGGTGGCTATCGCCGGTTTGGGGATGTTCATCTGGATCCTGGGAGACAACGTCACCAACCCGCACACCTTGGACAACTGGGGGCCAACCCAGACATTCCTTGTGGCCGGTTTCTCCACCATCGGTGTTGTGGCGCAAACAGCCATTCTGCTCATCCCTGTTCTTC
This sequence comes from Arthrobacter sp. T572, assembly GCF_056780115.1. Lineage (NCBI taxonomy): Bacteria > Bacillati > Actinomycetota > Actinomycetes > Micrococcales > Micrococcaceae > Arthrobacter > Arthrobacter sp. T572. Next base: position 4,235,575 of record NZ_JBRAZQ010000002.1, read on the forward strand.
GCCTGAAGCTGGGGCTGAGGCCCCGCTTCGGATGGCGCGGGGTTGGACTGGGCCAGGCAGCCAAGCTGAGCATCTGGACGTTGCTGACTGCCGCCGTCGGGCAGTTGGCGTTCCTTTACGTCATGAAAATTGCCACGATTCCCGGTGCCGAGCGGCTGCGCCTGGACAACGCCGGAGACGATGCAGCCGCGGCTGTACTGCCCGGCAACGCCGTCCTGGAAGTAGCGAGCCAGCTGTACCTGCTGCCGCACTCGATCATCGCGCTGTCGCTGGCCACCGTCCTCTTTAACCGCATGACACGCGCGTCCCAGGACGGCAACAAGGCCGAGCTGCGCGATGCCCTCTCCCACGGCCTGCGGACCATGGCCGTGGCCACCGTGTTCGGTGCCTTGGCGTTGTTCGCCCTGGCCGGCCCGCTGGGTATGTTCTTCTCCGGTGGCAAACCCCAGGACGGCGTCATGCTGGCCCAAACGCTCACCATCCTTGCGCTGAGCACTCCGTTCCTGAGCGCGAACTTCATGATGTCGCGCGTGTTCTATGCCAACGAAGACGCCCGCACGCCGCTGTATGTCCAGCTCCTGCTGGCCCTGATTTACGTGGTGGGCGCATTCTTCATCCAGTTCCTCCCCGTCGGCCAGATCATCTACGCGATCGCCATCCTCTACACCCTGGGCAACATCCTGTCAGTGGTGATCAGCGTGGTGTTCCTCCGTCGACTCCTCGGCCACCTGGATGGTCCCCGCATTGCCAATTCCTACATCCGCATGGGTTACGCAGGCCTCGGTTCCGCGCTTGCCGGTGCCCTCGCGCTCTGGCTGCTGGGCAGCTACCGGGCCGACGGCTTCGCTTGGAGCAGCCGGCCAGCCGCCCTGGTGACCGTGGTCGTCGTCGGGCCTGTCATGCTGGTTGCATACCTGTTCCTGCTGAAGGTCTTCCGCGTCAGTGAACTCCGCGACCTCCTGCGGCCGCTGCTGGGCCGCCTGGGCCGCGGCGTCCCCGTCAGCGCCGGTCCTGCCACCGCAGCAACACCCACGACGCCGGCGCGCGCCACGGTCTCGGATGACACTGGCCTGATTCCGCGCATCTCGGGCGAATTCGACGCAGCCTCCTTCAGGGCCGGGCCGGCCTTGCAGCCGGAGCCCGAAGCGCCTGCGGAGGGCGCCGAGAGCTACCTTCCCGAGGAAGATGTGCCCAGCACGGCCAAAGGCAGCCGCTTCCGTCCGCAGGTTCCGTTGCCTGGGCGCCGCACCTACCAAGGCGACCCCGGACGGAATCCATACTTCCCTGTCCCCGGGGACGACAAGGAGTAACGGCGCCGCCAACGTGGGCGAAGGGCCTCAATCCGTTAGGCTAGAAACCAATACAGGTAGTTGCAAAAGTGGTTTTACCCGGCTCAGCGGGTGGCCAGCATGCAGGACCCGCAGCTCCCGGACAGCCTAGGAGGAACACGTGTCCCACCCGATCGACGTCGGATCAGTACTTGGCGGCCGCTACAAGGTCACAGCCACGGTACTGACCTCGCATGACCAAGATCTGGTGCTCGACGGCGTCGACCAGGTTCTCAACCGTCCCGTGAGCATCCTCGTAGCCGGTCCCGGAAATGCCGAACAAGTAGCTCAAAGCGCCCGCGAGGTAGCCACTGGGGAGCGCCCCGGAAACGTGCAGATCCTGGACCTCGGCGTCAGCGACAACACCACCTACCTGATCACCAACCACAGCACGGCCCCGGACCTCCTGGACCTGGTGGTCGCCACCAACCCGCCCTATGTCGAACCGTTTTTCACGGAAACCCTGGGCAGTGAAATTTTCGGCCAATCGAGGACCTACGAACCCGAAACCTACGACGGCCTCTACGAGGACGACGAGCACGAGGCCGAGTACATCCAGTACGACCAGGATGGATACCCCGTCCAGCGTGAGCACGACGCCGACGAGCCGGCTGCAGCTGCCGGCCACGTCCCACCCATGCCCGCGTCCAACCCGTCATCATCCAAGAGCGGCGGGGGCCTGGCAGGTAAACTCGCCGCTGCAGCTGCGGGTGCTGGAGCCGCAGGCGTTGCCGCTGCTGCTGCCCTGAAGAAGGGGACTGGGTCCAAGAACCAGGAAGCCCAGGCTGCTCCTGGTCCTGCTGACACTGCCCAACCGCCAACACAGGCCGTCAACGCACAAGCAGCGGGCGCTTCGCCTGCTGCTTCCGCTCCCGCGAAGCCTCCCGCGGCCCCTGCGCAACCGCCCGCTGCTCCCGTGCAGCCGCCTACCCAGGCAGTCAATGCACAGCCTGCTGCCCGCCAACCCTCTCCGCAGTCCAAGCCGGAACGGGAACCTGCGGAGCCGAAGGTTTCATTGTGGTCCGAGGAAGACTATGGCTTCGCCGGTGGCGCTGCTGCCGGTGGTGCCGCGGCCAGTACCTCCAACGCCGGGTACGACCGCGCGGCAAGCAGCTTCCCGGCGTCGGCTGCTGTTGAGGACTACCAGACCGACGACGACTATGAAGATGACACACCGGAACGTGAGCCGCGGTCCATGCGCTGGCTGGTGGGCGGTCTTCTTGCCGCCGTCCTGATCGTGGGCCTTGTTCTGGCAGTGACTAACCTCGGAAGCCTGCTCCCCAGCGGCTCTCCTGCGGCGACCCAGAACACCACGGCGCCGCAATCCAACGGCACAGGCAGCGGGACAACCGAGCCCACGCCGTCGGAGACAGCGGCTCCGGCAGCACCTCCGGCCATCGAGGACATTACCCGACTGGGTAACTTCGATTTCGCCGCTGCATTCGACAAGGACCTGGTCAAGGCATTCGACGGCAATGCTGCAAGCTACTGGTCGGACATGGAATTCGCGTCCGCTGACTGGGGCGGGGGACTGACGGACGAGATGCCCTTGGTCGTGAAGCTCAAGGAGCCGGCCGAAATCAAGTCCGTGGTCCTCAACCAGTTGGGTGGTTCCGGCGGCAGCATCAGCGTTTACACCAACGATCGCCCCGCAATGGACGGTGCCAAGTTGGTGGGGACCAACAGTTTCACGTCGCCCGAGTTGACCATGCCGCTGGCAGCGCCCACCCAGGCCCAGTACGTCATTGTTGTCATCAAGACCCTGCCCAAGCTGGCAGCCCCTAAGACACGCTTCGGATTCGGTCTCCGCCTGGCCGAGGTTACCGTCCAGTAACTCACCCAACTAAGTAGCAGTAGGGGCCGTTTTGAACCATCAGAACGGCCTCTACTGCTACCTGGTTTTGTTTGGCCGCTTCGATTCGGCCGCCCCTCTACCGGTACCCTGAATGACGGTGGGTTTTAGGGTCTTCAGCGTCCCTCAAAAACCAACGGAATATTTGGAGCTTTCCAAGGGTTGAGTCAGGTGGCTGCCCCGAAAGCGGCAGCATCGATAAAAGGAAGAGGTTCACGCCACGTGAGCATTGCAGAAACCAGCGCATCGCAGGTGCGTGACGTCATCATCGTAGGTTCCGGTCCGGCCGGCTACACCGCCGCCGTCTACACCGCCCGCGCCAACATGAAGCCTCTGCTCATCGCCGGTTCAGTCACCGCCGGCGGCGAATTGATGAACACCACCGACGTTGAAAACTACCCGGGTTTCCCGGAAGGCATCATGGGCCCGGATCTCATGGAGAACTTCGAGAAGCAGGCAGCCCGCTTTGGTACAGAGATCCTCTTTGAGGACGTCACCGAACTGGACCTCGACGGCGACATCAAGACCGTGACCATTGGAACGGGGGAGACCTTCCAGGCGAAGGCCATTATCCTGTCCACCGGTTCGGCCTACCGCGAGCTTGGCTTGGAGAACGAAAAGCGCCTTTCCGGCCACGGCGTCAGCTGGTGTGCAACCTGTGACGGTTTCTTCTTCAAGGACCAGGACATCGCGGTCATCGGTGGCGGTGACTCCGCCATGGAGGAAGCGCTCTTCCTCACCAAGTTTGCCAAGTCCGTGACTGTGGTCCACCGCCGCGACACCCTCAAGGCTTCCAAGATCATGGGCGACCGCGCTCAGGCTCACGAAAAGATCAACTTCGTGTGGAACACCGCAGTGGACGATGTCCTGGGCGGGGACAAGGTCACGGGCCTTAAGCTGAGGAACCTCGTGGATGGCACGGAATCCGAGCTCGCTGTGACGGGTGTGTTCGTGGCCATTGGCAACGATCCGCGTACCGACCTGGTCAAGGGCAAGGTGGAACTGACGCCCGAAGGCACCATCGCCGTCGAGGGCCGCAGTTCCAAGACCAGCATCAAGGGTGTATTTGCTGCCGGTGATGTCATCGACCCAACCTACCGCCAGGCCATCACGGCTTCCGGTTCGGGTTGCGTGGCCGCACTGGACGTCGAGCACTACCTTGCAGACCTGCACTCCTAAGCTGCTTCAAGCAAACTCCAAGAAGGGAAAGTTATGAGCAACGCCAAAGACGTAACCGACGCAAGCTTCAGCACAGATGTCCTGGGTTCCGAGAAGCCCGTCATCGTAGACTTCTGGGCAGAATGGTGTGGCCCCTGCCGTAAGCTCGGACCCATCCTCGATGAGATCTCTGTCGAGTACAGCGACAAGGTCGATGTCGTGAAGCTCAACGTGGACGACAACCCGGCCATTGCCGCTGAGTATGGAATCACCTCCATCCCCGCCGTATACCTCTTCAGCGGGGGAGAAGTGAAAAGCACCGTCATCGGCGCCAAGCCCAAGCAGTTCTTCGAGAAGGAATTCGCGGACGTCCTGTCCTGATTCCGGGGTCTTTCGGGCCCACATCCGACGGCCTCTGCTTCCCACCCGGGAGCGGAGGTCGTCTTTTTTGTCTCTGCATCCCCTGTCGGTTGTGTTATTCGCGTATTTCCTCCAGGTGCTCGTGCTTCATCCTTAGATCGCAGGTCAACTCACCTGGGGACTGTCTCCCCAGTCCGGTGGAACTTGCACGGTCCACGCAGTGCAGGATTCGTGTGGATTCCTGGCAGGGTGAAGTCCACTGCAGCTGAGAAATGCTTCGCGACTAACCGCCAGCGGCGGAAGTGATGCCTCTCTCCGGCAAGGTACAGAAGAAGCTGGGTACAGAAGAACCTGGCCAGGCTGGGCGTTCGGTTGCTGACGGCTGCTGGCTGCTGATGGCTGCCGCGAATGATGTTTCACGTGAAACAGCAACGACCCCCTGCAAGCGGCCAAGGCGTAGTTCGGCCCTTCCGGCATTTCTGCGCCGATCGCGTATGCCTCGATTGGAGGAGGGAACTCGGCACCGACGCGTGAGTGCATTACATGGTGCTTGATCACTACCGCAGGCCCCTGCTTTGGCTAAAAGGATGCCGGTTCTGCGAGCCCCTCACCCCGACCGCCTCCACTACGCCTTCCTAAGAGGAAGGCCTGGGCCTACACGTCCGTTGCTTCCTACTGTAGGAACCTAACAGCTGGGGACGCCGACAAAGACCGCTGTTTCACGTGAAACATGGGTCCACGGCGCTTACGAGCAAAGCCCGCCCATCAGATGAGCGGACAAATGAGCCCATGGCATGGCATTCTCAGCTTCGAAGCCTCTGACATCGCTTTGGCAGCCACTGACCCACGCAAACGTCCACAGCCCAAGATGTCATTTGTGCCTTAGTCTGGTTGGAGCCAGATAGCGGGTCGCCAGCAACGAGTCTTTTTGCCTGGAGGTTGGCCTTGATGTTGGCCTTTGTTTTCGGACTTCCAGGATCCCTCCTTCACCGCCACTAGGTAGTTCGTCCCGCGGGTCGCTCAGCTGAGGGCGTTCTTCATTGACTACTCAGCCCTAAGTTCAGATGGAAGGGGCGACTTAAACCTACAGAGCACTCGAAAGCGGCGGATTACTCACCCCGGTTGAGTTTCCTACCCATGTTTCTCGAGGTACATGCTTCGACAGGTGCTTCTTTCCGTCAGTTCGAAGCCCCTCATAAAACTGTCAGGTCAAAAGTGGCAGGCAGCCCAGAGATCCAATACATCGACCGACAGCCGCCGACAGATCGGCCCTCGGGGGTGTGTTGTCATGAGAGACCGCTACCCATTCGATAAGTCCTAAGCGACCGCTCAATGGTCCGGCCGAGCAAACCAGTGCACTCTAAGCACCGCCGGCATGCTGATCGATGCGGGCGCTCCGATAATTCCGCGGCCGCCCTGATGCTGCCCGGCCCTCCGATAGGCCCCAATACAGCCACATAGGGACTTATGCGCTCCTTTGATTCCTCAGAAGTTCCGTATCTGCAAGCCGAATCGATCGGTCGATAGTATTGATTCGGGATGCAGGTGGACACGTCACTGCTCGATCGAGAGGTAACCGCATCTGGCTGCTGACTTAAGTACGTCACAAACCTTGATGTCTGCGAGACGAACGCTAATAACTGCATAGAGCGGGTTACAGTGTCTCGAGGGCTGACGGCAGTGCCTGGCCCAGCTTAGGGAGCCTGTTAGCTGCATCTTCTACGCGGGAGAGCGCTCGATACACCTTGTGGTGACTCCACCAACTGCTACCGCCCGTCGACCCCTTGTGGTTTTGCGGGGGATCACTGTGCCCAATTCGCGCATTCTCCGCTCTGGTACGTCTGAGCCTCGCAAAGATAGGGCGGCTCGTCGATCTGTGTTTCACGTGAAACACCGCCCCAGGTGACCCACTGAGAGGCACCTTGAAGGTTCCCTATGCGCATGACCCACGAGCGAACATCAGGTGCCCACGTCTTGGCCGGTGCGTGGTCGTTCCCTCCATCCCCATGAACCGTAGGGCGTCCGTCAGCACGTTCATTGCCGGAACGACGGATTGTTACACAGCACCGAGGTGCGACTGGTGGTTTGGGCAGCCGCTCCTAGCCGGCGCCCCGTTTGGACAGCATCCGGCGGTTCGGTCTCTTCCACGACGCGGAAGATCCGAAGAGAGCCTGTGTACCGCTGCCCCACATGCCGTGGGCTGTACCCCTATGTTTCACGTGAAACATACCAATCGGTCCTCGATCTGGACCCCGAGTAAAGACAGACTCATTCGATAATGGCACACGACCAGCTCCGTATCGGCGTCCACATCGTCGGAGCATCATATCCGTACTGCAGACTCCATAAGTATTGGCCACCACAGAGCCCTGATCGACGGTGGTGGTCATCTCAACCTGCGGGACAGCACAAGCATCACGAACTACGACACCACGACACCACGACACCACGACACCACGACACCACGACACCACGACACGCTGAGGATAAGTCCGTGGGAAAGCCAAGAAGTGATTACTGGCTCCGCGGGGGAGGCGTTTGGCAGGTCTATCCGGCCGGGCCCCCAAGGCGGTCAGCTTCATATCGACCCTGGCACGCTGCGGGACTGACACCACGGGGACACACCCATGCACCACCATCATTCACGGGCTAAGGGCAGGCACTTGGGTTGGGAGCATCGCTAAGACTACTCCCGCGAAGGTAGTTCACCCATATACAAACATCCGATCTTCCGGGCTCCTCCTGAAGGGATGCCCTATACACCGCACTGTCCGTTCTCTTGGTTCTGGTCTAGATGAACACACGCGCTCTACTGTGCCGTTGACGAGTTTCGTGACCGGCGGCCACGCAGGTTTGAATCCGCTCTTGTGCATCGGCGTCTAACCAAAATGGGCGTCCGGCCATTTGCTAAGGAGGTCTCTTGGACCGGGGTGAGGCTAGTGCTCCTGGGACTTTCGTCGCTATTTATGCACAGTGTTATCCACAGGCTTATCCACCGTCGCCCACAGGCGGAACATCTGCAAATCTCATGGATGTTGGTATGTCCCCTTCGCCTGCCTAACACATGAAAGCAGGAGGGCTACACAAAACCTACACGCGAGCCCTTCCCACTCGGCTCGGGGGAGGGCGTCAAACGACTGGAATGTGGACTAAAATCCACAGAAAGCACCATCCAGGCGCGTTTTTTGGTCACTGAGGTCCTCTTCCACCGAGCTGCGCAATGTTTCACGTGAAACATCAGCGACGGTGACGTATAGACCGCGCACCCCATTGCCGTTCGGAGCCGTACACTCCTGCTTGCCGCGCATTGAGACGGTCGTAAACCGCCAAGTTGTCCCCAAAGTTATCCACAGAGATATCCACCGGGCTGTGGCCCACTCCACAAGCATGCTTCGCCGTGGGGATCAGTTCGCTCCGCTCTTCCAGCCCAACCACCAGTTGCGCTCATGACAGGTCACACCTGCCAGCGCCTCGCTGATTTCCTTGCCGCTCATACACATCATGGCAGAGAAGGAACATAACCTGGCCCGCGCCTGATTACGGCAGAAGTCCAGGTTGAGTTCGACCGTCCTCGATACCAGTACAACATCCGATCAATGATGTACTTCACACTGCTGACAACGGGGTGTGCCAACAGTGAGTCGCCTTACCGGATTTCCTGCAAGACTGGAGAGCTGCTAAGTTCTCTGATCCGTTGCCTTGATCGTTTGCGCCATGGGAGCGCCACAACCCACTACTGAGACGCGATCACGTCCTGTGGTATTCACCCCACCAAAGGTCGTACTGCAGCGCTTTGATCCAGACACATTGGACCTCTGTCCCGGCCCTTCCTGGAACCAGAGGTATTGAGGGCCGACAGTGGCCAGTGGCGAGGTTGAACATCAACGACGACTGCCGCAGATCGCTGGACCACTGGAAGAAGCCTGTGAAGGCGTACGCAAGCATCACTGCGGAAGTGTTGTCGAGCCGATCGCAGCAGGGCAGCAGGGCGTGGGGCTCCCGGCCCGCCACTGCCTCTGAGGTCGATGAACCATTAGCTGGTATTCCCTGCACCGTTCCAGTCTGACCTGCCGAATACTGCCGCCTTAGGGCCCGCAGCGAGGGACGGGGCGGAGAGCTCGCGCCGATGGGGTCCGCCGGCCACGATTTGGGTGCCTTCAGTAGGCTCGCAGCGCAGGTGATAGGAAAGTAGCGGCTGGTGAAGGGTCCCCAGCACTGGCATGCAAAGCAGGCGGCTGAACGGAGCGAGACAACGCCCAGATATCACCCCTTTGCACATGGCCCGGATATCACCCTCCAAGAAGAACCGGCGCACACACCCGTGTGTCTCTCCGCCACGAACATGGCATCATCCTTGCAAGATGATGGATCAGACCCTATGGTTTAATCCAGTGACTCGACTATCCCGGAGGGTTGTCGTATAGGCCGGCATAGCCTGCCACAACGGGGCAGAAGTTTCTCGCATAAGACGTCAGGTTCATAGGCGAGAGAAGGGCGCATCAGTATCCTCAGGCCTGAGACCAGAGTGCCCTCCTTGTCGCAGTCATGTTTCACGTGAATCCAGCCAGATAGTGAGTGGACATCGAATGGCGGGACAATGCTCACCGTGTGGAGCGCCGTCGACGAATCCCGAACGCCGGTAGGACTGAGCGGAAGTTTCACGTGAAACAACCCTCTTTTTATCGGTTGTCCCAGTCACCGCAGACCGCGCTAAGCACGAGTCCACTCGCAACTTGCGTGGATGGCGGCCCACGACGCACCTTCGGGGGAGGTTGGATCCCTTTTGCTAAGCGTTCACGTTTCACGTGAAACATTAGAGCGCTGGCTCGTCCTAAGCAGACGCGCCATCCACGAAAGTCTCTAGGCACGGTGAGGGAGCGTAGGGCGGAAATCTCCAAAGGTTCCTCGTATCGGGGAGACGGTCGGCAAGGAGACTCGTTCGGCCCCGTCATCGCGCCCGGATAGAGGGCGCTAACGACTACGCCGCAATGCAGGGAAGACGCTGTGTAGCTGGGCACGCACCCGGATTGACCGTGCGTGGAGTTCCGAAGTCCGAAAGTTCGAATGATCAACACGCGGAAGAAGGTCAAGTGCCAGGACGAGAAGAAATGGCGGTGCCGTAATAACCGACCAATGGCGCCACCCGAGAAGACCGGAAACAGTCGTAGTCAGCGTACGCGAACGCATCGATCGCCGGGATCCGCCTGCTCCTTGGCGGGCAACCAACAGATGTGAGGGGAGGGGCGGAATGAACCACGTCGACAGAGGATCCAAAGCGTTCAGCCCGGTTACAACAACTCGCGGACGAGCTAGCGGGCGGCATGATCCAACCAATTTTGGCCAGATGAGCAGGAATATCAACGAGCGCGGCCTTCAGAAAGGAGGCCGGAGCGGTCCAAGGTCACGGAACACAAGCTACCCGCGGTTTAACGACATCAGCGCAACGTGTGAACCGCAGTCCGACGAGTAGGTTCTTGCACGCCACTAGGCTTCAGCCACCCTGGACGTCTGACAAACAACCCATCCCCGGACCTGTGCCTCTCAGGATTTCAGAGGTGACGCTGAGGCAAACGCTACTAGGGCACGCCTACAGGAGGCCTGAGTGGCCCCACAGGCTCCTGGAAGAACACCGGGTTGGTCTCAGGCGCTCAACACCGTTAGGGAGGGCTCCGAGGCTGTAAAGACGCTCCAGGCCCTCTATACGACACAATCCCTACACTGAATCATCTCGACGTCAGCCGAAGAATGCGATATCGCCAGAAAAGAGTGCAAATTCCTCACGGCAAAGCAGGACAGCCCAGCACTCCGCGCATCGGCTCACCCGTCACGACATAGTCTCTAACCCCTATGTTTCACGTGAAACGCAGTCCACGCCGGATCATCCCCAGGACTACAGACTTCCTTAGACTAGACGCGCACGGAAGAAACGACGCCCAACGAGACACCAAGGGTGGCAACAGCCACACTGCTTGCAGCCAAAGAACACCACCCATAGGTTGCCATCTGACGCTCCCATATGTCGTTATGCGTGCACTGCGTCCTGTCTGGGTTCGGAAGATTGCTACGACAGTGCCAACCATAAACAAAAAGGGCCTGTTTCCAAGAAACAGACCCTTTCCGTCAGCTCACCACGATTACTCTTCCGCCCCGGGGCTCAGCACGTCCATAATCCGGTTGAGATCCTCCACGCTGGCAAACTCAATGCTCACCCGGCCCTTGCGGGCCCCAAGGGTAATCTTGACGTTCGTATCCAAACGGTCGGAAAGAGAAGAAGCCAGGTAATCCAGTCGCTCATGCCGGGCATTTGGCTTGGGGATCGAGTTCTTAGTGGGAGTAGCCGGCTCCTGGTAGAGGGCAACGGCCTCTTCTGTCGCACGAACTGACATACCCTCGGCAACGATTCTTTGGGCAAGGCGTTCCATGGCGGCGGCATCCGGGAGCGACAGCAGCGCGCGTGCGTGACCGGCTGACAGCACACTGGCAGCCACGCGGCGCTGGACCAACGGCGGAAGCTTCAACAAACGAAGTGTATTGGAGACCTGAGGGCGCGAGCGACCGATCCTGTCCGCCAGTTGCTCGTGAGTGGTACCGAAGTCCTCGAGCAACTGCTGATAGGCAGCAGCTTCTTCCAAGGGATTCAGCTGGCTCCTGTGGAGGTTCTCCAGCAACGCGTCCCGCAGGAGGTCGTCATCAGTCGTATCCCTAACGATGGCAGGGATGGTATCGAGTCCGGCAGCCTGTACTGCGCGCCATCGACGCTCGCCCATGACAAGCTCGTACGGTTCTCCACCTTTTTCGGTTGAAGTACGAACAACAATTGGCTGGAGTACGCCAATTTCTTTGACGGAGTGCACCAGCTCGGCCATGTCGTCCTCATCGAAGACGCTTCGGGGCTGTTTGCGGTTGGGATGGATGTCCTTGACCGGGATCTCGGCGAACCTGGCACCTGGCACCTCTACAAGCTCAACCTCACGTGCGCCGGAGGCAGCCGAGGGTTCCTGCGGTTGTGCGGGAGCCGCCGTCGTGCTTTCTTCAGAATCCACGGCGGAAGCCGGCGCGCCGCTTCCACGCTTGGTGGCCGGCTTTGCGGACGACTCCTTCGCAGCCGGTGTTTTGGCAGCAGGCGACTTGGACGTGCTGGTTCGCGGCGCGGGAGCCTTACGGTCCTTGGGTTCCGGGGCAGCATCGGCCTCGGGTGCGTCAAGAGGCTCTACGGTCTTTCGCGCTTCAGGAAAGAAAAGGTCAACCGGACGGGAAGGTGACGAACCGTTGCCCTGAGCCCCGGCCGCAGCAGAGCTGGGAATGAGAGCCCCAAGACCCCTGCCCAGGCCCCTTCGCTTTTCGCTCATTGATTCATCCCTCCGATGGATTGCTGAGCACGTCCGGGCCCAAGCTGTTGCAGTGTTTCAAGAATTCTAGCGTTCAGCGATTTCAGCTGCGGCTTCCATGTAGGAAAGTGCACCGCTCGAGGAAGGATCGTACGTCATGACCGTTTGCTGGTAGCTGGGCGCTTCAGAGATGCGCACGGAGCGCGGAACCACAGCGCTCAATACCTGCTGCGGGAAATGCTGCCTGACTTCGGAGGCCACCTGTGCCGCAAGGTTGGTGCGACCGTCGTACATGGTCAGGAGAATGGTGGAGACCACCAGGTCAGCATTGAGGTGCTTCTGGATCATCTCGATATTCTTCAACAACTGGCTGAGGCCTTCCAGCGCGTAGTACTCGCACTGGATGGGTATAAGGACTTCACTGGCAGCGCAGAAAGCATTCACTGTGAGCAGGCCCAAGCTGGGCGGGCAGTCGATGAAGATGAAGTCCAAACGGCCCTCACCGTTCTTCTCCCGCTCCTTGGCGTAAACGTCAATAGCCCGGCGAAGACGCTGTTCGCGGGCCACAAGGGAGACCAGTTCGATCTCGGCACCGGCCAGGTGAATGGTGGCCGGGGCGCAGATGAGGTTGGGGATGTCGGGGCAAGGAGCCACAACGTCCTTCAGGGGAAGGTCGTTGATGAGGACGTCGTAGATGCTGTCGACGTCGGCGTGGTGCTCAATGCCCAGTGCAGTGGACGCATTACCCTGCGGATCGATGTCGATGACCAGAACGTTGAGTCCAGCGGACGCCAGGGCAGCGGCAATGTTGACCGTGGTGGTGGTCTTGCCTACGCCGCCCTTCTGGTTGGACACCGTGAAGATTCGTGTCCGTTCAGGTTTGGGCAATTCGCGTCCGATCAGCCGTTCGCGGCGTCGTGTCTCGTTGGCCAGTTGCCGCGCGATGGGACTGGAATCATCAATGGAGTCCATGACGTTGTGAACTCCGTCCGTCAGGGTTTCACGTGAAACGGCGGAAACATCAACCGATTCCGTGCGAACCACTGGAATTTGGGGTGCAGGAGAAGAAGCGGCGATGGAGCGTGCGGACCCCAAAGACATAAACGGGGGTATCCGCTGCGTTGAGGTTTCGCTACTGCCCACTGGTCACACTCTCACTCTCATTCGGCGCATGCTGCCGTTCTCTAGCCTAACTGCTCACCCGGCGACACGCGGGAAACCAAGCGGCGTCTACTCCGTCTTTCCGGGCTTGTTGACGATGATCCTCACCACGGTGGTGGGTTCCTCCAGGAGTTCCTGTCCACACACCACAACGGACGTCTCCACACCTCCGAGCTTGCGGATGACCTTCCTGGCCTTCTCGATTTCCTCGGCCGCGCTCCTGCCCTTGATGGCCACAACCTCGCCCTTGCCGTTGAGCAAGGGGATGGTGAGGCCGGCAAGGTTGGTCAGGGCTGAGACGGCACGCGCGGTAACCACGTCCGCATCCACAAGGCCCACGGCGAGTTCGGCACGTGTCCGCATCAGGGTCACGTTGTCCAGACCCAGATCATCCACGACTTCCTGGAGCCAGATCACGCGGCGTTCCAGGGGCTCGATGAGTGTCAGCTCGAGGTCCGGGCGGGCAATGGCCAGGCAGAGACCGGGAAGACCGGCGCCCGAACCAACGTCCGCGACGTGGCTGTCCTTGGCGATGGCGGACTCGATGACTGCACAGTTAAGAACGTGGCGACCCCACAGCCGTGGAACTTCACGGGGCCCAATCAGGCCCCGTTCAATACCGGACGTGGCCAGGTGCTCAACGTAGCGTTTGGCCAGATCCAGCCTGTCGCCGAAGATCTTCTCGGCCGCCTGCAGTTCAGCGTCGGTAATCTCAACCATGGGCCGTTAGTCGGCCGAAACCACGATGTGGCGTCCGGAGCCTTCGCCTTCGGACTCGGAAACGAAGCCAAGGTCAGCAACGGCGTCGTGAACGATCTTGCGCTCGTAAGCGCTCATCGGCTCCAAAGCAACGGTGCCACCGGATTCCTTGACCTTGGCCACGGCATCCTCTGCGATCTGCTGGAGCACACCGGCACGGTCCTTGCGGTAACCATTGATGTCCAGCACCAGCCTGGAGCGGTTCTCGGTAGCGGAAAGGACAGACAGCCGCGCAAGTTCCTGGAGGGCTTCGAGGACCTCGCCGTCGCGGCCCACAAGGTTCTCCAGCGCGGCGGACTCTTCCTCGGCAGCGATGGAGATGTAGGTACGGCCGTTGCGCACCTCGATGTCGATGTCTCCGTCGATATCCGCGATATCAAGAAGTTCTTCGAGGTAGTCGGCTGCGATGTCGCCTTCCTCTTCCAGCCGGCTGGCGGACTTGGACAAAGTCGCTTCCTGCGCGTCGTCCTGGTCTTCGGCCACAGCCGTGGTTACTTCTTCGGTGCTCTCAGCAGACATTACTTCTTCTTCCTGTTCTTACGTTGTGGCTGGACGCGCTGGCTGCGGATTTCAGCCGCAGCAGCGGCGGCGGCAGCCTCGGCGTCGTCGTTCTTCTTACCGCCCAGCAGCGGCGGCAGGCCCTTGGCGGCACGGCGTTCCTCCAGGGCCTTTGCGGCCGGGGAACCCGGGGTGGGCATGCGGCGGATGACGAAGAACTGCTGCCCCATGGTCCAGAGGTTGGTGGTGGTCCAGTAGATGAGGACACCGATGGGGAAGTTGATGCCGCCGATACCGAAGACGAGCGGCAGGATGTAGAGCATCATCTTCTGCTGGCGCATGAACGGGCTGGCGAGGGCTTCCTCGGACATGTTCTTGGCCATGATCTGCTTCTGGGTGATGAACTGCGAGGCAGTCATCGCGAGGATCATGATGATGGAAAGGACCCACACAGCAACGGCAGTGTTGCCGCCGCTGGGATCGCCGTGCAGCAGGGAGGCGGACAGCGGGGCGCCGAAGATGCTCGACTGATCGAACTGAACGACCTGCTCGTGGCTCATGGCCCCAATGCCCTCGCCCTCATTGCGGGCGGCAGTGACACCCGAAAGCACCTGGAACAGCGCGAAGAAGAACGGCATCTGGATCAGCATCGGCAAACATGCTGAGAACGGGTTGGTTCCGTGCTTCTTGTACAGGGCCATCTGCTCCTGCGCCATGGCCTGGCGGCTGAGCTGGTCGGTCTTGCCCTTGTACTTGGTCTGCAGCTTCTTCAGGTCCGGCTGGAGCAGCTGCATGCCGCGCTGGGCTTTGATCTGCTTGACGAAGACCGGAATCAGGGCAGCACGGATCACCAGCACCAGGCCGATGATGGACAGGGTCCAGGTCCAACCGTTCGCGGCGGGCATTCCAAGGAAGCTCAGTCCCTCGTGGAAGCCAACCATGATGATTGACACCAACCACTTGAACGGAAACATGATTGTTTCAAAGAAGTCCATACGATATCCCTATTCGTCAGGCCGCGGAGCGGCCTTCTTCATCAGCCTGAGCAGCCAGGAACTTGTCCGGATTGTTCAGTACAACAATTGTGGGCGTCCGGCCTTCGGGCCAATGACGGTGGCCGGCGGGGACATGGTCCACTCCGCCGGCATTCCAAGGGTGGCATCTGGCGAGCCTCTTGGCTGCGAGCCAACTGCCCTTCACCGCGCCATGCACCGTGACCGCCTCCAGGGCATATGCCGAACAGGAGGGGAAGAAACGGCATACCTGGCCATAAAGGGGCGAGACAACCTTGCGGTAGGCCTTCAGCAGGAGGATCAGGATGTTCCGGGGCAAGTCCCAAAGGAAAGCACCCACCGCCGCCGGCACGTTGCGGGAAGGCGGCACTGCTGCGACGGGATGCCCGGCGGAAGGCGCCGGGTCACCAGGGGAAGGAACGACGGCGGTGCTGCGGTTACGCACGCGGTGTCCCTTCCGTTGTGGTGCCGTTTTGTTCCGGCGAAGCGTTCGCTGGAGCGGAGCCAGCCAGTCGCTTCGTCGTCACTGCCAGTGCGGCGTTGTAGTCGGACAGCAGTTGCTCCCAGCTGGCCGATGCAGCTGCAGGCAACGCCCGGACCACTACCGCCAGGCCAGTCCCATGCACACGCAAGGACAATGCACCTGCTTCTCTCAGTCTCCTCTTAACGAGGTTCCTGGTCACGGCGTTCCCGACGGCTTTGGAGACAATGAAGCCAATCCGGCTGGGCTCCCCGGCCCCGATAGAGGCCGTATATAACACTAAGTTCCGGCGTCCATTGCGGACGCCGGAACGTACAGTTGTTGAAAAGTCGGTAGACGTCCGGAGACGGTTAGGGGTGGCTAGCACCGACGAACCTGCGAAAGGACTCTGACCGACAAGTCAGTTATTTAGGCCGACAGCTCGACGCGGCCCTTGCCGCGACGGGCAGCCAGGATGGCGCGGCCGGCACGGGTGCGCATACGAAGGCGGAAGCCGTGCTTCTTGGCCCGACGGCGGTTATTCGGCTGAAAAGTCCGCTTGCTCACGTTAGTTACTCCAGTGGATCAAAGGTGCGCCCACCCGATCAAAAGGGGAAGAACTGGCCGACGCTAAGTTTTGTATGTGCCTGCCGCCGCTGCTGCCCGCACGAAGAACGCGCGGAGGTGCAACTGATCGCAAAAGCGGACACAAAGGACTTCACAACGTTAGGGCAAAAACACGCCCTCAGTCAAACCGGGGAGACTGCCCGAAGCTATCCACAGCTGTGCCAAACAACGGCTCCCAGCCTGTGGATGAAGTGGCTCACAGGCCCCGTTCCCGAACCACAACCGTGTAATTATCCACAAGCAACTTCCCAGCTATCTTCTGGGGAAATCATCCCCTAGAGTGGCTCAGTAGCCCATTGTCCACCCGCTGTGCATAACTCTGTGGATTTACCCCGGAGCAACGCCCAGTCGGAGACACTTTCGGCTGCCAGCAATGCCGGCAAGCAAGTACGAGGAACGTAAATG